>NZ_SOCP01000052.1 GCF_004364325.1 Actinophytocola oryzae | reverse complement strand
GGGGGTGTAAGAATAACGGTGTAACTGTCCTAAGTGGAGGGTAGTGCATCGATGGCTGACAAGGCAAAGACGCAGGCTGTGATACCAGCGGCGACACCGACGTTGACGCCGACGTTGACGCCGGTGGTGGATCGGCGGGTGGTGGCCGAGTTGGTGGCTCGGGCGCAGGCCGATGGGATGGCGATCAGCGGCGAGGGTGGGTTGATGCAGCAGTTGACCAAGATCGTGTTGGAGTCGTCGTTGCAGGGTGAGATGGACGCCCATCTGGGTTATGACAAGCACGACCCGGCTGGTCGGGATGGCGGGAACTCGCGTAACGGCTCCCGGGCGAAGACGGTGTTGACCGAGGCCGGGCCGGTCGAGATCACCGTGCCGCGGGATCGGGACGGGTCGTTCGAGCCGCGGATCGTGCGTAAGCGGCAGCGCCGGCTCGGTGGGATCGACGGGATCGTGCTGTCCCTGTCGGCGAAGGGCCTCACGACCGGGGAAGTCTCGGCGCACCTGGCGGAGGTCTATGGCGCCACCGTGTCCAAGGACACCATCTCCACCATCACCGACCGCGTCCTGGACGGTATGGCCGAGTGGCAGAGCCGACCACTCGATCGGGTGTATCCGGTGATCTTCATCGACTGCATCCATGTCAAGATCCGCGAGGGCAACGTGACCAACCGGCCTGTCTACCTCGCGTTGGGTGTGACGGTGAACGGGGCGCGGGACATCCTCGGGCTCTGGGCCGGTGAGCACGGGGATGGTGAGGGCGCGAAGTACTGGCTGCGGGTGTTGTCCGAGATCAAGAACCGCGGCGTCGCGGACGTGTTGATGGTGGTCTGCGACGGCCTCAAAGGGTTGCCGGACGCGGTGAACACGGTGTGGGACAAGACGATCGTGCAAACCTGCGTCGTGCACCTGTTGCGCAACAGCTTCCGCTACGCGTCTCGGGCGGACTGGGCTGCGGTCGCGAAGGACCTCAAACCGGTCTACACCGCACCGTCGGAGCAGGCCGCGCTGGACCGGTTCGCCGAGTTCGGAGAGAAGTGGGAGGCCAAGTATCCGGCGATCATCCGGTTGTGGGAGAACGCGTGGGCGGAGTTCGTGCCGTTCCTCCAGTTCGACGTGGAGATCCGCAAGATCATCTGCACCACCAACGCCATCGAGTCCATCAACTCGAGGCTCCGGCGCGCGGTCAACGCCCGTGGCCACTTCCCCACCGAGCAGGCCGCGTTGAAGTGTCTCTACCTGGCGTTGATGGGCCTGGACCCGACCGGCAAGGGCCGCGGGCGCTGGACCATGCGCTGGAAAGCCGCCCTCAACGCGTTCGACCTCGCGTTCGACGGACGCCTGTCCACCGGCCGCAACTAACCAAATTCAAAATCCAGTTACACCGAAAACTTGACAGCCCC
>NZ_SOCP01000051.1 GCF_004364325.1 Actinophytocola oryzae | reverse complement strand
CAATGCTGGTCGGTTAGGTTGTGACAGGGCCGGTAGCCTGCGGTTTGTGGATCTTGAGACGGACGCAGGCCCGGGCCCTAGCTTGGCTGACCAGGCCGCTATTGGTGTGCTGACTCGGACGTTCCCGGTCGCGTTGGTGGATCGGGTCATTGATCAGTACTGGCGTCGGGAACAGCGGACGCGTGCGTTGCCGGCGCGGCTGGTGTTCTATTTCACGCTGGTCTTGTGTTTGTTTCCGCAGGAGTCGTATCGGTCGGCGATGAAGATTCTGATGTCGGTGTTCGGTCGCGGCGGACAGGGTTATCGAGTGCCCACGACCGGGTCGATCGGTGATGCTCGCAGCCGGTTGGGGTCGGGCCCGATGGAGACGGCGGTGCGTGCGGTGATGGCGCCGCAGGCGCGACCGGAAACGCGGGGTGCGTGGTATCAGGACTGGTTGCTGTGTGCGGTGGACGGGACAACGTTCACGGTGCCGGACACCGACGAGAATGATCGTGCGTTCGGTCGGCCTGGCTCGGGCCGCGGTGAGGGTAAGACGGCGTATCCGCAGATTCAGGCGGCGTGTTTGGTCGAGTTGGGCACGCATGCGGTCTTCGACGCCCGGGTGGATGGTTATGCTGCCGCGGAAACGATGTTGATCGAGGAGATGTTCTCCTCGATGCGCCTGGGCATGCTGGTGCTGGCCGATCGGCATATCTACTCGTTCCACCGGTGGATCAAGGCCGTGGACACCGGCGCTGACCTGCTGTGGAGGGTGACGTCCAGCCTCATCCTCCGGCCGGTGGAGCTGCTGGCTGATGGGTCCTACATCGCCGAGGTGATTCCGCCCAAGAAATCCGGCCTCGCGTCCTTCCGATTGCGGGTTGTCGAGTACCGGCTGCCCGAGTCGGACGAGATATATCGGCTGGTAACCACGATCATGGACCCGCGGCGGGCCCCGGCGAAGGATCTCGCGATGCTCTACCACGAGCGCTGGGACATCGAGGGATTCCTCAAGCAGATCAAGAGTGTGCAGCTCAACAGCGAGAAGATCTTTCGGTCGAAGTCGCCGGACAGGGTGCGGCAGGAGTTCTGGGCGCATCTGGGGGTCCATTACGCCACGATGCGCGTTCAGGTGGACGCCGCTGATCACGCGAAGCTGGATCCCGACCGGATCTCACATAAGAACACGGTTCGCATCATCCGGTCCCGCGTGTGGAAACCGGAGTCTTTTCCCCCTCACGCACGATAACGATCACTACCGCGTGTTGCTTGCCGAAGTGCTTGATGAGATCAACCCCAAGCGCAGAGACCGAAGCTATCCCCGCGTGATCAAGAGGAAGATGAGCAACTTCGCTGTCAAAAGGCCGCAGCATCGACAACGACGCCATACCAGCCGGCCATCACGTTCAGCTGTCACCATCACTCCACCCAGCAAGCCCAGACCCACCCGCCGACCAGCCAGGACCACCTAACCGACCGGCATTGGGC
>NZ_SOCP01000050.1 GCF_004364325.1 Actinophytocola oryzae | reverse complement strand
CAATGCCACTGATTTAGATCGTCTTGGCTGATCGCTTGCGGCGTGTGGGCCTGGACGGTGGCGTGATCGTGACTGCTGTCTGGGATGGGCGGCTGTGACAGTGCTGTTGTTGGTGATGAGGTCGTTTGGCGTGGAAGTTGCTCATTTTCCGTTTGATCACTCTGGGGTAACTGCGGTCTCGTCGTTCGATATTGGTTTCGAGGGTGACCTCGTCCAGGAGGCGCTGGTAGTGATCATGATGATTGGCGAGGGGGAAAAGAGTCCGGTATCCATATCCTGGACCGGATGATGCGGACGGTGTCCTTGTGAGAGATTCGGTCGGGATCCAGCTTGGCTTGATGAGCGGCGTCCACCGCGATGCGCATCGTGGCGTAATGCACGCCGAGGTGTGCCCAGAATTCTTGGCGGACACCGTCTGTCGATTTGGATCGGAAGATCCTTTCGGCGTTGAGCTGAACGCTCTTGATCTGCTTGAAGAACCCTTCGATGTCCCACCGCTCGTGATACAGGACGGCCAGGTCCTTCGCAGGCGCTTGCACGGGATCCAGGATTGTGGCGATCAGGCGATACAGTTCGTCTTTGCCGTCGGTCACGACGGGCAGTTTGTATTCGATGACGCGGACCCGAAACGGTGCTATTTCAGATTTTCTGGGCGGGGCGATCTCGGCGATGTAGGACCCGTCGGCCAGGATCTCCACCGGGGGCAGGACCAGGTGCGACGGCACCCTCCACAGCAGGTCAGCGCCTGTCGCGGCCGCACGCGTCCAGCGCTGGTAGGAGTAGACGCTACGATCGGCCAGCAGCAACATCCCTGGCTTCAGCGCGGTGAACATCTCCTCGATCAACCTGTTTTCCGACACCCGGTACGGCTCAAGGCGGGCGTCGAACACCGCATGCGTGCCCAACTCGATCAAACACGCGGCCTGTGCTTTCGGATAAGCGCCTTTCCCGTCCCCACGACCGGTGCCCGGCCGACCGAAATGGGCATCGTTCTCGTCAGTGTCTGGCACCGTGAACGTGGTGCCATCAACCGCGACCAGCCGCCACCCCCGATACCAAGAACCCTGCGTATCCGGACCCGCGACAGGCTGCATTACATGGCGGACAATCGTTTCCACCGGATCGGCACCCAATCGACGACGAGCGTTTCCAATCGCTTCAGCCGTCGGTACCGAAGGGCCATCCGAACCTCGACCAAAGGCCTTCAACAGAATCTTCGCAGCCGACCGGTACGACTCCTGCGGAAACAGACACAGTGTCAGAACAAGATAGAACACCAACCGAGCTGGCAACTTCCGGGAACGCTGTTCACGCACCCAGAACTGATCGATCACACGATCCACCAACTCAACCGGAAACGTCCGCGCCAGCACACCGACCGCCGCCCGGTCGACCAAGCTCCGACCCGCGTCACCGCCCGCCTCAAGATCCACAAGACGGCAGGCTACCGGCCCTGTCACCACCTAAATCAGTGGCATTG
>NZ_SOCP01000049.1 GCF_004364325.1 Actinophytocola oryzae | reverse complement strand
TAGTACGGCAGCCGCAGTTTGGTGATCTTTGCTGGTCAGAGGCTTGACTAGGCCCGAGTGATCATGGAAGCAGCCGCCTCATGATCATCAAGTTGTGACGCAAGAAGATCGTGAGGCGGCTGCGGCTGTCATCGTAGAGGGTGAGCGGGCGGTGGCGAATCTCGGCGTGTTGCACGGCCGGTTGAGACCGTGTTTCGCGCGGAGGAAGCCGTTTGAGCAGGCTGGGAAGTACATGGCTGGGTTGATGAGTGATCTGCCACGCAAGAACGGGTGGACCATCGCCGAGCATGTCGGGGACGAGACGCCAGATCGGACGCAGCGGCTGCTGAATCAGGCGGTGTGGGATCACGACCGTGTCCAGGGTGTGGTGCGACGGTTCGTGGTCGAGCAACTCGGTGATCAGTCGTTGCGGGTGGGAGCGCTGGATGAGTCCGGTCAGGAGAAGCAGGGAGAATCGACCGCGGGCACCAAACGGCAGTACATGGGCTGCGCGGGCCGGGTCGCGAACGGCGTGAACACGGTCTACTGCTCCTACGCCACTCCAGGCGGGCACGCGCTGATCGGCGCCCGCATCTACGTGCCCGAAGAACAACTCGCCGACGTCGAGCGCCGCAAGGTGTTGGGTATCCCGGCCACGGTGGTGTTCAGGACCAAGTCGCAGTTGGCGCAAGATCTTCTCGCGGACATGATCGCCGACCGCACGGTCCCGCCGTGGATCGCCGGCGACGAGGTCTACGGCCGGGCTGGGAAACTCCGCGCTTTCTTGGAAGACCACGGGATCGGGTATGTGATGCGCGTCGGGTGCGCCTTCACCATCGAGGTCAGGTCCGGTCATCGGATACGTGCTGACACCGCTATGACCACACATTTGTCCGGCCGCAAGAACAGGAAGCGGTGGCAGGTCTGCTCGGTGACCGGCTCAAAGGGCGAACGCGCTTACGCCTGGGCCTGGCTGGCGACCACCAGCCCACGCCACTACCTGCTGATCCGCAAACACCTGTCCACTGGGGAGTTGGCCTACCACTACTGTCACATCCCGGCTGGCCAACCCGACACGCTGATGACCCTGGTCCGTGTCGCGTGTTTGCGTTGGCCGGTCGAGGAAGGGTTCGAGTTCGGCAAAGACCACTTCGGACTCGACCACTCCCAAGTCCGCCTCTACACCGCGCTGCTGCGCCACATCGTGCTCACTCTGGCCGCGCTCGCGGTCTGCGCCATCACCGCTGCCCAAGCCAAAACCCGTGCGCCAGCACCGATCCTGCCCACCACACCCGACGAACAGCCACCCGAGGACCTCGGCCTGATCGCACTCACCGTCGCCGAGATCAAACGACTCTTCACCCTGGTCACCCGCCGGCATCTACCCAAAAGCCACCACCTGCACTGGACCTGGTGGCGACGACGCCACCAAGCCCGCGCCCGCTGGTACCACCACCGCACCCGACTACGCCGCGACCAGCAAACATAGCCAACACGGCAAACTGCGGCTGCCGTA
>NZ_SOCP01000048.1 GCF_004364325.1 Actinophytocola oryzae | reverse complement strand
CTAGTACTACAGGGCTAGATCTCTTGTGTGTCGGTTCGTGATATCGGCTGGCGGTTGTGCCAGGGTTGGCGCGTGACCATTTCTTCTGCTGGCCAGGCTGGGATCTCGGGTGGTGTGACTCGGGATGATCTGGCTGTGTGGGATCAGGAGTTCCGGGAGGTGTGTACGCGTCTTGATGGGTTGTTCTATCGGACGGATTCGCGTGTGCATGCTCGGCATTACGTGCGTGGGTTGATCGCTCCGTTGGAGCGGAAGAACGGGTGGACGATCGCGGAGTATTCTGGTGATCCGGAGCCGAAGGCGTTGCAGCGGTTGTTGAACTTGTCGCCGTGGGATGCCGACCAGGCGCGGGATCTGGTGCGCGACTATGCGATGGAGCATTTCGCTGATCCGCGTGGTGTGTTGATCGCTGATCCGACTGGTTTCGCGAAGAAGGGCACCAAGTCGGCGGGTACCCAACGTCAGTATTCCGGGACGTTGGGTCGGATCGATAACTGTCAGATCGGTGTGTTCCTGGCCTATGCGAATACGGCCGGTGATCGGGTGCTGATCGATCGGGAACTGTATCTGCCCGAGGGGTCGTGGTGCGCTGATCCCGGACGCCGCGCCGAGGCGCATGTACCGGAGGAGGTGACGTTCGCTACCCGCCCCCGGCAGGTCCAGGACATGATCGCCCGTGCGGTGGCGGCCGGGGTGCCGTTCGCGTGGTTCGCCGCGGACGAGGAGTTCGGACAGAATCCCGGTTTACGTTCCTATCTGGAAGCCGAGGGCATCGCCTATGCGATGGCGGTGCCGAAGAACACGGATACCGGCACCGGCAGTATCACCACAAGAACCGATGCGACCACGCTCGTTGAGCGTGTCGCGGCCCGAAGGAAACCTCACGACTGGTCCCGCCGCGCCTGCGGCGTCGGCACGAAGGGGTTCCGGGTCTATGACTGGGCACTCGTCGACGCCGGCGACGGTCATCAGTACGTGTTTCGACGGAACATCGCCGACGGCGAACTCGCCTACTTCCACTGTTACAACCCCCGCGACGAACCGATGACCGAACTGGTTCGCGTCATCGGCAACCGCTGGCCGATCGAGGAATGCTTCGAAGCAGCCAAAAGCGAAGCGGGACTCGACAACTATCAGGTGCGCCTCTACCACGCCTGGTACCGGCACATCACCCTAGCGATGCTTGCTATGGCCTTCCTCGCGGTGATGCGACACAAATCGAAAAAAGGGGCCCTTCCCCTGTGGACAAACCACACACCCTGACCGTGCGAACCCGCCACGACAGACGAAACCTCCACCGCAGCGCCCACGCCGAACCCGCCGCTTGATCAGACTCTCCATCGCCGAGGTCCGACGCCTGTTCAACCTCATCGGCAACGATGATCACATCATTGACCAGGGACTTCGCTCGTCTGCCTGGCGCCGCGAACATCAGGCAGACGCACGACGACACCACTTCCAACGACGTCTCCGACTCCAAACCCTAATGATCTAGCCCTGTAGTACTAG
>NZ_SOCP01000047.1 GCF_004364325.1 Actinophytocola oryzae | reverse complement strand
CGCTGATAGGACTACCTTCGTTCATGGCCGGGACCTCCGGGGAACGCTTGCTTCGCTTGTCCTGCGAGGACTGTCATGAGACGGCGTCCCTGGAGGTTTGGGCCGGGGGCTTGTCATCTCGGAAGGTGTCGTCCCGGTGAGGACTGGTTTATCAGCACGATGCAACGCCTCGGGCTCCGGTTGTTTCACTCGCACGCAGGAAGGGAACTGAGGCACTTGTTGGGAGTGGGTATTGACTGGGCCGAGTCGTTTCATGACGTCGCGCTTGGCAGACCTGGCGACGGGATCGTCGACCAGTTCCGTATCGACCACACCGTGGCCGGTGTTGAACGGTTGATCACTCGCTGTCTGGAGCTGGAACCCGATCCAGCCGACGTGCGTGTCGTGTTGGAAACCCGACACGGTGTTCTGGTCGAGGCACTGGCCGACGCCGGGTTCACGGTACTGCCGGTCAATCCGGATCTGGTCGCTCGCCGTCGCGGCCCGGCACGCAAGAAAGACGACGCCGAAGACGCCCGAATCTGTTGTTTGATGGCGCTGGACCAGTTCCTGGAACTGCGGAAACTGATCCCCCACGGCGACCTGGCCGGCGAGTTGCGCTCGATCGCCCGCGACGACGAACGCGCAGCCCGCGACCAGCGACGGCTGCTCAACCGGCTGCGCGCCGACCTGCTCGCCACCTTCCCGGCCGCGGTGGCCATCGCCGGCGACAACTCCGGCGACCTCGGCTCGCCCGTCATGCTGAAACTGCTGGCCAACTGGCCCACCCACGCCCAACTCGCCGACATCGACGCCGACACGATCGAGGCCTTCGCCCGCACGGCCAAGCATGGCTGGCCGGACCGGTTCGCTGCCCGCGTGACCGACGCCCTGGCCGCCGAGCACCTCCCGGTCCGGGACTACCTGATCCGCGCGAAAGCCACCACGATCGCGTTGACCGCGACCCAACTGCTCGCGTTGCGCGACGCCCGGAAAGCCTGGGAACGGCGCATGGCAGCACTGTTGCTCGGCGACACCCGATACGGCCGTGCGAAACAACCCAGAAACCCCGATCCGGGAAAAGCGGTCCCGGGCGGTGAGATCTACCTGAGCTTCCCCGGGCTCGGAGACATCCTCGCCGCCCGGATCGCCGGAGAGATCGGGGACCACATCGAGCAGTTCGACCACCCGAACGGACTGCAATGCTACAGCGGAACCGCACCCGTCACCCGCCGCTCGGGCCGCAGTGAACTCGTCATCGCCCGACGCCTGGCCCACAACCGGTACCTCGGCACAGCCGTGCACCAATGGGCCTTCTGCAGCCTCAACAGCTCCGCCTGGGCACGAGAGTTCTACGACACCAAGATCAAAGCCGGGAAAGCCCACCACAGCGCACTGCGCGCTCTCGCTAACCGCTGGCTGGAAATCTTGTGGCACTGCCTCACCAAAGGCGTCCGCTACGACGAGAACATTCACATTCGCAACCGCTCCAAGGCCCTTCAACCGCCCACAGCGGCCTGAGGTTGACAGAAGGTGTCTCAT
>NZ_SOCP01000046.1 GCF_004364325.1 Actinophytocola oryzae | reverse complement strand
CCGGCCATCACGTTCAGCTGTCACCATCACTCCACCCAGCAAGCCCAGACCCACCCGCCGACCAGCCAGGACCACCTAACCGACCGGCATTGGGCTTAGGCGCTGGCCCGGCGGCCGAAGATGGCGCGGAACCGCCGCCGGAACGGCATGCGATAGACACCGTAATTGCGCGGGCCAGCCGCCTTCTGGTAGGCCGGGGCCAATGTCTGGCCAGGCTGATCCACAAACCGCACGGCGTGTCCGGTGCCGGGCAGCACCATCTCGATCTCGACGCCATGGTCGAACGTGACGAGATAGAAGTGCCCGATGTCCTGCGCACTGACGAGCACACCCACAGTGCCGACATCGCCAGGAGCGAGCTGTCGGCGTTCTGCGGTCGTCGGGGGCCGCCGCTCACCAGCATCGAGTGCTCGCCGGTAGCCGGTCGAGACGTGATCACTCTGAAGTGGGCCGCGTCACTCGACACGGCGACCGGTGTAGCTCGGGATGTCACCTATGGGACTCAGTGTCCCCCTCGATGCACGCCCGGGCCAGGGTACGGTCGGGCGTCCTGCGCACTCGACCAACGCGATCGACCGCTCGGTGCCGGTCGCGGAGAAGGTGAACGGCACCGATTCCGGCGCACGTCCTTGTCCATCAACCCGGACCCAAGAACGCCACACGCCCTCCTCGCACGGCGCGCTGACCTCGACCGGGAACCCAGCCGCCTCCGGGATGGCGTCGGCCACCCGGCCACGCCCGAGTTCGATCCAGTCATCCCCAACCCGCTGCTCGATGCCAGCGCGGAGCGTGTGCGAGCTCGGCGGCTTGTCGCAGACCGCGGTCAAGGTTTTCACGACCCGGCCCTGCCAGTGGCTGGCCGACACCGGGCCGATCAAGCGGTCAGGGTCGCTACCGGTCGCGGTCGCCCGCGCGGACGGGCACCAGGTGGCCTACGCGCCCGGCCTGGCGATGCGCCGTATCGCCGACCTCTACCCGGGCCGGGCCAAGACCGATGTCTTCAACGGGGGTCCTCAGCAGATCGTTGGGTTGGCGATGCTGGGGAGGCGAGTCGATCGTTGGGGACGGGAGCGCAGTCCCGCCACCAGCGGAGCGTCACTCACGCGCGGACAGCCCGAAGGATGTCTCGATCACGAGACTGCCGGTATAAAGCCGCAGGTCAGCCCTGTTCCCATCCTTTGGTACTCCCGCCAGGGATACGAACGCACACAACTGGCGCAACTCCTTCCCTACCTGCCTTTTGTGACGTTCTGAAGAACGGGGTCTACCGGCACTATCGGTTGACCTCCCTGCTCAATCGTTTGGCCACTGAGGAACTCAGATGAATCGGACCAAGTGGACGTCCGCTTTAGGTCGGTTCGGCGACATGTCTGTGATTGACAGATGTGAATTCCGCTTCCCCGGCACGCCTCCACCACCCCAGAGTTGACGGGATCTGAACTCGCGGGCCCACCTTCCGGGGGTGTAAGAATAACGGTGTAACTGTCCTAAGTGGAGGGTAGTGCATCGATGGCTGACAAGGCAAAGACGCAGGCTGTGATACCAGCGGCGAC
>NZ_SOCP01000045.1 GCF_004364325.1 Actinophytocola oryzae | reverse complement strand
GAGCCTTTTTCGTGCGTCCAGTTGAGCGGGGGTTGATCATGTAGGTGGTTGATCGTCGTTCGTCAGCTCGTCGTCGCTTGCCGGTGTGAGTCCGGTCCGGGTAGCTGCCAGGAGGCCCGGTAGCAGACTGGCGGCTCGGTCTGGAAACGGGTCGGGTCGAAGCCCAGTGTCAAAGGCCCTGATGGGGGAGCGACTGAGCGGTCCGTAGCGTGAAGCGAAGCCTGCGGCGTCGTTACTCAGCTGCCTGTTGGTGGCATCAGGGAGAGCCGAGCCCTTCGAAATCGGGGTGAAGGCCATGGAAGCGGTGTAGCTCCTGGATTGCAGCCGCGAGGGACTCCCCGGCGTATGGGGCTCGGAACGTTCAGATAGTGGCGGCGGGAACTGGAGAGGCCCTCCCCGGCCCGGCAATTCTGCGGATGGTGTTGTCGGAAACGCGGTGTCCTATAACCGATGATCTCGGGAAATGGACCACCGGCCGGGAGGGAGTCGGAGGCGGCCGTAGTACCGGTTGAGCCGAGCGGACAACACAACCGCCGGTGATGGGAAGGGCCGCTACTTCGTCGACGCGCTTGATGTTGAGGAGGAGCCCGGTGAGTGCCGGTTTGGCTATTCCCGCCGCTTCGGGATCGATCGTTGATCCGGTTCGTGCCTTGCAGCATGCGCTGTACCGGGCGGCCAAGGCCGATCCCGGACGTCGGTTCCACGCGCTGCGAGACAAGATCTTCCGCAGGGATGTCTTGTGGCGGGCGTGGGTCGCGGTGCGCCGCAATGACGGCGCGCCGGGCATCGACAAGACCACCCTGGACCGGGTCGAGCAGTACGGCGTTGTCCGTCTGTTGGACGAGTTGGCCAGCGAACTGAGGGACGGCAGCTATCGGCCGTTGCCGGCGCGGCGGGTGTTCATCCCCAAGCCGGGCAGCAGCGAGTTGAGGCCGCTGTCTATCCCATCGGTGCGTGACCGCATCGTGCAGGCCGCGGTGAAGATCGTGCTCGAGCCGGTCTTCGAAGCGGACATGTTGTCGTGCAGTTTCGGGTTCCGCCCGAAACGCTCGGCGCACGACGCCCTGCAGGTCCTCATCGAGGAGTCCGCGCGGGGCAGGCGATGGGTGGTCGAGACGGACATCGCCAACTGCTTTTCGGCGATACCGCACAAGGAGTTGATGCAGGCGGTTGAGGAACGCGTCTGCGATCAGGCCGTGCTGAAGCTGCTGCGGGTGATGTTGCGCGCAGGGGTGATGGAGCACGGTCTGGTCCGTCGGGAGGTTACCGGCAGCCCGCAAGGCGGGGTGATTTCTCCGTCGCTGTGCAACGTCTACCTGCACCGGTTGGACCGGCAATGGTCGACGCGAGAGCACGGGGTGTTGGTCCGTTACGCCGACGACGCGCTGGTGATGTGCAAGTCTCGCGAGCAGGCCGAGGCCGCCCTACAACGGCTTCGGCAACTGCTGGCCGAACTCGGTTTGCAACCGAAGGAAGCCAAGACCAGGATCGTGCACCTCCAAGTCGGCGGGGAAGGCGTGGACTTCCTCGGCTTCCACCACCGGCTGGTGACATCCCGGCCTCACGATGGGCGACGCCCGTTCACCTTCCTCGCCCGCTGGCCCGCGAACAAGGCCATGCAGCACGCCCGCGACCGGATCCGGGAACTCACCGCCCGGCGTCGGCTGCTGCTGCCTGTTGAAGTGATCGTGCAGGATGTCAACACGTTCCTGCGAGGCTGGGCCGGGTACTTCCGTTATGGACACTCGGCGCAACGCTTCAGCAAGATCAGACAGTACGTGCGGATGCGGATCGCGTTGTGGCTCAGCAAGCGCTACCGCCGCAGCCGTCACTTCGGCCGTTGGGCACTGCTACGCTTTACGTCCAACGAGTTCGGTCTGATCCGGCTTTACGGAATCGTCGTGCAACCCAGGGCGGGCAAGCCCTGGCGGGACAAGCCGAATGCCGGCGGTGAACGACGTCGGTAAGCCGTGTGCGGGAGAACCGCACGCACGGTTTGACGGGCGGGAGCTGGAAACGGGCTCGAAGAGAGGCCACGGCCATGGAGAAGAACACCCGGACCGGGAAACCGGCCGGGCACTGCGGCTCCATACCCTACCGCCGATCAACAGGCACCGCGCCAGCTCCCGACCCTCCATCCGGTGGCGACCTCGTAGTTTTGTAGTACGTGGATGGCTTTGGCGAGGCGGCCG
>NZ_SOCP01000044.1:2500-5259 GCF_004364325.1 Actinophytocola oryzae | reverse complement strand
GAAGTAAAGTCCGGCGGTGTCCTACTCTCCCACACCCTAGCGAGTGCAGTACCATCGGCGCTGGAGGGCTTAGCTTCCGGGTTCGGAATGGGACCGGGCGTTTCCCCACCGCTATCGCCGCCGAAACACTATGAAACAACACAACCACACCGGAGCCACACCCTAGGGGTGCTACTCGACACCGGGTTGGTGTTTCAGAATCGTATAGTGGATGCGAAACAAATTAGATCGTTTGTGGGTAAGTCCTCGGCCTGTTAGTACCAGTCAACTCCACACCTTACGATGCTTCCATACCTGGCCTATCAACCCCATGGTCTAGTGGGGGGCCTTAACCCTCACGGGTGGGAGACCTCATCTTGGAACAGGCTTCCCGCTTAGATGCCTTCAGCGGTTATCCCTCCCGAACGTAGCCAACCAGCCATGCCCTTGGCAGAACAACTGGCACACCAGAGGTTCGTCCGTCCCGGTCCTCTCGTACTAGGGACAGCCTTCCGCAAGTCTCCTGCGCGCGCGGCGGATAGGGACCGAACTGTCTCACGACGTTCTAAACCCAGCTCGCGTGCCGCTTTAATGGGCGAACAGCCCAACCCTTGGGACCTACTCCAGCCCCAGGATGCGACGAGCCGACATCGAGGTGCCAAACCATGCCGTCGATATGGACTCTTGGGCAAGATCAGCCTGTTATCCCCGGGGTACCTTTTGTCCGTTGAGCGACACCCCTTCCACCAGGTGGTGCCGGATCACTAGTCCCGACTTTCGTCCCTGCTCGACCTGTCAGTCTCACAGTCAAGCTCCCTTGTGCACTTACACTCAACACCTGATTGCCAACCAGGCTGAGGGAACCTTTGGGCGCCTCCGTTACTCTTTAGGAGGCAACCGCCCCAGTTAAACTACCCACCAGGCACTGTCCCTGGACCGGATCACGGTCCGAAGTTAGACACCCAGTACGACCAGAGTGGTATTTCAAGATTGACTCCACAACCACTGGCGTGGCCACTTCACAGTCTCCCACCTATCCTACACAAGCCGAACCAAGCACCAATACCAAGCTATAGTAAAGGTCCCGGGGTCTTTCCGTCCTGCCGCGCGTAACGAGCATCTTTACTCGTAGTGCAATTTCGCCGGGCCTGTGGTTGAGACAGCCGAGAAGTCGTTACGCCATTCGTGCAGGTCGGAACTTACCCGACAAGGAATTTCGCTACCTTAGGATGGTTATAGTTACCACCGCCGTTTACTGGCGCTTAAATTCTCAGCTTCGCCACACAAGGTGACTAACCGGTCCTCTTAACGTTCCAGCACCGGGCAGGCGTCAGTCCGTATACATCGTCTTGCGACTTCGCACGGACCTGTGTTTTTAGTAAACAGTCGCTTCTCGCTGGTCTCTGCGGCCACCTGGTCCTAGCCCGCAACGGGGCTTCAAACCCTGTGGCCCCCCTTCTCCCGAAGTTACGGGGGCATTTTGCCGAGTTCCTTAACCACAGTTCACCCGATCGCCTTGGTATTCTCTACCTGACCACCTGTGTCGGTTTGGGGTACGGGCCGCATGGACACTCACTAGAGGCTTTTCTCGGCAGCATGGGATCACTCTACTTCGCCTCATTCGGCTATGCATCACGTCTCAGCCTACATGCGCGACGGATTTGCCTATCGCACGGCCTACACGCTTACACCAGACACCATCAGCTGGCGGAGCTACCCTCCTGCGTCACCCCATCGTTTGACTACTACCGGTTCAGGTCCCACGCTCCCCCAACAGCAACCCGAAGGTCACCGCCAGGTTCGGGTGGTTAGTATCACCGGGCTCACCATGGACGCATCCACACGGGTACGGGAATATCAACCCGTTGTCCATCGACTACGCCTGTCGGCCTCGCCTTAGGTCCCGACTTACCCTGGGCGGATTAACCTGGCCCAGGAACCCTTGGTCATCCGGCGGCAGAGTTTCTCACTCTGCTTTCGCTACTCATGCCTGCATTCTCACTCCCACACCCTCCACAACTCGCTCACGCGGCTGCTTCCCTGGATGCAGGACGCTCCCCTACCCATCCCAGCCACTACACAACATTCCGAAGAATGAAGCGGATGTACATGCTGAAATGACACAGCTTCGGCGGTGCGCTTAAGCCCCGCTACATTGTCGGCGCAGGACCACTTGACCAGTGAGCTATTACGCACTCTTTCAAGGGTGGCTGCTTCTAAGCCAACCTCCTGGTTGTCTGGGCGACCCCACATCCTTTCCCACTTAGCGCACACTTAGGGGCCTTAGCTGGCGTTCTGGGCTGTTTCCCTCTCGACCACGAACCTTATCGCCCGCAGTCTCACTGCCGCGCTCTCACTTACTGGTATTCGGAGTTTGGTTGATTTCGGTAAGCTTGTAGGCCCCCTAGACCATCCAGTGCTCTACCCCCAGCAAGAAACACACGACGCTGCACCTAAATGCATTTCGGGGAGAACCAGCTATCACGGAGTTTGATTGGCCTTTCACCCCTACCCACAGCTCATCCCCCAGGTTTTCAACCCTGGTGGGTTCGGGCCTCCACGCCGTCTTACCGGCGCTTCACCCTGGCCATGGGTAGATCACCCCGCTTCGGGTCTAGAGCACGCGACTACGTTCGCCCTATTCAGACTCGCTTTCGCTACGGCTACCCCACACGGGTTAACCTCGCCACGCACCACTAACTCGCAGGCTCATTCTTCAAAAGGCACGCCATCACCATTGCTAAGACGGCTCTGACGGCTTGTAGGCACACGGTTTCAGG
>NZ_SOCP01000043.1 GCF_004364325.1 Actinophytocola oryzae | reverse complement strand
AGGTCACCGGCTCCGGCGACAACCTCAAAGTCAACGACGCCAACGTCATCTGCGGCGGCGTCCACACCGCCAACGCCACCGTCTACCTCATCGACTCAGTCCTCATGCCCACCACCTGACCCCAACCCCCCACCAACGCCCACGGCGGACAATGCCCGGTCCGCCGTGGGCTCCTGCCGTTCCGAAGGCGGCTACACCTCGCCGCTGTTGGCGTCCACGCTGGTGGCGGTGAGGATGCCGTCGATGTCGGCCAGCGCGGCGGTGAGCGCGGAGATCGCACCGGAGCCGCGGAGGCTGAGCCACACGGTGACGGTGCGCGAACCGCGTTTGTCGCCGTCGTCCTGGTCGACGGACAGGTCGCCGACGGTGAAGTCGCGGCGCGTGCACTCGGTGAGCACCTGACGCAGCACCCCGCGACCGTCCAGGTAGGACAGTCGGATCGTGGACTGGGCGTACTTCGAGCGGGGCAATCGCGCGGCGAGGGGCGTGAACCCGAACACGACCACGAAGTGCCCGGCGGTCACCACGATGGCGAGCAGCCACAGCCCGGCGCCCGCGGCCATGCCGACCGCGGTGGTGAGCCACACGACGGCCGCGGTCGTGAGCCCGCGCACCGCGTCCCGGCGCACGAAGATCAGCCCGCCGCCGATGAAACCGATGCCGGACACGATCTGCGCGGCGATACGTGACGGGTCGAGCGTGACGTGGTCGCCGAGCACGTCGACGAAGCCGTACTTGGACACCACCATGAACAGCGCCGCGCCCAGGCCGACCAGCGAGTGGGTACGCAGCCCGGCGCTCTTCTGGCGGATCTCCCGTTCGAGCCCGATCGCGGCCGACAGGACGAGCGCGAGGCCGAGTTCGAACACCTGGGTCCAACCCTGCCCCGCCGAGTCGGTGAGCGACGTCATCCGTCCAGGTTAGGTGGTCGGGCGGCGAACCCGTCGAGCCGCAGGTCGGCGACCTGCGGCCCGACGGTCGCCGGGTCGGTCCGCAGGCTGCGCGCGAACGGGTGACGACGTGCAGCGGCCCGGTGATCGCCTGGGGGAGGAGCGCGGGGGACAGGTCGTCGCGGAGCACCCCGTCCCGCTGCCCTCGCCGCACCAGCGCGAAGACGGCCTGGTGCATGCGACGTGCGGAAGGCGGCGTCGAGGGGCGTTGGACCGCCCCGGGCAGCGGCTGCCACTCGCCTGCGACGGCGAGCAGGGGGTACCGCGGTGACACCGCGGCCGGGTGACTGACCGGGTGCTCAGCGGCCGGACTCGCCGAACCACGTGGCGAGCCGGCCCGCGCGGTCGACCGCGCGGATGCGTCGCTCGGTGGCCACGCGCGTGGTCTCGGTGGTGACCACGAGCAGTTGGTCGCCGGTGCGCAGGCGGGTGTCGCGCTGCGGTGCGAAACCGGCGCCGGAGCGGACGACGAGGCTGATCGTGGCGGTGCTCGGCAGGCGCAGCTCGCCGACGTGCACGCCGTGCAGACGTGAGCCGTCGGGCACCCGGACCTGCAGGAGCACGGCCCCCAGCTCGTCGAGCGGCGCCGCGTCCACGTCCACCTCCCGCGCCTGCGCCGACCGCACGAGCCCCAGCCGCCGCGCGACAGCGGGCAGCGTCGTCCCCTGGAGCAGCGTCAGCGCCGTGACCAGGAGGAACACCGTGTCGACGAGACGTTCCGCGCCGGGCACGCCGGTCGCCAGCGGGATCAGGGCGAGCACGATCGGCACCGCCCCGCGCAGACCCGCCCACGACAGGAAGACCTGTTCCCGCCACGGCATGCGGAACGGCACGGCCGACGCGATCACCGACAGCGGACGCGCGAGCAGCACCAGCACCGCACCCGCGGCCAGCGCCGGCAGCAGCGCGCCGCCGAGCCGCTCCGGTGAGGCGTACAGTCCGAGCAGCACGAACAGGCCGATCTGCGCGAGCCAGCCCATGCCCTCCACGAACGACAGCGTGTCGCCGCGGTGGGGGAGCCGCGCGTTGCCCAGCACCAGCCCGGCGACGTAGGTGGCCAGCAGACCGGAGGTGTGCACGCCCTGCGCGGTGACGTACGCGGCCAGGCAGACGGCCATCGTCGCCAGCGGGTACAGGCCGGTCGCGGGCAGCGCGGCACGTCGTAGTGCCTGCGCGCCGAGCCACCCCAGCACGCCGCCGACCAGCCCGCCGACACCCAGCTCGTAGACCGCGAGCAGCGGGGTCCACCAGTGGATCGCGTCCGTGGACGCGAAGAGGATCACCGCGATGAACACCGGGGCGTCGTTGAGGCCGGACTCCAGCTCCAGCGTGCCCGCGAGCCGCTTGCCCACCCCGAGCCCGCGCAGCACGCTGAACACGGCCGCGGCGTCGGTCGAGGACAGCACCGCGCCCCACAGCAACGCGGTGCGCCACTCGAGGTCCAGCAGCAGGTGCAGTGCGCCGCCGGTGACCGCGATGCTCACGCCGACACCGAGCGTGGCGAGCGCGGTGCCCACGCCGAGCGCGGGCCTGACGTCCTGCCAGCGCGTCGTGAGGCCGCCCTCGGCGAGGATGAGGACCAACGCGACGATCCCGAGCGCCTTGGTCAGTTCGGCGTCGTCGAACCGGATGCCGAACCCGGCCTCGCCGAGCACGACGCCGATCGCCAGGTACAGCAGCAGCGACGGCAGCCCCAGCCGCACGGACACGCGCACCGCAAGCACGGACACCAGCAGCACCGCGGCGACAATGCCCAGCACGGTGGTCAGTTCCACCAGGCCACCCCTCGTTCTCGCACCCGATCACGGCGACGGTCGGCAGGCACGCCGCGACCAGCGGGCACCGACGGTGCCCGTGCGACGGCCTACGAGGTGGCGAGCGGTGGGGAGCGGCCCCGCGCGGCGGCGGGAGTCCGCGCGGTCAGGGTGGCCGCGGTGGTGTCCTCGGCCCGGTCGAGCGCGGCGGGCGTCTGCCGGGGCGACGCGCCGGGGTGCACGGCGTCCGGGCCGGCACCCACCGGCACGAACGTGGCACCCGGCACAGCCCAGACCGCGGCCTCGTGGCTTCCCGCCGCGGGGTACTGGGCGTCGTGGTGGCCCGTGAACCCGCTCGGCGCGGTGGCCGTGCCGGGGGTGCAGACGAGCCACGGCAGCGCGAGCGCGACCAGCAGCGCCGACACGGACAACCCGTGCCACCACGTACGCCGTCGCGTCATGCGCTCCCCTCCGGTTGTGGTCACCCTATCCGACCAGATGGACGGCCTGATCGTTCGCGGCGCGGGGGCCCTGGAACGGGTAGCGTCCGGGTCGTGAGTGATCGGCAGGAGGCCGGGCACGACACGGCCCGGCGCGGGCTCGTGGTCGGTGCGCTCGGCGTCGTCTTCGGCGACATCGGGACCAGCCCGATCTACACGCTGCAGACGGTGTTCAACCCCGCCGACCCCCACCCCGTCCCGATCAGCGCCGCCAACGTGTACGGGGTCGTCTCGCTGGTGTTCTGGTCGGTGATGATCGTCGTGACGGTCACCTACGTGCTGCTCGCCACCCGCCTCGACAACGACGGCGAGGGCGGCATCATGGCACTGATCACGATGCTCCGGCGGTGGGGCGCGCAGCGGGGCCGGCGTGCCGCGCTCGTGCTGGCCGGCGTCGGGATCTTCGGCGCGTCGCTGTTCTTCGGCGACAGCATGATCACCCCGGCCATCTCGGTGCTGTCGGCCGTCGAGGGCCTGAAGATCGTCGAGCCGTCGCTCGGCGGCCTGGTGGTGCCGATCACCGCGGCGATCATCGTGGTGCTGTTCCTCGTGCAGCGCAGGGGGACCGCCGCGGTCGGCCGCGTGTTCGGGCCGGTGATGATCACCTGGTTCGTCTCGATCGGCGCGTTCGGGATCGTCGGGGTCGCCGGCCACCCGGAGATCCTGCGGGCACTGTCGCCGACGTACGCGATCGGTTTCCTCGCGGGCCACTTCCACATCGCGTTCTTCGCCCTCGCCGCGATCGTCCTGGCCGTCACCGGGGCCGAGGCGCTCTACGCGGACATGGGCCACTTCGGGCGGCGGGCCATCGCCCGCGGCTGGCTCTTCCTGGTGCTGCCCGCGTGTGTGCTGAGCTACTTCGGCCAGGGCGCGCTGGTGCTCGGCGACGAGTCCGACGTCGCGAGCCCGTTCTTCCTGCTGTTGCCGGAATGGGGCAGGCTGCCGATGGTGCTCCTCGCCACCGCCGCCACGGTGATCGCGTCGCAGGCCGTGATCACCGGCGCGTTCTCGGTCGCCTCACAGGCCGCGCAGCTCGGGTACCTGCCCCGGTTGCGGATCTCGCACACGTCGGCGACCTCACGCGGCCAGATCTACGTGCCGTGGGTCAACTGGATGCTGATGATCTCGGTGCTGACGCTCGTGTTCTCCTTCCGCAGCTCGGCGGCGCTGGCCTTCGCGTACGGCATGACGGTGACCGGGACGATCACGGCCACGACACTGCTGTTCTTCTACACGGCGCACGGGAAGTGGGGCACGCCGGTGTGGTTGCTCGGCATCGGGGCGACCGTGCTGCTCACTGTCGACCTGCTCTTCGTCGCCGCCAACCTGACCAAGCTCGTGCACGGCGGATGGCTGCCGCTCCTGATCGGTCTGACCATGTTCACGGTGATGACGACGTGGCAGAAGGGCCGCAAGATAGTGACGGCCGAACGCGAGCGGCTCGAGGGGTCGCTGCGGAAGTTCGTCGAGGACCTGCGCAGCGGCAGGGAGAAGGCGCGAAAGGTGCCCGGCACGGCCGTTTTCCTCAACCGCGGCAAGGAAACCACACCGCTCGCGATGCGGGCGAATGTGAGTCACAATCACGTCCGTCATGAACACGTGGTCATCATGTCCATTTCGACGGAACCGATACCCCGCGTCGCGCCGGAGGACCGGGCCGTGTTCGACGACCTCGGCTACCGCGACGACGGCATCACCCACGTGACCGTCAGGTTCGGTTACATGGAAACCCCCGATGTACCAAGGGCGTTGGCCTCGCTGGACCCGAAGGGGACCGAGGGCAGGCTCCGGGCCGGATCGGCGTCCTACTTCGTGTCCAAGGTAGAGCTGCAGTGCGGAGACGCGCCCACGATGGCCCGCTGGCGAAAACGCCTGTTCATCGCGACGTCCCTCATGACCGCGGACGCCGCGGAAAGCTTTCTCCTGCCCCGGGATCGCACCGTGGTCATGGGATCCCACATCGACGTGTAGATCCTCTCGACATTCGTGCCGCGAGGAATGACGATATCCGAAGCCATTTTCGCCGCAAGTACGAACAGGAGCGGAGTGAGAAGGTGACGGTGACCCTGGGTGGGGCTGGGCTCGCGCCGCACGACCACGTGTGTGTACTGCACCGGGGCAGGCGGCAGCGCGAGGAGTTGGTGCTGCCGTTCCTGTCCGAAGGGCTCGAGTGCGGGGAGCCCGCGCTGTTCTTCACACCGACCGGGGAGAGCGCGGCCGTGCGGGCCGCCCTCGGCGACCCGGACAACCTCGAGCTGCTGGAGCCCGAGGACAGCTACGTCCGCGCTGGCGCGTTCGAGCCGGACCAGGTGTTCGAGGTGATGGACACCTGGGCCCGCGAGCGCCTGTGCGGAGGTGACGTGTTCGGCCGGGTGGTCTCCGACATGAGCTGGGCGGCGTCGATCACGAGTACGAACCTCGTCGCCGAGATCATCGCGGAGGAACAGGCAGGCAACGGCTGGTGCCGCAGCTACAACCAGGTCGTGATCTGCCTGTTCGACCTCGACCTGTTCGGCGGGGACCTGGTCGTACCGATGATCAGATCCCACCCGAAGACCTGGCTGTCCGGAGTGGTGATCGAGAACCCGGGTTGTGTCTAATTGGCTGTGACATTGGCTCGCTCCGCTCGCGGTGAGCGGGCCTTTACCCGGCGTCTTCCCTCCTGCGCGCGGAAGTCCCTGGGCTCGTACCTCGCGCAGGAACTTCCGTGCTCGTCAGTCCAGACGCCGGCGGCCCGCTCACGGTGACATTGGCTCGCTCCGCTCGCTGGTGAGCAGGCCTTTGTCCGGCGTCTTCCCTCCTGCGCGCGAAGGTCCCTGGGCTCGTTCCTCGCGCAGGGACCTTCGTGCTCGTCAGTCCAGACGCCGGCGGCCCGCTCA
>NZ_SOCP01000042.1 GCF_004364325.1 Actinophytocola oryzae | reverse complement strand
GTTCGGTGAAGTCGAATTTTGGTCATACGCAGGCGGCTGCTGGTGTTGCGGGTGTGATCAAGATGGTGTTGGCGATGCGGTATGGGGTGTTGCCGCGGTCGTTGCATGTGGATCGGCCGTCGTCTCATGTGGACTGGTCGGCTGGTTCGGTGGAGTTGTTGACCGAGAACAGGGTGTGGCCGGAGGTTGGTCGACCGCGCCGAGCGGCCGTGTCGTCGTTCGGGATCAGCGGGACCAACGCACACGTCATTCTCGAACAACGCCCTCCGGTGGACGAGTCAGGACGATCGGCGAGGGCGGTGACGAGCGGCCAGCGACAGGTGGCGGCCTCGGGTGAGGTTGGTGTGGTGCCGTGGGTGTTGTCGGCGAAGAGCGCGGCGGCGTTGCGGGCGCAGGCATCGAAGATGTTGATGCACCTCAAGGATGTCGAATCTTCCATCGTTGACGTGGGTTCGTCATTGGCTGCTCGTTCGGTGTTGGAGCATCGTGCGGTGGTGGTGGGTGAGGATCGGGCGGGTTTGCTTGCTGGTTTGGGTGTTGTTGCTTCGGGTGGTGATGCCGCGGGTGTGGTCTCTGGTTTGTCGAATGGTGGTTCTTGTGCGGTGTTGTTTTCTGGTCAGGGTTCTCAGCGGTTGGGTATGGGTGAGGGCTTGTATGGATCGTTCCCCGTCTTCGCTGAGGCGTTTGACGAGGTATGCGGCGCGCTGGAAGTTCCTGTTCGGGAGGTGATGTGGGGTCAGGATCCTGAGGCGTTGGAGCAGACCGGGTACGCGCAGCCTGCGTTGTTCGCGTTGGAGGTGGCTCTGTTTCGGTTGTTGGAGTCGTGGGGTGTTCGGCCGGACTTCGTGGTTGGTCATTCGGTGGGGGAGATCGCCGCCGCGTATGTGGCGGGTGTGTTGTCGTTGGGTGATGCGGCTCGGTTGGTGGTGGCTCGGGGTCGGTTGATGCAGGCGTTGCCTGCCGGTGGTGCCATGGCCTCTGTTCAGGGCAGCGAGGCCGAGGTCGCCGAGTCACTGGAAGGGCTCGGTGATCGCGTGGGCATCGCCGCGGTGAACGGCCCCTCCGCGGTGGTGGTCTCAGGTGAGCGAGATGCGGTCGAGCGGACTGCCGCCCACTTCGAGGGATTGGGTCGCAAGGTCACGCGGCTGCGCGTGTCGCACGCCTTCCACTCGCCGTTGATGGACCCCGTGCTGGCCGAGTTCGCGCAGGTGGTGGCGACGCTTTCCTTCGGCGCTCCCACCATCCCGGTGGTGTCGACGGTGACCGGCCAGGAGCTGGACCCGGACATTGTGTGCTCACCACGATATTGGGTCGATCAGATTCGGGCGACGGTTCGTTTCGGTGACGCGGTCGAGTACCTGCGCCGCGAGGGCGTCACGAGCTGGATCGAGCTGGGCCCTGACGGTGTGCTGTCGAGCCTGGTGGACGGGTGCGTTCCAGTCCTGCGCCGCGACCGGCCAGAAGCGTCGACCGCCACACTGGCGCTGGCTCGACTGCACGTCTCCGGCGCAGCCGTCGACTGGTCGTCCCTGTTCACCGGCCGTGGCGCTCACCTGGTCGACCTCCCCACCTACGCGTTCCAGCATCAGCACTTCTGGATGACCACGCCGCCCGGATGGATCGGCGACCTCGCCTCGGCGGGCATGCGCGCCACCGGCCACCCGCTGCTGGGAGCCGCGGTCGAACTGCCGGAAGAGTGCCTGTTCACCAGCCGGCTCTCGGTCGACACGCATCCCTGGCTGGCCGACCACGCCGTGTTCGGCTCGGTGTTGGTGCCCGGCACGGCTCTGCTCGAACTGGCATGGCGTGCCGGCGCAGAGGTCGGTACCCCGACAGTGGACGAGCTGAGCATCGAGACACCGCTGGTGCTGCCCCGAGACGAAGGCGTGCAGCTGCGGGTGGTGGTGAGCGCCACCGACGAGTCAGGCACCCGCACCCTCTCCGTGCATTCCCGCCTGATCCGTTCCTCATTCGAGCAGCCCTGGCTGCGGCACGCCACCGGGCGGCTGTCCGCAGCCGTCGACGCACCACCGGCCGACGACCGTCACTGGCCCCCGGCCGGTGCCCAGCCGGTGGCGGTGACCGGTCTGTACGACAGGCTCGCCGGCGTGGGCCTCGACTACGGTCCGGCCTTCCGCGGGGTTCGAGGTGCCTGGCGGCTGGGTGACGACCTGTTCACCGAGGTCACCCTGCCGAACGGCGCCGATCCCGGACAGTTCGGCGTGCACCCCGCACTTCTCGACTCCGCCCTGCACGCGCTCGCCATGACCGGCCCCGACGATCAGATCCGTCTGCCGTTCGCCTGGACCGGGGCTGCCCTGCACGTCGAGGGCGCCACCACGCTCCGAGTCCGAATCACCGCCGTCGGTCACGACAGGTTGGCGATCCTGGCGACCGAACCGACTGGCCGTGTCGTCGCCTCCGTGGATGCTCTGCTGCTACGGCCCGCGCACGACGAGCAGCTGCGCTCCGCGGTGCGGGCCCATCGAGACTCCCTGTTCCGCACCGAGTGGAAGGAACTGACAGGGGCCGTCGCCGGCTCGGACACCCCGGTCCCGATCGACCAGTCGTCACTCGAGGCAGAACTCTCCGCCGGGATGCCCATGCCGGAGTCCGTCGTCGTGACCATCGCACCCAGATCCCCCTCATCCGCCGATCTGGCCTCTGACGTGCACCTTGTGGTGAACAAGGCCCTCGAACTGGTGACCTGGTGGCTGGCCGACGACCGGTTCGCCGACTCGAGGCTGGTGTTCGTCACCCACGGCGCGGTGTGCCCGGACGTCGCCGACGACGTTCGGGACGTCGCCGCCTCGGCGCTGTGGGGGCTCGTGCGGTCCGCCGAGTCGGAGCACCCGGGTCGGTTCGTCCTGGCCGACGTGGACGGCGGGGACAACGCCGCCGCACTGCTCCACCAGGCGATCACCACCGACGAGCCGCAGTTCGCGGTGCGTGGCGACCGCGTCCTCGTGCCGCGACTGGCCCGGGTGGACACCGACGTCCCCGACGTCGGTGTCCGGTTCGACCCGGACGGGACGGTCCTGGTCACCGGGGCCTACGGAGCGCTCGGTGCCACGGTCGCTCGGCGGCTGGTGACCGATCACGGTGTCCGTCGGCTGGTGCTGCTGGGCAGGCGCGGCCCCGCTGCCCCCGGCGCGCCGGAACTGCACGCCGAACTGCAGGACCTTGGCGCGTCGGTGTCCATGGTGGCCTGCGACGTGTCGAACCGGGAGGACCTCGCGGGAGCGCTCGAGAGCATTCCCGCCGAGCACCCGTTGACGGGCGTGGTGCACGCGGCCGGTGTGGTCGATGACGGCACCGTCGAGTCGCTGACGACGGAGCGCGTGTCGGCGGTACTGCGGCCGAAGGTCGACGCGGTGGTCAACCTGCACGACCTGACCAAAGGGGCCGAACTCTCCGCCTTCGTCCTCTTCTCCTCGGTCGCCGGGCTGCTCGGCAGCCCTGGCCAGGGCAACTACGCCGCCGCCAACGGGTTCCTCGACGCGTTCGCGCGGCACCGGCGGGCGCTGGGACTTCCCGCGACCTCGGTGCAGTGGGGTCCGTGGGCGGACAACGGCATGGCGGCGGCCCTCGGTGACGCCGGAACGGAACGGCTGCGTCGATCCAGGGTGATCGGGCTGTCCACCGACGAGGGCCTGTCCCTGTTCGACGATGTTCTGACGGTCAACGAACCGCTGGTGGCGGCCGTCCGCCTCGATCTTGCCGCGCTCGGCGCGGACACCCTCCCGGCCGTCCTCCGCGACCTGGTTCGCGTGCGGCAGGCCCCCTCCCGGGCAGCCGAGCGCAGCGCGGTCGAGGACTTTGCCGGACTGTCCGGAGCCGAGCTCGAGGCGGCCCTTCTCGCCCTGGTGTGCACGCACGCCGCCGCGGTGCTGGGCCACACCACGACCACGGCGATCACCGGTGACCGCGCGTTCCTCGACCTCGGGTTCGACTCGCTGACCGCACTGGAGTTCCGCAACGCCCTGGGCGGGGCGACCGGCTTGCGCCTGCAGTCGACGATGATCTTCGACTACCCGTCGCCGTCGGCGCTGGCCGGCTACCTCCGCGAACGGCTCGACGTGGCCGCAACCACGACCATCGCCACCGTCCACGCGGAGCTGAACACCCTCGAGTCGATGCTCGCGGAGATGACGGCGGGTGAGTCCGAGCACCGGCAGGTCACCGCGCGGCTTCGAACCATGCTCGCACGGTGGGACGGTCGTGCCGGCACGCAGGGCCAGGCCGACGAGTCCAACCTGGACACGTTGAACCCCGACGAGATCTTCGACCTGCTGGACGACGAGCTCGGCCTGTCCTGACCCGAGAACCTTTCTCACTGCCCGATTTCAGGGAGTCTTCCGCATGGCAACCGAGGAAAAGTACCTCGAATACCTCAAGCTGACCACCGCGGAGCTCCGTGGCGTGCGCCGCCGCCTGCGTGAGATCGAGGACCGGGACAACGAACCCGTCGCGATCGTCGGGATGAGCTGCCGGTACCCGGGTGGGGTCGGTTCGCCGGAGGAGCTGTGGCGGTTCGTCGTGGGTGGCGGGGACGGCATGTCCCCGTTCCCGGTGGACCGTGGTTGGGATGTCGGGGCTGGTGTCGACTCGTTGTCCGCCCGCGTGGGCGGGTTTCTTCACGACGCCGCGGACTTCGACCCTGACTTCTTCGGGATCTCGCCGCGTGAGGCGTTGGCGATGGATCCACAGCAACGGCTGCTGCTGGAGACATCGTGGGAGGCCTTCGAACGAGCCGGCATCGACGTTCCCGGCCTGAAGGGTTCGCGGACCGGGGTGTTCGCGGGGGTGATGTATCACGACTACGCGTCTCGGCTGGGGGACGCCGTGCCCGGCGAGGCCGAGGGGTTCGTCGGTGTCGGCAACTCGGGAAGTGTGGCGTCGGGGCGGATCGCCTACACCTTCGGGTTGGAAGGTCCCGCGGTGACGATCGACACGGCGTGTTCGTCGTCGTTGGTCGCGTTGCACCTCGCCGCCGCGGCACTGCGTCGCGGCGAGTGTTCGCTGGCGTTGGCCGGCGGTGTGACGGTGATGTCGTCCCCGGCGACGTTCATCGACTTCAGTCGCCAAGGCGGGTTGGCCGCGGACGGCAGGTGCAAGCCGTTCGCCGATGCCGCTGACGGGACGGGTTGGTCCGAGGGTGTCGGCATGCTCCTGCTGGAGCGGTTGTCCGATGCCGAGCGCCTCGGTCATCCGGTGTTGGCGGTAGTTCGTGGTTCGGCGGTGAACCAGGATGGTGCGTCGAGTGGACTGACGGCGCCGAATGGCCCGTCGCAGCAGCGGGTGATCCGTGAGGCGTTGGCGAACGCCGGCTTGTCCACCGTGGATGTCGACGCGGTCGAGGCGCACGGCACGGGTACGAAGTTGGGTGATCCGATCGAGGCGCAGGCTGTGTTGGCGACGTATGGTCAGGACCGCGCCGCCGATCGTCCGCTGTTGTTGGGTTCGGTGAAGTCGAATCTCGGTCATACGCAGGCGGCTGCTGGAGTCGCGGGTGTGATCAAGATGGTGTTGGCGATGCGGTATGGGGTGTTGCCGAGGTCGTTGCACGTGGATCGGCCGTCGTCTCACGTGGACTGGGCCGCTGGGTCGGTCGAGTTGCTGACCGGGAACAGGGTGTGGCCGGAGGTAGCGCGGCCGCGTCGGGCTGGGGTGTCGTCGTTCGGGATCAGTGGGACGAACGCGCACGTGATCCTAGAGCAGGCGCCCGCGGTGGAACCGGTCGAGCGCCCGGTGGACGCGTCGGGTGTGGTGCCGTGGGTGTTGACGGCGAAGAGTGACGAGGCCTTGCGAGCGCAGGCGTCGACGTTGTTGGCCCATCTCGATGACGGTGACTTTTCCGCTGTCGATGTGGGTTGGTCGTTGGCGACGACGCGGTCTCGGTTTGATCGCCGTGCGGTGGTGGTGGGTGAGGACCGGGCTGAGTTGGTGCGCGGGCTGACCGCGTTGGCTCGAGGCGAGACCTCAGGATCCGTGGTCGACGGTGTGGCGGGTCGTGGGCGTGTGGGTTTCCTGTTCTCCGGTCAGGGTTCTCAGCGGTTGGGCATGGGGCAGGGCTTGTACGAATCGTTCCCGGTGTTCGCCGAGGCGTTCGACGAGGTGTGCGGCGCGCTTGGGATGCCTGTTCGAGAAGTGGCGTGGGGTCGGGATTCTGAGTCGCTGGAGCAGACAGGACACGCGCAGCCCGCGTTGTTCGCGTTGGAAGTGGCCCTGTTCCGGTTGTTGGAGTCGTGGGGTGTTCGCCCGGACTTCGTCGCCGGTCACTCGGTCGGTGAGATCGTTGCCGCGCACGTGGCCGGTGTCCTGTCGCTGAACGATGCGGCCCGGTTGGTGGTGGCTCGTGGTCGGCTGATGCAGGCGTTGCCCGCGGGCGGGGCGATGCTGTCCGTTCAGGCCTCGGAGGATGAGGTCGCTGAATCGTTGGCCGGACTTGGTCGAGTGGATGTCGCCGCGGTGAACGGACCGTCAGCGGTGGTGGTGTCCGGTGAGCGGGATGCCGTCGAGAGGGTTGCCGCTCACTTCGAGGGACTGGGCCGCAAGGTCACGCGGTTGCGGGTGTCGCACGCGTTCCACTCGTCGCTGATGGACCCCATGCTGGACGAGTTCGCACACGCCATCGAAGGGCTTTCCTCCAGCGCAGCGGAAATCCCGCTCGTGTCCACCGTGACCGGTGACCTGCTGGACCCCGATGCCGTTGGTTCGTCGGACTACTGGGTGACCCAGGTTCGAGCGACTGTCCGGTTCGGCGCCGCGGTCGAGTACTTGCGTGCTGAAGGAGTGACCTCGTGGGTCGAGGTAGGTCCTGACGGTGTGCTGTCGAGCCTGGTCGACGGGTGTGTTCCGGTGTTGCGGCGTGACCGGTCGGAGGTGTTGACCGCTGCTGTGGCGTTGGCTCGGCTGTATGTGGTTGGTGTGCCTGTCGAGTGGTCGTCGGTGTTCGCCGGTCGTGGTGCTCGTCGAGTCGAGCTGCCGACGTACGCGTTCCAGCGCCGACGTTTCTGGATGACGGCCCCCGCCGGATGGGTCGGCGACGTCACCGCGGCAGGACTGAGGCTCACCGGGCACCCACTGCTCAGCGCCGGGGTCGAGCTCGCCGGCGATGCCGGCTCCCTGTTCACCGGTATCCTGTCCCTGGACGCGCACCCCTGGCTGGCGGACCACACGGTCATGGGTTCGGTGCTCGTGCCGGGCACGGCACTGCTGGAGCTCGCGTGGTGGGCGGGCGTCGAGGTCGGCTGCCCGGCAGTGGACGAGTTGACCATCGAGACACCGCTCGTACTGCCCCATGAGGGAAGCGTGCAGCTACAGGTGCGCGTCGGTGACGTCGACACACCTCGGCAACGCTCGATCGCGGTGTACTCGCGGCTGTCGGGTGACGACGACACACCCTGGACGCGGCACGCGAGCGGGGTTCTCGGTGCCGACAGCGGTACCGACAGCGGTGCCGACAACGGAGCCGTCGGCGAGGCGTCGACCGAGTGGCCACCGCCTGGCGCGCTGCCCGTGTCCACGGACAGCCTCTATGAGCGGCTCGGCGATGCGGGCCTCGACTACGGGCCGGCATTCCGCGGGACTCACGCCGTGTGGACCCGTGGTGACGAGACGTTCACCGAGGTCGTGCTACCGGAGTGCGTCGCCCACGAGCAGTTCGGGATCCACCCGGCGTTGCTGGACTCCGTGCTGCACGCACTCGCCCTGAACCAGACGGACGACCAGGCACGGTTGCCCTTCTCCTGGCATGGCGTCTCGTTGTACGCCACCGGTGCCTCGGCGCTCCGGGTACGGATGATCCGGCGGGATGACACGGTCGAGCTTCGCATCGCCGACGCCGAGGGTGTGCCGGTCGCCGCGGTCGAATCCCTCGCATTGCGACCGGTGCCGGCGGACCCGGTGGGCACGGGCAGCGCCCGCGACTCGATGTTCCGGATCGAGTGGACCGAGATCCCGACGCCGGGTGCCGCCAACTCGGAGGACGTGTTCGTGTCGTGTCCGGCGTCCACGGGCGACGTCGTGGGGGATGTGCGCTCGGCTGTTCTGTGGGCGTTGGAGGTGGTGCGGGACTGGTTGGTCGGTGATCGCGCGGCGGGATCCCGCCTGGTGTTCGTGACGTCGGGCGCCGTGGGTGTCGGTGACGTGGTGCGGGACGTCACGGGCGCGGCGGTGTGGGGTCTGGTGCGGTCGGTTCAGGCGGAGCACCCGGGTCGGTTCGTGCTGGTCGACAGTGACGGCGACGGCGTCGAGGGCGCAGTGCCGTGGGCTGTGGCGGCTGGTGAGTCCCAGGTGGCGGTGCGGGGCGATCGGGTGTTCGTGCCGCGCCTGGTGCGTGCCGCCCTGCCGACGGGCGAGGTCCACTTCGGTCCTGACGAGACGGTGTTGGTGACGGGTGCCTCCGGCGCGCTTGGCGGTGTGATTGTTCGGCATCTGGTTGCCAGGCACGGTGTTCGGCGCCTGGTGTTGGTGAGTCGTCGTGGCCTGGAGTCCATGGGGACGTTGCGGGCGGAGCTTGCCGAGTCGGGTGTGTCGGTGACCGTGGCGGCGTGTGACGTGGCTGATCTGGAGGCGCTGGCCGCGGTGATCGAGGGCGTTCCGGCGGAGTTTCCGTTGCGTGGTGTGGTTCATGTGGCGGGTGTTGTCGCTGACGGTGTGGTGGAGTCGCTGACTCCGGAACGTGTCGACGGTGTGTTGCGCCCCAAGGTCGACGGGGCGTGGCATCTGCACGAGTTGACTCGGCACCTGGATCTGTCGATGTTCGTGTTGTTCTCGTCGGCCGCCGGGGTGTTGGGCGGTGCCGGTCAGGGGAACTATGCGGCGGCCAACGCGTTCCTGGACGGACTGGCCGGGTATCGGCGCGGACTCGGGTTGCCGGGAGTTTCCCTGGCGTGGGGCTTGTGGGGTGTCGACGGTGGGATGCGGGGTGACGTGGAGCGGATGGCTCGTGGTGGCGTGTTGCCGTTGTCCGTGGCTGACGGGCTCACCCTCTTCGATGCCGCGTTGACGCTCGACGAGCCGACGACGGTGCTGGTTCGGCTCGCGCCATCGGTGCTGCGCGACCGGACAGACGCCCCACCGATCCTCCGAGGACTGATCAGAGGTGGCGACCGGCGACACGTCCGCACACGCGTATCGGCGTCCTCGCTCGGGCGACAGCTGACCGGCCTGTCGGAAGCCGAACAGCTCGCGGTGACCCTGGCCGTCGTGCGCACGGACGTCGCGGCCGTCCTCGGCCACGCATCGCCCGACGCGGTGGAGCCCCACCGGGCCTTCAACGAGATGGGTTTCGACTCGCTCACCGCGGTCGAGCTGCGCAACCGGCTCAACACGACGACCGGGCTCCAGCTGTCCGCGACGGCTGTGTTCGACCATCCCACTCCGGCCGCGCTCGCCGAGCACGTCCGTGCCGAGGTGCTCGGCCGTCGGAAGACCGTCACCGCGTCCGCGACAGTGGGGACGGACGAACCCATCGCGATCGTCGGCATCAGCTGCCGCTACCCGGGTGGCGTGACCGGCCTCGAGGACCTGTGGGACCTGGTCGTCGGCAACCGCGACGGCGTGACGGGCTTCCCGACGAACCGAGGCTGGGACCTCGACGCGCTGTTCGACGCCGATCCCGGCCACATGGGCACGTCCTACACGCGCGAGGGCGGCTTCCTCCACGAGGCCGGCGAGTTCGACGCGGACTTCTTCGGGATCTCGCCGCGTGAGGCGTTGGCGATGGATCCGCAGCAGCGGTTGCTCCTGGAGGCCTCGTGGGAGGTGCTCGAGCGGGCCGGGATCGACCCGAAGTCCCTGCGGGGCAGTCAGACCGGTGTGTTCGCGGGCGTGATGTACCACGACTACGGAACCGCGCTCGGCGCGATCCCCGACGATGTCGAAGGATATCTGACCACCGGCAACTCCGGCAGCGTCGCATCCGGTCGCATCGCCTACACCCTCGGTCTGGAAGGGCCGGCCGTGACGATGGACACGGCGTGTTCGTCGTCGCTGGTGGCGTTGCACTGGGCATCGCAGTCGTTGCGCCAAGGTGAGTGTTCTCTCGCCCTGGCCGGTGGTGTCACGGTGATGGCCTCGCCTGCCGCGTTCGTCGAGTTCAGCCGCCAGCGCGGACTGGCCCCGGACGGTCGGTGCAAGCCGTTCACCGCCGCCGCCGACGGCACCGGGTGGTCCGAGGGTGTGGGGATGCTGCTGGTGGAGCGGTTGTCCGACGCGGAACGCAACGGTCATCCGGTTCTTGCGGTGGTTCGTGGTTCGGCGGTGAATCAGGATGGTGCGTCCAACGGTTTGACGGCGCCGAACGGTCCCTCGCAGCAGCGGGTGATCCGTCAGGCGTTGGCGAACGCCGGTCTGTCGACCTCCGATGTCGATGCGGTTGAGGCCCACGGGACCGGGACGAAGCTGGGCGACCCGATCGAGGCGCAGGCGCTGCTCGCCACCTACGGCCAGGACCGGCCGGCCGCGAGGCCGCTGTTGGTCGGCGCTGTCAAGTCGAACATCGGGCACACACAGGCGGCGGCAGGTGTCGCGGGCATCGCGACGATGGTGATGGCGATGCGTGCCGGTGTACTTCCGAAGATACTTCACCTGGAGGAGCCGTCACCGTACGTGGACTGGTCCGCCGGCTCGGTGGAGCTGTTGACCGAGAACACGGTGTGGCCGCAGGTCGATCGGCCGCGTAGGGCCGCGGTGTCGTCCTTCGGGATCAGTGGGACGAACGCACATGTGGTTCTCGAACAGGCGCCCGCGGCGAAGCCTGTTGACGCGCCGGTGGAAACGTCGGGTGTGGTGCCGTGGGTGTTGTCGGCGAAGAGCGCGGCGGCGTTGCGGGCGCAGGCATCGAAGTTGTTGACGCACCTGGACGATACCGGTCGCGGCGTGGCCGATGTGGGTTGGTCGTTGGCGACGACGCGGGCTGGGTTCGACCGACGTGCGGTGCTGGTCGGTGAGGACCGGACCGAGTTGGTGCGCGAACTGACCGCGTTGGCTCGCGGCGAGTTGTCGGTCGGTGTGGTCGATGGATCGGCAAGATCCGGACGGCTGGGGCTTCTGTTTTCCGGTCAGGGTTCTCAGCGGTTGGGCATGGGTCAGGGCCTGTATGAGTCGTTTCCTGTCTTCGCCGCGGCGTTCGACGAGGTGTGTGCCGTACTTGGGGTTCCTGTTCGGGAGGTGATGTGGGGTCAGGATCCTGAAGCTTTGGAGCGGACCGGGTGTGCGCAGCCTGCGTTGTTCGCGTTGGAGGTGGCGCTCTTCCGGTTGTTGGGGTCGTGGGGTGTTCGGCCGGACTTCGTGGTTGGTCATTCGGTGGGGGAGATCGCGGCGGCACATGTGGCGGGTGTGTTGTCGTTGGGGGATGCGGCTCGGTTGGTGGTGGCGCGGGGTCGGTTGATGCAGGCGTTGCCGGCGGGTGGGGCGATGCTGTCTGTTCAGGCCGGCGAGGCCGAGGTTGTCGAGTCGTTGGTGGGGCTCGGTGATCGGGTGGGTGTCGCGGCGGTGAACGGTCCGGCCGCGGTGGTCGTGTCGGGGGAGCCGGCCGCGGTCGCGCAGGTCGAGGCGGTGTGGGCGGGTCGAGGGCGCAAGGTCACGCGGTTGCGGGTGTCACACGCGTTCCACTCGCCGTTGATGGACCCCATGCTGACCGAGTTCGCTCACGCCGTCGAAGGGGTCGAGTTCAGCGCCGCGGAAATCCCGATCGTGTCCTCCGTGACCGGTCAGCTGTTGGACCCCGACATCGCGTGTTCGCCCGAGTACTGGGTGAACCAGGTCCGGGAGACCGTCCGGTTCGGTGACGCGGTCGAATGCCTGCGTGCCGGAGGCGTCACCAGCTGGGTCGAGCTGGGCCCCGACAGCGTGCTGTCGGGGCTGGTCGACGGCTGCGTCCCGATGCTGCGGCGTGACCGCCCCGAGGCGATGACCGCGACACTGGCGCTTGCCCGACTGCACGTGGACGGCGTCCCCGTCGATTGGCGACCGTTCTTCACCGGCGCTCACCGCGTGGACCTACCCACCTACGCCTTCCAGCGGCAGTGGTACTGGCTGCGGCCGGCCGGCTCCGCCCTCACCGCGATGGCCGAGGCCGGGCACCGCCAGGCCGACCATCCCCTGCTCGGCGCGGCAGTGGACCTCGCAGGCGACGGCGGACTCCTCCTCTCCGGCCGCCTGTCGCTTCAGACCCAACCCTGGCTCGCCGATCACACACTGTGGGGCGTTGCCGTGTTGCCCGCCACGGCCTTCGTCGAGCTGGCCTTCCAGGCAGCGGATCGGGTCGGCTGCGAGCAGCTGGTCGAGCTGACGCTGCAGGCGCCGTTGCTGCTGCCCGAGACCGGCGGCGTCCACCTCCAGCTGGTCGTCGGTGCGCCGGACGCCGCCGGTCGTCGCACGGTGACCGTGCACGCGCGCCGGGAAGGCGCCGAGAAGTGGACCGAGCACGCCAGCGGAACGTTGGCCGTGTCGAACACGACGCCACCGCCCGAGCTGACGACCTGGCCACCGCCGGCCGCGTCCGCCGTCGCCGTCGACGGCCTCTACGAACGCCTCGCGGACGCCGGCTTCGGCTACGGTCCTGCCTTCCAGGGCCTGCGGGCGGCCTGGCGGCGTGACGACGAGGTCTTCCTGGAGGTCGAGCTGCCGGAGCCGGACGACGCCGACAGGTTCGGTCTGCACCCGGCACTGCTGGACGCCGCGCTCCACGGCGTCGGCCTGGCTTCCCTGGTGGAAGGCACCGCGGGCCGGGTGCCGTTCAGCTGGTCCCGCGTGACCCTGCACGCCGGCGGTGCGTCCGCGTTGCGGGTGCGGTTGTCGCCGGCCGGACGCGATGCGGTGGCACTCGACGTGGCCGACCACACGGGCCGACCCGTCATCACCGTCGAGTCGCTGCTGCTCCGTGAGGTGGCCGCCGACCAACTGCGGACACCCGCCGCCCAGGACGAGTCCCTGTTCCAGGTGGCTTGGCAGCCGTTGACGCCGCCGCCCTCTCCGACATCCGGTGACTGGGCCGTGTTGGGGACCGCCGACTTCGCCCTCGGCGACGGCATCACGACCTCGACACACGCGGACCTCGGATCGTTGGTGAGCGCTCTCGATGCCGGCAGGTCCGTGCCCGGTGCGGTGCTGGTGACCGTGCCGGAGCCGGCGACCGCGGACGTGTCCGGCCTCCACGGCTGCGTGCGCGAGGTGCTGCGGCTCGTGCGGCAGTGGCTCGCCGACGGCAGGTTCGCCGCCTCGAAGCTGGTGTTCGTGACGCGAGGTGGGGTGAACACGGCGGCGGTGTGGGGTCTGGTGCGCTCGGCCGAGTCGGAGCACCCGGGTCGGTTCGTGCTGCTCGAACAGGACGGACTCGACCGGCTGACGGCGTCGGCGGTCGCGACGGATGAGCCGCAGCTCGCGCTGCGGGGCGGTCGGATGTTCGTGCCCCGTCTGGTGCGTGCCGCGCCACCGACGGGTGAGACGCACTTCGGTGCGGATGACACGGTTCTGGTGACGGGTGCCTCCGGTGGGCTGGGTGGTCTCGTCGCCCGGCATCTCGTGGTCGTGCATGGTGTTCGGCGTCTGGTGCTGGTGAGTCGTGGTGGTGTGGGGGCGTTGGCGGCGGAGCTCGCCGAGCTGGGTGTGTCGGTGACCGCGGCCTCCTGTGACGTGGCTGACCGGAACGCGCTGGCCGAGGTCGTCGCGGGCATCCCCGCGGAGTTCCCGTTGCGTGCGGTGGTGCATGCGGCGGGTGTCGTCGATGACGGCCTGGTGGAGTCGCTGTCCCCGGAACGCCTCGACGACGTGCTGCGGCCGAAGCTCGACGGGGCCTGGCACCTGCATGAGCTGACCCAGCGGCTGGATCTGTCGATGTTCGTGCTGTTCTCGTCGGCGGCAGGGGTGCTGGGAAGTCCGGGCCAGGGCAACTACGCCGCCGCGAACACGTTCCTGGACGGGTTGGCCGAGTACCGCCGCGGGTTGGGACTGCCGGCGACGTCGCTCGCCTGGGGCCTGTGGGCCGAGACCGCCGGGATGGCCGGAGAGCTGGACGCGTCCGCCGGTGCGCGGCTTACCCGCGCCGGTGTCGGCGCCTTCACACCAGCCGAGGGCCTGGCCCTGTTCGATGTCGCGGTGCGGACGGACGAACCCGTGCTCGTCCCCATCCGACTCGACCTCGCCGCGTGGCGCTCCCGCCAGCCCGACGCAGTCCCACCGTTGTTGCGTGGCCTGGTCCGCCCCGCTCGGCGCGTTGCGCACAACACACGGGGCGGGGCGGGCACGGTGGCGGAACGCCTTGCCGCGCTCGCCGAAGCCGAGCGAACGCAGATCCTGCGCGACCTGGTAGGGGAGCACGTCGCCGCCGTGCTCGGACATGCCTCGCCCCGGTCGATCGACGCGACTCGTCCGTTCTCCGAGCTTGGCTTCGACTCGTTGACCGCGGTGGAGTTGCGGAACCGGTTGTCAGTGGTGACCGGGTTGTCGTTACCCGCGTCGTTGGTCTTCGACTTTCCGTCGGTGGACGTGCTGGTCGAGTTTCTCGAGACCGAGTTCGGTGATGGCGGCGTGGACGTGAGGCCGGTGTCGTCGGTTGTGGTCACTGACGATCCGGTGGTGATCGTGGCGATGAGCTGTCGTTACCCGGGCGGGATCGGTTCACCGGAGGAGTTGTGGCGGTTCGTCGCGGACGGCGGTGACGGCGTGTCCACCTTCCCGGTGGACCGCGGTTGGGACGTCCAGGACGATAGCGACTCGTCTTTTGCCCGTGTGGGCGGCTTTCTGTATGACGCTGCCGAGTTCGACGCGGACTTCTTCGGGATCTCGCCGCGTGAGGCGTTGGCGATGGATCCGCAGCAGCGGTTGCTTCTGGAGGCCTCGTGGGAGGCCTTCGAACGAGCGGGTATCGATCCGAAATCCGTGCGTGGCAGCCAGACGGGTGTGTTCGCGGGCGTGATGTACCACGACTACGTCTCGCGGTTGCAGGGGGTGCCGGACGACGTCGAGGGTTTCACCGGTGTGGGTAACTCCGGGAGCGTGCTGTCCGGGCGGGTGGCGTACACGTTCGGCTTGGAAGGCCCGGCGGTCACGGTGGACACCGCGTGTTCGTCGTCGTTGGTGGCACTGCATCTGGCGGCCCAGACACTGCGTTCCGGCGAGTGTTCACTGGCGTTGGCCGGTGGTGTGACGGTGATGTCGTCGCCAGGCGCGTTCGCCGAGTTCGACAAGCAGGGCGGCTTGGCCAGTGATGGTAGGTGCAA
>NZ_SOCP01000041.1 GCF_004364325.1 Actinophytocola oryzae | reverse complement strand
CCGGACTCACACCGGCAAGCGACGACGAGCTGACGAACGACGATCAACCACCTACATGATCAACCCCCGCTCAACTGGACGCACGAAAAAGGCTCCCTGCCGACGCCGGCGCGACTGCGGGAGCTCGAGGTAGTCAACCTTGTCTCTGGACCTCATCGAGCTCGTTTGATCATTCCTGCTGAACAGGACATGCCATCACAAGACGCGGGCGGCTGTGAGCTTTGAAGGATCACGATCGCGTTGCAATCACCATCGGTGTCGGTGTCCGGTTTCTGGTCACTCTGCCTGCGAGGATGCGGGGGAAACAATGACGTACGCATGGACGATGTGCACTTTCGGCGCGTGGATGCATGGACCATGCTGGGCGAGGCGGCAAGCTCGGCGGACGATGCTTGGCAGGAAGGGGTGCCGGTGGAAGCTGCGTGGGCGCTGACCTTCCACGACCTTCACCCGGACGCCCGGCAAGTGGTGCGCGCTAGCGCGGTGCTCAATGGCCCCTCGATCTCCCTGGTGAGCATGGCGGCGGCGGGTGGTTTCTCGATGTCGCGCCTGAACGAAGTCCTGGATGTCGCCTCCGAGGCCGGGTGGGGCCGACACGTTGAGGATCGGTTCGAGGTGGCTCCAGGAGCTCGCGCTTTTCTGCGCAACCTGGTTCTTTCCATGCCGGCGAACGCTGTCCGGCTGATGCTGGACCGGATAGGTGGGGCGGTCATCGCAGCGACCGACGAGGTCAAAGCGGTGCCTCCGGCCATCCGTGCCGACATAATCGGGGTAATCCGAGCGGCGAATCGGCTTGGCGAGCCTGCTCTGGTTGCACGAGTAGCGCGGGCAGCGTGGCACGTGGTCACCCCGGACGTGAGCCTTGCGTGGTGCAAGCAACTGGCCGAGCACGGAGAACAAGCCGCCATCGCGGTCCGCGACCCCGCCCTTCTCGTGGAGCTACTCGACTCGAGCGCGAGGACCTATTCCGCTGGCGGCGACTGGCAGGCGGCGGAGCGCGCCTGGCTGAGAGCTCTGGCCGTTCTCGACAGAACCAGCACCTCCGAACGGTTCGTGGACTTTCTCGGGTTACTCGCGACGAATTACCGCAGATGGGGTCGTTTGCACAAGATGGCGGACACCCTGCTGGAGGTCGTCGCGCTTCACCAGCGGGAAGGCGACCCCGTGAAGACCGCTGAAGCTCTGGCCGCGGTAGGTACCACACTGTTCGAAGCCGGTCGACTGGATGCCGCCATCCAGCACCTCGAGTCGGCCAACCGGCTGTTGCAGGAGTTGCCCGACGACGACGTGGTTGCCCGCGCCCGTCGGTCCGTGGTGCTCGGAGACCTCGGCCAGGTGTACGCCGAACGGGGCGCGATCAACACCGCGCGCACCTGCTACCACCGAGCCCTGGCGTCGGCTCTCGATATCGGCGATGACGCGATCGCCACCCGGATACGAGAACTGCAGGCAACGCTGCCGTCTGTATAGCCGTCCGTCAATCGAGTGGCGTCACTTGGGCCTACTGCCGAAACAGCCCGACCAGCGCGCTCACCAACTGGGTGAACGCCACTGCCGCCTGCATGAACAGCAGCCGGATCGGCCAGGCCGGGTGAGGCGTGCCGCGCCGTGCACGGTGGCGCACGACGCGGTGCTGGCGTCGCTTGCATGCTCGTTGGCAGGGATGCGAATCGTCCGAGAGGTTGCGAGGCTCGAGGGAGAACATCGAGGTTGTGCGTCCCATCAGGGAAAGGGAGAAACGATAGAATGATTGCATCAGTATTTCTCGGAGACGTCGTGATCCCCTTCAGGGATCATGCCCGCATACAGGTCGATCACCCGCCGCACGTCCCTGACCTCGTAGACCTTGGTTTTCCTGCGGGTCTCCACCCGTTCCACGAACTCCAACTCCTCGGCTTTCAGCAGAAGTTCGCGAGCACGTTTCGCCGTGAATCTGCACCTGTCGGCGATCAGCTGGCTGGTGACGACCTGGAAGCTCGCCAGGGTGGCGACGAAACGAGCGAAGCCGTCTCGACGCTTGTCGACGTTCACCGTTTCCACGTACTTGTCGATGTAGCGCTCGGGCAGCTGCGCGAGTTCGCGCACGACTCGTAACTGGTTCCCACACTGTTCGATGAATCCGTTAGCGAAGAACTGCACCAGGCTGTTGAAGTCCAATGTCTGCACAACGTGCCGGTGCATGTGGTGGAACAGATCACGATTGCGGTCGATATGCACTGAGATTGGCAAGATCTGAGCCTGCAGCACACCGCTCTTGATCAATTCGAGCGTGACATAGACATGGAGCAGGTCAACGGTGTTGGTGAATGGGTCCAGGCTGAACAACTTGAAGGTACCCAAAGCCACCTTGTCCACGAACGGCATTTCCAGCGGGCCGTCCATCCAATCGAACAGCTGCTCGGCCTCGGCGCGCAGATCTTCACCTGGCGGCGTCGCCGATAAGTACGCGTCCTCAGCGGAGGGTCCGAACCACCGCGGCTCTGTTCGCCAGGGAAGCCCGTCTTCCGCGACAGGTCCCCCCGAGAGGTCGGTCAGGTCGCGCGCCACCCGCCTGAGGACATCCGCGACGGGCGCCGTGCGGACCTCGATGGCCGCCTCTCCCATGACTGTCACGTAGCGCCGGACGTTGTACGGCAACTGCCGAGAGCCCGCACCAGGGAGGTCGATGCTCGCGAGCTCCCGGTTGGTCACGGTGACATCCCGGAAGGCGAGCATGCTCTGAATCTCATGACGCTGGGTCGGGCGCACCAGCACGTTCCGATCAGGCAATCTGGTTGCGGCGTCGTAAAGCCGACCGAGCGTGTGGTCAGCCCACGACCTTCGCTGATGGGTCAGCTGATCCAAATTCAGGTTCGACGGCAACGGCTTGGGCACGAATGAGCCTCCTTTCTCAGATGAACAGGCACGCCCGTCCCCGTTGTCCGGAAGAACTCCTGGACACGTGGACTTGTACTCGGCGTACTCACACACCCTAAATTAGCCTCGTGTCGTTCGTAACTCGCCTCAAGATCAAGTTTTTCGGCGTGCTCACTCCGCCATCCCATGACCCTCAGACTGCGGCCACCAACACCCACCGCACACGAAAGGCCAGGCCAGACTCAGCGCCACAATTCCCCCACGCCACGTCCGCACACTCGCCACACGATCCACAATCACCCCGCAAAGCCTCTACCCCGGCACGGCCCGCTGTCGACAGGTCTGGGTAGCCGAGATCAAGACCCGGAGCAATTACACCCGATCGGGTGACACGAAGGATCCCGGAAGCTCGACATTCGCCGGGCGACGCCGCACGACGAGCACGCACGGCGCCGTCCGAAAGATGACGCTCAGCGTGAACTCACGAGGCTTGCAACGTCCGCAAGTGCAACGGTGCGTGGAACTTGCAATTGCAGATACGCTCCGCTACGGGTCATGTGCGCTATACCAGAACTCGCGCCAATAGTCCAATGTTCCTGACTCTCGACGTTACCCCGCAATTTATTTACCAATTTAGGTTTATATAGGTGCACTATTGACAGACCTCGTGCCGTATCAGCAACGTTGGGTAGGTAATCCGGGCGGCGGATCTCGGAGTCGACGGCGATGTGGCGTTTGGGTGGCAGCGGCTGGTTGCGCCGGCGCAGGCAGCCCGCGATGGCGGCTTCCTGGGCGGTGTGGCGGTTTGCAGAAGCTCATGAACTGCGGCGGGCATTCGCGGTTGCGGAACCGGTAGAACATCTGCCCGGTGGCGAGATCGAGCGCGGCGAACATGTGCCGGACCCGCCGGTGCGGGTGTAGGTGGCGCGCAGCCGGTCCGGGCGACCTCGACGGAACCAGCCGCGTCCTGGCCTGGGCTGCAGGTTCAGCGATCTGAACTCGTCAACGCAGATCACCCGCCCATCGGCGGGCGGGTGGTCGTACAGATCGAGGATCCGGTTCTTCTTGGCGACGAAGTCCGGGTCCTCGCCGCGCCGACCACGGCCCCCAGCACGTCACCGTGGGTGTCCATGCCGTCGAGAAACGGCAGCGGTGGCAACGGCAGCAGACGGGGCGCTTCGGGATCGGCGATGTCCCACACCTCGTCCCCGCCGCTGGACTGCCTGGTAACCATTCGGTTCCCGTCGGCGCTGAACAGGTACACGGGAAGTCGATCCGTCACGGACCCACAGCTGCCCCGTGTCGGCCTCCTTCGTGATCCCCGTTCGGTCGGACGGGAACGGCATCGGCGTCTGGTCGTCATCAGGGACAGTGCTCGCGCCGACGGCGGCGTCGGCCAGGATGAGCGCGTCGCGCGCCTCGGTCGTCGGCGTGACGCGGTAGGCGGCGAGCGCGAGGGCCGCGGCGTCGAGTGGGCGGATGCGCACCAACCGCTGCATCCCATCCGGACAGGGTCTGTCCCGTGATCTTGGGACAGTCCCCGAGCTCGTTGAGCAGACTCCCGTGCCCCGGCCGCGAACGTGCCTGTGCCGTCACCGTTCATCGGGGAAGACGCAACGTCCGATGTGCGGCGTCGAGAACGACGTGCCGGCGCTGACCATCACCGGTCGCGGGGCGTCATCCGCCAACGACGTGGGTGGCCGCTGACCTCACCGACGTCCGCTCCGGGGCCGTGGTGAACTCCAGGATCGACTCGGCGACGTAGTCGATCATCTCGGTGGTCAGGCCGGGGTAGACGCCGATCCAGAACGTCCGTTCCGTGACGATGTCACTGTTGGTGAGGTCACCCGCTATCCGGACGTGCGCGTCCTGGTAGGCCGGTTGGCGGACCAGGTTGCCGGAGAAGAACATCCTGGTGCCGATCTTGCGGCTTTCCAGGAAGGTCACGATCTCGCCGCGGTCGAACTCGGCGTCGGGGGCGACCGTCAGGACGAAACCGAACCAGCTCGGATCGCTGCCCGGCGTCGGTTCCGGCAGGATCAGTCCCCGCACGCCGTCCAGTGCCTCGCGCAGACGACGCCAGTTGCGGCGGCGGAGGTCGCCGAACTCGGTCAGCTTGCGCAGCTGGGACAGGCCGAGCGACGCCTGCAGGTCGGTCGTCTTGAGGTTGTAACCGACGTGGGAGAACGTGTACTTGTGGTCGTAGCCGTGGGGGAGGCCGCCCAGCTGTTGGCTGAACCGTTTGTGGCAGGTGTCCTGGGCGCCCGGTTCACACCAGCAGTCCCTGCCCCAGTCCCGCAGCGACTCCACCAGCCGGGCCAGCACCAGGTTGTCGGTGACGACGCAGCCGCCCTCACCCATCGTGAGATGGTGCGCCGGGTAGAAACTGGTGGTGGCGAAGTCGCCGAAGGTGCCGGTGAGTGTGCCCTGGTAGGTCGATCCCACCGCGTCGCAGTTGTCCTCGACGAAGTACAGGCCGTGTTCCTTGGCGAGGTCCGCGACTTCCGCGACGGGAAAGGGGTTGCCGAGCGCGTGCGCGATCATGACAGCTCTGGTGCGTGGCCCGATCGCCGCGGCCACCCGGTCGGCCGTCGTGTTGTAGGTGCCGAGCTCCACGTCCAGCAGCACGGGGATCATCTGGTTCTGGATGATCGGGTTGACGGTGGTGGGAAACCCCGCCGCGACCGTGATCACCTCGTCGCCGGGGCGCAGCCGCCTGCTACCCAGCTCTCGCTGCGTCAACGCGGTGAGGGCGAGGAGGTTCGCCGAGGACCCGGAGTTCGTCAGGTGTGCCTTGCGGCGCCCGAAGAGCCTGGCGAAGTCGCGTTCGAACGTCGACGCGCTCGGTCCCGCGGCGATCCGCATGTTCAGCGCGGCTTCCACCAGCGCGACCCGGTCGTCCTCGTCGAACACCGCGCCGGAGGGCAGGATGGGTGTCACACCGGGGACGAACGACCTACCGAGCTCCCTGTCGCGGTGGAACTGTCGGACGCTGTCCAGGATCAGGTCGGCTGTCACATCACTCATCGGCTCCCCAGAGGATCATCGAGACGGACGGACGACCGCGCTCGCTCGTACCCGGTCGACCAGTGCCGCCTGCGCCAGTACGGCGTCGCCCTCGAGTCCGGACGGGATGCCGTCACGCACCCTGGCCACGAACGCCCTTACCACGTTGCCGAACTGATCCTCCGGCGGCAGCGTCAGCTCCTCGATCCGGTCCTGCTGCTCGATCCTGATCAGCGGGGAGTGCGTCGGCGGTGGCGTGTAGGCCCACTGCACGACGACGCGTCCCGCGCTTCCCCAGAGTTCGTAACGCGACCGGTACGAGTGCTCCATGCCGAACGTGAGCTGTGCCGTCACCCCGTTCGGGGTGCTGAGCAGCGCCGTCCCGCCGAGGTCCACACCGCGGGCCGGGTCGAAGTGCAGTGTGGAGCCGACCACCTCCAGGTCGCTTCCGAGATACATCAGGGCGGTCCGAACGGGATAGACGCCGATGTCGGTCAACGCACCGCCGCCGACGTCCGGCACGTAGCGGATGTCGGCCGACGCCTTCGCGGGGAACGCGAACTCCGCCGTCAGGTTCCTCAGTTCGCCGATGACACCGTCCGCCACCAGCTTGCGCACCGTGACGTGCTGGGAGTGGCACAGGAACATGAAGCTCTCGACCAGTGCCAGGTCCCTGGCGGAGGCCAACTCCACGAGCGCCGTCGCCTCGGCTTCCGTCGGGGCCAGGGGCTTCTCCGACAGCACGTGCTTGCCGGCCAGCAACGCCCGTTCGACCCACTCGGTGTGGATCATCGGTGGCAGCGGCACGTACACCGCGTCCACGTCCGGGCGGTCGAGCAGCTCGCCGTAGCCTGCCACCGGTTCTCCGCCGAACCGGTCGCAGAACCTGGCCGCCTTGGCCGCGTCCCGACTGGCGATCGCGACCAGTCGCACGTCCGGATTCGCCACGAGCGCGGGCAGCATGCGCCGCCACGCGATACTCGCGCAACCCACCACCCCGAACCGGAGCGGGCTTCCGTTCATCGGGTCTCCTATCCAGCATCTCATCCGAGACTGTCACACCGGGTGTCCGCTTTTCATCCGCGCCGCCGTCCCACAAATCTGTGACACGCGCTGGTCCGGCGATTTCGGCAACGTGCGTAGAGTGAGCGACAAATCTGCGTGCCGGAGTCGTCCTGGGAGTCAGGAATGACAAATAACAATGGGCTCGGTCACACCCTGGTCGTTCCGTCGGGGGTCGAGATCGACCTGAGATTCATGACATCGGCGGAACTGCACACCACGGCGACGAGCATTGCCGACGTACTGGCGTGGCTGTCGGAGCACCGGGCACGGAACTCCGCCGAACTGGAGCGCGTCTCCCTGTTCGAGCTGGACAACTGGCGCGTCCATCCCGGCACGGGCAACGTCGCCCACGACAGCGGCCGGTTCTTCACGATCGAGGGAGTTCGGGTCCAGACCGACTACGGTCTCGTGCCGAGGTGGGCGCAACCCATCATCAACCAGCCCGAGATCGGGATCCTCGGTCTGCTGGTGCGTGAGCAGGACGGCATCATGCAGTGTCTCGTCCAGGCCAAGATGGAACCGGGGAACATCGGCAGCGTTCAGATCTCCCCGACCGTCCAGGCGACGCGCAGCAACTACACCCGCGTCCACCGAGGCGCCGCGACCAACTACCTCGAGTACTTCCAGAACCCGCGCGACGTCATCGCGGACGTGCTGCAGTCCGAACAGGGTGCGCGTTTTCTCCGCAAGCGCAACCGGAACATGATCGTCGAGGTCGGCGGGAACGTGCCGGTGGTCGACGGGTACCGCTGGGTGAGCCTGGCGCAGCTGTACGAGCTGCTCAAGCTCGACAATGTCGTGAACATGGACCTCCGGTCGGTGTTGTCCAGCGTGTCGCTGGTCAGCGAGGCGTCCGGTCGGCGGACCGCCTCGACCGGCACCCCGCCGAAGGAGGCGATGCCGGGTACGTCGTCGTGGGCCAGGTCGATCTTCCAACCCGAGCGGTCGCTCCACACCTACGCGGAGGTGCTGTCCTGGCTGACCAACGCGAAGACCCTGTTCGACCTGCGCGTCGACCGGATCCCGCTCAACGAGGCCGAGCACTGGCGGATGAAGGACGGCGCGATAGGACACGAGGACGGGCAGTTCTTCTCCGTCATCGGCGTCGGGGTGACCTCGGCCGACCGCGAGGTGGCCGGCTGGACCCAGCCGATGATCGCGACGGAACACGAGGGGCTGATCGCGTTCCTGGTGAAGAGCATCAACGACATTCCGCACTTTCTCTGCCATTCACGGGTGGAGGCCGGGAACTTCGATATCGTGGAAATCTCCCCCACCGTCCAGTGCATCACCCGGAACTACCGGAACCTCCCGGTCGACAAACAGCCGAAATACCTCCAGGCCGTGTTGAACGCACCGGCACGCAACGTGCTCTACTCGGCATACCAGTCCGAGGAGGGCGGTCGTTTCTACCGCCAGCAGAACCGCTACATGATCGTGCGGGTCGACGACGACTTCCCGGTCACCCCGCAGGACGACTACATCTGGCTCAGCCTCGGCCAGTTGCAGCACTTCATCCGGTATGCCAACCACATCAACGTGGAGGCACGCAGCCTGGTGGCCTGCCTGTCCGCCACCTACCGCAACGACCTGACGGATCCGGTGTTGTCGTAGGACCTACGTCGTCCGGTCCACGGCGGTCGTGTCCTGGGCGGGTGAGCGCGGCTCGACGACGCTCCCGGCGCGCGGCGGACCGGCATTGGCGAGTACGGCCACCACCAGTGCACCCAGTATCACGATGCCCGCGCCCCAGGCGCTGGCCACCGCGTAGCCGTGCACCCTGGCCGCCACGGAGTCATGGGACGAGACGAGGTACGCGGACGTCGCGGCGGTCGCGACGGCGTTCGCCAGCGCCGCCCCGATCGCCCCGCCGAGCTGACGAGAGGTACCCATGACGGCGGACACGAGACCGGTGTCCCGAGGATGAACCGAGCTCATCACACCACCGGTGGCCGGCGCCGTGATCAACGCCATGCCCAGCCCCAGCAGGATCTGCGCCGGCAGCAAGCCGGCGGCGTAGCTCGTGGTGGGGGTCAACCGGGTGAGCACGAGCATGGCGGCGCCGGTGAGCACGATGCCCGGCACCAGCAGCGCACGAGGCGACAGGCGCGGCATCAACCGGCTCGCCACCTGACTGGACGCGATGAACACGGTCGCGACCATCGGCAGGATCGCGACGCCGGTCATGAGCGGCGAGTAGTGCATGATGTCCTGCAGCTGGAAGGTCGCGAAGAGCGAGATCCCGAACGTCGCGAAGGTGGTCAGCCCCAACGCGAGGAACGAGCCGGCACGGTTGCGTTCGGTGACGATCCGCAGGGGCAGCAACGGGTTTCGCGACCTGGCCTGCAGGATGACGAACGCGGCCAGCAACCCGACCGCGGCGGCGGCGATGACGAGCACCTCCCAGGACCCCCAGCCTTTCGGCGTCCCCTCCGCGAAGGCGTAGGTCAGCGCCGCGAAGCCGGCACAGGCGAGCACGGCGCCGGGAAGGTCGATCGCCGTCTCGCGGTGTCCGGGTGGGTCGGGCAGGTAGCGGAGCGCGCCGAGCACCGCGCACAACGCGATGGGCACATTCACGTACAGGCACCAGCGCCAGTCGAGGTACTCGGTGAGCACCCCGCCGAGCAACAGACCCGCGCCGGCGCCACCTCCGGTGACCGCGCTGAACACGCCGAGAGCCCGCGCGCGGTCGCACACTCCGGTGTAGACGGTCACCAGCAACGACAGCGTCGACGGCGACAGGATCGCCGCGAAGACACCCTGGGCCGCTCTCGCCGCGATCAGCATCCCGCCGCCGGCGGCAGCACCGCCCAGCCCGGAGGCGATCGCGAACCCGATCAGCCCGATCACCAGGGTTCGCCTGCGACCGTAGCGGTCCGCGACCCGGCCGCCCAGCAGGAGTCCGCTGCCGAGGGTGAGGGCGTAGGCGGTGATCACCCACGCACGGTCGACATCGGACATGCCGAGCGCCGTCTGCGTCGACGGGAGCGCGATGGTCACGATCGTGCCGTCGAGCGTGATCATCAGTTGGGCGAGGGCGAGCACGGACAGACCGCGCCACTTGCCCCTGACCGGCGTCTCGTTCACTGCTTCGTTCCTTCCCCGGGCGGAGCGATGCTCAGTTTGCGCAGGAGGTGGCCGAAGGTGACCCGCTCCCGTTCGGTCAGTCGTGCGAAGACGGCCGTCGCGAGGTTGGCCTTGCCCAGTTCGAGGCGGTCGACCAGCGCCAGGCCCTTCTCGGTGAGCGACACCAGGATCGCCCGCCTGTCCTTCGGGTCGGCGGTGCGCCGGGCCAGCCCGCGCTGCTCGAGGCCGTCCACGAGGGAGGTGATCGTGCGTGGCACAACACCCTGTGCCACGGCCAGTTCCGTCATCGACGCGGGCTTTCCCCGTTCGTGCAGGCCCAACAGCAGGTTCGACTGGGCGGGCGGCACGTTGTGCGCGGCGAAGAACGCGTCCCGTCTGCCGATGAACAACAGCACGAGCTCGTCCAGGACCCCCAGAAGGTCCCGATCGTCCGGAACGGCGGCCACCACACCTCATCCCGTCAAAGTACTGAGTCAGAACTCATAATGAGTACTGGCACAATATAACCGTCGCGCCGGTCGGCACAACGTCCGGCGCCTCCCAGAAGGGCACAGACCGATGACCAGTTCGGCGAGCCAGCTGCTGGCGAACGTCCGGCAGGCGTTGCCAACCGAGGACGACAACCGCCTCGTGCCGTTGCTCACGAGCGGCAAGGCGGCCGGTTCGGTACTCGAAGCGTTCGCCGCCGAGCAGTACCACCTGTTGAACAGCGACCGGGGCAGCTTCCTCGCCCTCTCGGAACGGGCGGGCAAGCCGCAGGCCAGGGCGTTCTACGCCGGCGCGGCGCAGGGTGAGGAGGCGGCTCTGGCCAGGCTGGTCACCTTCGCGGCGGCGTGCGGGCTGGACGAGGCCGCCCTGCGGTCCCACGAGCCGAGGGCCGGGTGCCACGCGTATCCCTCCTACCTCGCGTGGCTCGCGCTGCACGGCGAACCGGTCACCGTCCTGCTGGCGGTGGTCGCCGACCTCGGCACGTGGGGACGGTACTGCGGCACCATCGCACCGGCACTGCGTCAGCACTACGGCCTCACGGACGAGGCGTGTGCCTTCTTCGACGCGTTCGCCGTTCCCGCCCCACAGGTCGAGGAGTACGCGCTGGCCGTCATCGGGGACGACCTCGACGACCACCGCGACGCGCTCCGGTACACCAGGCTGTTGCGTGCCTACGAGTCGATGTTCTGGAACACGCTGGCCGACGAGGTCGCGTGACCTCCGCCGGATCGCCGGGCGTGGCGGCGCCCGGCGATCCGGCCGTCAGGTCTCGAGCTCGCCGTGGAGGTGCGTGGCCAGGATGGCCGGGGTGGGGTGCTCGTAGACGACGTCGGGGGGCAGCGACAGGCCGGTGTAGGCGTTCAGGCGCGCGCTGAACTCCACCACGGCCATCGATTCGAATCCCGCGTCGAGAAACTCCTTGTCGGCGTCGATCGTGTCGCCGGAGTCGTGCCCGAGGACCACGGCCGCCTGCCAGCGCACCAGGTCGAGCAGCAGACCTTCCCGTCCGGGCCGGGCGAGGTCGGCCAGCCGACGACGCAGCGCCTCCGGCCCGCCGAATCCCGGTTCGGTGGGTGTGTCCCCGGTCTGCGCGGTGCCCGGTGTCGTCACCGTCGTCCACAGCGGGCTGGGGTGCTCGCTGTGGAGCCGGTCCCAGTCGACGTCCGCCACGACCAGCCCGGCCTCGCCGTGTGCCAGTGCCGAGACCATCGCCCGGACGACGACATCACCCGGTGTGCGGTCGGGATCGCAGGTGATCGTGGTCGCCGCACGGCCATCCGCCCGGCGTTGGCGGCTCAGCGCGTCCCAGTGGGCCCATTCGGTGCCGCCGGAGATCCCCAGCAGGCCGTCGAGTGGACAGAGCACCACTGACGCCGCCACCTCGAATGTCGCCAGGAGCGGGGCATCCAGGTCGGAGGTCGTGAGCAGCGGCTCGGCGTGGACGACCACCGTCACCGTCTGCTGGGTAGCCAGTTCCGGCAGCTCGGCGTGCCGGACCACGGTCACCCGTGCGCCGAGGGAGACGAGCCGGTTCGCCAGTTCGGCGGGTCGGTCGTCCTCAGCGACGAGCACGACGTGATCGGCACCGTTGGCCGCCAGCCAGAGGGCGGCCTCCGTGCCGGCCGGACTACGGACGCCGGTCACCAACACCGTGCCACTCGGTCGCCATGTCTGCCCGTTGGCACCGGTGGGCAGGCCCGTTCGCACCAGCCTCGGCACGTAGGTCCCGGACGGTCGGACCGCCACCTGGTCCTCATCCGCGAGACTGTGGAGCGCCGCGACCAGGCGGGCGCTCGATCTGGCATCGAGGACCTCCGGCAGGTCGACCACTCCGATGGGCCGGTCCGCATGCCGTCGGAGGGTCCTGGCGAGACCCCACGTCCGGGCGGCGTGCGGACAGCCGAGCCGGTCGGCCGGCGCCAAGGACACAGCTCCCCGCGTCGCGAACCACACGGGCGCGGGTGTCTTCAGGTCGTCGAGTGCCTGTACGAGGGCCGGCTGTTGGGCGGCCGACAGCAACGAGAGCACGCCGCTCACGGGTTCTCCAGGCCATCCGGCACGGATCTGGCCGGCGAGGTCGGCCTCCGAAACGGGCAGTGTCCGCATGCCGTCGAGGTCGGCCAGCGCATCGGTGAGTGGGGTGGGGGTCACCACCAGCCAGGTTCCCGGCGATGGCGGCGTCGGTCGGACTGTCGACGGTGTCCAGGAGATCCGGTACCGCGACCGGCCCTCGTCGGCCAGCGCGCGGCGCCGCTGTCGCCAGGACGACAACACCGCGAGCATGGACGGGTCGACGTCGGCCGGCGTGACCCCCAGTGCCGAGGCCATGGCGGCGAGGTCGCCTTGCTCGACCGCGTCCCACAGCTCGGTGTCCGGCTCGGGGGTGTGGACGGTGGGGGAGGTGAGCCAGTATCGCCTGCGCTGGAAGGCGTAGGTCGGAAGTTGTACCCGGCTGACGCGGCGACCGGCGAAGCTCGGTGTCCAGTCGACGGCGTGGCCGCGAACGTGGAGCCGCGCCATCGCGAGCGTCAGGGTCACCGGCTCCGGGCGTTCGTCGCGGAGCAGTGGGACGCACTCGGCATCGGGCACACAGCCGCGGGCCATCGCGGACAGCACGCCGTCGGGCCCCAGTTCGACGAATGTGGTGCTGCCCGCGTCTCGCAGGTACCGCACGGCATCGGCGAACCGGACGGTGGCGCGGACCTGCGTGGCCCAGTAGTCCGGTGAACAGGCCAGCTCCGGCGTCAGTTCCCGGCCGGTCACGGTCGACACGATGGGAATGGTGGGTGGGTTGAAGGTCAGTGTCGCGACCGTCTGTACGAACTCGGTCAGCATGGGGTCCATCAACGGCGAGTGGAACGCGTGGGAGACCCGCAGCCGCGTGACCTTGCGGCCTCGACCCGCCCAGGCCGCCGCTACGTCGGCAACCGCGTCCGCCTCTCCCGAGACGACCACCGCGGAGGGCCCGTTCACCGCGGCGATGCCCACGCGATCACCGAGCCCCTCCAGCGACTCGGCGACCTCACTCTCACCGGCTTGAACAGACAGCATCGTCCCACCGGCAGGCAGCGCCTGCATCAGTCGGCCTCGCGCCTCCACCAACCGAGCCGCGTCCGGCAACGACAACACACCCGCCACATGTGCCGCGGCGATCTCACCGACCGAATGACCGGCTACGAAGTCCGGACGCACCCCCCACGACTCCATCAACCGGAAGAGCGCTACTTCCAACGCGAACAACGCGGGCTGCGCACACCCGGTCCGCTCCAACGCCTCAGGATCCGCACCCCACATCACATCCCGTACCGGCACCTCAAGCGCCGCACACACCTCGTCAAAAGCCCCAGCGAAGACCGGGAACGGCTCATACAAACCCTTGCCCATGCCCAACCGTTGAGAACCCTGACCAGAGAACAACATCGCGCACGAACCACCGACCGACGAACCAGAGACCACACCCGCGGCATCACCACCCGAAGCAACAACACCCAAACCAGCAAGCAAACCCGCCCGATCCTCACCCACCACCACCGCACGATGCTCCAACACCGAACGAGCAGCCAAAGCCACCCCCACCTCGACCGCGCCGACGTCCGAGTCACCGAGATGAGACAGCAACCTCGACGCCTGTGCCCGCAACCCTTCCGCGCTCTTCGCCGACAACACCCACGGCACCACACCATTTTCATCCGAAGTCTCCGGCAACTCCCCTATCGCCGCCGGCTCCTCGAGAATCACATGCGCGTTGGTTCCACTGATCCCGAACGACGACACCCCGGCCCGACGCGGCCGCTCAACCTCCGGCCACACCGTGTTCTCGGTCAGCACCCGCACCGAGCCAGTCGACCAGTCCACATGAGACGACGGCCGATCCACATGCAACGACCGCGGCAACAAACCGTGCCGCATCGCCAACACCATCTTGATCACACCCGCAACACCAGCAGCCGCCTGCGTATGACCGAAGTTCGACTTCACCGAACCCAGCAGCAGGGGCCGATCCAGTGCACGGTCCTTGCCATAGGTGGCCAACACGGCCTGTGCCTCGATAGGGTCGCCGAGCTTCGTGCCTGTTCCGTGGGCTTCCACCGCGTCGATGTCCGATGCCGCAAGGCCGGCGTTCGCCAACGCCTGACGAATCACCCGCTGCTGCGACGGACCATTCGGCGCCGTCAAACCATTCGACGCACCATCCTGATTCACCGCCGAACCACGAACCACCGCAAGAACCGGATGACCGTTGCGTTCCGCGTCAGACAACCGCTCCAACAGCAGCATCCCCACACCCTCGGACCAGCCCGTCCCGTCGGCGGCCTCAGCGAACGGCTTGCACCTGCCATCGGCAGCCAACCCACCCTGACGGCTGAACTCCACGAACGTCGCCGGTGACGACATCACCGTCACACCGCCGGCCAGGGCGAGGGAACACTCGCCCTGACGCAACGACTGAGCCGCCAGGTGCAGCGCCACCAACGACGACGAACACGCCGTGTCCATCGTCACCGCGGGCCCTTCGAACCCGAAGGTGTAGGCGATCCGCCCCGACGCCACGCTGCCCGAGTTGCCGACACCGACGAACCCCTCGACCTCGCCCGGCATGGCATCCAGACGAGACGCGTAGTCGTGGTACATCACGCCGGCGAACACACCGGTCCGGCTGCCACGCAGGGACTTCGGGTCGATCCCGGCCCGTTCCAGCAAATCCCACGACGTCTCCAGGAGCAACCGCTGCTGCGGATCCATCGCCAACGCCTCACGCGGCGAGATCCCGAAGAACTCCGCGTCGAACTCCGCGGCGTCGTACAGGAACCCACCCGCACCGACCGGCAACGAACCGACGTCCCAACCCCGATCCGCCGGGAAGAACGACACGCCGTCACCGCCGTCCGCGACGAACCGCCACAACTCCTCCGGCGAGCCGACCCCACCCGGATAGCGACAGCTCATCCCCACGATCACCACCGGATCGTCACCGACCACAGCCGACGACACCGCTCCCCCGCCAACATCACCACCATCGAACTCGGCCTGGAGGAACTCGGCCAGCACACCCACTGACGGGTAGTCGAAGACCAACGACGCCGGCAACCGCAGACCTGTCGCCATCGACAGCCGGTTCCGCAGCTCCACCGCGGTGAGCGAGTCGAAACCCAGATCCGAGAAGGGACGAGTCACGTCGATCGCGTCCCCGGACGAGTGGCCCAGCACCGCGGCCACCCCGGCCCGCACTGCCTTGACGATGGCCTCATACCGCTCGGCTTCGGGCAGGTCGGCCAGCTCCGCGGGGGGCGCGGTCGCACCGTCCGCCGCGGGAGTCCGCCGTACCGGTTCCCGGACGAGGCCGCGCAACAGTGCCGGCACGGGCCGGCCGCCGGAACGGGCGCGGAAGGTGGGGAGGTCCAGCCGTGCGGGCATGAGCGCGGCGTGCTCGGAACGCAGGCTCACGTCGAAGAGGGTGAGTCCGTCAACCACGGACAACGGCAACACACCACCACGAGCCATCCGCTCCACATCACCCCGCATCCCACCCTCGACATCCCACAAGCCCCACGCAAGCGAGACCCCCACCAGCCCCAGCTCACGACGATGCTCGGCCAGTCCGTCCAAGAAGGCATTCGCTGCCGCGTAGTTCCCCTGGCCAGGGCTGCCCAGCACCCCGGCCGCCGACGAGAACAGCACGAACATCGACAGATCCAGGTGCCGGGTCAACTCATGCAGGTGCCACGCCCCATGCACCTTCGGACGCAACACACCTTCGACGCGCGCCGGCGACAACGACTCCACCAGGCCGTCGGCGACGACACCCGCCGCGTGAACCACACCACGCAACGGGAACTCGGCGGGAATTCCCTCGATGACCGCGGCCAAGGCGTCCCGATCAGCCACATCACACGCCGCCACGGTCACCGCCACGCCCGCCTCGGCAAGCTCCGCCGGCAACGCCCCCGCGGGCTCCAGGCCACGACGACTCACCAGTACCAGGCGCCGGACACCGTGTGTGGCCACCAGATGCCGGGCGACGAGGCCACCCAGCGCACCGGACGCACCCGTCACCAACACCGTCTCACCAGGGCCGAACACAACCACCTCATCTGGCGGCACCGAGGCACGGAACAGGCGGCGTACTGACATCACGCCGTTGTCGACTCTCACCTGCGGCTCGCCCGGCGGGAGTCGACTCAGGAAGGCGGCATCCGCCAGCTCGTTCATGTCCGCCACGGCGAAGCGTCCGGGGTGCTCCGACTCGGCCGTCAGGACCAGCCCGCGGACCGCACTGCCGACCAGACCATGCGTCACGAACACCAGGCGCGACGACTCAAGCCGGCGGTCACTCAACCAGGCCTGCACGACGGCCAACGCACGCAGCAGCGTCTGGTGCACCGCCTGCGCGGAATGCCCAACATGGAAACCCACGGGCAGGAACACGACGTCAGGCGTCGACGCACCCGAGTCCATCGCGTCGATCAGTGACTCGTGGTCGCGGTAGGTCGGGGCATCGATCCCTCCGCACCGCAGTGCCTCACTCAGCACACCGTCGCCGACTACTGCGCACGAACCCGACGAGTGACCGGCGGGTTCGGGCAAGGCGGTCCACTCGGCCGTGAACAACGAGTCGCGGACGGCAGTGAGGTGATCGGCGCCGACCGGCCTGGTGACCAGCTCGCCGACCGACAGCACCGGCGAGCCCGAGTCATCGGTGGCGAACAGTGACACCCGGCCCGACTCGGACGGGGTCACTCGTACTCGCAACGTCGAAGCACCGGTCGCATGCAGTGAAACGTCGCGCCAGGAGAACGGCAGGTGGATCGCCGACCGGTCGGGTCCGCCGATCATCGCCAACGGATGCAGGGCGGCGTCCAGCAGCGCGGGGTGCAGCCCGAAGGCTGTCGCCTCGGTGTCGTCGACCAGGCCCACCTCGACGAACACCTGCTCGCCGTGACGCCAGGCCGCGCGGGCCGCCCGGAACGTCGGGCCGTAGTCGAGACCGAGATCGGCGAGCAGGTCGTACAGGTCGTCGAGCGCGATCCGGCGGGCGCCGTTCGGCGGCCACGACGAGGAGTCGGCCATGACCGCGCCACCCGCCGCGGCAAGCACGCCGGTGGCGTGCTGTTGCCAGGGCTGGTCGGTCGCGGGGTCGTTCGGCCGGGAGTGGATCGACAGGGTCCGTCGTCCCGACTCGTCAGCGCCTACGACGACCCGCACCTGCACACGTCCCTGTGGCGGCAGCACGAGGGGTGCGGCAAGGACCAGTTCCTCGACAACGGGACAGCCAACCTCCCCGCCGACCCACAACGCCATCTCCACGAAAGCCGTCCCCGGCACCAGCACCTCCCCCAACACCACATGATCACCGAGCCAGCCAGCCGTCCCCACCGACAACCCACGTGCGAACACCGCACCGCCAGGCAACTCCACCCCGTCACCCACCAAGGGATGACCACCCACCCTCGGCCAGAACCGACGGCGCTGGAACGCATACGTCGGCAGTTCGACCCGACGGGCACCACGACCGGCGAACAGCGACGACCAGTCAACAGACACGCCATCCACATACAGCCGAGCCAACGCCGCAGTAGCCGTCACCACCTCCGACCGATCACGCCGCAACACCGGAACGCACCCGTCCACCAGGCTCGACAGCACGCCATCAGGGCCCAACTCGACCCACGTGGTCACTCCTTCGGCACGCAGGCATTCGACCGCGTCGCCGAACCGGACCGTCGCCCGGATCTGATCGACCCAGTACCCGGGCGAGCACACGACATCCGAACTCAGCAACTGGCCCGTCACGGTCGACACCATCGGTAGCTTCGGCGAGCCGTAGGAGACCTGGTCGACGGCTTCCGCGAACTCGGTCAGCATGGGGTCCATCAACGGCGAGTGGAACGCGTGCGACACCCGCAAGCGCGTGACCTTGCGACCCAGGCCCTCGAAGTGAGCGGCAATCCGCTCAACCACATCCCCTTCGCCAGAGACCACCACCGCCGAGGGGCCGTTCACCGCGGCGATACCCGCCCGATCACCAAGCTCATCCAACGACTCGACAACCTCAGTCTCGGTGGCGTGAACAGACAGCATCGCGCCGCCCGCCGGCAACGCCTGCATCAGCCGACCCCGAGCCACGACCAACCGAGCCGCGTCCCTCAGCGACAAGACGCCCGCGACATGCGCCGCGGCGATCTCCCCCACCGAATGACCGACCACGAAGTCCGGGCGCACACCGCAGGACTCCAGCAGCCGGAACAGGGCCACTTCCAACGCGAACAACGCAGGCTGCGCGAACTCGGTCTGCTCCAACACTTCAGGATCCGTGCCCCACATCACCTCCCGAACAGGAACCGTGAGCGCGGCACACACCTCGTCGAACGCCGCGGCGAAGACGGGAAACGACTCGTACAAGCCCTGACCCATACCCAACCGCTGAGAACCCTGACCAGAAAACAGAAATCCCAGCCGTCCAGATCCCGCCACACCTGCGACGACACCGCTCGACAATCCGTCCCGAGCCAACGCGGTCAATCCGCGCACCAACTCAGCCCGATCCTCGCCGACCACGACCGCGCGACAGTCAAGCGCGGAGCGAGTCGTGGCAAGCGACCAGCCCACATCGGCCGTACCGACATCCGAGTCAGCGAGATGGGACAGCAACCTCGATGCCTGTCCGCGCAATCCCTCCGCGCTCTTCGCCGACAACACCCACGGCACCACACCACCCTCACCCGAGGCCTCCACCAACTCCCCCACCACCGCTGGCTGCTCGAGGATCACATGCGCGTTCGTCCCACTGATCCCGAACGACGACACCCCAGCCCGACGCGGCCGCTCAACCTCCGGCCACACCCTGTTCTCGGTCAACAACTCCACCGAACCAGCCGACCAGTCCACATGAGACGACGGCCGATCCACATGCAACGACCTCGGCAACACCCCATACCGCATCGCCAACACCATCTTGATCACACCCGCAACACCAGCAGCCGCCTGCGTATGACCAAAATTCGACTTCACCGAAC
>NZ_SOCP01000040.1 GCF_004364325.1 Actinophytocola oryzae | reverse complement strand
CCCCGGCCGTGTCGTTCCACGACGCCAACAACCCACACTCGGACTCGCTCAACAGGTCCACACGACACACTGGGACGTCAGAATCGGCCGTGACGTCGCCGAGCAGCCGGACGAACCGGTCCAGGAGGCGCCGCGCCGCGTCCTCCGGGAGGAGATCGGGCCGGTAGCTCAGCCGGAGGACCAGTTCGCGGCCAGGGATGCCGAGCAGTCCGACGGTGTAGTGCGACGCGTCGCCGCCGGAACCGCCGAACCCGGTGACGCGCACGGCGTGGTCGGCCGTGACGGCCCGGTTGTCGACCGGGTAGTTCTCGAAGACGACGTGCGTGTCGAACAGGTCACCAAGGCCCGCCTGCCGCTGGATCTCCGTCAGCCCGACGTGGTGGCAGCCGACCAGCGCCGCCTGCTCCCGTTGCACGCGTGTCAGCAGGCCGCCGAACGACTCGGCGGGGTCGACGCGGACCCGGACCGGGACGGTGTTGATGAACAGCCCGAGCATGCGGTCGCTGCCGGGCAGTTCGGGCGGCCGCACGGTGACCGTGGCACCGAACACGACGTCGCCGCTGTTGGTCACACGGCTCAACAGCACACCCCACAGGCTCTGCAGGACGGTGTTGAGGGTGATGCCGAGGGCACGGGCCCGTTCGGTCAGTGCGGCCGTCGCCGCCGCGGTCAGCCGCGCCTGGATCGACGCGGGCGGCACGGGCACGTCCCGCACCGAGGTCGCCGGGACGAGCCGGGTCGGCTGCGGCAGTCCGCGCAGCGCGACGCGCCACGCCTCCAGTGCGGCGCCCGGGTCCTGGTGGCCGAGCCACTCGAGGTAGCGGCGGTACGGGGGGACGTGCGGGAGCCCGGCCGGGTCGGCGCCTGCCCGGTACAGCGTCAGCAGTTCGGCCATCAGCAGCGGCACGGACCAGCCGTCCAGCAGGATGTGGTGGTTGGTGAACACCAGCCGGAAGTCGTCGTCGGCCATCCTGACCAGGGTGAACCGCAGCAGCGGCGGGCTGGCCGGGTCGAACTTGCGCCGCCGGTCGTCGGCGAGTTCCCGGCGCAGCCTGCCGGCACGCACGTCGTCGGCGAGGTCAGCGAGGTCGATCTCGCGCCACGGCACGTGGATCCGGCCGGGCACGACCTGGACCGGGGCGGGCAGCCCGAGGTGCCGGAAGCCGGCGGCCAGGTGCGGGTGGCGGTGCAGCAGCGCGGTCGCGGCGGCACGCAGCACGTCCGGCCGGACCGGGCCGGTGAGCGCCAGCACCTGCTGCACGCGGTACGCGCCGTCGTCCGCCGCCGTGGAGTGGAAGTCGTAGAGCGCGTGGAACCACAGGCCCTGCTGGAGTGGGGCGAGCGGCAGCACGTCGGCGACGCCCGCGGGCGACCGCTCCCACTCCTCGATCACGTGCTGCGGCACGGGCGCCAGGAAGTCGGACGGTGTGTGGCCACCCGCGTGGGACCCGGCCAGTTCGGTCAGGACCGTGAGCCAGGAGTCGGCGAGGTCACGGATCTCCCGTTCGGTGAGGGCGTGGCCGGGCCAGGACCAGGTCGCCGTCAGCTCGGCACCGTCGGCGCGGTCGTGGGTGACGGCGTTGAGGTCGACGAGGTGGCGGGCCGGTGCCGGTGCGGTCGCGGTGGGGATGGCGAGTGGCGCGCCGTCGGAGGCGTCGGACCGGGCCGCGAACCGGCCGAGGTAGTTGAAGCCGACGACCGGTTCGGGCAGCGGCGCGAGTACCGCCGCGGTGTCCGGGTTGAGGTGGCGCAGCAGACCGAAGCCCAGCCCGTTGTCCGGGACGGCACGCAGCTGTTCCTTGACGCGCTTGACCGCGCTCACGAGGTCCTCGCCTGCGCCGGGGTCGAGGCGGACCGGGTACATGCTGGTGAACCAGCCGACCGTGTCGGAGACGTCCACGTCGGACCCGGCCGCGGCCGACTCCCGCCCGTGGCCTTCGAGCCGGACCAGCACGGGGGTGGTGTCGATGCCGAACCGCCTGCGCCACCGCACCAGGGCGACGGCGAGGGCGGTCAGCAGGATGTCGTTGACACCGCCGTGGAACGCGGCGGGCACGGCGGACAGCACGGCGGCCGTGGTGTCCGGCGGCAGCGACACGGTCAGCGACCGCACCGACGCCGCGGTGTCGCGCCGGGGGTCGAGTGGCCGCGCGGTGGACAGCGGGTCGGGTGCGGCGAGCATCGCCGACCACAGGGGAAGCTCGGCGATGCGGTCCGCGCCGAGGGCCTGCTCCCCCAGCAGCCGCGACCAGCGCCGCCACGACGTGCCCCTGTTGGTGCGCCGCCAGGTGCCGCCGTTGCGGGCGGTGTCCCAGGCGGCCCGCAGGTCGGGCAGCAGCACCCGCCACGAGACGCCGTCGACGACCAGGTGGTGCAGCACCAGCAGCAACCGGCCGGACGCGTCGCCGTGGTCGAACCACACCGCCCTGACCATGATCCCGTCCCGGGGCGCCAGTCCGGCCACCGCGGCGGCGGCTTCCCTCGCCCGCACCGCCTCACGGTCCGCACCGGCCACTGTGGACAGGTCGATCCTGCGCACCAGGTCGATCGCGCGGACCGAGCCCGGCGGCGGGATCCACGCCTCGACGTCACCGACTCGCATGCGCAGCGCGTCGTGCTCGTCCAGTACGGCCTGGAGGCCGGCGACCAGGACCGGCTCGGCGATGCCGACCGGCACCTCGACGGTCATCGCCTGGTGCAGCGTGCCGACGTCGGGGCCACCGCCGCCGAGCAGCCAGTGCACGATCGGGGTGAAGGCCGCGGCGCCCACGCCGTCGTCCGTCTCGCCGGTGGCCTGGGTGTGGGAGGCGACGGCCGCCAGCCCGGCGACGGTCGGGCTGTCGAACACGTCCCGCACCGACAGCACGAGCCCGGCCGCACGGGCGCGGGACACCAGGCGCAGCGCGATGATGGAGTCACCGCCGAGGTCGAAGAACCCGTCGTCGACGGACACCTTCGGCAGCCCCAGCACGTCGGCGAGCAGTGTGCACAGCAGTTCCTCGGCCGGCGTGCCCGGTGCGCCGCCGCGCCCGGCGCCCGCCGCGAAGTCGGGTGCGGGCAGTGCCCCGCGATCCAGCTTCCCGTTCGGCGTCAACGGCAGGTCCGGCACGATCACCACGGCGGCAGGCACCATGTGGTCGGGCAGCCGGTCCCGGAGATGGTCGCGCAGGAGGACGGGCAGGGCGTCGGTCGCGCCGTGCGCCACCGCGTACGCGACCAGCCGGGGCGGCCCGGCGCCGTCCTGCCGGACGGTGACGACGGACCGTGCCACGGCGTCGTGCGCGGACAGCGCGGCCTCGACCTCGCCCGGCTCCACCCGGAAGCCCCGCACCTTCACCTGGTCATCGGAGCGCCCGACGAACTCCAGCTGACCATCGCGCCGCCACCGCACCACATCGCCCGTGCGGTACATCCGCTCGCCAGAACCGAACGGACACGCCACGAACCGGCCTGCCGACAACGCGGGACGTCCCACATAGCCTCGCGCCACCCCGGCACCCGCCACGTACAGCTCACCCACCACACCCGGCGGCACCAACCGCAGAGCACCGTCCAGCACGAACACCCGCGTGTTGTCCAGGGGGCCGCCGATGGGCACGGTCCCGGTCCCGTCCAGGGCGTGGCTCATCGTGGCGACGACGGTGATCTCGGTGGGGCCGTAGGCGTTGAGCACCAGCCGCCCGTTCGCCGACCAGCGTCGCACCAGGTCCGGCGGCAGCTCCTCGCCACCGCCGATGACGCACGACAGGCCCGGCACGCTCTCGACGGGCAGGGTCGCGAGGACGGTCGGCGGCAGCAGCGTGTGCGTCACGCCCTCCCTCGCCACGAACGCCGCGAGCTCGTCCCCGGCGAGCCGGTCGGGCGGCAGCACGAGCGTGGCACCTGCGGCCCACGCCGGCCACGTCTCCAGGACGGTGGCGTCGAAGCTCGCCGACGCCCACTGCATCACGCGGCTCGACGGCGTCACGGCGCAGCGCCCGGCGAGGAAGGCGGCGAGGTTCGGCACGCCCGCGTGCGGCACCTCGACCCCCTTGGGGCGGCCGGTCGTGCCGGAGGTGTAGATCACGTAGGCCGGGTGCGCGGGCGACAGGGCGCCGTGGCGGTCGGCGTCGGTGAGGTTCCCGGCCGCCATCCCGGCGACGCCCGCGCGCACCGCGTCGTCGTCGAGGGCGACCGTCGCGCCGGGGACCGCGGTGGCCGCGACGACGCACACCGGGCGGGCGTCGGTGAGCATGAAGTCGATGCGTGGCCGCGGGTAGTCCGGGTCGATCGGCACGTATGCCGCGCCGGTCTTGAGCACCGCCAGCATCGCGACGGGCAGGTCGGCCGACTTCGGCAGCACCAGCGCGACACGGCGTTCCGGGCCGGCGCCCAGCGTGACCAGGTACCTGGCGAGCCGGTTGGCGCGTGCGTTCAGCTCGGCGTAGGACAGGGCGGTGTCCAGGAAGGACAGTGCGGTCGCGGCCGGAGTACGCGCGGCCTGCTGTTCGAACAGCTCGGGCAGCGTGCGGATCGGGTGGTCGCGGCGGGTGTCGTTCCACGCGGTGAGCGTCTGGTGCCGTTCGTCGCGGGTGAGGAGGTCGAGCGACGCGAGCCGTCGTTCGGGTGTGCGGGCCACCGTCTCCAGCAGCCGGGTGAACCGGCCCGTGAGGGCGGTGACCGTTTCGGCGTCCAGGACGTCGGGGCGGTGGGTGAAGCGCAGCGTCAGGTGCGTGCCGGGGGTGACGACCAGGCTGAGCGGGTAGTGCGACGAGTCGCCGCCGGTGCCGGTGCGGCGGGTCAGCCGCACACTCGCGTCGACCCGGTCGGCACGCTCGGCGACGGGGAAGTTCTCGACCACGGTGAGCGTGTCGAACAGCTCGTTCGTGCAGGCGATCCGGTGGATCTCGGCCAGTTCCAGGTGCTGGTGGCCGAGCAGCGCGGTCTGCTCGCGGTGCAGGCGGGTGAGCAGCGCGGCCATCGACTCGCCCGGTCGCAGCACCACCCGCACCGGCACCGTGTTGATCAGCAGTCCGATCATGTGGTCGCTGCCTGCCAGCTCCGGCGGCCGTACCGACACCGTCGTGCCGAAGACGACGTCGTCGCTGCCGGTCAGGTGACCGAGCAGCACCGCCCAGGCGCCCTGGACGATCAGGTTGAGCGTCACGCCCCAGGTGCGGGCGCGGGCGGTGAGCTCGGCGGTCAGGTCGGCGGGCAGTGACAGCTGCGTCGCGACCGGCTCGACGGCCGTGCCGCGCACCGAGGCCGCCGGCGCCAGCCGGGTGCCGCCGTCCAGGCCGGCGAGCGCTGTCCGCCACGCCGCCTGCGCCGCGGCCCGGTCCTGGCCGAGCAGCCACTCCAGGTACTTCCGGTACGGCGGCACGTGGGGCAGCGCGTCGGCGCCCGAGGAGTAGGCGAGGAACAGCTCCCGGAACAGCAGCGGCACCGACCAGCCGTCCAGCAGGATGTGGTGGTTGGTGAACACGAACCGGAAGTCCCGGTCGCCGAGCCGGACCAGGGTGAACCGCAGCAGCGGCGGCCGGGTGGGCTCGAACCGGCGGCGACGGTCCTCGGCGAGGATGTCGGCCAGCCGCCGCGCCCGGTCCGGGGCGGGTAACCGGGACAGGTCGAACTGCCGCCACGGCGGTTCGACGTCGCTCGGCACGACCTGCACCGGGAAGTCCAGGCCCTCGTGGAAGAACCCGGCCGCCAGGTGCGGGTGGCGGCGCAGCACGACGCCGACGGCCTCGCGCAGGGCCTCCGGCCGGACCTCGCCCTCCAGTTCCAGCACCTGCTGCACCAGGTAGACGTCACCGTCCACATCGGACTCCAGGCCGTACCGGGCGTGGAACCACAACCCCTGCTGCAACGGGGACAGCGGCAGGATGTCGGCTGGCTTCGTCGCGGCCATCACTGGTCCTTCCAGGCGGCTTCGATCCGGTCGATGAGGCTCTGGTCGAGCTGGACCAGCAGGTCCGACGGCGTGAGGCCGCCGGCGAGGGGGACCCTGGCGTGCGTGACGAGCCCTTCGAGCACGGCCGACCACGTGTCGGCCAGGTCGGCGATCTGCTCGCGGGTGAACAGTGCACCCGGCCATGACCAGTGGGCGGTCAGTTCGGGGCCGTGGGGCCGGTCGTGGGTGACCGCGTTGAGGTCGAGGACGTGGCGCAGCGGCACCGAGGGGTCGCCTGCCGCGGGCACGGTGAACAGTGCCGACTCCCCGGCTCCCGGCGCGTCGCCGGTGTCCGAGGCGAAACGGCCGAGGTAGTTGAAGCCGATCAACGGTGCCGGGAGCGCCGCGAGAACCGGAGCCGTCTCGGGGTTGAGGTAGCGGAGCAGGCCGTAGCCGAGTCCGTTGTCCGGGACGGCACGCAGTTGTTCCTTGACGCGCTTGACCGCGTCGCCCAGTTCCGGTCCGCCCTCGGCAAGCTGTTCGGGGCTCGCGGCGCCGGGATCGAGGCGCACCGGGTACATGCTGGTGAACCAGCCGACCGTCGCGGACACGTCCGCGCCGAGGGCGTCGCCCTCCCGGCCGTGGCTCTCCAGTTCCACGAGCACGGCGGTGCCGCCGGCTCCCTGCCGGTGCCGCCACCGGCCGACCGCCAGCGCGAACGCGGTCAGCAGCACGTCGTTCACGCCGCCGTGGAACCGCGCGGGCACCTCGGAGAGGACCGCCGCCGTGACGGCCGAGGACACGGTGGTGGTCAGCGACCGGGCAGAGGACACCGTGTCCAGTGCCGGGTCGAGTGGCCGGGGGGTCGGCAGTCCGGCCGGGTCGGCCATGCCCACCCACAGGTCCAGTTCCGCCACCCGGGCCGGGCTGGTGGCCTGCTCGTGCAGCAGCCGTGACCAGCGCCGCCACGACGTGCCACGGTGACCGCGCCGCCACGTCCTTCCGGTGGCCGCCGCCTGCCAGGCGGCCAGCAGGTCGGGTACCAGGACCCGCCAGGACACGCCGTCGACCACGAGGTGGTGGGCGACGAGCAGCACCCGGCCGCGCTCGGCGAACCACACGGCCTGAACCATGACCCCGGCCTCGGCGTCCAGCCGGGCGACGGCGGCTCTGGCCTCGCCGGTGATGTTCTCGGTGGTGCCGTCGTCGGTACCGTCGTCGGTACCGTTGACGACCCGCACGCGGTCGGTGGCCCGTACCGCGCCTGGTGGCTGGATCTCCGGTCGGCCGGTGTGGTCGACCCGCATGCGCAGCACGTCGTGCTCGTCCAGGAGCGCCTGCACGCCGGCCACCAGGTCGGCTTCGGTCAGGCCGGTGGGGGTGCCCACCATCATCGACTGGTGGAACCCGGCGACCGAGGGCCCGTGACCGCCGAACAGCCATCGCATGACCGGCGTCGGCTCGGCGGGGCCGAAGGCGACGTCGTCCTCGTCCGCGACCGTGGTCGACTCGGTCGCCACCAGGGCCAGCGCCCCCGGGCTCGGCGAGCCGAACACGTCCCGCACCGAGACGACAAGGCCGGCTTCACGCACCCGGGCGACCAGCCGCAGCGCGGAGATCGAGTCGCCGCCCAGGTCGAAGAACCTGTCGCCGACACCCACCTCCGGCAGCCGCAGGACCTCCGCGAAAAGCCCGCACAGCAACCGTTCCCGCGCCGTGCGGGGCCCGCCGCCGGTTCCGGCGACCGCGGCGAAGTCCGGGTCGGGCAGCGCGTCGCGGTCCACCTTGCCGCTGCGGGTGAGCGGCAGGGCGTCGAGCACGAGGAAGGCCGAGGGCACGAGGTAGTCGGGCACGCGCTCGCGGAGGAACTCGCGTAGGCGTTCGCCGAGGGCCGGCGAGTCGTCTGCCCGCACCACGTAGGCGACGAGCGCGCGCTCGCCCGGCGTGATCTCCCTGGCGACGACCACGACGCCGGCGACCGAACCGTGGGCGGCCAGCACGGTCTCCACCTCGCCCGGCTCCACCCGGAAGCCCCGCACCTTCACCTGGTCATCGGACCGCCCGACGAACTCCAGCTCCCCATCACGACGCCACCGCACCACATCACCCGTGCGGTACATCCGCTCAGCGGCACCGAACGGACACGCCACGAACCGTTCCGCGCTAAGGCCGGGGCGCCCGAGGTAACCGCGCGCCACCCCGACACCGGCCACGTACAGCTCGCCCACCACACCCGGCGGCACCAACCGCAGGCCACTGTCCAGCACGAACACCCGCTTGCCCGGCATCGGACGTCCGATCGGGACGCGGTCGTGCGGCGGCTCGGCGGTGACGCGGTGCCAGGTGGCGAACGTGGTGGTCTCCGTCGGCCCGTAGCCGTCCACGACGCTCAGATCGCGGCAGGCGGCCCGGACCCGGTCGACGGCGGCCGGGGACACGACACCGCCGCCGGTCCACACCTCGCGCAGCCCGAGGAAACAGGCGGGTGCGGTCTCGGCGAGGACCTCGAACAACCCGGACGTCACCCACATCGCGGTGACGCCCTGCCGGACGGCGGCACGCACCGCGTCGGCGTCCACATCGCCCGTGGCCACGACGACACCGCCACCGGACAGGAGCGGCACCCACAGTTCGTACGTGGCCGCGTCGAACACGTACGGCGAATGCGACAGCACCCGCTCGTGTGCGCCGCCCGCGAAGCAGTCCGCACGGGCGAGCCCGACGACGCCCGCGTGCGAGACGACGACGCCCTTCGGCACCCCGGTGGTACCCGACGTGTACATGATGTACGCGGCATTGTCGACGGTGAGCGAACGGGAGACCGCCGCCGAGGGACAGCCTGCCGACTCGTCGACCGTGGCCCTGTCCACCACCGCGACCGGCCGGGTGTCGGCCGTCATCAGCTCGATGCGCCCCGCCGGGTAGTCCGGATCGATCGGCAGGTACGCCGCACCCGTCTTCACCACGGCCAGGATCGCCACGACCAGTTCCGGCGACCGGGGCAGCAACAGGCCCACGACGCGTTCCGGGCCCGCGCCACGCTCGACGAGCAACCGCGCGAGCCGGTTGGCACGCACGTCCAGTTCGGCGTAGGTGAGGTACCGGCCGTCGCAGGTGACGGCGACCGCGTCCGGGGTCCGCGCGACCTGCCGTTCGAACAGTGCCGGCAGGGTGTCGGCGGGCGGATCGACCGGGGTGGCGTGCCATTCGGTGAGGATCGTGCGCCGTTCGTCGGCCGTGAGCAGGTCGACGTCGCCGAGCCGCCGGCCGGGGTCCGCCGTGACCGCCTCGAGGAGCAGCTCCCACCGGCGCAGCAGCGACTCGATGGTCTCGCGGTCGTACAGGTCGGTGCTGTACTCGACCCAGCAGCTCAGGCCCGCGGGCTGCCCGTCCCCGGCGCGCCGTTCCCGGAGGCTGAACGTCAGGTCGAACCGCGAGTTGGCGCCGGTGTCGCGATCCTGCCTGCTGACCGTCACGCCGGGCAGCTCGAAGCCCGCGCCCGCGTTGTTCTGCAACACGAGCATGACCTGGAACAGCGGGTGGTGGGCGAGGGACCGGTGCGGGTTGAGCACCTCGACGAGCCGCTCGAACGGCACGTCCTGGTGTTCGTACGCGGACAGCGCGGTGTCCCGCACCCTGGCGAGCAGTTCGGCGAACGTCGGGTCGCCGCCGGTGTCGGTGCGCAGCACCAGGGTGTTGACGAAGAAACCCACCACGTCGGCGACTTCCTCGTCCATCCGGCCCGCGACCGGGGAGCCGATCGGCACGTCGGTGCCCGCGCCCAGCCGGGTCAGCAGTGCGGCGAGCGTCGCCTGCAACACCATGAACACACTCGCCCCGCCTGCCAGAGCGGTGGCCGCGACGCGGGCATGCAGGCCGGCGTCGAGGTCGGCGTGGACGGCGGCGCCGCGATGGGACGCGACCGCGGGACGTGGCCGGTCGCCGGGCAGGGTGGCCTGCGCGGGCAGCCCGGCGAGGGCCTCGGTCCAGTACGCCACCTGACCGGCGACCGGGCTGTCCGGGTCGTCCGGGTCACCGAGCAGTTCCCGCTGCCAGAGCGCGTAGTCGGCGTACTGGACCGGCAGCACCGGCCACACGGGCGCGTTGCCCGCGACGCGTGCCGTGTAGGCGTGGGACAGGTCGCGCAGCAACGGGCCCATCGACCAGCCGTCGGTGGCGATGTGGTGCACGACGAGTGTGAGGACCCAGGCGTCGGTGAGCCGGAACAGCGCCGCACGCACGGGGATTTCCCCGGCGAGGTCGAACCGGTGACCGACGACCTCGGCGACCAGTCCCGGCAGGTCCTCCCCCGTGGTGTCGGCGACGGGCAACGCGGCCGTGGTGCCGGCGGGCAGGATCGTCTGGCAGGCCACGCCGTCGAACTCGGTGATGGTGGTCCGCAGCGACTCGTGCCTGGCGAGCACGTCGGCCAGCGCGGCACCCAGTGCGGCCGGGTCGAGGTCGCCGGTCAGCCGCAGCACGACCGGCATGTTGTACACGGAGTTCGGGCCGTCGAGCCGGTGCAGGAACCACAGGCGCCGCTGCGCGAACGACACCGGGATCCGCTCCGGCCGGGCGGCGGGCACCAGCGGCGGGCGCGCCGCACCGGTGGCCGCGCGTACCCGGCGCGCGAGCCCGGCGACGGTCGGCGACTCGAACACGGCCCGCACCGACAGCTCCACCCCCAGCACCGCACGCACCCGCGACACCAGCCGGGTCGCCAGCAGCGAATGCCCGCCCAGGTCGAAGAACCCGTCGTGGACACCGACCCTCGGCACGCCGAGCAGCTCGGCGAACAGCCCGCAGAGCAGTTCCTCCCTCGGGTCGCGGGCCGCGCCGCCGCGACCCGCGGTGGCGCCGAGGTCGGGCGCGGGCAGGGCACGCAGGTCGACCTTGCGGTTGGTGGTCAGCGGCAGCGCGCCGAGGACCACGACGGCCGATGGCACCAGGTACTCGGGCAGCCGCTCCCGCAGGAACTCGCGCAGCACGGCCGGTTCGCCGTGCGTGGCGGCGTCCGAGGGCACGACGTAGGCGACGAGCCCCCGGTCGCCCGGGAGGTCCTCGCGAACGGTCACGACGGCCTGCGCGACCGTCTTGTGCGTGGACAGCACGGCCTCGACCTCGCCTGGCTCGACCCGGAAACCGCGGATCTTCACCTGGTCGTCCGACCGCCCGACGAACTCCATGGCGCCGTCGCGGCGCAGGCACACCAGGTCGCCCGTGCGGTACATCCGCTCCCCCGGCACACCGAACGGACACGCCACGAACCGGTCCGCGGTCAGCCCCCGGCGCCCGAGGTAGCCGCGGGCCAGGCCGGCACCGGCGAGATACAGCTCGCCCGCCACACCCGGCGGCACCGGCAGCAGGCCGTCGTCCAGCACGTAGGCACGCATGTTGGCGATCGGCGTGCCGATCGGCACCTGCCCGTCGACGTCGCCGAGCGGGCCGGTCATCGTGGCACCGACGGTGGTCTCCGTCGGGCCGTAGCCGTTGAGCAACCGCCTGCCCGCCGACCAGCGGGACACCAGCGGCGCCGACACGGACTCGCCGCCGACCAGGATGGTGTCCACACTGGACAGAGCACCGTCCGGCAGCGTGGCGAGCACGGCGGGCGGCAGCGTCGCGTAAGTGATGGCGTTACGGTCGATGAACGCCGCAAGCTCGTCGCCTGCCATGCCGCTGTCCGGCAGCACCAGCCGGGCACCGGACGCGAGTGCCAGCCACACCTCCCACACGGTGATGTCGAAGCTGAGCGACGCGAACTGGAGCACCCGGTCGTCCTGGCCGACGGCACAGCGGTCCACCGCGACGGCCGCCAGGTTGGGCAGCCCGCGGTGGGACACGACCACACCCTTGGGCAGGCCGCTGGTGCCGGAGGTGTAGATGACGTACGCCGCGTTGTCCGGTCGCAGCGGCGCGACGCGATCGGCGTCGGTGAGGTCGCCACCGTCGAGGGCGGCGACGGTGTCCCGCGTCGACGGGTCGTCCAGCACGATGCCGTCCGGCGCGATGTCGCCCGGCAGGCCGTGCCGGACGGTGAGAACGCACACCGGCTGGGCGTCGGCGAGCATCAACCGGATCCGTTCGGCCGGATGGCCGGGATCAATCGGCAGGTAGGCGGCACCTGCCTTGAGCACCGCCAGCAGCGCCACGACCATGTCCGCCGACCGGGGCACGGCAAGGCCGACCAGTCGCTCCGGCCCCGCCCCGAGCGCCGCGAGGTGCCGGGCCAGCCGGTTGGCTCGCGCGTTCAGCTCCGCGTAGGTGGTCGTGTGGTCCTCGAACTCCACCGCGACCGCGTCCGGTGTGCGTGCCGCCTGCTGTTCGAACAGCACCGGGACCGGCACCGGCGGCACGTCCCGTGCCGTGTCGTTCCACTCGATCAGCATCCGGTGCCGTTCCGCGCCGGACAGCAGGTCGACCCCACCCACCCGGCGGTCGACGTCCCGGGTCAGGGCGTCCAGCAGCCGCACCCACCGCCCGACGAACGCCTCGACCGTCTCCCGGTCGTACAGGTCGGTCGTGTACTCGAGCCACCCCCGGATGCCGTCGGGAGCGCCGTCGGCGGTCCGCTGTTCACGCACGCTGACCGTCAGGTCGAACCGTGCCTCACCGCTCCCGGCCACCCGTTCCCGGGTCACGCGCAGGCCGGGCAGTTCGGCACCGGCCTCGGCGTTGTTGTGCACCACCAGCATGATCTGGAACAGCGGGTGGTGCGCGAGGGACCGGTGCGGGTTCAGCACGTCCACCAACCGCTCGAACGGCACGTCCTGATTGGCATACGCCGACAACGCCGTCTCCCGCACCCGACCCAGCAGCTCCGCGAACGACGGATCACCACCGGTATCCGTCCGCAACACCAACGTGTTCACGAAGAACCCGACCAGGTCATCCAACGCCTCGTCGGTACGACCAGCCACCGGCGTGCCCACCGGGATGTCCGAGCCCGCACCCAACCTGCCCAGCACCCCGGCCAAACCCGCCAGCAACACCATGAACACACTCGCGCCGCCGGACCGCGCGGCGGCCAGGATCCGGTCGTGCAGGTCGGGACCGATGTGCACGGCGATCCCGGCACCTCGGTGAGACGCGACCGCGGGGCGCGGTCGGTCTCCCGGCAGACCGACCTGTTCGGGGAGGTCGGCGAGTTGCCGTGACCAGTACGCCAGCTGCCGGGCCACCGGACTGCCCGGGTCGTCCAGGTCCCCGAGCAGTTCCCGTTGCCACACCGCGTAGTCGGCGTACTGCACGGGTAACGGCGTCCAGTCCGGCGACGCGCCGGCCACCCGCGCCGCGTACGCCCGAGACAGGTCCCGCAACAGGGGCGCCATCGACCACCCGTCGGCGGCGATGTGGTGGACCACCAGCACCAGCACGAACTCGCCTGCCGCGACCCGCAGGAGCGACGCCCGCAGGGGCGGTTCGCTCGCCAGGTCGAAGCTGTGACGGGTACACACGGCCATGGCGTCACGCAGCGCCTCACTGTCCACATCGGACAGCGACACCGGACCGCCGGAGCCGACGGGGAGGACGGTCTGTGCGGGCTCGCCGTCCACCTCGGTGAACACGGTGCGCAGCGACTCGTGCCTGCCTGCGACGTCGCGCAGGGCCGAGTTCAGCGCGGTCACGTCGAGGTCGCCGGCGATCCGCAGGGCGAGGGAGACGTTGTAGGTGGAGCTGCGCCCCTCGAACTTCTGCAGGAACCACGTGCGCTGCTGCGCGAACGACAGCGGTACCCGCTCCGGCCGGGCGATCGGCACCACCGGCGGGCGCACCGCGGCGCCCGCGGCGCGTACCCGTCGCGCCAGGCCCGCGACCGTGGGCGCCTCGAACACCGCCCGCACCGACAGCTCCACACCCATGACCACACGCACCCGCGACACCAACCGCGTCGCCAACAGCGAATGCCCACCCAGATCGAAGAACCCGTCCGCCACCCCGACCTCGGGCAACCCCAGCACCTCGGCGAACAACCCGCACAACAACTCCTCCCGCGGATCCCGCGGGCCGCCGCCACTGCCGGCCTGTGCCGTGTAGTCCGGCCTGGGCAGGGCCCGCAGGTCGACCTTGCCGTTGACGGTCAGCGGCACGTCGTCGACGACCACGACAGCGGCAGGCACCAGGTAGTCGGGCAGGCGCTCACGCAGGAACTCACGCAGCACCGGCGCGGGCACGCCGGCCCCGGCAGGCACCGCGTAGGCCACCAGTGCGGGTTCACCGCGCTGGTCCTCGCGGACGGTGACGACGGCCCGCGCGATCGACTCGTGGGTGGACAGCACTGCCGCCACCTCGCCGGGCTCGACGCGGAAACCCCGGATCTTCACCTGGTCGTCCGACCGTCCGGCGAACTCCAGCTGACCGTCACGACGCCACCGCGCCAGGTCCCCCGTGCGGTACATCCGCTCACCGGAACCGAACGGACACGCCACGAACCGGCCCGCCGACAACCCCGGCCGCCCGAGATATCCCCGCGCCAGGCCGAGACCGGTGACGTACAGCTCGCCGACGACCCCCGGCGGCACCGGCCGCAGCCGGTCGTCCAGCACGAACACCCGGGTGTTGTCCAGGGGGCGCCCGATCGGGACCGGCCCGTCCTGCCCGAGTGGACCGCTCGCCGTCGCACCGACGGTCGTCTCGGTGGGGCCGTAGCCGTTGACCAGGCGGCGGCCGACCGACCAGCGGGACACCAGGTCCGCCGGGACGGACTCGCCGACCAGCACCACGGTCGTCAGGCTCGGCACACCGTCGACAGGAAGCGTCGCCAGCACCGCGGGCGGCAGCGTCGCGTGGGTGACGGCGTGCCGGTCGACGAACGCCGCCAGCTCGCCGCCGGTCGCCCTGCTGTCCGGCAACACGAGCGTCGCGCCTGCCAGCAGCGCGATGAGTGTCTCGGCGAGGGCGGCGTCGAAACTGGCCGACGCGAACTGGAGCATCCGGCTGCCTGCCGTCACGCCTGCCCGCCTCGCCATCGCGGCCGCCAGGTTCGGCACGCCGCGGTGCGAGACCAGGACACCCTTGGGGCGGCCGGTCGTGCCGGACGTGTAGATGACGTACGCCGCGCTGCCGGCACGCAGTGGACGAACACGGTCGGTGTCGGTGACGTCGTGCCCGGCGTGGCCGTCGAGCGGCTCGTCGACGCGGACGGCCGCCAGCCCGCGCAACTCGGGGAGCGCGCCGAGAACGTCCTGTGTGGACACGACGCAGACCGGCCGCGCGTCGGCCAGCATGAACCGGATGCGATCGGGTGGATAGTCCGGGGCGACCGGCAGGTACACCGCACCCGCCTTGAGCACGGCGAGCAGCGCGACGACCAGGTCGGCGGACGGCGGCACGGCCACGGCGACACACTGTTCTGTGCCTGCCCCGAACTCGATCAGCCGCCGGGCCAGCCGGTTGGCCCTCGTGTTCAGCTCCGCGTAGGTGGTGGGCCCGGAGGCCGACACGACGGCAACCGCGTCGGGCGTTCCCGCGGTCTGCCGCTCGAACAACGTCGGCACGGTGCCCGGCGGCGGCTCGACGACGGTGTCGTTCCACTCGACCAGCAGCCGGTGCGCTTCCCGCTCGGTGAGCAGGGCGACGGAATGCAGCGGCTGCCGCACGTCGTGGGTGACGCCCGCCAGGAACCGGACCCACCGCCCGACCAGCGACTCGACCGTCTCCCGGTCGAAGAGATCGGTGCTGAACTCGACACGGCCGGACAGGCCGGCGGGTGCGCCGTCCGCACCGCGACGCTCACGAAGGCTGAACGTCAGGTCGAAGCGGGCGTGGCCGGTCGTGACGCGTTCCCTGGTGACGGTCAGCCCGGGCAGGTCGAGGCGTGCCTCGGCGTTGTTCTGCAGCACCAACATGATCTGGAACAGCGGGTGGTGCGCGAGCGACCGGTTCGGGTTGACGACGTCGACCAGCCGTTCGAACGGCACGTCCTGGTTGACGTAGGCGGACAACGCCGTCTCCCGGACGCGGCCCAGCAGCTCGGCGAACGTCGGATCGCCGGAGGTGTCGGTGCGCAACACCAGGGTGTTGACGAAGAAACCCACCAGCTCGACGAGCGCGTCGTCCAGCCTGCCCGCCACCGGCGACCCGATCGGGATGTCCGTGCCGGCCCCCAGCCGGGTCAGCAGCCCGGCGAGCGCGGCCTGCAGCACCATGAACACACTCGCCCCGCCTGCCCGGGCGACCTCGACGATCCGCGCGTGCACGGCCGCGTCGATCTCGAACGTCATGTTCGCGCCCCGGTGTGCCGCCACGCGTGGCCGGGGCCGGTCGGTCGGGGGCCCGACCTGCTCCGGCAGGTCGGCGAGGGCACGCCGCCAGTGGTCGACCTGCGCCGCGATGGTGCTGTGCGGGTCGTCGAGGTCGCCGAGCAGCTCGCGTTGCCACACGGCGTAGTCGGCGTACTGGACCGGCAGCGGACGCCACCCCGGTCCCCTGCCCCCAGCCCTGGCCGTGTAGGCGGTCGCGAGGTCGCGCAGCAGCGGTGCCATCGACCAGCCGTCGCCCGCGATGTGGTGCACCACGAGCACCAGCACCCAGGCGTCGGTGAGCCGGTACAGCACGGCGTGCACGGGGAGGTCGGTCGCGAGGTCGAAGCGGTACCCGACGACGTCCGACACGTCGGGCAGGTCGGCCGAGCCGACGTCCACCACCGGCAGCGGCACATCAGGCGGGTCGAGGACGGTCTGTGTCGGCACACCGTCGAGTTCGGTGAACACGGTGCGCAGTGCTTCGTGCCTGCCGACCACGTCGGACAGCGCGGCACGCAGTGCGTCCGGGTCGAGGTCGCCGGTGAGGCGAACCGCGATCGGGATGTTGTAGAGCGGGTTCGCGCCTTCGAGCCGGTGCAGGAACCACAGGCGCTGCTGTGCGAACGACAGGGGAAGTCGTTCGGGTCGCGGCGCGAGCGTCAGCGCGGGCCGCACGACGCCGCCCGCGGCACCGGCGAGCCGCGCCAGCCCGGCGACCGTGGGTGCCTCGAACACCGCCCGCACCGACAGCTCCACGCCCATGACCACACGCACCCGCGACACCAACCGCGTCGCCAACAGCGAATGCCCACCCAGATCGAAGAACCCGTCCGCCACCCCGACCTCGGGCAACCCCAGCACCTCGGCGAACAACCCGCACAACAGCTCCTCCTGCGGGTTGCTCGGCCCGCCGGTGTGGCGGCCGGCGCGGGCGGCGAAGTCCGGCCTGGGCAGTGCCCCGCGGTCGACCTTGCCGTTGGCGGACAGCGGCAGCGTGTCCAGCAGGACGATCGCGGCGGGCACGAGATAGTTCGGCAGCCGGTCCCCCAGTGCCGCACGCAGCGCCGCGTCCGTGGTGGGTCGCGCAGCGTCCGGCACCACGTACGCCACGAGGCTCGGCTCGTCGTGCCGGTCGTTCCAGGCCGTCACGACGGCCCGGGACACGCCGTCCTGCGCGGCCAGCACGGCCTCGACCTCGGCCGGCTCGACCCGGAACCCGCGGATCTTCACCTGGTCGTCGGTGCGCCCCAGGTACTCCAGCTGCCCGTCGCGCCAGCGGACCGCGTCCCCGGTGCGGTACATCCGCTCGCCCGATCCGAAGGGGTTGGCCACGAACCGGCCCGCCGTCAACGCGGGCCTGCGCCAGTAGCCCCGAGCGAGGCCGGCACCGACCAGGTACAGCTCGCCGACGACACCGGGTGGCACCGGTCGAAGGCCGTCGTCCAGTACGTACGCCCGCAGGTTCGGCACCGGCACGCCGATGGGTGCCCTGCTCGGCCAGTCCGCGACATCCTCCGGGAGCGGGCACGACGTGGCGACGTGGGTTTCGGTTGGGCCGTAGTGGTTGTAGAGCCGCCGGCCGCCCGCCCGGCAGAAGCCGCGGACGCGGCCGTCCAGCCGTAACGCCTCACCGGCCTGGATCACCCGGCGCAGCGCGGGCAACGTCCTGCCCGCCTGGTCCGCGGCCTCGCACACCGCGTCGATCACCAGGTTGGGGGCGAAGAGTTCGGTGACCGCCCGGTCGTCGAGCCACACGGCGAACGCGGTCATGTCCCGTCGGGTGTCCGCGTCCGGCACGACGAGCGTCCTGCCGGACAGCAGCGCGAACAGGATCTCCTGGGCGGAGACGTCGAAGCTCAGCGAGGTGAACTGGGCCGTGCGAACCCCTGCCGCGGGTACCGCCAGCTCCTGGTCGGTGGCCGCCATCAGGTTGGCCAGCGCGCGGTGTGGCAGCACGACGCCCTTGGGGGTACCGGTCGTGCCCGAGGTGTACATGACATAGGCGGGGCTGTCCGGCGTGAGCCCGGGGACGCGCGGATCGTCGTCCGGCATGCCTGACACGTCGGGTTCCTCGGCGTCGAGCACGCACACCGGGTCGGCGTCGGCCAGCATGTACCGGATGCGTTCGGCCGGGTACTCCGGATCGACCGGCAGGTAGGCCGCCCCCGACTTCAACACCGCGAGCAGGGCGACGACCATCCGCACGGAACGCGGCACGGCCAGTGCCACGACGCGTTCCGGCGCAGCGCCCGACGCGATCAGCCGGTGGGCCAGCCGGTTGGCCCGCGCGTTCAGGTCGGCGTAGCCGACCGACTCGTCCTCGAACTCCACCGCCACCGCGTCGGGTGTCCGCGCCACCTGCCGCTCGAACAGGGCGGGCACCGGCAGCGCGGTGGACTCCCGGTCCGTGTCGTTCCACTCGACCAGCACCCGGCGGCGTTCGGTGTCCGTCATCAGGTCGATGCCACTCAGCGGCAGGCGCACGTCGCGTGTCACGGCGTCCAGCAACCGCAGCCACCGGGCGACCAGGGACTCGATCGTGCTTCGGTCGTACAGGTCGGTGCTGTACTCGACTCGCCCGGTCATGCCGGTGGGCCCGTCGTGCTCGTCACGACGCTCGCGGAGGGCGAACGTCAGGTCGAACCGGGTGCTCCGGCCCGTGACCCGCTCGCGAGTCACGGTCAGGCCGGGTAGTTCCAGGCTCGCCTCGACGTTGTTCTGCAACACCAGCATGACCTGGAACAACGGGTGGTGCGCCAACGACCGGTGCGGGTTCAGCACGTCCACCAACCGCTCGAACGGCACATCCTGATTGGCATACGCCGACAACGCCGTCTCCCGCACCCGACCCAGCAGCTCCGCGAACGACGGATCACCACCCGTGTCGGCCCGCAACACCAAGGTGTTCACGAAGAAGCCGACCAGCTCGTCGAGTGCCTCGTCCATCCGGCCCGCGACCGGTGAGCCGATCGGGATGTCCGTGCCCGCGCCCATGCGCGTCAACAGTCCCGCGAGCGCCGCCTGCAGCACCATGAACACACTCGCGCCCGCCGCCCGCGCCGCCGCCACGACCCGCCCGTGCACCACGGGATCGATCTCGAAAGCCAGCACGGCCCCGCGATGGGAGGCCACCGCGGGGCGCGGACGATCACCCGGCAGGCTCACCTGCTCCGGCAACCCGGCGAGCCGGTGCGACCAGAACTCCACCTGCCGCGCCACCGCACTACCGGGATCGTCGAGACTCCCCAGCAGCTCCCGCTGCCACACCGCGTAGTCCGCGTACTGCACCGGCAACGGCGACCAGTCCGGTGCCGCGCAGGCCACCCGTGCCGCGTAGGCGCGTGAGAGGTCCCGCAGCAACGGGGCCATCGACCAGCCGTCGCTGGCGATGTGGTGCAGCACCAGCGCGAACACCCACTCGTTCCCGTCCCGCGACAGCGACGCACGCAACGGCAGCTCACCTGCCAGGTCGAACGGGCGCCACACTGCCTCGGCCACGTTCGCACCGTCCACTTCGGTCACGGGGAGCGGCACGTCGACGTCGGGTGCCAGGATCGTCTGCACCGGTTCGCCGTCGACCTCGGTGAGGACCGTCCGCAGCGGCTCGTGCCGCGCGACGACGTCGGCCAGTGCCGCGCGCAGTGCGGCCGTGTCCAGGTCGCCGGTCATCCGCAGCACGATCGGCACGTTGTAGGCGGGGTCGGCCCCTTCCAGCTGGTGCAGGAACCACAGGCGTTGCTGGGCGAACGACAGCGGCACACGCTCCGGCCGCGTGACCGGTGTCAGCGCGGGCCGTGCGACCCCGGTCGCGCGTTCGGTGAGCCGCGCCAGCGCGGCGGCCGTGCCGGACTCGAACACGGCACGGACCGACAGCTCGACGCCGAGCACCGCGCGAACGCGCGACACCAACCGCGTCGCCAGCAGCGAATGCCCACCCAGGTCGAAGAAACTGTCCTCGATGCCGACCCTCGCCAGCCCGAGAACCTCGGCGAACAGCCCGCACAGCAGCTCCTCGTGCGGCTTGCGCGGGGCGGCGACGCCGGCAGTCGTGGTGAAGTCGGGTGCGGGCAGTGCCGAGTGGTCGACCTTGCCGTTCGGTGTCAGCGGCAGCGAACCGAGCAGCACCACCGCGGCCGGCACCATGTAGTCCGGCAACCGTTCCCGCAGGTACTCACGCAGTGCCGCGGGAGTGGTGCTCGCCGCGACGGCATAGGCGACCAGGCGGGGGTCACCGTGTGCCTCGGCGCGCACTGTCACGACCGCCTGCGCCACGTGGTCGTGCCCGGCGAGCACCACCTGGATCTCGGCCGGTTCCACGCGGAAACCGCGGATCTTCACCTGGTCGTCGGCGCGCCCCAGGAACTCCAGGTTCCCGTCTTCCCGCCACCTGGCCACGTCCCCGGTCCGGTACATCCGCTCGCCCGACCCGAACGGACACGCCACGAACCGGTCGGCCGTCAAACCGCTACGCCCCAGATAACCCCGCGCCACGCCCAGACCCGCGAAATACAGTTCACCCGCCACACCCGGTGGCACCGGTCGCAACCGACCGTCGAGCACGAACGCCCGGATGTTCGTCATCGGCTTCCCGATGGGCACCGGGCCGTCCGCCAGACCGTCTTCCGGGACCGGATAGTCGGTGCAGCCGACGGTGACCTCGGTCGGGCCGTAGTGGTTCACGATCGACACACCCGGATGGGACGCCCGCCAGCGCTCCAGCTCGGTGCGTCCCGCGGCAGCGCCACCCACCATCAACTGCACCGACGGGCCGAAGTCCTCGGGCAATGCGTCCATCGCGAACGACAGGTGCGCGGGCGTCATCTTGACGAACGTGTACGACACCCCGTCCCGGCGCGCACGTTCGGCCAGCGTGTCGTCGAAGGCCGCCACGTGCACCAGACCGCCCGAGGTCAGCGCGCCGTACAGTCCCGTCACGATCGCGTCGAACGAGATCGACGCGTGCAGCAGCGTGGCACCCCGCAGGCTGGGGTAGGCGGTCGCGCACCGCACCACGTAGTTGGTGAGCGACCGGTGCTCGACCACCACACCCTTGGGCCGCCCC
>NZ_SOCP01000039.1 GCF_004364325.1 Actinophytocola oryzae | reverse complement strand
TGAAGGCCCGCTCACCGCGAGCGGAGCGAGCCAAACCAACACCGTGAGCGGGCCGCCGGCGTCTGGACTGACGAGCACGGAAGTCCCTGCGCGAGCGAAGCGAGCCCAGGGACTTCCGCGCGCAGGAGGGAAGACGCCGGGAGAAGGCCCACTCACCAGCGAGCGGAGCGAGCCAATTAGACACAGCCTGTGGACAACTTCCGAGGGCTGTCGGGCCGGACCCATAGAATCGCCGCGTGACTCTCCCCGAGACCGACAACAGGCCCGCGCTGGACACGCTTCGCCGCGTGTTCGGCTATGACGCGTTCCGGGGAAACCAGCAGGACATCATCGACCACGTCGTCTCCGGCGGCGACGCGCTCGTCCTGATGCCGACCGGCGGCGGCAAGTCCCTCTGCTACCAGATCCCGGCGCTGGTCCGCCCCGGCGTCGGCGTCGTGGTCTCCCCCCTGATCGCGCTCATGCAGGACCAGGTCGACGCCCTGCGAGCACTCGGCGTCCGCGCGGGGTTCCTCAACTCCACGCAGGACTTCGGCCAGCGCCACGAGGTCGAGGAGGCGTTCCTGTCCGGTCAGCTGGACCTGCTCTACCTCGCCCCGGAACGCCTGAAGGTCGACTCCACCCTGCGCCTCCTGGATCGGGGCAGGATCTCCCTGTTCGCGATCGACGAGGCGCACTGTGTCGCCCAGTGGGGCCACGACTTCCGCCCCGACTACCTCGAGCTCTCACGCCTGCACGAACGCTGGCCCCAGGTCCCCAGGATCGCCCTCACGGCGACGGCCACCGAGGCAACACGCAAGGAGATCGCGCACCGCCTCAACCTCGACGACGCCCGCCACTTCGTCGCGAGCTTCGACCGCCCCAACATCCAGTACCGGATCGTCGCGAAGAACCGTCCCGAGCAGCAGCTGCTCGAACTGCTCACCACGGAGCACAAGGGCGACGCGGGCATCGTGTACTGCCTGTCACGTGCGTCGACCGAACGCACGGCCCAGTTCCTCGTGCAGAACGGGATCGAGGCCCTGCCCTACCACGCGGGCCTCGACGCCCGCACCCGCGCGGCCAACCAGTCACGGTTCCTCCGCGAGGACGGCCTGGTGATGGTGGCGACGATCGCGTTCGGCATGGGCATCGACAAACCCGACGTGCGGTTCGTCGCGCACCTCGACCTGCCCAAGTCCGTGGAGGGCTACTACCAGGAGACGGGCCGTGCCGGACGCGACGGACTCGCGTCCACGGCATGGCTCGCCTACGGCCTGCAGGACGTGGTGCAGCAGCGGAAGATGATCGCCACCTCCGAGGGCGACGACGCGCACCGCCGCCGCCTCGGCACCCACCTCGACGCCATGCTCGCCCTGTGCGAGACGGTCGAGTGCCGACGGGTCCAGCTCCTGAACTACTTCAACGAGCAGGCGAAGCCGTGCGGAAACTGCGACACGTGCCTGACCCAGCCGGAGTCGTGGGACGGCACCATCCCCGCGCAGAAGGTGCTGTCGGCGGTCTACCGCCTCGACAAGGAGCGCCGCCAGAAGTTCGGCGTCGGCCACATCGTCGACATCCTGCTCGGCCGCCCGACCGCGAAGGTCCAGCAGTTCAACCACGAGTCGCTCACGGTGTTCGGCGTCGGCACCGAACTGGCCGAACCCGTGTGGCGCGGCGTGATCCGGCAGATGCTGGCGCAGGGCCTGCTGACGGTGGAGGGCGACCACGGCACGCTGGTCCTGACCGACGCGAGCGCGGACGTGTTGTCCCGCAGACGGGAGGTACGCCTGCGCAAGGAGGCCAAGCAGGCGGCGAAGCCCGCGAGGACCAAGGCACCGCAGCAGGCGCTTCCCGCACAGGCGCAACCGATCTTCGAGCGGCTGCGTGCCTGGCGCGCCGCCACGGCGAAGGAACAGGGCGTGCCGGCCTACGTGATCTTCCACGACGCGACGCTGCGCCAGATCGCCACGGATCTGCCCACGTCACTGGCGGAGCTGGGCAGGATCAGCGGCGTCGGTGAGAACAAGCTGGCCAAGTACGGGGAACCACTCCTGGAGGCGCTGGCCGAGTAGCCACCACACGGACCTGAACAGTCTCTTTACCTGTCCTGCGTACGCTCGCAGCACGGCAGGTGAGAGGGGCGGAAGTGCTCGCGTACATCATCGGCGTGGTGCTCTTCGCGTTGTGCATCGGGGCTTCCCTCGCACTGCACGAGGCGGGGCACCTGCTGTCGGCGAAGGCGTTCGGCATGAAGGTGCGGCGCTACTTCGTCGGGTTCGGACCGCGGATCTGGTCGTTCCACCGCGGCGGGACCGAGTACGGCCTCAAGGCCATCCCGCTCGGCGGGTTCTGCGAGATCGCGGGCATGACCACGCTCGACGAGGTCGACCCGGCCGACGAACCGCGTGCGATGTGGCGTCAGAAGACGTGGAAGCGCACGGCGGTCATGGCGACCGGCCCGCTCACCCACTTCGTGCTCGGCTTCGTCCTCCTGTACGTCATGGCCCTGACCTTCGGCCTGCCGAACGTCGCCGAGAAGCCGGTACTCGCCCAGGTCGCGGGCTGCGTCCACGACGCGAGCACCACCGCACAGCTCACGAACCAGAAGTGCGCGCCCGGCGAGTCGGGCCCCGCGCGGTCCGCCGGTCTGCGTCCCGGCGACGAGGTCCTGTCCGTCGGGGGCGTCAGCACACCGACGTGGACCTCGATGGTCAGCAGGATCCAGGACTCCAGCGGCCCGACGGCGTTCGTCGTCATGCGCGGCGACGAGACCCTGCGCCTCACCGTCGACGTCCCGAAGGTCGACCGGCCGGTGACCGGCGCCGACGGCAGGACCGAGGTGGCGCAGGTCGGCGTCGCGGGCGTCACCGCGACCACGTCGTTCGACCACGACGGCTGGTCGGCGGTCGGCGGCACGGCGAGCTTCGCGGGCACGTTGTTCAGCCAGACCTTCGACAAGCTCCTCGAGTTCCCCCAACGTATCCCGGCCGTGGTGCACGCGATCTTCGGCGGCGAACGCGACCCGGAGACACCGGTCAGCGTGGTCGGCGCGAGCCGGATCGGCGGCGAGGCGGTCGAAGCGGGCCTGTGGCAGCTGTTCCTGCTGCTGCTCGCCGGGCTGAACTTCTTCATGGGCGTGTTCAACCTGCTGCCGCTGCTGCCGCTCGACGGCGGGCACATCGCGATCGTCTGGTACGAGCACGTCCGCAACTGGCTGCGTGACCGCAGGGGCCAGACGGCGGCGGCCCCCGTGGACTACACGAAGCTGTCCGGCGTCACGATGGTCCTCGTGCTGATCGGCGGCGCGGTCATGCTGCTCACGATCACCGCGGACATCGTCAACCCGATCCGCATCACGCAGTAGGACGGCCGCGGCGGTTACGCTTCCCCCATGTTGCTGCGCCAGCTGGAGTACCTGAGCGCGCTCGCGCGGGAGGGGCACTTCGGGCGGGCCGCCGAGGCGTGCCACGTCTCCCAGCCCGCGCTGTCGGCCGCCATCCGCAAGCTCGAGGCCGAGCTGGACGTCCAGATCGTCCAGCGGGGCCAGCGTTTCGAGGGCTTCACGCCGGAGGGCAAGCAGGTGCTGCTGTGGGCGCACCGCATCCTCGCCGAGCAGGACGCGCTGCGCCACGAGCTGGCCAGCATGCGTGGCGGCCTGTCCGGCGTGCTGCGCATCGGCGCCATCCCGACCGCGCAGACCATCGCGTCGCTGCTGACCGCGCCGATGTTCGAGGACCACCCGCAGGTGCGGATCTCCATCGAGTCGTTGTCCTCACGGGAGATCGTGCACCGGCTCGCCGAGTTCGACCTCGACATCGGGCTGACCTATGTGGATGGTGAGCCGCTCGGCACCGTCCGCGTCACGCCGCTCTACCGCGAACGCTACCTGCTCCTCACCCCCGCCGACGGCCGGTTCGCGGGCCGTGACTCGGTCGGCTGGGGCGAGCTGGTGGACACGCCGCTGTGCCTGCTGTCGTCGGTCATGCAGAACCGCAGGATCCTCGACCGCAACTTCGCGGAGGCGGGCGTGACCGTCACCGCGTCCGTCGAGACCGACACCGTCTCGGCCATCTACGCGCACGTGGCGACCGGCCGCTGGTCCAGCGTCATCGCGCACGCCTGGTTGTACCTGTTCGGCGTGCCGGAAGGCCTGAAGGTCGTACCACTCAACCGGCCCCGTCTCGCCCACCAGGTCGGGCTGGTCCTCGCCGACCGGGACCCGGAACCCATGCTGGCCAGGGCGATGCTCGACGCGACGAGGCGCGTCGATATGCAGGCCGAGCTGGACCAGCTGCTGAAGAAGTATCTCTAATAGGTGTCGGTTATTGCCCGATCAACCAGAATGGTTTGACGTTCAATCACCGGCTCAGTACCGTCCGCATCGATCATGCCGGGGCAGCACACGGAGGTGCGTCATGGCCATGCTGTCGTTCCTCGACCGCGAACACACGATTGCCAAACCGGGATACAGCAGGTGGCTGATCCCCCCGGCCGCGCTCGCCGTCCACCTCTGCATCGGGCAGGCGTACGCGACCAGCGTCTACAAGACCGCGCTGGTCGCCCACTTCGACACCAGCCTCACCGCGATCGGCATCATCTTCTCGATCGCGATCGTGATGCTGGGCGTCTCGGCCGCGGTGATGGGCACGTGGGTCGAGCGGGTCGGGCCGCGCGCGGCCATGTTCACCGCCGCCTGTTTCTGGGCAACGGGTTTCCTCGTCGGCGCGCTGGGCATCGCGACGTCGCAGCTGTGGCTCGTGTACCTGGGCTACGGCTTCATCGGCGGCATCGGCCTGGGCATCGGCTACATCTCGCCGGTGTCCACGCTGATCAAGTGGTTCCCGGACCGCCCCGGCCTCGCGACCGGCATGGCGATCATGGGCTTCGGTGGCGGCGCACTGGTCGCCTCGCCGCTGTCCCGGCAGCTGATGTCGTTGTACGACAGCGGTTACGACCCGTCGAACGCGAAGTCGGTCCCGGCGGGCAACGCGGTGGCCCTGCTGTTCCTCACGCTCGGCATCGTCTACTTCGTCGTGATGATGTTCGGCGTCTTCAACGTGAAGGTGCCCGCGCCGGGCTGGCAGCCCGCCGGTTTCGACCCGGCGAAGCTGAAGTCGAAGCCGCTCGTCACCACCTCGCACGTCTCGGCGGCCAACGCGATCAAGACGCCGCAGTTCTGGCTGCTGTGGGTGGTCCTGTTCTGCAACGTGACCGCGGGCATCGGCATCCTGGAGCAGGCGGGCCCGATGATCCAGGACTTCTTCCGCGACGGTGACACCTCGTCGGTCGCCGCGACGGCGGCGACCGGGTTCGTCGGTCTGCTGTCCATCTTCAACATGGCGGGCCGCTTCGCGTGGTCGTCCACTTCGGACTTCCTGGGCCGCAAGCCGACCTACGTCATGTACCTCGGCGTCGGCATGGTCCTGTACCTGCTGCTCGCGCTCGCCGGGCACAGCGCGACCGCGGTGTTCGTGCTCATCACCGGTGTCATCATCTCCTTCTACGGCGGCGGTTTCGCGACCGTGCCCGCGTACCTGCGGGACCTGTTCGGCACCTACCAGGTCGGCGCCATCCACGGCAGGCTGCTGACCGCGTGGTCCGCTGCAGGCGTAGCGGGCCCGCTCATCGTCAACGGCTTCCTCGACGCACGGGGGAAACCCGGCGAGCTCGTGTACTCCGACTACCGGCCCGCGCTGTTCACCATGATCGGCGTCCTCGCGGTCGGCTTCGTGGCCAACCTGCTGATCCGGCCGGTGGCCGAGCGGTTCCACGAGGAGGCGCACAGTGACGCGTTCGCCGAAGCGGGCGACGAATCCACCCCGGCGGCCAGGAGGTAACCAGCATGTCCGACCCCGTTGAGCACACCGCCGAGCAGACGGGCGGGCAGACCGCCCGCCTGGTGGTCTCGTGGCTGGTCGTCGGGATCCCGATCGTCTACGCGCTGTACCAGACGATCAAGTCTGTCCTGCCGCTGTTCGGAGGCTGACCAGCGCGGCGACGCCCGCTCGGAGCCCTTCGGTGTCGAGCGGGCCGTCGCTGACGAGTGCCTGTAACAGGTAGCCGTCGAGCATGGCCGCGAGCGCGAACCCGCGTTCCGGGCCGGCGAACCGCGCGCAGATGCCGCGCAGACCGTCGATCCACAGCTGGGCGGCGGGTCGCAGCTCCGGCGTGCGGGCCGCCGCGAGGCACACCTCGTACTCGAGGAGCGCCTGCGCGCGGTCCTCGAGGTAGCGGGTCGCGAGGTCGACGAACGTGGCGGGCAGGTCGCGGCTGACGATCAGCTCCTCGGCCCACGCCTCCAGGCCCGCGCGGGAGTACTCGACCGCCTCACGCAGCGCCGCGGCGACCAGGTCGTCGAGCGTCGGGAAGTAGTAGGTCGTCGAGCCCAGCGGGACGTCGGCGAGTGCCGCGATCCTGCGGTGGGTGACGTTGCCGACGCCGTCCTCGGCGATGGCACGCACCGCGGCGGTGACGATCCTGTGCCGCCGGGCTTCCGGGTCACGTCGCGGGGTCAATGGGCACCTCCGAGGTTGAGAACGACGATGCCACCGATGACCAGCACCACACCGACGACCTTCTGGAAGTTGATCGGCTCGTGCAGGAACACGGCGCCGACGGCGACGATCGCGGCCGTGCCGAGGCCCGCCCACATGGCGTAGGCGACCCCGACCGGCAGCTCGTGTTTGACCGCCCAGGCCAGGGCCGCGAACGCGACCACGTACGAGACGAGGCACACCACCGTCGGCACGAGGCGGGTGAACCCCTCGGTCGCCTTGAGCAGGCTGGTCCCGAGCACCTCGAAGGCGATCGCGGCCAGCAGGAACACATAGGGCATCTGAGCTACTCCCAGTACATGTACATTTGTACATGTACAAATGTACACCACGATAGGGTTAGCGGGGTGCGCACAGGAGACCGAATTGACCGTGTCCGGCTGTCGCTGGCGTTCCTCCCGCTGCCGTCCCCGGTCAGCGACGCGAAGGTGCCGCCCCTCACCGAGGTAGCGTTCCTCTTCGCCGAGCTGGGCACGACGGACGGCCACGCGGGACTCGGGTTCAGCTACGCGAAGCGCGCGGGCGGTCCAGCCCTCTACGCGCACGCCAAGGAGATCGCCCCGTTGCTGCTCGGCGAGGACCCGAGCGACATCGGCCGGGTGTGGGAGAAGCTGGCCGCGGCGGGTGCGTCCGCGGGCCGAGGCGGGCTCGCGACCCAGGCGATCGCGGCCGTCGACGTCGGCCTGTGGGACCTCAAGGCGAAGCGCGCCAACCTGCCCCTCGCGAAGCTGCTCGGCACACACCGCGACGCGGTCTCCTGTTACCACACCTTCGGCGGTCCGCCTGCCGAGATAGTCGAGAGTGCGCTCGAGTCGCTGGCACAGGGCGTCGGCGGAATCAAGGTCGAGCTGGGCCAGCCGGAGGCGGTCGCGTACGTCCGTGAGCGCCTCGGCCAGGCGGTGCCGCTGATGGCGGACGCGAACCAGCAGTGGGACCGGGGCACGGCACTGCGGGTCGGCCGCGCGCTGGAGCCGCTGGGCCTGACGTGGCTGGAGGAGCCGCTGGACGCGCACGACACCCCGGGTCTCGCGGCGCTGGCCGCAGCGCTCGACACACCGGTCGCCACGGGAGACGTGCTGACCAGCGTGGACTCGCTGTGGTCGCTGATGGCGGCGGACGGCGGCGACGTGCTGCAGCCGGACGCGCCGAGGATCGGCGGCATCACGCCGTTCCTGCGGGTCGCGGCGCTGGCCGACCACAAACGGCTCGCCATCGCCCCGAACTTCGCCGCCGAGCTGCACGTGCACCTGGCCGCCGCCTACCCGGGCACCGCGTGGGTCGAGCACGTGACGTGGTTGGAGCCGCTGTTCAACGAGCGCCTCGAGGTCAGGGACGGCACCGTGCTGGTGCCCACGCGGGCCGGGATAGGCCTGACGTTGAGCGAGCGCTCCCGGGTGTGGACCACGGACCGGATCGAGTTCGCCGAGTCCGTCTGACCCCTCATCACCCACCCGGGGCGACCGTCCACACCTTCGTGTCAGCCTCGCTCAGGCGTTCGATTCCGAGTGTATCGTGGTCCGCATGGCAGCACTGCAGACATCACTCCTCGACGACCTGGACGACGTCGGTTTGCGCTCGTTGGCGCCCATCCGCCGCACCGCGCTGACCGCCGGCGCCTGGGTCGACGTACGTCCAGGTTGGCTGACCGGCGCGGGCACGGTCTTCGAGCGCCTGGCGAGCGGGGTGCCATGGCGAGCAGAACGCCGCCAGATGTACGACCGCAGGGTGGATGTCCCGCGGTTGCTGAGCTTCTACGACGAGACGGACCCACTCCCGGACCCGGTGCTGACCCGGGCACGCGCGGAGCTGTCCGCCCACTACGCCGACGAGCTGGGCGAGCCCTTCCGCACGGCGGGCCTGTGTTACTACCGCGACGGCAGGGACAGCGTGGCGTGGCACGGCGACCGGATCGGCCGGGGCAACACCGAGGACACCATGGTGGCGATCGTCTCGGTCGGCGCGCCGAGGGCCCTGTTACTCCGGCCGCGCGGAGGCGGCCAGACCCTCCGCTACGCCCTGGGCCTCGGCGACCTGATCGTCATGGGTGGCTCCTGCCAACGCACGTGGGAGCACGCCGTGCCGAAGACGAGCCGACCCGTCGGTCCTCGCATCAGCATCCAGTTCCGTCCACGCGGCGTCCGCTGACGAACGCCTCCCTGTCGCGACAACACAAAACCGACCAATGGTCCACTGAGGACCAAGTACCGGAAGGAGATCAGGAACGAACCAACCGGGCGATGGCATCGCTCGCCTCACGGACCTTCTCGTCGGCGTCCTTGCCGCCGTCGGCAAGGGCCTGGGCCACGCAGTGCCTGAGGTGCTCGTCCATCAGGCCGAGCGACACGGCCTGCAACGCCTTGGTGGCGGCCGAGATCTGGGTCAGGACGTCGATGCAGTACTCGTCGTTCTCCACCATGCGCTGGAGGCCGCGGATCTGGCCCTCGATGCGGCGAAGACGCTTCAGGTAGCCGTCCTTGTCGCTGGTGTAGCCCCGCATGGCCGCGCCCTTCCGGTGGATGGTGGTGCTGGCGTGGACTATACCCGTCGGGGGTACCGGACGTCAGCAAAATGCCTGCGGCTGGCTCTTGCGGAGTGCGGGGGACCAACGGCTAGCGTGATCACGTGTTCACGACGCGTCCGGAGTTGGCAGGCACGTTCGGCATGGTGGCCTCCACCCACTGGCTCGCCTCCTCGGCGGGTATGGCCATCCTCGAGCGCGGGGGCAACGCCTTCGACGCGGCTGCCGCCGCGGCGTTCACGCTGCACGTGTGCGAACCGCACATGAACGGTCCGGGCGGCGAGGTGCCCGCGATCTTCGTGACGGCGGACGACCCGACGCCGCGAGTCCTCTGTGGACAGGGCGTGGCGCCTGCCGCGGCGACGACGGCGCGCTTCCGGGACCTGGGGCTGGACGTCGTGCCCGGCACGGGGTTGCTGGCGGCGACGGTGCCAGGTGCGCTGGGTGCGTGGCTGACGCTGCTGCGTGACCACGGCACCATGCCGCTGCGTGAGGTCCTCGACGCCGCGATCGGCTACGCGGAGCACGGGCATCCCGTCGTGCAGGCGGTGGTGGACACCATCGGCACGGTCGCCGAGCTGTTCACCGCGCACTGGCCCAGCTCCGCACGGCTGTGGCTGCCGACGCCGAAGGCGGGCGACCTCGTCCGCAACCCGGCGCTGGCCGAGACCTACCGCCGTCTGCTGCGGGAAGCCGAAGCCGCCGGACCCGACCGGGAGGCGCAGCTGGAGGCGGCCCGCCGCGCGTGGTACGAGGGCTTCGTGGCCGAGGCGATCGACGCGTTCTGCCGCACCGAGGTCATCGACGACTCCGGCAGGCACCACACGGGGTTGCTGACCGGTGCCGACCTCGCGGCGTGGCGGCCCGGCTACGAGCCGACGGTGAGCATGGACGCGTTCGGCTGGCAGGTGCACAAGGTCGGCGCGTGGAGCCAGGGACCGGTGCTGCTGCAACAACTGGCCATGCTGGAGGCGATGGGCGACCTGCCCGGCCCGGCCACCGCGGCCCAGCTCCACCGCGTGGTGGAGGTGGCGAAACTGGCCTTCGCCGACCGGGACGCCACCTACGGCGACGGCGCCGACCTGACCGCCGTGCTCGATCCCGCCTACGCCGCCGAACGCGCGAAGCTGGTCGACGAGACCGCGGGCCCCGCGCTGCGCAACGGCCTGGGCCGCCTGCCGAAGTACGTACTGGAAGGCGGCACCGCCCCGCTGGGCCTGGGCATCGGCGAACCGACGCTGGGCGGCAGCGGCGGCACCCTGCAGGACCCGGAACCACCGCAGTACCGCCGCGGCGAACCGTTCGTCAGCCGGTGGGGCACGACGCGTGGCGACACCTGCCACCTCGACGTCGCCGACCGGTGGGGCAACGTGATCTCGGCGACGCCGTCGGGCGGGTGGCTACAGAGCTCCCCCACCATCGAGTCGCTCGGGTTCTGCCTGGGCACCCGGGCACAGATGTTCTGGCTGGAGGAGGACCTCCCGAACACACTCGCACCGGGAAAGCGCCCCCGCACCACCCTGTCCCCCTCCTTCGCGACGAAGGAGGGCGTGCAGCTGTCGTTCGGCACACCGGGCGGCGACCAGCAGGACCAGTGGCAGCTCGTCTTCTTCCTCAACCACGCGGTCCACGGGATGAACCTCCAGGAGGCCATCGACTCCCCCACCTGGCACACCACCGCGTTCGCGTCCTCGTTCTACCCGAGGGCGACCGGCACCCAGCTACTGGTCGAGGACCGCGTAGGCGAAGCGGTAGACGAGCTGAGGCGCCGAGGCCACGACGTGCTGACGGTGGACCCATGGTCACTGGGACGGATGTCGGCCGTGTCACGCAACCTGGAGACCGGTCTGCTGCGTGCAGGCGCGAACGCCCGAGCCCAGCAGGGCTACGCCGTAGGCCGCTGACGGTGCGGCACCCCGCCCACCCGGGGGGCACACCGAGCGGGTTGCCGTAACGCAGCTACCTCGGCCGGCAAGACCTGCGGCACGTTCTGTTAGACGACCGGCCGCAGAAACCGCCACGACGAGGCCGCACCGACCGACGTGCGCCCGCGATACTCGCCGGACACGGACCACCGGCTACGTCGCGTAGGTGACCAACCTGCCTCGATCGTCCGGCACCCTGCCACCAAAGCCGATGACGAGGCCACCCGACGGGCGCCGCCGCCCGCCACGTCCCGCCACCACGCCTCCCACCGCACTCCGCCACCAACGGCACCAACGGCACCAACGGCACGACGTCATCGACCGACGACAACGTCCTCTCCGCCACCCTCACCGCGCCATACCAACAGCTTCAAACTGCCACCGCCCTGCCTCCAGGTGCGGCAGATGACAGGCCCATCGACAGGCACCACCGCCCGCCACCCACCACGATCCCCGCACACCCATTGCCTCACCACGACGATCCCCGCGCACCCACTACCTCACCACGACGATCCCCGCGCACCCACTACCTCACCACGACGATCCCCGCGCACCCACTACCTCACCACGACGATCCCCGCGCACCCATCACCACACCACCACAAACCGCACCCACGCCCCTCATCGACCGACGCCAAACACCCTCCCCACCACCTTCAGCACGCCCCGTCGTCGAACGTGCGGCCGAGTGTGGCGACCATTGCCCGGCGCCCTCACCGGTCAAGCAATCGCAGACCCTCGATCCCGGTCCGCTCCGATACACCGAAGTCGATATGCGCGCACTGCCCGACCGGCAGGGGCCATCCACCCCGTTCCACCACCCACCACAACGCCTCACCCGCCCCAGCGGCCGGCACCCTGAACGGCTCCTGCACGTCGTCGGCCGACGACGACACCCTCTCCAGCACGCTCACCACGCCTCGCCAAGCAGGCGCAAACCCTCCTCGATCTGGTCCGGCGCTATGCCGCCGTAGCCGATGACGAGGCCCGGGCGGCCTGCGCCGAAGCCGAAGTAGCCTGCCATGTCCTCGACCCTCACCCCGGCCGCCGCGGCCCGCTCGACGAGCGCCGGCACGTCGACGGCGCCCCGCACCCACGTGGCCAGGTGCAGCCCGGCCGTCGACGGCACGACCTCCAGTCGATCCGCGAAGTCGCGGCGCAGTACGGAGAGGATCGTCGTCCGGCGTGTGGAGTAGTCGCGGGTCGCGCGGCGGACGTGCCTGGCGAACGAACCGTCGGCCATGAACCCGGCCATCGCGCCCTGGGTGGTGCCGTCGGTCTGGCGGTCCGTCAGGCGTTTCGCGGTCACCAGCGCCGGCAGCAGCGACGGCTGCGCGACGAGGAAACCCAGTCGCAGCATCGGCAGCATGGACTTGGAGAACGAGCCGACGTACAGCACGCGGTCGCCGCGGTCGAGGCTGTGCAGTGGCTCGAGTGGCCGGTCCGCGAAACGGAACTCGCTGTCGTAGTCGTCCTCGATCACCACCGCTTCCGCGTGGCGCGCCCACGCGAGCAGCGCCGTGCGGCGGGCGAGCGACATCGGCGGGCCGAGCGGGAACTGGTGCGACGGCGTCGTGTACACGAGCCTCGTACCGGCCGGGATCGCCCGCACGTCGATGCCTTCGTCGTCGACCGGCACCCCGGCGACGACCGCGCCGAACGACGTGAACAGCTCCCGCGCGGGCGGGTACCCCGGCTCCTCGACCGCGACCCGCGTACCGGGTTCGACCAGCACCCGCGCGATGAGGTCGAGTGCCTGCTGCGCGCCGTTCGTGACGAGTACCTGCGCGGGCGGCACCCGCACGGATCGCGCCAGCCCGATGTGCCGCGCGATCTCCTCGCGCAGCGCGGGATGCCCCGCCGGGTCGCCGTAGCTGGCGTCGGCGGGCGGCAGGTCCCTCAGTTGTCTGGTGACCTGGCGCCGCCACGTCTCGATCGGGAACCGCCGTGCGTCCGGGACCCCGACGCTGAAGTCGTACGGCAGTGTGTCCTTCGCCACCCTGTCGTCGGTGGCCAGTTCCTGCCACACCGGGCGGGGCGGGACCATCACCTCGCCCGCGGCGGGCAGGGTGTTCGGCGCGGGTGGGGTGGCACAGACGAACGTGCCTGCGCCGACCCGGCCTACCAGGAAACCCTCCGCGGTCAGCCGCTCGTAGGCCAGGGCAACGGTGTTGCGGGAGACGGCGAGCCGGCGGGCCAGCTCACGGGTGGGCGGCAGGCGCTCGCCGGAGCGCAGGCGACCGTCGAGCACGGCTTCGTGCAGCTGCCGGTAGATCCGGGTCGACAGGTCGCCGCGCCCGGCCAGGCTGACGTGGAACTCCACGGCAGCCACCGTACATTGGCCCACCGGAACTGGCGCACATTGGCTCTTCTGTTCGGCCAATGCGCTGCCTAGGTTTGGTCTCATGAGGATCGTGCCGCCCGCGGGCCCCGCCAGGGCACTGGCCGTAGCGCAGCTGACCGACTCGATCGGTCTGGGCGGCTACCTGGTCTGCTCGGCGCTGTACTTCACCAGGACGGTCGGGCTGTCCGCCACTCAGGTGGGCTTCGGCCTGACGGTGGGCTGGGCGGTCGCCTTCGTGGCGGCGGTGCCGCTGGGCCACCTCGCGGACCGCCGCGGACCGCGCGAGGTCGCGATCATGCTGGCGCTGTGCACGGCCGCCGCGCTGCTGCTGTTCCTGTTCGTCCGGTCGTTCGTGCCGTTCGTGCTGGCGGCGTGCGTGTACTCGAGCGCCATCTCCGGGCTGGCGGCGGCGCGGCAGGCGCTGCTGGCCGGCATCGTCGCCGCGGCCGACCGGACGAAGGTGCGGGCGGCCCTGGCGGCGGCCGTCAACGGCGGCATCGCGATCGGCGCGGGCCTCGGCGGGCTGGCCCTGGAGGTCGACAGGGCCACGGCGTACCTGACGGTCTTCGGGGTGGACGCGGTCAGCCTGGTGGTCTCGGCGCTGGTCCTCCTGCGGGTGCCCTCGGTGCCGCCCACCCAGGTCGTCCACGGCGAGCCACGGCTCGCGGTGCTGCGGGACCGCCCCTACGCGCTGGTGTCGCTGTTGAACATGGTGCTGCAGCTGCACATCCCGATGATCACGCTGGCCATCCCGCTGTGGATCGTCGAGCGGACGAGCGCACCCGGCTGGACGGTGTCGGCGCTGCTGGTCCTGAACACGGCGACGATCGTGCTGTGCCAGGTGACGGTCGCGAACCGGGTGACCGACCTCGCCGCGGCGGTGCGGTTCATGCGCTACGCGGGCGCGACCCTGCTCGTGGCGTGCGCGGTGTTCGCGACGTCCGGCTTCGGCGCCCCGACGTGGCTGGCGGTGGTGATCCTGCTCGTGGCGGCGGCCACGCAGGCGAGCGCGGAGATGATGCAGGCGAGCGGCGCGTGGGAGCTCAGCTTCGGCCTCGCGCCGGAGGGCCGCCACGGCCAGTACCAGGGCTTCTTCGGTTCGGGCTTCACCGTGGCGCGGATGCTGGGCCCTCTGCTGGTGACGACGGTGGTCCTGGGCTGGGGCACGGCCGGGTGGCTGCTGCTGGGCGTGGTGTTCCTGCTGGCCGGCGTGGCGATGGGCCCGGCGGCGCGCTGGGCCGAGCGCACCCGCGCGACCGCGCCGGAGCCCGCGATGGCGTGCCCGAGCTAGGGGATGACCCGCCTGATCACGGTGATCGGGCCGATCTTGTCGATGGAGCTGACCTTGACGTCCTGCCCGAAGCTGGGGGCGTGGACCGCGCGGGTGCCGTCGATGGCGATGGCGACGTGGTGGACCGGCTCGTAGTAGAAGATCAGGTCGCCTGCGCGGACATCGGCGCGGGCGACCTTCCTGCCGACGGTGGCCTGCTGGCGCGACACGCGCGGCATGTTCACCCCGGCGGCGTGGAACGCGGCCTGCACGAGGCCGGAGCAGTCGTAGGAGCTGGGTCCGACCGCGCCCCACAGGTAGGGCTTGCCGAGCTGGGCGAGGGCGAACTGGAGCACCGGACCGGTGTTGCCGCCGGGGATGACCACGTCGCCGCTGTCGTAGTCCTCGATGCTGTCCAGCAGCGACCGCTGTTCGGGGGTGAGGTTGTCGAGCGCCTGGCGAACCTCGGAGATCTGCCCGTCCAGGGTGGAGCGGCGCTGCTGCACCTCGTTGGCGCTCGCGGTGACCTTGGCCTCGAGGTCCTGCGCCTCCTTGGCGGCCGCGGTGGCCTCCTGCTCGGCCTTCTCGGCGGCGGCGAGCGCGGCGTCGCCCTGGCGTGGCCCACCGGCGAGGTGGGCGACGAGGCTCGCGGCCTCCAGCTTGCCGACGAGGTCGTCCGGACTGGTGCTGGTGGCGAGCGCGGAGAGGGCGTCGAGGTCGCTGCGTGAGGAGAGCGCGTCGGCGACCCGGTCGACGTCCTGGGCCGTGTCGGCCTTGGCGCGGAGGCTGTCGGCCTCGGCCTTGGCCGTGCCGGCGGCGTCGGCCGCCGCGGCCGAGGCCTGTTGCTGCTGGGTGAGCTGCTCCTGGACGGTGAGGAGTTCCTCGTTGACGAGCTCGGCCTGCGCGCTCAGGTCGTAGTAGTACGAGAGCAGCCCGGCCACGGTCGTCGGCTGGGCCGAGGCCGGTGCGACCAGCAACGTCGCGGTCAGCAGGACCGCGCCGCCGATGCCGGCCAACGAAGCGGGCAGTGCACGCACCCCGAGCTCCCCTCTCGTCAGGACGTCGTGACCCATTCTTCAGCAAAGATCGCCGCCGCCGCTGTCCAACTCGCGAAGCGGGCACCAACGTCTGCACGGTAGGGCAACCGGGATATGGCGACCGTTAGGGTGCGGGGGTGAGCAATCTCGCGGCCGTATCCGATCTGCACGTCTCCTACCAGGAGAACCGCGAGATCGTGGAGTCCATCCAACCCGAGACCCCCGAGGACTGGCTGCTGGTGGCCGGCGACGTCGGCGAACGCATGCCCGACGTCGAATGGGCACTGGGCCTGCTCCGCGACCGCTTCGCGAAGGTCGTGTGGGTCCCGGGCAACCACGAGCTGTGGACGATCCCGGACGACCCGGTCCAGCTGCGCGGCGTGGAGCGCTACGAGGCCCTGGTGGAGATGTGCCGCGGCCTCGACGTGGTCACGCCGGAGGACCCGTACCCGACGTGGCGGGGCCAGGGCGGCCCGGTGACGGTCGTCCCGCTGTTCCTGGGCTACGACTACACGTGGCGTCCGGAGGGCACGTCCAACAAGACGGAGTCGCTGGCGTACGCGCACAGCACGGGCGTGGTGTGCACCGACGAGTACATGCTCCACCCGGACCCGTACCCCACCCGCGAGGACTGGTGCCGGGCCAGGGTGGCGGAGACGGAACGCCGCCTGAAGGAGTGCGACCAGTCGGTGCCGATGGTGTTCGTGAACCACTACCCGCTCGTCCGCGACCCGACGCACATCCTCCGGTACCCGGAGTTCGCGCAGTGGTGCGGCACGAACCTGACGGCGGACTGGCACGTCCACTACCCGACGGCGGCCATGGTCTACGGACACCTGCACATCCCCCGCGCGACCACCTATGACGGGGTGCCCTTCACGGAGGTGTCGCTGGGTTACCCCCGTGAGTGGCGTCCGAGGAAGAACCCGCCGCAACTGCCGAGGCGCATTCTCCCGACGGCGTGATCCCTTCGCCCTGGAGAGTCGCCCCGTGGTGATCACTCGAAAGGGCGAAGGCGCGTAGACCGCCGGGCCGAGTTCACGAGCTATGGGGCGTCGTTGTCGCGCAGGTTCCGGGTCATGCTCCGCAGGCTCCGGAACGCGGCCGACTGCTCGGCCTCGGTCATCCCGGCGAGCATTCTGACCTCGACGGACCGGACCGCCACGGTCGCCTTCTCGAGCCTGCGTCGGCCGCGAGGTGTGAGCCGCGTGGGGAGGGCCTTCCCGACGGGGGCTTCCGTGGGTCTGGTCACGTAGCCCTCTCGTTCCAGGGCCTGGAGCAGCACGTTCATCGACTGCCGTGTCACGAAGGCGCCACGCGCGAGGTCGGAGTTCGACAGTCCCGGTCGTTGGGCCAGCAGTTCGAGGCAGGAGTAGTGCGTCACGGTCATGCCGAGCGGTCGCAGCACCTCCTCCATGGCGACGCGGAGCGCACTCGACGCCTCCTTCAGCAGGTAGCCCAGTGACGTCTCCAGGTCGACACCGTCTTGACTCATGTCAGTATTCTGACATACATTGACGCGTGTCAGGAATCTGACACGTAACGAAGGAGCATCATGCCAGCCACCGGACCCGACTTCATCTCGCTCCAGGCACGCGACCTCGCCGCTTCGCAGGCGTTCTACGAGCAGTACCTCGGCCTGGTCCGCTCGCAGGCCGGCCCCCCGCACGCCGTCGTCTTCGAGACGAAGCCGATCGCGTTCGCACTCCGCGACGTCGTTCCCGGCACCGATCTGTCGTCCGTCGCCCAGCCCGGCATCGGCGCCGCGATCTGGTTCCACGCCACCGACGTCCAGGCCATTCACGACGCTCTCGCCGCCGACGGTCACACCATCGTCTCCGCACCGATCGACGGCCCCTTCGGTCGGACATTCACCTTCGCCGACCCAGACGGCTACCAGGTCACACTCCACGACCACGCCTGACAGGCCAACGACACCGGACGATCACCGCGCCTGAAGGCCGAAGCCCCGGCCGCCTAACGCGAGCCTGACCGCAAGCCCGGCCAGGATGAAGCCGAACCCCTGATCCCGGGTGGTATCACCGGGCACAGTGCCTTCGAGGGACCGCCGACAGGACACGGCCACCACTGGATAGGTCTCGTCGTGGCGTGGGTTGCCCGCCATCGATACCCGACCCGGTGACCCCGTCGCGGCGACCCATCGGCACGGTGGATGAGCAGCGGTCCCGGGTGTTCCCGGGTGTGGACGTCGGCAAGGACGCCCAACGTGCGGTCGGTCCCGACCGCTGCCCACCATGAGCCGAACCCGCGGTGCTGTCCGACAATCTCGCCGGACATGGTCCGCTTCTGGTGGTGATCGACCATCCGGCCACGATCGGGGCGTTACCGGTCCCGGCCGTGCGGCCGGGCATCAGGTCGCTCCCACTCCCTACGCCGCCACCACCAGGTTGAGGGGACTCAATGCGCACCACCACCTGACAACCCCGAAGGCCCGAGCGGATCGAGAAGCCTGTTCCCAACTCGACCGCAGAAGGCCTTCTCAGAGATCGGTTGCACGGTCCCTCCGGGGCGCCCGTCCGCTGTGGTGGCCTGGGCGGGAAGCCTTGTCCTCACCATGGACCCGGCATCCTCCATCGAGACCGGCGGTCATACCCCGCCCCGCCGCCCCGGAGCTTCCAGAGGTACGGGCCGCGCCGGATCGAGAAAGCCAGGCTCAGTCGGTCGTGATCGCGGTCAGGACCTCCGTTCTCGCGGCTCGGCGGGCCGGCCACAGGGCGGACAGGACACCCACGCAGAGCATGCCTGCCAGCGCGATGGCTATGACATCGGTCGGGATCTCGATGTCCAGAAGGGGGTTGCCGAGCATCGCGTGTTGCATGACCGCGCCGAACAGGACGCCTACCGCTATCCCGAGGACGCCGCCGTAGGCGCAGATCACCACGCTCTCCAGGCGGATCGTTCTGCGGATCAGGGGACGGGATGCGCCGATCGCTCGGAGGATGCCCAGTTCCCTCGTTCGTTCCGTGACCGACAGCGCCAGGGTGTTGACGACTCCGAAGACCGCGATCACGATGGCCGCGCCGAACATCGCGTACATGGTTGACAGCAGCAGTTCGAAGTCGGCCGACTCGGTGGCGATCACCTCCTCCCTGTTGGTTACCAACACGTCCGGGCGGGTGACGAACGCCCTGTCCAGTGCACGCCGTACGGCCGTCGGGTCGGGGCCCAGTGCGTAGACCGACGTCACTCCCTTGTCCCGGAAGGCGGTCGGGGCTCTGGCCACGTCCACATAGATCAGTGGCTGGCCCTCCACCGTGTTGATCAGGCCGGTGATCCGTTGCGTCACCCGGGTCTCGTCCGGGAAGGTCACGGTGATGTCGTCGCCCAGGGCGACGCCCATCATCGCCGCCTGGTTGGCGTCCATCACCACGCCTCGGCGCAGGTCCGGCGATCCCGCCGTGATCTTCGGGGTCAGCAGGTGCGTGAACCCTCGTGGCTCCACGGCCGAGATCGACGATGTCGACGTGCCTCCCCCGTGCTCTATCGGGACTATCGCGTAGCGGTCCGCCGCCACCTCCGTCACACCCGGCGTGCCGCGCACACGGTCCAGTACGTCCGTGCCCAGTGGGTCCTGGCCCGATGCCGAACGCAGGATCGTCGCTTCCTCCGGGACCATGTCGCGGACCGCGGCGCCGGAGATCGACACGATGGTCTCTCCCAGCGTCGCGAACGCGCACACCAGCGCCAGGCCCACCAACAGCGCCGACGACGTCGCCGCCGTCCTGCGTGGGTCCCGCACCGCGTTGCGGGTCGCCATGCGGGTCACCGGGCCGCCCCGGCGGGCCAGCACGCGTGCCAGCGGGGTCAGCACCGCGGTCGCGAACACCGGCGCCAGCAACAGCACGCCGAGCCACGCGAGCACTCCCCCGCCGACACACAGCACGCGCTCGGTCGTGTCCAGGTCCGGACCGGCGATCCACACGACGGTCAACGCGCCGCCCGCCAACAGGATCGTTCCCGCTGCCGTGCGGATCACCCCGGACCGTCGTGGTGGGGTCGCGTCCGTCCGCAGTGCCGCCACCGGTGGCACCGCCGCCGCGCGGCGCGCCGAGCCGTACGCGGCCACCGCCGTCACCCCGATGCCCACCGCGTAGCCGATCAGGATCGCCGTCGGCGACACGTCGTAGGTCACGGGCTCGTCGCTCGGGGCGAAGGCGGACATGCCCAGCAACCCCAGGCCGATGCCCAACGCCACCCCGACCGTCGCGCCCACGAAGCCCAGGGCACCCGCTTCCAGCAGCACCGCGCGCCTGACCTGTCGTCGGGTCGCGCCGACCGCACGCAACAGCGCGAACTGCCGCACCCGCTGCGTGACCAGCATCGTGAACGTGTTGGCGATGACGAACATCCCCACCAGCAACGCCACCGCCGCGAACACCAGCAGCGACTCCCTGGTCGACTCCGCCGCCGCCGACGCGTCGTCACGTGCCTCCGTCGCCAGCTGCGCCCCGGTCCGCACCTCCACCCTCGGGCCGACCGCTGCCCGGACCTCCGGCACCAGGCCGGTGCCGCGTAACTCGATCCGGTCGTAGGCGGTACCCAGCAGCGACCGCGCGGTCGGCTGCGCGAAGGCCACCGAGGGCACCGTCTCCACCCCCAACGTCCGGTAGTCGAACAGGCCGACCACCTTGGCGTGGACCTCCCGGCCGTCGACCAGGAACACCGTCGCCCGGTCACCCACCCGCAGGTGGGCCCGCGCTGCCGTCGAGGAGGACAGCGCCACCTCGTCGGACGCGGTCGGCGCACGCCCGCCGGCGAGCACGAACCGCCCCGTTCGGTCCCAGCCCGTGCCCGCCCGGTCCTGCGAGCCGGCGACGATCTTGCCGTTCGCGCCGACCAGGGCCGCCCGGGCGGCCAGGACGCCGGTGGCACCGGTGACCGAGGGCAGTGCGGCGAGTCGGGACAGGTCCTCCTCGTCCAGCACCGGCTCGGGGGTGGTGCCCCGCGCCACGACGTCCACCGAGGACCTCGTGTCCCCGCTCGTCAGGGAGGCGGCCGTCGAGTCGGACAGCACCCAGGTCGCGACCACGAACGTCACGCCGAGCACGATCGCGACGAGCGTCATCGCGATCCGGCCCGCGTGGGCACGGAGGTCGCGCAACATCGCACGCAGCATCAGATCGTCACCCGTTCGAGGTTCTTCATGCGGTCGAGGACGCGGTCCGCCGTCGGCGCGGCCAGTTCGTCCACGACCCGGCCGTCGGCCAGGAACAGCACGCGGTCGGCGTAGGCGGCGGCCGCAGGCTCGTGCGTGACCATCACGACGGTCTGACCGAGGTCGTCCACGCTCGTGCGCAGCAGGCCCAACAGATCGGCGGACGAGGAGGAGTCCAGCGCGCCGGTCGGCTCGTCGGCGAACACGACGTCCGGGCCGGTGATCAGCGCACGGGCGCACGCCACCCGCTGCTGCTGGCCACCCGACAGCTGGCTCGGGCGGTGGTGGAGACGGTCCCCGAGCCCGACGGCGTCGATGATCCTCTTCGCCAGCGCGTCGTCCGGTGCGCGGCCCGCGAGGTCCAGTGGCAGCGTGATGTTCTCCCACGCCGTCAACGTCGGTAACAGGTTGAACGCCTGGAACACGAAGCCCACGCGGTCCCGGCGTAACGCGGTGAGCCGGTCGTCACGCATGGCCGAAAGCTCCGCGTCGCCCAGGAACACGGTGCCGCTCGTCGGCGCGTCGAGGCCCGCGACACAGTGCATGAGGGTGGACTTGCCGGAGCCCGACGGGCCCATGACAGCGGTGAACCTTCCGGTGTGGAAGTCGACGTCGACGTGGTCGAGCGCGACGACACGGGAGTCTCCCGTGCCGTGGACCTTGGTCAGTGCTCGAGCACGTGCGGCTGGATTCGTTTGCACGGCGTCAACGGTGCCGGAATCCGACCACGTCCACATCGGACCACGGTACGGACTTCCGTCTCCCACCACGGTTCGAGGAAGGGCCGGAAACCGGTCCACCCGTGGTGGGACGCGCTCAGCGGCACCCGCCAGCTACCGTCGGCACGTGCTCTCCCTCGTCCGCTCCACGTACCTCATCCTCGTCGACATCTTCGTCGCCGTGGCGATGCTCGCCTTCGTGGGTTACGCGGCCATCGACACCGGCCCCGGCGCCACCGTCGTCGAACCGGAGTGGGTGTCGCTCCTGGTCGCGACGGTCATCACCGGGCCGATCGCGCTGCGGCGGTGGATGCCGCTGCCCGCACTGATGGCGAGCACCGCGGGGGCGGCCTTCTCGGTGGTGAGCGGGGTCATCCCGCTCGTGGCGTTCGGGGCGCCGATCACGGCGGTGGCACTCGTGCTCTATCTCGTCGCGAGCGACACACCGCGGCGCCGGTCGACGGTGTCACTCGCCGCCTGCGTCGGGATGCTGGTGGTGGTGACGCTCGGCCACCGGCTGCTGGGCTCGGGCGTCGAACCGTGGTGGGACACGCTGTTCGGGATCGCCTTCTCGAGTCTCGAGCTGCTGACCGCGTGGACCCTGGGGTTCGCGACCAGGGAGCGGCGGCGGCACGCGCAGGAGTCGGCGTCGCGGCAGGCGGAGCAGGCCGTCGCGGAGGAGCGGCTGCGCATCGCTCGCGAGCTGCACGACATAGTCGCGCACAGCATGACCGTCATCGCGGTGAAGGCGGGCATCGGCAACCACGTCGCGGAGCAGCGTCCCTCGGAGGCACACGAGGCGCTGCGGGTGATCGAGGCGACGAGCCGCGGCTCGCTGATCGAGATGCGTCACCTGCTGGGGGTCCTGCGTTCCGAAGTGGACGGTGTGGAGTTCACCCCGACACCGGGGCCCGCGGGGATCTCGACGTTGGTCGATCGCGCACGGTCTGCGGGGGTCACCGTGTCGGTGAAACTTGATGACACGGACGGGTTATCCGAGGGGATCGGGCTGTCGGTGTACCGGATCGTGCAGGAGGCGCTGACCAACGTGGTCCGGCACGCGGCGCCCACGCGGTGCGGGGTGACGTTGTCGGTGCGGGACGACAAGGTGGGGATCGAGGTGGTCAACGACGGCCCACGGGTCGAGGCGGGGCAGGGAGGACACGGGGTGATCGGGATGCGGGAGCGGGTGGCGGTGTACGGGGGGACGTTCTCGGCCGGGCCGCGTGCCGAGGGTGGATGGCGCGTGTCGGCGGTGCTGCCGAGGTGATCAAGGTGTTGGTGGCGGATGACCAGGCGTTGGTGCGGGGAAGCTTCCGGGTGCTCGTGGAGACCGCACCCGGGCTGACGGCCGTCGGAGAGGCGTCCGGCGGGAAGGAGGCGGTCGAGCTCGCGGCACGGGAGCTGCCGGACGTGGTGTTGATGGACGTGCGGATGCCGGAGATGGACGGGATCGAGGCCACGCGGCTCATCTGCGGGGACCCGGCCACCTCCGGGGTCCGGGTGCTGATTCTCACCACCTTCGACCTCGACGAGTACGTCTACGGGGCGCTTCGGGCCGGGGCCAGCGGCTTTCTCCTCAAGGACACGCCGCCTTCGGACTTACTGGGCGCCATCCGGGTCGTGGCAGGCGGTGAGGCACTGCTGGCGCCCTCCGTGACCCGGCGGTTGATCGCCGAGTTCACCCGGCGGCCAGAGTTCCCGCTCGGGGACGTGTCGCTCCACGGAGTCACCGAGCGGGAACTGGAGGTTCTGCTGCTCATCGCCCGAGGGCTATCCAACACGGAGATCGCGGAGCGGCTCAACGTCGGCATGGCCACGGTCAAGACCCATATCGGCAGGCTGCTGTACAAGCTGGATGCCCGGGACCGGGCCCAGCTGGTGATCGCCGCCTACGAGTCGGGGGTCGTCAAGGCAGGGTGAGTCCTCCGGGGCTATACCGGGCGTTTCATCACCCGGTAGACGACCGGGCCCGTCAGCAGAACCGCGGCGAGCAGCAGAATCCCGGTTTCCGTCCACTGGAAGCGCCAGTAGCGGTCGGCCGGCTGGAAGTACTGGACCTCCGTGTAGCCGGCCTTGCCGACACAGTCCAGGTACGTCGTCCGGTCCACTCCCGCGCATTCCGGCGGGTCGACGACCTCCTCGCCCGACCTGGACACCCACGCCGCGCCGGTCGGCAGCGTTCCCGCCGCCACCGGGGTGTCCGACACGACGCGAACGGGTTCCGCGTAGCCCGCTCTCGCGTCGAAGACGCCGAACAGCACCACCAGGAACAGCGCCAGCGTCACCGCGAGGGCCGGGAGCACCCGGCGGATCACCCCACCCGTTGCCGTGCCCAGCAGGAACGCGAACAGCCACCACGCGCCCGCCACCACACCCGTGGCGCCGAACAGTGCGGAGTCACCGAAGCGGTCGGCGCCCACGTTGCTCGTCCACACCGTCACCGCCTGTCCCAGTGCCAGTCCCAGCAACGTCACCACTGTGCCGAGCAGCACCAGTTTCGCCGTCACCCAGCGGCTCCTGGGCACCGACTGGGTCCACGCCAGCCGGTGGGTGCCCTGTTCGAACTCACGGGCCAGGACCGGTGCGCCCCAGAACATCCCGACCAGCACCGGAACCACCGGCAGCCAGCCCAGTAGCGCGGCCGCGTCCGCGCCGAGCACGGACATGTAGACCACCAGCGCGAGGAACAGTGCCACCGTCGTCAGCAGCTGCACGCGGTGCTGTCGCCACGTCACCCACACCATGGCCATCACCTCCCCGCCACCGTGAAGCCGTCGTGGACCGGCTTGTCCTCGGCCGGGAACCGCACGCGGGACAGCGCGTCCTCGACTCCGCCGAAAACCGTAACGTTCCCCTCGCCCGGGGTCACCGCACCGACGACGATGTGCGGCATCGTCGTCCTCTGCGTCCAGTCCACCTCTCGGTCGGACGAGCCGCAGGTACGTGGCGACGCCGGAGCCGCGGTCGAGCCTGAGTCCCACACGAAGCAACACCCTTTCACTAATGGATTAGTGAAAGGGTGCAGGTTCACGCAACTGTTGTCAAGCGACCCGCAGTTTCCGACGGTTGGGGCCCTGCACCTGCGACGACCCAGCTACCCTGGCGATCACGTTCGGGGGAACGGGTGCGAAAGGTTCATCTCGGTGTCGATCATCTTTTGGGGGACCGCGTCATGAGTGCTCCCACCGCACCGCCACCGGTGCGGGTCCAGCAGGCACCGGTTCCGGAGGAGCCGCCCGGCCGCGTCGCGCAGCTGCGTGAGCTGTCCAGGACGACACCCGGCGTGCTGATCGGCTTCATCGCCGCGCTCGTCCTGGTCAGCGTGCTCGTCGGCGTGTTCACCTCGGTCAGCGTGCAGAGCAGGTCCTCGGCACTCGACAACCTCACGGCCAGCAGCGGACCGCTGAGCGACGCCGCACAGGACCTCTACCGGTCACTCTCCGACGCCGACGCGACCGCCAACGGCGCCTTCCTCTCCGGCGGTGTCGAGCCCGCGTCCGTGCGCGCCCGCTACGAGCAGGACATCGCCGAGGCCGAACACGCGCTCGCCATCGCCGTGGCGGCACGCGAGCCCCGCGACCTCGCCGACCCGAACAGCCCGCTCTCGGTCCTGTCCAGCCAGCTGTCCGTCTACACGGGAGTCGTCGAGACCGCGCGGACCAACAATCTCCAGGGCCTACCCGTCGGCGCCGCCTACCAGCGCGAGGCGTCGACCCTGATGCGCGAGAAGCTGCTGCCCGCGGCGAAGGACCTCTACACCACCGAGGCCGCCGCGGTCGAGGCGGACCAGGACAGCGCGACGGCGTGGCCGATCGTGGAGGTGGTGCTCGGGCTGGCGACGCTGGTCCTGCTCTTCTACGCGCAGCGCTTCGTGCGCCGCCGCAGCCGCAGGCGGATCAACGTCGGGCTCGCGGTCGCCACCGTCGCCGCCCTGGTCTCACTCGTCTGGGTGGTCGTCGCGACCATCGGCGTGATGGCGAACGTGCACGCGAGCCGGGAGGACGGCTCCGACCAGACGACGGTGCTCGCGCAGGCACGGATCAACGCGCTGGCCGCACGCGGTGACGAGACGCTCACGCTCGTCGCACGCGGCAGCGGCAGCGAGTTCGAGGAGCACTACAAGCGGACCCGCTCGGAGCTCGCCACCCGGCAGCTGCCGCAGGCGAAGGAGCTCGCCACCGACCCGGAGGTCCAGCGGCAGGTGCAGGCGGCGATCGACCAGGAGAACGCCTGGAACCGCGTGCACGGCGACATCCGCGAGTCGGACGACGGCGGCGACTACCCGAAGGCGGTCGAGCTGGCCCTGGGCGACGGGCAGGCCGCGGCCGGCCGGTTCGACGACGTCGACAAGGCACTCGCGGGTGCCATCAGGGACACCACCGCGACCTTCGACGACGAGGTGTCGCAGGCCAGCGGTGCGCTGGGTGGCACGGTGATCGGCGTGATCCTCCTGGCGCTGGTCACGGCGGCAGGCGCGGCGACCGGGATCTGGCAGCGACTCAAGGAGTACCGATGAGGGCGATCACGCTGGTACTCGCCGTGGTGCTCGTCGTGGCGGGCTGCGGCGCGGCGACCAACCCCGTGGCAGGCCAGGACCCGAAGGCCGTCCAGCCGCTGCCCGCCGGTGCCAAGGAGATCAGGTCCATCGAGCAGCCGAACGTGGACGACAGCTGCGACCCGACCGCGAGCTACCGGCCGAGCGGTCCGCTGCCCGCGCCCGGCGCGTTCCCCGGCGGCTCCACGATGGCCCAGATCTACCAGCGTGGCAGGCTGAAGGTCGGCGTCGACCAGAACACCTACAAGTTCGCCTACCGCGACTCGGAGACGGGCCAGATCGAGGGCTTCGCGCTCGACGTCGCGAAGGAGATGGCCAAGGCCATCTTCGGCGACGAGACGAAGATCCAGCTGGTCGTGCTCACGTCGGCGCAGCGCGTGCCCGCCGTCGAGAACGGTGACGTCGACATGGTCGTGCACACCATGACCGCCAACTGCGACCGGTGGAAGCAGGTCGACTTCTCCACGGTGTTCTTCAAGGCGGGTCAGAAGGTGCTCGTCAAGAAGGAGTTCGACTACCAGGGCCTGCAGTCGCTCGCGGGGAAGAAGGTCTGCGCCACCGAGGGTTCCACGTCCCTCCCCCGGATCGTGAACCTGCCGAACGTGAACCCGAAGCCGATCGGCATGCAGGTGTCCGGCTGGACCGACTGCCTGGTGCTGCTGCAGCAGAACCAGGTGGACGCCATCTCCACCGACGACACGATCCTCGCCGGGCTCGCCGCGCAGGACCCGTTCACCGTGGTGCCCCAGCAGCAGCCGATCGCCGACGAGCCCTACGGCATCGCGATGCAGAAGAACCACACCGACCTCGTGCGGTTCGTGAACGCGGTGCTCGACCGGATGCGCGGCGACGGCCGCTGGTCGCAGATCTACAACCAGTGGATGCAGCCGCTGCTCCACGACAGCCCGGCGCCCCCGCCCGCGCGGTACCGGGACTGAGTGCCGATGGGCGGGACCGTGCTGAGCCGAGAGGAGATCGACCGCGCCCTCGAGCGGGTCGAGGCCGACAGCGAGCGGATCGCGGCGTCACTCGTCGAGATGGACGCCCATCCCGGCCACCGGCTGCTGCGTGACTCCGCACTCTCCGGCCGCACGGCGACGCGCTGGGCCGAGGCGAGCACGGCCATGGCCACGCTGTGGGAGCAGTACACGACCTACAGCAACCTGGTCACCCGTGCGCGGGAGGTCCGGGCGCGTCGTTCGCGGCCGGGCGACGAGGAACTGGAGGAGCTGACGCAGATCCTCCACGGCCCGGTCGTGGAGCTGGACGCCGAGGCCATCCCGATCGAGCGCCGCGGGCTGACCGGGCCGTCGCAGGTGATCGAGCGGATCACGATGGCCGACCTGCTGGCCAGGATGAGGCAGGCCTTCGACACGGTCACCGCCGTGCTGGCCGCCGCGGAGTCGGCGTGGTCGAGCGCGGTCGGCCGGCTCGATCCGCTGGACAGGAGGATGAAGGCGGTGTCGGTCCTCGCCGAGTCGGTCGGGGAGGGTGACTTCACGAGCCTGAAGCGGGACCTGGAGAAGGCCCGCGAGCTTGTGCTCACCGACATGCTCACCGTGCATGCGACCGACGCGATCCCCGACATCGAGCGCCGCCTGACCGAGCTGGAGGCCCGGCTCCGGGAGCTGGCGAGGATCCGCGACGAGTTCGCGTCGCGGCTGACCGCACTGGACGCACGACTGTCCGATGTGGAGGCCGCGGAGGCCATGGCCCGCCAGACCTACACCGCCGTGCTGGAGAAGATCGCCTCCCCGGGGCTGCCGGAGCCGACGGACCGGGGTTCGGCCGCACTGCGTGAGCGGCTCCAGCGCCTGCGGTCCCGGTTGGACACCGCGGGCTGGGCGGCGATCTCCCGGGAGACCGACGAGCTGGACCGGTTCGCGGCGAGCACGCTCGACACGGCGCGGACCGCGTTCCGTGCCATGACCGGGCTGCTCGACCGGCGCGCGGAGCTGCGCGGGCGGCTGGAGGCCTACCAGGTGAAGGCCGCGCGGCTCGGGCACTCCGAGGACGACGACCTGACCCGCCTGCACGACGAGGCACACGAGATCCTGTTCACCGCGCCCTGTGACCTGCCCTCGGCGACGCGCGCGCTCAACCGCTACCGCCAGGCGATCCAGGACCGCACGCAATCCCGCGAGGAGGGGACCCGAGGATGAGCGACGCTCGCGGAGCGAAACAACGAGGTTCAGGACGCCACCTCGACCACGGATGGCGTCGATGCAGCGGAGCCTGCGGAGCGTTCCGAGGCCACGGAGCCGTCGAGGTGGCGTCATGAGACACCTTCTGTCAACCTCAGGCCGCTGTGGGCGGTTGAAGGGCCTTGGAGCGGTTGCGAATGTGAATGTTCTCGTCGTAGCGGACGCCTT
>NZ_SOCP01000038.1 GCF_004364325.1 Actinophytocola oryzae | reverse complement strand
AACGCCATCCAACCGTCCGACGACGCCTCGAGATCCTTCTCGTCACCCTCCGGCCACGGCATCCCCACCGTCACCAACAACAACTTCTGCAAGGATTCGGGTAGATCCGTCACAGCAAACCCACCCTCCTCCTCGTGTCGTGAAAACGATCAGCGTCCGGGAACTACTTGCGGACGTTCTCCCCGTTCTGCGTGTCCATGCCCTGGAGCTGACCCGGGATCGACCCCACGTCCGCGGCGGAGACCTTCAGGTCGTCGATCGCCGACGACACCTGGTCCATGAAGGACTCGCAGTTCGGCACGTAGTTGTCCGCGAACTGCTTGCCCTGTTCGTCATCGCCCCAGCAACCCCAGTGCTGCATCAGGATGTCGCGCAGCTTCTCGAAGTTCTCGCCAAGCGCGTCCGTGTCGTCCGACAGGCGCCTAGCGGCGGCGATGAGTCCGGGGATGTCCGCACCGGTGATCGACATGACAGCCTACCTCTCCTTGTCCTTCGTGGACTGCTTCCCTTGGTCGAACAACCCGTTCATGTCACCGAAGATGGGACCCAGCAACGACTCCGCGACGGCCTGGAGGTCGGCCTTCCCCGCGGCGATCTCGGACATCTTCACCCCGGGAAGCGAGTCGCCCAGGTGTGCGTCCAGCTTCTCCATGAACTGGGTGCGTCCAGTCTGGACGGTCTCCACGATCGCGTGGGCCAGCTCCGCGGGCGCCATCGAGCGGAACTTGTTGGTGAGGAACTTCATCCCGACCAGCTCGCCCCGCACGTCGAAGGTCATCGCGATCGAGCGGTCCTTCGACCGGACGGTCTCGTCGCTCTCCGCCAGCTGCTGCCGCAGGTTGGCCAGCTTGTCCTTCTCACGTTCGAACGCCTTCATCGCGGCTTCGGTGGCCTCGGCCACCGACTTGGCATCGAAAGGGCGGTCAGTCATCGTCTTCTTCCTTCCTCGACAGGAAATCCATGGGCAGTCGCGGCAGCGGGCGCACCGGCGCCGGTGGCTCCCCGTCGGTCCCGGCGGGAGGCGCGGCACGCCTGCGGCGGCCGAGTACCGGGAACGGGTGCTCCTCCGCGTCCCACGACGCGGGCGACTCCGGTGCCGGTCCCCTGCCGGCGGTCGTCCTGGCCGTGCCACCCCCGCGTTGCTGGGTCGACGGCAGCGGTCCGCCGCCACCAGCCATCGGCGCCCCCATGCCGCCGCCTTCCGCCGCGCCCGGGGCAGCGCCGGCCGGCCGGGGGGCCGCGACGGTCTCGCCGGAGTTGGCGAGCACACCCGCCGCGGACGGCTGCTGCGGCACCGGTGTGCGTCCCGGCACCGGATCGGACAGCGGAGCCGACGACACCGGCGGCCGGCTCGCCACGGGACCCTCGCTCAGCACCGGGGCCGCCGGCACCCGCCCGGCCGGCGAGGTCGACACCGGGATGGACGTGCCTCCGGCGACCCCGGCGGAAGCTGGGGACGCGGCTGGTGGTGTGGCAGGAGCCGGCGGTGCGGGCACCGGCGTCACGGGCACCGCGGTGGCGCTCGCGGTGACCTCGGCGGTCGCGGTCGTGGTCCGCGTTGCCGCCTCGTCCTGCGGCGCCACGTCGGCCCCGGCCGAGAGTGTCTCCGTCAGCACGTCCGGGGCCGGTCCGCTGGTCAGCTCGGCCAGCCGGATCTCGTCCGGGGCGACCCCCGGCCGCTCGGCGTCCACAGTGGACACGACGGGATCGTCGTACGGGTCGGTCGTCCGGGTCTGCGGCCTGCCGATCGACGGCGGCATCGCGGCCACCATCGGCGCCCACGCCGGTGGCCCGCCGCCGCGGAGCCGTGCCGGTGGCCCCGCCGCCGCTGGGCCCATGCCGGCTGCCTCAGGAGGCGCTCCCCGGCCGAACACCGCGCCGAACGGTCGCGCCGGTGAGCCGCCACCCGTCACCACGGCAGGGCCCACACGTGTGCCTGTGAAGAATCCGCCGGCCGGTGCGGCGGTGAACGACCCGGGTCCGGTGGCCGCCGCGTCGGAGCCGGTGTCGACGTCGAACGTCGGACCTTGTTGGTCCACACCGGTACTGGTCAACGTCACGACCGGGGGCGCCGGCGCTCCGGCGAGCAGTGCCGGGTCACCGGCGATCGTCTGTCCGACGTCCTCGTAGGCCGCCGCGAGGTCGGTGAAGATCTGCCTGGCCTGCTCGTCGGATGGTGCCGGGTCCGCGCCGGTGTCCTGGTCGCGTTGCAGCCGCAGGTCGTTCAGTCGCCGCTGGGCGGCGGCCAGAGCGTCACCGGCCCGCCGGAACAGGCTCCCGTAGTCGGGCCCCCGCAACAGGTGGTCCACCGTGACCGCGATGTGCTCGACCCGCGAGCTGTAGCCGTCCGAGGTGGCGCCGTACCAGGCGGCGTCGACGGCCTTCGCCTGCTTGCGGAACTCGTCCGACACGTCCTGCAGCCGCCGGTGGACCTCGTCGAAGCCCTCGGCCCGCCGGTACCAGCCCTGCGGGTCGGCCGGGGCGACCATCGCCACGATCTGGTCGAGGTCGAGCAGGTCCGGCGAGGGGTCGGCGGGAGGCGCCGGGGTGTCCGCCGTACGTCCGATGACGTCCACGCCTCGCCTACTTCCTGCCGAGCACGGACGGGGGTTCCTCGTCCTCGTGGTCCTGCCACGTGCCGTCCTCGGCCTGCAGCCAGGTCGCCGGCTCGCGCTCCTTCTGCTGCCCCATACCGCCGCCGCCCATGCCACCCATGCCACCGCCCATGGGCATGCCACCCATCGGCATACCCATGGACCCGTCGGCGCCCGAGGGCATCACGGGCGAGCCGGAGAGACCGGCGGTCAGCGGTGCACCGGCCGTGACAGCACCGGACCCGGTCGCGGGGACCAGTCCTGCCTTGCTCGCCAGGTCCGTGTCCAGGATCCCGTCGCCCTGCGGGCCGACGGCGCCGTCGAGCGGCGCAGGTCCCGGGACGTCGACGCCGGGCAGTCCGCCACCACCGCCGCCACCGCCGGGCAGGCCACCGCCACCGGGGCCACCGCTCGACAGGTCGGGCAGTGTCGACGAGCCGCCACCCAGTGAGTCCACACCGGACTGGAAGCCGGGCAGACCCGCGATCGCGCTGTCCGCGGCGTCCTTGGCGTCCTGGAGGCCCTGCGCGTACGCGTCGTCGCCGCCGTAGCCCGGCAGGCCCTCGATCGCCTTGTCGACCGCGTCCATGGCCTCGTTCTGCGGTGTCGTGCCGGAGTCGCCGGACGTCCCGTTCAGGTAGTCCTCGAGGGACGAACCGGTCGAGGAGTCCGCGAGGCCGTCGATCGCGTCGTTGGCCGCCTGCCGCGCGTCGTCCAGGGCCTTCTGGCGGTCCTCCTCCTCGGACGAGCCCGTGCCGCTCGACGGGTCCGTCGACTCGGTCGCGGGCGTGTCGCCACCGGTCAGGTCGTCCGTCGGGGACGAGCCGTCGTCGGTGGGCGGGCACAGGCTGTCGATGGCGTCGTTCGCCGCCTTGCGGGCGTCGTCGAGGGCCTTCTTGCGCTCCTCCTCCTCGGACGAGCCGGAGCCGCCCGAACCGGAGGAGCCGGTGCTCGGCGTCGAGCCGCCCGCGCCGGGGTCCGTCGCACCGCCGGTGCCGCCTCCGGTGCCGCTGCCGGTGGTTCCGCCACCGCTCGTGCCGCCGCCCGCACCGGTGCCCGACGTGCCGCCACCCGAGCCGGTCGTGCCGCTGCTCGGGACGGTGCCGGCGCCGGCGAGCGCGTCGTTCGCGGCGTCCTGCGCGTCCTGGAGTTGCTGGTCGTAGGCCGGGTCGGACGTGGTGCCCGTCGCGTAGGGATCGCTGGAGGCCGCGTACGGATCGGACGCCAGGCCGTACGGATCGGTGGTGTCGGGCGTGCGGGTCAAGGTGTCGAGGTCCGCGTCCGTCTGGGGCTTCAGCCCGGCCTCCGTCACGTCGCCCGCGCGGTACTTCTCGGTCTCGCCGGACTCCAGGTCGTCGTCCGGTGTGCGCACCTTGGTGTCGAGGGGCTGGCCGTCCGTGCCCGTCAGGGGTTTCTTGTCGGCCTCCGTCACGTCGCCCGCGCGGTACTTCTCCGTCTCACCGGAGTCCGTCGAGCCGTCCGGGGTACGGACCCTGGTGTCCACCGGGTTGCTGTCCGCGGCTGTCTCGGCGGCGCCGAGCGTGAGCGTCGAGAGGTCGCCGCCGCGCGACTCGAAGCGGCTGCGCAGGCCGCGGAGCTGTTCCCGCAGCGAGTCGTAGAGCGCCACCTCGACGTTGTTGTAGCCGTCCTGTGCCTCGGCTATCAGGCTGTTGACCTGGTCGACCGAGGTGGCCGCGTCGATGGCGTCCTGGTAGCTCTTCGCCACGGACGCCTCGGCGTCGTGCGCGGCCCTGACGAGGTCCCACCACTGCTGCGCGAAGCCCTGGATGTCGTGGCCGACGTTCCCGACGGTCGCGGCGAAGCCGCCGCCGTTCGCGGAGTCGTAGATCTCCTCGCTCTGGTTGTAGATCCTGCTCGCGAAGTCCAGGAAGGAGTCCGCGGCCGCGCCGACGAAGTTCCCCTTGATGTTGTTGTACTCGGTCTGGAAGGCGGCGTTGACCTCGCCGAGAGCGTCGACCGCGGCGGCCAGCTTGTCGGACAGCTCGTACCACCGCTCCGCGGCCGCGTTGTGGCTGAGGTCCGCCCATGCCGAACCGTTGTGGGTGAGGTCGGCAACGGCACCGTCGAGCTGCGGCCAGGTCTCGTACTGGTTGACGTCCCAGGACGGCGACGCGGTCTGGTCCTGTCCGGCCAGTGAAGTGTCGTCAGCCATATCTCATTTCCTCACAACGGTTTCAGCCGGCGGTCTACGTGCTCGGGTGGTCAGCCCATGTTGGAATAGTCGTAGTTCGAGTCGCCGTCATCGTCATCGTCGTCGTCATCGTCGTAGCCGTCGCCGTCGTCGCCGTCGTCGAAGGCGTCACCCTGGCCGTCGACGTCGTCGTCACCACTGTCGTCACCACCGTCGCCGGAGTCGTCACCAGCGTCGGCGTCGGTGTCGTCGGTGTCGTCGGTGTCGTCGGTGTCGTCGGTGTCGTCGGTGTCGTCGGTGTCGTCTTCGGAGGTCGGGTCCTCGCCGTTCGCGATGGCCGTGGTGTGGTCGGCGACGGTGGTCTTCAGGTCGGCGACCGCCTTGTCGACCTCGGCCGAGTTGTCGCCGTCGGTGTTCTGCAGCCGGTCGGCGACCGTGTGCAGGCTCTCGCAGATGTCGGTGAAGGTCACCTTCAGCACCTGCGCCTGCTGCCGGAGCGCCTGGATCCGGTCGGACACGCGGCCCTGCAGCCAGGTCGCCGTCGGGAACTCACCACACGTCGGCGCCCCGTCCTCCAGGTCGTCGAAGGCCCTCATGACGTCCGAGGTCATGATGCCGTCGATCCGGTCGGCGGACTGGCGCAGCATGTCCGGGTCGATGTTCGTCTGTGTCATGTCAGCAGCTCCTTGACGATCCTCTGTGGATCCCGGGACGGGCGTGTACCCCACACGCCCGTCCCGGGAGGTCAGAACAGCTTCGCGAGGTTGTGGTCGAGGTGCTCCAGCTCTTCGCTGCCGTCCTTCACGTTGCCCGCGACACGGTGGAGAGTCTCGGTGCTCTCCTCGAGCTTCGCGGCGATGTCGTCCGAGCACAGGCCGTACGACTCGGAAGTGTCGCCGAGGAAGAACTCCTTGTTCTTCTGCACCTGGCCCGCGAGGTCGAGCATCTGCTCGGTGATGTGCGTGTTCGCGTTGAACATGTCCTGCACGGTCTGGTGCAGAAGGTCGTGGTTGTACAGGATGAATCCATCATCTCTGACCATTACTGGGCCTACCTTTCCCGCGGATATCGGATCGTGGGTCTCGTGTGTCGTCAGCGGATGACGTTGTCCACGTCCTGCTGCATCATCTTGGTCTTGGTCGTCTCGAGGTTGCCGATCATGGTCTCGAGGTCCCCCAGGATGAGGCCCATCTTCTCGTCCCAGTCCGCGTGCACGTTGACCAGCGAGTCGACCATCTGGTTCTTGTTCTGCGTCGACGCGTCGACCACCACGTTGGAGATCGAGGTCCGCTGTTCGGTGATGAACTGGTGGACGTCCTTGTGCCCCTGGATAACCTGGTCGAACGTCGTCTGGTCCATCTGGGTCAGGGCCATTGTTTCCTCCTCTGTCGTTTCGACACTTGTATGGAACACCGGATATCCGGGGCGGTGGACCATATTGGACTGTCAGCGTGGAACGCTAGGGTCTTCCCCCGTCAGTGCGTCAGGGCGAACGTCGCCCCCAGCACGGCGGACAGCGCCGCGAACCCGAACAGCCCCGACGCCACCCATCTCGGCACGGCGCCGCCCAGGTACCTGGCACGCAACAGGACCACGGCCGCGAACACCGCGTAGCACACGATCGAGACCATGTCGGGTGGCCAGAGCGCCAGCAGGAACGCCGCTGAGGCAAGGCCGATCCCGACATGCAACGCACACGCGTGCACCGCCGCCGCGTGCGCGCGGTCCACCACCAGGTTGTTCCCGGTCTCCTGGGCGGAGTCCTCGGCGGTTTCGTCGACATCCTCGCCGTCCGATGTGGACACCGGGTGGACGCCGACCGGTAGCAGTGGTATCGGTACTACCGCCAGCAACGAAGCCACGGCGGGGATCGCGAAACCGGCGAGCAGTGCCACGGCCAGCCCGGCCATGGCGGTCCGCGACGTCCCGAAGGTCGTCGCGGCATCCACCGCGGCGGCGATCGTGACGAGCAGCACCGCGACACCGGCGCCGACGAACAGGGCGGCCCCGTCCGCGACCGCGAACAGGCCGGCACCCAACGCGGCCAGCGCGCCGATCCCCGCGGCGACGAGCCGCGACTGCCACGGCGGCGACGGTTCGGAGACCGCCACGAGAAGCCAGCACGCCACGGCGACATGTGCCGTCGCGACGCCGGCCAGCACGGTGCCCATTACGGCGTCCGCGGCGGCTCGCGCGGCGAGCGCGGCACCCACCATCACGACGAGTCCCACACCGCCCGCCACCGCGGCCGGCAGCACGACGCCGCCTCCGGACACCAGCAACACCAGTCCGGTGAGCATGCTCGCCACGAACCCGGCCAGCAGCATCGACTTCGTGGCCATCGGCGACCAGCCGCCCCGGTCGCCGCGGACCTGTTCCCCGACGCCGTCCACGACGTCGTCGTAGTCGATCGGCGCCAGCTTCTCCGCACGTGCGTGCAGCTCCAGCACCGTGTCCTCGGTCAGCTCCAGCTCGGCCGGTGTCCGCTCCTCGTCGAGGACCGGTCCACCCGGTCGGCGCACCACCCACCCTTCGTGGTCGACGCCCCGTTCCACGGCATCGGTGCCGAAGCGGCCCAGTACGACGGGCAGCACGTCACCGAGCGGCACCCCACCGGGAACCGCCAGCTCCGTCGTGCTGTCGTCGAGCGTGAAACGTAGCCGTGTAACGATATTTGTGCGATCCTGTGTCTGCTGTTCCATCGGGTTGTCCGGTCTCTTCCTCGGTAAAGCGAGAGCCAGCGACGAACTGGACGGTAGCCACCACGACGCCGGACCACACCGGCATCGACGGCCGCTGACCAGGGCACTCGGGAAACCACCCAGGAAGGGACAGCACGCCGTGGGGACCGTATTGTTCAGCCGGAAGGCGCGCCGGTTCGGCCCGTCCACACCGGACGACGAGATCGCCGTGCAGGAGCCGCCGTCGGTGCCGGAACAGGCGCCCGGCGGCATCAGTTCGGTGTTGATGTACGCGCCGATGAGCCTCAGCTCGCTCGCCATGGTGCTGATCTTCATCCGGCCCGGCTCCGGGCTGATCGCCTACATCGGCGGTGGCGTCATGATGCTGGCGTCCATCGGCATGCTGGTCGCGCAGTTCATGCGCACCGGCGTGCAGCACAAGCAGAAGCTCGCCGGCGACCGCCGGGACTACCTCCGCTACCTGACACAGCTGCGCCGGACGGTGCGCAGGTCGCTGGACAAGCAGCAGCGCGCGGGCCGGTGGTCGCACCCTAGCCCCGACGCGCTGTGGTCGATGGCGATGAGCTCGCGGCTGTGGGAACGGCGGCCGGCGCACGAGGACTTCGGCGACGTCCGCATCGGGCTCGGCACCCAGCGGGCCACCTTCAAGCTGGTGCCACCGGAGACCCGGCCCGTCGAGGAGCTGGAACCGTTGTCCGCACACGCGTTGCGCCGGTTCATGCGGGCGTACACGTCCCTGCCCGACGCGCCGATCGCGGTGTACCTCCGCGGGTTCGCCCGCATCCAGCTCCACGGTGACGTCGAGGCGGCACGCGGGCTCGCGCGAGCCGTACTCGGGCAGGCGGCCACCGCACACGGCCCCGGCGACGTGCGGATCGCGGTGTGCGCGTCCGACGAGGCCCGTCCCCACTGGGACTGGGTCAAGTGGCTGCCGCACGCGCACGACCCCGACTCGCGGGACGCGGCCGGGCCGAGGCGACTGGTCACCGACAGCGTGACCGACGCCGAGAACCTGCTCGGGGGCGGCGCCTTCACGGGGCGGCCGGGGTTCGAGCCCGACACGCCGATCACCGCGTCGGAACCGTTCGTGATCCTGGTGCTGGACGGCGTCACCGCCGCGGCGGAGCACCGCGTCGGCGAGGAGGGCTACCGCAACGCGGTCGTGCTGGACGTGTCCGGTGCGCTGTCGTGGCAGGACCGCACGCACACGCTGTTCCTGGAGTTCGGCGCGAACCTCGTGAGCAGCGTGACGTTCGACCGGCTCGGCAACCCCGACGCACGGCCCGTGTGCACACCGGACGACATGACCGCACGCGCGGCGGCGACGCTGGCGCGGACCATGTCGCGTTACCGGGTCGGTGAGGCCGAGGTCGCCGAGGAGCCACTGGCCACCGACTACGACCTCCCGGTCCTGCTCGGGCTCGGCGACGTCCGCGGCTTCGACCCCATGCGGTACCGGGCGGACCGGATGTCGGCCAGGCGGCGGCTGCGGGTGCCGATCGGCATCGCCAGCAACGGCCAGCCGATCGAGCTGGACCTGAAGGAGTCCGCGGAGGAGGGCATGGGTCCGCACGGCCTGTGCGTCGGCGCCACCGGCTCCGGCAAGAGCGAGTTGCTGCGCACGCTGGTCATGGCGCTCGCGACCACGCACTCGTCCGAGGACCTGAACTTCATCCTCGTGGACTTCAAGGGTGGTGCCGCGTTCCTCGGGTTCGACCAGCTGCCCCACACCTCGGCGGTCATCACCAACCTGTCCGAAGAGCTGGAGCTGGTCGACCGCATGCAGGACGCACTCACCGGTGAGATGAACCGCCGCCAGGAACACCTGCGTGCCTCGGGGAACTACGCCTCGCGCCGGGACTACGAGGCCGCGCGGGCACAGGGCGTGCCGCTGGAGCCGATGCCCGCGCTGTTCATCGTGGTCGACGAGTTCTCCGAGATGCTGTCCAGCAAACCGGAGTTCATCGACACCTTCGCCATGATCGGCCGACTGGGCCGATCGCTCGGCGTGCACCTGCTGCTCGCCTCGCAGCGACTCGACGAGGGACGCATCCACAAGGTGGAGACCCATCTGTCCTACCGGATCGGCCTTCGCACGTTCTCCGCCATGGAAAGCCGCAGCGTCATCGGTGTCCCGGACGCCTACGAACTGCCGAAGAGCCCTGGCAACGGCTACCTGCGGCCGGACACGCAGACGTTGGTGCGGTTCAAGGCCGCCTACTCGTCGTCGGTCTACCGGCCGGCACGCGCACGTGCCCGCGGCCTGGTCAACGAGCAGCTGGTGCCGTTCGGCACCGGCTACCTGCCGCCCGCGGCGCAACCGGCCCCGGTGCAGGAGGAACCGGAGGAGGAGACGCCGTCGCAGACGATGCTGGACATCCTGATCGAGCGGCTGCGCGACCTCGGCCCGCGTGCCCACCAGGTGTGGCTGCCGCCGCTGCGTGAGTCGCCGACGCTGGACCAGCTCCTGCCACCGCTGGTGAACCACCGGACCCTCGGCCCACGCCCGGTCGGCGGCTACGGCACCGGGAACCTGACCGTCCCGGTCGGACTGGTCGACGTGCCCGCGCAGCAACGCAGGGAACCGCTGCTCGCCGACCTGTCGGGCAGCAAGGGCAACGTCGCGGTCGTCGGCGCCCCGCAGAGCGGCAAGAGCACGGTGCTGCGGTCCATCATCAGCGCGCTCGCGCTCACCCACACCGCGGCCGAGGTGCAGTTCTACTGCCTGGACTTCGGCGGCACGCTGTCGTCGCTGGCGAAGCTGCCGCACGTGGGCAGCATCGCGAACCGGCTCGACCGGGACCGGGTCACGCGGACCGTGCTCGAGATCTGCAACCTCATGTCACGCAGGGAGAAGCTGTTCGCGGAGCACAACATCGACTCCATGCAGAGCTACCGGCGCGCCCGCGCCAACGGTGAGCTGGAGGTGAAGGACCCGTACGGCGACGTGTTCCTGGTCGTCGACGGGTGGTACACGATCCGGCAGGACTTCGACGAGGTGGAGGACCGGTTCACCGAGCTGGCCGCGCGTGGCCTGTCGTTCGGCATCCACCTGGTCATCGCGGCGGGCCGGTGGTCGGAGATGCGGCCGTGGCTGCGGGACGTGCTCGGCACGCGGTTCGAGCTGCGGCTGGGTGACCCCATCGACTCCGAGGTCAACAGCAGGCTCGCCGCGAAGGTGCCGGCGGTGCCGGGACGTGGCATCACCAAGACCCTGCTGCACTTCCTCACCGCGCTGCCGCGCATCGACGGCAGCGGCACGACCGACGACCTCGCCGAGGCCACCGTGGAGATGGCGGAGTCGCTGGCGCTGCCCGGCGGCCCGAAGGCGCCGAAGGTCCGGCTGCTGCCGCACGAGCTGCCCTCGGCGAAGCTGCCGAAGCCGACCGCGCCGTCGCCGACCGCGGACATGCGGATGGCACTGGGCATGGAGGACGTCGCCCTGGCCACGCAGTGGCTGGACTTCGACGCCAACGCGCACCTGCTGGTCTTCGGCGACGCGGAGACCGGCAAGACGAACCTGTTGCGGCACATAGCGAAGTCGGTCGCCGCGCACTACGGGCCGGGTGAGGCCAGGGTCATGTTCGCCGACTTCCGCCGCGAGCTGCGCGACACCATCCCCCAGGAACACCAGATCAACTACACGGTCGCCTCGGACGGCTTCCGCGACGCGGTCAAGCAGGCGGCCGAGCTGTTGGCCTCACGCGTCCCCGGCCCGGACATCACCCCGGACCGGCTGCCCAAACGCGACTGGTGGACCGGGGGGCGCCTGTTCATCCTGGTGGACGACTTCGAGCTGGCCGAGGGCGGCACGGATCCGTTGGCACCGTTGGCACCGCTGCTCCAGCAGGGTTCGGACATCGGTCTGCACCTGGTGGTCGCGCGCAGCACCGCCGGCGGCGCCCGAGCGATGATGAACCCGACGTTGCGGCGCATGTGGGAGCTGGGTGCCCCGGCACTGATGTTCTCCTGCCCGAAGGACGCGGGTTCCTTCCTCGGGACGCTCAAGCCGAGGACGCTGCCGACCGGCCGCGTCCAGTTCGTCAACCGCCGCCGGGCGGTTCGACTGGTCCAGACCCCGCTGGTGCCTGGCGCGCCACGACGCTCGGAATAGCAGAAAGGCGCGGTCGAGGAGGTTCCTCGACCGCGCCTTTCTCGTTGTGCTGTCAGACAGTGGCCATCGGCAGGGTCAGGCGCTGCGCGATGTCCTGGTCGTCGACCAGGTTCGGGCGCACCCGCTGCCGACGGCGCCACGCCCGGTCCAGTTTGGACAGTGCGTTCTCGTCGGCGGCCGCGGTGTCCTCCTCGTCGGGGACCACCTCACGGGCCAGGTAGGCCGTCGTGGGCACGGTCGGGTCGTCGCTGTCGTCGTTCCTGGCCGGCTCGGCCGTGCGCACCGCGAGGACGCGGAACCGCCTGCCTGGCAGGAAGACCGCCTCGTCGATGGGCCGGTTGCGCACCAGCTCGCAGGTGCGCCGCGCCGAGTCGGGCAGGATCAGCAGGTCGGCCGTCGCGCCGTCGACGGTGATGTCGTGGCGGACGCTGGTGCTGACGAACCCAGGGTCGGTCAGCACGGTCTGCGCCGACCACCTCGGGTCGGCGATCACCTGGCGCAGGACCACGCCGCGCTGGACGGCGAGCCTGCCGAGACCGGACACCAGACAGGCCGGGTAGTCCTCTGGCACGGCCTCGCCGGCCCGCAGCGCGCGGTTCAACGCGACGGCACCGCCCGGTCCCCGGGTCAGGTACACGCAGACGGCCACGTAGTCGGCCTTCTCGCCGGGGTCGTCGTCGCGGCGCAGCGCGGGCCAGGTGGCGAGCGCGGAGTTCACGAGGGACAGCCCGTCGGTGAAGGTGCCGCCCGCGGCGGCGGCGAACCGGGTCTGCTGCCCGGAGGTGCTGGCCCGCTCCGGCCAGGCCCGCGCACGCACCAGCCCGGGGTCCTCTTCGGACTGAACGGGTTCGGGGGCCTCGACGGGCGCTGCGGAACCCGTGGCCACGAGTTCCGGGGCGGTGAGCGCCGGCCCGGACTCCACGAGCACCCTCGCCGCCCCCGCGACCTCCGTGACGACCGCGACGGGGGGCGAGTCGAGCCGGTCCCCGATCGCGGTCAGGGACGACGCGTCCGACGGTTCGGCGGAGGACACCGCCCGCGAAGCCCGGCCGGTGTCGGCGGGTGGTGTCGACGCGAAACCCCTTCGCACCGAAGGGAAGCCCATGACCTCGGTGGGTTGGGCGCCGACGATCGCGGCCTGCCCGTCCGGCTCGGGGTCCGGGGCCTCGACGACCGCGCCCGCGTCCGCCACGATGGCGACGATCCGGTCGCGCAGTGGTCCGGTGGCACGGCCGGCGACCCGGATCCGCATCGTCCGCAGGCGGTCCGTGCCGATGGTCGCGAGCAACCGGGTCAGTGCCGCCACCAGTTCGGCGGTCACGTCCGAGCCCGGGGCGCCGAATGTCAGCGTCCAGCCCGTCGGGTCGAACGGGGCGCTCACCGGACCGGCCGGCGAGTCACGCAGCACCAACCCGCTCGGCACCACCTCGGCCACCGCCCCCTCGGACCGGTACCGCGCCGGCCCCTCCCGACGCCACCCGGACGGTGCCGGCGCGACGTCGCACACCTCCTGCTCCACCGTGCCGGGTCGCTGGCGCAGCACCGTGGCGAACGGCCGGAAGGTCCGGTCCGTGCCGAAGCCCGCGACCACCGACCCGTCCTGCGCGGGCACACCGGTGTTGAACAGGATCGGGTGCCCACAGCTCTCGGCCACATGGGACATCCACCCGAGACCGGCGACCACTCGGTCCCCCGGCACCACGACCACCGACTCCCGGACGGCCGGCGCCAGGGACGTCAGCAACGCGGCGGCCTGGGTCGGCAGCACACCGTCGACGACCAGCCGTGGCCGCACCGGGTCGAGCGGCACCTGGGACACCCACTCCATGACCGGCCCGGCGGCACGCCGCAGGACCAGGCCGGCCAGCACCGGCTCGGCGACCACGTCGCCGCCGTTCAGCACGGTCCTCGGCAGCGCGCGTTCCCACGCTGGCACCGGGAACCGGTCGCCGGCCAGGACCGGCGCGCCCTCGCGGGAGAACCGGTGCCAGCCACCGGGTCCGGCGTAGAGCCCGGTCTCCGGGGTGCCGAGGAGCGGGCCGCGCGGGGCCATGACGTCGACCGCGAACTCGGCGAGCACCACCCGGACCCAGGCGGGGTCCGGCGCGGGTCCGGTCGGCGCGAGCCACACCGTGCGCACGCCAGGTCCCCGCACGGCCGCACGCAGCGCGGCCACCACGGCCAGCCCGAGGTCCGGGTGGGCGGTGGCCACCGCCGACACCAGGACCACGACGTGGCCCGGCGCCGTGCGCATGCGCGGGTGCGGCCGGTCCGGCGGCGCCTCGCTCCTCGACCGGACGGTCAGCGTGGTGTCCCGCCAGTCGAACTCAAGGTCGTCGCCGGCGGCCACCGGCGCGCGCGGCGTCATCTCCATCACGGTCGGCCTCATCTCCCGAGTCCTCCTTCCGGCTGGTACTCGCCGCTGTGCACGGCGGTCGCCAGCGCCACGCGCGACTGGTACCCGGTGCGGGTGAACAGCCGGCCCAACCGCCCTTCGACGCTCTTCTCACTGGCAGCCAGGACGGTGGCCAGCTCCCTGTTGCTCAGCCCGTCGGCCACGAGCCCGGCCAGCAGCCGCTCGTTCTCCACGACGGTCCTCGCCCGGCCGGGCACCCGGATGTTCCGTTCACGCATGACGTTGCGCAGCCAGGCCCGGTACAGCAGCGCGTCGAGGTCGTCGAGCAGCTCGTAGGCGTCGGCGACCGCCTCGTCCGGCGCGAGCCCGTGCGACGCCAGCCTGCCGACCGCCGCGGCCAGCTCCAGCGGTTGTCCCCGTTCCACCGCCAGCCGCGTCGCCGACGAGGCCAGGGCGCCGTCGTGTGCCACGACCGCCTGCGCGACGAGGTGTCCCACCCCGACACCGCCGGCCTTCTCGGCGATCCGCGTGGCCTCGGCGCTGCACGACCGCGCACCAGCGGTGTTCCCGAGCAGGAACTCGACCTCGGCGAGCTGCACGAGGAGCTGGTCGGTGCCGAGCACGACACCCGCCAGTGCCGCGGTGCTGAGGCCGTCCCGCAACCGCGTCCTCGCCTGTTCGAGGTTCCCGAGCGCGATGTCGATCACCGCCTCGGTGGCGTCCAGCAGGTGCGGCAGCGCGGCCCGTGCGGTCCGTGCGGCGACGAGCAACGCACGCGCGCTCGCCAGGTCGCCGCGCGCCAGCACGGCGTGGGCGAGCCACTGGTACACCACGGTGCAGGCGGGGTCGGCGCCGGCGACCGCGCCCGAGGCGACGGCCTGGTGGGCCAGCTCCGCGCCGTGGGAGAACCGGTTGCGCTGCAACAGGAGGACGGCCTGGTACGGGATCGCCAGCCGGTCCGCCGGGACGGACTCGGCGATGAGGCCCTTCTCCGCGTCGTCGGCATCACCGGCGACCAGCGCGGGCAGCAACCGCAGCTGCGCGATCTCGACGCGGCCCGCGGCCTGCCTGGCGGCCGCCCCGACCGCCGCGTCGAACCGCGCGCGGTCGCCTCGGTAGAGGTGTGCCTGGGCCTCGACGAGGTGCCGGACGTGGGACGTGCCGGCCCGGCGGAGCAGGGTGAGGCAGTCGTCCGGCCGGTCGAGTGCGAGCAACGCCGTGGCGGCGCCGATGACCTCGTGTGGCGCCGGGTCCGGCGTTTCCGGGTGGGTGTCGCCGATCCCGTGCGTGGCCAGCACGAGCAGGTGGGACAGCTCGTCGCGGGCGTCGTCGCGCAGGTGGTCGGCGTGGTCGTCCAGCAACGCCGTCGCGGTGGCGACGCTGTCGGCGTAGGCACCGTGCCGGAAGCACGCGAACGCGTACCTCGCGAGGAGCACCGCCCGCTCGACCGGGTCCGCGACGAGGTTGGCGGCGGCCCGCAGCCAGTGCCGGCTGCCCGGTGCGGCGGAGGCCGTGTCGGCGTGCGCGAGCAGTTCGGCGCACGAACGCCTCGTGTCGACGAGCTTGCCGGCGCCCGCCAGCTGGTCGGCGCGGTAGGCGGGGTCGTCGCACGCCGCGGTGCCGTTCCAGAGCGCGGTGATCGCGGTGCCGGCGAGGTGCCGCCGTTCGTACGGGCCGAGCTGCGCCACGATCGCCGACGCGACCATCTCCACGCGGAAGCGCCAGCCGTGGCGGGTCCGCCGCAGGACCTCGCGGTCGACGAGCATGTCGAGGGCGTGCCGGACGACGGCCAGGTCCGTGGTGACCGCGGTGCCGGCCAGCTCCGGCAGTGCGGCGCCGAGCGGGTGCAGCACGGCCGTGGCCTTGGCCACCCGCCAGACGTCGGCGCCCAGCCGCCGCACGGCGGTGACGAGCTGGTGCTGCTCGGGCAGGTCCGGCTCGCCCTCGGTCGCGTCCAGGAACGCGCCGCCCGCGAGGACGCGGATCGCGCCGGTCCGCCCGTACTCGGCGAGCGCGCCGTGCAGAGCCGCCTGGTTGCCCGCGGTGCGGTGACGCAGCCGGGCGACCAGCCGACGGTCTGGCCTGGCCTGGAAGGCACGCGTGGTGAGCGCGGCGACGTCGGCCATGCCCAGCGGACGCAGCCCGAGCACCGTGGCGAGGCCTTCCTCCCGCAACCGCCGCAACGCGGCGCGGCCCTGCGCGGGTGCCGGCGGCCCGGCGGTGCACACGCAGGTCAGGCCGGCGGCACGGGCCGTGCGCACGAGTACCTCGAGCGCCTCCAGTGACCGTTGGTCCAGCCACTGGACGTCGTCGATCAGCAGGGCGGCGACATCGGCACGCAGCACCGGCTTCAGCATCGTGTGGAGCGGCGAGGCGAACGGGGGCGGCGAGCAGCGGATCGTCCGCGTGCGCACACCTCTGGCCCGCAGTCCCTCGCCCACCTGGTCGAGCACCGTGCTGCGGCCCGCGCCCGCCGGGCCGGCCAGCACCACCAGCGGCGGCGCGGTGCCCGCGACGACCGAGGGCACGATCTGGTCCAGCACCGCCGCGTTGCGTGCCGTGTCAGGAGCTGGTCCGCTGGTCACGATCGATCACCTCCGCTGGACCGGGCCGGGTGGCACCGCGCTCGCGACGGTCACGGTTCGCGCGGGCCGCCAGCGCCTGCGCCTGCCCGCCGGGCCGAGCCTCGCGGACAACCACAATGCGAACACGAGCACGGCGGCGGTCGCCAGGCCGGCCACGGTCAGGATCGGCCCCAACTCGTCAGGGGGCGTGACGACCGGCGGGCTGGCCGCCGGGAGCGCGTTCGACACGGTCGGCTCGTCGCGCAGCACCGCCGTCACCGCCGCGTTCGGGTTCACGAGGCCCCAGCCGTACTCCGGGTCGGGCAGGGTGGCCGCCGGGTGGTCCGCCGTGGTCCGCAGCCGGGCCCGCACCTGTGTAGCCGTCAGCTCCGGGTGGTAGGCACGCACGAGGGCCGCGGTGCCCGCCACGAACGGCGCCGCGTAGCTGGTGCCACTGCCCTGCCAGTGCCCAGGCCCACGCGGGCCGATGCTCACGACGTCCACCCCCGGTGCGACGAGTCCGAGGTAGGGCCCGGTCTGGGAGAAGTCCGCCCGCTTGCCGTCGGGGTCGACCGCGCCGACGGCGATGACCGTCGGGTAGGAGGCCGGGTAGGTGACCGGGTCGCCGGCCTGGGCGCTGTTCGCCGCGGAGGCAACCACCAGCACGTCGTGGGCCTCGGCGTAGTCGACCGCCGCGGCCAGCTCCTGGTCGGCCACGGTGGTGCTGGCCGACACGTTGACCACGTCCGCACCGAGGTCGACCCCGGCGCGGATACCCCTGGCCATCGCGCCCGCGGTCACGTCGTCGCCGCTGTTCGCCACCCGCACCGGCAGGATCCGCACGCCGGGCGCGACGCCGGTGAACCCGGTGCCGGCCGAGGGCATGGCGGCGATGATCCCGGCGACGAACGTGCCGTGCCCGTAGCAGTCGGTGTCGCCGGGGCCGGCGCCCGGGTTGACCACGTCCGTGCCGGGGAGCACGCGGCCGGCGAGCTGTGGCGTCGCCGCGTCCACGCCGGTGTCGACGACGGCCACCGTGACGCCGCCGCCGGTGGTGAACGGCCAGACCCGGTCCGGCGCCAGCTGCCGCAGGCCCCACGGCTGCTCGGGATCGGTCGCCGTCGGTGCGGGCAGGCAGCCCTGCTGGCCCGCCGGCAGCGGGTTCGCGGGCTGGGCCGGTGCGACGGCCGGGATGGCCACGACCAGCACCGCGGTCGCCAGCGCCACGACGGCGGCTCGGAGGCGGCTCACCTGACGACCAGCTGGAGGTCGTCGGCGGTCAGCAGCGCGAGGTCGGCCGGCGCGACGGAGTCGCTCATCGCGAGCCGGGACGCCTGGCTGTCGGCCATGGACTCGAAGACCTTGCGCGCGGTGCGCCCGTTGCCGAAGGTGCCGTCCTTGGGGATCTTCTCGAAGTACAGCAGCAACGCCAGCTCCGCGGTCTCGTCGAGCCGGTAGTCGTGCCTGCGGCACTGGGACCGCACGATGGTGACCAGCTCGTCCGGCGTGTAGTTGGCGAACTCGATCGTGCGGGAGAACCGGGACTCCATTCCGGGGTTGGCCTCCAGGAAGGTGCCCATCTCCTTGGAGTAGCCGGCGGCGATGACGACCACGTCCTCGCGGTGGTCCTCCATCAGCTTCACCAGCGTGTCGATCGCCTCGCGGCCGAAGTCGGGGCCGCTGCCGCCCTTGGATGAGCTGAGCGTGTACGCCTCGTCGATGAACAGCACCCCGCCGAGGGCGGTGTTGAACGCCTCGGTGGTCTTGATCGCCGTGCCGCCGATGATCTGCGCGACCAGGTCGGCCCGCGCGACCTCGACCAGGTGACCCGACCGCAGCACCCCCAGCTCGTTGAGGATCGCGCCGTAGAGCCGGGCGACGGTGGTCTTGCCGGTGCCCGGCGCACCCGCGAACACGAGGTGGCGGGCCATCGGCGGTGCCGAGAGGCCGGCCTCACGCCGCCGCTGCGCCATCCTGTTCAGGTTCACCAGGGACGTGACCTCGCGCTTGACCCCGTCGAGGCCGACGAGCGCCTGCAGCTCGTCCATGGGTGCGGACACGACCGGACGCGCCGGCGAGTCGGCGGGCGCGGAGGGCGGCGCGACGGACACGCCGCCGGCCTGGCCGACCGCGTCCGGCAGCTTGTTCCCCGTGCTGGTCAGGTTCGTGACGTCGAGCAGCGTGCTCGGCCGGACCTGCCGCAGGCCCGAGCCCCGGTTGTCCCGCACCGCGCAGCCGGCGATCCGGACCGCGTCGGTGCTGTGCACCTGGATGCCGTCGGCGGCGTTGTCCACGAACTCCGAGTCGGTCACCGTCCCGGAGGAGCCCTCGTCGAACCGGCACCCGGTGCCGGTGCTGCGCTGCACGCGGCACCTGGTCAGCACCAGCTCCGCGCCCGCGCCGACCCGCACGCCGTCCGCACCGGCGCCGAGGATGTCGCAGTCGGACAGCTCGGCCGCCGCGGCCGTGATCGACACCCCGTCGGAGCCGATCGCACGCATCGAGAGCCCGCTGACCACCGGCCGCGCACCGCCGCCGATCGTGAGGCCCTGGTCGCCGGCACGGTCGATCTCCACGCCCTCGAACCGGCCGCGGGCGCCGTCGGCCAGCTCGACCCCGGCCCCCTTGGCGTCCACGATGGACAGTCGGGTGAAGAACGGGTCCGCCGCGCCGGACACCCGCACCGCGGCGAGCCTGCTGCCGGTGACGGTGACCCTGTCGAACTCGGCGGTGCTGCGTTCGGTGACGCTCACGCCGGACCCCGTGCTGCCACTGGCCTCGCAGCCCGCGACGGTACCGGCCGACTTCCCGGTGAAGTGGAAGGCGTGGCCACCGGCGCCGACGACCCGGCACGACCGCAGCACCGGCGCGCAGTCCTCGGCGACGAACACGCCCTCGCCGCCGCTGCGCTCGACCGAGCACTCCTCCAGCGTCACGGACTCCGCGCTCGCCAGGTAGAACCCGATCCCCGCGACGTCACGGACCGAGATCCGGCTGCCCGTGGCGGAAGCCTGCTGCTCGACCGCGAACGCCGGCTTGCCCGCCCCGGTGATCCTGGTGTCCTCGACGACCGCCCGGCCCCGCCCGTTGAGGCAGATGCCGTTCGCCCCGCACTCACCGACCTCACAGGACCGCACGGTCAGGGAACCGTTCTCCGCGACGACGAGCGCCGAGCTGCCCATGCCGGTGAGCGTGCAGCCGTCCACGACGCTGCCGGTCTGCGAGGTGACCACGATGCCCGCGCCACCGGGGTTGCGCACCGAGCAGTCCCGCATCAGCAGTGCGCCGCGATCCCTGGCGTAGACCGCGCACCACCCCGCCCCGACCACCTCGCACTCGGTCATGCTCAGCTGCCCGGCCGCGGCGAGCACCGCGGGGGTCTCCGCGTCGGCGGCGGTGACCACGATCCCGGACAGGGCAGCCGCCTCCGCGGCGAGTGCGACCGTGACGCCCTTCGGCGCCGACAGCCGCACCGAGCCGGGGCCGTTCTCGGCCGTGATGGTCACCGACCTGGTCAGCACGAGGTTCTCGGTGTAGGTCCCGGCGCCGACGATGATCAGCGAACCGTCCGACGCGGCCGCGACCGCGTCGGCGATCGACCGATAGCCCCCGGACACCGACCGGGAGACCGTGATCACTGATTGCCCCACGTCCATCTTCCTTAGCTCGTCACGCGCTGATCGGGTCGAGAGTGCCCCGGACCGCCGCGGCGGCCAGGTCGACCCGGGTTCGGGAACCGGTCTTGGCGAACAACCGGGAGAGGTGGTACTCGACGTTCTTCTCGCTCACCCGCAGCGCCACGGCGATCTGGCGGTTGGTCCGGCCGTCCCTGATCAGCTCGGTGATGCGCACCTCGGTCTGGGACAGCCCCGTGCGCCGCGTGCTGGCCTTCGGGGCGACGACGCCGCGGTCCTGCATGAGCGCACGCACCCGGGTCTGCGCGAACGGCGACCCGAGCTGCCGCGCGATGTCGTGTGCCTCCCGCAGCCACGGCCCCGCCTCGTCGGCCAGCTCGCCCGCGGCGAGGCACGCGGTCAGCAGCTCGGTCTGGTGGCCCTGGCTGCGTGCCACGTCGGCGGCGGCCCGGACGGTGGCGGCATCGCGGTCGACGACGCCCCGCACGAGCAGCAGCGTCTGCCGGCCACCCTGGTCGCGTGACTTCTCGAGCGCGGCGAGCACCTGCGCGGCCCGGTCGCGGCGGCCACCTGCGGCCGTGATCACGGCGAGCCGTGCCAGCAGGCGGGCGACGCCGGGAAGCCCGGGCTCCGCGCTCCGGTAGGCCTGCCAGCCCAGCTCGAACGCGGCGTCGGGATCGCCTTCGCGCCAGCGCATGCCGGCCTCGACCCACCCCGCGAGCGCGACGAACCGGCGGTCGGTGCCGGCCGCCGCGAACCAGTCCCCCGCCCGCCGCAGGTCACCGCGCGCGGCGCAGATCTCGGCCGCCAGCAGCCTGGCGATCGGCAGCGAGGCGAGGTCGCGTGGCGCACACAGCTCCAGGCGCCGCATCGCCGACAGCGCCGCCTTCCAGTTGCCGTCGTGGTAGTGGCGGACCACCCGGTTGTGCAGCGCCAGCGGTGCGTCCCCGGCGACGGCGCCGACCCCGATCCTGGCCTGGAGCAGCGACGCGAGGTCCATCAGCTCGATGGCCTGCGCCGTCTCGGCGTCGGGGGCCACCGGCCGCGTCGGCAGCGCGTTGCACCACGACAGGTCCGCCGGTCCGGTCAGCAGCGCGCCGGAGTACCACCGCTGGGCGAAGGCCGCGGCCTCGGGCATGGCGGCGGCGATGTCGTCGGGCACCGGGCGGGACATGTACAGGGCCGCGACCGTCGCGGTGGCGGCGAACTCGTCGTCGAGCGGTTCGGCGGCGAGCGTCTCGGCGAGCAGGTCGGCCCGGCCGATGCGCACCAGCAGGCGGGCCAGGTCCCGCAGCATCCGCCTGCGCCGGGGACCGCGGATGTCGAGGTGGTGCAGTGCCGACCGGAGGTACCGCGCGGCGCGGGTCGGGTCGCTCTCGCGCAGGCGGTCGGCGTGCGTCTCGAGCAGGTCGGCGTAGTACGGCCTCGGCTCCACCAGGATGCCGCCGAGCGCGACGTGGTCGGCGAGCGTCGTCTGGTCGACCGCGCTCTCGTCGAGGGTCACGAGGTGCCGCACGATCGCGCTGTGCAGCAGGGTGATCCTCGGGCCGGCGTCGGCGATCAGCCGGTCGGCCAGCGCAGGCGACGGGCAGGTCAGCCTGCCGTGCTGACCGCACTCCAGCGCGCCGAGCCCCACCAGGTGGTCGACGGCCGGGCCGTAGCCGGCCAGGTCCCTGCGGGTGGTCGCGGCGAGCGTCGGCAGGTCGTCGACGGTGAACCGCGCGCAGGTCGCCGCGAGCGCCATCAGGTGGCGTCCGTTCGAGCCGAACGGGCCGATGTGCGCGATCAGGCTGTGGTCCGGGGGCACCATGATCGTGACGTCCGCGGCCAGGCACGCCCTGCCGTGCACGACGGCCAGCTGCCCTTCGCGCCGGAAGTGCTCCACGGTGGAGACCAGGGTGCCGGGGTGCCGGCCGAGTGGCCCCAGCGCGCAGCGGATCGCGGCCAGGTCACCCTCGTCGAGCGGAGCGCCGACGAGCTTGGTGAGCAGTGGGCCGACGCAGTCGTCCGGCAGCACGTCGAGGTCGATGACCCCGTCGGCGACGGGTTCCAGCTCGAGGTGGGCCGATCCGTCGCCGGCCGCCGCGACGACGAGGCACCCGGGGCGGCAGGCGGGTGCCAGCGCGAAGGCCGGTGAGGCGAGGGCGTCCACGTCGTCGGCGAGCACCACGAGCGAGCCGTCCCGTGCGAGCCGGGTGAACAGCCTCGCCAGCTCGAACAGCAGGCTGGACCGGGGCTGCGAGGACTCGTAGGTCTCCGGCACGCACAGCCTGCGCACGGCGTCCAGCGAGTCGGCGAGGGCGGGGTCGCCGAACTCCTCGAAGTGCCGGGTCACCGTCGCGACCAGCGCGCTCACGCCGAACTGGTCCCACTCGGGCACCTCGTCGGCGTAGCCGACGGGCAGCACCGGCACACCGCGGTCACGCCACCGGCCCTCCGCCGCACCGAGCAGCGCGGACTTGCCGATGCCGTCGCCGCCGCGGACCACCACGAGGACGTGCCGCTCGGCACTGCCCAGCGCACTGTCGAGAGCCTGGTCGAGCGTGTCCAGCTCACGGTCCCTACCGAAGATCCCCGTCACCTGACCTCGCCTCCCTTCACCTGCGCCGCACCCATCCTGACGTGACCGGCGCCCCCGGCGACCGGCGAGGCGGGGAGCGCGGGACGGTCAACCGCCGAACCTGCCCGAACATACCCACGCATTCCCGTTTTCCCCGGCACGTGGAGAGGACGTGAAGACGGGCACCGGAAACTGAGGACATCGAGCTTTCCCCGAACCGACATCCACCACGAGGGAGCGAATTCATGAGCGACTGGTCCGACGTGATGACCGACGTGCTCGTCCGGATCATCGAGGAGCAGGAGGCCCACCTGACGGACCCCGACTTCGACTGGAACACCGGCACCGACCTGCGGCAACAGGACCACCGGTGACCGACGACCTCGGACACCGCACGGCCGGCCCACCGGGCCGGCCGTTTCAGTTCTCCCGTACCTCACCGCAACACCGCCCACCGCTGACGAATACCTCAACGGAACCCCACCAACTGCCGTAGTCACCGCCATTTCGCCGCATTCCGACATGGCGACGCGACGCCTTTCCCGACCACCCGGCGACGCGCACGACCGAGTATGGACGGCTCGACTTCACGAACACTCCACCAGCCGGGACCGGTCACCGGTGGCCGAACCCGGCCGCGTCCACCGCGCCGGCCAGGTCCTCGTCCACGATCCGGCCGCCGCCGCTGTTCAAGGCTGCCTCGTTGAACAGGATCCACCCGCCGGCCGAGAACACGCGCCCGTCCGGGTGCTCACGGGTCTCACCCGCCGGGACCAGCACCGGCGACCCCGTGACCTCGACGACGGTCTCCGCGGGACTCAGCGTGCCGGGGTGCGGTCGGACCGCCGCCTCCGGAACCAGCAACACGAAGGCCGTCGTGTTGTTCTCGAAGCGTGTGTGGAGCGTCTTCGCGAACTGCTCGTAGCCGTCCATGGCGCTGCCGTCCCACAGCTGGACGTCCACGTCCAGCGTGGCCTTGACGACGTGGACGCCAGGAAATCGAGGCATCGACGTGACGGTGGCGAACGCGTCGGCCACGCTGTCACCGGGGACGGGGAAGTACACGCGGTCACCCCACGCGGCGACGGACAGCGCGCGGTGGGAAAGATCGTTCTGGTCGGTGCGCTGCCACGGCCGGGTCCACGCGTACAGCTGGACCGCCTGCCGGCGCACCGCCGGAGCGAGGTCCAACAGGTTGAGCAGCTCCTGGAACCGCTGCCACCGCACCTCGTCGGTGAGGTGCTCGGTTCCCGGATGCCACAACAGGTCCGGGTCCATCGCCAACTCGGACAGCCGCGCGAAGTTGGCCGGGTTCTCCGCGGCGCGCTGGATCGCCAGGCTCAGCTCCGTCCGCACCTGCCACACCGCAGGTTCCTTGCTACCGCTCCAGAACCGGAACTCCAGCCGGTCGGTGTCGTCATCCCCCCGGACGTGCCGGTAGTTCACCGCGTCGTGCTTGTTCAGGCCCAGAGCCGCGACGTCCTCGACGGTGCGGACCAGGAACGGGTCGACCGGCACGGGGTTCGGGCCGACGAACCGCAGGTCGCGGTGCTGTGCCCCGCCCGGCACGTTCCCCAGCCGGTACAGCGTCGCCTCGAACGCCTTCACGAGCTGCGCGATCCGGGCGTAGGTGACGGGCTCGGTGTGACCGGCGAAGCTCGTGTTGACGTGCCCACCGGTCGTCGTCGCCTCCACGGTGTGGTCCCACAGCCCCAACAGCGTCTGGACCTGCCGCCACGGCCGGTCGGCGGGCGTCAGCACCGGCGCCTTGAACTCGACGCCGTTGACGTGGGCGACCTCCCCTGTCATCGCCCACTTGTCGGTGGCCTCCACCTGGTCACCCGTGGGGAGGTCCTGCCCGTCGAGCCAGTCGATCAGCCCTTCCGCCCTGGTGGCGATCGCGAGCGACTCGGCGGCCGCGTCGTAGGCGTCGGTGTCGGACACGCCCTCCCGGGTGGCCACGCGGCCCTCGACCTCGAGCCCGATCCGTGCACGGGGGTCCGAGCCGACACCACCCGGCACGCCGTCGACGAAGAACTCCACCGGCACCCGACCGGCGACGATGTCATTGCGCGCCTGCCGGTGGACGGCCTCGTCGAGTCGCGCCCGCTCGGTGGGGTCCGGTCGCGGCGTGGCCTCTCCGGAGGCGTCCTCGGACCATTCGACGTCGCCCTCGCTGTCCCTCGGCGACGACATGGACACGTCGTCGTCCTCGTCGGGCACGAGCGACTCGAACGCCTCCGCCACGTCGGCGACGTCGGCGTCCAGCAACGCCCACATGCCCAGCTCGTGCTGGGGGAAGTCGACCGAGATCGCGAGTTCGGCGCGTCCGTCCGACGGCGCCCGGTACCCGAAGGACATGGTTTCCCGGTGCACCAACAGGTCCGCGGGAGTCACGGGCAGCCCCAGGCGGGTCAGCCTCGCGGCCTCGGCGGTGGCTTCCTCGGTGAACACGACGCCCGCGTCGGCAGCGGCCCGCAGCCACCCGAAGCCGCCGCCCCGAACGGTCACGACGGGCAGGTCCGCCCCGTTGCGCAGCCGCCAGGCGGTCGCCCGGACGACGAGCCGCGCCGCGCGCCGTACGCCTGCCTCGAACCCGTCCCCGTCGGCCGGGGAGACCGTCACCGGGTCCAGGTGGTTGGCCGCGAGGTCCGCCAACCGGATCGGGTCGAGACCGGTGCCGTCGTCGAACACGCCGTCCGCGCTCGTGCCGAACGCGCCTCGGGTCGAGGAGACCACACTGTCCGACGCGGACCAGACCCGTGGTGGCGCACCGAGTCGCGACCACTCCTCCCGGAACCGCCGGGCCGGGGACACCCCGTCCCGCGGTGCCCCGCCGACCTCGCACACGCGGAGCAGCAGCTCGGGTGGGTTCGCCGGGTCGGGGTGCACCGACCGGAACAGCCGCGACGAGAACTGGAGCCGGGCGGCCTCCTCGCCGGTCGCCGGGAACCTGTCCCCCACCTCGTCGGGCCGGCCCGTCCTCAGGTGGTACCAGAACACCTCCTGGCTGCCGTGCGTGCCGTGGAGCCACACCCTCGGCCCCCAGTCACCGAGCACGGGTTCGCCGGAGTCGTCGTCGAGGAACTGCTGCCAGTACACCCGCCGGGTCAGCTCGGTGGTCGACGCCGCGTACCTCGACTCACCGAGCATGGCCGCGAGATCGTCCGGGTGGTACTGCCCGAAGGTGCCGAGGCGCTCGTTGCTCATCGCGTAGGACAACACGTCGTCCGGGCCGGGACGCGGTGGTCCGGTCCGGTGGAACTCGGGTGTCCCCGCCTGGCTCGAGAGCGTGAGCCTGCCGTCCGGCGCCAGGTCCCACGTCGTACCGGGTGCCGGCGTGAGCTGGCTGCGCCAGTGCCCGCCACGCAGCATCTCGGGCGCGATCCCGGCCGTGTCGAGGTGACCGTCGACGGCGAGCCACAGGACCGGCGGGTCGATTCCCCTGGAGATGCTCACGACACCCGATCCGGTCGCCAACCCGGCGCGGACCTCGGGATCGTGCGCCACGATCCGCCCGAGGTCCACAGTGGACGCGACGAGCACCTCGCCGTCGTCGCGCGTCACCACACCGCTGGTGAAGACGATGAACGGCCGGTCGTCCCACGGGGACGGGACCAGCCCGGCATTGCCGTGGTAGGCGCTCATGCTCGCGCTGGTCACGCGGGACGCCCACGCGCGTGCCAGCGCCAGCGGCCGCTCGTCGCCCGGGTACCGCAGGAAGGTGGCGACGGGCCTGCCGTCGGCGTCGTCCAGCGTCTGCCGCCGCACGTCGTCGGTGCGCAGCACGGACACCAGCTCGAACCGGGAGTCGTCCGACAACGCCAACCCGTCCGGCGCGACCTGTGCGTCGCCGGCCAGGGCGTACACGTCGTTGTAGAACCCGGCGTGCCGCAACGCGGATGCCAGGTCGTAGCCGGCGCCCCCGCTCGCCACCCGGGTCCCGGCGCCACGCGCGACGACGACCACGGCACGGCCGCTGTCGCGCAGCAGCTGGCGGAACTGGTCCGACCGGAGGAGCATCTCGCCGAGCCGGCCGCCGCCCAGCTCCACCACCGACCGGCTGGACCCGAGCACCACGCGGACGTGCCCGCCGCCGTCGTGCCCGTCGAGCACGAGCACCACCGGCCCGACCACGCTGTTCAGCCCAGGCGCGCCGGCGAGTCCCGGTGCCCCGTTCTCGGCGAACTCGGCCAACTCCGCCAGCCTCGACGGATCACCCGGTAGGGCCACGATCCGGCCGTACGCCGTCATCATCACGTCGGTGAGCGACAGAACGCCGTGCTCCTCGAAGGGTTCGCCCCACGTCGCGAGCGCGATCCCCCGCCCCTGACGGGTCTCGTCCGCGACCTCCCACTCCGCGATGGGCGGGTTCGCGCTGACGTGGTGGAAGCCGGGCCAGGGGTCACCCGTGAGTTCGCCCATGGCCTCGACCACCTCGGCGGTGCGCTGTCTCCCGTTGGCGAGCCCGTCCGGGTCGGTCCCGTGGTACATCGTGAACACGACCAGCGGTCGGCGCAGCCGGTCCTGGCGCAGGCTGCCCACGAGCGACGCCGCCACCTCCTGCGTCGACATCGTCACCACCGCACCGGCGTCGTAGCGGATGAACTCACCACCCCGCAGGGTGAGGAACGCGAACACGGGTGGAGTTCGCCCCTCCGCGAGCCATGCGCCCCACGGCGCAGGTTCCGGCACCGGGTCGACCGTGCCGTCGGCGTCCCGCTCGGCACGGAGGACGAGGGTCATCGCGGCATCGCCGGTGGCCGCGACCTCACGCAACGCCTCGGCCAGGTCCGCGCCGTAGTCGAACGCGAGGAACGTCTCGCGGCCCCAGGCGTCGGGCTCCCGCCGGACGAGTTCCTCCCGCGCCGGGGCCTGGGACGTGCCGGCCGGCTCGCCTGCCACGATCCGGTTGCCGGCGACCTCGCCGCCGCGTGGGGCGCCGCCCGCGGGCCCGCGTGGCCACTGCCCGCTCAGCGCGTACTGGGCGATCATCCTGGCCACGTGCACCGAAGGGATGCGACCGATGTTCTGCCCGTGCTGTGCGAGAGTGTCCGTCAGCAGCGCGTGAACCCCCGCGACCTCGGCGGGACCGATCGGCCGGGGCGGTCCGGTCGCGAGATCCCTCGCCGCGTCGGCGACGAACCGCGTCAGGTCGTCCAGTGAGAAGGACGCGGCAGGTCCCACCGAAGTCGGCGCCACGACGCGCAGTGGCTCTGGTGGACTCAGCCACCCGGAGAGCATCGATCTGCTGACCATGCCGGACTGCGTGGCGGTCTCGACGATACCGTGCCGGACCCGATCCGTCGGATGGGTCCCGGAGACCATCCCCATCGCCCATGGGAGGAACCACTTCTTGACCTCTGCCCCGACCCGGCTCGGCAGGTTGGTGAACCTGTCGGCGACACGCAGCTCGGTCCGCAACCAGTCGGGTGTCTCGGGGCGCCCCGCGACATACTCCCGCCAGGTCACCGCCGCCGACCCGAAGGCACCGGGCCGCCACGTCCACACGTCCCCCGGTACCGGCCCGAGTACGCCCGGCTCCTCGGCAGGCCACGCGTCCGGGAGTGGTGGCATGTCCTCCCGGCTCGGCCCCGGCGCGGCATCGCGAACAGGCAGCACACCATCGAGCCCGAGTGCCGCGACCACCGCGCGAAGGGGTGGCAACACCACGTCGGCCTCGCGATCACCGTCGAGTCGCAGTGACGGAAGTCCCGCGCTCTCGCCCGGCGCCTCCTCATGGGCGGTCACCAGTGCCCGCTCGGCCGCCCAGGCACTCACCGTCGTCGCCGTGAGGATGCCGGACGCCGTCACGGTCTCCTCGACGTCGGTGTGTGCGAGCAGGGTCATCGCCCACGGCCGCGACCACTTCTCGATCTCCGCCGCGACCGAGGGCGGGACCTCGTTCAGCTTCCGGACGTTCCGCAGCACTCCGCGCAACCAGTCGGGCGTGCCGGCACGCGCGAGCACGTACTCCTGCCAGGTGTCCAGTCGCCACCCGAACGCGCCGGGCCGCCACGTCAACACGTCCTGTGGCACCGGCCCGAGCGGGGCCTCGACGGCGTCCGCCAACGCGGTGAAGCTGTTCCACCGTCTCCGCAGGGTGGGTTCGGTCATCAGGCCCGACATCACCGCGACCTTCCCGGTGCGGAACGTGACACGGTCGACCCGGTGTTCTTCGAGCATCCCCAGCAACCACGGGTTCAGCCAGTCGTCCAGCTCGGGGGCGGCCTGCCGGCCGATGTCGTTCATGGTCCGCGCGGTGACCAGTTTCGACCGCAGCCAGTCGGGGGTGCCGTCGCGCTCCGTCAGGTACTCCCGCCACGTGCGTGCTCCGAGGGCGCCCTGCCGCCACGTCCGCACGTCCTCTGGCACCGGCCCCAGAGCGTGCACCGGTCGGACGGCCATGTCGTGGACGACGGGCTGGCCCACGACCACCTCGACGACGGGCGCGGCGGCGGCCTCCGCCCAGAACTCACTCACCTCCGCCTCGGTGGCGATGCCGGACATCCTGGCCACCTCCGCAAACCCGAAGTCCCTTCCCGTGGCCAGGTCGTGGACGCCGAGCATCCCGGTGATCCACGTCCGCAGGTGCGCGAGCCCCGGACCGGACAGGTCCGCCGCGCTGTCCGCGTTCACGAGGTCCGCCCGCAGTTCTGCCGGCAGCGACGGATGCTCCGTCAGCACGTGGTCCCGCCAGTTGTCCACCACCGTGTTCCGCTGCCACGGCCGCCACGGTCCAGTCGCCTCACGGACCGGGCCGGTGCTCACGACGTCCGGCACGTCGACGGTCTGCTGGGACACGGTGGCGGGAGCGCCGCCGAGGAGTCCGTGGGGGCGTTCCCCGGTCAAGGCGTACTGGGCGATCCACTGGGCCACGACCGTGGAATGCACACGCCCGATGTCCGACTGGCGATCCTCGAGAATCCGCGTCAGCTCACCGTAACGAGCGGCCACCACCGCCCGCTCGATCCTCGGCGGTTCGCCGGTGGCAAGCTTTCTCGCCTCCGTACCGACCTGCTGGACCAGGTCACCCAGCGAGCCGTGCCGTGCCAGGGGCACCACTTCCGCCTGCGCCGGGACGCCCATCAATGGCGGCTCCGTCTCCTGAGTACCCTGCCGCACCTCCGAAGCGTCCATCGCCCCAGGTCCGGTGGACACCGGCGCGGTGACCGAGTTCGCTCCACTGTGGACCAACGGCGCCACACCGTCAGTCGCGCCAGCCGACTTCTCAGCGCCGAGGCCGACTTCAGCTATCGACAGGTCCCCGATGGACAGATCGCCAAGAGACAAGTCCCCCACCGACAGGTTCGGCGTCGACACCCTGGCGCCCTGCGCACGGCTCATCAGGCTCAACGCACCGTCCGTCGCAGCGGCCAACGGCATCGCCGCACCACTCTCCGCCGACGCGCCGTCCTTCGGCGGGAACAACCTCGACAACGCACCAGCCAACGGCTCCTGCGCCACGTTGATCGCCTGGTTCGCCGCCGCACCACCGATACCCACCTGCATCCCCGAATAACCCAGGTCAGCAAAACCCCGAAAGCCCCTGGCCGCCTTCGCACGAGCCTCCCGACCCGCCAGCGCCTCGATCTCCTTCGCCACCCCGGCCCGGAGCCCACGCGAGACGATGTCCAGCCCACGACCTATCGACCGGCCAACGCCGAAGAACCCGCCGCCCAACGCACCCAACACCGACGACATGAAGAACGCGTTCCAGTCCACACCCTCCCGCAACCGCTGACCACCCGCGGTATGCAACGTGTTCTGAACACCATCAATAGCGATGTCCAGACCACCCATGAACGCCGCACCCGCCGCCGCGTACTTGGCCACATCCACCGCCAACTGCCTACCAGCCCGCACACCCGCCGCCCCCAGATGCGCCAAACCCTCACGCGTCCCCAACCGCAACGCCACCGCACGAAAACTGAAACTCGCCAACCGCACCATCAACTGACGCAACGCCACACCAATACCCAAACGAAACACAGCCACAACACCAGGAATGAAAAACGCACCAAACAACGACGCCAACAACTCAGCAATCG
>NZ_SOCP01000037.1 GCF_004364325.1 Actinophytocola oryzae | reverse complement strand
CAGCCGCCCATCCCAGACAGCAGTCACGATCACGCCACCGTCCAGGCCCACACGCCGCAAGCGATCAGCCAAGACGATCTAAATCAGTGGCATTGCGCCTAGGCGGGCTTCTTCGCCCGGTGGCGGCGCACGGCGTCGCGGTTGGCGCACGCGGGGGAGCAGTACCGCTGCCGCCCGCCCCGGCTGAAGTCGCCGAACGGGCTGCGGCACTCCTCGAGCGCGCACCGGCGCAGGCGGGTCATGCCGCGACCCGTCAGGTGCAGGGCGGTCCCTACGCTGACCAGTGCGCGGATCACGCCTCCGAGCGGCAGGTCGGGATCGCGGTAGTGGAGGTGCCAGCCGTCGTCGGCGTGGTCGGTCAGCCGGGGATGGGTCGACGACTGGGCGAGCAGCCGGTTGAGCCGCTCCGCACGCACCTCGGCCGACTCGGCGTCGACCACCCCCAGCCACAGCGCGAGGAACCGCTCGACCTCCTGGAGGTCACTCGCGGTCGGCACCGCGTCGACCGCGACACCGGTCGCGGCGCAGCGCCTGCCCAGTTCGGCGGGCGTGCGCGGCGGGTAGTTGACCAGGTCGACCGCCAGCCGGACGGGGTCCTCGCCGTAAGGGTTCAGATGCACAAGACCATTACAGCAGACTGGGGGCCATGAGCGCATCACACCACTGGGAAACCACGTCGAGCCACGTCACGAGCCAGGGCTGGGTGAGCTACCAACGCTGCTCCTGTGGCAGTACACGGGTGCTCCTGAACGCGGAACCCGTCGGAATGATCCGCGCGCCCGTGCGGTTGGGATGACCGTCACGTGCGCGAATGTCGTGGGCCACGGCTAGCTTGGGGGCCTGGACACCTGGGAAGGGGATCTTCGTGGTGGTGGAGGGGTTCGTACCCGGCGGGTCGGCGATCAGGCGTGCGCTGCGGCGCGCGCGGGACGGCGCCGCGCTCGACGCCACCGAGGCGGAGACGCTGCTCCACGCCAGGGGCGAGCAGCTCGAGACGCTGTTCGACGCGGCGTCGCGGGTCCGTGACCAGGGGCTGGAGGCCGTGGGGCGGCCGAGGACCATCACGTACTCGCGCAGCGTGTTCGTGCCGCTGACCAGGCTCTGCGCCGACCGCTGCCACTACTGCACGTTCGCGACCGTGCCCGGCAGGCTGCCCGCCGCGTTCCTGTCCGAGGACGAGGTGCTCGACATCGCCCGCAAGGGCGCCGAGGCCGGCTGCCGCGAGGTGTTGATCACACTCGGCGACAAACCCGAGGATCGCTGGGAGGCCGCCCGCGACTGGCTCGAGGAGGCAGGCTACCCGGACACCCTGTCCTACGTCCGCGCCGTCTCGATCAAGATCCTGGAGGAGACCGGCGTACTGCCCCACCTCAACCCCGGCGTGCTGACCTGGCAGGACTTCCAGCGCCTCAAGCCGGTGTCGGCCTCGATGGGCATGATGCTCGAGACCACCGCCACCCGCCTGTGGTCCGAACCGGGCGGCCCGCACTACGGCTCACCGGACAAGGAACCCGCGGTCCGACTGCGGGTCCTGGAGGACGCGGGCCGCCTGAACGTCCCGTTCACGACCGGGATCCTGCTGGGTATCGGCGAGACCCTGGCCGAACGCGTCGACTCGCTGTTCGCCATCCGCCAGGTCGCCCGCCAGTACGGCTCGATCCAGGAAGTGATCATCCAGAACTTCCGGGCGAAGCCGGACACCGCGATGCGCGGCATGCCGGACGTGGAGGCCGCCGAGCTGGCCGCGACCGTGGCCGTGGCACGGCTCGTCCTGGGCCCGAGGATGCGCATCCAGGCGCCGCCGAACCTGATCGCGGGGGAGTACGAGCTGTTGCTGCGGGCGGGCATCGACGACTGGGGTGGCGTGTCCCCGCTGACGATCGACCACGTGAACCCCGAACGCCCGTGGCCCCGGCTCGACGAGCTGGCCAGGCACACGAGCGCGGCGGGCTTCGAGCTGGCCGAACGCCTCCCGATCTACCCGGAGTACGTGACGCGCGGCGAGCCGTGGATCGACCCACGGGTGGCGCCGCACATCGAGGCACTGGCCGCACCGTCCGGGCTGGCCGACCCCGACGCCGAGATCGCGGGCCTGCCGTGGCAGGAGCCGGAGGTCGCGCTGGTCTCCTCTGGCCGCACCGACCTGAACACGTCCATCGACACCGTCGGTCGCACCGAGGACCGCCGCGAGGACTTCGACTCCGTGTACGGCGACTGGGAGGAGCTGCGCGGCCGGGTCGTCGCGCTGCCGGGAACCCGGGCACGCGGCGAGTTCGCGACCGCGTTGCGTCACGCCGAGGCCGACCCGGCAGGCCTGTCCGACGCCGACGCGCTGACCCTGCTCTCGGCCGAGCCGGGCCAGGAGATCGAGGCGTTGGCCGCCCTGGCCGACGCCGTCCGCCGGGACACGGTCGGCGACGACGTCACCTACGTGGTCACGCGGAACATCAACTTCACCAACGTCTGCTACACGGGTTGCCGCTTCTGCGCCTTCGCCCAGCGCCGCACCGACAGCGACGCCTACACCCTCTCCCTCGACCAGGTCGGTCAGCGGGCCGACCAGGCGTGGTCGGTCGGTGCGACCGAGGTGTGCATGCAGGGCGGCATCCACCCCGACCTGCCCGGCACGGCGTACTTCGACATCGCCGCCGAGGTCAAGAAACGCGCACCTGGCCTGCACGTTCACGCGTTCTCGCCCATGGAGGTCGTGAACGGCGCGTCCAGGACGAACATGTCCATCCGCGACTGGCTGACCGCCGCCAGGGAGGCGGGAGTGGACTCCCTCCCGGGCACGGCGGCCGAGATCCTGGACGACGACGTCCGGTGGGTCCTGACCAAGGGCAAGCTGCCGACGTCGGCGTGGATCGAGGTGGTGACCACCGCCCACGAGCTGGGCATGCCGACCACGTCGACGATGATGTACGGCCACGTGGACAACCCGACGCACTGGGTCGCGCACCTGAAGCTCCTCCGGGACCTCCAGGCACGGACGGGCGGGTTCTCGGAGTTCGTGCTCCTGCCGTTCGTGCACACCAACGCCCCGCTCTACCTCGCCGGCATCGCCCGTCCCGGCCCGACCCACCTGGAGAACCGCGCGGTCCACGCACTGGCCCGGTTGCTGCTCCACGGCCGCATCGACAACATCCAGACGTCCTGGGTGAAGCTCGGTGAGGAGGGAGTGGTCGACGTACTGCGTGGCGGTGTGAACGACCTCGGCGGCACGCTGATGGAGGAGACCATCAGCCGCATGGCGGGGTCGGAGAACGGGAGCTACAAGACGATCGCCGGTCTGGAGGAGCTGGCGGCCAGGGCGGGCCGCCCTTCCCGGCAGCGGACGACGACGTACGGCGAGGTCCCGGCCGAACGCCTGGCCACGGCACGAGCCCACGACGGCGTCTGGCGCCCGAACCTCCTCCCGGTGGTGTAGGCCGCGACGTCCGGGGTGGGCGCGACACCCACCCCGGACAGCGTCAGGCGCCTGCCGCCGCCTCGGTCTCGAGCCTCGCGCGGAGCTGGTGTTTGCGCGGCTTGCCAAGCGGGTCACGCCGGACGGCGTGGCTGGCCGTGCCCGAACCCGACTGACCGGCGCCTTCACGTAACTCTGACCGGCGAAGCTGGTAGAAGTACCTGTCAGCTCTGGTGCATGGGAAGGGACAAAGCGCATGGCTCAGCAGGTTCGGGGTGTCGTCGCCAGGTCCAAGGGCGCCCCGGTGGAGATCGAGACGATCGTCGTGCCGGACCCCGGGCCGGGTGAGGCGGTGGTCGAGGTCCAGGCGTGCGGCGTGTGCCACACCGACCTGCACTACCGCGAGGGCGGCATCAACGACGAGTACCCCTTCCTGCTCGGGCACGAGGCGGCCGGGGTCGTCGAGTCGGTCGGCGACGGTGTCACCGACCTCGAGCCCGGTGACTTCGTCATCCTCAACTGGCGTGCGGTCTGCGGCACGTGCCGCGCCTGCCTGCGTGGCCGCCCCTGGTACTGCTTCTCCACCTTCAACGCCGCCCAGCCGATGACGCTGACCGACGGCACGGCACTCTCGCCCGCCCTCGGCATCGGCGCGTTCGTCGAGAAGACACTCGTCCACAGTGGCCAGTGCACCAAGGTCGACCCGACGGCGTCGCCCGCCGCGGTGGGGCTGCTCGGCTGCGGGATCATGGCGGGCATCGGCGCGGCCGTGAACACCGGCGGCGTCACGCGTGGTGACAGCGTGGCCGTGATCGGTTGCGGCGGTGTGGGCAACGCGGCCGTCGCGGGTGCGCGGATCGCGGGCGCCACGAAGATCATCGCGATCGACCTCGACGACCGGAAGCTGGAGTGGGCCAAGGGTTTCGGGGCCACGCACACGATCAACGCGGGCGCGGGCGACGTCGTCGAGGCGGTCCAGGAGCTGACCGGCGGGTTCGGCGCGGACGTCGTCATCGAGGCGGTCGGGCGGCCCGAGACGTGGAAGCAGGCCTTCTACGCCCGCGACCTCGCCGGCACCGTCGTGCTGGTGGGCGTGCCGACGCCGGACATGCGCGTCGAGATGCCGATGATCGACTTCTTCTCGCGTGGCGGGTCGCTGAAGTCCAGCTGGTACGGCGACTGCCTGCCCTCGCGTGACTTCCCCTACCTCGTCGACCTCTACCAGCAGGGCAGGCTCGACCTCGACGGGTTCGTCAGCGAGACCATCGCGCTCGACCAGGTCGAGGAGGCGTTCACCAAGATGCACAACGGCGAGGTGCTGCGCTCGGTAGTGGTCTTCTGATGCGGGTCCAGAAGGTCGTCACGTCCGGCACGTTCAACCTCGACGGCGGCAGCTGGGAGGTCGACAACAACGTCTGGCTGCTCGGCGACGACAGCCAGGTGCTGGTCATCGATGCCGCCCACGACGCGGCGGCGATCGCGGCGGCCGTCGGCGAGCGTGAGGTGCTGGCGATCGCCTGCACCCACGCCCACGACGACCACGTGAACGCCGCACCCGCGTTGTCGGAGCTGGTCGGCGCGCCGATCCTGCTGCACCCGGCCGACGACGTGCTGTGGCGCCTCGCCCACGAGGAGGCCAGGCCGACCGACACGCTCGCCGACGGCGACGTCCTCGACGTGGCGGGCACGGAGGTGCGTGTGCTGCACACGCCGGGCCACGCACCCGGCGCGGTGTGCTTCCACGTGCCCGACCTCGGTGTGGTGTTCACCGGCGATACCCTGTTCCAGGGTGGCCCCGGCGCGACCGGACGGTCCCATTCGGACTTCCCGACGATCGTCGACTCGATCCGTGACCGGTTGCTGACACTCCCGCCGGAGACCGTCGTCCACACCGGCCACGGCGACGACACGACGATCGGCGCGGAGGCGCCACACCTGGACGAGTGGACCGCCCCGCACTGAAGGACGCCTTCCTTACGCTGGGCGTTACGAAGGACGCCTTCAGTGCGGAGGGCGGTCGTGGGATTGTCGATGAGAGGGTGTGGGCGGATGTCCGAGTTGTCCCCGATCCTGAAGCAGGCGACGCCGGTACTCGCCGAACGCGGCGAGGGTGTGTACCTCTACGGCGAGGACGGGCGTCGCTACCTGGACTTCACCGCGGGCATCGGGGTGACCAGCACCGGTCACTGCCATCCACGCGTGGTCGAGGCTGTGCGTGAGCAGGCGGGCAGGCTGATCCACGGCCAGTACACGACGGTCATGCACCGGCCGCTGCTGACGCTGACCGAGCGCCTCGGCGAGGTGCTGCCCGCCGGTCTGGACACCCTGTTCTACGCGAACTCCGGCAGTGAGGCGGTCGAGGCGGCCCTTCGCCTGTCCCGGCAGGCGACCGGCAGGCCGAACGTCGTGGTGTGCCACGGTGCGTTCCACGGCCGTACGGTCGGCGCCGCGTCGATGACCTCGTCCGCGACCAAGTTCCGCGGCGGCTTCGCGCCGCTCATGGGTGGCGTCGTAGTGTCGCCCTTCCCGACCGCGTACCGCTACGGCTGGTCCGAGGAGGAGGCGACCCGGTTCGCGCTGCGTGAGCTGGACTACGTCATGCAGACCCTGACCGCGCCCGCCGACACCGCGGCGTTCTTCGTCGAGCCGGTCCTCGGCGAGGGCGGCTACGTGCCGGCGACCGCGGAGTTCCTGCGTGGCCTTCGCGAACGTGCCGACCGCTGTGGTGCCCTGCTGGTGGTGGACGAGGTCCAGACCGGGTTCGGCCGCACGGGCCGCTTCTGGGGCCACGACCACTTCGCCGTGCGTCCCGACGTCGTGATCACCGCGAAGGGCCTGGCCAGCGGCTTCCCGCTGTCGGCCATCGCGGCGCCGAGGGCGTTGATGGAGAAGGCGTGGCCCGGCTCGCAGGGCGGCACGTACGGCGGCAACGCGGTCGCCTGCGCGGCGGCCATCGCGACGCTCGACGTCATCCTGTCCGAGGGTCTCGTGGAGAACGCGGCCACCCAGGGCGCCCGTCTGAGGGAGGGCCTGGCGAAGGTGGCGGCCGACGCACCGGCCATCGGCGACGTCCGGGGTCTCGGCCTGATGCTGGGCAGCGAGTTCGTGGACGGCGACGGCAACCCCGACCCCGTCACGGCGGTGCGGGTGCAGCAGGCGGCGTCCGCCGCGGGTCTGCTGCTGCTGACGTGCGGCCCGGCGGGCAACGTCGTCCGCATGATCCCGCCGCTGGTCGTGAACGCCGACCAGGTCGACGAGGCGCTGACGCTGTGGCAGGAGGCCGTCGCCGCCGGGTAGGCCCGCGTGGGCGCCGGCTTCCCGGCGCCCACGTCGCTCAGTCGTCGACGCCGAGCATGACCTCGGTCGACTTCACCAGCACGGTGACCGGTTTGCCCACCTCGAGCCCGAGGTCCTCGGCCGCGTCCCTGGTGATCGACGAGACGACCTGCTGGCCGCCGTCGAGCGTCACCCTGACGACGGTCATGACCGTGCCCGCGTCGATCGAGGCGACGGTGCCGGTCAGCTGGTTTCGAGTGGACAGACGCATGTGGCTCCTCCGGCGGTTCGGTACCTGCGACCGCAGGCTATGACCGCGTGCCGGTGCCCGCCACCTCAGCCGAGCTTCGCCTCGTAGCGCCCGGTCAGCTCCGCGACACGCTCGTCGGACCACGTGGCGCCCTCGTCGCCCATGGTGACGGCGAAGAACAGCTCCATGTGGTGGTGCCAGGTGGCCAGCGCGGCCGCACGCCGGTCGGCGGGCACGGTGAGCGTCAGCTCCACACGCTCGCCGAGCTTGGGGTCGGACCGGAACTCCCAGCGGACCGTGCTGCCCTGCCACTCGTACTCGAGCACGTGTGGTGGCTCGGTGTCGACGACCCGGCCCGGCGGGACGATGCCGCCGTCGACACCGTCGGTCAGGAACTGCCACGAGGTGGCAGGCGGCTTCCACACGAGGTCGCGGGAGAAGCGCAGCTCGTAACCGTCCTCCGTGGACGTCGCGGTGCCGTCGCCGAGGCCGAACTTCTCGACGTAGCCCGCCATCCGGGCGAGCCAGTCGGTCTGCTCGGGTGCGGTGGTGCCGTCGAGCCGCGCGGCCAGCTGGTCCAGACACGTGTCCCAGCCCGCTGCCGTGCGCCCAGCGGCGAGGCGCCCGACCCGGCCGCCACCGAGGGTCTGCGAGAAGACCAGCCGGCAGCCCTCGGCCTCCGGGATCAGCTCGATGCGCAGGACGTCGGAGTTCCAGCGGAACATGAACACCTTCGGCTCGTCGACCTCGAGGACCTCACCGTCCCACGAGCCCTCCACGACCGCCTCCTCCGGGAAGACGAACCGCATCGGGGCACCGGGCCGCAGCTCGACCTCGACCTCGGCGGGGAACCAGTGCCTCAGCTCGGCGGGCTCGGTCACCGCACGCCACACCTTGGCGGGGGAGTGCCTGAGCGTCCGCTCGAAGCGCAGCGTGGGTTCTCCGTTGACATAGCTCAGGGTCGCGTCAGTCATCCATCGTCTCCAGGTGACGTTCCAGGGCATCCAGGCTGTTCGTCCACATGCGACGGTAAGGTGCCAGCCACTCGTCGATCTCCGCGAGCGGCGCGGGGCGCAACCGGTACCAGCGGCGCTGTGCGTCCTGCCGGACCTCGACCAACCCCGCGCCCCGCAGCACCTTCAGGTGCTTGGACACGGTCGGCTGCGTCAGCTCCAGCCGGTCGACCAGGTCGCCGACCAGCCGTTCTCCGTCACGCAGGAGGTCGAGGATCTCCCGGCGGCTTGGCTCCGCCAGCACCTCGAACATAGATGCCATACGAGCAATATAGCCCTCGTGGCATATACGCTGTCAACCCACCACGATGGTCAGGAGGCGGGCCACCTCGTCGGCCACCGCGTCGCGACCCGCGCCGAGGTACTTGCGGGTGTCCACGACGGACGGGTTCGCGTCCAGGTAGGAGCGGACGGCGGCCGTGAACGACTTGTTGAGCTGTGTCGCGATGTTCACCTTCGTCATGCCCGAGGTGACCGCGCGCCGCAGATCGTCGTCGGAGACGCCGGACGAGCCGTGCAGCACCAGCGGCACCGGCACGGTCGCGGCGAGACGCTCGACCAGCCCGAAGTCGACGGTCGCGTCACGGGTGAGCATCGCGTGGGAGGTGCCGACGGCGACGGCGAGCGCGTCGACCCCCGTGGCGCCGACGTACTCGGCGGCCTCGGCGGGGTCCGTGCGGGCGCCGGGCGCGTGCACGCCGTCCTTGCCGCCGACCTCGCCCAGCTCCGCCTCGACGTACACGCCGTGGTCGTGGCAGTCCCGCACGACGGCCGCGGTCGCCTTCACGTTGTCCTCGTAGGACAGCACGGACGCGTCGTACATGACCGACCCGAAGCCGAGCGTGACCGCCTGCCGCACGAGGAGGACGTCGGTGGCGTGGTCGAGGTGCACGGCCACGTGGGCGGACGAGGCGCGGGCGACCGCCAACGTGGCGTGGCCCAACGGTTCCAGCGACCCGTGGTAGCGCACGGCGTTCTCGCTGATCTGCAGCACGACCGGCAGGCCCGCCCGCTCCGCGCCCGCGACGATGGCCTCGGCGTGCTCGATCTGGATCACGTTGAACGCGCCGACGCCCCGGCCGGCAGCGCGGGCCGCGCCGACGATCTCAGCGGTTGGCGTGAGCATCCAGCTCCTCCACGGTGATCGCGGGCCGCAGCCGCGCGTAGGTGGCCTGGTCGATGTCGCCCGCGAGCGGGCACGGCACGGCCGCCGCGGACACGGCCACCGCCTCGGCGAGCCGCGTGGGCCAGTCGAGCGCGTGCCCCGCGGCGAGGGCGGCGACACACGCGTCCCCCGCGCCGGTCGGGTTGCCGGACAACGCTTCCGGCACCCGCACCCGCCAGGAACCGCGCTCCGTCACGGCGACGAGCCCGTCCGCGCCGAGCGAGGCGACGACCGCGCCCGCGCCCCGTCCGAGCAGAACCCGTGCCGCGGCAACGGGATCGGACAGCCCGGTCGTCTCGGCAAGCTCGGCCGCGTTCGGCTTCACCACGGACGGCCGGGCGGCGAGCCCCTCGAGCAGCGGGCCGCCGGAGGCGTCCAGGATCGTCGGCGTACCGGTGGCGCGGACGAGCTGCGCGTACGCGTCGTCGGGCAGGTTGCCCGGCAGGCTCCCGGACAGCACCACGAACGACGCGCGGGCGGCCAGCGCGTGGTAGCCGCCGAGGAAGTCCGCCCAGTCCGAGATGGACACCGGCGGGCCGGGTTCGTTGACGGCCGTCGCGGTGCCGTCCGACACGATGGTCACGGTCCGCCGCGACGGTCCGGCCATGTCGAACAGCGACTCCCGCAGGCCCGAGACCCGCACGTCCGCGCGGATCGCCGCGCCGGTGTCGCCACCGACGAGCCCGGTGACCATGGTCTCGTGGCCGAGCGCGTGCAACACCCGCGCGACGTTGAGGCCCTTGCCGCCTGCCCGCACGTCCACCGCGGTCGGCCGGTGCGTCTCGCCGAGGCGCAGCGTGGGCACCTGGTAGGTCACGTCGAGAGCGGCGTTGAGGGTGACGGTGAGGATCATTCGGCCGCCCGCCAGGCGAGGATGCCCGCGCCGATGCAGCCGGCGTTGTCGCCGAGCGCGGCACGCACGACGGCAGGCTCCCGCTGGAAGGCGAGCCGGCCGACGAGGGCTTCCCGCAGCGGCATCAGCAGGGTGTCGCCGGACTCCGACAGGCCGCCGCCGATCGCGATGACCTCCGGCGCCAGCAACGTGATCGCCGTGGTCAGCGCGCTGGCGAGACCGTCGATGGCCCGCGCCCACACGGCGACCGCGTCCGGATCACCGGCGACGACCGCGGCGGCGACGTCGGCCGCCCTGGTCACGGCCCTGCCGCTGCGCTGGGCGTAGTGCCGGGCGATGAACGCGGCGGACGCGACGGTCTCCAGGCAGCCACGCGTCCCGCACCCGCAGACCGCGCCGTCCGGGTCGACCACGATGTGCCCGATCTCGCCCGCGTAGCCGTCCGCGTCGAGCCGGTGCCCGTCGACGAGGAACGCGGCCGCGATGCCGGTGCCGATGGGCATGAACATGGCGTTGCGCACACCCGTCGCCGCGCCGACGGTGAACTCGGCGAGACCGCCGGTCCGCACGTCGTGGCCGAGCGCGACCGGGATGCCCGCGGCGTCGGCGAGCATCCCGCGCAGTGGCAGGTCCCGCCAGCCGAGGTTGACCGCGGCCCGCGCCATGCCGAGCCGCTCGTCGATGATGCCCGGCGCGGCGACACCCACACCGACGACGGTGGCGTCACCGGCCTTGGCACGCAGCTCGTCGATCAGCTCGATGATCTGGGCGACGTCGACGGCCTCGCCGACGCGCCGGGTCGGGGTGCGCAGCGTGTGCACCACGTGCAGGTCCTCGGCCACGAGAGCCGACTTGATCGACGTCCCACCCACGTCGATAGCCGCGACGAGCCGGTCCATGTCACCATCCTCGCAGGTACGCTCGACTCCCGGACACCCGACCTCCGATCGCCGGGAGGCGGTCAGCGGTGGGTTCTGCGCTTCGTCTCGCGGCCGTCCTCGTCGTAGGTGACCCATTCGCCGGTCTTCCTGCCCGCCTCGTACGTGCCTTCGTCCAGCAGGTTGCCGTTGGCGTGCCAACGGCGCCACGGGCCGTGTTGTGCACCGTCCACCAGGGCACCTCGTTGCAGGAGCCCGCCGCCTTCGCGGTACCAGACCCACTCGCCGTCGAGATCGCCTGCCTTGTAGGCGCCCTCCGCCTTCACCCGGCCGTTCCTGAAGTAGAAGGTCCACGATCCGCTTCGCCGACCGTCCACGTAGTCGCCCTTGCCCGAGAGCGTTCCGTCCGTGAAGTGCTCCTCCGCCATGGCAGGAGTGTAGGAAACCGGCGTGCGCCGGAGGTGGCTCAGTCGGACGTGAGCGTGTCCCAGGCCGCCATCGCGCAGGTGATGACCGTCTCCAGCTCGGCGCGGGTGGCGCCGTCGCGGGCCTGGACGGACAGGCCCTGCACCACGGTCGTGTAGTAGCGGGCGATGGTGTCGAGGGTGGCGGGCGCCGCGGTGAGGTCGCCGTCGGCGACGCCTCGGGCGAGGCGGTCCCTGATGGTCGTGTGCTGGTCGCGGCGGCGGTCGGCGAGGTACTCCCGGACCGAGTGGTTCTCCACGGCGCCGGTGGGGGCGGTGAGCACGAGCATGCAGTAGTGCGGGGTGTCCGGGCCGGTGATCACCTCGGCGGTGGCCCGCAGCATCGCGTGGACCGCGGCGCGTGCGGTCGGCAGCTCACGCAGCGCACGCCTGGGCAGGTCGCCGGACGTCCTGCCGTAGAGGGCCATGACCTTGCGGAACAGCTCCTCCTTGCTGCCGAAGCAGGCGTAGATGCTGGCCGAGGCGATCCCCATGGCCTTGGCCAGGTCGTTGAGCGAGGTGCCCTCGTAGCCCTGTGCCCAGAACAGGTCCAGTGCCGTGCGCAGGGCGGTGTCCGGGTCGAAGGAGCGGGGCCTGCCTCTGGTTGCCACCGGTACGCGTCTCCCTGCTTGTTTGCCGTTCGATCAAGTTTACCTTGACTGTGCTGCTCGGTGGTGACACTGTTTGTTGGTCATTCGATAAACAAAGGAGTCGACACTCGTGAGCGTTCCCCCGACCATGCGTGCCCTGCGCCAGGCGTCGCTCGACGGTCCTCGGGACCTGCACCTGGTCACCGACGCGCCGGTGCCGCGTCCGGGGCCGGGCGAGGTCCTGGTCCGGGTCACCGCCGCGGGCGTCAACTTCGTCGACGTCTCACAGGCCCGGGGCGCCTTCCCGGGTGGCCCGCGACCGCCGTACGTGGCGGGCATGGAGGGCGCGGGCGAGATCGTCGCCCTCGGTGAGGGCGTGACCGGTCCGGAGCCCGGCACCCACGTCGTCGGTACCAACATCGCGGGCGGCGCCTTCGCCGAGTACATGGTGCTGGCCGCGCCCGCCGTGCTGCCGGTGCCGCCGGGCTGGACCGACGAGCAGGCGCTGGGCCTGGTCGTCAACTGGCCGACCGCGTTGGCGGCGCTCACCACGCTGGGTGGCGTCACCCCGGGTGAGACCGTGCTGGTCCATGCCGCCGCGGGCGGGACCGGTCAGGCGGCGGTGCGGCTGGCCAGACACCACGGCGCGACGGTCGTCGCCACCGCGTCGCCGGAGAAGCACGAGGTGGTCCGGGCTCTGGGTGCCGACCACGTCGTCGACTCCCGTGACCCCGACCTCGCCGCGGCCGTCCTGCGGCTGACCGACGGCGCCGGTGTCGACCTGGTCCTGGAGTCGGTCGGCGGCGCCACCTTCGACGCGAGCCTCGCCGTGGCCAAGCGGGTCACCGGCCGGGTCGTCGTCTACGGCCTGGCGGGCGGCGAGGCCACGATCACCAACTGGGACCTCGTCTACAGGCACCAGGTCCACGTCATCGGCCTGAACATCGGCACCCTGGTCCAGGCCGCGCCGCGGCTCTTCGGCGAGGTCATGGGCAGGCTGTTCGAGCTGCTCGCGACGGGCGTGATCACCCCGGGCCTGCCGACGGCCTACGAGCTGGCCGACGGACCGAAGGCGTTCGCGGAGCTGGAGGCGCGGACCACCGTCGGCAAGCTGGCGCTGTTGCCGTGATCAGACGCTGAACGGGTTCCTTGTCAGGGTTTAGATTGCACCCTGTGGATCGATACGAGCGGCTGAGCACCCTGCTGGACCTGCTCGGCCAGCGCGGCAGGGTCGACGTCGACGACCTCGCCGGGGAGCTGGCGGTGTCGGCCGCGACGGTCCGCCGCGACCTCGACCACCTCGCCGAACAACAGCTGCTCACCAGGACACGCGGCGGGGCGGTCGCCAACAACGTGGCCTACGACCTGCCGCTGCGCTACAAGACGGCCCGCCACGCCTCGGAGAAGGAACGCATCGGCCGGAGCGCTGCGGCCATGGTCGCGCGGGGGAGCGTGGTCGGCCTGAACGGCGGCACCACGACGACCGAGGTGGCCCGCGCGCTGGCGATGCGCCCGGAGCTGAACGGCGCGGAGGAACCGACGGTGACCGTGGTGACGAACGCGTTGAACATCGCGTCGGAGCTGGCGGTCCGGCCGCACGTCAAGATCGTCGTGACCGGTGGTGTGGCGCGACCGGCGTCGTTCGAGCTGAGCGGTCCGCTCGCCACCCACATCCTGGACGAGATCACGATGGACGTCGTGTTCCTCGGCGTGGACGCCGTGGACCCCACCCGCGGTGCCTACGCCCACCACGAGGGCGAGGCGAGCATCAACCGCCTGATGGTGGACCGTGCCCGCCGCGTGGTCGTGACGGCCGACAGCTCCAAGCTCGGCGGGCACGCCTTCGCCCGCATCTGCCCGGTGTCGGCCATCGACACGCTGATCACCGACACCACGGCCACGGACGAGGTCGTAGCCGCCTTCGAAACCGAAGGCGTGACGGTCCAACAGGTCTAGCCCGACCCCCGGCCGAACGCACTGAAGGCGTCCTTCGTAACGCCCAGCGTAAGGAAGGCGTCCTTCAGTGCGGTTCCCGGCGTCGGACACCATGGCCGAGCATGCTCAGCACCAGCTCTGCGTACTGCTTGCCGAGGACCTCGGGAGCCGGCTTGCTCGTGGGGGAGTACCAGCGGGCCACGTCGATGCCGAGCGAGAGGATCGCGCGGGCGGCGATGCGCACGTCCGGCACCGTGAATACCCCCGCGTCGACGCCCGAGGTGACCAGGTCGCGGACCAGGTTCTCGGTCGCCCGCCGCAGTTCCAGCACCACCTGGTGGTCCTCCGGCGTCAACGCGTCCAGCTCGTGCTGCACGACCCGCGCGATCATGTGGCGTTTCGCGTGCCAGGCGACGAAACGCTCGACCAGGACACGCATCGCGTCGACCGGGTCGTCGTGTTCGGCCATGGTGGTCCTGACCATCTGCAGCGTGCGTTCGTGGCCGCTGCGGCTGATCGCGAACAGCACCGCCGACTTGGCCGGGAAGTGCACGTACAGCGCGGCAGGGGACATGCCGGCCGCCGTCGCGATGTCGCGGGTCGTCGTGGCGTGGTAGCCACGACTCGCGAACGACTCGACGGCGGCCGCCATCAGCCGGCGGGCCGCGTCGGGACGCACCTCCGGCCACCAGTCCTCTGGCGGCTCACTCACGCGAGGATGTCGGCGTGCGGCGCGAGCAGCTGGCGGTGCCGCCCCGCCGTGCCCAGCGCGATCGAGTCCGCCTTGGCACGCTTGAGGTACAGGTGCGCGGGGTGCTCCCACGTCATGCCGATGCCGCCGTGCAGCTGGACGGCCTCCTCCGCGGCGTGCACGGCCGTCGTCGAGCACATCGACTTCGCCAGCGACGCCGACACCTGGCCGGGGTCGTCTGCTGCGTTGCGTGCCACCGCGCGGGCGAGCACGAGGTCCTGCCACACGTCCGCGAGCCGGTGCTTCAGCGCCTGGAACGAGCCGACCGGCCTGCCGAACTGGTGGCGGTCCTTCAGGTACGCGACGGTCGTGTCGAGGCACCACTCGGCGATCCCCAGCTGCTCGGACGCCAGCAGGCCCGCGCCTGTCCACAGTGCACTGTCCACCGCGGCCTCCGCGGACTCGGGTCCGGCCAGCAGCATGCTGTCCGCGCCGTCGAGCGTGACGTCCGAGACCGGCCGGGTCAGGTCGAGCGACACCACCGGGTCGATCGTGACGCCCTGCTGGGACACGGAGACCGCGTGCAGCTCAAGGCCGTCCGGACCCTGGGCGGGCACCAGCAGCAGGTCGGCGGGCAGCGCGTCGGCGACCGAGCGGACCCGACCGGACAGGCCGCCGTCGGTGCGGGTCACGTCCGTGGTGACCGAACCCGGTGCGGTGGCGAGGGAGATCGCGAGCGTGGCGACCGTCGAGCCGTTGCCGAGCGCGTCGAGCAGCCCGCGCACCTCGTCGGTCGGCTTGCAGCCGAGCAGCGCGGACGTGGCGAGGACCGCGCAACCGAGGAACGGCACCGGCGCGACCGTGCGGCCCAGCTCCTCCATCACCACGGCGGTCTCCCGCGTGGAGGCACCCTGGCCGCCCAGCTCCTCCGGCACGTGCAGCGACGCGGCGCCGAGGCTCGTCAGCTCGCGCCACAGTGCGAGGTCGTAGGGCTCGTCGGTCTCGCAGCGGGCGAGGACGGCGGTGGGCTGCGCGCGGTCGGACAGCAGATCCCGCACGCTGGCGCGGAGATCGGTCTCGACGTCGGTGTACAGGAGGTTCATCGCGGCAGGTCCTTCCACGCGACCTTGGTGTCCGTGCGGGGTTCCGCGGGCAGCCCGAGCACCCGCTCGGCGATGATGTTGCGCAGTACCTCGGAGGTGCCGCCCTCGATCGAGTTGCCCTTCGCCCGCAGGTAGCGGTAACCGGCGTCGCGGCCGATGAACTCGACCTTCTCCGGGCGCCGCATGGTCCAGTCGTCGTAGCGAAGGCCGTCGGCGCCACGCAGCTCGACCTCGAGGCCGGACAGCTGCTGCGCGAGCTGGGCGAACGTCAGCTTCATCGCCGAGCCCTCGGGCCCCGGCGCGCCGACCGCGAGCTGCTGGCGCAGCCGCTCACCAGCCAGCCGCAACGCCTCCGACCGCGACCACAGTGCGACCAGCCGGTCCTGCAGCTCGGGTGTGTGGTTCTCCGGGGTGTCACGCCAGGTCTGCGCGACGACGTCGACCATGGTGTTGCCGCTCGCGGGGCGGCTGCCGATGGCGATGCGCTCGTTCATCAGCGTGGTCTGGGCGACCTTCCAGCCCTCGCCGACCGCGCCGAGCCGGTTCGCGTCCGGCACGCGCGCGTCGGTCATGAAGACCTCGTTGAACTCCGCCTCGCCGGTGATCTGGCGCAGCGGCCGGACGTCGACGCCGGGATCGGTCATGTCGAGGACGAAGTACGAGAGCCCCGCGTGCTTGGGCAGGTCGGGGTCGGTGCGGGCCAGCAGGATCGCGAACCGGGCGTTGTGGGCGCTGGACGTCCAGACCTTCTGCCCGGTGACGAGCCAGTCGTCGCCGTCCTTGACGGCCCTGGTGCCCGCGGCGGCGAGGTCGGAACCCGCGCCGGGCTCGGAGAAGAGCTGGCACCAGACCTCCTCGCCGATCCACAGTGGACGCAGGTAGCGCTGCTTCTGCTCGTCGGTGCCGAAGGTGAGGATCGTCGGCGCGGCCATGCCGAGGCCGATGCCGATGCGTCGGGGGTCGTTGTCCGGCGTGCCCTTCAGCTCCTCGTCCACAACGGACTGGAGCTGGCGGGGCAGGCCGAGCCCGCCGAGCCCGGCCGGGAAGTGCACCCAGGCGAGCCCGGCGTCGAACCGTGCCCGGAGGAAGTCCAGGTGGTCCATGGTGGCCGGATCGTTCCGACCGAGGAACTCGCGGGTCAGCTCCCGCAGCTCGACCTCGTTCACGGGACATACACCACAATCGTCTCGGCGACACAGGCCGGCTTGTCGCTGCCCTCGATCTCGATGGTCCAGCGGTAGCTCGCCTGCTTGCCCTGCGGGCGGTCGGCGATGTCGATCAGCTCGACCCCGGCCCGGATCCGCGACCCGACCGGCACGACGGACGGGAACCGCACCTTGCCGAGCCCGTAGTTGATGCCCATCCTGAGGCCGTCGACGCGCAGGATCTCCTTGCCGAGGAAGGGGATCAGCGACAGCGTGAGGTACCCGTGCGCGATGGTCGCGCCGAACGGGCCCGCCTTCGCCTTCTCGGTGTCGACGTGGATCCACTGGTGGTCGCCGGTCGCCTCGGCGAACTGGTCGACCTGGTCCTGGGTGACCGTGTGCCACGCGCCGTGGCCGAGGTGCTCGCCCTTGGCGGCGGTCAGCTCGTCGAGGTTGGTGAAGATCCGCATGGGGTGCCTCAGTCCTGTGGCCCGCCGGCCACGTAGATCACCTGTCCGGACACGAACCCGGCCTCCTCGCTGGCGAGGAACGACGCCACGGCGGCGACGTCCTCCGGCTGGCCGACCCGCCGCACGGGGATGGCGGCGGCCGCGCCGTCCTTGAACTGCTGGAAGTCGACGCCGACCCGCGCCGCGGTCGAGGCGGTCATCTCGGTCTCGATGAACCCCGGCGCGATGGCGTTGGCGGTGACGCCGAACTTGCCCAGCTCGATGGCGAGGGTCTTGGTGAAGCCCTGCATGCCCGCCTTGGCCGCGGAGTAGTTGACCTGGCCCCGGTTGCCGAGCGCGGAGGTGCTGGACAGGTTGACGATCCTGCCCCACTTCTGCTCGGTCATGTGCTTCTGGGTCTCGCGGCTCATCAGGAACGCGCCGCGCAGGTGCACGCCCAGCACGAGGTCCCAGTCGTCCTCGGACATCTTGAAGATCAGGTTGTCCCGCAGGATGCCCGCGTTGTTGACCAGCACCGTGGGTGCACCCAGCTCCTCGGCGACCTTCCCGACGGCGGCGGCGACCTGGTCGGCGACGGACACGTCCGCCCCGACGGCCAACGCCGTGCCGCCCGCGGCCTGGATGGCCGCGACGGTGTCCTTGCAGTTGTCCTCGGCAAGGTCGAGCACACCCACCGCGCAGCCGTCCTTGGCAAGACGCTTGGCAACGGCGGCACCAATGCCACGCGCGGCACCGGTGACGATCGCGACACGGGACGGGGCCACAGGTTCTCCTTCATCTCGACGAGCTAAGCAAGCGCTTAGTAAGTTACCTCGCGCGTGCGGCCCGGGCAACCGGCGCCCCGGGGATGATTGTGTGATGACGACCGGCGAACACGCACGCCACGAAAGCCTCTCGGCCTACCTCGCCGCCCGTGACGACGACGAGCTGGCCGCCCTCGTGGACACGGGGCAGGCCGTCGGCGTGGGGGTGGGCGGCGGCTCGGCGAGGCTCGACGTCGACGGCGTGCCGGTGTTCGTCAAGCGCATCCCGCTGACCGACCTGGAGCGCGCCAACCCGCTCTCCACCGCGAACCTGTTCGACGTGCCGGTGTACTGCCAGTACGGCGTCGTCAGCCCCGGCTTCAACGCGTGGCGTGAGCTGGCCGCGAACGTGATCGTCACCGAGGCGGTCCTGGCGGGCGAGACGGAGTCGTTCCCCCTGCTGTACCACTGGCGGGTACTGCCCGGCCGCCCACCGGTCGCGCCGGAGCACGACGACATCGAGGCGGTCGTGGCCGCACTGGACGGCCACCCGGCCGTGCGTGCCCGCCTCGAGGCGCTGGCCGCCGCCTCCCACAGCCTCGTGTTGTTCAGCCAGTACCTCCCGCACCCGGTACTCGACTGGCTGACCGAGGACAGGGCGGCCGCGGTCGAGCGGCAGTTCGCGGACATCGTGACGTTCCTGCGCGACCGCGAGCTGCTGCACATGGACGGGCACCTCGGCAACATGCGCACCGACGGCGACCGGATCTACCTCACCGACTTCGGGCTCGTCACCTCGCCGCGCTTCGAGCTGTCGCCCGCCGAGCGCGACTTCGTCGGCCGCAACGCCACACACGACGCCGACTACGCCGCGATGCGGCTGGTCAACTGGCTGGTGACCGCCGCCTGCGGGATACCGGTGCCTGCCGACACGGCCGGTTTCGCCTCCCGCGACGAGTACGTGCGCCGGTGCGCCGCGGAGCTCGTACCGGACGACGTGCCGCCGGTCGCGGCCGCGATCCTGGCCAGGCACGCCGCCGCCGCCGCGAGGATGAACGGTTTCTACTGGAAGCTGTTCGACGGCGAGGTGCACACGGCGTTCCCCACGCTATGAGGGGGCGCCGCCGAAGGAGGTCTCGTTGCCGTCCGCGTCGGTGTAGGTGATCTTGCGGACGCCCTCGCCGTGGGTCTCCTCCTTCGACGGCGTCAGGCCGCGACCCGCGAGGTCCGCCACGTGGGCGTCGAGGTCGGCCACGAACACCATGACCCGTGCGTGACCGGCGTGCTCCGGGTCCCGCACCACGTACACGTAGCGGTGCTCGGCCAGTGCCCAGACCGCTTCGGTGTCGTGGGGGAAGAAGGCGGGCGGGGCACCGAACAGCCGCTCGTACCAGCCCCGCGCCGCCTCGTAGTCCGTGACCGGGATCCCCGCGAACAGGTCCGTCGCCTCCATGCCCGCGATGCTAGACGGCCGCGTCCAGACGTTCCCGCTGTCCGGCGGTCAGGGGCAGTGCCGCTCCCGCCATCGCCTCGTCCAGCTGCGCCACCGTGCTCACCCCGACGATCGGCGTGACGACCGGGTCGGCACCCGTCAGCCAGGCCAGCACCACCCGGTTGCGGTTGGTCCCCAGCTCGGCCGCCACCTCGTCGAGGGCGGCCAGGCGCCGCTTCGTGCCCTCGTGGTCGTACTCCGGCGCCAGCGGCTTGTCCGTGCGCGTGTAGCTGCCGCTCAGCAGCGGCGTGTACGCCCAGAGCGCCATGTCCGGGTTGTGCTCCAGGTAGTGGATCACCTCGTCGGTGGCCGCGCCGAAGCGGTGGACGACCGAGGGCCGCGTGTCCGGGCGGGGCCGCAGGTACGAGTACTGCTGCTGCACCGCCGTGAAGCCGGTGGCGCCGGTCGCGCGGGCGATGCCCCGGGCCCGCTCGATCTGCCAGGTCGGGTAGTTGGAGCCCCCCAGGCGATCGACCAGCCCGGCGGAGACCAGCTCGTCGAACGCGGCGACCGTCTCCTCCAGCGGCGTCACCGGGTCCGGCTTGTGGGCCCAGTACAGCTCGACGTGGTCGGTGCCGAGGCGCCGCAGGCTGGCCTCGATGCCGTTCTTGATCACGCCGGCCGCGAGGCCCTCGGCCGTCTCCGGGAAGCGGCCCGCCTCCAGCGGCTCGCAGCCCACCTTCGTGCTGATCTTCACGCGCTCGCGCACGCCGGGGCGGCTCGCGAACCACCGCCCGAGCAGCGTCTCGCTCTGCGTGCCGAAGCCGCTGGGGTCCTCCCAGAACGCGTAGCAGTTCGCCGTGTCGATCCACACCCCGCCCGCCGCCACGAAGCGGTCCAGCAGCTCGAACGACCGTCGCTCGTCCTGCACGGTCCCGAACAGCATCGCCCCAAGTACCAGTTTCTCCGTCATGCCGATCACGCTAGGGCGATTCGGCACGGGAGTACGCTCCAATTCCGTGGCGGTTTCCCAGACCAATTTTGCGTGGGCGACGCTCCTGGACATCGGCCCGCCGGAGCCCGGCCGCCGCCTGCACGACCGCCTCGCACACGCGCTGCGCACCGCGATCCGCACCGGCAGGCTGCCCGAGAACGCCGCCGTGCCACCCAGCCGCGCGCTCGCCGAGGAGCTGGGCTGCTCGCGCTGGGTCGTGACGGAGGCGTACGGCAGGCTCGTCGCCGAGGGCTACCTCGCGGCCAGGGTCGGCTCGGCCACCCGGGTCTCGTGGGTGCCGGACACCGCGCCTGCCACACAGGCGAGACCCACCCTCGTGCCCAGCCCGGTCCGGTACGACCTCGCGCCGGGACTGCCCGACCTGCGGGCGTTCCCCCGCCGCCGCTGGGCGGACGCCGTGCGCGCGGTGACCGGCTCCGCCGTCCACTACGACCTCGGCCTGCCCGACCCCGCCGGGCACGAGGTGCTGCGCACGACCATCGCCCAGTACCTGCGACGCTCCCGGGGCGCGGACGCACCCGCGACCGCCGTGTCGGTGTGCACGGGGGTGACCGACGGTCTCGTCCGCGTGTGCCGCACCCTGCGTGGTGAGGGGATCGCCGACGTGGCCGTCGAGGACCCCGGCTGGGGCAGGCTGCGTGACGCCGCCGCGACCGCGGGTCTGCGGGTGCACCCCGTGCCAGTCGACGGGGACGGCCTGCGGGTGGACGAGCTGGCGCGCACCGCCGCGCGGGCGGTCGTCGTCGGCGCGGCACACCAGTTCCCGACCGGGACCGTGCTGTCACCCGAGCGGCGCGCGAGCCTGGTGCGCTGGGCTCGGGAGGCGGACGGCTACGTCATCGAGGACGACTACGACGCCGAGTTCCGCTACGACCGCCACCCCGTCGCCGTCATGCAGGGCATGGACCCGCGCCGGGTGTTCCTCCTCGGCTCGGTCAGCAAGACGCTCTCGCCGGCACTCGGTCTCGGCTGGCTGGTCGCGCCCACCGCGATGACCGGCGCACTGCGTGCGGCGAACCCGGTGGCGGTCGCGCCGCCGGTGCTCGACCAGCTCGCGCTCGCCACGTTCGTCGACCGCGGCTGGTACGACGCGCACCTGCGTGCCGGACGGCGACGGTTCCGAGCCCGCCGCGACCTGCTGGTCCGCGTGCTCGGCGCCGAGGTGCCCTCGGGACGGGTCGCGGGCACCGCCGCCGGGCTGCACATCCTGCTACACCTGCCCGAGGCCACCGGCACCCGCGCGACCGTCCGCGCGGCGGCCGACGCGGGCCTGCGCCTGGCCGACCTCGACGACTACCGCGTGGCAGGCTCGCCGGACCGCGCGCTCGTCCTGGGCTACGGCAACATCAGCGACACCGATATCCCCGGGGCCGTCGCGCTGCTCCGCGAGGCGCTGGGCTGATCAGAACTCGAAGCCGCCCGGTTTGCCGTTCCGGTCGGCGACCAGCCCGGCCAGTGTCGCCATCGCGATCTCCGGGGGCGTGCGGGAGCCGATGTTGAGGCCGATCGGGCGGTGCACGCGGGCGATCTCGCTGTCGGGGAGGCCCAGCTCCTTCAGCGCGGCCACGTGCGGGCCCTGGTGGCGGGGGTTGCCCATGACACCGAGCCACCGCGTCGGTTGTTTGAGGGCCTCGGCGAGCATCGGGCCCAGCTCGACGCGGTGGTGGTCGGTGACCACGACGTCGGCGTCGTCGTCGAGCGGCGGGAAGTGGGTGAGCACCTCGGCCGTCGTCTGCTCGTCGTTGGTCACCCGGCCGCGCTCGGGCTCCACGAGGACGGTCCGGTAGCCGAGGTCGTGGCCGTAGCGCAGCAGCAGGTCCGCCACGGGGGACGCGAACACCGCCACCAGCGTGCGGCTCGCCTTCTCCCCGGGAGCGTCGCCGTGCGCTACCGCACAGCTCGCGTCGTCGGTCGCCATGGGTTCTAGGGTGGCACGTGTGCGCAACGACGTCACACTCCCGTACAACGGGTCGACCCTCGACCGCGCCCGGCGTGCGGACGCCGAGTGGCTCGCAGGCGCGATGGCGGACGGCCGGGTGCTCGCCTTCTGGCAGGACAGGTGCCTGGTCGCGGGCGGGTCTCCGGTCAGCGTCGACGGGACGGACCGCGAGGTCGTGTTCCTCGGCGCCGACGGGTGCGGCGTGTTCGCCACCGATCTGTCCGATGTGGACGTGGACACGGCCGTGCACGAGGCGGGCGCCGACGCGGCCGTCGACATCCGGGTCCTGTTCCCCGACCTCGACCGCCAGGAGGCCGCGACCCTCGCGTACGCGCGGGGCATGCTGCACTGGGCCCGCAACCAGCGTTTCTGCGGTGCGTGCGGCGGGCGGACGGCGGTCGAGCAGGCCGGCCACATGCGTCGCTGTCAGGGCTGCGGCAAGCTCCACTTCCCGCGCATCGAGCCGGCCGTGATCATGCTCGTGGAGGCCCCCGACCGGCAGCGCTGCCTGCTGGCCAGGCACCGGGGCGCCGCGGCGGGGGCCTACTCGACGCTCGCCGGTTTCGTGGAGATCGGCGAGAGCCTCGAGGACGCCGTGCGTCGCGAGCTGCACGAGGAGGCGGGCGTGCGGGTCGGTGACGTGGCCTACCAGGCGTCGCAGGCGTGGCCCTTCCCGTCAGGTCTGATGGTCGGCTTCCGTGCCGTGGCCGTCACCGACGAGGTGGCCGTGGACCACGACGAGCTGATCGAGGCCCGCTGGTTCACCCGCGACGAGGTCCGCGCCATGACCGACGGCCGCCACGACTCGATCGAGTCCTATCTCGTCGGCACCTGGCTGGGCGAGTCGTAAAAACATGCGCGTCGGCCGCAAAGCAGTGACATTATCCGGCGGGTGGACTTCGAGGAGCTGATCGCCGAGGCCGACGCGGTCTCCGTGGACGGGTGGAACTTCGACTGGCTTGCCGGGCGAGCCACCGAGGAACGACCGCCGTGGGGCTACCAGCGCCTGATGGGGGAGCGCATGGCCCGCGCCGAGGTGGCCGTCGACCTCAAGACCGGCGGCGGCGAGGTCCTGGCCGGTGTGCCGAGGCTCGCGCCCACGACGCTGGCCACGGAGTCCTGGCCACCCAACCGCGCGCGGGCCCGGGAGAACCTGGGGCCACGTGGGGTGACGGTCGTGGCCGACCGGGACGCGCCACCGCTTTCCTTCCGGGACAACACCTTCGACCTGGTGGTGAGCAGGCATCCCGTGCGGGCGTGGTGGTCGGAGATCGCCCGCGTGCTCACCCCCGGCGGCACCTACCTGTCCCAGGAGGTCGGCCCGGCGAGCGTGTCCGAACTGGTCGACTACTTCCTGGGGCCCCAACCGTGGACCGCCAGGCAGCCGGAGGAGGCCCGTGCCATGGCCGAGGCGGCGGGGCTGGAGGTCGTCGACCTGCGCTCCGCCCGGCTGCGGATGGAGTTCCTCGACATCGGAGCCGTCGTCTACTTCCTCCGCAAGGTCGTCTGGATGGTCCCCGCGTTCACGGTCGCCGAGTACCGCGACCGGCTACGCGCCCTCCACGAAGAGATCACGGCAGAGGGTCCGTTCGTGGCGTTCAGCACGCGCTTCCTCATCGAGGCGCGCAAGCCCTAGCCGCCGCCGGTCGCACGTGGTCAGGTTGGCCGCGCGGCCCGGGGGAGGCGGCTCCAGCACGTGGTCGTACCCGGCATCGTTCATGTGTTCGATACTACCAAGGAGGCCGTGGGGTAAGACTGGTGGGTGGAGGTGACGCCATGCGCTTCCGGGACCGCACCGACGCGGGTCGGGTGCTGGCCACCCACCTGGCTCACCTGCGTGGGGCCGACCCCGTCGTCGTCGGCCTGCCGCGGGGCGGGGTGCCGGTCGCCGCCGAGATCGCCGACGCCCTGGAAACCGACCTCGACGTCGTCCTCGTCCGCAAGGTCGGCGCACCGCACCGCGAGGAGCTGGCGGTCGGGGCGGTCGGCGAGGACGGCGTGACCGTCCGCAACGACGCCCTCCTGCGCGACCTCGGCCTCGACTGGGCCGACCTCGCCGAGCAGGTCGCCCGCGAGCGTGCCGAGATCCGCCGCAGGGCCGGGATCCTGCGGCCGGGCCCGCGACCCGACCTCGCGGACCGCACGGTCGTCCTCGTCGACGACGGGATCGCCACGGGTGCCTCCGTGATCGCCGCGCTGAAGGTCCTCCGGCACCTCGGCGCCGGGCGAGTCGTGCTCGCCGTGCCCGTCGCGCCGCCGGACTCCCTGCGCACGCTCGCCCCGCTCGCCGACGAGATCGTCTGTCCTGTCCGCCCGGGGGACTTCGCCTCGGTCGGCGAGTGGTACGACGACTTCACCCAGGTCCCGGAGGAGCAGGTGCGAAAACTCCTGGAGTGTCTACGCTGATCAACGTGCCCTCGTTCGATCTTGACACGGACCTGTCCGAAGACCGCGCCTTCCGCCTCGTGACCAACGGCCACGTGAGCCTGTACTGGCGACATGAGGTCCTGGACGACACCACGACGTGGCTCGCCGACCACGCCTACCAGCTCGTCCGGCTCGACGCGGCCGTGTGGAGCACCGAGGCCGACTTCCACCGCCATATCAGGGTGGCGCTGCACTTCCCCGACTACTACGGCGACAACCTCGACGCGTTCAACGACTGCATGCGCGACGTCGCGACCTACACCTACGGCGCGGACCGCAACGCCACCGGCACCGTGCTCGTGTTCACCGGCTACGACGCCTTCACCCGCCACGAGACCCACGCCGCCCAGGTCATCCTCGACATCATCGCCGACCAGTCCCGCCAGGCGATGCTCTTCGGCCACCGCCTCATGTGCCTGGTCCAGTCGAACGACCCGGACATCCACTTCGAGCCGGTCGGCGCGACCCCCGTCGACTGGAACCCGGCCGAGCAGCTGGCGGACGCACGCCGGGGCTGAAACGCACTGAAGGCGTCCTTCGTAACGCTGGGCGTACCGAAGGCGTCCTTCAGGCTGACTGCCCGCGGGCACCGAACGTCGCCGACCATCCATCGGGGCGATACCCACTCGGCCCGTGCCGGACTGGACGAACCTCATGGCCGGGTACAGCTAGAGCCGGCCCACGGCGGTCACCCGTACGGCCGCCGCACCGATCTCGTCGGACTCCGCCAGGTCGATCTCGGCGGTGAAGCCCCAGTCGCCGTCGCCTGCCGGGTCGTCGAAGATCTGCCTGGCCTCCCAGCGGTCCTCCTGCTCCGAGAGGATCAGGAACCGCTGCCCACGCGCGTCCGGGCCCGTGCGGATCTCGTCGTGCTCGTCGAAGTACGGCTCCAGCTCCTCGGCCCACGCCTCGGCGTCCCAGCCCGCGTCGCCGTCCAGCTCGCCGAGCGCGGACCACCGGCGCGCAGCGGCCAGCTGCACCCGGTGGAACAACGCGTTGCGCACCAGCACCCGGAACGCGCGCACGTTGCGCGTCACGGCGGGCGCCCGCTCGTCGGCGTCGGCCGACACGACCTCGGCGGAGGGGTTGGTCAGCTTCTCCCACTCGTCGAGCAGGCTGGAGTCGACCTGCCGGACCAGCTCGCCGAGCCACTCGACGAGGTCGGTCAGCTCCTCGGTCTTCGCCTCGTCCGGCACGGTCTGGCGCAGCGCCTTGTACGCGTCGGCGAGGTAGCGCAGCACCATGCCCTCGCTGCGTGCGAGCTGGTAGAAGCCGACGTACTCGACGAACGTCATCGACCGCTCGAACATGTCGCGGGCGACGGACTTGGGCCGCAGGTGGTAGTCCGACACCCACGGATGCCCGAGCCGGTAGGTCTCGTACGCCCCGTTGAGCAGCTCCTCGGCCAGCGGCTTCGGGTAGGTGATGTTCTCGAGCAGCGTCATCCGCTCCTCGTACTCGATGCCCTCGGCCTTCATCGCCTGTACGGCCTCGCCGCGTGCCTTGTGCTCCTGCGCGGACAGGATCTGGCGCGGATCCTCCAGAGTGGACTCGATGACCGACAGCACGTCCAGCGAGTAGGACGGCGACTCCCGGTCCAGCAGCTCGAACACGGCCAGCGCGAACGGCGACAGCGGCTGGTTCAGCGCGAAGTCCAGCTGCAGGTCCACGGTCAGCCGGATCGAGCGGCCCTCGTCGTCCGGCTCCGACAGCCGTTCGACCACCCCGGCGGACAGCAGCGCGCGGTAGATCGCGATGGCCCTGCGGATGTGCCTGCGCTGCCCGGGCCGGTCCTCGTGGTTGTCCTCCAGCAGCCTGCGCATGGCCGTGAACGCGTCACCCGGCCGACCGATCACGTTGAGCAGCATCGAGTGCGTGACCACGAAGCTCGACGTCAACGCCTCCGGCTCGGCCTCGACCAGCCGCTGGAACGTCGGCTCGCCCCAGCCGATCGAGCCTTCCGGCGGCTTCTTCTTCACGACCTTGCGTCGCTTCTTCGGGTCGTCCCCGGCCTTGGCCAGCGCCTTCTCGTTCTCGACGACGTGCTCCGGCGCCTGCACGACCACGTTGCCGACCGTGTCGAAGCCCGCCCGGCCCGCGCGTCCCGCGATCTGGTGGAACTCGCGTGCCTTGAGCAGCCGCACCTTCTGACCGTCGTACTTGGACAGTGCGGTGAACACGACGGTCCTGATCGGCACGTTGATGCCGACGCCCAGGGTGTCGGTGCCGCACACGACCTTCATCAGCCCGGCCTGCGCGAGCCGCTCCACGAGCCGCCGGTACTTGGGCAGCATGCCGGCGTGGTGCACGCCGATCCCGTGGCGCACCAGCCGGGACAGCGTCTTGCCGAACCCTGCCGTGAACCGGAAGTTGCCGATGAGCTGGGCGATCCGGTCCTTCTCCTCCCGCGTGCACACGTTGATGCTCATCAGGTTCTGCGCGCGCTCCAGCGCGGCGGCCTGCGTGAAGTGGACGACGTAGATCGGCGCCTGGTTGGTGGCGAGCAGCTCCTCGATCGTCTCGTGCAGCGGGGTGAGCCGGAACGAGTAGAACAGCGGCACCGGCCGTTCCGCCGACGTGACGACCGCGGTCGGCCTGCCCGTGCGGCGGGTCAGGTCCTCCTGGAAGCGGGTGACGTCGCCGAGCGTCGCGGACATCAGCAGGAACTGCGCCTTCGACAGCTCCAGCAGCGGCACCTGCCACGCCCAGCCGCGGTCCGGCTCGGCGTAGAAGTGGAACTCGTCCATGATCACCACGCCGACGTCGGCGGCCTGGCCCTCCCGCAACGCGATGTTCGCGAGGATCTCCGCCGTGCAGCAGATGATCGGCGCCCCGGCGTTGACACTCGAGTCGCCGGTGATCATGCCGACGTTCTCCGCGCCGAAGATGTCGCACAACGCGAAGAACTTCTCGGACACGAGCGCCTTGATGGGTGCCGTGTAGAAGCTGCGCCTGCCTGCCGCGAGCGCCGCGAAGTGCGCGCCGGTGGCCACCATGCTCTTGCCGGAGCCGGTCGGCGTGGACAGGATGACGTTCGCCCCGGAGACGATCTCGATCATCGCCTCCTGCTGCGCCGGGTACAGCGAGAGGCCCTCGTTCTCCGCCCAGGTCGAGAAGGCGTCGAAGAGGGTGTCGGGGTCCTGGTCGGCGGGCAGCACGTCAGTCAGCGTCATGGTGACATCGATGGTGCCACGTCGCGGCGTCATCCCAGTCGAGGGGCGTGCTCCCCGGCCGTCTGGCGTGGGATCTCCGGGGGCTCCAGCTCGTGCCACCACCGCAGGGCGTCCGCGGCGGGCCAGTTCGGCATGACCTCGCCGACCTTGCGGTGCACGTGCAGCGCGGCCCCGCACCGCTCCCGCCACGCGGCGGGGTCGTGGCGCAGCTGGTCCGCGAGGGCGAGCTGGGTGTGCAGTGAGTGCCGGTAGATGCCTCCAGGGGTCAGGTGGATCGGCACGGCGCCGGTGCACTCCGGGCACCGGCACGGCCAGTTGTGGGCGAGGGCGGGCGTACGGTCCACGATCCGCGCCAGGACGGACGGGCGGTGGTGACCCATCAACGCGGGCACGAACAGGCCCGACATGACGCCCAGGGCGCCCGCGTGGGCCCCGTGGCAGACCGCGCCGAGGGCGCCGATGTCCGAGCGGAGCACCAGCACCGGCACGGACGCCGTCAACACCCGGATGAGTCCACTCGCCACGAACGTGTCGCCGACGATCGCAACGGGTAGTCGTGCCTCGTTCAGGGTCGTGATCAGCCTGGTGAGCTGGGCACGTTCCGCGAACCAACCCGGGGCCAGGGGGAGGGTGACGACGAGTGGTTGCGGTTGGTCCGCCGCGTCGTCGAGAAGTCTGTGCAGGCCAGGCCAGTCGCCCGCGGCGAGGTAGCCGGAGTCGGTGAGCGCGACGAGGCCGAGTTCGTGTTGCTCGGCCGTCCAGTCGGCGCTGAGGCCGGCGCTCGCGGGCACGCGGTGGCGTCCCGTGTAGCGGCCGGCGTCGCAGAGTATGGGGCCCCTGTGGTCGAGGCGGCGCAGGTGTCGGACGGTCTTGAAGGGCTTCGGCCCGGTGAGGACGAGCCCGGACTGGTATCTGGCGACGATGGGCGCGACGGAGTCGGCCCGCTCGAGCGGACACTGGACGAGTAATCGGTGCCGGAGGCCGTCTAAGAACATGCCCTACACCGTGCACTGTGTGCTCATCTCTTGTCACGGGTTGTCACACCGTTGATGAAGAATTAACGCCCAGATGGTCGTTGTCTACTACTTGCCGTGGTCGAACGGATGCGCTAAAGCAACGGCGATCTTGACTCTCACTGGATCGGGTGGACAGAATCAGCTGAAATTTATTCACATTCGTGCCTGAACTGTCCGCTTGGTCGGGTGCCGCCCCGGTGCCCGCTCGGTTCTGGAGGGCCGTGATGTCCCTGCGTTATCTCGCGGCGGCCGCCGTAGTCGCCGCCACTGTCGTCCCGGTGGTGGCCGCACCCGCTTCCGCCGCCCAGCCCGCCGCGTTGCCGACCGCCGCCGTCGCGCTCGGCGACAGCTTCATCTCCGGCGAGGGCGGCGGCTCGTACTCCGCCGTGACAGATGTCAACGGTGTGTCCCAGGGCTTCCCCGGGTGGTCCGCCGCCAACAGCAACGCCTACTTCTGCCACCGGTCCCCGAACGCGGAGATCTTCCGCGCCACGCTGCCGGGCATCCAGGACCGGTACAACCTGGCGTGCTCCGGTGGCCAGCCCTACGACATGCTGAACGCCTCGTCGGGCCGTGCGAAGGGCAGGACCGTCGCCTCGCAGCTGGACCAGCTGCGTGCCGTGGCGGCGACCCACGACATCGACCTGGTCCTCGTGGGCCTCGGCTCGAACAACAGCTCGTTCACCTTCGGCGACGCGGCCTCCGTGTGCGCCAACAGGTTCATCGCCGACGCCTGGACGGGCTGGTGGGAGTTCTGGGCCTACCTCGGCGGTGACGTGCCGCAGCAGCCGTGCACCATCTCCGATCTCGCGACGGACGCCGAGGTGTCGGCCGCGACCGCCGAGACCACGACCGCGCTGCGTGCGCTGCTGACCACCCTCGACCAGGTCGACGCGGACGGCCAGCACCGGATCGTGTTCCAGGACTACACGAACCCGCTGCCGACGGACTACGCGCAGCGGTACTACGAGGAGGACGGCCGCGCCGACGACCGGGACAAGTTCCGGGCGCTGGGTGCCGAGCGGTACGCGGCGGGCTGCCCGGCGCACCGGGCGACACTCGCGGCGGGTCACCTGTTCTCGCAGGCGCTGGGGAACATCGTCCGGTCGGCGCACACCACGCTGTCGGCGGAGTTCCCCGGGGATGACCTGGTGTACCTGAACGTGCAGTCGGCGTTCAACGGCGCGCGGCTGTGCGAGAACGACGGCAGCCCCGGGAATGCCCTTGCCACGCCGATCCGCCTGATGGACGGACCGAGTGGGTCGTTCGTCACGAGCCTGTCCGGGTACGACAAACTCGACATCCAGCGCATCGCCAACGCGTGTGTGACGTATTTCCAGACGTGCCAGGAATCGTGGCACCCCAACGTGAACGGTTACGGGGTGCTCGGCCAGTGCCTGTCCGGCGCGGCGGTCGCGGCGGGACGACAGGTCGCCTGCGTTCGACAAAGTGACGGCAGCGTGTCGGTTTCCTGATTGGACGGCCCGCCTGGCCGTCCGCGACCCGGGCGGCCAGGCGTGGTGACGGCGGGTTTCCGGTCTGCACAAGGACATCCGCTGGGGCGGTGTTGCGCGTGTGGCACACAGAGTTCGGCGGTGACGGTGGTCCGGAACTCGAAGAACTCCTCAGGGGCCGTCCTGACCCGCATGACGGGTGTTCCTCAGCGAGACCTGCGTGGCCTGAGGCCCTCGCTCAGCCGGCGGGTCTGCTCACGAAGGACCTCGACCGTCCGGCTCAGGTAGTCCGCGATGAGAAGCAGTTCCGCTTCCGAGTAGCGCGCCGCCATCTCGTTCATCGCCGCTGCCAGGTCGCTGAAGACGTCCGGTTGTCCGGTGGCGGCGGTGACCAGCACCCGTCTGCGGTCCTTCTCGTCGTGTTCGCGGTGGGCCAGGCCCGCGCGCTCCAGCCGGTCGATCATGCCCGTCACCGCGCCGGGGGTCAGTCCCGTCTTCTCCGCGAGGTCGCCCGCCGACATCGGGCCCTCCCGCCCCAGCAGCGTCAGCGCCCGCTGGTCACCGGCGCTGACCCCGAGATGAGCCCCGACCGCCTCGTGGAACATCACCACCGCCGTGCTCAGCTCCCGACCCAGGGCGGCCCCCTGAGCAGCACGTTCCTCGTCCGACACGTCAGGTACTTTACCTACCTCGTTATTTTAGTACACTGAACTAAAATAACGAGAGTGAGGCGACGTGAGACTTCAGAGGGAATGGCAGCTCGCCGCGTCCGTCCCGGCGTGGGCGTGGCGCTTCTACCGCCGACACTGGCCGATGATCGTCGGACTGTCGCTGGTCGGTTCCGTCCAGCGGCTGATCGTCGTCAACTGGACCGACGACATCCCCGACGCCGTCGCACTGGCCTCAGAGGTCGTCGTGATGGCCGCACGACTGCTCCTGTTGGTCGCGATCTGGCGCCTGGCAACGCCGAAGGGCCGTCCGAGCCTGCGCCACGGTCGCATCTTCGTCGCCGGCCACTGGCTGAGCCTGCTCCTCCAGTGCGGCCTGATCATGCTGGCAAGCCTCGTCTTCGACACGGGACTCGAAGGACTCGGCGCCTTGCTGCCGGAGTCCACGCGGCAGACCTACCTCGCGGTGCTCCTGTTCCTCAAGAACCCGACGATCATCGCGTTCACGTTCGTCTGGCTGGTCGGTCTGGCCCGGCAACTGGTCGTGCGACCGTCCACGGTGGACGTAAGAGCCTAGCCCGTCGCCGCCAGGTGGTGGGGGAGCAGCTGCGACAGGTCGATCGCGTTCGCCATGGCCTCGGTGCCCGCGTCGTTGGGATGCAGGTGGTCACCACTGTCGTAGGCCGGGTCCAGTGCCATCGGGTTGCCGGGCGCGGCCGTCGCGGCGGCGAAGTCCACCACCGCGTCGAAGGTGCCGCTGTGACGGATCCAGTCGTTGACCTCCAGCCAGGTCTCGTTGCGAGTGGGCGACTCGATGAACGACCCGCCGAACGGGGTGATCGTCCCGCCGATGATCCGCAGGCCCGCCGCATGCGTTTGTGCGGCGATGTCCGCAAGGCCCGCGATCAGGTCCGGCGCCGTCGCGTCGTAACCGATGTCGTTCACGCCCTCGAGCAGGATCACCGTCCGAACTCCGGTCTGGGAGAACACATCGCGCTCCAGCCGGTCCACCGCCGGGATGCCCCAGTACGGCTCGCCCTCGCGGGGCAGCAGCACCCGGTTGCCACCCAGGCCCGCGTTGACCACCGACAGGCCGGGGCCGTGGCCCGCGTCGAGCCTGCGGGCCAGGTAGTCCGGCCAGCGGTGGTTGGCGTTGCCCGTCGTCGCGGACGTGTCGGTGATCGAGTCGCCCAGTGCCACCACCGAGCCGACGATCGGCCGGGTCGGGACCACGTCGACACCGTCGGCGAACATCCAGCACGGGGTGTTGCCGTACGCGCCGCCCGCGACCGCCGTGGCCTGGTCGCCCGGCGCCAGGAAGTTGCCCTGCGCGGTGAAGGGGTGGTTCGTGATCGGACCGGTCGGACCCGGCACGTACACGCTCACCAGCAGCGTCGACAACGCGGCCACCCGCAGCGGCACCGGGTCGCTGAACAGCTCCCGGCCCGCCGGGATCGTCACCGAGCGACCGCCGTGGAACCTCAGCTCGCGGACCGTCCCGGGAACCGCGTCGGCGTTCGCGGACTGGACCGCCACCGAGGCGTGGCCGATGCGCATGGGAGCGCTCCCGAACGCGTTGGTGAGGCGGACGCGGACCTGCGAACCGCCCACACTCGCGAACACCACGTTGCGGACGGTCCGGTCGGTCAGACCGGTGCCCGCGGGACAGTCGGACCACGGGATGGTGCTACCCACCACCGGGCTCGCCGCCCACGACACGACCCAGCGCGGGGAGGCGCTCGCCGCCGGAGGGGCCAGCCCCAGGGACGCAAGGAGCAGCAAGGAAAACACGAGCAGCGGACCACGGTGTCCAGACATGCCGGCGAGCATATCCGTGACACGTCACGGACAGCTGCGTCCGAACGGGGACAACCGGGTATAACCGTCCGTTGCTGAACGTTCAGGCCGGCTGAACGTTCAGTTGTGCCGCAGCGTGATCCGCGTCCACGCGCCGATATAGACCCGGTCGCCATCCGCGAGTGGCCTGGGTACGTTGGGGCGCAACGGTTTCTGCTCGTCGTTCACCAGGGTCCCGTTGGCCGAGTCCAGGTCCACAATGGACCACGTGCCGTCCGCCTGCGCCAGCAGCAACGCGTGCAGGTGGGACACCCCCGGGTCCTCCGGTGGACCGAGCAGGTCGATGTCCGGCAGGATGCCCCGGCTGCGACTGCTCCGGCCGATGCTGATCTCCTTGCCCGCCAACGGGAAGTGCCGGTCGGGGCAGTAGGGCGGGAACGTGATGCCGGACGCGTCCGGACCGTCGGCCTCCATCACGGAGCCGTAGTACGCGCGGTCGGCGGTCACCGTGGCCGTCCACGTCGCCTCCTCCGGCATCCGGTCGGCAGGCACCGGCGGGACGTCCGAGGAGACCGCGACGGGGACCCTCTCCGGGACGGGGGCGAGCGAGTCGTGGCCGCACTCCTCGCAGAAGCGTCCGGCCAGCGCCGCACCACACGACTGGCACGTCGTGCCCGCAGGCGGCAGCGCGGCCTCCGTGGCAGGGGGCGCGTCGGCCGTGGCCGACACCGGCGCGCCGCCGATCTCCCGGCCGCAGACCTCGCAGAACTCCTCGTCGGTCGACGTGTGGCCCAGAGGGCAGGTAGCCATCAGCCGTCCGCCTCCGTCGACTGCTTCTTGCGCACCCGCATGGTCTTGGACGACCTGGTGTCGAGGGTCATCTCGTCGACGGCCGCGACCGAGCGCTTGAGCCGCACGGTCCCGGTCCGCGCGTCCTCGACGTCGACGACCTTCGCCAGGAGTTTCGCGGTGTCCGAGTGCCCGGTCTCGGTGGCCAGCTGCACCGCGCGGCCCAGCTTCGCGGTCGCCGTCTCGACGTCACCCGCCTTGCGTGCCTCCAGCCCCTCCTGGATCACGTCCGCCAGCTCGGCCTGACCGGTGTAGTGCGCGACCTCGCGGTTGATGCGGGTCGACAGCGCGGTGTCCTCGGTCCAGACCGCGAGGATGCGGCCCTTGCCGAGCACCTGCTCCTCGGCGCCGTTCGTACCGGGCACCACCAGGCTCACCCGACCGGCCAGCATCTTCTCGCCCGTCGCCGCGGCGGGGACCTGCACGCACACGTGGTAGTCGCGGGTCTCCGAGCCCCACGAGCCGGTGGGGTAGTCGCCGCTGCGGGGCGGCACCTCGACGCGTCGCGCAGTGAGGTCGTTCAGGGTCGGCTCGACCTGCTTGACGTACTTGATCGTGGCGCCCATCGGCGTCCACAGCCGCAGCGCCACGTCCGCGACCGCCTTGTCCATGGCCGACGCGGCCATCGCGCGGAAGTCCGCCTCCAGGCCCTCCGGCTCCGCCACGATGTCGACCGTGCCGAGCAGGGTGTCGGCGATCGTGCGCAGCTCCTTGACCTCCCAGTCCGTGCCGACGCCACGGCAGTCGCACACGAAGTGCCCCGTGACCTCCTGCAGCGTCCTGGCGAGCTGGCGCGGCGTCTCGTGCATGTTCTGACCGTCGGTCAGCAGGATCGCGTGCCGCATCGACGCCGTGGACGTCGCGAACAGCGAGTCCGCCAGCGACAGCCACCTGCCGATCGCCGTGCCGCCGTTCGCGGCCAGCTTCGCGACCGCCTCCTTGGCCTCCGCACGCGTCTGCGGCGAGGAGACCACCATGCCGTGCTGGTAGGGGAACACCAGCCGCGCCTCGTCGGTGCCCGCCACGACCGCGAACTCGACGCCGTCGCGCAGCGTGTCGATGGCCGCCGCCGTCGCCTGCTTGGCCGAGGACAGCTTGGTGCGCGGCACGTGCATCGACCCGGAGCAGTCGACGATGATCACCTCGGCCGCGTTGCCGCCCGACGCCACCGGACCGGTCACCGCGCCGGAGGCCGTGACGGTGACGATCGCGTTCACCTCGGTGGCACCTGCCGCGAGGTACTCGTTCTGGTAGACCTCGACCGCGAAGTCCGGCTGTGTCATGGGTGTTCCTCCTCCGTCGGCGGGAACGGCACGAGCACCGTCGTGATGTTGTCGTGGCCGCCGAGCTTCAGCGCGAGCTTCGTCAGCTCGACGGCCGCCGTCATGCCGCCGCCCGCCGGCATGACCTCGGTCAGCGCCCCCGCGTCCGGTACGTAGTTCCACAGGCCGTCGCTGCACAGCAGGACGTGCCCCGGACCGCCTGGCTGGACGGTGACCACGCGCGGCTCGATCTCGCCCGCGTCCGCGCCGATCCACTTGGACAGCGCGTGCGCCTGGTGGACCGTGTTGGCCTCCGCCTCGCTCATGCCCTCGGCGATCAGCTCGGCGGCCACCGTGTCGTCCATGGTCAGCATCCGCGACGACATCGCCCCGGAACCGGGGGAGGCGATCCAGTACACGCGGCTGTCGCCGACCGACCCGACCGTCACGTCGGTGGGCGTCACCACGACCGAGACGAACGTGCAGGAGGGCGCCGTACCGGGCACGCTGGGGTCCGCGAGGCGTGACACGACCTGGATCGCCTGTGCCACGGCCGCTTTCGTGGCCGCCTCGGGATCGCCGTTCTCCAGGACCGAGTCCAGCAGCACGGACGTCGCCTCGTCCACCGCGTGCTGCGAGGCGCTGTCGGCCCGGTCGGAGGTCGCGACGCCGTCGCACACCACCGCGACGACCGTCGGCGGGGCGTCACCGCCGAGCACGGTGCCGAAGCCCATCGAGTCCTCGTTGCGGGCGCGCCGGTTGCCCTTGTCGCTGATGCCGACCACCAGGTCGAGGTCGCACTCCATGCGGTCGCGCCCGCTCGGCTGCGAACGGCCGCAGTCCTCGCAGTACTCCTCGGAGTCGATCTTCGCGCTGCCGCACGCGACGCACTTGCCGCCGCCGGGGTCGGACACGGGCCCGCCGAGCGGGGTCCTGCGCACGAGCAGGCTCTGCCCGCACTCCTCGCAGAACCGGTCCTTCGGCCCGACGGAGGTGCCGCAGCCGGGGCAGTTGGTAACGGTCACACCCACGTCCTCGGTCGGATCTGGTTGGCGCTGTCCACCAATGCGATGCGCTCCCTCGTGCTGTTCGCGTGGCGCGCGAGTGTCCGGTAACAACCCTCGAGCGCGACGCGCAGGTCGGCGTCCGTCAACGGGCAGCCAAGCACAACCCTGCTGGTGTTGCCCCCGTGGGGCAGCCACGCCAGTGCGGCCGAGTACAGCCGCTCCGACGCGTGTGCCCGCCTGGCCACGTCCAGCTCGAGCGCCGCGAGCAGGTCGCCCGCGGCCACGAGGTCGTCCTCGGTCAAACCCTGTGCCGGCACGTCACGGACCCGCACGTCCGCCGCGGCGAGGCGTGCGGTGGTGTGGTGGTTGGACGTCTCCGGCACGGAACAGAGGACGTCGAAGGCCTCGTTTCGGTTGCCGGTGGCGATCAACGCGCGCGCGAGCCCGAACGCCGCGCTCACGTAGGTCCGGTCGGTGACCCAGACGACGCGGTAGTAGCGGTCCGCGGTGACCCACTCGCCGCTCGCCTCCGCGCAGGCCGCGAGCGCGAGCTTCGGCGCGGCCTCGCCGGGCACCGCCGAGTACACGCGGTCGAAGTGCTGGCTCGCGTTCGCGGGCTTGTCCTCCGCCAGCGCGGCGATGCCCCGGTACCAGTCGAGGAGCCACAGCCGCTCCAGGTCGAGCGCGTCCTTGGCCAGCTCGTCGAGCCTGCGCCGCGCGCTCGCCACATCGCCCGCCTCCAGGTAGGCGCGGGCGATGCGCAGCCGCACCTCCACCGACGCCAGCGGGGCCATGCGCAGCTCGTCGACCAGTTCCATCGGGTCGGTCGAGGTGACGGTGGCGAGGAACGCGGCGGCCGGGTCGGTGCCGTCCACCCTCGGCACCGGCAGTGTGTGCACGAGCGCGGGCAGGGACGGCGCGACCGAGGTGTCCACCGCGAACGAGCGGCGCTCGGGGGTGAACTCGGCGGACGGGCCGGGGCGCGGCTGGAGGTCGTCGGAGGCCAGCACCTCGCGGAGCACGCCCGTGAGCTGGTCCTTCATCTCCTCGGCGGAGTTGAAGCGCGCGGCGGGCTCGCCCGCGGTCGAGCGGAGCAGGAACCGGTAGAGCGAGTCGTACCGCGCGAGCAGCGGCTCCTCGGCCGGGTTGGGCAGCCTGTCCACATAGGATCGCTGGAAGTCGAACGGGAAGGCCGTCACCGCGAGGGTGCGGCCGATCGTGTACAGGTCGGAGGAGATCGACGGGCCGACGCTCGCGATCTCCGGCGCCTGGTAGCCGATCGTGCCGTAGACGGCGCTGTCCTCGTCGTCGATGTGGCGCACCGCGCCGAGGTCGAGCAGCTTGAGCTGCTCCTCGGTCTGGACCACGTTGTCCGGCTTGAAGTCGCAGAACAGCAGGTTCAGCGAGTGCAGGTAGCCGATGGGCGGCAGCATCTCCAGCGTGTAGGCGATGGCGCGGTCGACCGGCAGGCACGCCTGCGGGCCCTGTGCTGCCCTGATCTGCTTGAGCATGTCCTTGATGGACTGACCGCCGACGTACTCCATCACGATGTAGCCCACCATCGTGCCGGTGTCCTTGTCGGGGTGCTGCACGAAGTTGTGGATCTTGACGATGTTCGGGTGCTCGACCTCGGCGAGGAACCGCCGCTCCGCGACGGCCGCGGCGAGCGCGTCGACGTCACCGGTGTCGAGCAGGCCCTTCAGCACGACCCAGCGGTCGGCGACCGCCCGGTCGAGCGCGAGGTAGATCCAGCCGAGGCCGCCGTGGGCGAGGCAGCCGAGCACCTCGTACTGGTCGTGCAGGACCTCGCCCCTGGACAGCTTGGGGGAGAAGGAGAAGTGGTGGCGGCAGGACGTGCAGAAGCCCTCGGTGCGGCCGGGCTTGCCGTCGCGGCCCCGGCCGACCTTGGCGCCGCAGTTGCTGCAGAAGCGCTTCTCCTCGGGGACCTTCGGGTCGGCGAGCACCGCCGACTTCGGGTCGCGGTAGGGCACGCGGGGGACCTCGACGAGTCCTGCGCCCAGCAGACCCCGGCTGGTCGAGCGTGCCGAGCCGCGGCGGGAGCTGCTGGTCACGGCACCCGTCGAGGCCGTCCAGCCGGTCGCGACGGAGCCGGTGCGCACGCTGCCCGTCCGGGTGCTGACCGGGTCGGACTCCGCATGCCCGCTGCCGCCGGTGGGACCGAAGGAGGTCGGTTGGGGCGCCGGGGCCGCGGGCTTCGTACCTGCCGGGGCCTCGAGGCCGCAGGTGTCGCAGAAGCCGTCCTCGTCGAGCGTGCCGTCGCAGTCGGGGCGGGGGCAGGACGAGCCCTCGAGGGACACCGTGGCCGGGGTCGGCGGGGGAGGCGGCGGCGCGGCGATCGGGGTGGTGCGTGCGCTGCCCGCGGAGACGCTGCCGAGGGCCGACGCACTGCTGGGGGCGGCGGTGCTGCTCGCGGCCGGGGCCTCCAGGCCACAGGTGTCGCAGAAGCCGTCCTCGTCCAGGGTGCCGTCACAACCGGCTCGGGGACACTCGCTGATAGGACTACCTTCGTTCATGGCCGGGACCTCCGGGGAACGCTTGCTTCGCTTGTCCTGCGAGGACTGTCATGAGACGGCGTCCCTGGAG
>NZ_SOCP01000036.1 GCF_004364325.1 Actinophytocola oryzae | reverse complement strand
CCGGTCGACCAAGCTCCGACCCGCGTCACCGCCCGCCTCAAGATCCACAAGACGGCAGGCTACCGGCCCTGTCACCACCTAAATCAGTGGCATTGAGCCTAGGCCACGAAGATCCGAGCGCAACCCGTCATCACCGTGCGTGATCACACCCCGACGCGAACGGCCCCCGGCGAGTGGTCGGCCCGCTCCTTCGCGAGTGACGGCCACACCATCGCGACGAGCACGGCCGCGCCGAGGTACGCGGCCACCAGCACCGGCACACTCCCGCCGACGGGTGGCAGCAGCAGCGCACCCGCGACGCTGACCAGCACCAGCGGACGGCGGGCCCGCTCGGCTCGCAGGCTCGCGGCCAGCGGCAGTACCGCCCACAGCAGGTACCACGGCTGCACGACCGGGCCCGTGACGAGCATCGCCGCGAAGACGACGCCGAGGCCGGTCAGCGGGTGCCACCGGCCGGTGGCGACCGCCACCAGGACACCCGCACCCGCGACCGCACCCACTACCGCACCGAGGTGGACGGTCACCGAGATCGCCGCCGACGTGATGCTCGCCCCCGCCAGCATGCCGAGCCCGCCGACCAGGAACCCGAGCTGGTTGGTCGGCGCGAGCCAGCTGTGCAGCCCGGCCGAGTCGCCGAGCGTCCCGACCCAGCCGAGCCCCAACCCGGTCACCGCGGCGATCACCAGTGACAGCAACACGAAGCCCGCCAGGACACCGAGCATCACCAGCACGCCGCGACCGGTCGTGCGGCCCCACCGGCGCGCCAGGTCCGCGCCGACACAGCAGAGCGCCGCCGCGGCGACGATCTTGACGTTCGCCGCGACCGTCAGCAACGTCAGCCCCGCGACGAGCCGGAGCGGTTCGGCGAGCCCGGTGAGCGCCAGTTCGGGCCCGGCCAGCACCAGGCCCATCATCAGCCCGTCGTTGTGCGCGCCGCCGACGACATGCCACAGCACCAACGGGTTCAGCAGTCCCAGCCACAGGGCGGCACCCGGCGACACCCCCATCCGCCGCGCCAGCCGGGGCAGTGCCCAGGCGACGAGCACGAGACCGGCAAGCTCGACGAGCCGGTGCAGCACCACCGTCACGAGCAGGTTCTCGCCCGCGACACGCGCGATCGTGCGGGAGATCGCCAGCCACACCGGGCCGTAGGGCGCGGGCGTGTCCTGCCAGTAGACGCTGACCTGCTGTGTCACCGGCGAGTCCGCCCCCAGCGCGGCAAGCGGACCGAGCCGGTAGGGATCCAGTCCTCGGGCGGCGGTCAGTCCCTGCGCCAGGTAGCTGTGCACGTCGCCGCTGAACAGCGGGCGCGCGAACAGCAGCGGCAGGCACCACGCCGCGGCGATCCGGTACAGCTCACGCACCGGTGCCGCCCGCATGCCGAGCCAGGCCAGCACGACCACGCCCATCCCGGTGAGCCCCAGCATCAGCCGCACGGCAGCCGACCCGGGCAGCCCCGAGGTGACGACGAGGACGGTGACGCCCGTGAAACCCGCTACCGGCAAGGACCACGTGCGCAGAGCCATCCCCATGGCCACCAGCCTGTCGCGCCGTCGGCAGGCGGTGATCAGGGTAGGTCCCTGATCTTTCCCCTAGGAGTCGGCCAGGAACCCCTGGATCGCGGGCTTCACCCGCCGGTCGAACAGCACGGACGCGTGGCCCCGGCCTGCGAGCAGGAGCAGGCGTGCGTCACGGATGCCCTCGACGGTCGCACGCACCAGGTCGGGCGGTATGAGCCGGTCCCTGCCGCCGCCCACCACCAGGACCGGGAGGTCCAGCTCGCCGAGCCGGTCGGTCACGTCCCACTCCTGGACCGCGGCGACGAGCGCGGCCTCGCCGGGCTCCCTGGCCCGGCCCCTCGACAGCGAGAAGGCGGCGAACAGCAGCAGCCGCAGTGGTCCGTGTGCGAGCAGACCGCTGGCGATCCCGGCCACAGACCGCCCGTCGCGTTCGAGCGCCACCATCCGTGCCATCTCCTGGCGACCGTGCGTGCCGACCCGGCTCGCGGCGGCGCAGATCACCAGTCGCCGCACGGTTCCCGGGTGGTCGAGCGCGAGCTGCAGTGCGGTCACTCCCCCGGCCGAGGTGCCCATGACGTCCACCGCCTCCCCGAACCGCTCCCGCAGCGCGGTCGCGTGCCACCCCGCGAGGTCGGCGACGGTCATGCCTGCCGGCGGGTCGACCGGGCGGTGCACCAGGTGGACGGTGCGCCCGAGGCCCCGCGCGAGCGCGGTCGCGGGCACGGCGGCCGACCGCGGCACCCGCGTGACCAGGTCGGCGCCCTGACCCAGCCCCGGCAGCGTCACCAGGGGCGGTCCGTCGCCGACGGCCGTCACCGAGAGCCCGTCGTTCAACCGTTCACCCTGCACGAGCCCGAGCATAGGTGAGCCCACCGACTGTCCACGCGGGACTCGAGACGGTCATTCGGCGCTCGACCCGTTCCTGGCGGCACCCTCGCCGAGGCAACGCGCGAGCGCGATGCGTGAGCGGACGGCCAGCTTCGGGAAGATCCGCGACAGGTGCGACTCGACGGTCCGCCTGCTGACGAACAGTCGGTTGGCGATCTGCTGGTTGGTGAGCCCGCCCGCGACGAGGTCGGCGATCTGCCGCTCGCGGTCGGTCAGCCCGGCGGGCGCGGTCCCCCGCCGACGGGAGCTGCGTGCCGCCATGCGCCGCTGGTCGCGGGTGACCACCGTCAGCAGCCACTCCGCGCCGCACGCCGCGTACCCGGCCTTGGCCAGCCCCAGCTCGGTGTGCGCGCGTTCCGGTTCGCACACCGCGGCGAGGTGGTGTGCCCTGGCCTCCTCCAGCGGGGCCTGGCAGGCGGCGAACACGGTCGCTGCCCGGAGGGCCAGCTGACGCGCCCGCCCCGGCTGCGCCGCGCGGTGCGCCACGAACGCCTTGGCGTACCAGGCCGACCCGATCTCGTAGTCGAGACCGGACGCGAACGCGACCAGCTCGGCGTCCGCGGCGGCACCGGCCGCCGCGTCGTGGTCCCCCAGCATCGCCCGCGCCTGCGCCACGCCCCCGAGGCGGGTCACCCGCGCGAGCGGGTCGGCAGGCCACGTCTCGTCGGGCCTGGCCAGCAGGTCCAGCACGGCGGCCGGGTCCTCGGCCGTCGTGCACGCGGTCGCGAGGTTGAGCCGGGCGATCCGCCACCACGCACGGAACCGCGGCCTGCCCGACTCCTCCAGCCCACGCGCGAGGTCGACGGCCGCGGCCGGGCCGCTCGTCCACAGCAGTGCCCGCAGCCGCACGGCGTGGGCGAGGGCACGCAGCTCCGGGCTGCCGATGTGGTCGGCAGCGAGCGCGGCCTGGTCGGTGAGGTCGAGCGCGCAGGTCAGCCGGCCGAGGCGGGTCTGCAGTGCCGCGTCGACGACCAGGGTGTGCGGAAGGGCGCTGCGCTGGCCGGTCTGGTCGAGCACCTCGTAGGCGCGGGCCAGGTGCGCGGTCGCCGCGGTGAGGTCGCCGAGCCAGGTCTCGACCCAGGCGAGCAGGTTGACCAGCTCGACGTGTGGCACCAGCGTGACGGTGCTGATCCCGTCGAGCAGGCGACTCGCGTGCCGCGCGTCGGCCCGCGCGGCGCTCACCTGTCCCGCGTCCAGTGCCGCCCAGGCCCGCAGGACCAGTGCCGCGGCGGCGAGGGCGGGCCGCCTGCCGTCGAGGAGTGCCTGCCGCGCGTGGTCCGCGGCGGCCGAGGAGTTCTCCCTCAGCGCGGCGATCGCGGCGTACTGGACGGCCGCGGGACCGTCGTCGCCGAGCAGCGCCGTCGCGGTGTCGAGGTCACCCCTCAGCCGCGCGATCTCCACGCCGACGGCCGCCGCCTCGGCACGCAGTGGGTGGCGGTCGCGCAGCAGCTCCTGGAGCGCGGCCCAGCCCCGGTCCAGTTCGCCGGACAGCGCGAGGGCGAGCGCGTACCGCAGCGTGCTCGCCGGACGCCCACCCGAGGCGGACACGATGCGCAGTGCCTTGTCCAGCAGGCGAACCGCCGTGGCCGGTGCCTGGTAGACCAGCGACTCGCCCGCCTCGATCAGGGTGGCGGCGGCGTGCTCGTCGCCGTACTGCGCCGACCGCTCCAGGTGGTGTGCGAGCCGCGGCAGTGGGCCGTCGTGTGCGCGGAGGTAGCCTGCGGCGCGTGCGTGGGCACGGGTCCGCCAGGCCGGGCCGGTCGTGGCACGCGCGGTCGCGCACAGGAACGGGTGCTGGAAGGTGAACCACGCGCCGTCCATGGCGCCGAGCCCGGCGGCGCACAGCTCGTCGAGGCCGTCGACCACCTGGCCGACCGGCAGCTCCGCCACACAGGCGACGAGGTCGAAGGCCGCGTGGTCACCGGTGACCGCGATCGCCTGCGCGATCCGCAGTGCGGTGCCGGACAGGGTCGCGAACTCGGCGGTCAGCACCCGGACGATGTCGGTGGTCTCGTCGAGGTCGTCGCCCTGGCGGACGATCCGGCCGAGCGTGGCGTCCGGCAGGGCGGCGAGCATCCGCAGGTACCTCGGGTTGCCGTGGCTGGCACGCATGAGCAGCTGGCGCCTGCGTTCCGAGGCGTCCGGGTGGAGCACGCGCAGGTCCCAGTCGCACAGGGGATCGAGCGTGACCCGCCAGACCCCGTCCGCGGCCCTGGCGACCGCGTCGACCACTCCCAGCGGCGACCGGGCCGACCGGAACGCGACGACCAGCAGCACCGGGGCGTTGGGCGGGTGGCGGACGAGGTGCTCGACCACGTCGAGGGACGCGTGGTCCGCCCACTGCAGGTCGTCGAGAACGAGCGCGAGGCGAGAACCGGATTTCTCGACACATTCCGCGACACGCGTCGGTTCGACGCCGGGCAGCCGGAGCAGCTCGGCGAACAATGCGAAAGGAATTCCTTTTTCGAACCGGTCGGCCCGGCCCTCGCAGACCCGGAAGCCGGCGTCGCGGGCGAGTCGTGCCGCGTCGGCGAGCAGGTGGCTCTTCCCCATCCCGGCGCCACCACACACTTCGACGACGGCGAACCGTCCTGCGGTGGCCCGGTCCGCCGCGGCGGCGAAGGCATCGACGAAGCCACCCCGACCGGCGGGTGCCTCCCCGCGCACCATCTCGGCACGAGACATGGCCTGCCCCATTTCGGAATCCGGTTATCGCACGTCGTCCGCCGTTCCCGGGACGTTAGCGACGGTATTTGGACACCGACTGGACGAAATTTGAACGCCCCGGGCGGACGCACGTGCCGCTGCCGGGACCCTGTTGGAACACTTCGGCGATCTGTACCATCCGCAGGCATGCGCCGACTCGGTGGAGTGGGCGGCACCGTCGCCGCCCTCGTCCTGGCCCTGCTCGTTGTCCCTCCGGCGCGGGCGGAGCACGGCCCGCCGCGGCTGCCGATCGTGTTCGTGCACGGGAACTCGGGCTCGGCGCAGCAGTTCGAGACGCAGTTCCAGCGGTTCGCGGCCAACGGGTACCCGGAGGACCTGCTCTTCGCATACGAGTACGACACCAGCGGACCGGACAACACGGCGGCGGTGGCGGGCCTCGGCACGTTCGTCGACGGGGTGCTCGCGCGGACCGGGGCACGGCAGGTGCTGCTCGCGGCGCACTCGCGAGGTACGACCGTCAGCCACGCCTACCTGGCGGACCCGGCGCACGCCGCCGAGGTCGCGAAGTACGTGAACCTGGACGGCCGCGGCTCCGACGCGCCGCCCGGCGGGGTCCCGACACTCGCCGAGTGGGGCGAGTGGCAGTCACCGCCCGACCCGGTGCGGGGTGCGGTGGGCGTGATCACGGGCGCGGTGAACGTCTACAACCGACAGCTGTCCCACACCGAGGTGGCCACGTCGGCCAGGACGTTCGCGGACGTGTACCGCTTCTGGTTCGGCCGGGCGCCGCGCACCACGGCGGTCGTGCCGGAGCGTCACGTGGAGGTGAGCGGTCGCGTGGTGCTGTTCCCGGCGAACGCAGGCTACGCGGGTGCGACGCTGGAGGTGTGGCAGCTGGACCGCACCGGCCACCGCCGACACCGCGTGGCCCACGACCGCATCGACGCGACGGGCGACTTCGGCCCCGTGCCGGTACGCCGCGACACGAGCCACGAGTTCGCGGTGACGCGGGAGGACGGCTCGGTGCACCACTTCTACCAGCCCCCCTTCACGCGCGACGACAACTTCGTGCGCCTCAACACGGGTCGTCCCGGCGAGGGCCTGGAGGCGTACACGAAGCAGGATCCCCGGCATGTCAACCTGATCGTCACGCGTACCCGTGAGATCTGGGCAGACCAGCCGGACAGCGACAGGCTGACCGTGGACGGCCGGGACGTCCTGACGCCGGCGGTGGCACCGAGGTCGAGCCCCGGCGGGGTGAACGGGAACACGGGTGAGGTCAACGCCCTGTTCCTGACCGATGTCGGCGCGAGGACCGCCACGGGCTACGCGGACCCCGACCAGCACACGGACCTGGCCAAGGGCCAGCTCTTCCCGTTCGACAACCTGACGTTCCTGTCGGGGGCGGACGTCTTCGTGCCCGCCCAGCCGAACGCGCGAGGCACGGTCACCCTGGCGATGACCCCTCGGGGCGGCGGGCGCCGGACCGTCGTCACCGTCCCCGACTGGCCGTCCTCGACCAACCGCGTGACGGTCGCGTTCCCCGATCACTGAGCCGCGGGTCGCGCCCGGATCGTCAGCGTCATCAGGGTGGCCGCGACGCACAGGACGGCCAGGGTGAGGAAGCCGGGGCGGAAGGAGCCGGTCGTGTCGCGAAGGATGCCGAACGCGTACGAGCAGGTGAAACCGCCGACGTTGGCGCACAGGTTGCCGAACCCGCTGGCGACACCGGCCGTGCGGAAGCCGAGGTGGGCGACCGGGATCGCGAAGAGCGGCCCGAAGTACACCTGGATGAACACCGCGTTGACGGCGACCACGACGACCACCGCCAGCTGGCCCGGGAGCACCACGAGCAGGGTCAGGGTGACGGCCAGTGCGACCAGCGAGGTCCTGATCACGGTCAGCGGCCTGCCGAGCCGGTCGGAGATCCACCCGCCCGCGATGTTCGCCGGGGCCGTCACCGCGGCACCCAGTGCCGTCACCAGGCCCGCGGTGGCCAGCGAGTAGTGCCGGTCGGCCACCAGGTAGGTCGGCAGCCAGAACGTACAACCGGTGACCACGGCCAGGCGCACGAACTGGACGGCCCCGGTCTGCCACAGGATGGGGTGGCGCAGCAGCCCGGGCAGCTCACGCAGGCTCATCCTCGGACCGGGCGGCGCGGGCCGCGCGGTGCCCGCCCGCCAGTACAGCCCGCACACCGTGAGCCCGGCCGTCGCGAACAGGGCGAACATCAGTCGCCAGCCGAGCGTGCCCACGAGCAGCGGCCCGACGGCGCTCAGCAGGATGTTCGACGAGAACCCGCCTGCCACGAACAGTCCCATGGCGGTCGCCCGGCCCGTCGGCGGGAACTCGGCGCTGATCAGCAGCAGCCCCGGGGCGAAGACCAGTGCGCGGAACACCCCGGACAGCGCCTGGTTGACGAGCATCAGCCGGTAGTCCGTCAGCACCGAGAACGACAGCGCGAGCAGGTTGGTGCCGATCAGCCCGATGAGGAACAGCCGCCGCGGGGTGAACCGGTCGGCCAGGTAGCCCGACGGCAGCTGCATGGCGGCGTAGGTCAGGCTGGTCGCGGCGGCGAGGGTCCCCGCCTGCGCGTAGGTGATCCCCAGCTCGGCGCGGATCAACGGGAGGAACAGCGCGACCCCGCCCATGATCAGCGACTGGGTGCTCTGGCAGACCACGAGGGTCGCGATGGTCAGCCTGCGCACCGTCACACAGTGGACACTAGCGGGAGCGCCACCGTCGCCGGGATCGGTCGAGACCGAGGACTCGCCGGTGGTCGACGAGACGTTCTCTCACGGCAGGAATCTCGCCACCTCCGCCGGCACGCGACGGGCGAACGTGGTGCCTTCGAAGTTCGTCGTCGGCGCGAAGTGGACCGCCGCGAAGGACGCGTTGTGCCCGAACACGGCGGACTCGAACATGGCGCTGCGGTCGAAGGTGGCCAGTTCGAACACGGCGTCGCCGGTGAACTCGGCCGAGCCGAAGAACGCACTGCCCGTGAACCGGGTGTGCCGGAAAGCGGCGTCCGTCGTGAAATGCGCTGCCTCGAACGAGGTCTGTCCGGCGAACTGGGCCGACTCGAAGGACGCCGGGCCGGTGAAGACGGCGCCCGTGAACCGGGCCTCGGCCACGTGGCAGCGCGAGAGGTCGAAGTCGACGAGGTTGGCCCCGGTCAGGTCGACCGCCGTGTCCGGCCAGTACTTCCTGTCCCGCCGCAGGTGGTCGCGCAGGATCCGCTGTGCGGCGCGGCGGACCTCGCGTTCCTGGATCCGTTCCCTGTCCTGGGCGTCGTCGGTGGGGTCGGCCCCTGGCAGGACGTAGGGCATGCGCAGGTAGGCGCAGAACACGTTGACGATGGTCTGCCGGTGCGCCTCGTAGTCCATCGCGACGCGTTCCAGTGCGTACAGGCCGCCCAGGCGCACGGGGGCCTTGTCGGAGCCGAGCTGTTCCACCCCTTTGACGTACAGCTCCGTGATCCGCCGCTCCGTCGCGTCCAGCCGGGTGTTCTCGGCGCTGACCCGCTGCTGGTCGAGCGTGCGCTCCCGGTTGTCCAGGTCGGCCTCCGTGGACCGCTGCCGCAGCCAGGCGAGGTAGAGCGCGAACAGGCCGCCGCCACCCGCGCCGATGCTGAGGCCGATCTTGAGCGCGTCGAACCGGGCCGCGACGAGCTGTTCACCGTCCAGACCCCTGGTCCCGACCCACCACAGCGTGGCGACCGACGCGGCGGTGAGGAGCGCGAGCGCCGCGGTCACCCCGACGATCTTCCGGCGCGAGACCGCCACCGGCCGGTGCGTGGCCACCGGCTAGTTCCAGGTGATGCCGTAGAAGGTGAACCGGCCGTCGCTGCCGGGGGAACCGGGGACGAGCCGCACGACCATCGACCCGTACCGGCCGACGTGGCTCAGCGCGCACAGCTGGCTGCCCACGTGCAGCTCGCTGAACTCGACACGTTCGCGCCACCCGGCCGCGTGCTCGCAGCGGTCGCGGTCGGCCTGCGGCGTGTCGGCGATGACCGTCAGCTTGGCGCCGAGGTTGGTGAAGACCCCCTGCGGGTCGATCTGCAGCTCACCGGGGGTCGCGGCATCGTGGCGCCAGTACTCGATGTCGACCCAGTTGTACCCCTGCTGTTGGATCAGCTCGACCTCCCGCTGCTCCTGCACGTTCTCGTACCTCCTCGGGTCCGGAGGCTCGGTCGCGTGCACGCTGTTGGGCGGGGACTGCGTGGCGGTCCGATCCTCGCCCGTGGTTCCGCCGGGCGTCGGCGTCGCACCGGTGGTCTTCTCGGAGGTGCCGGACGGGTCGCGCGACGTCGGCCGTGACGACGTGCTCTGCCCCGTCCTGGACGAACTCGTCGTGGTGGTTGCCATCGCCACCCCTGGTCCGCCCGCGCCCGAGCCGGACCCACCGCCGGAGGACGACGCGATGACCAGTACCGCCACGACGGTGGCCACGACCACGACCGCGGCCACCACGAGCGCGGGGCGCACACGACGACGGTCGCGTGGCGGTTTCCCCTCACCGTCCACACCGGACTCCGGCTCCTTCGCGGAACCGTCGGGAGGTGGGCTGTAGCGGAATCGGACGGCATTGTCGCCGAGTGCCGCGTTGGTCTCCTGCCATTTCGCACGCACGTCGTCGGGGTTGCGACCGCAGGCGGTCACGAAGGCGTCGACAGTCCCCCAGTCCGGCCACGTCGTGCCACTCGTCGCGGCATGCAGTTCGTCATGCGGACGACCGGAACGCCGTTCCAGCTCCCGGTAGCCCAGACCCGGAGCACGCATACCGCGCAGCACGTCCGCGAATACCCTGACCAGCTTCTCCGGTGTTTCTTCTCCGCTTTCCGGCTCCGCCATGAGATCGCCCTCCGTGACTCCACGGACAAATTGAACCAAAAGATCGATTCGCGGCGACGCGACCCCCGGCAGACTATTGTTGCTTTCTCACCACCCGTCGGCTTTTCCCGTGCACCGGTACGTAAGGGCGTGGTTCTTCTCCCTTTGAGGCGCACATTGTGCGGTGCCGACCTCCACCGCCGTCCCGGTGTAATCGCGGGATATCCGGAAGGGGGCGGAACATGAGCGGTATTCCCGAGGGCGCGCAGGTTTCCGAGGACGGCCACTGGTGGTGGGACGGTAGCGCGTGGCAGGCCGTCGAGGACGCGTGGGACACCGTCCAGGAGGCGGCCTCCGACGCCTGGGACTGGGCGACCGGCAACGACGAGGGTGGCACCACCAGCGGCGGGGGCGCGTCGGGTTCCTACGACGACGGCGATCTCGCGCCGGAGCACGCGGTGTGCTCGCTCGGCCCCTGCCCGAGCTGCGCGGAGAGCGACCAAGTCTCCGCGCCGTGCGTGCTCGAGAGCGGCCACGACTCCGTGCACCAGTGCGCCCAGGGCGACTACTGGGAGCAGTCCGACGCCTCGGAGGCCGCGCTACCACTGGTCTTCGGCACCCCGGTCGCGACGGCGATGCTCACCTACGACAGCGGCAGCGACACCATCAGCGCCACCGGCAACACCACCGGCTGGCCCCGAGGCACGATCGACGTCGTCGGCGACATCTACTGCGACGGCCAGGTCGTGCATCGCCAGGAGAACACCTGCCGGAGCGCCACCGCGTGCACGCTGCCCACGTGGAGCACCACGCCGGATCCCGGCACCCGCTGGGAGCACGTCGTCACCGGGTCCGGTCCCCGGTACGGCCCGGTCGAGGACACCGAACAGGTCGACGTGCCGTAGCTCAGGCGGGTAGCCGTCCCCGAATGCCACACCGGGCGCCGTCGAGCGCGGCGGCGATCCCCCGTCGTCAGGTGGTGGACGACGAACGTCCACGCCGGTCGGCGGCCGACAGCGGGAGTGCCACGTCCTCCAGCGACTTGTTCTCCGCGTCCACGGCGAGAACCGGTCAGCGTGTCGCCCACCGCGCTCGCGACCGTGATCTCGAGCCCGTCGAGAATCCACGCCACACCAAGGGCGATGACCATCCTGGTGTGGACACGCGACCAGGGGAGCCGGTCGATCCGCGCCGGGATCAACGTCCTGGTCTGGGACGACACCTCATCGGACGCTGCCGTCATGACGACCTCCTCGGGAGCCAGCCCCGACTTACCCGGCGTCCCAGAAGGCGAAACCTCGTCATGTCCACAGGGGACCCGAACCGGTGTCATAACAGACAGAACGGGCCGTTTCCGAAGAAACAGCCCGTTCGTCTCAGGATGGCGTCACTCGGTGCGGGGCGGGATCGGCGGGTCGGGGGCGGGTGGCTGGAGCGGGTCCGGCAGGGGTGGCTGAGGCGGGTTCGGGGTGACCGGGTCGGGTGCCGGCGGCACCGTGTCCGGGCCTGGCACGGGCGGGATCGGCTCGGGCTCCCTCGGCGTCGTCATCTCCTGAGGCGCCATCGTCATGGCCCAGCCTCCTTCCAGAACGGGAACTACCTGCCCCCGGCTACCCCGCCGGTGCGCGCCTCAACCCATCCGGTCGAACCGTCCAGAACGGACGTCGACTGGTCTTACCTGTGACGCTGGGCGGCCCCGTAGCCACCGGAGGTGCCGGCCGCGTAGCCTCGCGGCTCGAACATCGCCTTCCGAGAAAGCCGGTCATGACGACACCAACGACTGACATGTCCCCGTCCCAGCGGCGTTCCTCCCTGCCGTGGGTCATCGCAGGCGCCGTGGTGGTCGTCGCCGCGGTGGCGGTCACGTTGGTGCTGACCACGGGCGGCGACGACGAGTCCGGTGCCGCTCCGCCGAGCACGCCCGCCGCGGCCACGACGTCGAAGTCCGGGTCGACCTACGACCTCGGCACGCCGGAGACCGCCGCCGAGTCCTTCGCGGCCGCCGCGAAGACCGGGTCGGGCGAGACGCTGCTCGGCCTGGCGTGCGTCGGCAGGCCGAGCTGCGTCGCCGAGCACGCGCCCGGGACGAGCCAGCAACAGGTCGCCGAGGCCCAGGACGCGATCCGCGAGGGTGCGCTCGAGCTGGCCCAGCACCTCGAGGGCGCCACGTTCGGCATCTCCATCGACGGCGCGGTGCCCGACACCAAGGACGTCCCGTACCGCACGCCCGAGATGACCGGCGACGCCTTCCTGAAGCTCACGTTCGTCCAGACGGACGGTGACTGGCTGTACTTCCTGCCCGCCTCCTGACGCGGCGGTGACACGATGTGGTCATGAAGGAGCGGATCCTCGCGGATCTCGACGACCGCATCGCCCGTCACCTCGACGGGGACTCCTCAGGCGTGCTCGACAGGCGGGCGCTCGAGTTGGTCTCCGAGCTGACCGACGCGGCGCCGGACGCGGGCGCCCTCGCACGGGTCGCCGCGCTGCACCTGTGCCGGTCCGAGGCGCTCCCTCCCGAGGGCAGCGGGACCGACCGGCGGCTCGCGTATGCCCTGTACACCAAGCTGCACGCGGTCGACCCCAGGCTGGTTCCGCCCCAGGTGAGGGAGTTCTTCGACTTCCCGGCACCGCACGACGACGGTGTCGCGCGGCTGCGCGAGTACGAGGAGTCGGGTCGGCTCAGCCACCTGGAGCGGGCGATCTCGCTGTTCCGGCAGGAGATGCTGGAGGACGGGGGCGACCAGGAGGTGGTGTCCGACCTCGCCGCCGCGCTGCGGCTGAGGTACGAGCGGACCGGGCAGCAGACCGACCTGGACGAGGCGACCGAACTGACCCGCCCGCGCCGGGACCGAACGCACTGACGGACGCGGTGCCGCCGGCGGGCGTCCTTCAGGGCAGGTCGGCGAGGAACTGTGTGAGCACCTCGGCGAACGCGTCGGGTGTTTCCTCCTGTGGCGCGTGTCCCGCGCCGGGCAGGACCTGGACCTCCCCGCGCCACAGCGTCGGCATCGGGACCCCGCGCAGGTAGTCGAGGCTGACGAGCTGCTCACCTTCGCCCTGCAGGACCGCGAGCGGCCGGGTGAGCGCGGCGACGATCGCCACCTCGTCGGCGAAGCGGCCGGCGCCGAGGCTCGCCATCAGGCCTGCGCGGGCGGCGCCGTCGGTGGCCAGGATGTCCGCGACGAACGCGGACACCGAGAACTCCGACCCCGGCGCGAGGAAGCTGGCGGCGTAGTCGTGGGCAGCGTCGGCGTCGACCTCGGCACTGAAGCCCACGTTCATGGCCGGGTTGGGGAGGAACGCCGTCGCGAGGTCCGCGGCCGAGGCCACCGGCGGCGTCCCGAAGATGACGAAACCGGCGGCACTCGACAGCCGAGGCGCCGCCTCGAGCGCGATGTGCCCGCCCAGGCTCCACCCGACCACGACCGCGTCCTCCGCGCCGGTGGCCGCCATGAACCCGGCGAGGTTCGCGGCGTAGCCGGGGAGGCAGTAGTCGTCGGGGACCTTGGCGCGGTCGGAGGACCCGTGCCCGGGCAGGTCGAAGGCGAGGCAACGGAACTCGTCGCCGAAGGAGCCCGCCACGAGCGCACCCCAGGTGCGGCTGGAGGACGAGTTGCCGTGTACCAGGACGACTGGCCTACCCGCGCCGCCCGACTCGTGATACGCGAGCTCCTGCCCGCCGACGGTGACCCTCTTCACGAACAAAGGACGATCCTCTCTACCGGCGAACACCGCCGGTAGCCTCTCATCCCCCGGCAGGCGAGCCGGTAACGAGTTCGCCATCACTTGGCGTTCACCCGAGGAACTTCCGCACGAGCCCACGCGCACGAGCCGACGCACAGTAACGGGCCGCACGCGCGTACCGATGTCGGAAACACTGATCTCGGCACGGGAAGTGGGGGCGTGGAATGGCCGGTGCGCGTCACGACGAGGACATCTCGACACGGATTGCCGCGCTCGGCTCCCTGTACCAGGCGGAGCGTTCCGAGAATCTCACGCTGCTCAACATCAACATGGCGTTTCTGGGAGCCGTGCTGGCTTATGTCGCGGCGTCGGTCGCATTCCTGGACAAGATGGAGAGCCTCCCCCGCCTCTGCTGCTCGAGGACGAGCTGTTCGCGCACACCGGTATGCGCGGGAACACCCGGGGCCGCGTCGGTTCGCGGGCGGGCGAACACATTGTGAACCCGAATATCGCGCCGCTTCCCTACAAGGCGGTGCTCTGGCTCGTGTATGTCATCCCGTGGGTGCTGACTGTCTTCTACACCGTCTACATGCTCGTCAAGTACGTGACGACAGGCTGGATGCTCGTCGCCATGATCGCCTGTTACTCCCTGTTGACGGTGGTCGCCGTCGCGGCGGGTGTCCGGGCGATCCTCGGCAGCCCGCAGGTGCCGCCGGAGGAGACGTGACCGAGCCGGCCGAGCCTGCCTCACAGGGCGGCCACCTGCGGTTTTGACGCATCCGGCAGGAATCTGCCACCAGTGTTAGCGTCGGACGGGTGGGCATGCGGGAGCAGACCTTCGTCCAGGAGGCGCGGCGGCGGCAGTTGGTGGCCTGTGCCATCGAGGTCGTGGCCGACGTCGGGTTGGCCGCGGCCACGCTGACGCGCATCGCCAGGCGGGCCGGGATCAGCCGGGGGCTCGTGAACTACCACTTCCGGGACCGGGAGGAACTGCTCGAGCAGGTCGTCGCCGAGGTGTACCGGGTCGGGACGGCCGAGGTGGGCCCCGCGGTCGTGGCCGCGGCGTCGCCCCGGGAGCGGGTGCTGGCGTTCGTGTCCGCGAGTGTCGCGTTCTACCACGCCTACCCCCACCACCTGGCCGCGCTCGGCGAGATCGACCGCGCCACGCGGCGGGCCACCGGCGGGCGTGACGCGTGGGCCGCCCACGCCCGCGAGCTGACCGACCTGCGCACGCTCCTCGCCGCGGGCCAGGACGCCGGTCAGTTCCGCGACTTCGACGTCGACGTCATGGCCGCCGCGGTGCGTGCCGTGCTCGACAGCGCCCTGCCCATGCTCGCCGCCCCCGGCGCCGACCCGGACGCCATCGCCACCGAGCTGTGCCAGCTCGTCGACCACGCCACGGAGGTCAAGCCATGACCCGCGCACGTCTACTCGCACTCGTCGTCCCGCTGGTGCTCGCGGGCTGTTCCCCCGGAACGCAGGACAGCGGACCCGTCGCCGCACCTGAACGGGTGAGCACGACCAGCGGCGAACTCGCGGGCACGGTGCGTGGTGACGCACGCACCTTCCAGGGCGTCCGGTTCGCCGAGCCACCCACCGGGGACCGGCGCTGGACGCTGCCCACGCTCGCGCACCGCGCGCAGGGCACCGTCGACGCCACCAGACCCGGTCCGCAGTGCCCGCAGGCCGCCGGCACGAACACGTCAGAGGACTGCCTGTTCCTCGACGTCACCACGCCGGCCCGCCTCGACCCGGACCGGAAGCTGCCGGTCATGGTGTGGTGGCACGGCGGCGGCTACACCTCCGGCGCGGGCAGCCAGTACGACGCGCGGCGCCTCGCCGACCAGGGTGACGTCATCGTGGTCACCGCCAACAAGCGGCTCGGGATCTTCGGCTACTTCGGCGCCCCCGGCCTGAAGGGGTCGGGCACCTTCGGGTTCGCCGACCAGATCCTCGCCACCCGCTGGGCCAAGGACAACGCGGCGGCGTTCGGCGGGGATCCCGGCAACATCACGGTCTTCGGCCAGTCCGACGGCGGCATGGCCGCGTGCGCACTGCTCACCTCCCCCGCGGCCAGAGGGCTCGTGGACAAGGTCGCGTCCATGTCCGGCGGGTCGTGCCAGCTCGACTGGCCGACTGGCGGCCTGTTGCCCGGCACCCCGGCCCAGACCCCGTACGCGAGCCTCTCCGACAACGAGGCCGTCGGCCGGGCCGCTGCCGACGCGCTGGGCTGCACCGGTCCCGACCCGGTGCCGTGCCTGCGCGCACTGCCGGCGGACCGGCTCGTGCCGCAGAGCATCGACTTCTCCAACGTCCTCGCCTACGGCTCCGACCTGCTGCCGGAGGATCCCGCGAAAGCCGTGCGAGAGGGCCACTTCGCGCACGTGCCGGTGCTGACCGGCGGGGTCGCGCACGAGGAGCGGTCGTTCGTGGCCGGGTCCGAGCAGGCCGCGCCGGGCACGTACACGGCGGCCGGCTATCCGGCGATGCTCTCCGCCGCGTTCGGCACGGCCGCTGCCCCGGTCGCCCGCGAGTACCCGGTGACCGACTACGCCTCACCCGCGCTCGCGTTCGCGACCGTCATCGACGACGCCTCCTGGTCCTGCCCGCTCGACACCGGCACCGGCGCGCTCGCGAAGCAGACCACCGTCCACGCCTACGAGTTCGCCGACCCGACCGCCCCGAACGTCAACGGGGTCCAGGCACCCGGCGTGCCCCTGGAGGCGACGCACGCGAGCGAGCTGCCCTACCTGTTCGACCTCGGCGGCAAGTTCCTGCTGACCACCGCACCGCAACGCACGCTCGCCGCCGCGATGATCAGGTACTGGAGTGGCTTCGCCCGCACCGGCACGCCGAGCGCCCCCGACGCGCCGGCGTGGCCGCGGTACCACCGCGCCGCCGACACGCTCCAGTTCACCGGCACGGAGATCCGCACCACCGACGTCGCCGCCGAGCACCGCTGCGACTTCTGGGCCGGCCTCGACCGCTGACGGAAGCCGGAGGGCCGGCGGGTGGATGACCCGCCGGCCCGTGTGACTCACGCGGTCAGCCGCCCAGGGTGTGGAACAGGTCCGTGTGGTCGTTGGTGCCCAGGATGTTCGCGGCGTTGGGGCCGATGCCCCAGACCGGGACGGTGGCGCCCGTGTGCTGCTGGCTCGGCGGGGCCGCTACCGGAGCGGCACCCGCGCCGCCGAAGCCCGCGGTGCCGTAGGTCAGCGTGAGGGTCTGGCCGTCCTTGGTGGTGACGTTCGTCGAGTAGCCGGTCGGCAGGCCGGAACCGCTGGCGTCCTCGGACACGATCTGGCTCGTGTGCGAGTGGTCGGCGGTCACGATCACCAGCGTGTCCGGGTGGGATTGCTGGTAGTCGAGCGCGACGCCGATGGCCCTGTCGAACGCCACGGTCTCACCCAGCTGGCCGCACGCGTTGGTGGCGTGGTCCTGCTTGTCGATCGACGCGCCCTCGACCTGGAGGAAGAAGCCCTTGCGGTTCTCCAGGAGCTTGATGGCCTTCGAGGTCATGTCCGACAGGCTCGGCTCGCTCGCCGGGCGCTGGTTCTCCACGCACGGCGTGGGCGCGTTGCCCTTGCCGGTCGCGGAGGCCGGGCCGGTCCACTCGAGTGACATGTTGCTGGCGTTGAACAGGCCGAGCACCGGCTTGTCGCCGCGGACACCGCGCAGGCCGTTCGCGTCGGTGACGTACTGGTAGCCCTGCCGCTTGGCCGAGTCCACCACGGTCCTGCCCTTGTCACGGCCGCCGGTGACGGTCTGCTCGAACCGGGCGCGGCCACCGCCGAGGATGACGTCGAAGTGGTTGTCGACCTCCTGCTCGGCGATCGAGCCGAGGCCGCCGACGTCCTTGGTCTCCTTCGTGCAGGAGGCGGCGGTGTCGGCCGGGCCCTGGCAGCCGCGCAGCGAGATGTGCGAGGCCTGGACGGCGGGCGTGGCGTCGGTGATCTCCGCGGTGGAGACGTTGCCGGTCCTCATGCCGCGCTTGTGCGCCTTCTCCATGACCGACGGGTAGTTGCGGCCGGGCACGTCGATCGCACTGCTCGGGCCCTGCGAGATCCGCTCGTCGAGTGTCTTCACACCCGTCGCCCACATGGTGCCGGTCGACGCCGAGTCGGGGTCGTAGTCCGGCAGGTAGGGCGCCTTCGCCGCGGGCTTGACCGACCAGGTCGTGTCGAACCCGGTCAGCGGCATCCGGTCCACGTTGAGCTTGTTGTGCACACCCTGGTAGTACCGGGCCGCGGTGATCTCCTGGGTGCCCATCCCGTCACCGATGAGCAGGATGACGTTGGTCGGATGGTGGTCGTGCAACGCCTGCTCGATCTCGCGCTCGTCGTCACCACGGCCGGGCGAGCCGTCCGCCGCGACGGTGCTCGCCAGGACCGCGACCGCGGCCGTTCCGACAGCGAGCGCGGCAATCGCGCCACGTCTTTTCATGTCACGCCTTTCGCAATGATTGGGACGGCCCGGACGTTATGCCGCGCGGGCATATGGCAGGTGACCAGAACAAGGCCGGCACATGACGGACCGTCCACAGTTGACTCGGCAAGAACGGGCCTGCCAGGGACGTCGACCACTGAAGTCCCCCGCTCCCCGCCTGGCCCGAAGCCACGGGCGCGGTCTCCTCAGCGCTCAACGGCGCGCTCGGGCTGATCGTCGACCGGCCCGCGCACGTGCTCGGCGTGGCGCCGTTGTTCACGCAGCTGGTGGCGGGTATCCAGGACGCGCCGCGCCAGGACCCGTCGACCGCGCTGACGCTGCAACTGACCGAGGACCGCGCCGCCGAGCTGGAGACCTACCGGCGCTGGTGGGCGGAACGGCGTGTCGACGGCGTGATCCTCGTCGACCTCCACGGCGACGACCCCCGGCTGGACTTGCTCACCGAGCTGGGGCTGCCCGCGGTGGCGCTCGGCCACCCGCGGTCACGGGCGGTCCCGTGCGTGTGGAGCGATGACGATGAGCCGATGCGGAGGCGGTCGGCTACCTCGCCGCGCTCGGCCACCGCCGCATCGCGCGGATCGCGGGCCCTGTGGTGTTCACGCACACGGCACGCAGGGACGAGGCGTTCACCCGCGCCGCCGAGGAGCACCGGCTGGCGTGGTCGAGCACGCTGCACGCCGACGACACCGGCGACGGCGGTGCCCGCGCGGCCCGCAGGCTGCTCTCCGCTCGGGACCGGCCGACCGCCATCCTCTTCGACAACGACGTCATGGCGCTGGCCGCCATGGCCGCGACCCAGGAGATGGGCATCGCCGTGCCCGCCGAGCTGTCGATCCTGTCCTGGGAGGACTCGGCGCTGTGCCGGCTGGTCCGCCCCGGCGTCACCGCCGTGGACCGCCACATCGCACAGCACGGGCACGGCCCGCGTCCCGCAAGGGCACTGAGGGCGCCCGCGGCACGGGTACCCTCTGCGCGACGGGTCGACCTCTGGAGGGTGAGCGGGTGCGGGCAGTGGTGGACCGCGGGCGCGTCCTGCTCGTCCTGCTGTTCGCCGTGCTCGTGGGCACCGGGGCCACCGCGTCCGCCGAGGCGCCGGGGTTCGCCGCGCGGACCCACGTGGCGGGCATGGCGCCCGACACAGCCGCGACCCACCACGACCTGCGGGACTGGCTGCGCCTGCCCGTCACCGCGCGGCACGCGCTGTCCACACCGGCGCCGGACAGCTGGTGGGCCGTCTGCGCCAACACGACCGGCCCGTCCTCGGCGACCCGCCGTTCCCTCGCCCGCGTCGTCGCGGGCACCGCCGTGGCGACCGGGGTGGCGGCCGCGCCGTCCACCCGCGCTCCCCCGGCCCGCGTGAGCTGACAGATCCCCCTCGAACGGCTGCCGCGACCGGCGGCCGTCGACTCACGCGTCCCGGAAGGCCCGAACATGTCTCTAGTCGTCCTGGTGCTGGCGCTCGCCGTCCTCGCGGCGTCCCTCGGCATGCTCGTCGCGATGTACGTCAAGGACAAGCCGATCTACGGCGTCGTCTCGCTGGGCATGCTGCTCGGCCCCGGCACCATCCTCGCGTTCACCTACGTGACGATCGCCTGACCCGAGCGGTCCCGGGGCCCCCGCGGGAGCCCCGGGACCCTCAGCCTTCGAGGACGGCACGCAGGCGCTCGGCGAACTCCTCCGGCTTGCCCGCGTAACCGAACTCCGGACCGAGGAAACCCCCGTGGTGGCTGGGAAAGACGGTGACCTCCTGGCCGAGCAGCTCGGCGGTCGCGACGGCCGTGCGCCCGGTGAAGGCGTTGCCGGTCTCCTCCCCCACCGCGATCACGACGCGGGTCGGGGCCGCGGTCAGCGCGGCGACGTCCGGACGGTAGCCGCTGATCGGCCACGACAGGTCCGACAGCAGCGGGTCGTCACGCCTGCCGTCGTCGTCGGCCGGCATCCCGAAGGCGGCCGGATCCGGTGTGGGCTGGGCGAAGTAGTCGTCGGTGTACTCGCCCTGCCACCCCGACATGCCCATGAAGGCGGCCATGCCGGCACCCATGCCCCTGGCGTTGTAGACGTCGGTGACCCCGCCACGCGCGCGCATCGCCGCCTCTGCGTCCGGGAGCACCGGGATGAGCGGTGGTTCGTGGGCCACCAGTGTGGTCACGTCGTCGGGGTAGGCGGCGACGAGCGCGAGCGCGGTCACCGCGCCGCCACTGCTCCCGAACAGCTCCACCGGACCGGCGCCGAGCGCCTCGATGACCGCGTGCACGTCCGCGGCCTGGACCTCGGGTGTGTTGTCGCTGCGCCCGTCGCTGCGGGTGCTGCGGCCGAGGCCGCGGGGGTCGCAGGTGACGACCGTGCGGTCGGGCAGGTGCGAGGCGAGCCTGGTGAACCCGCCGGCGTCCATCGGCTGGCCGATCATGACCAGCGGTGGCCTGCCGTCCGGAGTGGGCAGTGGCCCGTGGACGTCGTACACGATGTCGGCACCGTCGGTACGCAGCGTGTGGGTCGTGGTCTCTCGTGTCGCCATGGCGGGTCCTCCGGTCGTGAGCTGCCACGACCCTAACCCGGTCGGCGGACATCGGCCGGTACCGTGCCAGGCGTGCGTCCCGGTGACTGGCTGGCCGACACCCGAACCTCCTACGACACGGTCGCGGCGGCCTACGCCGACCTGATCCGCGACGCCGTCGCCGGTGACCGGTACCTGCGTGCGGCGCTGGAGCTGTTCGCGGGCGCCGTGCTGGACGGCGGCGGTGGACCGGTCGCCGACGTCGGCTGCGGGCCGGGGCACGTCACCGCGCACCTGCACGGTCTCGGGGTCGACGCGTTCGGGGTGGACCTCTCCCCCGCGATGGTCGAGCGGGCCCGTCGCGACCACCCCGGCCTGCGGTTCGAGGTGGGATCGATGACCGAGCTGGACCTTCCCGACGCGTCGGTGGCCGGCGTGCTCGCCTGGTGGTCGCTGATCCACGTGCCAGACGACGTCCTGCCCACCGTCCTCGGGCACTTCCACCGGGTGCTGCGCGCGGGCGGAGCACTGCAGGTCGGCTACCACGTCGGCGACGAGTCGCGGCTGAAGACGCGGGGCTACGGCGGCCACCCCATGCGGGTCCACGTGCACCGCCGCCTGCCGGAGAGGATGGCGGCCCTGGTGCGTGCCGCGGGCTTCGAGGTCGAGGCCCACCTGCTGCTCGACCCGGACGCCGCGACGCCACAGGCGATTCTCCTCGGCCGGCGCTCGTGACGGTGTGTTGATCGCTCCCGAATGCACCCCCCTGATCAGGGACGACTCCGTCGCTCGGACGAGTGACGAGACCACTGTGGACGAATAGCCGTCGGCAGCCCTGGGCAGCCGCTGGCAGTTGGAGATTTCGACTGTCGGCAACGGAAGGTGAGAAACGTGATCCGTCAGGACGTAGTAGACCGGTTGTACGACTGCCAGGTCATCGACCCGCGCGGGGAGAAGATCGGCGCCGTCAAGCGGGTCTGGCTGGACGGGCAGACCGGCGACCCGGTGTGGGCCTCGGTCCACACGGGACTGTTCGGGCTGAAGGAGTCGTTCGTGCCGTTGCAGCGCGCCGAACTGCAGGACGACAACCAGCTGCGCGTGCCGGTCGAAAAGGAACAGGTCAAGGAGTCGCCGAGGATCGACGCGGCCAGTGACCACATGACCGACGACGAGCAGGCGGCGCTGTACCGCCACTACGGTTTCGGGCCGCAGGGCACCGGGATGGAGGACGGCGGGCGGCAGCGGACCCGCGGCGCGGGCGACCAGAAGGCGCGGCAGCAGCCCGCCGCGGGCCGGCAGCAGGGGCGCGCCAGGCGCGGCGAGGACGCGATGACCCGTTCCGAGGAGCAGATGCGGGTCGGCACCGAGCGGGTCGAGACCGGCCGGGTGCGCCTGGTGAAGCACGTCGTCACCGAAGAGAAGCAGATGAACGTGCCGATCTCCCACGAGGAGGTCCGCGTTGAGCGCGAACCCGTGACCGACGCCAACCGCGACGCGGCCATGCGCGGCCAGGACATCACCGAGGCCGAGCACGAGGTGACGCTGCACGCCGAGAAGCCGGTGGTGCAGAAGGAGGCCGTGCCGGTGGAGCGCGTGCGGCTGTCCAAGGACACCGTGTCCGGCGAGGAGACCGTGTCCGGCACCGTCCGCAAGGAACAGATCGACGTCGAGGACGACCGGGGCGACCGAGGGCGTCGCGGTCGTCGCTGACGCCTCCTGGCCTCCCGACCTGGCCGGGCCCCGCACGACGGGGGCCCGGCCAGGTCGGGTGGTCCGGCCGATCCGCGGGGCAGGCGCACGCCAGTAGGCTCGCGGCACCGGACGGATCGGTACGAGGGAGACACAGCCAGCCATGGCCAGCAGGCGTCGGCAGACCGCGATGCGCCACATTCACGACTCGGTCGTCGACCTCATCGCCTTCATGAACATGCCCCAGCTCGACGACCTCCTGCTCGCCGAGGCAGGCGTGACGATCGACCGCGCGCTGTTCCCCCTGCTGGTCGGCATCGAACGGTTCGGGCCCATCGGTGTCGGCGAGATCGCCGACAGGTCGGGCCGCGACTACACCACGATCAGCCGCCAGGTCGCCAAGCTCGCCGACCTGGGTCTCGTCGAGCGCCGCCCGAGCCCGACGGACCGCCGCGTCAACGAGGCGGTCCTGTCCGCCGAGGGTCGCAAGGTCATCGACGCGCTCGACGCGGCACGCCACCGCCTCAACACCCCGGTGTTCAGCGAGTGGAGCGACCGCGACCTGCTCGAGCTGCAACGCCTGTTGCGCAGGTACGTGGACGACCTGCAGACCAGGGCTGAGGCCGCCAGGAACCCCTAGGCAGGCTTCGGTGCGGGATCGGCGTCGGGGGCGGGCGTGCGCAGGATCCGCCAGCAGCAGTAGACGCAGATCGCGATCGCGGGCGTGCCCATCAGTGTCGCGACGATGCCGAGCGCGACCACATCTCCGGCCAGGTAGAACGGCAGCATCACCAGCGGCGCCACGACGAACTTCGCCATGAACACGGCAGTGCACAGCTGGTAGCGCCGCCGCTTGTCCTGGTCGTGGCGCCAGCTGACCCCTTCGCCGCGCGCGAACCCGATCAGCAGCCCGATCACCGGCCACGACACCAGCATCGACACCAGCAGGACCGCCGCGGCACCCACGTTGCGCACGATGTCCTGCAGGTAGAAGTTGACTCCCTCGCCCGTGGCGCCGGCCAGCGCGGCCGAGATCCCCACCATGATCAGACCGGCGGTCGCCTGCCAGTACTTCCGGTCGGCCCAGATCCGGAACACCGCGAACACGATCACGCCACCCACCGCGACCAGCGCCGAGACCAGCACGTCGCGGGTCAGCAGGTAGGAGATGAGGAACAGCACCCGCGAGACGAACATCTCGGCGACCGTGCGCCAGCCACCCAGGGAGGCGAACAGGGATGACGACCGCTGCGTCAGCAGGGCACCCTTGATCCGGATGCCGCCCGACGGCGCGCTCGTCGAATACACCGGCGACTCCGCGTTGACCCTGGGTTTACTCACGGGTTAATCATGTCAGCTCCCGTGTCACCCGTTCGTGGGTGTGCCGTTACGGAGCAGATATCCCTCCCACACGCGGGCGTGCGCAGCCCATCCCTACACATAAGTTTACTAATCTGGTCGATTGACCACCGTATTTGACCTCTCGGGGCCAAGATTAGTACGTTCATGTTTATGACTTCTCTGACCGAGTCGGAGCAGGACGTCGACCAGGGCGTGCCGCTCCGCCGGATCCTTGCCCTCTTCGGGCCCTACCGGTTACGGCTCGCCGGGCTGCTGGTGCTGCTCGTGGCGCAGGCCGTGCTCGGCGTGGCGTCGCCGCTGTTCCTGCGCGAGATCATCGACACCGCGCTGCCGACCCGGGACACCGTGCTGCTGAGCCTGCTGGCGATGGGGATGCTCGTCTCGGCACTCGGCAGCGGGGCGCTGAGCGTGGCCACGACCGGCCTCGCCAACACGATCGGCCAGCTGGTGATGAACGACCTGCGCGTGTCGGTCTACGGCCACCTCCAGCGGATGCCGCTCGCCTTCTTCACCAGGACCAGGACGGGCGAAATCCTCTCGCGGGTGTTCAACGACGTCGGCGGCGTGGACAACGTCGTCAACACGACGGTCAGCTCGGTGGTGCAGAACGGGATCACCACGCTGGCCATCGCGGTGACGCTGCTCGTGCTCGACTGGCAGCTGGCGATCCTCGGCCTCGTCGTCGTGCCGGCGTTCCTGCTGCTGACCATGCGGCTCGGGCGAAAACGCCGGAGGCTCGCAGGCAGCCGCCAGCGCAGGCTCGCCGGGCTGACCACGCTGGTCGAGGAGTCCCTGTCGGTGGCGGGTGTCATGCTCACCAAGACCACCGGCAACGCGCGGACCCTGCGGGACCGGTTCGCCGCCCAGTCACAGGAGATCTCCCGGCTGGAACGCGCCGCGGCACTCGCCGGGCGGTGGCAGACGGCGTCGCGGCGCAGTGCGCTCACCGCGGTGCCCGCGCTGGTCTACTGGATCGCGGGCCTGGCGCTCGCCTACGGCGCCAACCCGACGAGCATCGGCACCATCGTCGCGTTCACCAGCATGCTCAACCGCCTCATCGCCCCGGCCACCGCGATGCAGTCGCTCGGCCAGCAGTTCTCGACCTCCACCGCGTTGTTCGCCCGCATCTTCGAGGTGCTCGACCTGCCCGTGGAGATCACCGACCGGGCCGACGCGAAGGAGCTGGAGGTGCGGCGCGGCACCGTGCGCCTGTCGGGCGTGTCGTTCCGCTACGAGGAGACCTGGACCCTGCGCGACATCGACCTGGAGATCCCCGGCGGCACCACCACCGCGCTGGTCGGCGCCACCGGGTCCGGTAAGACGACCCTCGCCTACCTGGTCGCGAGGCTCTACGAGACGACCGAGGGCCAGGTGCTCGTCGACGGCGTCGACGTCCGGGACGTCACCCTCGACTCGCTGGCAGGCGCCGTCGGCGTGGTCTCCCAGGACACCTACCTGTTCCACGCCAGCGTGCGGGAGAACCTGCGCTTCGCCAGGCCGGACGCGACCGACGAGGAGATCGAGGCGGCGGCACGTGCCGCACACATCCACGACACCGTCGCGGCACTCGACGACGGCTACGACACGGTCGTGGGCCAGCGCGGCTACCGGTTCTCCGGCGGCGAGCGGCAGCGCCTCGCGATAGCCAGGATCCTGCTGCGCAACCCGCCGATCCTGATCCTCGACGAGGCCACCAGCGCGCTGGACAACCACACCGAACGCTCGGTGCAGGCGGAGCTGGACCGCCTCGCCGCGCACCGCACCACGATCACCATCGCGCACCGGCTGTCCACGGTCGCGAGCGCCGACCAGATCGTGGTGCTCGACGGCGGGCGGATCGTCGAGCACGGCACCCACGCCGAGTTGCTCGCACGCGACGGGCGCTATGCCCGGCTCGTCCGGAGCGCGAAGACGTAACTACATTCGGGACATGCGCTCCGAGCAAGACCTGGCCGACCTCTCGCGACTCGTCCGCGAGGGCGTGGGGAGGCTGAACTGGCGGATGCGGACGGAAGGGGGCCGAGGTGGCCCGAGCCCGCTGGAGCTGGCGGTACTGCGGCGCCTGCACCGCGCGGGCACCCACACGCCCAAGGCACTGGCGGAGTCGGAGCGCCTCCACCCCCAGTCACTGACCCGCGTGCTGGCCGCCCTCGACCGCGACGGCCTCATCACGCGCCGCCCCGACCCCGACGACGGGCGGCGGGTGCTGGTGGAGATCAGCGCCCAGGGGCTGCGCACCCTGCGTGCCTACAGCGTGGAGCGGGAACAGTGGCTGGCCGCCGCGATGGTCGAGACGCTCAGCGAGACCGAGCAGGACCTGCTCGGTCTCGCCGCCAAGCTCATGATGCGTGTCGCGGACTCGTGAGACCGGTCAGGCGCAGGTGAGCGTGGCGTCGGCCCAGTCGGCGTGGTCGTAGCGCGGACCGTCCACTGTGGGCAGCACCGCCAGGTGCACGTACTGGAGACCGGACACGTTGGCCGTGACGCGTTTCGCCGCGTCGGTGCCGCGGACCACGCCGCTGCTCGCCAGCATCCCGTTGCCCCACACCTCGAAGGCGACGGAGCCGTTGTCGCCGGTCTCGTCGTCGAGGCCGACCGACGCCTGGAAGGACGTGCACCGGCCGCCGAGGTAGTAGCGCACCTCGCTGCGGGCGTGCACGCCGATGCCCCGGGCGTAGGTGGTGCCGCCGATCGTGAGCGTGCGGCCGTCGCCCGCGGCCTGCTCGCCGTTGCTGCGGTCCCGCTCGACCGGACCCCACGCACTCGCCGACAAGCTCGCCGTCAACGCCGACACCTGCGTGGTGCCCGCGGGCGGCGGGGTGAACGTGCCTGCCCTGCTGACCCGGTAGACCACGGTGGCGTGGGCGGGCACCGACGCGCTGACCGCGCCCGTGCTCGTCGTCACCGCCTTGGACCACAGGTCCCTGAGCTGGTAGGAGGTCGCGTTGCCGAGGCCCGCCGCCGAGGCGGTCGTGCCGAACGTGGCCGTCGAACCGGTCTCGTTGAACAGTGCGACCGCGACGTCGCCGTTGTCCAGCGGCTTGGTCAGCACGTGGTGGCCATCCGCGTTCGCGATCTCGGTGGCCTGCACGCCGAGGCCGTCCTGGTTCAGCGCGATCACGTCGCGGTTGGTCAGGATGTCGAAGGTGCTCTGGCCGTCGCTGCGCAGGTCCGAGCCGATCAGCAGCGGCGCGTTCATCATGGCCCACAGGGAGAAGTGGCTGCGGTACTCGGTGTCGGTCATGCCGCCGTTGCCGACCTCGAGCATGTCGGGGTCGTTCCACCCGCCGCGCTGCGCGTTCACCGCGAGGCCCACGTTGGCCTTGAAGATCGCGAGCATGCTGTTCCAGTTGTCCTCGATGTCGCCGGTGGTGCGCCAGCTGTTGCCGACCGGCTGCGCCCAGTCCCACGGAGCGTTGGAGCCCCACTCGCAGATGGAGAACAGGATCGGGCGGCCCGTGGCGAGCAGCGCGTCCCGCATCCTCGTGTAGCGGTCCTGCGCGCTCTGCCCGAGGTGGTCGCCGCAGTTGTCGTACTTCAGGTAGTCCACACCCCACGACGCGAAGGTGTTGGCGTCCTGCTGCTCGTGGCCGATCGCGCCGGGGAAACCCAGTGAGTTGCAGGTCTTCGTGCCGGCGCTGGTGTAGATGCCGAACTTCAGGCCCCTGCCGTGCACGTAGTCGGCGACGGCCTTGATGCCGTTGGGAAACCGCACCGGGTCGGGCACCAGGTTGCCCGCGCCGTCGCGGTTGGGCAGCGCCCAGCAGTCATCGAGGTTGACGTAGGTGTAGCCGGCGTCGCGCAAGCCGCGTGCGACGAAGATGTCCGCGATCTGGCGGACCATCTGCTCGTCGAACTCGGCACGGCAGTTCGTCGCGTTCCAGTTGTTGAAGCCCATCGCGGGCGTGCGTGCGAGCCCGTTCTCGATGGCCACCGCCCTCGGCGCCGACGTGCCCGCTCCCGACCCGACCACGGTCACCGCCGCCAGCAGCAGGACGACCACGGCACCCAACACGGTTCGACGCCTCATCGCGCCTCCGTTCTCAAGTTCGCACGTCAATCAACGGAAACCCGACGAACATCGTCGAACTCGCACAGCCGACCAGTCAAGAGTTGGCAAAGCAATGTGTGATTCTGGTGGGTTCCCACTTGCGATGTGACCGGTGCCGCGATGTCGTTTACGCCGTGACCAACCAGGGAAGAACACACCGATGACCGACACGCGGGAATGGGAGAGGGACAAGGAGCGGTTCGTCGCGGCAGGCCAGGAGGGCGGCGTCGAGCCGGGTCCGCTGGCGCGCCAGTTCCTCACGCTCACCCGCGAGCTCCTCGACGCGCGGACGGTCGAGGACGTGCTGACACAGGTCGTGCGCGCGGTCACCGTCCTGATCCCCGCCGCCGACATGGTGAGCGTGACGGTCCGTGACCCGGAGGGCAACTTCCACACCCCCGTGCGTACCGATCCCGTCGCCGACCGGCTGGACGAGCTCCAGTACGAGTTCGACGAGGGGCCCTGCCACGACTCGGCGCTGCCGGAAGGTCCGGCCTCGGCACACAGCGCGGACCTGCGGCACACCGACCAGTGGCCGCGCTGGGCACCCGCGGCGGATGAGCTCGGCGCCGGGGCGGTGCTCTCGACCGCCCTCGTGCCGGACGCGATCCCGCCCGACCGGTCCGGCGCGCTCAACATCTACTCCCGCCGCCCTCACGGCCTCGACACGACCGACGTGAACCAGGTACTGCTGCTCGCCACCCACGCGTCGCTCGCGCTCGCTCGCACCGAGGCGGTGACCCGTGCCGAGCTGCACGAGGCGCAGCTGCGCCGGGCCATCGACAGCCGGGACGTCATCGGGCAGGCCAAGGGCATCATCATGGCGCGCCGCGGCATCGCCGCCGAGGAGGCGTTCGACATCCTGCGCCAGAGCTCCCAACGGCTCAACGTCAAGCTCGTCGAGGTGGCGGCGACCCTGACCGCACGCCACACGGAGCTCTGAGGCCGGTCAGCGGAAGCGGATGGCCATCAGGGCGATGTCGTCCTTGGCATCGCGGCCGAACCGGCTCAGCAGCGACTCGCACAGGGACTCGATCTCCGCGTCGTGCGTGACGTGCTCCCGGATGGCCGCCATGCCGACGTCGACGGTCCGGTCCCGCCGCTCGACCAGCCCGTCGGTGACCAACAGGACCACGGCACCCGGCCGCAGCACCACCCGCGTCGCCTTCGGCCGGCGCCAGCCCGCGCCGAGCAGCGGCCCGACCGCCTCGACGTACCGGTTGCCGGTGGCGTCGGACAACAGCGGGGGGATGTGCCCGGCGTTGGCGATCTCGGCCTCACCGGTCGCCGGGTCCACGAGCATCACGCACATGGTGGTGAACCAGCCGGGGTGGAACCGGGCGACCAGCGCGTCGACGCGGTGGAGGATCGTCACGGTGTCGTGGCCCTCGATCGCGTAGGCACGCAGTGCGTGGCGGATCGCACCCATCACGATGGCGGCCTGGACGGAGTGCCCGACCACGTCGCCGACCGCGATCAGCACCCGGTCGTCCAGCTCGGCCACCTCGTAGAAGTCGCCGCCGATCTCCACGTTGTGCGCGGCGGGCATGTACCGCGTCGCGATGCTCAGTCCCGGGATGGCCGGGGTCTCGCCGGGCAGGAGGCTGCGCTGGAGCGTGACGGCCAGGGTGTGCTCCTCCGACCGCGTGCGCAGGCCCTCGCACGCGAGCGCGGTGGCGAGTCCGAGCTGCAGCAGGAGGTCCCGGTCCGCGTCGGTGTCGGCGGTGTCGACCGCGACGCACACCGGCGCGAAGGTCGGTTTCGGGGCGCCGACGAACACCGTGGCCGGGTGCTCGCCGTGCCAGCTCACCTGGGCGGCGGCCACCACGGCAGGCAGCGGGGTGGTGCCCGCGACCTGGTCGATCCCGATCTGCGCGCCCTGTTCGGTGCTGCTGGTGACGGCACCGCCCGGGACGGCGGTCGCCCGCACCTGGCCGAGCGAGGTCGAGGTCACCGCGGTGGCGGCGCCGCCGAACATGGTGGCGGCACCCTCGGCCGCCGCGGTGAGCAGCGATTCGAACGTCGTTGCCGAGTTGAGCCTGCGGGTCACCCGCGTCAGGTGTGTGAGCCGTGCGGCGAGGCGTTCCGCGACGGCGCGGGCGCGGTAGTACCGCAGCACGGCCTCCACCGTCGCGGTCAGCACGCCGGGGTCCACCGGCTCGACCAGGTACGCGTCCGCGCCCCCGGACAGGCCCCGCACCTCGTCCTCGGGTTCGATCGCGGTCGCGGACAGGTGGATCACCGGCACGGCAGCCGTCACGGGATCGGTCTTGAGGCGCGCGCAGACGTCCAGCCCGCTCATATCGGGCAGGTGCACGTCGAGCAGCACCAGGTCAGGCCGCTGTTCCGCGAGGAGCGCCAGCGTCTCCGCCCCGGTCCCGGCCTCGATCACCCGGTAGCCGCCGCGCCGCAGCCAGCTGCCGAGCAGGTAGCGGTTCGGCTCCGAGTCGTCCACCACCAGGATGGTCGCGAGCTCGCTCGATATCATCATTCCCACACCGCCCTGGGTAGGACCATCAACGCTTCGGTGATCGCCAGCCGGACCGTGTCGACCGACAGCTGCGACTTCGGCAGCAGTGCGGCCCCGAGACCCGCGCTCGTCAGGTCCATGCCCTCCACCCCGGCCGAGGTCACCACGACGACCGGGATACTCCGCAGCTCGGCCTTGCCCCGCAGGACCCCGAGCACCTCGCGGCCGTTCATCCCGGGCATGTACAGGTCGAGGCAGACGAGCGCTGGTCGGCGCCGCGCGACCGCGTCGAGCGCGGCGCGGCCGTCGTTGGCGTAGCGCACCTCGTCGGTGAACTGCTCGACCAGCCCGCCGAGGCGTTCCTGGAAGCCCTCGTCGTCGTCCACGACCAGGACGGAGTCCAGGCGGGGCAGTTCCCCGTCCTGGGAGTCGTGCACGGGCACCCGCAGTACGACCGCGGTGCCGCTGCCGAGCACGCTGGTCAGCTCGAGGTCACCGCCGAGGATCTCCGCGAGCCGCCTCGCGTAGGGCAGGCCGAGCCCGGTGCCGGTCACCCTGCCCTGCAGCGGGCCGCGGACCTGGTGGAACTCCTCGAAGACACGCTCCAGCTGGTCCTCGGGTATCCCGATCCCGGTGTCGGTGACGGTGAACAGGACCCGCGTGCCGTCCGCCGAGAGCTCGGCGCGCAGGTGCACCGTGCCCTTCTCGGTGAACTTGACGCCGTTGGACAGCAGATTGCGCAGGATCCGCACGAGCATCGTCTCGTCGGTCCACAGCAGCGGCAGCGACGAAGGCTCGTCGACGACCAGCTCGACCTCCGGCGACCGGATCGTCGATCGCAGGGTGCCCCGCAGGTGGCGCAGGACCTCCGTGAGGTCCACCGGGGCGAGCTGGGGCGCCAGCCGACCGGACTCCGCCTTGGCCGTGTCGAGCAGCTCGTTGACGAGCGCGAGCAGTGTCGAGCCGGAGTCCTCGATGAGCCGGACCTGCCTGCGCTGCTCGTCGGTGAGCGGGTCGGAGCCCGCCGAGGACAGCAGCCTGGCCAGGCCGAGGACCGAGTTGATGGGTGAGCGCAGCTCGTGGCTGATCGTCGACCAGAACCGGGTCTTCGCCTCGCTGGCCGCCCTGAGCTGCGTCGACTTCTCGTTCAGCTCGGCGTAGAGGGCGACGACACCCCGGTTGGTCTCGTCCAGCTCTTCGGACAATTCCTTGTAGAGCGCCATGACACCCCGGTTGGTGTCCTCCAGCTCGTCGTTGAGCCGCACCAGCTCCTTGCGCTGGACCTCGACGTTCTCGAGCGTGTCGAGCAGCTCCTGGTTCTGTGTCCGCAGCTCGTCGAGCGGGTCGGCGGCCCGGCTCTCGGTGAGCGTGTCACGCAGCCGCTCGATGTCGGCTTCGGAGAGCGGCGGCAGGCTGACGGGCCGCTGTTTGCGCAGTGTCAGGGAGCCCCGGCCGTTCGAGTGGGCGGTGTCCACGGCGTCGACCAGCCGTGCCGCGGGCGACCACCCGCCGGGGATGACGCGCTCCGGCGGGTCACCGTGCCAGGAGAACTCTGCGCTCAGGCCCGGCGCGGCGCCGTCGTCTACGGTGAAGGTCACCGCGGCGGTGACACCGTGGCGGAACAGCTCGCGGCCGACGTCGCTCAGCGCCGTCGCGAACCGCAGCTGGTCCTGGCGTTCGAACCCGATGGCCTCGGCGATCTCGCGACCGCGCTGCCGGACGGTGAACACGTCACGCTCGGTCGTGCTCGTCAGCCGCAGCACGTCACCGTGGCGGCGAGCCGCGCTCACCGGACCGTGGGCCGGGCGACCAGGACGCCGGCGTCGTCCTTCCGGACACCCATGTCACGCAGCAGGGTCGCGGCGATGACCAGGGAGTCCCTGCCGAACAGACCGCCCCTCTCCTCGGCGCCCCAACGCTCGGTGAGGCCGTCGGAGTGCAGCACCACCACGGCACCCGCCGGCAGCGCGTAGTCGAATGTCCTGATGGTGCGTGCCTGGTACCCGGCGATGCCCGGCACCGACACCATGCTCTGCTTCCTGCCGCCTGCGACGACGCAGGCCGCGATGTTGCCCAGGCCCGCGAACACGACCGTCCGCCGCTCGAGGTCGAGGTCCGCGACCGCGACCGCGCCGCCCCGGGTGCCACGCATCGCTGTGTGGATCCGGCCGAGGATGTCACCCGGTCCGCCGGAGAGGTCGTCGTGGAACGACCGCACGGCCGCCTGCGACGCCCACGCGGCCAGCGGTCCGTGCCCGGCCCCGTCGCACATCATCAGCCTGAGCCTGCCGCCCTCGTCGCAGACGGCGTACCCGTCGCCGCAGACGTCCTCGCCCTCGATCGGCCTCGTGATGCCCGCCGCCAGCTCGCCGGGCAGCTCGGCACACGCGCCGCGGCGCCGGTGGAACCGCGCGGTGACGACCGTGCCCGCCCCCACCTCGGACGACACGGCACTCGCGTCGGCGAGCCGCGTGACCGCGCCGAGCCCCACCCCGAGGGTGCCGGTGGAGGACTGTCCGTCGCGCATGGCCTCCTCGACGTTCGCGATGCCCGGCCCCCGGTCGACGGCGACGACCTCGACGGCCGCCTCCTCGACGGCACGCACCGACCGGACGAACAGCATCCCCTCGCGTGCGTGCCGGTGCAGGTTGGTGCCCAGCTCGGTGACGGCGATCTCGACCTCCGCGACGCGGGTGTCGGTGAACCCGAGCTGCGCGGCCAGTGCCCCGGCGACGCGGCGCGCCCGACCGGGCGCGGACACGTCGTCCACGCGGATCGCGTCGACGTCGGCCACGATGGGCAGGCAGGCCGACCCGATCACCGGGACCACTTCACCACGGTGACTTCGGTGCCCCGGCCGACCTCGGTGTCGAGGTCGAAGTCGTCGACGAGCCGCTTGGCGCCGCTCAGGCCGAGCCCGAGCCCCTTGCCGCTGCTCCAGCCGTCGGCAAGGGCCAGCGTCAGGTCCGGGATGCCGGGCCCGTCGTCGTGGAAGGAGGCTCGCACGCCCTTGCGGGCGCCGTCGCTGACCATCGCCACCGTGGCCATCCCGCCGCCGCCGTACACCAGCGTGTTCCGCGCCAGCTCGCTCGTGGCGGTGACGAGCTTGGTCTGGTCCACGAGGGACAGTTTCGCCCGCGTGGCATAGGTGCGCACGAGCTGGCGCACCCGGACGACGTCACCGTCGGTGGTGATGGCCACCTCCTCGGGCTCCGACGCGGCTGTCATGGAGTGGCCACGACGGTACCGCTGTCTCCCCGCCGCCCTCCGCGGCGCGCGGCCAGCGCGCGGAGGATCTTCATGCCCCGTTCGAGGTCGAGGGCGGTGCGCACCTCACCGAGCGACAGGCCGAGCTCGACCAGCGTGATCGCCACCGCCGGCCGCATGCCGACCACGACCGTCTCTGCGTCGAACAGCCGGGAGATGGAGGCGATCGTGGCGAACATCCGGCCGATGAACGAGTCCACGATCTCCACCGCGGAGATGTCGATGACGACACCGGTCGCCCCGGTCGCGCTGATCTTCTCGGCGAGGTCCTCCTGGAGCGCGATCGCGCTCTGGTCGGAGAGGTCGACCTGGATCGACACCAGCAGCACGTCGCCGATGCTCAGAATCGGCACCCGCTCCGTCACGAGACCACCTCACCCGCTTCGAAGGGTTCGTTCACGAGGACACCGCGGTCTTTCTCCGCACCAGGTCGATGCCCTCCCTGGACAGCGCGTGCCGCAGCGCGTCGGCGAGGGTCGCCTTGGTGACGATGTCACCGAACTCGATGCCGAGCGCCACGATGGTCTGGGCGATCTGCGGGCGGATGCCGGACACGACGCACTCCGCACCCATCAGCCGCGCCGCCATCACGGTCTTGAGCAGGTGCTGTGCGACCTGCGTGTCCACCGCGAGCACGCCGGTGATGTCGATGATGGCGTGCTGCGAGCCGGTCTCGACGAGCGCCTCGAGCAGCTTCTCCATCACGACCTGGGTGCGTGCCGAGTCGAGCGTGCCGACCAGGGGAACCCCCAGCACGCCCTCCCACAGCTTCACCACGGGCGTGGTCAGCTCCAGCAGCTGCTCCGACTGCTCCTTGATGATCTCCTCGCGTGCCGCGGTGTAGGTCTCGAACGTCCACAGCCCCAGGTTGTCGAGCAGGGACGAGAAGGACAGCAGCTGCCGGAACAGCGCCGGGTCCTCGTCGTTCTCCGTCAGCTCGGACACGGCGCGCTTGAGCGCGAAGACGCTCGACGCGGTCTCCGACGGCGTGGAGCCCTGCCTGGCCCGCGTCCGCGACACGCTGGCGAGCAGCGCCTTGATCTCCGTGTAGGCGGGGTCGTCCAGAGTGCTCCCCTCCCGGGGCACGACCGGCAGCAGCGCGTTGAACAGCTCGCGGAAGTCCTGCTCCAGCTCCTTGGTGGTCACCCTGCCGCGCACCGCTTCGGCCGCCAGTTCGACCCACCGGGCCACGAGGGAGTCGCCGCTGGCAGACAGCCTCTCGGTGAGGCGATGAGCGCGCTCCGCTTCCGTTGTCACCCGGGTCCTCCTCGTCCACGTTCCCACCGGTCGCGGTAACAGTAGCCTGAGCAAATCCGGCGCGACCGCGACTGGCCGAACATTCCCCGGGCAGCCGCCCGGAACGCGTGTGAACAGGCGGGTAGCGGGGTACTGGAGAGCTGAGCCGTTGGGGCCACCACCCGTTCGGTCGCCGGAGAACGGGAGCACACGTGAGTCATGGCCCAGGCGACACAGCCACAGTGCTCTTCTCGGGAGACATGTCGGCCCAGAAGCTCGGGCCGGTCCGGCAGATGCTCAGGGACTGGGCGACGGCACAGGGGCTGGACGAGGACACGGTCCACGCGATCATGCTGTCGGGCTACGAGGCCCTGGCCAACACGGTCGAGCACGCCTACCGCGAGCAGGGCAGCGGCACGGTCGAGGTGCATGTGGACCGGTCCGGGGACGTCGTGACGGTGACCGTGTGCGATTTCGGGCAGTGGCGCGACCCGGCCGCGCCGCCCGGCCTGCGTGGGCGCGGTCTGGTGCTGATCGACCGGCTGGGCACGGAGGCCGAGGTCAGCACGACCGGCGGGGGCACCGAGGTCCGGATGACGTGGCGGCTGCCGTCCAACTGACGTTTTCCACTTGAGACTGGTGCACTGAAGGACGCCTTCGTAACGCCCAGCGTCAGGAAGGCGTCCTTCGTAACGCCCAGTGTTAGGAAGGCGTAACTGTCGATACTCGATCGTGATAGGCGTTGTGGTGGCCTTTGAGCTGGACAAACGCTTCTTGGTACCCAGTGGACGCGACCGTAAACCCCTTGTGGGTGAAAAAGAATAGTTCGTTGTTTCACCCATCCGTGGAGCGGCAGGACTCGAATGCGGGTTGCTGACCGACCTTCGGAAGGGGGTGATGCAGATGGAGGTCTGTGCAGCCGGTGTCCCAGTGGCACCGGATGGTTGTCGGGACCCGGCGTTGGTGTTGTTGCGCAGGTTCCTGGTGGTCGTGGGCCTGTTGTTCGGGCTCGGGTTGGTCGTCCTGGTCGTGGCCGACCGCGCCGCCGCGGACGATGGCGGTTCGGTGTCGCGGAAGGACGACACGCCAGTGGCCGGTGGTCTCGGTCGGCTCACGGAGCCGTTGACCGGGTCCCTCGCCGACGACGTCGTCAGGCCGGTGGCCGACGCGCTGGTCCACCCGGCCGCGCCGGTAGCCGCGGCGGCCGTGCAACCGGCCGCCGCAGTGGCCAAGCCGGTGACGCCGGGCATCGCCGCAGCCGCCGAACCGGTTACGCCGGTGGCCAACGCGGTGGTCGGACCGATTGCGACGGTCGCCACGGTGGCCAAGCCGGTTGCGACGGTGGTCGATGCGGTGGTCGGTCCGGTTGCGACGGTCGTCGCCGCTACGGTCGATCCGGTTGCGCCGGTGGTGGCCGCGGTGGCCGAACCGGTGACGCCGGTGGTCGCGGCGGTGGTCGGACCGGTCGCGCCGGTGGTGCGTGCCGGGGTTGACTTGCTCGCTCCGGTCGTCCGGCCGGTCGCGGAGGCGGTCGCTCCGGTGACCGCGCCGTTGTTGCGGCCGGTGGTCGCGGCGGTCGCGCCGGTGTTGCGTGCTGCCGCGCCGGTCACGGGGCCGTTGCTCACGCCCAACGCGCCGAAGCCGGTGGTGACACCGGCGGCGGACGCGACGGGCCCGGTCGAGGCGACGGGCTCGGTGCCAGGGAGCCCGGCTCCTGTCGACCGTTCACCGCGGGCACAGGTGGTTCACGAGGTGTCCTCGCGTGCCACCGTCTCGGGTGTCGTGACGTCCGGCCCGGACATGGCACCAGGTTCGCCCGGTCCCCGACCAGGGTCGCCCACCGCACCGGTCCCGTTCGCCGTCACCGGCGGCGGTATGGCCGGCGGCGCGAGTGGCCCGCACGGCGGTGACGCCGCCGTGGTCGGTGCCTCCGGTGGTGTCGTCGGGCAGTGGCCCAGCAGTGGGCGCGCCCCGCCCGGCACGATCGTCGGCACCGCGTGGTTCGGCTACGACGACCGGGACCATCCGAGTTGATCTTCCTCTTTCTCACGACCGACCAGTCAGGTTCATGAAAGGGAAGAAGGAAAGCAGATGCACAAGTATGTGCGACGCGGTCTCACCATCGCGGTGATGTCCGGCGGGTTCGCCCTGCTGGGCAGCGCGGTGGCGAGTGCCGACACGGACTCGGGACCGCTGGGTCTCGGGAACGTGCTCAACTCGGTTACCTCGGTCGTGTCGGGCGACGCGACCGCGGGCGGTGACACCGACTCCGGTGCCACCGCGGGCAAGGGCGGCGACTCCGGCAACGGTGGCAACGCCACGAGCAACGACAACGCGGCGTCGGGCAACTCCGGGAACTCGGGCAACTCCGGGTCCACCGGCGGGAACTCGGCGACGAACGTGTGCGTGCTGTCGAAGTGCGACACGTCGGTGAGTTCGGGACGCTCGGGTGACACCGGGTCGACCGGGAACACCGGCAACGCCTCGAACGCCTCCAACACCACCGGGGGCGACTCCGGTGCGGCGGGCAACGGCGGCAGTGCCGCCTCGTCCGCGGCGGGCGGGAACACGGCGCACTCCGGCAACGGCGGCCGTGCCACCAGTGGCGACGCCACCTCGGGTGGCGACACCACGTCGAACGCGACCGCCGGCAACGGCGGAAGCACCGGCAACGGCGGCAACGCGAGCAGCGTCGACAACGCGGTGTCGGGCAACTCCGGCAACTCGGGTGACTCCGGGTCCACCGGCGGCAACACGGCCTACGGGCTGTGCGTGCTGGCGCGGTGCGACACGACCGTCACCTCGGGCGACTCGGGTGACACCGGCTCGACCGGGAACACCGGGGACGCGACCAACTGGAGCAACACCACCGGAGGCGACTCCGGCATGGCAGGCGACGGCGGCAGCGCCGTCGCGGGTGCCATGGGCTCCAACGCGGCCCACTCCGGTGACGCGACCGCCGGGCGCCGGCACGACAGGTGGCACGCCGGTGACGCCACCGGTGACGCCACCTCGGGTGGCGACACCACGTCGAACGCGACCGCCGGCAACGGCGGAAGCACCGGCGACGGCGGCAACGCCACGAGTGGCGACAGCGCGGTGTCGGGTAACACCGGCAGCTCCGGGGACAGCGGCTCGACCGGTGGCAACACCGCGATCGTGTTCAACCTCGGCAGCGGTGAGGACCGTGGCAGGCACGACTGGAAGCACGACGACTGGAAGTGCGACCGGAACGGCCACCACGACACCGGCGGCCGGTCGACGACCGTCGTCGGGTCCGGGAACTCGGGTGACACCGGGGCGACCGGGCACAGTGGTGACGCCACGAACTGGAGCGACACCACCGGAGGCGACTCCGGCATGGCAGGCGACGGCGGCAACGCCGTCGCGAGTGCCATGGGCTCCAACACCGCGCACACCGGTGACGCCAAGTCTGGTCAGTGGAGCCGGCACGACAAGGGCGGTGACGTCGCAGGCAACACCGGCGACGCGACCACCGACGGCGACACCTCGGCCAACGCGACCGCGGGCAACGGCGGAAGCACGGGCAACGCCGGAAACGCCACGAGCGACAACGACGCCGTGACAGGCACGACCGGCGACTCGGGCAACTCCGGGTCGACGGGCGGCAACACCGCACGGTCCCGTACGGACAACCACTGGAAGTCCCACGGCCGTCACGACAGTGGTGAGTCCACCACGGTCGTGTGGTCCGGCAACTCGGGTGGCACCGGGTCGACCGGCACCAGCGGCAACGCCGCGAACTGGAACAACACGACCGGCGGCAACTCAGGTGCCGCCGGTGACGGCGGTGCCGCCCACGCCGCCGCGACCGGGGCCAACACGGCCTGGTCGGGCATGACCGCCTGACGGTCGGCCACTGGTTGAAGGATGCGGGGCGTCGAGCGATCGGCGCCCCGCACCCTTGCGCCCACCTGGAGGGGCGATCCGCGGCGAGGCGAGCCATGCACCCGGCGGACGAGGAATCCGGCCGGCACACCGCATCCGTTTCGGCAGCGGCCGCACAACGCAGGCTCCCCGGCTCGACCGGGACGGCAGAACGGGTCCGGGACAACGACACCGGTCAGCCCCCCAGGTGAGGGCCCGGCAACCCGCTGAGACCACACAGCGCCGGACACCGCGGAAGGCTCGGCGGAGGCGTGGCGACGACCCGCCAAACCACAGAATCGGCGGGCCTCACCGGTCAGCGCGGCAACCGGCCGACAGAACTTGCCGACCGGCTCGGCAGACACCGCAAACGATCCACGGCATCAGCTCACGAACCGAACGACCGGCGAGCCCGATCAGAGGATCGCGGTCTCCGCGACCGATGAGAACCCGGGCGCCAGGCGGGCAGATCGGCTCAACAACCACGCAACAACGACCACCGAAGCCACCAAAGCGCCCGACCGGCGACGACCCGCCGGACCGGACTCGGCAACGATCAACGCGGCAAGCCGACAGGGCTCACCGGCCCGGCCCGACAGAACGACAACACGATCCACGGCGGCACCTCACACACGCGAACCGCCGATCACGGGAGCACGGTCTCCGCGACCGATGGGACAGCCGGACAACCAGGGCCTCACCACACGGCCCAACGGACACGGCCACACCATCCACGGCAAACACCGACCAGCCAAGCCACCAGGGCACCCGGTCGACAACCCGACAACCACAGAATCCGCGGCCTCGACAATCGGCGCGGGACCGGCCAACAGGACCCACCAGACACGACACCTCACGCACAGGAACCGCCGGCGTGGCGGCTCACGGGATCGCGGTCTCCACGACCGGTGCGGTGGTCGGCTGGGTGGAACCGCTGATTGGCTCGACCGTCACTGCGACGCGGTTTGCGGTGACCAGGCCGGTCAGTTCGGTCGTGGTCGAGCCCTCGAACGGGGCGCCCGCGGCGTGGTAGCCCGAGTCCACGGTCCACGCCTGGTAGACGTGCCCGTCGGGCGCCTGCGGGAGGTCGGCCAGCAGGACGCCCCGGTCCTGCCCCCTGGCGACCACGACCGTGATCCCGCCAGAATGGACGAACCGAACATCCCGGGCCCGCAGCACCGTCGCGAGCACCTCCGTCCGGTGCTGGGCCTGGTCGACGTCGTGCGACCGCACCACCAGCGCCACACCCAGCGTCCCCGACGCGACCACCATCGCCGCCGCGGTTCCGGCGACCAGACGCCTGACCAGCCGTGGTCCCGGCGAAGGCACCCGCCGACGAAGGACACGCGCCTGGCGTTCCGTTCGGATTCGGACGAGGACGGTCTGCTTCAGGTGCGGCGGCGGAACGGCCACTGTCGCCAGGCCGAGCCGGACCGCGGTCTCCCCCAGCTCCCGCACCTCCACCGTGCACGAACCGCAGTCCGTGAGGTGCCGTTCGAACGCCGCTCGTTCGGTGTCCGACGTGGCGTGGAGCACGTAGGCCCCGGTGAGCGTGTGCAGGTCGACGGTCATGCGGGCCTGGTCATGGCGAACTGCCACACGTCCAGGTACCCGGCACGGAAACCCGCCTCGCAGTACGCCAGGTAGAACTCCCACATGCGGCGGAACGTCGGGTCGAAGCCCGCCGCCGCCACCCGGTCCGCGTTGGCGGCAAAACGGTCGTGCCAGTGACGCAGCGTCCGTGCGTAGTGGCTGCCCAGGCTGTGCCGGTCGGTGACGTCCAGGCCTGCCGCCGCCGCGTTGTCCAGCACGGCCGGAACCGACAGGAGCTGCCCGCCGGGAAACACGTACTTGTGGATCCACGTGTGCGACCGGCGCGTGGCCAGCATGCGGTCGTGCGGCATCGTGATCGCCTGCAGCCCGACCCGCCCACCCGGACGGAGCAGTCTGGCGATGGTCGCGAAGTAGGTCGGCCAGTACTCGTCGCCCACCGCCTCGATCATCTCCACGGACACCACGGCGTCGTACTGGCCCTGCGCGTCCCGGTAGTCGCGCAGCAGGACCTGCACCCGGTCGGCCACGCCGGCTTCCTTGATCCGTTGCTCGGCAAGGGTTCTCTGCTCCGGCGAGATCGTGAGGGTGGTCACTCGGGCTCCTCGGCGTGCGGCGCGGATGGCGAGCGCGCCCCAACCGGAGCCGATCTCGAGCACGTGCGTGTCCGCGTCGACACCGGCCAGGTCGAGGATGCCGTCGATCTTGCGCAGCTGCGCGGCATGCAGGTCGTCACAGCCCGCGGGGAACCAGGCCGACGAGTAGGTCATCGAGTCGTCGAGGAACGACTCGAACATCTCGTTCGACAGGTCGTAGTGGCGGTGGATGTTGGTCCGCGCGCCCTCGACGGTGTTCCGCTCGTCGGTCGGCCTCGCCGCGTCCACCCAGCGGCGCAGCGGCTGCAGCGCACGGGGCACCAGCGTGGTGATGCGCTCGGCGAACGGGGTGAGGAGGTCCGCGAGGTCGCGGCTGGTCCAGTCGCCCGCCATGTACGCCTCGCCGAACCCGATCTTCGCGTCGATGCCGAGGCGGTGGAAGAAGGTGACCGGGCGCACGATCCGCATCACGGGTGACCCTGGGCCGCCCGCGCCGACCACCTCCCCGCCCGGGAAGGCCGCCCGCACCGGCAGCCTGCGCACGGTCCGCCGGAACAGCCGCTCGGCCAGCCACGCCCTGGTCGGGGACTCGTCGGGGATCGCGAGGCCAGGCCACCGGAGCAGCCGTTCCGTGTCCGGGAGCAGTGTCGTGTCCTGTATGGACGCCGTGGCCATCGCGAGTCCTCCTCTGGGTCATCTCGCCCGTCAAGGCTAGTTCGTTGTGGACGGTCCGGTGGATTGCCGGATCACCCGGTCAGCCGAAGGTGAACGAATATGCCTGTACGCCCTTGCTGAGGGTGACCGTGACCGTGCCGGTCTGGTTCTTGCCGGTCGACACGAGCTCGTAGGAGTTGGGGGTGCCGGTAACGTTGATGGTCCTGGTCCGGTCACCGGTTCGGTAGGTGACCGTGCCGTTTCCGGAGAGGACCATCCGTACCTGGTTGGCGCGGTAGTTCAGCCGGATCCGGCCTGGTTCGCCGGTCGGGGTGATGTTCTGGGAGGAAAGGGTCCATGCGCCGTCGAGGGCGAAGGTGTTCTCGGGTTGCTTGCCGGGGAAGGTGAAGGTGCGGTCACCGGCGGTGTAGGTGCCCTGTCCCGCGTAATTCACCCGTTTGGTTGACCCGAGGTAGGTTTCCTGGGTGATGTCGGCGGTGTTCGGTGTGTCGTCGGCCGTGTCGGTCGGCCTGGGCAGGGACACCTTCGGGTTCGCGTCACGCAACAGCTCGCGCACGAGCTTCTCGGTGACGTCGTAGTTGCCCTCGCCGAACCTGATGTGCCGGACGGTGCCCTTCGCGTCGATGAGGTAGTGGGCAGGCCAGTAGCGGTTGCGGTAGTTGGTCCAGGTGCCCAGGTTGTTGTCCAGCGCGACGGGGTAGGTGATGCCGAACTTGTCGGTGGCGTCGGCCACGTTGCCCGGCACCTTCTCGAACGCGTACTCGGGTGAGTGGATGCCGATGACCTGCAGGCCGGCGTCGCGGTAGGCCTTGTCCCACGCGACGACGTGCGGAATGGAGCGTTGGCAGTTGATGCACGAGTAGGCCCAGAAGTCCAGCAGCACCACCTTGCCGTGCAACGACTTGAGGTCCACGGGTGCGCCGCCCGGCGTGTTGAGCCACTGCTGGATGTCCTCGATGTCCGGCGCCGTTCCGCAGGACTGGAGCGCGGTGGCGTCGTTGGTGCAGTTGTCGAGGTCCTTGTTCTGGTCGTTCTCGATACCGCCAAGGTTCAGCGCTTCCTGCACCTGCTTGCTGTTGTTCACCTGGTCCTGCAGGCCGGAGGTGTAGTCGGGGATGGCGCGTTGCAGCAGCTGCGGCAGGTTGAACACCAGGCCGGCGGCGAGGGCGATCATGACGATGCCCGCGGTGACGCGGATACCGCGCTGGCGCTTGCGGAACGCCTTGACCCGTTCCGCGACGCGGCGGCCCGCGAGCGCGAAGACGAGCAGCGGGATCGCCGCTCCCACCGCGAACGCGGCCGTGAGCACGACGGTGTCGAGGCCGATCCTTCCCGTGGAGCCCGCCACGGTGATCGCCGCCAACACCGGGCCCGCGCAGGGCACGTAGACCGCGCCCAGTGCCAGCCCCAGCGGGAAACCGCCTCGGGTGGAGTCGGGGTTGCGTTGCGGTATCCAGGAGAACGGCTTCTCCAGCAGGTGTTCGAACCGGGGCGCGATCAGGCCGATCCCGATTATCACCAGCACCACCAGACCGGCCCACCGCAACACGTCCTGCGGCAGCCCCAGCACGGACAACAGCAGCGAGCCGAACAACGTCACCAGCGTGAAGCTCACCACCAGGCCGGCGATCACCAGATACGGTCGCGCCCGTGACGGCGTGGGGGTCTCGGTCCGTTCGGCCACCGCGACACCGCCACCCGCCTCGACGGACTTGCCGCTGTCCTCGGCGTTGGCGGTACTGGCGCCGGAGAAGAAGATGACCGGCAGCACTGGGAGGATGCACGGCGAGATGCCGGTCACCAGCCCACCGACCAGACCGATCAACGCTAGTGTCAGCACGATGTCCTCACTGCATTGTCCTCACTGGATCCCTTGTGGTTTCTGGACGTTCCGTGAGGTGTTCGCGACCCAGCCCGAATCGGATTGGTCCCGGGCGCGGGGATAACGGACGGGTAACGGCTTGTTTTCCCGCCAATCCGACCCGCACCGGACACCGAATTCCCGACGACCGCAGGCCCCGGGCGAC
>NZ_SOCP01000035.1 GCF_004364325.1 Actinophytocola oryzae | reverse complement strand
GGTCCCATTCCGAACCCGGAAGCTAAGCCCTCCAGCGCCGATGGTACTGCACTCGCTAGGGTGTGGGAGAGTAGGACACCGCCGGACTTTACTTCCAAACGGGCCCCGCAGCAGCGGGGCCCGTTTTGGCATGTTGGGGTCTTTTGAAAAGCTGGCTCGACGGTCCACGTAATTCGGTGGACCGCTGGCTCATGGGGCGCGTCAAATCTGGTGCATGGACGTGCAACGACATCTGGATCCTCGCGAGTTCACGGCTCTCGTCTCGCCGTTCTATCGCGTCGACACCCTTCGGCACACTGTCGCGCTCACTGTCATGACCCGGTTCCTGCCGGTCGAGCGGCCTGACCCACCGATCATGGTCACGATCCACGACGGCGGCCGGCTCGTTGGCGTCGCGCTTCGCACACCTCCGTGGCCGATGATCGGCAGTGGGCTGCCCGCCGATCCCGACCTGCTCGACTCGTTCGTCGCACAGTGGCTCTCGTTTGATCCCGAACTTCCCGCGGTCACCGCGCCTCGGGAGAACGCTGAGGCGCTTGCCGCGGCCTGGGTGCGTGCCACCGGCGGGAGTGTGCGCGAAGTCATGGCCAGCAGGCTCTTCCGGCTCGGTGAGCTTCTGCCGCCGACGACCAGTGGTTCTGCCCGGCAGGCCACCGGGGACGACATCGAGCTGCTGGTCGGGTGGCGAGCGGCCTTCGAGCTGGAGGCGCTCGGGCAGGACCGCGCTCCCGAAGAGGGCCGGGCGGCTGTGCGGCGCATGCTGGAGATCGGCTACGGCGTCGTCATCTGGGAGGACCGTGGCGAACCCGTCTCGTGGGCGGTGGCCAGTGCCCCCATCGACGGCATGTCCCGGGTCGGGCCCGTCTACACACCACGCGAGTACCGGGGCCGCGGCTACGGGTCTGCCGCTTCGGCCGCCGCTTCCCTGTGGGCTCGGACTGCCGGTGCGGACGACGTCGTCCTGTTCGCGGATGTGGCCAACCCCACCACGAACTCCATCTACCAGAAGATCGGCTACCGACCGGTGTACGACTCGACGGAGCTGGAGTTCATCCGACTACCCTCGAACACGTGACACCCCCACGCCTGCTCGTCATCGAGCTCGACGAGCAAGATCCACTCGGGCCGCTCGGTGACTGGCTCACGGCCGCGGGCGCCGAGCTCGACCTGCGCCGGCCTGCCGACCTGCCCGCCGACTTCGACGGGTACGCCGGGTTGGTGTGCCTCGGCGGGCACATGGGCGCCTACGACGACGTCGAGTTCCCGTGGCTCGCCGACGTGCGGCGCCTGCTCTCCGCGGCGACCACCCGGCAGCTGCCGACGCTGGCGATCTGTCTCGGCGCGCAGCTGCTGGCGGTCGCCACCGGCGGGCAGGTCACCAAGGGACCGGACGGGCCCGAGGTGGGGCCGCTGCTCGTCGCGAAGCGGGACGTCGGCTGGCAGGACCCGCTGTTCGCGGACATGCCGTTCATGCCGGACGTGATGCAGTTCCACTCCGACATCGTCGAGCGGCTGCCTGGCAACGCCGCGCTGCTCGCGTCCTCGACGCTGTACCCGCACCAGGCGTTCCGGGTGGGGCGCTGTGCGTACGGGCTGCAGTTCCACATCGAGACCACGACCGAACTGGTGGAGAGCTGGGCGGCGCAGGCACCTGACACGGCCGAGTTCGCGCGGCCAGGCGACCTCGACCACGACCGGCTCGTGCAGGCGCACGCCGACCTGGAGGAGACGTGGCGCCCGTTCGCCGCGCTGTTCGTGAAGGTCGCCGCCGGTGAGCTCGCGCCGGCCACCACCCCGCTCCCGCTGATCCAGCACTGAGCCATGCCTGACCCCGTCCGCTCCCACGTCTCCATCGCCCGTTACGGGCTCACTGACGACCGGGCCCGCGAGTTCCTGCAGGCCGCCGGCTGGTGGGGTGCCGACGCGCCGGTGTCCGAGTTCGAGCCGACGCTCGTCGCGTTGTCCCGCGCGCCCGACCCGGACCTTGCGTTGCGTGCCGTCGACCGCATGCGCACCACCGACGACGCCAACTGGTCGGGGCTCAACCAGGCGCTGGCCACCGATCGGGGGCTGCGGGCGCGGCTGCTGTCGGTGCTCGGGGCGTCCAGCGCGCTCGGCGACTTCGTCGTCGCCCGTGGTGGGGAGTGGCGCAGGCTGCTGACCGACCGGCAGACCGAGCCCGTCGACTACCCGGACCGGCTGCTCGCCGCCGTCCAGGACAGTGACCAGCCGGTCCGCGACCTGCGTGCCGCCTACCGGGGGCTGTTGCTGGAGATCGCCGCGGCCGACCTGGCGCACATCGTCGAGCCGGATCTGCCGGCGCTCGAGTACGCGCAGGCGACGGCTCGTCTCACCTACCTTGCCGAGGCGGCTGTCCGTGCCGCGCTGGCCGTCGCCCAGGCCGAGGTGGGGGCGGCAGGCGAGAGGTGTCAGCTGGCGGTCATCGCGATGGGCAAGACCGGCGGGCGCGAGCTGAACTACGTCTCGGACGTCGATGTCCTGTTCGTCGCCGACGGCGACCTCGACGTCGCGACCCGGCTCGCCAGCACGACGATGCGGGTCGCGACCAACGCGTGTTTCGAGGTCGACGCGGCGCTGCGGCCGGAGGGCAAGGCCGGGCCGCTGGTCCGCAACCTCGACAGCCACGTCAGCTACTACAGGCGCTGGGCCCGCACCTGGGAGTTCCAGGCGTTGCTCAAGGCGCGTCCCATCGCCGGTGACGCGACGCTTGGCCAGAGTTACCTCGACGCCGTGCGTCCGATGGTGTGGACGGCGGCCGACCGGGACAACTTCGTCGACGACGTGCGTGCCATGCGCCGCCGTGTCGAGAGCCACGTGCCTGCCGACCTGCTCGACCGGGAGCTGAAGCTCGGTCGGGGCGGTCTGCGGGACGTCGAGTTCGCCGTGCAGCTGTTGCAGCTCGTGCACGGCCGCAACGACGAGGCGCTGCGGCTCGGGTCGACCGTGGACGCGCTCGCCATGCTCGGCGACCGGGGTTACGTCGGCCGCACCGACGCCGCCGAGATGGGGGAGAGCTACCGGTTCCTGCGGATGCTCGAGCACCGGCTGCAGCTTCAGCGGTTGCGCCGAACCCATCTCTTCCCGGCCGACGAGGAGGCCGACGACCTGCGTTGGCTCGCCCGTGCCGCCGGTATCAAGCCCGCGCGTGGCAAGCCGGAGTCGCAGGTTCTGATCGAGGACTTCCGCAGGCACCTGCGGCGTATCCGCAGGCTGCACGAGAAGCTGTTCTACCGGCCGCTGCTCGAGGCCGTCGCGCGGGTGTCGACGGAGGCGTTGCGGCTGACCGCGAAGCAGGCCGAGGCGCGGCTGGCCGCGCTCGGCTATGCGGCGCCCGACGGGGTCCTGCGGCACATCGAGGCGCTCACGGCCGGGGTGTCGCGGCGCGCGGCGATCCAGAGCGCGTTACTGCCCGCGCTGCTGGACATGTTCGCCAACACCCCCGACCCGGACGGTGGTCTGCTCGCGTACCGGAAGGTGTCGGAGGCACTCGCCACCACGCCGTGGTACCTGCGGGTGCTGCGGGACGAGCCCGCCGTCGTGGAGCGGCTCGCCCGGCTGCTGGGTACGTCGAAGCTGGTGCCGGAGCTGATGGTCCGCGCGCCCGAGGTGTTGCAGCTGCTCGGGGACCAGGACAAGCTGGCGGGCCGGGACCCGGACGAGGCGGCGCGGTCGCTGCGGCAGGCGGTGAACCGGCACGGCTACCTGCCCAACGCGGTCACCGCGGCGCGGTCGTTCCGTCGGCACGAGCTGCTGCGGATCGCGGCCGCGGACCTGTTGGGGTTCATGGACACGCCCGCGGTGTGCCGCGCGTTGTCGACGGTGTGGTCGGCGGTGCTGCAGGCGACGCTCGCGGCCGTCGACCGTGCCGAGGCAGTCGCCGCCGGAACGCGGTACGCGACGATCGCGGTCATCGGGCTTGGTCGGCTCGGGGGTGCCGAGCTCGGCTACGGCTCGGACGCGGACGTGCTGTTCGTGTGCGAGCCGACCGACGGCGCGTCCGAGGAGCAGGCGGTGAAGTACGCGTCGCACGTCGCGCAGACGGTGCGGCGGCTGTTGTCGTCGCCGAGCCAGGACCCGCCGCTGCACGTGGACGTGGACCTGCGACCGGAGGGGCGGCAGGGCGCGATCGTGCGGACGCTCGGCTCCTACCGCGCCTACTACGGGCAGTGGTCGCAGGTGTGGGAGGCGCAGGCGTTGCTGCGGGCCTGTCCGATCGCGGGTGACGAGGAGCTGGGTGCGCGGTTCGTCGAGATGATCGACCCCATCCGGTATCCGGCGAACGGGTTGAGTGCGGCCGAGATCCGTGAGGTGCGGCGCATCAAGGCGCGGGTGGACAACGAGCGGTTGCCGCGTGGCGCCGATCCCGCCACCCACACGAAGCTCGGTCGGGGTGGTCTCGCCGACATCGAGTGGACGCTGCAGCTGCTGCAACTGCGGTACGCGCACGAGTACCCGGCGCTGCGCACGACGTCCACGGTGCGTGGTCTGGCGGTGGCCACCGAGGCGGGTCTGGTCGACGCGGATGCCGCGGCGGCGTTGCGGGAGTCGTGGTTGCTGGCCACGCGGGTCCGCAACGCGGCGACGCTGGTGCGGGGCAAGGCGACCGACCAGCCGCCGTCGTCGGGGCGGGAGCTGGCGGCGGTCGCGGCGGTCATCCAGGACGTGGAGGGCGATCCCGGGGAGTTCGTCGACTCGTACCGGCGCACGTTGCGTCGTGCGAGGACTGTGGTGGAGCGGCTTTTCTACGAGGACTGAGGGGGATCGACAGTGGCGTTCAGTACGAGGATCGAGGTGCGCGGGTACGAGCTCGACGCGCTGGGGCATGTGAACCACGCGGTGTACCACCTGTACGCGGAGGTGGCGCGTACCAAGGCGTTCGTGGCGGCCGGTTGTGACCTGGACCTGCTCACGCAGCGGCGGACGGCCCCGGTGCTGCTGACCACGACGGTGAACTTCCGCCGGGAGCTGCGGGCCGGTGACGAGGTCGACGTGTCGTGTGCGGCGAAGTTCGGCGACGGCAAGACGTTCACGCTCGAGCAGATGCTCACCAAGATGGACGGGACGCTGTCCGCGGAGGTGTACTGCGTGCTGGGGATGATGGATCTGGAGGCGCGGCGGCTGCATGCCGACCCGAGGGCCGTGTTGGAGTCGGGTGGTTTCGACCTCGCGAAGATGAACGGCTGAGCGGTGGAGGGAATCCGTGCCGCCATCGCGACGGCGTGTCACCGGCTCGCTCGCGAGGGTTTGGTGGTCGGCACCGCGGGCAACATCAGTGTCCGGCGCGGCGATCTGGTGGCGTTGACGGCGACCGGTGTGACGCTCGCGGACGCGACTGTCGCGGACGTGACCGTCGTGGACCTGGCGGGCGAGGTCGTGGCGGGTGGTTTGCGCCCGACGTCCGAGGCGGAGCTGCATCTCGGTGTTCACCGCCGGTTCGGTGACGGCGCGATCGTCCACACCCACGCCCCGGCGTCGACGGCGTTCGCGTGCGTGTTCGACGAGTTGCCGGTGATCCACTACCAGCTGCTGGAGGTGGGTGGGGCGGTGCCGGTGGTGCCGTTCATCCCGTTCGGGACTCCCGAGCTGGCGGCCGCGGTGGTGGCTGCCATGGCGGACAGGCAGGCCGTGCTGTTGGCGAACCACGGGGCGGTTACGCGGGGTGCGACGCTCGCGGAGGCGATGGAGCGGACGTTCGTCGTGGAGTGGGCGTGCACGCTGTATGAGAAGGCGTCCGTTCTGGGTACGCCGAAGGTGTTGGGGGACGGTCAGCAGCGGGCGGTGCGGGACGTGATGGCGGCGCTGCGGTACGGCAGGCCCCAGCCTCATGGAGACGGCCCCGCCAGTCGCTGACTGACGGGGCCGTTGTCTGCGGGGGACTTACACGTCGTAGTAGAGGGCGAACTCGTAGGGGTGGGGGCGCAGGCGCAGCGGGTCGATCTCGTTCTCGCGCTTGAAGGTGATCCAGGTGTCGATCACGTCCGGCGTGAAGACGCCGCCTTCGAGCAGGAACTCGTGGTCCGCTTCGAGGCTGTTCAGCACCGCGTCCAGTGACGCGGGCACGGTCGCGACGTCCTTGGCCTCCTCGGGCGGCAGCTCGTAGAGGTCCTTGTCGATGGGCGTCGGCGGCTCGATCTTGTTCTTGATGCCGTCGAGGCCGGCCATCACCATCGCGGAGAACGCGAGGTAGGGGTTGCCGGAGGAGTCGGGGCAGCGGAACTCGATGCGCTTGGCCTTGGGGTTGGCGCCGGTGATCGGGATTCGCACGCAGGCGGACCGGTTGCGCTGGGAGTACACCAGGTTGACCGGCGCCTCGAAGCCCGGCACGAGCCGGTGGTAGGAGTTGACGGTCGGGTTGGTGAACGCCAGCAGGCTCGGGGCGTGGTGCAGCAGGCCGCCGATGTAGTGGCGTGCCGTGTCGGACAGGCCCGCGTAGCCGGACTGGTCGTAGAACAGCGGCTCGCCGTTCTTCCACAGCGACTGGTGGCAGTGCATGCCGGAGCCGTTGTCACCGAAGAGCGGCTTCGGCATGAAGGTCGCGGTCTTGCCGTTCTCCCACGAGGTGTTCTTGACGATGTACTTGAACAGCTGCAGGTCGTCGGCCGCGTGCAGGAGCGAGTTGAACTTGTAGTTGATCTCGGCCTGGCCCGCGGTGCCCACCTCGTGGTGTGCGCGCTCGACGGTGAAGCCCGACCCGATCAGGTTCAGGGTGATCTCGTCGCGCAGGTCACCGTAGTGGTCGGTCGGCGCGACCGGGAAGTAGCCGCTCTTGTACCGCGTCTTGTAGCCGCGGTTGCCGCCCTCCTCGTCGGCGCCGGAGTTCCACCAGCCCTCGATCGAGTCGATCTCGTGGAAGGACCCGTTCTCCGCGCTGTCGAACCGGACCGAGTCGAACACGTAGAACTCGGCCTCGGCGCCGAAGTACGCGGTGTCGGCGATGCCGGACTCGGACAGGTACTGCTCGGCCTTGCGGGCGATGTTGCGCGGGTCGCGGCTGTAGGCCTCGCGGGTCAGCGGGTCGTGGACGAAGAAGTTGAGGATGAGCGTGTTCTCGACCCGGAAGGGGTCGACACGTGCGGTCGCCAGGTCAGGCAGCAGGAGCATGTCCGACTCGTGGATCTCCTGGAAACCACGCACCGACGAGCCGTCGAACGCGAGACCCTCATCGATCGTGTCCGCACCGAAGGACTGCACCGGTACCGTGAAGTGCTGCATGATGCCCGGCAGGTCGCAGAACCGGACGTCGATGAACTTGATCTCCTCGTCCGAGATGTACTTCAAGACCTCGTCGGAATTTTTGAACACGCTCGTAGGCTCCTTACCTCTGCTTCGCCGGGGCGCTCGCGGTCAAGCTATGAGTGGGGTGTTGCCCGACCATCACCTTAATGTTTCGGCGATGTTAACGACGCCGAGAATGCGCGAGCCGCTGTTGAGCATGCCAGCTGAATGGCGTATGAGCACAGGGTTCTACCCTGGACAGGTGAGTAGGACGACGGGTTCGTGGCTGTCCGGCGGGGTCGGCGGGTCTGGGGACGCGGCCCAGGAGTGGCCGGGTCAGCGGCTCGGCCTGCCCGAACGGGGGCCGGGCTCGCTCGCCGGCCGGGGCGCCAGGTTCGGCGCGCTGCTCATCGACCTGGTGGTGGCGTCGCTGGTGACCAGCGTGTTCGTGCGGATCGACGTCCAGGCGCCCGAGCAGATGCGGAACTTCAACTACGTCGCGTTGCTGGTGTGGTTCGTGATCACCGTGGTGATGGTGGGGCTGTTCGGGTTCACCGTCGGCAAGCTGCTGCTGGGTATGCGGGTCGTTCGGCTCGACGGCAAGCCGATGGTCAACGTGCTGCGTGCGATTCCTCGGACGTTGTTGGTCGGACTGATCCTGCCTGCCGCGTTCTCCGACGCCGATGGCCGTGGCCTGCACGAAAGGGTCACCGGAACGGGTGTCGTACGTACCCGTTAGGTCGCTGACTGCGCGTAAGCATCCTGTTTACGATGTGCCTTCGAACGGCCCAGATCCACGCTGCCCGAGGAGCCGGACATGCCTGGCCGCCAACATGGGCACGGAATAGCGCTTGCCCTGGCCGCGCTCGGCCTCGGCGCGGCGGTCGCGTCGACCGTCCTCACCCAGAGGGCTGACGCCTGGCACTACTCGGCGTACAACCCGGTTCCGTTGGACATCGCGGTGGCCGTGTTCTTCTCCGCGATGGGCGTCCTGGTGATCTGGCACAGGCCGGGCAACGTGCTCGGCTGGATGATGTTGGTGATCGCCGCGTGGGACGGACTCGCGCTGTTACTGACGGTCCTGACCGGATCATTCTCCTCGCCGTCCGCGCCGGGGGTCGGCGCGCTGATGTGGACGCAGTCGTGGCTGTGGGCGCCGCCGATCTGGGCGATCTCCACGTTCCTGCCGATGATCTATCCGGACGGTCGCCTGCCGAACCGGCGCTGGTGGTGGGCGGTGGGGTTCACGGCCGCTGGTATAGCCGTCTACTGCGTGGGGTTGGCGTTCGAGGACGCGGACTTCGTCGGCCGCTACACGGTGTCCAACCCGCTCGCCCGGCCGTCGCTGGCCGCGCCGCTGCTGACCGTCGGCGAGTACATGCTGCTGGTGGCGACGGCGCTGGCGTTCGCCGGGCTGGTCGCGCGCTGGCTGCGTGCGACCGGTGCGCGCAGGCGGCGGATCTCCCTGCTGTTGCTGGCTGTCGCGTTCGGCACGGTGCAGGCGGCGGTGCGTGACAGCATCTCCGGTGGGCTGCCGCCGGTGCTCGACCGGGGGCTCGAGGTGCTGGCGTTCGTGTTGGTGCCGCTGGCGATCGCGGTCGCGGTGACCCGGGATCGCCTGTACGACCTGGACTCGGCGGTGCGGCGCGCGATCGTCGGTGTCGCGGTGACGGGCACGGTGCTCGCCTGCTACCTCGGTGGGCACGCGGTGCTCGTCGCCCTGCTGCCGTCGCTGGAGCCGGGTTCGGTGCTGGCGGCAGGGCTGGCCGGGGCGCTGCTGTTCCCGCTGACGTTGATGATGGTCCGGCGGGTGCGGGCCACGGTGTGGGGTCGCCGGGTGGACGTCGTGGAGCTGGCGGTCGGCCTCGGCAACCGGATGCGCAACCAGCTGGACGCGACGGAAGTGCCTGCCGCGGTGTGCGAGCAGGTGGTCCGTTCGCTGCGGCTGCGGATGGCCAGGGTCGACCTGTCGACGGAGTCAGAGCCGAGGCGACTGGCGCAGGTCGGGTCGATGGACCGGTCAGGTGGCGCGGACCCGTCCACGTTCGAGCTGCGGCACCGGGGTGTGGTGGTCGGGCAGCTGACCGTGCTGCCGCCGGACGGCCACTGCTACCTCGACGACACCATGGCGCAAGCGCTTGCGTCCCTGGCTGACCAGGTGGCGCCGGTGCTCGCGGCCCTGCGGCTGGACGAGGAACTGCTGCGCTCACGCGAGCAGGTGGTGACGGCCCGCGAGGAGGAGCGGTCGCGCCTGTCGCGGGAGCTGCACGACAACGTGGGCCCGACCCTGGCGGGCACCCGGCTGCAGCTCGAGTCGGTTCGCGGCGCGCTGCCCCCGGACTTCGCAGGCGTCGCGTTGCTGGACCGGGCGGTCAAGGGCCTCGACGAGGCGCTGCGCACCCTGCGACGCGTGGTCCACGGCCTGCGGCCACCGGAGCTGGACGCGCTCGGTCTGTCGGGGGCGCTGAAGGAGCTGGCGGTGTTCCTGTCCGGCCCGTCGCTGCGGGTGGAGACGGTACTGCCGTCGAACCTGGTGATGCTGTCCAAACGGGTCGAGGTCGCGGCGTACCGGATCGTCGCAGAGGCCCTGACCAACGTGGTCAGGCACGCCAGGGCCACCCACGCGGAGATCACGGTCAACGTCGACGACGGCTGCCTGCTGGTGTCGGTGTCGGACGACGGCGTCGGCGTGCCCGCGGACGCCGGCAACCACGGCATGGGCATGCGGTTCATGGCCCAGCGAGCCCGCGAGATCGAGGGCACGTTCTCCTACCGCAGCGACACCACCGGCACGGCCGTGCAGGCGGTGCTCCCGCTGCTCAGACCAGCCGGTCGAGGCTGACCTCGACGGGGAACGGCGTCTTGGTCGTGAAGGTCCCGGTCGCGGTCTGGTCGTCCACGTACCCGAACTCCTCGGTCAACTGACACGCTGTGAGCGAGATCGGCTCGTCGATGTCGACGATCCAGTAGGTCGGGATACCCGCGTCGGCGTAGTCCATCCGCTTGTGCACATGATCCATGCGCTTCGAACTCGGCGAGACGATCTCCACCGCGAGCAACACCTCGGATGCCGCGACCAGGCCCCCCTCGGCCGCGAGCCGGTCGCCGAGTTCTCGCCGTACGACCATGAGGTCGGGGCGACGGCTGGATCCGGGTTCGTCGGGCGAGGCCAGCTCGAGATCGACGTCGAGCTCCAACACCACTTCCAGGTCCTGCGGAGTCTGCTCGATCAGCTGCGTGCACAGTCGCACCATGGCGCGGCTGTGCCGGTACGCAGGACTTGGTGACATCAACAGACGGCCCTCAACGAGTTCGGCGTAGCCGTGCTCGGTCTCGCCGAGTGCGGCGTACTCCCCAATGGTCAGCAGGTGGACGGAGTCCGCCTCTAAGTCGTCCAACGGCTGTGCGGTCATGGCGTTCTCCTTCCTGGTCGCTCACCACGTTCTCACGGGGCACCGACAATTCTGTCCCAGCTGGTCAGCGACGGCGAATCGTGCGCTGGACGTTGCGCATCTTCGCGCCTGCGGGCATCGGGCCCTTCGGCAGCTGGGCGCCGCGGGCCGCGAGGGCCGACAGGCGCTTCTCGATCGTGTCGATCTGGGCCGGCTTCAGGTTGTTCGGCAGCTTCATGATCGACTGCTGGAGCCTGCGCAGCGGGACCTGGTTCTCCTCGTTGCCCACGATGAAGTCGTAGATCGGGGTGTCGCCGATGACCCGGGACACGCGCTTCTTCTCCTGCGCGAGTAGCGCCTTCACGCGGTGCGGCGCGCCCTCCGCGACCAGCACGACACCCGGGCGGCCCAGTACCCGGTGCACGGCGTCCAGCTGCGTGGTGCCCGCGACCGTGGGCGTCACCCGCCAGCGGCCACGCATGTTCTCCAGCGCCCACGCCGCCGCGCCCGGCTGTCCGTCGGCCTTCGTGTAGACGTTCTTCTGCACCCGCCGCCCGAACAGGATCACGGCCGCGAGCAGGCCGAACGCGATGCCGACCGGCAGCAGGAACCACTGGAGACCCCAGATGAAGCCCAGTCCGAACAGCACGCCAGCCACGACGAGGAAGGCGCCCAGCATGATCGGGATGAGGGCCTTGTCCTCCTTGCGTTGCATGTTGAACGCCTGGAAGATCTGCTTTCGCTTGGCCTTGGACGCTTCCTTCCGAGCCTTCTTCGCCTCGGCGGCCGCCGCTTTGTCCACCTTCTGAGCCATAACTACAGGATACGGGGCGCGTCTGGACCCCGACTCGCCGCTCCGCGTGCGTGGTCTCGTGTCCACCGCACGATCCGGATGTCGATCTGTAAGGATGCCCCGCATGGGTGCCTTAGCGATCGCCGGTTCGGACGTCGCCGGACTCGACCCGGAACAGCTGACCGCCATTCAGGCACCCCGGGGACCGGTCTGTGTGCTGGCCGGCGCGGGCACCGGCAAGACCCGCACGATCGTCCACCGCATCTCCCACCTGATCCACTCCGGACACGTCGCAGCTGGTCAGGTGCTCGCGGTCACGTTCACCGCCCGCGCGGCGGGCGAGATGCGGACCCGGCTGCGCGCGCTCGGCATCCACGGCGCCCAGGCCCGCACGTTCCACGCCGCGGCCCTGCGGCAGCTGCGGTACTTCTGGCCCCGCGTCGTCGGCGGGCAGCAGTGGGACCTGCTCGAGGGCAAGCTGCGGCTGGTCAGTCAGGCCGCGCACAAGGCGGGCGCCGGCTCCGAAACCGAGGTGCTGCGTGACCTCGCCGCCGAGATCGAGTGGGCCAAGGCCTCGCTCGTCACTCCCGACGACTACGTGGCCGAGGCGACCCGGCTGCGCCGCCAGCCACCCGTGCCCGCCGAGCAGTTCGTGTCGGTCTACCAGCTGTACGAGTCGATCAAGACCCGTGCCAGCCAGCTCGACTTCGACGACCTGCTCCTGCACACCGCCGCGGCGCTCGAGGAGCACCCGCTGGTCGCCGACGAGTTCCGCGACCGCTACCGCTGCTTCGTCGTCGACGAGTACCAGGACGTCACCCCGCTGCAGCAGCGCGTCCTCGATGCGTGGCTGGGGGAGCGTGACGACCTGACCGTCGTCGGCGACGCCAACCAGACCATCTACTCCTTCACCGGCGCGTCCGCGCGTCCGCTGCTCGGCTTCGCGCGCCGCTTCCCGCACGCGACGATCGTGCGTCTGGAACGGGACTACCGCTCCACCCCGCAGGTCGTGTCGCTCGCCAACCGGGTCATCGGCGCCGCCCGCGACCGGCCGGCCGGGTCGCGGCTCAACCTCGTCGGGCAGCGCAGGCCGGGCCCGGAGCCGGCGTTCGCCGAGCACGAGGACGAGGCCGCGGAGGCCGCCGCCGTGGCGCGCAGGATCTCCGAGCTGCTCGACGCGGGGACTCCCGCCAGCGAGATCGCCGTCCTCTATCGGGTGAACGCCCAGTCGGAGTCCTACGAGCAGGCGCTGTCCGAGCTGGACATCCCGTACCTGGTGCGCGGCGGCGAGCGGTTCTTCAACCGCGTCGAGGTCCGCCAGGCCATGGCCGCGCTGCGCACCGCGGGTGCGCGGAAACCGACGGGTGATCTGCCCATGCTCGTCCGCGAGCTGCTCACCCCGCTCGGCCTGACCGAGGAGCCGCCCTCGGGTGGCGCGGTCCGCGAGCGCTGGGAGTCGTTGCTCGCGCTGGTCGAACTGGCCGAGGAGCTGGCGGCGACCGTCGAGGGCGCCGACCTCGCGCAGTACGTCGTCGAGCTGGACATGCGGGCCCGCGCACAGCACCCGCCGACCGTCGAGGGCGTCACCCTCGCGTCGCTGCACGCGGCCAAGGGACTCGAGTGGGACGCGGTGTTCCTCGTCGGCCTGGTCGAAGGCACCGTGCCGATCCTGCACGCCGAGGGCAACGACGCCGCCATCGAGGAGGAGCGTCGCCTTCTGTATGTCGGGGTCACCCGCGCGCGGCAGTTCCTGTCCCTCTCCTGGGCGATAGCGCGTTCGGAGAGCAACCGCCGGCCTCGTCGCCGCAGCCGGTTCCTCTATGGCCTGATCCCCGAGGACCACCCGACCTCGCGTCTGACCCGTGCCCGGCAGCAGGCCGGTGTCGCGCCTGCCCAGTGCAGGAGCTGCGGCAGCCAGCTCGTCGGCGCGGTCGCGACCAAGCTCGGCCGCTGCTCGTCCTGCCCCGCCGACATCGACGAGGAGCTGCTCGGGCGGCTCAAGGACTGGCGCGCCAAGCGTGCGCGGGGGCTCAAAGTGCCTGCGTACGTGGTGTTCACCGACGCCACGCTGACCGCCATCGCCGAGCAGCGGCCCACCGACACCGCGGCGCTCGTGTCCATCGCGGGCATCGGCGCGAGCAAGCTCGAGAAGTTCGGGTCGGAGGTGCTCGCGCTCCTCGCCGGGCGTGCTCCGACGGGTGATGAGTAACGGATTCTGAAGAAGTCCCGAAAAACCTGTTGCAGAGACCTGACCGGGCCTAATAGCCTGCAGTAGCCGGGCAGGGAAGCGCCCGAGGATCCAGGACAGTGGGGAGGTGGCCATCGTGAGGAACTTGACTCTGATCAAGTGCGCCCTGGGCCGCCACATGTCCTACGCCACCGGTATGCCCACGTTCGTGTGGGGTCACCGACCGGTCATCGTCGAGCGTAAGCGGTTCGTCACGGAACTGCCGGCCGCCCGTATCCAGAACCAGACGACAGATCTCTCCATATATGCGTCCGCTCCACCTCATGAGCGAGGGGCTTGACCGAAAGGTCAGGACCCACACGGCTCACGAAGGCCGCGGACCCGGAAACGGATCCGCGGCCTTCGTGTTTTTTCAGGTAACCGCGACAAGTGAAGAAACCACCAAGGAGTACATCACCATGAGTACCGCGACTGTCCCACTCTCGGGTGGGGCACCACCGGACCTGCTCGGCGTGAGTGAGCTGTTCGACGCGGCCCAGACGGCCGGGCTCGACCTGCCCTGCCGCTCGGGCGACAACCCTGACCTGTGGTTCGCCGACACCCCGGCCGACCTCGAGCAGGCGAAGGGACTGTGCGTGGACTGCCCGGTCCGCGCGGAGTGCCTGGCCGGCGCGCAGGCGCGGCAGGAGCCGTGGGGCGTGTGGGGCGGCGAGATCTTCGAGCGCGGGGTCGTGATCGCCCGCAAGCGGCCGCGTGGCCGTCCGCGCAAGGAGGACGTGGCCCGTGAGGCCGCCGAGCGTGCGGCACGTGCGCAGGAGGCGGCGGCATGAACCCGCAACGAGTCGACCAGCCGATGAACCATCTCGACCTCGTGGTCCCGAAAGGATCCAAGACAATGTTGCTCTACGAAAATCTTGCACGAGAACGAATGCGTGAGGCGGAACAGGACGCTGCCGAGCAGCGCCTGGGCCGCCGGTTGAACTCGGCCAAGCGCTGGCAAAGGCTTTCGGCATGGGCGGCCAGACGCGCCAAGCGCGCTCAGGACCTCCTCTAGTTCAACCAGCACCGAACACTGACCGTCCGCCCCCGGACCTCGGTCCGGCGGCGGGCGGTCGGCTGTCTGTTTAGGTGGTTTTCTCCCCTGGAACGTCCCAGAAACATCATCGTCACCGAAGAACGCGCCCACGGTCGTATCGTCTCGGGTTGGTTCGAAGCCCGAGGCAGCTCCGAACGGGGCGGGAATGACACGAGACGACACAGCTCGAGACGTGACAACCGCCGGTCGCCGGCGCGCGAGGAAACGCACCGCGGGGGTCGGCCGCACCGGCGCCCGCTTCCCCTCGGCGCAGGTCCTGGAAAACACCCGACCCGACGACGTCGAAGATCCATCCGACGGGCACCCCGACCAGGCGGCACCCGCGCCCGGCATCCCGTCCAGCCAGATACCGGACCAGCAGTCCGCCTCCGCCCTGTCGTCCGTCGGCGACTGGCCACCCATCACCGACCCGCACCCACCCGGCGCCTGGAGTGCGGCCGACCACTCAGCCGACGCGCACCGCCCGCCACCCTTCGACTGGACAGCCCCGCGTCGCGTGCCGACCCATGACGGCTTCCCCGGTCCGGCCTCCACCCACGAGACAACGGGCGCCGGCTACGCACCCAGGCATGCATCCAGGCATGCATCCACCGCGGATCACCCACCCGCCACCAGCGGCGGCTCACCGGAAGGTCGCAGCTTGGCCGCGGCCGGCAGACCCGCTGCCGTCGACCGGACCGTGGCCGCCGACCACGGCTCCACCGCTGGTCACCCGCCTGCCGACAGCCGAGCCTCCCAGGCGACAGCCCGAAGGACCTCGGGCAGACACGCGGCCCCCGACGCCCCATCGGGCACAAACCGGCCCTCGGCCGTCCGCCACGGCTTCGTCGCCGAAGCGTCCAGCGACACGTCGACCACGGGACATGCCTCCGCGACCGGACGTGGCGCCAATGTCGTTGCTGCCTCCTCTGGTGGTGTCGGCCTGGCCGCCGTCGGCGGCACGGGTGTTGACGCCTCCGCTCCGCGCGGGACGGAGGACCCCCTCGTCGGTGACGGGGTCGTCGATGACGGTGACGACGCCGGGCCCATCGGGGCTCGGTTCGGCCCTTACTCGGGCCGCAAACCCAAGCGGACCAGGGAGTCTGACACCGGCAGCACACCCGTCGTCGTCGACGAGTGGGTTGCCGTGCCGGACGGGGAGCCCACACCTGAGCAGTCCGCCGAGCGCACCGCGCAGCTGATCATGCCGTGGGCCGGGGCACTGGTTCGGCCCTACGCACACACCGGTGGGCGCACGCGGTCCAGCCACGACCTCGCCATCGAGGCACTCGTGTCCACCAGCGGGCCGTCCGTCGACGTCGTGATCGACGAGGTGCTCACCACCCACCACCGACGCATGATTGTCGACATGTGCCTGCGGCCGCGGTCCGTCGCCGAGGTCGCCGCCCTGTTGGCGGTGCCGCTCGGGGTCGCGCGCGTGCTCCTTGGGGACCTCGCCGTCGCCGGCGTGGTCGTCGTGCACCCGACCGTGGGTTCCACCGGGGACGGTGCACCCAACCTCGAGTTCATGCGGCGCGTGCTCGTCGGGTTGCGCAGGCTGTGACAGCGGTCGTCGTGTGACCTCGTCGTCGCACGCGTCCTTTTTGGGACGCGAGCGCACAGCCCTTCCCGCTAACGTCGCGCGCATGGCGCACACGCACACCCACGACAACATCGACTGGCCGACCCGGCTCGCCGCGCTGCGACGGGCCGACGACCTCGACGCCGAGTCCAACCGGCACGTCGCCGACCGCCTCGTCCGGCTCCTCGGCGCCACTGCCGCGCCGGTCGTCGTCGACATCGGGTCCGGCGGTGGCGGCATGAGTGCCGCGTTCGCCGGTGCGCTCGCCGCGCACGGTGGTGGCCGGGTCGTGCTCAGTGACGCGGTCGTCGAACTGCTCGACGCCGCCACCACGCACGTTCGCGCCGTGGCCGACGGGACACCGGTGGTCGTCGAGTCCGTTCAGGCGGACGCGTCCAGCGACAACCTGGCGGACCAGTTGCCCCAGGCCGACCTGGTATGGGCGTCACGCGTGGTGCATCACCTCCCTGACCAGCAGAAAGCCATCGACGGGTTGGCGCGGATGCTCGCGCCGGGCGGTTGGCTGGCGTTGTCCGAGGGCGGGCTCGCCACCCGGTGCCTGCCGTGGGACCTCGGGATCGGTGAACCAGGCCTTGGCAACCGGCTGACCGCGGCACGCGACCGCTGGTTCGTCGGCATGCGAGCGGAGATGCCCGGCACGCGGTCGCTGCCCGTCGGCTGGAACAAGGCGCTCGAAGCGGCCGGACTCAGTGGCGTGTGCTCCTTCAGCTACGTCGTCGACCACCCGGCACCCGCCTCCGAGGAGGTCCGGCAGTCCGTGGTGGACTGGATGGCCTGGGTGGCGAAGGTCGGCGAGGACCTGCTCTCCGAGAGCGACAGGGCGACCGTGGCCCGGCTCGTCGATCCCCACGACGACGCCTACGTCGGTGGGCGGGACGACGTGTTCATCCTCGGCGCCTCGACTGTCTACCTTGGACAGAACGCTCGCTGACGTAGGCTTGCGCGTCATGGTCGACGAGCCCGAACCGGCGCCCGTGCTCTGCGTGCGATGTGGTCGGTCCCGCGCCGAGGCGACACCAGTCGAGGCGCTCACGTGGGTGATGACCCACGACGAACGCGGTCGCAGCCTGCTGTGTCCGGCGTGTGCCCGCACCCACGTGCGTGACATCGAGGGGAAGCTTCCTGACGAGTACTGGTGAGTCATGTGCATGCTCCGATCAGCTCGCGCGGCGGTGTGCGCCCGCCGCGCCTTTCGCGTAGGCCGCCAACAGTTCGTCCATGACGGCGGAGTGGTTGGTGTACAGGCGTTCCGGGTCCGTGCGCACCAGCGTCACGCCGGCGGTCGCCCAGGCCCTCGGGTCGTGGTGGCGGGCCTGGGGACCCACGTCCCACGCCAGTGAGACGGCGGGCCACCACGCGTCCGGGACGCCGAGCAGCATCCCTGTGTCGTCGTGGACCGGGACATGCCACCGGGGTGGCGGCAGTGCTGTCGTGCGCAGTGCGCGTTTGGCCAGCGCGTCCGTCACCGGGGTGACCTCGTCGGGGTTGGCAAGGTCCTCTGTCAGGAGGGCGCGGACGGCCGCCGATCCGCGTTGGCTGCCCGCGTCGAGCTCGGCCCGCAGCGACGGCACCGTGCACGGGCCGACCGCCGCTGTCAGCAAAGCCTGTTGGTACTCGTGGTCGGCCGCTCGCCTGGCCGCGTCCAAGGTGGCGCGGGTCAGCGGCGCGTACGGGAGGTCGGCCAGCACCACCGGTGCCGGCGGCCGGGTCGTGCGTTCGACCGCCAGGTAGGACGTGCTCGCCAGGCGTCTGCGTGCGGGTACCAGCAACAGCACGTCCGGTGGCAGCGGCACGTCCACGCCGTGGGCGCGCATCGCGTCGATGCCCGAGATCACCGACTCCGGGCCCGCGTAGGCGATCGCCGCACGTAACCGCTGACGGCGGGTCGGGCGGCCGCAGGCCATCAGCACGACACCGCGCAGGAGACGTTGCCACGGCCCGGACGGTCGGCAGCGCACGGCGATCGCGTGGTTGGTCAGTCCGTGTGCCCGCAGCTCGGCGATCGTGATGACCTTGTCCGCGGGGGAGAGGTTGGAGTGCATGCCTGGGTCGTCGGCGTGCGGGCGTGGGGACTGAAGAGGTGGGGGCGGGGTGGGGATGGAGTGTGCGAGCGAATGGGACTTTCGTGCGGAGGGTCAGTCCGCGAAGCCCGGCTGCCAGCGGATGATCAGCTCACGCACGGGCAGCTCCGCTTCCAGCTGGCACAGGATTCCCGTCGACCCGCCGAGCACCCTGTGCAGCAGCAGGTACTGCGGCGGCAGGTTGAGCGAGCGACCGGTGCGGAAGTCCTGGCCGCGCATGTTGCTCACCCGCATCGCCTGCTTCTGCATCCACCGCCGCGTGAAGTGGAACGTCTCGGACTCCAGCGGCTCCACGAACGGCGCCAGGTACGCGTACACGTGCTCGGCCTCGGGCTGCTGGCGTGAGTCCGCCCGGATGAACTGCTCGTCGCGCAGCAGGTCGAGCAGCTCACACGACCTGCCCTCCAGCGCGAGCCGCATCATCCGGCCGTGCGCCGCGGGCAGCCCGTCCGGCAGCTGTGCCACCGCGCCGAAGTCGATCACACACAGCCGCCCGTCGGCGGTCAGCATGAAGTTGCCGGGATGCGGGTCGGAGTGCAGCAGACCGACCCGAGCGGGCGACGAGTAGTGGAACTCGGCGAGCAGGAACCCCGCCCGGTCACGCTCCGCCCGTTCCCCGTCGCGGATGACCGACGACAGCGGCTTGCCGTCGACCCACTCCGTGACCAGGACCTTGGGTGCGCTCGCCACCACCTTCGGCACGATGACGTGCGGGTCGCCGTCGAACGCCTTCGCGAACGCCCGCTGGTTGCGTGCCTCGGACCGGTAGTCGAGCTCCTCGCTCATCCGGTCCGTCAGCTCCTGCAACAGCGGCTTGACCTCCGTGCCCGGCACCAACGCCTGGAACAGGCGACTAAAACGTTGCAATTGCCGCAAATCAGACATCAGTGCCTGGTCTGCGCCTGGGTACTGGACCTTCACCGCCACCGCGCGGCCGTCGTGCCACACGGCCCTGTGGACCTGGCCGATGCTCGCGGCAGCCGAGGGCGTGTCCTCGAACGAGGCGAACCGCTCGGTCCACTTGCGGCCGAGCTGTTCGGCCAGCACGCGGTGCGTGGTCTGGCTGCTCATCGGCGGCGCTGCCGCCTGGAGCTTGGTGAGGGCCTCCCGGTAGGGCTCGGCCATGTCGTTGGGGATCGCCGCCTCGAACACGGACAGTGCCTGGCCGAACTTCATCGCGCCGCCCTTGAGCGTGCCGAGCACCGCGAAGAGCTGCTCGGCCGTCCTGGCGGACAACTCGGCACTCACCTGGTCCGCATCCTGCCCGACCAGGCGTTTTCCCCAGCCGCCGACCGCTCGGCCGGCTACTCCGAGCGGGATGCTGGCGAGCCGCGCCGTGCGTGCGGCCGTTTTACGAGGCATCTCCGTCACGACGTGATTGTCTCAACTACGTGGCATCGTCCGCAGCAACTTTGGGGCAGACCTCATGTTCGTCCTCCGCATGCGCCTGCGCCGCCCCGCAGGCGCAGTCCACGTGCGGTGGCCAGCCACGCTGCATCACGGTCGCGTCGCGCAGGTCGAGCTCGACGGTCGCGTCGCAGGTCACCGGCGCCATCCTGCCGCCGTGGAGCCAGTTGGCCGCGTCCAGCGCCTGGGCGACCGCGAACGCGGCGGTCGCGTGGGTGCCGGCGAGATCGGTCATCTGCGTCTGTCCCGCGAGCTGTGCGGCGATGTGGGGCCAGCACTCGTCGCGTTCGCTGCGGAACAGGTCCGCGCAGCGCAGGCAGCTCGTGTCACCCGGCACCACGAACGGGCCGACGATGCCGAACGTGTCCCTGGTGCGGACCAGCAGGTGCGGGATGCCCGAGGACATCAGCGCGTCGACGTCCTGCGGTCTCGGCACCAGCGCGTCGGTGAGTACCACCAGGTCAGGGGTGTGCGCCGGGCCGAACTGGGCGGCACGCACGTTCGGGTTCGCCCTGCGGACCGCCCGCCGCGCGGCCACCAGCCGGGGCAGGCCGATCTCGTCCGGCCGGTAGCCGGTGCCCGTGTCCTCCGGCTGGACCGTGCCCGTCGCGGACACGTGGACCCAGCCGACGCCGGCACCCGCGAGCAGCCCGGCGACCGTCACGGCCAATCGCCCGTCCCCCCGAACGGCTATCGCGATGCAAGACCGCTCAATCGGGTGATCTTTGGTGTGAAGTGTGTCGATCGCGGTCGTCCACGCCTCGCCCGGATGGCCGGTCTGCGGCGTACCTTCCTCGAGAAACCCCTGGTGGAGGAGGATCTCGAGCAGTTCGACCAACCCGGCCCGCTCGGACGGCGCCACGCTGCGCAACAGCTCGCACATCGTGTGGTGACCGGTCAGCCGCTTGGCCGCCGCCATCGTCTCGTCCGACACGTCCCTGACCACCACCGCGTGCCTCGGATCGAGGCCAATCTGCAGCTCACCGGGCTTGCGACGCAGTACGGGCAGGCCCGCGACCACGCGCGGCCGGGCCGGCAGGTGTTTCGTCATGTGGACAGAGTCGCCCAAGATCGGCCGGCGACGAAATCGTTATCCACAGGCTTGCGCAGGTACCGAAGGCCATGTCGGGGAAGCCACTCCGAATTGTCGGTGCGGAGTCGTAACGTGGCAGCCGTGGTCGAATCCAGAGTCGAGGTGCGGCGCAGCAAGCGCCGCACGCGCACCGTGACCGCGTATCGCGATGGCGACACGTTGGTCGTGTTGATCCCTGCCCGGCTGTCGAAGGCCGAGGAGGCGCATTGGGTCGCCGAGATGCAGCGCAAGCTGCTGAAGGGCGAGCCGCGGAAGCTGCCGTCGGTGAAGCCGTCGGACGAGACGCTGTTACGTCGTTGCGCGGAGCTCTCGACCAGGTACCTGCGTGGTCGAGCCGTGCCCAGGAGCGTGCGATGGGTGCCCCCGATGCGGACGCGGTGGGCGTCCTGCACGCCGGCCGACGGGACGATCCGGGTCAGCGAGCACCTGAAGTCCGTGCCCGCCTGGGTGCTCGACTACGTGCTCGTGCACGAGCTGGCGCACCTGCTGGTGGCCTCGCACAACGCGAAGTTCTGGGAGCTGGTTCAGGAGTACCCGAAGACCGACCGGGCCATCGGCTACCTGGAGGGGCTGTCGGCCGCCGCGGGGCTGGGGATGGTGACCGAGGACTGAGCCCTGCTCGGTACGCGGGGTCTCGTGGGGTGTGGTGCGGGTTGCGGATGCGGTGAACGAGCCCCCGAAAGGGGCCGGATGGGCCTGAAGGGTCCGTCGGTGCGGTGGTTGGGCTTCCGACGGACCCTCCGGGCCTTGTTCCGTCAGTCCTGCTTGCCGGGGTCCTCCGGGGTCTGGTCCTCCCTGGCCTCGGCGTCCTCCCTGGTCTTGGCCTCGCGCTCCAGGGCGGCGATCGGGTCGTCTTCCAGGGCGGGCTTGCGGCCGATGCGGTCGGCGAAGTCCATCGGGTCGTCCAGGTCCTCCGCGGTGGGGACCAGGTCGGGGTGTGCCCAGATGCCGTCGCGGGCCTCCAGGCCGTGCTTGTCGCCCACCAGGCGCCACAGGGCCGCTGCCGCGCGAAGCCGCCTCGGGCGCAGCTCCAGGCCGACCAGGGTGGCGAAGGTCTGTTCCGCCGGGCCGCCGCTCGCACGCCTGCGCCGGAGGGTCTCGCGGAGCGCGTCCGCGCCGGGCAGGCGCTCGGTCACCGCGTCGCCGACCACCACGTCCACCCAGCCCTCCACCAGCGCGAGCAGGGTCTCCAGCCTGTTCAGGGCCGCTTTCTGCTCCGGGGTGGTCTGGGGCTCCAGCATGCCGGAGCGCATGGCCTCCTCGATCGACTGCGGGTTCGCCGGGTCGATCTGGGTCGCCAGCTGCTCCAGCGCGGAGGTGTCGACGCGGATGCCGCTCGCGAACTCCTCAACGGTCGCGAGCAGCCGCTGACGCAGCCACGGGACGTGCGTGAACAGGCGCTGGTGCGCGGCCTCCCTGGCGGCCAGGAACACCATCACCTCGCTGTTCGGACGCTCCAGCCCCTTCGTGAACTCCTCGATGTTCGCGCCGAGCAGAGCGGCCGTCGCCGGTGGGCCCAGCGGCAGGCCGATGTCGGTGGAGGTCAGCACCTCCGACGCCAGCTGCGCGAGCGCGTTGCCCAGCTGCGAACCGAACGCCATCCCACCCATCTGGCCGACCATCGACAGCAGCGGGCCTGCGGCCTGCTTCGCCTCCGCGGGCAGGGCTTCCACCCACGCACCCGCCACGCGGCGGGCCACGGGGTCGCACAGCCGCTGCCACGTCGGCAGCGTGTTCTCCACCCAGTCACGCGGGGTCCACGACTTCACCGTGGTCGCACCCGCCGGGAGGGTCGTTGCCGGGTCGAGCCACATCTCGGCCAGGTGCACCGCGTCGGTCACCGCGCCCTGGTACTCCGTCGACGTGGTGAAACCGATTTCGCCGGAGGTCAGGCGCTGCATGGCGATCTGCTTCGCCAGGTCGTAGTTCACCGGCCCGGACGAGGACGAGCTGCCTGCCTGGCTGAGCATCTGGCCGAGCTGGCTGAGCATCTGGCCGAGCTGGTTGAACGCCTCCTGCGGGTTCTCCTCGCCGGAAGGCTCCTTCTTGCCACGGTCGTCCGGGTTCGGCGGCCCGAAGCCAAACGGAAACTCGGTCATAGGTCCACGGTACGCGGGTGCGCCACGCCAGTAACGCGCGGTGATTCGCTTGTGGAGAACAGGCCGTACGCTGTCATCTCGTGAGTGACTCTCCGCGCCCCCAGGTCGAGGAACCCCGGACGATCGGTTACGAACCGGGCACGGACCGACCGCGCGGGCTGACCCGCCGCGGCTGGACCATGGTGACCAGCTTCGTGGTGGTGGCGGTGCTCGCGCTCGTCGGCGGCTTCATCAAGGTGCCGTACGTGTCGCTCGGCCCCGGCCCGACCTACAACACGCTCGGCAGTGTCGAGGGACAGGTCGTCGTCGAGGTCGACGGCGCCAAGACCTACAAGACGTCCGGCCAGCTGCGGATGACCACCGTGTCGATCAACGACGAGGTCACGCTGTTCGACGCGCTCGGCAAGTGGGTCAGCGGCCGCTACGCGCTCGCACCGCGCGAGGAGTACTTCGGTCCCGGCCAGACGCAGGAGGACCTGGAGCGCGAGAACACCAAGATGTTCCAGGACTCGCAGAGCTCCGCCGAGACCGCGGCGCTGCGTTACCTCGACAAGCCGGTCAAGGTCATCGCGCAGGAGATCACCCGCAAGGCCCCCGTGGACAACATCATCCAGCCGGGTGACCGCCTCTGGGAGGTCAACGGGCGTCCGATCGCCGTGCAGGAGGACGTGCGCGAGGCGCTGACCGGCACCAAGCCGGGGCAGACCGTGAAGGTCACGTTCCAGCACGGGAACGAGGCGAAGAAGACCGTCGACATCAAGCTCGGCAAGGCGAGCGACTACGGCAGCGACGACCGGGCAGAAGGCTTCCTCGGCCTCGCGCCCGCCGATCGCGCGGACGTCGACTTCGAGGTCACCATCCACCTCGAGGACGTCGGCGGTCCGTCGGCCGGCCTGATCTTCGCGCTGGCGATCGTCGACTCGCTCACCCCCGGCGAGATGGAGGACGGCCGCACCATCGCGGGCACCGGCGCCATCGACGTGAAGGGCAACGTGCAGCCCATCGGCGGCATCCCGTTCAAGCTGATCGCCGCGAAGGAGGACGGTGCCACCACGTTCCTGGTGCCGTCGGAGAACTGCGCGGAGGCCAAGTCCAACGCCCCCGACGGCATGGACCTCGTGAAGATCGACACCCTCGCGGGTGCGGTCAAGGCCCTCGACGACATCGACGCGGGCCGCACCCCGCCCCACTGCTGAGTTGTCCACAGCGGGGGCGGTTGTCCACAGCCACGATCCACAACGCCGTCCACCCGTCCCACCTCGATAGACTGGCTGTACCTGGTCTTCAGGGTGGTTGGTCTGCGAGTGCGCGGTGGCGGCGTCGAATGTCGACGCAATCGAACCAGGGGCAAGCGCGGCGGTGAGACACGAGAGCCTCCAGTTGGCGTGGGTCCCGGACATGCCACGCCCAACTGGAGGCTCTCCCGTGTCACCATCTACCAACCCTGCGAGGGGTGGGGCGTTACCACTTGAGGGGCGAGTATTCGCAGTTCAGAGGTGTTGGGTGCCACGGCGGCGTCTTAGGCTTCAGCGGAGCGTGGTCAGCAGGGCGTCGGTCAGGTTCGGGGCCAGCTCGGGGTGTTCGACCACCTCGTCCGGGCCGTCCACACCCCGGATGCGCAGCACGCAGGCCGCCGTTCCGTCGCGTAGCACCGCGGCCACCAGCCGGGCCTCGCGCCGCTGGGGATGTTCGGCGGCGATTCGTTGTAGTACGTCCTCGTCGCCCGAGTCCTCGCCTGCCGGGAGTGTGTCCTCCACCTCGGGCGGCAGGACGACGATCTCCTGGGCGACGGCGCAGCCCTGCACCGCCTCCGGCCACATGATGCCGGCCAACGCCTCCGCGAGGTCGTCGTTCGGCAGGGCGTCCTGGGCGACCGGGGTCAGCGGGGAACCCGCGTCGACCTGCGTGGCGAGGTCGGGCTGGGCCTGCACCAGCTCGTCGGTCGCGACGAGGGCGAACAGCTGCGGGGGTTGGTCCCAACCGGCGGTCGACACGAAGTCCTCGACTTCGCGGGCTGCGGCGGACAGGTGCTGGGCATGGCTCGCGGACATGGATGCCATCCTCACCTATTCTCGCGTTCGACTATTTCGACCTACCCGAACGGGAACCTGACAGGCTCGGAATAGAGTTGGACATCTAGGACAGCGCTCCGCTAAGAACACTGGTCAACACAGGGAGTCACCGTGGCCACCAGGCCCCCGATCGGCATGCCGAAGCTATCCCGTCGTGCGAAGATCCTTCTCAGTATCGCCGGTGTGATCATCCTGGTGCTGATCGTCGGGGCACGGCTCCTCGATACCTACGTCGACTGGCTGTGGTACGGCGAGGTCGACTTCCGGTCCGTCTTCACCAAGATGCTCGTCACCAGGATCATCCTGTTCTTCGCACTGGGCCTGCTCGTCGGCGGACTCCTGGCGGTGAGCCTCGCGATCGCCTACCGGTCGCGGCCCGTCTTCGTGCCCGTCTCCGGCACCGACGACCCGCTCGCGCGCTACCGGTCGACCATCGTGGGACGGGTGCGGCTGTTCGGCATCGGCATCCCGCTCGTCGTCGGCGCCATCGCGGGCGCGGCAGGCCAGGGCGACTGGCAGCCGGTGCAGCTGATGCTCAACGCGGTCCCGTTCGGCGAGACCGACCCCGAGTTCAACAAGGACATCGGCTTCTACGCCTTCACCCTGCCGTTCATCAGCTGGCTCATCACGTGGCTGTTCGTCGCCATCGCGATAGCGGGTATCGGCGCGCTGATCACCCACTACATCTTCGGCGGCATCCGCCTCGGCGTTAAGGGCGACAACTTCTCCGTGCCCGCGCGGGTGCAGCTGTCCGTCACGGCGGGCCTGTTCGTCGTCATCCTCGCCGTCGACTACTTCTTCGAACGATACGAACTTCTCTTCTCCACCCGTAACTCCCTTTTCGACGGCGCCACCTACACCGACCTCAACGCGGTCCTGCCAGCCAAGCTGATCCTGATGTTCATCGCGGGGTTCTGCGCCATCGCGTTCTTCGTCGGCGCGTTCGTCCGAAATCTTCAGCTGCCGGCCATCGCGATCGTGCTGCTCATCCTGTCCAGCATCCTCGTCGGCTGGGCGTGGCCGACCGTGCTGCAGCAGTTCTCCGTCAAGCCGAACGAGGCGGCCAAGGAAGCCAAGTCGATCGACAGGAACATCGCGGCCACCCAGTACGCGTTCGGCATCGGCGACGACAAGGTCAAGTTCACCGACTACGCGGGCGACGCCTCGGTCACGCCCGCCACCGAGGACAAGGTCCTCAACGACACGGGCACCGTCCCCAACATCCGCCTGCTCGACCCCAGCATCCTGTCCCGCACCTTCACCCAGCGCGAGGGCGGCGAGAACTTCTACGGCTTCTCGTCCAAGCTCGACATCGACCGCTACAAGGTCAACGGTGACGTGCAGGACTACATCGTCGCCGCACGCGAGCTGGACTCGTCCCGGCTGGTCGACAACCAGACGTCGTGGATCAACAAGCACCTCGTCTACACCCACGGCAACGGCTTCGTCGCCGCGCCGGCCAACCGCATCAACCGCGCCTACACAGAGGAGAGCGGCGCCGGCAGCGGCGAAGGCGGCTACCCGGTCTTCACCGTGAGCGACCTGCAGGCGCTCAAGAGCGGCCAGAAGATGGACATCCCGGTCAAGGAACCGCGGATCTACTACGGCGAGCTCGCCACCGACTACGCGATCGTCAACGCGCGCGGCGAGTACGACACCTCCATCGACCAGGACTACCGCTACAACGGCAAGGGCGGTGTGCCCGTCGACGGCTGGTTCAACCGGCTCGTCTTCTACGCGCACTACGGTGAGCCCAACATCCTCTTCAACGGGGACATCGGCGCGGGCTCGAAGATCATGTACGACCGTGACCCCCGCACCCGCGTGAGCAAGGTCGCGCCGTGGCTGACCGTCGACGGCGACCCGTACCCGGCAGTCGTGGACGGTCGCATCAAGTGGATCGTCGACGGTTACACCACGCTCGAGAACTTCCCGTACGCGCAGCGCACCCCGCTCGGTGAGGCCACCTCCGACACGCTGACCGGTGTGGCACGGCAGGAGAACCGGGACATCAGCTACATCCGGAACTCCGTCAAGGCCACCGTCGACGCGTTCGACGGCACGGTGACCCTCTACTCGATCGACGACAACGACCCGGTGCTCAAGGCGTGGGAGAAGATCTTCCCGGGCACCGTCAAGCACGGCGAGATCTCGCAGTCGCTCCGGGAACACTTCCGCTACCCGGAGGACCTGTTCAAGGTGCAGCGCGACCTGCTCTCGCAGTACCACGTGACCGGCAAGGACCGTGCCGCGCAGTTCTTCTCCACCCGGACGTTCTGGGACGTGCCGCCGGACCCGACGGGCGGCAACAACGAGGGCGCGGCGACACCGAACCAGCCGCCGTACTACGTGCTCGCGCAGGCGCCGGGTGAGTCCCAGCCGACCTTCCAGCTCACCAGCGCGATGACGTTGCTGAACAGGCAGTTCCTCGCCGCCTGGGTGTCGGTGTCATCCGATCCGGACGACTACGGGCAGTTCAGGGTCCTCCGACTACCGACGCAGGACCAACCCAAGGGTCCGGTCCAGGTGCAGAACGAGTTCGAGACCACCGACCAGGTGACCGAGAACAGAACGCTGTTCCAGAACCCGAACGTCAACGTCAGATACGGGAACCTGCTGACGTTGCCCGTGGCGGGCGGTCTGCTCTACGTGGAACCGATCTACATCGAGCAGAAGGACGAGAACGCCTTCCCCCAGCTCGCGAGGGTCCTCGTGTACTTCGGCGGCAGGGTCGGGTTCGACTCGACGCTGGAGGGTGCGCTGAAGGAGGCGTTCGACAGCAGTCAGGGCGGTGACCAGCCACCACCGGACAACGGGAGCCAGCCGGACACGAGTACGACGACCACGCCGCCACCGAGTAGCGGCACCACACCGCCACCTGACAGCGGCGGTACGAACCCGGCACTCGACTCGGCGGTCGCGGCCATGGGCAAGGCCCTGGACGACCTGAGCGCGGCGCAGAAGAGCGGTGACTTCGCTGCCCAGGGCAACGCGCTCGCCGCGCTGCAGAAGGCCATCACCGACTACAACAACGCGAAGGCCAACCAGCCGGCAGGCGGCTGACCACCGACCGAATACGCGGTCTTCCCGGAGCCCGGGGAGGCCGCGTTTTCGTCTGTCGGGGCCGCGTTTGCCGAACGCAAGTTTCCGAAACGTAAAAAGCACGGTCGCCCCTGATGAGGGGGACCGTGCTTCTCAGCTCGGGGCACCGACGCAATCGCGACAGCGGTCGGGGAGAGCCTTTATCCACTGTGGACGAAATGTGCGCCGTGACACCGTGACGAACGATGTCATTTTGGCGGGCTGTCGAGCGCGGCTCCCGTCCGCGCTCGCCAGCCGTTCAGCTCTTCTTCGCGCGAGTCCGCCGCTTCGGGGCGGCCTTGGCGGTCGCCTTCGCCTTGGTCTCGGCCTGGGCCTCCTTGTAGGCCTCGACCACGTGCGATGGGATACGGCCCCGGCCTGCGAGCTCGTAGCCGTTCTCCAGCGCCCACTCCCGGATCTGACCGGCCTCCCCCGAGCTGGCCGCCTTGCCCGACTGGGCGGGTCGCGTGCCGCGCTTGACCCGTCCACCCGTGCGCCGCGCGGAGTCGACGAACTCCTGGACGCTTTCCCGCAGCCGCTCGGCGTTGGCTTCCGAGAGGTCGATCTCGTAGCTCACGCCGTCCAGGCCGAACAGGACCGTGGAAACGTCCTGCGAACTGGTGCCGTCCAGATCATCGACGAGCTGTACCAATACCTTCTGCGCCATCTGGCTGCTCTCCCTTGGACGCTGATGGACACGACATACGTGCACACCCGTTGGTTTGTGACGGCACACTAGCAAATAGGAACGCGAAGTATGAAACGAACCGGCGTTCCGGGCTCTGTCCGAACACGACTCGGGCACTCGTGCGCGCGTTTTCGAAGTTCGCATTCATATTTCGAAGCCGTCGCATTTCAGGTCTGTCCACTTCGGAGCGCCGGCTGTGACGTGGGGCACGGAGAGGGTCCGAGGTCGCGGCGTGCGGGCGAAATGTGAATTCGCTACGTGCCTGTGGAGGGTCGAATAGCAGAAGGCCCCTGTCCGTGGTGTCGGACAGGGGCCTTCTGGTGTGGTAGCGGGGACAGGATTCGAACCTGCGACCTCTGGGTTATGAGCCCAGCGAGCTACCGAGCTGCTCCACCCCGCGTTGTTGTTATGTGCAGAACTATACAACGGGTTTGAGAGGGGTTTCCACCGGGGGGTCATATGCACTCTGACCTGCGGGAACGTGCCGGTTCGGGGTGTCGGGGACCAACGCGGGAGGACCGAGGCCGCGCTACGGGCCCTGGCGAGCTGGGTGGTTGTGCCCGGCTGCCACCTCCGCCGGCCACTGGATGTCGGTGCTCGCCCGTAGCGTTGAAACCGGGGGCCCCAGGTGCACGAATGGGACTCTCGCTCGGGATGGGTGGGTGGTCTTGCCGCCGGTTGCCGCTTGTGCGGCCCGGACCGTCGGTGCTCCCGCGTAGCGTTGAAACCGGGGGACCCCCTGGTGCACGAGTGGGACTCTCGCTCGGGTTCGGTGGGTGAATCGGCGGGGAAGGTGTCGCGGTTGCCGGGGTGGGTGGGCTGCCGGGTGGGTCGGTTGCCGGGGTGAGTGGACTCGGGTGTCGGCCGGGTGGGCCGGGAGGCCTGTGGGGCCAGTCTCGGGGTGGGATCGGGCCTGCCGAGTCGTGCCGGATGGGCCGCGTTGTCGGTCAGGTCGGGGGGTCCGGGTCGGATGGGCACCTCACAGTCCGAGTTGGTCGGGTCGGGCCGTTCGGTGTGGGTCTCGGCGGGGCTTCGGGTTGGTTGGGGCCGGGGGTTGGCGGCGTTATGGATCCCGCCGTCCGCATTTGAGTGGAAGATTGCTCGCACTTGGGTGGGGGATTGGTCGCCCGTGGGAGAGGCTTTGGCAGGCGCCGTTCGCTGTTCGCGGAGGTCTGAACCACTCGGATGGCCGAGATCAGTCTCACCCGGATGGATCGAGTCTCTCCGGGTGACGCGGTGATCTCGGGGTGGAGTGTCGATTCCGGAAGTCTCGACCTGACGCGGATTTGGTATTCCCGATTTCCGGTCTCCCGTGGACTCGGCGCCCAGTAGGCTGTTTGGCGGCACGGTGATCTGCCGCTTGGCTTCATTCCGTTGTGCACACGGCGCCTGCATGTGCAGTTGGACGTGCCCGGACTGTCCACCTTGTCGTCCACACAGGACTCTTCCGGTCGTCGGGTCCGCTGTGGTGGACCGGATCCGTCGCGAGCGGAGCATTCACTTCTGGCCGTACGCACATCTTTACCCGGATGGAGTAGCGCTATTTTTCGCACTGATCCGGCGCCTCGGAACGGCCGGGGAAGTCCAAAATGTGCGTAGGGATCGAGGGCTGATTCGACGCTCCCGGCGGCCCGCTGAAGTCTCCCCTGGCCTGGGGATTCCACCGTTTCCCCTGGTACGGGCCCTGTCCGGCGAGGTGGTTCGCGCTGCGAAGGATTCGTTGGCTCCCTTGGGGATCGACGCTCGGCCGCTTACTGTGCGACTGGAACACGGCTCAACAGCCCGCCAAATGGCCTACTAGCCACAGTGGACAGATGCTCGGCCACTGTGGACACCGCCGTCCATTCGTGGCACGGTGGTAAGGTGTCTGAACTGAATGCAACCGCGGCTGCCCTCTTGGGGCTGCTGCACGAAGGTCCGGCTACTGGTGGGCAATTGGTCTCGGCTGCCCGTGATCGATTTGGGTCGTTCTTCAGCGTCACTCGGAGTCAGGTTTACCGCGAGCTCCCCGCACTCGCCGACGCCGGCCTCGTCCGGCTCGGCAAGCAGGGGCCGCGGTCCAGCCAGCAGTACCTGGTGACGGCTGCGGGCAAGAAGGCGTTCAAGGCGTGGCTCGGTAGCGAGCCCGGTCCCGACCACCTCCGCAGCCCGCTGATCCTCCGTCTCGTCCACGCGGACGCCCTGACGGCGAAGCAGCGAGCGGCGCTCATCGAGTCGGCCAAGAAGGTCTACTCCGATGAGCACGAGGCGGCCAAGACCGCGGCGAAGACCGCCGACGGGGCCTACTCGAAGGCGATCGCGGAGTTCGGTGTGGCTCGCGCGCGGGCAGTGCTCAAACTGCTCGACTCCATTCCGACCTCCTGAAACACCTCGCCTGAGGCGAACGGCGTGCGGGTTCACGGTAGATTCATGACGTGAACCCGGACGTCGCGGCTGACATCAAGGAACTGTCCGACACCCTCGCCAGCGTCGAGGCGGTGACGGACCTGGACGCTGTGCGTGCCCAGATCGACGATCTGGAGCAGCAGGCGGCCCGTCCGGACCTGTGGGACGACCCGGAGTCGGCACAGAAGGTCACGAGTCAGCTCTCGCACAAGCAGAGCGAGCTGCGACGCATAGAGGAACTGCGTCAGCGCCTCGATGACCTCGGCGTGCTCTACGAGCTCGCGGAGGAGGAAGGCGCCGACGGCGCTGACGCACGCGCCGAGGCGGACACGGAGCGTGACCGTCTCCATGCCGACATCGCGTCCATCGAAGTCCGCACGCTGCTCTCCGGCGACTACGACGAGCGCGACGCGATCGTCACCATCCGTTCCGAGGCAGGCGGGGTCGACGCGGCCGACTGGGCGGAGATGCTGCTGCGCATGTACCTGCGCTGGGCGGAGCGCCACGGCTACTCCACCGAGGTCTACGACACCTCCTACGCGGAAGAGGCCGGCATCAAGTCCGCCACCTTCAAGGTCGACGCGCCCTACGCCTACGGCACGCTGTCCGTCGAGCAGGGCACGCACCGCCTCGTCCGCATCTCCCCCTTCGACAACCAGGGACGCAGGCAGACATCGTTCGCGGGCGTCGAGGTCCTGCCGTTCGTCGAGGCCGTCGACCACGTCGACATCCCGGAGAAGGACATCCGCATCGACGTGTTCCGGTCCTCCGGTCCCGGCGGGCAGAGCGTGAACACGACCGACTCCGCCGTGCGCATCACGCACCTGGCGACGGGGATCGTGGTGTCCTGCCAGAACGAGAAGTCGCAGATCCAGAACAAGGCCGCCGCCATGCGGGTCCTCCAGGCGAAGCTGCTCGAGCGCAAGCGCCAGGAGGAGCGCGCGGAAATGGACGCGCTCAAGGGTGACGGCGGGTCCTCGTGGGGCAACCAGATGCGTTCCTACGTGCTGCACCCCTACCAGATGGTGAAGGACCTGCGGACCGAGTACGAGGTCGGCAACCCGTCCAGCGTCCTCGACGGGGAGATCGACGGTTTCCTCGAGGCCGGCATCCGGTGGCGGCGGACACAGTCGACCGCCTCGTAGTCCTCCGGCACCTGTCCGTGGTGGTCAGGCGACTGTGCGCGGTCGGTGATCTTCGCTGGTCACGAGGTGGGGCTCCCAAGGCAACAGGTCGATAACGGTCGGAGGTACACTCTCGCCTCGTGATCCGGCTCGAGCACGTTTCGAAGGTGTACAAGACCTCAACGCGTCCAGCGTTGGAGGACGTAACTGTCGAGATGGACAAGGGTGAGTTCGTCTTCCTCATCGGCGCGTCCGGGTCAGGAAAGTCGACATTCCTTCGCCTGTTGCTGCGTGAGGAAGTGCCCACCAAGGGCCGTGTCTACGTGGCGAACTTCGACGTCGTCCGGATGTCCCGGCGCAGGGTCCCCCGCCTGCGCCAGTCCATCGGCTGCGTTTTCCAGGACTTCCGGCTGCTGCACAACAAGACCGTCGCGGAGAACGTCGCCTTCGCGCTCGAGGTCATCGGCAAGCCGCGCAACACCATCCGCAAAGTGGTTCCCGAGGTCCTGGAACTCGTGGGGCTCGAGGGCAAGGCCAACCGGATGCCGCACGAGCTGTCGGGTGGTGAGCAGCAGCGCGTCGCCATCGCGCGGGCGTTCGTGAACCGGCCCCTGATGCTGCTCGCCGACGAGCCGACCGGAAACCTCGACCCTGACACCAGCCAGGACATCATGCTGCTGCTGGAGCGGATCAACCGCACCGGCACGACCGTGCTGATGGCGACCCACGACCACTCGATCGTCGACTCCATGCGGCGCCGGGTCGTCGAGCTGTCCCTCGGCCAGGTCGTGCGCGACGACTCACGTGGGGTCTACGGCGTAGGCCGTTAGCAGGACACCCCGCACCAACCCCGCCCTCCCGACCACAAGGACGCCTTCCCCCGATGCGTGCCAGCTTCGTTTTCAGCGAGGTCCTCACCGGCCTCCGCCGGAACGTGACGATGACCGTCGCGATGATCCTCACCACGATGGTCTCGCTCCTTCTGCTCGGGGGCGGCCTCCTGGTTGTGCGGATGATCGACAAGACCCAGGCCGTCTACGAGGACAAGCTGCAGGTGCAGGTCTACCTGACCGACGACATCTCAGCGAACGACAAGAGCTGTGCCGAGGACCCCTGCTCGGGTCTGCGCACCGCCCTCGAGAACAACCCGGCCGTCGAGACCGTCACCTACGAGAACCGCGACGCCGCCTACAAGCGGTTCACCGAGATCTTCTCCTCACAGCCCGAGCTGCTGAAGCTCGCCAGGCCGCAGGCCCTCCCGGCCTCGTTCAACGTCAAGCTGTACAACCCCGACCGGCCCGACGTGATCAAGCAGACCTTCACGGGCCGGGTGGGCGTCGACTCCGTCGCGGACCAGAGCGAGTTCCTCGACAGGTTCTTCGACGCACTCAACGGTGTCCGGAACCTGACGTTCGTGGTCGCGCTCATCCAGGCCGTCGCCGCGTTGCTGCTGATCTCCAACACCGTCCAGGTCTCGGCGTTCACCAGGCGGACAGAAGTCGGCATCATGCGCCTGGTCGGCGCGACCCGCTGGTACACCCAGCTGCCGTTCCTCCTGGAGGCGGTGGTCGCGGGTGTCATCGGCGCGGTGCTGGCGATCGGTCTGCTGGTCCTCGCCAAGCTCTGGTTCCTCGACAAGCTGCTGGCCGGACCGTTCTCCGCGGGTGTGATCAGACCGATCGAGGGCATCGACATCCTGCTGATCTCCCCGTGGCTGTTGCTGACGGCGATCGGCATCTCCGCGATCACCGGCTACGTGACGCTACGTCTGTACGTGCGCCAGTAAAACGGCGTGCGTGCACACGTAGAGTTGTCACCATGTCGAAGGAACGTGGCCAGAAGGCGATCGCGCAGAACCGCAAGGCGCGGCACGACTACACGATCCTGGACACCTACGAGGCCGGGATCGCGCTGATGGGGACCGAGGTCAAGTCGCTGCGCCTCGGCCGGGCGTCGCTGGTTGACGCGTTCGCCACGGTCGACAACGGCGAGGTGTGGCTGCGCAACCTCCACATCCCGGAGTACGTGCTCGGCACGTGGACCAACCACACGCCGCGCCGCACCCGCAAGCTCCTGCTGCACCGGAACGAGATCGAGCGCCTCATCGGCAAGACGCGGGAGGGCGGCCTGTCGCTGGTGCCGCTGTCCCTGTACTTCAAGGACGGCAAGGTCAAGGTCGAGCTAGCGCTCGGCAAGGGCAAGAAGGAGTACGACAAGAGGCAGTCGCTCGCCAAGCGGGACGCGCAGCGCGAGATCTCGCGCGCGCACGGGCGGGCGCTCAAGGGGCGGTATTGATCCCCGAGTCCGACCAGGAGGTCCCGGCGTTCACCTCGGCGCTGGGCCTCCCCGGACTGGCCGACCTGCACGTCCACTTCCTGCCGGAACAGGTGCAGCGCAAGGTCTGGGCCTTCTTCGACCGGGCGAGTGCCGAGTACGGCACCGAGTGGCCCATCAACTACCGGCTGCCGCAGGACGACCGCCTCGCCATCCTGCGTGACCTGGGCGTACGTCACTTCGCGCCGCTCGTCTACCCGCACAAGCCGGACATGGCCGCGTGGCTCAACGAGTGGGTCCGCGACTTCGCCGCACAGACCCCCGAAGCCGTGCCGACCGCCACCTTCTTCGCGGAGCCCGGCGTGGACGACTACGTGCGGCAGGCCCTTGACCTGGGCGTTCGATGTGTGAAGTCCCACATCCAGGTCGGCGGCTACGACCCGCGCGACCCGCTGCTCGACCCCGTCTGGGGACAGCTCGCCGAGGCGGGGGTGCCGGTCGTCATCCACTGCGGACACGGCCCGGTGCCCGGCAAGTTCACCGGCCTCGACGTCTTCGAGGACGTCCTGCGGCACAACCCCCGGCTCGTGGCGGTGCTCGCACACGCGGGCGCACCCGACCACGGCCTGGCACTCGACCTGCTCGACCGGTACCCGAACGCGCACCTGGACACCACCATGGTGGGAGTCCCGTTCAACAGTGCTGACGCCCTGCTGCCCGACGACTGGGCCGCTCGCCTGGCCGGGGCCGCCGACCGGGTGGCGCTCGGCACCGACTTCCCCAACATCCCCTACGACTACGCCACCCAGCTGCGCGCCATCGCGGGCTGGGCAGCCGCCGACGACCGGCTGGGCGAGCCGTTCCTGCGTGCTGTGCTGTGGGACACGCCCCGGCGCCTGCTCGCTGTCGGCGAACAGCAATAGGAAACAACCAGGCCACTCCCGGGGTTGAGTAGGACAGACTCAACTTTGGAGGGTGAACTCATGGCAGAGTCGCTGACGCTCCCGGTGCTGCCGCTGGACGACACGGTGCTCCTGCCGGGGATGGTCGTGCCGATTCGCATGGCCGGCACCGACGGGACCGAGGTCCGCGCCGCGGTGGAGGCCGCGCGGGCGGTCGCCGAGGGGGACAAGCCACGCGTGGCGCTGGTGCCGCGCCTTGACGGGAAGTACTCGCGGTACGGGGTGCTCGGCGTCGTCGAGCAGGTCGGCCGCATGCCGGGCGGTGACATGGCCGCCGTGGTCCGCGGCACCGAGCGCGTACGCATCGGGGCGGGCACCACGGGCCCGGGTGCCGCACTGTGGGTCGAGGCCGAGGTGACCGACGAGGCGCCCGTGACCGACCGCACGCGTGAGCTGGCCAAGGACTACAAGGCGCTGGTCATCACCATGCTGCAGGAGCGTGGTGCGTGGCAGGTCGTCGACTCGGTGCAGTCCGAGGGTGACCCGTCCGCGCTCGCCGACCTGGCCGGCTACGCGCCCTACTTCGACAACGACCAGAAGCTGTGGCTGCTCGAGACGGTCGACGTGACCGAGCGGCTGGGCAAGCTGCTCGAGTGGACCCGCGAGCACCTCGCCGAGCTGGACGTCGCGGAGACCATCCGCAAGGACGTGCAGGAAGGCATGGAGAAGCAGCAGCGGGAGTTCCTGCTGCGCCAGCAGCTGACGGCCATCCGCAAGGAGCTGTCCGACCTGGACGGCAAGCCGGAGACCGAGGAGCAGGACTACCGCGCCCGCGTCGAGGCCGCCGACCTGCCGGAGAAGGTGCGGGAGGCCGCGCTGACCGAGGTCGACAAGCTGGAACGCACCTCGGACCAGTCACCTGAGGTCGGCTGGATCCGGACCTGGCTCGACACCGTGCTCGAGCTGCCGTGGAACACGCGGACCGACGACGCCTACGACATCAAGGGCGCGCGGGAGATCCTCGACGCCGACCACGCGGGGCTCGACGACGTGAAGGAACGCATCATCGAGTACCTGGCGGTGCGCAAGCGCCGTGAGGAGCGGGGTCTGGGTGTCGTGGGCGGTCGGCGCAGCGGTGCCGTGCTGGCGCTCGCCGGTCCTCCCGGGGTCGGCAAGACGTCGCTGGGTGAGTCGGTCGCGCGTGCCATGGGCCGCAAGTTCGTGCGTGTCGCCCTCGGCGGCGTCCGCGACGAGGCCGAGATCCGCGGCCACCGGCGCACCTACGTCGGCGCGCTGCCGGGCCGCATCGTCCGCGCCATCTCCGAGGCGGGCTCGATGAACCCGGTCGTGCTGCTCGACGAGATCGACAAGGTCGGCTCCGACTACCGGGGCGACCCCACCGCGGCACTGCTCGAGGTCCTGGACCCGGCGCAGAACCACACGTTCCGTGACCACTACCTCGAGGTCGAGCTGGACCTGTCCGACGTGGTGTTCCTCGCGACCGCCAACGTCATCGACTCCATCCCGGCCCCGCTGCTCGACCGCATGGAGCTGGTCACGCTCGACGGCTACACCGAGGACGAGAAGGTCGTCATCGCCCGCGACCACCTGCTGCCCCGGCAGCTGGAACGCGCGGGGCTGGGTGCCGACGAGGTCACGCTGACCGACGACACGCTGCGGCTGATGGCAGGGGAGTACACAAGGGAGGCAGGCGTCCGACAGCTGGAGCGGGCGATCGCACGCGTACTGCGCAAGATCACCGCGTCGCTGTCGCTCGGCTCGGCGTCACTGCCGCTGACTGTGGACACCGGTTCGCTGAGGACCTACCTCGGCCAGCCGAAGTTCACGCCGGAGTCCGCGGAACGCACCGCGGTGCCGGGTGTCGCGACCGGCCTCGCCGTGACAGGTGCGGGCGGGGACGTGCTGTTCGTCGAGGCGTCCGTGGCGTCGAAGGACTCCGGCGCGACCGGGGTGACGCTGACCGGACAGCTCGGCGACGTGATGAAGGAGTCGGCACAGATCGCGCTGTCGTACCTGCGGTCGCACGGCGCCGACCTGGAGGTCCCGGTGTCGTCGCTCGCGGAGCAGGGCGTGCACATCCACGTGCCGGCCGGTGCGGTGCCCAAGGACGGCCCGTCGGCGGGCGTGACGATGACGACCGCGCTGGCGTCGCTGCTGTCCGGTCGTCCGGTGCGGTCGGACGTCGCGATGACCGGTGAGGTGTCGCTGACCGGACGGGTCCTGCCGATCGGTGGGGTGAAGCAGAAGCTGCTCGCCGCACACCGCGCGGGCATCACGACGATCGTGCTGCCCAAGCGGAACGAGCCGGACCTCGACGACGTGCCCGCGTCGGTGCTGGAGGAGCTGACCGTCCACCTGGCGACGGACGTGCGTGAGGTGCTGGACGTGGCACTCGCGCCGGTGTCCGCCGCCGCGACGGTCGCCGCCTGACGGTTCCCGGGAGAAGGGCCCTCATCCCGGTGAGGGCCCTTCTCCGCTGTGGACCCAGCGTTGGTAGGCGTCCAGGTCGACGTTGCCGCCGCAGATGACGGTGACGACGTGACGCCCGGCGAAACGGTCAGGGTCCTCCAGAACGGCGGCGACACCGAGGGCCGCTGACGGCTCGACGACCAGGCCCGCGTGCTCCAGGAGCATCCGCATGCCCGCGATGATCGACGACTCGCGGACGAGCACGGCGTCGTCGGCGACCGCGAGGAGGTCGTCGAGGACCTCCGGGATGGGGTACCGGCCGGCGACGCCGTCGGCGATGGTGTCGGCCGACTCGGTGGTGACGACGTGGCGCGCGTGCCAGGAGCGGGTCATCGCCGGTGCACCGAGGGGCTGCACGCAGATCACCTCGACGCCAGGGGCCAGTGTCCTCAGGACGTGACCGACTCCGGTGGCCATCGCACCCCCACCCAGGGCGATCAGGACGCTGTCGAAGGTGGATGCCTCGGCCAGCTCCAGACCGATCGTCGCGGCACCCTCGCAGGTCTCGATGTCCAGGCTGTCCTCGACCAGCCGGATGCCGCGCTGCCCCGCGATGTCCGCGGCTCGGGCGCGTGCCAGCTCGAAGTCGCCGTCCGCCAGTTCCAGCTCCGCACCCAGTGCGCGGATCCGGTCGAGCTTGGCGGCAGGTGCCCGCCGCGACGCCACGACCGTCACGTCGAGCCCACGGCGGCGGCCCGACCAACCGAGCGCCTGCCCGAGGTTGCCGGCACTGGCGCACACCACGGCGTTCTCGCCGCGTTCGGCCAGCAGGCTCGCGACGAGCTCGGTACCCCGCGCCTTGAAGCTGCGGACCGGGTTCGCCGTCTCGAGCTTGACGCTGACCGTGCAACCGAGCACGCGACCCAGGGCATCGCACTGGTACAGCGGGGTTCCCAGGAACACCGGATCGATCATGTCGCGGGCCGCGTGGATCCGGCCGAGATCAAGCCGCGTCTCGAGCACGTCGCGACCATACACACGTGTGACACCTGTGGGTCGAGTGTCTCGTCAAGATCGGCTGCCGCTACGGTGTGGATCTTCCGAATCCTCGAGATTGCCTGGGGGCAATGACATGAAGGTTGTTCGGCGCCTGTGTGCGCTGATGTTGGGACCGGCCGCGGTCGTCATGATGTCCGGCGCGGCGGTGGCCTCGCCGGCTTCCGAGGCGGTCGACCTGCCGGACGGGATGACGGCGAGCTACGCGGTGTTCGACCGGGAGACGGGTGCGTCGTGGGGACACGACGTGCACAAGCAGTACCGGTCCGCGTCGGTGGTGAAGTTGTTCATCGCGTTGGACTACCTGGAGTCCCACGGTCCCGAGTACGTGATCCCGCCAGAGGATCTGGCTCTCCTGGAGCCGATGCTGCGGTCCAGCGACGACGACGCGGCCAGCGTGCTGTGGGTGCGTGACGGTTGGGAGCAGATCGTCGTCCGGATGGCCGCCGAGATCGGCCTGCCGGACACCGCACCGCCTGCCGAACGCGGGAAGTGGGGCTACACCGCGATCAGTGCGGCCGACGTCGTGCGGACGTACCAGTACATCCTGACCGAGGCCCACCCGAACTACCGGGACTTCATCATGGGCAACCTGTACCAGGCCACGAGGTGTGCTGCCGACACGTTCGACCAGTCGTTCGGGATCCCGAGCGCACTGCCGGGCGCGTGGGCCTACAAGCAGGGGTGGTCCGGGTTCGGTGCGGCGCCGGCTCCTGGTGAGGAGTGCGTGGAGCAGAGCCAGGTCGTGCCGGACACCCAGGAGGTGCGGGACGCGATCGCCGCGGTCAACCGCGACCACGCCCGATCGAAGACCGCTCCGGACATCGACCTGACCAGCCGGGCCATGCACACCACCGGCACGGACGACGAGAAGATCGTGGTCGTACTGACACTCGAGCCGACGACGCTGTCCTGGCAGGACTCGGCCGACCGCATCACCGACCTGGCAGAAGCCGTGTACGACGGCGACTCCGACGGACTCTGACCAAAGAGGACCCACAGCCCTGCCGGTTGTCCGTAGGCGCCCAGGTCGATCCACCGTGAGGCGGACCGACCTGGGCGCCCGGCGCTGCGGGAGATTCCCTCACCTGGGTTTGACGAACCATTCGCGGGCCGTGGCGCGGAGGGTGTCCGTCTCCGGAAGCGGATCGCTCGACGCCCAGGCGACATAGGAATCGGGGCGGAGCAGGAGTGCGGTGGCGTCCGTGTCCGCCTTGGCGTGCACGGTCTCGACCCCGTCGATGACCAGGTCGCCGGCGTCGGTGAGGTCGACGAGCAGTGGTTTCGCGTCGCGCACCAACTCGGCGAGGCGGATCGTGCCGTCGGCAGTCCGCAGGTCCAGGTCGGGAGCGGGCCAGCCGGAGAGTGGGTGGGCGTTGCCGCCGACGGGGTAGCGGACGTCCGCCCCGGCGACCATGTCGGCGATGGTCCTGACGGTGTCCCGATGCGTGAGCAGTTCGCCGAACAGGGTGCGAAGCGAGTTGACCTCCTCCCCGGGTGCGAGGAGCGCGGAGATGGCCTGCGCGTAGGTGATCGTCCGCTCGGCGACGGGGCGGCGCTCGGTCTCGTAGGTGTCCAGGACGTCCACCTTGCCGGTGAGCGCCGCGGCGAGTTTCCAACCGAGGTTCATCGCGTCCTGCATACCCGTGTTGAGCCCGGTGCCACCGGCGGCGAACACGTGCGCGGCGTCGCCGACGAGGAACACCCGGCCGTCCCGGTAACGCTCGGCGACGCGAGTGTTGCCGCCACGCAGGCGGCGCAGCACGTGTGGACCGTCCCCTGGCGGCGGTCCGACCGGGACGTCGACGCCGAGCACGCGGGTGATGCTGGCACGCATCTCCTGGAGCGTCATGGGTTCACGGGACTCCGGCTCGTCCCACTCGGTGGTGGCGACCAGCACGGGACGGCCGGGCATCGGCGCGTAGGTGAAGCCGCCGTGGTCGGTGCGGACGGGCAGGAACGGCAGGACGGGTCCGTGGCCGGGAACGTCGAGCGCACCGCTGGTCGCGTCGAGCATGTCGGCCGGAACGGTGACGTGTGCGTGCCGGCTGGTGGTCCGATCGCGCGTGACACCGGGAAACCCGACGCCAGTGGCCTTGCGGACGGAACTGGAGGCGCCGTCCGCGCCGACGAGGTATCGTGTGCGCAGCTCGTAGTTCTCGTCGGGCGTGCGGACGGAGACCGTGACACCGTCCGCGTCCTGGACGAGGCCGGCGAACTCATGTCCGCGCCGGATCTCCGCGCCCAGTTCCCGTGCTCGTTCTTCCAGCACCCGCACGGTCTTCACCTCCGGCACCCCAAGGTTGTAGACGGGGCTGTCGTCGAGGACGCTGAGGTCGAGCGGGAACGCGGCGAACATGAAGTAGGCGTTGTTGGGCACGGGTGGTCCGGGCTGGCCGCCGAGGCGTTCGTACAGACCCCGGCGGTCGACCATCCGCACGACCTGCCCGACGAGCCCGTTGGACTTCGGCTCGGTGCTGGGTGCGGCGAGCCGTTCGAGCACGACCGGCCGCACACCCCCGAGGGCCAACTCGCAGGCGAGCATCAACCCGTTGGGCCCACCACCGATGATGACGACGTCCATTGGCTTTCCCCACTCTGTCATCGCGGCTCGGGCAACCCGGCGCGAATCTGGTCGAACACGTCCCGCAACAGGTCCACGAGGGACCCGGACGGGTGCTGGACCCAGCGCGTCATAGCGGTGCCGAGCCCGGCACTGACCACGGAGGCGACGATCTGGGGGTAGAGGTCGGTGACGGCGGTCCCTGTTCGTGCGGCGATGGCGGCGGTCAGCTGGTCCTGTGCCATGGCGTGGGCGCGGAACACCTCGTGCTGGATCGCTGGCTCGGCAAGGAGTTTCCGCAGCCCGGCCGTAGGTCGGTCACCGGTGGCCTCGAACTAGGTGAGTACCGAGTTGACGACCGCGTCCCAGAGCGGCTCGCTGGTGGGGCGCTCCCGCAACGCGTCGGCCATCCGCCGCGCCCGCTCGACGTGCGTGGCCACCACGGCCTCGGCCTTGCTGCCGAAGTAGTTGCGAAAGGTCCGCTCGGACACGTTCACGGCGGCGGCGATGTCCTCGACGGTGACGTTGTCCCAGCCGCGCTCCACGGCGAGCCGGATGGTGGCGTGGCTCAACGCGAGGCGGGTCTCCCGCTTCTTACGCTCCCGCAGCCCGAGCTCCGGCATGGACTCACCATACAGAAAATTGCCAAAGTGGCAATATTTCCACTCTGGCAAGGTTTCGGGTAAGCCTGGACACGGGACGCCTGGGCCGACTGGTGCGGTCGACTGGGGATTTGTGTGGCGTCGGCTGCGGGCTTGTCTCAGTGTCGCGTGAACTGGTGTAGGGCGTCGAGCACGGCCGGGGCGGGGTGTTCGGGTGGTTGGTGTCGTGGAGAAGGTGGTCCACTCCGGGCAGTGGTATCCGGCCCGGTCGGCCGACGTGCGCGCGACCTAGGGCAACGGTCAGAGCGTCGGTTGTGGCGCAGGGGACTTGGACGTCGTTCGTGCCGCAGGTCAGCAGCACGCTGGTCCCTGGCCGTAGGGTTGCGGCGGTGTCCGGTGGATAGACGTCGTCGTCGCTGTCCACGAACCGGCTGCTCTGCCCTTGGAAGGCCGTGAAGAGCTGCGCGAGAGCGGGCGGTAGGTCGGTGGTGTCGATGGGCCTGTGTTCGCGCAGGGCGGTGACGGCGGCGTCGGTCGCCGTGTCGATCGTGTGTTGCTGCTCTGGGGTGAACTGGCCCTGCTGGGCCGCTTCGGCGGTCTGGGCGTGTAGTTGCAGCGCGACCAGGTCCAGCAGGCGGATCGCTTGCGGTTGCAGCAGGGCCAGACCGGCTGGGCGCGGGTGGACGGTGCCGCCGAGTACCAGCGCCGTCATGGCGCCCTCGCTGTGGCCGACGATCAGCAGCGCGTGCGAGTCGGCCTCGGGCTGTTCGCGCAGCACCTCGTAAGCGGCCGCGGCCTGACGCACGAACGCCGGGTAGTCCAGTGCTGCGGGGTGGTCGCGGTAGGCGCCGAGTCCGGTGTGGCCCGTGCCGTACTTGTCGAACCGCAGCGTGACGACCCGGTCGCCGTCGAGCGCGCCGGCCACCTGCGCCAGGGTGTTCGGGGAGGCGGTCGGCTGGTTGCCGTCGCGGTCGGTGGGGCCGCTGCCGGGCAGCAGCAGGGCGGCGCGCAGGCGGTGCCCTGCCCGGTGGGCGGGAACGTGCAGGGTGCCGTAGGTCGTCGTCCCGTCGACGGTGAAGACGATCTCGCGGTCGGCGGCGGGCACGAGGCAGGGTGTCGGCTCGGCCGGGGTGGCGGTCATCGCGACCAGCGACATCGCGACCGCGGCAAAGTGGGGGAACATCGGCTCAGCGCAGGGCGTTCTCGACCAGCGTCACGGTCGTGCGTGGATCGTCGACCTGGAGGACCAGGCGGGTGTAGCGCTCGTCGGCGAGTTCGA
>NZ_SOCP01000034.1 GCF_004364325.1 Actinophytocola oryzae | reverse complement strand
ATAGACCTAACAACCGGGCCGATCTCTTTGACGGCCTCATACTCGGGAGTGTAATGGTGATCCGTTCGAGTGTCGTGTCCGCCACCGCAAAAGAGCCGGAGTCGGCCCGACGCGGTCTGTACACAGCGGACACTGAGCGGGTCCCGTCGTCCCCCCTCCACGCGGTACCCCGTCGTCGATTTGGGCCCTGTACCTGCGGCTGCTGGGACTTTTGACTCACGACCCGCAGGCGGCGGCGACCTACCTTTCGGCTGGGAACGTCGTTTCCCGCGAGTGAAGGAGGAACCTGTGTCAGGTGACAGGAGAAGTCCGCGTCGGGCAGTGAAGCCGGTCGACAGAGTGACACCTGCGGGTCGGCTCTGGCTGGTCGTCGCAGGCGCTGTGCTGGCGGTGGTCGGGGCTGTGGTGGTGCGGGGCGGGGACACGGAGGCGGTTTCGGCGTCCGGGCACCAGCACGCCGGCATGACCATGGCGGCCGGTACGTGGATCCCGGTGGACCAGGCGAAGTGGAACGCGCAGCTGGCCGCGTTCCGGGCGATGACACCCCGACCGGTGCCGCCCAACGCGAACCGCAACGCCGAGTTCAACGCCACGTGCACGTACGGCCATTCGGCGCCGGATGACCCGATCGTGTTTCCCGGGCAGCCGGGGGCGTCGCACATGCACTCGTTCATCGGCAACGACCGCACCAACGCGAGTACCCAGTTCGAGGACCTGATGCGGTTCACCGCGTCGAGCTGCCAACCGCTGCAGGACCATTCCGCGTACTGGGTCCCCACGCTGTACGAGCGCGACCAGCCCGTTCAGCCGAGGCAGGTGGTCGTGTACTACGGGTCGCTGCTCAGTGACAAGTCGCGGACGGTCCCGCTGCCGCAGGGACTGCGGATGGTCGTGGGGGACGCCATGCGTCAGGTGCCGACCCCGGTCGGTGCGGTCAACCAGTTCTACTGCGCGGGTGGCCCGCTGGACGGGGCGAGCCGCAGCCGGGACGGCAACTGGCCGGTGTGCCAGGGCGGCACCCTGCACTTCACGATGCGCTTCCCCGACTGCTGGGACGGCCAGCACCTGGACAGCCCGGACCACAAGAGCCACGTCGCGTGGGGTGTGGGCGGCCGGTGCACCGAACAGTTCCCGGTGCCCATCCCGGCGATCACGTTCTCCATCTCCTACCCGACCAGCGGCAGCGTGGACGGTTTCCGGCTGGCTTCGGGGATGGCCTCGTCCATGCACGGTGACGTGTTCGCCGCGTGGGACGAGGACGCGATGGGGCATCGAGTGAAGGACTGTGTCGTCCAGGTGGTGCAGTGCAACACCGCCGGGCAGTACTGACCGCTAGCTCAGCACGATCTCGTTGATGTCCGGTGCCGAGCCGGTGTCGTTGAAGAACCTGATCCAGCTGTCCCCGGCGGGCACGAACACCTCGAGTGTCGTGGTCGCCGGGATCAGCAGGCTCGCCGCACCGGCGAGCTGTCGGGTCTGCGTGGTGCCGTCGTTCACCGCGACCTTGAGCGTGCGCGGTTCCTCTGTCTCGTAGACGATCGTCAGGGTACGGGTGCCGGCCGTGGGCACCGCGGCGACGCGGACGGCGAGCAGGTTCGGCCCGCCGATGTAACCCACCCGGCTGCCGCCGCGACAACTCGCGCACTCGATGACGCGTGCGCCGGTACGGAGGTTCGCCGGATCGGCCGCGTGCACGGTGATGCTCTGGAAGGCGGGCGGCGGGGATGACGTCACCGGGGCCCGCGGTGGCGGTTCTGCCGCAGGCGGCGTACCGGGTGAGGCGGCGGCCGACAGGGTGACGACGGGCGGCATGACGAGAACGGGCGTGGTGACAACGGAAGGGGGAGTGGTGGACGACGGTGGCGGCGTCACCGGAGTGGGCGGGGGGAACGGCACGACCAGCGGCGACACGAGTACCGCCGTCGCCGCGACCCCGACGGCGAGCACTGTCCACCCCAGACGCCGCAGCAACACCCGGCGGTCGCGGGCACCTTCCCGGTCCGACCCGTCCTGTTCCACCGCGGCCTACCGCTTGCTCGTCCAGCGCAGGACGGCCTCGGTGCGGTTGCCCACGCGCAGCTTCGCGAAGGCGCGGTGCAGGTGGTTCTTCACCGTCTTCTCGGTGACCACCAGCCTGCGCGCGACGGCCGCGTTGGACAGCCCTTCCGCCACCAACGCCAACACGTCCTCCTCGCGCCGCGTCAGTCCCAACCGGAGGCGGTGCAGGCGCTGCCACTCGAGCTGTTCGTGTGCCGCCCGTTCACGGTCTGCCTGCTCGCGTACGGCGGCCACGGCGACGGCGGCGGCAGGGGCGGAGAGCCACCCGTCACCACGGGCGACCGCGAGCACCGCCCTGAGCAGCTCGTCGGGACCGAACTCGCCGTGCACCAGGTAACCACGCGCGCCGCCGCGCAGCATGCCGCCCACGAGCCCGGGATCCGCGTCACTGGTGAGCACGAGCACAGTGGTGTACCGGCACAGTTCGCCGAGCACCGACAGCCCGTCCGCGACGGGCATGCGGTGGTCCAACAGGGTCACGGCGGGGCGCAGCCGCCGCGCGAAGGTCAGCGCCTGTCGCCCGTCCCCGGCTTCGGCCACGACCCGCACGGCGTCGGTGCCGTCGAGGAAGCCGCGGATCGCCGCCCGCACGATCGGGTTGTCGTCGACGACCAGGACGTCGGTCATGACGCGAGCCGAGCAGGGAAGGCGACGGGCACCGACACCTCGATCGTCGTGCCGTGACCAGGCTTCGACGTCACGGCCAGCACGCCACCGGCGTTGCGAGCACGCTCCGCCATGCCCACGAGGCCGTAGTGGTTCGCGGTGGTGAGGACGGACAGGTCACCGGGCACGCGGAAGCCGCTGCCGTTGTCATGCACCCGCAGCCGGAGGTGATCGGTCAGGGTGAGGGTGACCGTGACCTGTCCGGGTTGGCCGTGCTCGACGGCGTTGCGCAGGGCCTCGTGGAGGATCCGACTCAGTTCGTAGCGCACGCCGGCAGGCGGGTCCACCGGCACGGCGGTGAGACTCACCGGGATCCCGGACAACGTGCCGCAGTGCGCGCAGATCCGCGACAGTGTGGTGGCGAAGTCCTGGTCAGGTGCGTCCAGCCGAAGCCCGGTCAGCAGTTCGCGTGCTTCCCGCGCGGCTGCCATGGCCCCGCGGGACACCGTGCTCGCCAACTGCTCGGCGAGCTCGGGCTGTCTGCGCAACGAGGACGGCAACGCGAGCGCGGCGAACGAGACGCCACGCAGGGTCTTGCCGACCGAGTCGTGCAGTTCACGGGCGAGCCGCGCCCGCTCGGAGGCGGCCGCCGAACGCTGGGCAGAGGCGACCACGTCCACGGAGAGGTCGACGTACCGCACGAGGGCGCCGGTGGCGACCGCCGCCGCGATCCCGGCAAGGATCTCGATCGGCGGAAACGCCAACGTGAACACGGTGATGTGCGGGCTCGAGGCGCTGGACCGCAACAGGTGTCCGGCGACCGCGTAGCCGAGCGCGGCGTGCAGTGCCCAGAGCCCCAGCCCACGCAAGCCGAGCACCACACCGCCAAGCGCACAGGCTCCGGCCGCGAAGCAGAAGAAGGGCACCCCGCCCCCGCAGACGATCAGAACTCCCAGCACCACGATCGAGTCCACCGCGACCACGGGCACCGGATGCCGCACCACCGAGGGGTGGCGAGCGAGGACCACGAGCGCAGTGGCCGTGGCGACCACGACGACGACGAGAACGGCAAGTGCGGACCTCGGATCGGGAAGAACCCGCAACCCGACACCGGCGGCCGTCAGGGTGAGCGCGGCCCGCCCGAGCAGCACGGCACGCCCCAACGCGGCGGCAGCCACGACCCGGTTCGCGGGGAGAGTCACGCGCCCAGCACCTCCCACCACTCCACATGACCTCGTCGTCAGCACTGAGGGTGACTGAACTGTAGCGCAGATCGACCCTGCTGTGAGAGCGCTCTCTCAGCGTTCGCGGTCTCGCCCCACGGCACCAGATTCGGCACAGTTTCCCCGCTACCCGTAACGAGATCGGCCGGTCACGGGAGCGACTGGACAAAGAGAGCCCAAAGGTGGGGGTATGTGACGGGGATCACGATTGGTCCCCCTATCATATCGCCGTCTGCTCGCTCCCTTCCCCGCTCCCGAAAGGGGTCCCCACCCATGTCCGACATCATGAACAACATCTTCGGTCGTTCCCGGAACGAGTCGTCCGCACCCACTGAGCACGCCGCGGTCGGGACCACCGCACCGGTCGAACCTGTCCAGTCGGACCTGGCCGTGAACCAGGAAGCCAGTGACACCACGGTGATCGACGCCGACCCGGCAGGCGACCCCACCGCCACCGAGGACGCCGAGACCGCGGAGCACGCCGACGCCGAGAACGTGGACGACGCCGAGGACACCGACGCGCCGGGTGACGGCGAAGCCACCGACGAGACGGCCGTAGACGCAGACGCCGAGAACGCCGACGCCGAGAACGCAGACGACGACGGCGAAGCGGTCACGGACGTCACCGAGGAGAGCGACGAGACCACCGAGAACGCGGCCGACGACACCGATGACGACGCGACCGCGGAGCAGGCCGAGGACGCCGTGACCGACGTGGAGAACGACGACGCCCCGGTCGCGGAGACCGAGGCCGTCGTCGTGCCCGTCGTGGTGGAAACCCGTGCCGCCGCTGACACTCGGGGCAGCACGACCGTCGGCGACGGCGTCGTCGCGAAGCTCGTGCACATGGTGGTCCGTAGGACCGGCGGTGTGCACGACCTCGACGAGGAGGGCAGCTCGATCGCCGTGGACGACGACGTCGCCACGATCAAGGTCTCGCTCGTGGTCGAGTACGGCCACGCGGTCAAGCCGCTCGCCGGGCAGATCCGGGTCGACGTGATCGAGGCCGTCGAGCAGTTCCTCGGTCTCGACGTGGCGGCGGTCGACGTCCACGTCAGCGACATCCACCAGCCGGACGCCCTCTGAGCTGAACGCGACTCGGTCCCGGGTGCGACGCCCACCCGGGACCGAGCCGGCGCCGCCGCTGGATCAGTGGTGGGACTCGTGTAGAGATGGGTGAGGCGACCAGGTTGGCAGGGGGATGTGTATGCCTCGCCCCGAGAGGGAGTTGGCCGGCTCCGGTCCGATCGTGTCGTTTGCCGCCGGGTTGCGGGAGTTGCGTCGACAGGCAGGTGGGCCGGGGTACCGGGAACTGTCCGCGCGGGCCGGGTTCTCGGCCGCGACGTTGGCCAACGCCGCCGGTGGGAACCGGCTGCCGAGCTTGGCCGTGACGCTGGCCTACGTCCGGGCGTGTGACGGAGACCCGGTCGTCTGGGAGCAGCTGTGGCGGCAGGCCGCCGCGACCCGCCCGTCGGAGGCGGACGAGGATCCGCCTTACCAGGGGCTGTTCAGCTACGGCGTGCACGACGGCGCCCGGTTCTTCGGGCGGGAAGCGATGGTGGCGCGGCTCGTCCGACTGTTGGAGCGGCAACGGTTCGTGGCGGTGTTCGGGGCCTCGGGCAGCGGTAAGTCCTCGTTGCTGCGCGCGGGGCTGGTTCCGGTCCTGTCCACTGTCACGGACAGGACCGGGGACGACGTGGAACCTGCCGGGCGTGCCGTCGTGCTGATGACGCCAGGCGGCGATCCCGAGACGGCGGCGACGGAGGCGATCGGATCGACACCGGCCGACGGCGAGCTGGTCCTGATCGTCGACCAGTTCGAGGAAGTGTTCAAGCTCTGCCCGGACCCGGCCCGGCGCACGGCGTTCGTGGACCGCATCGCGGCACTGGTCACAGATCCTGCCCCGAAGGCAACAGTGGTACTGGGAATCAGAGCGGACTTCTACGCCCGCTGCGCGGATCTGCCGGTGCTGGCCGGGTTGCTGGCCGGCGCGAACGTTCCCGTCCCGATGCTGACCGAGGACGAGTTGCGGGACGTGGTGACCAAACCCGCCGCCCTGGCCGGTTCGACCGTCGAACGCGCTCTGGTGACGAAGATCCTCACCGAGGCGTCCGGACAACCCGGCGCGCTGCCGCTGCTGTCGCACGCGTTGTTGGAGACGTGGCGACAGCGCCGAGGTGACGTGTTGGGCGTGACCGGCTACGAGGCCGCGGGCGGGGTGGCAGGCGCGATCGCCCGCACCGCGGAAACCCTCTACGACAGCTTCGACGACGACCTGCGCGACACCGCGCGGCAGGTGTTGATCCGGCTCGTCGCGTTCGGCGAGGGTGTCGAGGACACCCGCCGCCGGATCCCACGCGCCGAGCTGGACCTGCCCGGCGTCGACTCGGTACTCGACCGGCTCGCCGCGGCCCGGCTCGTCGTGCTCGGTGAGGACACCGTCGAGATCGCACATGAGGCTCTCATCCGTGCCTGGCCACGACTGCGACGCTGGCTGACCACCGACCGGGAAGGTCTGCGCACGCACCGACAGCTCGGCGAGGCGGCGCAGACGTGGATATCGCTGGACCGCGACCCTGGCGCGTTGTACCGGGGTGCTCGACTCGCTGTCGCCCGTGAGTGGGCCACCCGCAACGCCGGGCGCGCCGCCACGACCGCGACAGAACGGGCGTTCCTGGACGCGTCGATCGGCCTGGCCGACCGGGAACGTGCCGCCACCGCCCGCCGCCAGCGACAGCTGCGCTACCTCGTCACCGCGTTGAGCGTGTTGTTGGTGGCCGCCGTCGGCGCCGGTGCCGTCGCACTCGTCCAACGCAGGGACGCGGTCGCGCAGCGGCAGACCGCGGTGTCCCGCCAACTCGCCGCCGAATCGCTAGGGCTGGCAGGCACCGAACCCGTCACCGCCATGCTGCTCGCCGCGCAGGCCTACCGCACGGCACCGACGACCGAGGCACGCGGTGCTCTGCTCGGCATGTCGCGCTTTCGAGGTCACCTCGGCAAACTCCGCGGCCATACCGGCGCCGTCTCCGAGATGGCCTTCCTCCCGGACGGCAACACGTTGCTCAGCGTCGGCCGCGACCAGAACCTCGTCCTGTGGGACACCGGCCGACGCGCCAGAAACGCGAGGCTCACGGGCCACCACACCTGGTTGACCGCCGCCGCCGTGAGTCCGGACGGGCACACGGCCGCCACCGGCGGTGACGACGACCAGATCGCGATCTGGGACCTCGACCGCCGTGCCCGCGTCGCGACCATGCCCAGCTCCACCGAACGGGTGCGGGACATCGTGTTCAGCCCGGACGGCCGCGTCCTGGCCACGACCGCCGACAACGAGGTGATCCTCTGGGACGTGGCCCGACGCACCCGCCTGACCACGCTGTCAGGTCACACGAAACCCGTGCGTGCACTGGCGTTCAGCCCTGACGGAGGCACCGTCGCCACCGCCTCAGAGGACTCGACGGTGATCCTGTGGGACATCAACAGGTCCGCTCCGGTGGCCACGTTGACCGGCCACGCGGAGGGTGCCTACGCCGCAGCCTTCAGCCCGGACGGCGCGATGTTGGCCGTAGGTGCCGACGACACGACCGCGGTCGTGTGGGACGTGCCCACCCGCACCCGGCTGACCACCTTCACCCACCACAAGTCCGGACAGATCCTGGCACTGGCGTTCAGCCCCGACGGCCGCACTCTCGCCACTGCCGGAGACGACACGGCGGTGCTGTTGTGGGACACCCGTCATCGGGTCCTGCGGGGGCGGCTGACCGGTCCCCGCACGGCGGTCTACACCATGGCGTTCAGCCCAAGGACCTCGATGCTCGCCGCCGGCGGCGAGGACGGCTCCATCCTGCTGTGGGATCCCGACCAGCCTGCCGTCGCCGAACACCCCAACATGGTGAGCGCTGTGGCGTTCGGTCCCGGCGGTCACACCGTCGCCACGGCGAGCGGCAACCGGACAACCCTGTGGAACACCACCGACCGCAGCCTCCGCGCGGTCCTCAGCGATGGTGCGGTGTTCACCAACGCCGTCGCCTTCAGCCCTGCCGGCCACCTGCTGGCCACCGTCACCCAGCCGTTCCCCTGCTGCCCGGACGGTGCCGAGGGCAACACACTCACCCTGTGGGACCTCGACACCGGCATCCCCACCCGGCTGACCGGACACACCGGGCAGGTACTCAACGTCGCGTTCAGCCCCGACGGCCGCCGCATCGCCACCGCCAGTGTCGACCGGACCGCCCGCATCTGGGACGCCGCCACCGGCGCGGTGCTCAGGACGTTGACAGGGCACGCCGGAGCGGTCAACGGCGTCCAGTTCAGCCCTGACGGCCGGCTGCTGGCCACCGCAGGCCACGACCAGACAGTCAAGCTCTGGAACCCTGTCACCGGGGCGCTTCTCGCCACGCTCACCGGCCACACCAGCTGGGCAAGAACCGTCACGTTCAGCCCGGACGGGCGCCTCCTCGCCTCCGCAGGCCACGACCAGACCATCATCCTTTGGGACGTCGCCACCCGCACCCGGCTGACCACCCTCACCGACCACGCCGACGCGGACTTCACCGGCGTGGCGTTCAGCCCGGACGGACACACGCTCGCCTACACCAGCGGCGAAGCGACCATCACCCTCTGGGACATCCCGCGCCGGGCCATCACGGCCCGCCTCACCGGCCACACGCAACCCGTCCACGCCATCGCGTTCAGCCCCGACGGGAGCACCCTCGCCAGCGCGGGCTCAGACCAGACCCTGATCCTCTGGGACGTCAATCCCGAGCAGGCGATCACCCACATCTGCACCGCGGCGAACCGAGATCTCACCCCCGACGAATGGCGCCACCACCTACCCGCAACGCCATACACCCATACCTGCACGAACAACTGAACGACGTCGAGGTCCGCGTCGACCGGCGCGACTGCCAGACCCCTCCGGTGGGTGGGCATCGACACCGATGACATCGACGCCCGTTATCCCGGCCTGCTCGGCGCGGTGACAACCGGTTGGCGGGACCCGCAAGTCGGCCCGGACTTCGTCGCGGCCGTCGAGCAGCAGTTCGGCGCGGGCCGCACCACTGCCGCGCTGGCCCGGAGCCGAGATCGCCGAGGCCTTCCGACACGGCCACCGCTTGGCGACGGCACGGACAGTTCCCTGACGGGCAGTGAATCCCGCCCCGAAGCGGTGCCTCGTCGAGGTGGGGTGTGACCATGGCGTGGCCTAGCGTGACTCTGTGTTGCCGGACACAGGGAGCGGATCGCACCATGGCTGTGCTCGAAGAGACCTGGGAATGGGTCTACCCGTCGTTGCGGGATCTCGAGGCCGACGTTGTCGAGAACCCCGATCGGACATGGGAGGAGCGGCGCGCCTACCTGGTCGAGCGGCTCGGTCTCACCGACCCGGCCGACCATCCGGTGGCCGAGGCGTTGGTCCGGTGGCTCGACGAGCTGCCGGACGACGATCGTGCCGTGCTGATCGGTGGTGAGGACCTCGAACGCCAGGCCTACGAGGTGATACGCGTGTTCGTCGACGCCGCCTCCGAGGTAGCCGGGGACGAGCCCGCGGACGAGTCCTACGACCAGGCGGCGTGGCAGTCCTTCCTGCTGGAGTACGGCCCGCACTGGGACGGGACAGCGCAGACGTGGGAACAGTTCCGGGACTGGTTCGACTACCACGGCCGTGAACGCGGCCTCGGTGTGCCGACCAACGGCCTGCTCGCGTATCTCGCGGCACAGTCGCCGGAAGAGCGAGTCGCCACCTTCGCCCAGTACGGCGTCGTGATCGCGGTGGCCCAGAACGCAGCCGAGAACTCGCCGCAGCTCCCGTCGGTGGCCGAGGTCGAGGACGCGCACATGTCCGACCTGCTGGCCGAGGAACCGGCGTTCGCGCAGATTCCCGAGGACCGCAGGCGTGAGCTGATCGCGGAAGCGCTCGGAGAACTGACCCAACGCTAGTCCACTGACTCACGAGGAGGTTTCGGGCAATGGAACCGAACGGCGAGAAGCTCGAGCTGGAGTTCAAGGAGGCCGTGCGCAAACGGGTGACGTTCAACCTGCCCGACGACGGTGACCGGGTGTCGGCGCTGCGTACCGTCGGCCCGCCTCAACCGGAGGGCGACTGGACGGACCGGACCGGAGCCGACAGCAACCACGCGGCCGAGGGACCCGGCCCGGCAGGCCACCCACTGCGTCAGCCCACGGCGCTCGAGAACGACTCCACCTACATGGGCGAGCAACTGGTCACCGACTTCAGCAAGGCGAAACGCCCGGGAATGTCGGGCGCGCTGCTGGTCGGCGATGACATCGAGGTCAGCTCCAGCATGAAGGGCGGCACCCCCGACCTGCACCCGCTGGTAGCCGAGATCCTCGACGAACTGGAGGGCGATGGCGGCAGAACCGGCCGCGGACACGGCCGCTGCGCCGAGGTAGGCGCGATCTCCAACCATCTGTGGATGATCGACCCCGACGCGACCATGACCCGCACGGAGGCCCAGGCGTACTTCGAGAGGCGCGGCGCGGCGACGATCGCGCACACCCTCACCGCGCAGGACACCCTCCAGGTCACGGCGGCGTGCCCAAGCTGCGAGTACCTCACCGACAAGCTCTGCGTGGCGACGATTCGGCGTCCGCCCCCGGACATGAGCTGACGCTTTCGGGCGTCGGCGCGGGCGCGGTATCGGTTGTGGGTGGGGGAGTTGACGAGGCCCCCCGGCGATGATGCGAGTCCCAGTGCACGGCGCACCGACACCCTTTCCTTTGACTACCGAATCGGTCGAACACCACCACACGACTGGCGTACCTCAGGAGCAGCGCCGTCACGCATCGTTGCTGTGCCAGGTGAATCGCGATCTCGTGTCGTCGGACATCACTTCCCGCGCGGCAACCAGTGCGGATCCTGGTTCGCGTTGAACCGCCTGTTTACCTTCGGTAGACAGGACGAGTGACGAGAGATGGCGGTCGGGGCGCACCTTTGCCGTGGAAGTCATCGCGCTCGTGGGCAAGTACCACTACGTTCTCCTCTTCGAGAAGGAGCTGTTCGCCGGCATGCCGCGACGGTCTGGGAGGATTCCCAGCGAAGTCGGAAAGCGGCTCGTCCGAACGGATACGACGCGACGAGGAGGGCGAATCGTGCAGACGGAGCGAGTCGTGGCCAACAGGTACCGGCTGGAAGAACAGATTGGCTCCGGGGGCGGCGGAATTGTGTGGCGGGCCACCGACGAACGCCTCGGCAGGCCGGTCGCGCTGAAGCGAGCCCTGGACGGGGACGGGGACCCGCGGCGGTTCCGGCAGTTGGAGCGCGAGGCGAAGCTGCTCGCCCAGTTGAACCACCGGCATGTCGTGACGATCTACGATGTGCTGGACGACAACGGCGAGTGCTGGCTGATCATGGAGTACGTGCCGGCGCGGAGCATGGCCGAGGTGGACGTCCTCGCCCCTCGGCAGGCGGCGAAGCTGGGCGCGCAGATCGCCGACGCGCTCGCGGCGGTGCACGCGAAGGGCATCCTGCACCGCGACATCAAGCCCGGCAACGTTCTCATGATCTCCGACGACGAGGTCAAGCTCGCCGACTTCGGCATCTCCCATGACGCCGCGGGTGACGCGACCGTGACCGGCTCTGGTCTGCTCACCGGGTCACCGGGGTACGTGGCGCCGGAAGTGGCCAACGGTGCCGCGCCGACGGCGGCGTCCGACGTGTTCTCGCTGGCATCCACGCTGTTCGCCATGGTGGAGGGCGAGTCACCAGTCGGGTCGACGACCGACGACATGCGGCTGCGCCTTCGACGGGCCGCCAACGGCGCCATCGCCTCGCCGCGCAGGAGTGGCCCGCTCACGCCGATACTGGAGCGAATGCTGCGGGTCGACGCCGGACAACGTCCCACCGCGGCCGAGGCGCACGAGATCCTCGCGGACGTCGCCGGCGTGCAGGCGACCCGGCGCGCGGAGCGCCCGAGGCGCGCTGGGCGCCGCAGGCTTGTCGTGACCGCCGGAGCGCTGGTCGCGGTCGCGGCATTGGTGGTGGCGAGCGGCATCGTGTTCTTCGATGAGCCCGGCACACCGATAGGGCCCGTGCTCGGTGCCGACGAGCGCACCGCCGATCCGTGCTCGCTGATCCGTGACGCGGCCTTGGACCCGTTCGGCAACCCCAACCTTGTCTCGGACGATTCCGGGTTCAACCAGTGCAACGTCATCGTCAAGGAGGACGGGAAGGAGGCGAACCTCAAAGCGTTGATCGACATCACACCCAGCGAGCCGTCGCCCGTGCAGTCACAGGACAAGGGGCGGTACCGGCTCGTGACCGAACCGGCGGGTGAGGGGTCCTGCAGCCGCCGGCTGCTGTTGCCCGACCGCTACGAGATCCGGCTCGAGGTGACCAGGGCCGACGCCATCGACGCCGACGCGTGCGCGATGGCCGACATCGCCGTCCAGAGCGCCGACGCGGTGATCACCACAGGACCGATTCCGGCGCGCTCACCCGGTAGCCAGATGTCGGACCCGGACTCCTTCAGCTGGAAGGACGCGTGCAGGGCCAAGGACTCGCCGTCGTTCCCGAATCGGCCCGGGATCGACCGCGAGAACCCGGATGTCGGCTTCGGTCGCTGGACGTGCACCTGGACCAGTACTACCGACGGGATCGTTTACGTCCTGCGCTTCACCCGGTCGAGGCCGTTGAGCAAGTCCGATGCGAAGAGTTTGCTGATCGACGGCCGGTATTCCGTGATCGGGGTTCCCGGAGACGCACCTGGCGACGACACGTGCGAGATCGACACGCACAACTTGACCTACCGGGACGCGTACGGCTTTCCCAAGGACGAGGTGTTGGAAACCACCATTGTCGGCAGGAGCCTGTCGCCGGACGAGCGGTGTGACCTCGCGATCCAGTTGGCCACCGCCTTCTTCCCGCCACGGTGACGTGGGAACCCTCCCGCGGGTTCCGGGCAGGCTGGTGGGCGTGCTGCTCCCACGAGGCGCCAGGAGGCGGACATGCGAGGAGAACGGCTGAACGAGCTGCCTGCGAACCACCACAGCCTCGCCCTCGGAGTCCCCGTGAGTGTCGCACCGAACAGGCTGCACGTGCTTGCTGCGACCGGCGGCATCACCGTCGGCTCCAAGGAGGGGCGGACCATCCTCTTCGGACGGAGCAGGCCGGATGTGCACGTCTGCGTCGGCGAGGACGACCTGCGCATCAGCAGGGAGCACGGGGCGCTCACCTGGCGTGGTGACCAGTGGTGGATCAGCACACTGGGTCGCCTGCCGTTGCGGCTGCCCGGGTCCCGCCTGCTGTTCCGGCAGGACGAGCCGATCCCGTTGCGGACGGGATACACCCCGCTGTTCGTCCGCGGTTCCCACGAACGACTGCACCTGCTCGAAGTGCACGTGCAACCCAGGGACGGTGACCGACCACCGACCGACCACCACGCGCCGACCATGCCTCCACGGACGTGGCACCTCACCCCCGTGGAGAAGCGCGTGGTCGTCGTGCTCGCCCAGCGGTACCTCCTGCACGAGAACCACCCGAATCCCCTGACCTGGCGTCAGGTCGCGGAACACCTCAACGAGATCCGGCCCACCGACGACTGGAACCACAAGAAGGTCGAGCGTGTCGTCGCCGAGGTGCGGAACCGGCTGAGCGGCCACGGTGTGTCCGGCCTGACCCGCGAAGAGGTCGGTGAGCCCATCGGGAACACGCTGAACCACAACCTCATCCGCGAACTGATGGAGAGCACCACTCTCGTACCACCGGACCTGCGCATCCTCGACCACGACGGCTGAGACCCGCACGGGGAGGGCTCGTGCACACGCTCGCACCGCCCTTCGCTCGGAGGAGCGTTCGCGACCTGACTCGCCGTCAACGGATCGCTGTCGGGACCCCTCCCGAACCCCTGCTGCCATGGTTGCGGACATGACGCCGACGGGAACCGCTTTCCAGAGCTGTCCTCGGCGAGCCGGATCGCGCTTTCCACGTATCACGTCGTGATTGGAGCAGGCGTGCGGGACGACGGGGCACGAGGGGAGCGGAGCCGGGCGGTCGCCGCCGCCGTCAGAACGGCGTTGCGGGACGTCGGTGGGCCGGATCTGTACCGGCACAACGCCTTCCGGCTCACCGGCCTGCCCACCGACGCGGGACGCCAGGCTGTCCGGCAGCGGCAGCGGCAGGTGCTGCCTGCGTTGCGCATGGGCGCGGACGTCGATCTCGGGCACGGTATCCCGGTCACCGCAGAGGAAGTGAACCAGGCGTTCGACCGCATTCTCGAGGATCCTCGGCGGCGGCTCGTTGACGAACTGTTCTGGTTGTGGGGAAGCGTGCACGGCGGCTGCGAGTGCACCACGAAGCTGCACGCCGACCACGACGCGGCGGTGCGGGCGCACTGCGCCGTGCTCGACCTGGAAGCCGATCCCCCGTTGGACGACCAGCTCGACGACATCGAGCGACTGTGGCGGGAGTCGGGCCGGTTGTGGGAACAGGTCCTGCGCCGGGACGGGTTCTGGGGGCACGTCCGGCACCGGATCGCGGCACTGGACGAGCGGCAGCTCGACGAGTCCGTCATCGACGTCCTGCGCGAGCAGGTCCCCGTCACCCTGCTACGGCCGTTGGTCGTCCTCGCCACCCGGGCAGACGAGGGAGACGAGGGCTGGCTGGCCGACGAGGCCCGCCGGTGGCCCCTGCCCGCGCGGATCGTCGACGACGAGCTGGAGGGCGCCGTGAAGCCGCTCTACGAGGAGGTGGAGAGCGCCACCACCACCGCGCGCGACCACTGTCTGTCCGACCGGCCGTCGCGCGCCGGGGAGATCATCCTCGAGGAGGTCGTACCCCGGCTGGAGCGGCTGACCGCGCTGGTCCCCCCGGCCCGGCATCGCCGTACCGGCACCGCGCGCGACGGCGCCGCCATAGTGCTCAACAACTCCGCGATGGCTCTGTTCGACAAACGCGGCCTGGTCTCGAAGTCCCGGGTGCGCGAGTGGCTGGCCACCGCCACGACACTCGCGTCGGATCCGCACACCGTCTCGGCCGTCGAGGACAACCGGGCGACTCTGAACCAGGTGTTGTCGGTCCTGGAGCACACCAGGACCCAGGTGGACCAGCTGGTCGAGGTCGGGCGCACCGAGGTGGCGCGAAGGATGCTGCGCGACCTCCGGCGGCGCCTGGCCGGATCGACCCTGGCCAAGGACATCGACCGGATGCTTGCCGAACTGGGTGAGGTGAAACCGGCCCGGGCCGCCCGGACGTCCTACGATCCAGTGCCGTCCCAACGAAACGGGTACGACCGACCCTACGGCGGTCACCCGGTTCGGCGCCGCCCGGTGGCACGGTTCTTCCGCAGGCTCGTGGCGTTCGCGGCGAGTGCCGCCGCCGTGTTCGGGCTCGGCGCTCTCCTGTGGCACTGGCTCAGCCCCTCGTTCCAGGTGCAGGGTGTGATCATCTATGGGGAGACGGTGTCCCAGAACGTCGAAGTGGGCACCTGTATACCGGAGAAGAACGACGTGACGGGCGATCTGGGCAACGTCCCGGTGGTCGTCTGTGGTGCCGAGCACTGGGGCGAGGTGCTGGGATACGTCCGGCTCGCGGCGACACCGTCGCCCTATCCCGGCACCGACCAGGCCCATCGCCTCGCCGAGTACCGGTGCAGGGAGCTGCTGGCGCGGCAGGGGCTTTCCCAGCGCCTCTACGGGGTCTGGCACACCTCTCCCGACAAGGACGTCTGGAACGACGGCGGACGGCGGTTCGAGAACTACGCGACATGCGTGGCGCACCGCCTCGACAACCGTCCATTGCCCACCAGGCAACTGGTTCACCCCGGTCGCGCGAAGCTGGATGTTCCGGTCCGGATGGGGGTGTTCGACTCCGACGTACGGACCAACGCGCCCGTGGGCACCTGTGTCAAGGACAAACAGAGCTTGGACGAGTCGGCCTGGGACGTACCCATCGTCGACTGCGACCAGTGGCACTGGGCGGAGATCCTGGGCTACCCCCAGTTGTACCGCCCCGAGGACCCCTGGCCAGGCGACGCCACGGTCTACGCGGCGGCTCGGACGGCATGCCAGCGGCTGGCCACCACGCGTGCCCTCCCCGTGGACTTCCGGGTGGACGTCCTGTATCCGGGGCAGGAATGGTGGCAGGAAGAGATTCCTAACATCTACGCCGCTTGTGTGGCAGCCCGAACCGACGACGGCACCTTCAAGGGCGGGACATCGTGACAGGGTTGCTCAACCGGGGTGACCACGTCACCGACACGCTCGTGGTCGACCGCAGACTCGGCGAGGGCGCGTTCGCCGAGGTCTACCGCGTCCGGCACGCGCACCTGGGCCCGCAGGCGTTGAAGATCTTCAAGCGGGTCGCCTCGGTCGAAGGCACGAAGGCGCTGCTCGGCGAGGCCCAGCTGCTGTCCACCCTGGGGCACCCCAACATCATCCGGGTCTTCGACGCGAACACGGTGCGGACGCCGGAAGGCATGCGCGGCTACTTCACGATGGAGTACATCCCCGGTGGGAACCTCGAGCAGCTGATCAGGGAGCACCGGCCCGCGGTACCGACGGAGATCGTGATCACGGTGCTCGAGCAGATCGCCGAGGGACTGGCGATCGCCCACGACCAGACTCCGCCGGTGCTGCACCGGGACGTGACGCTCGCGAACATCCTGGTCGGCCGCGAGGACACCGGCCCGAGGGTGCGGATCAGCGACTTCGGGCTGGCCAAGCGCGCGGACCCGGTCACGCGGCTGGCCGCCGCGCAGGGCACCTACGCGTTCATGGCGCCGGAGGTACTGCGCAACGAGGACTACTCGTGCGCCGGCGACGTCTGGTCGGTCGGCACCATCGCCTACCTGCTGCTCACCAACCGATTCCCGTTCGACGACGACGGGCCGTTCCCGTGGTTCTCCCGCACCGGCTTCAGCCGAGGGCCGCTTCCGCCGAGCAGCTACAACCCAGAAGTCGACGCCGAGCTGGACCGCCTTGTCCTCGCCGCGCTCGAGACCGACCAGCGCGACCGCCCCGCGACGGCCCGCGTGCTCGCGGACGCGCTGCGCGAGCGTCGTGCGGCCGCCGGAGACGATCGCACACCGGTATCCCACGCCGAACCCGCCACCACCGTCCCGCCGTGCGAGCGGGCCAGACGGCTCGCCGAGGCCGCGATCGCACTGTCGCGCGTTCCCGGCGAGTTGGCACACGCCGCCGATCTCATGGAGGAAGCCATCGACATCGCCTCCGCCTACCGGCGGCTTCACCAGTTCCGGATCGAACTCTGGCGACGAGGGGTGACACTGTGAGCCGCCAACTCGCGCGCCTGCGTGCGGAACTGCGGCAACGCAGGCACCACCGCGCCTTCCGGATCCCGCCACCGGTGTGGGACGAGCCGGTGCGTGCGCAGCTGGCCGGCCTGATCGCGGCCACGAAGCCGTCCGGCGACCCCCGGTCCGAACTGGACGACAGGGCGCTCGCCGCCGCCGTGACGGACCTGTGGCACGCCGAACGCAAACTCGGCCAGCCGACCGAGAACCCGCTCACCCTGACCCGCCAGGCCACGCGCTACCTGCGCGGCTGCCGCAGGATGCTGGCCGACGCCGGGCTGGTCATTCAGGACCACGACGGAGACCTGCTGCACCACGGCCGGTCCATCACGGTGCTCGTCTCCCACGAGGATCCCGCGCTCACCGACGAACTGGTCCTGGAAACCGTGAAACCGACCATCTACCTCCGCGACCGCCGCATCCAGAAAGGCGAGGTGATCGTCGGTCGCCCGCCGTCGGGCGGCGCCACGCGGCACGACACGGACCCTCCGAGAGGCGATCATGCGTGACACCATCGATTTCGGCATCGACCTCGGCACCACGAACAGTGCGATCGCGGTAGTAGAGGACGGCGCCGTCACTGTGATCAAGAACGAGGACGGGGCGGACATCACGCCATCCGCGGTCTGGATCCCCAAGCCCAACGAGATTCAGATCGGCCGCTGGGCTCGCAACGGTTTCGAGATCGACCCGGAGAACTACGCGTCGGAGTTCAAGCTGGAGATGGGACTCGCGGACGCCGGCAGGTCGTTCCACAGCGGGCAGGTGACCATGACCCCGCAGCAGCTGTCGGCCGAGATCCTCAAGGCACTCCGCGCGGACGCGGCGAGCCACTGCGGTGCCGCGCCCGACATCGCGGTCATCACGGTCCCCGCCGCCTTCGCGTTGAACCAGAACAAGGCCACGAGCGACGCGGCCACGCTCGCGGGCCTCGGCACGATGTGCCCACTGGTACAGGAACCGACGGCCGCCGCCTTCGCCTACGGCTTCCAGGAATCCGACGAGCGGGCCTACTGGATGGTGTTCGACTTCGGCGGCGGGACGTTCGACGCCGCGGTGGTCAGCAAGCGCGACGGTGACCTGCGGGTACTCAACCACGCGGGCGATCCCTACCTCGGTGGGAAACTGATCGACTGGGCGGTCGTGGAGCGCATCCTCGCCCCCGCGGTGAGCCGCGACCTCGACCTCCGGGACTTTCGCCGGGACAACCCCGCGTGGCGCGAGAACTTCGCGAAGCTGAAGTCCGCCGCGGAGACCGCGAAGATCCAGCTCTCCCGCCGCGACCAGGTCAACCTCCGCGCCGAACTGGCCACCGTGGAAGGGCGGAGCCAGACGTTCGAGTACGCGTTGCGTCGTGACGAGGTGGACGCGATCGCGGAACCCTTCTACGCCAGGGCCGTCAACCTGTGCCGCAGGGCGCTCGCCGAGGCTTCGCTCACGTCGGACGACATCGACCGCCTGCTTCTGGTCGGCGGTGTCACGCTCTCCCCGGGGCTGCGAGAACGGCTGAGCGACCCCCGGGAGGGGCTCGGCATCGAGTTCGCGCTCAACCTCGATCCGACCACGGTGGTCGCCCGAGGTGCGGCCATCTTCGCCAGCACGGTCCGTCGCCCGCGGTCGCGGCAGGCACCCCCGGCACCGGGCGAGTACGCCGTGGAACTGGACTACGAGCCCAGCGTCACCACGACCAGGCCCACCATCGCGGGCCGCCTGAGCGGTTCGGCCTCGATCGACTGGACCACCTACTCGGTGACCGTGAGCAACCCCGACGGCAGGCCGCCGTTCCGCTCCGGCCGCATCGCGCTCAACGCCGACGGCGTCTTCGTGACCGAGGTCGAGATCGACGAGCACCAGACCTCGAGGTTCACCGTCGAGCTGACCGACGAGACCGGGACACGGAGGAAGCTGTCCCCCAACAGTCTGTCGATCACGCACCGCGACGTGGAGTTCGGTGGCGTGCGGCTGGCACGGTCGCTGGGCATCCAGCTCGTCGACCGCACGTTCGCCCCGTTGCTGAGCAAGGGAACGACGCTGCCCACCGACGTCAGGAAGGTGTTCCGCACGTCGGACGCGTTCCACCGCTCCGACTCCGACGCGGTGGTCCGCATTCCGGTGATACAGGGCGAGCGTGACCGCGCGGACCGCAACCAGCAGGTCGGTGTGCTCGAGATCCGCCCCACGGATGTGCGCATCGACCTGCCGTCCGGCACGGAGGTCGAGGTCACCTTCGAGGTCGACACGTCGAGCCTGGTCACCGTGATCGCGGACGTGCCACTGGTGAAGGCGCAGTTCGAGGCGGAGATCAACCTCACCGACACCCGCACGCCGACCACGGAAGCGTTGCGGGAGATGCTCGACGACGCCGAGTCCCGCCTCGACACCCTACGGCGCACGGCCGCGACCGGCACGTCGTCGGACGCGCGGCAGCGACTGCGGAGGCTGGAGGAGGAGGGCACCGTCGCGACGGCCCGCGAGCAGGTGCGGGCGGCCCCGGTCGAGATCGGGGCGGCGGCGTCGGCCGAGGAACGCATCCGGGACCTGCAGGCGGAACTGGACGACGTCGAGGACGCCGTGCGACTCCCGCAGCTCCGGCAGGAACTGGACGAACTGCTGCTGCACGCCGAGGATCCCGTCGGGCAGTTCGGCGACGCGTCCGACCGTCAGGAACTCGCGGAGCTGCGGCGCCGCGCACAGGAGGCCGCCGAGGCCGGGAACCCCACTGCGGTGCGCGAGCTGATCGAGCGGGCCAACGTGTTCCTCGTCGAACTTGAGCGGCGCAGTCCGGACTGGCCGGTCAAGCTCTACTTCGGCCTGGTGGCGGCGCTTTCGGGTGCTGGCGTGCGAGGGGCGGACCAGCTCGTCCGGGAGGGCAAACAGGCCATCGCCGCCAGGGACGAGGCCCGGCTCCACGCCGTCAACCAGCGGTTGCTCCGCCTCCTGCCCGCCGAGGAAAAGAACAAGATCATCGGCTTGGTCGAGTCGTGACCGACGAGGTGCGTGCGGCGCTGGCGGCGCGGCTGACGGTGAGCCGGGCACAGTCCGCCGCACGGGCAGGCGACCTCGACAAGGCGGCCGGCCTCCTGACCGGCCTCGATCCCGCCGCGGTCACCGAGGCGACCCTCGACCTGCTGGCCAGGGTGCACGCACAGCGCGGCGACCTCGGCGAAGCGGACGAGTGCTGGGCGAGAGTCCAGGCGCTCACACCGGATCACCCGGCCGCCGCCGCAGGCCGGCGTGTGATCCGGGAGATCACCGAGGGCAGGCGTCGCGCCACACCACTCCTTCACACCGGCCGACTGGCGGCCGCGATGGCGGCCCTCGGTGTCCTGGCCGCCGGCGGCCTGGCCTGGACCGCCATCGACACGACGGACCCGGCCGCTCCCTCGGTCGACCTGGCTGCCCGGCTGCGTGCCGAAACCCGTCGTTCCGACAACCTCGAGGAACGCGTCTCGACGATGGAGTCGGAACGCAGGGCACAGGACACCGACACCGCGGAAGCGCGAAGCCACCTCAACGACACCCTCGCGGCGATCGCCGACGCGCTGGCCATGCCCGGCGTGTCGGTGAGCGTCCACGACTCGGACGTCCGGGTGCTCTTCGAGCAGGGCCTGTTCAGCCGTGGCACCGACATCACCGCCGAGGGAACGGCTCTGTTGGGGGAACTCGGCCGCAGACTGGCGACCATGGACGTGCTGACAACAGTGGTAGGACACGCGGCAGCGGTACCAGGAGGCCGAACAACGGGCGGTTCGACCGTCGCCCTGGCCAGAGCTCAGTTGGCAGCCAACCACCTGGCGGACAGTGGTGGCCTTCCTCTTACCGCATTCACCCTGACCAGCGCGGACCAAACACAGAACCCTTTCCCGGACCAGGCACGCAACCGCACCGTGTCCTTCCTGATCACGCCGACGAAGCTCACAACTCCGAAATGACGACACCGTCCTCCGTGCAGGCCACCCGTGGTTGGAATAACCAAGAGGGATCTTGGAAAGAGGCCGTCCTCGCCATACGGGCTGCGCCGTCGATCCCAACTCTCGCCACGAGGTTCCGCGCTACGACCCTCTGACTGACGTTCTCACCTGAACCCATCCTTTCTGCCGGCTGGTCTCGCCGGCATCACTGTCCTGCTGGTACGCCAGCAGAGCGACGATGGGCCCAAAATATCTCTACGAGCACGCCGATGATGGCCAACAATCCTTGCCGGGAGCGCCATTTTTCGCGACCTCGGTTACCTGCCCGATGTTGTACTGCCCGGCTTGCCTTGTTCTCACGGTTACGCGTGCTCGTTCAGATACAGCAGCATCGCGTGCACGAGGGTTCACGGCAGGGCGAATTTCGAGCAAGTTCATATTCTGCCATATGTAACGAAATTCAGGTGGCGTCTGTCGTCAACTCTTTATCGTGGCGGACATAAGAACCGGACCGTAAGTGGCGCGTCATGAACGGCATCGGCGACTCAGCGTGAGCATTCAGCCCACGAGGCATTCCACGCGTACCCTTCCTGGGGCACGCATGCCTGGCTGCGCGCCGTCGAGGATCTTGTCCAGTTCACGGAGGGCAGCAGCGGCTCGGTTGGCCATCTTCTCCGAGCCCGCGTACTTCTTGGCATCGAGTTCATCGACGACCACGAGCGGCACGACCAGCCGTGCCGTGGTCGCTTTGGTCACCGTGTTCCACGGAATCGCGCCGGGCGGGTGGTAGTGCATCAGGCTGTTGGTGTCATACACCAGGATCTGCCCAGGCGACGCAGCGAGGGCACGCGACCGCTCGACCTGAGCAGCCAGCGCGGTCAGATACGTGAGCTGCGCTGCGGCCTCCTGCCCACACGGGTCGGGCACTGGCCGAGCGGGATCCGCCGACGCGATGTCGTAGTCCCCGTCGAACAGACGCCAGTAATGGGCCGTGTACAGGTGTGTGGCCACGTCCGGCTCGACGAACCCCGCCCAACGCGGTCTCACAGTCCTCGACCCAGCACAGATAGTCCTGCACAAATGGGCTTCGGCCCAGATCCCGCAACGCGTGCACCACCCCACCCAGCGCCCCGGCCACCTGGTCAGTGGCGACACTGCGCGACAGCCGCATGACGCTACTGTCCCACTGACGACACGTCAGGAGTCCCCACCACGCGGGCACCCCACTGAAAGGTGTGTCGACGATGCGCTTCGCCTCCCCGGTGACCAGGCCGGGGCAGTCGACCCGCTGACCTTGGGATGAGTGGACAAGAACGCGGCGACGGCGGCTGCGGTGTCGTTCTGCGCACAGGGTGACCGGCCGGCCACGGTGCCGGTCATGAGCGCTGGTTATGAGGAACGAGCCGAGAATCCCGTGTCGGGGGCAGCGGGTTCCAGCCCTGTCGCGGGCCATGACTGCGGTGCAGGGCCGAAGGCGCGTCGGGCGGCTCGGACGGCTAGGGCGGCGCTGGTGGCGTTGGCGCCGCCGCCGATGATTGCGCCGATGCCGAACGGGGCTACCCGGCCGAGCACGATGATTCCCTGCTTGGTGCCGTACTTGGTGATGAAGTTCTTGCCCAGGACGCTGTTGATCTGGCGTAGCGTCGCCGCAGGCACCTTGCTGACGAGCTGGCGGCCCAGTGCTGACCGGTACGTTCGGCGACCTTGCCGATGGTCGCGGAGCCAGGCTGGCGGAGCAGGACCCCCATGACGAGTGTCCGACGGCGTTCGATCTCGTCCAGCCAGACCCCGTGGACCACGGCGACCGAGAGCACGAACAGGGTGCTCAGCTCGAGCGAGGAGAAGGCCTCGCTCGCCGACAGCGCCAGCGCGATCCCGGTGCCGACGGCGGGCGCGGCCGCGGCGCCCCCGACCGCGGCCCCCGTGCCCGTCAGGGCGCTGACGTACATCCGTTCCAGGGTGCGGACGACCTCCGCGGGTGTGGCCTCCGGGTTGCGCTGGCGGGCCCGGGCGATGTTCTTGCGGACCAGCGGGGTCTGCAGATCGATGGCCTTGTCCAGCAGATCGAGGACCGGCCGCCCCCGACCACTCGAGGCCGGGACCGGTCCTTTGAGAATGTTAGAGGCCACACCAAACTTCCTTGAGTCGTCACGTTCCTCGCCCTGCCTCGCACCCGAGCGGCCTGAGGCCGCCGAACGCACCTGCCCCACCGACTCTCGGTGGGGCTGGCCCAACCGTAGGGATGTTGTCACGTCGTAGCCAGGAGCAGGCAGTCGTAGTTGATATTGTTACCGGCTGGCCTGTTAAGGTCTTGGCAGAGCGTCACGGATGCCTGGCTGGACACCGGTCCCACCCAGATGAGGGTCGTGAACGTCGAGCCGTAGCTGGCCTTTACTTTCGGGCAGGCCTCGTCTCGCTTAGTGGCGTATACGGGGGGTTTGCCGTCCTCGGCGTAGGTGCTCAGCACAGGGTTGACCTTCGCCCAGCGCTCGAACCGGGCGGCCTCCACCTCGAGGAGCCACGCGCCGTGAGCTTGGGCCTCGTCCGCGGTTAGCGGCCTGAGGATGGCGACGAATTTTTCCGGTGCGCAGGGCATTGCTGTGTAGCGCACCTTGGTGGTCGAGGGCGCTGCGCCGACGGCCGACGTGGGGCTTGCGGTCCGCGGTGCCGCCGCGGACTCCGCATCCGATGATGCGACGGCGGAGCCTACCCGCAATCCGGTGATCAGCAGGAGAAGACCACATCCGAGGATCCATATCCCTCGCACCCGGTGGTGGTGTCTGTTCCAGCTCCCGAATCGCCTTGCCAGGTCTGCCGTCGTGCGCCCGAGATCGGCGGACACGCCGTACTGTGTGATCTCACTGCCATCGTCGAGAGCCCCGCCGACCGACTCGTGGTCCTCCACCTCAATGCTGATGGGAACCGTCCACGTGCGGTCCGCCCATTCTTGGTTGGGGAAGTCGATCTCAACAGGGGTTTCGGCACGCTTCCCGGGAAGGAGGTTCAACCACTCACCCCGGAGGCGAACCGCCTCCTTCGGAAGAACATCGGCCGTGTCCTCGAACAGCTCGTGCACACGCGGCCTGACATGCAGTTCCCCGTTGCCGTTGTTCGTCAGCTCCAGCGACGCGGTGTAGGTTCCCGCGGACGACACACGGCTGCCCAGGATCAACTGACTGGCCACTACCGCATTCGCGGGGATGGTGACGCGTAGCTGTTCGCTCTGCACCCGAACCCGCCCGGTGTCCCTGTCTGTCACCACTACCCGAAACGGATTCGGCCCGGCCATCGGCTCGGTGGCGGTACACCGAAGAATCAGCCTGCGTTCGACCGTCCCGTCTCCCGGCAGGTCGATCGTCTTGTCCGGATGAAGTGTCGCCACACTCTCGCGCAGGCCTTCGATCCTGAGTTCGAGCCGTTTGGGCGATGATGTCCTGTTGCTGATCTCCACGTAGAAGCGGTTGTCGCGGTCGAACGCTATCTGTTCGCTCCCATGCCTGACGAGAAGGCCAACATCGTTGTCCACTGCGTGGATATTCAGCTGATTGCCGTTACCGACCTGCACACCCACGTTGTCGAATACGTCCATGCCGGCACCTACATGGAGCGAAGGTCGATGGACATGGTGTTGTGGTCACCGACCTGCACGCCCGTGTTGTCGTGCACGTCATTCTTGTACTGACGGGAGTCGGTGAGGATCATCAGCTTCCGCGCCGCGTCCAGCACCTCCGCGTCCCGGCCGACTTCCGCTTTGGTCAACGCGGCGGCCAGCTCTTCTCGGTGCTGCTCGGGGTCGGCAAGTTGCGCATCGAGAATTATCGCCTCTCGCGAGCTCGACTCACCCAGCTGGGCATCCCTTCGGCGTAGAGCCGCGCGAACCGCACTCTTCAGTCCGTCGTAAGCTTCCACGACCGCCTTCGACGACGTGTTGCTCACCCCTGCGACCGTACCCGCGCCCAGCGCCGCGAGAACAAGCTCAACAGATTCGACCACCCGGTCACCCTCCCTCGCCACGGTTTCCCCGATCGACACTTCCATCGATCTGGGCAAGCTATCCGAGAGCATAAGATCAGGACAACCCAGTGTGACGTCACCGAGAAATGTCTGCGATGTCAGGACGCTGACGATGCGCCGAAGCTCGTCGTCCGGCAAGCCTTCACTTTTGCCGATGACACCAGGCGGCAGTAGTCGAGATATCGAAAGGAATACCTCGGCGCGCGAGGACACGAGCACGGTCAGCGAAATGAACGGCACGGCCATCGCGTGAGTAAGACGGATGGTCCGAACAGCTGGAGCCAGGCTGCCAGTGGAACTGAGTGTGGACGTTGCCTGTCGATGTCCGATGTCAGTGCGGCTCGCCGAGCTACGAGCCGAGCAGATCGAAATGAAAACCGATGATGAACAAGTGCGAACGCGATCCAGCGCATAGGCCGGCCAGCGTTATCCCGTCCGATCAACCTCACTGTCGTCGCTGCCATTCCGTATACCATCAGGCCATAACCAGAGCCAATGACGACCCAAATTATTGACAACGGATAATACCATTTCCAGGACGGCCATAGTCTGTCAATCACCGCGATCACGATCACACCGATGATCGTCCCAGTGAAAGGCGACACCTCAAAGGAGGGCAGGTATCTGATCAATTGAGCGGCAAGCACGTAGCATACGATCACTACAGCCAGCTGATATCGAGTTCTCGTCGCTCTACGCGCGTCCCGCAACTCAAGAGGCGTGAGGACGGGCTGCGTGACCTCGCCACCCCGAAGCACGTTGAAGTTCGCATAACGGCGCTTCTCACGTTTGAGTGCGACCTCGACGGCAGCCAGGCGGAATATATTTGCCGTATCGCTCGCCATGCGCTTGGAGTTCAGCCCGTCCGCCACGGTCTTGCGCCAGTCATGGCGCACCCTTTGTTCCGCAACGCGTTTCCTGAGGTCGCCCCAGTTCCGGGCACCGACCTTCCTGGCGATATCCCTCAGTTTTCCGGACCGATCAGGTCCAACACGATGGCAAGTCCGGCCATGAACTGAAGTACTTTGCCGACTCTCGCCCACACCGGAACCGGAAGACCCCAGAGTTCGAACTTGTTGACATTCGCCCCGGTCCACCACGTGCGCCAAGCTTCGATGTAGCTGAGTTCCTCCACGAGCGGAAGTTTAGTGATGTGGCCCGGTCAGGTCCTGTCCGCAGCTGACGACAGTGGCCGCACCGGTGAAGGCGAGTAGCCGTCCTCGAGCTCGTGCAAGGTGGTGCGGATGCCCAACCAGGCGGCCACCCGGTGGTATTGGCACGTCAGGATCATCCGCGAAGCCAGCGCGGGAGTGTCGGGTGCTCAGAGTCCGTGGTGATTGCCTGGTTCGTGGCCGCTTCCGTGCGCGTGGCCCCACCGGTGGTGGTGCCATTCGAAGGTCCAGGTTCCCGACGGCTCGACGTGGTCGCTGTGGTGCCCGTGCCCAACAAGGTGCGGGTGCCCGTCGTGATGGTGCCCGTCGTGATGGTCGCGTTGGCCGTGGTCGCGCGGTTCGTCGAACGAGTCGTGGGCATCTGCCGCCGGGTGCTGCCTGCCGCGGTGGTCGGTCAGCGCCCACTCCTCCACCTTGTTCCGCGTCGCCACCTGCCGGGCCGCGATCGCCAGTGGCAAGATCGCGATCGTTGGCAAGGCGTACCCGTTCATGGCCCGCCGCGCCGCGGACTCGCCCCAGCGGACACCGCCCTCCCTCGTGTCGGGGGCCGGGCCGCTGTCGGGCACGTGCAGCCAGGCCTCTGTCCGGTATTCCTTAGCCGGTATCGCCACCTCCGTGCGTTGGAACTCCGCCAGGGACAGCCCCGGCGGCCGGAGCAGCGCGATACCACGGTGGATCTGCGACGTCACGGCGAGCGCGAGGTCGCTGCGGTCCGTTGTCTCCAGCGCGGTTCGCACCTCGGCCGAGTCGACCAGCCTGCTGACGTCCACGATCCCTTCGCCGATGTACCCGTTGGCCGACCGCCAGACCGGGCTCTGTGCCAGGGCTGCGCGCATCCGGATCCGGCCGGACGCGCCGGGGAACAAGTTCAGGTGGTAGAGCCCGTCGCGGAGCCCGAGGATCAGCGCCGGTGCGATCGCGGTGTCGTCGGCCCACGCCGGGAAGATCACGAGCTGCCCGTCGCCCTGTTCCTGGCGTTGCACCCGAACCGTGCTCAGTCCGCACCGGCGTAGCACATAACCGACCAGGCGCCGCAGCCTGTTTTGCGCGTCGCGCTGCCCCCGGTACGGCTGGTGGCTGTACCTGCGCAGGTCGACCGCCAGCACCAGCCGTCCTCGTCCATCGAGCATCAGGACACCGCCAGCTCGTCCATCAGGTCGCCGAGGTCGCTGATCGCCTGCTGGAGGATCTGGTCGACCGCCTTGTACTCGGCGCGGAGCCGGTCGACCTCGGCGGCGCCGGCCTCGTGCGCCTGCTTGGCGTTCCTGACGGACTCATGCACCGAAGCGATCCGGTTGGCCATCCCGGCGGAGACGGACTCCTCGATCGGCAGCATGAGTTCCTCGACGAGTTCGGCGGCCGCTGCGGCCGCGATCTCCGGGGCCTTGATCCGCAGTTCCTTAGCGATGTCGTCGCCGACCTTCGCCCTCAGCTTCTTCTCTATCCGGCCGAGGTTGTTGTTGCCCTGCCACAGTGCCTGCACGACGAGCGTGCCGATGAGCGTGGGCAGACCGAACGGGGTGAACATCCACGCCGTGTAGATCGCAATGGTGGGCAGGATCGCCCTCAGCGCCTCCTTAGGGCCGAACCGGGCACCGATCACGCCGCCTGCCAGTCCACCCAGCGCCAGGCCACCGACCCCACCGATGACGCGCGCCAGCGTCGACTGCTCATTCGCGTCCGCGCCAGCGGCCGACTGCGCGACCCCGCTCAACGCGAACCGCAGCTTCTCCAGGTTGGCCTCGAAGTCGCCGAGCCGGGTGTCCAGCAGCTTGTCGACGGCATCCATCTCACGGCTGACCAGTGGCCCGAGCCGCTCCTCTGCCCAGTGGGCCATCCGGCCCTCGAGCAGGTTCATCGTGCTCTGGGCGATCTCCGCCGCCGCGTCCTCGGCGCGCTGCTTGACCTCCCACGGCACCAGGCTGAGCTTGGTCTCGATCGGTGCCTCCGCCGCGATCAACGGCGCCTCGCCCGCCACCGCACGCAGCCCCTCTGCCAGCACCGACTCGATCCGCCCCTGTATCAGCGCACGCTGGTTGGCCAACTCCGCCGAGATCTGTCGCGCCTCCTGTTCCAGGCCAGCCAGCGGGCGCTGTGCCTCCTGCCAGCAGTTCGCCATCTTCTCGCTGTCGGCGTCCAGCATCGCCAGCCGCTGGGGCATCGAGCGGTCGAGTTCGTGGCTGAGGTCGCGCATGACCCGTGCCCTCGGGAAGATCTTGGCCTTGTGCCGGTCCTGGACCAGGAACCGCTCCAGCGCACGTTCCAGCACCGCGACACCGGATGAGGAGAACCGGCTCTCGTCCCCCGCCACCCGCGCGCGCAGCGCTTCCCTGGCGTCCACGAAGAACGTACGGCCCACGTCGACGTCCTTGCCGCGCACGGCGGCCAGCCGTGCCCGCGCGTCGGCCATGACACCGGCCCGCTCGTGGGCGTCGATGTCGTCGAAGCGGGTGAACACGAAGAACGGGTCGTGCGACCCGAGGTGGTTGGTCAGGAACCGGGTCTCCGCCGTACTCATCGCGGCAATCGCGTGCTGCACGAACACGACCGCGTCTGCCTTGCGCAGTTCCTCCTGCGTGATCCGGTCGCGGGTGTCGTGCACGTTCAGCCCGGGTGAGTCGACAATCACGACGTTGTGCCTGCACAGCTCCAGCGGCCACGACACCTCCGCCAACTGGTAGGGGTTCGGCTTGCCGGGGTCCTTGGTGTCCACGGTGATCCGATCGATCAGGTCCTTCGGGTCGATCTCGACCGGAACAGCCGCCGGGTCGGCCGGCACCAGCTTGGCGAGCCGTTCGCCGCCGTACCGCACATAAGTGATCACGGCGGTGGTCTCGACCGCCTTCACCGGTAGCACGAGCTCCCCGAGCAGCGCGTTGACCAGTGTGGACTTCCCGCGGTTGAAGTCGCCGACGAACATCACCCGGAACGCGTCGTCCTGGACGACGTCAACCTGGGCGGCGATGGTGGCCGAGGCACCGGAGTCGCCGAGCCGTTCCGCGGCGGCCTCCAGTCGCCCGCAAATCTCGATGAGCCGGTCGCGCTGGACGTCAGCGACGGCGAAGTCGCCGTTCTGCGATGCCGTGGACATCAGTTCCCCTTCTCGGAAAGGTCGGAAACGGATCGGGTGAGTTCGGCGCGGATGCGGCTCGCGAGACTCGCCGCCGCGGTCGCCAGCGCGGTCCAGTCGACGGTCTGTTCCTGCCCCGCCCCGGCACCGAGAACGTCCACATAGGATTCTCGCCAGGCGCGGTGGCAGTCGTGGAGGTGCTCGACGACATCCCGGTACAGCTCGTCGGCGGTCGCTGCGGCCTTCTTCGCGAACGTGGCGATGATGTCGTCCACGGTCTGCACGAGCAGGGCGTCGATCCGCTGCCGCTGAGCCTCGATGGCCGAACGGATGGCCGCCTCGGCGATCACGCTGCTCAGCACGCTGAACCCGAGGCTGTAGATCACCGGCAACCGCGCGTGCCGGGCGGCGGCGATGAGGTAGCCGATGGCGGCGCCGCCCTGCGCCCCGACCCGGGCGGCGATCCGGAGCTTATCGAGGTCGTCCTTGACAGGCGGGGCCGAACCCCCAGCCCGTTGCCCAGTGTTGAGTCGCAGCGCCGCGGGCCGTGGGCTCGGCCCGGCCGCCGGCTGCCTGCGGCGCACCTCAGTGTCCAGCCACTCGCCGTCGCCCGCGAGCCGGGTAAGCAGCGTGCTCTCCGCCGACCGCGCGGCGACCGACAGGTGCCAGCGGATGCGGGCAGGCAGCTCGTGCTGCCACCACGCGTGCGGGTCACGCGCGGTCGCGAGCTCCTCGCGCAGCTTGTCCAGGATGTCGTCGCGTTCGGCGTACAGCACGTCCCGGAGCTGCTGTGCGGTCGCCAGCCGCCGGGCCCCGACGTCGATCCGCAGTTCGTCCCAGACCCGTTCGTCCTCGGCCCGGTCGGCCGCCGCCTGTTCCGCGCGGCGCCGCTGGTCCGCTTCGGACAGCCGGGCAGCCGCCATCGCCTCGGCGGCCAGCCGCGTCATGCCGTCGCAGTGGTCCGCAGTGCCGGCCGCGATCCGCCGGTCCCGCCACCGGCCCCGGTCGGTCTCCCCCGCCCAGCCGCCGATCAGCTCACGCAGGTCCGCGAGCCGCGGCCCCTGCCCGCCCGGCTCCGGTGCGGCCAGTACCGGCAGCGCACCGCGGCCAGGCAACGCGCCGAGCCGTTCCCGCAAGCCGGTGAGGACACCGTCGCGGTCCCCCTCGTCGACGCGGTCGAGCATCGTCACCACGACCGCGATGTGCGGGAGATGCCTGCACAGCAGCTCCTCCGCCAGCAGCCCGCGTTCCGTCGTGCCGAGCGGTGAGAGCGCGGAGACCACGAACAGCGCGCCGTCCGCAGCCGACACCGACCGGCGCAGTTGCTCATACCCATCCGTGCCACCGTCGTTGACACCCGGCGTGTCCACCAGCTCCAGGTTCAGTCCCGTGAGCCAGGTGCCCGCCACCTCGGCGACCGCGTTCCCCGGTCGGGCGGGGCCCGCGTCGGTCCCGTCCGACGGCGCAGGCCGGTCGACCAGGTCGCGCCACAGGTCCGGCCGGTCGAGCGCGCCCGTCTGCCGCCTGCCGTCCGGCCATGTCAGGCGCAACGCCTCGACCTGCTCCACGCCACGCACCGCGACCTCGGCGAGCGTGCCGGGCAACTGGCCGGTGGGAAGCAACTCCCGCTCGATCACCGTGTTGACCAGCGTGGACTTGCCGCGATTGAACTCGCCGACGACGGCGACCCGGAACGTAGGCCGTCCCCGTTGCGCGGCAAGCGAACCGAGCGCGGCGGCGACGGCGTCGAGCCGGTGCCCGTCGGCGAGGCCACGCGCCTCCCGGAGCCACCCGGGCAGCAAACGTGCCAGGTCGGACCGTGTGCTGTTCATGATGCTGTCTCCCCTGCACCGATTCGGACCGGCCGCCTGCTCATCGCGGCACGCAGCCGGTTGATCTGTTCGCGTCGCTCACGTGCGTCCTTCGCCGTGGCCGCGGCGCACGCGATCTCTTCTGCCAGCACGGCACGGGCTGCGGCCTCCCGCGCCGCGAGATCCTCGATCTCGCCCGACCAGTCCCGCAGGTACCGACGGCACACACCGTCGACGCGGCCGGTGTAGTCGACGAAGAGCCGGTCCACCGCCGCGCGGACGAGCGCGGCCACGGCCGACCGCGCATCGGCCAGCACCGGCGACGCCTCCGCGACGAACCGCGTCCGCATGGCCGTGACACCCGGTGCTCCGAGCATGCCGCCCACCAACGCGCCCAGCGCGGTCCCCACCAGCGGGAAGGGGAAGAGCACACTCCCGGCCGCCGCACCGATCGCCGCGCCTCCACTGGTCCGCAGCGCCGCCGACGACGAGAGCCGACTGCCGACCGCGGTCAGCGTGTCGTCCGCACCGTCCAGGTCCGGCACCGGCACCCGCGTGGCGCCGATCGCGGCCGGGATCTCGGGCACCCGCTCGTCACCGGCAAGCCGGGCCAGCCTGCGGAACTGGTCGGCGAACTCGTCGGCCAGGTCGGTCGCCGACGTGCGCAGCACCGCGTTGGCGTCGGCACCCGCGGTGGACAGGATCCGTTCCGCCTCGGCACGCAGCCGGGTGCGCATGGTCTCGACGGCCACCTTCGCCATCTTGGCCCCGGTGGTGACCGAGTCCCGGTTGACCGCCGTGCGCAGCCGGGTCTCCAGGTCGGCGGCGAAGCGGGGACGCGACGCGGCCTCCAGCGCGACATTGATCGCGCGCCTGCCCGCGGAAATGGCCTCCTGTGACCAGTTCTCCAGGAACGCGCGCAAATCCGGCACCACGAGCCGGGCGATCTCGCGTTCCGCCTCGGCCAGCCGCTCGCCACGCCGTAGTGCCGCCTGCTCTACGGCTTGTAGCAGTTCGGCGAGCAGCCCCGACAGCGTCGCCGCGATCGCCGACTGCCGCCGTTCGTTCGTCAACATCACCAGGTCGGCCTCCACTTGGGAGAACGTCTGGCCCGCATCGGGGTCGGCCACCGTGCGCAGCACCGACTCCGGCACGCACGGGAACACCATGGGGTCCGCGATGCCCAGCTCACGCAGCCTGCGCACGGTCGCGTCGAGGACGTCCGCCCGTTCCGCCTCGTCGACCAGGTCGATCTTGGTGAGCACGAAGGCGCACCGGTCGTGGTGGTCATGCAGCGGGCCGGCCAGGAAGTCGGCGAGCGCCGAGGACATGGCGGCGACGGCCGGCACGACGACGAGGACGAGGTCGGCGCGTTCCGCCGCGGCGACCGCACGGGCCCGGTGGCCGGCGTCGTCCACACTGAAACCCGGGGTATCGGTGATGGTCACCCCTTCGCCGAGCAGCGCGGACGGCCACGACAACGTCAGGTCCCGGACCTCGTCGGCGGCGTCGCCGGTGAGCAACCGGTCGAGCGTTCCCTTCAGTGCACCGTGCCCGCCGGACGCCGCCGACACCGCCGCCCCGTCGGTCACCTGGGCCGTAGGCCCATACCGGATGGTCAGCGTGGTGCGGGTGGTGACCCGCGCCGACGAGGGCAGCAGCCGCTGCTTGAGAAACGCGTTCAGCAACGTGCTCTTGCCGCTGGAGGTCTCGCCGAGCACGGCGACGTGCAGTTCGGCGTCAGCCATCCGCTCCCGCGCCCTGGCCACCCGCGCCGTGGCCGTCGCGCGCTGGACGGCGGTGAGGTCGGCGCGCTCCAGGGCGGCGGCGATCCATTCCAGGTGCTCGGCACAGGTCAGTACTCCAGTCACTCGAGGTCCTCCCTTCGGCCGGTGTTGCGATTGGAAGTGTCGTGCCAGCACGGCCGTTCACCGGCACAAACCGTCATTTGACCGTGTCCTCGGCCGGATAGGCGATCGCGCGCAACATTTCGAGATTTCGCACGACCGGCCTCCGGCCCGACGTGTCCACCAGGTTTTGTTGCTTCAGCTCCCGCAATGCCCGCAGCACGCTCGATTCACGCATGCCGATGAGGCTGCCCAGCTCAAACTGGGTGAGGTCGACGCCGATGAGGACACTCTCGTCGGTAAGTGCCACCCCGTGGTCGTCGGCGAGTTCGACGAGGACGCGCGCCAGCCGGATCAGCGGTGGCCTGCCCGAGTTGTCGACCCGGCGCCTGGTGGCGGTGGTCAGCTTGCGCCCCAGCGCGTTGGTTAGTAACACCAGCGAGGCCGGGTGCCGGGAGGCGAGCCACAGGAAGTCGGTGGCGGCGATCTTGGCCGCGTAGACGGGTTCCTTGGCGCAGGCGATGACCGTGGCGATCCGGCGACCGCCGCCGGACGCCGCGAGTTCACCAACCACGTCACCGCCTGCCCTGATGGCGAGCAACGCCGACCGCCCGTCCCCGAACTTCGCCGTCACCTTCACGTACGAGGACAGCAGCAGGTAGATGTCGGTGTCTGTGCCGTCCTGTCGGACCAGCACGGCGTTGCGGTCGAATCGCACCAGCACGCTCGCGTCGAGGAACTCCTGGAGCACTCCGGGATCGAGCCGAGCGAGAAGTGCGGAATCCGACCACCGTCCCCTTTCCTCCCGGACGATCGCGCGCAGATCCGCAACGTGCTCGCGAACCATTGAGCCCTCCCGTAGCGAAGGTGGTTCACCGAAGTCCACAATGTCGAACGGTAGGTCGATAATTCCGACGGCGCCGTTACCATGTTCTTGTTCTCGGTCAGAAGAAAGGCGTTAACCACCCGTGCGTACAACTACGCCCCGGATCGGCGAGATGCGTCGATGAGCGGGATTAGTTGTGTGTGACGTCGTTGCAGTTGCCGCCGGTGTGATGGCCAAGGGGATGCCGGTGGTGTCGGTGATCAGGTGGTGCTTGGTACTGGGCTTGCGGCGGTCGACCGGACTCGACCCCGTGTGTGGTCCCTCTTTTAGGGCACGCAGGTGGGTGGAGTCGACCAGCGCTGCGGACAGGTCCGGCAGCCCTACTGCCCGCAGCTCGGATGAGCAGCCATTCGGCAAGGTTGGTGTTCTGCAGGGGCACGGGTTGTCGGACTCGGTGTTGCCGCAGCTGATTGCGGCGAGCAGCACGGCGAGGATGCACCGGGTACTGACGCGGCCCGGCAGAGACGGGTGCGAGCACACCCCACGGGGGCCGCCAGCTTCCTGCCCGGTCATGCGGCGGCGAGCACGCTGGACATCCCGCGGCGGTCCCAGGTCGCCGCACGTAGGTCGGCGTCGTGTTCACGGACACGCAGCGCCGCCAACCAAGTCAGCACGCCGATCCCTCGGCCAGCCCAAGCACCACCCCGGCGACAACCTGATAAACGTCAGACAAAGCATCTCCAGCCCGCGAAATTCCCGACCACCTGGAGTCTCGACAGACCATGCCACCGCGTTACACCATCGGAAAGTATCTACGCCTTGAATAACAACCCGAGCCCGATGGTGATTGTCCAACCTTGACCACACAAGGAAACCACAAACATCACAGTGTGATCATTCAGCACCTTCTCCACAAAGGATGAATAAATATTTCAAACGAGTAACGAACCTTGCGATGAAACGATGCCGTTGACGAACCCTTCCGCATGACTTGCTTCCTGAAGGAGGTTATAGGTGACAATTCTCCATCGTCCGAACAGTGTCACCGAAGGCAAGGACGACGGCACATCGTCAGCGACGTCAAGTGGCATGCTGAGACCGCGTCGTTCCCGGTGGCGTTTCCGCGCCCTCGCCGTTGCCCTTGCGTCTCTTGGTCTCATGTTCGGCATGGTCGCTCCCGCCCAGGCATGGACAGGAGGAAACGTATGGGTCAACTTCGGGTCGTGGAACTGCCCGGCGGGCGGCTCGGTCGTCGGCATCTACTGGGCAGTCGACGCCTACTCGAGTGGCCCCGCGACCGGTGACTGGGGTGACAACGTGATCTATCCGCGGGTACGTGTCGGCTCCGGCTCCTTCAACACGCTGAGCTACCAGCTCATGTGCAAGAAGTGGGGTTGGTACACGTACCGAGGTGTGGTGAGTCAGCGAACTCTCACGCCGTACAAGTCGGGACTGAGCTACACATACTGAGCACGACCAGCTGACCCGCCTGTCGGCCACCCCTCGCCACATTGGCGAGGGGTGCCGACAGGCACGGTGGAGCGAACTTCGCAGGTACTGACCCGGTCATACAACGGGCTGATCGCACCGGCAACATCCAGGAGTAGCCCTTACAACAGCCTCACGAGTTGCCAGAAACAGCAAAAAAGCAAATTACAATCACACGATTGAATTACCAAAGCGACACCACGTAAGAACACGCCGTCGCGAGTCGCGCCACTGCCGGGTTCACCCTTGAGCGCGGCATGCCACGAATCCATGTCACACACAACAGACCAGGCCGTCTCCCGAGGGAAACGGCCTGGTCAGACTATGTAGCCCCGACGGGATTTGAACCCGCGCTACCGCCTTGAGAGGGCGGCGTCCTAGGCCGCTAGACGACGGGGCCGCGACCAGAGTGAACTTTATCAGACTCGATTTAGTTCTCTCTGCTGGGGTACCAGGACTCGAACCTAGACTAACTGAACCAGAATCAGTCGTGCTGCCAATTACACCATACCCCAAGGTCACCACTGGGCGTGTTCGCTCCCAGCGGCACCGGAGAAGATGTTAGACCACGCCCTCGCGCAGGCGGTAATCGGCCCCTTCGGACGGTGCCAGGGGCGGCGTCCGGTACTCGCTGACCAGTAGTTCCGGCAGGTCAGCCAGGGCCTCGATGGTCTGGACGCCGGGTTCGGGGGACCTGGACGGCCCGGAGCGGGTCAGCCACACGGCGTGCAGCCCCGCATCCCTGGCGCCGATGGCGTCCGTGTCCAGGAGGTCGCCCACGTGCATGGTCTCCGACGGCGGCACCCCCATCCGTGCGCAGGCCGTGTGGAAGATCACTGGGTCGGGTTTCGCGGCGCCCAGTTCGCCCGCTATGACCAGCGTGTCGAAGAAGCGGGCGATGCCCAGGCCCGCCAGCTTCGCTCGTTGGTGGTTGCCCGACGCGTTGGTCACCGCCGCCAGTTTGAAGCCCGCGGCACGCAGCCAGTCCAGGCACGGGACGGCGTCGGCGAACAGGCGCCACGTCGTGCGGAGCTGGGTGCAGCGGCGCTCCTCGAGTGCGGCCACCACGTCGTCGTCCAGCAGGGCGCCCAGGTCTGCGAAGAACGCCTTCGTCCGGGTTTTGTGCATCGCCTCGTACGACAGTTCGCCCGAGACCACCCTCTGCACGTGCTCGTCCGTCGTGCGCTGCCAGCGTGACCACATGTCGTCGCGGCCTATGAGGTCGCACACGGCCCGCCTCGCCGAGCTCGTGAAGTCGACGAGGGTGTCGTCGATGTCGAGGCAGACGGCCCGTATCCGCGGCGGCCGGTGTTCCGCCGCCAGCTCGGGTGAGCGTGAGCGGTCGGAGGCAGCAGGGAACGGCACGAGCCCAAAGGTCATCAGCAGAGGTTAGGCCGCCAGGGGCACCCAGCGATTCGGCTATAGAGGTGATTGTTCGTGGTCTGACACGATCAAGTGCGCGTCACTCCACCGGAAGCCGATTAAGCTGTATCGCTTCCCGCGAGGGTCGCGTTACCAGCCTGTCGGAACGTGACGAACACGGTCTCGGCAGTGCGGTCTCCTCGAAACGGCTGAAGCCGGCCCACCCTCCGTTATGGCCCGATCAGGGTATTCGCCTTGACTGATCTGGGGCTGAGGTGCATCCTGAGGTTATTCAACGCCGATTGAATTGAGGAGCTGGGGTCATGGCAACGGCGGACCTTCCACGAGAGCGAAACCAGTCGGAACAGACCACCTGTCTCGTCGTCGGTGGCGGTCCCGCCGGAATGGTGTTGGGACTGCTGCTGGCGCGTGCCGGGGTCACCGTGACGGTGCTGGAGAAGCACGCCGACTTCCTCCGCGACTTCCGGGGCGACACCGTGCACCCCACGACCCTCGACCTGCTCGACGAGCTGGGCCTTGGCAAGGAGTTCGCGAAGCTGCCGCAGAGCCACGTCCAGCAGGTCGGCCTCCCGACACCCGCCGGGGTCGTGCAGTTCGGCGACTTCACCCGGTTGAAGGGCCCGCACAACTACGTCGCGATGGTGCCGCAGTGGGACCTGCTCGACCTGCTCGCCGACGCGGCCAAGCAGGAGCCGTCGTTCACGCTGCGCATGGAAACGGAAGCCGTCGACCTGTTGAGGGACCACGGACGGGTGGTTGGCGTGAAGTACCGCACGGCCGCGGGTGACACCGGCGAGATCCGCGCCGACCTCACGGTGGCCTCGGACGGCAGGCACTCCGTCCTGCGCACCTCGGCCGGCCTGCGCGTCAGGGACTACCCGACGCCGCTCGACGTGTGGTGGTTCCGCCTGCCCCGCGAGGCCGACGACCCCAAGGGTGTCGTCGGGCTCTTCAGCAGTTCGCGCGCGGTGGTGATGCTCGACCGCGACGACTACTGGCAGACCGCGACGCTCATCCGCAAGGGCTCGGACGCCGACCAGCGCACGCAGCCGGTGTCGACGATGGTCGCGAGCATCGCCGACGTGGCGCCGTGGCTCGCCGACCGTGTCGACGCGGTCCGGTCGTGGGACGACGTGAAGCTGCTCGACGTCCGCGTCGACCGGTTGCCCCGCTGGTACCGCGACGGCCTGCTGCTCATTGGTGATGCCGCGCACGCGATGTCACCCGTCGGTGGCGTCGGCATCAACCTGGCGGTGCAGGACGCCGTGGCCACGGCCCGGCTCCTGGCGAAGCCGTTGCTCGACGGCACGGTCGGCACCCGTGACCTCGCGAAGGTCCAGCGGCGCAGGCTGCTGCCGACCCTGGTCGTCCAGGGCGTACAACGCTTCCTGCACGCCCGCGTGCTGCGGCCCGCGCTGGCGGGCGAGGTCGAGATAGCCCGCGCGACGAAGCTGCCCCTGCCCGTCCGCGTGATGCGGCGGTTCCCCTGGTTCCGGCGTATCCCGGCATATGTCGTCGGCCGGGGTATCCGGTCGGAACACGCCCCTGACTTCGCCCGTCGCTGACAAAGGTCCGACAAAAGATCGGACAACTCACACAGCCGAGTGTATTTGTCGGACACACTCGGTAATGTGGGCGCGGTGGATGGCGACCGACTGCGGCGTTTTCTCTTCGCGTTGCGCAGAACTCCCATTCCGACCGCGCCGCCACAGCACGACGGCTACCAGGAGGCACTGGGGCTCAACCTCCTCGCGACGGGACTGCGGCTGGAACACGTGGACCGGATGAGCGAGGCGCTGACGCTCGCCGACTCCACCCACATGGCGCGCACGGTCAGCATCGACATCAACATGAACGCGCTGACCGCCGAGCAGAAATGGGCCCTGCGCACCGATCCGGGAACCGAGGAGCCGACATCGGTCTGGCTGCCCGTCTCCCGCCAGTCCCGCTTCGACCAGGCCTCGTTCGTGGTGCGTGACGGCGCGGGCAACGTGGTGCCCCGCACCACACAGGTCGAGAACGGGCGGGCGCTCATCCACGGACTGTGCCGTGCTTTCCGGATGTTCCTCACGTCCGACCGGCGCACCGAGGACCCCAAGGAGCTGCTGCACGGCATCCGCCACAGCTACAACCGGTCCCGTTGGCTCATCGAGGCCACGATCGCCGCCATGGTGACGAGCGGCCGTCCGATCGTCGGCGCGCTTCCGCCACCGCCGGCCGACGGCGGTAGGGCGACCGACTCCGACAGCATCCGCGACAAGGCCGCCGCGGCCGTGACGCAGCTGTTCGAACCGGACAGCCCGTTCCTGCGGCTGCTCGACATCGCCTCGTCGGAGTACCTGCTCGTGGTGGCGATGCCCACGAACAAGGCGCAGGTGTTCATCCGGTACGAGGCGCCGGTCATCCCGGCACGCAGCAAACACGTGAACCCGCGCAACTTCCTGGCGCGCTGGGTCGGCATCCGGCACGAGTTCACCGTTCGGTACTCCACGCTCATCCCGCGAGCGGTCAGCTCCTACCACGTGACGGCCGAGGTGCCCTCGGAGATCCAGGTCCGCAGGTACTTCCTCACCACGGACGTCGACGCGCCCGCGCTGCAGTCGCTCGTCGCGGACATGCGTGCGGTGGCCGACAGCTACGACAACCTCCGCACGATCGCGCCGAAGCTGCTCGAACTGGAGCTGCAGGGCATCGCCAGCAGGCTCGCGGAGTTCGGCAGGCGGCGCCAGACCGACCTCGAGTCGTTCCGCGCGTATATAGAGGAGAGGTACGCGACGTTCTCGAGCCGCCCGCCCCGGTTCCCGGCCAGACCCGCCGCGATCCAGAACGGTGACACCGGGCTCGTGCTGGAGCAACCCATCGTCACGCGGCTGGAGCGGTTCGCGAACCTGTACGAGGCGGACTACTTCCGCAAGCTGGCCGACGGGCTCCTGCCGAGGGAGGCGCTGCTGCGGCTCGCGAGCGAGCTGGAGGAGACGCAGGTGGACCAGGACGTCCACGTGGACAACGACCCGCGCGAGAACGCCGGCCACGCGCAGTGGCAGCGCCGCCCGTTCGGCGCGGACCCCGACTCGATCGAGCCGGTCACCTCGACCGTCTACATGGCGCTCGTGGACGACCCGCCGTCGCTCGCGTCCAACGTCGCCAAGCTGCTGCTGGCGGTGCTCATCCTCGTCGTCGGGTTCGGGGTCGTGATGGAGCCCGACTTCTTCAGCGGCGTCCCGGTACTGAGCGAGTTCGGCGCGTGGTTCCAGCCGAGGATCGAGGACGGCGGCCCGATCTCGTCCGCGGACGCCATCGTGACGATGCTCCTGCTCGTGCCTGGCCTTCTGCTGTCGCGACTGGAGATCCCGTCGAACAAGACCGTGCTGGGCCAGCTGCGGCTGTTCCCCCGGTACGTGGCGTACACGTCGGTGATGATCGCCGGGGCGCTCGCGCTGCTCGTCGCGTCCGGACGGGCCGGGTCGCTGGACAAGCCGTTCCTGTACGCGATGCTGGCGCTGCTCATGCTGTTCCTGCTGGTGGGGCTGGACGGCACGGGCAAGGCGATGAAACGGCGGCGACGCGTGCCGGTCAACAAGGTGAGCCCGATCTGGCTGGTGCAGGAGATCCGCAGGCGCCCGGTGCGCCGCTGGAAACGCTGCCGCGCGGAGTTCTCCACGCTGGGTACAGACGATGCCTAACCCGGGACTCCGCCACCCCGCGCTCGCCGCGGTCGCCGCACGCGCGGCGACCGCGGGTAGTCCCTCGGTCCTGTTCGACATCACCCACGACGGTCCGGAGACGGGGCTCCCGGCGGTGGAGGTCGTGCCGCCGACCGCACCGGACCGGACCGCGACCGAGACGCTGGCCTTCCACGTCGCCGGGGTCGGGTTCCAGGTGCACACGTGGACCCCGGTGACGCCGAGCAAACAGCAGGACGGCGTCACGACGAGCCGGATCGCGGTGCGGCGGGAGGAGACGAACGGGCACGCACGCGGCCTGTTCGCGGGCAGCGTGGTCATCAACCCGGACTTCCTCTACGACACCGAACACAGCGTGGAGATCCTCGTCACGCTCGACCACGACCCGTGGCGCCCGACCTACGCCGACTCGTTGATGATCACCCTGGCGTACCAGGGGATGACCGAGGCGGCCACCGCGGGCGGCGGGGCACCGGTGCTGTTCCTGCAGTCCCCGGTCGCGCCGTTCCGCGACCCCGGCAGGCAGTTCCGCGTGGACGGGTCGGGCGAGGCCCCGAGGGTGGCCAACGGGATGGCGCTGCGGATGCTGGTCGGCCTCGAGCACGACAACCACGGCACGCGGATCGCGGTGATGAGCGCGCTGGCCTTGCTGGCGACGGAGAACGGGTTCGGACTGCAGGTGGCCGACCGGCGGTTCGGCCGGGTGCGGGGCGAGTGGTGGTCGGTGCTGCCGCCGGACCGCGGGCGTTACGAGGAGCGGAAGGCGGCGCTGTTCGGCTGGGCACCGGCGATCCGGCCGAGCGCGGTGCAGCTGCTGACCTTCGTCGGACCCGCACGGCTCGGCTCGTCCGCGGCGATCGCGTCGGACCTGATGTCCCGCAACGTCGGCATTCTCGCGGTGTCCGAGTCGTCGATGCAGGAGATCGCGTTCATCAACATGGTGGTGCCGCTGGCCCCCGCACGGATCGGCCGTGCCCGCCTGTCCAGCGCGACGGTGGGCATCGCCGACGGCCTCGGGCAGACGGCGAGCGAGTGCGGTCTGACCCGCAGACAGGCCGTCCGGGGCAAGAGCCGCATCTCGGACTCCGCGGCGACGGACTACCGGGTGCTGCGCACCGGACCGATGCGACCGCCGATGAAGGAGTCCCTGGCGACGGTGGACCACCCGCTGTGGCTGTCGTGGAGCGTGCCGCTCTCCGACGCGCTGCGCAGGCTGGACGTGGCGGAGCTGGTGGCCGAGCAGCTGCTCGCGGCGACGGACCGGGTGGCGCTCGCGCGGATCGACTACTACCGGGCGAGGACTCACCCGAACGGGTACGTCACGGGCCGGGCGAAGATCGCCGTGTCCCTGGTGGACGGGGTGAAGGAGGCGCAGATCCCGGGTCTGCTCAGCGAGCTGTGCCCGTGGGCCCAGCGTGAGTCGATCGCCCGCCTCCAGACCGACGACCTGCCCGCGAGCGCCATCCGCCTGCGCCTGGCCTGGCGCGAACGCTGGCTCGGCCACACCGGCACGGTCTCCTGACGTCTACTTCGGACGGGCCGGGACGATCACTGTGGACGGTCAGAGGCGGGACTGCAGCGCCTCGGCGGCGGCCAGCAGGTCCGCGGCCCAGCGCGCGCCGGGGCGGCGGCCCATGCGGTCGATGGGACCGGACACGGAAACCGCGGCGACGACCTGACCGGCCGCGTCGCGGACGGGAGCGGAGACGCTTGCCACGCCTGGTTCCCGCTCGGCCACGCTCTGCGCCCAACCGCGGCGGCGGACCTCCAGCAGTGCCCGCTCGCCGAACACGGCGTCGGTCAGGAGTGCCCGCTGGGTGGCCGGATCGGTCCACGCCGCGAGGACCTTCGCGCCGGAGCCCGCCGTCATGGGCAGGCGGGCGCCGACCGGCACCGTGTCACGCAGGCCGCTCGGCGGCTCCGCGGTGGAGATGCAGACGCGGTGGATGCCGTCGCGGCGGTAGAGCTGGACGCTCTCGCCCGTCCGGTCGCGCAGCCTTGGCAGGACAGAGCTCGCGGCGTCGAGTAACGGGTCGACCGCACCGCCCGCCAGCTCGGCCAGCGCGGCGCCCGGCCGCCACCGGCCGTCGGTTCCCCTGCGCAGCAGGCGATGCACCTCGAGACCGACCGCGAGCCGGTGCGCGGTCGCCCTCGGCAGGCCGGTGCGCGTGCAGAGCTCGGCCAGGCCACAGGGTTCCTTTGCCACCGCTTGAAGCACGGCCATTGCCTTGTCCAGTACGCCGATGCCGCTATGCTGTCCCACGTCTCGATACTAAGTTCCCGCTATATGGGATGTCCAGTGTTTCAGAACGTGGGAACCCCGAACTGCCGAAGTTGATGGGTGAGAAGGCAATGGGAAAAACACTCGCCGAGAAGGTATGGGCTCAGCACGTCGTCCGGCAGGGATCCGGCGCGGAGCCGGATCTGCTGTACATCGACCTCCACCTCGTGCACGAGGTCACCAGCCCGCAGGCGTTCGAGGGGCTGCGCCTGTCGAACCGAACCGTCCGCAGGCCGGACCTCACCATCGCGACCGAGGACCACAACGTCCCCACGGTGAACATCGACCTGCCGATCGCCGATCCCGTGTCCCGCACACAGGTGGAGACGCTCCGCAAGAATTGTGCGGAGTTCGGTGTCCGGCTGCATCCGATGGGTGACGCCGAGCAGGGCATCGTGCACGTGGTCGGGCCTCAGCTCGGCCTCACGCAGCCCGGCATGACCGTGGTGTGCGGCGACAGCCACACCTCCACCCACGGCGCGTTCGGCGCCCTCGCGTTCGGCATCGGCACGTCCGAGGTCGAGCACGTGCTCGCCACGCAGACGCTCCCGCTGCGTCCCTTCAAGACGATGGCGATCACGGTCGACGGCGAGCTGCACCCCGGCGTGACGGCCAAGGACGTCATCCTCGCGGTCATCGCGAAGATCGGCACCGGCGGCGGGCAGGGCTACGTGCTCGAGTACCGGGGCTCGGCCATCGAGAAGCTCTCGATGGAGGCCAGGATGACCGTCTGCAACATGTCCATCGAGGCGGGCGCCCGCGCCGGCATGATCGCCCCGGACGAGACCACGTTCGCCTACCTGAAGGGCCGCCCGCACGCGCCGAAGGGCGAGTTGTGGGACGAGGCGGTGCGGACCTGGCTGTCCCTCCGTACCGATGAAGACGCGAAGTTCGACGAGGAGGTTCACCTCGACGCCGACGCGCTGACCCCGTACGTGACGTGGGGCACGAACCCCGGCCAGGGTTTGCCGCTGTCCGAACGGGTTCCCGACCCCGAGCTGATCGGTGACGACAACGAGCGCGTCGCGGCCGAGAAGGCACTCGCCTACATGGCCCTGGAACCGGGCATGCCGCTGCGTGACATCCGCGTGGACACGGTTTTCCTCGGCTCGTGCACCAACGGCCGGATCGAGGACCTCAGGGCCGCCGCGGCCGTGCTGAGGGGTCATCGGGTGGCCGACGGCGTGCGGATGCTCGTGGTGCCCGGCTCGATGCGGGTCCGCGAGGCCGCCGAGTCCGAGGGGCTGCACCAGGTCTTCCTCGACGCCGGCGCGGAGTGGCGGCAGGCGGGCTGCTCCATGTGCCTGGGCATGAACCCCGACCAGCTCGCACCCGGGGAGCGCAGCGCGTCCACATCGAACCGCAACTTCGAGGGCAGGCAGGGCAAGGGCGGCCGCACGCACCTGGTCTCCCCGCTCGTGGCCGCCGCCACGGCCGTTCGCGGCACCCTCTCCTCCCCGGACGACCTGCTCGCGGGAGCGACCACCAGTACTGGCGACCTGGCCTGAAAGGGGCATAACCGATGGAACCGATCACCACGCACACCGGCGTCGGGGTGCCCTTGCGCCGGTCCAACGTGGACACCGACCAGATCATCCCCGCCGTGTACCTCAAGCGGGTGAGCCGGACCGGCTTCGAGGACGGACTGTTCGCGGCCTGGCGTGCCGACGACCAGTTCGTGCTGAACCTGGCACCCTTCCGGGCAGGCAGCGTTCTCGTCGCGGGGCCGGACTTCGGCACCGGGTCGTCCCGGGAGCACGCCGTCTGGGCGCTGTCGGACTACGGCTTCCGGGTGGTCATCTCCGCCCGTTTCGCCGACATCTTCCGTGGCAACGCGGGCAAGGCTGGTCTGCTCGCGGCCCAGTGCGAGCAGTCGGACGTGGAGCTGCTGTGGAAGCTCCTGGAGGCCGAACCGGGCACCGAGGTGACCGTCGACCTGCAGGACAAGACGGTGCGTGCCAAGGACTTCACGGCGGTGTTCCAGATCGACGACTACACCCGCTGGCGCCTGCTCGAGGGGCTCGACGACATCGCTCTCACCTTGCGGCACGAGGGGGAGATCGGGTCTTTCGAGGCCTCAAGGGAACCCTGGAAGCCAACTACCACTACACTCGCGTCCTGAGGCCATCAACAGTGCTTGATGTTCGCTCAGCAAGCTCCGGCGACAGTGCTCGACGTTCGCTCCGCAAGGTCCGCGACAGTGCACGATGTTCGCTCCGCAAGCTCCGCGAATAGGGCAGCCAGGCAACGAAACCAACCTCCTCTAACGGGGAAAATGGGCGAGTCGCGTGGAAAAAACGCCGAGTTAGGCATACGGTGGCCAAGAAGTCGGCCGTTTTGGCCGAGAACGAATGTGGTCAAC
>NZ_SOCP01000033.1 GCF_004364325.1 Actinophytocola oryzae | reverse complement strand
AAGGCGTCCGCTACGACGAGAACATTCACATTCGCAACCGCTCCAAGGCCCTTCAACCGCCCACAGCGGCCTGAGGTTGACAGAAGGTGTCTCATCGCCGGTCCTCCAGGATCGCGACCACCGGTTCGTCCGACGACCTGGCGCGCAGCTCGGCGCCGATCAGCGCGAGCAGCTGGTCGGTGGCGAGTACGCCGGACAGGTCCGCGATCTTCGGGCCGACCAGCAGCCACACGGCCGGTGCGCGGGAGCCGCCGTCGCCGACCCTCGTGTGCTCGGCCACCAGCGCGGCCAGGACGGTCGGTGCCTCGCCCGCGGTCGTCGACTCGACGTGGGCACCCGTGGCGTGCAGGCGGACCACGCCCTCCTGGTCGACGACGCGGACCTGCCGGACCGCGGGCGTGAACCGACCCAACAGCCCCGGACGCCTGGCCATGGCGCCGAACACGCGGTACCGCGGCGTGCTGACGATGTCCTCGACCTCGTCGACACCCGTCGACCTGGCCACCTCGGCCCGCACGGCGGCCCAGTCCACGGTGGCCGCCCGGTCGCGGGTGCGCAGCTCGGTCGCGCCGGTGGCGACCGCGCGAACCAGGTTGCGGCGCGGGTCCACGGTCACGTCGACCTCGACGCCGGCCGGGTCCGCGCCCTGCTCGACGACTGCGGTCTCCGCCGCCGTCCGCACCGCCAGGATGTCCTCGTTGGACGCACCGGGGATGATCCGTTCGACGGACTCCCGCACCAGTGCGAGTGCGGCGCCGAGTGGGCTGATCACCTCGCTGTGGGCGGCGATCCGCCACGGCAGGTCCATGCTGTCGCCGAGGAACGGCGTGACCGCCGCGGCCCCGCCGCCACCGCCGACCAGGGCGGGCCCGTCGAGGCGGTAGTCGCGGAGCAGGGTGTCGACCACCTCGCGGACCGGCTTGACCGCCTGCGTGAGCACCGCCCGGGCGGCGTCGGCGACGGACAGGTTCAGCACCGCCGCGAGCGGCGCGAGTGCCAGGCGTGCCGCCTCGGGGTCGGCGTGTGCGTAGGCGTCGGCCGGGACCACGCCGAGTGCGTTGGCGGCACACGTGAGCGTGACCGCGAAGCGTCCGTCCTTCGTGGACAGCACGACGTAGTCCGCCGGGTCGTCCGGTCGTGGCGCGACCGACTCGACCGTGGCGCCGGCCAGCGCCGCGGCGTCGGCGAAGCACGCGTAGGGCAGGCCCGCGATGTGCGCGCTGCGCGGCCCGACGCCGACGATCGTGGTGCCCTGCAGTCGGATCATCGAGCCGCCGCCGAGACCGACGGTCCGGACGTCGAGCGCGGGCAGGTAGGTCTCGTGCCCGCCGAGGTGGGCGTGGCGCACCTGCACCCGGCCGCGGCGGACGACGCTGATGTCGGTGGACGTGCCGCCGGTCTCGAGGAACACGCCCTCGGACAGCTGCTCCCCCATCAACGCGCCCGCGACCCCGGCGGCGGGCCCGGACAACGCGGTCAGCAGCGGCCTGCGACGCATCTCCGGCAACGACATCACGCCGCCGTCACCACGCATCACCATGAGCGGCGCGGAGATCCCGGCGCGGGTCACGCTGCGGTCCACGAGGTCGGCCGTGGCGACCATGCGCGGCATGATGCCAGCGTTCAACACGGCGGTCCGGGCGCGGCGCGTCAGCCCGTAGAGGCCGGTGATCTCGTGTGTCGCCGTGCCGAGCAGGCCCTGTTCGCGGACTGCCGCGATCACCGCCCGCTCGCCGGCCGGATCGTCCACGCTGAACGGTTCGACCGCGACCACCACCTCGGCGCCGTCGCCGGTCAGCCTCGCGATGGCCTCCTTGACCCGCACGGGATCGCCCGCGTCCCGCACGGACGCGAACCGCACCGGCAGCCGCCGCCCTGGGGCCAGCTCCGTCCTTCCCAGTGCGGCCAGGCGTCTCGTTGCGAACGCGTCGAACCCCGTGCCGATGCCCGCGATGCCGACGACCGCGACGTCGCCCTCCAGCAACGCGTTGGTGGCCTGCGTGGTGCCGTGCGCGAGGAAGGACACCTCGGCCTCGCCGACCTGTGCCAGCAGCTGTTCCAGGGCGGTGAGGATGCCGAAGGCCACGCCGTCGTCGTGGTCGTGGCTGGTCGGCACCTTCACCTGGCCGAGCAGCGCGTAGGTCGCGGCGTCGACGGCGACGGCGTCGGTGAACGTCCCGCCGACGTCGATGCCGACCCGGATCTTCGGTAGCGTCATTGCTGTACCTCGGTTCTGATGGCTCAGTAGCCCCTGACCTCGGGCCAGTGCCTCTCGACACCGGTGGCCTCGAGCAGGCGGGAGAACTCGTCGAAGAGCTTGTCGTCCTCGCGGACCTGGTGCGGGGTCACGCCGCGGCGCAGCGCGAACCCGGCGAGGTGTCCGGCGACCTCGCCCACGTTCCATTCCACGGGGTGCAGCCGGTAGCACCCGTTGGTGAGGTGTGTCGTGCCGATGTTCTTGGCCGCGGGCAACAGGTTCACGACCCGGCGCGGCAGCAGCGCGCCGAGCGGGATCTCGAACGGCACGCTGGCGACGTCGACGTAGTTGTCGCCGCCGGTCGACGGGTGCAGGTCGATCCGGTAGCTGCCGACGCCGACCGAGTCCTCGTGGGCGCGGCGGCCGGTGGGGCCGAGCAGGTCGAGCGACACGTCGTGCTCGGTGACCGTGGTGACGGCCCGGATCCGCCGCGACTCCCGCACGTACGCGGACTTCGCGAGCCCGTCGGCGGTGCCGGTGACGTCGGGCCGGATCCTCAGGCCGGGGAAGCCGGTGCCGCCGTCGGTGCGCGGCGCCTCGGTCTGCAGCCAGTACAGGACCGACAGCGACAGCTGCCTGGCCTCGTGGTGCGCGCGTGCCACCTCGTCCGGGTGGCCGTCGACCGCGAGCGCCGGGCGCAGCCAGTAGTCGTTGAGCGGCCAGTTGACCAGCGTGATGTCCGAGTCGAACGCGCCCGTGTCGTGCAGGCCGCGGGCGAGCACCCGCCGGAACGACCACAGTTCCTTGTCGCCCGCGTCGTCGCTCTGGTCGGCGGAGATGGCCAGCGGGTCGCCGTCGGGGTTGGGCTCGAACGTGCGGGTGACCGGTTCGAGGGTGCGCGGGTCGGGTGCGGTGAAGCCCAGCAGCGGACCCGGCCAGAACTCGGGGGTGTAGTCGCGCCAGAAGTCGTACATGGCCGGGCGGTCGATGACGTGGTTCTGTCCACTGTGGTGGGACACGGCGAAACAGTAGGTGATGCCCTGCAGGTTCGCCGGGTTCGCGTGCTCCGGCGCGTGGGGCTCGTCGAACTCCGCCCGCGACTCGGCGCCGACGGTGAACTCCGTGCCGGTCAACGGGAGCAGGTCGCCGTCCTCGGTGGCGTCGATGACGTAGTCCGCGCTGATCGCGGTCCGCGTACCCGCCTCGTCGGCGACGGTGACCGCGTCGACCCGGTCGCCCGTGGTGTGCGCGGCGACCGGCCGGTGTCCCAGGAGGACGGTCAGGCGACCCGCCGAGCGGTGCGGTGCGAGCATCGCCTCGATGACCGCCAGCGCGACCCTCGGCTCGTGGCAGAGCTTGGACACCCGTCCGGCGCCCGGGTTGAGCGCTGGGTGGCGCAGCGCCTCGGCACGCAGCGGGTAGTGGCGGCGGTAGTAGTCGCGGATGCCCTCCCGCAGCTGGCGGTAGGTGGTGGTGGCGCCGAAGCGCTCGATCCACGGGTTCTCGTCCGGCGGCACGGCCTGCGCGGTGAGCTGTCCGCCGAGCCAGTCGGTCGCCTCGGTCAGCACCACGCGGTGGCCCGCGCGGGCCGCGGCCAGCGCCGCGGCGACGCCGCCGAGGCCGCCACCGACGATCGCGATCTCCGTCTCCAGCTCGGGCATCTGGGACTAGCTCCTCTTCGGTGCTGCGCCGGCGGTGCGGCCGGCCACGGGTGGGCACCGCAGCAGGCGCTGCGGCACGGTCTCCTGTTCGGTGATCAGGTCGACGAGCAGGTGGACGGCCTGGCCGCCCATGGCGCGGAACGGCACCTCGAAGCCGGTGACGCCGCCGTCCGGTGTGGGCGGGCGGCCCAGCACGGCGAGCGACACGTCGTCCGGTGTGGACAGTCCGGCGGCGTCGAGCGCGCGGCGCACCGCGGTGTAGGCGGCGCCGGTGTCGGTCTCCTCGACCACGATCGCGGTGACGCCGTCACGCACCCAGCCCCGCACGGTGTCGACCGGCAGGGTGCCGTGTTCGAGGCGGGTGAGCACGGCATCCGGGGCGGCCCTGCGCACGCCGTGCTCGCGGTCGGCCGACGGCGGCGCGTCGTCGTTCTCCCGCACGTAGCGGATGGTGCGGTGGCCGAGGTCGTGCAGGCTCGTGACGAGGTCGGCGGACGCGGTCACGTAGTCCGCGCCCACGTAGGGGATCCGGCCGGCCAGTTCGTGCCTGCGTCCGATGTAGACCAGCGGGAAGCCGGAGTCGACCAGCCGCGCGATCGGCTCGCCCGGCACGTGCCTGCCGAAGAACAGGCAGCCGTCGGCGATGCGGACCCTGCGGATCGCGGCGGCGCTGTGGGTTCCCCCGCCGGTCGTGCCGGTGAAGAGCACGAGGTCCTGGCCGAGCGACGCCGCGGCCTCCTCGACCCCGACCAGGATCGGGTAGTAGGAGTCGGCGACGTCGGTCGGGAACGTGGTGCGGAACGTGTAGAGGCCGATCATGTTGGTGCGTGCGGAGGCGAGCCGGGTCGCCACCGGGTGCGGCACGTACCCGAGGTCCTCGGCCACCTCCAGCACCCGGCGGCGGGTCTCGTCGGCCATGCGCACGCCCGCGCGGTTGCCGCCGAGCACGACGGACACGGTGGCCTGCGACACGCCGGCGATCCTGGCGATGTCGGCCTGCCGTGGCGGGCGTCCTGGCGGCATCTCGTGCTCCTCGCGCTAATGCGGATTAGCAGGAGCCAACGCCGTGTCGCGCCGTTTCGTCAACTGTTCGGGCCAAAAACGACCGTGTTTGGACTAATACGTATTAGCACCTTGACGGTGGCACACGTCACAGGGACTGTCGAGCCATGGCTGACCTCACTCGACGAACCCTCCTCGGCGCCGCGGCGGGCATCGGCATCGGTCTGGCGCTCCCCCGCACCGCGTCCGCCGCCCCCGGTGGCTTCCCCGACTACCGCTACCTCGGTGTCGCGTTCGACAAGAGCAAGCTGCGGTACAACCCGACCGGCGAGCTGATCTTCCCGTGCATCCGGGGCGCCCGCGGCCGGGTGCCGAACCCGCTCGCGAAGTACTACCTGTACTACGCGCCGCACGACGCGCCGGGCGGCATCTGCCTGAGCTACGGCGAGCACCTCGACGGGCCGTTCACCGAGTACCCGAACAACCCCATCGTCAGGAACAACTGGGCGCCGTACTACAACGTCTCGCACGTCTCGTCGTCGCACGTGCTGTGGAACGAGGACGTCGGCGAGATGTGGCTGTACTTCCACGGGGAGAACACCACGACCCGGCTTGCGCGGTCGAAGGACGGCATCGACTTCACCTACGACAAGGTCGTGCTGTCCACGTCGATGCTGCCGTCGGGCACCACGGAGACCTCCTACGCGAGGGTGGTCCGCCACGACCTGCCCGCGCTCGGCGCCCGGTACGTGATGGTGTTCATGATCAACAACACGACGAACCGGCGCTCGATCGGCTGGGGCTGGTCGGCCGACGCACGGAACTGGACCTTCTCGCAGACGCCGCTGATCCGGCCGCAGGACGTCGGTGCCCAGGACATCGGCGCCCCGACGGTCGAGACCCGCGGCGGCAGCACCTATGTGATCTACCACCGGGACAGGGGTCACGGCGGTCAGATGCTCATCACCGAGGTGGGCAACGACTTCACCAAGCGCAACCACCTGGGTGTCTTCCACACACCCCTGTCCGGCGCCCCGGACAACGGCCGCTGCGCCGCCCCGTCCTTCGGCAACGACGGCGGCGTGGAGTACATGTTCTACGAGGCGGGCGAACGCCTGGCGGGTGCCATAGCCGTCGCGAAGGCCGTCTGAGTCTCAGGGCGCGAACGCCCACGCCACCATCAGCGGTAGCTCCTCGCGCCAGAACGCGCCGCCGTGCGGCCCGGCCCGTTCCGTCATGACGACGTCCGCACCGGCGCCACGCAGCGCGTCGGCCCACCGGGTCGCGTTCGCGAGGAACCACGGCTCCCGCGTGCCGCCGACGAGGTAGGCACGCGGGAGCGACGCCGGCATCACGGCGGGCGGCCGGTACCCGCCGCCCGGCGACGCGCAGAAGACGGTGCCGTACACGTCGGGATGGCGAAGCCCCATGGCGAGCGCCAGCTCGCCACCGGCCGAGACACCGAACACCGCGGTCCGCTCGGTGGGCAGCGCGAGGCCGAACCGCGACCGCGCCCACCTGCGCACGTCCTCGACGAAGAACCTCTCGTGGGCGGCGAACCGTGCCGGGTCGAAGGTGAAGTCGGCCGTGCTCTCGCCCGGTGAGTACTCGTGGATCCGCCGTGTCTCGTCGTCGAGGCGGTGCGCGGCGACGATCATCGTGGGCGGCAGGCCGGGCGCCTCGAGAACGCCTCCCCACGACGCGATCGACTGACCGTCGCCGGCGTACACGACGGCCCGGGGTGGCGCCGCCGGAACGTACGCCGTGACCCGCCGGCCACCGTCGTAGTCGAGCGTCTCGGTGACGAGTCGACCTGTCACCCCGCCGAGCCTAGGCCTTCCGGCCGTCAGGTAACCGTCAGCTTCGCGGGCGGTGGGTCCTCAGGTGCGGGCGGTGCGATGAGGCTCCTGGATCCACGACCACGGGAGCACACGTCATGGCCGCACTGCTCTACCGGCTCGGCGCCTGGACCCACCGGCGCCGCCGGACCGTCCTGACGGCCTGGCTGGTCGTCCTGGCCGCCGCCGGGGCACTCGCCGCCACCTCGGGCGGCTCCTACGAGGACGACTTCTCGATCCCCGGCTCGCGCGCCCAGCAGACCCTGGACACCGTCGCCGAGCAGTTCCCCGGCGCCGCGGGTGCCTCCGCGCAGGTGGTGTTCGTCGCGCCCGCCGGACGGGGTGTCGCCGGGTACCGGGCCGTGATCGACCGGACCCTGCGTGCGGCGGCGAACGCGCCCCAGGTCGCCGGGGTGGCGAGCCCCTTGATCTCTCCCGACGGTGGCACCGCGCTGGCGACCGTCGCCTACCGCGAGAAGGCCGTCCGCGTGGAGAGCGCCTCGCTCGACGCGTTGGAGGAGGTGTTCCGACCGGCTCGCGCGGCGGGGCTGCGGGTGGAGGTCGGCGGCTCGGTCCACGGCGAGGCCGAGAGCGGCCACGGCACCGAGGCGCTGGGGTTGCTGATCGCGCTCGTCGTCCTCGTCATCACGTTCGGGTCGCTCGTGGCGGCCGGGCTTCCGCTGCTCACCGCGCTGCTCGGGGTGGGCGCGACCGTCGCGGGCCTCACCGTGGTCACGGGCGCGGTGACCCTGCCGACGACCGCACCCGCCCTCGCCCTCATGCTCGGTCTCGCGGTCGGCATCGACTACGCCCTGTTCATCGTCGGCCGACACCGCTCACAGCTCGCGTCCGGCATGACGGTGGCCGAGTCCGCCGCCCGCGCGATCGGCACGGCCGGTGCCGCCGTCGTCTTCGCCGGCCTCACCGTGCTCGTCGCCCTGGCCGGGCTGACCGTCGTCCGGATCCCGTTCCTGACCGCGATGGGACTGGCCGCGGCAGGTGCCGTGCTCGTCGCCGTACTGGTCGCGACCACGTTGATCCCGGCGCTGCTGGGCTTCGCCGGGGAGCGGCTGCGGCCCCGGCCCGCCTCACGTGCCGCCCGACACGACGGCAGGTCCACGCTGGGGGCACGCTGGGTCCGGCTCGTCACCCGCCGCCCACTGGTCACGACGCTCGCCGTCGTCGTGGTGCTCGGCGTCATGGCCCTGCCCGCGGCGGGGTTGCGGCTCGCGCTCACCGACAACGGTTCCGCACCGGCGAAGAGCACCCAGCGGCAGGCGTACGACCTGACGGCCGCCGCGTTCGGACCGGGGTTCAACGGCCCGCTGGTGGTCCTCGCCGACCTCCGGACCGGGGGCGACACGGCCGAGGCTCTGGCCGACCGGCTCGGCGCGGTGGACGGAGTGGCCGCGGTCGGCAGACCGCAGCTGTCCTCGGACGGCCGGTACGCGCTGGTGCGGGTGATCCCCGAGACCGGCCCGCAGGACGAACGCACCCACCGGGTGGTGGCCGACCTCGAGGCCGCGGGCGGGACGTCCGTGGGGGTGACCGGCGCGACCGCCATCGGCATCGACATCTCCGAGTTGCTCGGTGCCTCGCTCGTGCCGTTCGCCCTCATCGTCGTGGGGCTGGCCTTCCTGCTGCTGATGATCGCGTTCCGGTCGCTGGTGGTGCCGCTGAAGGCGACGCTGGGCTTCCTGCTGTCGGTCGGCGCGTCGCTGGGCGCGGTGGTCGCGGTGTTCCAGTGGGGCTGGCTCGCCGAGCTGGTCGGCGTTCCGCACACCGGGCCGGTGATCAGCTTCATGCCGGTCATCCTCATGGCGGTCCTGTTCGGCCTGGCCATGGACTACGAGGTCTTCCTGGTCAGCCGCATGCACGAGGAGTACGTCCGGGGCGGCGACCCGCGAGGCGCCGTCACCAACGGGTTCCAGGCCTCGGGACGCGTGGTCGCGGCGGCGGCCCTGATCATGGTCGCGGTCTTCGCCGGTTTCGCCCCGGACGGCGACGCCACGCTCAAGCCGATCGCGTTCGCACTCGCGGTGGGGGTCCTGCTGGACGCGTTCCTGATCCGGATGACACTCGTGCCCGCGGTGCTGACGCTGGCCCGGCACCGGGCCTGGTGGCTGCCGCGGTGGCTCGACCGTGTGCTGCCGAACCTGGACGTGGAGCGGCCTTCCGTCGTGATGGTGGAATAGGGACCGAGCGCCGGGAACGGGCCGCGAAGCGCCGAGCGGAGCGAGGCCATGACACAGAACAGCATCCTTGTGGTGGACGACGATCCGGGACTGCGAGAGCTGCTGCTGTCCGCGTTGCGGTTCGCGGGTTTCGAGGTCGAGGCGGCGGGCGACGTGCCCGCCGCGCTGACCGCGATCGGCGCACGCACCCCCGACGCGATCGTGCTGGACGTGATGCTGCCCGGCACGGACGGCTTCGACCTGGTGCACCTGCTGCGCACGCGGGGTGTCGACGTGCCGGTGATGTTCCTGACGGCCCGCGACGAGCTGGACGACCGCGTGCGTGGGCTGCGCATGGGCGGCGACGACTACCTCACCAAGCCGTTCGACGTGGTGGAGGTCGCGGCGCGGCTGGAGGCGCTGCTGCGGCGTGCCCGCCGCGTGCCGCCATCCGAGCCGGAGGACGTGCTGCGCTGCGGCGACCTCGAGCTGGACGAGGCCCGGCACGTGGTGACCAGGGGCGGGCGCCCAGTAGAGCTGTCCCCCACCGAGTTCCGGCTGCTGCGTTATCTGCTGGCCAACACCGGACGGGTGGTCTCCAAGGCGCAGATCCTGAACCACGTGTGGCAGTACGACTTCGGCGGCGACGCGGGCGTGGTCGAACGCTTCGTCTCCAACCTGCGCCGCAAGATCGACTTCGGCGGGCCGTCGATGGTCCACACCGTGCGGGGCTTCGGGTACAGCCTGCGGCCGGTGCGGCCGTGAAGCGGTCCCGGTGGCGGCTGGCCGTCATCGCGCTGCTCGCCGGCCCGGAGGCCGCCGTGGCCACCGCGGTGAGGAACGCGTTCGACGCGCAGCGACGCGCCCAGGACCGGCTGCGCAGCTTCGTCGCGGACGCCAGTCACGAGCTGCGGACGCCGCTGGCGACCATGCACGGGTGGATCGACCTGTACGCGCAGGGTGGTCTCCGCGACCCGGAACAGCTCGACCACGCCATGGCACGGATGCAGGCGGAGGTGGGCAGGATGCGGCTGCTCGTCGACGAGCTGTCACTGCTGGCCCAGCTCGACGCGGCCCAGCCGCTGGACCGGGAGCCGGTGGACGTGGTGGCGCTGGCGGGCGAGGTGGTGGACGACGCACGGGTGGTCAGCGCAGACCGGGTCATCACCATGCGCGGGGCAGCGGAGGCGGTCGTCGACGGCGACGGGCCACGCATCCAGCAGGTGCTGCGCAACCTCGTCGGCAACGCGGTGCAGCACACCCGACCGGGCACGCCGGTCACGGTTTCCGTCGGTACGCGGGACGAACAGGTGGAGGTCGCGGTCCACGACGAGGGCGACGGGATCGCGCCCGAGCACCTGCCGCACGTGTTCGACCGCTTCTACCGCGCCGATCCCGGCCGCGGCGGCGGCTCGTCGGGCCTTGGCCTGGCCATCGTCGAGGCGATCACGACCGCACACGGCGGCACGGTCGGGGTCACCTCGGCGCCCGGGCGGGGTACCACCGTCCGGGTCACGTTCCCGGCAGACCACGCCACGCGCCGAGGTCGGTGACCGCCTCAGGTGAACGGCTCGAAGGTGCGCCCGGTGTCGGCCAGGTCCCACTCGAGGATGTTGCGACTGCTTCGGCTGGTCGCGAGTTCACGCATCACCGAGGTCATCGACCGTCTGGTTCTGTTGTAGCCCCTGACGACGTTCCTGCTCAGGTGGACGACGTGCCACCGGTCGACGTCGGGCGTCCACGGCAGCCACATCAGTGACCCGCCCGAGGAGTCCGACGCGAACGGGATCAACCCACCCGGCCGGGGGAACGGCGGATACGTGCCGTACTCCTCCCACAGGATCTCCACGCCGATCAGGAGCCGGTCGAAGTCCTCCCTGAACTCCGCCAGGAACTCCTTGCCCTGTACCGGGTTGAACAACCGGATCACGTCACGGAACATCCCGGACGGGAACCGGCTCATGAACTCCTTGTAGTCACCGGGAAGCGGCGTGCCGAGCCGTCGTTCGACCGTCCCCCAGGCGAGCCGAGGCGTGACGGAGCCGTGCCAGCCGACGGCGACCGCCGCCCGGTCGACGGCGTCACGCGTGTCGGACAACGAGAACCCCCCAGTTCCACGACCGACCGCACGGTATCACGTCCAGGTCTACCGGATGCGTGTCCTGCGCATCATCTTCAGCCCGGACAGCATGCGTTCCACGTGCTTGCCGTAGTCCTCGCCCGGTTTGGCGCCCATCACCTGTTTCTTCAGCACGGCCATGTTCTGCACGTCGGTGTACTTCAGCAGGCCCTGGTCGCCGTGGCGGGCACCGACACCCGAGTTCTTGACACCGCCGGACGGGGTGCCCTTCGCGGCGTACGCGGTGGCGAGGATGTCGTTGATGTTGACGTTGCCGGACTCGATGCGTGCGGCCACGGCACGCGCCGCGTCCAGGTTTCCGCCCCACACCGACGCGTTGAGGCCGTAGTCGGTGTCGTTGGCCAACGCGACCGCCTCGTCGACGGTGCGGTACCGGTGCAGTGCCACCACGGGACCGAACGTCTCCGTGACACCGCAGAGCATGTCCTTCGTGACGCCCTCGAGGACCGTCGGCTCGAAGAACGCCGGGCCGAGGTCGGGGCGGGGCCTTCCTCCACAGAGGACGGTCGCGCCCTTGGCCACCGCGTCGTCCACATGCGACCTCACCCGGCCCAGGTGGTCGACGGACACGAGCGAGCCCATCTCCGGGCCGAAGTCGTAGGCGGCGCGGACGTCCAACGCCTTGGCCGCCGCCACGAACGCGTCCCTGAACTCGTCATACCTCGACTCCGGCACGTAGATGCGCTCGATGTGCATGCAGATCTGCCCGGTGTTGCCGAACGCGCCGAACACCGCGCCCTGCACGGTCTCCGCCAGGTCGGCGTCCTCGAGCACGATCATCGGGTTCTTGCCGCCCAGCTCCAGACAGCACCCGATGAGGTTCCTGCCCGCCCGCTCCCCGATCACCCTGCCGGTGGCCGTCGAGCCGGTGAACATCACGTAGTCGGCGTTGTCGATGAGCGTCGGGCCGACGTCCGGGCCCTCGCCGCACACCACCTGGAACAGGCCCTTCGGCAGGCCCGCCTCCTCCAGCATCCGCACGCCGTGCAGCGGGGAGAGCGCGGTCTTGTTGTCGGGCTTCAACACCACGGCGTTGCCCGCCATCAGCGCCGGGATCGCGTCGGAAATGCCGGTGGCGAACGGGAAGTTCCACGGTGCGATGATGCCGACGACACCCTTCGGCTGCCGGATCTCGGTCGACGTGGTCAGCATCGGCACCGGCCCGCCGCGTTTCACCGGCGCGAGCAGCTTCGCGGCCCGCTTGAGGTAGTGGCTCATCACCATCGGCGGGTCGCAGGTTTCCTCGATCGCCATCCGCCGGTTCTTGCCGCTCTCGACCTGGATGAGGTCGGCGGTGGTCCGCGCGTTGTCGACGAACAGCGTGTGCGCCCGCCTGAACACGGCCAGGCGTTCCCTGACCGGGGTGGCCGCCCACTGCCGCTGCGCCGCACGGGCCGTGGCGTAGGCCGCCTCGATGTCGGCAGGCGCGGACTGCGGCAGCGCGACCAGTACCTCGCCGGTGTAGACCTCGGTGAGCTGCCAGGTCGCGCCGGTGCCGGGGACCCTCTCGACGAGCTGACGCAGCAACGCGTCGGTCACCGAGGCGGGCCGGGTGAGCTGAACAGGCGTGAGCGTCATGTTCCTGCCGCCTCTACTTGTCCGAGAGGACCAGTTGTGCGCCCATCTCGCCGATCATGATGGCGGGCGCGTTCGTGTTGCCGCCGGTGATCGACGGCATGATCGAGGCGTCGCAGACACGCAGTCCCTCGACGCCGCGGACCCTGAGGTCGGGGCCGACGACCGCCAGCTCGTCCACGCCCATCCGGCACGTGCCGACGCCGTGGTAGACCGACGTGGCCCGGTTGAGGATCGCGTCGCGCAGCTCCTGGCCCCGCAGCCCCGCGCCCGGGTGGGTCTCCCCCTTGATCGAGCCCCTGAACGCGGGCGACGCGAAGATCTCCCGCACCATCGCCGAGCCCTCGGCGAGCACCTCGAGGTCGGCGGGGTCGGCCAGGTACTGGAAGTCGATCAGCGGTGCCGCCGTGGGGTCGGCCGACGCGAGCCGCAGCGTGCCCCGGCTCTTCGGGTAGATCAGCGTCGCGAGCACGGTGAGCGAGGTGCGCTTGTCGACCTTGGCCCGCACCGGTTTGTCCTGGTTGGGCGACGCGTACGCCCACGGCAGCAGGTGCAGCTGGAGGTCGGGCACGTCACGCGCCTGCGAGGTCCGCAGGAACGCGAGCACCTCGAAGACCGAGTTCGCCATGAACGTCGTGCCGGGCCGCATCAGCTCCCTGACCAGGCCGCGGGCGAAGAACGGCGCCGTGCCGCGGTGCGTGCTCGACGACGCCCGGAACGTCAGCGCGTGGAACATGTGGTCGTGCAGGTTGTCGCCGACGGGCAGGTCCGCGACCACGTCGACGCCGTGTTCCCTCAGGTGGGCGGCGTGGCCGACCCCGGAGAGCATGAGCAGCTGCGCGGAGCCGACGAACCCCGCCGAGAGGATGACCTCCCTGCCCGCGCGGACGGTCCGCCTGGTGCCGTCGGAGTCGGTGACCTCGACGCCGACCGCGCGGCCGTGCTCGATGACCACCCTGGTCACGTGCACCCTCGACTGCAGTTCCAGCGTCCCCTGCGCGAGCCGGCCGAGGTAGCCGCGCGAGGCGCTGTAGCGCAGGCCGTCGGCGGCGTTCTGCTGCATCCGGCTCACACCCTCCTGCGACTCCGCGTTGTAGTCGTCGAGGATCTTGCAGCCGACCGTGTCCGCCGTGGCCTGGATGAACTGGAGCGACCCCTCCTGCGGGATCCTGTTGCGGGTGACCCGGATCGGTCCGCCCGCGCCCCGGAACGCGTTCTCGCCGTCCTCGAAGTCCTCCATCCGCTTGTACGCGGCGTTCACGCTGTCGGCGTCCCAGCCCACGTTGCCCTCGGCGGCCCAGGAGTCGAAGTTGGCGCGGTTGCCCCGGACGTAGACCATGCCGTTCACGGAGCTGGAGCCGCCGACCACCTTGCCGCGCGGCACCGGCATCTCGCGGTCGAGCAGGTGTTTCTGCGGGACGGAGTAGTAGCCCCAGTCGACGAGCTTCTTCAGCTGTGGCACCGAGTGCAGTGGGCCGATCATCCCCGGCTTGGTGACCAGCAGCTGGTCGTCGGACTTGCCCGCCTCGAGCACGATCACGCTCGCCCCGGACTCGGCCAGCCGGCCCGCGACCGCGGCTCCCGAGCTGCCCGACCCGACCACCACGTAGTCGGCCTCGCCGCTACCCCGCACCTTCTTGGCCATGCCCGCTCCTCGATCAACCGTCCTGGCCATAACTGTAACCTGTTCTAGTTCTGCTCAACCAGACCGTGGCGCCAGGACCGGCGGGATCAGCCGCGCAGCCCGTTCCACAACAGGTCGGTGATGTCCGCGGCCTGGCGCTGCCAGTCGCCGGCGGGGTCGAGGTGCATCAGGCCCGCGAGGGCGAGCAGGACGGTCCTCGGGTCGAGGCGGGGGCGGACGGCACCTGCCTCGACACACGCGTCCAGCAGCGTGGTGATCGCGCCGACCATGGCCTCGTAGGTGCCGGCGGTGAAATCCTCGCCCGCGGCGGCGGTCGCGGCGGACAGTGCGTCGGCAAGGCCGCGCTTCGTCATCATGTAGCTGGCGAGGTGGCTGGTCCACAGCCGGAAGGCCTGTTCCGGCCGGTACTCCGCGAGCAGGTCCGGCACGGCGTCGACCAGATGCCGCACCTCGCGGCGGTACACGGCCAGCACCAGCGCCTCCGGGTTGGGGAAGTGCCGGTACACGGTGCCGACCCCGACACAGGCCCTCTTCGCGATGGCGTTGTACGACAGCTCGTCGGCGTTGGTCAGCGACTCCAGTGCCGCTGCGAGGATGCGCTCGTTGTTGCGGCGGGTGTCCGCGCGGCGGGAGCTCACCGATCCAGTCGTCACCTCGGCCTCCCCCTCGTCGTCGCGCCCTGAATGTACCTGGAGCGACTCCAGTTCGGTTGCGGAGCGGATAATGCTCCGGTAGCTTCCGAAGCGGATAGATATCCGTTCCGGGTGGCGTTCTGACGTCACCGACCACAGCACTGCCCCGGGGAAAAGGATCTGGTGGACATCTCCCTACAAGTCAACGGCCGCGCCGAGGAACTGAGTGTCGAGCCGGGCGTGACGCTCCTCGACGCGCTGCGCGAACGCCTCTCGATTACCGGACCGAAGAAGGGCTGCGACCGCGGCCAGTGCGGCGCGTGCACCGTGCACGTCGACGGCAGGCCCGTGCTCTCCTGCCTCACGCTCGCCGCCACCGTGCGCGGCCCGGTCACCACCGTCGAGGGGCTGTCGGACGGCGACCGGCTGCACCCCGTGCAGCAGGCGTTCCTCGACCAGGACGCGTTCCAGTGCGGGTTCTGCACACCGGGCCAGCTCATGTCGGCGGTCGCCGCCGTCGCCCAGGACGTCGACGACGTGCGGGAGTTCATGTCCGGCAACATCTGCCGCTGCTCGGCCTACCCGAACATCGTCGCAGCGGTGGAACAGGCGAGGCGTACCGATGCGACCGTTTGAGCTGACCGCACCCACGACGGTCGCCGACGCCGTGGGGACCTCCGGCACGTTCCTCGCGGGCGGGACGACCCTCGTCGACCTCATGAAGCTGAATGTCCTGACACCGCAAGAGGTCCTGGACATCAACGACCTGCCGCTGCGTGGCATCGACACGAGCGACGGCCTGCGTTTCGGCGCCCTGGAGCGGATGAGCGACATCGCCGCGCACCCCGGCGTCTACCCCGTGATCTCCCGCGCCCTGCTCGCGAGCGCCTCACAGCAACTGCGCAACATGGCGAGCATCGGCGGCAACCTGTTGCAGCGCACCCGATGCGGCTACTTCCGCGACATCGCGATGCCGTGCAACAAGCGTGTCCCCGGCAGCGGCTGCCCGGCGATCACCGGTGCCAACCGGAACCACGCCATCCTGGGCACGAGCGAGTCGTGCGTCGCGACCCACGCCAGCGACGTCGCGGTCGCCCTCGTCGCGCTGGACGCGCGGGTCCGGCTGACCGGCGCGGACGGCGACCGCACGGTCGCGCTGGCCGACTTCTACCGCCTGCCCGGCGCGACACCCGAGGTCGAGAACGACCTGCGGCCGGGCGAGCTGATCACCGAGGTCGTGGTGCCGAGGCTGGACTGGGCGCACCGGTCGACCTACGTGAAGGTCAGGGACCGCGCGTCCTACGAGTTCGCGCTGTGCTCGGCCGCGGTCGCGCTGGACGTGCGGGACTCCCGCGTCGTCGACGCGCGGGTGGCCGTGGGTGGCGTGGCGACCGTGCCGTGGCGGCTCACGGCGGTCGAGGACGCGCTTCGCGGTGGCCCGGCGACCGTCGAGGCGTTCGAGCAGGCCGCCTCGGTGGCCGCGGAGGGCGCCACACCGTTGTCGGCCAACGGTTTCAAGGTTTCCCTGCTGAAGCGGACGGTCGTCCGCGCGTTGATCGAGGGGGCGGCATGACCGGCCGGGTGGAGGGCCCGCTGAAGGTCACCGGCGCGGCCAGGTACGGAGCCGACTACAACCAGCCCGGCATGGTCTACGGCTACGTCCTGCTCAGCACGGTCGCCAACGGCGAGCTGCTGAGCATCGACACCGCCGCCGCGAAGGGCGAGCCGGGCGTGCTCGGGGTGTACTCGCCGTTCGACCCGCTGGAACTGCGGCCCAGCAAGAACCCGATGTTCGGCGAGACCTGGGTCCCGTTGCAGGACAAGGAGGTCCACTACTACGGGCAGCCGATCGGCGTGGTCGTGGCGGACACGTTCGAACACGCGCGGGACGCGGCGCTGACCGTCACGGTCGCCTACGACGAGAAGCCCGCCCTGACCTCGCTGGAAGAGGGCCTGGCGACCGCGGAGGAAGCCCCGCCGGGCCGCGGTGGACCGGCGATCCAGACCATCCTCGCGACCGGCGTCGAGTCCATCGAGGACGCGTTCGCGGCAAGCCCGGTCGTGGTAGAGGCGACCTACACCACGGCGACGCAGAACCACGCCGCGATGGAGCCGCACTCGGCCGTCGCCGTGTGGGACGGCGACGAACTGACCGTCTACAGTGGAAACCAGGCCGCCAACCTCCAGGCGATGGAGCTGGCGAGCGCGCTGGACGTGAAGGAGTCGTCCGTCCACGCCATCAACCCGTTCGTGGGTGGCGCCTTCGGCGGCAAGGCACGCGCCTCGGCCGCGGCGTTCCTCGCGGCCTCCGTGGCTCGCGTGCTCGACCGTCCGGTCAAGATCACGCTGACGCGCGAGCAGGTGTTCACCGCGACCGCGACCCGCGCGGCGACGGTCCAGAAGATCGGGCTCGGCGCGGAGGCGGACGGCACACTGGTCGCGGTCCGGCACGAGTCGTGGTGCGCGACGGACACGCGCCGGTCGTTCATCGAACAGACCTCGCACAACACCAAGGAGTACTACACCACCAGGAACCTGGCGCTGGCGCAGCGGATCGTGCCGCTCAACATCCCGCCGACCACGTTCATGCGTGCGCCCGGCGAGGCGCCCGGCTCGTTCGCGCTGGAGAGCGCCATCGACGAGCTGGCCGTCGCGCTGGACATGGACCCGATCGACCTGCGGCTGCGCAACGACTCGACGGCCCCGCACGGCTCGGACCTGCTGTGGTCGAGCAAGCACCTCGACGAGTGCTACCGGATCGGCGCGGCGAGGTTCGGCTGGGCGAAACGGGCACGGCACGGCCGTGAGGACGGCGACTGGCTGGTCGGGATGGGCACGGCGAGCGCGATGTTCCCGGCGTTCCGGTTCCCGGCCACGGTGCGGGTCACGTTGCGTGCCGACGACACGGCCGAGGTCGCGACCGCCGGCGCGGACCCGGGCACCGGCCTGCTCACCGTGCTCGCGCAGGTGGGCGCGGAGTCCCTGGACCTGCGGCGAGCACAGGTCACACCGAGGCTCGGCGACTCGGCGCTGCCCCCGGGCGGCCTGTCCGGCGGCTCCACGGCGACCGCGAGCGTCGGCGCCGCGATCATGATCGCCGCGGCGACGATCACCGACCAGCTGGTCGACCTGGCGTCGGGCCCCGGGGCGCCGTTCGAGGGCCTCGAGGTGACCTATGCCGGCGGTCGGGTGCTGGCAGGCGACCGGAGCATGTCGTTCGGGGAGCTGCTGGCGGCGGTGGGCCGCACCGAGCTGACGGCGGAGGGTTCGTCGGCGCCGGGCGAGGAGCGGACGAAACACTCGTTCAGCTCGTTCGGGGCCCAGTTCGCCGAGGTGCGGGTGCACAGGTGGACCAGGGAGATCCGGGTGTCGCGCATGCTCGGCGTGTTCGACGCGGGCCGGATCATCAACGCGGCGGCGGCCAGGAACCAGATCTCGGGCGGCATGATCTGGGGCGTGTCGGCGGCACTGCACGAGGGCCTGGACATCGAGGAGAACGGACGCCTCGCCAACGCGGACCTCGCGGGCTACCTGCTCCCGGTGAACGCCGACATCCAGGAGGTCGACGTGCACTTCGTCGAACACCCGGACACGTTGCTCGGCGCCGTCGGCGCGAGGGGCATCGGCGAGATCGGCACGGTCGGGATGGCGGCCGCGGTCGCGAACGCGGTCCACAACGCCACCGGCATCCGCGTGCGCCACATCCCCATCACGGTGGAGGACCTGCTGCCGGACTGATCGCGCGCGTGTCGTTTCCGTCGGTGGGATGGCGGGGCTGGCAGGATCGCGGCATGGAGCACGTGCTCGGCATCGGTGGGTACTTCATCCGCGCGACGGACCCGGCGGTGCTCGGTGCCTGGTACCGGGACTGCCTCGGTATCGACGCGGACGAGAACGGCATGTGGCAACAGGAGGCGGGACCGACCGTCTTCGCCCCGTTCGAACCCGAGACCGAGTACTTCGGGTCGCGGACCCAGCAGACCATGCTCAACTTCCGGGTCCGCGACCTGGACGCCATGCTCACCCAGCTCCGCGAGAAGGGCGCCGAGGTGGCGGAGGAAACCCAGGACATGGACGGCGTGGGCCGCTTCGGCTGGGTCACCGACCCCGAGGGCAACCGCATCGAACTGTGGCAGCCCGCCTAGAGAGGGTTGGACAGGAAGTCTGACGCGGAAGCGTGGACGGATCGACGCCGCGGGTGTGCACGACTGGCTCACGGGGCCGTGCGCGGGCTGCCCGCTGTCGCGGGTCACCGTGGCCGTCGTGGAGCCGTGACGACGCGGTGGCAGGGAGCACGTCTCCCTGCTACCGCGTCCGTCAGGATGGCAGGGTGTCCGTCCACTCCGCGCTGATCCTGGCGCCCCCAGGCCCCACCATGTGCCGTTCACCCGACAGGCTCACGTAGAACGCCGTGTTGTTCGCGCGGCCTGTCGCCGGGGCGTCCAGGAGGACGAGGGCGAGCTCGGCTGGTGACTCGTCCCGCGGCGGCCACCGGTGCGGCACCGCGGACACGCCGAGGGCACCGTCTCGTGCGCGGCCTCGAACGTCTCGTCGAGGGTGCGCGGTGCTCCCACAGCACGCGGAGCGTCCTTGCCAACAGGGCGAGCGATGACTTGCCGCTGCCGGTCGGCCCCGTCACGACCACCTCGCGAGCCGCGCCGGGCCTTCGGCCACAAGGTGTTCCCGTCCCGAGAACAGTGGCGCGTCGGTCGCCTCGAACGCGGCGGGGCCGGGGAAAGGGCATACCGGGGGCACCCTCGGTACCTCGACCGGCCCCTCCAGCGTCGCGTCGCCACGCAGGACCGCGAGGTGGAGCCGCCGCAACCGGAGGTTCGGGTCCAGGCCCACCTCGTCGGCCAGCCGCACCCGCAGCCGGTCGTAGACCGCGAGGGCCTCGACGCGGCGGCCCGCGCGGTGCAGCGCGAGCATCAGCTGGGCGTGCGGGCGTTCCCGCAGCGGATACGCCGCCACCAGGCGGGTCAGGTCGGCGAGGACCTCGACGTGCCTGCCCAGGGCCAGCTCCGCGTCGACGTACAGCTCCGACACCGTCTCGCGGCACTCCTCCAGCCTGCGGGTCTCCTCGCGCAGCATGGGCACCGAGGCGACGTCCGCGTACGGCGCGCCACGCCACACGTCCAGTGCCCGGCGGAACGCCGCGGCGGCCGTGCGGGGGTTGCTGCTTTCCCGTCCCTGCCTGGCCAGTTCGCCGAAGCGGTCCACGTCCAGCTCGCCCGGCGCGACGAGCGCCGCATAGCCGTGCGGCCTGCGCACGATCCTGGCGCGGTCCCCCAGCGCGCGGCGCAGGTGGTACACGTACACCCGCAGGTTGTCCGCCGCCGACCTCGGCGGGCTGCTGCCCCACAAGGCATCCACGAGCTGGTCCCGCGGCACTGCCCTGTCACGGTGGCAGATCAGCACGGCGAGGAGCGTGCGTTGCTTCGCGGCGTTGAGCTCCACCGGCCGCGAGTCCCTGACGACCTCGAGCGGCCCCAGTACGCGGAAGTCCATCGCACCCCCAGTCTCGGTCTCCCACAGGGGTACCGGACCGGACGGGCGGCGAGCATCGGGTGATGCCCCGACGCGGTCCCTGACAAGGGAAGGTAACGGTCGCCCGCCCCGTTCCGAAAAGACAAGCGGAGTGCGCCGAACTTCCGGAGGGCCGGGGATGGCGCGACCTGGGGCGGAGTTGGTCGGGCGACGGTTCGAGCTCGACACCATCGACGGCGCGTTGGCCGACGTCATGGCCGGATCGTTTCGGGCGGTGGCGATCCGGGGCGAGCCGGGGGTCGGCAAGACGCTGCTGCTCGGTGAGCTGGCCGAGCGGGCCGGCGGGCACGGGCTGCCGGTGAACCGTGGCCGGGCAACGGAGTTCGAACAGAACGTCCCGTTCGGCATCTTCATCGACGCGTTCGAACGGCTCGCCGCGACCGGTGCGCCGCCGCCCGAGCTGGACCTGCTGACCGCGGCGAGCGGCGGCGGGCAGGCGGAGCTGGACCGCTACCGGCTGTTCCGCGGTGTGCGGCGGTTGCTGGAGGGGCAGGCCGGGCGGCGCGGCGCGATCCTCGTGCTCGACGACCTGCACTGGGCCGACCCCGCCTCGCTGGCGCTGACCGAGTACCTGTTGCGCAGACCGCCCAGGGGCCCGGTGCTGGTCGCGGTGGCGCACCGCGTCGCCCAGCCGCCGCCCGGTCTCGCCGACGCGTTGGTACGCCTGGACTCGGCGGCCGTCCAGCTGGCGGTCGAGCCGCTCGGCGAGGACGACGTGGCGGCGATGTTCCCGACACAGCCCCACGAGCGGCGCACGCTGCTGCACCGGGCGACCCGCGGCAACCCGCTCTACCTGCGGGCGCTCGCCGAGACCGACGAGGAGACCCTGACCGCGCTCGCCAGGCAGGCCGTCGACGACCGGATCGTGCCGGAACGCGCGCTGCTCGACGTGCTGGGTGCCGAGCTGGCGACGCTCGCCCCGGAACCGCTGCTCGTCGCGCAGGCCGCCGCCGTCGCGGGCGACCCCGCCGACCGCGACCTCGTCGCGTACGTGACCGAGCTGCCTGACGAGTCCGTCGCGGCGGCCTTCGACGTGCTCACCAGGACCGGCATGACCGCACCGGAGGGACCGCGTTTCCGCTTCCGCCACCCGCTCGTGCGTGCCGCGGCGTACTGGCTGTCGCAACCGGGCTGGCGCGTCCACGCGCACGGCCGGATCGCGCACTACCTCGCCGACCGCCACGGTCCCCTGCTGGTGCGGGCACACCACGTCGAACGGTCCGCCCGTCCCGGCGACGAGGACGCCGTCGCGACGCTCGCCGCCGCCGCGACCGCCACCCGCCACGCCTCGCCGACGATGTCGGCCAGGTTGGCACGCAGGGCGCTGCAGCTGCTGTCGGACCGCACGGAACCCGCCGACGGGGTGGCCGACGAGCTGCGGATACTGCTCGCACGCACCCTGGGCCTGTCCGGCGAGCTGGGCGAGAGCCGCAAGCTGCTGCACGACGTGATCCAGGCGGACGGCCCGCACCGGACCGAGGCGGTCGCGTTCTGCGCGGTCGTGTACCGGTTACTCGGCAAGCTGGACGAGGCGAGGGCACTGCTCACCAACGAGCTGGACCGGCTGCCCGCCCGCGGAGCGCCGACCGCCAAGACCCTGCTGGAGCTGGCCGGCGTCGACCTGCTGTGCCAGGACCCGGCCGCAGTGTGCCGCCACGCGGGCGAGGCGCTCGCCGCAGCGGAGGGCGACCACGACACCGGGCTGGTGCCCGCCGCGCACGCCGTGCTGGCGCTGGGGTTGCTGCAGTGCGACGAGAGCGACTCGGCGGGCACCCACGTCGACCAGGCGGCCTGGCTGGTCGACGCGGCACCGGACGCGGCGCTGCTCCCCGAGCTGGGCACGCTGGGGCCGCTCGCGTGGGTGGAGCTGCACCTGCGTCACCCCGAGCGCGCCACCCGCCACATCGGCCGCGCGCTGGAGCTGGCGCGCGGCAGCGGTCTCGCCCACACCATGCCGCACCTGTTGATCGTCGACGCCTACGTGCGCACCAGGCGCGGACAGCTGACCGAGGCGCTCGCCTCGGCGGACGAGGCACTGGACTGCGCCGCCGTCATGAACGCGGGCGAGGCCGTGGCCATGGCGATGGCAGTGCGGCTGCGCCCGACGCTGTGGCAGCACGGGCCGAGGGCAGCGCTCGGCGTCGCGGGCCGGTCGGGTGAGGACGGGCGGCCCGGCGGCGGCTGGTGGTCGGGACTCGCCGAGCTGGGCCGCGCCGAGGTGTACCTGGCCGCGGGTGACGCGCAGGGCTGTCTGGCCGAGCTGGCGGGTGAGAGCGCCGACGGGGCGACCGCCTCCTCCCGCCTGGCGTTGCGTGCCGTCGCCAGCGTGGCGTGCGGCCTGCTCGACGACGGTCGCCGCCAGGCCGGGGAGGCGTTGCGCCGCGCGGAGCGGTCGGCGGGCGCCCACCAGCTGGCGACGGCGCACCACGCGCTCGCCAGGGTCCGGTGGGCCGCCGAGGACCCCGATGCGGGTACCGAAGCAGCCCGCACCGCCGTCACCCGGTTCGCCGAGGCGGGTTCGCCGGTCGAGGAGGGGATCGCCCGCCAGCTCCTCGCCGAGCTGTACGCGAGCACCGGCAGGCTCGGCGCCGCCAGGGAGGAGTTCGGGCGCGCCAAGGTGCTCTACGCGGCGAGCGCCGCGACGTGGCTGTCCGCCGAGCTGGCACGGGACGAGCGCCGGTTCGCCGCGCGTGCCCCGAGACCCCGGCGGTCGGACGAGAACGGGCTCGCGGCCCTCACCACGCGGGAACGCGAGGTCGTCGACCTCGCGACCGCAGGGCTGACCAACCGCGAGATCGCCGAGCGCCTCTACCTGAGCCCCAAGACCGTGGAGACCCACCTGTCCCGCGCCTTCGCGAAGCTGCACGTGCGGTCCAGAGTGGACCTGACGCGCCGCGTCACGGGGTCGGGCTGACCGCGGCTTCCCGATAGTTCCCACTCTGTCCCACACGCGATCGCGGCGGTCACCCGCGGTGTTTCACTGACCACGCCGAGGGAGGGCCCGTCGACCGGGCCGCCCCGGCGTACCACTTCATCGACGCAGGAGCTTCTACATGACGATGCGAGTGTTGGGCAGAAAGCTGGCGACGATCGCGTGCGGTGTGCTGAGCGCGGGCGGGTTGGTCGTCGTGGCAGGTCCGCCCGCGGCCGCGGACACGCTCGGGGTCACCGCGACGGCCGAGTTCGGGGTCAGGTTCAAGGACGACGCCAACAACGGTCAGTGCCGGGTCGACGACGGCTCCTCGGGAGAGTCCGTCCAGTGGGTCGGCGAGGGTGGGTGGACCCAGCCGCTCGTCCTCGACTCGGACAACCGCGTCGGCGGCTGCGGGCTCTGGTTCGGCTTCAACAACCAGGACGGCTCGCTGACCGGCTTCAACCTCAACTACCTGTTCGCGGAGAGCCCCGGCGGCGCCGACGGCCAGTGCCCCGGCGTCTCCGGGACCCAGACCGTGCCGGTCCTGCCGATCCCGGCGCCCTTCCGGTGGTGGATGGACCCGAGGATCACCATCGACACCGACCACCGTCCCGGTTGGTGCGACCTGACGCTGACCGCGACCGGCCGTAACGACGTGGCGCTCGACGTGCTGTGGGAGTTCAACGGTGACGGCGGCCAGTGCCATGGCGCGCTGCCGCTCGGCACGAACCAGTACCGGACCGTGCAGACCGGCGCGTTGCCCGTGACCATGGGCTTCGACACGGACAACCGCGGCGGCGCCTGCTTCCTCTCGTTCCGGCTCAGACACCTCAACTGACCAACCCCCGGGATGCGGGCGGGAGGGGCAACCGCTCGCATCCCCCTCGGGCGCTGCGCAGTCCGGCGTCGGCGGACAGTTCGGCCGCGTAGGCGGCCAGCAGGTGCGGCAGCCGGTAGCCGCCGGGGACGACCTGGACGAGGTTGGCGCGCACCAGCGTGGCGAGCAGTCGTCCGGCGCGCTCCGGGGTCGTGTGCCCGAGTGCGGCCGCGATCGCGAGGTCGACGTCCGCGCCCCGGTGGCGGCCGAGCGCCCGGAACAGGGCCGCCGCCTCGGGATCGGCGTCGGCGACGGCCCGGTACGACCAGGAGAACACGGTACGCACGTCGGTGCGCGGGTCACCGGTCTCCAGCCAGCCGAGGCCCTCGGCGGGGACGCGGCCACCGAGTGCGGCCACCCGCAGCGCCAGCGGGAGAAGACCGCAACGCCAGGCGAGGCCGGGGCTCGCGCGGCCGGGACCGAGCAGGTTCTCCAGCAACGCCACGGCATCCTGCGGCGGGAGCACGTCGAGGCCGACCGGGTGCGCGCCGTCGCCCGCGACGAGACCGGCGAGGTCGTCGCGGCCGGTGACCACGACCATGCCCGCACCGGCGCCGGGCAGCAGCGGCCGCACCTGCTCGGCGCACGACGCGTTGTCCAGCAGCACCAGCATCTTCCTGCGGGCCAGCAGTGACCGGTAGCGGGCCACCCGCACCGGGGGTTCGGCGGGGACCGGCTCGTCCGGCGCGAGGCTGCCGAGCAGCGTGCCGAGCGCCTGCGCGGGGTCAAGGGGACGGTCGGGGCCGTAGCCGCACAGGTCCACGAACAGGCAGCCGTCGGGGAAGCGCTCCCGCACCCGGTGCGCCCAGTGCACGACCAGCGCGGTCTTCCCGACGCCGGGGCCACCCGTCACGGCCGCGAGCACGACGCCCTCCCCCGACGGCACCAGGCCGTCGAGTGCCGCCGACTCCCGTGCCCGGCCGGTGAACCCGCGTGCGGGCGGCGGGAGACACCACGGCACGACCGAGGGCGCGCCGCCGCCGTGCAGCCGGTACCAGGCCTCGTTCCACTCCCGCTGCTCCGCCGGGGTGGCGCCGAGCGCGATGACGATCCGGTCGAGGACCGCGGAGGGCATCAGTGTCCTGCCGGTGACGTACCGGTGCAGCGTCGAGCGCGGCAGGCCCACCAGCCGGACGAGGTCCTCCAGGCTGACCCGCGTGCGCAGGGTGCCCGCCGCCGCCCGCACCCGGCACAGGTCCAGCTCCCCGGCCAGCCCGCGCAGGTCGCGCACCCGCCGGGGATCCGGCCCGAGCCCACCCGGTTCAGCCACCGCAGCGCCCTTCGCGTGGAGTCCTTGCCCCGACGCTAACGCCACCTCGTCCGCCACCCGTTTCGCGAACGTATATCCGCAGAGCAGGTGCCCACCGGCACTAGGTTGTGACCATGGCCCTGACACCAGCAGCGCAACGCAACGCCGTCTCGGAGGGCATCGCGCTCGGACTCGTCGCGTGCGGTCGCGACGCGCTACCCGCCGACAAGGGCCGGCTCGGTGCCGCGTTCGAGACCACGTGGCTGTCCTGGGTCCACCGGGTGCGGTTCCCGCAGATCGAGACCGACCTGTCCGACGGGGCCGACGGCGTGTCGGTCATGACGGGCGCGGACGACCCGAAGGAGGCGTGGGCGCTGTACTGGGAGCACCGCGGTGGCGAGTTCCTCGTCAACGCGCGGCAAGGGGACTGGTCACCCGAGGACCGCGCGGACCTCGACTACGCCGCCACGGTGATCGGCGGCGACCTCCCCGTCGCGGACTGGGCGGCCCTCGCCGGGGAGTTCCTGCGTCACCTCGAGGTGTGACCCGGAACGCGGGGCGGGGGCGGGAACAGCGGCGGCAGGAACCGCAGCATGAGGGCGGACCACACGAGGTGGGTGATCGTCGAGGCCTGTACGCCGCCGGTGACGTGCCGCTGCACCGCGAACACCGAGCCCATCACGGCGGACGCGGCCACGAGCATCGGGTTGCGGGTGGCGGTCGTCGCGAGCACGTAGGTGCCGGTGGACACCGTGATCGGCGCGGTCGGGCCGCTGATGGCCGCGTACAGCGCGCCGCGGAAGAAGACCTCCTCCGCGGCGCCGTTCAGCAGGGTGGTGGCCAGCACCGGACCGTCGCTCCCCCGGTGGGCGTAGGCGAGGATCGACGTCAGCATGCGGTTGAGCGGCCCGATGCGCCTGCACACGAGCGCGCACCCGTAGAACGGCGCGAACGCGGCCACGCCGAGCAGCGCGGGCACCAGGACCGGTCGCGTCAGGCGGTCGCCTCGGCCGAACGAGCGACCGAGGTGCAGTGGGCCCGACAGGAGGCCGCCCGCGATCCACGTCGCCGCGGTCGCCGCGGTGAGGCGGTAGAAGCGCGGTGACCCGGGCGGCGTCGACAGCGAGGCGCCGAGCAGCCCGGCCCCGGTGACCGCGGTGACCGCGACCACCCTCCTCCTGCGCCGCAGTGCCGCCGCCGTCTCCCGGTCCGCGAGCGGCACCTGCCGCAGCAGTGCCCTCACCACCCGCCTCATCGCAGCGCGTCCGCGTCGGACCTCGTCTCCTTCGCACGTTCCGCCAGCGCGGCGAGCACGGCGTCGTCGAACCCCATCGGCTCGTGCGGCACGACCTCCTCGATGCCGTGGTCGCGCACCACCATCTCCGTGTTCATCGAGTCGATCAGGTTGCGGCTGGTCTGCGCGTCGACACCGGCGAAGAGCGCGATCCACTGCGCGGACAGCCAGGTGACCGGTGCGACCATCGGCACCAGCGCGGGCAGCATCGGCAGGAACCGGCCCTCGATGACCGAGAGCCTGCGCATCATGTCCAGGTAGGAGTACACGTCGGGGCCGCCGATCTCGAACACCCGCCCCCGCGCGTCCGGTGCGTCGAGCACCCGGACGAGGTAGTGGATGACGTCGGCGACCGCGATCGGCTGGCAGCGGGTGTGCACCCACTGCGGCACCACCATCAGCGGCAGGCGCTCGACGAGCTTGCGTGTCATCTCCCACGAGATGCCGCCGTGGCCGATGACGATGCCCGCGCGCAGCGTCGTGACCGGCACGCCTGCCTCACCGAGGAGCGTCTCCACCTCCCGGCGGCTGCCTAGGTGCTCGGACAGCTCGCCGCTGTCGTCACCGAGCCCCCCGAGGTAGACGATCCGCTCCGCTCCCGAGGCCTCGGCCGCCTTCCCGAACGTCCGCGCGGCGTCGGCGTCCCGCTCGGCGAATCGCCGGTCGTCCAGCGAGTGGACCAGGTAGTAGGCCGCCTCGCAGCCCTCGAGTGCCGTGCGCAGCGAGTCCGCGTCCTGCACGTCGCCGTACACCGGCGTGCCCACGCCCCCGTAGTCGGCGACCCTGCGGGTCATCGCCCGCACCTCGTGCCCCTCGTCAACGAGAGCGGCGCCCAACCGCCGCCCGACGAACCCCGACGCACCCGTGACCAGTACCTTCATGGGCCCCAGCTTCGTCCCTCGGCGGCCGTCCCGCCCGTCGGGCGGCGTCAGCCCCTGGCGTCGTCGAGGTACTGGAGCAGATCGTGGGCGGCCAGCTCGACGTCCTTGTGCCCCCACTCGGCCGCGCGGTAGTGGCAGGCGATGAGCCCCATCCGGTGCAGGCGGCGGAAGTCGCCGAAGACGAACGCGTAGCGGGCCTTGGACTCCTCGCCCGCGCCGTCGGTCAGCGCGAGGTGCCACCGGCCGTACTCGTCCCACGAGTGCGCGTCGAGATAGGCGTTCTCCGCCTCGGCGACGGGCTGTGCGTCACGCCACTGGCTGCGCACGACGTACTGACGTGCGTCGATCAGCCGACGGGCGTGCTCGACGCCGGCTGGGTTGACCGAGTACGAGGACATCGGCCCATTGTGGCGGCACAGCCCGAGGTTTGCCCGACAGCGTGGTGGGTAACTGACCACCGAGAAGATCGGTTCGTTACTGTGGAGGTTCGCATGAACGGCGAGAACCGTTGGCACTTCGTGCCGAGGACCGCGGGCTCGTGCTGGCTGAGCCTGCTTGCCGGCGTGCTGTGTCTGGGTTACGCGGTCTGGCAGATGGCCGACGCGGGAGAGGCGGCGATCCTGCCCGTGATCGCGGCGGTCGCGTCCGTCATGCTGATCGCCGTCGCGGTGGCGGGTCTGGTGCGTCCCGGGGTCCGCGGCCGGTAGACCGGGGGACATTCGTACAAGCCAGGACTGTTCTCCCCGGCCACGATGGGCCGGTGAGTATCAACGGTGACCGGCTGGACGGTGTCTCTGCCACCACGCTCTGGACGCTGCGCAACCGCGCGGAGGAAGCGCGGCGTCCGGACGCGCTGATCGACGACCCGTGGGCGGTCCGGCTCTACGAGGCCATCTACTACGACTACGACCGGTTCGGCAGGCCGAGCCAGACGCATCCCCTGCGGACGCTGGCACTCGACCGGGAGATCCGCGACTACCTGGCCGCGCACCCGAACGCCACGGTGGTCGCGCTCGGCGAAGGGCTCCAGACCACCTACTGGCGCCTGCGGAACCCCGACATCGACTGGCTGTCGGTCGACCTGCCCGCGGTGACCAGGCTGCGGGAGGCGGTCCTGCCGGACGAGCCGAGGGTCACGACGCTGGCGATGTCGGCGCTCGACCGGGCGTGGCTCGACCGCGTCGACCCGGCGAACGGCGTGTTCGTCTCGGCCGAGGGGCTGTTCATGTACCTCGAACGTGCCGAGGTGATGTCGCTGATCGCCGACTGCGCCGGGCGGTTCCCCGGCGGACGGCTGTTCTTCGACTCGATCCCGAAGTGGTTCAGCGCACGCACGGTGCGGGGACGCCTGCGCCTGTCCGACCGGTACACCGCTCCCCCGATGCCGTTCGGCTTCACGCCTGCGGAGGCCGCCCGCCTGCCGAGGGAGATCCCCGGTGTCGCCGGCGTGCGGGACCTGCCGCTGCCCCTGGGCCGGGGCATCTGGATGTCGCGGTCGGCCCGCGCGGCCATGAACCTGCCGGGAGTGCGTGAGCTGCGGCCGATGCTGACCTCGCTCAGCTTCGGCTGACCGTCAGCACGAGCTTCCCGCGCGCGTGCCCGTTCTCGCCGACGCGGTGTGCCTCCGCGACCTCGTCGAGCGGGAAGGTACGCACGACCGGCAGCGAGAAGCGTCCCGACTCGACCAGCTCGCCGATCTCCGCGAGCACGTGGAGCGCACGGCCCGCGTCCCCGCTGCTGAACCGCACCCCGTGCTGCCGCGCGCCGAGGAAGTCGGCGATCGTGACGACGTGCTCCGGGCCGCCCGCGAGGTCGACCAGCTCGGGCAGGACACCGCTGCCCGCGACGTCGAGCGCGAGGTCGACGCCGTCGGGCGCGAGCACGCGGACCCGCTCGACGAGGCCGTCCCCGTACGCGACGGGCTCGGCGCCGAGCGAGCGGAGGTAGTCGTGGTTCGCCGGGCTCGCGGTGCCGATCACCCGCGCGCCACGCACCGCGGCGAGCTGGAGGGCGGCACCGCCGACGCTGCCGGAGGCGCCGTTGACGAGCAGCGTGCTGTCGGGACCGACGCCGAGCTGGTCGAGCGCGCGGGTGGCCGTCTCGACGGCGGCGGGCAGCGCGGCGGCACCCGCGAAGTCGAGCGACGGCGGGATCGGCGCGTAGTGGGACAGCACCGCCAGCTCGGCCTGCGCCGCTCCCTCCTCGGACAGGCCGAACACGCGGTCGCCGACGGCCACGTCGCCGACTCCCGCACCCAGCTCGTCGACGACGCCCGCCGCCTCGTGACCCATGGTCTGGGGCAGCTCCTCGTCCAGCTGGCCGGCGCGTTTCTTCCAGTCGCTCGGGTTCACACCCGCCGCGTGCACCGCGATCCGGACCTGGCCGGGACCGGGATGCGGCGCCGGGAGGTCCACGATCTCGAGCACCTCCGGCCCCCCGAACCGGGTGAAACGGACTGCCTTCATCATTCGCTCCGATCGGCGGCACACGTGCGGCCCGATCATCGCGCGGCCGATGCGGGGGCGCACGCCGGGCCCCCGCGGCGGCACCACACCCGTGGTGCCGCCGCGGCCTCGTGCCCGTCAGCCGAGCTGGTACGCCCTGACGACCGTCTGCGCCATCCGGTTCCCGTCCGCATCGGACGTACGGGACCGCAGTGTGACGTAGCCGGTCCTCGGGTGCCGCACGGTCACCGTCCAGTGGTCGTGGTCGCGCCGGACCTCGGCCGCCTTCCAGGTCGTGCCGTCGTCGTAGGACACGTCCACCGACAACGAGGCGATCCGCGCAGGCCCGTCCTGCCGCTCCACGTACGCCGGGAAGGAGAACTTCCGGTCACCCGGCGCCCGGTTGTGCACGTCCAGTGCCGGGTCGAAGCGGGTGGTGAGCATCGGCAGCGCCTTGCCATCCCCGGCCGAGGAGGACCGGAAGTCCCACTCCGCGGTGACCACTGTGGACAGTGTCCACGTCGCGTCGGACTGGCGGGCGTCGGCCACCACCCGGTAGGCCGCGTCCCCGTCCGGCACCAGGTACTCGGAGAAGTCGCCGACCGAGCCGGTACCGAGCGCGACGCCGTCCCGGGACACGGTGACCGATCCGGTGACGTTGCCCGCGAAGGTCTCGACCATCCTCGGCCTGCCTGCCGCGTCGCCGTACATCGGCAGCTTGACGTTGATCTTCCCGTCGTTGCGCCACGACCAGGGATGCGGCTCCTCCGGCACGAAGTTCTTCGTGGTGCCGCGCAGCGACGGGCCGACCACCGCCTTGTTCCAGACGACCCGGACGGGTGGCCGGTCGGCGGCGAGCGTCGCGGTGTCGGACTGGAGGTACGGGCCGGCAGTGGCGGAGAGGTCCCACTCGGTCGGGGTGAAGTACTCCACCCGTTCCTGCCCGCCTGCCGTCCGCGCGAACCACCCGGTGCCGACGTAGCGGCCGAACAGCTTGCCGAAGGCGACGAACCCGGCCGTGTTCGGCGCGTTGTCGTGGTAGGCCGCGCGCATGGTGGCCAGGTCCTGGGTCCTCGGCCGGTAGACGACCGGCGCGGTGACCTGCCGCCGCACGCCGTAGAGCAGCTCGTAGCGCTGCTCGGTGGCCGCCCGGCTGGCGTACTCGACCGTGGTCTCGCCCTTCTTCACCAGCTCGGTGAGCCGGTCGACCGTGCCGCTGTCGTGGCCGTAGAAGACCGGCACCGGCTCACCCTCGACCGGGTCGCCGGGCGGCAGCGGTGTCGCGCCCTCGTCGACGAACCGGAACATGGCCAGCCTGCCGCCCGCCCTGGTGATGTCGAGGGCCCGCCGCAGCCATTCCTCCCTGCCGAGGTTCGGGTCGAACTCGACCACCACGAGCTTCCCGGTGGCGTCGATCTTGTCCAGGTCCTCCGGCGTACCCGAGCCGCCGTAGACGGCCGTGAGCGTGGCCTCCTCGCTCGGCGGCTGACCCATCAGCGCCTGGAGGTGGACGTCGAACGGCTGCCCGTCGTTCGCCACCATCTCCAGGTCCGGCGTGGTGGCCCGACGCGCGGTGCCGAGCGAGTAGGCGTCCGACGCCGTGCCGGGCAGGGTCGCCGCGAACAGCGGCTCGAACCGCGCGTCGACATCCGTGTAGAAGGCGTAAAGGCAGTCACATTCCTCGACCCGGGACATGACGTACAACGCGTGCGTCCCGCCGCGGGCCTCCGGGTTGTCCGGCTCGGCGATGACCGGCTGGCCGATCCTCGCGTCGAACACCTGGGTGAGGTCCCGGTCCAGGTTCAGCTCGGGATGGCTGATCGTCGTGTAGGACGACTCCTGGCCCGGCGACACGGTGGCGATCGCGGCGTGCACGGCGTACCGGCCGCGGGGCAGCGAGATCGTCTGACCCGAGGAGGCGTAGAAGATGTCGCCGGTCTCCAGGTCGATGACATACGCCGAGGACTGGAACTCGTCGACGGGCTCGACACCGTTGCGGTCCAACAGCTCCGGCGTGAACGAGAACCGCTGCTCCTGCTGGTACACCGAGATCGCGGTGCGGGTCTGCACCGCGCCCCCGGCGTCCGTCGCGACGAGCACCCCGGAGTAGGTCCCGGTGTGACCGTCCTGGCCGGTGACGAGCAGTTCGAGCGGCACGCTGCCGCCCGCGGGCACGGTCACACTGTCCGAGGGCAGGGTGAGGAGCCCGGACGGGGCCTGCCTGCCCAGCCTGTCGACGAGGTCGGCCTCCAGCGCCAGGGTCACCGGTGCGGTGCCGGTGTTGGTCCACGTGACCGTCCTGCGCTCCTGCGACCCGGTGTTCGGCCACGGCAGGTACACCGACACCGCGCCCGTCGCGACGACCGGGGTGGCGGTCGCCCGGTCCACGTCGAGCCTGCCCGCGCCGACCTGGTACACCCCGGCGTCCGCGATCTCGTGCGCGCTGCTGACCAGAGCCGACTTCAGCGTGGCTCCGGTCCAGTCCGGGTGCTGCTGGGCCAGGATCGCCGCCGCACCGGCCACGTGCGGGGTGGCCATCGAGGTGCCGTCGAGCTTCTGGTAGGCGTCGCCGACGGTCTCGCCGAGCGGCGCCACGCCCGCGGGTGCCGCGGCCACGATGCCGCCACCCGGTGCGCTGATCTCCGGCTTGGCCGCGCCGTCCCCGAGGCGTGGGCCACGGCTGGAGAAGTCGCTCGGCACGTCCTGCTTGGAGACGCTGCCGACGGTGAGTGCGTCGTCCGCCGTCCCCGGCGTGGCGACCGTGCGGTCCGCCCCGTAGTTGCCCGCGGCGATCACGAACAGGGTCCCGTACTGGCGGCTGAGTGCGTCGACGGCGAGCGACATCGGGTCCTGGCCGTCGCTGGGGCCGCCGCCGAGGCTCATGTTGACGACCTTCGCGCCCGACTCAGCCGCCGCCCACTGCATCCCGGCGAGCACGCTGTCGTCGGTGCCGTACCCGGCGTCGTCGAGCACCTTGCCGACCGCGAGGGTCACGTCCGGTGCGACGCCGCGGTACTTCCCGCCCGACGCGGCACCGCTGCCGGTGATGATCGACGCGACGTGCGTGCCGTGCCCGTAGCCGTCCTCGACCCCGCCGGTCCCGGTGAAGTCCTGGCTGACGGCGACCTTGCCCGCGAGGTCGGGGTGGTCGGTGTCGATACCGGTGTCCAGCACGGCGACCCGCACCCCGGCTCCGGTCAGCCCGCGCCGCCAGGCCGCGGGCGCGCCGACCTGCGGCACGCTCTGGTCCAGGGTGGCGCGAACCCGTTGATTCAGCCAGACCTTGCGCACGCCGGCGGCGCTCCTGGCGTTGGTCGGTGCCAGCGCGCCGTAGAACGTCGTCGTGCTGTCCTTGTCCTGGTCGAGCGCGGTCAGGTTGAGCGCGGGCAGCGACCGGCGCACCGAGGCACCCGCGGGCACCGCGGCATGGGCTCGCGCACCGGCGTCGGCGTACTCGACCAGCAGTGGCACCGAGGCGGTGTGCGCGTCGTCGTAGCCCTGCCGGATGAGCCCGGTGACGTTGAACAGCTCGCGGTCCAGCATTCCCCGCGACAGCAGCACGGCCGCGTCACCCGGCACGACGTAGCGGTCGCCGTCGTGCCAGAAGTCCTGGAACGGCACCGAGTGGCCACGTGGCGCGGGGTCGACCCGCAGCGGCGCCGACTTGTCGGTCCCCCACAGCTCGACCCGGTCCCCGCTGACCAGGGTGACCGAGACCGGCTCGCCCCGGCCCGCGGTGGCCTCCTGCTGGGCCACCGCCCCCGGCGTCATGCTCGCGACCACCCCCGCGGCCAGGGCGGACGCCAGAACGACCACCGCCCCGCCACGCCACAATCTCCGTCGGCCCACCATTTCTCCTCCAGGTTGGGGAATTCCTGCCCCTCCAGAACTCTGGGGTGCCGAACCACGTTGCCTCCCCAGGTCGATCAACGACCGGATTGGGCCATCCGGCGCAGCGGCGCCCGGCCGCAGGCAGTTGGCAACTGGCATCACCGGTTGGGCCTGCCGGCGCGAGCGGACCGTGACCTAGCGTGACTGGCATGGTGCGTCGAGTCGGGTTGGTCGCCGGGCTGGTCGGGGTGCTGCCGGGGCTGGCGGTGGTGCCCGCGTCAGCGGCCACACCCGCGTTCGTGGTCGCGAACGGGGTGACACAGCCGATCCATTCGTTCGCCGACGCCGTGCGGGAGACCGTGTGGGTGGACATCGGGCTCGACCTGGACGCCAACGGCGTGGGCGACCGCGTGGCCACCGACATCATCCGGCCCGCGACCACCGAGCGCGTCCCGGTGATCATCGACGCCAGCCCGTACTACGCGACCTCGGGGCGGGGCAACGAGAGCGAGCGCAAGAGCTACGACTCGGCGGGCGTGCCGGTCAAGTTCCCGCTGTTCTACGACAACTACTTCGTGCCGCGCGGCTACGCGGTCGCGCTGGTCGACTTCAGCGGGTCCTCCCGGTCCACCGGTTGCATGGACACCGGCGGCCGGGCCGAGGTCGCCTCCGGGAAGGCCGTGATCGACTGGCTGAACGGGAGGGCCACCGCGTACTCGGCGGCCTCCGGCGGCTCCTCGGTGACCGCGGGCTGGTCGACCGGCGCCGCCGCGATGATCGGCAAGTCGTGGGACGGCAGCGTCACCCAGGGCGTGGCGGCCACCGGCGTGGACGGGCTGCGCACGATCGTGCCGATCTCGGCGATCAGCTCCTGGTACGACTGGTTCCGCGCCGACGGCGTGTCGTTCTCCGGCTTCGGCACACCCACGAGCCTCGCGTCCGGCTTCGAGAACGCCAACGCACGGTCGCGGTGCGGGGCCGTGCGGTCCGAGATGACCTCGGGTGCCCCGGCCAACGGCGACTACACCGCCATGTGGCAGCAGCGCGACTACGTGCGGAGCGCCGCGAACGTCAGGGCGGCGGTGTTCTCGGTCAACGGGCGTGCCGACCTGAACGTCAAGCCGGTGAACTGGGGCCAGTGGCTCGCCGCGCTGCCCGCGTCGGTGCCGCGCAAGCTGTGGCTGTCCCAGACCGGGCACATCGACCCGTTCGACTTCCGGCGCGCCACCTGGGTGTCCACGCTGCACCGCTGGTTCGACCGGTGGCTGCTCGGCGTACCGAACGGGATCGACAACGAGCCGACGGTGTCGGTCGAGCGCGCCGTCGACCAGTGGAGCGACACCGCGAGCTGGCCGCCCTCGGGCACGCAGACGCGGACCCTGTACCCGGTGGCCGGTTCGGTCGCGGGTGTGGGCACTTTGGCGACCGCTCCGGGTGCGGCGGCGACCGCTTCGTTCACCGACAACGGTTCCGGGACCCCGGCGAGCTACATCGCCACGCCGAACGCCACGTCGGCGCGGCGGGTGGTGTACAGCACCGGCACGCTCACCTCGGACCTGCGGGTGGCGGGTGTCTCGCGGATCACGGTCGCCGCCACCCCGTCGACCTCCACCGCGCACCTGTCCGCGTACCTGGTCGACTACGGCCCGGCGACGGCGAGGAGCAGCACGGGCGAGGGCATCAGGACACTGACCACCGAGTCGTGCTGGGGCGAGGACCGTGCGGGCGACGACGCCTGCTACCGCGACACGGCGGCCACCACCGCCACGGTCGACGCGCAGGTCATCGCGCGGGGCTGGGCCGACCTGGCGAACTACGCGTCGCTCAGCACGCCGCGCACCCTCACGCCCGGCACGAAGTACACCATCACCTTCCGACTGTCCACAACGGACTGGGTGGTACCCGCCGGGCACCGGCTGGCACTGGTGGTCGCGGGCAACGACAGCAGTATGACCACCACCCCGGCACAGCTCCCCCGGGTCACCGTCGGACTCGCCGAGACCTCGGTCCAGATCCCGCTGCTGGGCACCGTGCCGTCGGCCCGGTCCTCCGCCGGCGCACAGGTAACCCGGATACCGCGGGACGCCGTACCGGGCCGACTGGACGGCTGACCGACCCGGCGCGGCGAGGGGGTGTCAGTCCACGTTCTTCTCCAGTGCGGTCAGGTAGGCCTTCATGAGGTGGTCGCGGAGGCCGTCGCTGCCGGGGGCGAACGCGTCCGCGGTCAGGCCCTTGCCCCGGTCGAGCAGGTTGTCCGCTAGGGGCTGCGACTCCTGTACCTTGCCGGAGGAGTCGATGTACCGGATCTCCCTGACGTGGTGGAAGACCGGCTCGGGTGGCACCTGGGCGACGATGTCGTTGTTGTTGACCACCCGGAAGGTGCGGCCGCCCAGCGCCTTGTCGTAGGCGTCGGCCAGGACCCGGTCGCAGGTGCGGGGCTGGCCGTAGGTGTAGACGCCGTTGGCGGTCAGCGACGGCTCCTCGAAGTGCAGTCGCGCGGCCGCCAGCATCGCCAGCGCGCCGCCGAGGCTGTGGCCCGTGAACCAGATCGTCTGGTCCTGGTCGCGCAGCTCGGTGATGGCGGCACGCACCTCGGGGAACACCGCGACCAGCGCCTCGGCGAAGCCGTAGTGCATCAGGCCGACACCCGAGGGACCCGGCCACGGCGGCGTCGTGGTGTCCGACAGCCAGTCACGCGTTTGGACCGGCTCGGTGCCCCGGAAGGCGGTCACGATCATCGTCGGGCTGGCCATGGTGTAGGCCTGCGTGTCGGTCAGCGCGAACGGCGGCGTGAACGTCGTGTGGTGGTGGCGGACCTCCTCGAAACCCCACTCGCGGGCGGTGCTCTCGATGGTCCTGGGGTCCTTGTAGGCCAGGTCCGCGGCCTTCGCCATGCAGTACGCCTGGCGGGCGCTGTAGCCGGTGACCCGATGATCGAGCGTTGGCAGAGTCATCGTTCGTCCCCTCCGATCGCCACGGTCGTCCTCCGGTCCCACCCTCCCCCGCGTGCCCCGAGTGGACCACTCGGGGCACCCGATCGGGCTACCGGCGCAGGCCGTCGACCAGGACACTCCTCAACCGCGGCATCGAACGCGAGATCCTGCCCGCACTCCAGCGGTTCGGTATGGGCAACCGTGGTCTGGGGTCCCCTCGGCCAGGGACTGCTCACCGGCCGCGTGCGGGGGAACGAGCACAACGACCTCCGCCGCGCGGGCCTGGTCGGGCACCTCACCGACGCCCACCGGCTGGACGTGGTCGAGCGGCTCGTGCCCCTCGCCGCCGAGGCGGGCCTGCCCATGGTGCACCTCGCCATGGCGTTCACCATCGCCCACCCCGGCGTCACCAGCGCGCTCGTCGGCGCCCGGACCATGGACCACCTCGACGACCTGCTCGACCGCATCGACGAGATCGTCCCGCCGGGCACCGACGTCGGCACCCTCGACCAGGCCTATCGGCCCCCGGCCATGGAGAACCCGGACCTGCGACGCCGCCCGCGCGCCGCGCGTGCGGCGGCCTGATCACCCGTCCGGCACGGCTGGCACACTTCCGGGTCATGTCGGACCAGCACCCCGCCGCAGTTCAGGACAGTCCGCACTTTACCGACGAAGAGGACAGAACCTACGTCGGCGAACGCCTGGTCTTCTTCTCCGACGCGGTGATCGCGATCGCGATGACGCTGCTCGCGTTGGAGCTGCCCGTGCCGCACGGCGAGGACAACGCCGAGGTGTGGCACTCGTTCGTCGAGCTGCTGCCGAACGAGTACCTGAACTTCGTGATCAGCTTCGCGGTGATCGGTGTGTTCTGGCTGGCACACCACGAGTTCTTCCGCAAGATCCACGCGGTGGACGCGCCGCTGCGGCGCCTCAACCTCGGCTGGCTGTTCTTCATCGTCCTGATGCCGTTCGCCACCCGGGTGAACAGCGACGACGACGACTTCGTGCTGGGGCCGGTCCTCTACGCGAGCGTCTTCACCGTGACCGCCCTGTTCATGATCCTCATGGGCCGCCACTCGATCCGCGCGGGCCTGCTGCGCCCGACCGTGCCGACCACGGCACTGCGGCCGTTGTTCGTGGGCGCCGGTGTGGCCGGCGTGGTGTTCCTGGTCTCCATCCCGGTGAGCGTCGTCAGCCCGACCTGGGGCAAGCTGGTCTGGATCCTCACGATCCTCACCCGGCCGGTCTCGCGGTGGGTGGACAGGCGGGCCGATCGGTGACCTACCAGCCGAGGTCGTCGTCCAGCTCGGCAGGCAGCGGGTAGAGCGGACCGGTGGCGAGGTCGGCGCCCGCGGCACGCCACCAGTCCGCCTCGGCACCGGTGCGGAGGTCGTCCACGACGACGATCGCACCCGCCTGGTGGGCGAGGGCGACGAGGTCCCGCACCGCCCTGCCGACGATCGGCTCGCCTGCCCGCCTGGTCAGCCGGGAGGCCAGGCGGACCGCGTGCACCGGCGCGTCCGACAGGCAGGTCACGTCGCCCGCGGTGCCGCCGAAGTCGTGCAGCGCCGTCCCGAGGCCCGCCTCGGCGAGGGTGGCGAGGCCACCGGCCGCGCCAGCGGGGAAGGAGACCTGCAGCCGTTCGGCTGGCAGGCCGGACTCGCCGATGGTCGCCAGCAGGCCGGGATCCGTCGCCTGGCCCGACGCGACGGGCACCGTCACCGGCAGGTCGCCCGACCACGAGGCGAGGCGCTCGCCGGTCTGGTCGAGCAGCCAGCGCCCGAGCATCCGGTCGAAACCGGTCCGCTCGGCCAGCGACACACACCGGTCGTGCGCCAGCGTGCCCAGTTCCGCGTGGTCCCAGCGCAACCGCGCGTCGAGGCGGGTGGGGCGGCCGTCGGACAGGCGGATCTGCGGCCGGAACTCGACGCCGACGTCGCCTGCCCGCCACGCGGTCGGCAGCGTCGCGGCCAGCCACAGCTCCTCGTGCTCCCGCTCGTGTGGCACGAGCGTGGCCCAGTGGCCCGCGCCGAGGCGCTGTGCCCTGCGCAGAGCCAGGTTCGCCGCGTGCAGCACGGTCGCCGGGTTCGAGGGGTAGGGCGGGCTCTGCACGACGCCGACGCTCGCCGACATGATCACGGCGACGCCGTCCACGATCGCGGGTTCGGCGAGCACCGCCTTGATCCTCGCGACGACCGGGGCGGGGTCGGGTGCGCGGTCCTCGGTCTCCACCAGTATCGCGAACCGGCCCGAGTCGAACCGGGCGACCATGCCCTCCCCGTCCGCCACCAGGCTCGTGAGCCGCTCCGCGATCACCTTCAGCAACCCGGTGGCGTCGTGTCTGCCGAGCCCGTCGCAGATCGTGCCGAGACCGTCGACCTCCAGGTGGTAAACGGTCGTCGGGCTGCCCATGTTGAGCACCTGCTCGAGCCGCGTGGTGAAGAACTGCCGGTTCGGCAGCCCGGTCCGCACGTCGTGGAGCAGCTGGTGGCCGAGCTCGCTGCGTAACAGGGAGAGCTCGGCGAACGCCTCGTCGCGCTGCGCCTCGCGGGTCTGGCGGCTCTGTTCGGCGTTCCGCACCGCCTCCTGGAGGGCCTGGTTGATCCTGGTCTGCTGGTCGACGGTCTGCCACCGCACGCTGTCGGTGTAACCACACGCCACCGCGTTGAGCACCCTGGCGATGCGCAGTGCGCTCCCGGCGGTGCGCTGCAACCGCTCGTCGGCCGTCAGTGCGCTCGCCAGGACGTCGACGCTGCACCGCAGGCTCGTCCTGCCGACGCAGTGCAGCTCGACCAGCCGTTCGCCGACCGCGGCGGCCCGGTCCTCGTCGAACAGCTCGGTCGTGACCGCGGCGAACACCTCCTGCGCCAGCTCACGCATCACCCGCTCGATCTCCTTGTGCGGCAAGGGGATGTAGGCGGTCATGCTCACCTGGTACGCCCACTTCCTCGCGAGCTTGTCCAGCTCCCGCTCGCGTGCGGGCTCGGCGGCGGGCTCCGACCGGGGCGTGCTCATGCCCGCGACCCCGGTTTGCGGCCGACGCCCACGTACACCATGGTCGCGGCGACCTCCTCCGCCGCGCTCAGCGACCGTTCCAGCTGCCACTGGCCCGGATCGACCACACCGGGCGGCACCAGCTCGAAGCCGCTGAACAAGCGGATCACCTCGTCACGTGTGCGCGGCTGTACGGGATCGCGGCTGGCGTTCATCACCCGTACCAGGTTGGTGACGTCGACCGGTCGCCGGTCGCCGGTGATGTGGGAGATCACGAGGTGGCTCCCGCCGACGACGCAGCGCCGGTAACGGGACACCATGTTCGCCAGGTTGGCCGAGGCGGGCAGGAGAGCCAGTCCGCTGGCCATCATCAACCCGATCGGCGCGGTGATGTCCAGCAGCTTGTCGTCACGGCAGGCGGTCATGATCTTCCTGGCATCACGCGGGTCGGCGTGCAGGACGGCGGTCCGCTCCGCGTCCGCGAGGAGCTGGCTCGTGTGCACGACCGAGATCGGGTCGGCGTGCGCGTACACCACGCGGCAGGTCGGGACGATGGCCTGCGCCACCTCGTGGACGTTGCCGATCGCGGTCGTGCCGACCGACAGGTCGAGGAACTGGTGGACACCGGCACCCACGAGGTGGGTCACCGCGTGGCGCATGAACGTACGGCCCAGCCGCACGAGGAGGTCGATGTCCGGCACGGCGTGCCGGAGCACCTCGGCGAGCCTGCGGTCGGCGGCGAAGTTGCGGGCGTCACCGAGGAGGTAGTCGAGCATGCGCGCCGCGCTCGCCACCGTGACGTCCCCGTCGATGGGCACGCGGTCGTGGGTACCTGCCATCGCCGCGTTACAGGACGCGGCCGACACCGGCGCAGGTGACAGCGTTGAAGTCGGGTGCGTCGGAGAAGTCACCGGGTCCCTCCGGTCGCCAGGCGGCGCACTCGACCACACCGGGCGGCACCAGTTCGAAGCCTGCGAACATCTCGGTGACCCGGCCGCGCTCGCGGGTGAAGGTGTCGTCGGCGATGCGGCCGAGCGCGTCGTCCATCGTCTGGTTCATCCACCTGGAGACGCCGTCCCGCGTCATGTGCGAGAGCGCGAGGTAGCTGCCGGGGGCGAGCGCCGAGTGGTAGCGGGCCAGGAGGCCCTCCGGGTCGTCGGTGTCGGACACGAAGTGCCATACCAACAGGGTGAGCAGGCCGACGGGCTCGCTGAAATCCAGCAGGTGCGTGATCTCCGGGCGGGTGAGCAGGTCGTCCGGGTCACGCAGGTCGCCGTAGATCGCCGCGGCCCGGTTATTGCCACGCAACAATATCCGACTGTATTCGACGGCGATTGGTTCTTTGTCCACATAAACGACCCGGCAGGCCGGATCGACCTCCTGCGCGATCTCGTGCACGTTGCCGACGCTCGGAATACCGGAACCGATGTCGAGGAACTGCCGCACGCCGTTGTCAATCATGAAGAGCACGGCCCGTCGCAGGAAGGACCTGTTGACCCGGGGCACGTCGGCGGCGTTGGGCATCATCCGCATGGTCCGCCTGGCGAACTGACGGTCCACCGGGAAGTTGTGCGCTCCGCCCAGCAGGTAGTCGTACACGCGTGCCGCATTGGGGACACTCGTGTCAATGCCGCCGAAAATTTCGGCCGGGCGTTCGATCATCACACACCTACCTTCGGTACTCCCCCGAGCATCTCAGCGCATTCTGTCATTCTTGTCAGCACCCCGATCGGGTGATGCCGAAGCAGGGTGTGACTGACATAGAGTGCCGTCCGCGACGATCGTCGCCGAAACCATCTCAGCAATGATGATTGGAAATCATTTCGTGGCACACTTAGTTCTTTCTCGTCCTGGCGCGGTGGCGCGCCGGGCGTCGGCGGCCGTGCTGACGCTCGCCGGCCTGCTGTTGTCCGCACCGTCCGCCACGGCCGAGCCCGTGTCCTGTTCGGACGTCACCATCCCGGTATCCCTCGCCGGGAAACAGGAGTCGATGTACGGGCGGCTGTGCGAGCCGAGCGGGCCGACGTCGACGGTGTTCCTGCTCGTGCCGGGCTCCTCCTACAACAGCTCCTACTGGGACCTGCCCGCGAGCCTCGGCCTGTCCTCGTTCCGCGCGGGCATGAACGAGTCCGGCTACGCGACGCTCACCGTCGACCGGCTGGGCACCGGACGCAGCTCCCGGCCTGTCAGCCTCTCGCTGACCGCGCTCACCCAGGCCGACACGCTCCACCAGGTCGTGGGCAGGCTGCGGGCTGGCTCGGTCGGCCGGGCCTACCAGAAGGTGGTCATCGGTGGGCACTCGCTCGGCGGGGCCACGTCCGTCCTGGAGGCGGCGACCTTCCACGACGTGGACGGCGTGCTGGTCGCGGGCCTCGCCCACAACATCTACCCCGCGGGCGCGGTGGACGTCGTGGCCGCGCTCTACCCCGCGGCGCTGGACCCCGTGCTGGCCAACCGGAACTACGACGTCGGCTACCTCACGACCCGACCGGGCACGCGCGGGCAGGCGTTCCACAAACCGGCGCAGCTCCGCCCCGCCGCCGCGGCGTTCGAGGAGTCCACGAAGGACGGGTTCGCCGCCACCGAGGCGCCCGACGCGCTCGGGTTGGGCATCCTGACCCCGTACTCGGCCCTCATCGACGTGCCGGTGCTGCTGGCCATGAGCGGGAAGGACCCGCTGTTCTGCTCGCCGATCCCGTTGGTGGGCACCAACTGCACGTCCTCGGCGACCCTGCGCGCCCAGGAGGCCCCGTACTACTCCGCCTCCGCGCGACTGCGTACCTACGTGCTGCCCGGGATCTACGGGCACTCCTTCAACTACGCCCCGAACGCCCGGCTCTTCTCCGAGGCGACCGCCGCGTGGGCGGACGAGCTGGTCGGCCGCTGACCTCGGGACGCCACGTCAGCCGCCGCCCTCGATGATCCGGCGCAGCGCGGCGACGTGGCCTCGGTAGGAGGTCCGCCCGGTCTCGGTGAGGCGAAGCCACACCCGCTGCCTCGTGTCGCGCACGGCACGGCGCTGCTCGACGTAGCCGGCGTCCGCGAGCACCGAGATGTGCTTGCTCAGAGCGGACTTGCTGATCCCGAGCACGGACTGCAGTGCGCCGAACTCGATCTCGCGAACGGGATCGAGCGCCGCGCAGGTCCGCAGCCGCACGGGAGCGTGGATCACCTGGTCGAAACCGGCCACGGCCGCGGGTCGCTCGGTGTCGGGCGTGGGGGTCACCCGCGCCCGGCCCGGGCACTCGACGCGAGTCCGGTACCGGCGAACGACGCGAACACCACCACCGCCGCCACGACCGGCGACCACCACGCGAGCCGCACCGTCAACCCGCCCGCGACCGCGACGACCACGGCGGGTCCGTACAGCACCGAGACCTCCCACCACCGCATCGCGCCGCCGGTCCAGCCCTCACACACGCCACGGGCACGGCTCGCGGCGACGACCAGGCGCAGGAGCACGAGGGTGACCACGACGCAGCTCACGAGGCCCAGCCACACCGGTAGCAACACCATGACCGGCAGCGCGGCCAGGCCCGCCGCCGTGGCGAGCCAGTACCACCTCGGATAGCCGGTCCACGCCACGCGCGCCCGGCTCCGTTCCACCGCGGCCAGCGCCGCCGACGCCTCGGCCACACTCACCGGACCATCTGTTTCCATGTCGGCAACTCTAGAGTTTCCGACTAGGAAACACAAGCAGGCGGCGTGCGAGCCCGAGCCGTGGGCTCCGCTGCCCGTTACGGTGAGGCGGAGCCACAACGGGTGAGGAGATGTCATGGACCCGCGTCACCGTTCACGCGCACTCGTCGAGGGACCCGCCCGTGCGGGGGCGCGGGCGCAGCTCAAGGGCATGGGCTTCGACGCGGAGGCGTTGTCGAGGCCGTTCGTCGGCGTCGCGCACTGCTGGACCGGGACCATGCCGTGCAACCTCTCCCACCGGACGCTCGCGGGTGCCGTCGCGGACGGTGTGCGTGCCGCGGGTGGCACCCCCATGGAGACCAACACGATCGCGATCTCCGACGGGATCACCATGGGCACCCCGGGGATGCGCATGTCGCTGGTGTCGCGGGAGGTGATCGCCGACTCGGTCGAGCTGGTCGCACGTGGACACTGCTTCGACGCGCTCGTCGGGATCGCGGGCTGCGACAAGACGATCCCCGCCATGGCGATGGCGATGGCGCGGCTCGACGTGCCGAGTGTGTTGCTGTACAGCGGATCCATCCGGCCCGGTTGCTGGCAGGAGCGGAACGTGACGGTGCAGGACGTGTACGAGGCGATCGGCGCGCACTCCGCGGGCCGCGTCACCGACGAGGAGCTGCTGGCGCTCGAGGAGGCGGCGTCGCCGGGGTTCGGCGCGTGCGGCGGGCAGTTCACGGCGAACACGATGGCGATGGTGTTCGAGGTGATGGGGCTGAGCCCGCTCGGCTCCGCGATGGTGCCCGCGCAGGACGAGCACAAGGGCGGGGTCGCCGAGGAGGTGGGCAGGCTCGCGATGTCGGTGCTGACGAACGGCATCCTGCCCCGCGACGTGATCACCCGCGCGTCGGTGCGCAACGCGATGACGGCCGTGGCCGCGTCCGGCGGGTCGACCAACGCGGTGCTGCACCTGCTCGCGCTCGCCGCCGAGATGGGGGTCGACGTCACGATCGACGACATGGACGAGATCAGCGCGAAGACACCGCTGCTCTGCGACCTCAAGCCGGGCGGCCGGTTCGTCGCGACCGACCTGTACGCCGCGGGTGGCGTGCCGCTGCTCGTGCGACGGCTCCTGGAGGGCGGCCTGCTCGACCCGGACGCGATGACCGTCACCGGACGGACGCTCGGCGAGGCCGGGCGCGACGCGGAGGAGACGCCGGGCCAGGAGGTCGTGCTGCCACTGGACCGCCCGCTCAAGCCGACGGGCGGACTCGCGATCCTGCGGGGCGACGTCGCGCCGGAGGGTTCCGTGGTGAAGCTGTCCGGTCACGAACGCCAGTGGCACCAGGGGCCCGCGCGGGTGTTCGACGGCGAGGAGGCGGCGATGGCGGCCGTGCTCGCCGGCACCATCCGGCCCGGGGACGTGGTGGTCATCCGGAGCGAGGGTCCGGCGGGCGGTCCCGGTATGCGTGAGATGCTCGCCGTGACCGGCGCGCTGCAGGGCGCGGGCCTCGGCGGGGACGTCGCGCTCATCACCGACGGCCGGTTCAGCGGCGCCACCCGCGGGTTCATGGTCGGCCACGTGGCACCGGAGGCCGCCAGGGGCGGCCCGATCGCCGCTCTGCGCGACGGCGACACGATCACCATCGACGTCGCGACCCGGCGCATCGACGTGTCACTGACCGCCGAGGAGATCACCACCCGGGCGGCGCAGTGGCGCCCCGCGCCGAACCCGCACCTGACCGGCGTCCTCGCGAAGTACGAGGCTCAGGTCGGCAGCGCGAGCACGGGCGCGACCACCAACCCGAGGCTGCCCGGCCGTGCCGAGCACGGCTGAGGGGTTCACACCAGCAGGCGGGCCCGCAGGGCGTCGAGCGTCGCGTCGTCGAGGCCGAGGCCCTGACGGGCGTAGGCCGCCACCGAGCCGTACAGGTGGTCGACCTCGGCGAACGCCGCACGCAGCCAGCTCAGCTCCACCGCCGTCGGGTTGCCCAGCGTCGTGTTGCTGAGCATGAAGTCGGCCTCGACGGTCGCCATCGGCACCCCGAGGAGACTCAGCAGGACGGCCGTGCCCCAGCCGGTGCGGTCCTTGCCCGCCGTGCAGTGGAACACGGTGGCGCCCGAGCCGTTGGCGGCGACCGCACGCAGCAGGTCACCGAAGGCGTGGTCGGCACCGACGAAGTCGACCATGAACGGGTAGGCGACCGACTGGCCCAGGTTGTCCGAGCCGTTGAACAGCCCCGCTGCCAACGCCCTCACCAGCGTGACCGTGGCGTTGCCGTGGAAGCGCAGACCGTACTGCACGGAGACCACGTCGGCCACCTGGTAGCGGGCCCCGGCGGGCACCCGGTCCGGCTCGTCGTGGCGCTCGACGACGTTGCGCAGGTCGACGTCCAGCGTGACGCCCAGGTCGGTGAGGCGCTGGAGGTCGGCGTCGGTCAGCTCGGAAAGCTTGCCGGAGCGGTAGACAACGCCGGTGCGCACGGTTCGGCCGTCCGAGGTGGCATAGCCGCCGACGTCCCGGAAGTTCCTGGCACCGGCCAGTTCCACCGCGCCGACGGCGGCAGGGGCCGGAGTAGTCGCCCACGCCTGGGTCCCGACACCGCTCAGCACCGCGGCCGTGGCCGCGGCCACCGCGATCCACCTTCGCACGCGCATCCCCGCTCCCTTCGCAGCTAACCGCACATATGTGAACAATTCCCGCATCCGCGGGAGCCGTCAACACTGAGCGACGAAGTGTTCGCGGGGAGTTCAACCTGGGCTCGTCAGCGTGGCATGCGCAGTCCCGCGACAAGGAGTCCGACGAGGCGGCGCGCGCCGTAGCGGGTGTTGCCGTCCGCACCGGCACAGAGGCCGCCGACACCGCGCATGAGCTCGTAGGGGATCTCGCCCGCGTCGGCCGCCGCGGACAGCAGCCGGGCCGGGGAGACGACCGACGAGAGCCCGGCACGAGTCGCGCTGCTCCAGCACGTCACGGTGGCCTACCTCCGCCACGCCCTGGACGTCGAGGACTCCGCCTGGGCGGCGGCGCGGCAGGACCTCGCGGAGGGCGCCAACCCGCTCGGGCGGCTCGAGTCCACACAGGACCGCGTGCCCACCGACCCTCTCCCGGCCGGTGGGCACGCTCCTTCCCTTACGGCGTTTGGTCCTTGGCCGCGTTGAACACGTCCAACACGTGGTTGTCGTAGTACGGACCGGAGTTCGCGCCGTTGAGCAGGCCCTGCATCGCGCTGATCACGTAACCGAGCCCGTTGGGCTGGTAGTCCTCCAGCCACGGCCCGCCGCTGGAACCGCCGCCGAAGTCACAGCCCAGCCGGTACGCGCTGGCACTCGGCCACTGGTCGGTCGTACCCCAGCAGTACCACTGGACCTCGCCGCCGTCACGGTTCCCGGGATACCCCGCGATGTGGACGAAGCGGCTGAAGCCGCCGTTGACCCGGAAGCCGTGGCCGCCGACGGTGTCGACCAGCCGCTGGCCGGACCCGTTGTCGTACGTCACGACCAACCCGAAGTCGCGCTGCCAGTTGCCGTCGACGGTCCAGCCGGTCGAGCTGTGGTACCAGTAGGCCGGGAACCGGCCGCGCGGCTCGGAACCGTGGTCGTAACCCGGGATGAAGATCCAGTTCAGCATCCACGCGCCACCACTGCCGCCCGTGTGCACGCAGTGCCCGGCGGTCGACACGAGCCGTTTCGAGCCCGTGTTCACCGCGCCGCCCGAGCACGAGTAGGTCAGGTTGTCCTTCGGGTTGAGGAAGAAGATCTTTCCGGTGGTGTAGGAGAACCAGGCGTCCCGGGTCGAGGCGTCCTTCGGCGCCGCGGGAGCGCTGGCGGTCACGGTTTCCTTCACCTCGACGGGCGGCCGCCCGCTCGTCGTGTGGGTGGGTGCGTCGGCAGGCGTGGCCGACGCGAGCCGCTCCTTCGTCCAGTAGTCGTTGACGATCTTCTCGGCCTGGCCGGCGGAGACCCGCCGTTTTGCCTGTGCCGCCTCGTCCCAGACGAGTGCGGCGGCCCCTGCGGCCGACTCCGCGCCGGACGTCGCCGCGGGAGCGGCAGTCGCGGGAGCGGCGACCAGGACCGTCGAAACCAACGCCAGACCGGAAATCACGCCCAGCACTGATCTTCGGGTGAATATCATTTCATCCCCCAAGAACGAAAATTGCCGGCGGGAAGTAATTTCCCGCCGGCCACTCACTGTACGGAGATGATTTTGGTGTAACAACCGCCCTTCGGGGCAGGATGGGTTGCCCCGAAGGGCCTGTCGGTCAGCCGGTCATTTCTCCGGCGGCGCGAGGCGGTAGACGGCACCCGCGCTGTCGTCGGTCACGTAGACGGCGTTGTCGGGCCCGATGACCGCGGCGACCGGGCGGCCCCACCTGTTCCCGTCCTCGGACTGGAATCCCCCGACGAGCGTCTGCTGGGGCCCCAGCTCTCCGTCGTGCCACGGGAAGAACGACACCTCCGGCGCCCTGGGCGGCGAGGCGTTCCACGAGCCGTGCACACCGACCAGTGCGCCGTGCGCGTAGTCGCCGGGGAGCCCACCGTCCACGAAGGACAGTCCGAGCGGGGCGGAGTGCCCGCCGAGAGCCTGTTCGACCTTGGGCAGCGTGGCGCAGTCGAGCTTGCCGCCGCCCGGGTTGGTCTCGACGTCGGTGGTGAACGGGACGTCCGAGAAGTCCTGGGGGCTGCCCTGGACACCCGGCTCGGTGTCGGGGTCCGGGTTGCAGTACGGCCAGCCCAGGTTCCGGCCGGACGTGAGCTTGGCGAGGGGCTCGGCGGGGTGGTCACGCACGTACTCGCTGATCACCTTGCCGCGCGAGGAACCCGGATCGTCGCCGTAGGGCTTGTCGAACGGGTACTGGACGTTGTCCCGGTTGTTCACCGCCGTCCACACCGAACCGTCCGGTGCGATCGCCAGCCCGGTGCCGTTGCGCACGCCGACGGCGAACGGCTCCGGCGACCCGCCGCCCGGCGGTACCCGCAGGATCGACGCCCTCGGCGGCTTCGCCGTCAGGTCCTCCGAGGAGATGTTGCCTGTGGACCCGACGGAGACGTAGACCGCCCCGTCGCCGCCAACGGCCACGCTCTTCAGGGCGTGGGCGTACTTGCCGCCCAGTTCGGGAGTGCTGCCGCTGGGCAGGTCGGTCACGATCGGACGGCGGTCGGTCGCCCTGCCTGCCGCGTAGGTGTAGGAGTCCACGCGGTCGGTCTGCGCGACGTACAGCGTCGAACCGGAGAAGGTGAGGCCGTGCGGCTGGTTGAGCTTGTCCAGCAGGACCGACATCGTCGCGCCGTCGTGCCCGTCCGGCGTGAGCCGGACCACCGTGCCGTTGCCGGGCACCGAGACGAGCAGCGTGCCGTCCGGCGCCCACGCGGCGAGGCGGGCCGAGGGGACCCGCGCGAACACCGACAGAGTCCAGCCGCGGGGCACGAGTGCCTGCCGGTCCACGTCCAGCGGAGCGGCGTCCATCCCGTCCGGAACCCGGACGGTCACCGCGACCAGACCGTCCGGTGCGGCGGCGGTCGGCGCCGGGCCCCCGTCACCGGACGTGGCGCCGGGAGTCGTCGACGCCGAGTCGCAGGCGGACACGAGCAGGGCGATGGCCGTCACCAGCAGGACGGGACGTCGGAGGCGCACAGGACTCCCTGAGATCGACGCGCGGAGGTCTGAGCCGGCAGGTTACCCGCTCGTGACCGGACGCGTCGGACCCGAGGAGGGTCACCCGGTGACGTGTCCCCCACGACCACCTGGTCTGGCCGGCGTCGGGGCGCGTCGTCCTCGTCGTCGACAGGCGGGGTCAGGGCGCGAACGGCGGCTACCGGATCGAGGTGCAAGTACGCGGCGGGCGCGGCACTGGACGACACCGCGGCGTTCGGGCTCACCTGGACTGGTTGAACCGGCGTTACGAGGCACGTCCTCCAGCGCGTTCCCGGCGGCCGGTCGCATGTCCCGGCCCGGGACGCGGGAGCCTTCTCGGGCGAACGTCGTCCTTCGGCCATCGTCCACGGCACCGTCGTCGACTCCCCCGTCGCCGGGTTACGTCGTCGACCGCCCGTGGAGCGCGGGAATCGAGAGTCGAGTGGGCGGTTGTCGAGAGGTGGCTGCCAGCCGGCCGCCGTGCCGCGGGCGTTCAGGAGGTCATGACGGGTTCGGTCGTCGGGTGGACCTCACTCGGGACGGACCGGGCGTCCCTCCCGTGGTAGTCGTCGGCGGTCGCCTGTGACGGGATGTCGGGGTCGCGGTGTGCCACCGACAGCGGTCCCAGTGCCGACAGTGCCTCGGCGATCCCGTCGACGGTCCCCGGCGCGGCCGACAACGCGGGTGTCACCCCGACGGTCGACGCCCTCGGCAGCCAGGCGAGGCGCAGGTCCTCGACGCGCGCCACGACGTGCACGTCCGCCTGTCCCACCGCGCGTGCGCGTTCGGCGATGGTCACCGCGTCGCGGCAGTCGTCGGAGCCGGCGACCAGCAGCAGGTCGCACGCCGCGGCGAGGCCGTCCACGACCTCGGCCCGCTCGGTGGCGGCGTGGCAGAGGCCGTGCTGGGCACGCACGGTCGGCCAGGTCGCCCGCAGCATGGCGATCACGTCGGCGGCCTCGTCGAGTGGAAAGCCCGGCGCGACGAGGTAGGACACCGGGTCCGCGACGTCGATGTCCAGGCGGAGAACGTCGTCCACGGTCTGCACCACGCGGGTGTCGTGCGGCGCGAGGCCGGTCAGCGTGCTCACGACCGCGTGGTCCGCGCGGCCGATCACCACGATCGTGTCGCCCCTGGCGGCGAACCGCCGCGCCTCCGCGAGGATGTCGGCCGCCAGCGGGCAGGTGGCGTCGACGACCGTCAGCCCCCGCAGCACGGCCTCGGCCCGCACCGCCGGTTCCACGCCGTGGGCCGGGAACACCACGGTGGCACCGCACGGCACGAGATCGAGATCCGTGACCACCATCGCGCCCCGGCGGCGCAGGTCCTCGACCGCGGCCGACTCGGCCACCATCCGGCCCCACACGTACACGGCCCCGCCGCCTGCCAGTGCCCGTCCCACGAGCCGCACCGCGCGCCGTGCGCCGTGGCAGGTCGGCGGCGCACCGGCGACCAGCAGCCGCCGCGTGCGCAGTGCCGAGGACCATTCCCGCATCACCTCGGCCACGGCCGTCGCCGTCGCCGTGTCCCCCGCGGCCGACGCGACGCCGAAGCCCCGTGCCCGGCCCGTCGCGTCCAGCCAGCTCGTGACCCGCACGACCGGCAGCCGCTGGTCGACTCTCGCCGAGGAGTTCAGGGCTCGGTGGTAGCGCACGCGAATCCCGCGCCGTGCCAGCGCGCCGCCCACCACGGCCGCCGAGGCACACCGCACGGAGCCCAGCACGGGATGCGACAGGCCCTGCGCCACCACGACCTCGCCGGGGTTCACCGGCGTTGTCGTCGTCAGTCGTTCGTGTTCCACGCTCACCTCCGGGCGGGAAGCTCCGCCGCCGACAGGTACCAGCATCAATGTCGCAACGCTGTCCAGTGCCTGACCAGCAAATCCACGCTGTCGGGGGACTCCCGAACGGTTAGAACACGCTCCGCAGTCAGGTCCGGCCCCGGACAGAGGTGTCCCCGGCCCGACGGCGGTACCTAGGGTGGGGGGGTAGGCCCGGCCGCGGCGACCGGCGTGGAACGCGTGCGTGCCGCGGGCGTTCTGGGGACGGACCAAGGGCGGTTCCTCACCATGAGAGATGGACATCGGCTCGAGTCGGGCGGCGGCACCGTACTCGCGGCGTGGGAACGGTTCGTGCGGGGCGAGGACCAGGTCCCCGGCGTCCGGCCGGAGGTCGCGATCTCCTGGCACCGCTGCCGGGAGCAGTACCGGGTCGACCCGCACCTCACGCACGCCCCCGTGGCCGTCGCGGAGGTCGACCACACGCCGGAGCACGACGTCGTGTTCGCGGAGCTGGGTTTCCGGGCCGCGTCCGTCGCGCACGAGGTGGGCAACCTCGGCGGGGTCGTCACCGTCACCGACGCCACCGGCCGGATCCTGGCCGAGTGGGGCGACCAGGCGACGCTCGCCAGGGCCACCGACGCCAACCTCGCGCCCTGGTACTGCTGGTCCGAGTCCGCCGCGGGCACCAACGGCATGGGCACCGCGCTGGAGGCGCACGGTCCGGTGGTGGTCAGGGCCGCCGAGCACTGGTGCCAGGCGTTCCACAGCTGGGTCTGCGCGGGGGTCGCGGTGCGCGACGTGGTCACGAAGGAACCGCTCGCGGCGCTGAACATCTCCTGCTGGCGCAGCCAGCTCCCCTCGTCGGTCGGCGGCTGGCTGGCGAACGCGGTCACCAGGACCCAGTGCACGCTGCGCAGGCGTGCCCGCAACAGCGGCGCCGAACTGGTCGCGGCGTTCACCGAGGCCAGGGCGCGCTCGGGTGCCGCGCTCGCCGCGATGGACACCGCGGGCAAGGTGGTGATCGCCGACGAGACGGCGGGCGTGCTCATGGGTGTCCCCGCCGCCACCCCGGCCCTCGACCCCACGGTGCGCTGGAAGCCCGGCCTGCCGGAGCTGATCGAGGCGGTCCGGTACACCTGCGGGCAGGCGGCCCGGCGCCCCGAGTGGGTCGGCACGACGCGTGTGTTCACCCACCTCGCCGAGGAGCCGACCTCGATCAGCCTCCGACCCGTCTTCTCGGCCGGTCACCTGATCGGGACGCTGGTCCTGTTCGGCGCCGCGGACGGGGCGCCACTGCCGAAGGCCGACGGGACCGCGCACGCTCGGCCGCGGCCGAGCCGGGTGGTCGCGACGCGTGACAACCGGATGGTGCTGCTGCGGCTGCCGGAGGTCTCCTTCGCCGAGTCGGAGGGCAACGACGTGTGGCTGGCCACCGACCAGGGGCGGCTGCGGGCCGCGTCGCCGGGGCTGGACAAGTTCGAGGGCGAGCTGGCCGACGCGGGCTTCCTGCGGGTGCACCGCCGGTACGTGGTGAACCTCAGCCGTGTCCGTGAGGTCGAGCGCGGCGTCAAGGGCGGTCTGTCCCTGGTCATGGACGACCGGACGAACACGATGGTGCCGGTCTCCCGGCGGAACGTGCCCGCCGTGCGCCGCGCGCTCGACATCTGAGTCTCCGGGAGGTGTTCCCGTGTCCGACAACGCAGGCGAGCCGGCGGGAGCGGGTGGTCTCGGTGTCCCCGTGTCGGCCGAGGCACACGGTCGGCCACCTGCGGGCACCGGCAACCGCGACTGGTGGCCGGGCAGGCTCGACCTCTCGGTGCTGCGCAGGCACGACAGGCTGGCCGACCCGATGGGCGAGGGCTTCGACTACGCGAAGGCGTTCCTGGCCCTCGACCTGGACGCCGTCGCGGCCGACGTCGACGCGGCGCTCACGACGTCACGCGAGTGGTGGCCCGCGGACTTCGGCCACTACGGACCGCTCGTGGTCCGCATGGTGTGGCACTGCGCCGGGACCTACCGCGTCGGCGACGGTCGCGGCGGCGCCGCCGCGGGCATGCAGCGGTTCGCGCCGCTGAACAGCTGGCCGGACAACCGGAACCTCGACAAGGCACGCAGGCTGCTGTGGCCGGTGAAACGCAAGTACGGCCGCGCGATCTCCTGGGCGGACCTGATGGTCTTCGCGGGCAACCGCGCACTGGAGTCGATGGGCCTGCGCACCTTCGGTTTCGGCGGCGGCCGGGCCGACGTGTGGGAGTCCGAGCAGGACATGTACTGGGGTCCCGAGCGTGCCTGGCTCGGCGACGAACGCCACAGCGGCGTCCGTGACCTGATGAGCCCGCTGGCCGCCGACCAGCTGGGCCTCATCTACGTCAACCCGGAGGGCCCCAACACGGTGCCCGACCCGCTCACCTCGGCACGCGACATCCGCGAGACGTTCCGGCGCATGGGGATGAACGACGAGGAGACCGTCGCGCTGATCGCGGGCGGCCACACGTTCGGCAAGACCCACGGCGCGGCCAGTCCGGAACGACACCTCGGCCCGGAACCGGAGGGCGCCCCGCTGGAGGCGCAGGGTCTGGGCTGGATGAGCGACTACGGCAGCGGAAAGGGTCCCGACACCATCTCCAGCGGGCTCGAGGGCACGTGGACACCCACGCCGACGAGGTGGGACAACAGCTTCCTCGAGACGCTGTTCGGCTACGAGTGGGACCTGGCACTGAGCCCTGCCGATCTGTGGCAGTGGATCCCGCGCGACGGCGCCGGTGCGGGCACGGTGCCGGACGCACACGACCCGTCGCGGACCCACGCGCCGACGATCCTGACGACCGACCTCGCGCTGCGGTTCGACCCGGTCTACGAGCCGATCTCGCGGCGCTTCCTGGCGAACCCGGACCGGCTGGCGGACGCGTTCGCGCGGGTCTGGTTCAAGCTGACGCACCTCGACATGGGCCCGGTCCGACGCTACCTCGGACCGCTGGTCCCCCGGGAACCGTTGCTGTGGCAGGACCCCGTGCCCGCCGCGGAGCACGAGCCGGTGGGACCGGACGACCTCCCCACGCTGAAGGCCATGATCCTCGGCTCGGGGTTGACGGTCGCCGAGCTGGTGTCCACGGCGTGGGCGTCGGCCTCGACGTTCCGGCGCAGCGACCGCCGCGGCGGGGCGAACGGCGCGCGGATCCGCCTCGAGCCGCAGCGCGGCTGGCGGGTCAACGACCCGGAGACACTGGCGCGGGTGCTGCGCGTCCTGGAAGGTGTCCGGGCGTCCTTCGACGGCGGCGGAAAGGTCTCGCTGGCCGACCTCGTCGTGCTCGGCGGGTGCGCGGCGGTCGAGCGGGCAGCGGGCCACGACGTCGAGGTCCCGTTCACGCCGGGACGCACGGACGCGTCGCAGGAGTGGACCGACGTGACCTCCTTCGCGTCGCTCGAGCCGGTCGCGGACGGGTTCCGCAACTACCGGCGGTGGGGCGGCGGGCTGCCGTCGGAGTACCTGCTGGTCGACCGCGCGAACCTGCTGGGCCTGAGCGCACCGGAGATGACCGTGCTGGTGGGGGGTCTGCGTGTGCTGGGCGCGAACACCGGGCGGTCCCGGCGGGGCGTGCTCACGGCCACGCCGGGCGTGCTGACCAACGACTTCTTCGTGAACCTGGTCGACATGGGCACGACGTGGACGGGGACGTCCGACGCGGACACGTTCGAGGGCCGCGACCGCGTGAGCGGCGAGGTGAGGTGGACGGCCAGCCGCGTGGACCTCGCCTTCGGCGCCAACTCCGAGCTGCGGGCGCTCGCCGAGGTCTACGCGAGCGACGACGCGCGGCCGAGGTTCGTGCGCGACTTCGTCGCCGCGTGGGAAAAGGTCATGAACCTCGACCGGTACGACCTCGCCCGAACCGGGTACGAACGGTAGCCGACGGCGTGTGAACGGCACGGTCCCGCACTTTCTTGTCGGTGTGATTTCCCCGGCGTAGTACGGCAGCCGCAGTTTGGTGATCTTTGCTGGTCAGAGGCTTGACTAGGCCCGAGTGATCATGGAAGCAGCCGCCTCATGATCATCAAGTTG
>NZ_SOCP01000032.1 GCF_004364325.1 Actinophytocola oryzae | reverse complement strand
CCGGTCGACCAAGCTCCGACCCGCGTCACCGCCCGCCTCAAGATCCACAAGACGGCAGGCTACCGGCCCTGTCACCACCTAAATCAGTGGCATTGCGCCTAGGCGTACGCCCGCCGGCGTAGACGCGAAGCCGACCCCGAGGCGACGCTTTCCGGTCGCCTCGGGCGAACACTGATGGCCATGCCGAGCAGGATCATCACGTCGTTGCGCGAGTCCTGGCGCCACGGCAGCCGGGTCGAGCGGGTCGCCTTCGTCGTCGGGGGGCTGTTGTTCCTGAGCGGGTTGACGCACGTCGGGGTCCTGCTCGTCACCGGCGGCTCGTGGACCGGGCCGGTGTCGCTGCGCAAGGCGGCCACCTTCGGCCTCTCGTTCGGGCTGACGCTCGCGACGGTGGCGTGGCTCGCCCACGTCGTCCCGCTCACCGGGCGGAGCGCGAACGTGCTGCTCGGCGCGTTCACTGGCGTGTCGGTGGTCGAGACCGCGCTCGTGTCGACGCAGGCGTGGCGCGGGGTGCCGTCGCACTTCGACTTCGAGACCGGGTTCGACACGGCCGTGTCGATGACCCTCGCGGCGGGCGGGTTCGTGATCATCGCGTCGATCGTCGGCATGACGCTCGCGGCGTTCCGCGCGGGCGGGCGGCAGACACCCGCGATGCGCCTCGCACTGCGGTTCGGGTTCGCGACGCTGCTCGTCGCGCTCGCCGTCGGCGCGGCCATGATCGCGACGGGTTCGGTGGCCGCGCGGGGGCCCGATCCGTCCGTCGCCTACGAGACCGCGGGCTTTCTGAAGCCTGCCCACGCGGTCACGATGCACGGGATCCTCGTGATTCCGGCGCTCGCGTGGCTCCTCTCATTCACCCGTTGGAGTGAGAATCGGCAAATGAACATCGTCCGGTTGAGCATTGCCGGATACTCGTTGCTGTGCCTGGTGATCATCGTCGAGGCGGTGACGCACACGCCCCCGCTGGCCGCTCCGCCGCTGGCCATGGCGGTTTCCGGACTCGGACTGGCCGCGCTCGCGGTCGCGGGCGGGCTCGGCGTTTACGGCGTCACGAGGCGGCCAACTCCCCGTTGACGAACTGACCGGATCAATAGACTGGCCACGTGCCAGTGCGTAAGTCGAAGACAGGAAGAACCCAGCAGGAGCGCAGCGACGCGATGCGACGCAGACTCCTCGACGCGACCGTCGACTGCCTCGTCAAGTTCGGCTACGCGGGCACGACCACCACGAGGGTCACGGAGTTAGCCGGGGTGACGCGCGGCGCGCAGGTGCACCATTTCCCCACGCGTGCGGATCTGGTCGCGGCGGCTGTACGTCACCTCGCCGCGAAACGCGCCGAGCTGGCGATCGAACGGGTCGACGCCGTCCGCCGGTCGCCGGATCCCCTCGACGCCGCGCTCGACCTGTTGTGGGAGCTGCACCAGGGCCCGATCCACTACGCCACGGTCGAGATGTGGGTCGCCGCCCGTACCGACCCCGACCTGCGCGAGCACCTGACGAGGGTGGAGCCCGCGGCACGCGCGTCGGTGATCGAACTCGCGGAGGCCGCGTTCGGCGACTACGCCGAGAACCCGAGGTTCAGGCTCATCATGTACACGGCCATGGACGCGATCCGCGGCATCCTGCTCATGGGTCTGTCCGACGAGGACACGACCAACATGCAGAAACGCTGGCGGCGCGCCAAGGTCGACCTGCGCGAGCTGATCAACGCGGTCGTGTAGTCACGGCCGCATGAGCGGCGCGAGGTAGGCACAGGCGAACGCCCGCACCTCGTCGTCGGAGCCGAGTGGGATGGCGCTCTCGGGCATGAGCGTGAACGAGATCGCCAGCCGGACGAACAGCTCGGCGATCCCGTCGGGCGTCCGGTCCCGGACAGGTGCCGTCGAACCCCCCTGCCACACGAGGAACTCCCGCGCCGCGGCGACGACGAGCGCCCCGTTGGTGGTGAGGTAGGGCAGCAGCGCCTCCGGGTCCGAGGCGAGGAGCCGGTTGAGCAGCCGGTCGGCACGCGCGTACCGCATCCCGACGACGAACCCCTCGACGAGCCGTTCCTCCACAGTGGACCGTGTGGCCACCGCGTCCGCGACGCTGCCGAAGAACCGCCTGCACTCCCGCACGAGGACCGCCTGCACGAGGGCGTCCTTGTCCCTGAAGCGCCGGTAGAGCGTGGCCCTCGAGACCCCGGCCCGCCTGGCCACGACGTCGACGTTGGTCCGCCGCAACCCGTAGGCGAGGAACTCCTCGAGCGCCGCGTCCACAATGGACTCGCCGACGGCGTCGGTCTCCGGCGTGGCGAGAACGAGTTGGAGCAGCGAACTCATCCGGCAGGCCCGATTCCCGCGCGCCGGTACCCGGCGCGAGCACGTGCGGTGTAGCGGACCCGCGCGGGCAGCAGCGGCCAGGTCCGCTGGACCACCCGTCGAACCCGCCGGTGGCGGCGCTCGTCCCGGTCGGTCCAGGTCTCGCCGATCATCTCGCGCACCACGGGCGGCAGGGTGCCGAGGGAGAGCCACCAGAGCGGCTTGGCGGACGGCCTCCGCACGATCCGGTAGAGCGGGGCGGGGACCAGCGGAAACGACTCGGGCGGCTCCTTGGCGAAGGTGACCAGACGGCTGGCCGCGGGCGTGACCTCAAGGCGTTCCCGGCACATCCGGTCGAACCAGGCTTCGAAGGCGGGCCAGTCCTTCGGCACGATCCGGTCGCTGACGCCGTAGGCCCGGTAGGCGCCGCATCCTTCCTGGTAGAGCCGCTCCTTCTCGGCGTCCGACATGGGGTGGTCGTAGAGGTCGATCATCTGGAGGAGGGCGTCGAAGATCGTGGCGTGGGCCCAGAAGTAGGTCTCGGGGTCGAGCGCGTGGTACCGGCGGCCCTGCGCGTCGGTGCCCTTGATGTGGTGGTGGAAGTCGCGGATCCGGCGTGCGGTGGCGGCGCCGTTCGGGTGGTCGAAGGTGACGCCCTGGATCTCGGGGACCGAGCGGAGGACGCGCTCCCACGGTTCGTTGAAGAAGTCCGAGTGGTGTTGCACACCGGCGCCGAGGCCGGGATGCATGAGCTGGAGCAGGCCCGCCTTGACGAGCAGCAGGTAACCACGAACCTCACCGGCGTAGCGCCAGTGCAACGTGCCCGGCCCGGGAACCCCGAGCCCCGCCCCCACCGGTACGACCTCGGTCATAACCCACCTCGAGTCGATGAGACACCGTCGACTCTTTGTATCACGTCCGCCGCGGCTAGGACGAGACCGTGCGACTCCTGCCGCGGAACTCGGCGATCACCTCGTCACCGCGGGTGACGGTCACGTCGTAGATGCCGTTGCGGCCGTACTTCACGCGTTCGACGGCCCGGGCCACCAACTCGTCACCGAGCCGAGCGGACGCCACGAACGTGACGTCGGCACCGGCGGCGACCGTCACCGGTCCATGGCTGTTGCACGCACACGCGAAAGCCGTGTCCGCCAGCAGGAAGACGTAACCCCCATGAGCCAGCGCGTGCCCGTTGACCATGGTGTCCCGCACGACCATCCGAACGGTCGCATGCCCCGGCCCGGCGTCCACCAGCTCCATGCCGAGCGACCTCGACGCGAGGTCGTCTTCGAGCATTCGCAGGACCGGATCGGGGATCGGCACGGGTGGGCTCCAGGGTGGCTCGAGTGGGCGTTGCCGCTGGTGGGATACCACATACCTGGAGACCTGCGCCACATCAGTTGCACGACCGAAAGTAGGACGTCAAACTATTTCCATGCCCGAGGAGACCCCATTGCACCGCCCGACGCACCCCGTGCGCTTCGTGACCGCGGCGAGCCTGTTCGACGGGCACGACGCGGCGATCAACATCATGCGGCGCATCCTCCAGTCCCAGGGCGCCGAGGTGATCCACCTCGGCCACAACCGCTCCGTGCGCGAGGTGGTCCGCGCCGCTGTCCAGGAGGACGTCCAGGGCGTCGCCATCAGCGCCTACCAGGGCGGGCACGTCGAGTACTTCTCCTACCTGGTCGAGCTCCTCCGCGAGCGCGGCGCCGGGCACATCAAGGTCTACGGCGGCGGTGGCGGCGTCATCGTCCCAGCCGAGATCAGCCTGCTCCACGAGCGTGGCGTGGCCAGGATCTTCTCACCGGAGGACGGGCAGACCCTCGGGCTCGCGCGCATGATCAACACGATGGTCGAGGCCTGCGACCACGACTTCGGCGACCGCGCGGTACCCACGCTGGAGGCGCTGGTCAGCGGGCGCCACGACGTCCTCGCGCGCACCATCACCGCCATCGAGGCCGGGCGCCTGGACGGACCGACCCTCGACGCCATCCGCGAGGCCGCCACGCAGCACGCCGTGCCGGTCCTCGGCATCACCGGCACCGGCGGCTCCGGCAAGTCCTCGCTCACCGACGAGCTGGTCCGCCGCTTCCGCCTCGACCAGCAGGACAAACTGCGCATCGCGGTCCTCGCCGTCGACCCGACGCGGCGCAAGGGCGGCGGCGCGCTGCTCGGCGACCGCATCCGGATGAACTCCATCGGCGGCATCTCCGGTGACGACGCCGAGCCCGTCTACTTCCGCTCCATGGCCACCCGCGGCGCCGTCAGCGAGGTCCCCGAGGGTCTCACCGACGCCATCGCCGCGTGCCGGGCAGCGGGCAACGACCTCGTCATCGTCGAGACGCCGGGCATCGGCCAGGGCGACGCGGCGATCGTCCCGTTCGTCGACACCTCGCTGTACGTGATGACGCCGGAGTTCGGTGCCGCGTCGCAGCTCGAGAAGATCGACATGCTGGACTTCGCCGACGCCGTGGCCATCAACAAGTTCGAGCGCCGGGGCGCCGAGGACGCCAGGCGCGACGTCGCCCGCCAGCTCGTCCGCAACCGCGAGGCGTTCGGCGTCGCCTGGCAGGACATGCCCGTCTTCGGCACCAGTGCCGCGACCTTCAACGACGACGGCGTCACCGCGCTCTACCACCACCTGCGCGACATCCTCGCCGAAGGCGGCCTGCCGGTCGGCGAGCCGACGCTCGCGCCGGTCGAGGGCCGGGTGTCCACCCGCGCGGCGACGATCGTGCCGCCCCAGCGGGCGCGCTACCTCGCCGACATCGCCGAGACCGTCCGCCGCTACCACGCCGACACCGCCGAGCAGGTCGCCGCGGTGCGCGAGCAGGCAGCGCTCGACACGGCCAGGAACGCCCTCGAGAAGGCGGGCGCGCAGACCGGCGACCTCGACCGGCTGATCGCCGAGGCCGAGCGGCGCGTCGCCCGTGACACCGAGGACCTCCTCACCGGACACCGGAAGCTCGCCGAGGGCTACACGGGCGACGAGCTGGTCGTGAAGGTCCGCGACAAGGAGCTGCACACGCAGCTGTGGCGCGAGACCCTTTCCGGCACAAGGGTTCCCCGGGTCGCGCTGCCGCACTACGACGACGACGGCTCGCTGCTTCGGTTCCTGCGCAACGAGAACCTGCCCGGCTACTTCCCGTTCACGGCCGGCGTGTTCCCGTTCAAGCGCGACGGGGAGGACCCGGCCCGCATGTTCGCGGGCGAGGGCGACGCGTTCCGCACCAACCGCCGTTTCCGTTACCTGTCAGAGGGTTCCGAGGCAACCCGGCTGTCGACGGCGTTCGACTCGGTGACCCTGTACGGGCACGACCCGGACACCCCGCCCGACGTCTACGGCAAGATCGGCACCTCCGGCGTGTCGATCGCGACGCTCGACGACATGAAGGCGCTCTACGACGGCTTCGACCTCACCGCGCCGACCACGTCGGTGTCGATGACGATCAACGGCCCCGCGCCGACGATCCTCGCGTTCTTCCTGAACACGGCCATCGACCAGACGAAAGACAAGTTCACCGCCGAGCACGGCCGCCAGCCGACCGCCGAGGAGCGCGAGAAGCTGGCCGCGTGGGCACTGGCCAACGTCCGGGGCACCGTGCAGGCCGACATCCTCAAGGAGGACCAGGGCCAGAACACCTGTCTGTTCTCCACCGAGTTCAGCCTGCGGATGATGTCCGACATCCAGGAATGGTTCATCACCAACAAGGTCCGCAACTTCTACTCGGTGTCGATCTCCGGCTACCACATCGCGGAGGCGGGCGCGAACCCCATCAGCCAGCTCGCGTTCACGCTGGCCAACGGGTTCACCTACGTCGAGTCCTACCTCGCGCGTGGCATGGACATCGACGACTTCGCGCCCAACCTCTCGTTCTTCTTCTCCAACGGCCTCGACGCCGAGTACGCCGTGATCGGCAGGGTGGCGCGGCGGATCTGGGCCGTGGCCATGCGCGACCGCTACGGCGCGAACGAGCGGTCGCAGAAGTTCAAGTACCACGTGCAGACCTCCGGCCGGTCGCTGCACGCGCAGGAGATGCACTTCAACGACATCCGCACCACGCTGCAGGCGCTGTGCGCGCTCTACGACAACTGCAACTCCTTGCACACCAACGCCTACGACGAGGCGGTGACCACGCCGACGGAGAGCTCGGTCCGCCGCGCGATGGCCATCCAGCTCATCATCAACAAGGAGTGGGGCCTGTCGAAGAACGAGAACCCGCTGCAGGGCTCGTTCATCATCGACGAGCTGACCGACCTCGTCGAGGAGGCCGTGTTGGCCGAGTTCGAGCGGCTCTCCGAGCGCGGCGGCGTGCTCGGCGCGATGGAGACCGGCTACCAGCGCGGCAGGATCCAGGACGAGTCGATGCTCTACGAGCAGCGCAAGCACGACGGCTCACTGCCGCTGATCGGCGTGAACACGTTCCAGCCGTCGAAGGACGGAGAGGGCGCTGTCGAGGACCCGACGATCGAGCTGGCCAGGGCCACCGAGGACGAGAAGCGCTCGCAGGTGGAGCGGACGCGGGCCTACCAGGCCGAGCACGCGGCCGAGGCCGAGGAGGCGCTGCGCCGGCTGCGCACGGCGGTGGCCGAGGACCGTAATGTGTTCGATGAGTTGATGGCCGCGGCCAGGGTGTGCACGCTGGGACAGGTGACCGACGCGTTCTTCGAGGTCGGTGGCCAGTACCGGCGGAACGTGTAAGAGGGAGAGACGTTGAGCGGGATCGAGCGGGTTGGCGTTGTCGGGTGCGGCCTGATGGGCTCCGGCATCGCGGAGGTGAGCGCGCGGGCCGGGCTCGACGTGCTGGTCACGGAGGTGTCCGGGGACGCGCTGCGGGCAGGCCGCTCGCGGATCGAGAAGTCCCTGGCCAGGGCCGTGCGCAACGGCAAGCTCACCGAGGAGGACCGCGCGGTCGCGTTCGAACGCATGCGGTTCACCACCGACCTCGGCGACTTCGCCGACCGCCAGCTGGTGGTCGAGGCCGTCGCGGAGAGCGAGCAGGCCAAGACCGAGGTCTTCACCTCCCTCGACAAGGTCGTCACCGACCAGGACGCGGTGTTCGCGTCGAACACGTCGTCGATCCCGATCATGAAGCTGGGCATGGCGACGTCGCGGCCCCAGCAGGTCATCGGCATCCACTTCTTCAACCCGGTGCCGGTGCTGAAGCTGGTGGAGCTGGTGCCGTCGCTGCTGACCGGCGAGGACACGCGGGCTCGGGCGCAGGCCTTCGCCCAGGGGAAGCTCGGCAAGCAGGTCATCATGTCGCAGGACCGGGCGGGCTTCGTGGTGAACGCCCTGCTGGTGCCCTACCTGCTGTCGGCGATCCGGATGCTGGAGTCGGGCTTCGCATCGCCCGAGGACATCGACACGGGCATGGTCCAGGGCTGCGCCCACCCGATGGGCCCGCTGGCGCTGACCGACCTGATCGGCCTCGACACGACGAAGGCCATCGCGGAGTCGATGTACGCGGAGTTCAAGGAGCCGCTGTACTCGCCCCCGCCGCTGCTGCTGCGCATGGTCGACGCGGGCCTGCTCGGCAAGAAGAGCAACCGCGGCTTCTACGAGTACGGCTGACGGCGGCTACTCGACCTCACATCTGACCACGATCTTGGTTCCGGCTACCCGGCGACCGACCGGGCTGACCTCGACGACGACGCAGCTGGCCAGGTCCTCCGGCGGATCCCCGAACTGGTCGACAACGGCTGGCACGAGACCGGCGTCCTCCAGCTTCGCTGCCGCGACGTCCGCCGGCCTCCCCACGAAGATGGCCTCGTCCACGATCGTGCTGGCCGCAGACGGGAACCGACCCGGAGGACTGCCCGGCGAGATCTCCGTACTGGATTTCGTCGTGGGACCTTCCCCCGTGCCAGGCGAGTTCGGCCTGTCTTTGTCGAGGACGACGAGGGCCACCAGGACGACGACACTGAGCGCGGCCGCGACGGCCAGGTAGTACGTCCATTTGGGAATGGTCGTACTGTGGCCGGACCAGGTCGGAATCAGCAACCGTTCCGTCAGGGTATTCGGAGTACGCGCGATGATGATTTTCCCGACACCTTGTCTGGCGCAGGTCGGCGTCTGTTCCGGCATGGACGCCGTCACCCGGTCGTAGACGTACTCGTACAGCTCGTCGGAGTCGATCACGCCGTCGGTGTTGAGATCGGCCTCTCCGGTCCCCAGTCCGCGCACGATCGCCTCGGTGAACACCGAGCGCTGCGGCTGCGCGGACGACGAGGAACCGGCACCGCGTTCGTAGGCGTACTGGATATGGGTCGAGGCAGTCATCACCACGCATCCGCGGCCCAGCTGGTCTGGCACGTCGACGTCACCCATGGCCTTGGGAATCGCGCCAGGGGGAAACGCGCCGCCATAACAGCAGTCCAACCAGACCACGACGGAGCGGACCGCGCTGTGATCGATGAGCTCCCGGAGGAACGCGGCGGAAACCGCGGTGGAGGCGAGGAGGTCTCGCCTCGTGTCGACCGTCGCGAACTGGAGCCGACCCGCCTCGTCCTTCACGCCGTGGCCGGAAAGGTAGACCAGAACCTGGTCATTCCGGCCCGCGCGGCTGAAAAGCTCGTTCGCGGCCACCTTGATCTCGTGGGACGGCCGGTTTCTCGACACGGTGATCTCGAAGTTCCCGATTCCCCGATCACCGAGAACGCCGGCGAGGGCGTGCACATCCCTCGACGGTGAGCCCAGCCGGCTGAAAGTGTCGTCGCCGTGGATATCGGTGGCGATCAGGAGTGCGGCGCGCATTGCCACTATCCTACGACTCGGGAGTGCGCCGTATTGTTGCCAAGTGGCCACTATTGCCGTGCGCGTGTTCACCGAATCCGGTGAGTGCGACCAAGCCTGCAGAGACCTGCGCACTGAAGTGCTCGCACTCGATGTCGACCGGGTCGACCTGGTCCCGGACGGCGCCGTACCCGCCGGCGCCAAGGTCGACGCCGCGAGCATCACGACGATCGCCGTCGCGCTGGCCGGCTCGCCGGTGCTGGTCCAGCTCGGGCACCTGCTGCGCGACTGGGTGACCCGGGCCAACGGCCGGAAGATCGTCGTGCGAGACGGGGAGCGCTCGCTGGAGATCACCGGGACGACGGCGGCGGACAACCGGGACGTGATCGAGGCGTTCTTCCGCAGGGAGGTCGAATAGCCTCAGGAGTTCAGCGCGCCGAGTGCGAGCACGTGGAGTGCTGCGGTCAGCCTGTCCGTCTCGCCGCGTTCCAGCAGGTGCAGGACCGGCTCGCTGTGGAGTGACGCCAGCAGCACGTCGGCGATGAGGTCCGCGTCCAGGTCGGGGCGTTCCTCGGCCAGCAGGGCGCAGACGTGGCCGTGCCACATCTCGTAGATCGGGTGTTCGCGGGCAGGCCCGTCGTGCGGCTTGGGCATCGACGCGACCTCGTGGCCCAGTGCCGCGATCAGGCCCTTGTTGCGGCCCACCACCTCCACCACCGCGGTCAGGAAGGCCAGTAGCCGCTCACGGGACGGCGCACCAGGGCCCAGCGGCGGCTCGGCCGTCCGCACGGCCTCCTCCAGGCCGAGCGCACGCTCCTGCATCAGCGCCAGCATCAGGCCCATGCGGCTGCCGAACCGGTGGAAGACGGTCCCCTTCCCGACGCCGGCGGCGACCGCCACCTGCTCGATCGTCACCTCGTCCGGGCGGTGGCGGCTCAGCAGCTGCTCTGTCGCCAGCAGGATCGCGCGGCGGTTCCTGGCCGCGTCCTGACGCATACACACTCCTCCCGTACTGGACTCGCGGTCCAGTTACGAGTAACTTGACCCTCAGTCCAGTTAACGTCGTCAGGCAGGAGAATACCGTGCGTCGCGTCCGCTACCACGAATACGGCGGCCCTGAAGTGCTGAAAGTCGAGGAGGTCGACATCCCGACCCCCGGTGACGGGCAGGTGCTCGTCCGCGCCGAGGCCATCGGGGCCAACTTCGTCGACACCAAGTTCCGGCGCGGCCCCTCGGCAGGCACCGTCTTCCAGCGCCCGCTGCCCGGCTCCCCCACCGGCGACGTCGTCGGCACGGTCGAGGCCGTCGGCCCCGGTGTCGACCCCGCGGTGGTCGGCAGGCGGGTGGCCGCGCTCGTCGATCCCGACGCCTTCGCCGACTTCGCGGTCGCCGACGCCGCCTGGCTCGCCGAGGTGCCCGCCGGCGTGGACGAGGGGTCGGCCAGCATGCTCTCCTCCGCCGCGCCCGTCGCGCTGCGGGTCCTGCGGGCCGGGCAGCTCGCGGCCGGACAGACGGTCCTGGTCCACGCCGCCGCGGGTGCGATCGGGCACCTCGCCGTGCAGCTGGCCAGGCTGGAGGGCGCGGGCACCGTGATCGCCACCGCGGGCTCGGCCGAGAAGCTCGCGTTCGCCAGGCAGCTCGGCGCGGACGTGGCGATCGACTACACGCAGGAGGACTGGGCCGAGCAGGTCCGCGAGGCGGCACCCGGCGGCGTCGACCTGGTGCTCGACTCGATCGGCGGCGAGATGCCGGTCCACAGCCTCGAGCTCCTGGCGCCGTTCGGCCGGGTCGTGGTCTACGGCGTGGCGTCCGGCTCCCTCGGCGCCGTACCGGTGCGCTACCTGGTCCAGCTGCGGTCGGTGACCGGCTTCTCCTTGCTGGCCTGGCGCGAGGCGGCCCCGAAGCAGGCGGCCGACGAGGTGGCGGAGCTGGCCGAGCTCTTCGCGTCGGGGAGGCTCAAGACCACCGTCCACACACGACTGCCGCTCACCGAGGCCGCTACCGCACACCGGATCCTGGAGGCCCGCGAACAGCTCGGCCGGGTGCTGCTCATCCCGTGATCACCGCAGCCAGAGGAACACCGCCCCGCCGACGACCGGGCCGAGCAGCGCACCGACCACCACCTGCGCGACCGTGTGGTCCCGCACCATCACCCGGGACCAGCACACGAGCGCGACACCCACGACGAGCAGCAGGTACCACGGCCCGTACAGCAGCGCGATCGTCGCGACCGCGCCGCCCGCGACCGTCGCGTGGACGGACACCTTCCACCAACGGGTGATGGCCAGTACCACGACCAGGGTCGCGATCATCGACCAGCTCAGGGCGATCACGGGCCGAGGGGCGTCCGCCAGCAGCATGATCACGAGGCCGACCGACGTGGACACCAGGCACAGCAGGAACGGGATGATCCGGCGTTCGCGCTCACGCACCCAGTGCCCGTCCCAGCGTCCCCGGCGGGCGCCCCTCACCATGATGGCCATGGGGATGACGCTGTAGAACACGGCGACGAGCAGGCCCCAACCCAGGGTCGGGAGTACCGCGTAGCCGGTGCTCTGCCACGCGACCGCCAGCGGCAGAGCGACGACGATCACGGCGGGTGACAGCAGCTCCGTCACGACACGGGCGGCCCGGAGCGGCAGACTGGGGGTGGTGGTCACGTCCACCAGCACATGATCCCAGGAAGGGGATGGCATGAAGGCAGGGGACAGCGCACCGGACTTCGAGCTGCCGGACGAGACCGGCAAGACCCGCGCGTTGCGGGACTTCCTCCAGACCGGGCCGGTGGTCCTGTTCTTCTACCCGGCGGCGATGACCAAGGGCTGCACGATGGAGAGCTGCCACTTCCGGGACCTCGCCGCGGAGTTCGCCGAGGTCGGCGCGCAGCGGATCGGCATAAGCGCCGACACGGTCGAGAAGCAGGCCGAGTTCAGCCGGCTCAACTCGTTCGACTACCCGCTGCTGTCCGACCCCGACGGCACGGTCGCGACACAGTTCGGCGTGCGGCGCTCCTTCAAGCCCCTGCTGACCAAACGGCAGACCTTCGTGATCGACACCGACCGTAAGGTCATCGAGGTCATCAAGAGCGAGCTGCGGATGGCCGTGCACGCCGACCGGGCACTGGAGGTGCTGCGGGCACGCACCGCGTGAGCCCCGGGTTCAGCTGGTGAAGGCGTCGGCGGCACCCGCGCCCTTGCCGGGGGTGCTGTCCCAGTCGCGGAGCTTCGCCACCAGCGTTCGGTACCGCCCACTGGTCGGGGGTTCGGTGATGTGGAAGTGGGACTCCTTGACCGGGTCCAGGTCACCGCCCCAGGCGACCACACCGTCGCAGTCGGCCAGGATGTCGCGGATGACGGTCTTCTCGTTCTCGAAGAAGCCGTTCGTGGCGCCGACGGGGTAGTGCAGCGGACGAATGGCGATGCCGCTCCCCGACAGGTACGTGGACTCGTACGCAACCGCGACGTGCCGGTTCGTGACGTGCCCGGCGATCTCGCCCGGCTGAAGCTCCGCCGAGATCTCGTACAGGAACCGCCTGGCGACGTACAGCAGGACCGGAGCCGCCTCCGGAGCGAGCCGCACGAACAGCGTGCTGCCCTCGATCCGGAACTCTTCGCCTTCGGCGAGCACGGGTCACCCGTTGACGCTCGTCGTCGGTGCGGCCTGTGCGACGGCGGGTACGGCGGTCCACAGAGCGGTGGCGGCGACAGTGGCGCCGCCGAGAGTCAGGAAACGGCGCCGGTCGATCGAAGTCATCTTTGCTCTCCCCGGATTGGCTTCTCCTGCTGGGAACGACGGCGGAACACGGCATGTGCGACGACGGCCACGGCGGCCGCCGCGAACAGGGCGGTGAGCACGTTGAGCGGCCACGCTGTCACCTCGACGCTCTGGCCGCCCGGCCACACGCACCGCACGCTGACGGGATAGTCGAAGAAGTACCCACCGCTCAGGTAGACGTCGCTGCCCAGCTCCGGCCGGTACCGCGTGCACACGTCCTGCGCCTGGAGCGTCGCGTTCGACCACAGTGCGAACGTGTGCGCGTCGACGGTGCCGAGCAGCAGCCACGCCACCAGCTCGACCTTCGCCCCGCGCGTGCGGCGCGGAGCGAAGGACGGCCGTTGCGCCGCGAGGCCGTGCACGAGCTTGGCGAGCACCAGGAAAGGGGTCCCGACAAGCAGGAGCAGGGCCACGTCGTTCGCGAGTTGTTCCAAGTCAGTCCTCGTCCAGGGCGCGTCGACGCCGGTCTTCCTCACCGCGCAGGGCGGCGATCGTGTCGGCGTAACCCTTGCAGAAATCCCGGAGGTCCGACGGTGTGATGGAGAGCGGATCGAACCACGAACCGCTCTGCTGCTCGACCAACGACTTGCGGGCGGCCCCGTACTTGCCGGCGTCGATCGGGTTGGCCGGCGCACCGGTCAGGCACGCGACGGCGGCGTTGTTGAGGTCGATCATCGACCCGTTGTAGCGGCTGTTGAAGAAGCGGTTCACCCGGAGCAGGTGCCCGCCGCCGGTCAGCAGGGTGTCGAACGCGACGACGATCTCGACGCCGCTCGCGATCGCCGTGCCGATGTGGTGGCCGTCCATGTCCTCGATGAGGTCGTTGAGCATGAACGTCGTCGACACGTTCGGCTTGGCCAGCCTGTTCATGGCGTAGACGTAGCCGTTGCTGTTCGTCGGCTCGTCACGGACCCACTCGCCGTAGAAGGTGATGAAGTCGCCGCACCAGCCGCCCAGGTCGCCGAGGGTGACCTCGGCGCGGTTGCCCGCTCCCTTCAGCAGATAGGCGTTCGCGGTGGCGCACAGGTGGTCCACGGAGATCGACACCCCGAACGACGGGTCCTGGTAGTCGTAGTCCGACGGCGGCCGCAGCCCGGCGTTGCGGCACACGTCGACGAACCCCTCGTCGACGCCCTCGAAGATGTTGCGCCAGGCGAAGTCGTTGTACTTGGGGTAGCGCATCCACTCCAGCGTCAGCTTCGACGCACGGGACGCGTCGTAACCGACGGCCAGGTCGTGCACCTGCCGCAGGTAGGCGAGGAACTGGTCCACGGGGGTGGCCGGTCGGTTGACCGAGTCGACCCCGAAGTCCGCGCCCGGCCGGTGGACCACCCGGTCCAGGTCGAAGACGTCGCTGCCGTTGACGAACTGGAACTCCTTGATCTGGTTGAAAGCCCAGTTCAGGGGCAGGGGAAAGCCGAGGTTTCCCGAGAAGCCCGTCGACATGCCGGAGACGAACGCCTGGGAGACGTACGCCTCCGAGCTTATCCGGGCGGACACGTTCCGCGAGCCGTACACGCCCGCGATGTACTTGCTCCCCCGGCTCTTGAGCGCTCCCCGGACACCGAGGAAGTAGGGCACGATGTTGGACGTGATCTCCGGGTCGGTCGCGTCGTAGTCGACCGCGAAGTAGAACACGGTGCCCCGGTTGAACCCGTAGAACTCGCCACGGGCGTGCGCCATCAGCCCGTGCTGGTAGCCGTTCGTGTAGGTGAAGTCCCCCAGCCCGCGTGCGTCGTACTGCCAGATGGGGAAGCAGCGCAGCCCGGCGGCGAAGATCGCCTGGAGCTCGCCGGGCTGGATCTCCTTGTTGCGCGTGCCGTCGGGCGGCTCGTCGAGGTATCGGCCCACCGCGCGGTACCCGGCCTGGAACATCGCCTGCGCCCGGGAGGCCGTGATCGTGAACCGCGTGTCGGACGCGTCGGCCGCACGGTCGGGGTCACCGGTGGACACCAGCAGCTGCGCCCACGTCGCGTAGTCGCCGACCCCGTTGTCGGGCAGGGCCGAGAACCGCTGGAACACGCGGATGAAGTTGGCGGTGTCCGATGTGTACTGGTTCCGGAACCCGACACCGGAGGCGCCGGGCACGGGCTCGTTGAACACGCAGGCCGCGTGGAACAGCTGGGTGAGCGGCCCTGACCTGCCGACGGACTGCGGGTTCTGGCGCAGCCCGGTCTGCGTCGCGGGCCCGAAGGTGCCGGTCGGGTTGGCGATGCCCAGCTCGTACTGGATGGCGCGCATCAGTGCCTGCTGCACGTCCCGGGAGTAGTGACCGTCGCAGGGGCCGATGAAGTAGCTCGACCGGGTCCAGTACCGGCCGTTGAGCCAGCGCTGGATGTCCCGGATGACCTCACGACCGCCGCCGAGCAGGATGTAGGCGTCCATGGTCAGCAACGCCTTGAAGATCCTCGGCGTGGTCTGGCCGCCCGCGGTGCCGGTGCCGCCGTCGGGCAGCCCCATGTCGAGCCGCATCGCCTTCACGGCCTCGGTCGTGACGGCGCCGTACTCACCGTAGCCGTTGGCGCCCCAGTAACCCTTGCAGAACAGGGCGTGCTGGATGATCCGCACGATGTTCGAGTTGCGGTTCCAGCCGAAACCGATGTCGCCCAGCGCCTCCACCGCGGCCAGGGTGCCCGGTCCGAAGTTCGCGACCACGGGCGAGATCCCCAGTTCTCGCTGGAGGCCCATCGTGAGCGACCACATCGTGGCCCATCCCGTGCGACCGTTCTCCTCGCACGCCTGGTAGCCGCTCACGCCGCGATAGGTGGCGTTGACCCATTGCTGGGCCTCGAGCACCTTGTCGTCCATCAAGGCTCGCCGACCTCTCCGCTATCTGTTGCCCGCGAGGACATTCGTGGCATGCCGCAGTTGACCTGCGGTCGCGGAACCGTGCCGGCGCAGGGCATCCGCGTTCGACTCGATCAGCTGGTCCTGGTAAGCCGCCTGCAGGGCGACCCAGACGCCGTTGACGTTGTGCTTGTCCCGGCAGGCGACGTCGGCCGTCGCGGTCGCGATCTCCGCGGCCGACGCGATGTCCGCGCCGAACGCGGGATCACCGTTGGCCTGCCACGGGTCGCGGTAGTAGTAGCCGGACGCGGCCATGCATTCGCTCCATTTCGCGAACACCGCCCTGAGCCGGCTGTCCTTCTCCGCCAACTGGCCCGCCGTCCCCTCCAGGTGCAGGACGAAACCCTCGTCTCCCGGTTTTCCCTCGGTATTCCTGCCCAGTATCCGACGTGCCTCGGCATTGCATCCGCCCACGGGGACGTCGACTCCCTTCACCTTGGACGGGCCGTCGCCGTTCAGCACGCCCAACATCGGGGCGGACCACTTTTCCTGCCTGCTCTTGGCGTCGGCGACCCGGCGTGCATGGTCGGCGTACCAGGCCGGCTTGTAACCGAACTGGGCCGCCTCGCTCGCGCTGACCAGGCCGACCACTCTGTTTTCCAGCTCCGGCTCCGGAGAACGCCGCGGCAGTGCGTAGTCGAAGCCGAAACGGCCATACACTCGTGCACCAGGACGTCGTCGGCACGGGCCACGGTGAGCCGCTGGTCCGGCGACGGGTGGTAGGAGTCGAGTGGCAGCACGACGTCGTGGTAGGACTCGATGTGTGGCAGTGCGCCGAGTTCCGGCTCACCCTGCGCCGTGCCGGCACTCGCGTCGGGGATCGCACAGGCGGCGGCCGAGGCCAGGGCGGCGGCGACAACGGAAACCCAGGTCGTTCTCGCGATTTTCCTCATGTCATCCCCTCAGCCGTTGTACCAGTAGTGCGACTCGGCATCGTCGTTGGCGCTCGCACCGACCCAGCCCACCCGGGCACCCCGGGCCGCATACCAGGTGAGCGTCGAGCCGCCGTACCACTCTTCCCGGAACGAGCGAATAGCGTCGAACTCGGCCGGGACACCGTTGTTGTGATAGGAGGTGGCGGCGTCGGCCGCCAGGTGCTCGTTGCCGCCGTTGCTCGAACACCAGTCGTTCCAGTAGGTTCCGTCGTCACCCGGCCACCAGCAGTACGGCCACACGAAGTTGACGTCGACCCAGATGCAGTAGCTGCCGGAAGGGCAGCTTCCCTGCGCCTGCGCCGATGGCGGATTGGCGACCACCATCAGCGAGAACGCGAACAGGGAAAGTAGCGCAGCGGAAAATCTACGAACAGGTTTCATGTGCGCACTCTTTCGTTACGTTGATGTGCGGGAACGCAGGGCAGCGCCCATCATCACGTGAACCAAAAGCACGAAGAATTAGGTGGGCCAGCCTGCGGCAGCTGACAGGAAAACCCCAAGGCTAATGCCGAAGAATACGTCCCCAGTGGACACTTATCCCCCAAGATAAGATGTCATCCCCGACCGAGGATCGACGTTACCACACGCCCAAGAAAATAGACAAGGCGGCAAGATCCAACATACCGGGCATTGATCGACGACAATGCCTGATCGGCCACAGTGGACATCGCGCGGGGCGGGAACGGCCGGTGCGTCGGCACAGGAGGCGGACGCGACGAACGAGCAGGCCGTGCACGCCTGCAGGCACTCGAGGTGCTGCGGGCGTACACGGCCTGGGAAACCGGTACTACTGGTAGAGCGCGTCCTGCGGGATCGGGGTGTCGGCACGGAGCGCGTCGAACAGCGCCTTCGACTTGGCCGGGTCCCAGTGAATGGCCCGGCCGTCCGTCACCGGCACCGTGGTGGCGACCGTGCCGCCGTCGGAGATGCCGTTCATCGCGAAGCCGAGGCTCGCGAGGTTCCACAGGTGGTCGCCGTCGTCGACGGTCAGTGCGTCGGTGATGCTGCCGATCATCGGGAACAGCGTGAACGGGTTCAGCAGCGTGCCGGGCGTCGCGATCTCGGCCGCGAGGGCGCCGATGAACTTGCGCTGGTTCGCCACGCGGTCGAGGTCGGACCTCGGGGTCGACGACGAGTGCCGCATGCGGACGAACCCGAGCGCCTGCGTGCCGTCCAGCGTCTGGTGGCCCGCGGGGATGGTCACACCGGTCACGGTGTCGTGCATCTCCTCCGGGATGTCCATCTCGACGCCGCCGATGTCGTCGACGATGTTCGCGAAGCCGCCGAAGCTGATCTCCGCGTAGTGCTCGATCCGCAGCCCGGTCGCACCTTCTACGGTCTTGACCAGCAGCGGCGCGCCACCGAGCGCGAACGCGGCGTTGATCTTGTTGACGCCGTGGCCCGGCACCTCGACGTTCGAGTCGCGCGGCAGCGACAGCAGCGTCGGCAGGGTGTCGTTGTCCGGGATGTGCGCGACCATGATCGTGTCGGTGCGCTTGCCCGCCGCGTCACCCGTGGTGAGCTTGGCCTTCTCCTCCTCGGACAGGCCCTCGCGGCTGTCGGACCCGACGATCAGCCAGTTCGTGCCGGAGGCCTCGGCGGGCCTGCCCGGGTAGTCCTCGATCGCGGTCACCCGGTTGAGTGAGAAGTCCATCCACACCAGACCGCCCGCGACGATCAGGAGCAGCACCAGGACGCCGATGAGGATCCGCCGCCCCCAGCGCGGCCTCCTGCGCCGCCGCGGTGGTGGCGGGTAGCCCTCGTCGCCGACGGGCGGGCGCCGGTAGTCGTCCGGCGGGGCCGGGCGGCGTGGCGGCGGGCCGTTGAAGTCACGCGGGTCGTCCTGCCCTGGCAGGGGCAGCATCCTCGTGTTGTGGTAGGCGGGCTTGCGACCACCGGGGCCCGAGCGTCCGTAACCGGGCTCGGGGCCATACCCTGGGCCGCCTCGGCCCTGCGGGGGACGGCCCTGCCCCGAACCGGGCCGTCGCGGTGGCTGCTGGTAGCTCATTTCCCCACCCTTTCGTTGCAACACAGGACGTGGGGACCCTCGCGCAGGTTGCGAAACACGGTGCATACCGTACGAGACCGTTACTAGACGGGCACGCGGAGTCCGTCCGGCACCGGCTTGCCGAGTGCGTCGAGGATATCCCGGTCCAGCTCCGTGAAACCCAGGACACCCAGCGTGAAGCGCCTGACCAGGCGGGTCCACTCGCGGTAGCGGAGCAGCAGGGCGTGCGACTCGCCGCGGACGTCGAACCGCGCCACCCGGTCGGTGACCTTCTTGGCACGTTCGGCGTAGGCGTAGGACAGCGCGGGGTCGGTGACCCGGTCGCGGTCACCGTGCGCGATGAGCACGGTACGACCGGCCAACTGGTCGACCGGCTCGCCCTGCGGCGTCCACGGCGCGAGGGCGCACACGCCGACGACGGCCGGGTCGTCGGCCACCCGCAGTGACACTCGCCCACCCATCGAGTGACCCACGAGCGCGATCGGCACCTCCGGGTACTCCCGGCGGATCTCCGCGAGCGCACGGCGTGCGTCGGTGACGGGATCGAGGTCGTTCCAGCCGCGGTGGGTGTTGAGCACCTGCCAGACCGCCAGACCTCTCGTGCGGCCGAGCGACCGCGCGAACGGCACCATCCGCCAGTACGCGGGGTACCAGCGGGTGGCCGGTCGCGTGCTGACCTCCTGACCGCCGTGCAACACGAGCACCACCGCACGCACCCCGGTGGTCGCCCCCCTCTTACTGATTTCCACGTGTCTCCCTGTCGATGTACGCCTCGATGCCGTCGAGGACGCGTTGGAGGCCGAACTCGAACTCGTCCTCCCAGGTCAGCTCCTCGTCCCGCCAGACGCTCGCGAGGGAGGGGAACCGACTCAGGTGCGGCTCCAGCAGCGGCGCGAACTCGTGCCAGAACTGGAGGTCGGACCTGCCGGAACGCTGCTCGGTGCGGGCGGCCTCGGCCAGTTGGCGGGCGCGGCCCTGCACGTAGCTGACCACGAGGCCGACGACGGCCATCTTCCGCCCGTTGGTGAGGCCGGTGCCGTCGAGCACGGCGAGGAGCCGGTCGAGCACCGCGGCCTGGTTCGGCCCGACCATGCCCCGCGACAGGGACGCCTCGAGCAGCCACGGATGCCGGCGGTAGCCGTCGAGGCTCTGCCGTGCGACGCCCGCGAGGCTCTCGCGCCAGTGCCGGGTCGCCGGGCCTGCCACACCCGCGTCCTCGCCCATGACGGTGTCGAGCATCAGCTCGTACAGCTCGGCCTTGCCCGGCAGGTAGCGGTAGAGCGACATGGTGCCGACGCCGAGCGTGTCGGCGACGCGGCGCATGGAGAGCGCGTCGAGCCCGTCCGCGTCGGCGATGGCGATCGCGGTGGCCACGATCCGCTCGACCGTCATGCCCGGTTTTCGGCCCCGGGCCGGCGCCGGCTTGGTGCCCCAGAGCAGGGCCATGGTCGTCGCCATGTCGCCCGCGTGGTCCTCAGTGGTCATCACCCCCGATCGTACGGTGGTACCGTTTATGCGTACAGCGTACCCACTTTGGGAGGGTCCCCGTGAAGGTGTTGGTGACCGGCGCGACCGGTCAGGTCGGTCGGCACGTGGTGGAGCAGCTGGTGGCGGCGGGTGCGTCCGTGGTGGTGCTGACCCGTCGGGCCGACGCCGTCTTCCCCGCCGGGGTGACGGTGGCGCGCGGGGACCTGCTCACGCCGTCGTCGCTGCCGCTGGCGGACGTGTCGCGGATGTACCTGTTCCCCGAGCCGAGGACGGCACGGGAGGTGGTGGCCCGCGCCGTGGCGTCGGGCGTGACGCGGATCGTGACGCTCTCGTCCGGGGCGGTGACCGGTGGCTTCGACACGGACTTCCAGCTGCCGGTGGAACAGGTCGTGGAGGCGTCGGGTCTGGAGTGGACACACCTGCGGCCGGGTGACTTCGCGTCGAACACGCTTCGCCTGTGGGGCCGGATGATCCGGTCGTCGCGGGTCGTGCGCTACGCGGCGCCGTCGGCCCCGAGCCTCGCGATCCACGAGGCGGACATCGCGGCGGTGGCCGTGGCGGCGCTGCTGTCCGACGGACACACGGGCCGGTGGTACGACCTGACGGGACCGGAGCTGGTCACCCGGCGGGAGCAGGTGGGCGCCATCGGTGCCGCGCTCGGCGAGGAGGTCCGGTTCGAGGAGGTGAGTCCGGTCGAGGCCAGGGACATCCTTCTGGCGCAAGGAGGATGGGCCGCGGAGAACGCCGACTTCCTGCTGGGGTTCGCCGACTACTCGGCGGACGGCCCGTCGTTCGAGGACGTCGACTGGTCGGCGCCGCTGCTGCCCCTGCCGACGGTGGCGGAGGTCCTCGGCCGCCCGGCGAGGACGTACGCGCAGTGGGCTCGCGACAACGTCGACGCGTTCCGCTGAGCAACGCACCCGATCGGCCGGGTTCGGGGGTTTACGCTGGGGTTGTGAGAGTTGCTGGGTTGCTGTTGGCAGCGGGGGCCGGGCGGCGGTACGGGATGCCCAAGGCCCTGGTGCGACATCGCGGCAAGCTGTTCGTCGAGGCCGCGACGGACGTGCTGTACGACGGCGGCTGCTCGCCGGTCGTGGTGGTCCTGGGGGCACTCGCCGAGGATGTGCGGACCACCGCCGCGCTCAGCGGGGCGCTGCTCGTGGACAACCCGGACTGGGACACCGGTATGGGTTCTTCCGTGCGGGTCGGGCTTTCCGCCCTGGGTGCGACGGACGCCACGGCCGCTCTCGTCCTGCCCGTCGACACCCCCGGGACCACCGCCGAGGTGGTCCGCCGGTTCGTGGGGCTCGCGTCGGCCGACGTGTTGGCCAGGGCCACCTATGGCGGCGTGCCGGGGCATCCCGTGCTGATCGGGCGGGAGCGCTGGGAGGCCGTGTCCGAACTCGCCACCGGGGACGCCGGGGCACGTCCCTACCTCGAGCGGCACGACGTCGCCACCGTGCCGTGCGAGGACCTGGCCGACGGCGCCGACGTGGACCGGCCCGAGGACCTGCCTTCCTGAAACACCTGCCGGAGGAGCGGCGACGGCCATCGTGACCGCGACGGTGTGGGGGCTCGCACGGCCGTTCCGGTCCGGTCGGGACGGAAATCGGATCATGACCCGTGGCCTGGTGATCGCAAAACCCCTGGTCGCGTCCGTTCCATTCCGACCGGAGGCTCGAGCGCCCTGGTCGCCGGGTCGATCCGCGACCAGACACGGATCCACCCAGCACAGTGGCCGGCGGACGCGGCCGCGATGGAGTGATCCGCGGGACCGCTGTCCTGGTCAGGAGTCGAGGGCCGACCCCGCTCCGCCGGGATGGGTGGAGCGGGCGTGACGCCAGGTTTCGATTCCGTCCACAGAGCGGTTCTCGGTCGGGGATTCCAAATTCCCGGACGGTCATTTCCCCGTGCGTCGACCGGCCGTCTTCATACCCGGTTCAGCTGGTTGGTCGTTCGGTTTTTCGTCGCTTTCTCACGCTGCCGCCGGTTGGTTCGCGAACTGTGTTCGGTAGAGGTCCGCGTAGCGCCCGCCCGCCTCCAGGAGGGCACCGTGGGTGCCCCGTTCCACCACCTCACCCGACTCGACGACCAGGATCTGGCTCGCCGCACGGATCGTGGACAGGCGGTGGGCGATGACGATCGCCGTCCGGTCCGCCAGCGCGTCTGCCAGCGCTTCCTGTACCGCGACCTCCGACTCCGAGTCCAGGTGTGCGGTCGCCTCGTCGAGGATCACCACCCTGGGCTGGGCCAGCAGCAGGCGGGCGATGGTCAGGCGTTGGCGTTCGCCGCCGGACAGGCGGTAGCCGCGCTCCCCCACCACCGTGTCCAGGCCGTCCGGCAGCGATCGGACCAGGCCGGCCAGGCGGGCACGTGTCAGCGCCTCCCACAGCTCCTCCTCGGACGCGCTCGGCCTCGGGTACAGCAGGTTCGCGCGGATCGTGTCGTGGAACAGGTGGCCGTCCTGCGTCACCACGCCGACCGTCTCACGCAGCGAGTCGAACGACAGGTCCCGCACGTCCGTACCGGACAGCCGGATCATCCCGCTGTCCACGTCGTACAGTCTCGGGACCAGCGAGGCGATCGTGGACTTGCCCGCACCCGACGAGCCGACCAGCGCGACCATCTCCCCCGGGCCCGCGCGGAAGCTCACGCCGTGCAACACCTCCTCGCCGCCGCGCTTGTCCAGGACAGCCACGTCCTCCAGCGACGCGAGCGAGACCTTCTCCGGCGGTGGGTAGCTGAAGTGGACGTTCTCGAACTCCACCGAGACCCCGCCCTGCGGCACCGGGACCGGGTCCGGCTTCTCCTCGATCATCGGGTGCAGGTCGAGCACCTCGAAGACCCGCTCGAACGAGACCAGCGCCGTCATGATGTCGACCCGGACGTTCGCCAGCGCGGTCAGCGGCGTGTACAGCCTGGTCAGCAGCAGTGCCAGCGCGACGACCGTGCCCGGCGCGAGCGCGCCGGTGATCGCCAGGTAGCCACCCAGCCCGTACACCAGCGCCTGCGCGAGCGCCGACACCAGCGTCAGGCTCGTCATGAACCACCTGGTCAGCATCGCCGACCTGATGCCGATGTCCCGCACCCGCAACGCGCGGTCGGAGAAGTCGGCCAACTCGGCACGCGGGTGCCCGAACAGCTTCACCAGCGTCGCGCCGGGCGCCGAGAACCGCTCGGTCATCTGGGTGGTCATCGACGCGTTCAGGCCTGCCGACTCGCGCTGGAGGTCGGCCATCCGCCTGCCCATGCGACGTGCCGGCAGCACGAAGATGGGCAGCAGGACCAGCGCCAGCACGGTCACCTGCCAGGACAGCGTCAGCATCACGCCGACCGACAGCACCAGCTGGATCACGTTCGTCACCAGCCCGGCCAGCGTCGACGTGAACGCCCGCTGCGCACCCATGACGTCGTTGTTCAGCCGCGACACCAGCGCGCCGGTGCGCGTGCGGGTGAAGAACGCGACCGGCATCCGCTGCACGTGGCCGAACACGGCCCGGCGTAAGTCGTAGATCAGGCCCTCGCCGATGCGCGAGGACTGCCACCGCTCGACCAGGCCCAACCCCGAGTCCAGGATCGCCACACCCGCGATGGCCAGCGCCAGCCACACCACCACCGACACCGCGCCACCGCCGACGATCACGTCGACCACGCGGCCCGCGAGCAGCGGCGTGGTCACCGCCAGCACCGCCGACACCATGGTCAGCAGCAGGAACACCACCAGCTTGCCCCGGTGTGGTCCCGCGAACTGGTACACGCGCCGCAGGGTGCCCTTGCGCAGGCCCTTCGGTGCGTCCGACGCGTGCATCGCGCCACGCATGAACATCCAGCTGTTCTCCACCTGATACCCCTCACTCCGCCCTGACCAGGAACAACACGTACGGCAGCCGTGTGCTTCCCGGTTGATCGCAGAGCGAACACGGGCGGGTAGCCTGCCGCTGTGGAGCCGACCCGACGCCGTGCCTGGCGCCTCGACCTGCTCTTCTACGGCGTCAGCCTCGCGTTCGCCGCCGGCAACGCGATGTTCTCCGAGTTCTACGGGTATCGCGTGTGGGGCAACTTCGCGACGGCCGGCTACCTGCTCGCACTCGTCCTCACGGTTGTGCAGGCAGTGTCTCGCACGGCACCGACAAACGCGCTCCGCTCCAGGTGGACGGCCGTTTCAGTGGCCGGGCTGCTCGCCGGGCTGGTGCCGCTGGTCGTGCTCGTGTTCAGGCGCGACCCCCGCTTCGTGTGGGGCGACTGGCCGTGGTCGTTCCCGTCGCAGCCCGAGGTCTGGGTGGTCGAGCGGTCGGCCCGCTGGCTCATCGACCACGGCACGCCCTACCCGGACCTCGGGCTGCTCGGCAGGCCACCGGACCCCGACGACTACACGCCCTACGGCCCGGCCATGACGATCTTCGGCCTGCCGAGGGCGCTGTTCGGGGACGGGCCGTTCACCGACGCCCGTGTCTGGTTCGCCGTCGGCACCGTGCTGGCCGTGGTGGCGGCCCTCAAGGTCATGGGCTGGCCCAAGGCGCCGGTGCTCGCCGCACAGCTCGCCGCCGTCAGCCCGCTCACCCTGCTGACGGTCACCGTGGCGGGTGACGATCTCCCCGTCATCGCGCTCGTCGTACTCGCGGCCGTCGTGGCTTTGAGATCCAGTCCCACCTCGGGTGGCACCAGTCAGTCCATTGCGGCCGGACTCGCGATCGCCTTTGTCATCAACATGAAGCTCACCGCGCTGCCCGCGCTCGCGGTGCTCGCCGTCGCGCTGTTCGCGACCAGAGGTTGGCGTGCGTTGTTGATCTTCTTTGGTACAGTGATCATCACGAGCGCGGTGCTGGTACTACCGGTGCTGTTGGAGGACCCGGCCGCTTTCGTCGAGCACGTGATCCTGTATCCGGCAGGGTTGGGCGAGGCTGGGTCCCCGGCGGCGAGTCCGCTGCCGGGGCACCTCATCGCGCAGCTCGGCCCGGTCGGGCACGCGGTTTCGCTCGCGCTGCTCGCGGCGGCGGCCTGTGCGATCACCGTCTGGCTGGTGGTCCGTCCGCCACGCGACCCCGCGGACGTCATGCTGCGCACCGCGACCGGGTTGGGGACGGCGATCGTCCTCGCACCGGCCACTCGCTGGGGTTACCTCGTGTACCCGCTGGCGATGGCAGGCGCGATGCTCGCCTTCTCAGCAGCGACTCCGGCGACCCGGAAGGAGGGGACCAGGACTACCGCGGGTCCGACCGACGGTGAGCAGGACGTCACCCACGACGACGACGTCAACCATCAGATCGCGAGCCCCGACACCCGCGGCATCCAAGCGTGAACCCAGTTACTTCTTCTTCGTTCGCGTTGCGCCACCACGGCCGCGCAACGTCACCCCGGATTCTGACAGGACGCGATGTACGAATCCGTACGATCGCCCCGTCGACTCGGCCAGGGCTCGAATGCTGGCGCCCTTCTCGTACTTCTTCTTCAGGTCGGCAGCCAGCTTGTCGCGGGTACTGCCGGTGATCCGCGCGCCCTTCTTCAAATCAGCCACGTTGTCCGCCTTCCGTAGCGTGTCACGGAGGTTTATTGAGAACACCTGCCGTGGCAATGATCGAACACGATCGCGTGGAATGCCAGGCGAGATCGAAAATACCTATGAAATCCCCCACGGCTCACCGGTACGGAGCAACCGTTCCGGGCCCCCGGACGGGTCCGGGGGCGCCCCCTCACGCGAGCTGCACGAGCTCCAGATAGTCCGCTGACCAGTGATCTTCTGTCCCGTCGGGCAGCAGGATCACCCGCTCGGGCTCCAACGCCTCCACGGCACCCGGGTCGTGTGTGACCAGCACTACCGCGCCGGTATATCCCCGCAACGCGTCGAGAACCCGCTCGCGGGAGGCCGGGTCGAGGTTGTTGGTCGGCTCGTCGAGCAGCAGGACGTTGGCCGCACTGGACACCAGACCAGCGAGCGCGAGCCTGGTCTTCTCGCCGCCGGAGAGCGTGCCCGCCGGCTGCTCGAGCTGCTCGCCGGTGAACAGGAACGTGCCGAGCAGCGAACGCAGCTGCTGCTCCGGGGTGTCCGGCGCGGCGTGGCGGACGTTCTCCCACACCGACGCCTCGTGGTCGAGGGTCTCGTGTTCCTGGGCGTAGTAACCGATCCGCAGCCCGTGGCCGGGCACGACCTCGCCGGAGTCGGCCGTCTCCCGGCCGCCGATCAGGCGCAGCAGCGTGGTCTTACCAGCACCGTTGAGTCCAAGGACGACGACCCGTGAGCCGCGATCGATGGCCAGGTCGACGCCGGAGAACACCTCGAGCGAGCCGTAGGTCTTCGACAGGCCCTCCGCGGTGAGCGGGGTCTTGCCGCACGGCGCGGGCTCGGGGAAGCGGATCCGCGCGACCTTGTCGGACTGGCGGACCTCCTCCAGACCGGACAGCAGGCGTTCCGCGCGGCGCGCCATGTTCTGTGCCGCAACGGCCTTGGTGGCCTTCGCACGCATCTTGTCGGCCTGCGCCTGCAGGGCGCCCGCCTTCTTCTCGGCGTTGGCGCGCTCGCGACGGCGGCGCTTCTCGTCGGCGGCACGCGCGTCGAGGTAGCGCTGCCAGGTCATGTTGTAGGTGTCGACCTGACCACGCGTCGCGTCGAGGAACCACACCTTGTTGACGACCTCGGCGAGCAGCTCGACGTCGTGGCTGATCACGACGAGGCCGCCGTTGTGTCCCTTGAGGAACCCGCGCAGCCAGGTGATCGAGTCGGCGTCGAGGTGGTTGGTCGGCTCGTCGAGCAGCAGCGTGGTGCCCGCGCCACCGCCGCCGGAACCGGCCTCGGAGGCGGCGAACAGGATGCGGGCCAGCTCCACGCGGCGGCGCTGGCCACCGGAGAGCGTGCCGATCTGCTGGGCGAGGACGCGGTCGGGCAGGCCGAGGTTCGCGCAGATCCGCGCGGCCTCGCTCTCGGCCGCGTAGCCGCCGAGTGCGGCGAAGCGCTCCTCGAGCCGACCGTAGCGGCGGACCTCGCGGTCGCGCTGCGCGTTGTCGACCAGCTCGGACATGGCCGACTGGGCCTTCTCCATCTCGCGGAGCAGCTCGTCGAGCCCCCGTGCGGACAGGACGCGGTCCTTGGCCGTGACCGACAGGTTGCCTTCGCGCGGGTCCTGCGGCAGGTAGCCGATCTCGCCCTTGCGGAGCAGGTGACCGCCGTAGGGCTCCCCCTCGCCCGCGAGGACGCGCAGCGAGGTGGTCTTGCCTGCGCCGTTGCGCCCGACGAGGCCGATGCGGTCGCCCGGTTGGACACGCAGGGTGGCGTCGGAGAGGAGGATGCGGGTGCCTGCACGCAGTTCGAGGTCAGTGGCGGTGATCATGTCGGAAGCTCCGGGGATTGGTCGTGGGCAGGACTGAGTGGCCCGCCGGTCGGAACCGGTGGGCGCGCCTGCCTGCTAGGCCGTACGGATCACCACGTCCTCGACTATACGTGGCTTCGGCAACAGGGTTTCGCGCGCACTCGCGGACTAAGCAAGCGCTTAGCTAGAGTCATCAGCCATGACACAGGACTTTAAGGGAAAGGTCGCGCTGGTCACGGGGGCCAGCCGCGGCATAGGCCACGCGATCGCGGCGGAGCTGGCCAGGGGTGGGGCGGCGGTCACGATCTCCTCACGCAAGCCCGACCAGATCGCGGCGGCCGCCGACGAGCTGCGTGCGCTGGTCCCGGACGCGCGGGTGCTGGCCGTGCCCGCGAACACCGGGAGCGACGAGGACCGGGCGGAGGTCGTGCGCCGCACGGTCGAGGAGTTCGGCTCGCTGGACGTGCTGGTCAACAACACCGGCATCAACCCGACCTACGGCCCGCTCGTGGACGCGGACCTGGCCGCGGTGCGCAAGATCTTCGACGTGAACGTGGTCGGCGCGCTCGGCTACGTGCAGCTCGCGCTGAAGGCGTGGATGGCGGAGCACGGCGGGTCGATCGTGAACATCGCGTCGGTGGCCGGGCTGCGGTCCTCCGGGGTGATCTCGGCGTACGGGGCGAGCAAGGCGGCACTGATCCGGCTGACCGAGGAGCTGGCGTGGCAGCTCGGCCCCGGCGTGCGGGTCAACGCGGTGGCGCCCGCCGTCGTGAAGACGAAGTTCGCCGAGATGCTCTACAACGCCGACGAGGACGCCGTCGCGAACCGGTACCCGATGAAGCGCCTCGGTGCCCCGGAGGACGTCGCGCAGCTGGTGGCGTTCCTGGCCTCGGAGCAGGCGTCGTGGATCACCGGCGAGACCGTCCGCGTGGACGGCGGGATGCTCGCGACCGGGTCACTGTAGGGGCTCGAGGACGTTGTTCACCTGGTGGCGGTAGACGATCGACGTGCGGAAGCCGACGATCTCGCGGCGGCTGGTGAACCGGTCGACCAGGAACGCGTGCAGGTGGTCGATGTCCTGGGCGGCCACGTGGATGATGAAGTCGTCGCTGCCTGCCAGGGTGAACACGGCGAGCACCTCCGGCAGTGCGGCGACGCTGTTCTGGAAGGCCTCGATCACGCGCCGGGACAGCGGCCGGATCTGGGCGGCGATCAGGGCCTGGACGCCGCGGTTGAGTGCCGCGAGGTCGATGTCGGCGTGGTAGCCGCGGATGACGCCGCGCCGGCGCAGCAGGCGGGTGCGCTCGAGGCAGGTCGACGGCGCGATGCCGACCGCGCGGGCGATGTCCTGGTTGGGCTGGCGGGCGTCCTCCTGCAGCGCGCGGATGATCGCCGAATCAACTTCGTCCATGCCGCCATTTTGCCCACCCGCATCGAATTTTGTTCGGCGGACGGCCCATTTCCCTGGCGATCTGCCTAACGTTGGTCCGCACGGTCGTGATGTGTTCGGCAGGAGGACGTGGTGGGCGAATCATGGGAGCACGAGGAGGTCGTGACGCGGCTCGGCCGCCGATCCGGGGTGCCGGTGACGGTGGCCGTGCACTCGCGGCGCCTGGGCCCCGCGGCCGGCGGGATCCGGCTGCGGCAGTACGCGACGTGGCAGGACGGCCTGGCCGACGCGTTGCGGCTGGCCAGGGGGATGACCTACAAGAACGCGGTGGCCGGACTGGCCTTCGGCGGCGGCAAGACGGTGATCGCGGTGCCGTCGGGGGTGGCGCTCACCCCGGCCCTGCGTGCCGACGCGCTGGCGGACGCCGGTGACCTGATCGCCTCGTTCGAGGGCTCCTACCTGGCCGGACCGGACATCGGGACCGGCCAGGAGGACATGCTCTACCTGCGGTCGTTCACCGACCACGTGTTCTGCCTGCCCGAGGCGCACGGTGGGACGGGGTCGTCGAGCGGGCCGACGGCGCGGGGTGTGCTGGCGGCCGTTCGGGCGGGGATGTCCTCGGTGTTCGGTACGTCGACGGTGGCGGGCCGGCGGGTGGTCGTGGTGGGGATGGGTTCGGTGGGGACGCTGCTGGCGCGGGACCTGTCGGCGCAGGGCGCGTCGGTGGTGGTCGCGGACGTGGACGAGACGCGGTGCGCAGGGTACGAGCAGGTCGCGGTGGCCGACGCGTACTCGCTGCCCGCCGACGTGCTGGTACCGGCGGCGGTAGGCGGGGTGATCGGCGAGGGCGTGCGGGCGCCGCTGGTGGTCGGCCCCGCCAACAACCAGCTGGTCTCCGACGACGTGGCGGCATCGCTGAACGCGTCCGGCGTCGTGTGGGTGCCGGACTTCGTGGCGAGCGCGGGCGGGGTGGTCTACACGCTCGGCCGGGAGGCCTCCGGCCTCGACCACGACGCCGCGATGGCGCAGGTGGAGACGATCGAGGAAACGGTCACCACCCTGCTGGCAGCTTCCGCGGCGCACGGCGCGACGCCGCTGGCGGAGGCACTCGCACTGGCTGAGCGGCGCCTGGCACCGGCACCTAGCCGAGTGTGAGCAGGGTGCTCTCCCCGTCGATGGCGGCGAGCAGCACCCCGGGGGCCCAGTCGAGGCGGACGCTTCCCGACGCGGCGGCCACGTGGCCGCCGCGCAGCTTGGTCGGTGCACCGCCCGGTTCGGACACGACGTCGACCGAGCCGGGCAGGTCGACGTAGGCGATGGCGTGGCCGGTCGGCGACCAGGTCGGGAACGCGACCTTGCCGCCGGCCACGGGCACCGGGTCGCCGCCGAAGACGCTGACCGCCCTGGCGCCGCCTCCTGCCGCGCCCGCGTAGCCCGCGTACTGGGACAGGGAGTCGGCGAGCAGCCACAGGCCGTCCGGCGAGAAGGACAGAGCCGACCAGTCGGCGCCCTTCCTGCTGGTGACCACCTTGTGGGCGTCGCCGCCGTCGTGGCCTGCGATGCTGACCGTCGCGTCGTCGAGGCCGCAGGTCCAGGCGACGTGGTCCGCCGTCCACGCCATCGCCGACAGGGTGGTGACGGCGCAGTCGACCGTACCCAGCTTCGTGGCGTCGCCCCCGCCCGCGGGAACGGACATCAGGTCGACCCGTTCGGCGTCGAGGTCGCCGCGCGCGAACCAGACCGTCGAGCCGTCGGGTGACCACGCGGGCAGGATGTCGACGTCCGCATTCGGGTCGGGGTTGGTGAGGTCGAGCTTTTCCGTCGCGTCGTCGGTGAGGTCGCGCAGGTCGCCGGTGGTGACGTCGTACACCCAGACGTCGGGCTCGCGGAAGAACCGGAAGAAGTCGTCGGTGAAGACGAGCTTCGTGCCGTCCGGGGACCACTGGGCGAGCCTGCCGTCCAGCTTGACCTTCTCGACGCACTTCTCGGCGCCACCGCCGCGGTCGGTGACGCACAGGTCGTTGCCGGTCTGAGCCAGGTGCCTGCCGTCCGGGGAGAGGCGGACGGGTCCGTCGGCCGTGACCTTCTCGATGCCGATGACCTTGAGGTTCGCCGCCTCGGGCTGCTCGTCGCTGTCACTCGAGCAACCGGCGAGCGCGAGGAGGAGAGCGAGCACGAGGATTCGCCGCACGGGCCCATGATGGCGGACGAGAGCCTGCGGCGTGCGGGTTTCGGGTCAGCGGCCGTTGTGCCGGGGACCGCGGGCGTCGTGCCGGCCCGGCCCGTGGTCGTGATGGCCTGCCGCCCCGATGACGTTGCGCCAGGATGCGCCGCAAGCCTGAACGGCTCCCGTGAGTTACCTGACGAGATTCGCCAGAGTGGCAACGGACCTACGAACGTCCGCCCGCACCGCCCGGCCAACAGCCATCCCGATCGGCCCGAATACAGGCCGTCCGGTCACCTCGGCGGAGATGTTCACCTCCGACACCGACTCCCCCACCGCCCGGATCGACAGTGTCAACGACACCCGCACCCCACCCACGCCCCGCCCCGAGATCGACAGCCCCGACGGTGGCGCGTACGACTCCACCCGCCACCTGATCCGGTTGCGCAGCCCCATGACCGAGACCACCGACGTCAGCGCCGTGCCCTCCTCGATCACCGACGGCACCTCGCCCCGCCAACCGTCGTGCAGGGACATCCACTCGTCGAAGCGGCTCAGGTCCGACGCGACCGCCCAGGTGCGTGCGGGTATCGCCGGGACCGTCGCCGTCGCGTTGACCTTCGCCACGGTCGAAAGAGTAGGGCCGCCCACCGACACCGGTGGGCGGCCCCTTCGAATCTCATTCAGCTACGGACGGACGTACCCGTTGAAGTGCAACGAGACCGCGCGGACCGAACCGGTGTCCGCACCGGCCGTGTCACGCACGAAGAACTTCCACGTGCCGTCCACCGCCGCGCCACGCAGCGCGTCGAGCGGGCTGGCCGGCTGCCACGTGCCCGAGTACGGCGCGTCGCCCGCCTCGACCGTGGCGAACGGGGTCGCCGCGGCGTCGTCGAACACGACCTGGCAGAAGTTGTTGCCGCTGCCGCCGTCGTTGCTGAACACGGTCGCCGTCGTGCCGTTCGGCGCGATCAGCTGCCCGACCAGGTCACCGACGTAGGTGTGGTCGATGCCCACGGTCGTCGAGCCGGTCGCCGTGCTACACGTCGCGCCGTCGACCGAGAACGAGATCTTCGACGCGCGGCCGAAGCCGGACACCGGGATCGACACCGTGGCGCCGACCTGGCTGTTGTCCGGGATCGGGACGGCCGCGCCGCTGTAGGCGAAGGCCACCGACTCCTCGGACGGCCTGCCGACGTCGACCAGGAACGACGACGTCTTCGGCGAGAACGTGCCCGCGAAGGTCACCCGTGCGGTGAACTGGATCGGGACGCCGACCTCCTGCGAGGCGGGCACCGTCACCTTGTAGTCCTTCACCACGGTCTCGCCTGCCGGGATCGTGCCGTAGGACTGCGCGCGCGGCGTGATCGTGACGCCCGGGGTGGACGTCGTGAGCACGACGCTCGTGGAGACCGCGGTGCCGTCACCCTGGTTGGTCACCGGGAGGGAGACCGTCAGGGTGTCGCCCGGGTCGACGTAGGCGCCACCGTCGTCCGCCGTGACCTTCGGCGTCTCCGGGACGGCCAGCGGCTGCGGGCTCGCACCGGTGTAGCCGAGGACGCGGTCGGCGAGGATCACGCCGTGGCCGGTGACCGGGTCGACGCCGGGGGCGCCGAGGTCGATCGCGGTCTGGGTGAGGGCCTCACGGACCTCCGCGGGGTCGATGCCGGGGTTGCCGGACAGGACGAGACCCGCGATGGCCGCGGCGTGCGGTGCCGCTGCCGAGGTGCCGAAGAACGGGATGAAGCCGTCGACGGACGTCGCGACACCGTCAGCGGCCGTGATGTCCGGCTTCTGGCGCACCTCGCCACCGGTCGAGCTGAAGTTGCCCGGGGTGATGGGGGTGCCGTCGGCCTCGAAGAACACCTTGCGCGGGCCGTCGGAGCTGAAGCGCTCCCACTTCGAGGACGAGTCGAACGCGTTCGGGAACGGCCCGGCCGGGTTCGGCGGGTCGCCTGCCTCGAGGTCGAAGGGCAGCGGATCGGCGGCGGGTGCCGCGGCCACGGAGAACGCGCCGCGGGCGGCCGAGTGGCCGAACGTGACACCCGTGGTGGTGAACGCCTTCAGGTCGGACTGGTCCTCGAACCGCCCACGCAGCGCGGACAGCGAGAAGTACCGGTCGGCGCCGGTGAACTTCACGACCGCGATCCGCAGCCCGGCACCCGACGGAACGTCGATGCGCTCGTACGGGTCCTGGGTACCGGTCTGGAAGCTCTGGCTCGTGCCACGCACGTTGCCTGCCGCGTCCAGGATGTAGAGGTCGTAGTCGTTGGCCGAGCCACCGGTCGGGTCCGCCCAGGTGAGGATGAGCGGGGCGCCCGCGGACTCGTTCGACAGCGGCTCGAAGATCTGCGTGCCGGGGCCGGGGTCGAAGTCGTGGGCGTAGCCTGCGAACTTGCCGACGATCTGGCCGGAGTTGACGTAGTCGCCCTCCCAGTGACCAGCGGTGCCGTCGGCAGTGTTGCCCTCGTTGCCCGCGGAGGAGAAGTAGAGCGCGCCGTCAGCGATCACGTCGTTCACGGCCTGGGCGATGATCCAGTCCTGGAACGGGGCTTCCTTGAAGTAGATGATGTCGTCGACGATGATGTCGCAGCCGCGGTCGAAGCGCAGCGCGCGGATGTTGTCCGCGAAGCTCGCGTCGCTGTTGAACGCGGTGGCGAAGCCGAGCGCGGCGTTGGGCGCCACGTCGTGGATGATCTCCAGCATCGCGGTGCCCTCGTCGCCGGAACCGGCCTGGCCGGCCAGCACGTCGACGTCACCGAGCTCGCCGCCGGCCTGTGACGTGGCCAGCGAGTCGACACCGTCGGAGAGAGCACAGATCTTGACGCCGACACCGGTCACGCCGATGTCGCCGCGGGCGGTGTCCGCGTTGTGCGCGCGGTCGCCCTCACTGTCCACCGCGCCGGCGCGGTCGGAGATGGCCTCGCGCGTGTTCTGCGCGATCCGCTTCTCCTTCTGCTCCTTGGTTTCCGAGGAGGTCTTGCCACCGTTGGGGCTGAGCTCGCGGGCGGTCATGGCACCGTCCGCCTCCTCGACCCGCCTGACGTCGGCCCGTGCCGCGATCGTGTTGACCGAGGACAGTGGCACCTCGGCCCGGACGCTGCCGTACCGCGTGGAGACCGCCTTGACGGCAGCGCCCTTCGCGGCGAGGTCCTTCAGCAGTGCGTCGCTGACGGTCGCGCGGATGTCCACGAGCACCTTGCCGCTCGCGGTCTTCTCGACACCGTTCTGCAGCATCGGGACCGCGGTGGTCGAGGCCCGGTTCGTGGTCATTCGCTGCTGCAGCACGAGCTGGCTGTCCACTTTGGCTTCCGCCGGGGACAGACTCTTCTTGATGTCCTGCAGCGCGGCGATCTGGTTCGCCGCGTTCTTCTCAGCCGAGATCGTCTTGTCCCCAGGCTGCGGCGCGGCGACCGCCGGGCCTGCGAGCCCCACCACCGCGAGCAGGCAGGCCGCCCCGGTCATCAGGACTCGTGTTCTTCGTGAAGCGTGTGCAGGTAAACGCACGGATGCCCTCCGCGTTTTGCTTGGCCGTGCCCCGACTCACGACGCCCAGTGCCGGTGCCCCCGGCCAGGCTCAACGTATGGTCGAAAACAAAGCAACACAGCGGCCATTCGGCGCAATGACACCCGGTGTGTGTTAACAGTTGCCGTCTGTGAACGACTTAGAGAACGAAGGCGTCGGACCAGGGCTGCGAGCTGCGTCCGGTCAGGGCGTCGAGGAGGGTCGCTGCCTGACTGTCCGTTAGGGACGCGACGAAGTCGACGACCGCTCTACCCCTTGCCAACTCACGAATTCCGTGCTCGCGGTCGGGCGCCTCGCCGAGCGCCTCGACCAGAGTGGACATATCGGTCGCGGCGAGCGCGCGGTACTCGGTCTCCGAGAGTTCCACAAGGTCCTGTAGCCGGCGGGGCAGCCGGTTGGCCTCGTGCCGGTCGGTGAGCCACTGCGCGAGTGCCTCCACCAGGGAGGTGACCAGGGTGGCCTGCCCGCGCTGGTGCAGTGCGAGGTCGGGCCGCAGCAGGACGAACCTGCGGTGGACGAACTTGAGGACCTGGACCTCGTGCCACTGGGCGGGCGCGAGCAGGACGTGCCCCGAGCGGACGGGCGGGTCCAGCACGACGGTCATGCCGTCGACCAGCCGCACGGTCCAGCCGGACGAGAACCCGGCGACGGCCTGCTCGGCCTCGACCGACCCGTCGAACGGCGACCCGAGCAACCCGTCGACCAGCTCCGTCCGCACCCTGGTGACCGCGGCGACGAACGCGTCGTCGTCGACGACCCAGGCGTCCCTGCGGTGCATGCGGCGGCGGAGCTGTTCGAGGGAGTACCCGGGGCGGCGCGCCCGCGCGGCGAGATCCGCGTCGTCGAGCGCGGCCAGCTCGAGGGCGTTGCCGAGCCAGTGCCCCAGCTCGGCGGCGACGGGTGCGTGCTGGAGCACGCCGATGCGGTGGAAGTCCTCGAGGTCGTGGATGGCGTAGGCGATGTCGTCGGCGAGGTCCATGACGGAGGCCTCGACGGTCTGCTGCCAGCTGGCGAGGCGGCCTGCGAAGGGGGCGCGGGCCTGGGCCATGTCGTCGAGTTCGGTGACGTAGACGGAGAACTTGGTGGACCCGGTGCCCGGCTCGTCCGCGGGGGCCGACGCGCCACGCGGCGGGGTGGCCAGGTGGCGGGGGTGGGGGTCGGGGTGGGTGAGGCGGGTCCAGGGGTACTTGAGCATGGCCGCGCGGACGGCGGCGGTGAGGTCGAGCCCGACGGCGCCGGGCCCGCCGGTCTCGGTGGTGGTGACGATGCGCAGGCTCTGGGCGTTGCCCTCGAACCCGTCCGGCAGGCCGAAGCGGTGGCGGGCGAGGCGGTCGAGGACCTGCTCGCCGAGGTGCCCGAAGGGTGGGTGGCCGAGGTCGTGGGCGAGCCCGGCGGCCTCGACGACGTCCGGGTCGCACCCGCCGAGCTTGTCGAGCATGGGCACGAAGACCGGGTCGGCGAGCAGCCGCTCGGCGATGGCCCTCGCGACCTGGGCGACCTTGAGACTGTGCGTGAGCCGGTTGTGCAGCAGACCCGACCCGCTCGCGCTGACGACCTGGGTAACACCGCCGAGCCGCGCGAAGAACGGCGAGGCGACGATCCGGTCCCTGTCGACCCGGAACGGGCTGGCCGCGAGGTCCCCGGCGGCCGGCCCGGCAACCTGCTCCGAGCGACGCTCCTCCCGGGGGTCGACCTGATCAGTCATGGCCACGACCCTAGTGCGCGACCACCGGGTGACAACGGTGTTACCCGGCCACCGAATGTGCGAGGGATACCAGCCAGGCCCCGGCCTCGGCGAACCACGTGGCTGCTCCACGCCGGGGTCGAGCGGGTCCGCCCCGCGGCCGGGTTCGGCCTCCGCGAGACGTTTCGGCTGGCCACGACGTCGCCGGTACCGTTCGGGTGGGACACCGGGCGGTTCGGCGTGTCCTGTGGCCGGTGGCGGCCAGGGTCGTGTATCGGTTGCGGGTCCGGGCGTGCCGACCTCACCGGCGATGGCCGCGACGTCCACCACCGCTCCGACTCGCCTCCGCCGGAAGATGATCATGCCATGACCCCAGAGAAGCTCCTCGCCAAGATCCGGCAGGCCCTCCCGGACGCCGACCCGCTCGACGTGAAACGCCAGCTCGACGAGTACACGGGCCCCGAGAGGCTGCGTGTCCAGCTCGCCATCGTCAAGCTCACCGACGAGGACCGGCGCGACTCCCCGAGGCACTACGTCGACAGCGCGCGGCAGGACTACCGCGACGTGCTCGCGTGGGCCGAGTCACCCCAGCAGCTGCGGCCCGACTGGTTCAGCCTGTCGGTCACCGAACGGGCGAAGGTCACGAAGGCGGATCGGCAGCAGTACGCGCGCTGGCTGGCTCGGTGAACAGTGGGTGACATGGGCTGACCCGGGGCCGCGCGCGAGGGAAGATAGGCCGTGGCCACGGTGCCCGAACTGTCATACGCGTTCCAGCCCATGCTGTCGACCCGCACGGGACGGCTGCTCGCACTCGAGGCACTCGCGCGTCCCGGGACCGGCACGATCCACGACGTCCTCCGCGACGCCGCACGCGCCGGGCAGCTCGTCGAGGTGGACATCGAGCTCGCGGCAGGCGCCATCCGCGCCGCGACCTCGGCCGAGGTGCCACTGCACGTGAACGTACTGGCCGTCACCATCACCCGGTCGGATGAACTCCTTCGGATGCTGCTGCCCGCGTTGAGGGCGACCGGCAGGCGGCAGGCCGACGTCACCGTCGAGGTCACACCACCGTTCGGCGGACTGCACCGCAGCGCACTGCTCGACGGACTGAACCTGTTGCGGGAGCAGGGTTTCCGCATCGCCTTCGACGGCGCCGGGGACGGCGACCTGCCGCTGTCGATCATCGCGGACGTCGTGCCCGACATGGTGAAGCTCGACGCGTACCTGTTGCACGGCGTGCCCGGCAACCCGGCCGTGGTAGCCCTGATCGAGGCGCTCGGCCACCTGGCGGGCCGCACCGGCATCCGTCTCGCGGCGGTCGGCGTCGAGTTCGAGGACCAGCTCGCCCTGCTGAGCAAGCTGGGTGTTCCGGTGGCGCAGGGCAACCTCATGGCGTCCGCGCAGGTCGGCATGCCGACGTATGTGGCGCCGGAGATCACCCGGCTGGACGGGGTGCCGGTGGGTCCGGGCGGACCGCTGGTGGCCGACCTGATCCACCCGGCGGTGACCATGTCGGAGGCCACGACCTCCGAGCAGGTGCGGCAGGTGTTCGTCGAGTCGCCCGAGGTCACGAGCGTGGTGCTGGTCGACTCGGGCAAGAGGCCGCGCTGGTCGCTGGACCGCAGCCGCTTCCTGCTCGCCGTGACGGGCCCGTACGGGCACGCGCTGCACGCGAGCAAGCCTGCCGCCCGGCACGCCGACCCGCCACGCACCATCCGCGCCGATGCCAGCAGCATCGAGCTGCTCGAGGCGGTGGGCGAGACCGAGGGCGCCCGCGCGGGCGACGACGTGGTGGTGGTCGACGGGGTGGGGCGGTGTGTCGGGATCGTCCGGCTGACGGAGGTGATGCGCGGCGTGGCCGAGGCGAAGGTCGAGCAGGCCGTGGCACTGAACCCGCTGACGAGACTGCCCGGCACCGGCGTGGTGACCCGCGAGATCGACAGGCGCATCGAACGCGGCGACATGTTCGTGGTGAGCTGGCTGGACGTGGACGCGTTCAAGCAGGTCAACGACACGAAGGGCTTCGCGGCGGGCGACGACCTCATCCGCGCGATCGGCCGCGCCCTGTCCGACCTGGCGGCCCGCCTGCCCGGCACCCGCGTGGCCCACGTGGGCGGCGACGACTTCCTGGTGGTGACGGACGTCGACGAGGCGGGCACGCTCGCGGCCGAGGTGGTGGACCGCCCGTGGACCGTCGACGACTCGACGGTGAGCGTGTCGCTGGCGTCGCTGGTGTGCGCGGTGGGCTCGGTGGGCTCCTACCGCGAGGCGTCCAGGCTGCTGGCGCCGCTGAAGAGCCGCGCGAAGCAGGTGGGCAGGTCGAGCTGGGTGCTCGGCAGACCGAAATCGGACCGGATCGACGTGCTTCGGGGTCGTGTGATGAGCGCTCCCGCCTAGAATCAACGCATATGGAGCTGTTCACACCGGGACAGGTGGCCGAGAAGACCGGTTTCAGCCTCGACACGCTGCGGTACTACGAGCGGATCGGGCTGCTCGACGACATCGCCCGCAACCCGGGCGGCCAGCGGGTCTTCACGGGGGACGACGTCGCGTGGCTGCGCATCCTCCGTTGTCTGCGGGATACCGGCATGCCCATCCAACGCATGGTCCGCTACGCCGAGCTGGCCAGAGGCGGGGACGAGACGGTCGCCGAGCGCTTGGAGCTGCTGCGCGAGCACGACCGCGACATCGACGACAAGATCGAGCACCTGCGGGTCGAACAGGACCACATCCGCGCGAAGATCGCCCATTACCAGCGAGAGATGGCCCCACCCCTGGAAACCCAGGCCACCAGAACCTGATGACCGACGACCCGAGGCGTCCGGCGGAGGACCCACCGCGATGAGCCATGAGAGCGGCCCCCCGAATGACCCGGCCGACGAGGCGTTGTCGGGTTACGGCCCGACGACCTACGGCCCGTTGACCGGCCCGAACCGGATCCCTCGTCTCGACGAACCGCCGTTTCCTGTCGGGGAGGCGGGAACTCGGCACCAGGTCGGTGGCCCGTCTGCTCCCGATCCTGGTCACGCGGGCGGAGCGACAACCGATCCCGCCAGGGCCGCGGAGGCAAGCCGACCGTCCGGCGAGTTCCCCGTTCCCGGTCCGAACCAGCCAGGCGAGGGGATGGTCGGGGAGGCAACACCCGCCGAGCAGGCTGGCCGGCCATCCGACGACTCGGCCACCCCCGATCCGAGCCAGGTAGGTGAGCGGGCGGTCGGCTGGGCAACACCAGCCCAGCAGGCAGACCAATCACCCGTTCAACCCGCCGCCTCCGAACCAAACAGGCAGGGCGAGCAGGCATTCAACTGGGCAGCACCCGCCCCGCAGGCAAACCAATCACCCGACCAGCAGGGCGAGCGGTCACCCGGCCCGGTTCCCACCGAACAGGCGAGGCAGTCACCCGACCAACTCCCCACCCCACGCACCGAGCCGACAGCCAACCAGGCAACCCCACGCACCGAGCAGCCCAGCCAGCCACTCCACGAACCCGCCACCCCCGACCAGGCGGGCGAACACACACCCGGCGGCACTACACCCGTCGAACAAGCACAGCGATCACCCGACGAACCCGACTTTCCCGAGCCGCCCGCCGGGGTCGATGGTCCGACTGTCGCGCAGCCGGTCGAACCGGCCCGTGTCGAGACGGGTACCAGCGTCGACGGGCCCACCATTGCCGAGGCGGTCGAGGCCTCGAGGTATCCCGCCTTCTTCGCCGTCGGTGGCCCGACGGCCGCGTACCCGGTCGACGTCGAGCCGCTCGACGAGCCCACCATCGCCGCACCTGTCCAGGCGGGTGACTCGGTAGACGGGCCGACCGTCGCCGAGCCGGTCGCTGCCGACACCTCCGATCCCGCCACCGACGGCTGGCCGCTCGACCAGTTCGAGGTCGCGCTACCTCCGGCACCAGGCCGACAGGCGACCCCCACCACACGAACCCCGGCCTACTACGTCACTCTCGGCGCGGCCGTCGTCCTCGTCGTCGGGTTGGTGGCGGTCGCCGCCTTCGTCTCGGTCGTGCGGCCCAGGCAGGCCGTCGCGGGGAGCGGGTCCGCCGAGGTGCCCGTCATCAGCAGCTCCACCCAGGCGCCTCCCCCGCCGTCCACCACGACCGGCCCCGCCCCGGCAGGCCCCTACAAGGCACTCGCCGAGCATCCGCTCTCCACCGCCGCCACCCGCATGCCGGACGCCACCTGCGCGCTCCCCCGCTTCGACCCCGCCGACGACAAGCAGGCCGCCTTCTTCACCGCCGCCAAGACCTGCGCCGACGACGCCTGGCGGCCCGTGCTGCAGGAAGCCGGTCTCGACGGCCAGGTCAACGTCGTCACCGTCACCGGTCCGGTCCAGACCCGGTCGTGCGGCGAGCTGGCCCCCACGAGCCCCGCAACGCAGTGCGACGGAACCGTCTACCTGACCCCCGCCCACCTGCGTGACACCGAGCAGAACGGCCGCTACCCCGGCAGGTACCTGGGCGTCTTCTTCCGCGAGTACGCCCGCGCGCTGCAGTTCGTCAACGGGCTCGACCAGCTCACGTCCGCGGTACCGGACGGGGATGCCGCGGATCTGGACACGCGGCTCGACCAGCAGGCCACCTGCATGGCGGGCATCACCAGCGGCGCCATGGCGGGCCGGGGTGCCGTCGACGGCAACATCACCGGCGAGATCCGCCAGCGACTGTCCAGTGTGGACGCGCCGCCGGACGCGCAGTCGTTGCTGGACAAGGGGTTCCAGCAACGCACGCCGGCGGCGTGCAACACGTGGGCTAAATAGTGAAGCCCAGGGCGCGCAGCTGCTCGCGGCCGTCCTCGGTGATCTTCTCCGGGCCCCACGGCGGCATCCAGACCCAGTTGATCCGGAAGTCGCTCACGAGACCGCCGCCGGGGCCTGCCGTCAGGGCCGCGCGGGTCTGGTCCTCGATGACGTCGGTCAGCGGGCACGCCGCGGACGTCAGTGTCATGTCCAGGGTCGCGGAGTTGTCGTCCTCGACGTGGATGTCGTAGACCAGCCCGAGGTCGACCACGTTGATGCCGAGCTCGGGGTCGACCACGTCGCGCATGGCCTCCTCGACGTCCTCGACCGCGGCCACGTCCGCCTTCGGGGCGGGCGGCTCCGGCAACGAGTCGACTCCGCGTGCTTCCTCTGTGCTCATTGGCTTCTTTCCTCGCTCAGGCCCGGGGCCGTGGCAGTGCGGTCAGGTCAACCTGCAACGAGAACGGCACCGTTGTCGTGAACGTTCCGGTGACGGCTGGTGCTGCCTGGAAGTCGAAGTCTCCAGGCAGGTGGTACTCAGCCAGCGACAGCGGATCGTTCAGGTCGATCAGCCAGTAGTACGGTATCCCCGCTTTGGCGTACTCGACCGGCTCGACCAAGGTGTCGGTTCGCTGTGATCCGGGGGAAATGATCTCCACCGCGAGAAGTGCCTCGTCGGCATCCAGCCGCGGCACGGCGCCGCTCACCGCTTCCTCCCGAACCACTTGGCTCACGACAAGTACGCCTTCTTGGAGTTCGTGGCGACGGCTGTTGTCCTCGGGGAGCTCGAAAAGCTCCTCGAGCGTCAACGGATGGTCCGGCCACGCCTCCGCCGTCATCGACTTGCTCCTTCGCCTGCCCTGGACACCGCGTCCTTGAACGCCATCCAACCGAGCAAAGCGCACTTGACCCGCGCCGGGTACTTGGCGACACCCGCGAACGCGACGCCGTCCTCCAGCACTTCCTCGTCCGGCTCGACCTTGCCGCGTCCCTGCACCATCTCGACGAAGGCGTCCATCGTGGACAGTGCCTCGCCGACGGGCCGGCCGGTCACCAGGTCGGTCAGCACCGACGTCGAGGCCTGGCTGATCGAGCAGCCCTGACCGTCGTACGACACGTCGGTGACCTTGTCGTCCGCCACCGCGACCCGCAGCGTCACCTCGTCGCCGCAGGTCGGGTTGACCTGGAACGACTCGGCGTCGAAGGGCTCGCGCAGGCCGCGCCCGTGCGGGTGCTTGTAGTGGTCCAGGATGATCTCCTGGTACATGGACTCCAGGTTCATCCGAAGACCTTCTTCACCTGTGCGAGGCCCGCCACCAGCGCGTCCGCCTCGGCAGTCGTGTTGTACAGGTAGAAAGACGCTCGGGTGGTCGCCGGAATTCCGTAGTGGATCACCGCGGGCCGTGCGCAGTGGTGGCCGACCCGTACGGCGATGCCCAGCTCGTCCAGCACCTGGCCGACATCGTGTGGGTGAACACCGTCGAGGGTGAACGAGATCTCGGCGACGCGCCCCTCGGCGGTCGCCGGGCCGATGATCTTCACTCCGTCCACGGCGGACAGCGCGTCGAGGGCGTAGGTCGTGAGCTCGTGCTCGTACGCCTCGATCGCCGGCATGCCGACCACGGTCAGGTAGTCCACGGCGGCACCGAGCGCGATCGCCTCGGCGATCGGCGGCGTGCCTGCCTCGAACTTGTGCGGCGGCTGCGCGAAGGTCGACTTCTCCATCGTGACGACCTCGATCATCTCACCGCCACCCAGGAACGGCGGCAGCTCCTGCAGGAGCGGCAGCCGCCCCCACAGCACGCCGATCCCGGTCGGCCCCAACATCTTGTGGCCGGTGAAGGCGACGAAGTCGGCACCGAGCGAGGTCACGTCGAGCGGCAGGTGCGGCGCGGACTGCGAGGCGTCCACGAGCACCAGCGCACCGACCTCGTGTGCCCGCCTGGCGATCGTCTCGACGGGGTTGATGGTGCCCAGCAGGTTCGACACGTGCACCATCGACACGATCTTCGTGCGCGGCGTGATCACCGAGTCCAGGTTGGACAGGTCCAGCCTGCCCTCGTCGGTGATGGAGAACCACTTCACGGTCGCGCCGGTCCGCTCCGCGAGCAGGTGCCACGGCACGATGTTGCTGTGGTGCTCCATCTCGGTGATGACGATCTCGTCGCCGGGGCCGAGTCGTCTGGCGGAGCCGGGGTCGCCCAGCACGCGGGCGATCAGGTTCATCGCCTCTGACGAGTTCTTGGTGAAGATCACCTCGTCGCGGCTCGGCGCGCCGATGAACTCGGCCACCTTGTCGCGGGCACCTTCGTACAGTGCCGTCGCTTCCTCGGCGAGCGTGTGGATGCCGCGGTGCACGTTGGCGTTGTGCTTCTCGTAGTAGTCGACGATCGAGTCGATGACCTGGCGCGGTTTCTGGGAAGTCGCCGCGTTGTCCAGGTACACCAACGCCTTGTCGCCGTGGACCAGCCTGGACAGGATCGGGAAGTCCTTGCGGATCGTCTCGACGTCGAGGCCGGCAGCTGTGGTGGTCATGGCCGGGAACCTCGTCTCGTGGAGCTTGCGGAGCGAACCATTGATCTGCGGGGCCTGTCAGCCGATCGCGGCCGGCTCCTGCTTGCCGGTGAACCGCACGTAGCCGTGCTCCTCGAGCTGGTCGGCGAGCTCACGTCCGCCGGACTCGACGATGCGGCCACCCGCGAACACGTGCACGAAGTCCGGCGTGATGTGGCGCAGGATGCGGGTGTAGTGGGTGATCAGCATGATGCCGACCTCGCCGCCCGCCCGGACGCGGTTGATGCCCTCGCTCACGACACGCAACGCGTCGACGTCCAGACCGGAGTCGGTCTCGTCGAGGATCGCGATCTTCGGGGCGAGCAGCGCGAGCTGGAGGATCTCGTGGCGCTTCTTCTCACCGCCGGAGAAGCCCTCGTTGACCGACCGCTCGGCGAACGCCGGGTCGATCTCCAGCTCCGCCATGGCCTCCTTGACCTCCTTGACCCAGTGGCGCAGCTTGGGGGCCTCGCCACGGACCGCGGTGGCCGCGGTGCGCAGGAAGTTCGACATCGACACGCCGGGCACCTCGACCGGGTACTGCATGGCGAGGAACACGCCCGCGCGGGCACGCTCGTCGACGGTCAGCGCCAGCACGTCCTCGCCGTCGAGCAGGACCTCGCCGGAGGTCACCTCGTACTTGGGGTGGCCGGCGATGGCGTAGGACAGAGTGGACTTGCCGGACCCGTTGGGGCCCATGATCGCGTGTGTCTCACCCGAGTTGATGGTCAGGTCGACCCCGGACAGGATCTCCTTGGGAGCTCCGTCCGTGGTCACCGAGACGTGCAGGTCCTTGATCTCCAGCGTGGCCATCTCTTGCGCTTTCTCCTTGGTACCTAAGTCAGTTCGTGGTGGTGGCGACGTCGACGTACACGTCGCCGTCGCGGATCTCGACGCCGAAGACGTCGACCGGTTCGGTTGCGGGTAGCGAGGACGGTGCCCCGGTGCGCAGGTCGAAGCAGGAGCCGTGCAGCCAGCACTCGATGCCCTTGCGGGTCACCTCGCCCTCGGAGAGCGCGAGCGTCGCGTGGCTGCACTCGTCCCGCAGGGCGTGCACCTCGTCCCCTTGGCGGACGAGGACGACCGGCTCGTCATCGATCTCGACGCCGAACGGCTTCCCGTCGTCCAGATCAGACAGTGCGCAGGCCCTGATCATGCCGGTCCCTCGCCCTTGCGCGCCGCCTTCCACTTGGCAACGCGCGAATCGCCGATTCTGCTCCCGTGGGTTCGTGCGAGAGTCCCATTCGCTCGCACTGGGTCGCTCTCGCGTCCTTGGGGTGTTCTGGAGGCTCCGCTCATACTCCGACCGCTTCCAGCTCTGCCTCGATCGCGGCTTCCAGGCGCTCGCGGATTTCCGGGATGTCGATCTTCATGAGCAGCTCGTGGAAGAAGCCGCGGACGACCAACCGTCGGGCGGCGCCTTCGGGGATGCCGCGTGCCTGCAGGTAGAACAGCTGCTCGTCGTCGAACCGGCCGGTGGCGCTGGCGTGTCCGGCGCCGGCGATCTCGCCGGTCTCGATCTCCAGGTTCGGCACCGAGTCGGCGCGCGCGCCTTCGGTGAGCACCAGGTTCCGGTTGAGCTCGAAGGTCTCGGTGCCCTCGGCCGCCGCGCGGATCAGCACGTCGCCGATCCACACCGAGCGGGCGTCCTCACCCTGGAGCGCGCCCTTGTAGACCACGTTGGACCTGCAGTTGGGCTGCGCGTGGTCGGCGAAGGTACGCAGTTCGATGTGCTGGCCGGCGTCGGCGAAGTACAGGCCGTTCAGCTCGGCGTCGCCGCCGGGGCCCGCGTAGACCACGGTCGGGCTGACCCGGACTAGGTCACCGCCGAGTGCGACGAGGTGGTGCTTGAGGGTGGCGTCGCGGCCGAGCTTCGCGAGGTGTGAGGAGACCTGCACGGTGTCGTCGGCCCAGTCGTGGACACTGACGACGGTGAGCTTCGCGCCGTCGCCGACGACGATCTCGACGTTGTCGGCGATCGTGCCGCTGCCTCGGTGGTCGATGACGACGACGGCCTCGGCGAACTGCTCGGCGCGGATCTGCAGGTGCCCGTAGGCGATTTTGCCCTCGCCGGGCCCGGTGACGGTCACGGTGGTGACGGCGGCCTGGGTCTCCTTCGGCACGGTGACGACGGTGGCCTTCGTGAAGGACGAGTAGGCCTGCGCGGCGACGCGGTCGGCGGGCGTTCCGCCGTCGCCGAGCCGGGAATCCTCGCGGCCGACGGTCTCGACCCGCACGTCGGGACCGCCGACCTCGATGGAAAGCTCCCCTGAAGCTACCGCAGACCCGTCTTGCAATCCACGAAGTCGCCGCATCGGCGTAAAGCGCCAGATCTCCTCGCGCCCACCGGGAACTTCGAACGCCTCGACGTCGAAGGAGGCGAACTGCTCGGCGCGGGACGCCGCGGGTACCACCGCACCGTGGGAGTGCGGTGTCCGTGCAACTGCCGAAGGCGAGCTTGCCGAGTCGAGAATTGTGTCGGACATTTAGCCGACGGCCCCTTCCATCTGCAGCTCGATGAGCCGGTTCAGTTCGAGTGCGTACTCCATGGGCAGCTCACGGGCGATCGGCTCGACGAAGCCGCGCACGACCATCGCCATCGCCTCGTCCTCGGTGAGGCCGCGGGACATCAGGTAGAAGAGCTGGTCCTCGCTGACCTTCGAGACGGTCGCCTCGTGGCCCATGGACACGTTGTCGTTGCGGATGTCGACGTACGGGTAGGTGTCGCTGCGGCTGATCTGGTCGACCAGCAGCGCGTCGCACTTCACCGTGGACTTGGAGTGGTGTGCCCGCTTGGCGACCCTGACGAGGCCCCGGTAGGAGGTCCGGCCGCCGCCGCGTGCCACCGACTTCGACACGATGGTCGAGGAGGTGTGCGGCGCGAGGTGCTCCATCTTGGCGCCGGCGTCCTGGTGCTGGCCCTCGCCGGCGAACGCGATGGACAGGACCTCGCCCTTGGCGTGCTCGCCCATGAGGAACACCGACGGGTACTTCATGGTGACCTTGGAGCCGATGTTGCCGTCGACCCATTCCATGGTCGCGCCCTCTTCGGCCTTGGCGCGCTTGGTGACCAGGTTGTACACGTTGTTCGACCAGTTCTGGATGGTCGTGTACCGGCAGCGGGCGCCCTTCTTCACGATGATCTCGACAACCGCCGAGTGCAGCGAGTCGGACGAGTAGATCGGCGCGGTGCAGCCCTCGACGTAGTGCACGTAGGCGCCCTCGTCGACGATGATCAGGGTCCGCTCGAACTGGCCCATGTTCTCGGTGTTGATCCGGAAGTAGGCCTGCAGCGGGATCTCGACGTGCACGCCCTTCGGCACGTAGATGAACGAGCCACCCGACCAGACGGCGCCGTTGAGCGCGGAGAACTTGTTGTCACCGTGGGGGATGACCGAGCCGTAGTACTCCTCGAACAGCTCCGGGTGCTCCTTGAGCGCGGTGTCCGTGTCGAGGAAGATCACGCCCTGGCGCTCGAGCTCCTCGTTGATCTTGTGATACACGACCTCGGACTCGTACTGCGCGGCGACTCCGGCCACCAGGCGGGCCTTCTCGGCCTCCGGGATACCCAGCTTGTCGTAGGTGTTCTTGATGTCCTCGGGCAGGTCCTCCCAGGAGGCGGCCTGCTTCTCGGTCGAGCGCACGAAGTACTTGATGTTCTCGAAGTCGATGCCGGACAGGTCGGCGCCCCAGTTGGGCATCGGCTTGCGGTCGAAGAGCTGCAGGCCCTTGAGCCGCGACTCCAGCATCCACTCCGGCTCGCCCTTCTTGGCCGAGATGTCTCGAACCACGGCCTCGGACAGGCCACGTTGGGCGGCGGCGCCGGCGACGTCCGAGTCGGCCCAGCCGAACTCGTAGTTGCCCATGGCTGCCAGGGTTTCGCCCTGTGCCTGGAGGCGCTGCTCGGCAGCGGTGGTCATGAAGGCGTCCCTTCGGTTGTGGTGGTGTCGTCCGGCTCGGCGGTTCGGGGGCCGCTGAGCGGTACGTGCGTGGTGCACGCGGCGTCCCCGCGTGCGATGGTCGAGAGTCGCTGTACGTGGGTGCCGAGCAGTTCGGCGAACGCCGCCGTCTCGACCTCGCACAGCTCGGGGAACTCCGCCGCGACGTGCGCGACCGGGCAGTGGTGCTGGCAGAGCTGCTCCCCTGTCCCGACCCGCCGCGTCGACGCAGCGTAACCCTCCCTGGTGAGAGCCTCGGCGAGGGCCTTGGCCCGGTCCGCGAGCTCCGGTGTGCCCAGCACCTGGGTGCGGTGCCGGTCGACCAGTGTGGCTGCCCGCCGCTCGGCGAACTCCCTCACCGCGGGTGCCCCGGCGGCCTCGGCGACGAACCGGATGGCCGCGATGGCGAGGTCGTCGTAGGCGTGGCCGAACCGGGCGCGTCCCGACTCGGTGAGGAGCCAGAGCTTGGCGGGGCGGCCCCGCCCTCGCTGGCCGCGTCGCGGTGCGTCGCGCATGCACGCCTCACCGTCCGCGACCAGGGCGTCCAGGTGCCTGCGGACCGCCGCCGGGCTGATGGCGAGGGTCTCCGCGACCGCGGCCGCGGTGATCGGCCCCCGCTCCAGCAGCAGGCGCGCCACACCATGTCTGGTGCGGCCCTCGGCCAGCTGCTCGTTTTTCACAACACTAGTGTGTCTTATTTCGCGGGAACCGGCAAAGGACCCCCCTGATGAGGTGATCGGAGTCACCGAACGGGTGACTCGATACTCTTTCGCACGTGGCAGACGGTGTAGAGGCGTCGGGTGGCGTCAACGGGCGACCCGTCACGCGTGCCGAGGCCACCAGTCAGCCGCTGGACGCGCGCGAGCGCCGCCAGCTGGACGTGATCCGCCGGTTCGGCACGGTCGGTGCGTTGCTGCTGGCCCTCGGCTCGCTGGGGGCGGGTGCGGCGCCGGTGTACAGCCCGGTGTGGGGTCTGCCCGTCTTCAGTCTTTTCCCCCGGATGAACACGGTGTCGCTGGCGATCGCGTTCGCGGGTGTGTTCATGATCGTGCTGGGGTGGCTGGGACTCGGCCGGCTGTCGATGCCGGGGCGCGCCAGGATGGTGTCGCTGCCGCAGATGGCGCGCACGCTCGTGATGTGGACCGCGCCGCTCGTGCTCACCGTGCCGATGTTCTCCAAGGACGTCTACAGCTACCTGGCGCAGAGCGAGATCGCCGCGCGGGGGCTGGACCCGTACACGGTCGGGCCCGCCGAGGCGCTCGGCAACGCCGACATCCTCACCAAGAACGTGCCGACGATGTGGCGGGAGACACCGTCGCCGTACGGGCCGTTGTTCCTGGTCATCGGGCGTGGCATCACCTGGATCACCGGTGACCACGTCGTCGCCGGGGTCGCGTTCCACCGGCTGCTGGAGCTGTTCGGCTTCGCGATGATCGTGTGGGCGCTGCCCCGGCTGGCGCGGCGGTTCGGCATCAACCCGGTGAGCGCGCTGTGGCTGGGGGCGGCCAACCCGCTGGTGCTGTTCCACCTGGTCGTCGGCGTGCACAACGAGGCGCTCGCGATCGGCCTGATGCTGGTCGGCATCGAGCTCGGGTTGAGACGGATGCCCCGCTGCGGACCCGGTGGCCCGTATCCGCCGTGGCAGCCGGGTGAGCTGCTCTGGTACGGCATCGGCGCGACGGTGATCACACTCGGCGCCGTGGTGAAGATCCCTGCCGCCCTGGCTCTGGGGTTCCTCGGCGTGATGATCGCCAGACGCTGGGGCGGCCGGTGGAAACACCTGTTGCTCACGGCGGGCGCGCTGCTGGTGATCTTCCTCGCGGTGGTGGCGGTGACCTCCATCGGCAGCGGTCTCGGCTTCGGCTGGACCGCGACGCTGAACACGGCGAGCACGATCAAGAGCTGGATGGCGCCGATGACCGCGCTCGGGTTCGGCGCCGGCGGGCTCGGCATCCTGCTCGGGCTGGGCAACCACATCGACGCGGCGATCACGGTGAGCCGGATGGTCGGCACGCTGCTCGGTCCGCTGCTGGCCGCGAAGCTGCTGCTGGACAGCTTCCGGTGGCGGCTGCGGCCGATGATCGGCCTCGGCGCGGCGCTGGGCGCGGTGCTGGTGTTCGGCGCGACCGTGCAGCCGTGGTACCTGCTGTGGGCGGCGATCCCGCTGGCGTCGGCGGCAGGCAACACGCGTTTCCGGATGGCGGCGACGGTGATCAGCGCGGCGTTCGCGGTGGCGCTGCCGCCGACGGGGAACTCGTTCGACTTCCGGACCTACCTGCTGCCGTACGCGTACGTGGGGGCCGCGGTCGTGGTGGTGGTCGCGTTGTTCGTGGTGCGCAAGCACGTGCCGGGCCGGCCGCCCCGGATCACCGACACCACCTTCCTGTCCAGCCCCTGACCTGCGCTTTCCAGAACTGTCGGTGCTCGGGCATACCGTGCGCGCATGGCTTCCTTCACCACTTCCGACCTCGACTACATCACTACCGAGTACCGCACGCTGGCCGAGCTCTGCGACGGTCGCGCCCTCGGTGCCGCCCAGGTCTCGGCGCTGGTGGCCGAGGGCCGGTTACCCGGTGCGACGTACGTGCTGCCCAGTGGCGAGCGCCGGTTCCCGCCGGACTACTTCGCGCTGGTCGACGCCGTCGGGCTCGAGTCGCTGGCCGAGGGGTTCCGCGAGCGGTTCCTGGCGGCGGGCGGAGCCGAGGCCGACGTGGACGACTACTGGCAGGACTACCTGGGCGGCGGGTTCGGGGTGTGTCTGCGTTCGGTGACGCCGGAGTCGATGGTGGCCAAGAGCAGGCTCGTCGCGCGGGTGGCGGAGTTGACCGGGGCGTCGGCGCCGGAGGACCCGGTCTGGCGCGACGCCCTGCGCACGGCCGTCGACGAGCTCGACGCGCTGCTGCGCCCGTTCACCGACTACGACCGCGAGCGATATGGAGACACGAGCAGGGACAAGAACGTGACCAGGGTGCGTGCGACGTGGGCGGAGGTGTTCGAGGAGTGTGACGTGCACCCGGTAGGGGTCTGAGCGTTCCTCCAGGACGAAGCAATAGCCTTACGGACGTGAGCGCCCCTTCCTCGGTACCCGCGGTGGAGCTGACGGCGCTGGTCAGAAGATTCGGCCAGACCACCGCGGTCGACGGCCTGAGCCTGCGGTTGGACCGTGGGCAGGTGCTCGCGCTCCTCGGACCCAACGGCGCGGGCAAGACGACGACGGTCGAGATCTGCGAGGGGTTCCAGCGCCGGGACGGCGGCGACGTGCGGGTGCTGGGTCTCGACCCGGCGACCGAGCACGAGCGGCTGCGTCCACGCATCGGGGTGATGCCGCAGGGCGGTGGCGCGTACCCGGGGGTGCGTGCCGAGGAGATGCTCGCGCTGGTGGCGGCCTGCGCGGCGGACCCGATCGACCCCGCGTGGCTGATCGACGTGCTGGGCCTGTCGTCGGCTCGGCGGACGCCGTACAAGCGGCTGTCCGGCGGGCAGCAGCAACGGCTGTCGTTGGCGTGCGCGCTGGTGTCGCGTCCGGAGCTGGTGTTCCTGGACGAGCCGACCGCGGGCATGGACCCGCAGGCGCGGCGGCTCGTGTGGGAGCTGGTGCGTGCGCTGCGTGCCGACGGGGTGAGCGTCCTGCTGACCACGCACGTCATGGAGGAGGCCGAGGAGCTGGCCGACCACGTCGTGATCATCGACCACGGCAGGGTCGTCGCGGAGGGCAGCCCGAGCCAGCTGACGACCGAGGAACCCGAGGCCGCGCAGCTGCGGTTCCGGGCGCAGGCGGGCCTGGACCTGTCGCAGCTGTGCACCGCGCTGCCCGCCGACTGCCGCCTCGACGAGCCGTCGCCTGGCACGTACCTGCTGACCGGCCGGGTCGACCCGCAGGTGGTGTCGGCGGTGACGACGTGGTGCGCGCAGCAGGGGGTACTGGCCGAGGAGCTGCACGTGGGTCGCCGAAGCCTGGAGGACGTGTTCCTGGAGCTGACCGGAAAGGAACTGCGGTGACGACGACGTTCCCCGCCGGTACCTTCACGCCCGCGCCGGGCCGCGGCCGGGTGGGCAGGATGCTGCTGGTCCACGCCCGCACCGAGGCGATGCTGACGCTGCGCAACAGCGAACAGATCCTGCTGACGCTGCTGATCCCGGTGGCGCTGCTGGTGGGGCTGACGCTGTTCGACGTCTTCGACCTGCCGGAGCCACGCATCGACTCCGTGGTGCCGAGGGTGTTCGCACTGGCGGTGATGTCGTCGGCGTTCACCGGACAGGCCATCGCGCTGGGCTTCGACCGCCGGTACGGCGTGCTGAAGCGCCTGGCGGCAACGGCCCTGCCGAGATGGCTGCTGGTGGCCGGCCGCACGATCGCGGGTCTGGTCGTGGTGGCGGTGCAGCTGGTGGTGCTCGGCGTGGTCGCGGCGGCCCTCGGCTGGTCACCGACCGTGGCGGGCCTGGGGTGGGCGCTGCTGCTGGCCGTGCTGGGCACGCTGTCGTTCGGCGCGCTGGGCGTGCTGCTGGGCGGCGCGCTGAAGGCCGAGGTAGTGCTGGCGCTGGCGAACGTGGTGTGGTTCGTACTGCTGCTGGCGGGCGGCATCATCGTGCCCCCGGACTCGATGCCCGGCGTCGTGGGCGACGTGGTCGCACTGCTGCCGTCGGGCGCCCTCACGGACGGCATGCAGACCGCACTGGTCGAGGGCGGCGTCCCGGGCTGGCCGGTGTTCGCGGTCCTGGTCGGCTGGGGCGCGGTGGTGACGCTGATCGCGTCCCGCACGACGAAGCTCAGCTGAGCAGGATCAACAGCCCGACCCCGATCAGCACGACCGGTAGGACAACGTGGCCCCACCGAGCCAACAAACGCGCGACCACCGGCCTCGTGGCCAGGAAGACCCCCGCCAGGCACCAGACGCCGAGCAGCACCAGGAACACCACCGAGTACACGACGATCCCGGTGGTCCCGCTGACGGCGAACACCGGAACGTAGACGCCGGCGTTGTCCCCACCGTTGGCGACGGTGACGGCAGCGACGGCCAGCACCGCCGGCCCGGCGTCAGGCTGGTCGTCGTCATCGTCGGTTCGACGCCGCCACACCTGCCAGGCGGCACGCAGACCGAGGAACAGCGGCACGAGCCCGAGCCAGGGCAGCGCGGACTCGGGCAACAGTCCCGCGCCCAACGCCCCCGCCACCGACACGGCGAGGATCGCACCAAAACCGAGGTACTGCCCCGCGACGACCCGCACCACCGCACCCCTGGCGAAGAACAACGCCAGCAGCACGAGGTCGTCCACGTTGGTCACCACGAACATGCCGACCGCCTGGCCGACCAACCCCCACGTCACCGGCCGACCCAACCACACGCCCCGAGCGCACCGAACGCCCTCGGCGCGTCTCAGCTCAGACCGAAACGCTCCGCGAAGGCCGACAACTCGTCCCGCTGCCGTGACGGGTCCGGTGAGGTGGCGCTCACCACCAGGCGGGTCACCCCCTGGACGGCCAGTGCCTCGACCTTCTCGGGGAGCAGGTCGAGCGAGCCCCAGCGGGTGTACTCCAGCGCGGCCGGGTCGTGGCCCGCGTCGGCGGCGGCTGTGCGGGCCAGGTCGAACTGGCGGGCGCGTTCCCCGGGAGCCAGCATCCCGCCCGCGAAGTAGCCGTGCCCGAGCCGGCCCGCACGACGGGCCGCGGCCGCGCTCGAACCACCCACGTGAATGGGCAGATCGGCCGTTGGACAGCTGCACACGTCCTCGAACCGGAAGAACTCGCCCGCATGGCTCACCGGCCTGCCCGACCACAGCAGCCTGAGCACCTCGATGGCCTCGTCGGCGCGACGGCCGCGCGTGGTGAAGTCCACACCGACCGCCGCCGCCTCGCCCGGCAGGGCCCCGACGCCGACGGTCAGCAGGCGCAGTCGGCCGCCCGACAGGAGGTCCACCGTGGCGAGGCGTTTCGCGAGCGGCACCGGATGGTGGTGCGGCAGCAGCAGGACCCCGGTACCGAGCAACAGCCGTGACGTGTTGGCCGCCACATAGGACAGACAGTCCAGGGGGTCCAGGCACGGGGTCGTCGGCGGGGAACTCCACGGCGCCGACCCGGGCACCGGTGTACAGCGCGACGTGCTCGGGCAGGTAGAGCCCCTCGAAGCCGCACTCCTCCGCGTGTCGGGCGTACGCGGCGAGGACCTGCGGGTCGAGACCGTGCAGGGCAGGCTGGTAACTGACGGCGAAGCGCACCCCGGCGACCCTGGACATTCCCCTCGGGGGCAGGGCAAGCCCGCGCGACCGACGCCCGCGCCGGTTCCTTACGATCAGGGCCGTGCCGCTGGAAACACTCAAGGCCCGTATCGACCGCCTGCCCGACCCGAGCCGCCGCCTTCAGCTCGGGTTCGCGGTCGCGGTGCTGGCCACGCAGGCGCTGATCGCGATGACCGGCGCGGTCGTGCGGGTCACCGGGTCCGGCCTCGGCTGTCCGACCTGGCCGCAGTGCTTCCCCGGCAGCATGGTCCCGGTCTCCCACCCCGAGTACGACACGCTCAACCAGTGGATCGAGTACGGCAACCGCCTGTTCACCGGCGTGGTCGGCATCATCGCCGGTATCTGCTTCGTGCTCGCCTACCTGCACCGGCCGCGCACCGACCGGCGTTACCTGTGGCTCGCGGCGGCCATGCCGATCGGCGTGGTCGTCCAGGCTGCCATCGGCGGCGTCACGGTTCGGCTCAGCCTCGTGTGGTGGAGTGTCGCGATCCACCTGCTGGCCTCCACGGTGATGGTGTGGCTCGCTACTCTGCTCGTCCACGCCGTACCCCGCGACGACGACGTACCTGCCCCAGAGAACACGGTGCCCGGCGCGCTGCGTACCTGGCTCTATGTCCAGACCGCCCTGCTCGCCGGGCTGCTCGTGACCGGCACGATGGTCACCGGCGCGGGACCGCACGGCGGCGACCCGGACACCCCGCGCCTCGGCATCCCCGTCGAGACCATGGCGCACGTGCACGCCACCTTCCTGTACACGTTCCTCGGCTCGCTCGTGCTCCTCGGCTTCTGGCTGCGTGCCCAGCAGGGCTTCCCGCCGCCGTGGCGGCGCTACCGGGTGCTCGTCGCGGTGGTCGTCGCGCAGGGCACGGTCGGGCTCGTCCAGTTCCTGACCGGTGTGCCGGAGCTGCTGGTCTGCCTGCACGTGCTCGGCGCGATGTGTGTGATCATCGCCACCGGTTCCGTGTGGTGCGCGGTCCGCGGCCGCACCCGGGAAGTGGATCTTGAGGCGGCCGGGTCCCGCGTCGGATAGTGTCCGTCGGGACCCATCCCTGATCGTGGAGGACACCGTGGTTGACCGGATCGATGCCATTCTCGTGCGTGCGGCCGGCGGGCCGGAGGTGCTGGAGCTCGACAGAGTCGACGCTCCCGAGCCCGGTGCGCGCGACCTCGTGGTGGCGGTCGCGGCGGCCGGCGTCAACTTCATCGACGTCTACCACCGCATCGGGCAGTACCCGGTGCCGCTGCCGTTCACGCCCGGCGCCGAGGGAGCGGGCACGGTCGTCGCGGTCGGGTCGGAGGTCACGGGCTTCGCCGAGGGCGACCACGTCGCGTGGGCTGCCGCGCCCGGCTCGTACGCCCAGCGGGTGGTCGTGCCCGCCACCGCGGCGTTCAAGGTGCCGGAGGGTGTCGAGGACGAGGTCGCGGCCGCCGCCATGCTGCAGGGGCTGACCGCGCACTACCTCGTCACCGCGACCTACGCGGTCAAGCCGGGCGACACGGTCCTGGTGCACGCGGCGGCCGGCGGGGCCGGCCTGCTGCTGGTGCAGCTCGCGAAGTACCGCGGCGCCAAGGTGATCGGCACCGTGTCGACCCCGGAGAAGGAGGCGCTCGCGCGCGAGGCGGGTGCCGACGAGGTGATCCGCTACACCGAGACCGACTTCGCGGACGCGGTCGCGGAGCTGACCGGCGGCGTCGGCGTCGCGGCGGTGTACGACGGTGTCGGTAGGACGACGTTCGACGGCAGCCTGGCCTCGCTCGCGCGCCGTGGCGTGCTCGCCCTGTTCGGTGCGTCCAGCGGCCCGGTCCCGCCGGTCGATCCGCAGCGGCTGAACTCGGCGGGCTCGGTGTTCCTCACCCGCCCGACACTCGGGCACCACATCGCGACGCCCGAGGAGTTCCAGTGGCGGTGTGACGAGCTGTTCCAGGCCATCGCGGCAGGCCGGGTCTCGGTCCGCATCGGCGGCCGTTACCCACTGGCCGACGCCCGCAAGGCCCACGAGGACCTGCAGGCCCGCCGGACGACGGGCAAGCTACTGCTCCTGCCCTGACCCGAGGCACCCGACCGGGCCCCGTACTGAAGGCGCCCTTCAGAACGCCCACCGTTACGAAGGCGCCCTTCAGAACGGCCAGCGTTACGAAGGCGCCCTTCAGTGCATCGGCGCGGCAGGCTCGGTCCGGCGTAACGAAGGACCACTTGACATCTATAGGAGCATCCTTCAGTACGCCCGGTGCAATGAAGGACGCCTTCAGTGCGTCGGGGCGGGCCTGCGGGGGCCGGTCGGGACGTGTTGATCGGCGGGCGCGCGGTCAGTCGCGGACGCTGACCGCGTCCACGACGAAGATCAGTGCGTCCGGGTTGGCGGTGTCGCTCGTCGCCCGCTGCGGGGGCAGGACCACCAGGCGTCGGCCGCCTTCCCGGATGCCGATCAGGCCCTCGTCGAGGCCGTGGATCCAGCCGGAGCGGCCGAGGTTCGTCACGGCCTGGGTGTTGCCGTTCGAGGTGTACCCGGCGCGGTCCAGCTCCTCGCCGGTCGACCACGCCACCATCACGTAGTTGATGTCGAGATCCGAACCCCTCACGGCCTGCGGGCCGCCGCCGACCTCGAGATCCGCCGCGATGACCCGCGACGGTGACTTGCAGTCGGTCGGCACGGCCACCGCCGGCTTCTCCTCCAGCGTGCCGGTCACCTTGACGTCGTCGGTCGAGCACTCCCCCGAGACCGGGCTCGCAGTCGGCGCTTGGGACACGGACGGGTGAACCGCGGCGCCGGAGGGACCAACGCGGCTGACACAGGCAGTGAGCACCAGCAGTGCTAGCAACAGGGGTACGACCCTGGTCACGATGCGCATGATGGCCGTAAGACTAGACCGCCGTTTTTGGCGGCCGAACAGGCGCTGACAGTGACCAACACACCACCCGTTCTTCCTATTTATCACTTACGCGTGCAGCGGTAGAGTAACAGCCCGTACTCGATCAACCACTGAACGCTGTCCCTCGTTTGGGTGACAGCCGAAGGAGGTGGTAGCCGGTGCCCGCGGAAGCCAAGGGCCTCCGCAGAAACCCCGTTCACGAGATCTTCTGGACCAGAACCGGCCTCCTACTCCTGATCTTGGTGGTGGTCTCGGGCCTGACCATGGTCCTGTCGGCGAACCTCGACCCCGGCGTCGGCAAGAACCTGGTCACCTCGATCGCCACTGGCACCCTGGTCTCGGCCATCGTCGGCTTCGGCCAGACCCTCATCACCGCGACCGCCTCGCAGCGGGCGATGCTCACGCCTCTCGTCGAGGAAAGCCGACAGGCGTTGCGTGACCTCGCCGACGAGTACCGGTCGATGAACCGTGAGTTCTTCCCCACCCACGTCTTCGAACCGACCGCGGAACCCAACCCCGCGCTCAACCGGTTGATGATGCAGGACCTGCGAAGCACGAGGCAGTACCTGTTCCGAGGTTTCTCCGGTCGGCACGCTGCGGCACGCATGCTGCTGTCCCGATCCGAACGGGAGTTCCGCGGCGTCCTCGCCGATCCCGACAACGCGTCCGGCATCTCCGGACGAGCCCGCTACCTCATCCGCCACTCGGCGGTCGACGTGGACATGGACACCATCCAGTCGCGCCTGCACGCGGAGATCAGGATGGGCCTCGTCGGCCTGTACCTGGCCCGCAGCAGGTGCTCGCGGATGGAGGTCACGGTCATCTCCGACCCCCCGCTCGACCGCCTGGAGATCTTCGACGAGAGCGTGTGGGTGACGCTGTACAGCGACGCGCACGAGCCCGCCGAGTACCCGCGCACGCTGCGGTTCTCCGAGGGCTCGTTCATCTACAACATGGAACGCGCCGAGTTCGGCCGGATCTCCGCGTCCCGCCACGCACACCACCTGGTGATCACCCCGGACCTGCCACGGCAGGAGTTCATCGCACGGTTCGAGAAGATCACCAACTCCCGGCTCACCACCAAGGAGTTCCAGGAACTGACGACCCAGTTCTCCAACTTCGTCCGGGAGTTCTCCGTCACCGCCGAGTTGGGGAGCTGATCATCGTGGTTACCAGGGGCTCCGCGGTAGGAGAGCTGGCCGAGCAGTTGCGGGCCGCCGACGTCGACCTCACGTCCCACTGGACCGACGTCGACCGGTGGTTCGGGACGTGGGCGCAGGGCCACGGCCTGCGGGCCGACCTGCGCGCCCACCTGCTCGCCCTGCCGACCGACCAGGCGAACGCGATCATCCGGCGGTCACGGGAGACGAGGACGCACTTCGCGTGGTGCCTGCGCGACCAGCCGGACGAGCCGTTCACGTTCTGGCTGCACGAGTACAAGGAGCAGCGCGACTGGCGCGCGGGCTACGCGGACTCCGTGCACAACCACCGCTACCACTTCTGCACGACGATCCTGCGTGGCGGCTACCAGCACGAACGCTACTCGGCACAGCTGTCGCCGCAGAGCCAGCTGATCACCACGACGGAGCTGCTGACCAGCACGCCGTGCCCGGTCGGTGCCTCCGACAGCCTGCTCGCGTCCGACTTCCACCGCATCCCGCGCGCGGTCGACGGCACCATGACCTTCCTCGTGAAGTCGAGGGAGGTGACGCCCTGGAGCCTGTCCTACGACCCCCTCACGCAGGAGAGCCAACGGCACGTGCCCGTCGAGTCCCGGCTATCGCAACTGGTCAGCAGGCTGTGAGACCGGACAGATAGGAACGAACGGCCGCAGACAAACCACACTCGGGCCAATTACCATCACCTCCACCAGCCCTGCCCGGCGGGCGCTAACCACAGCCGGCAAGGTTCGGAGGGGTCGATGTCGTCCGAGGGTGAGCTCATGCCGGTCTTACCGCCGGCGGTGGTCGACGCTGTCGAGGCCGACGTGCGGCGACTGTGCACGCGTTACGCCGCCCGTCTGCAGTTCCACGGCTGGCACCACGTGTCGTTCGTGCGGACCAAGGCCGCGCGTTTCGCCGTGCTGAACGGCGCCGAGGTGAGCGTCGTGGAGACCGCGGCGCTGGTCCACGACGTCAACTACCTGGTGCGCCGCAACTCGGCCGCGTCGGCGGGCAGCGGGCTGCGGCTCGCGATCCTGTCGCGGGCGCGCGTGCCCAAGCACGTGGCCGGGTGGATCGACCGCATCGTCGACGAGGCGGAGATGGCCAACCGGGACCGGCACATCTCGCTGGAGGCCCAGGCGCTGTCGGACGCGGACACGCTGTTCAAGGCGCTGCCCGTGACACCGGTCGTGCTCGCGCACAAGTATCTCGAGGAGAACGGCATCGGCCTGCGCGAGCTGGCCAACAAGATCTGCGGCGAGCAGCGACGCGTCCACGACGAGGGCTTCTACTTCTACAACCAGGAGGCCGCCGACCAGTACGCCCATTGGGCGGCGGCGAACCTGCAGCTGTGGCAGTGCATCCGCGAGTCACTCGACGACGCCGACGTCTCGGCCCTGCTCGACACCGTCACCGGCTCGCCGGCGGCCGCGTCCTAGTGCAGGCGACGGCGGTCGCCGCGCGATCTCCAGCAACGCGGCCTCCAGCGCTATCAGGATCTCCGCGGTCGCCTTCGGGTCGCTGAGGGAGCGTCCGGTGGCCGACTCGATCCGGCGCAGCCGGTGGCGGACCGTGTTGGGATGGCAGAACAGGACGCCCGCGGCATCCGACGCCGACCCCCCGCTGTCCCGCCACGCGGCCAGGGTGTCGAGGAGGACCTTGCACTGCTCGGCGGGCAGGTCGAGGATCGGCCCGAGCACGGCCTGCCGGACCCTGGCCATCGCGTCCGGCGCGCTGACCGCCGCGACGGCAAGGGGAAAGTCGTCGAACATCGTGACGTGCGGGGTGCCCGCGACGGTGCTCGCCAGTGCGATCCGCGCGAAACGCAACGCGACCGCCGTCTCCGTCAGCGCGAGGTAGGGCGGGCTGATGCCGATCCGGCTGCGCGCCGACGCCCTCAGCGTCGACGTGAGCGGGCGCATGTCGGTGTCGTTCCCGAAGCGCACGATCCCGATCTGCGCGTCGGGCGTCAGCCGCCAGGCAGACCCGATCCGTTGTACCCGCAGTCGGTTCTCGATGCCGGGCAGCGCCTCCTGGGCCAGTTGCACCGACTCGGCCGCGACCACGACGAACGGCCCGCGTTTGGGCAGGCGAAGCACGTCGGCGACATCCCAGACCGACGTCTCGCCCAGCGGCCGTCCCTCCAGGAGGGCACCGACCAGTGCCGACCGCTCTCCCTCGTTGCGCAGCACCAGCGTCATCGTCGTCTCGCGGTGCGCGGCGGCCATCTCCTCGGCGAAGGTGTCGTGTGCGGACCACAGGTCGGACGCCGCGTCCACCAGCGCCTGGTTGGAGACCTGCCGCCGTGCACGGGCGTGCAGCACGAGGCTGTGCCAGATCTGGCTGAACAGGATGCGGAACGCCGCCATGACGACCGAGAGCGGCACCCCCTGCTCGGCACGCAGGGCACCGGTCGTCCTGGCCGCGGCGACATCGGCGAACTGGTCCTCGCGCAGCGACCGGAGGACGTACTCGGTGTTGCCCCGCACGGACAGCCTCAGGTCCTCGGCCGACACGACGCTGTGTGTCGAGTAGAACGCGACCCTGGCCTCGATCGCGGACGCGATCTCGTCCGCGAACTCGTCGAGGGTGTCCAGCAGCCGTCCCGCGAGTGCCACGAGTTCCGGATCCGGCCCACCCGTGGCCTCGCGCCGCGTCACCCGACCAACCTAGTGCTCGTCCTCAGTACCTCATCCGCCGGAGGCGGTGACGATCAGGTCGATCGTCTCGGCAGGCTTGCTGATCATCGCCACGTGCGAGGCGGTGACCTCCACCGTGTGCGCTCCGGCGCGCTTCGCCATCGCTCGCTCGGCCTCCGGCGGGATCGTGGCGTCGTCGGCGGCCACGAGGTACCAGCTGGGGATGGTCCGCCAGCCGGGCACCCCGGACGGGGTGGACAGGCACGACAGCGCGAACCCGCGCTGGGCGACCCCCATGAAATGGGCGAGCCCGGCGTCCAGGTCGGCGCAGAACAGCTGGTGGAAGAACGCCAGGTCCAGGTAGCCGTCGGCGTCACCCTCGGGCGCACCCGGGTAGGGCCGCTGAACCAGGTGCTCGCCGAGTCCGGTCCTCCCGCCGCCCAGCGCGATGGACTCGAGCAGCGTCTCGCCCTCGTCCGGCGCGAACGCGGCGATGTAGACCAACGCCCGCACGTTCGGGGCGTCCGTGCTGGCGTTGGTGATCACGCAGCCGCCGTAGGAGTGGCCGACGAGCACGACGTCGCCCTCGATCGTCGACACGAAGTCCCTGATGTAGTCGGCGTCGGCGGCGACGCCGCGCAGCGGGTTGGCCGGGGCGAGGACCTGGTGCCCACGCGCACGCAGGCCGTCGGCCACCGCCTGCCAGCCGGAGGCGTCGGCGAACGCGCCGTGGACCAGAACGACGGTGGGTAGTGCGGGAGCAGCCATGACCAGCCTCGTGTTCCTGTGGTAGGTGAAGGAGTTGCCGCCCTCCACGCTGGAGCAGGGCACGCGCTCCGGCAATGTTCCCGATCACCCCGAACGAGGCCGTTCGTTGTTCGCCCGGATAACCGGCTACGACCGGCTGGGCCTTTCCTGCATCGACCACACGTTGCCGTCCGGGTCGTTGAAGGTCAGGAACGAGTTCCAGTCGCCGCCCTTGCCGTCGACCTGCCTGCCGTCCTCGATGTGCCAGATCGGGGTGGCGTCGACGCCGCGCTCGACCAGCTCGGCGCGTGCCTTCTCGATGTCCGTGACGACGATCTGGACGCCCTTGAGGTCGCCGGGCTCCATCTCGGTGACGTTCGCCCCGAACCCGATCGAACAGCCCGAGCCCGGCGGCGTGACCTGCACGAACCGGAAGTCCCCCGCCGTGTGGTCCACGTCGACGGGGAAGCCCAGTCTGGTGGCGTAGAACTCCTTGGCCCGCTCCACGTCGGTGACGGGCACGGGGATCAGCTCGATCTTCCAGTCCATGGGGTGCTCCAGTGTCTCTGTCAGGCGGTCCAAGCTCGCGCCGACACCGCGGGCCATGCCCGAGTCGACGACGGCGTCACGGATCTCGCGGGTCGGGAAGGTGGCGGTGTGGGTCAGGTGGGTGTCGCCGGTCAGCTCGATGGTGATGACCGACTCGTACTCGGCACGTGCGTGGCAGTCGACGTTGGTCTCGGTCATCACGAGCAGGTTCGGCGGGTCGACCACGAGGTAGCGGCCGTGGAGGACCATCTCCTGGTCGTCCGGGCCGCGCATGACGTAGTGCCACTCGCCGCCCTCGCGCAGGTCGACGTCGCAGACGGTGAGCCGCCAGCCGTGCGGGCCGAACCAGCGTCGGAGCAGGTCGGGCCTGGTGTGGGCGTCGAACACCCGCCGCCGTGGCGCGGCGAACTCGCGGGTGATGACGACGTCGCGGTCACTCATCGGCGAGCAGGTCCTCGAGGCGGTCGTAGCTCTCGGTCCAGAAGCGGCGGTAGTCGCCGAGCCAGCCCGCCGCGTCGCGCATCGGCTCGGCTACCAGACGGCAGGGTCGCCGCTGGGCGTCCTTGCCGCGTTCGACCAGCCCGGCCCGCTCCAGGACCTTGAGGTGTTTCGAGATGGCGGGCTGGGTCATGGCGAACGGCTCTGCCAGTTCCTTGACCGACGCCTCTCCCCTCGCCAGGCGCGCGAGGATGGCCCGCCTGGTCGGGTCGGCCAGCGCGGCGAACGTTGCGTCGAGCCGTTCGGGTGCCAGCGTCGTCACGTTTCATTACCTCCCGGTTCCATAACCAGAAGGTAATTGATGCTGGTGACCCCGTCAACCGGGGTCCTGCACCGTCCAGGTGTTGCCGTCCGGGTCGGCGAAGTGGACGAAGGAGCCACCGGAGCCGGTGGTCACGTCGGAGACGGTCACACCACGGCCGGCCAGCTCGGCACGGGCCGCCTGGATGTCCTCGACGACCAGTTGGAGGCCGCGCAGGGAGCCGGGCGCGGAGTCGACGATGCCGACGCCCATGATGATCGAGCAGGCCGATCCGGGCGGGGTCAGCTGCACGAACCGCAGTTCCGGGCTGAGCGTGTGGTCGACGTCGAGGCTGAACCCGACGGTGTCGCGGTAGAACGCGACCGACCGATCCACATCGGACACAGGCACCGGCACGACCTCGAGCTTGAAATCCATGCCGGGGACGGTACGGGAGGTCAGCGGAGCGGACCCGAGTAAGCGCAGATCAGAACGGCCAGCCGACCACGGGCAGACCCAGTGCCGAGTCCACGGCCAGCGCCACGAACACCAGCGTCAGGTACGTGTTCGACATGTGGAAGAGCTTCATCGGCTTGCCCGGCTCGCCGCGTTTGGTCTGGGCGTACAGCCGGTGGGCGACGACCAGGAACCAACCACCCGTGACGACCGCGAACGCCGTGTAGACCCAGCCGGTCGCCGGGACCAGCAGGAGTGTCCACGCGACCATCACCCACGAATAGGTGACGATCTGACGCGCCACCCGATCGGGTGTCGTCACGACCGGCAGCATGGGCACGCCGGCCCGCGCGTAGTCGTCGCGGAACTTCATCGCCAGCGCCCAGAAGTGGGGCGGGGTCCAGAAGAAGATCACGCCGAACATCACGAACGCGGGCCACTCGACCGAGCCCGTGACCGCTGACCAGCCGATGACCACCGGCATGCACCCGGCGGCGCCACCCCACACGATGTTCTGCGCGGTCCGCCGCTTCAGAACCATCGTGTAGATCAGAACGTAGAAGAGGATGGCGGCGACGGACAACAACGCTGCCAGGAGGTTGGTGGTGGGCCACAGCCACGCGAACGACAGCACGCCGAGCGTGACGCCGAACACGAGTGCGTTGCGCGTCGGCACCTGGTGCTTGGGCAGGGGCCGCGACGACGTGCGCTTCATCACCGCGTCGATGTCGGCGTCGGCCACGCAGTTCAGGGCGTTCGCGGAACCGGCGGCCATCGTGCCGCCGAAGAGCGTGGCGAACACCAGCCACGGCGACGGGATGCCACGCTGCGCGAGCATCATCGCGGGCACGGTGGTGACCAGGAGGAGCTCGATGATCCTCGGCTTGGTCAGCGCGACGTACGCACGGACGACATCCCTGCGGGTGCGGCGCGGGGCTTCGGTGGCCGCCCCGAGCGCTGCGCTCACCAGCGGCTCCCAGGTGTGTAGGTGGCAGAAGTTCGGGTAACGCCAGGGATCGTAACCGCGTGACCGTGAACGGCCTTCGCCGGGTGGTTTCGTTAGGCTGAGGAATTGTCCGGGCATCCCGAGGATGACCAGCGCGGTCGTGCGCCAACGGCATGATCGAGAACACGATTAGGTGGGAGCTTGAGTCCGTGTCCATGAGTGCAGACGAACTCGCCCGTTTGACAACGCAGAATCTGCCTGACGACTGGACCGACCTGGACAAACGCGCCGTGGACACCATCAGGGTCCTCGCCGCGGAGGCCGTCCAGAAGGTCGGCAACGGTCACCCCGGCACCGCGATGAGCCTCGCGCCGCTCGCGTACGCCCTCTACCAGCGGGTCATGCGCCACGACCCGAGCGACCCGGAGTGGATCGGCCGCGACCGGTTCGTCCTGTCCGCGGGCCACTCGAGCCTGACGCTGTACCTGGAGCTGTTCCTGTCCGGCTACGGCCTGGAGATCGAGGACATCGCGTCGCTGCGCACGTGGGGCTCGAAGACGCCGGGCCACCCGGAGCACGGGCACACCGCGGGCGTCGAGATCACCACCGGACCGCTCGGCCAGGGCCTGGCCTCCGCGGTCGGCATGGCGATGGCCGCCCGCCGCGAGCACGGTCTGTTCGATCCGGACACACCGCTCGGCGAGAGCGTCTTCGACCACCACATCTACGTGATCGCCTCCGACGGCGACATCGAGGAGGGCGTGACCTCCGAGGCCTCGTCGCTCGCGGGCCGCCAGGAGCTCGGCAACCTCATCGTCTTCTACGACGACAACAAGATCTCCATCGAGGACGACACGAACATCGCGCTGTCCGAGGACACCGCGAAGCGCTACGAGGCCTACGGCTGGCACGTCCAGGTCGTCGAGGGCGGCGAGGACGTCGTCGCGATCCTGGACGCGGTCGAGGCCGCGAAGGCGGAGACCTCGAGGCCGTCGTTCATCCTCCTGCGCACGATCATCGGCTACCCGGCGCCCAACAAGATGAACACGGGCAAGGCGCACGGCGCCGCGCTGGGCGACGACGAGGTCGCCGCGGTCAAGAAGATCCTCGGGTTCGACCCCGACCAGCACTTCGTGGTCGAGCCGGAGGTCCTCAAGCACGCCCGCATGGTCGCCGACCGGGGCAAGCAGGCCCACGAGGAGTGGCAGAAGGCGTTCGACGCCTGGGGCGAGGCCAACCCGGAGCGCAAGGCGCTGCTCGACCGCGCGTCGGGCTACCGCCTGCCTGAGGGCTGGGAGGCCGAGCTCCCGTCGTGGGACCCGGACCCCAAGGGTGTCGCGACCCGCAAGGCCTCCGGCGAGGTGCTCAACGCGCTCGCCGACGTGCTGCCCGAGCTGTGGGGCGGCTCCGCGGACCTCGCGGAGAGCAACAACACCACCATGAAGGGCGCCGACTCGTTCGGGCCGACGTCCGCGAAGACCAAGGAGTGGGACGCGACGCCGTTCGGGCGGACCCTCCACTTCGGAGTCCGCGAGCACGCGATGGGCTCGATCCTCAACGGGATCGTGCTCCACGGCCCGACGCGCCCCTACGGCGCGACCTTCCTCGTGTTCTCCGACTACATGCGTCCGCCGGTGCGCCTCGCCGCGCTGCAGAAGCTGCCCGTGACCTACGTGTGGACGCACGACTCGATCGGCCTCGGCGAGGACGGGCCGACCCACCAGCCGATCGAGCAGCTCGCGGCGCTGCGGGCCATCCCGGGCCTGGTCGTCCTGCGGCCGGGTGACGCCAACGAGACCGCCGCCGCGTGGCGGGCGATCCTCACCCAGCACGACGCCCCGGTCGGACTCGCGCTGACCAGGCAGAACCTGCCCACGCTCGAGGGCACGAAGGAGCTGGCCGCGGACGGCGTCGCCAAGGGCGGCTACGTCCTCGCCGACAGCTCGGCGGGCGTGCCGCAGGTGGTGCTGATCGCCACCGGCTCCGAGCTGCAGATGGCCGTGGACGCTCGGAATGTCCTGGAGGCGGACGGGGTTGCCACGAGAGTGGTGTCCATGCCGTCGCAGGAGTGGTTCGAGGCGCAGGACCAGGCCTACCGCGACCAGGTCATCCCACCGAACGTGAAGGCGCGGGTCGCGGTCGAGGCCGGCATCGCCCAGCCCTGGTACCGCTACGTCGGCAACTCCGGCGAGATCGTCTCGATCGAGCACTTCGGCGCGTCCGCGGACTACCAGACCCTGTTCAAGGAGTTCGGTTTCACCACCGACGCCGTCGTCTCCGCCGCCCGCCGCTCACTACTGAAGACCGAGAGGCCGCACAATGACTGACAACCTCGCCAGGCTCTCCGAGCTGGGTGTGTCCATCTGGCTCGACGACGTCTCGCGCCGCAGGCTCAACTCCGGCAACCTCGCCGGGCTGGTCCGCGACAAGCACGTCGTCGGCGTGACCAGCAACCCGACGATCTTCGCGAAGGCGCTGTCCGACGCGGCCGACTACGACGAGCAGATCCGTGAGCTGGCCGGCCGGGGCGCGTCGGTCGACGCGGCGGTCAAGGAGATCACGACCACCGACATCCGCAACGCCTGCGACCTGTTCCGGGACGTCTACGACGCGTCCGGCCACGTCGACGGCCGGGTGTCGATCGAGGTCGACCCGCGCCTGGCACACGACACGGACAAGACCGTCGCCGAGGCGCTCGACCTGTGGAAGACGGTCGACCGGCCCAACCTGCTGGTGAAGATCCCGGCCACCGAGGACGGCCTGCCCGCCATCACCCGCACGCTCGCCGAGGGCGTCAGCGTCAACGTCACGCTGATCTTCTCCGTCGAGCGCTACCGGGCGGTGATGGACGCCTTCATCTCCGGCGTCGAGCAGGCGAAGGCCAACGGCCACAACATCGCCGAGCTGCACTCGGTGGCGTCGTTCTTCGTGTCCCGCGTGGACAGTGAGGTCGACAAGCGGCTCGACAAGATCGGCACCGACGAGGCGAAGGCCCTGCGCGGCAAGGCGGCCGTGGCCAACGCGGTCCTCGCCTACGCGGCGTTCGAGGAGACGTTCTCCACCGACCGCTGGCGCACGCTGGCCGCGGAAGGCGCCAACGCGCAGCGTCCACTGTGGGCGTCGACGGGTGTGAAGAACCCCGACTACTCCCCCACGCTGTACGTGGACGAGCTGGTCGTCGCGAACACCGTCAACACGATGCCCGAGGCGACACTCGACGCCGTTGCCGAGAAAAGTGAGCTCCGTGGCGATACGGTGACCGGCAACGCGGGGGAAGCCCAGGCGGTGTTCGACGCGCTGGCCGCGGTGGGCATCGACATCTCCGACGTCTTCGTCACCCTCGAGAACGAGGGTGTGGAGAAGTTCGAGAAGTCCTGGCAGGAACTGCTCGAGTCCGTCGACGGACAGCTGAAGGCCGCCAAGGAAGGCTGAGAAGGCATGACAGAGGTTTGGGGGGACGAGCGGCTCCGCGAGGAAGCCGCTCCCCTCGTCGAGCGGCTGGTGGCCGAGCAGGTCGCCAGCAAGCTCACTGCCGGAGATCCCACCCTGTGGGGCCCGGAGGCCGAGTCCGAGGCGAGCATCCGCCTCGCGTGGACGAAACTGCACGAGACCTCCCGCCCGCTGCGTGGTGAGATCGAGGCGCTGCGGTCGACGATGAACGCCGAGGGCGTCAACCGCGTGGTGCTCGCGGGCATGGGCGGCTCGTCGCTCGCGCCGGAGGTCATCACCAACACCGCGGGCGTGCCGCTGACCGTGCTCGACACCACCGACCCCGGACAGGTGGCCGACGCGCTCGAGGGCGACCTGTCCGCGACGATGCTGGTCGTGTCGTCCAAGTCCGGGTCGACCGTGGAGACCGACAGCCACCGCCGGATCTTCGAGAAGGCGTTCACGGACAACGGGATCGACGCCGCGTCACGCATCATCGTGGTGACCGACCCCGGCTCGCCGCTGGAGGCCTCGGCCAGGGAGGCGGGCTACCGGCGCGTGTTCACGGCCGACCCGAACGTCGGCGGCCGCTACTCGGCGCTGACGGCGTTCGGGCTCGTGCCCGCCGGTCTCGCGGGTGCCGACATCGGCGCGCTGCTCGACGAGGCGTCGTCGATCGCGCCGAAGCTGGCGCAGGACAGCGAGGACAACCCGGCGCTGTTCCTCGCCTCGGCACTGGGCGGGGCACACGCGCGCGGCGCGGAGAAGGTCGTCTTCGCCGACACCGGCTCGGGCATCAGGGGCTTCGGCGACTGGGTCGAGCAGCTGATCGCCGAGTCGACCGGCAAGCAGGGCACCGGGTTGCTGCCGGTGGTCGTGGAGAACGCGGACGCACCCGGCTTCGCCGACGCGGGCCAGGACGCCACCCCGGTCGCGATCGGCGAGAACGTCGGGACGGGACTGTCCACCTCGGGCAGTCTCGGCGAGCTGATGCTGTTGTGGGAGTACGCGACCGCGATCGTCGGGCGACTGCTCGGCATCGACCCGTTCGACCAGCCGGACGTCGAGGCGGCCAAGAAGGCGGCCCGGTCCCTTCTGGACGCACCGACATCCGAACCGGCGAAACCTACCTTTGTGGACGGCACCGTCGAGGTACACGCGCCGGAGGGTCTCGTACCCGCCGAGCAGACGCTCACCGCCGCGCTGCGTGCCTTCTTCGACGCCGTCCCCGAGTTCGGCTACGTCTCCGTGCAGGCCTACCTCGACCGGCTGGCCGACGCGTCGGCGGTCGTGCTGCGGCCGGAGATCACCCGCATCACCGGCAGGCAGACCACGTTCGGGTGGGGCCCCAGGTTCCTGCACTCGACAGGGCAGTACCACAAGGGCGGGCACCAGAACGGTGCCTACCTACAGCTGACCGGCGCGGTCGACGACGACCTCACGGTGCCGGACCGGCCCTACACACTCGGCACGCTGCAGCTCGCGCAGGCCCTCGGCGACGGCCAGGTCCTCGCCGACCACGGCCGCCCGGTGCTGCGGCTGCACCTCACCGACCGGGCCGCCGGACTCGCGCACCTGGTCAAGGCTCTCCAGGAGGTCTCCAGGTGACAACACGCACTTGGCAGAACCCATTGCGTGATCCGAGGGACAAGCGTCTTCCGAGGATCGCCGGGCCTTGCGGCCTGGTGATCTTCGGGGTGACCGGTGACCTGTCCCGCAAGAAGCTCATGCCGGCGATCTACGACCTGGCGAACCGGGGGCTGCTGCCACCCGGTTTCTCTCTGGTCGGCTTCGCCCGTCGCGACTGGGCCGACGAGGACTTCGGTCAGGTCGTGCACGACGCCGTCAAGGAGCACGCGCGCACGCCGTTCCGCCAGGAGGTCTGGGACCGGCTCGCCGAGGGCTGCCGCTTCGTGCAGGGCTCCTTCGACGACGACCAGGCCTTCGACAACCTGGCGAAGTGCATCAAGGACCTCGACGACGAACGCGGCACGGCAGGCAACCACGGGTTCTACCTGTCGATCCCGCCCGCCGCGTTCACCAAGGTCATCCAGCAACTCGCCCGCACGGGCCTCGCCGACCAGAAGGCCGACGAGTGGCGCCGGGTGGTGATCGAGAAGCCGTTCGGCCACGACCTGGCGAGCGCCAAGCAGCTCAACAAGACCGTGAACGACGTCTTCCCCGAGGACTCGGTGTTCCGCATCGACCACTACCTCGGCAAGGAGACCGTCCAGAACATCATGGCGATCCGGTTCGCCAACCAGCTGTTCGAGCCGATCTGGAACGCGAACTACGTCGACCACGTGCAGATCACCATGGCCGAGGACATCGGCCTCGGCGGTCGCGCCGGGTACTACGACGGCATCGGCGCCGCTCGCGACGTGATCCAGAACCATCTGCTGCAACTGCTCGCGCTGACCGCCATGGAGGAACCGGTCTCCTTCCGGCCGGAGACCGTCCGTGCCGAGAAGGCGAAGGTCCTGGCGGCCACCCGGCCGGTCCTGCCGTTCGCGGAGACGACCGCGCGCGGCCAGTACTCCGGCGGCTGGCAGGGCGGCCAGAAGGTGCCCGGTCTGGTGCAGGAGGGCGGCTTCGCCAAGGACTCCAAGACCGAGACCTACGCGGCGATCGAGCTGGCCGTGGACACGCGCCGCTGGGCCGGCGTTCCCTTCTACCTGCGTACCGGCAAGCGGCTCGGCCGGCGCGTCACGGAGATCGCCGTGGTGTTCAAGCGGGCACCGCACCTGCCGTTCGACGACACCTCGACCGAGGAGCTGGGTCAGAACGCACTCGTGTTCCGGGTCCAGCCGGACGAGGGCGTGACCATGCGGTTCGGCTCGAAGGTGCCCGGCTCCACCATGGAGGTCCGGGACGTCAACATGGACTTCAGCTACGGCCACTCGTTCACCGAGTCGTCGCCGGAGGCCTACGAGCGGCTGATCCTGGACGTGCTGCTCGGCGAGCCGTCGCTGTTCCCCAAGAACGACGAGGTCGAGCTGTCCTGGGAGATCCTCGACCCGATCCTGAAGGCCTGGACGACGCACGGCAAGCCGGACCCGTACCCCGCGGGCACGTGGGGCCCCGAGTCCGCCGACCAGATGCTCGCCAGGACAGGCCGTCACTGGAGGCGTCCATGAGCGAGCTCGCGAGCGAACAATCGGCACGAACGGCGTCTCGGAGCATGCGGTCCGGCGTCGACATGAGCGGAGCCTGCGGAGCGATTCGACACCGCGCCGCAGGCGAGGAGACGCCGTGATTATTGACCTTCCCGCCACCACTACCTCGCAGGTGAACAGCAAGCTCGTGCACCTGCGTGAGCAGGGCGGCGCCAACACCATCGGCCGCGTGCTGACGCTGGTGATCGTCACCGACGACAGCGAGAAGACCGAGGACGTCATCGACGCGGCCAACTACGCGTCGCGCGAGCACCCGTGCCGGGTGATCGTCGTGGCGCGGGGGGCGAAGAAGGCCTCGCCACGGCTCGACGCGCAGATCCGGGTCGGCGGCGACGCGGGTGCGAGCGAGGTCATCGTGCTGCGCCTGTACGGGCCGCTGGCCGGTGAGGGCGCGTCGTGTGTGATCCCGCTGCTGCTGCCGGACGCGCCGATCGTGGCGTGGTGGCCGTTCGAGGCACCCACGGTGCCCGCGAAGGACCCGATCGGGCGGCTCGCCACCCGGCGGATCACCGACGCGGCGGCCGAGCGCAGCCCGACCAGGTCGCTGGAGGCCCGCGCCAAGGGCTACGAGCCCGGTGACACGGACCTGGCGTGGACGCGGCTCACGCTGTGGCGTGCGCTGCTGTCCGCGGCGCTGGAGCTGCCGCCCTACGAGAAGGTCACGGCCGCGACCGTGTCCGGCGAGGCCGACTCGCCCTCCGCCGAGCTGCTGGCGGCGTGGCTGTCCGCACGTCTGAAGCTGCCCGCGAAGCGGCTGAAGGCCAAGGAGGGCCCCGGGATCGTGTCGGTGACGCTCGAACGCAAGTCGGGCACGATCGAGATCCACCGCCCGGACGGTTCGGTCGGCACGCTGTCGCAGCCGACCCAGCCGGAGCGGCGGGTCGCGCTGGGCAGGCGCGCGGTGCGCGACTGCATCGCCGAGGAGCTGCGCAGGCTCGACCCCGACGAGATCTACGAGCAGGCCCTCAAGGCGCTCGGCAAGGTCGACCGGGGTGGTCGCGGCACGACGGCCCGCAAGCCTGCCGAGCCGAAGAAGGTCAAGGCCGGGACCGGCGCGTGACCACCTTCGTCTACGAGACGCCTGACGAGCTGGCGTCAGCGACCGCGGACCGGTTGGCCGCGGCGCTGGCGTCGGCCCAGGCCGAGCGTGGCACGGCCTCGGTCGTGCTCACGGGTGGCCGCACCGGCATCGCGGTCCTGACCGCGCTCCGGTCGGCCACGCTCGACTGGTCGTCCCTGGACGTCTACTGGGGCGACGAACGGTTCCTGCCCGCAGGCGACCCGGAACGCAACGAGACGCAGGCCCGAGCGGCGTTGCTGGACCACGTGCCGGTCGCGCCGGGGCGGGTCCACCCGATGGCGCCCTCGGACGGCGAGTACGGCGACGACCCGGATGCGGCGGCCGAGGCGTACGCGGTGCTGCTGAAGGACGTGGCGAGCTTCGACGTGTGCCTGCTGGGCGTCGGCGAGGAGGGGCACACCGCGTCCCTCTTCCCGGGTTCCCCCGGTGTCCAGGAGACCAGCCGGGCGGTCGTGGCCGTCAGGGACTGCCCCAAGCCACCGCCCACACGGGTATCCCTTACGCTACCCACCATCCGCCGGGCGACCGACGTCTGGCTGATGACCACTGGGGACGCGAAGGCCGAACCCGTCGCAGCGGCACTTGCCGGCGCGAACGAGGAGGACCTTCCGGCGGCTGGTGCGCGCGGAAAACGCGACACGCTGTGGATTCTCGACAGAGCGGCCGCCGCGAGACTTTGAGGTACGTCAGTTGACCGATGTCTCCGGCAACTGACAGGGCCAGGGTTGCACGGGTGACATCGGAACAGGAACTGGACAACGAGAAGGTCGTCAGGCAAGTACTCGGCGACCTGCCCTTCCCGGCCTTCCGCTGGCAGCTCATCGCACAGGCGGCCGTGTACGGCGCCGACTCGGTGACGATGGGGAAGCTGCACCGCCTGCCGGTACGCCGCTACGCGGACCGCGAGGAGGTCACGGCGGCGATCATCGCCGCCCAGCACGTACGGCCGAGGCCGAGGCGGTACCGGAGGATGGTCATCCCGATGAACGTCAGGCACCGGCCGCTGGTGGTCGCCGTGGCGGCGCCGGACTGACATGCGTATAGGCATCATCGGCGCCGGCCAGGTCGGCACCACGCTGAGCAGGCACCTCGCCCTGGTGGGGCACGACGTGTCGCTCTCCGGCCTGCTCATCGCGCGGACGGTCCGGGCGGTGGCGGCCTTCGCGGACGTGGTGGTGGTCGCGGTCCCGTTCAGCCGCTACCAGGAGCTGCCGGTCGCCGAGGTGGCGGGCAAGCCCGTGATCGACACGACCAACTACGACTCGGAGACCGACGGGCGCATACGCGAGCTGGACGAGGACCGCATCACCTCCAGTGAGCTCGTGCAGGCGCACCTGCAGGGAGCCCTGGTGGTGAAGGCGTTCAACGCGATCCGCTGGGAGCACCTGCGCGAGCACGCCCACCGCGACCGGTTCGCCGGGCGCAGGGGCATCCCGGTCTCCGGCGACCACCTCAGGGCCAAGAAGGCCGCCATGGCCCTGGTGGAGGAGATCGGCTTCGACGCGGTCGACGCGGGAGGCCTCGCCCGCGGCGGCCGCAAGTTCCAGCCGGGCACACCCGTCTACGCCGCCGACCTCACGGCGCGGGATCTGCGCGCCCGACTACACACGTGAGGTGGCCGAGCTTCGCCCGGCCACCTCACGTTCTGTACCGCTCTTGGACGGGTGGCAATTGCCGCTGGGGGCCGACGTGGAAGCGAACCTGAGTCCGGTGGGGCGGCGCGGCCCCACCGGCCCTCCCCTGATCACACCCGTCGACGCGGCCGGGACTAGAATCGGTTCCCTGCCGACAGCCGGGGCGACGCGCGGGAGAGACGTCATGGGGAAAGACCCAGACCGTCTTCCTGCCATGCGTACGCAGTCACCGGACGTGCAGCGGATCATCGACCGGCGTTTACAGGTCAAGGTCGTTCGACACAATCCCGACCTCTACGTGTGCCGGGTGGCAGGCGAGGTCGACCTGCTGACCGTGCCCACCCTCGTCAACGTGCTCGACGACCTGCGGGAACGCGAGGCCCCGGCGGTGGTCGTGGACCTCACCGGCGTGACCTACTGCGCTGCCGCCGGTGTGCGGGCGCTCCTGGACGCGACCGAGACAGCCAGGGCGGCCGGCCAGCGGCTCGCGGTCGTGATCGCGAGCCTGACCGTGGCCAGGGTCCTCAAGGCCACCGACACCATCGACGGCATCGAGAACTACTCCAACCTGTCCGAGGCCATGCTCGCGATGGTCACCTAGCTCACACGCGACAGGCGAGGACGGCCAGCGGCTTGGGCACGTCGCCCACCTGCTTGGGCGTGCGCCGGTCGGCGCGGCCCGGCGGACGGCTGGGCACCACGCGCTGGCGCACGTAGCGGGTCGGCAGCCGGTACTCGACCTCGGGCACGACGTGCACCTCCGTACGGCGACGGCCGCCGCTGAGCATGGCCATGCCGATCATGCTGATCACCAGGGACACGTGCACCAGCACGTCGTCGCTGTGGAACGGCACGATGGCCGGGTCCGCGACGGAGCCGAACTGCCACAGCAGGACGTAGACCACGCCACCGCCGATGAGGTAGCCGTGCGCACCCCGCGCACTGCCCGCGAGGCCGAACCCGACCGCCCCGAACGCCAGGTGCACCAGGTTGTCGAGCAGGCCGGGCGCCATGTCGAGCACCCCGGCCACCACGAACAGCGCGGCCACCAGCATCGCGGCCCACTGCCCGGGTTCCCGCCGAACCCCGTACCTCGTCATCCCGCACACCATCCCCTCGACCCCGACCAACCATGCCCTCTGCACCTGGTGGACGCGCATCCGACGCGCCGGTTGTTAACCGAAGATCAACGCGAAGGTGTTACGCCTTCCGGGACGAAAGTTGATGTTCCCCCGCCGACCCATCCGGACCGCCCCGCACCGAAGGCTTCCCACAGCACACCCAGCGCAACGAGGGTCGCCTACCGTGCGCCCAACGTTACGAAGGCGTCCTTCAGTACGGCCAACGCAACGAAGGCTCCCTTCAGTACCCCCAGCGTTACGAAGGCGTCCTTCAGTACGGCCAACGCAACGAAGGCTCCCTTCAGTACGGCCAACGTTACGAAGGCTCCCTTCAGTACGGCCAACGTTACGAAGGCTCCCTTCAGTACGGGGGTGTAAGAATAACGGTGTAACTGTCCTAAGTGGAGGGTAGTGCATCGATGGCTGACAAGGCAAAGACGCAGGCTGTGATACCAGCGGCGAC
>NZ_SOCP01000031.1 GCF_004364325.1 Actinophytocola oryzae | reverse complement strand
CAACTTGATGATCATGAGGCGGCTGCTTCCATGATCACTCGGGCCTAGTCAAGCCTCTGACCAGCAAAGATCACCAAACTGCGGCTGCCGTACTAGGCGCACGCCAGAAGTTATTTAGGCTGCCCCAAGAGTCCCTGGTGACGGGCGAGTTCGGAGCGCCAGCCTTGGAGGGTTCCTATGCGTTCGGGGTGTTGGTAGAGGCCGGCGGCAACTTCGGCGGCGGTGGCATGGGCAAGCTCGTTGTGTTGTGGGTGGTCAGGGTGCAGGAATTCTTCGGTGCGGTGGAGGAGAGGTGGGTTTGGGGAGCGGGTGTAGTCGCGGAGTTCGATGGTTCGGGTGCGAAGGTTGACGGTGTGGGCGGTGGCGAGGGTGGGGTGGGGGTTGGTGCCGAATTCGGGATAACTGAGGTAGCTGACCAGGGGCTGTTCGCGGTGCAGCTTGATCACGTTGGCGCCGGGAACGGTGCCGGTGAGGGTGCGGGCGCAGCCTTCGAGGACGCGGAGGACGGGCGGGATGTGCGGGAGCGCGGAGGTGTGTAGGTAGAGCGCGGTGGGGGTTTGTTTGCCGACGGGGCTGGCGTTGACGGCCAAGGTGACGAGGTTGGGGTTGCCGGAGGCGAGAAGAAGGCGGTCGGCACGCTCGCAGGCGGCCTTGTAGGTGCGGGTGAACTCGCGGACGTCGTGCTGGAGATCGTGAGGTAGGTGGGTGTAGCGAGGGCGGCCATCGAAGCGAGCCAGGGCGAGGAAGACGAGGAGGTCAGCGGTAGCGCGTTCACGTTGCTGGAGCCAGTGGTCTTCGCCGGTGGCGGTGGTGATGATGGCAAAGGCTCGGGCGAGACTGCCGAAACGATGGGTGACGCGGCCAGCCTCCGGGAGTTCACTGGATTTGGGGAGGCGTCCACGTTGGGTGAGAAAGTCAATCAGCGGGGCGAGCAGGTCAGTGTGTTGCGCGTATAGCTGTTCGCAGATCCACGGCTCGGGTGGAGCGGTGCGGCGGCGGATGCGGGTAGCGAGCAGTGCGTTGGCGCGGGTGGGATCGCGGAAGACATAGATGATGCCGGGCGCCGCTGGCAATGTCGGGGCGTCGAGGGTGTCCTGGACGAGCGTACGGAGTTCGTCTTGGGTGAAGAACTTCTGGAACGTGCCGGTGCTCGTGATGAAGCCGTCAGCGGTGGGGCGGGCACGCAGACCCCGGGCGTCCCACGTCATGCGAGCGGAGACGATAAGGACTTCTTCGGTGAGGTTCCAGGCTTCGCGCAGGGTGGTGGCACGTTCGGCCGGATTTTCGATGACGTTGAGGACGTAGCCGAGGTTGACGACCTGAGCCGGCGTTCGCTCGGTGTCAGGGCGATGGCTGGGATCCCAGCCGGTGGCGGTGATGCCTCGATCGTCGAGGCGCTGGAGGTCGGTCCCGCGGCCACAGCCGTAGTCGAACACGGTGTGAGCGGTGGTGATAATCCCGTCGTCAAGCGCGGTGGCGAGCGGGCGCGACAACGTGGTGCGGACCAGGGCTGTACGGTGCCGCGGAACCGTCCTCGTCATGCCGCTGGCGGATCGACGGCGAGATCGAGCAGGTCGGTGATGGTTTTCATGTTGGGATCGCCGACGAGATAGCCGATGCCACGGTGCAGATGGATGCGAAACTGCTGGGCGAGGGTCTCCTCGTCGAGCGGGAGGCCGTCGTTGTGACAGCGCTGCCGCAGTAGCGCCCAGTAGATGTCGCCGTGCGTTCCAGCGAAGGTGCGCCAGTTCATTTCGACGTTGCTGTCGGCCGGGTGCTTCGCCGCCGGGGGTGGTGCCGGTTCAGCCAGGGAACGGCAGAACGCCCAACGGCACAGAACATTCCAGTGGGCGATTTTGGTTCGGCGTTTCAGCGTGACCAACTGGTCGCGGGCTTGCTGACTGAGCTTGATGTTGTCGATCGGCATGAGTGATCCAGGTGGGCTTGTTTACCAGAGGTAACCGGTCTGGGCGCTGGTCGCGCCCGTCGCTGCGTCGTGGGTGAGCGTGTAGGAATGGCCGATGTGCTTGCTGAGCTTGCGCATGGCGGCTTCGTCGATTTCCTGATCGGTGGACAACAGGATCACCTGGTGGCTGGCCTGCGGGAAGTAGCGTTCGATCAGGTGGCTACGGTGCACCCCGTCCAGGCGGCCGAGCGGGGTGTCGATGACGACCGGCAGCGGACGTCCGGACGCCTGCGCCAAGCCCCACAACATCGACACAGCGAGCAGTTGACGCTCACCAGCGGACAGTTGTTGGGGGAGCAAGACCGTTCCGTCGCGGCCGTGGAGTTCGACCTCGAACGTCGCCGGGTCGATGACGATGTTGGTGATCAGCCGGTCTTTCCGGGCCAGACGTTGCAACGAGTCCAGGATCAGCTTTTGGATCCGGTCAACGTTGCGGCGGGTCGCTTCCTCCCGGAATCTGGCCAGGGTTGCCCGGACGCGTTGAGTGTGGTCGATGATGCGGCGTGCGTCATCCGCCTCAGCGATCTCGTCGGCTGCTTTGTCCAGGAAAGTGCTGAGCCTCTTCTCGACGGTGGCCACGTCAGAGGATGCTTTGTCCAACTCGGCTTCGGCTTGGTCGCGCTCTTGAATCGCGGCGGCGAGGGCCCGGTGGGCTTCGTGGCGGAGTTGGTGGAGGTCGACCAAGGCATCGTCCGGCGGAACGTTACGTATGCTTCGTTTGGTGTCCTCAAGATTCGCCACTGTCTCGTGTCGTTCCTTGATGAGACCACGGACAGTGGCGGCGGTCTCCTCCAGGACCGCCCCAGTCAGTTGCCGCAGGGTGAGGACGTCTTCACCGTCGAGGTCGGCGATACGCGTGCGCGACCTACCTCGTCTGGCCTTGCGGTCCGAGGAGAGGAACCGCTGCAGCCCCTCGACGGCCTTGGCTGAGCCGCCGTGCTCTTTGAGGAATTTGACAGTCTCGCGATCCCGGCTGGTGAGGATGTCTGCGACATCGCGCTGCTGAGCATGATCAAGCTCGATCTCTGCCTGGTCGGCGAGCATGGTGAGCTGATCCCAAACCAGGAGGAGCGGTAGCGCCCCGGCAGCTTCGCTTTGCAGCCGCGTGTCGAGAGTCTCAAGGGCTGCGGTGAGGAGTGCCTCGGTTTTTTGGAGGTCGTGGCGCTGGTCGAGCAGGTCGCCGCCTTCGAGCTGGATCTTGAGTTCGACGTCATGCAGGACCTTCTCCGCGCGTTCGACATCCTGGCGGGCCTCCGCCGAGCGATGCTTGGCGTCTGTCTGCTTCTGCCGGGATTCCGTGAGCTGCTTGCGGTGCAGGTCGACCATGTTCTTCATCGCGGGCGGTGCCTGGTCGGCCTTGTGATTGCGCTCGATGACGGCCAGGTCCGCAGACAGGCGGTCGACGAGATCCAGGCCGAGCAATGAGCCGATCGCGGTACGCAGCATGTCCCGCGCGTTGTCCAACTCCGCCAGCGTTTCGATCTTTTCACCGTCGAAGAAGAACAGCTCCGCGACGCCCCGGGGAACGAACACGTCGACCCGCTCCGCCCACTGCCTGGACAATGCCCCGTCGTGGATGTTGTCGACGTACACGTCAAGCCGCTCCCGAGCCCCTGAGCTACTGCCCGTCCAGGAACGGCACAACCGGTAGTGGCGTGGCTTGCCCTCCTCGATGATGTGGAAGGCGAGTTCGACCGCTGCCCCATCCTCCGGTGGGACACCGTTGTGGATCAACCGACGCAGATACAGCGGATAGCTGCCGCTGCCTCGGCTGGTCGTCCGCGCCAGCGGTCCGAACAGGGCAAGTTGGATCGCGTCGAGGAAGGTGGTTTTCCCGCCGCCGTTGAGGGCGCCGATGAGGATGACCGGCTTGTCTTCCGACGGTGGGGTCAGGGTGAACGCGTGGCGGCCACCGAACACGCCGACGTTGCGGACGACCAGTTCATCGAAGATCATGAGCCGTTGACGCTCTCGATCGGGAGCTGCTTGATAAGCCCGACCTCCATCAGCTCTTCGTTGGACACGTAGTCCTGGTTCCGGTCGAGCTCCTTCTGCTGCTTGCGAGTGAGCGCGCGGCCGACCGCGTCCTCCTCGTTGTCGTAGAAGCTCTTGCGCATGGCATCTTCAAGTGCATCGAACAAGCCCGCGCGTCGAGACATCGCCCGGTGACGTTGCTCGATGTCCAGCAACTCACGCACCATCTCGAAGTGCAGTGGGTTGCCGTCCTCACCGACGATGTCGCGCAGCAACCGAACCTCCTCTGTGCCGAGCGGGAGATGGTCGTCCATTGGGCTGCCCGGGTACGGGGCACCAACCGCGTTCTCGTAAATGCCGGGCAGAGAGTCTTCGAACTCGTGCTTCTCCACCACCCAGATGCGGCGGATCTCCTCGAGCTCGGCCAATGTGATCAGCTCGATCTGCGCGACGTGGCTCGGACCTTCCTGTCGGATGTAGGTCTGAGCTTCCAGCAGCTTCTTCAGCCACGCCTCCCGCCATTGCTGAAGGTACGGCCCTGGGATCGGCTTGTCGTTGAACAACTGGACGGTGCCGTTCATCCGACGGAAGTCACGGCGGTCGCGATCATTGGTCTTGTCCAGCTCGTTTCGGATGTCGAGCAGGGGACGCATCCACTCTTTCTCTTCGTCGTTCTGGATCATCGCCGACATGGACTTGTCCTGCTCGACCAACGTGCAAGTCCAGCAGCCGAATCGGCTGTCGCCGCAACTTGGAGTGCTGGTGTCAACGACGAGTGGGCATTCGGCGTCGGCCGACGCCCCCATGTACATGGTGAGGAGATCTTTGTTGTCGTAACCCCAGGGGTTGGGGCGTTGCATGAGGAACAGCCAGACGTCGTCGTTGGTCCAGTCCTCAATCGGGCTGTACACGAGCGAGTTCGGCAGGTTCGAGTTCGGGCTCAACCGATCACGTACGCGCCGCGACTCGAGCGAGTTCATGCGCGCTGCCCGGCCGGAGCTTTCCGCTTTGCGGGTGCCCAGCACGAGGATCGCTTCACCGTGTTTACGAACCATGTTCCGGATGAACTCGTTCGACGGCTTGATCTTCAACCGCTCAGTGCACCAGCGGAACTTCGGCCGCGGCGCGGGATAGCCCCGGCCGATCAAGTTCACCCAGAACGTGTCAGTAATCTGCGGCGTAAGCCGGTGCGGCTCGATCGGCAAACCACGCGCCCCAGCAACCTCGCCAATCAGATCCAAGGAGTGCGCGACCCAGGAGGCGACCACAGGGTTTTCTACCAGCGTGTCCGTGCTGATCACATGGATTTGTTTGGTGCGTTGCACTTCCGGCAACGCTTCCAATGCCATCCAAACGAGCTGGAGCGTTGCGGTGGAGTCTTTGCCGCCGCTGTAGCCGACGACCCACGGGATGCGATCGGCGAGATACAGCTCCTGTATTTCTTTGATGAGGCGGTCCAGCGACGCTGACAAACCACCATCTTCGAACGCGGACTTCCTCGCGCCCTTCGCCTGACTCATGATTCCCCTCGCTCGTGCATGGTCTCGATCCGCAGCTCTTCCGGAGTTAGCGGGATACCGAGAGCCCTTTTGATTACGTTGGTCGTCAGAGCGACACATGTGCTCGTTTTCGACACTCGCCCGCCGATAATGGCTCTTCCTTCCCATAGCTGCGAATTCGTCCGCGACCAGTCTATCGCGCTCAACGGCTCAAGAGTGCGCCGCCAAGTGCGCACGTCGCGCGAATCCCGCAGTAGAGCATTGCCAACTTTACCCAGCGCGTGAAGCGCGGTTCCGTGACTATGGATAAAGTCGCGACGAACGTCTCCGGCGGTTACCTTCCTTTCGTGCACCATCTTCCATTCGGGAATCTTCTCAGCGGTCACACCCCAATAGGTACGAGCCAGTTTCGCGGCTTCATCGACGGTCAGTTCATCGATGGAGTCCAGAAGTGCTTTCGTCGCACCGTGCAGCGCCGACAAGGTGAACAGTTTTCTTGATCGCGCAGACAGATTGTTACGTTCCATCTCGATCAAATTGGTCCACAATGGAGACTGATTGACCAGGTTCTTCACAATGCGGGCACCGCTCTCACGCTGATCGTACAGGATCGTCAGAGATCGCGACGGTCGGATCGCGTATCGATTCAGATCGGTGAACATCTGCTGACATCGTTCGAGGCCTACATCGAGGAACAAGACGATGGGGATGCTCTCATCACCAAGCTCCGGGTTCTCCCGAAGCGCCTGCTCAATCGCAGCACGACGATGCTGCCCATCGTTAATGACAAACCTCGCCGACATCGGAATGGAGAGCTGCCCTATATGTGCCGTGGTGCCACTGCTGTCGAAAGAATCGAACAGGATGTCGGCATCCACGGAGGCGGTCAGCGCGGAGAACACGTACTCCCGAGGGTTATCCAGGATGTAGCGTGCGATCTCCGGGATGCGCGATTTATTCAACGTACGTTGCGCGCGCAGAGTGGGCTGCAACTCCTCCTCGTCAAAAAGGAAGAGGCGCGGTATCAGACGAAGTGGGAACATTGTCACATAGAAGTGGCGGCCCGCTTGAAGACCTCGAATGGCAGGGAAGACGTACCCGAACGTGTCTTTCGGAGTTTTCGGAGAGGACTGAAGCGCTTCAGGGCGCGGGCGTGCTGGGGTAGCGATTGGCATGATCAATCTGTACCTCGCCCCTGTTCAAGTTCGCAATCCCAACTTCTAGGTTCCGTACCGCCTACGGCGTGCCTACGAACACCGCGGACGGCGTTGCGTACACTATCCCCAGTGTCTGATCAACTTCGAACCGACATGCCGATACGTGGTGGGAGACGGCCGTGACCAGCGAAAACCGCGCAGTGTACCTGGACGCGAACGCGACCGCACCCATGGAGCCGGCGGTGCTCGACGAGGTGCTGCAGTACATGACCGTCGAGTACGGGAACGCCGGCAGCCGCACGCATGAGTATGGTCAGACCGCCAAGAACCGCGTGCAGCGCGCTCGGGAGCAGGTCGCGGCCGTAGTGGATGCGCAACCCGACGAGGTGATCTTCACCAGCGGGGCGACCGAGAGCGACAACATGGCGCTACTTGGCCTCGCACCGCACGGCGAGAAGACCGGACGCCGCCGGATCATCACGACACAGATCGAGCACAAGGCTGTCTTGGAGCCCGTCGAAGAGCTACGGAAACGGGGCTTCGACGTCGTCTGCGTGCCACCGACGTCAGGCGGATGGGTCGATCCGGACGCAATCGCCGCAGAGTTGACCCCGGACACCGTGGCCGTGTCGGTCATGCACGTCAACAACGAGACCGGCGTACACCAGCCGCTCGCCGACATCGTCATCGCGCTCCGCGACCACGACGCCTACCTGCACGTCGACGCCGCGCAGGGATTCGGCAAGGAACTTGACGACCTCCGAGATCCCCGCATAGACCTGATCAGCGTCTCCGGTCACAAGATCTACGGACCTAAGGGCGTCGGCGCGCTCATCACCCGGCGTCGTGGCTACAAACGCCCACCGCTGACCCCCCTCACCTTCGGCGGCGGCCAGGAACGCGGCCTGCGCGCAGGCACCCTGCCCGTCCCCCTGGTCGCCGGTCTCGGCACTGCGGCGCAACTGGCCCGCGACAACCACGCCCGCCGCCGCGACACATGCCTGGCATACAAGAAGGACGCAGTCGCGATGTTCCAGCAGTTGGACGCCGAGTTCAACGGCGACCCGGACCGCACCGTCCCCCACACGATCAACATATCCATCCCCGGCCTCGACTCCGAAGCCGTCATGCTCGCCCTCAAAGGAGCCGTAGCGATCTCCAACGGCTCCGCCTGCACCTCCCACAGCTACGACCCTAGCCACGTCCTGACGGCCATGAACCTCCCCAAGGAACGGATCCAAGGTGCACTCCGGATCTCCTGGAGCCACCTCACCCCGACCACGGACTGGGCCGACATCCACGACCGCATCGCTGCGATCCGCTGACCTTCGGATACTCGACAGCGGCGGCAGCATGTCCGCGCTACCGCGTAGTCGCGCAGGTTAGTCGATTACGTCCTTGATCTTTGCCAGGAACTTGTCGGTGAAGCTCCCCCACCACTGGCGGAGTTCGCCGTAGGACTCGTTCGGGTCGTCACACATCGTCTCGGCCCTGGCGTACGCGACGATCAACAGAGTTAATGCCTCGACAGCTCGCCGTGCCGCCGCCGTTCCATCCTTAGCGGAAACAGATTCACCTTTCGAGAGTGCTCGCAACGGCTGGTACATCTGCCGATAGAACCGGTGACGAGTGTTAAGGCGGACGATCGATATCTCATGGGTATGGATAATGTCGAACAGGCCAGTGCCGGGCAGGTCTACTGACTCGATGACCACCGGCAGTTTCTTCGTCTTCTCGACGTAGTCGCGTTTCTCTTCCTCGGTATTCCTACCCGTGTCGCTTGCCAAGAGTTCGAGAAGTTCGTCGACGCTTGTCGCGTCGCTATCATCTCCTGGCGGAGCAACGCGAGTCTTGGGGAGCTTCGTATTGACCTGTGCCACTGCCTGATTAATGTCGTCATGCTCGCCGGCGGCGATACCGCCACGACGGTCGGCCTCGCCCCAAATATCCTGGATTTCCTGGCGCGCCACGGGAATCCACTGCACTAGCTTCTCTCGAAGTGCAGATCGGAAGTCATCGGATGGCTCGGCGCCACGCTTAACGTTACGAACTCCCATCATTCGGTCGAGGGCGGGCGAGAAATGCACTTCTACACCGATAAACCGGTCAGGATCCTCCACGCCTTTCGGGAATATCCTCGGCACGTTCGTATAGGATATTTCACGACCGAGGCGCATGAAGCTGATTTGTCCTTGATTATCAGGCAAACGTAGCTTCTTGGCCAACTCGTCGCCGCCAAGTCCACGACGCCGGACAGCTTCTCTCGGAGCGAGCGTAATAACCAGGCCAACCTCGTGATCGTCAACCCTGATCATATCATTGAAGTAAACCCGCGTAGGCGCGAAGTGCTCCGGAACGGATGTCTTATCGGTGGCTCGCCGGGCATATTCATCGGCAAGTACCTTGTCCGCCCACGTTCGCTCTCGAACAAAAGTGGGGTCGTGTGGCAGAAGCATTCGGTCGTTGACACGCAATTCGATGCCACCGTAGAGGAATTCGCGAAAGATCCGAGCGAGTTCTTTCTCGATCTCCTGACGTAGGTTTCCTGGCGTATGGGGTCCTGACCCGTCGGCTAGACGGTCGATATTTGACCATGCTACCAAGGTGCCTGATTTCTGTGGGAACAGTGGGACCAGATCCACGGGTAAGGGCTTGTCATCTGGCGGCGCGATGGTGACATCAAGTCCGTTGTCCTCGGTATTCAGTGCTTCTGCGAGGTCGAACCAAACGTGCCGCACCGTGTCACTGGTCCTGGTTTTGGTCCAGACATCGATGCGGGTGCTGAAATTCAACGCCGCAAGCTTGGCTCCGACGCCGAACTTGCCGATCGTGGTTTCGGACATGTAGCGGGTGGAGAAGCCCAGCTGCAAATAGTGGTGCAGTACGTTGTCGGACATGCCGTCGCCGTCGTCGGCTACGACGATGCGGTCGATCGCCTTTCGCTTACCCCGCTGGACCTCACGGAGGTCGATCTTGATCTGGTTGGCGTTGGCTTCCAGGCTGTTGTCGATAACCTCGCCGAGGGCGGCGGCGAGGGTGTAGCCCGATTCACGGAGGCTCTGCAGGGCACGGCCAGTCAACATGGCGGGTATTGGTTTCGGAGTATCCGCCGACGCTGCTGGGTTCTCGGCGTGGCTGATCAGGTCATTTGGCATGTACGACACCTTGCGTGGAGGTCAGCGGTGGTCGGGGTAAAAGTTTTCGCGGGCGTAACGGCGCAGATGGCGCCAGCTTCGCTCGACGGTGGTGGTGGAAACGCTGGCTATCCGGGCGGTCTCCCGGGCCGTGTAGCCGGCAAGTAGGCCGTCCAGGCAGCGTGGGCCGTACTGACCGATTTGTTCGGCTTCACCATCGAGGCGGGCGAGGAAATCTGCCGCGATCGCGGCAGATTCCGGGGTGCGGTTGTCGACCATGAGGGCCTGCTCGCGACCTTCCGGATCGCGCCACACACGACGCCGATGTGACGGGTCAGCCAGCGGATATTTCGCCGCCATGGAGATTCGTGTCTGCGCGCGCCGGAGCACGGACCAGCGTGCGTTGCGCATGACGTTGCGGATCAGGTGGTGATCCTGCCGCTGTTCGCTCAGGGCGAGGTCGAGTGCATGATCAAGCAAGTCGGGTTGCTCGCGGTCGAAGTGGCGTTCGAGTCTGTAAATCTCTGCCAGCGCGTCGACTCGCGCCGCAGACATTGGTGTCCGCATGCGGTGGTCTCCCATGGTGCCCGGCGCTGTGCCGGACCCACCCTTGTTGTGGTCTGCTCGTTCCTTTGGCTCGGGCGGCCATCACGGTCCACCCCAGCATCGAGCAGTGAGTACGGTAACTCATGAGTCCGACACTTCGTGTCTTGGGACTCACAAGAGATGGCACCCGAAGTCGTCCAAGTCCGTCTTTGCTCTGGTCCGCGAGATGCGGGCCGGGTTGTCGACCGGTCACCCGCGAGTGTCCGGGTTTGAAACGGTCGGCGGCGTGTTGGCGATCAGTGAAGGGTGGACTGTCGGGGGTTGCCGCTATACAAGTGGTGACTTCGACGAGGGAGAATGATCTGCATGTCTGGGGAGTCCGTGCGCGATGTACGTCCGCGTACCTGGCTGGACGCCTTCCCCTGGCTCCAAGGCGTTGCGCATGGGGAGCAGGCCAGGTGGGACGCGGCGATCACCGATGCCGACGCGGCCGAGCGGCGACAACGGCTCGGCCAGGTCGTGGACTTGGCGATGGACCGTTTGACGCGGTGGACCGTTGGGCAGATCTTTCCAGCGCTCGATCCTGACTCCGATCTTCACCTGCTGGCCTTGCCGACGCGGGCGAGGAACGTCCTGTCACGGTGTGGTCACACCACGACGGGTGATCTCCTCGGGCTGTCGCTCGATGACATGTTCGATTGGCAGGGCATCGGTTCCGGCACCATCGCCGCGATCCTGCACGAGCTTGCCGAGGTGTCCCTGTCCGGTGAGGTGGCCGTGTTGTCCCAAGCGATGACCGAACCGGTTCGTCGTGCGTCGGCGGCCAACCAGGGGACGTCGGATCTGGGTTGGCTGCGGTCGCTGGCGGACGACATCGCCCAGATCGCTACCTGGCAGACCGCGATCGGCAAACCCACCGAGCCGATCATCGCAAAGTCCATGGTCGCCGGCGTTCCAGACGAGGTGGTCAAGGCATGGCAGCGACTCAAAGCGCTCACCGCTGGTGAGATCCTGAACGAGTCCGCACTCGCGAAAGACGTGGCGGAGCTGCTCGACGACGCCTTCCGGGAACTCGATACACGCGGGGTGTTCGTCCTGCAGCAACGGCTGTTCGCCGACAAACCAGCGACCTTGGAGGAGTTGGGGACACAGCTCGGAGTGACGCGCGAGCGTGTCCGGCAGGTTGAGGGCAGGGCCCGGACCGCGATGCTGAACCGGTTGTCCGTCGGGGCGCTTAACATGGTCGCGATGACCGCTCGGGCCATGATCGGAACGGTTCGGCCGTTGTCGGATCTGCTGGTGCACTTGCCCGCGCTCGCGCGGACGGTGGCGTCCGTCGACCAGCCGGCGTGGCGAGTGATCGATCGGCTGGATGACGCGTACGAGATCGAAGACGGGTGGTGCGTGGTCCCAACGCTCAGCGCTGCGAAGGAATTGACGCGAACGCACCTTGGCGAGCACGCCAACCAACACGGCATTGCACTTCTCGGCGACCTGCAGCTGGTGACGACGACTACGCCGGAGCGGCGGGAGGAGTTCACCCGGGCCTGGCTGTCGACATGCGGTTACGTGATCGACGGGGACCGCGTCATCACCCGAACCCGGTCGATGGATGACTACGCCGCGGCGATCCTGTCGATCCATGGGGCGCCCATGAGTGCGGAGGAGATTGCCGACCAGTTCGTATCCGAGCGCAGCGTGAGGTCGTTGCGGAATGCGATGTCGCTCGATGACCGGTTCGAGCGGGTGGACAGGGATCGATGGGCGCTTACCGAATGGGGCATGGAGGCATACGCGGGCGTTCGGTCGGTCATCCGTCAGGAGTTGGCCAAAGCAGGCGGGAGAATCAACCTCGACCCTTTGATCGAACTAGTTACAGGTCGGTACAGCGTGGCCGCGAGCAGCATCATTGCCTACGCCAGCGCGCTGCCGTTCGAAACCCGCGACGGCGTGGTGCGGCTGGTGGGCACGTCCCGCGTCGCCAGAAAAGCGCCGGAACGCACGAGCAGGATGTTCCGCTGGGACACCGCATGGGCTTACCGGGTGCGTGTTACCCACGATCATTTGCGGGGCAGTGGGTCGGTAGCGCCGATGGCGGTCGCCGGCATTCTGAGCATGACGTACGGCGAGAAACGTCAACTCAATTCTGTGCTTGGCCCGCAGTCGATCAATTTCAGTGGTACTCAACCCGCCTTCGGCACGATTCGCCGCTTCCTGCTAGAGGACGACATCCCGATCGACGCGGAAGTGTTCCTGGTGATCGGGGACGACAACTCGTTCACGGTCCAGGCGGTGCCGGCACTGCAGGACGACCCACTCGCCGACGCGCTCGCGTTGGTCGGCGCACCGCCCGGGCTGGACAAGGAAGCCGCTCGACGTGCCTTCGCCGCCGCGGTCAAACTGCCCGCCGACGCTCCGGTACTGAGCATCATCGGCACCTACCGGGAGCGCGGAGACACCGACATAGCCGATCTGCTGACCAGTATTCGGCAGCAACTGGAGACCGGTGAGTCGACCAAACGACCGCACCAGACCGCCAACGTCGACGACATCCTGGAACTCCTGTGACAACACATCCCAACGGCCTTCGCGCCCTGTCGTTGGCGACCAGTTACCGCAGCAACCGCCAGGACGTGGTAAAAGACTTCTACCTGCCGACATTCTCGGTCGCGACCAGCTACAGCCGGGCAGTTGGGTACTTCACCTCGACCAGCCTTGCGCTGTTCGCCAGAGGACTCGACACGTTCACCGAACGCGGCGGTAACATCCGGTTGATCGCCTCACCTCACCTCACCGAGGACGACATCGTCGATATCGAGCGCGGCTACGACATCCGTGCCGTCCTCACCCGCGCGACCGAACGCGAACTCGACGCCGACGTACCCGACACGGTGCTCGACGGGCTTGGCCGTGTCGGTCGCCTTATAGCCGAAGGCCGACTCGACATCAAGCTGGCATTCGTCGAGAAGGCAAACCGGGTCGGGATCTATCACGAGAAGTTCGGCGTCTTCCGCGACGCCGTTGGTGACCTGGTCGCGTTCACCGGGAGCAGTAACGAAACCCTCGGGGGACTCGCCGCGAACTTCGAATCCATCGCGGTGTTCCGTAGCTGGGTGGACGGGGACACTGTCCGAGCCCTCGAGTACGTACGGGACTTCGAAGACCTGTGGGCCAACCAGACACCCACCCTCCAGGTAGAGGACTTCCCCGACATCACACGCGACCGCCTGATCAAGCTCGGCCAGGAACGTGACACTCCGCTGTCGGCACACGACGACGCACTCATTCCGACACCGGCGGTCGTCAACGAGGTTACGAGCCTCGCCATCCCGGACTGGTTGACCGTCCGCGGCTATCAACGTCAGGCGGTCGAAGCCTGGCTCGGCCAGCGAGGCTGCGGCATCCTTAAGATGGCTACCGGGACAGGCAAGACCAAAACCGCCATGATCGCCGCAGCGCAGATCGCCAACCTGCAACGCCAACGTGAAGAACCGCTGATCGTGCTGATCATCGCGCCGCAGAAGCACCTGGTCGACCAGTGGATCACTGAGGTAGAAGGCTTCGGCGTGCGCCCGATCGCGGTGTACGAGTCGAGCCAGAAATGGGTTCCGCTGGTCGAGGAACAGCTCAGCCAGGCCAGGCTTGGGCAACGTCCTGTCGTCGCGATGGTGGCCACGAACATGTCCTTCGCCGGGGAGAAGTTCCAGTCGATCCTGGCGAGAATCTCGCAACCGCTGATGGTGATCGCCGACGAGGCGCACAACCTCGGCTCGGCGGCCTACCGCTCTTCCCTGCCGTCAAACGCCACCTACCGGCTGGCGCTGTCCGCGACACCGGAACGATGGTTCGACGACGACGGCACCGACGCGCTGATCAACTACTTCGGACCGATCGCATTCGAACTCGGGCTCGGTGAAGCCATTACCATGGGCGCACTCTGCCGGTATAACTACCAGCCGCGGCTGGTCGAGCTGAACGATGTCGAGACCCAGCTTTATGCCGACCTGACCACGCAGATCGCGAAGTGCGTCGCGGCTGGCGAGAGCGTCAACGATGCCGACCCGAACTCTCAGCTCGGTTACCTTCTCCGGCAACGCGCTGGTGTGCTCGGGCATGCCGAGGGCAAACTGGCGGCGCTGCGCATGGACCTCAACGCTCGTGGCCACTCGTGGTTCCAGCTCGTTTATTGCGCCGAAGGCACGCGCCCAGCGCCGCAGGGCGATCCGCGTGGACCGAACCAGCTCCGCGACGTGATGCACCTGGTGGGGAATCAGTTGGGCCTGGCCGCACATTCCTACATTTCAGACACACCGCGCGCGGACAGGAAGAACCTGCTCCGCCGGTTCAGCTCCGGCGACGATCTCCGAGTACTGGTCGCGATCCGCTGTCTCGACGAGGGCGTTGACATTCCCGACGCCCGCACCGGGTACCTACTCGCCAGCAGCAGCAATCCGCGCCAGTTCATCCAGCGCCGAGGCAGGCTACTCCGCCGAGCCGAAGGCAAGGACAGGGCGGAGATCCTCGACTATCTCGCGATCCCACCCGCCGATGCTCCCATGAACTTCGACATCGAGCGGAACCTGCTCACCCGGGAGCTCGAACGGGCCAACGAGTTCGCCAAGTTGTCCGAGAACTACGAAGCCACGCTCGACGCCCTGCGACCACTCAAAGAGCGGTACCAACTCATGCACCTATGAGAACCATCGCGGCAACGGAATGATGAAGAAGGGAAGCCACGAGTGAGTGACACCGGCCGTACGGAAAGGCAAGTGCTGGAGGAGTTGAGCCCCGAGGAGCAGGTATTCCTCAAGCGCGTGCTGGAGATCGAGCGTGCCAAGCTCCACGTCCGCGCCCACGACGCCACCAACGACCTGCTCGCCGCGGTGAAGGAGATCATCCCGTGAGACTACACTCAATCACACTCACCAACTTCCGCCAGTTCAAGGGCGAGCAGCATTTCGACCTCCGCTCGGACAAGGTCAAACCGGTCACGTTGATCTTCGGCGCCAACGGCGCAGGCAAGACGACGCTGCTCAACGCCTTCACCTGGGCGCTGTACGGAACCTTCTCCGAAGACGTCGAGGAACAACACCGCCTGGTCACGGACAGCGTCTGGCGCGCGACCACCTTTGACAGCGAAGTCGAGTTTGGCGTCGAGGTCGTCTTCGACCACGACGGGCAAACTTATCGGGTTCGCCGTCGTGCCCGCACGCGCAAGGAGTCTGACCAGCAGTCGCCGATCTCGCCGGACCCGGAGATGTGGATCACGAAGCCCGACGGCTCGTCCGAGGAGGTGGGAGCGCCACAAAACATGATCTACCTGATCTTGCCCCGTGGCGTGAGCCGATTCTTTTTCTTCAACGGTGAACGCATCGAAAACCTGGTCAAGAAAGACGCCTACAGTGAGGTCAAGAAGGACATCAAGGTACTTTTAGACCTAGAGCAGGTCGAACGGGCTCTCGAACATCTCCCCAAGGTTGATCGGCGGCTGGGCGCGGACATCCGTAAGTACGGTGATGCCAAGGTCAGCGAGATACAAGACGAAATCGACGAACTTACCAAACGCAAAGTTGAAGGTCGGGAGGAGCGGAAGATCCTGGAGAGCGAACTGGCCACGCTCGAACAGGAACGTTCCAGTGTGCTCGAGTTGCTTCGTCAGAACGAGGCGGCCAAACCGACTCAGGAGCAGCGGGACAACGTCACGCGACAACTCGACGACGCAAAGGCCGCACGGGAGGCTGCGGTCAATGAACGCGCCGACATTATCGCCAATCGCGGGTTTTTAGCCTTCACCGAGAACCTGACTGAGTCAACCAGTCAGATGGCGGACGCGATGTATCAGAAAGGCGCGTTGCCCGCACCGCTCAAACGTGAATTTGTAGACCAACTTCTCGACGAACAGAAATGCATTTGCGGAACCCCGCTGCGTCAACACACAGCCCCCTGGGAGTCGGTTACCCAGTGGCGTCAGCGAGCCGGCCTCCAAGCCGTGGAGACAGCGTGGCAGAAGCTGCGTGGCCAAATCGATCCCATGAATGCGGACCGAAAAGATCTGCGGGACTCGCTCGGCCAGGTCATGAAGCGCATCGGCGACCTGCGCGACTCGGTAGCACGACTTGAAGAGCAGAAGTCCGAACTTGACGACAAACTCCGCAACAGTCGCCAAGAGGACGTCCAGAAGCTGGAGTCGAAGCGCATTGATCTTGACAACCGACACGGCGACAAACAACGCCGAATCGGCGCGGTTGACAGCGAACTGGGACAGATCGACAAGGACATCGAGAAAAAGATTCGCGAGCGCGAGGCCGCTGAGGTCACCGACGACTTGGTCGCAAAAGCACGGGCCCGCTCTAATCTCGTCCGAAAAGTCCAACGTGCACTGGATGAGATCCAGACGATCCGGTCCGACGACATGCGCAGGCGTCTCGACGCCAAGTTGAAGACGACCTTCCGCAGCATCACCTACAAGAACTATGTGCCGACCCTGAACGAACGGTTCGAGCTCACCCTGCACACCGACGTTGACGGTGTTCCGCACCCGGTGGCGAAATCAACTGGCGAAAGCCAGATCCTGAGCCTCAGCTTCGTCGCTGCGGTATCGGAGCTCGCCCGGGAGATCCGGCAAGAACGACGTGCCGAAGGCGATTCCGCAGAGGACGCAGGTACCTACCCGATAGTGATGGATGCGGCGTTCGGCTCGCTCGACCACAACTACCAGGAAGCGGTCTCCCGCGCACTGGCCCAGATGGCGCCGCAACTCGTGGTCCTGGTCAGCAAGAGTCAAGGGCTAGGCAAGGTGGTGACCGAGCTTAACCCTTACGTCAGCCATCTCGGTGTCATCGAGTCCCACACCAGCCTGGCGGGCACCACCGAGGACGACATCGAGCTGGGCGGTCACGCCTACCCGTACATCCGGCCTGCCGACGCCGACCACTCTCTACTCAAGGAGATCAAGCGATGACCGCCCCCGTTGACCTTCGCGCCCGTCGCCCAGCAGAACACGAACGGCTCATCCAAGAGCTGCGCAACGACGCCAGGTTCGGCGCCTTCCGCGACATCCTCGTCTTCGCCGCCGCCTTGGGCTTCCGCAACGACCGCCGTAAGCCGCTCACCAAGTCCGCAGGCGACCCGATCCGTTACGAGGTCCTGATCAGTGGCTCTGGATTTAGCGAAGCGTTGATCAACATGATCGCTGCCAAGGTCACGGACGACCCGGAGATCATGGACGACCGCCGCCTCGAAGAACGGCTCAAGATCTTTGAGGAATACGCCAACGGTGGCTTGGACTGCGTCCAGGAACAGATCAACGTCCGACACCAGACCGCAGCCCTGGTCGTCGCCGACCTGGTCACCGAAGCCCTGAGCGACTCCAGCGGCGCCACAGCCGCATCAGTCGAAGAACTCCTTAGCAGCACAACCTGGTAGCTGTTGAATGCGCCGGTGGGTGTGCATACCACCTGTGGATGAAGATCTTTTAGGCGGCTGGTGCTGGGGTGTCGTAGTTGGGTCATTCGAGGAGCTTGCCGTTCTCAAAGCGGGCGCCGGCGCGGACGAGCGCGACAGGGTGGAGTGCGTTCACCGCGCGCCAACGGGCTTGTGCTAACCGGATGAGCTTGAACGCCACGGCCAGCCCGGCCGCGCGGGAAGCCTGATCCCTTGGTGACCTTCGTGCGTTGTCGCACGGTGGCGAAGGTAGACGCGATCGGGCTGGTGGTGCGCAGGGTGAACCCAGTACTCGGCGGGGTAGTCGCAGAAGGCGAGCAGCTGGTCAACATCGTCGGTGATCTTCGCAACTGCCTTGCCGAACTTGGCGCCGATGCGCGAAGACGCCTATTCAGCGAGCAATCCCAGTCTGCTCATCCAACGCAGCAGTAGATCGATCTGCGTGGCGCTGAGATCCAATTCAGAATGCTCTGAAAGTAAGACCTTGAGATCGGAAACTTCAGCTCCTTGCCGCAGCATGCTACGGGCTTCGAAGGCGCCCTCGATTCGCTCCATGAAAAGCCTGGACAACAGTTCTGGATCTCGGGTCTCCTGGAACCTCTTTCCAGCGCTTGTCAGGAGAATGCGCTCGCCCTGCACTACAGCCAGGCCAAGGGCGACAAGATTCATCAGACGCCTTCGAGCTTCGGGCCCCAGCGTGATGCTCGGGAAGCAGTCCATAAACTTCTCGATACATGTAGCAAGGCGCGGGTTGTCGTCGACTAGCTGGCACATCGTCCAAACCGTCTCAACGTAGTCGCCACTGCGCCCACCGGGCAACTGAGCCAATCGATAGCGCGTCTCTCCGCCCGATCGGTAGGAGCCTTCCGTGCCGCTCTGTGACGACTCTAGGTATTGCAACGCGACGATAGAGTTGCGATGAACCTGGTTCTCGAGCCTGAAAACTCTGCTCACCTTCCGCATGAGGACGCTGGGCTCGACCATGAAGAGTCGGCGTCCCGTAAGATCGCGAAGCTCGTCGACCAGTTCAACGCGCGGAAGCCGCGTGGCCTTAGAAGAAGACTTACGCCACCAGTCATCCTTGCCATCTCTGGTAACGAAGAGTACGTCTGTCGTTCGACCTTGTATTTCATCCAAAATTTGCCGCCAGATCAGGTAATCTCCAGCCGCCTCCTCGTCACTTTTCCTTCCGCTCTCGAAGTCAAGATAACCCGGTGGAATCTGTCGGTCAGCCCGTTCCTTAGCACGAACGATTTCCTCCGAGTATCGCCGCTCATCGCAAGGTGGACCAACTCGACCGTCCAGCAGCAATTCCAATTTGATGATTACGGGATCAGCGTTAGTGTCACGAATGCCAGGAACCTTGTCTTTGACCGCCTGCGAGTCAAGCATCCTCATCAGGCTCTCAAAGATCTTCTCCGCACGGTTTAGTTTTTCGTAGAGCGGAGTCGCCATATCACTGTCATCGCCGATGTGGACATCTTTGGCCCAATCGCTAATAGCCTTTCGTGATTTCTGAATAGAAGCCAGAAGGGTACCCCTAGCGGCATCCGCTTTCCTGTCGTGGTATGCAATCAATTCTTCGCTCTGGCGGTTGCGCCAAAACTCCGCGATCACCTGATGCGGAACCCATATACGCTCCGTAATCGTCCCCAGCACCGTCAACATGTCCTCGCGAACACGTGCGTTCATCCGGTAGAGGTCCAACAAGACATTGGTGTCCGGCACTACCAGGCCATGTCGCAAGACGGCGCTGTAGTCGGCATCGGTGGGCGTACGCCGTGCTTCGAAGCCGTCGAACAAGCCCAGTCCCTCTGCCACGCCGTCCCCCAAGATCAGGTCAACAAGGCCCGATTATCTCAGCGACAGCGTTCTGGTCGACGTCCAGGTCTTTGGCGGTGGCGGGCCAGCCATCCTGGCTAGTTGGGTAACACCGTTCGACTCCTCCCTCCTCCCTCCTCCGGCGAGCAGCAGGTACCGGGCGACTCGACTGCCTTGTCGAGCCCATCTACGACGAAGACGACGCCACAACAACCCCAACCGCGGATTCGGCCGCTGACCACCCCACCATCCTGGCGGCGTCAACACCACTACGACGATGAGCCTGCTACGCCCAGACGACCCGCCCACGACCGCACACACGCACGGTCGACGACACCGGGACATCCACCCCACAACTACGTTGGGGCAGTTCCGACGGTGTCAGCAACCGCCGCGCATGATCACAAAAAAGACCCGCTGACCTGGACAAACATCCCAATCAGCGGGTCTTGAAAGGAGTGGAGCTGAGGGGGTTCGAACCCCTGACCCCCACACTGCCAGCCTGGTGGTCAGGAGCCACATAGAAGCTCCCAGGTCCGCGATGGGACGGGGTACTCCCCTCTGGGTCACGGTGCATCTGTGGCGTGGCTAACTGAAGAAAGTTGGGGACGAGCTGTCCCCAACGAGCCTGTTTTTCGGAGTTCAGAGGTGACACTGCGACAGCCCACGCATACATCGGAGCCGCCTCCATGACTCATCCGCACCACGCCCGGGGCATCCACCGCCGACTCACCCCACGCCCACGCCACCCCAGGGCATCCTCGCCCACACACGAGACGCCGCCGACCACGTCTCCCGAGCAGACCTCTGGATCTGCCACCGAGGGTGACCAGGCGATTTCTCACGGTCGACCCGTTCGTGATCTGGGCCGAGTTGCGCCCACAGCCTCGACCGAGGAAGGGAGCGGGGGAGCGGCCGACACACGATGCACCGATCTCCCGGGCGCCGGGGTCACAGCGCCGCTGCTCTATACCGCCGAGCAGGCGGCCACCCTGTTGCAGGTACGCCCGTCCTGGCTACGGCGCAAGGCCGCCGCCCGGGCAGTGCCGTGCAGGTTTGTGGGTAAACACCTGCGATTCTCCCATACAGACATCGAGACGATCGCTGAAAACAGTGCGACACCATCTCGACACTCTTCTTAAACAGACACGCTCTGCACACGAAGACTTTCACACCAACAAAAGTCTTCCGCAGTAGCCGCTTGACATTTTGACGGACATCGAGCGTACATATGTCCGTCAAACGAACGCACACCTTCTCCGAAAAGGGGATTCTCGATGGCTTTCATCGAAAAGAGCGGTAAGAAAACATGGCGAGTCCGGTTCCGAAAGACGATGGCGGGTTCGGCACCATCTCCGGATTCACCTCAAAAACAGCTGCGGAGAACAAAACCGCCGAGATCGAGGCTGACCAGCGGCGCGGCGCGTTCCTGGATCCGGATGGAGGCAAGTTGACTCTGGAGGAATGGTCAGTCACCTGGTTCGACGCGCTCGACGTCGCCGCAACCACCGAGGCCCAATACCGCAGCCTGATCCGCAACCACATCCTCACCCGCTGGGGTTCCACCCGTTTGGACGGGATCTCCGGGTTGGCGGTGCATACCTGGGCCAAGAAACTCCGCGCCGACGGCCACGCGCAGGCCACCGTCACCACGATCACCAAACTGATGTCGATGATGTTGGTCGACGCGGCCGACGAGCGCCTCATCGCCGTCAACCCCATCCAGCCCCGGCGGCGGGGCAAGCGTCGGCATGAGATCCGCATCGAACGGGTCTGGGCCACGCCCGAGCAAGTCCTGGGCGTCGCCGCGCAAGCAGCCGTACTGGTCGGGGACTGGGCCGCAGTGCTGATGATCACCGCCGCCTGGACCGGCGCACGCTGGGGCGAACTCACCGGCCTCCAACGACGCAACACCCACCTCGACGACGGCATCATCGTCATCGACCCCCACACCGCAGCGCTACACGAAGTCAACGGACGACTCGAACTCGGACCACCCAAAACCGCCGAATCCGGCCGCACCATCACTCTCCCCCCATTCCTCATCCACCTCCTCCGCACCCACCTCGCCAGCCACGACCACTCGCACGTGTTCGTCACCAGCGAAGGCGAGCTACTCCGCCGGTCGAACTTCGCCCGCCGCGCCATGCGACCCGCCGCCGACGGCAACCACCACCGCGTCCGGCCTCGTGTCCGCGTCCACCCCATCGCCCCCGGACTCGTCTTCCACGGGTTCCGCCACAGCCACAAAACCTGGCTCATCGCCGACGGCATCCCCGACGTCGCCCAAGCCCGCCGACTCGGCCACCGCATCCCCGACAAGATCGAACACATCTACAGCCACGTCGCCCCCGAAATCGAAACCCGCCTCATCAACGCCCTCCAACACCGCTGGACCACCGCACTCCACACCCTCACCCACCAAACACCCTCGAATACTCCCGCCCACGGAGCCACCCGCATCACCCGCCTCACGCTCCCCGCCGCGACCGCACCACCCACCGACCTAACCGCCTACCCCTCCCCCACAACACGGCCGTCGCCTCCCCAGAGGCGGCGGCCATTCGTATCCCCCGATCACCCCCAACCCCATATCTTTCACAGCCCACCTGCCGTCTCCAACCAGCCGCATCGAACCCCCACGGCCCTAACCGGGCGCTAACCAGCCCACGCCGCCGCCAGCCGGCCGCAACCCCCATCACCCGGCACCAACCGGTGCACACCCACCGGCAGAAAGCCTGGTTCGCGCCCGTTGAGAGCGGATGCCGAAGGAGAGCAACAACGGCGACCCCACTTGGCCGTTGGTCAAAGCCTGACCATGATCGTCTCCTTATTTTCTCCTTCACCCCCTTGTCGATCTTCATGTGGACCACAGTGGACAGTCCGGCAAGATCGACAAACTGACAGCAAAAAGGCCCGCCGACCTGGACAAACATCCAGAACCAGCGGGCCCTTCACGACCGTCGGGCTGACAGGATTTGAACCTGCGACCCCTTGACCCCCAGTCAAGTGCGCTACCAAACTGCGCCACAGCCCGGCCGCTCCTCCCCCCGGGGAGGTGCGCGATCAGCTTAGCCTAGCCCTCAGCCTCAGCTCTTTCGGGGCCGCTTCTCCCGCACCCGGACTGACAGCCGCACAGGCGTCCCCACGAAGCCGAACTCCTCGCGGAAGCGTCGCTCCAGGAAGCGGCGGTACCCGGCCTCCAGGAAACCCGACGTGAACAGCACCAACGTCGGCGGCCTCGTCTGTGCCTGCGTCGCGAACAGGACCTTCGGCTGCTTGCCCCCACGCACGGGCGGCGGGGTCGCCGCGATCAGGCCCGTCAGCCACGAGTTCAGCTGACCCGTCGACACCCGCTGGTCCCACGACGTCAGCGCCGTCCGTAGTGCCGGCGCCAGCTTGCGGACCGACCGGCCGGTCAGCGCCGACACGTTGACCCGCTCTGCCCACGGGACACGAACCAGGCCTCGTTCCAGCTCCCGGGTCAGCTGGTGCCGACGGTCCTCATCCACCAGGTCCCACTTGTTCAGGGCCAGCACGCACGCCCTACCAGCGTCCACGACCATCGTCAGTACCCGTAGGTCCTGTTCAGAGATCGGCTCGGAGGCGTCCAGCAGCACGATGGCCACTTCTGCCGCTTCGATGGCCGCTCTCGTTCTCAGTGACGCGTAGTACTCCATGCCCGACGCGGTTTTCACCCGTTTGCGCAGGCCAGCGGTGTCGACGAACTGCCACAGCTCGTCGTCCAGCGACACCAGTGAGTCCACCGGGTCCACCGTCGTGCCCGCTACGGCGTCCACCACGGCCCGCTCGGCGCCTACCAGGCGGTTCAGCAGGCTCGACTTGCCCACGTTCGGTTTGCCCACCAGCGCCACTCTGCGGGGGCCCCGCTCCACTCCGAACGACTCGCGTGGGGTTGCCGGCAACGCGTGCAGTACCGCGTCCAGCAGGTCGCCTGAGCTGCGGCCGTGCAGTGCGCTCACCGGGTACGGCTCGCCGAGACCCAGGGACCACAGGGACGCCACATCCGCCATCAGGCGGTCGTCGTCCACCTTGTTCGCGGCCAGTAGCACTGGTTTGGACGAGCGGCGCAACACCCTTGCCGCTGCCTCGTCCGTTGACGTCGCGCCCACCGACGCGTCCACCACCAGCAGGACCGCGTCCGCTGTCTGCATCGCCAGCTCGGCCTGTGCTGTCACCGACGCCTGCAGGCCGTCCGCTTTCGGGTCCCAGCCGCCGGTGTCCACTACCGTGAAGCGGCGGCCGTTCCACAGTGCGTCGTAGGCCACCCTGTCGCGGGTTACGCCCGGTTTGTCCTGTACTACGGCTTCGCGCCGGCCCAGGATACGGTTCACCAGCGTCGACTTGCCTACGTTCGGCCTGCCTACCACGGCCAGAACGGGCTGTGGGGGCTCCCCGTCCTGGTCGTCGGGGTGACCGAACTCCTCGTCGATCGCCGTCCACTCGGACTCGGACGCCCAGGTGCCATCCAACTCAGTCATTTCCGCAGCTCATCCAGTTCTCGCACCAGGGCCGCCAGGTGCTTGCGAATCTCCTCGGTCGCGGCGGCAAGGCCCGTTCGTCCGGGTTGGACATTCAACCCGATCGGCTCCCCGACCAGAATGTCCAGCTTAGGCCGGAAGCCCCGGCGCTCACGCGTGCCCCTCGTCGCGACCGGCAGCACGACCGCGCCGGTCATGCGCACGAGCCACGCCGCGCCCTGCTCCGCGTGCGACACGTCGCCCGCACCCCTTGTCCCCTCAGGGAAAACGCCGATGAGGCCGCCTGCTTTCAGGACCGACACCGCCTTCATCAGCGGTTCGCGGTCGGCTACGCCTCTGCGCACCATGATCTGGCCGATCCAGCGGAACGCGTGTCCGGCGGGGCCTCTCGACAGCTCCGACTTGACCAGGAACACCGCACGGCGTCCCGTCAGGCCGAACAGCAGCTGTGGCTCGATGAACGAGCTGTGGTTCGCCACCATCACCACCGGGCCCTCGGCGGGGACACGCAGACGCTCGCGGACGCGGATTCGGTAGAACGGTCGGTGGACCCAGCTCGCGATCCAGCGCGCGAGGTCGTGCACCCACGGCACGGCCCCCGAGGGGAGAGTGCTCACCAGCCCGCGGCTACGCCGCGCAGGTCGCGCTCGTCCACCAACGCCGTGATCTCGTCCAGCACGCCCTGCAGGTCCAGGTGCGTGGTGTCGAGCCACACGGCGTCGTCCGCGGGCTGCAGGGGCGACGCCGCGCGTCCCGAGTCCAGCCTGTCGCGGCGGTCCACGTCCTGCTTGACCTCGTCGAACGACGCCTCGCGGCCGGAGGCGCTGTCCTGCAGCGACCGGCGTCGTGCCCGTGCGTCGGACGACGCCGTCAGGTACACCTTCAGCCCGGCGTCCGGGGCGACCACGGTGCCGATGTCACGGCCCTCGACGACGATCCCGCCGCGCTGCTCGCACACCTCGTCGATGATCCGCATCTGGCGGGCGACCAGCAGCGCACGCACCGGCGCGACCGCGGACACGGCCGACACCGCGAGCGTCACGGCCTGGCCGCGGATCTCGCTGCCGACGTTCTCGCCGCCGAGCAGGATCTCCTGGTGCTCGGCGTCCGTGCTGACCCGCAGGTCGACGTGCTCGGCGACGGTCAGCACCTCGTGCTCGTCGTCGGTGGCCACGCCCGCACGCAGCACCGCGAGCGTCACCGCCCTGTACATGGCACCGGTGTCCAGATAACCGGCCCCGAGACTGACGGCCAACCGACGGGCAACCGTCGACTTACCGGTCCCCGACGGGCCGTCCAGCGCGATCACACCACGCAGTTCGCCCAGTTGCACCGCGCCTGCCTCCTCAAAGGGTCGGTCACTGCCGCCATTCTGCCAGGTGACAGACCGGTAACTGGTGACGCCCGGCATTGGGATCCCAGCCAGGCAAGACTGCCTTAACATCCAGTTACCCTGCAATAACTGGAGGTAACCTTGTACAGGAGAACACTTATCGGGTTGCTTGCCACCACCGCCATGACCGCGACGCTCGTCGTGGGCACGGCAGCCACCGTCGCCCCGCAGGCGACGGCGGATGTCGGTGCGGCGGTCGTCACCATCACCTACAGCGACGCGCGTGCCGGCGAGTTCAAGGACGCCGTGGCACAGGGCGTGGCGGTCTGGAACGCGAACGTCACGAGCGTTCGCATCCAGAAGGCGGCATCGGGGCAGCGTGCCGACGTCCAGGTCATCGCCGATCCCGGCTGGCCGCGTGCCACGCTCGGGCCGGTGCGTCCCGGCGGCAGCGGCACCGTCTGGTACGGCCGTGAGGCCGTCGCCGACGGCTACAACCTGGTCAGGATCGCGTCGCACGAGTTCGGCCACATCCTCGGCCTGCCGGACATCAAGCCCGGCCCGTGCTCGAGCCTGATGTCGGGCAGCACGGGCGGCGTGTCCTGCACGAACGTGAACCCGAACGCGTCCGAACGCAACCGCGTGCAGAGCATCTACGCCAACGGGTTCGCGCCGACGGCCACGAACACCGTGGTGATCGGCTAAGCCAGTACCTCGCCGAGTGCGGCGACCGCGGCCACGAGCTGCGTGTCCGACAGGTACGGCGCCGGGCCGAACCGGAGCTTGTCGCCCCTGCTGTCGGTCAGGACGCCGCGCTCGGCGAGTCCCTTCTTCAGCTCGTCGGCGTTCGGGGCGGTCAGGGCCAGGAAGCCGCCGAACGCCTCGCGTGGCGCCGACCGGTCCCGGGTGATCACTTCCGGTGGCGCGTCGAGGGCGTCGAAACTGGTGGCCAGCAACTCGTTCTGGTGCAGGGAGACCTCACGCAGGAACGCCGGGGTCAGGCCCTGCTCGACGAAGAAGTCGCGGACCGCCACGGCGCGGTAGTGGCTCGTCGGGTCGTAGGTGGCGCCTGCGAAGCGGTCGCCGCCCGGTGCGTAGCCGACCTTTCCCGACGCCTTCGCCGTCAGGTCCTCGAACTCGGCGAACCAGCCGGTGATGACCGGCCGCGCGTCCGCGGCGTGCGGGGGGATCCGCAGGAAACAGTTGCCCTCACCCAGCTGCAGGTACTTGTAGCCGCCGCCGGTGACCCACGCCTCGGTCAGACCCTGTCGCGCCAGGGAGAACGGGACGACGCCGAGCGCGTGGTAGGCGTCGACGAGCAGCTCGACCCCTCGGTGGCCGCAGGCCTCGGCGACCGTGTCGAGGCCCGGCACTACGCGTGAGGTCTCGAACAGCACCTGCGAGACCAGGACCGCGGCCGTTCTGTCGTCGACCTCGGCCGCGACCCGTTCGGCGAGGGTGTCGACCGGGTCCGCACGGACACGCACGACCTCGACGCCCTCCTCGGCCAGGCGGGCCAGCTGGCGGCGCAGGGTGTGGAACTCGCCGTCGGTGGTGACGAGCCGCGGCCGGTTCCGGAGGTCCACACTGGACAGGAAGCGCACGACCAGCTCGTGGGTGTTGGCGCCGAGCGCGATGTCGCCACCCGGGTCGTCGACGAGGTCGCGGTAGTACTGCCGCAGCTGCTCGGCCTTGGCGAACGCCGGGCCCCACTTGTCGTCCACGGCCGAGGACGCGTCGGTGAACGCCTCGATCTGGCCGTCCAGCGCGACGTCCGGCCACGCCTGGTGGGAGTGGCCGGTCAGCAGCAGGCGGTGCGCGACCCCAAAACGTCCATAGTGGACCGACAGCGAGTTCGGGCTGTCGCGCAGCGACTCCAGTGACGTCACAGCCGGCTCCGTACTGCCCAGAGGTCGGGGAAGATGGCGTGGAACAGCGTGGTGCGCAGGTACGCGGCGCCTGCCGAGCCGCCGGTGCCGGACTTGGTGCCGATCGTGCGTTCGACCATCTTCACGTGGCGGTACCGCCACTCCTGCAGGCCCTCGTCGAGGTCGACGAGCAGGTCGGCCACCGTGGACGGGCCGGAGTCGTCGCCGTAGACCTGCACGAGGACCCGCTGCACGTCCTCGTCCCCCGTCCACTGTGTCCTGACATCGCGCTCCAGGTGGCGCGAGGGGATGTCGTAGCCCGCGTCGGCGAGGTAGCGCAGGAACGAGTCGAACACCGTGGGGCGGGACATGGCGGCGGTGATCCGCTCGTAGGACTCGGAGTCCCTGGCGTACGGGGCGAGCATCCGCCTGTCGCGCCTGCCGAGCATCGCCTCCAGCTCGCGGAACTGGCCGGACTGGAAGCCGCTGGACGCGTCGAGCCTGGTGCGGAAGCTGGTGAACTGGCGTGGGGTCATGGTCTCCAGCACGTCGATCTGGGCGACCACCACCTTGAGGATGGTGAGCACGCGGCGGAGCGTGCGCACGGAGTGCGGGGCGTCGCCCTTCTCGAGACATCGCTGCAGGAGCCCCAGCTCGTGCAGGATCTGCTTGAACCACAGCTCGTACACCTGGTGGATCACGATGAACAGCATCTCGTCGTGCTCGTCGGACCTCGGTCGCTGCGCGGTGAGGACCTCGTCGAGCGCGAGGTACGACGTGTAGGTCAGCGCGGCGGACGGGCCACCCGGGACGGATTCGGTCATGGTTTCGTCACCTTGTCGAAGTGCCGCTGGGCAGCGTCTGCCAGCGCCGGATAGAGAAAGTGGAACAGCCGCAGGGCATCGGTGCGACACGGCGGCGCGGGCACCAGGTCCTCCGGCAGCTCGGGGTCCAGCGCCGGGAACTCGCGGAACGTGTGGACCAGCCTGGTGCGCAACAGCAACGCCTCGCCATCGCTGCCGACCTCGCGGCCGCGGAAGTGCTCGACGAAGGCGTGGTACCGCCGGGCGAGGTCGCCGAGGTCCCAGACCCGTGCGACGAACGCGCCGAAGTCCACGGCGGTCGCGGGTCTGCCCAGCATGACACCCGTGTACTCGGCGACGTCGAGTTCCTTGAGCAGCGCGGCCAGCTCCTGTTCGCGGTCGTGCGGGGCGAGCCAGGTGCCGTCCTGGACCGAGCCGAAGCCGAGGAACCGCAGGCGGGTGGTGAGCCTCGTGCGGGCGAGGCGCCGGTCCTCGGGGATGGCGTGCCACAGCACGGTCCACGTGGTCTCGCGGCGTGGTCGCTCGCCGAGGGTGAAGATCCGCCGGTCGCCCTCCTCGAGCACGGTCCGGGTGCGCGGGGTGAGGACGTAGTGCACCTGCCGGCCGGTCCTGCTGCGTGTGAGGAGGTCCTTGGCGACGAGCCGGTTCAACGCGACGCGGGCGGCACCCTCGCTGAAGCCGAACTCCCCGAGCAGGCGCACGAGCCCGCCGGACCACACCGCCCCGCCGTCGCGGGGCACGTCGTGCGCGCCGAGCAGCGTCAACACGAGGTCCTGCGGGGCGGGATCGAATCCGCCGAGCTGGTCAGCCATGGTTCCGAGCATAGTTGACGCATCAGCGGGGTCAACCGTAATGTGTTGGGGGTGAAGGTCGGCGTCGGACTTCCGAACACCATTCCGGGCATCTCGGGCGAGGTGCTCGTCGAGTGGGCGCGCAGGGCCGACGCGGGCCCGTTCAGCACGCTCGGCGTGCTCGACCGGCTCGTGTACGACAGCATCGAGCCGTTCGCCGCCCTTGCCGCGGCGGCGGCCGTGACCTCCCGCATCAGGCTCGCCACGAACATCGCCATCGGGCCGCTGCGCTCCCCCGCCATGCTCGCCAAGCAGGCGCTGTCGGTCGACGCGCTCTCCGGGGGCCGGTTCGCCCTCGGCCTGGGGGTCGGTGCCCGACGCGACGACTACGCGGCGGCGGGTGCCGACCACGGCAGGCGGGGCGCGACGCTGTCGTCACAGCTCGCCTACCTGCGTGGACAGCTGGAGGAGTCCGGCGTCGGACCGGCCGGTTCACCAGTCGAACTGCTGGTCGGCGGGTCGAGCGGCGCGGCGCTGACGCGCATGGCCCGCTACGCCGACGGCTACGCGCACGGCGGCGGTCCGCCGAAGGCGTTCGGCTCGGCCGCCAACCGGGCCCGCGCGGCGTGGCGGGACCTGGAGCGGCCGGGTGAGCCGAAGCTGTGGGGCCAGGGCTACGTCGCGTTCGGCGACCCGGACCGCGGCAGCGCCTACCTGCTCGACTACTACGCGTTCACCGGTCCGTTCGCGGAGAAGATCGCGGCCGGGAACCTGACGTCGGCCCGCGCGGTGCGGGACTTCGTGCGAGGCTACGAGGCAGAGGGCTGTGACGAGCTGATCCTCTACCCGACCGTCGGCTCGCTCGACGACCTGGACCGGTTGGCGGAGGCGGTGGCCTGATGCGGGTCTCGATCGTCGGCGCCGGGCCCTCCGGGCTGTACCTTGCGATCCTGCTGCGCAAGGCAGGCCATGACGTGTCGGTGGTGGAACGCAACGCGCCGGACGCGACGTTCGGGTGGGGTGTCGTGTTCTCGGAGGAGACCCTCGGCGCGCTGAGGGACGCGGACTACCCGACCTACCTGGAGATCACGGACTCGTTCGCGCGCTGGACGTCGATCGACATCCACTACCGCGACCGCGTGCTGCGGTCGTCGGGGCACACGTTCTCGGCGATCCGGCGCACACACCTGCTCGACATCCTGCAGCGGCGCGCCCGGTCGCTCGGCGCGTCGCTGACGTTCCACCAGGAGGCGTCCGATGTGGACGGTGATCTCGTGGTGGCCGCGGACGGCGCCAACAGCGGGCTGCGCAAACGTTTCACAGCCGAGTTCGGCAGCTCGTCGTCGCCGCAGGGCTGCAAGTACGTGTGGTTCGGCACCGATCTCGTGCTCGACGCCTTCACGTTCGTGTTCCGGGAGACCGAGCACGGGTTGTTCCAGGTGCACGCCTACCCGTTCGACGAGCACACGAGCACGTGGATCGTGGAGACGACCGAGGCCACGTGGCGGCGCGCCGGGCTCGACACGATGTCCGAAGAGGACAGCATGGCGTTCTGCCAGTCGCTGTTCGCCGCCGAGCTGGGTGACCACCGGCTGAGGTCGAACAAGTCGATCTGGCTGGACTTCCCGCTGGTCCGCAACCAGCACTGGCACCACGGCAACGTCGTGCTGATCGGCGATGCCGCCCACACCGCGCACTTCTCGATCGGGTCTGGCACGAAGCTCGCGATGGAGGACGCGATCGCGCTGGCCAACGCGCTGGAGCGGTATCCGTCCACTCTGGAATCGGCGCTGGTCGACTACGAGCTGGAGCGGCAGCCGGTCGTGGAGCGGTTCCAGCAGGCCGCGGGCGACAGCGCGGCGTACTTCGGCCGGGTGGCGAACTACCTCGGCCTGGCGCCGATCCAGTTCGCGGCGAACCTGCTGACGCGCAGCGGCCGGATCAGCCACGCGAACCTCATGCAGCGCGACCCGAAGCTCGTGCGGGTGCTGGACGCGTGGTTCGCCTCGTCCGCCACCGGCACACCGCTCGTGGCCGGCGCGGTCGCGGCGCCGCCGATGTTCGCGCCACTGCGGGTCGGCGGCGTGACACTGCGCAACCGGGTCGTGCGCGCTGTGCCCGAAGTGGTCGAAGCGGGGCGGGCAGGCGCCGGCCTGGTGCTGACGGGGTTCGTGGCGATCGCCGAGGACGGGCGGACGACGCCGGCCTGTCCGGTGTTGGACGACTCGTGGGCGCCGGTGGTCAAGGAGGTCCACGACACCGGCGCGCTCGTCGGCGTGCGGCTCGGGCATGCCGGTCGGCGAGGTGCGACGCGGCCCACCGGCGGCGTGGACGTGCCGCTGCGGGACGGGTGGCCACTGGTGTCCGCGTCCCCCTTGCCGTACACGCCGTACAGCGCGGTGCCTGCCGCACTGTCGGAGGCTGGCATGGCGCGGGTCCGGGACGACTTCGTCGCCGCGGTCGGCCGCGCACGCGAGGCAGGCTTCGACGCGCTCGAGCTGGAGCTTGCGGACGGCTACCTGTTGGCGAGCTTCCTGTCTCCCCTGACCAACCGCCGCGACGACGTGTACGGCACGGAACCACTGCGTTTTCCACTGTCCGTTGTGGACGCCGTGCGGGCCGAGTGGCCGGGCCTGCTGATGGCGCGGGTGACGGTCACGGACTGGGCACGCGGCGGGCTGACCGTCGAGCAGGGCGTCGCCAACGCCCGCGCGCTGGCCGAGCACGGCGTGGACCTGGTTCACGTGCGGGCCGGGCACACGACGGCGACCTCGCGGCCGGAGTACCGGCGCGGCTACCTGACCACGCTGTCCGACCGCGTGCGCAACGAGGCCGGGGTGGCGACGCTCGTCGGCGGCTACCTGACCACACCCGACGAGGTGAACACCGTCGTCGCCGCGGGCCGCGCGGACCTGTGCCTGTTCGAACCGCCGCCGACGCCGCTCGAGGAGGTGGGCGCGTGACCACGTTCACCGACCTCACCTCACCGCAGGTGGCGGAACTCCTCGCCGGGCCGAGGAAGCCGGTGCTGCTGCTGCCGGTCGGCGCGGTCGAGCCGCACGGCCCGCACGCGCCGCTGGCCACCGACGAGATCATCTCGGCAGGCATGTGCACCCGCGCCGCACAGCGCCTCGCGGACGATCCCGACGTGCGGGTACTGACGCTGCCGACCCTGAGCTACGGCGTCACCCGGTTCAGTGCGGCGTTCCCCGGCGCGGTCTCCATCAGCGAGGCCACGCTGCACGCACTGGTCGTCGACGTGTGTGGTTCGCTGACCGCGCAGGGGTTGTCGCGGATCGTGTTGGTGAACAACCACTTCGAGCCCGCGCACGTCGCGACGCTGCGCAAGGCCACGGCCGAGGCAGGCGTCGCCTACCTGGACCTGGTGCGTCGCAGGCACGCGGCCCGGCTGACGGAGGAGTTCCGGTCCGGAGCGTGCCATGCCGGGCAGTACGAGACGTCGCTGGTGCTCGCCGACCATCCTGCCCTGGTCGACACCGCGACCATGGCCGCGTTGCCGCCCGTGCCGGTGGACATGCCGGCCGCCATGAGCGACGGCAAGGCCGACTTCGCGGCCATGGGCATGGACCGCGCCTACTGCGGCGCCCCGGCCGCGGCTACGGCCGAGGAAGGTCAGTCCACCTTCGACGTTCTCACAGAGCTGCTCGTCGAGGCGATCCGAGAGGTGGCACGCTAGATGTTCAACGTCGCCGACCACTTCGTCGACCGCAACCTGGAGCTGGGCCGCGGCGACCGGGTCGCGTTGTACACCAACGAGGGTGCCACGACGTACGCAGAGCTGGCTGCGCTGGTCAACCGCGTCGGCAACGTGCTCCTCGAACTGGGCGCCCGGCGCGGTGAGCGCGTGCTGCTGGCATTGTCCGACGGTGTCGAGTTCGTGGCGACCTGGTACGCGGCGCAGAAGATCGGCGCGGTAACGGCCGAGGTGTACACGTTCCTGCAGCCCAAGGACTACCGCTACTTCCTCGACTACACCGGCGCTTCCGTGGTGATCGCCGACTCGGTCACGCTCGACCTGCTGCGTGAGGCGGGTATCGCGGACCGGCGTGTGCTCGTGGTCGGCGGCATCGAGCTGCGTGACAACGAACACGACTTCGCCGCCATGGTCGCGCAGGCGCCGGACACGCTCGCGACCGCGCCGACGACCCGCGACGACATCGCGATCTGGAAGTTCACCACGGGCAGCACCGGCGCGCCGAAGGCCTGTGTGCACACGGGTGCGAGCCCGATCCTCAGCCACGAGAGCTACGGGGTCGGCGTGCTGGGCATCCGTGAGGACGACATCGTCCTGCCGGTGCCGAAGCTGTTCTTCGGCTACGCGAGGGATCTGGCCGCGCTGTACCCGTTCGGTGTCGGCGGTGCGGGCATCGCGTTCCCGGAGCGCACGACCGCCGACCGGATCTTCGAGCTGATCGCCCGCTTCCGGCCGACGATCCTGGTGAACGTGCCGACACTGATGAGCGCGATGGTCGCCCATCCTTCGGCGTCCACACAGGACCTCAGCTCGTTGCGCCTGTGCACGTCCGCGGGCGAGGCGCTGCCCGCGGAGCTGCACCGCAGGTGGGACGAGCTGTTCGGCGTCGAGGTGGTCGACGGCATCGGCTCCTCGGAGGCCTACCACATCTACATCTCGAACCGGCCTGGCTCGGCCCGTCAGGGCAGCTGCGGGCAGGTGGTGCCGGGGTACTCGGCGCGGGTGGTGGGTGAGGACGGCACCGAGGTCCCGGCCGGCGAGGTCGGCGTGCTCGAGGTGACGGGCGGCACGGTGGCGCTGGAGTACTTCGGTGACAAGGAGAAGTCGGCGGCGACCTACCGGGGCGACACCGTCCACACGGGAGACCTGTTCAGCCGTGACGCCGACGGTTTCTTCTTCTACCACGGCAGAGCCGACGACCTGCTGAAGTCCGGCGGCATCTGGGTGGCGCCGAGCGAGATCGAGCACTGCCTCATCGGCCACGAGGACGTCGTGGAGTGCGGGGTCGCGGGTTCCGAGGTCGACGGCCTGGTCCGCCTGAGCGCGTACGTGATCCTGCGTGACGGGGTCGAGGGCTCCCCCGAACTGGCGACCGCCCTGCGGGACTTCGTCCGCGCGCGGTTGGCCGGGCACAAGACCCCGAAGGAGATCCGGTTCGTCACCTCGTTGCCCCGCACCACGAACGGCAAGCTGGACCGCCGCGCGTTGAAGGCGCTCACATGAGGCTGGTCGTGGTCACCGGCGGCACGCGTGGCATCGGGGCCGCGGTGGCCAGACGTTTCACCGACCTCGGCGACCGGGTCGTGGTGTTGGGCCGCGCCGACTGCGACATCACCGACGAGGCCGCGGTCGCCGAGGTGTTCGACAGGCTGGGCGAGGTCGACGTGCTGGTCAACAACGCGGGTGTCTCGTCGAGCGCCCCACTGGCGAAGACCTCGCTGGCCGACTGGCACACCCAGTTCGACGTCAACGCCACCGGCGCGTTCCTGTGCACGCGGGCGGTGCTGCCCGGCATGCTGGCCCGCGACCACGGCAGGATCGTGACGGTGGCCTCGACCGCGGGCCGGACCGGTCAGCGTTACACGGCGGCCTACTCGGCGTCGAAACACGCGGCGGTCGGCCTCACGCGGGCGGTCGCGGCGGAGGTCACCGGCACCGGCGTGACCGCGAACGCGGTGTGCCCGACGTTCGTCCGCACCGACATGACCACGGCGACGATCAACCGCGTCGCCGAGACCACCGGCCGATCCACTGAGGACAGTGAACGCGTGATAGCACGCATGTCCCCGCTGGGCAGGCTCCTGGAACCGGACGAGGTAGCGTTCGCGGTGGTGTTCCTCGCCGCGCGGGAGGCCGCGGCCGTCAACGGCCAGACGATAGTGCTGGACGGAGGAGGAGTACAGGCATGAGTCCGTTCCGCGCGTCGGCCCGTCTCACCGAGGACTGGCGACACTTCGACCTGACGGTCACCGACGGGGTCGCGACCGTCACCCTGAACCGCCCGGACAAGCTGAACGCGTTGACCTTCGACGTCTACGCGGACCTGCGGGACCTGCTGGCCGAGCTGCCTCACCGGGGCGACGCCCGGGTAGTCGTCATCACCGGCGAGGGCCGGGGTTTCTGCTCCGGCGGCGACGTCGAGGAGATCATCGGCGAGCTGCGGAAGATGCGCCCCGCCGAGCTGCTGGAGTTCACGCGCATGACCGGTGCGGTGGTGAAGGCGCTCCGCGAGTGCCCGCTGCCGGTGATCGCCGCCGTGAACGGTGTCGCGGCAGGTGCGGGCTCGGTGATCGCGCTGGCGAGCGACTTCCGGCTGCTGGCCGAGTCGGCCACGTTCGCGTTCCTGTTCACCAAGGTAGGACTGGCAGGCGCGGACATGGGCTCTGCGTACCTGTTGCCGCGCCTGGTGGGTCTGGGCCGGGCCACGGAGTTGCTGATCCTGGGTGACAGGCTGGACGCGAAGCGCGCGGAGGCGATCGGCCTGGCCACGGAGGTCGCCCCGGACGCGGAACTGGCGTCGAAGGCGGGTGCGCTCGCGGCCCGGCTGGCGAGCGGGCCCGCGCTGGCTTACTCGACGACGAAGGTGTTGCTGACCCGGGAGCTGGACATGGACCTGGGCAGCAGCATCGAGCTGGAAGCGATGACGCAGGCACTGCTCATGAAAAGCGACGACCACGCGGAGTTCTACGCGGCGTGGTCGGCCGGGCGGCGTCCGGAGTGGACGGGACGATGACCCCGCACGAGATCGTCACCGCCCCGGGCCTCGCCGCGCCGGTGGGTTTCGCGCACGCCGTGGTGGCCGCCCCGGGTCGCACGGTTCACCTGGGTGGTCAGACGGCCCAGGGTGCGGACGGCGCCATCGTGGGCACCTCGCTCGTCGAGCAGTTCGACGTGGCGGCAGGTAACGTGGTCGCGGCGCTCGACGCGGCGGGTGCGAACCCGTCGCACCTGGTGTCACTGATCATCTACACGACGGCCGTAGCCGAGTACCGCGAGTCGCTGCGTGAGCTGGGACCGGTGTGGCGCAAGCACTTCGGCCGCCACTACCCGGCGGTCGCGCTGCTGGGCGTCGCGGAACTGTTCGACGAGGCCGCGAAGGTGGAACTTCTCGGCACGGCGATGATCCCCACATGACCTACACCCATCTGACCCCGGAGCAGCGGGAGTTACGCGACCACACGGAGAAGGTGGCGGCGACGTTGCCGCCGATCGCCGAGCGTGGCACGCCCGGTGCGATCAACCGTCCGCTGCTGAGCGCGTTGGCCGAACACGGCCTTCTGGGACGGTTGTTCCCGGAGACCTCGGCGATGGACCTGTGCCTGGTCCGTGAGGCACTCGCGCGTCACTGCACGGAGGCGGAGACCGCGTTCGCACTGCAGGGTCTTGGCACGTACCCGATCCTGATGGCCGGCCGTAAGTCCACAGTGGACGAGTGGCTTCCCCGTATCACGGCGGGAAAGGCGGCGGTCGGGTTCGCGCTGACCGAGCCGTCGGCCGGCTCGGACGCCGCGTCGCTCGCGCTGTCGGCGACCAGGGACGGCGACGGGTTCCGGTTGAACGGCGAGAAGGTGTTCATCTCGAACGCCCCGAACGCGGACGTGTACTCGGTGTTCGCCCGCACCAGCGACAACGGCGTCCGGGGCATCACGGCGTTCGTCGTCCCCGGCCGGGCGACCGGTCTGTCGGGAACGCCACAGCGGCTGGTCTCCCCGCACCCGATCGGCACCCTGACGTTCGACGACGTGCTGGTGCCCGCCGAGGCGGTGCTCGGTGAGGTGGACGGCGGCTGGCGCGTGGCGATGCGCACGCTGGACATGTTCCGGCCGAGTGTCGGGGCGTTCGCGCTGGGTATGGGTCAGGCGGCGCTGGATGCCGCGGTGGCCCACACGTCGAACCGCCTGGCGTTCGGGCGACCGCTGAGCAAGTTCCAGGCGGTGTCGCACCAGCTGGCGGACGTGGCCACCCGGCTGCAGGCGGCCCGGCTGCTGATCCACGACGCTGCGGCCGCGTACGACTCTGGTGCCGAACGCACCGGCCACCTCTCGGCGATGGCGAAGCTGTTCGCGACGGAGGCCGCCCAGCAGGCGGTGGACGTGGCCGTCCAGGTGCACGGTGCCCGTGCCCTGGAGCAGGGCCACCTGCTCGAACACCTGTACCGGGAGGTGCGTGCGCCCCGGATCTACGAGGGAGCGAGCGAGATCCAGCGCGAGATCATCGCCCGCTACCTCTACCGCTGAGGGCCCAACGCCACGAAGGACTCCTTCAGTACGGTCAGCGATACGAAGGCGCCCATCAGTGCGCCGGACGTTACGAAGGCGCCCATCAGAACACCGGACGTTACGAAGGCGCCCATCAGAACACCGGACGTTACGAAGGCGCCCATCAGAACACCGGACGTTACGAAGGCGCCCTTCAGTACGGCCGAGCGTTACGAAGGCGTCCTTCAGTACACCGGACGTTACGAAGGCGCCCTTCAGTACGGCCGAGTGTTACGAAGGCGTCCTTCAGTGCGGTGGGTCGGGGGTTACCGGGTCGGGATGGTGTCGAAGGCGGCGACCAGGTCCTCGTCGGTCAGTTCGCGGTCGACCATGTCGCCTGCCAGGTAGCTCGCATAGGCGGGCAGGTCGAGGTGGGCGTGCCCGCACAGCGCGGTCAGGATCACCTTCTCCTCGCCGGTCTCCTTGCAGCGCAACGCCTCCCGCACACACTCCGCCAGCGCGTGCGTCGGCTCGGGAGCCGGGATGATGCCCTCGGACCTCGCGAACCGCACACCCGCCGCGAAGCACTCGTTCTGGCCGATCGCGACCGCGTCCACGAGGCCCAGTTCGACGATGTGGGACAGCAGCGGCGACATCCCGTGGTAGCGCAGGCCACCGGCGTGGATCGGGTCCGGGATGAAGTCGTGGCCCAGCGTGTGCATCTTCAGCAGCGGCGTCAACCCGGCGGTGTCGCCGAAGTCGTAGGCGTACTTGCCCCGCGTCAGCGACGGGCACGCGGCGGGCTCCACCGCCCGGATCGTCGGCGAGATCCTGCCCGCGAGCTTCTCCCGCAGGAACGGGAACACCAACCCGCCGAAGTTCGAGCCGCCGCCGGTGCAGCCGACGATCACGTCCGGGCTGTCGCCGGCCATCTCGAACTGCTTGATGGCCTCCTCGCCGATGACCGTCTGGTGCAGCAGCACGTGGTTGAGCACGCTGCCCAGCGCGTACCGGGCGTCCGGGTTGGCCGCCGCCTTCTCCACGGCCTCGCTGATCGCGATCCCGAGGCTGCCCGTCGAGTCCGGGTGCGCGGCCAGGATGGCCCGGCCCGCCTCCGTCAGGTCCGACGGGCTCGGGTGCACGGTCGCCCCGAACGTCTCCATCATGATCTTGCGGTACGGCTTCTGGTCGTACGACGCGCGGACCTGCCACACCTCGCACTCCAGCCCGAACTGGGCACACGCGAACGCGATCGCGCTCCCCCACTGCCCCGCGCCGGTCTCGGTGGTCAGCAGCCTGACCCCCTCCTGCGCGTTGTAGAAGGCCTGCGGCACCGCGGTGTTCGGCTTGTGCGAGCCGACCGGGCTCACGCCCTCGTACTTGTAGTAGATCCGCGCGGGCGTCCCGAGCGCCTTCTCCAGCCGGTGTGCCCGGAACAGCGGCGACGGACGCCACAACCGGTACACCTCCTGTACCTCGTCCGGGATCGGGATGTAACGCTCCGTGCTCACTTCCTGCGCGATGAGCGCCTGCGGGAACAGCGGCGCGAGGTCGTCCGGGCCGACCGGCTCGCCCGTGCCGGGGTGCAGCGGCGGCGGAGGCGGCTCCGGCAGGTCCGGCACGACGTTGTACCAGGCCGTCGGCATGTCGGCCTCGTCGAGGATGAACTTGGTGCGGCCCGCCATGCGATGCCTCCCGGACGTCGGAGAACACGGTCGGCCCCAACCTATGGCCAAGCGGCCCGGGAAGAAAGACGGGGTCGTGAAGGTTAACCTTGCGTGGTGAATGTCGACGTTACGCCGCTGCCGGGGATCGGTACGCGCCATGACTTCGTGTCCCGCGCGGGGCGGCGGATCGGCGTGATCACCTACCGGGACGGTCGCCAGGAGCTGATCGTCTCGCGGGAGGACGACCCGGACGCGTGCACGGCGTCGATACCGCTGACCGTCGAGGAGGCGGGCGCGCTCGCGAACCTGCTCGGCGCGCCGCAGCTCGTCGCCCAGCTCCGCGAGGAGAACGACGGCTTGTCCGGCGTCCACACCAGGCAGCTTCCCCTGATGCACGGCTCCCCGTACGACGGTCGCACGTTGGGTGACACCCAGTTACGCACCCGTACCGCCGTGTCCGTGGTGGCGGTCGTCCGCGCGGGCACCGTCCACCCGTCGCCACGCCCGGACTTCACCCTCGGCGGTGGCGACGCGCTGATCACCGTCGGCACGTCGGAAGGACTCTCGAAGGCCGCTGACGTGCTCGAACGCGGGTAGGCCACGTGCACGACTCGACCGTCGCGCTGATCGAGCTCGGCGCGATCTTCTTCGGCCTGGGCATCCTCGGCAGGCTCGCGTGGAAGATCGGCATCTCCCCCATCCCGTTCTACCTGCTCGGCGGCCTCGCGTTCGGCAGCGGCGGCCTGGTGCCGCTGGAGGGCATCACGGGTTTCGCCTCGATCGGCAGCGAGATCGGTGTGATCCTGCTGCTGCTCCTGCTCGGGCTGGAGTACTCGGCCGCGGAGCTGGTGACGGGGCTGCGGCGCTCGTGGCTCGCGGGCGTGGTGGACATCGTGCTGAACGCGACGCCGGGCGTGGCGGTGGCGTTGGTGCTGGGCTGGGGGCCGGTGGGCGCGCTGGCGATGGCGGGCGTGACCTACATCTCGTCGTCGGGCATCGTGGCGAAGGTGCTCGGCGACCTCGGCAGGCTCGGCAACCGTGAGACACCGGTGGTCCTGTCGATCCTGGTGTTCGAGGACCTGGCGATGGCCGTGTACCTGCCGATCCTGACGGCGGTCCTGGCCGGCGCGACACTGCTGGGCGGGCTGTCGGCGATCGGGATCTCGCTGCTCGTCGTGACGCTGGTGCTGCTGCTGGCGCTGAGGTTTGGCCGGTACGTCTCGGCCATTGTGGACAGTCCGGATCCCGAGGTGTTCCTGCTGCGGGTGCTGGGTGCCGCGCTGCTGGTGGCGGGCGTGGCGTCGCAGCTCCAGGTGTCGGCGGCGGTGGGCGCGTTCCTGCTGGGCATCGCGATCTCCGGTTCGACGGCCGAGAACGCGACCCGCATGCTGGAGCCTTTGCGTGACCTGTTCGCGGCCATGTTCTTCGTGGTCTTCGGCCTGAACACGAACCCGTCGACCATCCCGCCGGTGCTGGCCATCGCGTTGGGGTTGGCGGTGGTCACGGCGGTCACGAAGCTGGCGACGGGGTGGTGGGCGGCGAAACGGCAGGGCATCGCGTCGATGGGCCGGGCACGGGCGGGTGCGGCGTTGGTGGCCAGAGGCGAGTTCTCGATCGTCATCGCGGGCCTGGCGGTGTCGGCGGGCGCGGTGGACGACAGTCTCGCCGCGCTGGCCACGGCCTACGTGCTGATCATGGCGATCCTGGGGCCGTTGGCCGCCCGTTTCGTGGAGCCGGTGGCACGCCTGGTGCGAGCACGTCTCCGGCCGGGACTGCACTGAAGGACGCCTTCCTGACGCCCAGCGTTACGAAGGCGTCCTTCAGTGCAGGTCGGCCAGTAGCAGGCCGCTGCGGGGTTTCGGGGTGAAGTAGGTGCTCTTGCGGGGCATGCGGCGGCCCGCGGCGTGTTCGGCCAGTACCGCGGCCAGCGGGACCGGCGCCAGTTCGATGACCGCGTCGGTGTCCGGCGGCGCGGTGCGGCCTCCCGGGAGCGGGTGGACGTGCGGGCCTGCCGGGTCGAGGCCGAGTGCCTGGGCGATCAGGACCTCCTCCACCACGGCGTGGTCGAGACCGGGTGGCAGCGCCACGTCGAGTGTGGTCGTCGCGCAGCGGACCACCACCCTGCCCGGCTCCGCAGGCGGTAACGCGTCCGGGGTCTCCCGCACCGACAGGCCGACGGCCCGCCACGCCTCCGCCAGGTTCGTCGCCGTCAGGCCGGTGTTCGTCAGCACGCGGTGGATCGCGCCGATGCGTAGGCCGGGACCCGCCGTGACGAGGGCCAGCATGGTGACGTTCGCGGCGGCTGCCGCGGCGACCCGGTGGTTGCCGTCGGCCACCATCAGCGTGTGCGCCTCGATCGTCGTCAGCAGCGAGGTGTCCCTCGTCAGCCACAGCCGGTGACGCCTGCCGCCGGAGTCCACTGTGGACACCGTGGGACGCTGGTCTCCCGTGCGTGCGCGGACTTCCTCGGTCAGCTCGTCCCGCTCACCGACGGGGACCAGCAACGCCGCGCTCGTCGCGTAGCCGAGACCGGCCAGCACCGCAGCGCGTTCCCGGACCACGTCCGGGTAGATCTCTTCGCTGTGCTGCACGTGTCCCGCGCCCACCGCGGTGGGGTCCACCAGACACAGGACGCCGCACGCGGCACCGTCCGGGCCGTCCACCTCGTACAAAGCGACCACTGTGGACACTTCGCGGTAGGCTGTGCGCAGCAGTGCCGACAACGTGTTCCTGGCGGCGGGCAGGGAGTCGAGCAGGCTTCTGCCTGCCTTCAACGCTTCCGGGGTGCGGTGCGGGTGCTGGACCGCCAGCAGTGTCCTGGCCGAGCCGCTTCTGGCCAGCGCGGCGGCGACCCGGTCCGGCTCGGCGAACTCGTCGACGTCCGGGCCGGGTACCTCGTCGCGGACCACCCAGCCTCGGGTGATGGGCCGCACCCAGGTCATGTCAGAGGTCTACCACGGCGAACAGGGAGCCGATCTCCGGGCGGCTCAGGGCTCGCAGCGAGCCCGACCGCTGGTTGCCGAGGTGGACGTCGCCGATCTGGGTGCGGATGAGCGTGCGGACGGGGAGGTCCACGGCCGCGAGCAGCCTGCGGACGATGTGGTTGCGGCCCTCGTGCAGCACCACCTCGACCATCGCACGGCCGCCACTCGTGTCGACGACCCGGAAGTTGTCGACGTGGACGGGCCCGTCGTCGAGTTCGATGCCCTCGCGGAGCTGGCGGCCGATCGTGCGTGGCACCGGGCCGGGCACCTCGGCGAGATAGGTCTTGTCGACCGTGAACGAGGGGTGCATCAGGCGATGGGCGAGGTCGCCGTCGTTGGTGAGGAGCAGCAGTCCCTCGGTGTCGGCGTCGAGGCGGCCGACGTGGAACAGCCGCTCGTCGCGGTTGCGGATGTAGTCGCCGACACAGGGGCGGCCGCGGTCGTCGGACATGGTCGTGTGGACACCGCGGGGCTTGTTGAACGCGAGGTACACCATGTCCTCGCGGACCACCACACGCACGTCGTCGACGTGGATCACGGCCGTGTCGGGGTCGACACGACGCCCGAACTCGGTGACCACCGAGCCGTCGACCTTCACCCGCCCCTGCGCGATGAGGTCCTCGGCGGCGCGGCGGGAGGCGACGCCCGCGCGGGAGAGCACCTTCTGCAGACGTATGCCGTCTGGCTCAGAGTTCGTCAATGGAGTCCACCTCCGGGAGGAGCGGTGCGATGGGCGGCAGGTCATCCAGGGAGGACAGGCCGAGTCGCTCGAGGAAAAGCTCTGTGGTGCGGTAGAGGAAACCGCCGGTCTCGACGTCGGTGCCGGTCTCCTCGACCAGGCCGCGGGCGAGCAGCGTGCGGATGACGCCGTCGCAGTTGACCCCGCGGACGGCGGCGACCCTGGCGCGGGTCACGGGCTGCCGGTAGGCGATGACGGCCAGCGTTTCGAGCGCGGCCCTGGTGAGCTTGGCGCGCTGGCCGTCGAGGAGGAGCTTCTCGACGTAGGGGGCGTAGCGGTCGCGGGTGTAGAAGCGCCAGCCGCCGCCTGCCCGTCGAAGGTCGATGCCACGGTCGTGGTCGGTGTACTTGTTGGACAGGAGGCGTAGGTGTTCGGCCACCCGGACGGGGGTCGTGTCGAGCGCGGTGGCGAGAGCCTCTTCCTCGACGGGCGAGTCGACGACCAGGAGAAGCGCTTCGAGCGCGGCCTCGAGATCGGCGTCGCTCAGCGGGGGAAGGCCACCTTCGTCGGCATCGGCCTCTGGCAGGGACGCTGGGCCTGCCTCTACCCCAGGCGCCGGCTCGGCCGCTGCCTGCCGCTCGACGCCGGGCACAGGCATGGATTCGCTACTGGGCGCGGCCGCCTCGCGCTCGGGCTCCGCCTGCGGCTCGATCCCAGGCGCACCCGCGAGGTCGACCCCACCAGCCGATCCGGGCTGAGCCCCAGGCTCGACATCGAGCACGGACTCGACCGCAGGAGCGGACTCGCCCTCGGAGGCGGCCGCCCCCTCCAACGCAGCCGCTGCCTCCGGCTCGATCCCACGCCCACCCGCCAGGTCGACCCCGCCAGCCGACCCGGACTCAGCCTCACGCCCAACACCGACCGCAGGCATGGACTCGCCCCTCAAGGCGGCCGCCTGCTCCAGCGCGGGCTCGCTTCCGCCCGCCGACTCGGGCGCACTCGCGGACTCGACCCCAGGCACACCGTCGACCCTGGCGGCGGCCTCCGGCTCCGGCCGGGTCCCTACCTCTGTCTCGGGCGCGGGGATGGACTCGCCCGTCAAAGCGGCCACCGGTTCCGGTGCAGCTTCAGGTTCGCCCCCGATCGTGGGTGCGGACTCAGCCTCGGGCCGTGCGTCAGGCGCCGACTCTGCCTCCGGCGCAGACGCGCCCCCAGGCGCAGGCTCGACCTCGGCTCCGGCCGCAAGCTCGGCGTCAGGCGCAGGCTCAACCCCGGTCCCGGACTCGACCCCGGCCGAGGGTTCAACCCCGGACTCGACTCCGGTCGCGGAGTCCGCCTCAGGGGTGGGCGCGGCCTCGGGCGTGATCCCGCGTTCGGGCGACGCCCCCGCAGTGGTCCCCGGGGCGGGCTCGGCGGCCGAGTGGCCGGCTTCGCCCGCGGCCGGCACCTGGGTGGCACCGTCGGCGTCCGGTGTGTCGGTGGGGTGCTGGTCGCTCACCCGTACTCCTCCTCATCGGCGGCCGGTGGGGTCTGTGCGGCGGCGGTCACGTCCGCCACGGTTCCGCCGGTCCACTCGACGTGTAGTTCCGCCAGCGCCTCCTCCTGATGGAACAGGATGACGTTCTCCTTGTAGAGGTCCAGCAGCCCGAGGAACCGGGCCACCACCTCGATGCTGTGCTCACAGTCAGCGACCAGCTCGGCAAAGCTCGCCCGCCCCGCCTCCGCCAACCTCACCCTCAGTAGCGCCACGTGCTCACGGACCGACACCTTGCCCATGTGGAGGTGCTCGATGGACACCGTCGGCGCCGGTTTCGGACGGAACACCGTCGCCGCGAGCACCGCGAACCGGGTCGGGCTCAGCCCCAGCATGACCTCCGGCAGCAACGACTGGAATCGGTCCTCCAGCGACACCGACCTGGGGTAGCGCCGCAGCGCACCCGCCTCCAGCTCCGCGAACAGGGCCGCCACCTGCTTGTAGGCCCGGTACTGCAGCAGCCGGGCGAACAACAGGTCCCGCGCCTCCAGCAGCGCCAGGTCCTCCTCGTCCTCGACGTCGCCCGTCGGGACCAGCCTGGCCGCCTTCAGGTCCAGCAAGGTTGCCGCGACCACCAGGAACTCCGTGGTCTCGTCCAGGTTCCAGTCGTCGCCCGCCTGGCGCAGGTACGCGATGAAGTCATCCGTCACCGTGTGCAACGCGACCTCGGTGACGTCCAGCTCGTGCTGCGAGATGAGCTGCAGCAGCAGGTCGAACGGGCCCTCGAAGTTCGACAGCTTCACCGTGAAGCGTACGGGCTCGTCACTCGTCATGACGCAGGCGCCGCACGAGCACCGACTCCTCGCCGTGTTCGTCGAAGTCGGCCAGTACGACCGCGATCGCCTCGCGGACTATCCTGCCTCGGTCGACGGCCAGGCCGTGCGTGCCGCGCAGTGCGAGCCGGGCGTGCTCGATGGCGAGCAGCTCCTCGTCCGACACGTACACGGTGATCTTCGACGTGTGTTTCTGCCGGGGCGAGCCCCGCCGGGCGGGCTCGGGCGCACCCGTCAGCCATCCGGGGGTCACACCGTCGGCGGGGCCCGTCGGTCTGAACAGCTCATCCGCTCCCGGCAACGAAGGCCGGCGCGTCACCTGGCTGCCACCACTTCCCTGGCGATCACTTCGCGGGCCAGGAGACGGTAGGCCTTCGCACCGGCGGACCTCGGCGCCCACACCGTGATCGGGGCACCCGCGACGGTGGTTTCCGGGAACCGCACGGTCCGGTTGATCACGGCGTCGAACACGACGTCACCGAAGCGTTCGACCACACGGGCCATGACCTCACGCGAGTGCACGGTGCGCGGGTCGTACATGGTCGGGACGATGCCGGTGATCTCCAGCTTCGGGTTGAGGCGCTCACGCACCTTCTCGATGGTGTCGGTCAGCAGCGCGACACCCCGCATCGAGAAGTACTCGCACTCCAGCGGGATCAGCACGCCGTCCGCGGCCGCGAGCGCGTTCACGGTCAGCAGGCCGAGCGAGGGCTGGCAGTCGATCAGGATGTAGTCGTACACGTCGATGACCGGCCGTAACGCCCTGACCAGCGTGTGTTCGCGGCCGACCTCCGCGACCAGCTGCACCTCCGCCGCGGACAGGTCGATGTTGCTCGGCAGCAGGTCCATGTTCTCGACGCTCGTGCGCATGATCGCGTCGTTGATGGTGATGGACCGCTCGATGATGACGTTGTAGATCGTCTTCTCGAGCAGGTGAGCGGGCATGCCGAGCCCGACGGAGAGCGCGCCCTGCGGGTCGAAGTCGACGATCAGGACCCGCCTGCCGTACTCGGTCAGCGCGGCACCGAGGTTGATGGTCGAGGTGGTCTTACCAACCCCGCCCTTCTGGTTGCAGAGCGCGATGACCTTGGCGGGGCCGTGGGAGCTGAGCAGCGGCGGTTCCGGGATGTTCCGCTTGACGCGGTTCAGGGGCCCGGTGCCGTTCGTGCTCTCGTCGAGTACCTCCTCCTCGTCGGAGGCCGCCCTCGGTGCGAGACTGAGCTCCTTGTCCGAGGGGTGCATTGTCGACATAACGACCTAGCTCCTTGTCGTCCGCGCTGTGCGGGGAAGCTTAGAGATGGGTGACGCAGCCCGGCAAAGAGGCTCGCCGTGGCACCTTACATTGCTTGCCATGAAGTCGCTGACCTGCGTGTTCGGCATGCCAAAACGACCTTCCGAGGCCCAGTGTGGCGGTGTGCCGGATCGATTGGTTCACACGCGGTCAACCAACGAGGGCGAAACCCGGCATAGCCTCGGGGGATGCCAGGGCCACGACGCCGGTCGGCGCTGATCGCGCAGCTCATGTGTGAGCCTGCGGCCACGTCGCAGGCGGCCATCCTCGCCGAGCTGCGGCGGTGTCTGCTCGACGGCGGGGTGCCGCCGGGCACGCCGATCCCGCCGGACGAGGTCGCGGCGGTGTTCGGGGTGAGCCGCATCCCGGTGCGCGAGGCGCTCAAGACGCTGATCGGCGAGGGTCTGGTCGAGCACCGGCCCAACGCCGGCTACACGGTCGCGACGCTCACCGCGGCGGAGCTGTCGGAGATGTACCTGGTCCGCGAGGTGCTGGAGACCGCGGCGCTCAAGACGGCCGTCGGGGCGGCGACCCCGCGCGACCACGCGTACGCCCGCGACGCGCACCAGGCGCTGGAGGCGGCGATCGCGGCGGCCGACACGCGGGGCTACCACCGGGAGAGCAGGCGCTTCCACTTCGCGCTCGTGCGGCCGTGCGGGATGCACCGGCTGCTCGCGATGTTCGAGTCGGCGTGGAACGTCACCGAACCCGTGCAGCCGATGGCCCACCTGCCCGCGGCGGGCCGGGCCACGCTGCACCGCGACCACGGCGAGATGCTCACCGCGTTCGAGACACGCGACGCGGCCACGCTGCTGCGGGTCGCGGGCGAGCACCACCGCAGGCTGGAGTCCGCGATCGCCACGGTTCCCGACTTCCGGTGAAATATACGATTCGCGACATGGCCACGTAACAACGCGCTCCTAGCGTCGGTAGGCATGACCGACACCATGTCGCGAGAACCAGCGGCGCCGGACCACGACCCGCGGCTGACGAACGAGGACCTGGCCCCACTGCCCGCGCAGACCTGGGGCTCCTACAACATCTTCGCGTTCTGGATGTCCGATGTGCACAGTGTCGGCGGGTACGTCACCGCGGGCAGCCTGTTCGTGCTCGGACTGTCGAGCTGGCAGGTGCTGATCTCGCTGGTGGTCGGGATCTCGATCGTCTACGTCTTCTGCAACCTCGTCGCGAAGCCGAGCCAGGCCACCGGGGTGCCCTACCCGGTCATCTGCCGCACGGTCTTCGGCGTGCTCGGCGCCAACATCCCGGCGATCATCCGAGGGCTGATCGCCGTGGCCTGGTACGGGATCCAGACCTACCTCGCGTCGGTCGCGCTGAACGTGGTGCTGATCAAGCTGTTCTCCGGCCTCGCCCCGTACGCGGACGTGAACCAGTACGGGTTCCTCGGCCTGCCGCTGCTCGGCTGGGTGTCCTACGCGGTGCTGTGGGTGGCGCAGGCGGCCGTGTTCTGGACCGGCATGGAGTCGATCCGGCGGTTCATCGACTTCTGCGGCCCGGCCGTGTACGTGGTCATGTTCCTGCTGTGCGGTTACCTGATCTACCAGGCGGGTTGGGGCGCGATCGACCTGGACCTCGGTGAGGTCCGGTACAGCGGGTTCGACGCGCTGCCCGTGATGCTGGGCGCGATCGCGCTCGTGGTGTCGTACTTCTCCGGACCGATGCTGAACTTCGGCGACTTCTCCCGCTACGGCAGGAGCTTCGCCGCGGTCCGGCGCGGGAACCTGCTCGGGCTGCCGCTGAACTTCCTGATGTTCTCGATCCTCGTCGTGGTGACGGCGTCGCTGACGGTGCCGGTGTTCGGCGAGCTGATCACCGACCCCGTGACGACGGTCGCCAGGATCGACAGCACGTTCGCGATCGTGTTGGGGGCGTTGACGTTCACGGTCGCCACGATCGGCATCAACATCGTGGCCAACTTCATCTCCCCCGCCTTCGACTTCTCCAACGTGAGTCCGCAGCGGATCAGCTGGCGCGCGGGCGGCATGATCGCGGCGGTCGGCTCGGTGCTGATCACGCCGTGGAACCTCTACAACAACCCCGAGGTCATCCACTACACCCTCGAGGTGCTCGGCGCGTTCATCGGCCCGCTGTTCGGGGTCCTGATCGCCCACTACTACGTGGTGAGCAGGCAGCAGGTCGACGTGCACGCGATGTTCACCATGTCGGAGAACGGCAAGTACTTCTACCGAGGCGGGTACAACCCGAAGGCGATCATCGCGACCGCGGTCGGCGCCGTGCTCGCGCTGGTGCCCGTGCTGTGGTCGGGTGGGCCCGGGATGGTGACCACGGCCCAGTACACGTGGTTCATCGGCATGGCGGTCGGGTTCGTACTGCACACGCTGCTGTCGCGGCGGAGGGCCTGACGTCGTGCTGATCAAGGTCGTCAACCCGAACACCAGCAGGCCGATGACCGAGATGATCGGGCGGTCCGCACACGCGGTCGCCGCCGCAGGCACCGAGATCCTGGCGGTGACCGCGCCGATGGGACCGGCGTCGATCGAAAGCCACTACGACGAGGCACTCGCGGTGCCCGGCGTGCTCGCGGAGACCAGGGACGCCGACGGGTACGTGATCGCGTGCTTCGGCGACCCCGGCCTCGACGCGGCCCGCGAGGTCGCGCGGGGGCCCGTGGTCGGGATGGCCGAGGCGGCCATGCGTGCGGCGAGCTACCTCGGGCGCGGCTTCAGCGTCGTGACCACGCTCGACCGGAGCCGCGGCAGGACGTGGGACCTCGCCGAACGGTACGGCGTGGGCCGGTTCTGCCGGGGTGTGCACGCCTGCGGCATCCGGGTGCTGGACCTCGACCAGGACCCGGACGCACGCAAGACGATCACGGCCGCGTGCAGGCACGCCCTGGAACGCGACGAGTCCGACGCGATCGTGCTCGGCTGTGCCGGGATGACACACCTGGTCGCCGACCTCGCGGTGGAGGTCGGCGCCCCGGTAGTGGACGGCGTGCAGGCCGCGACGCTCGCCGTCCAGTCGCTGCTGACGATGGGGTTGCGCACCGGCGACCGCGGTGAGTACGCCGCCCCGCCGCCGAAGCCGTACAGCGGGCTGCTGCACGGCTTCGGGCGCTAGACCTTCCCGAGGCCCACGCCTGCCCGCACGGTCGCGGGCACACCGGCCGGACTGTCCACTGTGTACGAATAGTACGTGCGCGGTTCGGTCACGGTGCCCGCGACCTCGCACGGCCCGGAGCCGGTGAACACGTTGTCGCGGGCCACCAGCCTGCCTGGTCCGGACTCCGCGTAGCCGCTCGCGGAGTAGCACGGGAACGGGACGTTCTCGAAGTAGTTGCCCTCGACCAGCACACCCGCGTTCATGGTCGACGCGACACCGTACGCGCTGGTCGCGCGGAAGTAGTTGTTGTAGACGTGGACCGGGTCACCGAAGCGCACGCGTGGGTGACGTTGCGTCGAGCCGTCGAAGTAGTTGTGGTGGATGGTGACCTTGAGGTGGCCGGTGTCCTCCGACGCGTTGGCGTCGGAGTGGCCGATCAGCATGGTCTTGTCCGTGCCGCGGAACCAGTTCCACGACACCGTCACGTACTCGGCGCCTCGGACGATGTCGACCGAGCCGTCGACCGCACCGGAGAACTCGTTGTGGTCGATCCAGATGTGGTGGGAGTTCTGGCCGACGTTCACCGCGTCGTCCTCGGCGTTGGTGAACCTGATGTTGCGGACGATCACGTTGTAGGAGCGGTAGAAGTCCAGGCCGCCGCCGGTGATCTCGGCAGTCGTGCCGAGCCCGATGATGGTCTTGTTGGGCCGTACGCCCTGTTTGCTGGTGATCGCGATGCGGCCGGACACCTGGATGACCAGCGGGCCGACGGTGTCGATGTAGTCCAGGAGTTGGTCGGTGGTGGTCGCGGTGACCGTCCGGCCGCCGACTCCGCCGGTGGTGCCGTTCTGCCCCAACGCGTTCACGCCGGCGAAGCCGTCGACCGTGTTGGCGACCATCGTGGTCGCGACCCTGCCGACACCGGCACCGGCACGCACGATCGCAGGCACGTCCGCCGGGTTGTCCACTGTGTACTGGTAGTAGGTGCGCGGTTCGGTGACCGTGCCGGCGGTTTCCGGGGCACCCGAGTTCACGAAGACGTTGTTGCGGGCCACCAGCCGGCCGGGTCGCTCTTGTCGTAGCCGACGTGGCTGGGGTGCGCGACGTTCTCGAAGTAGTTGCCCTCGACGAGCACGCCGGCGTTCATCGTGGACGCGATCCCGTACAGTGCGTTGTTCCGGTAGTAGTTGTTGAACACGTGCACCGGGTCGCCGAAGCGGACACGCGGATGCCGCTGGTCGGTGCCGTCGAAGAAGTTGTGGTGGTAGGTCACCCGCAGGTGGCCGACGTCCTGGGTGAACGTGTCGGAATGGCCGACGAGTGAGGTCTTGCTGTGGTCGTGGAAACGGTTCCACGACACCGTCACGAAGTCCGATGCCCGCTTGATGTCGAGCAGGCCGTCGAAACCGCCGGAGAAGTCGTTGTGGTCGATCCACACGTGGTGCGCGGAGTTCGTGACGCTGACCGAGTCGTCGGAGGCGCCGGTGAACGTCAGGTTCCGCACGATCACGTTGTTGCCGGGGCGGGTCGTGGAGCCCAGCTGCAGTCCGCCGCCGGAGATCTCCGCGTTCGTGCCGACGCCGGCGATGGTCTTGTTGGCCACCACCGTGATCATGTCGTCGACGGTGAGCCGGCCCGCCACCTGGATGGTGTACGGCGTGTTCATGCCCGCGTAGCGTTCGAGGTCGCTCGCGGTGGTCACGGTGACCGTCGGACCGGCGGCGCCGCCGGTGGTGCCGTTCTGGCCGAGGGCGTTGACGCTCGCGAACCCGATCGGCCCGTCGGCGGGCTCGGCCTGCGAGCGGGCCACGACCACTAATGGGAGCGCGATCAATATCGCCGCGAGAAAGGCAGGGCGAAGCGATGGGGGCATCGTTGCCTCCAGAGATATCAGTGGGGAAAGCGCTTGCCTAAACGACGTTAGAGCCGTACCGGGGTGACGTCAATGGGGCAAGGGCTTACCCATGTGCTCTCGGATGCGCCGTCGCATACACCTCGCGCAGCGTGTTGACCGTGACGAGCGTGTAGATCTGGGTGGTGGTCACGGAAGCGTGGCCGAGCAGCTCCTGCACGACCCGGACGTCCGCACCGCCGTCGATGAGGTGGGTCGCGAACGAGTGGCGCAGGGTGTGCGGTGACACGGTCGCGGTGATGCCCGCTCGCTCGGCCGCCACCTTGAGCGTCTGCCACGCGGTCTGCCGCGACAGCCGTCCGCCCCGCACGTTCAGGAACACGGCGGGACTGCCCCGCCCGCCGGCCGCGAGCCCCGGCCGCGCCCGCACCAGGTAGGCGTCCAGCGCGTCGAGCGCGGGTCGGCCGATCGGCACGAGCCGCTGTTTGCCGCCCTTGCCGTCGAGCAGCACGGTCCGCTCCACGGCGTCGACATCGTCGAGGTCGAGCCCGACCGCCTCGGAGATCCGCGCGCCGGTCGAGTACAACACCTCGAGCAGCGCCCGGTCACGCAGCGCGGACGGCGTCTCCAGCAGCCGCAGCACGTCGTCGACCGGCAGGGCCTTCGGCAACCGGCGCGGCGCGGCGGGCGGTTTCACCTCACGCGCGGGGTCGACCGCCACGAGCCCCTCGCGCACCGCGAACCTGTGCAGGCCGCGCACCGCGACGAGCGCCCGCGCGGCCGACGACGCGGCGAGCGGCGGGTGGTCGTCGGATCCGGTGCGCAACACCGCGAGGAAGGCCGACACGTGTGCCTCGGTCACCGCCTCCAGGGTCGGCACGCCGAGGCCGGCGAGGTGCCGCTCGTATCTGCGCAGGTCACGGGTGTAGCCGTCGAGGGTGTTGCGCGCGGTGCCACGCTCGACCGCGAGGTGGTCGAGGTAGGTGGCGATCGCGTCGGCGAGCATCGGTCGACACCTCCCTCCCTGTGCAGGGCAGGAGCCTAGTGCCGGTGGGGTTACCGGACGGTGTGACGCGCCTGCCGTAGAGTTGGGGATGTGTCCGACGCCGATCAGCTCCGCATCGGGACCGCGGAGCGCGAGTCCGCGGTCAAGCTCCTCTCCGAGCACATGTCCGAAGGGCGGCTGTCGCTCGAGGAGTACGAGGAGCGGATGGCCGTCGTGCTGGAGGCCAGGACCCGCGCCGACCTGAAACCGCTGTTCACGGACCTGCCGCCGCCGTATCCGCCGTTCATGAACGTGCCCGCGCTGCCGCCGCCGTCCGGGCCGCCGATGTACACGCCTCACGCGCAGCCGCCCGCGCTGCCCGGTCAGTCGGACCGGTACCGGGTCGCGGCCGGAGTCCTGCAGATCATGCTGCCGTTCGGCATCGGCCGGTTCTACACGGGCCACAACGGCATCGCGATCGCCCAGCTGGTGACGAGCCTCGTCGGCGTCGGGATCATCTGGAGCATCATCGACGGGATCATCATGCTGGCGAGCGGCGGCACGGACGCCGAGGGCCGCCCGCTACGCATGTGAGAGGAACCCCCGCAGGAGCGCGGCCGTGCCGTCGAGGTGCTCGGCCATCGCGCGACGGGCGGCGGGCGCGTCCCCGGCCAGTATCGCGTCGACGACGGCCCGGTGCTGGGCGTTGGAGTGCTCGATGTTGGCGGACAGCAGCGGGATCGCGTCGAGCAGCTCGTTGACGCGGGTCCGGACGTCGGCGACCGCGGTGGTCAGCGACGGCGCGCCCGCCGCCTCGGCGATGGCGAGGTGCAGGCGGGAGTCGCGGCGGCGGTACTCGAGCTCGTCGGTGTCCACACAGGACGCTTCGAGCAGTGCGGCGGTGAGGGTCTGTCGGTCGGCCGGGGTGAGCGCACGGGCCGCGGCCGCCTCGGCGGCGCCGCTCTCCAGGACGTGGCGCAGGGTCAGGACGTCCTCGAGGTCGGCGGCCGGTGCCTCGCGGGGCGCGGCGGCCGGTAAGGACTCGGCGACGAACGTGCCGCCGTAGCGGCCGCGCCGGGACTTGACGTAGCCGGCGTCGGCGAGCGCGCGGATGGCCTCGCGCAGCGTCACCCGGCTGACCCCTAATCGCGCGGCGAGGTCGCGTTCGGCGGGCAGCCGCTCACCCGGGGCGGCGACGCCGAGCCGGACGGCCTGGAGCAGCCGTTCCACCGTCTCCTCGAAGGCGTTGCGTGTCCGCACGGGGCGGAACAACGCGGCGGTCACTCCTTCGTGCATGGACACGATCACAGCGGGGTGACGTACGCACCCGAGAGCCCGCCGTCCACCAGGAACGTCGACGCGGTCATGTAGGACGAGTCGTCGCTCGCGAGGAACGCCGCGGCGGCCGCGATCTCCGACGCCTCGGCGAAGCGGCCCATGGGCAGGTGCACGAGCCGCCGCTGCGCCCTCTCCTCGTCCTTGGCGAACAGCTCCTGCAGCAGTGGGGTGTTGACCGGGCCGGGGCACAGGGCGTTGACCCGGATGCCTTCGCGGGCGAACTGCACTCCCAGCTCGCGGGTCATCGCCAGTACGCCGCCCTTCGAGGCGGTGTAGGAGATCTGCGAGGTCGCGGCGCCCATGACGGCGACGAACGAGGCGGTGTTGATGATCGATCCCTTGCCCTGTTCGCGCATGTGCGGGATCGCGTACTTGCAGCAGTAGTACACCGAGGTGAGGTTGATCCTCTGCACCCGTTCCCACGCCTCGATGCCGGTCGTCAGGATGGAGTCGTCCTCCGGCGGGGAGATGCCCGCGTTGTTGAAGGCGATGTCGAGGCGGCCGTGGTCGGCGACGACCTGCGCGAACATGGTTTCGACCGCGTGTTCGTCGGAGACGTCGCAGGTGATCGCGGCGCCGCCGGTGTCCTTGGCGAGGGCCTCGATGGCGTCGGTGTCGAGGTCTACGCCGACGACCACGGCGCCCTCGTCGGCGAATCGCCTGGCCGAGGCGAGGCCGATCCCACTGGCCGCGCCGGAGATCACAGCTACCCGGTCCTGCAATCGCTTCATGATGCCCCCTTGCCCGACGCTGTCCACATGGCAACGAGCGAGCTGTGCATCTTGCTCCCTCGGCGCGTACCGAACCCGTGCGAAAGTCCCACTCGTGCGTCCAGTCGCAGGTGGGCTGTCATCCTGGGTGTTCCTGGTTCGTCAGCTCCGCTCATTTACTCCCCCTCTGTCGCGATGAAGACGTTCTTGGTCTCGGTGAACGCGGCCAGGGCGTCGGGCCCCAGCTCTCGCCCGAGTCCGGACTGCTTGACGCCGCCGAAGGGCGTCGAGTACCGCACCGACGAGTGCGAGTTGACCGACAGGTTGCCTGCCTCGACACCTCGGGCGACCCGCATGGCGCGGCCGAGGTTCTCGGTCCAGATCGAGCCGGACAGGCCGTACTCGGTGTCGTTGGCCATCCTGATCGCGTCTGCCTCGTCCTCGAAGGTCTGCACCGTGACGACGGGGCCGAACACCTCGTCCGTGACCACCCGGTCGGTGGCCGCGTGCGGGGTGACGACCGTCGGCGGGAACCAGAACCCCGGTCCCTGTGGTGCGCTGCCGCGGAAGGCCACCGGGGTCTTGTCGTCCACGTAGGACGACACGTTCGCGAGGTGTGCTTTCGAGATCAGTGGTCCCATCTCGGTCTTCGTGTCGCCGGGGTCGCCGACGACCACGCCCTGCACGGCCGGTTCGAGCAGTTCCATGAACCGGTCGAACACGCTGCGCTGCACGAGGATGCGGGAGCGGGCGCAGCAGTCCTGGCCCGCGTTGTCGAAGACGCCGTAGGGCGCGGTGGCCGCGGCCTTCTCCAGGTCCGCGTCGGCGAACACCAGGTTGGCGTTCTTGCCGCCCAGCTCGAGGGTCACCCGCTTCACCTGCGCGGCGCAGCCGGCCATGATCTGCCTGCCGACCTCGGTGGAGCCGGTGAAGACGACCTTGCGCACCAGCGGGTGGTCCACGAACCGCTGCCCGACGACGGACCCGGCGCCGGGCAGCACCTGGAACACGTCCTCGGGGATGCCTGCCTCTCGGGCGAGTTCGCCGAGCCGGATGGCGGTCAGTGGGGTGAGCTCGGCGGGTTTGAGCACGACGGTGTTTCCCGCGGCGAGCGCGGGCGCGAAGCCCCAGCCGGCGATGGGCATCGGGAAGTTCCACGGCACGATCACGCCGACGACGCCGAGTGGTTCGGCGAAGGTGATGTCGACGCCGCCCGCCACCGGGATCTGCCTGCCGAACAGGCGTTCCGGCGCGGCGGAGTAGTACTGCAGGACGTCGCGGACGTTGCCTGCCTCCCACCGCGCGTTGCCGATGGTGTGGCCGGAGTTGCGGACCTCGAGGTCGGCGAGAGTGTCCACGTCGGAGTCGACGGCTTCGGCGAACCGGCGCAGCAGCCGTGCCCGGTCGGCGGGCGCAAGCGCTTTCCATGCCGGCTGGGCACGGTGTGCTCGCGTGATGGCCGTGTCGGTCTCCTCGGCCGTGTGCCGGGGAACCTCGGCGACGACGGCCTCGGTGGCCGGGTTGATCACCTGGGTGACGCTCATCTGGTCGACGCCTCCACCAACGCCTGGAACAGCCTGTGGTCCATGACATGGCCTCGCTCCCGCTCGGCGTTCGCGGGCCTGTTCCCGGCGCTCATCCCGTCTCCCTCCGGGTGCCATTGGACGGCCAGCACGAAGTCCGGTCCGGCCAGTTCGATGGCCTCGACCACGCCGTCACCGGCCCACGCGACGGGCACCAGTCCGGCGGCGAGCAGGTCGATCGACTGGTGGTGGTGGCAGTGCACGTCCACTTCGGATCCGACGATCGCCGCCAACCGGCTGCCTGGCGCGGTTTTCACCGGTACGCGTCCGAACGTGCCCGGCTTGGGCAGGTGTTCGGTGCCGCCGAAGGTGTCGGGGATGTGCTGGTGCAGTGTGCCGCCGAGTACGACGTTGAGCAGCTGCATCCCCCGGCACACGCCGAGCACGGGTACGCCGTTGGCGAGTGCCGCCTCGATGAGGGTGTGTTCGGCGATGTCGCGGTCGGGTCTGGCGGGGCCGGTCGCCGGGTTGCGTGCCGCGCCGTAGTGCACGGGGTCGATGTCGGCGCCGCCCGCGACGAGCAGACCGTCCACACGCGACAGTACGTTGGCGTTCATGCCGTCGACCGGTGGCAGCAGCACGGGTACTCCGCCCGCGGCGACGACGCCGTCGAGGTAGCCGCGCTGCAGTACCGCCGCCGGCACGTCCCACACCCCGAACCTGGTCTGCTCCAGGTAGGTCGTGATGCCGATGACCGGTGGGCTAGAGGCGTTCGAAGCCACGGATCCTCTCCCAGTCGGTGACGGCGGCGTCGTAGGCGGCCAGCTCGACCCGCGCGTTGTTGAGGTAGTGCTCGACGACGTCGTCGCCGAACGCCTCGCGGGCGAGCGTGCTCTCGCCGAGCAGTTGCGCCGCGTCCCGCATGGTGGCCGGGACGCGGGGCCGGTCGGTGCCGTAGGCGTTGCCGACCAGCTCGGGTTCGAGCGGCAGCTCGTTCTCGATGCCGTGCAGGCCCGCGGCGATGAGCGCGGCGACGGCGAGGTAGGGGTTGACGTCGCCGCCGGGCACGCGGTTCTCCACGCGGAGCGACTCGCCGTGGCCGACGACGCGCAGCGCGCACGTGCGGTTGTCGATCCCCCACGCCACGGTGGTCGGTGCGAAGCTGCCGTCGGCGTAACGCTTGTAGGAGTTGATGTTCGGGGCGAAGAAGTAGGTCAGCTCCCGCAGGGCGGCCTGCTGGCCGGCGAGGAAGTGCTCCATCAGCGTGGAGAACCCGTGCTCGCCGTCACCGGCGAGGACCGCGCTGCCGTCGGTGCCGCGCAGGCTGATGTGGATGTGGCAGGAGTTGCCCTCGCGCTCGTTGTACTTGGCCATGAACGTGAGGCTCTTGCCCTGCTGTGCCGCGATCTCCTTGGCGCCGGTCTTGTAGATGCTGTGGTTGTCGCAGGTGGACAGCGCGGTGTCGTACCGGAACGCGATCTCGTGCTGGCCGGGGTTGCACTCCCCCTTGGCGGACTCGACGTACATGCCCGCGCCGGTCATGCCGTTGCGGATCGCGCGGAGCAGGGGTTCGACGCGGCCGGTGCCGAGCATCGAGTAGTCCACGTTGTACTGGTTGCCCGGCGTCAGGTCGCGGTAGCCGCGCTGCCAGGCCTGCTCGTAGGTGTCGCCGAAGACGATGAACTCGAGCTCGGTGCCGACGTGGGCGGCGAGGTCGCGTTCGGCGAGCCGGTCGAGCTGGCGGCGCAGCACCTGCCGTGGGGAGGCGGGCACGGGGCCGCCCTCGACCCACTCGATGTCGGCGAGGACGAGTGCGGTGCCGTCCTGCCAGGGGATGAGGCGCAGGGTGTCGAAGTCGGGGCGCAGCACGAAGTCGCCGTAGCCGCGCTCCCATGAGGACATCGCGTAGCCGTCGACGGTGTTCATCTCGACGTCGACGGCGAGCAGGTAGTTGCACGCCTCGGTGGCGTGGGGCACGACCTCGTTGAGGAAGTACTCGGCCGCGCAGCGCTTGCCCTGCAGGCGGCCCTGCATGTCGGTGATCGCGACGAGCACGGTGTCGATCGTCCCGTCGTCGACCAGCGCCCGCAACCGGTCGAGGGTGAGCATGCCGCCGCGCTGGCCCATAACACTCTCCAAAGGATCAGGGCTGACCCATTGACGCCTTCTTGACACCGGTGCACTCTGACCTGTCAACGGCCACTGTAGTCGCGTCCGACTCGATCTCAACACCCAAAGGACTGATGCTGACCCATTAGGGAGGCACCTCGTGACCACCGACAGCCCAAAACGTACATCCAGGAAGCCGGCGTCAGCCACCGAGGACGAGAAGCGGCTCCACGAGCTCGGCTACGCACAGGAGCTGTCCCGGCGGATGTCCGGGTTCTCGAACTTCGCGGTCTCGTTCACGATCATCTCGATCCTGTCCGGCTGTCTCACCCTGTACCAGTTCGGCATGAACACCGGCGGCCCGGTGATGATCGTCTGGGGTTGGCCGATCGTCGGCGCCTTCACGCTCATGGTCGGGCTGGCGATGGCGGAGGTCTGTTCGAGCTTCCCGACGGCTGGCGGCCTCTACTACTGGTCGGCCAAGCTCGCGCCCCGCAACGCGGCGGCGTGGTCGTGGTTCACGGGCTGGTTCAACTTCCTGGGCCAGGTCGCGGTCACCGCGGGCATCGACTTCGGCGCGGCGTTCTTCCTCAACGCGTTCCTCGACCTGCAGTTCGGGTTCGCCGCGACGCCGGGGCACACGATCCTGCTGTTCGGGATCATCCTGCTGCTGCACGGGCTGCTGAACACGTTCGGCGTGAAGCTCGTGTCGCTGCTCAACGACATCAGCGTGTGGTGGCACGTGATCGGCGTGCTGGTGATCGTGGGCGCGCTGGTGTTCCTGCCGGACAACCACCAGTCGGCGGGGTTCGTGTTCGGCGAGTTCGTGAACAACACGGGCTGGGCGTCGGGGTTCTACGTGGCGCTGCTGGGGCTGCTGCTGGCCCAGTACACGCTGACCGGCTACGACGCGAGCGCGCACATGACCGAGGAGACGCACGACGCGGCCCGCAGCGGCCCGCGCGGCATCGTGATGTCGATCGTGGTGTCGCTGGCGGCGGGCTGGGTGCTGCTGATCGGGTTGACGTTCGCGATCCAGGACTACGACAAGGAGGTGGCGTCGGCGACGCCGCCTGCGCAGATCTTCATCGACGCGATCGGGCTGACGGGCGGCAAGCTGCTGCTGTTGATCGTCATCGGGGCGCAGTTCTTCTGCGGCATGTCGTCGGTGACGGCGAACTCGCGGATGATCTACGCCTTCTCCCGGGACGGCGCGCTGCCGGGGTCGTCGTTCTGGCACCGGGTGAACAAGCGCACCAGGACGCCCACGAACGCCATCTGGCTGGCGGCGGGTGGCGCGTTCGTGTTGGGGCTGCCGTACCTGTGGAACAACACGGCGTACGCGGCGGTCACGTCGATCGCGGTGATCGGGCTGTACATCGCGTATGTGTTGCCGACGTTCCTGCGGTTGCGCCGGGGTGAGGCGTTCGAGCGGGGGCCGTGGCACCTGGGTCGGTGGAGCCGCCCGATCGGCATCGTCGCGGTCGGCTGGGTCGTGGTGATCACGATCCTGTTCATGCTGCCGCAGGCCTACCCGGTCACGGTGAAGACGTTCAACTACACCCCGATCGCCGTGCTGGTGGTGCTCGGGTTCGCCGGGATCTGGTGGCTGGTGTCGGCACGGAAGTGGTTCACGGGTCCGAAGGTGCAGGGCAGCGCCGAGGAGCTGGCCGCGATCGAGCGGGACCTCGACGTGATCTGACGCCGGTCGTGGGGGACGTCGACCTGGCCGGCGTCCCCCACGGGCGAACTATTTCGGCTCACCTTCTCCGATCTCACCGGCGCCCGTCTCTCCTCCCGTCGCGGCGGCCGGAGCACGTCGCCTCTTGACGACCGTCCAACCGGCACCGCCCAGCACTGTCACCACGCCGGCCGCGTAAGGCAAGGTCCTGAGCAAGTTCATCCCCCAGACAACTGACCCAATCACGGCCATCGCCGCTACCAGCGAGAACCCGATAACCACCGAAACCAGCACCTTCTGCAGCCCTGTTGCGTTTGGGCCCGTCGTGTCCTTGAAGAACTCGAAACACTGCCCGAGCTTGTCGCTCCGCGGAGTCTCTCCGCCGCACATTGATGCTCCTGCTTGTCGTCATCCGGCCGTGCCGGTTCATCGGTGTTGTTGGTGAGCAGAAAGATGCCGTTCCAGCATCGCCGTCGCGGCCGCACTGGTCTCGGCGACCTTCCGCAGGGCGTCGAACCGGGTCCAGTACGGCGCCACCAGCTCGTCGTCCCGGTTCGTCAGGTAGTCCTCGCGCCCTTCCACGTACAGGACCGTGTCGGCATCGGCGTCGACGTCCAGGTCCAGCAGCGTGAAGGAACCCTCGAGGCCCACATGTGCGCCGACCGAGAAGGGGACCACCTCGATCGACACCTTCGGGCCGTTCATCATCGTGAGCAGGTGTTCGAGCTGCCCCGCCATGACCGGTGCGCCACCGACGGCAGGTGCAAGCACCGCCTCCCAGAGGACCACGGTCAGGTCGGGCGCGTCGTCGTCGAAGAAGTGCCGTTGCCTTTCCATCCGGGCCGCGACCGCGGACTCGACGAGGTCCGCCGGCAGGAACAGCGTCAGCAGTGCCCTCGCGTACTCCTCGGTCTGCAGGAGCCCTGGCACGACTTCGAGCTGGAACTGGTGTGCCGCGACGGCCGAACCCTCGTAAGCGAGCAGCTTCCTGAGGGCCCCGTCCACCGCGTCGCCGTATCGGGCGTACCAGGGGTCGCGACGGCTGTCCTTCGCGACGGCGATCAGCGTGGCGGCCTCGTCCTCGGCGACCCCGTACTCGAGCATGAGTGCCTTGAGGTCGGACGTGGAGACGCCGACGGAGCTGTTCTCGATCCTGATCAGCTTCGAGACCGACCAGTCCATGCTGTCCGCCACGTCCTGCTGCGTGCGGCCGAGGCCGTCTCGAAGCGCGCGTAGACGCCGTCCGACCAGCCGTTTCGCGAACCGAGGGTCCCGCTGACGAGGCATGTCGAGGTCTCTCCTTTTCAGACTCGTGGTCCACCGAGTGAGATCACTCTATCCAGTGACCACCATATGGCTGATAGCCACCTGGCAGTTTGCCTGCCTGATCCACATCCACCAGGCATTCGCCAAGGTAGCATGCTTGAGTCCGATGTAGGCACTCGCCCGCCCTCGTCGAGAGCCACCAGTTCGGGGGGTAGCTCACACGGGTGGCACGACACCGTGAGTGGCTCGGTGGAGCGCCGACGCGCGTACACCCGAGCAGCGGATTCTGAGCCGCCCGGATATTGGCGATAATTGCCGTTCGGAATTGACGTTCCGGTATATCTGGGGAGGATCCACCATGACCGCCGAGCCGATCTGGCGAAAGAGCAGTTTCAGCGGCAACATCAGCTGCGTCGAGGTCACACGGTGCGCCGGCGCCACAGCCGTCCGGGATTCCAAGGCGCCGATGCGGGTCCTGTACGTCACCCCCGGCGGCGTCAGGCGGCTGATCTCGTTCGCGCAGATGTGACGGGGTCGGAATACCGCCACAGGTCAGCAGAATCCAGAAAAAATGCGGAACCGGTCGCGACGGCTCTTGACCTGGAGCGCACTCCAGGGAGTTAGATCGGACCATGGGTGCCGCCGAGGACAAGGAGTCGCTGCGGTACGCGTTCGACCAGGTCGCGAAGGGTGACTCGCGGCCGTTCGTGGACCTGCTCGCCGAGGACGTCCGGTGGACGATCATCGGGACGACGGCCTGGTCGGGGACCTACGCGGGCAAGCAGGCGGTGCTCGACGACCTGTTGCGGCCGATGTCGCGGCAGCTGCGTGGCCGCACGATCATCTCCGCGCACCGGTTCGTCGCCGAGGGCGACCTCGTGGTCGTCGAGGGGCGCGGACGGAACTCGACCGTCGACGGGGTGCGCTACCACAACGAGTACTGCTGGGTCTTCCGCCTGGCCGACGGCCTGGTGCGTGAGCTGACCGAGTACTCCGACACCCAGCTCATGGCCTCGGTTCTGCAGGCTCCCTGACCTGTTGACATCTTCGTGACCAATGGGTCACAATCAGTGAACATTTGGGAGCGCTCCCAGAGAGGTGGGTGCTGACGATGTTCCGTGCCGTGTCCATTGTGGCGGCCTTCGTGGTCGCGTTGACGGGCCTGACCGTCGCTCCCCCGGCGTCCGCCGCGGCAGGCGACGTCTCCGATCCCAACATCGTCTACGTCGGCCGCTGGTCCAACACCACCACGACGGCCGTGCCGAACTGGACGGGCGCCTACTTCTCCACCCGGTTCACCGGGACCACGGTCAGGGTGAAGGCCAGGGATGCGGTGAACTTCTACGCCAGCATCGACGGCCGCGCGGACGTGTTCTACGCGGGCGTGCGCGGCACGGTGAACCTGACGCCGACACCACTGGCCGCCGGCACGCACTCGCTGCGGGTGTCCTACCGGTCCGGCGACACCGTCTTCCTCGGCCTGGTACTGGACTCCGGCGCGACCACCGCCCGCCCGTCACTGTCCACAAAGGTCGTCGAGTTCGTCGGCGACTCGATCACCGCGGGCGCGTTGACGGACAACCTCGCGGTGAACGCCTACGGCTGGGTGCTCGGCGAGCGGCTCGGCGTGCAGCACACGCAGATCGCCCGGTCCGGCTACTGCCTGGTCGCCCAGTCGGGTTGCGTCGGGCAGCGCACGCAGTTCTTCCAGACGGCCAGCACCGGCACGACGGCCTGGGACTTCTCGCGCTACCAGGCGAGCGCGGTCGTGATCAACCTGGGCACCAACGACATCGGCCACAGCGTCACGGCCGCGACGTTCCAGGCCCAGTACACCGACTTCCTGCGGGCCATCCGGGCGAAGTACCCGAACGCGGTGATCTTCGCGATGGAGACCTTCAAGAAACGCTACGTGCCCGAGACGCAGGCCGCGGTCCGTGCGGTGAACGACGCAAACGTTCGCTACATCAGCACCGAGGGCTGGTTGACGGTCGGGACCGACTACGAGGACACCGACGGTCACCCGAACGAGGCGGGACACGTCAAGGTAGCCGACCGGCTGGCGCCGATCATCCGCCCGGCGATTGGACTGTAGAGATGCGTGCGTTCTTTGTCGCGGTGGCCTGCCTCGCCTCTCTGGTGGTGGCCACCCCCGCGGTCGCCGCCACCGGCGACGGCACCCCGACGGACTCGAACATCAGGTACTACGGCCGCTGGAACACCAGCTCGTCGACCGCGTACGTGTCGGAGTGGGCAGGCGCCTACGTGCTGGTCGGCTTCACCGGCACCACGGTGAAGCTCCGGCAGCGAGGCGCGATCGACCTGTTCGCGAGCATCGACGGCGGCGCCGACGTGTCGTACAAGAACGTGAGCGGCACGGTCAACCTGACGCCGACACCGCTGGCGAACGGCACGCACCGGCTGCGGGTGTCGTACCGGCCGGTGGCGGGCTCCTACCACGGGGACGCGGTGTTCCAGGGCGTCATCCTGGACTCGGGTGCCCGCACGGTGGTGCCGCCGACGCCGTCGCGGATCATCGAGTTCGTGGGCGACTCGATCACGGTCGGGCAGCTGTCGTCGAAGCAGGCGTTGACCGCGTACGGCTGGCTGGTCGGGGAACGGCTCGGCGCCGGGCACACGCAGATCGCGGTGGGTGGCGCGTGCCTGTACCCGGCGGCCGACGGGTGCATCGGGATGAGCGTGCGGTTCCTCAAGACCGGCCTCGCCGCGGACGCGCCCGACTGGAACTTCTCGCGGTACCAGGCGAGCGCGGTCGTGATCAACCTCGGCACCAACGACGTCGGCCACAGCGTCACCGGCGCGCAGTTCCAGAGCGCCTACCTGACACTGCTGCGCAACGTCCGCGCGAAGTACCCGAACGCGAACATCCTCGCGCTGGAGACCTTCCGCAAGCGGTTCGTCACCGAGACGCAGGCGGCGGTCACCGCCTTCGGCGACTCGCGGACCCGCTTCGTCAACACCGAGGGCTGGATCACCGAGTCCACCGACACCGTGGACAACGTGCACCCGAACGACCAGGGCCACCGCAAGATCGCCGACCGCCTGGCCCCGCTCCTGGCCTGACCGCGAAGGTCGGTGCCGCCCGGATAGCCGCGAAACCGTCGGCGACCAGGAACTGTCGGTGCCTCCCGGTAGCGTCGAACCGGGGGCCGGAGGCCAAACCCGCCCGCCGGGGAGACCGGCGAGCGGGGTACGGGCCTCAGCCCTGTTCGCGGGCCGCGAAGCGGGTCGGCAGGTCCACCCACGGCGCGTCGGTCGGCCGTGGGCTCGCGCCGGACGACCGGATCACGTGCGTGGCGAGGATGCCACCCACCGAGGCGGCGTTGACGATCTCACCCGCGAGGACCATCCGGACCGCGTCGGCCAGGGGGAACGTGCGGGCCACCAGGTCCGCCTCCTCGTCACCGAGCAGGTCCCGGTCCACGGCCGAGATGCCCGTCGCCAGGTACACCCGGACTGCCTCGTCGGTGAAGCCCGGCGACGCGGCCACGTCCAGCAGCACCGACCAGTGCTCTGCCGCGAGCCCGACCTCCTCGACCAGCTCGCGCCCGGCCGTCTCGACCGGGTCCTCGCCGAGGTGGTCGATCAGACCGGCGGGCAGCTCCCACAGCCGCCTGCCCACCGGGTGGCGGTACTGGTGGATGAGGGTCACGCGGTCGTCGTCGTCCAACGCGACGACCGCGACGGCGCCGAGGTGTTCCACCACCTCACGGGTGGCGGTGCCGCCACCGGGCATCGCGACCTCGTCGGCCCGCAGCGCGAGGATCCGTCCCACGTAGACGTCCTTGGACGACACGACCCTGAAGTCGTGGCTGCCGGGCCCGCTCACGAACGAGCCCCCGCCCCGGACGGCTCCGGCAGCTCCACCGGCAACCGCTCCGCCGCCTTGCGGGCCAGCGCGGCCCGTACGAAGCCCGCGAACAGCGGGTGCGGCCGTGTGGGGCGGCTCTTCAGCTCGGGGTGTGCCTGCGTGCCGACGAAGAACGGGTGCGTGTCGGTCGCCAGCTCGACGTACTCGACCAGGTGACCGTCCGGCGACAGCCCCGAGAACTTCAGGCCTGCCTTCGACAGCTTGTCGCGGTAGGCATTGTTGACCTCGTAGCGGTGCCGGTGCCGCTCGGACACGTCCTTGGTGCCGTAGGCGTGTGCGACCACCGAGCCGGCGGTCAGCTTCGCCGGGTACGCGCCGAGGCGCATGGTGCCGCCCATGTCGCGCTCCCCCGCCACGACGTCCTCCTGGTCGGCCATCGTGGAGATCACCGGGTGCGTCGTGGTCTCGTCGAACTCCGACGAGTTGGCGTCGGAGATCCCCGCGAGGTTCCTGGCGGTCTCGATCACCATGCACTGCAGGCCGAGGCACAGACCGAGCACCGGGATCTTGTTCACCCGCGCGTAGTGGATCGCGCCGATCTTCCCCTCGATGCCGCGGACGCCGAAGCCGCCGGGGATGAGCACACCGTCCAGGTTGGACAGTGCGGCGGCGGCACCGGCCGGGGTCTCGCAGGTGTCGGAGGCGACCCACGTGATGTCGACCTTCGCGCGGTGGGCGAACCCGCCGGCACGCAGGGCCTCGGTGACCGACAGGTACGCGTCGGGCAGGTCGACGTACTTGCCGACGATCGCGATCCGCACGGTCTCCTTCGGATCGTGCACGCGGGTCAGCAGGTCACCCCACACCGTCCAGTCCACGTCACGGAACGGCAGTCCCAGCCTGCGCACGACGTAGGCGTCGAGGCCCTCGGTGTGCAGGACCTTCGGGATGTCGTAGATGGACGGGGCGTCGGGCGCGGCGACGACCGCGTCGATGTCCACGTCGCACATGAGCGCGATCTTGCGTTTGAGGCCGCTGGGGATCTCGCGGTCCGCCCGGCACACGACCGCGTCGGGCTGGATGCCGATGTTGCGCAGCGCGGCGACCGAGTGCTGCGTCGGTTTGGTCTTCAGCTCACCGGACGGCGCGAGGTAGGGCACGAGCGAGACGTGCAGGAAGAAGCAGTTGTCGCGGCCCACGTCGTGACGGACCTGCCGTGCGGCCTCCAGGAACGGCAGCGACTCGATGTCGCCGACCGTGCCGCCGACCTCGGTGATGATCACGTCGGGGGCGTGACCGTCCTCGTCCGGCTCGGCCATGTTGCGGATGCGGGCCTTGATCTCGTCGGTGATGTGCGGGATGACCTGCACGGTGTCACCGAGGTACTCCCCGCGCCGCTCCTTGGCGATGACCTGCGAGTACACCTGTCCGGTGGTCACGTTCGCGGCACCGGCGAGGTCCCGGTCGAGGAAGCGCTCGTAGTGCCCGACGTCGAGGTCCGTCTCGGCGCCGTCCTCGGTCACGAACACCTCGCCGTGCTGGAACGGGTTCATCGTGCCGGGGTCGACGTTGAGGTAGGGATCGAGCTTCTGCATGGTGACCCACAGGCCGCGTGCCGTGAGCAGCTGACCGAGGCTCGACGCCGTGAGGCCCTTGCCCAACGAGGAAGCGACTCCACCGGTCACGAACACATACTTGGTCGTACGCGAGTGTTGCACCAGGGACGCCCCCCGTGGCCGAGCCTTGGGTCCAAAACCGTTACTGGCGATACCGTTCGCAGCGGGGCTTCCCGCCTGACTCTCCACGGGGTTTCACCGTATCACCTGCTCTCGGGATCGGAACCCGACACTCCGACGTGGCATAACGTCACCGAGGGTGACACTACTCTTGCTGAGCGCCAGGCGAGGGCCGTTCGGCGTTGCCCGCGTCGCCGTAGCGGCCCGTGCGGCCCTCGAGCTGCTCACGCAGCGCGAGCACGGTCACCACGCGACCCGCGGCGGTCTGCGCGTTGTCCACCGTGGACAGGATGCTGGTCGCGGCCGTGTCCGCACGCACGACGCCGACCGCGCCGGTGCCGTCCGCCGAGCCCGAGGTTCCCGCGAGGACGGTGCCCGCGCCGGACCGGTCGACCTGGGTGGCGAACCGTGCGATGGTCGCGGCCCGGTCGCCCGCGCCGTCGCCTGCCTCGGCGCCGCCGGTGAGCACGATGGCGAGCTGCGCGGGCCGGATTCCCTGGCTGGCCTTGACGAATCCGCCCTCGGTGAGCCCGGCGAGCGCGGCCGCGGTCTCCTCCGGCGACGCCTGCGGCGCGTTGTTCGCCTTGTTGATCAGCAGGAGCGGTCCGACGAGCCCGCCTGCGAGCGTGCCGGGGTCGGACGCGGTGGGCAGCTGGACCCCGGCGGGCAGCAGCCGCACGACGATGTCGCGGAGCTGGTCGGCTTTGCGGGGGTCGGCGAACTGCTCGGTCAGCTGCAGCTCGCCGGTGACGGTGCCGCCCGCGCCCTCGACCAGCGTCCTGAGCGCGTCGCGGTCGGCGGGCCGGGTGTCGGAGGTGGTGACGAGGACGACCGTGCGCTGCGAGAGCTGGCCCTGTACGGCGAGCGGGCCGACGGACGTGGCGAAGCGGTCGGCGTCGGCGAGCCGCGCCGCCTGGCCGTTCTTCTCGCTCTGCAGCTCGTGGACCTGCCGCACGAGGTCGTCGTTGTCGCTGCTGAGGCCGGACAGCATGGACCGGGACAGCGTCGTCGAGCCGAGCACGACGCCGACGGCGAGCGCGAGGAAGAGGGCCGCGATGGAGATGATGTGGTACCGCAACGAGATCATGAGAGGAGTTCCCCGGTCCAGTTCGTGAAGGCGTGCCAGGTGTTGACGAACCATTCGGCGTAGGCGCCGCCGACGCCCGAGACCGCGATGCCCGCCGCGACGGCGACGAACGCGGCGAGCACGAGCAGCACGACCGCGCCGATGGACACGCGGCTGCGGTGCAGTGTCGCGACCGCCTTGCCGTCCACGACCCTGCTGCCGAGCTTGAGCCTGGTCAGGAACGTCGACGGGTTGGAGCCGGAACGGCCTCGGTCGAGGAACTCGTGCAGCGTGGCCTGGAACCCCACCGTGACGACGAGGTCGGCGCCGTGGGTGTCGGCGAGCAGCAACGCGAGGTCCTCGGGATTGCCGGAGGCGGGGAAGGTGACCGCGCCGACGCCGAGGTCCTGCACACGCTCCAGCCCCGGCGCGTGGCCGTCCATGTGGGCGGGCACCACGACTTCGGCGCCGCTACGCAGTGTGTCGGTGGACAACCGGTCCGGGTCGCCGACGATCACGTTCGGGCGATATCCGAGGTGGTGCAGGGTGTCCGCGCCACCGTCCACACCGATCAGTACGGGCCGGTGCTCCCTGATGTACCGCTTGAGGTGCCTGAGGTCCTCCTCGTGGTCACGCCCCGGCGCGACCACGAGCACCTGGTTGCGGTAGATCGGCGCACACAGCTCCGGCACGCCGACACCGTCGAGGATCAGGGTTCTCTCGCGGCGGAGGAACTCGATCGTGTTCGCGGAGAACGCCTCGAGCTGCGCGGAGAGCCCCGCCTTGGCCGCGATCATGAGGTCGGCGATGGACTCGACGGTCTGCATCGTGCCTCGGCCGGCCACCCTGTCGCCGACGAGGACCACGCCGTCGGCGATGCGGACCCTGCTGCCTTCCCTGACGTTGCGGAGCAGCTGGGGCCCGGTGCCGTCGACGAGCGCGATCCCGGCGCCGACGACGATCTCCGGCCCGAGGTTGGGAAACCGCCCGGAGATGGACGGGGAGGCGTTGACCACGCCGCTGACGTCGGCGTCGACGAGGGCGTCGGCGGTGGCGCGGTCGAGGTCGACCTGGTCGAGGATGACGATGTCGCCCGGCCCGATCCGCCGCAGAAGGTCACCCGTGCGCCGGTCGACCCGCGCGATACCGGTGATCCCAGGTTTTGCCTGGTTCGATCGTGCGAGAAGACCGGTGAGCTTCATGAGACTGATGGTGACAAACACACAGATGTGATTCCGGTCGCCACGCCGAGAAATTCACTCGATCGGGTTGTCTGTCCCATTGGGACGATCATCGCGGACAGTTCACGACGGACGGTTTGTCGACCATCCCGCGACCATGGCGTTCAGCGCGTCCTCGTAACCGGCGGCGATGTCGAGGCCCTCCGGCACGGTCCCCGCGAGCTCGAGCGAGACGAGCCCGTGCGCGATTCCCCAACAGGACAAGGCAATCCGGTCGGCGGGCGCGTCCACGAGCCGTCCGGCCTCCTGGCCGCGCCGCACGGCGTCGAGAAGCGGCCGGATCGTCCTGGCGGCCTCGGCCCCGGCTTCCGGATCCGGCTCCTCGGTCCTGGCGAAGAGAATTCCGTAAAGGTGCGGTTCGTCCCGCGCGTATTCACGGTAGGCGAGCCCGAGCCGGACGATGTCACCCACAGGATCATCCGTGACTCCGACCAGGGCGAGCCGCGCCCCGAACCGCCGAGCGGCCTCACGGTAAAGGCTCTCGAGCAGTCCCGCCTTGTTCCCGAACAGCGAATAGACGGCGGTGGTCGAGGTCCCGGCGGCGGTCGCGAGCCGCCGAAGGCTCAGGGCGTCGACCCCGTCCTCGAAGACGAAGGCGGCGGCCTTGCCGATGAGCCGGTCCCGGAGCGCGTCGTCGTGCAGCTTTGGCCTACCCATCTTGACAACTCTACCGTAACGGTGTTTCGTAACGACGTTACCAAAGGAGGCAAGGTGCAGACCCTGACAATGAGCGACGCGTCCCGCCACATCGCCGGCGCGGTACTCCTCACGATCGTGGGCATCGAGTTCGGCGGCTGGTTCATGACCCGGATAGTCCGGGGCAAGGTGGCGATGACGGCGTTCCAGAAGTCGTTCGCCAGAGCAGGCCACGCCCACGCGGGCGTGCTGGTGACGTTGAGCCTGGTCACGCTGCTACTGGCGGACGCGACAGCCATGGACGGCGCCCTGGGCTGGCTGGCCAGGATCGGTACCCCGGCAGCGGCGGCCCTCATGTCGGCCGGCTTCTTCTTCTCGTCCATGGGCAGGGGCGAGGTGAACCGGCCCAACAAGCTGATCTGGCTGCTCTGGCTCGGCGCCCTGTCACTCGGCGTGGGCGTGGTGACCCTCGGACTGGGCCTGCTGACGACGAGCTAGGCGAACCCGGGGCCACGTCCCCGGGTTCCTCAGCCCTACTTCCGCTTCCGTCCCTTGCCGCGCGTCGCCTTCTTGTCCGCGTCGGCGACCGCGAGCAGCTCCTCGGCGTGCGCCCGACCCGTCTCGGTCGAGTCCATACCGGCGAGCATCCGGGCCAGCTCGATCACCCGGTCCTGCTCGTCCACCCGCCGCACGTCACTGCGGGTGATCCCGCCCGCGGCCTGCTTGTCGACCACCAGGTGCCGGTCGGCGAAGGCCGCTACCTGCGGCAGGTGCGTGACCACGATCACCTGATGGCTCGACGCCAACCGGGCCAACCTGCGCCCGATCTCGACCGCCGCACGCCCCCCCACACCGGCGTCGACCTCGTCGAACACCAACGTCGGCACGGGATCCGTGTGCGCCAACACCACCTCGATCGCCAGCATCACCCGGGACAGCTCACCACCCGACGCCGCCTTGTGGACCGGCAACGCCACCGCACCGTCATGCGCACGCAGCCGGATCTCGACCTCGTCCACACCCTCCGGTCCCGCGTGCGCGAGCGCCTCCCGGCCCTCACCACCCGCGACCCGCAACGAGTACGGCTCGTTCGGCTCCGCCCACCGCGTGCTGACGATCACCTCGATCGCCGCCTGACCCATCGCCAGGCCCGCCAGCTCGACCGTCACCGCCTGCGCGAGCTTGTCCGCCGCCTCCACCCGCAGCACGGTCACCTGCTTGGCCAGCTCCGCCAACGACACGGCCAGCTCGTCACGCCGCTTCGCCAGCTCCGCCAGCGCACCCTCCGACGTGTCCAGACCGGCGAGACGCTCCGACGCGTCCGCCGCCCACGCCAGCACCCCGTCCACGTCCGCGGCGTACTTGCGGGTCAACGCCTTCAGCTCCGCCTGCCGCGCCAGCACCTTCTCCAGCACCGCCGGGTCCGCGTCGAGCGACTCCACATAGCTGCTCAGCTCGGTGCCGACATCGACCAGCAGCGCCTCCGCCTCCGCCAGCCTCGGCTCCAGCTCACGCAGACGCGGGTCGTCCGACGACGACAGCCGGTGCCGCGCGTCGGCGATCAACCCCAACGCGCCGGGCACGTCCGGGTCACCGTCCGGTGCACCCGACACCGCGTACACCGCACCCGTCGACGCCTCACGCAGCTGGTCGGCATCCGCGAGACGCTTCGCCTTCTCCTGCAGCTCGTCGTCCTCGCCCGGGGTCGGGGCCACCGCCTCGATCTCCGCGAGACCGTGCTTGAGCAGGTCCGCCTCACGCGCCATCTCACGCGAACGCGCGGCCCGCTCCGTCAGCTCCGTGCTGACCCGCACCCACTCGTCACGCACCTTGCGGTACTCGGCGAGCGCACCTGCCAGCCCCTCACCGGCGAACCGGTCGAGCACGGACCGCTGCTCCGCGGGCCGCATGAGCTTCAGCTGGTCGTTCTGCCCGTGCACCGCGATCAGCTGTTCGGACAGGTCCGACAACACCCCGACCGGCACCGACCGGCCACCCAGGTGCGCCCTGGACCGCCCGTCGGCGTTGAGGCTGCGTAGGGCGATCAGGGTACCCTCGTCGTCCGGCTCGGCGCCCGCGTCGCTCGCGACCTTGGCCGCGGCGCTACCCGGTGGCGCCGAGAAACGGCCCTCCACCGACGCCTTCCCCGCACCGCTGCGGATCTTGGACACCTCGGCACGGCCACCGGACAGCAGATGCAGCCCGGTGACCACCATGGTCTTGCCCGCACCCGTCTCACCAGTCACGACGGTGAGTCCCGGGTCGAGCTCGAGAGTGGCCTCGTCGATCACGCCGAGGCCCTCGATGCGCATCTCGGCCAACACAGCGCGCACTTTATCGGTTCCCACCGACAAAAGCTCGCACGACCCGCTAGTGTGTTCGATTCAGGGCCGTGGGCTGCGCCAACCCTGCACGGGCAGCTCGAACTTCTCCACGAGCCGGTCGGTGAACGGCCCCTGACGCAACTTCACGAGCCGCGCCGGGATCTCCCCGCCCGCCACCTCGACCCGCGCCCCGGGCGGCAGCACGAACGTGCGGCGACCGTCGCAACACAACACCGCGGGATGCCCGGACGGATCCACCTCCACCGCGATCCTCGAGTCCGGCGACACCACCAGCGGCCTCGCGAACATCGCGTGCGCGTTGCTCGGCACCACCAGCAGCGCCTGCACGTCCGGCCACACCACCGGCCCACCCGCGGAGAACGCGTACGCGGTCGACCCCGTCGGCGTCGCACACAACACACCGTCGCAGCCGAACGACGACACAGGCCGGTCGTCGACCTCGATCCGCACGTCCAGGATCCGCTCGCGGCTGCTCTTCTCGACACTGGCCTCGTTGAGCGCCCACGTCCGCGCGAGCTGCCGGTTCCCCAGCGTCGCCCGCACGTCCACGGTCATCCGGTCGACGACCTCGTAGTGCCCGTCGATGACCTGCGCGACGGCCTCGTCCAACACGTTGGCATCGGCCTCCGCCAGGAAACCGACACGACCCATGTTGACGGCCAGCACAGGCACCCCGGCAGGCCGCGCCAGCTCCGCGGCCCGCAGTAACGTCCCGTCCCCGCCGAGCACGAACACCAGCTCCGTGCCCTCGGCGGCCTGGGACCCGAACGGCACGACCCGCTGGTAGCAGGACTGGCCAAGGTCGGGTGCCTCACGTTCCAGCACCCGCAACGCGATACCGGCGTCGGCGAACCAGCCGGCGACCTTCTCAGCGGCATGACGGGTGTCGGTGCGGCCGGTGTGCACGACGAGGAGCACCTCACGCGCGGTCATTGCGGCCCCTCTCGAACGGCGATCTCCACGAGGTCTAACACGGCTGTGTCATCGAGAGGGTTCCCACGACGCAGCCACACGAAGTATTCGACATTCCCCGACGGACCGGGAAGCGGGCTCGCGACGACACCGTGCGCCCGCAGCCCCAGCTCGGCCGCCGAGGCCAGCACGGACCGCACGGCGTCGACACGCAACGCCGGGTCACGCACCACCCCGCCGGAACCGAGCCGCTCCTTACCGACCTCGAACTGCGGTTTGACCATCGGCAACAGGTCGGCGTCGTCGGTCGTGCACGCCAGAAGCGTCGGGAGAACGAGCCGCAGCGAGATGAACGAGAGGTCTGCGACCACGAGGTCGACCGGTCCCCCGACCTGCTCCGGCGTGAGCGCGCGCACGTTCGTCCTGTCGAGCACCGTGACCCGTTCGTCGGTCCGCAGCCGCCACACCAGCAGACCGCGACCCACGTCCGCCGCGACCACGCGCTCCGCCCCGCGACGCAGCAGCACGTCGGTGAAACCGCCGGTCGACGCACCCGCGTCGAGGCAGCGACGTCCGTCGGTCTTCACCGGGAACCGGTCGAGCGCGCCAATGAGCTTGTGCGCGCCACGCGACGCCCAGTCCTGGTCGTCGTCGAGGTCACGCACCACCACGGGCGCGTCGGTCTCGACAGCCGTGGCCGGCTTGCCGGCCACCGTGCCCCGCACGGTCACCCGGCCGTCCGCGATGAGCTGCGACGCGTGCTCACGGGAACGAGCGAGACCACGCCGCACCAGCTCGGCGTCGAGCCTGGCCCTCCTCGTCACCGGGTCAGTCCGTGTCGATGCTGGTGAGCGCCTCGTTCAGCGCCACGTGCACCGCGTCGAACCGGCCGACGTGCTCGGTCAGCGGGACGGCGTCGAGGTTGCGGGTGCCTGCGATCGCCTCGTCGATGTCGCTGGTGTCGACCTCAGCGGCCTGGTCGGTGTCGAACTGCACACCGTCACGCTACTTCATGCTCGAGACCGAGGCGGCCAAGCGCCTCACGCACCGCGTCCGCCCATGCCCTGTTGGTGTCGATCCGCACACCCTCCCGGGTGACAGCCGCCACGTCGAGACCGACGTAGGTGGGCCGCAGGTCCTCGGTCGCGTCGAGCAGCTCCTGCGGAGTGGAAACCCCCGAGAACACCAACAGCGAGTCGAGCCCGGCGTTGACCGCACCCGCGATGTCGGTGTCCATCCGGTCACCGACGACAAGCGGCCGCTCGGCGTCGGCAGACCGCTGCGCCTCGTCCATCAGCGGCGTCGCCGGCTTGCCCGCGACGACCGGCTCGCTGCCGGTGGCCGTCCGGAGCGCGGCGACGAGCGAACCGTTGCCGGGCAGCGGACCACGCTCGGTCGGCAGGGTCGGGTCGACGTTGCAGGCGACCCACAACGCCCCACCCCGGATCGCGACCGTCGCCTCGGCGAGGTCGCGCCAGCCGACGTCCTTGCTGAGGCCCTGGACGACCGCCTGGACGGAGTCGTCGTGGAGGCGGGTGGTGGCGAGGTTCTTCAGCTCCACCTCGTGCACGAGCGCGTCCGAACCGACCACCAGGACGGTCGCACCGGGCTGAAGCTTCTCGGCGAGGACCGCTGCGGCGGCCTGGGAGCTGGTACTGACCTCCTCGGGCGTCGACCGGATCCCGATGCGCGTCAGGTGCTCGGCGACCTCGTCCGGCCCCCGGGAGGCGTTGTTGGTGACGAAGCGGACCTTCACCTGCTGGGCGCGGGCCGCCTCGACCGCCCGGTCGGCCCCCGGCACGACCTCCTCGCCTCGATAGATGGTCCCGTCGAGGTCGAAAAGGAGCGCGTCGTAGTCGTCGAGGAGGGTCATGACGTGCTCAGGGCGGTAGCACGTTCGGCGGCGTCGGTCTCCTCGTCGAAATCGGCCTCGGCGGCGTTGAGGAACCAGCGAATGGCGTCGTCCGTACGGCCGGCGGCCGCGAGGTTGTCGGCGTAGGCGTAGAAGAGCCGCGCACTCCACGGGTCACGACGCTTGGCGTCGAGATCGGGCCCCTGGAGAGCGACGACGGCCGCGTCGAGCTGACCGAGGTCACGACGCGCACCCGCCGCGACGATCCGCAGCTCGACCTGGACGTCCGGCGTGAGGTCCCTGGCCTCGGCGGCCAGCTCGAGTGCGCGTTCCGGGCGGCCGAGAGCCCGCTCGCAGTCGACCATCACGGGGAGGAGGGTCTGCGAGCCGGTCATCCGCCGGACGGCACGGAACTCGCCGAGCGCCTCGGCCCACTCACCGGCGTGGTAGGCGGCGATCCCGGCCGCCTCCCGCACGACGGCCACCCGTGAGGCACGGGTACGAGCGAACCGCGCGTGGGCGAGGGCGAGCTCCGGATCCTCGTCGATGAGCACACCCGCCGCGACCAGGTGCCGCCCGACAAGCTCGGCGACGGACTTGGAGAGGCTCTTCAGCTCACGCCGGGCGTCGGGGTCGAGGTCGGAGAAGGAGATGTCCTCGGGAATCTCAGGCTCACCGTCACGACGGAACTCGACGTGAGTGGGGGCGTCGGCGACGTGGCCCTGTGCCGCATCGGCGTCATCCGCACGGGCCTCGGCATCCGCATCGGCGGTGGAGTCGACGTCGGCGTCGGCGGAACCGGCGTCGGCGGAACCGGCGTCGGCGGCAGCTGTGCCGGTGACTGGCTCGTCGCCGGCGTCGGCCGCCGCGACGGCTTCGACGGCCGCACCACTCGGCCGAACGCCGTCGGCCAAGGCCGGCTCGGTCGAGTCGCCGGCCGCGGCCTCGCGACTCGGCTCGCGCGTCTGGGGCTCGTCGACCGGACCGCTCACGTTCTGGTCGATGGAAGGCCTGTCGGCCGAGTCACTCGAACCGGTGTCGTTCCGAACAGGCTGGGGCGGGGCGGCGGTGGTCGCGTCGCCGACCCGCTCAGTCGCCTGGGAGTCCTCGACCGAGGCAGGCTCCGTAAACGCACCGGAGGTGGTCTGGCGAACCACCTGGAGCACCTCGGCGTCCGCGACCGGGCCGCTTCCGTTGAGGGCGGCGTCCGGCGTGTCGGCCGGGCCCGTCTCGTTCGGGGCAGTCGCGGTGGCGGAGGTCTCGTGGACGGCTGTCCCAGGCACGTCGCCCGGACCGGACCCAGTCAGGCCGGCCGCCGGGCTGACTGGGTCAGAACCGTCTGCCGGCTCGCCGGCTTCGAGCTGGTCGCCTGAGGCCCGCTCGGCAGTGTCCTTGGCCTCGGCTGACTCCACACCAACGTCGGTCGTGTCGGATTCAGCTGAAGTCCCCGAGGTCGCCGACGCTGCTGACGTTGCCGAAGTCCCCGGCGTTGCCGATGCTGCCGAAGTCCCCTGCGTTGTCGAGGTCGCCGACGGTGCTGAACCCGCAGTTGTCGAAGTCGCCGGCTCGGCGTGCGCGGTGGCGTCGCCGGCAGGTTCCTCGGCGGAGTCGGCTTCGGTCGGTGCTTCCGACGCCGCCGGCTCGTCGGTGACGGTGTGGTGCGGCGTGGAGACCGGGACGTCGCCGGTTGGCTCGATTGAATGGTTCTCGGGTTCCTCGAGGGTGCTACCGCCGTTCGGGTCCCCGACTGCGGTCACGTCCTCGTATTCAGGTGGCTCGACGTCGTAGACGGGGGCGTTGTCGGAGGTCTCACGCGAGCGGTAGCCGTTCGAGCGGCCTTCGCCGCCGGTGGTGTTGCGGTAGTGGTTGCGACGGGCGAAGCCGCTGGTCGGCTCCTGGGTCGTTTCCTCGGTCTCGGGTGCCTCCCGGTCCTGGGAAGGCGAAACGTTGCCCGATCGGGCCGACCGGTCACGGTCCTGGAAACGCCCCTGACGGTCGTTGCCCCGATAACCACCGGCACGCTCGTCGCGGTCCCGAGCGGGACGGTCGTCCCGGTCCCGACGGTTCCCACCGGAGCGAGTGTCGTCGCGGTTGGGACGGAAGCCGCTGCCGCCTCGAGTGTCCTCGCGGTTGCCGAAGCTGCCACGCGGACGGTCGTCGCGATTGCCCTGGTAGCCACCGCCGGACCGGCTGTCCCGGTTGCCCTGGTAACCACCGCTCGTGCGGTTCTCCCGGTCGCCTTGGTAACCACCAGTTGAACGGTTCTCGCGGTTGCCCTGGTAGCCACCGGTGGAGCGGCTGTCTCGATTGCCCTGGTAGCCACTGCTGGAGCGGTTGTCCCTGCTGCCCTGGTAACCGCCACTCGTACGGTTCTCCCGGTCGCCTCGGTAGCCACCGCCTGAACGGCTCTCACGGTCGCCCTGGTAACCGCCGCTGGAGCGGTCTTCTCGGGCGGTGCCACTGTCGCCGTCGCGGAAGCGGTTCGGGCGGAAGCCAGTGCGCTCCTGGCCCCGGTCGTCGCGGGAGTTCCTGTCGTCGCGGGAGCCACGGTCATCGCGCAAGCCACGTACATCACGGGAGCCACGGTCAGGTCCGGAGCCACGGTCGTCTCGGGAGCCACGGTCGTCACCGAAGTCGCGAGAGCCGCGGGAGTCGGCATCGCGGGCCCCGCGGTAGTTGCGGTCGTCGCGGGTGCCGCGATCGGTCCGGGAGCTTCGGTCGTCGCGGGGACGGTCTGAGCGTGGACGGTCGTCGCGGGAGGGGCGGTCGCTGCGGAAGTCACGGTCGCCGCGCTGGCCGCGGTCGTCTCGGGAGCGGTCGTTACGGAAGCCGCGGTCGCCGGTGGGGCGGTCGTCGCGGCTAGGGCGGTCGTCGCGGTCGCGGAAGTTGCGGCTGGGTCGGTCGGTCGAGAAGCGGTTGGGTCGGCTGGAGCGGTCGGAGCGGTCGGAGCTCTGGCCGCCGGAGCTTTGGCCGCGGTTGCCCTGGTAGCCGCCGCTGCCCTGGTAGCCGGTGCGAGGACGGTCGTCGCGGTCGCGGCGGGGGTAGCCGCCGCCTGAGTCGCGGCTTCCGGAGTCCCGGCGGTCGTCACGCGAGCCTGACCGGTAGGGGCGGTCGTCGCGAGAGGTGCGGAAGCCGCCTCGGTCGTCGCGGTTTGGGCGGGAACCGCCTCGATCGCGGTCCGAGCTGCGGTTCGAACCCTCGAAGCGGGCCGGGCGGTCGCGGTCGCCGCCGCGGTAGCTGCCCCGGTCGTTGCCGCGGTCACCAGTGCGGTCGCCTCGTTGGCCGCGGGAGTCCTTGTCGTCGCTGCGGGGACGGCCGCCGTAGGAGCCGCGGTCCTGTCGGTACCCGCCGCCAGCCCGGTCGTCGTCGCGTTTGCGGTAGGACTGGCGGGACTGGTCCTGCCCCTGGTAGCCACCACGGCTGTCGCGGTCGCGGGTGGGGCGGTAGCCGCCCCGGTCGCGGTGAGCGCCACCCTGGTCGCGGCGGTTGGAGTCGCGGTCTCGGTTGCGCGCGCCACCGCTCTCAGACTCGTCGCGGTTGCGGTCCGACACTGTTCCTCCTGGGCTGGGGCACGTCACTATGCATCTATTTGAACACTCGGGCACGCCAAGAGGCCCCCCGGGGGTCCGGGGGGCCTCTTGCGAAGTAAAGTCCGGCGGTGTCCTACTCTCCCACACCCTAGCGAGTGCAGTACCATCGGCGCTGGAGGGCTTAGCTTCCGGGTTCGGAATGGGACC
>NZ_SOCP01000030.1 GCF_004364325.1 Actinophytocola oryzae | reverse complement strand
CCCTGGGCTCGCTTCGCTCGCGCAGGGACTTCCGTGCTCGTCAGTCCAGACGCCGGCGGCCCGCTCACGGTGTTGGTTTGGCTCGCTCCGCTCGCTGGTGAGCGGGCCTTCATCCGGCGTCTTCCCTCCTGCGCGCGGAAGTCCCTGGGCTCGTTCCTCGCGCAGGGACTTCCGTGCTCGTCAGTCCAGACACCGGCGGCCCGCTCACGGTGTTGCGGGGTTGCACGGTCTGTTTGCTCGTCCGAGCTGGGTCTCAGTCCTTCAGCTCACACAGGACGCTGCCCTGCGTGACGGTTTCGCCCGTGGACACCGTCAGGCCGGTCACCGTTCCTGCCTTGTGGGCGGTCACCGGGTTCTCCATCTTCATGGCCTCCAGCACCACGATGAGGTCACCCGCCGCGACCGTCTGGCCGTCCTCCACCGCGATCTTGACGATCGTGCCCTGCATGGGTGCGGACACCGCGTCGCCGGAGGCGGCGGTCGCCTTGGCGCCCGCGCGCTTGCGGGGCTTCGCCGCTGCCGCCTTCGGGGCCGCGGTGCCGACGGCGAGGCCACCCGGCAGTGACACCTCCAGCCGCCTGCCGCCCACCTCGACCACGACGCTCTGGCGCTCCTCGGCCTCGGGCAGGTCCTCGCTCGCCGTGAACGGCTCGATGGTGTTGTCGAACTCCGTCTCGATCCAGCGGGTGTGCACGCTGAACGACTTTCCGTCACCGACGTAGGCCGGGTCGCGCACGATCACGCGGTGGAACGGGAGCACGGTCGCCATGCCGTCGACGACCATCTCGTCCAGCGCACGCCGTGACCGCTCCAGGGCCTCCTCCCTGGTGGCGCCGGAGATGATCACCTTGGCCAGCAGCGAGTCGAACTGCCCGCCGATGACCGTGCCCGACTCGACGCCGGTGTCCACCCGCACACCGGGACCGTCCGGCGGCACGAACGTGGTGACCACGCCCGGCGCCGGCAGGAAACCACGGCCCGCGTCCTCGCCGTTGATCCGGAACTCGATCGAGTGGCCCCGGGGCTCCGGGTCCGACGTGAACCGCAGCTTCTCGCCCGCCGCGATGCGGAACTGCTCGCGCACCAGGTCGATACCCGCCGTCTCCTCGGACACCGGGTGCTCGACCTGCAGCCGCGTGTTGACCTCGAGGAAGGAGATCGTGCCGTCCTTGCCGACCAGGTACTCGACCGTGCCCGCACCGGAGTAGCCGGCCTCCTTGCAGATGGCCTTGGCCGACTCGTGGATCGACGAGCGCTGCACCTCGGTCAGGAACGGCGCCGGGGCCTCCTCGACCAGCTTCTGGTGGCGGCGCTGCAGCGAGCAGTCGCGTGTGCCGACCACGATGACGTTGCCGTGCAGGTCGGCGATGACCTGCGCCTCGACGTGCCTGGGCTGGTCGAGGTAGCGCTCGACGAAGCACTCGCCCCGCCCGAACGCCGCGACCGCCTCGCGGACCGCCGAGTCGAACAGCTCGGGGATCTCCTCGACCGTGCGTGCCACCTTGAGCCCGCGCCCGCCGCCGCCGAACGCCGCCTTGATCGCCACCGGCAGCCCGTGCTCCTCGGCGAACGCGATGATCTCCTGCGGCCCGTCGACCGGCTCCTTGGTGCCGGGCACCAGCGGCGCGCCCGCACGGGTCGCGATGTGCCGGGCGGTGACCTTGTCGCCGAGGTCGCGGATGGCCTGCGGACCGGGGCCGATCCAGGTGAGGCCCGCGTCGATGACTGCCTGGGCGAACTCGGCGTTCTCCGAGAGGAAGCCGTAGCCGGGGTGCACCGCGTCGGCACCGGCACGGGCCGCCACGTCCAACAGCTTCTCGATGTTCAGGTAGCTCTCGGCCGCCGTGGCACCGCCGAGCGCGAACGCCTCGTCGGCGTGCCGGACGAACATCGCGTCCCGGTCGGGGTCGGCGTACACGGCGACACTCGACAGGCCGGCGTCCTTGCACGCGCGGATCACCCGTACTGCGATCTCGCCCCGGTTGGCGACCAGGACCTTGCTGAGCTGGGGCACGCCCACACTCCCCCTTACACGAGGCGGCAGACTGTCGTTGTCTGGGAAGTCTACGGACCCTGCGGGAGCATGGAGCCTGAGAGCAAGCTCACGGGACTGACGGGGGTAGGCCATGGCAAGGGTGGGGCGGCCGTGGGCCGTCGTGATCACCGCGGCGGCGTGTGCGCTGGTCGCGGCGGGTGCGCTGGCGGTCGCGGCGTCGCTGCGGGACCGCGACGCGGCGGCGTCGGACGCGACGACGACCACAGCGTCGACGCCGGGCGGCGGGGCAGGCGTCGACGGCTGCCTGGTCCAGCCGTGCCAGGTGCTCGCGACCACGAACGTCGGCGGCACCCAGGTCGAGCTCGTCGCCGACAACGGCAACATGTCGGGCAGGCTCCGCATCGGCGGCGCGGGCTCCAGCGACGTCGTCGAGGCGACGATCACCAGCATGGGCGCCCAGCTCGGACCCGAGTCGCTGCAGTGCGTGCCCGGCACGCTCGCCGCGTGCCTGTTACGTGGCGAGTCCCCCGACGGCATCGTGGGGCAGATCGTGGTCGGCCGGTCCACCAAGTGGAACGAGCTGGCCCAGTCGTTCCAGTCCGACGCGGGCTACCTCGCCCTCGCCGAGGTGACGCCGGACACGGGCGCGGAGATCCTCGTGGCCCAGCACCGCTGCGACCGCGGCGCAGGCGACGACTGCTCGAGGACCCCGGTGTTCGTGCGGGTCTACAACCTGCGCAGCCAGGACCTCGGCTGCACGAGGAACTACGACGACCTCGAGTCGCTTCCCGGTTGGCCCGTCGTCGCGGTGGACCGCGACAACCTGCTGAACCCGTGCCCCTAACGCCAGAGGTCGACCACGGAGACGCCCACGTGACGCAGCAGGCGCCGGGTCAGCGGCAGGCTGATGCCGATCACGCTGGACGGGTCGCCGTCGACGCCCTCGACGAACCAGCCGCCGTAGCCGTCGAGGGTGAACCCGCCCGCGACGCCGAGCGGCTCGCCCGTCGCCAGGTAGGCCTCGAGCTCCTCCTCGGCGGGTGACCCGAACCGGATCGTCGTGCTGACGGTCCCGGTCACGGCCGTCTCCACCGCCCCCTCACGTACGCGCAGCACGGCGTGCCCGGTGAGCAGCGCGCCCGTGCTGCCCGCCATCCGCTGCCACCGCTCGCGGGCCAGCTCCACCTTGCCCGGCTTGCCCGCCAGCTCGCCGCCGTGGAAGAGCATCGAGTCGCAGCCGACGACCACCGCGTCGTCGTGGTCGGCCGCGACGGTCCTGGCCTTCGCCTCGGCGAGCGCGGTGACCGTGTCCTCCGGCCCGGAGCCCTCCGGTAGCGAGGCGACGATCGCGTCCTCGTCCACTCCGGACACCTGGACGACCGGCTCGATACCGGCACCACGGAGGACCATCAGGCGGGCTGGTGACTGCGAGGCGAGCACGAACTGCACGTGGCGGACTCTAGGACACTCGATCTCGCGTGCGGACCCGGATGCCCGTCGCCGCGACGATGCCGAGGATCAGTACCGCGATCGGCAGCATGAGGCTGGCCTTCGCGGCGACCGTGAAGCCGTTGTGGAACACCTCGGTGACGATCCGCCTGACGAGACCCGCCACGTTCGGGTCGAGGCCGCTGGGCACGGGCGGGCTGGTCGTGTCGAACTGGCTCGGCGTGTTCGCCGCCTCGGTGACCCGCTGGACGAACTCCTCGCGGTAGCGCACGGGCAGCCGCTCCGCGTACGCACGCGCGGCGTCCGGCACCGCGAACGCGACCCCGAGCTGCAGCACGAGCCCGGTCGCCGCGCTGCCGAGCACGCCGCCGACCTGCCTGGCCGTGTTGTAGACCCCCGAGGCCGCCCCGGCCAGGTCCGGCGGCATCCCGGCCGTCGCGGCGGTGGTCAGCGGCGAGAACACGAACCCGATGCCGAGCCCCGCGACCGCGAGCCCCGGCACGAGCGTCGCGGGGTCGGTGTCCGGCGCGGCCTGGTAGACGAGCACGCCGACGGCGGCGGCGAGGGTGGCGAACCCGGCGATGATCAGCGTGCGGGCGCCGAGCCGGTGCCAGAGCGTTCCGGACACCGTGGACGCGATCGCGGCCGTGACCGCCATGGGCAGGGCGAGCAGCGACGAGGCCAGCGCGGACAGCCCGAGGACGGTCTGCACGTAGAGGACCAGCGGCAGGAACATGCCGGTCATCGCGAAGCCCATGGCCGCGTGCGCGAGGTTGGCGTAGGTGAAGGTCGAGTCGCGGAACAGCTCGTTGGGCACGAGCGGCTCCCTGGCCCTGACGGTGACCTGCCGGTACACGAACACGGCCAGCAGCAGGACCCCCACGATCAGCACGTGGACGATGGTGAGCGAGCCGAACACCGGTCCCCAGTGGTAGTGCTGGCCGTTCTGCACGCCGAACACGAGCGCGAGCAGGCCCAGCGCGCACAGTGCCGTCCCGACGGGGTCGAACCGCAGCGCTCGCCTCGGCTGCCAGTTGGGCAGTGCCGCGACGGCGATCACGAGGCTGACGACCCCGATCGGGATGTTGACCAGGAAGATCCACTGCCACCCGACGTTCTCGACGAGCAGTCCGCCGAGGACCGGTCCGGCCAGGGTGGCGACCCCGGCGACGGACCCCCAGATGGAGATCGGCAGGCCACGCTTCTCCGGCGGGAACAGCCTCGTGATGAACGACAGCGTCTGGGGCGTCATGAGCGCGGCGCCGAGCCCCTGGAGGGTGCGTGCGGCGATCAGCTCGCCCGCCGTCTGGGCGAGCCCTGACCAGGTCGAGGCCGCGGTGAAGGCGACGAGCCCCGCGACGAGGACGGTCTTGGGCCCGAACCGGTCGCCCAGCCGGCCCGTGATCAGCAGCGGAACGGTGTTGGCCAGCAGGTAGACGCTGTTCACCCACACGACCTCGTTGAGGTTCGCGTCGAGGTCGGTGAGCATGGTCGGGATGGCGACGGTGACGATCGTCGAGTCGAGCATGATCATGAAGAAGCACGCGCAGAGCGCCCACATGGCTGTCCAGGGGCTCCGCATGTGGAGCAGTGTGTCAGGCGGACTTGTCGGGCGAGGCCGCCGGTAGCGAGGATATGCGCATGCGGCACTCTGACCGCGCGGTGCAGATGCCCACCAGCGCAAGCGGCAACCGGTTGTGCCGGCACAGCATCACCGGCGGCTGCTCCCGCTGGTGCTCCTACAAGAAGTTCGCCAAGGTGATGGCGGGCACGATCCTGCTGCTGGCCGCGCTCGGCACCGCGCTGTGGTTCGCGGGCAGCGACGATGACCGCGCCCGTGTCCGCGACGTGGCCTACGGCATGGGCCTCTACCTGGTGGTCGTGGTCCCCGGCATCCTGATCCTCAACAACCGCGAGCGGGAGCCCGACTAGCGCGGCAGGCCCGACGCACGCCACGCGCCGGGACCGTGCGCGAGCGGCTCACGCACCTGTACACGCCGGTCCGACCACGCCGACGGCCGCTCCGGAGGCGGCTCCTCACCGGCGCCCAGCGTCGTCACCACCGCCACGAGAGCGGCCAGTTCCTCGTCCGAAGGGTCACCTCGGACGATCCGCAGGTGGGGTCGCTCACTCATGCCGCCTCCTCGCCCGCTGCGAGGCGGCCTGAACGTCGAGGACTCGCTCCGCAAGCTCCGCTCATAGCGGGATGTTCCCATGCTTCTTGGGCGGCAGGCTCTCCCTCTTGTCACGCAGCAGGCGCAGGGCCCTCGCGACGTGCCCGCGTGTGTGCGAAGGCGGGACGACCGCGTCGACGTAGCCGCGCTCCGCGGCCTGGTACGGGTTGCACAGCGTGTCCTCGTACTCCTGCTGCAGCCGGGCCCGCAGTGCGTCGACGTCCTCGCCGTCCTCGACGGCCCTGGCCAGCGTCTTGCGGTGCACGATGTTCGCCGCGCCCTGGGCACCCATGACGGCGATCTGGGCGGTCGGCCACGCCAGGTTCATGTCCGCGCCGAGGTGCTTGGAGCCCATGACGTCGTACGCGCCGCCGTAGGCCTTGCGGGTGATCACGGTGACCTTCGGGACGGTCGCCTCGGCGTAGGCGTAGATCAGCTTCGCGCCGCGCCGGATGATGCCGTTCCACTCCTGGTCGGTGCCCGGCAGGAAGCCCGGCACGTCGACGAAGGTCAGCACGGGCACGTTGAACGCGTCGCAGGTACGCACGAACCGCGCGGCCTTCTCCGACGCGTCGATGTCGAGGCAGCCCGCGAACTGCGTGGGCTGGTTCGCGACGATCCCGACGGCGTGGCCCTCGACGCGGCCGAACCCGCACAGGATGTTCGGCGCGAACATGGCGTGCACCTCGAGGAACTCGCCGTCGTCGAGCACGCGCGTGACGACCTCGTGCATGTCGTAGGGCTGGTTCGGCGAGTCCGGGATCAGCGTGTCCAGCTCGAGGTCGGTCCCCGAGACGCCCTCCGCGACCGAGCCGTCCTCGACGAACCCGGGGAACACCGGCGGGTCCGACATGTTGTTCGACGGCAGGTAGGAGAGCAGCTCCTTGACGTAGGCGATCGCGTCGTCCTCGTCCGCGCCCATGTAGTGCGCGTTGCCGGACTTCGTGTTGTGCGCCCGCGCGCCGCCCAGCTCCTCGAAACCGACGTCCTCGCCCGTGACCGTCTTGATCACGTCGGGGCCGGTGATGAACATGTGCGAGGTCTGGTCGACCATCACGACGAAGTCGGTGAGCGCGGGGGAGTACACGTGACCGCCCGCGTTCGCGCCCATGATCAGCGAGATCTGCGGGATCACCCCGGACGCACGCGTGTTGCGCATGAAGATCTCGCCGTAGAGGCCGAGCGAGACCACGCCCTCCTGGATGCGTGCGCCGCCGCCCTCGTTGATGCCGATGATCGGCCTGCCGGTCTTCACCGCGAGGTCCATGACCTTGACGATCTTCTCGCCGTACACCTCGCCGAGCGCGCCGCCGAACACCGTGACGTCCTGGCTGAACACGCACACCGGACGGCCGTCGACGGTGCCGTGCCCGGCCACCACGCCGTCGCCGTACGGGCGGTTCTTCTCCAGGCCGAAGTTCGTGGACCGGTGCCGCGCCAGCTCGTCCAGCTCCACGAACGAGCCGGGGTCGAGCAGCATGTCGATGCGCTCGCGGGCGGTCTTCTTGCCCTTCGCGTGCTGCTTCTCGACGGCCCGCGCCGACCCGGCGTGCACGGCCTCCTCGCTGCGCCGGTACAGGTCGGCGAGCTTGCCCGCGGTCGTGTGGATGTCCGTCTCGCCGCTGGGCACCTGGCCCAAGGACTCGGTCGCACTGCTCATGCCGACTCCTCGCTCGCTTCGCAAGCTCCGCTCATGGTGGTGAACCTCCCGCTCGGCAGCCTAGTCACGGCCCGTTCCCGGTAAGTTCCTCCTGTGACCGACAACAAACTGGACGTGCTGGTCCTCCGTGAGCAGCTCGTCACGCCCAACGGTCCCTACGCGGCACTGGACGTGGTGGACTCGACCGGGTCCACCAACGCCGACCTGATGGCCGCGGCCCGTGACGGTGCCGTCGACCGGACGGTGCTCGTCGCCGAGGAGCAGACCGAGGGCCGGGGCAGAAGGTCACGCACGTGGTCGTCGCCCCCGGGGTCGGGCGTCTACCTGTCGGTGCTCATCCGCCCGACCACCGTGCCCGCCGACCGCCTCGGCACGCTCGCCATGGTCGCGGGCCTCGCCCTCATGCACGCCGCCCGCGAGACCGCGGGCATCGAGGCGTCCCTCAAGTGGCCGAACGACCTGCTCGTCGGCGAGGGCCGCGCCAAGGCCGCCGGGGTGCTGTCCGAGGTCGCGCAGGACCAGGCGACCGTCGTCGGCGTCGGCCTGAACGTCACCTCGCTGCCCGACGACGCCGAACCGGGTGTCGGCGGCCTCCCCGCCGGGTCGTTCGCCGACGCGGGCGCGAAGAACGTCGACCGCACGGAGATCGCCGCGAGCTTCCTGCGCGCCTTCGCCGAGTTCGAGGCCTCCTGGCGGCTGAACGACGGCGACATCGCCCGATCGGGTGTCCTGGCTGGTTACCGAGAGGCATGCGGCACCCTCGGCCGAAGTGTCCGCGCCGAGCTTCCCGGCGGCGAGTCCGTCAGCGGCGAGGCGGTGGACGTCGACGAGGACGGCCGGCTGGTGATCGAGCTCGACGACGGCACCAGGACGTCGGTGACGGCGGGCGACGTCGTGCACCTCAGGGCGGACTGAGACGTCTTCGCGGGTCAGCCCCCGCGGAGGCGGCCTACGCCGGTACGGTTGTCGCGACACGATTGACAGGCGTTTTACCCGGGAGGACGCCGTGGCTTACCCAGATGACCTGCTCAGTGCGGGCGAAAGCGTCATCATCCACAAGCATTCGCACTGGAAGATGCTGCTCGTCCCCTACATCGTCCTGCTCGTGACGCTGGGGGTTGGCATCTGGCTGGCGATCCTCGTCAAGGACGAGTCGTGGAGCATGGTCGGCTTCATCGCCATCGGGGCGGTCGCGCTGATCGTCCTGATCTGGCTGTTCTTCATCCCGTTCGTTCGCTGGCGCACCACACACTTCGTGGTGACCACCGACCGGGTGATGGCGAAGGAGGGTGTGGTCAAGACGACCGGCATCACCATCCCGCTCGCCAGCATCAGCAGCGTCCGGTTCGAGCACGGCCTCATCGACCGGATCTTCGGCTGCGGCACGCTGATCATCGAGTCGTCCGCGCAGGAGCCGCTGGAGTTCGACGACATCCCGACGGTCGAGAAGGTGCACACGCTCCTCTACCGCGAGATCAACGACAACCCGCACGACGACTACATCCAGCAGCCCCAGGGTGGCTACGACCAGACGCAGCCGTACCCGCAGCAGGGCGACCAGCGACGCCGGTGACGGTGCGCGAACTCGGCCTGCCGGTCACGGCAACCGCTCCCGGCCTCCCGGATCGAGTGACGATCTGGGAGGTCGGGCCGCGTGACGGCCTGCAGAACGAGGACACGGTCGTACCGGTCGACGTGAAGCTGGAGTTCATCGACCGGCTCGCCGACGCCGGCCTCACGACGATCGAGGCCACCAGCTTCGTTCACCCGAAGTGGGTTCCCCAGCTGGCCGACGCCGAGGACCTGCTGGCCCGACTGTCCACACGCGACGGTGTCGCGTATCCGGTCCTGGTGCCGAACGAACGCGGTCTGGACCGGGCGCTCGCGGCCGGGATCAGGCACATCGCGATCTTCGCGAGTGCCACGGAGACCTTCGCCAACCGCAACCTCAACCGAACCCGCGACTCGCAGCTGACCATGTTCGAGCCGGTCGTCACACGTGCGGTCGCCGAGGGCCTCGACGTCCGCGGCTACGTCTCCATGTCCTTCGGCGACCCGTGGGAGGGCGCCGTCGACCCGGCCGCGGTCGTGTCCGTCGGCAGGCGCCTGCTCGACATGGGGATCTCCCAGCTGTCGCTCGGCGACACGATCGGCGTCGCCACCGCGGGCCAGGTCTCGGCCCTGCTCGGGGCTTTCGCCGAGGCGGGCACGTCGGTGGACCACCTGGCCGTGCACTTCCACGACACCTACGGCCAGGCCCTCACCAACACGCTCGAGGCGCTGCGGCACGGTGTGACCACAGTGGACTCGTCGGCGGGCGGCCTCGGCGGCTGCCCCTACGCGGAGTCCGCCACCGGCAACCTCGCCACCGAGGACCTCGTGTGGTTGCTCGACGGCCTCGGCGTCTCGACCGGCGTCGACCTGGACTCCCTCGCCGACACGAGCGCGTGGATGGCCGAGCGGCTCGGCCGCCCCAGCCCGTCCCGCGTGGTGCGCGCACTGCGGGGCTGACCGTGGAGATCGTCGAGCTGACCGCCGACACGTGGCCGTCACTGGAGAAGTTGTTCAGCGCCAACAAGACCGTCGGCGGCTGCTGGTGCTGCTGGTACCTGCGCCCCCGCGCGGAGGCCGACGCGGGCTGGGGTGAGGGCAACAGGGACTTCCTCCACGCACGGGTGGACGAGAAGGCCCCGCTTGGCCTGCTGGCGATCGAGGACGGCGAGCCGCTCGGCTGGGTCGCCGTCGCACCCCGCCCGGCCTACCCGCGCCTGGCGACGTCGCGGATCACCCGATCCGACGCTGGCCCGGAGACGTGGTCGGTGACCTGCTTCTTCGTGCACAGGAACGCCCGTCGCCGAGGTCTGACCAGGTTGCTGCTCGACGCGGCCGTCGACTACGCCCGAGAGCGAGGCGCCCGTGCGGTCGAGGGCCACCCGGTGGACACCGAGGGCGAGAAACGTGCGTCCGGCGACCTCTACCACGGCACGCTCACGACGTTCCTGTCCTCGGGCTTCGAGCTGCTCGAGCGACGCGGCACCCGCCGCGCACTGGTGCGGCGCGAGCTGTGACACCCGAGCTGGCGGAGGTCGACGGCAGACCGGTCCTGGTGTGGCGGCTGTCCTCCCCGTGGCTGGCGGTGTCCTCCTCGGTGCTCGGCGGCGGTCTCGGTGAGCGGCACTGGGTCCTGAACGCCACGGTCGAGTACGGCTACACGCGCCTCGACCCCGACCGGCACCTCGCCGAGATCGCCTCCTCCCTCGGGTTGACGGGCGAGGGCATCGGCCTGCTCACGGCGGTCGACGTCCGCGAGGTCGTGCACCGCGCCGACGAGGGCGTGCACGTGTCGGTGACCACCGGGATCGGCGGCTACCCGACGTGGGCCGCCGGTCCGGCCGCGGTGTCCGAGAAGGCAGGCACGATCAACACCGTCTGCTGGCTGCCCCGCCGCCTGTCGCCCGCGGCACTCGTGAACGCGGTGGCGACGGTCGCGGAGGCGAAGGCCCAGGCCCTGCTCGAGTCCGGCATCGCGGGCACCGGCACCCCGACGGACGCCGTGGCGCTGCTGTGCCCGCCGGTCGGCGAGGCGGAGCCCTTCGGCGGGCCACGTTCACCCGTCGGTGGCCCGTTGGCCCGCGCGGTGTGGTCCGCGATCCGGGCCGGGCTGTAGAGAATCTCACTGGAACCGAGGGATCGGACCGCGCGTCCAACGCGGGACCAATGCCGTCCCCAGCGGAGGTGGCCGTGGTGGCTGAGCACAGAGCCCAGGTCGAGGACCTGATCGCGGGCTACCGGCGGAGCAGGGAACAGCTGGGGGCCGTGCAGCGCCGCCTCGCGGCGGTCCGCGAGACGATGACCAGCGATGACGGCCTGGTCGCCGTGACGGTGTCGTCGTCGGGTGCCCTGCTGGGGCTGGAGATCGCCGAGGCCGCGTACCGCGCGCTGCGCCCTGCTGAGCTGGCGGCGCTGATCGTCCGCACTACCGCGGACGCGACGGCGAAGGTTACGCGTGTGGCTGGCGAGGTACTCGCTCCCGTACTCCCCTCGGACACCGACCCGGACGCCCTCCTGCGGGGGACGGCGGACCTGTCGGCCGCGGAGCTGGCCCCGCCGCCCGCTGTCGAACCGGAGGAGACGTTCGAGGACAGGACCTGGATGCAGTCGGGGAGCACACGCGATGCACGCTGACGCTTACGAGGCAGACGGTTACGAGGTCGACGCGGAGACGCTGGCCACCAGAGCGACCCAGTTCGAGCCCCTGTCGGGCAGGCTGACGAAGATCCACCAGACCCTGGCGGACGCGCTGTCCACGGGCGGGGCGTGCTGGGGCGGCGACGCGGTGGGCCAGAGCTTCGCGTCCGTCCACACCGGCCCCGCCGACGACGCACTGACCCGCCTGTCGGGCCTGCCCGGCAGGCTGACCACGGTGAGCACCCGCCTGACCGATACCGCCAACACCTACCGCGCGGGCGAGGACTCGGCGACCGAGCACGTGAAGGCCGCGGAGCAGTAGATGGGCATCGAGCTGCCGCCGGAGCTGGCGGAGGTCGCCGCCCAGACGGGCGTGGCCTGGCCGGAGGCCGACGAGGAGGCCATGGCCGAGCAGGCCCAGGCCTGGCGCGACACGGCGACGAGCATGTCCACCCTGGCAACGGACGCCGACACCACAGCCGACGGTGCCCTGTCCACCATGTCCGGCGAGACGGCGACAGCGGCGTCGACGGAGTGGAAGTCCTTCGTGGAACCGGACTCCGGCCACCTGACCTCGGTCGTGAAGGACGCCAACGCGGCAGCCGACCGCCTGGAACACGCGGCAAACCAGATCGGCGCGGCGAAGGTGGAGATCGTCCGCAACCTGGTCGGCCTGGCACAGAACCAGGACGCCGCCCACGCCGCGGCGATGGCTGGTCACCCGACCGCCCTGGCAGGCCTGAACACGGCGGTCAACGGCACCGCGGCGAACCTGGCCCACATCGAGAACCAGCTGGTCACGGCGGTACGCCCGGCGTCGGGCGTGGACATCGCCTCGGTCCAGAACCCGGTCAACGCCAATCCCGGGCACCACCTGCCGCCGGGGGTGGCGGCAGATGCGGTGAACGCCTCCCAGACTCTGGCGGACACAGCCCACCAGACACTGGGCACGCACGGCTTTGCGGCGGCCCCCTTGCTGCCGGGCATCACCACCGGCGCCACCGACGTCCTCCCACACGCCGCGAGCACGGTCACCGGCACGATGGATCACACCACGGGCGCCGGCCCGGTCGGCCAGTTGCCCGGCACGGGTGGCCCAGCCGACCTCCTTCATCGCGCCACGAGCACAGTGGCTGGGACCGTCGACCACACCACGGGTGCGGTGGCCGGTCCGGTTGGCCAGGTGCCTGGCGGGGATGGTCCGGCTGATCTCCTTCACCACGCCACCAACGCGGTGCCTGGGATCGTCGACCAGGCCACGGGTGGCCAGGTGCCCGGTGTGGGCAACGCCGCCGATCTCCTCCACAACACCACCGGCACCGTCGCGGACACGGCCGACCACCTTCCGGGCGTCGTCAACCACGCCACCGATACCGTCGGCAGCCTCCCCAGCGACCACGGCCCGGCCAACCTCCCCGGCGCAGGTCCCGACTCCCACAGCGGCCCCAACCCCGCCCTGCCACCGGCCGACCCGGAGATCACCGGCCCCGTCCCGGCCCACGACTTCCCAGGCCACGACGCCCCCACCCCACCAACGGGCCAGACCGTCCAGGCAGGCTTCGCAGGCACCCCCGCGGCGGCCTCGGTAGCACCCGTCAACCTCCCCCCAGCCGCCCCACCACCACTGAACCAGCCCGCACCGACATTCGGCGGCCCCCCAGCACCAGCCGGCCCTCCGCCCTTCACAGCGACACCCGCCCCCGCCTCCCCACCGGTAATCGGCACCGCCCCACCCCGCCCAACCCACTTCGCCCCGGCCACGCAGCTCCCCGCCGACCGCCCCCAGGACCCGCCACCCCCACGCAGGCAACTGGCAGGCCCACCCGGCGCCCCACCCCCCGCACGAGGCGAACGCAACGAGGTCCTGGCCGCCTTCTGGATCCACATGTTCCCGATCGGCCACCTCCCCGTCGCCTCCTACCGCCCCGCCCGCCAGCTCCCACCACCCCCCGAGGAACTCGACTACGCCGCGGGCCTGCGTTTCGAACCGGCCGATCACCCCCAGTTCGACCTGGTCGACACGGCCCCACGCCTCGCCGAGCTGAAAGCCGGGACCACCCCCGTCACCCCGAGCGTCGGCCTGACGGCGGACCACCCCAAGGTCGCGGCCCTCCTCGAGACCCACGACCCCCTTGGCAACACCAACGAACGCGACTGGGACCGCCGCTACCTCGTCCGCCTCGGCAGCGTCACCGCCCACGGCATCAGCCCGGAAGGCCTCGAGCACAACTGGCCGACCAGCGAGCAGTACCCCGAGGGCGGCAGCGCGGAAGGCGAACCCGAGGTCCTCGAACCGGGCACCGTCATCGACCGCTTCGGCAGCCCACTGGGCCGCGTCTTCGCCGAGGACGGCACCCCCTTCCCGCAGCGCTCCCTACCGCCGGCCCACAAGGACACCGGCTACTACCGCTACCGGGTCACCAACCCGCTCCCCGTGTGGCGCGCCGTCTCGGCGGCGTGGTTCGGCCAGCCCGGTGGCGGCGTCCGCTACCGCACGACCCACTCGGCAGCCGAACTGGTCGCCCTCGGGTACCTGGAGGAGATCGCATGAACGCCGAGTCCATCATCGAGTGGCTGGCGGCCGTCGGCGTGCCCGCCGAGGTCGTGTCGGTCGGTGCGGAGGCCGACAACGCCTGGTGCCTCGTCCGCGACGACATCCCCGACGAGGACGGCAACTTCGCCTGGGAGGTCTTCTGGCGCGAGCAGGGCAACCGCTACGACTGGGCCCGCTTCACCAACGAGCAGGTCGCCTGCCACTACCTCTTCGGCCGCCTCACCTGGGCTCAGGTCGTCCGTGGCGCGCTGACCCCCGCCTGAAGCACCGACAGCGCCGCGTCGTGCACCAACCCGTTCGACGCGAGCGCGCTGCCGAAGTCGAACCCGGGCCGCCCGGACAGGTCGGTGAACCGCCCGCCGGCCTCGGTCACCACGACCTGCACGGCCGCCAGGTCCCACGCGTTGGCGATCGGCTCCGCCGCCAGGTCGAGCGACCCCTCCGCGACGAGCACGTGCTGCCAGAAGTCCCCGAACGCCCGCGTCTCCCAGCAGGCGTCCACGAGCCCCAGGTACGCCTCCCGCGAGTGGTACGTCGACCACGAACCCAGGTCGGTGGTCGACAGGTAGGCGTCCTCGAGGGACGCGATCCCGGACACCCGCAGCCGCCGCTCCCCGAGCCAGGCGCCGCCACCCGCCGACGCACACCACCGTCGTGGCATCGCGGGCGAGCTGACCACCCCCACCACCGGCACGCCGCCGTCGACCAGCGCGATCAGTGTCGCCCACACGGGGTTCCCCCGGAGGAAGTTCTTGGTGCCGTCGATCGGGTCGACCACCCACGTCCGCCCGTCGCCGACCGAGCCGCCCCGCTCCTCGCCGAGTACGTCGTCCTCCGGCCGCAGCTCGGCCAGGATCTCGCGCACCGTGTCCTCGACGGCGGTGTCGGCGTCGGTCACCGGCGACCGGTCCGGCTTGCGGTCGACGACCAGGTCAGCGGCCAGGAACCGGCTCATGGTGATCTCGTCGGCGGCGTCGGCGAGCCGCAGGGCGACGGCGAGGTCGGCATCATGCATGCGGCGATGCTGCCATGAGGACGTCGGCGGGCCGCGTCCGAACCGGCAAGCTGAGGACTTGATGTGAATACCCAAGGGGGCCAAAACGTCGTTTCCGGCCTGGACCAGGGCCTACCCCGCAAACACCCCTCGGACCGTCCGAGCTGATCTCACCGCCCGCGAGGCATAGTCTGACGGTGTGAGTGTGGTGCTGCTGGCCGAGGACGACGCGGCGATAGCCGACCCGCTGTCCCGTGCCTTGAACCGCGAGGGCTACGAGGTCCAGGTGGTCGCCGACGGACACCGTGCCTTCGAGACCGCCAACGGCGGCGGTGTCGACCTGCTCGTCCTCGACCTCGGCCTGCCGGGGATCGACGGGCTGGACGTGTGCAGGCGCCTGCGTGCGGCCGGCCGGGGCATCCCCGTTCTGATGCTGACCGCCCGCGCGGACGAGGTCGACTTCGTCGTCGGCCTGGACGCGGGCGCGGACGACTACGTCGCCAAGCCGTTCCGCCTGGCGGAGCTGCTCGCGCGCATCCGTGCGCTCCTCCGCCGCCAGGCGCCGGGCACCATCGAGGTCAACGGCGTGAAGATGGACCTGGCCGCGCGCCAGGTCATCGTCGACGGCGACGAGGTCACGCTCGCGAACAAGGAGTTCGAGCTGCTCCGCGTGCTCATCCAACGGGCGGGCCAGGTGGTCACCCGCGAGGAGATCCTGGACGAGGTGTGGGGCGGGCCCGAGCTGCGCACGAGCAAGACGCTGGACATGCACATGTCGTGGCTGCGCCGCAAGGTCGGCCAGGGCGGCTCCCGCATCGCGACCGTCCGCGGGGTCGGCTTCCGCTTCAACACGGACTGAGAACCGGACTAGACGTGCGCCGTCGCATCCTCCTGGCCATCCTGATGGCCGTCACGGTGACCGCGTGCGCCCTGGGCATCCCGCTCGGCTTCTCCGCCACCGCGGTCGTCGAGAGCCTGACCAGGGAGGAGCTTGGCGCGAGAGCCCGCCAGATCGCCGCGACCCTGGACGACGAGGTGGCCAACGACCGCGACATCGACCTGGAGCAGGTGGAGCTGGGCGTCCCGACGGGCGGTCACCTGCTGGTGACGCTGCCCGACTCCGAGGAGCGGTTCGAGTTCGGTGCCAACCTGCAGGGCGAGACGGTGACCGAGGAGGTCCCGATCGTCCAGCACGGCACGGTGCGCCTGTCCATCGACGCGGGCCCGATGCGCACCACCCAGACGCAGGTCGCCCTGCTGGTGGTCCTGGTGGTCATCGCGGCGATCGGCGGTGGCACCGCGGTGGCCACGGTGACGGCCCGCCGCCTGGCGCGCCCGCTTCGCCACGTCGCGGACCGCGCGTCGAGGCTGGGGGCGGGTGACTTCCGCCTGGACCGGACCCGTTACGACGTGGAGGAGCTGGACTCGGTGGCGGAGGCCCTGGACGCCTCGGCCACGGCACTGGCACAGCTGGTGCAGCGTGAGCGGGAGCTGGTCGGCGACGTCTCCCACCAGCTGCGCAGCCGCCTGACCTCGCTGCAGCTGCGCATCGAGGAGCTGACGGTCGTCCCGGACAAGGAGGTGGCCAGCGAGGCCCAGGCAGCGCTGGAGCAGGCGGAACGCCTCGCGGACGTCCTCGACGACCTGATGGCCGCTGCCCGCGAGGCGAGATCGGCAGGCGCGATGCCGGTCGACCTGGCCGCCGAGCTGCCTGGCATCGCCGACGAGTGGCGGGCGCCGCTGCGGGCGGTGGGCCGTTCGCTGAAGGTGAGGATCGAGGCGGGTCTGTACGCGAAGGTGTCACCCGGCCGCTTGCGCGAGGTGATCGGCGTCCTGCTGGACAACGCGCTCCGGCACGGCAGCGGCACGGTGACCCTGGCGGCCCGCGAGGGTGTCGCGGCGAGCGGCGGCGAGACGGTGGTCATCGAGGTGGCCGACATGGGTCCCGGTGTCCCGGACGAGCTGGCCGAACACGTCTTCGAACGGGGCGTCTCCGGTGGCGGCTCGACGGGCCTCGGCCTGGCACTGGCACGAGCGCTGATCGACTCGGACGGCGGCCGCCTGGAGCTGTCGGTGAAGCGGCCCGCGACGTTCACGGTGTTCCTGCCGGTCCCCCGAGCGGGTGACGTCCAGGGTGTCCGCTGGCCCGCGGAACGCTCGCCGCGCTAGGCGTGTCCCAGCTCCTCCGCCGGGTCGTCCACCGGGGCGAGTGAGCGGCCTCTGCTGCGCTTCTGCCCGAGTTCGTCGGGGAAGACCCAGCGCTTGAAGGCCCAGTAGCGGAAGAACATCGCCAGCAGCATGCCGATGATCGAGCCGCTCGTGAAGTCGGCGACCTCCTGGACGAGCCGCGACACGTGCGGCTCCTCCAGGTTCAGCCAGTACCGCGACACGTAGAGGGGCAGCGAGTTCAGCGCCACGCCGATGCCGCTGAACAGGAAGAACAGCGCGGCCTCGTGGTGTCGTTCGCGGCCGCCCCTGGTGCGGAACGACCACTCCCGGTTGAGCACGTACGACACGATCGTGGCCACGATGATCGCGATGATCTTGGCGGTGACCGGCTTCTCCTCCAGCACCGTCAGCTTCAGCAGGTACCAGATGCCGTTGTCGATGACGAACGTCGTGCCGCCCACGATGGCGAACTTGAGCAGCTCACGGTGCCTGATCAGCACCTTCCGCAACGGCTCCGGCACCCATGACAGCACCGACTCGACGACGGTCACGAGCGCAGTCTACGGAGCGCGACGTCGTCACGTGGGATTATGCGGCTTCGTCGTCCTCGCCCAACCGGACCAAACGGGCGCCGCGCCTGCCGACGCGCACGACGCGTGGTCGGGCGTCCGACTGTGGGAACACCCATTTGCGGAACGCCCACCAGCGGAAGACCATCGCGAGCAGGGTGCCGAGGATGATGCCGCTCGCGAAGTCCGCGATCTCCTGCGCGAGGAGGGTGACGTGAGGCACCTCGAGCATGAACACGTAGCGTGACAGGAACAGCGGCGCGGAGTTGAGTGCCACACCGATACCACTGATCAAGAAGAACAACGCGGCCTCGTGCTGCCGCTCGCGTCCACCGCGCGTGCGGAACGACCACTCCCGGTTCAGCACGTACGACACGATCGTGGCGATGATGACCGCGATGGCCAGCGCTGTAACGGGGTTGTCGTTGAGGATCGTGAACTTCAGGCCGTAGTTCACGACGTTGGTCACGACGAAACAGACAATCCCGACGACCGCGAACTTCAGCAGTTCCTTGTGCTTGACGAGCTTGTCCCGCACCGGCTTCGGCAGCCGTGCCAGTACGCGGTAGAGCAAGGTCATGGCGCCCGAGTGTAGCCACGCGCCGTGACCGCCCGACCGTCAGCCGCCCAGCAGCCACCCGAACAGGCCGCCGAGCACACCCGTCGGCGGCTCCGAACTGGGCGGCGGTGTCGTCGTTGTGGGAGGTGGTGACGACGGTCCCGGCTCCTGTGTCCTCGGCGGTGTGGTCGTGGTCACGGGCGGCTCCGGCGACCGCGACGGCGGCGGCTCCACCGGCTCGGTGGTGGCGGTGTCCGACGGCGGCACGGACGGCTTCTCGGGAGGGGCGCTCGGCGGCGTGCTCGGCGTCGGCTCGGGGGTCGTCGGGTCCGGCTTCGTCGGCCACAGGGACTCCCAGAGCGTGACCGTCGTGCTGTCCGTCGCCTTGCCGAGTGTCGCCGTGATGTGGACCTGACCCCGGTTCGGTGACCGTCCCAACCACCAGTCGACGGCGACCTCCCACTCGATGTCGAGGCTCTCGCCCGGCGCGAGCTCCGCCGTGGTGACACACGTCGTGGTGTCGCCGGTCGTGCACGTGAGCTGCTGCGACGACCACAGCTTCCTCGCGGGCCGGTCGAGCACCACCGTCACCGGTCGTGAGCTGGTACCCGAGTTGGTGACCGTCGCGTTCACCACCGGGCGAACCCACTGCCCGAACAACCCCGTCCAGTCGGCGTCGGCCCTGACCTGGACGCCGTCCGTCACCTCCGGCGGCGACACGTTCACCTGAACGGTGAGGCTGACCCGCATGGCCGAGCCTGCCGACACGGTGCCGGTGATCGGCCCACCCAGGGCGCCGTCCAACGCCAGCAACCGGAACAGCAACGTCACGCTCTCGCCTGGCGCGAGACCGGCCTCACTCGAACAGGCGACGCTGACGGCGCCCCCCGGGCAGTTGACCGTGTCCGCCCTCGCACCGTCGAGTGACAGCAGCCGGGGAGCGGCGAGCCCGTCGACCGGCAGGGCGACCACCCCCGGCGGCAGGCTCAGCGCCGCCGTGACCGGCTCGGACGTGGTGCCTCCCGAGTTCCGGACGGTCACCGGCAGGTCCCCGGGCGGGCCACCCGCGACCAGCGACAACGGCGTGTTCGGCCCGCTCGCGTGGAGCATGACCGGCGTCGCCGCGGCCGGAGGAGGAGTCTCCGGCGGTGGAGTCTGCGCGGGCGGGGCCTGCGTCTGCGGCGCGGGCTCCTCCGGCTGCTGGGTCGCGGGCGGCTCCTGCGGCGCGGGCTCCCTGGGCGGCTCCTGCGGCGGGGCCGGCGGCGCGACCGGACTCGGCGGTTGCTGCTGCTGGGTCGGCGTCGGCGCGGCTGCGGGGATCTCGGGCGGCGCGCCACCGGCCGTGAGTCCGACGACGACCGCGGCGGCCAGCGCCATGCCCGACGCCGCCAGGCCGAGGAACTGGCGTGGTGCGGCCGCGGCGGCTCCTGCGGCGGAACCTGCCACGCCGCCCGCCACACCACCGGCGATGGTCGCCGCGGTCGGCGCCGCACCGGCCGAGGCCAGGTAGCCGACGGCCGCGGCCCCCAGCACGACGGGGGCGACGAACGTACGCATCGCGCCGTTGACGTCGGCCAGCTCACCGGCCAGCGCGCGGCAGCGCTCACACGTGTCGAGGTGCGCCTCGACCTGGGCCTTCTCCCGCTTCGCCAGACCGCCCCTCGTCCACGCGCCGAGCTTGTCGGCGGCCGCGCGGCAGTGCCGGTCGCTCGTCTCGGCGAGGTGGACCTGCAGGTAGGCCTGCCGTAGACCCTCGCGGGCACGGTAGGCGAGCGCGGACACGCCGTTGGCCGTCAGGCCGAGGATCGGCCCGACCTCGGCAGGCGACTGTCCCTCGACCTCGGTGTGCCAGAGGACGGCCTGCCAGCGTTCCGGCAGTCGCGCAAACGCTTGCGCGGCGAGCGACCGCTCCAGTCCGGCGACGGCCGGGTCGTCGAACTCCTCGCTGACCGCGGCCATGGACACCCCGGAGACCGTCGAGACGTCGTCGGAGAGCTCGACCTTCCGCTCGCGGCGGGTCCGGTCGTACGCGGTATGGCGCAGGGCGGTCAGTAGGTACGCACGAAAGGCTGAATCTGGCCCGCGTCCGCCACGGAGAGTGTCCAAAACCTTGGCGAAGGCCTCCGAGACGAGGTCGTCGGCCTCTGCGGGTGAACGGGCCAGCTGGCGGGCGAGGTTGTACGCCGAGGCGACGTGCCGCTCGTACAGGCTCCCGTAGGCGGAGACCGTGCCCTTGCGGACGGCTTCGATCAGCTCGGCGTCATTCGGCCCATCGACGTCGGCCCGAACAGTGGCCACGATCCTCCCTCGCACTCGCGCATCTGCCCCCGGAGACCTCGGCATTCGCTGCCGGCCCCCTTCAGACGTACTCCCGCGCCCAGTGTGACGGATCGTCGCGACACAGGCACCATCCGCTCACCGGAATGCCCCGACGGGGCACGCCGAGAAGAGAGAATTCGCTCGAATGGCGTCACGGTTACATCCGGCGCGCGTTTCACATTCGAACGCAATCGCCGGAGGGACAGACGACAGTGACGGTGCGTGAAGCTGATCCGCGCCCCCGTGGCGACGCGGGCGGTGCCGGTCACGAGCTTCGTGTGCTCCGGTCCCGGTGGCGCACGGCGAGCATCGCGGCCGGTTGGCGCTTCCCCAGCGACTGGGGCGTGCCCGAGGTCGACGCGGTGTGCATGTCCGCGATCCGCCGCGGCGACATGACCGGTGAGCTGGCGGGACTCGGCCGGGCCCGTGCCCAGGCGGGAGCGGGCCTCGACGAGACGCTGACGGACCTGGCCGCACTGCACGCCGTCCTCACCACGGACGTCCACGACGGCCTGATCGCGACGGACCCGGACGCACCGCCGACGCGGCTCGTGCGTGCGGCGGCCCTGGCCTGGGCCGACGCGTCCTGCGGCGACCTGCGCAGCGCCGAGGCCACGGACAACCTGACCAACATGACCACGCAGGCCTACCTGCGCACCCGCGTCGGCGAGGTGTACCGGCAGGCGGCCCGGATGAACATGTCGGCGACACAGACCCACGCGCTGCTCGTGGTGACCCTCGACCTGTCCTCGGTCAGCGGCTGGCCGAGGCTGATGGCGATGGTCCTGGTGGCGGACGCCCTCCGCGAGGTCTTCGACGGCGGCGAGAGCATCGCCCTGCTGGGCCCCTCCGTGGCGGCGGTGCTGTCGGAACGCGGCCAGGACTTCGGCGACCGCGCGCTGAGCGCTGGCTGGCTGATCACCGAACGTCTGAAGGTCGACCCCCAGCTGGCGCCGACCGGCCGCCCTGTCCTCCGCCTGGAACGCCTTCCCGCGACGCAGGAGGAGGCCCGCGACCTGCTGCAGTCGATCGGCAGGGCCTGAAGACCCCTGTCCTGGTGCAACTCCCGGACCCGCGTGAACATCCCGCACACAGCGCGGGTCACCCGCAGCAGGCCAGGACGAGTCGCGGTTTCGTGCGCTCGCGAGGGATGCACGAAACCGCGACTCGGAATACCTCTCACCCGCTGTCCCGGACGCGCTCCGCACCGGTTCCGGGACTGTCGGTGTGGCGTGGTTTGCTCTTCGCGTGCGTGTGGTCGCCCCTGTCGTCCCTCCCGCCCAGCCCTGGCTCCGTGAGTCGCTGCGGCGGCTGTTCGCGCGCCCAGCAATAGTGGCGGCGCTCCTGGCCGTGCCGGTGGCCGTCCTGGTGGGCGGGATCGTGTGCTGGGTCATCGACTGGCGGCTGGGCGTCGACAGCGCGGTCTACCGGTCCGGGGCCATCGCCCTGCTCACCGGCGAGCCCCTCTACGACAGCGACTTCCTCAGCTCAGAGCCCCCGTGGGCCCGCCTGCCCTTCACCTACCCGCCGACCGGCGCCCTTCTCTTCGTCCCGCTCGCCCTGTTCGCCACCCAGATCTCCTGGGGCGTTCTCGGCGCGCTCTCCGTCCTCGCACTCGCCCTCGTCGTGCGGACCGCCATCCAGAGCCTGCCCACCCGCCCGACGTGGATGACACCCGCGCGTACCACCGTGATCGTCACGGTGCTCGCGCTCGGGCTGGAGCCGGTCTGGCGGACGCTGTTCCTCGGGCAGATCAACCTCATCCTGATGGCGCTCGTGGTCGTCGACGTCCTCGTCCTCGGCCGGTCCAGGTACCTCGGCGGCGTGCTCGTCGGGGTCGCCGCGGCGGTCAAGCTCACGCCGCTGATCTTCGTGCCGCACCTGTGGCTCGTCGGGCGCAGGGCGGACGCCGTCCGGGCCGTGGTGACGTTCGCGGTCCTGCAGGCGCTGATCTTCGTGATCATCCCGCACGACTTCCGGCAGTTCTGGAGCGTCGCGGTCACCAACCCCGAGCGCACCGGGCCCACCTTCTGGGCGGGCAACCAGTCGCTCAACGGCCTCATGCTGCGCCTCACCGACCTCGCGCCGTGGGCGCTCGGCGCGGCGATCGCCGTGGGGCTGCTGCTCGCCGTGCCCGCCGTGTTCCTCGTGCGCCGGTACCACCTGGCCGGGCAGCCGCTCACCGCGCTGCTGGTCACGGCGTTCTTCGGGGTCCTGCTCAGCCCGGTCAGCTGGTCGCACCACTACGTCTGGGTCGTGCCGTTGGTCGTCCTGCTGCTGTCGCGCCTGCCAGACCGATTACCCGAGGGCTGGGCGCGAGTTCGCGACCTGTCGGGGATCGGCGCGGTCGTGCTGGTCTTCGCCAGCTGTGTGCTGCTCATCATGCGGACCTCCGACCCCAACCGGCTGGCTGGCGAGAAGCCCGAGCTGGAGTGGACGCCGCCGGAGGTGCTGCTCGGCAGCGCGTACCTGCTGGTCCCGCTCGTCGCGGGCGTCCTGGTACTGACCAGGATGCGTCGTCGGTAAGTTGACCTGCGTGGACACTCGTACCGGCTTGCCGACGGTCGGCATGGTTGGCGGCGGGCAGCTCGCCCGCATGACCCACCAGGCCGCGATCGCGCTCGGCCAGTCCCTGCACGTGCTCGCCGTGTCGCCAGACGACCCGGCCGCGCTCGTGTCGCCGAACATCACGCTCGGCTCGCACACCGACCTCGACGCGCTCGCGGCGTTCGCCAAGGGCTGTGACGTGCTCACGTTCGACCACGAGCACGTACCGGGCGAACACCTGCGGAAGCTCGTCGACCAGGGCGTCAACGTGCGTCCCGGTCCCGACGCGCTCCTGCACGCCCAGGACAAGCTGGTCATGCGTCGCAAGCTCGCGGAGCTCGGCCTGCCGATCCCGCCCTTCGCGCAGGTCGAGAGCGTCGACGACGTGGTCGTGTTCGCGGAGGAACACGGCTGGCCGTGCGTGCTGAAGGCGGCGCGCGGCGGCTACGACGGCCGTGGTGTCTGGATGCTCAACGGGGCGGACAGCGCGGGCGAGCTCGTGCCGCGCCTGCTCGAGTGGGGCACGCCCCTGCTCGTGGAGGAACGCGTCGCCATGCGCAGGGAGCTGGCCGCACTCGTGGCCAGGTCCCCGTTCGGGCAGGGCGGCGTGTGGCCGGTGGTGGAGACCGTCCAGTCCAACGGCATCTGCGTGGAGGTACTGGCACCCGCGCCGGACATGACACCGGAGGACGCCGAGGTCGCCCACGAGCTGGCGCTGCGGATCGCGTCGGAGCTGGACGTGGTCGGCGTGCTGGCGGTCGAGCTGTTCGACACCGAGCACGGCCTGGTGATCAACGAGCTGGCGATGCGCCCGCACAACTCGGGCCACTGGACCATCGAGGGTGCCCGCACGTCCCAGTTCGAGCAGCACCTGCGCGCGGTCCTCGACTACCCGCTGGGTGCGACGGACGTGGTGGCCCCGGCGGTGGTGATGGCCAACGTGCTCGGCGCCTCCGAGCCGCCGTCGATGAGCCCGGACGAGCGCCTGCACCACCTGCTGGCCAGGTTCCGTGACGCGCATGTGCACTACTACGGCAAGCAGGAGCGCCCAGGCCGCAAGATCGGCCACGTGACGATGCTCGGCCCGACGATGGCCGACGTACGCGAACGGGCCAAGCTGGCCGCGCACTGGCTGTCGCACGCCGAGTGGCGTGACGGATACGACATCCACGGTGGGAGCTGACATATGACGCCGACAGTCGGCGTGATCATGGGGAGCGACTCGGACTGGCCGGTCATGAAGGCCGCGGCCGAGGCACTCGCCGAGTTCGACGTGCCCCACGAGGTGAGCGTGGTCTCCGCGCACCGCACCCCGCGACGGATGCTCGAGTACGCGGGCACGGCGGCCGACCGGGGCCTGCGCGTGATCATCGCGGGTGCCGGCGGAGCCGCACACCTGCCCGGCATGGTGGCGTCCGCCACAACCCTGCCGGTGATCGGCGTGCCGGTGCCGCTCAAGTACCTGGACGGCATGGACTCGCTGCTGTCGATCGTCCAGATGCCGGCAGGCATCCCGGTGGCGACGGTGTCGGTGGGCGGCGCGCGCAACGCGGGCCTGCTGGCCGTCCGAATGCTGGCGATGGCGGACGAGAAGCTCCGCGACCGCCTGTCCGCCTTCGCGGCGGATCTGGAACAGCTGGTGCTGGAGAAGGACGCCCGCCTGCGTGCCGGACTCAACACTCCCGAAAACGCTAACGAGCGCTAACATCGAGTTGTCGACCGGCAGTTCAGGAGGTGCGTGCGGTGTACGAGCTGAGCGAGGAGCACGAGGCGCTACGAGAGGCCGTGCGAGCACTCGCGGAGAAGGAGATCGCACCGTACGCCGCAGAGGTCGACGAGCAGGAGCGCTACCCCGCGGAGGCCCGCGACGCCCTGGCGAAGGCCGGCTTCAACGCCGTCCACATCCCGGAGGAGTACGACGGCCAGGGCGCGGACGCGGTGGCGGCGTGCATAGTCATCGAAGAGGTGGCCCGCGTGGACGCGTCGGCGTCCCTGATCCCGGCGGTCAACAAACTGGGCACGCAGCCGATCATCCTGTCGGCGTCGAACGACCTGAAGAAACTGGTCCTGCCCACACTGGCGTCCGGAGAAGCCTCGGCCTCGTACGCGCTGTCGGAGCGAGAAGCAGGCTCGGACACGGCGTCGATGCGCTGCAGGGCAGTGCGGGACGGCGACACGTGGATCCTGAACGGCACGAAGTGCTGGATCACGAACGCGGGCGAGTCGACGTGGTACACGGTAATGGCGGTGACGGACCCGACCGCGGAGAAGAAGGCGAATGGCATTTCGGCGTTCGTGGTGCACAAGGACGACAAGGGCTTCTCCGTAGGCCCGAAGGAACGCAAGCTGGGCATCAAGGGCAGCCCAACCCGCGAGATCTACTTCGAGAACTGTGAGATCCCAGCGGACAGAATCATCGGCGAGCCGGGCACGGGCCTGAAAACAGCGCTACGCACACTGGACCACACGAGGCCGACGATCGGTGCGCAGGCCCTGGGCATAGCGCAGGGCGCACTGGACGGGTCGATCGACTACGTGAAGGACCGCAAACAGTTCGGCAAGAGCATCGCCGACTTCCAGGGCGTCCAGTTCATGCTGGCAGATATGGGCATGAAGATCGAAGCCGCCCGCCACCTGGTCTACGCCTCAGCAGCAGCAACAGAACGCGGCGACAAGCGAGCAGGCTTCATGGCCTCCGCGGCGAAGACCTTCGCATCGGACACGGCCATGGAAGTAACCACGGACGCAGTCCAACTGTTCGGCGGCGCGGGCTACACAAAGGACTTCCCAGTAGAACGCATGATGCGCGACGCCAAGATCACCCAGATCTACGAGGGCACCAACCAGATCCAACGCATGGTCATGGCTCGCGCCCTGCTCAGGGGCTAGATCAATGATCTTGGACGGATGGCGGCCTGCGGTCTTTTCATGATCAGGCCGCCTCCAGGCCGTCGCTGTCGCCAGGCCTCCACGGCATGAAGACGGCCACGTCAGTCCTGTAGCCGTACTTGTGAACGAGAGACGATCTACCGGTAGAGGGTCCACTAGGTCAGCCTTGGCGAAGTATCCTTGCGCCGAATGGAAGCCAGCGTGGCGGGACGCCTCGAAAAGCTGGATCTTGATATTCCTTGCGGCGACTGTACCAACGAATGCGTTTTGCTCGACGTCCTTTGCTGGGGAGCAGTTCCCATCGTCTGCCCGCATTGTCGTGAACCAGTATCCATTCAATCGACGCATGTATGCCGTGCGGAAATGTTAGTTGTTTCGCATCTTTGGGGGCATGATTTCGGACGTCAATCTTTGCGCTGATGTCGCGAGTGTCACCAGGCGGTAAAGTAATTTTTTCGACAAAGAACTTACTCGTGGTCGTTCCTGGTGTCGGACCCCAAATATTCGGACCTTGGCCAGTGGGGATTTGCTGCCAATCTGGTACTAGCCACGCTGTCGCTACTTTGCAGCCTAGTTGCACCAGCTCTACTGGGAGCTGGGATGAGTTTCTAACAGACACATCAACTTCGATCATAAAGTCTTCTGACGGATCGTCGGGTGCGCGGAATTCATATCTTGGAGAAGTCCAAGCGCCAATCAGATCCACTTGTGACCGTTCGGTGTTTCCGCGATCGCGGATGAATATGATTAGTGCGAGAGGGAGGGCAAGAGAGCTAATCCAAGCTGGAACGGTCCCAAGGTCGATGCTCATGGGTATTGACGTTAGCAGCGTCCCAGGTTGGAACATTAGGAGGTGCACCTTGTGTATCGGCGCTCAAATGGTCGCTCGGTAGATCGCCGACTTCGTCGTTTCGGTAGTTGCCAAACACGGTGTCCACTGCCAACCTTCTGCGCTGGTGGCTTGATGGCACTAAGTGCGTGTACACGCGCAGCGTGAAGCCGGGGTCCGCGTGCCCGAGGTAGGTGGCCAGTTCCTTGATCGACACGCCCTGTGCGAGCAGGGTCGAGGCGTAGAAGTGGCGAAGCGCGTGCATGCCGTCGACCTGCTTCGCGCGGGTGAGCTTGGCCGCGCGGAACGCGCCTTCTCAGACCGTCTTAGTGAACAGATCCCCGGTGTAGCGCCGGCCGTCCTCCCCGGTCGCGAGTAGGCGGACGGTCACCGGGTCTCCGGTCGACTTGCGCCACGGCAGCGTGACCGTCGTGGGCGGATGGCTGGTCAGGTGATCCTTGATCTCGGCGAGCACACCCGGCGAGAGCGGTACGGTCCGGGTCTTGTTGCCCTTGGGGAGAGCCTTTGGGAGAGCGAACGCCAGCGTGCGGTCCACGGTCCGGAGCTGCCGCCGAACGTGCACCCACATCGCGTCTTCGTCGACGTCGTCCGGTGACAGCCCCAGGATCTCGCCCTGCCGAAGGCACAGTGCCGCCGCCGTCGACAGTTACCTGGAGATCCACGACCTTCGCGCCGAAGTCGACCTGGTGTCGGCACGCACCAGCGCGGACGTGGTACTGCTTAAGCCGAGCCCGTTCCTGGTTACCGAGGCAGCAGACGCACTCGCCGCCCCCGCATCTCGCTGCACACTCATAGGCTATTGCGTCGCCGACGTCCAAGCGTCCCAAGCGACCGCAGTTGGATACGCCAACAAAACGGGCAAAAAAAAGACCGTCTCGCTGCAGCCGGCGTCGACCTCGTCATCACCAGCATGGGTTTGTACTCACCACTCTTCGAGTAGTCAGAACGGAGGAATATTGAACGCCAGGTAGACGGGTGACAAGAAGTCGCCGTCCTCTCCTTCGGAGAAGGGTTGCCAAGTCAGTCCGGCAGGTGCCGTCACGTTTCTTCGAGAAGCACTGAGCGCTATTGCCAGATGCCCTGGGCTTGCCAGTCAGAGGGGAAGCCCATCTCGCCGAAGTCCCGCTTTGCCGCTGCAAGTCCTGTCGACAGTACTTCTCGGATCGTTGTTGACCACTGGGGATCTAGCGTGACTGACTTTACAAGGAATCCCAAAATGCACAGTGGAGCGTATACCCGATCGGCCGAGCCTTCTGTGGTGTGGAGGTGCTGAAGTGGGGGATCGCTGCTAGATGACTAGTGGCGACCTGAACTGTCATGTTTCGATTCCAAAGTCGTGAGTGATGGGCGCATATGTTTCGTAGGTAGTTCAGCACCCGCAACCAGTTCTCTAGGGCAACGCCGTTGCCGCGTCCGCGTGCATCGACAACGCCCAGCTCATCGGCGATGCGGTCACGGTCAGGTCGCTTCGCTCCAGCATATAGGTTCGATAGTAGGCCGAAATCCATTATCTCAGTGACAACCCATATTGGTAGGCGGTCGTTATAGAATGCTCTAAAATGTCTTATGAAGTCCTCAGTGGAGCGTTCTTGCGCCTCTTGGATGCGGCGTCTCCACTTCTCGTATCGACTTTGTCCACCGTGCTGTGTTGGCCTTGAAAATCTTCCATCGAGATGCGTTGGATCAAGGTGTGCGTACGTGTCACGCTCACCCAAGACGTACCCGACACGGACTCGAACGGCCACCTCGATCTGTTCGATGAGGCCAAGGACCGTCAACTTCAAACGTCGGTCCATGTCGTAAAGCGCGAGTACGTTCCCAAGAGCGGTGCCCGGCAAAAAGTTGTCGCTGCGTCCCGGCTCATCGAGCGGCTTCGGCGCCCGATACGGATACCAGTACCCGCTCAGTCGGTAGTAGCCGATGGTGGAGAGTAGTTCCGAGGCTGCTGCTGCATCGTCAATCACCATGCCTCGCTGCGCGAGCAGCGCCACCTGTTGCTGGTATGTCAGATGCGGCTTCGCGTAGTTCATTGGCAGATAAACCCTACAACGGAAAACCAGCCCGTGCCGGTTGCGGCAGAGGGGCTGGCCATGTTAACCATCATAATAGCCAGATGGCGCCTAGATGTCAAAGTTGAACACCTGCCTTCGGGTGCTCAGAGTACTGGAGGGGGCACAGCCTGCCATCTGGGGAGTGCGAAGTGCCCTCGGTTTGCACCAAAGAACGAGGGTCAAGTGGCCGCAGCGAGTGGTCCACGTTAGAAGTTTGCGATTGCGAACTACAAGGATGGCAGGCAGTAGTGACAGGCCGACCGAAGGCGGCCGCGAACCTGATCATGAAACTGTAGGTTGACAGATCACGTGACAACGATGTCAGTCACGGCCACTGTCAAGCAGCAGATGGGACAACAGCGTCAAGCATCTACCGGGACACGACATCGGGTTCAGGTTGTCTGCATAGCATGTTGCCGAATTTGACTCTATGGGATCAAGGGCGGCGCTCCGCCCCGCCGGACGGACGGCCTGCCACTCCGCCCACGGCCGCCAACCGGCCAACGACCTCATCGCGCCTGACCCATGGACCAGCCTGGGCAGCGGCACCTCCAGTTGGTCGCCCTCTCATACGTCCGGCGATCGTTTAACACCGGCCCGCCGGCATCAAGGGCGCTCCTCCGTCGCGTCGCTGGCGCGATCGAGCTTCGCCCGACCCTTGACGCCGACGACCCGGCGCTAACCGCAGCCGGGACGAGGGGAACGGTGACGAGTAGGGCGCGTCTGAAAGGGTCACCCCGCGCTCACGGGGAGGTCGAGCGACGAGGCGAAACAACCGAAGACCCGACGGGACTTAGGCCGTCTCCAGGCCCTCACGCGTCGGGTAGAGGCGAGATTCGACGAGAAGTGTTGAGAGCTATCGCAGCAGGTCGGAGGCCGTTTTCGACGGAAGTTGCCGAGGTCGTGTCTGGTCAGGATGAAATCACCCAGATCCAGCGCATGGTCATGGCAAGGGCCCTGCTCCAGGGGGTAGTAAAGCCTCGCTGCTCCGTTGTGCTGTCAGCGGTTGGGGGCTCTTGTCGTGGCATCAGAAACCAGATGCCACGCGTGTGTTGCCTGGAGTGATACAGCACATGACAGCTGTGCGTCACGCTGTGTTCGCTTGTTGGGCGGTCGACAGGTGCTCTGTGTCGCGGAAGGGGTTCGACGCTCGCCGACGCTGGGACCTCGACGGTCCCGTCCTCAGGTCTCGTCTAGGAGGACGTTGTAGGCCTGCGGCGCGTAGAATCTGCGTGCACCACCAGATCCGGGGTACAGGGGGGCGAGTACTCCTAGTTGCACAAGCTGACCCACGAGGCCATTGGCGCGACCGTAGGATATTTGAAGTTCTTTCTCGACCGCTCGTACGGTGAATGATATGTTGGAAATGGCAAAATCGATCAACGCATGTGCCGTGTCCGCCCTGAGTGACGACTCTCGAACGTTTTCCTTCATTTCTGCGCGTATATCGACCAGTGTAATCATGCGATCGTGGGTTCGCTGTGCCGAAGCCTCCAGGCCGTGTGCAAAAAATTGCACATAAGTATTCCAGTCCGCAGTTGCGCTGACTGCGAACAGATAATCGTAGTACTCGGTGCGTCGTGCCTCGAACCATGGCGAAACGGTCAGGGTTGGCTCAAGTAGGACTCCTTGTTCATAGAGGCTGGCCACAATCAGCATCCGACCGATTCTGCCATTCCCGTCGTGGAACGGGTGCAAGGTCTCGAACTGATAGTGGGACAGTGCGGCGGACACGACGGGGTCGATCTCGCGACCTATGGACTTGTCGGCCATCCAGTCGAGCAGGTCGCGAAGGCTCGCTTGCAGTTCCAGGCCGGGCGGTGGGGGAACGAAGCGTGCCGCCTGTACGGACAGATCACCGGGACGCGCGCCTTCACGCCTTCCTACCGCAACCTGATGATCACGGATTTTTCCCGACGACGGACCCTCGTGTTTTGTTCCGCGGACGAGTGCGCCTTGGAGCTCTTCTAGCAGGCTCACAGTCAGGGGACGGCCGCTTTCGATCCAGTTGAACGCGTTCTCGGCCATGATGACGTAGTTGAGAATTTCGCGCATGTCCGTGCTTTGTGGCCGTTCTTCGTCGGCGGTAAGTACCTCCGCAAGAGGTGCGTACGTACCTTCCAGTGCCGAAGTACTTTGCGCCTCAGTTCGAAGTGAAGGCGTGCGGAACAGACGAGGATTGGGCAATCGTCGCGCAGTGCTGTCAAGTGCCGCGAGGGCGGCGCGAGCATCCGCCACCGCGCGGTAGGTGGCCCCGTTTAGTTCTGGCGACCTGGTCGGCAACGGATCTGGCATGAAAGCCTTGTGTGACCATTCGCCGTGGCGGGGGTCCGTACCGTAGATGGGGAGAAGGCTGCCCGGGGCGTGCTCACTGGAGGCGTCGAGATCCACGGGTGACAGCCCAGCGCAACATGTCCAACATTTGGCAGTTGTCTGCTATTGGCGCGTTGTGTGTCATCCACCCATTGTGGGAACTCATCGGGTTCACCATGTCTGTCATGAGCAACGTCGGGATCATCGATGTCACACAACTGCCCATTCACTGACATCGAATGCTCGGCTGTGCAGTCAGGTGTCAGAGGGTGCGGTCCGGGGGGACTCCAGGGGCGGAGTGAGCCCCTCGGTCCGCCTGGCCCTGGTCCCTGCGAGAGCGGCGTGGCCTGTCTGGTCCTACGTCAGAACCGTCGTCGTGCGTTCGGTTTCCTCGTGCTTGTCCAGCTTTGCCGGGTCGGCGTTCGAGACCTGGACCAGGCTCGCGCCCGCTGCCAGCACTGTCACGAAGCCGTCCATGAGGTTTGCCGGCCAGTCCAATGTGGACAACACGCGGGACGACGCCGTCAGGCCGAGGTCCTCCGCCCGTTCCGCCGCCTTCGACAGGATTTCGTCCACCGTGAAGCCCATCAGGCACAGGGTGTCGGCCGGGACCGGGCTGCCGAAGTAGTCATCGCCGCACAGGCGGGACTCGGCCAGGTAGTCGACGTAGCCGTCCGGGATCTCGTCGCCCAGGTCCCGGCCCATCGGGTCCAGTGACGCGATCGCCTTCACCGCCGCGTTGTCCACCGGCGCTCCCGGCGGCACGAAGGCCACCGACGACTCGCCCGCGGTCACCACCTCCGCGCCGGCCCACCACGCCCCGAGTAGCACGGCCGCCGTCTGCCAGTGTGCGGGCAGCAGAACCGCCACTCGGTCACCCGGCGACACGTCCAGCTCCTGCACCAGCCAGTTCGCGGTCTTCGCCGCCCAGTTGCGCATTGTCGCCACCGACAGCTCGACCCGGGTGTCCGCGTCGTCGTCGTAGTGGGTGATCAGGGGCTGGGCAGGCGCGCCCTGCAGCAGCTTCTCCGTGAGGCTCACGGACGGAGGCTAGTCCACGCACGGAACCGTCGGTTGGGCGACGTAACCCGCTGGCGCGGTGCCGCCGTAGCCTGCCGGAGCGGTGCCGCCGTGAACCCCCGGTGACGTGCCGGCGTAGCCCACCGGTGCCGTGCCGTCGTCTGCCGTGCCGTCGCTGTGGCCTGCCGGCATGCCGGAGGGCTGCTGTTGGCCCGCCGGCGCCAGCAGACTCTCCACGAACGCGTGCACCTTTCCCTGGTCCACCACGATGATGCTCTGCTGACGGTCGTTTCGCGCCCCCACGGCCTCGACCGGGATCGTCACGAACTGGACGCTGCCCGACGACATCGTCTGGGCCAGACCCACGAGGTCCAGGAAGTGCAGGCCGCCGTCCATGATCATCGTCTTGGAGACGGCCTCCTCCAACGCGTTCAGCTTCGTGTTGTTCGTCAGCAGGTCACCCGACAGCACTTTCTGCATCGCCGACGACAGGAACACCTGCTGTCGCACGATCCTGTCCAGATCGCCTCTCGGCAGGTTCTTGCGCTGCCGCACGAACGACACCGCGTCGCCGCCTCGCACCGTCTGCGGGCCGCGGCGGAACGACGCGCCGGAGTCCGGGTCGCTCGTCGAGTGGTTCAGGCACACGTCCACGCCGTCGATGGCCTGCGTCAACAGGTAGAACCCGTACAGGCTCACCTCGACGTAGTGGTCCACCCGCACACCCGTCAGGCCCTGCACCGCCTGGATCAGCGACGTGCGGCCCTCGTCGTCCGACTCGCGGTTGATCTTGGCGCGGTCCTTCTCGCCACCGTTGACCATGCGTTCCATCGCCAGCGCCTTCGTGATGCCGAAGACACCGTTGATCTTCTCGTCGCGATCGCGCTCCTCGACCCGCACGGACGTGTCGCGGGGGATGGAGACCGCCGACGTCCGGCCGCCGTTCTCCGGGATGCGTAACAGGATCAGCGTGTCGGTGTTCGTCGTCTCCGTCGCCTCGGTGCGTAACTCGCGCAGCACCTTCGCCGACAGCGGCCTGCCCTGCATGTCCGTTCGGCTGTCGTTGCCGACGATCAGGATGTCGTTCGCGCCGTCGCCCTCGTCCTGCACGACCGGGGCGTGTGGGCCTGCCTGCGCCTGCGCCACGGCATCGGTCGTGTTCTTGCTCTGGTCCAGCTCGTCGACCCGCAGGTACACCAACGTCATCGCCGCCAGCGCCACGGCCGAGACCAGGCCGAGGAACACGCGGCCGGTTACCAGCCAGCCGCGTCGCCGCCTGCGGACGTGCTGCTCCACAGGCGCGACCGGCTCGTCCTCGAGCGGTTCCACCGCTCCCACCGCGGTCGCGTACGTCGTCGGATCGTCCGCGCCCTCGTTCACGGACTGACCATCGGCCATTGGTCACCTCCCCCTGCCGGCCTCGGTCAGAGGCTAACCGCTCGTACCGAAGAAACCGGTCCGATCTGCCCTGATCAACCCGCATGGAGGAGGTCCGTCAGTTCACACAGTTCAACCCGTCCGCGTTGATCTGCGGAGTCGGCTTCGGCGCCGAGCCGGACGTCGGCCCGGCAGGCGACGACGGCTGGACACGCACCCCGTCGGTGACCGCGTCGTCGTGGTCGGTGCCGAGCACGACCGTCAGCTGGTCGGCCGACAGCGAGGCGTCCTCCTCGAACGTGAACTTCCCGCCAAGCTCGCCTGCCAGGTACTCGGCGATGTTGCGTGCCCCGGTCCCGTACTGGATCACCGAGGACGTCCGCACCGGCGCGTCGCCGACGTCACCGCCGATGAAGCCCTTGTCGATCACCGTCTGCCGCACGGTTCCCGCGAGACCCCTGGTGTGCGAGCCGTTGCGCACGTCCACCGTGATCGTGCCCAGCGCCGGGCGCGCCACGTCGCCTCCCGGCGTGGGCGGCGGTGTGGTGGTGGTCGTCGCGCTGCCCGAGGACGGCGAGGTGGTCTCGTCGGTGGTCAGCGACGAGACGTACGCCGCGACCTGCTGCGGGTCGATCCTCAGCACGTCCGCGCCGCCGATCTTCGCGTCGCCGAGCGTGGGGATCGTGTAGAAGTCGATACCGTCCGCGGTCAGCCCGGACATCTGCGACGCGAACGTGGACAGCGACCAGCCGTTGGACAGGATCACCGACCGCTGGACGGCACCGACCAGCTGCCGCACCTTCGTCGGACTGGTCAGCATGTCCGCGGACAGCACCTTGTTCGCCATCGCGCCGAGGAACACCTGCTGGCGCACGATCCTGTCCAGGTCGCCGTTGGGTAAACCGTGGCGCTGGCGCACGAACGCGAGCGCCTGCGCGCCGGTCACGGTCTGTTCGCCCGCCGGGAAGTTCGCGCCGGACAGGTCGTCCTGCGTCGGCGCGTTCAGGCACACGTCGACCCCGCCGATGGCGTTGGTGACCTCGTAGAACGAGAGGAGGTTCACCTCCGCGTAGCGGTCGATCGTGACCGAGGAGCCCACCAGGTCCTGCACGGTCGCGATCAGGTTCTTGCGGCCGATGACCTTGGCCTGCTCGTCGCGGGTCCGCTCGTCCGGCGCGTTCGCGAGCTCCTCGCGGGCGTTGTTGTACGCGTACGCGAACGCCGAGTTGATCCGGTGCTTGCCGAAGCCGCCCGCGAGCTGGACCCACGAGTCGCGCGGGAAGGAGATCGCGATCGCGCGGGTGCCGTCCACCGGGATGTGCACGAGGATGATCGTGTCGGTGTTGCGCTCGCCGTCACTGATCCCGGCGTGCAACATGTCGAGGACCTCGCGGGGCAACGGGTTGCCGTACGCGTCGGTCCGGCTGTCCATGCCGACGAGCAGCATGTCGACGGCTCCGTCAAGCGGTATGCGCTGGTCCTGAACTTCCTGGGCGATCACGTCGGTGGTCACGGTACCCTTGTCGACGTCACCGACCGCCCACCATCCGTAACCCATGGTGCCCAGTACAGCCGCAGAGATGACAGCGATGAGTGACCGGCCCGTCACGGAACCGGTCTTTCGCCAACCCTGCGCACGTCCAGCCACGTACGCTCCTCCCCACCCCCGGGCAGATCCCTGCCAGTAGGATACCGGCGCGACCTCGGCGCCCGGGGTGTTGTTATCAAGTAGGACGCAATAGTGGCCGTCCGGGGTTTACTCCCGGTGAGGATTGGGAGCTAGATGCGCGTGCTCGTCACCGGCGGTGCCGGGTTCATCGGATCGCACTACGTACGCAAGGCACTCGGTGGGGCCTACGCGTCGCTTGCCGAGGCCGAGGTCGTGGTGCTCGACAAGCTGACCTACGCGGGCAACGAGGCCAACCTCGCGCCGGTGCGGGACGACCCGCGGCTGCGCTTCGTGCGCGGTGACATCTGCGACCCGGCCGTCGTCTCGCAGGTCATGGCCGGGGTGGACCTGGTCGTGCACTTCGCGGCCGAGTCGCACGTGGACCGCTCGATCCTCGGCGCGGCCGACTTCGTGGTGACGAACGTGCTCGGCACGCAGACCCTGCTGCAGGGTGCGGTCGACGCGGGTGTCTCGAAGTTCGTGCACGTCTCGACCGACGAGGTGTACGGCTCGATCGAGTCCGGCTCGTGGCCCGAGACCCACCCGCTGGAGCCGAACTCGCCGTACTCGGCGTCGAAGGCGTCCTCGGACCTGCTGGCGCGGTCGTTCCACCGCACGCACGGCCTGCCGGTGTGCATCACGCGCTGCTCGAACAACTACGGCCCGTACCAGTTCCCCGAGAAGGTCATACCACTGTTCGTGACGAACCTGATGGACGGCAAGAAGGTCCCGCTCTACGGCGACGGCCTGAACGTGCGCGACTGGCTGCACGTCGACGACCACTGCTGGGGCATCCAGCTCGTCGCGGAGTCCGGCAGGCCCGGTGAGATCTACAACATCGGCGGCGGCACCGAGCTGACCAACCTCGAGCTGACCGAACGCCTGCTCGCCGCGTTCGGCGTCGGCGACGAGATGGTGGAGCGCGTCGAGGACCGCAAGGCCCACGACCGCCGTTACTCCGTCGACATCACCAAGATCACCAACGAGCTCGGCTACCGGCCGCTGATGACCTTCGACGAGGGCCTGGCCAGCACCATCGAGTGGTTCCGGTCGAACCGGTCGTGGTGGGAGCCCCTCAAGGACCGCGCGAAGCTGGGCTGATGCTGTCAATCCTGGTGCCGGGCGGGCACGGCCAGCTCGGACGTGAGCTGGCGGCCCGCGCCGAGGTGGTACGCGCCCCCGGCTCGGCCGAACTCGACGTGACGAACGCCGGTGCGGTGATCGAGGCCGTGAAGGCCCTCGCGGAGTCGGCCGCCACCGACGGGCGCAAACCCGTGGTGATCAACGCGGCGGCCTACAACGCCGTCGACGCTGCCGAGACCGACCCGGCGAAGGCGTTCGCGATCAACGCGGACGGGCCCCGGCTGCTGGCCGCCGCCTGCGCGACGGCGAACGTGCCGTTCGTGCACGTGTCCACGGACTACGTGTTCGCGGGCGACGCCGCCCGTCCCTACGAGACCGACGATCCGGTGCGGCCGCGAACCGCCTACGGGGCAACGAAAGCGGCAGGCGAGGACGCCGTGTTGGGGTCGGGTGCGCGTGCCTGGGTCGTGCGGACGGCCTGGGTGTACGGCGCGTTCGGCGGCAACTTCGTGAAGACGATGGCCAAACTGGCCGCCGCGCGGGACACGGTGTCCGTCGTGGACGACCAGCGCGGCTGCCCGACGTGGACCGGTGACCTGGCCGACGGTCTGCTGGCGCTGGCCGCGCGGATCGCGTCCGGGGACGGGCCGTCGTCGCGGACACTGCACTGCGCGGGCGGCGGCGAGACCACGTGGTTCGGCTTCGCGCAGGCCGTCTTCGAGGAGCTGGGGCTGGATCCGGCCAGGGTGCTGCCCTGCACCACCGAGGAGTTCCCCCGGCCCGCGCCTAGGCCCGCCTACTCGGTGCTGTCGGACCGCGCGTGGCGCGACGCCGGCCTGCCGCCGATGCGGTCGTGGCGGGATGCCCTCGCGGCGGCGTTCGCGCAGCACGGCGAGCACTTCCGCCTCCCGCCCTCCTGAGGCCCGCCGCTAGGCCATCGCGCGGCGGTAGGCCTCCACGGTCAGCTCCGCCGTCCGTCGCCACGTGAAGCCTGCCGCGTAGGTGCGGCGGGCGGTCAGCGTGGGGGCGTCGGGGCTGGCCTCCAGCGCGCTCGTCAGCGCCGCGCCCATGGCCTCCACGTCCCCGAACGGCACGAGTGACGCGTGGCCGCCCGCGACCTCCCGCAGCGCGGGCAGGTCCGAGCACACCACCGGCACGTCACAGGCGAGTGCCTCCAGCACCGGCAGTCCGAAACCCTCGTCCCTGGAGGGGAGAACCAGTGCTGCCGCACCGGCCACCACGCTGCGCAGGTCCACATCGGACAGATAGCCGATCGACCGCACGGTGTCGCCGTTGCTCGCGTGGCCCGGCCCGGCGAGCACGAGCGGCGGCAGGTCCGGCGTGTTCTCGTGCGCCTTCAGCAGCCACTCCAACGCCTTGCGCGGCCCGGCGGCACCCACGAACAGCAGATACTGCTTGGGCGGCAGGCCGATCCTGCGTCGCAGGGTCTCGCTCGGCGGGCGGGCGGTGAACCACGCGGGATCGATGCCGAGCGGTGTCACGACGATCTTGTCCGCCGGCACGCCGAGGCGGTCGGTCACGGTGTCGGCGACCGCCCTGGTCGGCGTGCACACGATGTCCGCGCGTTCGGCCGAGCGGGCGACCAGCGCGGGCAGCTGCTCGTCCGAGGGCGGTAGGTCGCCGGGCGAGTCGAGGAACGCGAGGTCGTGGATGGTCAGCACGCCGGCGGCGCGGACGGCGGGCGGCAGCACGAAGTTGGTGCCGTGCACCACATCCGTGAACCCGGCGAACAGCTCGATCGGCGGGAACGGCGCCCGCAGCCAGCACTGGCGCAGCAGCCTCGCGGACACCGGCATGCCACGCGACCGGGTGCCGTGCGGCAGGACCTTGCGCAGCTTTCGCCAGCCCCGCAACGTGAACGCGACGGCCCGCATGTCCACGTCCGGCATCGAGGCCAGTTCCTCGGCGAGCGCGGACGTGTAGCGGCCGATTCCCGTGCGGGCACCCAGCAGGGGCGTGCCGTCGAGCAGAACCCTTGTGCGGCTAGCCATCCTGCTGGCCCTTCCGCGTCTGCCATCGTTCTGAGGCGAGTCTGCGCACCCGTCCGGCGGCCCGCTTGGTCAGCTCGCCGGGCCCGCCCGCGTCCAGGTACGTCTTCATGAGGTCGAGGTCGCGGCGGAGCGTGCCGGTGACTCCCAGCGGCGGGTTGCGCACGAGCGGGGCCTTGCCCGGCAGGCGGTCCGCGGCGGGGGAGGGGTTGCGGCAGAAGGAGACCAGTGGCGCGAGTGCGGTGTCCCACGTGTACCGCTCACGCACGATCGCGATCCGTTCGCGTGCCGAGGCGGCGAACTCCGGTTCGTACAGCACGGCCTCGAGCGCGTCGGCCAGGCGGTCCGGGTTCTCCGGCGGCACCACGACACCGAGCCCCTCGGCCCGCACGAGGTCGGCGAACGAGTCGCCGTCCGTGGTGACGATCGGGAGGCCGGTCCACAGGTAGTCCAACACCCTGGTGCGGAAGGCGAACGTGGTCTCGACGTGCTCGTAGTGCGTCGTGACGCCGCAGTCCGCCTCCAGCAGCCAGTTCTGCCGCTCCGCGTAGGGCACCCACGTCTCGTTGAAGAACACGTGCTGGTTCGTCAGCCCGAGCCGCTCGGACAGCGCACGCGTCTGCGTGCCGATGTCCATCTCCGGCACCTCGGGGTTCGGGTGCTTCATGCCGAGGAACAGCAGTCGTGCGTTGGAGTACTTGCGGCGCAGGCGATCCACGGCGTGGAGCAGCGTCAGCGGGTCGAACCAGCTGTACACGCCGCCCGCCCAGATGATCACCTTGTCGGTGTCCGAGGCGATGCGCCCCCGGATGGGGGTGCCGGTCTTCTGCGGCGGCTTGCCGGGCAGGCCGAACGGCGCGACCGCGAGCAGCGACTTGACCGTGGGATCGTTGTCGTACAACGAGGGCGTGAGCCTGCCGAGCGCGGTGAGGTGGCCGAGCCAGAAATGGCGCTGGCGCTCCGACGCGCACAGGAAGAAGTCGCCGCGTTCGAGCTGTGTGTTCAGCACCTTGGTGACGCCGATGAGGTCCAGCTCGCGCTGCTCGTCGGTGTCGTCCTTGCCCTGTTCCAGCAGTTCGAGGTGCATCGGGTCGTACATGTCGCAGACGACGATCTTGTTGGAGCCCGCCTTCTTCAGCTCCGGCACCAGTTCGAGCGCGTGTCCCTGCAGCACGACGACGTCCGCCCAGTCGACGTGCGGGGTGAGGTCGCGCTGCCTGGCCTGCGCCACCGCGAACGGCGCCTCGGGTGGCGCGCACAGCGGGTTCACGGTGACGAGCCGGACCTCGTGCTCCGCGCAGAGCACGTCGGCCATGTTCCACGCGCGGATCGCCGGCCCGGCCATGCGCTCGGTGAGGGCGTCACCGGTGAGCACGAGAACCCTGCGACGCGCGCCGAACGCCTCCTCTAGGCCGAAGACGTCGACGAGGACGTCGTGTGCGGCGAGGTAGCGGGGCAGCGGGTAGGCGGGCTCCATCGCCTTGCGCATCAGGGGAATCAGGTCCGCGTCGGACCTCACCCGGGCCTGCTGCTCGACCTGGCGTGCCGTCTGGAGCTTGGGCAGCAGCTCGACGAACTGGTCGATCGCCAGGATGCCCGCGAGTGTCGAGCGGGGGATCTCGACCGTCGGGCCGGTGTCGGGCTTGCCGATCTCCAGCTGGGTCGGGTCGAGGTCGCCGCGTGCCGTCGCCCTGCGCACGGCGAGGGCGAGCGCCGCGGGCAGTGCCTTCGCGAGCGTGGTGTCCGAGACGTTCTTGTACAGCGCGGCCAGCGCGTTGCGTTCGAGGAGGAACAGCTCGCGGGCGTTGTCCTGTCCGTCCACTTTGGACATCGAGGCGTGGTGGCGGTGGTAGGCGAGCGAGGTGGGCTCGTAGCGCACCCGCCAGCCGCGCAGGTTGATCCGCCAGCCGAGGTCGACGTCCTCGTAGAACATGAAGAACCGCTCGTCGAAGCCGCCGAGCCGCTTGAAGACCCCGGCGCGGACGAACATCGCCGACCCGGTGGCGAAGAGGACGTCACGCGGCTGGTCGTGGGAGCCGTCGTCCGGCTGGCCCGCGTGGCGCTTGTAGCCCATGCCGAACCAGGTCAGGCCGCCGTCCACGAAGTCGATGTTCTCGCCGTCCCAGTCCAGCACCTTGCTCGCGACCGCGGCGACGGTCGGCTCCTGCCGCAGGACGTCAACGGCCGCGTTGATCCACTGGGGGTGGGGTCGGGCGTCGTTGTTCAGGAAGGCGAGGACCGCGCCTGCCGCGTGCTGCACGCCCAGGTTGCACCCACCGGCGAACCCGAGGTTGACCGGCGACTCGACGACCTCGACACCGGGCACGGCCCGGATGCGTTCCGCGCTCCCGTCGCCCGACGCGTTGTCCACGCAGACCACTTGTAGCCGGTCAGCCGGATAGTCGAGCTGTTCGCGCAGTGCGCGCAGGCAGGCGATGGTGTCGTCGGCGCCGCGGTAGTTGACCACGACGACCGAGACGACAGGACGTAGCGCCGGATCTGGCACACGCGCTCCTAGGGGTTCGGGCTGTAGTTCAAGCCTGCACCATCACACCATGTGACGACCGCTCAACCGACCGATTCCCCCGATCCGGAGCGACGCCACACCTCTGACCGGGAGACGTGCGCACCCCGGGACACGGTTCTCCGCTCGGCGAGAAGGCGGGGCAGCGCGGTCACCACCTCGGCAAGGACCCGCAGCCGCAGCCCCACGCGGAAGTTCCACGGTCTCTCGGCGGCACCGCGGCGAAGCGGGAGCATCGCGGTGATGGCCGCGAACCGCGCCACCTCCTTGGCCGCGACCATCCCGGGAGCGCAGCGGACCAGCATGGCCAGCCGGTTGCGCTCGTTCCACAGGTGGAAGGGGCGGGAGCCGGGCCTGGTGCTGGCGCCGTGCCGGTGGGTCACCTCGGCCGTCGGGACCGACACGATCGAGTGGCCGGCCAGGCGCAGCCGCCACGCCGTGTCGGTGTCCTCGTAATAGCAGAAGAACCGCGCCGGGACGCCACCCACCTCGCGCAGCACCGCCGTCCGCAGCAGGACCGCGCCCCCGCAGAAACCGAAGGGCGGTGTGTCCGCCGTGACCAGGTCCACACCGTGGCCGTCCGCGGTGAGGCCGACGCCGAGCGAGATCACCGAGCCGTCCGAGCCGACCATCCGCGAGCCCGCCGCCGCGGCATCGGGCTCCTTGTCGAGGGCGTCCTCCAGCGACGCCAGCCAGTCCGGGGCCGGTTCGGCGTCGTCGTTGAGCCACGCCGTGAACTCCGTGTCGGGTGACACCGACGCCAGGGCACCCGCGTAGCCGACGTTCGCGGGCAGCCGCCGCACCTCGGGTGCCGAGGGGTGCGCGGCGAGCACGGCCGAGGTCCCGTCGTCCGACGCGTTGTCGATCACCACCAGCCGGTGCGGCCTGGACTGCGTGGCGACCGCGTCGAGGCAGGCGCCGACGTGGTCCTTCCCGCGCCAGGTGACGACCACGATGGTGCTGCGTGTCAACAGGCCGGTCACGGTCCGAAACCGTACCCTGATGCCGTGCCCGAGCTCGTCGTGCTCACCGAGCAGCTCCTCGCGGCCGTTCCCGGCGGGACCGGCCGATACACGCGTGAGCTGCTCGCCGCGATGGCGGCCGCCGTGCCGCCCGGGTGGACCGTCGCCGGAGTGACGGCCACGCATCGTGACCTCCAGCCGGCGGTCGTGCCCGACGTGGCGGGCCCGCGTGCCCTGCCCATGCCCCGCCGCGTGCTCACCGGGCTCTGGGAGAAGGGCGTCCACTTCTGGCCGGGCGGCGACGCCGTGCACGCGCCGACCCCGCTCGCCCCGCCCGCACCCAAACGCGGCCGCTGCCTGGTCGTGACCGTGCACGACACCGTGCCGTTCACCCATCCGGAGACCCTCACCCGCCGAGGCGCGGCCTGGCACCAGTCCGTGATCCGCCGCGCGACCGGCCACGCCAACGCGGTCGTGGTGCCCACGGCGGCCGTCGCCGAGGAACTGGCCCAGCACGCCCCCGGCCCGGCGCCGGTCGCGGTCGTCCCGCACGGCGTGCCGGACATCTTCCGCCTGCCCGTGGACCCCAACGAGGCGGCACTGCGCACCGGCAGGCTGCGGCTGCCGGAGACCTACGTGCTCGCGGTCGGCACGGTCGAGCCACGCAAGGGCCTCGACGTGCTGGTCCGCGCGATGGCCAGGCCGCAGGCCCCCGACCTGCCACTGGTGGTCGTCGGCCCGCGCGGCTGGGGCCAGGTCGACCTGACCGAGCTGGCCGCCGAGTACGGCTTTCCCGCCGAGCGCCTGCACGTCCTCGGCCGCATCGACGACGACAACCTGTCCGCGGTGCTGCGCCGCGCGGCGGTCCTCGCGGTGCCGAGCCGCGCGGAGGGCTTCGGCCTCCCGGTCCTCGAGGCGATGGCGGTCGGCACGCCGGTGGTGCACTCGGACGTCCCCGCGCTCGTCGAGGTCGCGGGCGGCACCGGCCTCATCGTGCCGCGCGGCGACGCGGACACCCTGGCGTACGCACTGCTCGAGGTCGTCAGCGAGCCGACGTCGACCGCGGAACGGGTCGCGCAGGGCAGGCTCCGGGCGGAGGCGTTCACGTGGGAACACGCCGCGACGGAGCTGTGGCGTCTGCACGTGCGGTTTTTCGACATGGCAAACGCACGCTGAACAACTGGTCGTGTGGCTTTTTCACCCAGTCGTGATTGAGCGCGACACGGAAGTCGTAGGGTGCTACATGTGGCTGAACCCCGCGTACTCATCGACGCGACCGCCGTGCCCGCGGATCGTGGCGGCGTAGGCAGGTACGTGGACTCGCTGGTGTACGCCCTCGACTCGGACGGCGCGCCGATCACCGTGGTGTGCCAGCCCCGCGACGTCGAGCTGTACGGGCGGCTGGCACCGCACTCGCGCGTGGTGGCGACCGCGGACTCGAACGCCACCCGCACGGCGCGGCTGACGTGGGAGCAGACCACGCTGCCGAGGCTGGTGCGCAGGCTCGGCGTGGACGTCCTGCATTCCCCGCACTACACGACCCCGCTGGCGAACACGGCGGCGTCGGTGGTCACCCTCCACGACGCGACGTTCTTCACCGACGCCGTGCTGCACCACTCGATCAAGGCACGTTTCTTCCGCGCGTGGACGCGCACGGCGCTCGTCCGCGCGTCGCTGTGCGTGGTCCCGTCCGCGGCGACCGCAGCCGAGCTGGCACGGGTCACGGGCACGAACGCGTCCCGGCTGGAGATCATCCAGCACGGCGTCGACAACGACAGGTTCCACCTGCCGACGCACGAGGAGGTCTCGGCGGCGCGGCGGCTGGTCGGCCTCGGCCCGGACACCCCGTACGTGGCGTTCCTCGGTGCGCTGGAACCACGCAAGAACGTCCCGGCGCTGATCAGGGGCTTCGCGGCGGCGTGCAGGGGGCGGGAGAACCCGCCCGCGCTGGTGCTGGCCGGCCAGCCGGGCTGGGACCGCCAGGTGGAACGCGCCCTCGACGACGTCCCGCACCGCCTGCGTGTCATCCGTGCCGGCTACCTCCCGTTCGAGACGCTGGCGGGCTTCCTCGGTGGTTCGACGCTGGTGGCGTACCCGTCACTCGGCGAGGGCTTCGGCCTGCCGGTGCTCGAGGCGATGGCGTGCGGCGGCTGCGTACTGACCACCAGACGACTCGCGTTACCCGAGGTCGGCGGTGACGCGGTCGCGTACTGCGGCGTCGGCGCGGGCGACATCGCCGCGGCACTGACCGAGTTACTCGACGACCCGGCACTGCGAGCGACGCTGGCGGCCGCCGCACAGCGCCGGGCGAAGGAGTTCTCGTGGCTGACGAGTGCGGAGGGTCACCGCGCGGCGTACGACAAGGCGTACCGGGCGCACCGGCGCAGGCGTTGACGGGCAGAATGCGTAGGCGTGTCTGAGGAATACGGCCAAGAGCTGGCAGTCGTCATCGTGACCTACTCGCCCGGCGAGACCCTGGAGCGTTGCCTTGACACGCTTGAGAAGGCCACGACCAGGCAGGTCAGCGTCGTCCTCGCCGACAACGGCTCGGTGGACGGCGCCCCCGAGAAGGCTTCGGCCCGGCCGAACGTGACCCTGCTGCACACGGGCGGCAACCTGGGCTACGGCACGGCGGCCAACCGGGGCGTGGCCACGCTGGGTCAGGAGTACGGCTGGATCGTCGTGGCCAACCCGGACCTGGAGTTCGAACCCGGCTCGCTGGACGCCATGCTGGCGGCGGCGGAGCGCTGGCCGCGCGGTGGCTCGTTCGGCCCGCTGATCAGGGAACCGTCCGGCACCGTGTACCCGTCGGCGAGGCTGACCCCGTCACTCGGCAAGGGCATCGGCCACGCGGTGGTCGGCACGGTCTGGCGGGACAACCCGTGGACCAAGGCGTACAAGCAGTCGGACACGTCGGTCGAGGAGCGCGAGGCCGGGTGGCTGTCGGGCTCGTGCCTGCTGATGCGGCGCGCGGCGTTCGACTCGGTGGACGGCTTCGACCCGAGGTACTTCATGTACTTCGAGGACGTCGACCTCGGCGACCGCCTGGCGAGGGCCGGCTGGCAGAACGTGTACGTGCCGACCGCCGAGGTGGTGCACATCCAGGGCCACTCGACGGCCAGGTCGTCGGACAAGATGCTCGCCGCCCACCACGAGAGCGCGTACCGCTACATCGCGGACCGCCACCAGGGGCTGGCGTGGGCGCCGGTCAGGGCGGGCATCAAGGCAGGGCTGGCACTACGCCTGAAGACGGAAACGAAGAAGAAGCCCTGAAGCCGTGCGGGACGCGCGCCGTGCGGGAATGCACTGAAGGACGCCTTCATAACGCCCAGCGTTACGAAGGACGCCTTCATTGCATTTGGGCGACGCGAGCGCGGGCCGGCCCGGCCTATTGGTCAGACCGGAAAGGTCATCCGTCCAGGCGCTCGGAAAGCGAACCGGGAGAAGGCGGCTGCTTCATCGTGGGCACCAGCCCGTCGAGGTCGTGAGGCTCGGCGGCCGCGCGGGCCGCGGCCTGTGCGGCCAGCATGCTCTGGTGCTGCTCGAGCCGCCGCTGCCGGGACCGGGGTCCGTGGTGGGGCACGGCGACCACGTCGGTGAGCGCTTCCTGCGCGATAGCAGGCAACTCGTCCTGTGGCTGCGGTCCACCGGGACGTACGGCGGGCACGACCATCGTCGTCTCCGAGTCGCGTTCGTCTGCCGCTGAGACGACGGCGCGCGGAATCTGTAGCGTGTTCGCCGAGTCCATCGGCGATACGGCGCTCTCCGGAGTCACCACGAAGGCGCCTCGCGCACGGGCTCGCGCCAGAATGGCGTCAGCCCGCTCACGGGGGTCCATGCGTCGACCTCTCCCTAGTCCGCGTCGTCGATGTTCGGGGTTCAGGGTATTCCTTAATTGGCTCCACGTCAGCGAAGAACCGGGAAATCACACCTGGGCACAGTGATCATCTGCCACCCGGGCGGGCGACGGATACCGGACCCCCGGCTCACCGTGCTTCGAGGCCTGCCGCCATGCGGCCTCGCCGGCGCCACAGGTGACAGGGCAGGCAGCATAACCGGGTAGCGTCCTGCCCCGTGCGGGCATCCATCGAGCGCGGCTGGCGACCGGACTTCGCACTGGACCTGCGTTCGGTGCTGGCGCCACTGCGGCGTGGCCTCGGCGACCCGGCCTTCCGCGTCACCGACGCCGGCCGGATCTGGCTCGTGGCCAACACCGGGGCAGGCGTCGGCACCCTCGCCCTGCACACCGTCGCGGGCGAGGTCAGGGCCACCGCCTGGGGCGACGCCGCGCAGCTGCTGACCGACGGGCTCCCCGCGCTGCTGGGTGCCGAGGACGACGACTCCGGCTTCGAGGCCCACCACCCCCTCATCGCCGACCTGCGCCGCCGCATGCCCGCACTGCGCCTCGGATCCACCGGCAGGGTGTGGGACCCGCTGGTCGCCTCGGTTCTGGAACAGAAGGTCACCGGCCACGAGGCACACCGCTCGTGGCGTGAGCTGTGCCGCCGCTTCGGCACCCGCGCCCCCGGCCCGGCGCCGGAGGGCATGTACGCCCCGCCGACCCCGGCCGCCGTCCTGGCGATCAAGGACTGGGAGTGGCACCGGGCAGGCGTCGACCTGACCAGGCGCAAGGCGATCGTGGCCGCCGCGCAGGTGGCCCACCGGCTGGAGAAGGCGACGCGGCTGCGTGGCCGCGAGGGCCGGGACCTGCTGCGCACGGTGCCCGGCATCGGCTTCTGGACCGCCGCGGAGATCGCGCAGCGGGCCTGGGGCGATCCCGACGCGGTCAGTGTCGGCGACTTCCACATCCCCGGCCTCGTCGGCTACGCCCTCCTGGGCCGCAAGGTCGACGACAAGGGGATGCTGGAAGTCCTCGCCCCGTACGCCCCGCAACGGCACCGCGTGGTCCGCTACATCGAGGCGGGCGGCCCGGGCAAACCCCGGTTCGGCCCCCGCTTCGCCCCGAGGGACTACCGCGGCATGTAACGGGTGTCCGCGCGGTGCGACCCTCTCGTGAGTCCAGCTGTCGTACACCCTGAGGAGGTCCGGTGGCTCTCGCGGTCGGAGTGCACGGCATCGGCCAGCATCGCGTCAGTCCCGGAAGGCTCGCCGACCGCTGGCGACGCGCGCTCGGCCGGGCGGACGTGACGTTCGAGCTGGCCTACTACGCGCACCTGTACTCCGGGCACTCCGGCAGGCTCGGCGACGACGAACCGGACTCCGCCGAGCAGGTCCCGTCCGAGGCGGAGATCGAGTTCGTCGCGGAGGTCCTGTCGGACGTGCCGGACACCGAGGGGGTGGGCGCGGAGGAGCTGGGCCCACCCGCGTTGTGGCCCTCGTTCGTCAACCGGGCTCTCGTGGCGGTCGACCGCCGCTGGGGCCGCTCGGCGGGCGGTGTCCTGCTGCGCTGTGTCCGTCAGGTCTACCGCTACCTGAGCCATCCCGCGCTCGCCGAGGAGATCCGGGGCGTCGTCACCGACACGATCGCCGGACGGCCCGGTGTCGTCGTGGCGCACTCCCTGGGCAGCGTGGTCGTCTTCGACGCGCTGACCCGCGGTCTGCTGCCGCCGGGCACGAGCCTCGTCACGATCGGCAGCCCGCTGTCCTGGCCGACCATCCGCAGGCGGATCGACGGCGGCAGCCCGCCGGAAGGGTGTTCCTGGCACAACTTCCACGACCTGCTCGACGTGGTCACCGGCGGGCACGGGCTGGGGCCCGCACAGGCGGGCGTGGTCGACCACCAGGTCAGCAACGGCTGGTTGGACCCGCACGCCGCCGTGCGGTACCTGCGTCAGCCCTCGGTCGCCGACGCCGTCCTGCCCGGCCGCAGGACGCCGAGGTGACAGCTGACGAGCGGTTACGCCGCATGCTCGTCACGATCGCCGCACGGGACTACGCCTACGAGAACGGCACGTTCTTCGCCGCGATCGACGACCAGGTCGCCGCCGTCGCGGAGTGGCTGGCCGACCCGGACCTGGGGGACCGCGCCTTCACCGAGGAGGAGCGGCGGCACCTGTCGCCCGTGAACCGGCGGGAGGTGTACGACTTCGTCGCCGAGCACGACCTGCACGAGCTGGACCTCGACGACGTGCTCGTCCTCTACGTCACCGGGCACGGCCGCCGCAGGCCCTCGGGCACGCACTTCCTCTGTGTGCCCGACACCGACGAGGAACGGATGCTCGCGACCGCGGTGCGCACGTCCGACCTCGTCGCCGCGGTGCTGGACTCCGAGGCGGAGCACGTGCTGGTCATCGTCGACTCGTGCGGGTCGGGTGCGTTGGACCACGAGCTGTCCGGGCTGGTGCAGGACCTGTCCGAGTCACGCCGCAGGCTGCGCACGCTCGCCGTGGTCACGAGCGCGCAGTTCGACCAGAACCCGCGCATCGGGGAGTTCGCCCGGGTTCTGCGCACGTTCCGGGAACGGCTGCGCACGGCCGCGGGCATCGACCGCGACCTGCTCACGTTCGACGAGTTCGCGGCGGAGCTGGCCGCGGCGGCCCGCCACCACGGCGACGTGCTGACCCCGGTACAGGTGTGGCCTCGGCCCGGCCACGGGTCCGACCCGACGCCGTGCCTGCCCAACCCCGCCTACCGGCACTGGGAACGCCTGCTCGAACCCGCGCGCGAGCAACTCGCGCCGCCGGGTGCGGTGACGGCAGGCTACTGGCTCGACCGGGCGAGCGGCCGGATGTCAGCGGACGACCTCGGCTGGTACTTCACCGGGCGGCGGGAGCCGCTCACCCGCCTGACGGGCTTCCTGCGGGACGGCACCGGGGTGCTGGTGGTGACCGGCGGCACCGGGACGGGGAAGTCGGCGGTGGTCTCCAGCGTGGTCATGCTCAGCGACCCGCTGTTCCGCGACGACGAGCGTTACGTTGCCGCCGTCGAGTCGATGCCCGAGGCGGGGCTGCACGACGTCGCCGAGGGCGCGGTCGACGTGGCCGTGCTGGCACGCAACAAGGCGGCAGGCCGCATCGCGGTCGAGATCCTCGCCGCGCTGGACAACCGCGACCGGCACTCGAGCGCGACCCCGACCGACGTCGTGTCGGCGATCGACGAGCTGCGCGGGCACCTGCTGGCCCGTCCCGGTCCCGTCACGGTCGTGGTGGACGGGCTGGACGAGGCCGTCCACCCGACCGGCGTCGTGGTCGAGGTGCTCGGCCCGCTGGCGCGGCTGGTCCGGCCGGACGGCGCCCGCGCGGTGCGGCTGGTCGTCGGCGTGCGCAGCGAGCGGCCCACCCCCGGGCACGACAGCGCGCCCGCCGCACTGGTGGAGCTGCTCAGGCACGTCGCCACCGCCGGTGGCGAGGCGGCGCCGGTCGTGCTGCGTGTGGACGAGGAGCCCGGTGTCACCACCGATATCGTCGGGTACGTGACGCGGCTGCTGCTCGCCGACGGGGACAGCCCGTACCGGGGCGACCCGGACGCGGCGGCACGGGCCGCGGCGGTGGTCGCCGCGCACGTCACGCCCTCGTTCCTCGACGCGCGGATCGCGGCCGCCTGGCTGCGTGACCGGCCGGGGATCCAGGACCTCGACGCCCCGGACTGGCTCGCCACACTGGCCGACGGCACGTGCGGGCTGCTGCGCGACGACCTCGCCGTGGTCGCGGAGCACACCGGGCTGTCGGCCGAGCGGCTGCTCGCGGTGCTGCGGGCGAGTGCCTTCGCGCTGGGCTCCGGCCTGCCGTGGTCGGACGTGTGGCCCGCGGTGTCGGCGGCGGTGATGGACATCGACGTCGCGCTGCTCGAAGATGTGTGGGACGTCGGCGCCTACATCGAGACCATCCGCAACAGCCGGCTCAACGGGTATCTGGTCGCCGACGTCGAGGACGAACGAATCGTGTACCGGCCGTCGCACGAGAGGCTCGCCGAGGTCCTGCGGGACGACCCGAGGTCGCTCCTGCGAGGCGGCGATGACGACTAGCGCCCAGCCGGGGCCGGACGGCGCCGTGCGGGCACACCGCAGGGTCGCCGAGGTGCTCGCGGGCCTCGCCGCCCGCAGTGTCGACGTCCCACCGCACCCGTACGTGCGCCGCTACCTCACCGAGCACGCCGCCAGGGGCGGGGTGCTCGACGACGAGCACGTGCCGGGCCACTTCCTGCCGTGGGAGACCAGCGGTTCGGTGCGTGGACAGCTGGGCATGCCGATCTCGGAGGACCCGTCGAGGCTGCGGCTCGCCGCGTGGGCGTGCATCGAGGCGTTCCTCGGCGACGTCGGCGTGGAGTCGCGCCACGTGAGCCTCGCCGTCATGTGCCGGGCGTTCGGCGCGCCGATGCCCGCCGGTGCGCGGCGGGTCGAGCCGATGTGGGTGCGCATGTCCGTGGCGGGCAACGTGCTGCTCAGCGGTGAGCACCCGGTGTGGGCGATGACGCCGGTGCCGCTGCCCGACGGTCGGCTGCTGCTCGCCACGGCGAGCCGCGCGAGCACGGTCACGATGGTCGACCCGGCCACCGGCAACCGGGTGGGTGACCCGTTCGCGGGCCACCGGGGCTCGGTCCGGGCGCTCGCGGCGCTGCCCGGTGACGTCTCGCTGCTCGCCACCGGCGGTGACGACGGGACGGTCCGGCTGTGGGATCCCACGACCGGGACCCAGACCGGGCAGATGCGTGACGGCCACGACGGTCCGGTGCTCGCGCTGGCCGTCGTGCCCGCGCCGGGCGGGACCACGTTGCTCGCCTCCTCGGGTGCCGACCGGACCGTGCGGCTGTGGGACCCGGACAGCCTGCGTGAGGTGATCCCGCCGATCGCGTCGGGGTGGGTGCGTGCGCTCGCCGCCGTCCCCGTGTCGGACGGGGTGTCCTGGCTCGCCGCGGCGGGCACCGACGAACTCGTGCGGCTGTGGGACCTGACGGGTGCCGCCCGTGAGCCGCTGGTCGGCCACACCGAGGTCACCAGGGCACTCGCGGTGCTGCCCGGTCCGTCCGGCCGTCCCGTGCTGGCGAGCGGGGGATACGACGGGGCGATCCTGCGGTGGGATCCGGAGGCGGGACGGCAGGTCGGCGAGCCGCTGCTCGGCTCGGGAGGGCCGGTGTTCAGCCTGGTCACCTCGCGGTTCCCGGACGGCAGGACGATCCTGGTCAGCGCACACGCCGACGGCCTGGTGCGGCTGTGGGACCCGGTCACGGGTGGGCAGGCGGGTGAGCCCGTGCTGGCACACGTCCGGCCCGTGCGCACCATGACGTCGCTGCCCGTCGCCGACGGCCGCGTGCTGGTCGCGACCGCGAGCTGGGCCGCCCGCGTGTGGGATCCCGCGGTGCCCCAGCGGTCCTCCGCCGACGCGTCGGGGCGGTGCGACCTCATGGCGGTGGTGCCGCTGGACGGCGACCTGGTGGTGGCCATGGTCCGCGGTGCCGACGTCGACTTGTGGGACGTCGGCGACGGCAGTCGGGAGCTGCGGGCGTCGTTCCGGCACGGCAGCCGGGTCCGGGCCATCGCCACCCTGACCATCCCCGGCCTCGGCACGGTGCTGGCGACCGGGGACGACGACGGCGAGGTGCGCCTGTGGTCCGCGGCCAGTGGCGAGCCGGTACTCGCGCGGGTCGGGCCGCATCCGAACGGCGTCCTGGCCCTCACGGGCGTGCCTGCCGGCGACCGGACGCTGCTGGCCGTGGCCTGTGGCCGGACCGTGTACCTGTGGGACCCGGAGACCGGCGAGGCGGCAGGCTCACTCGGGGAACACCCCCACGCGGTGTGCGCGGTGGCCGCGGTGCCGGTGCCGGACGGGCGAACGCTGCTGGCCGCCGCCAGCGGCCGGGTCGTGTACCTGTGGGACCCGGTCGCGGGTACGCGGGTGGGTGAGCTGGCCGGGCACGACGACCACGTCAACGCCCTGACGGTCACCCAGTCGGCGGACGGGACGGCACTGCTGGTGAGCGTCGCCGACGACCGGACCCTGCGCCGGTGGGACCCGTCGACCGGCACCCAGGCCGGCGAGCCGTCGACCGGCCACAAGGGCCAGGTGTGCGCGGTGACCTCGGCGACAGCACCCGGCGGCCCGCTCGTCGCGTCGGCGAGCTACGACGGCAACGTCCGGTTCTGGGACCCGCGTACCGGGCAGGGTGACCTCGTGGTCGTCCTCGGTGGTCCGCTGTCCCACGTGGCCATGGCCGCCGGCGCGGACCGGGCGGTACTGGCCGTCTGCGGACCCGCGGGTGTCGTCGTGCTGGCCGTGCGCCGGTGAGTCAGGCGGCGTGGACCGCCAGGCCCGCCTCGCGCAGTGCGATGGCGAGGTGGGACAGCAGGCCGGACTCGACGTAGACGTGCCGCACGCCTGCCACCGCGAGCCGCGCCGCGAACCGGTCCAGCTCCCGAGCCGACTCCCTCGGCACCGTCACGCGCACCAGGACCGCGTCCCCGACACCCGCGAGATCCGCGTCCGGCGTCTCGAGGACCGGCAGGCCGGGCGGCGCGGGCTCGTCGGTCTCGAGCGCGGCGAGGTCCAGCCCCGTCGACGTGCGGATGTTCTGGGGGGAGACGCCGAAGCCGTCCGCGTAGTGGCACTTCAGGATGACGTCGACCCCCAGGTGGTCGCGCAGGCCACGCAGGCCGTCCGCGTGCTCGACCGCCCACCCGGCCAGCTCCGCGACGGGCCAGTCGCCGAGCAGGCTCGGCACCGTCACCCGACCCGCGCCGAGCGAGTGGAAGCGGGCGGGCTGCGGCCGCAGCGGTGCGCTCACCACCCGGTGGCCACCGGACGCCAGCACGAGGACCGCGGGGGTGATCGGCGTGTCCAGCTCCCAGATCCCGGGCAGGTACTCGCACACGACCGCCGACTCGGCCAGCAGGATCTCGGCGGAGAAGAGCAGTGGCGCGTACGGCTGCACGACCACGGAGAGCCCTGGGTCGAGCCGGCGCGCCCAGGCCGCGGCGTCGTCGACCGTGAGCCCGACCGCCCTCGGCAGGTTGCGTACCTCCACGTCCGCCGCGGCACGCACCACCAGCGTGCGGTCGCCCGCGACCGCGGCCATCCGCCGTGCGCGCTCGTCCTCGGCCAGCCCGGGCGGCAGCACCTCCGCTGGCAGGCACTCCAGCCCGAACCGCCGGACCAGCCCGACCGCCGCGATCTTGTCGATCACGGGCGTAGCTCCCGGGTGATCGGCCGCACCTGCAGCACGAGCACACCCCCGGCGACGTAACCCCACTCGACGTCGGCGGCCCACCCGAAGTGGTCGTGCACGCGCCCGAGCACCGGCAACAGCTTCCTGACCAGCTCCAGCACGGGCACCGGACCCCGGAGCCGGGTGGCGCGCAGCGACCCGTCGCGCACTGTCACCCGGGTGAGCGGCGCCTGCCCGGCGGTGACACCGGACGTGGTGTCGGCGACCTCGATGGTCGTCTCGGCGCCGTCGACGAACGCGACACCACCGAACGCGCAGTGCGCCTCCTCCTGGAGCAGGACGCTGCCCGCCACGTCCCGGTAGTGCGTGAGCAGCGCACGGACCCGGTCGAGCACGCGGTCCGCGACCGGCTCGACGCCCGCCTCGGACCGGGTGGCACCCGCCCTGGCGTGCTCCTCCGTGTCCTCACTGGCCAGCGAGGTGCGCAGGATGACCCGCCGCGGCCGGGTGGACGACAACCAGAGGCCGATCGCCCTCTCGGTGGCGGCGCCCGCGTGGTCGTCGGTCGTGAGGCACAGCGCGGGCGGCACGGGGTGACCGTGGAGAGCCAGCTCGGCCAGCCGGGCCGCCTTGCCGCCCCACCGTGCCACGGCAAGGCATTCCGTGCCCAGCTCGCTGATCACGTCCGCACGTCGTCCTCTCGGCGCAGGTCGACGGCCAGCTCGGCGGCGAGTACGCGGGCAGCGCCCGCCTCTGCCCTGGCCACCTGTTCGCGGAACAGTATGAAGTCACGCCAGTGCGAGCGGACGACAAGGTCGTCACCGGCGTGCAGGTGTCCGCAGATCACCCGCCGCATCAGCTGGCTCGGTACCCGGCCGCTGGCGGGAACCAGCCAGCGACCCCGGGTGCCGGCGTCCCGGGACAGCCACAGGTAACCCCGCTCGCGGTGGCTCGCGGCACTCGCGCGGTCCGCCAGCCAGACGCTGCCGGGCAGCATCCGCAGCACCGCCTCCTCGATGACGTCCGGCGGGACGGGCGTGGTCCTCGGGACGATGTGCAGGTGTGCGTGCTCGGTGGTCGCGCACTTGCCGCTGACGCCCGGCCGCCACGGGTCGGGGCTGCCGTGCTCGAACAGCATCGTCCCGGCGTACCCGCGGTGGACAAGCCGCAGGTGGAGACCGCGGAGCAGGCCGCGCAGCGCTGTCACCGACCGGGGGTGGCGGGTGGCCAGCTGGGCGAAGGAGTAGACGTGCTCCTCCGGGACCAGCAGCAGGTGCCCCGGCGTGATCGGGGCGATGTCGGGCATCAGGCGGAGCCGCACCGGCGTCGGGCCGACGGGGGTGCCCTCCGCGTGGCACAGCTCGCAGTCGCGGGGATCGGGTTCGCGCGACTCGCTCATCCGGGGGCCGCCAGGGACTTCCTGATCGCCGTGACGACGTCGGCACTGCGCGCGTAGCACCGCCCGCCCGCCGCCGTGATCCGTTCGCGAATGGCGTCCTCCCGCGCCTTGTCCTCGTAAAGCCACCATTCCGGGCGGTCGTCCAGCCACGGCACGGGGGCGCGTCGCAAAGACACGTCCAGTTCGGCCAGACCGAGACGGTCGGTGCGGAACCAGTAAGGGCCGAGAATGTAGCCGTGGCTGTCCGCGACGGTCGCGTCGATTATTCGGCCGATATCCGAGTCGGTCAGGAAAGGTTCCGGAAGTATCGGCCGAATTCCGACGAACGGGTGCAGTCCCGCCGCGCGCAGCCTGCCCACGAGCGCCACGCGCAGGTGCACGGGAGCGACCGCGTGCTCGAGACGCTCCGACGACGACCACAGCGGCATCGACACCATGACACTCAGGACGTTGCCGCGCGTGCGCATGTCCTCGCCCAGCTCCCGCAGCCGGGTCAGTATTGACTCGGGCAGGTTCATCTTCGTGGCGAAGGTGATGTCGCTGCCCCGCGTGGACAACGTGCTCAGCGCACGCAGCGCGGGGCCCGGGTTGTGGAACAGCTCGGTGTCGTAGGAGAGCTGGATGACCCCGCCCCTGGCGTCGACGCCGAAGTCCTCCTCGTAGAGCGACGGCCCCGGCTGGTAGGTCGGGTCGGACGCGAAGCAGTAGACGCAGTCGAAACGGCAGGCCCCGCCGCCCGCCCACAGTCCCGAGCCGAGCACCCGGGGACCGTCCGGTGGGGAGTCACCCGAGGTCATCCGCGACCCCGATCTCGAGGACGTTCGAGGCGTCGTAGGAGTAACGGGCGAACACGGGACCGGGTCGGCCGCCGAACACCGTGGACACGAGCCACGGCAGGTCCTCGACGGCGGGCAGTGTCGCGACGGTGTCGACCCGGTGCCATTCCGGTGTGCCTTCCACCGAACCGGCGACCGGCGGTGCCGTGTCCGGGACCTCGGCGGAGAACACGAACAGCAGCACGCCCGGCCCCGGCAGGTCGATCGTGACGATCACCGCCAGCCGGAACGCGGCGAACGGCAGGTCGATCCCGGACTCCTCGCGCAGCTCCCGCCGGGCGGCGGTCAGGGGGTCCTCGCCCGCCTCGACGTGCCCGCCGAACCCGTTGTACCGGCCGGCCCAGGTCTTCTTGTCCGGCGCGCCCCTCAGCAGCAGGACGTGTCCGTCCCGGCGGCGGGGGAACACCAGCACGCGCGGCACCGCCAGGTGCCGGTCGCCCCGCCCGACGCCCTGTTCCGCCGGTCCGGACCGCGCCGCCGCCACCATCTGTCCTCCTGATCGACGTCGGCTATGCTAATTGTCGTCCACGGCAATTGTCCACAATCAGTGAAATCGATGGGAATCCACGTGGGAACTGGTATACTCGCCACGTTTTGTGGACCACCCACCTGGACTCCGGAATCCATTCACAGGACATTGGAAATCGGTGTTCGGTCATTTCGGGTGACGACCAGCTACCGGGGCGACGAGGAGAACCGGGAACTCGTCGGGATGCTCCGCGCCGCCGGCCCGGTCACCGTCCACCTCGACGTCGGCAGGGGCACGAAGCTGCGTGTCGCCCGGTTCTCGGCCCCGAGGCTGGAGACCGGCGCCACGGTCACCCTCGGCTCGGAGCCGGGCTGCGACCTCCACCTCGAACGGCCGCTCGGCGTCGAGCTTCCCGTGGACACCGTGCTGTACCTCGGCGACTCCGACGCGGTGCTGCGGGTCGGGTCGCGCAAGGGCGAGGAGTACAGCTGCTCGGTCACCGCGGGCGGGAGGGCCACGCCGGGCAAGGCGATCACGGCGGCGGGCATCGACCTCGGCCTCGGCACCGTCAACGCCATGAACGAGGCGGACTTCGCCACGGCGGGTGAGCTCGGCGTCGAGTACGCGATGGTGTCGTTCGTGCGTTCTGCCGCCGACATCGACCGGTGCCGCGCACTGCTGCCGCCCGAGGTCGGGATCTCGGTGAAGATCGAGACCAGGGAGGCCGTCGAGGACCTCGACGCGATCGTCGCCGCCTCGGACGTCGTCGTCATCGGTCGTGGTGACCTTGCCCTGCAGTGCGGTCCGGAACACCTCGGCCTGCTTCAGTGGCGGATCGCCGAGGCCTCGGCGGCGGCCGGGAAGCCGTTCGTCGTCGCCACCCAGGTCTTCGAGAGCGTGCTCGGCAGGGCCGTCCCCAACCGCGCCGAGCTGCACGACCTGGCGGCCGCGGCGGCGCTCGGCGCCGACGAGGTGATGTTCGGCCCCGAGACCTGCAAGAACCCGCACCAGGTCGAGGCCATGGCGGCGGCACAGCACGTACTCGACACCGTGTCCGCCTCCGGTGTCCGGCTCCGCGTGGACCGATGACCACCGCCGACCCGATGTTCGGCCGCGGCGCCGGGTGGTACCGGAACGTCACGGCGTGGACGGGTGACGAGGGCCTGCTCGGTCACATCGTGCGGCTCATCGCCGACCACGCCCCCGCTGGCACGTGTGTCGAGGTCGGTGCGGGCGGCGGTGACGTGGCCACCGCGGCGCGCGGTGCCGGTGTCGGCCCGTGGCTGTGCACCGACAAGTCGTTCGGCATGCTGGCCTCGGCCCGTGACGTGCCTGCCTGGCGGGCACAGGCCGTGGGTGATGTCCTGCCGCTCCCCGACGCGAGCGTGGCCGCGGTCGCCGGCCGTTCGGTGCTGCACTACATCGGGGCGCGGCGTGCGCTGGCGGAGTGGCGGCGCGTGCTGGTCCCCGGCGGGGCCGTCGTGGTCGCGCAGAAGGTGGCGGACGACGTCCGCGAGGAGCTCGACTGGTACCGGCAGCTGCAGCGGTTGCGGTCGGTGGCGCCCCGCGAGTGGTACTTCACCGAGGACCTCCTCGACCACGCCGAACGGGCCGGTCTCGCGGTCGTCGAGATCGCGCACCACGACGGCAGGCACACGGTCGACCTGCACGAATGGGCGTCACGCCACGGGGTGCTGCCCGCGTCGGTGGCCGAGGAGATCAACGAGTTGGCGCGACGCGGGGCCGACCCGGCCTTCTACGACCGGATCGGGTTCCGGCTCGACGGCGACCGGCTCACGCTGAGCCTGCGCTGGTGCGTGCTGGCGCTGGCGCGGCGGTAGTCACCGTCGGAGGAAACGCTCACCGGGGTCGACGGGTTCCGTCGGGGCAAGCCCGTCGACGGGATGACCGATGGCGACGGCGCCGAGCGGCTCCCAGTCGGGCGGCAGGTCCAGCACGGTGTGCACGACGTCCGGCGCGAAGGCCACCCATCGCGCGCCGAGCCCCTCGGCGGTCAGCGCCGTCAGCAGGTTCCGCACCGCGGCCCCCGGCGTGATCGGCAGCTCCGTCCCGTCCCTGACCAGGAACGGCAGCACGATCTCCTGCGCGTCGTGGAGCGACTCGTCAGCCGCGGGCGTCTCGTCCAGCAGCTGCTTGCGCCTGGCCCGGTCGGCCAGGTGCACGAACCGCACCGGCCCGGTGTGGTGCGCGGTCAGCGCGGCGGACACCGCCGCACGCAGGGTCGCCTCGTCCACCGGGTCGTCGGTGAAGGCCCCGGCGGGCGGCAGCAGGACCGCCTCCCGGCGGCCCAGGGCGATCGCCTCCTCCGTGCCGAGGCGGAACAGGTCCTCGTCGACCGGTCGGACCAGGTCGCGTGCCTTCGAGTCGGACGAGCCGATCCGCAGGCCGCGGACCACGGCCACCGGCATCGCACCCAGCTTGCCCTTCACCAGGTCCGCCGCACCGGCCACCTCGTCGGCCACCGCGACCTCGGTCACGGCCAGTTCGTTGCCGTGGCGGTCCACCTGGCCCCGGTAGCCGTGCAGGACACGCAGGCCCGACGCGCCGATCGCCACGTCGGTCTGACCAACGCGCCAGGCCCGGCCCATCGTGTCGGTGATCACCACCGCCACCTCGACGCCAAGACGGTCGCGAAGCCCCCAGCGCAGTGCCATCGCCGACGCGTCCGGGTCGGCAGGCAGCAGGGCCAGTTCGTCGCCCGCCACGTTCGACGCGTCGATGCCCGAGGCGGCCTGCACGATGCCGAGGCGGTTCTCCGTGATGAGCGTCCTGGCCCGGCGGGCGATGATGCGGACCGACTCGTCGAAGACCAGCCTGCGGCGGATCCTGTCCCGTTCCTCGGGATCGGTGGGCACGCGGACGAGGCGGCCCTCCACTTTGGACACGACCTTGCTCGTCACCACCACGATGTCACCGGAGCGCAGCCAGCGCGCGGCCTTCGCGATGGCGCCGGAGAGATCGTCGCCGGGGCGGAACTCCGGCAGGTCTGGCACGGGCAGGATCTCGATGCCACCCTCGGCGGCGTGGTCACTCAACGGGGACTCCGGCAAGGGACAGCGCCGCGCGGACCATCGAGGCCGTGGCGTCCACATCGGACATGAGCAGCGGCACCGCGCGGACCTCGACGTCCGGCACGACGGCCCGGTCGCCGGTGTGCACCAGCCAGCCGTCCAGCAGTCCGACCGCGGACGTCCGCGCGCCGTAGTGCCGCCCGACCGCCTCGGCCGTCGTCTCGACGCCGATGGCCGTCAGGCACGCGTCGGCCATGCCCCGCACCGGCTTGTCGTTCACGATCGGGGAGACGCCGACGATCTTCGCCTCCGCCTTCACCATGGCCGTGCGCACGCCGGGGACGGCCAGGATCGTGCCGACGCTGACCACCGGGTTCGACGGGGCGAGCAGGATCACGTCCGCGGCGGCTATCGCGTCGAGCACACCTGGCCCCGGTGTCGCCTCCTCGGCACCGACCGGGACGATCGAGTGCGCGGGCAGGGCGGCGCGGTGGCGGATCCACCACTCCTGGAAGTGCACGGCCGCCCGCTCGCCCGAGGCCGGGTCGTCGATCACGACGTGGGTCTCCACCCGGTCGTCGCTCATGGGGAGCAGGCGCACGCCTGGCTGCCACCGCGCGCACAGGGCCTCGGTGACCTGCGACAACGGGTAGCCCGCACGCAGCATGCGAGTCCGCACGAGGTGGGTGGCGATGTCCTTGTCGCCGAGGCCGAACCACTCGGAGCCCGCGTCGTAGGCGGCCAGCTCCTCCTTGACCGTCCACGTCTCGCCGGTGCGGCCCCACCCGCGCTCGGTGTCGATGCCCGCGCCGAGCGTGTACATGCAGGTGTCCAGGTCCGGGCAGATCCGCAGGCCGTGGAGCCACACGTCGTCGCCGGTGTTGACGAGTGCCGTGATCTCGGCGTCCGGCCCGAGGGCGTGCTTCACCCCCTGCAGGAACCGAGCCCCACCGACACCGCCGACCAGTACGACAACCTTCACGGCACCATCGTGCCTCACTCCCAGAAGCGGAACGCCAGGTCCCCGAACGCCGCGAAGACGCCGTCGCCGCCGACCAGTTCGTACAGGTTGTACGAGACCTCCTGGAAGGCGTGTCCGACCTGTGGGATGGCGAAGATGGCCACGAACAGGATCAGCGGTGCCCACGGCCGTGCCTTCGCGCCGAACCGCTGCGCCTCGGGCGAGAGCCACGGCTCGATCGCACCCCAGCCGTCGAGGCCGGGGATGGGCAGGATGTTCAGCACGAACGCGAAGATCTGCAGCAGGGCGAGGTAGGAGAGCCCGGACGCCAGCCAGAACGTGGGCTGGAGCAACGAGACGACGATCATGAGCAGGATGCCCAGCAGCAGGTTGAAGAACGGCCCGGCGAGCGACACCATCGACTCGGTCCGCTTGTTGCGCAGCGAGTGGTGGTTGATGAACACCGCACCACCCGGCAGCGGGATACCGCCGACCGCCAAGATCAACAAAGGGAAGATGAGGCTGAAGACGGGGTCGGTGTACTTGCGGGGGTCCAGCGTCAGGTAGCCCTTGAAGTACACCTCGCGGTCGCCGCCCCGGTAGGCCACGAACGCGTGCCCGAACTCGTGCAGGCACAGCGAGACCCCCCAGCCGGCCAGCACCATGAGGAAGATGCCCGCCTTGGCCATGACGTCGGGGTTCGAGTAGGGGAACGCGTCGCTGAACGCTGCCAGTACCCCACCGCCGATGGCGACGGCCAGGATGCCGAGGAACACGGGCGACGGGCGGACCGCTGATCGCTGCACGACCACAGTGTGTCAACTTGGGGTGTTACGTCGTCGTGCGGGTACGGCATTTTCCTGATATTGCAGGGTCTCGTCGAGGTATTTCGCCCTGCCCGATAGGGCATCACCCAGGCGGGTGCATCGCTTGACGCGCCGCGACTACACGGGTGTAATCACATCGATGTCATTCGCCACGAGTGGAGTAGTGGTGGGTGGTGTCCGCCAACCCGGGGAGCGCGAAAGGCGAGGAGGCGGACGGGCATGCAGGGAACCGAACTGAATGATCTGACCAGTGGGAGTGGTGGCGTCGTGGAGTGGGGGGAGCGCCCGTTCGGGGAGTTCGGCGTGCTCGCTGAGCTCTTCGACGACACCGAGGAGCAGGAGTGGCAGGAACGCGCGCTGTGCGCGCAGACCGACCCGGAGGCGTTCTTCCCCGAGAAGGGCGGCTCGACCAGGGAGGCGAAGCGGATCTGCCAGGGCTGTGAGGTCAGGGCGGAGTGCCTCGAGTACGCACTCGGGCACGACGAGCGCTTCGGCATCTGGGGAGGGCTGTCCGAGCGGGAGCGGCGCAAGCTGAAGAAACGAGTGGTCTGACACACGGAGCACAGGCCGTCCGTGGCATCTTGTGCGAATGCCTCGCTACGGCTCACGGGGGAGCACCCCGGTGCTGCGCACCGCGCCAGTGCTCGCGGTGCTCGTCTGCCATGACGGCGAGGAGTGGTTGCCGGAGGCGTTGGCCGCGTTGCGGCGGTCCTCGCCCCGGCCACGGCACGTGCTGGCCGTCGACACCGGTTCGAGTGACGGCACCGCGCGTCTGCTGAGCGACGCCGCACGCGGTGAGGACCGCGTGCTCGACGGCGTGCTCACCCTCGAGCGGTCCACCGGGTTCGCCGCCGCCGTGCAGGAGGCCGTGTCCGCGGCCATCGAGCGGTGGGGCGACCCCGGCGGCTGGGTCTGGGTGCTGCACGACGACTGCGCACCCGATCCGCGCTGTCTGTCGACGCTGCTGACCGCCGCGGAGGCGTCGCCGTCCGCCGGGGTGCTCGGTCCGCTGGCGCTCGACTGGGACGACTCCCGGCTGGTGGTGGAGGCCGGGCTGTCCACGGACTCCTCCGGCCACCGGCAGACGGGCATCGGACCGTCCGAAGTGGACTGGAGCCGGTTCGGCAGGGACTACGAGCAGAGCACCGAGGTCCTCGCCGTGCCGTCCGCGGGCATGCTCGTGCGGCGCGAGCTGTGGGAGCGGCTCGGCGGGTTCGACCCCGCGATCACGTTGCTGCGTGAGGACATCGACTTCGGCTGGCGTGCGAACCGGGCCGGCAGCGTGGTGCTGTGCGTGCCCGCCGCGCGGATGCGGCACGCGCGTGCCGTTCTCGGTCACCGGCGTCCCGTCGACGCGCCCCGCGGCTCGACCGCGTCCGTCGAACGGGCGCAGGCGGTCCGCACGTTCCTCGTCAACTGCTCACTGCTGTCCTTTGTGGTCGGTGTGCCCCGGCTGCTGTTGCTCTCGCTGTCCCGTGCGGTCGGCTTCGCCGTGCTGCGCAGGCTCGTCGAGGCACGGGCCGAGCTCGGCGCGGCGGCGTACGTCCTCAGCGGGCACGCCGGTCTGCTGGAGGGCCGGACACTGCGCCACGCCACCGTGCGCGTCCGCAGCGTCCGGGGGTTGTTCACCTCGCGGCTCACCAGGCTCCGCAACGGGGTCCGCGCGGCCGTCGCCCAGCTCGTGCGCCGTCGGCTGGAGGCGGACGCGGCGCTCGGCAGGCTGCCCGACGCGGTCGTCGTGCCGTCGGCGGGACAGGTCGCGAAACAGCTCGTCGAGGAGGTCCGGCTGCCGGTCGGGCCCGCCGCCCTGCCCGCGGGCGCGGACGGCAGGCCGAAACGACCCGCCGGGCTGCGGCAGCCCGCGACGGCGGTGGCCGTGTCACTGGCCGTGCCCGACGTCGAGCTGCCCCACGGGTTGCGGCCGAGCCCGCGTCGCAGGCCCTCGCCGGTGCCGCGCGACGGGTCGGGGAAGCCCGAGCCGGAGCTGATGGTCGTCGAGGTCGACCGGGCGCGGCTCGCCCGGCAGGTGCTGCTCGCCCCACCGGTCCTGCTCGTGCTCGGCCTGGTCGCCGTCGCCCTGTACGTCAACGCGGGACGGCTCGGCCTCGACCTCACGGGCGGCAGGCTGCTCCCGGTCGCCGACCTCGGCACCACCTGGTCGAGCTACCTCGCGACGTGGCACCCGGTCGCGGGCGGCACCGCGGCACCCGCGCCCGCCGCCCTCGCGGTCATCGGCGGCCTCGGGGTGGTGCTCGGCGGCACGCAGGCGGCCGTCGCGCTGCTGCTGCTCGGCAGCATGCCGCTGTCCGGGCTCCTCGCGTACGTGGCGACGCGGCGGCTGCCGGTGCACCGCTGGGTGCGGGCACTCGTCGCGGCCACCTACGCGCTGCTGCCGCCCGCCACCGCCGCGGTCGCGCAGGGCAGGCTCGACGTGGTCGTCGCGCACCTGCTCGTGCCGCCGGTCACCACGGGCATCATCGCGTTGCTCGGCCGCTCGCGGACGACCTCGGGCGCCTGGCTCTCGACGGCCGCGTCCTCGGCGTTCGGGCTGGCCGTGATCGGCGCGTTCTCCCCGCTCGTGCACCTGCTGCTCGTGGCGTACGCGCTCGCCGGGTTCGTCGTGCTACCCGGCTACCGGGGCACGGGCGGCCGTCGCGTGGCCGCCCTGTTCGTGGTCGTGCTGATGCCGCTCGCGTTGCTGCTGCCCTGGCCTGCGGTCCTCATCCAGCACCCCGGCGTCGTGGTCCACGGGCTGGGCGCGTACGTGCCGACGCCGGTCGCCTCGCTGCTCGACCTGGTGTCGCTGGACCCCGGCGGCCCGGGAGCGTGGCCGGGCGTGGGGCTCGTGGTCGTCGTCGGCGCGGTGGTCGGCGTCGTGGCGCGGCCGAGGCGCACGGCCTTCCCCGGGATCGCGCTCGCGGTACTGGGTGGCTGCGGCGTGGTGTTCGTGCGGTTCATGGGCGCGACCTCGATCACCGGCGCGCTGCCGACGTACGGCTGGGCGGGTCCTGGGCTCGTGCTCGCCGGGTGGGGGCTGCTGCACGCGCTGCTCGGCGTGTGCCGGACGGGTGGCCCGACGGTTTCGTGGGTGCGGCCCGCGGCGGTGCTCGGCGTGCTCGGCGTCGTCGGGCTGGCCGCGGGCGCGCTCGTCGCAGGCCGGGAGGGGCCGCTCACCGACGACGTGCCGCACCTCGCGACGACGCTGTCCCGCGAGCTGACCACCTCGGGGCGCTGGGTCCTCGTGCTCCCCTCGGAAGGGGACGACCCGCGCATGACCGCTGGGCGCATGCCCGCCTTCGGCGACGACGACCTCGCACCCGTCAACGACGCGGTCAGCACACGGGCACTCGCCGAGGTGCTCCGCTCGGACCCGAAGACGGGCGTCGGTCAGGCCGCCGCCGCGGGCGTGCTGTTCATCGTCGTGCCGACTCGCGACGAGGCCGTCCGGCTGCGGGAGTCCGCGGGCGACCTGGTGGCCGACGCGCCACCCATGTCGGACGGCCGTCCAGTCCTGCGCGTCCAGCCCGCCGCGGGTCAGGTGACGCTGCTGTCGCCAGAGCTGGCCCGCCGCGCGGTCACGGGTGGCGAGGCGCCGACCGAGCTGGGCACGGGCGGGATCGTGCCGGTCGACGCGGTGCCGCCGTCGGTCGCGGTCCGCGTGTCGGAGGGGCCGGACGGGCGCCTGCTGGTGATCGCCGCGGAGGAGGAGCCGGGCTGGGTCGCCACGGTCGACGGCAGGCAGGTCCCGATCGTGCGTGCGTGGAACCACCTGGTCGCGGTCTCGCTGCCGACCAGGGCGGCGGAGGTGCGGGTGGAGCAGTCGACCGCGCTGCGTGGCGTGCTGCTGCTGGTCCAGGCCGCGATGGTCCTGTTCACGGCGCTGACCGCCATCCCGAGCAGGCGGCCGCGCTGAGCCTCAGCTCTCGCCGTCGATGACGGTCGGGTCGACCCCGAGGTAGTTGGCCACCTGGTCGACCAGCACGTGGTGCACGAGCTCCGCCAGGTCGGCGCCGTCGCGGGCACGTGCCTCCAGGGGCCTGCGGAACAGCACGATCCGCGCCTTCGTCGGCAGGCCGCGCTGGTCCATGCCCGCCGGGACGAGCCTGGCCAGCGGCACGCCCGCGTCGGTCAGCGTGCCCTCGGCCGCGATCGCCTCCTCGTCCTCGCCCCGGACGTCCGGGACGTCGTCGACCGCCACGTCCAGCTTGGTCAGCTCCGTGCGCCAGCGGGCCTCGATCGGCTCGAGGGCGGCGAGCACGAGCGCGTCGAACCGCTCGGCGCGGGTCGACGCGGCGGGCAGCGTCGAGGGGTACAGCGACCCGCGCAGCCCACGGCCGTGGCGGTCCCGGTTGGGGCGCCGCCGCCGGCTCAGCCTGCCGCGTGTCGAGGTCACACCCCTGAGGGTATCGAGCCTGCGACCCATCACGGTGTGGCGAGGGGCTATTTCCCCCCGGACGCGCTATCGTCCACGTTCGTGCGCAGCGTGCGGAAGTGTTCGCGGACCGGGTGCGGAAGCCCGGCCGTCGCGACCCTGACCTACGCCTACGCCGAGTCGACCGCCGTCGTCGGCCCGCTCGCGACCTACTCCGAACCGCACAGCTACGACCTGTGCGAGGAGCACGCGTTGCGCCTCACGGTCCCGCGCGGGTGGGAGGTCGTCCGGCACGACGGCGAGTTCGCCGCCCCCCAGCCCACGGTCGACGACCTGACCGCGCTGGCCGAGGCGGTTCGTGAGGCCGGGAGGCCCGACCGGCCGATCGAGCCCAACCTGGAGCCGTCGCCCGGCACGTCGACCACCGGTCGCCGCGGCCACCTGCGGGTTCTGCGCAACCCGGTACCCGAGTAGACCGCGCCCTTCCCGGCGAACCGAACACGGGTAACACCTACTCGCGCCGGACCGCCACGCCGGTAGGCTCGCAGAGGCAAATCCGCCGACCTTCTCGGGGAGCACTGGTGCGTGACCTGTCCGGAGTCTTCAAGGCCTACGACATCCGTGGTGTCGTCGGCGAGCAGCTCGACACGGACCTCGTCCGCGACATCGGCGCGGCGTACGCCCGTCAGGTGACCGAGGGCGCGATCGTGATCGGCCACGACATGCGGGCCTCGTCGCCCGGCCTCGCGAGCGCGTTCGCCGAGGGCGCAACCCGCGAGGGCGTCAACGTGGTGATGATCGGCCTGGCCAGCACGGACATGCTGTACTTCGCCTCAGGCAGCCTCGACCTGCCCGGCGCGATGTTCACCGCGAGCCACAACCCCGCCAAGTACAACGGCATCAAGCTGTGCCGCGCGGGCGCGGCCCCGGTCGGCCAGGACACCGGCCTCACCGACATCCAGCGCGAGGTCGAGGCGGGGACGCCGCCCTCGGAGGGCAAGGCCCCCGGCAGGCTCGAGACCCGCGACATGCTCACCGAGTACGTCGCCTACCTGCGCAAGCTCGTCGACCTCTCGCACAGCAGGCCGCTGAAGGTCGTCGTCGACGCGGGCAACGGCATGGGCGGCCACACCGTGCCCGCCATGTTCGACGGCCTGCCCATCGACATCGTCCCCATGTACTTCGAGCTGGACGGCAGCTTCCCCAACCACGAGGCCAACCCGCTCGACCCGAAGAACATCGTCGACCTGCAGGCCAAGGTGCGCGAGGTCGGCGCGGACGCCGGGGTGGCGTTCGACGGCGACGCCGACCGCTGCTTCGTGGTCGACGAGCGCGGCGAGCCGGTGCCGCCGAGCACCATCACCGCGCTCGTCGCGGTCCGCGAGCTGAAGAAGGCACCCGGCGGCACGGTCATCCACAACCTGATCACGTCCAAGGGCGTGCCGGAGATCGTCGCCGAGAACGGCGGCAAGCCCGTCCGCACCCGCGTCGGCCACTCGTTCATCAAGGCCGAGATGGCGAGGACGGACGCGATCTTCGGCGGCGAGCACTCCGCCCACTACTACTTCCGCGACTTCTGGCGCGCCGACACCGGCATGCTGGCCGCGCTGCACGTCCTCGCCGCGCTCGGTGAGGACGTCCGGCCGCTGTCCACGCTGACCAGCGCGTACACCCGCTACTCGGCCTCCGGGGAGATCAACTCGACCGTCGAGGACCAGGCGGGCCGGATGGCCGCGGTCAAGGAGGCGTTCGCGGCCCGCGAAGGCGTGCACACAGACGAGCTGGACGGCCTTACGGTGGAACTGCCCGACGGGGGCTGGTTCAACATCCGGCCGTCGAACACCGAGCCGCTGCTGCGGCTGAACATCGAGGCCCAGGACGCCGACGCCGTCGCCGCCATCCGCGACGAGGTGCTCGCGATCGTCCGCGCCTGACCGAACCCTTGGAGGGGACATGGCCGTCCAGCTCGACCCGAGGCTCCTGGAGATCCTCGCCTGCCCGTCCGACGACCACGCGCCGCTGCACGCCGGCACGCCGACCGACCCGACGGCCGACGTGCTGACCTGCACGTCGTGCGGGCGGCAGTTCCGCGTCGAGGACGGCATCCCGGTGCTGCTGCTCGACGAGGCGATCGAGCCGAAGCCGAACGAAGAAGGCACGAGCGAGTGAGTGCGGCGGTCGACGACACCCTGCTCGACGACCTCGGCCGGCTGACCGACGTCGACGCCGACGGGCTGCTGCCCGCGTCCGCCCGCGCGGGTGCGCAGGTGCGGGCGACACTGGAGGCCGGCAGGGACGCCGGCATGGACCGGCTCGCCGGCCACCGCCCACGCGCGCTGGTGCTGCTCACCCGTCCCGGCCTCGGCCCGGTCGCGGCGAAGCTGCTGATGACGCTCCTCGGCCGCGCCTGCCCGGTGCCGGTCGTGCTGACCGACACCGCGCCGCCGTGGCTCGGCCCGCTCGACGTGCTGGTCGCGCACACCGACGACCCCGGTGACATCGAGCTGGCCGAGTCGATCGACCGCGCGGGCCGCTACGGCGCGAGCGTGGTGCTGACCGCCCCCGAGGACGGGCCGGTGGCCGCCGCTGCCGCCGGCAAGTCCGTGCTGATCACCCCCCGCGTGCCGGTGCCACCCGGCTTCGGCTTCCCGCGTGCCCTCGCCGCGGGCCTGTTCACCACCACCACGCTCGAGCTGCTGCGCACCGACCTCGACATGGTCGCCGACGAGCTGGACCGCGAGGCCGAGCGCGGCCACATGCAGCACGAGTCGTTCGTGAACCCGGCCAAGGCGCTCGCGCTGCGGCTCGCCGAGCGGACCCCGCTGCTGTGGGGCCTCGACGACGTGGCGACGGGCGTGGCCCTCTACGCCGCGCAGATGCTCGCCACCCACACCGACATCGTGTGCGACGTCGCGCCCTACCAGCAGGCCGCGAGCCGCACCGCACTGCACCGCGCCGCCGCACAGGCCGCGTCGGGCACCGACATCTTCGCCGACCCGGACGACCTGTCGCCGTCGGCGTCGACGCCCCTGCGTGCGTTCCTGCTGGCCATCAACGCACATCCGACCGACCCGGTCCGCAGGCTCGCGGCCGACATGCTGCCCGACGCGGACCTGATCGCGCCGGGCGAGGAGATCACCGCGGACACGACCGCCTGCGCGGCCGTGCTCGCACTGCGCTTCGAGCTTGCCGCCCTGTACGTGGGGCTGGCGGCCGGGACGACCGGCGGGACCACCCGCTACACGTCCGCCCGGCCGAGGGAGTGAACGCTCGTGCAGCTGCTTGACAACCCGGTCCGCCCCTACGCCTGGGGCTCCCGCACCGCCATCGCAGGGCTGCTCGGCACCCCGGTGCCCGCACCGCACCCGCAGGCCGAGCTGTGGCTCGGCGCCCATCCCGGCGACCCGTCCCGGGTGGGCGGCGAGTCCCTCGTGGACGTGCTGACCGCCGACCCGGTCGGCCAGCTCGGCGAGTCGGTCGCGGCGCGGTGGGACGGCAGGCTGCCGTTCCTGCTCAAGGTCCTGGCGGCCGAGGAGCCGCTGAGCCTGCAGGCGCACCCGTCGGCGGAGCAGGCCGCCGAAGGGTATGCCCGCGAGGAGGCACGCGGGATCGCGAGGGACGCCTCGAACCGCAACTACCCGGACCCCACGCCCAAGCCAGAGCTGCTGTGCGCGCTGACCGAGTTCCACGCGCTGGCCGGCTTCCGCGACCCGCACCAGACGGTCGCGCTGCTGCGTGCGGTGTCCACGCCCGGCCTCGCGCCCTACGTCGAGCTGATCGCGGGGCAGCCGAACCGCGAGGGCCTGCGTGCGCTGTTCACCACGTGGATCACGCTGCCGCAGCCCGCCATCGACCAGCTCGTGCCGGAGCTGCTCGACGAGTGCGTCCTGCACGTCAAGGAACACGGGCAGTTCGAGCTGGAGTGCCGCACGCTGCTGGAGCTGGGCGAGAGCTACCCCGGCGACGCGGGCGTGCTGGCGGCCGCGCTGCTCAACCGCATCGTGCTCGAGCCCGGTGAGGCGATCTACCTGCCCGCGGGCAACCTGCACTCCTACCTGCGCGGCACGGGTGTCGAGGTGCTGGCGAACTCGGACAACGTGCTGCGCGGCGGACTCACGCCCAAGCACGTCGACGTACCGGAGCTGTTGCGGGTGCTGGACTTCGGCTACGGCGACATGGCCGTGACGACCGGCGAGGCGGCGGGCGCGCGGCACGTCTACCGGACCCCCGCGCCGGAGTTCGAGCTGTCCAGGCTGGAGTGGACGGACGACGAGGCGCCGGTGACGCTGGCGGCTGGCATCCCGAGGATCCTGGTGGCGATCGACGGCGAGCTGTCCTGCGGGGACACCACGCTCGGCCGTGGGCAGTCGGTGTGGATCCCCGCCGGCGACCCGGACGTGGTTTTGACGCCCGCCTCGCCGGGTACCAGGGCGTTCGTCGCGACCCCAGGGGTGTGATCTTTCGGCAGGTGCCGAGACAGCAGGTCAGGTGAGTCTCTAGGCTGCACAGCGCGACAAATCCGACATGGTGTTAGGGAGTGGGCCGGTGAGCGCAGGGGGCGGGACGAAGGCGATCCTCGCGGCGTTGGCGGCGAACGCGGGGATCGCGCTGGCGAAGTTCGTCGGCTTCGCGATCACCGGCGCGTCGTCGATGCTGGCGGAGGCCGTGCACTCCGTGGCGGACACCTCCAACCAGGGCCTGCTGCTGCTCGGCCAGCGCACGTCCAAGCGAAGGGCGACCAAGGAGCACCCGTTCGGCTTCGGCCGCGACCGGTACTTCTACTCGTTCATCGTGGCGCTGATGCTGTTCACGCTCGGCTCGGCGTTCGCGATCTACGAGGGCATCCACAAGCTCCAGCACCCGGAGCCGCTGACTACGCCGATCGTGGCCGTGATCATCCTGGTGGTCGCGATCGGACTGGAGGGCTACAGCTTCCGCACCGCGATCGTCGAGTCCCGCAAGATCAAGGGCGACGTGTCGTGGTGGGGCTTCATCCGCCAGTCCCGCACCCCGGAGCTGCCGGTGGTGCTGCTCGAGGACGCGGGCGCGCTGCTGGGCCTGGTCTTCGCGTTGTTCGGCGTGGGCCTGTCGGTCCTCACGGGCGACCCCTACTGGGACGCCATCGGCACCCTGATGATCGGCGCGCTGCTCGGCGTCATCGCGATCATCCTGATCATCGAGATGAAGAGCCTGCTCATCGGCGAGGGCGCCACGCCGCCCGAGCTGGACCGGATCAGCGCGGCCATCGTCGGCGGCCGGGTACAGCGCCTGATCCACATCCGCACCCAGTACCTCGGGCCGGACGAGCTGCTCGTCGCGGCCAAGATCGCGCTGGAGCCGGGGCTGCCGCTCACCGACGTGGCCGCCGAGATCGACGCGGCCGAGGCCCGCATCCGCGAGGCCGTGAAAGCGGCGGGCCTGATCTACCTCGAACCGGACCTGGACCGCACCCCCTCGACCGCCTGACCTTCGCTCGTCACCACCTGAGCCCCGACAGCGGATATCGTCAGCCGGAACGGGGACGGTCGGGGGACGAGAAGGGCGGCGACATGCCCGGAAGCGGTTTGTTGCGCACCAAGTCGGTCGAGCAGTCGATGAAGGACACCGACGAGCCCGGCTCGCGACTGCGGAAGAACCTCAGCGCGTGGGACCTCACGGTCTTCGGTGTCGCCGTCGTCATCGGCGCGGGCATCTTCACGCTGACCGCGCGGACGGCCGGTGACTTCACCGGGCCGTCGGTGTCCGTGGCGTTCGTCCTCGCCGCGATCGCGTGCGGCCTCGCGGGACTGTGCTACGCGGAGTTCGCCTCGACCGTGCCGGTCGCGGGCAGCGCCTACACCTTCTCCTACGCCACGTTCGGCGAGCTGGTGGCGTGGATCATCGGCTGGGACCTGGTGCTGGAGTTCGCGGTCGGCGCCGCTGCGGTCTCGACCGGCTGGTCGGAGTACCTCGCCACGGTGCTGTCCTACATCTTCGGCACGGACGTGAAGACGACGTTCGGCATCGGCAGCGTGACCGTCAACTGGGGCGCGCTGCTGCTCGTGATCATCCTGACGGTGCTGCTGGCGTTCGGCACGAAGCTGTCGTCGCGGGTCAGCATGGTCATCACCGGCATCAAGGTCGCGATCGTGCTGTTCGTGATCTTCTTCGGCCTGACGTTCATCAGGGCGGCGAACTACAGCCCGTTCGTCCCGCCCGGCTCGACCGGGGCGGGCGCGGGGTCCACGGGTGTGGACCAGACCGTGTTCTCGTGGCTGGCGGGCGGCTCCAGTTCCGCGTTCGGCGTGTTCGGCCTGCTGGCGGGCGCCTCGCTGGTGTTCTTCGCGTTCATCGGCTTCGACGTGGTCGCGACGACCGCCGAGGAGACCCGGAACCCGAAGAAGGCCGTGCCGCGCGGCATCCTGGGCTCGCTGGCGATCGTGACCGTGCTGTACGTGGCGGTGTCGCTGGTGGTGACGGGCATGGTGAAGTACACGGACCTGGCCACCGGCAAGGACGGCGAGCACAAGACGCTGGCCACGGCGTTCCAGCTGAACCACGCGGACTGGGCGGCGAACGTGATCTCGGTCGGCGCGCTGGCCGGTCTGACGACGGTCGTGATGGTGCTGATGCTGGGCCAGGTGCGTGTGCTGTTCGCGATGTCCCGTGACGGCCTGCTGCCGAAGTCCCTGTCCCGCACCGGCGAGCGCGGCACGCCGGTGCGTGCGACGCTGCTCGTCGGCACCCTGGTGGCGCTGGCGGCGACGTTCTTCCCGGCGGGCAAGCTGGAGGAGATGGTCAACGTCGGCACGCTGTTCGCGTTCATCCTGGTGTCCGGCGGCGTGATGATCCTGCGGCGCACGCGCCCGGACCTGGAGCGCTCGTTCCGGGTGCCGGGGCTGCCGATCATCGGCACCCTGGCGATCCTGGCGTGCCTGTGGCTGATGCTGAACCTGACGATCCTGACGTGGCTGCGGTTCTTCATCTGGATGGTGATCGGCGTCATCGTGTACTTCTCGTACGGTCGCCGCCACTCGTCGTTGGGCAAGAATGCACCTGTGTCTTGACGTCGGTTCCACGTGGACGAAGGGCGTCGTGGTCGCGCCGGACGGCGCGCTGGCCGGGGTGGCCCAGCACCGGACCACCCCGCCCGAGGTGATGACCGGGGTGGCGGCGGTGACCTCCGCGCTGCCGCCTGCCTCGTCGGTCCTGGCGTGCTCCTCGGCGGGTGGCGGCCTGCGTCTGGCGGTGGTGGGCCAGGAAAGGCTCGTGAGCGCGGAGGCAGGCCACCGCGTGGCTCTGTCGGCAGGCGCGAAGGTGGTGCACGTGTCCGCCGGGCCGCTGTCCAATGTGTACGCGCTGCGTGCGTCCGACCCGGACGTGGTGCTGCTGGTGGGTGGCACGGACGGTGGCGACGAGAAGGTGTTGCTGCACAACGCAGCCTGCCTCGGTCGTGCCAGGGTGACGGTGCCGGTGGTGCTGGCGGGCAACAAGTCCGCGCAGCCGGAGGCCCTGTCGCTGCTGGCGGGCCGGACGGTCGTGGCGACGGACAACGTGCTGCCGGACGTGGGTGAGCTGGCGCCTGACCCGGCCCGCGCGGCGATCCGGGAAGTGTTCCTGGCACACGTGATCGGCGGCAAGGGCCTGTCCCGGGGCAGGCGCTTCCGCGACCTGGTGCGCACGGTGACCCCGGACGCTGTCCTGTCCGGCGTGGCAACCCTTGCCGCACAGGAGGAAGGCGCGGTGCTGGTGGTGGACGTGGGCGGCGCGACCACGGACGTCTACTCGGCGGTGTCCACGGCGGACGACACGCCGGCCACGACGGTGGCACTCCCGCCCGACCGGCGGACGGTGGAGGGCGACATAGGCATGCGGGTCAGCGCCCCCGGTGTGGTGGCGGAGGCGATCACGGAACGCCTGCTGGCGCAGGACACCCCTCTGGCGGCGAAGTCCGCGCACCGCAACGAGAACGTGGACTTCGTGCCCGCCACCGACGACGAACGGGAAGCAGACCTGGAGATCGCCCGTCTGGCGGCGACCCTGGCGATCCGCCGCCACCTGCGGATGGTGGGCAGGCTCGGCCCGACGGGCGCGACCGTGCTGGTCCTGTCGGGCGGTGTCTTCCGCCACGCGCAATCGCTGGCCGAACTGGAGAAGAACCTGAGGGCCGACCTGGGTCCGGTACTCCGCAACGCCCGCGTGGTGGTCGACCGCGACGGCCGCCTCGGTCCGGCGGGCCTCCTCGCACAGGCCGGTCACGACACCACGGCCGCCGCGCTGCTCGCCGCCCTGCGCTGAGGGCCTCGCTCACCTCGCGACGTGCAGGGTCGCCGGTTCGGCCGGGTCGAAGCCCGCCGCCATGGCGATCGCCCGGTCCCACTCCGGGTCGGCCGCGTAGTTGCCGTGGCGCTGCAGGCCAGGCGTCCACCGCCGTCCGGGGACCGGTTCACGCGGCGGGTCGGGAAGCCAGTGGTCCAGGCCAAGCACCAGCGCCCCGTGTGGGCTCCGCGCCGCCGCCGACAGCGGCCCCGGCGTGCCGTCCGGCCGCAAACCCATCCCCAGCAACGAGTCGTCGAACACCTGCCGCCGCCACGTGGTGACCGCACCGCCGAGGGGATCGGTGCCCCGGCACAGCGACCGCCACCTCGTACCCAGCTCACCGGCCAGCGTGCCGAGCGCCGAGAACGGCAGCACCGCGGGAAACGCGCGGGTGTAGGCCCACTGCAGCTGCGATCCCACGGTCACGATGCCGATGCGCCTGCGCTCCGGTTCGTTCAGCGAGTTGAGCAACCGGGCCGCCGCGACGGCCACCAGCAGGCTGCCGTGGCTCTCACCGACCAGCACCACCCGGGTCCCGGGGTCGCGCAGGTGCGTCGCCGTCCGTGCCGCCAGCTCCGGCGCGACCTTCACCGCGTAGCACGGGGGCACGATCGGGTGCGCCTCCCTCGGCCAGAAACACGCCAGGTCCGCGAGCACTCCCAGCTGTCGCGCCGACTCCGGTGCCCGCGCCGCGTTGTACACCGCCCGCAGCAGGCCACCGGCCAGCGCGCCCAGCGCCAGCACCCCGACCGTCGACAGCGGCGTCAGCCACGTCGGCACCGTCGTGAACCGCAGGTACAGCGCCACCACGGCACCGACCGACAGCACCCCGGCGCACGCCAGCACCACGTGGTGCAGGTGCCGCCGCTGCCAGCTCGCCATCCGCCAGCTCCGCACCGGCGAACCCAGCAGCGTCGCCTCGGCCGACTCGGTTCGCCGCAGCCGCACCAGCACGAACGGCGCCACGACCACCGCCACCACGAGCCCGAGCACGGCCCCCGCTCCCCACAGCAGCGTCACGGGCTCGTAACCGGGCGGAACCGTCATACCGGACGAACCAAGCAGCTGCCGTACCGCGTAGCCGAGTCCCGCGCCGAAACCGCCGCCGAGCAGCGCCGCGACGGCGACCACCGGGGCCGCCATCCAACCGCCCGCCCAGGGCCGCAGCTCGCGAGGCCTGCCGCGCCACTCATGCCGGGCGATCACCGCGGCAGGAATCAGCAGCAGGCTGAACACGACGACCACCACGATCAGCACGGCCGCGATCGCCTCGACCGTCGCCGTCGTGCCGGTCAGCTCCAGCGGGTCCCGGCTGGCCGCGGCGGCCGCCACCAGCAGGCCGCCGACCGCGAACAGCACGCGCCGCGTCCACGGGCCCAGCGCGGCACGCACCCACCGCCCGGCCCGCGACGGTGTCGCGCCGCGCGGGTCGTCCAGCAGCAGCACCCCGAGCAGCACGACGGCCAGCAGGATCAGCGCGAGCGCCCACAACGCCGCGGGCACGGGCGCCGAGGGCATCTTCAGCGGACCCCCGAGCGGCAGCAGCGCGACCGTCGCCAGGGCCGCCACCAGGTGCAGTGCCCGCAGCGTCGGCGTGTCCGGGTCGGCGACCAGGTTCGTGCCGGGCAGCGCCACCCGTGTGTTCGGGGGCGTCGGCGGCGGGTTGGCCGTGCCGTCCACCTCCCACGCGACGCACGAGATCCGGTGCAGCACGTAGATGAGCAGCAGCACCGGCACCAGGCCGATCGCCGGGCGCACGAGGTAGGTCGCACGCAGCCAGTCCGGCACGACGGTCAGGCACGGCGAGCCGGGCGCGAGGCACTGCGCCGCGACCAGGTCCAGGCTGACGACGGCCGCCTGCGTGACGAGCAACACGGTGAGCAGCACCGCGGCGAGCCGCAGCAGCGTGCGGGCCGCGAGCCCGAGACATCCGGCGAGCCGGTGGCCGCTGGGGATCGGCGGCAGCATCCAGTGTGCGACGTTGGCGAGTGAGAAGGGGAACAGCAGCGCCCACGCCGCCTTCGCCGCGCCGCCGGAGGTCATGCCACCCCACGAGTAGCCCTCGACGATGCGGGGGATCGACTGCCCCTCGGCCCGCAGCACGGGCCCTGGCGCGGGTCGCAGGAGGCGGTCGGCGGGCTGGACGATCCGTCCGACGCCGTCGCCCGCCACGTCGACCGCGGCGACCGCCGAGACGAGTGCCTCCGGCCTGGTGCCCATCACTCCGTGTACGCGCAGCTCCACCACTCGGGTGTCCGGCCCGGGCGGGTACAACAGGCCTGCCTCCTTCGGCTCTATGGGCACTCCAGTAGCTCCCCTGGAGGCAACGGTAGTGTTCTGGGCGGCCGTTGAGTTTGGAGGATGTACGGGATGACCGCAGTAAACACCCAGAGCGAGACCCTCACCCGCTACTTGCGAACGGTGGGTGATCTGGACTTCGCGGTGGCGGACCTGTCACTCGCCGAGTTCGGTCGCAAGGAGATCCGGCTCGCAGAGCACGAAATGCCGGGCCTGATGGCCTTCCGCCGCGAGTACGCCGAGGTCTACCCGCTGCGCGGGGCGCGGGTCTCCGGCTCGCTCCACATGACCATCCAGACCGCCGTTCTCATCGAGACGCTGGTGGAGCTGGGCGCCGAGGTGCGGTGGGCGTCCTGCAACATCTTCTCCACGCAGGACCACGCGGCCGCCGCGGTCGCCGTCGGTCCGCACGGTTCACCCGAGGAGCCCAAGGGCGTCCCGGTGTTCGCGTGGAAGGGCGAGACGCTCGAGGAGTACTGGTGGTGCACCGAGAAGATGCTCACCTGGCCGGGTGGCGTCGTGCCGAACATGCTCCTCGACGACGGCGGTGACGCCACGCTCCTGGTGCACAAGGGCACGCAGTACGAGGCCGCGGGCGTCGTGCCGGAGGCGGACGACAACGACGCCGAGGAGTGGAAGGTCATTCTCGACCTGCTCCGCCGGTCGCTGGAGACCGACAAACAGAAGTGGACCCGCGCGGGCCAGGAGATCAAGGGCGTCACCGAGGAGACCACGACCGGTGTCCTGCGGCTGTACCAGCTGGCCGCGGCCGGTGAGCTGCTGTTCCCGGCGATCAACGTCAACGACTCGGTCACCAAGTCGAAGTTCGACAACCGCTACGGCATCCGCCACTCGCTCGTGGACGGCATCAACCGCGGCACGGACGTGCTGATCGGCGGCAAGGTCGCGGTCGTCTGCGGCTACGGCGACGTCGGCAAGGGCTCCGCGGAGTCGCTGCGTGGCCAGGGTGCGCGCGTCATCGTCACCGAGGTCGACCCCATCTGCGCCCTGCAGGCCGCGATGGACGGCTACGACGTGCAGCGCCTCGAGAGCGTGCTCGACAGGGCCGACATCATCATCACGACGACGGGCAACAAGGACGTCGTCATGGCCGAGCACATGGCCAAGATGAAGCACCAGGCGATCCTGGGCAACGTCGGCCACTTCGACAACGAGCTCGACATGGCGGGCCTCGCCCGCTACCCGGGCATCAAGCGGATCAACATCAAGCCCCAGGTCGACGAGTGGGTCTTCCCCGACGGGCACTCGATCATCGTGCTGTCCGAGGGCCGCCTGATGAACCTCGGCAACGCGACCGGCCACCCGTCCTTCGTGATGTCGAACTCCTTCTCCAACCAGGTGATCGCGCAGATCGAGCTGTTCACCAAGAACGAGGAGTACGACAAGGAGGTGTACCGCCTCCCGAAGAAGCTCGACGAGAAGGTGGCACGCATCCACCTCGAGGCGCTGGGCGGCGAGCTGACGAAGCTCACCAAGGAGCAGGCCGAGTACATCGACGTGGACGTCGACGGCCCGTACAAGGCCGACCACTACCGGTACTGAGTCCCAGCTCTACGCGGAGGCCGGCCCCCATCTCGGTGGGGGCCGGCCTCTCGCCGTGTGTCAGGTCGCCGTGTCAGGTCGCGTCGTGGAAGACGAGGCCCAGGGTGTGGCGGCGGCCGGAGCGGACCGCGGACACACCGTGGCGCACCGGGGACGCCGACCAGCCGCGCGCCGAGGCGACAGGCCGGTCGCGGGTGGTGAACACCAGGCCGTGGCCCTGCGGGACGAGCGTCGCCGTACCGCGGGACTGGGCCCGTGGCCGCTGCTCGACCAGCAGGAACTCGCCACCCGTGTGGTCGACACCCGGCTGGTTCAGGTTGATCACCACCTGCAGCGGGAACACCTTGTCGCCGTAGAGGTCGCGGTGCAGTGCGTTCCAGCCGCCCTCCTCGTAGCGCAGCAGGATGGGGGTCGGTCGCTTCTGGCCCGCCTCGTGGCAGACGTCCAGCCACTCGGCCAAGGTGTCCGGCCACTCCGCGTCCCGACCGAGCCGTCCGGCCCAGTCCCGTGCGATCGGCAGCAGACGCGGGTAGAGCGCCTCCCGCAGCGCCTGGACCGGCTCCGGGAACGGCTCGGCGAAGTAGTGGTAGTCGCCGTTGTCCCCGAAGCGGTGACGCCGGAGGTTGACCGTCGCCCGGAAGTGGGACGGCTGGTCCCACAGCGTCACCAGCTTCGCGCACTCCGCCGCCGTGAGCAGCTGCGGCAGCAGCGCACACCCGTACTCGTCCACCTCCGCGGTCACCGCGGCCCAGTCGGCCGCGGCAACCCGCTTCGTGTACTTGTTCACGCCGTCCCCTCACCCGTTCCGTGGCCCCGGAACGCTCCGCGGGCTCCGCTACACCGGCGCCCTCCGCAGTCGAGGTGACGTCGTGAGTGCTGGTGGTTCGCTCCGCAAGCTCCGCTCACGCTGCCGCCTCCAGGGTCAGCAGCGTCCGCTTGGTGTCCTCACCGCCGACGTAGCCGCCGTAGGACCCGTCGGAGCGCACCACCCGGTGACACGGCACGACGACCGGCAGCGGGTTGGTCGCACACGCCGTGCCGACCGCCCGCACCGCCCTCGGGCTGCCCGCGGCCGCCGCGACCTGCGCGTAGCTCTCGGTCCGCCCGTAGCCGATGGCAGGCAGGTGGGTGAGCACCGCGAGGCGGAACCCCCTGGCCAGCCGCAGGTCCAGCGGCAGGTCGAAGGTCTGCCTGCCGCCGTCGAAGTACTCGCCGAGCTGCCTGGCCACGGGGTCCAGCCGCGCCGGGGCACGCAGGATCCGAGGGCTGACCGCGTCGGCGAGCTTCGCCAGCACCGCGTCGTGGTCCTCGCGGGCGTAGGCGACCCGCACGAGACCCTCCTCGGTCGCGGCCAGCAGCAGCGTGCCGACCGGGGTGTCGAGCGTGCGGTAGGCCACGTCGAGCAGCCGCTCCCGCGCCGCGGCCGCGGTCAGCCGCTCGTGCAGGCGGCGGGTCGTCGCCGCGTCGATCTCCGGCAGCTCGCTGAACAACGCGTCGTCCGACATCGTCATCATGATCTCGCTTCCTCCCTGTTCGTGGTGGCCCGCAAGGCCCTGATCCCGTCCGAGGCCGCCCGCCGGGCCGCGTCGGTGGTGCCGCCGGTGATCAGCGCGATCTCCCGGTAGGGCAGTCCGGCGAGGTAGTGGTAGGCGACGGCGGCACGCTGCTTGTCCGGCAGCCGCGCCACCGAGTCCCACAGGTCGCCGTCCACCGCCCGCGCCGGGCTCTGCCGTTCTGGCACCTCGTCGACGGGGATCGGCGAGCGCCCTCGGACCCGCGTGATGTCGACGGCCTTGCGGTGCGCGATCGTGACCAGCCATGCCTCGAGGTTGGCGTCGGCAGGCAGGTCCGGATAGGCCTTCAGGGCGGCCAGGAACGTCTCGGACCAGGCGTCCTCGGCGTCGGTCGGACCGACGACGGCGCGGCAGACCCGCAGCACCATCGGTCCGTACTCGGCCACTACCTGTTCGAACGGTTTCACGATCACACCGGGAAGACGCCCCACGTCCACGAAACGTGAGATCGCTAGTGGATGGTCTCGCCGCGCTCCAGCATCGCGACGAACTTCTCGATGCGCCGCGCCCGGGTCTCGGGCCGCTTCGCCTCCTCCACCCTGTACAGGATGGCATAGCGGTTCTGGCTGGTCAGGGTCGTGAAGAACGCCGCGGCGGCAGGGGACGCGGCGAGTGCGGCGGCCAGGTCGTCCGGCACGGTCGAGTTGGCGGGGCTCGCGTAGGCGGCATCCCAGCGCCCGTCGGCCCTGGCCGCCTCGACCTCACGCAGACCGCGCGGGAACATCCGGCCCTCCGCGATCAACCGCTCGGCCGACGCCCGGTTGATCCGGGACCACCGCGACCGGCGACCGCGCGGCGTGAACTTCTGCACGAACCACTGGTCGTCGACGCGGCGCGCGGTGCCGTCGATCCACCCGTGCCGCAGCGCCTCCTCGAGGGCCTGGTCGTGGTCGACCGAGACGAGGCCGGTGCCCTTCTTGGCGATCCTGAGCCACAGGCCGGGCGTGTCGGCGTGCTCGGCGAGCCAGGCCGCGAACTCGGCCTGGCCGTCGAACCCCACCTCGGGCAGGTCACTTGGCATGCAGCTGGATCCCCTTGCCGGACGAGCCGTCCAACGACAGCTTGTCGGCGGTGATCTCGTACTTCGCGTCGCCGGACAGCACGTCGACCACCGCGTCCTCGCCCAGCATGATCTCAGGCGGACACGCCATCTTCGTCATCACACCAAGGTCGAACACGATCGTGTCACCCGACACGGTGTACTCGGCGGTGACACCGTTGCAGTGCGTGTCGGCGACGACCTTGGTGCCGTCGAACACGAGCGTCACCGGCTCGGCGCCCGCGGGCATGCTCGACGCGGTCTGACCGTCGACCACGGTGTCCAGCTCCCAGGTCGTGCCGACGAGGTCGCGGTCGGGGGTGACCAGCTCGCGCGGCGCCATCTCGAAGGTCGTGGTGCCGGAGGTGATCGTGAGCCGGTCACCGGCCAGCTCCCAGGACGGCGTCGAACCGAGCACGGAGGAGACGAAGGAGTCCTGCTCGTGGCGCTCGGGGTCACAGCCCATCCCGGTCATGCCGAGCCCCTCGCCGCCGATGGTGATCTTGCTGTCACTCGTGTCGACCTCCCCCTGCATCATGTTGCAGCCGGCCCGCGCGATGAGCCGCCCGTCGTCGGTGAACTCGACGGACAGCTCCGCGGTCATCTCCCGGGGCTTGCCGTCCTCGGTCACCTCGGTGGCGATGAACGTCCTCCCACGCAGCGGGTCCGGCGCGCTGCCGGCTCGTTGACCGCAGGCCGTGAGAACGAGCAGCAGGGGCACGGCCACGAACAGAAGTCTCATGCCGACAGGACGGAGCCGAGGGCGTTGGTCGTTGCACGTGGCTACACTTCGCGGCGTGGTGGTGTGTGATCACGTGGAGGGGGTGGTCAGCGCCCGGCAGGGCCCGTTCTACGGGCCGCTGGCGCACGGGTTCGCGTGCGGCGCGCACATCCCGGTGCATGTCTCGAGGCCGTGGAACGCGATGGACGATCCCGCGCGCGACTACCGGGCCGACCGCGAGACGCTGGCCGACAGCTGGGGCGTGGAGACCGCGGAGGACTGGTCGCGGCAGGTCGAGTACCTGCTGGCCGGACAGAACGTGGGCCCGGAGGCGGACGCGGTGCTGAACGTGCGTCAAACCCTGCTGCGCGGACAGGGCCACTACGACCTGCCCACGTGGCAGAAAGCCATCGGCGACCTGCCCCGAGGACAGCCGGTGGAGGTGGCCGAGTTGGCCGAGCTGGCCGCCGTCATCACCCGCTACGAGTCCCGCTTCCGCACCGACGGTCTTCTCCCGTCGGACGGCGTCGTGACCAGCGTGTCGGGCTACGACTTCGGCCGTGCGGTGAACATGGCGCGCTGGGGCTTCGGCGCCCGGTTCTGCGACTACCGGACCGCCGAGGGCATCGTGCTGCGTGCCGGTGAGCTGTGCCGCAGGCAGTACACGTCGTGGGCCGACTTCAGCGCGGGCTACGCACTGGGTCGGGTGCTCAGGTTCGACGGGGAGGCGTACGGGCACCTGTACGCGTCGGTGCTGGGCCCGCACCGCCTGCTGACGGCGGACCGGACCAGCCCGTGGTGGCACGTACCGTTCGCATAGGGTTGCCCGCCGTGGGACGACTGATCGTGATCGAGGGTATCGACGGGGCGGGCAAGCGGACGCTGGCGGAGGCGTTGGAGGGGGCGCTGGCGGGCCGGGTGGCGAGGATGGCGTTCCCGCGGTACGGCGTGTCGGTGTACGGCGACCTGATCCGCGACGGTCTACATGGGCGCCTCGGTGCGTTCGGCGACGAGGTGCACGGCATGGCGATGCTGTACGCACTGGACCGTCGCGAGGCGGCGCCGGACATTCGCGCTCTGTTGGATGCTCACGACTATGTCCTGTTGGACCGTTATGTGGCCTCCAACGCGGCTTTCGGGGCGGCTCGGCTGCATCAGGGTGCTGGTGGGGAGTTCGTGGGATGGGTCCACGAGATCGAGCTGGGGCGCTTCGGGGTGCCGGTGCCGCATGCCCACCTGTTGCTGCGGGTGCCCCCGGTGATCGCGGCGGCCCGCTCGACCCGGAGGGCGCAGACGGAGGCGGACCGGGGCCGGGACACGTGGGAGTCGGACGACGCGCTCCAGTCCCGGGTGGCGGCGGTGTACGACGGGTTGGCGGCGGCCGACTGGCTGGCACCGTGGCACGTGGTGGACGGCTCGACGGTCCCCGACACGGCGGAACTGGCCAAGAAACTGGCAGAGTGACAGCGTGCTGGGAGCCGACAAAACTGTCACCCCAATCCGGTAAACTCAAATCCGGGGGACCCCCAGGGGCACGAAAGTCCCATTCGCTCGATCTGACCAGGTGACCCCATCCCCATTTGCCGTTTACCACCCGCTTTTTGTCGGCACCCCAAAGTAGTGTCGAAACCGGGGCCCCCGGGTGCACCAATGGGACTCTCGCTCGGGTTAGGTGGGTGAACTTGTCGCCATTTGCCGTTCGCGAGCTGAGATTTGTCGGCGCCTACCGGTCGTGTTGAAACCGGGGGACCCCTGCCGCATCAAAGGGACTTTCACTCGGGTTCGGTGGGTGAATCTGTTGCCGTTTGCCGTTCGTGCGTCGGCATCGGTCGGTGCCAACCGGTAGCGTTGACATCCGGGGGACCCCCTGGCGCATGAGTGGGACTCTCGCTCGGGCTCGGAGGTGAATCCGTTGCCGTTTGCCCGTCGGGCGCACGGCGTTGTCGGTGGGTGCGGGTAGTGTTGAAACCGGGGGACCCCCAGGGGTATGAATGGGACTTTCGCTCGGGTTTGGCGGGTGGGGATTTTGTCGGGTGCCACTTTTTGGCCGCGTTTTGTCGGTGCTCGCTGGTAGCGTTGGCATCGGGGGGTCCCTTATGCATGAGTGGGACTTTCATTCGGGTTTGTCGAGTACGGTGGGTCGGGTGCGGTTCACCCTTGGCCTGGCGGTGCACTGAAGGACGCCTTCCTGACGCTGGGCGTCAGGAAGGCGTCCTTCAGAACGGCTGAGGTGGTGAGCGAGGCCTCTTGGAGGGATGTCCTTCGGTGCGGTGCCGGGGGGACTTACGGGGCGCCTACCAGGTCCTCGCCCCAGTGCGAGATTTCCGCGGCTATGTCGAGGCGGCCGATCGTGGTGGTGGCCGACATCTCGTCCGTCACGCGGTCGCGGGGGACGAACCAGGAGATCTCGAACTCCAGGCCGTCCGGGTCCTTTCCGTACAGGGACTTCGAGACGCCGTGGTCCGAAGAGCCGACCAGGGCGCCGGTGGTCGCCAGGCGGTCGGCGAACGTCGCCAGCTCCGGGAGGGTGCCTACGGACCAGGCGAGGTGGTAGAGGCCCGCGCCCGCGGCTCTCGTCGCGGCACCCCTGGACTGGAACAGGCCGAGGTCGTGGTCGTTGTCGGAGTCCGCGGCCCTCAGGAACGCCGCGTTCGGGCGACAGTGGACCACCCGGAAGCCCAGCACGTCCGTGTAGAACTGCACGCTGCGTGTCACGTCGCGCACGTAGAGCACCGCGTGGTTGAGCCGTCGGATGCCCATCCGCGTCCTCCCCCGAGCACAGTTCCGCAGTTCACCAGGTAGATTGCCAAAGCTGGCCGAAGCGTTACAACATGTCACCCGAATTGCGGTAACCGGATGAACCGACCGGGTCCCGCACGAATGAGCCTCACGAAGTGCGACGATGTAACCATGAAGGCACGTGTGCTGGTAGTGGACGACGACCCGGCTCTGGCCGAGATGCTGACCATCGTGTTGCGGGGCGAAGGTTTCGACACCGCGGTGGTGGCGGAAGGCAACCGGGCGTTGCCCGCGCTGCGCGAGCTCAGGCCCGACCTGGTACTGCTCGACCTGATGTTGCCCGGTATCAACGGCATCGACGTGTGCAAGGCGATCCGCGCCGAGTCGGGCGTGCCGATCGTCATGCTCACCGCGAAGAGCGACACGGTCGACATCGTGCTCGGCCTGGAGTCCGGCGCTGACGACTACGTCGTGAAGCCGTTCAAGCCGAAAGAGCTGGTCGCGCGGGTCAGAGCCCGGCTTCGCCGCACCGACTCCGAGCCTGCCGAGATGCTGTCCATCGGCGACCTCACCATCGACGTGCCCGGCCACGAGGTCACCCGCGACGGTGTCGCCATCCAGCTCACGCCTCTCGAGTTCGACCTGCTGGTGGCGCTCGCCCGCAAGCCTCGGCAGGTGTTCACGCGCGAGGTGCTGCTCGAGCAGGTCTGGGGCTACCGGCACGCGGCCGACACGCGGCTGGTCAACGTCCACGTGCAGCGGCTGCGGTCCAAGGTCGAGACCGACCCGGAGCACCCCGAGGTGGTGTTGACGGTGCGCGGCGTCGGCTACAAGGCCGGACCACCGTGATCGGAGACATACGATGAAGCGGTACCTCCGCGCGGTCGCCCGTTACGGCGCCCGCGCGGTCGCTTTCGGACAGCATCAGGCGGTGCGCTTCGGCGAGCTGTGGCGGCGCTCGCTGCAGGTGCGAGTCGTGGTGAGCACGCTCGCGCTCTCCTCCGCGGTGGTGTTCGTGCTGGGCATGGTGCTGCAGAACCAGATCACCGACCGCCTCCTCGAGACGAAGGAGGAGGCGGCGATCGCGGCCACCCGTGACTCGGTGGCCGTCGCGCAGCGTGAGCTCCAGGGTGTCAACCTGTCCGCCGACCTCGTGCGCAACCGGCTCCAGCAGGCGCTGAACAAGCTGACCAGCTCCACGCCGAACACCGGCACGGTCAGCTCGTCGGCAGGCACCTTCGAGCCGGTGCTCGCGACCCCGCAGCCCTACCAGGGCGAGACGATGACGAGCGTCGGGCCCTACGCCGACGTGCCGGACAGCCTGCGTCACTTCGTCGAGAACGACCAGCTCTCCGTGCAGATCCACACGGTCGACCGGGACTCCGGCCGCACCACGTTCCTCATCGTGGGCGCGCCGTTCCACACCGGACAGCAGAAGATGCAGCTCTACATGCTGTACCCGCTGTCCGCCGAGCAGTCGACGATCGCGGTCGTGCAGAGCACGCTGCTCGTCGGCGGGCTCGTGCTGTTGCTCCTGCTCGCGGGCATCGCGAACCTCGTGACCAGGCAGGTCGTGCGGCCGGTCCGCAGCGCCGCGCAGGCCGCCGAGCGGTTCGCGGGCGGTGAGCTGGACGAACGGATGGTCGTCGTCGGCGAGGACGACGTCGCCCGGCTCGCCCAGTCCTACAACAAGATGGCCGAGAGCATCGAGCGGCAGATCCGCCAGCTCGAGGAGTTCGGCGGGCTGCAGCGCCGGTTCACCTCGGACGTCTCCCACGAGCTGCGCACCCCGCTGACCACCGTGCGGATGGCCGCGGACGTGCTCCACGCGTCCCGCGAGCAGTTCCCGCCCGGCCTCGCCCGCTCCACCGAACTGCTGGTCGACGAGCTGGACCGGTTCGAGTCGCTGCTCGGCGACCTGCTGGAGATCAGCAGGCTCGACGCGGGGGTCGAGGAGCTCGCCGCCGAGTACATCGACGTGCGGCCCATCGCGGTCCGCGCCGCGCGGGCGGTCGCCACCATCGCACGCACCGCGGGCACCGAGATCATCCTCGACCTGCCCGAGGACGAGGCTTCCGCCGAGGTCGACTCGCGACGCATCGAGCGGATCCTGCGCAACCTGCTCGCCAACGCGGTCGACCACGGCGACGGGCACCCCGTGCGGCTGCGGATGGCCGTCGACGGCGAGGCGCTCGCCGTCACCGTCCGCGACTACGGTGTCGGCCTGCGCAACGGCGAGGCCGGCCTCGTGTTCAACCGCTTCTGGCGCGCCGACCCGTCCCGCAACCGGCACACGGGCGGCACCGGACTCGGGCTCGCGATCAGCCTCGAGGACGCGCGCCTGCACGGCGGCGGCCTCGACGCGTGGGGCGAGCCGGGCAAGGGCGCCTGCTTCCGCCTGACCCTGCCGTGCCACCAGGGCGTCGAGTTCCACGAGAGCCCGCTCCAGCTGCCGCCGCCGGACGCCAAGGTGCCCAGCGCCGTCGCCTCCGACGTCGAGGCGCTCGGCGAGGCCGACGCCATGCGCGTCACCGTCGGCGAGGACGTCGAACCCGAGCTCGAACCCCCGGCCCCCGTGTGGGAGGAGGCCCGATGAGACACCTTCTGTCAACCTCAGGCCGCTGTGGGCGGTTGAAGGGCCTTGGAGCGGTTGCGAATGTGAATGTTCTCGTCGTAGCGGACGCCTT
>NZ_SOCP01000029.1 GCF_004364325.1 Actinophytocola oryzae | reverse complement strand
AAGGCGTCCGCTACGACGAGAACATTCACATTCGCAACCGCTCCAAGGCCCTTCAACCGCCCACAGCGGCCTGAGGTTGACAGAAGGTGTCTCATGCCCTACCCCCGAGCGGAAGGGTGGCGGCCAGGCCGGCCACCTGGAGGCCACGCAGTGGCGTGAGTGTGATGCCGAGCCGGTCTGAGATGGTGGACAGGCGCTCGTCCGCGTACTCCAGCTCGGCGGGCGTCCGCGCGCTGACCCGCACCAGACCGCGCATGCCGACCTGGTTGTCCTCGGCGCCGGGCGAGATCGACACGGCCACCGTCGACGACAGCGCCCGCACCCCCGTCAGCGCGTTGAGGCTCGTCGCGGGCTTGCCCCGGGACCAGCCGGTGATCGCGTAGCTCGCGTGTCCGATGCCCGCGACCGTCACGCCGGTCCACCGCTCGGTGAGCTTGGCCCTCGGCGTCGGCGGGGTCGGGGCCGCCATCCCGTTGTCGCCTGGCGCGGACGGCATCTGCAGCGCGCCGGTCAGCTCCGCAGAGGCGATGCCCGCCTTGAGCAGCTCGTCGGGGTCGAGTGGGCGGGTCGGCACGCCACGCGACTCGAGCGCGTTGCGGACCCGGGACAGCGCGCCGATCAGCGCTCGGTGCGCACCGAGCACCCCGCCGCCGCGCTCGCGGACCGCGGCGGGGCAGCGGCGCGGGTCGAGCCGGACGGCCACCCACGTCGTGCGCCGTGCGGCGGCCGGCAGCGGACCGAGCAGCTCCATGTACGAGGCGAGCGCGGGGGAGTTCGGCGGCAGCGCGGCGCTGCCGGGGTAGCAGTGCCAGATGACCTGGATGGCGTCGAGCACCACGCCGCGGTCCTCGAGACAGGGGGCGAGCGCGCCGAGCGGCAGGTTCGGCGAGCCGCCGAGCTGCGTCACGAGGCCGGGTGCCGGGTCGACGAGCAGTACCGCGGTCCACGTGCCGTCGTGCCAGGAAAGCCCGAGCGGGCGCCGTTCGTGGTCGGTGCCGTGTGCCACGACCAGGTCCGGCACCGCGAGCCGCAGCAACGCGACGCGCGGGTCGTCCGGCCCGGTCACCGGGGTGGCGTCGGAGTCGGCGATGCCCTCGATGCTGACCGGCTTGGTCGGCTTCGACAGCCTCGCGTGCGACCGGAACGCGTACCGCATGGTCAGGCCGATCCACTGCGTGAACCAGCGGCCCTTCCACCGGATCAGCGCGACCAGCAGCCCGACGACCGTGATGCCGATCGCGACGTAGACGAGGTCGATGTCGATCGCGAGCATGACCAGCCCGATCGCGAACGCGACCTCGAGCACGACCAGGTTCGACACGGGCAGCGCGCCGAGGCTCGAGCCCCGCGTCCGCCGCCGCGCCGACATCGGTGGCCTCGGCTGTGCGGGCGGCCTCGCCTGACCACCGCCGGGCCCGTTGGGGCCGCCGCCACCGGGACCGCCCGGCCCGCCGGGACCTCCAGGGCCACCGGGACCGCCGTTGGGCGGCATGGGAACCGGGCCGCTCGGCGGGCCGGGGACGCCCCGTCCGCCGTTGCCACCCTGGGGTCCCCCCGGCCCCTGTGGTCTCGGCGGCTGGCCCGGCGGAGGTGTGTGTCCGCTGCCGTGCCGTGGAGGAGTGTTCACCGACATCCGCTCGATCTTTCCCCTCGTCCCGTGTGCTCCCACCGGCCCTGATTCTGCCGTTCGTTACGAACCACCGTGCAACCGACGCCGGGAGGGCTATCCTGCGGAACCGTACCGCGAGTGGGGAGCTGCAGAGGCGGAAATGCCAAGTACACCGACCACCAAGTCACAGGTCCAGGCGTATCGCTTCGTGCTGCGCAGGATGCAGTCGGCGCTGGTCCGCAAGGACGCGGTGATGCTGCACGACCCGATGCGCACCCATAGCAGGGCGACGATCGTCGGGATCTGCATCGCGGCCATCGGTCTGCTCGGCTTCCTCATCTTCGGGATCCTCTCGCCGCAGCCGAAGGCGCCGACCACGGACGGCATCGTCATCGGCAAGCCGTCCGGTCAGGTGTACGTGCTCATCGCCAAGCCCGACCGCAAGCTGGTGCCGGTGTTCAACCTCGCGTCCGCGCGGCTGCTGCTCATGGCCCAGCAGCAGGACAAGCAGCAGGGCGCCGGTGGGGCGGGCGGCAAGCCGCCTGCCGCGGCGGCCACGCAGTCCGCGCCCGCGCCGACCGTCGTCGACGACAACCAGCTCCGTGACATCCCGAAGGGCAGGAAGGTCGGCATCGCGGACGGGCCGGACCTGCTGCCCAGCGCGGACCAGCGCATCGAGTCGCTGTGGACGGTCTGCGACCAGTACATCCTCAACAAGGGCCTCAACGACCCGGCGAGTGAGAACAAGGTCGAGACGACCGTGGTCGCCGGCGTCAAGGACCTCGGCAAGCAGCTGGAGCAGAACCAGTCGCTGCTGGTGAAGGCACCCAACGGCGACACCTACCTCGTCTACCGCACGCCGGGCACGGCGAACCTGCCGAACACGAGCGCGGTCCGCGCGAAGGTCGACCTCGACGCACCGGAGGTCCGGCTGGGGCTGCGCCTCGACGACGTCCAGCCACGCGTGATCACGACCGGGATGCTCAACGCCATCCCGGAGAAGGCCCAGATCAAGATCCCCGGGATCGACGGGCGCGGCACCGACTCCGACGTCGACCTCGGCAACCCGGACGTGACCAAGACCGGCTCGGTGTTCAAGGTCGAACTCGCGGGCGAGGGCACCAGGTACTACGTGCTCCTCAAGGGGGGCGTCCAGCCGGTCAAGGAGTCGACGGCGGACATCATCCGGTTCTACGACGACCCCGGCGGCGCGGAGATCGAGGCGGTCAACCCGGACCGCATCACGAATGTCCAGCAGCTCAAGGAGATCGACGACTCGACCTACCCGGAGCGGCCGACCGAGGTGCTGGAGGCGAAGAACTTCCCGGTCGCCTGCCTCGGCTGGAGCACCACCGGCTCCGGCGACAACATGGACGAGCGCACGGCCGTGTACGTCGGCAAGACCCTGCCGGGCATCAAGCTGAACCAGGACGGCACCCCGCAGTCGGTGGAGATCTCGACCCCGAGCCCGAACGGCGTGCGCATCGACCACTTCTACATGCCGCCGGGCCGCGGCGCGGTCGTCCGCCAGACCACCTCCAAGGAGGACTTCCGCACGGGCAACATCGTGCTGATCTCCGACCGGGGCGTGAAGTACGGCGTGCCCGACAACGCGACCGCGGCGGGACTCGGGCTCACCGACCAGATCCCGGCGCCGGAGAACATCATCAGACTGCTGCCGAGCGGTGCTTCCCTGTCGGTCAACGACGTCAGACAGAGCTACGACTCCACCCCGTTCGGCCCAGGCGAGTACCCGACCACGACGCAGAACTCCGGCGGCGGCTGACGGTTGTGTTCGCAAAGCTTCGCTGACCCGGTCGCGAAAGCGGCGACGGGAACCGGTCGTCTCACCTATCGTCGGAATCGATGTTTCGCGACCCCGACCGACGAAGGGTGACTCCGTGACCGGGATCAAGTTGGACCCCACCTGGCTTGGTGGCTACGCGAAACTGAGCGCGGACAGCGCCGCCGCCCTGGCCGAGGGTGTGCGGACCATGAACGTGGACCCGCTGACCGAGGAGTCGTTCGGCAGCCTCGGCGACCAGCTCGGCACCCCGGACGCGTACGGCAAGGCCGCGCGGCTGCTGCGAGGGCAGCTGGCCCGCGCGGTCGAGGCGCTGACCGCGACGGCCGACGGCCTGACGAAGGTGACCGAGGTCTACGTGGACGCCGACGAGACGAGCGTGCGGACCATCAACCGGGAGCAGCGGTGACCGCGGCCGCCGTCGCCCCGGACGGCAAGGACATCGAGAGCCGGATCGCGAGCCAGCTCGACTACCTGTCGCGGCTCGCGCGCCATCTCGGCATCGCCGACCCGGTCGAGGAGTACTTCGCCCCCGTGGTCGGCCGCTGGAGCGACATGCACGCCGAGGCCGACCGCTGGCGCCTGGTCGGCGGGGGCGTCGAGCAGGTCACCGACGCGTTGAACAAGCCGCTCGGCAAGCTCGACGCCGCGTGGGACGGCGAGGCGGCCGAGTCGTTCATCGCCTACATGCAGCGCGTCGGCCTGGCGGGCAACGACCTGGCCGACGCGATGACCGCGATGGCCGACGTGCTGGACAAGACCGCGGACAGCATCCGCGAGATCGTCATGGAGCTGGCCACGGTCATGTCGGAGACCGCGGCGACCGTCTCCGGCGCCATGACGCTGCCGGTCCAGGGCGACGCGCGGGCCCGCGAGTACCTGGACCTCATGCAACGCCCGACCAAGGAGCTGTTCGAGGCGGTGCGCCAGATCCTCGAGGGGTTCGTGCAGCTGTGCGAGGGCGCCGAGGGCGAGGACACCTTCGGCAGGGTGACCATGGCCCACACCTACCCGTCGGAGAACTGGTCCGTGCCGGTGCCGCCGTCGGTCCCCGCCCCGGACACGGGCACGCCGCCGCCGGACGTGTCGACGGAGTCGGCCGACGCGGGCGCGGGACTCGGTGCGGGTGGCGGCTTCGGCACCGGTGCCGGCGGTGGTGGCGCTGGGCTCGGTGCGGCTGCCGCCTCGGCGAGCCCGCTGACGTCCGGCAACTACACCGTGGCAGGCGAGCAGGCCCCGACCTCGAGCGCCCCGGCCCCCGCCGCGGCAGCCGCGGCGTCAGGTCCGGGGACGTCACGGTCCGGTGGGATGCCCATGATGCCGATGGGCGCCATGGGTGCCGGTCAGGGCCAGGGCGGCGACCACGACCACAAGTCGCGCAGCCGCGTGGTGGGCAACCCGCAGGACATCTTCGGCAAGCCGGAGAAGGCCAGCACCCCGGTGATCGGCGGCGACGACTAGCGGGCCGCCGAGTCGGGGGCGATGTCGGACCCCATGGCGATGAGCACCGTGATCACGGCGAGCCACATCACGACGAACGTCATCATCCAGAAACGCGGGTTGGCGAACAGCTTGGGCATGGGAAACCTCCCTCGACAGGAACGAACGGTTGACCACCTGCGGGACGCTGGCCTGCGGTACGCGCCGGCCAGCTACAGCCATCGGTTGCGGCGGAAGATCCGGTAGAGGACCAGGCACGCGGCGACGATGACGCACATGACGAGCGGATAGCCGAACCGCCAGTGCAGCTCGGGCATGTAGTCGAAGTTCATGCCGTAGATCCCGACACCCATGGTCGGCACCGCGATGATCGCGGCCCACGAGGTGATCTTGCGCATGTCGGTGTTCTGCTGCAGGGAGATCTTCGCGAGCGTGGCGTCGACCAGGGTGGTCAGCAGCTCGTCGAAGTTCGCGACGCGCTCGGACACCGTCGTCAGGTGGTCGTCGACGTCGCGGAAGTAGGACCGGACCTGCTCCGGCACCAGCGGCGTGTAGCCCTCGGCGAGGCGTCGCAGCGGCACGGCGAGTGGCATCACGGCCCTGCGCAGCTCGAGGATCTCCCGCTTCATCAGGTACATCTGCTCGGCGCCGATGGGGGAGCGGGGTGCGAAGACCGACGCCTCGATGACGTCGATGTCGTTCTCGAAGGCCGCGCTGACCGCCAGGTACGAGTCGACGACCCGGTCGGCGATGCCGTGCAGCACCGCGGCGGGGCCGATGCCGAGCCGCTCCGGTGCCGCCTCCAATTCCTCGCGCAGCTCCTGCAGCCCGGAATGCCTGCCGTGCCGCACCGTCACGATGAACTGCTTGCCGAGGAACGCCATGATCTCGCCGGTCTCGACGATCTCGTTGGCCGTCGTCGGCGACTCGTGCTCGATGTACCTGACGGTCTTGAGCACCATGAACAGCGTCTCGTCGTACCGGTCGAGCTTGGGGCGCTGGTGGGCGGTCACCGCGTCCTCGACGGCCAGCTCGTGCAGCCCGAACACCTCGGCGATGCCCTGCAGCTGCTCCTCGCCGGGCTCGTACAGCCCGATCCACACGAAGCCCTCGCGCCTGCGCCTGCACTCGCTGATGGCGTCGACCGGCGACCACTGGCCGGGCAGCCGCTCGCCGTCGACGTACACGGCGCAGTCGACCACGTGCGTGAGGTCCTCGGCGTGCACCTGGTGGTTCTGGTTCCGCCGGTTGGAACGGCCTCTCAAGTTGCCGAGCGAGGGGATCGCGGGCATGGTGACCTCCAACTAGGTTCCGTCGGGACAACGACGCGCCACTGTCGGGCGGCGCTGGAGCGTCCGTCGTGGAACCAAGCGGGGACCTGCTGCTTTAGCGGGTGACCCCTCCGACGAGGACGCGGGTGCTACTGCGACCGGTGCCGCCGGCATGGTTATGCGGGTCGCTCATCGCGTCCTCACCTCCTCGGGTCAAAGGGTGCGGGTTCACTCACACACCAGTTGTCGAGGATACGCCACCTGACCAAACTGGCCCCGTCCGGACGTGACAAGGAGGTCCCACGTGCAGTTCGGCCGGTACTACGAGGAGTTCGAGGTCGGCGCGGTCTACAGGCACTGGCCGGGCAAAACGGTCACCGAGTACGACGACCACCTGTTCTGCCTCCTCACGATGAACCACCACCCGCTGCACCTGGACGCCAACTACGCCGAGAACACGACGGACTTCGGCAAGAACGTGGTCGTGGGCAACTACATCTACTCGCTGCTGCTCGGCATGTCCGTCCCGGACGTCTCCGGCAAGGCGATAGCGAACCTCGAGGTCGAGTCGCTGCGGCACGTGAAGCCGACCTTCCACGGCGACACGATCTACGGCGAGACCGAGGTGCTCGAGAAGACCCCGTCGAAGTCGAAGGACGACCGGGGCGTGGTGTACGTCGAGACCCGCGGCTACAAGCAGGACGGGACCGTCGTGTGCGTCTTTCGGCGCAAGGTGATGGTCCCGAAGCGGGTATACGGCGACGCGCGGGGAGGCGAGCAGCCCGGCAGGCCGGAGCCTGCGGCAGACTAGACACATGAGCGCCGCGCTGGACGATGTTCGTGAACGGCTGCGGCGTTTCGCCGAGGACGTCGAGCAGACTTCCCCCCTCTACAGCTACCTCGCGGGCAACGCGGCGACCGACGAGGACGTGGCCCGGCTGCTCGCCGTGGCCAAGGACCCCGACCCGGAGCTGTTGCTCGCCTCGGTCCAGCGGGTGCTGCAGGCCGAGCCGTTCCACGAGCTGACCAACTACTACCCGACGCTCGGCGGCTCCTACGGCCCCGACGCGGGCCTGTGGCCCATGTTCCGCACGTTCGCACTCGACCGGGCCGACCGCGTCCGCGCGCACGTCGCGACCCGGCGCGTGCCGCACGGCAACGAGGTCGGCCGCGCCGCGCTCTTCTACCCGGCGGTCGCGTTCGCGACGCGGCTGGCCGGTGGCGGCCCGGTGGGGCTGCTGGAGGTCGGGTCGTGCGCGGCGCTGCTGCTCGGCATCGACCTGTACTCCTACCGGTACCAGTCCGAACAGGCAGGCCAGGTCGCGGCCGGGCCCGGCCGGGCGGCACTCGGCCTGCACTGCGCGCTCAAGCTCGCGCCGGGGCAGAAGGGACCCACGATCCCCAAGCGCGTCCAAGTCGCCGCGCGGGTCGGACTCGACCACGATCCGGTGGACTTGGCCGACGAGGACGAGTACGCGTGGCTCGAGGCGTGCGTGTGGCCGGACCAACCGGATCGCCTGCGTCAGCTGGGTGCGGCCGCCACCGTACGGGCCAAGAAGCCGGTGGTCCTCGTCAAGGGGGACCCGGTCTCGGACCTCGCCTCAGCGGCGGAACGAATCCCCTCAGAACTACCCGTAGTAGTGCTTACAAGCGATGCACTGCGTCGACGCTCGGCCGAACGGGTGACGGCGTTCCGCGGTGCACTTGCCGAGTTGGCCGCGTCCCGACCGACCTACTGGATCGGTTTGGAGGCCTACGGCGCTGGCCTGCTGGCCGACCACCCCGACCTGGACGCGGGTCAGGCCGTCCTGTCGAGCACACGCTGGGTGAACGGCGTCGAACAGACCACCCTGCTAGCCCAGACCTCGTGGCACGGCGAGCGCATGCACTGGCTCGCCTAGGCGCGGGGCAGCACCCGCCACTCGGCAAGCGTCTCCGCGAGTTGTGCCACCAGCATGTTGCCCTCGTCGAGCCGCGTGAACTCCGCGCTGGTCACCCAGGCTGCCTCGGACGCGTCGTCGCCTGCCAGAAGATCGCCGCCGACCGCGTCCGCGGCGTAGTCGAAGATCAGGTAGGGGCCGCGCCGCACGCTGCCGACCAAGGCGCCGACGCGCACGTCGAGGCCGGTTTCCTCCCGGAGCTCGCGTGCGACGGCGGCGGTGTCGCTCTCACCCGGTTCCACGCGGCCACCGGGCAGTGACCACTGCCCCCGGCCCGGCTCGGTGGCCCTGCGGATCAACAGGAGGCGGCCTGCGGCGTCGTGCACCACCGCGCCGACACATCTGACCACCGGATTGTCAGCGTGCGTCACGAACACGAAGCGTAGCTGATTTCGCCGGGTGTGCCGACCCCTTGCCCCAAGAGCATTAACGGCCTCCCGTTCGGCGGGACGGTGCGGTACAACAACTTTTGAGGACCAAGCTCATCAACTCACGCACGAACACGGGGTAACACGCGGTGAAAGTCAAGAAGGTTCTGATTCTGTCTGGCGCGGCGTTGTTGGTGTTCTTTCTCGTCAGCCAACCCGAGGGCGCCGCTTCCATCGTCAACAGCATCCTGCAGACGCTGCAGGAGGCCGCCGAAGCGTTGATAACGTTTGTGCGCTCGGTGTTCAACGGCTGATCCCGGTACCGTCGAACCATGTTCGCGCCACGGGATTCAGACGAGTACCTGCTTGACACCGAACGCCGGGTCATCCGGGTACGTCTGCACTGGGCCTGTCTCGCCTGGGACATCTTCGAGACGATCGCGTTGCTCGCGGTCGCCGTGATGGTGTCGTACCTGCTACCGCCGTCGATGTGGCTCGTACAGAACATCCTGTGGTACGCGGCGTTGTTCGTGTTGCTTCGTTTCGCCTACGTGGTGATCTCCTGGTGGGTCGAGCGCATCGTCGTGACCGACAAGCGCATGATGATGACAACGGGGATCATCACGACGAAGGTCCTGATGATGCCGATCGGCAAGGTCACCGACCTCACCTACGAGCGGCCCCTCGCGGGCCGCATCATCGGCTACGGCACGATGATCGTGGAGTCGGCCGGTCAGATCCAGGCTCTGAACCGCCTGGAGTACCTGCCGAAGGCAGAGCAGGTCTACGACGCGATCTCCGAGCTCGTCTTCGGCGACAAGGAGGCGCAGGCCAAGCGCTTCTCGATGATCCAGGCGCAGCGCAAGGCACGCCGCAAGCCGCTGGTGGGCTGACTCGCGTTCAATGGGGCACGTGAGGATTGACCTACACACGCACTCAACGGCCTCGGACGGCACCGACACCCCCGCCGAACTGGTAGCGAACGCCGCGGCGGCCGGACTGTCCGTACTGGCCATCACCGACCACGACACCACTGCGGGCTGGGCATCGGCCGTCGCGGCGCTGCCGCCCGGCCTACGCCTGGTCCGTGGCACCGAGCTGTCGTGCCTGAGCCCGGACGGCAGAGGCGGCTACTGCACGGTCCACATGCTGGCCTACCTGTTCGACCCGGACGCCCCCGCGGTCGTCGACGAGTACGCGCGGGCACGGGCCGAACGGCGCACCCGCCTTGCCGCGATAGCGGACCGGATGGCCGCCGACGGGTTCCCCGTCAGCGGTGCGCAACTGCTGGCCGCCATTCCCGAGGGGGCGACGGCCGGCCGCCCCCACCTGGCCATGGCGCTCGTCAGGGCGGGTGTCGTCTCGTCGGTGGACGAGGCGTTCTCCCGCTTCCTGAACGACCGTGGCCGCTACTACCTCCCCAGCTCCCGGACGCCCGTCGAGTCGTCGATCGAGATGATCCGGGCGGCCGGTGGGGTGACGGTCCTGGCCCACGCCTTCGCCACCCACCGGGGCCCGACGGTCACAGCGGAGGTGATCAAGGAGCTGGCCGGCCTCGGCCTCGCCGGTGTCGAGGTCGACCACCCCGACCACGACGCGGAGGCCCGCGACAGCCTGCGCCGCCTCGCCGACGACCTGGACCTGATCACGACGGGCTCGAGCGACTACCACGGCACGAACAAGGTGATCGCCCTCGGCCAGGAGACGACGAGCCCGGAGATGCTGGCCGAGATCATCCGCAGGGCGACCGGGGTGGCGGTGGTGGAGGGCTGAGCCCGGCTGTCCGGGGAACCCGGTTGCCCTTGTCCGCACGCCCGTTCGCGCGCACCGGCGGGCCGCGCCTTCGTGACCGTGGGCGTACCGAAGGACGCCTTCGTGACGCTGGACGCACCGAAGGACGCCTTAATAACCGCCCCCCGTGGGTCGTGGCAGGCTGGCGCGGTGCTGTTCGACGTGCGGCTTCTCGCCGAGGCGACGATCACCCTCGTCGTGATCATGGACCCACCCGGGACGGTTCCCGTCTTCCTGAGCCTGGTGGGCAGGCGGCCGAGACCGGCCAGGGTGCGGGCCGCGCGCCAGGCCGTCCTGGTCTCCCTCGGGGTGATCAGCCTCTTCGCCGTCGGCGGCGAGGCGATCCTGTCCTACCTCGGCATCGGCATCCCGGCGGTCCAGGGCGCGGGCGGGCTGTTGCTCCTGCTCATCGCGCTGGACCTGTTGACCGGCCGGGACACCACGCAGCCCAGGGAGGTCGAGGACGTCAACGTCGCACTGGTCCCGCTCGGCACCCCGCTGCTCGCGGGACCAGGTGCGATCGCCGCGACCATCGTCTACGTCCGCCACGCGGACGGCGCGGCCGGCTACCTCGCGCTGGCACTGGCGATCATCGCGGTTCACCTGATCCTCTGGCTGTGCCTGCGGTTCTCCGGTCTCCTGATCCGCGTCATCAAGGACAGCGGCATCACGCTCCTGGCCAAGATCGCGGGCCTGCTGCTGGCCGCGATCGCGGTCCAACTCGTCGCGGACTCGGTGCACGGCTTCGTGAACGGCACCTGACGCGTGAGCCGAACCGGGACTGTCGGTGCCCTCCTCTACCGTGGTCCCGTGCAACTCGGGTTCGACGCCATGCCGCGCAAACTCATCAAGGTCACCCCGTCCCGCCTCGCGACGTGGGTCGACTGCCCACGCCGATTTCGCATGACCTACCTCGACCGGCCGACGCCGCCGAGGGGCGGTGCCTGGGCGCACAGCACCCTGGGTGCCGTGGTGCACAACGCTTTACGCGCGTTCTTCGACCTGCCGCCCAAACGCCGCACCCCGGAGTCCGCCGCGGCGCTCGTGAGCCAGCACTGGACCGACGACGGCTTCGCTGGTTCGGACCAGGCGGCCAGGTACCGCACCCGCGCGCAGGGCTGGGTCTCGGACTACGTCGCGGAGATCGACCCGGCGCTCGAACCGGTCGGGCTGGAGCGCTGGGTCTCCGCCCCCGTCGGCAAGATCGTGGCCGAGGGCCGCGTCGACCGCATCGACGAGCGCGACGGCGAGGTGGTCGTGGTCGACTACAAGACCGGCCGGTCGGCGCTCACCACCGACGACGCACGCGGGTCGCAAGCGCTTGCGCTGTACGTGCTCGCGGCTCGGCGTACGCTTCGCAGGCCCTGTACGCGGGTCGAGCTGCACCACCTGCCGAGTGGCACCGTCGCGGCATGGGACCACACCGAGGAGTCCCTTGCCAGGCACCGCTCGCGCGCCGAGGAGGCCGCGGAGGAGTTCCAACTCTCCACGGACACACTCAACGCGGGTGGCGACCCGGACGTCCTCTTTCCGGCACAGGTCGGTCGCCAGTGCTCGTGGTGCGACTTCCGGCGCAGCTGTCCGGAAGGCCAGGACGCGGGCCCCGCGGCGGAACCCTGGGCGATGCTCGTCCCCTGAGCGGCTACGGGGACGGGTGCCGACAACGTAGAGCGGGAGGCTTCGTGGACTACTCGAACACGACCACGGTGGAGCTGTCGACGCCGCCCCGTCCCGCGTCACCACGCCACCGCGGCGGCCTGTGGCGGGAGCTGTCCGGCGCACTGGCCGTCGGCATGTCCGTGCTCGCCGTGGTCGTCATCGTGTTCCAGGTGCTCGCCTGGACCCGTGACGTGCCGGGTCCGGGCGCGTGGACGGTCATCGGCCACGTCGTCGCGGCGGCGCTCGCGGTCTTCGTGCAGCGCTTCGCGGACCGCCTCGCAGGCTGGGCCGCGGCGGCGGCCGTGGTGGGCGTGGTCGTCGTCTCGGGCCTCGCCCTATGGGTGTTCTGGTGGGCCTGACGGCCACACCAGGTCGACGAACGCCCGCACGGCGGCGTCCACACCGTCCCGGTCACCCGTCGCCAGCAGGTCCAGCAGCGCCCCGCGGCTGAACGCGAGCGCCATCCTGGCCTGCGCCAGCGGCAGGCCCGCGAACATGGACTCGTCGGTCAGCCACGACGTGACGATCCCGTCCAGCACCGGCGCCACCGACTCCTGACCCGCCAGCGCCGCCCCGTACAGCTCGAAGAACAACCGCTCGTACGGGGCGAGCGCCGGCTCGGACAGCAGCCGCCAGAACTCCAGTGCCAACTCCCGGTTCGACCGACCCACGCCGCCGTCCCGAAGCGACGCCAGCACCGCCCGCTGCCGTTCCTCCACCGCACGCACGACCTCGACGAGCAGCGCGTCCCGCGTGCCGAAGTGGTAGATCAGCATCCGGTGGCTGGTACCCGCCCCCGCCGCGATCTGCCGCAGGCTGCGATCACCGACCCCGGCATCCGCGAGGTAGGCGATGACACGGGCGAGAAGATCGCTCCTGGACATGTACCAAATGGTACAGTGGATCCATGAGCGGAGCTTGCGGAGCGAATCATCGATACTCAGGCGAGGGGGCGGCATGAAGCACGAGGTGAGCACCACCGTCGACGCGCAGGCGGACGTTGTCTGGGACGCGGTCCGGGATGTCGAGAAGTGGTCGGAGTGGACGCCGACCGTCGACGAGATCCGCGTCCACGGCGGTGGCCCGATCAAGGTGGGCGCCGTGGCCACGGTCCGTCAGCCCAAGCAGCCCGCCCGCGAGTGGACCGTGACGGAACTTGTCGACGGCCGCTCCTTCACGTGGACCAGCAAGGGTCCCGGCCTGCGCTTCTCCGCCAACCACACGGTGACCACGACGGAGGGCACAACGCACGTGGAGCTGACGTTCAGCGTCGCGGGCCCACTGGCCCCGCTCGCGTCCGTGCTGGCGGGCAAGGCCATCCGGTGGGCGGTCGACACGGAGGCGGCGTCGCTCAAGAAGTGGTGCGAACGTACGTCGCGATGATCACGCCGGTGCCGGTGGGGACCGACGAGGCCAGCCGCAGCTCCCCGGCCGGCAGCTCGAGCCGCCGTCCCTTGCCGAGCACCAGCGGGTGGATCGACAGCACCACCCTGTCGACCAGTGCGCCGAGCGACCGCACCAGCTCACCGCTGCCCAGCACCACGAGGTCACCGTCCAGCGACGCCTTCAGCTCCGCGATGCCGTCGAGGTTCGGCATGATCGTCGAGTTCTGCCACGGCGCCGACGTCATCGTCGTGGACACCACGTACTTCTGCGCCTTGTTCAACGCGTCGGTGAACGGGTTGCCGTCGGTCTGCTTGGGCCAGTACCCGTAGAAGTGCTCGTAGGTGCGCCTGCCCAGCAGCAGCGCCGCCGACGTGCTCATGCCCTTGCGTGCCTCGGCCATCGCGACTTCGTCGGAGTACGGGGTCGCCCAGCCTCCCGCGTCGAAGCCACCGCGCGTGTCCTCCTGAGCCCCACCGGGCGCCTGCATCACACCGTCGAGTGTCACGTTCTCGGTGACGACGAGTTCCGCCATCGTGTCCTCCTGTGGTCGGCCGTCGGCAGGTCGCCGACGGGCTCGACCCCTACACGAACAGCGGACCCCGGGATCGACACGTGCCCGGCACGACTTATGCGGCGAGCCAGGAACGCCAGGTCGGCAGCAGTGCGTCCAGCAGCTGTTCCGGGTTCTCCGTGTTCGGCGAGTGCCGTGCCGCCGGGATCACGGCGAAGTCCGCGTCGAGGCGGTCCGCCATGTCACGCTGGGTCGACACCGGCCACGCGTCGTCGAACTCGCCACAGCACACCAGGCACGGGATGCCGGAGGTGTGCAGCACGCGGGCCAGCGAGCTGACCAGGTCCGGCTCGGTGCGCAGCGCACGGGCCTTGCCGAGCAGCGCGGCGGGCCGCGACCGCAGGAACCGCTCCCGCAGGAACGCCCGCAGCGCGGGTGGCTGACCCGGCCCGGGAGCCATGGCGTCGAGCTGCTCACGCAGCTTCTGCGCGGCCTCGATGCCCTGCTTGCGCATGGTCGGCTCGCCGATGTCCAGCACCTGGCGGCGCAGGCCCTCCGGCAGCTCCGAGGGACCGCTGTCCATCAGCGTCAGGCCGGCGATCGATGCACCTGCCAGCACGGCGGCGCGGGCGACCAGGCCGCCGTAGGAGTGGCCGAGCAGCACCACCGGACCGCCGTTGGCGGCGAGCTTGCCGACCAGGTCGGCGATCACCCCACCCAACGCGGCAGGCAGGTACGCGGCCTCGTCGTCCGGCCCGCCGGACTCGTACTGGCCGGGCATGTCGATGGCGATGGCGTCGAAACCACCGGCGGCGATGGGGTCCATGAGAGGCGCGAAGTCCTCTTTCGACCCGGTGTAGCCGGGGACCAGCAGGGCGGTCGGGCGGGGTTCCGTCGTGTTGACGGCGCGCCTGCGCAACGCGGCGACCGGACCGTACCGGCCGGTCAGGTCCACCCGGTCCGCCCCGTTCGGGGTCAACTGCGACGGAGTACTCACGAATCCGAGTGTGCCTCAAAGTGCCTCGAAAATGCTTCGAGTCGACGGCTACTTGTGGCTGATGGCACCAAAGTCGTGAGATGTTCCTCGCCAGGCCGTGATCAGCGCAGTGCGACCAGTGTGTTTCCGCGCTGCTCCAGCACCACGGGACCGAGCTTCGACATGGTCACGAGCCCCCGGTAGCCGTCGCGGTCGACCGGTGTCGACGCGACCTGCTCACCCGTCGCCGGGTCCAGTACCGCGATGGCGCCGGTGACGGGCACGAGGATCTTGCCGGCGAACGCCGTGCCGGGGCCGAGCGCCCGGTCGACCGTCCACAACGGACGCATGTCCTCCAGCGACAACGCGATGGTCTTCGAGCCGGTGAACCAGTAGACCGCTCCGGTGACCCTGCTGACCGCGACGGTGTGGTCGGCGGGTTCGGTACGCAGGTCACCGGCGCCGATGGACAGCGGGTAGGTCTTGACGAGCTTGCCCTTCTCGTCCATGACGACCAGCCGGTTCGGGTCCGGGAGCGCGATCGCGGTGCACTGCTGCACGTCGTCGGGCTTCTCGGGGTCGAGCCTGCACTGCTCGCTCATCGCCACGACCTGCGCGCCCTTGCTGACCGCGACGCTCGCCACGACCACGGGCTCCTCCGCGTCGTTGTCCTCGCCGGTCGCCTTGTAGACGGTGAGCCGGTCGCCCGAGTCGAGGGGGCAGTGCTCGATCACGGCGATCTTGCCGGTGACCACGGAGATCGTGCCGTACGTGCAGCCGGTCCTCGGCTGCTTGTCCGGGTTCACGATCGCCGGGATCTTGCCGTACTCCATCGTCTGCACCAGGTCGGACCGCCACGTGGTGAGCAGGCGGGTGCCGGTGGTGGTGAGGTAGCTGCCGTCGAACAGCAGCCGCGTGCCCAGTTCGGCGTCGGAGTCGCGCTGGCCCTGGTCGGGCTTGTCCTGCTCCTCGCCGTCGGCCGGTGGGCGGCCGCGCCGGCCGGTGTCCGGCCAGAGCGCGGTGACCTCACTGCAGCCACCCGCCTTGCGCGGGTCGTCGGGCCGGAGCAGGTTGTCCTTCTTCGCGTACACGGCGACGGCCATCTGCCACGCCCCGGCGACCGTGCACAGCGGCAGGTCACGGGTGTAGCGCCACCTGACCTTGCCGGAGAGCGGGTCGCGCCCGGCGACCTCGCCGCCGTTGCCGGTGACCACGACGGGTCCGGCCGCGACGGGCTCGGGGGTGGCGGGCGAGGTGGCGCGCCAGACCTCACCGAGCGAGGGCGGGAACACCGTCGGTCGCGGCGGCGTCGTGGCCGTGCCGCCGTAGGTCTGCGACGTGGTCGCCTCGATGTCGCTGGACTGCCACAGCAGCAGCCCGCCGACCAGCGCCGCGACCGCGATCACCGCGGCGACGAGGACGTCCCGTTTGCGGTGGAACTTCGTTCGCTCCCAGCGCTCGACGGGCTCATCGGTCCCGTCGAGCACATCCTCGTCGCCAATCATGGTGACCTAGTCTGCCGAACCGCCTGTTTCGCTCGCGTTCGGTGTCTCCGCCACGGGCACGCCACCCCGGCTACGGCGTCGGGCCCGGCTGCGGGCGGGCCGCTCCGACTTGGGTGACGAGGGCGCCTCCTGCGTCTCCGCGGGTGCCTCGCCCTCGCCGCCGCCACTGCGCCTGCGGACCCGCTTGCGCTGCCGGGGCTCGGTGCCGGACTCCGCCGTGTCGGTCTTGCGGGTCGTCTCGGTGGCGCCGGTACCGGTGCGGCGTGAACGGCGCCGGTTGCGGCCGCCCTTCTTCTTGCCGCCCAGGTCCTCCTCGGGCTCGGCCGACAGGCCCGCGCGGGTCCGCTTGGACAGCGGCAGCCTCCCGGTCGCCGTCTCCGGCACACCGAGGTCGCTGAACAGGTGCGGCGACGTCGAGTAGGTCTCCACCGGCTCCGGCATGCCGAGGCCGAGCGTGTCGCTGATCAGCTTCCAGCGCGGCTCTTCGTCCCAGTCGACGAGCGTGACCGCGACGCCCTCGCGCCCGGCGCGGCCCGTGCGGCCGATCCGGTGCACGTACGTGCCGTCGTCCTCGGGGCACTGGAAGTTGATGACGTGCGTCACGTCGTCGATGTCGATGCCCCTGGCGGCCACGTCCGTGGAGATCAGGACGTCGACCTTGCCGGTCCGGAACGCCCGCAGGGACTGCTCGCGCGCGCCCTGGCCGAGGTCACCGTGCACGGCGGCCACGGCGAAGCCGCGCTCCTCCAGGTCGTCGGCGACCTTCTGCGCGGTCCGCTTGGTGCGGCTGAAGATCATCGTGAGGCCGCGGTCGGTCGCCTGCAGCGCCCGCGCCACGATCTCGATCTTGTCGAGCGAGTGCGCCCGGTAGACGAACTGGCGGGTGCGCTCGTGGATGGCGCCCGCGTCGTTCTCCTCGGCCCGGATGTGGGTCGGCTGGTGGAGGAACGTGCGGGCCAGCGTGATGATCGGGCCGGGCATGGTGGCCGAGAACAGCATGGTCTGCCGCTCGTCGGGCACCATCACGAGAATGCGCTCGACATCGGGCAGGAAGCCCAGGTCCAGCATGCGGTCGGCCTCGTCGAGCACCAGCGCGCGGACCTTGCCGAGCACCAGGTGGCGCTGTTCGGCGAGGTCCAGCAGGCGGCCCGGGGTCCCGACGACGATGTCCACGCCCTTGCGCAGCGCCGCGATCTGCTGCTCGTAGGGTCGGCCGCCGTACACGGACGTCACGCGGGCGCCGAGGTGCTTGCCCGCGTCGGTCAGGTCGTGGGTGACCTGGAGGCACAGCTCGCGGGTCGGCACGACGACGAGCACCTGTGGGGTGCCGTCGCCGGGGATCTCGAGGCGGTTCAGTAGGGGCACGCCGAAGCCCAGCGTCTTGCCGGTGCCGGTGCGTGCCTGGCCGATGATGTCCTCGCCGGCGAGCGCCAGCGGCAGCGTGAGCTCCTGGATCGCGAACGTCCGCTCGATGCCGGCCTCGGAGAGGGCCTTGACGATCTCCGCCTGGACGCCGAAGTCGGCGAACGTGGGGGCGTCGTTCGTGACGGGCGCGTCCGCCATCAGCGGATGCGACGTGTCTGTGTCGGGGACGCCCGCTTCGCTGTGTTCCAGCTCAACGACGTCCATGTCCTTGTTCTCTGCAGTGATGTGAATCTCTCCCTTGTCCAGCGCGCTCCGCCCTGGACGGGCCGCTCGACCGCACCGTCAAGCGAGATGCGGGAGGGCCGGCGAGGCGCGCACACCCTCTGTACGCGGCTGAGAGACAGCCTGCGCTGGTATCAGTCTACCTGCGATGTTCGCCGGATACGCTCAACCCCATGAGCGAGTCTGGCGAGGCGGCCGCGAAAGTGGACATTGATCCCGGTGTGGTTGACCTGCTCGGAGTTCTGGCCTATGGCGAGCTGTCGGCGTTCGACCGGCTCGCCGAGGACGCACGTACGGCGCCGTCCATCGACGGCAGGGCCGCCCTGTCGGCCATGGCGGCGGCCGAGATGGGACATTACGGGCACATCGAGCGGTTCCTCGCCGGGCACGACATCGACGTGCAGGACGCCATGCGCCCGTTCATCGGGCACTTCGACACCTGGCACGCCTCCACCGCGCCGCGGTCCTGGCTCGAGTCCCTCGTCAAGGCGTACGTCGGTGACGGCCTGGCCGCTGACCTGTACCGCGAGATCGCGTCGTGGCTGGACCCCGAGACGTCCGCGCTGGTCACCGAGGTCCTGGCCGACACGGGCCACTCGGCGTTCGCCGAGCGGATGGTCCGCGCCGCCATCGACAGCGACCGCACCGTCCGCGACCGCCTGGCGTTGTGGGGACGGCGGTTGCTCGGCGAGGCCCTGACGCAGGCCCAGTACGTGGTGGCGGAGCGGGACGGCCTCGCGGCGCTGATCGTCGCGGGCACCGGCGACCTGGCGGGAATCGCCGCGTTGTTCCGCCGGTTGCAGCAGGGGCACGGCAAGCGGATGACCGCGCTGGGTCTCGGCTAGCCTTGGCCCGGAGTCGTTTCGTACTTTTTGGAGGTCAGCGTGGAGGTCAAGGTCGGAGTCGCGGACACCGCGCGGGAGCTGCTGATCATCAGCTCGCAGACTCCGGAAGAGGTCGAGGCGTTGGTGGCCGACGCGCTGAAGGGCTCCTCGGGCATGTTGACGCTCGTCGACGACAAGGGACGCCGCTACGTGGTGCCCGCCGCCCGTGTCGCGTACGTGGAGATCGGATCGGCCGACTCACGCCGTGTGGGTTTCGCCACCGCCTGACAAGTCTTTCGACAAAGGGCAGGACCGCCAAGGCGGCCCTGCCCTTTGCTTTTGCTTTGGCCCTGGCACGGCGTTGGCCCCGGCGGGTCGCCCCAAACCAACGCTCTTGATCAACGCCAACGCGGATGGTCACCTCGGGCAGCCCCCACCCGATCCCGGGGGCACCCCGCCACGCCAGTCTACCGGCAGGGGGTGACAGTCCTGGAGATGTCGATCTTGCCTGTGGACAACCGACCCGGCTGTGGACAACTCAGCCCGCGGAGGGCTGTGGAAGTTTGACGACCCGGTTGAGTTCCAGCGGCTTGTTCGGGTCGAGCGTGGTGCCGTGCGCGCGGGTGAACCCGTCGATGGCCGACCAGATGATCTGCGTGAGGTACTCGACGACCGACTCCCGGCTCATGGTCCGCCGGTCCAGCCACCACTCGCTGACGTTCTGGACCATCCCGACGATGCCGTGCGCCCACGGCTCGGCCGCGCCGGAGTCGATGTCCATCGCACGCAGGTAGTCGCCGAGCAGCGTGGACAGGGCCTGCGCGATCAGCTCCTTGTCCTCGGCCACGATGTCCTGCTCGACCGGCCGGTTCGCCAGGTTGCGCCGCAGCAGCATCCGGTACAGGTGCGGGTGCTCCTCGACCGTGGAGAAGAACGCGTCGAGGCTCTTGCGGATGCGCGGGACCGGCGCCTCCTCGTTGTTCATCGCCGGGATCAGGCGGTCGAAGAGGATCTCCGTGCCCCGGTGGCCCAGCGCGACGAACAGGTCGGCCTTGTCGGCGAAGTGCCGGTAGAGGACGGGCTTGGTGACGCCGGCCTCCGCCGCGATGTGGTCCATGCCGACCTCGGGACCGTGGTCGGCCAACGCACGCATCGCGGCCTCGACGAACTCGGCCCGCCGAGCCGCCCGGTGGGATCGCCAGCGGTCCCTTCTCGCGTCCCCGGTCGCGCTGCCGGTTGCTTCTGGCATCTTGCGGACGCTACTCCTAGGAATGCTGCTGGAGTGGGTAGCCGCCGCCGATGCCTTTCCAGGCGAGCGTGCTAATCAGCCCGACTGCCTCGTCTTTCGTCATCGTCCGGTTGTTCGCAAGCCAGCTGCGGGCTGCCACCTGACTGATGCCGACGAGCCCGACGGCGAGCAACCGGGCCGGCTCCTCCTCGAGCCCCGCGTCGGCCGTGATGGTCCGGGTGATGGCACGCACGCACGCGTCGGTGCCGCGGTCGATGGCCGCCTGGACGATCGGCTCACCACGCAGGTCGGACTCGAAGACCAGCCGGTAGGCCTGGCTTTCGCCGTCGACGAAGTCGAAGTACGCGCCGACGGCGTTGCGGACCCGCGCCTTGTTGTCGGTGGTCGACTCCATGGCGTCGGTGACGCGCATGATGAGCTCGTCGACGTGGATCTCCAGCAGTGCCAGGTACAGCTCCAGCTTGCCGGGAAAGTGCTGGTAGAGCACCGGTTTCGACACGCCGGCCCGTTCGGCGATCTCGTCCATGGCCGCCGCGTGGTAGCCGTTGGCCGCGAACACGTCCTGGGCGGCGGCCAGCAGCTGGGCCCTGCGAGCGGTCCTCGGCAGCCGAGCTGCCCGGTTCCCCTGCCCTGCCAGCCCGTGCTGGATCGTTTCCGACATACGCCCCTCCAGATCCCTCGCGATCGGGGTGACCGATCCGTGACCTGACCTTACTCGCCGGTAGGGCGCGACCGGGAGAGTCATGGAATATGGAGGGATGAGCACGAGCGCCGAACCCCGCCCTCCGGTCACGTTCGTTCCCATGTCCGACGCCGTCCTCCCGGCCGTCGACATGTCCATCCCGCCCTGGCCGGGCGAGGAGCGGACCTCGGGCGGCGTGACCATGCACGTCCGTGTGACCCCAGGTCCAGGCGACGCCCCGACCGCGGTGTACGTCCACGGTCTTGGCGGCTCGTCGACGAACTGGACCGACCTGGCCGCGCAGCTGTCCGGCTTCGTCCCGGGTCTCTCGGTGGACCTCCCCGGCTTCGGCCGGTCGGTCCCGCCGGACGGCTTCGACTACTCGATCCCGGCACACGCGGACGCGGTCGCCAGGTTCATCGAAGGCATGGACGTCGGCCCGGTACACCTGTTCGGCAACTCGATGGGCGGCGCGATCTCGATGTACGTGGCCGCCGACCACCCCGACCTGGTGCGGACGCTGACGCTGGTGTCGCCCGCGGTGCCGGACCTGCGTCCGCTGACGTCCCGGATGTCCGACTCCAGGCTCGCCATCGCGTACATGCCGCTGATCGGTGCCGCCGTGCGCCGCCGCATCGCCGCCGAGCCGCTGGACACGCGTGTGTTCCGCCTGATGAGGCTGTGTTTCGCGGAGTTCGACAAGGTGCCAGCGTCGCGTCGTGCCGAGGCGGCGGCGGAGCTGGCGGAGCGCGAGCGCATGGTGTGGACGAACCCGGCGCTGGCGCGCAGCACGATCGGCCTGTTCCGGTCGTGGCTCGCGCCGCGTTCACGCTCGATGTGGACGCTGGCGCCGCGGATCAAGGCGCCGACGCTGGTGGTGTGGGGCGCGTCGGACAAACTGGTCACGGTGCGCAAGGCGCCGAGGACCGCGCAGCTGATCCCGAGGGCCCGACTGCTGGTACTGCCACGTACCGGCCACGTGGCGCAGATGGAGCGCCCAGGCACCGTCGCACGCGCGGTCCTGGGGATGTGGGAGCAGTCCGAGGCTGGCAACTGGTGAGTGGAGCGGCCCGAAATCGCTTGTGGCACTCTTGTTGTCGTGACGAGACCTGTCCGTGACCGGGATCGCGCTGGTGAGCGCCGGGTGTCCGCCGAGCCGTTGGCCGCCAAGTGGCATCCCACGGACGAACCGCCGTCGGTGAGGCGCAAGGCGGCGCGGAAGAAGGGCGTGCTCGCCACGTACGGCTGGCGTCTGTACGCGGTACCGCTACTGCTGGCGGTGACGGCGGTGGCGGTGTTCCAGACCGTGAACGACGACAACAAGGGCGAGGCGGCCACGGGCGACGAGGTCGCGACGGGCAGCCAGCAGGACAGCGGCGACGTCTACGCGGCGGGTCCGGAGATCACGGAGAAGCCCGCGAAGCCGAACGACCCGAACATCCCCACCGCCGAGCTGCCGCCGGGGCCGAACTTCCTCCAGACGGGCAACGGCAAGTTCACGGTGCTGCCCGGCACGACGGACCGGGTGGGCACCGCGGGCAGGCTCTACACGTACACGATCGAGGTCGAGGAGGGCATAGACCTGGCCCCGTACGGCGGCATCGACTCGTTCGGCCGTCTCGTGGACTCGACACTGGCGGACCCGCGAGGCTGGGTGGGCACGGGGCAGGTCTCGGTCCAGCGCGTCGACGGCAACGCGAACCCGGACATCCGTTTCACGCTGGGGACTCCGGACACGCTGCACCGCGCGGACTACTGCGGCTACTCGATCAAGTACGAGTCGTCGTGCTGGCGACGTTCCGAGAAGCGCGTGATGATCAACCTGGCCCGCTGGGTCCGAGGCGCGCTGGCCTTCGGCGGCGACATAGGCTCCTACCGCGAGTACGCCATCAACCACGAGATAGGCCACGCGTTCGGCAAGGGCCACGTCGGCTGCACCGAAGAGGGCGGCCTGGCACCGGTGATGATGCAACAGTCCTTCGGCACGGCGAACAACTACGTGGCGCAGCTGAACGACCAGGCGGGCAACGACGACCCGGTACAGGCGGACGGCAAGACGTGCCGCTTCAACCAGTGGCCGAACCCACAGGCGCAACCCCCGACCTGACTCGGCCGCTGCTACACGTGACGTCCGTAGGCACCTGTAGCGGCGCAGACCGTTTGGTGGCCGGAAGGCGACACCCTGTGCGCGTAGGGGAGTTGTCCACAGCCCGGGCCGGTTGTCCACAACCCCGCGTGACGTGCGGTTATCGCCCCCTTGGGCCGATAGAATGGCCTCGGGGCGGCCCCCCGGGATCGGGTGGGGGCTGCCTACGCAACCCACTGCGTCGCCATTCGCGGAGTTGATCTTGCTGCTGAGCGGGGCCGGGTGGCGTCCGTCTCGGGATGTGGGAGCCGGGGAAGGTCGGCTGGGAAGAACGCGTTAGTACTGGAGAGACTTGGGGTTACCAGTCACGCGTCGAGGAGGAACCCATGGCAAGCGGTTTGCCACCGCTGGTGGAGCCGGCCGCCGAGCTGACCAAGGACGAGGTCGCCCGCTACAGCCGCCACCTGATCATCCCGGATGTCGGGGTCGACGGGCAGAAGCGTCTGAAGAACGCGAAGGTCCTGGTCGTCGGCGCCGGTGGGCTGGGCAGTCCAGCGCTGCTCTACCTGGCCGCGGCCGGTGTCGGCACGCTCGGCGTGATCGACTTCGACGTGGTCGACGAGTCCAACCTGCAACGCCAGGTGATCCACGGCGTGTCGGACGTCGGCAAGCCGAAGGCGATCTCCGCCAAGGAGTCGATCGCCGAGATCAACCCGCTGGTGAACGTCGAGGTCCACCAGGAGCAGCTGACCACCGACAACGCGCTGGACGTGTTCGCCGGCTATGACCTGGTCCTGGACGGCACCGACAACTTCGCCACGCGTTACCTGGTGAACGACGCGGCGGTGCTGCTCGGCAAGCCCTACGTCTGGGGCTCGATCTTCCGCTTCGAGGGCCAGGTCAGCGTCTTCTGGGAGGACGCGCCCAACGGACAGGGCCTGAACTACCGCGACCTCTACCCCGAGCCCCCGCCGCCCGGCATGGTCCCCTCCTGCGCCGAGGGCGGCGTACTGGGCGTGCTGTGCGCGTCGATCGGCTCGGTCATGGTCACCGAGGCGATCAAGCTGATCACCGGCATCGGCGAGCCGCTGCTCGGCAGGCTGATGGTGTACGACGCGCTGGAGATGTCGTACCGGACGATCAAGATCCGCAAGGACCCCGAGACCAAGCCGATCGAGGGCCTGATCGACTACGACGCGTTCTGCGGCGTGGTCTCCGACGACGCGCAACAGGCGGCCGCCGGACACACGATCACCCCGCGTGAGCTCAAGGAGAAGTTCGACCGGGGCGACGACTTCGCCCTGATCGACGTCCGCGAGCCGCACGAGTACGAGATCGTGAAGATCGAGGGCTCGACCCTCGTCCCGAAGGACGAGATCCTGTCCGGCGCCGCGCTCGCGACGCTGCCGCAGGACAAGCCGATCGTGCTGCACTGCAAGTCCGGCGCCCGTTCCGCGGAGGCGTTGGCGGCACTGCACAAGGCCGGCTTCAAGGACGCGGTCCACGTGGGTGGCGGCGTCCTCGGCTGGGCCCGCGACGTGGACCCGAGCCTGCCGACTTACTGACGATCGAGTGCCCGCGCGACCCCGTGTCGCGCGGGCACCTGTCCACAGCCGCACGGGTTGTCCACAACAGCCCGCGACGAGCCGGCCCCACCCCCGACAGCCGATAGACTGGCCTCGGGGCGGCCCCCCGGGATCGGGTGGGGGCTGCCTACTGCACCACTAGGCGGACAATCCGCCGCTCGGCTGGTTCTTTCGGGTCGGCGGCACGCCACTACGGCGTGACCTGCCCGACAATCACGGTGCGTCCAGGTAGCGTGCCTGGTCGTGACTGCGTCCCCACCGCCCCAGCATGTGCGGTCCGCTTTCGGAGCGAAGGAAAGCGTGCCCGAGCTGATCGGCACCGGCCCGCGGTGGCGCTGCGACGACATCGCGCTGCGCCCGGTGACCAACCCGGCCGAGGCGTCCTGGGTCGCGCAGACCCTCGGCGAGCTGAACGTCCCCGACCTGCGCATCGGCCGCCCCCTCCGCTCCAGCGACGGCCGTTACGTAGTCGGCGGCTGGGTCGCCTCCCGCTTCGTCGCCGGCCGGCACGAGCCCCGCTACGACGAGGTGATCGCCACCTCCCTGCGCCTCCACAAGGCCACCGCCGACCTACCCGTGCCGCGCTTCCTCGCCACCAGGGCCGACGTCTTCGCCATGGCCGACCGCGCCGCCGCGGGCATCGAGCCCGCCCCGCTCAACCCGTCGCTCGGCGGTCGCCTCTTCGACGTCATCTCCGGCTCCCGCAAACCCCTCGGCCTGCGCAACCAGGTCGTCCACGGCGACCTGTTCGGCAACGTCCTGTTCGACGGCGACGCCGCCCCCGGCATCGTCGACTTCACCGCGTTCCACCGCCCGCCCGAGTGGGCCGCCGGTGTCCTGGTCGTCGACGCCCTCGCGTGGGGCGGCGCGGACGAGGGTCTGCCGAAGCGCTGGGCCCACCTCCCGGAATGGCACCAGGTCCTGGTGCACGCGCTGCTCTACCGCCTCGCGGTGCACGCACTGCACCCGCACTCGACCGAACAGTCGATGCGCGGCCTCGAACGGGCCGCCGGGCAGGTCACAGCAGTCTGATCCCACCGCCGCCGACGAAGAACTGCAGGAACATGACGAGGGTCTGCAGCGGCGAGTCCATCATCGTGAGCCCGACCAGCACCGCGATCACGGTGATCACGACAGCGGCCGCGTTCACCACCACCGGCCGCGCGAGCATCCCCGCGACGAGCGCGAACGGCAGCCCACCACACGTGTACACGAGGATCAGCTGCGCGGTGAGCGAGAAGCCGGCGTCGAAGGTGACGGCCGCGGCGAAGCCCCACCCGCCGAGCCCGGCGCCGCCGACGAGAAGCGCCCAGAGGACGACCGACCGCGGATCACTCCAGCGCAGCCAGGTCGCCTCGACCGTGCGCCAGCCGAGCGCGAACAGCGCGATGAAGAGCGCGGCGACCAGCACGACGAGCGTGAACATCTCCTGGCCGGACAGCAGTGGCACCGGCCTGAGCGGCAGGTACCCGCGTCCGGTGGTGAGAAGGACCGCGATGGTGCCGGTGACGACCGAGCCGATGACCCAGACAATGGGGATCTGCCAGCGCATGGCGCGGCACCCTATCGGGCAAGTGGAATAATTGAAGGCGCAACTACCTTTGGAGTGGGTAGGAGTTCCGTTCCAGGGAGGCACACAATGCCGGCGATCACCGCGGACACACTGACCCTGCCCCGTCTCACCGTGCCGGCCGACGCCGACTGGCGGGAGCCGTACCGGGTGGTGACGGCGCAGAAGTTCCTGGAGGGCGAAGGCTTCCAGGTCCGCCGCCCGTTCCCCGGCGTGGACCTCGCGCTTGCGGACCCGTTCCTGCTGCTGGACCACATGGGTGCCGTCGAGTACGGGCCCGGTGAGGCGAAGGGCACCCCGTGGCACCCGCACCGCGGCTTCGAGACCGTGACGTACATGATCGACGGCGCCTTCGCGCACACCGACTCGATCGGTGGCGGCGGCCTGATCACCGACGGCGCGACGCAGTGGATGACCGCCGGTGCGGGAATCCTCCACCAGGAGGTGCCGCCGCAGGACATGGTGGCCAGGGGCGGCTTGTTCCACGGCGTGCAGCTGTGGGTCAACCTCCCGCGCGCGCTGAAGATGACGACCCCGCGCTACCAGGACATTCACGCTGCCGACGCGGCCCTGCTGTCGAGCGACGACGGCGGCGCGCTGGTCCGCGTGATCGCGGGTTCGCTGGACGGTCACGACGGCCCTGGCATGACCCACTCGCCGATCACGTACCTGCACGCGACCGTGAGCGCGGGTGCCCGCCTCGCGATGCCGTGGCCCGCCGACTACAACGCGCTCGTGTACGTCCTGTCGGGCAGGGGCACGGTCGGCACGGCGGGCCGCCCCCTGGAGGAAGGCCAGCTGGCGCTGTTCGGCGCGGGCGACGCGATGTCCGTGCGAGCGGCGGACACGCAGCCGGCGAACTCCCCGACAGGCTGGGAGATCCTGGTCCTCGGCGGCGCCCCGATCAACGAGCCGGTCGCCCGCTACGGCCCGTTCGTGATGAACACCCGCGAGGAGATCGTCGCGGCCTTCGAGGACTACCAGGCAGGGCGCCTCGGCCAGATCCCCGCGGAACACCTGGCACACCGCACGACGGCCGACGACCGGCTGACGGACTGACGTTTCTCGGCGCCGTTCCGGGAACCTTGGAGGTTGTCCACAGCCGGGTCGGTTGTCCACAGGCAAGATCGACATCCCCGGGACTGTCACCCCCTGCCGGTAGACTGGCGTGGCGGGGTGCCCCCGGGATCGGGTGGGGGCTGCCCGAGGTGACCATCCGCGTTGGCGTTGATCAAGGTTTGGTTGGCGCGGTGGTTCCTGGGCCGGCGGCGGATCAGACGCGACCAGCTCGCCGCCAGTTCGCCCAGCCGCGCCTCCGCCTCCCGCGCCGAAGCGTCACCGGCCCGCAGGACCACAGTGGGGATGTACACGTCGAACTCCTCTCGTCACCCCACCCGACGCCGCCCCCGCCGGAAATCGACACCAACCCACCTGTCGATTTCCGGACGCGCCAGCGTCGTCGGAGTGAGACGCTGCGACCCGGCGGCGTCATGAGGAGGAGTTCGTGCGGTACATGTTGATGATCACCGACGACGGAGCCGGTCGGATCGGTCCAGCCGAGATCGACGCGCAGCCCGAGTTCATGGCTTGGCTCCGCGACGTCGACTCCCGAGGCGCCCGGCATGCCGGGACCCTGCTGCGCCCACCGGCGGAAGCGGTCACCGTCCGGGTGCGCGACGGGCGGACACTGCGCTCCGACGGCCCCTTCGCCGAGACCAAGGAGTACGTCGCCGGCTTCGAGATCCTCGAGTGCCGCGACCTCGACGAGGCCATCGCCATCGCCTCGACCCATCCCGCGGCCGGGCGGTCGCCCATCGAGATCCGGCCCTTCTGGCCACTGGAGGAGGACTGATGCGTTTCCTCATGTTCGTCACCGTGGACCCGGACCTCGTGGACACCGCCACCGACGACGACCCCTTCACCTGGGTCAGGGAGACGACCGCCGCAGGCCAGCGACTCGAAGGCCAGCGCCTGCGTCCGGTCGGCGACGCGACCACCCTGTGGCCGAAGGACGGCGGCGGCACCTTCGTCTCCGACGGCCCGTTCGCCGAGACCAAGGAGCAGATCGCCGGCTACGACATCCTCGAGTGCGCCGACCTCGACGAGGCCGTCGCGGTCGCCGCACGTCACCCCGTCGCGAAGTTCGGCGCGATCGAGCTGCGACCCGTATGGCGGTGAAGGACGCACTCGACGAGGCCTTCCGCACCGAATGGGGACGCGTGGTCGCCACGCTGATCCGCGTCACGGGCGACTGGGACCTCGCCGAGGAGTGTGCCTCCGACGCGTTCGCCAGCGCGTTGGCCACCTGGCCCCGGGACGGCGTGCCGCGCCGTCCCGGGGCGTGGCTCACCACCACCGCCCGCAACCGCGCGATCGACCGCGTCCGCCGCGGTGCCGCCGAGACCGACCGGCTCCGCAGGCTCGCACCGGTCGTGCCCACGCACGACGATCCCGGACCGGCGCAACCCGACGACGTCCCCGACGACCGGCTGCGGCTCATGTTCACCTGCTGCCACCCGGCGCTCCCGCTCGAGGCGCAGGTCGCGCTGACGCTGCGCACCCTCACGGGCCTCACCACACCCGAGATCGCGCGTGCGTTCCTCGTGCCGGAGGCCACGATGGCGCAGCGGCTCGTGCGCGCCAAACGCAAGATCCGCAACGCGCGCATCCCCTACCGCGTGCCGCCCGCCGAGCTGCTGGCCGAACGCACCTCCGGCGTGCTCGGCGTGCTGTACCTGCTGTTCAACAAGGACTACTCCGACCCGACCGCGGACCTGACGGCCGAGGCGATCCGGCTCGCCCGGGTGCTCGTCGAGCTGATGCCGGGCGAGCCGGAGGCGGGCGGCCTGCTCGCGCTGATGCTGTTCCACGAGGCCCGCCGCGCGACCCGCGTCGACGCCGACGGTGACCTCGTCACCCTCGCCGACCAGGACCGTGCCCGCTGGGACCAGGCGATGATCGACGAAGCCGTCGCCGTGCTCGACCGGGCGTTCGACCTGGCGCGCCCGGGGGTCTACCAGCTGCAGGCGGCCATCGCGGGCTGTCACGCGACCGCGAAGGACGCCGCCGACACCGACTGGCGGCGTATCGCCGACCTCTACACGGTGGTCGCGCGCGTCAGCCCGTCACCGGTCGTCGAACTGAACCGGGCGGTCGCGATCGCGGAGGTCGACGGCCCGGCAGCCGCGCTCGCGCTCGTCGACACGCTCCGGCTCGACGACTACTACCTCCTCCCCGCGACCCGCGCGGACCTCCTGCGCCGCATGAACCGCGTGCCGGAGGCCGTGGCGGCCTACGAGAAGGCGCTGGCCATGGCGCCGACGGAGGCGGAACGCCGCTTTCTCACCCGACGGGTCGACGATCTGCGGGGGTGAGACACAAACGGGACCTCTGTGCGCTAGCGTCGCGAACGTGAAGCGGTCATGAGTACCGACGACTCGCCGGTCGGCTGTGTCGGGGTCCTGCTGGTCGGCACGCGCGGTGACGGTGGACCCGGCGAGGTGCTGATCAAGATCAGGGGTGGGTCGGAGGCATTTCTCGCGTTCTCCGACGAACCGCTTCCCAAAGGTGCGACTGTGTTGGTCGTCGAATCTCGTGGGGCGCGCACCGTGGATGTCACGCCCTGGACAGACCCGTTTGGAGATTTGTGATGTTCTTCTACCGCGTGCCCGCCCCCGACGAGGCCATGCTCATCTCCGGCGGGAAGGCCAGGGGCGAGAGCAACGCGCCGTTCCGGGTCGTGACCGGGCGGGGCGCGTTCGTGATGCCGTTCTTCCGCAAGGTCCGGTTCCTGTCGCTGCACATGGCCGAGGCCGAGATCACCGAGACGTGCGTGACCAAGCAGGCGATCACGCTGAAGGTCCGCGCGGTGATCGCGTTCAAGGTCGGCAACGACACCGAGAGCATCGTCAACGCCGGTCAGCGCTTCCTGTCCGACCAGCGGCAGATGGAGGACCTGACCGGCCGCATCTTCTCCGGCCACCTGCGCTCGATCGTCGGCGCGATGACCGTCGAGGAGATCATCACCGAGCGGCAGAAGCTGGCGCTCGAGGTGCTCGACGCCTCGTCCGTCGAGATGGCGCGGATCGGCCTCACGATCGACTCGCTGCAGATCCAGTCCATCGACGACCTCGACCTCGGCTACATCGCGGCGCTGTCGGCCCCGCACAACGCCGCCGTGCAGCGAGAGGCGTCGATCGCGCAGGCGAGGGCCGACCAGGCCGCCGCGGAGGCCGCGCAGGAGTCGGCCCGCAACCAGGCCGAGTACGTGCGCCAGACGTCGATCGTCCAGGCCCGCTACAAGGCCGAGGTGGACAAGGCCCAGGCAGAGGCCGCGCAGTCCGGCCCGCTGGCGCAGGCGACCGCGACCCAGGAAGTGATCAACGCGCGCACCGAGCTGGCGCAGCGCGAGGCGTCACTGCGTGAGCAGCAGCTGGTGGCGGAGGTCGTGAAGCCGGCGCAGGCCGAGGCCGAGCGGGTCCGCATCATCGCGAAGGCCGAGGCGGAGGCGACGGAGATCCAGGCCGCGGCAGCCGCGTCCTACGACCGGGTCGCGCTGGACAGGCTCATCATCGAGCAGCTCCCGCAGATCGTGAAGGAGGCGGCAGGCGGCCTGAAGGGAGCGAACGTCAACATCCTGAGCGGCGCCGACGGCCTCGGCGAGATGGCGGCGGGCCTGGTCGGTCAGGGCCTCGCGATCCTGGACTCGGTGAAGAAGGGCCTGGCGAACGACCAGGAGAAGCCCGCGCCGCCCAACCCGGAGCGCAAGAAGCTCAATCCGTAGCCGGTCGCCACCGGTACTCGCGCATGCTGACCTTCTCGCCGTCGGCCAAGACGCCCTCCGCCCGCAGCAGTTCCAGCTGGCGGCGGGCCAGGCCGTGGGCAGGGGTGCCGTTCGACCGCAACACGCGGTGCCACGGCAGATCGTGGCCGTCCTCCGACAGGATGCGGCCGACCAGGCGGGGCGTCGGCGCGGAGGCCATGGCGGCGATGTCGCCGTAGGAGGCCACCCGGCCGGCCGGGATGGACCTGATCAGCTCCCGCACACGTTCGTGCAGCTCCTCCGAAACCATGCGCACCAGTATGACGGCGTGCCGGTGTTACCGAACCGAGTCCGGCGTGGTTCCATCGTCGGGTGGTCGCCGCGAACGCACTTCGGCTCGTGCGCCGGCCGGTGGCTCCCAGCACACCGTTCCGGTGGGAGCCCGCCGCGCAGCGGGTGCTCGACGGGGCCGACGGGTTCGTCCGCGTGCTCGGCGGCCCGGGTACCGGCAAGACCACCCTGCTCGCCGAGGTCGCGGCCGACCGCATCCTGCGTGGCGGCGTCGACCCCGAGCAGCTCCTCATCATCACGGCCAACCGGCGGACCGCCACCGAGGTCAGGGCCGCCGTCGCGCGGCGGATCACCGAGGACGACCGCACCGACGACCTGCCCCGCACCGTCCGCGAGCCTCTCGTGCGGACAGTCCACTCCTACGCCTTCTCCGTCCTGCGCCTCCACGCCCACATGCGGGACGTACCAGGGCCGCGCCTGCTGAGCGGCCCCGAGCAGGACGCCGTCGTCCGCGAGCTGCTCGCCGGGGACATCGAGGACGAGGCCCACTACTGGCCCGACCGCCTCTGGCCCGCGCTCACCGTCCCCGGCTTCGCCGAGGAGCTGCGTGACCTCATGCTCCGCGCCGCCGAGCGCGGGCTCGGGCCCGAGGACCTGATCAGGGTCGGCAGGGAGACGAAACACCCCGAATGGGTCGCGGTCGGCATGTTCGCCCGCCAGTACGAGCAGGTCACGCTCCTCACGAACGCCGCGGACAGTGCCGCCGCCCAGGAGTCCGCGCCCGCCCTCGACGCCGCCGAGCTCGTCGCGTCGGCACTGCTCGCCTTCGACACCGACGCCGAACTGCTCGCCGCCGAACGCGGGCGGGTCCGCTACCTGCTCGTCGACGACGCTCAGCACCTCGACCCGCTGCAGTACCGGCTCCTCGCCAGACTCGGCGTCGCCGCCAAGGAGTTCGTGCTCGCGGGCGACCCCGACCAGGCCGTCTTCTCCTTCCGCGGCGCCGACCCCCGGCTGCTCGCCGACGCCGATCCCGACGGCGGCACGGTCGTCCTCAAGCGACCGCACCGCATGGCACCCGCCGTCCTGGAAGCCGTCGCCCGGCTCGCCGCCCGGCTGCCCGGCGCCGCGCCCCAGCGGCCGGCGCAGGGCCAGAAGGTCGAGAACAGCGGCGAGAACGGGCACGTCGACGTCCACCTCCACACCACGGAGGCCGCCGAGGCCGCGTGGCTCGCCGACCAGTTCCGGCGTGCGCACCTCATCGACGGCGTGCCGTGGTCGGACATGGCCGTCCTCTGCCGGTCGGTCAGCCGCTCCGCCCCGATCCTGCACCGCGCGCTCGCCGCGGCAGGCGTGCCGGTCGCCACCGACGCCGTCGACCTGCCGCTCGCCCGCCAGCCCGCGGTCCGGCCGTTCCTCGAGGTCCTCCGGGTCGCCAACCACCCCCACCTGCTCACCGCCGAGCGCGCGGAGATGCTGCTGACCAGCCAGTTCGGCGGCGCCGACCCGCTCGCCATCCGCCGCCTGCGCCGAGGCCTGCGCAGGCTGGAGCTGGCCGCCGGGCACGACCGGCCCTCCGACGAACTGCTCGTCGAGGTGCTCGACACCCCGGACCTGCTCGCCGCGCTCGACGACGCCGAGGCCGCGAGCGTGCGCCGGATCGCCGCGCTGCTGGCCACCGCCCGACGTGCCATCGCCGAGAACGTCGGTATCGAACAGGTCCTGTGGGTCGTGTGGCAGGAGAGCGGGCTCGAGTCGCGGTGGGTCGCGGCCTCCCAGCGTGGCGGCACTCTGGGCGCGCAGGCCGACCGCGACCTCGACGCGATCGTCGGCCTGTTCCACGCCGCCGCCCGCTACGCCGACCGCCTGCCGGGTGCCGGCGTCACCGGCTTCGCGGACTTCCTTGCCGCACAACGGATCGTCGGCGACACGCTCGCGCCGTCCGCGCAGCGCGGGGACGCCGTCTCGGTGCTCACCGCACACGCCGCCGTCGGTCGCGAGTGGACGGTCGTCGCCGTTCTCGGTGTGCAGGAAGGAACCTGGCCGGACCTGCGGCTGCGTGGCTCGCTGCTCGGCGTCGAGCGGCTCGTGGACCTCCTCGCGGGCGTCGAGGAGTCCCAGCAGCTGTCGGCGACCGCGCCACTGCTCGCCGAGGAGCGCAGGCTGCTGCTCGTCGCCGCGAGCCGGGCGCGCCACAAGCTGCTGGTGTCGGCCATTCGCGGCGAGGACGAGCAGCCGTCCCGGTTCCTGGCGGAGCTGTCCGGTGTCGACGTCGACGAGCTGACCGACGCGGGCAGGCCGACCTCGCTCGGCGGCACGCGGCGTGCACTGGTGCTCTCCGACCTCGTCGGCGACCTGCGGCGTGCGGCCTGTGACGGCAACGCACCGGTGGACCGCAGGCGGCGTGCGGCCCGCCAGCTCGCCAGGCTCGCCGAGGTCGGCGTGCCGGGCGCGCACCCCGACAGCTGGTACGGGCTCGCCGACCTGTCGACCGCGGATCCGTTGCGCGGCAAGGACGACGCCGTCACCGTCTCGCCGTCCAACGTGGAGACGCTGGCGAAGTGCCCGCTGCGCTGGATGGTCGAGCGGCACGGCGGCACCGACCCAGCCGAGCTGGCGTCGATCACCGGTGTGCTCGTCCACGCCCTCGCGCAGGCCGCCGCGACCGGCGCCGACGAGCTGCACCTGCGGGCCGAGCTGGACCGCGCGTGGGACGCGGTCGACGCCGGTGCGCCGTGGTTCTCCCGACGCGAACGCCAGCGCGTGCACGCCATGCTCGACACGTTCCTCTCCTGGGTCGTGGCCACCCGGGACGAGCTGACGCAGGTCGCGGTCGAGCACGATTTCACCGTCGAGCTCCCCGAGACCGAGCCGAAGGTACGCGTGCGGGGCCGCGTCGACCGCCTGGAGTCCGACGCCCAGAACCGCCCGGTCGTCGTGGACGTGAAGACCGGCCGCCAGGCGGTCAGCGAGTCCGACGCGCGTGAGCACCCGCAGCTCGCCGTCTACCAGCTGGCCGCCGCGTACGGGGCGTTCGTGGACCTGGGCCTGGACAGCGAACCCGGTGGCGCGCGCCTGTTGTACGTGGCGAAGGCCAACCGCAGGAAGGCCGCGACCGAACGCAACCAGGACCCGGTCGGCGAGGACGGCGTCAAGCACTGGACCGGGGTGGTCGCCGACGCGGCCGCCGCAAGCACCGGCCCCGAGTACGTCGCGAGGCAGAACGCGGACTGCCCGCGCTGCCCGGTCCGGACGAGTTGCCCGATGCACGCCAGCGGCCGTCAGGTGACGGAGTGATCTCTCCTCGGGACCTGGCCAAGGAGCTCGGTCTACCTGCCCCGACCGACGAGCAGGCCGAGGTCATCGCCGCGCCGACCGACCCCGCGCTGGTCGTCGCGGGCGCCGGCGCGGGCAAGACCGAGACCATGGCCGCACGCGTGGTGTGGTTGGTGGCCAACGGAATCGTCACCCCGGACCGGGTGCTCGGCCTCACGTTCACCAGGAAGGCCGCGCGTCAGCTCGCCGAGCGGGTCCGGTCCCGGCTGCGCAGGCTCGTGGGTTCCGGTGTGCTGCAACGGCTCGAGCCGAGCGGCCAGCGGCTCGCCGACGTGTACGCCAGCGAGCCGACCGTGCTCACCTACCACGCCTACGCGGGCAGGCTGGTCGCCGAGCACGGGCTGCGGCTGCCGGTCGAGCCCGGCGCGCGGCTGCTGACGGAGACCGCGTGCTGGCAGCTCGCGCACCGCGTGGTGTCGACGTGGACCCAGGACCTCGAGACCGAGCGGGTGCCGGTCACGGTGACCCGCTACGTGCTGGAGCTGGCGGGCGAGCTGGCCGAGCACCTCGTCGACGAGGACAAGCTCCGCGTGTACAGCGAGGACCTCGCGACGACCATCGAGACCGCGCCGCGTGGCCCGAGGCAGCGGGCCGACCTGTCCCAGGACTTGCGGGAAGTCGTTGCCGCGCAACGGTTCCGCATCGCGCTGCTGCCGCTGGTGGCCGCGTACGGTGACGCGAAGCGCAAGGAGGGCGCGCTGGACTTCGCCGAGCAGATGGCGCTCGCGGCGCGGCTCGCGAGCACCCAGCCCGAGGTGGTGGCCGGCGAGCGGGAACGCTACGGCGTCGCGCTGCTCGACGAGTACCAGGACACCGGCCACGCGCAACGCATCCTGCTGCGCTCGCTGTTCGGTGGCACCAGACCGATGCCGGTGACCGCGGTCGGCGACCCGGTGCAGGCGATCTACGGCTGGCGCGGCGCGAGTGCCGCGAACCTGCCCCGCTTCGCGACCGACTTCCCCGTGCTGGAGGACGGGAAGCTCGTCCCGGCCACCCGCTACGGCCTGCTCACGAGCTTCCGCAACCCGCCGGAGGTGCTGGCGCTCGCGAACGCGATCTCCGGTCCGCTGCGCTGCGCGGGCGTGGACGTCGACGAACTGCGTGCGCCGGCCGGCAGGGGCCCGGCGGACGTCCGTGTCGCGTTGCTCCCCGACGCGGGCGCCGAGGTCGAGTGGCTGGCCGACGAGCTGGCGCAGCGGTGGCGGTTCATCGCCGACGAGCGCGACAGGCCGCCGACCGCGGCGGTGCTCGTGCGCCGGCGCGCGGACATGACCGACATCGCGACCGCCCTGCGTGCCAGGGGCCTGCCGGTCGAGGTGGTCGGCATCGGTGGCCTGCTCGACGAGCCGGAGGTGCGGGACCTGGTGTCGGCGCTGCGGGTGCTGACCGACCCACTGGCCGGTTCCGCCGCCGCCCGGCTGCTGACCGGCGCGCGCTGGCGCCTCGGCGCGGCGGACCTCGCGGCGCTGTGGAAGCGTGCCGCCGAGCTTGGCCGGGGCTACCGCCCGGAAGGCGAAGGTCGACTTGTCGACACGGTTCCGGGGGAGAGCGCCGAGCAGGCCGGCCTGGTCGACGCGATCGACGACCCGGGCGAGGCGGAGCGGTACTCACACGAGGGCTACCGCAGGCTGCGGACCCTCGGCATGGAGCTGCGTGCGTTGCGCAGGCGCCTGGGCCAGCCGCTGCCGGAGCTGGTCGCGGACGTGGAACGCGCGATGGGGCTGGACATCGAGGCGACCGCACGGGTCGGCGGCGCACGGCGGGCACACCTCAACAAGTTCGCGGACGTCGTGTCGGACTACGCGCAGGCCAGCCCGTCGGCGAGCATCGGGGCGCTGCTGGACTACCTGGCGGCGGCCGAGAGCGCCGAGGACGGCCTCGAGCCCGGCGAGGTCGTGGTGGCCGAGGACCGGGTGCAGATCCTGACCGTGCACAGCGCGAAGGGCCTGGAGTGGGAGCTGGTCGCGGTGCCGCACCTGGTCAACGACGTCTTCCCCAGCCGGAAGCGGACGTCGTGCTGGCTGCGTGCGGTTACCGAGCTGCCCGCCGCGCTGCGGGGCGACACGGCGGACCTCCCGTTCCTCGACCTGTCGGGGACGAGCAACCGCAAGGAGGTCGAGGTCGAGCTGACCAACCACGCGGAGGCCTTCGCCGAGCGGGACCTCGTCGAGGAGCGGCGGCTGTGTTACGTCGCGCTGACGCGGTCCGAGCGGACGCTGCTCGTGTCCGCGCACTGGTGGGGCCGCACCGGCTCGAAACCCAAGGGTCCGTCCCAGTTCTTCACCGAGATCGCCGCCACGGTGTCCACCATGGACGACGAGGTCGCGTCGACGGAGTACTGGGCGGCGGAGCCAGGCGAGCACGAGGAGAACCCGATCGCCACGGCGGAACGCACCGCACTGTGGCCCGCGGACCCGCTCTCGCTCGCCAGGGACGACGTGATGGACGCGGCGGCGCTGGTCCGCGACGAGCTGGCGGCGCTGCGGTCGGACGAGCAGCTGCCGCTGGAGGAGGACCCGGAGGGCTGGGTCGCCGACACGGACGTCCTGCTGGCCGAACGCGCCGCCGCCGCGAACCGCCGCGAGGACGTGACGCTCCCGTCGTCCATCTCGGTCAGCCAGCTCGTCGAGCTGGCCCGCGACCCGACGGCACTGGCCCGCAGGCTGCGCCGCCCGCTGCCGTTCCCCCCGAACCCGGTCGCCCGCCGCGGCACGGCGTTCCACTCCTGGCTGGAGAAGCGCTTCGGCTCCCGGGCGCTGCTCGACCTCGACGAGCTGCCCGGCTCTGCCGACGCGGACGCCGCCCCGGACACCGACCTCGCCGCACTGCAGGACGCGTTCCTGTCCTCGGACTGGGCGCAACGCTCACCGGCCGAGGTGGAGGTGTCGTTCACCTGCGACGTGGACGGCATGACCCTGCGCGGCCGCCTCGACGCGGTCTTCGCCGACCGCGACGGGGGCTGGACGGTGGTGGACTGGAAGACGGGCGCGGTGCCCTCGGCGGAGGAGCTGCCCGCGTTGTCGGTGCAGCTGGCCGCGTACCGGCTGGCGTGGGCGAGCCTGTCGGGTGTCCCGGTCGACCGGGTGCGGGCGGCGTTCCACTACGTCCGCTCGAACACGACCCTCCACCCGGTCGACCTGATGGACGCCCCGGCCCTGCGTGCCATGCTGCGCGGCCTCCCGAGCCAGGAGTCCTAGATCGGTACCGCGACCACCTGACCCGAGCCCGGCGCCACCAGCTCACCGCTCATGCCCTGGTACTGGGCGGCGGCCACGTACAGGGTCGACCCGCCGACCACGCAGTCGAAGCAACCACGGTCGAGTGTCACCTCGGCGAGCACCTCGCCGCCCTCCGCCACCCGCACGCAGTGCCGGTTCGGCACGTCGGCGTACCAGACGGCCCCGGCGGCGTCGACGCAGATGCCGTCCGGTGCGGCCTTCTCGCCCAGCGCCGCCCAGACCCGCCGGTTGCCGAGACTGCCGTCCGGCGCGATGTCGAACGCGGTCAGCCGGTGGCCGTGCGACTCGGCCACGATCAGCGTCTCCCCGGTGACGGCCATGCCGTTGGGAAAGGCCAGCTCGCCCGCCACCTCGCCGTGCCCGACCAGGTGCACGGTGCCGGTCGGCCCGGTGAAGTCCGGTCGGTTCAGGTAGACGTGGCCACGCGCGTCGACCGCGATGTCGTTCCAGCCGGGCTGGCCGAGGTCGGTGTGGGTGCCTGACCCGTGGTCCAGCAGGCGGCCGGTGGCCGAGTCCACGATCACCATCCGTCCGTCCGGCAGGAAGTCGAAGCACAGCGGCAGCGACGCCACCTCGGCCACGACACCGCCCGGCACGGCGAGCACCTCGCCTGCCGACCAGTCGGACACGTAGAGCCTGTCGTCGTGCCAGCGGATCGACTCCAGCAGGCCGCGCCCGGTGAGCAGTACGTCCATGAGAGGACCTCCTTCTGCCGCTCATACGAACAGGCAGGGGTCGGATCGACAATCCGAGAACGCGCGGGGCCGCCGACCGAGGTGGACATCGACAGGGCCGTGCGTGCCGGTCGGCGTCGGGTCCGGGGATGCTGGGTCGGTGCGGCGGCGGTCGTCGTCGCGGTGCTGTCCGTGATGGTGCCGAATCCGACGACCAGTCGACGTGGACCGACGAGCCGCTCACCTGATGCGGGCCCACGCCGGTCCGGGGGGTGGACCGGCGTGGGCTAATCTCGCCGCCGTGACCAGCCCGGACCCCAGCCGACAACGGCGGCCCCGCATGTCGCGGCTGGCCGACCGTCTCACCGACCGGCCGGACCACGCGCTGGCAGGCGTGATCCGGATGCCGGAGCCCACCGTCAGTCCGGTCGCGTCCATCGCGCGGCGGGTGGTCTGGGCCCTCGTCGCGCTGTTCGCGGCGGTCATGATCGTCTACCTGGACCGGGACGGCTACCGCGACGGCAACGGCGACGGACTGTCCTTCCTGGACTGTCTCTACTACGCGACCGTCTCGCTCTCGACCACCGGCTACGGCGACATCACGCCGGTCAGCGCGTCGGCGCGGCTGGTCAACGTCCTGATCATCACCCCGCTGCGGGTGCTCTTCCTCATCGTCCTGGTCGGCACCACCCTCGCCGTGCTCACCGAGCGGTCGCGCCAGGCGTTCAAGCTGCAACGTTGGAGGACGAAGGTGCGCGATCACGTGGTGGTCGTCGGGTTCGGCACCAAGGGGCGCTCCGCCGTGCGGTCCGTGCTCTCCGACGGGAACCAGCCCGAGCAGATCGTCGTCGTGGACACCGACACGGCCATGCTCGAGACCGCGTCCGCGATGGGCCTCGTGACGGTGCACGGCTCCGGCACCCGGTCCGACGTGCTGCGGGTCGCCGGCGTGCCCCGTGCGCGTGCCGTCGTCGTGGCCGCGAACCGGGACGACTCGGCCGTGCTGATCACGCTCACCGCACGCGAGCTGGCGCCCAAGACGCAGATCGTGGCGGCCGTCCGCGAGGCGGAGAACGTCCACCTGCTGCGCCAGTCCGGCGCCAACCAGGTCGTGGTGTCCAGCGAGACGGCCGGGCGGCTGCTCGGCATGGCGACCCACACCCCGACCGTCGTCAACATGGTCGAGGACCTCATCACGCCGGAGTCCGGCCTCGCGATCGCCGAGCGGGATGTCGAGCAGAGCGAGATCGGCGGCTCGCCGAGGCACCTGTCGGACATCGTGCTCGGCGTGGTCCGCAGCGGGAAGCTCTTCCGCGTCGACCACCCGGAGGCGGACGCCATCGAGGTCGGCGATCGTCTGCTGTACGTCAAGAAAGTCACCCCAGCGGACGAGGACTGACACCTGTCGGTGACTTTCCGCCATCTGGGAGCATCGCAGTGTGCGGATCCGGGGTGTAACCATCCCACCGGGTTTCATCCGATGGGCGGCGACTGGGGCCGGGGTAGTCGTTTCCGGGGTGCTGATCGCCACGGCGGTCGGTCTGTCCGGGCTTTTCGGCGCCTCGCCGGAGGACCTGGGGCACACCGTCCGCGCCACGATCGTCACCGGCGCGTCGTGTAGCAGTCCGGACGCCACCTCGACGGTGAAGTTCACCGTCTCGGGCAGGCTCCACGAGGCCCGCTACGACGGCTGCGGCCACGCGAGGAACGAGCCGGTCGACGTGACCGTCCCGGTCGGCGTGCTGCCCGCCGACCTGGTGGTCCACGCCTCCGACGCCGCCACGGGCGACCGTGAGGACGGCCAGGGGCTCGGTCTGCTGCTGATCGTCCTCAGCTGCGTGGCGGGCGCAGGCTACGCCTTCCTCGTCAGAAGAGGGCCACGCACGACGAGGCTGCCCGCCCCGCTGCGCCTCTAGGCGACGTCCTCCGGCGGCGACATCCACGTGTTGCACTGGTAGGTGCGGTTCTGCTGCGCACCCTGTTCCCACCAGCCGATGGCGTGGTCGTCGGTGCCGTGGTCGCGGGGCAGGTCCGGGTTGTGGTCACCGCGGTCCTGGCTCGTGCGGGCCTCCGTCAGGAGGTTGTCGTCCACCGAGCCGCGGCCGTACACCGAGGCCAGGAACATGCCGGAGAAGCACTGCGCCTGCAGTTCCGACCGCCGCGACAGCTCCAGCCCGGCGTCGGTGTCGGCACCCGCGTCGTAGCGGGCGTCCCAGTAGGTCTCCATCACACCGCTCAGCGCCTGCACGTGGTGGCCGTACTCGTGGGCGAGCAGCGCGAGGTACACACCGGGCCGCGCCCCGTACATCTCCGACTGGAGACCGGCGAACGGCATGTAGATCGTGCTGTCGTAGCTGCAGTAGAACGCCGCGGCCACCCCGGTGTTGGACGACCCGCACGCGCTGTCCCACTGCGTCCCCTCGGGGAAGGCGATGTTCGGCGAGAAGAACGGCAGGCCCTGGGCCTGGAGCACCGGCGCCCACGCCGCGTCCAGGCACGGGATCGCGCTCTGGAAGAACGCGGCGGCGCCCGCCGGGGTGGTCTCCCACCGCGCCAGGTCGCACGTCACCGCGGGGGTGCCGATGTCGCCTGCGAACAGGGGGTTGTCCTCCAGCGCGTGCACCGGCTGGGGGCCGTCCTGCGTGGTCTCCGTCGGGGTGTCGTCCTCGGAGGTCTCCGTCGTCTCGGTCGTCGTCGTTGTCGTGGTGGTCGTGTAGGACGTGGTGGGGAAGGGATCCGACGAGGACGTGGAGGTGGACGACGGGTCGTAGCCGGTGTCGGCGACGCTGTCGCCCTTGGAGCTCATGGACAGGAAGCCGAAGACGGCCACGCCGCCGAGCAGCACCACCACGATGATCGTGGCGAGCAGCGCGCCGGTGTTCGACGGCTTCCTCGGCGCGAGCCGGTGCTGGTAGCCGGGGTACTGCGCCCACGGCGGCGTCGCCGGCCGGGGCGGGTAGCCGGGGGGCGGCGGGTACTGACCGGGTGGCATGCCGTGCACCCCGGGTGGCATGCCCATGCCAGGAGGGACGCCGTAGGGCTGCGTCGGCTGCCGCTGACCGGGCGGCGGACCGTAACCCGGCACAGGGTGTGGCGGAAGTGGCCTGGCCTGAGGCGGCGGCAGTGGCCCCATGGGTCGCCAGGGGCCCTGTGGCGGCTGCGTCATCCGGTCTCCCCCTGAGTTCTGTCAGACAGCGGGTGAGCATATGGGCACTGCACTATCCTCCGCAGGCGTGTTGGCGAAGTGGGGGATTCCCGGTGCGGCGGTTGCCGCCATCTGTGTGCTGGTTGGTCTGGGGCAGTCGGCGGGGGCACAGCCGACCCTGCCGTCGGACCCGAAGCCGCCGTCGAGCGTGCCGTCGCTCAAGCCGCCGGGGAAACCGAGCCTGGACCCGTCCATGCTCAACCCGCCGAAGTCCCGGTCGGCCGGGGCGCCGCTGCCGGGTGGGGTCAAGCCACTGCTGCCGGAGAGCATCAACATCGCGCTGAAGCTGGAGCGTGACGGAAGTCTTTCGGTGTCCGAGCAGATCTTCGTGCAGGCACGCAAGTCCATGACCCGCCGCGCGCCGCTGCGGATCAAGGCGGGCGACGAACAGGACCGCGTGTTCACCGTGCGGGACGTGCGGGTCAGCGGCAACGCCACCACCGAGATCGCGGGCGACGAGTTCGTCATCAGGGTGGGTGAGGGTGCCACCACGATCAGGTACAAAGTGGACGGTGCGGTCACCGACCTCGACGGGCGCCAGGAGGTGCGCTGGCAGGTCGCGAGCGGCTGGGACACGAAGGTCCGGTTCCTGCGTGCGTCGTTCATCGCGCCGGAGCGGCCGCGGTCGGTGTCCTGCCTCGCGGGCGCGTTCGGCACCGACTCGAAGTGCGGCGTCGCGCTCACCGACGAGTCGCAGGTGTTGCGGGTCGAGCAGGAGGGCCTGCCGGTCGGCGAGCGCGTCGACCTCACCGTCGAGCTGCCCGCCCGCACGGTCGGCGCCAACGCCAGGTTCGACGACATCGGCACCGCCGGCGCGTTCGGCCTCACCACCGCGAGCGGCGTCGGCCTCGGCGCGCTCGTACTGGCGCTCGTCGGCGGCTTCATGCTGCTGTGGCTGGCCCGCGGCCGTGACGCCCGCGCACTCGCCACCGACGTCGGCCCGGTCGAGCTGCTGATGACCGGCGACGGCGGTCGGGTCGCGTTCGCCTCCCCGGACGGTGTCCTGCCCGGGCAGGTCGGGACGGTGGTCGACGAGCGTGTCGACGTCTCGGACGTGGCCGCGACCGTGGTGGACCTCGCGGTGCGCAACTACCTGTTCATCCGCGAGACCGGCCAGGGGGAGTGGGCGCTCGTGCGCCGCAACCCGCCGGACGCCTCGCTCACCGACTACGAGCGGACCGTCTACCGGCAGCTGCTCGGCGACGCAGCCGAGGTGCCGGTGACGGGCCTGCGCGTCGATCTGGGTGCCGTGCGTGACGCCATGTACACGGACGTGGTCTCCCGCGAGTGGTTCGCCCGTCGACCCGACCACGATCGGTCACTGTGGTCGATCGTCGGGGTGCTGCTGGCGTTCCTCGGCGTCGTCGCCACGGTCGTGCTGGCACTGACCGTGGGCAACGCGCTGCTCGGCCTCGCGCTCGTGGTCGGCGGCCTCGGGCTGGCGCTCGGCGCGCGGATGATGCCTGCCAGGACCAGGCGCGGCAGCGTGCTCGTGCAGCAGGTCCGCGGCCTGCTGAGCTACCTGCGCGCCACGGACGCGAGCACGATCCCGGCCGTCGACCGCGAGATGGTGCTGTCCCGGTCGCTGCCCTACGCGGTGGTGCTCGGCGAGGTCGAGGGGTGGGTCCGCCGCTTCGCCGACCTGGACACCTCGGCCGACGGCACACCAGGCATCTACTGGTACGAGACCGGCAGCCCCGCCGAGTTCCCGGCCCGCTTCGCCGCGTTCCTCATGGCCCTCGACCGTGCGCTGGGCGGTGCCCAACCGCCGCGCTGAGAGGCGCTCTAGTACACGGCTGGGCTAGTTGTCCACAGGCTGGGTGGGTTAGACGCCGACGGTCGGTGGGTCCACGTAGGCTGCGGTCATGCTTGGAAATGAGCTGACCCGGTTCACGCTTGCCAACGGACTACGCGTGGTTCTCGCCCCCGACCCGACCGCTCCGGTCGTCGGTGTGAGCGTGCACTACGACGTGGGGTTCCGCTCCGAACCAGAGGGCCGCACCGGCTTCGCGCACCTCTTCGAGCACCTCATGTTCCAGGGTAGTGAGAGCCTGGAGAAGCTGGCCCACTTCCGGCACGTCCAGTCCGCGGGCGGCACCTTCAACGGCTCGACGCACCCGGACTACACGGACTACTTCGAGGTGCTCCCCTCCGCGGGCCTCGAGCGCGCGCTGTTCCTCGAGGCCGACCGCATGCGGGCGCCGAAGATCACCGCCGAGAACCTGCGCAACCAGATCGACGTGGTCAAGGAGGAGATCCGCCTCAACGTGCTGAACCGGCCCTACGGCGGGTTCCCGTGGATCCTCCTGCCGCCGGTGCTGTACAAGACGTTCCCCAACGCCCACAACGGCTACGGCGACTTCACCGAGCTGGAGTCCGCGAACCTCGACGACTGCGCGCAGTTCTTCGACACCTACTACGCGCCCGCCAACGCGATCCTCACCGTCGCCGGTGACGTCGAGCTGGGCAGGGCACGCGAGCTGATCGAGAAGCACTTCGGTGACGTCCCGGCCCGCTCCGCCCCCGACCGGCCGTCGTTCGGCGAGCCGAGGCCGGCGGGCCAGCTGGAGTCGGAGCACGTCGACCCGCACGCGCCGCTGCCCGCGCTCGCCATCGGCTACCGCATGCCGGACCCGATCAACGAGCTGGACGGCTACCTGGCCAACCTGGTGCTCGCCTCGGTGCTCGCCGAGGGCGACGGGTCAAGGCTGCAGCAGCGGCTCGTGCTGAAGGAGCCGCTGGTCACCGACGTCAACGCCGCGTGCGGCCTGTTCGGCCCGTTCGAGGCCCGCGACCCGGACACGTTCACGATCACGGCCGTGCACTCGCCGGAGGTCACGCAGGACCGCGTGCTGCGTGCCGTCGACGAGGAGCTGGACCGGCTCGCCGCCACGCCGCCGTCCGACCAGGAGCTGGCGAAGGTGACGGCCCGCTGGGTCGCGAGCCTGCACCGCGAGCACGACCGGCTGGTGTCCCGCACGCTCGCGCTCGGCGCCTTCGAGTTGCTCTACGGCGAGCCAGGCCTCGTGTACCAGCTGACCGACCGACTCTCCGCCGTGACGCCGGACGCCGTGTCGGCCGCGGCCAAGACGTTGCGTCCCGACTCGCGCGCGGTGCTGACCGTGACGCCCGCAGGAGCGTAGTGCAGGAGCCCGCCGCCGGACTGACCGAAGAGCGCGCTCGTGAGCGAGGGACGAGCGTCGAGCGCGCGATGACGGAAGGAGGCGGCCGGCGGATGCACGGCGCGACACAGACCAACGCAGGAGGAAAATAGTGACGACGTTCCGTACCGCCGCCGAGATCGGCCGCACCGAGCTGGGTCCTCGGCCGCTGCCCGATCTCGGTGAGCAGCGTTCGGCGACCGGGCTGCAGTCGGTGGACACGGTGCTGGACAACGGTTTGCGGGTCATCGCCGTGCACTCGCCGACCGTGCCGATGGCCGAGGTTCGGCTGCGCATCCCGTTCGCGGGCAGCGACCGCAGGCACGCCGCGATCGCCGAGGTGCTCGCCGCGACGATCCTCACCGGCACGGCCCGCCGCGACCGCGTCGCCATGGACACCGACCTCGCGCTGGTCGGCGGCGAGCTGGGCGCGGGCGTGGACCCCGAGCGCCTCTCGATCGGCGGCAACGCGCTGGCGAGCGGCTTCGACACGCTGCTCGACGTGCTGGCCGACGCGTTGACCGGTGCCTCCTACCCCGACAACGAGGTGGAGGGGGAGCGGGCGCGGCTCGTGGAGCGGATCGCGGTGGCGCGGTCGCAGCCGAGCGTCATCGCCCGTGAAGCCTTGCAGCAGCGCCGCTACGGCGACCACCCGTTCACCCGCGAGACCCCGCAGGCCTCGGACGTCGCCACGGTCACGGTCGACGAGGTGCGGGCCATGCACCAGGGCTCGGTGCTGCCGCGCGGCTCGGTGCTGGTGTTCGTCGGCGACGTCGAACCGGGCCAGGCGATCACGAAGATCGGCAACGCGCTGGCGGGCTGGGCCTCGGACAAGAGCGCGGTCGAGCTGCCGGACCTGCCGTCCGTGGACGGTGGCGACGTGCTGTTCGTGCCGCGCCCGGGTGCCGTGCAGTCGCAGCTGCGGCTGTCGGCGCAGGCCATCGCGCGGACCGACCCGAAGTACCCGGCGCTGCAGCTTGCCAACCTGGTGTACGGCGGGTTCTTCTCGTCCCGGCTGGTCGAGAACATCCGCGAGGACAAGGGCTACACCTACCACGCGCGGTCGTCGCTCGAGTTCACCGTGCGCGGCGCGACCCTGCTGGTGGACGCGGACACGGCCAGCGAGGTGACCGCGCCCGCGCTGCTGGAGATGCGTTACGAGCTCGCCCGCCTCGGTGTCGTCCCGCCGACGACCGACGAGGTCGAGACCGTCCGCCAGTACGCGATCGGCTCGCTGTTGATCGCCACGGCGTCGCAGACCGGTCTCGCGTCGCAGCTGGCCGCGCTGGTCCCGCTGGGGCTCGGTGCCGAGTGGCTGGCCGAGCACCCCGGCCGCCTGGCCGAGGTCACGAGGGAGCAGGTCGCCGAGGCGGCGCTGGAGTTCTTCTCTCCCACCAGGTTCACCGGTGTGGTGGTCGGCGACGCAGCACAGCTGCGGTCGCTGAAGTCGTTGGGTGGCGTAGCGGAGTGACCTTGTTCCAACTCGCCGCGGTGCCGCGGCTCTCCCGGTCCACTGTGGACCGGGAGGAGCCTGCCCGCACCGATCCGGCACGACTGGCCAAGCTGTGGGCGACGGGCCGGGTGGTCCTGGTGGACCGCAAGGGCCGCACCCCGGTACGCGCGGACGCGTCGGAGCTGTCGACGAGACCGACGGCAGGCGACCTCCCGCCGGAGGCCATGCTGCTCGGCGAGCTGGACGGTGTCGGCTACTGGGCGCTGACCTCGGACGAGGAGCTGGAGGAGAACGTCAGCTCCCCGGACCGCTCGTGGGGGCTGTGGACGGGCGCCACGTCCGAGGACGGCGAGGAGTGGCACGACCTCCGCACGACCGGCGCACTGCTGTCGGACACCGCGGCGGGCCTGTTCACGACTGCGGTGGCGCTGGCGAGCTGGCACCGCCGCGCGAGCTTCTGCGCGAACTGCGGCGCACCCGTCGAACGCGTGCACGCGGGCTGGGCCACGCACTGCACGGGCTGCGGTCGCGAGGAGTACCCCCGCACCGACCCGGCGGTCATCTGCCTGGTCCACGACGACGACGGCGAGAACGGTTCGTCGGTTCTCCTTGCCCGCCAACCGATCTGGCCGCCTGGCCGGTACTCGGTGCTGGCCGGTTTCGTGGAGGCGGGCGAGTCTCTCGAGGCGTGCGTGGCCCGCGAGATCAGCGAGGAGGTGGGCATCGACGTCCACGCCATCCGCTACCTGGGCAGCCAGCCGTGGCCGTTCCCCCGCTCGATCATGGTGGGCTTCACGGCGCTGGCCGTCGACCGCGACGCACCCCTGATCCCGGCGGACGGCGAGATCGAGGAGGCCCGCTGGGTCACCCGCGCCGAGGTCCTCGCCGCGTTCGCGGAGGAACAGCCGGACCTGAAGCTCCCCGGCGAGACCTCGATCGCCTACCAGATGATCAAGGGGTGGGCGGAGGCCTAGCTGCTGGACGCGGCCGCGGCTGCGGCCTGGTCCCGCGCGAAGAGGACGAGCACGACGTAGAACGCGAGCACCGTCACCGGAAGCGGGACATCGGTGGGCACGCCCGCCGAGTACGTCTTCGTGAACATGCCGTCCTGGCGGATCTCGCCCTTGGCCGTGCCGCGCTGCCGGACCTCCCACCTCGACCGCCAGATCGACGGCCGCGCCAGGGTGAGGTTGCCGCTGCTCGCGTGGATCGCCCACTCCCGCCCGCTGTTGCGGTCGGCCGTGGCCACCGCACCATCCGGCCCGGTGAGCCGGAACTGCCGCCGGTTGACCCGCTCGATGCGGTAGCCCTGACCAGCGATGTCGAACTCGCAGCTCTCCCGCCGCCCACCGACGAGCGTGGTGACCGGCTGGTCGTCGGAGGAGACCTCGTACACCCTTTTGAAGAACCCGCGTCGCCGCGCCCGCAACATGCCCCTCATTAGAGCAGCGCTACCGTGTCCTCCGCACGGAACGGGGTGAAGACACTTGGTCAGCGTGGCACGTGCGGTCGGCCTGCTGCTGGGGGTGGCCGCGGACGGGGCGTTCGGCGACCCGCGACGACGGCACCCGGTCGCCGGGTTCGGTCAGGTCGCGGAGAAGGTCGAACGGGTGCTCTACCGCGACGACAGGGTCGCAGGCGTGGTGCACGCGGCGGTCCTGAGCGGCGGCGTGGTGGCGCTGGGCGTGATGGTCGAGCGAGTCGGCCGCCGCAACCCGGTCCTCCAGGTGTTGACGACGGCCGCGGCCACGTGGGTCGTGGTCGGCGGCCGGTCGCTCGCCGTGGAGGGTGCCGCCATCGGCCGTGAGCTGGACGCGGGTGAACTGCCCGCGGCACGCGAACGCCTGCCGCACCTGTGTGGCCGCGACCCCGCCACCCTGGACGCCGAGGGCCTCGCGCGGGCGGTGGTCGAGTCGGTGGCGGAGAACACCTCCGACGCCGTGGTCGCGCCACTGCTGTGGGGTGCGGTCGCCGGCGTGCCGGGCATGCTGGGCTACCGCGCGGTGAACACGCTGGACGCGATGGTCGGCTACCGCTCGCCGCGTTACCGAAAGTTCGGCTGGGCGTCGGCGCGGCTGGACGACCTGCTGAACCTGGTCCCGGCTCGCGTGGCCGCGGCGCTGACCGTGGCGGGCGCGCCGGTGGTCGGCGGCTCGTGGCGGGGCGCGTGGCAGTCGTGGCACCGCGACGCGGCCGCACACCCGAGCCCGAACGCGGGCCGTGTCGAGGCGGCGTTCGCGGGTGCGCTGGAGGTCCGCCTGGGCGGCCGGACGGTGTACGACCACGGCGTGGAGGAGCGCCCGATCCTGGGCGAGGGCCGGACCCCGGACTCGGGTCACGTCACACGCGCGGTCGAGCTGTCCAGGGTGGTCGGCAGCCTGACGACGGCACTGGCCGCACTGGTGGCGCTACTGCGCGGCCGCCGCTGACTGCTGCTCGCGGGCCTCTTCCTCGGCGATCTGCCGGGCGACGGACACCCGGCGCGGCCGCTCCGCCTTCGGTGCGGCGAGCACCCCGCCGGGTTTGATCTCGCGCCAGGTGAAGTACAGCAGGGCGAGCAGCGCCATGGACCCGAACGCGATCCACTGCAGCGCGTAGGAGAGGAACGGCCCGGAGTCCAGCTCCGGCAGCGGCAGCGCGGTGAGCACGCCGGGGTTGTCGTCGTCGAGCTGCAGGTAGCCCCTCCGGAGGTCGAGCCCGGTGGCGTGCGTGACCACGCCGGCGCCGACGGCGTAGACCTGCAACCGCCCGTCCCGCCGCTCCGGGGGCCGGTCCCGCGGATCCCGCTCGTCGGCTCGAAGCCGCGCGGTGAGCGTGACAGTGCCCGCGGGCGGTGCGGCGAAGTCGGGCACGGCGAGGGCCTGGTCACCCTGGACGGGTCGCACGTACCCGCGGTCGACGAGCACGACCGACCCGTCGGCGAGCCGGAAGGGCGTCAGCACCTCGAAGGCGGCCTGCCCGAGCACGGTCCGCAACCGCGCCACGACCTCGTCCTCCGCCAGGTAGCGACCAGTGACCCGCACGGTCCGCCACTCGGTCCCGGCGCCAGGCTCCTGCCCGGCGGGCAGAGCGGTGTCGAGCGCCACGGGTGAGGCGTTGGCCGAGGTGCCGATCGCGTCGTTGGTGGTGGACCGTTCGTCGTGGCGCCGGAACTGCCACGGCGCGAGCAGCGTGAAGCAGACAGCGGCGAAGATCAGCACCAACGCCGTCAGCGCCAACCATCCCGGGCGAAGCATGAACCGCAGCCGCACACCCCTCATGCTAGAGACCGCGCCGAGGCGACGGCCTGCGCCCCGTACCCGCCGCCGAACAGCACGGTGTGCACGAGCAGCGGAAACAGCTGGTGGAGGGCGACGCGCTCCCGCCACCCGTCGGCGAGCGGCGCACTCTCGTCGTAGGCCGACAGGATCCGCTCGAGGTGAGGACACCCGAAGAGGGCCAGCATGGCGAGGTCGGTCTCCCGGTGTCCGCCGTGCGCGGCTGGGTCGATGAGCCAGACCCGGTCACTCCAGAGGACGTTCCCGCTCCACAGGTCCCCGTGCAGTCGGGCAGGCGGCTCGTCGGGCCCGGCAAGCTGTCCGATCCGGCCGCAGACGGCCTCGATGGGTGCGGGATCATGCAGAACGCCCAGGTCGACGGCCTTCCGGAGGTAGGGGAGCACCCGGTGCTCGACATACCACTCACCCCAACGTGTGCCGGGGACGTTCCGCATGGGGGCCAACCCGATCCAGGCGTCCACGGGCCCGCCGGGCGGCGCACTCCCGGGGGCGGTGGCCCCGAGCCCGTGGAGCCGGGCAAGCTCCCGCCCGAACCCTTCGGCGGTGTCACGTGAGGGTCGTCCGGCGGGCACCACCTCCATGACGAGCCACTGGTCGTCGAAGGCCAGAACGCCCGGCACCCGGGGGCACCCGTCGGTGTCGGGGCTCAACCATCGCAGGCCCGCGACCTCGGCGTTCAGAGCGCCGACCGCCGCGTGCCGCTTGGCCACCACCTCGGTCCCGCCGTCGAGCCGGACCCGGTAGGCCCCACCGAGCGGCGAGACCCTGGCCACATCCCGACCGAGCAGAGCCCGCACCGCCGCCTCGGCGGTCAGATCCGCGTGCGCACCCACTCGACCATCCCTGGCATGGCGGCCTCCACCTGGCGGAGCACTTCCTCGAAGTCCGCGTAGTCGTCGTAGTAGGGGTCCGCGACGTCGTCGCCGTCGGCGTCCGGGTCGAACGACCGCAGCATTCGCACGTCGCCGACCCTCAGGCGCCGCAGCGCGGCCCGGTGCTCGCCGTCGAGCGCGACCACCAGGTCCGCCGACAGGTGGTCGTCGCAGACCTGGGCGGCCACGTGGTCGGTGGGGTAGTCGTGCGCCGCGAGCACGCGCCGCGCCCTCGGGTCGGCGGCCTCACCCGCGTGCCACGGCCCGGTCCCCGCACTGGTCACCCGCACGCGATCGGCCAGCCCCTCCCGTGCCAGCCACGCCGAGAACACCAACGCCGCGATCGGGGAACGACAGATGTTGCCGGTGCAGACGAAGCAGACATGGAGGGATTCGGCGGTCTCATCGGCGGGGGAGGGGGCGTCGACCATGCGACCAGTGTTCCGTACGCCGTGTGTCAGGAGCGGGTTCGTTCCCCGTAGTCGGTGGTGCCCGGCGGCGACCTGCTCGGCGGTGACCACACCCGCGTCGAACACGAACACCAGCTGGTCGTCCCACGGCCCGTGCGGCCCGTCCCAGCCCACCACCAGGAGCCGACCAGCGGTGATGACCAACCCCAGCTCCTCCCGCAGCTCACGCTCGGCGGCGGTACGGGGTGGTTCGTTGGCCTCGGCCATGCCGCCGGGCAGGTCCCAGTGCTCCTGCCCGACCGTCTGTGAACGTAATCACGGGTTTCACTCGATCGAGTGGTCATAGTGTCGCTGCGTGACCAACACTGATCGCGTCGAGCTGTCCCGGCGCTCCCTGCTCGGCGCTTCGGCAGGGGTCGCCGCCCTTGCCGCGGGCGCCGCCCCGGCAGCGGCCACCCCTGGCCGTCGTACCAACGATCCCCAGGCCACGCCCCTCACCGCGGACCAGGCGCTGCGGAAGCTGCTCGCAGGCAACGCCCGCTTCGTCGCAGGTGAACAGCGACACCCGCACGAGTCCCTCGACTGGCGTCAGTCCTTGGTGGCAGGACAACACCCGTTCGCCGTAGTTCTCGGCTGCGCCGACTCTCGGGTGTCACCTGAGCTGGTGTTCGACGAGGGGCTCGGCGACCTGTTCGTCATCCGTGCCGCGGGCGAGGTCCTCGACACGGCGGTCATCGGCAGCATCGAGTACGCCGTCGAGCACCTGTCCGTCCCGCTCGTCGTCGTGCTCGGGCACGAGAGCTGCGGGGCGGTGGGTGCGACGATCGACGTCGTGCAGCACGGCACCGCGGTGTCCGGCGACATCTCGACCCTGGTCCGCGCGATCGAGCCCGCGGTCAGGGCCACGCCGCCGAACCCGGACGCGCCCGAGTTCCTCGCGGCCTGCGTGGCCGAGCAGGCCCGCCGCGCGGCGAAGTACCTGCAGGAGCGGTCCAACATCGTCAGCGACGCGGTCGCCCACCACGGGGTGCGGGTGGTCTCGGCGACCTACGAGCTGCGGACCGGCGCGGTCACCAGGCTCTAGGGGTGCATGCGTGCGCCCTTGACGACCTTGTCGACGGCGTTGCGCGGCCCGTGCACGGCCAGTCCCACGAGGTCGAGCCGATCTCGTGGGACGGCACGCACCGCGGCACGGTTGTCCTCGTCGTTGCCGGTGGCGAACAGGTCGGCCGTGAAGACCGACATCGGCAGGCCCCGGTCGAGCGCCCTGCGGTGCGCCGAGGTCAGCACCTCGGCGGGTGCCTCGAACACGAGCACCGGCTGCCCGAACATCGCGAGGTACTTGGTGCCGTCGGCGTCCTCGTAGGCCTCGCCGAGCAGCTCGGGAACGGCCCCGGCCACCCCGCTGACGAGGAACGCGCACACGTTCAGCCGCTGCCAGACGGGCAGGTCGTCCCGTACGACCACGGCGATCTTGGTGGAGAAGCTCACGAAGCGAGGATCGCCGCACGGACCGCCGGGGTCTTGTACGTTTCTGACCATGGGCCCCGAGATCACGGCGTGGCGCCCGAACGTGCCCGGCATCCACGAGGTGTTCCACGCCCGGTTCACCACCCACGCGTACCCGTCGCACACGCACGACGCGTGGACGCTGCTGATCGTGGACGCAGGCATGGTGCGCTACGACCTGGACCGCCACGAGCACGGCGCGCTGCGCTCGCAGGTCACGCTGCTGCCACCGGGCGTCCCGCACGATGGCCGGTCGGTGAGCCCGGAGGGTTTCCGCAAGCGCGTCCTGTACCTGGCGAGCGACACCCTGACCGGCGTCGGCGCGGCGGTCGACCACCCGTCACTGCGGGACCCGCTGCTGCGAGACCGCATCCACCAGCTGCACCTGTCCCTGCACACGGAGGACCTCGAGGCGCAGAGCCGCTTCGCCCTGATCCGCGACCGCCTGCGCGAACACCTCGCCGCCGGTGAGGCGCCGCCGCCGGCGAGGGCCTCGGTCGCCCACCGCCTCCGCGACCTGCTGGACGCCCGCCTCCCCGAGACCCCGACCCTGGACGACGCGGCGTTGACGCTCGACGTGCACCCGGCGTCACTGGTCCGCGCGTTCAGCCGTGAGTTCGGGATCCCGCCGCACCGGTACGTCACGGGCCGCCGCCTGGAGCTGGCCCGCCGACACCTGCTGGCCGGCCGCCCCGCCGCGGAGGCGGCGTCACTGGCCGGCTTCTACGACCAGGCGCACCTGACCCGCCACTTCACGAAACTGCTCGGCATCGGCCCGGCACGCTACGGCCTGCGTCGCTGACTCGTGGGCGAGTTGTCCACAGCCCTACCAACCATCCACACCCCAGGCCTGACCTGCTGTTCCCGTCACCCCCACCGAGTAAACTGGCGTGGCGGGGTGCCCCCGGGACAGGGTGGGGGCTGCCTGCGCAACCAGCTGGGTTTCTCGGCGAATTATGATCGCCCGGATGAGCGACCTGCGGCATCACGGCGACGTGGACGCGGCGCCTGGCCTGCAGGACTTCGCCGTGAACGTCCGGGGGTCGGCGCCGCCCACCTGGCTTCGTGAACGGCTCGCCGAGGCGCTCGGCCGCCTCGGCACCTATCCTTCCGCGCTCGACGACAGCCGTGCCCGTGAGGCCGTCGCCGCTCGACACGGGCGCGACCCCGACGACGTCCTCGTCCTCAACGGGGCCGCGGAGGGGTTCGCGCTCCTGCCCGCGCTCGCCCCCCGGCTCGCCGCCGTCCTGCACCCCTCCTTCACCGAGCCCGAGGTCGCCCTCCGCACCGCGGGCGTGCCCGTCCACCGGGTCATGCACCGCGACCCCGTCCCCGACGACGCCGACCTCGTCGTCCTCGGCAACCCCACCAACCCGACCTCCGAGCTGCACCCCGCCGCGACCATCAGCGCCCTCGCCCGCCCCGGACGCGTGCTCGTCGTCGACGAGGCGTTCATGGACGCCGTCCCCGGCGAGCGCGAGTCCCTGGCCGGCGCGGACCTGCCCGGGCTCCTCGTCCTCCGCAGCCTCACCAAGACCTGGGCCCTCCCCGGCCTCCGCGCCGGCTACGCGCTCGGCGCCCCCGACCTGCTGCGCAGGCTCGCGACGCACCGCCCGCACTGGCCCGTCGGCACGCTCGTCCTCGAAGCCGTCACCGCCTGTGCCGAGCCGCACGCCGTCGAGGAGGCCGCCGCCGCGGCGAGGGAGCTGGAGGACCACCGCGCGTGGCTCGCCAAGCAGCTCGGGGACCTGCCCGGTGTCCACGTCCACGAGCCGGCCGCCGCGCCCTTCCTGCTGATCGAGGTCCCGAACGGCGAGCACGTGCGCCTCGCCCTCAGGCAGCGGGGCATCGCGGTCCGCAGGGGCGATACCTTTCCCGGACTGAGCACCGACCACCTGCGCGTGGCGGTGCGTGAACCGGCGCGGTGCGCGGACCTGCTGGCCGCACTCGCCGAGCTGACCACGGAGGTACGCACACCTTGACCACTGTCGGCGACGTCGTCGCGGCACTCGAAGCGGCCTACCCGCCCGCGCTCGCCGAGTCATGGGACGCCGTCGGGCTCGTGTGCGGCGACCCGGCCGAGCCCGTTTCGAGGGTCCTCATCTGCGTGGACCCCGTCGAATCCACAGTGGACGAAGCGGTCGAAGCCGGCGCGCAGCTGCTCGTCGCCCACCATCCCCTGCTGCTCAGGGGAGTGCACGGCGTCCCGGCGAGCACGCCGAAGGGCGGCCTCGTGCACCGCATGATCCGTGCCGGCGTCGGGCTCTTCTGCGCGCACACCAACGCGGACTCCGCCTTCCCCGGCGTGTCCGACGCGCTGGCGTCCGCCCTGGGGCTGACCGTCACCGGCCCGCTCGACCCCAAGGAGGACGGGCGCACCGGCATCGGTCGGATCGGCGAGCTGCCTGCGCCGGAACCATTCGGGGACTTCGTGGCCCGGGTGGCCGAGGCGCTGCCCGAGACCGCGGCCGGGGTGCGTGGCGCGGGCGACCCGGACCGCCCGATCAGGAGGGTCGCCGTGGCCGGTGGTGCCGGCGACTCCCATCTCGCCATGGCCACCGCGCTGGGCGTTGATGCCTACGTCACCGCTGACCTGCGCCATCACCCGGCGAGCGAGCATCTCGCCGTGCCCGGCGCGCCCGCGCTGGTCGACGTCGCGCACTGGGCGAGCGAGTGGCCGTGGTGCGAGCAGGCGGCGGCGATCCTGCGGGAGAGGTTCGGCGGTAACGTCGACATCACCGTGTCAACCCGTCGCACCGATCCATGGGCCGTCGCAACGGCCGGACAGAACCGGAGGATCCCAGGTTGAAAGCCGATCCCGCAGTGCAGCGCAGGCTGCTCGAGCTCGCCGACGTCGACGCCGAGCTGGCTCGCGTCGACCACCAGCGCAGGACGTTGCCGGAGCTCGCGGAGATCGCCGAGGCCGAGATGTCGGTGCAGGCTCGCAAGGATGCGAAGGTCGCGAACGAGACCGCGCTCGGCGACCTGGACCGCGAGGTCAAGCGACAGGAGAAGGAGATCGACGCGGTCCGCGCCCGCGAGGACCGCGACCGTGCGCTGATGGCAGGCGGCACGGTGTCCGCCAAGCAGATGACCGACCTCGAACACGAGCTGAACACGTTGCAGCGTCGGCAGACCACGCTCGAGGACGAGCTGCTGGAGCTGATGGAGCGCCGCGAGGCGGTCGAGCTGGACGGCCAGCACGCGTCGGTGGAGCTGGCGAAGGCGGAGGAGGCGCTGTCGGACGCGGCGGGCCGCCGCGACCACGCGCTGGCCGACCTCGAGACGACCTGGGCCCGCCGCTCCGCGGACCGCGAGAAGCTCGCGCCGGCGTTCCCGCAGCCCCTGATGGACCTGTACGAACGGGTCCGCGGGAACAAGGGCATCGGCGCGTCGCTGCTGCGTGCCCGCCGCTGCGGCGCGTGCCGCATCGAACTGGACCGCAGCGCGATCTCCCGAATCGCGAACACCGCCGCCGACGAGGTCGTGACCTGCGAGGAGTGCGGCGCGATCATGGTCCGCACCGGCGAGTCCGGCTTGTGAGGGTCGTCGTAGAGGCCGACGGCGGCTCACGCGGCAACCCCGGGCCGGCAGGCTACGGCGCGGCGGTCTTCGCCCCGGACGGTGCCGTCCTGGCGGAGCGTGCCGAGGGCCTTGGGCTGGCGACGAACAACGTCGCCGAGTACCAGGGCCTGATCGCGGGCCTGTCGGCGGCACGGGACCTGGGCGCCACGGTCGTGGCCGTCCGCATGGACTCGAAACTGGTGGTCGAGCAGATGTCCGGCCGCTGGCAGGTGAGGAACGAGGCGCTCAAACCGCTGGCCGCTACGGCCGCGTCAGTGGCGTCGTCGTTCGACGAGGTCACCTACACGTGGATCCCGCGAGCGCAGAACACGCACGCGGACCGCCTGGCCAACGAGGCGATGGACGCACAGGCGGGCCTCGACGCGAAGGCACCCGCCCGCTGGACGGGTGCGACAGGCACGCCCACCCGCCTGCTTCTGTTGCGCCACGGCCAAACCGCGCTGTCCGGCGAACGCCGCTACTCGGGTCGCGGCGACGTCCCGATGACGGAAACCGGCGTGCGGCAGGCGAAGGCGGCAGCGACCAGACTGTCCACACTGGACTTCGCGGCGGTGGTCTCGTCGCCGCTCGGCCGCGCCAGGCAGACAGCGGAGGAAGTGGCGTCGGCGTCGGGCCACGAGGTGGAAACCCACGAAGGCCTGATAGAGACCGACTTCGGCGACTGGGAGCGGCTGACGTTCCAGGAAGCGGCCGAGCGGGACCCGGCCCTGCACCGCCGCTGGCTGGGTGACCCGGCCACGGCGCCACCGAACGGCGAAAGCTTCAACGCGGTCCACACCAGGGTGACGACGGCCCGCGACGAACTGGTGGAACGGTACGCGGGTCAGACCGTGGTACTGGTCAGTCATGTGACGCCCATCAAGTCGCTGCTGCGCATAGGCCTGGACGCGGGCCCGTCACTGCTGTTCCGCCTGCACCTCGATCTGGCGTCGCTGTCGATCGTGGAGTTCTACCCGGACGGCAACGCCTCGGTGCGCCTGGTCAACGACACCTCACACCTGACCTGACGGCCACGTCACCACACGAACGCACTGGTCCGCAAAATCTTGATCAATGCCAACGCAGCTGGTCACCTCGGGCAGCCCCCACCCGATCCCGGGGGCACCCCGCCACGCCAGTCTACCGGCAGGGGGTGACAGTTGCGGGGATGTCGATCTTGGTTGTGGACAACTCGACCTGTGGACAACTGGAGCGGACATCCGGCGCAGGAGGTGGGAGACTCGGCGGGCGAAACCTCGGCCGCGCACAGGTTGCCATGATCCACTTCTGGGCGGGGCGTTACCCTTGGTGACGCGGACGAGTCGGCAGGGCGGTCGCGGCGGGTGATGAGCCCGTCGAGGAAAGTCCGGACTCCGAAGGGCAGGGTGGTTGTTAACGGCAACCCGGGGCGACCCGCGGGACAGTGCCACAGAGAACAGACCGCCTGGCGGCAACGTGGCCAGGTAAGGGTGAAACGGTGGTGTAAGAGACCACCAGCACTCCGGGTGACCGGAGTGGCTAGGTAAACCCCACCCGGAGCAAGGCCAAGAAGGGTGCCCCGAAAGGGGTACTCGCGCAGGCGTTCGAGGGCTGCTCGCCCGAGCCTGCGGGTAGGCCGCTAGAGCCTGTCGGCGACGGCAGGTCCAGATGGATGACCGCCCACCGGCCGCGAGGCCGGGGACAGGATCCGGCTTACATGCCGGCTCGTCCGCCCAGCCCAGGGGCCACGAACCCCGAGGAGGAGACGCTTGGTGTGCGGCGTTTCGATCACGATCCACACCGCGGGGACCATGGTGGACCGTGTGTGATCTCGGCCCGCTCCACGTGCGGGTAGAACGGTCAAGGACAGTGTGGCGAATACACCTCTAGGTGTTGCGATACGCCAAATGGGTGACACCCAACCGTGTAGTGGTGGGTTGACGCGTCGCGTCCCGCACCTACAGTTAGGACGCCCTCAGCAAGTGGGTGAACCTACCGACATATTGGTACAGACGAGTGACCGTGACGACGTGGAGGCCCTTCGCGCTTCATCATGTGTGTGGTCAGATGGCACGTCGTCGAGCGCCGAGGAGAATATGACCGCGTCAGAAGATGATCTACGGAGCGCCCTCTCATCACTACACATCGTGATGTGAGCGTGCTCTACTCGTCTACGAACGGCAGGCATCAGCGGCCGCGCACACGGGAGCTAAGAACATGATCGCCATGACCACCCTCGAGCTCGCCCAGGAAACCGGTGGTTTGGGCACAAGCGGGGTCCGTGACTGGATCCTGAACAACATCATCCCGCTACTGCTGCTGGTGGTCGCACTCCTCCTCCTGTGGCTCGGCGGCGGCAAGGGAGACAACGCCGGCGTCATGCGACGGCTCGGCGGAGTGATCGTCGCCCTGGCCATCATCGGGTTGGCGGTGACCACGGACGCCGGCAAGAACATCGGCACCTGGATCGCCGGACTCTTCACCGGCTGAGCAGAGGGCACCTGTGCGCATTCGTACCGACGACGAGGTGTACCGCGTCGACGCCGTCTGGCTCGGGCCCCCACGGGCCACGATGCCCTGGCGGGCCCGTTACGTGGCGTGGGGCGTCGGAGTGTTCGTCTTCCTCATCGTGCTCACCGTCGAGCGCAAGCTCGGGATCTCGCTCTTCTGGGCGATCGCGTGGGGGATCGTGGCCACCATCCTGCTGACCAGGATCATCTGCGCCAAGATCAGTCACGAGCGGCCGCTGTCGGCGGTGGCCTCGATGTGGATTCGCGAGTTGACCGCGCCACGGGAGACGAGCGCGGGTCAGGGCGGCGCCGTCACCGCCACCAGGGTCCGGGTCAGCACGACCCGGCCGAGGCGGCAACCGACGAGACGCGGGAGGGGGCGCGGTGTTCGCACGACGAAGCAAGCACGAGCCTGAGCCGCGGCAAGGCACGCCGTACCCGGCGCCCGCCAGACGTCACCAGCAGCCGTCCGCGAACCTCAGGGGCCGGCACGCCGCACCGGATCACGAACTGCTCGACCCACCCATGGCGAGACAGGTACCACCGCCGGCCCCGCAGTACCGGCCGGCCGGCGACAACAAGCACAACCGTCGTCTTCCCGGGGAGCAGTCCATTCCCACGTATACCCCGTCGATCGCGGCCCGAAGCATCGATGGTCACCTCCTTCGCAACGGCACCGACGTGTTCGCGTGGTACCGGCTGGCGCCGCAGCGCTGGTCGTTCCGTTCGGACTCGCAGCGCCAGGACCTGATCGCCGCGATCGCGGGCCAGTACGCGGAGCTGGCAGGCCGCTGGATGCACCTGCGGGTCACGACGAGGCCGTACCCGATCCGCATGTGGGCCGAGGCGCACGTGCACAACGCGGTCAACCGCCTGCCCGACACCTCCGGCGCGCTGTCCTTCGACGACTACCTGATCGGCGAGCAGCAGCAGCTGCTCGGCCGGTCGATGGCGGAGAAGGAGGTCTACCTGGGGGTCCAGGTCCAGACCCGCAACATGGTCGACCGGGCCGTCGAGCGCGCCGCGCCACTGCTGCGCAGGATCTTCCCGGCCGCCGTCGACGCCGAGCTGCTCGCCATCGACTCCGAGGTCGAGCACCTCGACCAGGTGATCGCGTCCGCCGGGCTGGAGGGCAGGCCCGCCTCAGCGCAGGAGATGTCCTGGCTGATGCACCGGTCGTGCTCGCTGGGGCTGCCCGCGCCGCGCAACCTGCCCGCGGTGCCGGATTCGGTGTGGGAGCCGGAGGACCTGGCCTCGTTCACCGACGCGGCGGACTTCCACCAGGAGCCCTACGCGCCGACCGTCACCGTGCGCGGCCGCACCGGCTCGAACGCCGGCATGACGCGACACGTCGCGGTGCTGACCGTCGGGCAGATGCACGGCCTGCAGATCCCCGAGCTGGACGACCCCTGGCTGCAGCACTCCGACCGCCTCGCGGCGTCCGTCGAGTGGTCGGCACGCATCTACGTGCGCCGCCCCGAGGAGGTCCAGGGCGAGCTGGCGCGACAGATGAACAAGGTCCGCTCGCAGGTCCGGCACTACACCGACGAGCACGAGCTGGAGCCGCCGCAGTCGCTGGCCCGCCAGGCGTCGCGGGTGCTGGAGATCGACGACGAGATGACCTCGGGCTTCACCGCCCTGGCCACCCGGGTGCGCTCGTGGTGGCGGCTCGCGGTGTCCGGCCCGACCGAGCGCGACGCGTTGCGCCTCGCGCAGCAGGTCCTCGAGCTGTACAAGCCGAAGGTCGCGATCGAGCACCCGGAGGCCCAGTACGCGCTGGCCAGGGAGTTCATCCCCGGCGAGCACCTGGCCTCCTCCGCGTACATGCGGCGCGGCTCGGTGGTCTGGGCCGCGGCGGCGGTCCCGACGGCCACGGCCGAGGTCGGCGACCGGCGGGGGATCCTGCTCGGCGAGACGTGCACGGCGACCCGGCGCCCGGTGGCGTGGGACCCGTGGATGGCCCAGGAGATCCGCGACGGGTCCGGTCTGACCGCGATGGTCGCCGGTCTCGGTGGCGGCAAGTCGTTCCTCGGCGGCGGCATCGTCTACAAGACGCTGCGAGCCGGGGCCCACTGGACGATCCTCGACCCGTCCGGCCCGCTGACGAAGCTGTGCGACCTGCCGGAGCTGCGGCCCTACGCGCGGCCGATCAACCTGTTGAACGCACAGCCCGGCATCCTGAACCCGTACCGGGTGGTGGCGGAGCCGCAGTTCGACCACTTCCGCGACGAGGACGACCCGGAGCGCGCGTGGCGGCGCGAGAAGGCACTGGCGGCGGCCACCAGGCGTCGTCTGGCGCTGGACGTGCTGACCGGGTTGCTGCCCTACGACATCGCACGCATGCCGCAGACCCGCATCGTGCTGCTGCGGGCGGTCCGCATGGTCGGTGGCCGCGCGGACGCCGACCCGAGCCTGGTGTTCGAGGCGCTGCGGCGGGACGCGTCGGAGCACCACGAGCACGCGGTCGTGGTCGCGGACTTCCTGGACGAGATGCGGGAGCGCATGTCGCTGCTCATCCCGGAGAAGGACGCGGACCCGTACACCGAGCAGCGTGACGACCGCCTGACGGTCATGACCATGGCGGGCCTGACGCTGCCGAAGGACGGTGTGGGCCGCGAGCACTGGACCGACGCCGAGTCCCTCGGTGTCGAGATGCTCAACCTGGCGGCGTGGCTGACGCAGCGGTCGATCTACGAACGCACGAAGGACACTCGCAAAGGCGTGTGGATCGACGAGGCGTTCTTCCTGTCGGAGGTGCCGACGGGCCGGGTGCTCATGAACCGGTTCGCCCGTGACTCCCGTAAATGGAACGTTCGTGTGCTCCTGTCCTCGCAGATCCCGGCCGACTTCCTCCGCATCCAGGGCTTCGTCACGCTGCTGGACTCGGTGTTCGTCGGACGACTCGACGACGACCAGGCACAGGAGGACGCGCTGCGGCTGCTGAAGGTGCCGGTGGGCGCGGGCTACGAGCAGGTGGTGGCCTCCCTCGGCCGTCGCCCCGGCGGCCACCGCGACGCGGTCCGCGACACGTCCCCGCGCCAGTTCATCTTCGGCGACGGCGCGGGCGGTGTGGAACGCATCCGCATCGACCTGTCGGGCCCGCACCTCGACCACCTGCGCGGCGTGATGGACACGACCCCGGACGCCCTGCGCGACGTGGCACCGGGGGCGGTCATCGCCTCGGAGGCACGCGCACCGGAGCTGCCGTCCGACGAGCCGAAACCCCGCGAAGGGGCGACGGACTACGTGGAGGAGCAGGCCGAGTTCGACCTCGCGGCGGACTTCGAACTGGGCCTCACCGATGACGACCCGAACCTGGACGGACCACCGGACGGCTCGGGGAACGGAAAGAAGTCAGGTAATCGCGGGCGGGTGGATGCCGCATGACAGCCGGCTGTCGACCCGCACGTTTTCGACTACCCCGTAGCTCGGACGGGGCCGGCGAAGGCGGCGCAGCATGACGACCCTGGTGGTGATCGCCGCCGTGTTGTTCTTCATGGCATGGCGGCGGAAAAGACGCTCCTCGACCAACCCGACCCGTCACAGAGGTCGGGTTGCCTCTCTGACGATCGTCGCGGCCCTCCTAGGCATGCAGGCGATGGTCGGCTCCCCGGCCATGGCCGCGCAGCAGCAGGAACAGAGCTGCGCGCCGTTCCCGGAGCGACCCGGCTCGGGCATGGTCGGCGCCATCGACCCACCGCAGGGCAACGGCTTACGAGGTGGCAAGGACAGCGGGGTCCCGTACACCGACGACAAGCACCCCAACAGCCCGTACCGCGACTACGGGTACGCGGGCATGGTCTGGCACGTCTACGACCCCAATTGCAACCAGCCCCTCTCGATCAGCGACCCAAGCGTCACGATTGACACCTGGGCGGGCAGTGAGCTGTTCAACCTCGGCAAGAACATCGTCGGTGCGACCAACTCGCTGCACTACACGCTCTACAACGGCGGCGTGCTCGGTGGGCTGAACCAGCAGATCGGCGCGGCGGCTAAGGCGATCTTCGACAACATCTACATGCAGCTGTTCAGCATCTTCATGCTGATCCTGGCTGTCCTGATGTTCCGTCAGATCTGGAAGGGCGACCTGGCCGCGGTATCCCGCAGGGGGCTCTACGCGCTCGGTGGCATGTGGTTGGCCGCCTCGACCCTGGTACTCGTCAACAACTACGACTTCATCGACAAGCTGATCATCGACACGACGACGGGGATCCAGAACGGCTTCGAGGACCCCAACCGCGACGACGTGCAGCAGCATGTCCTGCCGAACGAGCTGCACACGCGTGTGGTGTACGAGAACTGGCTGCGCGGCGAGTTCGGCAAACCGGATGACCCCAAGGCACTGCAGTACGGTCGCGACCTCCTGGCCGCGCAGGCGTGGACCCGTGACGACCTGGTCTCGGGCAACGACGCGAACGACCAGGCGGAAGCCGCGAAGCAGAGCGAGTACCAGAAGATCTACAACCAGCTCGGCTCCGCGCAGGGGTACTTCGCGGGTACCGAGGGCAGTCGGACCGGCGCGGGCTTCCTGGCGTTCTTCCAGTCGCTGGTCTACTCGCTGTTCCAGTTCCTGGCGAAGCTGGCCGTGCTGCTCGCGCAACTGCTGCTGCGGATCTTCACACTGGCGGCCCCGGTCATCGGCCTCGTGGCGCTCGTCCACCACGACATCCTCCGCAAGGTCGGCCGAGCGGTCGGCGCCGTCGTGCTGAACGTGCTGATCCTGGCCATGCTGGCCGGTATCCACTTCAAGTTCCTTCAGCTGATCTTCGGCCCGGACGTGCAGCTGTCGATGCTCACCCAGATGCTGCTCGCCGGCATCGTGACGCTCGTGTTCCTGCTGGTCGGCAGGCCGATGAAGCGCATGTGGCAGATGGTCGAGCTGTCCGTCGGCGCGGCCGGTGCCTCGGTGCCGACCGGTGGTGGCGGCATCTTCTCCCGCTTCCGCAAGCGCAAGGGCCCCGACCAGCGCGGCCCGCAGGACGAGTTCTGGGACAACCTCCAGGACGAGAAACTCGCCGGCGACACCGTCGCCACCACGCGTGGCGGGCGGAGGCCGAGGCCGGAGGCCACCGGTCCGGTCATGGCGACCGCCGAGCGGCTCGACACGCGGCGGACCTCCATCGGGACCGGTACGTACGGGCTGCCGTCGAGCGACGGCGAACGTGCGCCCGCGCTCATGCCGAGGAGCCCGGGCGGGCGCAACGACCCGAGCGGCGTCATCCCGGCACGCAGCCGGATCGTCGACACCAACCCGGTGCACGGCGAGTTCGGCGAGGACGCGATGGTCGTCCCGTCGCAGGTCACGACCCGTCGCAACGAGGGCCGCTACGACCCCCAGCCGCAGGCCCAGCGGCCGTCACCGCGTCCGGCGGACGTCGAGATGGTCGCCGGGCGGCCGGTGCACGTGGTCTACCGGCCCTCGCGCGGGCTCGAGGTACGGGAACCGGCGCCGCGCCGGATGCCGTTGCGTGACGGGCCCCGCGAGACCGACGCGGTGGTGAGATGACATGCCGATCCGCACCAACCGCGGGCGTGCCGCGGTGTACCGGCGACTGTGGGGCTGGCCCATGCGCTCGCCCCGCCACCTCGCGATCGTGGTGTTCGTGGTCGCCGTCGTGGTGCTCGCGGCAGGCATCATCATCCCGCAGCTGACCGGCTCGAACGACAAGGCGAGTGGCACCGCCGCCGGCCCGTCCGGCAGCAGCACGACGGCCGCGCCGACCACCCCTGGCAGCGGCACGGACCTCCCCGGCACGGCAGGGGCCACCAGCAGCCTCCCGACCAGGATCACCACGCTGACCGACACGCCGGAGTCCGCGGCACCAGCGCCGGAGGCACTGGATGTCGCCGACTCGTGGGCCCGCGCCTGGGTCAACCACCCGGAAGGTGTCACGAACGAGCAGTGGCTCGACACGCTGCGGCCGTTCACGACCGAGGAGCAGCTCACCGAGATGTCCACGGTGGAGCCGGGCAACATCGGCGCCACCAAGGTCACGGGCGAGCCGGAGACGGTCGAGTCGTTCACCAGCTCGGTCAAGGTGAAGCTCCCGACCGATGACGGCACCCTGCTCGTCACGGTGATCCACACCCCGGACGGCTGGCGGGTCACCTACTACGAGCAGGTGGACCGATGAAGAGCGCGCTCGTCGTCGGGGGGCTGGTGGTCGTTGCCACCGTGGCCGTCGCGGGCGTCAGCGCGGTCACCCAGGTCGTGTCGCAGGACCAGGCGGCCGACCAGGCCAGGGCCATGAGCGCCGGCCTGAACTGCAACGCGGCGCTCGGCCCGATCACCGCCGGTCCGGCGGGCAGCGGCGCGGGGGACGCGGCGAAGCTGAACGAGGACCAGCGCAAGAACGTCGCGCTGATCATCTCCATCGGCAAGGACCGCCAGCTGCCGCCGCTCGCGTGGCAGGTCGCGATACAGGCGGGCATGACCGAGTCGGGCCTGCGCAACCTGAACTACGGCGACCGCGACTCGCTCGGCATGTTCCAGATGCGCCCCTCCATGGGCTGGGGCACGCCCGCGCAGGTCGTCGACCCGCACTACTCGATCAACAAGTTCTACGACGTGCTCGGCAAGGTGCCCGGCTGGGAGCAGCAGCGCCCTGGCGAGTCGGCGCAGGACGTGGAGCGGTCGGGGTTCCCCGACCGCTACCACAAGTGGGAGTCGATGGCGGCCCACCTGATCGGCAACGTGGGCCTGGTACCGGACCCGACGGGCTGCGGCCAGGGCACCGGACTGTTCGTCCCCGCGCCGACCGAGCAGTCCCGCAACGCCATCCAGTGGGCGCTCGGCCAGCAGGGCAAGCCGTACGTGTGGGGTGCGCGGACCGACCAGCAGGGCTCGTTCGACTGTTCCAGCCTGATGCTCCAGGCCTACCGGGCCGCGGGCATCACTCTTCCGAGGGTTTCCCGCCAGCAGTACCGGGCGGGCGCGATGTTGCCGGTGGAACAGGCCCAGCCGGGTGACCTGCTGTTCTGGGGCTACGACAGGAGCGATCCGGACACCATCCACCACGTTGCGATGTATCTCGGTGACGGCAAGATCGTGGAGGCCCAGCAGACCGGCGTGCCAGTGCACATCCGCTCGGTTCGTTGGGGCGAGGCGGAGTTGATGGGCCAGGCCGTGCGGCCTGGCGTGTGAGACGTGAGGGGCGCGATGACCATGTACCCAGAACAGATGCGGTCTCCTTTGCCGGACTACCTTCGCGCACCCCATCCGGGCACCTCCGATCAGTACGTGGTGCTGCCGAAGTCCCTGGTGGAGACCATGCCGCTGCCGTGGCAGAACGCACTGCACCAGGTCCTGCAGGAGTTTCACCAGGCCTACGCCCACCTGAACTGGCCCGAGTACCGGGTGGTCCCGTCGCGGCGGGAACGCCTGGTGAACCTGGACGAGGAACAGCTGGCCGAGGTCGGCTACCTGGTGGAGATCGACGTCGACGGCGAGCTGGTCTACCGCGAACGCAGTGGTCGGCGGATCGAGAACCCCGAGGAGACCGAGGTCCTGGTGTCGGTGATGGACCCCATCCCGGGCGACTACCGCAACGCCACCCAGGACACCCCGCCCCGCGGCTTCCCTGCGCAGCAGGTGGCGCCCTGGTCCTGAGCGGTCGTTGACCGCGGAGGGCTCTCCGGCCTTAGGCTCAGTTCATGGTCGACAACAACCCGGACCCCGGTTGGTACTTCTGCACCAAGCACAACACGGTCGAGCACGGTTCGGTGTGCCCGGCGGGCGACCGGCTCGGTCCCTACCCGGACAAGGAGACTGCGGGGCGGGCGCTGGACATCGCGAAGGCACGCACCGAGGCCTGGGACAAGGCCGACAAGAAGTGGGAAGAAGACTAGGGGGTTAGAGTCCCCCGCGTGGTCGTGCGCGCGAAAGGCGACCGGATCGGCTTTGCGCGGGTCCGGGAAGAGTTCGCGCTGCCGACCGACTTCCCCGAGGACGTGCTCGCCGAGGCCGATCGTGCCGCGGGTGCGTGGCGGGATACCGGGCGCGACGACGCGACCGACCTGCCCCTCGTCACCATCGACCCGCCGGGGTCGAGGGACCTCGACCAGGCCATGGCGGTCGAACGCGTCGGCGCCGGGTTCCGCGTGCACTACGCGATCGCCGACCTCGGCGCGTTCGTCACGCCGGGCGGCGCGCTCGACCGCGAGGTCCGTCGCCGCGGCCAGACGATCTACCTCCCGGACGGCAACGTCCCGCTCCACCCCGGGGTCCTGAGCGAGGGCGCGGCCAGCCTCCTGCCCGGACAGGTCACCCCCGCCGCCCTCTGGACCCTCGACTGCGACAGCGACGGCCTCCTCGAACACGCCGACGTCCGCCGCGCGTTCGTCCGTTCCCAGGCCCGCCTCGACTACGACACCGTCCAGCGGTCGTTCGCCGACAGGACCGCACACCCGGCGATCCAGGAGCTGCCCGCGATCGGCCGTCTCCGCCGCGAGCGCGCCCTGGAACGCGGCGCCGTCGAGCTCCAGCTCCCGGACCAGGACGTCGAGGCCAACGGCGACGGCTGGCGCCTCGTACTGCGCCCCCGCACCGAGGTCGACGCCTGGAACGCCGAGATCTCCCTGCTCACCGGCATGGCCGCCGCGAAGCTCATGCTCGACGCGGGCGTCGGCATCCTCCGCACGCTGCCCGACCCGGAGAACGGCGCCGTCAAGTGGCTGCGCCGCTCCGCCCGCTCGCTGGGCATCACCTGGCCGCGGGCCATGGACGCCGCGAAGCTCCTCGCCGGCCTCGACCCCGACCGGCCCGAGGCACTCGCGCTCTTTATGGACGCCACCCGCCTCCTGCGTGGCGCCGGTTACACGGTGTTCGACGGCGCCGCGCCCCGGCTGACCACCCACGCGGGCATCGCGGCCCCGTACGCGCACGTCACCGCGCCACTGCGCAGGCTGGTCGACCGGTTCGGCGCCGAGATCTGCCTCGCCGTCGCCGCGGACCGGCCGGTACCCGAATGGGTGAGATCCGCCCTGCCCGAGCTGCCCACCCTGATGGCGGGTTCCGACACGCTCGCCGCCCGCGTCGACAAGGCGTGCCTCGACCAGACCGAGGCGTGGGTGCTGGCGGGCCGCATCGGCCAGGAGTTCGACGCGATCGTCCTGCGGTCCGAGGGCGGCTCCTCGGACGTGTTCGTGACCCATCCTCCGGTGATCGCGAAGTGTGCCGATGGCAACCTTCCGGAAGGCGAGACCGTCCGCGTGCGTTTGACTCAGGCGGACGCGGACGCTCGCAAGGTGGTCTTCGAGCGCGTGGATGGATCCGAGGAGGAACGTTGACCGACGTGACTGGCCTGACCGTTGGGGTGCTCGGGGGCACCGGGCCGCAGGGCAAGGGCATGGCGCTGCGGTGGGCGAAGGCCGGCATCAAGGTGATCGTCGGCTCGCGCAGTACCGAGCGCGCCGAGGCCGCGGCCGCCGAGCTGGGTGAGGGCGTGACCGGCACGGACAACAGGGGCACGGCCGCCGCGGCGGACATCGTGCTCGTCGCCGTGCCCTGGGAGGGCCACGACGACCTGCTGACATCACTGCGTGCCGAGCTGGCGGGCAAGATCGTCATCGACTGCGTGAACCCGCTCGGCTTCGACAAGCAGGGCCCGTTCGCGCTGCGTGTCGAGGCGGGGAGTGCCGCGCAGGAGGCCGAGAAGCTGCTCCCGGAGTCCCGCGTGACGGCCGCGTTCCACCACGTGTCGGCCGTCCACCTCGCCGACCTGTCGATCGAGGAGCTGAACACGGACGTGCTCGTGCTCGGCGACGACCGCGAGGCGACGGACGTCGTGCGTGCGCTGGCCGACGCCGTGCCGGGCATGCGTGGCGTGTACGGCGGACGGTTGCGCAACGCCTTCCAGGTCGAGGCGTTCACCGCGAACCTGATCGCGATCAACCGGCGCTACAAGGCACACGCCGGGATCCGCGTCACGGACATCTGATGATCGCGCTGCCACCGGGGGCCGAGAGGTGGACCGCGGCCGAGCGGGAGGTCGCGATCGCCGTGCTGTCCGGCGAGACGGTGGTGGTGAACGTCCGCAAGGCGGGCCCGCACAAGCGGTTGGCGCCGTGGCTGGTAGGGGAGGGCCTGCTCACGTACGTGGGGCATGCCGGTCCGCGCCACCGCTGGCCGGAGTCGGACTTCGCGAACCCGTTCGTGAACCAGGCGAGCACGGACCGCGCTCGCATGGTGGCGCGGTACCGGGAGTGGCTGCTGGAGCGGCCGAAGCTGCTGGCGCGCATCCCGGAGGAGCTGGCGGGCCGGGCACTGGGCTGCTGGTGCGCGCCGGCGGCCTGCCACGCGGACGTCCTGGCCGAGGAGGCACGGCATGCTGGTCGATGACCTGGGCGAACCCGTCACGCTGCCAGGGAGCCCGCGTCGCGTGGTGAGCCTGGTCCCGTCCCTGACCGACGCGATCGAGGCCAGCGAGCCGGGCCTGGTCGCGGGCGCCACCGACTACTGCACGCACCCGCCCGAGTTGACCGCGCCCCGCGTGGGTGGCTCGAAATATCCGAACGTGGACGCCGTCCTGGAGCTCCGCCCGGACCTCGTGGTGGCCAACGCGGAGGAGAACCGCCCGGAGGACGTGGCCAGGATCCGCGCCGACGGCATCCCCGTGTGGGTGACCGTCGCGGCGCCGACGGTTCCGGAGGGTCTCGGCTCGGTTCGTCGCCTGCTCACCCAGGGCCTCGGGCTGGAGGAGCCACCGTGGCTGGTGGACGCCGAGGACCTGTGGCGCACGGCGGTACCCGTCTGGGCGACGGCGGTCGTCCCGGTGTGGCGGCGCCCGTGGGTGGTCGTCGGCCGGGACACCTTCGCGGGTGACGTGCTGCACCGCCTGGGCGTGGCCAACGCGTACGCCGACGACGAGGACCGCTATCCCCGCCCCAAGGACCCGAACGTGCCGGGCGCCGACCTGGTCGTGCTGCCGGACGAGCCGTACGAGTTCACCGCCGACGACGGCCCGGAGTCCTTCCCCGGCCTGCCGTACGCGCTGGTCAACGGCAGGTTCCTGACCTGGTGCGGTCCGTCGCTCGTCGAGGCCCACACCTCGCTGACGGCCGCGCTCAGGGCCGGAACTCGTCGGTAGCGGCGATCAGGGCGTCGAGCACGCCGTAGTCGGTGACCGCGTGCCCGGCGCGCGGGAGGATGCTCAGCGTCGAGTCCGGCCAGGCGCGGTGCAGCTCCCACGCGGTGACCGGCGGGCTGACGACGTCGTAGCGTCCCTGCACGATCCGGCCGGGGATGCCGGCGAGCTTGCCCGCGTCGCGGATGAGCTGCCCGTCGTCGAGCCAGCCGCCGTTGGTGAAGTAGTGCAGCGCGAGCTTGGCGAACGCGACCGCGAACCTCGGCTCGCCGTACGCCGCGACGAGGCCGGGCGTGGGGTCGACCGCGACGACCGCGCCCTCCCATTCGCTCCACACGGCAGCGGCCTCGGCGGCACGGGCAGGGTCACCCAGTAGACGTCGGTACCCGTCGAGCACGTCGCCGTCCGTGACCAGCGCCGAGAACCTCTCCCACTCGGCGGGGAACAACGCCCCGGCGCCACCGCGGTAGAGCCAGTCCAGTTCGGACCGGCGCAGCAGGAACACGCCACGCAGGATGATCTCGGCCACCCGTTCGGGGTGGGTCTGCGCGTAGGCGAGTCCGAGGGTCGCGCCCCAGGAGCCGCCGAACACCTGCCACCGCTCGATGCCGAGGTGCTCCCGCAGCGCTTCCATGTCGGCGACGAGGTGCCAGGTGGTGTTGTGGCCGTCCGGGTCCCGGGTGGCGACGTGCGGTGTGCTGCGGCCACAGCCCCGCTGGTCGAACAGCACGATCCGGTAGGCGGCGGGATCGAAGAACCGGCGGTGCAGGGGAGTGGTGCCCGCACCGGGGCCGCCGTGCAGGAACACGACCGGCTTCCCGTCAGGGTTGCCGCTGACCTCCCAGTAGACGCGGTGCCCGTCGCCCACGTCGAGCATGCCCTCGGCGTACGCGTCGAGCGCCGGGTAGAAGTGGCGCATGCGGGGAGCCTAGATTCGATGGCATGGCAACCGTGCAGTTCGGCAAGGAAACGTCCAAGCGCGGCGAGTTCGTCCGCCAAGCCAACCGGTTCACCGACCGGATCACCGCGGACGGCTCGTCCGGCTGGCAGGCGGCGCCGGGGAAGTACCGCCTGGTGGTGAGCCTGGCGTGCCCGTGGGCGCACCGGGCGGTGATCGTGCGCGGCCTGCTCGGCCTGGAGGACGCCATCTCCCTGGCCGTGGTCGACCCCGTCCGCGACGAGAAGGGCTGGCGCTTCACCCTGGACGAGAACGACCGCGATCCCGTGCTGGACATCGAGTACCTGTCCGAGGCGTACCTGCGGGCCGACCCGACGTTCGAGGGCCGCGTGACGGTCCCGTCGATCGTGGACGTCGAGTCGGGCAACGTGGTGACCAACGACTATCCCCAGATCACGCTGGACCTGTCGACCGAGTGGCGGGAGTTCCACCGGCCGGGTGCCCCGGACCTGTACCCGGAGGCGCTGCGGCAGGAGATCGACGAGGTGATCGAGCCGATCTTCCAGAACGTGAACAACGGCGTGTACCGATGCGGGTTCGCGAGCAGCCAGGAGGCGTACGAGGACGCGTACGACGCCCTGTTCGCCGAGCTGGACCGCCTGTCGGCGAGGCTTTCGAACCAGCGGTACCTGGTGGGGGACAAGATCACCGAGGCGGACATCCGCCTGTTCACGACCCTGGTCCGCTTCGACGCCGTGTACCACGGCCACTTCAAGTGCAACCGCGAGAAGCTGGCGGAGATGCCGGTGCTGTGGGCGTACGCCCGAGACCTGTTCCAGACCCCGGGCTTCGGCGACACCGTCGACTTCGACCACATCAAACGGCACTACTACTACACCCACGACGCGATCAACCCGACCCGCATCGTCCCGAAGGGCCCGGACCTGTCCCGCTGGCACACCCCGCACGGCCGAGGCTGACTCGCGGGGCGGCAGGTCGTCGGCCTCCGCTGCCTGCGACGGCTCGTCAGAGCTCGAAGGACCCGTAGCCGGGCTTGCCGACGGGCCGGTACACGCAGCCCACGACACCGGAGTCGGTGGTCCGCGCCGACACGAGCTCCAGCCCGCTCGGCACGGCACCGTCGCCGAACAGCCGCTTGCCGGTGCCCAGCACGACGGGGAACACGGTGAGCCGGTACTCGTCGACCAGGTCGTTGGCGATCAGCGTCTGCGCGAGGTCGAGGCTGCCGACGACCACCACCTCGCCGAGGTCCTGCCGCTTCAGCTCGGCCACCGCCGCAGGCACGTCGCCGTCGAGCAGCGACGAGTTCTCCCACGTCAGCGAGGGCTTCGACCGGGAGGCCACGTACTTGGGCACGTTGTTGAGGATCTTCGCCATGGGCGCCTCCTCGTGGCCGTCGGGTACGTGCGGCCAGTACGCGGCGAAGATGTCGTAGGTCCTGCGGCCGAGCAGCAGCGCACCCGCACTGGCGTGCCACGGGCCGACGATGTCGCCGACCTGCTCGGTGAAGTACGGCACCGTCCAGCCGCCGTGCCCGAAGTCGCCGTCCACATCCTCCTTCGGGCCGCCTGGCGCCTGCGCCACGCCGTCGAGGGACACGAACATGTTGATCGCGATGGTGCTCATCCGAGAGTCTCCGTTCGAAGTGCGGTTCTGCCCACGCGTCGAACGTGCCCGCCCCGGATCGACACTCTCCCCGAAAAAGTTTCCGCCCGCGGCTCGAGAGCTGCCGCGGGCGGAGAACCGACTCAGTGGAAGACGTGCTCCGGCGCCGGGAACTCGCGCTCCCGCACCTCGGACGCGAACTGCTCCACCGCGCCCTTCATCACCCCGGCCAGGTCGGCGTAACGCTTGACGAACCGGGGCGCCTTGCCGCGCCGCAGGCCCATCATGTCCTGCCAGACCAGCACCTGGGCGTCGCAGTCCGGACCGGCGCCGATGCCGACCGTCGGGATCTCCAGCTCGTGGGTGACCCGCTTCGCGGCCTCGGCGGGCACCATCTCCATGACGACCGAGAACGCCCCGGCGGCCTGGAGTGCGAGGGCGTCCTCGAGCAGGACGTCCGCCGCCTCGCCACGACCCTGCACGCGGTAACCACCGAGGTTGTGCTCACTCTGCGGGGTGAACCCGATGTGGCCCATGACGGGCACGCCCGCTGTGGTGATGGCCTTGACGTGCGGCGCGAACGCGGCGCCGCCCTCGAGCTTCACCGCGTGGGCGCGGCCTTCCTTCATCATCCGCACGGCCGTGGCCAGGGCCTGTTCGGGTGACAGCTGGTAGGAGCCGAACGGCAGGTCGGCCACGACCAGTGCCCGCTTCACCGACCGAGTGACACTTCGTACGAGTGGGATCATCTCGTCGACCGTGATCGGCAGTGACGTGTCGTAGCCGTAGACGTTGTTGGCGGCGGAGTCGCCGACCAGCAGGACCGGGATGCCGGCCTCGTCGAACAGCTCGGCGGTGTACATGTCGTAGGCGGTGAGCATCGGCCATGCCTCACCCCGCTGCTTGAGCTCCCGGAGGTGGTGGATGCGCACGCGTTTCGCGGGCTTCTTGTCGCCTGAGGCGGCACCCGTGCCGTAGGGCGCGGCCACCTCGGGGTTCGATGCTGACGTCATTGTCGACCGTCCTTCCCTCGAAGCCCACGATCGTGTGGGTCCCCGGGTGTTCGTGGATGGCTTACGACTCCAATGTCGCACCAACACGACGACGTGAGACACCCCTGCGACGAGCTTCACACGCGCATGCGACCAGGACACCAGGCCTGGTCATGGGACTACTTGCCCTCGCGCCAGGCGTTGGTCATCGGGAGACGGCGGTCGCGGCCGAAGGCCTTGAAGGTGATCTTCGTGCCCGGCGGGTACTGGCGGCGCTTGTACTCGGCGCGGTCGACCATGCGGAGCACCCTGTCGATCAGCTCCGGTGCGAAGCCCGCCGCGATCAGGTCCCCGTAGCCGCGGTCGCCCTCGATGTAGTCGTCGAGCACCCGGTCCAGCAGCTCGTAGTCCGGCAGCGAGTCCGAGTCCATCTGGCCGGGCCGCAGCTCGGCCGACGGCGGCTTGGTGATCGAGTTCGGCGGGATCGGCGGGGTCTGCCCACGCTCGGCCGCGACCTCGTCGCGCCACCGCGCCAGCTCCCAGACCAGCGTCTTCGGCACGTCCTTGATCGGCGCGAACCCGCCGACCGCGTCGCCGTAGATCGTCGAGTAGCCGACGGCCAGCTCGGTCTTGTTGCCGGTCGCGAGCACCAGGTGGCCGTGCTGGTTCGACAGCCCCATCAGGGTGACGCCCCGGCAGCGGGCCTGGACGTTCTCCTCGGCGAGGCCCGTCAGCTCCAGCTGCGACACGAACACCGCGACCATGTCCTCGATCGCCTGCACCTGGTAGTGCAGGCCGGTGCGGCCGGCCAGGTCCTCGGCGTCCGACCTCGAGTGGTCCGACGAGTACACCGACGGCATCGACACGCCGTGCACGTTCTCCGCGCCAAGTGCGTCCACGGCCAGCGCCGCGCACACCGCCGAGTCGATCCCGCCCGACAACCCGAGCACGACCGACGTGAACCCGTTCTTGCGCACGTAGTCCCGCAGGCCGAGCTCCAGCGCGGCCCACATCTCCGCCAGCTCCGGCAGCGGCTCGTCCGACTCGGGCGCCGCCAGCGGCTGGTAGGCCGCGAGTGGCGGGGACGACAACGTCACGCGCCGCACGGCGAAGCCCGACACGTCACCCGAGGTGGTGGCGGCACCACCCGGAAGGTCGAGATCCATCACCGTCAGGTGCTCGACGAACTGCGGCAGCCGTGTCAGGACGTCACCCGACGGGGACACCGCCATCGAGTCGCCGTCGAACACGAGGTCGTCCTGGCCGCCGACCATGTTCACGTACACGAGCGGCGCCCCGGCCTCGGCGGCCCGCCGAGCCACGAGGGGGAGCCGCGTGCCGTCCTTGTCCCGCTCGTAGGGCGACGCGTTCGGCGACACCACCAGGTCCACCCCGGCCGCGCCCAGCGCCGAGATCGGGCCGCCCTCCTGCCAGATGTCCTCGCAGATCACCATGCCGACCTCGAGCCCGTGCAGTCGCACGATGTCGAGCGTCCGGCCCGGCTTGAACAGCCGCCGCTCGTCGAACACGCCGTAGTTCGGCAGGTGGTGCTTGAACTGCGTCGCGGCGATCCGCCCCTCGTACAGCACCGCCACCGCGTCACGCGGCCCGACCTCGTCCAGGTCCAGGTAGCTGACCACGGCCGCCACCGACCCGTGGCCCTCCTCGGCCAACCGCGCGGCCAGCGTGGACAGCGCGGTGCGCGACGCCGACGCGAACGACTCCCGCAGCGCCAGGTCCTCCACCGGGTAGCCGGTCAGCACCATCTCGGGGAACACGACCAGGTGAGCACCCTGCTCGTGGGCACGCTCCGTCCACGACGCGACCAGATCCGAGTTGCCGTCCAGGTCACCGACCGTGGCGTTGACCTGCGCGAGCGCGATGCGTAGCTGTGGCATGCCACCATCCTGACACGTTTTCGCCCAACAGGCGAAAAGTCACCGGCGTGACCCGCCTCGCACCTTCTTGATCATCGCGCGGACCCGCTGCAGTGCCTGCTCGGCGTCGGTGTCGAACGGGTTGTCGTGGATCATGTACGTCCACGTCGCGGACGGCCGCCGCAGCCCGTCGGACACGAGGTCCACGCCGTCCGGCCCGAACCCGACCGTCTTGAGCGTCTCGACGGCCCGGTCGGTGATCTCGTCCTGGATCTTGCGGAACTCGGGGATCGCGGTCCGGTGGAACTCGTCGATCGGCGTCTCCTTGGCGAGCGCCCGCAGGTGGATCGTCTCCCGCACGTCCGCGAGGAAGGCCAGGTGCTCGGTCCACCGCTGGTCGAGGTGGTAGAGCATGATCTGCCGCGCGGCGTCATCGAGGACCTTCTCGTCCTCGATGTCCTCGGTCAGCTCCTTCCACCGCTCCTCGGCCTGCGACGCGAGGGTCGTGGCCGCGAGGTCGGTGGTCAGCAGCTCGTCGCGGTACTCCAGCAGCACCTTGCGCTGGTGCTCGATGAGCCGTGTGTACCGCCAGGTGTTGCGGTGGATCTCCAACTGGACGCCCTCGGACACCTTCTGCGCGTGGTCGATGAACCGCTTGGACGTCGGGTCGAGCAGCCGCCCGAGGTCGTCTTCCTCGTCCGGTTCCGCACCCGCGGTCGCGTCCGGCGCGTACTGGATGACCTGGTCGTCGTTCAGGCTCGCGAACATGATCGACCCGCCGGGGTCGCCCTGCCGGCCGGACCGGCCGCGCAGCTGGTCGTCGAGCCTGCTCGACGGGTACCGCCCGGTGCCGATCACGAGGAGTCCACCGAGGTCGGCGACCTTGTCGTGGGCCTCGGCGTCACCGCTCGCGCGACCGCCGAGGCGGATGTCGGTGCCCCGGCCCGCCATCTGCGTGGACACGGTGACCGCCTGGTACGCGCCTGCCTCGGCCACGATCGCGGCCTCCTGCGCGTCGTTCTTCGCGTTCAGCACGACGCACTCGACCTCGGCGTCGGCGAGCATCTTCGCCAACCGCTCGGACTCCGCGACGTCACGCGTGCCGATCAGGATCGGCCTGCCGTCCTTGTGGACCTCCGCGATCTCCCTGACGATCGCGGCCTCCTTGTTCTCGACCGTGTCGTACATGCGGTCCGGCTCGTCCTCACGCACACACGGCGTGTTCGGCGGGATCACGGCGACACGCAGCTCGTAGAACTCACGCAGCTGCTCGGACACCGCGACCGCGGTGCCGGTCATGCCGCACACCGTCACGTACCGGCTGATCAGGCCCTGGACGCTGATCGAGTCGAGCACCTCGCCGCTCTCGGTCGGCCGCAGCCGCTCCTTGGCCTCGACCGCCGCCTGCAACCCGTCAGGCCAGCGCTGGCGCAGCGCGATCCGGCCGCGGGAGCTGTTGATCAGGTGGACCTTGCCGTCGCGGACGATGTAGTCGACGTCCCGCTCCAGCAGCGCGTGTGCGTGCAGCGCGGCGTTGACCGCGGCTAGGCGGTCGCTGTGCTCGCCGGAGTACAGGTCGACACCGCCGAGAGCCTTCTCGACGACCTTCGCGCCCCGCGTGGTGAGCCACGCGTTGCGGCCGTCCTCGTCCTTCTCGTAGTGCTGACCCGGCTTGAGCGCGCGGACGACCTTGGCGACCTCGGGGTCGGACTGGCCCTCGTCGGACGAGCCGGCCAGCACGAGCGGCACCTTGGCCTCGTCGATCAGCACGGAGTCGGCCTCGTCGACGATCACGACGTCCGGCGGGCGCCCGACCATGTCGTCGACCGAGGTGCAGAGCCGGTCACGCAGGACGTCGAAGCCGATCTCGCTGACCGACCCGTAGGTGACGTCGGCCGCGTAGGCCGCGCGCCGCTCCTCCTGGGTCGAGGTCTGGCTGACCCACCCGACGCTCACGCCGAGCATCGCGTAGATCGGGCCCATCCACTCGGCGTCGCGCTGGGCGAGGTAGTCGTTGACCGACATGACGTGCACGGCGTGGCCCTGCAGCGCGTAGCCGGCCGCCGCGAGCGCGCCCGCGAGCGTCTTGCCCTCACCGGTGGCCATCTGGACGACGTGGCCCTCGAGCAGCTCCATCGTGCCGAGCAGCTGGACGTCGTAGGGCCGCTCGTCGAGCGCCCGCTTGGCGGCCTCGCGGCCGAGCGCGCACAGCTCGATCAGCGCCTTGTCGTCGAAACCCGGCTCGTCGGCCTCGCGACGCAGCTCCGTGGCCGCCGAGGTCAGCTCGTCGTCGGAGAGCTCGCCGACCTTTTTCTCGCGCCACTCGATCGAGGTCAGCAGCTCCTCGTAGCGTGAGATGTCGACGGTGGCTGGCCGGTCCAGGAACCGGCTGAAGCCGGCCTTCACGCGCCGCATGAACGCCGCCACCGACGCTCACCTCCTCGCTCGCCTATACGCGGTTGTGCCCTGCACGGTAACGGTCCACGCCACCACATGAGTTCCGGCTGGCAGGATCTGGGGCGTGACGACACGCCGGCGCGCCATGGTGACCGCCTCCATCCTGCTCGTATTCGTCGCGGGGGCGTGCACGACCTCCGTCGACGGTGAGCCGGGAGCGAAGCTGCCCATCACCGTGACCAACGCACCGAAGGGCCCGGTGCCCCAGGGCCTGGAGAAGTTCTACTCACAGGGCCTGACCTGGGACAGCTGCGACGGCTACGCCAAGACCGACTACGACAGGCAGGCCATGCGGAGCAAGGACCTGCAGTGCACGCACCTGACCGTGCCGCTCGACTACGCCAAGCCCGACGGCGACACCGTCAAGCTCGGCGTGCTGCGGCGGCCCGCACGGAAGTCGAGTGAGCGGATCGGTTCGCTCGTCATCAACCCCGGCGGCCCCGGCGCGGCGGGCCTGTCGACGGCGGCGGCCCTCGCGGACGCCAACGACACGCTCGCAGACCGCTTCGACTTCGTCGGCTTCGACCCCCGAGGCGTCGGCTCGAGCGAGCCGAACGTCGAGTGCCTGACAGACCAGGAGATGGACGCCGAACGCGCGGACGACGCCGAACTGGACGTCACACCCGCGGGCGTGCGGAAACAGGAGGACGAGGCGAAGAGCTTCGGCCAGGAATGCGAGGAGAACACGAAGTTCGGTCCCGGGATGCTGGCCAACATCGGCACCAGGGACGTCGCGAAGGACCTGGACATCCTGCGCTCGGCTCTGGGTGACGAGAAGCTGACGTACCTCGGGTACTCGTACGGCACCAGGATCGGCAGCACCTACGCGGAGACGTTCCCGAACAACGTGCGCGCGCTGGTCCTGGACGGTGCGCTGGACCCGTCGCAGAGCCCGGTGGACGAGGTGGTCGCCCAGGGTGCCGGCTTCCAGAAGGCGTTCGACGACTTCGTGGCGTGGTGTGTCAAGCAGGACGACTGTGCGCTGGGGAAGGACCAGAACGGGGCACTGAAGGCGTTCCAGGACCTGGTGCGCCCGCTGGCCAAGAACCCGGTCCAGGTGAGCGACGGTCGAAGGCTGTCATACGAGGACGCCACGACCGGGGTGGTGCAGGCCCTGTACTCCGAGCAGCTGTGGGACCGCCTGAACTCGGGCCTCACCGGACTGAAGCAGAACGACGGCGACACGTTGATGCAGCTGGCGGACCTGTACATGGAACGCGACAGCGACGGCGAGTACTCGACGACACAGGACGTGTTCACCGCCGTCCGCTGTGTGGACGACCCCCGCATCACCGACCCGAACGAGGCACTGGAGGTGGCCCGCCAGTACAAGGCCGCGGCCCCGTTCCTGGACGACGGCAACCCGCCGGTAGGCGTCCTGGACGCCTGCGCGTACTGGCCGGTCCCCAACACGAGCGAGCCCCACGTACCGAACGTCCCGGGCCTGCCGAAGGTCCTGGTGGTCTCGACGACCAATGATCCGGCCACCCCGTACGAGGCAGGCGTCGCCCTGGCCAAGGGTCTCGGCGGCGGCCTGCTGACCTACGAGGCGACCCAGCACACGGCGTTCCTCCAGGGCAACAAGTGCGTGGACGAAGCAGGCGTGAAGTACCTGACCGACCTGCAGCTGCCGAAGGAGGGCACCCGCTGCAAGCCGTGAACCCGAGCGAACGGTCCACTCACGCGACGCATTCGACGGTGTTTTGTCGGTGCCCACGTCTAGGCTGGATTCCGGGGGCCGGAGGGCGCCCGCAGCGCGGAAGGGTCGCCTCAGCTCGCCGCATCGGCCCTCGTTGGGACCCGCCGGCCGAACTTGGCGTCGAGCACGACGCAGATGCCGAGCACGACACTGAGGCCGAGCCTGACCTTGACGTCGGCGCTGAATCCGCCGTCGAGCACCCATCTGGTGCCAAGTCCCCCATCCGCTGTCGAGTCTGACCCCGATGTGTCGAGGCTGAACCTGGCGGCGGCCTGACTCTGTGTCGAGTCTCGACATTGCGGTGGCCCTGAACCCGGTGTCGAACCTGGACCGGGAGGCAGGGCCAGAACCTGCTGTTGAGTCTGGACTTGGTGTCGGGACCTGAACCTGGACCTGGCGGCGGGCTGTGAATCTGGCGTCGAACCTCGACCCGCGAAGAACCTGAACCCGGGGTCGGGTCTGAACCTGGTGCCGAATCCGAACTGGGTGCCGAGCTTGTACTCGGGTGCAGACCCGGAACCGGCGTGGGGGCCGAACTTGGTGTCGGGCCTGAAATCGGTTGCGGGCCTGCGGTCGGTGTCGAATCCGGACCTGGCGTCGGGTACTTAGCCGGTGTGGCGCCCGAATCGGGCGCCACACCTAAGGTCAATGCCGGGCCCGAACTCGGTGCCGAATCCGAAGCTGGTGTTGAGCCGAACCTCGGCGCCGAGCCCATCCCCGATGCCGAAGCCGGTCCGCAGTTGAACCTGGCCTCGGACCAAGACCGAGGCTGAGCCCGACCCCGAGGTCCAATCGGAACTTGATGCTCGGGCCTGAAGCTGGTGTCGGACCTCAGCCCGGTGCCAAATCCGAACCTCGCGTCGGGCCCGCAGTCGATGCCGAGCCCGAAGCCGATGCAGAGCCTGGACGTGGCGCTGTGTCCAAACCTGACGCTGAGTCGGAACCTGACGTCGAGTCCAGACCCGGCTCCGAGTCCCAACCCGGCTCCGAGTCCGAGGTCGGCTCTGAATCCGAGGTCGGCTCGGAATCCGAGGTCCGCTCCGCGTCCGAACTCGGTGTCGCGTCCGAACTCGGTGTCGGCGCCGAGGCCGGTGTGGAGCCCGAACCCGGCGCCGAACCCATGCCGGGCGCCGAAACCGGTCCCGAAGCGGCAGCCGCCGCCCGTCGTCCGCCGATCAGCAACGCCAGCGCCGCCCCCACCACGCACACCACCGCCGTGATCAGGAACGTCTCGCTGTACTGCGTCAGCAGCGCGTCGTTCACGGCCGCCCGGTAGGTCGCCATCTCCCGGTCGAACTGCGCCTCGGACTTACCGAACGGCAGCGGCGTGTCCAGCGTCGCCGTCAGCGAGTGGAAACGGTGCAGCCCCAACGCCGCCAACGCCGCGACCCCGACCAGCATCCCCGTCATCCGCGCCACGACCACCCCGGCCGCCGCCACCCCGTGCTGCACCGACGGCACCACCCGCAACGCTGCTGCGGAGAGTGGCGCGATCACCACGCCGAGCCCCAGTCCAGTGATCACCAGATCGGTGTCGAGCCGTGGCAACGACACGAACCCCAGCGAGTGCGGCGCCGACAGCACGTCCAGCGGCCACCCCGAGACGAGATAGAACCCGAAAGCCGCCACCACCAACCCGGCACACGCGGGCAACCGGTCCCCGAACCGCCCCGCGAGCCACCCGCCGAGCAACGCGCCGACCGGCAGCGCCACCAGGAACCGCACCAACAGCAGCACGCTGCCGTTGTCGTCGCGGCCGAGCAGCGTCTGCCCGAACAAGTCCACGTTGACCAGCGTCACCATCAACGCGGCACCTGCCGCGAGACTCGCGCCGAGCGCTGCCAGGAACGGCCCCAGCCGCACCCCGCGCGTGTCGATCAACCGTGTCCGCGCCCGCCACTCCCACGCGAGGAACGCCAGGAACGCCACCCCGGCGATACCCAGCAGCAGTGGCCCCCACGACGGCAGCACCTGGTTGCGTGGATCAGGGTTGTAGAGCCCCACCACCAACAACCCGAGCACCACGGCAAGCAACACGGCCCCAACGACATCCACCCGAACGCGGTCCCCCACACGGGTGGAGCGCGGCACCGTGAACTGCACCGCCACCATCGCGGCGACCGCCAGCGGCACGTTCACCCAGAACACCCCGCGCCACCCGAGCAACGCCGCCAGCACGATCCCGTACACCGGCCCGAGCACACTGCCCAGCTCCTGTGCCGCACCGACCGCGCCCAGCACGGCCGAGCGCCCGCGTGCGGCCCACAGGTCCGCCGCCAACGCCATCGTCACCGGTAACAGCGCGCCACTGGCCACGCCCTGGATCACTCGACCGGTGACAAGCACATCGGGTGTCCCCGCAACGGCCGTCACCACCGACCCGACCACGAAACCGGCCAGGCACACCTGCAGCAGGGTCTTGCGCCCGAACCGGTCCGACGCCTGCGCGAGCACCGGCATCGCGGCCACGTACCCCAGCAGGTACCCGGTCACGATCGGGGTCACCCGTTCGAGCCGGTTCAGCGGGATCTGCATGTCGTCGATGATCTGGCGCAGCACGCTGACCACGACGTACGTGTCGAGCGCGCCCAACAGCACGGCGAGTCCACCAGCACCGATGGCGACCGCGCGGCGCCGCTCGTGCACCCCTTCGGCGACCGTCACTTCGGTGCCGTGATCGTGACCTGCTTGTCGATGTCACTGAGCGTGACGTCCACGGTCGGCTCGCCGAGCTTCACGCTGGCCTTCACCGGCTGGTGGCCGCCGTCCTGCCTGACCCAGAACGTGATGTCGACGTCCGAGCCGACGCCGGGAACGAGGTTCTTGACCACGTCCTGTTCGACCCGCCCGGTCACCCGGTAGGTCGACACCCCGTCGACGTCCTCGGTGCCCTCGGTCTTCGGGTCCCGGACACTGGCGAGCACCTTCGCGACCCCACGATCCGGGTCGAGGATGGCGGCCGGGTCGTACAGGCTGCGCACCATCGACGCGGGCAGCTCCTGCCACCCACCGGTCGGGCCCTTGATGTACAGCGAGTTGCCGACCAGCACGAAGTCACCCTCGAAGAGGTCACCCAGAAGCTTCATCGACACGGTGCCCTTGGCCCCGCCGCCGTCCCCGCCCTCACGGGTCAGGTCGCCCTCGGCCTTCTTCACCGGAATCTCGGGCAGCTCGCCGTTCACGGTCAACGTGAAGTGCGCGGACCTGATGTCCGCCGTCGACGCCGCGGCGTCCTTCAGCAGCCCGGCCCCGTCCGGGAGCGACGACCCCCCGCCTGCCGGCGTCTCCTCCGATGAGGAGCAGGCCGAGGCAAAAGCCGTCGTGAGCGCGAGCGTGACGAACAGGATCCGGCGCATCATGCGGAAATCCTAGGGCTGGCCGGCTGAGAGATGTTCAGCTGTGCCGAAACGTTTTCCGGTAAGCCAGCGGCGAGACACCGAGCGCGGCACGCATGTGCTGCCGCAGCGACGCGCCGGTGCCCAGCCCCGCCCGCTCGGCCACCACCTCGACCGGCAGGTCGGACGTCTCCAGCAGGTGGCGTGCGTGCTCGACCCGCTGCCTCGTGAGCCAGTTGCCCGGCGACATCCCGGTCTCCGCGCGAAACCGCCGCGAGAAGGTCCGCACGCTCATCCGCGCGTGCTCGGCCATCATCGCGAGGTCGAGCGGCATGTGCAGCCGACGCAGCGCCCACGCCCTGGTCGGCGCGGTGCCCTCGCTCCCGGGCTCCGGCACGTGCCTGTCGATGTACTGCGACTGCCCGCCCTCCCGCCAGGGTGGCACCACGCAGTACCGCGCCGCCCGGTTGGCGACCTCCGTGCCATGGTCGCGGCGGACCAGGTGCAGGCACAGGTCCACGCCGGCTCCCAGGCCCGCCGAGGTCAGCACGTCGCCGTCGTCCACGAACAGCACGTTCTCGTTGAGCAACACGTTCGGGTACAGCGCGCGGAACTCGTCCGCGTGCGCCCAGTGCGTCGTCGCGGGCCGCCCGTCGAGGATCCCGGCCGCGCCGAGCACGAACGCACCGGTGCAGATCGACATGACCCGCGCGTGAGACGGCACCGTGGCGAGGGCCTCGCCGATCTCGCGGGGCAGGACGCCGTGCAGGCGCGGCCCTGCCACCCGCGTGCCGGGGACGATCACCGTGTCGGCCTCGGCCAGTATCGAAGCGTCGTGGTCAGGCACCATCGAGAACCCCGAACCCACTCGAACGGGTGACCGGTCGAGCCCGCAGATACGCACGTCGTACAGGGGTTCACCGTCCTTGCCCGTGGCCTCGCGGAGGATCTGCGGCGGGATGGTCATGTCGTAGCCCACGACCATGTCCAGGGCGAGGACGACCACGCGATGTGCCATGGCCAGATTCTTTCAGATATTGGCGATCCGGCCACTCGTTCTGAGGGAGCGGATCACGCAGGCTTCACACGTGACACAGGTAGCGCCACGAACCCGCTTCCACTGGGCCTGGCTGGTCGCGGGCACCGCGTTCATCACGCTCATCGGCGCGGCGGGCTTCCGCGCGGTGCCGAGCGTGCTCATCGACCCGCTGCACGACGAGTTCGGCTGGTCACGGGCCACGATCTCCGCCGCGGTCTCGATCAACCTCGTGCTCTTCGGCGTGATCTCGCCGTTCGCCGCCGCGCTCATGGACACACTCGGCATGCGGCGCGTCGTCTCGGGCGCCCTGGTCCTGGTCGCCGCGGGCAGCGGCCTCACCGTCTTCATGAACGCCAGCTGGCAGCTCCTGCTCTGCTGGGGTGTCCTCGTCGGCGTCGGCACCGGCTCCATGTCGATGGCGTTCGTCGCCACGGTCACCGGGCGCTGGTTCGTCCGGCACCGGGGCCTGGTCAGCGGCATCCTCACCGCGGCGGGCGCCACCGGGCAGCTGGTCTTCCTGCCCCTGGTCGCCGCGCTCGCCACCGCACACGGCTGGCGCACCCCGGCCATCGTCGTCGCGGTGGCCGCGCTCGCCGTCGTCCCGCTTGTCGTCACCCTGCTCCGCGACCACCCGGGCGACGTCGGGACCACCGCCTACGGGGCGACCGCCGACCAGATGACATCGACCAGACCGGTCACCGGCAGCAGCGCCGCTCGTGCCTTCCGGACGCTCACCGACGCCGCCCGCACCAGGACGTTCTGGCTTCTCGCCTGCGGCTTCGCCATCTGCGGCATGTCCACGAACGGCCTGGTCGGAACCCACTTCGTCAGCGCGGCACACGACCACGGCATGCCACACACGACCGCGGCGTCCCTGCTCGCCCTGGTCGGCCTCTTCGACGTGGCCGGAACCATCTTCTCCGGCTGGCTCACCGACCGGGTGGACCCGCGACTACTCCTCGGCGCCTACTACACGCTCCGCGGCGTCTCGCTGATGGTCCTGCCGTACCTGTTCGCGCCGGACACAGAACCACCCATGTGGGTGTTCATCATCTTCTACGGCCTCGACTGGATCGCGACCGTGCCACCCACCGTCGCGCTCTGTCGCAACCGTTTCGGCACGTCAGGGCCGGTGGTGTTCGGCTGGGTCTTCGCCTCCCACCAGGTCGGCGCGGCGCTCGCGGCACTGGGCGCCGGCGCGATCCGCGACACACAGGGCAGCTACGACATGGCCTGGTTCCTGGCCGGTGGCCTGTGCGTTGTCGCCGCGCTGCTGTCGCTCGCCGTTCGCCCGATTCGGGAACCTGGTCAACTCGAAACACGCAGTTAACACGATCTACCTAGGCTGCCCGCATGGACCGTCAGCAAGAGTTCGTCCTGCGCACCCTCGAGGAGCGCGACATCCGCTTCGTGCGCCTGTGGTTCACCGACGTGCTCGGCTTCCTGAAGTCGGTCGCGGTGGCCCCTGCGGAGCTGGAGGGTGCCTTCGCGGAGGGCATCGGTTTCGACGGTTCGGCCATCGAGGGCTTCGCACGGGTGTACGAGTCGGACATGGTCGCGCGCCCCGACCCGGCGACCTTCCAGGTCCTGCCGTGGGAGGACCGCGAGGGGCATCACTACGCCGCGCGCATGTTCTGCGACATCGCCATGCCCGACGGGTCACCCTCCTGGGCAGATCCTCGTCACGTGCTGCGACGAACTCTCGCAAAGGCCAGCGAGTCCGGGTTCACCTGCTACGTGCATCCCGAGATCGAGTTCTTCCTGTTCAGCTCGGTGCCGGACGACGGACGAGAGCCGACGCCCGCCGACAACGGGGGCTACTTCGACCAGGCGAGTCACGAGACCGCGACCCATTTCAGGCGTCACGCGATCGAGACCCTCGAGGCGATGGGTATCTCAGTCGAGTTCTCCCACCACGAGGGGGCACCCGGTCAGCAGGAGATCGACCTGCGGTATGCGGACGCGCTGACCATGGCCGACAACGTGATGACTTTCCGTTACGTGGTCAAGGAAGTGGCCATCACGCAGGGGGTCCGCGCCTCGTTCATGCCGAAGCCGTTCACCGACCAACCCGGCTCGGGCATGCACACCCACGTGAGCCTGTTCGAGGGCGACCAGAACGCCTTCTACGACAGCGAGGACCCCTACGAGCTCTCGAAGACCGGGAAGGCGTTCGTCGCGGGGCTGCTCAAGCACGCGCGGGAGATCTCGGCGGTCACGAACCAGTGGGTCAACTCCTACAAGCGCCTGATCGTCGGTGGTGAGGCGCCCACGACGGTGTGCTGGGGCCACGCGAACAGGTCTGCCCTGGTCAGAGTGCCGATGTACTCCGTGGGGAAGGCGTCGTCGCGACGGGTGGAGATCCGGAGCCTCGACTCGGCCTGCAACCCCTACCTGGCCTACGCGGTGATCCTCGCGGCCGGGCTGAAGGGTGTGGAGGAGGGCTACGAGCTGCCGCTCGCCGCCGAGGACGACGTGTGGTCGCTGACCGACGCCGAGCGCCGCGCCGCCGGCTACGCGAACCTCCCGCAGAACCTGGGGGAGGCCCTCGCGGCCATGGAGGGGTCCGAGTTGGTGGCCGAAACCCTCGGCGAACACGTCTTTGATTTTTTTCTTCGGAACAAGCGCAACGAGTGGGACGCCTATCGTCGGTCGGTCACCCCCTATGAGCTGCGGACTTTGCTTCCGCTGCTCTAGCCGCAAGCCTCTGACCAGGCGATTTGACTTGTGCATGCGCCGACGGATAACTTTCTCCTCGTCGCACAGAGCGGCGGACCGGACAGGAACTAGCAAGCCTGACCCCCCTCCGACGCGAAACTCGGCCCCTGATACACTTCAGTGGCTGGATGCAGCTGGGCCAGGCGGGTTGACACCGCGAGACGGACCAGATAGCATGTAGCGGCACTAGCAAGAAGCGGTAAGCCTCCCAAGCGGGACCGTCTAAGGTCCCCCAAGTAGGGATTGGCGCTTCTGCTAACCTAAGCAGTAAAACTAGCGGTAAACCAACTGGCGTCTTTCAGACCATGTTGCACTCGCAGCATGTGACGGATGAACGTGTGTTGTTTGAGAACTCAACAGTGTGCCGATAAAATGCTAGTGAGCTTGTGCCTGGCCTTTTTGGTTTAGGTATTTTTGCTGGGATTTTGGTTCTTCAACTCATTCATTGTTGGAGAGTTTGATCCTGGCTCAGGACGAACGCTGGCGGCGTGCTTA
>NZ_SOCP01000028.1 GCF_004364325.1 Actinophytocola oryzae | reverse complement strand
TTGCACCTACCATCACTGGCCAAGCCGCCCTGCTTGCCGAACTCGACGAACGCACCCGGGGTCGACATGACCGTCACACCACCGGCCAACGCCAGGGAACACTCACCCTGACGCAACGACTGAGCCGCCAGATGCAGCGCCACCAACGACGACGAACACGCCGTGTCCACCGTGACCGCCGGGCCTTCCAAGCCGAACGTGTACGCCACCCGCCCGGACAGCACGCTCCCGGAGTTACCCACACCGATGAATCCCTCGACCTCGTCGGGCACAGCGGTCAGGCGAGACGCGTAGTCGTGGTACATGATGCCCGCGAACACCCCGGTGCGTGAGCCTCTCAGCTCCGTGACGTCGATTCCGGCCCGTTCGAAGGTCTCCCACGACGTCTCCAGGAGCAGTCGCTGCTGCGGATCCATCGCCAACGCCTCACGCGGCGAGATCCCGAAGAAGTCCGCGTCGAACTCCGCGGCGTCGTACAGGAACCCACCCCCGTCGGCGGACAACGAACCGACGTCCCAACCTCGGTCCGCGGGGAACGAGGACACGCCGTCGCCGCCACCCGCGACGAACTGCCACAACTCCTCCGGCGAACCAACTCCGCCGGGATAACGACAACTCATCCCCACGATCACGATCGGATCGTCGCCCACCACAGCAGGCGACACCGTGTCCCCGGCGACATCCCCACCACCGAACTCAGCTACGAGGAACTCGACCAACACACCCCCCGACGGGAAGTCGAAGACCAACGACGCAGGCAGCCGTAGACCGGTCACCACCGACAGTCGGTTCCGCAACTCGACCGCGGTCAAGGAGTCGAAGCCGAGGTCCTGGAACGCGCGGTTCGTGTCACCGGACAAGGGTTGCGCGTAGCCCAGAACGGCGGCCGCCTCGGTCCTCACCAGGTCCAGCAGCGTCGCACGGCGATCCGCCGCGGTCTGTGCCGCCAGGCGGTCGGCGAGCGATGTCCGGTCCGGCGCGGTGACGTTGGTGAGGCGGGGTCGGACCAGGCGGCGGAGCATGGCAGGCACCGCGGCGTGATCACGCAGTGCCGCCACGTCGAGGCGAACGGGTACCAACACGGCCTCGTCGAGTGACGAGGCGAGGTCGAACAACGCCAGGCCCTCGGCCGGGGCCATGGCCCGCACGCCGGAGGACGCGATCCGCCGTCGATCGGTGTCGGCGAGTTGGGCCGTCATCTCACTGTCGGTTTCCCACAGGCCCCAGGCGAGAGAGACTCCCGGCAACCCCAGCCCGCGGCGATATCCGGCCAGTCCGTCCAGGAACGCGTTCGCGGCGGCATAGTTGCTCTGTCCGGCACTGCCCAGCACCCCGGCGGCCGACGAGAACAGCACGAACATCGACAGATCCAGGTGCCGGGTCAGCTCGTGCAGATGCCACGCCCCGTCGACCTTGGGGCGCAACACACCGTCGACACGTTCCGGAGTCAGCGACTCCACCACACCGTCAGCGACAACACCCGCCACATGAACCACACCACGCAACGGGAACTCCGCCGGAACGCCCTCGATCACCGCGGCCAACGCATCACGATCAGCCACATCACACGCCACCACGGTGACCGACACACCCTGTTCGGCGAGTTCTTCCGCCAGGATCCTCATGGCCGAGGACTCCGAACCACCGCGACTCATCAGCACCAGACGCCGAACACCACGCACAACCGCGAGATGCCGGGCGACGAGACCACCCAACGCACCAGAAGCGCCGGTCACCAACACCGTCTCGTCCGCACCAAAACCAACCACATCACCCACTGGTGCCGAGGCACGCACCAGACGCGGCACGAAGACCTGATCGCCCCGCACGGCCAACTGGGACTCGCCGGCCGTCACAGCACGCCGCACCACATCCTCAACGTCGGTGTCGGCGTCGACCAACACGAAGCGACCGGGATGTTCCGACTGAACCGACCGCACCAAACCCCACACCGCCGCACCCGCGACGTCCCGCACCGCGCCACCAACAGCGACAGCACCCGCGGTCACGAACACCAGACGCGAACTCTCGGCCCGATCGCCCGCCAACCAGTCCCGCACCATCTCCAACGCCCACGAAACAGCCGAACGCACATCCTCGACCACTTCGCGCGCCGGCACCGGACACTGGACGAACACCAGTTCCGGCTCGGCACCGGCGAGAGGAAAGGTCGTCCCGATCCACTCGATCCGGAACATCGCATCGCGGACTCCCGAGCCACCAGCGGTTCCCCGCTGGTCTTTCGCCGCCTTGCGCAGGACCAGCGACTTTATCGTCGCGACCGGCACGCCGGACGTGTCCGCGACATCAAGCTCGACGGTGTCATCCCGGCGGACCATCCGCACCCGAAGCGCCGACGCACCGGCGGCGTTCGCGGAGACGCCGCGCCAGGAGGACACCAGACGGGCGTCGTCGTCCGAACTGGTCAGCGCGAGCGCGTGCAGTGCGGAGTCCACGAGGGCCGGGTGGAGCACGAACCGCGCATCGTCGGCCGCGTGGTCTTCCGGCAGGGCGACCTCCGCGAACACCTCGTCGCCGCGTCGCCACGCCGCCCGCAGGCAGCGGAAGGCAGGACCGTAGCCATATCCCCGATCGGCGAGGTCCTCGTACACGCCGTCCACGGCCATCGGCTCGGCGTCCGCGGGTGGCCACTGGCTCGGGCCGGTCGGCGCCGCGGCTTCCAGCTCGGAACCGATCACTCCGGTGGCGTGGCACGTCCACGCGTCGTCGCGTTGGGAATGGATCGTCACGGTGCGTCTGCCGGACTCGTCGGGTGTGCTGACCATCAGCTGCAACGCGACAGCGCCCTCGTCGGGCAGTGCCAGCGGTGTCGCGAGGACCAGCTCCTCGACAACAGGACACCCCACCTCCCCACCGACCCACAACGCCATCTCCACGAAAGCAGTCCCCGGCACCAACACCTCCCCCAACACCACATGATCACCCAGCCAACCGGCCAGGCCCAGAGACAACACACTGGAAAACACCACACCGCCAGGCAACTCCACCCCGTCACCCACCAACGGATGACCACCCACCCTCGGCCAGAACCGACGACGCTGAAACGCATACGTCGGCAACTCCACCCGACGAGCACCAGCGAAGAACGGTCGCCAGTCCACCCCCGCGCCACCGGTATGCAGCTCGGCCAACGCCAGTGTCGCGGTCATCGCCTCCGGACGGTCACGCCGCAACACCGGAACACAGCCGTCGACCATCGTCGACAGCACACCGGCAGGACCCAGCTCGACCCAGCTCGCGACGCCTGCGGCACGGAGGGACTCGACGGCGTCACCGAACCGAACCGTCGCCCGGGCCTGGTTCACCCAGTAGTCGGGCGAACACACGACATCCGAGCCCAGCTCCCGGCCGGTCACCGTCGACACCAACGGTATGGTCGGCGCGCCGAAGGAAAGCTCCGCCGCCACCTGCGCGAACTCACCCAGCACGGGGTCCATCAACGGCGAGTGGAACGCGTGCGACACCCGCAACCGCGTGACCTTGCGGCCTCGAGCCGCCCAGACCGCCATCACGTCGGCGACCGCGTCCGACTCCCCCGAGACGACCACCGCGGCCGGTCCGTTCACCGCCGCGACACCCACCCGATCACCAAGCCCCACCAACGACTCGACAACCTCGGCCTCGGTGGCCTGAACGGATGCCATGGCTCCGCCAGCCGGCAACTCCTGCATCAACCGCCCACGCGCCACCACCAACCGAGCGGCATCCCCCAACGACAACACACCCGCCACGTGCGCGGCGGCGATCTCACCCACCGAATGACCGACCACGAAGTCCGGCCGCACACCGCAGGACTCGAGCAGGCGGAACAGAGCTACTTCCAGCGCGAACAACGCGGGCTGCGCGTACCCGGTCTGCTCCAACAGCTCAGGGTCCCGACCCCACATCACCTCGCGAACCGGCAGCTCGAGCCCAGCGCACACGTCGTCCAGCGCCGCGGCGAAGACCGGAAAGGACTCGTACAAGCCCCGCCCCATGCCCAACCGTTGAGAACCCTGGCCGGAGAACAACATCGCCCGCGGACCTTCGACCGCCAGGCCGGAGACGATGCCACTCGACATCTCACCCCGAGCCAGCGCACCCAACCCAGCCGACAACCGGGTCCGGTCCTCGCCCACCACCACCGCGCGATGCTCCAGCACTGAACGACCGGCCAAGGACAGACCCACGTCGGCGACACTGACATCAGAGTCACCGAGGTGGGACAGCAGCTTCGTCGCCTGCGCCCGCAACGCCGCCGCACTCTTCGCGGACAACACCCATGGCACCACACCCGACGCACCCGCCGAACGTTCCACCGGACGATGTGGCGGTACCGTTGTCTCTCCGTGGGTGGTGCCGGCCGCACGCGCGCCCGGCGCCACCGGATGTCCTCCCGGTTCCGCCGCAGGCGCCTGTTCCAGAATGACGTGAGCGTTCGTCCCACTGATCCCGAAGGACGACACCCCGGCCCTACGAGGCCGGCCGACCTCGGGCCACACCGTGTTCTCGGCCAGCAACTCGACCGAACCAGCCGACCAGTCCACATGAGACGAGGGTCGATCGACGTGCAGCGACCGCGGCAACACCCCGTGCCGCATCGCCATGACCATCTTGATCACACCGCTGACGCCCGACGCGTGCTGTGCGTGGCCGATGTTGGACTTGACCGAGCCCAACCACAGGGGACGTCCCTCGGGCCGATCCTGTCCATAGGTCGCCAGCACGGCCTGCGCCTCGATCGGGTCACCCAACGTCGTGCCGGTCCCGTGCGCCTCCACCACGTCGACGTCCGATGTGGACAGACCGGCGTTCACCAACGCCTCACGGATCACCCGCCGCTGCGACGGACCATTCGGCGCGGTCAAACCGTTCGACGCACCATCCTGGTTCACCGCCGAACCGCGAACCACGGCCAACACGGGATGACCGTGACGTTCGGCGTCGGACAACCGCTCCAGCAGGAGCAGACCGACACCCTCGGACCAACCCGTCCCGTCAGCAGCGTCGGCGAACGACTTGCACCTACCGTTCGGGGCCAACCCGCGCTGCCGGCTGAAGTCGACGAAGGCGGTCGGCTGGACCATGACCGTCACGCCGCCGGCCAACGCCAGCGAGCACTCGCCGCGGCGCACCGACGCGGCCGCCAGGTGCAACGCCACCAACGACGACGAACACGCCGTGTCGATCGTCACCGCCGGACCCTCGAGGCCGAACGTGTACGCCACCCGGCCGGACACCACGCTGGTGGCGTCGCCGGTCACCACGTAGCCTTCCGCGTTCTCCGCCGACTTCCACAGGGTGGCGCCGTAGCCCTGGGACGCCGCGCCGACGAACACGCCCGTTCGGCTGCCGCGCAACGAGGACGGGTCGATGCCGGCGCGCTCGAAGGTCTCCCAGGTGGTCTCCAGCAAGAGCCGTTGCTGGGGGTCCAGGGTGACCGCCTCGCGGGGTGTGATGCCGAAGAACTCGGCGTCGAACTGGTCCGCGGTGTCGACGAACCCGCCTTCCCTGGTGTAGATGTGGCCCGTCCGGTCCGGGTCCGGGTCGTAGAGCGAGCCGATGTCCCAGCCGCGGTCGGCCGGGATCTCCGTGACGGCGTCGACCTCCTCGGCGACCAGCCGCCACAGCTCGTCCGGTGAGCCGACCCCGCCGGGATAACGACATCCCATGCCCACGATGGCGATCGGGTCCTTCTCGGCGGACTCCGCGTCCCGCAGAGCCTGACGGGTCTCCTGCAACTCGGCGATCACTCGCTTGAGGTACTCGCGGAGCTTGTCTTCGTTCGCTGTGGACACGTCGCCCCCGTCAGACGGATTCGTACTGGTTCAGGAAAGGCCGAGGTCGTTGTCGACCAGTTGGAACAGGTCGTCGTCAGTGGCCGAGTCGAGGCGGTCCTCCCGCGACGCGTCCTCGCCGCCGTTCCACCGCGCGAGCAGCGCGCGGAGCCTGCCGGCCACCAACCGCCGCTCACCGTGGTCCGGGGCCGCCACGGCCATCGCGGCCGCCAAGCGGTCCAGCTCGGTGTGCACCGGTGCCGGCTCGTCGTGGTGACCGCTTTCCACCAGCAGGTAACGCGCCAGCTCCGCGGCGTTGGGGTGGTCGAAGACGACTGTGGCCGGCAACCGCAGGCCTGTCGCCGTCCTCAGCCGGTTGCGCAGCTCGACCGCGGTGACCGAGTCGAACCCGAGCTCGCGGAAGGCACGTCGCGGCTCGACGGCCGCGGCGTCGTCGTAGCCGAGGACCGATGCCGTGTGCTCCCGGACCAGGGCCAGTGCGGCGCGGTCCCGTTCCGCCGGTGCGAGGTTCGCCAGTGGCGACTCGTCCTCCTGACCGGCCGCCTGGTCGGCGTCGGCGGCGAGGATCCGCCGCACGTCGGGCAGCTCGGACAACAGCGGGCGTGGGCGGGCCATGGTGAAGGCCGGGACGAAACGGTCCCAGTCGATCTCGGCGACGATCGCGGCCGTCTCCTGGTGGTCCACCGCGCGACGCAGGGCGTCGACGGCGAGCGCGGCGGGCATCCGCCGGACCCCGATGCGGTGCAGGTGGTCGCCGACGTCACCCTCCGCCATACCGCCACCCGCCCACGCGCCCCACGCGACCGATGTCGCCACGCGGCCCCCGGCACGACGGTGCTGCGCGAGCGCGTCGAGGAACGCGTTGGCCGCCGCGTAGGCGCCCTGGCCCGCGCTGCCCCATGCCGCGGCCCCGGACGAGAAGAACACCAACGCGTCGAGGTCGACGTCGCTGAGCAGGTCATGCAGGTGCGTCGCGCCCAGGACCTTGGCCGCCGCCACCTCGGCCAGTTCGGCGGTCGTCGTCTCCGACACCGTCGTCGCGAACTGACCGACGCCGGCGGCGTGCACCACGGCCGACAGCGAACCGTCCTCGTTGATGTCGGCCAACAGCCGGGCGACTGCCTCGCGGTCGGCCATGTCGGCTGCCGCGACCGTCACTTCCGCGCCCAGTGCCGTGAGTTCCGCCCGCAGGTCGGCCGCTCCGGGTGCCGCCACCCCTCGACGGCTGGTCAGCACCACGTGCCGGGCGCCGTTGCCGGCCAGCCACCTGGCTACCTGGGCGCCGAGCCCGCCGGTACCCCCGGTCACCAACACGGTGCCGCGGGGCTGCCACGGGTTCGCCACGACGGCGTGCGGTGCCGCCCGCACCATCCGGCGGACGTGGACGCCTGCCGCGCGGATGGCCAGGTGTTCCTCGCCGTCGGGACGGGCCAGGACGTCCACCACCCGGTCGAGTGCCTGGTCGTCGACCTCCGCGGGCAGGTCGACGAGGCCGCCCCAGGCCTGTGGCCGTTCGAGTCCGAGGACCAGTCCGAGGCCCCAGGTCATGGCCTGGCGGACGCTGGTCAGCGGATCCGACCGACCCACCGACACCGCGCCGCTGGTCACCAGCCACAACGGCGCGTCGATCCCCACGTCGGCCACGGCCCTGGCCAACAGCAGCGTGTTCACCACGCCGACCGGCAGGCCGGCGTGTTCCGGGTGTTCGCGCTCGTCCAACGCGAGCAGCGACACGACACCGTCCAGTGGCTCGGCGGTCGCCTCCCGCAGCAGCTGGTCATCGCCCGCCGTCGCCGTGACCACGCGAGCGCCGGCGTCGACGAGCCTGCGGTGCACCGATCGCGCCACGTCCCCGGTCACGTCCGGCACGACCAGCAGCCAGCGGCCGGTCAGCGCGCCGGTCCGCTCGATCCGCGACTCCCGCCACACGATGTGGTAGCGCCAGTCGTCCACCGTGGACGACAGTGCCGGCTGGGCGTCCTCGAGCCAGTACCGCTGCCGTTGGAACGCATAGGTCGGCAGTGGCACCGGCGGAGGGGCCGGCGCCGCGGCGGCGACCAGACGGCTCCAGTCCAACGGCACACCGTGCACCGCGGCCGCCGCCAGCGCCCGCACGATCCGGTCCGGCCCGCCCTCGCCGCGGCGCAGCGTGTCGAGCACCACGACCTCGGCGTCCCTGTCCTGTGCGGTCTCCTCGATCGCGGCCGTCAACACCGGATGCGGGCTGACCTCGACGAACGTCCGGTGGCCCCGGTCCATCAACTCGCCGGTGACCTGGTCGAGGCGGACGGTCTGCCGGAGGTTGCGGTACCAGTAGTCCGGGTCCAGTTCCCTGGTGTCCATCGGCCGGCCGGTCACCGTGGACCAGAAGGGGATCCGCGCCACCCCGGGAGTGATCCCCGCCAGTGCGGTGAGCAGACCGGGCCGGCTGGCGGCGATGTGCTCGGAGTGCGAGGCGTAGTCGACCGGGATCGTCCTGTTGCGGACACCGTCGGCCGCCCACCCCGCGGCCAGCTCCGCCAGTTCCGCGGGGTCGCCGGAGATCACGACCGTGCGCGGCCCGTTGATCGCGGCGATCGAGACCGAGCCGCCGAACGAGGCCAGCCGCCTCGCCACCGCGTCCTCCGGCAACGAGACGGCCACCATCCCGCCCTTGCCCGCCAGCGACAGCAGGACTCTGCCTCGCATCGCGACCACCTTCGCCGCGTCCGCGAGGGACAGGGCGCCCGCGACGTGGGCGGCGGAGATCTCACCGACCGAATGCCCGACGACCGCGGCCGGCTCGACGCCATGCGACCGCCACAGCGCCGCCAGCGACACCATCACCGCGAACATGGCGGGTTGCACGACGTCCGCGCGGTGCAGCAACGACTCGCCCGACGCGTCCGAGGTCTCCCGGAGCAGGTCGAGCAACGACCAGTCGACATGGGGAGCCAGGGCGTCCGCACAGGCCTCGAGGTACGCGGCGAAGACAGCCGAGGTGTCCAGGAGGCTCGCGGCCATGCCGACCCACTGCGGACCGAGTCCGGGGAAGACGAACACCACCGGGCCGGCCGGCGCGGCGACCGCCTGCACGACGTCCGGGGCCGAACCACCCGCCGCCACGGTCGCCAGGCCGCGGCAGAGGTCCTGCCTGTCGCGCCCGAGGATCGCCGCCCGGTGCTGGAACTTGGCCCGGGTGGTGGCGAGCGCGTGGCCGACGGCGGCCGCCCCCAGTTCCGGTCGCGTCCCGACGTGTGTGTGCAGCAGCGCCGCCTGTGCACGCAACGCTTCCCTGCTCCGGGCCGTCACCAGCCACGTAACCGGTCGACCGGAGGGTTCGGCGTCCTCCCCGATGTCCTGCGCGGCGTCCCGCGGCACGTGTTCCAGCACGACGTGGGCGTTCGTGCCGCTGATCCCGAACGACGACACCCCGGCGCGTCGGGGCCGACCCGTCCTCGGCCACGGGGTGTTGTCGGTGACCAGTGCCACGGCGCCTGCCGACCAGTCCACGTGCTGTGACGGTTCGGCCGCGTGCAGGGACTTCGGCAGCAGCCCGTCGCGCATGGCCAGCACCATCTTGATCACGCCGCCGATACCGGCCGCGGCCTGCGTGTGGCCGATGTTCGTCTTCAGCGACCCCACCAGCAGGGGCTGGTCCGCCGGGCGGCCCTGACCGTAGGTGGCGAGCAGTGCCTGTGCCTCGATCGGGTCACCCAGCGCGGTGCCCGTGCCGTGCGCCTCGACCGCGTCCACGTCCGAGGTCCCCAGTCCGGCACGCGCCAGTGCCTGGGTGATGACCCGTCGTTGGGACGGACCGTTCGGTGCGGTCAGGCCGTTGCTGGCACCGTCCTGGTTGACGGCGGAACCGCGCAGCAGCGCGAGCACCGGGTGACCGTTGCGCCTGGCGTCCGACAGGCGCTCCAGCAGCACCAACCCGGCGCCCTCGGCCAGCGCGAACCCGTCGGCGGCCGACGAGAAGGCCTTGCACCGGCCGTCCCGCGCCAACCCGCGCTGGCGGCTGAACCCGACGAAGGCGTCGGGGGCGGACATCACCGTGACACCACCGGCCAGGGCGAGCGTGCTCTCGCCCTGGCGCAGCGACTGGGCCGCCAGGTGCAACGCCACCAGGGACGACGAGCACGCCGTGTCCACGGTGACGGCGGGACCTTCCAGGCCGAGCGCGTAGGCGACCCGGCCGGAGGCGACGCTGGACGCGCCACCGGTCACGAGGTAGGCCGTGGCGGAGTCCGGTGTCCGCCGCAGCCGCGTGCTGTAGGCCTGGTCCCCCATTCCCACGAACACCCCGACCTGGCTGCCACGCAACGACATCGGGTCGATCCCGGCCCGCTCGACCGCCTCCCAGGCGATCTCCAGGAGGATCCGTTGCTGTGGGTCCATCGCGACGGCCTCGCGCGGGCTGATCCCGAAGAACTCCGCGTCGAACTGGTCGGCGTCGTGCAGGAAACCACCCTCGCGCACGTAGGTCGTGCCGGGGTGGTCCGGGTCGGGGTCGTAGAGCCGGTCGGTGTCCCAGCCGCGACTGTCCGGGAACGCCGAGATCACGTCCCTGCCCTCGGTCACGAGCCGCCACAGGTCGTCCGGACCGCGCACCCCGCCGGGGTACCGGCAGCTCATCGCGACGATGGCCACCGGGTCGTCGGCCAGGTCGGCGGCGACAGCCCCGGTCGTGGTCACCGCCTCGGCCTGGCCGGAGATCCGTTCACCGAGGTAGCGGGCCAGCGCGGTCACCGTGGGCTGGTCGAACACGAGGGTGGCGGGCAGCCGCAGTCCGCTCGCCGCGGCGAGCCGGTTGCGCAGGTCGACGGCGGTCAGCGAGTCGAACCCGAGGTCGGTGAACGCCCGTCCCGCCTCGACGGCGTCCGGCACCTGGTGACCGAGGACGGCGGCGGCCTGCGCCCGCACCAGCTCCACGAGCGCGTGGTCGCGTTCCGCCTCGGTCAGCCCGGTCAGGGTGGCCGCCAACCCGGTCGGCGTGCCGGGCACGTCCTGCCGGTCCCACGGCCGCTGTGGTTCGGCGAGCTCCTCGATCAGCGGGCTCGGCCGGGCGCCGGTGAACACGGGGACGAACGTCCGCCAGTCCACGTCGGCGATGACGGCCGTCGGCTCGTCGTGGTCGAGCGCGGTCCGCAGCGCCGCCAGCGCCGGTCGTGGAGCGAGGAGCCGAACGCCTCTGCGGCGCAGGGTGTCGTGCAGGGACTCGTCGATCATGCCACCGCCCGCCCACGGCCCCCACGCGACCGACAGCACGGGGAAACCCCGCCGCCGCTGCTGTCCTGCCACGGCCTCCAGCTCCGCGTTGGCCGCCGCGTACGCGCCGTGCTCCGCGACTCCCCACACCGCGGCGATGGAGGAGAACAGCACGAACGCGTCCAGGGCGTCGGGGTCCAGCAGGTCGAACAGGTTCCGCGCGCCGGTCACCTTGCCCTCGGCCGCCTCGGCGAAGTCCGAGCGACCGGTTCCGGCGAGTGGCGCCAGGGTGGCGACCCCGGCGGCGTGCACCACCGCGCGGATCGTCGGGCCATGCTCGTCGACGAGGCGCCGCACGGCCTCCCGGTCGGCGACATCGCAGGCCACCACCGTCAGCCGGGTGCCGGACCCGGCGAGCTGCGACCGCAGTCCGTCCAGCTGCGGGCCGTCTCCCCGGCGACCGACGAGGAGCACGTGCTCCGCCCCGTTCGCGGCGAGCCAGCGTGCGACGTGCCCACCCAGTGCTCCGGTGCCACCGGTGACCAGTGTCGTCTCCCGTGGTCGCCAGGACCTCGGTGCCGCGGTCGACAGCGGGGCCCGCACGAGCCGACGCGCGAACACACCCGACGTGCGGATCGCGACCTGGTCCTCGGTCCCGAGCAACACCTCGCACAACCGCTCCAGCACGCTGTCGTCGACCGGGTCGGGCAGGTCGACCAGGCCACCCCAGGCCCGCGGGTGCTCCAGCGCGGCGACCCGTCCGACGCCCCAGATCGCCGCCTGTGCCGGGTCTTCCGGCCGGTCGGTCCCGTCGACCGAGACCGCGCCGCTGGTGAGGCACCACACCGGCGCCTCGACCCCGGCCGCCTCCAGTGCCTGCGGCAGCGCGGCGACCGAGGCGGGATCGTCGGTCGTGGTGAGGCAGAGCACCCCGTCGACGGGTGCGGCCTGGCGAAGCGCCGACGTGTCGGCCACACCCGTGCGGAGGATCGTGACGTCCGCCCCGGTCGCCGTGAGAGCCGTGCCGATCCGGCCGACCAGGTCGTCCTGACGGTCGTCCGCGCCGAGCACGAGCCACCTGCCCGGCCGTGTGGTCGCCGACGCGCGGGGCACCGGCCGCCAGACGACCCGGTAGCGCATCGTGTCCCCGCCGGACTGCTGGCGGGGCGGAGTCAGCCAGTACCGCTGTCGTTGGAACGCGTAGGTCGGGAGGTCGACCCGACGGCCGCCACTGCCCGCGAAGAACCGGCCCCAGTCGACTCGCACGCCCAGCACATGGGCCCGTGCCAGGGAGAGCAGCGCACGGGAGGTTCCGCCGTCGTCGCGGCGCAGCGACTCGACGGCGACCGCGCCGTCCACGTCCTCGATGCTCGCGGTGAGCACCGGGTGCGGACTCGCTTCGAGGAAGACGTCGTGTCCGCCGGCCAGCAGACCCCGGACGGCCCGCTCGAACAGCACCGGCTCGCGCAGGTTGCGGTACCAGTAGTCGGCGCCCAGTTCGGCGGTGTCGAGCCACGTGCCGGTGACCGACGAGAAGAAGGGCACCTCGCCCGTGCGTGGCCGGATGTCGGCCAGTTCGGCGGCCAGCCGGTCGCGGATGCGTTCCACCTGCCCGGAGTGCGACGCGTAGTCCACGGGGAGCAGCCGGACCCTGACGTCCATGGCGGCCAGGCGGTCACGCAGCTCGGCCAGTGCCGCCGGGTCACCGGACACGACGGTCGACGCGGGACCGTTGACCGCCGCGACCGCGAGTTTCCCGTCCCACGCCTCGACCATGGCGGTGAGCCGCTCCACCGGCAGCGCCACCGACATCATCCCGCCGGTCCCGGCCAGCACCCGCAACGCCTTGGCTCGCAGGGCGACGACCTTCGCCGCGTCGCGGAGGGACAGTCCGCCTGCCACACAGGCCGCGGCGATCTCGCCCTGCGAGTGGCCCGTCACCGCGGCCGGCTCGACACCCCACGACCGCCACAGCGCCGCCAGCGACACCATCACCGAGAACAGCGCCGGCTGCACGACGTCCACCCGGCCCAGGGCGTCCTGGTCGCCGAGCACGTCGAGCAACGACCAGTCGACGAAGGGGGCGAGCGCCTCGGCGCAGTCACGCATCCGGTCACCGAACACCGGGGACGACTCGACCAGCTCCAGCGCCATGCCCGGCCACTGCGAACCCTGTCCCGGGAAGACGAACACGACCCTTCGGTCCACCTCGGCCGGTCCGCGGACGACTCCGTGTGCCTCGGCCGCGTTGGCGAGCGCGGACAGGCCGGCGAGCAGTTCGCTCTCGTCGCGTCCGACGACCACGGCCCGGTGTTCCAGCGCCGCACGCGTCGTCGCCAGCGAGAACCCGACGTCGAGCGGATCGACGTCGGGTGTCTCGGCCAGCGCGGACAGCAACTGCCCGGCCTGCGCCCGCAGTGCCTCCTCGGTGCGAGCGGAGAGCGGCCACGGGATGTCCGCGCCGGTCACCCGCTCGTCGGGAACCGTGTCGTGGTCGGGCGCCTGCTCGAGGACCGCGTGCGCGTTGGTGCCGCTCACACCGAACGACGAGACGGCCGCACGCCGCCTGTCGGTCTCCGGCCACGGGGTGCCCTCGGTGACCAGCCGCACCGCGCCGGCCGACCAGTCCACGTGGGGGGTGGGCTCGTCGACGTGCAGTGTCGGCGGCACGTGACCGTGCCGCATGGCCATCACCATCTTGACGACCCCGCCGATCCCGGCGGCCGCCTGCGCGTGACCGATGTTGGACTTGAGCGACCCCAACAGCAGCGGGTGGCCGGACCGGGCGTGGCCGTAGGTCGCCAGCAGCGCCTCGGCCTCGATCGGGTCACCCAGCCGGGTACCGGTGCCGTGCGCCTCCACGACGTCGACGTCGGCGAACGACAGCCCCGCGGCGGCGACGGCCCGGCGGATCACCTGCTCCTGCGCCGGACCGCTCGGGGCGGTCAGCCCGTTGCTCGCGCCGTCGTGGTTGACCGCACTGCCACGCAGCAGTGCCAGCACCGGATGGGCGTTCCCGACCGCGTCGGACAGTCGTTCGACCAGCAGCACACCCGCGCCCTCCGCCCAGCCGGTGCCGTCCGCGCCTGCCGCGAACGACTTGCACCGCCCGTCCGGCGCCAACCCCCGCTGCCTGCTGAACTCGACGAACATGCCGGGGTTGGCCATCACGGTGACCCCCGCCGCGAGCGCCAGCGAACACTCACCCCGGCGCAGGGCCTGGGCCGCGAGGTGCAGCGCGACCAGCGACGACGAACAGGCGGTGTCGATGGTGACGGCAGGACCCCGCAGCCCGAACGTGTAGGCCACCCGGCCGGACGCCACGCTGGCGGTGCTGCCGGTCAGCAGGTAGCCGTCGTAGCCCTCGGCTCCCTCGTGCAGCCGGGGACCGTAGTCCTGGGTGATCGCGCCGACGAACACCCCGGTGTCGCTGCCCCGCAGCGAGGTGGGATCGATGCCGCCCCGCTCGAAGGTCTCCCAGGCGACCTCCAGCAACAGCCGCTGCTGCGGATCGATCGCGGCCGCCTCGCGCGGGCTGATGCCGAAGAACTCGGCGTCGAAGTCCGCGGCGTCCGCCAGGAAACCGCCTTCCCTGGTGACGGCGGTACCCGGCCGGTCGGGATCCGGGTCGTACAGACCGTCGAGGTCCCAGCCACGGCCGGTGGGAAAGCCGGAGACGGCGTCGCGGCCTTCGGACACCAGCTGCCACAGCTGTTCGGGCGTGCGCACGCCGCCCGGGTACCGGCACCCCATCGCCACGATCGCTATCGGTTCGGTCGCCGCGCCCTGCACCTCGCGCAGCCGCCGACGGGTCTCCTGCAGGTCGACGGTCACCCGCTTCAGGTAGTCGACTACCTTCTCCTGGTCCACCACTCTCGTCAGCTCCTCAAGCGAAGTGCGTGGTCGCGTCACGATCTGTCGAGCTCGCGGTCGATGAGGTCGAAGATCTCGTCGACGCCGGCCGACTCGATCCGCCTCCTGGCGTCGTCCGGCTCGCCGGTCACCGGTTCGTCCCACGCCGCCAGCAGGTCGTGGAGTCTCGCGACGACCTGGTCGCGGTACCCGGCCGCGCTGGGGAAGGCGGCCAGTCCGCTGAGCAGACCGTCCAGTTCGGACGGCATCGCCGTCGGGTCGGCAGCCTGCTCGGCGTCCAGCTCTCGCAGCAGGCGGTCGGCCAGCGCGGCCGGTGTGGGGTTGTTGAACAGCAGCGTGGCCGGCAGGGGCCTGCCCATCGCGGTGCCGAGGCGGTTGCGTAGTTCCAGTGCGGCCAACGAGTCGAACCCCTGGGTGTTGAACGGGGAGCGTGGCTCGACCCGCGTCGGATCGGCATGGCCGAGCACGGCCGCGGCGTGGGTGCGCACCACCATGAGCACCGCGTGGTCCCGTTCCGCGGCGGGGGTCTCGGCCACCAGCTCCCGCAACGAGCGCGTCTCGGGTGCCGCGGCGGGCGGGGGTGTCGTGACGGGCGGGACCCGTGTGCTGTCCGGCCTGGCCGCGACGAGCAACGCCTCGTCCGCCTCGAGAGCCGCGTCGAACAGCGCCAGTCCCTGCTCGGGGCGGACGGGGAACGCTCCGGCCCGGTACAGCCGGGTGAGATCGACGTCGTCGAGGACGTCTGCCAGACCACCGACCCCGATCCACGGTCCCCACGCCACCGAGGTCGCGGGCAGCCCCAGCGCACGGCGGTGGTGGGCGAGGCCGTCCATGAACGCGTTCGCGGCGGCATAGGCGGCCTGACCCGCGTTGCCCACCACACCCGCCACCGAGGAGAAGAGCACGAACGCCGTGAGGGGCATGGCCGCGGTCAGTTCGTGCAGGTTCGCCGCGCCGTCCACCTTGGACCTGAGTACGGCCGAGAGCCGCTGTGGCGTCAGGTCCTCGACGACACCGTCGTCGACCACGCCGGCCACGTGCACCACCGCGGTCAACCGGTGCCCGGTCAGCAGCGCGGCGAGGTCCTCACGATCGCCGACGTCGCACGCCGCGAGCGTCACCTTGGCGCCGAGGGTGGACAGCTCGTCGACCAACTCGCCGGCACCCGGCGCCGCCGGTCCACGACGGCTGACGAGCAGCAGGTGCCGGACGTCGTGCGCTCGCACGAGGTGGCGGGCCACCAGCCCACCCAGCGCGCCGGTCGCACCGGTCACCAACACCGTGCCGTCGGCGCCGATCGGCTGCCGCACGGTGAGGACGAGCTTGCCGACATGCCGCGCCTGGCCGAGATCACGCAGTGCCCCCGGCGCGCCGCGCAGGTCGCACGTCGTGATCGGCAACGGTCGCAGTGCGCCCCGGTCGACCAGTCCCAGTACGGCGGTGAGCATCCGGCTGATGTGGTCATGGTCCAGCGCCAACAGGTCGAACGACTGGTAGGACACGCCTTCCGGCGTTCGGGGACCGGTCTTGCCGACCTCGATGAACCGCCCGCCCTCGGCCAGCAGCCGCAGCGACGCGTCCACGAACTCGCCGGCCAACGAGTTCAGCACGACATCGACGCCCCGCCCCGTGACCGCGCGGAAGTCCTCCTCGAACCGCACCGTGCGCGACGACGCGACGTGCTTGTCGTCCAGCCCCAGCACCGGCCACTTCGCTTCGCTCGCCGTGCCGAACACCTCCGCGCCCAGGTGTCGCGCCAGCTGTGTCGCGGCCATCCCGAGGCCACCCGCCGCGGCGTGCACCAGGACCGACTCACCCGCCCTGAGGTCGGCCAGCTCGACCAGCGCGTGGTACGCGGTCAGGAACACCACCGCGGCCGACGCGGCCTCGGCGAAGGACCAGTCGGCCGGGATCGGGGCCAGTGTGCGGTGATCGGTGACGGTCACGGGTCCGAAGCAACCGGGCATGAGGCCGAACACCCGGTCACCCACGGCGAGCCCGGACACTCCTGCTCCGACGGCCAGCACCACTCCCGCGCCCTCGATCCCCAGCGGCCCCGGATCACCCGGGTACCGGCCGAGGACGTTGAGCACATCCCGGAAGTTGACGCCCGCGGCGTGGACGGCCACTCGGACCTGCCCGTCACCCAGCGGCCGCGTGCCGTCGGCGGTCGCGGCCACCGTCACGTTCTCGAACGTGCCACGGTCGGTGATCGCCAACCGCCACGCGGGGTCCTCGGGGACCGCGAGCCGCGCCGAACCGTCCACCGGGGACAGACGTGGGAGGAGGAGCTGGCCGTGCCGCACGGCCAGCCGCGGCTCCGCCGAGTCCACCGGTGGCCCCGGGGACTCGTCGTCCACCAGGACGAACCGGCCAGGATGCTCCGACTGGGCCGACCGCACCAGTCCCCACACGGCCGCGCCCGCGAGATCCGCGACGCCCTCACCAGAAGAGGTCGCGACCGCCCGACACGTGCGGACCACCAGCCGGCTGCCGGCGAACCGTACGTCGGCCAGCCATGCCTGGAGCAGGCCGAGCACGTCGGACACCACGGCGTGGGCACGGGCCGCGGTGTCGGCACCCGCCGGTGTCGACACCGGGGCCACGACCACCGCCGGTACCGTGCGCAACGCCGCCAGGCCCTGAGGCGTTGCGGAGGCGAGTGCGGTCCAACTGTCCACGGTGTCCGACTGCGACGACGCGGGCACCCAGTCGAGGCGCAGCAACGGATCCGTCCGGCCCAGCCAGTCACCCGCCACCGGACGTACCGTCAGAGCGTCGATCGCGAAGAGCCGGCGGCCGGTGTCGGCGTCGACACCCGACACGGACACCGTGTCGTCGTCCAGCAACGAACAGCGCACCCGCACCGTGTTCGCCGGCTCCTCGGACCAGGCCACTCCCGCGAAGGCGAAGGGCAGCCCGAGCCGTCCGTCGCCGCCGACGAGCCGGTCCTCGGCCAGGACGTGCAACGCCGCGTCCAGCAGGGCGGGATGCGGGGTGAACGATCCCGCCGCCGGCTGGGGCAGCCGGACCTCGGCGAACAGGTCGGTGCCGCGCCGCCATGCCGAGCGCAGCCCTCGGAATGCCGGTCCGTAGCCGAAGCCGTGCGCGGCCAGCCGGTCGTACAGCCGTTCGGGGTCCGATTCCACGGCCCCGTCGGGCGGCCAGACCGGATCCGTCGTGGACGATGGGCCGTCACCCGTAGCGAGCGTGCCGCTCGCATGCCGCCGCCAGCCCGATCCGGTCGCGGGTCGGGCACTGACACGTACCGGGCGTCGCCCGGACTCCTCCGGCGCGCCGACGAGAACCTGTAGCGCGAGTCCGCCGTCGTCCGGCAGCACGAGGGGGGCTTCCAGGACCAGCTCTTCGACACGGTCACAGCCGACCCGCCGCGCCGCGGTCATCACCAGCTCCAGCAGCGCGGTGCCCGGCAGTACGACCGTGCCGTGGACGGCGTGGTCGGCCAGCCACGGGTGTGCCGCCAACGACACCTCGCCGACGAACACGGTCCGCTCGCCGTCCGCCACAGCGATCTCCCCGCTGAGCAGCGGGTGGTCCAGCGCGGTGACACCGGGTGTGCCGCCCGGACGTGCCGCCGGCAGCCAGTACCGCTCGCGCTGGAACGGATACGTGGGCAGGTCGACGCGGCCTGCGCCGAGCCCGTCGAACGCGGCTGCCCAGTCCACGTCCGTGCCCAGCGTGTACAGCCGCGCCACCGCCGAGGTCAGCGTCGCCAGCTCCGGCCGGTCCCGGCGCAGCGCCGCGACGAACTCGACCGCGTCGTCCTCATCCGTCAGGCAGTCCTGCCCCATCGCCGTGAGGACCGCGTCCGGCCCCAGCTCGAGGCAGCGGTCCACGCCGCCGCGCACGAGGCCGCGGACGCCGTCGAGAAAGCGGACCGGGCGGCGCACGTGCGCCGCCCAGTAGTCCGGGCTGCCCAGTTCGGCCGGTTCGGCGATCCGGCCGGTGACGTTGGAGACGACCGGGACGACGGGTGGCCGGAAGGTCAGCGTGGCCGCGACGCGGTGGAAGTCGGCGACCATCGCGTCCATCCGCGGGGAGTGGAAGGCGTGGCTGACCGCCAGCTTCTTCGTCGCCCGACCCCGCGCCGTCCAGTACCTGGTCACGTCGTCGACCGCGTCCGCGTCACCGGAGACCACGGTCGCGGCCGGACCGTTCACCGCGGCGACGGCGACCCTGTCGTCACGCGGACCGGCCAGCACCTCGGCCTCGCCGGCCTGGATCGAGGCCATCGCACCGCCCGCCGGCAGCGCCTGCATGAGTCTTCCCCTCGCCAGCACCAGCGTGCACGCGTCGTCGAGGTCGAACACGCCCGCGCAGTGCGCCGCGGCCAGCTCACCGACCGAATGTCCCAACAGGACATCCGGTCGCAGGCCCCACTTCCACAGCGCCCGGAACAACGCGACCTCGACCGCGAAGAGAGCCGGCTGGGCGTACCCGGTCCGGTCGAGCAGCTCCGCGTCGGCCGTCCCCGGCTCGGCGAGCACGACCTCACGCAACGGCCGGTCGAGGTGCGGGTCCAGCCGAGCGCACACCTCGTCGAACGCCGCCGCGAACGCCGGGACGTCCCGGTGCAGTTCCTGCCCCATGCCCGGGCGCTGGCTGCCCTGGCCGCTGAACAGGAACGCGAGTGTGCCGTTCGCGCCTGCCCTTCCGGGTGCGGTCGCTCCGGTGGCCAGCGCGGACAGGCCGTGCCGGAGGTCGTCCGGGTCGGCGCCGACCACCACCGCGCGGTGCTCGAACGCGGACCGCGTGGTCGCCAGCGACCAGCCGACGTCGACCGGATCGTCCGCGCACGACGCCAGTCGGCCGGCCATGGCGCGCAACGCCACGGGATCCTTCGCGGAGATCACCCACGGCACGACCCGGCCCGCGGTGTGCGGCCGTGCTCGCGGGACCTCGGGCGGCTGTTCGAGGATCAGGTGCGCGTTCGTCCCACTGATCCCGAACGAGGACACCGCGGCCCGCCGGGGCTTTCCGGTGGCAGGCCACGGTCTGGACTCGGTCAGCAGCCGGACGGTGCCCCCGGACCAGTCCACCTCGGGCGAGGCGTCGTCGGCGTGCAGGGTCCTGGGCAGTGTCCCGTGGCGCATCGCCATCACCATCTTGATGACGCCGCCGGCACCCGCGGCCGCCTGGGTGTGTCCCACGTTCGACTTCAGCGAACCGAGGAACAGCGGCCGGTCGGCCGGACGGGCCGTGCCGTAGGTCGCCATCAGGGCATGCGCCTCGACGGGATCGCCCAGCCTCGTCCCGGTGCCGTGCGCCTCCACCGCGTCGACCTCGTCGGGCGACAGCCTGGCGGCGGCGAGTGCCTGGCGGATGACGCGCTGCTGGGCGAGGCCGTTCGGCGCCGTCAGACCGTTGCTCGCGCCGTCGTTGTTGACCGCGGTACCACGCACGATCGCCAGGACCTCGTGGCCGTTGCGCCGGGCGTCGGAAAGCCGCTCCAACAGCAGCACACCGGCACCTTCGGCCCAGGCCGTGCCGTCCGCGTGAGCCGAGAAGGGCTTGCAGCGCCCGTCCGGTGCCAGCCCTCGTTGCCTGCTGAACTCCACGAACATGCCCGGCGTGGACATGACGGTGGCACCACCGGCCAATGCCAGCGAGCACTCCCCCTGTCGCAACGCCTGGACCGCGAGGTGCACGACGACCAACGACGACGAACAGGCCGTGTCCACGGTCAGCGCGGGGCCCTGCAGACCGAGCGCGTACGCGACGCGGCCAGACGCGACGCTCGTCGAGCCTCCGGTGAGCAGATAGCCGGCCAGCTCCTCGCCGCCCTGGTCCAGGCGCGGCGCGTAGTCCTGGCCCATCACACCGACGAAGACGCCGGTGTCACTGCCCCGCAGCGTGGTCGGGTCGATGCCCGCGCGCTCCACCGCCTCCCAGGCCGTCTCCAGCAACAACCGCTGCTGCGGATCCATCGCGACCGCCTCGCGCGGCCCGATGCCGAAGAACGCCGCGTCGAACCCGCCCGCGTCGCCGAGGAAACCGCCCGCACGCACGTAGCTGGCCCCCGGCCGGTCGGGATCCCGGTGGTAGAGCGCGGCCAGGTCCCAGCCCCGGTCACGGGGGAATCCGGAGATGGCGTCCCTACCGTCGACCACCAGCTGCCACAACTGCTCGGGAGTACTGACGCCACCGGGGTAGCGGCAACTCATGGCCACGATCGCGATCGGCTCGTCGGCGGCAGGCCCGGATCGCGCGGGACGTGGCGCCGACGGACCTGGTTCGCCGCTCCCGCGGCCGGAACCGGACAGCGCGTCGGCCAGGAACGCGGCCAGCCGATCGGGCGAGGGATGGTCGAACAACACCGTTGTCGGGAAGTCCAGCGACGTGGCCTCGGCCAGCTGGTTGCGCAGCCGCACGGTGGTGACCGAGTCGAAGCCCAGTTCCTTGAACGGCAGCCGGGTGTCCACGGCGTCGCGGTCACGGTGCCCGAGTACCGCGGCGACGTGCGAGCGCACCAGTTCCCACGGATCGCGGGACTCGGTGACACCCTGGGGCGAGACCGCGGGAGGCACGTCGTCCAACCAGTACCGCTGCCGTTGGAACGCATAGGTCGGCAGTTCGACCCGCCTGCGGGCGTCGTCGGCGAACGCCTCCTCCCAGCGGACACGGACGCCACGGACGTGCGCCTCGCCCACCGAAGCCAGAAACCGTTCCCGCCCCCCGTCGTCCCGCCGCACGGTGCCGATGGCCATGCCTGGCGTCCCGTTGTCTCGCAACGTGTCCTGCAGACCGGCGACCAGCAGAGGATGGGAGCTCACCTCGACGAAGGCCCGGTAGCCGGCCCGCGTCATGCGGCGCACGGTCGGGTCGAAGAGCACCGTGTCACGCAGGTTCCGGTACCAGTACCCGCCATCCAGCGCGGTTCCGGCCAGCTCGTCACCGGTCACCGTGGAATAGAAGGGAATCCGTGCCGTCCTCGCCATCACACCGCCGAGCGCCCGCCGCAGCCGCTCCTGGATCGCCTCGACCTGCGCGGAGTGCGAGGCGTAGTCCACCGCGATCCGCTTGGCCCGCACGTCGTCGCCGAGCAGTTCGGCCAGCACCTCGTCGATGGCGTCGGAGTCACCGGACACCACTGTCGAAGCGGGGCCGTTGATCGCGGCGACGGAGAGCCGCTCGCCGTACTGCCCGATGCGGTGTCGCAACCGGTCCTCGGCCAACGGCACGGACGCCATGCCGCCGCGCCGCGTCAACGCGCTCAACGCCCGGCTGCGCAACGTCACCACAGCCGCGGCGTCCTCGAGCGACAGCGCTCCCGCGACACACGCGGCGGCGATCTCGCCCTGGGAGTGCCCGATCACCGCGTCGGGTTCGACCCCGTAGGACCGCCACAGTGCGGCCAGCGAGACCATCACCGCGAACGACGCGGGCTGCACGACGTCCACCCGCCGCAGCATGTCCGCGTCCCCGAGCACCTCCGTCAGGGCCCAGTCCACGAACGGGGCGAACGCGCGCTCGCACTCGAGCATCCGCTCGCGGAACACCGGCGCGTCCTCCCACAGGGACAGCCCCATTCCCGCCCATTGCGCGCCCTGCCCGGGAAAGACGAAGACGAGACCGCCGTCGAGGTCCGCGGTCCCCGTGACGAGCCCGGCGGCGACGTCCCCACCGGCGAGGGCGTCCAGTCCGGCCAGCAGTTCCGCGCGCGTGTCACCGACGACGACGGCCCGGTGGTGGAAGCTGGAGCGGGCGGACGCGAGGGAGAACCCGATCTCGGCCGGTTCGAGGTCGGACCGGGTGTCCACATGGGACCGGAGGCGGGCGGCCTGTGCACGCAACGCGGCCGTCGTCCGGCCCGACACCACCCAGGGCACGAGCCCGGCGCCGGCGCGTCGCGGTCGCGGGGCCGCCTGGTACTCCGACACCAGGACGTGGCAGTTCGTCCCGCCGAAGCCGAACGAGCTGACTCCGGCCACCAACGGGCCGTCGCCCGCCGGCCACGGCTGCGTGCTCGTCGGCACCCGGAGGTTCACCGCGTCCCAGTCGATCGCCGGGCTGGGGGTCTCGAAGTTCAGGCTGGCCGGTATCAGTCGGTTCTCGAGCGCCAGCACCACCTTCAGCAGTCCGGCGATACCGGCGGCACCCTCCAGGTGTCCGATGTTGGTCTTGACCGACCCCACCGGCAGCGGGTCGCCCCCGCCTCGGGCCACGCCGAAGGCGGCACCCACCGCCGCGGCCTCGACCGGATCGCCGACCCTGGTGCCGGTGCCGTGCAGTTCGACGTACCGCACCTCGCCGGGGGCGATCCCGGCCCGGTCGCACGCGGAGAGCAGAACCTCCTGCTGTGCCGAGCGGCTCGGGGTGGTGAGCGTCTCGGAGGGACCGTCGTTGTTCACCGCGCTGCCGCGGACGACGGCGTGAATCTCGTCGCCGTCGGCCACCGCCCGCGCCAGTGGCTTGAGCACGACCACACCGCCGCCCTCGCCGCGAACGAATCCGTTGGCGCGTGCGTCGAAGGTGTGACAGCGGCCGTCCGGCGACAACCCGCCGAACTTCGCGGCGATCACGGTGCTGTCCGGCACCAGGTCGAGGTTCACCCCGCCGGCCAGCGCGAGCGTGCACTCCCCGCGGCGGAGGCTCGCCGCGGCAAGGTGGACGGCGACCAGCGAGGACGACTGTCCTGAGTCGACGGTCAGGCTGGGGCCGCGCAGACCGAGCACGCTCGACAGCCGGTTGGCGATGATACCGCGATGCAGTCCGGCCATCGTGTGGTGCGAGATCGTTTCCGTACCACCCCGGTGCACGAGGCTCGCGTAGTCGTCCCAGATGGCTCCGACGAAGACCGCGGTCCGGCTCCCGTGTATGGCGTCCGGCACGATGCCGGCGTGCTCGAGTGCCTCCCAGCCCAGTTCGAGCACCAGTCGCTGTTGCGGGTCCATGGCGGCGGCCTCGCGAGGGGAGATGCCGAAGAAACCGGGATCGAACTCGTCGACGGCCGCCAGGAAGCCGCCCCACCGCGTGTTCGCCCTGCCCGGTGCGGCGGGGTCGGCGTCGAACAACGCGTCCGCGTCCCACCGGTCGGCAGGCGTCGGCACGATCGCGCTGGTGCCGTCGCTCAACAGCTGCCAGAAGGCGGCCGGATCGGCGGCGCCGGGTAACCGGCAGGCCATTCCGACGATGGCGATCGGCTCGTCGAGTGGTGTCGCGTGCATGTCCTGCCTCACGGTCGGTCCGCGGCCAACCTGGTGGCGGTCGCACGCACGGTCGGGTTCTCGTAGATGTCGCGGACCGAGATCTCGCCGAGCCCGGCCTCCCTGAGCTGGGCGGCGATCTTCGCCGCGGACAGCGAGCTCCCCCCGGCGACCAGGAAGAGGTTGTCGTCCGGGGCGACGACGAGGCCGAGCACGTCCGACCAGACCCGGCCCACCTCGTGCTCCAACGCGGTGCCCTCGGCCGCACCAGCCGTCGTGGTGAACGGCCGCACCGGCGGCAGCCTGGCGACGTCCAGCTTTCCGTTGTGGGTCAGCGGAAGCTCGCCAACGACCGTGATGCTGCTCGGCACCATGTACGCGGGGAGCCGCTCGCCGAGCCGCTCGCGCAGCGCCAGGCGATCGGTGACGGCACCGACCACGTACGCGTCCAGGCGCGCCTCGCCGTCGCCGCGCCGGTTCAGCACGACCGCCGCGGCGAGTACGGCCGGGTCGGTGAGCAGCTGTGCCCTGATCTCACCGAGTTCCACCCGGTGGCCACGGATCTTGACCTGTTCGTCGAGCCTGCCGAGGTAGTCGATCTCGCCGTCCGGCAGCATGCGGCCACGGTCACCGCTGCGGTACTGGCGTGCACCGGCACGGGAGGACCGGCGGTCGGCGACGAACCGGCGGGCGGTCAGCTCGGGCCGCCGGTGGTAGCCGGGCGTGACGCCGGCTCCCCTGATCACCAGCTCCCCCGCCACACCGGGCGGAACGCGACGGCCCTGCCCGTCGACCACCTCCACCGACCAGCCCGGGATGGCGGCACCGATCGACAGGCTGCCCGACAACGCACGGCCGCGGGTCACCGGACCCCAGGTGCAGACCACGGTGGTCTCGGTGATGCCGTACATGTTGACCACCCGGCAGCTGTTCTCCGGGTAGCGGTCGAACCACCGCACCAGCATCCCGGTGTCCAGCTGCTCACCGCCGAAGAACAGCATCCGCAGGTCGGCGAGCGGCTCCTCGCCGCCGTCCACGCGCAACAGCGGGGCGAACTCGGAAGGCGTCAGGTTGAGGACCGTGACGTGCTCGGCACGCAGCAACCGGTGCAGTTCGACCGGATCGCGCAGCACGTCGACCGGCACGATCACCAGCCGTCCGCCGGTGGTGAGACACGTCCACATCTCCCACACCGAGTAGTCGAAGGCATAGGAGTGGAACGCGGTCCACACGTCCCCCGGCCCGAAGCCGAACTCGGTGGCCGCGTCGAGCAGGGCGGCGACGTTGTGCTGCTCGACGACGACGCCCTTCGGCTCGCCGGTGGAACCGGAGGTGTAGATCAGGTAGGCGGGGTCGTCCGTGGCACATGTCCACGGCTGGTCCGGCACCGGGTCGGCGGCGTCGAACACCTCCTCGGTGAGCGTGAGCGTCCGGACCCCGTCGTCCAGCCCGTCCACAGTGGCCCGTGTGTCGGGTTCGGCCAGGATGGTGGCAAGGTCGGCGTCCCGAACCAGGTACGCCAGGCGGGCGGCCGGCAGCGCCGGGGCCAGGGGGACATAGGCGGCGCCGGTCTTCATCACGCCCAGCAGGCCCACGACGAGCAGCGGCGAACGGTCCAGGCACACGCCGACACGGTTGCCTCGGGTCACGCCACGCTCGTGCAGCAGCCGGGCCACGGCGCAGGCAGCACGTTCCAGCTCCCGATAGGACAGTCGCCGCCCGCCGCCGACCAGTGCGACGGCGTCCGGCCGTGAGTCGGCCTGCTCCCGGACCAGTTCGGGCACGGTCCGTGCCGGCCGCGCGGCCGCCGGATCGGACGGCCCGAGCGGTGTCGGTCCAGGTGGTGCGCCGGCCAGCAGGTCGATCGAACCGACGGGCCCGGCGCCCGGGGCGGTGAGCTGCCCGAGCACGGCGCGGACGCAGTGGACCAGCCAGTCGGCGGCCGGCCGGTCCACCAGATCACGGCGATACCGGCAGACGACCTGCCCGGGCATCGAGACCAGCAGGATCGGGAACCGCTGCTCGCCGATGACGTGCTGGGCGCCCTGGCACGCGATGACCGGCCTGTCGTCCGGCGGGAGCGGCCGTCGCGGCGACAAGACCGTCGTGGCGACGTGATCGACCGCCGCCGCGGCGTCGTCCACCGGGACGTTCACCGCCTGCCAGCCTGCGTCGTCGCGGATCGCGACGGACACGGTCGCGTCGCCCGTGTAGCGCGACAACACGACCGCCGCGGCGGCCACCAGCAGGTCGAGGTCGGCGGTGAGGTCGCCCAGTGCGGCCGTGCTGACGCCGACACCGTGCTCCCGGCCGGATCCGGCCCATTGCATGTCCGTCATGTAGTGCCGTACCCCGGTAACCCGGCGCCGGACAGCACCTCGGCGATCAGCTCGAGCAGCGGGCCGGGGTCCTCGGCGAGGTACAGGTGGTCCCCCGGCACCTCGCGCACGTCGCAGCCGACCGAGGTCACCCGTGCCCACCCGGCGCAGTCCTCGGCGGACACCAGGTGATCGGTCTCGCCGCGGACCGCGGTGACCGGGACCGGCAGTGGCGCCACCGCACCGGGACGGTAGGACTCCCGCATGTGCACGTCGGCCCGCAGCGCCGGCAGCAGGATCTGCCGCAGCTGCGGGTCCGCGAGCGCTGGATGGCTGAACCCGGCGATCTCCGCGACACGGGCCACGAACTCGTCGTCCCGCAGTCCGCTCGAGTCGTCCTCGAGCGGAGTCAGCGGCTCCGCCGAGCCGCTGACGAACAGCCGGACGAGCCGGTGTCCGCCCCGCGCCACGAGGCGTCGCGCGACGTCGAACGCCAGCGCGGCACCGAAGCTGTGGCCGAACAGGGCGAGGTCGTCGTCGGGCGCCGCCGCGGCCTGGACCTGGTCGAGGACGTCCGCCGCCGCCTCCTCCATCCGCTGGTGGGCCGGCCGCGTGAACTGCTCCTCGCGACCGGGCAGCTGGACGGGGACGATCCGGATGCCGGAGTTCGCAGGCGGAGCCCACGACCGGTAGAACGACGCGCCCGCGCCGGCGAAGGGGCAGCAGAACAGTATGGCGCTCACGTGAGCTTCCCTTCTGGTCCGGTCTCGGAACCGACCGGCGCGAGATCGCTGTCGGTGGCGGGGAGCAGAGCGGCGACCTTCTCGGCGAGGGCACTCGGTGTCGGGTTCTCGAACACCTCGACCAACGGCAGCGGCACGCCGGTGATCGCCTCGACCCGTTCGGCCAGCTGCGCGGCCAGCAGCGAGTAACCGCCGGCCACGAAGAAGTTCGACTCGCTGTCCAGATCGTCACGGCCCAGCAGCAGCCGCCACAGCGAGAGCATGGTCGGGGCCAGGCCGACCGCGCCTTCCGCGAGCGCGGCCCGGCCGGTGTCCTCGATCCGCCTGCTGAAGGCGAGCCGCACCAGGGCCGCGTAGTCGACTCGGTCGTCCACAGTGGTCGGTAGCCCGGGAAGGCCGACGACGTCGCCGAGCACCACGGCATCCGCGACACGTCGCACGGCGGTTTCCGGGACCACGAACGCCACCACCGCACCGTCGGTGTCCGGGTCGCCGACCATGACCACCGCGACGTCCTCGACGCCGCCCACCCGGCTGAGCACGCGCTCCAGCCGATCCAGCTCGATCCGTTCGCCGCCCGCGACGACCGTGCGCCCCGGGCCCGCGACCAGCTCCCATTCCCCGTCGTACCGGAGCAACGCCTCGTGCCCGGTCCGGAAGTACCGGCCGTACCCGGCGTGCTCCGCGAACCGCCGCGTGGCCAGTTCCTGCCGGTTGCGGTAGCCCAGGGCCACTCCCGCCCCGGCCACACACAGTTCGCCGCGCACGCCGGGCGGCACCTCGCGACCGTCCTCGTCGGCGACGAACAACCTGGTGTTGGCCACCGGCCGGCCGGCGAGTGACGAGTGGTCGTCGTCCGGTCCCACCCGGCCCACGATCGAGTACGTGGTCGTCTCGTCGGTGCCGAAGAACGAGAACACCTCGCACCCGGTGGCCGCCAACGCGGCGGCCAGACCGGGACGTGGCGACTCACCGCCGCAGAGCACGCGCCGTCCGGCGAGTCGGTCGGCCACTCCTCCCAGCACTCGCCGCCAGGTCGTCGGCGTGGCCTGGACGATCCGTACCTCGTGGTCGTCGAGCACCTCGGCCAGGACGGCGCCGTCGGTCCGCGCCTCGTCGGGCGCCACGACCGCCCGGTGGCCGTCGACCAGTGGCAGGAACAGCTCCGCCGCCGACATGCCGGTGGCGAACGGGGACAACCAGGCCGTCGTTCCTCCGCCCACCTCGTCGGCGAGGTGGGCGAGCGCGTTGGCCAGGTTGCCGTGGGTGACCCGGGTGCCGACCGGCCTGCCCATCGTCGGCGAGGTGTACAGCAGGAACGCGCACGCGGACCGGTCGACGACGGGGGTGGCGACATCGCCTGTCGTCGTGTCGGTCACCTGGACGACGGGGTACACGGGCAGGTTGGGCACCTCGACCCCGTCGACACCGAGCACCGCCGTGGCACCGGAGTCGGACAACACGTCGACGATGTGGCGGACCGGGTAGTTCAGGTCGACGGGCACGTACGCGCCACCCGCGAGCCACACCCCCAGTGCCGCGGCGGCCAGTTCCGGACCACGCGGCGCGAACACGGCCACCACGTCACCTCCGGCGAGACCGGAAGCCACCAGCGAGTCGCGAGTGGCCGTCGCCGCCTGCCACAACTGGCCGTAGGTGACTGCTCGATCCCCGTCCTTGATCGCGACCGCTCCCGGCGTGGCCGCCACACGCGCCGCCACGCCCGCCAGGACGGTCGACGCCGTGCCGGTGGCCGACCGCTGCGCCCCGTCGATGACGGCGCGGTCTTCGTCCGTGCCGGCCCAGACCCGTTCGACGGGCTGGTCGACGTCCGCGCCGAACGCGCCGAGCACGGCCTCGTACCGCCGCAGCATCGCCGCGATGTCGTCACGGCGGAACGTCTCCGCGCGGTACGAGGCCTCCAGCCGGATACGGCCCGCCGACGGGAGCACGAACAGCACCAGGTCGAACTTGCTGTACGGGTTGTCGACGAGGACCGGACGCACCGGTGCGCCGCCGATGTCCAGCGCGGGGAACCCCATCTCGGACACGTAGTTGAACACGTACCTGAAGAGCGGTTCACGGCGGCCAGGCGCGGTTCTCGGCAGCTCGTCGGCCAGGTCGCTGTCCACGGACAGGTCGCCGTGGGCCATCGCCGCGAAGAACGTGCGGCGGACCTGGGTGACGAGGTCGCGGAAGCTCCGGGCCGGATCGAGCTCGACCCGGGGCGCGAGCAGGTTGACGTGATAACCGACCGCCCGCGCCGAGAGCCGTCCCCTGGTGTTCACCGGCGAACCGACGACCACGTCCACACCCACGCCGTGCGTCGCGAGCAGCAGGTAGTACACGGCGAGCAGCAGCACGGCCTCCGGCACACGCAACTGCTCGCGCATCCGCTCGACGACCTCGGTGGTCTCGGCGGACAGCTCGTAGCGGACCACGGCGGCGAACGGGCCCGGCTCGGCGCGTGGGTCGACGGGCAGCGCCAGCCTGCCCGCGCGGTGGCCGGAAAGGTGCTCCCGCCAGAAGGCGACGCTGCTGTCCGGAGGTTCCGGATCGCGCAACGCCGGCACCGGCTCGCACAGCTCTCCTGCCGGCGGCTCGCCCCCGGCCAGACTCCGGTAGACCGAGACCAGGTCACCGAACAGGATCGACGAGGACGTGGCGTCGAAGACGAGGTGGTGCACCGCCACGCAGACCGTGTCACCGGCCGGGGAGTGGAAGCAGGCCGCTCGGACCAGCGGGCCACCACGCAGCTCGAACGGCTCCGCCACGAAGTTCACGAGGTCGGTGTCGAGCCGATCGGCGCTCGACCGGTGCCAATGGACCACGACGTCGAGGTCGCCGGGCGGCAGGACTTCGCGGCGCAGGACCGCGCCGTCGGCGTGGAACACCGTCCGCAGCGCCTCGTACCTGCGCAGCAGCAGCCGGATGGCGCCCTCGATGGCCGCCGGATCGATCCGTCCGTCAACCCGGAACGCCACCGAGAGGTTGTTGATCCCGATCCCGGGCACCACCCGCTCGAGCAGCCAGAGCGCCTGCTCCTTGCGTGTCGCGGTCGTCTCCGACAGTCCCAACTCGACACCCCCTGCCCGCCTGCCGGGCAGGCACTCGCCAGTCTGATGTGGACACACTTGCCGCGGTAGGACCCACTACCCCAGCACCTCGCTCACCCGCCGGGCGACGTCGGTGTCCCGCAGCAGATCCAGATGGTCGATGTCGAAGCGGAACTCCTCCTGGGCGATCTTGCCGCCGGCGCCCGGCGCGGTCGAGCTGATCGCCGTGGCCACCTTCCAGGCGCGGAGCGGGTCGAGCTGCGACGAGGCGACGATGTAGGCGAGGTAGGAGGCGAAGTGCGAGGTCAGGTCGGCCCGGTGGGCGCCGCCGATGCCCGCCCGGTCGAACCCGGTGGCGCCGACCTCGATGAAGATCGTGAACAGGGCGTAGCTCAGCTCGGCCAGGTCCACGATCTCGTCGGCCAGCTTCTTGCCTGCCTGCTGGGCGGCGATGATCTCCTTCGGGGAGAGCACCACCGAGAACTCGCCGATCACCCGGTGGAACTGCCAGTACACATAGGACGTCGAGGGTGCGTCCGGGTCGAACAGCACCTGCTTCGGCATCTCCTGCCACTGCGCGATGTGTTCCGCGAGCAGCGCGGAGAAGCCGCAGCCCGAGCAGTACCCCATCACCGCGAGGACCTCGCGCCCGCTCGCCCGGACGTCCCCGAGCCATCGGTCGACGTAGTCGTCACCCCGCATGCCGGCTTCGATGCCGAACGAGGTCGGCACACCCACCGACGGCGGGACGCACTCCCAGACCGAGCACTGGACGTCCAGCAGCGAGGCCAGGTCCGCGAAGCTTCCCGCGGGCCGGCCCGCGGCCGGGAAGTCGACCGCCAGCACGACCCTGTCCGTGTCGGTGCCGGAAAGCACGTTCCACGAGCCGGTTCCCATCATCGTCACCGCTTTCACCTCGAGCTACCGGCACGGCACACCCGCCGTGCGTGGATCAGACCTCTGTCCCGGCCCGGCGTCGGGTACCGGTCGCGACCACCATCCGCTGTGGTCCCCGGATGTTGCGCTTCGGCTGCCGGGGCACCGGTCCGACGATGCGCAGGTCGGGGAAGCGGGTGAACAGCCGGCGCAGGGCCACCTCCCCCTCGATCCGGCCGAGCCCGGCGGCGAGGCAGTAGTGGATGCCGGAGGAGAAGGACAGATGGTCACGGTTGTTGCTCCGCGCCGGGTCGAACCGCGCCGGATCGTCGAACACGGCGGGATCCCGGTTCGCGCCACCGATCAGCACCACGACCATCGCTCCCCTGGGCAGGTCGACGCCTGCCAGCCGCACCGGCTCGAGCGCCTCCCGCGCGGTGTACTGCACCGGTGAGTCGAACCGGAGCACCTCCTCCAGCACCGGCCCGGCGAGCTCCGGCGCGGCGAGCAGGTCGTGCCTGACATCGTCGTTGCCCATCAGGGCGAGCACCCCGTTGCCGATCACGTTGACCGTGGTCTCAAATCCCGCGGCGAGCAACAGACCACACAACGCCAGCAGGTCCCGCCGGGCCAGCGGCGCACCGTCCACAGTGGCGGAGACGAGGCTGCTGATGACGTCGTCACCCGGCGTCGCCCGACGCCGTTCCACGACGTCCTCGAAGAACGCGGTCATCTGGACCAGCGTGGCCCGCACCCGCCTGCGCTCGTCGTTGGACCGCAGCCCGCCGATCGTGCCGGCCAGCGTGCCACCCCACCTGGCGAACTCCTCGATGCCCGTGTCGGGTACCTCGAACAGGTCGCAGATCACCCGGATCACCACGCGCACCGCGAAGTCGGCGACGATGTCGAACTGCTCGCGATCGCCGATCTCGTCGAGGGTGTGCTCGACGATCCGCTCGATCCGGTCGACCCGGGTGCTCAGCGCCCGCGGGGTGAACCAGGGCGCGGCCAGCTTGCGCAACCTGGTGTGCTGCGGCGGGTTCATCATCAGAAGCGAGTGCTCCACCGGATGCACGAGGGTTTCCGCGTCACCGGGACGCAGGTTCCAGTCGATGCCGGAGCTCTCGGCGTCCGGCACGACCCCGAACCGCTGGTCCCGCAACACGGAACTGGACACGGCGTAGGACGCCGTCAGGTAGATGCCGAGGCGGCTGCGGCACAGCTCGCCGCGCGCCCGGATCCGCTCGTACAGCGGATAGGGGTCGACCGGCGGGCGGTTGCCGAGCACTTGTGCCGCGGGGTCACCGGCAGCGGAGAATGCCGCGAGCACTGCCCTGGAAATATTCATCGACACGAAAGCACGCATCGGACCTAAGTCGTACATTCTGCTCCCAGGTTGACGACTGACCCAATAGTGCCCCACGTTTCCGTTCGACGCAACCAGTCCAACTCGCGGACATGTTCTGCTACGTTCGCAATCATGACCGCCATCTCGCTGGACTTGTGGAGTCCGGAAATGATAAACAATCCACACCCCCAATACGCGCGGCTGCGCAGAGACGCCACGGTCCACCGGGTACGTCCACCCGGCGGACCGGAGGATGTATTCCTCGTCACTGGCCATGCGCAGGTCAAGGCCGCTCTCGGTGACGCGCGGCTGTCCAAGGCCCCACGCAACTTCCCACAATGGGCGCACGCCGCCGGAATCGTCAACGAAAACGGCGAGGCAGGCACCGGCGCAAACATGCTCACCAGTGATCCGCCCGACCACACGAGGCTGCGGTCAATCGTCAGCAAGGAATTCACCCGACGTCGGATCGACGCGCTCAAGCCACGAATCCAGGCGCTTACGGACAGCTTGCTCGACGACATGGCGGCCGCCGAGGAAAGCGGTCCCGTCGATATGATCGAAATCTTCGCCTATCCCCTCCCGCTGACCGTCATCTGCGAGCTGATCGGCGTGCCGAGCAGCGACCGCGGCGACTTCCGGCGCTGGATCACCGCACTCATGACGCCGGCGATCTCGGCCGCTACCAGGGACGACGCGGAGTCGGGCGGGCTGGCAATCCGCGCGTACCTCGCCGAGCAGATCGCCGCCGTCAGGTCCGCGGGTCCTTCCGGCAAAGAACAGCGGGGCCTTTTGTCCCAGCTCGTTCCCGCAGCCGGGGACGAGGGGCAACTCACCGAGACAGAACTCATCGGAACCATGATTCAGCTCCTCGTCGCCGGGCACGAGACGACGACGAACCTGATCGCCAACGGAACGCTCGCCCTGTTGACCAATCCCGACCAGCTGGCCGCGCTCAGGAAATCGCCCGAGCTCCTCCCGTCCGCGATCGAGGAAATGCTCCGGTTCACCAGTCCGGTCGACCGGAGTACGCCACGGGCGGCGACCGAGGAGATCGTCCTCGACGGAGTCGTCATACCGGCGGGATCGGTCGTGATGGCGGTGATCGGCTCGGCCAACCGGGACGAGGTACAGTTCGCCGACGGTGACGAGTTCGACATCTCACGTTCGGGCAACTCGCACCTCTCCTTTGGCCACGGAATACATTTCTGCGTCGGCGCCGGTCTCGCTCGAGTGGAGGGCGAGATCGCGATCCGCTCTCTGTTCGACCGGTTCCCCGATCTCACACTCGGTTGCCCGGAGAACGAACTGCGGTGGCGCCCAGGATTGGTTCTACGGGGGCTAACCGCACTGCCGGTTCACACCGGCACGACAACCGACAGGTCGTGACCGATGGATGGCAGGACGCCTGACCGACGGACGGGCGTCCTGCCATCCACCATCGACGACGACCGAGAGGACTACTCTCGTCGCGCGAGCCGTTCGAACTCCGGGACGAGTGTCGCCGGGGCCGGCATCGCGTCGATCTCCGCACGGACCTCCGCCGCGTTCGCACGCAGCTTGTCGTCGTCGATCAGCCTTCGGAGCAGCGCGGTGTCGATGTCCTCGGGCTCCCCGGTCAGACCCAGCCCTCTGGCGGCCACCGTCCTGGCGTTGATGAAACAGTCGGAGCCGTTGGGCAGCACCAGTTGCGGCACACCCGAATGCAGTGCCGTGAAGGTCGTGCTCGACCCGCCGTGATGCACCAGCCCGCCGGCGCCTGCGAGCAGCACGTGCAACGGCATCCAGCCCACGCTCCGGACGTTGGCGGGCAACTCGCCCAGCTCGGTCAGGTCGGTGGACCCCATCGCCATGACGAAGTCGGCATCCACGTCCCGCGCGGCCTCGACGGTCCGCTTGACCCGGTCCAGGCCACTCATCGCGGCGATGCTGGTGCCGAAGGAGATCACGACCCGCGGCCGCTCGGGACGACGCGACGACCACTCCGGCAGTTCGGCTCCGCCGTTGTAGGGCACCGAGCGGACCGCCAGACCCGGTCGCGGCTCGCTCAGCATGCTGTCGGGTACATTGTGGACGATCAACGGCTCGGGCGGCGGCTCGGTAGCTCCGTTGCGGACGAAGGTGTCCCGCATCTGTTCGAGCATGACGGCGATCAGCGGCGGTGTGAAGCTGAAGCCGAAGTCGAACTGCACCGCCGGCACGCCGAGCGCGGCGGCCACCACCTGGCCGACCGGCGAGAAGTACTCGTACACCACCAGATCGGGCCGCCAGTCCCGTGCCAGAGCCACCATGCGGTCGGCGACGGTGTCATTGACGAACGCGTAGAGCGTCATCAGCGCCTCGCGGTCGCCGCCCATGCTGGCCTGCACCCGCTCGAGGAGGTCTGGCCGCTTCGTGCCACCGCGCACGAACGCCTCCTCGAACATGTTCAGTCCCGGCGCGATGTTCGAGACGTGGAGGCCGGCGTCGGCGACGATCTCGGCTCCGTCGTAGGAGGCCACCAGCACCTCGTGCCCCTGCGCCCGCAGCGCCCAGGCCAGCGGCACAAGGTGGAACAGGTGGCCTGCCGCGGGCAGCGACGCGAACAACACACGCATAACAGGATTTCCTTCCTCGCCGAATCGTCGCACGCCACATAGGCGGGAACGGCCGTCAGGCCGCCGCGAACATGCGCACAAGACACCGGGAATTCGCCGGACTGTTTTTCTGTGAATACCGGCCTGCGACAGAAGACAGACGCCCATGGTCAGCCGAGTCGGAGGTTACCCACGGCGTCGACGAGGTGTCAAGCAAGGCGGAGGCCCGCCAAACCCGGGTTTCTCGGCCGGCCTCGACTAAGTACCCTCCGGCGTTGTTCACTCGTGTGGTGATTGCATTCCTGGCACCAGGTGCCCCCCTCATCTCCCCCGGTCTCGCATCGCACGAGTCCGGCATGCTCGAACCGTGGCTCGGGATTGACGGCGTCCGTGACCGAATCGAAGAGTTCGGTGACGCGAGCGGCCTCGATCTGGTGCGACTCGGCACCACGGCGGATGACGACGAAATCGCGCACACCGCGCACATCGCCCCGCTGGTCGTCTCGCTCACGGTGATGGCCTACGACCTGCTGCGACAGCGGACCGAGGTGCCGGACACCATCCCGGTGGCGGGCAACTCCATCGGCGAGCTGGCTGCCGCCGCCATCGCCGGCATCGTCACACCGGCCGACGCGGTGCATCTCGCGGCCATCCGCGGCGCCGAGCTGGCCACGGTGTGCGCGAGCGAGGCCACGGGGCTGTCGGTGGTCTTCGGCGGGGACCCCGACGAGGTCCGCGCCCGGCTGGCCGAGCTCGACCTCGATCAGGCCAACCGGAGCAGTCCAGGCCACATCGTCGCAGGTGGGCCGGTGTCCGCACTGGCAGAGCTCGCCGAGCGGCCGCCCGCGGACAGCCGGGTCGTGCGGCTCGACGTCGCCGGGGCGTTCCACACCCGCTACATGGAGCCGGCCAGGGAGAAGTTCGCCGTGCAGGCCAGGCAGTTCCGCGTCAGCGACCCGATCCGGCCGATCGTGTCGAACGCCGACGCCACCGTCGTCACCACCGGCGATGGCTTCATGGAGCGGCTGATCACGCAGGTCAGCGGCCCGGTCCGGTGGGAGGCGTGCCTCGGCACCCTCGGGCGTCTCGGAGCGCGTGCGGCGATCGAGCTGCCGCCGGCCGGCGCGCTGGCCGGACTGCTCAAACGGGACATGCAGGGCACCCCCGTCCTGGCCGTGAAAACACCGGCCGAGCTGGAGAAAGTTCCGGGCTTTCTGGTCGAACACGGCTGACGAACGGCGTGTACCCGATTTACGTGACAGGTTCGGCGTCATTGCCCGTTGGTAGTGTCGGTCACCAGCCGGGAATCTGTCGCCCACACCGGGAGAAGGCACGAGAATGAGCACATCGGATACTGTGAGAAGTATTCTTGTGTCAAAGGTGTACGTGGAGGTGCCGATTAACGAAATGGACGACGACGCGGGCCTCCGCGATGATTTCGGCGTCGATTCGCTCGGTTTCGTCGAACTTCGCGCACAACTCGAGGACACCTTCGGCATCGAGATCGAGGATGACGACTTCAACGCCGACAACTTCTCGACCATCGCCAACATCGTCGGCTACGTCGACCGTGTGAAGAACGGCGATGCGGTAGGTGCCCCGTCGACCGCGCAGAACACCTGACCCGCGCCGGAAACCCATGGCAGAGGACAGAGGTCGTCGGCTCGACAGCACGCCGTGTGTCACCGGGATGGCCTTCTCGACCCCGCTCGGCGACGACATCGAAGCCGTGTGGCAGCGACTGCTCGACGGACAGCACGGCTTTCGGAAGCTTGCCGAGCGGGCCAGGCTGCGCAGCGAGCTCGTGGCCATGGTGCCCGACGTGGACCCGGACCTGCCCCCGGCCGAACGACAGCTCGTCCTGAGTGCCAGGTCGTTGCGTGCGGCACTCGCCGATGCCGGGGTCGCGCCGGACGATCCCGGCGTCCGTCTGGTGCTGGGTACGAGCTACGGCGACCACCTCGACACAGGCGCGGACTCGCTCTACCGGTGGGCGGCGGCCAGTGCCGAGCGGATCGGTCATCCACACGAGCCGCTCAGCGTGACCACGGCGTGTTCCGCCGCGTCCGACAGCATCGCGGTCGGCGCCGAGATGATCCGGAGTGGACAGTGCGAGATCTGTGTCTGCGGCGGTGCCGACATCGTGACGCTCGCGAAACGGCTCGGGCATTCCGCGCTCGGCACCATGACCGCCGACACGCTTCGGGCGTTCGACGCGAATCGTTCCGGCATGTTGCTCGGTGAAGGGGCCGCCTTCCTCGTGCTGGAGTCACTCGCGTCGGCCCGCGGGCGCGCCGCGCCGATCCACGCGGTGCTGCGGGGGTGGGGATCGTCGAACGACGCCCACGGCATGACGGCACCCGATCCCGCGGGCCACAGTGTCACGGCGGCCATCCGGCGAAGTCTGTCCGGCAGTGGGCTGACGCGCTCGGACGTCGCCGTCGTCAGTGCCCACGGCACCGGCACCCCCGTGAACGACGCGGTCGAGGCGGCGAGCCTGACCGCCGTGTTCGCCGACCAGGCCGGGCCCGTCGTCTACGCCACCAAGGGCGCGCTGGGCCACAGCCTGGGTGCGTGCGGCGCCATCGAGGCCGTCACCCTGATCGTGGCGTTGCGGGACCACACCGTCCCGCCCGTGTGCAACCTGGTCACCCCGATGCCGGGCTCGCGGCTGCGGCTGCCGGACGGACGACCACTCGGCTTCGACGGGTCGGTCGGGATCAGCCTCACACTGGGCTTCGGCGGCTTCAACACGGCACTGCTGTTCAGCGGACCCGAGTACGCCCATGACTGACCTCACCATGACCGGCTTCGCCGAACTGACTGCCACCGAGCCCGACACGTACAGCCGCAACAGGTCGTCCCTGTACGCCGACCCGGTGGCCTGGCTGGTCGACGCGGCCGTGCGGCGGGCCCTGGACAGCTGCGGCGAGAGTCTTGGGCACGACGGTGCGGCCGACGACGTCGGTATCCTGGCGTTGAGCGAGACCTGCACCGCACGGACGATCCGGTCGATCGCCGGCATGACGGCTCGCGGCCGGGTGTCGCCACTCCGGTTCGCCGGCGCGAATCCCGGTTCGCTGGCCGGTCTGTCCTGCCTCACCGGGAGGTTCCGGGGGCCGAGCGTCACGCTCGCGATGAGCGTCCCCGCCGGTGTCGGTCCGGCCGTGCTGGTCGCGGCAGGCTGGCTGCGGGCAGGCCAGGCCACCCACGTCGTGCTGGCGGTCCATGACCGGCGAACCGACGGGGACGGGCAGGTCCACCACGCGCGGTGCGCGGTCACCAGGCTCGGGCGGGACGGCGAGCCGGACATGGCCGGTGACCTGACCCGCGTCCTGCTCGGTACGACGCGATGACCGAACGGGCGGCTCCACGGTACGAGGACGTCGCCGCGCTGCTGGCCCGTACCACGGATCTCAACTCCGACGGGGCGGACCTCGACGCCGTGCTGGCGGATCTGGCGGCGCTCGGTCTGCCGGTCGGATCGGCGGTGATCATCGCGCTGTCCAACGGCCTGCCGCTGCTGACCCAGTATTTCGGGGCGTTGCTCAGCGGGCTGGTGCCGCTCGCCGTCTCGCCCGCGACGCCGTCCGTCCGACTCGCTCAGCTGGCGGAGCAGGTGGGCGCGGCGGCGCTGATCCGCGCCAGGGTCGACCGGACGAACCGGGCCGCGGTGGTCGGCGGTCAACCCGTGGCCAGGTTCGCCGCGGCGGCGACCAGGCGGTACCGCCCCGGTGACGTGCTCATGCTCACCTCGGGGACTTCCGGCATGTTCAGCGCATGTCTGCACGAGGTCATCTCACTGCGACGCAACGCACGCAGGCATGCCACCGCCGTCGGACTGCGTGCCGGCGACGTGGTGCTGGTCAACCTGCCCCTGTTCTACTCGTTCGCCATCGTCGCGCAGGCCTTCGCCGCCCTGGTCACCGGAGCACGGCTCGTGCTGGCCGCGCCACCGTTCACACCCGCCGCCTACCGCGCCGTGATCGCCGAGCACGCGATCACGGCCTCGTCGGTGACGCCGACGATCGTGCGGCAGCTGCTGGCCAGGGGGGATCGGCTCCCGCCAGGGCTGCGCATGCTGACGGTCGGTGGCGACCGGCTCGCGGCCGCACAGGTGTCGAGCCTGCTCACGCTGGTGCCGGGCTCGGAGCTGTATGTCACCTACGGCCTGACCGAGGCCGGGCCGAGGGTCAGCACGCTCTCGGCGCACGAAGAACCCGTACGGCGCCATTCCTCCGTCGGCCTGCCGCTCGCGGGGGTCGCCACGAGCCTGAACGCCCCGGACGTCGACGGGGTCGGCGAGCTGCTGGTGCACACCGACACCGCGTTGCTCCGGAGCGTCGGCGAGTCCCGGCGGCAGTCGTTGGTGGCGCCCGGAATCGTCGCCACCGGCGACCTGTTCGAGGTGGACGGTGACGGGTACCACTACTTCCGGGGCAGGCTCTCGAACTTCGCCGTGATCCGGGGCGAGAAGGTGTCGTTCGACTCGGTGCGACAGGCCGCCCACTCCATCCCGGGAGTGACCCACAGCGCCCCGAGGGTACTCGTCGACGGCGACGGCGAGACGTACTTCGATCTGACGGTCCACGTCACGGACACCGACCGGGTCACCCCGGAACTGATCCGCGGCAGGCTCAGGAGCCTGTTGATGCGCGGTGAACATCCACGCTCCATCGTCGTGGTCCCCGCGGACGGCAACGGGTTCCTCAAGTAGCGAGCCGACTCCACGAAGGGTGTGACGGGTGCGGTACAGGTACCTCGGACGGACCGGGATGCGGGTGAGCCCGCTGTGCCTCGGCACGTTGATGCTGGGCTCATGGGGCCACAACGACACCGACAGCTCGATCCGGATCATCGACGAGGCGCTGGACGCCGGGATCAACTTCATCGACACCGCCGACGTCTACTCCGCGGGCCGCACGGAGGAGATCATCGGCAAGGCACTCGCGCGGCGACACGGCCGCGAGCACATCGTGCTGTGTACCAAGGTCCACGCGCCGATGGGACCCGATCCGAACTTCCGGGGCAACTCCCGCCGGTGGATCATCCAAGCGGCCGAGAACAGCCTGCGGCGGCTGGGCACCGACTGGATCGACCTGTACCAGGTGCACCGCCCGGATCCGATGACCGACATCGACGAGACACTCGGCGCGCTCACCGACCTGGTCCGGACCGGCAAGGTCCGCTATCTGGGCAGCTCCACCTTCCCGGCCGACCAGATCGTCGAGGCGCAGTGGAGCGCCGAAAGACGTTCGACCGAACGGTTCGTGTGCGAGCAGCCGCCGTACTCCCTGCTGGCAAGGGGAGTCGAGGCCGACGTCCTGCCGGCCTGCCGCCGCCACGACATGGGTGTGGTCACCTGGAGTCCGCTGGCGGGCGGCTGGCTGACCGGCAGGTACCGCTCCGGAAAGGCCGTGCCAGACACGAAGCGGTCCGCACGGTGGCCGCGGCGGTACGACATGTCGTTGCGTGCCAACCAGGAGAAGCTGGCCGTGACGGACGACCTGGCAGAGCTCGCCGAGCAGAGCGGACTGTCCATGACGGAGCTCGCCCTGGCGTTCGTGCTCGAACACCCGGTGGTGACGTCGGCGATCATCGGGCCGAGAACCCCCGAGCAGTTGTCCGGCCTGCTGTCGGCCCCGCAGGTCAGCCTCGGTCCCGATGTCCTCGACCGGATCGACGAGATCGTCGCGCCGGGCACCACGTTCAACGCCGAGGACGCGGGATGGCAGGCACCGGAGCTCGGTGATCCCGCCGCACGAAGGCGGCACGGGTGACGGCGGCGGAGATCATCGCACCGGCTGTCCTCGACGGGTGGCATGAGCTGGGCGGCGAGAAGTTCGAGGCCACGATCAGCTGGCCCCACGACCGGCCGGCAGGCCACATGCTCTCGGCGAACGCGGTACGACTGGGCGGGATCCTCGCCGCGCACCTCGGTTACCACGTGCCCACCGACCACCACGTCATTCTCGAACGACTGTCCTGGCAGGACTCCGCCGCGGCGGACACGCCTGCCGATGCCGTGCGCGTGGAAGTGTTGTGCCACAACGCCGTGCTTCGTCGAGGCCAGCTGACCGCGCTGGCGTACACGGTCAGCGCCTGCTCTTCCGGGACTCCGCGCTGCCGAGGTGAGGCCGAGCTGCGTTTCATGTCGCCGGGGGTGTACCGGTTCGTGCGCGGTACGGCGGCCCGGAACGACCACGTTCCCGGGTTGGTGCTCCTGGAGTCGGCACTGCGAGAGGCGGGCATGACGGCCCCGGGGGGGCCGATCGAGGTCGACGCGTGTTTCCTCCGGTACGCCGTGCGGGGGAAACCCTGGCAGGTGGCGGCGAGCACCGAACACGGCGAGCGCGGTCCGGTGACAGTGACCGTGCACCAGCACGACCAGGACGTGTTGCGGGCTGTCGTGCGGCGAATACCGTGACGCCGCCGGCGCGACGGGAGTCAGCAGTTCCCGGATCCCGTGGCGTCCGCCGACAACGTTCCCAGGATAGCCGCCCGAGTCAGTTCGGCCTTGTTGCCGATGGACAGCTTCGACCGGATCCGTTTGACGTAGGTGTCCACTGTGTGCGTGCTGATCGCCAGCCGGTTCGCGATCTGGCCGTGGGTGAGCCCTCGGGCGATCTGGCCGAGTACCTGCAGTTCGCGGGGCGACAACGTGTCCACGTCCCGGAAGTCCGGCTCCGGCTCGAGATCCGGCGCGGCACCTGTCCAGAACTCGCCGCCGTCCGCCAGTGCCCTGACCGCCGTGATGACCGCGGCACCACTGGCGGAGCGGTTGACGGCACCACGAGCACCGAGTGTGGCGTACTCGGTGCTCATGTCCTCGTCGACGTGATCGACGAGCAGCAGTACGGGGGCGAGCCGGGTGGCCGTGGCGAGGAACTCGGCGAACTCGGCCTCGCACACCAGACCGGGGTCGATCATGAAGACGTCCGCACGCCAGGACAGCGTGTCCTTCAGCGTTGGCTTGGCAGACAGTACATTCAGTCCCCCTTCGGTCAGAATTGTCATGAGGCCCGCGGCGTACACAGGAGATTTGTCCCGGATGTCCACCTTTATCACTACCGACACCTCCCAATGACATGGGCCGTCCTACGTGGGCGTTTCTTCACGAACCCTTGCCGCGGACGAAAGAACTGGTTTCCGTAGGTGCGACAACGTACTCCGGTGTACATCGCATCGAACTGCCTGACAGACGACCGCTACCACCGTCGGCGACCTCCCGTGAACGACCGGTTTGATCACAACGCCGGCTCGCAAACCATGACATGAAAGCAAAGTACGGACCCTGAGCTGACCGCAAGTTGCCACCTCGCTCACCCCGCAGACCGCTCGGCACCCGGCGGGCCCGCCCTGCCTCGCCGACGAAGGCTCACTGCCCCCTATGGACGAAACGGACTAATTGCGCAAGTCGCTCGCCGTCGCGAAAACATTCGTTGCGGAGAAAGGCGTGGCGGTACACGAATCTCCCCGTTGTCACCGAGGGCTGCCCTCGACGCACTTCTGTTCCGCCTGCACACCGATACCGCCTGCCGCCACGGCGGCGCGCTCGGCATCCACCTCGAGGACCTCGACGCCGACCGTCCCAGGACTCCGGCAGGAACACCCGCCAGTCGATCGCCGCGGAGGCCCAGTCGGTGACCGCGTGTACGCTCACCCCGATCCGACAGTTCCCGGTCTTGCCCAGCGCACCGCAGTACATCCGCGCCACACCGGGAGAATCCTTACCATCCTTCAGCGCTCGCCGCCTGCGAGACGGGAGTCGCCGACTTTCGCTGGCTCTGCCCGACACGGTTGATCAGACCGCGCTGCACGTTTTCATCCTATGGATCTACCTCACAGCCATCCTCCGAGGCGCCTCCGGCTTGGGCGAACGCATAGCAAACGATCGACGCGGCCTCTGGGCGCACAACGGCGTACTCGAGCGTGTCACGGTAGCTGAACAGCGGTGATCCCTTGTAGCCGCGCCGTTTCCGGGCGTCGAGCGCGTTCTGGTTGAGCGGTTTTCCGTAGACGGGACCGTTCATCTGCATCTCGGCGTCCTGCTGGCCAACCACGGCACCTACGGCTACCGACGCATCCACGCCGTGCTCGCCCGCTCAGGCGAGCCGGTGTCTGACGAACTGGTCCGTCCGTTGAGGCGTGACCTGGGCCTGGCCGCCTGCCAGCCACGCACGTGGCGACCCATCACCACCGACCCGGACACGACCCACCGCATCCCAGATCTCCTGGGTCGGACTTCACCGCCGGCGCGCCCGGCACGAAACTGGTCGCGACATCACCTACCTCGCCACCGTCATCGACTGATACTCGAAATCGGTTGTCGGCTGATCCATGGCCGACCACTGCAAGACATCACTCACCACCGCTGCTCTCGACTCCGCAGCCGGCACCATCACCATTCGACCGGGATGCGTCTTCCATTCTGACCTCGCGGCTCGACCACCGGATTCAACCAGTGGTCGCAAGACCAGCTTATTGTTGTGAGAGTGCAGTTCGTCTGGTGCTTCGGCCGGGGTCTTCCAGCTGAGTGTCTTGCGTGGCCTGCTGTTCAGTGCTGCGGAGCCCGCTTCGATCTCCGGAGCGTCCCATCGAGACAGTCGGTACCTTGGGAAAGTATTGGCGTAGCAACGCCGTTCGTGTTCTCGTTGGTGCCGCGTTGCCCCTGCTGCTCGAGCTGGGCCGCGGACCGGTCGGCCCGTCGTCGCGCTGGTGATCTGGGGCGCGGGTCAACATGACACTCGCCGCCGCACCCGAGACGTTCGGAGCGGCCATGTCGTTGAACACCATGGCGTACAACACCTCCATTGCCCTCGGGGCGCATCGGCGGTTTGTTCGCCGACAACGCGGGTGTCGGCTGGTTCGGGGTCGTGCTGCCCGCGGGCGTCACTGCTCCTCGCGGTCCGGACGCGCATCCGGACAGGTGGCCGAGCTGCCCGCGGCGTGGGCGTAGAACGCGGTGAGGTCGGCGGTGATCCGGCCGACCACGCGCTCGTCCACGACCCCGAAGTCCTTGCCGATCTGCTCAACCGTCACGCCGGGCTCACGGTCACGGGCAACCCGCACGACATCGTCGCGGAACTCCTGGGGTTAGGGCTTGGGCACACCGACATCCTCCCAGTTCACCACTGGGCAAGCCAACTCAGATGTCACCTAACGGTGCAGCAGACCCCTTGTGCTCGCCGCGGCCGTGGTGACGTTCGTCATCGCTGCCGCCCTGTGATCACGGCGCCAGCGCCTGGCCGCCGTCGCCGAGGACGGTGACACCGGTCAGGTACGGGTTCTGCATCGGGCGCAGCACGGGCGCACTGCTCGGCGGGATGCCCACGTCCCCGCTCTGGTTCCAGCCCCACAGCCAGACGTGTCCCGTGGAGTCCAGCACCTGCGCGCCGCTGTAGTGGCTGACCACGTCGACCGCGCCGGTGATGCCGTCCACCCGGCCCGGCACGTTCCGGACGCAGTCCACGCAGTTGCTGCCGTCGCCGAGGCCCGCCCAGTCGCCCGAGCCCCACGACCACACCGTGCCGTCGCTCTGTACCGCGTAGCCGTTCTCGCCGTCGGCGTCGGCGGCGACCACGTCGTTCAGCCCGGAGACCCGCACCGGGACCCGGGAGATACCGCCCGTCGTGCCGTTGCCCAGAGTGCCTTTCGCGTTGGAGCCCCACACCCAGAGGCTGCCGTCCGCGGTGATGGCGACCGCGTTGTTCCCCATCGCGGAGATGTCGACGACATTGGCGAGCCCGCTGACCCGGACCGGCACGTTCGACTCCGCGGCGGTCGACCCGGTGCCGAGCTGGCCGTCCTTGTTCCAGCCCCACGCCCAGACCGTGCCGTCGTTCCGCAGCGCGTAACCGGAGGCCGTACCGCCCGCGATCGCCGTGACACCGGTGAGCCCGGAGACCCGCTGTGGTCGCCCGGAGTTGGACCACACGCCGCCGGTGCCCAGCGTGCCGTACGCGTCGGTGCCCCAGGACCACACGGTCCCGTCGGCCTTCAACGCGAACTGGGTGGGGGAGAAGCCCGCGCCGTCCGTGTCGGCGACCGCGATGGCGCCGGTGAACCCGGGCACTCGCACCGGGAACGGCACGTACGCGGTGAGGCCCCAGTCGTCACCCATGTTGTGGGCGCCGTTGAAGCCCCAGGACCAGAGTGAGCCGTCGTCGAGCGCCGCCGTGCGGGACGCGACCGACACCACGCCGGACAACCCGTACAGCGGCGTCGGCATGGAGTTGTACGTCCGCGTCCCGACGCCGAGGTACCCACCGTTGCTGCCCCAGACGTACGCGCAGTCGTGTGTGCACGGCGCGTTCGGCATCGAGAAGTAGCCGGCCAGGTCCATGGCCACGTGCGTGTCGCCCGCGTTGTTGTACGCGTAGAAGCGTGCCGCGCCGACGTCGTCGTTGATCTCGACCACCGCGAGGTTCGCCGCCGTCTGGCCGCGCACCAGGTTCAGGTTGGACGTGAAGGGCCCGTGGAGGTTGGTGTACTGCCAGGCGGTGACGTACGTATCGGCCGTCGGGTCGATCCCGGTGATGTTGACGACGGCGCCGATGGCCTCCGCCGGCACCGCCGCGCCCGGCGAGACGCTCCGGTGCCACCCCTGGCTGATGGGCGTCGCGCTCGAGGCCCCGGTGCCGTCCCGGGTGTCGAAGATCCGCTTCGGCGACAGCGGGGTGAACAAGGCGCCGAAGTCCGGTGTGTAGAAGCCCTGGATGTCGACCACGAGGTCGAGCTGCCCGGCGTTGTTGTAGATGCTGACGAGCCGGCCGGCACCCACCGCGACGGTCGTGAGGTTGGGGTTGGTGGCCCCGACCGGCACGTTCACCGTCGAGGCGTTCGGCCGGGTCGTGCCGGCGGGCCACGCGGTGACGAACGTGTCCCCGGTGGAGTTGGCGGCGGTCACGTTGAGCACGACCGCGGTCGCCGACGGCGGGATGGCCCACGAGAGGTCCACCGTCGTGGTGCTCCCCGGTCCGACGTGCTCGCTCAGCGCGCGGCTCGGCTGCACCGGCAGGAACCGCGACCCGGCGCCGGTCGAGTAGTACCCCGCCAGGTCGGCGATGGCGTGGGTGCGGCCGGCGTTGTTGTAGAGGTCGAGCACGCGGGCCGCGCCGACGACCACGGTCACGAGGTTGGCCCGGGTCTCGCCGACGCGGAGGTTCAGGTTCGACACCGCGGGCCGCGCCTGCCCGTGCGGCGAGACCGTGAGGAACGTGTTCGCGGTCGGCTCGGTCCCGGTCAGGTTGAACACGACCGCGGTCGCCGAGGCCGGCACCCGCCCGGACAGGTCGACGGAGGTCGAGCTCGCGGGCCCGATCGGCTGACCACCGGTACGGGTGTCGAGCACCCGGGTCGGTGACAGCGCGGTATAGGTCGAGCCGGCGGCCGGTGCCTCGGCCACCGCGGCCGGACTTGCGGGAACAGCGACGACCACGGCAGCCGTCAACAACGCAGCGGTAAGCAACCGCATGTGGACACCCCCAGATGTCACGAGTCCCCCGACCCGTTCCGGAGATTAACAGGCCCTGTTGGGATGTCACACCACTCGTCAGGCGAACCGGCTGGCCTTGCCGAATGTCCGTTATGCCGTGACCGGGGGCCTGCGTGCGGTCGCGAAGCGGTTGAAGACGCAGCAGGACCTCGCGGTGGAGCTGTGGGCGACCGGCGACAGCGCGGCGCGGCTGCTGGCGCTGCTGGTGTGTGAAGAACGCGCCGGCCCGCCTCCAGCGGGCGATGAACCGAACTCACCGCCTGGCAACACGCCACCAACACCAACCAGCGTGGAGTCAACTGTCGTACGTACTCGCGTGCGCCTACCGATGTCAACACCCCGTGACCCATACCGTGCCGGCGGCGCTGCCGTCCGACGCCCGCACGGACCCGAGTGCGGAGGGTTCACGACAGCGATCTACCGCAACAAGGCGTTCCGCTGCTCGGCTATACTTCCCGTGATACGGTCATATGCACTGCATATCTTCATATCATTATATCTCTTGCTTCGAACACGAGGGATTACATGGGCATTTACGCGGATATCGGCGGCCAGGACGCACTGATCGTGGTCGTCGATGACTTCTACGACCGGGTGCTGGCCGATCCCGAACTGGCCCAGTTCTTCACCGGCGTCAACATCGCCCGACTGAAGGGCATGCAGGTCGAGTTCTTCGCGAAGGTACTCGGCGGACCGGACGAGTACCGAGGCCGGTCGATGAAGGACGTGCACCGCGGCCTCGGCATCGCCAGGCACCATTTCGACCGGGTGGCCACCCATCTGCACGAGGCACTGACCGCGGCAGGCGTGCCCGGCGAGACAGTGAAGACGATCATTGACACAGTCGCACCACTGGCCGACGACATCGTCTCGACCACGACAGGCAACACCGCGGAGTAAGCGGATACTCGCCCGATCTCTCAGGTATCCCGCCACTGCGGCAGCCGGATGCTGGCGGCCGGGATGCCCAAAACGCCCCTGATCGCCGCGGAGATCCGACGATTCTTCTCGGGTGACCGGACGGTCGCCTGTCGAGCCCCGGTTGCATAGTCTTCATGGAGATCTCCATGCCGCCACGGCCCGGCACGGTGACCGATGTGAAAGGGCCCGCGGGATCGCGGACATAGCCGAGGTAGTCCGCGTACTGCCTGTGGCCGCTGACTCGTTGTCGCACACCACCAACGCCCAGGAACGGCGCCTTGGCGCCACCAGTTCCAACGCGGGCAGTGCCATCGGGATCGCAGGTCGCCCTCGCGGACGTCCACATAGTCCGCCAGCCCGGCCTCCGCCAGGTTCTCACGCGCTGCCGCCGCCTTGCCCGGTTCGTGCTCGGCGCCGATCACCTCGCCCTCGCCCCCGCTCGCGGCGATCGTGTCCCGCACCGCGGCGGCGAGATAGATCGTCGAGACACCGTAGGAGGTCCCCGCCTCGACGACACGCCTCGCGCTCAGTGCCCGGCACAGTAGATGACACAGCTCGGCCTTGTGCGGATCGAGAGCGACCAGCTTGTCCGCCAACCACTTCTTCCCGCCCTCGGACTGGGGTCGGATCCCAGGTGCCGTCACGTAACCGGCTCAGGACAGCCTTGACAAGCATGGGCCGACGGCGGCCGCCCTCTGCCGCTTGCTGCGCGCTGTCAGGCCACCGGTAGTCGCCTCGCTCGGCGACCACGAGAGTTCGTCGGCCGGGAGACGGCCGCTCGCGGTCGACCCGTGTCCACCGGTTCACTCCACGAGCTGGCCGCGCTCACCCTCGCGAACGTCCGCGGCGGCCATGAGGTCGGCGTCGATGGTCGGCGAGCCGACGCAGTGCAGGTCAGCCTGGGTCACGGTGATGCGGTTGGGGATCTCAGTATTTAGGGTGGCCAACCACAGGTGCGATTCGTGGCAAGACAATCACGGGATCGGGTCGGAGTTCGGGCGTCTCAGGGCCCGGTCCGGTTCGGTCGCGCAGCGCCGGTCGTCACGCCCCTGCCGCCCTCGTCGGTGCCGTCGTGCGGCCGACGGTCGGGGCCAGTCGCTCCCGGATGAGCTGCCCTGCCTCGTCGACGATGCGCCGGATCAGCTCACCCACGGTGGGAATGTCGTGGATCAGGCCCTGCACGACGCCTGCCGACCAGATGCCCTCGTCGAGGTCACCCGTCTCGAAGACCGCACGTCCGCGCGCCCCCGCGACCAGGTCACGCACGGCCGAGAAGTCGCCGCCCCGGTCGAGGATCGCCACCACCTCGGCGGACACCGCGTTGTGCGCGACCCGCGCGGTGTTGCGCAGCGAGCGGAAGATCAGCTCCGTGTCCCGCTCGGTCGATGCCACGAGGCGGCGCTTGACGTTGTCGTGTACCGGCGCCTCCTCCGTGGCCAGGAAACGAGTGCCCATGTTGATCCCGTCGGCGCCGAGCGCCAGGGCGGCGACCAGACCACGCGCGTCCGCGAACCCGCCGGAGGCGATCATCGGGATCGAGATCAGCTCCGCCGCGGCGGGGATCAGCACCAGGCCGGGCACGTCGTCCTCGCCGGGGTGACCGGCGCACTCGAACCCGTCGATCGAGATCCCGTCGACACCGAGTTCCTGCGCCTTCACCGCGTGCCGGACGCTGGTGCACTTGTGCAGCACCTTGACCCCACCGGCCCGGAACGCGGGCAGGTGCTCGGCCGGGTTGAAGCCCGCCGTCTCCACCACCGGGATCCCGGACTCCACGATCACGTCGCGGTACTCCGCGTACGGAGGCGGGTTGATGGTGGGCATGATCGTCAGGTTCACTCCGAACGGTTTGTCGGTCAGCTCACGACACCGGCCGATCTCCTTCGCGAGGTCCTCCGGCGAAGGCTGGGTAAGCGCGGTCAGAAATCCCAGGGCTCCGGCGTCCGCGACGGCGGAGACCAGCTCGGCACGACCGACCCACTGCATCCCGCCTTGCACTATTGGATGCTCGACGCCGAACACCTCACAGAACCGCGTACGCACCATCGCTCACTCCCTGTCCGCGACCGCGCGGTCGCACGAGTTGAAAGGCGGGATCGTGCGACCGCTACGCAGTCGCGCAAATCGGCAGCACAAACCGCCGGCACGGTGGTCCCGGCAGAACTGGTTGGGACCACCGTGCCGCTGGTTCGTTCAGATCACGGGACGACGAACTCGAACTCGCCGCTGGTCGTACCGAGTGGGCTGGTCGCCGTGTAGTGGATGGTGGCGGTTTCCCCACTCACGAAAGGACCGCCGTGCCACGAGCCGTCGAACGAGCCCAGCCGGCCCGCATCGACCGCCAGGGCGCCCGAGGCGGTGTTGTCGGCCTGCAGCGTTCCTTCGAACGAGCTGGTGATCGGTCCGAGCGGAGTCGTTATCGAGCAGCTACCGCTGACCGTGGTTTCGGTGATCTCCCAGGTGCACGCCTGGGAGGCCACCGACGCCGGAGCTGCCGTGACTTCGGCTGCCGCTGACGCGGGAGCGGCCGCCAGAGCCAGGGCGACGGCGGCCCCGGCGCCGGTGAGGAGCAGGCGAGAGACGGACTTCATCGTTGATCTCCGTTTCGTTCGCGGAACTCACAACGTACGTACACGCCGATTATGCGTGAACCGCGGCAGGAATGATACGCCAATGTGAGTTGCGTATCATCTGCACGTCGGACGGTCACTGTGAAGTATTTTCAGCTGTTTCGAAAGCTGACCCGGACCCTTTGTCCGGGCACAGCTGAGCACCTTCCGCCGCCTACACGGCCGTCAGGGGAACAGAGAAATTGACGGCGAGATCGGTCAGACGCCCGGCTCCAGCATCGGCACCAGGAACCGTCGCGCCACAGTGGCCAACTGTTCGTCGTCGTCGATGTCGACGACCTGGCTCGGGATCACGAGAAACGAGGCGGAGACCCGGACCATCAGCTCGGCCACGAGATCGATGTCCAGCTCCGGGGACACGTTGCCCGCCTGCTGCTCGCTGCGGAGCTGGCCGGCGACGAACTGGCGCACCGTCGCGAGGGTCCAGCCGCCGTCCCCGATCACGGAGGTGGCGAGCAGGTCCGGCTCGATGTCGATCAGTCCACCGATCAGCGGGTTGCCGCGGATCGCCCGCAATGAGCTGACGAATCCCAGTACCACGCGATCGGCGACGGTCTCGGCGCGCTCGATATCCACGAGGAACTGGTCGAAGTACCGCCGAAACTCCCGCCGAACCACATGTTCGACGAGTACGTCCTTCGTGGCGAACCGGCGGTAGACGGTTATCCGCGAAACCCCCGCCCTGCGGGCCACATCCTCCATCGTGGACCGCTGGATACCCATCCTGCAGAACTGCACGTACGCCCCGTCGAGAATCCGCGCACGCGACTCGTCCGCATCGGCGACGCCTTCGAGGGCGTCGGTGTACGCCCGCTCCAGAACGGACTCCGCCCCGGAAGACATGAGAGAGGACAACGCCGAGTCCATGATCACCTCCGAGGGCTGATACGCAAAATCCGTGCTTGTTTCATTATATCAGAACCTCCAGCTCACAGCCCCAGCGCGCTCATGAGCAAGGCAGCGACAGCGCCCCGGTTCCCAGGACTGTCGCGCCAGCGCAGTTCGCGGCCTGTCTCGACCACCGTGCCGAAGCCGGCGTGTACGAGCACCCGGGCCTGGCGCGAGTCGAGCTCGGGACGGACCAGCCGGAGTTGTTGTTCCCACAAGGCGATGTGTTCACGCTGCGCGATGACCAGGGGCCGCTGCAGGGTGGCGGGCAGGCCGATGAGTTCGGCGTTGGCGACGCTGGTGAGCGCGGTGTGTTCGAAGCTGTAGGCCACATGGGTCGCCCCCAGCGCGTCCAGCGCCGCACGCGGATCCGTCAACCCGCGCAGGCCCTGTTCCACCGCTTGGGCCAGGAGGCCCGCGGCCTGCAGGCAGGCCGCGGCGAGGATGTCGGCCTTGCCGGGGAAGTAGCGGTAGATCGCGGACGGGACCAGCCCGACGGCCTCGGCGATCCTGCCGTTGGTGACGTTGGCGAACCCATCGCGTTCGAACAGTGGGATCGCCGCCGCGAGGATCTCTGAGCGTCTGGTGCGCGGCACGGGCGGGGTGGGCACGTCTACGAGGCGTGCGGTGCCGGCTGCCGTCGGGTCGGTCGCGGCCACACGTGTGGCGGAGGCCAGGAGCAGGTCCTCCACTCGGCGTTGGGCGATGGAGGTGCGGTGCATGGTGATGGAGCCGATCACCCCGAGGGCGGCCGCGGCGCGTAGGTGTGCGTCGGGCAGCGGGTGCTCGTGGCGTACCGTGCTGGTCACGCGTGCGACGACGTGGGCGAACTTGGCCTTGAGCACCGCGCGGTCCTCGCGGTTGAGGTAGCGGGCCTCCCAGCGGTAGATCCCGCCTGTGTCACGGTGGGCGACGGTGACCCGGGTGACGGCGGTGAGGACGTCCATGAGGGGTGCCTCGGGCGGCATCTCGTCGAGCGCGGCGACGAGCCGGTCGACCATGACGTTCGCGCATTCGGCGAACAGCGCGTACTTGTTCGGGAAGTGCCGGTACAGGGCCGCGGCCGTGATGCCGACGCCCGAAGCGATCTCCTCCATCGACGCCGCGTGGTAGCCGCGCTCGCTGAACAGCCGGCCGGCTGCCTCGACGACAAGCGTCCTGCGGTTGCGCGGCCGGACGGCCGCGGCCGGCCCGGCGGTCGTCATGACAGCCGGGCGGCTGCACGAGGGATCACGGCCATGCGTCAGTGAACCACGGAACAGATCGGCACGGCACGGCAGCTGCGTGATTTCCGATTAACTTAGTGCTTCTCAACCGGTCGGGTGACCCGGCATAATGACGCCGCGAACGCACAGAACCGCAGTGAGAGGTGGCCCAATGACGAGCCAGTCGGCGCCCGCATGGACCTTCCGCAACCACTGGATGGCGCACGCGGCCACGCACGCGATGATGCGGCCGGACAGGCCCGCGCTGCGCTATCTCGGGGAGACCACGACCTGGGCGCAGTTGTCGTGGCGGTCGTTGCGGCTGGCTGCCGGTCTCGCGGACCGGGGGGTGGTCGATGGTGACCGGGTAGCGCTGTTGACGCTGAACCACCCGTGGTTCGTGGAGAGCGTGTTGGCGGCGAACAGTCTGGGGGCCATGGCCGTGCCGCTCAGCTTCCGGCTCGCGCCGTTGGAGCTGGACTACATCCTCGCTGACTGTGCGCCGTCGGCTGTCGTCGTGGACGCGAAGTTGTTGCCGCTGCTTCAGGCGGTGCCGGGTGCCGGGTCGATCGGGACGGTGATCGTCATCGGCGAGTCGGACGCGGTCGACGGCCACGTCGCGTACGAGGAGTTCCTGGCCGCGCACGAGCCGATGGAGCTGCCGGACGTGAGTGAGGAGTCGACGGCGCTGGTGATGTACACCTCGGGTACGACGGGGCGACCGAAGGGGGTGTTGCTGTCCCATCGGAACATGCAGCTGCAGGCGCTTACCTGTGTTCGTGCGATGGAGATCTTCGACGACTCCGATGTCGGTTTCCTGACCGCGCCCTTCTTCCACATCGCGGGGTTGGGTTCGATGGTGGCGAACTTCCTGGTCGGTGGGGTCACGGTGATCCACCCGTTGGGAGCGTTCGACCCGGAGGCGGTGCTCGACGCGTACGAGCGTGAGGGCGCCACGGTGGTGTTCAACGTGCCGCAGCAGTGGGACCTGATCTGCGCGCAGCCGGACATCGACAAGCGTGACCTGAGGCTGCGGATCATCAGCTGGGGTGCCGCGCCGGCGAGTGACGCGACGTTGCGTGCCATGGCCGAGTGCTTCCCGGACGCGGTGAACGTGGCGGTGTTCGGCCAGACCGAGACCTCGCCGATCACCTGCGTGCTGCGTGGCGAGGACTCGTTGCGCAAGCTCGGTTCCGTGGGCCGGCCGATCCCGACGCTCCAGTACCGCATCGTGGACGACGCCATGAACGACGTCGCGCCCGGCGAGGTCGGCGAGATCGTCTACCGGGGACCGACGGTGACGAAGGGCTACTGGAACAAGCCGAAGGAGACCGCCGAGGCCTTCACCGGCGGCTGGTTCCACTCCGGCGATCTGGTCAAACAGGACGACGAGGGCTTCGTCTGGGTCGTCGACCGCAAGAAAGACATGATCATCAGCGGTGGGGAGAACATCTACTGCGCCGAGCTGGAGAACGTCATCGCCGAACACCCGGCCGTGCTGGAGGTCGCCGTGATCGGGCGGTCTGACGAGCGTTGGGGTCAGGTGCCGGTCGCGTTCGTCTCCCTCGCGCCGGGAGCCGAGCTGTCCCTCGGGGAACTGGTCACGTTCCTCGAGGGACGGCTCGCCTCGTTCAAGATGCCCAAGGACCTGGTCGCGGTCGACGGCCTGCCCCGCAACGCGGGCGGCAAGGTCGTCAAGGGTCAGCTGCGTGACCAGGACCAGAGGCAGGCGTCGGCACGGGTCTGAGCGTCGGCCGCGACCTCACAGGCCGAGGTCGCGGCCGACGATCTCCTTCATGATCTCGGTGGTGCCGCCGTAGATGGTGGTGATGCGCGAGTCCAGGTAGTCATGGGCGATGCGGTACTCGAGCATGTAGCCATAGCCGCCGTGCAGCTGCAGACACCGCCCGACGACGTTCACGTACTGCTCGGTGGTCCAGAACTTCGCCGCCGCCGCGTCCACCGCGGACAGTTCACCTCGAACGTGCCTGGCCAACAAGTCGTCGATGTATCCGCGGCTCACCCGGACAGCGGTCACCATCTCGGCAAGCTCGAAACGCGTGTTCTGGAACGAACCGATCGGCTGCCCGAACGCCTTGCGCTGCTTGACATAGTCCAGGGTGCGCTCCAGCACCCCCTCGGCGGAAGCGACCGCGTTCGCCGCGATGGAGATCCGTTCCTGGGGCAGGTTGCGCATCAGCCCCGCGAAACCCGACCCTTCCTCACCGAGCAAGTTCACGGCGGGCACCCGCACGTCGGAGAAGAACAACTCGCTGGTGTCCTGGGCGTGCAAACCGATCTTCTCCAGGTTGCGACCACGCGAGAAGCCGTCCCGGTCGGCCTCGACGACCAGCAGGCTGAGCCCCCGGTGCCGGTCCGGCCCGGTCCGGACGGCGGTCACCACGAGATCGGCGTTCTGCCCGTTGGAGATGAAGACCTTGCTGCCGTTGACCACGTAGTCGTCGCCGTCGCGCACGGCGGTGGTGGCGATGCCGGCCAGGTCGCTCCCGGTCCCCGGCTCGGTCATCGCGACCGCGACGACCAGCTTCCCCGCCGCGATACCAGGCAGCCAACGCGCCTTCTGCTCATCGTTGGTCAGATCCGTGAAGTAGGGAATGACGATGTCGTTGGACAGCGCCACGCAGGCGAGGCCGTCCGACACGGGGTCGCGGGAGAACTCCTCACCGATGATCGCGTTGAAGCGGTAGTCGGTGATGCCGCCACCGCCGTACTCCTCCGGGATGCCGAAGCCGAGGATTCCCGCCCTGGCCGCCTCCTCGAACAACGCACGGTCGACCTTCCCCTCCGCCCGCCACCGCTCCACGTGCGGCGCCGCGTGCTTGTCGACGAACGCACGCACCGTGTCACGCAGCAGCTCGTGATCAGGTTCGTACAACGACCGTCCGGTAGGGATCGCACTGGTCATGCGGGTTCCAATCTGTGGTACTCGGGCAACGTGTCACTCACCGCATTCCCAGGCGGCGTAGCAGGGTCAGCTGTCGGTTGGTGCTGCGGACGAAGCTCTCCGCGGAGGAGGCGGGTGGCGGGCCCAGTGGCATGAGTCGCTGGATGGCGATGGTCTGGCTCTCGGTGTACTTGAGGATTCCCTCGACCCCGTGGCGTCGGCCGAGGCCGCTGTCGCCCATGCCGCCCATCCCGGCCTCGACGCTGCCCGCCGCGGCCGCCGCGCCGTCGTTGATGTTCACCGAGCCGGCCCGGATGCGTCCGGCCATTCGTTCGGCCTCCCGCGTGTCCCGCGACCACACCGACGCCGACAGCCCATAGGTGCCCTGGTTGGCGAGCGAGACCGGGTCGCCTTCGTAGGAGTACAGCGAGATCACCGGCCCGAACGTCTCCTCCGCGCAGACGGCCATCTCGGGCGTGACGCCATCGAGGACCGTCGGCTCGTAACACAGTGGACCGATATCCGGACGGGCACGGCCACCCGCGAGCACGGTCGCCCCGTGGCCCACCGCGTCCGCGACGTGTGCCTCCACCGCCGCCAGCTGCGCGGACGAGACCAGCGACCCGATGTCGGCGTCGTAGTCGTACGTCTGGCCCACCCGCAGCGATCTGGCCACCCGCACCAGCTCGTCACGGAACGCGTCGTACACCTTCTGGTGCACGTAGACACGTTCGACGTGGATGCACATCTGCCCGGTGTTGGCGAACGCGGCCACCGCCGTGCCGGCCGCCGCGGCGGCGATGTCGGCGTCTGCACGGACGATGAGCGGGTTCTTGCCACCCAGCTCCAGAGACACGCCGACCAGCCGCCGCGCGGCACGCTCCGCCACCGTACGGCCCGTGGCGGTCGAACCGGTGAAGCAGACGAAGTCGACCGCGTCGATCAGGGCGGTCCCCACCACCGAGCCGGACCCGGTCACGACCTGCCACAGGTCGTCCGGCAGCCCCGCCTCGGCCAGCAGTGCGCGGGTCCACAACAGGGTCAGCGGGGTCTGGGAGTCCGCCTTCGAGACGACCGCGTTGCCGGCGAGGAGCGCCGGCAACACGTCGCCGACCCCGAGGTAGAGCGGATAGTTCCAGGGAGAGATGACGCCGACGACTCCCTTCGGCACCCGCACCTCCCTCACCTTCGTCAGGCCGGGCACCATCCCACGCACACGTTTCGGAGTCAGGTAGCGGCGTGCGCGGCGCGCGTAGTGCCTGGCGATCGTCGCGACCTGCGCCACCTCCTGCCAGGCGTGATACCGCGCCTTGCCCGTCTCCCACTGGATCAGGTCGAGCACCTGCTCCTGCCGCGCCAACAGCAGGTCGTGGAAGGCGAGGACGATCTCGCCGCGACGCGCGAACGACGTGCTCGCCCAGTCCCGCTGTGCCGCCCGGGCGCCGGCGGCGGCAGCCGAGACATCCTCAGGGACGCAGGAAGGGACCGACGCGGTCGGCGACAGGTCGTAGGGCGCCAGGGCGGTGACCGGTTCACCCTCGCGGGTCGGGTCTCGACGTACCCACCCACACCACCGCGCGACCAGCTCGTCCGTCACCCAGGCCGGGCGGGAGGTCGCCTTCGTGGTGGTCGGCAGCGCCGGTGTCCGGGCCTGTTCCGTGGTCATGCGACTCCTCTGGCGTGTGGCGGACCGGTCCCGCTGCGACGCGGGTCTCTTGCCGACGAGCAACTCGGGCCATTATGTTAACGAAGATTCTCGTCTTCGATCAACCTGTGTACGGTCAGCTATCTGCTTGGAAGTGGCGGAAGCGAAATCCAAAGCCTACCGAGGAAGCTAGGTAAGTAAATGCGCGATCTCAGCAGAAGGAACATGCTGTCGCTCGGGGCCGCACTCGGCCTGGTGAGCGTGGCCAGTGCCACCTCGGCGCTCGCGGCACCTCGTGCGGCCGCGGCCGCCGCGGATCCGTGGTGGGCCTGGGACGATGAAGTGGACGCCCTGTTGGCGGACCTCCTCCGCACCGGCCAGGTCCCGGCGGTCAACACCGCGCTGCGGTCCTGGGTCGACAACAACGACGCGCTGCCCGGTGGCCTGCCCGCGAACCTCGCGACCTGGCTCCAGAAGGTCAACAAGCTCCCGTCCTGGGCCGACCGCGCCAAGCTGCGCCTGGCCGCGGATTTCAACCGGCGCAAGGACACGTACCTGTTCATGCTGTACGGCCTCGGCAGCGGCATCATGAGCACGGTCATCCCGCGTGAGGCCAAGTCGGTCTACTGGTCCGCGGGCGGGGCGAACATGCAGGACCGCGCCGCCAAGACGTTCACCTTCGGCTACGACCTGAGCGACCTGAACGCCTTCGAGCCGTCCGGCCAGTTCGTGGTCACCGCCAACAAGACCCGCCTGGTGCACGCGGCGGTGCGCAGTCTGCTGCCGAGGTCGCCGCACTGGCAGGCGGTCGCGGACGAGCCGAACAGGCTGCCGATCAGCAACGGCGACATCCTCGTCACCTTCCACAGCCTCGGCACCTTCGCGCACAAGAAGCTGAAGGAATGGCGTGTGCCGATGACAGCCGCGGAGGAGGAGGCCTTCCTCCACTCCTGGCAGGTCGCGATCTACCTGCTGGGCGTGCGGGAAGAGTTCATCCCCCAGACCTGGGCGGCGGCCGAGGCGCAGTCGGCGCAGGTGCTGACCCCGATCCTCACCCCCTCGGTCGAGGGCAGGGAACTCGCCGAGGACCTGCTCGGGCTCACCGCGCAGATCGACATGGGCGTCACCCGCGGCTTCCTCAACGAGTTCGTGCGCTACGTGCTCAGTGACCAGGTGGGCGACTGGCTCCACCTCCCCCGCGACTACGGGGCGTCGGCCCTCATCCACGCCGGATGGCCCGCCTACATCGCCTTCCGCGAAGGGCTGATCCCCATCGTGCCAGCCGGGTTCTACCTGTTCGACCAGTTCATCCGCGCGCTCGCGATGCTCTTCCTCAACAAGGGCGCCTCACCGACCGCCACCCTCATCACCATCCCCACCGCGAACCGGCCCGGCGCCTGAACCGGCCGAGCCCGCCTGGCCTCGCCTCTCCCGTGCACGGCGGGGCGAGGCCACCGCGCCGCGGCGAACACAGCGATCGTCAGGCTTCCCGCCCAAAGGTGAAAGGCCCCCACCGTGACCACACCGACCGTCCGGACCGCGCAGACGGGTGCCGTCCTGCGGATCACCTGGAACCGACCGGACGCGCTCAACGCGCTCACCGGTGAGATGCTCGCGCACGCGGCCACCGCCATCGAACACGAGGCCCAAGACCGGGCCGCACGGGTGATCGTGCTCGCCGGCGCGGGGCGCGCGTTCAGCTCCGGCGCGGACCTCCACCAGGTCAACCCGGACCAGTCGCCCGACACGGAGACCGTCGAGGCGGCGAACCGGCTCATCCGGGCGATCCGGACCGTGCCCGTTCCGGTCGTGGCGGCCGTGCGCGGTGCGGCGGCGGGCGTCGGGTGTTCGATCGCGCTGGCCGCCGACCTGACCGTCGCCGCGGAGTCCGCCTACTTCCTACTGGCCTTCACCGGCGTAGGCCTCATGCCCGACGGCGGTGCGACCGCCTTCGTACCGGCGTCCATCGGACGCGCCAGGGCCACCAGGATGGCGATGCTCGCCGAACGGATCGACGCCGGCACCGCCGAGGACTGGGGGCTGATCAGCGCCGCGGTTCCCGATGACCGGTTCGACGAGAAGGTCGACGCGCTCGTCGAACGGCTGTCGTCCGGACCGACGGCGGCCTACGCGCAGATCAAACGGGCGCTCGACGCCACGTCGCTGGGCGGCCTGGAGTCCGCGCTGGAGGCCGAACGCGCCGGGCAGCTCGCCCTGTTCGGCACCCGTGACTTCGCCGAGGGTGCGGCCGCCTTCCTCGGCAAGCGCGCGCCACGGTTCGTCGGCGAGTGAGGGAGAGCGGGGTGACGACCAGCTTCGAACTCGACGCCGCCGTGGCCGAGACCACGCGCCGCACCGAGGAGCTCGTGCGGGACGTCGTGCTGCCGGTGGAGGCCGAGTACGACGGTCGCGCCCACGACGCCGCCGAAGGTTTGCGCCTCACTCTCCAGGACGCGGCGCGTACGGCAGGGGTGTTCGCCCCGCACGTCCACTCGCGCTACGGCGGACTGGGTCTCGGTATGCGCGACCGCGCACCGGTGTTCGAGGCGGCCGGTTACTCCCTGTTCGGTCCGCTCGCACTGAACTGCGCCGCCCCCGACGAGGGCAACGTCCACCTGCTGGAGCAGGTCGCCACCGCCGGGCAGCGAGAGCGGTACCTGCGTCCACTCGCGACCGGGGCCGTCCGGTCGTGCTTCGCGATGACCGAACCCGCGCCAGGAGCGGGCTCGGACCCGGCCGCGCTCACCACCACCGCCGAACGCACCTCCGCCGGTTGGCTGCTCAACGGGCGCAAGTGGTTCATCACCGGTGCGGTCGGTGCCGCCTTCGCCATCCTCATGGCCCGCACCAGCGGCGAGCCCGGCTCCCAGGGCGGCGCGACGATGTTCCTCGTCGACGCCGGCCTGCCCGGTTTTCGGCGCCTGCGTGACATACCGACCATGGCCGAGAGCTTCTTCGGCGGCCACGCCGAGCTGATCCTGGACAACGTCGAGGTACCGCACGACGCCGTGCTCGGCGACGTCGACCAGGGCTTCCGCCACGCCCAGGTCCGCCTCGGTCCGGCCCGCACCACCCACTGCATGCGCTGGCTGGGTACGGCACGTCGGGCAGCCGACATCGCGATCGACCGGGCCGCCACCCGAAAGGTCTTCGGTACGCGTCTCGGCGAACTCGGGATGGCCCAGCAACTGATCGCCGACAACGAGATCGACATCGAAGCCAGCCGCGCCCTGGTGCTGAAAGCCTGCTGGGAACTCGACATCGGCGCCCCGGCCGCGCAGATCACCGCCATCACCAAGACCTTCGTCGCCGAGGCTGTCAACCGCGTGGTCGATCGCGCCCTGCAGATCTGCGGTGCCCTCGGCGTCTCCGACGACATCCCACTGCACCGCCTGTACCGCGAGGTGCGCCCGTTCCGCATCTACGACGGCCCGTCCGAAACGCACCGCTGGGCGATCGCACGACGGGTCCTGCGCACCGCGGCCCAGCGCCTGGAAGGCGACCGATGACACTCGCACAGGCACCACCCGGCATCGAACTACCGGCCCTGCGCCGCTACTTCCACGACCACGTCCCGGAAGCCGGCGGCGACGTCCACGTCGAGCTCATCACCGGCCGCAGGTCCAACCTCACCTACCTCGTCACCGACGACCGGCACCGCTGGGTGCTGCGCCGCCCGCCTCTGGGACCACTCACCCCGACCGCACACGACATGGCACGCGAGTACCGGGTCGTCGCGGCACTGCAGGGCTCCGGTGTTCCCGTGCCCGCACCGGTCGCGCTCTGCGAGGACGCCGATGTGCTCGGCGTCCCCTTCTCCGTCGTGTCCTACGTGGAGGGCAGGGTGCTCCGCGACGGCGACGATGCGGAACGCATCGGCGAGGACGTGGCCGCTCGCTGCGGCCGAGCGCTGGCCGACGCCCTGGCGGCGCTCCATGCCATCCCCTACGACAAGATCGGGCTCGGCGACTTCGGCAGGCCCGACGGCTACCTCGAACGGCAGCTGCGGCGCTGGCGTGCCCAGTGGGAACGGGTGGCCACCCGCGACATGCCACGACTGCGCGTCCTGCACGACCGGCTCGTCGAGATCCTGCCCCGGCAACGGATCGCCACGATCGTGCATGGCGACTACCGCCTGGACAACACCATCCTCGACCGTCACGACCTGGGCTGGATCGTCGCCATCGTCGACTGGGAGATGTCCACGCTCGGTGATCCGCTCACCGACCTCGGTCTCCTCCAGGCGTACTGGGACCCGGTGACCCGGCCGCTGCTCGGGGTCCGGCACGCGCCCAGTGCGAACCCCGGGTTCCCCACCGCCGACCAACTCGCCCAGCGCTACGCCGAGACCAGTGGTCGCGACATCGGCGACCTGCGTTTCTACCGAGCCCTCGGCTACTTCAAGCTCGCCGTGATCGCCGAAGGCATCCACCGGCGCCACCTCGCCGGCGCCACCGTCGGCACCGGCTTCGAGAAGGTGGGTCGCGCCGCCCACACCCTGGTCGACGCCGGGCTACGCACGACAGGAACAGTCGCATGAGGACTCGAACGGCGCTCGTGACCGGGGCATCACGCGGCATCGGCCGCCAGATCGCCCGGCGACTCGCACAGGAGGGTTACGCCCTCACCGTCTCCGCCCGGCGGGAACCCGGGCTGCTCGACGCGGCGGACGAACTGCGCGCGTTCGGCGCGGAGATCCACATCGTCGTCACCAACCTCGCCGACGAGCACGACGCGCGCCGGCTGGCCGCCGCGCACGCAACGCGTTTCGACCACCTCGACCTACTCGTGCTGGCCGCGGGTGTGGGCACCCGGGGATCGGTGGCCGAGATGCCGATGAAGCTCTACGACCTGACGCTCACCGTGAACCTCCGGTCCCAGTTCCTGCTCATACAGCAGACCCTCCCGCTCCTCCGCGAAGCGGCGGCGACCGCTCCCCTGCGCGGCGCCAGGATCGTCGCGCTGGCCTCGATCACCGGCGTCGCCGGCGAGCCGGGCCTGGCCGCCTACGCCGCCGGCAAAGCCGCGTTGATCTCGTTGTGCGAGACGGTGACACTGGAGGAGTCATCCCACCACGTCACCGCCACGGCCATCTCTCCCGGCTTCGTCGACACCGACATGACACAGTGGACACACGAAGCGCTCGCCCGCGAACCAATGCTCACCACCGACGACGTCGCCGAACTGGTACTCGCCCTCACCCGGCTCTCCACCCATGCCGTCGTGCCGAACATCGTGCTCACCCGCGCGGGCGAACGGATCTGGCGACCCTGACACCTGTCACCTTCTTCTGGCTGCCCTCAGCGAGAAGGTGCCCGGCGAACTCGTGTTCCGCGAGCGGACAGGAGTTCTCCGGGCACCTCGGAACGCACTACGCGTCAGGGACGGTTGCCGGTCGGGATCTCGATGCTGAACTGTTGTCCTCCGGACAGGAACAGCGTGACGGCCTGGCGGAGGAGCTCGTCGAAGGTCCACCAGAGTTCCGGCGTGCCGGGGAAGGCGAGGCTGAACTCCTTGGCCGCGATGAACGCGGGCCAGAACACCGCGAAGGCCGGATCCCAGAGCACCTCTCGGGGAATCCGAAGCCAGTCGGCAATCCGGTCACCGAGCGTGTAGCGGGTGAACGCGCCGAGCAGGTTCGGGGTGAGGAGCCCCCCGTCGATCTCGGCGCCGAGGTTGAGCAGGATCTTGGCCAGGTTGATCCCCTCGGGCGTCGGCGCCAGGATCGGGTCGAGGACCTGCTTGGCCTGGGCGTCGGCCTCGGCCCACGACGCGGGGATGTACTCGTCCTTGATACCCAGCATGTGCGCGCTCAGCTGCCACACGTGCAGGTAGGCGGCGGAGTGGGCCGAGGTGACCGGCACCTTCCACACGCCCAGCTTCTGCATCACCGTCGTGGCCAGACTGTGCCAGGTGACCATCATGTCGGCCTGGCTGATCGGAATCTGCTCGTCGGCGGCCCCGTCCCAGCCGGGCGACTGGGGAAGCAGATGCCGCACCGCCGCATGGACCAGCCGGGTCTTGACACAGGTCACGATCATCTGCCCGTTGGGGTTGAACGCGTTCGCCGTGCCGATGTCGTAACCGAGCCTCGCGGTCTTCTTGATGCGGTCCTTCATGTCCGCACCACCCTTGGAGTAATAGACCGCCCGCGCCTCGTGCGGGATGGCCGTACTCATCATGCCGCTGGCCAACCCGTACAGGACGCCGAGGTAAGTCCCGCGCTTCTTGTAGAAGTCCAGAGCGGTGTCCAGTTTGGCCTGGTTCGCCCACGACGGAAGCCGCCGGGCCGTCTCGATGAAGTCCCGCAGATCGGCGGGCAGACCAGCGGGCAGCGCCTGCCCGTTCGTCGTCCAACCCCGCAGCAGCTCGTTGACCCGCGGCACATCGCCCCGGTCGAGCAACGAGGCCACCAGCGGGTCGGCCACCTCGTCCCACACCCATTTCGGATCGGTCCCCGCTCCAGTGCCTGCCACCGACCCGGCGGCCGACCACGTCCACGGCACCGCCTGCGCGGGTGTCGCTATCGTCAGTGCGCCGAGCGCACCCAGCGCCCCGCCCACCTTCAACATGTTGCGCCTGCTGTGTTTCTCCATGATCTTCGCTCCTCTTCGTCGAGGCCGACCGACGCAACGCACTATTTTGATACAATGAAACGGAAACACACTCTATGTATCATGAGAACACACGGAATAGATCATCACAAGAGCAATCAGGGCTTGTCACGAAGGCCGGACGGTGTCGATGGAAACGAACGACCGCCGCCACGGCGACACCGCATGCCCGAACCGGCTGACTGGCCGCCTCACATGTTCGCCGCACCCGACCTGATGGCTTCCCGGATGCGGAAGTACGTGCCACAACGACAGATGTTGCGCAGACCGTCGAGGTCGGCGTCGGTGATCTGCCTGCTCTCCTCGGCCGCACGGCGGACCAGCGCCACGGCGGCCATGATCTGACCGGGCTGGCAGTAGCCGCACTGGGCGACGTCGTGGTCGAGCCACGCCTGCTGCATGGGATGCAGCTCCGCGCCGACCGTGGCTGGCAGGCCCTCGATGGTGGTCACCTCGTCGGTCGGCTGGATGTCTCCGACGGGGATGGCGCAGGGGTTGACCGCCTTCCCGTTGAGGTGGCTCGTGCACGCCTTGCAGACGTTGATGCCGCAGCCGTACTTCGGGCCGGTGATGCCCAGGACGTCGCGCAGCACCCACAGCAGGCGCACGTCATCGGCGACGGTGACCGTGACCTGTCGTCCGTTGACGCGGAAGGTGTGCTGTGGCACCGGAACCTCCATTCAGCTGGCGTAGGTCAGACCGTTGGTCGGCGACGGGGGTACCGGCGGGACGGTGGGCTTGGGCTCGAAGGACAGGGTGCCGTGGTTGATCGGGAAGCTGGTGGGCATCGTCCCGGTGGCACGACCGTAGGCACACGCCACCGCGGCCATCGACGCGGCGACGCCCAGTTCGCCGGCGCCGCCGGGAGTCTCCGACGTCGGCGGCATCACGATGATCCGCAGGTCCAGCGGGGTGTTCCACTGCCGGGTGTAGAAGTAGTTGTCCCAGCTGGCTTCCAGGAAGTACCCGTCCCGCAGGTGCAGGCTGGAGGTCAGGGCCAGCGCGATGCCGTCGGAGACACAGCCCATCATCTGGGCCTCCAGACCGCGCGGGTTGACGGCCAGCCCGACGTCGACGGCGAAGACGACCTTGGTGACACGGGGTCCGGTCACACCGTCGCGGACCGGCCGGTTGACTGTCTCCGGCCGGCAGTCGATCTCCACCAGGGTCGCGCTGACCGCCTTGTACTCGGCGTGGAACGCGATGCCCTGCGCGGTGCCGGCCGGCATCGCCCTCCCCCACTGTCCGGCCTCGGCGACCTTGTCCAGCACTGCCCTGGACCGGTCGTCGCGGAGGAAGTCTCGCCGGAACCTGTACGGGTCCTTGCCCATCCGCGCCGCCAGCTGGTCCACGATCAGCTCGCGAGCACACGTGACGTCCGGCGAGTACACGTTGCGCATACTGCCGGTGTTGAACCCGGTGTCGGTCTCGGACAGCAACCGCGTGCTCGCGCCGAAGTTGTAGGACATGGTCTGGCTGAGCTGGAAGAACGTCTCGGAGAACCCGATGTCGCCCACGGGAAGCTGTGCGACGAACGCGGTGATGACCTCGCCGAGCCCGTGCCCGAGGTCGGTGGCGACACTGGTGTGCCGCTGGTGGTAGCTCAGCACTGTGCCACCCAGGTAGGAGGCACGCACCCGGGAGGTGGCCATCGGGTGGGCGCGGCCCTGGCGGGCGTCGTCGGCGCGGTGCCACATCAGCTTGACCGGCTTGCCCACCTTCTGTGACACCTCGGCGGCTTCCAGCGCGGCGTCGAAGAAGAGCTTGCGCCCGAAGGAGCCACCGCCCTCCACGACGTGTACGGCCACCCGCGACTCGGGCAACCCGAGTTTCGTGGCGATGGTCTGCCGGGCGACGATCGGGGACTTGAGGGCAGACCAGATCTCCGCCCGGTCAGCGCGCACGTCGGCGATCGCGCAGTTCGGCTCCAGAGCACTGTTGCCGCGGAAGTGGAACGTGAACTTCGCCTCCACGGTGGGGGCTGGTGACGGGAGTCCGAGCGGGATCTCGGCGCGCTCGAGTTCCCGGAGCACGATCTCGTCGGACTTCCCCTCCGCGGTGCCGGGTCGCCAGGAGACCCGCAGCGCGCGGACGCCGTCGATGCACTGACCGAACGTCTCCGCCCGTACCGCCACCCCGGTGGAGATCACCACGACGTCGGTGACACCCGGCATGGCACGCACCTCGGCGAGGTTCGCGACCGACCGGACGGTGCCGTTGATGGTGGGGGCGCGGCACACCATCGTCGGCTTCGCGTCCGGCACGTCGAGATCCATCGTGAACCTCTTGCGTCCCGTGACCGCGTCCAGCGCGTCGACCCGGCTGTGCGGTCTGCCGATCACGGTGAAGCTCTCGCGTGCGGTCAGTTCGACCGGCACCTGCTGGTCCCGCGTGCTCGCGGCCTTCGTGGCCAGCACGCCGATGTCGACGCTCCGGCCGGACCGGTCGCTGATGACGCCCGCGGCGATGGTCAGGTCGGTGGCCGGCGCGCCGAGCTCACCCGCCGCGGCCTCCAGCAGCCTGCGTCGGGCGAGGGCGGCGGCGACCCGGATCGGGGTGTAGGTCGCGATGGTCGTGTTCGACCCGCCGGTGAGCTGGTTGAACAACAGCTCCGGCCGGGCATCTGCCAGCGTGACCCGCACCCGCTCCAGCGGGACGGCCAGTTCCTCGGCGATCAGCATGGCACTCGAGGTGGTGATGCCCTGTCCGACCTCGGCGCGAGGCAGGGCGAACGACACCGTGCCGTCCGCGTTGACCTCCACCGAGATGAGGCCCGAGGTCGGCAGCGCCGCCACGGTCATCAGGTCGTTGAGATCGACGATGTCCGTGATGTCCGCCGACGTCGCGGGTGCGATACCGAGTTCCGCGGCGGTCACGAGCGTCGGCGCGGCGAGCACGTAGCCGAGAAACCGCCGACGCCCGATGGTCCCGTCCATCCCGGACTCAGTTCGGCCGGTTGCCGGTGGGGATCACGATCTTGGTTTCCTGTCCCTTGGTGAGGAAGAGCAGGATGTACTGCCGGAGCGCCTCGTCGATGGTCCAGGCGATCTCGGGCACCAGCGGCGCGGGGATGAGCGCCTCCCGGAACCGCACCAGGATCGGCCACACGGTCGCGATCGTCCCTTCCCAGAACGGATCACGCGGGATCTGGTCCCAGGCCGCCACCTGGGGGTCGACCAGGAACCGGGCCAGCGCGTTGACCAGCGGCCTCGTGATGGTGCCGGTCTGCTCCGCCAGCTGACCGAGCAGGATGTCGGTCAGCTCCACACCTTCGGGCGTCGGCCCCATGTTCGGCGGCAGCACCTGGTCCGACTGGGCGTTGGCGGCGGCCCAGTCGGCGGGGATGTACTCGTCGCGGACGCCGAGCAGGTGCGCGGTCACCTGCCACACGTGCAGGTACGCGTCGCGGTCGGCGGTGCTCATGGGCACCTGCCACTCCAGCATCTTGCGCATCGCGTAGGTCGGCAGGGTGTGCCAGGTGACCAGGATGTCCTCCTGTGAGATTGGGATGTCCCCCGACCAGTGCGGCGACTGTGGCAGCAGGTGCCGCACCGCGGCATGTACCAACCGCGTCTTCACCGAGTTCACGATGCAGTTGCCCTCGGGCCGGTAGGCGTCCAACGCCCCGACGGCGAACCCCAGGATACTCGTCTTGGCGACGCGGTCCTCCATGTTCGCGCCACCCGCCGAGTAGTAGACCGACCGTGCCTCCTTCGGGATGGCGGTGCTCAGCATGCCGCCACCCACGCCGTTGAGCAGGTTCAGGTACAGGCCCCGCCGCTTGTTGAAGTCCGCCGCGGTCGCCAGCTTGCCCGGGTTCGCCCACGACGGCAGCTGCCGGTTGCGCTCGATGAAGTCATGGAGGTCCGCCGGCAGTCCGCCGGGCAGCGGCTGGTCGTTCCGGACCCAGTCCCACAGCAGCTGGTTGACCAGGGGTACCTCGCCGCGCTCGAACAACGCCGCGACGACCGGATCGGCCTCCTCGTCCCACACCCACCGCGGATCGGCACCGGCACCGGCACCCGCCACCGAACCACTGGGCGCCCAGGTCCACGGCACGGTGCGCGCCTGCGCCGGGACCGCCATCCCCAGCACGCCGAGCGCGCCAAGAGCCCCGCCCGACAACAACATCTTGCGCCTGCTCAGCTCCGCCATCGCCCGACTCCTCCTCGAGTCACGAACCCTCATGATATTATGATACTTAACACGTACTCTTATATCATCGCAAGGACCCGGGTCCAGCAGACCGGTCGAGGAGGTCACCGGATGCCTGCGACTACCGGCCCGCCTCCGACAGTCGCAGGCATCCACTCATCCGGTGCCCCCGCGGCTCGACACCCTGAGCGTATTGGTTCCGATCCAGCCTGGACTGTCCGCGAAGGGCAGCGCAGTGGGAGAGAACCTTCGAGGTAGCAACTGAGACCATTCGGGACACTCACCCGGACCATCCTTTGTAGAGGAATGGTCAGCGTTGCAAGTTCGCGCGGAAAGCGTCTATGCCACAAGGGTTTCTGGATGTCAACACAGAAACAATGATCTTGATCATTCGACTTGTTGTGGGTATCGGACTCATCACTCGATGGTGTAACAAGAACTCTACGATCGCACGCGGCGGACCGATCCTCGACGGGAAGGTACTTGCCGAATGGCACCCCTTGACATCGCTGTAGGTCGGACCGGCGTTGGTATTCTGGAGTGGACTCGCGGGCTCGTGGACCCGGCTCTGCGGGCGGCGGTGGACCGATTACCGAAGCCGGTGGGCCGGATCGCCGGTTACCACTTCGGTTGGCAGGACGAGGAGGGCACACCGGTCGACGGCCCGTGCACGGGCGGCAAGTCGATCCGGCCGGCACTGGTGTTGCTCGCGGCGAAAGCCGTGGGCGGCACCCCCGAACAGGCCCTGCCCGCGGCGTGTGCCGCGGAGCTGGTGCACAGCTTCTCCCTGCTGCACGACGATGTCATGGATCGCGACCTGACGCGCAGGCACCGGCCGACGAGCTGGACGGTTTTCGGCTCCAGCGCGGCGATCCTGGCCGGCGACGCCCTGCTTACCCTGGCATTCCACGTACTCGCCGACGCCGAGCAGTCCAAGGCGGCGGCCGGGATGCGCACGCTCTCCTCGGTCCTGTACGACCTGGTCGACGGGCAGTGCGCGGACATCTCGTTCGAGGAGCGCGCGGACGTCACCCTCGCGGAGTGCGTCCGGATGGCGGCCGGCAAGACCGGTGCGCTGCTCGGCCGCGCGTGCGGCCTCGGGGCGATCTTCGGTGGTGGCGAACGGACGCAGGTCGACCGGCTGCGCGAGTTCGGTGAACACCTGGGACTGGCTTTCCAGTTCGTCGACGACCTGCTCGGCATCTGGGATGACCCCGCCGTCACCGGCAAGGCCGTGCACTCGGATCTGTTCAACCGCAAGAAGTCCCTGCCGGTGGTCGCCACGCTCACGTCCGGCACCGCCGCCGGGGAGGAGCTGGCCGACCTGTACTTCCGCGACAGAGCGCTGACCGGTGGCGACCTCACCCGTGCCGCGGAGCTGATCGAGTCGGGAGGTGGTCGGTCCTGGGCCGAGAAGCAGTCCCGGGAACATCTCGACCTGGCACTGTCCTGCCTGTGTGACGCCGGGTTGGACCAGTACGCCGCGGCCGAGCCAGCTCTACGATGGTGGTACGACCGACGCGACTCCGGCGACGAGAGGCTCATGACCCCACCAACGAAACGGGTGACCAGCGCGGACGTCGCGCAGGCGGCCGGAGTATCCCGCGCCACCGTCAGCTACGTGCTCAACGACCGTCCCGGACAGTCGATCCCCGAGGCCACGCGTCGCCGCATCATCGAGACCGCTGAACGCCTGGAGTACCGTCCGCACGGCACAGCCCGCTCCCTTGCGTCTGGCCGCAGCGACATCGTCCTGCTCTCCGTTCCTGACCTGCCCATCGGTGCGAGCATCAGCAGGTTCGTCGAGGAACTCGCGACCGCCCTCGCCGAAAGCGGCCTCACCCTGGTCACCCACCTCGCGAGCGCCGGCGGCCGGCCCTTGCCGGACGTGTGCGCGACGGTCGGCGCCACCGCGGTGATCGGGTTCACACCGTTCGACACCGACATCGTCCGGGCCCTGCGGCGCGCGGGTGCGGAGGTGGTACTGCCCTCGCCCATCGACGATGCCGCTCCCATGCTGCCCATCGGTCACGTCCAGGCACGCCACCTGGTCGACCGCGGGCACAGGCGCCTCGGTTACGCCCTGCCCGCACACCCGAACTTCGAACAAACGGCCGCCGAGCGCCTTCTCGGCGTCACCGAGATCTGCGTCGAGGCGCGCCTTCCCCCTCCCATGACCGTGACTCTCCGGCTGGACGAAGACACCGCGGCGGACGCCGTGCACCAGTGGTCCGAAGCTGGCATCACCGGCATCTGCGCCTTCAACGACGAAACCGCGATCGCCGTGCTCGCCGGCGCCCGACGGCGGAACCTGCACATCCCTGGTGACATCGCCGTCATCGGCGCCGACGACATCCCCGTCGCGCCACTGACGACACCGCCCCTCACCACAGTCCGGTTCGACCTGCACGCGGCAGCCCGACGTCGTGCCGAAACGCTGGTGGCGAGCCTGTCCGGCCGGGTCATGCCGAACGCCGCCACCACGGGAGCCGACGCGCGACTGATCCGACGATCCTCCACCTGACACCGTGAACGCCCTCGACCGGCGTGTCGGGACCGTCCCGACCACGTGCTTGCCTACGGCCAGACCATTCACCAGCCGGTAGAACGTGCGCCGGGCCGGCATCGGCCACCACCCCGTCGCCATGCTGCTCGGTCAGGAGCTGCTCGGCCCGCCGCGCCAGCCCGGCGATCCCTCCGGTGAGGTAGTCGGTCCCCTCGCTGCTGATGGGGCCGCCGCCTCGGTCGACCTCCCCGCCGTCGTGGGTCCGGCGGCCCCATGCTCACCGGGACCTTCCGAGGCATGCCCCTCGGCTGCGGCACCGACGTGTGGCGACTCTCGACCTGCTCCCCGCCGGCCGCCTCCTCATAACCGACACACCGGTCGTGGGTGTCGATCTCCTGGTGGCGGTCAGGTGGACCGGACGGCTTCGGCGGGTTGGAGGCGCGCTGCCCGGTTCGCCGGGTAGAGGCCCGCGAGGCCGCCGACGGCCAGGGCGGCCGCCACTCCGCCTGCCAGGCCGGTGAGCGGGAGGTCGATCGGCCAGTCCATGGCCGCCGCGTAGCCGGTGGTGATCAACGCGCCGAGCAGTACGCCCGCGACACCGCCGAAACCCGCCTGGACGGTCGCCTCGACGAGGAACTGGGTGCGGATGTGCCGCCGGGTGGCGCCCAGGGCGCGGCGCACGCCGATCTCGGTGCGGCGTTCCAACACGGAGATGACCATGACGTTCGCGATACCGACGCCGCCGACCAGCAGCGCCACCCCGCCCAGGCCGAGCAGCAGCGTGGTGAGCGCGGTGTCGGTCACCGCTCTCGCGGTCAGGGCGTCCGACGGGCGGGTCACGGCCACCTCGACCGGGTTCCGCGGGTTCGCCGTGGCCGCCGCGACACCCAGTACGGCGTCGATGCGGCTCGGGTCGGTCCGGACGTAGATGGTGGTCGGCGCGCCGGTGTAGCCCAGGCTGTGCGTGGCCACCTGCTCGCTGACCAGCGCCGCGCCGTCCAGTTCCGGTGCCAGCGGCATCGGGGCCAGGACGCCGACCACCGCGAACCACCGGTCGCCCAACCAGACCAGCTGTCCGCCGCCGCGCAGGTCGACGCCCTGGCGTCGGGCGGCGGTCGCGCCAAGGACCACGGTGGGGTAATCACCCATGCCGCTGGTGAGCCACCGCCCCTCGGCGAGGGTGCCGTTGAGGGTGGTGAGCAGGTTCGGGCTCGTGGCGAGCACGACGGTGCCCTTGGTGTTGGTCGGGGGCACCACGTCGGACCGGCGCACGGTGACGTCCAGCTGCGCGACGGTGGCCACCGCCTGGACGTCGTCCACGAGGGACAGCCGGCCTGCCGCCTCGGCCGGGAGCTGCGGTGTGTCGCCGCCCGCCAGTGACGGGCCCGGGGTGACGGTGAGGTAGTTGGTGCCGAGCTGGTCGAGCACCGAGAGCATGTTCGCCTTGGAGGAGGCGGAGATGCCGACCACCGACACCATGGCGGCGATGCCGATCGCGATGCCCACCGCGGTCAGCAGGGCGCGGCCGCGCCGGGCGCGCATGCCCAGGACGCCGGTGGCCAGCGCGTCTCTCGACGTGAACACCGAACGGGGTCGCGTCATGCCGCGACTCCGCTGAGCCTGCCGTCGCGGACGTGCACACGGCGGGGCGCGGCGGCGGCGACCTCCTCGTCGTGGGTGATCAGCACGATCGTGGCGCCCTCGGCGTGCAGGTCGGCGAACAGGCCCAGTATGTCCGCGCCGGTGCGGGTGTCCAGGTTGCCGGTCGGCTCGTCGGCCAGGACCAGCGCGGGATCGCCGACCAGTGCTCTGGCGATCGCGACGCGCTGACTCTCGCCACCGGAGAGCTGGCTGGGTCTGTGGTCGAGCCGGTGACCGAGACCGACCCGTTCCAGCACATGAACGGCCCTGGCGCGCCGTTGGGCGCGGCCGACCCCGCGGTAGGTCAGCCCGACCGCCACGTTGTCCACGGCGGACAGGTGGCGCAGCAGGTGGAACGACTGGAACACGAAGCCGAGCGCGTGCCCACGCAACCCCGACAACCGCTCGTCGGACAGCTCACCCACGTCGTGGCCGTCGATGCGCACGGTCCCGCTGGTCGGCCTGTCCAGCGCGCCCATCAGGTTGAGCAGTGTCGACTTGCCGGAGCCCGACGGGCCGGCGATCGCCACCCACTCCCCCGCCGTCACGGTCAGGCTGACCCGCGCGAGCGCGCGGACCGGCGGGCTGCCGGGGTACTCGCGAACCACATCGGTCAGTTCGAGCACGGGGCGGTTCACGTCGGCACCTCCACCGTGTCACCGGCTCTCAGATTCCCGGTGACCTGGACGTAGCCGTCGCCCCAGGCGCCGAGCGTGACCGGAACCCGGCGTGTGGCGCCGTTTTCCGTCACCGTGGTGACCGCGTAGCCGCCGCCCGGGACGCCGATGATCGACGAGACCGGCACGGCCAGCACCTGGGTGGCGACCGTCGCGACGTAGTGCACGGTCACCGGCGCGAGCGCGAGGTCCTTGACCTGGTCGGGGTCGGTCAGCTCGACCGTGATCTGGTAGATGCTCTTGCCGTCGGCGTTCTGGGTCAGGGTGGTGCTGACCGCGGTGATCGTGCCGTGCGCGACCGTTCCCGCGGGCAGTTCGACGTTCACCTGCGCACCCTGGGCCACCAGGTCACGTTTGAGCGGATCCACCTCCAGCAGGACGACCCGGTCGGTGCTCTGCACCGTCAGCACGGACGCGTCGGGGTCGACCGTCGCACCGACGTGGCCGTCGACCTTGGCGATGTGCACGTCCGTCGGCGTGAACACCACCTCACCCAGCGACAGCACACCGTCCGCGGTCGCGCCGATCCCGGTCTGCAGGGCTTTGACCGCCTCGGTGGTGTGCTCGTCCCAGCGGCTGTCCGGGGTGCCGCCATGGCCGAGCGCGGCCAGCGCGGTCTCCAGCTGCAGCACGTCGGGGCCGTCGGGCACGCCGGCTTCCAGGTTCCGCCACGCGGGTGTCACCCCGGCCAGCAACACAACGGGTTGTGCGTCAACGGACAGCAGCACCTCCCCCGACTTCAGGTCCGTGCCCACCGCGGGCAGCCACGTGATGACACCCGGCTTCGGGGTCGACAGGCCACGCATGTCCTTGTACGCCACCACCCCGTCGAACGTCTCGGTGCGGGTCAGATCGGTGGTCTTCGCCTTCGCCGTCGCGCTCGCCTTCACCGGCGGCGTGCCGTTCCCACCGGACAGGAGCACCGCGCCGAGCGTCACCGCGGCCGCCGCGAACACCACGAGCGGTATCAGCAGGCGCGTGTTCACCTGGCCCCCGCACCGCAGGCCGCGAGCGCCTTCGCCACCGCGGGGTCGGTGCGGTCCAGGCTGTCCCCGAACGGTTTCTCCGCACCCGGCACCGGGTCCTGCACGTCGACACCGTGCTCACGCAGGCATTCGGCCAGCTCCAGCATCTGGTCCTCATCCGGACCCTGCCCGCCGTCCTTCGCCGCTCGGTCGTCCACGAGCCCCTGCAGGATCGGCGAACACACCTTGTCCGCGGTCGTGAAGGCCTGCGAGTCCTGGTCGACGTCCTCGTACAGCGAGCCCGCCTTGCCCTCGACTGGGTCGGGCAGGTCGACACCGTTGTCCCGCATGCACTGCGCGTACTTCAGCATCAGCTGCTGGGACTCGGAACTCTCCTCGGGCTGTGGCTCCGGGCCGTCCGACCCGCACGCGGTGACGGCGAACAGCAACGCTCCCAACAGAAACCCAACGCGACGCATGTCGTTCCCCTCATCGGTGGTACTGACGAGAACGACTCTGGCCGGCGTTGCTTAACCCTGGCTTAGCGGCAACGTCACCGTGAACCGGGCCCCACCCAGCGGTGCGACCCCAACCGTCGCGTCACCGCCGTGGCCACGCGCGATCCGCCGGACCATCTCCAGTCCGAGACCCGCGCCACCACTCGTGCGCGCCCTGCTCCGATCCATGCGGAAGAACCGGTCGAACACGCGCTCCCGGTGCGCGGCAGGCACTCCGGGACCGTCGTCGTCCACGGTGAGCACGGCGACGCCGCCCCGCGCGGACAGGCGGACGGCCAACCTGCTCGCGGCGTGCCGGTCGGCGTTGTCCACCAGGTTGCGCACCAACCGGGTCAGCTCGGGCACCACACCGGTCACGACCACCGGCGCCAGGTCGACGGCCACGGGAACCCGCCGCACCTCGGCCAACTCCCCCGCCACGATCTCGTCCAACCGCACCTGTTCACCCGCCGGACCCGGGTGGTCGTCCAAGCGCGCCAGCAACAACAGGTCACCCGTCAGCCGGTCCAGCCTGCGGTGGTCGTCGAGCAGCCGACGCGCCACACCGGGCCAGTCGCCGTCACGGCGCAACGCCACCTCGAGCTCCGCCCGCATCGCCGCCAGCGGAGTGCGCAGCTCGTGGGAGGCGTCGGCGACGAACTCGCGTTGCCGCCGCGCACCTTCGTCGAGCCTGCCGAGCATCTCGTTCAGCGTGCCGGTCAACCGCGCGACCTCGTCATGCGTGACCGGTTCCGGCAGCCGTTCGTCCAGGGTGGAGTGGCTGATCACCTCGGCCCGCCGTCGGATCACCTCGACCGGGCGCAATGCCCGCCCCACCGCGAACCACGTCAGCGCACCCACGAACGCGGTCAGCAACGGCGCCAGGACCAGGAGCGCGTCGACCACCAGGGTCACGCTCGCGGTCACCGGTCCCAGCCGCGACACCACCAGGATCGTCCGCGCACCGTCCGGTGTGGAGACCGTGCGCCACGCCAGCACCGTGTCGTCGCTCGGCCGGATCGTGTTGGGCTCGTCCCGCGCGGTAATCCTGGCGTCGCGCACCTCGGGCGGGAGGTCGGTCGGCAGGCCGGCGACCTCGCCGGCCCGCACGTCCGGGATCCGCTGCACCACACGGCCGCCGGAGTCCTGGACCTGTATCAACGACAGGCTTTGCGGCGGCACGGTCGCGGTCGGTCGCCGGCCGGCGACCAGGTCCGCGGCCACGTCGTCCACCGCGGTGGTGGCGGCCCGCGTCACGTCGCCGACCAGACTGCGGGACATGGCCGTCACCAGCGTGACCGACGCCGCCGCCAGCGCCAGCCCGACCGCGACCGTCGCCAGCGCGGTCAGCCGCACCCGCAACGACCACCTGCGCGGCGACCACCTACGCATCGGGATCGACCAGCCGGTAACCCAGGCCGCGCACGGTCCGCACGCGGGTCGCGCCGATCCTGCGCCGCAGGTAGGACATGTGCACCTCCACGAGGTTCGGGTCCGGCTCCGCCGCCAACCCCCACACCGCGTCGCGGAGCCGGTCCTTCGACAGCACCCTGTCCCGGTTGCGCAGCAACACCTCCAGCAACGCCCGCTCCCGAGGCCGCAGCGCGACCGGCACACCGTCCACAGTGCACTCCCCCGACGCCGGGTCGAGGGTCAGTCCGCCGTGGGTGAGCAGCCGTGGCCGCGGTGTCGAGCCTCGCCGCGCCAGTGCCCGCAACCGCGCCACCAACACCACGAACGAGAACGGCTTGCGCAGGTAGTCGTCCGCACCGACATCCAACCCGTCGGCCTCGTCGTACTCCCCGTCCTTGGCGGTCAGCATGAGGATCGGCGTCCACACCCGGTCCTCCCGCAACCGCTTCGCCACCGCGTACCCGTTCATCGACGGCAGCAGCACGTCGAGCACGATCACGTCGTGTGCGCCCTCGCGGGCCTGCCACAACCCGTCCGCACCGTCGTGCACCACATCGACGTCGAACCCCTCCGCGGCAAGCCCCGACGACAGCACCCCGGCCAGCCGCACGTCGTCCTCGACCACCAGCACCCGCACGCGCGACCTCCGCTCACCCCGCGACGGCGCAGCATGACACGACTTCCTTAACGCCACCTGTACGCCGTTCCCGCACCCTGTTCCGAGGGCAGGAGTTCTAAGCCGGTGTTAAGCAACCTTCGGGAGGCTCGTCCGCACCAGAATGCCTACCGTACGGGGAAATGATGAGATCACTGCTGGGAATGACCATTGTGGCGGGGATCGTGGCGGCCACGTCGGCAGCCGGGCCGGCGGGTGGTGGATCAGCGGCCGGTGGCGGTCTGACCGGTGCGACGGCGATCGGCGCGGGCGCGGGCACACGTGCGCGGTCCTCTCGGGTGGAACGGTCGACTGCTGGGGCAGCAACAGCGACGGCCAGCTCGGCGACGGCACCACGACACGACGCCTCGAGCCGGTGGCCGTGTCCGGCTTGTCGGGTGCGACGACGGTGTCGGTCGGCGGCGACCACACCTGCGTGGTCGTGTCCGGTGGCTCGGTCGAATGCTGGGGAGCGAACACGTCGGGCCAGCTCGGCGACGGCACGACCGTCGATCATCCGACTCCCGTGCCGGTGCCGGGGTTGTCCGGCGTCACGGCGCTGGCCGCGGGGCGGGACCACACCTGCGCGGTGTCCGCTGGCCGGGTCTGGTGCTGGGGCGGCAACGGCCGGGGACAGCTGGGGAACGGCACCACCACGACCAGCGCCACACCGGTGCTCGTGCCCGGCCTGTCCGGGGCGACCGCCGTCAGTGCGGCCGACGCGTTCCACACCTGCGCACTGGCCGCAGGCACGGTGTCGTGCTGGGGCTGGGACCAGCTCGGACAGCTCGGCACCGGCGTCCAGAACGAGCCCTACGACCCCGGCCGGGCCAGCGCGACCCCGGCGGCGGTCACCGGAATCGGCGACGCCGTCGCGATCGCCGTCGCCGGAGCCGGCAACTCCTGTGCCCTGCGTGCCGGCGGTGAGGTCTGGTGCTGGGGCTGGAACACCTTCGGGCAACTCGGCGACGGCGGCACACCGCCCGGTGCCATCGCGAACACGACACACAGCGCGACCCCGGTCCACGTCACCGGTCTGCCCGCGGTCACCGCCATCAGCCAGGGCAGCGGCACCGGGCACATGTGCGCCATCGACCCTGGCCACGTCCTGCACTGCTGGGGCCACAACGGACTCGGCCAGCTCGGCGACGGCAGCAACGAACACCAGGCCATCCCGGTGACCGTGCCCGGGATCGGCGGTGTCACCGTCGTGGCCGGGGGCGCGGACCACACCTGCGGCATCGCGGCCGGCGGGGCGGTGCGCTGCTGGGGGTTCAACAACGAGGGCCAGGTCGGTGATGGCACCGCCACGAACCGGACCACTCCGACCGCGGTCCGGCTGCCCGACACGCAGGACAGCGCCGGACCGCGGCCGGTCCCCGGTCTGGCCCGCGTCACCGCGCTCGCCGCGGGCAGCGACCACACCTGCGCCCTGACGGCGCACGGCACCGTGCTGTGCTGGGGCGACAACACCTACGGACAGCTCGGCAACGACTCCACGCTAGACAGTGTGCGGCCCGTCCAGGTACGCGGGCTGAGCGGCGTCACCGCCATCACCTCCGGCGGCGACCACACCTGCGCCCTGGCCGAGGCCACGCTGTGGTGTTGGGGCTGGAACGGCGGCGGCCAGCTCGGCGACGGCACCTACTCGAGCCATCGGATCCCGGTGGCCGTGTCACTGCCGAAGGTCACCGCAGCCGCTGCCGGACACCAGCACACCTGCGCGGTCGCCGCGTCCCGGGTCTGGTGCTGGGGTCACAACTTCGTCGGCGGTCCACTCGGGACACCCAGCGGCTCCTCCGGCGGCGCCATCGCACACCCCACGCCCGTCAAGGTCGAGAACCTCGGCGACGCCACCGCGGTCACCGTCGAAGGCGGCCACTCGTGCGCGCTACTCACCGACCGGACGGCACGCTGCTGGGGGTGGGGCCTCGACGGCCAACTCGGCAGCGGCCAGGCCACAGCAGGCCCGACCCCGGTCACCGTACAGGGCCTCACCAACCTCACCGCCCTGACCACCGGCAACGACCACACCTGCGCCGTCGACGCCACCGGCTCAACCTCCTGCTGGGGATGGAACGCCTTCGGTCAGCTCGGCGACACCACCACGACCACCAGGCTGGCACCGGTACCCGTCCCTCTCGACGACACCACCAGCCTGGCGGCCGGCGCGGACCACACCTGCACCGTGAACGAGAACGGGACCGTGCACTGCTGGGGCGCCAACGCACACGGCCAGCTCGGCAACCACACCACCACTCATCAACCGACACCGACGATCGTGCAGGGCCTGCCCGAAGCATTCTCGGTCGCCGCGGGACTGGGCCACACCTGCGCCCTGACCATCGGCGGGACCGTCTACTGCTGGGGACACGACAACCACGGCCAACTCGGCTCCGCCGTCCAGCTGGCCGACTGACCCTGCCGCCCCGAGGCGCGCGGCTTCCCGGCGGCCGTCGTCAGCTCGTCGGCCCGCCGACGAGCACGGACCAGCCGGCATCGAGCCGGATCGTCGATCCGGTGGCCGGCCGCAGCTCCTCTCCCGCGACGACGGCCACGGCGCGTGCGACGTCCACCGGTTCCAGCACCCGGCCGAGGACCGAGTGCTCGGCGAGGTGCCTGGCCCGGTCAGCGGTGAGGACGTGTTCACTCGCCGCGGTGCGCACGGCTCCCGGTGCGACGGTCACCACCGTGATGCCGTGCCGCGCCGTCTCGGCCGCCACGTGCCGGGCGAAGACGGCGAGGGCGTTCTTCGCGACGCCGTGCGCGAGCCGACCACCACCCACGTAGTCCGCCGCCGTGCTACCTACGTACACGATCCGGCCGCCCGCACGCATGACCCCGAGAACCCGTTTCGTGACGTGGAAGGCGCCAGCCAGCTCACCGTCCACCTTGGCGGCGAACGCCTCCCACGTCAGGTCGACGAGACTCGCGAACGGCGGCGGTGCGGTGTTCGCGTTGACGACCAGCACATCGATCCGGCCGTGGTCGTCGACCACCCGGGCGACCAGGCGGTCGACGTCGCGCGGATCGGTCACGTCCGCCCGCACGGCCGTGCCGATGCCCTCGGCCACCGCCCGCGCGCTCTCGGCGTCCGACCGGTAGTTCACGATCACGTGGTGGCCACGCGCACCCAGCTCCGTCGCGATGGCCGCACCGAGCCCACGACCGGCCCCGGTGACAAGAGCGACTGACATGGCCGCGACCGTAGAGTGACCGGGCAGCGCACCGTAAGGGACTCACTCCCGGGTGAGTTCCGAACCAGCGGGTGAGCGACCAGGCACGAGAAGGGCGGCCGGCATGGCACGTGACGTGGTCAACACCGACTGCCCGGCAAGGCAACTGCTCGACCACATGGCGAGCCGGTGGACGGTGCTCGTCCTCCGGGCGCTGGCGGACCGGCCACACCGCTACCACGAGCTGCGCACCGAAGTGGCCGGCGTCAGCGACAAGATGCTCGCGGCCACACTGCGCACACTGGCCGGCGACGGTCTCGTGCGGCGCCGGGTCGGTGACGGTCAGCCGCCCGAGGTGACGTACTCCATCACCGACCTCGGTGAAGGCGCCGTACACGCACTGCAGCCGTTCCTCGACTGGATCAGGGCGAACGCGGACGACCTCACCGCCCACTGGCACGTCGTCGGCTGAACCGGCGGTACGCCCGCCACCGGGACAGTCCACGACGGCCGCACCGGGCCTACGTCACCCCGTACGCACGCAGGAATGTGTCCACGGCCGCGTCGGCGACCGCGTTCACGTCGGTCACCGGAACACGCCGAGTGCCGAGACCGGACCGGCTGTCCATCGGTGCGGTGAGCAGCGCGAGGAACTGCTCGGCGGCGACGGCCGGATCACAGCGGCGCAGGCCGCCCGACAGCGACAGCCGGGCGATGCGGTCGGCCAGCGCCTCGGCCAGCCGGCTCGAGGTGCGCTCCTGGACCAGCTCGAGCACGTCCGGGAACCGTGTCAGCTGCCCCTGGGCGAGCCGCCGCAGCGCCCGGGACCGGTCGTCGCAGCACACCCGCAGCAGGCGGCGCGCGACGTCGACCAACGCGGCCTCCAGGTTCGCCCCGGTCGCACGCAACCGGTCGGTGACGGCGACGTTGGCGGCCGTCACCGCGTCGGCCGTGTACGTCATCGCGCACCGGAAGAGCTCGTCCTTGTCCGCGAAGTGGTTGTACAGCGTGGGTTTCGCGACACCGGCCGCGTCGGCGATCTCCTGCACCGAGGCCTGCGTGAAACCGCGCCGCGCGAACACGTCGAAGGCGGCGCCCAGGATCACCTCCCGACGGTCGGCCCGGCGTCGGGCCGGAAGCTGTGCTGACACGCGGCGGACTCTACCTTGACTGCTACCGCTCATTCCAGAAAACTGAACCCGTCGGTTCAGTTTGGAGGATATTCGTGATCGTCAACCTTCTGCGGTTCAGCTTCCGCGCCGAAATCACCGAGCAACAGAGGGCAGCCACGCTCGCCGCGATGCGCAGGACCGCGTCGGTCGACTCGGTGTCCTTCTCCTCGGTCGGGCAGGACCTCGGCGACCCCGCCGAGGGGTTCACCCACGCCTACCTCGCCGCGGTCGCCGACCTCGACGCGCTACGCCGCTACTTCTACGACCCGGTCCACCTCGACGGCGACCACGAAATCCTGCCGACACTGGCCCGCCTGTACGCGGTCCGGCTCTCCGACGACCCGGATCCCGACCTCGGCCACAAGATCAGCGCCCTGTTCCAGGAGAAGGTCGCCACCTACCCCGAGTGGGGGCGGCTACTTGCCGACATCCCGAACACCCACGTGTGAGCCGGTCGACCAGGTGCGACGACACCGCGCGGACCGGCGGGGCGGCTGACGGTCAGCCGTATGCGTTGACACCGCCGAGGATCGACAGTTGCGAGCCGGTCATGAACGGGAAGTCGGCGGACGCGAGCGTGACGGCGAACGTCGCTACCTCCTCCGGTGCCGCCATCCGTTTCAGGCCCGGGATGTGGGACCTGGCCCAGACCGCCGCCATGGTGCTCCACACGGAGTCGGGCAAGTTGTCGGCTCCGGCCAGCCGCCGGACGAACGCCGTGTCGGTCGTGCCCGGCAGGAGCGCGTTGATGCGGATCCCTCTGCTCGCGTAGTCCAGCGACGCCGACTTGACCATGCCGAGGAGTCCTGCCTTGGCCGCGGCGTAGGCGCTCTGGTTCTCCGCGGCGGACACGGCCACGGACGAGGAGTTGACCACCACGACACCGCCGCCGCGGGCGAGCAGGTGCGGGATCTCGTACTTCTGCGCCAGGAAGCTGCCACGCAGGTCGGTGCCGACCACGTCGTCCCACTCGGCCTCGGTGTACTCGTGCAGTGGCTTCTGCACGGACACGCCGGCGTTGTTGAAGCACACGTCCAGCCCACCGTACTTCTCCACCGTCCGGTCCACGAAGGATCGGACCTGCCCGCTGTCGCGGACGTCGGCCCGCAGGTAGGTGGCCTCGCCGCCGGCCGCACGGATCTCATGTTCGACGGCTCGGCCGAGGGACTCGCGGCGGCCGCAGAATCCGACCTTGCCGCCCTCCCTGGCGAACTGGATCGCCGCCGCCCTGCCGATGCCGGATGTCCCGCCGGTGACGATGACCACCTTGCCGTCGAACCGGTTGGCGTTGGACGGGAGCACGGTAGGCGTCGGCTGGCTTCCGCGGACCAGTGCGACTCCCCCGACGAGGCCGCCTACCGCGGTGACGCCGGCGGCGACCGTGCTGGTCGTGATCAGTCGCCGGCGGCTGACCCGACAACCCGGTGGACGACGAACCCGTCTCGCCGGTACCGGCGAGACTGGTCCCTGGAACGCACACAGGAGGTCACCTTGTCGACGAACAACGAACGCCTGCTCAGCACGCTGGTCGCGGACGTGACGCGGTCCCACGGGCGTGCCATGGTGATCCGCGGTGAGCGCGGCTCGGGCAAGAGCACGCTCCTGGCGGCGGCGCGCGCGGACCGCATCGTGGCGCCGGAGCCGACAGGCCCGCGGTTACGGCACCCCCTCGTCCCCTCGCTCCGCCTGCTCGCCGCACCCGCGCAGCGACGTCGCGTCCACGCCGCGTTCGCCGCGGAACTCGCCACGCGCGGCGAGCACCCGCACTACTGATACCACCAGGCGCAGGCGACCCTCGGGCCGGACGTCGCGCTGGCCGACGCGGTGGAGGCCGCCGCCGGCGACATCGAGCAGGCACTGGGGCTCCCGGCGGCCATCACCGCGCTCCAGCACGCCGTGCGGCTCAGCGACGCCGCCCGGGACCGGCAGCGACGCACCGCCCTCGCCGCCCGGCTCGCCTGGAAAGCGGGCAGTCCCGCACTGGCACGAGCGATCCTGCACGACACCGGCGGCATCCGGAGCCACCAGGCCGACGCGGTCCGCGCGCACGTCAAGCTGTTCACCGGCGACCAGGAAACCGCCCACGGCTACCTCCGCCGGGCCGCGACACAGGCGCACGGCGACAGTGCGGTGGAACTGGCGTTCATGGCGGCCGGCGCCGCGTTCCAGTCCGGCCGCCGCGACGACGCGACCGCCGCCGCGGCGCTGATCGCCGACCACCGCGACCCCGCCTACCACCAGTACGGCGCGTAGCTCACCGAAGCCCTCACCGGCCAGCAGGGCTGCATTGACCACCAGCTGCGCGAGCACCGACAACACTGTCCATGTGGGCGCCGCTGAGGCGGCGAAACGTCAGCTTCTTGTAGACGCGGCGCTCGCTGGATCACAGCTTCCTGTTCTGCCTGACGGCGGTCAACCTCCGTGTGTGCCGTTACAGCGTGCCTGGCGTCCCGGATGTGCGCATTCGTACGCGAACGCCGGGTTACGTCCTCGAGATTGATTCCGAGAGCCACGGTTGTTGTTGTCGGTGCGGCTATCGCGATCGGTGGCCAGCCGGACGAGCAGCCATCGCCTCGGCCAGCGGGCCAGGAAGTGGCCACGAGCACCAGCGCCAGCCCGACGGCTACATCGGACACCACACCGGACGCGCCGGCGGTCCCGGTCGAGCAGGACGCACGGGCGGTGGCGGATGATGGTCCTGTGACCGAGCCAACCACATCAGCGGAAGACGTTCCGCCGCCCGGCGTGCCGTACGACAGCGACGGCGCCACAGTGATGCCGAACCCGCCTGGTATGGCACCTGGCGAGATCGCGCCGCGGCCACCGACCCAGAACGCGCCCGAACCGGCTCCTGAGCCAGTCGAGCCTCCGGTCATCCCAGGCGGGAACAGCGCCTGAACGTCCCAACTTCGACACTGGAACCATCCCTCGGCCCTCCCTGACCGGGTGTCATCACGCCCCCGACGGGTGACGTCGGATCGAGGGTCTGTACCCGCCACGCGGTTGCTGCTGTGCTTGTGACACAAGGCAACCCGAGTGGAGGTCCAATGGCCCGGTCCATGCATCGCCGCGTGGCGATGACAGTGCTGATGTTGTTGTCGTCGGCCGCCCTGTCCGCCGCACCTTCCGCGTCCGCCGCACCCTCGTCGGTAGCCGACTACGACCCCTGCAGTGGAGAGGCAGTCACCAAACGGCTGCTCACCATCGGACCCAACCTGGTTGGCGGACCGAGGCAGACGGTGCGGTTCAATTGCGGGCAGGAGGAGGGGGAGGGCGTTTCCTGGGGGCTTCGGCACATCGTGGCCGGGCACGCGAAACTGCCAACGGAGCAGGACTTCGAGAACCTCAAAACGTGCGTGACCTTGCTGGCCACCGACTGGCGTGGCTATGTCAAGGAAGACAGCGACTGGGTCTTCCGCCGCGTGAACCGAGACGGCGTTACGTGGAGGATGGTCGTCCGCGACACCACAGTCAACGATCGAGGTGTGATCACCATCTTCGCGCAGGGGGAGGACAACGAGAAGCTCAACTGGAACCAATGCGCCTGACCGCGCAGCCTGGCAGTGTTCGTCGCCGGGAGCGGGTGTGCCCCGCCCCGGCACGAACGCCTTGGCTTTCTGGAGCGCCCCGGCGACGTTGGAGGCCGGATCAGTTGGTTCTACGCCGCTGCGGCGGTGTCGGCCGGATCGCGGTGGAACGTCTCCTCGTACTCGGCCCGAGGAATGTTCCCGCAGAAAGAATGTAGCCGTTCCGTGTTGTACCAGGCAACCCATTCCATCGTGGCTAATGCCACGTCTGTCGTGTTCTTCCAGTCTCCTCGGTAGTCGATGAGTTCTTTCTTGTAGAGACTGTTGAGCGACTCGGCGGCGGCATTGTCATACGAGTCCCCTTTGCTTCCGACCGAACGGGCTGCACCCATCTGGTCGAGTCGTTCGCCGTAGCGAATAGACGTATATTGCCCCTATCGGAATGATGGATAAGACCGTCAATGTGGCCTGCGCGTGTCCAGATCGCCATTTCCAGGGCGTCGAGTGCGAGGTCGGCGCCGAGGTGGTCAGCGACCTGCCAGCCGACGATCCGGCGGGAATACAGGTCCTGGACGAACGCGGTGTACGCCCAGCCGGCCGCGGTGGCGACGTAGGTGATGTCGGCGACCCACCGCTGGTCCGGTGCGGCCGCGGTGAAGTCGCGTTCGAGCAGGTCGGCAGGCCTGTCCACACCCGGGATAGTGGTGCGTGGCCGCTTACGGGGTGCGGTCACCCCGCAGATGCCCAGCTCGCGCATCAGCCGCTCCACCGTGCACCGCGATACCACGATGCCCTCCCGATTGAGCTGTCCCCACACCTTCCGCGCCCCATACAGACCACGCCCCGGCCCGTGCCACACCCGCAGAATCTCTCCTTTCAACCATTCATTCCGAACCGCACGAGCCGATGGCCTCGACTCCCGCTTCTTGGCCGCCCAATACGTGGACGGCGACACCTCCAACACCGTACAGATCGGCTCCACACCGAACCGTTCGCGATGGGTGTCGATGAACTCGACTAGCGCGGCGGTTTCGGGTCGAGTTCCCGGGCGAAAAACGCCGACGCGGCCTTCAGAATCTCGTTCGCCCGCCGCAACTCACGATTCTCCCGCTCCAGCTCAGCGATCCGCGCAACATCGCTGGTCGACGTGCCGACCCGTTTCCCGCCATCGACCTCAGCCTGGCGCACCCACGTCCGCAACGCCTCCCGATGCACCCCAAGCCGGTCAGCGACCCGACCGATCGGCCCGGTCCGCTCACCAGTCTGCTCACGAAGCTCAAAGACCATCCGAACCGCACGTTCCCGCAGCTCAGACGAGTACTTCCTCGGTGGTGCCATAGCTCCTCACCCTTCCAGGCCGGGTTGGCGCGGCGGGAGACAACGCCGCCATGGAGAGCTTCTCCGCGTTGCTGCAGAACCATGTTCTCGACCGGCGCACCTGGCCCAGCCGCGAGGAACTCCGGATCGCGATCGTGACCTGGATCGAACGCACCTACCACCGCCGCAGACGCCAAACCGCCCTCGGCCGCTTGACCTCCATCGAACACGAAGCAATCATGACCACGCCAGCCAGCCAGGCTGCGTGACTACCACCGTCACCTACTCGTGCAGGTCCGGCAACCCAGCGCCTTTGTGTTTATCGCGGGCACGTAGATAGCGGCTGATTGCCCGCGCGGTCTTCGGACCAAATCGGACACGCCGGTCCCGAGTACCCTTACCGTGATAGTGCACCGAATCCGTCGTGAGATCGACGTCATCGAGATTCAGCTTGCCGACCTCGGACAGGCGGGCGCCGGTGTTGTAATAGAGCCGGATGATTGCCTCATCCCGCACTTGCATGAACGACTTGCCCTTGCAGGTACTGATGACCTTCTTCGTGTCATCGTCCCGGATGATCGGAATCAGCTTCTTCGGCGTCTTCGGCTGCTTCACCCGCTCCATCGGGGAACGGTCGATTTCTTCCTCGTCGAGCATCAGCCATTTGAAGAACTGCTGCAGCCCTTTGTGCTTGTTCAACGCCGTCGACGCCGACCGGGTCTCGATCATCCACGCCTGGAACGCCTCGACATGCGCGCGGGTGACCTCGGTCGGGTCGTCGGCCGCCGCGTCAGCGTCCGGGTCGGGTGAGAACTCGCCGAGATAGCGGGCCAGTTGGGCCGCGGGCGAGCAGGTAGTTGTAGCGGGTGGTCTCCGGGTAGTTCCCCGCGCGCAGGGAGCGGTCCCAGTCGCGTAGGAAGCCGGACCAGGTCTTTGACAGACCGAGAGTGATCTTGTCCAGGTCGAGAAGCGGCATCGTCGAAAGCCTCCGAGTCAAGGTGTCGCTGAGCGGCATGCTCGACTTCGAAGACCAGACCAAGATCAAAAAGAGAGGGTTTCCGCAGGCCGTGACCTGCGGAAACCCTCGATGCCGTCGGGCTGACAGGATTCGAACCTGCGACCCCTTGACCCCCAGTGTAGTCCACAAAGGACTCTGACCTGCAAGATTCGAGAACACGCTCTACAAAGTACGGTTGTTCACGTCGGTCTACTGCAGAATACATCACCACCGGGACATTCAACTCTCCCTATTTTCTCCTTCTCCCAAAGCAACAAGGCGTCACGGCCACAGAAAGACCGTTCACAGTGTCGCCGATGGATACCTTCACTGCGCCGGTCCCGCTGCCACACAAACGCCCCTGATGCCGACCCAACGCGCTTGACGCCCGGTCAAGTGCGCCAGCCATCAGGCCGACCGGCTGAGTTCCTGAACTCGCCTGCGCACGTTCGGCGCCGCCGGGCAGCGGTGGCAACACACCTGGACCACTGGCAGTCACCTCGGTCACCCGCGCCCCGTCAGCCGCAGGTCATGGAGCGGCACGTACCCGCCGGGACCGGTGATCCCGCTCGTGCGGCCGAGCACTTCCTCGGGGTGCGCCCTTGACGCGCACCACGCGCTCACTGGCCCGGCGGTCCACCGTGCACATCAGGGCAACGCGGGTCGAAGTAGAACTTGGCGCAGCCAGGCGGTGTCCTGCGTCGGGATGGCGACCCCGGTGCCGAGCGCGGCGGCCCGCCGCATCGCCACACCCGTCTGGCGCAGCCACGAGTAGGCCGCCCCGGATGCAGCCGATTCTGGCCGCGGCGCTCTACGTCGTCGACACGCTCGGCCCACACGTGGTGTCGCTGATGCGCCGCGTCAAGGCAGAGCGCGAGCGGGTCAACCGGCTGCCCGCACCTCGCAGTCCAGGCTGGGAGTGCTGCTGCAGGCGATCAACCGGCGCGTGACCGAGGGCAGGCCGTTCAACCGTGTTCCGTCGCGCATCGAGCCGATCACCAGACACGCCGTCGACGAGTCCGACCCGCTATGGGGAATCTCGCTGCGCGACGTCGCGGCCGAGGCCGGTTTCAACCACTTCCGCGGCGAATGGCTGGCGGTCTTGCGGCCCGCGCTGGAGCAGGCCGTGGCCCAGGTGGGGATCGACGAACCGATCGGCCGCAACGCCACGCTCGTCGCGCGAGCCGACGACCAGGGCGACGTGCCCGTAGGTTCCTTGGCGATCACGGAGGAAGAAACCAAAACAAACCCACTCGAAGCCCTCTGACCCGAAGCCTCGAGACTCAAGCCCAATGACGCTACGACGACGTCCGCACGCTCCTCGCGCCGCCCAGACGGGTCCGCATTCAGGCAGTTCCAATACCTGACGTCACCATTAGGACGACTCGGCGGCGCCCAGGCGAAGTTCCTGGCCGAAGTCGGCGCCGAGGAACAGAAAGGCAACCTCGGCCTGATCCTCGACGAGATCGACAACTACCAGCGTCTTCGACGCCGTCGACGGCAAGCTCACCGACGAGCAACGCGCGGCACCGAAGATCATCCTCAACGACCGAGCCGGAATTCGGTGGCATCTTCGGGACAACTGATCCGCAGCGCAGCAGCACGTCGACGTACGCACGAACCATGGCGGATCTGCCCAGTAGGAACGCCATCCCATCGATTCAGCGGCGACTGTAGGTTCCAACCCGGGGATACCTGGATGGATTTCAGTGCCGGATAGTAGCGGGGCGGGCCGCCCGCTCCATCCTTCATGCCGGTGCCGGTCGTCGCGTGCTCGGCAATCACAACCACCACGGCAACGAAGGTCCTGGAGGACAGCGGCATCCGCGTCCTCGAGGGCGAGGCCGTGGCCCTGGACATCAACGGCCACCGCGTCGGCATCGCGAGGGTGAAGGGCTTCGGCGGCGGTTTCGCGGCAAGTGCGCGTGCAACTTCGGCGAACCGGAGATGAAGGCGTTCGTCGAGCACACCATCGACCCCGCCGACCAGCTCCGCAGCGCCCTGGAGAGCCTCGACACCGACGTGCGCATCGCGCTCACCCACTACTCCCCCATCCCGGAGACCTTCCGCGGCGAGCCACCCGAGATCTACCCGTTCCTGGGCTGCTACCAGCTGGACGAGGTCATCGACGCGTGCGACATCGCCATCGCGATCCACGGCCACGCCCACTTCGGCTGCGCACAGGGTGTGACCGCGGGCGGGACGCGTATGCGGAACGTGGCTCAGCTGGTGATCCGCAGCGCCTACGCTGCTACTGCCTCAACCTGGAGGACGCCGCCACACGGTGACGCCGCGGTGACGCGCGGAGGGCGGTCACTCGACGGGTGCCCTGCCATCCTGCTTCCTTCCTGGTACGTCGACCAGTGAGGGCGCCGGATGCCCCTGCCACCTGTGAAGGCCCGTCTGCCGCGGCTGCCGCGCCGACACACGCCGGTCGCGAACCGGCCCCCCGAAACCCCTGCGCTGGAACGCGGGCCCGCCGATGTGGTGGCGGCCCGCGCCCAACTGGGCAACGCAGCGGTGACGGCCGTACTGGGCGGCCGGCCACCGGACACCACCCCGCAGCAGGCGAGCTGGCTGGGCCAGATGCTCCTGGCCGGCCAGAACCTGGTGGGCAACCAGGCCGTGGCGACCCAGGCCACAGCGCCTCCCGCCCCCGCCAGCCCCGCACCTGTCACCCCCACGCCGAAGAAACCGCCACCCGCGAAACCCACCGCGCAGCAGGCCACGTCCCCGTCCGCGCAGGCCCCGGACAAGAAGGAACTGGCCGGCGACAAGGCGCCGGCGGAACGCGCGGAGAAGGACCAGAAGGCGAAGGCCGCCGGCCCCCGCTCGCCGGGCGCGGACCCGAAGTTCCAGGCGCTCAAGACCGACGTCAACACCAAGAAGAAGACGGTGGGCGCGAGCCACCCACCGGCGGCCGCGGAGGCAGGCGCCGCCCAAGACGCCGCCGAGGCCCCGGCCGACGACCAGGAGGCCCGCGGCAAGGCGGCCCACGCCGAGGAGATGGACGCCGCCCAGCCGAAGGAGTTCAACAAGCAGGACTTCGTCGCCGCGGTCAGGAAGGCGATCGCGGACCGGGCCCCGAAGAACCTGGAGGACGCGGACAACTTCGGCGACTCCGGCAAGGCCGAAGAGGTCAAACAGGAGGTCCAGGGCAAGGTCGGCGACGGCAAGCACGCCTCGGCACAGAACATCGCGGAGACGACCGCCGCACCCCCCGACCCGGCCCCGGACGCCAAACAGGTCGTCCCGATGGCCGGCGACAAGGTCCCGCCGAAACCGAGCACCCCGAACCCGACCCAGGCCGCCCCGGACCAGCTGCCGCCGTCCGCCTCCGACATGTCGGAGGGCCCGGCCCAGGTCGACCAGCAGATGGCCGACGCGAAGGTCACCGAACAGCAGCTGAGCCTCGAGAACTCCCGCGAGCCCCAGTTCGACAAAGCGGTCAAGGAAAAGAAGACCCTGGAGTCCCATTCCAAGAAGGCCCCGAAGAAACTACGCGCCGACGAGTCCCGCGAACTGAAGGAAACGAAGGCGACGGCCGCCGCCCAGGGCATCACCGCGATGGCCGGCATCCAGGCGACCCGCGTGGAAACCGGCCAGAAGGTCGGCACAGGAAAAACGGACACGAAGTCCAAGGACGAGGACAAACGCAAACAGGTCACGGATCTCCTGCAAAAGGTCTTCGACCAGATCAAGTGCGACGTCGAAAAGATCCTGGAGGACCTGGACAAAAAGGTAGACGACCAGTTCACAACGAAGGAGAAACGAGCAAGGGACCGCTTCACCGACGACCACGAAGAAGGCATGCGACGCTACAAGGCCGACCGCTACGGCGGCTGGAACGGCGGCTTCCTGTGGGCGAAAGACCTGCTGCTGCCCCTCCCGGAAGAGGCGAACCGCGTCTACGAACGGGCACGGGACACGTACCTGGCGTCGATGGACCATATCATCTCCGAAATCGCCGACACGGTAGAAGCGGAACTGAAACGCGCGAAGGACCGCATAGCCGCCGGCCGCAAGGAACTAAAAGCGACGGTAAACAATGTCCCGGCCGACCTACGCACACTAGGCCGAGAAGCGGCAACGGACTTCGAAGGCAAGTTCGACGAGCTGAAGGACACGGTCAACGACAAAGGCACCGAACTCGTCGACACCGGGGCTGTCAAGTTTTCGGTGTAACTGGATTTTGAATTTGGTTAGTTGCGGCCGGTGGACAGGCGTCCGTCGAACGCGAGGTCGAACGCGTTGAG
>NZ_SOCP01000027.1 GCF_004364325.1 Actinophytocola oryzae | reverse complement strand
AACGCCATCCAACCGTCCGACGACGCCTCGAGATCCTTCTCGTCACCCTCCGGCCACGGCATCCCCACCGTCACCAACAACAACTTCTGCAAGGAGTCCGGCAGGTCCGTCACGACGGTCAGATCACCCCTGCGCGCAGCGCATAGGCGACCGCATGTGGCCGGCTGCGGAGCTGCAGGCGGCTCGTGAAGCGGTAGATCATGTTCTTGACGGTGCGCTCCGAATAGGACAGCTCACTCGCGATCTCCGCGGTGTCCAGCCCCTCGGCCATCAGCCGCACCACATCGATCTCCCGCGACTTCAGGCCAGCCGCGTTCAGGCCCTTCGGGCTGAGCACGTCGTTCTGGAGGTAGTTGACGTGGTGCAGGACCTCGCCGAGGAGGTCCGGCGGCAGCAGGCCACCACGGGCCGCGGTCGCCACCACGCTCTGCCGCAACCGATCGCCGGTCGCCATGGCCCTCGACAGGATCGCCCGCACCCCGCACTCGACGGCGACGAGCAGGTCGGCCTCGCTCACGTCGTTCGCCACGAGCACGATCGGCTTGCCCGCCCGCGACTCCCTGCGCAGCGCGGCGAACGTCCCGGGGCTCAGGCACTCCGGCGCGAACAGGACCACGTCCGCCTCCGCTCGGCGGTCGGGTTCCAGCAACGTCACCTCGGCCAGCGACTCCAGGTACCGGGTGAGTCCCGCACAGCTGAGGACATCCGCCGCCAACACGACGACTCGGACGCACTGTTCTGTTCGCATGGGAGCCTCCCGCCACTCCGTTCCACCGCGACACCATGTCCGCGGTGGAAGTGTGCGCGGGGCTACTTCACGTCCGCTCCATCAACCGCGGCGCCCTCGGGCCTGGCCACGAACTCCTTGATCGCCGAGGCCAGCACACGCATCGAGTACGGCGCACCGGGATTGACCAACACGTCGACCCCGTCGTCCGGCAGCACCCCGGCAAGGTCCCGCAGTGTCACCATCTCCAGCCAGCTCGGCGCGGCGACCCGCACCCGGTGCGCCGGCGCGGTGACGACCAGCATCGAGGGCACCTCGTCCGGCGACGGCGCGATCACCGCGGCACCGGCCTCGTCGACCGCCACGCCGAGGTACACGTCGTCCAGCACGGCGAGCAGGCGGTCGCCGTCGGCGTCGCCACGCACCACCAGTCGCAGCACGGCGTCCGCGGGATCGGTCGGCGAGTCCGGTCGTGTCGGCCGGTAGCGCGGGCTCGGCTCGAACCGGTCACCGTCGGCACTGGCGCGCCAGCCGCCGAGGACCGCCTCGGGCGGTGGCGCGTCACCCTCGCGCGCGGGCGACCATTCCGGGTCGATCAGGACCACCATCTCCCGCCGGGCGTCATCAGCCATGGGCCGAGCATCGCACGGCACCGCCGGGTGCCGCGTCCACTGTGCCCCGAAGCGCCCTCCCAGCGGGCCGTACGCACGGGGCGACCGCCGCCGGTGAGTGGTTTCCCAAGGAGCACGTCCGCACCGGCCCTCGCCACCTCTACCCGCGACGGCCGGTCCCTACGTTGGTAGTCACCCCACCAGGGAAGGGAACGGGACGTGGCAGTTGACGAGCAGGCCCAGCAACGCGTCGGCGCACCGGGACGGCTGCGGTTCGTCCTCGGCGCCGACGCCGTGGACATCGCGGTGCCCGCCGACGTGCCGCTGGCGGACGTGCTGACGGCCATCCTGGCGCAGTTCCGCGTCCCGCCGGCCCCTGCCGGCTGGTGGGTCGCGCAGCGGCTCGGTGAGACCCCGCTCGACCAGGAACGCACCTCGACCCAGCTCGGCCTGCTCGACGGCGAGTGGATCCACCTGCGACCGGGCGACTCGCCGCTGGCCGTCACCGCACCGGACGACCCCGGCGCCGAGGGCGTGGAGGCGGCCGGGCGGCTGCCGCTGTGGTCGGCCGCACACGCGATCCTGGCCCGGCAGCTGGGTGTGACGGCCGCGTTGCTCGCCGGCCTCGTCGTGCTGCTCACGAGCGCGCCCGTGACGGTGCAGATCCCCGTGTCCGGTGTCTCGGCCGTGTTGCTCCTCGTCGCGTCCGGGGTCGCGAGCTGGTCCGGCCGGAGCAGGCGCACCGCGACGCTGCTGGCCGCGGTGGCGACCTGCTACGCCGCGTCTTCCGGCTGGCTCATGGTGATGGCGACGCATCCCGTGGCCTCGGGGGCCGCGCAGTGGGCGGCGGCAGCGGCGGCGGCAGCGGTCGCGGTGTGTGCCGGGCTCGCGGGTGCCGCGCACGCGGCGCCGGTGTTCGCGGGTGCCCTGACCACGATCGTCATGCTGCTCATCCCGATCACGCTCGTCGCTCTCGGGTCGGCGAGCCCGCCACACGCCGCGGCGATCGGGCTCACGGTCACGCTGGTGGTGGTGCTTTTCGTGCCGGGCTCGGCGTTCCGGCTCGGCGGACTGTCGCTGCCGCTGCTCCCGACCAACGCCGACGAGCTCCGCGAGGACATCGAACCGTTGCCACACCGGACAGTCGTGGAGCGCGGCGCGAACACCCTGCGGTACCTGAAGGGCCTGCACACCGGCCTGGGCATCGCGCAGTGCGTGCTGCTCGCCTTCCTCCTCACGGAGGACGGCGCGTTCGCGTTCTGGTTCACCATCGCGGTCACCCTCCTGCTGTTCCTCCGCGCCAGGCACCTCAGCGGTGCCGTGCAGCGGTGGGCCGTCCTGGTGCCCGGCGCGTTCGCGGCGGTGTCCGTGGTCGTGCGACGGGTGTCCGGTGAGGACAGTCCGTCCGGCGTGCTGCTGCACGCGTGGTTCCCGGTGTTCACCGCCGGGGTCGTGCTGTTGCTGCTGAGCACCCGGCTGCCGGGCAGGCGGCTCAAGCCCTACTGGCTCAGGGGTGTCGACATCCTCGAGTCCCTCACGGCGGTCGCCGTGTTCCCGTTGCTCCTCGGCGTTCTGGACGTCTACAACACCATGCGAGAGTTGGGATCCTGATGCAGTCACGGCGGGACCAGGTCCACGCGTACTTCTTCGTCGTCGGCCGCCTCGTCTCGGCGCTGACCCACGGCAGACCGGACATCCTCGAACCACCGAACCGGCGCTTCAGCACGGCGGGCATCATCGGTGTCCTGCTCACGGTCGTGCTCGTCGGGGCGTTCTGGATCATCGGCATCTACGCGCCGACCACCAGCACGACCTGGCAGCAACCGGGCACGATCATCATGGACGAGGACACCGGGGCGCGGTACCTGTACCTGGACGGGGAGTTGCGGCCCGTGCTCAACTACACCTCGGCGCGCCTCGCCGTCGGCTCCGACGGGTCCGGTGCGGTGGAACAGGTGTCGGCGAAGTCGCTCGCGGGCACGCCCGTCGGCGCGACCATCGGGATCCCCGGCGCACCGGACGCGCCGCCGGCCGCGGGCAGCATGCGCTCCGGGCCGTGGACGGTGTGCCTCGGCCTGCCGGACGACACGCGGGCCTCGCCGTCGGTCACGCTGATGATGACCGGCGAGACCGGCAGGAAACTAGACGCGCGGCAGGGAATCCTGGTGTCCGGCCCCAACGGGTCGCAGTACCTGCTGTGGCAGGGGCACCGGTACCGGTTCGCCGGCGACGTCGCGGCGCGGGCGCTCGGCTACGGCGGGGTGGCCCCGCTCGCGGTGCCGGCGAGCTGGCTCAGCCCGATCCCGGTCGGCCGGGATATCACGGTGCCGGTGATCGCCGGCACCGGTTCGCGGGGACCGGTGATCGACGGCGAGCCGACACTGATCGGCCAGCTGTACAAGGTGCACAACCCGGCGACCAACGGCGACGAGACGTACGTGGTCCGCGAGGACGGCCTGTCGCGGCTCAACCGGACCACCGAGGCACTGCTGCTGTCCGCTCCGTCCACGAAGGACGCCTACCCGGACGGCGACGTCCACGTGATCCCCGTCCAGCCGGGATCGCTCGCCGACGTGCCGGTGTCCGGCAGGACCGACCTCGTGTCCGGGTACCCGTCGCCGCCACCGGCTCTCGTGAACGGCTCGCTGGACAGCGGGGCGTCGCCCTGTGCGCACTTCGCCCTGTCGGCCGAGGGCAAGGCCCCGGTCACGACGTTCACCACGATGCCGACGGCGGCGATCACCCTGCGCGCGGTCGAGACCCCGTCCGACGGGTCCACTGTGGACCATCTGGCCATTCCGAAGGGCACCGGCGTGCTGGCAGGCGACCTCCCGACCACTGGCGCCAGGACAGGTGCGGTCTACCTGATCACCGACCTCGGTGTGAAGTTCCCGCTCCTGGACGAGTCGGTGGCCGAGACACTGGGTTACGACCAGAACGCGGCGGTCGACGTGCCCAACCAGCTACTGGCCCTGCTGCCGACCGGGCCGGTGCTGAGCCAGGCCGCCGCACTCACGCCACGACCGGCCGCCACCGAGTGACGGCCGGTCGGTGAGGTCCCGATGGTCAGCGGCGGATCGACCGGACGTACCGGTCGACCGCCGCCACGGGGTCATCCTGGGCGATGGGTGCCCGCAACAGCTCCGGCGACAGGTTGAACCCGTCGACGAGCAGGTGCGAGGACCCGGCGAGCTGCTCGCACACCGTGTCGACCAGGTCCGGCAGGGCGATGACCTGCTCGGCAGTGACACACCCTCTTGCGAGGTACCACCCGGCGTCGTCGCGGAGGTGCAGCAGCCCGTAGAGGGACGCGAGCAGGCGCAGCGGCGTCCGCAGCGCGCCCGACTCGACGCCGTCCACCGCCTGCCAGAACGAACGCAGGACCAGATGCGTCCCGTACGCCTCCGCCATGTCGAGCACGCGGTTCATGTTGTCGTTCCACGCCGAGGAGAACGGCGCCCGGTCCATGCGCTGCCGCGTCTCGCGACGAAGCGTCTCGTCCTTGTAGGAGAACAGGTCCATCACGAACCGCCCGTCCAGTAGGGACTGTCCGTCCGGGTCCGGCCTGGTCGCGCCGGCACCCCGAGGTGCGAGCAGCTCGCCCGCCACGGTGAGGAGCAGCGGCAGGTTGTCGCCCTCCGCGGTGACCACGCCCTGTGCCATGGCGACGTAGTCGGCGATCCTGTTGACCGAGAACACTCCCTGCGCCCCGACCCGTTCGCGGCACACGGTGATGACGCCGGTCATCTCCCAGCTCGACAGTGCCTTGGCGATCGCGATCTTCCGGTGCAGGCCCTCGGGCGCCTCCCCCCGCACGTAGTCCCGTTTCACCTCGTTGAGGAAGACCGTCATCGCGTAGACCCGTGACAGCGCACCGAGCAGCGCGACCTGTTGGCTGCGCAGGGACATGACCTGCACGGTGCCGCGGCCCGGCGCGGCGGTCTCCCGGCGCCACGAGTACCGCACCGCCAGGTACACCGCCGCTCGTGAGGCCGCGACCAGCGCCGCCGCCAGGCTGATCCTGCCGGCGTGGACCCGGTCGAACGAACGCAGGAAACGGCCACGCCTGCTGAGTGGGCTGATGAACACACCGTCCGCGGACAGCTCGCCGAAGTCCCCGGAGAGCAGGTTCGCCCGGGGCAGGCGGACGTGGTCGAACCAGGTCACCCCGTTGTCGAGTGCGAGCCCCGGCTTGTCGGGACACCTGTGTGTCACCACACCGGGGCACGGGCCGTCCGCGTCCGTGATCCGTACCAGGAAAGGGAACACGCCCTGATCCCGGCCGTCGACCACGAGCCTGGCCAGCACGACCGCGATCTTGGGGATGTCGGTGATCCCGCAGTAGGGCATGAACTTCTGCGCCCTCGGTGACGGGGTGTTCAGCACGAACGTGTCGGTCGCCTGGTCGTACACTGCTTCCGTCTCCAGCGCGGAGACGTTGTTGCCGAAGCCGATCTCGGTCGCGGCGAACATGCCGACCGCCGACATGTCGTCCAGTTCGTCGAGATAGGGCTTCAGCTCGGGGCGTCCGGCCCCGAACCGGAGGATCGTGCCGACGCACAGGTTGTAGTGCACGGCCGAGAGCGGCAGCGTCGTGCTGTCGAGCAGGCACGACCACTCGCCAACCGCGAACAGCGTCCAGGGGTCGGCGGCGACGTCCCGCGCCGGGCCCAGCGCCCGGTGCACGTGCCGGATCCGTTCGTAGGAAAGCCTTCCCGCCTCGACCATGTCGAGACCCTCGCGCTGGTCGAAGATCGGGTCGCGTACGAGCTCCGCGAGCCGCCGGTGGTGGCTCTCGTACAACCCGTCGAAGACCAGCGCCACCAGCTCCGCCCGATCCTCCTCGGTGTACTCGGCCTCCATGGGCTTCCTGGTCGCGGTCACGGTGCCGTCACCACCAGGGTCGCGTTCTGGCCGCCGAAGCCGATCGAGTTGCTCATCGCCGCCCGGACCGCGCTGTCCCTGGCCACCGTCGGCAAGTCGAGATCGAGGCGGGGGTCGGGCCGGTGCAGGTTCGCGTTCGGCGGCAGCCGGTCACGCTCGACGGCGAGGACCGTGTAGCCGGCCTCGATCGCCCCCGCGGCGCCCAGGGTGTGTCCGGTGACCCCTTTGGTCGAGCTGACGACCGCGCCTGCCCCCAGCACCCTGGCGATGGCCTCGCCCTCGATCACGTCGTTGAGCGGGGTCGAGGTGCCGTGTGCGTTCACGTAGCCGATGTCGGCGGGGGTCACCCCGGCGTCCGCCAGCGCCGCCCGCATGGCCCGCTCGACCCCACCACCAGTCGGGTCCGGAGTGGACACGTGATGGGCGTCGGTCGACGCGCCGTAACCGGTGAGGTGTGCACGGACCCGTGCGCCGCGGGCGCGGGCGTGCCGCTCGTCCTCCAGGACCAGCATTCCCGCCCCCTCGGCCATGACGAACCCGTCGCGGTCCACGTCGAACGGCCGCGAGGCGAGCGACGGCTCGACCCCGCGCCTGGACAGGGCCCGCATCCGCGCGAAGACCGAGACGTGGAGTGGCGTGACGGCCGCCTCCGCGCCGCCCGCGATCACGATGTCGGCGGCGCCGGACCGGATGAGGTCCCTGGCCAGTCCGACAGCGGTCGCCCCCGAGGCACAGGCCGTGCTCACCCCGAGGCTCGGGCCTCGCGCGCCGAACTCGATCGCCAGCTGGCCCGCCGCCATGTTGGGCATGCTCATCGTCATTGTGAACGGGGACACCGCGGCGGGCCCGCGCTCGCCGAGAACGGCGGACTGGGCGGCGAGCGTGGCCACTCCGCCCGCCCCCGTGCCGACCACCACGGCCACGCGGTGGTCGTCCCAGCTGGCGGGGTCGAGCTTCGCGTCCTCGACGGCCTCGTGCGCCGCGACCGACGCGAGCACCTGGAAGCGGTCCAACCGGTCGCCGCGGCGCGTGCCCGGCCGGGTGGCCCCGTCGAGATCCGGGACCACACAGGCGAAGTCGACGGGCAGGCCGGCCAGCTCGGGCTGGACCGCCGCGGTCGGGCGGGCGGCGAGGACACGGGACCAGTTGTCCTCGACACCGACGCCCGCGGGGGTGACCAGACCGAGTCCGGTCACCACCACGGTGCGGGTCATGAGGTCGCCGCCGCGGTGGCACCCTTGGCCCGCAGAGCGGAGATCACCTCGCCGAGCGTCGGCAGGTTCACCATCTCGTCGTCGGTGATCGTGACGGCGTACTTCTGCCCGAGCACGTCCCCGAACTCGATCTGTGCGAGGGAGTCGAGACCGATGTCGTCCAGGGACGCGTCCATGGCCACATCACCCGCCTCGACCTCGAACCTCGTCACCAGCAACTCGCGCACCTCGTCGGAAAGATCGCTCACGCGCTTGTCCCTTCTCCTGTGTGACATGCGGTGCCCCGCGAGGAGTCGTTCCCGCGCGGCCGACCGCACCGACGGTAGGAGGTCGAGACGCGCGTGACGCGTGTCGTGCCGATCGAGGAAACAGGTCTGCGCGAACGTGCCCGGTCCACGGTCACACCGTGGACCGGGCACGCCGGGGTCAGCCGAGGAACACGGAGGCCACGGTGTCGTCGAACCCGATGGTGGACAGGTCCTCGACATCACCGTCGATGACCGTCGACTCACCCGTGCAGTCCTTCTCGGACCAGATCTTCAGCGACCCCTCGGCCCTGATGGAGGAGGTCAGGTTCGGCCGGGCGAGGTTCTGGCAACCCTGGCCCGAGACACCCTGCGACGCGCCGCTGTCGCTGAACCCGGGCTCGTCGAACAGGATCGCGCTCGTGGCCTTCTGGCCGTCGCCCTGGGGCACGACGACGCTTTCGCTGGGCTCCGCCGCGTCGCCGGAGTCCGCGCCGGCCTTCTGGCCGTCCGGGGTCACGCCGAACCACGTGCCGCCCACGCCCTGGCCCAGGGTGTCACCGGGCTTGGTGTCCTTGGCGAACCGGTAGACCGGCCAGCCGCCGATGGTCACCTGCAGGCTCCCGTCACCACGTTCGACGACGCCCACCGCGGACTTCTCCACGCCGTCGATGAAGATCCTGCCGTTCTTCGCCACCGTCACCGGCGGCCACGTCACGGCGCAGTCACCGTCGCAGTTGGACTTCGACGGGCTGGCGGTGTCCTTGTCGAACCGGTACAGCGTCAGCCCCGCACCGTTGACGACCACGGGGTCGAGGTCGCCCGCCGCGCCGGCCTCGAGCTGGACCCACTTCTGCGCGACCGACTTCTGCGCCGTGTTGGCCGTGCCGTCCGCGCCGGTCGCCCAGTCGCCGGTCTTCGGCGTCGCGTTGTTCGACTTGGCCGTGCCACCGAGCAACGAGAAGGTCCGCGTGGCGGCCTCCGCCGCCCCTTGTGTTCCCCCGTCCTCCCCGCCACACGCGGACAACAGCACCGTGCCGGCGGCGAACAACGCGGCGACAGCCGCAAGACGCTTGTGAGACATGAAATCCCCTCCCAGGACCTGTGGTGGTTCGGACTCTCCGAACCTCCTCGGGCCCACACACGTGGCTCGTGTCGAGATCGGTTCACCCGCCCCGACTTTCGGGCAAGTGCGGTGCATGAACGACCCCACGTCCCTGTGTCGCCCCAGTTCCGAGCCGTAGGCTGGCAGTCGACGACACCAAGAGACGGGACCGACGAGCCGTGGTCGCGGCCGGGTCCTCAACCCGCCCCTTCCAGGCTCGGCATGACGTCACGCAGTGCACGCAAGGCGTGATACGAGCGGGACTTCACCGTGCCTTCCGGGATCCCCAGTGTCACGGCGGCTTCTCGCACGGTCTGCCGCTCGTAGTACAGGGTCCGCAGCACGGCGCGGTGGTCGGCGGACAGCTGGGCGAGCGCGTCGAGCACCACCACGGAGTCGACGACCTGGTCGGCGTGATCGTCGGTCATCGGTCCACCGTCCTCCAGCTCGGGCAGCTCGGTCGGCCGTGCCCTGCGCGCCCGCACGGTGTCGATGACTATGTTGCGCACCACCGTCAGCAGCCAGCCGCGAACAGAACCCCTACCGTTGGCCATGCTTTCCGAGTTGCGCCAGGCACGGACGAGCGCCTCCTGCACGGCGTCCTCGGCCGCCGCGACATTGCCGGTCAACCTGGTCGCGTAGAACAGCATCGCCTTGCCGTGCTCGTCGTAGATGGACCGCACCAGCTCCTCGTGTCGGCTCCTCGTCCCCGCCATGTGTCCACAGTGCACCACCGACGACCGAGAAGCCGGGAACCAGCGGCAGTCCGGGGCGACAACTGCCCGAGGGATCACCCCGGCTACCCGAAACCGCCCCGCTGGAGGCACGAGGTGGCCGAGACGGGCGACCCTGAAGCGGTGGTCATCCGAGCCGGGCCCGCAGCAGCTCGTTGACACGCGTGACAAGGCGGTCCGGGACGGTCAGTCCCTCGAACTCGATGTCCGGGATCTTGATGTCCAGCTCACGTTCGAGCTTGGCGAAGGCCGAGATGCGGGACAGCGAGTCGTAGCCCTGCTCGTCGAACTCCATGTCGCCACGCAGTTCGTCAGGAACCGGGACGAGGGCCTGCCGCACGTTGTCGATGGTGATCGCGTCCATGTGTGTCTCTCCGTTCTCCGAAACAGCTGTTCAGCCAACTCCCCGGACGACGACCGCGGAGTTGAACCCTCCCTTGCCGCGCGCGAGGACGAGCGCGACGTCCACGCGACCGGGCCTCGGCGTACCGAGGACGACATCGATCCCGTACTCGGCCGGCACGTCGGTGGTGTGCACGGCGGGTGGCAGCACCTGGTCGCGGATCGTGAGCAGGGCGGCCACGACGTCCAGCGGTCCGCCACCGGAGAGGAGGCGCCCCGTGCCCGACTTGGGGACGGCCACGGGCACCCCGTTCCGGCCGAACATGCCGCGGACCACGTCGGCCTCCTCGGCGTCGAACCGGGGGACGCCGGCCGCGTCCGCGAACACGGCGTCGACATCCCGTGCGGTGAGTCCCGCGTCGTCGAGCGCCAGCTCCGCGGCCCGGCGCAGTCCCGGCGGACGGCCGGTCCCGTCCCTGGGGTCGAAGGTGGCGGCGTAGCCCGCGATCTCCCCGTAGGCCGCCTGTCCCCGGTCGCGTGCCTCTCGATGGTCCTCGAGCACGAGGAACGCGCCACCCTCGCCGGGGACGTGGCCGTTCGCCGCGCTGTCGAAGGGCAGGAACGCGCGGTCCGGCCGGTTCGCCTTGCTGGCCCTTCCGCTGGTCTGGTGGGCGAGCCAGCCCCACGAGTCGAACGCGGAGTCGACGCCGCCGCACACCACGAGCCGCGTACCGGCGCGCACCAGACGCCGCGCGTCACCCAGGGCGTCGAGCCCGCCCGCCTGCTCGGCCGACACGGTCCCGCCGGCACCGCGCAGTCCGTTCAGTATCGAGATCTGCCCCGTGTTGACCGCGTAGAACCACGCGATACTCCCGTACACGCTGACCTCCCGAGGGCCCTGTGCCCACAACCGCCGGAAGTCGTCGTGGATGTAGGCCGCGCCACCGGAGGAGTTCGCGGTCACCACGCCGGCGCGGTACTCCGCACGCAGCGTCGGGTCGACCGCGGCGTCGTCCAACGCCTCCGCGGCGGCCACGAGCGCATACCGCGTCGAGACGTCGGTCTGGGGCAGGAACCGGAGCGGGAGCTCGCCGACGCGCGAGTCGAAGCCGGCCACCCGGCCCGCCAGGGCCACGGGGTACCGCGCGTCCACGACGTCCGCCATCCCCCGGATGCCGTGTCGCCGGTCCAGGGTGGCTGCCCAGAACTCGGCCGCCGTGGTGCCGGTCGGCGCGACCACCCCGATCCCGGTCACGACGACGGACGTGGTCATGACGGCCGCCGGAGCACAGCCGCGCTCTGGAACCCGCCGAAGCCGCTGCCCACGCTCACCAACGTCCCGACGCGGTGTTCTCGTGCCGTGAGCGGCACGTAGTCGAGGTCGCAGTCCGGATCCGGATCGTGGAGGTTGGCCGTCGGCGGGACGACTCCCCGGTCGAGGACGAGTGCGCACGCGGCCAGCTCGATCGATCCGACGGCACCCAGGGAGTGCCCGATCATCGACTTGATCGAGCTGACGGGGATCCTCCTGGCGCGGTCCAGGAGACTGGCCTTGATCGCGGCCGTCTCGTGTCGGTCGTTCTGGGCCGTGCCGGTGCCGTGCGCGTTGACGTAGTCGATGTCGTCGACGTCGGCGCGTGCGTCCGCGAGCGCGGCGCGGACGGCCTCGGCCAGTTCCGGACCCTCCGGTGTGAGCCCGGTCATGTGGAAGGCGTTGAACCTCGTCGCGAACCCCGAGAGCTCCGCGTAGACCCGCGCACCACGGCGGCGGGCGTGCTCATCGCTCTCGATCACGAGCACCGCCGCCCCCTCGGCCAGCACGATGCCGTCCCTGGCACGGTCGAACGGCCGGCAGCGACCCTGTGTCGAGGTGGCGCGGATCGCGTCGAAGCACGCGACGACGATCGGCGTCACCGCCGCCTCGGTCGCCCCCGCGACGACCACGTCGGCCGCCCCGTCCCGGATGATCCGCAACGCTTGTCCGACCGCGTCGAGACCCGCCGTGCAGCCGTCGGTCACGAGGGAGACGGGCCCCTCCGCGCGGACGGTCCAGGCGACCTCCACCGCGGCGGTCGACGGGGTCAGGTAGTCGTACAGGTGGGGCGAGGCGTAGGCGGGGTCGACCACCCGCTCCCGGCCGCCGTCGGAGAGCACCACGTACTCCCGTTCGAGGCTGTTGATCGAGCCGAGTGCGGTGCCGAGGCTGACGCCCGTCCGGTGGGGGTCGAGCCGGTCGAGGTCGAGTCCACTGTCGGCGATCGCGTCGCGGGCGCACGCCACGGCGAACTGCGTGGCCCGGTCCATGCGACGGACCTCGCGCCGCGTGAGCCCCTCGGCCTCGGCGTCGAAGTCACACTCGCCCGCGGCACGCGACCGGAACTCCCCCGCGTCGAAGAAGGAGATCGGCCGGGTCACGGTTCGGCCGGACGTGAGCGTGTGCCAGAACTCCTCGAGCCCGTTCCCGCCGGGAGTGCGCACGCCGATGCCGGTGACCACCGCGCTAGGCATCCGCGTGTGCTCCCGCCATCAGGGCGCCGAGGTCGTCCGGCCGCAGGAACGACGGTGGCGGCGGCGGTCCCCAGCTGAGCACGGCACGGGCGGCGGTGAACACCTCCGGCTTCCACAGCTGGTCGTCGAGGACGGTGTCCATGTCCGAGTAGTACTCGGCGAAGTTGCCGGCCGGATCCCTCAGGTACCAGAAGAAGTTCGACCCCGCGTGGTGCCGCCCGAGCCCCCAGACGTGGCGGTCGGGGTGTCCCCGCAACATCGCCGACGCACCGCGCCCGACCTCGTTGACGTCGTCGACCTGCCAGGACGTGTGGTGCAGGAAGGACACCGGAGCGCCCAGCAACAGGACGTTGTGGTGCTCGGTGGAGCAGCGCAGGAACGCGCCCCGGGTGCCGACGAGATCGCTCACCCTGAACCCGAGCCCGTCGCGGAAGAACGACAGTGTGGTCTCGAACCCGGTGGTGCCGAGCGAGACGTGTCCGAGTCTCCTCGGCCGCACCCGGTCGGCTCGCAGGACTCCTGGCGCCCTGCGATCGGGCCGGTCGATCCTGCCGGGAGCGTTGTGCGGCACCGGCTCTGGCGGGTGCTGGACGACCCTGGGTTCGACGCGGAGCACGGTGAGGACGCCCGTGACCGGCTCCACAGCGCGCAGCGAGCCCGGGGTCACCGCGCACTCGAACCCCAGCGCGGTGAGCCGGGTGCGTGCGGCGCCGATGTCGTCGGGGGTGTCCACCCCGACGGTGATGTCCACCAGCCTGCGCCTGGGTGCGGCCACCAGCCGGAGCTGTGGGCCGCCGTCCCGCGTGCTGAACCAGCCGCCGGTGCCGGGCGTGAGCCCGAAGTCCGCGTAGTACGCCGCCGCCGAGGCCGGGTCGGGGACCCCCCAGCGTCACGGCTGCCATCCGGTGCGATGCCACGTCTGCCTCCTCCGGTCACGTCCTGGCCGAGCGGAGCGGGGTGAGCTGCTCGATGTCGTAGCGCTCCCGCAACGCGCGTACCTCGTCGGTCGTGTCACCGCGCCTCGCCGCGAGCAGTGCCAACAGTTCGTCGAAGTAGTCCTCGTGGTGGGCGGGCGGTGCCGTGTGGAGCAACAGCCGCGCCGGCTCCGGGCCGGGGTTCGAGAACCCGTGTGGGATCCCGGGTGGCACGTGTACGACCGTGCCCGCCGCGGCCCGGACGACTCCCTCACCCTCGGGGGAGCGCCACGCGTGCCAGTCGTCGCCGGTTCTCGCCACCGGCTCGAAGGCGAAGATCTCGACCTCGCCCCGCAGTACGTAGAAGAACTCCTCGCTACGGCGGTGCACGTGCGCGCCGACGTCGAACCCGACCGGGATGGCGGCCTCGAACAGCGAGCCGGCGGCCGACCGCTCGCTCGAGATCTTCACCCGGAGTCCGAACGGCGGCACGCCGGCCCGCCTGCCTTCACCAGGGGGGACCAACATGGTGGTGTCAGCCCCTGGAGAGCTTCCTGCGCAACGCCTCCATGGTCGGCGCGAACACGTGGACCCGGACGAGGGTGGCCAACGCCTCCGGGTCGGTGACCGACGGGGTCAGGGCGAACGTGCACGACCTGAAGACGAACGCGCTGTCGGTGTCGTACACCGGCCACACCTGGTAGGTGCCCCGGTAGTCGAGGACCGGGAGCGTGCCGGTCAGCTGCTCGTAGGTCTGCGTCATGGTCGAGTCGTCATTGGACAGCAGCCGTTCACGGGATCCGTTGCGGCCGTGCCGGATCACCCGGACCGCCCCGGGCACCGTGTCGTCGTGACCGTCCTCGATCTCACAGCTGTCGATGGTCGGGATCCAGTCGGCGAGGTTGCCGAAACTACGCAGGTAGCTCCACACCTCGTCGGCGGGAGCATCGATGACGGTGCTCCACCTGATCTCCATGGTCTCTCCCGTGGCGGACTCCGCGACGGCAGGGGCGGCGTTCATCGAGCTCACTACCCTTCTCTGTCCACGATTGCCGGTTGACGACGGCGTTCGACGCGCTGTCCACGCCGCCAGACGCCGATCAGGTCACGAGTACGGGTGATGTCCTCGGCGGGGTTGCCTCGGACGAGGACGAGGTCGGCCTGCAGCCCGCCGCGCACGTGCCCGCGATCGGACAGTCCGAACCGGCCGGCGGGCGCCGACGTCGCCGCGGCGAGGGCCTGGCGCGGGCTCATGCCGCACTCGACGAGCAGCTCCAGCTCGCGGTGCAGGCTCGCGCCGTGTGCCGTGCCGTGGGCGATGGCGTCGGTGCCCGCCAGGAGCGTCCCGCCCGCCGCCGCCAGCATGGCCACCGCCTCGCGGGCATGGCTCAGGTCGAGCTCAGGGTTCTCGCCGAGCACGCTTTCCAGCCTCGCCTTCGCGGACGCCGACAGGAACGGGGTGATCCGCGGGTCCCGGGCCAGCTCGGCTCCGCTGGGGCGGCCACACAGCGACTCGAGCATCGTCAGGGTGGGCACCACGAACACCCCGGCCGACACGATCTCGTCGATGAACGGTGGCTCCGGTTTCTCGTCGACGAACAGATGCGCCAACCCATCGACCCCGGCGGCGACCGCGGCCCGCGCGGCCGCCTGGTCCACGGCGTGCGCGATCGAGAGCACCCCGTTGGTCCGCGCGGCCTCGACCAGGGCCGCGACCGTGTCGGTGTCCAGACAGGGACGCCCGTCCCCTGGCGTCAACCGGCCGGCGAAGATCTTGAGGTACTGCGACCCCTCGGCCATCCGCCGGGCCACGAAGTCCGCCGCCTCCCCCGGGGTGGACAGCGTCGGGAACTCGTCCAGCCAGTCGACCGACTCGACCAGCTGGCTCGGGTGGCCACCCGGTGCGGTGGCACCGATGCCCGCCGACAGCACGTCGGCCATGCCGAGGTCGCGCCGCGCCGTCGCACGCTGCTCGCGGTGCAGCTCCGGTGGGCACATCATGTCCAGCACGGTCGTGACGCCGAACGTGATGGCCTCCCGGAGAGCGCCCGGCTCGGCGTGCACGTGGCAGTCGATCAGTCCCGGCAGGAGTGTCGCGTCGGGTTCCTCGACGACGACCGCGTCCGAGGGCGCCAGGACGTCGGCCCCCGGCGGCGCGACGAGTGCGATGCGCCCGTTCTCGACGAGGACGGAGGCCGCGTCCAGGATCTCGGCGCCGTCGAACACCCGCACGTCGCGGAAGAGCGTGCTCATGAGACGGCGTCCCCCCAACGGAACCTCCTGGTGATCCGGTCGAGCCGGGACAGCAGACCGTCGTCGAGGACCACGTCCGCCGCGGCGAGCGTGTCCGTCAGCTGCTCGGGGCGACTCGCCCCGATGACCGGCGCCGTTACGGCGGGGTTCGCCATCACCCAGGCGACCGCGAGCGTCGCGGGCGGCAGGCCCGCCTCGCCGGCCAGCGCGCCGATCTCGGCCACGGCGTCGAACGCGGCGTCGCGCCAGTACCGGATGCGGTAGATGCTCGCCGCCTGCCCGAGGGCGAACCTCGAGTCCCCGTCCGGCGCACGGCCGCGATCGTGCCTGCCGGTCAGCAGTCCCCCGGCGAGCGGGTTGAAGGCGAGCACACCCACCTCGTCCTCCGCGCACAGCGGTAGCAGCTCCCGTTCCGCCTCCCGGAAGAGCAGGTTGTACCGCGGCTGCACGCTGTCGAAGCGGGCGAGGGAGAGCACCTCGCTGCGGCCGAGCGCCTTCGCCAGCTGGTAGGCGAGGAAGTTCGAGCAGCCGATGTACCGGACCTTGCCCGACCGCACGAGGGAGTCGAGCGCCGACAGCGTCTCGTCGATCGGGGTGTCCGGGTCGGGGGCGTGGAGCTGGTACAGGTCGATCCAGTCCGAGCGCAGCCGCCGCAGCGACGCCTCGACGGCGGCCATGATGTGCCGGCGCCCCGCGCCCTGCTGGTTCGGCCCCGGTCCCGTCCGGTACCGGAACTTGGTGGCGATGACGTACTCGTCGCGCCGCCCGGAGACCCAGTCGCCGACGATCTCCTCTGCTCGTCCGACGTGGTCGGCGAACTCGTCCTCCGGCGCGAGCAGCGCCGGGTAGACGTCGGCCGTGTCGAAGAAGTCGATACCGGCGTCCGCCGCGCGACCCATGATCTTCTGGGCCGCACCGACATCGCTCTGCAAACCGAAGGACAGTGTGCCCAGGCACATGGGTGAGACCTTCAAACCCGTGCGCCCCAACCGAACGTGACGCATTGTCGTCGTCCTATCAGCCGATGTGGGTGGGAATCGACGTCACTGTCAAGGACTCGGGGTCGAATGTACGGAGGAGGAGGGCGGTTCAGGCCAGCCCCGGTGATGATCGTTGCCCGTAGTACCCGCATCGCGCGAGTGATCGGGCAGAACGCGATCGTCGCAAGTGGATGATTCGATCGACGCGGCTAGAATGGCGCCGACTCGCCGTCCTGTGAACGGGGTTCGCATGTCCATGTCGAGGAACGGCGGTGCGCTCGCGGTCGAGACCCTGACCGCGTTGGGTGCGCGGACGGTGTTCGGTGTGCCGGGGCAGCACGCGCTCGCCCTGTTCGACGCGCTGGCCCGGTCGCCGCTGCGGTTCGTCGGCGGGCGGACCGAGCTGAACGCGGCGTACGCCGCCGACGGCCACGCCAGGGTCACCGGTGCGGTGACGCCGTTGATCGTCTCCACCGGCCCCGGTGCGCTCAACACGCTCGCCGCCCTGCAGGAGGCCGCCGCGGCCTCGGTGCCGGTGCTCGGCATCAGCAGCCAGATCCCGAGGGCCGGACTCGGCGGCGTGCGGGGCGGCTACCTGCACGAGCTGACCGACCAGCTCGCGAGCTTCCGCGACGTCGTCAAGTACGCCCGCGTGGTGCGCTCGGTGGCGCAGCTCCCTGCCGTGCTCGCGCAGGCGTGGGAAGCGGCTTCGACCGCGCCCTGTGGGCCGGTGTGGGTGGAGATCCCGCAGGACGTGCTGCTCGAACACACCGACCTCCCGGCCCCTCGGCCGGTCGAGGTGCGACCACGCCTTCTCCTGCCGCGCCAGGAACTTCTCGACGAGGCCGCGGCGCTGCTGGCGCGGGCCGAGCGGCCCGTGATCCTCGCGGGCGGCGGTGTCGTCCGAAGTGGAGCGACGGCGGAGCTGCTGACGCTGGCGGAGAGACTGCGTGCCCCGGTGGTGACGACGTTCGGCGGCAAGGGCGCCTTCCCTTGGCACCACCCGCTTTCCGCTCGTTCGTTCCTGGAGGACCGGCACACCACCGAGTTCCTGGCCGACGCCGACGTGCTCCTGGTCGCCGGCTCGGGCCTCGGCGACCTGTCCACCAACTACCGCACCTTCCGCCCGCGTGGCCACCTCGTCCACGTCGACGCCGACGCCGACAGGCTCGGCGCCAACTATCCGGCACTCGCCCTGCACGCGGACGCCCGAGAAGCCCTGCACGCACTGGCCGACGCCGTGCCGGCACGGGCGGCCGACGGCCGGGCCGAGGAGTCGGTGCGGACACTGCTGGCACTGGTCGAAGACCGGCTGGCGAAGCAGGACCTCGAGCTGGAGCAAGGAGTGCTGGCGTCGGTGCGTGCCGCGGTGCCCGACGACGTGCCGACGGTGTGGGACATGACGATCCTCGGCTACTGGGCCTGGTCCGCCTGGGACCCCCGCACCGGCGGGCAGCACTCGGGGCAGGGCGCCGGCGGGCTCGGGTACGGGCTGCCGGCCGCGCTGGGCGCCGCCGTCGCGAGAGGCGGCCCGGTCCTCGCCGTCTCCGGCGACGGCGGCGCCATGTACTCCCTGTCGGAGCTGGCGACCCTGCGCCAGCACGACCTGCCGGTCACGTGGCTCGTCGTGGACGACGGCGGCTACGGCATCCTCCGCGAGTACATGACCGACGAGTTCGGCTCGGCGTTCGCCACCGAGCTGACCAGCCCGGACTTCGTGGCACTCGCGGCGTCCTTCGGTGTGCCGGCCGTGCTGAGCAGCCCGGAGACCCTCCACACCGACCTCGCCGAGGCACTGGCCGCCACGGGCCCCAGCGTCGTCGTCCTGCCGGCCACGCCGCGCATGTTCGCGCCGACACACCTCTAGGGCCTGTATCGAAGTTGGTCAGAGCCATTCGTTGATGGCGGCGATGTCAACACTGACACCCCACATGATCCGCCCGCCAACGTCGGCCAAGGCCTGCAACGCGATCACCAACCGCTGCAGACGCCGTTGCGTTTGCCACCGCCGAAACAACGCATACGCCGCCGACCACGACCCATACACGCTCGGCATGTCCCGCCACGGCGACCCTGTCCGCACCCGCCACCGAATCCCATCCACCAACAGGCGTCTGTTCCACGACGACGACCGACCCGACCGCACAGGCTGGGACACCAGCCCCTCCAGCAACGACCACTGCGCGTCGGTCATGTCGAACCGCCTCGTCACCGCTAGGGTGTCCACCTCATCTATTTGATCAACGACACGCCAGAACAGCCCCTCATCATCCAGCCTTCAGCGGGTCACCACTTCGATACAGGCCCTAGACCGCGACGAGCACCAGTGCGCCCGCCGCGAGGCCGAGACCGGCGAGCTGCGTGCGTGCCACCCGTTCCCGGTCGACGATGAGTGCGAGCACGATCGTCGCGGCGGGAGCCAGTGCGGTCAGCGGGCCCACCACGCTGAGCAGGCCGCTGCCGAGCGCGAAGAGGTAGAACGCGAACCCGCTCGTGTCCAGGACGCCGGCGACCACGACCAGACCCCACGGCACGGCACGGAGACCGCCCTGGCGCGCGGCGAGCACGGCCACCGCGGCACACAGGATCGACGTCGTGCGGGCACCTACCAGCGGCCACAGGCCCGCGTTCGCCGCCGGACCGCCGACACACACGAGCTGCATCCCCAGCCCGCAACCCGCGGCCAGCGCGGTCCAGAAGGCAGGCAACGAGAACCGCACCCGCCCACCGCCCCGGTTGACCAGCGCGATGGCGAGGACCGCGCAGCACACGCCGCCGAGCGCGAGCCCGCTCGGCCACACGTCCATGAACAGCCCCAGCACGAACGGCACGACGGCCACCGCCACCGCCACCACCGGGGCCACGAGGGTCATCGCCCCGCTCGCCAGGCTCTTCAGGAACAGCACCATGCCGATGAACCCGCAGGCGCCACCCATGGCTCCCCAGGCGAACCCGGACCACTGTGGACCGGGCGGTGACGTCACGACGAGCCACCCCACGAGCACCGGCAGCGCCAGCACCTGGGAGAACAGCAACACCGCCGTCGCGGGCGCGTGCCGGCTCGCCTTGCCGCCGAGGTAGTCCGCCGTCCCCCACCCCGCGGCGGCGAGGGCGGCGAACACGACGACGACCACTAGGCCGCCTCGGTGTCGTTCAACCGCTCGGACAGGCGAGCGAACCGGGCGTCGGCGATCAGCCGCGCCGCCTGTCTCGGCGGCACCTGCTCCTGCCTGGCCAGGACGAGGGTCTCCTGGACGAGCGCCCGCAGCGACGAACGCACCTTGGCGAAGGACTCCCCCGCGTCGGCGGCGACGTCGCCGAACAGCGTCCACCACCACCACGCGTTCGTGCCGGAGTTGACCACGACGTCCGGCAGTGTCACGGTACCCCTGGCCGCGAGGTGGTGCTCCGCGTACCGGGTCACCGGCAGGTTCGCCGCCTCCACGATGTACCTGGCGCTGATCCGGTGCTGGTTCTCCTCGGTGACGCAGTACGACGTCGCCGCCGGCACCAGCACGTCGGCCTCGACATCCAGCCACGCGTCGACGCCGAGCGGCTGGTCGCCGGCACGCAGCTTCGACCGGTCCATCAGCCCGAGCGGCAGCCGGGCGGCGAGCATGGCCTCGACGTCGAGGCCGTGCGGGTTGGCGACCGTGCCCAACGCGTCGGTGATCGCGACCACCCGCAGGCCGGCCTCGGCCAGGAACCGCGCGGTGGCACCGCCCATGGTGCCGAAGCCCTGCACGACCGCCGTCGCACCCACCCGGTCGACCCCGTCGAGGTCCATCGCGGCGAGGACGGACTCGGCGACACCGCACCCGCCGACCAGCTCGCTGAGCCTGATGCCGTCGACGGTGACGGCGAAGGCGCCGGTGAACCGCCGCAGTGCGGCGACCGGGTCGTCGACCACCCGCAGCGCGGGGGCCACGCAGTTGGCGACACCGAGTGCGGCGAGGGTCACGTCGATGGTCTCGCTGGACGTGCCGAGGTCGTCGCCCGTGGCCCAGTTCCGCTCCAGGTAGGGCCGGATGAACCGGAGGAACCGGTAGAGCACGCCGGGCGCGGCGGCGCCGGCCGGGTCGCAGTCGATGCCGCCCTTGGCGCCGCCCATCGGGATGTAGCGGTCGGACGGGTTGTAGTGCAACGCTTCCTTGACGCTCATCGCGGCGGCGAGCTGGCGGACCTCCTCGAAGGTGCAGCCAGGCCGCATCCGCAGCCCGCCACTGGCAAGCCCTCGGACCAGGCGGTCGATGACGAGGTAGGCCCGGTGCCCGGTGACGGGATCCGTCCAGATGATCGCCGCCTCCGGTGAGGTGCCGCTCTCGACCAGGAGCGAGTCGGGGGTGAGCTGAGCGGTCATTCCTACGCCCTCCAAGCACAGTGCCAGCGACCGTGTTACGCCCTTGTTTCCGCGAGCACGAACTTACGGATCTGACCGTTGGTTCAGACCAACCCGCCCGCGATCACTGCCCTCAGTACTCGACGTCGCCGAGTGTTCGGGCAGCTCGAGTGTCGTGAGTGGACCTTCGCGGTGATGTCGAGGTGATCACCAGGTGGCCGGCGGGGAGTCCTCGCCGAGGAAGCCGCCGATCTCGGGCCACAGCGCACGCCAGACCACGCTGCCGTGGTCACTGTCGTGCGCGAGGCCCGGCACCGTGACCAGTCGTGCCGGCCGACCCGCCTGCCGCAGCCTGGCCGCCAGTTCCTCGGACTGCGCGGCGGGGATGACCGGGTCCGCGTCGCCGTGCACCAGGAGCAGCGGGGCGGCCACGCGGTCGAGCGCGGTGAGAGGCCGTCGCTCCGGCGCCGCGAAGTAGGCGTCGACCTCGGCCGGGGTGGCGTCGATCCTGGCCGCTAGCAGCGATCCCGGTTGGACACGCTCGGCGGCGACCAGCGTGGCCGGGTCGTAGAAGCCCATGAGCAACACTCCGTGCCGCCACAGCTCGGGCCGTCGTTGCAGTGCCAGGAGTGCCGCGTACGCGCCCCTGCTGGTGCCCACGATGTTGACCCGCGTCTCGTCGATGTCGGCGCGTCCCGCGAGCCACCGCCCCGCGGCCACGACGTCGTCGACCTCGCCGCCGCCCATCTCGGCCCGTGCGCTGAACTCGGGGCCGTGCCCGGGCGCGCCACGCTGGTCCACGGTCAGCACGGCGAACCCCGCCGCACGCAGCGGCGCGTGCTCGCTGACGCGGGCGTACTCGCCGTCGGCGTCCAGCGCCCCGCCCTCGCCCGCCGCGCAGACCACCACCGCCGGGTGCGGTCCCGGACCGGTCGGCAGGCTGAGGTGGCCGTGGATCACCAGCCCGTCGGCCGAGACGATCTCGTGTGCGGTGATGGCCGGCGCGGACCGCGTCAGCTCCTCGGCGAGCAGCTCCACGAGCACCGCGACGCCGATGCTCCGCTGCAACCGCACGGCGGGCACCGTGACGCCGAGCTGCTTCTGCAGCAGCACCCGCAGCTCGACCGCGGTGAGCGAGTCGACGTCCACGGCCTGCCCGTCGTCGAGCTGCTGCCCGGTCAGGCCGGTCGTCCGCGACAGCACGGGGACGACGAGCGCGGGCAACATCGCGGCGCGGTCCGCGGGGCTCGCGTCCCGCAGGCGCCCGGCGACCGAGTCGTCGCCGCCCTCCTCGGCACTCGCCGGTACCACGGCACGGAACGTCGGCAGGGACGCCAGCTGCGGGTTGACCCGCGACCAGCGCACCCAGTCGATGCCGGCGACCGAGGCCTCGGCGGGCCGGGTGCGCAGCAGCGTCGCCAGCTCGGCGACGAGGCGGGCGGGTGCCATGCCGACGTGACCGGCACGCCGCAGGACGTCGCCGACGTGGCCGTCGCGGCTGACCGCGACGCCGACGTCGTCGACCATCCCCCAGCCGACGCTCGTCGCGGGCAGGCCCCGCGCGTGCCGGTACCGCGCCAGCCCGTTGAGGTACTCGTTGGCCGTCGCGTACGCGCCCGTGCCGGCCGCGCCGAGCTGGGCCGCGAACGACGAGAACAGCACGAAGAAGTCGAGGTGGTCGGCCAGGGTCTCCCGGTGCAGGTGCCAGGCACCGTCCGCCTTGGGCCGGGTCGCGGCGAGCAGCCGGGCGGCGTCGGTGTCCGCGAGCACCACGTCGTCGAAGTCGGCGGCGCCGTGCACGATCCCCGCGACGGGCGGCATAGACGCACGCACGCGGGTGAGCAGTGAGCGCACCTGACCGTGGTCGCCGACGTCGGCCTGCTCGACCCGCGCGTCGACCCCGCGCGTGACCAGGTCGGCCACCAGCTGTGCCGCGTCGGCGGTCACGGCGCCGCCTCGGCCGACGAGCACCAGGTGGCGGGCGCCGCTGTCCGCGAGCCAACGCGCCACCGTCCGGCCGAGACCGCCGAGCCCGCCGGTGACGACGTACGTGGCGTCGGGCCGGACGGGTGTGCCCGGGACCGAGGCTGCGGGCACGGTCACCGCCTCGCCGGCCAGCCGGACGACGACCTTGCCGAGGTGGTCGGGGCTCGCCATGGTCCGGAAGGCCCGGTCCACCTCGTCCGCGGGCACCTCCGTGAGCGGCAGCGGGGTGATCACGTACCGCTCGAAGAGGTCCGCGACGGCACGCATGCACTCCCGGACGTCCTCGGGGCGCAGCGCCATCATCTGGTCGTAGTCCAGCGAGTGGAACGACAGCGCCCGTTTCGTGGAGGCCAGCCGCACCGCGTGGTCCGCGACGTCCCCCGGCTTGCCCAGCTCGACGAAGCGCCCGAACGTGCGCAACGCCCGCAGGCTGTGCTGGATCATCTCGCCGGGCAGCGAGTTGACGACGACGTCGACGCCTTCGCCGCCGGTCCAGCCGAGGACGTCGTCGGCGAAGGACGTGGACCTCGAGTCGGCGACGTGGGTGAAACCCTCACTGCGCAGGAACTCCCGCCGCCGCTCGCTGCCCGCGGTGACGAACACCTCGGCGCCGAGCCAGGTCGCGATGCGTGCCGCGGCAAGCCCGACACCGCCTGCCGCGGAGTGGACGAGCACCCGTTCCCCTTCACCGACCCCGGCGAGGCGGACGAGTGCGAGGTGCGCGGTGACCACGGGCAGCAGCGACGCGGCCTGCGCGTCGGACAGCGCGGCAGGGGTCGGCACCACCCGGACGGCGTCGAGCGTCACGTGGGAGGCGAACAGGTCCCTGCTGTGCGCGAAGACCCGGTCCCCCGCCTGGAGGTCCGCCACCTCCGCGCCGACCCGCACGACGGTGCCCGAACATTCCAGCCCGAGAGTCTCGCCGGAATGGCTGCCCTCGACGGCGTGCGGCGAGATCAGCCCGGTCTGCTTGAGCACGTCCTTGAAGTTGAGCCCGACGTGCGCGACCTCGACCTCGACCTCGCCGGGGCCGGGTGGCCGTCTCGTGGTCGCCACGAACCGGACCTCGTCGCCTGCCGCGCTCAGGCGGACCGGGGTGGTGTCGGTGCGGGCCACGACCTGGCCGGGTGCGGCACGCGTCAGCTGCCGGACGTACCGGCCGTGCGGGCGCAGCGCGACCTCGTCGAGGCGGTCGTGGGTCAGCTCGGCGAGCAGCGCGTCGAGCAGCTTGTCCTCGGTGTCCTGCGCGAGGTCGACGAGACGGCAGCGCAGCTCCGGCCGTTCGGCGGCGACCACGCGCCCGAAGCCCCACAGCGCCGCGGCGGACGGGCTGGTGGTGGGGTCGTCGGTGGCGACGCTCTGCGCGCCGGTGGTGACGATGAACAGCGTCCCGCCCGGCAGCTCCTGGACGAGCCGCAGCGGTACGGCGACCGGCCCGCAGGCAGGCCCGTCGCCGTGCTCCCCGTCATCGTGCTCCCCGTCATCGTGCTCCCCGTCATCGTGCTCCCCGTCGTCGACGTAGACCACGCCGCGGCAACCGGCCACCAGGGCGTCCTCGGTGGTCGCCGCGTGGACGACCTCACCGTCCAGCTCGGACAGTCCGCGGACCAGTGCGGTGGCCGTGGCCGACGAGCCCACGACGACCCAGCGGCCCTCGGCGGTGGTCGCGGCGTCCAGCGGCTCCGGCCGCCACACGGTGTCGTAGCGGAGTTCCGCCGGTTCCTCCGTGGCCTCCGCGAGCCTCCTGGCGCGCAGGCCCCGAACCTCCGCGACCACCTCGCCGTCGTCCGTGACGAGGGTGAGGTCGCACTCGACCTGGTCCGGTCCGGTGCCCTCGTGCGCCTGGCCGTACACCCGCAGCCGGGTGCCCGGCGAGCGGTAGAACCGGAACGAGTCGATCCTGGCCGGCACATAGGTGTTCGTGGCGAGCGCATCGTCGAGCACCAGCGCACCGACGATCGCGGCCTGCAACGCGGCGTCCAGCAGCGCCGGGTGCAGCCGGTGGCCTGCCAGGTCCACGGTGTCGAGCGACAGGTCGGCGACGACCTCGCGTGTCTCGCGCCGCCACCACAACCGTTCCACGGCACGGAAGGTCGGTCCGTAGTCGAGCGTCGACCCGGTCATCCGCGCGTACACGTCCTCGTGGTCGAGCCGAGGCAGTCCTCCGGTGTCCAGGTCCGGCCGGGGCGCCGGAGCAGCGTGCTTCGCGACGTACCCGCGCCGCAGTTCGGCGTGCGGCGTCCAGGTGGCGTCGTCGGACTGGCCGCGGCTGTGCAGGGTGAGGAGCCTGCGAGCCGGGTCGTAGCCGGTCCGCAGGGTCGTGACCGACGACGGCGGCAGCACGAGCGGCCGGTGGAAGACGACGTCGTCGAGGAAACACGGTTCGTCGCCGGGGAAGGCGGCCAGCGCGGCCTCGACATAGCCTGCGCCGGGGAACACGACCGTCTCACCGATCCGGTGGTCGCCGAGGTACGGGAACGCGGCCGTGGACAGCGCCACGTCCCGGACCGGCGTGACCGAGGAGACCGTGCGGCCACCGAGGCGCAGGCCGTCGGTGCCGAGCCGCCGCTCCCGGGACGCGGCGGACTCGACCCAGTGGCGTTCGCGCTGCCACGGGTACCTCGGCAGCTCGACGTGTTCACGCGGCCCCGGATGCACGTTCTCCCAACGGGGATCGACACCGGCGACGTAGAGGTCACCCAGCGTTTCGAGGAGCTGGCGGCGTTGCGGCCGGTCGCGGCGCAGCGAGGCGAGGCGCACGACGTCGTCGGCACGACCGGTCAACGCCTCGTCGATGGCGGTGGCCAGCACGGGATGCGGCCCGACCTCCAGCACGGCCCCGGGGGTGTGGCGGAGCACGCGCCGGAACGCGTCGGCGAAGCGCACCGGTTCACGCACGTTGCGCCACCAGTACTCCGCGTCCAGCTCGGGCCCGTCGACCTCGCCCGCGGTGACGGTCGAGACGAGCGGCACCCGCGCGGTGCGGGGCCGGACGTCCCGCAGCGCCGCGAGCAGCGGTTCGCGGATCTCGTCCATCTGGTGGCTGTGGTAGGCCACCTCGACCCGCAGCGCCTTGGCCGAGGCGCCTTCCGCCCTGAGCCTCCCGACCACCTCCGCCACGGCGTCGCGGTCGCCGGCGATCGTCGTCGCGTGCGCGCTGTTGACGGCCGCCACGGACGCGCCGTCGACGAGGTGGCGGGTGACCGTGTCGGCCGGCACGTTGACCGCCACCATCACGCCGCGTCCGGCGAGTCCGGCCTGCAGGCTCGCCCGGTGGTAGCTCACTGTCAGCGCGTCGTCGAGTGTGTACACACCGGCCGCGTACGCCGCGGCGACCTCGCCGACGCTGTGCCCGACGATCACGGCCGGTTCGATGCCCCAGTCACGCCACAGCGCGGTGAGCCCCGCCTGCACCGCGAAGTTCGCGACCTGTGCGTACAGCGTGCCCGTCAGCCGCGACCCGGCCTCGTCGCGGCGCAGTTCGTCCTCTATGGACAGATCGAAGCGGGCGAGCACGTCGTCACACGCGGCGACCACCTCGGCGAAACGCGGCTCGTCCAGCAGCTCGCGGCCCATTCCCCACCACTGCGGGCCCATCCCCGTGTAGACGAAGGCGATCTTCCTGGGCGTCGCCCGCACCGGCGAGACGGTGAGCCGGCGCAGCTTCTCCACCGCCTCGGCCGGGTCCGCCGCGACCACGAACGTCCTCAGTGGATGGTGGTCGCGCTGCCGTGCCGCGGCCCGGCCGATCCGCCGCAGTGACGTGGGCTGCGCCAGCACTGTCTGGTAGGACTCCGTCAGCGCCTGGAGCGCTTCGGGGCTCCGCGCCGACAGGGGCAGGAGCACCGGCCCGTCGTCGTCACGTGCCATGGTCCGCGTGGTCGGCCAGTGTTCGAGGATGGCGTGTGCGTTGGTGCCGCCGAACCCGAACGAGTTGACGGCCGCCCGCCTGGGTCCGGGAAGCTCCGGGAACGGGACCGTCTCCGTCGGCACGCGCAGCGGCAGCCGGTCGAACGGGATCCTCGGGTTCGGCCGTTCGAAGTGGAGGTTCGGCGGAACTTCCCCGTGTGCCAGGGACATCGCCGCCTTGATCACCCCGGCGACCCCGGCCGCCGCCTCGGTGTGCCCGATGTTCGACTTGACGGAGCCGAGCCAGTGCGTGTGGCCGGAGTCGCCGAGCACCTCGCCGATGGCGGTGGCCTCGATCGGATCTCCCACCGCGGTACCGGTTCCGTGTGCCTCGAAGTACCCGACCGACGCCGGCTCGACGTCCGCGACCCGGCACGCGCGCCGGATCAGCACGCGCTGGGCCTCGACGCTCGGCACGGTGATGCCGGGCGTGCGGCCGTCGGAGTTCACGGCGGTGCCCCGCACGACGGCGTGAATGTGGTCGCCGTCGTGCACCGCCGAGTGCAGCGGCTTCAACAACAGGACACCGGCCCCCTCGCCCCTGGCGTAACCGTTGGCGCGGTGGTCGAAGGACTTGCTGCGTGCGTCGGGCGACAGGAACCCGCCCTTCGACATCAGGATCGACGTGACCGGGTTGACCATCACGTTCACCCCGCCGGCCACGGCGAGGTCGCAGTCGCCACGCGCGAGTGCCGCGCACGCGTGGTGGATCGCCACCAGCGACGAGGAACAGGCGGTGTCGAGCGTCAACGACGGCCCGTGCCAGTCGAACGTGTAGGACAACCTGGCCGCCAGCATGGTCATGCTCACGCCGGTCGGGGTGGCGGCGCCGACCAGGTGCTGGTTCGCGTCGGTCAGCTGCAGGGTCGCGGCGTCGAACGTGAAGCCGCCGACGTACACCCCGATGTCGGCGGCCGACGTGGAACTCGGTGGTATACCGGCATCCTCGAGCGCCTCCCAGGTGACCTCGAGGAGCAGGCGCTGTTGCGGGTCGAGCGCGGCGGCCTCCCGCGGCGCCATCCCGAAGAAGCCGGCGTCGAACGCGTCGACCGGCGTGTCGAGGAAGCCGCCCTGGCGAACGACCATCCGGCCGGGCGTCGAGGCGTCCGCGTCGAAGAAGTCCCCTGCCCGCCAACGATCACGCGGGATGTCACCGACCGCGTCCGTGCCGGAGGAGACCAGCTCCCAGAAGCTGCGTGGATCCTCGACACCGCCGGGAAAGCGGCACCCGATCCCGATGATCGCGACAGGCGTGTTCATGGCCATCCCTTTCGTCCACTGGGAAAATGGTCACGAACCGGCCGGTGGTGGCGATAGGGGTGGGCCGGGAACTCTGCCCGTAGTCGTCGGGTATGCGGGCGATCGGGCAAACCTCCTGCCGGGCAACGACGTCAGGTGGCCGGCGCCGGCCGCTCCGGTGCCGCCGCGTGCCAGCGTGACAACAGGATGTCGTCGGTGTCGTAGGAGGTCGCGCGGAGTGCGACCAGTTCCTCGTCGCCCATCGCGGCGGTGTTGCGCAGGAAGTCGCCGGTCAGCCGGATCGACGCCGAGGCGCCCGGGTTGAACAGGACGTCGACGTCGTCGGGCAGCAGGCCCAGAATGGCGTCGAGGTCGAGCCGCTGCCAGTCGAACGCGCTGGTGCTCGTCTGGTGGCGCACGGAACTGGTCGCCACGACGCAGGGCAGCCCGTCCGGCGCGCGGACGATCAGCGGGCGCCCGTCGCCGTTGAGGGCCACGTCCAACAGGACGTCGTGGAGCACGACCTGGATCTGCCCGATCTTCCCCGGGCCGCGCAGCACGAGCCGGAACACCGCGTCGAGCGGGTCGGTCGGCGACTGTTCGTCCGACGGCTCGTAGTCCGGGTTGGACCGGAACTTGCCGACCGCGCCGTCCGGTGCCACCGGCCACAGACCCACGACCGCGTGCAGCGGCGGCGGGTCGTTCTCGTTCTCCTGGCGCCAGGCCGGGTCCATCAGCACCATCCACGTCTCCTCACCGGGGTCACCGGCCACGTCGTCGTCCGTCATGAGAACCATCCTTTCGTTCCGTTCGTGGGGAAGAGCTGAGCACGATCCCACCAGGGGTGGGAGTCTGCGCGTCGAGGAGCGGTCGCACCCCGACCCCGGGAGCGACCTCCACCCGCTGGTCCACCGCGAGGACGGCGGTACCCCGGAACCCGACGTCCCGCGCGAGTCGTTCGAGCGCCGCCCGCTGGGCACTGCCGACCCGGCAGGCCGCGAACATCAACCGGCCGCTCGCCCGCCAGTCGCCGTACTCCGCGGCGTCCAGGGACGCGGCCAGCCGCAGGAGGCCGGCCTCGTCGAGGAACCTGTTCCCCCCTGCCCGCAGGGGAACCCGGAACCCGCGCTCGTCGTGGTGCAGGACGAAGGCGTACGGACCGGGGGTGCCGGCGGCGTAGACCGTCGTCGCGATGCCGGCTTCGCCCTGCGACAGGAAGGCCGCGCCGACCAGGTCACCGGCGCTGTCCCGCAGCGGCGACACGTGGACGTCGGCAGGTGTCAGGTCAGGCAGGAGGGCCCCGAACGTGGCCGCCACGTCCTCGATGCCGCCGGTCGACAGGACCCGCATGCCGACGTCCCCCGGGGGTAGGTCGACCTCGATGGCGATCTCGCCACGGCCGTGCGGCACGCCAGGAGGTGCGGCGGTGTGGATCGTCACGTCGGCGGGTGTGACGGGTAGTCCCCGAGCGGTCAGGTGAGCCGACTCGGTGGCCACTTCGTCGGTGAACATCCGGGTCGCGCGTTGTGCGCCGTCCGCCCAGCCGGAGCCGCTTCCCCGGAGCTGTACCGTCACCAGGCCGACGGGGTTCTGTGACCGGGTCGACCGGTTGAGGCGGAGGCGCCAGGCCTGGGCGCGGGTCGCCAGCCGTGCGGTCTCCCGCACACTCGACTCGAACCGGGCCCACGCGGCGTGCGACGCGGCACCGGGGCCGGGGAGCCTGACCGGAGCGATGTGCTCGGTCGCGAGTTCGGACAGTGGCACCTGCCGAAGCCCGGTGCCGTCGTCGAACACACCTCCTGGGACGGTACCGACCAGACCGTCCGGCATCGTCATGTTGTTGGTGGTGCTCGCCCAGGCACGTACGGGTCCCGCCGGTCCGCCCGCGCGGAAGCGGTGGGCATGGGACGTGCCGCCCTGCGACGGTGTCGTGTCGGCCCTGCACACCAACAGCAGGGTCTCCGGTGGGTTCGCCGGATCCGGGTGAGCTGCCTGGAAGACGGCGGAAGCGGACCGCAGACGAACCGCGTCCGCGCCGGAAACCACGGCGAGGTCCCCGATCCGCCCGGTGTTGCCGGCCCGCAGGTTGTACCTGAAACCGTTGCCGTCCGGGTCGCCGTGCTGCAGCTGCGTCCAGACCCGTGGCGACCAGTTCCCGAGAGCGAAGTAGTCGGCGAAGGTTCCCTGCGGTGGGGTTCCGAAGCCCATCAGGTACACGCGCTGGCCGATCTCTGTCGCGTTCGCCGCGTAGTTCGAGACCGCCAACTGCCCGAACAGCTCACTGGGGTGGAACTCACCGAAGGTGCCGAGCCGTTCGTTGGCCAGCGAGTAGGTGACCACGTCGTCCGGTCCTGGCCGGGGTGGGCCGGTCCGGGACAACCCGGCCGTTCCCCCCGGGCCGGTCGTCGCGACGCCCCCGCTGCCGGTCAGGTGCCAGGTGGCCGTCGCCGACACGGTCAGCGTGCCGCGCCAGTAGCCGCCCCGCATCATCTCGGTCGTGATCGAACCCGGGTCCGGCGCGGGTCCAGCGGCGGGCACGGTGAGCCACAGCACCGCTGGTTCGGTACCCCAGGCGGGGTCGCCGATGGTGTACGCGGCGGTGTTCAGCGCGGCGAACGTGACGTGTTCCTGCGCGATGACCCGGCCGAGGTCCGCGCCGGACGCGGCGACCGGCTGGCCGTCCTTGCGCGTCACCGTGCCGCCACCGAACACGACGAACGGGCGGACGTGCCACTGCCCCCGCTGCTCGACCCCGTTGTGGTGGTAGGTGGCCATGCTGGTGTCGGTGACCTGCCGCGCCCACGCCCTCGCCTCCGCGAGCACGGTCTCGTCCCCCGGATACCGGAGGAACGCGGCGACCGGGCGGCCGTCGGCGTTCGTCAGCGTCTCGACGCGGACGTCGCCGGAACGCAGCACCGACACGGACACGAACCGGGTGTCCTTGCCCAGCTCCAGGCGCCCGTTCTCGATGCGTGCGCCGCCGTCCGTCACGTACACGTCGTTGTAGTACCGCATCATGCGCAGCGCGGAGGCGACGTCGAACCCGACCATGCCCGCGGCGGCGCGGTTGCCCGTGGCACGACCGCCCGCCTCGACCGCGACGATCACGACGGCCTTCCCACTGTCCAGCAAGGACACGGTCCCTGGTTCGGTGAAGAACGCCAGCCCGAGCTGGTCGCCGCCGACCTCGACCACCCGGTCCCGCACCTCGGTGCCGGGAGGCAGCGCCATCCGCACGAACCTGCCGCCGCCGTGCGTCTCGACCACCAGCACGATCGGGTCGACGACCCCGTCCAGCCCCGCCGCGCCCGCCAGGCCGGGACCGTCGTAGACGACGAACTCGCCCCACTCCTGGCTCGCCTCCGGCGTCACCGGGAACGCGGTCATCAGGCCGGACTCGGTGGTCACCACGTCACGCATCGACAGGACGCCGTGGGGAACGAACGGCTCGCCCCAGGTGAGCATCGCCGCACCACCCAACGGGAAGCCGATCTCGTTGAGGAAGCGCATGGGGGACAACGCGCTGACGTGGTGGAAGCCGGGCCACGGACCGCCGGTCATCCTGCCCATCAGCTCGACGACCTCGCCTGTCACGCGCGCCGCGCCGGCCTGCCCGTTCGGGTCCGCGCCGTCGTAGCTGGTGAACACGACGAGCGGGCGCCGCACGAGGTCGCCTGCCCCGTCACCCCGCAGCCGCATGCTGCCCACCATCGACGCGGCGGCGTCGAACGGGGACATCAGCAGGGTGGCACCGGCTTCCTGTCTGGTGAGGTGACCGTTCCCGACCATCAGGAACATGAAGATCGGGGGGACTCGGCCGTGTTCGGTCCACTGCGCCCACGGGGCGGCCACCAGTTGTCCCCGCACCTGTCCGCCGGCGGTCGCGGTCGCCCACGTGATGGTCGTCATCCCGGCGTCGCCCGTGGCCGCGAGCCCTTCCAGGTGGCGGGTGAAGTCGGGGCCGTGGTCGAAGGCGAAGAACGAGTCGCGGCCCCGCGAGTCCCGCACCCACCGCACCGCCTCCGGATCGGCGCCGGGGGCCAGCACGATCCCGCCGGGGGTGGGGAACTCGTTGCCGGCGAGGGCTCGCACGCCGACCCCCGGTGCGATCTCGACCCGGCGGTGGGACGTCTCGACGGCACTGCCGTGGTAGCCGTGGTCCCTGGCGAGCCGGTCCAGCACGGCGTGTTCCGGTGCGCCGACCCAGCAGGCGGCGATCAGCAGCCTCCCACTGGAGCGCCAGTCGCCGTACTCCGCGGCGTCCAGCATGCCGGCCAACCGCATGAACCCCTCGGCGTCGACGAACCGCCTCCTGCCCGAGCGCAGCGGGATCACGTACCCGCGCACGTCGTGGTGCACCGCGAGGACGTAGCGGCCCGGGAGGACGGCATCCGCGGCGACGACGGTCGCCGCCACGGCGGCTTCCCGAGGCGGCAGGAACGCCGCACCGACCGGGTTGCCCGCGCTGTCCAGCAGCGGGGTCACGTGGACGTCCACCGGCAGCAGCTCGGGCACCAGGGGTCCGAGAGCGGCCCGGATCCTGCCTTCGTCGTGGCTTTCCAGTGCCCGCAGGCCCACATCACCCGGCGGGATGTCGACGGCGATCCGGACCTCCCCCGCGCCGTCGGCACGCACCTGCTGTGCCGGGTCGGTCGTCGCCATGTCCACCGGTAGGTCGGCAGGGCCGACGGGTAGTGCCCGGTCGGCGAGCAGGGCGCCCTCGACGGCCACCTCGTCGGTGAACACGCGGCCGGCGTACCCGGCGGCGTCCTGCCAGCCGGGCCCGCTGCCGCTGATCCGGACCGTCAGCAGACCGACCGGGTTCCGCGCCGACTGGTTCAGCCGCAGCCGCCAGGCCTGGGCGCGGGTCGCCAGCCGCGCGATGTCCCGCACACCCGACTCGAATGGGGTCCGGTCGTCGGCCGGCAGGGCCAGTGCGACCGGCTCGATCTCCTCGGCCACGAAGTCGTTCAGCGGCGTGAGCGCACGCCCGGTGCCGTCGTCGAGCACACCCGAGGAGGGCACTTCCAGCTCCCCGGACGCGGAGATCGACACGAGGGTCTCGGCCGCCCACGCCCGTGCCCCGGTCGTGGTTCGGAACTGGTGGGCACGGGACTCCTGGCCGGGTGACGTCGTCAGGGCGGCCCGGCACACCACCAGCAGTGTCTCGGGTGGGTCCGCCGGGTCCGGGTGCGCGCGCCGGTACAGGTCCGAGCCCAGCTGGAGCCGGGCCGCGTCCGCGCCGGACAGGTAGACCACGTCCCCGTACCCGCCGTGGACACCGCGTCGCAGGCGGTAGCCGATCCCACCGCCGTCGCCGTGGTTCACGACCGTCCAGGAGTTCGGCGACCAGTTCGCCAGAGCCAGCCGGGACTCGGCAGGCACGTCGCCGAGCACGCGGTACCAGCGTCGCGTGAACTCGCTCGCCTGAGCGGCGAACACCGACTGGCTCACGTAGTGGCCGATATCGGTGGCGTGGAACTGACCGAAGACGCCGAGCCGCTCGTTGGCGAGTGCCTCGGTGACCACGTCGTCCGGATCGGGCAGCAGCGGGCCCGTCCGGTCGAACCCGGTCGAGTCCCGGGGACCGACGGTCGCGATGCCGCCCGCGACCAGCTCCCAGCTCGTCGCCGCGGCCACGGAGAGAGTGCTGCGCCAGTGGCCGGCCCGCATCATCTCGACGGTGAACCGGTCCGAGACCGGGCCCTCGGGGGTCGAGGCGCTGTCGACGGTGAGCCACAGCACGGACGGCTCGGTCCCCACCAACCCGACGTTCACGAAGGTGTATTTGGCGTTGAGCGCGGCGTGGACGGCGGGATCGTCGCCGACGACCCGGCCGACGTCCGCGTCCGACACGGGGACCGCCCGACCGTCCTTCCGGATCGCCGTGCCGCCGCTGAACACCACGAACGGGGTGAACCCCCACGGCGGGGCCTGCTCGACCCCGTTGTGCCGGTAGGTGGCCAGGCGGGTGTCGGTGACGTTCCGCGCCCAGTCGCGGGCCGACGCCAGTGCGTTCTCGTCACCGGGGTAGCGCAGGAACACCGCGACCGAGCGGCCGGACGCGCCCGTCAGCACCTCCGACGAGACGTCCCCGCCGCGCAGCACCGACACCGGCTCGAACGCGGCGTCCTGTGCCAGCTCCAGGCGGCCGTTCTCGATGCGTGCGTCACCGCGCAGCGCGTACACGTCGTTGTAGTGGCCCGCCTGCCGCAGCCTGGCGGCCAGGTCGAACGCGATCATCCCGCGTACGGCGGGATCGCGGCCCGTCCCGGCGGCCCGGCCGTCCGTCCCCGGCGTGACGACCGCGATGGCACGCCCCTGCCGCAGCAGGTTCATGAACCCGCCCTCGGCCATGAGCATCCGGCCGAGCTGGTCGCCGTCCCGCTCCACCAGCCGGTTCTCCATCAGGGTGCCCGGCGGCAGCGCCAGGCGTGCGAACCGGCCACCGCCGCGCCCGTCGAGCACGAGCACGATCGGGTCGACGACCCCGGCCAACCCGGCCGCACCCGTCACGCCGGGCGCGTCTCCCATCATGAACGCGTCCCACTCGCGCCCGGTCGCCGCATCCACGGGGAACGCCGCCACGCGCCTGGACGCGGTGATCGCCACGTCGCCCATCGACACGGCGCCGTGGGGGACGAACGGCTCACCCCACGTCGCGAGCAGCGCCGGGAAGCGCGTCGAGGCCACCGTGGACGAGTCCACCAGGGCCGGGTTCGCGCTGACGTGGTGGAAACCGGGCCATGGGCCGCCGGTCAGCCGGCCCATCTCCTCGATCACCTCGGCCGTCACCCGCGCGGCGGCGCCGTCCGGATCCGCGCCGCGGTACTGGGTGAACACGACGAGCGGGCGACGCACGGGGTCGTCCACCCCGTCTCCCCACAGCGCCATGGTGCCCACCGCCGACGTGGCCACGTCTCGCGGTGAGATCTGGCCGGCAGTCGCGTCAGGACGCATGAGCTGACCGTTCTCGGCCACCAGGAGCAGGAACACCGGGGGGACGCGGCCGTGCCGCATCCACGACGCCCACGGCGCGGCCTCCAGCCGCCCCGTCTGCCTACCGCTGCTGTCCCGGGTCACCCGGACGATGGTCGTCAGCGCCGCGTGTCCCGTGTACGTCAGCCGCTGGAGGAACTTCCGAAACCTGTCGCCGTAGTGGAAGGTCAGGAACGTCGGCCGGCCCCGCGAGTCACGCACGAAATGCATCGGCACCGCCCCGGCCGGAACCTCCCGAGGGGCCAGCACGACACCTCCCGGTGTCGGCGGCGCTTCGTCGGCCAGTACCCGCGCGCCGATCCCCGGCACGATCTCCACCCGGCTGGCGGTCGCCTCGACGTCCCGTCCCCGGTAGCCGAAGTTCCGTGCGAGGTCGTCCAGCGCCGCGTGCTCGGGCGCGCCCACCCGGCAGGCGGCGAACAGCAACCGGCCGCCCACGCGCCAGTCGCCGTACGCCGCGGCGTCCAGGGTCACGGCCAGCCGCATGAACCCGCTCGCGTCGAGGAACCGGTGCCCACCCGACCGCAACGGGACCCGGAACCCGCGTTCGTCGTGATGTGCCGCGAGCGTGTACGGGGTGGCGGTGGTCGTGGCGTAGGCGGACCGGGCGATGCCGGCCTCCCCGGGCGACAGGAACGCCGCGCCGACCGCGACGCCGTTCGCGTCCACCAGCGGCGACACGTGGACATCGGCGACCGTCAGCGCGGGAACGAGGCTCCCGAACGTGCCCTCCCACTGCCGGGGGTCGTTGGTTCGGAGCGCCGACATGCCGACGTCGCCGGGCGGCAGGTCGACGGCGAGCCGGACCTCCGGGTCCGGGGCGACCGACGGCCGCACCTCCGTGTGCACCGGCACGTCGCCGGTGGTGACGGGCAGACCCAGTGCGGTGAGGGCGGTGGCCTCGGCGGCGACCTCGGCGGCGAACTGGTTGGCCACGTACCGCACACCGTGGGACAGGCTTCCCTGGATCCGTACCGTCAGCAGTCCCGCCGGGCGCGACCGGTTCAGCATCAGCCGCCAGGCCTGGGCGCGGGTCGCGAGCTGGGCCGTGGCCCGCACCCCCGCCGCCAACGCGTCCCACCCGTCGGCCGACCCGCTGTGCGGGACGGTCACCGTGACCGGGTCGATCCGCTCCGCCGCGAAGTCGGCCAGGCGGCGTACCGGGGTCCCGGTGCCGTCGTCGAACACGCCGCCGAAGACCGTGCCGGCCATGCCGCTCCTGAAGACCGAGCTGTCGGTCGCCGTCGCCCAGGCACGCACCGGCCCCGTCGGGCCGCCCGTGCGGAACCGCTCCGCGTGGGACACACCACCCAGGGACGGGGCCGACTCGACGAAGCACACCAGGAGCAGCGTCTCCGGTTGGCTCGCCGGATCCGGGTGCGCGCGTTGGAACACGGCGGAGCCGAACCGGAGCCGGGCGGCGTCCTCGCCGGACACGATGACCATGTCACCGAGCCGTCCGCCGTGACCGGACCGCAGGCGGTAGGAGAAACCGTTGCTCAGCAGCTCGCCGTGCTGCATGTGCACCCATGCCGTCGGCGACCAGTTGCCCAGGACCGGGGTGCTCGCAACCGGCCCGAGCCCGTACAGGCCCTGCTTGTACAGCCGCCGTGTCAGCTCGGTCGCCCGCACCGCGTGGTTCGAGTCGGCCATGTGCTGGTTGTGGTCCGACGGGTAGAACTGCCCGAAGACACCCAGCCGTTCGTTCGCGAGGGCGTGGCCGACCACGTCGTCCGGTCCGGGCACCGGTGGTGTGGTCCGGTCGAGCCCGTCCGCCACCGGTCCGGTCGTCGCGACGGCGCCGTCGGCCCGCAGGTACCAGCTCGCCGCCGGGTTCACGGTCAGCGTGCTGCGCCAGTGACCGCCACGCAGCATCTCGGTCGCGAACCGGTCCGTGTCGCGCCAGGGCTCGGTGACGGCGGCCTCGTGGTGGAAGGCGTTGTGGGTGGTGAGCCACAGGACCGGCGGCTCGATCCCCCAGGGGAGGAACTGGGTCGTCCTCGACTCGGGATCCAGCACCGCGTGCGTGACGGGGTGGTGCGCGACGACGCGGCCGACGTCCGCGGCCGAGGCGTGGACCGGCCTGCCGTCCTTGCGCACCACCACGCCGCTGCTGAACACCACGAACGGCGGAATGCCTGACAACCGCTTCGGTGCCCCGTCGTGGTGGTAGTCGGCCATGCTGGCCGCGGTGACGTTCCTCGCCCACCCCATGGCCATGGCCAGCAGGGGACCGTCACCGGGATAACGCAGGAAGACGCCGACCGGCTGCCCGTCGTCGTTGTGGAGCGGCTCCACCTCGACGTCACCGGTGCGCAGCACGGACACCAGCTCGAACCGGGCGCTCGGGTCCAACTCCAGGCGGCCGTCCTGAAGGTGTGCCGCGCCGTCGAGCACGTACACGTCGTTGAAGCGCCCCGCCTCGCGCAGCGCGGACGCCACGTCGTACCCGACCATCCCACCCGAGGCACGGTTGCCCGTGACGCGGGCGTCCGCCTCGAGCGTGACGAGCACGACGGCATGGCCACCGTCCAGCAGGGACGCCGTGCCGGGGGCGTCGTGGAACATCGGTCCCAGCTGGTCGCCGGTCAGCTCGACCAGTGTGTCGTGCGCCGAGGGGAGGGCGACACGCACGAACCTGCCGCCCCCGTGTGTCTCGACCACGAGCACGACCGGGTCGACGACGCCCGTCAGCCCAGCCGCGCCCGCCACGCCCACGGCGCCACCCGCGACGAACGCGGCCCACTCGTGGCGGGATCCCCGGTCCGCCGGGAACGCGGCCACCCGCCATGACGCCGTGGCGACCACGTCGGCCACCGAGAGGACGCCGTGCGGGACGAACGGCTCGCCCCAGGTCGTCAACCCCGTGCCCACCGTCACCGGGTTCACGTCCTGGAGGTCCTGCATGAACGGACGCGAGCTGACGTGGTGGAACCCGGGCCACGGGCCACCGGTCAGCCGGCCCATCTCCTCGACCACCTCGACCGTCGCCAGCGCGGCGGCGGCGTGCCCGCCCGCGTCCCCGTCGTCGTAGTGGGTGAACACGACCAGCGGGCGCCGCACGCGGTCGGCCCCCGAGCCGATCGAGGCGACCACCGACGAGGCGGCCTCGGCCGGCGACATCGTCCGGTCGGCACCGGCCTCCAGCCCGACGAACTGCCCGTTGCTCGACGTGAGCAACACGAACACCGGCGGCACGCGGCCGCCCTCCGCCCACGACGCCCACGGGGCGGGCTCGAGACGGCGGTAGAGCTGCCCCGCCTCGTCCTGCGACGCGTGGACGACGAGCCGCAGCCCCGCGTCACCGGCGTCCGTGAGCGCCCAGAACCGTCGGGCGAACTCGACACCCTGGCCGAACGTGAAGAAGGTCGCCCGGCCCTGCGAGTCCCGTTGCGACATCACCGGCCCCTGGTGACCGGGCGGCGACAGCACGACTCCCCCCGGCGTGGGGAACTGGTCGGGACGCAGTGCACGCACCACCGGCCCCGCGACGATCTCGACGCGCTGGTCGAGCGCCACCACGTCACTCCCCTGGTAGCCCGACTCCCGCGCGAGCCGGTTCAGCGCCGCCTGCTCGGGGGCACCGACCCAACACGCCGCGAACATCAACCGGCCGCTGGCGCGCCAGTCCCCGTAGCTCGCCGCGTCCAGCGTGCCCGCCAACCGCATGAACCCGGCCGCGTCCACGAACCGGTTCCCGCCCGAGCGCAACGGGATCCGGAACCCGCGCTCGTCGTGGTGCACCACGAAGGTGAACGGACCCGGCTGGCCTGCCGAGGCGAACGCGGCCGTCGCCACCGCCGCCTCGGCAGGCGACAGGAACGCCGCGCCGACCCGGTTGCCCGCACCGTCCAGCAACGGTGAGACATGCGCGTCGGCCGGCGTGACGTCCGGCACCAGACCGCCGAACGCGGTCTCCATCGCGGTTCTGTCGCCACTGCGCAGCGCCGTCATGCCGACGTCACCCGGCGGTAGGTCGACGGCGATGCCGATCTCCCGCGCGCCCCCGGGCCTGCTCGGGTAGCCGGAGAACCCCGGGTCGGTGTGGACCGGCACGTCCGCCGCGGTGATGGGCAGGCCAAGGCCGGTGAGCGCGGCCGACTCGATGGCCACCTCGTCGGTGAAGATCTCGGTCGCACGCTGGGCGCCGTCGAGCCAACCCAGGCCGGTGCCCTGGATCTGGACGGAGAGCAGCCCGACCGCGTTCGTCCGGTTGAGCCGTAGCCGCCAGGCCTGGGCACGCGTCGCCCGCCGGGCGACCTCCCGCACCCCCGACTCGAACTGGTTCGCCGCGGCGGCCGACCGGGTCCGCGGCAGTGGCAGGGTGACCGTGTCGATCCGCTCGGCCGCGAAGTCGGCCAGCGGCCGCCGCGCCGGCCCGGTGCCGTCGTCGAACACGCCACCCGGGTCGGTGCCGACCTCGCCGAACGTGGTGGTCACGGCGTCGGTCCCGGTCGCCCACACGGGCGCCGCGGATCCCGTCCGGTACCGGTCTGCGTGGGTGTCGCCGCCGTCGAACGGCACGTCGTCGGCCCTGCACACCACCAGCAGGATCTCGGGTGGGTTCGCCGGTTCCGGGTGCGCGCCACGGAACAGGGCCGAGCCGTCCTGGAGCCTCCTCGCGTCCTGGCCGGTCAGGACGACCCGGTCCGTCGGCCTGCCGGCCTGACCCGACCGCAGGCGGTAGACGAAGCCCTCGGCCTGGGGGTCGCCGTGCTGCATGTGCGTCCACACCTGCGGAGACCAGTTCGCCAGAGTCGCGACCTCCCCCTTCGTCGCGGGGTCCCCGTCCCACCCCCGCAGGTAGTAGCGGCGCGCGAACTCGGTGATCCGCGCCGCGTAGCCCGAGACGTGCAGGATGTGGGCGAGGTCGTTCGGGGCGTGGAACTGGCCGAACGTGCCGAGTCGTTCGTTCGCCAGGGCGTAGGTGACCACGTCGTCCGGTCCCGGCCGCGGCGGCCCCGTCCGGTCGAGCCCGCCCGTGCCGGCCGGGCCGGTCGTCGCGATACCGCCGGACGCGGTCAGCCGCCACCGCGCCGTCGCCGCCACGGTGAGGGTGCTTCGCCAGTAGCCACCCCGCAGCATCTCGGCCGTGAAGTCCGCCGAGCTGGGCAGGGTCGCCACGCCGGCCGGCGGTTCGGCGTTGTGGGTGGTGAGCCAGAGGACCGACGGCTCATCGCCCCGGCCGGGGTCGAAGATCGGCGCCGAGACCGGGTCCAGTCCGAGGTGTGTGGTGTCGTCGTCGGCGACGACCCGGCCGATGTCCGCACCCGACGCGGGGACAGCCCGGCCGTCCCGCCGGATGACCGTGTCACTGCTGACCACGACGAACGGTGGCAGGTCCCACTGTCCGCGCTCCGCCAGCCCGTTGTGGTCGTGGCCGTCCATGCTGGCGTCGGTGACGTGCCGCGCCCAGTCCAGCACCCGGGCCAGCATGTGTTCGTCACCGGGGTAGCGCAGGAACACGCCGGCCGGGTGCCCGTCGGCGGTCCGCAACGCCTCCAGTCGCACATCTCCCGCACGCAGCACCGACACCAGCTCGACCCGTGCGTCCTGGGACGGCGCCAGCCAACCGTTCTCGATGCGTGCGCCGTCGAGCACGTACACGTCGTTGAAGTGACCGGCCTGCCGCAGCACCGTCGCCAGGTCGAAGCCGACCATGCCGGCGCGGCCGCGCGGAGCGGGACCGCTCACACCGAGCGTGAGGACCGCGAGGGCACGACCGCTCTCCAGCAGCGACACGACAGCGGGTTCACCGAGGACCATCCGGCCGAGCTGGTCGCCGTCCAGCTCGACCAGCCGGTCCCTGAGCATGGTGCCGGGACGCAGCGCCATTCGGAGGTACCTGCCGTCGCCGTGCGTCTCCACGACGACCACCACCGGGTCGACGACACCGGCGAGCCCCGCCACGTTCCCCAGACCGGGGGCGCCGGCGGCCACGAACGCGGCCATCTCCCGTCCGGTCGCGGGCCCTGCGGGGAAGGCCGCCACGTGTCCCGCCGCGGTGACCACCACGTCGTCCATCGACAACGCACCGTGGGGGACGAACGGCTCACCCGCTGTCGCCAGCACGACCTTCGGCAGGGTGACATCGAGCCTGTCCAGGTCGGCCATCGGCGGATTCGCGCTGACGTGGTGGAACCCGGGCCACGGACCACCGGTCAGCCGACCCATCTCCTCGACCACCTCGACCGTCGCCCGCGCCGCGACGGCGGGACCGTCCGGGTCCGACACGCCATAGGAGGTGAACACGACCAGCGGACGCCGTACCCGGGCAGCGACCCCGTCACCCGGCAGCCCCATCGAGGCCACGATCGACGAGGCGACCTCCCGCGGTGGCATCGGCCGGCCGGCACCGCCCTCCAGCCGGAAGAACCGCCCGCGACTCATCCCCAGGAACACGACCACCGGCGGCACCCGGCCGTTCTCGGTCCACGAGGCCCACGGGGTGTGATCGAGTCCACTGTGGACCACGCCGGTGCCGTCGGGTGCCGTTCGCAGGATGATCTTCGTCGCCGCGTCGCCCGCGTTCGGCAACTCCCGGAACCACTGCGTGAAACGGTCGCCGTAGTCGAACGTGAAGAAGGTCGCCCGGCCCTGCGAGTCCCGTTGCGACAGCACCGGCCCCTGGTGACCGGGCGGCGCCAGCACGAGTCCGCCCGGCGTCGGCAGTTCCCCGTCGGCCAGTGGCCGCGCACCGACCCCGCGTACGATCTCGATCCGCTGGTCGACCGTACCGACACCACCGCCCCGGTAGCCGGAGTCGCGGGCGAGCCGGTCCAGCTCCGCCCCTTCGGGGGCGTCCACCCAGCAGGCCGCGAACATCAGCCGGCCGCTGGCGCGCCAGTCGCCGTAGCTCGCCGCGTCCAGCGTGCCCGCCAACCGCATGAACCCGGCCGCGTCCACGAACCGGTTCCCACCCGAACGCAACGGGATCCGGAACCCGCGCTCGTCGTGGTGCACGACGAAGGTGTACGGACCGGGTGCGCCGGTGTACACGTCCTTCGCCAGCTCGGCCTCCGCCGGCGACAGGAACGCCGCGCCGACGAGGGTGCCCGCGGCGTTCACCAGCGCGGACACGTGGACGTCGGCAGAGGTCAGTGCGGGCAGCAGGCCCGCGAACGCGGCCTCGACGGCACGGATGTCGCGGCCGGCGGTGTTCGTCAGCACGGCCAGGCCGACGTCGCCGGGTGGTATGTCGACGGTGAGGCCCACCTCGCCGCGGCCGTCCGGCCTGCTCGGATACCCCTCGTACTGCGTGGCCGTGCGCACCGGGAGGTCGGCAGGCGAGATGGGCAGCCCCCAGCCGGCGAGGGCGGCCGACTCGACGGCCACCTCGTCGGCGAAGATCCGAGCCGCGATCTGGGCACCGTGAAGCCACCCGAAGCCGCTCCCCTCGATCCGGACCGTCAGCGACCCGACCGGGCTCTGTGCCCGGGTCGTCTGGTTGAGGCGCAGCCGCCACGCCTGGGCGCGGGTCGCCAGCCGGGCCGTGTCGCGCACGCCCGCCTCGAACCGGGCCGCGTCGGCGGGTGAGCCGGCCCGGGGGACGGACAACGCGGCCGGGGCGATGTGCTCGGCCGCGAAGTCGGTCAACATGCGTGGCCGCTGCCCGCCACCGCCGCCACCGTCGTCGAACACGCCCCCTAGCTCGGTGCCGGGCAGCCCTTCGTTCGAGGAGGTGAGGGCGGTGACCCCGGTCGCCCAGACCCGTGCCGGTCCTCGCGTCGCCGTTGCCGCCCGGAACCGTTGCGCGTGGGACGGACCACCGCCCGGCGGGGTCAGCTCGGTCTTGCACACCACCAGCACCATCTCGAGCGGGTTGGTCGGCACCGGGTGCGCGTCCCGCAGGAGGGCGGAGGCGAACTGGAGCCGGGAGGCGTCGTCCCCGGACAGCAGGATCTCGTCGCCCGGCCGGTCCAGTCGACGGGACCGCAGGCGGTAGACGAAACCGGTGCCGTCGGGGTGGCCGTGCTGCACGTGGGTCCACGCGCTCGGCGACCAGTCGGCCAGGCTCAGGTAGTCCGCGAAACTCACCTGCCTGTTCTGCTCGACCCCGGCCATGTACAGGCGTCGGGTCAACGCCGACGCGGTGGCCGCGAAGCCCGAGATGGCCAGCTCGTGCACGTGGTCGGTGGGGTTGAACTGGCCGAACGTGCCGAGTCGCTGGTTGGCCAGCGCGTAGGTGACCACGTCGTCGGGGCCGGGACGCGGTGGCCCGGTCCGGTCGAGCCCGTTCGTGCCGGGGCCGGTCGTGACGATGGCGCCCGCCGCGGTCAGCTCCCAGGTCACCCCGGACGGCACGGTCAGCGTGCTGCGCCAGTAGCCGCCCCGCAGCATCTCACGCGAGAAGGACGCGGGGTCCGGCACGAGCCCGTGCCCGGTCGCGGCCGGCTGCGCGGCGTCGTCGACGGAAAGCCACAGGACCGACGGCTCCCGTCCCCACGCGACGTCGTGCTGCGTCGTCGAGAAGGGGTCCAGGTCGGTCTGTGCGGTGCGGTCGTCGGCGATGACCCGGCCGATGTCCGCGCTCGACACGGCCACCGGCCGGCCGTCCCGGCGTATCGCCGTGCCGCCGCTGAACACGGTGAACGGCCGGACGTGCCACGGACTCGACCGCGCGACCCCGTTGTGGTGGTAGGTGGCCATGCTCGCCGGGGTGAGCCGCTGTGCCCAGGCCCGCGCCCGGTTCCACATCTGGTCGTCGCCGGGATACCGGAGGAACGCCCCGACCGGCTCTCCCGCGCCGCCACGGAGGATCTCGAGCCGCACGTCCGCGCCACGCGGCACGGAGACGAGCTCGAACCGTGCGTTCGGCGCGAGCTCGAGGCGCCCGTTCTCGACGCGTGCGGCACCGGCCAGTTCGTACACGTCGGTGAAGTGGCCGGCCTTCCGGAGCACGGACGCGAGGTCGAACCCGACCATCCCCCTGACGGCACGGTCGCCCTCGGTACGACCGCCCTTCTCCAGCGCGACGACCACGAGTGGATGACCGGCCCGCAGCAGGGCGATGGTCCCCTGCGTGTCGAGGAACATCCGGCCGACCTGGTCACCGCCCAGTTCCACCAACCGGTCGGCGATCATGGTGCCGGGCGGCAACGCCATCCGCACGAACCTGCCGCCGCCGTGCGTCTCGACCACCAGCACGATCGGGTCGACGACCCCGGCCAGCCCCGCCGCGCCCGCCAGGCCGGGCACGTTGTTGGCCACGAACCCGCCCCACTCCTGGCTCGCCGCAGGCGTGACGGGAAAGGCGGCCGCCTGCCCTGACATGGTGGCCACGACGTCACGCATCGACAGGGCACCGTGGCGTACGAACGGGTCGCCCGACGTGACCATCGCCGTGTAGTCGAGTTTCCTGTCGACCTCGTCGAGGTACTGCAGCGACCCGTTCTCGCTGATCTCGCGAAACCCTGGCCAGGGACCACCCGTCAGCCGACCCATCAGCCGGACCAGCTCGACCGTCGCCTGTTCCGCCCCGGCCTGCCCGTTCGGATCGGTCGGGGTGTAGAGGGTGAACACGACCAGCGGGCGCCGCACCGGGTCCGCCAACCCGTCACCCGACTGCCACATGCGACCCACCAACGCGGTGGCGACCTCCTGCACGGTCATCGCCCGGCCGTGTCCGGCCTCCGTCCGGACGAACCGTCCGTGCCGCGTCTCCAGGAACACGAACACCGGAGGTAGCCGCCCGTCCGCGGCCCACGCCTCCCACGGCGCGGCGAGCAGCCGGTGGTCGAGCCTGCCGCTCGGGTCGCGGGTCGACTTCACGATCTTCCGCGTACCCGCCTCACCCGTGAGCCCCAACGTCTCGAAGCGGCGCATCATCTCGTCGGTGCCGTCGAACGTGAAGAACGTCGGCCGGCCCTGCGAGTCCCGCGTCATCCGCACGATCTCCCGGGGCGCCAGCACGACTCCGCCGGGGGTGGCCCGCTGTCCGTCAGGCAGTGCCTGTACGCCGACCCCCGGCGCGATCTCGGTGCGGCCGTCGAAGGTCTCGACCTCGCGTCCTCGGTACCCGGACTCCCTGGCGAGCCGGTCCAACGCCGCGTGCTCGGGCACACCGACCCCACAGGCGACGACCATCAGCCGGCCGCCGGCACGCCAGTCGCCGTAGCCCGCGGTGTCCAGTGTGCTCGCCAACCGCATGAACCCGCCCACGTCGACGAACCGCTCCCCACCGGAGCGCAGCGGGATCCGGAACCCACGAGCGTCGTGGTGCGCTGCGAACGTGTAGGCGTGTGGCCGCTCCCCGGCGAACACCGTCGCCGCGACGTCCGCCTCCCGAGGGGTGAGGAACGCCGCCCCGACCGGGTTGCCGGCGCTGTCCAGGAGCGGGGACACCTGCACGTCGGCCATCTCGTGGAACGCGTCGACGTCGGGAGGAGTGGACATCTCGCGTGGGACGGGTGGGTGGCTGTCCTGGACACCATCACCCGAACGGCGTTCACCCGGACCGGCCTCGGCCACCACCACGGTCCGGTCAGCAGCCGCTCCCTTGGCCTCGGACCCGGCCCCGGTCGCCGGCCCGGACCGCACAGCGACTCCTGACTGCGTGGCAGGTCCAGACTGTGTGGCGACTCCGGACTGTGTGGCGACCCCGGACTGCGCCAGCGGGCCGGAAACGACTGTCGGTCGCCCCTGGACGGCCGGGATGTTGGCCTGCGTGGTCGGGCTCTGCGTCATCCCGGCCGGTTGGCCGCTGGACCCGGCCGTACCAACGACGAACCCCCCGGACGGCTGTTCGCCGAGAAAGTCCGCGAGCGGCGCGGCGCCCGCCGCCACCGCGGTGACGGCGACTCCACCGTCCTCTGTGGACATCGCCGTCGGGGAGTAGACCGGTGGCGCCGCAGCCGTGAACCCGACCCCCACCGAGGTCGACTGTTCTGCCACGACAACGCTGTACCGTGGAGGCGCCTCCACGGTGCCGGACCCCGGAGAACCGGTCGACCCATCGGTCGACGTCTCGACCGGCTTCTCCTCGGCAGCGACGACACCCTTGCCGGCCTCCCCGCCGACACCCCCGCCCGACTTCACATCGACACCACCAGCCGCTTCCCCACCCGACTTCGCGTCGACCTTCACGTCACCAAGACCCACGTCACCGAGGCTCACGTCACCGAGACCCACGTCACCGAGGCTCAGGTCACCAACGGACAGGTCACCGACGGACAGATCAGCGGTAGCCCCACGATTGGCCGTACCCTGCGCCCTGCTCAACAGGCTCAACGCGCCGTCCGAGGCCGCCGCCACCGGCAGGGCCGCACCGCTGTCGGCGGAGGCGCCGTCCTTGGGCGGGAACAGCTTCTGCAACGCCGCCGCCAACGGATCCTGGGCGACGTTGATCAACGCGTTCGCCGCCGCGCCGCCGATCCCCACCTGCATCCCCGAGTAGGCCAGGTCGGCGAACCCCCGCCCACCCCGCGCCACCCTCGCTCGAACCTCCGCCCCCGCGAGCTTCTCGAGGTCCGCGCCCACCGCCGCCCGGAACTCCCTGGACCCCAGGTCCACCACCCGCCCGATGGACCGGCCGACCCCGAACAGCCCACCGCCCAACGCACCCAACACCGACGACATGAAGAACGCGTTCCAGTCCACGCCCTCCCGCAACCGCTGCCCACCCGCCGTGTGCAACGTGTTCTGCACACCGTCGATGGCGAGGTCCAACCCGCCCATGAACGCCGCACCCGCGGCGCCGTACTTGGCGACGTCGACCGCGAGTTGCCCGCCACCGCGCAGGGCCAGCCGACCGAGCTGGGCCAGTCCCTCACGGGTCGCGAGGTTCACCGCCAACGCGCGGAAACCGAAGCTCCCCAACCTGGTCAGCAGCTGTCGCAACACCGCCGCGATCCCGAACCGTGCCACGGCGACCACGGTCGGGATCAGGAAAGCCCCGATCAGCGACGCCAACAACTCCGCGATCGCCAACGCCAGCATCACCAGCATCGCGACGACCATGATCTTGGTCTTCTGGAAGTCGGCCGACGCCTGCAACATCGCCGACCCGAACCGGTCGGCCGCGTCGATCATCTGCGCGAGGGAGTCCGGCACCGTCACGCGGTAGAGCTCGACGACCTGGTCGGCCGTCTCTCCCGCCATCACCGAGTCGACCTGTCCCGCTATGGCCTCGAACCGCTGTCTGGCCTGCTCCAACGCCTCCCTGAATGCCATCCACGCGTCGGAGGAGTTCGCCAGGTCCCCCTCGTCGCCCTCCGGCCACGGCATCCCCACCGTCACCTTGAGGAGCGTCTGCAAAGAGTCAGGCAAGTCCGTCACTACCCGCGCTCCCCAACTCCTCCGCACCCGACCGACCGCGAGCCTCGACGGTAACCAGCGACGCGTCCGTTCCGGCGGAGCCGCCGACCGCGGGACCAGATCCCCAGGGAAACCACCCTTACACGGGCACGGCCTCGACGGCGTGTGTCACGGGCCCGACCGCGACAGTGCGGTCGAGTGCGAACCCGCTCGCCGCGAACAGCTCCTCGAACTCCACGCGGGTACGTTCACGCGACCCGAAGGTGACGTACATCAGCAGGCTGAGGCGGTTGTTCTGCGTCGGCCCCTCGTTGGCCGCCATCATGCGCTCGAACAGCACCAGGCGTCCGTGGTCGGGGACCACTTTCCGGCACGCGCGCAGAATCGCGACCGCGTCGTCGTCGGCCCAGTCGTGGATGATGTTCTTCATCAGGTACAGGTCACCGCCTGCCACGATGTCGCCGAAGAAGTCGCCGGCCACCACCGTCATCCGGTCGGTCGGCGCGACGGTCGCGGTGACGTGCTCCTGGTCGAACAGGACCCCCACCGGCCCGGGGTGGCCTGCGAGGATCGCCTTCAGCAGCGTGCCGTCACCACCGGCGACGTCGACGATCCGGGAGTACCGCGAGAAGTCGTAGCCGGTCACGATCGAGTCCTGGTCGAACCGGCTCAGGTCGGACATCGCCGCGTTGAACAACGCGTCCTGGTCGGGGTTCTCCCGCAGGTGCTCGAAGTAGGACCGTCGGCGCACGTGCTCGAACGCGACCTCACCCGTGCGCACGCTGTGTTCGAGTGCACCGACCGCGTCGAACACCGCGCCCTGGGTCCGGACGAACGCACGCAACGACCGGGGGTGGTCCGACCGCAGCAGCTCACCACGACCGGTCAGCTCGAAGACTCCCGTCGTAGGCTCGTGGAACAGGCCGTGCCCGGCGAGCAGCCGCAGCACGATCCGCAGGGCGACCGGATCGGCGCCGGCCGTCTCGGCGAGTTCCGCCGCCGCCCGAGGCGCGCCGCCGAACAGGTCCGCGACGCCGAGTTCGGCCACCACGTGCAGAGCGCGCGACGGCAACATGGCCTCGCTCAACGCGAAAACACCCAGCGCGTCCTGTTCGGACTCCTGGGCAACGGGCTGTTCCATGACACACCTCTCAGGTCGTCGACGATCTGATGGCGCCCGAACCGACTCGCACGCGGTCCCGCGGTCAGCAGCGTATGGCGCGAGGAGTCCACGGCGGACCGAAGTGGTGACGTTCTTCCACCGAAGGTGCCCGAAGGTCAGTGGGTCGCGCATCGGGGGCGGGAAACCTGGGCTGGGTCAAGGCCTGTCGCGACACCTCTGGCCGAACCCCGGACTACACCGCCCCGGCCGGCCCCAGCAGCTCGCCGCCCTCGACTGCTTCCCCACCCCGCACCGCCGGAACACCGACCAGCCCGTGCTCGATCAGGCTCTCGGCCGTGGCCAGGATGCTCTCGCGCACGGGACGCATGGTCCAGCCCAGCTCGCGCCGCGCCTTGTCCGCGCTCACCAGCTCGCGCCGGTCCACGAACTGCATGCCCTGTCGGGCGGTCTGGTCGAACCGGCCGACCAACCAGAGCAGCCAGGTCGGCATCGCGCCGGTGGGTACCCGGAAGCCGCGCGGGTTGTACACCTCGGCCAACAACCGTGCCATGTCGCGCAGCCACAGGTGTTCACCGGCGAGGATGTACCGGTTCCCGGCCGCCGCCGGTGTCGTCATCGCCAACCGGTGTGCGACCGCCACGTCCCGCACGTCGACCATCGCGGAGCCGATGTTCGGCACCGCCGGGAACTGCCTGGCCAGCAACGACAGCACCACGCCCGCGGACGACACCGCCGCCGGGCCGAGCAGCGGCCCGACCACCGTGCCGGGCTGGGTGGTGACCAGCTCGAGCCCGGTGGACTCGGCGAACTCCCACGCGGCACGCTCCGCGAGCGTCTTGCTCTTCTGGTACGGCGGACAACGGTCCACATCGGACCAGTCCGCCTCGGTGTGCACGCGGTCGTCCGGAAGTCCGGTCGTCACCGCGTTGACCGACGAGGTCACCACGACCCGTCTCACCCCGGCGTCGGCCGCCGCTCGCAACACCCGCAGCGTGCCGTCCACGGCCGGCCGGACGACCTCGTCGTCGGACCTGGGCACGCCACGCGGCACCGGCGAGGCCACGTGCAGCACGTAGTCGCACCCCTCGACCGCCTCGGCCCACCCGTCGTCGCGGAGGAGGTCCACCGCTACGACGTCTTCGAGCCCGTCGACCAGCCGCCTTGCGGTGCCGCGCACCTCGTACCCGTGCGTCCGCAACTCGGCGATCACGTGCCCCGCGATGTAGCCGGAAGCGCCCGTCACCAGCACCCGTTCAGCCATCCCGTACTCCCGCGTCTTCTGTTCCAAGGCGACGCCGACCGCACACCGCCGCCGCTTTCGCATGCCAGCAAAGGAAAATGAGTTGCGCACGAACTCGTGACTCGCAGAAGTGGGCTCCTCGAACGAAAAGCGAGGTCGCCGCAGCAAGGATGCGGCTCCGGCCCGGTCGATGTCAAGGACTTCGATCACCGGCCGCACGTCCCGGCGAAGGTCTTCACCGGGGGAACACTTTCCCGTCTCGTCGCTGACACGAATGGAGCGGTTGTGAAGTCCGTTCCACCATCCTGGGGCGCGCGTGGGTCAACGACCGAGGTTCACAGGAGTGTCACGATGACCATCAGCTCGCCCGCCATCCCGATCGAGGACCCCGAGTTCTACCTCGACGACCCGTGGCCGACGTTCGCATGGATGCGGGCCGAGGCGCCGTTCTACTTCTACGAGCCGCTCGACACCTTCGTGGTGACCCGGCACGCCGACGTGCGGGCCGTCGCCGGCCGGCCAAGCGTGTTCGTCAACTCGAAGGGCCTGTTCCTCAACGACGTCAAGTACCAGGCTCAGGCCGGCGACGAGCTGATCACCGACAGCTTCTTCCCCAAGTGCGGCGAGCAGGTCGGCACCACGGACCCGCCTCGGCACGCCGAGCTGCGCCGCGTCATCGCGCCGGCCTTCTCGGCGGAGGCACTGAAGCGGGTGCGGGAGTCGCTCGTGTGGTACGTCCGCGACCTCGTGGCCGGGATCGTCCCGGACAGCCCGGCCGACTGGGTGTCCTACGCGGACCTGGTGCCGATCCGCGCCGCGATCGAGCTGATCGGCCTGCCCGACACCGAGATGGAACGCGTCCGGTTCTGGAGTGACGAGCTGGAGAAGCTGGGCGGGGACCTGACGTTCGAGGAACTTCGTGCGGCGTCGGCGCAGTTCCAGAGCCTGCAGCGGTTCATCGTCGAGAACATGGAGGCCAAGCGTCGCGTTCCCGGCGACGGCGACCTCCTCACCACCCTGCTGTCCGCGGAGCTCGACGCCAAGGGTGTGTCCGAGGCCAACGTCGTCATGTTCGCCATGACCATGCTCGCCGCGGGCAACGACACGACCCGGTCCCTGCTGTCCGGTCTGGTCCACGAGCTGGCGAGGCACCCCGAGCAGTGGGAGCTGCTCCGCGGTGACCGTTCGCTGATGCCGCAGGCGATCGAGGAGACACTGCGCTACGTCACGCCGGCACGTGCGATGCTGCGGACCGCGACGGAGGACGTCGAGATCAACGGCCAGCTCATCCGCGAGGGACAGCACGTGTACCTGATGTACATGGCGGCCAACCGGGACGAGTCCGTGTTCCCCGATCCCGACCGGTTCGACATCAGGCGCAGGGAGAGCGGCAGGCACCTGGCGTTCGGCGTCGGCATCCACCTGTGCGCCGGGGCCCGCCTCGTCCGCACCGAGGCACCGATCGTGCTCGACGCGCTGCTCGACCGTTTCTCCGGGGTCGAGCTGGCCGGCGAGCCGACGCCGGTCACGAACCTCATCCGCAACGGCTGGTCGAGCATGCCCGTCGTCTTCCGCCCGTGAGCGACGAGTCCGCGTGACTCCCGGGTGCTCGCCTCAGCGCGACGACGCCGAGGCGAGCACCCTGGACAGCGCCCGGTGCACGGCGACCGCGTCGAGCACCGGCGGTTCCGTGCGGGCGGACCGGATCCGGTCCAGCAGTCGCGGATCCGGCGCCAACCCGTGGCGGTCGAGGTAGTGGGTGACCGCGTCCGACCAGATCCAGACCCCGTCGGTCCGGTAGCCGCACGGCACCACCGGGCCGAGCCCGGGATCACGCACGTCCGTCTCGGTGGCCGACGACCGCAGCAGCACCGTGCCCGCGCGCAGGTAGGCCAGCACGCGGTCGCGGTCGTCGGCCGCCAGGACCGGGTGGTCCGGCGAGAACGTCGGCGCGTGCACCACGACGATCTCCGGTTCCGCCGTCGCCGCCCAGACGAGCGCGCCGTACGCGCGGGCCATCCGCTGGTAGGCAGGCGCCTGCGCGCCGGTGGCGACGACCTCCACCAGCGGCACCGGGTCACCCGCCTGGGACAGCGCCAGCTGCAACCGCCCCGTCAGGCCGGCGAGATCACCGTCACCGGCCTCGACCACGTGCACCAGGCGTGCGGTGGTGGTCGCCGAGGCCTTCCAGGGCAGCCGTAGCGCACGCCAGAGCCCGTGCACGGCTGGTTCCCCGCCGACCGCGCCGACCAGCGCGGTCATCCGCACGTCGGCCGCGCCGTCGCCCGGGGCCGCGCGGAACCGCCAGGGCACCGGCGGTTCCGAGGGCACCGGGCGAACCGCGCCCGGTGCCACACCGGTGGCCGACAGCACGCCGAGGTCGTCGAGCGTCAGGGGCAGCGTCGCGTGCTCGGCCAGCAGGGCCTCGGCCGCTCCTGCCGAGGACCCGGCCGCGAGCTGGCGCCGCGCGGCCACCAGCACCTCGTCCCGCGTGAACGCCGCCATGCGCAACAGCAACCCGTGCATCGCGGCGACAGGCGCCGTCACCGTCCCGGTCATTGTCCCGGTCATCGTCCCGGTCATCGTGTCTCCTCCAGCAGCCAGCTCTCCGGCCCGTCCCAGTCGTCCACACCGTCCGAGCCCTCGGGTTCCTCGACCGAGGCCGCGAGCACGGCGTCCACGAGGTCCTCGGCCGGCAGGTGGCGGGCCCCGTCGTCGAGTGCGAACACGTCGACCAGCAGCCACCCGCCGGTGGAGAGCACGCGCCCGTCCGCGGTCTCCACGATCGCGCCGGCCGGCACGAGCACCGCCGCACGCGTTTCGTCCACGATGGTCTCGGCCAGGCTCAGCTCCTCGGGCTCGGGTCGGACGTTCGCGCCAGGCACCAGGAGTGCGTAGGTCTCCGCCCGGCGGTCGAAACGCGAGTCAAGCGCCTCAGCGAACGTGCGGAAGCTGACCGTGCCGCCGTCCCACAGCCGGACCTCCGACGCCACGGTGGCCTTGACGACCTGGACCTCGGGCAGGTGGGGAAGCGAGGTCACCGCGGTGACGGCGTCGGCCACGGTCTCGCCGGGGGCCGGGAAGTACACCCGTTCGTCGGACGCGACGACGGACACCGACCGCAGGGTGGGGTCGACCTCGGGCGTGCGCTGCCACGGCTGGGTCCACGCGTACAGCTGGACCGCCTGCCGGCGTGCCGCCGGGCTGAGGTCCAGCAGGCTCAGCAACTCCTGGAACCGCTGCCACCGCACCTCGTCGGTGACGTGCTCGATCCCGGGGTGCCACAACAGGTCCGGCTCCTCGGCTAGCTCCGTCAGCCGCTCGTGGTTGGCCGGGTTCTGCGCCGCACGCTGGATCGCCAGGCTCAGTTCCGTCCGCACCTGCCACACCGCCGGTTCCTTGCTGGCGCTCCAGAACCGGAACTCCAGCCGGTCGGTGACGTCGTCCCCCCGCACGTGTGTGAAGTTGACCGCGTCGTACTTGTTCAGGCTCAGCCTCGCGACGTCGTCCGCCGTGTGGACCTCGGCCGGGTCGAGGGGCAACGGGTTCGGTCCGACGACACGTACACGGCGGTGTCCCAGCCCGCCGGGCACGTTGGCCAGCCGGTACAGGGTCGCCTCGAACGCCTTCACCAGCCTGCTGACCCACGCGTAGGTCGCGGGTTCGGTGTGGCCGACGAAGCTCGTGTTCACGTGCCCGCCCATCGTCGTGGTGTCGACGTCGTCGTGGTCGATCAGTGACAACAGGTTTACGAGCTGATGCCACGGCCGGTGTTCCGGAGCCAGCACCGGCGTCGTGAACTCCAACCCGTTGACGTCGGAGATTTCGCGCGTCATCAGCCACTTGTCGGTGGCGGGCTGGTGGCCGTCCGGCAGCGCCTGCCCGTCGACCCAGTCGATCAACCCCGCGTCCCGCGCGTCGGCACCGATCGCCTGCACGACCGCGTCGAACGCGTCGGTGTCGGGCACGCCGCCACGGGTGGCCACGCGCACCTCGACCTCGAGCCCGATCCGCGTCCCCTCCCGCGAGCTGACGCCATCCGGCACACCGTCCACGAAGAACTCCACCGGTGGGCGCCCGGCGGCGATATCGGTCATCGCCTTCCGGTAGGTGGCCTCGTCCTCGCGTGCCAGTGCCGCCGATCCCTCGTCGACGGTGCGCACCGACACCCGCCGGAAGTCGGCGCCGGGCCCGAACCGGGGGCCGTCCGACGTGACGCGCAGGTCGCCGGCCAGCACGAGCACCTCGTTGTCGAAGCCGGCCCGCCGCAACGCGGTCGCCAGGTCGTAGCCGACGCCTCCCCGCCCCACCCGCCGCGACGGGTTGCGCACGACCACCACCACGGTGCGGCCGGGTGCACCCAGCATCTCCCGGAAGTCGTCCGAGCGGAGGAACATCTCGCCGAGGCGGCCGCCGCCGAGCTCCACAGTGGACTCCCCCGCCGCCAGCGCGAGGCGGACGTGGCCACCGCCGTCGTGCCCGTCGAGCACGACCACCACCGGGTCGTGGACGCCCGCCAGTCCCGGCAGGCGGAACAGCTCCGGCGCCCCGCGCTCGACGAACGCGGTCAGCACGTCCATCGCCGCCGGGTCCGTCGGGAACGCGGCCACCCGGCCCAGAGCGGTCATCATCACGTCGTCGATGGACAACACGCCGTGCTCGACGAACGGCTCGCCCCGTGTCGCCAGGACCGTCCCGCCCTCCCACGCCGCGACGGGCGGGCGTGTGCCGACGTGGTGGAACCCCGGCCACGGTCCGCCGGTGAGCCCCGCCATCGACTCGACCACCTCGGCGGTGAGCCGTTCGGCATCGGCACGCCCGCTCCGCTCGTTGGCGCGGTAGGTGGTGAACACGACCAACGGCCTGAGCACGGCACGCCGTGTGCCGTCGACTCGGGGACTCGTGGCGCTCACGGCCGCCTCGGCGACCTCCCGCACCGACATCGTCCGCGGTGACTCGCCGTCGTCCGCGACGAACCGCCCGTCCCGCACGGTCAGGAACAGGAACAACGGCGGGGTGCGACCATCCGTGAACGAGACGCTCCACGGCGCGGCCTCGCGGACCGGACCCGCGGTATCGTCCCGCTCGAAGCGGAGGACGAGCTTCGTCGCGGCGTCGCCGCCCGCCGCCACCGCACGCAACGACCGGGCCAGGTCCGTGCCGTGGCCGAACACGAAGAAGGTGTCGCGGCCGTGCGTGTCCCGCACCACCGACATGGTGTCCGATCGCGACGCCCCCGCCTCCCCGTCCCGGTGCCGCGGCCCCGAGGACGGTTCACCACCCGTCGGCCGGTTGTCCGGCGGCGGCTCGCCCCGGTACAGGTCGGCGGCACCGGCCAGCGCGGCGGACCCACCGGCGGACCTCCTCGTCACGATCTCCACGGCGATCTCGTCCGCCACCTGCGCAAGGGTCATTCGCGTCACCGCGTCGGGCAACCGCGCGTACGCCAACGCGATCTCCTCGGGAGCGGCAGATGTCCGGCCACTGGCGGACAACCGCGCCAGCGAACCCTGGGGACCGCTCACCCACGGAACGAGGTCCCGCACCGGGAGGTCGGCCGACCGGGCCGTCAGGATGGCACGCACGTCCGAGGTGAACCCGGCTTCGTTCCACCAGTCCCTCAACGTCCTGCGTTTGATCAGCTCTCCCATCTGTTCCAACACGGAGTCCTGGCCGAGGGTGGCGTTCAGCGGTCCGGCGACGTCCCAGGCCATCCTGACCGCCCACGCTTTCAGCAGGGCCCTCGCACGCAGGTCGTCGAAGTGCTTGTTGCTGACCTGGCTGAAAGAAATCTCCCCCGCCGCCGAGAACGTCCGGTAACCACTGACATAGGCAGGCGGATCGGCCAGGCCGGCGAACATCTTCAGCGTCTCTTCGGGAAATCTCCGCTCCCAGGCCGCGAACTCTCGGAGCACGTCGTCACCGAGCCGGAGCCCCGCCGCGGCGGGGTTGGCCGCCGCGGCCAGTTCCACGCGTGGCGCCTGGGAGAACCCGGCTTCGGCCCGCGTCTTGTCCACCGTGGTGAAGCTCGTCACCGTACCGGCGAGCCGCACTATCTCGTGGATGGGGACCAGGCGTCCCTTGTGGTACTGACCACTGATCCAGAGAATCCACGCCCTGAACAGCTCCCTGGCCGCCGGGTCGACGAATCGCCGATCGGTGCGCTTGGCGAACGACACGTTCGGCACGACGTACACCGGGAACTGCTGTCTCGTCCGTCCCGCCGGCAGCTCCTCGACGCCCACGAACATCCCCCACGTCTCCTCGGGGAACCTCGGCGTCCACCGCACCACGTTCTGGTCCAACGTGGTCGCGCCGAAGAACTGCGCACGCAGGTTCTCGGTCAACCCGGCCTCGGCCCACCACCGCTCCACATCCTCGGCAACCGACCCCGACAGCGACGCGACCTGTTCGGTCCCGTACAGCGCCCCGGTCTCCCTGTCGATCGCCGTACCCATCTCGACCACCCACGCCCGCACGGCGCTTCCGGACAACACGACGCCAAGCTCGGCCGCGAACGAGGCCAGCGTGTCTCCGGGAAACCTCGGTCGCCACGCCACCACGTCGTCCACCCCGGGCGGCTCGCCGGACCGCCCGATCAACCGGTTGGCGACCACCCTCGCCAACTCCTCCGCCGCGACGGGACCGTGGTCCAGCAGCTGATGTGCGACGAGCACGCGGACGTCGGCGACCAGGCCCCGCAGGCGCCCGGCGCCCGGACCGCCACCAATCCCCTCGATCGCCAGCGGCGCACGGTAGTACCGCGACACCACCTCGGTCGCGGCGTTGAGGTGACCCTCCCACCCCTGCGCGCCGAGTTGCCGCAGGCGGCCATCTGACACCGCCGCCTGACCACGCACCCATGCCTCGACCACCTCGCGACCACCGTCCGGCGGCCAGAGCCAGTCCACCCGACGGGAACCCGGGACGGTCCCTGCGGTCTGGACGGACACCGCCGCGTCAGGCATCGGGGGCCGCGACCGTCCACTCGGGAGGTCGTCGACCCGGTCGACCCGCCGCTTCCCCGACGACCGGCTCTGGTCGGTGCCGCTGGCGGCCGGCAGCTCGTGGACGATCCGGTCGGCCAGCTGCTGAACGGACAGGCCGTCCGCCTCAGCCCCCAGCCGCACGAAGATCTGGTGCACATCCTCCGGGTTGAGGTACGCCACCGCGCCGGTGAACCCGCCGGCCTCGCCCTGTCGCGCGTTGACCAGCCGCAGCGCCTCGACGCGCCGGTTGAGCAGGTCCCGGCGCACGTTCACGGGGAACCCGGCTTCCTCCCACCAGATCTCCACCGCTCGCTGTGACACCAAACCGGACCGCCGCGCCGCCTCCTCCGAGCCGAGGACGCCGAGGGCCTGCCTGACCACCCAGGTCCGCACCCAGTGCCTGGCACGGCCGTTCACGAAGTGCCGCTTCTGGATACGGGCGAACGACAGCCTCGCGGGGATCGGATAGGGCTGGTGATCCGCCTGCCGGTGCGCCGGCGGCGGGTCCTGCCCCAGGAACATCGACAGCGTCTCGCCCGGCCACCGGGGTTGCCACGTCTCGACCTCCACCGGCACCTCCCGGTCGAGCTGCTCCCGCAACAGCAGCCGCGCCTCGGGGGACCAACCCGCGCTCGACCACCAGACGGCCAGGAGGCGTTCGTGCACCCGACCGCCGGAGAAACGAACGACCTCCTCGGGCGTGTACAACAGCCCGGTGGCTTCGTCGATCTTCGTGGCCATCGCGATCGCCCAGGCCATCACCGCGTACCTGGACAACTCCTGGCCGAAGACCGTCGTCAGCGTGTCCTCGTCCGCGACCGGCTCCCACACCACCACAGCGACCGGCAACGGCGCCGCCCCATAGAGGTGGTGGCGGGTCTCGACGGGCAGACCGGCCGCGCCCCACCACGCCGTCACCGTGCCGGCGTCCACGAGCCCGGACAGGGCGGCGACTTCCTGGGGGGTGTAGAGGAACCCGCTGTCCGGGTTGACCGCCCCGAACATCCCGACCACCCACCGGTACACCAACGCCTCACCGTCCGGGTCCACGAAGGAACCGGTGCTGTCGCGGACGAACGCCAGCTCCACCGGTGGCGCGAAGTCCGGCGCGACTCCGCCAGGCAACGGGATGCGTCGCGGCCCGACGTAGGTCGCCAGGGTGTCGCCAGGGAACCTCGGCCGCCACACGACCACCGGTCCGACGCGAACCGAGGTCTCCGGCACCCCCGGGAGAACGGAGTCCGGCAGTGCGGCGAAACGCTCGGCGGAGAAGTCGTCGGGCAGTTCCGTCGACCAGACCGCTCGTGAGGACTCACCAGCGCCCGGACCGTGTTCCTGGCGTGGACCAGCCCCACCGGCGAAGGTGACCGGCCGGCCGGCGGAGCGCTTGCCGACGTGCTCCAGCACGATCTCGTCCGCCAACTGCGTGAGAGTGAGCCGACTGGTCTCGACGGGCAGCAGCGCGTAGGCCAGTGCGATCTCCTGCGGGCCGAGGTAGGTCCCAGCTCCAGGGCGCTGCGGATCCGGCCTGGTCAACTGGGCGAGCGAGCCGTTCGGGCCGTTCACCCACGACATCAGCCGGGCCACCGGGACCTGAGCGGACCTGCTCTCGAGGGAGGCGCGCACCGGTTGCGTGAACCCGGCCTCGGCCCACCACCTTTGAACGACCTCATCGGTGGCGACCTCCGGACCGACCATGTCCGCCACGTGCCCGGCGCCGTAGAGCGCGGTCCCGTCCGGTTGGGACTGCCAGGCCTTCTCGACGACCCACTGCTTGAGGTGGCTCACGGCACGGGAGTCGGTGAGCGCCCTGCCGTCACGGGCGAACGAGGCGCCGTCCGCCGCGGCGAAGGCGGGGAACTCCGTCCGACTCCTGGTGGCCGGCAGTTCCTCGACACCAACGAACATCCCCAGCGTCTCACCGGGAAACCTCGGCCGCCACGCCAGAAAGTCCTGCGACACCTCGACACGAGGCGGCTGCACCGGCAGCACCGGAGCCGGTGCCAGCGCTGCCACGCCGCCGGTGCCCACCGCCTCGGACGACCTGTCGTCACCGTCGTGGGCCACCGGGTCAGCCGCGCCGAACGTCCCGCCCACGCTCTCCACGCCGGATGCGGTCGCCACGACCGCCGCCCCCTCGACGACCGATGCGCCTCCAACGACCGTCGCACCCTCCGAAGTCGCCGCCCGCCCCACGACCGCCGCACCTTCCACAGCCAACGCACTCCCGGCAGCCGGCGCGTTCTCGACGACCGATGCGCCCTCCACAACCGCCGCACTCCCGACAGCCGAGGCACTCTCGACAGCCGGCGCATCCCCCACAACCGGCACGTCGTCGACCATCGAGGCGAGCGGCTCGGCGGGCTGATGCAGTTCCTGGGAGACGGTTCGCGGTGTCGCCTCGGTTCGTCCGCCATCGCCCTGCCCGGCGTCGGCGCCCTTCTGCCCCGGCGAGGCCGGCGAGTCGCCAGATACACCGGCCTGTCCCGTCGACGCCGCACCGGTCGCTGTGGTGGCGACGCCCGGGGAGGCGGTCGTGACGTCGTGCAACGTGAGATCGCCGATGGACAGGTCGCCAAGGGAAAGGTCACCCACCGACAGGTTCGGTGTGGACAACCGTGCACCCTGCGCCCTCGACATCAGGCTCAACGCACCGTCGGTCGCCGCGGCCATCGGCATCGGCGCACCACTGTCCGCCGACGCACCGTCCGCAGGCGGGAACAGCTGCCGCAACGCCTCGGCCAGCGGACCCTGCGTCACGTTGATGGCCTGGTTGGCCGCCGCACCGCCGATCCCCACCTGCATCCCCGAATACCCGAGATCGGCGAATCCCTGGAACCCGCGCGCGGCCCGCGACCGCACCTCCCGGCCCGCGATGGCCTCGATCTCCTCACCGACGGCCCGCCGGAAGTCACGCGACACGACATCCAGCCCACGACCGATCGACCGGCCCACCCCGAAGAACCCGCCGCCCAGGGCCCCCAGCACCGACGCCATGACGAAGGCGGTCCAGTCCACCCCCTCCCGCAACTGCTGGCCACCCGCGGTGTGCATCGTGTTCTGCACACCGTCGACAGCGATGTCCAGACCACCCATGAACGCCGCGCCCATCGCACCGTACTTCGCGACATCCACCGCCAGCTGGCCGCCGGCACGCAGCCCCAGCCGACCGAGCTGAGCCAGCCCGCTCCTGGTCGTGACCCGCAACGCCAGCTCACGGAAGCCGAAGGACGCCAGACGTACCAGCAGCTGACGCAACACCACTGCGATACCCAGCCGGAAGACCGCCACCACCGCCGGGATGAGGAACGCGCCGAACAACGACGCCAACAGCTCCGCGATGGCCGCCGCCAACATCACCAGCATCGCGACGACCATGATCTTGGTCTTCTGGAAGTCGGCCGCGGCACGCAGCATCGCGGCGGCGAACCTGTCCGCAGCGTCCACGACCTGCGCCAGCTGCGACGGCACCATCGACCCGTACAGGTCGACGACCTGCTCGGCGGTCGTGCCCGCCATCACCGTGTCGAACTGCCGGGCGACCGCCCGGTACCGGGCCTGAACGTCCGCGACGTCCCCCTTGAAGGCCATCCACGCATCCGACGACGCCTCGAGGTCCTTCTCGTCACCCTCCGGCCACGGCATCCCCACCGTCACCAACAACAACTCCTGCAGGAAGTCGGGCAGATTCGTCACGACCGCACTCCTCCCGGCATCAAGCGGTCAGCCGCTCCGCTGACCAGCGGGCGTGTGCGGACCTCAGGCGCCCCGGACCGCGATCGCGGAGTGGCTGCCGCCCATCGCCACGCTCGTGGAGATGGCCACGCCGACGGAGGTGCCGACCCCGCGGCCGATGGCATGTCCCAGCTCACAGGCCGCATCGGGCGCACGTGGCCCACTGGTCGGCGGCACCTCGTCGCGACAGGAGGCGAGCAGTGCCGGCATGACCTCGAAGGCACCCGACGCGCCGGTGGCGCTCGCTGTCGAACGGGCGACAGGTCCCGGTGCGTGGCCGAGGACGCACCCGAGACGGCGACCAGCAGGCCACACAGTCCACGGCGCACCGACGGCAGCGAGGTCGCCGCGTTGGGCAGGTCATGTCGAACAGCCGGGGCGACCCCACTCGGGAGCCGTGCTCCGCCACCTCGGTGCTGGACATGGACGTTCCGATGGCGGCGCCGTAGCGGTCGAACCGCCGCGGCGACTTCCGACGGGCCACGACGTCGATGCGGGGCGGGTCCGGGCCGGCGCCGGTGAGCGCCGCGTCGGAGGCGGCCAGCGCGAACCGCTGGTGCCGTTCCAGGGTACGCAGATCCTGTTCGCTGATCCCGCGGTCGACCGGTCCGGTGTCCATGATCTCGCCGGAGGCCCTCACCGGGCAGCGAGCCGCGTCGAACCGCATCGTGGGAACCACGCCGCCGCGCCCGGGCATCAGGGTGGCGAAGATGTGGTCGACAGTGCCACCCAGACAGTTGGCAGCCCCCAAGCCGGTGACGACTACCCGTCTGTCCATTGGGGTCTGATCCGTTCTGGTCGGCGGAGGAGGACGAGGGACGCCCGGAGGAGGCGCCCGAACGCCACGTAGTGACGACGAGTGTTCGCCGTCGGGCCGCACTCGATCCACTGGGAGGCGTCTTCGTGCTGGCGGTCTGCCCAGAAGACCTCCGGACCCGACGGTGTGCGCAACCGCCGCGACAGCTCGCGAGCGCGGCACCCGCCGTCACGCCGGGGGGCCGTGGTGAAAAGGGCGTGACGACTGCGAGAACGCGCAGTTTCGTTGGCCGCACAGCCTGGTTCGTGGCACTGTCGTCGCACACGTCGAGCGCGAGAGGGGTGAGGGCCCATGACCGGGCGGGCCCTGCTGGGTGGCACGTGGAGCTTGGTGTCGAACACCGCGGTGGACGGTCACCGCCGAACGTCCACAGTGACGGCGACGCCGCCGCGTCGGGCTACGAGACCGTTGCCCGGCGCGGCACCGATGCACTAGGCTGATGATCATAGAGATCCCGTTCCCGACACCACATTCCGCGCGGGGCGGCAACACCGGGTTCCAGTGACACCGTAGCGCTGGTCTTCACACGGGTACCCGCAATCGTGGTGAAGCATCTCGACGACTGGAGCGATCGGTGAGTTCGCCAACCGCTGTGTCACCGTACGAGGTCTACGTGATGTTGCCGCAGCTGCAGGCGACATGGCAGTCAGATGGCGATGGTCGGGACCGATCGGTCGTCATCGCGGGTCTGCAGGCGGTCGAGCTCTGCCTGCGGCTGGCGGGAGACGTCCTGGACGACAACCGCGCCGAAGCCTGTGCCGAGGAACGACTGTCCCGAGTCGTGCGTTGTGCGGTCGACTCGTGCGCGCTGATCGCCGAGCTCCTCGGCGACGCAGCCGAGACGCCGACGCCGAGGTCCACGCCACCGTTGACCGCGCAAGGAAAGCGCATTCTCGGCGCGCTGCCGACCCGGCACGCCGAGGCGCTCGGCGCCGCGCTGACGGCGGTCCCCTGGCCACGGCTGACGCCGGAGCACCGGGCCCGTGTCGAGGTGGTTCTCGGACTGCGGGCGAATCCCTGGCAGGAGCCGGAGGACGCACTGTTCCGGACGGTGCACCAGTTCACCGAATGTTGGCTGCGCATCGCTCTGCACCAGATCGACGACGCGGCGGTGAAGGCGGCGGCCGGCGGCTTTGTCGAAGCGGCACGCGACGTCGACCTGGCCACCCGTGCCGTCGAGCTCGTGATCTTCAACAACGACATGCTGGAGCTGATGGTTCCCGCCGACTTCCACCCGCTGCGGGTTCGCCTCCGGGACGGCACGGCCGCCCACTCCAGGGCGGTGCACGAGATGTTCCGCCGACCGGTGACACTGCTCTCCGCCCTGCGGGAGTTCCTTGCCGGCAAGGACCTGCCGCTGGTGGCCCTTCTCGACAATCCCGGCACGGATCCGGTCGCCTACCGGTACCTCCGTGCCGTCGCGAGCCTGGCCAAGCGGTGCCAGACGTTTCTCCTGCACCACTACCAGCTCGTGCTCGAGGTGCTCGGCACGAACACGAGAGGAACTCTGGGCAACGAGGTCCAACGACTGGCGACCCACGCCGTCAGGCCGCTGCTGCCCGAGCTCGACCAGGCACGTCATGACCTCGCCCTGATCGCCGGCATCCGTTACGGGGCGGTGTCCGGGAGGATGGTTCTCGACGGTGAACGTGACGCCGGGCTGCATCCCTACCCGCCGCGGGCCACACCCCAGCGCTGTCCGGACGAGACGGTGCGAACCCGGATCGACGCGTACTTCCAGGCGTTCAGGGACCGCGACGCCTCGGCGTGGACGGCACTGTTCGACCCCGCGAACGGGGTGCTGGTCGACATCAACGGGACCCGGCCCGTCGTCGGGCGAAAGAAGCTGGCGATCTTCGTCAACTCACTGTTCGACTCCTTCCACGAAATCGAGCCGAGCTACACGGTGGACCGGATGGAGATCGGGCACGCCAAGGTGACCTGGCGGATGAGTGCGGTCTCGCACATGAACACGCCGGCGAGGTTCTCCGGCACCGAGACCTTCACGTTCGCCGCCGACGGCCTGATCCTCCACGCCGAGGCCGAGTGGGACGCCCACGCGGTGGCGAGGCAGGTGTGGCCGCACCCTTCCGAGCACTGGACCCCGACAGCCTGACGTAGAGGAGCCACCGCACTCGCGCGTGAAGTGCCGCCCGCCGGCAGGCGCCCGCGCCACGGTGCTCGGCACCGGCGACGAGGTGAGCTGGCGGGTCTCCTGCGACGACGTCGAGGTCCGGCTGCCGGAGCTGGGCGACGCGGCCGCCCCCGTGGTGTCGTTCACCGTACGATGACGTTCGGGCGCTGCCACTCGCGCCCGAACATGCTGTGCAGGCACGCCACGAGGCTGCGTGCCTGCACGTTGACGTAGTGGCTGTGCCGCAGCAGGCCGACGAGCTGGTTCAACGTCAGCCACCGGTGGTCCGGGTACTCGCGCGGTGCCAGCTCGGCGTCGGTCTCGACGACGACGTAACGGGTTCTCGCGTGGTAGAAGCGGCCGCCCTCCTCCGAGTGGGTGGCGTCGAACCGGATCCGTGACGGGTCGGCGGTCAACACCTCGTCGAGGAACGGCAGGCGGTCCGCCGGTGGCACGTCGGCGTAGTTGCCGACCGTGCACTGCACCGTTGGCGCCAGCTCGACCGCGTCGAAGTAGCCGGGTTCGACGCGGGCGTTGGCGAGCACGTGCAGCACGCCGTCGATCCGCCTGACCAGGAACGCCGCGAGGCTGTCGCCTGACGGGCGCAGCATCGGCTGGGACCACCGCGCCACCTCGCGACCGGAGGCGTGCACGTCCACGCCCATGATGCCGAAGTACAGCCCCGTCTCGTGGGCGATACCGGTCGGCGAGCGGACCCACCGACGGACGTCGCGCAGCGGGATGCGTGACGCGCTGGTGTCCGCGCGGGCACGGGCTTCGGTGATCCAGCTCAGGATCGTGTCCGTGCCGTGCCGGCTCCCGGACAGCTCACTGCACGAACGCACCAGGGACGCGCGGAAGTCGTCGTCGCCGGAAGGCAACAGGCCCACCAGGTCCATGCCGGAGAACGGCAGGCAGGACAACACGGTGCGCGCGTCCATGTTGACCACGTTCTCGTGTGACAGCAACCAGTGCACCAGGTTGAGCGGCACCCAGGCGAAGTCCTCCAGCACCTCCACGTCCTCGCGGACCTCGACGATCATGTTGCGGTTGCGTTTCTGGTAGAACCACGACCCCTGCTCGGACTGCAGCACGTCGGCGATGACCCGGTGGCGCGCGGTGTCGGTGAAGTACGCCAGGTACGGCACCGGCTTCCCCCTGTGCACCCTGGTGTAGTTGCTCCGCGTCGCCTGGACCGTCGGGGAGATCTGCACTCCGTTGCAGTTCCCCGGTTCCACCTTGGCCTGCATCAGGCAGTGCAGCACACCGCCGAAGTCCTTCACCAGGATGCCGAGTATGCCGATCTCGGGTTGGTTGATGATCGGCTGCGTCCAGTGCGGTACCCGTCCGCCCGGCTGCCGCACGTCCAGGCCCTCGACGGTGAAGAACTTCCCGCTCTCGTGAGCGAGGTTGCCGGTGCGCTCGTCGAAGGACCAGCCAGCCAGCTCCTCGAGCGGCACGGGGGTGACCGTGGTCAGGTTGCGGGCGGCGCTGTCGGCGAACCACTTGTCGAACTCGGCGATCTGTTCGAGGCGGGGAGATGCGGCGAGCGCCGCCCCGGCGATCCGGATCGGCAGGGTGACGTCGCTGGTGCGCACCAGGCCGGACACGTCGGTCATACGATCTCCCTCGACGGGACCATCGCCCGCACGGACTCCGCCAGCGTGTGTCTCGGGCGCCAGCCAAGAGCGACGCGGGCGATGCTCGCGTCGACCCTCGTCCAGTCACCGCCCTTGCTCCGCACGGCGGCCGCCTTCTCCCGCACGACCGAATGGGACAGGCCGGCGGCCCGCACCATCGCGAACACCAGTTCGCGCATGCTCACCGCGGTGCCGCTGCCGATGTTGAACACCTGACCGGACACCGGCAGGCGCGCGGCCTGCAGCACCGCCCTGGCCACGTCGCGGCTGTCGACGTAGTCGCGGCGGGCGTCGGCGATGGTCAGCTCGAGTCGCGCGTCCGGATCGCGGGGATCGATGTCACGCAGCTTCTCGGTCAGGAACCCGAGGAAGCTGCCCTTCGCCGGATCCGGTCCGTACACATTGGACACCCGGAGGACGACGGCGTTGACCTGGCCCCGGCCCGCCGCGCCGAGGACCAGCTGCGAGCTCGCCAGCTTGGTCCGCGCGAAGGCGGTGATCGGGGCGGGCACCGTGGTCTCGGTGACCGAGGTGCCGGGAGGCTGCGGGCCGTACTCGTGCACGGTGCCCACGTGCACCAGCCTCGGCCTCCCCGGCGTCGCCGACACCGCCGCGACGAGGTTCACGAGCAGCCGGACGTGCGCGGTGGTCAGCTCGTCCTCGTCGTTGGACCAGCTGCCGGCCGCGTTGACGACGACCGAGATCCGGTTCTCCGCCAGCACCGCGGTGAGGTCGGCCGGATCGCACGCGGCGACGTCCATGGCCACGAACCCGTGGCCCGCGCTCTCGGCCGACGGGTTTCGGGCTATCACCACGACATCGTGGCCCTCGTCGGCGAAGGCCGCGCAGACGTGGCGGCCCACGCTCCCCGTGCCGCCGACGACGGCGACACGGGGAACGTCCTTCTCGGTCTGGGTTGGTATGGCGCTGTGGATGGGCATGGTGTTCCAATCAGTCGGCCACGCAGTCGGAGTACACCGGCAGCAGGCCCTTCTCCCGTGCCTGCGCGAGCGTGGGTGCGACGCGGTCCCGGTCGGACACGACCAGGTCGGCACCGATCGGCCACGGCAGGTCCAGCGCCGGGTCGAACGGGTTGATGGAGATCTCCCGCGCGGGCACGTAACCGGTGGAGACCATGTAGGCCATGACGGAGCCGTCCTCGATCACGTGGAACGCGTGGCCGACCCCCAGCGGGAAGTACACGGCGCGCAGGGAGTCCTCGTCGAGCTCCACCACGTCCCACACGCCGAACGTCGGCGACCCCACCCGGACGTCGAGCACCAGGTCGCGCACCCTGCCCTTGGGACAGTAGACGTACTTGGCCTGCCCGGGCGGTGTCGTGGTGAAGTGCACGCCCCGGACGACGTCACGCGCGGACTTGCTGTGGTTGGTCTGCGCGACGGTGAACGTGTGCCCGGTGGCCTCGACGAACGCGGGCTCCTGGAACGGAGACGCGAAGTGGCCGCGGTTGTCGCAGTGCACGTCCGGGGTGAACTCGAACGCCCCTTCGACGGCGAGCCGGCGCGCCTTCACACCAGGACCGCTCTGTGCTCGTTGGTCAGCCGCTCGACGTCGGCCACGGCGCTGGCGGTGGTCGGCATGGCGAGGACCTCCTCACGCAGCTTTGCCGCGCCCGCCTGGAATCCCGGCTCCTCGAGCAGCCGGACGACGGCGGCGCGGGCGCTCTCCGGCGTCACCGACGGGCCGTGCAGCCTCAGCCCCGCGCCGATCTCCTCGGTGCGCTGCGCGCGCAGCCACAGGTCGCCGTGCCGGATGGTCGTGACGAGCTGGGGCACGCCGGCGAGGGCCGCTGTGCTCCAGGTGCCGAACCCGCCGTGGTGCACGACCGCCGAGCACGTCGGCAGCAGCACCTGCATCGGCACGAAGCCGACCGCGCGCACGTTGTCCGGCAGCGTGCCGAGCTTGTCCTTCTCCGCCTCGCTCAGCGTGGTGACGACGTCGACGTCCAGGTCCGCCAGCCCGGCGAGCACGTCGGAGAACGGCAGGAAGGTGGCGCCGAGCGCGGCCTCGAAGGACGAGCCGGAGGTCACGACGACCCTGGGCCGGTCGTTCTCCTCCCACGCCCACCTCGGCACCACGGACCGGCCGTTGTACGGGGTGTAGCGCAGCGGGACGCGGTTGCCCGTCGGCGGGAGCTGGATGCTGTCGGGGATCGGGTCGAGGGTGAAGTGCCCCGTGACGACCTCCTCGGTGAACTCCTTGCCGTGGGCCGCGAGCTGGTTGCCCAACCAGTCGGCCAGCGGGTCCTGCCGCATGGCGGGCGCCTGTTGGTCACGCAGCTCCAGGAACGCCTCGCGCATGGCGGCGTAGATGTCGACCGTCCACAGCAGACGGGCGTGGGGCACCCCGATGACGGTGGCGGCGACCGCGCCCGCGTAGGTCAGCGGGTCCCACACGATGAGGTCGGGACGCCAGGACTTGGCGAACTCGACGAGCTCCTCGACGATCGGGTCGTTGTAGGGCGCCAGCGCCATCGGGACGGTCACCTGGTACTTGAACAGGATCCCCTGCCAGGTCTGCTTGTCCACGGACGGCTCGCTCCAGTCGGACAGCTCGTTCTCGATCGAGCCGGCGCCCTGCTGGCTGAGCTGCGCGAGCATCTCGTGCATGTTGTGGTCGGTCCCGACCGGCACCGCGGTCAGGCCGGCCGAGGTGATCACGTCGGTCATGGCCGGGGCGCTGGCCAGGCGGACGTCGTGCCCCGCCGTGGCGAGCGCCCACGCCATCGGCGTCTGCGCCAGGATGTGGGAGTGTTCCGAGATCGTCGTGAACAGGATGCGCATGTCGTACCCCACCAGGCGAACGGCCGGCTCATCGACGAGCTCGCCGAGCGTTGCGGCCTGACCAACGCGCGACTGCACCGCACGGTGCACAAGTACGGCAACACGGGCAGCGCGGCCATCCCCGTGTCCCTCGACGAGGCCAACCGCTCCGACGCGGTCGCCGACGGCGACCTGGTCGTACTCGCCGGCTTCGGCGGCGGCATGTCGATCAGCGCAAGCCTGATGCGCTGGTGGCGTCCCTCACCCGTCCACGCCTCGGCTATGCCGTGGTGATCCCGAGGTCCACGAAGTGCGTGGCAGGCTCTGGTCACCTGGCTACGGCCATCCCGACAAACCGTGGTCGAACGCCCGCGGTGTCGAGCAGTTCACAACCGCAGGCGGTGGTCGGCCGGCCACAGGGAGAACAGCGTCGGGACGCGCAGCGCGGCGAGTACTCTTGTTCCATAGCAGCCGAATTCGCCGAGCAGCCGCGCGACGCACGGGTCGCGGGTCCATCCCACGTGATCAATGAGTGTCCAGCACGGCACAGATCGGCTCGACACCGAACCGTTCGCGATGGGTGTCGATGAACCCGACCAGCGCGGCGGTTTCGGGTCGAGTTCCCGGGCGAAAACGCAGACGCGGCCTTCAAAGTCTCGTTCGCACGCCGCAGCTCACGATTTCCCGCTCCAGCTCAGCGATCCGCTGAACATCGCTGGTCGACGTGCCGACCCGTTTCCCGCCATCGACCTCAGCCCACCGAACCCACGTTCGCAACGCCTCCCGATGCACCCCGAACTGGTCAGCGACCCGACCGATCGTCCCGGTCCGTTCACCAGTCTGCTCACGGAGCTGTAGCTGGGCATCAGGTGCAGTTCGACCCGCCCGCTGTGCTGGTTGAGCCAGTCGCGGACGTTCTTGCTGCGGTGGACCGGGTGTCGGTCGACGATCACGTGCACCTTCCGTCCAGCTTGTCGGCCCAGGCGGTCCAGGAACGCGGTAAACACCGGCGCGGTGAACCGGCCGAGGAAGACGGTGAACCACAACGCGCCCTGCGCGGAGGCCGCGGACATCACGTTGATGCGTAGCCGTTTGCCGGTCACCCGCACAACCGGCGTGCGTCCTTTCGGCGCCCACGACCGGCCAGGCGGGGCGGCGTCCGATCGCAGCCCGGTCTGATCAGCCCACACCACCACCCCACCCTCGGCCTTCGCTCGTGCCGCGATCGCCGGATGGATCGACGAACTCTGACCCATTGCGCGGAGCCATATCGATGGTGGGGAACCCAGTCGTCTGGTTCGTCGTTGCCCACGATGTGATGTCAGCAGATCGGCCGCACCCGCTCCCCGCTGTGCGAATGTGGGGATATCTCGCCTGCGTGTGGTGTGTGCTCTTCGCGGTGCTCCACATCTACTGGGCGGCAGGAGGGGCCGTTGGGCTGGCTTCGTCGGCGGGAGCCGACCTCGCGGCTCACCGACCGCCATGGTTCGTGCTCCTCGGGCTGTGGGGCGTGGCACTGCTGCTCCTCGCCGGGGCGGCTTTCAGTGTCGGAACGACGTGCTGGCGGCTGACTGGCCGCCTGCGCCGCGCGATGGTGATCCTCGGTTGGTTGGGTGGGATCGGTCTGCTCGCCCGTGGACTACTGCTCGAGGTTGTTCTGTTGACTGGGGCCGGCGGCGTTGCCTCGGCGGTGGGCCCATCGCAAACGCAGTGGAGCCTGATCCTCTGGAATCCCTGGTTTGCTCTGGGTGGGCTCGTCGTGTCACTGGCCACTCGTCAGTTCCAGCGCGCCTGAACATTGCGAGACGTTCCCGACGCGGGCGTTGTCGTCGCCGACGACGCGGCGTCACTCCGTACGCCGGAGATCCGGTGCTCTCGCGCCCCGAGGGCGCGTTGCACGGCCTGCCGCATCCACAATCGCCGGCCTGGAAACCGCGCTCCGTTCCGGCGATCGCGTCCGACACGATAGACCGCAGGAGCACCGCCCAGGGGCGTCATGCTGTAGCGGTTGCCTGCACGCATGGGACGTGGATCACCGGAGTGCCTGCGCAGGCGGAGCAGCGCTGCCGACACGGTGGGCTGGCTGAGCGCGCGCTGCTCCGCAGCACCGGACACGCCCCGCTTCGACAGCGGTGCGTGCCAGGTGCACGAGGAGGTTGGGGTTCGGGTTCGTCAGCCCGGTTGCGGCACAGCTTCAGGCGTCGCCAGGCACCGGCATGTCGTGCGTCGTAGACCACTGTCAGCACGCGCTCGACGAGCGCGGGGATTCCCGCCGAGCCGGGCACGAGCCTGACGGTCCCGTCCGCGTCGAGCCGCAGGCGAGCGACTGCTTCGACCGCGTTGCGTTCCAGGTCGTCCGCGACTTCGGTGTCGTGGTCTCGTGCGATGAGCGAACGGCGGACCGCATCGCGCTCCGACACGTCGACGGTCCCGGCCCGTTGCGCAAGTCCCGAGGCGACGAACACAGAGCCCTGACCCGCAGACCAAGGCCGCACTCCGCGTGCGTGCCGCGCGGCTCCCAACCGAACTCGGGTTCTTGAGCAGCGCGGCACTGGTGGAAGACGGGATGAGGGCGAAGTCCGCCGACGAGATCTCGTTGATCGTGATCTCGCAGCCCGGGCAGTCCGTCTCGTAGGTCTCCTTGCCCGCGGCCACGAACGCGGCCGGGGCCGGGCAGTCGGTGCCCTGGTTGATCAGCACGCGTCCCGTACCACCGGAGTCGGCGGTGACCCACTTGGCGAGGGCGACCTGCATCTGCGAGCCGCTCGCCGGGATGTAGGCCAGCGTGCGCGATGCCGGGTGCCTGTCGTCCGGGAGCTGGTTGGTGTTGATGACCTCCACGACGCGGCAGGTGAACACTCGGCGTCACCAGTCGGCGATACCGGGTCGTTGTCGGGTAAGGAGGAATTGTTCGACGAGAGTGGCGACTACGTTCAGGGCGGCGGCGGGTTGCTGGGAGGCGGATGGTGGCGAGCAGGCGGTCGCGGGTTTGCGGCAGTCCCTCATGGGTGCAGTGAAGGACGCCTTCCTTGCATTCCGCCGCGACCGACGGACCCGGCGAACGTTGATGCTCACCGCACTAGTCACGTAGCTGTGCGCGAAGACGACTTGTGTGCTCGACGAGTGTGGCGTGAAGGTGCTCAAGAGCGTCGATCTTGGTCCGCAGGGTTGTCAGGCGTTGCTCGTAGATGTCGAGCGCCGCTGTGCAGGGTGCCGCGTTCAGGTCAGGTGATCGTACGCAGGAGCCGAACTGGTCGATGTCGTCGACGGACAGGCCAGCGCTGAGCAGGACGCGGATGTTGTTGACCACGTTGACGACGTCGGGCCCGTAGCGGCGGTAACCGTTTTGTTCCCGGTCGGCGGTGATCAGTCCGCGTTGCTCGTAGTAGCGCAGAGACCGAGCGCTGGTCGCGGTCCGGCGCGAGAGTTCACCGATGCGGAGCCCGTCGCGATGATCGGCAGCAGGTGTCATGTCACTCCGGTGTTTCGACTTGGTCCGCAGTGGCTGAACTCTGGACCCGATCGAGGACGACGACCGGTACCTGCCGGCCGGCGGCTTTCTCGAAATCAGCGAACGCGGGCATGAGGCGAACCTGCTTATCCCAGATGGCGTCACGTTCGGAGCCGTGGGCGACGCGGGCGATGGCCCGCGTCAGGTCGGAGCCCACCTCGATGGTCACCTCGGGGTTCGTCTCGACGTTGCGGTACCAGGCGGGCGGTCGCGGGCTCCCGCCGAAGGTCGCGAAGACCGCGAAGGCGTCGTCCACCGCCTGGTACATCAACGGGTTCGTACGTCGGCGACTGGTCACCGCACCGATGTGGCTGACCAGGATGATCGGAACAGTCTGGTCCGGATCGAAACCGGGCAACAGAGGCGGTATCGGACGACCTTGGGCCAGGTCCTGCTCGGTGCTCCACCGGACGAATCCCCCGTTCGATCGAAACTCCGTCACGATCCGACGGTTCCATTCCCGAATGTCGACAGGCATGACCGGAAGCTAGCACCCTGACACCTGTGTCAAGGTCAAGCTGCAGACCAGTACCCAATCTCGCCCATCGCCGTGCGCCGAAAGCCCCAGGCGTCCCAGGTCCAGGGCCCAGATCAGGGGCCTCTCCGGCTGATGTTGCTGGAGCGGGTGAGCCGCCTGCTCCGGTGCGCGACCACCTCTCGGCCACTGTCCTCCTGGGTCAGTCGACGGTCAGGATCGCGACGCCGTAGGCGGGGACGGGGATGGTGTAGGACGGTGCGGTGATCGGCCTCGCCGCCGTGCCGGTGACGAGGTTGATCGGCGTCTGGTTCGTGCTGATGCCCACGTTGGTGAGGTCCACGGTGATGTCGGCGGCCGACGCCTGGAAGTTGAGTACCACCACGGCTTTGACCGTGCCGTCCTTGTTCGTGCGCAGGAAGGCGTAGTACCTGGCGTTGTCGTTGGTCGCCAGCTTCACCCGCAGTCCGGACGGCGCCAGTGCGGCGTAGCCGCTCTGGGCCTTCATGAGGGTGTGGAGCATGTCGCGCTGGGCCTGGGTCCAGTGCGGGAACTCCTGTTCGACGGGGTTGACCGTGAAGTAGTCGTTGTGGACGTAGAACAGCGTGCCCATCGTGGTGAGTGTCGCGATCTCGAGCAGCCGCTTGTTCACCGGGTAGTTCCTGCGGCCCCAGTTGGGTGGGGTCTGCGTGATGCCGCCCGCCTCGACCATCTCGTCCCGGTAGCCCTTGAGCACGTTCTCCAGGCCGTTCGGGTTGGCGCTGTCGATCGCGTTGAGAACGCTGCTCGAACCCGGCTCGGGTGGGATCGCCCACTGGGTGATCGAGTAGTCCTGCAGGCTGTTGTAGTGCCAGTCGGTGATGAAGCCGCGCTCCGCGGCGCCCTCGGCGTTCATGAACGTGTCGTAGTTGCGCATCACGTCGGTGATGGCCACGTTGTTGTACTCCAGCGTCGTCTGGTGGTAGACGTTCGGTGCGTCGAAGATCATGCCGTCGAAGCCCTTGTCCATCCAGAACGTCACGTAGCGCCGGACCTCGTCGCGCCAGCACTGCTTCGCGAAGTGGAACGACGGCGCGGCGTCGTCCCAGCGGGCCCAGTAGTAGGCGTGGTAGGTCGCGTTGTAGACCCAGCGGTCGTACTCCCCTGGCGTGGCACGGATGTCGAACCAGCAGCGCTCCTTGCTGTCGACGCCGGCGGCGAAGTCACGCAGCGCCTTCTGGAAGAACGGCGCGGACTCGTGCGCGTAACCGGGGTTGGCGAAGAAGAGGATCTTCATGTCGCGGGCGTGCGCCGCGGTCAGCAGCTCCTGGAGGTCGGTGAAGGTGCCGACGTCGGGGTGGACGTTGTACAGGTTGGTGACGCCGAGGCCGGCCCACACGTCCCGATTGCCCTCGAAGATCGGGGCGAGCTCGATCGCGTTGTGGCCCTCCGCCTTCAGGGTGTCGAGCTGTGCGCGGATCTCGTCGAGGGTGATGCCCTGCCAGACGGGGAAGAACCGCGCGACGCCGGAGCGGTCCTCCCACCACCGGGTCCGCAGCGGCGAGCCGATGCCGTAGACCGTCAGGTCCTGGCTGGCTGCCGGTTGCCCGCCCGCCGACGGCCGCGGCACGGTGAGCCGGACGTACCGGTAGGCGCCGTCGACGTCGGCCGTGAACGTCCGTCCCGTGGCGCCACCCGAGCGGTCCAGCACGGTCGTCCACGCCGCGGCGTCGTTGGACACCTGCATGACGAACGACCAGGTGTCCGCCGCGGGGAACGACTGCTCGATCCTGCTGAGCACGCTCGAGTTGCCGAGGTCGACGGTGAGGGTCTGCGGCGAGGTCGTGTCCAGCGCCTGCCACGACGTGCGCGGGTCGTCGTCCACCGCGGTGAACGGCTCGTGCCCCGGCCGCAGGGACGACGACTGCGCCTTCGTCCCCGCCGCGAGTTCGCGGGCGGTCGGGGCGCCGCCGGGGCCGAACACGCGGAACTCCGTGCTGTCGGCCCAGAATCCCGAGGCGGACGCGGTGATGGTGAGGCGGACGTAGCGGAACTGACCGCTGACCGGCAGGTGGAAGAACTGCCCCCGCACGCCGGCGCGGTAGTCGGCGAGCGGCGTCCAGGTCCGGTCGTCCACCGACCCCTCGACGACGAACCGCCACGTGTCGACGTCCTTGAAGTTCTGCTGAACGGCGGACAGGTTCCGAGGGCTGCCGAGATCGACCTTCAGCCACTGCGGGGTGCTGCCGCTTGCGGCCACCCAGTAGGAGGAGACGTTGCCGTCAATGGCATCGGCGGGCGTGTAACCGGCGAGCGCGGTGGACGCGGTGGCCGTCGCGGCGGCCGTGAGGTCGGTCGACGGTGGGGCCCCGACCGCGCGGAAGTCCACACTGGACGGATCGTGCCCACCGGCCGAACCCAGCACGTGCAGGCGGAGGTGGCGGTAGACGCCGGTGACACCGTCGCCGAACGTCCGCCCTGCGCGCCCAGCCGCGCGGTCAACCAGCACCGCCCAGTCCCCACCGTCCACGGAACCCTCGACGACGAACCGCCACACGTCGTCGTCGGCGAACGTCTGCTGGACCTTGACCACGTTCCGCGGGCCGCCGAGGTCGATCGCGAGCCACGCGTCTGCCGTGGTCGCCCGCCACACCGAGTCGAGGCTCTGGTCGACGGCGTTGGCCGCGCCGGCGTCCCGGTCGCCGGACGAGGCCGTCACCTCCACCGGCCGGAGCACGCTCACCCCGGTGCTCTGGAGCACGGGCGCTCCCGGCGGCGTCTGCTCCGCCACCGCCGTGGTGCTGCTGGTGAGCGACACCACGGCGAGCACGGCGAGCAGGTGGGCGCGGACGGACGTCGATGTCACGGGTCCTCCTGGAGGTCAGGGTGCGTCCGGTCCGGACGACTCCTCGAAGTAGTCGGGGTACCGCGCCATGAGCCGCGGCAGCGTCACCGCGACCAGCCGGACGTGGTCACGCAGCATGGCCTCGGACTTCTCGCGGTCGCCGTCGATCAGCCCGACGGCGATGACCTCGTGCTGGTCGATCAGGTGCGACAGCACGGCGGGCTCCGGCAGGCTCAGCCGCCGGACCCGGTCCATGTCGGCGCGGATCCGCTGCGTGATCCGCCAGGCCCTGGGATGCCCGCTCAGCTCCATGATGAGCCGGTGGAACTCCTGGTCGAGCCGGTAGAACCGTTCGTTGTCGCCCGCCGCCTCCGCACGCCGCTGCTCGGCGATGTTGGCGGTGAGCCGGTCGGCGTCGTGCTCGGTGACGTTGCCCATGGCACGCGCGAGCGCGGCGGTCTCGAGTGCCTCGCGGACGAACTGGGCGTCGTGCACGGCCGCCACGCTGATGCGGGCGACGAACGTGCCGAGCTGCGGCACGACCCGGAGCAGTCCCTCGTCCTCCAGCTGCAGCACGGCTTCGCGAACCGGGGTGCGGCTGACACCGAGGCTCGTGGCGATCGCGGCGTCGGACACGCGCTCACCCGGCAGGAGACGCAGCGACACGATCTGTTCCCGCAGTACCTCGTAGACCTGGTTGCGAGCCAGATCGCCACGAAGTCCGCGGTTGATCGGTTGGGAAGTCGCCATACTAGTATATTAGTATTCGCCACCAGCCAGCACCAGCCCTTCCCCCGACGCCTGGAGCGCCCGTGCTCCTCGACCACCCGCGGCGGAGATGCTGCCCGGACCGGCGAGGCCACGCCGCACGCCGACCTCGTGCCGCGCCGCGGCACCACGTTCTGAGGGGTGTCCACAGTGAACTCACCGGATCGGCTGTCCGCCAGGGTCGGCACTCCCCCACCACTCGGTGAGCTCACCAGCCGCTGGCTCGCTCCGACCGAGGAGGACCGGTTCGCCCTCCCGGTCGTGCAGAACTTCGTCGGATCGGTGCAGTGCTGCTGGGGTCCCGCCGGCATCCAGAACTGGCTGGCACCGCCGACCGGCCTGCCGACCCCGACCGGGCGCCTCTACGCGCTCGACGGCCTCGGCAGGCCCGCCGAGGTGGATCCAGCCGGAACCTCCTACCAGGTGTCGCCGTGGGAGATCCGCAGGCGCCATCCGGTCGTGTCGGCCAGGACCCGGCTGCACAGCGGTGACACCGCGGTGACCGAGCGGCTGACCTTCCACCGCGCCGGGCGCTACGCGTTGGTGTTCACGGGACTGTGCCGGACGTGGAGCTTCACCGACTACTGGAACCTGCCGCCGGAGGACGTCCCCCAGCTCAACGTCCGGTTCGAGCACGGGGCCGTGTGCACGGGCGACAACAAGACGTTCGGGCTGGCGAGGTTCTTCGTGCCCGACGGCGGACGGGTCCGGGTCCACACCCGCCACGAGGACTTCCTCGCGGGTCGCCAGGACAGCCACGTCGGCCGCCTCGCCGTGGTGTCGTTCGACGCGGCCGAGGGCGAGGAGGTCGCGTGGACCGGCGTGCAGGGCACCGACCCCGGGCTCGTGCCACGCGGTGACGACGCCGACGCCGAGGAGACGTGGTCACGGGTGTGGGCCGCCGCGTTCACCCCCGGCAACGAGCACTTCTCCGGCTCGCTGCCCGCGCTGCGGTTCGGCAACGGCGCCCTCGACCGGCTGTACTACATGGGCGTGCTGGCGCTCCTGCACGGCAGGCGGACCCCCGCGCCCACTGGACCGAGGGCCCGGTTCGCCACCGGTGGCCAGGCGATCTGGACGAGCGACCTCGCGCCGCTCACCACCGCGTACACGACCGGGGCGACCGAGGGCGCGGCCACGACCAGCTTCCTGTGGGAGCTCCACCTCGTCGCTCCCCTGCTGGCGCGGCTGGATCCCGACGTACTGCGCCGCCAGCTGGAGGCGTTCCTGGTCGCCGGCACCGACCGGCACTGGGGCATCGACATCCTGACCGGGCGCGGGGTCGGCATGTGGTACGGCATCAACGACGGCGCCGTGGTGACCGCGGCGGCCGCCTACCTCGACCACACCGGCGACCGGTCCTGGCTGGACACCGTCGTCGGCGACACCACCGTGCGCGCACACCTGCTGCGCCACGTGGCGCGGCACGAGGAGCTGGCGGACGGCGAGGCGCTCGCGGACTACGGCGAGGCACACCACGTGCTCGAGTGCGTCAGCTCCTACGAGCACCGGCTCGCGTCGTTCAACGCATTGGCCGCCTGGTGCTACCGCTACGCCGCCGACGTGCTCGACCCCGAACACGCGGGCACGCACCGGGCCAGGGCGGACACCGTCGAGCGGGCGGTCCTCGACCTGTTCGACGACGGCGTTTTCCGCTGCGTCACCCCCACCGGGGAGCGGGTCGTGCGGACGTGCCTGGACTTCATGTACGTCGGACACTATCTGGGCGAGCGGCTCGACGACGAGCACAAGCGCGCGATGCTGCGTTTCTTCGTCGCGGAGCTCGAGACCCCGGACTGGATGCGGGCCCTGTCGCCCAAGGACGCGGACAGCCTCACCTCCGCGCTGCCGGAGTTCCAGACCTACCGCGCCGACCACCAGTCCACCGGCGCCTACGACGGCTGGCCGGGGCTGTCGGCCGAGGTGCGGTTCCGCTTCGGCGACGGCGCCGCGACCGTCGACTGGTTGCGCCGCATCAGCGCGGTGACGTGGGAGGGCCCGTTCGGCCAGGCGCACTGGACCGGGATCGACGGACGCGACCCCGCGGCGCCGGCCCGCAAGGCGAGCTTCTTCAACGGGAACTGCTACCTGCTGGTGTCGGGAAGCACGCTGTCCACCGCGATGCTCCACCACGCCACCATCGAGGCGGACGACTCGGCCCGGCCGCTCCCCCGGCCGCTCGCCGAGGCACTGGACGCGCACGGCCTGGGTGACCCGGCCGGCCCGGTGCTGGGGGTCCCGGTGACTGGCGGTGTGTCCTCGGACGTCTGGCGGGTGGAGCTGCCTTCGGGCCCCGTGTGCGTGAAGCGAGCGCTGTCGAAGCTGAAGGTCGCCCGCGACTGGCGCGTCTCGACCGCGCGTGCGGGCAGGGAGGCGGCGTGGCTGCGGCTGGCCGCGACCATCGACCCCGCCGCGGCGGGACACGTGCTGGCGTTCGACGAGGAGCGGGGGGTGCTCGTCCTCGAGTGGATCGACGCGCGGGTGTGGAAGAGCCGGCTCCTGGCCGGCGAGGTCGACGACTCGACGGCGCGCCTGCTGGGCGAACGGCTGGTGCGGCTGCACGCCGGCGCGGTGGACCACGACCGTGCGGAGTGGTCGGACGCGCGGCCCCTGTTCGAGGCGCTGCGGATCGCGCCGTACCTGCGCGCCACCGCGGCACGGCACGGCGAGGTGGCCGACCGCCTGCTGGCGATCGCCGACGACCTCGCCGCCTCGGCGGTGACCCTCGTCCACGGTGACGTGAGCCCGAAGAACGTGCTGGTGGGTGCGGATGGTCCGGTGCTCGTGGACGCCGAGTGCGCCTCGCCGGGCGACCCCGCGTTCGACGTGGCGTTCTGCGTGAACCACCTGCTGCTGAAGGCCGTGATCGCCGGGGCCGCGACGGCCGGGCGGCTGGTCGCCGCCGCCGGCCGGTTCGCGGCGGCCTACCTCGCCGGTGTCGCATGGGAACCGCCCGATGACGTGGACGGGCGGGCGGCCCGGATCCTGCCGGCACTCGGCCTCGCCCGAGTCGACGGACTGTCGCCCGTCGAGTACCTGACGGATCCGGCGGACCAGGAGTTCGTCCGTGCCACCGCGTTGGCCGGCGTCGTCGAACCGGCGCCGGGTCTCGACACCGCGTGCCGCCGGTGGCTCGCGGCCCTCGACGCGAGAAGGCCCCGTGGGTGACCGGACCGAGATCGTCGCCGTCCGGGGGCATCGGCGGTGGGACTCCCGCGGTGTGCCCACCGTGGAGGTCGTCGCCACATCGATGGCGGTCGCCGCGGCGGCCGACGCGACCGACCGGCCACTGTGGACACTTCTGGACCCCGGGGCGGACCGGCTCCCGACACCGGAGGTGCAGGTGTTCGGCGGCGGTGCGCACGCGGCCGGACGCATCGACCTGCAGGACCTGCTCGTGGTCCCGTTCGGCGCGTCGTCGTTCGCCGAGACCCTGGACTGGGTCTCCGAGATCCACCTGCGTGGTGGCGAGTGGCGACACCACCGGCCTGCGGTCCGGCACCGAGGTCGGTATCGCGATCGACGTGGCCGCCACCCAGCTGGCGACCGACGGCGGCTACCCCCTCCGGCACGACGGCGCGACCCTGACCAGGGACCGGTGGTGCGCCCGGCTCGTCGGGTGGACCCACCGGTTCCCGATCGTGTCCATCGAGGACCCGTTCGCCGAGGACGACGCCGAGGGCATGGCCATGCTCGTCACCGAGATCGGCTCGCGGGTGCAGGTCGTCGGCGACGACTTCCTCGTCACCGACGCGGCCAGGGAGGCGGCGCGGGCCCACGGTCTCACCGCCGTCGTCTCGACCCGCTCCGGCGAGACGGAGGACGTCACCATCGCCCACCTGGCGGTCGGTTGGGGTGCCGACGGGGTCAAGGTCGGCTCGCTGACCCGCGGCGAACGCACCGCGAAGTGGAACGAGATGCCGCGCATCGAGGAGGACCTGGGCACCAGGGCCCGGTTCGCCGGCGCGGTGGGGCTGTGGCCGGCAGGACGCTGACGCCGGCTCAGCGCCGCACGGCTCCGTGCTCGACGACCTCGGTGGGCAGCACCAGCCGCCGCACGCCGAAACGGTCGTCGACGTGGGGGTTCTCGCCGCGTTCGTGGAGTATCCGCGCGGCCGAGCGGCCCAGTTCGTGTGCGTCGTAGCGGACGACCGTGACGGGTCGGGCCAGCAGGTCGGCCAGCTCGAAGTCGTCGAACCCGGCCAGTTCGACGTCGGCGCCGCGTTCGACGATCGTGCGGTAGGCGCCGACCGTGTTGCGGTTGTTCGCCGCGAACACCGCGGTGGGCGGGTCGTCGAGGTCGAGCAGCTCGCGGGTGATCGTGGCGGCTGCGGCCTGCTCGTCGCCCGGCTGACGGGCGACGTACCGGGGGTCGATGGGGATCCCGGCCTCCTCCAGCGCCATGCAGTAGCCGCGGAAGCGCTCCGAGCCGGTCCACATCGCGCCGGAGAACCCGACGAAGGCGATCTTGCGGTGCCCCTTGTCCACCAGGCGGCGGACGATCTCCCACGTGCCGCCGAAGTCGTCGAGCAGCACCTCGTCGACAGCGACCTTGAGACCGGGGCTCGCGACGAACACCACCGGCATCGCGGCGAGCAGGCTGGGCTCGAAGTGCCGGTGGTCGCTGCTGCACGGCGCGGCGACGATGCCACCCAGCCCTCGCGAGGCGAAGTCGTGGACCAGCTGGCGTTCCTTGGCCACCGAGCCCGCCGAGTTGCCGATGATCACCCGCATGCCGAGCTCACCCGCGAAGGACTCCACCCCGACCGCGAGCTGGGCGTAGAACGGGTTCGTCAGGTTGGTGACGATCAGGCCGATGAGCCCACGTTCCCGGCCGAGCCGCAGGTTGCGGGCGTTCTCGTTGCGCCGGTAGCCGAGGGTCTCGACCGCGTCGAGCACGGCGCCGACGGCGTCCTGCGACACCTTCGACGGGTCCTTGAGCACCCGCGAGACGGTCATCGGGCTCACGCCCGCGAGCCGGGCCACGTCGGCCATCCTCGGCCGCGGAGTACGCGACGAGCCTTCCTCGGGTGCCACCGCGTCTCCTTCGGCCTCGATCGTATTGATAACGATATCACCGCATGCCGAATCGATCTCACCACCAACAATGCGATCAGACAGGGAATTTTGCTCCTCAGAGGGTTACTTGACAGATGGTATCGTTACCATCCACGCGCCCGAAGGAGTGTGACGTCGTGCACGACAAGCGCATCGCCGCTATCGCCGCCCTCGCCCTGGTGGCCACCGCCTGTTCCAGTCCGTCGAGCGGAGGCTCCAGCGCCGACGGCCCGCTCACCGTGTACAGCGACAACTCCTACTGGGAGGGCGCGTTCGTCACGGTGGGCGACAAGCTGGCCGAGACCACCGGGCGGGGGTTCGAGCCGCGGGCCATCCCCCTGACCACCAACTACGAGCAGCAGGTCCGCACGGCGCTGCCGACGTCGAGCATCACCGACATCATCAAGTGGTGGAGCGGCTACCGCCTCCAGGACATCGCGCGCGACGGCCATCTGACCGACCTCACCGAGGTGTGGGAACAGGCCGAGAAGAACGGGTGGGTCGACCCGCGGCTGCGCGAGGCGTACGAGTACGACGGCAAGGTCTACGGGCTGCCCGCGTACCAGTCCAACTGGGTCGTCTTCTACAGCATCCCGTTGTATGAAAAGTACAAGCTCAAGCCACCGACCACGTTCGCCGAGTTCGAGCACAACGCACAGGTGCTCGAGGGTAACGGGGTGACCCCCATGTGGTCGGGGCAGTCCGACGGCTGGACGCCGCTCATCCCGTTCCAGGACCTCGTCGCCAAACAGGATCCCGCCTTCTACGAGAAGCTCGCCACCGGCAAGGCGTCCTACACCGATCCCACGGTCCACGAGGCCATGACGATCTGGAAGCGGTGGATCGACGCGGGGTGGATGACACCGGCCGACTCGGCCATGAGCGACGCCGCCGCGTTGATGAGAACCGGCAAGCTGGCCCACCTGACCGCCGGCACGTGGCAGAACGGCGTCATGAAGACGGCGAAGCTGGTGCCGGGCAAGGACTACGGCGCGTTCCTGCTGCCAACGGTCGAGCCGGGCGGCACGCAGTCGGTCTTCGTCGAGGGCGGCGTGCTCGCCGTCCCGGCGAACGCGCCGAACCGGGACGCGGCGGTCGAGCAGCTGCGGCACTGGCTGTCCCCCGAGGTCCAGGAGGTGTGGGCGGAACAGATCGGCGACAACTCACCCAACCCCGACGTGGTCCCCGACGACGCGGTGCTCGCCTCGGTCAGGGAGCAGATCGCGACGGCCGACCCCGTGCTGCTCAACAGGTACTGGGAAGCGAGCCCGCCCGCCCTCGTCGAGGGCAACGTGCAGGATCTCGGCGGGTTCATGGTGCACCCGGGCGACATCGACGGCCTGCTGTCGAAGATGCAGGACCGCGCCAGGACCGAATGGGCCGCGTGGGAGGACGAAGGACGGTGAGCTCCGCCGTCCTGACGCGGAAGACGACGAAACCGCCGACCCGCCCTCGGGACGGGCGGGCGGGGCTCGCGGTTCCCCGCGCCACCACCGCCGCCTACCTGTTCCTCGCGGTCGGCCTCGTGGCCGTCGTCCTCCTGGTGCCCATGGGCGTCACCGTGTGGCGCAGCCTGTTCGGCGACACGGCCGCCGCGGAGTTCGCCGGCGTGGACGGGTACCGGAACATCTACGCCGACGAGGTCCTCGCGAGGTCGCTGCTCAACACGCTGATCTGGGTGGTCGGCTCGCTCCTGCTGCCGGTCGGGGTCGGGCTCGCGGTCGCGGTGCTGACCTCGACCGCGCGGTGGGGTCGGGTCGCTCAGTTCGCGGTCGTGCTGCCTTACGCGCTGTCCGGCTCCGCGGTCGCCGTGATCGGCTCGTTCCTGCTGCGCACCGACGGGGCGGTGAACTCCGCGCTCGGCGGGCTCGGGCTCGACGGGTGGCGGCAGTCGTGGCTTCTGGAATGGCCGTTGAACACCATCAGCGCCATCCTGGTGAACACGTGGCAGAGCACCGGCGTCGCGGTGATCCTCTTCCTCGTCGGCCTGCGGGCGGTACCGCCCGACACGCTGGAGGCCGCCGCGCTGGACGGCGCCGTCGGCTGGCGGCGGTTCTGGTACGTGACCTTCCCCCAGCTGCGCGCCGCGACCGCGGTGGTCGTCGGCATCACCCTCGCCAACGCGCTGCGTGCCTTCGACGTGGTCTGGGTCCTCACCGCGGGCGGACCGGCCCGCAGCTCGGAAACCCTCGCCCTGTCGATGTACCGCGAGACCTTCCTGCTGAACAACCCCGGGACGGGCGCGGCCCTCGCGGTCGTGCTGACCGTCATCGTCCTGCTCAGCTCGTGGATCTACCTGCGCTCGCAGTTGAGGAGCCCCCGATGAGGCGTTCGACGTTCGGGGCGTGGGCGCGCGGCGTGACGTTGGTCGTCCTGGCCCTGCTCTGGCTGGTGCCGGCCTACCTCCTCGTCGTGAACGCGATGACCGCGACCGAGGACTACACCGGGACGCCGCTGTGGCTGCCCCACAGCTTCGCGTTGTTCGACAACGTCGCGACCGCGTGGGAGGTAGGCGGGTTCGGCCCGTCGATGCGCAACAGCCTGTACTACGCGATCTTCTGCGCGGGCGTCGCCGTGCTGGTCGCCACGCTCGCCGCGTTCGCGGTGACGATCATGCCGATCCGGCGGCCCGTGCTGTGGTTCTGGTTCGTCTACGCCGGGACCCTGCTGCCGCTGCAGGTGTTCGCCAGGCCGCTGTTCCTCGGCGCGGTGGCGGTCGAGCTGTACGACACCTGGACGGTGCTCACGGTCGTCTACATCGCGATCTGCGTCCCGTTCGCGTTCTTCGTGGTGCGCAACTTCCTGGTGACCATGCCGCCGGAGCTCGTCGAGGCGGCGCGCCTCGACGGTGCGAGCTGGTCGCGGATGTTCGCATCGATCCACCTGCCGCTGGCCAGGCCCGCGATGGCGGCGGCGTTCGTGTTCCAGTTCGTCTGGGTGTGGAACGAGCTCTTCTTCGGCATCACGCTGACGATCTCGCCGCAGGTGCAGCCGGTGATGGCCGCGCTCGCGCGGCTGCAGACCGACGGCACGGCGGCGAGTCCCCCGGTCCTGATGGCGGCGGCGCTGCTCGTCTCCGTGCCGACCGTGGTCGTGTTCTTCGCGTTCCAGCGTTTCTTCCGGGCCGGCGTCCGGTCCAACCTGTGATGCCGGACCGCGGATGCGGGGACCGGCCGTCAGCCCGCGAGCAGGCCGCCGTCGAGCAGCCGCGCCACCCACGGCGAGTCGACGGTCCCGGGGCAGACGCAGTTGCCGCGGACGCCGGTGCCGGCGTACTGGATGGCGACCTGCCTGCTGAACGCGATGACCGCGCCCTTGCTCGCGCAGTGGGCGGTGCGGTTGGCGAGCCCGACCGAGCCTGCGACGGACGCGGTGTGCACGAGCGCGCCTCGGCCCTGCGCGAGCATGGTGGGCAGCACCGCCCGGGTACCGAGGAACGGGCCGCGCGCGTTCACGGCGAAGAGCCTGTCCCACTCCCGCACGCCGCAGCTCACCGGGTCGGCGGTCGAGCCGATGCCCGCGTTGTCGAACAGCAGGTCGATCCGGCCCGTCGCCCTGAGCACGTCGGGGACCAGCGCGGGCCAGTCCTCCTCGCGCGACACGTCGAGCCGGACGGGACGGGGGCCGTCGGGGACGCCCGAGGGGTCGAGGTCCGCGCTGAACACCGTCGCGCCCTCGTCCCGGAGCCAGTCCGCGATGGCGTGCCCGATGCCGGAGCCCGCCCCGGTGACGATGGCTGTCTGGTCGGCGAAGCGCGACATGATGCCCCTTCCGGTGGTTCGGTGCCGCGGCGGTCCCCCGACCGCGGCTCAGGTGCCGGTGAAGTAGTGCTCGTGGCTCACGCGCAACGCGGGCAACGTGGTGAGCACGCGGCGGCAGTGCGTCCGGAGGTGCGCCACCCCGGCCTCGGTGTCGCCGGACTCGAGACCGTCGACGATGCCGGCGTGCTCGGCGATCAGCGTGTCGAGCAGGCCGGCATCGGTCAGGCCGAGCCTGCGGACCCGGTCGAGCTGGGGTTTGATCCGCCGGACCGCCTGCCACGCGCCGAAATGGCCGCCCAGCACGTACACCTGCTCGTGCATGGCCTCGTCCGCGGCGAAGAACGCCTCCAGGTCCCGCGTGCGGGCGGCCGACTCCTGGAGCTGGACCAGGCCCCGCATGCGGCCGACGTCACGGTGTGGCAGCGCGGCGGCGTCGCGGTAGGCCGCGATCTCGAGTGCCTCCCGGATGAACCGCGCCTCCTCGACCGCGCTCGCCCGGATCATCGCCACCCGGGTACCGACCTGGGGCGTGACGTCGACGAGACCGACGTCGACCAGCCTGCCGATGGCCTCGCGCAGCGGCGTGCGGCTGACCCCGAGCCTGCCGGCGAGCTCGGTCTCGGACAGCAGCCGGCCCGGCTCGAGGCGCAGGTCGCAGATCGCGGCCTCGAGCTCGGCGAAGATGCGGTCCGACGTGCGGTTGGCACCCCTGCCGCGCACGATCGGCGCGAGACCCGTCGCGGACCACGCTTCGCCACCCGGCCTGTCCGAACCCGCCATGCGGCACATCGTCACAGCACAGCGGCTTGTATGCAAGTATGCCAACACGAGATCGACGCGGAGGACACATGGAGTTCGCCGGCAAATCCGTCCTGGTGACAGGCGGGTCGAGCGGGATCGGCCGCGCGGTCGGTTCGATGCTGGCCGAGCGCGGCGCGGACGTCACGATCGCCGGCCTCGACCAGGCCGAGGTCGACGCCGCCGTCGCCGACCTCACGCTGGTGGCACGCGGGACGGTGGCCGGGTTCGCCGTCGACGTCCGGTCCGAGCCCGAGGTCCGCGCGCTGGTGGATCGGGCGGCGCGCCCCGGCGGCGGGCTCGACGTGGTCGTGGCGTCAGCCGGTGTCCAGCGGTACGGCGCCGCGGCGGACACCACGACCGAGGAGTGGGACGAGGTGCTCGACGTCAACCTGCGCGGGTGCTTCCTGACCGCCAGGTTCGCCGTTCCGCACCTGCGTGCCAGGGGCGGAGGTTCGGTGGTGGTGGTGTCCTCGGTGCAGGCCTTCGTCTCGCAGCGGGCGGTGGCGGCGTACGTGGCCAGCAAGGCGGGCCTGCTGGGGTTCGTCCGCTCGCTCGCCGTCGACGAGGCGGCCAACGGGATCCGGGTGAACGCCGTCTGTCCCGGCTCGGTGGACACGACGATGCTGCGCGACGCCGCGCGGCTGTTCGCGGGCGACGCGGCGAGCGCGGCCGAGCTGATCGGGCGGTGGGGGGCGGCCCATCCCCTCGGCAGGGTCGCGCGCGCCGAGGAGGTCGCCGAGGTGGTGGCGTTCCTCGCCGGCGATCGGGCGAGTTTCGTGACCGGCGCGGCCATTCCGGTCGACGGTGGTCTGCTGGCGAGCGCCGGCGTGGTGTTGCCGGAGTGAGCGAACCGTCGACACAGCGCGAGTTCCACGACTTCACCATTCGCGCCGTCCGCGCGACCACGGTGTCGGTACCCCTGGTGGCCCCGCTGCGGCACGCCGCGGGCGCGCACTGGGGGCGCTTCGTCCGCACCCTGGTCGAGGTCGAGACGGCCGACGGCCTCGTCGGCCTCGGCGAGCTCGGCGGCGGGGGCGAGTCGGCGGCCGCCGCGGTCCGCGACCTCGAGTCCTATCTCGTCGGCCACAGCCCCTTCGACCTCGAGGCGTTGCGGTTCAAGATCTGCAACCCGACCGCGTCGCTGTACAACAACAGGACCCAGCTGCACGCCGCGGTCGAGTTCGCCTGCCTCGACCTGATCGGGCTGCGGATCGGCGTGCCAGTGCACGACCTGCTCGGTGGCCGGGTCCGCGACCGGGTCGAGTTCGCGAGCTACCTGTTCTACCGCTACGCCGACCCGGCCACCGGCAGCGGCGAGGTGCGGACCGTGGACCAGCTGGTGGCACACGCGCTCGAACTCAGGGCGCGTCACGGTTTCCGGTCGCACAAGCTGAAGGGCGGCGTGTTCGAGCCCGGCTACGAGGTCGAGTGCTACCGCGCGCTCGCGGCGGCGCTGCCGGGCGACACGTTCCGGTACGACCCGAACTGCGCGCTGTCGCTGCGGCAGAGCATGCGGGTGATCGACGCGATCGCGGACGTCGACAACGACTACCTCGAGGACCCGACCTGGGGCATGGGCGGCATGCGCGCACTGCGTGGCAAAGGCCCGCTGCTCGCGACGAACACCCTGGTCGTGAACTTCGAACAGCTCGCGGCCAACGTCCTCGCCCCCGCGGTCGACGTCATCCTGCTGGACACCACGTTCTGGGGCGGCATCCGGGCTTGTGTGAAGGCCGCGGGGATCTGTGAGACGTTCCAGCTCCCGGTCGCCGTGCACTCCTCCGGTGAGCTGGGCATCCAGCTCGCGTCGATGCTGCACCTCGGTGCGGTGGTGCCCGGCCTCACCTTCGCCGCGGACGCCCACTACCACCACCTCACCGACGACGTCATCGCCGGCGGGAAGCTCCCGTACACGGACGGCGCGATCGAGGTGCCCTGCGGCCCCGGCCTCGGCGTGCGGCTCGACCACGACAAGGTCGCCGAGTACGCCGAGCGGTACCGCGAGGAGGGCGGCTACCCGTACGACCGCGACCCGGGCCGACCGGGCTGGTACCCCCTCGTGCCCAACACCGACTGGGCCGACCCGACCGACGAAACGGGGGTCAGCTGGTGACCGTCGAGGTGGCCGTCCCAGCCCGGGCGCGGGTGGGCGAGGGCCCGCACTGGGACGAGCGGGAGAACTGCCTGTACTGGGTGGACATCCTGGCCGGCCACATCCACACGACGACCCTGTCGGACGGGGTCACCCGCACGGTCCGGTTGCCGACCCTGGTCGGCGCCGCGGTCCCCCGCCTGCGGGGCGGCTTCGTAGCGGCGACGGCGAGCGGGTTCGCCGAGGTCGACACCGACGGCACCTACCGCCCACGGCACGACCTCCTGAGCGAGCACCACCGGATGAACGACGCGAAGTGCGACCCGCGCGGCCGACTGTGGGCGGGCAGCACGCACGTGGACTTCGAGGCGGGACGTGGCGCGCTGCACGTCCTCGACACCGACTGGCGCACCCACGTCGTCCTCGACGGACTCACGCTGCCCAACGGCATGGGCTGGAGCCAGGACGGCAGGGAATTCTACCTGATCGACTCGATCGAGAGGCAGGTCCTGGCATTCGACGTGGACCTCGACACGGCCGAGCTGGGTGCACGCCGGGTGGTGACCACCTTCCCGGGCGACGCCGGCCTACCGGACGGCATGTGCGTGGACGCCGAAGGCACGCTGTGGATCGCCATGTGGGGCGGCCACGAGCTCCGGCGGATCGACCGCCACGGCCGAACTCTGACCCACGTCCCCGTCCCGGTCGAACAACCGTCGTCATGCGCCTTCGGTGGCGCGAACCTGTTCGTCACGTCGGCCTCGGAGGACCTCGACATCCCGGCCGACACACCGGACGGATCGGTGTTGCGCGTGACGGGCCTGGGTGTGACCGGCACGCCGGGCGTCGCCTTCGCCGGTTGACCGGGCCGATCAGCTTGTCCATGGCCTTCTCGACTGTTTCAGGCCGGCCACGACGAGGACCGCTCCGGCAGGCCACCAAACGCAGGTGGACCGCCAGGTCGAGGAGGAGCAGGACGGTCGGACTCCGGCCGGCGGGTCGAGGCACCGGCGGTGTCGCCGATCTACCACCGTCCACTATGACTATCCATCCAAACAGGACAGTACGTCGCCGGCTCCTGTGGTAGTCAGACCCGAGGCGACCAGCGTGTTCAGCAACGTCAACGCCTCGGCGCCGGTCGAGCCCGGTTCGGCCCGGTAGACGCACAGAGTTTGCTGGTCCCGGGGCAACGTGAGGACTTCCGGCTCGAGTTCGAATGTTCCGGCCTGGGCATGGCGGAACAGCTTGTGGTCGCTGACACCCGCGTGCACGTCGTGCCGCGACCACAGCCGCGCGAAGTCGGCCGAAACCATGGCCAGTTCGCCGATGAGTTGTGCCAGAACGATTTCACCGGCACGTGCTACGGACACTCGGCGGAGATGCCCGACCATCTCCACCGCGACGCTGTCCCAGTCCGGATACAGACTTCGAGCCTCCGGCAGCAGGAACACCCGGCGAGCCATGTTGCGTTCGCCGGCTTCGTGCAGGCCAAGCAGCGCACCGCCGACCGGGGTCCAGGCCAGCGCGTCCAGGTGGCGCCCGAGGACGACGGCGGGAAGGTCCGCGAAACGGTCGAGGATCGCGCGCACACCGTCCCGCACCGACTCGTCGCGGGGTCGAGGCTGGCGACGGGATGTCGTGACCGGCTTGCGGTCGACGGTGCCGAGCCGCCGCAGATGCTCGCGTTCGACGTCGTCGAGCCGCAGGGCGACGGCCAGCGCCTCGAGTGTGTGCTGCGGTGGCCTGACCCGGCCCTGCTCGATGCGGGTGTAGTAGTCCGGGCTGATCCCGGCCAACGACGCCAGCTCCTCACGCCGCAGCCCTGGGACGCGGCGCACGCCGGCCGCGGGCAGGCCAAAGTCGGCCGGCTGCGTTCGGGCACGCCGGGCATGCAGGAAACGTCCCAGCTCAGATGCCATGGCACCAGCATGCCCGATGAGTAGCAACAGGTGGGTGGTCCGATTCGACCTAGGAAAGCCTGACCTCTGGCTGGTCGCGCCGGTCACGCCCAGAGTCCGGGCCATGACAACGACCTCCACCGCGCCCCTGACCGGCCGCGTCGCTCTGGTCACCGGCGCGGCCTCCGGGATCGGCGCGGCCACCGCCCGCCGCCTGGCCGCCGACGGCGCGTGTGTCGCCCTCGTCGCGCGCCGGGCCGACCGCCTGGCGGCACTGGCCAGCGAGATCGGCGAACAGGCCCTCGCGGTGCCGGCCGACCTCACCCGACCCGACTCGATCGACCGGATCGCCGAGGACGTCACGGCCCGGCTGGGTGCCGTGGATCTGCTGGTCAACAATGCCGGCGTCATGCTGCCCAACCCGATCGCCGACCGGCGCGGCACGGAATGGCAGCACATGCTCGACCTCAACCTGATCGCGCTGCTCCACGTCACCCGTGCCCTGCTCCCCGGCCTGCTTGTGGCAGCGACGGAAGGCCGGACAGCGGACATCGTCAACCTTTCCAGCACCGGCGCCGATGCCGCCGTCCCCGCGTTCGCCGTCTACGGCGCGACCAAGGCCGCGGTCAGCTACCTGTCCCGGGCGCTCCGAGCGGAACTCGCCCCGACCGGCGTGCGGATCACCGACGTCAAACCCGGTGGCGTGGCCACCGAACTGTTCGACCACGCGACCCATCCCGACCTCCGCGAAGGGATGATGACCGCGGCAAGGAACGGGCGACTGCTCAACGCCGACGACGTGGCCGACGCGATCTGTTACGCGGTAAGCCGTCCCGCCCACGTGTGCCTGTCCCAGCTGACGGTCATGCCCCTCGCCCAGCCGCAATGACCCAATCCGGTCGGGAACCTCGGTACCTGTCGCGCCACTCGAACACCGACGGCGCACACCACCGGCATCACCCCCGACAGCCACCCCGCCTCTTCGACACCGACAAGACCGTTGGACACCTCCTGCGAGGATGCACTTCTCAACGCCTTGTAGTCAACTTCCGCTACCACGTCCACCGCCCACAGATATCCCTTCAGACAGGCGCCGCACTACGTCCGCGCCGCAGTAGTCACACTGTGGTTCGTCTCCGTTCTTCAACTCGTTGGCATCATGGAACTTCGCCGTTCGGCGTCAGTGAATCCATATCTCCTCGGTCGCGTGGTCATCGCGGCCCGGTGTGGCGGCTGGCGTTCAGCTCGGACAGCACCCGCGTCGCCACCGCCGGCAACGACGGCTCGGCCCGGGTCGTGAACAGCTCCCTACATCTCCGGATTCTCGGTCCCCTCCGACTTTCCCGCGACGGCGTCGAGCTCGACCCCGGCCCACGCCAGCAGGCCTACCTGCTCGCCCTGCTCCTGGCCCGCGGCGGCCGTCCGACCAGTGCGAGCGAACTGATCGAGCTGATCTGGGACGACGGCGCCCCGGCCAGCGCCACCAACGTCCTCCAGAAGTACGTCGGCGCCCTACGCCGGGTGTTCGAACCAACGGTCCTACCCCGCGAAGCCGGTTCGTACCTGCACCGGCACGGCAACGGCTATCGGCTCACCACCACCCGAGGCATGCTCGACCTGATCACCTTCCGCGAACACATCGAGACCGCCAGGACCCGCCCCGACGCCAACACCGCCGTCGACCACTACACCGCGGCCCTCGGCCTGTGGCACGGCCCCGCGGGCCACGGACTCACCTACGGATCAGCGGCGATGCCCCTTTTCACCGCCCTCAACGGCGAGTTCCTCGACGCATGCCAGGCCGCGGCGGAACTCGCGATCTCCCTGAGACAGCCACATCGAGTACTGCCCGCGCTTCGCCTGGCCAGCTCGATGGCACCGTTGCACGAGCCGGTCCAGGCGAGCCTCGTCGCCACGCTGGCTGCCGCCGGGCAACGAGCGGAAGCACTCGCGGTGTTCTGCGCGATCCGCACGCGCCTTGCCGAGGACCTCGGTATCGAACCCGGCCACGCACTCCGGGCAGCGCACCAGCGGGTGCTGCGCCAGACGGCGGTGCCCGTGCCCTGACCCCAGGACACCGCCCGTCAGCGCCCTGGTCGGCCGGGCACGGGAGCTCACGGTGCTTCACCAGCTGTCGAGCCAAGCGCTCGACGGCGGCACCGGACTCGTCATCGTCGAGGGGGAACCCGGGGTGGGAAAGACCCGCCTGTTGGAGGAGGCCACCGCCGAAGCGGACCGGCGCGGCGCGCTCGTCGCGTGGGGTCACTGCCTCGACGACGACGAGGCACCGCCGATGTGGCCGTGGATGCAGGCGCTCGGCACGGTCCTCGACGACCTGCCCGCCACCACGCGGGAGAGGTGGCAGGACGGCGAGCTCCGCCACCTCTTCGACCAACGCGCGATGGGCCTGACCGCGCCGGCGCCAGCGGACGACGACACCCGCCGCACGCGGTTCGACCTGTTCGAGCAGGTCGTCACCTTCATCGGCCAGGTCTCGGCCGAGCGGCCGGTGGTTCTCGTCATCGACGACCTGCAGCGGGCCGACGTGGCGTCACTGCGGCTGTTCGATCGTCTGGCAGCCAGGATGCTCCGCGGCACCGTGATCGTCGGCGTGCTCCGCGACCGGGTGAGCGCCCACGGCGGCGACCTGTCGCGGACGCTCGCCACGGCCAGCCGGGTGCCCGGCCACTGCCGCATCCGGCTCGGGCCGCTGTGCGAGGCCGAGGTGGCCGAACTCGTTCGCCTCGAGACCGGCAAGGACCCAGGTGCGGACGTCGCCCGCACCATCCACGCCCGTACCGCGGGCAACCCGTTCTTCGTCCGGGAGCTGTCCAGGCTGCTCGCGGGCCGCGCCGTGCTCACCGAGGAAGCCGCGAGCACAGGCGTGCCATCCACCGTGCACGACGTCGTCCGCGACCGCATGGCAGGCCTCGACCACGACTCCAGGGAGCTCCTCCGGCTCGCCGCGTCCATCGGCCGCGAGGTCGACCTCGACCTGCTCGCCCGTGCCGCGGGCCTGGACATCGGGACCTGTCTGGCCCGCCTGGAACCCAGGCGACGCACTCTGTCTGCTCGGCTCCCGCCGACCCGTTCTCGTTCCGGTTCATCCACGACCTGGTCCGCGAATCGGTCGCCGAGACCACACCGACCCCACGGGCGGCCCTGCTGCGCCTACGCATCGCGGCGGCTCTCGGACAAGCCGACCCGGCACGCACGGCACCGGCTCTGTCGCGTGCCGACCACCGCACCGCGACGAAGTGCACGTCCGACACACGACACTCGACCTGACATCCTTCAGCTCGTCCACAATGGACGGAATACAGTGGACAGACCGGCTCGATCACCTGCCGCCCGTGACGTCGGACCGCCCGACTGTCGGGCGACCGGAGCCCGCGGCCGGCCAGGTGGATCGCACCTGGCCGGCCGCGATTCTCAGCCGGTGATCAGTGACAGCGTCACGCCGTCACTCTGTGCGCCGAGGAACGTCGACAGCGCCGTGAACGACGAGTTGTACCCGGACGGGCACGAGTCGTCGTTCGTGGTGTCCTTGTGGACGGCATAGCCCCAATGCTGGTCGGTTAGGTTGTGACAGGGCCGGTAGCCTGCGGTTTGTGGATCTTGAGACGGACGCAGGCCCGGGCCCTAGCTTGGCTGACCAGG
>NZ_SOCP01000026.1 GCF_004364325.1 Actinophytocola oryzae | reverse complement strand
ACGCGCGGCGACCGAACAACCCCACCGCGGCGCGCACCACCTCGTCCTCGTCGAACGCTCTTCGCCTGCCCATGCCGCGACGTTAGCTTTTGGGGAACGATCAGTCGAGAACGATCGTTCCCCAAAAATCGATGTTGGTGCTCGCCGTCGCCGATGTGAACGACAAGCCCTGAACATGGCCCGAGTCCTTATGATCACCGCCATGTTCCGCACACCACAGGTCATACTGTTCAGCGACGACCTCCCGCGGATCGTCGGCTTCTACAAGAGGCTGGGATTCACCGAGACGTTCCGCGTCCCCGAAGAAGGCGAGCCCATCCACGTGGACCTCGTCCTGGACGACTACAAGATCGGCATCGCCTCGGGCGAGTCCAGCCGCATGGACCACGGCCTGTCCCCCGTCACCGAGGGCCAGCGCGCGGCGATCATCCTGTGGACCGACGACACAGCCGCGGCGTACGCCGACCTGGTGGCGAACGGCGCACCCCCGCTGGCCGGCCCGCACCGCTGGCTCGACCGCCTGCTGATCGCGTGGACCGCCGACCCCGACGGCAACCCGGTCCAACTGGTGCAGTCACTCTGACCTCGGGTGTTGCCGTGGGTGAGCTTCCCAATCGGGGCCAACGCCAGGCGCGCTAGCACCCACTTTTCCGCACCCTTACACTACCAATACGGACAGGCGGGGACCATCCCCCCACGACGGGCCTGGGCTCGCCGGCCAGATGACCGATCGACCGGTCGCCGAACAACACCCGCTACGGAGCGTCTCGATATTCCGTCGTTGACGCCGGTTCGGCGACATCCCCCCAGCACTCGAACGCGTGTCACGAGTGATGTCACGATGATCGTCGAACCGGCCCCGAGAAGGTCACCTGTCGGAGTCCGCGCTGGTCCCGCTTGCGCCCCCGGCAGGACTCGAACCTGCGACCCAGAGCTTAGAAGGCTCCTGCTCTGTCCGCTGAGCTACGAGGGCAATGAGACGACGTGGAATCGGCGTCCCAGAGGTCTGATCGTTCGGAAGGGCTCTGGCGTTTCTCGCTGTGGCGAAGTCGGTTTCAGTTCACACGCGAGCGGCCGTCGAGCGGCGTACCTGGAGCTCCACGTCGATGGTGACCGGCTTGCCGGGTCTGGCGCCGTTCAGCATGCGTAATGCCAGCTCCCCGGCTTGTCTGCCCTTGGAGACGAGGTCCTGGCGGACCGTGGTCAGCGGTGGGTCGCTCCAGCTGGCGGCCGGGGTGTCATCGAAGCCCACGATCGACACCTCCGCGGGCACCGACAACCCCAGCTCGTTGGCCGCGCGGATCGCGCCGAGGGCCAGCTCGTCGGACATGCACAGCACCGCGGTCGGCCTCGGATCCAGTCCGAGTAACCATCTGGCGCCCTCCCTGCCCAGCTCCCTGACGCTCCCCGGCGCCTCCCAGATAGGCACCTCACCTGGGACGATACTGTGTCCGGCCAGTCCTTCGAGGTAACCCGCGATCCGGTCTGTCGACACCCGGAAGTGGGCGGACGCGAGCCGTCGCGGGTCGGCCGGGCCGCGTACGCCGTCGGCGCTCAGTGCGAACGCCAGGATCGCGACCCGCCGGTGGCCGAGGGCGCCGACGTGCCGGGCCGCCAGCACCGCGCCACCCACGTCGTCCACCTGCACCCGCGCCGATCCCGGCAGCTCCGGCTGGTCGACCACGACCAGCGGCAGCCCGCGTTCCCGCACGGCCGCGAGCGCGGGCGCGTCGTCCGGCAGCGAGTAGGCGACCACGACGTCCGTCTGCGCCCGCATCACCGCCTGTGCGCGTGGCCCGCCGTCGTTGGTGCCCGGCAGGAGCAGCAGGGACCGCTCCTCGTTGTCCACAGTGGACGACAGGGCGTCGAGCATGATCGACAGCGCCGGGTCGGAGAAGGCGGAGGAAAGCCCGTCGCACAACATGAACGCCACCGAGCCGGCCTGTTTCGTGGCAAGGCTGCGTGCCACGGGGTCGGGACCCGCGTACCCGAGCTGCTTGGCGGTGGCGATGATCCGCTCCCGCAACGCGGTCGACAGCTGGTCGGGCCGGTTGTAGGCGTTGGAGACCGTCGCCCTGGAGACGCCGACACGCTGCGCGATGGTGTCCAGCGTGGGGCGGCGCGCCCGGTCCTGCGTCACCGCGCAAGCCTACGACCTGGTGCGATGGCAAAGTCATAGCCATCTCTGAAGCGCTTCAGTAGCATGGGTCGAGACGTCACGGGAAAGGGGGCACAGGTGCGCACGGGGCGACTCTCGGTGTTCATCGTCTTCGCGCTCAACGGCATCGTCATCGGGTCGTGGGCACCACGCATGCCGTCGCTTGCCGAGCAGATCGGCGCGAGCCCGGGCGTGCTGGGCCTGTCCCTGCTCGGCTCCAGTGTCGGCATGATCGCGTCGGCGTCCGTCGCGGGCAGGCTCTGCGCCCGGTTCGGCGCCCGGGCGGTCGTCGCGGTCTCCGCGCTGGCCGCCTCGGTGGTCGTCGCTGTCCTGTCCAGGGTCACCTCGCCGCCGCAGCTCGGCCTCGAGCTGGTGCTGCTCGGCGCGTCCGTCGGCCTGCTGGACGTCTCCATGAACGTCGCCGCGGTCACCGTCATCCGCCGCACGGAACGGCCGCTCATGCCGGTCTTCCACGCCGGTTTCAGCTTCGGCGCGCTGGCGGGCTCGGTGGGTGCCGCCTTCGCCGCTGGGCACGGCCTCGGGCTCGACACGCACTTCCTGCTCGTCGCGGTCGCGGCCGTGGCCATCACCGCGGGTGTCATCCGGTTCGTCCCCCGCGAGGAGCGCGTGGCGGACACGGGGGAGCACCACGCACCCGACCGCCGCATGCTGCGCAGGCCGGTCCTGTGGCTCCTCGGCGGCATCGCCCTGCTCGCGGCCATCGTCGAGGGCGCGAGCGGCGACTGGTCGGCCTTGTTCGCGGTCCACGAGCGCGGCATGTCCGAGGCCGCGGGCGCCCTCACGTTCTCCCTCTTCTGCGTCGCGATGGGTCTCGTCCGACTGTTCGGGGAGCAGATCGAGCGTCTCCTCGGCGCGGTCAGGATCCTCGTCGGCGGCGCGCTCGTCGCCGGTGTCGGCCTGCTGCTGGCCGCGGTCGTGCCCGTCGCCGGGCTGTCCTTCGTCGGGTTCGCGCTGGCAGGCGCGGGTCTCGCGTTCGCGTTCCCGGTCGCGCTCGACCTGGCCGGCGCGGTCGGCCGCCGGGGCGACGGCACCGGCGGTGAGAAGGAGATCGGCTTCGTCACGACCATCGCCTACTCGGGCTTCCTGATCGGGCCGCCGATGATCGGCGGGGTGGCCCAGCTGACGAACCTGACGTTCGCGATCGGGTTCGCCGGGGTCGTCGCGATGCTGATCGCGCCTGCCGCGCTGGCGGCCGCCTCGGCACGTCGCGGGGAGGACGTTCAAGCGAAGGTGGAGAGGCAGGAGACCGTCACCGCGACGCGGTAACTACTCTCAAGGCGTGTCCGTTGAGAGCCCGCCGAGGCGCGGTCCGAGTGTCCTGCCGCTCGTCATCATCGCGACGCCCTTCGCGGCGCTGGTCGCCGTCCTGCTGCTGAGCTTCTCCGCGGCCGACGCCGACCTCGACGTCAAGATCGGTGCCGTGGTCCGCGTCGGCGCCGACGCGGGCGCCGTGCTGACGGTCGGCTCGCTGCTGTTCGCCGCGTTCCTGGTGAGCGCGCAGAAGAACGGCACGCTCGCGGCAGGCGGGTACGCGGCCCTGCGTGCGGCGGCCTGGTCGTCGCTGCTGTGGTGTGTCGCCGCGGTCGCGTCCGTGCCGTTCCTCGTCGGCGACGCGGTCGGCAGGTCGGCGTGGTCGATGGTCACCAACCCCGACCTCATGTTCAACCTGGTCGGCGCGCTCGAGCAGGCCAAGGCGTGGCTGCTCACCGCGGGTGTCGCGCTGTTCGTCTCCATCGCCGCGTTCGTCGTGCTGTCGTGGGGCTGGACGGCCGTGCTGTTCGTGCTCGCGGTGTTCGGCGTGCTCCCGGTGCCGATGACCGGCCACTCCTCGTCCGGCGGCCAGCACGACCTCGCGAGCAACAGCCTGGTGTTCCACCTGGTCGGCGCGTCGCTGTGGGTCGGTGGGCTGGTCGCGCTGATGGTGTTCGCGAGACGGGTCGGCCGGGGCGAGGAGCTGAGGGTCGCGGTCAGGCGGTTCTCCGCGGTCGCACTCGTGTGCTGGATCATCATGGCGGCGTCCGGTGTGATCAACGCCTGGGTGCGGGTGCCGGTCCGCGAGCTGTTCAGCTTCTCCTACGGCTGGCTGGTGGTCGCGAAGATCGCCGCGCTGCTCGTCCTCGGCGTGTTCGGCTACCTGCACCGCGAACGCAGCATCAAGGCCATCGAGGCGGGCGGGACGGGCAACCTGCTGGTGCGGCTGGCCGGCGTCGAGGTGCTGATCATGTTCGCCACGATCGGCATCGCGGTGGCGCTCGCCAGGACCCCACCGCCGCCGCTGCAGTACCTGCCCGGCCAGGTCGAGCTGGAGCTGGGCTACCCGATCGACGGCCCGCCGACGCTGGTGAGCCTGCTGACCGCGTGGCGTTTCGACCTGATCTTCGGCACGCTCGCGATCGCCATGGCGGTCCTGTACCTGATGGGCGTGCGCAGGCTCATGGCCAGGGGCGACGAGTGGCCGATGGGCCGGGTCGTCGCGTGGCTCGCGGGCTGCGCGGTGATCCTGTTCGCCACCTCGTCCGGCATCGGCCGGTACGCGCCCGCGATGTTCAGCGTGCACATGGAAACGCACATGATGCTGTCCATGCTGGCCCCGGTGCTGCTGGTGCTCGGCGGCCCGGTCACGCTGGCGCTGCGTGCGTTACCCGTCGCGGGCAAGAACGGGACGCCGGGGCCGCGTGAGTGGCTGCTCGCCCTGGTCCGCTCGCCCCTGTCGAAGTTCCTGACGAACCCGATCGTGGCGCTCGTGCTGTTCGTCGGGTCGTTCTACCTGCTGTACTTCTCCGGCCTGTTCGACTGGGCGCTGGACAAGCACTGGGCCCACCTGTTGATGAGCGCCCACTTCCTGCTGGTCGGCTACATCTTCTACTGGCCGGTGATCGGCATCGACCCCTCGCCGCGCAGGCTCCCGCACATCGCGAGGCTCGGCATGGTGTTCGCGTCGCTGCCGTTCCACGCGTTCTTCGGCGTGATCCTCATGAGCATGCAGACGGTCGTCGGCGAGCAGTTCTACCAGCGCCTCGGCCTGCCGTGGACCGCCGACCTGCTCTCCGACCAGCGGCTCGGCGGCGGGATCGCGTGGGCGGCCGGTGAGCTGCCGCTGCTGATCGTGCTGGTCGCGCTGCTGATCCAGTGGGCCCGCGCCGACGACCGCGAGGCCCGGCGGCAGGACCGCCGGGCCGACGCGGAGGGCGACACGGATCGTGAGGCCTACAACGCGATGCTGAAGAAGCTGTCCGACCAGACCTAGGCCGTCAGCGGTCGCCGGAACCCCCGGATGGCCGCCACGACGCCGACGACCAGCAGTCCGACGCTGGCCGCGAGCGCCCCGACCACACCACCGCCCACCGGCATGCCCAACGCCAGGTTGCGGGACGCGTCGACCGCGTAGGTCAGCGGGTTGATCGTGGCGACCACGCGCAGCCACAGCGGCAGGCCGTCGACCGGCACGAACGCGCTCGACGCGAACATCAGCGGGAACATGGCGAGGAAGCCGACCGTCTGCATGGACTCCGCGCTGCGCACCCAGGCACCGACCGCGAGGAACACCCACGACAGCGACCAGCTCACGGCCAGTGCCAGCAGGAACGCCGGCACGACGCCGAGGAACCCGCCCGCGGGGGAGAAGTCGAACAGCACCGCGGCGGCGACCAGCAGGAGCAGCAGCTGGACGGCCGTGCGGGCCAGGTCGGCGAGACTGCGTGCGACCAGCACCGAGACGTTGTTGACCGGCAGCGAGCGCAGCCGCCCGAGGACGCCGTTCTTCATGTCCGTGACGAGCCCGATGCCGGACTGGAGCGCCGCGCCGACGCCGGTGGTGACGAGGATGGCGGGCATCAGGTAGTTGATGTAGGTGACGCCGGCCGGGAAGGTCCCCGAGCCGGCCATGCTGCCGAAGACCTGGCTGAACAACAGCAGCATCACCAGCGGCTGTAAGAGGCTGAGGATCACCAGTTTCGGGTCGCTGACCAGCGCGCGCAGCGAGCGACCGGTGAGGATGGCGATCTGGTTGGCGACGCCGGTGCCCTGCCAGCGGGGGAGAGTCATGGTGGTCATGGGTGGCTCCTTCAGGCGGCCTTGTTCTTGGCGAGGGTGAGGTAGACGTCGTCGAGGCTCGGTTCGGTGAGGGCCAGCTCGGCCACCTCGACGCGGGCCTCGTCGAGCGCGCGCACGACGACGGCGAGGTCCGACGAGGCGCCGACGGGCGTGCGCAGCTCCGACCTCGGCTCGTCGAGCACCGGCGCGAGGCCGTGGCGTTCCAGCGACACGATGGCGGCAGGCGCGTCCTGCGGGCTGACGAGTGTCACGTGCACGGCCCGCTTGCCGACCTGGGCCTTCAGCTGCGCGGCCGTGCCGGAGGCGACGACCCTGCCCTCGGCCAGCACGGTGATCGAGTCGGCGAGCCGGTCGGCCTCGTCCAGGTACTGGGTGGTCAGCAGCACGGTCGTGCCGTCACCGACCAGCCCCTCGACGATCTCCCACAACCCGACGCGGCTGACCGGGTCGAGGCCGGTGGTCGGCTCGTCGAGGAAGATCACGTCGGGCCTGCCGACGAGGCTCGCGGCGAGGTCGAGGCGCCGCCGCATGCCGCCCGAGTAGGTCTTGGCGGTCCGCCTGGCGGCGTCGGTGAGGTCGAAGAGGTCGAGCAGCTCGTCGGCCCGTGCCCTCGCCTCCCGCCTGCCCGCGCCGAGCAGCCGGGCGATCAGCACCAGGTTGTCGACGCCGGAGAGCTGCTCGTCGACGGACGCGAACTGCCCGGTGAGCCCGATCCGGCCGCGGACCTGGTCCCCCTGCCTGACGACGTCGAACCCGCCGACCGTCGCCGACCCGCTGGTCGGCGGCAACACGGTGGTCAGGACGTTGACGAGCGTGGTCTTGCCCGCACCGTTGTGCCCGAGCAGCCCGAGCACGGACCCTCTCGGCACCTGCGCGCTGACTCCGTCGAGTGCGACCACGTCCCCGAAGGTCATGGTGACGTCGACTGCCTCGATCATGATGTCGTTCATCGCGGTTCCTCCCTGTGGACTACCCCGTGTAGGAGCAGGTCGACGAGCACGGCGGGCTCGTCGATGGGCGCGCCGAACCCCGCCCCCTGCATTCGGTTGCTGAGCACGAGACTGAGCAGCATCCGGACCGCGCCGTCGGTGTCGACCCGGAGGTTGTCGGTGCGCTCGTCGAACAACCCCTTCATGGCCTGGGAGACCCGGAGGATCTCCGGCGGCGGCCCGGGTGGTTGTTCCTCGTCGTCGCCGTGCATGCGGCGTTGCATGGCCTCCTGGCCGACCCCGCCCGCGCGCAGCGCCTGCCCGATCGCCCAGATCCGGTCGAGGTAGCCGCTGACCGCGCGGACGCCCTCGGCGAGCCTGGCGTGCAGCGGCTCGTCGAGCCCGATGGCGGCGATGCGTTGGACCTCGGCATCGGAGTTGAGGCCCGCCTGCATGCAGGCGATCAGGAGGTCCTGCTTGTCCTTGAACGCGCGGAACACCGTGCCCTCGGCGATGCCCGCCGCGGCCGCGATCTGGCTGGTGGAGACGGTGCCACCGTGTTCGAGCAGGAGCGGGATGGTGCTCGCCACGATGGCGGCCCGCCGCTCTTCCGGACTCATGGCGGGTGCCCGCCGCCGCTTCTCGTCCTCGACCATGGGACCACTGTATGAGTGAGTTCTCACTCACGTCAATGAGTGAGAACTCACTCACTGTGGTGAGCCGTATCACATCCCCTCGACGAACCGCTCCGGCGAACCACGAGTTGTCCACAGGCGCGCCCTTGTCCACAACTCACCGGTAACTCCCGGCTCCCGGCCCCGATCCCGGGCATCGTGGACCTCACCAGCGCGAACCCGCGCTCCACGGAGAGGACGAGCCATGAGCATCACCGCCACCCCGATCACGGTCGTCGGCCGAGTGATCACCGACGTCACCACCCGGCTTACCCAGACGGGCGACAAGGTCGCCAACTTCCGCATCGCCTGCCAGGAACGCCACTTCGACAGGACGACGGAGACCTGGGTCGACGGCGACCGCATGTACCTGACGGTGGTCTGCTGGCGTGCCCTGGCCGAACACGCCGCGGACTCGCTGCGGAAGGGCGACCAGATCGTGGCCAACGGCCGCCTGAAGCTCCGCGAGTACACGACGGAGAAGGGCGAACGCCGGACCAACCTGGAAGTGGAGGCGAGGGCCATCGGGCCGGACCTGGCCCTCCACACCGTGGCCGTGGCCCGCCCCGACTGGACGGTCGTCCCGCGCCAACAGGAACTGTTGGGGCCACAGGGCCTGAGACAGACCTCGGAACCGCCTCCCGACGACCCACCGGCACCCGGGGAGGACGTCACGCGCGCCGCCTGAGGCCGAGCGATGGTTTTCGCCGACCCCATGATTCGCCGACCCCGAAAGGAGTTGATCGCCCGGACAGTCGCCGTCCGTGTCCCCCGGCCGGAGGATGCCGCCCGGCTTGACAGCAATCCAGGAGAGTGGTTCAGCCACACCGCGGTCATGCCCAACCACGGACCGCTCTACGATCGCGGCCATGGCCGAGTTCATCTACACCATGAAGAAGGTGCGCAAGGCGCACGGGGACAAGGTCATCCTCGATGACGTCTACATCCAGTTCTATCCCGGTGCGAAGATCGGGGTGGTGGGTCCCAACGGTGCGGGCAAGTCCAGCGTGCTCAAGATCATGGCGGGCCTGGACCAGCCGAACAACGGCGAGGCATTCCTGTCTCCCGGGTACACGGTCGGCATCCTGCAGCAGGAACCGCCGCTGAACGAGGACAAGACGGTCCTGGGCAACGTCCAGGAGGGCGTCGGCGAGATCCACGAGAAGCTCACCCGCTTCAACGAGATCGCCGAGAAGATGGCCACCGACTACTCCGACGAGCTGATGGAGGAGATGGGCCGGCTCCAGGAGGACCTCGACCACGCCGACGCCTGGGACCTGGACTCGCAGCTGGAGCAGGCCATGGACGCCCTGCGCTGCCCGCCGCCGGACGCGGACGTCACGGTGCTCTCCGGTGGTGAGCGCCGCCGGGTGGCCCTGTGCAAGCTCCTGCTGTCCAAGCCCGACCTGCTGCTGCTCGACGAGCCGACCAACCACCTGGACGCGGAGAGCGTCCTGTGGCTGGAACAGCACCTCGCGCAGTACCCGGGTGCGGTCCTGGCCGTCACACACGACCGCTACTTCCTCGACAACCTGTCCCAGTGGATCCTGGAGCTCGACCGGGGGCGCGCGCACCCCTACGAGGGCAACTACTCCACCTACCTGGAGAAGAAGGCCGAGCGGCTGGCTGTCCAGGGCAAGAAGGACCAGAAGCTGCAGAAGCGGCTGAAGGAGGAGCTCGCCTGGGTGCGGTCCAACGCGAAGGCGCGTCAGACCAAGTCCAGGTCGCGTCTCGACCGCTACGAGGAGATGGCGGCCGAGGCCGAGCGCACCCGCAAGCTCGACTTCGAGGAGATCCAGATCCCGCCGGGCCCCCGGCTGGGCAGCATCGTGGTCGAGGTGAACCACCTGAAGAAGGGGTTCGGCGACCGGGTGCTGATCGACGACCTGTCGTTCGACCTGCCACGCAACGGCATCATCGGCGTGATCGGTCCGAACGGGGTCGGCAAGACGACGCTGTTCAAGACGATCGTGGGTCTCGAGGAGCCGGACAGCGGCGCGGTCAAGGTCGGCGAGACGGTGAAGCTGTCCTACGTCGACCAGGAACGTGGCGGTATCGACCCGAAGAAGAACGTGTGGGAGGTGGTGTCGGAAGGGCTGGACTACATCCATGTGGGGCAGGTCGAGATGCCGTCCCGCGCGTACGTCAGCGCGTTCGGGTTCAAGGGCGCCGACCAGCAGAAACCGGCGGGCGTGCTGTCCGGCGGCGAGCGCAACCGGCTCAACCTGGCGCTCACCCTCAAGCAGGGCGGCAACCTGATCCTGCTCGACGAACCGACCAACGACCTCGACGTGGAAACGCTCGGATCGCTGGAGAACGCGTTGGAGCAGTTCCCCGGCTGCGCCGTCGTGATCTCTCACGACCGGTGGTTCCTCGACCGCGTCGCGACGCATATCCTCGCGTGGGAGGGCAACGACGAGAACCCCGCCAAGTGGTTCTGGTTCGAGGGCAACTTCGAGGGCTACGAGAAGAACAAGATCGAACGCCTCGGCGAGGAAGCCGCCCGTCCGCATCGGGTCACCTATCGCAAGTTGACCCGGGACTAGGTTGGGGGTGCGGTGGCGGCGGCCTGGAACGATGTGCCGGCAACCGGTGGGCTGAACGAGTGCGCGGCACTCGTTCGCTCAGCGGAGGCGCTCCGTATGAGCGCACCGGAGCTCAGCGTTCAGCTCGCCCGCCGCGCGTTGCTCGTCGGCGCCACCGACATCTCGGCGACCACCACGAACGCGGGTGAGGCCAGGACTCTGTCCATGCGGGCGCAGGCGGTGCTCGCGGCGGGACTGGTGCGGACCAGCCAGCACGTGAGTGCCGTGGAGCCCGGCTTCGCGGCACTCGCGCTGGCCGAGTCCGGCGGTGCCCTGGTGTTGGCGGCCGAACTGCGGCTCGACCTCGCGGCGTGCGCGCAGGAGGTCGGCGAGCCGCTGCTCGGCGGTGCGCTCCTGCGCCCGGTCCTGGAGGCCACGCAGGCGCCACCGGCGGTGCGGGCCTCCGCGCTGGGGCGTCTGGTCGGCTGCATCGCGCACGTGGCCCGCAGGGACGACATCGAGGACGCGCTGTCGGAGGCCGACCGCCTCCTCGCCGCGGACGACGGCCTGGGCTCCGACGTGCGCCGCATGGAGCGAGCGAGGCTGGCCGCACGGTCGGCCGCCTACCACCGCTGGTACGGCGACACCGAGGACGCGGTCACCGCCGCCCGCGACGGCCTGGCCCTCCTGGACAGGCTGGGCCGCGAGCTGCGTCCGGAGAGCGACCGACTCCACGCGCGCCTGGTGCTGGAGCTGGTGTGCGCGCTGCTGGACGAGGGCGAACTGCACGAGGCGGGAGTGGCGGCCCGCCCGACGATCGACGAGCCGGTACGGGCGACGTCGGCGGAGTCGGTCGGCCAGGTGATGCTCGCGCTGGCGATCCGAGTGCACCTCCCCGCAGGTGACGTGGACCGCGGCCGTGGTCTGTTGGACCAGGCCGCATGGCTGGCGGAGCGCCACGGCCTCGACTCGGTGCTGGCGGACGCGCTGACCGAGCTGTCCCGCCTGGACGAACAGGCCGGCCGGACGAAAGAAGCCCTGGACGCACTGCGTTCGGCCAGGGCTGCCGAACAACGCCGCATGCGGGCGGTCGCCAGAGCGGCGCGGCACCTGCTGCTGCAGGTGAGCGCGAACCAGGGCTCGCGAGAGGCGACACAGCAGGCGGTGGCCGGCCTGTTGCGCCAGCTGGCGCACCCGGGAGGCATGCCGGTGGCGATCGCGCCGGCACAGGCGGCGAGGTCGACACTGCCCCCACACAGGACGTGGCCAGAACCTCAGCCCCCGTCGGTGGCGGGCGAACTGACCGGCGCGCTGGACGAGGGCACGGGCCTGCTCAACAGCGAGGGCCTGGTCCGCAGACTCCGCACGGTCCGCACAGGCGAGCGCCCGGTGTCCCTGACCCTGGTCCGCTTCGAGGCGAACAACGACAACGCGTCGGACGACAGAGGCCCGGACACGGGCATCATGGTCGGCCTGGCCGACAAGGTCCGCGACATGGCCCCGGAGAACGCCGAACTGGCAAGGTCCGACGGCGGCGAGCTGGCCGTACTGATGCCGGGCATGACCAGGGACCAGGCGGAGGAGTTCGCGGCCACGATCCGCGAAACCGCGACGAGGCCAGGCTGGGCGTCGGACAGCACCGGCAAGGACATGAGCATCAGCACGAGCGTCGTGCAGTCGGACCCCCCGGCCACCAGCGCCGACACCCACCTCGACGCCACCAACATGCTGACCGCCGCAAGGGATGCCCTGACCCCCGCGCAGCAGTCCACCCCAGGCGAGCGAACGTCCCTACTTCCCGACCCCCCGGCACAACCCGACACACCGACCACACCCCCCAGCGACACCCAGACCCCACCCCACCACGACCGCCCCACACCGACCACCGACACACCAACCCGCTCCCGCCACGACCGCCTGGCGGCATTCGCCAACTCGGCAGCGGCATTCCGAGCGGACAGACAGATCTCGTCCGCGGAACCGTCGGGATCCTCCCGCCTGGACCGCCTGACAGCGACCGATTCCCCGACACCATCTCGGCAGGATCGCCCTGCGGCGTCGACTGATTCGCCGCCATCGTCGCGGCACGACCGCCCGGCGGCGTCGACCGGCTCGTCGGTGTCGTCCCGGCACGAGCACGTGATGGCGTCCGCCGACTCGGCAGCGCCGTCTGGGCACGACCACGCGGTGGCCTCCACCGACTCGCCGGTGCCGTCGCGGCACGACAGCGTGGCGGCGCAGGCGGACTCGGTGGGTTCGTCGCGGTACGACCTGCTGGCGGCAACACCCGTGGACTCGCCACCGGCATTGCCACGTCGTGACCGCCCGACCTCCTCGTCCGCGGACTCGATGGGTTCGTCGCGCTACGACCTGCTGGCGGCAGCACCCGTCGACTCGCCTCCCGCACTGCCACGTCGTGAACGCTCGAGACCCGCGGCGACGCCAACCCCGTCCCAGCACTCAGCGGCCGACCCGAAAGCAGCACCCTCGTCGCAGAACGCGTCCCGCCCGGACCCGGCCAGCGCGCTGACGGAGGAACCGCGAACCACACCCCTGAACACGACCCAGTCCGGGGACACCGCGACAGGCCGCTCGATCCTCAGCTCCCTGAGCATCCCCAGCGGCAGCGGCGGGCGCCGCCGAGCCGCCGGGGAACCCGACCCGGGAACCGCGTCCTCCCGCCCCGACGAGACCCCCCGGGTAACCCGCGCGGAGCGGCGTGCCACCGAAGAGGCAACCACGTCGTCGGGAACCGGTTGGCCCGCGGAGCCGGACGTCTCCCAGCGCCTCATCCGTACGCCCGCGGAGAGGCAGCCGGCCGAGCGCCCCTCCAGCTACGAGGAGACCCGCGCGGAACTAGCCCAGATGATGTCGACGCTCAACGCCAAGGCCCTCCGCGCCCGAGGCAGGAAGGACGGCGCCACCGAGCCCCGGGCCGGCAGCGACGCCGACCGGGCCGAGGCCGTCAAGCTCTTCAACATCGCCGAGCTGCAACAGGCCCTCGCGCCGCGCCAGAGCATCCCGACCGCACCCGAACCAGAAGAGGTACCGGAGCCACCACGCACTCCGGACATCCCCGAGCCACCCCCGCTGCCCGACGCCCCGACACCGCCCGGTCCGGGCCCCCTCCGACCGGAACACCCCGCGCCGGAACCACCCTCCCAGCCCGAGACCCCAGAACCCCCGAACCCCCCACACGGCGACGAACCGCGCTCACACTGGACCCGATCGGACCCGCGCCCCGAGGTGCCGTCCCGCGAGGACGACCGGCGACCCCGCTGGTCGCGCTCGGAACCGCTGCCGGAGTCGCCCGAACCCCCACTGGGGGACGACCGGCCGTCGCGCCGGAAGCGCTCGGAACGGCTGCCGGAGGCGTCGGAGGCCTCGCGCCGAGATGAGCCGCAATCGCTGTGGGGCCGTTCGGAACCGCTGCCTGAGGCGGCGGAGCCCCCGCGCAGTGGCGAGGAGGCCGCGCCCTGGGCCCGGTCGGAGCCCCCGAACGAGCCGCCCCAGGATCCGGCGGGTGAGGAGCGGTCAGGACTGCTGGCCGCCTTCGACGCGTTGATGGGACCCGTCCTCTCCCGGCGCGACAACGACGACACCACCGACAGGCCGACCTTCCGGACCGAGTTCGACGACGAGCCAGGACTCCCGTCCCGCGAACCGCTGACCTCGTGGTCGGCACTGGAATCCGCCTCCGTCGTCGACTCCCCGGCCGAGGACCTCTTCGGCGAACCCCTCGAAACCCCCCACCGCTCCTCCCTCGGCGCCGCCTTCGCCGACTTCGCCGCGGGCGACCCGCCACCGGCGCGGCCCGAGGAACACGAGATCCCGAAGGAACCCCCCGCGCCACAGAAGCCGGCAGAAGAGCGCATGACCATGGCCGAGCTCCGAGCCGCCCTCTGGGAGCGGGTGAGCCGCCCGACACCCGAAGAGCCCGTCGGGCCGACGCCACCGTCCCCCCAGACGCCGACCCCCGAGCCGACCGCACCCCCCACAGCACCGGCGGACGCCCTCAGCGCCTGGGTCGCGGCCCACCCGGCAAACGAGGCCTCCTCGGCCGAGCACCCACCGGCACACGGGACGAACGGGGTCGCGGCGCACCGAGTGACGGAGGTCTCGTCAACAGTCGGTGAATGGTCGGACCGGCGGAACACCCCGGCCGACGACTCCGGCAAATCGTCCACCAACTCCGACCCTCGGCCGTCTGCCAGTGACGATGTGCCGTCCGGCCCGAATGGACGGCCGTCCGGCGATGGCTGGACGCCTTCCACCGCTTCGGCGGCGCCCACCTACGACGAACCCATAGGCCCCCGACCTCGGCCCCACGGCCTGCCCAGACGGGGCGAACGGTCGGCCACGACCATCGCGAGCCTGCTCACCGAGGCCCTGGCCGCCTACCAGTCCACCACCGATGACCAGCAGGAACCAGCGCACACCCCAGACCGGGGCGACTCGCCCGCCGATGGTCTGCCGCCCAACCCCGGTCGGCACCGGTCGGCCGACTGAGCTTCGAGGGCGCGTCGTAACGTTGCCCCGTCGCCTAGTCTGTGTGCCGCGTGTGGCACACCGTCGTGCCGCCAGATCGTGTGGAGTCGCTCGAAGATGACGTCAACCCGGACCCGGATCCGCAACGCCGACAGCAGAGCGGAGGAAAACCCCGAGCAGCGCCGGGACGAGCTCATCGAACAAGCCGCCTCCGCCGCGCGTGACATCGCGGAGCTCATCCGCCACTACTACCGGTACATCCCACCGGAGGAGATCACCGACACCGACCCGGTGGACCTCGTCGGGATGGTGCGCAGCCACCGCAGGCTCGCCGAGTCGCGGGTGCCGGGCCGCCCGGCCGTCCGCGTGTTCAAGCCGGACGCCGACGCCGACGGCTGGCGCACGGGAGGCACGGTCGTCCAGATCGTCACCGACGACATGCCCTACCTGCTCGAGTCCGTCACCGCCGCCCTCGTGCGCGACGGGCTGCAGATCCACCGCGTGGTCCACCCGATCGTCGTGGTCAACCGGGACGTCGTCGCGGGCGAGTTGCGGGACATCCTCACCAGCGCCGAGCCGGACGACCCGCCCGCGGACGCGCTGGCCGAGTCGTGGATGTCGATCGAGGTCGACCTGATCACCGACGCGGACCGCAAGAAGGAGATCACCAACACCCTCAAGACCGTCCTCAACGACGTCCGCGAGGTCGTCGAGGACACCGACCGCATGACGGGCACCGCCCGCGCGCTCGCCGACCAGCTCGAGGCCGACCCGCCCGTCGACGAGGTGCAGGCCCTCGAGGGCGCCGCGCTGCTGCGCTGGCTCGCCGACGGGCACTTCACGTTCCTCGGCTACCGCAACTACCAGCTGATGCGCGACGGCAACCTCCGCGCCCTCAAGGCGGTCCTCGCCAGTGGCCTCGGCGTGCTCCGCCAGGACAGCCTCGCCACCCGCAACCTCACCGCGGGCCCGGACGCCGACGTCGACGCCGCGTCGCCCGACCTGCTGATCCTCACCGAGGCCTCCGCCGCCTCCAGCGTCTACCGGGCGACCTTCCCGTACTACGTGGGCATCAAGACCTTCGCGCCCGACGGCACGGTCACCGGCGAGCACCGCTTCCTCGGGGTGTTCACCATCAACGCCCTGCACGAGGACGTGCTGGACATCCCGGTCGTCGGCCACCGCGTGCGTGACGTCATCCACCGCGCCGGGTTCCCGCTGGACTCCTACACCGGCCAGAAGATGCTGGAGGTCATCCAGAACTGGCCGCGTTCGGAGCTGTTCTCCACCAACGCCGACACGCTCTACCAGACGACCACCGGCGTCATCGCGCTCGCCGACCGCCGCAGGCTGCGCCTGTTCATGCGCCGCGACCCCTATCGGCGGTTCTTCTCCTGCCTCGTGTTCTCCCCGCGTGACCGGTACACGACCACCTCGCGCATCGCCATGCAGGACGTGCTCATCGACGAGCTGGACGGCACCGGCGTCGAGTTCTCCGTCCGCATCGGCGAGACCGCGTTCGCGCAGGTCCACTTCACCGTCCACACCGACCCGGACGCCGGGCCGGTCGACATGGACGTCAACCGCATCCAGGAGCGCCTCACCGAGGCCGTCCGCACGTGGGACGACCGCCTGGTCGAGGCCGTGTTCGCCGAGCAGCGCGACAAGCTCGACAGCGGCCTGCACCGTGTGCAGGACGGCACCGGCGAGGGCGCCGACCCCGTCGCGGTCGGCGCGGAGTCGGCCACCGAGCAGGGCCAGCGGTTCGCGAGCGTGTTCCCCGAGGCGTACAAGGAGGACTTCCCCGCGACGGAGGCCCTCACCGACCTGCGCCGCCTCCAGGGACTGCGCACCGGCGGCGACCTCGACATGAGCTTCTACCGCCCGGACGACGCGTTGGCCGGTGAGCGCCGCTTCAAGCTCTACCTGGCAGGCGAGGGCATGACGCTCTCGCAGATGCTGCCGGTGCTGCAGCACATGGGCGTCGAGGTCGTCGACGAGCGCCCCTACGAGCTGTTCCGCGAGGACGGCACGCACTGGTGGATCTACGACTTCGGCCTGCGTGTCGACCCGGACGTGGTCGAGGACAAGACCTCTGAGCAGCAGCTGCGCCAGCGCACGCTGTTCCAGGAGGCGTTCGGCGCGATCTGGCGCGGGGACGCGGAGTCCGACCGGTTCAACTCGCTCGTCCTGCGCGGCGGCATGTCCTGGCGGCAGGCCGCGCTGCTGCGCGCGTACTCCCGCTACCTCCGCCAGGCAGGCGTCCCGTTCGACCAGGGTGACGTCGAGGACGCGGTGCTCGACCACACCGAGGTGGCCACCGCGCTGGTCCGGCTCTTCGAGACCCGCTTCGACCTGGCCAAGCCCGACGAGGTGCGCGACCGTGCGGTCGAGAAGCAGGTCGAGCAGATCACCACGATGATCGACGAGGTCACGAGCCTCGACGCGGACCGCATCCTGCGCAGCCTGCTGGCGCTCGTGCGGGCCACCCTGCGCACGAACTACAACGTCCGCGAGGACGGGGTCCCCCGGCACTTCCTCGCGGTCAAGCTCGACCCGGCCCAGGTCCTCGACCTGCCGGAGCCGAGGCCGAAGTTCGAGATCTTCGTGTACTCGCCGCGTGTCGAGGGCGTGCACCTGCGCTTCGGCCCGGTCGCGCGCGGCGGGCTGCGCTGGTCCGACCGCCGTTCCGACTTCCGGACCGAGATCCTCGGCCTGGTCAAGGCACAGGCCGTCAAGAACGCGGTGATCGTGCCGGTCGGCGCGAAGGGCGGCTTCGTCGTCAAGCGCCCGCCCGCCCCGACGGGCGACGCGGGCAAGGACCGCGAGGCCAATCTCGCCGAGGGCATCGCCTGCTACCGGATGTTCATCTCGGGCCTGCTGGACCTGACCGACAACCTGCGCGCGGGCGAGGTCGTCCCGGCCAGGGACGTCGTCCGCTACGACGGCGACGACACCTACCTGGTCGTCGCGGCCGACAAGGGCACCGCGACGTTCTCCGACATCGCCAACGAGGTCGCCGGGCAGTACAACTTCTGGCTCGGCGACGCGTTCGCCTCCGGCGGCTCGGTCGGCTACGACCACAAGGCCATGGGCATCACCGCCCGTGGCGCGTGGGAGAGCGTCAGGCGGCACTTCCGCGAGCTGGGCAAGGACACGCAGACCGAGGACTTCACGGTCGTGGGCGTCGGCGACATGGCAGGCGACGTGTTCGGCAACGGCATGCTGCTCTCCGAGCACATCCGCCTCGTCGCGGCGTTCAACCACATGCACGTGTTCATCGACCCGAACCCGGACGCGGCGGCCTCCTTCGCCGAGCGCCGCCGCCTGTTCGAGCTGCCCCGCTCCAGCTGGGACGACTACGACCGCTCGCTCATCAGCGAGGGCGGCGGTGTGTGGCCGCGCAGCCTCAAGTCGATCCCGATCAGCGAGCAGGCCCGCGCCGCGCTCGGGCTGGCCGACGATGTCACCAAGCTGTCGCCGCCGGAGCTGATGCACGCGATCCTGCTCGCCCCGGTCGACCTGCTGTGGAACGGCGGCATCGGCACCTACGTGAAGGCCGCGGGCGAGACGCACGCGGACGTCGGCGACAAGGCCAACGACGCGCTCCGCGTCGACGGCGGCGACCTCAAGGTCAAGGTGATCGGCGAGGGCGGCAACCTCGGCCTGACCCAGCGCGGCCGCATCGAGTTCGCCAAGAAGGGCGGCAAGGTCAACACCGACGCCCTCGACAACTCGGCGGGCGTGGACTGCTCCGACCACGAGGTCAACATCAAGATCCTGCTCGACCAGCTGGTCAACCACGGCGGGCTCGGTGAGGACGAGCGCAACGAGCTGCTCGTCGAGATGACCGACGAGGTCGCGCAGCTCGTGCTGGCCGACAACTACGCGCAGAACGAGGTGCTCGGCGTCAGCCGTGCCCACGCGAAGGGCATGCTGACCGTGCTGGCCCGGCTGGTCAGCGACCTCGAGGAGGACGCGGGCCTGGACCGCAGGCTCGAGGCGTTGCCGACCAAGGCGCAGTTCCGCGAGATGGACAAGCGCGGGGAGGGCCTCACCTCGCCGGAGCTGGCGACGCTGCTCGCGCACGTGAAGCTGCGGCTCAAGCACGAGGTCCTCGCCTCGGGCCTGCCCGACGCGGACGTGTTCACCCGCCGCCTGCCGGAGTACTTCCCGACCCAGCTGCGTGAGCGCTTCAGCGAGGCCATCCCGCAGCACCCGCTGCGCCGCCAGATCATCACGACGCTGGTGGTCAACGAGGTCGTCGACGGCGGCGGCGTGTCCTACGCGTTCCGGCTGGCGGAGGAGATGAACGCCTCCGCGACCGACGCCGTCCGCGCCTTCACCGCGGCCACCTGGATCTTCGACCTCAAGAAGGTGCGCGCCGACATCGAGGCGCTGGACAACGTGGTGCCGACGAAGGTCGCCGACCACATGTTCCTGGAGACCCGCCGCCTGCTCGACCGCACGTCCCGCTGGCTGCTGTCCAACCGGCCGCAGCCACTGGCGGTCGGCGCGGAGATCAACCGGTTCCGCGACGTCATCGCGGAGCTGGTGCCCGTCGTGCCGGACCTGCTGCGTGGCACGGAGGCCGAGTCGCTCGCGGCCGACACCGACGAGCTGGTGTCCAGTGGGGTGCCGGTCGAGCTGGCGCGCCGCGTGGCGTCCCTGCTGGACTGCTACCCGCTCCTGGACGTCATCGAGGTGGCCGAGCTGGCCGACCGCGACTCGCTCGACACCGAGCGCAGCCCGAGGGAGACCGCCGAGCTGTACTACGCGCTCTCCGACCACCTCAACATCGACTCGATGCTGACGTCGATCAGCGGGCTGGAGCGGGGCAACCGCTGGCACGCGCTGGCGCGGCTCGCGTTGCGCGACGACCTGTACGGCTCGCTGCGGGCGATCACGATCGACGTGCTGCGCCAGAGCGACCCGGGGACCACGGCGGACGAGAAGATCGTCAACTGGGAGCGGAACAACGCGCGGCGCATCGGCCGGTCGCGTGAGTCGCTCGACGAGATCCGCCGCGTCGGCAGGCTCGACCTCGCGACACTCTCGGTCGCCACGCGACAGGTGCGCAGTATGGTTCGCTAGTGGGTCTCTTCATCGCGAATGTCCGTCCTCGCTGGTCGGACATGGACGCGTTCGGTCACGTCAACCACGCCAACACGGTGACACTTCTGGAGGAGGCACGCGTCGAGCTGTTGTTCGGCGAGGCCACCCGGCTCGGTGCCGGTGGCATGACCAGAGGCGTGGTGGTCGCGCGGCTCGTCGTCGACTACCACGCCCCGCTGGTGGCGAACGGGACCTCGGTGCGGGTGGCGATGACCGTGCGGGAGATGCACGCCGCGTCGTTCACCCTCGACTACTCCGTCCACGGCGGACCGACCGAGGACGACATGGTGGCCGCGACCGCGCAGACACGGCTCGTGCCCTACGACACGGAGAACGGCCGGCCCCGCCGGCTGACGGAGGAGGAACGCGACTTCCTCGCGGCGTACAGGAGCAACGGTGCCTGAGCTTTCGTTCGCCGACCGGTCCGAACGCGACGACCTCGGCGCGTTCGTGGCGCGTGCGGTGCGGCTCGACGGCCAGACGGTGGTCCGGCTGCGGGACCGGGACGGCAGCCGGGTCGACGCGTGGGTCGCGACACCCTTCGACGTGCTCGCCACGAGAACGGTCCGGGGGTCGCTGCAGCCGGGCGACATGACCGTGTCCGGCAACGAGCTGCTGGCCGCGCTCGCGGTGTCGCGGGCCGACACGGTCGACCCCGGCCGGTCGATGGACATGCAGTGGCGGTCGGCGCTGCCGCCGCTCGCGCACTGGCAGGTCGTGGAGAGCCTGCCCGCGAAGGTCGTGACGGACCTGACCGACCGCGGCCTGGCCGTGGCGCGGGAGAACGTCGGCCCGAACGGCAACCCGCCCGCGTCGCTGCTCGACCAGACCGTGCTGACCGTGTCCGGCGACAAGCTGGAGGTGAAGATCCCGATGCGCTGCCTGTTCGCCATGTCGGGCATGGGTTTCCTCGGCTCCGGCGCCGACGAGCACGTCCGGGTCACGGCGACCGACGCCTGGCTGCGCATCGACGCCCGGTTCGGCGCGGTGGTGCGCAGGCGGCACGCCTTGCTGCCGTTGCTGGTCTGAGCGGAGCTTGCGGAGCGATCATCGTTGTTGAGCGGAGCTTGCGGAGCGATCATCGTTGTTGAGCGGAGCTTGCGGAGCGAACACCGTTTCTGTGGTTCCATGGCCGGGTGACAGAGGACCCCGCACGCCGTTTCCTCGACGAGACGGTGCCCAAGCACGACGAGTGGGACGGCAGGGAGCCGGAGGACGGCCCGGCGCGGCCGAGGCACGTCCAGCACCCGGCCGACCCGCTCGCGCCCCTGACGGCCAAGGAGCGGCGCGCGAACGCCCTCCGCAACGTCGCGTGGGGCGTCGGCTCGACCGCGGCGTTCGCGGCGGGGGCCGCGTTGTCGGACGACGACGCGGACACCGACATCTCACGCGACGACGGTGGCTTCGACGCGGGTGGTGACTTCGGCGAGGCGGGCAGCGGCCTCTAACGGGCCAGCCAGGCGGCCGTGTTCGGCGGCAGGCGGCGGTCGGTGAGCGGCCCGCTCGACAGCAGGATCTCACCCGCGGGCAGCGGGACCGGGGTGTCGGACGCGTTGAGGACGCAGATGAGGCCGCCGCCCTTGCGCCGGTAGGCGAAGCAGCCAGCGGGGGCGCCGTACCACTCCAGCTCGTCGCCGGTGAAGGCCGGATGGGTCCTGCGCAGCTCGATGGCCTGCCGGTACAGGGAAAGCGTCGAGTCGGCGTCCTCGAGCTGGTGCTCGACGGTCAGCTTGGCCCACTCCGGCGGCATCGGGAGCCACGGGTTCGCGCCTGGCGAGAACCCGAAAGGGGGCTCCTCGCCCTCCCATGGCAGTGGCACGCGGCAGCCGTCACGGCCGCGGATCTGGCCGCCGGAGCGGAAGAACTTCGGGTCCTGGATGGCCCAGTCGGGGACCGTGACGTTCGGGAGACCCAGCTCGGCGCCGTTGTACAGGTACACGACGCCGGGCAGGCCCAGCTCGACGAGCGCCATGGCCCTGGCGCGTTGCGCGCCGAGCGGGCCGTCGCCGTAGCGGGTGGCCTCGCGGACGACGTCGTGGTTGGACAGGGTCCACGTCGGCTGCACCCCCGCCAGCGCGGCCGTGTCCAGCGACGCGTCGATGGCTGTGCGCAGCTCGACCGCGTCGTAGCGGGCCAGCGTGAGGCGGAAGTTGAAGCCGAGGTGCAGCTCGTCCGGCCGCAGGTACAGGGCCAGCCGCTCGCTGTCGGTCACCCAGATCTCGCCGACGGCCATCGTGCCCGGGTACTCGTCGAGGACCCGGCGGGTGAGGCGGTGGATGTCGTGCACGCCGTCGTCGTCGAAGCGGGGGTCGAACAGGTCGTGCTGGCCGATCCGGTTGCCCGCACGCAGGTCCATGTCCGGCAGATCGACCGGCTTGGCCATGCCGTGCGCGACGTCGATGCGGAACCCGTCCACACCGCGGTCCAGCCAGAACCGCAGCGTGCGCTCGTAGTCCGCCCGCACGTCCGGGTGCGCCCAGTTCAGGTCCGGCTGCCGCGCGTCGAACAGGTGCAGGTACCAGTCGCCGTCGTCCAGCCGCGTCCACGCGGACCCGCCGAAGATGCTGATCCAGTTGTTCGGCGGTCCGTCGTCGCGGCCCGGCCGGAAGATGTACCGGTCTCGGGAGCCGCCGAGCCGGTCGGCGAGCGCCTCCTGGAACCAGACGTGCTGGTCACTGGTGTGGTTGGGCACCAGGTCGATCGTGACCCGGATACCGGCGTGGTGCGCCTCCGCGACGAGCCGGTCGAACGCCGCGAGGTCGCCGAACAGCGGGTCGACGTCACGCGGGTCCGACACGTCGTAGCCGTGGTCGGCCATGGGGGAGCGGAAGAACGGGGTCAGCCACAGCGCGTCGACGCCGAGCAGCTCCAGATAGCCGAGACGTTCACGGATGCCGTCGAGGTCACCGACGCCGTCACCGTCCGAGTCGGCGAAGGAGCGCACGTAGACCTGGTAGAAGGTCGCGTCCCGCCACCAGTCGGAGTTCTCCCCGGCTACCCGCACGATCGACCGCCTTGCCTGTCCTCGCCGAGGCGCTGACAGACGGCGCCGCGCGAACTACGTCCAGCTGTTCATCAGACTGTTGGCGGCCATCTCCAGGTACCCCCACAGTTGGCGACGATGGTCGTCGGACAACTCGGCCTCGTCTACCGCTATTCGCATGCATCGCAGCCAGGCGTCGCGTTCGATCGGCCCAATGGCGAACGGAGCGTGCCGCATCCGTAGCCGAGGGTGCCCGCGCTGGTCGGAGTAGGTGTGCGGGCCGCCCCAGTACTGCATCAGGAACATCCGCAGGCGCACCTCCGCGGGGCCGAGGTCCTCCTCCGGGTACAGCGGGCGCAGCACCTCGTCCTTCGCGACCTCCTCGTAGAAGCGGCCGACGATGCGGTGGAACTTCTCCTCGCCGCCGACGGCGTCGTAGAAACTGGTCACTTCCTCAGGTGTCGCCACGCCGTCCATCCTGCCATCACTCACCGGACGGGAACCCGCGGACGAGCGGTCCCTGGATGCCGGCGTCCTCGAACGCAGCGACGATCCGCGCCCGCAGCGAGCGCTGCACGGCCCACTGCCGCCCCGGCCTGACCTTGACGGTGAGCCGCAACATGATGCCCTCCGCCGCGGACACCCGCTCGACGCCCAGCACCTCCGGCGGCTCGAGCACGTCGTTGGAGACCGGTTCCTTGTCGGTCACGTCGCTCGCGACCCGCGCGATGATGTCGGTGGCCTGCTCCACGTCCGCGCCGTACCCGATCGGCACGTCCACGACCGCGACCGCGAACCCCTGGCTCGAGTTGCCGACCCGCAGGATCTCCCCGTTGCGCACGTACCAGACGGTCCCGTTCACGTCCCGCATCGTGGTGATCCGCAACCCGACGGCCTCGACCGTGCCGGACGCCTCACCGACGTCCACCACGTCACCGACGCCGTACTGGTCCTCCAGCATCATGAACACGCCGGACAGGAAGTCCTTCACGACGTTCTGCGCACCGAACCCGATGGCCACGCCGAGGATCCCTGCCGAGGCCAGCACGGGCGCGAGGTTCACACCCAGCTCGGCGAGGATCATCATGAACGCGGTCCCGAACACGACCAGCGACGCGATCGACTTGAACACCGACCCGATCGTCTTCGCCCGCAGCGCACGGCGTTCGGACAGGATCGTGCCGAGGGTCTGCGGCGCCCGCTCCCGCAGTGGCCGCAGCAGAGCAGGGAGCTTGCTCCCACCGTTGACCCTGGAGAGCCGGTCGATCAACCGTCGGATGATCGCCCGCACGACGAACGCGACGAGCAGGATGAGCAGAATCGTCAGCGGCTTGGCCACGAGCCAGTCGGCGGACGCGGCGAGCCAGTGTTTGCCGGTCAGGTTGTAGACGGCATTACACCAGTTGTCACCCGTGTCACAGGCCGGCGGCTCGATGGACAGCGAGTCCAAATCGGTCACGTGCCCGACCATAACGGCGGTGCGAAGGGCGCCCGCGAACGCCCCCGGTGATCGAAATCTCCTGACCCCACAAGGAAACCCTGGGCAGCGAAGACGACGCACGCAGTTGCGTTCCTCACATGGCCGCCCCCGTGAGAATGTCCACGAGCGGAGTCGCCGGGCGGTCGAGCAGCCGCCCGAGCCACGCAGCCCGGCGGCCGAGGCGGCCTTCGCGATGCTGGCCGAGCGCATCCACCGCGTCGCGGAGGCGGGCAGGCTGCGGGTGCCCGAGGAGCGCGCGATGGCGGTGCTCCACGCGGCGGGCCGCGGCGTGACCCTCACGCTGATCGGCGACCCGAAGGCCGACCCGGACCTGTCGGTCACCGCCCGCGAGGCCGTCCTCGCCGCCATCACCACGGACGCCCCGGCCGCGCCCGAGCCGGGGCCGGCCGCCGCGGCGGTCACGCTCCGTGCCCTGCTGTCGGAGACCGCCGCCCTGACCGAGCCCGAACGCGCGCTGATGGCCGAATGGCTGGACCGCATCGCCGAAAGGGCCCGTACCCAGCGACAACGGTGAAGGAAGGGTGACCGCCGGTGGTCAGTTTGATAACCGATCCACCACAGTGGCCGGACACGTTACACAACACACGTGCGTTCAGGGGGTGATGTGTGATCTGCTATGGCTTGCCAGCACCGGTGGAGGTGGTCGCGTGCCCGACCGACATCCGACTCCGATCGGCGCCGCCCGAGGGCCGGCGTCGCGGACCAGCCTGCGTCCGCAAGCCGATTCATCGGATGACGGCGCACCCGAGCCGGCGAGTGGTGCCCCGCCGTGGGGCAAGCGCCGGGTCCTCCTGCTCAACACCACCTTCGAGCCGCTGACCGCGCTCCCGCTGCGGCGCGCCGTCGTGCTCGTGGTGTGTGGCAAGGCCGAGGTCGTGCACGGCGACCCGAGCGGCATCGAGCTGCACTCCGCCAGCGACGCCGTCGTGGTGCCCTCGGTGATCCGCCTCGCGACCTACGTGCGCGTCCCGTACCGCGCGCGGGTGCCGCTCACGCGTGCCGGGCTCATGCACCGCGACCGGCACCGCTGCGCGTACTGCGGCAGCCGTGCCGAGACGATCGACCACGTCATCCCCCGCAGTCGCGGTGGCGAGCACACCTGGCAGAACTGCGTGGCCTGCTGCGTGAGGTGCAACCACCGCAAGGCCGACAAGCTGCTGTCCGAGCTGGGCTGGCGGCTGCGGGTCGTGCCGAGAGCGCCACGTGGGATGCACTGGCGGCTGCTCGCCGGCGTCGTGGAGACCGACCCGCAGTGGCTGCCCTACCTTGGAGAGCCGGCCGCCTGAGCGACCGGCTCGCCGCGACTCAGGACGCGGTGACCCGCGTACCGGTGGCGGTGACGCGCGTGCCTCGGGTGACCCGCGTACCGCGCGTGACGCGCGTGCCGGCGGTGACCCGGGTACCTCTCGTGACCCTCGTGCCGCGCGTGACCCGGGTGCCCGCGGTCACCCGCGTGCCCCTGGTAACCCTGGTGCCTCGGGTGACCCGCGTGCCGGCGGTGACCCGGGTGCCGCGCGTCACGCGGGTGCCGAGTAGGGCCAGCTCGTCCGAATGGGTGATGACCGTCGGGGTGTCGGTCTGCATGACGGGAACTCCTCGGCGATACAGGCACGGAGAGTGCCGGGGAAGGGAACCGCAAGGGCCGTACAGGTGAAACCTATGGCCTGAAACTGTAGTCGACAAGACATGAAGCGTGACGATGCGATGTCGGTGCGTGAGATACCGCCGTTCGATCCCGCGTTTTCGACCAACCGCATGAAACGGACGCCCGCGCACGGCCCAACGTGACTACCGGCCTCGCAGTAGCGGTCACGGGAGGTGATCTTCACTTGGCCGAGTGTCCGTACCCGCAGGGTGCTCGGTACTGTGTCGACCGTGAGTGTCGTGCAGACCATTCTCGTCTACGCGGTGATCCCGCTGGCCATCTACGGCCTGGTAGCTCTGCTGACCCTGCGGGACAAGGTCGCGCGGGCGCCGAGGTACCGGCCGGGACAGTCGTGGGACTACCCGGCGGTCTGGTGGACCGCCAACCCGGCAGGGGCCGACGCCTCCGCCGTACCCACCGGCGGCGGCAAGTCCCGCGGCACGGCCAAGGGAGGTGCACGTGGCAGCTGGTGAGGTCGTACTGCACCGCACGCCGGGCGACGTGATCGACGAGGACGTCGAACACGGCCACGCCGCCGTGGTGACCACGAGCGGCCGCATCTCGGTCGCCAGTGAGCACCGGCGGGCCAGGCCGGAGCTGCCGTTCAGCCCGGTGCAGCTCGCCCGCCTCGACGAGGCCCTGACGCTGTCCGCCCGCACCACGGGCCTCGGCTTCAGCGTCTACCTCGGCGACCTGGGCGAGGACACCCGAGCGACGGCCGAGTCCCTCCACGCCGAGTCCGGCGAGACCCCCGCGACCGCGGTGCTGCTCGCCGTGTCGCCGGGACAGCGCAAGGTCGAGATCGTGACCGGTGCCGAGTCGTCGCGCCGCCTGCCCGACCGCGCGTGCAACCTGGCCGTCATGAGCATGGTCGCGTCCTTCAAGGAGGGCGACCTGACGGGTGGCATCGTGAGCGGCCTGCGCATGCTGACCGACCAGGCGGGCACGAAGCACTAGGACCACAGACGCCAGAAGCGCCGCGCCCCCGTCGGGAGCGCGGCGCTTCCACGTCTGTCCTACTGGCCGTCGAACGCGCGTGCCGCCAGCGCACGCAGGATGCCCGCGCGCCCCTCGGTGACCAGGCGGCGCAGTGCCGGCGGGTGCGACTCGTCGGCGAGCCACTCGTCCGACGCCGCGACGGTCTCCTCGGTCACCGACCACGACGGGTACAGCCCGAGCGCCACCGGCTGGGCCCGCTCACTCGACCGCCGCGCCCACACGTCGGCGACGTCCGCGAAGTAACGCGCCACGTACGGCGTCAGCAGCGCCTTCTGCGACGGGTGCGAGAACCCCGAGATGATCGCCTCGTTGATCGCGTTCGGCAGCTCGTCGTCGTGCACGGCCCGCCGCCACGCCTCCGCCTTGACCTCCTCGGCGGGCCGTAGCGCACGCGTCCGCTCCGCCTGCCGCCGCCCGGTCGCCGTCGGATCCTCCGCCAGCGTCGCGTCGACCTCGTCGTCGGTGGCGGCGTCGTGGGCGACCAGCGCCTGCATCAGGCGCCACCGCAGGTCGGTGTCCACGACCAGGCCCTCGAGCGGCGTCGAGCCGTCCAGCCAGCCACGCAGGACCGCGACCTGGTCGGCCTCCAGCACCGCACCGGTCAGCGCGTTCACCATCGCCAGCTGCTGGTCGGACTCCGTCGCCGGGTCCGCCGCCAGCTCGAGCAGCCGGTCGGCCAGGAGCCGCCAGCCCTCGGGCACCCACGCGGGGTCGGCGTAGGAGTTGATCGCCGTCTGTGCCTGCAGCAGCAGCCGCTGCACGACGCCGACCTCGGTCTCGGCAGGCAGCCCGTGGCACACCAGCTTCACGAAGTCCCGGGCCTTCAGCTCGGCCTCGCGGGTCATCTCCCACGCCGCCGACCAGCACAGCGTGCGGGGCAGCGGCTCGTCGATGTCACCGATCCGGTCCACGAGCGTCGTGAGCGAGTCCGGGTCGAGCCGCATGGTGCAGTAGCTCAGGTCGTCGTCGTTGACCAGCACGAGCTTGCCGCGCGACACGCCGACGAGCTCCGGCACGGGCGTCTCCTGGCCGGACACGTCCAGCTCGACGCGGTGCGTGCGCACGAGCCTGCCGTCCTGGTCGTCGTACACGCCGACGGCGACCCGGTGCGTGCGCAGCTCACCGGCACCCGGCTTCGCACCGCCCTGGGTGATCGCGAAGGCCGTGAACCTGCCGTCATCGCCGACCGTGTACACGGGCCGCAGGGCGTTCAGGCCGGTCGTCTCCAGCCACTGCGCGCTCCACCACGACAGGTCCCGCCCCGACGCCTCCTCCAGCGCGGCGAGCAGGTCGGCCAGCGTGGCGTTGCCCCAGGCGTGCTTCGCGAAGTACACCCGCAGCCCGGACAGGAAGTGGTCCTGCCCCACGTACGCGACGAGCTGCTTGAGCACCGAGGCGCCCTTGGCGTAGGTGATGCCGTCGAAGTTGACCTCGACCGCCTGCAGGTCCGGGATGTCGGCGGCCACCGGGTGTGTCGAGGGCAGCTGGTCCTGCCGGTAGGCCCACGACTTCTCGATGTTCGCGAAGCTGGTCCACGCGTGCTCGTACTCGGTCGCGCCTGCCTGGGCCAGCACGCTCGCGAACGTGGCGAACGACTCGTTCAGCCACAGGTCGTTCCACCAGCGCATGGTGACCAGGTCGCCGAACCACATGTGCGCCATCTCGTGCAGCACGGTCTCGCAGCGCCGCTCGTAGGCGTAGCGGGTGACCCTGCTGCGGAAGACGTAGTCCTCGAGGAACGTCACGCAGCCCGCGTTCTCCATGGCGCCCGCGTTGAACTCCGGCACGAAGCACTGGTCGTACTTGCCGAACGGGTAGGGCACCCCGAAGCTGCGGTGGTAGAAGTCGAAGCCCTGCTTGGTCTGGGTGAACAGGCGCTCGGCGTCCATGTGCTCGGCGAGCGAGGCGCGGCAGTAGATGCCGAGCGGGATGGTCGAGTGCTGGTCGGAGTACTCGTCGAGCCACTCCGCGTAGGGCCCGGCGACCAGCGCGGTCACGTAGGTCGACATCGGCTTCGTGGTCTCGAACACGTGCCGCACCGCGCCGGAGTCCAGCTGCTCGCTCGACTCGATCGGCGCGTTGGACATGACCTTCCAGTCCTCCGGCGCGATGACCGTGAACCGGAAGGTGGCCTTGAGGTCGGGCTGGTCGAAGCAGGTGAACATGCGCTTCGCGTCGGCCGTCTCGAACTGCGTGTACAGGTAGACGCCGCCGTCCACCGGGTCGACGAACCGGTGCAGGCCCTCGCCGGTGTTCATGTACCGGCAGGTCGCGTCGACGGTCAGCTCGTTCTGCTCCGCGACCGACGGCAGCGCGATGCCCCTGTCCTCCCGGTAGCCGGACAGGTCGAGCGGCGTGCCGTTCAACGTCGCGCTCTCCACGGACGCGGCGACCAGGTCGACCCACGTGTCCGCCGCGGCCTCCCGGCTGGCGAACCGGACGGTCGTCGTCGAACGGAAGGTGGTGTCGCCGGGCTTGCCGCCGCCGTCCGTGAGGTCGAGCTCAACGTCGTAGGACGCCACGTCGAGCAGCGCGGCGCGCTGTTGTGCTTCGTCACGCGTCAGGTTGGGCGGAGCCACTGGTCACCTCAAGCTTGTTCGTACTGACAATCCTGTTCATCGCATCCAATCACCCAACGGCTCGGTTTGACCCGTCAGGAGGGAAGAACGGGAACAACTCCTCGGTTGGCAGGGATATGACTGCTCCCAGCAAACCGAAGATCGACTTCTATTTCGACCCGATGTGCCCGTTCGCCTGGATCACCTCCAGGTGGATCCTCGAGGTCGAGAAGCAGCGTGACGTGGACCTGCACTTCCGTGTGATGAGCCTCGCGGTGCTCAACGAGGGCCGCGACCTGCCCGAGGAGTACAAGCAGGCCATGACCAGGGCGTGGGGCCCGGTCCGCGTGGCCATCGCCGCCGCCCAGCAGCACGGCGCCGACGTCCTGCGCGACCTGTACACCGCCATGGGCACACGCATCCACAACCAGGGCAACAAGGACTTCGACGTGGTCATCAAGGAGTCCCTCGCCGAGGTCGGGCTGCCCGCGGAGTTGGCGGAAGCCGCCCATTCGAGTGAATATGACGAGGACCTCCGCAAGAGCCACCACGAGGGCATGGACCCGGTGGGCATGGACGTCGGCACGCCGACCATCCACGTCGACGGCGTCGCGTTCTTCGGCCCGGTGCTGAACTCGATCCCGCGTGGCGAGGACGCCCTGAAGGTGTTCGACGGCACGGTCGCCCTCGCGAGCTTCTCCAACTTCTTCGAACTGAAGCGGACCAGGACCGGCGAGCTGTCCTTCGACTGAGTCCTCGTGATGTGACAGGCTGGGAGCCGAATTCCCCGAGCGCGTCACATCTACGGAGGACCGATGGCCGCCCCCACCGTCAGCACCGCCCACTTCGTCAACGGCACGTTCACCGACGATGCGGGCGAGCGCATCGACGTCGTCAACCCGGCGACGGAGGAGGTCATCGCATCGGTCCCCGCAGGCACGCCGGAGGACGCCGACGCGGCGGTACGTGCCGCCGCGTCGGCCTTCGAGGCGTGGGCCGCCACCCCGCTGGGCGACCGCGTCGCGGCGGTCCGGCGGATCAACGACGGGCTCAAGGCGCGTGCAGGCGAGCTGGCGGAGACGATCGTCGCCGAGGTGGGCACACCCATCGTGTTCGCGTCGAAGGTGCAGGTCGTGAACCCGGTGGGCATCACTGAGGGGGTGCTCGCCGAGGTCGAGGCCGGTGCGTTCGACCCGGTCACGGTCGGCAACTCGACGATCGTGCGTGAGCCGATCGGCGTCGTCGCGGCCATCACGCCGTGGAACTTCCCGCTGCAGCAGATGGTCGCGAAGGTGACGCCAGCGCTGGTCGCGGGCAACACGGTCGTGCTCAAGCCCAGCGAGGTCGCGCCGCTGACCGCGGCCCTGCTGGCCCAGATCATCGCCGAGGCCGACCTGCCCCCGGGCGTGTTCAACATGGTCCACGGCACGGGCCCGGTCGTCGGCGAGGCGCTGGCCGCGCACCCGCTCGTCGACATGGTGTCGTTCACCGGCTCCACCCGAGCGGGCCGCCGCGTGGCCGCGGTGGGTGCCGAGACGGTCAAGAAGGTCGCGCTGGAGCTTGGCGGCAAGTCCGCGTCGGTCGTGCTGGACGACGCCGACCTCTCGCGCGCCGTCAAGATCACCGTGGCCAACTGCTTCATGAACAACGGCCAGGCGTGCAGTGCGCTGACCAGGCTGCTCGTCCCGGTCGGCCGCCACGACGAGGCCGTCGAGGTCGCGGCGGCCGCCGCCGCGAAGTACGTGCCCGGCGACCCGTCGCAGGAGTCGACCAGGATCGGCCCGTCGGTCTCGGCCGCGCAGCGCGACCGGGTCGTGGAGTACATCAGGAAGGGTGTCGAGGAGGGCGCCACGCTCGCCGCCGGTGGCCCCGAGCCGGTCGACGGTGTCGGCTACTTCGTCCGCCCGACCGTCTTCGGCGACGTCACGCCGGACATGACCATCGCGCAGGAGGAGATCTTCGGCCCGGTCCTGGTGGTCATGCCCTACGAGGACGAGGCCGACGCCATCCGCATCGCCAACGGTACCCAGTACGGGCTGGCTGCGGCCGTCTTCGGCGCGGACGTCGACCGCGCCCGTTCGGTGGCCGGGAAGCTGCGGGCCGGTCAGGTGGACATCAACGGCGCCGCGTTCAACACGGCGGCCCCGTTCGGCGGCTTCAAGCAGTCCGGCAACGGCCGCGAGTTCGGCCGGTACGGCCTCGAGGAGTTCACCGAGCTGAAGTCGGTGCAGGCCTAGAAGACGCCCCTGGCGATCTCGTCGCGCTGTCTTCGCACGAAGTCGGCGTCGACGGGATCGCCATGCCCGGGCACGACGATCTCGGGGTTCAGGTCGAGGATCGCGTCGAGTGCAGCGGGCCAGTCGGACGCGTGCGCGTCGGGCCCCACGGACGGCGGCGCGCCCTGCTCGACGAGGTCGCCCGCGAACACCACGTCGACGTCCGGGACGTGCACGAACACGTCGTGGTCGGTGTGCGCAGGGCCCGGGTGGACGAGCGTGACCGCGCGTCCGCCCAGGTCGAGCTGCACCGACGACGTGATCACCTCCATCGGCGCCACGAGCTTGGCCGTCGCGAGCCGTTCGGCCTGCTCGGCCTTGCCCTCGGACCGGAACCGCGCCGCCCACGCGCGGCGCTGCAGGTCACCGCCCGCGAGGATCTCCGCCCGGCACCGCTCGTGTGCGATCACCGAGGCGGGCAGGAACGCCTTGGTGCCGAAGAAGTGGTCGAAGTGGGCGTGTGTGATGACCACCGTCCAGGGCAGCGGCGTGACGAACCGCACCGCTGCCGCCATCGACGCCCCGTGCACCTCGTCGGTGCCGGTGTCGATGACGAGGCAGTGCGTGTCGCCCACGACGAGCCCGAGCGTCTGGTCCAGCTCGACGTACCGGCGCGCGAACACGCCGTCGCCGACCTCGATCCATCGCCCACTCATGCCGCCGCCTCACCCGCTCCGTGGCGTCGGAACGCTCCGCAGGCTCCGCTCCACCGCCGCCCCGCGCGGGCTCCGCAGCGGCGTGAACAGCGATGATCCGCTCCGCAGGCTCCGCTCATGCTTGGTATACACCCGCCTTCAGGACAGGCACAGTGTCGCTGACGTCCACCACTGACGCGAGCGCGACGTCGGTGGCCACCCCGGCACCCGCCAGCTCCCGCCCGGAGATGGCGTCGGCCAGCAGCGCCCGGACAGGGGCCGCCCGGTAGGCGAGCGACGCCAGCGTCGCCTCCGGTGACGGCGCGACCCGCCCGGTGATCGCCGCCACGATCGCGCCCGCGCCGAGGTAGTCCTCGATCGCGGGCCGCAGGGGCAGGCCGTCGGTCCGCCACCGTTCCCCGGCGGGTATCACCCCGATGGGACGGTCCCCGGCCAGCTCGACAGCCCTGGCGGCCACGGCGGAGGCGTTGCGCAGGCAGCCGGCGAGCACGGTGGCGCCCGAGCCGGCCGCGGCGGCGGAGAGGTGGGCGCCGTTGGCCGAGGTGATGCCGAGGAAGGTCCCGGCAGGCACGCGACCGTCGAGCGAGGAGGGCCGCAGCGTCCAGCCCTTCGTGTCCGACGCGGTGGGCACGTCGTCCTGGTAGGTCAGGCCGGTCGGGGTGAGCGTGGCGCCCGCGGCGGCGGCCGCCTCGGCCGCGCGTTCGTCCCGCCAGGGCAGCGGCAGTACTCGCGCCCCCTGACTGACGGCCACGTCCACGGTGGTGGTGAAGACCAGTACGTCGACGATGACCAGCACCGCGCAGTGGGGACCGAGCGCGTGCACACCGTCCAGGCCCCACTCGACACGAAGGTCGAATCCGTCCTGTTCGAAGACCGTCACCGGGCACATGCTTCCAGAACTGGCAGAATGCGCGACGTGCGTGTCTACCTGGGTTCCGACCACGCCGGCTTCGAGCTGAAGGCGCATCTGGTCAAGCACCTGACCGCGGCTGGTCACGACGTCGTCGACGTGGGCCCCGCGGCCTACGACGCGATGGACGACTACCCGCCCTACTGCGTGGAAACAGCCCGCCGGGTACTGGCGGACGAGGGCAGCCTCGGCGTGGTGATCGGCGGCTCCGGCAACGGGGAGCAGATCGCGGCCAACAAGGTCCCCGGCATCCGGGCGGCCCTGGCCTACAACCTGGAGACGGCACAGCTGGGCCGGGCCCACAACGACGCACAGGTGGTGGCCGTGGGCGGCCGGATGCACACGCTGGAGGAGGGCACGGCGATCGTGGACACGTTCCTCGCCACCCCGTTCTCCGGCGACGAACGGCACGCCAGGCGTATCCGGATGCTGGTCGACTACGAGCGCACGGGCACGCCGCCCGCCCTGCCTGCCTGATGCCCGAGGGACACACACTCCATCGCCTGGCGCGGCTGCACCAGAAGTACTACGGCAAGCGTCCTGTGCGGGTGTCGAGCCCGCAGGGCCGGTTCCCGGCGGCGCTCGTGGACGGCCGGGTGCTGACGAGGGCGGAGGCGTACGGAAAGCACCTGTTCCACGTGTACGCGCCGGACGCGATCGTCCACGTGCACCTGGGCCTGTACGGCACGTTCACCGACGCCCCGCTGCCGCCGACGCTGCCGGTCGGCCAGGTGAGGATGCGGATGGTGGGCGAGACCCACTGGACCGATCTCCGGGGTCCCACCCGCTGTGAGGTGCTGAACGCGGCGGAACGTGCGGAGCTGCTGGCCAGGCTCGGCCCGGACCCGTTGCGCCGCAACGCGGACCCGGCGGCGGCCTACACGAGGATCACGAGGTCGAAGCTGCCGGTGGCGGCCCTGCTGATGGAGCAGAAGGTGCTGGCCGGGGTGGGCAACGTGTACCGGGCGGAGCTGCTGTTCCGCCACCGGGTGAACCCGCGGACCCTGGGCACGTCGGTCACCGAGGCGCAGTGGTCGGCGATGTGGACCGACCTGGTGGGCCTGATGAAGGACGGCGTGAAGAAGGGCCGGATCGACACGGTCCGCGACGAGCACCTGCCGCACGTGACCGGCAGGGCCCCGCGAGTGGACCGCCACGGCGGCGAGGTCTACGTCTACCGCCGCACGGACCAGCCGTGCCTGATCTGCGGCACCCCGGTCCGCAAGGCGGAGCTGGCGGCCCGCAACCTGTACTGGTGCCCAACCTGCCAAGCCTGAGCCCGCCCTGACCCGCCCCCTGTGACATGAAGGACTCCTTCGTGTCACAGGGCGTCACGAAGGAGTCCTTCATTACGTTGGCGGCCGGTCAGAAGCCGCCGAAGTCGCCGCCCCCGAAGTCTCCGCCGCCGAAGTCCCCGCCACCGCCCCAGTCGCCACCGCCGCCGTAGTCGCCGCCGTAATCCCCGCCGTAGTCGCCACCACCGTCACCGCCACCATCGCCGTAGTCCCCGCCGCCATCGCCCCCGTTGTCCATGGCGTCGGCCTGACCGGCGTCGTATCCGGACTCCCATGCCTGCGAGTCCGGGATGCCGTACATACCGCTGAACATGGCGCTGAACAGGAACGCCGAACCGAGCCCCCAGGCGCCGGCGACGAGCGCGGGCTTCCACCACGGCTCGCTGTACCAGCCCTGCGGCACCGGCCGCCCGGCGACTCGACCGCCGGGGTAGTAGTAGGGCGTGCCGTCACCCGGGTTGGGCGAGGCCTGGAAGTCGCGACCCTCGACGTTGACCCGACGGTCCTCGGTGACCTTGCCCGCACGCTCCCGGCCGGCGTCGTCCGGCAGGTCGGGCCCAGGGTCGAGCCCCATGGCGAGCCGTGCGGCGCGCACGTAGTACAGCCCCTCCATCGCGGTGTCCTTGACGAGCCGAGCCTGCTCGGCCGTGGTCGCCTGCTCCATCTGCGAGCCTGCCGCGTTGTACCGCTCGGACGCGTCGGCGAGGGCCTGCTTGGACGCCTCGTTGGTGCCGTCCAGGTTCATGACCTGGCCGCCGAGACGCTCCACCCAACGGCGGGCGTCGGCTTTGGCGTCCTCGAGCCGCTGCTGCTTGGCGGTGGCCGAGTTCTTCATGTAGGTCGCGCCAAGTGCCACGACGGCGAGCACCAGCACCACGACGATGATCGTCCCGGCCATCCCACACACACCTTCCGAAAGAAAATGCACTTACCCGGACAACGGGGACGCTACGCCGTGAGTTCCGGAGTAACGCTGTCGCACAGGAGTGGTCTGACCTATGGTGTCGACCATGGTGTTGCCGAGAGGAGTCGACGCACCACTGCTGGTACGCGACGCCACGACCGACGACGCTGCCGCAGTGGGCGAGGTCCACGCAGAGGCCTGGCGCGTGGCCCACAGGGACCTGGTCGACGGCCGCTGGCTGGCGAAGCTGGTCGAGGACCGAAGAACCTGCTGGCCAGAGGTGATGAAGACACGCCAGTACGCGAGGAACACGCTCCTGGTGGCCGAACGCGGCCACCGGGTCGTGGCCTTCGTCTACTTCGGCCCACATCCGGAAGGCATGCCGGACGCGGAGATCTACGACCTGTACGCCCACCCCAGCGTCTGGGGCACAGGTGTGGCGTGGACGCTGATGGACGCGGCCTGGGACCAGCTACGCGAGGCGAGGTTCCGCCGAGCGAAGGCATGGACGATGACAGGCGCCAACCGAGCAAGACACTTCTACGAGTCCTTCGGCTTCGAACAGACGGAGCGAAGACGAGAACACGACTTCGGCGACGGCAGACCGGTACTGGAGGTCGAGTACCTACGCGCTACCAGATAGTCCAGCCCGGATGTCGTCCGGCATGGCCTTGGGGACGAGCGTGGCAGGATCCACGAAGACGTGCCGGATCTCCCCGTCAGCGATGAGCCGGTCCCCGACCCGGAACGAGGGCGTGACGACGAGGCTGGTGGTCCCGAGATGCTTGACAGCCATGGCGATGTCAAGCTCGTCGTCGAACCGAGCGGCGGCACGGTACCGAATGGTGGCCTCGGCGACGACGACGTCAACCCCACGCTGAACCATCTCGTGGTAGGCGCCGATCCGATCGCGCCAGAGCTCGTTGAGGGCGACGTCGTAGTAGAAGAGATAGTGCCCGTTGAACACGACTCCCTGCTGGTCACACTCGCTGTACCGAACCCGTAACCGATGGACGAAGACGCTCACCGCTCACCCCCGGCCAACCGGGCGAGCCGAGCGGCCACCTGAGGCGCAACCTGCCCGAACACGACCCCGGCCCGCATGACGGGATCGGCAACGTCCACTTCGGCCCGATCGTTGCGCACAGCCTTGACGACCGCGGCAGCAACGTCAGCAGGCACACGAGGCCGAAACCCAGCAGGCAGGGCAACCCCGTCCCTACCCAGGTCAGGCTCACCAATGGGGCCGGTGTTCACACAGGAGACACCAACCCCAAGCCCAACCCAGTCCTGCCGAAGCCCAAGAGCAAACCCACGAACCCCGAACCGGGTGGCGTCGGCAAGGGGAGCACCGGCAGCAGCACTCTTGCCGACAAGGGATGAGACGAACACAACATGCCCGCCTCCACGAGCGACCATCCGCTCCCCAAGCATCCGAGCAAGAGCAAGAGGCGCCCGAAGATTGACCTCGATCACCCGATCGAGCTGCTCGAGCGAGTGATCGGTCAACTCCCCAACCCCGGCGACCCCAGCCCCGGCGACGAACACGTCAACGTCCCCACACTCGCCGACAAGCCGATCGATGTCACTCCGCACAGCCAGGTCGGCAACGATCGCGTGCCCCGAGACGTCCCGAGCGAGAACATCCAGCACGTCGCCCCGCCGGCCGGTAACCACGAGTTGGCACCCCTCATCAGCCAACCGCCGCACAACGGCCTGGCCCAGCGGCCCGGTAGCCCCAGTAACGAGCACACGCCGTCCACGAAGTTCCATGCCCGGATGGTAGTCGGCACAGGCAGGCCGAACCGCGCCCCACCTCGCGGAACGCAGTGCTTCGGTCAACTCTGCGTGATGATCACGTCAAGCCCGTTGTCGGGGTGGTAGGTCCAGGAAGCGTCGAACTCACCCCAGGACGCGGACACCATCCCGTCCAGGGCGCGGGTGTTGTTCATCTTCGCGACAACGGACTGGGGTGTGTCCAGCCCGTCGAGAAGACAGGCAAGCCCGGCCAGGTCAACTGACCCAGACCCAGGCTCCTCGCCCAGGCTGTCGATGACGAGGGTGTGGTCGTCGTCATCGAGGTCACCACTGTGACATTCCGTGAACACCCGCCGAAGCTCGGTGCCCTTGTCGACCGGCGGGGCAGCAACCCCGAAGACCGTCCCAGGCGTCGTGTCGCCGCGCTGCTGGGTCAAAGCAAGAGTGACCCCGACGACAGCCCCAACAGCAACAACAATAGCGACGACCCACGGCCAACGCCGACTCCTGGAAGGCGCAGCCTCCGGATAGAACGACTGCTGAAATTCTTGCGGTAGCTGGTTCATGGTGAAGGTGTCGCTTGTAGACGAGAGCGCGTATCACTCGTCCAGGACCATCTTCGAGAACAAAGATGTAACACCGACCCCAGAAGGATCAAAACGAGTCGAAGAAGATGCAAGGCGAAGCCCCAGGCGCACAAGCACCTTTGGTGAACTCGCCGAACTCCACGCGGTGAGGAACCTCGGATGCCTGCCTGCGGGCAGGTAGGATCAACCTTCCAATGATCGCGACCTTCATGCTGGAGCACCCGGCGCTGATGCCGGTGGTGATGGCGCTGATCGCCGTCATCTGTGTCATCGCGGGCTACCTGCTGGTGCGCGCCCGCTACAGCCACCAGATCCTGTGGACGCTGGCGGGCCTGTCGCTGCTGCCGGTCGTCGTGATGACATTGAACCCGACGGCGGGCCGAAGCTTCGTGTTCTGCGTGGTCCAGTTCTCGATGCCATCGCCACGTGCGGTAGAGCTACTAGCCAACGTCGCACTGTTCTTGCCGCTGGTCTACTTCGCAACACTGGCAACCCGAAAACCACTGCTGGTGTTGGCGTCAGGAACATTCCTGTCCGCAGGGATAGAGGTCGTACAGGGCCTGATCCCCGCCATAGGAAGATCCTGCGACACAAACGACTGGGCGATGAACACGGCGGGCGCGGTCATCGCCGTCCTCCTGGCGAGCGCCACAATCACAGTAACCAAGCGAAGGCAGAGGGAGCTGACCAGTAAACCGCTAAACGACCATTAGGCTCCACCAGTGGACTGGGCACACGACGATTCCCTGAGCGAAACATCGCGCTGATGATAGGCGAACCGAACGGTCCACAAGTGAGACGGTGGAACCGAGTGGACCCATGGACGGACGGCTCGGTGCAGATCTGCGTCCAGCTGACACTGACCGGCGACGAAGAGACGTTGCAGCGACAGCCCACGGCCTCAGGGTAGGAGTGGCCGGGGAGCACCTGAGCACATTCCTGGACCAACTGGCGGCAGACTTCGCCGGGTGGGAGAACGTGCGCACGTGGCAGACCTGGTCCCGCGACCTCAGCGTGGAGCAGTACACGCCAAAGGCGGCTACACGGATCTGACCTGGACGCTGCGCTAATCCCCACACAGCTGGCGAGGCCAATGGAGCGCCTCGGCCAGAGTACGAATCGAGGCGGGAGAACAGATGCGCACCCCTGGCCGCGGCCAGGTATCGCTTCCTGCATGCAGTGTGACCTGGGCTTTCGCTCCTGAAGCGGGTAATGAGAATTGACCTGCATGGCCAGCTTGGAAGATCAGCACGAGATCTCCGGCCCGACGTCGCAACCCTCTGACCAGCGCAAACGCAAAGGTCCTAGCCGCTGGGACCCCTGATTTGACCCCTATTGACCATGAGAAGGGGCACGCGGGGGGCACGAAATTCACCACGCGCTGAGCGACGTGACCAGGCGCAATGGACCCTACCTCGGCGCCTACACCCCGCCGTACCCCTCGCCCTGGCCATCTCTAGCGCCGGGACGCCGGTGTCAAGGATGGCGAAGCCACCGCGTCAGCGGCGCGCATGCGTCCTTGATGCCGGTGTCCCGGTGTTAGACGCTCAGGGGCTGCTGAGGGGGCGGCCCACCGTGACTGATGTCGGAGAGCTGGGAGTCTCCGCCCCACCCACCACAGCGAATACCGCCATCGGCGAAGTCGAGTTCGAGTGGCCACACGCCCGGTCTACGGATCGTGCTCCTCCCGAACGGCGAGGTTGGTACTCCCTAGGCGCCGGGCGAAAGGAGTGGCGTCCCCAACCGGACTGACCGAGACGAATCCATGCTCGCCCATGTCGTATCCGTCGACGGGCGCACCCTCGTCATCGAGCAGGCACCAATCCGCGGGAATGGTGATGTGGGTGGCAGCGCCCCCGCCGTCGATGAGCCACACGTCGAGAGGCCCGCCGACCGGCTTCCCAGGGAAGTGGTGCCAGGTGGCGACTACAGGGACCAGCTGGCAGCCAACCAGCCGTTGAGGATCGATCCGAGGGCCGTGCAGACGACACGCCGACGGCTTCACTTCCCCATGCCCGAGCCGTACGTGCGCAGCAAGGATCGGTTCACCTGGTTATGCGTTCTAGAGGCGCCATCCATGTCACGTTTATGTCCACTTTTGCTGCGGAAACGTCCCGGTCTGGCCTCGTGCCGTCACACAAACGGGTGAATCCTGGCCTGGGGGCCTAAAGCTCCACATAAGACCGACACACTCGGGCTAAAACCGACGATGAGTTCGGTATGAGCAACGATCACCGGCGCCGCCGGTGGCGCCGGTGGCGCTCCCGTCGCGAGTGCATGGGCTGCGCCGCGCAGGCCGGGCGGCGTGAGCGGAGCGGAAGCCGCCCGTGCCGCGATGGATGCGGGCCACGTCACCAACGCGACCGGCCAACCGCGCCGCCGACGGCGGCGCGTCTTGATCCCATAGAGCTAAATTCGACAGACTGTGAACTCAATGACGGTCAGCTAGACAATCAGTCGGAGCTCGTAGCGCCCCTTGAGAAAGTGGAGTTGTGTTGATTGACACGTTGGAAGACCTTGCTAGCGTCCTGTCGGCGGCTTCTGCGCAACCTACGAAGACAGACGAGGAAGTCAAGGCCATCAGTGTCTCCCCTCGTGCGCCCGAGGGGTATGTTTGGCCCCGTCTACGAGGATGGGAAGGAGAAGTCGACGCTAGCGTAGTTGTCATCGAGGCGGCGGGCGCCGTCGGCAAGTCTGCTGCTGCTTTGGCGCTCGCAGAAAGAGTGAAGTGGCCACTAGTTGACGCCGCAAAGGCGCAGGTTGGCTCATATTCCCTAACTGGCTTGATCCAAGATGCATTTGGTTTTGATTCGCCCTTCCTGCCGGAGGTCTCCAGAGGTAGCACGGGAGTTATCGTAGATGCTCTTGATGAAGCTCACCTTAAGGCTGGAACGACTAACTTCGAAGCGTTTCTGGACAACGTGAGGAAGCTTGCCGGTTCGGGTCGAATATCCCGGCGGCCAAATATAATTCTGTTTAGCCGTCCAGACACTGCGAACCTTGTGAGAACGTATTTTACAGAACATGCCACGTCGATAGCGACTGCAACAATAGAGTTTTTCACCTATCGTCAGGCATGCGACTACATTACTTCGTACTTGAACGTGCAAGATAGCGTGCATCACGGCAGCGGTCGGTTCTATGATGTGGCAAGAAAACATCCGGGGCCATTCGCCGCGATGCGCGACAAACGAATTAGAGAAGTCGCGTCAGCATTGACTTCATCGGTCGTGAAGGAGCCTTCTGAACGTTGGGAGGAATTGAGTAGTTTTCTTGGTTATGCGCCGGTTCTCTCCGTGCTTGCGGAGTACCTAGCGGTGGCCAACCCACAGAAGGAGCAAGGTGATAACCGATCATTTCGAGCTACGCCAGCCAAGGTTCTTCTGGAGATCATTGAGAACATATTGGTTCGTGAGCAGAAGAAGTTTACAGATCAAGTGGTGCCCCAATTGCGCGCCAAGCTTCCCGCTAATGATGACTGGGACAATTTTGCAAGAATGTATGCGCCGGAAGAGCAGGGAATCCGCTTGGTGGCGCGTAGCGGTAGACTTGCGTTGGCCACACCTTTTCCTGTCGATATTCCAAGTAGTATCCGCGCGGAGTATGATTCTTTCACTGAATTGCAGATCGCAGACCATCCTTTCTTGGTCGAACGGGAGGCCGTTAATGTTGTATTTGCCGACTACATTCGCGCGAAGGCTGCGGTAGACGTAGCGGTTCGTGTCGTGCTCGATCGTGAGCCGATAAGTCACGTAACATCTGTTGGACCATTCTTCTATCAGTTTGTACATGAATTTGCACCGAGAATAGCTGATGATATCGCGCAGCTTCGTGAGAATCTTGTCGTGTGGATTTTGGATTCCTACAGTCAGTCTTTTATTCCGTATGGTGAACGGATGGCGTTCTTCTTCCAGCAAGACACGTGGGCTCGTGTTATCCTTGTCGAAACTCGTGGTAAAGAATTCCGAATTATTCTGGAATTTGATGTTGTAGAGCTTTCTGGGTTCCTTGAAATCAGAGATAACTTGCGGAGGGTGTATATTAATACTGATGCGGGAGTGGGATTTTTGGGCGCTCGTGATCGGTTTACAATCGGCCCTAGTGTGACCGTTCGATGCAATGAGCTGATGATTGATGTCGGTAGCCTTTCTGTCGACCCAATCGGAGAACCCAGCATTCTCGCAGTGAAGACAATCGAGGTGCGAAAGAATCTGAATATTGATAGCCCCAAGGTGGGAGCTCTCCGAGTAGTAGGCAGACATCCCGTCTCCGCCTTCATTCCGTATTTGGTTGATGAGTCTGAAGCTGGAGAGGTTATTGATTGGTACGGGTTCTTGACGTTGCGTTCGCTATTGCGACGATTTAGTCAGGGGCTCGGTCCAATGCCGAGCGTTTACGCTGATCTTTTGGATCAGCGCGTAGTCAAAGATAACGTCCACCGGAAGCGTTTCCTTGCGCGTCTGTGTGAATTGGGCGTTATTGATCGCGCCCCCAATCACTATTATTTAAACACTACTGTACTGTCGCATTACGGAATTAGTTTACAGGATATTTTAAGTGGTAGCCCAACCGACGGTATTTCGAAGCTTATAACTGTGCTTAACCGAAAGGGAGATCAGGGGCGAAGATAATTATTGATCCAAGTCTTAGCGTTTCGAAGGTGGGAGTTTGTTGTCAAAGTGACTTTGGGTAAATTATAGATGGTCGAATTAGGCGGGTGGATGATCGACTAAGGCCAGCGCATGACCTATCGGTCTACGGCGGTGATCGGCTGCCGGTGTGGGACGGGAAGCAGTTCGTGGACCCGGACACCCGCGTGCCGCTGACCGTGTGGGCTGATGCGCTCGAGGCGGTGGAGGAGCCGGCGCACGTGTCGACGTTCGGGCGGCAGGTGCATTCCAAGGGCATCCTCGGCGGCTCGGAGGAGTCCGGGCGGCACATCGGCTACCTGACGAAGTACCTGACCAAGTCGCTCGGCGAGATCGTGGAGGCGGACTCCGACCGTCAGCGGCGGCACCACGACCGGCTGCATGCCGAGTTGTCCCTGACGCCGTGCTCGCCCCGGTGCGCGGTCTGGCTGCTTTATGGCGTCCAACCGCTTGGAACGAGCAGTAAGACATCGCCCGGTCACTGTAAGGCGCGGGCACACCGCCGCACGACGCTCGGGCTTCCGGGTCGGCGGGTGCTGGTCTCGCGGAAGTGGTCGGGCAAGACGCTCGCCGACCACCGGGCGGACCGGCGGGCCTTCGTGCTCCAGGCGCTCGCCGACATCGGGATCGAGAAGACGGTTGAGGAGCCTCGGCGGCTGGTTTGGCACAAGGTCCAGCCCGGTGACCCCAACGTCCCGCCTCGGGCGCACCTGCTCATGCACGCGATCGCTGAGCGGATCCGATGGCGGGCTGAGTACGACAAGGCGTTACTCGCGGCCGGGGAAGTTTCGGCAACTCGGTCAGCGGCGTAGAGGGGGAGCGAAGTGAAGAAGTGCTACACGGTGGAAGAGGCGGCCGAGTACCTCGGCACGGGCGTCCGGTTCGTGCGCCGGCTGATCGCGGAGCGGCGGATTCCGTTCCACAAGGTCGGTAAGTACGTGCGGCTCGACATCGATGACCTGGAGGCTTTCGCCAGTGCGGGGCGTGTGGAGGCGTTCGATCGGGCTTCGGTGCGGCGGTATGTGCGGAGGGCGTCATGAGTGTGCGGCGTCGGTTCGGAAGAGTTCGGCAACTTCCCTCCGGGCGGTGGCAGGCGCGGTATCCGGGGCCGGACGGTGTGCTTCGCAACGCTCCGGAGACCTTCACTCGGAGGGGTGACGCTGAACGGTGGCTGTCGGCGGCCGAGACGGACCTCGGGCGTGGGGACTGGGCTGATCCTGAGGCGGGCATCGTGCCGGTCGGGGAGTACATCGGCCGGTGGATCGAGGAGCGGCCCGGTCTGGCCATTCGGACCGTGGAGCTGTACGAGGGGCTGCTGCGCAACCACATCGGTCCGCACATCGGGCAGGTGATGCTCGGCGACATGTCCGCCGCACGGGTCCGGACCTGGCGTAAGGACCTGCTGGATGCCGGGGTCGGCGCGGTGACCGTGGCCAAGGCGTACCGGCTGCTCAAGGCCGCGATGAACACAGCCCACCTGGAAGACGGGCTGATCAAGTCCAACCCGTGCGTCATCAAGGGCGCCAGTGCGGAGAAGAGCCCGGAACGTCCCATCGCCACCATCAAGGAGGCGCTCAAGGCGGCCGACGCGATCCAGCCGCGATACCGGCTGATGGTGTTGCTCGCCACATTCGCCTCGTTGCGGTTCGCGGAGATGGTCGGGCTCCAGCGGCAGGACCTCGACCTCGTGAACGGGGTGGTGCACGTCCGGCGGCAGGCGATTCAGACCAACAAGCAGCAGATCATCTCGACAGACCCGAAGTCCGCGGCCGGTAAGCGTCGGGTCATCGTGCCGCCATTCATGGTCGCCGAGATGACGGCACACCTCGACCGGTTCGTGAAGCCGGCGAAGTCCGCCTGAGTGTTCCTCGGCGCGAAGGGCGGGCGGCCCACCAGGAACAACTTCCACACCATCTGGGCCAAGGCCCGGGAAGCGGCAGGCATCCCGGACCTGCACCTGCACGACCTCCGGCACACCGGCAACACCCTCGCCGCCGAGACCGGCGCGACCCTGCGGGAGCTGATGGACCGGATGGGCCACGGCTCGACCCGCGCGGCGCTCGTCTACCTCCACGCGCGGGAGGAGCGGGGCAAGGACATCGCCGCCGGAATGGACGCCATGGTCAAGAAGGCTCGGAAGAAGGCCAAGAAGAAGGGCGCCAAGAAGCGCAAGAGCGGCGCGGCGGAGGCCGGAGGAGATACGGCGGACACGAAGGGGCACGCGAGGGGCACGACGACCACCGAAGGGGGTCCGGGGGCGAAGCCCGCCGGGTGGGGTTTGGGGGCTGCGCCCCCAAGGAATATGGCGAGTGAGCAGGGTGAGCGCTCTCCGCGAACAGGGGAGACCCACGAACGAGCGGGTGACGGGAATCGAACCCGCATGACCAGCTTGGAAGGCTGGGGCTCTGCCATTGAGCTACACCCGCGTGCGCCGCGTAACCCATGCCGGCGCGAAGACAGCCTAGCGCGCCGCGATACGCTGTGTCGGGCGTCCCCGGTTGGGGACTGCCGGGCTGTGGCGCAGTTTGGTAGCGCATTCGCTTTGGGAGCGAAGGGTCGCAGGTTCAAATCCTGTCAGCCCGACTTCGCTTGGGGCGGCCTGCATGGTGTTGGACCTGCAGGTCGGCCCCGCGCGCCGCCTGTCCCGGCGAGTTCCATAGACTCGCGGGAGCCCACACCATCGCTACCCGGGAGATCACGTTGAAGAGCACCGTCGAGCACCTGAGCCCGACGCGGGTCCGGATCAACGTCGAGGTGCCATTCGACGAGCTCAAGCCGAACTTCGACCGCGCGTACAAGAAACTCGCCTCGCAGGTCCGCATCCCCGGCTTCCGGCCGGGCAAGGCCCCCGCTCGGGTCATCGAGTCGCGCATCGGGCGCGGGCCGATCCTTGACGAGGTCGTCAACGAGGCCATCCCCGCCAAGTACATGGAGGCCATCACCGAGGGTGAGGTCCGCACCCTCGGGCAGCCCGCCATCGAGGTCACCAAGCTGGAGGACGGCGACCACATCGCGTTCTCCGCTGAGGTGGACATTCGGCCTGACATCACTGTCCCCGCCTTCGGGGAGCTTGCCGTCACCGTCGACGACCTCGAGATCACCGACGCCGAAGTCGACGAGCAGCTTGACGAGCTGCGGGCTCGGTTCGGGACCCTGGCCGGTGTCGAGCGGCCCGCCGAGAGTGGCGACTTCGTCTCCATCGACCTGTCGGCCACCGTCAACGGCACCGAGGTCGAGGAGGCCAACACCAGCGGCCTGTCCTACGAGGTCGGCTCCGGCGAGATGATCGAAGGCATCGACGAGGCCATCACCGGGCTGTCCGCCGAAGAGGAGCGGGTCTTCACCACCAAGCTCGTCGCCGGTGAGTTTGCCGGGGAAGACGCTCAGGTCACGGTCAAAGTGAACACAGTCAAGGTTCGGGAGCTGCCCGAGCCCGACGACGAGTTCGCCCAGCTGGCCTCCGAGTTCGACACGATCGACGAGCTCAGGGCCGACCTCCGCGAGCGCCTGACCCGCGTCAAGAAGATGCAGCAGGGCGTCCAGGCCCGTGACAAGGTCCTCGAGGCGCTGCTCGAGGTCACCGAGGTCCCACTGCCGGAAAAGGTCGTCGAGTCCGAGGTCGAGGTCCGCAAGCACGACGCGGTCCACACGTTCGACCACGACGAGGCGCGCTTCGAGGAGTTCCTCACCTCCCAGGGACGCACCCTCGACGAGTTCAACGGCGAGGTGCAGGAAGAGGCCGAGAAGGCCGTCAAGACCCAGCTCGTCCTCGACTCCATCGCCGACGCCGAGAACGTGAACGTCAGCGACAACGAGCTGACCGAGCGGATCATCTACCAGGCGCAGCGCTTCGGCATCAGCCCGGACGAGTACGTGCAGCGCGCACAGCAGTCCGGCCAGCTCGGCGCCATCTTCGCGGACGTGCGCCGCGGCAAGGCGCTTGCCTCTGTCGTGCGCCTGGCCGTCGTCACCGACGAGAGCGGCAACAACGTGGACCTCGAGGAGCTGTTCGGTCCCCGTGAGGCCGAGGCCGTCGCCGACGCGCCGGTCGAGGTCGAAGAAGCCAAGTGACGCTCTGAGCGAACTCGGGCGGTGTCGGGCATTCGATACCGCCCGCCTTCGTTAATGTCGGACATGACACCAGTTCAACCTCGCAACCAGAGCGGAGAAGGCAGGCAGACGTGACGCAACCACGGCAGATGCCCGAGATGCGGTCGGGCACCGCAGGGCTCACCCTGAACGACTCGGTGTACGAGCGGCTGCTCCGTGAGCGGATCGTGTTCCTCGGTTCCGAGGTCGACGACGAGATCGCGAACCGGATCACCGCGCAGCTGCTGCTGCTCGCCGCGGAGGACCCCGAGAAGGACATCGTCTTCTACATCAACTCGCCGGGTGGCTCGGTCACCGCGGGTATGGCGATCTACGACACGATGATGCTCGTCGAGCCCGAGGTCCAGACCTGGGCGATGGGCATGGCGGCCTCGATGGGGCAGTTCCTGCTCTCCTCGGGGGCGCCGGGCAAGCGCTACGCGCTGCCCCACGCGCGGATCATGATGCACCAGCCCTCCGGCGGCATCGGCGGCTCCGCCTCCGACATCGCCATCCGGGCCGAGGTGCTTGGCCGCTGGAAGCGCGAGATGGCGGAGCTCACCGCGGAGCAGACCGGCCAGACCGTGGACCGGATCACCGCGGACGCCGACCGTGACCGGTGGTTCACCGCGGAGGAAGCCCGCGAGTACGGCTTCGTCGACCACGTCGTCGGGCACGCCGCCCAGACGCCGAACGGCCACCACCGCTGAAGGAGGACAGACCAGTGAACAACTACTCTCCGCAGTCGCGGTACGTGCTGCCGTCCTTCGTCGAGCGGACCAGCTACGGGGTCAAGGAGTCGAACCCGTACAACAAGCTGTTCGAAGAGCGGATCATCTTCGTCGGCGTCCAGATCGACGACGCGTCCGCCAACGACGTGATGGCGCAGCTGCTGTACCTGGAGTCGGTCGACCCCGACCGCGACATCATCATGTACATCAACTCGCCCGGTGGCTCGTTCACCTCGCTGATGGCGATCTACGACACGATGCAGTTCGCACGTCCCGACGTGCAGACCTACTGCCTCGGTCAGGCCGCCTCGGCGGCCGCGGTCCTGCTGGCGGCGGGAACCCCCGGCAAGCGTTTCGCGCTGCCGAACTCCCGCATCCTGATCCACCAGCCGGCCATGGAAGGCGTGTACGGGCAGGTCTCCGACCTGGAGATCCAGGCCAACGAGATCCAGCGCGTGCGCCGTCTCATGGAGTCGACGCTGGCCCGGCACACCAACCGGGACGCCGAGCAGATCCGTATCGACATCGAGCGCGACAAGATCCTGACTGCCGATGAGGCTCAGCAGTACGGCATCGTCGACGAGGTGCTTCCGTACCGGAAGCTGTCGGCCAGCCGTCCCTGACCTGGGTGCGGAGTGGCTCCGGACCGTGAGGTCCGGGGCCACCTGATCGGCCGAATCCGACAACTCGGCGGTCAGGTTCTCCCACTAGGTGGGGGTTGGCAGGTACCGTCGAAGGCAACAGGCACGACCGGGCCTGGAGTGGCGTGCGCGACACTGTCACTCGAGGGCCCGTGCAAGGCCAGAAATTCCAGGCGTGCACTCCGAGGCACGCCGGAGGGGACAGAGGTCAGCGGTCATGGCGCGTATCGGCGACGGCGGAGACCTGCTGAAGTGCTCTTTCTGCGGGAAGAGCCAGAAGCAGGTGAAGAAACTCATTGCCGGCCCCGGCGTGTACATCTGCGACGAGTGCATCGACCTCTGTAACGAGATCATCGAGGAGGAGCTGGCCGAGGCCGGCGACGTCAAACTCGACGAGCTCCCGAAGCCCGCGGAGATCGACGAGTTCCTCGACCAGTACGTCATCGGCCAGGACGAGGCCAAGCGCACGCTGGCCGTGGCCGTCTACAACCACTACAAGCGCATCCAGGCCGGTGACCGGGCCCGCCCCGAGGGGCGTGAGGGCCGCGAGTCCCGCGAGGAGACCGTCGAGCTCGCCAAGTCCAACATCCTGCTGCTCGGCCCAACCGGCTGCGGCAAGACCTACCTGGCCCAGACGCTCGCGAAGCTGCTGAACGTGCCGTTCGCCATCGCGGACGCCACCGCGCTGACCGAGGCCGGCTACGTGGGCGAGGACGTCGAGAACATCCTCCTCAAGCTGATCCAGGCCGCCGACTACGACGTCAAGCGCGCCGAGACCGGCATCATCTACATCGACGAGGTCGACAAGATCGCCCGCAAGTCCGAGAACCCCTCGATCACCAGGGACGTCTCGGGCGAAGGCGTGCAGCAGGCGCTCCTGAAGATCCTCGAGGGGACCACCGCCTCGGTGCCGCCCCAGGGTGGCCGCAAGCACCCCCACCAGGAGTTCATCCAGATCGACACGACGAACGTGCTGTTCATCGTGGCCGGGGCGTTCGCGGGCCTCGAGAAGATCATCCAGGACCGGGTCGGCAAGCGGGGCCTCGGCTTCGGCGCCGAGATCCGGTCCAAGGCCGAGATCGACACGGCCGACTTCTTCTCCGACACCATGCCGGAGGACCTGATCAAGTTCGGGCTCATCCCCGAGTTCATCGGTCGTCTCCCGGTCGTCGCGTCGGTGACCAACCTGGACAAGACCTCGCTGGTGCAGATCCTGACCGCGCCGAGGAACGCGCTGGTCAAGCAGTACCAGAAGCTCTTCGAGATGGACGGTGTCGAGCTGGAGTTCACCGACGCCGCTCTCGAGGCCGTTGCCGACCAGGCGATCCTCCGTGGCACCGGGGCCCGCGGGCTTCGGGCCATCATGGAGGAGGTCCTGCAGCCGGTCATGTACGACATCCCGTCGCGGACCGACGTGGCGAAGGTCGTCATCACCGAGCAGACGGTCCGGGAGAACGTGAACCCGACGATCGTCGCTCGGCAGCCATCCCGGCGGGAGCGCCGCGAGAAGTCCGCCTGATTGGTGCGGGTTGATCCCAGGCCGGTCGAGCGGCCCGGGGCAGACAGGGGTTTGGCAAGCGGCGTTGGGTGTGGCCGCTTGTTGCCCTGCGGTGGTGAGCGGTTCGGGTAGGGGATAGGGCGCTGACAGGTTTGGCGGTGCCTGGCCCAGCGGGTGGCGGTGTCCAGAGGCTTGTTCTTCAGCTAGCTGTGGGTGGTAGTTAGCGGCCACTGTGTGCTGTTCTGGGCCTGTGTGGCGGTCAGGCTCTTGTATCTCGGCATGGGCCGAACCCCTTTCGGTGTTGGGGTGGCCCATGCCGTCTGTGTTTGTTCGTCAGTTTTCGCAGGCCACGCCGTCGTTGTCGCGGTCAAGGGCGGAGCGGTAGCCGGGGGAGCCACGGTGCAGGGGGGCTGCGCCGGCTGCGCGGGCCTCGGAGCAGTGCGCGTAGTAGGCCTCGGCCGGTGCGGCTGGTGGGGTGTAGGGCGCAGGTGGTGCTGCCGGTGGGGTGTAGGGGGCTGGCTGTACCGGTGGGGGTGCGACGTTCGTTGCCTCTGTTGCCGGTGCTGCCGGAGGGGGTGTGGTGGTGGTCGTCGTCGACGTTGGTGGTGCTGCTGTCGTTGGAGTTGTGGGGGGTGGTGTTGTGCGCTCGGTCGTGGTTTTCGGGGTTTCTATGGTTGGGAGTGGGTCCGAGCCGGGTTGTGTGCCGCCGCATGCGGTCAGGGTGATGAGGAGGGCTGCGGCTGTCAGTGCGCGCTTCATGGCACGGGGGTCGCAGGCGGTTACCTGCGAGTTACCCCGATGGGGGTTTGTCCACCCGATCCGGCGACGTGTCACCCGAACGTGGAGGTGGTTGGGGTCGCTAGTCGGTGATGCGCTCCGCGTGGGTGTACACGTTCATGCTCGTGCCCCGCAGGAAGCCGATCAACGTGATGCCCTGCTCGTCCGCCAGCTCCACGGCGAGCGACGACGGAGCCGACACCGCCGCCAGGACGGGGATGCCCGCCATCGCGGCCTTCTGCACCAGCTCGAACGACGCCCTGCCCGACACCATCAGCACCGTGCCACCCAGGGGAACGCGCTTCTCCAGCAGAGCCCAACCCGTCGCCTTGTCCACCGCGTTGTGCCTGCCGACATCCTCGCGGACCACCAGCAGCTCGCCTGCCGTGGTGAAGATGCCCGCCGCGTGCAGACCACCGGTCGACTCGAAGACACGCTGGCGTTCGCGTAGCAGGTCCGGGAACGTCACCAGGGCTTCCGGGCTCACCCGGCACGCGTCCTCGGCCGGGGAGAAGCGGGTCTTCAGCTTCACCGCGTCCAGGGCCGCCTTGCCGCACACCCCGCAGGACGACGTCGTGTAGAAGTTGCGCTCCACGCCCACATCAGGCGGCTCAACGCCGGGGGCGAGCGCCACGTCCAGGACGTTGTAGGTGTTGCGGCCCTGGTCGTCGACGCTGTCGCAGTACCTCGCCGTGCTCACGTCGAGCGGGCTGCCGATCACGCCCTCGGTGAGCAGGAAGCCATGCGTCAGCTCCACGTCGTGCCCCGGGGTGCGCATGGTCACCGCGAGGGCCTTGCCTCCCACGCGGATCTCCAGCGGCTCCTCCGCGGCCAGGGCGTCCTGGCGACGCTTCCTGCCGTCCTCGGTGACCCGGAGAACTGGGCGGCGCACGGTCACTCGTCCCATGCATACAGCCTACACCGAGGATCTAAAGAACCCTTTCTAAAGAACTCTTGCGCAAGAAGTCTTGAGCAACGTACCTTGTGAAGCATGGAGGAACGCAGGAACATCACGGACCCGAAGGCGCTGCGGGCGCTCGCCCACCCGCTGCGGTGGAAGCTCATCGAGTTCGTCGGCCGTGAGGGCACCGCGACGGCGACCCAGTGCGCCCAGGAGACGGGCGAGAGCGTCGCCAACTGCTCGTATCACCTCAACCTGCTCGCGAAGTACGACTACGTGGAGCAGGCCGAGGGCGGGCAGGGGCGCGAGAAACCCTGGCGCCTCGTCCACCAGGGGCAGAGCATCAGCGACGTCGGCATGGACAAGGAGTCCGAGCTGGCCGCCCAGGCCGCCTCGGGTGCGTTCCTCGACTACGCCCTCGCCCAGATCAAGGAGCGCAGCCTCACCGCGCACCTCGAACCCGACGAGTGGCGGCTCGTGCTCGGCATCAGCAACAACACCGACTACATGACGCCCGCCGAGGTCCAGGAGATCGTCGACACCGTCCGGACGCTTCTGGACAAGTTCGGCGAGCGCCGGGCCGACCCGTCACTGCGACCGGAGGGGTCGCGGCCGGTGACGATGCTGCTCTCCAGCACGGTCGCGCCGCAGCAGCCCTAACCGCACCACATCCACAGCTCAGCTGTCGTGACCGACGACAGCTCTCTTCGACCTGCCCGCGAACAAGGAGATGATCATGGACCCGTACACCATCCAGCAGCTGATGACCGCCCGGCACGACGACCTGGTCCGCGAGGCGGACGAGTCCCGGGTCAGCCGCCGCGCCAAGGACGCGCGCGAGGAGTCACGGCCCGCGCCGAAGCCGGCACCCGGTGGTGCCCGCCGCGTTCGTGTTGCGTGATCCCCTCGCGACACCGGTAGCGTGACTGCCGTGACGGAACGCTACGACGTCGTGGTGGTGGGTGGTGGCCACAACGCGCTGGTCGCCGCCGCCTACCTCGCACGTGCCGGCAGGTCGGTGCTCGTGCTGGAACGCCTCGACCGCGTCGGGGGCGCGGCCGTCAGCGCCACACCGTTCCCCGGCGTGTCCGCCAGGCTGTCCCGGTACTCCTACCTGGTCAGCCTGATGCCCGGCGCGATCATCAGCGATCTCGGGCTGCGGGTCGAACTCCGGTCGCGCGCCGTCTCGTCCTACACACCCGTCGAGCTGGACGGGCGCGCCGAGGGGCTGCTCGTCGAGCACGAGCCAGGCGAGGCCACCGCCGCGTCCTTCCGAAAGCTCACCGGATCGGACGCCGAGTTCGCCCGATGGGTGTCGTTCTACGAGTCGCTCTCCGCGATGGCCTCGGCCACCGCGTCGACCATGCTCCAGCCGCTGCCGTCACGGGCCGAGTTCCGCGCGCTCGTGACCGGGGCGGCAGGGGAACGCCTGTGGGAACAGGTTTTCGAGCAGCCCATCGGCACCGCCATCGAGGACACCTTCGCCGACGACGTGGTGCGGGGAGTCGTCGCCACCGACGCCCTGATCGGCACGCACACGTCCCTCACGTCACCCGAGCTGCTCGCCAACCGGTGCTTCCTCTACCACCTCATCGGCGGCGAGTGGCGCGTCCCGGTAGGCGGTATGGGTGCGGTCACCCGCGAGCTTTCCCGTGTGGCACAGGAGAACGGCGCCACACTGCGCACCGCCGCGACGGTGACGCGATTGGACGCCGACGGCACCACGGCCGAGGTGACCTACCGGCACGCGGGAGCCGAGCACACCGTCGCGGCGGGCCACGTGCTCGCCGGTGTCGCGCCCGCGGTACTGGATCGCCTGCGCGGCAGGGAAAGCACGAAACCGACCGGTGCACAGCTGAAGATCAACGTGCTGTTGTCCCGGCTGCCGAGGCTGCGCAGCGGGGTCGACCCCAGGCAGGCGTTCGCGGGCACGTTCCACCTCGACGAGTCCTACCGGGAGCTGGAGAACGCCTACACCGCGAGCGCCTCGGGAGGCGTACCGGACCCGCTTCCCGGCGAGATGTACTGCCACACCCTCACCGACGAGTCCATCGTCGACGGGCCACTGCACACCCTCACGCTGTTCGGCCTGCACACCCCCGCGACACTGTTCGCCGCCGACAACCGGGGCCGTCGCGACGAGCTCGTCGCCCGCTACCTCGCCGGGCTCAACAGGTACTTGGCCGAACCTGTCGAGGACTGCCTGGCCACCGACGAGGACGGCCGCCCCTGCATCGAGGCACGCACGCCACTCGACCTCGAGGACGAGCTGGCCATGCCGGGCGGCCACATCTTCCACGGCGACCTGGCATGGCCGTTCACCGAGGAGCGTGGCGGCTGGGGTGTGGAGACCGACGTCCCCAACCTGCTGCTGTGCGGGAGCGGCTCACGTCGTGGTGGTGGGGTCAGCGGCATCGGCGGCCACAACGCCGCCAACGCCGTGCTGGCCCCGCTCAGTTCAGCTCGGCCTTGACCTGCGCCAGAGTGGGGTTCGTGAGCGCCTTCCCGTTGGGGAAGTGCAGTGTCGGCACCGTCTGGTTGCCACCGTTGACCTGCATCACGAACTCGGCCGCCCCGGGGGTCCGCTCGATGTCGACCTCGGCGTACTCGATGCCGTCGCGCTCGAGCTGCGACTTCAGGCGCCTGCAGTAACCGCACCAGGTCGTCGAGTACATCGTCAGCTTCGCGGGCGCCTCGGGTGTCTGCGTCATTTCCACTCCTGTCGGCCGGGGGACCTTCCACCGACACAACGTCGAGAGACCCGAAAACATGCCCTGACGACTCAGCGACGGCACCCACCGGCAGGCGGGAGTGGTGACGTGGGGTCGAAGTAGCCACCCGGTTGGACGTCGTCGGGTTGGCTGGTCACGTTCCGTTCGGTCGTGACCGGTGCCAGGAACCCCTTGCGGTACGCGTCGCACCCGATCGAGTAGCCGAACCCGGTGGCGTCGTCGAACCACAGGCCTCGGCTGTTCGGCGTCCAGCGGTCGCCCGCCCGCATGACGTAGTCCACATCGGCCCGCACGACGACGATCGTGTTCATGGCGTCGATCAGCCGCAGCGGCGCGGGCGGCGCGAACGCGTACGCGAACACGTAGTTCGTGTGCACGACCAGCTCACCGGCATCCCCGGCCCGCACGGTCATCGTCCCGGAGACCTTGGGCCCCACGGGTAGCAGCTCGCTGCCCGGCGCGGTCAGGCTCACCAGCGACTGCACCTCGGGCTCCCGGCCGCTCGCGAACAGCGGTTCGAGCTGGCGACGCGCGTCCGGCGCGAGCAACGCCAGATAGGCGGAAGGGTCGTGGCCGACCAGCATCCGGTTGTCCAGCCGGCTCGCGATCAACACGTCGCGCACGAGCTGTGTGGCCTGCGTCACCTGCTGGGAGGTGAAGCCGCCGACGGGCTCCGGCGCGGGCGGCACGATCCCGGCCGCGCCGTCCGGCCAGACCGAGGCGGGGGTGCCCGCGAAGGGCCTCGTGAGGTCGACCAACTCGCCCCTGGTGCCCGAGACGGGCGAGGTCGAGCTGCCCGCGTCGCCCGCGACGGGTTCGAAGACGCTGCTCCGGAACAGCAACGTCGCCACGGCGCCGACCGCGACCACCACGAGCCCGCCGGCGAACCAGCGGCCACGGCGGCGCCTGCGTTCGGCGCGCAGCAACTCACGCACGTCCTCGCTGTCCGTGCCCACCACGTCGCCGCCCCAGCCGGTCTCGGGGACCGCTGGCGCCGTGACACGCGACCGAGCCTTCACCTGCTCCCCACCCTGACCCAACCAGGTAAAACAACAATCTTCCGGTGCTCAGCACATCGATCGGGCCGACCCCGGCGTTAACAAGCGGTGTCGTGTGGAACTCGAATGCGGAGGGCCGGACACGGTTCGTAAACTTTCTGCGTGACCGACACCGCATCGCACCAGCCCAGAGACCTCCCGCCGGCCTGGGAGCCGGCCTCGGTAGAGGCGGAGCTGTACGAGCGGTGGGTAGACGCCGGGTACTTCTCCCCGGACGCGGACAGCGACCAGCCCGCGTTCTCGATCGTGCTGCCGCCGCCGAACGTCACGGGCAGCCTCCACATGGGGCACGCCCTGGACCACAGCATCATGGACGCGCTGACCAGGCGACGCCGCATGCAGGGTTACGAGACGCTGTGGCAGCCCGGCATGGACCACGCGGGCATCGCGACCCAGAACGTCGTCGAGCGCGAGCTCGCGAACGAGGGCCTGAACCGCCACGACCTCGGGCGTGAGGCGTTCGTCGAACGCGTCTGGGAGTGGAAGAGCGAGTACGGCGGCAGGATCCTGGGCCAGATGCGCAGGCTCGGCGACGGTGTCGACTGGGCCCGCGACCGGTTCACCATGGACGAGGGACTGTCCAAGGCGGTCCAGACGATCTTCAAGAAGCTGTACGAGGACGGCCTGATCTACCGCGCGGAGCGGATCATCAACTGGTGTCCGCGCTGCCTCACCGCGCTCTCGGACATCGAGGTCGAGCACTCCGACGACGAGGGCGAGCTGGTCTCCATCCGCTACGGCGACGGCGACCGGTCCATCGTGGTGGCCACCACCCGTGCCGAGACGATGCTCGGTGACACCGCGGTCGCCGTCCACCCGGACGACGAGCGCTACCGGCACCTGGTCGGCACCGAGGTGGAGCTGCCGCTCACCGGACGGCTGATCCCGGTCGTGGCCGACGAGCACGTCGACCCGTCGTTCGGCACCGGCGCGGTGAAGGTCACCCCGGCACACGACCCGAACGACTTCGAGATCGGGCGACGCCACTCGCTGCCCGCGATCACGATCATGGACGAGCGCGCGAACATCACGGCGAGGGGTCCGTTCGAGGGCCTCGACCGGTTCGAGGCCCGGCCCGCGGTCGTCGCGGCGCTGCGGGAGCAGGGCCGGATCGTCGCGGAGAAGCGGCCCTACCTCCACTCCGTCGGCCACTGTTCGCGGTGCGACACGGTGGTCGAGCCTCGGCTGTCGCTGCAGTGGTTCGTCAAGGTCGAGCCGCTCGCGAAGGCCGCAGGCGACGCGGTGCGTGATGGTCGGACCACCATCCACCCGCCTGAGTTGGCCAAGCGGTACTTCGACTGGGTGGACAACATGCACGACTGGTGCATCTCGCGCCAGCTGTGGTGGGGCCACCGCATCCCGGTCTGGTACGGGCCGAACGAGAAGGTCATGTGCGTCGGCCCGGACGAGGAGCCGCCGGGCGAGGGCTGGACGCAGGACCCCGACGTCCTCGACACGTGGTTCTCCTCCGCGCTCTGGCCGTTCTCGACGCTCGGCTGGCCTGACCAGACCGCGCACCTCGCGAAGTTCTACCCGAACAGCGTCCTGGTGACCGGCTACGACATCCTCTTCTTCTGGGTCACCAGGATGATGATGTTCGGCCTGTACGCGATGGACGGTGTGCAGCCGTTCGACAACGTGTTCCTGCACGGGCTCATCCGCGACTCGTCCGGCAAGAAGATGTCGAAGTCACGCGGAAACGTCATCGACCCGCTCGACTGGCTGGACCGGTTCGGCGCGGACGCCACGCGCTTCACGCTGACCAGGGGCGCGAACCCCGGCTCGGACATGGCGATCGCGGAGGACTGGGCGGCAGGCTCGCGCAACTTCTGCAACAAGTTGTGGAACGCAACGCGTTTCGCGCTCATGAACGGCGCGACGGTCGAGGTGCCGGTGCCCGCACGGGATGCGCTGACCGACGCCGACCGGTGGATCCTCGACCTCACCGACGCTGTCGTGTCCGAAGTGGACGAGTTGTTCGACGACTACCAGTTCGCCAAGCTGTGTGACGCGCTCTACCACTTCACGTGGGACGAGCTGTGTGACTGGTACCTGGAGCTGGCGAAGGTCCAGATCGCCGAGGGCGGCACGCGTGCCGACTCGACGCGCGCGGTGCTCGGGCACGTCTTCGACACCGTGCTGCGCCTGCTGCACCCGATCACCCCGTTCGTCACCGAGCGCCTGTGGACGACGCTGACCGGCGGCGAGTCACTGGTGGTCGCCGCGTGGCCGTCGACGTCGGCCGCCGAGGCGGACACCGACGCGGCACGGCGGATCGCGGGGGTGCAGAAGCTCGTCACCGAGGTCCGCCGGTTCCGCAACGACCAGGGCGTCAAGCCGGGGCAGCGTGTCCCGGCGCGACTGTCCGGTGTGGACGAGGCAGGGCTTTCCGCGCTGTCCGGTGCGGTCTCCTCGCTCGCCAGGCTGGAGGCGCCCGGCGAGGCGTTCACGGCCAGCGCGTCCATCGAGGTGTCGCTGCCGGGTGGCCACGTGCACGTCGAGCTGGACCTGTCCGGCACGGTCGACCTCGCGGCGGAGCGCAAGCGGCTCGAGAAGGACCTCGCGGCGGCACAGAAGGAGCTGACCACCACCGAGGCGAAACTCGGCAACCCCAGCTTCACCGACAAGGCACCCGAGGCGGTGGTCGCCAAGATCCGGTCGCGCCGGGAGCTGGCGGCCGCGGAGATCACGCGGATCACCGCGCGCCTGGAGTCCTTCGGTGACTGAGGCCCTCGACGACCTTCGCCAGGTCGAAACGGAGCTCAACACCCGTTGGGGCGAGACGAAGATCGAGCCGACACTGCAGCGGATCGGTGCGCTCGTCGACCTGCTCGGCGACCCGCACAGGTCCTACCCTGTCCTGCACGTCGCCGGCACGAACGGGAAGACGTCGGTCACCCGCATGATCGACGCGCTGCTGACGCGCATCGGCCTGCGGACCGGCCGCTACACCAGCCCGCACCTGCAGCTGGTGACCGAGCGGATCGCGATCGACGGCGCCCCGATCGCACCGGAGCGCTACGTCGAGGTGTACCGCGACGTCGAGCCGTACGTCGAGATGATCGACAAGGGCGCCGACGTGCGGATGAGCAAGTTCGAGGTACTGACCGGCATGGCGTTCGCGGCGTTCGCGGACGCGCCGGTCGACGCCGCGGTGCTGGAGGTGGGTCTCGGCGGCACCTGGGACGCCACGAACATCGCGGACGCGAAGGTCGCGGTCGTGGCACCGATCTCCATCGACCACGTCGAATACCTCGGGTCCGACATCGCCGGGATCGCGCGGGAGAAGGCCGGGGTCATCAAACAGGGTTCGATCGCGTTGCTCGCCGAGCAGACGCCGGAGGCGATGGACGTGCTGCTGCGCCGGACCGTCGAGGTCGACGCCACGGTCGCCCGCGCCGGTCTGGAGTTCGGCGTGCTGCGCAGGGACGTCGCCGTCGGCGGCCAGGTCGTCAAGCTGCAGGGACTCGGCGGTGCCTACGACGACATCTTCCTGCCGCTGCACGGCCCGCACCAGGCCGAGAACGCGGCGCTGGCGCTGGCGGCCGTCGAGGCGTTCTTCGGCGCGGGCGCGCAACGCGGGCTCGACCCCGAGGCGATCCGCGAGGGCTTCGCGTCGGTCGTGGTGCCGGGCAGGCTGGAGCGTGTCCGCTCGTCCCCGACGGTGTTCGTCGACGCCGCGCACAACCCCCACGGCGCGGCTGCGCTCGCCGCGGCACTGGACGCGGACTTCAGCTTCCGCAACCTCGTCGGCGTGGTCGGCGTGATGGGGGACAAGGACGTGCGGGGCATCCTGTCCGCGCTGGAGCCGGTGCTGCACGAGCTGGTGGTCACGACCAACTCCTCGGAACGCGCCATGCCCGCCGAGGAGCTCGGCGAGGTGGCGACGGAGATCTTCGGGCCCGACCGGGTCGAGGTCCGGCCACGCCTCGACGACGCGATCGACACGGGCGTCGCGCTCGCCGAGGAGGACGCGGGCGAGCCCCTGTCCGGCGTCGGCGTGGTCGTGACAGGCTCGGTGGTCACGGCGGGCGAGGCACGCGCGCTGTTCGGCAGGGAGCCCACATGACCACCAGGACCGATCCGATGAAGTCGTTCGTCAGCGTCATGCTGGCGACACTCGTGCTCGAGGTGATCGTGGTCCTGCTGGCGCTGCCGGTGGTCGCGAAGCTCGGCGACGGGCTGGCCACCTGGCAGGGCGTCCTGGTCGGTGTGCTGGCGCTCGCACTGCTGCTGACCTGCGGTGTCCTGCGCAGGCCGTGGGGCAGGTGGGTGGCCGCGGGCCTGCAGGTGGTGATGATCGCGTGCTGGTTCGCGATGGTCGCGCTCGGGATCCTCGGGCTGATCTTCGGGCTCGTGTGGGCCCTGCTGCTGTGGATGCGGCACGACGTCGCGCGGCGGATGGCGCAGGGCACGCTACCGAGCCAGCAGGCCGGGAAAGAGGCCAGCTAGGCTCACGCGCGCGAGAAGTTTCCCTGTTTCCAAAGGAGTACCCACAGTCGTGAGCGAGCGCACCCTGGTCCTGGTCAAGCCGGACGGCGTCAGCCGTGGGCTGGTCGGCGAGGTCATCTCCCGCATCGAGCGCAAGGGCCTGACGCTGGCCGCGCTGGAGCTGCGCAACGTCGAGCGGAGTGTGGCCGAGCAGCACTACGCCGAGCACGCCGCCAAGCCGTTCTTCGAGTCGCTGCTGGAGTTCATCACGTCCGGTCCCGTGGTCGCGGCCGTTGTCGAGGGTGAGAACGCCATCGCGGCGTTCCGCCAGCTCGCCGGTGCCACGAACCCGGTTCAGTCCGCCACCGGCAGCATCCGCGGCGACTACGCCGTCGAGGTCCAGTACAACATCGTGCACGGCTCGGACTCCCCGGAGTCGTCCAAGCGCGAGATCGACCTCTGGTTCCCGGGCGTCTGAGCTTCCCCCGACACGAGGGCCTGGTCCATCGGGCCGGGCCCTCGTCGATGTGGGCGACGGAGAGTCAGCCCGCCCCGCTACGCTCGGTGCGTGTGTGACGCACTGGTCACGGCCCGCGGTCTGGTCAAGCGGTTCGGCCGGCTGACCGCCGTCGACGGGATCGACCTCGAGGTGCGGCGCGGCGAGGCGTTCGGCTTCCTCGGGCCGAACGGGGCGGGCAAGTCCTCGACCATGCGCATGATCGCCTCCGTCTCCCCGCGCACCAGCGGTGAGCTGCGGGTACTCGGCATGGATCCCGACCGCGACGGCCCACGCATCCGCGCGCGGCTCGGGGTGGTGCCCCAGCAGGACAACCTCGACACCGAGCTGACCGTCCGGCAGAACCTGCACGTCTACGGCCGCTACTTCGGCCTGCTCAAGCCGTACGTGCGGGAGAAGGCGACCGAGCTGCTGGCGTTCGCCCAGCTGTCCGAACGCGCCGACGACGAGGTCGACCGGCTCTCCGGCGGGATGAAGCGCCGCCTCACCATCGCCAGGTCGCTCATCAACGACCCCGAGCTGCTCCTGCTCGACGAGCCGACCACCGGTCTCGACCCGCAGGCCCGGCACCTGCTGTGGGACCGCCTCGTGCGCCTCAAGCACGACGGCGTCACCCTGATCATCACCAGCCACTACATGGACGAGGCCGAGCAGCTGTGCGACCGCCTCGTCGTGATGGACCGCGGCCACATCGCCGCGGAGGGCAGCCCGGCCGAGCTGATCGCCCGCTACTCCACCAAGGAGGTCGTCGAGCTGCGCTTCCCGCCCGGCGTGGACACCACCGCGATGGAGGCTCGTCTCGCGGGCCTCGCCGACCGCGTGGAAGCCCTCCCCGGTCGCGTCCTGCTGTACGCCACCGACGGCGAGACCGCCCTTGCCGCAGCCGAGCTGCGTGACGTCAGGCCACTCTCGAGTCTCGTGCGGCGCAGCACCCTGGAGGACGTCTACCTCCGGCTGACGGGCCGCACCCTCCTGGACTAACCCGAGGAGTCGCGGACGACCAGGCGGCAGGCCTGGCGGACGACGCCGGAGTGGCGGACGCCGTCGAGGGCGGCGAACAGGTACTCCACCGCGCTCGCGCCGAGGCGTTCCAGGTTCACGTCGACCGTGGTCAGGGGCGGGCGGCAGTCGGCGGCGAAGATCTCCCAGTTGTCGAAGCCCACCAGGGCGATGTCGTCGGGGACCCGACGGCCCAGATCGGCCAGCGCCTGTGACACGCCGACCGCCACCTGGTCGCTGCCGCAGAAGATCGCGTCCAGCTCGGGGTGGGTGGTCGCCAGCATGCGGCCTGCCTGCCGACCCCAGCTCTGGGACCACTCACCGTGCAGCGGGTCGCCCACCAGGGACAGGCCCGCCTCGGACAGCACCTCCCGCAGTGCCGTCGCGCGGTCGCGGGCCGCGCGGTAGCTCGACGGGCCGGTGATGTGGCCGATGTGCCTGCGGTTCAACGACACCAGGTGTTCGGCGGCCAGTCGTGCGCCACCGGCGTCGTCGGCGAGCAGTGACAGGTCGGCGGGGTCGTCCGACTCGCCGTAGACGTAGACCACCGGCACCGGGATGTCCTTCGTCACCGACGAGCGCACGTCGTTGCTGTCGCCCAGCACGATGAGGCCGTCGACCTGGCGGGCGAGCAGCGTGCGGATGTAGTGCCGCCGCCGGATCGGGTCGCCTCGCGCGTCGCACAGGAACACCGACATCTGCTCGTTGCCCAGCGCGTTCTCCACCCCCAGGAGGACCGGGATGGCGAAGCGGCCGCCCAACTCGTCGGTGAGGAGCCCGATCGTCCTGGTACGTCCGGAGATCAGGCCACGGGCCAGCGCGTTCGGTTGGAACGACAGCTTCTCCGCCGCCGCCACCACACGGTCGCGGGTCGCCGTCGCCACCTCGTCGCGGCCGTTCAGCGCCTTGGACGCGGTGGCGACGGACACGCCGGCCAACCTCGCCACGTCGGTGAGGGTGACCGATCCCGAACGCTGCCTCGTCAACGGCACGCCTTTCGTGAAGAGGTTTCGCTGCTTGACACAACTCTAACGCCAGCTTTACCTTCAAAGAGCCGAAAACGTTTTCGGTGACGAGGTGACAGAGATGCGAATCTCCACGACGAGGTGGAGACCGCCGGTACTCGCGGCCGTGCTCGCCGCCGCCATGCTGACCGCGGTCGACACACCTGCCGGCGCCGAGCAGGCCATCGGGTTCCCGACCTTCACCGGTCAGCCGCCGCCCGCCGAGCCGGTGGCCTACGGCAACCGCATGATGCGTGCGATGTACGACGCCGAGGCCGGTGGCACCGACTTCTGGATGGACCGCCTGCTTGCCCGCAGGGGCAACGATCCGGCAGGCAGCTGGCTGATGACCCGCGGTCGGACCGTCTACATGCGACAGCACGACAACGCGGTCATCGGCTTCGGTGGCCGGGTCGCCTACTACAACGAGTTCTTCGGCTCGTTCTCGAACCAGAACGCCTACACCGTCACCATCGGCGGCGGTGGCTTCACGGAGAACGTCGCCGACCGCCTGCAGACGCCCAGCTACTGGAGTGGCTCCTACACCAACAGCGATCTCCGCGCCGGGGTGAAGAAGTTCGTCACGCACGACAACGTCGCGGTAACCGTCATGGCACTCACGAACACCGGCGCGGCGTCGCGAACCCTTGCCCTGACAGTGGACTCCCCGTTCACCCGCACCGCGACAGGCGCCGAGCTGACCGGCCTGCAGGAGGTCCGCAACTCGCGGGGCGAACGCCTCACCACGATCTTCCCGCGGCTGTCCGCGCAGGGGCTCAGCCCGAGCGGCGGCAAGCTGGCAGGCGAGGTCACGGTTCCCAGTGGACAGACCGTCACCGTCAAGGTCCAGCTCGGCTTCGTGGCCGACGAGATCCCCGCGTCCCGCACCGAGTACGACCAGTACCGGGGGCTCTCGCCCGCCAACGCGTTCGCCACCCACGTGCGGACCTACAACCGTTGGTGGGCAGACAACATCCCGTACGTCGACGTGCCGGAGCCCGCCATCAAGAAGCACGTCTACTACCGCTGGTGGCTGATGCGCTTCAACTTCCTCGACGCCGACATCCCCGGCAACGACTTCCAGTTCCCCACCTCGATCGAGGGCGTCCTCGGCTACAACAACGCCATCGCCCTGACGGTCCCCATGTTCATCGACGACCTCAAGTACCTGCGTGACCCGATGTACTCCTACGGACCGTGGGTGTCGACCGGCGAGTCGTCCGGCGGCGGCCGATTCGTGGACAACCCCGGCGACCCGGAGAACTGGAGCAACAGCTACACCCAGTACATCGCCGAAGCCGCGTGGCGCAGCTACGAGGTCCACGGCGGCCAGGCGCCGATCGTGGCCAACCTGGCCCGCTACGCCGAGGGTGACGTCAAGGGACAGCTGGACTTCTACGACCACGACGGCAACGGCCTCATCGAGTACGACTGGGGCGCGCTGACCGGCAACGACGCCGACGCCGTCTCCTTCCACTGGCGCGACGGCAACCTGGACCGCGCGGAGGCCGCCTACCAGTACAGCGGCGCGCTGGCCGCCGCCGCGGCGTACGAGCAGCTGGGCAACGCGGCGAAGGCCGCCGAGCTGCGAGGCATCGCCGACCGCGTCCGCACCGCGATCCTCGACGTGCTGTGGAACCCGGACGACCGGCTGTTCGAGCACCGCCACGTGGCCACGGACACGCACGTGCCGTGGAAGGAGATCAACAACTACTACCCGTTCTCCGTCGGCGCCGTCCCGGACGAGGAGCCCTACACCGACGCGCTGCGGTTGTTCGCCGACCCCGCCGAGTACCCGATCTTCCCGTTCTACACGGCGAACCAGGCCGACAAGGCGGAGGCGGCCGAGCAGGGCAACCCCGGCTCGAACAACTTCTCGCAGATCAACTCGACCGTCCAGTTCCGGCTCTTCTCGTCGGTGCTGCACAACTACACCACGCCCCACCTCACGGCGACGGACTACAAGAAGCTGCTGTACTGGAACTCCTGGGCCGCGTTCATCGGCGGCGACACGGCGTGGCCGGACTCCAACGAGTACTGGTACGACTGGAACCCCGCCACCCGGACGATCGGCGGTCGCTCGTTCATCCACCACACGATCCTGGGCAGCAGCAACTGGACCGTGATCGAGGACGTGCTGGGACTGCGGCCACGCACCGACGCGAAGGTGGAACTGGCGCCGATCGACATCGGCTGGGACCACGCCATGGTCGACAACCTGCGCTACCGGGACCGTGACCTGACGGTCGTGTGGGACGACCCGGCCGACGGCGTCGCCCACTACCCCGGCGTGCCGGAGGGCTACTCGGTGTTCCTCGACGGCGCCAGGGCGTTCACCGTCGACCGCCTCACGAAGGCGGTGTGGGACCCGGCGACCGGGCAGGTCGACACCACCGGGAACGTCCTGTACAGCACGGGCATCGAGGGCGTGCACGCTCCGGCGGACGTCGTGCTGACGGGCGAGCGCGTGGTCGACCTGTTCCAGAAGGCCGGTGCGGACCTGACGTCGGCGGCACCGGACCTGGCCGTGGGCGGGCCGGCGTCGGCGTCGTACACCGCGTCCGGCAGCAGCCCGGCCGCGGCGGTCGACGGCACGACCGTGAGCGCGCCGATCTGGAGCAGCCGTGGTTCGCCGCACGCCGAGGACACCGTCGAGGTCGACCTCGGTACGCCGCGACAGGTCGACGACATGAAGCTGTACTTCTACCGCGACCGCACCACAACGGGTCTCGCCGAACCCGCGACCTACCGCGTGCAGTACCACAACGGCACGGCGTGGGTGGACGTGCCGGGCCAGGCGCGGACACCCGCGATCCCGAGGGCGAACTACAACCACGTGCGGTTCCCGGCACTCACGGCCCAGCGGCTCCGGGTGCTCATGACCCACCAGTCCGGTCACAGAACCGGGCTCAAGGAGCTGCAGGTGTTCCGTACGGGCGTGGTTCCACCGCCCGTCGGCAACGCGGCGCCGTACGCGCTGGCCACGGTGGACTCGTCGTTCCGCCAGGCAGGCCAGGCGCGGCTGACCGGCGTGGTCAAGGACGACGCGCTGCCGCGTGGTGCCCTCACCTCGGCCTGGTCGAAGGTGAGCGGCCCCGGCAGCGTCGTCTTCGCGGACCCGAACACGCCCAGCACCCTCGCCACCTTCACCGAACCCGGCGACTACCAGCTGAGGCTGACGGCGTCCGACGGCGAGCGGTCGTCTGTCTCCACGGTGGACGTCACGGCGACCGCGATCCCGGCGGTGGCCAACGTCGCGACCGCGGCCACGGTGACCGCCTCCTACACCTCGCCGTGGGAGCTGGCCGCCGCGGTCAACGACGGCGTCGACCCGCCCTCCTCCAACGACGGCGTCAACCGCCGTTGGGGCACCTGGCCGGAACAGGGCGAGCACTGGGTGCAGCTGGAGTGGCCGAACCCCGTGCGGGTCAACGCCTCCGACCTCTACTTCTTCGACGACGGCGGGGGCGTGCGGCTCCCGGCGTCCTGGAAGCTCCAGTACTGGGACGGCACGTCCTTCGTGGACATCCCCGGCACCTACGACGTCGCCGCGAACAGGTACGTGCACGACGACTTCCCCGGGGTGACCACCACCCGCCTGCGGGCCGTCCTGCGTGGTGAGACGGCGTCGGTCGGCGTGCTGGAGTGGCAGGTCCACAACGAGCCGTCGACCGTCGAGGTGCCGCGACTGGAGACCCGCCAGGGCATCCCGCCCACCATGCCTGCCACGGTCACCCGCGTCTACGCGGACGGGACACACGTGGACTCACCCGTCATCTGGGCACCGGTCTCCATCGCGCAGGTTTCGCGTCCTGGTCGTATTACCGTGCCCGGCTACACCACCGACATTCCTCGCACAGTCCTTGCCACGGTCGAGGTTCGGCGCGGAGGCCAGGGAGGCTGAGCGCCGCACAACCGAATACCGAAGAGAAATAGCGCCTGTCGCAACCCTGCAAGCGAAACAGGAGTCGCTATGCGAAAGATCCTTGTCCGAATACTCGCCCCACTCGCCGCGATTGTGCTCGCGGCGGGAACGGGCACCGCGAAGGCCGACGTCTCGATCCAGGCGTGGAACCCGCCGTCGAACCTCGTGACACCGCTCAACGAGGTGTGGCAGCACGTCGAGAGCACGTACGGGAACCTGTACGGGTTCCGCAACTACGGCTGGGACCAGATCATGGCCAACCGCGGGTACGTCAACTACTGTGTGCGCTGGGACTCCAGTGCACCGGTGTCCGCCGCGCTGCGCGACCAGATCCACGCCGCGCTGTCCCGCCAGTTCACCAAGTGGATGAACGTGATGCAGGAGAACGGCCAGGGCTGGGAGAACTGGCCCTACCAGACCGTGCCGGTGAAGGTGGTCGGCTGGGCGGTGCGCAACCGTTCGACTCTGCAGTGGACGGACAACTCGGTCGACGTCTACGTCAACGACATCAACGAGAACGCACCGCAGTGCGCACGCGGCTGCGGCCGGTTCTTCCACCAGGACGGCAACTACTCGCAGTGCCCCGGCGGTGCCGCCAGGCACTACGACATGTCGCTGTGGCTGACCGCCGGGTTCGGTGGTGGCGCGGGCGGTGACTGGGGGCAGCGGGTCGGCAGTGAGTACTTCACCGGCAACCTCAACGCCGAGAACATCCACATCTACCTGCACGAGGTCGGGCACACGTTCGGCCTCGACGACTTCTACGACTGGACGCCGACCGGCGTGGGCGGCTTCCTCATGAAGGCGGGCAGCGCGACACAGATCACGGAGTTCGACAAGTGGATGCTCCGTGACTGGTGGCGTCACCTGAAGAGCAGGTACGGCCTGTAGCAACGGCGAGAGCGCGTGCCCACGGCGGCGGGCACGCGCTACGTCAGCGAGTCGAGCGCCTCCCGCCCCGACTGTCCACTGAGGTTCCAGTCGACCGCGCCGAGCAGCAGAGCGACCACCGCGTCGGCGAGGATGTTGGCCTCTTTCCAGCTGTGGCGCGGATGTCCGCCCGGCCGCAGCCGGTAGCGCAGCACGAACCCGTCGAGCATGGCCTGGAGCACGCTGGCCAGCCGCTTGAACGTCCACTCGGGACGCAGCACGAGGTCGTGCTGGTCGGAAAGCATGTGGTATAGCCGAAGCCACGCGCGCGTCGCCTCGTGCGAGCCGGGGGACAGCGCCCTGGTCAGCTCCGGGTGCCGGGGGAGCAGCGGGCCGAGGTGCAGCACGAGGTAGCTGCGCGGGTGCTGGACGAGGCTCGTCAGCAGGTCCTCGGTCACGTGCCCGATGAGCTGGGACATCGAGGTGTCACCGGCGTGTCGCTGCGTCGGGATCTCGGGCTGCTCGCGGAGCAGCGCGTAGACCACCGCGTCGGCGAGGAAGGCGTCACGGGTCGGCCACCGGCTGAAGAACGCCCGCCGCCGCGCCGCCTCACCGGAGGACCACTTCGGGGCCAGGCGGATGACGTCGTCGGTGCGCAGCCATTCCAGCGCCGTCGGGAAGGTGAAGTGGCCGAGCTGTTGGGACTGCCGGTGGCCGATAGGCTCCGCCTGGAGATACGCGTCCATGAGATCGGCGGCCACGGAAAGAAAACCCATGGCGGCGGTGTCATGGCGGGACGGGCGTGCGCGCAGAACCACTCTGTGGCCTTTCGTCCATGGCGAAACCAACAGAAAATGTTTCCTTATCGAGCGAGAAATGGATGTCCGGCGAAAGAGTGAAGCTTCAGCCACGGAATGTGTTTATCATCCGATCGGCCCCTTGCTCCGCCCCCGACTGGTGGAGGCGTTCATGGCGAAAGAGTGGATGACCCAACCGGGGAACGCGCCGGCGCGGGCCATCGGCCCGGTGCGGGCCGCGCTGATGGTCGTCGACGGCACGTGGACGTGGTACCGCCGCAACTGGCGTGCCACGGTCGTGTCCGGCGTCGTCCAGCCGGTGCTGTTCCTGCTGGCGCTGGGGTTCGGCCTCGGCTCCCAGGTGACGCCGGGCGCCGAGACCGGCGGCCTCGCCTACGTCGTGTACCTGGCACCCGCGCTCCTGGTAGCGACGGCCGTGCAGATCGCGGCGTTCGAGTCGACCTATCCCGTCCTGTCGGCGTTCAGGTGGCAGCAGACCTACCTCGGCATCGCCGCGTCTCCCATCACGCCCGGCCAGATCTTCGGCGGCCACCTGCTCTGGGTGGCGGCTCGGTTGACCGTGTCCGGGGCCGGGTACCTGGCAGCCGCCGCGGCGCTCTGCACCCTGACCAGCCCCAGCGTGCTGCTCTCGCTGCCGGTGGCGGTGCTCAGCGGCCTGGCGTTGGCCGCGCCGGTCGCCGCGTACTCCGCGACGCTGTACAGCGAGGGACAGCAGATCAGCGCGCTGTTCAGGTTCGTGGTGGTGCCGATGACCCTGTTCGCGGGCACCTTCTTCCCGGTGACACAGCTACCCGGATGGGCGCAGCCACTCGCCTGGGCGACACCCCTGTGGCACGGCACGGAGTTGAGCCGCGGCGCGGCACTCGGCCACCTCTCGCTGTCCGCCACCCTCGGTCACCTCGCGTTCCTGCTCGCGATGCTGGCCGTCGGCACGTGGCTCGGTGTCCGCACCTTCACCAGGAGGCTGGCCGCGTGATGCTGCTGAGGGTGGTACCCGCCGGTCTGTACGTCGGCCGCGCGCACGTGCTGGTCGAACGGTCCCTGCTGGTGAACCGGCGGGCCTGGCTCACGGTGGTGTCCGGCTTCTGCGAACCGCTCTTCTACCTGTTCGCGATGGGCGTCGGCCTCGGCTCGCTGGTGGGCGAGGTCGCCGGGGTGAGCTTCGTGGCGTTCCTCGCGCCCGCGCTGCTGGCGGCGTCGGCGATGAACGGCGCGATCTACGACGCCACCTTCAACATCTTCTTCAAGTTCAAGTACGCCAGGCTCTACGACGCGATGCTGGCCACGCCGCTCGGCCCCGTCGACGTCGCGGTAGGGGAGATCACGTGGGCCCTGCTGCGGGGTGGGCTGTACGCGGCGGGCTTCCTGACGGTGATGCTGGTGATGGGGCTGCTGGCATCCCCGTGGGCCCTCCTGGCGCTGCCCGCGTCGCTGCTGGTCGCGTTCTCGTTCGCCTCGGTGGGGATGGCGTGCACGACGTTCATGCGGTCGTGGCAGGACTTCGACCTGATCCAGCTCGCCCTGATGCCGATGTTCCTGTTCTCGACGACGTTCTTCCCCCTCACGGTGTACCCACCGGCGGTGGGGGCGGTGGTGGAGTGCCTCCCGCTCTACCACGCGATCGAGCTCATGCGGAAGCTGTGCGCGGGCGTGGTCGAGCCGGCCCTGCTCGGTCACGCCGCGTACTTCGTGGTGATGGCAGGGGTCGGTGTGGTGGTGTCGGCCCGCAGGCTGGGGGTTCTGCTCCTGCGCTGAACGGCTCGCGCGGGTGGGGGTTACCCTTGGGGCCACTATGAGCGTTGAGTCCGTCTTTCCCCAGCTGGAGCCGTTGCTGCCGAGGGTGTCCAAGCCGGTCCAGTACGTCGGTGGAGAGCTGAACTCCACGGTCAAGGACTGGGACACCACCACGGTGCGGTGGGCGCTGATGTACCCGGACGCCTACGAGGTCGGGCTGCCCAACCAGGGCGTCATGATCCTCTACGAGGTGCTCAACGAGCTGGCGGACGTCCTCGCCGAGCGGACCTACGCGGTCTGGCCCGACCTCGAGGCGCTCATGCGCGAGCACGGTGTGCCGCAGTTCACGGTGGACGGTCACCGCCCCGTGGGCGCCTTCGACCTGCTCGGGGTCAGCTTCTCGACCGAGCTCGGCTACACGAACCTCCTCGGCGCGCTCGACCTCGCCGGCATCCCGCTGCACGCGGCGGACCGGACCGAGGACCACCCGATCGTGCTCGCCGGTGGTCACGCGGCGTTCAACCCCGAGCCGATCGCCGACTTCGTCGACGCGGCCGTGCTCGGCGACGGCGAGGAGGCGGTCCTCGAGATCACCGACCTCGTGCGTGCCTGGAAGCAGGAGGGCCGCCCCGGCGGACGCGACGAGATCCTCACCCGCCTTGCCGAGACCGGCGGCGTCTACGTCCCCCGGTTCTACGACGTCACCTACACCGGCGCCGCCCTCGACCCGGTCGTGCCCAACCGCGACCGCGTCCCCGCCACCGTGGCCAAGCGGACCACGATGGACCTCGACGCCTGGCCGTACCCGAAGAAGCCGCTCGTCCCGCTCGCCGAGAGCGTCCACGAGCGGATGAGCGTCGAGATCTTCCGCGGTTGCACCCGGGGCTGCCGCTTCTGCCAGGCAGGCATGATCACGAGGCCCGTGCGCGAGCGGTCCATCCAGGGCATCGGCGACATGGTCCACAAGGGCCTGGAGGCGAGCGGCTTCGAGGAGGTCGGCCTGCTCTCCCTGTCGAGCGCGGACCACTCCGAGATCGCGGAGATCACCAAGGGCCTCGCGGACCGCTACGAGGGCACCAACACCGGCCTCTCACTGCCGAGCACCCGCGTCGACGCGTTCAACATCGACCTCGCCAACGAGCTGTCCCGCAACGGGCGCCGTTCCGGCCTGACCTTCGCGCCGGAGGGCGGCAGCGAGCGCATCCGCCGCGTCATCAACAAGACCGTCTCCGAGGCCGACCTCATCCGCACGGTCAGCGCGGCCTACGCCAACGGCTGGCGCCAGGTGAAGCTGTACTTCATGTGCGGCCTGCCGACCGAGACCGACGACGACGTGCTGCAGATCGCCGCCATGGCCCAGGAGGTCATCCGCGCGGGCCGGAAGGCCAGTGGCCGCAAGGACATCCGCTGCACCATCTCCATCGGCGGCTTCGTCCCCAAGCCGCACACGCCGTTCCAGTGGGCACCCCAGTGCGACCCGGACACCGTGGACGCGCGCCTGCGCAAGTTGCGTGACGCCGTCAACTCCGACCGGGGCATCGGCCGCAACATCGGCATGCGCTACCACGACGGCAAGCCCAGCCTCGTCGAAGGACTGCTCTCACGTGGTGACCGCCGCGTCGGCCGCGTCATCGAGCGGGTCTGGCGCGAGGGCGGCCGGTTCGACGGCTGGAGCGAGCACTTCTCCTACGAGCGCTGGATCGAGGCCGCCGCGAACGAGCTGGAGCCGCTCGGCGTGAGCCTCGACTGGTTCACCACCCGCGAGCGCACCGAGGACGAGGTCCTGCCGTGGGACCACCTCGACTCCGGCCTCGACAAGCAGTGGCTGTGGGACGACTGGCAGGACGCGCTGTCCGAACAGGAGCTCGACGACTGCCGCTGGACCCCGTGCTTCGACTGCGGTGTCTGCCCGTCCATGGGCACCGACATCGAGATCGGCCCCACCGGGCGCAAGCTGCTGCCGCTGACCCCCGTCTAGGGAGTCACCGCGGCGAGGGCGTTCACCAGGCCGTGGCCGTAGAAGCTGTTGTACGGCTCGTAGCCCGTGCAGTAGGCGTCCTGCGCGCCGGTACCGTCCAGGTCGTAGTCGGCCGGGCAGGGGAGCGGCTCGGCCTGCTCGGTCAGCATCTTGCTGAGCGTCTGCGGTGTCGCCGACGGGTGCTCCGACGCGAGCAGCGCGGCCACCCCGGCCACGTGCGGGGTGGCCATCGACGTGCCGCACAGGCTGTCGTAGCCGCCGGGCACGGTCGACAGCACGCACGAGTTGTCCTGCTGTTTGCCGCCGGACGGGTCGTAGGCCTGCTGCTTGGTCTCCCCGCCCGGCGCGGCCACGTCGACCACGCCGAGACCGTAGGAGCTGTAGCTCGCCTTCAGCTCGTTGCGCCCGACCGCGGACACCGCGACCACGCCACGCAGCCCCGCGGGCAACACCTTGCAGCTCGAGTCGAGTGTCCGCCGGTGCGACGACGCGGGATTCCCGGCCGTCCGGCCACTCGGGTCGGCCAGGTCGGCGCCCTCGTTCGTGGCGGCGGCGATGGTCAGCACGCCGTGCTGGGTCGCGTAGTCCACCGCGCGCCGCACCGACTCGTACACCACGTGCTCGCTGTCCCGGTCGCACGTCATCAGCCAGGGGTCGACGAAGTAGCTGTTGTTGGTCACCTTCATCTTGTTGGCGGTCGCCCACATCAGCCCGCACACGGCGTACTCGGGGAGGATGTAGCCGCTGTCGTCGACCACCTTCACCGAGGCGATCCGCACCCCGGGTGCCACGCCGGTCGTGCCGTGGCCGTCGTCCGCCGCCGCGATGGTGCCAGCGACGTGGGTGCCGTGCGACGACGCGGTCGGCTCCCAGGCCGTCTGCGACGTGTCGGGCCTGCCGGTCAGGCACCCGGCGGAGGCCGCCGGGTCCAGCGCGGCCGTCAGGTCGGGGTGGTCGGGGTCCACGCCCGAGTCGAGGACCCCGACGAGCACGTCCCTGCTACCCGGCGTGATCCTCCTGGCACGGTCCGCGCCGATCATCGTCATGTCCCACTGCTGGCCCGTGAGGTCCGAGGGGTCCACGTCCGCCGGGTCGGCCGTGACCGACTCGCCGCCCTTCACCTTCCCGGCCCGGTTCTGGTTCGCCTTCAGCACCTTCTCGGCGCTGAACGCCCGGTCCGTGCCCATCAGCGTCCCGAACGCCGCGTCGGCCGAGCCGGCCACCCCGACGGCGATCTCCGGGTAGTACACGCTCAGCGCGCCACATGCCGCCGTGACGTCCGCCGAGGCCTCCGCCTCGGTGGTGCCGGGGGTCAGCAGAACGAGGTAACGCAGCTCCGCGCCACTTTGTGAGCAGGCGTCGCGCGGTGGGTCCACGACAGTGGCACTCGCGTTCGCACCGGTCGTCACCAGGGATGTCGCGAGTACCACGGCACTGACCGCTGCCGCCGGCACACGGCGCAGCAGAGGCACGGGGTGACCTCCAGTTGTTGGGGCGGCCGGTCCGGGGAATGCCGGCACTCCAATGTCCGGACGGTAGCCAGCCTGCCGCTGCCCGACAAGCTCGCTGTCCGAATTGGCCTGGGGGTACGGTGCCAGCATCGGCGGGTGTACACCACCGGACGAGCCGGATACCACCAGAAGGAGTAACGCTGACCAGCGACGACCGCCCGAATCCCTCCGCGGCGGCGGTGCAGAAGCTACGGCTTCGCTACGCCAAGCGCGGCCCGCTGCGGTTCACCTCACACCGGGACATCGCCCGCGCCTTCGAACGGGCGCTGCGCCGGGCGAAGGTGCCGATGGCGTACTCCCAGGGCTTCAACCCGCACCCGAGGATCTCCTGGATCGGCGCGTCGCCGACCGGGGTCGCGAGCGAGGCCGAGTACGTCGAGCTGCAGCTGGTCGAGGAGCTCGAACCGGACGCGCTGGTCCACATGCTGGACGCGGCCATGCCCCCGGGTCTCGACGTGCTGGAGGCGGTCGGGGTGCCGGTCGGGGCCGACGGCGGGTCGCTCGCGGACCGCATGGAGGCGAGCCTGTGGCGCATCGAGCTTTCGGGTGTGTCACCGGACACACTGCGTACGGCGTTCTCGCGGTTGCTCGATGCCGAGGTCGTCGAGGTCGAGCGGCTCACGAAGCACGGGATGCGGACCATCGACGCGAGGGCCGCGGTCGTCACCGGACGGGTCGAAGATGACCCGGCCGTGTCTCCTTCGGCACCACCCGGCGAGGCGTGTGGGATACTCGTCGTGGTTGTCCGGCAACTGACACCTGCCGTGCGACCGGACGACGTGCTGAGCGCGCTCCGTGTCGTCGCCGCTCTGGAACCGCCGGTGCCCGCGAAGGCGACCCGGATGGCCCAGGGGCGGCTCGACGACGGCGGAGGTCTGTCCGACCCGCTGGCCCAGGATCGGGCCGCGCGGGCCTCGGCGATCGGGTGACGCCCGGCGCGACGTCGTGACTGACCTGCCGTGGTCGCCGGGCCACCCGGTACACACGGCGTGAGGCGAGGATTCCCGTCGCTGCTGCGACGGCGATAGACAGCAACGCTTCACCGATGGAGCACGGTGAAGCTGGACAACGAGGCCCCTGTGTGGCCGCGTCTGAGAGTGCCGGTGCCGAGGTACCGGCCCTGCGGACGCGCCCGGGGGTGAAGGAGCTACATGTCGGATATGTCGACCCCTGCCGGAAACCCCGGCGGGGACCCCATCGCAGCCGCACTCGCGGATCTGCCTGCCCGCATCCGCGTGCACGCGCTGGCGAAGCTGCTGGACAAGAGCAGCCGCGAGGTTCTGGCCGCCGTCGCCGAACTCGGTGTCGACGGTCGCAGCGTGCAGTCGAGCATCGACCGTGAGCTGGCGCTCCGGGTGGCCCAGGCCCTCGGGGTGGTCGCCGCGCCGGAGGAACCGGCCCAGGTGGCCGAGCCCACGTCTGCCCAGCCCGCCGAGAGCGGTTTCCGTCAGGGGACCAACTCGCCGTTCAGCGAGCCGAGCACCCGCCCGGCCCCGTCCGGCCAGGCGCCGGCGGAGTCCTCCCGTGTGATCCCGCCGACGCCCGTCTTCGCGTCCGCGTCCCCGCTGTTCCTCCCGCCGGAGCCGACCGGGGCACCACCGCAGCGCCCGGCCCGCGCCAAGGACAAGGAGGAGCCGGAGGTCGTCGAGGAAGAGGAGGCGACCGACGAGACCGACGAGGCGTTCGGCGACGACTCCGACGAGGGCAGGCCGCGCCGCCGCCGTGGCCGCCGTGGTCGCGGCAGGGGCAAGGGCGGTCAGGACGAGGCCGGTGACGAGGTCGCCGAGGACGAGCCGAAGGCCACCGAGAAGCCGGAGAAGCCGAGCAGGCGCGCCAAGCCGACCAAGGAGGAGCCCGCCGAGGCGGAGGACTCCGACGAGACCGAGGCCGCGGACGGCGACGATCCCGCCTCACGGCGTCGCCGTCGCAGGCGCCGCCGCCGCGGTGGCGACGACGGCGAGGCAGGCGCCACGACCGACGACGACCCGCCGAACACGGTCGTCCACGTCCGCGAGGCGCGTGAGGCCCGTGAGGTCCGCGAGGAGAAGCCCGAGTCCGACGGCCGCGACGAGGTGCGCAGCGTGCGCGGCTCGACCCGGCTGGAGGCCAAGCGCCAGCGCCGCCGCGACGGCCGCGAGGCGGGTCGCAGGCGTGCGCCGATCCTGTCCGAGGCGGAGTTCCTGGCCCGCCGCGAGGCGGTGGACCGGGCGATGGTCGTGCGTGAGAAGGCCGACCGGATCCAGATCGGCGTGCTCGAGGACGGCGTGCTGGTCGAGCACTTCGTGACCTCGGCTGGCACGGGGTCGCTGGTCGGCAACGTGTACCTGGGCAGGGTCCAGAACGTGCTGCCGTCGATGGAGGCGGCGTTCGTCGACATCGGCCGGGGCCGCAACGCCGTGCTGTACGCGGGCGAGGTCGACTGGGACGCCGCCGGTCTCGAGGGCAAGGCCCGCAAGATCGAGCAGGCGCTGTCGACCGGTGACAGCGTGCTGGTGCAGGTCACCAAGGACCCGGTCGGGCACAAGGGCGCCCGGCTGACCACGCAGATCTCGCTGCCGGGCCGCTTCCTGGTGTACGTGCCGGGCGGCGGGGCGACGGGCATCTCCCGCAAGCTGCCGGAGAACGAGCGCAGGCGTTTGAAGGACGTGCTGAAGCGCGTCGTGCCTGAGGACGCGGGCGTGATCATCCGCACCGCGTCCGAGGGCATCAGCGAGGAGGAGCTGGCCCGCGACGTGCGGCGGCTCCAGGCGCAGTGGCAGGTCATCAAGGACAAGACCGAGGGCACGAACGGTGCCCGCAAGGTCGGTGCGCCGTCGCTGGTCTACGAGGAGCCGGACCTGCTGGTCAAGGTCGTCCGCGACCTGTTCACCGAGGACTTCTCCGCACTGGTCGTCCAGGGCGGCATCGCATGGGAGACGGTCGACGCGTACGTGCGCCACGTGGCGCCCGAGCTGGCCGACCGCCTCCGCAAACACGTGGGGAACACGGACGTCTTCGCCGAGTACCGCATCGACGAGCAGCTGCTCAAGGCCCTGGACCGCAAGGTGTGGCTGCCCTCCGGCGGCTACCTGGTCATCGACCGCACCGAGGCCATGACCGTCATCGACGTGAACACCGGCAAGTTCACGGGGTCGGGCGGCAACCTCGAGGAGACGGTGACCAGGAACAACCTGGAGTCGGCCGAGGAGATCGTGCGCCAGCTGCGGCTGCGCGACATCGGCGGCATCATCGTCATCGACTTCATCGACATGGTCCTGGAGTCCAACAGGGACCTGGTGCTGCGCAGGCTGACCGAGTGTCTCGGCCGGGACCGCACCCGCCACCAGGTGGCGGAGGTGACCTCGCTGGGGCTCGTCCAGATGACCCGCAAGCGCGTGGGCACCGGGCTCCTGGAGGCATTCGGCACCACGTGTGAGCACTGCAAGGGCCGAGGCGTGCTGGTCACCCCGGAGCCGGTGACCAAGCCGAACGGCTCGAACGGCCACACCGAGCCCGCGCGCGGCAGCACCCGCCGCTCCCGGGGCGGTCGCGCCGACGAGCCCAAGGACACGAAGGACAAGCCCCAGGCCAAGGACGCCGCGAAGGAAGCAGCGGCCCAGGCGGCGAAGGAAGCGGTCCGCGACATCGCGAAGGCCACGACCAAGACCCCGGACAGGCCCGAGGACGACACGCACACCGAACCCGCCCCGGAGCCCGAGGAGGCACCGGTCCAGGCCGAGACGCCTCCCTCCCCCGAGGAGCAGCCCCGAGGCGAACGGCGTCGCACCCGAACCCGCGCCCACCGACCGGCGACCCGGAACGGCACACCCCTGGAGTCCTCGGACGCGACGGCGACCCCGTCCCACCAGGACACGCACGCACACGTGAACGGCAGCGGCGACCACTCGGGTTCACCCGCCGCCGCATCCCCGTCCGCCAACGGCACCCACACGGGCCCGGACGGCACCGAATCGGCCGCGTCCACCGGCTCCGACACGTTCGCCGATTCCGCTGCCACCAGGGGAGGTGGCGGTTCCGACACAGTCGACGCCACCTCCGCCAGTTCGGCTTCGGCTGGATCGGCCTCCGCTGGGTTGACCTCGGCCGGGTCCTCCTCGGTCGACCGGGCATCCACCGGGTCAGCTGCCACCGACCCGACCTCTGTCGGGTCGGGCCTCGCCGGGTCGGGTGACGGGGTCGGTTCCGACGCATTCGGTTCCGCCTCCGACGGCCCAACCGGCAGCGACGAGTCGAACACGTTCGCCGACTCCGCGTCCGGAGAGTCCGCCTCTGCCGGGTCGGACCGGTTCGCCCGTTCCACCTCTGCCGGGCAGACCCCCGCCGGATCGGCCTCGTCTGAATCGACGTCGGCTGCGTCGGGTGAGGATGCGGGGTCTGGCGCCGTCGGCGGCGGGTCCGCCGACTACTCGGTGACCGGCCCGCCTGCCGCCGATGCCCCAACGCACGGGTCCTCGTCGCAGGGGTCGTCGGACTACCAGTCGTCGGTCGGGGCGTCGTCCTTCGGGACGCGGTCGTCCGAGCGATCGTCGGCGGAGACGTCAGCCCACGGCTCCTCGTTCGCGGAGGGGTCGGACTCCGACGAGTCGGAAGAGTCGGTGGTACCCGCCCCGGCGACTCCGCCCCGCCGCCAACCGCGCCGCGCGGCGTCGCGGCCGGCTGGCCCTCCGGTGTCCGCGGGGCACGATGGCTGACCCCGATTGGGCCTCCGCCCAACGGGCACGTATCCTGTAGGTCGGCCCGCCGCGCTGGTGGGCCGACGCGTGCGCGAGCCCGGTGTCATCTCGCCCGGCCGCCGCGTCACCCAAGGTTTTCCGAAGCAGTCGAGTAGCAGGAGAGTTGCGTCCGATGTACGCGATCGTCAAAACCGGCGGCAAGCAGTACAAGGTCGCCGTTGGCGACATCGTCGAGGTCGAGAAGCTCGTCGGTGAGCCGGGCGCTGAGCTCACGTTCCCCGCGCTGCTCGTCGTCGACGACGGTGACATCACCACCGACGCCGACGCGCTGGCCAAGGTCTCGGTGCTCGGCAAGATCGTCACCCAGACCAAGGGCCCGAAGATTCGGATCCACAAGTTCAAGAACAAGACCGGCTACCACAAGCGCCAGGGTCACCGGCAGAAGCTGACCCGCGTCGAGGTCACCGACATCAAGACCAAGTAGGAGCTGAACAGCTATGGCACACAAGAAGGGTGCGTCCAGCTCCCGCAACGGACGCGACTCGAACGCCCAGTACCTCGGCGTCAAGCGCTTCGGTGGCCAGAAGGTCAACGCCGGCGAGATCCTGGTCCGCCAGCGTGGCACCAAGTTCCACCCGGGCATCAACGTCGGCCGCGGCAAGGACGACACGCTGTTCGCCCTGGCCGCCGGTGCGGTCCAGTTCGGCGAGAAGCGCGGTCGCAAGACCGTGAACATCGTCCTGGTCGAGGGCTGAAGCCCGCGATCTGAGCAAGACCCACGAGGGGCGGGCCGGCAGATATGCGGCCCGCCCCTCCTTTGCGTTCTGAGGAAGGTTTCGCAGTGTCCAGGTTCGTTGATCGTGTGGTCCTCCACGCGGCTGCCGGCAGCGGCGGCAACGGTTGTGCCTCGGTGCACCGCGAGAAGTTCAGGCCACTCGGCGGTCCCGACGGCGGCAACGGCGGCAACGGCGGGGACATCGTGCTCGTCGTCGACTACGGCGTGCACACGCTGCTCGACTTCCACTTCCGACCGCACGCCCAGGCGTCCAACGGCAAGCAGGGCCAGGGCAGCAACCGCGACGGTGCCGCCGGTGAGTCGCTGGAGCTGAAGGTTCCCGAAGGCACGGTCGTGTTGACCGAGGAAGGTGAGATCCTCGCCGACCTCACGGGCAACGGCACCCGCTTCGTAGCGGCCCGAGGCGGCCGAGGCGGCCTCGGCAACGCAGCTCTGGCGTCGAGGGCCCGCAAGGCCCCGGGCTTCGCGCTGCTCGGCGAGCCGGGCGAGGAGTCGGACCTCGTCCTCGAGCTGCGGTCCGTCGCCGACGCGGGGCTCGTCGGCTTCCCGTCGGCAGGCAAGTCGTCGCTGATCTCGGTCCTGTCGTCGGCGCGTCCGAAGATCGCCGACTACCCGTTCACGACGCTCGTGCCGAACCTGGGCGTCGTGACGGCAGGCGAGTCGACGTACACGGTCGCCGACGTGCCGGGCCTGATCCCAGGCGCGAGCCAGGGCAAGGGCCTTGGCCTGGACTTCCTCCGCCACATCGAGCGCTGCTCGGTGCTGGTGCACGTCATCGACTGCGCCACCTACGAGCCGGGCCGCGACCCGGTGTCGGACGTCGACGTGCTCGAGCAGGAGCTGGCCCAGTACACGCCCGCCCTGGGCGGCAGCCTGGCCGACCGCCCGCGCATCGTCGTGCTCAACAAGATCGACGTGCCGGACGCCCGCGAACTCGCCGAGATGGTCCGCCCCGACCTCGAGAAGCGCGGCTTGCCGGTCTTCGCCGTGTCCACGGCCAGCCACGAGGGCCTGCGCGAGCTGTCGTACGCCCTCGCCAAGATCATCGAGGAGGACCGCGCCACCCGCCCGGCCATGGAGGCGAGCCGGATCGTCCTGCGCCCACAGGCGGTAGACGACACCGGCTTCACCGTCGCCGAGGACCCGGACGAGGAAGGCGCCTTCATCGTCCGAGGCGAGCGCCCGGAGCGATGGGTCCGCCAGACCGCGTTCGAGAACGACGAGGCCGTCGGCTACCTGGCGGACCGCCTGGCCCGCCTGGGCGTGGAACAGGCCCTGGCGGAGGCGGGCGCCCAACCGGGAAGCCCGGTCACCATCGGCACCATGACCTTCGACTGGGAACCCTCCACCCCGGCCGGCATCGACATGGTCATGCACGGCCGAGGCGCCGACCCCCGCCTGGCACGCAACAACCGCGTCGGCGCATCGGAACGCAAGGCAGCCAAGATCGCCCGCCGCATCCCCACCGGCGACACACCCCCAGGCCCAGCCGACCCAGCCGCCGTCGAGGACGACGACCCCGCCGACGACACCTACGTCGACGACACCCACGCCGACGAGACCTACGTCGACGAGATCGACCAGCGGGAAGCCGAAAAGCAGCCGTGACCAGTGTGCTGTCCGCGACGAGGTCGCAGGTCGCGGCCGCCCGACGGATCGTGGTGAAGGTCGGCTCGTCGTCCCTCACCACTGCGGCGGGCGGCCTCGACCCAGCCCATCTGGACGCACTGGTCGACGCCCTGGCCACCCGCCGAAACGCGGGCAGCCAGGTGGTCCTGGTGTCCTCCGGGGCCATCGCCTCGGGCCTGGCCCCGCTGGGCATCAGTCGCCGCCCCCGAGACCTGGCCACCCAGCAGGCCGCGGCCAGCGTCGGCCAACTCGCGCTGGGCCACGCCTACGTGTCGTCCTTCGCCCGCTATGGCCTCCGCGTGGGTCAGGTCCTCCTGACATCGGACGACGTCGTCCGACGCTCCCACTACCGCAACGCCCAACGGACCCTGTCCCGCCTGCTGGCCCTGGGCGCGGTCCCGGTAGTGAACGAGAACGACACCGTGGCCACGGAGGAGATCCGCTTCGGCGACAACGACCGCCTGGCCGCCCTCGTGGCGTACCTGGTGGCAGCGGACGCGCTGGTCCTCCTCTCCGACGTCGATGCCCTGTACGACGGCGACCCCCGCCGCCCCGGAGCGCAACGCATCCCCGAGGTGCTGGACCACAGGGACGTCGCACACGTGCAAGCGGACGACGCAGGCTCCGACGTAGGCACCGGCGGCATGGCCACCAAGCTGGCCTCGGCACGCCTGGCCTCGGCAGCGGGCGTACCGGTGCTGCTCGCAGCCGCCTCCGACGCCGCCAGAGCCCTGGGACCAGCCGACGTGGGCACAGCGTTCGCGACGGGCGGCCGCCGCCTGACCCCGAGACGCTTCTGGCTGGCCTACGCAGCCGACCCGAACGGCAAGCTCCACCTGGACGAAGGCGCCGTAAGAGCCGTCGTCGACCGCCGCAGGTCCCTACTGGCGGCCGGCATAACCGCGCTGACCGGCGACTTCGAAGCGGGCGACGTCGTGGAGCTGGCCGACCCGACCGGCACCGTGGTAGCCAGAGGTGTCGTGGCCTTCGACTCGACAGAGCTTCCCGCCCTGATAGGCCACTCAAGCCGCGACCTGGCCCCGGAACACCGCCGCGAGGTAGTCCACGCCGACGACCTGGTCCCTCTACGCCACTGACCCAACACCTCGAAACACCGTCTCTGACGCCAAGCCAGTCCCCGAACCGGACAGCCCACCGCGCAATCTTCCCGTACCCATCCTCCTTTCACCGAGGCAACAAACGCCGCACGACCGACCCTAAGCATCACCGAACAAACCCTGTCTCCTCTCTGTTGTCGGTGCCCAGGCCGGCCCTACCCAGACCGACCCGGACACCGCCATCTCCACCGCGCCTCGAGCAGCGGAATCGGCTGTGACGCGTGCACGCCAAGCACCACCGAACTGACGCGCACCAACGCCCGTGCCTGAACAAACCATGCAGGGCACCACCCCGGCACGGTTCGTCTCCTCCGCGCACCACCCTCTCCATCCCGGAGGACGCGTCGACTCCGGACGGACAAAGGGTTGCCACATCCCCTTGGAAGGCAGCGCTCGAGTCGCGAACCGGAGACGGTCCTTGACGATCTCCTTCGCCCGTCAGCCCAAGGCCGCCCCTGTCAGGTGGTCGTGGCCAGGGCGAACGGCAGCACGGCCGGCACCCCGGTGTCGCGTAAGAGCTTCGCGGCGACGGTCATCGTCCAACCGGTGTCGATGCGGTCGTCGACCAGCAGGACCGGACCGTCCAGCCCGTACAGCCGCTCCGCGAGACCAGCGTCGACAGTCAGCTTCTGCCACACCTGGGCCAGACGTAACGCGCTGTTCGCCCTCGGCTCGCCCGTCTGCTCGGACCCGATCTCACCCAGCAGACTCAGCCGGCCGATCGACGCGAGGCGCTCACCCAGGTCGGCGACCAGCTTCGGCCGGCTCCGAGAGCCGATGGTCACCACACCCACAGGGCGCTGTTCCCAGTCCCACGACGCCAGGACCTGCACACAGGCGTTGAACAGGTCGTCGGGCACCGGACCGTCCGGGACGGTCGACCCTGGCGAGAACAGGTCACGCAAACGGTTGCCCCACCCGACATCGGTGAGCCGACCCAGAGCCCTACCAGTCGCCGCGACCGCGTCGGCGCCGATCCGACCAGAAAGAGGCACGTCCAGCCCGGCCATACCGCTCGGCCACTGACGACGCGGCTCGACCTCGACGCCGGGACGACGTAACCGCTCGCCGGCCAAAGCGACCCGGTCCAACGACACCTCGATGCTCCACCTGGCGCCGGCACAGTTGTCGCACCGGCCGCACGGAGCCGCGTGTGGATCATCCAGCTGCCGCAGCAGGAACTCCATGCGGCAACTGCTCGTCGACTGGTAGTCGAGCATCGTCTGCTGCTCGGCCCGCCGCGCCTCGGCGATACCCCGATACCTCTCCGCGTCGTACTGCCAGTCCGCGCCCGTCGCGAGCCAGCCGCCCTTCACCCGCTGCACCGCGCCGTCCACGTCCAGGACCTTCAGGACCATCTCCAGGCGCGACCGGGACAGGTTGCAGCGCGGTTCGAGAGCCACTGTGGACAGCGGGCGCCCGGCGCTCGCCAACGTGTCGACCACCTGACGCACAAGGGGTTCCGGCGGGAATGCCAGTGAGGCGAAGTACTTCCAGATGGCCTGGTCCTCCGAACCCGGCAGCAGCAACACCTCCGCCCGCTCGACCCCGCGGCCCGCGCGGCCGATCTGCTGGTAGTACGCGATCGGCGAGGCGGGAGATCCGAGATGGATCACGAAGCCGAGATCGGGCTTGTCGAACCCCATGCCCAGTGCCGACGTCGCCACGACGGCCTTGATCCGGTTGGCCAGCAGGTCCTGCTCGATGCTTTCCCGCTCGGCCGGATCGGTCCGTCCCGAGTACGCCGCCACCTCGAACCCGTTGTCCCGCAGAAAAGACGCGGTCTCGTGCGCCGAGGCCACGGTGAGCGTGTAGATGATGCCCGACCCGGGCAGCTCGCCGAGATGCTCGGCGAGCCACGCGATCCGCGCCTGCGGGCTCGGCAGCTCCAGCACCCCGAGGTGCAGGCTCTCCCGGTCCAGCTCGCCACGCAGCACGAGCGTGTCCCGACGGCCGAGATCCAACTGGTCCGCCACGTCGCGTACCACTCGGTCGTTGGCCGTGGCCGTGGTCGCCAGCACCGGAACCCCTGCCGGGAGCTCGGCCAGCAACGTCCGCAACCTGCGGTAGTCGGGTCGGAAGTCGTGTCCCCAGTCGGAGATGCAGTGCGCCTCGTCGACCACGAGCATGCCTGCCGACGCGGTGAGCTCTGGCAGGACCGACTCGCGGAAGTCCGGGTTGTTGAGGCGTTCCGGGCTCACGAGCAACACGTCCGTGCGTCCGGCGAGGACGTCCTGCTCGGCCTCGTGCCACTGGTCGAGGTTCGCGGAGTTGATCGTCACCGCGTGCACGCCCGCCCGCGCCGCCGCCTCGATCTGGTTGCGCATCAACGCGAGCAGCGGCGACACGATCACCGTCGGCCCGTTGCCCAGTTCTCGTAACAGAGCGGTGGCGAGGAAGTACACGGCTGACTTGCCCCACCCCGTGCGTTGCACGACAAGGGCACGCCTGCGGTTGACGACCAACGCCTCGATGGCGGTCCACTGGTCGTCCCGCAGGGATGCGCCTTCGCCTGCGAGGGCGCGGAGCCGGGTTTCTGCTGAGTTGCGAAGTGCTTGCTCGTCCACGGGGTCCACGATGGCGCATCGGGGGCGAGTGGGCCAGGAGAGGGCCGAGCGAATGGGACTTTCGTACGGGAAAGTGGTGGACGACATACACGTCGACGACCCCTGACACGTACGCTGACCAGCTATGACGGGTCGTCGGATCGGGATCATGGGTGGCACGTTCGATCCCGTGCACCACGGGCATCTGGTCGCCGCCAGCGAGGTTCAGGCACAGTTCGACCTGGACGAGGTGATCTTCGTGCCCACCGGCCAGCCGTGGCAGAAGACCGACCGCAAGGTCAGCGCTCCCGAGGACCGCTACCTCATGACCGTCATCGCGACCGCGTCCAACCCGCACTTCTCCGTCAGCAGGGTCGACGTCGAGCGGGGCGGCACCACCTACACCGTCGACACGCTCCACGACCTGCGCAACGCCTTCCCGGACGCGGAGCTCTTCTTCATCACCGGCGCCGACGCGCTGCAGCAGATCCTGTCCTGGCGGCAGGCCGAGGAGCTGTTCTCGCTGGCCCATTTCGTCGGCGTGACCAGGCCCGGATACAACCTGGACGACACCCATCTGCCCAACGGGTCGGTGAGCCTCATCGACGTGCCGGCGATGGCGATATCCTCGACGGCGTGCCGGGAGCGGGTCGCGTCTGGCCTCCCCGTGTGGTACCTGGTGCCCGACGGGGTTGTCCAGTACATCTCCAAGCGCGATCTGTACCGGAACGCGTGACCCGAACGGCCGCCGCCCGGGTATTCTCCCAGGGTTGAACAGACCGGTTCACCAGAATACGCATTATCGAGGAGTGACGTGTCCGCAACGCACGACGCACGGGAGCTGGCGCTGGTCGCTGCCAACGCCGCAGCCGACAAGTTGGCCAGCGACGTGATCGTGCTCGACGTCTCGGACCAGCTGGTCATCACGGACTGTTTCGTGATCGCCTCCGCGCCGAACGAGCGGCAGGTCGGCGCCATCGTCGACAACGTCGAGGAGAAGATGCGCGACGCGGGTACCAAGCCGGTGCGGCGTGAGGGCGCGCGCGAAGGCCGCTGGGTCCTGCTGGACTTCGTCGACGTGGTCGTCCACGTCCAGCACGCCGACGAGCGTGCCTTCTACGGTCTCGAGCGGCTCTGGAAGGACTGCCCGCGCATCGACTTCGACTCCGATGCCGGCGTGGGTGAGACCAACGGCGGGACGACGTGACACTCAGTCGGCTCGTGCTGTGGCGGCACGGCGAGACCGACTACAACGCCGCGGGCCGGATGCAGGGCCACCTGGACTCCGTGCTCACGGACGTGGGCCGCAAGCAGGCCCAGTTCGCGGTACCGGCTCTCGCCAGGTTCTCGGCGGATCTGATCGTCGCGTCGGACCTCAAGCGGGCCACGGATACCGCGACCATCTTCGCCGAGGCCGCCGGCGTGCCGCTGCGGTTCGACAAGCGTCTGCGTGAGACCCATCTCGGCCTGTGGCAGGGCATGACCGGTCCGCAGGTGGACGAGCAGTGGCCAGGCGCGCGGCAGCTCTGGCAGACGGACCCGGCCTGGACGCCGCCCGGCGGCGAGGCGCGGGTGGAGGTCGCGGCGCGTGCCGCCGAGGTTGTCGCCGAGCTCGACGAGTCCGCCGAGGGCACCGCCGTCCTGGCCGCGCACGGCGGGTTGATCACGGCGCTGACCGGCCACTTGCTGGAGCTGCCGGTCGCCGCGTGGGCGAAGCTGGGCGGCATCGGGAACTGCCACTGGGTGGTGCTGGCCCGGCGCGCTTCGAGCGGGCTGGCCTGGCGGTTGATCGCCTACAACGCGGGGATCACCGGCTGAGCATGACGACCCTGCTGGTGTTCGGGGACTCGTTGAGCTTCCAGGGACCGGACGGACCGTGTCCCTCCGACGACGAGCGACTGTGGCCCAACCGCGCGGCCACCATGCTGGGCGGGCACGCCGAGCTGTTCGCACGGTCGGGCTGGACCGCGCGGGACGCGTTCTGGACGCTGGCAGGCGACCCCAGGGTGTGGACACAGCTGCCCAAGGTCGACGTGCTCGTACTCGCCGTCGGCAGCATGGACACCCTGCCGTCGCCACTGCCCACCTACCTCCGTGAAGGCCTGCGCTACCTGCGGCCGGACCCGTTTCGGCGCTGGGTGCGGGACCGCTACGTCGCCGCACAGCCGTGGCTCGCCAAGGGCACCCGGGGCCGGCCGGTCGCCCTGCCGCCCGCGCTGACAGTCCACTACCTGGACCGGATCCTCGGCTCGATCCGGATGCTGCGGCCGGACCTGCCCACGGTCGGAGTCGTGCCCTCGGTACACGTCGCCGGCTCGTACGGGTATGTCCACACAGGCCACCTGGCCGCGGCAACCGCGGTCCGTGCCTGGGGCGAACGGACGGGTGTGCCCCTGCTGGATCTCCCCGCGCTGGTCGGAGATCACGTGTTCGGCGGGCGTGCCAACCCGGACGGCATGCACTGGGGTTGGGAAGCACACGAGCTGGTAGGCAAGGCCCTTGCCGACGAGGCAGGCGCGCTGCTGCGTCGGCCGGGCTGACGCTCATCCCGGCGCCGACCACGTAGGCTCCCTCCGTGCCGGTCGCCGTCGTCACCGATTCCAGTGCGTACCTGCCGGATGGCTTCGCCAACCGGCATGCGGTGCACGTCGTGCCGATCCACGTGCTGATCGACGACTGTTCCGGTCGCGACGGTGTCGACATCGGACCCTCGGACGTGGCTGCCGCGCTCACCGGACGGCGCGCGGTGACGACGTCGCGGCCGAACCCCGAGGAGTTCGCCGAGACCTTCCAACGGCTGCTCGACGACGGCGCGGACGGCATCGTGTCCGTACACCTCTCCCGTGAGCTGTCCGGGACCTGGGAGTCGGCGCGGTTGGCCGCGAAGGAGGTCGGCGACGACCGGGTGCGGGTCGTCGACTCGCGTACCGCCGTCATGGGCCTCGGGTTCGCCGTGTTGCGGGCGGCGACGGCGGCGGCCGGTGGTGCGTCGAGTGCCTCGGTCGAGGACGTCGCGGCGGCCGCTGCCGCGCGGACCAGGACGTTCTTCATGGTCGAGACCCTCGAGTACCTGCGCAGGGGTGGCCGGATCGGCTCGGCGGCGGCGTTCCTCGGCACGGCGCTCGCGGTCAAGCCGGTCCTGCACGTCAAGGACGGCCGCATCGTGCCGTTGGAGAAGGTGCGGACCACCAACCGGGCGGTGGCGCGGCTCGTGGACCTGGCCGAGCAGGCCGCTGCCGAGACGGGGGCAACCAGCGTCGAGCTCGCGGTGCACCACCTCGCGGCCCACGACCGGGCGGTCGAGCTCGCGACCAGGCTGGACGAGCGGATCTCGCCTGCCTCCGGCTGTGTGGTGTCCGAGCTGGGCGGCGCGATCGGTGCGCACACCGGCCCCGGCATGCTGGCCGTCGTCGTCTGCCCGACTGACGGATAACCTCCCAGCTTCGCATACCACACCGACATCTCCACGGCCCTGACCAGGCGTTCCGGACCACTTGTCCACAGCCCGGGCAGTTGTCCACACCCCGGCCTCGCTCCCCGGCTCCCCAGCCCTTCCGCGCCTATCGTCGAACCCGTGATCGAAACAATCTCACGCCACGACCGTAGAACCGAAGGCACTCGTGACCGCCTCGCCCTCCTGATGGGCCAGGCGCGCGCCAACCCCCGGGAGGAGATGACCGAGCTGGCACCGGACCAGCAGTGGGAGGACGTCTCGGCGGATCCGCCCGACCCGCCGCCACGAGAGCCGTGGTGGAGACGTGGCATGACCGGGCGCCTGGTGGCCGAGTGGGTACCCGAGATGTCCGCCGACGCACGTCGTCGACTGACCATGGCGCTCGCCTGCGGGGTTGTCCTCGCAGTCCTGACCACGGTGGGTGTGGCGATCATGTCCGGCGGCGTGGAGCACGAGACGCCGTCGGTGCTGCCGGTGGCGGTCGCGTCCGAGACCAGCGCGGCCGCCGAGCCGTCCATTGTCGTGAGCGTGGTCGGGCAGGTCGCCAACCCCGGCCTGGTCACGCTGCCCGAAGGCGCGCGGGTCGCGGACGCGGTGCGGGAGGCGGGCGGCCCGGCTCCAGGTCTGGATCTCACGACCCTCAACATGGCTCGTCGGCTGGCTGACGGCGAACAGATCTACGTGGGAATCCCGGTGCCGGCAGGTGCCGAGCCGGCTCCAGCGGTTTCGGGGGCGCCGGGCCCGGGGGAGAAGGTCGACCTCAACACGGCGACGCTCGCCGCGCTGGACACGCTGCCCGGCGTCGGCCCGGTGACCGCGCAGCGGATCGTCGACTGGCGGACCGAGCACGGCCGGTTCGACAGCGTGGACCAGCTGCGTGAGATCGACGGGATCGGCCCGACCAAGTTCGCGAAACTGCACGACCTGGTCGTGGCCCGATGAACCGGTGCTGTCCGCCGCCCGCCCGGGACCTCCAGTCGAGGGCGGGGTCATGAGCAGCTGGCTCGGCACGGACACTCGTGGCCGTGCGGACGTGCGCTTGGTGCCTGCCGCGCTCGTCGTGTGGCTCGCGACGATGGCGGGTCTGCTGTTGGGCTGGTGGTGGTCCGCGGTGGGTGCGTTCGCCGGCGCTGTCGCGGGACTCGTGTTGCTGGCCCGTGCGCGCGGCAGGCCGGCCGCTGTCCGGTGGTGGCGGCTCGGGGCGGCGTGGTCGTTGCTCGCGTGCAGCCTGGCGGTCGGGATCTTCGGCACGCCGCGGCTGCGGACGGCCGCCGACGATCCGCTCCGGGACGCCGCGAACGTGGGTGCCACGGGGACGTTCCGGATCGAGATCGCCGAGCGGGCGAAGCCGGTGTTCTCGGCCGGGTTCGGTGGCAGACAGGGCGGCGTCCGTGCGGTCATCCTGCGGGCGCGGCTGGTGACCGCGGTCGTGGGCGGTCGCTCGGTGCCCTCGACCGGAGCCGTCGTCGTGGTGGCGCCCAGTGACCGGTGGCGGGCTCTGCTGCCTGGCCAGCGGGTCGCGGCAACGGCGGCCCTGGCACCTGCCGAACAGGGCACGCTCACCGTGGCCATGCTGCGAGTCCGCGGGCCCCCGCGGGAGGTGGGAGAGGCCTCGGTGTGGCAGCGGATCGCGCAGACGCTGCGATCGGGCCTGCGGGACGCGGCCGGAGTGCTCGACCCGGAACCGCGTGGGTTGGTGCCCGCCCTGGTGGTCGGCGACACCGACGATCTGTCGCCGCAGGTCGTCGACGACTTCCAGGCCGCGGGACTGGCCCACCTTCTCGCGGTCAGCGGCACGAATCTCGCGGTGGTGTGTGTGGCAGTGCTGTTGCTGCTGCGGACACTCCGTTGCGGGCCGCGTGCCGCGGCAGCGGGGGCGATGCTGGCGTTGGTCGGGTTCGTCGTGCTCGCCGGACCGGAGCCGAGCGTGCTGCGGGCCGGGGCGATGGGCGTGGTCGGGCTGCTGGCCCTGGCGGTCGGACGTCAGCGGGCGGCATTACCGGCGTTGGGTGTCGCGGTCATCGTCCTGGTGCTGTGGGATCCCGCCCTGGCGGTGAGTATCGGGTTCGCGTTGTCGGTGCTCGCGACGGGTGGGCTCGTGCTGATCGCGCCTCGCTGGGCCGAGCGGCTCGCCGACGGAGGCGTGCCGCGCGGGCTGGCGCAGGCACTGGCCGTGCCGGCGGCGGCGCACCTCGTCACCGCGCCGGTCGTGGCAGGGTTCGCCGGGCAGGTGAGCATGGTCGCGATCGTCGCGAACCTGCTGGCGGCTCCGGTCGTCGCGCCGGCGACGGTGGTCGGGGTGCTGGCCGCGGTGGTTGCGCCGGTGGCGTCGTGGCCAGCCGAGCTTCTGGTCCGGCTGGCCGGGCCGGAGGCGGACTGGCTGATCTTCGTCGCCCGGCACGGTGCCGAGGTGCCGGGTGCGGTGGTCGCGTGGCCGACCGGGTGGCTGGGTGGGCTTCTGCTCGCCGTGTGTGTCGCGCTGCTGCTGGTGGCGTTGCGCTGGCGTCGGGTACGGGTGCTGGTTGCCGTGATGCTGGTCGGGCTGCTGTTCGTCGTGATCCCGGCGCGGGTCATCGCTCCGGGATGGCCGCCGGACGGGTGGGCCGCCGTTGCCTGCGATGTCGGGCAGGGCGACGCGATCGTCCTCTCGACGGGCGAAGAAGGACGCGCGGTGGTCGTGGACACCGGGCCGGAGGAGGCGCCGCTGACGGCGTGCCTCGACCGGTTGGGTGTGTCGCGGGTGCCGTTGGTGGTGCTGAGCCACCTGCACGCCGATCACATCGGCGGGTTGGACGCGGTGCTGTCGGACCGGGCGGTCGGCGGTGTCGCCGTGAGCCGGGCGCGGGTGCCGGGCTGGGCATGGGAGGAGGTGCGCGACAAGGCGCGAGACGCAGGCGTGCCGGTGGTGCAGCTGAGCGCCGGCCAGCGGTTGTCGTGGCCGGGCCTGGTGATGGAGGTGTTGGCACCGGATGACGAGGAGGTGATGCCGGCTGAGGAGTCGGAGGGCACGGAGATCAACAACGCTTCGCTGGTGTTGCGGGCGGTGACGCCGGCCGGTCGGGTGCTGCTGAGCGGCGACGTGGAACTGGCCGCACAGGCGCGGCTGCTGGACGAGCACCTCGACCTGTCGGCCGATGTGATCAAGGTGCCGCATCACGGGTCGCGCTACACCTCGCCCGAGCTGTTCGCGGCGGTGCGGGCGCGGATCGCGTTGGTGAGTGTCGGAGCGCAGAACCAGTACGGGCATCCCAGCCCTATCACGCTTCGAGCGCTCACCGGCACGGGCGCGTTGGTCCTGCGCACCGACACGAGCGGGGACACCGCGATCGTGGCGACCTCCGCTGGGCCACGGGCTGTGACTCGCGGTCCGTCCAGGTCGCCACCCTGACGACCCGGGCGGCGGGTGGGCCGTGGCTCATGCGGAACTCGGGGTTGGGCCGTGGTGCAGTTCAACCCCGAGTTCGGCCTGGGTTCAGTCCGCCAGTGCGGCGCGGACGGCCTCGGACGACGGGGGGACCGTCGCGCGGGGGCCGATCTTGTCCTCGACGGCGTCGAGGGTCTTGAGGCCGTCGCCAGTGATCAGGAGAACGGTTTCCGCGTCCGGGTCCAGCTGGCCGGTCTCGATCAGCTTCTTCGCCGTGGCCACGGTCACGCCGCCCGCTGTCTCGGCGAAGATGCCTTCCGTCCTGGCCAGTAGGCGAATGCCCTCCACCACCTCTTCGTCCGAGACGTTCTCCACCGCGCCGTTGGTTCGGCGGACCACGTCCAGCACGTAGGGGCCGTCGGCGGGAGCACCGATTGCCAGGGAGCGGGCAATCGTGTCCGGCTTTACCGGAGTCACGACGTCGTGACCCGCCTTGAAGGCCGCCGCCACCGGGGAACAACCCGTGGCCTGCGCGCCAAATACCCGATATTCTTTCGCGTCCACCAGGCCCAGTTCGATCAGCTCACGGAAGCCTTTGTCCACCTTGGTCAGTTGCGAGCCCGACGCGACCGGGACGACCACCTGGTCCGGCAGGCGCCAGCCCAGTTGCTCGGCCACCTCGAACCCCAGCGTCTTCGAGCCCTCCGCGTAGTACGGGCGGACGTTGACGTTCACGAACGCCCAGTCCTCGTGCTCGGCGGCCAGTTCCGTCGCCAGGCGATTCACGTCGTCGTAGTTGCCGTCCACCGCGATCAGGGCGCCGTCGTACACCGCTGTCGTCAGGACCTTCGCGCGTTCCAGGGACGACGGGATCAGCACCACCGACTGCCAGCCCGCCCGCGCAGCCGCCGCGGCCACGGCGTTGGCGAGGTTGCCCGTCGAGGGGCACGCCAGGACCCGGAAGCCCAGCTGCCGGGCGGCGGCCAGCGCCACGCCGACGACGCGGTCCTTGAACGAGTGTGTCGGGTTGCCGGTGTCGTCCTTGACCCACAACGACTTCACACCGAGGGCCGCGGCCAGGCGGTCGGTCTTCACCAGGCGGGTCAGGCCAGGTTCGGTGTTCGGGTGTGCGTCCACATCGGACGGGACCGGCAGCAGGTTGCGGTAGCGCCAGATCGACTTGGGGCCCGCTTCGATCTGGGCCCGGGTGATGTTGCCGAACTCGTACGCGACCTCCAGCGGGCCGAAACACTCCGCACAGGCGAACTCCGCGGCGAGCGGGATCTGGTGTCCACACTCCCTGCAGGTCAGGGCGCGAGCGGGCCCGAGGTCGAGAGTGGTGGTGCCGGCGTCGGCAGTGAGCGTCATCGCGAGGTATCTCCTCATCTGTCCCGCGTGCGGGTCGGAATTGGCACCATGGTCGTCGCCGTCTCGCGGTCGCGAATGATGTGGCTGACGCTGGTTGCCGGGGCTTCTTCGGGCCGATCCCTCTGCCCCTCTGGATGAGCTATATGAAGTTGTCCTGCCGGACACGTTACGGCACGACGCGGTCACTCGGCCAATGTGAGGTCCATCATTCGAGAGAGCGACGGCTCAGGTTCGTGCCCGCCGATCCGCCGAGCCGGGCTGATGCGAGGATGACCGGGTGAAGGCGCCCGCCGTGACACCGCCCGCACTGCAGCTCGTTCTCGGGGACGAGGAACTGCTGGTCGAACGTGCGGTGCAGACCGCAATCGAGACCGCTCGGCTCGCCGACCCGAGTGCCGACATGACCCGCGTGAAGGTGACCGACCTCACCGGGCCCGAGCTGGCCGAGCTCGTGAGCCCCTCGCTCTTCGCCGAGCGGCGGGTGATCGTCCTGGAAGGAGCCCAGGAGGTCGGCAAGGACATGGGCGCGGTGATCACCTCGTACGTGAAGTCGCCCGCCGACAGCGTGCAGCTGGTCGTGCTCCACAACGGCGGCGGACGCAAGCCCGGCAAGGACCTGCTGACCGCCATGAAGTCGGCAGGCGCGCTGGTCGTCGACTGCCCGAAGATCACCAGGCCGCAGGACCGGGAGTCGTTCGTCCGCAACGAGGTCCGGCTGGCCGGCGGACGGATCGAGGCGGAGGCGGTGCGCGAACTGATCGACTCGGTCGGCTCCGACCTGCGCGAGCTCGCCGCCGCGTCCGCCCAGCTGGTCGCGGACACGAACGGCCAGATCACGATCGAGGCGATCCGCCGCTACCACCGCGGCAGGGCCGACGTCACGGGGTTCGCCGTTGCCGAGAAGGCAGTGACCGGCGACATCGCCGGGGCGCTGGAGATGCTGCGCTGGGCGATGCTGCTCGGAGTACCGCACGTGCTGGTGGCCGACGCTCTCGCGGACGCGGTCCGCACGGTCGCGAAGGTGGCCGGGGCGGGCCGCGCCGACCCCTACCGGCTGTCGAGTGAGCTGGGAATGCCGGCGTGGAAGGTGCGTAAGGCGCAGGCCCAGTCCAGGGGCTGGCACCCGGTGGGGCTGGTGGCTGCCATGCAGGTGGTGGCCGAGGTCAACGCGGACGTCAAGGGCGTCGCCGTAGACGCAGGCTATGCCCTGGAACGGGCGGTGCTGCGCCTGGGTGAGGCCCGGCGCCGCAGCTGACGGGTAACGCACAGCGGGGCCGCCTCGGCTTGCGCCGGTGCGGCCCCGCTGGTCAGTTCGAGCTCAGAGCTGGCTCGCCCGCTTCGCCATGGCGGACTTCTTGTTCGCCGCCTGGTTGGCGTGGATGACGCCCTTGCTGGCCGCCTTGTCGAGCTTGCGGCTGGCCTCCTGCAGAAGCTCCACGGTCTTCGCCTTGTCGCCGGAGTCGGCGGCCTCGCGGAACTTGCGGATCGCGGTCTTCACCGAGGACTTGACGGACTTGTTGCGCAGGCGCGCCTTCTCGTTCGTCTTGATCCGCTTGATCTGGGACTTGATGTTCGCCATGGGGCTACTCCTCGATGTCGATCACGGAAGTCGTGCACGCATTTGGGGTGGCCCCGCGAAAGCGGGTTTCCTCCTGGGCGGAACGCCACACGGGCACGACCGGCACAGCTTAACAGCGGGTGACCTGCCTCGGATCAGCGGCCGCCGAGGATGCTCCTGGTCAGGGTCTGGCGCTCGGCCATCAGCTCGGCCAGCGCACCGTCGACCACCTTCTCGTCGAAGGTGCCGCCCTCGTCGATGTGGCGCAGGACCGACCGGCGCACCAGCTCCTTGATGAACGACGCCGTCACACCCTCGGTCGCCTCCACCACGCTTCCCGCGGACGGGAGCACCAGGCTGGTGCTCGCCGCGTACAGGCGGAACAGTCGCTCGCGGCACTCGCCGTCGGGTTTCGGCACCTCCACCGCGAGGTCGACCCTGCCGGGGCGTTGTGTCAGCGCCTCCTCCATGACCTCGACGCGGTTGGTCGTCAGCACGAACGTCACGTCCGCCTCCGAACCGATCCCGTCCATCTCGTTCAGCAGCTCGAACAGCACGGGGTTGCCGTCGGAGCGCGACCGGTCCTCCGCGATCAGGTCCACGTCCTCCACCACGACCACAGACGGCGCCAGGCGCCGCGCCAGCGCGGTCGTCGCACGCAGGTAGCGGAACATCGCCACGCCGCTCAGCACGAACACCGTCGACTCCGGCAACCTGCTGAGCAGGTACCTCACGGTGTGGGTCTTGCCGGTGCCGGGCGGCCCGTACAGCAGGAGCCCCCGCTTCAGGTGCTGGCCCTGCGCCCGCAACGCCTCGGTCTGGGTGGCCGAGCGGACCACGTGCCGTTCGATGAGCGCGAGCACGCCCTCCGGGAGCACCACGTCCGACGCCGCCATCGACGGCCGAGGGAGGAACGTCAGCAGCTGGTTGTGGTGGTGCTCGCTGACCCCGAACGACAGCACCTGGCCGCGGAACGCGTCGTGGCCGCGCATCAGCTTCGAGATCTCCTCGCGGACCGCGGCCGCCGTCGTGCGGTGCGCCGCCAGGATCTGCAGGTGGCAGCGCTCCTCGCCGCGGTCCTCCTGCGCACCCTGGAGAGCCAGCACCACCGGCGACCCGTCCGGCGCCGACGTGCACACCAGGCCCAGCTGGACCGCCTCGGTGGAGGCCGACGGACCGGTCGCCACGGTCGTGTAGTCGACCGCGCCGAGCTGGTAGGTGCTGCTGTAGGCGCTGCCGTTCGTGGCCTCGGCGAGCATGTCGATCACCGTCAGGAAGCCCTTGTTGCCCGCGATGCCGAACCACGCGGCGTCCGGCGTATGCCGCGCGAGGTAGGCGTCCACGCCGCGCTGCAGGTTCACGTGTTCGAACATCGGCAGGTGCAGGGCGACGTTCGGGATCTCGGCCATCGGGCAGCCGAGGTGTCCGGTGATCCGTTCGATGAGCGGCGAGCCGGAGGCGCCACGGAGTGCCTGCTGGGCGGACTCGAACAGCTCCCGTACGGCACGAGCCAGTTCGTGGGCGTCGGTAACGTTCACTCGTCCAGAGTGCCCGTCCTGTCACCTTCCTCGCTTCCGGGACTTTCCTTAGGGGGCCTGCCGCGTCGTGGCATCCCGCCCGTGTCGCGCGGCAGCCGCCCCGCCTGTGACAGCGCCCGGCGCAGCAGGAACTCGATCTGCGCGTTCGTGCTGCGCAGCTCGTCCCCTGCCCAGCGCGCCACCGCGTCGTGGACCGCGGGGTCCAGGCGCAGCAGGACTTTCTTACGCTCCGGCACGCTCAGTGGTACAGCGAACCGGTGTTCACGACCGGCTGGGTGTCTCGGTCCGAGCACAGCACGACGAGCAGGTTGCTGACCATCGACGCCTTCCGTTCCTCGTCCAGGTCCACCACGTCCTGCTCGGCCAGCTCACGCAACGCCAGCTGCACCATGCCGACCGCACCCTCGACGATCCGCTGGCGTGCCGCGACCACCGCCCCGGCCTGCTGGCGGCGCAGCATCGCGCCCGCGATCTCCGACGCGTATGCCAGGTGCGTGATGCGGGACTCGATCACCTCGACACCCGCGGCCTCGACCCGCGCCGCGATCTCGGCGGACAGCTTCTCCGTGATCTCCGTGGCGTTCTCCCGCAGCGACAGCTGGTCGATGCCGTGCGCGTCGTAGGGGTAGCTGGTCGCGATGTGCCGCACGGCGGTCTCGGTCTGGATGGTCACGAACTCGTCGTAGTCGTCGACCTCGAACACCGCGCGGGCGGTGTCGGTGATCCGCCACACCACCACGGCCGCGATCTCGATGGGATTGCCGTCGGCGTCGTTGACCTTGGTCACCGCGGTCTCGTGGTTGCGGATCCTGGTCGAGATGCGCCTGCGGAAGGTGAACGGGTTGATGAAGCGCAGCCCGTCGAGGCGCACGGTGCCGACGTAGCGGCCGAGGAACTGCAGCACGCGTGCCTCGCCCGGCGCGACCATGATCAGCCCCCCGTTGAGGATCACGGCCCCGATCAGCAGCAACACGCCGATGACCAGCAGGACGACGCCGGGCGTGCGCGGGTCGCCGTCCGGGTTGGCCAGCCGCAGGATGCCGATCAGCGCGAGTGCGGCCGCGGCGAGGTAGGCGAGCAGGACGAGGCCGAGCACGGGCAGTCCGGAGCTGCCGAACGCCACGCGCTCGCGGACGTGCGGGGCAGGCATCGTCGGTGTGTCGATGGCGAGATCGGTGTTCATGGTGCGTCCCCTTAGAGGCACTGGTCTAGCAAAGTGATATCACTTTAGCGTACTGTCAAGCCCATGACCGAGGGTGTGGCACTACGACTGTCCCGGCTCTACAAGACGTTCGGTTCGAACATCGCCGTCGACCACGTCGACCTGGAGGTACCTGCCGGCTCGTTCTTCGGTCTGGTCGGGCCGAACGGCGCGGGCAAGACCACGTCACTGTCGATGGCCGTCGGGCTCCTGCGGCCGGACGGTGGCACGGTGACGATCTTCGGCGTCGACGTGTGGGACGACCCGGTGCGCGCCAAGGCCCTGATCGGGGTACTGCCTGACGGTATGTCGATGCCGGAGCGGCTCACCGGGCGCGAATTGCTCACCTACATGGGTCTGCTGCGCGGCATCCCGGCACGCACGGTGACCGAGCGGACCGACGAGCTGCTGGCCGTCCTGGAGCTGACCGACGCGCAGCACAAGCTGGTGATCGACTACTCGGCCGGTATGCGGAAGAAGATCGGGCTCGCGGTCGCCCTGCTGCACGCGCCGCGCCTGCTGGTGCTCGACGAACCGTTCGCGGCGGTGGACCCGGTGTCGGCGTCGACGATCCGCACGATCCTGCAGCGGTTCGTGACCTCCGGCGGGGCGGTGATCCTGTCCAGCCACGTGATGGCGCTGGTCGAGCAGCTGTGCACACACGTGGCCGTGATCACGCGCGGGCGTGTGGTCGCGGCGGGCCCGGTCGACCTCGTGCGGGGCGCCACGAGTCTGGAGGAGGCGTTCGTGCACATCGTCGGTGGCCGGACCGGTGGTGGGGAGGGACTGTCGTGGTTGGCGTGATGATCCGGATGCGCTGGCGCGTGCTGCGGCACTCGCTGCGCGGCAAGCAGGCGGCGGTGACCGTCATCGGGTTCCTGTTCGGACTGCTCGCCGCCGGGGCCACGTTCGCAGTAGCTGCCGCGGACTTCGACGAACCCGGGGTGCAGGTCGACCTCCTCGCGGCCGTCTATCTCATGTGGACGTTCGGCTGGCTGGTCGCGCCGATCCTGTCGGGTGGCGGGGACGAGACGCTGCGGCCGGAGCACTTCGCGTTGCTGCCGCTGACACCACGCCGGCTGGCCGCGGGGCTGCTCGGCGCGGCGTTCGTCGGTGTGCCGGCCATCGTCACCGCCATCGCCTTCTGCGGGCTGTTGGTGCTCGCGGACGGCGCACACGTCGTCGTCGCGGTGTTCGCGGTGCCGTTGCAGCTGGTGTTCGTCGTGCTGCTGTCACGCGTGACGATCGCGGCACTCGGCGCCGCGCTGCGCTCCCGACGCGGCCGGGACCTGGGGATCCTGCTCGCCGCGCTGGTCGGTATGTCGGGGTTCGTCGTGCAGTTGCTGGTCAGGACTTTCGGACCGATGATCGCCTCGGGCGACTCGCCAGTGCTGTCGGCGGTCCTGCGCTGGTCGCCGTCCGGGTGGGGAACCGCCGCCGTGACGTCGTCGTGGCCGGTCGCGCTCGCGGGTCTGGCCGGGCTGGCGGTCGCGGACGCGGCGCTGCTCGCGCTGTGGGGTGTGCTGCTGGTGCGCAGGACGACACGGGTCGCGTCGTCCGAGGGCCCGGCACACGGCCGGTCGTTCAGCAGCAGGACGCCACTCGGCGCGGTCGTCGGCAAGGAACTGCGGACGTGGGCCCGCGACGCGCGGCGGCGGGTCGCGCTGATGTCGACGGTGCTGGTCGGGTTGATCCTCACGGTCCAGCCGCTGGTGTCCGGCACCGGCGGGCCGTCGCCGTACGGGGGAATCATGCTGGTGGCGTTCGGGTCGCTGATGGCGGGGAACCTGTACGGGATGGACGGCAGCGCGTTGTGGCACACGCTGGTCGTGCCGGGTGCCGCGAGCGTCGACGTGCGTGGGCGGCAGTTGGCGTGGACGATGATCGTCGGCCCGGTGGCTCTGGTACTCGCGATCGTGCTGCCCGCGGTGACCGACCCCGGGCTGTACCCGTGGGTGCTGGGTCTCGTTCCCGCGCTTCTCGGCGGTGGGGGAGGGCTGGTGGTGCTGTTGTCGGTGTTCGCCGCTTACCCGATGCCCGATCGGAAGGCGAGTCCGTTCGCGGCAGGCAGGAGCCCTGGTTTGCTGCGCGCCCTGACGCAGCTGGGCATCGGCCTGCTGCTGGCGGTGGTGGCACTGCCGGTGGTGGCAGTCGTGATCCTCGGTAAGGCCCTGGACGCGCCGGTGGTCGAGTGGCTCGGCCTGCCGGTGGGGATCGCGGTCGGGGTGCTGATGTTCTGGTGGTGGGGTGGTATCGCGGCACGCAGACTCGCCGCGCGGGGACCGGAACTGCTGGCCCAGGTGGCGAAGCCGGTCTAGCGGAACAGGCGGGTCGAACGGGAGCGGCCGCTGATCGAGGAGAAGATCACCGAGAACCTGACCGAGGCGGAACGGGAGCACCTCGCGGCCGCCATCGCGAAGATCCACCAGTCGGCCGGTGACCTCCTCGGCGGCCCGGTGGACCCGGAAATCTGAACCCGCCCTGTCAACAGGGTGACGTGCTGACGTACTCCCCCGGTAGTACACACATGGTCGGCATTACCCCGTGGTATGTATTTCAGGTCCACTCCCGGGTCCGACGATTTTTCCGCCGTCTTCGCCCATGATTGGTGCATGAACAGGAAATCGTTGTGGCAGGCGGGAATCGCTGTCGCGGTGGTCGGGGCGGTGAGTGTCGGTGCGATCGGCATCGCGTCGGCGTCCGACGGACCGGTGCGGCCGGCGGCACAGGGGACGACCGACGCGACACCTGACGGCCATCCGTGGCACGGCGGCCCATGGGGCGGTGGACCACGTGGCCCGTTCGGTGGCGGCCCGTTCGGTGGTGCCCTCGACGACGTGCTCGGCGCCGACGTGACCGACTTCGTGCACGCGGAGGTCGTACTGGCCAAGGAGGGCGGCGGCACGCAGACGGTGTTGGTGCAGAAGGGATCCGTCACCGACGTCAGCGGCACCGGCGTGACCGTGAAGAGCGCCGACGGCGTCACGGCCACGTACACGGTCAACGGCGACACCAAGGTCCACGGCGACTCCGACGCGATCGGCTCCGTCGCCAAGGACGAGGAAGTGGTCGTCGTGGCACCGAAGTCCGGTGACGACCACACCGCGACCGTCGTGGTGGACCTGACCGACCTCGGCTGGAAGTGATCGGCCCCTCGGGCGTGAAGCCGGAGCGGCACCAGCAGCTTGACAACTCCACAGAGATGATTCACATCGGTACAGCCGACCGGCCGGTGTCACCCGGGATGGGTACGGTCATCCCGGGCGCCGAGTGCCGGGGCTGACTACCGTTGGCGGCATGCTGAACTGGACCACCGGGCGGCTGCCCGCCGTCGTCTACGACCTGGGGGTGCGGCACGAGTGGCTGGCGCGGCCGGTCGGGTCCCTGCTGTGGGGGACGGACACCCGTGAGCTGTACAGCACCATCCGCACGCTGGCCGTCCTGCCCGCAGGCACGTCCGTGCTCGACGTGCCGTGCGGCGGCGGGCCGGTCCTGCGTGGGGTTCGGCGCGACATCCGTTACGTGGCGGCGGATATCTCGCCGGTGATGCTCGGCCGTACTCGTCGGGAGGCGCGGCGGCGAAGCCTCGACGTGACGACCGTCGAGGCGGACATCGCGCGGCTTCCCTTCGCCGACAACGACTTCGACGTGTGCGTGAGCTTCAACGGGTTGCACTGCCTGCCGGAGCCCGCGTTCGCGGTGCGGGAGTTGGCGCGGTGCCTTCGGCCGGGTGGCCGCCTGATCGGCGACACGCTCGTCCTCGGTGCCGGCCGGCGTCAGGACCTGGCGATCACCGTGTTGCGACGGCTGGGTCTGTTCGGTCCGGGTGGTACCTCGGACGACATCGTGCGGTGGCTCACCGACGCCGGTCTGCGTGTGGACCGGCTCGAGCACTCGGGAGCCGTGACCCGGTTCGCGGCGACCCGCTGAGTCGTAGCGGGCCGCCGCGTGGGGGTCAGACCGAGGCGCGGCGGCGCGCCCTGAGCAAGCCGGCACCACCGACAAGCAGCAACGCGCCGAGTGCGACCAACGGCGCGATCGGCGAGCCGGTCTCCGCGAGACCCGACGCGGACGCCGGCGTCGTGGAGGTGTTGTCACCCGTGTCAGTGCCACCGCCGGGTGGGAGGGTGGCACCGTCCAGGGCGATCGTGACCGTGACCGGGTCCAGATCCGCGCCCGCGTCGTAGAAGCCGGCGAAACCGGCCGCTCCTTCCGCCGTCAGCTTTGCAGGCAGGGCGGTGTAGGTGACCACGCCGTCGGCGACCGTCGGGGCGGCCGTGCCGAGCGTCGCGAACACCACGTCGTCCAGTTCGGTGAACTCACCCGTCTCCAGGCTCTTGCTGCGGACGTCGAGCACCAGTTCCGCGCTGCCGTCGGCGAACCGCACCTGTGGCTGCGAGATGGTCAGGTCCAGCTGGCCGTCGTGGCCGGTGAACCGCACCCCGCCGGAGAACGCGACCTGGCCGCCCGTCCCGGCCTCGTACTCGGCGGAAGTGACGGTCTCCCAACGGAACTCGCCCGTCACCCCGTCGAGGGTCCACGAACCGTGGGCGATCGGTCCGCGCACGTAGTTGCGGAACGACTGCTTCAGGCCCCAGTCGAGACGCGCGTTCGTGACTCCGGCCGGCTGCTCGGGAGTGGTCGTGGGGTCGGTCGGGTCCGTGGGGTCGGTCGTGCTGAAAGACAGTGGCGTGAAGAACTCGTGTGCCGCGTTGACCGCGCCACCAGCCGCGTAGGTGATCACTCCACAGGTGTCGACCGTGCAGTCGGCCACACCGTCGGTCACGGCCGTCAGGTCGAGCGTCGTGGAGAAGGTGCCCTCCGACGTCAGCTCCGCGAAGTCCGGGTTCGTGCCGGTGGGGTCCAGGATCGCCCTGGACGCGGCGGGCAGCACCCACTTCTGGTCCAGCACGGTTCGAGCGGCGGACGGTGCGCCCTCCGAGGGCTTCCAGGGCTGGGCGATCTTCGCGAACACCACGTACACACCGGTCCGCTGTCCCGCGAGCGGCGGGCGGGTGCCGACGTTGGCCGCGGGGTCGAAACCGTTGCCCGTCACGGTGATCGTCTCGCCGGTCGGGTCGAGGCCCGATGTCTTGCTCACGGTCACCGCGGGCTCCCACACCGGGTCGGGTGCCGCGGTCACGGCGAACGACAGCGGGTCGAGCGCGGTACCGGCGGGGTAGAAGTCGGCGAAGGCCGGAGCACCGGCCTCGGTGAGCGTCGCGGCCACGTTCGTGCCGGTGACCGTGTCCGTGCCGGTGAGGTCCGCCGCGGAGAGAGTGGCGAACTCGACGTCGTCGTAGGTGGTCAGCTGGCCGGAGGACAGCGACTTGCTGACAACGTCCGCGACGAGCGTGCCACCGGAGGCGGTGAGTGTGACGCGGATGTCCTCGATCGTCATGTACAGCAGCGGTCCCGAGCCGCTGTCGTGTCCGGTGAACTCGACCTTGCCGGTGAACGCCAGCTCGGCGCTGTTCGCGTCGGCGTCGACCGAGCCGGTCGCCGACGGGAACCGGAACGTGCCGTCGGCGTTCTTCGTCGCGCCGTCGCTCGCGGTGATGGTGCCGTGCGCGATGGGGCCGCCGATGTAGCTGCGGAACGACTGCTTGACGCCCCAGTCGAGTTGACCGCCGGACACGGTCGCGGCCTGCGCGGTGCCGACCAGTGGGCCCGCCAGGAGGCCGAGCGCGACGACCAGTCCCGCGGCGAGCGGTCTGGCCTTGGTGGTTCGAGTGGACATGGTGAGCTGACTGCTCCTTCTTCCGAGGGACCGGGCAGCTCCGTGGTGGTGGGGAAGTCAGCGGGTACGTCTTCTTCTGCGCAGCACCAGTACGACGACCGCGGCGAGCAGGACCGCCGCGGCGCCGCCTAGCCACCAGCCCGTACGGCTCGGACTCGTTGGCGCGGCGGTGTTCTCGACGGCAGGTGCGGTCGTGGACGTGGTCGTCGTTGTCGTCGCGGACGTGGTGGTCGTGGTCGTGGTCGTGGTCGGAGTCGTGGTGGTCGGCGGTGGTGGTGGTGGGGGTGCCGCGGTCGTGGTCGTCGTCGTTCTCGGGGCGGGTGGCAGACCGAACGCGAGTGGGACGCGCGCGTCCTGCGAGCGGTCGGACGTGCGGGTGTGGTCGGCGCGCGTGACCGCCGCGCACCGGACCTTCGTACAGTCCGTGCCGGTGACCGGGTCGACGGCAACCACCGAGAGGGTCACCGTGAACGTGCCGCCCGGCCCGTAGGGCGTCGCGAGCCCCTGCCCGTAGCTGGGCGGGTTCGACGAGATCCACTTCGACCCGCCCGCGCCGCCACTCGTGTCGGCACCGCCGAGACACGGCGTGGGCACCTGGCCGGGCCCGTTGTCGACACACACGGCCACGTAGATGCCCTTGGTGACGTCGAACCCCGACCCGCTGACGGTGATCGTGTCGCCGGCCGGATCAAGCCCGGTGCTCTTCGACACACTGATGCCCGGCGCTGCCCATGCCGGTGCCGCCGTCGCGAGCAGCGCGGCGGAGACCATGACCAGCACCGCCGCGATTCGTCCACTTGGCACTAGAAGGGCCGCCAATCATTAGGTTAGGCTGAGTTTACTGAGGGCAGCCTAACCTTAGGGATGTGCGGGTGACAATGACCGATCTTGCGTTAGGGAGCCTCTCGACCCGGTTGCGCGACGCGACGAAGGAGGAGCACGAGCGCACCGAGTCGTCGCCGTTCGTGGTCGCGTTGATGGCCGGCGAGCTGGACCGGAACGCGTACGCGGCGATGCTCGGCCAGACGTACCTCTTCTACGTCGTGATCGAGGAGGCGGGGGAGCGATGGCGTGGGGACGCCGTGGTGGGGTCGTTCGTCTCGGACGCTCTGCTTCGACGTGACGCGCTGGAGGCCGACCTCGCGTGGCTGTTCGGCCCCGGCTGGCGGGACGAGGTCGCGCCCCTGCCCGCGACCAGCCGCTACATCGACCGACTTCGGCAGGTGTGTTTCTCGTCGCGCAGCGGGTTCGTGGCCCACCACTACACGCGCTACCTCGGTGACCTGTCGGGCGGGCAGATCATCCGTGCCAAGCTGCGGTCGCTGTACGGGCTGACCGGCGACGGCGTGCGGTTCTACGTGTTCGACCAGATCGCGAAGCCGAAGGTGTTCAAGGACGACTACCGCGCACTGATCGACACCGCCGAGTGGGCCGCGGGCGAGCCGGCCAACCTGCTGGCGGAGGCGAACGAGGCGTTCCGGCTGAACCGCGGGGTCTTCGACGACCTGGGCAAGGCGCTGGGGGTCGGCTGGGTGGGCTCGTGCGAGCAGTAGGCCTGCTCCTGGTGCTCTTCCTGGCGGGCTGTGGCGGGGTGGCGACCGGCGCGCGGTCGGCACCGACCGCGCTGGCGCTGTCCGGCCCGGCCTCCGCCCGGCTCGCGGACGAGGACGTGCACCCGGTCGCCCACCCGACACCGGCGCTGCCGGTGACCGTGCGCTCCTTCGACGGCGAAGACGTCCGGGTGTCCAGTGTGGACCGCATCGTGGCGGTCGACCTGTACGGGACGCTGGGGGAGATCGTGTTCAGCCTCGGGCTCGGCGACCGGGTGGTCGGGCGGGACCCATCGACCGGGTTCCCCAGCGCGGCGGACGTGCCGGTGGTGACGTCCGGTGGCCACGACCTGAACGCCGAGGCCATCCTCGACCTGGACCCCACGGTGGTGCTGACCGACACGAGCATCGGTCCGCCGGAGGTGCAGGAGCAGTTGCGGGAGGCCGGCATCCCCGTGGTGTTCTTCGACCCGACGCGAACGTTGACCGGCGTGGCGGGACACATCCGCGCGGTGGCGGCAGCTCTCGGGGTGTCGGCTGCGGGCGACGAACTCGTGTCCGAAGTGGATGGCGAGATCAGGGCGGCCCGAGCGCTGGCGCCTGCCGGGACGCCGCCCCGCGTGACGTTCCTGTACGTCCGGGGCTCGGCGGGCGTGTACCTGATGTCGGGGCCGGGTTCCGGTGCGGACGCGATGATCGAGGCGGTCGGCGCCACCGACGTCGGCACGGACATCGGGCTCGACAAGCCGTTCGTGCCGATCACGAGCGAGGGCATGCTCAACGCGCAGCCGGACGTGATCCTCGTGATGACCGAAGGGCTCGAGTCGGTCGGCGGGGTGGACGGACTGCTCCGCATCCCGGGGGTGGCGCAGACGCCCGCGGGGCAGTCGCGGCGGATCGTCGACGTGGCGGACACCGACCTGCTGGGCTTCGGTCCCCGCGTCGGCCGGACGATCACGGCGCTGGCGAAGGTGCTGTATGAGGGTTAGGTGGCCGCTCGTGCTCGGGTTGGCGGTCGGGTTGGTCGTGATGGTGCTCGTCGCGGCAGGCAGCGGCCAGGTGGCGGTCCCACCCTTCGAGGTGATGGGGTCGGTGTTGCACCACCTGGGGATCGACACCGGCCCGCTGCCGACGCATCCGCAGGGGGAGAACGCGCTGTGGGCGGTGCGGTTCCCGCGTGTGGTGCTGGCCGTCCTCGTCGGCGCGTGCCTCGGTGTGGCAGGCGCGTTGCTGCAGGGGGTGTTCGGCAACCCGCTGGCCGAGCCCGCGGTGATCGGGGTCTCGTCCGGCGCCGCGGTCGGCGCGTGCACGGCGATCGTGTTCGGCATCTCCCTGCTCGGGAACCTGACGGTCGCGGCGGCGGCGTTCGTCGGCGGTCTCGGGACGACGCTGGCGGTGTACTGGCTCGCGCGGTCGGGTGGGCGGACCGAAGTGGTCACCCTGGTGCTGACGGGGATCGCCGTCAACGCGTTCGCCTTCGGGGTGATCGCGTTCCTGACGTTCGTGGCCGATCCTCAGGCGCGGGAGCAGATCATCTTCTGGCAGCTCGGGAGCCTGAACGGCGCGACGTGGTCCGCGGTGTCCGCCGTGGCGCCCCTGGCGCTCGTAGGCTTGGTGCTGGCGGCGTCGGTGGCCGGGCGGCTGGACCTGCTGTCGCTGGGTGAGGGCCCGGCACGGCACCTGGGCGTCCACGTGGAGCGGCTGCGGCTCGTCGTGGTGTTCGCGGTGGCGCTGCTGGTCGGGGCGGGAGTCGCGTTCACGGGGATCGTCGGGTTCGTGGGGTTGGTGGTGCCGCACGTGATCCGGATGGTGGCGGGACCCGCGCACCGGTCGCTGCTGGCGGCGAGCGCGGTGGGTGGCGCGCTGGTGCTGGTGGCGGCCGACCTGCTGGCCAGGACGGCCGTGGAGAACGCGGAACTGCCGCTGGGGATGCTCACCTCACTGGTAGGCGGCCCGTTCTTCTTCTGGCTGCTCCGCCGCACGAGAAGCCGCCAGGGCGGGTGGGCGTGATGCGGGGGCCGACGACGCCAGGCCACGGAGGTGGGACGGCATGAGGCTGGGAGTGCGGCGCCACCCGCCCGCGTGGCCGGAAGCCGGAGAGCCCCTCGCCACCATGTCCGGCGTCGGGGTCTCCCGCGGTGGTCGGGAGGTGCTCAGGGACATCGACCTGACGCTGCGGGCCGGGGAGGTGCTCGCGGTCGTCGGTCCCAACGGCGCGGGCAAGTCCTCGCTGGTCAGCCTGCTTTCGGGGGACCTGTCGGTGGGCTCTGGCAGTGTGTCGGTCGGTGGGCGGCCCGTGGAGCGGTGGCGACCGAGGGAGCTGGCGCTGTGGCGGTCGGTCCTGCCGCAGCACACGACCGTGGCCTTCCCCTTCACCGTCCGGCAGGTGGTGGAGATGGGAAGGGCGCCGTGGGCGGGCATGGCGGAGGCGGCGGACGACGAGACGGTCGTGACGGAGGCCATGGCCGAGACGGAGGTGACGGAGTTCGCAGAACGCACGTTCGGCACGTTGTCCGGCGGTGAGCGGGCACGGGCGGCGCTCGCGCGGGTGCTCGCGCAGCGCACCCCGATGGTGCTGCTCGACGAGCCGACGGCAGCCCTCGACCTGCGACACCAGGACCTGGTGCTGCGGGTGGCGGCCGAGCGGGCACGGACCGGCGCAGGGGTGCTCGCGGTGCTGCACGACCTCAACCTGGCAGCCGCCCACGCCGACCGGCTCGCCGTGGTCGCGGCGGGTGAGCTGCGGGCGTGCGGACCGCCGTCGGTGGTGCTGACCAGCGCGTTGCTGACCGAGGTGTACCAGCGGGAGGTGGAGGTGCTGGAGCACCCGCGCACGGGCACTCCACTCGTGCTGCCGGTTCGCTGAGGTCACCTACGCGCACATGGGACGATAGGTCGTACCCATGACACGCGAGGAACCCGAGTGACGACTTTCGCCGACACGACGTTCACCAATCCTGAGTTGATCAGGAACTTCTGCATCATCGCGCACATCGACCACGGCAAGTCGACCCTTGCCGACCGGATGCTGCAGCTCACCGGCGTCGTCGAGGAGCGGGCGATGCGGGCGCAGTACCTGGACCGCATGGACATCGAGCGTGAACGCGGCATCACGATCAAGGCGCAGAACGTCCGGCTGCCCTGGCAGCTCGACGGTCAGGACCACGTGCTGCACATGATCGACACGCCCGGCCACGTCGACTTCACCTACGAGGTGTCCAGGGCGCTCGAGGCGTGCGAGGGCGCCGTCCTGCTGGTCGACGCGGCCCAGGGGATCGAGGCGCAGACCCTCGCGAACCTCTACCTCGCGATGGAGAACGATCTCACGATCATCCCGGTCCTCAACAAGATCGACCTGCCCGCGGCGGACCCGGACAAGTACGCCGAGGAGATCGCGCACATCGTCGGCTGCGAGCCGAGCGACGTCCTGCGTGTCTCGGCGAAGACCGGCCTGGGGGTCCGCGAGCTGCTGGACGAGATCGTGCGGCTGGTGCCCGCGCCGACGGGCGTCGACGACGCGCCACCCCGGGCGATGATCTTCGACTCGGTGTACGACACCTACCGCGGCGTGGTCACCTACATCCGTGTCGTGGACGGCAAGATCACGCCGCGGCAGCGCATCAGGATGATGTCGACGGGCGCCACGCACGAGCTGCTCGAGGTCGGCATCATCTCGCCGGAGCCGAAGCCGAGTACCGGTCTGGGTGTCGGCGAGGTCGGCTACCTGATCACGGGTGTGAAGGACGTCCGGCAGTCGAAGGTCGGCGACACGGTCACGGCAGAGAAGCGCGGCGCGACCGACCCACTCGCCGGCTACCGCGAGCCGAGGCCGATGGTCTACTCGGGACTGTATCCGGTGGACGGTTCGGACTACGCGGACCTGCGTGAGGCACTGGACAAGCTCCGCCTGAACGACGCGGCACTGAGCTACGAGCCGGAAACCTCCGCTGCGCTGGGCTTCGGCTTCCGCTGCGGCTTCCTGGGGCTGCTGCACCTGGAGATCGTGCGAGAGCGCCTGGAACGTGAGGCAGGCCTGGACCTGATCTCGACAGCGCCGAACGTGGTCTACCGCGTGGTGCTGGACGACGGCAGCGGCGACGTGACGGTGACGAACCCGTCGGACTGGCCGGAGGGCAAGATCGCCGAGGTGTACGAGCCGATGGTGAAGACCTCGATCATCGCACCGAGCGACTACATCGGCGCGATCATGGAACTGTGCCAGAGCAGGCGTGGCCAGCTCGGCGGCATGGACTACCTGTCGAGCGACCGCGTGGAGCTGCGCTACACGATGCCGCTGGGCGAGATCATCTTCGACTTCTTCGACACCCTGAAGTCCCGCACCCGCGGCTACGCGTCCCTGGACTACGAGCCGACGGGCGACCAGGCCGCCGACCTGGTGAAGGTCGACATCCTGCTGCAGGGCGAACCGGTGGACGCCTTCTCGGCGATCGTCCACCGCGAGTCGGCCTACGGCTACGGCACCAGGATGGCCTCGAAACTGCGCGAGCTGATCCCGAGACAACAGTTCGAGGTCCCGATCCAGGCAGCGATCGGCGCAAGGGTCATCGCCCGCGAAACCGTCCGCGCCATGCGCAAGGACGTCCTGGCGAAGTGCTACGGCGGTGACATCACGCGTAAGCGCAAGCTGCTGGAGAAGCAGAAGGAGGGCAAGAAGCGCATGAAGATGGTGGGCCGCGTGGAGGTCCCCCAGGAAGCCTTCGTAGCCGCCCTGTCCACCGACGAGTCCCCGGACAAGACCAAGAAGAAGTAGGCGCTATCGGGACCCGAGCGGCAGCGGCAGGACCAAGGCGTCGAAATGCGGCGCGTCCGAATAGGGGCGCAGCTTGGCAACCTTGTGCCAACCCCACCGGGCGTACGCGGTCTGGGCGGAGGCGTTGTCCTCGCGAACGAGGAGCGTGGCGCGTTCTTCCGTACGACCGCCGAGCAGGGCGTCGTGCAGCGCGTGCGCGACGCCCTTGCCCTGCCACTCGGGCACGACCATGAGTTCGTTGAGCGCGAACGTGCGCCGGCCGGTCTCGTCGGTGAAGCCCTCGTCAACGGGTGTCGTCAGCCCTTCCCACCAGCGTGCGTTGGTCGGAAGGGCATACCCGAACGCCAGACCGACGGGTGTGCTGTCCGCATGGGCCGCGACCAACTCGAACCCCGGTGCACGAAGGTATCCCCGAACTCGCTCGACGAACCGCTCGGTCGAGTAGAAGGGGGTGTCGATCACGTCGGCATGGCTCGCCTCGTAGACCGGTGCTACCACCGAGTCGAGGATCCCGGCGGCGGAGCTGCCGTCAGCATGGCGGAACGTTGTTTGCATGATTGTGTGCTACCGATCCCTTCCTGAGGTGATGGCTTCGCGAGCCAGCCGGACGTTTGCCTGATCGCGCTGGCCTGGTGGAACCATGTCGAGTGTGAGCACCACGCTTCGCATCACGATGCCATCAGCACGCTGCCACGGCTCCAATCGCTCCAGTGTGGATAGCAGGTGATCGGCTCCGGCGCCGATGTCACCCCGGATGAGTGCGGCAGCACGATGCAACTCGATCTGGCTACGTCCCTGGAAGTTGCCTCTGGGATACACGGCAAGCGCGGCATCCTGAGCCTGGCCGGCCTCCTTCAGGCGTCCGGCGTGCGCATGCACATGACTTGTCACGTGGTGAAGCCTTTGTTCCCCCCAGTTCCACTGACTGTCGGAACAAGAGCCGGCGCTGGCCGGCAAGAGAGAGAACAGATCCAGGACCTCCTGCAGTGCCTTGGCGGCCTCGTCGCGTCGGCCCAGCTGGCTCAGAGCCTGCGCTCGCGCGGCAAGGCCACTGATGACACCAACGGACGGCGCCGACCTCCCTGCCGACACTGCGTGGTCCGCTAGTTCTATCACTCGTTCGAGAGGTCCGTTGTAGAGCGACATCACCGCGTGGCGACCACGCACCAGAGCGACCAGGGCGTGATCCCCCGTGGTGACTGCGGCGTGTGCCGCAGTGCGCCACCAGCGTTGCGCAGCGTGTCTTTCATCCGCGTTGATCAGCGAGATCGCGGTCAGTGCGGCCAGCTGCGCAGCGTTGTGTACGAGCCTCTTCCTGACCGTGTCTCGTGCCCGAGCAATATCGCTCTGGATGTCGGCGAAGTCGGCGACGATGTTGGGAAGTACCTCTGTTGCGGGCAGGCAACCAACCTCGCGTGCGTAGTCGGCGACCGTTTGCTCCCAGTCGTCCGCATCGCGATCCGCTGGTTCTGCTCCCAGCATGCCGTCCAGGCCGCGGCGCACCTCCTCCAGCCGGCCAGCCAGTGGGGATGCTGCCAGGGGCCCGAGAATGCCCAGGACGGTGCGCCGATTCATGTCGTCCATCTCGTCATCTGGGTGCTCATCCAGGAATGACTTGAACCGTCTCTTGGCACTGTCGTCCGCGCGGTGCAATGCCACGTCGAGGATGGCCTGCGTGTCGGGTAGCGGGGTCGTCGCCGCACCGCGTTCCTCCCACTTCGACACGGTGCGCGCGGCCACGCCGAGATGGTCAGCGAACCCACGGATGCTCATCCGCAACGCCCGTCGCAGCGTTCGAGCCTCGTGGCCGCTCCAGTGGCGAACCGTGGTCACTCGCACCTCCCCGTCTGGTCCAGTTCACCACGCGGCGTCGACAGCCTGCGTCGCGAGTGCAACACGAGTACAACATCGATTCGTTTCGACCCCGGCTGGGACCAGACATGCTTGGAGTCGTCGTTGTGACAACCAGCAGAAGGGAAGGACTGCCGTGACCAGCACTGTCACCGAGCGGCTGACCGGCCGCTCGTTGGTTTCGGAGAGGCTGTTCGAGCGTCTTGTCGCTCGGTTGGTGTCCGATGAAGGGCACTCGCCTGATTTCGCCGGTCGGGTGATGGATCAGGCGCTGGCGTTTCTCGGGACGTCGGCCGTTCATCGGGGGGAGCCGTTGTCGCCGAGTCGGGCCGTTGACGACGGATGGCACATGTTTGTCCTGCACACGCGCGACTATCGCGAGTTCTGCCGGCGGATCGCGGGACGGTTCATCGATCACGTGCCCACCGGCGGTCCGCCCGGCGGTTCGGGTGAGTGGGCGTCGGCCGTTCGTCGTACCGTGGCGGCCATGCGGCGTGCCGGTTACCAGGTGGACGACGTGCTGTGGTTCTCGGCTGCGGATTGCACCGGGTGTCATGGCGGATGCCACGACGATCCGCCCCCTGTCTCGTGATGGTTCGTCGGGGTTGGGGTGAGCTGCCCTCGGAGGTGCGGTCAGAGGTCGAGCGGCATGCGGGTGTCGTTGTCGACGAGAGGCCTGCTGTCGCCGGGCGGCATTCGGAGTTTTCCGCCGCGTTGGGGACCTCGGCTGGCCGGGTCTTTGTCAAGGGCATCACCACAGACAACCCTGGGGTGCGTGGACATCGCCACGAGTTGGCTGTCAACGCGCGTCTTCCCGCTATCGCTCCTCGTCTACTGTGGACCGTCGAGTGCGGCGGCTGGTTGCTGCTCGGGTACGAACATGTCGACGGGCGGCATGCTGATCTCACTCCCGGCTCAGCGGATCTTCCCCTGCTCGTCGATGCGCTTCGCGAACTGGCCGGCCTGCCCGCAGGGGACGCACCGGACCTGGCCGCCCAGTGGGCGCGGCTTGCCGCGTGGCGACGCCTCCGGCATGCCACACCCGCCGATCTGCATCCCTGGTCTCGGGCGAACCTCGACAACTTCGTCGAGTGGGAGCGGCGTGCCATCGACGCCGTCGCGGGTGATCGGCTTGCGCATACCGACCTGCACGCGCTCAACCTCCTGGTCGGTGATCGGATGCGGGTTGTCGACTGGGCGTGGTCGCGCGCGGCCGTGCCGTGGCTGGACGCCGGGTTCTCGCTCCTTCGGCTGATCGACGCCGGGCACTCGCCGGACGCGGCTGAGCGGTGGGCCGAAGACGTCGAGACCTGGCACGGCGCCTCGTCGGACGACCGGACGGCGTTCGCGGTGGCGGTGCTCGGTATCTGGGAGTTTCTCCAGCGGGACCAGCCCTTACCTCACCGCGAAAGACTGACCGACGCGGCTCGGCGTTGGGTGCGGTGGCGGTTGGGCTAGTGCGGGACGCCGTGTTCCAGGTACAGCGTGCGATTCTCGGCGCGCGCGAGTAGTGCGGCGTCGACACGGCGGCGTAGGCGGGGGATCAGGCGCTCGAGTGCCTCGGCGGGTGAAAGGAACTCGTACGAGTCCAGTTCCTCCGGCTGTAGACGGATGGCCTCGATGTCGGCCTGCGTAATGGTGCCGCCATCGAAGACGAACAGCACCCGGTCGCCGCCCGTGGGATGCGGCGCCCAGTCGACGACCAGGAGGCGGCCGGGCTCGCGGGTCAGGCCCAGCTCCTCCGCGACCTCCCGCGCACACCCCTGCGACGGGGTCTCGCCGACTTCGATCACCCCGCCGGGGATCTCCCAGTGGTCCTTGTAGTTGGGTTCGACCAGCAGTACGCGGCCCGCCTCGTCGAGGATCAGGGCACCAGCAGCGCTGAGGATGGTGTTACGCACGTCAGCAGTGCACCATGTCGGCATGGGGCGGCCGTTCACGGTGGAGGATCTGGACTTCATGCCGGATGACGGCAACGTCTACGAGCTGATCGACGGCAGTCTCATCGTGAGCCCGCCTCCCGGCCGTCGCCACCAGCGGGCGCTGACCAGGCTTGCCGCGCTGCTCGACGAGGTCTGCCCCGAGGACCTGGCCGTGCTGTGTCCGCCGTACGTCGTGTGCATGTCGCCCGACACCGAGCTGCGACCCGACCTGCAGGTGGCGTGGGAGGTCGACATCGAGGAGGAGGTCGTGCTCGACGCCCCTGAGCTGGTCGTCGAGGTCGTCGACCCCAGCACGACGATCAACGACCTCAACAACAAGAAGGTCGCGTACGCACGCATGGGCGTCCCGCACTACTGGGTCCTCGATCCCACCAGGCCGTCGCTCCTCGCGCACCGGCTCGACGGCGCGCGGTACCGGAAGGTCGCCAAGGTGTGCGCGGAGGAGCCGTTCGAGACCGACGACCCGTTCCGTGTCCGTGTCGTCCTCACCGAGCTGCTCGGGCGGCCGACCTAGACCGCCTCGGGTTACGGTCACGCCTGTGGACGACGCGTTGACGAAGCTCCGGGCACTGTGCCTGGCCCTGCCGGAGGTGACCGAGAAGGTCAGCCACGGCGAGCCGGCCTGGTTCGTGCGCAAACGCCTCTTCGTGAGCTTTGCCGACCACCACCACGACGACCGGGTCGCGTTCTGGTGCGCCGCGCCGCCCGGCGCGCAGGAGGCGATGGTCGACGATGTCCGGTACTTCCGGCCGCCGTACGTCGGGCACCGGGGCTGGCTCGGCGTCTACCTCGACACCGCGCAGGACTGGGACGAGCTCGCCGAGGTCGTCCAGGACGCCTTCCGCACGGTCGCGCCCCAGAAGCTAGTCGCCCAGCTGCCTCAGCGCTGACTCGTACTTCGCCCGCAGCCGCTCCTGGGTGGCCTGGTCCAGGCGGGCCAGGCGGTCCGGCGACAGGTTGTCCGCGATGTCCGCCAGCTTCACCGTCCGGGCGAGCGGGTTGGCCGCGACCCGCGCCAGGTACGTCGCCTGGTCCTCTCCCGGCTGCTTGCTGATCGCCGCCACCGCCGCGAGGACCACCTCGGGGCAGCCCGCCGCCTCCAGGTCGGCCAGCGTGACGTGTGTGTCCTCGACGACGTCGTGCAGCACGGCGGCCATCCGCTCGTGCTCGTCACGCAGCGAGCCCATCACCCGCAGCGGGTGGCTGATGTACGGCCGACCCGACTTGTCGAGCTGACCCTCGTGCGCGCGTCGGGCGACCTGGATCGCCTCGTCCAGAGTGAACTTCATGACACTCCCTCGCCCGCTGCGTGGCACCGCCGCGCCCGCTGGTTCGCTCCGCAAGCCCCACTCATCGGGTGAACACGATCTTCCCGGCGGTCTCGCCCGCGAGCATCTGCTCGAAGCCGGTCTTCGCCTCGGTCATCGGCAGCTCGCTGCCGATCGTGGGGCGCAGGCCCTTGAGGTCGCAGAACGCCAGCAGGTCGGCCAGCTCGTCCCGGTTACCCATCATCGAGCCGATCACCCTGATCTGCATGAAGAACAGCCGCTGCAGGTCGGCACCCGCGTCAGGGCCGCTGGTCGCGCCGGACACCACGATCGCGCCACCCGGCTTGAGGGACTTCATCGAGTGACCCCATGTCGCCTTGCCGACCGTCTCGAACACCGCGTCCACCCGCTCCGGCAGCCGCGCGCCGGACTCGAACGCCTCGTCCGCGCCGAGCGACACCGCCAGGGCCCGCTTCTCCTCGGTCCGGCCCGTCACCCACACACGCATGCCGGCGGCCTTACCCAGCGACACCAACGCCGTGGACACCCCGCCTGAGGCGCCCTGGACCAGCATCGTCTGGCCCGGCCGCAGCCCCGACCGGGTGAACAGCATCCGGTAGGCGGTCAGCCACGCCGTGCCCATGCACGCCGCCTCGCCGAACGACAGCGACCTGGGCTTGGGCAGGACGTTCCTGGCAGGCACGGCCACCTTGTCGGCGAAGGTGCCCTGGTACTTCTCCGTGAGCAGCGACCGCTTCGGGTCGAAGGTCTCGTCCCCGTGAGATGTGTCACCAATCACACCGTGCAGCACGACCTCGCTACCGTCGGCGAGCACGCCCGCCCCGTCGCAGCCGAGGATCATCGGGAACTGCTCCGCCTTGATGCCGACGCCGCGCAACGTCCAGAGGTCGTGCATGTTCAGGCTGGCGGCACGTACGGACACGGAAACCCAGCCGTCCGGGACCTCAGGATCGGGTCGCTCGCCGACCCGCAGGGCGTCCAGCGGACTCTCGGGTTGGGGCTCGGCTGCGTAAACGGCGAACATGCTCTCAAGTTACCCAGTTGGGGCATTCGGCGAACCCCTGGAGTGGCGCAGGTCTACTCTCGTGTCATGTCGGATTGGTGGAACGGCGTCGAACTGTGGGTCGCCGGGCTCGCTTTTCCGTTCCAGTTCGCCCTCGTCGTCGTGTTCCTCGGGCCACTGTGCGTCGGCGTCGCCTGGGTCATCGACCGGACTGTCGACCACGCGTCGACCTGGTTCGGACCGGACCCCGGGGACGAGGAGCCGATCGGTGGCGAGGCGATCGACGAGGAGCCCGAAGAAGACACCCGCACCGAGGACCTGGTCGACTCGGTGACTCCGTAGGGTGGTCGCGTGGGGTCGACAAAACGGATCACGCTCGCCCTGGTCGGGCTGGTCATCCTCGTGGTCGTGGGGTACTTCGTGCAGGCCCGGGGTGGCTGACCGTCACTCCCTGGGCACCCAGGCGGCAGGCCGCTTCTCCGCGAACGCCCTGATGCCCTCCTGACCCTCCTCGCTCGCGAAGAACCCGGCCGACAGCTCCAGCATGTCCGCGAAGTCGTCGGCGAGGTCGGCCGCCCTGGCCCTGCGCAGCATCTCCTTGGTGGCCGCGAGCGCGGTCGGCCCGCCGAGCGCGAGCATGCCGGTGTAGCGGTCGACCTCGGCGTCCAGCGACTCGGCAGGCACCGCGGCGTTGAGCAGCCCGATCTCGACGGCCCTGGCGGCGTCGAACTTCTCGCCGGTCAGGAACAGCTCGTGCGCGGCGCGGGGGAGCAGCCGGGGCAGGACGGTCACCGAGATGACCGCGGGCACGACGCCGATCCGCACCTCGGTGAACGCGAACGTGGCGGTGTCCACGGCGACCGCGATGTCCGCCGCGGCGACCATGCCGACACCACCCGCCCGCGCGGGCCCGGCGAGCTTCGCGACGACGGGCTTCGAGCTGGTCCAGATCTGCCCGAGGATCTCGGGGAACTCGTTGACGCCGCTGACGGCCGACTCCGGGGTGCCTGCCTCCTTGAGGTCCATGCCCGAGCAGAAGACGGGCCCGGTGTGGTCGAGCACGATCACCCGCACCGCGTCGTCGCCCGTCGCCGTGGTCAGGTGGTCCCGCAGCTCACGCCGCATCTGCGCCGACAGCGCGTTGCGGTTGTGCGGCGAGTCCAGCGTGATCGTCCCGACGCCCCTGTCGACCGTGTAGTGCACCAGCTCGTCAGCCATGCCGGTGAGACTAGCGAGGGTCGTAGCGGATGGGGACGTAGTCGTACTCACCCGGGCGCGCCCGCACGTAGACCTGGTGTTTGACAGGGGTCGACCCGGAGTCGTAGGCCACGTAGCTCGTCCGGGTGGCATCGGTCCATCGCTCGAACAGGCGGACGTGCTTGCCCATGGCGAGCAGCGCGTCCCCGATCCGCAGCTCGTTCCGGTCGATCTGCCGCTCGACGTCCATGAGGTCGTGGTCGAGGCCCTCACGCGGAGTGGCACAGCTGGCCGACAGGGCCCCAGACCATCGAGACGAACCCGCGACACCACAGAGAAGCAACACGACAGCCCCTGGGGCTCTGGGCATGTTCCTCAGTCTGCCCGAAGTCCCTTTCTGGCCCGGTCCAGCACCTCCTCGTCGCGCAGCGGGCTGGGTGGGTGGTGGCTGAGGCAGAACGGCGACCGCATGCGGCGGAAGCCGAACTTCTCGCTGGTGACGTAGAACTGGCCGACGCCGAGGCCGGAGATGTCGTTCATCGTGGCGCCCTTGGCGCGGGCCATGTCGTTGGCCGCCGCGATCTGGGCCGGGCTGTTGAGCTTGCCGAAGAACTGGGTCGTGGCGTTGCCGGTGATCTGGTTGTGCAGCCCCTTCGGCGCCTGGGTCGCGAACAGCAGGCCGAGGCCGTACTTCCGTGCCTGCGACGCCAGGACGATCGTGCTGTAGAGGCTCGCGGTCGACGCCTGCGACGGGGCCAGCATCTGCGCCTCGTCCATGACCAGCAGGCCGCCCAGCGGACGATCACGCGCGGGGTTGCGCTTGACCCACGCGAAGACCTCCATCTGCAGCTGGTTGACGAACCCCTGCCGCTGCTCGTCGGAGGGCAGCCCGACGAAGCTGATCACGGAGATCCGCGCCCGCTTGCCGTCGGCCGGCGTCAGGAGCGCGGCCGGGTCGGCCGGCGTGCCCATCCCGCCGAGCAGCGGGTTGTTGACCATCGCGGCCTTGAGCGTCTCCGCGAGGTCACCGGCGATCTTGTGACCGCTGCTGAGCCCGCTCACACCGTCCGGCAGGTCGGCCAGCAGTTCCACGAAGCCGGGCAGGCTGCGGGCGCCGTCGCGGGCGTAGCGGGTGAGCGCCTCCCGCAGCACGGCCTTGCCCCGGGTCGCCTTGTCGGTGGTCCCGTTGACCTTGGCGTAGGGCGCGAGCGTGGCGACCGCCGCCTCGACGGACTGGTTGAACTCGTCCGCGTCGTCGAGGACCGAGGAGAAGTCCGGCAGCGGCTGGAAGCTGAGCGGCCGCCCCGCCGCACGCCCCGGCGTCCACACGACGACGTCGGTGTTGTCGAGGTACTCCCGCGCCCGCTCGTCGTCGCCGTGCCCCCACTGTTCCGGCGCCACCGGCCACGGGTCGCCGAGCCGAGCGAGGTCGTTGTTCGAGTCGAGCACGATCGAGGACACCCCGCGCAGCGCACACTCCTCGACGATCCGCCGCATGAGCACGGTCTTCCCCGACCCGGACCCAGCGAAGATCACCACGTGCTTCCGCAACGTCTCCAGGTCGATGGGCACCGGCCCGTCGACCCCGAGCGAGATGGTGGTGGCCGACGCCACCTCGGCAACCGGCCCGGCGTCGACCGGCACCTTCTCAGGCGACGGCCGCACTCCTTTTGGGGCCATCACCGGCAGGATCTCGCGCAACAGCGCGGACTGGCTGGCAGGCCTGCGCGCCACGAGCCACTCCAGCAGCTCGTAGCTCTGCGTCCGCAGCAGCTCCTCGAGGGCGCTGAACGTCCGCAGGTCCTCCTCGGAGACCCGCAGCACCCGTCCGCCCGCGGACTCGAACTCCTTCAACTCCGCCTGCGTCTTCGTGCCCTTGGACCAGGCGATGTTGCGGATCAGGATGAGGTGCCGCCCCTCCGCACTGGTCCGCCCGCCCGCTGCCGCCTTGGCGTTGCGCAGCCGCCGCAGCGCCGACAGGTGGTGCGTGGCCGCGATGGCGCGGAACGCCCAGTGCTCCTCGACGTCGAGGTCCTCGTCGATCACCCGTGACAGCCCCGCGTGGACGGTCGTGTCGTCCGGTTGCGACTCGGCCTCCCACGTCATGTCGTCGTTGCCCATCTCGGTGATCCAGGCCCGCAGCGCCGCCGAGAGGTAGCCGGGCATCACCTCGTCCTCGGTCCGCTCGTCCATCGCCGGTTCGACGTTGGCGTCGGCCCGCAGCTTGTCGAACCTGGCGTCCAGCTCGGCGAAGGACGCAGGCTCGTGCTCGGGGACCGGTCCGGGGTTCGTTACCCGCACCACGTCGGTGTCGAACGAGGTCAGCTCGCGGACCTCGCCCCGCAGACACGCCTCCGCGTGGGAGCGGATGTGCTTGAGCACCTCCCGGGCGGAGTGCTCGTCCCAGTCCTCGAACGCCTCCGGCGCGACGGGCCAGGTCGGGTGCGGTGGGTCGAACCCGATCTTCTGGTACGGCACGTCGAGCCAGGCCTCCACGAACGCCCTGGCCCGGTCCGGGTTCTTGATCCGGCCGACGGTCAGCGAGTCGACGAACCGGTCCGGCACGGAGTCGACCGCCTTGCCACGCAGGCGTTGCCACGAGATCGGGATGCAGGCGACCAGCGACAGCGTGCGTCTCGTCTGCTCGCGCAGCAGCATCAGACCGTCGGCGATGAGGGCCACCTCGCGGCCGTACTCGCTGTCCCGCTCGGGGTCGCTGGGGTCCTGGGTCGCCTTGGCGAGCAGGGTGTCGAGCTGGTCGACCGCCATCACGCTCGGCCCGGTCATCGCGAGGAGCTTGGAGACGTCGCCGACGATCTGGCGCGGCTCCCTCGCTTCCCGTCGCATGCCCCAGGTCTGCCTGCCGTGGTCGTCCTGCCCGGGCTTGCCGCTGAGGTAGTCCTGGCCGACGGTGTTGTTGTCCGCGCTGGCCGACCCGTAGAGGACCAGAGCGCGGGCGGTGTCGCCGCACTCGCGGCCGACCATCTGGTCGGTCCTGCGGAGCCTGGACATGAACGCCTCGAGGTCCTCGCCGGTGAGCGGGGCGTCGCCTGCGATGGCCTGCGTGACGGCCTCGGACGTGCCGACGCGCTCGCACAGCCGCCGGAGGAAGGTCGAGAGCTGGGTCTCGCCACCGCCGTCGCCGCGCATCAGCCCGGCGCGCACGGCGTCGGAGGCGTCCGCCCAGAACGAGGTGCCGGAGTTGAGGGCGATCAGGAAGAAGTAGCCCTTCTGCCGCTGCACCTCCCTGCGGACCCAGCCGAGCAGGTGGGTCTTGCCGACCCCTTTCTGACCCTGCAGGACCAGGCCGATGGGGCTCGGCCCCTCGCTCCAGTTGGCGTCGTTGATGCCGAGGCGGATCTCCTGCTCGATGTGCTCGTGCAGGCCGTCGACATGGTAGGGCGAGGTGCTCCAGATGTGGTCCGGCGTCTCGGACCAGTTGAAGCGGAGGGCGGCGAGTGCTTCTCGCTGGGGATCGGTCATGACCGTTCGACCACCAGCAGGTGGTTGTCCTCACCACCGATCCGGATCGCTGCTTCGCGATCGGCGGTGGTCACGGACTTGCGGTCCGGGTTGGGGGCCAGGTGGGCGCGGCCCGCCTTGCTCATCGTCTTGAGGAGCTTGTCGACGTCGGTGCGGTCGGCGCCGTTGAGCAGGGGGCGCAGCTGTGCGAGGCGGACCCAGTCGCCCTGCTTGTCGGCCAGCTGGCGGTACAGGGTGGCGATCGTCGCGTCGGTGACCGGGTCGGACTGCGTCGGCCCGGGGTCCCCTTCCCCGGCGTCCGGCTGGAACACGTCGGCGAGGATCTTGTTGTCGCGCCGCAGGTAGCGGCCGATGCCGTCGAGGACCAGGTAGAACGCGCCGCCCAGGTGGCCGGAGCCCTCGGGGCGCTCGCCGGCCAGCTCCGCCTCGCAGCGTTTCCAGCCCGCGTCGGTCAGCTCGTGCACGAAGGGCCGGTTGCCCTGGCGGGTGCTCGTGACCAGGTGGCGCTCGTTGAGCGTGCGGCGCAGCTGACCGTCGATGCGAAAGCCCGCGAGCTCCTGCAGCTCGGTGTTGGTGATCTCCCGCGCCGCGCCCATGAGGGCGAACAACGCGGATATGTGCTGGGTGCCGAGTCGGTCATTCATTGGGGGGAAGCCTCCGAAATTGCTCACCACGGATGGAAATCAGGGAAGTTTCTTGCCGCGCCACCGGATCTCGCTGATCAGGCCGGCCACGAGGTCCTGCACCTCCGGCGGCGTGGGGTAGCCGCTGCCTGCTCCGTTGCGGACCGCCAGGTCCAGGTCCTGTGTCAGCGTGCGCAACTGCTCGAACTCGCCTGCGGCGACGGCGGGCGACATGGTGCGCAGCGTCTGCTGGACGAGGAACCAGCCGTCGTAGCTGAGACTGACCTGGCGCGTCCGTTCCAGCACGGCGACCGTGTCGGCGAACGTCCGCGCCCCGTCGACCTCGGGCACCGGCTCGCCGCCGAGCTCACCGCGCAACTGGCGGGCGATGTCGTGCGCGGTGACGCCGGGGCCGAGCTCCAGTCGCCGGATGTTGCGGAGGAAGCCGGGCAGCGAGGGGGAGCTGGTCGTGTCGGTGAGGACGGGGAAGAGCCGCCGGTCCTCGGCGACGAGTGTGCGGCGCAGGAACCACTCGGCCTCGGCGGTCTGCCAGCGGCTCACCTTGTCGTCGATGACCAGGCACAGGTGCCGGGCCGTGTCCCGTTTGGTGCCGAGGAAGTCGATGTCGCCGGACAGGGACCGGTTCGCGCGGATACCGTGCTCGCGCAGACCGTTGACCAGCTCCGTGGCGAGCCGCTCCGCGGAACGGGGGCTGCTGACCAGCATGTCCAGCTCGAAGGTGCGCGCCTGCCCCTGTGCGGAGGCCACGTAGGCGTCCCGGTTGTCCGCCAGCAGATCCGTCCGGTCGAACCGGTGCGCCACGATCGCGGCGACGGTTTCGAGCGCGTACGCGATCTGGTCCGCGGAGGGGGTGGTCTCCTCCAGCACCGGCAACTGCTCACCGAAGCTCCAGTAGGAGACGTAGGGCAGCGTGAGGTGGCGCAGCATCAACGCGGGCGACACGTGTTTGACCAGCCAGTTGCTGAACAGCGGAGTGGTCATCGCCGTGCAGGTCTGGTACCAGGTCTCGGCCCGCTTGTACTCCACGCGGCTGTCGAACCGGGACAACACGGGAAGGACGGGGAGCTTCGGCCGGTCGTAGGGCATCCGGTCCCGCACGACGGCCGCCCGTTTCGCGACGTCGACAGCGCCACCGACGCTCTGGTCATTGGCGGTGAACACGAGGACCAGGCGGTCGGGGAGGTGCGCGGTGCAGATACTGGCTATGTCGGCCCACCCGGTCCGGCTGTCGATGAGCACGAAGTCGTAGTCGGTGACCCAGTCCTTGCGTAGACGCTCGAGCACGTCGGCGAACCCGTGTTCGTACAGGTCCGCCCAGTCGATGTTCTGCACCCGCCTGGCGTAGTCCTCGTCACGGCGGCCCGCCGCCATCAGGTCGACGACGCCGTCGTCGGAACTCAGTTTGGTGATGTAGTTCGACGTCGCGCCCACGCCGCCGGTGGTGAAGTCGGAGACGAGGTCGACCAGACCGGTGCGCGGGGGCTCGGACAGCAGCGGCGCGAAGTACTCGTGCAGACCGGGCGCCTCGAGGTCCCAGTCGATGGTGAGGACGCGATGTCCCCAGCGGGCCAGCAGGATCGCGATGTTGGCCAGCGTGAAGCTGCGGCCCACGCCGCCCTTGTAGGAGTAGAAGGTGACGATGGTCCCGTCCATGTCACCACCCCGGGAATTTGGTAGTCGCCCGGATGGGCACATCGGGACGCACTACCGGCCAGTCCGCCTGCCATTTCGGCACCTGCAGCAACATGTTCTCGACGTCGACCGCTATCCGGCGCATTCTGCGGTGGAACTCGAGCCAGTCGAGCGATTGCTGGAACATGGGGTCGGGGTTGTCATACCCCTTCATGTCGTGCCACATCCGATCGAGCCCGAACTCGGGAAAGTTGTGGGAGTCCGAATAGAGCACCGGGAAGATCAGGCCCCGGGTGAGGTCGGGGGAAGCGAGGCCGAGCAGGTCCTCTCGGGCGGCCATGGACTTCCATTCCGCGACACACCAGTCCGACTGGAAGTACTGTGCGGAGTAGATGGCCACGAGGATCTTGGAGCGCATCAGCTCCTGTTCGAGGCGACTGGGCCAGACCGAGCCGACGTCCATCTCCTGGTCGACGAAGATCTTCGGCACTATGCCTATTTCGTCGGTGAGGCAGTCACGTAACTTGGGTAGGAAGTGGTTGTGCACCCACTTTCCCGAGCTGCCTTTGCGGGAATAGCTGAGAAACACGTCGAACTCGTAGTCGGACACCGCGCCCCCGTCGCCCCTCTGACCCCGCTCGACGTTGCGGTGCAAAGCATAAGTTACCGGCTCGCGGAAATAGTTGACAAAAAGTGGACAGTGTTTTTGATCAACACGCCACTAATACCGAAGGTAGGTGAACGGTCGCGTTACGCGTACTGCGCGACGGGCGCGAGTGCCGCGGCGTACCGGTCCGCCACCAGCGACGCCAGCTCGGAGCCCGGCCCCAGCGGTTCGGCCACGACCGCGTCGCCTGCCAGTCGGGCGACCTTGTCCGGCAGCCGGCCCGGCGCGAGGAACCACGACGCCACGGCAACCCGCAGCGCCCCACGCGCCCGCAACTCCGCCACCGCCGCGGGCACCGACGGCTCGGCCGCCGACGCGAACGCGGGCAGCACCCCAGCCACCGGGAACCGTCGGGCCCAGGACTCGGCCACGGCCGCCACCGCGGCGTTCGCCCGCGGATGTGACGAACCGGCACCCGCCAGCACCACGCCCAGTGACGGGTCCTCCAGCGACACACCCGTGGCCGCCAGCCGGCGCAGTGCCAGGGTGGACAGCCGCTCGTCCGGGCCCAGTACGTCGGCCACCGACACCGACAGACGCGGCAGCCTTGCCCGTGCCTCGGCTACCAGCCCCGGCAGGTCGACCCGCGCGTGGTACGCCGAACCGAGCAGCAGCGGCACGATCACTGCCTCCCGGTGACCTTCCGCGGCGAGCGCGGACAACACCTCCGGCACCCGGGGCGCGGACAGCTCCAGGAACGCCGCCCTGACGTCCAGCTCCGGCCGCTGTGCACGCACCACGTCCAGCAGGGCGCTGATGCACGCCGCCGAGCGGGGGTCGCGGCTGCCGTGTGCGACGGCCACGAGCGGTGGTGCCATCAGAACGCCCCGGTCAGCCCGCGGGCCCGCAGGACCGTGCGCTCCAGCGGCCGGAACACCGCCAGCTCGATACCGATGCCGACGAACAGGATCAGGATGATCGCCGCCATCACCATCGACATGTCCGACAGCGACATGCCGTTCTGCAGGAACTGCCCCAGCCCGACCCCGAGCTGAGGTGACGTCGCGATCAGCTCCGCCGCCATCAGCGATCGCCACGAGAACGCCCAACCCTGCTTGAGGCCGCCCAGGAACCCCGGTAGCGCCGCAGGCAGGAGGATGTGTCGTGCCGACGCCAGTCGTCCCGCCCCGAGTACCTTGCCGACTCTCGGCAGTATCGGCGGGATCTGGTCCATGCCCGACACGAGGCCGTTCGCGATCGACGGGACCGCGCCCAGCAGCACCACGAAGTAGATGGACGCGTCGGTGAGCCCGAACCACAGGATCGCGGCAGGTACCCACGCGACCGACGGCAGGCTCTGCAGGCCGGACACGATCGGTCCGATTCCTCGTCTCACCAGGCCGAAGCTCGCGATCAGCAGTCCGAGCGGGACGGCGACGACGATCGCGATGGCGAAGCCGATCACCGCGCGGTGCACCGAGACCCACAGGAAGCCGAAGAACTCGCCGTCGAGCACCCGGCTCCAGATCTCGTCGCCGACGGCCGCCGGCGCGGGCAGCTTGTACTCCGGCCAGATCGCGGCCGCCCACAGCGCCTGCCAGATCACGACGACCACGACCAGCACGACGACCGGTGGCAGCACCTGGCGCAGGATCCGGCGGGTCCGGCCGGGACCGTCCGTCGCGGACCCGACCGGGGTGTCGAGCGCGTCGAGACCGGCGCCGACCGACGCGTCGAGGGCCGGGTCGACCGACGGTTCGTCGACCGTCTCGGCCGGGCTATCCGGCATGGCTGCTGATCACCTCGTGCAGGCGGGCGTTGATCTCGTCGACCACCGCGGGCTGCGCGGCCGGGTTCAGCTCGTCGACGTGCCACTCCTGCACGACACGGCCCGGCCGGGACGAGAGCAGCACGACCCGCTGCCCCAGCCGCACGGCCTCGCGGACGTCGTGCGTCACGAACAGGACCGCCGTCTCGGTCGCGCGCCAGATCCGCACCAGCTCCGACTGCAGCACGTCCCGGGTGATCGCGTCGAGTGCGGAGAACGGCTCGTCCATGAGCAGCAGCGAGTTCGCGTCCCCGTCCACGGCCGACGCCAGCGCGCGGGCGAGTGCCACGCGCTGGCGCATGCCGCCGGACAGCTCGTGCGGCCGTTTGTCGCCAACACCGCTCAACCGCACCAGGTCGAGCAGCTCGTCGGCCCGCGCACGGCGGTCGGCCCGCTTCACGCCGGCCAGGCGCAGCGGCAGCTCGACGTTGCGGGCCGCCGTCAGCCACGGCATGAGCGCCGCCTCCTGGAACATGACCGCGGGCCGCGAGGTGTTCAGCTCGATCTCGCCGGCACTCGGCGCGTCGAGGCCGGCGACCAGGTTCAGCACGGTCGTCTTGCCGCACCCGGACGCGCCGAGCAGGCACACGAACTCGCCGGGAGCGACGTCGAGGTCGACCCCGTCGAGCGCCGTGACCGCACGCCGACCCTGTCCGAACGTCTTGCCGACGCCGGAAAGGCGTACGGCGTAGTCGGTCTGAACGCCAATGTCGAGCGTCGCGGTCATGGTGACTCTCCCCTGCTCCTACTTCTTGTCCAGCCCGCCCGCGTCGACCTCGGGCTGACCGGCGTCCTCGAGCACCGCGTTGAGCTCGGTCAGGTTCGCGAACCCGGCCACGTCCGGCGCTTCCTTCGCGATGCCCGCGATCACCTGGTCCTGGGCCAGCTGCTTGAACTCACCCGCGATCGGGTCGAACGTGAGCGTGATGTTCGACCACGCGCGCTCGATGGTCTCCGGCTTGAGTGCCTTGCCGGTTAAGGTCTCCAGCTGCTTGTTGACCGCGGCCTGCGCGTCGGCCGCGTTGTCGTTGGCGTAGTCGATCGAGGCGACCAGGCCCTTCAGGAACGCACGTACGGTCTGCGGGTGCTCCTCGAGGAACTGCGTGCGCACCACCAGGACCGTGGTCGGGAACTGACCGTCCGGCCACAGCTCCTTCTCGTCGACGAGGACCTTCGCACCCGCCTCCAGCACGAGCCGCGACGACCACGGCTCCGGCAGCCACGCCGCCTGCACCTGGCCACCCTTGAACGCGTCGAGGGTCTGCGCGTTGTCCATGTTGGTGACCTGCACCTTGCCGGTGAGCTTCTTGTCCGCCAACCACTTCTTCAGCGACACGTCCTGCGTGTTGCCGAGCTGCGGGGTGACGACCGTCTTGCCGACGAGGTCCTCGGGCCTGGCGATGTCCGGCGTGGTCACGAACTGCGCGCCACCCGAGGTGACACCCGAGATCAGCCGGACAGCCTCGCCGTTGGACTTCGCGTAGGCGTTGATGGCAGGGCCCGAGCCGATGAAGCCGATGTCGAGCGAGCCGCCGAGCAGTGCGGACACCTCGTTGGGACCCGCGTTGAACTCCTGGCGGGTCAGCTTGGTCTTCCCCAGCTCCTTCTCGAACAGGCCCTTGTCCAGGCCGATCAGCGCGGGGGCGTGGGTGACGTTGGGGAAGTAGCCGAGCCGCAGTTCGGTGGCAGGGCTGGTGTCCTTCGCGGGTGTGTCCGACTCGGTCGAACCGCTGTCGGCTCGTGAGCACGCCGCGGCCAGCAGGGACAACGCGACGGTCGTGGCGAGGAGTAGGCGGGTTCGCACTGGCTCGGGCCTCTCTAGTCCTTGTCGAGTAACGGAAGCGGTGCCCCGACCAACCCCGCGGCCAGCGTGGTGCCGTCGGCCGGGTCGATCACCAGGAAAGCGCCGGTCCGTCCGTGGCTCGTGTAACGATCGACTGGCAGCGGCTCCGCGGTGCGCAGGGTCACCTGGCCGATCTCGTTGAGCGTCAACGTTTCCGGGTTTTCCTGGGTGGACAGCCTCTGCTCGTCGAACCGGGTGCGCAACTCGGTGACCACAGCCTGGACGGTCTTGGCTCCGGACTTGACAAGTACCTTCTGGCTGGCCCGCAACGGTTTGTCCGCGAGCCACGCCAGCGTCGCGGACAGCTCGTCCGTCAGCTCCGGCGGCTCCGCGACGCCCGCGATGAGGTCACCCCGGGAGATGTCGATGTCGTCGGCCAGGAGCAGCGTCACCGAACGGCCGGCCGCCGCCTCGGACAGCTCGCCGTCCGGCGTGTCGATCTTCGTGACGGTGGTCCGTGCGCCCGCGGGCAGCACGACGACCTCGTCGCCGGGGCGGATCGTGCCCGCGGCGACCTGTCCCGCGTAGCCGCGGTAGTCGGGGTAGGCCTCGGTGCGCGGCCGGATCACGTACTGCACGGGGAACCGGAACGGCGCCTCGTGCGGGTCCGGTTCGACCGGCACGGTCTCCAGGTGCTCCAGCAGTGTCGGGCCGGCGTACCAGGGCGTGTTGGGGGAGTGCTCCACCACGTTGTCGCCGCGCAACGCGGACAGCGGGATCGTGAGCACGGCGCCCGTCGGGTAGCCGAGGGAGGTCGCGTGGGTGGCGAACTCCTTGGCGATCACCTCGAACGTGCCCTTGTCGTAGTTGACGAGGTCGATCTTGTTGACCGCGAGCACGAGCCTGGGCACGCCGAGCAGCGCGAGTACCGCGGCATGCCGCTTGGTCTGCTCGAGGACGCCCTTGCGTGCGTCCACCAGCAGGATCGCCAGCTCGGCCGTCGACGCGCCGGTCACGGTGTTGCGGGTGTACTGCACGTGGCCGGGCGTGTCGGCGAGCACGAACGACCGCCTGTCGGTGGCGAAGTACCGGTAGGCGACGTCGATCGTGATGCCCTGCTCCCGCTCCGACCGCAGCCCGTCCACGAGCAGCGACAGGTCCGGAGTAGATAGTCCTTTGTCGACGCTCGCGCGGTGCACGGCGTCGAGCTGGTCGGCGAGCACGGACTTCGTGTCGTACAACAGCCGGCCGACGAGCGTCGACTTCCCGTCGTCCACGCTCCCCGCGGTGGCCAGCCTGAGTAGATCGCTCATCAGAAGTAGCCTTCCCGTTTGCGATCCTCCATGGCCGCCTCCGACAGGCGGTCGTCGGCGCGGGTCGCGCCGCGCTCGGTGAGACGGCTCGCGGCCACCTCGGCGATCACCTCGTCGAGGGTCGTCGCGGTCGACTCGACGGCGCCGGTGCACGAGCCGTCGCCGACCGTCCGGTACCGGATCATCTTGTGCGTCAACGTCTCCCCGTCACGGGGGCCGCCCCAGGGACCCTCGGCGAGCCACATGCCGTCACGCAGGTAGACATCCCGCTCGTGGGCGTAGTAGATCGACGGCAGCTCGATGCGCTCGCGGGCGATGTAACGCCACACGTCCAGCTCGGTCCAGTTCGACAGCGGGAACACCCGCACGTGCTCGCCCGGCCGGTGCCGTCCGTTGTACAGGTTCCACAGCTCCGGCCGCTGCCTGCGTGGCTCCCACTGGCCGAACGCGTTGCGCAGGCTGAAGATCCGCTCCTTCGCCCTGGCCCGCTCCTCGTCGCGGCGCCCGCCGCCGAACACCGCGTCGAACTTGTTGGCCGTGATGGTGTCCAGCAGCGGCACGGTCTGCAGCGGGTTGCGGGTGCCGTCCGGCCGCTCGGTGAGCCTGCCGTCGTCGATCCAGTCCTGGACGTGCGCGACCACCAGCCGCAGGCCGTAACGTGCGACGACCCGGTCGCGGAACTCGATGACCTCGTCGAAGTTGTGCCCGGTGTCCACGTGCAGCAGGGGGAACGGCACCGGCGCCGGCCAGAACGCCTTGACCGCGAGGTGCAGCAGCAGCGTCGAGTCCTTGCCGCCGGAGAAGAGGATCACCGGCCGGTCGAACTCGCCCGCCACCTCACGCATGATGTGGATGGCCTCGGACTCCAGGCGTCCCAGGGCGTCCAGCGTCTCGACGGTCGCGGTCATCCGTGCAGCCCGCACTCGGTCTTGGCGAGCCCGGCCCAGCGACCGCTGCGGGCGTCCTGACCCGGCAGCGGCTTCGCGGTGCACGGCGCGCAGCCGATGGACAGGTAGCCCTCGCCGACCAGCGGGTTCTCCAGGATGCCGTTGGCGTCGATGTAGTCGCGGAACTCCTCGTCGGTCCACGGCGCGATCGGGTTGACCTTCACCAGGCCGTTGCGGTCGTCCCACTGCACGATCGGTGTGCTCGCGCGGGTCGGCGCGTCGACACGGCGCACGCCCGTCACCCACGCGCCGTACCTCGCCAGGGTCTTCTGCAGCGGTACCACCTTGCGCAGGAAGCAGCACTGCGTCGGGTCGGTCTTGTTGAGCAGCCCGAACTCCGCCTCCTGGTCGGCGACCGACTGCTCGGCCTCGGCGTTCACGATGCGGATCGACGGGTAGGTCACCTCGACGGCGTCCCGGGTGCCGATGGTCTCCGCGAAGTGGTAGCCGGTCTCCAGGAACAGGATGTCGACGTCCGGCTTCGCCTTGACCGCCAGGTCGATCAACACCGCGTCCTGCATGTTGGAGGCGACGATGAAGTTGTCGCCGAAGGTCTTCGCGGTCCAGGCCAGGGCCTCCGCCGCGGTCGCGTCGGAGAGCTCCTCCTGGGCCTGCTCCGCAAGACGTTCGAGGTCGGTCGCGGTGGTCACCGGGTCACCTCTTCCTTCGCAAGGTTGAGTCCCACGAACTTGACCGTGAACACGCGCCGGCAGCCGGTGCACAGCCAGGCGGCGTGCGGGTCCTCCTGCGGGCGCAGGTCCTCGTCGCCGCAGTAGGGGCAGTAGAAAGGCGTGGCACGCTCGGTCATTTGAGGTCGTCCTCGGCGGCGCGGGCGACCCACTGCGGGAAACGCTCGTCCGGTTCGCGGTCGGCCACGTAGTTGCGCACGACCCGCTCCACGTACTCGGCCAGCTCGTCGGCGGTCACCTTGTGGCCACGGAGCTTGCGGCCGAACCCGGCGTCGAGGCCGAGCCCGCCGCCGAGGTGGACCTGGAAGCCCTCGACCTGGTTGCCGTCGGCGTCGGTGACGATCTGGCCCTTCAGCCCGATGTCGGCGGTCTGGATGCGGGCGCAGGAGTTGGGGCAGCCGTTGATGTGCACGCTGATCGGCGTGGTCACGTCGGCGGTGATGTCCTTGAGCCGGTCCTCCAGCGTGGTCACCAGGTTCGCCGCGCGGGCCTTGGTCTCGACGATCGCGAGCTTGCAGAACTCGATGCCGGTGCAGGCCATCACCCCGCGCCGCCACGGCGACGGGTCGGTCTGCAGGCCGAGCCCGGCGAGAGCGGTCCGCAGACCGTCCACTTCGGACTTGGCCACGTCCAGCACGATCAGCTTCTGCTGCGGCGTGAACCGGACCCGGTGGGAGCCGGCTGCCTCGGCGGCCTCGGCGACCGCGATGAGCGTCGAGCCCGAGACACGTCCGGCGATCGGCGCGGCGCCGACGTAGAAGTTGCCGTCCCGCTGCTCGTGCACACCGACGTGGTCACGCGGCTGGTCCGGCACCTTCGGCGCTGGCCCGTCGACGAGCTTCCTCTTCAGGTACTCCGTCTCCAGCACCTCGCGGAACTTCTCCGCACCCCAGTCCTTCACCAGGAACTTGATGCGGGCGCGGTGCCGGAGGCGGCGGTAGCCGTAGTCGCGGAAGATGCTGATCACGCCTGCCCAGACGTCCGGCACCTCGTCGCGTGGCACCCAGGTACCGAGGCGCTGCCCGATCATGGGGTTGGTGGACAGACCACCGCCGACCCACAGGTCGAACCCGGGCCCGTGCTCGGGGTGGTCGACGCCGACGAACGCGATGTCGTGCACCTCGTGGGCGACGTCCGGGAGGCCGGAGATCGCGGTCTTGAACTTGCGTGGCAGGTTCGAGAACTCGGGCAGGCCGATGTAGCGCTCTTTGATCTCGTCGATGGCCGGGGTGCCGTCGACGACCTCGTCGGTGGCGATGCCGGCGACCGGGGAGCCCAGGATCACCCGCGGGCTGTCGCCGCAGGCCTCCATCGTGGTGAGGCCTGCGCCTTCGAGGCGTTCCCAGATCGTGGGCATGTCCTCGATCTGGATCCAGTGGTACTGGATGTTCTGCCGGTCGGTGATGTCGGCGGTGTCGCGGGCGTAGTCCTTGGACAGCTCGCCGATGACCCGCAGCTGCTCGGTGGTGACGGCGCCGCCGTCGATGCGGACGCGGAGCATGAAGTAGCTGTCGTCCAGCTCCTCGGGCTCCAGCGTGGCGGTCCGGCCGCCGTCGATGCCCGGCTTGCGCTGGGTGTAGAGGCCGTACCAGCGGAAACGTCCACGCAGGTCGCCGGGGTCGATGCTGTCGAAGCCGCCGTGCGCGTAGATGTTCTCGATGCGGTCACGGACGTTGAGCGGGTTGTCGTCCTTCTTGCTGCGTTCGTTCGGGTTGAGCGGCTCGCGGTACCCGAGCGCCCACTGGCCCTCACCGCGGCGGCGGGGCGCTCGCTTGGGCGTGGTGGGAGTTGACACCCGTCAGTCCTCCGGGACGTCCAGGGCACTCGCGCGCACCGGAGGACCCTCGGGAACTGGAGGAGGTCGGTCGGCGCACCCGGGCGCCGACTTGATCAATACGGCGGCGACGGGTCAGCTGACCCGACGGCAGATCGCGCTGGAGACGCGAACGAAGTCCACGTGGCGCCGTGCCACGAGGAGCAGTTCGATCGCGGTCATCATGCTTTTCAGCGTGCCACGCGCCCACGGTGTGGTCCAACGCGATCCGTATCGTGGGACACCGTGACCCGACTCATACTCCATTGACGCTCGACATGCGCCCGATGGCAGTAGCCGTCTGCTCCGTCAGCGGGCAGTCGTGGGAAGCAGTCGGGTTCGACGCTGGCCGGAGACTTGCCCACACCGATCACGTCGGCGTGATCGGTGTGGGCCCGTGTGGGTGCTCCTCGGTCAGCGACTGACGTCGCGGACGGCGCCGTAGGAGGCGTCGGTCGTCAGGCGGGCGTAGGCGCGGAGGGCGGCCGTCACCTGGCGCTGGCGGTCCTTCGGCTGCCAGGGGCGCTCGGCCGACTCCATCTTCGCGCGGCGGTCGGCCAGGACGTCGTCGGAGACCAGCAGCTCCAGCCGGCGCTCGTGCACGTCGATCAGGATGCGGTCGCCGTCCTCGACCAGACCGATCAGGCCGCCGCCCGCCGCCTCCGGGGAGATGTGGCCGATCGACAGGCCCGAGGTCCCGCCGGAGAAGCGGCCGTCCGTGATCAGGGCGCACTTCTTGCCGAGGCCCGCGCCTTTCAGGAACGCCGTCGGGTGCAGCATCTCCTGCATGCCGGGACCGCCCGCCGGGCCCTCGTAGCGCACGACCAGCACGTCACCCGGCTGGATCTCACGCTTGAGGATCACCGAGACGGCCTCCTCCTGGCTCTCGACCACGCGCGCGGGCCCCTCGAAGCGGAACAGCTCCTCCTCGATGCCCGCCGCCTTGATCACGGCGCCGTTCTCGGCCAGGTTGCCGCGCAGCACCGCGAGGCCCCCCTCGGCCGTGTAGGCGTGCTCGACGTCGTGGATGCAGCCGTCGGCGGCGTCCGTGTCCAGCGAGGACCAGCGGTTCGACGTCGAGAACGCCTTCGTGGTCCTGACCCCGCCCGGCGCCGCGTGGAACAGCTCGACGGCCTCCTCGGACGGCGACTTCGCCCGAATGTCCCATTCGGACAGCCACTGCTCGAGTGACGGCGAGTGGATCGTGTGGACGCCCTCGTTGAGCTTCCCGCCTCGCCACAGTTCACCCAGGATCGCGGGAATTCCACCCGCTCGGTGCACGTCTTCCATGTGGTAGCTGGAGTTCGGCGACACCTTCGCCAGGCACGGCACGCGCCGTGAGATGTCGTCGATGTCCGAAAGGGTGAAGTCGACCTCGCCCTCACGCGCCGCCGCGAGGATGTGCAGCACGGTGTTGGTGGACCCGCCCATCGCCATGTCCAGCGCCATGGCGTTGACGAACGCCTCGCGCGTCGCGATCGAGCGCGGCAGCACCGAGTGGTCGTCCTCGCCGTAGTACCGCTTGGCCAGCTCCATCACCGTCGTGCCCGCGCGGGAGAACAGGTCGCGTCGCGCGGAGTGGGTGGCCAGAGTGGACCCGTTGCCCGGCAGGGCGAGACCCAGTGCCTCAGTCAGACAGTTCATCGAGTTCGCCGTGAACATCCCCGAGCACGACCCGCAGGTCGGGCACGCCGACTGCTCGACGGCGGTCAGCCCGATGTCGTCCACGTTGTCGTTGGCCGACGCGGAGATCGCGGTGATCAGGTCGGACGAGGTGTGGGTCACCCCGTCGACGACGACCGCCTTGCCTGCCTCCATCGGGCCGCCGGAGACGAACACCGTCGGGATGTCGAGGCGCATGGCCGCGTTCAGCATGCCCGGCGTGATCTTGTCGCAGTTCGAGATGCACACGAGCGCGTCCGCGGTGTGCGCGTTGACCATGTACTCGACGCTGTCCGCGATGATCTCCCGCGACGGCAGCGAGTACAGCATCCCGCCGTGCCCCATGGCGATGCCGTCGTCCACGGCGATGGTGTGGAACTCGCGGGCGGTGCCACCCGCCTCCTTGACCGCGGCGGCCACGATGTCGCCGAGGTCACGCAGGTGCACGTGGCCCGGCACGAACTGCGTGTAGGAGTTCGCGATGGCCACGATCGGCTTGCCGAAGTCGCCGTCGGTCATGCCGGTGGCGCGCCAGAGCGCACGGGCGCCCGCCGCGTTGCGGCCATGGGTGGTGGTTCGGGAACGGAGCTCAGGCACGGCTCCTCCAAGTCCTAGTCAGCGTCTTCTTCCGACGGCTCCGCGGCGGGCACGCCTGCCGGCTCCGGCGCCTCGGTCGGGTCGTCCAGCCGGCCACCGCTGATCAGGGCGAGGGCCGGGAGGTGGCGGGTGCGCACGGTCGGCAGCGGGAGTTCCTTCCCGTCCTCGACCACGGCCCGCACCCAGGACCGCTCGGACACCCGGAGCGCACGCACGTCCGACCACGGCAGCACGTGCCGCCCGAACAGGGTCCGGGTCACCAGCTTGTCCCGGTCGGCGGTCGTGCGGACACGCATCACCCACACGATGACGGCCACCGGCACCAGGTAGACCGCGTACAGGCCCGGCGCCGCCCACGCGAACGGCGTCGCGGCCACGGCGAGCAGCAGCGCACCGAGCACGGCGGTCGCCGGGATGCGGAACACCAGCCGCGCCGGCACCTGCTGAACGGTCACGGTCTACATGGTGCCACGCGGCGCGACCAGCCTCGCGACCAGCAGGGCTCTCACCATCCGGGACCGCGATCCCGCAGAGTTGACGCCCTACTGCGAACGCACTAACGTCATCGGCGTGCCCCAGCAGACCGGTCTCGTACTTCCGCAGCGCGTTCGACGCTGAGGAAGTCAGCTGCGTCGAACGCGCGACCCTCGTACGACCACACCGGTCGGCGGGGGTTTTTTCGTGTGTGAGCACGTGCTGAGAGCCTGGTAGACCTACCCGACAAGAGGCAGAAGCCGATGACCAGTGCGACACAGCGGCCGACCCCGGCCGCCGCAACGCCCGGGCCGCGTCCAGCGGCCCCCCGACCGAAACCAGCTCCGCCGACCGGCACCCCGGTCCGGGTGACCGGCGCGCAGTCGCTCGTCCGCTCGCTCGAGGCTGTAGGCGTCGAGGTGGTGTTCGGTATTCCGGGCGGCACGATCCTCCCGGCCTATGACCCGCTCCTGGACTCCACGAAGGTCCGGCACATCCTGGTCCGCCACGAGCAGGGCGCGGGCCACGCCGCCACCGGGTACGCCCAGGCCACCGGCAAGGTCGGTGTCTGCATGGCGACCTCAGGTCCCGGCGCCACGAACCTCGTCACGCCCCTGGCCGACGCCAACATGGACTCGGTTCCGATCGTCGCGATCACCGGCCAGCAGTCCAGGGCCCTGATCGGCACCGACGCGTTCCAGGAAGCCGACATCTGCGGCATCACGCTGCCCGTCACCAAGCACAACTTCCTCATCAAGGACCCCGCGGAGATCCCGAGGGCCATCGCTGAGGCGTTCCACATCGCGAGCACCGGCCGACCCGGCCCCGTGCTCGTCGACATCCCCAAGGACGTGCTGCAGGAGACCACCTCGTTCTCCTGGCCGCCCGAGATGCGGCTGCCCGGCTACAAGCCGACGACCCGGCCGCACGGCAAGCAGGTGCGCGAGGCCGCGAAGTTGATCGTCAACGCGAAGCGGCCGCTGTTCTACGTCGGCGGCGGCGTGCTCAAGGCGCAGGCGTCCCCCGAGCTGGCGGAGCTGGCCGCGCTGACCGGCATCCCCGTGGTCACCACGTTGATGGCCAAGGGTGCCTTCCCCGACTCGCACCGCCAGCACCTCGGCATGCCGGGTATGCACGGCTCGGTCGCCGCGGTCGCCGCCATGCAGCGCGCCGACCTGCTGATCGCGCTGGGCGCCCGGTTCGACGACCGGGTCACCGGCCAGCTGTCGACGTTCGCGCCGGACGCGCAGATCGTGCACGCGGACATCGACCCTGCGGAGATCTCCAAGAACCGCCGCGCGGACGTGCCGATCGTCGGCGACTGCAAGGAGATCATCGCCGAGCTGGTGGCCGCGGTGCGTGCCGAGCTGTCCGACGGCGGCAAGCAGGCCGACCTCGACAGGTGGTGGCAGCAGCTCGACTCGTGGCGCGAGACATTCCCGCTCGGCTACGAGTGGCCGCCGGACGGGTCGCTGGCGCCGCAGTACGTCATCGAGCGCATCGGCGCGATCGCCGGGCCGGAGTCGATCTACACCGCGGGCGTCGGCCAGCACCAGATGTGGGCCGCGCAGTTCATCAAGTACGAGAACCCGTCCACCTGGCTCAACTCCGGCGGTCTCGGCACGATGGGGTACGCGGTGCCCGCGGCCATGGGCGCGAAGTTCGGCATGCCGGACAAGGTGGTCTGGGCCATCGACGGCGACGGCTGCTTCCAGATGACCAACCAGGAGCTCGCGACCTGCGCCATCGAGGGTGCGCCGATCAAGGTGGCCGTGATCAACAACGGCAACCTCGGCATGGTGCGGCAGTGGCAGAACCTCTTCTACTCGGAGCGCTACTCGCAGACCGACCTCGGCACGCACAAGCACCGCATCCCCGACTTCACGCTCCTGGCGGAGGCGCTCGGCTGCGCGGGACTACGCTGTGAGTCCAAAGAGGACGTGGACTCGGTCATCCAGCGCGCGATGGAGATCAACGACCGGCCCGTGGTGGTCGACTTCGTGGTCGGCAAGGACGCGCAGGTGTGGCCGATGGTCGCCGCGGGCACGGGCAACGACGAGATCATGGCGGCGCGCGGCATCCGCCCGCTGTTCGACGAGGACTGATAAGCCATGAGTACACACACCCTCTCGGTGCTCGTCGAGAACAAGCCAGGTGTCCTGGCCCGTGTGGCCGGGTTGTTCTCCCGGCGCGGCTTCAACATCGAGTCGCTCGCGGTGGGCCCGACCGAGCACGCCGACGTCTCCCGCATGACCATCGTCGTCGCGGTGGACGAGCTGCCGCTCGAACAGGTGACCAAGCAGCTCAACAAGCTCGTCAACGTCATCAAGATCGTGGAGCTGGACCCGGCCGTGTCGGTACAGCGCGAGCTGCTGCTCGTGAAGGTGCGTGCCGACGCGACCGTGCGAACGCAGGTGCTGGAGACCGTGCAGCTGTTCCGTGCCAAGGTGGTCGACGTGTCGCCGGAGGCGCTGACCATCGAGGCGACCGGCACCGAGGACAAGCTCGAGGCACTGCTGCGGATGCTGGAGCCCTACGGGGTGCGTGAGATGGTGCAGTCCGGCCGGGTCGCGATCGGTCGCGGCCCCCGTTCCATCACGGCCACCGGCGTCCGCTGAGGCTTGCTCAGTAATTCAGGGAAGGAAGTACACACCAGCATGGCAGTCGAGATCTTCTACGACGACGACGCTGACCTGTCGATCATCCAGAACCGCAAGGTCGCCGTCGTCGGCTACGGCAGCCAGGGGCACGCGCACGCGCTGTCGCTGCGCGACTCCGGCGTCGAGGTCCGGATCGGGCTGCAGGAGGGCTCGAAGTCGCGGGCCAAGGCCGAGGAGGAGGGCCTGACCGTCGGGACGGTCGCCGAGGTCGCCGCGTGGGCCGACGTGATCATGATCCTGGCGCCGGACACCAAGCAGCGGTCGATCTACGCCGAGGAGATCGCGCCGAACCTGAACGACGGCGACGCGCTGTTCTTCGGGCACGGCTTCAACATCCGCTACGGCCTGATCACCCCGCCCGGCAACGTGGACGTGGCGATGGTCGCGCCCAAGGGCCCCGGTCACCTGGTGCGCCGCCAGTTCGTGGACGGCAAGGGCGTGCCGTGCCTCATCGCGGTCGAGCAGGACGCGACCGGTTCGGCGCAGGCACTCGCGCTCTCCTACGCGAAGGGCATCGGCGGCTCGCGTGCCGGCGTCATCAAGACGACCTTCAAGGAGGAGACCGAGACCGACCTGTTCGGCGAGCAGGTCGTCCTCTGCGGCGGCACGACCGCGTTGGTGCAGGCCGGTTTCGAGACGCTGGTGAACGCCGGGTACACCCCGGAGGTGGCGTACTTCGAGTGCCTGCACGAGCTGAAGCTGATCGTCGACCTCATGTACGAGGGCGGCATCGCGCGCATGCGGTACTCGATCTCCGACACCGCCGAGTACGGCGACGTGACCCGTGGCCCCCGTGTCATCACCGACTCGGTCCGCAAGGAGATGGGCAAGATCCTCGCCGAGATCCAGAACGGCGACTTCGCCAAGGAGTGGGTGGACGAGGACGACAACGGTCGCCCGAACTTCCACAAGCTGCAGGAGCAGGGCGAGCAGCACCCGATCGAGGAAGTTGGCAAGAAACTGCGCGGACTCATGTCGTGGGTAGACCGCCCCATCACGGAAACCGCCTGATCGGGTGAATTCGACGGCCCGGTGGTCACTCTTTAGGGCCACCGGGTCATCGGTTAGCGTGACTGACATGAGTAACGAACCGACCGCCCGCGCGTCGGCCCCGATCTTCGACGACAAGGCGCACGTCCGGGGCAAGCTGGACCTGACCAACGCGGAGTGGCAGCGCGCGGCCGAGCCGGACGCCGACCCGGACGGCGAGTACGTGGAGATCGCCTTCGTGCCCCACACGGACGGCAAGACCTACATCGCGATGCGGAACTCGAAGTTCACCGGCCCGGACGACACCGTGCTGGTCTTCACCGAGTCGGAGTGGGACGCGTTCGTGGCCGGCGCGAAAGCCGGCGAGTTCGACGAACCCTGGTGAAATTTCGTGGTGGGCCGGCCGTTTCACACTGACCATGGGTCATGGCCCGCCACGAGCAAGCCCCGGCACGGCGTGCCCAGGCCCGCCGAAGACGGACCTGGCTCGGGTTCGCGAAAGTCTGGACGTACTTCTGGGGAATCCTGGCCGTCTCCGCCACCGTGTTCGTACCTCCGTGGTCGGACGGCGAGCCGGACACGGTAGGCGGCGTCTACGCCTGCATCGCCTTCGCTGTGCTGACGGCCCTCGGCGTGCTCACGGTCCGCCTTCGCAGCGTCCCGAAGCCGCAGGCCTCACCACTGCCGCCGATCCACCGCGACGAGAGCGACCGGTCACCGTCGCCGGACTCGAGTGCCTGGCAGCCCATGCGACAGCTGGCGGCGACGGAGTCCGCGCTGTCCCAGCTGATCGGCCGCATACGCACCACCGGGGTCGCGCCGTCCGTGGTCGAGGAGTCCTGGCGCACGGCCGCCGAACGGCGTCGAAGCTCCGCGCGATCGCGACAACGCTGGACTCCGTGGAGCTGGCGGCCCGGCACTCGCGTCGCCCAGTGGACCGGGCTCGACCCGGCGCGGGACTACGAGGCCGCCGCCGGCGGTGTCCTCGTCGCCGTGATCGTCTGCCCATGGTGATCTCCGGCCTGTTCGCCATCCGGAACCGGCGTACCCCGCGGCCCACGCTCGAGATCGAGTCGCGGTACCGGGTGCCCCGCAAGGGATCGGCCGCGTACCAGCCGATGACGGACCTCGCCGAGGCCGAGGAGGTGCTGGCGGAACTGCTGGGCAGGCTGAGCGAACGGCCGGGTGCGTCTCCCGTCGTCGACCGCCTCCGGCGCGCCGCCGCCGAGACCGCGTCCGCCGTCCGCTCGACGGCCGTGCGGCTCATGGACGCCGAACGGGCACGGCACGAGGTCGACGACCTCCGGGTCACGCTCGACGAGGGACTGGACACCTACCGAGGTCACATCGCGACCGTCGGCCGCGTGATGCTCCTCGGGATCGACGACCTGAGGGTGAACGGCTCGTGAACTGGATACGCCCCCACGAACCGGACAGTCGCCTCGTATTCATGACGGATACCACTCGTACGAGGCTGTCGCCTCGCTCACCAGGTGAGGAAACGATTCAGCAAAGCTCCTAGACTGCCCTCGGTTGGTTACAACGCCGTAACCGCGCCCTCAACAGCCGCGCAATCCTGGAGTTCGCGTCGTGACCCAGCAGACTCGTCCCGTAGTCCTCATCGCCGAGAAGCTGGCGCCGTCCGTGCTCGACGTGTTCGGAGACGAGGTGGAGGTCCGTCACGTAGACGGTACGGACCGCCCCGCTCTCCTCGAAGCCGTCGCGCACGCGGATGCCCTCCTCGTCCGCTCCGCCACCAAGGTCGACGCCGAGGTGCTCGCCGCGACCACGCGGCTGAAGGTCGTCGCCCGTGCCGGCGTCGGTCTCGACAACGTCGAGGTCCCGGCCGCCACCTCCCGTGGCGTCCTGGTCGTCAACGCGCCGACCTCGAACATCGTCTCCGCCGCCGAGCACGCGGTCGCCCTGCTGCTGTCCACCGCGCGCCAGATCCCGGCCGCGCACGCGACGCTGCAGAACCACGAGTGGAAGCGCAGCAAGTTCTCCGGCACCGAGATCAACGGCAAGATCGTCGGTGTCGTCGGCCTCGGCAAGATCGGCCAGCTCTTCGCCCAGCGCCTCGCCGCGTTCGGCACCGAGCTGATCGCCTACGACCCCTACGTGTCGCAGGCCCGCGCCGCGCAGCTGGGCATCGAGCTCGTCACGCTCGACGAGCTGCTCGCCCGCGCCGACTTCATCTCCATCCACCTGCCGAAGACCCCCGAGACCAAGGGCCTCATCGGCGCCGACCAGCTCGCCAAGGTCAAGCCGGGCGTGATCATCGTCAACGCGGCACGCGGTGGCCTGATCGACGAGCAGGCGCTGGCCGACGCGGCCCGTGACGGCCGGATCGGCGGTGCGGGCGTCGACGTGTACTCGTCGGAGCCCACCACCGACAGCCCGCTGTTCGGCCTGCCGAACGTGGTCGTCACCCCGCACCTCGGTGCGTCGACGGCCGAGGCCCAGGACCGCGCGGGCACGGACGTGGCCCGTTCGGTCATGCTCGCCCTGCGCGGCGACTTCGTGCCGGACGCGGTGAACGTCGCGTCGGGTGGCGTGGTCGGCGAGGAGGTGCGGCCGTACCTGTCGCTCACCCAGAAGCTCGGGCTGGTGCTGTCGGCGTTCAGCAGCACCCCGCCCACCTCGGTCGCGGTCGAGGTGCGTGGCGAGCTGTCGAACGAGGACACCTCGGTGCTCTCGCTCGCCGCGCTGCGTGGCGTGTTCTCCGGGATCGTCGAGGACCAGGTCACCTTCGTCAACGCGACCAGGATCGCCGAGAGCCTCGGCGTGGCCGTGTCGATGGAGAAGGAGGCGGAGAGCCCCAACCACCGCAGCCTTGTCACCCTGCGTGCGGTCTACCCGGACGGCGACGTCCTGACCGTCAGCGGCACGATCAGCGGCATCGCGGAGGTCGAGAAGGTCGTCGAGGTGCACGGCCGGTCGTTCGACCTGCGCGCCGAGGGCGCCAACCTGTTCCTGGAGTACGAGGACCGACCCGGCGTCATGGGTGTGGTCGGCACGCTTCTCGGCAAGGTCGGCATCAACATCGAGGCCGCACAGATCAGCCAGACGGGTGACGGCGAGGACGCGGTGATGATCCTGCGTGTGGACCGCCCGGTCGACCCCTCCATCCTGGAGTCCATCGGCGCGTCGGTGCGCGCGACGATCATCCGCACGGTGGATTTCGGCTAGGCGACACCACCTAGTCGGGTGGCCAGGCAAGGAGATCCGACGTCTTCCCGGTAGCCTGCACGAACTACTAAGAGAGCCCGAAACTCCGGGAGGTGTGCATGCGGCTCGCGGTGATCCCAGGAGATGGGATCGGGCCGGAAGTGATCGCCGAGGCACTCAAGGTGCTGAACGAGGTGGTGCCGAACGTCGAGGTCACCAAGTACGACCTTGGTGCGACCCGGTGGCACGCGACTGGCGAGCTGCTACCGGAGTCGGTGCTCGGCGAGCTACGGCAGCACGACGCGATCCTGCTCGGCGCGGTCGGCGATCCGTCGGTGCCGAGTGGCATCCTCGAGCGGGGACTGCTGCTGCGGCTTCGGTTCGAGCTCGACCACCACGTGAACCTGCGTCCGGCACGGCTTTACCCCGGCGTGCAGAGCCCGTTGGCCAACCCCGGCGAGATCGACATGGTCGTGATCCGGGAAGGCACGGAGGGCCTGTACGCGGGCAACGGCGGCCTGCTGCGCAAGGACACCCCGCACGAGATCGCGACCGAGGTCAGCGTCAACACGGCCTACGGCGTGGAGCGGGTCGTCCGGGACGCGTTCGCCCGCGCGGTCACCAGGCCGCGCAGGCACCTGACACTGGTGCACAAGACGAACGTGCTCACGCACGCAGGCTCGCTCTGGTCGCGGGTGGTGGAGGAGGTCTCGCTCCAGCACCCGGACGTGACGGTGTCCTACCAGCACGTCGACGCGGCCACGATCCACATGGTGACCGACCCGGCCCGCTTCGACGTGATCGTCACCGACAACCTGTTCGGTGACATCCTCACCGACCTCGTCGCGGCGGTCACGGGTGGCATCGGCCTGGCGGCCAGCGGCAACATCGACATCACACGGCGCAACCCGTCGATGTTCGAGCCGGTGCACGGCAGCGCGCCGGACATCGCCGGCCAGGGCGTCGCGGACCCGACCGCGGCGGTGCTGTCGGTCGCGCTGCTGCTCGACCACCTGGGCGAGCACGAGGCGGCCCGGCGCATCGAGGCGTCGGTGGCGTTCGACCTGGCGACGCGGGACCACCCGTCACCGGGCAACACCTACGCCATCGGCGACCGGCTGGCGGCACTGGTGTCGTCGAACACCCCGACGACGAACGTCGAGCTGTAGATCGAGTTCAGTGAGAAGGCTCCCTCCACGCGGAGGGGGCCTTCTCGCATTGTGGGAGGACGCGCCCGGGACTTGGTACCCGGCTGTCCTGTGTGGCAGCATGCCACCGTGACCTTCTCTGCCGTGATCATTATCGCCGAGCGCGTCGGGTAGCTGAGCTACTTCACCCGACGCGCTGACCTCTCGCATCCTGCGGGAGGTTTTTTTGTGCCCTACGGCAGAAACGGTCGCTCCGCAAGCTCCGCTCCGAGGAAAGGCACCTGTCGTGACCCGCACGACCCCGGCCGACACCCCGCTCGGCGACTCCTTCCACGTGTTCGACACGACCCTCCGGGACGGTGCCCAGCGCGAGGGCATCACGTACTCCGTCGCCGACAAGCTCGCCGTGGCACGGTTGCTCGACGAGGTCGGTGTCGGGTTCATCGAGGGCGGCTGGCCGGGTGCGATGCCGAAGGACACCGAGTTCTTCGCGAAGGCACGTGAGCTGGACCTCCAGCACGCGGCGCTCGTCGCGTTCGGGTCGACGCGCCGCGCGGGCACGACCGCGGACCGGGACCCGCAGGTCCGGGCGCTGCTGGACTCGGCGGCCCCGGTCGTCACGCTGGTCGCCAAGTCCGACCGCCGCCACATCGAGCGGGCACTGCGCACCGACGTGCCCGAGGCGTGCGCGATGGTCCGCGACACGGTGTCCTTCCTCGTCGGCGAGGGCCGCCGCGTCTTCCTCGATGCCGAGCACTTCTTCGACGGCTACGCCCACGACCCGGACACGGCGCTCGCCGTGCTGACCGCCGCGGTCGAGGCGGGCGCCGACGTCGCCGTGCTGTGCGACACGAACGGCGGCCAACTACCCCTCCACCTCGCCGACACCGTCGGCGAGGTCATCGCCCGCACCGGTTTCCGTGTCGGCATCCACTGCCAGGACGACACGGGCTGCGCCGTCGCGAACAGCATCGCCGCGGTGCAGGCAGGTGCCACCCACGTCCAGTGCACCGCGAACGGCTACGGCGAGCGAGCGGGCAACGCGGATCTCTTCTCCGTTGTCGGCAACCTCGTCACCAAGCTCGGCATGCCGGTGATCCCGGCGCACGCCGTGCCCGAGCTGTCGCGGGTCTCGCACGCTCTTGCCGAGATCGCCAACATCGCACCCGACACCCACCAGGCCTATGTCGGGTCGTCGGCCTTCGCCCACAAGGCGGGCCTGCACGCGAGCGCGATCAAGGTGGATCCGTTGTTGTACAACCACATCGATCCCACCGTCGTCGGCAACGACATGCGGGTGCTGGTCACCGAGATGGCCGGCCGGGCCAGCCTCGAGCTCAAGGGACGCGAGCTCGGGGTCGACCTGGCCGGCCAGCCGGAGGTGCTGACCGCCGCCGTGCGCAAGGTGAAGGAGCTGGAGTCCCACGGTTGGTCGTTCGAGGCGGCGGACGCGTCGCTCGAGCTGCTGCTGCGCCACGAGCTGTCCGAAGTGGACGAGCCGCCGTTCACCCTGGAGTCCTACCGCGTGATCATGGACCACAGCATCGACGGCACGGTCGTGTCGGAGGCGACGGTCAAGCTGCACGTGAACGGCGCGCGCGTCCTCGCGACGGCGGAGGGCAACGGCCCGGTGCACGCGCTGGACGCCGCGCTGCGTGAGGCGTTGCTGCCGCACCTGCCGTGGCTCTCGGCGGTACAGCTGACCGACTACAAGGTTCGCATCCTGGTCGACCACCCCGGCACCGACGCGGTGACGAGGGTCCTGGTCGAGTCGACCGACGGCGAACGCGAGTGGACCACGGTCGGCGTGCACGGCAACATCGTCGAGGCGAGCTGGCTGGCGCTGTGCGACGCGTTGGTGCACAAGGCGATGCGGGCGTCGAGGCCGCTCACCGCCGTCGGCGGGCACGGTGGCCCGCCGACGACGTGAGGCGTCAGCCGGTGACGAGCTTCAGCCCGAACTTGTCGAGGATCGGGTTGACGGGCAGGAAGTAGCTGACCCCGGCGGTGGTGCAGAAGTCAGGGCCGCCGAGGGGCACTCCCTGGGCCTGGTCGTCGGTGAGGTAGGCGGCGCCGAGGTCACGTGACCCGGAACAGATGCTGGTCCGGGTCACGCCGGTGGCCGTTCCCCAGGGGAAGGTGACGGTCTGGTTGGTCGCGTCGACCGAGCCGCACCGCGACCCGACCGTCGGGCCGACGTGGCACACCTTGCCGCCGACCGGAGTCTCCTTCGAACCCGTGATGACGATCTTGGTGCTGCCGGCGAGCACGTACGGCACGAGCACCCAGTCGGCCGTGTTGGACACCGTGACGACGGCGTACCCGTTGTAGGGGCTCGTGGTCGTGACGTTCCCGACGAGCGCCATGCCGCCGCCGGGTTTGGTGGCGTAGAGGGTGCCCGAGGTGCAGGTCGGGCCCGCGATGAGGAAGCCCTTGTTCCCGTCGGTGGCCGCGAACGCGGCGGTGCAGGAGCGGTTGGTCGGGGCCTGTGGGTTGAACAGGACGGTTCCGCTGCCGAGCGGGTCCTGGACGGCGGCACTGGCTCCGGCTGGTAGGCCGACCAGACAGGCCGCGACGGCGACGAGTGTCGTGAATAGTCTTCGCATTATCACCCCAGTGTGACAAAGATCTAACAGACGTCTCCGACACAACCAGGTGGCGGCCACGGTGCCTAGCCGCTATCCGGACGAAGCTAGGCTGCGGTACGTGCGTATTGCTCGGATAGCCCACCCAGGCGGGGTAGCGTTTGTCACCGTGGACGCCGAGGGGGCCGTCGCCAGAGAGGTGGCGGACCACCCGTTCGGTACTCCCACGTACACCGGCAACACCTGGCCGGTCGCCGACGTGCGGGTGCTGGCCCCCATCCTCCCGTCGAAGGTCATCTGCATCGGCAAGAACTACGCCGACCACGCCCGCGAGATGGGCGGCGAGCCGCCCGCGGACCCGGTGATGTTCCTGAAGCCGTCGACGTCGGTGATCGGGCCGAACGCGCCGGTCAAGATGCCGCCGGACTCGTCCCGTGTGGACTTCGAGGGTGAGCTGGCGGCGGTCATCGGCCAGCCGTGCCGCGATGTCCCGGCTTCCCGCGCGGCGAGTGTCATCTTGGGGTACACGATCGCCAACGATGTGACCGCGCGGGACCAGCAGAAGGCCGACGTCCAGTGGACCCGGGGCAAGGGCCACGACACGTTCTGCCCGCTGGGGCCGTGGATCGAGACGGAGGTCGACCCCGCCGACCTGGCCATCACCACCAAGCTGGACGACGAGACCAAGCAGGACTCCCGCACGTCCCTGCTGCTCCACGACGTCCCGGCGTTGATCGAGTGGGTCTCGAAGGTGATGACCCTCCTGCCAGGGGACGTCATCCTGACCGGTACCCCGGCAGGTGTCGGTCCCATGAAGGCGGGCCAGAACGTCTCCATCACCGTCGAGGGCATCGGCACGCTGAGCAACCCGGTCGAGATGCGGTAGCTCACGGCAGCCGGTTGTCGCCCGCGTTCTTGAGGTCTGTCATCGACTGGTCGACCAGTGCCCGCATCGCTCGTTCCGCGGCTACCGGGTCGTGGGCGACGACCGCGTCGAGGACTGCTCGGTGGCTGGGGACCGGGTTGGAGGAGGTGGCGTGGTGCACGAACTTGTCGCGCTCGGCCAGTCCGATCGCGATGATCTGGGCGATCTGTGCCAGGAAGTCGTTGTGGGTGGCCAGCAGTAGCGCGTGGTGGAACGCGATGTCCGCGGCCACCTCGGTGTCGACATCGGACGCCTCGACCATCGCGTCCAGGGCCGACGACAGGCCGGTCAGGTCGGACTCGGTCGCCCGTTCCGCCGCCATCCGGGCCGCGGCGGGCTCGACGACCGCCCGGACCTCGGTGAGCTGGTCGAACAGCCCGGGATCTGGCTCGCCCGTGGTGTGCCAGCGCATCACGTCCGCGTCCAGCATGTTCCACGACGTCCTCGGCTGGACGAACGTCCCGCGCTTCTGCCTCGCGTCGATCATTCCCTTCGCGCTCAGCACTTTCAGTGCCTCACGCAACGCGGTGAGGCTGACGTCCAGTTCGGCACGCAGCGTTGTCAGGTCGAGGGTCGCTCCCTCCGGGTACTCGTTCGACAGGATGCGGCTGGCCAGGATCTCCACGGTCTGGCCGTGGATCCCGCGCGGCCGGTACCGGGACACCGAGGCTCCTTAAGTCATAAATTACTAATACATCTTGACAGCATGGCAGACCGGTTGCAACCTTGTCGGCATGTCCCCACGGGGTGATACGAGCCGGACCGAGACGGCTTTCTGCCGGCGTGCGCGCCGCAAATTCGCCGGATCGTGCAGATCGGCGAGGTCTACCGAACGGAGAACGCCGTGCGGTACTTGACCACCGCGCGTGTCAGGGTCGGGCCGCCCTCCTATGTGGACAGAAGATCGGGTGCGTACCCGGCCGATGTCGGCCCACCGGTGTCGTGGTCCTCGACCAGGTGGCTACCTGACGAGTACGAAGGTCGGCGTGCCGGTCTCGTAGCGGACCGCGGTGCCGCCGACCGGGAAGGCGACAATGGCGTCGTCCCGCTGGGCGGCGACGTAGATCACGTCGTCCACGATCTCGAAGTGCCGGGGGAACGCGCCGCACGGGTGGTCGCCCAGCGCCACCGGCACCTCGCCGGAGATGTCGAACTCCGTGACACAGTCGGGGTTGCGGTTCGACAGGTAGAGCCGGTCGCCGCGGATCTCCAGGTGCGCCACCCAGTTCGGCCGGTCGCCTGTCCACGGCTTCGCGGTGGCGGGCACGGCCGTGACCGGCGTGAACGTCCCGACCGGGCCCTCACGCACGACGACCAGTGTCCCGTTGACCTCACCGACGACGTACGCCAGGTCGCTGCCGTCGCGGCGGACCAGCTGGCGCGGCCCGGTGCCGGGTGGCATCGCCGAGACCGACAGCTGCGTCAGCTTTCCGTTGTCCCCCAACGTGTAGCTGGTGATCTCGTCGGTGCCGAGGTCGACGACGCTCACGACGTCGTCGCGGACGGTCGACATGTGGACGTGCGCAGCCTCCTGCCGTTCCGCGTGCGGGCCGCTGCCCTCGTGCTGGACGAAGTCGGTCCGCTCGGTGATCCGGCCGTCCCCGTCGAGCGAGAACACCGACAGGTTGCCGCTCGAGTAGTTGCTGCACAACAGGAAGCGGTTGTCGGCGCTGAGTGCGAGGTGGCACGGGTCCGCGCCGCCGGTCGGGGTCGTGTCCAGGATCTCCAGCTCCGAGGACACGGTGGTGATCGCGCCATCGGTCGTCTCGTTCGTCGCGTACACGACCGGCGCGGTCGGGTGTGCGGTGAGCCACGACGGCGAGGTCATCTCCAGCGAGCGATCCGGTGTGAGCGAGCCGTCGGGCGAGCGGCGAAACGTGCTGATCCCGACCCCGTTGCCGCCACTGGCGGACGTGTAGCTACCGACCCAGACATCCATGCGCGTCACCCTAACCCCCAGAGGAGGGCAGCTGGTATGCCAATACCGTTGTCGACCGGGGCGAGCGGGCGGTGGTACCGGGGAGAGGCGCAGGCACAGCCGACAGATCTCGGCGGAGACACGTCCGCCTGTCCGTATCGACTTCGCTCGTTGGGCCGACGGGGCGCTCCGTCAGAGATCCATAATGGACGGTCGGTGGCGTGCTGGACCAGGCTCGGCGGCCCGACTCACGGCGCGATGCTCGGAGGGCCGGGCGCGTTCGCCAGCCCCGGCCAGGTCGACCTGTTCGCCCGAGGCAGCCACTGCATCCTGTGGCCGCCCAACTTCGTCGACAGGGCGTGGGGCGGGTCGGCCTGGCTCGCGGTGCGTGAGCAGGACAACGTAGTGCACCAGGACGCGCTGTGACGTGCGCGGTGGTGACGGGCGCGGCGGCCGGTATCGGTGCCGCCACCGTCCGCAGGCTCGTGGCAGGCGGGTACGACGTGGTGGCCGTGGACATCGCACCCGTCGCCGACGCGGAACACGTCCACCAGGTACTGGGCGATGTGTCCGAAGAGGACACATGGCACGCGGTCGTGGCCGCCGCGCCGGGACCGGTCACGGCGCTGGTCAGCAACGCGTTCGCCCGCACGGTCGCACCACTGCACGAGCAGGACCGCGCCGCCTGGGACCGGCAGCTCGCGGTGAACCTCACGGCCGCCTACCTGGGCTTTCGCGTGTGCCTGCCGAGTCTGGCCGCCGCGGTGCTGGTGTCGTCGGTCCACGCGAGGTTCGGGCTGCCCGGCCACTCCGCCTACGCGGCCACGAAGGGCGCACTGGTGTCGCTGAGCAGGCAGCTCGCCGTGGAGTACGCCCCCGCTGTGCGGGTGAACGCGGTGCTGCCGGGGCCGGTTCTGACCGCGGCCTGGGACGGCATCGGCGAGGCCGAGCGGCAGCGCAGCGCACGTGCCACTCCGGCAGGCCGCCTGGGTGACCCGGCCGAGGTGGCCGAGGCCATCGCCTTCCTGCTCTCGCCCGCTGCGTCGTTCGTCACCGGTGCGGAACTGCTCGTCGACGGGGGCTGGTCGGCGGCCAAGGACTCGTCCTGAGGGGGACACCCGTGAAGATCACCGACATCGAGACGTTCCTCGTGCCGCCGAGGTGGCTGTTCCTCAAGGTCTCCACCGACGAGGGCGTCACCGGCTGGGGCGAGCCCGTCGTGGAGGGCCGCGCCGAGACCGTGCGTGCGGCCGTGCACGAGCTGGCGGAGCTGGTGCACGGCAAGGACCCGCTGCGCATCGAGGACCACTGGCAGGTGCTGCGGCGCGCGGGTTTCTACCGGGGCGGCCCGGTCCTGTCGAGCGCGCTGTCCGGCTTCGACCAGGCACTGTGGGACATCGCGGGCAAGGTGCGTGAGGCACCCGTGCACGAGCTGCTGGGCGGCCCGGTCCGTGACCGCGTGCGGATGTACTCGTGGGTCGGCGGCGACCGCCCGTCCGGCGTGTACGAGGCGGTGGCCGAGCAGGTGGAGGCGGGCTTCACCGCGGTCAAGATGAACGTCTCGGGGCCCATGCCCGCGATCGCGACACCGGCTGACGTGGCGGCGGCCCTGGTGCGGGCACAGGAGGCGAGGTCCGCGCTCGGGCCGGACCGCGACCTGGCGATCGACTTCCACGGGCGCGTGTCCCCGGCGATGGCCCGCCGACTCGTGCGCATGCTGGAGGAGGTGCAGCCGATGTTCGTGGAGGAGCCGATCCCACCCGAGATCACGGGGCCGGCGCTGGAGTCGGTGGTGGCGGCGTCGGCGCTGCCCATCGCGCTGGGCGAGCGCCTGTACTCCCGGTGGGACTTCAAACCGGTGCTGGACGCCGGGGTGGCGGTGGTGCAGCCGGACCCGGCACACGCGGGCGGCATCTCCGAGTTGCGCAGGATCGCGGCGCTGGCGGAGATCTACGGCGCTTCCCTGGCCCCGCACTGTCCACTCGGGCCGATCGCGCTCGCGGCGAGCCTGCAGGTGGCCTTCGCGACGCCGAACTTCCTGATCCAGGAACGAAGTGTGGGCATGCACTACCACGGGGGCGTGGAGATGGGCCGCTACCTGCTGGACGCGAGTCCGTTCACGTGCGTGGCCGGTTACGTGGATCGTCCCGTCGGACCCGGGCTCGGCATCGAGATCGACGACGCGGCGGTGCGGGTGGCGGCGGAGGAAGGACACAGCTGGCGCCCACCCGTGTGGCGTCACGACGACGGCAGCCTGGCGGAGTGGTGACCGCGCTCTGGCTCGGGAACGAGCGCCTGAGGCTGGGGTTCGTCCCGGAGCTGGGCGGTCGGCTGCTGTCGCTCCAGCGTGACGGCACGGAACTGTTGTGGCGCGACCCCACGCTGTTCACACCGGCTCTGGAACCACGTGGCGAGGTCGGCCCCAACGACGGCGACATGGGTGACTGGGTCAACTACGGCGGCGACAAGACCTGGCCGGCGCCCCAGGGCTGGTCCGGCCACGGGGAGTGGCCTGGCCCGCCCGACCCGGTCCTGGACTCGGGTCCGTACACGGTGGACACAGCGCGGGGGTCCGTCACGATGACCTCCGCCCCGGATCCCCGCACGGGACTGCGCCTGACCCGGCACTTCGCGCTGACCGCCACGGGCTACACCCTGAACCTGACGGCCACGAACGTGAGTGACCGCGAGGTCCGCTGGGCGCTGTGGAACGTGACCCAGTTCCCCGGTGGCGGCGAGGTCCTCGTGGCACTGCGCGACCACCCGAACCCGGTCGTGGACCTGATCGCCGGTACCGCCAACCCCCGCTACGAGCTGAGTGCCGGCAGCGCCCGCGTCCCACCGCAGGAAGTCGTCGGCAAGCTCGGTTTCCCCGGCGCGGCGGGTTCGCTCGCCTACGCGGGCGTCACGTTCACGTTCGAGGTCGATCCGGCCGCGACCTATCCGGACGAGGGCTCGCCGGTGGAGGTCTGGCTGGAGCACCCGCAGCCCGAGCCCATAGCCGCGCTGGGCAACCTGAACCCGCCGGCACACATCGTCGAGTGCGAGATCCTCGGACCCCTGACCGACCTGGCACCCGGCGAGCACACGTCACTGACCATCGAGGTCGTGGCCTGAACCTGCCACCGTCATGCGGGTGCCGGTCGGGGTGCGGACGTCCGCGAGCCAGGTGCGGACCTCGGGCCGGTACAGCATGGCGATCACCGCGAACCCCAGCGCGACGTTCGTGATGCCGGTCGGGGTACCGGACGTCGCGAGCGCCACCAGCCCGCTCGCCATCGTCAGTGCCTCGATGCCGACGACCGGATAACGCGCCCATGCGTTGCGCAGCACCAGGAACAGCGCGCTCACCGCCAGCACCGCCGATGCCAGCAGCGAGAACCACACCACGAAGTACAGCAGCCCGGCATCGGCGCGGGTGCTGATCGTGTACAGCAGGACCGAGCCGCCGAACACGTTCAGGATGATCTGCGTGAACAGGATCGCGAGAACCAGCCACAAGTGGTTGGGCAGCGCGCGCTTCGCCATGCCGGCACCGTGCCAAAACGGGAGGCACCGGCACAAGCCCGCCCGCTGCGGTGCGAAACCGCGAGCGACTTCCAGCCGCCGGTGGACACGGAACGCATCAGGGCGTGGCACGACTCCGCCTACGACGCCATGCGTGCCGCGGGCGAGCAGACCGTCGACCACCTCGGGCTCGCCATCGTCGTGCCACCGGGCGTCTTCTAACGGGTTCACCCGCACGGTCGTCGTGAGCCGGGAGCTGGTGCGGCCCGAGATGTCCGTCTGGTACCACACGCTCCGCCTAGAACGGGATGTTCGAGGTTAGGCAGAACGGGTGGCCGGCCGGGTCGAGGAAGATCCGCCACTGGTCGGGCTGCGGCTGGTGACCTGCCTTGGTCGCACCGAGCCGCACCGCTTCGGCATCCGCCTCGTCCAGGTCGCTGACCGCGAGGTCGAGGTGGATGTGCTTCGGCGTCGTGCCGCCCGGCCACGTCGGCGGTGTGTAGTCGGGCAGGGCGACCGTGCCAAGCATGATCGTGTCCGTCCGGACCACCGAGACCTTGTCGTTCCGCACGATGACCGTGCCCTCCAGCAACGACGCCCAGAAGTCGGCGAGCGCCACCGCGTCGGCGCAGTCCAGTGTGGTCATCGCGATGCGGGCGACAGGCATGTCACGCCGTCCTTCTCGGTAGTGGCAGGGGCAGGCCCGGCAGGCCGTCGATGCTGGTGCCGTTGTGGGGCTTGCCGGCGCAGTACTCCGCGAACTCGTCCTCGGACTTGCGGCCGAAGTACCCGGCGTGCTGGGTGCGTTCCTCACGGTAGTCCATGTACGGCACCGCGAACCCGCAGCTGTCACTCACCAGCACGGCTTCGACGAGGATGATCGCCCTGGCACCGGGACCGTCGGCGTTCTCGAACTCGCCGATCAGCTCCGGCCAGCGCGGGTCGTCCCGGAAGACCGGCGTGCCGCGGCCGTGCACGCGCAGCACCTTCGGCGGTCCGGTGAACGCGCACCACATCAGCGTGACGCGCCCGTTCTCCCGCAGGTGCGCGATCGTCTCGGCGTGGCTGCCGCCGAAGTCCAGGTACGCCAGCGAATGCTCGCCGAGCACGACCAGCGTGCCGTCGCGGCCCTTCGGTGACAGGTTGACGTGTCCGTCACCGTCCAGCGGCGCGGAGGCCACGAAGAACACCTTCTGCTCCTCGATGAACTCACGCAGCCGCGGTGTGATCCCTTCGTAAACCTTGCCCATGCACGCGAATCTACCTGGTCAGATCCGCCGACAGGGTCCACAGACGAGAGTCGGACCCCGGGGCCACCGCGCAGTCCCGCACGCGGGCGAACCCGGAGTCCTCGTCCCTCACTTGGGCTTGTACCCGGCCCGCCTCAGTGCCTCCGCCATCGCGCCGCCGCCACCGGCGTCCTGGCGCTGACCGCCCCGGCGCTGCTGCTGGCCACCACCGCCACCGCCACGCTGGTTGCGCTGACCGCCGCCACCGCGTTGCTGACCACCGCGAGGCTGCTGCTGACCGCGGTCACGGGTCTCCTCCTCCAGCCGCAGCGTCAGCGAGATCCGCTTGCGGGTGGTGTCGACCTCGAGCACCTTCGCGCGCACGATGTCGCCGGACTTGACGACCTCGCGCGGGTCCTTGACGAAGTTCCGCGACAGCTGCGAGACGTGCGCGAGCCCGTCGCAGTGCACGCCGATGTCGATGAACGCGCCGAACGCGGCCACGTTCGTGACCACGCCCTCCAGCACCATGCCGACCTGGAGGTCGTTGAGCGTGTGCACGGCGTCGTTGAACGTCGCGGTCTTGAACGCGGGGCGGGGGTCGCGGCCCGGCTTGTCCAGCTCCACCAGGATGTCGGTGACGGTCGGCAGCCCGAACGTGTCGTCGACGAACTCGGCGGGCTTCAGCGACTTCAGCGTCTTGGTGTTGCCGATCAGCTCGGCCAGGTCGAGCCCTGTCGCCGACACGATCCGCCGCACGACCGGGTACGCCTCCGGGTGCACGCTGGAGGAGTCGAGCGGGTCGTCCCCGTTCGGGATCCGCAGGAAGCCCGCGCACTGCTCGAACGCCTTCGGACCCAGCTTCGGCACGCTCTTCAGCGCCGTGCGCGAGCGGAACGGGCCGTTGGCGTCGCGGTGTGACACGATGCTGGCCGCGAGTGACGAGCCGATGCCCGACACGCGGGTCAGCAGCGGCACCGACGCCGTGTTGAGGTCCACGCCGACGCCGTTCACACAGTCCTCGACCACCGCGTCGAGCGACCGCGACAGCTTGGTCTCGGAGATGTCGTGCTGGTACTGCCCGACGCCGATGGACTTCGGGTCGATCTTGACCAGCTCGGCCAGCGGGTCCTGCAGGCGCCGCGCGATGGACACCGCGCCACGCAGCGAGACGTCCAGGTTCGGCAGCTCCTGCGACGCGTACGCCGACGCCGAGTACACCGACGCGCCTGCCTCGGACACCATCACCTTGGTGAGCTTGAGCTCCGGCGCCCTGGTCAGCAGCTCGGCGGCGAGCTTGTCGGTCTCGCGCGACGCGGTGCCGTTGCCGATGGCGATCAGGTCCACGTCGTGTGCCTTGGCCAGCGCGTGCAGCTTGACCAGCGACTCGTCCCAGCGCTTCGCGGGCGCGTGCGGGTAGATGGTGTCGGTGGCGACGACCTTGCCGGTGGCGTCCACGATCGCGACCTTCACACCGGTGCGCAGGCCGGGGTCCAGGCCCATGGTGGCGCGGGTACCGGCCGGCGCGGCGAGCAGCAGGTCACGCAGGTTGGCGGCGAACACGCGGACCGCCTCGTCCTCCGCGGCCTGGCGCAGGCGGGAGCGCAGGTCGACGCCGAGGTGGACGAGGATGCGCGTGCGCCAGGCCCAGCGGACGGTGTCGGTGAGGAACTTGTCGGCCGGGCGGCCCCTGTCGTCGATGCCGAACTTCGCGGCGATGCGGACCTCGTAGTCCGAGGGGCCGGGCGGCTGCTCCTCGTCCGGGTGCGGGTCGAGCACCAGCTCCAGCATCTCCTCCTTCTCGCCGCGGAACATGGCGAGGATGCGGTGGGAGGGGAGCTGCGTGAACGGCTCGGAGAAGTCGAAGTAGTCGGCGAACTTGGCGCCTGCCTCCTCCTTGCCCGAACGGACCTTGGCGACCAGGCGCCCCTTCTCCCACATGCGCTCGCGCAGCCCGCCGATCAGGTCGGCGTCCTCGCCGAAGCGTTCGACGAGGATGTCGCGGGCGCCGGTGAGCGCGGCCTGCACGTCGGCGACGCCCTTCTCGGGATCGACGAACACCGCGGCGGCGGCCTGCGGGTCGGTGCCGGGGTCGCCGAGCAGGCCGTCGGCGAGTGGCTCGAGGCCCGCCTCGCGGGCGATCTGCGCCTTGGTGCGCCGCTTGGGCTTGTAGGGGAGGTAGATGTCCTCGAGGCGTGCCTTCGAGTCGGCCGCCATGATCTGTGCGGCGAGCTCGTCGGTCAGCTTGTCCTGGCTCTTGATCGACTCCAGGACCGCGGCGCGGCGCTCCTCCAGCTCACGCAGGTAGCGCAGGCGCTCGTCGAGCGTGCGCAGCTGGGCGTCGTCGAGCGAGCCGGTGACCTCCTTGCGGTACCGGGCGACGAACGGGACGGTCGAGCCGCCGTCGAGCAGCTCCACTGCCGCGCGGACCTGCCGCTCGGCGACGGAGAGCTCCTCGGCTATACGCAGGAAGACGGACGGGGGAGTGGCCGTGACTGTCACGGGTGAGCATTCTGCCCGCAACCCCCGACAGCGCCGAGTCCGGTGTCGTGTCCGCTGTCACGAAGTGGGCGCGGCTCTCGTCCAGGAGGACAGGCGGGCGATGGCAGTCCGTAGCGCGAGGTTCGTCAGCATTACGCCAAACGGGTAATGAGAGGCCGGACACAGTCACTTGCAGTTAGTTGCGTCGGTGCGATGATTGTAGCGTGCAACTAAAGCCGCTCTCCTGCGTGGAGACTGTCACCGATCAGGTGATGGCGTTTCTTTCGCGGCTGAAGAAGAGCGGAGAAGCGCACATATTAGGTGTCGCGCGTGGACTCGATCTGTCATTGTCGCAGATGCGGGCCCTGTTCGTCCTCGCGGACAGCCAGCGGGAACTGGCGGTCCACGAGCTGGCCTCGCTGCTCGGCCTGTCCGTCGCGACGACGGGCAGAGCGGTGCAGGGGCTGGCGAGGGCGGACCTGGTCACGCGCAGGGAGGACGCACACGATCGCCGGGTGAAGCGGGTTCGGCTGTCCGAGCAGGGTCGGCGGTTCGTCGACGGGCTCGTGCAGGCTCACCGCGACGCCGTACGCGAATGTCTCGAGTCGCTCAGCGACCCGGAGCGAGACCAGCTCTCACAGGCACTGGCGCCGATCCTCGCCCGGGATGCTCTGCCGCCCGCCACCACGACCGGTTGTTGAAGAGGGGAAACTTGTGACTGAAGCGCTTCCGCCGATGACCTCGGCTGGCGGAGCGGGCTCGCAGAAGCTCGACCGCAGAATCCTCGCCATCGGATCGGTGGTCGTACTCGGCGCGATCATGGCGATGCTCGACATCACCGTGGTCAACGTCGCCATCAACCACCTGACCAAAGAGTTCAACACCACGCTGGAGACCATCCAGTGGGTGGCCACCGGATACACGCTGGCCCTCGCGACCGTCATCCCGCTGAGCGGGTGGGCGGCCGACCGGTTCGGCACCAAACGGATCTACCTGCTCGCGATCTTCCTGTTCATGGTGGGCTCCGCCGCGGCGGGCTCGGCGTGGTCGGTCGAGTCGCTGATCGGGTTCCGCGTCCTGCAGGGTCTCGGCGGCGGCATGCTGATGCCGATCGGCATGACGATCCTGACCAAGGCCGCCGGCCCCGAGCGGGTCGGCCGCGTCATGGCCGTCATCGGCGTGCCCATGCTGCTCGGCCCGATCGTCGGCCCGATCCTCGGTGGCTGGCTGGTCGACGACGTCTCGTGGCGCTGGATCTTCTTCCTGAACGTGCCGATCGGCATCGTGACGCTGATCCTCGGCTCCCGGATCCTCGAGGCGGACAAGCCGCGCCCGACCGAGCGGCTGGACGTGCTCGGCCTGGTCCTGCTGTCGCCGGGTCTCGCCGCCCTGATCTACGGTCTCGCGAAGATCGCGTCGCCGCAGGACGGCATCAGCAGCCCGGAGGCGTACCTCCCGGCCGGGGCGGGCGCGATCCTGGTCGCGTTGTTCGTGTGGCACGCACTGCGCACGAAGAACGCGTTGATCGACCTCAAGCTGTTCAAGGACAGGGGTTTCACGGTCGCCTCGGTGACCATGGTCCTGTTCGTGGTCGCGTTCTTCGGCGCCATGCTCCTGTTCCCGCTGTACTTCCAGCAGGTCAGGGGTGAGGGTGCGCTGCAGGCGGGTCTGCTGCTCGCCCCGCAGGGCATCGGCGCCATGGTGATGATGCCGATCGCGGGCCTGGTCGTCGACCGGGTCGGCGCGGCGCGCATCGCCCAGGCGGGTGTCATCGTGATCGTCGCCTGCATGGTGCTGTTCACCCAGCTAAAGGCGGACACCTCGTACATGCTGATCGGGGCCGACCTGTTCGTGATGGGTATCGGCATGGGCATGACGATGATGCCGATCATGTCCGCGGCACTGAAGACGCTGCGGCAGGAGGACGTGGCCCGCGCGTCCACGAGCCTGAACATCATCCAGCAGGTGGCGGCGTCGATCGGTACCGCGCTGCTCTCGGTGATCCTGTACGACGCGAC
>NZ_SOCP01000025.1 GCF_004364325.1 Actinophytocola oryzae | reverse complement strand
CTGCCGCGAAACCGGCCACGACCCGCACCACCACGGCCAAGACCACCACCGCGAAGGCCGCACCGGCCAAGGCCGCCACCGCCAAGAAGGCCCCCGCCGCCAAGGCGACCACCGCCAAGGCGACCACGGCCAAGACCACGGCCAAGACCACGGCACGCAAGACCACCCCAGCCAAGACCGCGACGGCGGCGAAAGCCACCCCCGCGAAGAAGACCACCAGCGCGGCGAAACGCACCCCCGCCGCCAAGAAGAAGTAACACTCCACACCGCACCACCACCGAAGGCCGCCACCCGCGTGGCGGCCTTCAGTGCGAGGTGAGGGGGTTCGGACACACAGGAACACTTGACGCGCCAGTAGGTTCCGCCGACAGTTCTATCCACGGCGGCGTGGTCGCGGGTCTTTGGCCCCTGGCTGCCGCTGTGAGGCCCCGAAAGCGCGCCCGCCACTTGGTGGTCACGGACCGGGTCAGCGTGCGGTGAGCGCGATCTGGGGCCGCTTTCCTTGTGTGGTGGCGATCTTGACCGTGCCCACATCGGACACACGTGCGAATCGACCGCGTGCCAAGCGGGTTCAGGGCACCGCGAGGTAGTCCGCCGCCGCCAACCGGGTCCCGTCGAAGAACAACGCCCACACGCTGCCCTTCTTGGCGGCCAGGTGCCTGCCGAGGGACAGCCCGGAACGCGTGGCGAGACGTGCGACGAGGTCCGGAATCACCCCGCCCTGGCTGCAGATCACCGCCGTTCCGCCAGCCGAGGCTATTTCCGCTACCCGGTCGACGGCCGTTTCCTCCCTGCCGGGGTAGGCCTTCTCACTCAGCAGTTTCTCCTCGGCGATCGGCACGCCGAGATCGTCGGCCACCGGTTGGACGGTCGCGACGCAGCGCACCAGCGGCGCCGAGTACACCCGCTCGGCCCCGTAGAGCGTGCCGAGCACGCGGACGGGGGCCAGCTGTTTGCGCCCGTTCTTCGACAGCGGCCGCAGGTCGTCCTCGTGGTCCCACTCCGACTTGCTGCCCGCCTTCGCGTGCCGCACCAGGAGCACCGTCGTCAGATCCTGTGGCAGGGCGGTGAAGGCGTCGAGCACCTCGCGGTCCCGGTCGTAGGACAGTGCGGCCCGGGCGGCGGACACGGGCAGCCAGCGCATCTCGTCGACCTCGTGCGACGGCCTGAGCTCGCCGGAGAGGTACCTGGCGGCGAAGTACTCCACCTTCTTGTGGTCCGCCCCCACCCGGTAGTGCGTGCGGGCCAGGAAACGGCCGAGCGCCACCCGTGCGCCCGTCTCCTCGCCCACCTCCCGCACCGCGGCGACCCGCGTGGACTCGAGCGGCTCCAGCTTTCCCTTGGGCACGCTCCAGTCGTCGTAGCGGGGGCGGTGGACCAGTGCGACCTCGACCTCGCCGGCGCCCGCCCGCCACACGACGGCGCCGCCCGCGAGGACCTCCCGGCTAGCCAACGGCGCGATGGGTGAGCAGCATCTGGGCCTGGTGGTCCCGCACGGACGAACCGTCCGCGGGCGACGCGTCCCAGTTGCCGTTCTGTTCCAGCACCCAGCAGCGCGTCGCAGGGTCCAGCGCCGAGTCGAACATCGCGTCCAACTGCCTGGTCAGCCTCGGGTCGGAGATCCGCACCTGCACCTCGACGCGGCGGTCGAGGTTGCGGTGCATCATGTCCGCGCTGCCGATCCAGCGCTCGTCCGACCCGACGAAGTGGAACACCCTGGAGTGCTCCAGGAACCGCCCGAGGATCGACCGCACGTTGATGTTCTCCGACAACCCCGGCACGCCGGGCTTGAGCGCGCAGATGCCCCGGACGACGATGTCCACGGGCACACCGGCCTGCGACGCCCGGTACATGGCGTCGATCACCTGCTCGTCCACGAGGCTGTTGAGCTTCATGCGGATCCCGGCCGGACGACCGGCACGCAGGTGCTCGACCTCCCGCTCGATCAGCTCCACGATCCCGCGCCGGATCCCGTAGGGCGCCACCAGCAGGCTGCGGTACTCGTCCTGGCGCGCGTACCCGGTCAGCACGTTGAACAGGTCCGTGAGGTCCGCGCCGATCGACGGCTCCGCGGTCAGCAGGCCGACGTCCTCGTACAGCCGTGCCGTCTTCGGGTTGTAGTTGCCCGTCCCGATGTGGCAGTAGCGCCGGATGACCGACCCCTCCTGCCGCACCACGAGCGCGGTCTTGCAGTGGGTCTTCAGGCCCACCATGCCGTACACGACGTGCACGCCCGCCTTCTCCAGCGTCCGCGCCCACTTGATGTTGGCCTGCTCGTCGAAGCGGGCCTTGATCTCCACCAGCGCCACGACCTGCTTACCCGCCTCGGCCGCGTCGATGAGCGCGTCCACGATCGGGGAGTCGCCGGAGGTCCGGTACAGCGTCTGCTTGATGGCGAGCACCTTCGGGTCCGCCGCCGCCTGCTCGATGAACCGCTGCACGCTCGTGGAGAACGAGTCGTACGGGTGGTGCACCAGGACGTCGCCCTCGCGCAGCGTCGCGAAGACACTCTTCGGTGTCTCCCGCTCGCCGAACGCCGGGTGCGTCACGGGCACGAACGCCGGGTCCTTCAGGTCGGTGCGGTCCACCCCGTGCAGCTGCCACAGGCACGACAGGTCGAGCAGCCCCGGCACCACGACCACGTCGTGCGGGTCGACCTCGAGCTCCCGCAGCAGGAGCTCCATCATGTGCTCGCTCATGTCGTCGGCGACCTCGAGCCGCACCGGCGGGCCGAACCGCCGCTGCGCCAGCTCCCTTTCCAGCGCCTTCAACAGGTCCTCGTCCTGGTCCTCCTCGACCTCGAGATCGGCGTTGCGGGTGACCCGGAAGGCGTGCACCTCGGTCACCTGCATGCCGGCGAAGAGGTTGTCGAGGTGTGCCGCGATCAGCTCCTCGAGCGGCAGGAACAGCGCGCCCCTCGCGTCGCGGTTGTGGTCGATCGGCACGAGCCGGGAGACGTTGTCCGGCACCTTCACGCGGGCGAACCGCTCGCCGCCGCCGTTCGGGTCCCGCACGGTCACCGCGAGGTTCAGCGACAGCCCGGAGATGTAGGGGAACGGGTGCGCGGGGTCGACGGCGAGCGGGGTGAGCACCGGGAAGATCTGCTCGCGGAAGTACCGCGACAGCCGCACGCGCTGCTCGTCGGTCAGGTCCGACCACCGCGCGATGCGGATGTCGTGCTCCGCGAGCGCGGGCCGCAGCCGCCGCTCCCACGCGGCCGCGTGCTGCTCGACCAGCTCCTGGTTGCGCTTGGAGATGTAGGCCAGCTGCTCGCGCGGGGTCAGCCCGTCCGCGCTGCGTACCGAGAGACCGGTCTCGTCGCGGCGCTTCAGCCCGGCGACCCGCACCATGTAGAACTCGTCGAGGTTGGAGGAGAAGATCGCGAGGAACTTCGCGCGCTCCAGCAGCGGCTGCGACGAGTCCTCGGCCAGGGCGAGCACCCGCGCGTTGAAGTCCAGCCAGGACAGCTCTCGGTTGAAGTAGCGGTCGTCCGGTAAGTCGGTCACCGTCTCCGCCTGTGTGACAGCGGGCGGAGCCGACGGCACCGCCCGCGGCTCCGGTGTGGTTTCCGACGGCTCGGCTGGTGTACTGGCCTCAGGGCTCGTCTCGGTGCTCACAACCCCATTGTCCAGCATCTATGGCCGCGCGTCGTGGCCCGAGACCGAACGGGAGGGTGAACTTTCCCAAGCCCAGCCCCTCGGCGACGGCCAGATCGTCCTCGGTGTCCACATCACACCGAAGCGACGCCAGGCCGGCGCCCACCTGCCGTGCGCCGGTGGCCTCGTGCGCCTGCGCGGAACCGGGGCCGAAGCGCGGCGTCAGCGCCTCGCCGGGATGCGCGAGCAGCAGTGTCGTGCCGGTGCCCGGCCGGTCCGCGCTGAACGCGCGCCGTCCGTCCGCCTCGGCGATCGCCCCGGCCAGGTCGGCCGGGCGCAGCGCGGGGAGGTCGGCCTGCAGCGCGCCGACCGTGCCGCCCGGTGTGCGCAGGTGCTCGGCGCCGAAGCTCAACGCGGCGTTGAGCCCTGGCAGGCCGCGCTCCACCAGGCACTCGACACCGGTGCCCGCGAGCGCGTCCGGCACCCGTTTGTCCTCACAGATCACCAGGACACGCCGCACGCCCGCCGAGGTGAGGGCCGCGGTCACGGTGTCCAGCAGCAGGGCGAGCACGAGGTCGGCGTGCTGTTCCACAGGCACGGCCCCACGCAGCCGCGACTTCGCCCGGTCCAGGTTCTTGATCGGGACGACCAGGTCCACTCCATGCTCCACACGACCCATGGTGCAGGACTTCGGAGAAGCGTGCCGTGGGCGGGGCATACTCGTCCAAAACGCGAGAAGTTGGAGGACGGGTGCCGAGGCGACTGGAGAAGAGCGGGTTCTGGGTATGGGTGACGGCCATGATCTTCTACCCGCTGGCCGCGATCGGGAAGGTGCGGCCGACCGGAGCCGAGCACGTCCGGCGTGAGGGCGGCATCCTGCTGGTGATGAACCACATCTCGCACATCGACCCGCCGGTCGACGCGGTGTTCGTGCACAAGAACGGCCGGGTGCCGAGGTTCCTCGCGAAGGACAGCCTGTTCCGCATGCCCGTCTTCAAGTACATGATCAACGGTGCGGGCAGCATCCCCGTGTACCGGTCCACCGTGAACGCCGGCGACAGCCTGGTGGCCGCTCGGGAGGCGCTCCAGAACGGCAAGGTCGTCGTGATCTACCCGGAGGGCACGATCACCCGCGACCCGGACGGCTGGCCGATGCGTGCGCGGACCGGTGTCGCACGCCTGGCGATGGACTGCCTCGAGCACGACGTGCCCGTGCTGACCGCCGCACGCTGGGGGACGCGCGACATCCTCAACGCCTACACCCGGAAGTTCCGGCCGTTCCCGCGCAAGAAGATCTCGATCGACGTGTCCGCGCCGGTGGACCTGTCGCGGTTCAAGGGCCGCGAGGTCGACAACGAGCTGCTGCGCGAGGTCACCGACTTCCTCATGACCCGCGTGCGCGACCAGCTCGCCGCGCTGCGCGAGGAGCCCGCACCGGACGAGTTCTACTCGTCGCGGCGGAACCCCGAGGCGAAGAAGAAGAGCACCGGCACCGATGGGTGAGATGCGCGTCGCCGTGTTCGGCGCGGGCTCGTGGGGCACGACCTTCGCGAAGGTGCTCGCCGACGCGGGCACGGACGTGGTGCTGTGGGCGCGGCGGCGCGAGGTGAGCGAGGCGATCGAGGAGCGCCGGGAGAACCCGGACTACCTGCCGGGCGTCACGCTGCCGGAACGCCTCGTGTCCACATCGGACCCCCGGCGAGCGCTCGACGGCGCCACCGACGTGGTGCTGGCCGTGCCGAGCCAGAGCCTGCGGCACAACCTGACCGCGTGGCGCGGGCTCATCGACCCGTCGGCGACGCTGATCAGCCTCGCGAAGGGTGTCGAGCTCGGCACGCTCAAGCGGATGAGCGAGGTCGTCGTCGAGGTGATGGGGGTGGCCGAACAGCAGGTCGCGGTGGTGACCGGGCCCAACCTGGCCAAGGAGATCGCGGCGGAGCAGCCGACGGCGGCGGTGGTCGCGTGTGTGGACCACGACCGTGCGGTGACCGTGCAGCAGGCGTGCACCACCGGCTACTTCCGGCCCTACACCAACACCGACGTCATCGGCTGCGAGCTGGCGGGCGCGTGCAAGAACGTGATCGCCCTGTCCTGCGGGATGGCCGCCGGGCTCGGCTTCGGCGACAACACCCTCGCGACGCTGATCACCCGAGGGCTCGCCGAGACGGCCAGGCTGGGGGAGGTGCTCGGCGCGGACCCGATGACGTTCTCGGGGCTCGCCGGGCTCGGGGACCTCGTGGCGACGTGCTCGTCGCCGCTGTCACGCAACCGGTCCTTCGGCGCGCGGCTCGGTCGGGGCGAGTCCGTGGCGCAGGCACAGGCCGCGGCGCAGGGCCAGGTCGCCGAGGGGGTGAAGTCGTGCTCCTCCATCCGTGCGCTGGCCATGCGCCACGGCGTCGAGATGCCCATCACGGAGGTCGTGCACCGCGTGTGCCACGACGGCTTCGACCCCCGCGAGATGGCGGGCGAGCTGATCGGCCGCAAGACCAAGCCGGAGCGCTGAGCCCCGACGCCCGGAGCCGCTGAGCCCCGATGCAATGAAGGACTCCTTCGGTGCGCCTGGCGTTACGAAGGAGTCCTTCATTACAGGGGGTCGGGGGGACGGGGGCAGGGGGTCAGGCCGGTAAGTCGCCGGTCATGACGATGGCGTTGGTCGTGGGGGTCTTCGAGCCTTTTTCGGGTTCGACCGAGATCGCGACCTTCTGGGCGTCGTTCAGGCCGCTCAGCGCCAGCACCACCTGGCCGTCGTCCGGCGTCAGCAGGCCCAGCGAGACCGGGGTGTCGTCGGCGATGCCCCACAGCTGGTAGGTCTTCCCGTCCGGCGGGCTCGCCAGGCCGGTGCCGACCAACAGCATCCTGTCCTGCGACCGGGACACCGCGACCTTCATGGTTCCCCCGCCGTCCTTCCCGTCGAGGGTGACCAGTGAGGCGTCCCGCGCGCCGAGGATCTCCTGCATCTGCGCGGCCTGGGCCTGCACGTCGTCCAGCTGGTTGTCCTTCTGCACCACGACGACGCCCAGGCCCGCGGCGACGACGAAGAACACGGCCGCGGCCACGGTCGTCAGGCGCTGTCCGAGCGAGCGGCGGCGCAGGGGCACCACCGTCGTGTCCGGCGGCAGCTGGCGTACGGACCTGATCTCGTTGAGCACCCGGGTCTTCAGCTCGGCGGGCGGCGGCTCGGCCGCGGCGAGCGCGAGCCTCGCTGCGGTCTCCTGCAGCTCCTGGACCTCCTGGAAGCACGAGTCGCACTCGGCGAGGTGCCGCTCGAAGTCCGTGCGTTCCACGCCGGACACCGCGTCGAGGGCGTACGCGCCGGTCAGGGCGTGGATGTCGGGACTCGTCATCAGGCCACCCCCAGACAGTCGCGCAGCCGGATCAGCCCGTCCCGCAGCCGGGTCTTGATGGTGCCCAGCGGGGTGTCGAGCAGCTCTCCCACCTCACGGTACGTCCGACCGCCGTAGTAGGCGAGGAGTACCGACTCCCGCTGCAGCTCGGTGAGGGTGTTGAGGCACCGCCGGACCTGCTCCTGTTCGAGCCGCGCGGTGACCTGTTCGGACACCTCGTCGAACGGCCTGCCCGCGTCGCGGCGGCCGACGATGTCGTCCCGGTCGGCCGCGGCCTGGGCGGACCGCACGCGGTCGACCGCCCTGCGATGCGCGAGCGTCATGGCCCAGGTCGTCGCGCTCCCGCGTTCCGGCGAGTACTTCGCCGCCGACCGCCAGAGCTCGACCATCACCTCCTGCACGACTTCCTCCGACTGCGCGGGATCACGCACGATCCGCCGAACGAGCCCGAAGACGGGGCCGACGAGCAGGTCGTACAACTGCGCGAACGCGGGCTCGTCGCCGCGCGCCACGCGTTGCAACAGCTCGGCGCCGGCGTCGTTCGCCGGTTCGGTACGTGCCGACCGAAGTCGTCGCGCACGATCGCCCATGACCACATCTCCCATGCACGGTGGTTCGGAGCCGCCGCCACTCCGGATTGCCTGCGAATCCGCGGGGTACACGATCCCACGGACTGGGCGCGTTTGCCGGACCCCTGCGGTGAGTGGTTACCTGAGCCCGTGCTTGTCACCGTGCTGAACCGCCGTCGGAGCTACTCGTGGCTCCTTCGTGTCGCCAGCGCGCTCTGTCCGGCTCGGTGAGGTTCCCCAAACCCTTCCACCCGAGCTCCCGAGAAAGACAGCACACCCATGTTCGCCGTACCGGCCAACACCATCGCGCACTCGTCCGTCCCAGCGACGGTGCACCCCGCCCTGATCGCCCGCGCCGTCGCCGCCGACCGGCCGCGCTGGGCACACCTGCTCCGCTACGACCCGGACGTGCGGTTCGCCGCGCTCGTCTCGTCGGACGAGCACCAGGAGGTCTGGCTCATGAGCTGGCTTCCCGGCCAGGAGACCGACCGGCACGACCACGGCGACGCCACCGGCGCGTTCACGATCGTGTCCGGCACGCTCACGGAGCACGTCCTGCACCGCGGCACGACGCTGTCGCTGTCAGCCGGGCAGTCCCGCGTGTTCGGCCCCGGCTACGTCCACCAGGTCCGCAACCTCGGTCCGGACCCGGCGGTGAGCCTGCACGTCTACAGGGCCGCACGCACCATGCGGACTATTGAGGACCGTGCTGTGGGCCTCGCAGGCTGACGTAGTCCGGCACCCCGACATCCTCGGGCAGGTGCCGGCACGGTTGCGGTGTGCCCCAGGCGCGGACGAGCGGCAGCACCCCCGCCCAGCTCGCGCCGACGCGGTCCGGTGTCAGGTCCTCCGGCTCCTCTCCTGGGCCGCCCGTGCGGATCTTCACGGCGGCCTCGGTGAGGTCGAGCGCGAGCACCGCGGTCTTCGCGAACTCCTGCGGGCTCGGGCCGCGCGCGTGGTCCCACGAGCCAGGGGCGATGTGCTCGGTGATGACGTGGAGGGCGTGCAGTTTGGCGTCCGGGTCGGTGACCGGGGTGGCCGTGCCGTGGATCGTGGCCGACCGGTAGTTCACCGAGTGGTGGAACACGGCACGGCTGTAGATCACGCCGTCGAGCAGGGTGACGTTCACGCACACCTCGGCGCCCGCGCCGCCGCGCAGGCTGGCGGCGCCGGTCGAGCCGTGCACGTACAGGGTGTCGCCCTCGTGGCCGTAGCCGGTCGGGACGATCCGCGGCGTGCCGTCCTCCGCGACGTACGCGAGGTGGCAGACGATCCCGGCGTCGAGCACGTCGTGGAGGGCCGTCCGCTCGGTCACGGCCCGGTCCTTGCCCCGGCGGATGGTGCTGCGCGATGTCGGCGAGAGAGTCACGACCTCCACTGTGGCGTGAAAAGTGGCACTATTGAAGGTCCAAGACCTGGTGATTCTGGAAGGCCACTTGTGGAGACCTCCGCCCTGCCGGTGACACTGGACCGTTCGTCGGCGACGCCCCTGGCCGTGCAGCTGGCCGAGCAGCTCCGCGCGGCGGCGGGCGACGGCAGGCTGCGCAGCGGCGACCGCCTGCCCTCGACCCGCGCACTTGCCGGCGAGCTCGGCGTGAGCCGGACGGTGACCGCCGCGGCCTACGAGCAGCTGCACGCCGAGGGCTGGATCGCGGGCAGGCACGGCTCCGGCACCTACATCACGACCGCGCCGCCCGGATCGCTCCCCGCGACCGCCGCTCCGGTCCGCCGTGACACCACACAGGACAGTGTCGTCGACCTGACGCCCGGCTCGCCGTGGGCGGGCGGCATCGAGCAGTCGGCGTGGCGGCGGGCGTGGCGCGCGGCGTCGCACGTGGCGCCGATGGTGCGGCCGAACCGGTCCGGCCTGCCCGAGTACCGGGCGGCGGTGGCCGAGCACCTGCTGCGACACCGGGGACTGCGGGTCGGCGACACCGACGTCGTGCTGGCCACGGCGGGAACCAGCACCGCGGCGGCCGAGCTGGGCCGGGCGGTGTTGCGTCCCGGCGACATGGTGGCGGTGGAGGAACCGGGTTACCAGCGTGCGGTCGGTGCGCTGCGGGCCGCGGGACTGCGGGTGGTCCCGGCGACGGTCGACGCCGACGGTCTGCTGGTGGACGCGATCCCGGCCACGGTCCGCGCCGTCTACTGTTCGCCCGCGCACCAGTACCCGCTCGGTGGCCGCATGTCCGCGGGCAGGCGGGTGGCGCTCGTGGAACGCGCCCGCGAGCAGGGCTGGCTGGTGATCGAGGACGACTACGACGGCGAGCTGCGTTACGACGTGGCCCCGCTGCCGCTGCTGGCGGCCCTCGCCCCGGACGTGGTCGTGCACCTCGGCACGACGAGCAAGATCCTCACGCCCACACTGGGTGTCGGCTGGATCGTGGCGCCACCACCGGTCGTGGCCGCCGTCCTGGCCCACCGCGACGCGACCGGCAGCGGCCCCGCCCCGGCTGGCCAGCTGGTCGTGGTGGAGCTGGCCCGCAACGGCGACCTGGGTCGGCACCTGCGCAGGCTCCGTCGCGAGCTGTCCGAACGCCGCACGCTCGTGGTGGACACGTTGGTGCGCGGGGAGGTCCGGGTGCTCGGCGACGACGCGGGCGCCCACGTGGTCGTTCCGGTGGCGTCGGCGGAGGCGGAGCGGGCGTTGATCCGCGCCGCGGCCGATCGCGGACTGTTGCTGGACGGCCTGGCCCGTCACCACATCGGGCGGGCGAGGTGGTTCGGCATCGCCCTCGGCTACGCCGCGTGTTCGCGGGAGCAGCTGAAGCGCGCGCTGCCCGTGCTCGTTGAGCTGGTGGGGGACGGGGCCGGGTAGGGTCGGGCGCCATGGCCAGCCAAGAGCGCATCCGCGTGGCAGTGGTGTTCGGCGGACAGAGCACGGAGCACGCCGTGTCCTGTGTGTCCGCGGCGAGCGTGCTCGCCAACCTCGACCCGAACCGCTTCGAGATCCTGCCCGTGGGCATCACGCCCTCGGGTGCGTGGGTCCTGGGGCCCGCGGACCCCGCCACACTGGCGATCGAGGGCACGACCCTGCCGACGATCACGTCCGGCACCGCGCTGACCCTCCCGGCCGACCCGACTTCGGCGAACCTGGTCGTCCTGGAACGCGGCAGGGAGGGCGAGGTCCTCTCGGCCGTGGACGTGGTGTTCCCGGTGCTGCACGGTGCCTTCGGCGAGGACGGCACCATCCAGGGCCTGCTGGAGATGGTGGGCCTGCCCTACGCGGGGGCCGGCGTGCTGGCGAGCGCGGTGGTGATGGACAAGGAGTTCACCAAGAAGCTGCTGCGTGCGGAGGGGCTCCCGGTCGGCCCGTACGAGGTCCTGCACCGCGGCGACGTGACGCTCAGTGAGTCCCAGCGGGAGCGCCTCGGCCTGCCGGTGTTCGTGAAGCCGGCCAGGGCGGGCTCGTCGACCGGCATCACGAAGGTCTCGGACTGGTCCGGGCTGGACGCGGCGATCGCCACCGCACGCGAGATCGACCCCAAGGTCCTGGTCGAGTCGATGATCGCGGGCCGGGAGGTCGAGTGCGGGGTGCTGGAGTTCCCGGACGGCCACCTGGAGGCCTCACTGCCCGCGGAGATCCGCATCGTGGACGACTCGCTGGAGTTCTACGACTTCGCCACCAAGTACGTCGGCGACGCCGCGGAGCTGGACATCCCGGCCAAGCTGGACGACCAGGTCACCGAACGCCTCCGCGCGACGGCCATCGAGGCGTTCCGGGCCGTCGACTGCCAGGGCCTCGCCAGGGTCGACTTCTTCGTCTGCGCGGACGGCTCACTGATCATCAACGAGCTGAACACCATGCCGGGCTTCACCCCGACCTCGGCCTACCCCAAGATGTGGTCGGTCACGGGCATCGACTACCCGACCCTCCTGTCGACCCTCGTCGACACGGCGCTCGCCAGGGGAACGGGCCTGCGCTGAGCAGGGTCACGCGGCCGGGACGGACTTCGCGATCGTCTCCGACATCTCCTGGACCACGCCGGTGCCCGCGTCGTCGGGGATGGTCAGTGCTATGTAGACCGGGCGGTCGACCGTGTACCAGGTCGTCGCGCCCGCACCCTCGATCGGCAGCCAGTTGACCTTCGACACCAGCCGCAGCTGGGCCGTCGGCACCAGCTCCGGCGGCTTGCCGAGCCCACACCGCAGCACCACCGGCTCACCCCGGTCGCCCGCCCACGCCGCGGACGCGGGTGGTGCGGGGTCCGCGATGGCCAGCCGGGTCAGCTCCTTGCCCTTGCTGGGCAGTTCGGTGGGCAGCGCGTTCACCAGGGCACCGCACGCGGGCGCAGCGGCGTCGGGTGCGTCGACCGCGACCAACGCGAGCGGACCCGTCGGCCGGGGTGGCTGCGTGGTCGGGCCTGCCTCGGCAGGAGACTCGGACGAGCCGCCGACGAGCCTGCTCGCGACGATCACGCCGACGACGAGCACGGCGGCGAGGCCCGCGGCCACGAACAGGGTCACGCGGGACAGGGGCTGTTCGGACACGCCCCCACTAGACCACGGCTCAGAGATGGACCACCGGGCAGGTGAGGGTTCGAGTGATCCCGTCCACGTTCTGGATCCGTGCCACGACGAGCTGTCCGAGCAGGTCGACGTTCTCGGCCTCGGCTCGGACGATCACGTCGTAGGGGCCCGTGACATCCTCCGCGGTGGTCACGCCCTCGATCTGAGCGATCTTCCCGGCGACCGTGGCCGCCTGGCCGACCTCGGTCTGAATCAGGATGTATGCGTGGACCACGGCGTGCCCCTTCGTGTCTAGCAGGACTCAAGAGGTAGGAACGTGAGCAGCAAAAGGTACCGCAGTTCCGGATCGTTTGGGGATCCGACTATCGGAGGTGTCGTGGCCGACAATAGAGGAGGCCCAGCTCATGATCCACCCGAAACCGTCGCCGATGTCGGTGAGTTCGGCCTGATCCGCAGGGTGACCGCCGGACGGCGGCAGCCCGCGACCACGTTGCTCGGGCCGGGCGACGACGCGGCGCTCGTCGCGGCGCCGGACGGCCGGGTGGTCGCGAGCACCGACGTGCTCACGGAGGGTGTCCACTTCAGACTCGACTGGTCGACGCCGGAACACGTTGGCCGCAAGGCGATCGCGGTCAACATGGCGGACATCGCGGCCATGGGCGCGGTGCCGACGGCCCTGCTCGTCGGGCTCGCGTGCCCGCGCACGACCAGGTCCGAGGTCGCCGAGGGGCTCGCCTCGGGCATGTGGGACGAGGCGACCCGCGCCGGCGCGGGGCTCGTGGGCGGGGACGTGGTCACCGCGAAGGAGATCGTGATCTCGGTCACCGCACTGGGGGACATGGGCGGACGCGAGCCGGTCACCAGGGGTGGCGCCATGCCGGGGGACGTGCTCGCGGTGTGTGGTCGCCTCGGCTGGTCGGCCGCCGGGCTCGCCGTGCTGGGGCGCGGGTTCCGCTCGCCCGTCCAGGTCGTCGGCGCCTACCGGGTGCCCGAGCCGCCGTACGCGGCTGGTCCGCAGGCCGCGGCGGCGGGCGCGACCGCGATGATGGACGTGTCGGACGGGCTGCTCGCCGACCTCGCGCACATCTGCTCGGCGTCCAATGTGGCCATCGACGTGCGGACCGACCTCGTCGAGGTGCCGCGCAGGCTCGTCGACGTCGCCACCGCGCTCGGTGCCGACCCGATGCACTGGGTGCTGACCGGCGGCGAGGACCACGCGCTGGTGGCCACGTTCCCGGAACCCGAGGCGGTGCCTGAGGGTTGGCGCACAATCGGCACGGTCGGCAGGGGGACAGCCGTTACTGTCGACGGCGGCCCTTACGAGGGCGGCACGGGCTGGCAGCATTTTCGGTGAGTCTTCTCGGAGCGGACCTTGGCGTTGGCGCGGATCGACGTAACGGCCTACGACCATCCGGACGCGGTGGTCCTGGTCGCCGAGGTGCAACAGGAGTACGTGGTGCGCTACGGCGGGGAGGACGGCACGCCGGTCGACCCGGCTGACTTCGCGCCGCCGCGCGGGCTGTTCCTCGTCGCGTACGTGGACGGCACGCCGGCGGCGTGTGGTGGCTGGCGTGCGCACGGCACGGAGGTCGAGGTGAAGCGGATGTACGTGTCCCCGGCGTTCCGCGGCCGAGGTCTCGCGCGTGCGGTGCTCGCCGAACTGGAGCGGACCGCGGGGGAGGACGGCTACCGACGGATCGTCCTGGAGACGGGGTCGAAGCAGCCGGAGGCGATCGCCCTTTACCGGTCCTCCGGCTACGAACCGGTGCCGCGCTTCGGGTTCTACGCGAACGCGCCGGGCGCCCTGCACCTCGGAAAGGCGGTCGGCGCCGAATGCCCGTCTACGCGCTAGGCGACCGCGTCCCGGACATACACCCGGACGCGTACGTGCACCCGGACGCGACGGTGATCGGCGACGTCACGATCGGCGCGTTCGCCTCGGTGTGGCCGCAGGCCGTGCTGCGCGGCGAGTCCGGCACGATCCGGGTCGGGGAGCGCACGTCGATCCAGGACGGCACGATCGTCCACTGCACCGAGTGGCACGCCACCGTGATCGGCGCGGAGTCGGTGGTGGGCCACAACGCCCACATCGAGGGCGCGACGGTCGGCTCGCGGTGCATGATCGCGTCAGGGTCGGTGCTGCTCAACGGTTCCGTGGTGGAGGACGGCGCGATCCTCGGCGCCGGTGCGGTGATGTCGTTCAACGGCCGCCTGCCGGCCCGCCGGATGGCTCTTGGCGTGCCCGCGCGGGTGCGTGAGGGTCACGAGGTGGCGCCGGACATGGTGCTCGGCATCGTGGCCAACTACGTGGAGCGGATCGCGGTCTACAAGGCAGGGCTGCGCGAGCTGTCGTAGGCCGTTGGCATAAGGTCGCCCGGGTGACCGCACGACCGCTGAACGAGATTGTCGAGGCCGGGTGGGCGGAAGCGCTCGCGCCCGTCGAGGAGCGCATCGCCGCGATGGGCGAGTTCCTGCGCGCGGAGATAGCCGCGGGCCGCCAGTACCTGCCGTCGGGGGAGAACGTGCTGCGTGCGTTCAAACAGCCCTTCGCCGATGTCAGGGTCCTGATCGTCGGCCAGGACCCGTACCCGACGCCCGGCCACCCTGTCGGCCTGTGCTTCTCGGTGGCGCCGGACGTTCGACCGCTGCCGAAGAGCCTGGTGAACATCTTCCAGGAGTACCAGGAGGACCTCGGGCATCCGGCGCCGTCCAACGGGGACCTCGGTCCGTGGACCGAGCGTGGGGTCCTGTTGCTGAACAGGGCGCTGACGGTGCAGCCGGGCAGGCCCAACTCGCACCAGGGCAAGGGGTGGGAGGAGGTCACCGAGCAGGCGATCCGCGCGCTGGCCGCGCGGGGTGGTCCGCTGGTGGCGATCCTGTGGGGTCGCAACGCCCGCAACCTGAAGCCGCTGCTGGATCCGGTGCCGTGCATCGAGTCGGCGCACCCCAGTCCGCTGTCCGCGCACAACGGGTTCTTCGGTTCCCGCCCGTTCAGCCGGGCGACCGAGCTGCTGGAGAAGCAGGGCGGCGAACCGATCGACTGGAAGCTCCCCTAACGACCGGCGACGGCGCCTGCGAAGGCGGTCAGCTCACGGTTCGGGTCGGGTCCTGCCGGGATGTACACGACCTCGGTGACGCCCGCCGCCCCGGCCGCCTCGACGCGCTCGCGGATCGTGGCCTCGTCGCCGCTCCAGCCGGGGGTCAGCAGGGCCGGACCGGCGGCGGTCACGAGTGCCTGGTCCCGCTCGGTCAGGGACATCAGGTGTCCCTGGTGGGCGGCGAGATGGCGTTCGTGCTCCTGGCGTTCCGCCGCCAGCGCGGCACGCCAGGCGCGGCCGCCGGGAATGGCGTCCACCGCGGTTCCGGCGCGTTCCCAGGTCAGGTGCGCGATGCTGGCGTAGCCGGGGCCGGCCGCGGCCCGCACGCGGGTGCTCGTGTGGTCCTCGCCCGGGGCCAGCACCGTTCCGAAGCGGAGCAGCGCCGCGTCCGCCCAGCCGTGCAGGCCGCCGGGTGGCACGCTCGTCGCGATCACACCGGGGGCGTCGGTCTCGCGGGCGAGCCGGAGGCCCTTCTGGCCGGACACCGCCAGCCACACCGGTACCGCGATGGGCCGCGGCGGGGCGAAACCGGGTAGGTGGGTCAGCTGGCACGGTCGCCCGCCGACCTCGACGACGTCGCCCGCGAGCAGGGCGCGGACCTGCCGGACGTGCTCGGTCAGCTCGTCGAGGCGCACGGGGGCCAGGCCGAGCGTGGTGCGCCCGGTGGCGCCCGTGCCGAACGCGGTGACGAGCCGGCCGGGGGCGAGTTCCGCGACCGTCGCGATCGCCGATGCCGTCACCACCGGGTGGCGCAGGCCCGGGACGGCGACGCCGGTGGCCAGGCCGATCCGGTCCGTCGCCTCGGCGACCCGGGCGAGCGCCACCCAGGTGTCGCCGTACATCGCCGGTGACTCGAAGACCCACACGCGGTGGTAGCCGAGTCGTTCGGCGAGGCGGGCGCGGTCGACGATGTCAGCGCTTGGCGGGAGTGCGCAGGAGTACCTCACCGGTGCCGTGGCTCCCAGAGAGCCAGCGTCGCGCCGGTCGGGTCCTCGATGACCGCCACCGAGCCCTGTGGGAGGTCGACCCTCGGGCGGGTGGCCTTCGCGCCCAGCTCGACCGCTTTCGCCAGCGCCTCGTCCAGGTTCTCGACCGGCGCGTAGGGGACCCACTGTGGTGGGCGGTCGTCGCCTTCGGACAGCGGGGTCAGGCCGCCCCAAGGGCCTTCGGCCGTCGTGAAGAGGGACTCCGTGGTCGTCCAGCCGAACAGGTCACCGTAGAAGGAACGGGCCTGGTCGCGGTCGGTGGTGCGTAGGTCCATGAAGACGAACGGGCTCGGCATGCTGCCTCCTTGTTAGGACGTGTGTCCTGAAACTAGGACATGCGTCCTGATCATGCAAGAGATCGTTATGCTTCTGGCGTGGTCAGCAACAACCAGCGCGTCAAGCGGGCGCAGATCGTGGACGCAGCCAAGGAGGTGTTGGCCACGCAGGGGCTCGCCGCATGCACGGCGCGTGCGGTCGCCGACGCCAGTCCGCTCACCAAGAGCGCCATCCACTACTACTTCCGCGACGTCGACGAGATCGTCGACGTCGCCATGGCCGAGCACGTCGACGCCATGCTCGTCGGCCTGCGGCGGGCCGCCCACGAGGCCGTGGCGGGAGAGCGGTTGTGGCGGGTGGTCGAGGCCTACCTCGCCACCTTCGCCGATCGGCCGCACGCCGCGTTCCTGTGGTTCGAGTACTGGGTGGCCGTGAGTCGGCGGGCGTCCGTCGGGGCCGCCGCCGCGATGCTCGACCGGGTGCGCGACCTGCTGGTCGAGGTGCTCGACGTGTCTGAGCCGGACGAGACCGCCGACCGAGTGCTGTCCTGGCTGCTCGGGACGATCGTCCAGCAGCAGGTTCGACCTCGGTCTTCGGCCGTGTTGCGATCGGAGTTGGCGCGGGTCGTCGAGTGACTGTGGACACAGCAGACCGGGCCCCTGGCTGCGCCAGGGGCCCGGTCTGTGATGTTCGTCTGGGGCTTCGGTGCTACCCGCGGGTGACCTTGCCCGCCTTCAGGCAGGAGGTGCACACGTTCAGACGCTTGCGCTGCGAAGCACCGATCTTCGCGTGCACGGTCTGAATGTTCGGGTTCCACCGGCGGCTGGTGCGTCGGTGGGAGTGCGAGACCGACTTGCCGAAGCCTGGCCCCTTGCCACAGACGTCGCAAACGGCAGCCACGTCAGGCACTCCTTTCTCACAAACGGAAACTGGCCGAGCGGCCAGCAAACTCACGGCCCAGTGCGAACCGGGCAGCCAGACCCGACTCGCGTCGGGCAAGCAGATGTCAGGGTAACGGCTCGCGCCGCGTGCCTCCACACCGGCCCACTAGTCTGCCGCATGTCCGCCCATCCGGCCCCGTGGAGGCGCCATGCTCCAGGCGCTCGACGCCGCCCAGGTCCGACGATGGGCCGTGGCGTGCGTGCAGTCGCTCGACGCACACCGCGAGGCCATCGACGGCATCAACGTCTACCCGGTGCCCGACGGCGACACCGGCTCGAACCTGCTGCACACGATGCGTGCCGCCCTCGACGCGCTCCTGCGGGCACCCGCGAGGGCACGTGCCTCCGCGGGCGCGACCCTGGCCGTGCTCGCCAGGGGCGCCCTCACCGGGGCACGCGGGAACTCCGGGGTCATCGTCTCGCAGTTCCTCCGCGGGGTCGCCGAGGAACTGGCCGATGTCGACGCCGTGCTCGGGCCGCGCCTGCGGGACGCCGTCGTGCGTGGCGCCCGGCTCGCCACGGGTGCCATGGCCGAGCCCGTCGCGGGCACGATGGTCACCGTCCTCGAGGCCGCCGCCACCGCCGTGGGGGACGAGCCGTCCGACGCCCTGCAGGACGTGGCCGCCGCGGCCGCCACCGCGGCCGCGGCGGCCCTCGACAAGACACCCGCCCAGCTGGCCGTCCTCGCCGACGCCGGGGTCGTCGACGCGGGCGGGCGCGGGGTCGTCGTCCTGTTCGACGCGCTGTATGCGGTTGTCACCGGCCGGCCCGCCGCCCTGGCGGCCGCGCAGCGTGCCACTGCCGAGCGGGCCGCGCGGGTGTCGGCCGGTGGTCAGGAAAGCTCTCTGTACACCTCCCGTGAGTCGGGCTCGGACGCGTTCGCGTACGAGGTCATGTACCTGCTGGAACAGGTCACCGGGGACGACGCCGCCGACCACCTGCGGGACGTCCTCGTCGGGATAGGGGACTCCGTGTCCGTGGTCGGCGACGGGGCCGGGCTGTGGACCGTGCACGTCCACTGCAACGACATCGGCGCCGCCGTCGAGGCAGGCATCGACGCCGGGCGCCCCCGGCAGATCCGGGTGGCACGGTTCGCCGACGCGGCCTCCGCGGAGGCGAGCCGGTTCGCCAGAGACCGTGCCGTCGTCGTGCCGTCGCGTAGTTCCGAGTTCGCGGACCTCCTGATCAGTGAGGGGGTCACCGTCGTCATGGTGGAGGACGGTGTGGAGTCGTTCGCCTACCGGCTGCTCGAGACCATCACGGCCACCGCGGCCGCCCACGTCACCGTGCTGCCCGCCGACCCGGAGCTGGTCGAGGCCGCCGACGAGGCCTCCATCCGCGCCGTCGCGGCCGGACAGGACGTCGTCGTGGTGCCGTGTGCCTCACCGGTGCAGGTGCTGGCCGCCGTCGCCGTGCACGACCCGCGTCGCCGGGCCGGGGACGACGTGGTCGCGATGGCGGAGGCGGCCGCGGCCACCAGGCGTGGCGAGGTCGTGGTGGCGACCGAGGCCGCCATCACCTGGATAGGCGCCTGCGACGCGGGCGACGTGCTGGGTCTCGCCGACGGTGAGGTGATGTTGATCGAGCCGGGCCCCGCCGACGTCGCCGCCCTCGACCGAGCCGCGTGCGGCGTGGTCAAGCGCATGCTCGGCATGGGCGGCGAGCTGGTCACCGCCCTGCTGGGAGCAGAGGCACCGGACGAGCTGGCTATGGAGCTCGAGGACTTCCTCCGGCGTGAGCATCCGGAGACCGAGCTGGTGGTCTACCAGGGCGGTCAGCACAACGCGGTACTGGTGCTGGGCGTGGAGTAACGGGTGTCGTGGTCATGGCGACGACGATGCCACCGGCCACCGACAGTTTCTGCTGGCGTTGCCGTCGAGGGCAATGTCTACAGTCGCCCATATGCGCATTGGCGAGCTTGCGAGCCACGCGGGGATTACCACGAAGGCGTTGCGTTACTACGAGGAGCGCGGGCTCCTCGAGGCCCCGCGTCGCACGAACGGGTACCGCGAGTACGACGAGTCACACCTTCGGGTGGTCCAGGAGATCCAGACCCTGCGAGAGGTCGGGTTCGCCCTGGAGGACACCCGCCCGTTCGTCGAGTGCCTGCGCGCGGGCAACGAGGACGGCGACGCCTGCCCGGACTCCGTGGCCGTGTACCGCCGCAAGATCGCCGAGGTCGAGGCGTACCTGCGGCAGCTGACCGTGGTGCGGGACGAGCTGCGGGCCAAGCTCGACGCCGCCGCGCACCGCAGGACGAGAGGGGAGAGCTAGATGGAGTCCGTCACCGAGGAGACCTTCGACACACGGGTACTGGGGCGGGGCAAGCCCGTGCTGGTCGAGTTCTGGGCCACGTGGTGTGGCCCGTGCCGCATGGTCGCGCCGGTGCTCGAGCAGATCGCGCGGGAGCGCGCGGACGTCGAGATCGTGAAGCTCAACTACGACGAGGAGCCCGAGGTCGGGCAGCGGTACGGGGTCATGGGCCTGCCGACGATGCTGCTGTTCCGCGACGGCGAGCCGGTGCGGTCGTTCGTCGGCGCCCGGCCCAAGTCCCGTCTGCTCGCCGAGCTGGACGACGCTCTGCGGCCCGCATAGCAGGTCGTGGCCCGGGGCCGCCCACCGGCGAGCGGAGCGAGCCCAAGGAACACTGTCGGTGGGGCGCGACATAATCGGTCCGATGGTCTCCATGGACAGCAAACTCGAGGCGGCGGTCGGTGCCAAGTCGGCCAAGGCGCTGGCCGGCGCCTTCGACCTGCACACCGTCGGCGACCTGGTCCGGTACTTCCCCCGGCGCTACGCCGAGCGCGGCGAGCTGACGAACATCGCCGGGCTGGAGATCGGGGAGCACGCGACCGTCATGGCACGCGTGCAGTCGTTCAACGAGCGGCGGATGCGGAACAAGCCGGGCTGGATCAGCGAGGTCGTCATCACCGACGGCAGCAGGACGCTGGACTGCACCTTCTTCAACCAGCGCCACCACAAGCGAACCCTGAAACCGGGCATCAGCGCCCTCTTCGCGGGCAAGGTGTCGCGGTTCCGCAACAAGCTCCAGCTGACCAACCCCGACTACCAGCTCCTCGACGAGGACAACGACGACGACGCGGCGGTCGAGAAGTTCACCGGCCTCATCCCGGTGTACCCGGCCGCCGCCACGATCCAGTCGTGGCAGATCGCGAAGTGCGTCGTGCAGGCACTGGAGATGCTCGACGACATCGAGGACCCGATGCCCGACGAGCTGCGGACCCGCCGCGGCCTCGCGAACTACGACGACGCGATCCGCAGGATCCACACCGCCACCGAGTGGCCGGGCGTGCAGGCCGCACGTGAGCGGTTGAAGTGGGACGAGGCGATGGCCGTCCAGCTGGCGCTCGCGCAGCGGCGGCACCGGGTGCTCGAGCGGCCCGCGCCGGAGTGCGCGCGTCGGGACGACGGCCTGCGAGCCGCCTTCGACAAGCGCCTGCCCTTCACGCTGACCGCGGGCCAGCAGGAGGTCGGCGAGATGGTCGCGGCGGACCTCGAGCGGGCGCACCCGATGAACCGGCTGCTGCAGGGCGAGGTCGGCAGCGGCAAGACGATCGTCGCGTTGCGGGCGATGCTGCAGGTCGTCGACGCGGGCAGGCAGGCGGCCCTGCTGGCACCCACCGAGGTGCTGGCGGCGCAGCACGCCCGCTCGCTCAGGAACATGCTCGGCGACCTGGCGATGGCCGGTGAGCTGGGCGCCGCCGACGAGGCCACCCGGATCACGCTGCTGACCGGGTCGCTGCCCGCCGCGCAGCGCAAGCAGGCGTTGCTGGACGTGGTGAGCGGCGCGGCGGGCATCGTCGTCGGCACGCACGCGCTCATCCAGGACACCGTGCAGTTCGCCGACCTGGGGTTCGTGGTGGTCGACGAGCAGCACCGGTTCGGCGTCGAGCAGCGGGACGCGCTGCGGACGCGGGCGGGGGAGAACACGAGCCCGCACGTGCTCGTCATGACCGCGACGCCGATCCCGAGGACGGTCGCGATGACCGTGTACGGGGACCTGGAGACGTCGTCGCTGCGCGAGCTGCCCGCGGGACGGTCGCCGATCAGCACCACGGTCGTGCCCGCCGCGGAGAAGCCGTCGTGGGTGGACCGGACCTGGCAGCGCATCCGCGAGGAGGTCGCGGCGGGCCACCAGGCCTACGTGGTCTGTCCCAGGATCGGTGACGCCGAGGGCGAGGAGGGGCCGCCGTCGGAGGGCGACGACGGGCGCAGGCCGCCGCTCGCGGTGGTCGACGTCGCGGAGATGCTGGCCGAGGGGCCGTTGCGCGGCCTGCGGTTGGCGATCCTGCACGGACGGTTGCCCGCCGACGACAAGGACGCGGTGATGCGGGCGTTCGCCGCGGGGGAGCTGGACGTCCTCGTGGCCACCACCGTGGTCGAGGTCGGTGTGGACGTGCCCAACTCGACCGCGATGGTGATCATGGACGCCGACCGGTTCGGGGTGTCCCAGCTGCACCAGCTGCGCGGGCGGGTCGGTCGTGGGTCGGCCGCCGGGGTCTGTCTGCTGGTGACCGAGGCACTCGGCGGGACCGCCACGAGGGAGCGGCTCGACGCGGTCGCGTCCACTGTGGACGGGTTCGAGCTGGCGCGCGTCGACCTCGAGATGCGGCGCGAGGGCGACATTCTCGGTGCGACCCAGTCGGGCACCCGGTCCGCGTTGAGGTTGCTCTCCCTGCTGCGTGACGAGGACGTGATCGGCGAGGCGCGCGAGGAGGCCAGGGAGCTGGTCGCCCGGTCGCCTGATCTGGCCGAGTTTCCCGGACTGGCGGTCATGGTCGCCTCGTTCGTCACGGAATCCAGGGCCGAGTATCTCGAGAAAGCCTGACCGGAAAAGCGAAAAGCCCCCGGTAGGTCCCAAAAGGGACGACCGGGGGCTTTCCTCGTTCCGCTACTTGGCGCCGTTGACCGGGGTCTTGACCGGCTGGGGCTGAGTCCCCCGGGGTTGGGCGGGGCCGGACTGGGCCGCACTCGCCTTGTGGACGGCGGCGAAGTGACGCTTCGCGTCCTCGAGGATGCCGTACGTCGTGTTCACGTTCTCCGAGACGCGGCGTTCGAACTCATCGGCCTGGCGGATGCGGTCGGCGGCCTCGGCGAGGCGTTGTTCCGCGTCCTCGACGATCTTGGCCGCGCGGATCTTCGCGTTGGCCTGCTGCTCGTTCAGCTCGCGCTCGACCTGCGTCTGCTTGGCGGCGAGTGCCTTGTCCGACGCCTGGCTGCGGGCGTCGGCGTCGGCGACCGTCTTGTCCGCCTGCTGCTGGGCCATCGCCTCCAGCTCGGCCAGGTTCTGCTCCACCGAGCGCTTCTTCTCCGCCAGGGCGCGCTCGGCCTCGTCGGTGCGCTTCTTGGCCTCGTCGACGATCTTCGCCGCCTGCTGCTGCGCGGCCTGCTGACGTGCGGAGATCTGCTTCTCCGCCTCCGTCTGCTCCGTGGCCACGACCTCGCGGACGCGGCCGGCCTCGACCTCGGCCTCGCCGACGATCTTGGCGGCCCGGGCCTTGGCCGCGGCCTCCCGCTGGGCGATCTGCTGCTCGGAGTCGGCGCGTTCGGCACTCACCGTCTCGCGGACCTTCGCCGCCCCGCGCTCCGCGTCGCCGACGATCTTGGCCGCGCGGTCCTTGGCCACCGCGGCACGCTCGTTCAGCTCGCGTTCCAGCTCGGCCCTGCGCTGGTTGAGGGCGTTCTCGGTCTCCTGCTCGAGCGACGCGCGCTTCTCCGCGGCCTTCGAGTCCATCAGCTCACGCTGCTTGAGCGCCTCGGCGTCGCGGGCGTCGCGGCGCTGCTTCGCCTCGCCGTCCAGCTGCGCGATGCGGGTCTCGTTGGCCTTGGTCGCACGCTCGATCTCCGTGCGTGCCTCGGCCATGAGGTGCTCGTGCTCGGTCGCGTTGCGGGCCCGTAGCTGCTCGTACTCGTTCTCGAGCGTGGCGTGGTTCTTCGCGTACTCGGCCTCGAGCGTCTTGCGGCGCTCGGTCAGCTGGGCCGTGATGGCGTCCTGCTTGGCCTTCTGGTCCTTCGCGTACGCCTGAGCCTCGGCCTTGACCCCGGCGGCGTAGTCGTCGGCCGCCTTCTTGGTCCTGGTCGTGTACTCGTCCGCCTTCTTGCGGATCTCCGCCGCGTGCTGGTCGGCCTCACGCCGTGTCTGCGCGGCGTAGTTGTCCGCTTCTTCTCTGGTGCCCGAGGCGTGCGTGTCCGCCTTCGCTCTCGTCGAGTGCGAGTACTCGTCCGCGTCGGCTCTCGTCGAGCGGTCGTACTCGTCGGCGTTGCGCTTGAACTCGGCGATTTCTTCCTCGGCGAGCTGCCACATCAACCGCTGTCGCTCCGACATCGCCTCTGTCGAGGTCGGGTTCACGGTGATCCGGTGCAGCTGCTCCTTCGAGTCCTGCAGCTGCTGCTGGGAGCTGCCGAGCGCCTTCGTCAGCTCGGCTACCTTCGCGACCGCCTCGTCGCGGCTCTTCGCCGCGTGGCTCAGGTCGAACGACAGGCGCGTGACGCGCTCGTTGACCTGCCGGGGGTTGTAGCCGCGCAGAACAGTGTCAAATCGTGGAACGCGGGGATCCGCGGACTCGCCATCGGGCATGGTGCCACACTTTAGATGGTCACCCAGTCAGGTCACTCCGGCAGGCGGGTGATAAGCGGCCGAACACCGCCTCACCTAGGTAGAGCGGCGAGGCGGCGTTCGTTCCGGTTAATCAGCGACCAGGCATTACCACTGCTGGTAAATGCTCGGTCGGGTGATCATCAAATGAGGGTCGTGATGACTCTTTGTCACGAATGATTCGTCCCGGCCACCAGTTCGCCTTCCCGAGCAGCGCCATCGCCGAGGGCAGCACGAGCACCCGGATGACCATCGCGTCGATGAACACGGCGACCGCGAGACCGACGCCCATCTGCTTCATCTCGGTCATCGAGAGCGTCGCGAAGATCGCGAACACCGACACCATCAGCAGGGCCGCCGACGTGACCACACCGGCCGATCGGCTGATGCCGTGCGCGACAGCCTCCCTCGTGGGCATCCCGCCCCGCACCGCCTCGCGGACTCGGCTCACCACGAACACGTGGTAGTCCATCGACAGTCCGAACAGGACGGCGAAGAGGAACAGCGGGATCCAGGCGACGAGCGAGCCGTTCGAGTGGAAGTCGAGTATGCCCTCGGCCCAGGTGTGCTGGAACACGAGTGCGAGCGTGCCGAACGCGGCCGCGGCGGAGAGCGAGTTCAGCAGCATCGCGGTGGCCGCCACGACAAGTGACCGGAAGGTGACCGCCATGATGAGGAAAGTCAGCAGCAGCACGAAACCGATCACGATCGGCATCCGGTCCGCCAGGTTCTGGCTGTAGTCCGCGCTTCCGGCGATGTCGCCACCGACCGCGTACTCCGCGCCACGCACCGTGCCGATCGTCGCGGGCACGAGCGTCCCGCGCAGTTCCGTCAGCGACCGTTCCGCGTCCTCGGTGCCGGGGGCGTGCGGAGTCGGGAGCTGGAGGGTCGTGATGCGCTGGTCGTTCGACACCTTGATCACCGGTGCCGTGACCTTCGCGAACAGCGGGTCGTCCTGTGTGCGGTTCGACAGCTCGGTCAGCTCCGCACGCACGTCACCGGCCTGGCTCGGCTGGGCACGCACCGCGATCACGTGCGTCGTGCCCTCGCTGGGATACGCGGCGGCGAGCCGGTCGTAGGCCTGGACGACGGGGATGCTGCGCGGCAGGTCCGCCGCGTCGCTCGACTTCAGCTTCATGTCCAGCGCGGGCAGCGCGAGCGCACCGAGTGCGAGAACGGAGAGGAGGAACGTGACGAGCGGGTAGCGCAGTGCGGGACGCAGCAGCTTCGGCCACACCCTCGGCGGTCCGGTGCGGTTGGTGAGCCGCCACAGCACCGGCACGCGCGGCCGGTCGACCCGCTTGCCTAGCTTGGCGAGCAGTGCGGGCAGCACGGTCAGCGAACCGAGCACCGCCACCGCGACCACGATCACCGAGCCGGTCGCGAGCGAGGCGAACACCGCGTCGTTCGCGAGGTACAGGCCGGCCATCGAGACGATCACCGCGCCGCCGGAGACGACGACCGAGTGACCCGACGTGGCGGCCGCGATCTCCACGGCACGGGTGTGCGACGCGCCGTTCTGCCGTTCCTCGCGTTCGCGTTTCAGGTAGAAGAGCGAGTAGTCGACGCCGACCGCCATGCCCATCAACAGGATCACGCTGTTGACCGACTCGACCGCGGGCACGAGGTGTGACGCGAGCGCGGAAAGTCCGAACGCCGCGCCGACCGCCGACATCGCGAGCAGTACCGGGACGCCCGCCGCGATGATCGCGCCGAACGCGATGAGCATGATGATCAGCGTGACCGGCAGGCTGATGAACTCGGCCTTGGACAGGTCCTTGGAGACCTGGTCGTTGATGCCCTTGCCGATCGAACGGCCGCCGACCTGCTCGACGCGGACCTCGGGGTGGTCCCTCTGCACGGCGGCGGTCGTGTCGAGGACCTTCTGGACGTTCTCGCCTGCCTGTTCCTCGTCACCGGCCATGGTGACGGGCACGAGCAGCGCGTCACCCTTCAGCGACGGAACGGGTTTCCCGACCTCCAGTACCTCTTCTTCCAGCGCCCCCATTCGCCTGGCGGCGTCCGCCGCGGCCGCCTGCGCCTCGGCCTGGTCGAGCCTGCCGCTCCTGGCCGTGATGAGCACGTTCTCCCTGACGTGCTCGTCGAAGTTCCCGTCGGCCACGATCGTCGTGGCCCGGCCGGCCTCGCCGATGGCGAGGTCGGAGTCCGTCGCGGTCCTGGTCCCCGCCCACCCACCCGCCGCGAAGCACACCGCGACGAACACGACCCATAAGCCGATCGCTCGCCATGGGTGCGTCGCACTCCACCTGGCGACGCGCACCGTTACTGGTTGCCTGCGCACATGCTTTCCTTTCCCAGCTCAATCCCCTTGGGGGACAACGGGTTTATGATCTCGGGGCGGGTGTGCCGGCACACGGGTGCGCTCCCCCGGACGGGTGGTGGGGTTTTCCCTACCGTCACGGTTGGCAAATGGTGAACCTTGCTCACTTCTGCGTGGACGCGTAACGACGTTGGACATGAACCTGCGAAAGCTGATTGCGAGGGTCGGCGTCGCGTGCCTGGTGACGGCGCTGTGGGCGGCGCCTGCCGAGGCGGCGGTCGAACGTGCCTACATCGTGGTGCTGAACGGCGATGTGGGTGCCTACACACACCGGTTCGAGTCCGTCGAGCACGTCTACACGGCGGCGCTGCACGGGTTCTCGGTGCGGTTGAGCGAGAAGGAGGCCGAGACGCTCGCCGGCGAGTCCGGAGTGGACATGGTCGTGCCGGACACGCCGGTGCACGCGTTGGGTGAGCAGCCCAACCCGCCGTCGTGGGGGCTGGACCGGATCGACCAGCATGACCTGCCGCTGGACGCGGTCTACCGGTACCCCAACGAGGCCCCGGACGTGACCGCGTACGTGATCGACACCGGCGTGCGGCCGACACACCAGGACTTCGGCGGACGCGTGCTGCCCGGCCACGACTTCGTGGACGACGACACCGACGCGTCGGACGGCAACGGGCACGGCACGTTCGTGGCGGGCATCATCGGCGGCACGCGGTTCGGGGTGGCGAAGCGGATCGGCATAGTGCCGGTGAAGGTGTTGGGGGACAACGGTGCTGGCACGATCGCGGACGTGATCGCCGGCATCGACTGGGTGACCGCGAACGCGGCGGGGCCCTCGGTGGCGAACCTGAGCCTCGGCGGGTCGCCGAACACCGCGCTGGACGAGGCGGTCCGCAACTCGATCGCCTCCGGGGTGACCTACGCGGTGGCGGCGGGCGGCTCGGGGACGGACGCGGGGAACTTCTCACCCGCGCGGGTGGTGGAGGCGCTGACGATCGGGGCGAGCGACTCGCGGGACTGCCTGCCGTCGAACACCAACCGGGGCTCGGTCGTGGACATGTTCGCACCGGGGGTGAACATCGTGGGGCCTGTCTCCACGACCGACACGGCTTTCGCGACGTTCTCGGGGTCGTCGTTCTCGGCGCCGCATGTCGCGGGCGCGGCGGGGATCTACCTGGAGGACCACCCGACGGCGTCCGCCGCCGAGGTCTCGGCGGCTCTGGTCGCCGCGTCGACCCGGGACCGGCTGTGCAACGTGCCTGCGGGGACGGCGAACCGGTTGTTGTTCGTCGGCTAGGTCATGGGGTGCCAGGTGTCGGCCTGGCATTCGAGGTGGTCGCCGACGGGGGAGTAGCGGCGGTCGCCGTCGTTGCCGCAGTGCTCACCGGGGAAGGGGCCGCCGGGGTCGGAGGTGGGGAAGCCGCCGGAGGGTTCCTCGACCCAGTGCTGGGGTTGGTCCGGGGTCGGGGTGCGTTGGCAGCGTTCCCGGCCGTTCTCGCCGGTGCGTGTGGCGGCGATGTCGACGGCGTTGCACGGCGCGATGACCGTGGGGACCCACCGGCCGGCCGACTGTTCAGGCCGGCCGGCTCCCGTGCGCGCGGTGGGGTGACCGTCGACGGTGTGGTGGGTGGCGGCCCACCAGAGGATGCCCGCTGCCGCGGCCAGGAGGACCAGGACCACCAGGACGACGGCCTGTCTGATCCTGCGGCGAGGCATGGCTCTGGTTGACGAGCCCTGGGGCGGGCTGGCCGGGCCGCCGGGGGACGCGTGGCCACGCAGTTGGGCGGTCGGGTCCTCTGGCGGGGTGTCGGGCGTGGCGGAGACGTCGGCGGGGGACTCGCCTGGAGGAGTGTCAGGAGAGTCGAGGCCCGTGGAGGTGGTGTCAGGGGCGGTGGCCGAGTCGGTTTGCTCGTCGCCGGGCGAGGTGGGTACGGGAGAGGCGGCTGTCGCCTGGTTCTCCGGCACCAGGCCTGTGGGGCCGCCGTCGATGGGGAGCCCCACCAGGTCGGGGACGGAGGCCGGCTCGGTCGGCACCGGGTCCTGGCGTCGAAGGGTCGCCGTGGGTTGTTCCGGGCCGTCCGGGGTCCAGCCCGGTGGTACGGCCGCCAGGAGGTCCGGGGCCTCGACGGTCGTCAGGTCGCCTCGGAGGTGGCGGGGTGCCACCGCCAGGAGGGCCTCCCGAGCCTGGGCGCAGTCCCGGTAGCGGCGGGTCGGGTCCGGGGACGCCATGCGCTGCAGGACCGTCGCCACGGCGGGTGGGACGCCTGGCGGGATGGGGAGCACCTCCCCCCAGGACGACGGCATCGTCGGGGACGCGTTGCTGTGGTGGACCAGGCGCCTGCCCGCCAGCAGTTCGGCTGCCAGCACGCCGACCGCGAACAGGTCCGTCGCCGGGGACGGTTGGCCGCCGTCCAGGTACTCGGGCGCCAGGTAGCCCGGCGTGCCTATCGCCGCGCCGACGCCCGTCATGGACACCGTGCGCCACATGGCGATGCCGAAGTCACCCACCAGCAGGTGCGGGCTCGTCGCGCCGTACGAGCGCAGCAGCAGGTTCGCGGGCTTCAGGTCCCGGTGGACCACCCCCGTCGCGTGCAGTGCGGTCAGCGCGGCCAGGACCTGGTCCACCGCCTCCGCCACCCAGCCCCACGGGAGCGCGCCCGTGCGGGTCATCAGCCCGCGGAGCGAACCGCCCCTGGCCAGTTCCGTCACCAGCCACGCCCGGTCGTCGACGAGGTGGAACGCCAGCGTGCGCACCAGGTGCGGGTGCGACACGCGGATGCGGGACTCGATCACCATGCGCAGCAGACCGAGCTCGTCCTGGCCCGTGAAGCGCTTCAGGGCCACCCAGCGGTCCACCTGCCTGTCCCACGCCAGGTGCACCTCCCCGTAGGCACCCGAGCCGAGAGGCAGCACCCGTGTCCAGCGGTCCAGATCATCCACGGGACCAGAGGCTACTAACTGGCACGATGACGCAACCGTACGTCGGCGAACTGCGTCGGACGGTGAACGATGGGGGGACGATGCGCAGGGCACTCCTACTGATGGCGACGGTCGGGTCACTCGTGACGGGCTGCGCCAGTGGCACCGAGGGCACGCCGGTATCGGCGCGGGAGCCCAGGGGCAAAACCACCAAGACCAGCACCAGCCGAGCGCCTTTCCACGGCGAGCGGCTGGCCGACGGTGAGGTGGTCAAGGTCGACGAGCTCGACGGCATCCGCCTCGGCTCGCCGGACGACGGGCGGCTGCGCAACTACGGCGTCGATGTCGACGTCGTGGACTTCGGCACCGCGGACGTCGTGGACGGCGGTGCCGGCACCGACTACGGCGCCCAGGAGGACTCCACCCTCCTCGCCTTCCGGCTGCGGGTGGCCACGTTCGTCGACGACGCCGCCGAGAAGGTCAAGGCGACCGTCTCCGTCGACGGCAGGCAGCGCAGCCTCCCCGAGTTCGAGTACTCCCTCGGCGGACCCGGCGACGACCGGACCCTCCAGTACCTGGTCGGCGTGCCCAAGGACCGCCGCGAGGTCCAACTGGAACTCAAGTACGCCGACTTCGCCCAGCAGTTCGACCTCCTCGACGGCAAGCGCACCGGCGAGCAGCCCGACATCCTCTACCGGTCCGACGACGCGCCGTTCGTCTACGTCGAGAACCTCACCCCCGCCAAGCTCCCCCTGGCGGACGAGGACGGAAAGCCCGGTGCGTACGTCGTCGGGGTCACGAGGGCCGAGCTGACCTACTTCGGTCCCGAGCTGGGCGACGTGCCCGCCGACAAGGAGAAGGCCTGGCTGGTGATCGACTACGAGCCGGGTTCCGAGGGGTCGCTCGACTACCTCTCGGAGGCCAGTGCGTGCGTGCCGCCCTTCACCGCGTTCACCCTGAACAACGGGATACAGGACTACCCGGCGGTCGACCGGCAGTCCAAGGTGGAGGCGTTGGCCTCCGACCAGCGGCTCGCCTTCGAGGTGCCCGCCGACCTGACCGATGCCACGCTGACCATGAAGACCACGGAGCTCAGCTGCGACTTCGGCGGCCTCGCCTTCCCGTTCACGGCGAGCGGTGAGGCGAAGGTCACCATGACACTGCCCCAGGACTAGTCATCCCGTGGGACGTCGCTCCCGACAGGCGGGAACTTCCAGGTAACGTTTCCGGGAGTTCCCGAACCCCCTGACTGGAGGTACGGCATGTTCCGAAAGGTGCTCGTCGCGAACCGCGGCGAGATCGCCATCCGGGCGTTTCGCGCCGGATACGAGCTGGGCGCCGGCACGGTCGCGGTCTTCCCGCACGAGGATCGCAACTCCGCGCACCGGATGAAGGCCGACGAGGCCTACGAGATCGGGGAACCCGGTCACCCAGTCCGCGCCTACCTCTCCGTCGAGGAGATCATCAAGGCCGCGCGGAAGGCGGGCGCCGACGCCGTCTATCCCGGCTACGGCTTCCTTTCCGAGAACCCCGAGCTGGCCCGCGCCTGCGAGGCGGCCGGCATCACGTTCGTCGGCCCGTCAACCGAGATCCTCGAGCTCACCGGCAACAAGGCCCGCGCGGTCGCCGCCGCGCGGGAGGCAGGCATCCCGGTGCTGAACTCCACGGCGCCCTCGTCCGATCCGGACGAGCTGCTCCGGGCCGGCGAGGAGCTGGGCTTCCCGCTGTTCGTCAAGGCCGTCGCCGGCGGCGGTGGGCGTGGCATGCGGCGGGTTCTCGAGGCCAAGGCGCTGCGTGAGTCGCTCGAGGCGGCCATGCGGGAGGCGGAGTCCGCGTTCGGCGACCCGACGGTGTTCCTCGAGCAGGCGGTCGTGCACCCGCGTCACATCGAGGTGCAGATCCTCGCGGACGGCGCCGGGAACGTCATGCACCTGTTCGAGCGCGACTGTTCGGTCCAGCGCCGCCACCAGAAGGTCATCGAGATCGCGCCAGCGCCCAACCTCGACCCCGCGCTGCGTGAGCAGATCTGTGCCGACGCGGTGAAGTTCGCGCGCCACATCGGCTACCGCAACGCGGGCACCGTCGAGTTCCTGCTCTCGCAGGACGGCAGGCACGTGTTCATCGAGATGAACCCGCGCATCCAGGTCGAGCACACGGTCACCGAGGAGGTCACCGACGTCGACCTCGTCCAGTCGCAGCTGCGGATCGCGAGCGGCGAGACGCTCGACGACCTCGGCCTGTCGCAGGACACGGTCCGGCTGCGGGGTGCCGCGCTCCAGTGCCGCATCACCACCGAGGACCCGGCCAACGGCTTCCGCCCGGACACCGGCCGGATCAGCGCCTACCGCTCGCCGGGTGGCGCGGGTGTCCGGCTCGACGGCGGCACGGTCTCGCCCGGTACGGAGATCAGCGCGCACTTCGACTCCATGATGGTCAAGCTGTCCTGCCGTGGCCGTGACTTCGCGCTCGCCGTCTCCCGCGCCCGCCGCGCGGTGGCCGAGTTCCGCATCCGCGGGGTCGCCACGAACATCCCCTTCCTGCAGGCGGTCCTCGACGACCCCGACTTCATCGCGGGCAACGTCACCACCTCGTTCATCGAGGACCGGCCGCACCTGCTGACCGCGCGCAGCTCCGGCGACCGCGGCACACGCCTGCTGTCCTACCTGGTCGACGTCACGGTCAACAAGCCGCACGGCGAGCGGCCGGAGATCATCGACCCGATCAGGAAGCTGCCGGACATCGAGCTGGGCACGCCACCGGCAGGCTCCAAGCAGAAGCTCGACGAGCTGGGCCCCGAGGGGTTCGCCCGCTGGCTGCGCGAGTCGAAGTCGGTCGGCGTCACGGACACGACGTTCCGCGACGCGCACCAGTCGCTGCTCGCCACCCGGGTGCGCACCAAGGACCTCGTGACGGTCGCGCCCTATGTCGCGCAGCTGACGCCCGAGCTGCTGTCCGTCGAGTGCTGGGGCGGCGCCACCTACGACGTCGCGCTGCGGTTCCTCGCGGAGGACCCGTGGGAGCGGCTCGCCGCGCTGCGAACCGCGCTGCCGAACATCACGCTGCAGATGCTCCTGCGTGGCAGGAACACCGTGGGGTACACGCCGTACCCGACCGAGGTGACGACCGCGTTCGTGGAGGAGGCGGCGGAGACCGGCATCGACATCTTCCGCATCTTCGACGCGCTCAACGACGTCGAGCAGATGCGGCCCGCGATCGACGCCGTGCTGGCGACCGGGAAGTCGGTCGCCGAGGTCGCGCTGTGCTACACCGCCGACCTGTCCGACCCCGGCGAGCGGCTGTACACACTGGACTACTACCTCAAGCTCGCCGAGCAGATCGTCGGCGCGGGGGCGCAGATCCTGTGTGTGAAGGACATGGCCGGGCTGCTGCGCCCGCCTGCCGCGCACCGGCTGATCACCGCGCTGCGCAAGGAGTTCGACCTGCCGGTCCACCTGCACACGCACGACACCGCTGGTGGCCAGCTGGCGACCTACCTCGCCGCGATCCAGGCAGGTGTGGACGCCGTGGACGGCGCGACCGCGTCGATGGCCGGCACCACCTCGCAGCCGTCGCTCTCGGCGATCGTCGCCGCGACCGACCACAGTGACCGCGAGACCGGCCTGAACCTGCAGGCCGTGTGCGACCTCGAGCCGTACTGGGAGATCGTGCGGAAGATCTACAAGCCGTTCGAGGCCGGGCTGCCGGGGCCGAGCGGACGTGTCTACACCCACGAGATCCCGGGTGGGCAGCTGTCGAACCTGCGTACGCAGGCCACCGCGCTGGGCCTGGCCGACCGGTTCGAGGAGATCGAGTCGACCTACGCCGCCGCGGACCGGATGCTCGGCCACCTCATCAAGGTGACCCCGTCGTCCAAGGTGGTCGGCGACCTCGCGTTGCACCTCGTCGGCGCGGGCGTCGACCCGAAGGAGTTCGAGGCCGACCCCGGCCGCTTCGACGTGCCGGGCTCGGTGATCGGCTTCCTGCGTGGCGAGCTGGGCGACCCCGCGGGTGGGTGGCCGGAGCCGTTCCGCACCAAGGCGCTCAAGGGTCGCGCGGCGGCACCGGAGCCGCCGGGACTGTCCGACGAGGACAGGGCCGGGCTCGCCGACGACCGGCGCGCGACGCTCAACCGGCTCCTGTTCCCCGCGCCGGCCAAGGAGTACACGACGCACCGCGAGCAGTTCAGCGACACGTCCGTCCTGGCCAGCAAGGACTTCTTCTACGGGTTGAAGCCACGCATCGAGTACCCGGTCGACCTGGAGAAGGGTGTGCGGCTGCTGATCGAGCTGGAGGCGATCGGCGAGGCGGACGAGCGCGGCATCCGGACCGTGATGGCCAACCTCAACGGCCAGCTGCGGTCGATCCAGGTGCGGGACCGGTCGGTCGCCTCGGACCTGCCGGTGGCCGAGCGCGCCGACCGGACCAACCAGGGCCACGTCGGCGCGCCGTTCGCCGGGGTCGTGACCCTGACGGTCGGCGAGGGCGACACGGTCGCGGCGGGCGACACCGTCGCGACGATCGAGGCCATGAAGATGGAGGCGTCGATCACCGCGCCGAAGGCAGGCACGGTCCAGCGCGTCGCCATCGGCTCGATGCAGCAGGTGGAGGGCGGCGACCTCCTGGTGGTGCTCTCCTGACACGTCGGTTCGGCGCCGGGCAGCGAACCCGGCGCCGAACCGTTACTGCCGCACTCTTCTGATATTTATTTGTTTGTGATATAGTGGGAAATAGCTCGGTATCGTGCGAGCGTGAATTCTGAAAAACCCAGCCAGACAGCGTCGACCGCCGCTGCCGCCCGCGCGGCACACCTGCTGGTCGATGCCGAACCCCACATCTTCGCGGACACCCTCGCGGAGTCCCTCCTCGGCGAGCGGGCCGACGAACTCCTTGCCTACCACCGGCTTCAGGGCGAACACCCGATCCTCGCCGGTGCCCGCGCGCAGGTCGTCTGCCGGAGCCGCGTCACAGAGGACCTCGTCGGTGGCTTCGACCGGTACGTACTGCTCGGTGCCGGACTCGACACCTTCGCCTACCGCCGGAACGAGGTCGAGGTGGTCGAAATCGACCGGCCCGCGACGCAGAACTGGAAGAGACAGGCACTGGAAAAGGCGGGGATATCCGCGACGGCGACCTACCTCGGCTCGGTGGCCGACCTGAAGGACGCAGGCCGGACCCTGGTGAGCTGGCTCGGCGTCACCATGTACCTCACCTCGGCCGAGCTGGACACCACGCTCGCCGCACTCCCGCCGTGTGAGCTGGTCGTCGACCACATGCTCCCCGAGGGACTCCGGGACGCGGCGGGTGACGCCTACGTCGCGGGCGTCGCGCCCGTCGCCGCCGGGCAGGGCGAGCCGTGGCGGTCCTTCCTGTCGCCCGACGACATGGCCGCCCTCCTCGACCGGCACGGGTTCGAGGTGGTCCGGCACCACCGCCAGCGGGACGTACCGGGCATGCTGGACCGGACCGACGCACTGCGCCCTTCGGACCTCTCGGTCATCACGCACGCGCGACACCGGTTATCGTGACATGAGTGGTTAGCGAGAAGGTGCCGCCGTTCGCGGTCAGCGTCGGTGGCACGCTGTTGCCCAAGCCCATCTCCGGCCACCCGGCGCTCGAGCTGTGCAACACCCTCGCAGGCTGGAACGAGCCGCCGGAGCACCGCAGGGAGTGGCTGACGACCCCCGAGGTCCTCGCGACCTGGGTGGAGCTGACCGGCCTCGGCCCGTGCCCACCCGTCGGCCATGCGGTCCTCGACGAGCTCCGCGAGCTGCGTGAGCTGGCCTACCGGGTCCTCCAGTACCGCGACCACACGGCCTTCCCGCGACTCGCCGAGCTTGCCGAGGAGGCCAACGCGCAGACCAGGCTCACCCCCACCTCGGGCTTCCGGCTCCCACCCGGCGACGACCCGAGACGACCGGTCCTCGCCGCCGCGCTCACCGTCGCCGACCTCCTCGCACGCCCGGAGCGCGACGCGGTCAGGGCATGCCCCGGCGAGGGCTGCGGCTGGCTCTTCGTCGACGTGCGCGGGCGCCGCACCTGGTGCTCGATGGCCGCCTGCGGCAACCGGGTGAAGGTCCGCGCACACGCCGCGCGCAGGCGCGCCGACCGACGGCCGTAGACCGCGCCGCACACCGGACGGCCGCACACGCCACCACCGAGGAAGTACCGTGTCGTGCTGTCCTGAAGGGGAAACGGATGACCGCGTCCCGCCGGGCACTCCCACAATGCCGGTCATGGGAGTCAGCGGATACGTCCATTGCAACTGCCTCAGGGACGGCAGGGCACGCCCGCCTGCCGAGCTTTCCGACATCGTCGTCGACCGGGACGGCTGCTGGGACGTGTCCGACGGCGACTGGCGGCGACGCCTGGTCCTGAACGAATGGCTGCAGCGGGCGTGCCCCCACCGCGAGATGGAGTTCATCACGGAACGGGTGGCCAACCACGGGTTTCTCGGCAGGTTCAGCAGCGAGATGGAGGAGCTGGGCCGGCAGCACTTCCCGGTCCTGGAACACGTGTTGTCCCAGTTGAACGCGGCCCCCGTACCCGCTGAACTCGGGCAGGCGGCGCTGGCCGAGGTGGACTACTTCATCCAACGGGCCTTCATCGAGGACGACGCGCTGCTGTACGAGGCAGGCACCGACGTGGTGATCTGGGACGAGGCCTACGGCCGCGCGGTCGAACAGGCGGCTGACCTGGGCATGGGCGTTGACCTGGGTGGCTTCTTCGTCCGCCGCGCCTGCGAGGACGGTGACGTCGAGCTGTTCCGCGCGACCCGTTTCACCCAGGAGGTGGTCGACCCGGGAGACGACACGACGCCACCCTCGGTCCGCTTCGCCGACGGCACCCACGAGGTGACGTTGCCGATCGGTCCCATCGGCTATCCCGGCGTGGGCCCGGAGCGCGTGCCCGCCAACCTGGAGACCCGGACCCGGCCCCCCACGCTGCACGACTACCGGTTCTCCGTCTACGCGTTACGCCGCCTCTTCGCGGCGGCCGTCGAGACCGGCAACCCGATCAACTGGTGCTGAGCCGCCCCGGTTCCTAGGCGTTCTCGTGCGCGGTCCGCAGAGCCTGCTCGAAAACCTCCACCGGCTGCGCACCCGAGACGCCGTACTTGCGGTCCAGCACGAAGAACGGCACGCCGTTCGCGCCGAGCAGGCGTGCCTCCTGGATGTCGGCCTCGACCTCGGCGGTGTACTTGTCGCTGGTCACCACCGGGCCCGCGCCCTCGACGCCGATCTCCTCGGCAAGGCGCACCAGCGTGTCCACGTCGTTGAGGGTCTCGCCCTCGACGAGCTGTGCCCGCATGAGCCGCTCGTGCATCTCCGGGCCGAGGCCCTGCGACTTGGCGTGGTGGGCGAGGCGGTGGGCGTCGAAGGTGTTGACCATGACCGCGTGGTCGTAGTCGTAGTGCAGGCCCTCGACCTCCGCCAGCTCGATGACCCGCTGGGTCATCTCCCTGATCTGCCCGCCGAACTTCTCCGCCAGCGCGTCGTACACCGGGACCGCCTTGCCGCGCGGGTACTCCGGGTCGAGCTGGAAGCTCTTCCACTCCACCTCGACGTCGTGGTCGAAGCCGGCGAGCGCGGACTCCAGCCGCCGCTTGCCGATGTAGCACCACGGGCAGACGATGTCCGACCAGACCTCGATCTTCACAGCGCGCAGCTCCCGTCCTCGCACACCGGCACGTTCGGGTCACCGAGCGACACCAGCACGGGCGTCTCGCCGGTCTCCTCCACGGAGACGGCCTTCTCTTCGTCCATACCGTCCGCCAACGCGCGCCTGCCCGGCGGCATTCCCCGTCAGGGCCAGGCGGGATCGCTCGTCAGCACGGTCAGGCGCTGGGTCGCACGGGTGAGCGCCACGTACAGCGTCCTGGGCCCGGTCGTCGACTCCGTCACCAGCTCGGTCGGTTCGACCAGCACCACCGCGTCGTACTCGAGGCCCTTCGCCTCCAGGCCGTCGACGACGTGCAGCCGCTCGTGGTCGATCGCCGCGAGGATCCGCCTGGCCTGCCCGACGCGGCTGGACGAGGTGATCACGCCGACCGTGCCGTCCATCTCGTCGAGCAGCTGCCGGGTCGCGACGAGCAGCTGCTCGGCCAGCTCGGCGGGCGCGACGACCCGCACCGACGGCTTCACGCCCGTGCTGCGCACCGCGTGCGGCAGCTGGCCCGGCATGGCCACGTCGGTGACCACCTGCGCGGCCAGCTCGAAGATCTCCGCCGAGTTGCGGTAGTTCGTGCGCAGCTGGAACTGCCTGCGCTGCGTGCGGGCACCGAGTGCGGCAGTGCGGGCCGACGTGGCCTCGCCCTCGTCCGGCCACGAGCTCTGCAGCGGGTCGCCGACCACGGTCCAGCTCGCGTACTTGCCGCGCCGCCCGACCATCCGCCACTGCATGGGGGACAGGTCCTGGGCCTCGTCGATCACGATGTGCGCGTACTCGTCGTAGTGCTCGCCCCGGCGCGGTGACTCCGACCACTCCTGGTGCTCCGCGGCGGCCTGCTGCTGGACCCGGCGCCGGTGGCGCTTGGGCAGCGGGCCGAGCAGCCCCCGCAGCTCGTCGAGCAACGCGATGTCCGCGACGGTCGGGCCCGCGTTCGGGTCGGCCCACGACGCCACGAGCAGGTCGACCTCGTGTGCGTTCAGCGCACGCCCGGCGGCGTGGGCCAGCCGGTCGCGGTCGGCCAGCAGCCGCAGCGCCTCCCGCTCGGTCATGAGCGGCCAGAACACGACGACGAACCGGTGGAACTCGATCCGCTCACCCAGCTCGGTGACCAGCTCCTTGCGGTCGAACCCGAGCCCGTAGGACTCGGCCTTGCGCCACAACGCTTCCAGCAACGCCTCGGCGGCGTCCACCCTGGACTGGTTCGGTGGCCTGCCCATCGAGTGCACGGCGTGGCGGACCTTCGCGAGGTCCCGCCCGTCGAGCTTGAGCACCTCGCCGCGGAAGGTGATGCGCAGCTCGGCGGGCACGTCCGGCGGGTCCTCCCGCAGTGCCCGCTTGAGCACCCGGCGCATCCGCAGCGAGCCCTTGACCCGCGTCACCTCGGCGGAGTCCACACCGACCGCGTGGGCGCCGTCGAGCACCTCGCCGAGCGAGCGCAGCTCGACCGTGTCCTCGCCCATTGAGGGCAGGACCCGGGAGATGTAGGAGGTGAAGGCGGGGGAGGGCCCGATGACGAGCACGCCGGAGCCGCCCATGCGACGCCGGTCCCGGTAGAGCAGGTAGGCGACGCGGTGCAGCGCGACCGCCGTCTTGCCGGTGCCGGGGCCGCCGGTGATCTCGGTGACGCCCTTCCACGGCGCGCGGATCGCCTCGTCCTGCTCGCGCTGGATGGTGGCCACGATGTCGCGCATCCGGTCGCCGCGGGCGCGGGTGAGCGACGCCATGAGCGCGCCCTCGCCGACCACGGCCATGTCCTCCGGCCGCTTCTCGGGCGCCAGCAGGTCGTCGTCGATATCCACAACGGACTGCCCGGTCGACCGGATGACGCGGCGGCGCACGACGTTCATCGGCTGCTCGGCCGTCGCCTGGTAGAACGCGGCGGCGGCAGGCGCGCGCCAGTCGGTGACCAGGTTGTCGAAGTTCACGTCCCTGATGCCGAGGCGGCCGACGTACATCGTCTCGCCGTCGGTGTCGTCGAGCCTGCCGAACACGAGCCCCTCGTGCTCGGCGTCGAGGCTGCGCAGGATCTGTGTGGCGTGGCGCACCATCACGTCCCGCTCGAACAGCATGGCGGCCTGCTCGAAGATCGCCTCGTTGCGCGCCCCGTGCGCGAGTTCGTCGCCCCTGACGCGCATGGCCCGAGCCTCGCCGCGCATCTCGTCGACGCGTTGGTAGACGACGTCGACGTGGGCTTGTTCGACCGCTATCTCGGTCTGCCTGTCGGAGGTCTGCGACACGCACCGCTCCCGGTGTTGCCCACGTTTGTTGGATTCGGAAGAGCGAGCCTACGCGAATTCGCGGAGGAGGGGGTGGACACCCTGAGGACTGAACCGCTGGCACGCCGTCTTCCCTCGTCGCGTGCTCGGCATCGTTCCTCAGTCCAGACGGGCGCACGCTCCGTCGCTCATGCGACCGGTGAGACGATGGCCACGTGACGAGGATCGTGGCGGGCATCGCGGGCGGCCGGCGGCTGGCCGTGCCGGCCAAGGGGACCAGACCGACGTCGGACCGGGTGCGTGAGGCGTTGTTCAGCGCGGTGCAGTCCGCAGTGGACCTCGACGGCGCCCGCGTGCTCGACCTGTACGCGGGCACCGGCGCACTGGGACTGGAGGCCCTGTCCCGGGGCGCTGAGTCCACCCTGTTCGTGGAGTCCGCGAGCGGTGCGCTCTCGGTCCTGCGCAAGAACGTCGCGGCCGTCGGCCTGCCGGGCGAGGTGCGTGCCGGCAAGGTGGCGGGGGTGCTGGCGGCGGGCACGCCCACCCCGTTCGACCTGGTCCTCGCCGACCCGCCGTACGTGGTCGAGGACCTCGGCCTCGAGCTGCGCCTGCTGGTGTCGGAGGGCTGGCTCGCCCCCGGCGCGCTGGTGATCGTCGAGCGCTCGCGGCGGGCGGCGGACCTGGCCTGGCCCGAACCGTTGGCGCCGTTGAAGGTCCGCCACTACGGCGAGACGTCGCTGCACTGGGCGCGAGCGTGACCAGGAACACCGTCAACGGGTAGTCGCTGGTGAGGACTGATAACTTTCGCCCATGAGGCGTGCCGTCTGTCCCGGTTCCTACGACCCGCCGACCAACGGTCACCTGGACATCCTGGAGAGAGCCGCGTTCCTGTTCGACGAGGTCGTCGTCGCGGTGCTCGTCAACAAGAGCAAGAAGGGCCTGTTCGCGGTCGAGGAGCGGATGGAGCTGCTCACCGAGGCGGTGTCCCACCTGCCCAACGTCCGGATCGACTCGTGGCACGGCCTGCTGGTCGAGTACTGCAGCCAGAACGACATCCAGGCCATCGTGAAGGGCCTTCGCGCGGTCAGCGACTTCGACTACGAGCTGCAGATGGCCCAGATGAACCAGCAGCTGACCGGCGTGGAGACGCTGTTCATGCCGACCAAGCCGGAGAACAGCTTCCTGTCCAGCTCGCTGGTCAAGGAGGTCGCCACCTACGGGGGTGACGTCCGGCACCTGCTCTCCGAGCCCGTCCACCGGCGCTTGATGGCTCGCCTGGCGCGGGACGCCTAGCTCAGAAGACCAGCTTCATGCCCACGTGCGTTGCCCGGAAGCCCAGCCGTTCGTAGAACCGGTGGGCGTCGGTGCGGCTCGCGTCCGTGGTGAGCTGGACGAGCGCGGCACCCTGTTCACGGGCGGTGTCGACGGCCCAGCGGACCAGCTCGCCGCCGAGGCCGGAGCCGCGCTGGTCGCCCCGCACCCGCACGGCCTCGATCAGCGCGCGGGTCGAGCCGAGGCGGGACAGGCCCGGGATGAAGGTGAGCTGCAGCGTGCCGACCACCTCGGCCCCGTCGGCCGCGACCACCAGCCACTGCCGGGGGTCGGCGTCGATCTCCTCGAACGCCTTCGCGTAGGCGGCGTCGCCGGGCCGCTCCCGCCGGGCGCCCAGCGGGTCGTCCGCGAGCATCTCGACGATGGCCGCCACGTCGGCGGCGACCGCGCGCCTGATCTCGACCATGCCGCCATTGAACAGCAGTCGATCGGCGGTAACCGACGTCACCCGATCGAGTTACGGTCGGAAAATGAGCAACGTCACATCAAGGCGTGTGAGAACGCTGCTTCCCCTGCTGATGGCCGCGATGGCGTTTCTCGGCCTCACCCTTCCGAGTTACGCCGCCGAGGTGGTACAACCACCCTGCGGTGACACCTCCGGCTACGACGAGGTCTCGCTGTCGAGCCTCCCGGCGCAGGCGGCCGACACCGTCGAGCTGATCGAGAGGGGAGGCCCGTTCCCGTACCCGCAGGACGGCACGGTCTTCCAGAACCGCGAGGGCATCCTCCCCGCCTGTGCCACCGGCTACTACCACGAGTACACCGTGAAGACGCCCGGCAGCCCGGACCGCGGCGCCCGCCGCATCGTCACCGGGACGGCCGGTGAGCACTTCTACACCGACGACCACTACGCGAGCTTCTCGATCGTCGACCTCGGCGGCGGCCAGCCCGCCTGCGGTGACGCGGACGTCGCCCAGCGACCCGTCGGCAGCCTCCCGGCGCAGGTGGCGAGCACCATCGCGCTGGTGGAACGCGGCGGCCCGTTCCCCTTCCCCGACGACGGCACGGTCTACCAGAACCGCGAGGGCGTCCTGCCTGCCTGTGCCACCGACTACTACCACCTGTACACGGTGCCGACGCCCGGCACGTCCGGCAAGGGCGACCGGCGCCTGGTCACCGGAGGGGACGGCGAGTACTACTACACCCCCGACCGCTACGTGACGTTCGTGGAAGTGATCACGGACTGACACACCGACCAGCGGAACCTCCACCGCCAACCCCGCGACAAAAGGCAGACTAGGGAGCGCGGTTATGGAGGGAGACGCAACGTGTACAAGGTCTTCGAGGCCCTCGACGAGCTGGTCACGATCGTGGAGGAGGCACGCGGTGTGCCGATGACCTCGAGCTGCGTCGTGCCGAGGGGGGACATCCTCGAACTGCTCGACGAGGTGCGGGACGCGCTGCCGGGTGAGGTCGACGACGCGCAGGACGTGCTCGACCGCAAGGACGAGATCGTCGGTCAGGCCGAGCACCAGGCGGAACAGACGATCAGCAAGGCCAACCTCGAGGCCGAGCAGACGCTCGCGGAGGCCCGCGCCGAGGCACAGCGGCTCGTCGCCGAGGCGCAGGCCCACGCGGACCGGCTCGTCGACGACGCGAGGGCCGACGCGGACCGGACGATCGCGGCGGGCCAGGCCAAGTACGACGACCTCGTCAACAGGTCGCAGATCGAGGCCGACCGGATGATCCAGGCAGGCCGCGAGTCCTACGAGCGCTCGGTCGCGGACGGCCGCATGGAACAGGCGAGGCTCGTCGCGCAGACCGAGGTCGTGCAGGCGTCGCACCTGGAGTCGGCGCGGATCATGGACGCCACGGCCGACGAGGTGACCCGCCAGCGCGGCGAGTGCGACGAGTACGTGGACGGCAAGCTCGCCGAGTTCGCGGACCTGCTGTCCCACACGATCAGGACGGTCAGCAAGGGTCGTGCGCACCTGCGCAGCGGGGCGGTGCCGCTGCCGCCCGCCCCGGAACCCGCGTCGGCCGCCCCGTTCGATTACTCGGCCTGACCCGCGTACCCTGGTACGGAACCGCGGTCGCGGCACCTCTCGAACTACAGGGACCCTCGTTCGCCATGTCCGAACAACGCAACAGCCCGTGGGTCCTCGACACCAGGGAGCTGGGCCGGCGGCCCGGCCTCTCCCGAAAGCTGGCCAGGGACGTCGAGGTCCAGGTCCCGCTCGGGGTCGAGGGCGTCATCGCCGTGCCCAAGGGCGCGCACGTGGAGCTGGACGTCCTCCTCGAGTCCGTCGTCGAGGGCGTGCTGGTCTCCGGCACGGCCGCCGCGCCGGTGGCCGGGGAGTGCGCGCGGTGCCTCGACCCGATCTCGGCCGACGACCACGACGTCGAGGTCGAGTTCACCGAGCTGTTCGCCTACCCGGACTCGATCACCGAGGAGACCACGGACTCCGACGAGGTGTTCCGGCTGGTCGACGACAAGGTCGACCTGGAACCGGTGGTGCGGGACGCGATCGTTCTGGCCCTCCCGGCCGCGCCGCTGTGCCGTGAGGACTGCCCGGGTCTGTGCCCGGAATGCGGTGGAAGGTGGGCCGATCTCGGACCCGATCACCGGCATGAGACGATTGACCCTCGGTGGGCCGCGCTCACGGAGCGGTTCCGCCCTGATCGAGACGCCTGACGGCTGTCCGGTCACCACCAGGAACGTTGAAGGAGAAGCAGTCGTGGCCGTCCCCAAGCGGAAGATGTCGCGTTCGAACACGCGCTCGCGCCGTTCGCAGTGGAAGACCAGTGCCGTCCACCTGGTGGAGTGCAACAACCGGGCGTGCCGCAAGCCCAAGCCCCAGCACGTCGTGTGCCCGCACTGCGGTCAGTACGGCGGTCGCCAGATCACCGAGCCGGCCTGACGGTAGGCAGTAGTGGCGAGCAGAGCGGCCAGGGGTCCTTCGGCCGACCCCGAGAAGCTGCTCGAGGCGCTCGGCGTCGGAATGGACGCCGAGCTGCTGAAGCTTGCCATGACGCACCGTTCGTACGCCTACGAGAACGGCGGCCTGCCGCCGAACGAGCGCCTCGAGTTCCTCGGTGACGCCGTACTCGGCCTCGTGGTGACGGACCACCTGTACAAGACGCACCCGGACCTGCCGGAGGGACATCTGGCGAAGCTGCGGGCCAGCGTGGTGAACATGCACGCGCTGGCGGGCGTGGCCAGGGGTCTCGGCGACGGTGGTCTCGGTGCGCACCTGCTGCTCGGCAAGGGCGAGGAGCTCACCGGCGGCAGGAACAAGGCGAGCATCCTGGCCGACGGCATGGAGGCCGTGATCGGCGCGGTGTACCTCGAGCACGGCATCGACACCGCGCGCGAGCTGGTGCACCGGCTGTTCGACCCGCTCCTCAAGGAGGCGCCGCTGCTCGGCGCAGGCCTCGACTGGAAGACGTCGCTCCAGGAGCTGACGGCACAGGCGAGCCTCGGCGTGCCCGAGTACCGCGTCCAGGAGGAAGGTCCCGACCACCGCAAGGAGTTCACCGCCACGGTGATCGTCGCGGGGCAGGACCGGGGCAGCGGCGACGGCACCACCAAGAAGGAAGCCGAGCAGAAGGCCGCGGAGGCCGCCTGGCGGACCCTCAACGAGCTGATCAACACCGAGAAGAACAACGACGGCAAGTAAAGTGCCCGAGCTTCCCGAGGTCGAGGTCGTCCGGGTGGGTCTGGACGCACACGTCACCGGCCGCACGCTGTCCGAGGTCGAGGTCCACCACCCGAGGGCCATCCGGCGCCACCTGCTCGGCGCGGGCGACTTCACCGGCCGTCTCGCCGGACGCAAGATCGTCGCCACTCGCAGGCGCGGCAAGTACCTGTGGCTCGAGCTGTCCGAGGGCCTTGCCCTGCTCGCGCACCTCGGCATGAGCGGTCAGCTGCTCGTGCAACCCGACGGCGCACCGGACGAGAAGCACCTGCGGGTGCGGTTCCGCTTCGCCGACGACGGACCCGAGCTGCGGTTCGTCGACCAGCGCACGTTCGGCGGCTTCCTCGTCGACGACCTCGTCACGGTCGACGAGACGGCGCTGCCGTCCGCGATCGCGCACATCGCGCGTGACCCCATGGACCCCAGGTTCGACGGCCACGCCACGGTCGCCGCGCTGCGCAGGAAGAAGACCGAGCTGAAGCGGGCGCTGCTGGACCAGTCCCTCGTCTCGGGCATCGGCAACATCTACGCGGACGAGGCGTTGTGGCGGGCGCGCCTGCACTGGTCCCGCGCGACCGAGCGGCTCTCCGCCGGGAAGGCGACCGAGGTCCTCACCGCGGCCACCGACGTCATGCGGGAGGCGCTCGGCCAGGGCGGCACGTCGTTCGATGCCCTGTACGTCAACGTGAACGGGCAGTCCGGCTACTTCGACCGGTCGCTCGCGGTCTACGGCCAGGAAGGGCTGCCCTGTCCCCGCTGCGGGACGGCGGTGCGGCGCGAGCCGTTCATGAACCGGTCCTCCTACTTCTGTCCTCGCTGTCAGCGGCGGGCGTGACCCCGGGCTCGCCCCAGTAGCCGCGCGGGTCCACCCAGACCGGCTCGTCGCCGTCCGAGGGCACCGGGTCCAGCTCGTCCAGCGCCAGCGGCCGGTCACGCAGCGAGTCGACGGCCAGGAAACGCAGCAACCCGTCCAGGACCAGCTCGGCGTGCCGGTGGCTGAGCCTGTGGTTGGCGGCGGCGACGATCGGGACGGGCAGCGGCTGTGCCAGCCGGATCACCAGCAGGCCGATGTCCCCCGGACCGACGTCCGGACGTAGCGAGCCCTCGTCGTGGGCCGCCCGCACCAGCGCCGCCAGCGAGCGCCGCGCCTCGTCGCGGGCGGCGAACAGCTGGTCGTCGCCCGCGATCACGTCGGCGAGCATCGGCATGATCACGCCCATGCGGAGGTCGATGGCGGTGTGCAGGTAGGCGGCGAGAGCGGTGAAGGCGTCCGCCTCCTCCACCTGCGCTGCGGTCGCCGACTGTTCCAGCAGGTCGACGGCCACGTGGCGCAGGAGGACCGCCCGGTCCGGGAAGTGCCGGTAGAGCGTGGCGGTGCTCACCCCGGCCCGCTTCGCGACGGCCTCCAGCGCGACCGTGGGGCCCACCTCGACCAGCAGGTCGACGGCGGCACGCAGGATCTGGTCGCGGTTGCGGGCCGCGTCCGCACGGAGCCGCCGAGGTCTGGGGAGGTCAGTCATGGTTGCTTCAATCGTAGTTCTCCGCACAAAAGTTGCGTTCGGCAATTTCCTTCTTGCGGCGAGGTGTCCGCCACGTGCCACGCGTGGCCGGCCTGGCGCACACTGATCGCGTGGCAGTCGGGACAGAGGCGAGCGCGGAGCCTGCGGACGCACCGCGACGCGACGAGCCCAGACGCGGTGAGCTGCGCATCTACTTCGGTGCGGCACCGGGCGTCGGCAAGACCTACGCGATGCTCGGCGAGGCACACCGGCGTCTCGAACGGGGCACCGACGTGGTCGTCGGCCTCGTCGAGACACACGAGCGGTACCGGACCGACCGGCTGCTCGAAGGCCTGGAGATGGTGCCACGCAGGACGATGACCTACCGGGGCACGGAGTTCGAGGAGCTGGACCTCGACGCGGTGCTGGCACGTGAACCGGAGGTCGCGCTCGTCGACGAGCTCGCCCACACCAACATCCCCGGCAGCCGCAACGCCAAGCGCTGGCAGGACATTGAGGAACTGCTCGACGCGGGCATCGACGTGCTGACCACGCTGAACGTGCAGCACCTGGAGAGCGTCAACGACGTCGTCGAGCGCATCACGGGCGTGCGGCAGCAGGAGACCGTGCCGGACGCCGTGGTCCGCGGTGCCCAGCAGCTGGAGCTGGTCGACATCACGCCGGAGGCACTGCGGCGTCGCCTCGCGCACGGCAACGTCTACCCGGCCCGCAAGGTCGACGCCGCGCTGAGCAACTACTTCCGCCCCGGCAACCTCACCGCTCTGCGTGAGATCTCACTCCTGTGGGTGGCCGACCAGGTCGACGTGGCGCTGCAGCGTTACCGGGCCGAGCAGAGCATCACCGACACGTGGGAGGCCCGAGAGCGGGTCGTGGTCGCGGTCACGGGCGGCCCGGAGACCGAGACGCTGGTCCGTCGCGCGAGCCGCATCGCGGCACGGGCGGGTGCGGAGCTGATGGTGCTGCACATCCTGCGTGGCGACGGGCTGGCAGGCGCGTCGCCGGGGGCACTGACGCACATGCGCGGGCTCGCCAAGAACCTCGGCGCGACCTTCCACACGGTCGTCGGCGACGACGTGCCGGACGCGTTGCTGGACTTCGCGCGCGGCGTGAACGCGACACAGCTCGTCCTCGGCACGTCCCGGCGGTCGCGGCTCGCGCGGCTGTTCGACGAGGGCATCGGCGCGACCGTCGTGCGGCGCTCCGGCGCGATCGACGTGCACACGGTCACCCACTCCGAGGCAGGCCGCGGCTGGCGGCCACGCCGCGAGCGCAGTCCGCTGGGCCTGTCCAGGCGGATCACCGGCTGGGCCGCGGCGGTGCTGCTGCCCGTGCTCGCGACCGGGCTCGGCCTGCTGATCGGCAGGGGGGTCTCGCTGTCGACGGACGCGGTCGGGTACTTCCTGGTGATCGTGATCGTCGCGCTCGTCGGCGGGTTCGGCCCGGCCATGCTGGCCGCGGTGCTGTCCGGGATGCTGCTCAACTGGTTCTTCACCGAGCCGGTGTTCACGCTGACCATCGCCGACCCCGAGAACCTGGTGACACTGCTGGCGATGGTGCTCGTCGCCGCGCTCGTGGCCGTCGTCGTGGACCGGGCGGCGAGGCGGACTGTCCAGGCCACGGAGGCGCGGACGGAGGCGGCGCTGCTGACCTCCTACGCACGCACGGTCCTCCTGTCGCCGAACCCGCTCGACCGGCTGCTGTCGAAGGTGCGGGAGAACTTCGGGCTGTCGTCGGTCGCGTTGCTGGAGAAGACGTCCGGGGAGTGGCGCCGGGTCGCGTGCGTCGGACCGTCCCCGTGCGACGCCCCGGACGATGCGGACGTCGACGTCGTGGTGACCCCGGACGTGCACCTCGCGCTGCGGGGTCGGGCGCTGCCCGCCGAGACCCGAGGCGTGCTGGAAACCGTTGCGGGACAGGCGTTGCTGGCACTCCGGCAGCAGCGGATGGCGGCCGAGGCGGCGACGGCCAAGCGGCGTGCGGACGCGACCGAGCTGCGCACGGCACTGCTGTCGGCGGTCGGCCACGACCTGCGCACGCCGCTCACGTCGATCAAGGCGGCGATCGGCAGCCTGCGTGCGCCGGATCTCGCGCTGTCCGACGAGGACACCGCGGAGCTGCTCGCCGACGTCGAGGAGTCGGCCGACCGGCTGTCCGGGATCGTCGCGAACCTGCTGGACTCGTCCCGGCTCGCGACGGGTGCCGTGGTGCCGAGGCTGCGGTCGGTCACCTACGACGAGGTGGTCGCCCGCGCGCTCGCCGGCATGGACGGCTGGTCGGCGATCGCGGTGGACGTCGACGAGCGCCTGCCCCCGGTGCTCGCCGACGCCGGGTTGCTCGAACGGGTGGTGGCCAACGTGGTCGACAACGCGTTGCGGCACGGCACACCGGGGCTCGACCGGGCCGTGCCACCGGCGGAGCCCGCGATCGCGATCCGCGCGAGCGCGCACTCCGACCGGGTGGAGCTGCGGATCGTCGACCACGGCAGGGGACTGCCGAAGGGTGCCGCGGACGCGATGTTCGCGCCGTTCAAGCGGTTCAGCGGCACGAAGGGCGGGATCGGGCTCGGCATGTCGGTGGCAAGGGGTTTCATGGACGCCATGGGTGGGACGATCAGGACCGAGGACACGCCGGGAGGTGGGCTCACGGTGGTGTTGTCCCTTCCGGTCGACGGGGGCGGGGTTTCATGACGAGGGTGCTGGTGGTCGACGACGAGCCGCAGATCGTGCGTGCGCTGCGGATCAACCTGACCGCGCGTGGCTACGAGGTGTCGACGGCGGAGAACGGGCAGCAGGCGCTCCAGGTCGCGGCCAGTGCCCGACCCGACGTCGTGGTGCTGGACCTCGGCTTGCCGGACATGGACGGCTCTGCGGTCATCGAGGGCCTCCGCGGCTGGACGAGCACGCCGATCATCGTGCTCTCGGCACGCACCGACTCCGGCGACAAGGTGTCCGCACTGGACGCGGGCGCCGACGACTACGTGACCAAACCGTTCGGCATGGACGAGCTGCTCGCGCGGCTGCGTGCCGCCGTCCGTCGTGCGTCGGCGCCGTCGGCATCGGGGGAGGAGGCGGTGGTCGTCACGCCGGCCTTCACGGTGGACCTCGCCGCGAAGAAGGTGCTGCGTGACGGCGCGGAGGTGCACCTGACCCCCACCGAGTGGGGTGTGCTGGAACTGCTCGTGCGCAACCGGGGAAAGCTGGTGGCCCAGAAGCAGCTGCTGGCCGAGGTGTGGGGGCCGGGGTACGCCTCGGAGACCCACTACCTCCGCGTGTACCTGGCGCAGCTGCGGCGCAAGCTGGAGCCGAGGCCGTCACACCCCAGGCACCTGCTGACCGAGGCCGGCATGGGGTACCGGTTCGAGACCTGACCGCTTGACCGTGCGCATGAGCGGCGCGGTCTCGACGGTGTGCACGTCGTCGAGACCGCCGACGCGTTCGGTCAGGTAGCGGTAGAGATCGCCCGCGTCGCGGCAGACGACCGTCGCGACGAGGTTCGTGCGGCCGGTCGTGACGGCGGCGAACGACGTCTCGGGGTGCGCCGCGACGGTGTCGGCGGTGGCCTTCAGCGCGGCGGGCCGGACGGTCAGCCAGAGCCGGGCCTCGGCGTGGTGCCCGAGCGCCTCCGGGCGGACGTCGAGGTCGAGCACCAGGACCCCGGCCCGCCGCAGCCTGGCGACACGTCTGCGGGCGGCCGACTCCGACGGGCCGAGCGCGGTGTAGGGGGTGCGCCCGTCCTTGGCGAGGGCGGCGAGGACGGCGTGGTCCTCCGCGTCGAGCCGCAACGGCTCGTTCGTGGGTGGTTCCGGGGCGAGCCTTCTGGCCTGTGCCCTGGTGAGGTGGCGGATGCCCGCCCATTCCGTCGCCGCGCCGCCGAGGATGGCGTGTGCGGTCACGTCGAGCACCCGGGTGCTGCGGGGGAGCTTGTCCATCAGCAGGGTGTCCCTCGTCGCGGTGTCGGCCGCCTGGAGGTTGCAGGAGATCTCGGTGCCGCCGGAGAGGATGTGCACCCAGAACGTGTCGGGGCGCCGCGCGAGCGCCGAGGCGATGGGCGCGGCGACGTCCGGGGTGCAGCGGACGCGGATGGTCCACGACATGCGGCCGAGGAGGAACCCGTTGACCGAGCCGACGACGCGGAGGACTCCGGCCTGGCGCAGGCGTTTGTAGCGGCGTGCCACGGTGTTCTCCGAGACACCCAGCACGTCCGCGATGACCGAGAAGGGGGCGCGGACGTCGAGGTGGAGTGCGTGGATGAGGCCGCGATCGACATCGTCGACGGATTCCATGCCTCGACCGTAGCTCGCTGACGGATTCCGGCGCCGATCCGCCGTTGACTGGAGGCTGCGGCGGCCATGGCGTTTCGTGGCGGCATGATTCTGGTGACGGGAGCGACCGGCAACGTCGGTCGGCAGGTGGTGGCGCAGCTGTGTGCGGCTGGGGTGCCGGTGCGGGCGCTGGCCCGTGGCGCGGTGGACTTCCCGGACGGGGTGGAGGTGGTGCGCGGCGACCTCCGCGAGCCGCTCGACCTCCGAGGCGTCGACGCGGTCTTCCTCGTGTGGCCCCTGCGTTCGGGCGCCGCGCTGCCCGGCGTGCTCGACGCGGTCGGCGGCAGGCACGTCGTCTTCCTCGGGTCTGGCGGGGTGGCGGACCTCAGCATGGGGCGGCAGGCGGACCTCGTGTCGAGCTGTCCACGGTGGACGATGGTCCGGCCGAGCACCTTCGCCGTCAACGCGCTGTGGTGGGCACGGCAGCTGCGGGCAGGCGACGAGGTCCGGGGCGCGCACGGAGACCTCGCGATGGCGATGCTGCACGAGGCGGACATCGCGGCGGTCGCGGTGCGGTCGCTGCTCGACGGTCGCGTCGGCGAGACGTTCGACCTCACCGGACCCGAGGCGCTGACCCAGGTCGAGCAGGTGCGGATCATCGGCGAGGTGCTCGGCAGGCCGCTGCGGTGGGTCGAGCTGCCGAGGGCGCGGGCACGCACGCAGCTCGTGGCGGACGGACTGCCGGAGTCCTTCGTGGACGTTCTGCTGGACACCTACGCCGTGATGCCGCGCAGGCCTGCCGTCACGGCGACGGTCGAGGACGTGACGGGCACGCCGGCACGGCCCTTCGCGGAGTGGGTGGCAGACCACGCCGAGACGTTCGGCAGGATGCCCGGGTGACCGCGAGCCTGCGGTGTGTCGTCCTCGACTGTGCCGACGACGAGGAGCTGGCGCGTTTCCACGCCGTGCTCCTCGGCGGCGAGGTGAACCGGCCGGACCGGCGGTGGTCGCTCGGCGGCGGCTGGTCGACCCTCCACCTGCCGGGTGGGCTCGTGCTGTGCTTCCAGCGGGTCGCCGACCACCGGCCGCCGCGCTGGCCCGATCCCCGGCACCCCCAGCAGTCGCACCTCGACCTCGGCGTGCCGGACCTCGCCGCCGCTGGGCGGGAGGCGGTGGCGGCAGGCGCCACCGTCCTGGACGACTCGCGGTCGTCGTGGCACACCTACGCCGACCCGGCCGGTCACCCGTTCTGCCTGGTGCGGGAGGCAGCTCGGTGACCGGTGCCGGTCACTGGCTCTTGACGGCCTCGGCCTCCGCGGCGAACCGCAGCGTGTTCAGCCGGGCGGCGAGCCGGTCGACCACGTCCGTGACGAGCCGGTCGTAGTCCAGGTCGACCTTCGCGGGCAGCTCCTCCTCCACGTCGACGCCGAGGACACGCAGGTCGGCGAAGTCGTGGACGGAAGGGTCGCCGCCCTTCTGGCCTATCCAGAACTGGAGACCTTCGAGCTCCTTGGTGTCGGCGACGTGCCGTCGGGTGATGCCGTTACCGACCCAGATGGCGTCGCCGCCCGCCTCGCGGGCCAGAATCAGGCTCTTCATGGGGTCTTCCTCCTCCTGGGAACCGAGCAGTGCGGCGAGCTGTTCGCGAGTGCCGCGGTAGGCGTTCGCGTCGAGGGGTTGGTGCCCGGCGATGCGGGCCGAGCTGGTGAACTGCAGGACGGCGACGTCAAGACCCCCGTAGCCGGTCCAGTAGCTGGCGGGCACGTCGGCCCACTCGTCGGCGATCGAGCCGACGACGTTGTCGGGGTAGCGGCTCGACCACAGGGGTGGCAGGCCCGCCAGCGACGGCGAGCCGATCTGCTGCCAGTACCAGCGCGGGAGGTAGGTCAGCGGCACGACGTAACCGGCGGCGCGGAGCTGGTTGACGACGTCGCGGGTGAGCGCGAGGCTGCCCGAGTTGGCCTCGACGTCCGGGATGACCGGCACGTCGCGGGGCACGACACGCAGCACGTTCGCCACCTGCGCCGCTGCCGAGGCGTTGCTGCGCACGTAGTGGTAGGCGCAGACCAGCAGCCCGGCGTTGCGTGCCTCCGCCAGGTTCGCCCCGAACTCCGCGTCGACGAATGTCGAGCCCTCGGTTGCTTTGATGAATACGAATTCGACACCCTCCCTGCGACATTGCGCGAGGTCGAGTCCAGCGTCTTGGTGGTGGGAGATGTCCAGGCCAAACGTCACCATGTAAGTCTCCTCATACCGGCCGCTTCCGTGACGTAACTACCGTGGTACACGTGTGTTCCGGGGTACCCGCCCGTGCGCGTCGCCATAGCTGTTTTGTCACAGTTTTTTTGTGACGGGGACAACGCGTGGGATCAGAAACCGAAATCCTGCACCCAGTAAAACCCGTCCCGATCCAGGCCGATGCCGATCGTCTTCAGGTCGCAGTTCAGGATGTTCGCCCGGTGGCCGGGAGAGTTCATCCACAGTTCGACCACCTGCGCCGCGGTGTCGGCGCCCTTGGCGATGTTCTCCGCTCCGGGGCTCGCGTAGCCGGCGTTGCGGATCCGCTGGTCGAACGTGACCCCGTCGGGGGTCGTGTGCTCGAAGTAGTCACGCTCGGCCATGTCGGACGCGTGCCCCTGCGCGGCGGCGGTGATGTCGGCGTCGATGGTGAGCGGATCGCACCCGGCCTGCCCGCGCTCGTTGTTGGTGAGGCTGACGACCTGCTCCTGCGCCGAGAGGTCCGGTGCGGGCGGCGCGGGCGGGGGGTCGTCGGTCTCGGCGGGTGGCGGGGCCGGGGCCTCGGTGGTGGTGGTCGTGGCGGGCGGCTGCTGCGTGGTGCTGGTGGGGGAGGTCGGGTCCGAGTCCGAGGACGACGCGCGGGTGGACGTCGTCTCGGGCTGGCGTAATCGGCCACCGGCGGAGTCGGGCCGCTGCGTGCTGGTGCCGTCCAGGCCGAGCAGGCCCTGGTCCGCGCTCGTCTGGTCCGTGTGCCCGGAGAGCAGCGTCGCAGCACCGGCGACGAGCGCCCCCGCGAACACGGCGGTGAGTGCCGGCAGAACAGGTCTTCGCGCACGCATGGCGCGGGAAGTTACCACCAAAGACCGAATTTGATAACGACCGGGTGACGATTGATCTACGGAAACAACCCCGCGTGACCGTGCTCACCTGCGACGAAGGGTACTGAAGGCGTCCTTCGTCACGTCGGGCGTACTGAAGGCGTCCTTCGGTGCATGGGGCGTTACGAAGGCGTCCTTCGGTGCGTACTGACGGCGTCCTCGCCACGCCGGGTGTACTGAAGGCGTCCTTCGTTGCGGTGGGCGTACTGAAGGCGTCCTTCGGTGCACGGGGGGTGTTACGAAGGCGTCCTTCGTGGCACCGGGGCTAGCTGCTCGGCGGCGGGTCATCCGTCGTGGTGGTCGTCGTCGTGGTCGTCGTCGTGGTGGTCGTCTTCGTCGTCGTCGTGGTGGTGCCGGTGTTCGGCGGCGGCTGGTTCGTGGGCTGTGTCTGTTGCGTGGTGGTGGTCGGCTTGGTGCTCGACTTCTTCGTCGTCGTGGTGGTGGTCGTGGTGGACGACCCGGCGGACGACGACTCGGTGGTGGTCGTGGTGGGAGTGGTGCTCAGGGAGGTGCCGCTGCCGTCGGAGGTGGTTTCCTCGTCCTGTACCTGGACCGAGTCCTGGCTGGTCCGCTCCGGCTGCGCGTCGTCGGCGCTCCCGCCTGCCAGCATGGCTACCGTGGCGAAGGCGGTGGACACGACGACACCGGCCACGCCGAGCGCCAGGTACGGCATACGGCGCATGACGCTACCCTCGTCGGAGGGCGGCCCTTCGTCCATCCGGTCATCAGGTCCGAGCATCTCGGCGCCCTCCTACGATCACTCCGCGACCGACCGGTCACAGCGGGGCAAGTTATCACCCTCACCGACTGCTATCTCACGCGAGCGGAAATGTCACCGAACGTACGACTCACCGCATGGGTACACGGCCACGTCCAGGGCGTCGGCTTCCGTTGGTGGACCCGCGGCAGGGCCTCTGAGCTGGGCCTGCAGGGCTACGCGAGCAACCTGCGGGACGGCCGCGTCGAGGTCGTCGCCGAAGGCGCCAGGCCGACCTGCGAGCAGCTGCTCGACCTGCTGAGGGGTGGCGGCACCCCCGGCCGGGTGGACCTCGTCGTCGAACGCTGGTCCGAGGCCAAGGGGAACGTGACGGGGTTCGTGGAGCGCTGAGCGGAGCTTGCGGAGCGAACATCGCTGCTGAGCGGAGCTTGCGGAGCGAACATCGCAGCGACCGCGCGACGCGGTGAACCTTCCTGGGCCTGATCGCGTATGACTGATGCGTGGGGAACACCCCGGAACAGGAAGACGAGCTCATCCGTGAGCTCTACAACCGGTACCGCCGACCGCTCTACGGCTACGTGCTGCGCGCGGTCGGTGGCGACCATCAGTACGCCGAGGACGTCGTGCAGGAGACGCTGCTCAGGGCGTGGCGCAACGCCGACTCCCTTGACCCCGAGCACGCGGGGCCGTGGTTGTACACAGTGGCCCGCAACCTCGTGGTCTCCGGCTACCGGAAGCAGAGCGCGCGGGTGGACGAGGTGCCGATCCTGGAACGGGACTGGGCGCGCCCGATCGACGACTTCGACCGGGTGCTCCAGGGCTGGCAGGTGGCCGAGGCGATGCGGGCGCTGTCGGCCGACCACCGCGCGGTGATCGGCGAGCTGTTCTTCCACCGGCGAACCATCACCGAGACGGCGAAGAAGCTCGGTGTGCCGCCGGGGACCGTCAAGTCGAGATCGTTCTACGCGTTGCGCGCGCTGCGTGACGCCCTTGAGGAGCGGGGGGTGACCGAGCCATGACCTGCCAGCAGACGATGACGCTCGGCGTCTACCTGCTCGGCGCGCTCGACCCGGCGGAGCGGTCGGCGTTCGAGTCGCACCTGGCGTACTGCGCGACCTGTCGCGGCGAACTGGTCCGGCTGGCCCCGCTGCCCGGCCTGCTCAACCAGATCGCGCCGGAGGACTTCGCCGACAGCCTGCCCTCCGCCACCGCGGAGCCGATGGGCGCGGTCGCCACCAGGGCACAGCCCGTCACCGAGCCCGTCCCGTTGCCCCAGCACGTCCCACAGCCACGCGCGGGAGACCAGCACGAGCCGCCCACCCGCCCCGGGAACAAGCCGAACGGCAGGTCAGGGGGTAGGCCGCCGTCGTCAAGACGACTGTGGCGCGTCGCCGCGGTGTTCGTCGCGGTCGTGGCCCTCGCGGCCGGGGGGATCTTCGGCTGGCAGGCGCTGCGGCACTCCACGGACACGACGCAGGCCGACGGTGTCGTCTGGACCGGGAAGTCCGCGGACGGCGCGGCCACCGTCGAGGCACGCCTCATCGACCGCGAGTGGGGCACCGAGTTCCAGATGACCTTCCACGGGATGCCGCCGGACCGCGAGTGCTACCTGGTGGTCTTCGACCACTACGGCAACCGCCAGATCGCGGGCTGGTGGGGCACCGACCACGACGCCAACGACGTGATCCCGGGGTCCGTCTCGATCAGACGCAGCAAGATCGAGCGACTGGAGTTCCTCCTCGACGACAAGAAGACGGTCGCCCTGACCATCGAAGCGCCGGGCTGAGCTGCGACAACCGGCCGCGTCCCGCGACCACCAGCACCTCCCGGGTACCCTCGAACGGATTAGTGGCGCAATCGGCTTCCTGAGAGGTCCCAGCGTGCATTTGAAGAGCCTGACGCTCAAGGGCTTCAAGTCGTTCGCCTCGGCGACCACCCTGCGTTTCGAGCCGGGCATCACCTGCGTCGTCGGGCCCAACGGCTCCGGCAAGTCCAACGTCCTGGACGGCCTGCGCTGGGTCATGGGCACACAGGGCGCGAAGGACCTGCGCGGCGGCAAGATGGAGGACGTCATCTTCGCCGGCACCGCGGGCCGCGCCCCGCTCGGCCGTGCCGAGGTCAGCCTCACCATCGACAACTCCGACGGCGCGCTGCCCATCGAGTACACCGAGGTCTCGATCACCCGCCGCATGTTCCGCGACGGCGCCAGCGAGTACGAGATCAACGGCAACACCTGCCGGCTCATGGACATCCAGGAGCTGCTCAGCGACTCCGGCATCGGCCGGGAGATGCACGTCATCGTCGGTCAGGGCCAGCTCTCGCAGATCCTCGAGTCCAAGCCCGAGGAGCGCCGCGCCTTCATCGAGGAGGCCGCGGGCGTACTCAAGCACCGCAAGCGCAAGGAGAAGGCGCTGCGGAAGCTCGACGCGATGCAGGCCAACCTCACCCGCCTCACCGACCTGACCGCCGAGCTGCGCCGCCAGCTCAAGCCGCTCGGCAAGCAGGCCGAGATCGCCCGCAGGGCCCAGGCCGTGCAGGCCGACCTGCGCGACGCCCGGCTGCGTGTGCACGCCGACGACCTGGTCACCCAGCGCACGCAGATCGCCAGGGAGCAGGCCGACGAGGCCGCCGCCCGCGCACGCAGGCACGACGTCGAGCAGCACCTCGAGGTCGCCGACGCCAGGCAGTCGGAGCTGGAGGACCAGCTCGCCGTCGACCAGCCGCGCCTGGCCGCCGCGCAGGACACCTGGTACCGGCTCTCCGCGCTGGAGGAGCGGCTGCGCGGCACCGTGCGGCTGGCCGTCGAGCGCGAGCGGCACATGTCCGCCGCCGTCGAGACGCAGTCGGGCGGCATGGACCCCGACGAGCTGGAGGCGGAGGCCGAGGAGACGGCCATCCGCGAGGCCGAGCTGGGCGAGCACGTCGAGGTGGCCCGTGGGCTCCTCGGTGACACGGCCGAGCGGCGTGCCGAGCTGGAACAGCAGGTCCAGGCCGCGGAGAAGGCCCACCTCGCGGCCGTCCGCGCGGTCGCCGACCGCAGGGAGGGCCTCGCACGCCTGGCAGGCCAGGTCGAGGCACTGCGCAGCAAGACCAACGCGACGGCCGAGGAGATCGACCGGCTGTCCACCAACCTCCTCGAGGCGACCGAGCGCGCCGAGGCCGCCGCGGTCGAGCTGGCCGAGGCCCAGGAGGAGACCGGGATCGAGGACTCCGACGACGCGGGCCTCGCGGACCGGCACGAGCGGGCCAAGGAGGCGCAGAAGGCGGCGCAGGCCCGGGTCGAGGAGCTGGTCCGCGCCGAGCGGACCGCGGAGAAGGACATAGCCTCGTGGAAGGCCCGCGTCGACGCGCTGTCGATGGGTCTGCACCGCAAGGACGGCGCGGGTGTGCTGCTGGCCGCGGGCGACCGGCTGCCCGGGCTGCTCGGCTCGGTCGCGGCGCTGCTGACCGTCGAGCCGGGTAACGAGGCCGCCCTGGCCGCCGCGCTGGGGCCGGTCGCGGACGCCGTCGCGGTGGCCTCCGGTGACGACGCGGTCGCCGCACTGGAGCTGCTGCGTGGCTCCGACGCGGGCCGCGCGGGCATCGTGGTCGGCGGCTACGGCCACGTCGACAGGTCCGGCTGGCCGTCCCTGCCCCCCGGCACGCGCTGGGCCGTCGACCTGGTCCGCGCCCCCGAGACGCTCCGGCCCGCCGTCGCACAGGCGCTGGACCGGGTCGCGGTCGCCGAGTCGCTGCCCATCGCCCGCATGCTGGTGGACGCCCACCCGTCGGTGCGAGCGGTCACCAACCAGGGTGACGTCCTCGGCGCGCACTGGGCGGTCGGCGGCACGTCCCGCGTGCAGAGCGTCATCGAGGTGCAGGCCGCGGTCGACGAGGCCAACGAGAAGCTGGCCGCCGCCGAGACCGCCGCTCAGCGGGCCTCAGCCGCGCTCGCGGGGGCCAAGGCCGAGCAGCAGGCACGCCAGGCCGACACGCAGGCAGCGGCCGAGGCACGCAACGAGGGCAAGGTCCGTGCCGCCCGGTCGGCAGAGCGGCTGTCGAGGATGCAGCAGGCCGTCCGGTCCGCGCAGGCCGAGGCCGAGCGTGTCCAGACCCAGCGCACCCGCGTCGAGCAGGCCCGCGAGGAGAGCCTCGCGAAGCTCGCCGAGCTGGAGGAGCGCCTGGTCGTCGCCGAGGACGAGACCGTCCTGGAGGACGAGCCGGACACCGCGGAGCGCGACGAGGCGACCGCCGAGCTGGCCACCGCGCGCCAGCAGGAGATGGACGCCAGGCTGTCACTGCGGACGGCCGAGGAGCGCCACCGCGCGCTCTACGGCAAGGCCGAGGAGCTGCGCCGCGCGGCCCGCGCCGAGCGGGAGGCCCGCGAGCGGGCACAGCGTGCGATGGCCAAGCGGGCGTACGGCGCGGCCGTGGCGCGGGCCGTCGTCGAGAACGGCGAGCTGGCGCTGGAGCGGATCACGGTGTCGCTGCAGGCCGCCGCGAGCGAGCGGGACGCCGTGCAGGCACAGCGGTACGACCGGGAGCGGATGCTGCAGGAGGTCCGCAACCGGGTCCGCGAGCTGTCCACCGAGCTGGAGAAACTGACCGACGCCGTGCACCGCGACGAGGTGCTGCGTGCCGAGCAGCGGCTGCGGCTCGAGCAGCTCGAGTCGCGGATCGCGGAGACCTTCGGCATCGGCCTCGACGACCTGGTCAACGAGTACGGCCCCGACGTCCCGGTGCCGCCGAGCCCGGGCGAGATGGCCGAGTACGAGGCGGCCAAGGAGCGCGGTGAGCTGGTCAGCGAGCCGCAGTCCATGCCGTTCGACCGGCCCGCACAGGAGCGGCGGGCCAAGCGGGCCGAGCGCGACCTGACGCTTCTCGGCAAGGTCAACCCGCTCGCCCTGGAGGAGTTCGCGGCGCTGGAGGAGCGGTACAGGTTCCTGTCGACGCAGCTGGAGGACCTCAAGGCGACCCGGCGCGACCTGCTGACCGTGGTCAAGGAGGTCGACGACAAGATCCTCGAGGTGTTCACGTCCGCGTACGAGGACGTGGCCCGCGAGTTCGAGACCGTCTTCTCGACGCTGTTCCCCGGCGGCGAGGGCCGGATGATCCTCACCGAGCCCGACGACATGCTGACCACCGGCGTCGACGTCGAGGCCCGCCCGCCGGGCAAGAAGATCAAGCGGCTGTCACTGCTGTCCGGTGGCGAGAAGTCGCTGGTCGCGGTGGGCATGCTGGTCGCGATCTTCCGGGCCCGCCCCTCGCCCTTCTACGTGATGGACGAGGTGGAGGCGGCCCTGGACGACGTGAACATGCGTCGCCTGATCGGCCTGCTCCAGGAGCTGCGGGCGAACTCGCAGCTGATCATCATCACCCACCAGAAGCCGACCATGGACATCGCGGACGCCCTCTACGGCGTCAGCATGCGTGGTGACGGCATCACGCAGGTGATCTCGCAGCGCATGCGTGGCGCCGACGAGCCGCAGGCCACAGCCGCGCAGCTCGAGGCCGCGCAGCCCGACGCGGAGCAGGTCCGACCGGAGGCGCCCGAGCCCGCGCCCGCGCCGTCCTGACCGGGCCGGAACGTGCCGAAGGGCACCCACGGGACGTCGATGTCCCGGGATGCCCTCCAGAGCGTGAGCCGTCAGGCGACGGTCGGGTTCTGCCCGTAACCGGTGACCGGTTTCGGGGCCGCGCGGAATGTCAGCACGGCGGCGACCGTGGAGACGATGCCGAGGAGCAGGCCGACGATCAGGCCGAACCCGGCTCCGGACTCGAAGCCCGAGTCGCCGAGCACGCCGAGGTCACCGAGGCCACCGTCGTCCGGCAGCGTCAGCCAGCGGAGGAGGATGAACACGGTGGCCACCGCCGCGAGGACCAGCCAGATCAGCGGCAGGCGATCGACCTTCGTGCCGAAGTGCGGCGCGAGGACGAGGCCGCCGGCGGCCATGAGCAGCAGTACCGAGAACCAGGCCAGGAAGCCGGTGTTCCACGCGCTCAGGCTCTCGCCGAAGCCCGCGTAGCTGACCGAGTACCACGGAAAGAAACTGACGATGAACGCGAGCGCACCGGCACCTACGCCTGCCCACTCCAGCGGAGTGACGCGCTTGAGGTCGAATTCAGCCATCGAGCATGGCCTTTCTGCAGATATTGGAAGAGAACGGAGATTACCGGCGTGCCGGCCCGTGGCCAAGTATCGGCTGGTCACGGTGTTGTTGCGGGTGTCCCAACAGGACCACACCCAGTAGGGCACCGGACACTGCCCCAAGGGGCGGTAATCCATTCGCGCCGGACCCCGCTCACGGATGAGGATTCGGTCATGTACGACGTAAGGAATGCGATGCCGGTTGATCTTGATGCCGTGATCGCACTGGTCGCACGGCTACAACGGGAGCCCGCGCACCAGATCGGCTTCCACGGCGAGACGGAGGACGAGGTCGCCGAGGAGCTGGCCGAGCTCGCCCCCGACTGGGCGGGCAACGCGGTGGTGGCCGTCGACGGCAACGGCAGGGTGCGCGGTGTGCTGTCCGTCGAGGTGGAGGGCAGGCGGGCCTACCTGTACGGCCCGTTCGTGGACGTGCCCGCCAACCACCCGGCCGCTGGTCACGTGTGGCAGGCCACGGCCGACGCGATGCTCACGCACGCACTCGGACTGCCCCGCCTGTCCGGTGTCCGCAGCCTCGACCTGTTCGGCCACCGGGGCAACCGCCTGCTCGCCGACTTCGCCGCCCGCCACGACGCGCCCGTCCGCATGACGACCAGGTGTTTCACGCTCACCGCCGCGCCACTGCGCAGCCTGCTCGTCCGCGGCCCCGGCCAGGACGACCGCGCGACCCTCCTGCCCGCCGACCCGGCGGTCCGCGACGCGGTGGCCGCCCTGCACGACCGATGTTTCCCCGACGCACCGACGACCGGTGCGGACCTCGTGACCGGCGAACGGCACACGGTGGTGGTGCTACTCGGTGAACGCGGCCTGCTCGGCTACGCGGCCGGGTACACGCAGGCCGAGGAGTACTACGTGGACGTGGTCGGCGTCGACGAGGACGCCAGGTCGTGCGGGGTGGGCAGGACCGTGGTGCGGCGGCTGCTCGCCGAGCTGGCCGCACGGGGCGGGGTCCGGGACCGGGCGGCCGCGATGATCAGGGACGGGAACGAGGCGTCGGAGCGGATGTTCACCAAGCTCGGCTTCGCGGCACGGGCGGAGCTCGTCAACTACCAGGCCGACCTCACGGCGCCGACGATGCACCGCCCGGCCGTGTGACGGGGGCCGCGGGTAGGTTGCCGCGCATGACGGTCGAGCAGGGCAGCGACTCCGGTGACGAGATCGAGGACTTCGAGGACCTCGACGATCTCGATGACTTCGAGGGTTACGAGGACCTCGTCGAGGCACTCGGCCTGCCGGAGCGCCTGCCTCCGGTGTGGCTGCCGCCGCTGTCCGAGCTGGCCGCCGCGGCGCGGGAGAGCCTGCTGCTCAAGCGGGTCGGCGAGCTGGTCGCGTGGGTCGGGGAGCGCAGGGAGCTGACCGAGGAGGGCGACCTCGTCGAGGCCGACGCGGCGCAGGCCGCGGAGATGCTCGGCGTCTCGGCGACCGAGCTGCTCGTGTGCTGGGAGACGGCCATCGCCACCGACCTCGTGATGCCGTCGGAGGACGGGACGGCGGACGCGAACCCCGACCTGTGGCCGACGGGTGACGACGAGGAGGACATCGGCACCTGGGCGTTCGGGTTCACGCAGGTGCTGCAGAGCCTCGCCATCGAGGCCGAGCTGGCGGGTGAGCAGTTGCTGACGTTCGAGGGCGCGGGGGCGCTCGTGCTGCCGCTGTTCCTCGCTCGGGAGCACGGCGAGCAGATCGACGAGCTGCGCCAGATGGCCCACGAGATGGAGACCGAGGACCTCCCGGACGACTCGGCGTGGCACGCGTGGGTCGCCGAGCACGGCGACCCGGTCACCACGCTGCTCGCCCGCCTCGTCGAGCACGGCGCCGTCGAGGTCGACGAGACGACCGTCCGGCTGACCCCGCTCGGCATGCTGGTCATGCGCGAGGAACTGGTCGACGGTGGCGTGGACGTCCCCCTGCTGCCGCCACCGGCCGAGATGACCGCCGCCGACCTGCTGACGGTCGTCGGCGGCCGCACCGGCGAGGAGCTGACCGAGCTGGCCGACACCTGGCTCGACGGCCGCGACAAGCCGGCCGCCGAGCTGCTGGCCGCCGCGGCGGAGGCCGACCCGGCAGGCCGCTACTACGCGTGGTCGATCCTGGGGCGGCTCCAGGACGTCCCCTGGCCGACGGTCCTGGACGACCCGGCGCTTCGCCCGTACGCGAAGTCCGCGCTCGGCGAGGACCTCGACCCCGCGGACGCGGCCTGGCGGATGCTGGACGCGATCACGGCGAGCGCCAACATCCTCGGCGAGCTGAACCCGGCCGCGGTGGAGATCGTCTGCGCGGAAGTGCTTCCGGCGGGTCGCGAGGAGGAGACGCTGACCGACGCGTGGCGCCTGCCCCACCCGGCGGTCTTCGAGGTGCTGACCCTCGTCGGTGGCCACCACCCGGACAAGAAGCTGGCGAAGGTGGCCCGCACGGCCGCGCACAAGGCCCAGTCCGCGGGCTGACCCTTCAGCGGACGCTCCGCAAGCTCGGCTCAGTGTCGATGGTTCGCTCCGCAAGCTCCGCTCAGGCGGCCTTCGCGGTGGTCACCTCAGCCGTGTCCGGTAGCGGGGTCCGTGGGTGGCGCAGCGACAGGAGGCCACCCACCAGGAGCGTCACCAGGACGCCCAGCGGCGTGTACCACCAGCTAGTCAGCGTGCGGACGCCCTCGGCAGGCACCGCCGAGGAGAAGTCGATCCTGATGGACGTCCACTCCGCCCTGCCGTTGGCGACGACGTCGGCGGCCGCGGACGGGCCGACGAACTTCACGCCGAGGATCACGAACGTCATGACCGCCACCGTGGCCACGAACGCGACCAGCCCGTCCACCTGGTTGGCCCGGCGGAACAGCAGCCCGAGCAGGAACGCTCCCAGCAGCGCGCCGTAGGTGTAGCCCGTGATGCCGAGCGCCTGCACGACGATCGGGTCCGCCGTGGTCGAGTTGGCCGTCGCGAACAAGCCGGCGCAGATGATCAGCAGCCCGGCCCACACGACCGTCCAGATCCGGCCGAGCCGCAGGCGCTGGTCGTCGGTCAGCTCGCGGCGGGAGATCCGCTCGTACACGTCCGTCACCGTCGCCGAGGCCAGCGCGCCGAGTGACGACGACAGCGCCGCCGCGAGGATACCTGCGATCACGAAGCCCGAGAGCCCCGACGGCAGCTCCGTCACGATGTAGTGCGCGAACAGCTCGTCCTTGTTGGCCAGCCCCAGCCCGCCTGCCGACGTCGGGTCCGCGGGCACCGCGGCCTCGTAGAACGCCCACATCAGCACGCCGATGAACAGGAAGAACGCGAACTGCAGGAACACGACCACGCCGGAGGCCACGAGTGCCTTCCTCGCCGCACGCAGGTCCCGCGTCGACATCAGCCGCTGCACGATCAGCTGGTCGACGCCGTGTGAGGCCATCGCGAGCATCGTGCCGCCGAGGAACGCGGCCAGGAACGGGTAGCCGCCGGTCAGCGGGTTGGACGAGAAGTCGAACAGCTGGAACTTCGACGCGTCGACGGCGTCGCCGAACCACCCCGACGGCACGGCGTTGAGCAGCGCGATCACCACGACCACGCCACCGAGCACGTACCAGAGCATCTGGATGGCGTCGACCCACACGACCGCGCGCACCCCACCCACGAACGTGTAGAACACCATCGCGATGCCGAGCACGAGCACGATCACCCAGTACGAGGCGTTCACCCCGTAGGTGGCCAGGACCACCTTGATGGGGATCGCCGTCGCGAAGAGGCGGATACCGTCCGCGAGCAGGCGGGTGAACTGGAACGTCACCGACGCGGTCGCCCGCATGCCGTCGCCGTACCGTTTGCCGAGGAACGCGTACGCCGTGACCAGGTCACCGACGAAGTAGCGCGGCAGCAGCACGAACGACACGATGACCCGGCCGACGATGTAGCCGAGCGCCAGCGTCAGGTAGGTCATCCCGCCCGCCGACGGCGGCGCCACATAGGCGACCACCGGCACGGACAGCACGGTCAGCGTCGAGGTCTCCGCGGAGACGACCGACAGGCACACCACCCACCAGGAGATCTTCTTCTCGCTGACGAAGTAGTCGGTCGAGGACTTCTGCCGCCCGCCGATCAGGACGCCGAGCAGCGGCATCCCGACCAGGAACAGCACGATGATCGCGACGTCAAGCGCTCGCACGGGAACCTCCCCTTTCCGTGACCACCCGCAGCCTGTTGACCTCGGTCGTCGCGGGTGCCGGCAACCGCAGCGGGCCGGCGCCCGGGGTGACGCTGCCGAGCAGCCGGGTCGTGGCAGGCACCCCCGCCCAGGTAAGGAACCCGAGCAGCGCCGTCAGATACGCCTCCTTGGCGCCGGCGGGCAGCCCGAGCTCGTCGCTCGTCATCAGTGAGGCCGGCGCCAGGCGCTGTTTCAACGCGGCCATGAGCGTCGGGTTGCGGGTGCCGCCGCCGGACGCGATCACGCTCGTCACGCCGTGGGCGTGGCACGCCCGTGCGACCGTCACCGCGGTCAGCTCCACCAGCGTGGCGAGCAGGTCGTCGCCGGCGACGTGACCGACCTCGGCCATCGCGGCCGCGAGGTGCTCGTGGTTGAAGTGCTCCTTGCCGGTCGACTTCGGGGGTTCCAGTGTGTAGTAGGGGTCGGCGAGCAGCACCTCGAGCAGCTCCTGGTCGACCGAGCCCTGCGCGGCGAGGTCGCCGTCGACGTCCTGCTGCCACACGCCGTTCGAGATCAGCCGCGCCGCCGCGTCCAGCAACGCGTTGCCGGGACCGGTGTCGTACGCGACCGCCGGGCGGCCCGGCTCGACGACGGTGATGTTGGCGATCCCGCCGAGGTTCAGCGCGGCCGTGATGCCGGGCTGGTCGGACAGCCACAGCCGGTCGAGCACGATCGCGAGCGGCGCGCCGTGCCCGCCGGCCGTGATGTCCCTGGCCCTCAGGTCCGACACCACGGGCAGCCCGGTCGCCTCGGCGAGCCACGCGGGCTGACCGAGCTGGAGCGTGCCGAGCGCCCGGTCGCCGTCGACCCAGTGGTAGACGGTCTGACCCAGTGAGGCCACGAGATCCGCCCGTCCGTCCGCGATCGTCGCGAGGGCGTGGCCCGCAGCGGCGGCGAACGCCTGCCCGACGGCGGTGTCCAGCCTGCACATCTGCTCGGCGGTGGTCGTCCTTGGCGGTAACACGTCGAGCAGCGCGGCCCGCAGGCCCGCCGGGTAGGGGAGCTCGACGTGCCCGACGGGCACGAGCTCGATGACGTCACCGTTCAGCGCCAGATCGGCGACGGCCACGTCGACGCCGTCCATGGACGTTCCGGACAGAAGCCCGATCACCCGCGAAGCACTCACAACGTAAGTGGCTATATGGACAGCGTCGGACCTCGCAAGACGACACGTTAGTTCTTAACCAAATTGATGTTCAGAGTGGTTGAGTGTTGGCGGTTGACGGTATAGACCTTGGCGATACTGTGTCTCCCCATCGAGGGCAGGGACGGCTGGACAGCAGGAGGAGCGAGCATGACCAGTTTTTCGGCCGATTGGAGCAGGAGGAAGTTCCTGCGAGGGGCACTTGCCACCGGCGCGCTCGCGTTGCCGGGAACGGGTGTCCTAGCCGGGTGCGCCACCTCGGGTGGCGGCCAGGAGCAGTCGGCGGGGGCGAAGACCGACAAGAACCCGCTGGGCGTGCCGGAGGACAAGCCGCTGGAGGTCTACATCTTCAACGGCGGCTTCGGTGACTCCTACGCCACGGGCGTCCACGAGCCGATGTACAAGAAGGCGTACCCGAAGGCCGAGGTCAACCACAAGGCCGAGGTCGACATCAAGGGCGCGCTCCAGTCCCGTTTCGTGGCGGGCAACCCGCCGGACTTCGTGAACGACTCCGGCGACGGCCAGATCCCGCTGGGCGAGCTGGTGGCCAACGGCCAGCTCTACGACCTCAGCGACCTGTACGACGCCCCGAGCTGGGACGACCCGGGCAAGAAGGTCCGCGACACGATGGTCGCGGGTGCGGTCGAGCAGGGCAGCTTCGACGGCAAGCCGTTCGTCATGCAGATGGCGCTGACCGTCTACGGCATCTGGTACAACCAGGCGCTGTTCGACGAGCACGGCTGGAAGGCCCCCACGACGTGGGACGAGATGATGGACCTGTGCGCCGACATCAAGGCCGCGGGCATCGCCCCGTGGACCTACCAGGGCATCCACGCCCGCTACATGTCCTGGCCGCTGATCACGATGGCCGCGAAGCTCGCCGGTGACCAGGTCCTCGTCGACATCGACAACCTGAAGGAAGGTTGCTTCGACAACGACGCGATCAAGGAGTCCGCGAACGCCCTGCAGAGCCTGAAGACCAAGGGCTACATCCTCGACGGCACCGAGGGCATGGACCACATCCAGGCACAGGGCCAGTGGAGTGCGGGCAAGGCCGCGTTCGTCCCCTGTGGATCGTGGCTGGAGAACGAGCAGAAGGACGTCACGCCCGAGGGCTTCAAGATGGCCGTGATGGCCGAGCCGGTGCTGTCCAAGGACTCGAAGATGTCCAAGGGCGCGCTGCGGGCACAGGCCGGTGAGCCCTACGTCGTACCCGCGCAGGCCAAGAACCCGCGCGGTGGTCTCGAGTACATGCGGATCATGCTCTCCAAGGAGGGCGCCAAGGGCTTCGTCAAGGAGGTCTCGAGCCTCACGGTCGTGCAGGGCTCCGCGGACGGCGTCGAGCTGCCCCCTGGCCTGAGCTCGGCGAAGAAGGCCGTCGACGGCGCGGGCAAGGACGTCCTGTTCTGGAACTACCAGAACTGGTACGGCAAGCTGTGGAACCCGGCGATCAACACCTGCCTCTCCAACCTGATGTCCGGCCGTGCGTCGGTCAACGAGTTCGTGGCCCAGGCCGAGGCCGAGGTCAAGAAGATCCGCGACGACGCGTCTGTCAAGAAGTACAAGCGGTAAGCAGTGGCGGAGCGAGCGGCACGCGGGCGGGTCTCGAAACCGGGGCCCGCCCTGCAGCACGGCAAGTACCTGTTCATCGTCGTCTTCCTGGTGTTCCCGGTGGGGATCTACGGGCTGTTCACGGTCTCGCCGTACCTCCAGGCGATCTTCATCTCGCTGACCGACTGGACGGGCCTGACGGCCTCGCAGAAGTTCGTCGGCCTGGACAACTACGTGCGGCTGTTCAACGACGACCAGTTCCTGGTGGCGTTGAGGAACAACGCGATCCTCCTGGTCATCGTCCCTGCGGTCACCGTGCTGCTCGGGCTGTTCTTCGCGTCGATGCTCAACATCGGCAAGCGCGGCAGATCCGGCGTCGAGGGCGTGCGGGGGTCGTCGATCTACAAGATCGTGTACTTCTTCCCGCAGGTGCTCTCGGTCGCCATCGTCGGCGTGCTGTTCAAGTACGTCTTCGCGCCGACCCAGGCAGGCGGGATCCTCAACAGCTTCCTGCGGGGGATCGGCCTCGGTTCGCTGACCAAGTCGTGGCTGGGCGAGCCGGACTTCGCGCTCTGGTGCGTGGTCGTCGTGATGATCTGGTTCTTCGTCGGGTTCTACGTGGTGCTGTTCTCGGCGGCGATGCAGTCCATCCCGAAGGAGATCTACGAGGCGGCGTTGCTGGACGGTGCCACCAGGTACACCACGTTCCTGCGCGTCACGCTGCCGCTGGTGTGGGACACCGTGCAGGTCGGCTGGGTGTACATGGCGATCCAGGCCATGGACGCGTTCGCGCTGGTGCACGTCATGCTCGGCATCAGCGGCGGTCCGGCGCAGGCCGGTGACGTGATGGGCCTGTCGATGTACCGCAGCGCCTTCAACGACTACCGGTTCGGCTACGCCTCGGCCATCGGGGTCGTGCTGCTGATCCTGACGCTGCTGGTGGCGCTGGTCTTCCTGCGGCTGGCCAGGCGGGAGCGAGTGGAGTTCTCATGACGACGACCATCGAACGACCGGTCGCCCCGGCACCCGCGCCACGCCGCCGGTCACCGGGTGTCGGCGCCGGTGCCGGGGCGCTGAACCTGCTCAACGGCACGTTCCTGCTCATCTGGGGCCTGCTGACGACACTGCCGCTGCTGTGGGCGATCGTGTCGTCGTTCAAGACGAACAGGGAGTTCCTGGCCAGCCCGTGGGGCTTCCCGACGGTGGCGCGGCTGGAGAACTTCGCCCGCGCGTGGACGACCGCCAACATCGGGCAGTACTTCCTCAACAGCGTCATCGTCGTGGTGATCTCGGTGCCGCTGACGATGCTGCTGGGCGCGATGGCGGCGTACGTGTTGTCCAGGTACCAGTTCCCCGGCAACCGGGTCATCTACTTCGGCTTCGTCGGCGGGCTGATCTTCCCGGTGTTCCTGGCGCTGGTGCCGCTGTTCTTCGTGGTGCGCAACCTGGCCAACGCACCTGTCGTGGGTGGTCTCCTCGGGCTGAACAGCTACCTGTCGCTGTCGCTGGTGTACGTCGCGTTCTCGATGCCGTTCACGGTGTTCTTCCTGACCGCGTTCTTCCGCACCCAGCCGACGTCCATAGCGGAGGCGGCCATCATCGACGGCTGTTCCCACTTCGGGTTGTTCTTCCGGGTGATGCTGCCGATGGCGAAGCCCGGGCTGATCAGCATCGGGCTGTTCAACGTGCTGGGCCACTGGAACCAGTACGTGCTGCCGGTGGTCCTGATGAACGAGCCGAACCGCAAGGTGCTCGCACAGGGCCTGGCGGCGCTCGCGATCAACCAGGGCTACCGAGGCGACTGGACGGCGTTGTTCGCCGGCCTGGTGATCGCCCTGCTGCCGGTGCTGATCGTGTACATCCTGTTCCAGAAGCAGGTACAGGCGGGCCTGACGGCAGGCGTGCTGAAGTAGCTGACCGTACTGAAGGACTCCTTCCTGACGCTGGGCGTTACGAAGGAGTCCTTCAGTGCTTTCGACGGGGCGTTTCGTACGGCCGTCGGTGCGTGATGCGAGGATGGCGGCGTGTCGAGCACCGTGATCGTGATCCTCGTCGTCGTTGTCGTGTTACTCGCGCTCGCCGTCGTGGCGGGCGTGATGCTCCGACGGCGGCGGCGCATCGACCTGTCCGAGAAGCAGGCGGTCGAGGAGAAGCCGAAGGGCTACCAGGCAGGCGGTGGCATCAGCCTGGCACCGGGCGGCCGCCGCACCGAGGACGAACCGACACCGGTACTCGACCGGCCGGGCACCGTCCCCGCCGAGCCCTCCCTGATCGACGAGGTCGCGGGCACCGAACACCTCGGCAAGGACTTCGAGCCCGAGACGGTGGTCGAGGAGGCCCCCGACCCGTCCCAGCCGGTCCTCCACCGCCCCGGCACCGTCCCGGCCGAACCCACGCTCATCGACGAGCTGACGGAACCGCAGGTCGAGGAGATCGAGCCGACGTCCGGCAGGCTCGAGCGGCTCCGGGGCCGCCTGTCCCGCTCCCGCTCGACCTTCGGCCAGGGCCTGCTCGGCCTGCTCGGCGCCGGCGACCTCGACGAGGACTCCTGGACCGAGGTCGAGGACACCCTCCTGCTCGCCGACCTCGGCGCGGCCACCACGACCGAGATCGTCGACCGCCTGCGTGACGAGCTGGTCAGCCGCAAGGTCCGCACCCCGGACGAGGCCCGGGCGCTGCTCCGCGAGGTCCTCGTCGACGCGCTGCACCCGAACATGGACCGGTCCGTCCGCGCCCTCCCGCACGAGGCCGACGGCACGAGACTGCCCGCCGTCGTGCTGGTCGCGGGCGTCAACGGCACCGGCAAGACCACCACCACCGGCAAGCTCGCCCGCGTGCTCGTGGCCGACGGCCGCACGGTGCTGCTGGGCGCGGCCGACACGTTCCGCGCCGCGGCCGTCGAGCAGCTCGCCACCTGGGGTGAGCGCGTCGGCGCCGAGGTCGTGCGCGGCAGGGACAACGCCGACCCGGCGGCCGTCGCGTTCGACTCGGTCAAACGGGGCGTCGAGACCGGTGTGGACGCGGTCCTGGTCGACACGGCAGGCCGCCTGCACACCAAGACCGGCCTGATGGACGAGCTGGGCAAGGTCAAGCGGGTCGTCGAGAAGCTGACCAAGGTCGACGAGGTCCTCCTGGTCCTCGACGCCACCACCGGCCAGAACGGGCTCACCCAGGCGCGGGTGTTCTCCGAGGTCGTCGACGTCACCGGCATCGTGCTCACCAAGCTCGACGGCACGGCCAAGGGCGGCATCGTCTTCCAGGTGCAGCGCGAGCTGGGCGTGCCGGTCAAGCTCGTCGGCCTCGGCGAGGGCGCGGACGATCTCGCCCCGTTCGAGCCGACCGCCTTCGTCGACGCGCTGCTCGACTGACAGGGGAGACACCAGTGGAGTTCCAGGACGTCGTCCGCAGGCGCCGCATGGTCCGCCGCTTCCACGCGGACCGGCCGGTGCCGAAGGAGTCGCTCGACCGGATCCTGCACAACGCGACTCGCGGCCCGTCCGCGGGCTTCTCGCAGGGCCAGGCGTTCCTCGTGCTGGAGGGCGAGGACCTCGCCAGGTTCTGGGAGCTGCGCCCGCACGAGAACGGCGTCTCGACCGCGCCGCTGCTGATCGTCCCCTTCTCGGCCAAGCACGTGTACCTGGACCGCTACGCCCAGCCCGACAAGGGCTGGACCGACCGCGACGAGGCCCGCTGGCCCGTGCCGTTCTGGCACATCGACACCGGCATGGCCACGCTGCTGATCCTGCAGACCGTCGTCGACGAGGGCCTCGGCGCCCTGTACTTCGGCATCGTGCCGGAGGACGTCCAGCCGTTCCGCGACCTCTACGGCGTCCCCGCCGAGTACGAGCCCATCGGCGCCGTCGCCATCGGCTACGCCGACGAGCCGGAACAGTCCGGCTCGCCCCGCACCCGCGCCCGCCGCCCCACCGACGAGGTCGTCCACCGCGGCCGCTGGTGACTCGCTGGGTGCCTGGTGACTCGCTGGGTGCACTGAAGGGAGCCTTCCTTACGCTGAGCGTTACGAAGGAGTCCTTCAGTGCACGGCCGCGGTCGTCGCCCTCCCCGTGTGGCGGACGAGGCCGTGCGCGGCGACCCGTCGTGCTCCTAGGGTGTAGTCATGGTCGACATCCAGGTGCCCGGCGGTCCGGTCGAGCGAAGCGCGGAGATACTCACCCCCGAGGCGTTGGAGTTCCTCGCCGGGCTGCATGAGCGGTTCGCGAGCCGCCGCGACGAACTGGTCGCCGCGCGCGCGGGCCGGCGTGCCGAGGCCTCGCGGACCGGCAGGCTCGACTTCCTCCCCGACACCCGCGACGTGCGGGAAGGCGACTGGCGGGTGGCGGGCGCGCCGGAGGACCTGAAGGACCGGCGCGTCGAGATCACCGGGCCGACCGAGCGCAAGATGGCCATCAACGCCCTCAACTCCGGCGCCAGGATCTGGCTGGCCGACCTGGAGGACGCCAACACCCCGCACTGGGAGAACGTCGTCGGCGGCCAGGTCAACCTCGCCGACGCGGTCCGCGGCACCATCGGGTTCACCTCGCCGGAGGGCAAGGAGTACACCCTCAAACCGGACATCCGGCACGCCACGATCGTCATGCGCCCCCGGGGCTGGCACCTCGACGAACGCCACATCACCTTCGACGGCAGGCCGGCCGTCGGCGCGCTCGTCGACTTCGGGCTGTACTTCTTCCACAACGCGCAGGCCCTGCTGGACAGGGGGAGCGGCCCGTACTTCTACCTCCCCAAGATGGAGAGCCACCTCGAGGCCCGCCTGTGGAACGACGTCTTCACCCACGCGGAGAAGACCCTGGGCATCGCCCACGGCACCGTCCGCGCCACGGTCCTCATCGAGACGATCCCGGCCGCCTTCGAGATGGACGAGATCCTCTACGAGCTGCGTGAGCACGCCTCCGGCCTCAACGCGGGCCGCTGGGACTACCTGTTCAGCATCATCAAGTACTTCCGCGACGCGGGCGCCGACTTCGTGCTGCCCGACCGCAACGACGTCACCATGACCGCGCCGTTCATGCGTGCCTACACCGAGCTGCTCGTCCGCACCTGCCACCGGCGCGGCGCGTTCGCCATGGGCGGCATGGCCGCGTTCATCCCCAACCGCCGCGACCCCGAGGTCACCGAGAAGGCACTCGCCAAGGTCCACGACGACAAGCGGCGCGAGGCGGGCGACGGCTTCGACGGCTCCTGGGTCGCGCACCCCGACCTCGTGTCGATCTGCGACGAGGAGTTCACGGCCGTCCTCGGCGACCGGCCCAACCAGCTCGACAAGCTCCGCGAGGACGTGGCGGTCACCGCCGACCAGCTGCTCGACGTCAAGTCAACGCCGGGCGCCGCCACGGCCGCGGGCCTGCGTGCGGCCGTCGACGTCGGCGTCCGCTACCTCGCGTCGTGGCTCGGCGGCAACGGCGCGGCGGCCATCCATAACCTCATGGAGGACGCGGCGACCGCGGAGATCTCGCGGTCGCAGGTCTGGCAGTGGGTGCGCAACGAGGTCGAGCTCGACACCGGCGCGACCGTCACCGCCGACCTCGTGCGCGAGCAGCTCGCCGACGTCCGGCGCGATCTCGACGGCACCCCGCACCTCGACGTCGCGTGCGAGCTGTTCGAGCAGGTCGCGCTGGCCGAAGAGTACCCCGACTTCCTGACGCTGCCCGCCTACGAGCGGATCTGAGGGTGCGGACCTCCCTGGACGCCGCGGCGCTCGCGGGGTTCGCGGACCGACTGTCCCGTGTGGACGCCGAGCGTGGCGCCCGGTATCCGGGGGACGCGGGCGGGCGCCAGCCGGTGCACACGTGTTACGTGCCTGCCGACGCCGTCAGCGAGGGTCTGCCGGTCCAGTGGGGGGCCGCCGCACTCGCGGCGCTGGAGGAGTACGCGCCGGGCCCGCTCGCGTTCGCGGAGGTGCTCGGCCTGTCCCCGGCGCTCGTGGAACGGGTGCACGAGAAGGTCGTCGCGAAGCTCGCCACCGAGCCGGTCGAGGACCTGCGGATCGACTTCGAGGACGGCTACGGCCGTCAGCCGGACGCGACGGAGGACGCCGACGCCGTGCGCTGCGCGGGCCTGGCGGGCGTCCTCGGCGTGCCCTGGGTCGGCCTGCGGTTCAAGTCGTTCGAGCAGTTCGACCGCGGCGCCCGCACGCTCGACCTGTTCCTGACCAACCTCACGGCGCTGCCGGACGGCCTGAACCTCACCTTCCCGAAGGTCACCGACGTCGAGCAGGTGAGTGTGCTGTGCGAGCTGCTCCACCTGCTGGAGGAGCGCCTCGACCTGCCCTCGGGACGGCTGCGGTTCGAGATCCAGATCGAGACCACGCAGTCCATCGTGGACGCGACGGGTTCCTTCGCCGTCCCGAAGCTCGTCGCGGCGGGCCGGGGCCGGGTCAGCGGCCTGCACTTCGGCACCTACGACTACACCGCCGCGTGCGGGCTGTCGGCGGGGGAGCAGCACCTCGCGCACGCGGCCTGTGACTTCGCGAGGCACGCCATGCAGGTCGGCGCCGCGGGCACCGGGGTGCGGCTGTCCGACGGCTCGACGAACAGGCTGCCGGTCGGCGACCGGCACGCCGTGCACGAGGCGTGGCGCGAGCACTTCCGCCTGACGCTGCGGTCGCTCGAGCACGGCTTCTACCAGGGCTGGGACCTGCACCCGGCGCAGCTCGTCACCCGCTACGCCGCGAACTACGCCTTCTACCTCGGCAGCGCGGAGGCGGACGCCCAGCGCCTGCGTGACTACGTCGACAAGGCGGACGCGGGCGTGCTCGACGAGCCCGCGACGGCGCAAGCGCTTGCCATGTCGATGAAACGGGCGGTGGACTGCGGTGCGCTGACGTCGGCCGACGTGGCGGGCCTGTGTGGACTGACCGCGATGGACCTGGACAGGCTGGCCCGGCGGGAGACCCTCTGACATGGACCTGATCATCCGTGCGCCGCGCATGGTCACCCCCGACGGCGAGAGGTCCGGCGCGGTCGGCATCCGCGACGGGGTGATCGCCGACGTGGCGGACGAGCTGGACGGTCCGGTGTTCATCGACCTCGCCGACGACGAGGTGCTGCTGCCCGGTCTCGTCGACACGCACGTGCACGTCAACGACCCCGGCCGCGCCGAGTGGGAGGGCTTCGCGACCGCCACCCGCGCCGCGGCGGCAGGCGGGGTCACCACGATCGTCGACATGCCGCTCAACAGCGTGCCGCCGACGGTCGACGTGCCCGCTCTGGACATCAAGCGCGCCACGGCGTTCGGCAACACCTACGTCGACGTCGGCTTCTGGGGCGGCGCCGTGCCGGGCAACCTGCCCGAGCTGCGTCCACTGCACACCGCGGGGGTCTTCGGCTTCAAGTGCTTCCTGTTGCACTCCGGTGTCGAGGAGTTCGGCCACCTGTCGACGGGTGAGCTGGCCGCGGCACTCGCGACGCTCCGCGACCTCGACGCGCTCATGATCGTGCACGCCGAGGACCCCACCCTGATCGACCACGCGCCTGCCCCGCACGGCCGCGCCTATGCCGACTTCCTCGCCTCGCGCCCACCCGACGCCGAGCACCGCGCCATCGCGACCGTGATCGACCTGGCCCGCCGCCACCACGCCCGCGTGCACATCCTGCACCTGTCCTCGGCGGGCGCACTGCCGATGATCGCCGCCGCGCGCCGCGACGGCGTTGCGGTCACCGTCGAGACGTGCCCGCACTACCTGACCCTGACCGCCGAGGAGGTCCCGGACGGTGCCACGCAGTTCAAGTGCTGTCCGCCGATCCGGGGGGCGGCGAACCAGGACCTGCTGTGGCAGGGCCTCGCGGACGGCGTGATCGACTGCGTGGTGAGCGACCACTCGCCGTGCACCCCCGACCTCAAACGCCTCGAGACCGGCGACTTCGGCCAGGCGTGGGGTGGGATCGCCGGCCTGCAGCTGGGGCTGCCCGCGGTCTGGACGGCAGCACGCAAGCGTGGTGTGCCGCTGACCGAGGTGGTGCGGTGGATGTCGACGGCACCCGCGGCACTGGTCGGCCTGACGGGCAAGGGCGCGATCGAGGTGGGCCGCGACGCGGACCTGTGCGTGCTCGCGCCCGCCGCCGAGCTGACCGTGGACGCCGCGAAGTTGTTCCACCGCAACGCGGTCAGCGCCTACCACGGTCGCACCCTGACCGGTGTGGTGCGGCGGACGTGGTTGCGTGGCCGCGAGGTGACGGGCGAGGTCCCGCACGGGAAGCTCCTGGAGCGCTGATGGACGTCACCGGGCTACCGGATCTCGTGTCCCGCCGGGTGGGCGGCGCCGTGGTGTGGGCGGACGACGAGCTGTTCGCGGAGAAGGAGAACCTGATCCGCCCGACCGAGCCGGTCTACCAGCCGGCCACGTTCGGCCACAAGGGACAGCTCTACGACGGCTGGGAGACCCGCAGGCGCCGCGAGCCCGGCGTCGACCAGGCCGTGCTCCGGCTGGGACTGCCGGGTTTTGTGCACGGGATCGTGGTCGACACGGCGTACTTCACCGGCAACTACCCGCCGTTCTGCTGGGTCGACGCCGCCGCGGTGGAGGGCTACCCGTCGCCCGCCGAACTGTCCGAGGCGGACTGGCAGCCGCTGGTCCCGCGCTCTGCGTTGCTCGGCAACACGAAGAACCCGTTCGAGGTCGACGATCCCCAGCGGTACACGCACGTCCGGCTGACCATCGACCCGGACGGCGGCGTGGCACGGCTGCGGGTGCACGGCGTCCCGGTCGCGGACCCCCGCTTCCTCGACCCGTCCTCGTTGGACCTCGCCGCGCTGGAGAACGGCGCCGCGATCGAGGGCTGCAGCAACATGTTCTACTCGTCCCCGGCGAACCTGATCTCGCCGGGCTTCGCCTCGGTGATGGGGGACGGCTGGGAGACCGCCCGTCGTCGCGACGACGGCAACGACTGGGTGACGGTCCGCCTGGCAGGCGAGGGCACGGTCCGGCTCGCGGAGCTGGACACCAGTCACTTCAAGGGAAACGCTCCCGGCTGGGCGGCTCTGTCCGGTCGGACCGGTGACGACTGGGTGACCCTGCTGCCCCGCACGGCGTTGCAGCCGGACACCCGCCACCGCTTCCTGCTGCCCGGCGGTCCACCGGTCGACCACGTCCGCATGGACGTCTACCCCGACGGCGGCATGGCCCGGCTGCGCCTGCACGGCACGCTGACCACCGCGGGCCGGGAGGACCTGGTGCTGCGCTGGTTCAACCGTCTGCCCGCGGCGCAGGCACTCGCGGTCTCCGGCGATCAGGACGTGGTCGCCGCACGACCGCTGTCCGTGGTACCCGAGACCTTGGCGCTGTCGTGAGGATCGCGGCCGCTGTGCTGGCGGTGCTCGTCGCCGCCGGATGCAGTACGGCGACCGGTTCCTCGGCGCGGCCCACGCGCCCGGCACCCGACGAGCTGGTGCGGGTCGTGGACCTCAACGCGGCCATGGGATACCGGGCGGGTCCGGGCGATCCCGGCGGCACCGACGCGACCCGTGCCGACTTCACCCTGCTGGCGGACGACATCGTCAGGCAGAACGGCGACATCGCGAACCTCCAGGAGATGGCGCTGCCCGGCGCGGAGGAGCTGCGGTCGATCCTCCGGGAGAAGACCGGGAACGAGTGGCAGCTGAACTGGGCCCACGTCGTCCCGGCCACCTTCTACGCGGGCAGGTCCCGCACCGAGCGGCCGACCTACGACGAGGTCTCCTCCGGCAACGCCCAGCTGATCCGCATCGGCGACGGCATCACCGCCCAGCGACCGATCACCGTGGACGGCGCGAACGACGACCAGGGCATCGTGCTGCCCTCCGGCGCCCGCGCGTTCAGCGGCGTGGAGGTCACCACGGCGTGGGGTGTGGTCGACGTCTACAACACCCACCTCGCCCTCGCCCGCCAGGTGCCGGACCCGCGGCGCGCCGAGGACGTCCGGCGGATCCAGCAGGCCACCGAGTCGCGCCGGAACCCGACCGTGGTCACCGGTGACTTCAACCAGACGATCGACATCCCGGACCCGAGTGCCCAGACCATGGCGGCGATCCGGGCGTTCACCGACCAGTTCGGCTATACAGACGTCACCAAGGGCAAAGGTCCGACCATCGACCAGAAACATCCCAAGCAGGACTCCAGGCGTATCGACTACATCCTGGTCCGGGGCGTACGCACGACAGCCACGGTCAGGTTCGTCAGCCACGAGTCCGACCACTGGGGTCTGGCCACGACCATCGAGCAGGGCTGAGCAGGTTTCTCATGTCGCGTTTCGGGTACATAGCGTTGGTGCGCAAGAAGTTCCGGCGTTGGCCGGTCAGCCGGGTCGACGCGGATCTCGTCCGGCACGTCGGAGATCTCCCGATCAACCCGGCTGACAAGGGTTTTCGGGTGCTCGGCAGGGCCGCCGACCACAGCAAGATCTGGTTCGCCGCCGCCGCCGTGCTCGCCGCACGCAAGGGCGCCCCGCGACGGGCCGGACTCCGTGGTGTCGTGGCGATCGGCTTCGCCAGCTTCGCCGCGAGCCTCGTCGGCAAGCGGCTGTTCCCGCGCCGCCGACCGGCCGCCGACCTCCTTCCCGTCGCCCGCCGCATGACCCGCAGGCCCACCTCGTCGTCCTTTCCTTCCGGGCACTCGGCTTCCGCCGCGGCATTCGCGTCGGCGGTCGCCATGGAGTACCCGCGTGCCGCGGCGGTCGTCGTCCCGCTCGCCGCCGCCGTCGGGTACAGCCGCGTCCACACCGGCGTGCACTGGCCGACGGACGTCGTCGCTGGTGGCGCCATCGGCGTCGGCGCCGCCTACGCCACCCGCCACTGGTGGCCGCACCACCGGGACCTGCCCGACGGCGAACAGCTGCGGGACACCGCCGCGGAGCTGGGTGACGGTGAAGGGCTCGTGATGGTCGTCAACCCCGGCGCGGGGTCGGCGACCTCGGTCGCCACCGAGGTGGGCAAGGCGTGGCCCAACGCCGACATCGTCGAGCTGGGGTCGGACGTGGACGTGGTCGCCGAGGTGACCAAGCGCGTCGAGCACGGCGGGGTCCGCGCGGTCGGCGCGGTCGGCGGCGACGGGACCGTGAAGAGCGTCGCGGAGATCGCCGCGGAGCACGGCCTGCCGATGGTGCTCGTGCCGGGCGGCACGCTCAACCACTTCGCCCGCGACGTCGGCGTCGAGAACCTCGACCAGGCCAAGGCGGCGACCAGCGCGGGCAGCGTCGTGGTCTGCGACCTCGGCGACGTGGACGTCACCGACGGTGGTGGCGAGTCCGAGCACGCGGTCTTCGTCAACACGGCGAGCCTCGGCGGCTACCCGGAGACGGTACGGCTGCGCGAGAAGCTGGAGACGCGGTGGCCGAAGTGGGTGGCCGCGACACTCGCCAGCACGAGGACTCTGCGGCGCGCGAAGCCGCTGACGATCCTGCTCAACGGCAAGCGGCACAAGGTGTGGATGCTGTTCGTCGGCGCGGGTGCGTACGTGCCGAAGGGCTTCGCCGTCGGACGGCGGCCGACGCTGGCCTCCGGCGTGCTCGACGTGCGGTACCTGCGCGCCGACATCCCCTACTCGCGCCTGCGGTTCGTGCTCGCCACGCTCACCGGCACGCTGACCGTCAGCCACGTGTACCGGCACATGGAGGTCCCCGCGCTCGACGTCGTCCTCGTCGACGGCCAGCGCCGCATCGCGCTCGACGGCGAGCTGGGTCCGCCAGGGCGCTGGTTCCGGTTCCGGGTGCGCAAGGGCGCACTGCCGGTGTACACCGGCCTTTCCTGATCGGCCACTACCTCGCCGAGGAGGTGCCGGACGCGGTCCTGCGGCACCTGACCGAGCACCTCATGCGACCGTCGTAACCGATCGTCGGGCCGTTGCCCGCCGCGAGCGTGAGCCGTGCGTCGTGCCGGTCGGGGTCGGCGACGGCCGTGTGGGGCGTCGTTACCAGGCCGTTGTGTGTTTCTCGTCCGCCGGTGAACGCCGAGAGTAGCCGCTACCGACCGGAAACACCGATGTAACAAAATTCGGACGACAGTTCACCTCCGAGAAACCGGACACGCGATCCCGCGAAACAGCATTTCTCGATGCTCCTCGCAAAGTTTCGCCGCGTTAGGCAGGAGGAGGAAGCGTGGAAGGGAATACGGCCTGGTTGCTCACCAGTGCCGCTCTGGTGCTGCTGATGACCCCGGGGCTGGCGTTCTTCTACGGCGGCATGGTGCGCACCAAGAGTGTGCTCAACATGCTCATGATGTGCTTCGGGGCCCTGGCGGTCGTCGGCGTGATCTGGGTGATCTACGGATACTCGCTCACGTTCGGGGACGACGTCACCGGCGGTCTGTTCGGTGACGTGACCCAGTACCTCGGCCTCTCCGGCCTCATCGGCAATCCGGACGCGCTCACCACGACGGCGTTCGTCGCGTTCCAGGCGATGTTCGCGGTCATCACGGTGGCCCTCATCGCCGGTGCGATCGCCGACCGCGTCCGGTTCGGCGCGTGGCTGCTGTTCGCGGGTGTCTGGGCCACGATCGTGTACTTCCCGGTCGCCCACTGGGTGTTCGACTTCAGCAACGACTCGGGACACGTCGGTGGCTGGATCGCGAACAAGCTCGTCGCGTTCGACTTCGCCGGTGGCACCGCGGTGCACATCAACGCCGGTGCGGCCGGCCTCGCGCTGGCCATCGTGATCGGCAGGCGTGCGGGCTGGCCGAAGGAGTCGATGAAGCCGCACAACCTGCCGTTCGTGATGCTCGGCGCCGGCTTGCTGTGGTTCGGCTGGTTCGGGTTCAACGCGGGTTCGGCACTGGCCGCCAACGGTCTCGCGGGCGTCGCGTTCATCAACACGTTCAGCGCGACCGCCGCCGCGATCATCGGCTGGCTGCTCGTCGAGCGCATCCGCTACGGCAAGGCGACGAGCCTCGGCGCGTCGTCCGGCGTAGTCGCGGGTCTGGTCGCGATCACCCCGGCCTGTGCGTTCGTCGACACCTGGGGCGCGCTGCTCATCGGTGTGCTCGCCGGCGTGTTCTGTGCGCTCGCGGTCAGCCTCAAGTACAAGCTGGGCTTCGACGACTCGCTCGACGTGGTGGGTGTGCACCTGGTCGGCGGTCTGTGGGGCACACTGGCAATCGGTCTGTTCCAGACCACCTACGTCAACGACGTCGGCGTGAACGGTCTGTTCTACGGCGGGGGGCTGTCCCAGCTCGGCAAGCAGGCCGTCGGCGCGTTCGCGGTGCTGTTCTACTCGCTGATCGTCACGCTGATCATCGGGTACATCATCAAGTTCACGGTCAAGTGGCGGGTGAGCGACGAGGCGGAGGTCAACGGCATCGACGAGGCCGAGCACGCGGAGAGCGCGTACGAGTTCTCCGGGCTGCGCGGTGGTGGCTCGTCGATCGCCAAGTCCGCCGAGATCCTCTCCGGCAACAAGGTGCCCGCAAGCGCGAGCAAGGAAGGCTGAGCAATGAAGCTGGTTACGGCGATCATCAAGCCGTTCACGCTCGATGACGTCAAGGCCGCGTTGGAGCAGGTCGGCGTGCTCGGCATGACGGTGAGCGAGGTCCAGGGCTACGGCCGGCAGAAGGGCCACACCGAGGTCTACCGGGGTGCGGAGTACTCCGTCGACTTCGTGCCGAAGGTCAAGCTCGAGGTCCTGGTCGACGACGCGCTCGGGGACAAGGTGGTGGACGCCGTGGTGGAGGCCGCGCGCACCGGCAAGATCGGTGACGGCAAGGTCTGGGTCACACCGGTGGACACCGTGGTACGGGTGCGCACCGGAGAGCGCGGCACCGACGCGCTCTGATGACACCTCAGGGGGAGGGGGCGGCCGACCGCAAGGTCTCGGCCGCCCCCACTGCCGCCGACCTGGTGTTGGCGCGTGACCGGCTGCTCGGCCGCGGCGCGTCCCAGCAGGCCGGCCGTCTCGGTCCGGAGGTCCTTCGGGAGGCCCTGACCGACCTGCACGAGTTCTGGCTGACGGTGCACGCCGCGCAGGCGGGTATCGGCGCCGACGCGACGGGGATCGCCCTGGTCGCCGTCGGGGGCCTCGGCCGCCGCGAGCTCGTGCCGTTCTCCGACCTCGACCTGGTGCTGGTGCACGAGGGCAACCGCGACGGCCGTGTCGAGAAGGTCGCCGAGCAGCTCTGGTACCCGCTGTGGAACTCTGGGGTCGGCCTCGACCACTCGGTGCGCACCGTCTCCGAGGCACTCGACGTGGCGGGCACCGACCTGCGCACGGCCATGGGCCTGCTCGACGCCCGCCACCTCGCCGGTGACGCGGACCTGGCCGGCGTGCTCGCCGAGTCCGCCCGCGACGCCTGGCGCACGGGTGTGCGGCGGCGCGTCGAGGAGATCGTCGAGTCCGCGCGGACCCGCTGGCAGCGCAGCGGCGAGGTGGCGCACTGGGTGGAGCCCGACCTCAAACACGGCCGGGGCGGCCTCCGCGACCTCTCGATCCTCGACGCCCTGGCGCTCGCGCAGCTGGTGGACCGGCCCTCCGGCGAGGTCTCGCAGGCCCGAAAGCTGCTCCTGGACACCCGTACCGAGCTGCGCCGCATCGCAGGCCGCCCCCGCGACGTCCTCATGCCGCAGGACGGCGACGAGATCGCCTCCGTGCTGGGTGTCGGCGACCGCTTCTCCCTCGCCCGCGCCCTGTCCGGCGCGGGCCGCACGGTCGCGTACGCCCTCGACGTGGCCCTTCGCGCGATCCAGCCGTCCCGCCAGGCCCGCAAGGTGCTCGGCGTGCTGCGCAGGCAGCCACAGCGCAGGCCGCTCTCCGAGGGGGTCGTGCTCGACGGCGACGAGGTGACCCTCGCCCGCGACGTCGACCCCGGCAGGGACCCCGGGCTGCTGCTGCGGGTCGCCGCTGCCGCCGCCCGAACCGGTCGGCCCATCGCACCCGCCGCACTGGCCAGGCTCGGCGAGTCGGCGCCGGAGCCACGCGCGCCGTGGCCCGCCGAGGTACGTCAGGAGCTGGTGTCCCTGCTCGGGGCGGGTGAGGGCCTGGTCGACGTCATCGAGTCGCTGGACCGCACGGGGCTGTGGGCGCGCCTGTTCCCCGAGTGGGGCGCCGTCCGCGACCTCCCGCCACGCGACCAGGCACACGTGTGGACGGTCGACCGCCACCTCGTGCAGGCCACCTCGTACGCCGCGAGGCTCGTCACCCGGGTGTCCCGTCCCGACCTGCTGCTGATCGGCGCGATCCTGCACGACATCGGCAAGGGCCGCGACCAGGACCACTCGGTCGTCGGCGCCGCGCTCGCCACACAGGTGGGGGAGCGCCTCGGGCTGCCTGCCGCCGACGTCGCCACGCTGTCCGCGATGGTCCGTCACCACCTGCTGCTCCCGCACACGGCCACCCGCCGCAACATCGAGGACGAGGCGACCGTGCGGCGCGTGGTCGACACCCTCGGCGGCGACCCCGTGCTGCTGGAGCTGCTGCACGCGCTCGCCGAGGTGGACTCGCTCGCCACGGGACCTGGCGTGTGGACGGAGTGGAAGGCGTCGCTCGTCGCCGACCTCGTGGCCAGGGGCCGCAGGAGGATGGCGGGGGAGAAGGCAGGAGAGCCGGTCCCGCTCTCCTCGGAGCAGCGCACGGCGGCCGAGGCGGTGGCCGTGTCGGGCAGGCCGGACATCGTCGTCTCCGCGCCGGACCGCACCTTCGCGACGATCACACTGATCGCGCAGGACCGCCCCGGCCTGCTGTCCAGGGCGGCCGGCGTGCTGGCACTGCACTCGCTGCAGGTGCACGCGGCGGAGCTGCGCGCACACGCGGGCGTCGCGGTCGACGTGTTCTCCGTGTCGCCCCGGTTCGGCTCACTGCCCGACCCGGGGCTGTTGCGTGAGCAGTTCGGCCGCGCGCTGTCCGGCTCGCTGCCGCTCGCGGAGAAGCTGGCGGCCAAGGAACGCGACTACGCCTCCGAGCCCGACGACCCGCCGCAGCCCCGGGTGCTGTGGTTCGCCGGAGAGGCCGACGGCGGCACCGAGTCCAAGGACGTGGTGCTGGAGCTGCGCACAGCCGACCGCCTCGGCCTGCTGTACAGCGTGGCCGAGGTGCTCGAACGCTGCGGCGCGGACATCCTGTGGGCACGTGCCATGCAGGTGGGCGGCACGGCCATCGCGTCGTTCAGCCTCGCATCGACGTCCCCGGCCGGCGGCGACACCGCGAGCGAGGAGTGGCGCACGGAGATCGAGCGCGCGGTGCTCGCGGCCGTCTGAGCAGACGCTCCCCGTCGGCGTGAGTAGTAACCCCTACCCCGATCCGGGGGTGTTCGCGCTGCTCACGGCGCCCGTGAGACGAGAGGCTTGCTCTGCGCCCCAAGGGAGGGAGGGGCGCAACTGGGAAGGCCGGGATGGGGCTCGTCGAGGGGTCGGGCCCATCCCGGCGACCACGGGCGCTGACCGGCTACCGTAGACAGGGTGTTCGACACCCTTTCCGACCGGCTCACCTCGGTCCTGCAGAACCTCCGCGGCCGTGGCCGGCTGTCCGAGGCCGACATCGACGCCACCGCGCGCGAGATCAGGATCGCGCTGCTGGAGGCGGACGTCGCGCTCCCGGTGGTCCGGACCTTCATCGCGCAGATCAAGGAGCGCGCCAAGGGCGCGGAGGTCTCCGGTGCGCTGAACCCGGCCCAGCAGGTCGTCAAGATCGTCAACGAGGAGCTCGTCGCCATCCTCGGCGGCGAGACCCGCAGGCTCTCCCTCGCCAAGAACCCGCCGACCGTGATCATGCTCGCCGGTCTGCAGGGCTCCGGCAAGACGACGCTGGCGGGCAAGCTGGCCCGCTGGCTCGTCGGCCAGGGCCACACGCCGCTGCTCGTCGCGTGTGACCTCCAGCGGCCCAACGCGGTCAACCAGCTGCAGGTCGTCGGCGAGCGGGCCGGGGTGCCCACGTACGCGCCGGAGCCCGGCAACGGCGTCGGCGACCCGGTGGACGTGGCCCGCCGCTCCATCGACGAGGCCAGGCGCGCCCAGCACGACGTCGTCATCGTCGACACCGCGGGCCGCCTCGGCGTCGACGAGGAGATGATGCGTCAGGCCGCGGACATCCGCGAGGCCGTCCAGCCGGACGAGGTCCTGTTCGTGGTCGACGCCATGATCGGTCAGGACGCCGTCAACACGGCCGAGGCCTTCCGCGACGGCGTCGGCTTCACCGGCGTGGTCCTCACCAAGCTCGACGGCGACGCCCGGGGTGGTGCCGCGCTGTCGGTCCGCGAGGTCACCGGCCAGCCGATCATGTTCGCGTCCAACGGCGAGAAGCTCGAGGACTTCGACGCGTTCCACCCCGACCGGATGGCCTCGCGCATCCTCGGCATGGGTGACGTGCTCACGCTCATCGAGCAGGCCGAGCAGGCGTTCGACAAGGACCAGGCCGAGGCCGCCGCCGCCAAGATCGGCACCGGCGAGCTGACGCTGGAGGACTTCCTCGAGCAGATGCTGGCCGTCCGCAAGATGGGCCCGATCGCCAACCTGCTCGGCATGCTGCCCGGCGCCGGCCAGATGAAGGACCAGCTGGCCCAGGTCGACGACAGCCACCTCGACCGCCTGCAGGCCATCATCCGCGGCATGACGCCGGCCGAGCGCAACGACCCGAAGATCATCAACGCGTCCCGCCGCCAGCGCATCGCCAAGGGCTCCGGCGTCGCGATCCGGGAGGTCAACGACCTCGTCAACCGGTTCTACGAGGCCCGCAAGATGATGCAGCAGATGGCCGGCCGGTTCGGCTTCCCGGGCGGCGCCCGCGGCGGCAGCAAGACGCGCAAGGGCAAGAAGGGGAAGAAGGGCAAGGGGCGCGGTCCGACGCCGCCGAAGGTGCGTGGCGGCATGCCGATGTTCCCCGGCGGCATGCCCGACCTGTCGAAGATGCCGCCCGGCCTGGGCGAGCTGCCCCCGGGCCTCGCCGGTCTCGACCAGGGGCTGCCGCCCGGCTTCGACCCGTCCAAGCTGAAGTTCCCCAAGAAGCCCAAGGACAACTAGGCCGTGCCTGCGCTGCACATGCGGGGCGTGGTGCTCCCCGAGGGTGAGCCACGCGACCTGTGGATCGTCAACGGCCGCGTCCGCACCACACCGGTGCCCGGCGCGGAGACCGTGGTGGACGGCGGGTTCCTCGTGCCTGGCCTCGTCGACGCCCACTGCCACATCGGGCTGGCCGCCGAGGATCTCGACGAGGCGGAGCGGCACGCCCTGACGGACCGTGACGCAGGCACGCTGCTCGTCCGCGACTGCGGTGCCCCCCTGGACACCCGGCCGCTGCAGGAGAAGCTGGAGCTGCCGAGGATCATCCGGGCAGGCAAGCACATCGCGCGGCCCAAGCGGTACATCCGCTACGTCAGCGAGGAGGTCGAGGACGCCTCGCTGCTGCCGTCCGTGGTCGCCGAGCAGGCGGCGGAGGGCGACGGCTGGGTGAAGCTGGTCGGCGACTGGATCGACCGCGAGACGGGCGACCTCGCGCCGCTGTGGCCGGACGACGTGCTGGCCGAGGCCATCAAGGTGGCCCACGAGGCGGGCGCGCGGGTGACCGCGCACGTGTTCGGCGAGGAGGCGCTGCCCGGGCTGATCAACGCGGGCATCGACTGCCTCGAGCACGGCACCGGCCTCACGCCCGACACGATCGAGCTGATGGCGTCCCACGGCACCGCACTCGTGCCCACTTTGATCAACATCGAGACGTTCCCGGGGCTGGCGGCCGGCGCGACCAGGTACCCGGTGTACGCGCGCCACATGCTCGACCTGTACGGCGGCATCCGCCGGACGGTCGCGGACGTCCTGGAGGCGGGCATCCCGGTCTACGCGGGCACCGACGCGGGCGGCGGCATCGCGCACGGCCGCATCGTCGACGAGATCGTGGCACTCCACGAGATGGGCATGACCACAGAGGACGCCATCGGCGCCGCGTCGTGGTCGGCGAGGAGCTGGCTCGGCTACCGGGGCATCGAGGAGGGCGCCGCGGCCGACGTGATCGCCTACGACCAGGACCCGCGCACCGATCTGGCCGCGCTGCGGCACCCGTCACGCATCGTGTTGCGGGGCCGCGTCATCAGGTGAACGGCGCCCCCGCCGACCGCTCCCCGATTTGACCGGCAATTGTCACGCGCTCTCACCAGGTTCGAGCGGCGTCAACCGACTACGCTCGGATACGTGACAGCGGAAAGGGAAGTGACCGACACGCCGAGTGTCCTCGCTGACCCCGTCGAGGCCGTGCCGGAGCGCACTCATCGATGGGGCTTCGGCGCTTTCCTCTTCGTCTTCGCCATCTTCGTGCTGACCGCCGTGATGATCGGCGCGTTCGTCGGCGCCTTCTTCCCGAACGCGGGCCCGTCACCCACGGTCATCGTCGTCGGCACGGTGGTGCCGACGGTCGTCGCGGCGTGCGTGACCCTGCTCGTCACGAAGCTGCGTGGCAACGGCCCGAGGATCGACCTGCGCTGGTCGATGCGCGGCGAGGACATCCGCGCGGGCTTCAAGTGGGGCTTCATCGGCCTGCTCGTCACCACGCTGGCGGCGTTCGTGTGGACGAGCGTCGTCGGCGAGCAGAACGCCCAGTCCGCCATCGGGGCGCTCGTCGACAACCAGCGCATGCCGATCGGCCCGGCCATCACGCTGTTCCTGTTCGTGTGGCTGATCGGCCCGGTCTGCGAGGAGCTGATCTACCGCGGCCTGCTCTGGGGAGCACTCGAACGGCTCAAGTGGGGCCGGTGGGCGGTGTTCTGCCTCACCACGGTGATCTTCGCGGTCAGCCACCTCGAGCCGCTGCGCACCTCGTTGCTGCTGGTCATCGGCATCCCGATCGGTCTGGCGCGCCTGTTCAGCGGCAGGCTCGGCGCCAGCATCGTGGCTCACCAGGTCAACAACTTCCTGCCCGCGCTGGCCGTGCTGCTGGTCGCGCTCGGGGTCATGCCCGCCTGACAATCCCCATCTGGCAGAATGGCTAGCTGTCCGTCGTGGCCGGACCCTCTCACCGTGCCATGGCGCCATCGAACTTGGGGCATCGGCGAGCCGCAACCCCACGCGGCGAACCGGCGCTCACACGTCATCAAGAGGAGCACCACCACCCGTGGCAGTCAAGATCAAGCTGCAGCGTCTCGGCAAGATCCGGTCGCCGTACTACCGCGTCATCGTCTCCGACGCCCGCACCCGCCGCAGCGGCAAGGCCATCGAGACGATCGGCCAGTACCGCCCGAAGGAGGAGCCGAGCTTCATCCAGGTCGACTCCGAGCGCGCGCAGTACTGGCTGGGTGTCGGCGCGCTGCCGACCGAGTCGGTGCAGCGGATCCTCGAGATCACCGGCGACTGGCAGAAGTTCAAGGGCCTCCCGGGCACCGAGGGCACCCTGAAGGTCAAGGAGCCGAAGACCTCCAAGGAGGAGCTCTTCGCGCAGGCGCTGAAGGAGGCCGGCAGCGAGCCGACCACCGACGCCACCACCCCGAGGAAGAAGGGTGGCGCGAAGCGGGCCCCCGACGCGAAGAAGGCCGACGACAAGTCGGATGAGGGTGCCAAGGAAGAGTCGTGAGCTTTCTGGCGGACGCCCTCGAGCACCTGGTGCGCGGCATCGTGGACCATCCGGACGACGTGCGCGTCGAGCTGGTGACCACACGCCGTGGTCGCACGCTCGAGCTGCACGTCAACCCGGACGACCTCGGCAAGGTGATCGGCCGCAGCGGGCGCACCGCGACCGCGCTGCGGACCGTCATGGCCGGCATCGGCGGCCGGGGCATCCGAGTGGACGTCGTCGACACCGACCAGTGAGCGAAGCCTGCGGAGCGAACCAGTGATGCAGCGTGAGCTTCTGGTCGGTCGCGTCGCCAAGGCCCATGGCATCTCCGGCGAGCTGGCCGTCGACATCCACACCGACGAGCCGGACGAGCGGTTCGCGCCCGGTGCCGTGCTGACCGCACGGCTCCGGGACCGTTCCGTCCGGCCCGTCACCGTGTCGACCGTTCGTGAGCACTCCGGTCGCCTGCTGATCCGGTTCGACGAGGTCCCCGACCGGAACGCCGCCGAGCTGATGCGCGGCGCCAAGCTGGTGGTCGACGCGGCCGAGCTGCCGCCGTCGGACGACCCGGACGCCTTCTACGACCACGAGCTGGAAGGCCTCGCCGTCGTGCTGGTCGACGGCTCGCCGGTCGGCACCGTCGGCGAGATCGCCCGTTCGCCGGGTGGTGAGCTGCTGGTGGTCAGGAAAGAGGACGGCACGGAGGCGCTGGTCCCGTTCGTCCGCGCGATCGTCCCCGAGGTGGACGTCAAGGGCGGGCGCGTCGTCATCGACCCGCCGGAAGGCCTGCTGGACTGAATGCGCGTCGACGTCGTCACGATCTTCCCCGAGTACCTCGACCCACTGCGCCAGGCGCTGCTGGGCCGGGCGATCGAGCGTGGACTCCTGTCACTGGACGTCCACGACCTGCGGAAGTGGACGCACGACGTGCACAAGGCCGTCGACGACAGCCCGTACGGCGGCGGCCCCGGCATGGTCATGAAACCCCAGGTCTGGGGTGAGGCGCTGGACACCCTGTGCGCGTCGGGTTCGCCACGGCTCGTGGTGCCGACGCCTGCGGGCCGCCCCTTCACGCAGGCCCTCGCCCGCGAGTACGCGGCCGAGGACTGGCTCATGTTCGCCTGTGGCCGCTACGAGGGCATCGACCAGCGCGTCCTCGACGACGCCTCGGCACGCATGACCGTCGACGAGGTCTCCATCGGCGACTACGTGCTCGTCGGCGGCGAGGTCGCGGTCATGGTGATGGTCGAGGCCGTCGCCCGCCTCCTGCCCGGCGTGCTGGGCAACCCGGCCTCCCACGAGCAGGACTCGTTCTCCGACGGCCTCCTCGAAGGTCCCAGCTACACCCGTCCGGAGGTCTGGCGCGACCTCCCGGTGCCGGAGGTCCTGCGCTCCGGCAACCACGGCGCGATCGCGCGCTGGCGTCGTGACCAGGCACTCGACCGGACCTACCACCGACGCCCCGACCTGCTCGCCGCCCTGCCGGACACCGCGTTCGACAAGCACGACCGGGCCCGGCTGGCGAGCCTCCGAGATCCCGATTTCGACCCGGGGAAATCGGTCTGACATACTGGACCGGTTGTTGCGACCGGGTGGCGCCTGGGCGCACTCCCGAACTCCCCTAGGTTGGCTGCAGGAGTCTGGTCGCGCCTTGGGATGAAATAACAACAGTTGAGGACGGATACACCCATGAACACCCTGGACGCTCTGGACGCCAAGTCGCTGCGTTCCGACATCCCGGCCTTCCGCCCGGGTGACACGCTGAAGGTGCACGTCCGCGTCATCGAGGGCTCTCGCGAGCGGGTCCAGGTGTTCAAGGGCGTCGTGATCCGCAGGCAGGGCAGCGGCATCCGCGAGACCTTCACCGTCCGCAAGATCTCCTTCGGCGTCGGCGTCGAGCGCACCTTCCCGGTGCACTCCCCGAACATCGCCAAGATCGAGGTCGACCGCCGCGGTGACGTGCGTCGCGCGAAGCTGTACTACCTGCGCGAGCTGCGCGGCAAGGCCGCCAAGATCAAGGAGAAGCGCGAGACCGCGCCCACGGCCTGACCTGTACTTTTCACGAACCCCGGTAACCTGGGGTGTGTGGCCGACCCTGTGCACGCTCCGTCCCCAGAGGACGATCCGGAGCGCACCGAGCTGATCCCGAAGGTCAGCGACCCCGAGTCTTCACTGGCGTCGCTACCTTTGGGAGGCACGGAGGAGAAGTCGGCCAAGTACAGGGCCGGCAAGCACAGGAGACCGCCGAGGAAGCAGCCGCTGTGGCGCGAGCTGCTCACGCTGCTGACAATCGCGCTGGTCCTGACTTTTCTCATCCAGACGTTCCTGGGTCGCGTGTACTCCATCCCGTCCGGCTCGATGGAGCAGACCCTGCACGGCTGTGCCGGCTGCACGGGTGACCGCGTGCTCGTGGACAAGCTCGTCTACGACTTCCGCGACCCCGCACCCGGCGACGTTGTCGTGTTCGAGGGCCCCGACACCTGGACCGAGAACGACACCACGCCCCTCGGCCCCAGCAACCCCGTCGTGCGCGGCCTGCAGTGGATCGGGTCGCTCGTCGGCCTCGCGCCGCCCAACGAGCGTGACTTCGTCAAGCGCGTCATCGCCGTCGGCGGCCAGAAGGTCCAGTGCTGCGACGAGAAGTCCCGCGTCCTGGTCGACGGCCACCCGCTCGACGAGCCGTACGTCTACTGGCAGAACGGCGCCCCGGACGGCAGGCAGCGGTTCGACCCCGTGGTGGTGCCGGAGGGCACCCTGTGGGTGATGGGGGACAACCGCAGCGACTCGTGCGACTCCCGCTGCCAGGGCGGCGGCGGGCTGCGCGGCGTGGTGCCGATCGACAAGGTGATCGGCAAGGTGCGCTACATCGTGCTGCCTCCCGGCCGCTGGCGGGGCGTCGGCGACCACAACTCCCAGGCGGGTGTCTCGGTGGCCCTGAGCGCCCCCGCGTGGCAGCAGAGCGCGCCGCTCGGCGCAGGGCTGGCGATCGCGTGGCCGACACTGTGGCTGGGCCGTCGGGTGCGAAGGCGGCACCGGTAGTCTGCTCTAGTGGTCGACGTCGCACGCTCTGGTAACAGCAGGGACAACGAGGACGAGGAGGAGAGCCCGGCTGAGCAGGACAAACCTGACGTCACCGCCGGGTTCGGCAGAAAAGCCAGAAAGAAGAAACAACGGTCTTTCTGGAAGGAACTGCCTATCCTCATCGGGGTCGCCCTGCTGCTGACCCTCATCATCCAGACATTCCTCGCACGGGTCTTCGTGATCCCGTCGGAGTCGATGGAGCAGACCCTGCACGGCTGCCCCGGCTGCTACGGCGACCGTGTGCTGGTGGACAAGCTCGTCTACCGCTTCGGTGACCCGGAACCCGGCGAGGTCGTCGTGTTCCAGCGCCCCGACACCTGGAACCGATCCGAGTTCTCCGCGAACCGATCCAGCAACGGCTTCGTGTCATGGTTGCAAGACGTAGGCGCGGCGTTCGGGCTCGCGTCGCCCAACGAGGACGACGTGGTCAAGCGGATCGTCGCGGTCGGCGGGCAGACCGTGGAGTGCTGTGACGAGAAGAACCGTGTGCTGGTGGACGGCAAGCCCTTGGACGAGCCGTACGTGTACTGGCTTCCCGGTAACAACACCCAGGAGGAGTTCCCGCCCATCAAGGTGCCGGAGGGCATGCTTTGGGTGCTGGGCGACAACCGCAACAACTCGTGCGACTCGCGTTGCCAGGGTGGTGGTGGCAAGAACGGGCTCGTGCCGGTGGACAACATCATCGGCAAGGTGCGCTACATCGTGCTGCCGCCGTCCCGCTGGCGCGGGGTGGGGGACCACGACCCGCAACAGGGCCCGGCCGCGTCCGCCGCGGCGCAGATCGTGATCCCGGGCCTCGGCCTGGCTGCCGCGTTCCCGACGCTGTGGCTGGGCAGGCGGGTGCGCCGGACGGTCAGATCAGTGGGATCCCGCAGGTGACAACGGCTCGACAGGGGCGGCTGGCGTGGTTGGAGTCCAGCCCGCCCCGCCCCGTACTGAGGCGCGACGCGGGTAACTGGGCACTCCAGACCGCGCTGGACCGCCGTGGGCTCGGTCCCGTGGCGGGGGTGGACGAGGCGGGTCGGGGCGCGTGCGCGGGTCCCCTGGTCGTGGCATCCTGCGTACTCCGTCCGGGTGATTCCGCGAAGTTCGAGGGCCTGACGGACTCGAAGCTCCTCACGGCGGCCGCCCGCGACAGGATGTACGACGTGGTGATCCGCCGGGCCGTGGACTACGCCGTCATCGTGATCCCGGTGGAGGAGGTGGACTTCAAGGGTGTCCACGTCTGCAACATAGAAGGCATGCGCAGGGCCATCGCCCAGCTGCGGACGCACCCCGGTTACGTGCTGATCGACGGCTTCAGGGTGCCGGGCCTGACCGCCCCCTCGACGCCGGTGATCAAGGGTGACCAGGCGGTAGCGTGTGTGGCAGCGGCGTCGATCCTGGCCAAGGTGACGCGTGACCGCATCATGGCAGACCTGCACGAGGAGTTCCCGCAGTACGGCTTCGACGAGCACAAGGGCTACTGCACCGGTGCGCACAGCGCGGCGCTGACGGTCCACGGGCCCAGCCGGGTACACCGCTGGTCGTACGTCAACGTGACCGCGGCGGGAATTACACACGGTATGCGTGCGCCACACCCTGTGGCGTTGAGTGTGGCAGCGGCCGCCGTGGTCCAGAATGGTCAGGTTGGGAGGCTGGCAACACCGGCAGGAATGACAACGTCCCCCGTCGACCAGGAGGAGCGCGAAACCGCATGAGCGCGGAGGATCTCGAGAAGTACGAGACCGAGATGGAGCTGCAGCTCTACCGGGAGTATCGCGACATAGTTGGCCAGTTTTCCTACGTGGTGGAGACGGAGCGTCGTTTCTACCTGGCCAACGGCGTGGATGTGCAGGTCCGGGACTCCGACGGCGAGGTCTACTTCGAGGTGAGGATGTCGGACGCCTGGGTCTGGGACATGTACCGCCCGGCGAGGTTCGTCAAGAACGTCCGAGTGATCACCTTCAAGGATGTCAACGTCGAGGAGCTCGACAAGCCTGACCTGCGCCTCCCGGAAGAAGGCCCGTTCGGTTCGTAGGCAGTTCTTCGAGGAAACCGCGAGGTCCGCACCGGACCTCGCGGTTTTCGCGTTCTGAGTCCTTTAGCACGAGCTGTCAAGCCGTCGATCTCGAACGACCGGAGTTGTCCACAGCCGCTCCAGTTGTCCACAGTTGATCTTCACCCCGTGGTTCCGACCCGCCGGGCCCGGCAGTCTCGTCGGCATGACCACGAACACGAAGTCGACCAAGCCCAAGCACCTGACCACCGGCGAGCGCGGGGAGGCGCTGGCTGCCCGCTACCTGGAGAGACAGGGCCTGACCGTCCTGTCCAGGAACTGGCGATGTTCCGAGGGCGAGCTGGACCTCGTCCTCACCGACGGCCGCACCCTGGTCGTCTGCGAGGTGAAGACCCGAACCAGCGACAACTACGGCGCTCCCGCCGAGGCCGTCACTGACACCAAGGCCGCCCGCATCCGGCGCCTGGCCCGCCGCTGGCGGGTCGACTACCGCGTCGGCCCCGTGCCGACCCGCTACGACATCGTCGCCATCACCTGGCCCGCTGGCGAAACCCCGCGGATCAGCCACCTCAGGGGCGTGCTGTGATGCCGCTCGCCCGCGCCTGGTCCGTGGCGCTGTTCGGTGTGGACGGCGTGGCGGTGGAGATCGAGGCCGACATCGGTGGCGGCCGCCCTCGGACCCAGATCGTCGGCCTCCCCGACGCCTCGCTGAACGAGGCCAAGGAGCGTGTCCGCGCCGCCGTCCGCAACAGCCAACGCGCGTGGCCGGAGGAACTGGTCACCCTCGCCCTGTCCCCGGCCGCCCTGCCGAAGGGCGGCTCGGGCTACGACGTCGCCCTGGCCTGCGCGGTGCTGGTCGCCGCGGGCCTGGAACCCGCGGAACGCCTGGACAAGACCGTCCTCATGGGCGAACTGGCGCTGGACGGCCGGATCCGCACGGTCAGGGGCGTCCTCCCCGGTCTTCTCGCCGCCAGGAAGGCACAGCTCAGGCGCGCCATCGTCCCGGTACAGGCCCTTCCCGAGGCCGCGCTGGTCACCGGCCTGGAGGTGTTCGGCGCGGAACACCTCACCGAGGTCCTCCACTGGCTCCGTGGTGAGTCCGAAGCCCTCCGCAGACCCGAACCGCACTCGGCGCCACCGCAGACCGAGGCTCCCGACCTCGTGGACGTCGTCGGTCAACCCGAGGCCCGCTGGGCCCTGGAGGTGGCCGCGGCCGGCGGCCACCACCTCCTGATGACCGGCCCACCGGGCACCGGCAAGACGATGCTCGCGCAGCGCCTCCCCGGTCTCCTTCCTTCCCTCACCCTCGACCAGGCCCTGGAGGTCACGGCAATTCACTCCATCGCGGGAATCCTCGCGCCGGAGTCACCCCTGGTGGCCTTCCCACCCTTCATCGCGCCACATCACACCTGCTCCGTGCCTGCTCTGGTCGGCGGCGGCGTGGGTCTGGCGCGGCCCGGTGCGATCAGCCATTCACACAATGGTGTGCTCCTGCTGGACGAGGCTTGCGAGTTCGCCCCGGACCGGCTCGAGGCACTGCGAACCGCCCTGGAGGAAGGGGAGATCCGGCTCGCCCGCCGGGACGGTGTCGTCCGCTACCCCGCGAGGTTCCAGCTGGTACTGGCGACCAACCCGTGCCCGTGCGCCCCGCCGAGGGAGTTCGACTGCACCTGCACCCCGCACGCCAAACGCCGCTACACGGCCCGGCTTTCCGGTCCACTGCTGGATCGCGTGGACCTGAGGGTCCGCATGCGCCCGATCACCGCACTGTCCCGCGCCGACGGCGTGGTCCCCGAGTCGACGGCCGTCGTCCGCAAGCGGGTCGCGCACGCGCGAGCCAGGGCGGCCGAACGCTGGAAGAAACACGGCTGGCTCACCAACGCACAGGCGCCGGGCCCGATCCTCCGCCGCGAGTACGGCTTACCGAGGAACGCCACCGCCCTGCTCGACCATGGCCTCGACGTCGGCGCCGTCACGGCCCGGGGCGCGGACCGTTGCCTGCGGGTGTCCTGGACCCTCGCCGATCTCGCCGAGGTCGAACAACCCACGGCCGACCACGTGGCGGCCGCCCTCGAGTTCCGCGACCGCCGGGTCGCCTAGCTCACCAACAGAAAGGTATCGACGATGAACCTGTCGAACCCGAGTGGCCGCGACCTCGCCTTCCGGCCACTCACCGCTGCCCAGGGCACGTGCCCGCGCATGCATCGGCCGTCAGTGCACGCGGCACTGCCACCGCCCGACTCGCCCGTCTGCTTCACCAGGGGACCGGACTGTTGTGCCACGTCGTCCGCGGCGAGCCTGAGGAGGGCCGCATGACCGCGCAGGCCGTCGAGGAGGTCCGGCTCGCCAGGGCCTACCTCATGCGGGTCGCCGAACCGCCCGCGTTCGCGCTGCACGCGTTCGTCAACGTGGTGGGTGCGCTGGCCGCGGCCGAGCGCGTCCGGCGGGGCGATGTGCCGCAGCTCGTCGCGAACGAGAGCGAGGCGCGCCGACACGTGGACCTCGCGGAGGAGGACCTCGCCGCCGCGGAGAAGGTCGGAGGCCGCCTGCTGATGCCCGAGGACCCCGAGTGGCCCGCGTGGCAGCTGCTCTGTCTCGGTCCGCCGACCGACCGGGGGCTGCGCGGCGCGGGCACGCCGCTCGGGCTGTGGGTGCGTGGCACGGCGGAGGTGGGCGAGGTGTTCGACCGGGCGGTCTCGGTCATCGGCGCGCGGGCGGCCACCGGCTACGGCGACCTCGTCGCGAGTGAGATCGGGTACGCACTCGGCAACGCGGGCATGACGGTCGTGTCCGGTGCCGCCTACGGGATCGACGGCGCGGCTCACCGCGGTGCGCTGAAGGCGGGCGGCCAGACCGTCGCGGTGCTGGGCTGCGGCATCGACATCCCGTACCCGGCGGGGCACAGCGGCCTCCTGGAGGCGGTCGCCGCGAGCGGGCTCGTCATCAGCGAGTACCCACCGGGCACCAACCCGGCGCGGCACCGGTTCCTGGTGCGGAACCGGCTGATCGCGGCACTGTCGTCGGCGACGGTCGTGGTCGAGGCAGGCGTGCGCAGCGGCGCCAGGAACACGGCGACGACCGCCGCCGCGCTGGGCAAGGTCGTGCTGGCGGTGCCGGGGCCGATCACCTCCGCGATGTCCGTCGGCTGCCACGACCTGCTGCGGACGGGTGCGGCCACGCTCGCGGGTTCGGTCGGCGAGATCCTCGAGGCGGTCGGGCCGGTCGGTGAGCACCTCCGCACCGAGGGGAGGTCCGCACGCCGCAGCACCGACGGACTCGCCGACCAGGCGCTCCGCGTCCACGAGGCACTGCGCCGCGAGGAGGGCTGCGCCGCGGAGGAGGTCGCGGTGGACTCCGGCGTGCCGCTCGACCGGGTCCGGGCACTGCTCCCGGAGCTGGAGCTCACGGGCCACGTCGAGCGCGGCGAGGACGGCTGGCGACAGGCGAAGGGAGGCGAACACGGGCGCTGACCCGACGATCGCGCGTGGCGGTACTTGACCCGCCAGGCGGAATGGCGCAGCGTCAGACGGGTGACCGAGTCACGCAAAAGGGTCGATCTGCACCAGGTCCGAGCGAAGCTGCCCGAGCCGGTGAGCACCGTCGTGGCCGACTACGAGCGGCACCTGGGGCTCGAGCGTGGGCTCTCGGCGCACACGGTGCGTGCCTACGTGACCGATGTCGTCTCCCTGCTCGGGTTCCTGCACGGACTGCCGGTGGTCGGTGACGCGCGAAGCATCGACCGGAGCCGGGGCCGGGGCGTCGCGGCACTGGACCTCATCGCGCTGCGGGCGTGGCTGGCCGCGCAGCGGTCGGCCGGGGTGAGCCGCACGACGATGGCGCGGCGGTCCGCGGCGGCGAGGACGTTCACGGCGTGGGCGCACCGGCGTGGGCACCTCGAGACCGACCCAGGGTCTCGGCTGGCCGCGCCGCGCCGGCACCGGAAGCTGCCCTCGGTGCTGCGGCAGGACCAGGCGGTGGAGGTGCTCGACGCGTCGGGGAAGGGCGCGGCCGAGCTCGATCCGGTCGCACTGCGTGACCACGCGTTGTTGGAGCTGCTGTACGCGACGGGCATTCGCGTGTCCGAGCTGTGCGGACTCGATATCGACGACGTCGACCTCGACAGGCGGGTCGTGGTCGTACTCGGGAAGGGAGGCAAGGAGCGCACGGTGCCGTTCGGTGAGCCGGCGGCTCGGGCGGTCATCGACTGGATACGGCGTGGTCGACCGGCCTTGGCGAGGCCGTCGTCACCGCCGTCGTTGTTGCTCGGCGCGCGCGGCGGCCGGTTCCAACCGGCCAGTGTTCGACGTATCGTGCACGAGGCTGTGAACGCAGTTCCGGGTGTTCCCGTCATGGGACCGCATGGATTGCGTCACTCTGCCGCGACACATCTGCTCGAAGGTGGCGCAGATCTTCGTAGCGTCCAGGAGCTGCTTGGTCACGCTACGCTTGCAACAACGCAGCTCTACACCCATGTGACCGTCGAACGGCTGAAGGCAATCCATGACCGAGCCCACCCCCGCTCCCGATGAAGGGGAAGGTTTGCGGACGCGCAGGACGTCCGGTGGCGGAAGGCTCGCCACCGTGACGCTCGACACGCGCATGCCATCCGACGGCACCCCCGACGACCACGACACGAACGCCCACCCGGCCCACCACCCCCAGGACGCGCCGAACAACCGAGCCCGTGACGAACAAGACAGACACGACAGACACGACAGACACGAACGTCTCGTCATCGAGGCACTACCAAACGCGAGAGCCGCCGAACGTTACGCGGACGGTGGTCACAGCGACGATACGAACGTGGACGCTGCGTCGTACGACACGGTCCCGCGCAACGGCGCCAACGGTGACCATGAACTCGCCGTGGTCGCGGCGTGGGCTGCCGTCAGTGCAAACGGCTCGTATGGTGGGAGTGGACCAACCAGGCTCGTGACCTCGAACGACGCCCGTGAACACCACGACGAGCACATCACCAACGACACCGACAGACCCCCCACAGGCGAACGCAACGGCAACGGACGCGTCGCCGAAGGACATGCCACCGACGAACAGCCCGCCGAAGGACGGTGGCGGCCCAACGGCGAAAACCGCGGTGGCACGAACGTCGAGCGTCATGGTGGTTTGCACGTCGCGCGCCACGGCGCCGCGAACGGCGAACGTCATGGTGACGCGAACGGTGACCGTCACGGTGGCGGAGACGGCGAGCGTCATGGTGGCGGAAACGGTGACCGCCGCGGTGGCGGAAACGGTGAACGTCGAGGTGATGGGAACGGCGAACGTCGCGGTGGCGGGGTCGTCGGCGATGGTCGGTCCTTCGTGGACGGGGCCCGCGTGCTGGTCGTCGGGACCAACAGACCCGGCGGCGACGCCGGGGTGGCCGGCGACGCGATCGGGTTGGCGGGTAACGGGAGCAGGGTGTCCGTGACGTTCGGGTTCGGTGAGACCGCCGGGGTGCTCCCCGGCGACCAACGAACCTTCGACGACGTCGAAGCCGGCATCGTCGCCCTCTGGCGCCAGTTTGGCGAGCAGCGGGAGCAGCTCCTACGAGACCGCCTGGTGCTGCACTACGCGCCACTGGTCAAGTACGTCGCAGGCAGGGTCGGCACAGGACTACCCGCGCACGTGGAGGTGGCCGACCTGATCCAGTCGGGCATCTTCGGCCTGGTCGACGCCATCGAGAAGTTCGAGCCGGAACGCGGCCTCAAGTTCGAGACCTACGCCATGCAGCGCATCCGAGGCGCCATCCTCGACGACCTCCGCGCCCAGGACTGGGTCCCCCGCTCGGTACGCGGCCGAGCACGAGAGGTGGAGCGAGCACTGGAACGCCTGGGCGCCCAACTCCGCCGCACCCCGACCGACGGCGAACTGGCCGACGAACTGGGCCTCTCGCTGAACGAGCTGCGCGACGTCTACGCACAACTACAGCTGACCAGCGTCGTGGCGCTGGACGAACTGGCCGCCGCGGGCCGAGGCCCCACACCACTGGCCGACATCCTCGAGGACCAGGAAGCCCTCGACCCCGTCGCCCTCCTGGTCGACCAGGACAACCGACGCCAACTCGCCCAGGCGATCGCACACCTCGCCGAACGGGACCGGGTAGTGGTCACGCTGTACTACTTCGAGAACCTCACCCTCGCCGAAATCGGCCGCGTCCTCGGAGTCACCGAGTCCCGAGTCTGCCAACTCCACACCCGCGCCGTGCTACGACTACGCGCGAAGCTGCTGGAGAAGACCGACGCCTGACCTGGCCCGCTTCCCGCGTCGGCGACCTCGCCGCGTGTCCGCGACCTCGCCGTGTCCGCGCACAGGCCGAGCCGCGCGCCGACCGCGACACCAGGCCACCACAACCCACCGCGCACCCCGAACGTCGTCGAGACCAGCGAATTTCCCGCCGAAGAAACCAACCGAGCCGTCCCGGAACACCGGAGGGCGACCTGATCATGGACAAACCAACAGGTCATCGCTCGGCCCCCTGATCGAAGCGCCAGCCGGCTCGTGATGCTGCCGCACTCCCAAACGGCCACAACGAACCGCGAGTGCGGGACCGGATGATCGCCACCATCCGCACCCTGCCAAGGGCATTGCACAGGTCGTAGGCCGGGACTTGGGAGTCGGCGCGTGACGCGCCATCCCCCAGACACCATGACCCGACATCACGATGGCCACCGAGACGACCAGTTACCTCTGCGATCCCGCCTCACCCTGGCAACGTGGCTCGAACGAGAGCACCAAACGTGGCTCGAACGAGAGCAGCAAACGCGACTCGAACGAGAGCGGCAACGCGGATCGAGTGCGCCAACGGTCTGCCCGCCAATACTTCCCCAAAAGGCACCAATCCCTCCGTCCACGACGCCGATCACCTCGCCGACGCCCCCGTCTCCCCGAACACGCGACCACGTCACACGCTCGGCCGGCTCACCCCGGCCGAGAGCCGGCCCACCCCGGCCGAGCCCGCGACCGGATGCTCTCCCAACAGCCGTCAGTCGCGACCACCGATCCTTCAGCGCACAGGACCTCCCCACGGCTTGAGGCGTAGGCGGCCGGTCGAGAGCAGCCCCAACGGGTCCAGGTACTCCACGCCCCGGCGCGCACCCCAGTGCAGACACGCCTCGGGTAAGCAGTGACCGGCGGCAAGCCGACCCACGACCGTCCCACGAGTCACCCGCTGACCCGAGGCCACGAGCACCGTGAGCGGCTCGTAGGTAGTGCGAACCCCGCCCGCATGGCTGACCGACACCACGCCCCGCCCGGCGATCGGCCCGGCGAACAGGACGACACCGTCACCGGCAGCCAGAACCTCCCCGTCGACCGGACCGCCCAGGTCGACACCTCGGTGACCTGGCCCGTACGGGTTCGCGGGCGGCCGGAACGGACGCACCACCGGGTGCGGCGACGCGAGCGGCCAGCCGAACACCGCAGCCCTCGTGGACACGAGGTCGGGCGGCGGTCGTCCGGGAGCCGGCGACACGCCTGACCAGGTCAGTGTGAGCAGCAAGAGGTGGAGTAGCGGGTGGTGAAGGTTCATGGGACCACGATGCCGGTAGGGGGCGACGCGGGTGGGAGAAGAGAGCCGGGCTGTGGACAACCGGGTGGGTTGTGGACAACTGGCCGCCCGGGTTCACCGCAGGTTGGGGGGACCGCGTAGACTGCCAACGCGGCTCGTGGCAACGCGGGTCGACTTCGCGTGCCAGTGCGCTCGCTATCGCGGCAGCGGCATCCGGCGGTCCCGAGACAACGCTCGAACACAGTCAAGGGTCCGGCTGCCCGCACCGGCACCAGGGCGGGGAGACACCCACGTCACCTCGCGGCAACCGACACCGTGCCGGACCGACATCCCGGTACGCAAGACATAGAAGAAGGTGCGAACCAGGCCATGGCCGTCGTCACCATGAAGCAGCTGCTCGACTCCGGCGTGCACTTCGGGCATCAGACCCGCCGCTGGAACCCGAAGATGAAGCGCTACATCTTCACCGAGCGCAACGGCATCTACATCATCGACCTGCAGCAGACGCTGTCCTACATCGACCGCGCGTACGAGTTCATCAAGGAGACCGTCGCGCACGGTGGGACCATCCTGTTCGTCGGCACGAAGAAGCAGGCGCAGGAAGCCATCGCGAACGAGGCGCTCCGCGTGGGCATGCCCTTCGTGAACCAGCGCTGGCTCGGCGGCATGCTGACCAACTTCCAGACCGTGCACAAGCGTCTCCAGCGCCTCAAGGAGCTGGAGACGATGGAGCAGACCGGTGGCTTCCAGGGTCGCACCAAGAAAGAGATCCTGATGCTGACCCGTGAGAAGGACAAGCTGGAGCGGACCCTCGGCGGTATCCGCGACATGGCCAAGGTGCCCAGCGCGGTGTGGATCGTCGACACCAAGAAGGAGCACATCGCGGTCGGTGAGGCGCGCAAGCTCCACATCCCGGTCGTCGCGATCCTCGACACCAACTGCGACCCCGACGAGGTCGACTACCCGATCCCGGGCAACGACGACGCGATCCGCTCCGCCGCGCTGCTGACCAAGGTCGTCGCCGAGGCCGCGGCCGCCGGCCTGATGGCCCGCTCCGGCGTGCGCAACGGTGTCGCGGACGGCGACGAGAAGCCGCAGCCCGGCGCGGCCGAGCCGCTGCCGGAGTGGGAGCAGGAGCTCCTCGTCGGCCAGAACGCCGCCCCGGCCGGCGGCGACGCGGCGGCTACGGACACCCCGGCAGCCTCCGAGTAAGCGAACCGAAAGAAGGATGGACTAAGCCACAATGGCGAACTACACCACGGCCGACCTGAAGCGGCTCCGTGAGCTCACCGGCGCGGGCATGATGGCCTGTAAGAAGGCCCTCGACGAGGCCGACGGCGACTTCGACAAGGCAGTCGAGCTGCTTCGCATCAAGGGCGCCAAGGACGTCGGCAAGCGTGCGGAGCGCACGACCGCCAACGGCCTGGTCGCGGCCGACGGCGGCGTCATGATCGAGCTGAACTGCGAGACGGACTTCGTCGCGAAGAACGCCGACTTCACCGCCCTCGCGAACAAGATCGTGACCGCCGCCAAGGCCACGAAGCCTGCCGACGTGGACAGCCTGCTCAAGGCCGACGTGGACGGCCAGACGGTCACCGACGCCCTGCAGGACCTCTCCGCCAAGATCGGCGAGAAGCTCGAGCTGCGCCGGGTGGCCGTGTTCGACGGCACCGTCACGACCTACCTGCACCGCCGCGACCCCGACCTGCCGCCGACCGTCGGCGTCGTGGTCGAGTACACCGGTGACGACGCGGAGGCCGCTCGTGGCGCCGCCATGCAGGTCGCCGCGATGAAGCCGCGGTACGTCACCCGTGACGAGGTCCCCGAGGACGTCGTGGCCAACGAGCGCCGCATCGCCGAGGAGACCGCCCGCGAGGAGGGCAAGCCGGAGGCGGCACTGCCCAAGATCACCGAGGGTCGGGTCAACGGGTTCTACAAGGACGTCGTGCTCACCGAGCAGGCGTCCGTGCAGGACTCGAAGAAGACCGTGAAGGCGCTTCTCGACGCGGCCGGTGTGACGGTCACCCGGTTCGCCCGCTTCGAGATCGGCCAGTCCTGATCTCCGAGCCTGGACCCCAGGCGGTGCCCCGCCCTCGATGAACACCGAGGGCGGGGCATTCGCCTGTAGAAAGACCACCGAGGGGAGACCCATGGATCTACGCAGGCACGGTTTCCGCAGAGTGCTGCTCAAGCTCGGCGGAGAGATGTTCGGCGGCGGCGAGGTCGGCGTCGACCCCGACGTGGTCGCCACGGTCGCCCGGCAGATCGCCGAGGTCGTCCGCGACGGGGTCCAGGTGTCGATCGTGATCGGCGGCGGCAACTTCTTCCGGGGTGCCGAGCTGTCGCAGCGTGGCATGGACCGCGACCGCGCCGACTACATGGCGATGCTGGGCACCGTCATGAACTGCCTGGCGTTGCAGGACTTCCTGGAGAAGCTGGGCATCGACACCCGGGTGCAGACGGCGATCACCATGGGCCAGATCGCCGAGCCCTACATCCCGCGCCGCGCCGAGCGGCACCTGGAGAAGGGCCGCGCGGTGATCTTCGCGGGTGGCGTCGGCATGCCGTACTTCTCCACCGACACCGCGGCCGCCCAGCGCGCGCTGGAGATCGGCTGCGAGGTCGTGCTCATGGCCAAGTCGGTCGACGGCGTCTACACCGCTGACCCGAAGACCGACCCGGACGCCAAGATGTACGAGCACATCACTCACCGCGAGGTACTCGAACAGGGGCTCGCGGTCGCGGACGCCACAGCGTTCAGCCTGTGCATGGACAACAACATGCCGATCATCGTGTTCAATCTGCTCACCGAGGGGAACATCGCCCGCGCGGTGCGTGGTGAGAGGATCGGCACCGTCGTCAGCACTCCCTGACGAGCACGGAGCCGAGGAGGCGCCTCGCGGATGGGCGAGGCGACCCGCGCGACACGTGGGGGACGGGGATGATGAGAAACAGGAGCAGGCTTTGATCGACGAGACTCTGTTCGACGCCGAGGAGAAGATGGAGAGTGCGGTCACGCACGCCAAGGCGGAACTCGCCTCCGTGCGCACCGGCCGCGCCAGCTCCGGGATGTTCTCCCGGATCGTCGTCGACTACTACGGCGCCCCGACCCCGCTGAACCAGCTCGCCGGCGTCAACGTGCCCGAAGCACGCATGGCGGTCATCAAGCCCTACGACGCCAGCCAGCTCGGCGCCATCGAGAAGGCGATCCGTGACTCGGACCTCGGCGTCAACCCGACCAACGACGGCGCGCTCATCCGCGTGATCATCCCCCAGCTGACCGAGGAGCGTCGCAGGGAGATGGCGAAGGTCGCCAAGTCCAAGGGCGAGGACGCGAAGGTCGCCATCCGCAACGTCCGACGCAAGGCGAACGAGGAGCTGCACCGCATCGCCAAGGACGGCGAGGCAGGTGAGGACGAGGTGGCGCGGGCCGAGAAGGAGCTGCAGAACCTGACCGACAAGTACGTCGCCCAGGTCGAGGAGCTCGTCAAGCACAAGGAAGCAGAGCTCCTCGAGGTCTGAGCTCGGCCCAAGGACATGATCAGCGCACCAACCGGGCCAGAACCCGTCGAGGAGAACCTTGTGACGACCGGCGACGCGGCCGCGCCGCCGACCCCGCAGAAGAAGCAGGGGGGGCGCAACCTGCCGGCCGCGATCGCCGTCGGCGTCCTGCTCGGCGCAGCGGTGCTCGTCTCGCTGCTGACCGTGCGACAGATCTTCGTGGGGATCGTCGCGCTCGCGGTCGCGATGGGCACCTACGAGCTGGCAGGCGCGCTCAGGCGCGGCGGCGACATCCGGGTCACGCTGTGGCCGGTGCTCATCGGCGGTCAGGCCATGGTCTGGCTGTCGTGGCCCTTCGGCCGCAACGGCCTGCTCGCCGCGTTCGTGGTCACGATCCTGGTCTGCCTGGTCTGGCGGCTGCGCGGGGGAGCGGACGGCTACGTCCGCGACGTCGGCGCCTCGATCCTGTCCGCCGCGTACGTGCCGCTGTTCGCGTCGTTCGCCGCGATGCTCGTGGTCGCCGAGGACGGCGTGGCGAGGGTGGTGTGCTTCATCATCGTGGTGGTCTGCAACGACGTCGGCGGCTACACGACCGGCGCGAAACTCGGCCGCCACCCGATGGCGCCGAACATCAGCCCCAAGAAGTCCTGGGAGGGCTTTGTCGGCTCGATGGTCCTGGGGATCGCCGCCGGGACGCTCGCGGTGGTCTTCCTGCTCGACGGCCAGTGGTGGCAGGGCGCGTTGTTCGGCGCGGCGCTGGTGTGCACGGCGACCGTCGGTGACCTGGTGGAGTCGCTGATCAAGCGGGACCTGGGAATCAAGGACATGGGCAACCTGCTGCCCGGCCACGGCGGGCTGATGGATCGGCTCGACTCGCTGCTTCCCTCGGCGGTCGCGGCGTGGTTGCTGTTGCGTCTGTTCGTGCCGAGCTAGATGGTGGTTTGCTTGACGGCGTGGGATTGGTGTCGCGCGCTCGGGAACGGATAGCCGCCGTGCGTCGTGGCATCGAGGCGTTGCCGAGCCCGAACATCTGGCAGTGGCCCGAACTCTACGAGCTGGAGAACCAGGCCCAGGACGTCGGCGGCGACGTCTGGCGCATGCTGTCGTCGGTGGCCGACTGGGCGGCCCGGGACGTGGTCGACATCGGCTGCGGCGCGGGGTTCCACCTGCCGAGGTTCGCCGCGACCGCCAGGCACGTCACGGGTGTGGAGCCGCACGCCCCGTTGGTCAAGCTCGCACAGAACCGGGTAGCCGGCATGCCGACCGTGGAGGCAGTGCTGGGTTCGGCGCAGCACCTACCGCTGCCCGACGCGAGTGTGGACGTGGCACACGCCAGGACCGCGTACTTCTTCGGCCCAGGCTGCGAACCAGGACTTGCCGAGGCCGACCGTGTGCTCCGCCCGGGAGGGGTCCTGGCGATCGTGGACCTGGACGTGCGGCACCGCCCGTACGGCGACTGGATGCGCGGCGACCTACCGAAGTACGACGCGGACGAGGTCGACCGGTTTTTCACCCGAATGGGTTTTTCTCGCCAGAACGTCGAGACGCGCTGGCGCTTCACGGACCGCAGGAGCCTGGAGTCGGTGCTGCGCATCGAGTTCTCCGCCCGAGTGGCCGACCGCGCGGTCAGAGAGGTCCCCGGCCTGGAGTTCCCGGTCGGCTACCGCGTGCTGACCAGGCGAAAGCCGATGGGCCTGATCGTGCGGTGAACGACGGCCGCCCTGCGAGGAGCAGGACGGCCGTCGCGGTCGTTATTCGTTGTTGTCCTCGGGATCCTCGTCGTCCGAGTCGTCCTCGGCAGGCGGGGCCTCGCCGAGGATCGCGTACAGCTCACGCCGGGCCTCGTTGAGGACCTCGACAGCCCGCCGCTTCTGGTCGTCGGTAGCGGCGTGGGCGACCTGGACGGTCGCCCCCATGAGCCCGCCGATGGCGTCACGGAGGTTGACGTCACGCGGGTCGGCGTCGCGGGCGATCTCCTCCCACGGCGGGGTCCCGATCTTCGCGGCGGCCTCACGACCCTCGTCGGTGAGGGCGTAGAGACGGCGCGAGCCGCTGCCCTCGTCGTTGATCAGACCCTCGTCGGCGAGGAGCTGGAGCGTCGGGTAGACGGAGCCGGGGCTGGGTCGCCACAGGTCGCCGCTGCGCTCCTTGATCTCCTGGATCATCTCGTAGCCGTGCATGGGCCGTTCCGTGAGCAGCGCGAGGATCGCCGCGCGGACGTCGCCGCGCCGGGACCGCCTGCCACGCCCGCCGAACCGCTCGCCACGGCCACGACCGCGGCCGTGCCCCCGGCCCGGACCGCCGGGGAACCCCCCGAACGGCCCGGGACCTCCCGGCCCCCCGGGTCCCCCTGGCCCCGGCCACGGGCCGGGTGGGAATGGCGGGAACGGCACACCGCCACGGGCTTCTGGTGAGTGCAGGTGCTCGCGCAGGGCGTGCACACGCGGGTCGCCGAACGAAGCGTGACCCTCGAATGGACTTCCGTGTCCGAATGATGGACGCATGATGGGTTCCTCCCCTGGTGAAGTATCGCGGGGTATCGCGATAGCTTCACGATATATCGGAAACTATCGAGATGCAACGTACGAGCGCATATTGGCCTCTGACCAGCACAGTCGGCAGCTCGTGGGACACTGGACGAGTTATGACTGCACTGCCTCTGGTCTTCGACGCGCCCAAGCGCGGCCTCCCACCCCGTCACCTGGCCGACCTGTCGGTAGAGGAGCGGCGCACAGCCGTGACCGAGCTGGGCGAGAAGCCGTTCCGCGCGAACCAGCTCTCGAACCACTACTTCGGCCGCCTGACGGCAGACGCGTCGGCGATGACCGACATCCCGGCCGCGGCCCGTGCTCGCCTGGGAGACGCCCTGCTGCCCCCGTTGCTCTCCGTGGTCCGCCACGTGAGCTGCGACGACAACACCACCCGCAAGACGCTGTGGCGTGCCCACGACGGCACACTGCTGGAGAGCGTCCTGATGCGCTACCCGGACCGCGTGACGCTGTGCGTGTCGTCGCAGGCAGGCTGCGGCATGGCGTGCCCGTTCTGCGCGACCGGCCAGGGTGGCCTGGAGCGCAACCTGTCGACCGCGGAGATCGTGGACCAGGTCCGGGCAGCGGCGGCCGCGATGCGCGACGGCGACCTGGGCGAGCCGGGCCGGCTGTCGAACATCGTGTTCATGGGCATGGGCGAACCTCTTGCGTCGCTTCGGAGAGTAGTCGCGGCGGTACGGAGGATCACCGATCCGGCACCGGCTGGTTTTGGGATTTCGCAGCGGAACGTGACGGTGTCGACGGTCGGTCTGGCGCCGGCGATCCGGAAGTTGGCCGATGAGCGGATGCAGGTCCGGTTGGCGGTGTCGTTGCACACGCCGGATGACGAGTCGCGTGACACCCTGGTGCCGGTGAACAACCGCTGGCCGGTCGATGAGGTCCTGTCGGCGGCCCGCTACTACGCCGATGTGACCGGTCGTCGTGTCTCGATCGAGTATGCCCTGATCAGAGATGTGAACGATCAGCCTTGGCGGGCGGATCTGCTGGCTCGACGGCTGCGTCAGCATCTCGGTCAGCTGGTGCATGTGAACGTGATCCCGTTGAATCCGACGCCTGGTTCGGAGTGGGATGCGTCGCCGAAGGCGGTGGAGCGCGAGTTCGTGCGTCGGGTGAATGCTGGGGGAGTGGCGTGTACGGTGCGTGACACTCGTGGTCAGGAGATCGCTGCGGCGTGCGGTCAACTTGCTGCCGAAGGCTGAGCCGCGAGGTCGTCATTGGATAGAGCGCCTGATATCATTGATGCAGATCTTGATATCATGGAGGTGGGCCGATGGCTCGGACTGTGATCGACCTCGACGACGACTTGGTGGCCGATGTGTCCAAGGCGTTGGGGACCAGTACGAAGAAGGAGACGGTCAACGCGGCTCTCCGCGAGGTTCTGGAGAATCGCCGTAGGGCCTTGGCTTTGGCTCGGTTGCGGGCTTCCGCTGCCGAGGGCGCTTTCGATTTGGACGTGTTCGAGGACAAGCGAGATTATCGTCGGTGAACGCGGCTGAGTTTCTGATCGACACCAGTGCGTTGGCCCGGCTGATGCGACCGGACGCCGAGTCGTTCGGCTGGGACCGGGCAGCTGCGGCAGGGCTCATCGCGGTGTGCCCCATCACCGAGCTGGAGTTCTTCTACAGCGCAAGATCAGTCGCTGACCGTGAGCGGGGGGTCGACGATATGCGGGCACTGTTTGGCTGGGCGCCCGTCGCCGACCGCGCTTACGATCGCGCCTGGGTGGTCCAGGGCGAGCTCACCGCAAAGGGCCAGCATCGAAGCGCAGGGCCAGTCGACCTTGTTGTCGCCGCCACTGCCGAGTTGCAGGGACTGACGCTTCTGCACCGGGACCACGACTTCGAGCGCATCGCGGCAGTGACTGGTCAGGCATTACAGTGGTACGGCCCTGCGGCTGGCGACTGACCACGTGATCGTTGTAAGTGTGTTGTCAGGGGTGAACCCTTAGCCTCAATTCGGAGAGTAGTCGCGGCGATACGGAGAATCACTGATCCTGCTCCTAGTGGTTTTGGGATTTCGCGACGGCAGTGACGGTGTCGACGGTGGGTTTGGCGCCAGCGATCCGGAAGCTGGCCGACGAGCGGATGCAGGTCCGGTTGGCGGTGTCGCTGCACACGCCGGATGGCGAGTGGCGTGACACCCTGGTGCCGGTGAACAACCGCTGGCCGGTGGAAGAGGTCCTGGAAGCGGCGCGGTACTACGCGGACGTGTCGGGCCGCCCGTGTTTCGATCGGGTATGCCCTGATCAGGGATGTGAATGATCAGCTGTGGCGTGCGGATTTGTTGGCGAAGCGGTTGCGTCAGCATCTGGGGCAGTTGGTGCATGTGAATGTGATTCGCCAGGGTTCGGAGTGGGATGCGTCGCCGAAGCCGGCGGAGCGGGAGTTCGTGCGTCGGGTGAATGCTGGGGGAGTGGCGTGTACGGTGCGTGACACTCGTGGTCAGGAGATCGCTGCCGCGTGTGGGCAGCTCGCCGCCGAGGGGTAGCTGGCCGCGTTCTCATGTTGCCATGGGCGTGGCATCCGGCTGAGCACACCGCCCGACTCGCGGCAGAAGGTTCGTTCCCAGATGAATCACGAGGTTGGGCTCTCTGTGATCATCGTGATCACGTCGGAGGTGGGACGCATATCTCCGAATGTCCGATAGATGGTGTGCAGCGTGGCGTCGGGGTCTCGTCGCGTCGTGCCGCGTTGGCGTCCGCGATCATGATTACACGCAGCCCCAGGGTGCTCGCGTCACGGGCTCTGGTTGGACAGCCCGTACGTGGACGCTAAGTCTCATCTGGTGGCGGCCATCGCGCGGGCCAACCGGTGCAGAACCGTCTTCTACTCGAAGCTGGGGTTGCTCGCCGTCGTGGGAGAGGAGATGGACCTGGAGATCACCGAACTGCTGAGCACCTCCCTGCTGGTGCAGGCCACCCGCACGATGGTCGCCGAGGGCAGCCAGGTCACCCGCGCCGGAACGTCGCGGACCCGGTCGTTCCGGCAGTCCTACCTCGTCGCCTACGCCACACGAATCGGTGAGCGTCTCGACGACGCCGGTACCCGTGCACACGCCCCGGCCGAGGACGCCCGGCTGCTACCGGTGCTGGCCAAGCGGTCCCGCGTGGTCGAGGAGACCTTCGCGGCGATGTTCAGCCACACCGTGCAACGCTCGGTGTCCGTCACCAACGGAGCCGGCTGGCAGGCCGGCCGTGCCGCTGCAGACCGTGCCGACCTGACCGTCGAGCGCGACGCGATCAACGCGTGAACCATCGCGGCGCGATCACTGGGTGGATATCTGCCGCCATCCGGCGGAGCGGGAATTCGTGCGGCAGGTGAACGCCGAGGGCGTGCCCGCACGGTCCGCGACACCCGTGGCCAGGAGATCGCCGCCGCCTGTGGGCAGCCCGCCGCCGAAGGCAGAGGGAGAGTCGCCACAGCTGTTATACCGAGTTATACTCAGTTCATGAAGACTGCGATTTCGGTGCCTGACGGGACTTTCGCCCAGGTTGAGCAGTGTGCTGGGGAGCTTGGCGTCAGCCGGTCGGAGTTCTACACCCGTGCGGCACAGTACTACCTTGATCATCTGCGGGCTGAGTCGTTGACCAGCGATATTGATGCGGCGCTTGCGATGATCGGTGAGGATGACTCCGCCGAGGCCGCGGTCGCTGCGGGGCGTCACCGGTTGGCGCAGACGGACGACGAGTGGTGATCGAACGGGGAAGTGTGCATTGGGTAGATCTTGGCGAGGCGGTCGGTTCCCGGCCGGCCAAGCGTCGCCCGGTGCTGGTGATCCAGTCGGATCCCTATAACCAAAGCCGGCTTGCGACGGTGCTGGTCGCGGTTCTCACGTCCAACACGCGGCTGGGTGCCGCACCGGGGAATGTGTTCGTGCCTGCGGGCGCGGCAGGGCTTCCGCGTGATTCGGTGGTGAATGTGACGGCGTTGGTCACGCTGGACAAGGATGAGCTGACCGGCGCGGTTGGGCAGGTGTCCGCGGCGTTGATGCGTGCGGTGGACTCGGGGCTGCGGCAGGTTCTCGGGCTCTGAACCTAGAATGACCAGGGCAAATGTCCCGTCAGAGATCGTTGTAAGTGCGTTGTCGGGGGTGAACCGCTGGCGAACTACAAGCGCGTGGTCGCCGCGGTGCGGCGGATCACGGAGCCGGCACCCTCCGGCCTGGGCATCTCACAGCGTTCGGTGACGGTCTCGACGGTCGGCCTGGCGCCGGCGATCCGCAAGCTGGCGGACGAGAAGATGCAGGTCCGCCTGGCCGTATCCCTGCACACCCCGGACGACGAACTACGCGACACCCTCGTCCCGGTGAACAACCGCTGGTCGGTCGACGAGGTGCTGGAGGCGGCGCGGTACTACGCGGACACGTCCGGCCGTCGCGTGTCGATCGAGTACGCCCTGATCCGCGACGTGAACGACCAGCCGTGGCGGGCCGACCTCCTGGCGAAGCGGTTGCGCAAGCACCTGGCGCAGCTGGCCACGTGAACGTGATCCCGCTGAACCCGACGCCGGGCTCGAAGTGGGACGCGTCCCCGAAGCCGGTGGAGCGCGAGTTCGTCCGCCGCGTCAACGAGGGCGGCGTCGCCTGCACGGTCCGCGACACGCGAGGTCAGGAGATTGCCGCCGCGTGCGGTCAGCTCGCCGCGGAGGGATAGCGCGTCACGCATCGCTCACCTTTACCTGGAACATTCCGAAATGTTCGCGCCCACGTGCGTAATTCGGTCCGCGTAGGGGAGAAAATGGGGCGTGAGCAAACCGGCAGTCCTACCTCGGGTCATCGCCGTCGTGGCGTTGATGGCGCTGTCCGCGTGCACGTCGCGCTACGGGGGCATGCCGACGGCCGGTGAAACTCTGCCGGAGCCGAAGGAACTGACGGCCACGTCGGTGTTCGAGGACCTCACCACGGTCGCGCCGTGCTCGCTGACCGACCCGTCGGCGTTCGACACCGTCGGCAGTGCCAGGTACGGCGAACCCGAGCTGACACTCGACTATTGCACGATCCTGGTGGAGACAGCGGACGACCGCTCGGTGACCGTCAATGTTGGTCTGCTGGAAGAACTGGCGACCCTCCCGGAGATGGACCACCAGCGAGACGTGGAGCGCGGACTGTGGGTGGGTCAGCGCCCCGATGGGTCGACGTGCGCGCAGTTACTGGTGTTCCCGGACGGCATCACCGTGGAGGTGTACGCCTACGAGTCCCCGAACGACGCCGACACCTGCGAAATCGCCGAAGCCGCCATGAACCACGTCATCCAGGTGGTGCTCGACGGGCACGTCACGCACCGCGAACCCGCGCTCAACTCGTTCGTGACACTCGATCCCTGCGGGCTGATCACCGACGAGGACGTCGCAGCGGTCCCCGGCCTCACGGGAATGCGCAAGCCGTACGACTACCCGGGCAAACACAAGTGCCGCTGGGCAAGGGAAGGCGCCGGCGTGGTGGTCGCCTTCGGCGCAGGCCGGCCTCCCGCCACGTCGCAACCCGTAGCCGGCCGCCCGACGGCGACGAATCCGGTCGACCTGCCGGAACGGTCCTACTGCACGGTGGAGACCGGGCACATCCCGTTCACGGAGGTGCCGGGCGTGGCCGACCAGGTCGAACTGGCGAGCGTGTACGTCCACATGCCGCCAGGACAGGCGACCGCGGCCTGCACGGCAGCACGCGCCCTGGCCGAGGCGCTGTGGCCACAGCTTCCGGCCGCATGAGGTCTGGGACTGCGCCGTGGTCGCCTCCGGACAAGATCTCGACCAACAGCGGTGTGTGCCGGCCGGTCGCCGTCCCGTAGTGATGGAACGGGTGAGGCCGTTGCGTCTGGTGGACGTGGATGGGCCGTTGAACCCTTTCGCGGCACGCACCCCGCCGCCCGGGTTCGTCGAGCACCGGTGGCGCCTGTCACGGTGGCGGCGGAACGCGGTGCGGCGGGCATGGCTCAACCCCGCGCACGGCGCCGCGTTGCTGGGCCTGGCCGAGCGAACCGGCGCGGAGTTGGCGTGGGCCACCTCGTGGGGGCAGGACGCCAATGCGACCGTCGGTGCTGCGTTAGGACTACCGGCGCTGCCCGTGGTTGACGTACGTGCCTACGACGGCCACCCGGACTGGAAGTACGGCGCGGTCGGCCGCTTCGCGCGTGATCGCCCGCTGGCGTGGCTTGACGACGACTTCGACCTGTTTCGGAACGCCCGCAAGGCTTTTCTGGCCCGCCGAAGTGTCGTCACCGCTCTGATCCCGGTCGACCCATCCACCGGGATCACCGCCGAGTATCTCACCGCCGCGGAAACAGCGCTGTCCTGAACCGGAAGCACCGACCGTCTCCTGGAGTACACCCGACAAGAGGAAGCCAACGTGCATTGGACGCGCCCAGCTCAGGGGCCAACGAATATCACGTCACTGTCCCTTTCCTATCGCGGACTGGGACTATTGAGCTTTCCGTTGTCGGGGCGCTGAGGTGCCCAGGTGTCTTTTCATGAACCAACTGTTGGCGTCCGCCGCCGAGTCGATTCACCCGTGGAGCCCGGTCACGTCTGTCCGCGCGTGCTCGCCAGGCATGTCGCCGCCGTCGAGTTGCGCGGTTGCTGTGGCGCCGGTCGGCGGCAGGGGCGCTTGTCAGCCTGACCTCATATCAACCAACTCTTCGCAGACTCCGCTGAGGCGAATGTTCCCGTATCGACAGACGCGGTGTGGTTATCGGGGTGGTTGGGGGAGGGGCCACGGGTCGGAGTTGGGGTTCAGTACTCGGAGGCAGATCAGTGGTCGATGTGCTGCCAGAGCGAACTCGATGGCATCTTCGACCGACGCGCCGAGCTCCCAGATCCAGTCCATGCCGGTGGCCACGGTCCATCCGTTCGTGTCGACGAACACACTTGCGCTGGTGATCCATTCACCAAGTGGATACCAGGATCCGCCAAGTTCCCTCTGGAGTTCTTCCGCGAGCGCATAGTGCCCCGAACCGGCGAGGATGGGATCAAAGATCAGCGGCTCGTAGTTGCCGAAGTTCGGCCCTTCCGAGTTGGTCGGGTTGAGCTCGAGTCCACCGTAGGAGACCAGAGCCGCTGTCGCCACCGCTGATTCACGGTATCCCTCATCGCTCAACGCCGCCGTCCACTGTGACACGTCGTATCGACGTTCAGGTGACCAACCGGCGGCCTTGAGTTCGGCCCGCACGGGTTCAGAGAACGAATAAGAATTTACCGTCACGCTATTTCCAATCAATCCCAAGGATATCAAGCACCTGTCCACATCTGAGACATGGGTGTGCTGGCTCGCCATGTTCTCCGGCTCGAGGCGACCTCGGGTTTCGAACATGAACTGTTCTCATTGCACCGCCCACGATAGCCCCTGGTCCCTCCGTGCGGTATGCGTCGAGCAGACACCCAATTTCCGCGCAACCACCATGGTGATTGCCCGATCGTGCCAGGGGGCCAGCCAGCTCCGGTATCTGCTTGATTTTATCCGCTTGACCGTGCCGGTTCGTGGAGTGGTACGGCTCACCGGACGGTGACCTGTACTCGGACGCGTACTTTGTGCCGGGGACCTCACGCTGACCATTGGCGTATTCGGCGAGCTTGGCGGGGTCGTATGACGCCTTGGGCTCGCCGGAACGGAGCTTGCCGGCGCCCTTGGCGCCGGCCACGATGCCGGCGACGGTGGCGAAGCCTCGGCCGATCGCCTCGCCGTAGTCGCCGTTGTTCCAGTCTTCCTTGATGGGTTGGGTGATGCCGTCCCATATGGCACCCAGGACGCCGAGGGGGTCGTCGATCAGAGCACCCAGGAAGTCCGTGACCGCTTGGACGTTCTCGGCGCAGGCGTCTGACCAGGGGTTCAGGCATTCGGCGATGTTCCAGGCCATGTGGGCGATGCCGGCGAGCGTCTCGAACGCAACCTCGAACACGCCCGTGAAGAAGCCGACTACCTGGTCGAACGCGTCGACGAGTGCATTGCCCGCATCGCACAGCCAGTCCCACACGACGCAGCCGGAGTCCTGGCCACCGCCACCGCTGCCGTCACCGCCAGGGGCTACCTCGGTCGGAGCGGATGTGGTTGCCGGGACCGTGCCCAGGACGTTGTCGTCGTCGGTCAGGTCTTGTTGGAGTTGCTGGTAACTCTCGTTGACGTCGTCCACCGGGTCGCGGTAGTCGTCGGCCTGGTGGGACGGGACGTCGGGGGCTGAGGACACCGGTGGAGCTACCGAGCCGTCGTAGACGGGGGCGGTCATTGCCTTCGGGATGGGCATGGGGTTGTTGCGAGCGGCGTCAGCGGCTGCCGCCCGGGCTGTCGCCGTCGCCAAAGCCCCGCCACCACCGCCGCCGCCACCGCTGCGGGGGCCGGTGGGGCGTCCGTTCAGGCCGAGGCCACTGCCGATGCCACCGCTGGAGCCGTTGGACTTGCCAAGACCGCATTTGCTGGAGCAGGGCCGGATCTTCAGAGGTTTCCCCTTGAAGCTGCCGTGCCCGTTGCGGCTGAGCTTGGCGGACTCGCCGAGAAGTCCGCCGACGATGAGCCCGATACCGATGGGGATGCAGATGGGGCAGTTACCGGACTGGTCCGAGTAGTTGGTCGGTGCGCCCAGGCCGTAGGCGTAGCGGTTCGCCGCGCCTGATGGCGACGTCGGTAACGGCACGTCGTCGCGGGTGGTGAAGCCGCCGGAGTTCGGGTCGTACCAGCGGGCTGTCATGTTGACCTGGCCCGTTGTGGGGTCGGTGTAGTCGCCCTGGTAGCCGACCGTGCGGGTCGTGCCGGCGGTGACCTTGCCCCACGGGTCGTACGTCGTGCTGTCCGACAGGGATGCCCCGGTCGTCGGCAGGGTGGCCACCACGTCGCCGTGTTGGTCGGACATCGTCAGGCGTTGGTTCGTGCCGGTTCGGGTGGACAGGAGTTCGCCCGACGGGCCTCTCCCGAACGTCGTCGTGCCGTCCGACGTCAGCTCGTTGCTGGCGCCCGTGTACTTGAACGTCGTCGAGTTGCGGGTCGCCACTCGGTCCAGGGCGTCATACGTGTAGTTCTGGCCGCCCTGGGACATCAGCCGGTCGAAGCCGTCATACGTCACCGCGGCGCCGGACTTGGCCGACAGGGTGCCTCGGGGGGCGTACGTGTAGGTGTCGGTTCCGTCGGACTGCAGGCGGTTTCGTTCGTCGTACGTGGATGTCTTGCCGGCCGCCGATGTTCGGTTGCCTGCCTTGTCCCAGCCATACGTCGTCGTTGTGGCCGCGCCGCCTGTTGGCTGTGTGGTCCAGCTCGTCAGGCGGTCCGACTGGTCGTAGTCGTAGGTGTTCACACCGGCGCCCAGCACGCCTGTCGTCGTCTTGGTCTTCAGGCGGTCCTGGTTGTCGTAGCCGTACTCGGTCGACGCTGTCGTGCCCAGCTTGTCCAGCTTCACGCGGCCCAGGTCGTCGTAGGTGAACTCGCGCAGCCTGCCGCCGCCGTAGTTCACCGTGGACAGTTCGCCCGCGTCGTTGTAGCTCAGGGCCTGCGACACGCCCGTCACGCCGTCCTGCACGGTGGACAGGCGGCCGTTCGTGTAGCCGTAGATCGCCGTGCCTGACGCGTCCGTGCGGCCCGTGAGGTTGCCGTCCTCGTTGTACGTCAGGTTCGTGTCGCCGGACGGACCACCAGTGGACAGCAACTCCCCGCGGTCGTTGTACGTGAAGCGGTTCTCGCCCGCGGGGGTGGACGCCAGCTTCACGCGGCCCAGTGGGTCGTGGTCGAACGTCTTGGTCGGGGCGCCCGTCGCGGTGGCCCCAGTCATTCGGTCCATCAGGTCGTACGTGCCGGTGCGTTCGATCCCGCCTGGCAGGCTGGTCTTCGACGGGTTGGCGTCGGCGTCGTAGGTGAACGTCCACGTTCTGTCCGCCAGGTTCGGGTGCGCCGTCGTGGACGGTTCCACCACCGACTCCGTCAGGCTCCACTCGTTGACCGTGTAGCGGGTCGTGTTGTTCCTGCCGTCGGTGAAGCGGACCTGGTTGCCCGCGGCGTCGTAACCGAAGCTGGTCGTGATCGACTCCGTCGCGGACACCGGTTCCACCTGTTGTGTCAGGCGGCCCAGCGCGTCCGACGTCAGGGTCGTGACGTTGTTCAGCGGGTTGGTGACCGTGGCCAGGTTGCCGGCCCTGTCATACGAGAGCTTGGACTTCCGCAGCGGGACGCCGTTCGGACTCAGGTCGATGACCTGCGTCGCGCGGCCTGCCAGGTCGTAGTTGGTGCGTTGTTTGCGGCCCAGCTCGTCGGCGGTCACCGCCGGCCGACCCGAGCGGTCGTAACCCAGCTGGGTGTCCACTCCGGACGGTGAGGTCACCTTGGTCAGCTGGTCCAGCTTGTCGTAGTCATACGCGGTGATCGCCTGGGACGGTGCCGTCACCGTCTCGACGTTGTTCGCGTCGTCGTAGCCGTACGTCGCGGTGTAGGTGCCTGGCGTCGGAAAGCGCTCCTGCTGGGTGGACGTCTCCAGCCTGCCCAGGTCGTCGTAGGTCTGTTCCGTGCGGGCGCCCGTCGGGTCGGTCGTCGACAGCAGTTCGCCGGTTCTCGTGTACGTGTACTGCCACTTGTCGCCCGGTTCGCCCGGGTTGTCGGCGTGTGGGTCGACCTGCTCGACCAGCCTGCCCAGCTGGTCGTAGGTGTAGCCGGTCACCGCGCCGCGTGGGCTGGTCGACGTCAGCACGTTGCCGAGGCCGTCGTACGTGAACCGTGCCGTCGCCGTGATCGGGGCGGCGCCCGGTGGGGTGTACTCCGGGGTCGTCGTCGACGTCAGACGATTGATCTTGTCGTAGGCGCTGCGCCACGTGTTGCCGTTCGCGTCCTTCGTGTGGGTCGTGTTGCCGTGGTTGTCGTAGCCGGCCAGCGTGGTGGGGCGGGTCGTGCCGACCGACTCGACCTCCACCGGCGGCGCGACCTCCGCCACCGGGCGGCCCAGCTCGTCGTTGCGGTACGTCCAGGTCGCACTCGCCGGGTCGGTGCTGGACGTCAGCAGGCCGCGCTGGTCGTAGCCGTACAGCGTGGTCAGGTCTTCCGTTCCGGTGTGGACTGTCTCGCTCGTGTTGCGGCCCGTGGGGTCGTAGCCGAAGTCGACCACCTCGGCGATGGTCAGGTCGTCGAACTCGCCGGTGTTCGACTCGCGGCCGCTCATCCTGACCTGGGTCACGTTGCCGTTCGGGTCATAGGCCCACGCCGTGCGGCGGTCGAGACCGCCCGGGTCGGCGGTCATGGCGCTGCGGCGGCCGACGGCGTCGGTCTCGAACGTCGTCACCCGGTTGCCCGCGGTGGTCTGGCGGGACAGGTTGCCCGCCGGGTCGTAGTCGTTCTTGGACAGCACCAGGTTCCGTGCCGCCGCGATGGTCTGGTTCAGCAGGCCGTCGTCGTAGTAGGTGTACCTGACGGTGCGGCCCATCGCGTCCGTGGCGGTGGTCAGCTCGCCGTTCAGCGCGTACGAGTACGACGCCAGCACCAGGTAGTCCCTCGGGCCCGGTTCCGCGCCGTCGGGATCGCCGTGCCAGCCGCGCAGGCGCACCTCCGCCAGCTTGTTGCGGGTCGTGTACGCGTACTCGTACTGCACGCCGGTCGCGTCGACCATGCGGGTGGTGTTGCCGAACCTGTCGTACGCGAGGCTGGTCTCGTTGTCCTCGGCATCGGTGATGCGGACGACCCGGTTGTGGTCGTCGTAGCCGAGGGTCGCCGTCCGGGTCGGGTCGTCGCCGGTCAGGTCGACCGACTCGGTCTTCTTCGGGTTGCCGTCGACGTCGTAGGTGGTGGTGGTGCGGTCGCGGTGGGTCACGCCGCTGATCTCGTTGCGTACCGCCGGTCCGGTCTCGACGGTCGGGTGCGAGAGCTTGTCGTAGTCGGTCGTCGTGGTCACGCCGCTCGGGAACGTGTCCGAGAACTGGGTCGTCGTGCGGCGGCGGCCCAGCGTGTCGTAGGTGAAACGGGTGATGAGACCGGTCGCGCCGCGGACCTCGGCCAGGTCGCCGTTGCTGAAGTAGGCGTACGTCGTGACCGCGTCGCGCGGGTTCTTGGACGTCAGTACGAGGCCCGCCGGGGTGTTGCCGCCGCCGAACGCCGGAGTGCTGTCGGTCGTGTACGTGTGGCGTACGAGCGCTCCGTCAGGTGTGGTCTGGGTTTCCAGGTCGCCTCGGGTCGTGTAGGCGTACGCGGTGCGATAGCGGTTGTCGGTCGGGCCGCTGGAACGGGCGTCGCGGGCCGCGATCACCTTGTCCAGGCGGGGATCCGTCAGGTTGGAGCCGACCGGTGGGTACTCGAAGTACGCCGTCTGGCACGACCCGCCCGTGCGGCAGGTCTTCCTGGACGTGACGTTGCCTCTCGCGTCGTTCGTCAGCGTGACCGACTTGCCCAGTTCGTCGGTGATCGTGCTCTGGAAACCGTTGGCGTCGTAGGTGAACGTGCGGGCGCCCTGCAGCTCGACCGGCGGGAACGAGCCGCCGTCACCGCCTACCGGGATGTCGCAGAACGGGTCCTCCTCCGGCGGCGGGCATTCGAACGGCGGTGGTGTCTCCACCGAGTCGTCCGGTGGCAGCTGGTCCTCGGGACGCGTCTCCGCGATCGGTGACAGGTAGCGGAGGATGCGGCCGCGTACCGGGTCGAAGTCGTAGTAGTGGGCGCGGTTGCCGGGGTCCGCGACGCGCACGGTCCGGATGATGTTCGTCGGCGTGCCGGTGGTCACCGGGGCGCTCAGGGTCCACGTGCCGCCGTTGCGGTCGGTGTAGGTGGTCAGGCGGTCGCGGCCGGCGTCGTACCGCATCTCGGCCGCGGTCTTGCCGCTCGGCAGCACCGTCTTCGCCATCGACACCGACGGGGTTCTCGCCTGGTAGTGCGCCTGTACGGCAGGCAGGCCAAGCGGGTGCTGGTAGACGGCGACCTCGTCGATCACGCCTGCGAACGACCGCTTCTGGGCCGTGCCCCACGCGGGCAGGTCCGACGGCGTGATCGCGAACGCGGAGCCGACGAAGCTGTGGTTGTACGCGCTGTGGTCGATCGCGCCCGGCTTCGAGCCGATGTTCCTGCCGTCGAGGAACAACGTCTGCGACGTGAGGGTGCTCGACAGGACGACGTGGTGCCAGTCGTTGTTGTTCACCGTGCCCGTTGACACGATCTGGTTGACCGTGCCGGTCCAGAACTGGCCGTGCAGCTTGCCGTCCGTGCCCACGTAAAGGAAGGGGACCGCGGCTGTCGGCGTGGTGCCTGCCGGCTGGTTCTGGGCGCTGAACAGTGGGCCGCCGCTGCTCGTGCGGAACCACAGCTCGACCGTGAGCTCACGGCTCTTGCGGACGATGCCGGTCGGCAACGTCATGGCGGAGGTCGTGCCGTTGAACGTGGCGGCCGTGTCGGCGCCGACAACGCCTTCGGTGCCGAGCGTGACGCCGGTGTACGTGGCCTTGTCCTTGCCGAGGTTGAGGCCGATCTGGCTCTGCGCGTCGGTTCCGGACGGCTCGCCCAGACGCCAGTACGAGTCGGGGCGTGCGTCGACGACCGTGCTCCGGTAGTGCGAACCCGCGGTGTACTCGTACTTCGTGCAGCCGCCGTCCGGATCGCAGACCTGGCTGAGCTTGTCGCCCTCGTAGGTGTAGGTCCACGTCAGCGCGGCGCCGTCGACCGGGTCGGTGCTGACCGTGCGGATGTGGCCGCCCTGCCAGGTGACGGTCAGCTTCCGGTTGCTCGTCCGGTTGGTGACCGTGGACAGCCGCTCGTTGGCGTCGTAGCCGAACGCGAGTGAGCGGCCCGCGTTGTCGTAGATCTCCGACGGGCGGCCGTCGGGGCGGAACACGTACAGGGTCGCGGACTTGTCGGTCAGCGTCCAGCCGCCGCCCTCGCCTGCGGTGCGGGGCACGAGCGTCGCGTACCGGCCGGGGGGCGACACGAGCCGGCCGCCCGTCGGCGCCCCGGCGGCGTCGAGGTTCGCGCCGAAGCGGGCCTGCTCGCCGTCCGGATAGGTGACGACCACGTTGCCCGAGCCGTCGTTGTCCGGTGTGATCCGCATGTCGTACTGGCTGGACCAGCCCGCGCCGAACGCGGCGTCGACGCGTGGGTCGAGGCTGTTGTAGGTGCGAACGACCGACAGCTTCGGGCCGATCGTGGACACCGTGGCGTCGACCGCGCTCGCCGTGTAGTTGCCGACCTGCGGGTCGAACTCGCCGGACCGGCCGCCGTACGGGGCGTTGCCGAGGTGCGCGGTGATCTCCGGCTGCGGCACCGCCGTCAGGAGCGTGCTGAACGGGCTCGGTTGGCCCTCGGAGGTGCCGTCCGAGGCGTACACGCGCCATCGGTAGGTCCTGCTCCACTGCAGTCGGCCCGCCGGAACGGTCCACAGAGGACTGGCCGATCGGGTCATGGTGAAGCAGTTGGCGTCGTTCTCGTCGCACACCTCGAACCGGTACTGGGGGGCGGTGCCGGGTGGGGCGTCGACGTCGACCGCCCGGGCCCACAGCGTCGGGGTCAGTGACGGCGCGGAGTACCCGTTGGGCGGGTACAGCTCCTGCACGACCGGTGGGACGTCGATCACCGTCAGCACGAGCACGGCAGGCGGGATCTGTTCGTCGGTGAACACCGGGCCACCGCGGCGCATCATCGTGAACTCGAGCCGGTAGTCGCGTGGCTCCAACGGTCTGATGAACGCGTTGAGGGTGACGGTCGCGCCTCGTGCCACGGTGCCGGTCAGGGAGGCGGCCTCACTCCAGCCGAGGTAGGCACCCTTGTTGTCGAAGATGCGGTAGGCGAGGGCGTAGCCGGAGGCGGTCCAGGCGTCCACACTCCGGTTGGTGACCTTGATCGAGACCGTGCCGCCCTGGTTGCGTGTCACGGGCGGGTTCGGCACCGGGTTCACGAACTCGTAGTCGGCGTTGAACGACGTGTGCGTGACCGCGAGGCGCGGCGGGTTCGCGGTGCCTGCCTGGGCGAACTTCTTCCAGCCGTACACGTCGTCCTCGGCGGCGCGGACCGTGAGCCCGAAGTTCGCCTGTGTGCCGTCGGCCCAGCGCTGCACCAGGTCGCGGCCTGCGTCGCCCAGCGGGATCGCCTCGATCGCCGTCGGGCACGGCGAGGACGTCTGGCCCGACGGGATGTAGCCGTGCGCGAAGCTCTGGCCGGCGAGCGACGGGCCGAAGCTCGGGCCGGGGTAGGAGTAGCCGGGGCCTGCCGTCCAGGCCTGGGTCACGGGGTGCACCGTGACGGGCCGCGCCCTGCACGACCAGGAGTGGTAGTTGGTGAGGGAGAGCTGCGCGCCGAAGATCTTGTGGTTGCGCAACGCGTTCTCGACACCGGGGAACGCGAGGTAGCTGGCGGCGTTGTAGCTGCCGCTGGAGTCGGTCGAGTGCCCGGCCCGCAGGTCGTTCGTCGCGCTCGTGCCGTTCTGGACGTACATGCTGCTGCCGGCCGGGCGCACGTCGACGGACGGGTCGACGGTCACCGGGTACACGCGGCGCGGGTCGGCCAGCCACGCCTTGTCCAGCGTCATGCGCATGCCGCCGTCGACGAGTTCGTAGGTGACGCCGTAGGAGGTCGTGTACTGACCCATGTGCTCGTCGAAGACCGAGTCGACCATGAAGCCGCCCGGTATCCGTGCGCGTTCCGTGCCCTTCTCGTCGCGGAACACGACCTCGCCGTCCACAATGGACGTGGTGAGTCCCCTGGTGCGCAGCGGGAAGAACCACTCGTGGGGCGAGTCAGGTGAGGCCAGCGAGATGGTTTCCTTGAGTCCTCGGGTCGTCACGTCGAGCTTGAGGTCCGCGCCCGGCCGCACCTGGGGGTAGGTGATCGCGCTGCCGTCGACCTTGCCGACCGAGGGGGCCGCGCCGTCCACGGTGAACGCGAGGCTGTGCGTGTCGTCGATGTCCAGCTGTGCCGACGGTTCCGTGCCTGCTACCCGGATCGCCACGGAGTCGGCCGCGTTCCGGAAACCGGTCCCGTCGGCGACGAGCCGGGTGTCGATGGGCTGCCAGGACTTGTCGGATCGCTGGAAGTTGAGGGGATCGCGGCTGAACTCGCTGGTCTGCGTGCCGTCCGCGTTGGCGAAGGTTCGTTGCGACTCCTGCCGCAGCTCGGGTAGTTCGCGGCTGGTCGCGGCGTCGAACCCGCGCACGTCCCGATCGGCGGGCTCGCCTACCCGCGCGGCGTTGCGGGCCGCCGCGGGCTTCTGTCCCTTGACGGGCGGGTACTTCGACTGCAGCGACGCGGGGTCGGCCAGGTTGCCTCGGCCGCTCCGCTCGTGCGGCAGCCCGGCCGCGTCGCCCCACTCCTGCGCCGGACCGTGCCCGGGCGCGGCCACGTCCTGGCTCGTGCTCGGCGTGTCCGGGCCGAGTGAGGTCGCCACCAACGCGAGCACGAGCAGTACGACGAGACCACGTCTGGTCGCAGAGACCTTCGACCCCAGCAACGACCGCACCTTGCCCCCCAAGAACGGATAAATAGGCAACCTGGCCGAAAAGAATTACGCCGATCGCAGTATTCGAACCGGCCTCCCCGAAAGGCCCACAAAACCAATACCGTCTCGGGGTGGGAGTTGGCAATGTATTAACGCGTTACGCGGACAGGTGAGAAAACGTTACACAAGCTGCGTGTGACGTAGGTCACCAACGTTGTCGTTGACGAGGGATCTTTACCCAAACAAGACTGGTGGATGGTCCGTACGGGGACGGGCAGACCGCCACGAGTTTCGTGACACTGGGGTTCCAAACGCACTGTGTTCGGCGACCGGGAAATTCCCAGACGCCTTTATTCGGCATGGGTACGGAAGGAAATCAGTCGTGCGCCTCGCCCGCATTTCCACGATTGTCGCCGTGTGCGTGATATCCGCGACGACCGCCACTCCAGCCGGCAGCGCGGCGCCTGCCACGGAACCCTCGACACTCCAGTGCGCGTCGAGTATCCCGATCTTCCGTGTCCTTTCCAACGGCGACTTGCTCCACTACCACCACCTCGAACCCGAGAACGGCGTGCTGTCCTGGGACAGCAACGTCCCGACCATCGGCCTGAGCTGGCAGACCGGCCGCGCCGTCGCCGGGCCGGACGGGGTGATCTACGCGCCGTGGAACACCGGCGAGCTGCGCCGCTACCGCTGGGTGAACAACGCCTGGGAGATGTACAACGGCGCCTGGTACCGGACTGTTGACGCGACGGGTTGGGACCGATACACCACCGCCGACTACAAGAACCGCATCACGGTCGACGCGGAAGGCCACATCTACACCGTCGAGCCGGACGGGGCCCTGCACTGGCGCGCCTTCGACGCGACGACAGGCACGTGGCGGCACCGGGTGATCGCGGGTGGCTGGAGCCAGTACAACCTGATCTTCGCCGCAGGCCGCGGCATCATCTACGGCAGGCTTCCCAACGGGAACCTGCACCGCTACCGCTACCACGCCGCGTCCAACCGGTGGATCGGCACGGTGCAGGACATCGGCCGCGACTGGCAGCGCTTCGACCGCGTGTTCTCCGCGGGCGGCGACATCCTCTACGCGATCGAGCCCGACGGTGAGATGTTCTGGTATCGGTGGAACGAGGACACCGACTCCTGGGCTGCGCAGACCGGCGGGCTGATCGGGCGGGGTTGGCTGGACCTGGCGGCGACCGCTCAGCCGGACGCGTGCCAGCGGGTCGGCACCACTGTTCCCGCGCGTCCGGCCGTGCCCGCACAGCCGAACGGCGCCGTAACCCTGCTCGGCGCGACCGACGGCCACGTCCACCTCAGCTACGTGGACAGCGAGGGTCGGGCGGTGCACGGCGAGGCGGCGGACCTGTCCGGCGGCACCCCCGTCGGCGTGGCGGTGGTGCCCGGTTTCGTCGGCGCCACCGCTACCACGGCCACCGGCGAGTACCAGGACGGCAGGGTCGCGCTACTGGCCACCGGCACCGACGCCGACACGCGGGAAAGCATCCTCGGGGCCAACGACGCCTGGTCCACGCCGACCAACGAGGGTGGTTACCTGCGCACCGCGCCCACGGTCGCGCGGTTGTCCACCAACCAGCTCGCCGCCTACGCCCTCGACGCCGACTACAACTTGTGGACCCGTCAGCAGCCGTCCGCCAACGCGCCGCTGGACGGATGGCGGTTCGTCGGCGCGACCCCACTCGCGCACGAGCGGCTCACCGTGGTGCCCAACAGCCTGGGCGGCGTGCAGATCATCGGCCTCGGTCGCAACGGTGTGTTCCAGACGGCGGTGTTCAACCCCGGCTCGCGTTCGACCTGGGCTGGTCTGGGTGGCAGCGCGTTCGCAGGCAGTGCGTCGGCCGTGACCATGCCGGACGGCAAGCTCCAGGTGTTCGCCGTCGACAGCGCAGGCGTGGTGCAGACCCAGCGGCAGGGCGCGACCGGCTTCCCGGGCACCTGGACCGCGGTCGGCGGAGTGACCGCGGCAGGCAGTCCGTCGGCGATCATGGCACCGGACGGCACACTGCAGGTGGTCGTGCGCGGCGTGGACGGCTACCTCTACTACGCCGGCCAGACCGCGCCCGGCGCGACCACGTTCAACCCGTGGCGGATCATCACCACCGCCGATCAGACCTCCACTGACCCGACCGCGCTCGCCGTGCCGAGCGCGAGTACCTGGGTGGTCGCGTACGTCACCGACACGGGTTTGCCGAAGCTGCGTCGCTACAACCCTCCAGTGGGTGGCCGGAGTGCTGAAGCGTTCGTGGATCTGCCCGTTGGTGGGTGACCCCACGCAGTCGAAGACCCCTTTTGAGTGATAGTTTTTCGCCGGATCGGGGGTTTCACAACACATGTCTGAGGTCGGCGAGTGACTGTCACGTCTACTGATCAGGTGATCTCGTCCGACGAGGAACCCACACCCGCGGCCCGATCACGGCGGACATGGTTGTTCGTCGCGATCGGCCTGGGTGTGCTGTTCCTGTTGGGCACACGGGCGGCGTGGTTCTTCACGATCGACGACGCCTACATCACCTTCCGGTACTCGGACAACTTCGCCGCGGGGCACGGGCCGGTGTGGAACGTCGGTGAGGACCCGATCGAGGGGTTCACCAACTTCCTGTGGATGCTGTGGCACACGCCGTTCGCTCTCTTCGGCGCGAACCTGCCGCTCGTCGCGAAGCTGACCTCGTTCGTCGCGGGTGCCGCCGCGCTGGTGCTGTTGGTGCGGTACTGCCACCAGCGGTACGGGCTCGTGTCGGCGCTCGTGGCGGGTAGCGCGTACGTGGTCTTCGTGCCGACGTACTTCCACATCACCAGTGGCCTCGAGACCATGGCGTTCGCGGCGCTCCTGCTGCGGGTGGTCATCGTCGGCCTGCGGGCTGTCAACGGTCAGTCCGTGCGGACGTGGGAGCCGCCACTGCTGCTCGTGCTCGCCGGCATGCTTCGGCCAGAAGGTGTGCTCGCCGCGTTCCCCGCGTTCGCCGCCTGGCTCTGGGTCAACAGGCGCGAACGCAAGGCGTGGCTGTGGACTGCCGGCGCCGCGGTTGTCGGCGGGGCCTACTTCGCGTGGCGGTGGGCCTACTACGGGCACCCGTTCCCCAACACGTTCTACGTCAAGTTCGGCAACGTCGACATGGGCAGGCTGTGGTTGGAGACCACCGTGCCGGTGTTGCTGCCGCTGCTGCTGTGCACCCTCGCGCTGCTGATTCGCCGTGACACCCGGTGGTCGGGCGTGGTGCTGTGCGCGACGGTCGGCGCCACCTACCTGACCTACGTCGTGTCCGGACCGACCATGGACTACCTGTACCGGTTCGCCTACCACGCGTTCCCGGTGCTGTGCCTGGCCGCGGGCCTCGTGGTCGGGCCGTTCCGCCGGCGGTGGCTCGCGTCCGGCATCGGTGCGGTTGCCGTCGGATGGATTGCCGTGACCGGTGTGCAGGCGCCGGACCTGCCGCTGATCGCCAACTACGGTCCCGACCTGGCTCGCACCCACGTCCCCATCGGCAAAGGGCTCGCCGAGGCGGATGTGCCCGCGGACCAGCGCACCCTGGCGGTCAACGACGCGGGCGCCATGCCCTACTACAGCCGCTGGAACACGATCGACTTCATCGGACTCAACGACGAGGCCGTCGCCCACGGCGAGAACCCGACCACGCGAGTCGTCGAGGCCAGGCCGACGGTCATCGTGGTGCGCAGCTACGACCCGAACATTCCTGCCGACGCCTACGGTCTGGACGTACCGCTCGCGACGAAGGGCTACGAGCACGTCGGGACCGTGCAGATGCGGGACGGCTACTACTGCCAGATCTTCGCCCTGCCCAAGTGGGCCGACGCGGTCCGCGGACCGGTGATGAAGGCCGTCGACGGGGCGCAGGCCACCTATGACCCCGGCCGGTACGAAGACACCATCGATCGCTGGCTGGACCGCATCCGGCCCTGGTGAACCGCGTCCGACAGGCGCTGGCCGTTCAGTCGAGTGCGTGCCACAATTGTGGCCATGACCGTGGAGCCGTTGCGCGCTGTGCGTGACCACCTGTCGGAGTTCGTCGATCGGGCGGAGCGCGAGCATGAGCGCGTCGTCGTCACCCGCAACGGACGGCCCGCGGCAGTGCTGATCGGATACGAGGATCTGGCTGCGCTGGAGGAGACGCTGGAGATTCTCAGCGACTCCGAGACGATGGCGGGAATCCGGGAAGGTCGCGGCGAGGTGGACCGCGGCGATGTCGTTCGTGGGGTGGATGCGGTCCGCGCCCTGCGGCCGCGGTCGTGACCGAACACTACGATCTCGAAGTCGCGGCAGGCGCCGCCCGGCTGATCCAGCACAAGCTCCCGGAAGGCGTTGCCGCTGCCGTGATCGAGTTCATCACGGGGACGTTGTTGGAGAATCTGCACCGCGTGGGCAAGGCGCTCCGGTACGAGCTGGACGGCATCCGGTCCGCGCGACGTGGGGCGTTCCGCGTTCTCTACGAGATCGACGACGAACGCCGACGAGTCGTGGTGCTGCGCGTCGACCACCGGGCCGACGTCTACCGACCGCGTTGAGCTCACCGTGCTCGATCCCTGGGCTGACTAGGCCGGGACCGGGATCGCGGCGCGCCGGTGGGCTCGGGTCAGTGCGACGCCGGTCGCGGCGGTGGCGAGGCTCAGTACCGCGCCCAGCAGCCATGCCGTGCGGAACTCGTTGACCGAGTCCACGTGCGTGCCCAGGATCGTCACCAGCAGCGCCACGCCGACCGCCGCCGAGATCTGGCGGAACGAGTTCACCAACGCGGAACCCGTCGCCGCGCGGTTCGGCGGCAGGGACTGGACGCCCGCGGCCACCAGCGTGCCCAGCGCGAGCCCCACCCCGGTGCCCGTCAGGAGCATGCTCGGCAGCAGATCCCGCACGTAGTTCGGCGTCTGCGAGACGAACACCGACCGCCACGTCATCCCCGCCGCGAACAGCAGGCCGCCCACCGTGACCAGTGGGCCGTGGCCCAGCCGGGCCGCTGCCCTCGCCGTCAGGACGGTCACTATCGGTACCAGCGCCGGGCCCGGCACCAGCGCCACGCCCGTCTGCAGCGCACTCCAGCCCCAGACGTCCTGGCACCACAGCACATTCGACATCAGCATGATCGCGAACGCGACGCCGAACACCGTCGTCCCCACGCTTGCCAGGCCGAAGCGGGGGAGCCTCAGCAGGTGCAGCTCCAGCAGCGGGGTCTCGTGCCTTGCCGTACGGGTTACGAACCACGCACCCGCCAGCACCGCCACACCCAGCAGCGCGAGCGTGGCCCCGGACGTCCAACCCCAGTCGGGTGCCTGCACCAGCGCACCCGTCAGCGCCGCTACCGCCACCGTCACCAGGACCGCGCCGCCCACGTCCGGCAGTGCGCCCGTCTCGCGCGCGGCCGGACGTGGGAGCACCGCACGCCCCGCCAGCACCGCGAACACGCCGATCGGCACGTTCACCACGAACACCCAGCGCCAGTCGAGCTGTACCAGCAGTCCACCGAGCACCGGTCCCGCCGCCGCGGCCAGGCCACCCACGGCCGCCCAGCTTCTGGTCGCCTTCGTGCGGCTCTCGGCCGGGACCGTGGCCAGCAGCAGGGCCAGTGACGTCGGCAGCTGGGCCGCCGCGCCGGCTGCCTGCACGACCCTCGCCAGCACCAGCACCCACAGGCTCGGCGCCAGCGCGCACGCCAGCGACGCGACCGTGAACACGACCACCCCGGTCAGGAACACCGGGCGCTGACCGACCCGGTCACCCACCCGGCCGACGACCACCAGCAGCGCCGCCAGCGTGATCGCGTAGCCGTTCAGCACCCACGACAGGTCGCCCAGCGTCGCCGGCGCGAAGCTCCTGCCCAGGTCCGGCAGTGCGACGTTGACGATCCACAGGTCGAGGTTCGTCATGAACACGGCGAGTACGACCACGACGGTCGCCATACGGTTTGATTTTCCAACCACGGAGCGAATCGTAGCCGTTGGGTAGTTTGAAAAGCAAACCAGTCATATCGTGGACACATGCGTCGTGACCCGTCCACACTCCCCGGTCGTCCCTGCTCGCTCGCCGCGGCGCTGGAGGTCGTGGGGGATCGGTGGGCACTCCTCGCCGTGCGGGAGGTGGCGTACGGGAACCACCAGTTCAGCCAGATCGCCCGCAACACCGGCGCGCCGCGCGACCGCCTGGCCGCGCGGCTCAAGGACCTGGTGGCAGCCGGTGTCCTCACCAAGGGGCCCGGCCGCCTCGACGGCTACCACCTCACCGACGCGGGCCGCGATCTCGGCACCACCATGCGTGCTCTGCTGACCTGGGGCGACCGCTGGGCGGTCACCACCCCGCCGGTCCGCCTGACCCACCACGACCACGAGCTGGCCGCGAAGACCGTCTGCGCGACCTGCGGCGAGGACGTCCACGCCGCGGACGTCGGCCGCGAGGTCCTCGTCCCCGGCTGGACGCAGGCCGGTCCCGGCAACGGCTAGTCCAAGTCCCGGCCGCGCACGGCATGATGAGCTGGTGCGAGCCATGGAGGGCGGCTACCCCAAGGGCCGGATCCGCCGCGAGGACATCCTCACGGCGGCCGTCGCCGTCTACGGGGAGGCCGGGTACCACGGTTCGTCCTTGCGGGAGGTGGCCAAGCGCGCGGGCATCACCCACGCCGGCCTGCTCTACTACTTCCCGACCAAGGAAGCCCTGCTCGCCGCCGTCCTGGAGCGGCGGGACGCCGACGACGGCGTGCGGCTGCGGCTCAACGCGCCACCAGGGCGCGACGTGCTCCGCCACTGGCTCGCCCTCGCGGAACACAACGTCGCGAACCCGGGCATCGTCGAGCTGTACAGCAGGCTCGCGGCCGAGGCGGTGGCGCCGGACCACCCCGCGCACGACTACTTCGTGCGCCACTACCGGATCGCGCGGCGCTCCGCCTTCGAGACCTTCCGGGTGCTCGGCGAGCGCGGCGAGCTGCGGACCGGCGTCGACGCCCGCACGGCCGCGGTCACCTTCATGGCCCTCTCGGACGGCCTTCAGGTGCAGTGGCTGACGAAGCCCGACGAGGTGGACCTCGTCGGGGTGCTTCGCCACTACATCAACACGATGCTCGCCGAGCCCATCTAGAGGGTGCGGGCGTGCGGGTCCCACGTCGCGGGCAGCGGGGGCGGGACCACGACCGTGCTCTCCACCACGACCCGCTCACCCGAGGTGATCGACTCGTCGATGGCCAGCATCGCGTCGAGCACGTGGTAGGCCAGCTCGCCCGACGCCCGCTCCGGCTCACCTGCCCGGATCGCCCTGGCCAGCTCCAGCGCACCGGTGCCTCGGGACGCCTTGTGGCCCTCCGCCGCCAGCTCCACCAGCTCGTCCGTGCCGAGCGGGTGCACCAGCGTCGAGCCGTCGAAGCCGTTCGGGTCCGGCAGGACCGCGGCACCCGCCGTGCCGGTCAGCTCCAGCATCACCCGCCGCAGCGCCGAGTCGAAGCTCAGCACCAGCTGCGCGGACCCGCCGCGCTCGAACTCGACGAGCGCGGTCACCGTGGTCGGCACGGTCACGGGGAACTCGGTGCCCGCGCGCGGGCCGGAGCCGATGACCCTCGTGTCCCGCGCGCGGCCACCTGCCCCCGTCACCCGGCGGATCGGGCCGAGCAACTGGACGAGCGCCGTCAGGTAGTACGGGCCCATGTCCAGCAGCGGACCGCCGCCGGTCTGGAACAGGAACTCCGGTGCCGGGTGCCAGCTCTCCGGCCCCGGCGTCTGGAACACGGCGAGCGCGGTGCGCGGCTCGCCGATCCGGCCCCTCTCGACGGCGCGGCGGGCGGTCTGCATGCCCGCGCCGAGCACGGTGTCCGGCGCGCTCGCGACGCGCAGGCCCTTCTCCGCCGCCGTGCCGAGGAGCTTGCGCCCGGACTCGCGGTCCAGCGCGAGCGGCTTCTCCGCCCACACGTGCTTGCCCGCGTCCAGTGCCGCGACCCCGACGTCCACGTGCGCGGCCGGGATCGTCAGGTTCACGACCAGCTCGATCTCCTGGTCGGCCAGCAGCTCCGCGACCGAGCCCGACCTCGGCACGCCGTGCTTCTCCGCCTGCGCCGCCGCCCTCGGGAGGTCCAGGTCGGACACCATCAGCACGCGGACGTCCGGGAACGCGGTCAGGTTCTCCAGGTAGGTGTCGCTGATGACGCCTGCGCCGATCAGGCCGACGCCAACGGGCCCGGCGTTCACCGCGCCGCACCCGTCACGTAGGCGTAGCTCGTCGCCAGGCCCTCGAACATGTCGCCGTCGTAGGCGTCGAACTCGATGACCCGCAACGCGTCCGGCGACGCGGCCAGCACGTCGGCCACCGGTACCCGGCCCTGTCCGGCGGGGACCTGTCCCGACGCGTCCGTGGCCAGGTCGCCGTCCTTGACGTGCAGCGCGATCACCCGGTCGCCGAGCCTGTCCAGCAGGGCGGGGGCGTCGGCGCCACCGGCGGCGGCCCAGTACGTGTCGACCTCCAGCACCAGCTCGGGGTCGAGCAGCTCGGCGAACACCTCCAGGGCACTGCGTCCGCCGAACGAGTTCTGCAGCTCCCACCAGTGGTTGTGGTAGCCGACGGCGAGGCCGAGGTCGGCGGCCTTCTTGGCGGCCGCGTTGAGCGCGGTCGCGGTCGCCGCGACGTCCGCCTCGTTCTCCCACTGCTCCGGCGGGACATAGGGGTCGATCACGACGCCGACACCGCAGGCGACCGCGGCGGCGAACACCGCGTCCTGGTCGGTGCCGACGAGCTTGGCGTGCGCGGTCGGCGCCGTCAGCCCGTGCTCGGGCAGCGCGGTGCGCAGGATCTCGGCGTGCTCGGCGAGCCCGAACGGCTCGACCTGGGTGAACCCGATACCGGCCAGGCGCGCGAGCGTGTCGGCGGGATCTTCGGCGAAGGCTTCTCGGACGGAGTAGAGCTGCACGGACGTTGTGCTCATGGCCATCTCCCCTGGAGGTGCTGGACCGCTGTGGAAGCGCTCCCACTAAGATTTCTACCATCTGGTAGAAATCTCCGCCAGACCCCTGCGCACACGAAAAGGCCGCCCGTGCATCGCGGACGGCCTTTTCGGGAAGTCGTTGGCTCTAGCGGCGCCAGGAGGTGCGCCGACGGACGCGCTCGCCGATCAGGACGATCACGAGCAGCGCGGTGATGCCGAGCAGCCACAGGCGCTCGGTCTCGGCAACGTGGTTGCCGACGAACGCCATCACGGCGAAGGCGACGACGGTGAACCAGCCGCCGATCTCGCGGCCCCTGGGGAAGCTGCCGTGCCAGCCCCACTCCGCGGACGGCTGCTCGACCGGGTCGACCGCGTTCTTCGCCCGCTTCTCGAGCTGTGTCGAACTGTTCGCTGCGCTCATCCGCCCAGCCGCCTCCTTCGCTCGCGGGCTCGCCGCTCGTGCCTCGCTCCCGAGCCCGCTGCTCGGTCGGTCCGGCGGAGGGCTCCTTCGCGTCGGTCGCACGCGCCCGCCACGTCCCCTCACTCTTTCGTTCGCCGTCATGCTCCCACACGCCCCCGACCCGCGTGGTCGAGGGCACTCGGGGAAGAATGTCCCCCGATGACACTCTCCGCGACCAAGCGCTCCCTGCTCGTCCTCGGCTCGACGGGCTCGGTCGGCGTCCAGGCCCTCGACGTCATCGAGGCCAACCCCGACCGCTTCGACGTCGTCGGCGTCGCCGCGGGTGGCGCCGATCCGGCCGCCCTCGCCGCCCAGGCGCTCACGCACCGTGTTCGCGCGCTGGCCGTGTCGAAGGCCACCTCGGCCGAGGACATGCAGCTCGCCCTGTACGCCGAGGCGCAGCGGCGTGGCTACGACCGGGGCGAGTTCGAGTTGCCCAGGATTCTCGCCGGCCCCGACGCCGTGACCACGCTGATCGCCGAGACCCCGGCCGACATCGTGCTCAACGCCATCACCGGGTCACGCGGGCTCGCGCCAACGCTCGCCGCGCTCGACACCGGCGCCACGCTCGCGCTCGCCAACAAGGAGTCCCTGATCGCGGGCGGCCCGCTCGTGCTGAAGGCCGCGAAGCCGGGCCAGCTCGTGCCGGTCGACTCCGAGCACTCCGCGATCGCCCAGTGCCTGCGCGGGGGACAGCCGCGCGAGGTCGCGAAGCTGGTGCTCACCGCATCCGGCGGCCCGTTCCGGGGGCGTCGCCGCGCGGACCTCGCCGACGTCGGCGTCAAGGACGCCATGGCGCACCCGACCTGGGACATGGGCCCGGTCATCACGATCAACTCGGCGACGCTCGTCAACAAGGGCCTCGAGCTGATCGAGGCGCAGCTGCTGTTCGGCGTGCCCTACGACCGCATCGACGTCGTGGTCCACCCCCAGTCGGTCATTCACTCGATGGTGACATTCACCGACGGGTCGACACTCGCGCAGGCCAGTCCGCCGGACATGAAGCTGCCGATCTCGCTCGCACTCGGCTGGCCGGACCGGATCGCGGGTGCCGCGCGGCCGGTGGACTTCACCGAGGCCACCGCGTGGACGTTCGAACCACTGGACGAGGACACGTTCCCCGCCGTGCGGCTCGCCCGCCAGGCAGGCACGGTGGGCGGCTGCCTGCCCGCGGTCTACAACGCCGCGAACGAGGAGGCGGTCACCGCCTTCACCGAAGGACACACGGCCTTCACCGGGATTGTGGACACTGTCCACCACGTCCTCGACGACGCGCATGACTGGCACCGTGAGCCCGGTGGCGTCGAGGAGGTGCTCGCGGCGGAGGACTGGGCCCGTGCCCGTGCCCGTGAGCTGCTCGTGACAGGGTCCGGCGCCGCCGGGCGAGGAAGGGACTGACAAGTGCTCGCGTGGTTGCTAGGGGTCGTGCTGTTCGCGCTGGGGATCTGCGCGTCCGTGGCACTGCACGAGGCCGGGCACATGGTCGCCGCCAAGGCCTTCGGCATGAAGGTGCGCCGGTACTTCATCGGCTTCGGCCCGAAGATCTGGTCGTTCCGCCGCGGTGAGACCGAGTACGGCCTCAAGGCCATCCCGGCCGGCGGCTTCTGCGACATCGCCGGCATGACGGCCCTCGACGAGGTGACCCCCGAGGAGGCGCCCCGCGCGATGTGGCGCTTCCCGACCTGGAAGCGCTTCGTCGTGATGGTCGCGGGCTCGGTGACGCACTTCATCCTCGGGTTCATCATCCTGTACCTGCTGGCCGCCACGATGGGCCTGCCGAACGTGGCGGGCACGCCGGTGATCAGCGGCACCTCCTGCGCGGCGTCGACACAGGACCCGAAGACGGGCGACTACGCCGAGTGCGGCGCGAACGACCCGTCACCCGCCCGTGACGCCGGCCTGCGCGAGGGCGACGAGATCGTCAGCATCGACGGGAAGGCCACCCCGACCTGGACCGACGTCGTGAGCCGGGTCCAGAAGCTGCGTGGCGAGCACGAGTTCGTCGTCATGCGGGACGGCGCGGAGCGCAGGCTCACCATCGACATCCCGACCGTGAAGCGGCTGGCCCCGGACGCCAAGATCGGCGCGGAGGGCAACAAGCTGGTCGACGTCGGTGCCATCGGCGTGACGAGCACCCCCGTCTACCACTACAACGCGGGGAGCGCGTTCGGCGGCTCGGTCGAGTTCACCGGGACGATGTTCGTCAGGGTGTGGGAGGGGCTCCTCGCGTTCCCGGAGAAGATCCCGAAGGTCATCCAGGCCATCGGCGGCGGCGAGCGCGACCCGGACACCCCGGTGTCGGTCGTCGGCGCGAGCATCATCGGCGGCGACGCGGTCGAGGCAGGCGTGTGGGAGCTGTTCCTGCTGCTGCTCGCGACGCTGAACTTCTTCGTGGGCGTGTTCAACCTGCTGCCGCTGCTGCCGCTCGACGGCGGCCACATCGCGATCCTGTTCTACGAGAAGATCCGCGACTGGGTCCGCAGGGCACGCGGCAAGCCCGCGGGCGGCCCGGTCGACTACACCAAGCTTTCGGCGGTCACGATGGTCGTGATCTTCATAGGTGGAGCAGTGGTGCTGCTCACAGTGACCGCTGACATCGTGAACCCTATCCGAATAGGGCAGTAGGCGCGTCCGAACAGGTCACACGGGTCACACCCGCCTGTCGGAGCAGTAACGATGTGGTCGGTAACCTTGAGGTCATGAGCGAAGTGATGCTGGGCATGCCGGCCACCCCACCACCTGTGTTGGCGGAGCGGCGCGAAACCAGGCAGTTGATGGTCGGCAAGGTCGGTGTCGGCAGCGGGTTCCCGATCTCGGTCCAGTCGATGACCACCACGGTCACGGCGGACGTGAACGCGACGCTGCAGCAGATCGCCGAGCTGACGGCCGCGGGCTGCGACATCGTGCGGGTGGCGTGCCCGTCCCAGGACGACGCGGAGGCGCTGCCCGCCATCGCGGCGAAGTCCCAGATTCCGGTGATCGCCGACATCCACTTCCAGCCGAAGTACGTCTTCGCGGCCATCGAGGCCGGCTGCGCCGCGGTCCGGGTGAACCCCGGGAACATCAAGAAGTTCGACGACAAGGTCCGCGAGATCGCCGCCGCGGCGCGCGACCACGGCACGCCGATCCGCATCGGCGTGAACGCGGGTTCGCTCGACCCGCGCCTGCTGAAGAAGTACGGCAAGGCGACCCCGGAGGCCCTCGCGGAGTCCGCGATGTGGGAGGCGTCCCTGTTCGCGGAGCACGACTTCCACGACCTCAAGATCTCGGTCAAGCACAACGACCCGGTCGTCATGATCCGGGCCTACGAGATCCTGGCCGAGCAGTGCGACTACCCGCTGCACCTCGGCGTCACCGAGGCCGGCCCCGCCTTCCAGGGCACGATCAAGTCGGCGGTGGCGTTCGGCGCGCTGCTGCGCCAGGGCATCGGCGACACGATCCGGGTGTCCCTGTCCGCCCCGCCCGTCGAGGAGGTCAAGGTCGGCACGCAGATCCTGCAGTCGCTGAACCTGCGCCCCCGCAAGCTGGAGATCGTGTCCTGCCCGTCGTGCGGGCGGGCGCAGGTCGACGTGTACAAGCTCGCCGACGAGGTCACCGCGGGGCTCGAGGGCATGGAGACCCCGCTTCGGGTCGCCGTGATGGGCTGCGTGGTGAACGGGCCAGGTGAGGCTCGGGAAGCCGATCTCGGGGTCGCGTCGGGCAACGGCAAGGGCCAGATCTTCGTGAAGGGCCAGGTCATCAAGACGGTCCCGGAGCACCAGATCGTGGAGACCCTGATCGAGGAGGCCATGCGCATCGCCGAGGAGGCGGGAGCGCAGGCCGAGACCGGCGCCCCCACCGTCACGGTCGGGTAGTCAATCGACCGAGTCGTGGACGGCGCGGATCTCGACCGCGGTCACGTGCCAGTCGAGCATCCGTTCGCCGATCGCCAGGGCTCGTTCCCTGTCGGCACAGTCCAGCACCCAGTACGCGGACAGCAGCGTGTCGCCTGTGTGGAACGAGCCCTCGGTCGGCTCGCGGCCCAAGCGCAGCGTGGTGGTCTTCGCGGGGTAGTCCATCCCGCAGCCGTTGCGCAGCTCGCCGGAGGCGACCAGCTCCTCGCCCATCTCCCCGAACTTCCTGGCGATCTCGGCGTGCTCGTCGGCGGTCATGACGGCCGTCCGCGCGGGCTCGGTGTACATCAGCGCCACGAACCGCATCACCGCACCGCCTCGTAGCGGAGGAGAACCACTCCTGATGGAAATGTCCGGTTCTCCAGCAGCCTGAGCTTCACCCACGACTCCAGCTCCGGGATGAACGACGTGCCACCCCCGACGGCGGCCGGCATCACGACGATCGTGAACTCGTCCACCAGCCCGGCCTGGACGACTGGTGCGGCGAGCGTGGCCCCGACGACCTCGACGATCCCGTCCGTCTCCGCCTTCAGCTTCTTCGCGACCTCGACGGGGTCCCCCTGCGCCAGCCGCGAGTTCCAGTCGACCGACGTGAGCGTCCGCGAGAACACCACCTTCGGCATGTCGCACCAGACCCGCGAGTACTCGGCATGCGCCGCCGAGACGTCCGGGGCCTGGCCCGCGGCAGGCCAGTGCGCGGCCATCCCCTCGTACAGCCGCCTCCCGTACAGCGCGACGGAGGTGGACCGGACCCGGTCGGTGAAGTACTGGAACACCTCGTCGTCAGGAGTGGTCCAGCCGAGGTCCCGGTTCCGGTCCTCGATGTATCCGTCGATCGACACGTTCATGCCATAAGTCAGCTTGCCCATGGCAGTACAGACTGCCGCGTGCACCGAAACTCATCGCACGACCTCCTGGAACTCGACGTCCGCGTCCACGCGGCTCGGATCACGGCATATCGACAGGTCGGGTGCGATTTCCTCCCGTGACGGGCCTCGACTTTTTTGCCGGCGGCGAATCTGGCACGCTGGAAGTTGTGTTGCGCCTCGCGGGTGCACGGCTGCTGGACGAGCGGGATCGGTTGTCCGTCCGTGCGATGCTCATGTCGGATCCCGTCGCGTCCTGCATGGTCGCGTCACGGATCGAGAACCTCGGCATGGACCCCTGGCGGCTCGGCGGCGAGCTGTGGGGCTGTGAGCCCCGCGGTTTCCGCGGCAGCCGCCTCGACTCGCTGTGCTTCGCCGGATCGAACCTGATCCCGCTGCACGGCAGCCGGTCCGCCCTGCGTGCGTTCGCGGACCGGGCCTTACGCCGCAGGCGCATGTGCTCGTCGGTCGTCGGCCCCGCCGAGCAGGTGATGGGGCTGTGGTCGGAGCTTGAGCTGGACTGGGGCCCCGCCCGCGAGGTCCGTGCCGACCAGCCGCTCATGTCGATCAACAAGTCCCCCGCGATCGCCGCCGACCCGCAGGTGCGGCCGGTGCGCCCGCACGAGCTCGACCGCTACCTACCTGCCGCGATCGCCATGTTCATCGAGGAGGTCGGCGTCGACCCCCGCGCGGGCGACGGCGGCGCGAGCTACCGGGCGCGGGTGGCCGAACTCATCGCGGCCGGCCGCGCCTTCGCCCGGTTCGAAGGCGGCGAGGTCGTGTTCAAGGCCGAGATCGGCGCCCTGTCGTCGTCGGTCGGACAGATCCAGGGCGTGTGGGTCCACCCGGACCGCCGCGGCCACGGCCTCGGCTCGACCGGCACCGCCAGCGTCGCCGACCGCCTCATCCGAGGCATGGGCCGCACGGCGAGCCTGTACGTCAACTCCTTCAACGTGGTCGCCCAGTCGGCATACAAGCGGATCGGTTTCGTACAGGTCGGCCAATACGCCACGGTACTTTTCTAGCAACATTGCTGTTACATTGGCTCGCTCCGCTCGCTGGTGAGCGGGCCTTCATCCGGCGTCTTCCCTCCTGCGCGCGGAAGTCCCTGGGCTCGCTTCGCTCGCGCAGGGGCTTCCGTGCTCGTCAGTCCAGACGCCGGCGGCCCGCTCACGGTGACATTGGCTCGCTCCGCTCGCTGGTGAGCGGGCCTTTGTCCGGCGTCTTCCCTCCTGCGCGCGCAAGCCTCTGGGCTCGTTCCTCGCGCAGGGACTTCCGTGCTCGTCAGTCCAGACGCCGGCGGCCCGCTCACGGTGACATTGGCTCGCTCCGCTCGCAGGTGAGCGGGCCTTTGTCCGGCGTCTTCCCTCCTGCGCGCGGAAGCCTCTGGGCTCGTTCCTCGCGCAGAGGCTTTCGTGCTCGTCAGTCCAGACGCCGGCGGCCCGCTCACGGTGACATTGGCTCGCTCCGCTCGCAGGTGACCGGGCCTTTACCCGGCGTCTTCCCTCCTGCGCGCGCAAGCCTCTGGGCTCGTTCCTCGCGCAGAGGCTTTCGTGCTCGTCAGTCCAGACACCGGCGGCCCGCTCACGGTGACATTGGCTCGCTCCGCTCGCAGGTGACCGGGCCTTTACCCGGCGTCTTCCCTCCTGCGCGCGCAAGCCTCTGGGCTCGTTCCTCGCGCAGGGACCTTCGTGCTCGTCAGTCCAGACGCCGGCGGCCCGCTCACGGGTTCGGGCATACTCGCCGCCGTGCGTGTTACCCGGCTCGTCGCTGTCCTTGCCCTTTTGGTTCCGCTTGTCGCGTGTAGCTCGGAGGCCGCGCCGGGCGACACGGTCGACGCGTTCCTCAACGCGTTCGCCAAGCACGACCTCGGTGGGGCGGCCAGGCAGACCGACTCGGCGGACTCGGCCAGGAAGCAGCTCACCGAGGTGTGGAAGGCGCTGGAGCCGAAGTCGGTCAGGGTGAAGGTCAAGGAGGTCGGTCAGGACGACGGCGCCGCCACGGCCGACGCGTCCTACGAGCTGGACTGGGACCTCGGCGGCAACCGGACGTGGTCCTACGAGAGCCACCTCGAGCTGCGCGACCAGGACGGCACCTGGCTGGTCCACTGGGCCCCCACCGTCATCCACCCCAAGCTCGCGCAGCAGCAGGCCATCGCCGTGCAGGGCCAGCAGCCCGAGCTGGCGCCCGTGCTCGACCGGGACGGCAACCTCGTGCTCTCGCCGACCCGGGTCGTGTCCGTGCTGCTCGAGAAGGACAAGGCCGGGGACGTCAACGCGGTGGCGGGTGCGCTCGCGACCAACCTGTCCGGTATCGACAACACGATCACGCAGCAGTCGATCCTCGACGGCGTCAACAAGGCCCCGGCAGGCCAGCCCTACCAGGTCGTCGCGCTGCGGCAGAGTGACTACGACGCGGTCAAGCCGGCCATCTACGACCTGCCCGGCGTGCGGTTCACCTCGGCGCCGCGGCTGTTGCCCAACGACAAGGCGTTCGGGTCGGCCGTGCTGCCGGGCATCCGCAAGGTCGTCGAGGCCGACCTGACCGGTAAGGCCGGCTGGCGGGTGATCACGACCGACACGACCGGCGCCGAGGTCGAGGAGCTGTACGCGAAGGCACCCGAGCCCGCGGAGGCCGCCCACACGACGTTGAGCGTCGGTGTGCAGAACGCGGCGCAGGCGGCGGTGAACACCGAGCCGACGCCGTCGATGATCGTCGCGATGCAGCCGTCGACGGGGCAGGTGCTGGCGGTCGCGCAGAACGCGCTCGCCGACCAGCAGGGACCCGTCGCGTTGATGGGCCGCTACCCGCCGGGGTCGACGTTCAAGATCGTCACCGCGACCGCGGCGCTGTCCGAGGGCAAGGTCAACGGCGCCTCGCCCGTCGGCTGTCCCGGCACGATCACGATCGACGGTCGCGAGATCCCGAACTCCGGCAAGTTCGACAAGGGCACGATCCCGCTGTCGACGGCGTTCGCGGTGTCGTGCAACACGACGTTCGCGCAGCTCGCGTCGCAGATGGGCCCGTCGGAGCTGAGTGACGCGGCGAAGAACCTCGGTCTCGGCGTCGACTTCGAGATGCCGGGTGCGACGACGGTCACCGGCTCGGTGCCCCAGGCGACCGGGATCGTCGAGCGTGCCGAGGACGGCTTCGGCCAGGGCAAGGTGGTGGCGAGCCCGTTCGGCATGGCCCTGGTGGTGTCGACCGTCGCGACGGGGAAGATGCCCACGCCGTCGCTGCTGACCGGCCAGACGACGAAGGCGAACTCGACGGTGACGCCCGTGTCGCCGCAGGTGCTCGACGGTGTGCGGGCGATGATGCAGGAGATGGTCAGGTCGACGCCCGCGCTGGCCGGCTTCCCGGACCTGCGGGGTAAGACGGGAACCGCCCAGTTCGGTGACGGCGTCCACTCGCACGGGTGGTTCGTCGGCTACCAGGGTGACCTGGCGTTCGCGGTCCTGTTGACCGGCGCCGAGGTGTCGAGCAAGGCTGTGGCAGCCGCGACCCGGTTCCTGTCCGGCCTGTCCTAGGGTGGAGCCATGCCCGTTCGTGCCCCGTTGAAGCCTGGTGTGCAGTCACCGCGCCGCGCCGTGCCGTCGTCGATCCCCCGGCCGGAGTACGTGGACAAGCCCGCGCCGAAGCGCAACACCGAGCCGTGGGTCCAGACCCCCGAGACGATCGAGGCCATGCGGGTGGCGGGCCGGATCGCGGCGCAGGCGCTCGCGGAAGGCGGCAAGGCGGTAAAACCGGGCGCCACGACGGACGACATCGACGCGATCGTCCACGAGTTCCTGCTGGACCACCACGCGTATCCGTCCACGCTCGGCTACCGGCACTTCCCCAAGTCGTGCTGCACCTCGCTCAACGAGGTGATCTGCCACGGCATCCCGGACACGACGCGCATCGAGGACGGCGACATCGTCAACATCGACGTGACGGCGTTCATCGGCGGCGTCCACGGCGACACGAACGCGACCTTCCTGGCAGGCGAGGTCGAGGAGGAGGTCCGCCTGCTGGTCGAGCGCACCCACGAGGCGACCATGCGCGCGATCAAGGCGGTGCGTCCCGGCCGGGCACTGAACGTGATCGGCCGGGTGATCGAGGCCTACGCGAAGCGGTTCGACTACGGCGTGGTCCGCGACTTCACCGGCCACGGCATCGGCAGGGCCTTCCACAGCGGCCTGGTGATCCTCCACTACGAGGAGCCCAGCGTGGACACGGTCATCGAGAAGGGCATGACCTTCACGATCGAGCCGATGATCACCCTGGGTGGCATCGACTACGACATCTGGCAGGACGGCTGGACGGTCACCACCAAGGACAAGAGCTGGACCGCCCAGTTCGAGCACACGATGGTGGTCACGGACGACGGCGCGGAGATCCTGACGCTGCCCTGAGCTCTCGGGTTCAGTCGTCGGTGGCGGGTTTGACGGCACGGACGATGGCCGAGTGCATGCCGTCGGCGACCTCGTGGGTCGGCGTGACCTCCACCTCGGCGAAGCCCGCGGCGGTAAGACCCAGGCGGTACTCGGAGATCGACAGGGCACCCGCGACGCAGCCGACGTAAGAGCCGCGCTCGGCCCGCTGTTCCCGAGTGAGCCGGTCCTCGGCGACCACATCGGACACACCGATCCGACCGCCCGGGTTCAGTACGCGGAACATCTCGGCGAACACGGCGGGCTTGTCCACGGACAGGTTGACCACGCAGTTGGAGATCACCACGTCGACCGTGTTCGCGGGCAGCGGGACGGCCTCGATGGTGCCCTTCAGGAACTCGACGTTGGTCGCGTGGGCCTGCGCCGCGTTGGCCCGGGCGAGCGCGAGCATCTCGTCGGTCATGTCCACGCCGTAGGCCCTGCCGGTCGGCCCGACCCGCCGCGCGGAGAGCAGCACGTCGATACCGCCGCCCGAGCCGAGGTCCAGCACCACCTCACCCTCCCGCAGCTCCGCGACGGCGGTCGGGTTGCCGCAGCCCAGCGACGCGGTCACCGCGTCCTCGGGCAGCTCGGCCCGCTCCGACGTGGCGTAGAGCGCCGACCCGAAGCCGTCCTCCGGCTCTCCGGGGCCGCAGCAGCCGTCCTTCGCCTGCCGGGTGCCGTCGACGACCGAGTTCGCGGCGGCGGCATAGCGGGCACGCACGGTCTCGCGCAGATCGGTGGTGTCACTCATGGGTGGATCCTCCGAGCACTGTATCGACGTTTGTCGATGCAGTGTTGCCCCCTGAATAGAGGACTGTCAATATAGAAGTGTGTCGATCCAAGAGTTGCCGGTCGTCGGTCAGGACTGCTGTGCCGACCTGACCTCCGCCCCGCTGTCCGAGGAGCGCGCCGTCGAGCTGGCGGCCGTGTTCAAGGCGCTGGGCGACCCGGTCCGGTTGAGGCTGCTGTCGATGATCGCGTCGCGTGCCGGGGGAGAGGTGTGCGTGTGCGAGCTGACGCCGGGGTTCGACCTGTCCCAGCCGACGATCTCCCACCACCTGAGGCTGCTGCGCCAGGCCGGCCTGATCGACTGCGAGCGGCGCGGGACCTGGGTGTACTACTGGCTGCTACCCGAGACCACCGACAGGCTCGCCGCGCTGCTCACCCGCCCCGCTGGGGCGTTCCCCTCTCACAGCAGTTCGGACAGGACCTCCAGTACCGCGCGTGCCACGGGATCGGGGTCCGTCGCCGGGGCCAGGTGATGGGTGTCCAGGCGCCGGACCGGCCAGCCCTTCGCCGCTGCTGCCGCGGCGTCCGACTCGTAGGCAGGCGACAACAGGACATAACCCGCCGGCCCGTCCCACGGCACCTCCGGGCGCTCCTCCTTCAGGAACGCGATCGGCACCTCGGGCGCCTCGTCCGCCATCTCCGCCCGCAGCACGGGATCGGCGACCAGCGTCGCCAGCGGGTCCGGGGTGAACCAGCGCTGCCACCTCGGCAGCTGACCCTCCCTCGACGACGCCCGCAGCTCCGCGTACATCGACGCGGGCACCGTGTCCCGCCACGACAGGCCCGGCGTCGGCAGGCCCGCGTCCACGAACACCAGGCCCGTCACAGCCTCCTCCAGGGAGTCCGCGAACGCGGGCAGCAGCGGGCCCGCGCCGCTGTGGCCGATCAGGACCACCGGGCCCTCCAGCAGCTCCTCGCTCATCGCGTCGGCGAAGGCGCCGAGCAGGACCTGGTGGACCGGGGGTGCCACCACCGACGGGCGCAGGTCCAGCAGCACCGCCGGGTGTCCCTGTGCGGCCAGGGCGTCGGCCAGTGGCCGTAGGCTCGCCGGACCGAGGAAGGGGCTGTGCACCAGTACGGCGGTGACGGGGGTGGCGGCCATGTCCGCGATGATGGCAGGTGATCGGAAGGAAAGAGATGCGGGGAGCGCTGCTGGTCGCGGGCACGTCGTCGGACGCGGGCAAGAGCGTGCTGGTCGCAGGGATCTGCCGGTGGCTTTCGCGCGAGGGCGTTCGCGTCGCGCCGTTCAAGGCGCAGAACATGTCCAACAACTCGGCGGTCACGGCCGACGGCGGTGAGATCGGGCGCGCGCAGGCGACGCAGGCCCGCGCCGCGGGGCTCGAGCCGAGCACCCGCTTCAACCCCGTGCTACTCAAACCCGGTTCGGACAACAGCTCGCAGGTGATCATCCACGGCCACCCCGTCGGCACCCTCCGTGACTACCGGGAGCGGGACTACCGCGACGTCGTCCTGTCCACATTGGACGACCTGCGCGCGGACTTCGACGTCGTCGTCTGCGAGGGCGCGGGATCGCCTGCCGAGGTCAACCTCCGCGACCGCGACATCGCCAACCTGGGACTCGCGCGTGCCGCGAACCTGCCCGTCCTCGTCGTCGGCGACATCGACCGCGGTGGGGTGCTCGCGCACCTCTTCGGCACGCTCGCCGTGCTCGACCCCGCCGACCAGGCCATGATCCAGGCCTTTGCCGTCAACAAGTTCCGCGGCGACCGGTCCCTTCTGCAACCCGGGCTCGACTGGCTCACCGAGACCACCGGACGGCCCGTGCTCGGTGTCCTGCCCTGGCGCGAGGACCTCTGGCTCGACGCGGAGGACTCCCTGTCCTACGCCGCGGACGGCGTCGTCGGCAGACCCCTGCCGCCACACGGTGACCAGTGGTTGCGTGTCGCGGCCGTGCGGCTGCCGCGCATCTCCAACGCGACCGACGTCGAGGCGCTCGCCTGCGAACCGGGTGTGTCAGTGCGGTTCGTGAGCGAGCCCGACCGTCTCGCGGACGCCGACCTGATCGTCCTGCCCGGCTCGAAGTCCACTGTGGATGATCTGGAATGGCTGCGGAGAAAGGGGATCGCCGACGCCATCGTCAGCTCGGACACCCCGGTCCTCGGCATCTGCGGCGGCTACCAGATGCTCGGCACGCGCATCGTCGACCACGTCGAGTCCGGCCGCGGCGAGGTGCCCGGCCTCGGGCTCCTCGACCTGGAGATCGAGTTCGCCACCGAGAAGACCCTCGCGCGCCCGACCGGCACGGCCTTCGGACACGCCGTCAGCGGCTACGAGATCCACCACGGGCGCGTCACCCGCCAGCCGGCGTCGCCGCTGATCCAGGACCCACTCGAAGGTGCGTACTCCAACCGGGTGATAGGTACCCACTGGCACGGCCTCCTCGACAACGACGACTTTCGCCGCCACGTCCTTCGCTGGACTGCGGACCGGACAGGCAGGACGGGCTTCACCCCGGCACCGGGCACGAGTGTCGCGCAGGCACGCGCCGCCCAGCTCGACGTGCTGGGTGACCTGGTGGCACAGCATCTCGACACCGCGGCGCTCGAGAAGCTCGCCACTGGTGGTCCGCAACCTCTCCCGCGCCTGGCCGTCACCCGCTGAGGCGAAACCGGCGGCCGAGAAAGAGGCAGGTCGGGAAAATTTCTGACGGTGACTGGTGCCTCCGAACGGGCGATACCTATATAGTCCGCCGCGTGTCGCGATCCAGTTACGCTGCGCAGTCGGAAACCAAGGCCAAACCAGGTTTCGCGAGGCGCGCCGATCCGCGCCACTGGCGTGTGCGGCGGAAGCTCGTCGTGGTCGTCGCCGCGCCCGCGCTCGTCGCCGTCGCGCTGGCCGTCCACGGCGCCCTCGGCTCCTGGTCCTCCGTCGCCGATCTCGGCCAGGCGTCGAACCTCGTGCGAGTCCACCACCAGATCAACGACCTGGCCGACGCACTGCAGCAGGAGCGCGACGTCACCGCGGTCTACGTGTCCTCCGGCCGGGGCCTGCTGGAGGACGAGGTCGACGCCGCGAGAACCGACACGGACACGGCGGTCGCCAAGTACCGCACCGCGATCGGCGGCCTCGACGTCACCGACACCCCGGGTCTCCCGGAGGTCGTCGCCGACACCGACGACGCGCTGGACGGCCTGAAGCCGGTGCGCAGCGCGGTGACCAACGCGAACCTCACCGAGGGCGCCATCCGCGCGACCTACACCGAGGCGGTCGCGACGCTGTTCTCGCTCGTCACGTTCGACCCGGACGGCACGGACCCGCGCCTCGCGGGCGACCTGCGCGTGCTCGGCGACATGTTCAAGGTCAAGGAGTACGCGAGCCAGGCACGTGCCGAGCTGGGTGCCGTCCTCGCCGCCGGCGCGTTCGGCACCGGCACCCTCCAGGACTTCACCGGCATCCTGGCCCGCCAGCAGGACGCCGTCGACGCACTGCTGGCCGACGCCTCCGGCGACCAGCGCACCCGCTACGCCAACGCGGTCCAGGGCGCCGCCGTCTCGCAGGTGGGGACGGACCAGGCGGGCGCCCTCGAGCAGGCGGGTGCCGAGCGGCTCACCATCGATCCGACCGTCTCCTTCGCCGCGGCCACCGAGAAGCTGAACCTGTTGCGTGACGCGCAGACGCAGCTCCTGAGCGGCGCGATCGACGCCGTGGACGGCCTCCAGGACGACGCGCTGGTGGCGGCGTGGGTCACCATCGGCGTGTTCGCGCTGCTGATCCTGCTCGCCGTCGCCCTGTCCGCGGTGGTCGGCCGCTCGCTGTCCCGGTCCCTGCGCAGGTTGCGGACCTCGGCGGTGCACGTCGCCGAGGAGCTGACGCGGCGGCCCTCGGGTGCCGAGCAGGCGGCGTCACCGCTGCCACGCGTCGAGATCGACACCGGCGACGAGATCGGCGAGGTGGCCCGCGCGTTCGACTCGGTCACCTCGGCCTGCGCCAGGCTGGTCGAGGACCGGAGCGAGCTGCGTGGCTCGATGAACGCGGGCTTCGTCAACCTGGCCCGCCGCAACCAACTCTGCGCGGAACGCATCCTTCGCGCACTCGACGAGTGGGAGCAGGACGAGCTGGACACCGAGCGGCTGCGCAGGCTGTTCGTAATCGACCACCTCGCCACCCGCATGCGCCGCACGGACGACAGCCTGATGGTCCTCGCGGGCGCGCAGACGGTCGGCAGGCGCGCCGGGCCGACGGCACTCGACGAGGTCGTCGGCGCCGCACTGTCCGAGGTGGAATTCTACACGCGGGTCGTCCGGCGGTCCGCGGGCGACGGCGTGGTCGTGGCGGGACACGCGGTGCCGCACGTCGTGCACCTGCTGTCCGAGCTGCTGGACAACGCGACCACGTTCTCGCCGCCGTCGACGCAGGTCACGGTTGGGTTCATGCGGACGCCCTCGGATCCCGGCGCGGTCGTCGTGCTGGTCCGCGACCACGGCGTCGGCCTGTCGCAGGAGCGGCTCGCCGAGCTGAACCGGCGTGTCACCGCACCGGAGGACGTCGACGGCTCGACGGTCCGCAACATGGGTCTCATCGTGGTCGGCAGGCTCGCCGCGCGACACGGCATCGAGGTGCGGCTCGGGCCGACCGACGGCGGCGGCGTCACCGCCACGGTCGTGCTGCCGGGAACCATCCTGGTCGGCGAGGAACCGCAGGAGTACCAGCGGATGCCGAGGACGGCCCCGGCCAACGGCCGGCAGGACTCGACCGGTGTCGGGGAGATCGCGCCGTACCTGCCCGGCCGGGCGCTCGACCTGCGGGACGCGGTCGCCATGCGGCGGCAGCAACGCAGGCGACGCGTCAACCCGACCGACAACTGACCAGACATCCCACTCGTCGAGGAGCTGACGTGGTCCAGCGTGTCCTGCCCGGCCGGGTACTCGCCGCGGTGACGGTCGTCGCCGTGCTCGGTGTGCCGGCGTGCACCGTGGCCGACGCGGGCCCCGGTGCGCCGGACGTGACCGAGATCAGGATCGGCACACCGCTGCCGCTCTCGGGGCCGAACGCCGCGCTCGGCAAGGACGCGCTGCGGGCCGCCCAGCTGGCCGCGGAGGTCGTGAACAACGGCCTGCCCGGCCTGACACTGCCGCCGGCAGGCGAGAAGGGCGTCCCGAACCTCGGTCACGCGAAGCTCGCGATCGTGTCGGCGGACACGCAGGGCAGTGCGGAGACCGGCGCGAGCGTGGTCGACGACCTCGTCAACGGCAAGGGCGTCGACATCCTGGCGGGCGGGCTGGATTCCGAGGTCACGTCGGCCGAGGCACAGGCGGCCGAGCGGCTCCGGGTGCCGTTCGTGGCAAGCGTCTCCTCCTCGCCCGACCTGACACAGCAGGGCCTCAAGTGGTTCTTCCGCACCGGGCCGACGGATATCACCTACGCACAGCCGTTCTTCGGCCTGCTCGCCGACGAGAAGGCGGCGACGATCGCCCTGCTGTACACGAACGACGCGTTCGGCTCGGAGGCGGCGAACGTGGCGAGGAGCCTCGCCCAGGCGAACGGCAGGCTGGTCGTCGCCGACGTGCCGTTCGACCCGTCGGCGACCGACCTCGTCCCGCAGCTGCGGAACATCCAGGGCGCCCGGCCGGACGCGGTGCTCGTCGCCGCCGACGCGCCTGCCACGACGCTGTTCGCCGCCGCGGCAGCGCAGCTCGACTACCTGCCGCCCGCCGTGCTGGCGTCCGGCGCGGGCTTCGCCGACTCGGGTGCGGACCTGGACGGCATGTCGCGGCGCGTGGCGTGGTCGGAGGACCTCGGCAGCCGCAACCCGGCGGCGAAGCTCGTCGCCGACGAGTACGAGAAGCGTTACCACGCACCGTTCACGGAGAACGCGGCGCAGGTGTTCACCACGATCATGGCGGTGGCGCGGGCTTTCGACGACGCGGGATCCGTCGAGCCGGACGCCGTGCGTGCCGCGCTGGTCGCGCTGGACATCCCGGGCCGGGACACGATCATGCCCTGGGACGGCATCAGGTTCGACGACCGGCACCAGAACACCGGTGCCCGCGCGGTCGTCGAGCAGCGGCTGAACGGCCAATGGAAGGTCGTCTACCCGAAGGACGTCCGTGCGCGGGAGATCGTGTGGCCCGCCGCCGAGGCACGCGGGTGACGGGTCAGTCGAACCGCAGGTTCAGCAGGGCGTTCTCCACCAGCTCCGGCATCGCCGGGTGGATCCAGTACTGGCCCCTGGCCATGTCGCGTGCGCTCAGACCGAAGCTCATCGCCTGGATCAGCGGCTGGATCAGGGTCGACGCCTGCGGGCCGATGATGTGGGCCCCCAGCAGCTGCCCCGACGCCGGGTCGGCGAGCAGCTTCGCGAAGCCCGTCGTGTCCTCCATGGCCCAGCCGTAGGCGATGTCGCCGTAGGCCTGCTTCGCCACGACGTACCGCACGCCCTTCGCGCGGGCCTCCTCCTCGGTCAGCCCCACCGACGCGATCTGCGGTGCCGTGAACACCGCGTGCGGCACGAACCGGTGGTCCGACTCGACCGGGGACGACGGGTTGAGCAGGTTGTGCTGCACCACCCGCTCCTCGTGGTTGGCGACGTGCTTGAGCTCGTACGGCGAGCTGAGGTCGCCCAGCGCCCACACGCCCTCGGCCGTCGTGCGCTGCTGGGCGTCGACGACCACGTGTCCGGTCTCCGCGACCTCGATGCCCGCCGCGGGCAGGTTCAGCAGGTCCGAGTTCGGGATTCGTCCGATCGCCGCCAGCACCAGGTCCGTCTCCAGCGCACCCTCGTCCAGCTCCAGCCGGATGCCACCCGCCGTGCGGGACGCACGCAGCACCTTCCGCCCGGGCCGGACGTCCCACTTCTCCCGCGCCAGCTCCGTGAACCGGGCGCTGACCTCCGCGTCCTCGTGGCGGAGCAGTGAGCCCGACCTCGCGACGACCGACACCTCGACGCCGAACGAGGAGAACACGTGTGCGAACTCGGCCGACACGAAGCCGCCACCGATGATCGTCAGACGGCGGGGGAGCTTGTCGATGCGCATCACGGTGTCGCTGGTGTGGCAGCCGACCTCCTCGAGACCCGGCACGTCCGGCAGGACGGGCCTGCCGCCCGCGGCGAGCACGATGCGGTCCGCGGTGAGCACGGCGCCGTCGACATCGAGGGTGCGTGGGCCGGTGAACCGGGCGGTGCCCTCGTACACCGTCACGTTCTTGTTGTCCTCGTGGTGCAGGCGGTACTCCCGCCCACCCGCCGCGATGGGGTCGATCCGGCCGAACACGCGGTCCCGGATGTCGGCCCAGCGGACGCCGTCGAGCGTGGCGTCGACGCCGAGCCTGGCCCCGGCGGCGGGCATCGAGGCCAGGTCGGCGGGGTGCACGAACATCTTCGTCGGGATGCAGCCGACGTTGAGGCACGTGCCGCCGAACATGCCGCGCTCGACGAGCGCGACCCGCTGGTCGGCGAACCGAGAGTCGAGGATGGAGTTGCCGGAGCCGGTGCCGATGATGACCAGGTCGAAGTGCGTCACGTGCCCATTCAACCCGGTCACCTCCGCGCCGATTCCCGTCAGTGCTGGTAGGTGGGTGTGATGACGGCCCTGGCCAGCGTGTGGAAGGCGAGGTTGAAGCTCACGACCGCGGCCGAGGCGTTCTCGTCGACCTCGAGTGAGTCCACGTCGACGGCGTGCACCACGAAGTAGTACCGGTGCGGCACGTCACCCTGCGGCGGGGCGGCGCCGCCGTACTCGCGGGACGCGAAGTCGTTGCGCACGTGGAACGCGTCACCCGGCAGGCTCGCGTCGTCCGCACCGGCGCCCGCCGCCAGCTCGGTCGTCGAGGCGGGGAGGTTGACGGCGACCCAGTGCCAGAACCCGCCGGGCACCGGCGCGTCGGGGTCGAAGCACGTGACGACGTAGCTCTTCGTCCCGTCCGGGGCACCCGACCACGACAGCTGCGGCGAGCGGTTCTCCCCGCCCGCGCTGTCGTGCGCGGCCGAGAGCGGCAGCTGCTGCCCGTCGGTCACGTCGGTGGAACTGACCGTGAACGAGCCGACCGCGGGCAGCAGCGAGTACGGATCGGGCGCGGTGGGACGCTCGAGACTCATCGTGTCTCCCATTGAGGTGATCACTTTCGGGGGGGCGAACCCACCCTAGACCCGCCCGAACCGCCTCGCCGACCATGGTTTCGGGCATATGGTGGCCACACGGACACCACAGGCGACGAGCGAGCAGCGCAGGGAACACCCCGCTCCGAAACGAAGAGAAGGTGCAACCACGCTGCGCTCACCAGCGAGCGGAGCGAGCCAATGTCACCGTGAGCGGGCCGCCGGTGTCTGGACTGACGAGCACGAAGGTCCCTGCGCGAGGAACGAGCCCAGGGACCTTCGCGCGCAGGAGGGAAGACGCCGGGTAAAGGCCCGCTCACCAGCGAGCGGAGCGAGCCAATGTCACCGTGAGCGGGCCGCCGGTGTCTGGACTGACGAGCACGAAGGTCCCTGCGCGAGGAACGAGCCCAGGGACCTTCGCGCGCAGGAGGGAAGACGCCGGGTAAAGGCCCGCTCACCAGCGAGCGGAGCGAGCCAATGTCACCGTGAGCGGAGCGAGCCAATGTCAGAGGATGTCGAGTCAACCGGGACCACGCGGGTGCGCTTCCGGGGGATCAGTCCGAGAGCTTACGAGCACCCGGCCGACCGCGCGGCCATGGCCGCGCTGCGGGCGGTGCCCGGGGTGGCGTCCGTGTTGAAGGCCGTCGCCGGGATGTGGAACGAGCGTGCCGAGCGGCTGTTCACGCTCGCCTCGACCATCCGGGTGGGGCAGAAGCAGTACCCGAAGCTCAACCGGCTGCGTGTCGACTGTGCGGAGACGCTCGACCTGGACACCGTGCCCGACCTGTACGTGGCGCGCCACCCGGTCGCCAACGCGTACGCGATCGGCATCGACAAGCCGTTCATCGTGCTCACCACCGGCATCGTCGAGGCGCTGGACAACGAGAGCCTGCGGGTGGTCGTCGGGCACGAGGTCGGCCACATCCTCTCCGGCCACAGCGTGCTGCGCACCCTCCTGATGCGGTTGCTGCGCCTGCAGGCCAACGTCCAGTGGATGGCGCTCGGCGCGCTCGGTCTGCGTGCCGTGATCGCCGCGCTCATGGAGTGGTACCGCAAGGCCGAGCTGACCGGCGACCGCGCGGGCCTGCTGTGCTCGCAGGACCCGGCCGCCGCCCTGCGCGCGCACGTGTACCTGGCGGGCGGCACCTCGATGGACGACATCGACATCCCCGAGTTCATGGCGCAGGCCAAGGAGTACGAGGAGGTCGACGACATCCGCGACAGCATCCTGAAGCTGATGACCGTCGAGACCATGAGCCACCCGTTCTCGGTCGTGCGGGCCGCGCAGCTGCAGCGCTGGGCCGCGTCCGAGGAGTACCGCGCGATCCTCGCGGGCGACTACCTGCGCCGCGAGGACGACCAGCCGACCTCGACGATGATGGACGACGTCAGGGCGGCCGGGCAGTCCTACAAGGAGTCGTGGTCCAGTTCGACCGACCCGCTGGCCAAGGTCCTGAGCGACGTCGGGGAGGCCGTCTCGGGTGCCGCGGGCAGGGTCTTCAACAGGTTCGGCGGCAGGGGCGACACGCAGGACGGCGCCGACGGCGGGCAGTAGCCGTCAGGTCCGGTTCTCCCTGACCGGCAGGAGGTCCAGCAGCTCGTCGACCGACCACTGGTCGTACACGTGGGTGCCGTGGTGGCTCGCGAGCACCCGGCCGTCCGGCGCGATCAGGAAGTCGGCGGGTAACCCGAACCGGCCGCCCTCGGGATCGGGTGGCGGCAACGGTTTGCGCCTGCGCAGCACGTCCGGCAGGCCTGCCGCGACGGCCGCCACGATCCACGGCCACGCCTTCGGGTGCAGGAGCGACCGGCGCGCCGACTCGACGCCGAACTCGCGGTAGAGGACCTTCCCCGGGTCGGCGACCACGTCGAACGGCAGGTCCGCGACGTGCGGGCGCAGGTCGTCGGCGTTCGTGTGGAACACGACAACCTCGTGGATGCCCGCCGAGGTCACCTCGTCGTGCCGTGCGACGAACGACCGCAGGTGGAGGTTGCACACCGGGCAGCCGGCGAACCGGCGGAACTGCAGGTGCACGAGGCGTTCCTGGTCGGGGAGGCGCACGGGGGCGCCGTGGATGTCGACCAGCTCCCTGGTCGGCACGTGGTCCATGGGATGACTCCGTCACTTGTAGGCGTACAACGTACATCTACGAGTATGCGCGTATCCCGTACGCTGTCAACTCGTGCCCCGGCCACGCTCGCTGACCACGGAACGCCTCGCCACCGCCACCCTCGCCGTGATCGACAGGGACGGTCTCGAGGCGCTCACCATGCGTGCGGTCGCCAGGGAGCTGGGCATGGCCACCATGTCGCTCTACCGCTACGTCGGCGACAAGGACGAGCTGGAGGTGCTCGTCGTCGACCACGTGCTCACGGGCGTCGACCTCGCCGTGCCGCCGGGACAGTGGCGCGACCGCGTCACCGAACTGCTGACCCGCGTACGCGAGGCCGTCGTCGGGCATCCCGCGACCGTGCCGTTGTTGTTGCGGCACAGGCATGCCGTGCCGGCGTCGCTGGTCCAGATCGAGGCGATGCTCGCCATCCTCACCGACGCGGGGTTCACCGGTGAGCGGCGGGTGATCGCCCAGCGGACGATCATCGCGTTCCTGTTCGGCATGCTGCAGAACGAGCACCACGGCCCGCTCGGTGGGGCGGGCACGGCGTCGATGGCGGCGCAGGAGCGGTTCCCGCTGCTCGCCGAGACCGCCGCCGAGGCGAGGAAGATCGGCGGCGACACCGAGTTCCGCGAGGGGCTCGCGGTCGTGCTGAGGGGTCTCGGCTAGTCGCCGGTCGCGCTGAAGTGCTGGATGTCCTTGGGGGTCGTCCACTCCGCGCCCCACGACCAGCCGATGGCCGTGAAGGAGCGGACGACCACGTCGCCCGGCTCGATCATGCCGGGCCGCACATCGCCCCTGTCCACATAGGACGACGCGAGCTCGGGCAGCACGAGGTCGCCCCGGATGTAGGGGTTGCAGAACGGGTTCACGTCGAGCGCGAGGCCGTACGCGTGGGCCGACCACCTCGTCTGCCCGGTCGCGCTGCGGCACACGAACGCGGTCGTGTTGTTGCCGTCGCCCGTCGGCGGCACGTTCAGCTCGGCGGGTGACACGACCCGCATCTCCTCCAGGGGGAACCTCGCGTCGTACAGGTGCCCGAAGGCGCGGGTGATCGCCTCCGCGTACCTCGAGCCGACGATCATCTCGCCGGTGTGCGCCCTGCCGTCGAAGCCCCAGAACGACATCGTCAGGTAGCGGAGGTCGGCCGAGGCGACGGGACACGACGGCCGCCACGTGCTGCGTGCGAGCACGTCCGGCGGCACCGGGGCGACGGTCGCCGCGTACCTGCCGTCGGCAGGCGGCGGCAGGCGGTCGGCCGTCGGCAGCGCCCGGTTCCGGAGCACCGGCGGCGTCGGCAGCACCTGCCCGAACCCGTCCGGCCGCAGGGGGAGCGGGGTGGCGCCGACCGTCCACTGAGGAGTGACGGGGGCCGGGCTCGCGGTCGCGGCGGTCGTCGCGGACGAGGCGGGTGGCGTGACCGTCCTCGGTGCCGTCGGCGGCGCCGGAGGCGTGCTCGAACAGCCCGCCAGCACGATGGCGGCCAACACCAGGACTCTGCGCATCCCCTCAGGATGCCTGATCACCTACTTCACCCGGTTGAGCTACATGGTCAAGTTGACCCGGAGTGGCAGGGAACGAAAGGGTCGTCGAATCCGAAAGTGAGGAGAACGACACATGCGGCCCATCCGGCTCCTGTTCGCCGCGGGACTGGCCATCTCGGCCGTCGCGGTCGGGCTCGCGTCCGCGAGCGCGACCGAGCAGATCGTCGGCGGCAGCCGGGCGAGCATCGCCGACCACCAGTACGTCGTCTTCCTGTCGACCCCGGACGGCTTCCAGTTCTGCGGCGGCACCCTGGTCGCCGACAACAAGGTGGTCACGGCGGCACACTGCACGATCCGCAAGGCGCCTGGCGACGTGCGGGTCGTGGCGGGTCGCGAGGACAAGACGAGCGCCGAGGGCATCACCAGCGCCGTCACCGACATCTGGATCCACCCGGACTACACCGACGTGCGCGTGGGCTCCGACGTGTCGGTCCTGACGCTGGACCAGCGGCTCCCGTACACGCCGCTCGGCCTGCCGGACGCGAACGACGCCACCCTGTACGCCGCGAGGACGCCTGCCACGATCCTCGGCTGGGGCCGCACGGCCGTCGACGGCCAGTCGTCCCAGTACCTGCTCAAGGCGAGTGTCCCGCTGGTGGCCGACGCCGACTGCGTGAACTCGTACTCCGACTACGACGCCAAGGCCATGGTGTGCGCCGGCCTGCCGGACGGCGGCATCGACACCTGCCAGGGCGACTCGGGTGGCCCGCTCGTCGTGAACGGCAGGCTCGCGGGCCTCACGTCATGGGGCGTGGGCTGTGCGGCACCGGGCAACCCGGGCGTGTACACGCGGCTCGGGACGTACGTGGACCTGGTGCGCAGCCGGCTCTGACCACGGCTGTCGGTGGGTCGTGATCGGATGTGCGCATGGACGAACCGAGGACCCGTGAGCGGCGCCGAGCGGACACGCTTCACCGCCTCACCGAGGACGTCGACGCGTGGGTCGCGACCGCAGGGGGCGACGTGCCGTGCCTGGTGCCGCTGTCGTTCCACTGGGACGGTACGGCGTTGTACCTGTCGACGCTGGACACCAACCCGACCGCGCGGAACATCGTGGCCAACGGCCGGGTGCGCCTGACCCTCGGCGAGACCAGGGACGTGGTGCTGGTCGAGGGCGTCGCGAGCGTCGTGGATCCGCCTGCCGACGTGGCCGAGGCGTTCGCGACGCGGACCGGCTTCGACCCGAGGAAGCTGCCCAGGTACCCGTTCTTCCGGGTCGAACCCCGGCTCGTCCAGGCGTGGCGCGAGGTCAACGAGATCGCGGACCGCGACCTCATGCGGGACGGCGTCTGGATCTGATATCCAGGGGTGGTGCTGTACACCGCGCCAGGGGACGAGATCACCGCCGCCCAGCTGTACCCGCTGCTCATGCTGCGTTCCGCCGTGTTCGTCGTCGAACAGGCGTCCCTGTACCAGGACCCGGACGGGCGGGACCTCCTGCCGACGACACACCACCTGTGGTGGCAGCCCGCCGACGAGCCGGACGGTTACCTGCGCCTGCTCCGTGACCGGGACGGCACCCACCGCATCGGCCGTGTCTGCACGACCCGCCGCACCAGGGGCACGGGCCTCGGCGCCCTGCTCATGAAGGCCGCGATGGAACGCGTCGGCGACGAACCGGCGGTGCTCGAGGCCCAGACGTACGCCCAGAAGTTCTACGCCCGCTTCGGCTTCTCCTCGACCGGCGAGCCCTACCTCGAGGACGGCATCGAGCACATCACGATGCGCCGCGTGGTGCGTGGCGGGTGATCACCTCGGTCGCGTGATCGATCTCGGCGTCCGTCAGGTTGGCGCGGGCCGTCAGGCGTAGGCGGGACACGCCGTCGGGGACCGACGGCGGCCGGAAGCAGCCCACCCAGACACCGGCGGCCCGGCAGTCCTCGGCCCAGGTGGCCGCGGCCTCGGCCGTGGGGGCCATGACCGAGACGACCGCGGCGTCCGGGGCGCTGACCTTCAGCCCCGCCTCCTTCAGCCGCATGGCCAGGGTCTGGGCGACCGTGAGCACCCGCTCTGGCAGGCCCGGCTCGTCCTTCAGGATGTGCAGCGCGGTCAGCGCCGCCGCCGTGCTCGACGGGGACAGGCCCGTGTCGAAGATGAAGCTGCGTGCGTTGTCGACCAGGTGCTTGATCACCCGCCGCGGCCCGAGGACCGCACCGCCCTGGGCACCGAGGGACTTCGACAGCGTCACCGTCGTGACCACGTCCGGCTCGCCGATGAGGCCTGCCTCCGCCACGGCACCCCGGCCGCCCTCGCCGCGCACGCCGAGGCCGTGGGCGTCGTCGACGACCAGGGCGGCGTTGTGCGCGCGGCAGACGGCGTGCAGGTCGCGCAGTGCCACGAGGTCGCCGTCCACGGAGAACACGGAGTCGGTCACGACCAGGGCGCGCTCGGACCGGCGTGTCTTCAGCGCGTGGGTGATCGCGGCGACGTCGCCGTGCGGCATCACCGCGACGTCCGCTCTGGACAGGCGGCAGCCGTCGATCAGGGAGGCGTGCAGGTAGGCGTCCGTGACGATCGCGGAGCCCTTGCCGGACAGCGCGGTCAGCACGCCGAGGTTCGCCGTGAAGCCGGAGGAGAACACGAGCGCGGCCTGTGCGCCGCAGAACGCCGCCAGCTCGTGCTCCAGCTCGGTGTGCAGCTCGAGCGTGCCCGTGACGAGCCGGGACCCGGTCGAACCGGCACCCCACCGGAGTGCGGCCGCGGCGGCGGCGCCGGTCACCCGCTTGTCCTTCGACAGGCCGAGGTAGTCGTTGCCCGCGAGGTCGAGGTGGTCCGCGTCGTGGCGCCGCGGCCGGAGCTGCCGCGCCAGTCCCGCGCGGCGCCGCTCGTCCGCACGCGTGTCGAGCCAGTCGAAAACCGAGGTCACGCGGTCGAGTCTGACATCCGGCGACTCGGGGCCGGCCCGCGGTCCGGCCGCGACCGATATGCCCGGCTGGTAACGGTTCGGCTTGATCCTTGCTCCACGTGGAGCACGGGGATACGGTCCGTTTCTGACGTGATCGACGTCACCCCCGGAGGGGTTATGGCACCGCTGCCTGTCCTGTCGGTCAACAACCTCGAGGTCGTGTACGACGACGTCGTCCTCGTCCTGCGCGGGCTGTCCCTCGACGTGCCGGACGGCGCGATCGTGGCGCTCCTCGGCGCGAACGGCGCTGGCAAGACCACGCTCCTGCGTGCGGTCACCGGTCTGCTCATCGCCCACCGAGGCCGGATCACCAAGGGCTCCGTGCGGATCGGCGGCACCGACCGCACGGGGGCCGATCCCGCCGACGTCGTACGGGAGGGCGTCGCGCAGGTCATGGAGGGCCGCCGGGTCTTCGCCGAGATGAGCGTCGAGGACAACCTGCGGGCAGGCGCCCATTCCAGGAGGCGCGGCGAGTACCGCGAGGACGTGACCAGGGTGTACGACCTGTTCCCGGTCCTCGCGGAGCGCCGTCGCGCCACCGCGGGCTATCTGTCCGGCGGCGAGCAGCAGATGCTCGCGATCGGCCGCGCGCTCATGGCGAGGCCGAGGCTCCTGCTGATGGACGAGCCCTCGCTCGGCCTCGCCCCACGGCTGGTGGAGCAGGTGCGCGACATCGTCGTGCAGATCAACGGCCAGGGCACGAGCGTGCTGCTGGTCGAGCAGAACGCGGTGATGGCGCTGTCGATCGCGAGCTACGGCTACGTCCTGGAGGTCGGCAAGGTCGTCCGCGACGGCCCGGCGCGCGAGCTGCTCGACGACGAGGACATCCGCGAGTTCTACCTCGGCTCGACGCCGGACGCGGGCAGGCGCTCGTTCGCCGAGGTCAAGAGCTACCGGAGGAAGAAGCGATGGAGCGCGTGAGCGAGGCGGCGCCCCTGCTGGAGGTCTCGGACCTCACCCTGCGCTTCGGTGGGGTCACCGCCCTGAACGGCGTGAGCTTCACCGTCGGGAGGGGCGAGCTGTTCGCGGTGATCGGCCCGAACGGCGCGGGCAAGACGTCGATCTTCAACTGTGTCAACGGTGTCTACCGCCCACAGCGCGGCACGATCACGTTGGCGGGCACGCGGCTCAACGGTCGTTCACCGGCCGCCGTCGCCGGGATGGGCGTGGCACGCACGTTCCAGAACCTCGGCCTGTTCGAGCAGCTCACGCTGGTCGAGAACCTCATGCTCGGCCGCCACCACCTGATGCGCACGGGACTGCTCGCGGGCATGTTCTGGTGGGGCAGGGCCAAACGCGAGGAGGTCGAGCACCGGGCGGCGTGCGAGGAGATCGTCGAGCTGCTGGAGCTGGAGCCCTACCGCCACACCCCGGCCGGTCTGCTCCCGTACGGCGTGGCGAAACGCGCGGAGCTGGGCAGGGCGCTGGCGATGGCCCCGACGCTGCTGCTGCTCGACGAGCCGGTGGCGGGCATGAACGTGGAGGAGACCGAGGACATGGCCAGGTACCTGGTGGAGGTCCGCCGCGAGCTGGACCTGGCGATGATCCTCGTCGAGCACGACACGCGCCTGGTCATGGACCTCGCGGACCGCGTGCTGGCACTGGACTTCGGCACCCCTATCGCGACGGGCACCCCCGGGGAGATCCAGCGGGACCCGAAGGTGGTCGAGGCGTACCTGGGTGGTGCGGCATGACCCTGTGCGCCCGGTTGCTGGACAACGCGCGGGAACACGCCGACGACGTGGCGATCCGCGAGAAACACCGCGGCATCTGGCGGGAGTGGACCTGGGCGGAGTACGCGCGGCGGGTGGCGTCGGTGGCCGCGGGCCTGCGGGCACTGGGTGTCGGCGCAGGCGACCGGGTGGCCATCCACTCCGAGAACCGCCCGGAGTGGGTGATCGCCGACCTCGCCGCGCAGGGCATCGGCGCGTGCACGGTTGGCGTGTACCCGACCTCCCCGGCGGCCGAGGTGGAGTACGTCCTGTCCCACTCGGGGGCGTCGGTGCTGATCGCCGAGGACGAGGAGCAGCTGGACAAGGCGCTGGAGGTCCGCGTCCGCCTGCCGCTGCTGCGTCACGTGGTGGTGATCGACCCGCGGGGCGTCACTCCCCAGATCCCGACGTTCGACTCCCTGGAACAGAACGGATCCGTCGCGGAGTACGAGGAGTCGGTGGCTGCGCTGGACCCGGACTCGACGGCGGTCCTGGTGTACACGTCGGGCACGACCGGCCCGCCCAAGGGCGCGATGATCTCCCACGACAACCTGGTCGCGGCGGGCAGGACGGCGGTGACGCTGGGCGCCGAGCGGGGCGACGAGGTGCTGAGCTACCTGCCGCTGTGCCACGTCGCGGAGCGTCTGATCTCGGTGATCGACGGCGTGTGGGCAGGACTGGTGGTGAACTTCGGCGAGGGCGGCCCGTCGTTCACCCAGGACCTCCGCGACGTGCAGCCGACCGTTTTCCTCGGCGTGCCAAGGGTCTGGGAGAAGATGCTGGCGTCGGTGGAGATCAGGATGGCGGACGCGTCCCGGCTGAAACGCCTGCTGTACCGGACATGTCTGCGCCAGGGCCGCCGAACGGCACCCCGTCGGATGTCCCACAGCCTGACCGTGGCGGACCGCGTCGTGCTGGCGTTCTGCGAGCTGCTGGTCTTCCGCCCCCTCCGGGAGAAACTGGGCATGTCGCGGGTGCGTTCGGCACTGAGCGGCGCCGCCCCGATAGCACCACAGGTGCTGGAGTACCTGTGGGCCATAGGAATCCCGGTCCGTGAGGGCTACGGGCAGACGGAGAACACGGCCATCTGCACGCTGACGCCCCAGGACGACATCCGCCTCGGCGCGGTGGGCACGGTGATGCCGGGCGTGGAGGTCCGGATCGCCGAGGACGGGGAGATCCTCACCAGATCGGCGGGCGTCTTCCAGGGCTACCTCAACGATCCGGCGGCCACGAAGACCGCGGTGGACGACGACGGCTGGCTGCACACCGGCGACGTGGGCGAGCTGTCCGACGACGGCTTCCTGACGATCACCGACCGCAAGAAGGACATCATCATCACCGCGGGCGGCAAGAACCTCTCCCCGTCGGAGATCGAGAACCACCTCAAGGTCTCCCCGTACATCCGCGAGGCCGTGGTCGTCGGCGACAGGAGGAAGTACGTCACCGCCCTGATCGGCATCGAGCTGGAGACGGTGGGCAGCTGGGCGTCCCGCAGGAACCTGGCCTACACCACCTACGCCGACCTGTCCGGCAAGGCGGAGGTCCGCGACCTGGTGGCCGGGGTGGTCGAGGAAGCGAACGGCAACCTGGCCCAGGTCGCGCAGATCAAGCACTTCACGCTGCTCACCAAGGAGCTCGACCACGAGGACGGTGAGCTGACGGCGACGCAGAAGGTGAAACGCCGAGCCCTGGAGCAGCGCTTCGACGCCGAGATCGAGGCGATGTACCCGTGATCGCCTTCCTCACCAACGTGTTCGCGGGCCTGGCGCTCGGCTCCACCTACGCACTCGTCGCGCTCGGGTTCGTGGTCATCTACAAGTCCACCGGGGTGATCAACTTCGCCCAGGGCGGGTTGCTCGCGCTCGGGGCCTACCTCGGCTACACCTTCTCCAACAACCTGGCCGTCGCCTTCGGAGTGGCGATCCTGCTGGCCTGCGTGTCCGCCGCCGTCGTGGGGGCCAGCGTGGAACGGCTGGTGCTCAGGCGGATGGTCGGGCAGCCGCCCTTCGCGGTCATCATGATCACCATCGGGCTGCTGTTCCTGCTGGAGCCGCTGATCACCGCCGTCTGGGGGTTCGACAACCTGCCGGTCGACAACCCGTGGAACATCCGGACCGTCCAGATCGGACACCTGGTCCTCGGGGTGCGCGACCTCTGGACCATCGGGATCACCGCCGCCGTCGTGGTCGGGTTCTTCCTCTTCTTCCGCTACACACGCATGGGACTCGCCATGCGGGCCACCGCCTTCGACCCGGAGGCCGCGCTCGCGCAGGGGATCAGCGCCCGGCGGGTCTACGCGACCAGTTGGGCCATCGCCGCCGCCCTCGCCGCGCTCGCCGGCATCACCCTCGCCGCCGGGCCGGGCGGGCTCCAGCCCTCGATCAGCTTCATCGCGCTCGCCGCCTTCCCGGCCATGATCCTCGGCGGCCTCGACTCGCCTGCCGGCGCGGTCCTCGGTGGCGTGATCATCGGGCTCGCCGAGGCGCTCACGCGTGGCTACCAGGACCAGCTCTTCTCGTGGGCGGGCGACAACGTCTCCCTGATCGTGCCCTACGTGCTCATGATCGTGATCCTGCTGATCCGGCCGTACGGGCTCCTCGGCACCAAGGACGTGAGGCGCATATGAGGCCGCACCGCAACCTCGTCCGCAGCTACGCGCAGGACCTGCGGCTCTTCGGCTCGCCCATGTCGAAGGTCGGCCTCGTGCTCATGCTCGGCACGCTGCTGGTCCTGCCGACGGTCGTGCGGGACGACTTCTGGCTGTCCGTGCTCATCTACTCCGGCATCACGGCCATCGGCGCCATCGGGCTCAACCTGCTCACCGGCTACACCGGCCAGATCTCACTGGGCCACGCGTTCTTCATCGGCGCGGGCGCGTACGCGGCCGCGGTCCTCGGCGGCGACCTCGGGCTGCCGCTTCCCTTGTGGCTACTGGGTTCCGCTGCCGTGGGCGCCGTGCTCGGCGGGCTCATCGGACCGTTCGCGCTGCGACTGCGCGGGCACTACCTCGCGATCGTCACGCTCGGGCTGATCTTCATCGGCGAGCACCTCTGGCGCAACCTGCGGACGGTCACCGGTGGCAACAACGGCACGTCCGTCGGCGCGCAGGCCACCATCGGACCCGTCGACCTCGGCTCCCTACGCCTCGCAGGCGAGGTCTACTCCCGCAACCAGGGGTACTTCTGGCTCGTGTGGGGGCTCGTCGCGGTCATCGCGCTGCTGGCCAGGAACCTCGTGCGCACCCGCCCCGGCCGGGCGCTGCGCGCGGTCCGCGACCACGACCAGGCGGCGGAGGTGATCGGCGTGCGTGCCGGGCGGTACAAGATCGGCGCGTTCATGGTGTCCAGCGCGATCGCCGCCATGGCGGGCGCGCTCTTCGGTTCCTACCAACAACACGTGAGCCCGGACGACTGGACGTTGCTGCTGTCCATCCAGTACATCGCGATCATCATCGTCGGCGGGCTCGGCACGATCTTCGGCTCGGTGCTCGGCGCGGTCTTCGTCGGCGCCCTGCCCGCGCTCATCGACGAGTACTCCAGTGCCATCCCGGGCGTCTCCACCGAGGCGGGCGGTGACGGGTTCATCTCCGTGTTCGCGCTCAACCAGGCCATCTTCGGGCTGCTGATCGTGCTGTTCCTCGTGTTCGAGCCGCGCGGTCTCGCCGGGATCTGGGTCCGGGTCAAGGCCTACTTCAAGGCCTGGCCGTTTTCCTACTGAAGCGAGGAGGCGTCACATGCGGGTGTTCAAGGGTGTACTGGCGATCGGTCTCACGCTGGTCCTCGCGGCCTGCGGTGGGGCGGGGAACGACAGCGGTGGCGGTGGGGGCGCCGCGGGGGAGCCGGGCACCACGGACGGCTTCGACGGCAAGACGATCAAGCTCGGCGTGCTCACGCCCCTGACCGGCACGGTCGCGGTGATCGGGCAGCCGTTGACCGCGGGCAACGAGGTGTTCTTCAAGGCGCTCAACGCCGACGGTGGCATCGCGGGCAAGTACGAGGTCGAGCTGGTCCAGGAGGACACGCAGTACAAGACCGACATCGCCGTCCAGAAGTACAACAAGATCAAGGGCGACGTGGTCGCGTTCACCCAGGTGCTCGGCACCGCGCCGACACTCGCCGTGCTGCCACAGCTGAAGACGGACAGGATCCTCGCCGCGCCCGCCTCCCTCGACGCGCTGTGGGTGCGTGAGGCGAACCTGCTGCCGGTCGGTGCGCCCTACCAGGTCCAGGCCATCAACGCGATGGAGTACTACTTCGACGACGGCGGCGGGTCCAAGAGCGACACGATCTGCACGATGATCCAGGACGACGTCTACGGCGAGGCGGGCCAGCAGGGCATCGACTTCGCGGCGGAGAAGTACGGCTTCACGGTCGCCAACACGCAGAAGTTCAAGGTGGGCACCGAGAACTACGCCGGGCAGATCGGCGCGCTCGCCGGCGCCAAGTGCCAGGTCGTGTTCCTCGTGGCCACGCCGTCGGACGCCGCGAAGGTCTGGGGCACCGCGGCACAGGCCCGGTTCGCGCCGCAGTGGTTCGGGCAGTCGCCGAGCTACACCGGCGCGCTCGCGAAGTCCGCGGTGGCGCCCTACATGCAGAAGTCGGTGCTGATCGTCTCCGAGGGGACGGAGTGGGGCGACAACTCGGTGCCGGGCATGGAGGAGATGGTGGCCGACGCGACGAAGTACGCACCCGACCAGGAGCCGGACTACTACTTCGCCTTCGGCTACAACCAGGCCCGCGCCATGACCGCCGTCCTGGAGAAGGCCGTCGAGCTGGGTGACCTCTCGCGCGAGGGCGTGCTCAAGGCGTCGGCCGGGCTCGGCACGGTCTCCTTCGAGGGACTGAGCGGCGACTACCGGTACGGCCCGGCCGAGACCAGGAACCCGCCCAGGTCGAGCACGATCTTCGCGGTCGACCCGGCCAAGCCGTTCGGCCTGAAGAAGGTCAGGTACAACTTCACCTCCGACGCGGCCAAGGAGATCGAGTTCAGGAAGGCCGACCTCTGAGGACAGGCCACTGTGGACGGTGTGGACCGGCCGAGGCGGTAAGTTCACCCGATAGTTGGGTCTTCGTGTTCCCGCAGGTCAGCGCGGCGTTTCGCCCTGTATTCACCCGTTCGGCCTACAACGTTCGACCGTTGTGCCGCACGTGATCACCTTGTAGCTATGGGTGAGCTCGTGGTCACGACGAGCCTGAACAAGGGAGAACGAGGCATGGCTGAGGCAAGGCGTGTGCTCCGCCTGATCGGGGTTGCCGCAGCGGCTCTCACCACGATCGGCATCGCCGCGACGGTGTCCCCCGCATACGCGGACCAACCGTCGTCCGGCGCCCAGCCGAAGATCATCGGGGGCGAGGAGACGACTGTCGAGGAGAACCCGTTCGTGGTGGCACTGACCACCACGGACGGGTTCCAGTTCTGCGGCGGCACGATCGTCGCGCCGAACAAGGTGCTGACCGCCGCACACTGCACGGAGGGTCAGTCGGAACCCGACATCATCGTGGTCGCCGGCCGGACGTCGCTCTCCGCGGGAGGCGGCACCTCTGCGGGGGTCACCGACATCTGGATCCACCCCGACTGGAACTCGTCGACGATGACGAACGACTCGTCGGTCCTGACGCTCGACACCGAGCTGTCGGAGGAGCCGCTCGAGCTGGCGTCGCCTGCCGACGCGGACCTGTACGCGGCAGGTGCGAACAGCACCGTGCTGGGCTGGGGGGTCACCGAGAGCGGGGACACCTCGGACACGCTTCGCAAGGTCGACGTCCCGGTGACGGCCGACGAGGACTGCGCAGCGTCCTACGGCGACCAGTTCGACGCGACGACGATGGTGTGCGCCGGGCTGAAGGAGGGCGGCAAGGACAGCTGTCAGGGTGACTCCGGCGGCCCGCTGGTGGAGCAGGCCGCGGACGGCACCCGCAAGCTGATCGGCATCGTGTCGTGGGGCCAGGGTTGCGCCGAGCCGGACTTCTACGGCGTGTACGGCAGGGTGTCGGCGATGTACGACGAGCTGACGGAACAGATCGGCTGAGCAGGAGCGACGCAAGGGTCGTCCCCGTACCGCGGGGGCGGCCCTTCGTGGTGTGGCGACCATGACCCCACGAGGGGCACGGGTTCGGGCATGCTGACGCCATGACGGAGTCGCACTATCTGGCCGGTCTGGCCCTGGCCGGGCGTCGGGTCGTGGTGGTTGGCGGGGGGACCGTCGCGCAGCGGCGCCTGCCCAGGCTGGTGGCGTCCGGGGCACTGGTCGAGGTGGTCTCGCCCGAGGTCACACCCTCCGTGGAGGCACTCGTCACCTCCGGAGCCGTCGTCTGGCACGGCCGGCCCTACGCCGAAGGGGATCTCGACGGCGCCTGGTACGTGCTGTGCTGCACCTCCGACGCGCGGGTCAACGCCGCCGTGTCCGACGAGGCCGAGCGGCGCCGGGTGTTCTGCGTGCGGGCCGACGACGGGGACGAGGGCACGGCCGTCACCCCGGCCACCGGGGACCACGACGGGTTGCTGGTCGGGGTGCTCGCCGGGGGTGCCTTCCGGCGGTCGGCCGCCGTGCGCGACAGCCTGCTCGCCGCGCTCCGGTCCGGCGACCTCCAGGTGGAGCTCACGCGGCCGAGCGGGGTGGCGCTCGTCGGGGGTGGCCCGGGGGATCCGGACCTGATCACGGTGCGGGGGCGGCGGCTGCTCGGGCTGGCGGACGTGGTGATCGCCGACCACCTCGCACCCGCGGCGCTGCTGGAGGAGCTGTCACCGTCCGTGACGGTCATCGACGCGGCCAAGCTGCCCTACGGGCGCTCCGCCTCGCAGGAGGCGATCAACTCGCTGCTGGTCTCGCACGCCAGGGAGGGCCGCTTCGTCGTGCGGCTCAAGGGCGGCGACCCGTACGTGTTCGGGCGCGGGTTCGAGGAGCTGCTCGCCTGCGCGGAGGCCGACGTGCCCGTCACCGTCGTGCCGGGGGTGACCTCGGCGTTCGGGGTGCCCGCCATGGCCGGGGTACCGGTGACCCACCGCGGGGTCACGCACGAGGTGGTGGTCGTGTCGGGGCACGTGGCGCCGGGGAATCCCGCGTCGCTGGTGGACTGGCCGGCACTCGCGAGGCTGCGGGGCACAGTCGTGTTGCTGATGGCCGTCGAGCGGATCGGGGCGATCGCGGAGGCGTTGCTGGCCGGTGGCCGGCCGGAGGACACGCCCGTCGCCGTGGTTCAGGAAGGAACCACGGCGCGGCAGCGTGTCGTCAGGTCCACCCTGGACAAGGTCGCCGATGACGTCGTCGCCCAGGGAATTCGGCCACCGGCCGTCATAGTGATCGGGCCGGTGGCCGGTCTTCGTAGTTAGCGCTCGGTGCGGGCGCGGCGTGGGGTGAAGCGCTTGCGAGCGCCACCTTGGCCACCTTGGCCACCTTGGCCGCCCTGGCCGCGGTAGCCACCGCCGCCTGTGCGGGCACGCGGCGGGCGCTTGGCGCGCTCCTGCTCCACGATCGGTTCGCCACTCGGGATGCGGGCGCCCGTGATGCGGACCAGGTCGTCGTTGCCCGGGCTGACCTTCGTGCTCGTCGGGCGCACGCCTGCCTGCTCGGTCATGCGGAACACGGTCCGGCGCTCCTGGTGCGTCGCGATCGTGACCACCGTGCCCGACTCGCCCGCGCGGGCCGTGCGGCCTGCCCGGTGCAGGTACGCCTTCGAGTCGGCGGGCGGGTCGACGTGGACGACCAGGCTGACGCCGTCGACGTGGATGCCGCGGGCCGCGACGTCTGTGGCGACCAGCACGGGCAGCGTGCCCTCGCGGAAGTCGTCCAGGACGCGGTTGCGCGCGCCCTGAGTCTTGCCGCCGTGCAGTGCGCCCGCGTTGACGCCGATCGACCGCAGCTTCGCGGTCAGGCGGTCCACGTGGTGCTTCGTGCGCAGGAACAGGATGGTGCGACCCTCACGGGCGGCCATCTCCGCGATCACCGCGGGCTTGTCGTCCTTGGACACCAGTAGCACGTGGTGGTCCATGGTCTCCACGCTCGCCGTGGCGGGCTGCACCGAGTGCGTCACCGGGTCGTGCAGGTAACGCTCGACCAACTGCCGGACGTCGCCGTCCAGCGTGGCGGAGAACAGCATGCGCTGACCGACCGGCGTGAGGTCGAGGATGGCGCGGACCTGCGGCATGAAGCCCATGTCCGCCATCTGGTCGGCCTCGTCCAGCGCGGTGAACTGGACCTCGTCGAGCACGCAGGTGCCCTGGCGGACGTGGTCGGACAGCCGTCCCGGCGTCGCGATCAACAGGTCGACGCCCCGGCGGAGCTGGTCGACCTGCTTGACGAACGACAGGCCGCCCACGACCGTGCGGCACCACAGGCCGAGCGAGCGGGCCAGCGGGGACAGCGCCTCGCTGACCTGCATGGCGAGTTCACGGGTCGGCACGAGGATGATCGCCCGGGGGTGCTTGGGCCGGGTCTTGCCGCCGTCGAGGCGGGCCAGCAGTGCGAGGCCGAACGCCAGCGTCTTGCCGGAGCCGGTCTGCGCGCGGCCGAGCACGTCCCGGCCCGCGAGCGCGTCGGGCAGCGTCGCGGCCTGGATGGGGAACGGCTTGATGATGCCCGCCTCGGCCAGCGCGGCCGACAGCTTGCGGGGGACCCCCAGCTCGTCGAACGTGTCGACGTCGGGGATCGGGGTGTTCGGGATGTCTTCGAGCACCGGCTGCGTGTGGCTCACGCGGGGATGCCGGGTGGGGGTACCGCCGCCGACGCGGTTGCGCGGCTTGCGGTGGTTGCGGTGGCTGTGGCCAGCCGACCGGTCATGCATGGTCGTCACAAAGGTCCTCTCGGGACATGGCACGTCTCGGAGGCCCTGACAGGGAGGACAGGGGCACGGACGGGCCCGGCGCACGTTGCGCCGAAGTGCAAGGTGGGCATCGCTGTCGCCGAACCGGCCTGGGCCGGGCGCGGGAGCGGCACTGGGTCCACTCGCGATGCGATCACTATCGTACTCGATTCAGTGACCGGCCTGTGCAACACCGGACCCGACCCACCTGTTCCCGCTCGGCTCGCGGCCTGGCGGCCTACCCCCTGAGCGGGCCGCCAGACCGTGGTTCCGACCCGGTGGCGGTGCTGGTGGATCCAGATCATGACGTTCGACACACCGGTGTGTCGAACGTGCCGGGTGAGGAGTTCCCTGTAGCCCCCGCCGACCGGCACGTGGCCGGCCGGCGGAGTTCACCTTCCCCGGCTCGTGTCGCGGTCAGTCCAGTCCGGCCGTCGCGATCAGCTCCTCTGTCAACGCCATCGGGTTGGCGGTTTCTTCCGGCAGGCCCCTCGCCTGGAACCAGGCCGCCACGTTCGCGACGTCCCTTCCCAGGAACTCGAGACCGCGGGGGTTGGCCACCAGGTCCACGATCTGCGGCAGGTCGATGAGCATCAGCCGCGTGCCGTGGACGAGGAGGTTGAAGGCCGACAGGTCGCCGTGGGTCAGTCCCTCGCTCGCGAGCAGGGACAGCACGTCGACCAGCTGGTGCCACAGGTCGAGCAGCTCGTCGCCGTCCGGCCGCAGCTCGGCGAGCCGGGGTGCGGCCATGCCGTCCTCGTCGCCCAGGTACTCCATCAGCAGCTCGGTGCCGCTGCGCTGGACCGGGTAGGGCACCGGGGCACCCAGCGACCACAGCCGGGACAGGGCGGCGAACTCGGCCACCGCCCACTGCTCGGCGATCAGGTTGCGGCCGAAGGACGTCCGGTTCGCGATCGCGCGCATCTCGCGGCTGCGGCGCATCCGCCTGCCCTCGAGATAGCCGGCGTCCCGGTGGAACAGCCGGTGCTCGTTGGAGCGGTAGCGCTTCGCCGCCATCAGGCAGCCCTGGTCGGTGTCCGGGACGGCACGCTCGAGCAGGAAGACGTCGGCCTCCTTGCCGGTCTTCAGGATGCCCAGCTCGCTGTCCGCGGCCGCCAGCTCGGTGACCACCCATTTCGGCCTCGGGTGCGGACCCTGCTCGCCGTCGCCCCAGGTGGACCACCGGTCGGCACCGGGTGGCAGGGGTGGACCGGCGAGCGCGCTCTCGCGCACGAGCGCCAGCCGGGCCTTCTCCGCCTCGGTCAGGCGGCCCGAGCGTGGTGACTGCGGGTCGAACACCCCGTCGCCGAGGTCGGCCGGGACTGCACGGTCCTGAGCCTCGTTCTCGCTGCGTTTCGGTTTGCGGGGGCGCGAACGGCGGTCGTCGTAGGCGCTCTCGTCGTCAAAGAAGTCTTCGATGTCGTGCAGACGCACTGGTGGGTTCTCCTCAGAGCAAGGGAAAGTGACGCCCCACCAAGGCGTGTGTCAGCGACAGACGAGCCTCGTCAGCGGGGCGAGCGGACGCGGGTGTGCCACGTCCAGGCGACCTTGTTAGCCATCTGGCACCTCCCTGACGTCCGCCGGTGAACCACCGGCGCGCTGACTGTCCGACGACGAGAACACTTCCAGGCTCCACCACCGCACCGCAACCGAATTACCGTCAGCTGTGCGAGCCGACGCAGAACTCGTTGCCCACCGGGTCGTGTAAGACCGTCCACGCGAGCCCGGAGACCTCGAAGCTCTCGCCCTCGGTCGCGCCGAGCGCCACCAGCCGCGCGACCTCGTCCTGCCGGTTCGAGGTGCTCAGGTCCAGGTGCACCCGGTTCTTCCCGACCTTGTCCTCCGGCACCTTCTGCAGCCCCAGGTACAGTCCGTCGGTGCTCCCCGGGGTCCGCAGCGCCAGGAACTCCCCGTCGGCGTCGAGCACGACCTCCAGGCCGAGGGCCCTGGTCCAGAACTCCGCGAGCTCCCGTGGTTCGGCGCAGTCGATGACGACTCCACCCATGTTCAGGTTCATGCCCGGCACGCTACGGGCGGACACCGACAAAAATGGGTGTCGTGCGCACCATTGACTGGCAGGACCACCACATCGTGGCCATCGACCAGACGAAGCTACCCACCGAAGTCGTGATCATGGAGATCTTCACCGTGGAGGACCTGGTCGACGCGATCAGGCGACTAGCCATCCGGGGGGCGCCGGCACTGGGGGTGGCCGGCGCGTTGGGAGCGGCCATGGCGGTCCGCGACACACCCCCGCACCGGGACCGCGACCTGGCCGCACTGCGGGCCGCGCGGCCGACCGCGGTCAACCTCGCGTGGGGCGTGGACCGGGTGCTCGAAAGGCTGCCCGACGGCGAGGACGCCGTGCTCGCCGCGGCCGTCGACCTCCTCGAGACGGACGCCGCCCGCAACAGGGCACTCGGCGAGCGTGGCGCGGACTTCCTCGCCCGGCACGTCGACGGCGTCATGGCGATACAGACGCACTGCAACGCGGGCGCGCTCGCCTGCGTGGAGTGGGGCACCGCGCTCGGCGTCGTCCGCTCCCTGCACGAACGCGGCAACCTCCGCCACGTCTACGTCGACGAGACCCGTCCGCTGCTCCAGGGCGCCCGCCTCACCACGTGGGAGCTGGCGGGCATGGGGGTCGAACACACCCTCGTCGTCGACTCCGCCGGCCCGAGCGTCCTGGCCAGGGGACTCGCCGACGCGGTCGTCGTCGGCGCGGACCGCATCACCGCCAACGGCGACGTCGTCAACAAGATCGGCACCTACCCGCTGGCGCTCGCGGCGGCCCGCGCCGGTGTGCCGTTCGTGGTCGCCGCGCCCGAGTCGACCATCGACCCGGCGCTGGCGTCCGGCGCGGACGTCGAGATCGAGGTGCGTGACGGCAGGGAGATCCTCGGCGCCCTGCCCGAGACGGCGACCCTCAACCTCGCGTTCGACGTCACGCCCGCCGACCTGGTGACCGCCATCGTGACCGAGGAGCGGCTGGTCCGCCCGGCGGCGGGAGAGCGCCCGGCGTAACCCGCATGCGTCGACCGGGCGGCGTTCACTACCCTTGCTGCACGTTTCCCATCCGAGGAGTAATGCCGTGATCACCAGGATGTCGTCGCTGTTCCTGCGCACACTGCGTGAGGATCCGGCGGACGCCGAGGTGCCCAGCCACAGGTTGCTGGTCCGCGCCGGGTACGTCCGCCGCGTGGCACCGGGCGGCTTCTCCTGGCTGCCGCTCGGCCTGCGGGTCCTGCGGAACATCGAGCGCGTCGTCCGCGAGGAGATGGACGCGATGGGTGCGCAGGAGATCCAGTTCCCCGCGCTGCTGCCCCGCGAGCCCTACGAGGCCACCGGCCGCTGGACCGAGTACGGCGACAACATCTTCCGCCTCAAGGACCGCAAGAAGGCCGACTACCTCCTCGGCCCCACGCACGAGGAGCTGTTCACGCTCACCGTGAAGGGCGAGTACAGCTCGTACAAGGACTACCCCGTCACCCTGTACCAGATCCAGACGAAGTACCGGGACGAGGCGCGGCCCCGCGCGGGCATCCTGCGTGGCCGCGAGTTCCTCATGAAGGACTCGTACTCGTTCGACCTGGACGACGACGGGCAGTCGGTGAGCTACTACAAGCACCGCGACGCCTACATCAGGATCTTCGACCGGCTTGGCCTGAAGTACGTGATCGTGTCGGCCATGTCCGGTGCGATGGGCGGGTCCGCGTCCGAGGAGTTCCTCGCCGAGGCCGACACGGGCGAGGACACGTTCGTGCGCAGCACGGAGTCCGGCTACGCGGCCAACGTGGAGGCCGTGCACACGCCCGTGCCGCCCGCACAGTCCATCGAGGACAAGCCCGCGGCGCAGGTGCACCACACGCCCGACACGCCGACCATCGAGTCGCTGGTCACCTTCCTCAACAAGGCCGACCTCGGCAGGACGTTCACCGCGGCGGACACGCTGAAGAACGTCCTGCTGAAGACCCGCGCCCCCGGCGAGGACAAGTGGGAGCTGCTGGCCGTCGCCGTGCCGGGTGACCGCGAGGTCGACATGAAGCGGCTCGAGGCAGGCCTGGAGCCCCGCGCGGTCGCGATCCTCGAGGAGGCCGACTTCGCGGCCAACTCCTTCCTCGTGAAGGGCTACATCGGCCCCAAGGCGTTGCAGGAGAACGGGGTTCGCTACCTCGCCGATCCCCGCGTCGTCACCGGCACCGCGTGGGTGACCGGTGCGGACAAGGCGGACCACCACGTCGTGGACCTGGTCGTCGGGCGGGACTTCACGCCGGACGGCGTGATCGAGGCGGCCGAGGTGCGTGAGGGCGACCCCTCGCCGGACGGCAAGGGCACGCTCGTCGCCGCGCGTGGCATCGAGATCGGCCACATCTTCCAGCTGGGCCGAAAGTACGCGGACGCGTTCTCGCTCGACGCGCTCGGGGCGGACAGCAAGCCGATCCGGATCACCATGGGCTCCTACGGTGTGGGCGTGTCCAGGCTGGTCGCCGTGATCGCCGAGCAGTCCTACGACGAGCACGGGCTGATCTGGCCCCGCGAGGTCGCGCCCGCGGACGTCCACGTCGTGATCGCGGGCAAGACCGACGAGATCCGTGCCGGCGGCGAGAAGCTGGCCGCCGCCCTCGACGCCGCGGGCCTGTCGGTGCTGCTCGACGACCGCACGTCCATGCCGGGCGTCAAGTTCGCGGATGCCGACCTCATCGGAGTGCCGACGATCGTGGTCGTGGGCAGGGGACTCGCCAACGGGGTCGTGGAGGTCAAGGACCGACGCACCGGCGAACGCACGGAGGTAGCCGTGGACGACGCCGTGGCACACCTGAATGCTGTGACATTGGCTCGCTCCGCTCGCGGGTGAGCGGGCTGTGACATTGGCTCGCTCCGCTCGCGGGTGAGCGGGCTGTGACATTGGCTCGCTCCGCTCGCGGTGAGCGGGCCTTTACCCGGCGTCTTCCCTCCTGCGCGCGGAAGTCCCTGGGCTCGCTTCGCTCGCGCAG
>NZ_SOCP01000024.1 GCF_004364325.1 Actinophytocola oryzae | reverse complement strand
GCCTGGCGCCGCGAACATCAGGCAGACGCACGACGACACCACTTCCAACGACGTCTCCGACTCCAAACCCTAATGATCTAGCCCTGTAGTACTAGTGCTTCCGTACTAGCCTCTCGACGTGACGACCATGCGCACGCTCGGCCGCAAAACGGTCCATGAGCGGTTCACGTAGCCGGAGCGGCGTCGCTACTTCGCCGACCAGCATCTTTGTAAGGCCCGGTGCACCACAACACGAACCACGCTGGGGTGGGAGACCGACCGCACCGTGGGGTCTGCGGGGTCGCTCCCCGCAAGATGAAGACGACCGACCCGGCGAGCTTGCGTCAGCAAGCGAGCAGGGCCGACCAGAGGTCGTGGGCCGCCTGGGGCTCGAACCCAGAACCTACGGATTAAAAGTCCGCAGCTCTACCAATTGAGCTAACGGCCCCTGTGAGGAGCATATCGGGTCGGTGTGACCAGGCGTTCGAGGGTTCCGAGAGCCTTGCCGGCCGGGCGATGTGCTCCACACGACAAACGAAGAGCTACGGCTACTCGAAGATCCCCTGTCCCGGGGTCAGCACCTGCTTCGGGTCGTAGCGGCGCTTGGCTGTTCGGAAGGCCTGCCACTGCGGGCCGTAGTGACGGCGCCAGTCCGCCGGTGTCAGGGGGATGGCGTTCACCGGGTACTGGGTGCCGCCGACAGCCACAGCCTGGTCGTACTGCTCACGGTTGATCCCGATCAACCTCCGCGTCGCCGCCTCGTCGGGTGGGCTCACCGCCCTCAGGATGGCCATCAGGAACACCACCGGGCTGCTCGGAAGCCGCACGAACGGCTGGTGGATCAGCTCCCGCCGCACTGGGTACAGCAGGACCACCCCGCCGGCGTCCTCCGGCGTCGTGTTGGCCAGGACCGTCGACGCGTACTGCTCCACCGACTCGTCCGGGATGAACAGGTTGATCCACGGGCCCGGCAGCTTCAACGCCATCAGCTGCTGCACCAGGTCGTAGATCCGGTTCAGCCAGTCGAAGTACGGCATCTCCGTGATCTCCACACCGGCAGGCGCGAGGCCGGACAGCAGCCCATCATCGTCGGGAGCCGCGGGCGGTGTGTAGTACTCCACGCCCTCCAGCAGGTACGACCACCCGTCGGCCGCCGGCACTGCCTGGCCCTCCAGATAGCTGAACCGCCCGTCCGTCACCGCCGTCCGTTGGGCCGCCAGGTACGACCCCAGATCGGGATACGTCAGGTGGTACACCCTGGCCGTCGTCGCCGCCGGGATCAGGCGGACGGTCGCTCGGGTGATCACCGCGAACTGGCCCAGGCCGCCCAGCACCGCGTGGAACAGGTCCGGGCGCACCGTTGGGGAACAGCGCACCAGTTCCCCCCGGCCGGTCACCACCTCCAGGGCCAGCACGTTGTCCACCAGCAGGCCGTGGTGCGAGCTGGCCCCGCCGACGCCACCCACCGACAGCGTGCCGCCTATCGACAGCCCCAGGTAGTCCGTCGCCACCGGTGGGGTCAGGCCTGCGGCCAGTGTGGTCCTGATCAGGTCCAGCCACTGGACTCCCGCGTCCACCACCGCGTACGTCCGTGTCACGCGCCGGATCGTCGACAGGGTGCTCGAGTCGATCACCACGCCTGCGGCCTGGCTCTGGCCGTACGTCGAGTGGCCTTGCCCTCTCATGGCTACCTCGAGCCCGTGCTCGTTCGCGAACCGCACGATCTTCTGGATGTCGCGGGTCGAGCCAGGGCGGAGCACCGCCAGTGGTTTGCGGTGCACGATCTGGCCGTAGTCCTCGGCGACTGCCGTCCTCGACGCGTCATCGAGCAGCAGTTCGCCGTCCAGGCCGGGCACCCTGATGCCTGGCGTGGCGTCGGCTGCGGTCAGCCAGCCGATGTTGACGGGGTCGAACGCGACAACCACGGCCGCGGCGCCGGCCAGCACTGCTCGGCGACTGATCTGCACCTTTTGCACGCGCGGCACCATAACCCAGCGAACGTCGTGTGTGGGCCGGCGTCACCGGAGCGCGACGCCGACCCACACACGTACCCCCAGGGCGAAGACGTCCTCTTCCCGACAGTCTGGCAACCGGCTGACGGCCGGACCACGAACTACTACACGCAGTTTCAGGTTCGTCGCGGCCGGCGAACACGCAACAGGAGCGCACCGGCCACCACGAACAGGAACCCCAGCGCCGTGAGCTCCGCCACGTTCGCGCCCGTGTCGGCCAGACTCGGTACTGGTCTGGCCTGCGGGGCGGCCTGCTCCACGGACCTCGTGACCGGGGGTGGGCTCGTGGGCGCCAGTGGGTCCTCCAACACCGGCCCCGGAAACAGCTCGACACGGTCGAACTCGTAGTGCGTGCCCGCGTAGACATGCACCGGGAACGTGCGATCGGCCAGCCGCCACGGGCCGAGGGGACGTAGCTCGTACTGGTTCGCCGGGATCTCCGGGAAGTCGAAGTGTCCGGCGTCGTCGGTCGTCACCCTGGACACCTCGGTGCCGTCGTCCATGTCGAGCAGGCGCAGCGTGATTCCCGGCGCGGGCTGTTCGTTCCGCAGGACCGTCCCGCCGAGCGTGCCCCTCCCGCCGGGCACCGCCGCCGTCGTGGCGGCGAACGCGCCCCTCAGCAACCCCTGCACCATGAACTCGCAGCGCAGCGAAAGGAAGCCGTACTCCCACATCCGTTGCGTCACCACGTCCGTGAAGTCCCACGTCCTGGTCTCGCCGGCCCGCAGGACGGCACCCGCGCCGCCCGGCTCGAGGTCGGCCCAGCCGACGGCGAACAGGAAGTTCTCCGCGGTGCCGCCGATCGTGTACTCGCCGCACTGGGCGATCAGACCTTCGAAGTCGGTGGTGCCCGTGTTCGTCAGGGTGACGTGCTCACGGACGGTGTCGCCGACCGCGTACGACGTCCGGTCGACGGACACCTGCGCGGACAGCTTCGACATGTCGACCGGCCACGCGCGGACCGTGGCCTCGTTGCGCCCGGGCCGGAGCTGGATGCGCTGCGTCCGGTCGTAGAGCGAGCCGCCGGGAAAGCCGACTCCCACCACGTACTGCCCACCGACGATGTCGGGGAACTCGGCGACGCCGTCCGCGTTGGTGCGGGCCGTCACCGTCACCCGCTCGAGGCCTCCCATGAGCGCGACCTCGATGCCCTGCTTGGCTTCTTCGGGGTCCATGACGTGGTCGCCGTCCAGATCGGTGTACGCGTTGACCGTCAGGTCGCAGCGCTTCGCGGTGACGAACGCGTCCACCGACGCCCGGTTGTCCGTCGGGTCGCCGTCCTCCTCGACGGAGCTGACCTCGACCTGCTGGCGCATGCCCGCGCCGGTGTCGGCGGGCACGGCCTTGACCGCGACCACCACCCGCGCGCCGGGTTTCAGCTCGACGCCTCCGCCGGAGGGGTCCAGCTTGCCGAGCGACCCGAAGTCCAGGTCGCCGGTGGTCGTCGCGGTCACTCCGGTCGCGGTGGCCGTGCCCTTGTTCCCCACCCAGATCGTCATCACGACCGTGTCGGTCGGGAGGTAGGCCGGCTGGTCGAAGTTGACCTGCACGAACACGTCGACGTACCCGTCGTCGGCCGAGGCGGGCGCCGGGCAGGCGAGGGCCAGCAGGACGGCGACCACCGCGGCGAGTAGGCGTCTCACGAGAACCTCTTCCTCCTCGACACCAGCAACATGCCCACCACCAGGAGCAGGAAGCCGAACGCGGTCAGCTCGGCAACGTCCGCGCCCGTGTCGGCGAGGGTCGGCGGGTGGGGTACGGCCGACGCCTGCGGTACCGGCTCGGGCGGAACGTCACCGGTCGGGACCGCTCCCGGCGCCGGCGCGTCGATGTCGAGCTGGTTGGGGCCCGGCTCGACCGCGAACGCGAGCTCGCCCATGAACGCGTCCGCGAAGATCGAGAGCCGCACGTCCACGCCGCCCCTGGCCCGCCACGGCCCCACGAGCCGCATCGCGTACTGGTTGGCCGGGAGGTCGCGGAACAGGAAGTGGCCGGTCGCGTCGGACCTGGTCCTGGCGACGATCGCGCCCGTCCCGTCGACCAGGTACACCTTCACGTCCGGCACGGCCTCGCCGGGATCCGGCCCCGCGTCCTCGTCGCGGTCGACGTAGAGCACCCCGCCGGTCGAGCCACGCCCACCTGGCACCTCGGCACGTGCGGTGACCGCGGGCCCGTCGTCGTACCTGAACGCGGTGCTGAACCAGCAGGTGATCGTGATGAACCCGTACAGGTGTCCGCCGGAGGGCACCACGTCGGTGAAGTCCCACGTCCTGGTTTCGCCCGCCCGCACGGCCACACCGGCCGCCTCGTAGTGAACGAGGTCGCCCCAGCCGAGCCCGGAAAGCGTGTTGGGGCCCGCACCCTCGACGCACCGCGCGGTCACGCCGGACAGGTCCGTGCCGCTGGTGTTGGTCAGCGTGACGCGCTCGTGCACGACCTCGCCGACGTGGTAGGTGCCCTTGTCGAACGTGATGGACCCGCGCAGCGCCGAGGAGTCCCGCGTGGCGCGCACCAGCGCGGGCTCGCCGCCGACGACCGCGTCGACGATCGCCGACTCGTCCTGCTGCCACCCGCCGGGCAGGCTGAGCGTGAGCGCGTACGAGCCCTCGGGCACGTCCTCGGCGACGAACCGGCCACCCGCGTCGGTGCGGGTCGTGAACTCGCCGTAGGGCATTCCGCCGTTGCCCTGGACCAGGACCCCGCTCAACGCCTCGCCCTGGTCGAACTGCCGGTCACCGTCGCGGTCGCCGTAGAGCGTGCCGACGACGTCGGCTGTGCGGGCGGTGATCACCGCCTCGGCACTCGCCGTGTTGTTCGCCGTGTCCGTCTCCGGGTCGCTGGTGTGTGCCTCGAAGGACAGCCGCAGCACGTCGACGAGTGTCTGCAGCCGGACGGGGATCGGCCACACGACCCGCTCGCCGGGCTGGAGCGTCATCCCGCCCGTGTCCGGGGCGAAGCCGTGCCACTGGTCCGGTTGGAACGGCCCGTTCGTGTCGTGGACGAGCGTGACCCGGTTGGCAGGCGCCGTGCCGTTGTTGGTGACCACGAGCGTTGCCGTGATCTCCTCGTACGCCAGGTAGGCCTGCTTGTCGAACGACACGGTCACGGCGACGTCCACAGCGGCAGGCTCCGCGGAGGCGAGCGCGGGTGCGGCGTTCGCGAGTGCCACGAGGACGACGAGCACAGCGGCGAGTCGGGTCACGGGCGGCCCCAATCTGAGGTGTGAGGTTTTGCCGGCTCGCGCGTTTTCCGTGGTGCAGGGTGGTTCTCGGCGGTACGGAGGGGCGCGATGGCAGGGGACGAGGTAGCCGGGGTGGATCCGTCGGGGGCGACGTTCGCCGCGCTCGTGCAGCGGTGGCGGCACGCGGCGAGCCTGACGCAGGAAGGACTCGCGGAGCGCTCGGGGCTGAGTCCCCGCAGCATCCAGAACCTGGAGAGCGGACGCGTCAGCAGGCCACGCCGGGACTCGGTGCGGCTACTCGCGGACGCGCTCGGGCTCGTTGGCCGGACGCGTGCCGAGTTCGAGCACGCGGCCAGGCTCGGTACACCGACTCCGATAACGGAGGCGGCGTCGCACCGAGGGGTACAGGTCACGATGACGATCACGGTGGCGGACAACCTCCGCCAGCTCGTGGTGCAGGCAGGCCGCGAGGGGTGGCAGCCGGTGGACCTTCGTGGCCTGGCGACGACCGCCGACCCGGAGGAGGTGTTGGTCCGGCTGCTCGCGGCACTGGGCGTGGGGGACGCCACAGCGGTGTCGATGGCGGTCTGACCCCGGGCAGGCGGTGGGCCGGCCCGGGGTCGTCCCCGACGGGGGTCACGGCTGGGCCGGCGCACCGCTGTCCGCGAAAACGTTGCCCGACCAGCGGTAGTCCGTCGCCGAGGAGTTCCAGCCGGTGCTCGGGGCGGTGCCGTGGAACCTGTTGCCGGTGACGTAGATGCTTGCCGAGCCCGCACCCGTCGGGGCGTCGACCTGGGCCAGGAGGTTGTTCTCGATGGTGACGCCGCGGATCGGCGCGTCGAGGTCGCTCATCGTGACTTGGCCGAACGTGTTGTGCCGCAACAGAACGCTGGTCGAACCAGAGGGAACGATGACGTTGCCGCCGTCGAGGAAGCAGTCGACGACCTGCGCGCCGCTGGTGACGGTGACACCGGCCTCGAGTCTGCTGCGGCGGACGGTCAGGCCGGCGGCGCCCTGCGTGAGCGCGGTGCCGCCGGACAGCTCACTGTCGACGATCGTGAGGCCGGTCGCGTTCTGGCGGACGGCAGGCACACCGTAGGGGGCGACGATCAGCACGCGCTTGAGCGTCACGCCGGGCGCGTCGACGATGACCGAGCCGTTCACCCGAAGATCGCTGACGACCTGGTTGGGGGTGGTGATCCGCAGGTCACCGTTGCGGTCGCCGAGGGAGGCGCCGAGGGGGACACCGGTGTTGGCCGCCGTCGGGTCGCCGACCATGGCCGGCCAGGCCGGCTCGCTCCCGATCGGCTGGTCGTTGCCGACCGGGCCGCCACCACCTCCGGTCGTCACGCCGCCGGGACCGGCCGGAGGCGGCTGACTCTGGTTCGACCCCGGGCCGGACGGCGGCGTGGACACGCCCTCCGACGTTCCGGAGGTCCGCGGGGTCGGCGGCGGTGCGGTCGTGTCGGTCCGGTCCGGTGCGTCGATGATCATGGGGGGATCGGCGGGCGGCGAGTCGCTGAACAGCTGGGTCGTGACCACGAGGCCACCGAGCCCCACGACCACCGCGGCGGCCGCGGCCACCGCGACCGACCGCCTGCGGTGTCTCGGCCGAAAACCCCCGTCCGCGGGCAGTGGCACGACGACGGCGTCATGGGACTCGTGTTCCTCGTCCTCGGTGGCTTCGAGGTCGTGGCGTGCCTGTTCCACCGCCTCCGCGTCGACGTCGGCGATGCGCTCGCGCCAGCGGTCGAGGCCGGGCGGCGCCTCGATCTCCTCGAACAGCGTCCGCAGCTCGTTCTCGTCGATGCGGCTCATCAGGGCTCCCCCAGGTGCCGCTGCAGGCGGGCGAGCGCTCGTTTGCACGCCATCGTCGCGGCGTGCTCCGACACCCCGAGCACGGCCGCGACCTCCGCGTAGGGCAGGCCGGCCGCGATCCGCAGACCGATGACCGCGCGGTCCTTGTCCGACAGGTGTGCCATCGCGGCTATCGCGCGGCGCACCTCGTCCCGCAACACGACCACACCTTCCACGTTCGCCTTCGGGTCCGCCTCGGTCTCGCCGCCGAAGAACCTGGCCAGCAGCGCCGACCGCCGCGTGTGCTTGCGCCGGTGGTCGATGACCGCGTTGCGGGCGATCCGCAGCAGCCAGGCCAGCTCGTTCCCCGGTGTCAGCTCGGCCGTCCCGAAGGCGTGGAACGCGGCGGCGAACACGTCCGAGGCGAGGTCCTCCGCGTCACCGCGGTTGCTCACCTGCGACAGGCAGTACCGGAACACCCTGGCCGCGTGGTCGCGGTACACCTGCTCGAACGGCAGTGCGGGCGCATCAGCGAGCTCAGTCACCGTCATGTCGGTTTCCCGCCCACGCTCCGAGTCCGGTTCCGCCGTGTCATCTGGGATAACGCGCGAACTCACCGAATCTCACACCCGCCTCGCGGCGAGCCTGCCGCCGAACACTGCGCAGGCCGAGCAGCCCTGGTGCACGAATCCTGTCCCCCCACGTCCGCCCCACGGGATCCAGACACATGAAGCTGAGCGAGAGTATCAGCCCACGACGGGAAACCGACAGGTCGAACCGTTATGAAAACAGCTGTATCCGAGCCTTCCCGGCGCACCCGCCCGTCCACGACGACCACCGGCACCGGCGTGCCGAGAACGTCCTGCGCACGGGCGGTTTCCCCGGTCCACGGCAAGGCGCCCTCATGCGTAGCCCCCGTGGCTATCGCCTGGTCACCGAGACGAACGGCATGCTCGGCCAGGAGCGTGTCGGACGTGACGTTTTCCGGGCCGCGACGCATTACGTCCTGAGCCGAAACAGTTGGCACGGCCAGGTTCCCTGCGCCACGTTGGTCGCATGGAGAACTTCGATCCGCGCCTGTACGGGGCGCGCTGGGCGGACAACTACGACGAGTTCCACACGGGAATGATGGACACCGAGGGCGCGGCGGCCGCACTCCACGAGCTGGCGGACGGCGGCCCGGTCCTCGAGCTCGGTGTCGGCACGGGACGGGTCGCCGTGCCGCTCGCGGAGCTCGGGACGGAGGTCGTCGGCGTCGACATCAGCCCGGAGATGCTCGCGAAACTGCGGGAGAAGGCGTCGGGCGTCACGGCGGTCGAGGGCGACATGACGACCGTGCGGCTCGACCGCGAGTTCTCGCTGGCGTACGTCGTGTTCAACTCGATCTTCGTGCTGGACAGCCAGGACGCCCAGGTCCGCCTGTTCGAGAACGCGGCTGCCCACCTGCGCCCCGGCGGCCGGTTCGCCCTGGAGACGGTCGTGATCCGACCGCCGTCACCCGACCGTGGCCGACTGGCCGTAGCCGACATCGAACCGGATCGGGTGATGTTGGTGGGCGGCCAGAGCGACCCCGTGACGGGCCGTCACAAGGGTATGTGGCTGAGCCTGGACGCGGACGGCCCGAAGTTCTTCCCGATCTTCGGCCGCGAGGTCTCTCACTTCGAGATGGACCTGATGGCGCGGATCGCCGGCCTGGAACTGGAGAACCGTTGGGGCGACTGGAAACGCGCGCCCTTCACGGCCAGGTCCGAGCTACACGTCTCGGTCTACCGGAAGCCGTGAGGTCAGGCCGGGTGCCCCAGGTGTGACAGCACGCGTTCGAAGATGTCCGCGAGGGCCTGCTGGTCACTCGCGCCCAACAGGTCGATCAGGTGGGCGCGGACACCGGCCACGTGCGTCGGTGCCGTCTCGTCGAGCCGCGCCCGGCCCGCGTCCGTGACCTCGGCGAACACCCCGCGGGCGTCGTCGCCGCACTCGACGCGCCGGACCAGGCCCGCGGTCTCCATGCGGGCGATCTGGTGGGAGAGGCGGCTCTTCGACGAGGCCACCTCGCCTGCCAGCTGGGCCATCCGCATCCGCCCGCCGTCGCATTCGGACAGCCGGACCAGTACCTCGTAGTCCGCGAGGGCCAGTCCGTGCCCCTCCTGGAGCTCGCGGTTGAGCTGTTTGCGCAACAGCTCGCTGGCGATCACGTACGCGCGCCACGCCCGCATCTCGCCGTCGTCCAGCCAGCGCGGGTCGTCTGTAATCGCGGTCACCCTACTAAGCCTAGATCGTGCACCTTTCGGGGCTGGCGCGCGCCGTCGTGGAAAGTGCACACTCCACGCCGCGTCCCCACGGGAGCACGGGGCGTCCTGGACGGAGGATCATGAGGGTACTGACCATCGCCGCGGTGGCCGCGGTGATCACAGCGGGGCTCGCGGCCGGCCCGGCCGCCGCCGCGCCGAGCAACACCACCGACGTTCGACTCATCGCGTTCAACGACTTCCACGGCAACCTGCAGCCGCCCGCCGGCTCGTCCGGCCGGGTCACGCTGCCCGACGGCACGGCCGTCGACGCGGGAGGTGCCGCCTACCTGGCCACGCACGTGAAGCAGCTGCGTGGGCAGGTCCGCAACTCGGTCGTCCTGTCCGCGGGCGACAACGTCGGCGCGTCGCCGCTCGACTCGGCGCTGTTCCACGACGAGCCGACCATGGACCTGCTGAACGACCTCGGCGTGTCCGCGTCGGTCATCGGCAACCACGAGCTGGACGAGGGCTACCGGGAGCTGCAACGCATGCAGCTGGGCGGCTGCCACCCGACCGATGGCTGCGTGTTCCGCGACAGCTACCGGGGCGCCAGGTTCCCGATCCTGGGCGCGAACGTCACGTTCGACAACGGCCTGCCTGCCGCGCTGCCGTTCACGGTCACGCTGTCCGGCGGGGTGCCGGTCGGTGTCATCGGCGTGACGTTGAAGGACCTGCCGCTCGTGGTGACGCCGGAGGCCATCAAGGGCCTGAGGTTCGGCGACGAGGTCAGGGCGATCAACCAGACGTCGAAGCTGCTGGACCTGCTGGGCATCAGGACGCAGGTCGTGCTGCTGCACCAGGGCGACAACACCGAGGGCGGCGGCCCCGACGACTGCCGCACGGTCCCCGGCCCGGCCACGACCATCGCGAAGGCGGCGTCGCCGTCGGTGGACGTGATCTTCACCGGACACAGCCACCAGCAGTACAACTGCGTGATCAACGACCCGGCGGGCAACCCGCGCACGGTCATCCAGGGCGCGTCGTTCGGCCGCCTGCTGTCGGTCGTGGACGTCAAGGTCGACAAGCGCACCCGTGACGTGGTGCGCTCCGCGACGAAGGCGCACAACGAGATCGTGACCCGCGACGTCACCCCGGACCCCACCGCGCAGGCCCTGGCCGACGAGGCCCGCACGAAGGCCGCCCCGATCGCGAACGAGCAGGTAGGCAGCATCACCGCGGACCTGGTCCGTGCGGCACCCCCGTCGGGCGAGTCGCCGCTGGGTGATGTCATCGCGGACGCACAGCTGGAGTCGACCGCGTCGAACAACGCCCAGATCGCGATCACGAACCCGGGCGGCATCCGTACCGACCTGACGTACGCGGGTTCGCCTGCCGGCGAGGGCGACGGCGTGGTGACCTACGGCGAGGCGTTCGCGGTGCAGCCGTTCAGCAACATCATGCAGACGGTGACGTTGACCGGCGCGAGTTTGAAGAGGGTGCTCGAGCAGCAGTGGCAGCCGCAGCCGGACGGGTCGGTGCAGGTCAAGATGCTGCAGATCTCGTCGAGCCTGCACTACACGTGGTCGCAGTCGGCACCGATCGGCTCGAAGGTCTCGAACCTGACGGTCGCAGGCACGCCGGTCACCGACACGGCGACGTACCGGGTCTCGGTGAACAACTTCCTGGCCGCGGGCGGTGACGGCTTCGCGGAGTTCACGAAGGGCACGGACCTGGCAGGGGGTCCCGTCGATCTGGACGCGTTCACCGCGTACCTGACGGCACACCCGAACGTGTCCCCGCCGCCTGCGGACCGGGTGACGCTGGTTCCCTGACAGTTTCGCCGCAGAAACCCCGGTCGGGCTTTGTCCTGGCCGGGGTTTCGTGTCGGTCCAGGTCCGACGACCCCGATGCGGCAAGGACTCTCCTGCCATGTCGGGGTTTCGCACTGTCCACAACGTGTCACGCATACTGTCACGATGAGCGAACCGGCAAGGTCCACACCGGAACGTCTGGTCCTCTTCACCGACGCGGTGGCGGCGATCGCCCTGACTCTGCTCGTCCTGCCACTGGTGGAGACGGTGACCGAGGACTCGAGCGAGCACCGGCTCGGCGAGTTGGTGCACGAGCACCTCCCGCAGGTCGGCGCGTTCGTGCTGAGCTTCGCCGTGATCTTCCGCTTCTGGTGGTCCCATCACCGCGTCTTCCAGCACGTGGCGACGCTGCGGCCGTCGCTGGTGGCGTGGAGCGGCCTGTGGACGTTCGGCATCGTGCTGATGCCGATCCCGACCGCGATCATCACCGCGTACTCCCCGTCACCGGCGAGTGTGGCCATGTACGGCGGCACCCTGGTCCTGACGAGTGGCTCGCTGACCATGCTGGCGCTGCTGGTCTACCGCCACCCGGAGATGAGCGACGACCGCCCCCGAGCGACTCGCGAAGAGGTCCTGGGCACGACGACGGTCTTCGCTGCCCAACTACTGGCGACGGTCGTGGGCGCGACCTTCGCCCACACGGTCAACTACTGGGCGTTCCTCCTGATGTTCCTCACCGGCCCGGTGGAACGCCTGGTCACCTCCCGCTGGCGCCGAACGACGACGTAGGGAGTGACAACCGTCCGGCGCGGCCCGGAGTTCTAACGGGTATGCGGATGTTCGCGAGCTTCGACGAGTTCGTCGAGGACAGGTCCACCGCACTGCTGCGCACCGCGTTCCTGCTCACGGGGGACCGTGGGCATGCGGAGGACCTGTTGCAGACGAGTTTGTTGCGCACCCTGCAACGTTGGGCCAAGGCGCGTGTGGCGCCGGAGGCCTACGCGCGGCGGGTGCTGGTCAACCTGTCCAAGGACCGCCTGAGAGCACGGAGCCGACGGCCACCGGAGGCGGAGCTGCCGCCGGACGTCACCGGTCTCCCGGCCGTCGACGCAGGCTACGACCGGGTCACCGACCGTCGCGTGGTGCTGGAGGCACTGGCGGAGTTGCCGCCCCGGCAACGGCAGGTGGTCGTACTGCGCTTCGTCGAGGACCTGTCGGTGGAGCAGACCGCCGATCTGCTCCGCTGCTCCGAGGGAACGGTCAAGTCACAGACCTCCCGCGCACTCACCAGGCTGCGTGAACTACTGGCCGACTTCCACGGCCCACAGAACGAGAAGGAGACAACCGATGTCCGCCGATGAGGAGTTCGGGCGCCTGGTGGGTGATCGCCTGCGCCACGAGGTATCCGACATCCACGCCGACCGTGAGCTGGCCGGCGCCGTACGCAGGCGTCAGTCCCGGCGAACCTGGACGATCCGGGCCTCGATCGGCGCACCGCTGGTCGCCGCCGCGGCAGCCGTAGCGGTGGTGGCGGCTACCGCGGGGTCCACCCCCGCACGCGACTCGGACACACAGGCCGCGCCGCCGAACCCGCTACACGTGGAGAACCTCGCGCACGTACAGGACATGACGCTGAAGGCGCTGGGCTCGGTGAACGAGTACGTCATCCACGAGAAGAACGTGCTGGAATCCGGCTACCTCGAGTACTGGACGGACCGTTCGACCCACCGCTATCGCGCGGATTCGTACAGCACCCTCGTCCAACCGCCCCAGGGATCACCTTCGAAGAACAGAGCCGGGGGCACCCAGCCAGAAACCGGCCCGCTGCACCTGACCCACTCCATCGCCGGCACAGGCACACCGGGCGACATGCACTACGTCTCCGTCGACTTCGAACGGAAGACGTGGCACACCGACCACGACACCTCACAGCCACCGCCCCTCGAGGTCCCCGACATCCTCGACGCGAACGCCCTCAAACAGGCCATCGACGAGGGCAGGATGGAGCTGATCGGCACCGAAACGGTCGGTGACAGGGAGACCCACCACCTGCGCCTGTTCGCCACACAGCGCGGTTACCAGATCGACCTGTGGGTGGACAGCACGTCCTACCTACCGGTACGCGAGACCTCGACCGTGATCGACGGCCCCGCCAAACCCGTGATGACCAGCGACTACGACTGGCTACCCCGAAACGACGAAAACCTGGCGAAGCTGGAACTGAGCCCGCCGCCGGACTTCGTCAAGGAGTAAACAGATCCCCAAGAAGGCGGTGCAAGGTTCACACCTTGCACCGCCTTTTTGGCGTGCGCGAACGCGCCGTCGATCAACCGCCCCGAGCAGCCGGGGTGACTCTGCTGCGCGGACACGTCGGCATCGACGGACAGGACTCGACGCTTATTGTCATCTTGACTCTATACACGCGACCGCCTAACCTGGCCTCACAGCGGTTAGTGTCCGCTCGACAATAACTAGAGCGGATGTGCACCGACAGCCAGAGCCTGCCCAGTCAGGAACTTGGAAGGAGGGGTCGCACGTGGAGACGCACAGCGTGATCGCAGCGCTCATCGTGCTCCTGGGCGGTTGACGAGCAGACGGAAGGAGCATTTCAGGTTGGCCGACCACATGCTCCCACCGTCTCTGCCCGCTACCGCGAGCACACCGATCCTAGTGGCCATCGTTCACGAGCGCGACGAACGAGGTGGCCAGACGCGGTGAACGTCAGGTCGGGCGAGCGCTCGTCCGACCTGACCGTCAGATCTCCATCTCGTCGTGAGACGGGATCAACAGGGGTCTGTCCAGAGAACGTGACCGACCCTGCCGATACAACGCCGCCGGCCTGCCTGACGTGAAACGCTTGTTACCCGTCGGCTCCACGAACCCGGGCGACTCCCTGACCTTGCGGTGGAAGTTGGCCCGGTCGAGCTCCACGCCCCAGACCGTCTCGTACACCTCACGCAGCTCGCTGATGGTGAACTCCGGCGCGCAGAAGGACGTCGCGATCGTCGTGTACTGCAACTTCGCCCTGGCCAGTTCGACCGCCCGCTCGAGGATCTCGCGGTGGTCGAACGCCAGTGGCACGCTGCCGTCGAGCAGGCCGGCGACGTTGACGTAGCTCGCCGCCGCGGCGTCGCTGTCCGCTGTCGGCTCCGGCAGGTTGGGAGCGATCGCGAGGTACGAGCAGGTGACTATCCGTCCACGGGGATCCCGTTCGGGCGTCGAGTAGACATGCACCTGCTCCAGGCCGAGCGTCCCGCCCTCGATCGCTGTCTCCTCCTGGAGCTCGCGAAGCGCCGTGTCGTCGAGCGTCTCACCGGGACGCATGAACCCGCCCGGAAGCGCGTACATCCCCTTGAACGGCTCCTTGCCACGGTTGACGACCAGGACGCGCAGCTCACCCTGGCGGATGGTGAGAACAGCCAGATCAGCGGTGATCTGGACAGTCTCCCGGGCACGACTCCTGGTGGGCACCCGTCAACTCTAGGCTTAGCGTCCGGAAGACACAAACTGTGTGTCAGCCTGCTTCGCTGGTCATGGACAGCCACTGGATGCCGTATGCGACTCCACGACGGAGGCCGTCGAACGAGCGCGCCACTTCCCCCGCGCGGTCGGGCGCGAGCAGGACGTCGGACGGCTGCCGCAGGTCGATCTGCCGACTGGTCACGCCGTCGAGCGCCCAGATGGTGGACGGCAGGTGTCGCTGGTCGAACCGGACCGTCAGCCTGAAGCGGTTGAACCGACGCAACGGGATACACACGTAGTGCGGCGCGGTGGGCGTGCTGGTGATCACGACACCATAGGTGTGCCGCTCACCCATCGCGAGCCGACGCGGCAGCATGATCCGGGACTGGAGATTCACACCCGAGATGGTGTCGTCAGGACCGGCCACCGCACCGAAGGTCACTTCCGTTCGGGGAACACCCTGACCGGACAACGGATCTGCCTTACGGGGCACCAGGTCGACCGAGTTCACGACCTCCTCCAACCCGTCCCTCGTAGCCACGATGGTCCGCCGCTCTATGGACTGCATCGGCTCGACGTCCAGGCGTAACACGACATCCAGCAGCTCGACGTACCAGCCGCTGCCGTGATGTCCGTCGCCGTCCCGAGCCCAGGTTCCGGCGAGGATGATGTCCGCCATCTTCCCGAACAGGGCTTCGGTCTTCCGACGCACCGTGCGCGGATCGACCTTGAGGTCGTCGGCAAGATCATTCATTCGCTTCGTCGGCAGCGGCGGCTTGTCGACGGACCCCATGTTCAGTATGTATTTGACCACATCGCGCTCCGAAGCGGGGAGCTCGACGATCACCTCGGAAATAAACTGACCAAGCCGCTCCCGGAACTCGTCTCCCACCAGATCGTCGGCGTCGCAGCGTTTTCGCAGTTCGGGTACTGCTCGTGCGTCAAGATCCTTGCTTCGCAGGCCTTCCCGCTGCCGAAGGTTGTGAAGTTCTCCGACAAGACTGTCGATTTCATCTCGTTGCTGCGCCAATGAACACTCTCCATGAACATCTTCCAGTGCCTCAGGCCAACGAGTGAGCCATCATACCCGACGTTCGGCGCCATCAAATCAATATGCGCAGCACCAGAGAAAGGATCAACTGCCGACAGCAGCGCTCGCGCGGCACTTCTGACAATTGATCACCATCCCCCAATAGATGATTTTACTCGTCCGTTCATCACTCCCAGTATCAATAACCATCGACCAGGAGAGTGAAAACGGCGACAGAGGTGACAGATGATGTCCTGGATCGCCTGTTCGCAATGAGCCACGCTTCTGCCCATCCTCACGCATGATCCCCAACATCAGCATGGAGCCACAGCGGTGCGTCGCGTCCACCAGCATGTAGACCCCTGATAAAAGTCAGATTGACACAAAGACCGCTCCTTCTTATAGTCATACTGACATTAAATGTGTTGAAGCCGATTCCGGTGCTGCGGCGCCACCCGTCAGCCCGTTCCTCCCAGTCGAAGGTGAGCATGTTCCGACAGTTGAAGTTCCCCACCCGCGGATCCGTCATGCCACGATGGCTCCTGGTCCTGCTCGTGCTCCTCTTTTCTGTCCTTCCCCTGACAGCCTGTGGAACCGACGCCGACGCAGGAGAGCCGGGCGCGGTCGGCGCCGCGGACTGTCTGAAGGCCCCGGGCACGACCATTGCCCCCAACGCGAAGGCCATCGCCCTCGTCGTGGACAACACGCGGTCGTCCGCCACCGACGGGCTGCCGCAAGCCGCCGAGGCAGCACTCGAGGTCGCCCAGAAGCGCGGTGACCAGGTGCTCCTCGTCCCCGTGGAAGGGGCGGGACGGCCGCAGAGGATCGTCCGCGAGATCGCCCTCGATCCCTATCCAGGTGAGGACACCGCCGTCGCCGACAGGGCGCGGCCCATGATGATCAAATGTGTCGGTCTCTGGGCCGGACAGTCCAACATGCTGCCGACCGGCCCCGGCAGCGCGGTGCTCGACGCGGTGCAGATGGCAGCACGACAGAAGCCCGTGCAGATCGTGGTGGTGTCCGACGGTGTCAACAACGTCCCGCCGTTCGACGCGAACGAGCTCCGGTTCGACGCCGACGCCGAGGCCCTTGCGAAGAACCTGCAGGCAGCGGGTGCACTCGCCCCGGAACTTCATGACGCCACCATCCTGTGGACGGGACTCGGTGAGACCAATCCGCCACTGCCCCAGCCCTTGCGCGCGAACCTGCAGGAGATGTGGTCCGCCGCGCTGAAGACGGCCGGCGCCAAGGTGACGTTCGACTCCAGGTCGGGCCGACACCGAGATGTACAGGACCAGCGGCCGGCCGACCAGCTTCAGGTCCCGGAGATCACGACGGTCACCGCGGGTTGTGCCGTCGAGATCAGCGTGCCGGGCGGGTTGCTGTTCGCGGGCAACAGTGCCCTGTTGCAACCGGACGCCGACGTGACGCTCCAGCGCGTGGCGGACCAGCTACATCAGCATCCGACCTGGTCGGCCAGAATCGTCGGGCACGCGGCGGCCTACGGAAGCACCGCGGGTCAACAACAGAAATCACGGGAGCGCGCCGACGCGGTCGCACAGCGGCTCGTGGCGCTCGGCATGGACCAGTCGCGCCTGCGCCCCGAGGCGCTCGGCGCCAGTGAACCACTCGTCGACGAGTTCCCCGGCGGCCTGCACGACGAGGGCGCCGCCGCACGCAACCGCCGCGTCGAGATCGTTCTCGGACCAGAGGGTTGCCAGTCGTGAAGTTCCCCACTCTGTCGAGAATGTTCTCCCGACGCCCGCGCCCCGGCTCGGGGCGAGTCGAACGGGACCTGACCGGGCTCCTGAAGATCTCGCACGAGCGTGGCACGACCGCACGCAGGACGCCGCCCGACCTGTCGGATGCGGAAGCCGCCGTACAGAACCGGGTCATACACGAGGAGCTCCGGGAAGACCAGCGTGCACGCACTGATCTCAAGAAGCTGAGCGAGAAACTGGTCAGCTCAGCACACGACGCGCTCGCGGCCCTACAGAAGCTCAAGAAGTTACCGTTGCGGGAGCGCGCCATCCGACCCACGACGCAAGCGGTGGAGGTGGGGACGCCGTCCGACGGTGAGAAGGCACGGTGGTTCGACGCCTACCGCCCCTTGGTCTCGGCGCGTGTCCTGCTCCTGCTCGAGATCACCTTCCTGGTGGTCGAGATCTTCTTCTGGTACTCGACCTTCTCGGAGGCGATCGACCGCAGGGATCCGTGGTACGCCCCCGAACGAATCGGTGCCGTACTTCTGGCGCTGCTCATTCCGTTCGTCGGCATCTACGCGGCCTGGCTGCTCGGCAAGCTTGGCCATCGGTGGTTCATGGCCTATCCCGGCATCAGCCGCCGCAGGCACCTGGGGATCTTCGTCGGCGCCTTCGTCTTCGTGCTGGTGCTGACGGCCGTCAGCTGGTTGGTGTTCGACCGGTTCGACGCCGCCGAGCAGCAGTTCGGGGCCAACCAGATTGCGTCACCGCTCCCCATGGCCTGTGTGTTCGGTGCGGTGATGCTGGTCGACATGTGCGCACGCCTGGTGCTCGCATCGGAGTCGCACGAGCAGTACCGCCGGACGGTGCGGACGTTCGAGAAGCTCGAACGAAAGGTCGTGCGTGCCAACAAGATCCACACCCAGCGGTGGATGGCCCTGCGGACCTCCGTGCAGTACCGCCGCGGGCAGCTCGGCCGGATCGCGACAGTCGGCATCGGGCTGGTCACGGACGCCGCCGCGCAGTGGGACCGCAGGGACCACAGCTGGATGATCGCCGTTCCGGACTCGTCACTTCGGCCCATCCCTGACGAGGACCCGTCGGATCTGTGGATTCCGGCGAACCAGGCGATGGTCTCGCTCGGCCAGTCGCCGCGGCAGGTGCCGCAGCCGCTACTGGACGGCGCTGTCAACGATCTCGCCGTCTGGCTCCCACTCGACCAGGACTCCCTTCGCCGCGAGATCGACACCTACTGGCGCGAGCTCCACCAGGGCGAGAGCCCGCCCCGCGACGACGACGAGCAAGGACCACGTCCGCCCAACGGCAGCCACGGCCCCGAAGCTCCCACCCGGCCGTACGCGCTGTCGAACGGCAGCGGTGACACACCGGGAGAGCACTGATGTCCGTCATGCTGACCCCAGGCCCGCGCCTGGGTCCGCTCCCCACCCTGAGCCCGCCGGCCAGGCGACGCCGGTGGCTACTCGCCCTCGCCGCGATGACCACGCTCCTGCTCATCGGCTGGTTGTTGCTCCCAGAGTCGAGCGACAGCCCTGACGAGCTGCGCGGTTACGTCCTGAACGGACCACGGGGACCGCGCTGCGTGCGTGTGGTCGTGGGAATGGACGTGTCCGGTTCGATGCAGTCCTTCGCCCAGCCGCGGAACCAGGCACTCACGCAGCTGGTCGTCTGGTCCCGGGAGCCGCGGACGCTTCGGAAGACGGACGAACTGGCGGTTGTCGACTTCGCCTTCGACGCTGCCACCCGCTCGACGCCGAGGCCCGCGCACGACGGGATCGACTCCACGACGACGTCGACGTCCGACGGCACGGCCACGCTGCTCCGTCCGTTGCTGGAGCAGGTGGCGACGTTCCCGGCGTCGAAATGTGACACCGAGCTCCTGCTGTTGTCCGACGCGCAGCTGTCGGACCTGCCGAAGACGTCAGGCGACGGCAACGACCTGCTGAACCGGTACGGAATCCACGACATCCGTCTGCTGGTCCCGAGCGATGGCATCTCCGTCCCGCAGGAGTGGAACGTGGCCTTTCCCTCGGCGTCGCCGGAAGTGTTCGACGGCACAGACCCGGACAGCACGGCAATCGCGTTCGGACACACTCTCGCCGATCTGGTCGGCCAGCGGCTGGAACCACGGTCGCCGTAGGGCGCGCACCAGTTCCCACCATTTCAAGCCTCGCACCGCTGGAAGGACGCGGCCATGGCACTGACTCAGACCACGTGGGCGGACTGCAGGCGAGCGGCCAGGGCCGTTCGCCGGTCGACTCGCGCACCGGAGGTCGTCAACACGATCCGGCCGAGGGATGTCACCGGTCTGGCTCGGTCCCGGGGACCGTTGGCACTGCTGCTGTACGTCGCCGGTGCGGAAGGTCGGCTGGTGTGGCACGGACAGGACTCCTTCGCGGTCCTCGAGCCACCGGCGGCGATCGCACAACCCCAGGTCGCGCTGCGTGCGTGGCTCAGCATGCTGCGCATACTCGACCGCCACTGGGGTCGTGTCGTGTTCACGGTGCCCCCGACGATGCTCCTACTGTTCGCGATCGTGGTCGCGGCGGCCTGGTCGGCCGTCCTTGCGGCGCTCATGCTCGTGCTCGTCGCCATGCTGTACGTGGTGAGCGTGATGCTCAGCCAGCTCGTCTACCAGCTGGTCACCGCGGGTCGGCAGCCCATGGACCGCGCGGCAACCCTCTCCATGGCCAGTGGCCACTGGTCGCTTCCGCTACTGCACGAAGCGGGTGACGATCGGGTCGGCGTGCTGCTCGACCTGGTTCGCGATCGCCTGAAACGCCTCATCACCACGCAGATCCACGACATCGCGGTCCAGTCCGGTGGCCGAACCCGAGATGTGGAGGTGGTGGACACCCTGGTGTGCCAGGTGAAGGGCATCACGACCGATAGCGCGCGGCGGGCCGTCGAGTCGGCGGCGGGGGTCCACCTGCCGTTCGGTCCGGGTGCCGAGCTGGTGTTGCTGATGGCGGACGGCAGACAACGGGACCAGGAGGAGAAACGGACTGAACACGTCCCGTTCTTCCGACTGTATTGCCTGGCGGTCGTCGCTGTGATGTTCATCGTCCCGCTGATGGTCATCGGCGACGAGCGATCGTCCTGCGGAGGTTCGACGTGCGGGTCCGCCCTCACGAGTTACGGCAAGGCGTTGCACTGGTTGGCCTTCCAGTTCTTCTGGCAGGACGTGCCGGGTCTCGTTCCCAGCGGCAGCACGGCCGTGACGTTCGGTCTGATCATCCATTTCCTGCTTCCCATGACAGCGATAGTCGGAATCACAGCCGCGAGGAACCAGATTCGCGCACACAAAGCAGCCCTGGACGTTGTCGAAGCCAGAATGAGGCCTGTATTGACCGCCACTCGCGTATTGATCATGACCGTAACTCCTCCGGAACGCCGGGCGGTGCTCGCCGCCGCGGAGGAGATCACCAAGAAACCAGCGATCAGGAACTTCTCGGGCGTCTTCACCACGTACGACGTCGGCATGATCGCGGGCACCGAGGTCTGCGTCGTGCAGGCAGGTGAGCAGGGTCCGAACGCACCCGGCGGAGCCATCGTCGCGACTGGTTCGGCGATCCGACACCTCGAACCGGACTACGCCGTCATCGCGGGCATCTGTTGTGGACTCCGTCCCGAAACCCAGAAGGCGGGCGACATTCTGGTCTCCCAACGCGTGCATGACATAGACCACGTGCGTCTCACCGGCGACGGCACCGACATCGTCGAGTGGGACCGGGGCGAGAATCTCCAGCCGAACTCGACATTGCTGAGCCGTTGCCACGCGACCGAGGAGAGCTGGGTCGGCGCCGCCGTGGACTACGGGGAAATCCTGTCCTGGAACAAGTTGGTGAACTCCGAGCAGGTCGTGACGAAGCTTCGGAAGAGGTACCAGCGAGCCGTGGCGTGTGAGATGGAGGGCGCGGGATTCCACGCGTCCGCCAGACACGCGGGCGTGCCGTGGATTCTGGTCAAGGCGATCAGCGACTTCGGAGTCGACAAGACGGACGAACACCAGGCGGAGGCGGCGTGCAACGCGGCCAGATTCGTTATCCACATGGTCGAAATCGGAGCCTTGCGGACACCCCCGGGCGATCTTCTCGGCTGAAACGCAATGAAGGGAATCGTGGAACATGAAGGACAAGCACAGAACACGACTGATCCGCGGCATACTCACGGTGGACGTCGTGCTCTTCACCAGGCGGGGCGGCAGGCTGTTCGTCCTCGCCGTCGAGCGCGGTAAGGAACCTTTTCGGACCGCACTGGCCCTTCCCGGGGGTTTCGTGAACCCCGGGGAGCGGACCCCCGACGCGGCGGTGCGTGAGCTGGGCGAGGAGACCGGGCTCGCAATTCACCGGAACCGACTGCGGCGGTTGGGCTTCTACGACAAACCTGGACGTGACCCACGCGGCCCGATCGCCAGCGTCGTCTACCACGGGTACACGGCCGACGCCCCCGCGGTTCGGGGAGCGGGCGACGCCCAGGCAGCGCGGTGGCTCCGGGTTGCCGAGTTCCTCGCTCCCGAGACATCGGTTGCCTTCGACCACAGGGAAATCGTCGCGGAGGCGACCGCCCGACGGTTCGGCCGCCTGTCCTACCCGTCGAACCATCAGGAGCAGAACCTGTCCCCACGCATCACGTAACGAGCTTTGTCACCAGCCAACCCCGCTCGATCCGGCCGCACCGCGGAGTCGCCGCCCGCTTCACCTCGGCAACATCTGATTCCCGCATGGAGTGGCTTTACATGATAGTGATCTTGACGGCTTTGTCGGTCGAGTTCGAGGCTGTACGTCCACACGTGGTGGACGTGACGGTGCAGCCGCATTCAGCCGGCACCTTGTTCGATGTCGGACACCTCGAGTGCCAGCCGAACTGCCAGGTAGCGCTGGCCACGATCGGTGTCGGTGGCCTGACCACCGCAACCCTCACCGAGCGCGCCATCACCGAGTTCAGGCCCTCGGCCGTGCTTTTCGTCGGCATCGCCGGTGGTCTACGCGAATGGCTGGAGCTGGGCGATGTCATCGCCGCCACCAAGGTTTACGCCTACGACGGTGGCCGCAGTGAGGACGAGGAGTTCCTCGCACGACCGCGTGCATGGGAGACGTCACACGCCATCGACCAGGTCGCGCGGCGGTTGCCCCGCGGCAACCGTTGGCACGCACTGCTCCCCAGTGAAGGCGAAGCGGTCACACCGTCCGTCCACTTCGAAGCGATCGCGGCAGGCGACGTGCTGCTCAATTCCACGAAGTCACCGCTTCGCCAACAGCTGCGGCGCAACTACAACGACGCGGTGGCCGTCGAGATGGAGAGCGCAGGCCTGGCCCTAGCCGGACATCTGAACGGTGGCGTGCCGGCAGCCACCATCCGAGGCATCAGCGACCTCGCCGACGGGCACAAGGCGGCAGCGGACCGGGGAGGTTCCCAGCGAATCGCGGCACGCAACGCCGCGGCGTTCGCGGTAACCCTCGCGGGTGAGCTCGACCGCCAACTGGACCAGGGCCCGAAGGGCAGTCCCCCGCAGGCCACCTCTCGACCGCACCTCCCCCAGATCCGCAACACCAACACAGCGAGGGACAACGCCAGGGTCGGACAGCAGATCGGAGTCCACATGGGCGCCCTGCAGGACGGAGCGGCCAAATGACGTGGAACCTCGGTCCAGACGAATACCAGTACATGGCGAACCAGAACGTCGCCAGCGACGAAGCACACGTCGAGCAGCAGATCGGCGCCGTGTTCGGTGACGCGGCGTTCCACCGCTACGAGTCCGTGTACAACATCAACCAGAGCGCTCCCCCGCACGAGCTGCACCGCGTCGCGGTCAACCACCTCGATGGAGGGGATCCTCGTCATGCCGAGGAGATCCTGCGTTCGCTGTTGCGGGATGGACACATCACCACCCAACGCGTGTACTACTACGTGCTCGCCGTGCTGAGCGACCGATCCCTCGACGAGATCGATGGCGAGATAGCCGGGAGCATCAAGCGCGCCTATCTGAACTTCAACGTACAGCCCGACGAGTGGTACACCGCGCTGGAAGTGGTGTGGCGGTTGCTGCAGTGCATGGGCCAACAGATCGACGGACACCTCGACCAACACCTCATGGACGGCACGCTCACCGAGTTCGCCGCGCTGCCGCCGCGCAGACAGTCCGAGATCACCCGCCATCTCGACCGAATTCTCAACGGCCTGGTCCAGAACAGGCTGGCAGAGACGGGGGCCCGGTGGGTGATAGCCGAGCGGATGGAACCCCGACGGGTGGAACGGGCGTGGAAGTTCTTCCAACCCGACCCTGCACAGCCGAGAAGGGGTGAAGTGCGCTCAGACTCCGTCGACACGGCCCAACTACGGCGAGCAGGACTCGGTGGTCTCGCCTTCGCCATCGGACTGATCACCTCATTGACGACATCCGGGAGCCGGCCCTTCCTCGCGATCTTGGGCGTGTTGCTGCTGGGTGCCGGTGGGTACCTGACGATGCGGAACAGCGTCGACCGTGCGGCACGAGCAGCCAGACTCGTCGCCAAGGACCGGGAGCACATGCCGGTGGCCGCACAGCCGCGCCCGGTCTCGCCAGGACACTGGGTATCGACGAGGTTCGTCGAGGAGCTCTACTCGATCGTCGACAGGCGTTTCCAGGAAGCGCGGCCTCATGTCGCAGGCAACTGGCAGCAGGACAACTCGGGAGTCCGGGCGTACCTGAAGGTGCGGTTGCTGAATCTCTACGGCAATGCCGAGGTGCCTGCACCCGCGATCAGCTGGCTGGTCAAGTGGCACGCAGACCGCGCGGCCGAGAAGTGGCGTGCCGGCAGTCTCCTCGACTATCGCGCTGCCTACGTGGTGTCCACCCGAGTCACCGCGCTGGCCGTGTTGGGTGGCGTGGTAGCCGCGACAGGCCTGGCGATGCTGCTCGGTGCTGGAGCTGCGGTGGCCGCCGTCCTACTGGGAGCGGGCGGTTTCCACATGGGCAAGGGCTTGATCGACTTACTCGCGCAACGCCGCACGACCGCGATGGCACAGGCGGAGGCTGACAGCCTTTACGAGGAGGAACTTCACGCGTACGAGCACTGGGTGGCGCTGCTGGCAGACCGGCCCACTGATGCGGAGATGGCCCGCTGGCTGGCGATGGACAAGGCATTCCTCAAGGCCGCGGCGCTCAACCGGCTGCGGCTGGCCAACAATGACCTGGTTGACCACATCGTGATGACCGAGGGCGCACCCGGCGCCATGCGAGCCCGAGTACTACACGGACCGCCCCGGTACTCGACCTATGTGGTGTACATCTTCCTGCTAACCAAGAGTGGCGTTCGCCAGATCACCGTGGATCTGGACTTCCTGCAGGGCAAGGCGAGGAACGAGCGCAGAAACTCCTTCCGGTACGAGGCACTGGCCTCGGCCAGCGTCAACGAGAAGGGCGTCCGGGTCGCGAACCATGGGAACGTACCCCCAGCCGCCATCGGCGGAACCCTGGAGAACGAGCACCTGCGCACCCGCTCGTTCCGCCTGACCCTGGTCAGCGGCGAAAACATTGCTGTGCTCATGGAGAACTTCCGAAACCTGAGCGACGCACAACTGGAGGACGAGGCGGAGCTGGCCAGGCTTGCGCTGCAAACGTCAGGGGTGGCGAGCGCACTACACGTCCTCGAGGCAGTTGCAGCCGAGGGCCCGGACTGGATCGTCCAAGCGAACGAGCGCCGCCGCCGCTGGTCGAGCAACTGGGACACAACCGAAACCGACCTGTTCGCACTGACGACCGATCCGACCCACGGAGGTAACGACATCCGGTAAGCCTTGGTGCCCCGTTAGCACAAGGTGGCGGCTGACCACGCTCGTCAGGACGATCTTCGGCAGCCGCCACCTCTGCCAACTACGCCAGCTTGCCGACCTCAGCGAGAGGCCAGGTATAGGACAGCCGCCGTCGCGTTTTGCCTGGTCAGGAACTGCGGAGGCGGAGGGATTTGAACCCCCGGACCCGTTAAGGTCTCCTGTTTTCAAGATCTACGCAACACTGTTCACCGGCTTCCGTCGACGTCCGTTCTTGCAGGTCAGAGCTAAGCCGTGCCCTCACGCGAACGCCGCTGGCCTCCGCCGAATGAGACTGCGGCCGTGCTTAGCGTGCATGCCCGAGGCGCCACGACAGAACCCCTACAAAGCCGCGCCGTGGCCCACCTGTAGAGCCGATCCGCCCAGATGAGAGCACTCTCGCGCTAGAGACCCACTCGCAGGCGATGTGCGGCGGGCGGGCGCATCGCCGTAGCGCCGTACGGACAACTGCCGTACACTACCCGGGACGGAGCCGTACGAGCGATAGGACGTGACAGTAGATGAGGGGCGGCTAGCAAACGGTCAGGACCGAAATCAGTCACCCGAGAACGCTCACTAGGATCCATGCGTACAGGAATTGGCCTGCGGAAACCTCTTCATCAAGAGATGACGCACCGGTGAGCATGGCGAGCGCAGACCACCACCTCGGGGTTCGCTCCTGCATACCGCACCACCCGAGATGACCACCACCCTGTACCACACTCCTTCCGCGAAGAAGAGTACAGCGTGGCTCCCAGGGGAAGAGGAGCTAGGCACAAGACATGAGCACAAAGAACGAACGTTTGGAGATGCGCGTCAGCAAGACAGATAGAGAGCTCATCGAGGACGCGGCCGAGAAACTGCATGAGAACGTTTCGGACTTCACACGCACCGCCGCTCTGCGACGCGCAGAGAAGGTACTTGGAAGAGCCAATTCTACTTTAATGCCCGCAGAACAATTTGACGCGTTACTGGAGTCGCTCGACATCGCTGACGACGCACCCGCACTCAAGCGGGCATTCGAACGTCCAAGGCGGTTTGAGAGAGGATAATGTACCACTCCACGAGCCTTACGGCCGACCACAAGGCGGACTCGTTCGACTGCGGAGTCGAAGGTCTGAATTCGTGGTTACGAACTGACGCGATGCGAGCACAACGGGCTGATACTGCCAGGACATACGTATGGACGGAAAACTCCGAACAGCACGACGTTTTAGCATATTTCTCGTTCGCTCCCACTCGTGTTGCCCGTGAAGAGTTGACGTCCGGCCAAGCAGGTGGACAATCAGGATGGATTCCTGCCTACCTGCTTGCCCGCTTAGCACTGGACAGAAGATTGCGCGGGCAAGGCTTAGGTGCCGAACTGCTTGTAGACGCAGTAGGCCGCCTGGTAGGAGCCTCACAAGTGTATGCCGGGAGACTCATTGTGGTAGACGCTATCGACGACAATGCTGCCGCGTTCTACGCCAAGCACAACTTTCAGCCAGTCAAAATTACCCCTCAACAACTCGTTCTTAAGATGGCAACGGCCAGAAGGATGATGAACGTCGAGGATTAGCTTCACCTGGAGCTCTTGGCGCAAAGGCCGGGAGCTCCAGGCATCGTCGTCGACTGCCAACACCACCTCCGCTCTGCGGAATATGACTTGGCGCACTCGTGTCCGCCAGCCCCTCGCCGGCCACGGAAGCCCTGCGCCGCCACGCAGGCCGCTACACGATCGCGAATGAGACTGCGGCAGGGCGGCGGAGCTGACTCCAGATCGGTCTCGCCGCCGTTTCCCCTGGTCAGAGAGCGGAGGCGGAGGGATTTGAACCCCCGGTCCCGTGAAGGACTCCTGTTTTCAAGTAAGGACCCAGATGTACCAGGGAATGACGCGTGATGTCGTTCTGCCTGGTCAGCACCGGTATGACGTCCATCTGGGACGGACCGGTTTCGCGTGAGTTCGCGCAGTCCGCGACCACCATGCGACCACATCACCCCCCTACCGGGGCTCACCGATCCTGAACAAGGCGGACCCCGGCGAGGCGACTGCAACGCCTGCCGGGGTCCTTGATCCACTACAGAGGAGTGGACCTGTGCAAGACGAAACCATGAAGCCCGACCGGGCGCCAACCGTCCAGCTCGGCTGGTACACGTGGGCGGGGCTCGCGGCCGTGGCGGTCGCCGCCTCGGTGCTGTCGTTCGCGTCGCTGCGGCACCTGGCCGAGGCGTGCGGCACGTCCGGGCGGCTGGCGTGGCTGCTGCCGGTCGCGATCGACGCCGCCGCCGTGGTGGCCACCCGCGTGTGGCTGGCCCGACAGGCGCCCGCACCAGCCCGCCGCCAGGCACGCCGGATCGCGCTCGGCGCGATCGTGCTGTCCGTCGTCGGGAACGCCGTCGACCACGTGCTCGCCGCCTACCGGATCGTGCCCCCGTGGTGGACGGTGGTGGCGGTCGCCGCGGTCGCGCCGGCCGTGCTCGGCGCGGTCGCCCACCTGGTGGCGCTCGTGGTCGCGCCCGACGAAGATCACGAGGTCACCGGGGCTGGTGAGCCTGGTGAACCCCCGCTCGCCTCACCCGCGCTGCAGCTCCTGCAGACCGCCGAGGAACTCGTGAGAGCAGCCGAGGAGGAGGGCGCCCCGATGGGTCGGGAGACGCTGGCCGGCCACTTGGGCGTCACGCCGAACCAGGCTCGCCAGGTGCTCGCCGTGCTGAGAATGGGTCAGGCGCCGCCGCTGGCGCTGAACAGACAGGCAGCGTGAGAACGAGCGGCCCCCGGCTACCTGGCCGGGGGCCGCTCCCGTATCTGTCGCCGGTCGGCATGAGGGTCCACAGCTACCCCTTGAAGATCTTGCGCAGGTACTCGCTGGTCCACTCGTGGTCGATCTCGCGCAGGATGTCAGCCGGCCGCTTCCCGGCTGCCCGGTCGCGGCGGATGCCCTCGATGAGCGCCTCGCGCGCCTCGTCGAGGGCTTTGGTGGCTTCGCGGTAGGCGTCGGTCAGTTCGCGCAGGGTGCTGGCCATGCTCCCGATCGTGACACAACTGAGTTGCGCAAGCAAGTTGTACAACTCAGTTGCCCAACTCTGTTGTGTACCCCAACTCAGTTGTGCAACACTGTTGGCAAGCAAGCAAACGGCCCCCGGCGGTGTTGGCGCACCGACCGAGGGCCTGGGACCGATCCCCTGGCTAGAGGAGAACGACCGTGAGCATCACCCTACCGTCCATCGCGCCCTGTCTGCCCGACTGCGAGTACACGGCCGACCGCGAGCGTGACCTCGCCGACCCGTGCGAAGCCGGGCACACGTGCACCGTCTACGTCGACACCGTCGAGCAGATGGAGACCGGCGCGCAGCCCATCGTGATCAACCTCGTTCGCTGGCTGGGCGCCGACGGCACCATCGATGCGACCCGGGTCGAGATGTGGAACTCGGACGGGACGCCCGTCGGCATGAACGCGTTCACCGCTGCCGGCGCCGCCTCCCTGGCCACCGCCCTGAACCGCGCGTCCGAGCTGGCCGGCGATGCCCGATGACCGCCCCCGCCACCCCCGAGGCCAGGCGCGCCGCCCGGAACGCAGCCAAGAAGCCCACCACCGCCACGGACCTCGCGGCCATGCTGATGCGGGCCGCCCGCCGAGGGCTTCAGATCGTGCCCGTGTCGCTGGACGACTGGTCGCGAGTGATCGGCGCCAACGAGATCGACGGCTCTCGCGTGCGGCTGGTGCTCGACGGCAACACCATCTGGCTCGGCGAGCACGCCAGCACCCCGTGCCTCCAGATCGCGTTGCAGGAGGCCGACCCGAACAACCACCCGTACCTGGTCCGGCCGAACGAGGTCGTCGAGATCGGCCACGCGGCGGACGGCCGCACGCGCGCCGGCAAACCCCGCGTGCTGCGCCGCACCCCGATCATCGACCTCGACGCGCTGCCCTTCGAGTAGCACCAACGCAGAAGGGCCCCGACCAACACCCGGTCGGGGCCCTCTCGCGTCTGTCAGCGGCGTCGACGCCGCACCCGGGCCCGCACCCGCCTGCGGTAGGCCGCCCGGTCCACACGCAACCGCCGCGGCGGCACCGGAGCGCCCGCGAGCGCCCGCAGATGCTGCACCTCGAGGTCGTGCCGTGAGCCGGCCATCACCAGCAGCCGACGCCCGTTCGCCTCGACGACACCGACCGCGGTGCCGGCGAGCTGGTGCAGCTCCTCGGCCAGGCGCGTGCGGTCGGCCGGGTCCTCGGCGAACGCCCGCACGAGCGCGGTCACCGTGTCAACGTCCGGTGCGGTCTCGCTGACGGCGACGCTGTGCGCCTTGTCGACGGTCAGCCCCGCCCGGTTGGCCAGTTCCTTATACGACCAGCCGTGCGCCTCCCGAAGCTCGCCGAGACGCTTCACGAACGCGGACCCCTCGGCCCGCTTCTTCTCGCGGCGCATGGCCTCGTACAGGGCGTGCGCGCCCTTGCATTCGGGGCAGTCGCAACCCCACTTCACCCGACGCGCGTTCGTCCCGTGCGGCGGCGGATCGCCGGGCGGCAGGTAGCCGTACCGGGCCGCGATCCGCTTCCGGTCCTGGTAGTCGAGGCCACCCCAGATACCGTGCTTCTCCGCACGTTCCAACGCCCCCACCGCGCACGGGAGGCGGAGAGGGCAGGTGGAGCAGACGACCCGGCAGGCGTACTCCGCAGCGCGCCGTTTGGCCGCGGTAGGCCGGTCGAAGGCGTCGACGGCGCCGGGGTCGACGAAGTCCAGGTGCGGGAAGTCCCGACACCGGCCCTGGTCGTGCCAGTCCGGCACCTCGCGCGGGATGCGGCCCGGCTGCACGAGCACGGCGGTCACTGCGCGGCGTCCACGATGGCCTGTGGCCCGCCGCGCAGTGACCCGAGATCAGTGACCTCGACCTTCACCGCATCTGCCCTGCACGTCGCCACGCCGCGTGGCGCGCCTCCTGCGCCGCCTGCAACTCGGGGATCTGGTCGATCTCCCGCGGCTGCTTCACCCGCTGTGAGCGGAACGTCTGCCACTCGAACCCCCGCGCAGCACTGTTGCCCCGCAGCGCGCCCAACTCGTCGAGGTGAGCAACCACGGTGGCGTAGCGGTCGGGTCGACTCCGCAGTGTCGTGTGGTGCTCGCCGTTCTCGACGATGGCCGTGAGCGCGGCACGGCGGGCGGGCTCGTCGCCGAACCGGTCAGCCTCGTCGAGCATCTGCGCCCGGCCCTTCATGTCCATGCTGGACGCCCGGTCATAGTGCCCGCGGAACGCCGCCATCAGCGCCGCCCGGTCGGCCGGTGACGCGTCCTCGGCGATGCCGTGCCCGGTCGGCACCTGCCCGGCGAGCCAGTCATGCCGGGCCTGCCGGCGGCCCTGCAGGCGCTCCCACGCGCCGTCCATCGCGCTGATGTACGCGCTGTACGCCTCGGCGATCCTCTCGGCCTTCCCGAGGTCACTGACCCGCGGGTCCTCGCGGACCCTGTCCACAGTGGCCTGATAGTCCACAGGGGCCTGCCGGGCGGCGGCGAAGTCGCCGTCGTCGTTGGGGTGCGGCATCGGAGCCGGTTCGGTGGCGGTGGGTATCGTCATGACTCAGGCCCTCTCGACCGTGACGTACTTCGGCATCCCGTGGCGGCTGGGCTGCGGCGGGTCCTGCCGAGGACCCAACCGGCCTTCGATGAGGTCCAGCGTTTCGGTTGGCGCAGACCGCTGGGCGGTGCCCGTCATCTGCCGCACCTTGCCCTGCAAGGTCGTGGTGCCGAACGCGCCGATCCCCAGGTGCCCGAATGCGCGTTCGAACGCGGCAGCGAGCAGCTCGCCGATCAGTTCGTCGATGTCGGGCAGCTGCATCGCGGGAACAAACCCCTCACGGGGTCGATAGTGGACAGTGCCTGCAGGCGCGTCGGCAGCGTCGTCGGCGTGGCCGCCACCGAGGTGACGGGTAACTTCGCGGAGATCGTCGGTGACCGCGGAGTACTCGGCCAGCAGCGTCGTCAGGTGCTTGACGGCCGCCGCAGCGGTCTCGTCGAGGGCCGTGTTCCACCGGGCGTCGAGCGCGGCGAGCTCGTGGCAGGTGTCGAACAGCCTCGCGCGGTCGGCCTCGCGTTGGGCCTCGCTGGTCTTCGCGGGGAACGCCTGCGTGCGCAGCGCGGCGAGTCGCGCCCCCTCGCGGGCGTCGCCGAGGTCGGACGCGGAGATCGTGAGGTCTCCGGCGGCGACGCGCCGTTCCAGCTCGTCGACGTGGTTCGCGGCCCGCGTCGCCTCTCTGTGGGCGTCGTTCTCGGCTTCGGTGGCATCGGCGAAGGCGGCCTCGGCACTGGTGCGGTACTTCTTCGCGACGGCGGGGTCTTGCCGAGCCGCCTTGATGGTGTCTGCTGTCTTGGTCGTGGGCATGCGTTCAGGGTCTGGCGGGGGTGTCACATCGCGTATGGTCTATGGTGCATGTGGTCGCGTGGTGGTCGCCGAGTTCGGGATGATCCACACCAGCTCACGTGAGGCTATAGAGCACCTCCTGCTCGTGCTGCAGGTCCCGCAGCTGCTGGATCGTCGGCACACCCTGCACCGCGTTGACCGTGATCGAGCGCGACCGGTCCGAGCGGTCCACATAGGTCGAGCTGCCGCCACCAGAGCCGTTGCCGCCTCGGAGCCACTCCGGCCGCAGCCGGGAGATCGCCTCGTCGAGGATCGCCTGCGAACGACTGCTCGCCCGGTCGAGCGGGATGTACGCCTCGTCGAACCTGGCGTTGTCGCCGATCACCCGCATGACCCCAGTACGGGACCACGACCCGATGATCGAAGCTGCGGGCGCAAGCGGCCGTAGCCCGCCCTGCGCGTAGAACTCGGCGATCGCGCCCGTCGCGCCCCCGGCCGAACTACCCAGCAGCCCGCCGCCACCTGCCGGTGAGTTCGGTGGCGCCGTGCCGGTCTGCTTGAAGATCGTGTTGACGTAGGTGTTGATCCACTTGCCGTCGAGGCCGTTGAGCTTGTCGGTGACTTCCTTGATCTTCGGCGAGGCGTTGTCCACCAACGTGACCGACGGGTCCACGTCTGGGATGCCGAACATCCTGTCAGCCATGATCTTGGCCGCGTCGGAGTTCACGCCCATCGCGACGAGCAGCTCGTACAGCTTCGTGTTCGACTGGGCGATCACGTCGTTCAGCTGCGCGGTCGAGGCGTGGTCTGCGCTGAGGGCTGCAACCATGTCCCAACCGGAGGTCACCACGTCGTTGATAGCGCCCTGTGCCTTCTGCCCCGCCTCGGTGGTGAAGTCGAACCCGCTCTTCGTGTCGTTCAGGCCGTCTGCGACCTTCCCCGACAGTTCCGCGGCGTCCGCGAGCGCCTGGTTGTAGTTGATCTGCGCTTCGGCGGAGTTCACGTAGGTGTTGGAGTACGTTTTCTGCCGGTCGATCAGGTCGTCCATGGTCTCGATCTGCTGCGCGTAGGCGCCCGTCACGTCGTCGGACGCGCCCTCGGCGTCATGCTGCGCGTTGACCACGCCCTTGTTGGCCTCGATGTACTTGCCGATCGCCTCCGCCATCTCGGGGTACTTCTTCTTCAGCTCGTCAAGCCACTTCGTGTCTCCAGTGGACGCCCAGCGGTCGATCGCCGCGTTGAACTCGTTGATCTTCTGCTGCGCCGCGTCCAGGCCGCCGCTCATCGGATCCCAGCCGCTCCACGACTCGGTCCACTTGCCGAACGCCTCGGACGATTCGATGACGTCGCTCGTCATGTTCTCGAACCCGCGGCTGAGTTTCTCGGTGAACGGGATCGCCTGCTGCAGCTTCTGCGCGGCGTCCTCGACAGAGCCGGCGTACTCGCCGAACTGGCTTGCCGCGTCGTCCAAGTCCATCGAGAACAACGCCGTTCCCAAGTCCTCGGCCTTGGTACCAAAGAGATCCACGGCCGCGGTGTTGCGGACGATCGGGTCCTTTATGGCCTGTAGCCCGTTCAGGACATCCCGCAACGCCTGCTTCGCGGAGTCGCCCCCGGCGCCGAACTTGCGGGCCATGTCTTCGGCGTTGAACCCGAGCGCTTCGAACCCGCGCAGGGTCTCCGGCCGCGACAGGTCCCGCGTGTTGATCGCCAGCTCCTTCAACGCGTCGGCCGCGAAGTCCATGTCACGGGCGCCGCCCTGCAGGGCCTGTGACATCAGGCCGAGCGCTTCCGGCCCTTCCAGGCCGAGGCGCGCGAACTGGCCGCTGTACTCGTCCATGGTGTCCAGCAGGTCACCTGCGATGTTCAAGCCCTGCGCGTTGGCCTGCCCGATCATGTCGAGCGCCTGCCCCACGTTGTCGGCCAAGCCGTTGAGCAGCATGGTCTTCGCCGAGCGGGAGATCCGGCTAAACTCCTCGCCCATCACCGTGGACAGCGTCGACACCTTCGACGCGATACGGCCGATCGCCGCTTCGGTGGCGTCGGCGGGGATCAGCACGTTGACCACTGCCGAGATGGCGGCGCCCGCGTCCTCGAGGGAGTCGACGACCCCGCTGGCGAGCATGTCGCCCGCGAGCGACCCGAGCCGGCCGGCCTCGCTCGCCGCGGCGCCTGTCTGCGCGGCGATCAGCGCACCCACCTTCAACTCGGCCCAGCGTTGCTGGATACCGGAGATCAGGGCGCCGCCGACCGCGAGCCCGAGCCCGAGGAACCCGGCCTTCCCGCCGCCGCCCAGGGAACCGATCAGGTCACCGACTGGGCCCCCGCCGCCGACCATGCCGAGCGCCTCGGACAGGCCGTCACGCAGTCCGCCGCCCATCTCTGCGCCAGCCTCGCGGCCAGCGGGGCCGAGTTCCCTGACGTCGGCTTTGATGTTGCGCAGGGCGTCGCCGAGTTCGGTTTCCAGGCCGGCGCCGGTGGTCTTGCCCTCTCGGTGGAGGCGTTCCAGCTCTGCGCGGGCCTGCGCGAGGGAGGTGGTGAACGCGTCGCTGATGCCGTCGCCGGACTCCCACGCCTGCTTCTCGACACGCTGCAGGTCGGAGACCACCGACCGCCACGCGGCGTTGAACGCCGAGTCGATCGCCTTCGCGGTGTCCTTGCTGGACTTCGCGACCTTCTCAGACGTCTTCTCGAACGGCTTCGGGTCGGCGTCGATGGCCGGCTTCTCGCCGCCGAGCTTCTTGGTGAGCCGGTCGTGCTCGGCCTCGACGCGCTTCACCGTCGCGAAGTACTTCGCCGCGTCCGCGCTGATGTCCGCGAGCAGTTGACCGACCAGGAGAGCCATGCCCAGACGATCAGGGACGAGTGTCACGCACCCTGCGTGAATCCGCTGGTCAGCGCCTAGCTCAGCGCGTCCCCGATGGTGCCGGCGATGTGCTGCAGGTAGCGGTCGGCGTACTCGCGCAGCGGGTCGCCGAGGAAGTGGGCCTTGCGGCCGTCCTGGTGGCGGAAGTCAACCGCCTCGTGCTGGACGACCGCGTACGGGGTGTCGTACCCGACGGCGCCGTGCGCGCCGGTGCTGGTGGACTCGGTCGAGGCGAGTCCGGAGTTCGACAGGTCGCCCTGGTCGTACGGGATCTCGTCGCGGGACACGCTGAGCAGGTCCTCGCACGACTCGTGCACGCCCTGCACCATCGCCGCCCGGATGGCCTGCTCCGCCTGCGCGAGCACCTTCCCGAAGTCCTGCATGCGGCCGACGGTCCGGCCGCCGTGTCACGCGGCGGGTCCCCTAGGCGGACCTCAACAGGCCCATGCGTGACGCCAGGCCGCGCGCCTCCCGGGCGACGGACTCGCGGCGAGCGCGAGTCACCATTGTGGACACGATCTCCCGGGCGAACGGGTTGGCGCGTGCGCGGACGGGGCCGAGCTTCTCCGCACGCAGCAACAGGCTGATGACCTCCTCGTCCGGACGCCGGAGCCCATACAGGGCGCGGGCACGCTCGATGAGGAAGGTCGTTCGCCGAGAGTCGATCCCCAGAGCGGCAGGGTTGATCCTGTCGGCCAGTGTCGCGGCGGTCGCGTGGTCGCCGCGCTCGAGCGCGGCAGACATCCGCCACAGCACGACGTTGGTTGGTTGGAACAGGAGGAAGTGCTCGTTGGCGTCCTCGACGTGCTCGGCCAGGCTGGTCGCTTCATCGAGCGGCGCGGAGGGGTCGCCGCCCAGCACGGCCGCCGTGTGCCCCGTCGTGAGGATCAGCGCGCCACGTATGGCAGTCGCCCCGGCCGGCACGGTGTCGAGTGCGCGGTGTGCCAGCTTGTCGGCCCGCGCGTGCGCACCGAGAGCGCTCAGCGCCTGCGTTCGGGCGAACTCTGCCAGCGCCACCCACGCAGGTTCACCGAGCCGTGTGGCGGCCTCGTAGCCGCGTTCCGCCGCGATCCAGGACAGGTCCGGGGCGCCGAGTTCCTTCGTCAACAGCGCGGCCGTGTGGGTGGTTGTGACGAGGGCGCGGAGGCCGTCCGGTGCGGGCACGTGGGTGTGCAGCGCGGTCAGGAGCGCAGGCAGGCGCCGGCCGACCTCGGCGACCTCGTTGGCCTGCCGGAGCGCCGCGAGTAGGTGGGTCTCGGCGGTCAGCTCGGCCAGGTCCCCGACGGGCGGGTCGGCGCCGTCGAGGTCGGTGTCGAGGAGTGCTTGCCGGATGGCTGGGACGGTGCTATCCGCGTCGGGGTCGCGGATCTCCAGGCCGTCGCCGGTGATGTCGGCCAGCGAGACCCGCAGGGCGCCCGCTATCGCGACGAGGGTTGAGCGCCGGTCGACGGGCTTGACCCCGTTCTCGATCTTGGACAGGTAGCCCTTGGACAGGCCAGCGAGACCCGCGGCCTGGTCGAGGGTGAGCCCGCGCCAGCGGCGCAACCTGCGGATGGTCAAACCGATCGAGTCAGCCATACCCCGAACGATACCTACCCCAGTTTCCTGCGGGGAAACGTGCGAGGTCAGGGCAGACGTAGCGTCCGTCACATGGCTGTGCCTGCACGTGCACCCGCGCTGGCGTCCGCACCCGGGCGCATCGTCTGCAAGGAACCTCTGACCGTGTGGTACGAGGGGACGCTGTGGCTGACCTGCCCGGTGGAAGGGTGGAACTGCGCCCGCATCGAGCGCTTCGGGACCGGGACCACCGAAGAGTGGGCACAGGACGTCATGGACGTGCACGTCGACGTCAGGCACAAGCGGTGGACCTGAGCGACATGACCCAACGTGCGTGGCGCCCATCGGTCAACGCGCCTCTCGTCGTGCACTACGCCGACACCGACCGCGGCCTGTGTGGCATCCCCGTCGACCCGACCGGCACGGAAGGGCCGACATCGACACTGTGCCCCGAGTGCCTCACCTGGCAGCGCCGCGCAGGACGGACCACCGATGCCGACGAACGTTGACGACCTGTGGTTGCGCGGCCTGTTCCTGCGACGCATCGCGCACGTGCCGGTGTGGTGCACGCGTCCGCGGGTGATCAACGGTGTCCTCGTCGTTGAGGCCGTCTGTGGCCGGTACGTGCGGGTCTGGTCACCCGAGACGTCGGACACGCTCCGATGCCCGGACTGCGGCCAGCTGACCCGTAACGTGCGCGCCCCGATCGCGACCATTCACCAGATAGGCCACCACATCGGAAGGACACCATGAGCGACCCGAACACCGACCAGCCGGCCAGCACGCCGAAGCGCCAGTTCCGCATCACGCCCGCCCGGGTCTTCCTGCCCCTGGTCGGTGTCGTCGCGGCCATAGTGGTCGTCGGATCGATCCTGAGCGGCGGGAAGTCGAACGAGCCAACCTCGAACGAACGGCTGTGTGCCCTGCTCGACACGGGATGGACCCCGGGCGAACTCGTGTACAGCGACGTGTGGGTCGACTGGCCGGAGACGATGAGCCGGTTCGAGCGCGAGACCCGCATCGTCAAGTCCGCCAACGTCGAGTGCCCGGAGAAGGTCTAGGTTACCGGCGCCGGTAACCTGGCCGACCTGCCGAAACTCGCTGCCGACGGTCATCCCAGCAGTCCTCGAACTCGGCTACAAAACAACCATTCTGTACACGACCACCGCGCCTAGGCTGCCGCCGCAAACACCGGACACGACGTGGCCGTGCTTTTGGGGACGCCCCCAAGAAGGTCACCGGCGGTCGCCCGGCCGAGGACATCCGTCTTGTGGGACCAGACCCACCCTGCGCGACCTGCAGGTTTGGCGGGTTCCTGAGCCGGGTCACTTTCCGGCGCCGGGCAATGGCGGCATCTCGTCGAGCCCCGCGACCCGGAGCTGCCGGTTGACCTTGGCCATGACCGCGGGCAGCTCGGCCTCGACCGACGCCACGTAGTGCCGGCCACCGCGGCGCCACTCCCGCGCGCTGTCGCCGGCCAGCATGCGCAGCTCGACCCTGATCGCCTTCTGCTCGGCCCTCGTCGGCGCGAGCGCCTGCGACAGCAGCAGCAGCGTCCGCCACTCCGGGCGCCGCAACCCGCGCTCCAGGCGGCTCACGTGCCCGCGCGTCCGGTCCGCCCGGTCGGCGAGCTGCTGCTGCGTCAGGCCGGCACGGCGCCGTAGCTGCCGCAGGCGGCGGCCGAACCCGTCCGCGAGGTACCGGCGCTCGATCGGCCCCGGCGTCCCCTCATGCTCGCCACCAGGGGTCAACCTCTGGGGTTGAGCAGGTCCGACGTGGGGCCCATCGTCGTCATGTGCGCGCGAAGCGTACGTCCGCCGTACGCCCTTGGGGTGGTCGGTCATCGGGTTGGTTCCGGGTTGTCGAGGAACTGTTCAAGCTTGGTTTCGACGGCTTGGTGCAGGGTCAGGGGTGAGAGGGCTTCGAGGTGGGCGATGGTCTGCCTCAGGACCGCGGCGGGCTCTTTCCCGGGTCTGGTGTCGTTGTGGGCGAGGCGTTCGAGGGCTGCGATGGCGCGGAGCAGGATCACCTCGACGTGCATATCGGCGACAGACAGAGCCTGAACCGCGGTGATGGACACGCCCCGCTGCTCGGCCAGCGTGGTGTAGAGGGCGAGTAGGTCGGGGTCGTCGGTTCGGTCGGTCACGGTGGCGGGGTCCTCTCTGGTGGTGCTGGCTGGGTCTGCTCACGCTCTCCCCCTTCTAAAGGGGGGAGAGAGCGTGAGGTGGTGCGGGCGTGAGGTGCGTGAGGTTGCGCGTGAGGTCTGGACCTGCGGGTTTGCTGTCGGCGTGAGGTCGGGTTGGGTGGCGTGAGGGTTCACGCTCCGGGGTGGGGCGTGAGGTCGTTCGTGAGGTCGTGAGGTGCCGTGTGTGGGTCATGGTTCGTCGACGTCCGGGGTGGCGGCGGCGTAGTACACGGCGGGCTGCGTGCCGCCTGGGGAGACCTTCCACGCGAGCTTCGCGGTGGACAGTCGTTCGAGGGCGCGGCGGGCTTTCTCGACCTGCGCGGGCTTGGGGGCGCCGTCGAACATGATCTCGGCGAGGGCTTTCGCGGTGATGCTGCTCTGGGCGCGGAGGATCTGCAGCGGGTCGACCTGGCCGCGGATGCTGCTGACGCCGTGGTCGTGGTCGTGCACGACTTCCCAGGGGCCGAGCTCGTTCATGGGCTGCTTGAGGTGCTTGAACTTCACGAGGGGGTCGCCGGGGGCGCCGTCGAGCAGGATGGCGGAGCCGAGGCCGGCGGTGAGCCACGCGGACCCGTAGACGTCCTCGATGGACTCGGGGCGGCCGCCGTTGGCGTTGCGCTTCACGAGGTGGTGCAGCTCGAGTACCTCGATCCCGGAGGACACGGCGGCCTGCCGGGCGCGGTTCCAGCCTGCGCCGACCTCGTCGGCTGAGAGGCCGATCGCTGCGTCCTTCAGGCTGTCGACGATCACGGTGTCGGCGTCGGCCTGCTCGCACATCTGGCGGAGCAGGAACGGCCGTTCGGCCATGTCGGCGACCGGCGGTCCCTTCCAGAACACGAGGGCGTCGGCGAGCACCTGGCGTTCCTCGGGGTCGAACGCGCGGCGTAGGGCCCGCTGGATCTGGGCGGGGCGGTCCATGGCGAGGTACAGCACGCGGCGGGCGCCGGGCTTCACGGGGTAGCCGAGAACGTCGGTGTCGAGGTTGAGGCGGCAGCGCACGAGCTGTGCGGCGAGGGTGGTCTTGCCGACGCCATTGCCGCCGCAGATCATCAGGGCCTCGCCCTCAGCCCACAGGACGTCGTTGCCGTTGCCCCACACGGCGGGCATGTCGTTGGGTGCGTCGAGGAGGAACGCGGCGCCGTCGACGAACCGGTTCAGGTGGTCGAGGTGCTCCCCCGCGCCCGCCGTGCCGCGGCTGAGGGCGGTGGTCACCGCGGCGAACTCATCGTGAACGGCCTGCCGACGTTCGTCGCCCGGCGGCCGGCTGGCGAGCTGGGTGAGCCGCTGGCCGGACATGATGAGCCGCCGGTCCTCGGCCTTGTCGCGGACGATCTCGGCGTAGTGGCCTGCGCTCACCGGCGCGGGGCAGGCAGCGATGCAGGTGTGCAGGTAGGGGGCGCCACCGACGCGACGGAGTTCACCGCGCCGCTCCAGTTCGTCGACGATGGTGACGGCGTCGACTGGCCGACCTGAGCCGGCCAGGTCGTGGACGGCGGCGTAGATGGCGGCGTGGGCTGGCTTGAAGAAGTCGCTGCGCTCGACGATCTCGGCGACCTCGGCGCGCGCGTGCTCGGACTGCAGCACGGCGCCGAGCACGGCTTGCTCCGCAGGCTCGGACCATGGCGGCATCGGGTCGTCGTGGGCGCCATACCCGTCGATCACGTGGAGGCGTGGTGAGTCGGTCATGCGGCGCCCGCCAGGATCGCGGTGACGAAGCCGTCCCGGTCGACGAGGCCGAGCCGGTTGAGGTGGTACCAGGCGGCGCGTGCGGCGGCGGTCCACTGTGGCTGCGGGCAGTCGAGGGGGTCTCGGTGGCCGCAGGCGAGAGGTGGCAGGCGGTACGAGGCGGCGCGGCGGGCGCGGAGCTGGTCGGCGATCTCACTCACTGCGATCACCGTCCTGGGGTTCGAGGAACAGGGGCGCGAACACCGGTGTGTCGGCGAGGCGCTGGCGGGCGTCGGGGCTGGCGGCGAGGTTGCGGAGCCGCTGCGCGTGCCTGGCGGGCATGGCGGCGGCGCGGCGTGCCTCGAACTCGGCGCGGTCGTCCGTGACACGCGCTCCGTAGGTTGGGGCCTGTTGGTCGTGCTGCGGTGTGGTGGGGTTCAGCGGAAGGCGTCCCGTGTGAGCGGGGCGCCTTCTGTCGCGTGTGGACACTTGTTGCTCCGTGGCCCGGGCAGTGGAGGGTGGGAGCCTGCCGGGGTTGGTTGGCCGCGGTGGTGATGTGGTCGGGCGGCGTGCTGGTTGGTGGTGCCGCTGGCCGGGCGGCGGGTGCTGCGTTGGTGGTGGGGTGTGGACATCTCGGGTCAGGCCGCCGTGTCGACGCCGAGCACGCGGCGAAGGTCGGCGGTCGGCACGCGCCAGCGGGCGCCGAGTCGGAGCACGCGAACGCCGACCGCTTCGAGTTCGCCGCGGCCAGCGAGCGCGTAGCCGTGCCCGCGGGAGATCCCGAGCACGGTGGCAGCCTCGGGGATGGACACAGTGGGGCCCGCGTCGGCGAGGATCTCGGCGGCGGTCCGGCCGGTCACGCGGACACTTCCAGCGGCTCGACCTCGAACAGCTCGGCGACCTGGACGCCGAGCCGACGGGCCATAACGACCCGCTGGCGCGGGGCAAGGTTCCGCTGTCTCGTCTCGACACGACTGAGCATCGCCTCGGACAGACCTGTGAGGCCGGCGACCTCCGCGAGTGTGTAGCCCTGGGCTGTGCGCCACGCACGTAGCTTCGTGAGCACGGCACCTCCTGACAGTTCGGTTGATCAGGTCTCTGAGATTGCCACCCGTCAGAGTTCGTGTCAACCCGACCGTCAAGTTCATACCCTACGGTCATTGCCATCCGGCCTGTCGAGTCGGTACGGTGCCGGTCATGGGCAAGGCGCGAGGCAAGACAACGGGCATTCAGGTTCCGCACGCGGAAGCGCTGCCCGGCTGGATCGGGGCGGCCGGTACGGACGACTCGGTCATCTCGATCGGGGCGGCCGTCGGTGAGGTCGTCCGCCGTCGACGCACCGAGCGGGGGGTCACGCAGGCTGAACTCGCGCGGATGCTCAGCACCCTTGGGGACCGCTGGACCAAGGGGCGGGTATTCGCGCTGGAGAGCGGGGAACGGGAGTCGGCGACGCTCGCCGAGTTGGTGCAGCTCGCCATCGTGCTCGTCGTACCGATCCATGAGCTGATCAAGGGCGCCGGTGATGTCCGCTTCAGCGAGCGCGCGTTCATCCCGCGCGATGGCCTCGCAGGCGCCCTGGCGCGGGGCCAGGTTCCGGACTGGAACCTGGACGACCCGGCGAGGGCTGATCCGGTCGCGGCTGAGATCGCCGACCGTCTCGGCCTGGACGCCACCGACAGGGAGATCGTGCGGACGGTGATCCAGGCGGCGCAGAGCCTCTACGGCCAGACCGCGACCGAGGAACGGCGTGACCGTGTCGGCGACGTGGGCGACCCGGGGTCGACGGGTGCCGCGTCCCGGCAGCGCAACTTCACGCAGCAGCTCGAACAGGAACTCAGGGAGGCGTTGGGCAGATGAGCGGCAAGGGTCGGGTCTACCGGCGGTGCGCGTGCCGCGTGGACGGGAAGCAGCTCGGCACGGCGTGCCCACAGCTGGCGTCGAACGCGAAGCACGGCGTCTGGTACTACGCCGTTGATGTGCCCACTGTGGACGGCAAGCGGAAGACGCTGCGGCGCGGTGGCCACGAGACCAAGCGGGCCGCGCAGAAGGCGCTCGACGACGTGCTCGACCGCACCCGACTGCGGGTCAAGGTGAACGACCGCGAGACGGTCGCCGCCTACCTGACCGGCTGGCTCACTGAGAAAGCCTTGCAGCGCAAGGCGAAGACGATGGACGACTACCGTCGGTACGTCGAGCAGGACATCATCCCGGCGCTCGGCCCGCACCGGCTCGAACACCTCGATCACGATCACGTGCGGGACTTCGCCGAGGATCTCGTCGAGGCCGGCCGTGGCGCGGTCACCGTGAACCGCATCCTGTCGTGCCTGTCGAGCGCGCTCACCGACGCGGTGAAGCAGCGGCGCCTGCCGCACAACGTCGTCGAGCACGTCGTGCGGCAGCCCGTCGACAGCGAGGAGCGCATTCCGTGGTCGGCCGGCCAGCTCGCGGCCTTCCTCGAGGGAGCGTCTGGCGACCGGCTCGGCACGCTGTTCGAGGTGATCGCCGGGTGCGGTCTGCGACGCGGTGAGGCGCTCGCGGTGCGCTGGTCCGATGTCGACCTCGACGGCCGCCGGATGTACATCCGCCGCACCCTGTCGGTGGTCGGTGGCCGGTTGGTGATCAGCGAGCCGAAGACCATGGCGTCGGCGGACTGGGTCGGGCTGTCCCGCCGGGTGGTCGAGGCGCTCAAGCTGCAGGCCGCCCGGCAGGCGGTCGAGCGCGCCGAGTGGGGCGACGAGTACGAGGGCGACGACCTCGTGTTCGCCAAGGAGAACGGCGAACCGCTGCGGCCCGAGACGGTGCTCAACCGGTTCCGCGCGATCACGACCGCCGCCGACCTGCCCAAGATCCGCATTCACGACCTGCGGCATGGTGCGGCGACGCTGCTGATCGCGGCAGGTGTGCCGCTGGCGATCGTGTCGAAGATGTTGCGACACAGCAAGATTGGGATCACGTCGGACCTGTACGGGCACCTCACGCACGAGGTCGCGACCGAGGCCGCGGACGCGATGGGCGACGCCCTGGACGCTGCCGCCGCGGAGCGCCGCGCAGAGCAGGCGGTGCAGGATGCGACCACACCGCGACCACATGATCTTGAGCAGGGGTCGCGAGTCTGCGCGGGTGACCGTGAAAAGGCTGGTCAGACTGTGCGGAGGCGGAGGGATTTGAACCCCCGGTCCCGTGAAGGACTCCTGTTTTCAAGACAGGTGCATTCGGCCGCTCTGCCACGCCTCCCTCGGGTGTCAGCGTAGCGTGTGGGTGGGGGCGGGGCGCCCGTGTGGGTGGTCGACGCCACTCACAGGGGCCTCACGGAGACTGTCTGTTTCGGATAGTGACCGTGCGTTTCACCAGTTCAGGACCCTGCTTTGGGGTTGTGACCGGGGGCACACGGGTGCATGCTTGAACCACGGTTGAACCGAAACGCGAAGCCGGGAAGGGGCAGGTGGTGCCGTGGCGATGTCAAGGACAGGACGTGGTGGATCGCCGTTCGCTGCGACCCCGCGGGTGGGCTGACGAACTCGGCTCGGTCGCGACTGCGGAGCAGCACCAGGGTTCGGGCGGGCTCGTGCGCACAACGCACATCCGGCACGCCCCGACGATGTTGATCCCTCCCATCAGGACAGCTCTCTGGAGATGCCCGGAAGGGATCCACGCCGGTCTGGGTACCAACGGACCTACCACCACTTCTTACCGACGAAGGGGCCCGTACCGGGGAGGTACGGGCCCCTTTCCACGCGCCTTGTACTAGCTCAGCGCGCCGTGGTGGTCATCCGCGGCCACGGAACGCTGTGCCACGCGGGCCTGCGCCGCGCGGGTCTTGGCTCGTGCCGCGCGCGGTGGGACGCCGTTGATGTCCTCCGTGCTGATCGCGTACGAACCGAGCACGAACGCGATCGCGTCCGAGTTGCGGTCCAGGGCCACGCGGTCGATGTTGCCCAGGTTGTCGCACGCCGAGTGGTAGCACTTGTCGTACGCCTCGCCTGCGATTCCACCCCACAGGTCGGCCTGCTCGGCCGTCTTTACTACCTCTGCACCCGTGAACAGGCCACCGGACGGGATGCCGTTCAGGATGAACTCGCCGTAGTCCGAGCGGCCGTCGAAGTCCGTGCCCCGGGTCGGGACGCCCGTGTAGTCGAAGTAGTCCGTGAACGCCTTCTCGATCTGTGCCGAGCCGAACGGGCCCGCGCCTGAACCGACGCCATCGGAGTTGTCGCCGTCGTACACGAAGTAGCCCGCGTTCGGTGAGCCGATCATGTCGAAGTTCAGGTACAGAGCGATGTCGAGCTGCTGCTCGAAGTCGAGGTTCTGCACGTAGTACTCGGAACCGACCAGGCCCAGTTCCTCGGCACTCCACCACGCGAAACGCACCGCGTTGTTGACCTTGGGCGAGCTGCCCAGCTGCAGTGCGGTCTCCAGGAGCGCCGCCGAGCCGGTGCCGTTGTCGTTGATCCCGGGACCCGCGGCGACGCTGTCCAGGTGCGCGCCTGCCATGACCACGTTGTTGTGCCGGCCCGTCTGGGTTTCCGCGATCACGTTGTACGTGGTGCGGTCCTCCATGAAGCCCTGCAGGTCCAGCGTCACCGGCGCGCCGTTCTGTGATGCCAGCGCCTGGCCGTCGGCCTGCGAGATGCCGCCTGCCGGCGCGCTGTTCTCGTCCGGCGCGCCCAGCGTGCCGTTCACGGCACCCGGGACGTTGTTGTACACGAGCACGGCCACCGCGCCCGCCTCCGCGGCCGCGGCCGCCTTCTGGGCGAACGGGCACGAACCGCGGCTTACCAGCGCGACCTTCCCGGCCGCTCCCGCCGCGGTGTAGTCGGCCGCTTCGCAGCCCGGCGTGGCGTCGGGGGGCACCACCGCAAGGGTGCTTGTCACGCCACCCTCCGGGGTGGACTGGCTGTAGCTCATCCGGATGACCGGCACGGCCACACCATTGACGGTGAGCGACTGACTCAGGGTCTCGTCGAACACGAACGAGAACTCCTGGCGGTCCACCACGTACCCGGCCGCCTCCAGCTTGGTGGCGATGTACTCAGCGGAGTCGCTGTGCCCCTTGCTGCCCGCGGCACGGTTGCCGCCGTTTCGGTCGGCCAGTCGCTGCAACGCGATCAGGTGACGGTTGGTACCCGCCACATCGACCTTCTTGACCAACTGACGGGCCAGGGCCGGACCGTCTGGGATCGGGGACGCGGTCTGCGCTGACGCTGGCACAGCCGCTATGCCGAGACCGGTCGCGGCCGCGAGTAACGCGACACCGGCTCGGAATGTCGTCTTGGCGGACGGCATGAAGGTTCCTCTCCTCACGGGCTCAGACACCGGCGCTGTGATCTCCCCCGAACCCCGATCAGCACGCCCGGCTTGCACACCCTTGTCCGAACTACGCTGCTGGTCAAGACCCGGTTACGTACTGTTATCCGGCTCGTTTACCGTCTTCCCATGTACGCGATCACGGTCAGGGAGCCAGGCGGTCCGGAAGTCTTGAGCTGGACGGAGCAGCTCGATCCACAGCCCGGCCCAGGCGAGGTTGTGCTGGATGTCGTCGCGACCGCCGTGAACAGGGCGGATCTGCTTCAGCGCCAAGGAAACTACGCGCCACCACCCGGTGTGACCGACGTGCCGGGACTCGAGTGCTCCGGGCGGGTCGCGGCGCTGGGCGAAGGTGTCACGAATGTCGCTGTCGGCGACGAGGTCTGCGCGTTGCTCGCGGGTGGCGGCTACGCCACCAAAGTCGTGGTGCCCGCCGGTCAGGTAATGCCCGTTCCGTCCACTGTGGACATCGAGACCGCGGCCGGCCTGCCGGAGGTCGCAGCCACGGTGTGGTCGAACGTCGTGATGGTCGCCGGCCTGAGGTCGGGCGAGACGATCCTGGTGCACGGCGGCGCGAGCGGTATCGGCTCGCACGCGATCCAGGTCGCCAAGGCGCTCGGCGCGCGGGTCGCCGTGACCGCCGGTTCCGCGGCGCGGCTCGAACAATGCCGGGAGCTTGGTGCCGACGTGCTGGTGAACTACCGCGAGCAGGACTTCGTCGAGGTGCTCGGGCCTTCCGCCGACGTCGTGCTGGACAACATGGGCGCGAAGTACCTGCCCCGCAACGTGGACGTGCTCGCGCGGCTCGGCAGGCTCGTCGTGATCGGCATGCAAGGCGGTGTGAAGGGTGAGCTCAACGTCGGCAAGCTGCTCGCCAAGAACGGCACCGTGACGGCGACGTCCCTTCGCTACCGCCCTGTCGAGGAGAAGGCCGCGATCTGCCGCGAGGTGGTGACGAACGTGTGGCCGCTCGTCGAGTCCGGCGCCGTGCGGCCGATCACCCATGCGGTCGTGCCGATCCAGGACGCGGGCGACGCGCACCGCATGCTCGAGGCGGGCGACGTGCACGGCAAGGTCGTCATGCGCGTCAGCTGATCGACGTCAGCGCCGCGACGGCCTCGACGAGCGCGTCGATCTCCACCGACGTCGTGTAGTGCGCGAGGCCGAGGCGGACCGCGCCACCCACCTCGGCGACGCCCAGCGCGGCGAACACGCCGCTGGGCACGTCGTCGGCGAACGCGCAGATGCCGCGGTCGGCCAGGTGCGCGATCACGGTCGACGCCTTGATGTCCGCGACGGTGAACGCGAGCGCCGGGATGCGGCGCATCGCGTCGCCGATGACCGTGACGTGCAGCAGGCCGCGCAGCTCGGAGACCAGCTTGCCGAGCATCGCCGCCTGGTAGGACTTCGCGGAGCCGATGGAGGTCTGGATGCGCTCGCGGCGGGTGCCGGTGGCGGCGTCGTCCAGGGACGCGAGGTACTCGACGGACGCGACGAGTCCCGCGAGCAGCGGGTAGGCGTGCTGGCCCAGCTCCAGCCTGCCCGGTCCGGTCTGGTTCGGCGCGAGCGAGCACGCGGGCAGCCGTTCGATGAGCGCCGGGTCCGCGAACGCGAGCGCACCGACGGTCGGGCCGCCCCACGCGGTCGCGTTGACGGCGATGACGTCGGCTCCGACGGCCTTGATGTCGAGCGGCACGAACGGCGCACCCGAGGACGCGTCGACCACGACGAGCGCGCCCGCTTCCTTCGCGAGGGCTGTGATCTTGGCCAGGTCGGGACGCGTGCCGACCACCCCGGACGCGGCCGTGACGGCGACGGCCTTCGTGCGGTGGTTGATGAGCCCCTCGTACTGCCACGCGGGCAGCTCGCAGGTCTCGATGTCGATCTCGGCCCAGCGGGTCGTCGCGCCGGCACGCTGGGCGACCCGCAGCCATGGCGCGATGTTCTGGGCGTGGTCGAGCCGGGAGACGATCACCTCGTCGCCGATCACCCACGCCGCGCCCACCGACTCGGCGAGCCGCTGGAGCAGGACGGCGGGGTTGGGCCCGAGCACGACTCCGGCGGGATCGCACCCGACGACGTCGGCGATGGCCCGGCGCGCCGCGTCGACGATCGCCTCGGCGCGCTGTGAGGCCGGGAAGACGCCGCCCGGGCCGGACACCGGCGCGCGCAGGGCGGTGGACACCGCGGTCGCGACCTGTTCCGGTACCTGCATGCCCGCGGGGGCGTCCAGATGAATCCAGCCGTCACCCAACGCGGGGAACCAACCCCGAATCGCAGCGACGTCGAACGCCATGGCACCACACCGTACGGTCGCGCCTGGGGCGCACGTTTGCGGGGTGCGGGTCACGGCTACTCTCGAACCCGTGCAGATGAACTCTGACCAGGGCGGCGAGCAGCCGATGGTGGTAATAGGCCCCGACGGGACTCCGGCCGGTGCCGCTCTGCCCGACGGCAGTGAGCAGGTCGGCGAGATGGTCGAGCAGCCCGCGAAGGTCATGCGCATCGGCACGATGATCAAGCAGTTGCTCGAGGAGGTGCGGGCCGCACCGCTCGACGAGGCGTCACGCAATCGTTTGCGCGAGATTCACCAGCGGTCGATCGCCGAGCTCGAGGACGGGCTGGCCCCCGAGCTGCGGGACGAGCTGGAGCGGCTGTCGCTGCCGTTCACCGAGGGGAACACGCCGTCGGACGGCGAGCTGCGCATCGCGCAGGCCCAGCTGGTCGGGTGGCTGGAGGGTTTGTTCCACGGGATCCAGACGGCCCTCTTCGCGCAGCAGATGGCCGCTCGCGCGCAGCTGGAGCAGATGCGGCGCGGGTTGCCGCCCGGGTCGGCCGAAGCGGCCGCCGCCGAGGGTCACGGGATTCGCGGGACCGGGCAGTATCTCTGAGCCTGGTCACAGCAGCGACGGGATGCCCATCTCGAAGTCCAGCAGGTAGCGCTTGCGCGGGAGGCCGCCGCCGTAGCCGGTGAGGCTGCCGGTCGAGCCGACCACCCGGTGACACGGGACGATGATGCCGATCGGGTTCCTGCCGTTCGCCAGGCCCACCGCTCGTGCCGCCGTCGGCCGGCCCAGGCGCTCCGCCAGCTCCCCGTACGTGGTGGTCTCGCCGTACGGGATCGTGCGCAGCTCTGTCCATACCCGACGTTGGAAGACGGTGCCCGTGAACGTCATCGGCACCGTGAACTCCCGCAGCGTGCCCGCGAAGTAGGCCTCCAGCTGTTCCTTCACCGCCATCGACTTCGTGTCGTCGCGAGTGCCGAACAGGTCCGCCATGGGGCGGTGACGTTGCTCGTCCATGTACAGGCCACTCAGGACTCCGTCGGTGGCGACCAGCGTCAACCGTCCCACTGGGCTGTCCATCACCGTGTGCGTCCGCATGTGTCCAGGTTGCCCGCCACACGGGATCCTGACTGGCCGTTTTCGGACACGCACACGTACGTGTCCGAAAACGGCCAGATGGGGAGAGCCCGTGCCTGATGGGGTCTCCCCATGAACTTTCGTGATCGTCACACTTCCGGGGGACCGCTGGTCCTGCCCAACGCCTGGGATGCCGCCAGCGCGCGGATCATCGAGCAGTCGGGGGCCGAGGCCATCGCCACCACCAGCGCCGGGGTCGCCTGGAGCCTCGGAGTACCCGACGGGGACCGGCTCGCCGTCGACGACGCCGTCGACGCCGTCGCGCGGATCGTCAGGGCCGTCGACCTGCCGGTCACGGCCGACATCGAGAGCGGGTACGGGGACACGGCGGACACCGTGAAGAAGGTCGTGGACGTCGGGGTCGTCGGGATCAACATCGAGGACGGCGCCACCGCGCAGGTCCAGCGCATCGCCGACGCCCGGGCGGCAGGCGGGAACGTCTTCGTCAATGCCCGGATCGACACGTTCCTGCAAGGCGTCGGCGGGGTCGACGAGACCGTCGAGCGGGCTCGGCGCTATCTCGACGCCGGAGCCGACGGGATCTTCGTGCCGGGCGTCGTCGATCCCGACATCATTCGTGAGTTGGTCTCGCGTATTTCGGCGCCGCTCAACATCATGGTCTGGGCCGGGGCTCCTTCGGTGGCCGAGCTGGCGGAACTCGGGGTGCGGCGGATCAGCGTCGGGCCCGCGATCACTACCGCGGCGTACTCGCTCGTGCGGGACGCGGCCACCGAGATCCTGCGGGCCGGGACCTACGACAGGACGGTCACCACGCTGACGAACGGTGATCTGAACTCCGCTTTCGCCCACTGAACCGGCATGAATTTCGGTTGCGCATGAATCGAAACTCAACGTGAATTCCACCGGCGGTCGTCCGCGCCATGGAAACGTGGTCGGTGTCGGGGCCCAGCCTCGGCACCGCCTAATCCATACGAGGATTACCATGACAATCTCGATCACGAACCGGCCGGCGCCGGCGTGGCTCCGAGAGCTCGCCCACGGCCGTGACACCTACGAGGAGTTACTCGGCTGGCCGGTCTCCGTACAGGTGGGCACCCGGGTACTCATCGTCGCGACCGGCCAGGTACTCGACGCCGTCACCATGCCGGCACCGCTCGGGGCGCACGTCCACGCCGAGCTGACTATCGCGATGCTGTCCGGACCGGTCTTCGCGGACCCGGACGGCCGCCGCTGGACCTTCCTGACCAAGCCACTCGACCGAATTCGGCCCACCATCGCGGCCGACCTCTCCCACGTCCGGGTCGACGTCGCGCCGCACGGGGCGCACCTGCCGATCCCGACGGGCCCTGACACCGTGTCCGGGCAGCTCTGGCGCTGGATCGAGCCACCGAGCCCGGCGCGGGGGCTGCCGCCCGCGTACGCGGTCATCGGTGTGACGCGGCGGCTGACCGCGCAGCAGCACTTGGCGGCCTGAGACCTTCCGAGGGCCTCGTCGGGGTCCTCGGAAGTTTCCTTCGCGTGAGCAAACGTGCAGCTGGCACACTTCCTCTGGGAACCATCGCGCCGCCCCGCGCATCTATGTTCCAGCTACAGGACCCACCCCGGGGGAAGACATGCCCGACATCGAGTACTCGTTCGGTACCGGCGAGAGCGCGCCGAACGTTCATCACTCGGAAGCGGACGTCGACGTGAACGGCGACGGTGTCGCTGACGGTGTCGCGCTCGACTTCGACGGAGACGGCCGGGTCGACGACGTCATGTGGGACTCCGATGGTGACGGGGTCGCTGACACGGCGCTTCTCGACGAGAACGACGACGGGGTTGCTGAGGACGCTTACAGCGATCCGAGTGGGATGGGTACGTGGAACGCCCATGGTCAGGGGGCTCAGCAGGCTGGGCCTGATGCGGGGCCTTCGCCCGCTCCTACGCCCTCGCCCTCGCCCTCGCCTCAGCCTTCGCCTGGGCCGACTGGCGGGCCTGAGGAGGACCCTGCTCCGGACGGTTCTGACGACTCGACCGACAATGGGTACGAGCCGTATGGGACGAGTGACGACCACGATGGGGACGGCGGCGATGTGCCTGGGGAGCTGCCTGGGGACTCGCCCGACCACAACAGCTCGCCCGGGGATATGCCCGATACGACCGATTCCGACGAGGCTGACGACTCGGATGGCGGGTACGAGAGTCGGGACGATGACGGGGAGGCTTCCGGGTTGTTCGACACCTTGGAGGACGCGCCGGACGAGGGTCATGACTCGATCAGTGAGTGGTACGACGAGCTGAGCTGATCTCGGGGGCCGCCCGAGCGCGAACAGGCCGAAAATCTCGCGCGCGCGATGCCCAACCCCCACCCGATCCCGGGGGCGTCCCGCCTTGCCAGTCTACCGGCGGGGGGTGACGGTGGCGGGTTGTTACTGGTGGGTTGTGGATTACTCGTCGGTTGTGGACAGGTCGTGGCTCAGGGCCCGTTCGAGTTGCGCTCATGTGTCATTGCGTGTTCTCAGGGGCAGCACGAACCACAGGGTTGCGAAGGTTATCGCCGTCACGGCCGTGACCAAGGCCGCTGCCGTGGGGCCCGCTACCACTTCGAACAGCAGCAGAACCGTGGCTGTCATGGCCACGGCCAGGCAGGCCAGTCCCACCACCGTCAGGACGTTCGCCACCTTCAGGATCTGTGGGCGTTGGCCCCTGCGGAAGAGCAGGCGATGCCAGGCGACCGGGGCGGTCAGGCAGGCGACCGCCACCGTCGCGAATCCGACCGCGATCAGGTGGACCGCCTGTTCGAAGCCGGAGGCCTTCGCGTAGCGGTCGGTGAAGGCCACCGCCAGCAGGAAGCCGAACAGGAACTGCACGCCCGCCTGCACGACGCGTAACTCCTGCAGCAGCTCGCCCAGGTTGCGGGTCGAACGGTCGTTCTCCGATTCCATCTTCTGCGTTTCCTCAGGCCTGCCAGGCGCACTTCGTACTATGTGTACGCCCTCTGACCAGTGGCCCGCCAGTGGAGGAGGGTCGGCACTCACGCGCGGATTCCGGCAGGCCAGGGCATTGTGCGGTACGGGCTGTCCACGTCCTCGAGAAGGTTGCGGTGTGTCTCCCGGACGGTCACGTAGTGGATCGGGAAGTCCTCATCGTCGAAGAACAACAGACGGCCGAGGGCGAAGCCCGCCGACAGGTCCGCCCATGACGCGTAGTGGGCCCGGCACAGTTCGGCGACGCGCAGCACGACGTTCTCCGCCTCGGCGCGGTCGCAGTAGCCGGCACGCAGGCCCCAGCGGGCCAGGTTGACCGCGCGTCCCCAGTCGTACACGCGGACGCTCGACACCACGCCCGTGATCAGGCCGTCCACGCGGAAGCGGTCCTCGTAGCGGGTGACCCGTTCGGCGGCGGCCATCAGCGCCGGGACGCTGTGCGCCGCCTGGTCGATGGCCCGGCGGAAGTCCGCCGCGCCGCTCTGGCAGCGCAGCTCGATCGCCACGTGCTCCGGGTTGTCGGTGGTCGGCGTGAGCTTGGCCTCGGTCACGCGGCGCCAGTCGGTGTGGTCGTACACGCCCCACATCTCGGCCAGGTTGGCCTTCAGCTCCATCCTCGGGAAGGCCGTGCCCTCGATGTCGTTCCACGCGACGCCCTGGTTGACCGCCATGTGCGCACCGCACGCCAGACCGAACGCGAGCGGACCGGTCGTGGGCGCGGCAGGGTCGGTCGTGACCGCGCCGGAGCGGAGGACCTGCCTGACCTTGTTCACCTTCGTGCGGGCACTGAGCACGATCTGGAGGACCAGCACGAGGAGCATGACCGGCGCGCCGATCGTGACCACCCAGAACATGCCGCCCATCTGCTGTCGCAGCTGGTCGATCACCGTGTCACCGCAGCCGGTCGCCGGGGACGGGGTAGATGTAGTCCTTGCCGTCGACCACGCAGTGCGCGATCAGTGGGCGGTCGGCGCCCTTGGGGCTGGTGACCGCGGTGAACACGCGCACGCCCGGGTAGGGGTCGGCGATCCCGTCGACCGCGTGGTCGTACGAGCTGGGGTGCCAGCCGAGCGGCATGAGCGAGGAGTACATCATGGACTCGTAGCGGATCGTGCCGAGCGGGAAGCGGTCCGCATGTGCCGCAAGGCTTTCACGGGTGGGCAGTTCGATGGGGCCGTTGTCGGAGAAGGCCATCACCGCGTAGCCGTAGGAGTCGTGGGTGGCGAAGCGCAGCTCCACGGTCTCGTAGACGCCCTTGCGCTGCGCGGAGGTCCAGATGGCGTGCGCCTTCCTTCCCCTGCCGTTGCGGAACATCCCCCTCATCACCGTCCCGAAGCCCGACGGGTTGTCGAGTGTGGCGGCTAGTGCGTCAGCGTTCACTTGTCCTCCGGTGGGTTCGTTCGTGCCCGCAGGCGGCCGACCGATGGCGGGTCCTCGTCGAGCAGGGCGTGGTCGGGCGCGGGCAGGTCGTACATCTCGTGGAGGCGGCGGCGCATTCGCTCGAGCGGGTAGCCGTCCGCGTAGACGGTGGCCTTGAAGATGACGCCTCCGAGCACGCTGCGGAGCATGACCTCCTCCAGCGCCGGGTCGGCGGCGCCGCGGGCGGCGAACAGCTCACGCACGGTGTCCTCCGCGGCGGTCAGGTGGGTGTCCTTCTGGCTCTCGACCCGCGCGAAGACGGGGTGGGTCATCAGGCTGAGGACCAGGCGCTGCTGCGGGAGGCTCTGGTCCACGGCGAGCAGTGTGCCGCGATGATCGCGGCGAGTCGTTCGTCGGGGGTGCCCGTGACGTTCGTCAGCACGGCGATGCCGTCGAGGTAGCGGGCCAGGAGTTCGTGGGCGAGCTGTTGCTTGTCCCGGAAGTAGTAGGTGATGAGGCCTCTGGAGACGCCTGACTGTACAGCCAACCAATCAACCGGAGAAGGTCAAACGTGAGATTTATTCAGAAGGGTAGCGGCCGACAATGCGGTCGCGTCACGACAGGCGAAAACGCGTCTTGATCAACGCCAACGCAGATGGTCGCCTTGGGCAGCCCCCACCCGATCCCGGGGGCACCCCGCCACGCCAGTCTACTCGGGGGCAATGACAAAAGCCCTGGTCAGCGTTGGGCTGTGGATAACTTTCGCTGGTGGGGTCGAGCCAAGGGGACATTCGTGCGGTTGCGCGGTCTTCGTGTGGGGCCTGGGCTGCCACGAGTGCGGTTGGCGCGGCCTGCCGGGGCCCAGCGTTACGAAGGCGTCCTTCGTAACGCTGGGCGTCAGGAAGGAGTCCTTCGGTACGTCGGGGCGCACACGGTCACGGCGGGGACATTCGTAGGACGGCGATGCCGTTGACGGTCGCCAGCGCGGCGATCGTGAAGCCGTTCAGTACGACCGTCGCGTTGCCGCCGGGGTCGGCGTACAGCTGGGCGCTCAGTGTGCCGTTGCCGTCCGCCGTCACGCCCGTGAGGTACGCGCCGTCGACGTCGTCGACACGTTCCAGCGTGAACGACGCGATGCCCGTGGCCGGGTCCATCGGGATGGTCACCGGCGCGCGTAGCTCCACCTCGCACGTCCCGTCGTAGCAGGCCGTGACGTCCGAGCCGTCCTTGGCCTTCGGGAGGTTGGGGATCGTCTGGGTCGGCGGCGGGCCGGGATCCGCACTCCCCGGCGGCGCCGACGTCGACGGGTTCGAGTCGACCACCTGTCCGGTGCCGATCGGCGAGCCTGCCACCTCGTTGGTACATCCGGTGAGCAGTACCGACAAGGCGACGACCCCTGCGAGGCGCCTGGCATCATGAGTTTGCACGGTGACATCCAGTTCGGGGAGTTCCTGGTTGCACGACATCACTGACGACCAGTTTCCCAGCCAGCCGGAACTCAGTGACAAACTGCCGAGGTTCCGGCTGATCCGGAAGCTGTCCGAAACCAAGATGAGCGTCATCTATCTCGCCGAGGAGAAGGATCTCGGCAACCGGCCCGTCGTGGTCAAGGTGATCGCGCCGATGCTGGCCGAGGAGGACAGCTTCCGCGAGCGCTTCCGTCACGAGATCCTCCGCACCGCCAACCTCGGCCACCACAACATCGTCCCGGTCTACTCGGCTCACACCGACGGCGAGCTGCTCTACCTGGTCATGCCCTACATCGAGGGTCCCAACCTGCGTGACCTCCTCCGCGGCGGCCCCATCGACCTGCCCAGGACCGTCCACATGATCCGCGAGGTGGCGTCCGCCCTGGACTTCGCGCACGCGGCAGGCATCGTGCACCGGGACGTCAAGCCGAGCAACATCCTCATCCACCAGCCCACCGGTCGCGTGATGCTGTGCGACTTCGGTATCGCCGCCCCGGCACTCGGCGAGCGGCTCACCGAGGTCGGCAGGCAGGTCGGCACGCCCGGCTACCTCGCGCCCGAGCTGATCCCCGGCAGCGACCGCGGCCACGCCCCCGTCGACCCCCGCGCGGACGTCTACTCGCTCGGTGTCGTGCTCTACCAGTGCCTGACCGGCCGCCCACCGCACCAGCACTCCGATGTCGGCGCCCTGCTCTGGGCACAGGGCCACGAGGACCCCAGACCCGTCAGCGAGGCACAGCCCGGACTCCCGAGGGCACTCGACAAGGTCCTGGCCACGGCACTCGCGAAGCGTCCCCAGGACCGGTACCGCACCTGCACGGAACTCGCCGACGAGCTGACGCTCGCGGTCACCGGCGGCCGGGTCCGCGGTGTGCGGCGCACGCGACCGCACCGCGCGCTCCCGTGGAAGCCGGTCGTCGCGATCGCCGCCGCGGTGGCGGTCGTCGCGACGGTCGTCGTCGTCCTGGTCACCAACACGGGTGCCGACGACGCGGAGAGCCCGATCTTCCGTGTCCCCCCGGTACTGCGGGGCGACTGTGACTCCACCGGGCCGTCGCCGGACATCACCGGCGCAGGGGAAACACTGCTGTGCCACGACGGCGACCAGCTCGTGCGCTTCAGTCTCTTCGCCGACCAGGCCACTATGGACAGTGCCTACTCCATCGAGACGGAGAAGTCCGGTGTCGCACGGGACAACGGCGACTGCACGAAGGCCACCGGCGCGGAACACCGCTATCCCAACGGAGGCGACCAGGTCGGCCGCGTCCTGTGTTACACGGACGGCGGCACCACACGTCTCGTGTGGACGAACGACCGCGACCGCACGATCGCCGAGACCGAGGTCCGCGAGGCGGACGACCGGCGCCTCGCCCAGTCGTGGACGGGCTGGGTCGGCATCCCCGCCTACCCGACCGACGGCGAGAAGTCCCTTGTGGACCTCGTGGAGCTGGCCAGGTGCGGCCGCGCGGAGGCGGGCACGCTCTCGTCGTTCCGCGACCTGGTGGCAGGCATCGACTGCGATCCTACCCAGCAGGGCGCGAACGCCGTGTCGTACTACCGGTTCGGCAACGTCGACGCGATGCGCCGCACGTACGACCAGCACGTCCGCGCCGTGAACGCGCCGAGCGGGTCGCTGTGCATCGACTCCCCGCTGCCCGCGAACTTCCTCGGCAACCGGGCCTACGACCTGCGCAGTGTCGACCTCGGCACCATGCTGTGCTACCTGGACGAACGCGGCCAGGCGGTGCTGGAGTGGACGGTCGAGCCGCTGCTCGTCATGGTTCGCGCGACGGGGCCCAAGCCGGAGGACCTCGTCGACTGGTTCGAGCAGACCTACGGGATCCCGCTGCCGAAGGTCGTGGACGCGGCCAACAAGAAGTCGCGGCCGCCGTTCCCCACGGTGGCCGAGTCGGCGTTGCTCGGGCACATCCCGGAGGACGCCAGGAAGAACTGCATGCGCCCGCCTGCCAGTCAGATCAAGGTGAACCGGGCCGGGGCGAGCACTGCCGCGGTGGTCTGTGGCCCGACGCCCGGCGCGACGATCGTGTTCTACTACCAGTTCCCGGACAAGGCGTCGATGGACGCCGCCTACCTGGGGCAGCAGGACGTCAGCGGACGGGACTGCCTGCAGAACCCGCCGGACTTCCACGCCGACGCGCCCTACTCGCGTGGTGGGGACACGGGTCGGCTGTCGTGCGCTTCGGTGCGGAGCAACCCCGGCAACCTGCAGCTGTTCTGGACCTCGGACCGCACGAACATCCTGGTGATGGCGTTCCAGGGGTGGGAAGCCGCCGACATGCTCTCCTGGTGGCAGAGCACGGGTGGGCCTGCCTAGCGTTCATCGACGCCGGCTCCCGGGGGCGCCTTGACGAGCGTGCGCGGGGCGGCGGGTTGACCGAGCGCACAGGTCAGTCGTCCTGGTCGAGTAGGCGCAGGTCGGGTGGCCGGAGCGTCGCGGACTGCAGCAGTTCGTGGATGAGCTGCTGGTTGACCATGTTGCCTGCCGGGTCGCCCCAGTCCTCCAGCCTCAGCCCCGAGACGTACGGCTCCAACCGCTGCCGCACCTTCAGCACCACGTTCGCGGCCTTCTTCTCCGTCCATTCCGAGTGTGTGGTGGACGCACCGTTGAGGTCGGCCGCGACCTGCTTCCACGACTGCGGCTGCGGATGTGGCTCCTGCCGCAGGTACCGCATGGCGAGTGCGGCCAGCACGATCCGCTCGTTGTCGTCGATCGGCCACATGTCCGCACCAGCCGTGGACGTCTCGTCGTCCGCACCGACCAGCGTGTCGCGTCTGCCCGTGCCGACCACCCGCACCTCCAGCAGGTGCTCGCGGCGCTTGGACGTGCGGATGAACAGCGGGCTGTAGCCCTCGGTCACCGGCACCTCGTTGCCGGACAGGAGGAACCGCGACTGCGGCAGCCGAATCGGCAGCTTGCCCTCGTTGCGCAGCCACCACTCCGTCCCCGTGCAGACCAGCCTGCCCTGCAGGCGGCTCATGCGCGGGTCGTCCGCTCCGATACACACGTGCACGTCCGGTTCCCTGCGGCCGAACACGACCTCGAAGCGGTCCCTCGGCGGCGCGGCGAACCCGCCCGTGGCACCCAGCACGAAGATGCTGCCCGGTGGTGCAGGCGGCACCACGCCCGCCAGGCCGCCGACCGAGGCGGGCAGCTGCTGTGGATAGAACGTCACCGCTCCTCCTCGACCGTCGGCAAGTCCATGTCACTCAGTATGGGTCGGGTTGTCGGGGACCGGTCCCGGCAACATTTCGAACGCCATCAGGGTGACTCCGATCGGTGTCGCGCCGGGTGTGCGTGGTGGCACCGCGTACTCGTGCAGGTCGTACATCAGCTCCAGCAAACGTTTGCGGTACTCGGTCCACACCTCTGGGGTGAGCCACAGCTCCGCGTCCGTGACGGCCGAGGCGGAGTCGGGCACCCGCATGGCCAGCCGCGTTCGCATGTTGTTGACGAACGCTTCCGTAAACATGGGCGACGCATCCGTGCGGTCGGAGAGCGGCGTGCCCTTGACCGTCCGGTACAGGCGTTCGCGGCCACCGCGTTTGGGCCGGACCTCCGTCAGCTCGACCAGGCCCGCGCGGTCGAGCGTGCGGAGGTGCTGGCTGGCCAGGCCGTGCGAGATGCCCAGCTCGGCGGCCAGGTTCGCGGCGCTGAGCGGGCCTGCCCACATCAGCGACAGCATCCGCAGCCGAGTCGGATGGCCGAGTGCACGCAGAACGGGATCCACCATGGCACCCAGTATGCGACCCCCTAGCGATTGCTAGGGTGTTGTCATGGACTTCCGGCGGTTGTGGCTGGCGGACGCGGTCAACCAGCTCGGCACCCGTATGACGTTTCTCGCCGCCCCTCTCGTCGCGGTTCTGTACCTCGACGCGTCCACGTTCGAGGTGGCGCTGGTCAGGACGTGCGAGACACTGGGGTGGCTGGTGTTCGGCCTGCTCGCCGGCGCCTGGGTGGACCGGGTCCGGTGCCGACCGGTGCTGCTGTCGACCGACCTCGGGCGTGCCGTGCTGATGCTGACGGTGCCTGCCGCCGCGTTGTTCGGTGCGCTCACGCTGTGGCACCTCTACCTGGTGATGTTCCTCGTCGGCGTCCAGACGGTGTTCTTCGAGGTCGCGCACCAGACGTACCTGCCACGTCTGCTCCCGCCGGACGAACTGGTGCCCGCGAACGCGAAGCTCGCGGGCAACGCCTCGGTCGCGGCGCTCGCGGGTGCCAGCCTGGGCGGGTTCCTGGTGCAGCTGTTGACGGCGCCGTTCGTGTTCGCGGTCGACGCGGTCTCCTTCCTGTGGTCGGCACTGTGGGTGCGTGCGATCCGGCATCGCGAGCCGCCGGTCACCCGTGCGCCTGACCGTCATCTGGGTAGAGAGATCGCGGAGGGTGTGCGGTACGTGTGGCACAGTCCCCTGTTGCGGCCGATCGCCCTGTCGACCGCGACGACCGTGCTCGGCCAGGGCGCCGGGATGGCCGTGAGCACGGTGTTCCTCGTCCGGGACATCGGGTTGTCCGCCGGCGTGATCGGCCTGCTCGGCACGGTGGGGTTGCTCGGCGCGCTGCTGTCGTCCGGCCTGGCCCGGCGGCTGGTGACGTGGATCGGCCGCCCCAGGGCGATGGTCTACGGGACTGCGCTGATGGGGCTCGGGTTCCTGGCGCAGGCGTTCACGACGCCCGGCTGGGGACTCGTGTGGTGGGTGGCCAGCGGTTTCGTCGCGAGCTTCTGCATCATCCTGACGAACGTCGTGTCGGCGACGATCCGGCAGACGGTGTGTCCACCGCAGCTGCTCGGCCGGGTCAGCGCGACCATGGAACTGACGATGTGGGGCGTGATGCCGGCGGCGGCCGTGTCGGGCGGGCTGCTCGGCGCGGTCGCCGGGACACGGGTGGCACTGCTGGCGGCCGGTGCGGTCTCGTGTCTGGCTGTGACCTGGCTCCTCGCCTCCCCACTGGCGAGGCAAACCGAAACTGTCGGTGTCACTCGCTAGCTTGTCCCCCATGAAGAACGCCATGCTCGACGGCGCCGACCTCATCGGGCTCGAGGAGGCGGCCGGGCCGTCGTCCTACGCACGCGGGCTTGCCTACGCACGCAAGCACGCGGTCGTCAGCATGCGCTGGGACGAGTCCGCGTGTGCCGTGCGTGGCCGCGTGCAGGGCTCACACGGCGAGGTCTACTCGACCACGGCCTACTTCGCGTCCGGCTTCGGACAGGCTCTCGGGTTCGCGGAGGGCGAGTGCGACTGTCCCGTCGGGCTGGACTGCAAGCACGTGGTGGCGCTGGTGCTCACGGCGGCCGGCCGGGTGGCAGGCGCGCCACGCCGCACCAAGGTGACGTGGGAGCAGTCGCTCAACGCGTTGCTGACCCCGGCCGCGGACGCCCAGGGCACGACCCCGCTGGCGATCGAGCTGTCCCTGGCCGGCGAGCCTCGCGCGTACGCACGCGTGGTTCGTCCGGGCCGATCCGGCTGGGTGGCGGGCGGCCTGAGCTGGACGCGGCTCGAGGGCGATTTCCTACCCGCCCACGTGCGGCTGCTGCGTGAGCTGTACGGCCTGTCGGGCTCCTACGACGAGCGCTTCATCGACCTGTCGGGCTTCGACAGCCCGCGCCTGTGGCCGATGCTCGCCGAGGCGGACGAGCTGGGTCTGCGGCTCATCCACAGCCGCGTCCGCCTTGGTGACGTGGCACGCCATGACGACGCCGTGCTGCTGCTGGACGCCACCCGCAAGGGCGCGAACCTGGTGCTGGACCCGGCGCTGCGGATCCCCTCCGTCCCGGACCCGGTGCCGGTGACGTTCATCGGCGACCACGGGGTGGTCCACGTGGACCGCGGAGAGCTGAGCAGGGAGCCTCGCGAGTGGCGCCTCGCCCTGGCACGTCTCAAGGACCCGGCCCCTCCCGCGTTGCGGCAGCTGACGGCACACGGGCGCAGGCTGGAGATTCCCCTCAAGGAGCAGCGGAAGTTCGCGGCCGAGTACTACCCGCGGCTGCGCAGGCTGGCGCCGGTGGTGTCCTCGGACGACTCGTTCACCCCGCTCGCGATCTCCGCCCCCAAGCTGGCACTGCACGCGGACTATGGCGAGGGCCACCGCCTGGCGCTGCGCTGGGAGTGGGCGTACGAGGTGGAGGGCAGGGCGGAACGCAGCTCACTGAGCGGCCAGGTGGCCCCCTACCGTGACGAACGGGCGGAGCGGGCGCTGCTGGCGGACCTGGCCGACGTTCCCCTGGAACAGTTCGGGCTCCGCTCGAACGGCACCCTGTGGCCGTCGGAGATCCGCGGCATAGACACGATGCTGTTCACCACCGAGGTGTTACCGCGCCTGCTGGACCGTCCCGAGGTGGACATCTCCGTCGACGGCGAGTCGGTCGACTACCGCGAGGTGGGCGACTCGGTGACGATCGGCGTGTCCACGAGTGCGATCCCCGGCGACAACGACTGGTTCGACCTGGGCATCACCATCCGGGCGGAGGGGCGCGAGGTCCCGTTCCTGGACGTGTTCGTGGCGCTCGCGAGGGACCAGTCCCACCTGCTGCTGCCCGACGGCGGGTACTTCTCGCTGGAGAAGCCGGAGCTGCAGGCGTTGCGGCGGCTGATCGAGGAGGCCAGGGCGCTGCAGGACGCCTCGGACGGCACGCTGAAGCTCAGCCGCTACCAGGCGACGCTGTGGGACGAGCTGGCCGCGCTCGGTGTGGTGGAGGAGCAGGCGGAGGCGTGGGACCGGCAGGTGAACGGCCTGCTGTCCGTGTCCACCGCGGCCACCGCGGAGGTGCCGTCGACGCTGACCGCCCAGCTGCGGCCGTACCAGGTGGACGGCTACCGCTGGCTGACGTTCCTGTGGGAACACCGGCTGGGCGGCATCCTCGCCGACGACATGGGCCTGGGTAAGACCCTCCAGTCGCTCGCGTTGATCTGCCACGCGCGGGCGGAGCACCCGTTCCTGATCGTGGCGCCCACGAGTGTGGTGTCCAACTGGAAGGCGGAGGCGGCGAAGTTCGCCCCGACGCTGAACGTGGCCACCGTGACCCGCCGGGGCACCCCGCTGCCCGTGGACGCCGACGTGGTCATCACCTCGTACACGCTGCTGCGCCTCGACGCGGAGAACTACGCGAACCAGACGTGGTCGGCGCTGATCATGGACGAGGCGCAGTACACGAAGAACCACCAGTCGAAGGTGTACCAGAGCCTGCGCAAGGTCCCGGCGCCGGTGAAGCTCGCGATCACGGGCACTCCCATGGAGAACAACGTGATGGAGCTGTGGTCGCTGCTGTCGATCACGGCGCCGGGCCTGTTCCCCAGCCCGACCCGCTTCCGCGACTACTACGCCCGCCCGATCGAACGCGACAACGACACCGAACTGCTGGCGCAGCTGCGTCGGCGCGTGCGTCCCCTGATGAAGCGGCGGACGAAGGAGCAGGTGGCGGCCGACCTGCCGCCGAAGCTGGAACAGGTCCTCGAGGTGGAGCTGGCCCCCAGGCACCGCAAGCTGTACCAGACGGTGCTGCAGCGGGAGCGTCAGAAGGTACTCGGGCTGCTGGACGACATGAACGGCAACAGGTTCACGATCCTGCGCTCGTTGACGTCACTGCGTCAGCTCGCCCTGCACGCGGGGTTGGTGGACGAGGAGCACGCGGCGATGCCGTCGGCGAAGATCGACGCGCTGGTGGAACAGCTCGCGGACGTCGTGGCGGGTGGGCACCGGGCCCTGGTGTTCAGCCAGTTCACGAGCTTCCTCTCGATGGTGCAGTCGCGGCTGGCCGCGGAAGGCATCGACTACTGCTACCTGGACGGCAAGACGCGGAACCGCCAGAACGTGATCTCCGCGTTCAAGGACGGCAGAGCCTCGGCGTTCCTGATCAGCCTGAAGGCAGGCGGCTTCGGCCTGAACCTGACGGAGGCGGACTACTGCTTCCTGCTTGACCCGTGGTGGAACCCGGCGACGGAGGCGCAGGCGGTCGACAGGACGCACCGCATCGGCCAGACGCGCAACGTGATGGTCTACCGCCTGATCGCGAAGGACACCATCGAGGAGAAGGTGATGGCTCTGCAGTCCAGGAAGGCGGAGCTGTTCAGGAACGTCATGGACGACGGCGAGATCTTCAGCCCGACGCTCACCAAGGAGGACATCCAGGCCCTGTTCGAGTAGCGGCGGCCCACTGCACTGAAGGACGCCTTCGTAACGCTGGGCGTCATGAAGGACGCCTTCAGTGCGTTCCGGCCGGTGGGGCGCTCGCGCACGGGTTAGCCGAGGTCGGACAGGTCGAGGACGAAGCGGTAGCGGACCCGGCCTGGTCATCAGGGACTTCGACACCGAGCCGAAACGCAGGGTGATCGCCGAGGCCCAGGCGGTAGGACGGCTGCGGTCCGGCGACCCCGTCAGCCTGCTGGCTCTCGTCCACGGCACGGCGTCCGCCTGGTCACCTGCCAGCGGCATCTACGCCGCCACCAGTGACGAACCCTCCGCCGACCACGACCTGCGCCGCGCCCTGCTGCGCGAGTGCGTCGAGCGTGCCGTGGCGCCCTGACGGCCCCGGGCGGGTTCCCCGCTCGACCACCGCTCACAATGGAGCCATGGCAGCAGTCGCGAAGGCCCTGCGAATCGGTCCGTACCAGGTCGATCCGCCGGTCGTGCTCGCGCCGATGGCCGGGATCACGAACGTCGCGTTCCGGCGGTTGTGCCGCGAGTACGGCGCCGGGCTCTACGTGTGCGAGATGATCACCGCGCGGGCGCTCGTCATCCGCGATCCCAAGACGTGGCACATGATGACGTTCGACCCGAGCGAGTCACCCCGGTCGGTGCAGCTCTACGGGGTCGACCCGGCGACCATGCGCGAGGCCGTCAGGATCATCGTGGGCGAGGGGCTGGCCGACCACATCGACACGAACTGGGGCTGCCCCGTCGTCAAGGTCACCCGCAAGGGCGGGGGCGCCGCGCTGCCGTACAAGCGCAGGCTGTTCGCGAACATCATCCGCGCGACGGTCGAGGCGGCCGGGGACCTGCCGGTGACCGCGAAGTTCCGCATCGGCATCGACGACGAGCACCACACCTACCTCGACGCGGGACGGATCGCCGAGGCGGAGGGGGCGGTCGCGGTGGCGCTGCACGCACGCACCGCCGCCCAGCGCTACTCGGGGCAGGCCGACTGGACCCACATCGCCCGCCTGAAGGAGGCGGTCACGACCATCCCCGTGCTCGGCAACGGCGACATCTTCACCGCGGCCGACGCGCTGGCCATGGTCGAGAAGACCGGCTGTGACGGCGTGGTCGTGGGGCGCGGGTGTCTCGGACGTCCCTGGCTGTTCGGGGAGTTGCAGGCCGCGTTCGCCGGGACGCCGATGCCCGCCGCGCCGAACCTGGGTGCGGTGGCCGCGGTCCTGCGGCGGCACGCCGAGCTTCTCGTCGAGCATGACGGCGAGGACAAGGGCATGCGTGACCTGCGCAAACACATGGCGTGGTACTTCATGGGGTTCCCGGTCGGCGCGGAGATCCGCCGACGGCTGGCCATGGTGTCGTCGCTGGCCGAACTGGACATCCACCTGGCCGAACTCGACCCCGACGTGCCGTTCCCGGCGGCGGGCGAGGGGCCCCGGGGGCGGCAGGGGTCGGGCGGCAAGGTCACGCTCCCGTACGGCTGGCTCGACGACCCCGACGACCCGACCGTCCCGGCCGGGGCCGACATGATGCACTCGGGCGGCTGACCCTACTTTCGGCAGCTGGCGCCACGCAGGGGCTGCGGGTCGCTTTCGTAGACCTGGTCGCCGTCGGAGGCCTGGACGAGGAAGCAGTACTTGAGGCCGGGCTGCACGTCGATGGTCATGGAGTGGTTCCGCTCGGCGAGGAGCACCCGGGTGGTCTCTCCCTCGGCGGCGACGACCACGGCGAAGTCGAGGTCGCGGGTGGCCTTCCAGTTGAGCTGGACCTTGTCGGTCAGGTCGGTGGGCTGGTCGAGTTCGACGGTCACCGCGCCACCGGAGTCGGACCCGCCGGCGGAGGGCACTCTGGGCGTGCTGGACATCTCGTCCGGGTCTCCGCGGAGGAGCAGGAGTGGGACCAGGGCGAGTAGGGCGAGGAGGAGTGCCCCAGCGGCCAGCAGGTCGTAGCGGACGTGTCGGCGGCCGGGCTGGTCGGGCGGCGGGCCTGCGAGGACTGTCGCGCGCCGCATGCTGCCGAAGTCGTCGTCGAACTCGCCGGGCCGGGCGCCGCCGAGCACGACCCCGTCGCGGCGGGGCATCGAGAACTCGACTGTGGCTGGGACTTCTGCGGGCACCAGTGGGGGTGCGAGTGGGAGTAGGGGTTCCGGGGTCGAGGGGTCATGCTCGTCGGCGGGTGGGATCACTACCCCGGCTGGTTCGACAGGTGGAGGTTCCTGGGCCGCGGCGGGGCGTGAGTCCGCCGCTGGCGCGGGCAGGACCACGGCCTCATCGGAGGGTCGGGGTCTCGGTTCTGTGTTGGGACGTGGGGTTTCCTGGACCGAGGGAGCTGCCGGTCCCAGGGTTACGCCCGGCAAGGACGTTGGCTCGGCGCGCTTTCGGGAGTCCGGTGCGGCATCCTGGGCCCGGGCGGGGAGCGCGTCACCTGGGGGGCGGGCGGATTCCTCTGGGGGGAGCGTCGGTTGCGGGAACGACGGCGAAACCGGAGTCGGAGCAGGCACCGGTGGCGCGGACGGCACCGGCTTCGCAAGGGAACGCGCGGCATCCTGGGCCGAGCTGGGAACCGTGGCGGCAGGCGGAGCGGCGGACGCTTCCGATGGGTGCGTCGGTTCGAGGAGTGGCTGCGGATCCGGCGGTGGGGCAAGTACCTGTGGTGTGGGTGGGGAAGGTTCCTCCACGGGAAGCGGGGGTTCCTGGGCTGGAGCGGGAACCCTGCTGAGTGGCGGATCGACGGGCTGCAGGGGTGCGTGTGCCGGTTCAGTGAGCGTCCGAGGGTCCCGCGTCGGGGCGGAGTTCGGTGTGGACGGTTCCGGCTCCCTGGGTGATCGCTGGGCATCTTCGACCAAAGCGGGAGTTCCGGGGGCAAACGGTTCGGCAGGCGCCGGCCGCGAAGGTGTCGGCTCTGTAGAGGGCTGCCGATCTGGTACCTGGGCAAAACTGGGTGGCGCCGACTCCGCAGGTAGCTGCGGAACATCCCGAAGGGGGCCTGGGGGTGGCCACGTGGTGTTCGGCACTGGCCGTCGGGGTGGTGTCGGGGTGAACGGGCGGGACTGGGCGCGCGGTGGCGGGGCCTGCGTCGGCCATGTGCTTCTCGGCGCGTTGGGCACGTTCAGGGCGAAGTCGTCGAAGTCCAGTGGGGCTTCGGGGGGTGCCGGGAGTGGTGGCTGGTCGAAGTCGTCCCAGTGTTCCGTCGGGGGTGGGGGTGGCTGGTTCGGGAGCATGGCCGTCAGTTGGGCCGCTACCTGGGCCGCCTCGCGGGGACGGTTCTCCGGGGTTGTCGCCAGCAACCTCGCTACCAGCGTGGACAGTCCTACCGGGACGTCCTTGCGGTTGATCGCCGGGACCGGTTCGCCCAGGATTCTCAGTACTCGTTCGCCTGGTTGTTCGCCCAGGCGGCCCGGGTGGGGGGAGCGGGCCGTCAGGGCGAAGTGCAGCACCGCTCCCAGGCCGTACAGGTCCGTCTGTTCGTTCAGCGTGCCTGTGCGCAGGGTCTCCGGGGGGAAGTACTCGATCGCGTGTAACGGGTCCCTTGTGAACGCCTGACGCAGTGTCACGCCGAAGTCGCTCAGGGCCGGTTCGTTGTTCTCCCGGAACACGACGTTGTTGGGGGACACGCCACCGTGCACCACCCCGACGCTGTGGGCCGCCGACAGGGCCGTCGCCATTGCTTTGCCCAGTACCGCCACGTCCACCGGCGACAGGGGGCCCACTCGTTCCACCAGGGCCGCCAGTGTCTGGATGCACAGCTCCATGCGTAACGCCGACTCGCCTGTCGGCAGCTCCTCCACGCCGTCCACCATCAGGATCGACGTCGTTCTTCTCACCGTGGCCAGCTTCGCCTGTTCCTTCGTGAAAGCTGACATCGTTCGTTTGTCGAAGCGTTTGGGGAACACCTTCACCGCTACCGGTACGCCCGCCCTGTGGCCCGCGTAGACCGTCGCCACCGGGCCGTCGTCGATCCTCGTCAGGTCGTTCATCGGCGGACATCCAGGTAGCCGCAGCTGTTCGCCAGGATCGGGCGCAGGTCTGCCAGCACGCCCGCCGCCTCGTCCTCCGCCGGGTTCTCCGACACCTTCGCCCTTATCTCGCAGGTGTGCCACAGCGTGGGGGCCAGCGCCGACCACTGCCACAGCTCGTACGCCGTCGCCGACAGCACCGCGGGCTCCTGGTCCGGCAGGCCCACCGCGTACTCGTCCGGGTTCTCCGGCGTGTTGCCCAGGCCCACCTGCAGTGGGTACAGACGGTAGGCGCGGGTGAAGTCCACCGGTGTCGTCGCCTGCGCCAGGAGGCCCGCTGACAGCAGTCTTTCGACCGACTCCGGGGCGTTCGGCAGCTCCGCCTGGGACGCCAGTCGCACCACGTCCTCAACCGACCACTGTGGACTGTCCTGGTGGGACAGTACCCACACGCCGAACTCGTCCGTCGTCATCGTCTGGTGTTCGAGGCCCACCCGCACGTAGTGCAGGCTCTCCGGGTGGCGTTCGCCCATGTAGTGGCCTATCGGGAACACCGTCATCAGACGCCCTCTGTCCGTACGTCGAAGCACGCCACGCGCGACGCCAGCAGGTGGGGTGCCGTCTCCAGGGCACCCGCCAGCACCTCCGCCGGTTCCGTCTGCTCGGTGGTCGTCACTCCCGCGGCCACGGCGACCGCCGCCGCCTCTTGGCACGCCGACCACAGGTCCGGTGACAGGTGCGCCCACTGCCACAGGTCGTACAGCGGGCCGGTCATCGCCACCAATGGCTGGTACAACAGGCCTGCCGAGAACAACCACGGCTCCTCCACCGTGTTGCCCAGGCCCAACGCCAGTGGCAGCAGGCGGTGGGCGGACGCGAACGCGATCGGGTCGTCGGTGCTCGCCAGCAGGCCTCTCGACTCCAGCGCGGGCGAACTCGCCGCCGTCCACTCCTCGTACTCGGCGACCGACAGCTCCACCAGCTCGGCTCCCACGCGCACCTGGTGCACCGGCGGGCTGCCGGCACCGTCGTGGAAGACGCCCAGATCGTGGCCTACCGGAACCAACACGAGTGCCACCCTCCCGCGGCGTGTCCGCTAGCTGCCGAGCCCGTTCCCCGGATGCACCTGCCCGGTCATGGTAAAGGGGTCCACCGACACGGGTGGCACCGTCGGCAGGAAGCTGACGCACGGGACGTCAGGAACTCGACCATGAACACCACTGGCCTCGTCAGGGTGACCGTCGCGGCGCCCGCGCGACGGATCGACCTCGCACTTCCGGAGCGTGCTCCCCTCGCCGAGCTGCTGCCCGGGCTACTCAGGCACGCCGGGGAGGACCTCGCCGACCTGGGTGCCCTCGCCGGCGGCTGGGTGCTGCGTCGCGCGGACGGCGCCACACTGGACTCCGCTCGCACGCTCGCCGCCCAGCGCGTCCGGGACGGCGAGGTCCTGCACCTCACCCACGCCCACACCGACTGGCCCGAGCTGGAGTACGACGACCTCGTCGACGCCATCGCCACGGGGTCCGCCCGCACCGGCGGCGCCTGGGGGCCGAAGCACACGCGTGCCACCGGGCTCGCCGTCGGGGCGCTCGGGGTCGTGCTGGCGCTCGGCGCCGTCGCCCGGTCCGGACCGCCGTGGAGCGGGCCCGCTTGGTGGTCCATCGGCGTCGCGTCCCTGTTGCTGGCCACGGCTTTGCTCCTCGCGCGGGCCGCGGGCGACACCGGTGCCGGGGCCATGGCCGCGGCCGTCGCCCTGCCGTTCGCCTTCGCCGGGGGCGGGCTCGCCTTCGCCGGTGACCGGGCGCTCGACGCGCTCGGTGCGCCGCAGCTGCTCGGGGCCGGTGCGGGGCTACTGCTCGCCGCCATGGTGGCGTTGCTGGGCGTCGTCGACCGGGCCGCGTTGTTCGTCGGCGCGGCAACGGTCGGAGTGCTCACCGTGGTCGGCGGCTGGCTCGCGACCCTCGACTCGCTCGAGGGCTACGAGGCAGGCGCGCTCATCGCGGGCGTCGGGCTCGCGTTCTCCCCCGTGCTGGCACCCCTGTCGATCCGGCTGTCGCGGGTGCCGATGCCCGTCCTGCCCAAGGCCGCTGCCGACCTGCTCAGGGACGACCCCCAGCCGGCCAGGGCCGCCGTCTACGCGGCGGTGATGCGGGCCGACGGGCTGCTCACCGGCATGGTCGGCGGCCTCGCCACCGTCGTGGTCCCCTGCGAAGTACTGCTGATCACCAGCGGTAGCGAGGCGGGCCTCATCCTCGTGATGATCCTGACCGTCGGCTTCCTGTTACGGGCCAGGCTTTACCCGATCGTGCGGCAGCGGGTGCCACTGCTGGTCGCCGGTCTGGCCGGGGGTGTCTGCCTGGGTCTCGGGCCGCTCATGTCCGACCGGGACGACCTCCTGGCGATGGCGGGCCCCGTGCTGCTGCTCGCCGGCATCGTGGCCGCGCTGCTGGGTGTCCTGCACAGCACCCGCGAGCCCAGCCCCTACTTCGGCCGCTACGCCGAGATCCTGGAGATGCTGCTCGTGCTCGCCATCGTGCCCGTGACGTGTTCGGTGCTCGGCCTGTACGGCTACGTGCGCGGGCTGGGCGGCTGACATGGCCTCCAAGCGCGACCAGCTCCACGCCTACCAGTTCCTGGTCCAGCGGGTCATCTCCGCGCTGGTCACCAGGGAGACCGACCCAGAGCAGCCGCCCTTCCGCAAGCCGGTGAGCGCCGCGTTCGGCGGTATCGCCATCGCCGTGATCGCGCTGGCCGCGGTCGGCGTGTACGGGGTGCTCAACCCGGGCGGCAACCAGGCGTGGGCGGACGGCAAGAAGGTCATCGTCGAGGAGGAGACCGGCACGCGCTACGTCTACCTGGACGGGCGGCTGCACCCGGTCGAGAACTACACCTCCGCGCTGCTCGCGCTCGACGACCACGCGGCCACCGTCAGCGTGTCGCGGGACTCGCTGTCCGGTGTGCCGCGTGGCCCCCGGATCGGCATCCCGGACGCCCCGGACGCCCTGCCCGCGCAGGACGGCCTGCTCCGGGACGGGTGGACGATGTGCTCGCAGCCCGCGCCGGACCTGACGGGCACGGTCGTGCCGACGTCCGTGCTGATGGTCGGGCAGCCGACGCACGGCGGCATGGCGATGGGGAACCGGGCCGTGCTCGCGGACGTGCCGGAGACCGGGGAGCGCTACCTGCTGCTGCGTGGCTACCGGCACCTGGTCAGCAAGCCGGACGGACTCGCGGTCGGGCTCGCGTTGCGGGCGACGCCCGCGGTGCGGGTGAGCCCCGCGGTCATCGAGTCCATCCCGGCGGGCCGGCCGATCGCGCCGATCCCCGTGGCGGGGATGGGGCAGCCCGCGCAGGTCGTGCGCCCGGACGTCCGGGCCGGACAGCTCTTCGCCGTGTCCACGTCCGAGGGCGTCCAGTACTACCTCGCGGAGGTCGGGCAGCTGCTGCCGATCACCGAGCTGCAGTACGACATCCAGCGCGCCTACCAGGCGACGGCCGCGGCGTACCCGAACGCGGAGCCGAAGGCCCTGCCGATGGGGTTGATCGAGGCGAGTGGGGCGCCGCAACCGTCGGCCGGGCCGGAGAAACCGGGTGACCCGCCCGCCGAACGGCCCGAGTTCGTGCGTGCCGACGACGGGGCCACCGTGTGCCTGACGTTCACGCCGAGGGCCGCGGAGCCGACCATGACGCTCTCGCCCGTGATGCCCGAGGTGGACCCCATGGCGGCGACACCCAGGCGCACCGCACAGGGCGCGGTGCTCGCGGACCGGGTCCTGGTGCCGCCGGGACGGGCCGCGGTCGTGGAGGCCGCGCCGTCGCCGGACACCCCGAGGGGGACCTACCTCGTCGTGACCGACCAGGGCATGGCCTACCCGCTCGCCTCGGTCGACGTGCTGAAGGTCCTCGGCTACGACGGCATCACGCCGGTTCGCATGCCCGCCGGGCTGGTGGCGCGCATCCCGACGGGCTCGGGACTCAGCCACGAGGCCGCGCTGCAGAGGTAGACCACGACGAAGGGCCCCGAGACTTCTCGGGGCCCGTTTCGTGCGTGCTGTCAGTGCGCCCTGCGGACCACCCGCTCGTCGGCGACGGGCTTCTGTTCCACCTGCCAGAGATCCTCGTCGATGAGCTGGACGGTGGTGGGCACGTCGGACTCGGCCACCTGCCGCCGACCTCGGCCCGCGAACGCGCCCATGTCCGGCTGGCCCGCCTTGCCGCTCAACATGACCGGCAGGCCGGGGGTGACGACCTCCCTGCGGCGGTTCTTGTTGTTGCCGCCCTGCCGGGACGTCGGGCCGGCACCCGGGCCGCCACCCGCACCGGCCCCACCCATGCCCATCGGCGGCATCATCGGCGGCATGCCGCCGCCGGCGGAGCCCGCCGAGCCGCCGCCTGCCGTCGAGGCCAGTGACGGTGTCACCGGTGCCGCGCCGCTCGGGCCGGTACCGGCAGGTGCCTGGAACGGGGTCCCGGCGGCGGGGATCGTGCTGCCACCGCCGCCGAGGCTCACGCCCGGCAGCTTGGCGCCACCACCGCCGACCGGGCCGAGGCCGCCGATGCCGCCGCCGCCCGGGCGGCCGTTGCCGAGACCACCCACGGGACCGAGACCACCGAGACCACCGACCGGACCGAGACCACCGAGACCACCGATGGGGCCGCCGCCCGGGCCGCCTCCGGGACCGCCGCCACCCCCGATCGGGCCGACGGGTGGGATCGGCGGGATCGTCCCGACCCCGCCGGTGCCACCGGGCAGGCCGGCCACGCCGACCGGGGTCGGCGGGACGACCGGTGCGCTGCCGAGACCACCGCTCAGCTCCGGGTTCGCCCCGCCGCCTGCCGCGCCGACGGGACCGAGGCCTGCCGCGTCGAACCCGGCCGTGTCGGCACCACCGCCACCACCGGCCAGACGCGCGGCGGCGCCGGTCGGGTCGACGGGCTGACCGGTCGCCGGGTCGATCGGCAGGCCCGTCGCGGGATCGATCGGGAGGCCCGTCGCCGGGTCGATGGGCAGGCCGGTCGCGGGGTCGATCCCCGCGTTCGCGGCGCCGAGGTCGGCGGTGACCGCGGGAGTGCCCGTCGGTGCCCCGCCGGTCAGGCCGCCGCCACCCCCTCCGCCGCCGCCACCCACACGCGGGTTACCGCCGTCCTGGGCGAGCGCGGTGTTCAGGCCCTCGTAGTTGCCGCCGCTGGTCGCCTGGTCCACCGCGGTGCCGGCCTGTGTGTACAGCTCGGCGATCTGGTTCATCAGAAGGCCGCTCGGCCTGCGGTACTGGGCCTCGGCCTCGTCCCTGCTCATGCCGGGCCCGGTCGGGTTCAGACCGAGCTGGCCCCAGTACTGGTCGAACAGCGCCTTGTTGGCCTGTGCGGTGGAGAGCGCGTTCGGGATGAGGCTCGCGATCCTGTCGAGCGTGACGTTCGGCTTGGCGTCGGTGATGTTCTGCGCCCAGGTGTCGACGACCCGCCTTGTGTTGCGGGCGTGCTCGACGAAGCCGGTGCCTGCCTCGTCCGTCCAGGCCGGTTCGAGGTTGTCGGTCTCCTGCCCGAGAATCCTGCCGCTCTCGTCCAGCTCGGCGCCCGCCATCTGCCACATCGCGCTCTTGGCCGAGAGAAGGCGGATGTTGAGCGACTCCTGGGTGAGCATCGGGACCTGCTGGTCGAGGGACATCTCTGTGTAATTGGGCATGGTGTCCCTCTACCGGTAGATGTTCTGGGTGATGTCGTTGATGCGGGCCGAGGCGGCATCATCGGACGCGAGGTAGCTGTGGCCCGCGTTGCGCGCCGTGTTGGTGTACGCGTCGTACCCGATGTTGGTGTCACCGAAGAACTTGGTCAGCCGTGTCATGGCGTCGCGGTCCTTGGCGACGAAGGCGATGCCTTCTTCCATGCCCGGTTGGAGGTCCGCTTCGGCGTCCATCGCCATCAGACCCGGGCCCCTGATGTCGGTGCCCTCCATCACGCCGGGGATCCCGTGGATCCTCTCGCCGTCCGCGGGAACTCCCGGGTCCGCGCCCGGCTCCGAACCGGGCGCCGGGGGGCCTGGAGACGGTGACGGCTCCGCGGGTGGCTCCGACGGCTCGGACGACGATGGCGGTGTGGCCGACGGCATCGGTATCGGTGTCGGTGGTGCCATTTTCCCTCCTCAGTAGACCGGACTCACTGCGTCTCACTCGGTCGGTGGCAGCCACGCGAGCTGCACGAGCTGCGGATCGCCACGGCGGGTGACGAGCTTCGCCCGTCCAGGCGGCAGTGCCTCCGCCTTGTGGCCGCCGATGAGCTGACCCTCGTTCTTGTCGCCGGACATCAGCAGGCCGATGGCGCCGACATCGCGCAGCCGGGTGAGGAACTGCTCGAACAACGCGCGGCCCGCGCCACCCATGCGCCGGGTGACGACCACGTGCAGCCCGATGTCCCTGCCCTGCGCGAGGAACTCGGCGAGCGGCAGCAGCGGGTTGGCGGCGGACGTCGTCACCAGGTCGTAGTCGTCGACCAGCACGTACAGCTCCGGTCCGGTCCACCAGCTCCGGCCACGCAGCTGCTCCGGCGTGACCTCCGGGCCGGGCAGCCTGCCCCGGACGCCCTGGGCCGTCGCGGCGACGAGCTTGGTGGTCGACGCGTTGTCGGTGCCGTACCCGAGCAGGTACTCCGCGGGCACCTCGCCGAGCAGGCTCCTGCGGTGGTCGACGAGCAGGATCCGCGCCTGTGCCGGGGTGTGGGTGTCCACGATCCGCCGCACGAGCGCCCGGATGAACGTGGTCTTGCCGGACTCGGCGTCGCCGAGCGCCAGCACGTGCGCGTCCGCGTCCAGGTTGAGCCGCACCGGCGCGAGGTCGGACTCGGCGATGCCGACCGACAGCCTGCGGGTGGTGGGGTCGTCCGGGGGCAGCGTCTCGTAGGGGAGGTGGCCGGGCAGCATCCGGACCTGTGGTGCGGGTCCCCCGCGCCACGCGCCTCGGACCGCCTCGACGAGCTGCGCCACGCCCGCGGCGAGGTCGTCGACGGTGGACCGCCCGTCGACGCGGGGCAGCGCGGTGAGTGCCTGGTGCTTGGAGGGGGCGAGTCCCCGCCCCGGTGCGTTCTCCGGCACCCGCAGCGCGCCGGTGCGGTCGATCATCGTGTCGATCGGGTCGCCGAGCCGCAGCTCGACGCGGCTGCCGAGCAGGTCCCGGACCTGGGGGCGCAGGTCGAACCAGCGTGCGCACGACGCGATCACGTGGACGCCGTAGGCGAGGCCGCGCATCGCGATGCTGCCGACGATCTCCTCCTGGTCCTCGAAGTCCTTGCGCAGCGTCAGCCAGCCGTCGACCACCAGGAACACGTCGCCGTGCGGGTCGTCCACCCCGCCCTGCTCGCGCAGCGCCCGGTAGGCGGGCATGCCGTCCACGTCGAGCTCGGCGAACCGCCGCTCCCGCTCCGCGAGCACCGTGGCCACCTCGGCGATGGTCCTGCGTACCGCGCCCGCGTTCTGCCGTCCGGCCACGCCGCCGACGTGCGGCAGGTCGCGCAGTGAGGCGAGTGCGCCGCCACCGAAGTCGAGACAGTAGAACTGCACCTCGCGCGGGGTGTTGGTCAGTGCGAGGCTCGTGATCATCGCCCGCAGCGCGGTGCTCTTGCCCGACTGCGGGCCGCCGACGACGACACCGTGGCCCGCCGCGCCGGACAGGTCCAGCACGAGCTGGTCGCGGCGCTGGTCGAGCGGCCGGTCCACGACGCCGAACACGGCACGCAGCGCGCCGTTGTGCTCCGACTCGGCGGGCCGCAACCCGCGGACCGGGTCGGCCACCAGGTCGCCGAGCACCTGGTCCACGGTCGGCGGTACGGAAAGCGGCGGCAGCCACACCTGGTGTGCGGGCACACCCCGGCCGGCGATCCGCTCGACGAGGATGTCCAGCAGGCTCTCGCCGATCGCGTCGTCGTCGACCGCGTCGGCGTCGGCGTCGTCTTCTTCCTCGGCGACCGCGGGCGCCACGTAGGTGGTCGAGTACACGTTGAGCCCCAACGGTTCCGGCCCGCTCACCTGCGTGTCGTGCGGCTGGTCGGCACGGTGCACACCGGACACGTACGCGGACCGGAACCGCGCCATCGGCTCGTCGCCGTACCGCAGGAAGCCGTGTCCAGGGGCGCGGGGAAGGGAGAACGCGTCGGACACGCCCAGCACCGTGCGGGAGTCCATGTCGGAGAAGGTCCGCAGGCCGATCCGGTAGGACAGGTGCGTGTCCAACCCGCGCAGCCGCCCCTCCTCGAGTCGTTGGCTGGCGAGGAGGAGGTGCACGCCGAGCGACCGGCCGACGCGTCCTATCTGGACGAAGTTGTCGATGAAGTCCGGGCGGGCGGAGAGCAGCTCGGAGAACTCGTCGACCACGACGAACAGCGTCGGCACCTCGGGCAGCGGGGCACCCGCCGCGCGGGCCTTCTCGTAGTCGCGCAGCGAGGCGAAGTTGCCCGCCGCGCGCAGCAGCTCCTGGCGGCGGATCAGCTCGCCGTTGATGGCGTCGGCCATGCGGTCGACCAGTGGCAGCTCGTCGACGAGGTTCGTGATCACGGCGCTGGTGTGCGGGAGGCGGTCCAGCCGGGTGAACGTGGCGCCGCCCTTGAAGTCGATGAGCGCGAAGTTCAGCGAGTTCGGCGGGTGCGTGATGGCGAGTGCGAGCACGAGGGTGCGCAGCAGCTCGCTCTTGCCGGACCCCGTGGCGCCGATCAGCAGGCCGTGGGGACCCATGCCGTCCTGTGCGGACTCCTTGAGGTCCAGCTCGATGGGGGTGCCGTCCGGCCGGATGCCGAACAGCACGCGCAGCCGGTCGCGGTTGGGGCGCGGCACCCACGTGTCGAGCGGGTCGAACGCGTACGGGTCGCCGAGGTCGAGCAGCTCCTCGAGGCCCAGCTCGGCCGTGAGCGGCTGCTCACCGCGTGCGCCCTCGGTGAGCCGCAGCGGCGCGAGCTGGCGGGCGAGTGCCTCCGCGCTGGCCGTCGGCAGCGTGTCGGCGCGGCCGAGGTCGATCTCGCCGTCGGCGGTGGAGCTGGTGAGCGTGCCGTCGCCCGCCACGTGCAGCACGACCGCCGACCGGTCGGGTGCGCGCGGCGGCGGGGTCGTGAGGTCGACGACCGTGGCGCCCTCGACGCCGTTCCCCGCCATCAGGTGGTCCGAGCCCGCGGTCTCGCCGCCGTCGAGCACCACGACCAGGTGCGGGCCGCCGACGCGGGTGACGCCGTCCTCCGGGTCGAACCTCGGGCGGTCGCCGAGCAGGTCCTCCAGCACCGCCTCGAGCATGGTGATCGTCGGGGCGACGAGCCGCAGCGGACCGAGCGCGTCGGAGCGTTCCGGGTGCAGCGCGTGCGGCAGCCACTTCAGCCACTCCCACTCACCGCGCCGCTCGGGGCTGACGCACACGGCGATGCGCAGGTCGTCGGGGGACTGCAGCGTCGCGAGCTGGCACAACATCGCACGCACGAGCCCGTCGACGCGGTCGCCGCCACGCAGGTACACGCGGCTGAACCCGTTGACCGCCATCGCGAGCGGCAGGTCGGGCACCGACGAGTAGGTGGTGATGAACCGCCGCAACGCCAGCGCCGACAACGGTTCCAGCTGCTCCATCGGCTTGGTGTCCGGCGCGATCAGCTCCGTGGCAAGGGTCTGGGCGCCGACGCCGATGCGTGCGACGCCGAAGTCCGGGTCACCGCGCCGCCGCTCCCACAGCCGGAAGCTCGCGGCGACCGACCACAGTACCGTCGGGTCCGGGTGCAGGTACCACAGCGCCTCGCGCTGCCGTCGTGCCGTGCGGCCGACCCGAACCCGGTGCTGGGCGAGGGAACGCAGGTACATCCTGCGGGCGTAACCCATCTCCCGCTTGCTCGGGCCGCCGCCCTGCATGAGCGCGGCGCCGACCATCAGCAGCATGGCGACGCCGAACATGCCGAACACGACGAAGCGGATCGTCACGAACGCGCCGCCGTTGCCGCCGAAACCCGTGCTGAACAGCAGGATCATCGCGCCCATCATGAGGACCATCGGCAGCACCATGAGCACCTGCTGCCACTGCCTGCCCGCCGGCGGCGGGATCTCCGGCGGCGGGTCGAGGACCAGCTCGCCCGCGGGCATCTCCGGCGCGGGTCTGCGCAGCGGACGTCGCACGACCACGGTCCCCACGGCGACCTCCTCAGGGCGGATTCGTACGCGTCCGATCCTGACCGGCGGTCCCGGCGCGGTGTTCGCCGTGGCAGGAAGGTGCCGGAGCCGGTCTCCGGGTCGCGCGCGCGACCTAGCGTGCTGGCAGGTCGTCGCTGTCCGGGACGACACAGGCACAGGTGCACTTGTGAGGGAGTGAGCATGGCCTTCGACAACATCCACGTCGAACAGACCGCGATGACGACGGCTGTCAGCCGGTCCGCCGACGTCCAGACGTCGATCATGGACTACGAGAAGCAGATGACCGGCATCGCGGACATGGTGAAGGCGGTGTGGGGCGGTCGCGCCAAGCTGGCGTTCGACCAGAAGCACCAGGAGATCTCCGGCTACATCGGCGTCAACGCCCAGGACGCGGGCAGCATCTCGGAGGGCACGAACACGGCCCACAACGTCAGCATCCAGGCCGACGACGACGCGTACACGCTCATCAACGCCATCAACGGCCACTGACCGAGGGAGCCGACCACGTGAACCCCGATGCGATCTCAGTCAAGTTCGAGCACCTGCAGGACCTGCGGCAGGCCATCCTCACCGCGCAGAACAGCCTGGCGACCAACCGAGGCGACTGGATGAGCTTCACCACCAACACCATGGCCATGGGTTGGGCCGACGAGGCCGGTGACGCCAACCAGTTCCGCAACGCGGACTTCAGCAAGTACGGCGAGGAGAACGAGCTCTTCCTGCAGAACCTGATGCAGGCCGTCGAGAACGCCGAGCAGGAGCTGCGTGGCGCGGTGCAGCGGGCACGCACCGCCATCCAGGCGTGACGTGCGCCGGAAACGGCCCCGGGACCGGTGTCCCGGGGCCGTTTCCGTGTCTAGGGCGTTCTTCCCCCGGTGGGGAACAGGAAGACCTGGTCCGGTGTCTCCACGCGACCCGGGGTGTCGGGCAGGGCCGGGCGACGGGCGGCGGCCCAGCGCCTGCGACGGGCCCTCGGCAGCGCGACCGCCAGGATCGCCGCGCCGACGATCGCCACGACCACCATGCCCGCGCCGATCTTCGCGCCTGCACCCATGTCCGCCCACCACGCCGACTCGCGCAGCGCCGAGGTGTCCGGCGGCTTCGGTGACACCCCCGGCTCGGCGAGCGGCTCACGGTCGGTCAGGCGCTCGGTGACCGCCCGGTACGGGTCGACGAGGCCCGCGCCGTACTCGAGGCTGTTCCGGCCGCCCGGCGCCGGGTCCGCGGTCGCGATCAGCCGCGCGGCGACCTCCGGTGCGGACAGCCGGGGGTAGGCGGCCCTGACCAGCGCGGCGATCCCGGAGACGAACGGAGCCGCGAAGCTCGTGCCTGCCCAGTAGTGGTGGCCCGCGACCCGCGACGCGGCGAGCACGTCCTGGCCGGGCGCCACCAGGTCCACGTACGGGCCGACCTGCGAGCCCTGCGCGCGGAGGCCGTCGATGTCGACCGAGCCGACACCGAGCACCCCGTCGTAGGAGGCGGGGAAGGACGGCACGGCGCCCTGGTCGTCCCGGTTGCCGACCGCCGCGACCAGCAGCGCGTCCTTCGACCGCGCGTACGCGACGGCGTCGCGGATGGCGGGGAAGTCCCCGTACCCGGACAGGGACAGGTTGATCACCGAGGCACCGCTGTCCGCGGCGTAGCGGATGCCGTCGGCGACGATGCCGGGGTTGATCGGGGTGGCGTTGCCGGTGTCGTTCAGCTCGCGGTCGGTGATGCGCACGGGCAGGATGCGCGCGTCCGGTGCGACACCCCGGAAGCCGACGCCCTGCTGTGCCGACGCGGCGATGATCGAGGCGACGGCGGTGCCGTGCGACACGCAGTCGAAGTTGCCTGGCAGGTCGCCGACGAGGAAGAAGTCCGCGCCGGGCAGCACCTTTCCCCGGAGCTGCGGGTGGTCGGCGTCCACTCCGGAGTCGACGACGGCGACCGTGACGCCCGCGCCGGTGCTGTGCGGCCACGTGCGGTCCAGATCGAGGAGCTGCTGTGCCCACGGCAGCTGGGTGACGACGTCCCGCGCGGACTCGGGGTCGCCACGGCACGCGCCCTCCGGCGGTGCGGCAGCGGCCGGGACCACCGGCAGGCACAGCGTGGCCACGACCACGAGCGCCGCGAGAACCCCTCTCATGCCAGTGGATACTCCGGTGCCCCACCGCGCGGGACGTCGCCGTGGCCGGAACCGGTCAGGCGGCGGGCGCCGGGAGCGTGGCGGGTCATCCTGGATCTCCGACGCGACACCGGGGAGGTCCGACGTGGAGAGATCGACCACAGAGCTGACCGGCCGTTTCGCCGAGTACCAACGCCTCGCCGAACAGGTCATGGCGATCCGCGACGGCATCGACGACATCCGCGGCACCGGCTACTCCGACGACGGGCTCGTCACCGCCGTGGTCGGCGGGCGCGGCCGGCTGCTGGAGCTGGAGATCGACCCCCGGATCTACCGCGAGCGCAACGCCACCGAGCTGGCGGCCAAGGTCGTCGCGGCGGTGCGTGAGGCGGCGGCGGAGGCGGAGAAGGCGGCGACCACGATCGCCGAGAAGACACTGCCGCAGACCAGGGGCGGCGAGGACGTCGACCCGGTGTTCGACCCGGTCATGCGGCTGCTCGGTGACGCCCAGAAGCTGGAGGGCCGCTCGTGAACCCACCACCAGGGCACGGTGAGGACGTCGGCATCGACATCGACGGCTCCGGCATCGACATGTACCCGGCGCCCGCCGCGCGGATGATGAGCGAGATCGAGACGGTCTCGTCCGACGCGCGCACGGAGTGGAACTCGTTCAACCCGAGGATCCTCGACCTGGAGAGCAGGCTCGGCAACGGCCCGCTCGGCAGGCCGGTGGCGGCGCAGTACAACCCGACCGCCGCACAGATCCGCACCTACATCCACACGATGCTGAACCGGCTGAACAAGGTGTCGGAGGCCGGCACCAAGGCCCCGCCGCTCTACACCGACACGGACATGCGAGCCGGCCAAGAGTTCGAGTTCTGAGGCCGGTCCGCCATGGCGATGCCGGAGCCGACGGACCCGGTCGGGTTCTGGGAGAGCGTCAAGGACAAGTCATGGGACCAGCTGTGGCCGCCTGACGACGAGCAGGACGCGTGGGACCTGGCGGCCGAGTGGCGTGGCGTGGCCAGGATCCTGGAGTCCACCGCCACTTCGCTCGAGACGCAGGCGAACGTGTCGGAGACGGTGTGGCTGGACACCGCCGGTGCGCAGTTCGCGTACATCCTGCGCCAGCTGCCCGACGCCTTCCGGCTGATCGCCGAGAACATGAACGTGCTCGCGGACGGCGTCCACGACTACGGCAACCAGATCCGTGAGGCGCGGATCAACATCCTGGTCGAGCTGGCCGTCAACATCGTGTTGTTCGCGGCGCTGTCGGCCATTCCGGGCGGCGGCTTCCTCGCCCAGGGCCTCGCGCGTGCCGTGGCCGGGCGCATCACGTCGATGCTCGCCGGGATGGTCGGCAGGACGCTGGCCGGTGCGCTGGCCCGCGGGATACCGATGCTCGCGCGTCTCGGTGTCGAGGTGGGCAAGGAGGCGATCGACGAGACGGTCGTCGACCTGGCCACCCAGCTGACCAGTATCGCGATGGGGACCCGCGACGGGCTCGACCTCCACCAGACGCTCAGGGCGGCCGTCACCGGCGCGGTCGGTGGTGTGCTCGGTGAGGGTGTCGGCAAGCTCGCGGAGCCGCTGACGGAGGCGACCCAGCGCGGGCTGGGGGCGGTGCTGCCGACGCCCATCGCGCGGAACCTGGCAGCCGGCATCGGGTCGGCGGGGAACAACGCGCTGACGTCCCCGGCGGCGGGGTACATCGTCGACAACTACGACGACCTCGACGCGTTGACCGACCTGCGCGGCTACGCGGATGCGGTGAACCAGTACGGGTTGTCGTCGGGTCTCGTGGGCGCGCCGAGGTCGATGGTCATCGACGCGGTGCAGCAGCGGAATCCTGGTGGTGAGGCGCTCGTCGAGAGCTGGGCGGACCGTTTCGCGGGGAACACTCCGCCGGTTGCTGATCCTGGTCCGTTGCCTGGGGTGGACACGCCGGGTGGGACTCCGGCGGGGGGTGGGGACGGTTCGTCGTCGACGCCGCCGGGTGGGACTCCGGCTGGGCCTGGTGGGTCGTCCGACTCCGGGGTGGGGCAGGGCGGTACCGGGGGCGACAGCCAGGTGGGCGGGACTGGCGGTACAGGCGGGGAGACCGGCGGGACCCAAGCCGGTGACACCGGCGGACAGGCTGGCGGGACCGGCGGCGACACCCAGGCCGGTACGGGTGGCGATACCGGGGGAACTCAGGCCGGGGCGACCGGCGGTGACACCCAGACCGGCAGCACTGCCGGCGACGCAGGCGGGACCCAGACCGGCGGGACCGGTGGCGACGCAGGCGGGACCCAGACCGGCGGCACTGCCGGCGACGCAGGCGGGAGCCAGGCCGGCGGGACCGGTGGCGACGCAGGCGGAACGCAGAGTGGCGGCGACGCAGGCGGGAGCCAGGCCGGTGGCGACACGGGTGGAGCCCAGACCGGGGGCGACACCGGAGGCAACCAAGCCGGCGGCAACACCCAGACCGGTGGCGATACCGGTGGTGGGCAGGCCGGTGGCGACACCAGTGGCAGCCAGGCCGGTGGCGACGCCGGTAGTGGCCAGACGGGTGGTGACACCGGAGGGACCCAGACCGGCGGTGACACCGGCGCCAGTCAGACCGGAGGCGACACCGGTGGTACCAGCGGAACGCAGAGTGGCGGCGATGTCGGCGGGACCCAGACCGGCGGTGACACGGGCACGACGCACACCGGTGGGACGCAGTCCGGTGGCACCGACGCTGGTGGTGCGCACACCGGCGGTGACGTCAACGCCTCCGGCGACCAGGCGAGTGGCGACACCGGCGGTTCGCAGCAGAGTGGCACGCAGTCGGGAGGCCATGGCGACACGACGCAGTCGGGGACGACCGACACCACGACCGTCAGGAGCGATCCCGGCACGCAGACCGTCTCGCAGTCGGCCATGGGCGGCCAGCCCACCGGGACGACAGGCGCGACTCCCGTGGGTTCCGGCCCCGTCCACACCACCACGACCCAGGCCACCGCGAGCCCCGCGCAGGCGACCGGCAACGCTTCGGCGCAGACGAGTGGCAACGCCCCGACGCACACGACGTCGTCGGGCCAGTCCGGGCAGGCGGGCGGCTCCACGGCGAACAACCAGCCCGCGAACGCCACCCCGAGCAAGCCCGCCACGACCACGCCGCAGGGCAACGCCACCCCGGCGAACGCAGCCGCGCCTGCCGTCACGCAGCGATCCGGTGACACGGCTCCCGCGACCACCGGGGAGTCCACAAAGGACAGCAAGGACGAGGCGCCCCGGTCCGTCATCACGTCCTCCGGGGCCGTGGTCGCGACCCAGGCCGCGGCAGCGACTGCCGCCACCCCCGCTGACGACAGCGCGCCGAAACCCGCGGCGCCGAAGCCGACACGCACGAGGGTCGGGAGGCCGCCGACACCGTCCGAGTCGAACGACGACTCTGCGCCCCCGGGTGGCACGCCGCCGGGGACACCGCCGTCGGAGCGGAGTCCGCAGCCGGACGAGACGCCGATGGCGCCGTTGCAGTCGAGGCCGCACTCCATCGGCCGCTTCACCGAGGACCGGCTGACCAGGGACGAGTCGGGCCGGATCACGGCGATCGACGGCGTCCCCGTGCAGGAGAAGCTGCGCAGCCTGGCCGAGACCAGGGTGGAGCAGTACTGGAACTCCCAGCGGTTCGAGGACGAGACCCGGTTCGAGGGCAACAACCCCCCGTCACGGCCCGCGGCGCCGTTCGAGACGAGGCCGCGTCAACAGCCGGACGTGCCGCTGAACCACGAGATGGAGCAAGGCGAGCACGTCAAGCGGAACCTCACGGGCAACCTGGTGGCGCTGGCGATCGACACGGTGACCGGCGAGGTGTTCGAGGCGGTCAACGGGCCGCAGAGGGTGGCGACCCACCCCAAGCTCCAGGAACGCCTGGACGCACTGCGCAAACCCAACGGGTACGCCAAGTTCGACCACTCGGGCAGGCCGATCGAGGACGAGTACCACGACCTGCCGTACGAGGCGGATCCGTTGTCGCACGCGGAGGTCCACGCGGTGAACCTGGGGCTGCACGCCAGGGACGACGCCGCCTTCGACGACTTCGTCACCGACGTCCAGTTCCTCCGGGGGGAGGGTGTGAAGGCGGCCTGGTACTGCCCGAACTGCGCGGGGCTGATGCCGGACGTGCCGACCAACGCGGGCAAACGCGTCTACCACCCGGACGGCTACCACGACGAACCGGGCCATTTCGCCGACGACCCCCAGGCCCCGCTCCGGCGGCCGACTGAGCCGCCACCTCTGCTGAGGGGCGGGCCACCGAGTCCGACGCCGGACTCGGGTCCGTCGAACGGATCCACGCCCTCGGCGCCACCCGGCGGACCGCCTGCCGGGAACAAGCCGGGCCCGGCAAGCGGCCAGGGCTCCAGCAACGCTCCCGGGTCCGGGAGCAACCCGGACGCGGCCAATCCTGGGCCTGGGAGCAATTCGGCACCGGCCGGCCCAGGCACGGCACCCACCACGCCGGGCTCCAGTCCAACCCCGGGTTCGGCTCCGGCAAGCCATACCCAGCCCGGCCCTGCTCAGCTTCCGCCGACGACTCAGAACGCACCGGCCACTCCGCCGGTGAGCCCTTCGCAACCGGGTGCACCTCAGAACCAGCCCATCACGGCAACCCAGCCGGCGACGCCTGCCAGTGCTGGTCCGGCCGCACCAGCCGGACCCACGAACACGCAGTCCCATCCCGCGCAGCCGACTCAGCCGCGACCCGTTCCACGGGCTCAACCCGTCCCGCCAGCCCAGCCACCGGCGTCGAACCAGCCGCCGCCCGCCAACACCCCTGTTCAGCAGAACCAACCGCCTGCTCAGCCCTCGCCGAGTCCTTCCACCCAGCCTCGACCCGCGCCGCCAAGGCCCATCCGACGGGTCCAACCCGCCCAGCACGTCCAACCTCCCACCCAACCCACCACAGCAACATCAGCCCAACCGACCCCGACGAATCCCCCTACGCAACCCACACCAACGGGGCCTGCCCAGCCCACTCCCGCAGCCCAACAACCAACCCCGGCGAAGCAATCCACCCAGCACGTCCAACCTCCTCCTCAGGCTGTGCCGCCGTCCCCGTCGCAACCGGCCACACCGAACCCGTCAACCCAACCTCGACCAGCGCCTCCGAGGCCCCTTCGGCGCACGCAACCCACTCCGCCGGCCCAACCATCAACGCCGCCGAACCACGCCGCCCAACAGGTTCAGCCGCCGACCCAACCCACTGCACCAACACCACCCCACACGCCTCCGACGAACCCGGCTACCCCGCCCCGGCCTGCGCCGCCACGGCCCATTCCGCGCACTCGACCCGCCCCGCCGAACAACCAGTCGAACCAGCCTGGACCGGGACCGGCCAACCAGCAGCGACCCGTCAACACGCCCGCTCCACCGGTCCAGCCGTCGACGCCGCCGAACCAGCCCACCCAGCACGTTCAGCCGTCGACACAACCCACTCAGTCGACGCCGACGACACCGAACCCGGCGAACACCACCAACGCGTCCACTCAGCCCAACTCGCCGAATGGGCCTACCCAGCCGGTTCAGCCACCGACCCAGCCGACTCAGTCCCAGCCGACGCTGCCGAACCAGGCCACCCCGACTGGTCCGCCACCCACGTCGAACCAAGCCACCCAGCCAGTCCAACCGTCGACCCAGCCCACCCAGCCAGGGCCGCCTGTCACGTCGCCCGGACCGGCCAACCAGTCCACCTCGCCGGTTCGGCCGGCTCCCCAACCGACGCCGAAGAACCAACCGCAGCCGACCAACACGCCCACCCAGCCAACACAACCCGTCCAGCCACCCGCACCGAACGCCAACAACCAGAGCCAGCCCACTCGGCCGGTTCAGTCACCTCCCGCTCCCGGGCCCCAGAACCAGCCGACGCCCGCGCCGGGGCCTCGGAGTCGGGTGCAGAGCGTCAAGGCGGTGCCGCACTCCAAGTTCGGGGTGAAGCCGACCGCCGCGTTCAACCACCTGCTGGTCAAGTTGCGGGCGCAGCGGGCCATGCTCACCGCTGGGCGGGATGCCGGGGTCCGGGTCACGGATCTGGGGTGGAACCGGTTCGAGGTCGCGCCACGCGTCGGGCCGTCGTTCCGGGCTCGGGTCTTCGCCTCCACGCTCAACTCCGACGACGTCGCCGAGGTCGAGATCGTCGGGAACAACGAGGTGGAGATGCGGATCTCCGCACAGCTGGAGCCCGATCAGGTCGAGCGAGCCGTGGCCAACGCGCTCGCGCAGGCACGTGCCCTCGTCGCCGGCACGCAGACCACCACGAACGTGTTGGACGCCAACAGCCATCCCGGCAGTCACACCGAACCCTCCGTCGCGGACCACGGGCGGCAGGCCGAGGTCAACAACCTCGACCGGGCCAGGCAGGAAACCTCTCGGCTCCGGCTGGTTCGGCGGCACCGCATCGCTCGTGAGATGCGGGCGCTCGTCGAGCACCTCGGGGTGCATCCCGACGACGACGTCTCGCCCCAGCGGCGGGCCGTCACCGAGGTCGGGGACGTCGTCGACCGGCACGTCAAGCCCGGGGACCGGCGGCCCGCCTGGGCCAAGCCGCCGGACGGGTATCCCAAGTGGAAGGCGTTCCTCCTGCTGCACCTGCCCGCCGAGGTGTTGCCCGGTATCGCGGCAGGCAGCATGATCGCCACCTTTGGCGGTGCGCCGATAGTGGGTGCGGGTGTCGCGGCGGCCGCGGTCGCCGGCTCGGTCTCCGGGACGATCATCAAGCGCTGGTACGGCAGGCTCGACAAGAAGAACGTGGACTCCGGGCACGGGATCGCCGCCAAGATCAGGGCCTACGAGGCTGCCAAGCGGCGTGCCGAGCTGCTCAACCCGCTGCTCGCCCGTGTCCGCGCTGCCAACGTGCCCAGCCTGGCGCCCGTCGAGCCTGCTCCCGACTCGACCTACCCGGCCAAGTACCAGTCCTACCCCGTACGGGTGGTGGCGCGGGGCGGCCCGGCGGTCATCGGTGCGGCTGCGGCCACCGCGCTCACCCTGGCCGGGCTCCCGTTCTGGAACGCCGTGGCCCACTGGGGTGTCGCGGCCTTCGCCACCCTGGTCGGTCCCGTCGTCGAGCGGTACCTGCGCAACAGTCTCGTCCAGCGTGAGTGGGCGTTGCTCGACCAGGTCGGCCGCGAGAAGGACCAGGTGGCCGCCGACTTCGACACGATGTTCGTCGCGCAGCTGTCCGCCTTGCTCGACCGGATCGACAACATCGCGGGGACCAACCCGACCGGCACGGCACCGACGGCGTCCCCGGTCAACCCCGCGGACATCAACGAGACCCGCACGCACCGGTACGCGGCCAACAACTCCGCGGGACAGGGCGGCGACATCGCGCGTGCCGCCAGTGACGCGGGCAGCAAGCTCCTGCCGGGGCTGAACGGGCCCGCCGCACCGAAAACCCCGAGCAACCCCGCCAACCCCGCGAATCCCGTCAACCCGGCCAACCCGGCGAACCCGGTCAACCCCGGCCATCCCGTCAACCCTGCGCAGCCCGGCAATCCCGCTCACCCGCAGCTGCCTGGCGGCGGTCACCAGCAGACCAACAGCAACCAGAGTGCGCAGGCGACCCAGGCCACTATCAACGCCGCGATCGACTCGGTGCTCACCGGCGGCGTGCGGGCCGTGCTCGGCACGATCATCAACGCCTTCATCGACCGCCGGTTCATCACCAACGAGTACGGCGAGATCATCGCCCAGGTCCACCACGACTTCGGCAACAAGATGGCCGAGCAGGTGGCGTTGGAGCAACGGGTCCTCAACCAGATGATGGCCGACCTCACCGCTCAGGTCGACGCGGTGGAGGCCGCCGCAGGCCGGGTCAACGCCACGCTCGCCAGCCGGGTCGCGCACATGCGGGCCGCCACGCCGCCCGCGCCAACACCCGCGACGAACCGGCCGAGGGGGCACCAGCGCTGGCAGGCGTTCATGAAGCTGCACGCCATGCAGGCCGTCACGATGGAAGGCCTCATGGTCGGCGCGGCACTGCTGTTCAACCAGGGCACCACCGGAATCGTGGTCATCGGCGCGGTGGCGTCGACGGTCGCGGCCTCCTTCGGGCTGCGTTACCTGTTCCGCCGCAGCGAACAGGTGGCCGTCGACGAGACGATCTTCGCCGACCGGGCCAAGGAGCGGCCCGTCGAGCAGCTGGAAGCCGAGGCACGCAGGGCGTTCCTCGTCGACTTCTGGACCCGCGAGATCACCGCGGCCGCCAACGGGCAGACCACACCGAACAACCCGCCGCCCGCGCCTCGGGTGCCGCCGGTGCTCAACCCCAGCGACACGACGTTCCCCGACCACATCGACGCGCTCATCGCCCACGAGCGGGAGCTGATGTTCCACGAGCCGAGGCCCTGGTCGCTGACCGGGCCCCGGCTGGTGGGTCTGGACCGGCTGGCCAGGCTCACCCAGCGGGTGCGTGTCTTCACCGCGCACTGGAACCGCACCGGCGACGCCCGCCCCATGCGCCAGGCGCAGTACGACCTCAACCGGCTGTGGCAGGCGTACCAGGAGATGAAGCAGACCGGCACCCCGATGCCGACCGACCACGAACTGCTGGCGGCACGGAAACCCGAGGGCCTGCGTGGCGGCCAGGACGCGACCCAACCGGCGGGTGATCTCCAGTCCTACCTCGACGACAGCGTCGCCACCCCCGCCGGCCGCGCCTTCTACGCCAGCAGCGACCAGAAACTGCTCGACATGGCGAACCAGGTGCCGGTGGAACCGGGTCAGTACACGATCGACATGCACGGCGGCCCCGACTTCGTCCGCATCGGCGACGACCGGCTCAGTGCTGCGGACCTCGCCGCGCTCATCAGGGCCGACCCGAACTGGCAGGGCGAGGACATCCGGCTGCTGGCCTGCGAGACGGGACAGCTCGAGAACGGGTTCGCACAGCAGCTCGCCGACCTGCTCGGGGTCACTGTGCACGCCCCGTCGGACTACGTCGGGCTGACCGCGAACGGGTTGTTCGTGAGCACGGCGACGATGAACCAGGCAGGGACGCTGATCCCGGTCGTGCCGCCCAACGGACGGATGATCGCCTACCACCCGAGGGTCACCGAGCAGGCCGCGCCCGACGACACGTCGTCGCATGGCACGCCACCGTCGCCGTATCCGCACTGGTCCGCGATACGGCAGGGCCAGTGGTGGCCCGACGGGGAGGACGTGCGGTTCGGTCCCGTCCAGGAGCCCGCGCCGGTCGAGGACCTCGGCGAGCTGACGCTCATGCGGACCGGTCCGTCGCTCTACACCGGCGCCGAGCGGCTCTGGCCGGACGAGCTCGCCGACCTCGTCACCGCGAGCGGCGACTGGGCGGGTGGCCCGGCCCGCCTCCAGGTCCGCGACGGACACGTGGACGCCCACTTCGTCCAGCGGCTCGCCGACCTGCTCGGCGTGCCCGTCCACGTCAGGGGCGACACCGTCGCGGGCGACTTCCCGACGCTGTCCTCCGGCACCCTCGAGGTGTACAACGAGCCACCGGGCACGCAGCCGGGTGACTGGCGCACCTACGAGCCGAGGAACGTCTCGGCGGGGAAGGGGAACTGATGCGGGTCGCCACGCTCTTCGACGGGCGCGACGCCGACGGCGAGTGGACGTTCGCGCCGGGGCGGCCGATCGTCACCGACCCGGCGGAGCGCGCGAGGATCGCGGACTTCCTCGGTGGCGGCAGGATGATCGTCCGCATCTGGGGGTCCGACCTCGACCGGATCACGCCCGCGAACGGGCGGGTGGTGCCGATGTCGACGCTCACGGACGGCACGTGGATCTGGGGTGCCGCCCTGGAGTACTACGTGCGGACGCACGGGATCGCACCGGAGCCGGAGTTCCTCGCGCACATCGTCGCCCACGAGTACGTCGCGCCGCAGCCGGAGGAGAGTGCCTGGCGCGCGGCCCTCGACCAGATCAGCTGAGTCGTCAGCGCCACGGCCGGAGCAGTGTGCGCAGGTCGAGTGCCGCACGCACCCTGGCAGGCCACGGGCAGCGGGCCAGTCCCCTGCGGACCTCGCCCACCGCGGACCACGCCTCACCGACCGTCGCCTCGGACGGGCCCGTTCGCGACCACAGCGCCACGTCCACCGAGCGGGCCAGGTCGTGCAGGCCCGTCACCACCGACCGGTCCAGCGCACCGGAGGCGCCCGCCAGGTCCCGCACCGTCATCCCGGCCGAGCACGGGACACCGTGTGCCCGCAACCGGTCCCGCGCCTCCGCCCACGCACCCGCCACCGCTCGCGCCCCCGGCCCACGGCGCCGGACCCGACCGCGGACGACCCTGGCCAGCGGCGCACCGAGCAGCCACGCCACCAGCAGTGCCGCCACGGCCACCGAGACAGGGACGAAGGGGAACGAGAACCCGCCACCCGAGTCGGTATCGGCGTCGGCCGACGAGTCCTCCGGCAGCTCGGGGTCACGCACCTCGTCCGGTTCCGGCAGGTTGTCACGCGCCCGTGCCGTCACCTCGGCAAGGCCGTCGCCCTTGCCGCCCTTGCCGCTCGGCACACCCGCCGGGTCGAGCGGCACCCAGCCCACGCCCTCCACCGCGACCTCCGGCCACGCCAGTACGTCACGGTTGTGCACGACGACGTCCCGGCCTGCGCCGCTCGCCCGGTAGCCGACGGCGATCCTGGCCGGCAGGCCGATGATGCGGGCCAGCACCACGTAGGCCGCCGCGAACTGTGCCGTCGTGCCGCGCCTGGTGTCGGTCAGGAACGCCGACAGCTGCGGCCAGCCGTTGCCGCTCGGCAGGTCGTCGCCGGTCGCGAGGCTGTAGTTCTCGCGAAGGAACCGCTCGAGCACCAGCGCCGTCTGGAACGCGGGCCTGGTGTCCCGCACCGCATCCCGTGCCAGCGTGACGATGCCGTCCGGCACATTGCCGAGGTCGCCGAAACCGGTGCGTGCCGTCGAGTCGACGGCCGCCCTGCCCAGGACGTCGGCCGCGACGTCCGGTTCCCACCACGACAGGTCGTAGCTCACCGGCCCCGCACCCCCGGACAGGAGCAGCGTCCCGGACGTCTCGTCGACCAGCGGCGCGAGGCCGGTGACCGACGCGGGCAGCGCCTGGCTCGGCAGCCACGGCCTTTCGGGGTCGGCGTACTCGACGTGCGCGCTCTGTTCGACCGGCAGGACCGTGACGGACGCCGCGGGCGGCAGCTCGGTGCCGAGCCTGCGCGGCTGGACACTGGGCGTCCAGTTGGTGCCGTCGAAACGGTCGAGGACGACGAGCCGCCACCGGTCGACCGGGGCGTTCGTCGAGTAGGTGAACACCTCCTGGTCCGGGTTGCGGACACGGTCGGGCAGCTCGTCGAGCGGGCTCGCCACCCGGTCGGGCGGCAGCGGCGCGAAACGCGTGTCCCGCAGGGAGAACACCTGCCGGTCGGCCGGGCCCACCGCCGAGCCGAGCAGCACGCCCGCGCCACCCAACACGAGCGTCGGGACCATGACCAGTGCCGCGACGACGGGTCTCCCGGTGCCGCGTGGCACCGTCTCGACCGAGGTCGCGGTGAGCAGCACGGCCGCGACAACCGCGAACCCGAACGCGGCGAGCATGGCGGTGAGCCCGGTCAGCGCGACGTACGCCTGGCTCAGCCCGAGCAGCGCCAGCCCCGGCAGGAGCGCGACGAGCGGCCACCGGGACCGCCCCAACAGCTCGACGCCGAGCACGACCGACGCGAGCGCGGCCAGCGGGACGAACAGCAGCAGCTCGGGATCGGCGCGGGCGGGCCACGTCGACTGCAGGGTGAGCTGCCAGGAGTCCGTGAGCCCCGCCGCGAGCGCGCGGACGGTCTCGCCGGTGGGCAGGCCGCCGACGGTGGTGGGGAACAGGAGCGCGAGCACGAGCGCGAGGAGCCCGACGACCAGCACGAGCACGGCCCGCCACGGCACGAGCGCCTGCCAGCGCCGGCACGCCTCGACCACGACGAGGCCGGTCGCCGCGACGAGGGCGAGCGGGAGGACCAGAGGGCCGAGACCGAAGACCGGGGCGAAGAACAGACCCGGACCGGCCGAGGCGAGGAGCACGGCGACGGTGGCGGCACGAGAGGTCATCCGGCCACCGCCACGTTCCAGCGGCGGGTCGCGCCTCTCGCGTTCGGCGCCCTGATCACCTGGACACCCGGCACGGCGACGTCGACGCCGGTCGCCGTGCCGCCCGCGAGGGTGATCACCACGGTCGAGGCGTAGTGCGGGCGCAGCGCGGCCACCGAGTTCAGGTCCTCGCGGTAGGCGGCGGCGAGCACCACCACGAGCGAGCCGCCCCGGTCGCCGGTGCGGGTCAGTGGCACGGGGACGAGCGGCGCGGTGCCGGTCAGCGGCGCCAGCTCGCACAGCTCGTCCAGCATCTGGCGCGCCGAGGCCCCGCCGCCGCGCAGCTTCAGGTCCACGCCGCCCGTGGTCACCAGACGGCACCAGTAGCCTGCCGCGGCGGCCGCGCTGACCAGCGACGCGGTCAGGTCGACGGCCTCCTCGAACACCTCCGGCGGCAGCAGGGCCGACCGGGTGTCCAGCAGGGCGGTGAAACGCGGCTGGTTGGGGTCGACGTAGTCGCGGACCATCAGGCGGCCGGTGCGTGCCGTCGCCTTCCAGTGCAGGTGGCGGACCTCGTCGCCGGGCACGTACTCGCGGACGTCCCGCAGGTCGAGGGTGCCGTGCGGGGAGTCGTCGCTGGTGCGGCCCTCGTGGTGGTGGCGGGGGTGGCCGGCGACCAGCGCGTGCACCGGGTAGGTCTTGGGGTGCACCCACATCGTGGCGAGCTCACCGCTGGTGAGGCGGCTGCGGCCGAGCCCGAGGGGATCGACGCGCTCCAGCGTCAGCGGACCGACCTGGATGCGGCCGCGGCGGACGGTCGGCAGCTCGTAGTGGTAGACCGCGTCCGCGCCGGGTGCCAGCGGGCGGACCGCGACGGCCTGGTAGCCGCCGTCGACACGGTCGCCCGCGGTGAAGCCGCCGTGGCGACGGGTGCTGTCGTTGTGCACACGCAGCCGGGCGAACGCGGGACGGCCACGCTGCACGCGGTCGGGGTAGACCTCGCGGCTCACCGTCACGCGGGGCCGCCGGGCCGTGACGACGAGGGCGGCGGCGACGACGCCGACACCCGCGCCACCGAGTGCTCTGAGTACCGGGAAACCGACCAGCACGCCCACCACGTACGCGAAGACCGCCGCGAGCAGGACCGCCCAGCCCCGGCCGGTTAACCGAGGCACTACGCGACCGGCGAGCCGACCACGGGCCCGGGGACCGCGGCCAGTACCTCGTCGACGACGTCGCTCGTCCTCCGCTGGTTCAGCTCGGCGTCGGAGGTGAGGATCAGCCGGTGTTCGAGTACCGGCTTCGCCACCTCCTTGATGTCGTCGGGGGTCACGTAGTCGCGGCCGTAGGTCGCGGCGACGGCCTGGGCGGCACGCACCAGGGCGATACTGCCGCGCGGGCTGGCGCCGTACCGCAGCGCGACGTGCGTGCGGGTCGCGGCGGTGAGCCGGGCCGCGTACTCGACGACGGCGGGGTCGATGTGCGCGGCACGTACCTGTGCCACGGCCTGGCGCAGCGTCGCGATGTCGACGACCGGCGACAGCTCGTCCGGACCGACGCCCGCGCAGTCGCTCATGATCACCAGGACCTCCGACTCGAGGTTCGGGTAGCCGACCGACAGCCGCATGAGGAACCTGTCCAGCTGCGCCTCCGGCAGCCGGTAGGTGCCCTCCATCTCGATGGGGTTCTGCGTGGCGACCACGAGGAACGGCCTCGGCACCTCGTGGCGGACCGAGTCGACGGTCACCGTGCGCTCGGACATCACCTCGAGCAGCGCCGACTGGGTCTTCGGCGTGCCGCGGTTGATCTCGTCGGCCAGGACGACGTTCGCGAAGATGCCGCCGGGTCGGAAGTCGAACGTCTCGCTGCCCTGCCGGTAGATCTGCACGCCGGTCACGTCACCGGGGAGCAGGTCGGGGGTGAACTGGATGCGGCTGTACGTGCCGCCGATGCTGCGCGCGAGGCAGCGGGCGAGCGTCGTCTTGCCGAGACCGGGCACGTCCTCGATCAGCAGGTGTCCCTCGGCGAGCAGACCCGCGACCGCGAGCCGCACCAGCTGTGGCTTCCCCCGAATCACGCCCTGCACGTTCGCCGCGATCAGCTCGTACACCTGACCAGCGGAGGGGTGAGTCACCCGGCCTCCCAGACTAAGTCGTTCGAACGGGTGTCGACGCCGCCCGGATCGGTCACGACGATCCACACAGTGTGGCCGACCCCCGCATAGGCAAACTGATCGGTGTCGCAGTAGCCGTTCGCGTCGGTCGTGCACTCGCCGCCCGGGTTGCTGTAGCCGGGGTCGTCCGAGTACGGCTGCAGGTGGTAGGTGGTGTTGGGCCGCATGCTGTTCAGCACCACGTGCATCCACGCACAGGCGTCGGTCTCCCCACACCACTCCTCGGTAGCCGGGCCGCGGCTCACGGTCACCGAGCCGCCGCTGACCGCCTTGGTCGTCGTCGCCACGGGGCCGACGAGCTGCTGCCCGTCCGGGGTGGTGGTGACGACCCTGACCGTGAACGTCAGCGTGCCGGGCTGCGACGGGTCGAAGTCGAAGCCTGCGGCGGGGCCGGTCACCGTCTGGTCGGGCGCGCCGGTCATGGTCGCGATGAAGTGCGTGAACGTGCCCGTGCCCATGTCGGCGGGCGCGTCCCAGTCGAACAGTGCGCCGTCTCCGTTGAGCAGGACCTGCAGCTGGGTCGCCTGGCCCGCGGGTCGCGGCGGCGCGACGGGGGTGACCGGGTTGGCGGACGCGCCTGGCCCGGTACCGACGCCGTTGACCGCGGACACGGTGAACACGTACGAGGTGCCGTTGGTGAGCCCGTTGACTGTGGCGGTCCGTGCCGTGCCCGCCACAGTGGTCCCGCCGCCCGCCCAGGTGATCCGGTAGGCCGTGATCGCGGCGCGGTTGTCCGGGGCGGGACCCCAGGTGACCGTCGCGACCCCGTCACCTGCCGTCGCGCCGACACCGGTCGGTGCGCCTGGCGGGCTCGGCGGTACCGAGGGCGGCGGCGTCTCCTGCTCCGTCACGGGCGGCGGCTTCTGGGTCGTGGGCGGCGGCAGTTGTGTCGTGGGCGGCGGGTCTTCTCGCGGCGGCGGGTCCTGGTCGGGCTGCTCGGTGCTGTGCTCCGGCGTCCCGACCGGGGCCTCCGGGTCCCTCCCGCCGGTCGGGGTCGGTGTCCCGTCCTTGCCGCCCTCGCCCTGGATCGGGACGTCGGCGAAGCCGCCGTCCCGGTCGATGACCACGACGTGCTCGCCTCCCGCGCCGTCGACGTAGATGCGGTCGTCCTCGCCGCGGGTCAGGCGCGGGTCGCCCTGGCCTGCGGGCAGGTCCTTGGTCTGCTTGTGCTTGCCCTCGCTGTCGTAGGTGAGGAGCTTGCCGGTCGTGCGGTTGACGACGGCGACGACCGAGCCCGCGGCGACCGGTCCGGAGTACTCCCCCTCGCCGAGGTCGACGTCCACGGGGTCGGCCCGCTCCAGCCCGGCGGTGCCGAGACCGGCGTCGACGAGGAGCATGTGGTCGCCGTCGAGGATCGCGAGGCGGCCCGCGACGTCCGTGCCCGCGAGCTGCGCGTCCGCGGTGAGGTCGACGCCGAGGTCCTTCGGCTCGCCGAGGCCGTCGTCCTCGACGACCTGGAGCGTGTCGGTCCTGGTGTCGACGAAGACGAGCCGGTCGCTGACCACGGACAGGGCGCCGACGTGGCTCTTGGGCAGCAGCACCGGGCAGGAGACCTGGTCGGCGTCGGCGGGCAGCCGGCAGAGCAGGCCCGCCTTCGTGCGGGGCAGCCACAGCGTGCCGTTGCCGGTCGCGACGGGCGTACCGACCGGACCGCCGAGCGAGAGCACGAGGTGCTCGTCCCCGAGGCGGACGATCTTGCCGCTCTCCCGGTAGACCAGGTAGGGCCCGCCCGCGATCTCGACACCGACCGGCATCTCCCGCGCGGGCGGCGTGGTGGTCCCCTCGACCGCCAGGCTCGACTTGCCGAACTCGGTGATGCGGGAGTCGCCGACCACGTAACCGCTGGTGTCACCCTGGAAGACCTGGTCACCCGGCCCGCCGGGCACCGAGGCCCGTGCGTCGACGTCGCCGGTCGATCCGTCCACGTGGAACACCGACTGCAGCGACACGTTGTAGACCCAGTGGCCCGGCAGGAGGAACTGCACGGCGGAGACGGGGTTGGCCGCACCGGTGACCGCGGCGACCACTCCGGCGACACAGGCGATGACGACAGCCACCACCGGCACGCGAGCACGCCAGGTCCTCACGAGCGCCGCCTTGTCGGTCATGGCCACACCGTAAAAGTATCGGGTTGGGAACGTCCATCCTTTGGCGATGGCAACTTCCGGTCAGCGACATTGACTGCGCAACTATTCACGGCACCGGAGGCAGCGCCAGCTCGAAGATCGCGCCCGCGTCCTCGGCGTTGTAGACCGACAGCGTGCCACCGTGTGCCCACGCCACCCAACGCACGATCGAGAGGCCGAGACCGGAGGAGCCGCTGCCCGTGCGGAACCGGTCGAAGGCGTCGTCGGCGAAGTCGCCGTCCACGCCGGGGCCGTGGTCTGCCACGGTGACCCGGCCGTTGGCCACGGTGATGTGCACGATGGCCGGCTCGTTGGGCTGGCGCCCGTAGCGCAGTGCGTTGTCCAGGAGGTTGCCGATGGCCCGCTGCAGCAGCGTCGGATCGACCATCACCTTGCACGGCGCGGCGGTCAGCGTGACGTTCGAGCCGTCCGTCGGTGTCTCCTCGACCACCCCCGACACGAGCTGGTCCAGCCAGACCGGTTGCACGGCAAGGCGTTCCACCCCGGCCGCCAGCCTGGCGCGGACGAGCAGGCCGTCGATGATGCTGCCCATGCGGGACGCGAGCCGGACCGTGCGGGGCAGGAGGTCGCCGCGCTGGGTCGGGTTGCGCAGTGCCGTCTCCGCGAGCGCACGCAGGGCCGCGACCGGCGTGCGGAGGTCGTGCGCGGTCTCGGCGAGCAGCACCTCCTGCTGTTCCAGCGCCGCGACCGCGGGCCGGATCGCCCGTGCCGACAGCAGATGGCCTGCCAGTGCCAGGCTGCCCGTCAACACGGTCGCCCCGAGCACCACCCACAGCACCAGGTTGTCGTGCTCGGCCAGCATGGGCTCCGCGTCGCTCACCGCGACGACCGCGCCGAGGTAGGCGGACTGGCCCCGGAACGGCTGCGCCCGGACCCGCACCATCCGGCCGTCCTCGGCGCGCTTGTAGCCGTACAGCTCCCGCCCGGCCCGCGCCGCGTCCTGCGCCAGCCCACCGAGCACGGCCGGGTCCATCCGGACGCACTCGCGTGCCGAGTACAGCGGGTCGAAGTCGCCCGCACCGCCTGGCAGCACGGCGAACTGCGGGCACTGCTGGTAGATCTCGTCCTGGCCGACGAGCGCGGTGACCACGGCCTGACCGTCCGCACCGACCAGCCTGGACACCGTCGACGTGACCCGCGACAGCTCCAGGTCCATCTGCTTCTCGCCGCTGTCCCTGTCCGCCTTGATCACGAGCCACGCGAAGACCACGAGGCCGATGGCGTTCATGACCGTGAACATCAGGGTCAGTACCCATCGCAGCCGCCGCAGCCGGTCGGCGGACGATCCCTTCACGAGAGGGGACCGTATGCCCCGAGGCGGTAGCCACGCCCGCGAATCGTGTGAATCAGCTCCGGTTGGCCCAGTTTGCGGCGCAGTCGCTTCACCACCACGTCGACCACGTTGGACATGGGATCGGCCGACGCGTCCCAGCAGTGCTCGATGAGGTCCGAGCGGGAGACCACCTGGTCGGGCCGGATCGCCAGGTACTCGAGGACCGCGAACTCCTTGTCCGACAAGGTGAGCAGCACACCGTCCCGGCGCACGGCCCTGCGTGCGCAGTCGACCTCGAGGTCGGCGTGGCGCAGCACGGACGGCCTGCCGTCCGACCGGCGGCACAGCGTGCGCACACGCGCGGCCATCTCGGCGACGGAGAACGGCTTCACGAGGTAGTCGTCACCGCCCGCGGCGAAGCCCGCCACGCGGTCGGCGACCGAGTCGCGTGCGGTGAGGAAGAGGACCGGCACGGCCCAGCCCGCACGGCGGCGGTGCTGCACGTAGTCGAGGGCGTCGCCGTCGGGGAGCATCCGGTCGAAGACCACGCAGTCGAAGCCGTCCTCGCGCAGCACGGCGTCCGCGGTCACCAGGTCGGGTGCGGACAGCACCTCGAGCCCGGTGGACGCCAGCTCGATGGAGACGGAGATCCGCAGGTCCTCGTCGTCCTCGACCACCAACACCCGCATGTCATCGAAACCTAATGTGCCGTGGTTGATCGTGGTCCACCAAGAACGAGGCTCGCCCCGCGAGCTCCGCTCGGACAGAACCGTAGCCGTCAACCAGAGCACCAAGAGGAACGTGGCCGGAACAGGACGGGCCCGGCCGGGACCGGTCCCCGTCACCGGTCCATACCGTCGGCCGGCGACAGGAGGTGACTGTGGACGCGACACCACGAGGAAACGCACTCGCCGCCCAGCGTGGCGCGAACCAGCCCGCGAGCCCCACGGCGGCCACACCGGTGAAAGTGGCTCCACCCTTGCGCATCGGCGCTGCTGCCGCCGCGCGTGCCGCTGCACGGCCGCTCGTCCAGGCGGCCCCCGAGACCGATCTCCACACCCGACCGCTGTTGCTCAGCCCCCCGATCCTGCCGGCGCGCCCCACCCCCGTCGCGCCGGCAGCCCCAACCCCGCCGAGGCACACCTGGACCGCCAACACCCGCGAGTACGTCCGGAAGCTGTCACCGATGCAGGTGATCTGCTGGCAGGTCGCCGCGTTGGGCGTGCTGCTGACCGTGCGGCAGCCGTGGCCGGTCCTCTCGCTCACCTCGGCAGGCGCCGCGGTCCTGCTGGCCATGACGACGGTCCGGGCAGGCGGTCGCTGGCTGTACGAGCTGGTCGGTCTCGCGGCCTCGTTCTTCGCGAGGCCCCGCCGCCGTGACCTGCCGACGTCCGGCGGCGTCCCCGGGACGACGCTCGCGCTGCTGGAGAACCTGCTGCCCGGCGCGACGCCCCGGACGGTCGAGACCAGCCAGGGTCCCGCCATGGCCATCAGCCACCAGGGCGGCCTGACCGCGACGCTCAAGCCCCGCGACCTCACACCGGAGCTGCTCGGCCGCCTGCCCATGCCCGCCGCGCTGCTCCCGGCCGCGGGCGATCACCTCTTCGGTGTGCAGCTCGTGCTCCACGTCGGCATCCGCCAGGACATGCCCCGCCGCCTGCTGGTGGCCGTGCACGCCGCCAGGACGGTCGACACCCCGGTCGACGCCGAGCTCACCCTGGCCCTGCGCAACGCGATGCGCCGCGTCCGACGCGCACTCGACCGGGCGGGAGTGCCCGCCCAGCCGCTCACCGAGGAGCAGGCGCTGTCCGCCATCGCGGGCCTGGCACACGTCACCGGCGGTCGCACGGAGGTCCGCGAGGACTGGCGGTTCTGGCGCACCGGCCCGGTCAGCCAGGCCACCTACCGGCTCACCGGCTGGGGTGCGCTGACCGGCACCCAGGCCAGGGGCATGGTCAGCAGCCTGCTCGCCGGCGTGCCCGGCGTGGCCTCGACGCTCACGCTCGGCGCACGGACCGAGCGGCGCGGCGAACCGATGGCACACGCGACCCTCCGCCTCGCCGCGACGACCGAGGCCGCCGTCGACGCCGCGGCGGGCCACATGACGAACCGGCTCGCGCCGTTGGGCGTGCGCCTCGCGCGGCTCGACGGCGGCCAGCTCTCCGGTGTCGCCGCCTCGCTTCCGATCGGAGTGTTCCTGCCATGACCGTGTTAGCGGAGAACCCAGTCACCGTCCTTTCCGGACACGCCACCCGCGGTCCGTCCAGTGCCGGCGTCGAGGCGTTGCTCGCGTCGGCGACCCGCGAGGTGCTCGTGATGTCCACACTGTCCGTCGCGGCACGCGACCCGATCGGCGGGCCGCGCCGCATCGACCACGAGAACCTGCGGCGCGGCGTGCGTTACCGGGTGATCGTGCCGGACACCGCACGCACCGCACCGGTACTCGCGACCCGGCTCGGCACGCTGGCACTGTCCGGCGCGGACACCCGGTCGGTGGCCGAGGTGCCGACGGACGCACTCGTGATCGACGGTTCGGTCGTGGTGCTGCCGGTGGACCGCACGGCTGGTGGCCGTGCGCAGAGCACGGCGGTGTTCCGGCTCTCGTCCGTGGTCACCACGACGACCGAGCTGTTCGAACGGGTCTGGCTGACCGCGGTGCCGATGAGCCCGACCGAGCTGCCCGACGCCACGGAGCTGTCCGCGCGGGAGAAGGAGCTGCTCGGCCTGCTGTCCTCTGGCAGCACCGACGAGTCCGCCGCGGCGCGGCTCGGCGTCTCGGTGCGGACCGTGCGGCGGATGGTCGCCGACATCATGAACCGGCTCGGCGCACGCAGCCGGTTCCAGGCCGGGGTCAAGGCGGCCGACCGGGGCTGGCTGATCGAGAGGGCCGGCTGATGACCATGGTCGGCTCGCGCACGCTGTTGGTGGCGCCCGGCAGGCACGGCGCCTACCCGACCATCGGCGACGCGCTCGGCAGCGCACCGGACGACGGTGTGATCGCCGTGGCGGCAGGCACGTACGCCGAGACGTTCGAGCTGGCCGACCGCCGCCTGACCATTCGCGCCCACGAGGGCGGCGAGGTCGTCCTCGACGGCACCGGCGGTGACTGGCCGGTGCTCGCGGTCTCCGGCGGCTCGCTCACACTGCACGGGCTGACGCTGCGGTCGACCGCGGCGGCCGTGCAGGCCGAGGACGTGGAGCTGACACTGGAGCGCTGCACGCTCGCCGCCTCGCAGGGACCCGCCGTCGCCGTCCGGGGCTGCCGCAGGTTCACCGTCGCCAGGTGCGTCGTGGACGGTGCCGAGCAGGGCGTCGTCGTGGAGAGCTCGTCGGGTCGGATCGAGGAGACCACGGTCTCCAACGTGGCGGGCGACGGCGTCGTGATCGGCCTCGGCGCCGACCCGGAGCTGCGTGGCTGTGTGATCACCGACTGCGGGCAGCGCGGCATCTACGTCTACCAGTACGCGCGGCCCGTCATCGAGAAGTGCGACGTGGCGCGGACAGGGCACGAGGGCATCGCGGTCGCCCAGCAGAGCAGACCGGAAGTCCGCAGGTGCCGGGTCCACGACGTCGGCGGGGTCGGCATCTCGTTCGCGGCGGGGTGCGCCGGCGCGATCGTCGAGTGCCAGGTGGAGAACTCCGCCCCGCCCGGCATCCTCGTGGCCGACGGCGCGACGCCGACGGTCACCGAGCCTGCCAGGCGGGCCACCTCCAGCGGCGACACCGGTCTCGACGACCTGCTCGCCGACCTCGACGCCATGGTCGGGCTCCCCGGCGTGAAGTCGGAGGTGCACGCGGTCGTCGACGAGATCCAGGTCAACGAGTGGCGCAAGCGCGCGGGGCTGTCCGTCGGCACGGTCAGCCACCACCTGATCTTCGCGGGAGCGCCCGGTACCGGTAAGACCACCGTCGCCCGCACCTACGGACAGCTGCTGAAGTCCCTCGGCGTACTGACGAAGGGCCAGTTCCGGGAGGTGTCGCGCCGGGACCTCGTCGGTCAGTACATCGGTCACACCGCGGAGAAGACGTCCGTCGTGTTCGAGGAGTCGCTCGGCGGCGTGCTGTTCATCGACGAGGCGTACACGCTGTCCAGGCAGGCGGGCTCCGGCGGCGACTTCGGCCAGGAGGCCATCGACACGCTCGTGAAGCTCATGGAGGACCACCGCGACGAGGTGGCGGTGATCGTGGCCGGCTACACGGCCGAGATGCGGGAGTTCCTCGACGCGAACCCCGGACTGGGCTCCAGGTTCTCCAAGACCATCGAGTTCGAGAACTACTCGCCGGACGAGCTGGTCCAGATCATCACGCGCATGGTCAACGGCGGCGACTACCAGTTGGAGGAGGACACCGCGCCGGTGCTGCGGGACTACTTCGCCCGCATCGCCGACGACCCGAACTTCGGCAACGCCCGCGACGCCCGGCGGCTGTTCGAGGGGGTGCGCAAGGTCCAGTCACAGCGGCTCCGGCTGCTCGGCCGGATGCCGGACACCGCGGAGCTGCGCACGCTCACCGCGGCGGATGTCCTGGCGGTGACCCGGTAACTTCTCCGTGTGCGGGTGCTGGTGGTCGAGGACGACGAGAACCTCCGCGTCGCGATCGCCGCGGCACTGCGGTCCGCCGGGTTCGCCGTGGACGCGGCAGGCGACCTGCCCGCCGCGGACGAGGCACTGTCGGTGAGCTCCTACGACTGCGCGGTGTTCGACCGGATGCTGCCGTCCGGGGACGCGCTGCGCTACGTGCGGCTCCGCAGGCCGTCGGTGCCGGTGCTGTTCCTGACCGCGCGTGACTCCGTCGCCGACCGCATCGCCGGTCTCGACGCGGGCGACGACTACCTCGTCAAGCCGTTCGCCGTCGAGGAGCTGGAGGCGAGGGTCAGGCGGCTCTGCAGGCGCGCGGGGTCCGGGCTGCCGCCCGTGCTGCGTTGCGGCGACCTCGAGCTGGACAGCGGCAGGCACGAGGTGCGACGCGCCGGGGTGCTGCTCACGTTGACCGGCAAGGAGTTCGACGTGCTGCGCCAGCTCGTGGCCCGGCAGCGCCAGCCGGTCGGCCGCACGGAGCTGATTCGCGAGGTGTGGGACCCGCTGGTCGATCCCGCGTCGAACGTCCTCGATGTCGTGATCGCGCAGTTGCGCAGAAAACTTCGGAACCCTCCGATGATTCACACCGTAAGAGGGTTTGGATACCGCATCGAACCGACGTGATCCCGGCTAGCCTGGGTCGCGAACCCGAGTCCCTCCGGGGGGATACCGAACATGCGCCGAGCTGTGCTCGCCGTCGTCACCCTTGCCTGTGTGCTCGTGGTCGCCGGCTGCACGACCTCCGTCGACGGCACGCCGGTCGCCGCCGCCTCACCCGCGCACGACCGCCAGCTGGTCGTGGACTACTTCAAGGAACTCAACGCGGCCGCCGCAGAGGGGCCTTCGACGCAGCGCCAGTTCCTGCAGCGCAGCCAGCATCCCGACTTCACCAACGAACTGTGTGACCTCGGCGACCTCACCCTGAACGTGGACCCGGCGATGTCGACGCTGCGGATGGACCCGGACTGGGTGCCGCCCGGCGAGGGCAAGGGCGCGACGCATCCGCGCGGCGAGGTCTACGTGCTCGGCGTGTCGGTCAGCATCCGGCAGGACGGCGCGTTGCTCGGCTCGCAGATCGGCTCACAGCGCGTGGTCATCCTCGACGGGAAAGCCTACGGGTTCGCTCCTTGTCCCACCGGAGGGTGACGGAGCGTCATTTTACGGTCACCCTGTACACCGGTAGAGGGAAATCCGGGCCAGCCGCCCCCCAACATCTCAAGACGGACACGACCTACGACGAAAAACACCGTACGTAGGGAGGTGAGCGCGGTGGCTTTACTCGACCAAGGAGTGGCCGGCTGGCGGGGAGAACGCCGCCCCGGCGACGCGACGGTGCCCATGCAGCACCCGGTCAACCCGGTGGAGCTGGAAGAGGCCAGCCTCGTCGAACTGCACCAGTCCATCGCCTCACTTCTGGCATCGCGTGGCGAGTGGCGGCAGGCCTACGAGCACCTGCGGCACGCGCTCGACCTGGCCACGGCGGAGAAGGCGCCGCAGGTGCCCGAACAGTTCCGCCAGGAGGTCGCACGGCTGCGCCGCGAACACGCGGAGGCCCGTGAACAGAGCATCCGCGACTCGCTGACCGCCAGCTACAACCGCCGCTACCTCGACCAGCGGCTGCTGGAGGCCGGGTACCGCGGCGCGTTCGCCGTCGCGCTGGTCGACCTCGACTGGTTCAAGCGGGTGAACGACACGTTCGGGCACCTGGTCGGCGACCGCGTGCTGCAGCAGGTGGTCGAGCTGCTGCAGACAGGTCTTCCGGAGGAGGCGTTCTGCGCGCGTTACGGGGGCGAGGAGTTCGTGCTGATGTTGCCGCAGCTCGAGGCCGCGGCGGCCTGGGCGGTAGCAGAGGCGGCGCGGGCGCGGGTCGAGCAGTTCCCGTGGACCACGATCGTGCGCGGCCTCTCCGTGACGGTCAGCATCGGTGTCGCACACGAGTCCGGCGCCAGCGGGCTCACGAGCCCTGAACAGCAGCTTCGCCTCGCCGACGGCCTGCTGTACACGGCGAAGCAGTCGGGGCGGAACTCGGTCGCCTACCGCGTCGGCGGGCAGGTGCGCCTGTCCGGAGCCGCCGGGAAACGTCGGCCGCGTGGCTAGTTACGGTCACCCTTGACTGCCCTCTTGCATCGGTTCGATAACATTGAGGGCCGGCGGTTGTAATACCCCGATCGGGCTAAGCGGTCGGGACCACTTGCCCACCGGTAGTGAGCAAATTTGGCTTGGCAGTCGTCTTGGGTGCCATCCGTACGTACTATCTACGCTCGACGAGCACACAGTGGGTTCGCAACCAACCCGCGACGCGCAACGTCTTCATAACGGAAGCGCCACGAAAGTGGTCCTACCAGACCGAGAGGAGACCGGGTGCCCGACGACCCACGCCACGGCGGCACCCGCGACCCGCACGAGCCAGGTAGGAGACACCGCCGCGAGGACGTGCCCCCTCCCGCTCCGGCCCATGCCGACGCGCCTGACGAGCAACCCAGGCGTCGCCGCAGGTCCGTCGAGTCCGGGGGGGTCAGCGTCGCGGACCTCGTCCAGCGGCACACCGGCTCCCGGCCGGATCTCACGGCACTCACCCCGGAACAGCTGCGGCAGAACGGACTGATGCCGGGCCGCCGCGCCCGCCAGGACGAACAGCCGCCGCCGCGTCGGCCCCAGGGCAGACAGATCGCCGCGCTCCCACCGCCCCAGCCGATCGCCGCGCCGCCGCTGGACCGGGGTGACGGCTTCCCCCAGGACCGGCCCCAGCAGCGCGGCCACCAGCAGCCGGACGCGGGCTTCCCCCGTGACGAGGGTGTCTCGAAGCGCCCTGGCGGCACCTCCTCGTACTTCACGATCCCGAGCGACGCCCTGCGTGAGTCGGTCTCGTCGGAACAGGCCGGCGACAACTTCGTCCACGACAACGGCTTCCCGGCCGACGGCTTCCAGAACACCACCGCCCTCCAGGCCGACGAGCCCCCGGTCCCCCCGGTACGCAGGCAGCGCCGCGCTCCCCGGCCCGTCGGCGAGACCTCAGCTCCCCGCAACGGCTTCCCGCCGGACGAGGAGGCCCCCCGCAGGGGTGGCGGTCACCGTGCCGCCCCGCCGCAGGGTGAGGGCTTCCCGCCGGACGACACCCGCCGCGGCCGTCGCGTCGGCGAGGCCTCCGGCCCCCGCAACGGCTTCCTCCAGGACGCGTTCGGGCCCGACCGCGGTCCCCGCCGTGCCGGCGAGGCGTCGAGCCACCTGCCCGCGCCGGGCGGGTTCGTCCCCGAGGAGGCAGGTGGCTTCCCGCCGGACGTGAACGCGGGCCGCAACGGTCGGCGTGGCAGGCGCGGTCCCGGCGAGCGCATGCCGGACGGAGGGGCCCCGCGCCGCAGGCGTCCCGCACCGGAGATGCCCGGTGGCCGCAGGGCAGGTGCCCCGGAGGACGGCTTCCCGCAGGAGGCACCCGGCAGGGGCCGCCACGTGCCAGAGGACCCCAACGGCTTCCCCACCGAGGTCGCCGGCCGCAGGCCCGGCGAGGCGTCCGCCTTCTTCGGTGGTCCCGGCGACGACCCCAACGGCTTCCCGCCCGACACCGGGCGCGGCGGCCGCCGGGTCGGCGAGGCGTCGGCCCACTACCCGATTCCCGGCGAGGGCTCCGGCCCCCGTCGCCGGGTCGGCGAGGCGTCCACGCACTTCGGCCCCCAGGAGGACGGGTTCCCGCCCGACACCCGGGGTCGCCACGCACCGGAGGACCCCAACGGCTTCCCGCCCGACCCCGGCAGGAGCCGCCAGGCGCCCGGCCGTCGCGTCGGCGAGGCGTCGGCGCACTACCCGGTACCCGGCGAGGGCTCCGGTCCGCGACGCCGGGTCGGCGAGGCGTCCGCACACTTCGGCGCCCCCGCCGAGGACGGCTTCCCGCCCGAGGGCCGCGCCAGGCCGGGTGACGGCCCACGTGACTTCCCGCCGGTCCCGGGCCCGCGCGACATGCCGGGCCGCCCGGAGGGCGCCGCCCGCAGGCGTGCGGGAAGGGCGGGCGCACCCCAGCCGGAACCCGCGCGCGAGCGGTTCCCCATCGACTCCGCGCCCCAGCCCGAACCGGAGTCCGACCTCTTCCCGGTCGACGACTTCCGTGCCAGCGAGGAGCCGCAGGAGACGCACCTGCCGCAGGACGCGCCGGCGCCGAAGCCGCGTCGCGCCAGCGGCGTGCCCGCCGTCCCGATGATGCCGCCGCGCCCCGACGACGACCCCATCTCGATGACCACCGAGATGGAGGCCATCGGCGACGACGTGCAGAAGCGGCGCACGATCGACCACACCCTCGCCAGGTTCTCCGCCGTCCACGACGAGATCAAGGCCGAGGAGCGCGAGAAGAAGGCCAAGCGCCGCAAGCTCCGCCCGTGGGAACGCGACGACGAGATGGACCGTCTCGACGAGCTCGAGGCACAGCAGTCCATGGCGATGGTCGTCCCCAACCTCGACCCGAGGGACGAGGAGGACGACGAGGACGACGACCCGAAGAAGGCCAAGAAGAAGCGCCGCTGGCGCAAGGGCAAGTACGCGGGCAAGGCGTTCAGCATCTTCTTCGCGGGCCTGATCTTCCTGTCGACCGCGACCGCGTGGGGCATCAAGACCTACATCGAGTCCGGCTCCCAGCAGGTCGACGCGCTCGACCCCGACTCCGACTCCATCCAGGACCGCGCCGCGCAGCTCGGCGACGAGAACTTCTTACTCGTCGGCTCCGACACCCGCGCCGGTGCGACCGCCCAGGACGGGGTCGGCGACGAGAAGTCCGTCGAAGGCGCCCGCTCGGACACCGTGATGATCGCCCACGTGCCAAAAGATCGAGAACGCGTGGTGGTTGTCTCTTTTCCCCGTGACCTCGAGGTGAACCGGCCGGCCTGCGAGGGGTGGGATCCAAAGACCGGAAGTTATACGGGTGAACAGCACCCCGAGGCGAAACGCGTCAAGCTCAACACCGCCTACCAGACGGGCGGCCCGATGTGTGTGACGAAGCTGGTCCAGAACCTGTCCGGGCTCGCGATCAACCACTTCGTCGGCATCGACTTCCACGGTTTCAAGGACATGGTCGACGCCGTCCAGGGCGTCCAGGTCTGTGTCGAACGGCCCATGAAGGACGACGTGCTCGGCATGGTCGTGCCCGAGGCGGGCAAGAACGTCAAGCTGACCGGCGACCAGGCGCTGAACTTCGTGCGTGCCCGCCACGTCGAGGGCGACGCGACCTCCGACTACGGCCGCATCATCCGCCAGCAGCGGTTCCTGTCGTCCCTGCTGCGCAAGGCGATGTCGACCGAGGTGCTGCTGAGCCCCGGCAAGCTCACCAAGTTCGTCGACGCGTTCTCGAAGGCCACGTTCGGTGACAACATCGGTGTGGACCAGCTGTTCACGCTCGGCCAGTCCATGCAGGGCGTCGAGGCGGGCCGGGTCACGTTCATCACCGTCCCGACCGTCGGCATCGAGAACGCGCGCCACAACGAGGACCTGCGGGTCGACGACTCCAACGCGTTGTTCGAGGCCATCCGCCAGGACGTGCCGCTGCCCGGCGAGGCACCCAAGAAGGACGACTCGAGGACGCAGACCCAGGCGCAGGCGAAGAACGGCGTGGTCGCGCCGCCGCCCACGCTCGTGGACCCCAAGGGCGTCAAGATCCAGGTCCTCAACGGCGGCAACGAGACCGGCGGCATCGCGGGCGACACCGGCGACCAGCTCGCCGACCTCGGCTTCGACGTGGTGCGTGTCGACGCGGCGCAGGAGCCGACCGACAAGACCATCATCAGGTACAGCAAGTCCCGCGAGGCGCAGGCCCAGACGCTCAAGGCGGCCGTGCCAGGCGCGACGCTGGTCGAGGACGCGTCCGTCGCTGGTGCGCTCATCCTCGTCATCGGCCCGGACTTCGACGGCACGGTCCAGTCGCCGACCACGGGTGGCCCGCCGGTCGACGTACCGGACAACCTGTCCACCGTCAACGCGGGCGACGTGTCCTGCGCCTGAGCCCCCGTTTGGTGGTTGCGGGTTCATCTGGGATTCACCGGGGAATGCCGTACCTGTGCGTAGGCGGCCGTAGGCTGTCGCCATGCGTGAGGCCTACCAAGTCGAACTGGGCCAGCTTGCCGACGAGCTGGCGAACATGTGCGCCATGGCGGGTACCGCCATGGAACTCGCCACTAGGGCGCTGCTGGAGGCCGACCTCGGCCTCGCGGAACAGGTGATCGGCGACGACGCGAAGATCGACGACGCCCGTTCGGCGTGCGAGGAGCACGCCTACGCACTGCTGGCGCTGCAGGCCCCGGTCGCGACCGACCTCCGCACCGTGCTGGCCGCCATCCACGCGGCGGAGAGCCTCGAGCGCATGGGTGACCTGGCACTCCACGTGGCCAAGGCCGCCCGCCGCCGTCACCCGAACCCGGTGCTGCCGGAGCAGGTGCGTCCGTACTTCGCCGAGATGGGCCGGGTCGCGGTCGAGCTGGCACGCTCCGCCGAGAGCGTGATCCTGAACCAGGACGTCGAGAAGGCCCGCTCCCTCGAGGAGGCGGACGACGAGATGGACGACCTCCACCGCCACCTGTTCTCGGTGATCATGGAGAAGGACTGGCCACACGGCGTCGCCGCCGCGGTGGACGTGACGCTGCTCGGCCGTTTCTACGAGCGCTTCGCCGACCACGCCGTGTCGGTGGCCAAGCGGGTCGTCTTCGTGGTGACCGGCCGCATGCCCGGCTACGCCGACGACGACGAGCTCTGAGCGTCACTCAGCGACGTGGGGCGATCGACTCGATCAGCTCACCGAGCTGCTGGGTCAGGCGCGCTGGGTCGGCGGGGCTGTACGTGCCGCGGACCCGGCCGTCCTCACCGGGTGGCCGCACCACCGCGAGGTAGCGGCCCGCGTCGGTGTCGATCCATGTGACCTGACCGCCCTGCCGCTCGAGCCCGGTGCGACGGTCCCTGCCCGACACGGTGAACAGGCCGGTGCCCGTCCTCGGTCTGCTCAGATAGCTCTCCGCCAGCCGCAGCTGCTGTTGGTCGCTGTTCTGCGTGCGGTAGACCGGCGCCATGATCTCGTCGGCTTCGGGCCGGTCCGCGGTGCCCGGCAGCGTGATCGTGACCGACTGGCCGGGTGCGGACTCCAACGCGGGCAGCAGACCGACGAGCGACACGGCGAGCGCGGTGGGCCGGATCGGCTCCACCCGCAGGGTGTCGCCCTCCATGACGGCCAGCACGCCGTGCTCCCCGGCCGCGGCGGCCCGCGCGTAGACCTTCCTGGTCTTCTCCACCGTTCCCATCACCCCGACGGTGATCACGTACTCCGACAGCGTCCGCAGCGCGCGGACCAGCTCCGGGTCGATGTCGGCGCCATGGACGAGGCCCTGCCTGCGCAGGTCGACGAACACCTCGGCGGCGATGCGCCGCCGGTCCCGCTCGTACTCACCGAAGTACGGGATCTCGAAGGGGAACTGCCGGAGGTTGACCTCCAGGGTCTGCGCCAGGACGTCCGCGGCGGGCAGGGACAGTGTGAAGCCCGCCATCACTCACCGATCACCGGTGGCGCTGTCATCTCGTCGGTGCCGAACACGGCGTCGGGGTCGCCCTCGACGAGGTACGACGCGCGCTGGTGCTCGCCGTCCTCCTCGTCCTCGCCGCGCCTGCCGTGCGGCATCATCCCGCCGGAACCGCCTCGGCCACCCGCGGCGCCACCTCGGCCGAGTGCGCCGCCCTCAGCCGCGGCCGCCGAGCCCGGTCCCATCCCGGCACCCGGTCCACGGCCGAGCTGGTTGCCGCCGGAGCCGTAGGAACCCGACGAGCCGGGCACACCTCCCGAGCCGAGGCCACCGCCGGGTCCGAACCCACGGCCGCCGCCGAAGCCACGGCCGCGTTCGAGGTCCCCGACGCCGGTCGCCCCTGGCAGGCCGCCGATGGGCAGCGGCGTGCCGCCGGGGAAGTTGGCGTTCTGGCCGCCGCCGGTCCCGCCGGGGTTGCCGCCACCGCTGGTACCCGGTGTGGGGAACTGTCCGGGTCCCGGCAGTCCAGGCAGGTCACCGCTCGGGTTGGTGCTGCCGTTCCCGGAACCGTTGCCGGAGCCGTTGCCCGACCCCGAGCCGTTCCCGTTGCCGTCGCCGTTGCCCGAGCCGTCCCCGTTCCCGGAACCGTTCCCGTTCCCGTTGCCGTTGCCGTTGCCCGACCCTGGGTCGTTCGGGTTTCCCGGGTTGTCGGGATCGTTCGGGTCGTTGGGTTTACCGGGGTTGTTCGGATCGTTCGGGTCGTTGGGGTTGGTCGACGGGATGTCGGTGTGCCCCGGCGGCAGACTCGTGTCCCGGATGTTGTTCGAACCGGACGAGTCGTCGTCGTTGTCGTACAGGTTCTCGTTGTCCGTGCGGTCGATCTGGGACCGCTGGACGTTGACGTCACCGCCCCCGTCGGACAGCTGCGGCGGCGGGCCGAACGCGGGCATGGTGCTGGCGCCGGCAAGGCCGCTGTCGTACTGGCCGACCACACCCGCCGCCTCCTCGTGCGCGGCCTGCTGCTCGTTGTACTGGTTCATGTACGTGCCGAGCTTCGACGCGAACGTCACGGGGTTCGTGGTCGTCAGGAGGTCGGCGCGGGCCGCGTCCAGGTCGAAGTCGACCGGCTCCGGCATGTTGCGCTTGGCGTCGGCGAGCGCGGACGCCTGGAGGTTGGTCTGCGTGCCCGCCAGCTGCGCGCCCTGGCCCGCGGCGCCGACCCAGTTGCCGACCTCCGCCATGAACCCTCTGGCCGAGTTGCCCGCCGCGCCCTGCCAGTCCGCCTCGCTGTTGTTGATGGCCGAGGCGACGCCCTCCTGGAAGCGGACCATGGCGTTGCCCGCGTCGATCCACAGGTCACCCGACGAGCCGACGTCGTCGGGGGAGGCGTCCTCGTTGACCATGGCCTTGAGCTTCTCGTGCGGGACGCCCATGTAGTTGGTGCAGCTGGAGATCGGGCCGTCGCGGGTGTCGATGCCCTGCGCGAGGGTCGTGGCGCGGGAGGCCATCTCCTGGTTGTAGGTGTCCTGCACCCGGCCCTCGTGCGTGAACTTGTTGATCAGCTGCTGGAGCCACCAGCCCTGCTCGTCCTCGCGGGTGATCCGGTGCTCGGTGTCGGTGCGGACCTGCTGGCCGGTCTCGGTGGTGGACCGCCGGTCGATGTAGGTCGAGCTGTTCGGGTCCTGCGTGCGGTCATGGTGGCGAGGGTTGCGGGATGCCATCACGCCCTCCTCATGGCAGTCGCTTCTCGACGGCCGTGGCCAGCTGCGTCGCGAGCCGGCAGGCCAGTTCCTGGTTCTCGCCGCCGACGGCGGTGTTGTCGACGCGCGAGGTGTCGGTCACGCCGATGCTCACGCCGCAGCCGCCGCCCGGGTCGGTGAACGAGGCACCGTCGTGGCCGCCGACCTTCATCGGCTGGATGTCGTCGACGTTGAGGTCGTCGAGGCCGATGCCGTCGAACAGCTCGACGGAGACCGTGAAGGAGTCGTTCAGCGTGGCGCCCTCGTACCGGTACCGGCACACCCGCGCCCCGCTGACCTCCTTCTCCTCGCCACCGGTGAGCTGGAGCCCCTGGACGTCGGCGGGCTCGAGGATGTCGCACGGCTGGAGGTCGGCCACCCCGCCGCCGCTCTCGCTGGGGGTGGTCGTCGGCTCGTCGGTCGGCTGCTCGGACGTGCCCGTCGGCTCACCGCTCGCGGACGGGTCACCGGAGGTCTGCTCCGTGCAGCCGGCGAGCAGGGCGAACAGGGCGACGGCGGTGGCCACGACCGGGCTAGACCGCACGGAACGTCCCCGTGATGTCACTCTCGGTCGTACCGTACTGCCGCATCGCCTCGGTGATGGCGGCCTCGGCGTCGACCAGCGACGCGCGGAACTCCTTCAGCCTGGTCACGAAGCCCTGGTCGTCGGTGAAGACCTGCTGCATGTAGGGCTTCATCAGGTTCGCGCCGTTGCTCCTGCCCAGCGGCAGCGCCCGGTGCGTGGTGTTGAGGTCGGCCATGTTGTCGTCGACCCAGGCGGCCATGTCGCGGATCGCGGCCAGCATCGCCTTGCCGCCCGTCTCGTTGACGGTGAAGGCACCGGCCAGCGCCGCTTCCTTCAACCCCGACATCGACGGGACCCCGCCGCCGCCACCCGCGTCAAGCATGAGGAACACCCCTTCCACCTGGGACACTATTGTGACGTATGCCCCAGACGGAAGGTTCCCGTTCGCGAAACCGGCGTGATCAGCAAGCTCCGCTCAGCCAAACCTTCCGGAGATGTAGTCCTCAGTGGCCTTCTGGCTCGGGTTGGAGAAGATCTTCTCCGTCGCGTCCATCTCGATGAGCTTGCCCGGCTGCCCGACGCCCGCGAGGTTGAAGAACGCCGTCTGGTCGCTCACGCGTGCCGCCTGCTGCATGTTGTGCGTGACGATGACGATCGTGTAGTCCTGCTTCAGCTCGCCGATGAGGTCCTCGATCGCGAGCGTGGAGATCGGGTCGAGCGCGGAGCACGGCTCGTCCATCAGCAGGACGTCCGGCTGCACGGCGATGGCACGAGCGATGCACAGACGCTGCTGCTGCCCACCCGACAGCGACGAGCCCGGCCGCGCCAGCCGGTCCTTGACCTCGTTCCACAGGTTCGCGCCGCGCAGGGACTGCTCGACGATCTCCTCCGCGGCGGACTTCGACATGCGCTTGTTGTTCAGCCGCATGCCCGCGATCACGTTGGCGGCGATCGACATGGTGGGGAACGGGTTGGGCCGCTGGAACACCATCCCGATCGACCGGCGCACCCGCACCGGGTCGACCTCGCGGCCGTACAGGTCCTCGCCGTCGAGGGCGATCTTGCCCTCGATGCGCGCGCCCGGGATCACCTCGTGCATGCGGTTGAGGGACCGCAGCACCGTCGACTTGCCACAGCCGGACGGTCCGATGAAGGCCGTCACCGCACGCGGCTCGACCGCCATGGACACGCCCTCGACCGCGAGGAAGTCGCTGTAGTAGATGTTGAGGTCCGAAATGTCCAGTCGCTTGGCCATGTTTCCTTGTCCTTACCGGCGGCCGGTCTTGGGCGCGAAGAACCGTGAGATGAGACGGGCTACGAGGTTCAGCAGCATCACGATGATGATCAGCGTCAGTGCCGCGGCCCACGCCCGCTGGTAGTTGATGTCCGTGATGCCCTTCGGCACGAGTCCCTGGCTGTAGGAGCGGAACACGTACACCGGCAGGGTCATCATCCGGCCGTCGAACAGGTCCCCGTTCAGCGAGTTCGTGTACCCGGCGGCGAGCAGCAGCGGCGCGGTCTCGCCGATGACACGCGCGATGGACAGCGTGATGCCGGTGACGATGCCTGCCGCCGCGGTTCTCAGCACGACCTTCACGATGGTCAGCCACTTCGGCACGCCGAGCGCGTACGCGGCCTCGCGCAGCTCGTTCGGCACGAGCTTGAGCATCTCCTCGGACGCACGCACGACCACCGGGATCATCAGCACCGCCAGCGCGACCGAGCCGACCACCCCCATCCGCACCCCGGGCCCGAAGAACAGGGCGAAGAGCGCGTAGGCGAACAGGCCTGCGACGATCGACGGGATGCCGGTCATGACGTCGACGAAGAACGTGATCAGCTTGCCGAGCCGCGTTGGCCCGTACTCGACGAGGTAGACGGCGGTGAGCAGGCCGATCGGCACGGAGATGACCGTCGCGAACGCGGTGATCTCCAGCGTGCCGATGATCGCGTGGTAGGCGCCACCCGCGTCCATGCCGCCGTAGACGCCGCGCATGGTCGTGTTGAGGAAGTAGAGGTCGAACCGCTGGACGCCGTTCGAGATCACCGTCCACAGCAGGCTGACCAGCGGGATCAGCGCCAGGATGAACGCCGAGTACATCAGCGTCGTGGCGAGGCGGTCCTTCGCGGCCCTGCCGCCCTCGACCATCCGCGAGATGAGCACCAGGGCGACCGCGAACACGATGGCGCCGAGCACCACGGTCAACGCGACGCTGAACGAGCCGAGCAGCGACAGCAGGCCACCGACGACCACGAACGACACGACGAGCACCGCGAGCGGGGTGTACCTGGGCAGCTTCCCCGCGGTGAGGCTCACGGGGAGGAGCGGGGTGTCCAGTGATGTCGTCATCTCAGTTGGCCCCCGAGAACTCCGCCCGGCGGCTGACGATCCACCGCGCGAACATGTTGACGAGAAGGGTGATCACGAACAGCACCAGACCGGTGAAGATCAGCACGTTGACGCCGAGCCCGGAGGCCTCGGGGAACTTCAGCGCGATGTTCGCGGCGATGTTCTGCTGCTGGCCCGCCTTGAGGATGAAGATCGAGTACATGAGCCCCGGCGAGAGCACCATGGCGACGGCCATCGTCTCGCCGAGCGCGCGGCCGAGGCCGAGCATGGTGGCGGAGATGATGCCGGACCGTGCGAAGGGCAGGACCGCAATGCGGACCATCTCCCAGCGCGTGGCGCCCAGCGCGAGCGCCGCCTCCTCGTGCAGCGTCGGCGTCTGGAGGAAGATCTCCCGCGACACCGCCGTGATGATCGGCAGGATCATGACCGCGAGGACGATGCCCGCCGTGAGGATCGTGCGTGGCGGGTTGGCCGCGGGCCCGGCGAACAGCGGGATCCAGCCGAAGTAGGTGGTGAGCCAGTCGAAGAACGGGTGGACCTTCGGCATCAGCCAGAGCGCGCCCCACAGGCCGTAGACGACGCTGGGGATCGCGGCGAGCAGGTCGATGACGTACCCGAGTCCGGAAGCGACTCGTCTCGGCGCGTAGTGCGAGATGAACAACGCGACCCCGATGGCGATCGGCGTCGCGATGACGAGCGCGATCAGCGCGGCGAGGATCGTGCCGAACACCAGCGGGCCGACGTAACCGAGGACGGACTTGCCCTCGAGCCAGTTGATGCTGGCCGTCAGCCGCTCGCTCGACGTCGAGATCGCCGGCCAGCCCTCGACGATCAGGAAGATCGCGACCGCCGCGAGCACGACGAGGATGAGGACACCCGCGTACTTCGCGCTCGCCGAGAAGACCCGGTCGCCTGGACGCTGTGGTGGACGATTGACCGCCGGCTTCTCTTGGAGCCTGGGCTCTTCCGTTGTGGTCACTGTGCGATCTCCGTCAACAGGAGGGGGACGGACCTAGGTCCGGCGGGCGGCACCGTGGCCACCCACCGGACCTAAGTGGACCGTACTACTAGGCGATGGAGGTGAGGGCCGCTTCGACCTCGGTGCGCAGCGAGTCCGAGATCGGCGCGGAGCCTGCCTCGTCCGCGGCCACCTTCTGGCCGTCGGCCGACGCGATGTAGCTGACGTAGGCCTTAACGAGCTTGCCCTGCTCGGCGTCGTCGTACTTCGAGCACACGATGATGTAGGACACCAGCAGCAGCGGGTAGGAACCGTCGGTCGTGGTGTCACGCTTCAGGTCGAGGGCCAGGTCGTGCTCCGGCAGACCCGACACCTTCGGGGACTCCTCGACGACCTTGGCAGCGCCCTCGGCCGTCGGCTCGACGAACTTCTCGCCGACCTTGATCTTGGCGACACCCAGGGTGCCCGCCTGGCTGTGGTCGGCGTAGGCGATGGTGCCCTCGCCACCCTGCACGGCCTGCACGACACCGGAGGTGCCCTGCGCGGACTGCGTGCCCTGCTTGGGCCAGTTGCCGGTCGCCGGGTAGGGCCAGTCGGCCTTCGCCGTCTTCGACAGGTAGTCGGTGAAGTTCTGCGTGGTGCCCGACTCGTCCGAGCGGTTGATCGGCGTGATGCCCGTGTCGGGCAGCGTCGCGCCGGGGTTGTCCGCCGCGATGGCCGCGTCGTTCCACTTGGAGATCTTGCCGTCGAAGATCTTCGCGACGGTCGACGGGGACAGCTGCAGGTCCTTGAGGCTCGGGAGGTTGTACACCACCGCGATCGGGCTGATGTAGAGCGGCAGCTCGTAGGCGTCGCCGCCACCGCAGCGCTCCTTGGCGCTGGTGCGCTCCTCGTCCTTCATCGCGGAGTCGGAGCCTGCGAACGCGGCACCGCCGTCGAGGAAGGCCTTGCGCCCACCGCCGGAGCCGACCGGGTCGTACGACAGGTCGACGTCGGGGTTGGCCTCGCCGAACTTCGCGATCCACGCGTTCTGCGCGGACTCCTGCGAGGTGGCGCCTGAGCCTGCGAGGGTGCCGGCCAGGTCGCTGGCGGCGGCGGTGTCGCCGCCGGCGCTGTCGTTACTCCCGGAGTCCGACGCCGGGTCGTTCCCACAGGCCGTCAGCGCCAGGGCGCCGGCAGTGACGATGGCCGTGATACGGCCGTAGCGGATGCGCTTCACTGGATCCTCTCGGGGCAACTCGATGTCACTGAACTGCTCGCACGACCGAGTGGCGCGACAGCCTCAAGGCGTGCAGCGCGGACGCTAGGGAGCGGGAATGGACAGCCCCGGGTGTTGGGGTGAACACCAGGTGAACAAGACCAGATTGTGACCTTTGTTGCTTCCGACCACCGTGATGAAGGTATTACCGCTGGTAGGCGACGTTGGTGTACGCGAGGGTGAAACCCAAACGGGTGTACACCGCGACAGCAGGCCCGTTGTCGGACTCGACGTAGAGGATTGTCTCGGGAACGCCGCGCGCCTTGAGGTGGTGCAGGCCGACCAGGGTGAGTGCCCGGCCGAGCCCGCCGCCCTGCGCGTCGGGGTCCACGCCCACGACGTACACCTCGCCGGTGCCGTCGCCGTGCACCTTCGTCCAGTGGAAACCGATGACGTCGTCTTTTTCGTCCACCGCGAGAAAGAAGCCGTCGGCGTCGAACCAGGATTCCCGCTCGGCCGCGACAACGTCGGCGACGGTGAGCATTCCCTGTTCCGGGTGCCAGTCGAATGCCCGTTTGTTGACCGCGACCATCGCCGCCTCGTCCTGCCCTGGAACGAAAGCGCGGACACGGACGCCGTCACGCCAGACCGGTTCCGGTAGCGGAATGTCGTTGCCGAGCCGCATGAGAAGCAGTTCGCGGACGCGGCCGAGGCTTTTCCGTTCGGCGATTCGCGCGGCGGCCGGGTGGTCCCGGTGCGACCACAGCCGCAACGGGCCGTCGACGGTCAGCACCTCGTCGACCAGCGCCGTGCCGATACCGTTGCCCCGGTGCGCGGGGTGGACGAACAGCTCGACGATCTGGTTGCCGAATGCGTCACCCGCCGGGTCGACGTGCGCGTAGCCGACGAGGGTCCCGCCGTCGGTGGCGAGGAGGTGCCTGCCGCCGCGGAACTCGCGTGGCAGCGGCCCACCCGGCCCGACCTCCGGCGTGCCGTCGGCCTCGCGGGCCGCGAGGAGCAGCGGCAGCACGGAATCGTCGGGCTCGTCTCGCCAGGTGATCTCCACGAGCCCGACGTTACCGTCTCAGGTCAGAACTGGGCGTCGACCGGCTCTTCCGCGATCTCCTCGCCGAGGGCGGACTTCGGGGGCTGGACGAACTTGTAGCCCACGTTGCGCACGGTGCCGATCATCTGCTCGTGCTCGGTGCCGAGCTTGGCACGCAGCCGCCGCACGTGGACGTCCACGGTGCGGGTGCCGCCGAAGAAGTCGTAGCCCCAGACCTCCTGCAGCAGCTGCGCACGCGTGAAGACGCGCCCGGCGTGCTGCGCCAGGTACTTCAGGAGCTCGAACTCCTTGTAGGTCAGGTCGAGCGGCCGACCGCGAAGGCGGGCCATGTAGGTCGCCTCGTCGATGACCAGCTCACCCAGCCGCAGGGCACCGTCCGCGCCGGGGGCGCCGGCGGGGCCCCTGGAGGTCAGCAGCCGCAGCCGCGCATCCACCTCGGCGGGTCCGGCGGTCGGTAGGAGGATGTCATCGACCCGCCACTCCGAGTTAACGGCGACGAGGCCGCCCTCGTTGACGATGGCGACGACAGGGGCGCTGTCCCCACCCGAGGTCAGGAGCCGGCAGAGGCTCTTGGCCGCGGCGAGATCGGTACGCGCGTCGACGAGGACCACGTCCCGTGAGCCCGCCTCGAGCAGGGCGGTGACCTCGGGCGCCTGGGTGCGCACGTGGTGGGGCAGCAACATCAGGGATGGCACGACCGAGCCCGGCGTCGGGTCCGCGGTAAGCAGTAGCAGGTCGAGGCTCATGAGGCCCGCCTCTCTGGATACGCTCCGTGGCTTTTCGGGAGAATAACCGGTGTGGCGAGCGAATGTCCTGGTCGTGACGTATGCGTCACACGTCTGCACCAACGATCGAGTGATCCTTGGCAACCAGTGTGACTCCTGGGACCACGGAAACATGAACGTAACGTAATTATCGCTCGTGAGTACCCCTGACAGGCCCGCGGACCCCACCGAGGATCATTGGACCCATGACGACGACAGACACGCCGCCCCGACCCGCGCCTCGCAAACGCCGGTCGAGGAGGGTGCGCAGGCTCGTCATCGCGCTCGTGGTCCTGGTCGGGCTGCTGGTCGTCGCGGACTTCAGCGCCGCGGCGATCTTCGAGTACCAGGTGTCGAAGCGGGCACGTGACCAGTTCGACCTCTCCGACGACCCCGCGGTGAAGGTCGGCGGCTTCTCCTTCCTCGCGCAGGCGATCTCCGGCGAGTACTCCCACGTCACGATCGATGCCAGGGGTGTGCCCGTCGAGGACACCCTCCGCGACCTAGAGGTGCACATCGAGATGCGGGACGTGCAGGCGCCGCTCGGCGAGCTGGTCTCCGGCTCGCTGAAGGAGGTCAAGGTCCGCGAGGTCGAGGGCCAGGTCAAGGTCAAGGCCTCGGACGTCAACCGGGCCATCGCGAACAACGAGAACACGGCGATCCGGTCGATCACCAACGTCAAGATCGACCCGGTCACCGAGCAGGACGTGCTCACCGACCCGGACGACCGCACCGACGCCGAGCAGGAGGCCGCCGAGCGCGCGGCCGAGGCGGAGATAGAGGACACCACCGCGGGTGCGCGGATCTGCGCGACCATCGAGATCGGCGGCGAGGAGACCGAGGCCTGCACCTACGGCATCATCTCGCTGGTCGAGGGCGCCAAGATGACCTTCACGCCGAGCCGCATCGAGCTGTCCAACTCGGTGCTCGGCACGGGTCAGCTGCCGCCCACGCTGGACGCCGCGGTCAAGCAGGCACTCAACTTCACCCTCGACCCCGGCAAGCTCCCGTTCACCGTCACACCCACGGCCGTGACCGTCGAGCCGGGCGTACTGTCGGTCAAGGGCACCGCCAGTGACGTGGTGCTCGGCAGCTCGTAGCTCGTGGGAGTCGCATGGTCGGGGTGCTCGTCCTGGTCGGCACGCTCGTGCTCGCGAGCGCGGTCGGCGTCACCATGAAGGCACGCGACGGGCGGGTGCGGGCCACCCGCGAGAGTGCGCTCCCCCCGGAGGTCGCGGCTCTGGTGCGCCCGGCTGGAGTGACGCTGGTGCAGCTGTCGACCACGTTCTGCGCGCCGTGCAGGCACACGCGGGTACTGCTGTCCGACCTCGCCACCCGCACCGACGGCCTCCACCACGCCGAGCTGGACCTGACAGAGCGGCCTGACCTGGCACGCGAGCTGTCGGTCCTGCGCACCCCGACCACCATCGCGGTCGACGGCACCGGCAGGGAGATCCTGCGGGTCGGCGGAGTACCCGCGCGGGACGAGCTGCTCGCGGCGCTGCGACCCCATCTCGGGCCGTCCCAGTAAGTGGGCAGACCGTCCACCACCAGGGGAGGCGGCGGTACTGTGCTAGGCGTGTACTCGATGCTGACCAGGCGCCGCGCGGTGGACTACTGCCGCGTCGACTCGAGCCTGTGTCCAGCAGCTGACTGACCGGGTGGACCCTGCCCCGTGACGGGGCCTCCGCCCGCGCTGGTTCTCCCTCTCCAGCCGTGCGTTCGCTTCGCATGCCCCTCAGTCAGGAGGTGCCCATGTCCGGTGGCTTGACCGGGGTCGATCCCCGAGGTCCGCGCTTCGCGGCGTGGGTCACCACCGTCGTCCTGGCGGTCGTACTGGTCACCGGCTGGTGGCCGCTGCTCGCCGCGCAGGCCGTGGTGTTCGCCATCGGTGCGTTCGCCGGCTTCCGGGCCGCGCCCTACTCGGTCGTGTACCGCGCGCTCGTCGCTCCCCGGCTCGGGCCGACGGACGAGCGGGAGGACACCGCCCCGCTGCGGTTCGCGCAGGGCGTCGGCTTCGGGTTCGCCGTCCTCGGCGTGCTGGGCTACGCGTTCGACGTGACCCCGCTCGGCATCGTCGCGACGGCGTTGGCGCTGGCCGCGGCGTTCCTCAACGCGGCGTTCGCGTTCTGCCTCGGCTGCGAGACCTACCTCTTGATCCGCCGATTCACCCCAACGAAGGAGAGAGCGCTCCAATGAGCCGCGAAGACGTGCTGGTCACCGCCGACTGGGCCGAAGAGAACCTGGAGAGCCCCGGGGTGGTGTTCGTCGAGGTCGACGAGGACACCTCCGCCTACGACGGCGGCCACATCCCCGGCGCGGTGAAGATCGACTGGAAGACCGAGCTGCAGGACCCGGTGCGCCGCGACTTCGTCGACCGCGAGGGCTTCGAGAAGCTGCTGTCCGCCAAGGGCATCGGCAACGACGACAAGGTGGTCCTCTACGGCGGCAACAACAACTGGTTCGCCGCGTACGCGTACTGGTACTTCAGGCTGTACGGCCACCAGTCGGTGCAGCTGCTCGACGGCGGCCGCAAGAAGTGGGAGCTGGACGGGCGCCCGCTGTCCAAGGACGCCGTGACCCGCGACGAGACGGGCTACAAGGCGCAGGAGCAGGACCTGGCGATCCGCGCGTTCCGCGACGAGGTCGTCGACGCGATCAACGCGAAGAACCTGGTCGACGTGCGGTCGCCGGACGAGTTCTCCGGCAAGCTGCTCGCACCCGCGCACCTCCCGCAGGAGCAGGCGCAGCGCGGCGGCCACATCCCGTCGGCCATCAACGTGCCGTGGAGCAAGACGGCCAACGAGGACGGCACGTTCCGTTCCGAGGACGAGCTGCGCGAGCTGTACAAGGACGCGGGGATCGACGAGTCCAAGGCCACCATCGCCTACTGCCGCATCGGTGAGCGCAGCTCGCACACGTGGTTCGCGCTGCACGAGCTGCTCGGCTACCCGGATGTCAAGAACTACGACGGCTCGTGGACCGAGTACGGGTCGCTGGTGGGTGTGCCGGTCGAGATCGGCCCAGGCACGAAGTAGTCGGAGCCTGCGGAGCGAACCGCAGGCCCAGAGAAGGAGACGGGAATGGCCAACGACGGTTGCGGCGCGCCGGAGCAGGGCGCCACGCTGCCCGCCGGGGTGGACCTCGCCAAGGAGATCGTGCTGAGCGGCAAGGTGACCGCCGACGGCGTCGCGGTGGGCGGTGCGTACGTGCGTCTCCTCGACTCGAGCGGCGAGTTCACCGCCGAGGTCGTGTCGTCCTCGGACGGTGACTTCCGGTTCTTCGCCGCGCCGGGCGAGTGGACGGTCCGCGCCCTCCACCGCGGCGGCAACGGCGAGACGAAGGTGACCGCGGCCGGCCCGGGTCTGCACCCGGTAGCCGTGTCCGTCGGCTGAGAAGGCTCGTAACCAGACGCGGGGCGGCCATGTCAATGGGCCGCCCCGCGTTGCCATATCCTCCACGGGTGGAATTGTTCGTCACCTCGTTGCTGATCGCCGCCGCACTGGCGGGCACCGTCACGCTGGGCCTGCTGGCCACCCGCATCGCGGGGCGACACTCATGACCACTCCCGACGGGCCACCGGTGCCCGGCAGCGGCGACGCGGCCCTGCGTGCGGCGGCCGAACGCGCCAACAGCACCCGGGAGCGCAACGTCCCCCAGTGGCCGGACCTCCCGATCCCGAACGACACGGCGAACCTGCGCGAGGGCGCGAACCTCCACGACGCGCTGCTGCCCCTGCTGCCGCTGATCGGCGTGTGGCGCGGTGAGGGTGAGGTCGTGTACCCGACCATCGAGGCGCAGCACTTCAGCCAGCAGGTGGTCTTCGCCCACGACGGCAGGCCCTTCGTGTACTACGAGAGCCGCGCCTGGCTGGTGGATGCGGACGGCAAGGTCATCAGGCCAGCGGCCCGCGAGGTCGGCTGGTGGCGACCGCAGCCGGACGACAAGATCGAGCTGCTCCTGGCCCACCCGACAGGCATCATCGAGATCTTCTACGGCGAGAACCGCACGCAGACGTCGTGGGAGCTGGCGACGGACGTCGTCATGCGCACGGAGTCGGCCAAGGAGGTCAACGGCGCGAAGCGGCTGTACGGCCTGGTCAACAACGGCGACCTGGCCTACGTCGAGGAACGCGCGATGATGGGCCAGCCACTGCAGCCCCACACGTCGGCGTACCTACGCCGAGTGGCTGGTTAACCGGACGAAGGTGGCCCAGGCGGGGACCGGCAGCTCGATCATGCCGGCGTCGGGGCACTTGCTGTCCCGTACCAGCACCTGCTCGAGAGCCGGTGCAATCTCGACGCAGGCCTCGCCGTTGCTGCTGAAGCTCGACTTCCGCCATTGCGGGGTCATTTCATGCCTCCAACGCGGAGAGCCGGTTCTCGATGAATGACACGGAATCGGCCTCGGACAACGCCGCCGCACAGAGTCGATCCGCAGCCAAATTATACAGGCCGACCTGATCTTGATCTTGCACATAGACGGCGCCGTTCTGGTACTCGATGTAGCCGATGCTCTGCGCCTCGTCGAAGTCCAGCAGCAGGAACTCACCGTCGAGGCCGTCGTGCACTGCCACCTCGGCCGGCATCACGTGCAACTCGACGTTGTCTCGCGCCATCAACGCGAGTAGGCACTCAAGCTGCGCTCGCATGATCTTTGAGCTGCCGACGATCCGGTCGAGTACGTACTGCTCGATCACCGCGCGGAACCGCAGCGGACTCTCATCACTCTGCACCCTCTGCCGCGCCATTCGGGCCTGCACGACATGCGGGACTTCTGCCGGCGGGACTCGAAGATTGTCCACGAGCAGCGCCTCGGCGTATTCCGGTATTTGAAGCTGCCCGGGCAGCAGCAACGTTTTGTAGTAGAACTCCGTGATGGCGAGGCCCTCCAGGCCGACAAAGGTCCTGAACCAGTTGGGGAGTACCTCGCTGAACGGCGCCCACCACGTGTCCTGGTCAGCCCTGCCCGCGAGGGAGGCCATCCGGTCCACGTGCTCGACATCGGCGCCGTACAAGCGAAGAAGTCTCGTCACCTCCTCGGGCTGCTGCTGGTTCCGCCCGGACTCGAGGTGGTTGACCTTCCCCTGGCTACAGCCGATCGCCTTGGCCGCCTGTTCCTGCGTGACCCGGGCACGCTCCCGCGACGTCTTGAGATCATGGCCGATGAGGAACCGGAGCGCCTTCGGATCGGCGCGGTGGTCGACCACGGATGAACCTCCACCCAATCGTGGAATAGAGTACGACGGCGACGCCCTCCGGCTGATTTTCGACCACCCGGACACGTGTCGTCGTCTCACGGCCGCCCTCGAGGACGCGTGCGACAAGCTCACCCGCCACCTACAGGCGGCGACGATCCCGCGATACCCCGGCTGAAGCGGTCAGTACTCCGACTCGTACAGGGCGTTCAGTTCCTCGCGCAGGTCTGTCGTGTCGGCCAGCGCGGTGCCGTCCAGCGTGTGCACACGGGTGATCTTGCGGACGCTGGACGCCATGAACAGGGCGTCCGCCTCACGCAGCTCGGCCAGGGTGACCGGCTCGACCTTGGTCACCCAGCCGGCCCGCTCCGCCGCGCGGAACAGCGCGCCCTGGGTCGTCCCCTTCAGGATCCCGCTCGACGGCGGCGTGGTCCGCAGGGTCCGCCCGTTCACCAGCACCACCGAGGACGTCGGTCCTTCCAGCACCGAGCCGTCCGCCGCGATGAAGATGACCTCGGAAGCGCCGACCGACTCCGCGTGCCGGGTGGCCGCCATGTTCACCGCGTACGACAACGACTTCGCACCCAGCAGCAGCCACGGTGCCCGCGACACGATCTCCGGGTCGTACCCGCGGTCGAGCGTGATCGCCGCGACGCCGGTCTGCCGTGCCCGCAACACCTTCTCGCCGATCTCGAGGCCCATGGCATAGCCGGTCGGCGTGCCGTCGCCGAACTCCGGACCTCGGGTGTAGATCATCTTCAGCGCCATCTCCGCGCCGCCCCGCCAGTTGTCCAGCACGGCCTGGACGCAGTGCTCCCAGTCGGGCCGGGACGGCGGCGGGAGCTGGAGCATGGCTGCCGACCGGTCCAGCCGGTCGAGGTGCGGTCCCAGTTCGCGGGGCTTCCCGTCGACCACCAGGATCGTCTCGAAGACACCGTCGCCTCGGGTGATCCCCAGGTCGTCCACCCGGATCACCGGGGTCCCGGGGTCGACGACGGTTCCGTCCAGCATCACCAGCACGCGCATACGAAGAGCCTACGATTCATGGTGTGGCAACCAACATCCAGGAGCTGAAAAGCACACTGCACGAGCGCGGTATGCGAATGACACCGCAGCGTCAGCTCGTGCTCGACGCGCTGCTCGACCTCGAGCACGCCACCCCGGAACAGGTCTGCCAGCACGTCCAGCGGTCGACCCCGAGCGTCAACATCACCACCATCTACCGCACGCTCGAGCTGCTCGAGGACCTCGGCATCGTGCGGCACACGCACCTCGGCCACGGCGCGCCCAACTACTCCGTCCACGAGCACCAGCACGTCCACCTCGTCTGCCACCGGTGTGACACCGTGATCGAGGCGCCGTGCGAGCTGATGGACGAGCTGCGCGGAACACTGCGCTCCCGCTTCGGGTTCGCACTGGATGCCAGCCACCTCGCCCTGTCCGGGCTGTGTGAGAAGTGCCGGGAGCGGAGCGACGGAGCGGGCGCCGTCTGGACTGACGAGCACGGAGGCCCGGCGAGGAACGAGCCCTGGGCCTCCGCGCGCAGGAGGGAAGACGGCGTCGTCAGCGGAGGAGCGAGAGCGACAGTTGACACAGAAGGAGATAGCCGATGACCGCGATTCCCGCGCCTGACGGCTCGCCGGACGCCGGCGTGCCATGGCACTACGGCGACCCGTTCGCCGAGCAGCGGGCCGCGGCACGCAAGGTCGCGGTCGTCGACCGCACCAACCGCGAGGTGATCGCGGTGACCGGGCCGGAACGCCTCTCCTGGCTGCACCTCGTCATCTCCCAGCACATGACCGACCTGCCCGACGGCGCGGCCACCGAGGCACTCGTGCTCGACAGCCAGGGCCGTGTCGACACGCACATGGAGGTCGCGCACCTCGACGAGACCGTCTGGCTCGACACCGACCCCGGCGCACGGGCGACCGGAGCACGCGGCGGCAGGCAGACGTTGCTGGAGTACCTCCGGTCGATGGTGTTCTGGTCGAAGGTGGAGCTGCGTGACGCGACGGCCGAGCGTGCGGTGCTGACGCTGCTCGGGCCCACCACCGACGACCTGTTGACCTCGGTCGGGCTGCCTGCACCCGATCAGCACGAGGTCGCCGCCGCCGAGGACGTGGTCGTGCGGCGCGGCGCGCTCGGTGTCGACCTGCTGGTGCCGCGTGCCGAGCTGACGAACTGGTGGTCCCGGCTGACCGCGGCAGGCGCCCGGCCGATGGGCAGCTGGGGTTACGAGGCCTTCCGCGTCGAGGCCGCGCGGGCCCGCATGAACCTCGACACCGACGACCGCACGATCCCGCACGAGGTGGGCTGGGTGCACGTCGCCGCGCACGTCGCGAAGGGCTGCTACCGCGGCCAGGAGACGGTGTCGAAGGTGCACAACGTCGGCAGGCCGCCCCGGCGGATGCTGCTGCTGCACCTCGACGGCTCGCCGGAGGTGCTGCCGGAGACCGGTGACCCCGTGGTGCAGGTGAAGGAAGGGGAGGCAGGCGGGCGGACGGTCGGGCGGGTCGGCTCGGTGATCCGGCACCACGAGCTGGGGCCGATCGCGCTGGCGCTGGTGAAGTACTCGGTGCCGCTGGACGCCGAGCTGCTGGTCGGCGCGGAGGACCGCGTCGTGCAGGCCGCCATCGACCCGGACGCCGTCCCCGAGGCCACGCCGGGTCTTGGCCGGGAGGCTGCCCGGCGGCTGCGCGGCTGATTACGATCGCGGGCATGTCCACCGGCACGCTCATCACCGTCGCGCCCACCGGCGCGGAGTCGTCCAAGTCCGACGTCCCGAACCTCCCGGTCACGCTCGACGAGCTGGTCAGGACCGCACAGGACTGCGAGCGGGTCGGCGCGGCCATGATCCACGTCCACATCCGGGGCGACGACACCCGGCCGACGCTGGACCTCGGCAGGCTGAAGGAGACGGTGGCGGCGCTGCGGTCGTCGACGTCGCTGGTCGTGCAGCTGTCGACGGGTGGCGCGGTGACCGACCCCGAGGAGGACCGCCTGCGCGTGCTCGAGGCGATGCCGGACTCGGCGAGCTGCACGATGGGCTCGGTCAACTTCGGCGACGACGTTTTCATGAACCGCTGGGAGTTCGTGGTCGAGCTGCACAGGCGGATGCGCGAGCGCGGGATCGTGCCGGAGTACGAGATCTTCGACCTCGGGCACCTCTCGTCGCTGCGGCGCCTGCTCGACGAGCACGACCTGCCTGCCGGCGGTCACGTGCACGTCGACCTGGTCATGGGCGTGCCCGGCGGGATGCCGGGTGACGTGTCGACCCTCGTCGCGGCGCTGCGCCTGATGCCGGAGGGCTCGACGTTCTCGGCCACCGGGATCGGCAGGACGTCGTTGCCGGTGATGCTGGCGTCGCTGTCGGCGGGCGGGCACCTGCGGGTCGGCATGGAGGACACCGTGTCCTACGCGAGGGGCGAGCGCGTCCGGGACAACGCGCAGCTGGTCGCGCGTGCCGCCGGTCTGGCCAGAATCGCGCAGCGGCCGCCGATGTCGTCCGAGGAAGTTCGTACGCTGTTGAGCGTCGCGCAAAGCAACTGACACGCCGTGGTTGGCGGTTGGGGGCCCGGTACCGGAGGATGTGCACCGTGATCGAAGTCCGTCCTGGGGGACGAAGGCGTATCGACCGGGTGCTGGCCCCGGACTACGTGCGTGACCTGGCACGACTCGACCTGGCCGAGGTCAGGAGCCGCCGGGACGACGCCGCGCAGGAGGAGACCGACCTGTCGTACCTGCGACGCCTGCTCCACGGCCGGATCGACATCGTGAAGGCCGAGCAGAAGCGGCGCCTGGAGGGCGGCTCCAGCTCGGTGGTCGAACGCCTCGCGGAGATCCTCGCGGACAACGTCGGCCGCGCCTCGCCGTCCGGGTCCGGCCGTCACCAGCCGCTGGAACCGTCTCGGGCGGAGGCCCACCGGCGGCACGTGGAGGCACTGGTCTCCGACGCCGACCTGTCGGACGTCTCCACCCTGCCCGACGAGCGCCTCGACCTGGCCCTGCGCACGTACGCGGCGGAGGAGGAGTCGGTGTCCAGGCGCCGCCGCGAGGTCCAGAAGGTGGTCGACGCCCTGAACGACGAGATCGGCGCCCGCTACAAGGCCGGAAGCGCCTCGGTGGACACCCTGCTGGCCGCCGAACGCGGCGACGAGCCCCGCTAGTTGTTGCGTTCTCTGGCCGCCAGCGTGCCCCAGAAGTCGCGCAGGCGTTCGAAGCGGGACGCGATCTCCTCCACGTCCTCACGCTCCAGGGCCGACACGATCGCGTTCACGTCCTCGGCGGACGTGTCCCCCTCGATCTGCTCGTCGGTCATCAGCTGGACCAGCCCGCCGTAGTCCAGCTCCACCGCCGACGACGGGTCGAAGTGCTCCAGCCACCGCCCCGTGTCCTCCAGGACCTTGGTCGGCCCCCGCTCACCCATCGCCTTCGACGCCAGCCCGTGGGCCTTGCCGACGCGGGCCTGGGCGTCGGCGATCGTGGCTCGCCAGCAGACCTGGCGGGTCGGGTCGGCCTGGGGCGCCAGCACCAGATGCCGCTGGGCCGGGTCGACGATTGTGAACCACGGCAGCGGCACGGTCCAGGTCGTGGACACGATGTGGACGGCGCCGCTCGGCAACTCCGCCAGGACCCTGGCCGCCTTCTCCCTGACCGTGTCCGGGCGGGCCGTCAGCGCCCCGGACAGCAGCGTCGGGTGGGATGTCGTGAGGAAACCGACCAGGGCCGCCGCCGCGCGGGCCCGTACGTCCAGCGGGCAGACCAGCGGCTCCGTCACCACGCAGCCGGGCACGACGGACGGGTCCAGGACCATCGCGTCACGCAGCGCCCGCGGCGACGCCTGGCCGTTGGCCAGCTCGCCCGGCAGCAGCGTGGCAGGCTGGGACAGCTGTGATCTGAACCACAGATCCCGCTCTCGGTCGGCTACCGTCGAGTAGTTGATTTGACCGTTTTGCACCGATTCTCGGATACGGTCGGCCACGTCCGAGTCGAATGCGGACAACGGTTCGTACACCCTCAGGTAGGCGACGAACGGTCGAGGCACCCGCGCATGGTTTCACGGTTCCGCCGAACGCGATCAGTCGGCACTCGAACGCCGTGCCCCTTCGCGCTGGACCCCATCGGCACGGTACGGTAGTTAACAGGAACCAGTTGTCGAGATCAGCGGGGCCGCCGTTTCCCCCGGCCGCCCCGCAACTGTGCGAGGGGGTCGAGCCATGGGGCGCGGCCGGGCAAAGGCTAAGCAGACCAAGGTAGCCCGAGAGCTCAAATACAGCACTCAGCAGACGGACTTCGAGGCGCTGCAGCGAGAGCTGTCCGGCGGTGGCGGGTCCTCTGAGGGCGGCAACGGCGACGAGGCCTTCGACGACGACGATTACGACGACGACGTATACCGTCGCTGATGTCCTGCAGGGCGCCCTCCAGTGGGCGGGCGCCCTCAGCCACCAGGGCCTCAGGGATGCGTGAGGTACCGGACCTGGCCGACCTTGGCCTTGTCCAGCGCCGCGCGTGCGTCCGCGATCTCGACCCGTGTCGAGACCTCGGGCACGCCCACCTCCCACCAGGCACCGGCGTCCGTCCACGACGAAGGGTGCGTGCGGATCACCACGACCGCGGGCCTACCGGCTCGCGCGTCCGTGCGGGCCCGTGCGTACGCGGCGGCCAGTCCGTCGAGCCCGTCGACCGGATGCACGGCGCAGCCCAGTGCTGCGGCGTGCGCTGCGAAGTCCACTCTAGGCGGTTGCTCGAGCGGTGAACGGCAGTCGGCGTACATGTTGTTGAACGCCGACCCGCCGTTGCCGCGTTGCAGGCGGTCGATCACGGCGTACCCGTCGTTGTCGCACACCACGGCCACGAACCCGTGGCTCGCGAACGCGGCCGAGTACAGCTCGGAGTTCAGCATCAGGTACGAGCCGTCGCCGAGCAGTGTGGTGACCACGCCGGACGGACGGGCCATCGCCGCACCCCACGCGCCGGCCAGCTCGTAGCCCATGCACGAGAACCCGTACTCGACGTCCATCCCCGGGCTGTCGCCGACGGCCCGCCAGCCGCCGATCAGCTCGCCGGGCAGCCCGCCCGACGCGGTCATCACGTAGTCACCCGGCTCGGCCGCGTCGTTCACGACCCCCACCACCTGGGCGTACGTGGGCAGCTCGGCACCCGGCGCACGGAGACCGTCGATGTAGGCGTCCCAGCGCTCCCGTTCCACCGCCGCCCGGCCCGTCCAGTCCGGGTCGACCGGCCAGGTCTCGACCGACAGCTCACCGAGCGTCTCGCGTGCGTCGCCGACCACGGCCAGGCCGCCGTGCTTCACGGCGTCGAAGCGGGCCGTGTTGACCGACACCAGGCGCACGTCGTCCGCGAACACCGACCAGGACGCCGTCGTGAAGTCCTGCAGCCGGGTGCCGACGGCCAGGACGAGGTCGGCGGCCGCGGCCATCGCGTTCGCCGACGCCGAGCCCGTGATCCCCAGCGGTCCGGCGTGCAGGGGGTGGTCGTGCCGCACGAGCGTGCGACCCGCGGTCGTCTCCGTGACCGGCACGCCGTGCCGCTCCGCGAACGCAAGCGCCGCGTCGACGGCCCCCGAGTACCGCACGCCGCCGCCCAGGACCATCAGTGGCCGCCTGCTGGCCCGCAGCAGGTTGGCCGCGTGCGCCAGGACCGCCGAGTCCGGCCGGGGCCGCAACAGCCGGTGCACGACCGGCTCGAACAGCGACGACGGGAAGTCGAACGCCTCCGCCTGCACGTCCTGCGGCAGCGCCAACGTCACCGGCCCGCACTCGGCGGGGTCGGTCAGCACGCGGGCGACCTGCGGCAGCGCCGACAGCAGCTGCTCCGGCCGGGTGATCCGGTCGAAGTAGCGGCTGACGGCACGGAACGCGTCGTTCACCGAGGCGGTGCCGTCGCCGAAGTGCTCCACCTGCTGCAACACGGGGTCCGGCGCACGGCTGACGAACGTGTCCCCCGGCAGGAGCAGCAGCGGCAGGCGGTTGGCGTGCGCCACACCCGCCGCGGTGACCATGTTCAACGCGCCGGGCCCGATCGACGACGTGGCCACGCCGACCTGCCGCCGGTCCGTGGCCTTCGCCAGCCCGACGGCCGCCAGCGCCATGCCCTGCTCGTTCTGCCCACGCCAGACCGGCAGCTCGGGGTGCTCGGCGAGGGCCGTGCCCATGCCGAGCACGTTCCCGTGCCCGAAGATCGCGAAGACGCCACCGAAGAGCGGCGCCTCCCGACCGTCCGCAGGCTCCGTCCGCTGGGCGACGAGCCAGCGGACCAGAGCCTGTGCCGTCGTGAGCCGCTCTGTGGCACGCATCTACTCAGCGACCTCCCGCAACTCGTGCTCCAGCGCCTCCAGCTCGGCGCCGCCCGCCATCTGCCGGGTCAGCTCCTCGATGGAGATCTCCGACTTCTCGTACGATCCGAGGCTCACACCCCGCTTGAGCAACAGGAACCGCGTGCCGACGGGGTAGGCGTGGCGGGGGTTGTGGGTGATCAGCACGACGCCCAGCCCTCGGTCCCGCGCCTGCGCGACGTACCGCAGCACCACACCGGACTGCTTGACGCCCAGGGCGGCGGTGGGCTCGTCGAGGATGATCACCTTGGCGCCGAAGTGGATGGCCCGCGCGATGGCCACGCACTGCCGCTCGCCGCCGGAGAGCGTGCCGACCGGCTGCTCGACGTCACGCAGGTCGATGCCCATATCCGCGAGCGCCGACCGCGCCGTGTCCCGGCCCTTCCTGCGGTCGAGCATCTGGAACGGTCCGAACCCGACCGTCGGCTCGGCGCCGAGGAAGAAGTTCCGCCACACGCTCATCAGCGGGACGATCGCCAGGTCCTGGTGGACGGTCGCGATGCCCCTGTCGAGCGCGTCGCGCGGCGAGTCGAACCGCACCGGTTCACCCTCGACGAGGAACCGCCCGGCGTCGTGCTGGTGCACCCCGGAGAGGATCTTGATGAGCGTCGACTTGCCCGCGCCGTTGTCGCCGAGCACGCAGGTCACCTCGCCCGCGTTGACGACGGTGGACACGTCCCGCAGCGCGATCACACTGCCGTAGCTCTTGCCGATGCCTTCTACCTCGATGAGAGCAGTCATCGACGCACCCTTTCCGCTCGCCGGCGGAAGGTGTTGTTCACCAGCACCGCCGCCAGCAGCATGATGCCGAGGAAGAGCATGAACCAGTCGGAGTTCCAGTTCGCGAACACGATGCCCTGGCGGGCCATGCCGAAGATCAACGCGCCGATCGCGGCGCCGATGGCCGAGCCGAAGCCGCCGGTCAGCAGACAGCCGCCGATCACCGCGGCGATGATGTACTGGAACTCCAGGCCGATGCCCTCGTTGGCCTGCGCGGTCGTGTAGCGCAGGATGTTGATCGTGCCGACGAGCCAGCCCGCCGCGGCGGTCGTCATGAACAGCAGGATCTTAGTGCGTGCGACCGGCACGCCGACCGCCCGCGCGCTGGGTGCCGAGCCGCCGACCGCGAAGATCCAGTTGCCGAACTTCGTGCGGATCAGCACCCACGCGGCCAGGGCGGCGAACCCGATCCACCACACGATCGAGATCCGGAACGCCGTGTCCCCGATGTCGAACGTGGACGCGAACACGAAACCACTGGACTCGTAACCGCCCGTGCGGCGCATCCCGGACACCTGCACGGTGTTCGTCACCCATCGCGTGACACCCAGGTTGAGTCCCTGCAACGCCAGGAAGGTGCCGAGCGTGACGATGAAGCTCGGCAGCCCGGTCCTGATCACCAGCCAGCCGTTCAGGGCGCCGACGGCCAGCGCGAACACCAGCGACAGCAGCATCGCGAGCCACACGTTCAGGCCCGCCTTGGTGGCGAGCATGGCCGTGACCAGGGCGGTCGAGCCGGTCATCACGCCGGCCGACAGGTCGAACTCGCCGCCGATCATCAGCAGGGCCACGGCGACGGCCATGATGCCGAGCGTCGCCGAGTCGTCCAGCCAGGTGGCGACGCCACCCAGTGTCAGGAACTTGTCGGCCACGACCGAGAAGAACACGAACACCACGAGCGCGCCGATCAGCGCGCCGATCTCCGGGCGCGTCACGAGCCGGTTCGCCAGCGAGTTGGGTGCCACCCGCTCGTCGACGGGAGCGTCAACGGTCGTCATCTCGCTCACCTCGTCCCTCGCTCGGTGTACTTGCCGACCTGGTCCGCGTTGGACTTGTCGACGAAGCCGGGGCCGGTGAAGACCGGCTGGCCACCACCGAGGGTGTTGCCGTTGTCCCGGTAGAGCTTCAGCATCACGATCGGCAGGTAGCCCTGCTCGTACTGCTGCTGATCGACGGCGAAGATGATCCGGCCCGCCTTGATCGAACTCACCACGTCGGAGTTGAGGTCGAACGTGGCGACCACGGCCTTCGAGCCCGCGGCCGACGCCGCGGAGACCGCGAGGTCGGCGACCTGCGAGTTCAGCGTCAGCACGCCGTCGATGGACGGGTCGGTCTGCAGCGCGCCCCTGATGCGGGACTCGGTGTCGGTCGGGTTCGAGATGTCGACCTGGAGGTTGGTGACGTTGCCGCCGAAGCCGTCCTTCGCGCCCTGGCACCGGTCGTTCAGCCCGGAGTTGGCCGCCTCGTGGATGACGCAGAGGACCTTCTTCTTGCCCTCGTCCTTGAGCTTCTCGCCGGCGGCCTTGCCTGCGACCGTCTCGTCCTGGCCGACGTGGGCGATGGCGCCGAACGCCTTGCTCTCGTCGGCGCCGGAGTTGATCGTGATGACCGGGATGCCCGCGCGGACCGCGGCCTGGATGGAGTCCTTCAGGGCGTCCGGGTTGGCCATCGAGACGACGAGACCGGTCTTGCCCTGTGCCACGGCGTTGTCGATGAGCTTGGCCTGCTGGGCAGGCTCACCGTCGCCGTTGTAGGTGACCTTCACGCCGAGGTCCCGGCCCGCGTCCTCGGCGCCGTTCTTGACCACGCTCCAGAAGGCGTCGCCCTCGCTGCCGTGGGTGATCACGGCGAAGTCCAGCGGTGCGGAGGTGTCGACGCCCTGCGCCGGTTTGGCGCCGGGCTCCGGTCCCGTGTCCGCTGACGGCCCGGTGCACGCGGCGAGCGCGAGAGCGGCCGTCGCCACCCATAACACGCGCCACGACCGGGCGGAGGTTGTGGACATCGTTGTCTCTTTTCTCCTGTCTACGCCCAGAGTTTGGCTAGGTGCTCGAGGCTCTGGCGAGTGTGCTCGCGTGGTCGGCCGTCCGCCAGCCGGTCATCGCGCAGCGCCGTGTCCTGCTCGAGTACGTACCAGCCGTCGTAGTCGTTGTCCCGCAACGTCCTCAGCAGCGCGTCGAGGTCGACGTCGCCGGCACCCAGCGGTACGTAGATGCCGAGCGCGACGGCCTCGGTGTAGGTGACGGCGCCCTGGCGGACCCGCTCGGCGAGGTCGGCGCGGACGTCCTTGAGGTGCACGTGCCCGACGCGGTGGGGATGCCTGCGCACGAGGTCGACGGGGTCGGTGCCGCCGATCAGCAGGTGTCCGGTGTCGACACACAGGGGCAGGTCGGAGTCGTGGACGAACCGTTCGACCTCGGCCCTGGTCTCGACGTGCGTGCCGACATGCGGGTGCAGCACGGTCCGCAGCCCCGCCGCCGCCGCGCGTTCGGCGATGTGGCTCGCGTTCGCCACGAGCGCGGCCCATTCCCGGTCGGACAGCGCGGGCCGTTCGTCGTAGCCGTCGAGCCCGGTGGCGGCGGCGAGGACGAGCACCTCGCCACCGGCGCCCGCGATGAGGTCCACCACGTCGTCCACCGTGGACGTCAGGTGGAGCGGCGTCGCGTAGAAGCCGCCGACCAGGCCGAGGTCGTGCTCGGCGAGCGCACCACGCAGCTCGGGCGCGGTGGTCGGCAGGTAGCCGGGTGGACCAAGCTCCGTCGCGGTGAGCCCGAGGCCTGCCATCTCGGCGAGCACGGTCTCCACGGGCAGGACTCGGCCCCAGCCCGGCACTTCACAGACGCCCCACGAGATGGGGGCGCCGGCCACCCTGTTCACTGGTCACTCCGTACGGGTTGCCCGGTTCTTCGGGACTTCTCACAGGCATCGGCGAGCCCGAGGCTGACGAGGCTGTCGCGGGCGGGAGACGGGTTGTCCGCGCGGCCCGCGAGGACCTCGGTGAACACCAGCATCTCGTTGCGGTACGCGTGCCGGAACCGCTCCGGGAAGCCGGGGTAGGCGTTGTCGTTGCTGTTCAGGTCGGTGTGGAGCGGGGTGCGCCCGTCGAGCCCGACGGCGACGGAGTCACGCGCGCCGAGGACCTCGATGCGGTGGTCGTAGCCGAGCGGGTCGTGCCTGCCGCCGCTGATGACCGCGTGCGTGCCGCCCGCGAAGCGCAGCAGCACCACGGCGTTGTCGACGTCGTCCGCCTGCGCGAACGCCTCGTTGACCTGCACGGAGCCGGAGGCGTAGACCTCGACGACCGGTTCGCCGACCAGCCACGGGATCGCGTCGAGGTCGTGGATGAGCAGGTCGCGGAAGATGCCGCCGGAGCTGGGCAGGTAGGCGAAGTCGGGAGGTGACGCGTCGAAGCCGGTGGTGCGGACGTGGTAGATCGCACCCAGCTCGCCGGTGACGACGCGGCGGCGCAGCTCGACCATCGCCGGGTCGAAGCGCCGCTGGAACCCCACGAGGACGGGGACGTTGGTCGCCTCTATCTCGTCGACCAGCGCACGCATGGCGGCGAGGTCGGCGGCGATGGGTTTCTCGCAGAGCACGGGGGTGCCGGCGGCGAGGCACGCGCGGACGAGCGCCGGGTGCGTGTCGGTCGGGGTGGCGACGAGGACGCCGTCGCTCGCACTGAGCAGTTCGTCCAGGTCGGACACCGCGCGGGCGCCGTCGGCGGTGGCCGCGACCTCGGCGCGGCCGGGCACGGGGTCGTACAGGAGGACCTCGTCCACCTGCGGCAACGCGGTCAGGTTCGCCGCGTGCATGGTCCCGATCCGACCGACTCCCGCGACCCCGATACGCATTTCGCATCCTTGCGTTAGAGCGCTCCAATCCGCCTATCCTGTTATCGCCGTCACACCGTGTCAAGGAGGTCACCGCGTGGCCCGACCCACGATGGAGGACGTCGCGGCGCGGGCGGGCGTGTCCCGGGCGCTGGTGTCCCTGGTCATGCGCGGCTCGCCGAAGGTGAGCGCGGCCCGCCGGGCGGCCGTGCTGGCGGCGGCGGCCGAGCTGGGTTACTCGCCGCACGCGATGGCGCGGTCACTGGCGTCGCGGACGTCGCACGTGCTCGGGGTGATGGTGTCGGACCTCCACAACCCGTTCTGGGCCGAGGTGGTCGACGGGCTGGACCTGTACGCACGCGGCGCGGGCTTCGAGCTGGTGATCAACACTGGCGGGCGGGAGCCGGGCAGGGAGCGGCAGGCGTTGGCGTCGCTGGCGTCGTTCCGCCCGGCGGGGATCGCGTTGCTCGGGCCGGTGGTGCCGACGCCGGCCATCGACGCGGCCGCCGGGGAGGGCCCGCTGGTGCTGGTGTCCCGGTCGTCGCGTTCGTCCGCGGTGGACACGGTGAACGACGACGGGAGGACGGGCTCGGCGCTGGCGGTGGATCACCTGGTTTCGTTGGGCCACAGGGAGATCGTCCACATCGACGGCGGCAACGGCTCGCAGTCCACGCCCCGGCGCACGGGCTACCGCGTGGCGATGGACCGCCACGGGCTGGCGCCGAGGGTGGTGCGTGGTGAGTACACCGAGGCGGCGGGCGCGGCGGCCATCCGTGCGCTGAAGGAGCCGTTCACCGCGGTGATAGCGGCGAACGACCTGAACGCGGTCGGTGTGCTGTCGGCGTTGACGGAGCTGGGACTTCGGGTGCCCGAGGACGTTTCGGTCGTGGGTTACGACAACACGTGGCTGGCCGCGTTGCGGCACATCAGCCTGACGACGATCGACCAGCCCCGCCACGAGATGGGCCGCCTCGCCGCGGAGGCACTGATAACGCGCGTCCGCGGCGAGACGGCGAGCGCTGCTCGCCTGGTGGTCCGCCCGAGCCTGGTGGTCAGGGCGACGACGGCGCCACCACGTGTGTCTCCGGATAACCGGTAGCCGGCGAGTATTCAGGAACCGTATTTCCGGTAACCCGGCAGCCGGAAAGTAACAAAAGCAGTGTTAATCCAGTCAGGACAGCCTTGATCCGCATTTCTTCCCCCAGAAAAGATGATTTGCTCGCCGGTTAGGACGCGCGACATCCACGGGGGTTGCGCCAGGTCTCGGCTACGGCCCAGTCGGCGGAACGTGCACTCGAACGGGTGAATGGCGGACGGCCTCCGCCCCCGGAATCCAGCGTAACCACGACCACCGACGCGGACGGCGTGAGAATGAGTCACCTGTGGACAACCACCCCGGTTGTGGATAACCGAGCGTTGTCGCGTCCTCGTTGTCGGTGAATTGCCGTAGGCTTGATTCCGGGGGCCGGAGGCCGACGCGGGCACCCATCAGCCCACTGGCTCCTTTTCGGACGGCTCGCTCGGCGTCGGCTTGCGGGTCAGGCGGCGGATCAGCGGCCACGCCAGGATCACCAGCACGATCACGTACACCGTCACCGAGAAGACCGTGTTCACCAGGCCCGTCAGGGAACCGTCGGAGATCTGCAGTGCCCGGCGCATCTGCAGCTCCGCCGCCGGGCCGAGGATCACGCCGATGATCGCCGGGAGGACCGGCAGACCGTACCTGCGCATCGCGAAACCGAGCACGCCGATCACGTACAGGATGATCAGGTCCGTCACCTGGCCACTGACCGCGTAGGCACCCACCGACGCGAAGAACAGGATTCCCGCGTACAGGTACGGCCTCGGCACCTTCAGCAGCTTCGCCCACACCGGCGCCAGCGGCAGGTTCAACACCAGCAACAACACCGTCCCGACGAACAGGCTCGCGATCAGGCCCCACACCAGTGCGGGCTCGCGCTCGAACAGCAGCGGGCCGGGCTGGATGCCGTACTGCTGGAACGCCGCCAGCATCACCGCGGCCGTCGCCGTGGTCGGCAGGCCGAGGGACAGCATCGTCACCAGGGTGCCGGACGCGGACGCCGACGCGGTGGACTCCGGGCCCGCCACGCCCTCGATCGCACCCTTGCCCCACTCGTCCTTGTGCTTCGACAGGTTCTTCTCGGCCACGTACGACAGGAACGTCGGGATCTCCGCACCACCAGCGGGAATCGCGCCGAACGGGAAGCCGATCAGCGGGCCGCGCAGCCACGGTTTCCACGTGCGCCGCAGGTCCGCGCGCGACAGCCACGGACGGCCCACCGGGATCGGGGTCCCCTGGTCGTGGCGCAGGCGCGACGCGATCCACAGCGACTCACCCACCGCGAACAGGCCCACCGCCACGATCACGACGTCGATGCCGTCCGCCAGCTCCAGTGAGCCGAACGTCAGGCGGGACTGGCCGGTCAGCTTGTCCAGGCCCACCAACCCGATGGTCAGACCGATCAGCAGGGACGCGAAGCCCCGGACACGGGACTTGCCGAGCACGGACGTCACCGCGATGAAGGCGAGGACCATGATCGCGAAGTAGTCCGGGGCGCCGATGTCCACCGCCAGGCTCGCGATGAGCGGGGCCAGCAGGACCAGGCCGATGGTGCCGATCATCGCGCCGATGAAGTGACCGATGGCAGCCGACGCGAGCGCCTGTGCACCGCGGCCCTGTTTCGCCATCTGGTTGCCCTCGATGGCGGTCATCACCGACGCGGTCTCACCCGGCGTGTTCAGCAGGATCGACGTGGTCGAGCCGCCGAACATGCCGCCGTAGTAGATGCCCGCGAACATGATGAACGCGGCGGTCGGGTCGAGGCCGTAGGTCACAGGCAGCAGCAGCGCCACCGCCATGGCGGGGCCGATGCCGGGCAGCACGCCGATGAACGTGCCGAGCAGCACGCCGACGGCCGCGAGCAGCAGGTGCTGGAACGTCAGCGCGGTACCGAAACCGTCGATGAGGTTGGTCAGCGAGTCCACGTCAGAACACCTCCATCAGCGGACCGCCGGGCAGCGGCACCCCGAGCAGGCTGTCGAACAGCACGAAGGTCACGATCGACATGGCCGCCGCGATCAGCGGGTCACGGACGAAGTTCCTGCTGCCGAGGGCGTACGCCGCACCCCAGAACAGGACGGCGCCGGAGATCGGGAACCCGACGACGCCGATCAGCGCCGCGTTGGCGAGGAAGGCGGCCGACAGCAACAACACCGTGCGCCAGTCGCTCGGCGCGGTCAGGTCGACGTCCTCGCCCGCCTCGGCCTCGCCCCGACCGCCACGCAGCACGTCGCGGACCAGCAGCGCGGCCGTCACCAGCAGCAGCACCCCGACCACGACCGGCACGGCCTTCGGCCCGACGGGGCCACGCTGCGCGAAGTCGGTGGGGATGCGGATCGCGTCGGACAGCACCAGCACGCCGAGCAGCGCGAGCAACGCGCAGACACCCAGCTCGGAGCGGTCCTTCCAGGACGGCTTCTCCTCTGTCTTCTCGACGGTCGTCATCTACAGCCCCAAATCCGCGAGGACCGAAGCGACCCGGTCGTTCTCGTCGGCGAGGAAGTCGCCGAACTCCTTGCCGGACATGAACGCGGGCGTCCAGCCGTTCGTCTCGAGCGCGTCCTGCCACTCGGAGGTGTCCTGCAGGTCGGTGAACAGCTTCACGAGCTTGTCGGTGTCGTTCTGGGAGATGCCCGGTGGCGCGACGATCCCTCGCCAGTTCGTGAAGTCGACGTCCACGTCGGACTCCTGCAGCGTCGGCGCGTCCACGCCGTCGATCCGCTTCGTGCTGGTCACCGCCAGTACCCGCAGATCACCGGACTCGATCTGGTCGCGGTACTCGCTGATGCCGGAGACCCCGAACGCGATCTTGCCGCCGAGCACGGACGCGAGCAGCTCGCCGCCGCCGTCGTAGGCCACGTAGTTGACGTCCTTCGGCGCGAGGCCGATGGCCTTGGCGAACAGCATCGGCGCGAGGTGGTCCGGGCCGCCTGGCGACGACCCGCCGCCGACCGCGACGCCGCCCGGGTCGGCCTTCCACGCGCTGATCAGCTGCTCGATGTCCCGGTAGGGCGAGTCCTCTGCCACCACGACGATGTCCGGCTCCTGGATGAGCCGCGCGATCGGCGTGGTGTCGGCCAGCGACGACGGCGAGTTGTTCGTGTGGACGCTGCCGACGACGCCCAGGCCCATCGACATGACCAGCTTGTCGTTGCCCGCCTCGTTGACCAGCCTGCCGAGGCCGACGGTGCCACCCGCGCCCGGCAGGTTGAACACCTCGACGCTGCGGGTCAGCTCCGCGTCCTCCATGGCCTTCGCGGCCGTTCGCGCGGTGATGTCGTAGCCGCCGCCCGGTGTGTTGGGCACGAGGATCCGCAGCCCGCGGACCTGTGCGCCGGGGTCGTCACTCCCACCGGCGGACACCAGTGGCGGGACCACCAGGACCAGGGCCAACGCCCCGATCGCGGCTATCCAGGGTTTCATGCTCATGCCAGCCCCTCGCCCGCTCCGCTGCGCCGGAACGCTCCGCAGGCTCCGCTGCACCAGCGCCCTACGCGGGCGCGGTGCTGGCCTGAATATCCATGATTCGCTCCGCGAGCTCCGCTCATGCTCGTCGAGCCTCTCCGTTGAGACCGCCCGGGTTTGCCTGCTCATGGTCCCCCGGGGTTACCGTTCTGTCGTTCTTTGTCGCACAGGGTTCGTTCTGGTCGTTGTGGTCAAGCGAGGGAAGCGGATGAACAACGCGCCACTGTCCAGGCAGCTGCTCGGCTGGCAGCTGCTGATGGTCGTCGTGCTCCTCGCCGCCGTGACCGTGTTCTCGGCCATCCAGTCGAACAACAGCTTCAAGAACAACGAGGGCCGCAGGATGCTGTCGGTCGCCGAGGACGTCGCCGCGACGGCGTCCGTCCGGGCGGCGCTCGCGAACACGGCGCGCTACCACCAGCTGCCGACGTTCGCGACGAGCGCGCGGAACCTGTCCGGCGCCGACTTCGTGGTGATCACCCGGCCCGACCTCACCATCCTGACCTCGCCGGACCCCGGCGCGGTCAACACGAGGCTGCCGATCGGCGACTCCATGATCCGCGACGGCCGCTCGTGGGTCGGCGTGGTCGGGGACTCCCTCGTGGCGCACGTTCCGGTGATCAGCGACCGGGGCAGCGTGATCGGCATCGTCGCGGCGGGCGTCGACACCCCGACGTTCCTCGAGGGCATCGTGAACTCGCCGGCCGAGGCACTGTTCATCCTCGGCATCGCGACGGTGGTCGGCGTGGTCGGCTCGCTGCTGCTGGCCGGACGCGTGAAACGCCAGACGTTCGGCCTCGAGCCCCGCGAGATCGCCGGGCTGGTCGAGCACCGCGAGGCCATGCTGCACGGCATCCGCGAGGGCGTCGTCGGCATCGACGCCGCGAAGCGGATCACCCTCGTCAACGACCAGGCCAGGAGACTCCTGTCGCTTCCGGAGGACGTGGTCGGCCGCCACGTCGACGAGCTGGACCTGAACGACCGGCTCGTTGACGTGCTGACCGGCCGCGCGGGGGACGGCGCCGACGAGATCGCGCTCCGCAGGGGACGCGTGCTGATCATGAACCGGATGCCGATCACGGCGGGCGACGCCGCGGTCGGCTCGGTCGTCACGCTGCGGGACCGCACGGACTTCGTGACGCTCCAACAGGAGCTGGACACCAACCGAGGCACCACCGACGCGTTGCGGGCGCAGGCACACGAGTTCACCAACCGGCTGCACACGATCGCGGGCCTGATCGAGCTGGGCGAGTACGACGAGGTGCGGCGGTACGTGGACTGGGTGAGCCACACCCGCGAGGCGTGGCACGCCGAGGTGAGCGAACGCATCGGCGACGCCGCGGTCGCGGCACTGCTGATCGCGAAGGCGAGTGTGGCGGCCGAGCACAACGTCGGGCTGCGGCTCACCCCGTCGAGCAGGCTCGCGGAGGTCGACGAGTCGCTGTCGGCGGATCTCGTGACGGTGATCGGCAACCTGGTGGACAACGCGGTCGACGCGCTTCCCGGCGCCGGCTGGATCGAGGTGGACATCCAGCGCACGGGCGACGAGGTGCGGGTGGTGGTCACGGACTCGGGACCCGGTGTCGCGCCGGACATCGTGGAGGAGGTCTTCCGCCACGGCTTCACCACGAAGGCCGCGGAGGAGGGCGGTCAGCGTGGGCTCGGCCTCGCGCTGACCCGTCAGGCGTGCCGCCGCCACGGCGGCTCGGTCGAGGTGCACGGCGCTGTCTTCACGGCACGGCTTGGGGTTCCGACATGATCCGGGTACTGATCGTCGACGACGACTTCATGGTCGCGAAGGTCCACAGTGGCTACGTCGCGAAGACGCCGGGCTACGAGGTGGCCGGCATCGCGCACACCGGCGCCGACGCGTTGCAGGCGGTCGAGCACCTGCGGCCCGACCTCGTGCTGCTCGACATCTACCTGCCGGACATGGACGGCGTGTCCGTGCTGCGTGCGCTCCGCGCGTCGAGCGGCGCCGAGACGGACGTGATCGTGATCAGCGCGGCGACGGACGTGGAGACCGTCCGGGCGGCCATGCGCGGCGGGGTGCTGCACTACCTGATCAAGCCGTTCACCTACGCCGCGCTGTACGACCAGCTCAAGCACTTCGCCGTGCTGCACGAGCGGCTCGCCGCGCTGTCGGAGGCCGGTCAGTCCGATGTGGACCAGGTGTTCGGTGGCAGGCCCGGCGGCGCGACCCAGCTGCCGAAGGGGCTCAGTGGCGAGACGGCCTCGGTCGTGGAGCGCGTGCTCAGGACGTCCACCGAGGACATCTCGGCCGCCGGGTGCGCGGCGTGCACCGACATCTCACGGGTGAGCGCGCGCCGCTACCTCGAGCACTTCGTGGCGACGGGCCAGGCAGGGGTGCGGCTGCGCTACGGCACCGGGCGTCCGGAACGCCGCTACTACTGGGTCTCCTAGCGTCGGGACGTCACTCGTCGCCGCGGACCCTGCGGTGCTGCTTGGTCTGGCTGCGCCGCTTCTTGGCCGCCAGCCTGCGCTCCTTCGAGCCCCGGCTCGGCTTGGTGGCCCGGCGTTGCGGTGGCGGCGGCGCCGCAGCGGCCCGCAGGAGCGTCGCCATCCGCGTGCGGGCCTCCGCGCGGTTGGCCAGCTGCGCACGCTGGGTGCTGACCGCGACGGTGAGCACGCCGCCCGCCAGCCGGCTGGCGAGTCGGGCCAGCAGGCGCTCCCGCAGCCACTCCGGGATCGAGGGCGACGACGCGATGTCCCAGGACAGCTCCACCCGGCTGTCCGTGGTGTTCACACCCTGGCCGCCAGGACCCGACGAGCGGGAGAACCGCTCGCTCAGCTCCGCGTCCGGTACCACGAACCGCTGCGAGATCTCCAGGTCAGCCACTGCCGCCGACCTTGGTGAGCAGCATGCAGATCTCGTCGTCGCTCAGGACCGGTGGGTCGTCGGTCGGGCTCACCCCGCCCGCACGGTCCACGGCGGTGATGTTGGTCGCCGTGGCCGACAGCCGGAAGCCGTGCGGCGAGATGGTCATCGCGTTGGTGCGCCTCTCACCGTCCGCGGCCCTCACATGGGACACGACGACGTCGTTGGGCGCGAGGTGCCAGACCGTGCAGTTGAGGAACGGGCGGGGCGCGTCGCCACAGGTGAGGGTCGAGGCACCGGCGCGCTCCACGACGACTCGCAGGTAGCCCTGCCTCGTCGGCAGGACGAGGTCCGTCTCGAAGACGTACGTCTCGCCCACTGCCCGGAAGCGGGGGGCTTCGGACTTGTCGGACGACGCCCTGAGCGACTCCTCGGGCACGATGCCCGACGCGTAGAGCTGCTGGGTCAGCTTGTCGACCATGCCTTCGACAGGGGCCGAGGGCGGCGGTCCCTCGGTCGTCGTCACCGCGGTCCTCGGGACCTCCGGGGTCTCCGAGGGTGACATCGGCAGCTGCGGTCCCGGTGGCGCGGACTGCGTGCTGCTCGCGGCAGGCGGCATCCGGTCCGGCTCGGAGCCGCTCAGGTTGGTCAGCGTCGCGGCGCCGACGGCAGCAACCACGACGGCGGCCACCACGCCGCCCGCCTCGAAGAGGCGCCGCCGACGCAAACGCTTGCGCCCCTGCTCGAGGACCTCGTCGCGGTCGATGCCCAACGGCGGCTCCTGGCCGAAGGCGCGGCCGAGGAGATCCTTGATGTCCTCGCTCATCCGCCGTCACCCGCCTCGGCGAGGTCCTCGGCGCCCAGCAGCCTGCGCAGCGTGGCCAGGCCCTTCGCGGACTGGCTCTTGATCGTGCCCTCGCTCTTGCCGAGCGCGGCGGCGGTCTCGGTGACCGACAGGTCCTCCCAGTACCGCAGCACGACGACCGCGCGCTGACCGGCAGGCAGCTGCGCGAGCGCACGCCGCACGTCGACTGCGTCCTCGACGCCGACCGGCGGGATCGAGGACGGCTCGGGCAGGTCGTCGACCACCGACTCGCGCCTGCGGTAGGCCTTGCGTGACTCGTCGATGGCCGTGCGCACCATGATCTTGCGGGAGTAGGCGTCGACGCTGCCGTCCCGGCGGATGCGTGGCCAGGCGACGTAGATCTTCGTCAGTGTGGTCTGCACGAGATCCTCCGCCCGATGCCAGTCACCTCCGCACAGCAGGTACGCGGTCCGGCGCATCACCGACGCCCGGCTGTCGAGGTACTCCCCGAACTCCGCGTCGCGGTCCTGCACGCCGCCTCGTTCCTCTCGGTCTTCCCGTCATACGGAGGAGCAAACGGCCGGGTTGCCTCAGAACCGAGGGTGGTTGCCCACCATCTCGGCTCGTACCCCGTCCTCACCCGCGGGGTTCACCTCGCCGAGCACCCAGGCCGGCACGTGCCTCGCGGTCAGGACGGCCAGCGCGCGGTCGGCGTCCTCCGGTGCCACGACGGCCACCATGCCGACGCCCATGTTGAACGTCTTGTCCATCTCGACGCGCTCGACGCGTCCGCGTTGCGCGATGAGGGAAAAAACCGGCGCAGGAGTCCACGTTCCCCGGTCGAGCACCGCACGGAGTCCACGCGGGATCACCCGCGCGACGTTCGCGGCCATGCCGCCGCCGGTGATGTGCGCGAAGGTCCTGATCTCGGCCTCGGCGGCGGCCGCGAGGCAGTCCCTGGCGTAGATGCGGGTCGGCTCGAGCAGTTCCTCGCCGAGCGTGCGGCCGAACTCCTCGACGTGCCCGGCGAGCGCCATCCTGCCGATGTCCAGCAGGACGTGCCTGGCCAGCGAGTACCCGTTGGAGTGCAGGCCGGACGAGGCCATGCCGATGATCACGTCACCCGGCCGCACCCGCTCCGGCCCGAGCACGGAGTCGGCCTCGACCACGCCGACGCCGGTGGCGGACAGGTCGTAGGCGCCGTCGGTCATGAGCCCGGGGTGCTCGGCCGTCTCGCCGCCGAGCAGCGCGCAGCCCGCCTGGACACAGCCCTCGGCGATGCCCTTGACCAGCGCGGCGATCCGCTCCGGCACGACTGTGCCGACCGCGATGTAGTCCTGCAGGAACAGCGGCTCGGCCCCGCACACGACGAGGTCGTCGACGACCATGGCGACGAGGTCGATGCCGACCGTGTCGTGCACGTCGAGCGCCTGGGCGACCGCGATCTTGGTGCCGACGCCGTCGGTCGACGACGCGAGGACCGGCTCCCGCCAGCGGTCGAGCCGCAGCTTGAACAGCCCGGCGAACCCGCCGATGCCGCCGAGCACCTCCGGCCGCGTCGCCTTCTCGGCGAACGGCCTGAGCCGCTCGACCGCCTCCTCACCCGCCTCGATGTTCACCCCCGCCGCCGCGTAGGTGGCGTGCGGGGTATCAGGACTAGCGCTGGATTCGGTCATGGCTCCGGTACTTGCGGTGGGGTGTCATGGGCGCTGGAGAGCGTCCGAAGCACCGTACCCCGCCGGCACGACAGGAGCGGCGGAGCCCGCTACCCCCCGCTCCAACCCCTCCAGCAGGTACTTGCCGATCCGCGTCTCCTCGGGAAGCGGGATCGGGTAGTCACCGTCGAAGCAGGCCGTGCACAGCCGGCTCCTCGGCTGCTCGCTGGCCGCCACCAGGCCGTCCAGCGACACGTAGGCCAGCGAGTCCGAGCCGATCGAGCGGCGGATGCCGTCCAGGTCGAGGCCGTTGGCCACCAGCTCGGCGCGGGAGGCGAAGTCGATGCCGTAGAAGCACGGCCACCGCACGGGCGGGGACGCGATCCGCACGTGCACCTCGACCGCGCCCGCCTCACGCAGCATGCGGACCAGCGCACGCTGGGTGTTGCCGCGGACGATCGAGTCGTCCACCACCACCAGGCGCTTGCCCCGGATCACGTCGCGCAGCGGGTTGAGCTTCAGCCGGATGCCCAGCTGCCTGATCGTCTGCGACGGCTGGATGAAGGTCCTGCCGACGTAGGCGTTCTTGACCAGGCCGGACCCGTACGGGATGCCGGAGCCCTGGGCGTAGCCGATGGCGGCCGGCGTGCCCGACTCGGGCACCGGGATGACCAGGTCGGCCTCGACCGGTGCCTCCTCGGCGAGCCTCCTGCCGATGTCGACGCGGGTGGCGTGCACGGACCGGCCCGCGATGTGCGTGTCCGGCCGCGCCAGGTACACGTACTCGAACACGCAGCCCTTCGGCTCCGGGTTGGCGAACCGGGACGAGCGCAGGCCGTGCTCGTCGATGGCGATCAGCTCGCCCGGCTCCACCTCGCGCACGAACGACGCGCCCACGATGTCCAGCGCGGCCGTCTCGGACGCGACCACCCAGCCACGCTCGAGGCGGCCGAGCACGAGCGGGCGGACCCCGTGCGGGTCACGGGCCGCGTACAGGGTCGTCTCGTCGGCGAAGACGAGGCAGTACGCGCCCTGGACGTCCGGGAGCAGCTTCATGGCGGCCTGCTCGATGCCCTGGTCGGCCGCGGACCCGGCCAGCAGACCGGTCAGCAGGTCGGAGTCGCTGGTGGCGCCGTTGTTCATGGCGATGCCCAGTGCCCGTGCCCTGTCCCGCAGCTCGGCCGTGTTCACGAGGTTGCCGTTGTGGCCGAGGGACAGACCACTGCCGGTGGCGGTGGTGCTGAAGGTCGGCTGCGCGTTCTCCCACGTGGTCGAGCCGGTGGTGGAGTAGCGGCAGTGACCGACGGCGATGTGCCCCTGCAGCGAGACGAGGACCTGCTCGTCGAACACCTGCGAGACCAGGCCGAGGTCCTTGAAGACCACGATCTTCTCGCCGTCGGACACCGAGATGCCCGCGGCCTCCTGCCCTCGGTGCTGTAAGGCGTAGAGGCCGAAGTAGCTGAGCTTGGCGACCTCCTCGCCCTTGGCCCACACCCCGAAGACACCGCACTCTTCGCGGGGTTCGGATTCCGGTTGGTCGAACTGGTCGTTGACGGTCTGTTCGGTGACCACCGAAGCGCACTCCCTGCGGGGACGACGTCAGGTATCACCCAGTGTAGGTCGTCCAGGGCGGTGAGCCCGCATCACGAAGACGTGGCGGTCAGCTCATTCTCAGTGCGCGCAACACGGCGAGGTCACCCGATCCGGTGAGTTGCATGCGGCTCCACAGCTGGTAGAGCACGTTCGCGGTGCGATTGGACAGTCGGGCGTCGGCCTGTTCGTCCGGCGCCGCGGACCGCACCTCCGGCACAACTCCCGGCGCGAACCGGACATGCCAGGACTGCGCACCGTCCGTGCAGGACACGACCGCGGTGCCCTTGCCGTCGGCGGCGGAGAGCGAGGCCGGTGCCGAGTCGCCACGCAGCCGCGCGGCGAGCAGCGTGCCGAGCAGCTCGTCGATGGCGTCCGCCGCCTGCTCGCGGTCGGTCGGGGTGAGCGTGCGCAACGCGGCCTGGGCATCCCAGCGCCGGAGGTTCAGCTCGTGGGCGACCCTGCGGTGCCACACCCACGCGAGGTCGGGCGCGGCAGGCGAGAACGTCCAGACCGGACGGTTGCCGGACGTGTTCCGCAGTACCTGGTTCGCGGCCGCCAGCTGCTCGTCGAGGTACTTGAGCGGGTCGACGTCCCTGCGCACCGGCACGGGCCGCAGCTCGACGATGCTGCCGCTCGTCAGGTACCGGGTCGCGGTGTGCAGGAACCGGGCGACGTGCAGTGACAGGTCGTTGAACGTCCACCCCGGACAGGAGGGCACGTCGGCGGCCAGATCTGCGGTGGCGACCGCGGTACGGAACAGGCCGGCCTGCTCGGCGAACACGGCGGTCCACCTGGTGGCCGTCCACACGATTGTTGCTTTCCTTCCCCTATGCACAGAGTCTCGAACCAGCAACCCTATGCGCCTCCCTCTCAGGTTACGGTCGGACGGTGGCCGACGGTTACGAGGTTGATCCCGAGGCGTTGCGCACGGCGTCCAGTGGCTTCCACGTGGGCGCGGACGCCGTCGAACAGGCGGCGAGACAGCTCTCGACGGCCCAGCTGGTGCCGGGCTCGCTAGGCGAGGTCGACGCCGCGTACGAGCTGGCCGCGGCCTTCGCCGACTACGCGGGCAGACACGCCGACGACCTGCGGCTCGGCTCGTCGTGGGTGACCGACACGGCGAACGGCCTGGTGGCGAACGCGGACTCCTACACGCGGGCGGAGGACTTCCGGCCGTGAGCGACCCAGAGGAGCTCTACGCGAAGCTGGCGAGCGGGGATGCCGGCCGGGTGCTCGCGACGCTGGAGCCGCTGTCGGCGGCCCGCACGGCGCTGGAGTCGGTCGAGCTGCCTGCCGTGTCGTCGTGGGCAGGGGACGCCGCGGTCGAGTTCGCGCGCCGGGTGACGGTGTCGCGGACCGCCCTGTCGACCGCGACAGGGCGGCTGACCGACGCGATGTCGGTGGTCGAGGCGGTGGCGTCGGCGTACCGGACCATGCGTGGCGCGGCCGACCAGGCGATACGGGCCTACCGCAGCGGCGCGCCGACGGCCGAGGTGACCGAGGTGCTGACCGGGTTGCGGAGCTCCTACGAGGACGTACTGCGCTCATACGCGACAGTGTTGCGTGGATTCGAGCCCGTGTTCACCACCGTCGCGGGGCGACCAGGCACGATGCCCGCCGGTGTGACGATTCCGCCTCCCGGCGCGGACCCGGGGCGCGTGGCCGAGTGGTGGCGGTCGCTGTCGCAGGAGACACGCGACGAGCTGCTCGCGTCCCGGTTCGACACCCTCGGCCGCCTGCGCGGGCTGCCCGCGCCGGTGCTGGACCGGGCGAACAGGCGGCGCGTCGAGTCCGACCTGGCCACGTACTCCGGCGAGCTGTCCGACCTGAACGAACGGATCACCGAGCGGGCACTCGCACTCGGCCTCGACCCGTCCGACGAGGGCGCGCTGCGGGAGGACCCCGGGCTCGCCGACCTGCTCGACGAGCGGCTGGACGCGAGCCGCCGCGTGGACAACGCGACGTCCGCGTCGGCGCGGGTCGCCGAGGCGACGAGGTCCGGGTACGACACCTACGTGCTGTCCTACGACGTCGACGGACCCGGCCTCCGCGAGGGCACCCTCGCCATCGCGTACGGCGACCCCGACACCGCCACGAACGTCGCGGTCCTGGTGCCGGGCACGCTGACCACGCTGGACTACGGCTTCCCCAACCACGAGGCGCAGGCGCTGCGTGCGTCGATGGACCGGATCGAGCCGGGCAACTCGACCATCGCCTGGCTCGGCTACGACGCGCCGACGTGGGACACGACCGTGGCCACGACGGACGACGCGATCGACGGCGCGGCATCGCTGAAGGCCGATGTGGACGGCTACCGCGCCGCGGCGTCGGTGGGCCAGCACGTCACGGTCCTCGGCCACAGCTACGGCAGCGTGGCGGTCGGCTACGCGGCCATGGACGGTCTTGCGGCCGACGACATCGCGTTCCTCGGCTCGCCGGGTGTCGGCGCGTCCTCCGTGGACCAGCTGTCGCCGGGTGCCGGGCACGTGTGGGCGGGCGTGTCCGAGCACGACCCGATCGTGCAGGCGACGAGCGGGAGCTGGTTCACCTCGGACGGCTCGTCGGTGGGGCCGTACGACGAGTCCTTCGGCGCCAACCAGTTCGCGGTGCCGGACGAGTCGGACCTGGTCTCCGCGCACCTCGTCTACTACTCGGACGAGTCGCTGTCCAACCTGGCCGACATCGCGACCGGCGACTACGACGCCGTCACCGCGGGGCCCGGCCAGGAGGACCGGATGGGCGATCTCGTGTCGGACGTCGGCGTCGGCCTGGTGGACGCGAGTGGCGAGGCACTGCACGGCGACTGGGACGCGGCGTGGAACGAGCTGGCGGGCACCGGCAGGGAGCTGCTGAACGACGTCGGCGATGTGGTGATCGGCGGCACGGGTGACCTCGTCGAGGCGGGCAAGTCGGTCTACGACAACACGCTCGGGCGCCTGTTCTAGAGGCGTACCAAGGGAAGCAGCGCGCCGAGGTCGGCACGGTTGCCCGACGCCGTGATTCGGCCGGACGCCAGTGCTTCCGTCCACTCCAGACTTCCCGCGGCCAGCTCGAGCCACGTGCGGGGGTCGGTCTCCACCACGTTCGGCGGCGTGCCACGCGTGTGGCGGGGCCCCTCGACGCACTGGACCGCCGCGAACGGCGGCACCCGCACCTCGACGCTGCGGCCCGGCGCCACCTGCGCCAGTGTCCGCAGGCTCAGCCGCACGGCCTTGGCGAGCACGGGCCGCTGCGGTGTGCCGGTCCACGGCAGCACAGCGGCCACCGCATCCCGCATCTCACGCGGATCGACGGCTGCAGTGCTCAACGCGCCACCTCGGCGACGACCTCGTCGAGCAGCTCGGTCACGTGGTGGGTCAGCTTCCTCAGGTCCGCCGGGGAGATCGTCGTCCACATCGAACCGTCGTCCGCGGGGCGGCGGACCTGGACGTACCTGCCGTCCTCGGTGTCGAAGAACGACACGACACGCTCGCCACGTCTTCGGCGGCCGAGGTGGTCGCGGGCCGCGGCGCCGAAGTTCCCCGTGTGCGCCACGTCCTTGATCATCTCGACCAGCGCCTCGGCGTCGTCGGCACGCAGGCCCGTCGCGAGCAGGGCCTCGCCGAAGCCCTCACGCGTGCGGCCCGCGTTCTGGGCGGCGTGCTCGAAGTCCGCCGTCGGCAGCGTGACCGACCTGCCTGGCCCCGCAGGGACCGGGGGCAGCGCGGCCAGCACGGCGGCAGGCATGCTCGGCACGGACGCGCGCCGCAGCGTCACCGTGTCCTCCGACAGCTCCGCGACGGCGGCCGCCTCGCCGGTGATCGCCCCGAGCACCCGCACCTGCCGCCCGACGTGGACCCGCGCGTCGACCTCCCGCGCCGGCCTGGCCAGGATGCCGAGGATCTCCTCGATGTCCGGGTCCACCTCGACCGGCCTGCCGAGCCCGCGCTCCTCGAGGTCGGCCCACACACGTGCCTCCAGCAGCGCGCGCTCCTCGTGTGTCTTACCGGGCGACGGGACCTTCACCACCAGCGGCATGTCGCCGAGACGGAGGTGCTCCCACAGGACATCGAACTCCAGCGCCGAGACGGTGATCGGCGGTGCTTCCCGGTCCCCAAGCGAGAAAGTGCTGGTCACAAGCGTCACCCTACCCCCAGACACGCAGTCGGGGAGCCGCCGAAGCGACTCCCCGACCTACGCTTTCCGAACTACCGAGCCTACTCGCCGATCACCGTCGGCGAGACGCGCCGGTCGTCGCCGAACACGTCGTCCTCCTCCAGGAGGTAGTCCGGCGAGTAGTGCTCGTCGTCCTCCTCGCCGTCCGCGCGACGGCCGCCGGCACCGACCGGGCCGTGCACGCCGTTGGCGCCACGCGCACCAGCGGCACCTGCCGCACCCGGACCGCTGCGGACCACGCCGCCCTCACCGGGTGCGCCGCCGAGAACCCCACCCCGGCCGATCTGGGACGGGGCACGCTCGCCGTCGAAGGCGCCGAAGCCACCGGGACCGCCCGGGGTGCCGCCGGGCAGCCCACCCGGTCCACCCGGACGACCGAACGGCGTGCTCTCGACCGGCAGCAGACCGGGCTTGAGCGGCGGCAGCGGACGCCGTGCGATGTCGCCCGCGTTGCTGGGGTCGCCCCCGCCGAACGGCGGGAACGGACCGCCACCACCTGGCGGGAACGGGTTGGGGTTCGGGTTGGGTGGGAGCGGGTTCGGGCCGGGACCCGGCGTCGGCAGCGGGCCGTTGCCCGGGTTGGTCGGCAGCGGGGTGAGCACGTCGGACGGGGTGGTGGTCCCCGGCTCGCCGGGGCGGACGTTCGGCGGCTGGACCTGGCCGTCGCCGCCTCCGCCGTTGCCACCTCCGTTGCCGCCGTTGCCGTTTCCGTTGCCCTGGCCGCCGTTGACGTTCGGCGGCGGCACCGAGCCGCCCGGGCCGCCGGTGTTCGACTTGCCACCCGGCTTGGTGCCGCCCGAGTTGTCGCCGCTCACGGCGCGCACGGTCGGCGCACCGAAGATCACGCCGGTCGCGCTGCCCTGCGGCGCCGGGGTCGACACGACCACGTCCGGCGGCGGGACGAACGTGCCGAGCGTCGTCCTGTTCCAGGTGCTGCTCGACTCGTAGGTCTGCATGGTCTCGACGGCCTTCTGCTCGGCCTCGTTCTTGGCCGCTTCCTCCGCCTCGTGGTCGTTGGCCTGGTTGGCCACGTCCAGCGCGGGACCCGGGTTGCCGAGCAATGCGGCACCCGCCGCGGCGGCGACGTCCCACCCGGAAGGCGCGGGTGTGGTGACGGGGACCGGCTCGGGCATGCTCGCCCGCGCGTCGGAGACGAACTGCCCCTGGTCCTCCGACGACACCTTCATCACCGAGGCGCCGGTCTCGGCGTCACTGGCCCACGACGCGAGCGGGGTGAGGCCCGTCTGCGCGCTCTCGGCCGCCTTGCCCTCCCAGCGGGAGCCGAGGCTGGTGAGCTTGGAGTTCAGCTCCTCGTCGACCTGGGTCAGCTCGGTGGCGAGGTTCTGCCAGTAGGTCGTCTGCGGGTCGGACGCCTGTGCGCCCGGCCCTTCGTTGATCATGTCGTACAGCTCGGGGTGCTCGTAACCCCGCCATCTGTGACCCATGGAGTCCCCTCCGAGAAAAGTGGATCAGTCCTGGTGGTACTGGCCCCATTGAGTGGCGTTGTCGCCCTCGACGAGCACGTACTGCTCGTGCGCGCCCTCCAGCGAGTCGATCGCGGCCTTCAGCTGTGCCTGGTAGCCCTTCAGGCACGTGATCGCGGAGTCCGCGCCGCCGGTGTTGCTGCGCTGCTGGAACTCCAGGGCGGTCTCACTGCTGACCGGGTCCGCCGCCCAGTCCCTGATGGGGAGGCTCTCGAGATCCTGGATCTTGCGCGTGACGCGGTCGTAGGCGCTCGTGAACGCCTTCAACGCGTCCGGGATCGCGGACGGCTCGACGTGCAGGGTCTGCGTGCCCGTGAACTGCGGGGTTGGCGTAGTCGTACCCCCGCCACCACCATCTGCCAGGTACACGGTCCGTCCTCCCTCGGCTGTGCGATTGCGACGACTCTAGCTCTGATGCGGTTGGTTGTGGACTGGTTCCCACTGGCAACCGAACGAAACTATGAACAATTCACGGATCGTTGCCAGTTCTGGTTCAACTCACACAAGATCAGTGGTCACGTCAACCAGCGCTCGACGTCCTCGGGCGGACCCGGCTTCGCGTACAGCCAGCCCTGTGCCGAGTCGGCGCCGATGCGGCGGAGCAGGTCGGCCTGCTCGCTGGTCTCGACACCCTCGGCGATCACGTCCAGCCGAAGCGTGTGGGCGAGCGAGACCAGGGCCGTGACGATCTGCGCGTCCACCGACTCCAGTTGTCCCGCCCGCAGGCCCTCGACGAACGACCCGGCGATCTTCAGCGAGTGGACAGGCAGGTGGCGCAGGTAGGCGAGGTTCGAGTAGCCGGTGCCGAAGTCGTCGATGGCGATCCGCACGCCGAGGTCGACGAGCCTGCGCAGCGCCTCGAGCGGTTCGCCCGTGGTGCCCATGATCGCGCTCTCGGTCAGCTCCAGCTGCAGCGACGTCGGCGGGATGCCCACGTCCTCGATGATCCCGGCGATCTCGTCGACCAGCCCCGGCTCCGCCACCTGCCGCGCGGCCAGGTTCACGTTCACCGTCGGCGACGCGCCCATGGCCCGCCACTTCATGGCCTGCCTGCACGAGGTCTCCAGCACCCACCGGCCGAGCGGCACGATCAGGCCGGTCTCCTCGGCTAGACCGATGAACCGGTCGGGACCCAGCCTGCCGAACTCGGGGTGCGTCCAGCGCACGAGTGCCTCGACGCCGAGCAGCTTGCCGTCCGCGAGTGACACGATCGGCTGGTAGTCGACGTAGAACTCCTCGCGCTCCAGCGCAGCGGGCATGGCGGTCGACAGCGTGATCCTGGCGATCTCGCGGGCGTTGCGCTCCGGGTCGTAGGCCGCCCAGCGGTTCTTCCCGTCGACCTTGGCCCAGTGCAGCGTGACGTCCGCGTCCCGCATGGTCTCCGCGGGCGAGGCGTCGAACACCGACCGCTCGACCAGCCCGATGCTCGCCGAGGTGGACAGCCGGTGCCCGGCGACGTGCACGGGCACCGCGACGGCGGCGAGGATCCGCTCGGCGAGCGCCACCAGCTCGTCGAGGCCGTTGGAGTGCTCGACCAGCACGACGAACTCGTCGCCGCCCATCCGCGCCACCATCCGCCCCGGGGCGGACACCAGCCCGTCGAGCCTGCGGCCGACCTCGATGAGCAGCTGGTCGCCGATGACGTGGCCGAGGGTGTCGTTGACGGCCTTGAAGCCGTCCAGGTCGAGGTAACACAGGCCGACGCGCTGACCCGGCGTGCCGCCGAAGGCCGCGTGCAGGCGTTCGGTGAACAGAGCCCGGTTGCCGAGGCCGGTGAGGTGGTCGTGGTTGGCCTGGTGGCGCAGCTGCTCGGACAGCTCGTGCCGCTCGGTGGTGTCCTCGACCATGCCGACGAGGTACTGCGGCCTGCCGTGCTCGTCACGCACGAGCGACACGGTCACGTTGGTCGGCAGCGCCGAGCCGTCGCGCCGCAGGAACCGCCGCTCGATCCGGTAGTTGTCGCGCTGCCCGGCCACCATCTCCTGGAAGTAGCGGAGCATGTCCGGCGGGTCGTCAGGGTGCACGAAGTCGATCAGGTAGCGGCCGAGCATGGCCTCCGGCACGTAGTCGAGCATGGTGGCCATCGCACTGTTGACCTCGACCAGCCTGCCCCTGGTGTCGGAGATGCCGATGCCGATCGCGGCGTCGGTGAACATCGCCCGGAACCGTGCCTCACTGACCCGTCGCGCGCTCTCCGCGCCGTCGCGGGCGTCCAGCGCGGACCGGTGCAGCGTCTCCTGCTCGTGGAGGATCCGCGCCTGTGCGGCACGGACGAAACCGGCGGTGACGGCGGCCTGGATCGTCGGCACCCTCGGGTGCGGCCCGAGGTAGGTACCGATCAGCTCGACGGTGCCGGCCAGCGTCTCCGGTGCGATGAGCCGCAGCGCGACGAGGTCGGCGCCGACCTGCTCGACCGGCCGCGGGTCGAACGCGTCGGCCTCGAGGGCGACGGTGAGCACGTCGACGAGCTCGCAGACCCGGTCGTGGAACTCCGCGCGGTCGGTGGCCACGTATCCCGTGTTCGAGAGCACCTTGGCCCACGCCGCCACCAGCGAGCCGCGATCCGAGCCTTTCGGGCCTGCCACCGTTCACACCTTCCGGCATAGTTCGCTTACCACCCGCCCTGCGTGGCAGGGGCCAGGATACGGCCGGGGGCACTGAGCGTCCATGTTCAGGTGCGCACTGTTCGCACTGGTCACACCCGTCAACCGAGTGACAGCGCGGCCTGACCACGGTGATCGTTCGAGCCAATGTGAAAACTAACCGTTACCAAATCTATTGTTACTAATTCACTTAGCAACGTGACAAATCGGTACCCGGCGCCCACAATCTGTATCTCGGCAGCTACAGCCCGTGTTGCGAGAAGCGAGGGCTATTCGGAAAGGGCATCCCATGAACAGTATGTGGCGTGGGAGACGACGGGGCCTCTTGGGCGCCACCGTCGTGGCGACCACCATGGTGTTGACCGCGGGGTTCGGCGGGCCTGCCTCGGCAGACCCGACCACACCCCCCGCCGGTGACCAGGCCGCGATCGACGCGTACGTACAGAAGTACGACCACGAGATGGGTTCGCAGATCCGGAGACACGAGGGCACCGCCCAGATGCCCAGAGACGGGAGTCCACCGAGTCTCGGGGCCGAGGCCGCCGTCGAGGGCATCGACGTCAGCGGCCACCAGGGCAACGTGGACTGGCCAGGCCACTGGAACGCGGGCAGACGGTTCGTCTGGGTGAAGGCCACCGAGGGCACCGGCTACATCAACCCCTACTTCCCCCAGCAGTACACCGGCTCCTACGACCAGGGCTTCATCAGGGGCGCGTACCACTTCGCCCTGCCGGACCGCTCGTCCGGCGCCGCACAGGCGAACTACTTCTCCGACAACGGGGGCGGCTGGTCGGGCGACGGCAGGACGCTGCCCGGTGCCCTGGACGTGGAGTACAACCCGTACGGCGCGAGCTGCTACGGCCTGTCGCCTGCGGACATGACCGCGTGGATCAAGAGCTTCAGCGACACCTACAAGGCGCGGTGGAGCAAGTTCCCGGCCATCTACACCTCCACGAACTGGTGGAACCAGTGCGTCGGCTCGAGCTTCAGCACCACGAACCCGCTGTGGGTGGCGCGGTACGCGTCCTCGATCGGCGCGCTGCCGTTCGACTGGAGCGTCCACACCGTGTGGCAGTACAGCTCCTCACCGCTCGACCGGAACAGCTTCAACGGCTCCTACGACAGGCTCGTGGTGTTCGCGACGAACCACGACTGACCGCCCGGTCCGTCCTGTCCAGCCCCGGAGGGGGCCCTCGCTCCACCCCGGAGCGTGGGCCCCCTCCGTCCAATTAAGCTCCGCGTGAGTATCGCGTGAGTTCCGAGGGAACCGAACGTCCCCGCGACCACGTCGGACGGGCAGGACAGTGATCGGGGAGGGACTCATGACTTACCCACCGCAGGGACCGTACGGGCAGCAGCCCGATCCCTACGGGCAGCAGCAACCACAGCAGCCCCAGTACGGCGGCGGCTACCAGCAGCCGCAGCAACCACAGCAGCCGCAGTACGGCGCGGGTTACCAGCAGCAGCCCCCGTACGGCGGCTACGACCCCAATGTCCAGTACGGCGGCGGGTACAACCAGTACGGCGGGTTCGGCGGGGGGCCGCAGCCGCCGAAGAAGAACAAGGGCCCGATCATCGCGATCGTGTCCATCGTGGTCCTCGTCCTCGCGGGCGTCGGCATCACCGGGTTCGTCGCGCCCGGCTTCTTCCTGTCTGACGACAAGGGCGACAGCAACACGGCCGGTCCCGGCACGAGCGACAAGGAGAAGAGCAGCGGCGCCGACGCGTTCATCAACAAGCTCGTCGCGGCCGCCGACGACAAGGACCGGAGCACGCTCGAGGGCTACCAGTGCTCGAACGCGACGGAGAGCGTCAAGGGCGCGACCAAGGACATCGACGAGATCGACAGCGCCGAGCTGAAGGACACCCGCGAGAAGTCCGACGACGAGGTCGTGGCGACGCTGAACATCGTCGTCGACGGCGACGACGGCGACTACGACGCCACGGTCGTCAAGGACGGCGGCGACTGGTGCTGGAAGGACATCACGAGCGGGCCGGCCGACTCGGGCAGCTCGTCGACCGAGGAGACCTCCTCGTCGGCGCCCGCTCCCGGCGGCGGCGCGACGGGTGACTCCGACGGCGAGAAGTTCGTCCAGTCGTTCCTCGACAAGCTGAACGCGGGCGACGGCGCGGGCGCCGCGGCGCTCTCCTGCTCGGACAGCACGAGCCAGGGCGACATCACGCAGGCCGCGACGCAGAGCCCGAAGCTGGAGATGGACCCGGCGGGCACGACGGCGGACTCGTCCTACGTCGGCGCCGACCTGAAGGGCACGCTCAACGGCGCCACGGCCTCCGGTCGCACGAGTGCGTTCGTCGAGGACGGCAAGTGGTGCATCTACACCTTCTTCGCCAGCTGAACTGAGAGGTGCCGCCGGTGGCCACCACGCTCATCGTGCTCGGAGTCGTGGCGGCCGTCGGCGGCATCGTCGTCTTCGCGCTGTCGTCGCGCCTGGTCGCGACGATGCTGCTGGCGTTCGGCGCGCTCGCGGGCGTGACGGGCTGGCTGCTACCGGTCGCGTCCCGCGCGGACGCGCTGAAGACGGGTGGACTCGCCGCCGGCTCCGTGGTGGCCCTCTACGCGCTGTGGCTCAACGACCGGCGCCGCCGCGTCGACGAGGAACGCCAGCTGCTCGAGCACGAGCGCCAGGAGCTGGAGACCGCGAGGGCGACCCACGACCGCGAACGGGCGGCGGACGAACGCTTCCTGCGTGCGGTCGAGCTGCTCGGCCACGAGACGGACCAGGTGCGCGTCGGTGCCATGCACGCGCTGGCCGGTCTGGCCCGCAGCCGCCCGTCCTACACACAGGACGTGCTCGACGTCATCTGCTCGTACCTGCGCCGCCCGTTCGAGCACCCGGAGTACCACCAGGCCAGGGCCGCCACCGACGACTACGCCGGCGAGCCGGAGGCGATGGCCGACCGCTGGCGGGTGGTCCGCATGACGGCCCAGCGGCTGCTCGCCGACCTGCTCCCGCGCGTCGGCGACCCGGACGCCCACGCCTACGACCTGGACCTGACGGGCGCGACCCTCGAGTACTGCGATCTCTCGTACCGCGTGATCGGACAGCTGCGGGCGCGGGCGCTCAAGCTGTACCGGTCGAACTCGTTCCACCACTGCGAGGTCCGGGGGCCGACCTGGTTCACGAACACCGAGAGCTGGGGCCGCCTGTGGCTCCACCACATGGAGTTCAGTGACGGCGCGTGGTTCAAGCAGATGCGGGTTCACTCGATCGTGGACTTCGGCCACACGGTCTTCCACTCGGAGGTCAAGTTCGACGGCTCGACCTTCGAGGGCACGACCGGCTTCGCCGACACCCGCTTCGACGGGATCGTCGACTTCTCGACCCTGACCCTCACGGGCCCGGTCACTCCACCTCCCGGCTGGCAGGTGGAGGACCAGGGCCTCGTGCGGGTCTAGCCGAACAGCGCGGGGAGGGTGGCCTCCCAGACCTCGCGCAGCTCGTCGAGCGCCAGCTCACCCACGCCCTCGATGCGCAGGCTTGCCGTGTCCGCAGCCAGGCCGACGCGCTGCCACGGCAGTCCGGCCTCGTCGCAGCGGGCGGTGAGCTCGTCCGGGTGCCGGACCGAGACGAGGACGCGTGCCGACGACTCGCTGAACAGTGCCACGAACGGGTCACCGGTCAGCTCGACGTCGCAGCCTCGGCCGGACAACAGCGACGCCTCGACCAGCGCCTGCGCCAGCCCACCCTCGGACAGGTCGTGTGCGGCGGACACGCCGCCGCCACGCAGCACGGCCGCGATGGCCTGCTCGCGGGCCAGGTCGACCGAGGGCGGACGACCGCCGAGGTGGCCGTGGACCACGTGCGCCCACTCGGAACCACCCAGCTCGTCGCGGGTCTCGCCGAGCAGCACCAGCGTGTCGCCCTCGGCACCGAGCCCCGTGGGGATCCGCGCGGCCACGTCGTCGATCACGCCGAGCACACCGACCACCGGGGTCGGCAGGATGGCCGTCGTGCCGGTCTGGTTGTAGAAGCTCACGTTCCCGCCGGTCACCGGGATGCCCAGCGCCACGCAGCCGTCCGCGAGGCCGCGCACGGCCTGCTGGAACTGCCACATCACGCCCGGGTCCTCCGGCGAGCCGAAGTTGAGGCAGTTGGTCACCGCGACCGGCCGCGCACCCGACACCGCGACGTTGCGGTACGCCTCGGCGAGCGCGAGCTGCGCACCCGTGTACGGGTCGAGGTACACGTACCGGCCGTTGCAGTCACAGGACATCGCGACGCCGCGGCCCGTGGCCTCGTCGATGCGGATCATGCCCGAGTCGGACGGCTGCGCCAGCACGGTCCCACCGCGGACGTACCGGTCGTACTGCTCGGTCACCCACCGCCGCGACGAGAGGTTCGGCGAACCGGCCATGCGCAGGATCTCCGCCCGCAGGTCGTCCGAAGTGGACGGACGGGCAAGTCCGTCGGGGAGGTCGGCGATCACCTCGTCCTGGAAGGAAGGCCGCTCGACGGGCCGCTCGTAGACGGGCCCCTCGTGCGCGACCGTGCGCGGCGGCACGTCGACCACCGTCTCGCCGTGCCACGTGATCACCAGGTGGTCCCCGTCGGTGACCTCGCCGATCTCCGTCGCGATGACGTCCCACTTGCGGCACACCCGCATGAACGCGTCGACGTCGGCAGGCCGGACGACCGCGCACATGCGTTCCTGCGACTCGGAAGACAGGATCTCCGCAGGCGTCATTCCCTTGGCACGCAACGGAACCCGCTCCAGCCACACGTGCATGCCGCCGTCACCGGCCGAGGCCAGCTCCGAGGTCGCGCACGAGAGACCGGCGCCGCCGAGGTCCTGGATGCCGACGACGATGCCCTCCCGGAACAGCTCCAGGCAGCACTCGATCAGCACCTTCTCGGTGAACGGGTCGCCGACCTGCACGCTCGGCAGCTTCCTGCGCTTGCCGCCGCCCTCGTCGCCGGCGAACGTGTCCGAGGCCAGCACGGACACGCCGCCAATGCCGTCGAGACCGGTCCGCGCGCCGAAGAGGATGACCTTGTTGCCGGTGCCGGAGGCGTGCGCGAGGTGCAGGTCCTCGACCCGCATCGCGCCGACGCACAGCGCGTTGACCAGCGGGTTGCCCTGGTAGGTCGGGTCGAACACGACCTCGCCGCCGATGTTGGGCAGACCGAGGCAGTTGCCGTACCCGCCGACGCCCGCGACCACGCCGGGCAGCACGCGCCGCGTGTCGGGTGCGTCGGCCGCACCGAACCGCAGCGGGTCCATCACCGCGAGGGGCCGCGCGCCCATGGCGAGGATGTCGCGGACGATCCCCCCGACACCGGTCGCCGCACCCTGGTACGGCTCCACATAGGACGGGTGGTTGTGCGACTCGACCTTGAACGTCACCGCCCAGCCGTCGCCGATGTCCACCACACCCGCGTTCTCGCCGATGCCTGCGAGCATGGTCGAGCGCATCTCGTCGGTCGTGGTCTCACCGAAGTAGCTGAGGTGCACCTTCGAGGACTTGTACGAGCAGTGCTCCGACCACATGACCGAGTACATGGCCAGCTCGGCGTCGGTCGGCCTGCGGCCGAGGATCTCGCGGACCCTGGCGTACTCGTCGTCCTTGAGGCCCAGCTCGCGGTAGGGCTGTGTGGTCTCCGGCGTCGCCTCGGCGTACTCGACCGAGTCGACGTGCGCGGTCGTCGTCATGCCGCCACCGCCTTCAGCGCGGAGCTGAACATCGCGAGCCCGTCGGCGCCCGGCCCGGTGAGCGGGTCGATCGCGTGCTCGGGATGCGGCATGAGGCCGACGATGCGGCCGTCCGCCGAGGAGATCCCCGCGATCTCGCCGAGGGAGCCGTTGGGGTTGACATCCAGGTACCGGAAGACCACCCGCCCCTCACCCTCCAGCTCGTCCACAGTGGACTTGGCGGCGGCGTAACGCCCGTCCATGTTCTTGACGGGGATGACGATCTCCTGCCCGGCCGTGTACCCGGCGGTCCACGCGGTGTCGGTGCGCTCGACGCGCAGGCGCTGGTCGCGGCACACGAAGTGCAGGCCCGCGTTGCGCAGCAGCGCGCCGGGCAGCAGGCCGGCCTCGCACAGGATCTGGAACCCGTTGCAGATGCCGAGCACCGGCATGCCGCGGTGCGCGGCACCGACCACCTCGTCCATCACGGGCGCGAACCGGGCGATGGCACCGGCACGCAGGTAGTCGCCGTAGGAGAACCCGCCGGGCACGACGACCGCGTCGACACCACGCAGGTCGGCGTCCTTGTGCCACAGCGAGACGGGCTCGCCGCCCGCGTGACGCACGGCACGTGCCGCGTCGGTGTCGTCCAGCGTGCCGGGGAAGGTGACCACCCCGACCCGGGTCACGAGAGCCTCCGCACGACGAAGTCCTCGACGACCGGGTTCGACAGGAACCCCTCGGCGATCCTGGCGAGTGTCTCGTCGTCGACGCCGTCGTCGATCTCGAGCTCGAAGTGCTTGCCCTGGCGGACATCGGTGATCCCGGTGAATCCCAGCCGGGGTAGAGCGTTGGCCACGGCCTGACCCTGGGGGTCGAGGATCTCGGGCTTGGGCATGACGTCGACGACGACTCGGGCCACGACAGGCTGCTCCTGGGTCAATGGTCTTTGTATCGACCGCAGACTACCTGCTGAGCTGGGCGTTCATCCGGTCGACCGAGCCGGCCTGCGCCGTCCACGAGGCAAGGAGACGCAAGGCCTCCTCGTCCGGGCTACCAGGGTCGGCCACCTGCGCGACGAACGACACATCGGGTGCGTCCGGCGTGCTGAAAGCCTCGTACCGGAGGTAGAACTCGCCCACGATCGGGTGTCGGTAGCGGTGCCCGCCGCGGATCTTCTCCCGTACCGGGTGGGTCGCCCAGAGCCGCGCGAAGTCGGGGCTGCGCATGGTCAGCTCCCCGATGAGCGTGGCGAGGCTCTCATCGTTCGGGGTCCGGCTGGACTCCATCCGCAGCTGCGAGACGAGGTCGCGGGCCTTGCACTCCCACTCGACGAACCGCGACGCGACCTCCTCGTCGAGGAAGACGAGCCGCGGCATGTTGCGTTCCTCGGGCGGCAGCTCGCCGAAGTCGACGATCAGGGCCGCGGCCAACGGGTTCCAGGCCAGGACGTCGCCACGCTTGGTGTAGATCGCGGCAGGCACGGTCGTGTTGTCCAGGAGCGTCTGGAGGGTGGTCCGCACCGCCGACGACCCGGCAGGCGCGCTCCTGCGCTGCGGCCGGGCGAGGTTGTGCAGGTAGCGCCGCTCGGCCGTGTCGAGCCCGAGTGCGGAGGCGACCGCGTCCACGATCTCGGCCGACGGGTTCCTGAGTCGTCCCTGCTCGAGTCGCACGTAGTAGTCGACGGACAGGGCAGCGGCCTGCGCGAGTTCCTCCCGGCGTAGCCCGGGCACCCGGCGGCGCCCACCCAGTGGGGTGAGACCGAGGTCCTCGGGTTGCCGTCGGGCGCGCCGGGACCGGAGGAAGTCACCCAGCTCCGACCGTCGATCCATGGCTTCGAGTATGCCTGTGATCGCGTGCCCCCAGCCTGGGGTTGACAGACCCATGGTTACGCGGACGACTGGGTAGGCCCCTCGTTCGCGGACAGCATTCGTCTCGTCCCTCACGACGAAGGAGAGAGATGCGTTCGCTACTCATCACGGCCGCGCTGGTGGCCGGTCTGGTCGGCGCCGCGCCGGCCGAGGCGACCACGCACGGCCTGCCGCCCGTACTGACCGTGGCGGCGGAGAACCTGTTCCCGGAGGGGGTGGCGTGGGACCCGACGAGGCAGTCGCTGCTGGTGGGCTCGTTCACGCAACCCGGCCTGATCTCGGCGGTGGGCCGCGACGGGGTGCGGAGGACGGTGGTGTCCGAGCCGGACCTGCCGGGCTTCGTCGGCCTGAAGGTGGATGCCGCCAGGCACCGGATCGTGGCCACGAGCGGCAGCCCGTTCGCACCCGGTACGAGCTTCCTGGCCACGTACGACCTGCGCACCGGTGTGCGTGAACAGCTGGTCGACCTGTCCGGCGACGGCCACGCGGTGAACGACGTGGTCCTGGACCCGGCAGGCAACGCGTACGTGACCGACACCGGCGCTGGCGCGGTCTACGAGGTCTCCCTGTCCGGGAACGTGACCACACTGGTGAGCGATCGTCGGTTGACGCCGTCACCCGGCGCGAACGGGATCGTGTGGCACCCGGGTGGCTACCTGGTGGTGGGCAACTACACGACAGGCAAGCTGTACCGCCTGTCGCGTGGGCGCCTGACCGAGCTGGCCGCGCCGCCGCTGGTGGGCGCGGATGGCCTGGCACTGCGTCCGGACGGCACGCTCGTCGTGGTGACCAACACGCTGAGCCGGCTTCCGGGCAGCGCTACCGCGGTGCACGAACTGCGGTTGGTGGGCAACAGGGCAGTGCCGGTGCGGACGAAGCCGCTGCCGGATCCAGCCCCCACCACGGCGGCGGTGACGCCGTACGGCACGTACGTGGTCGACGGCCGCATAGACAGGTTCATCGCGGGTGAGACGGTGACGGACTTCGTCCTCCGTCGCGTCTGATCTGGGGAGATCGTTCGCCCAGCGCGAGAATCGTGGCGGTCCTGGTCGATCGCGGGCCAGGGTGGGCCCATGAGCCTTCTTGTGCTGGGTGGAACGATCTTCGTCGGGTATGCCGTCGCCGCCGAGGCCGTGCGGCGCGGGCATGAGGTGGTGTGCGCCGCACGCGGCGAGTCCGGCGCCATCCCCGAGGGCACGACGCTCGTCCGTGTCGACCGGGACGCCGAGGACGGGCTCGCCCCGCTGGCGGGCGAGACCTTCGACGCCGTGGTCGACGTGTCGCCGCTGTCGCACCCCTGGGTGCGCCGGGCGCTCGACACCTTCGGCGGGACCGCCGCCCACTGGACCTTCGTGTCCACGATCAACGTCTACTCCGACCTGGTCACGACCGGCCAGACGCCGGCGACCGGGCCACTCGTCCCCGCACTCGAACGCCAGGTCACCCGCGAGGAGATGATGGCCGAGGGCGAGGCAGGCGTCGCGCTCTACGGCGGCATCAAGGTCGCGAGCGAGAACGCCGTGCGTGCCGCGATGGGTGACCGTGCGTTCGTGGTGCGCCCCGGCCTCATCACCGGGTCGTGGGACCGCAGTGACCGGTTCGGTTACTGGCCGGGGCGGTTCGCACGCGGCGGCCGTGTCGTCGTGCCCGCCGCGGACGGACCCATGCAGATCATCGACGTCAGGGACTTCGCGAGCTGGATCGTCGACGCCGGGGAGAAGGGCATCGGCGGCACCTACGACGCGTCCGGCCCGATCCGGCCGGTGCGCGCCATGATCGAGGAGATCGCCGAGGTCGTCGGCTTCGACGGCGAGCTGGTCGCGGCGTCGAACGAGCAGCTGGAGGCCGCGGGCGTCAACCCGTGGGCCGGGCCGCGCTCCCTGCCGCTGTGGCTGCCGGAAGGCCACGACGGCATGAAGACCCACGACCCCGCGCCCTCGCTGGCGGCGGGCATGCCCGTGCGGCCCTTCGCCGACGTGGTCAACGACGCACTCGAGCGCGAGCGCGAGCTGGGCCTCGACCGCGAGCGCAAGGCGGGTCTCTCGCTCGCCGAGGAGAAAGAGGTTCTCGCCAAGCTGTAGCCGGGGTGGCACCCTCGGGGGATGGCCGAGAGCTTCGACTACGTCGTCATCGGTGCCGGCAGCGCGGGCTGCGTGCTGGCGAACCGGCTGAGCGAGGACGAGTCGGCCCGGGTGCTGCTGCTGGAGGCGGGCGGCGAGGACGACGCCGACGAGATCCACATCCCGGCCGCCTTCTCCACGCTGTTCAAGACCCGCCACGACTGGAACTACGAGACGGTCGAGCAGAAGCACCTCGGCGACCGCCGCACGTACTGGCCGAGGGCGAAGGTGCTCGGCGGCTGCTCGTCGATGAACGCGATGATCTACATCCGGGGCAACCGCGCGGACTACGACGCGTGGCCGCAGGGCTGGTCGTACGACGAGGTGCTGCCGTACTTCATCCGTTCGGAGGCCAACTCGCGCCTGGCGGGGCCACTGCACGGCACCGACGGCCCGCTGCACGTGGAGGACCGCCGGTACACCCACCCGCTGTCGCAGGCGTGGGTGGACTCGGCGGTCACGTGGGGCATGAAACCGAACGACGACTTCAACGGCGTCACCCAGGAGGGCGCGGGCCTCTACCAGGTGACGTGCAGGCGCGGCAGGCGCTGGTCGACCGCGGACGCCTACCTCCGGCCCGCGCTCCGCCGCTCGAACCTGACCGTCCGGACGTCCGCGCTGGTCAACCGCATCCTGTTCGACGGAACCCGCGCTTCGGGGGTCGCCTACTCGCGGGGCGGCGCCGACCACGAGGTCGGCGCGACCGAGGTCCTGCTGTGCGGCGGCGCCATCAACTCGCCGCAGATCCTCATGCTGTCCGGTGTCGGCCCGGCGAACCACCTGCGCTCGCTCGACATCGACGTGGTCGCGCACCTGCCCGGCGTCGGCGAGAACCTGCACGACCACCCGGCCGCGCCGCTGCTCTGGCGCACCAGGGACACCACCGACCTCGTGTCGGTACTGACGCCGTCGCGGCTGCTCCGCTGGCAGGCGACCGGGCGCGGCCCGTTCGCGTCGAACATCGGCGAGTCCGGCGGGTTCTTCCACACCCGCGACGGCCTGGCAGGCCCGGACATGCAGGTCCACGTCGCGCCGAGCCTGTTCTACGACAACGGCATGCGTGAGCCGACGGCCGCGGGCTTCACGGCGGGCGCGACGCTGGTGGACGTGCAGTCGCGCGGCAGGGTCCTGCTGCGCTCGGCGGACCCGCGCTGGCGCCCGGAGATCGACCCCGCGTACTTCTCGGCGCCAGAGGACCTCGACGCGATGGTGTCGGCCCTGCACACGCTCCAGGAGATCGCGGCGGTCGGACCACTCGCGAAGTACCTGACCGAGCTGTTCCTGCCGGCCGCGGACATGGTCGAGCACGCTCGGGCACACACGCAGACGCTGTATCACCCGGTCGGGACGTGCGCGATGGGCGAAGGGGAACTCAGCGTGGTCGATCCGACGTTGAAGGTGCACGGGGTCGACGGTCTGCGAGTCGTGGACGCGTCGGTCATGCCGACGGTCCCCCGGGGCAACACCAACGCCCCGACGATCATGGTCGCGGAGAGGACCGCCGACCTGGTCAGGGGCCGAGCCCTGCTCCGCTGAGAACTGATGTTCGATTCATCCACAGGTTTGTCCACACCTGTGGATGAACTCGTCCCGAACACGCGTTCGACCCATCCACAGAGTTGTCCACAAGTGTGGACAAACGGTCAGACCAGGGTCGGCACGTCCCGGGGCAGCGCCAGGAACTCCGGGTCGGCCGCCAGTCCGGTCACGAAGCTCTGCTGCACCTGGAAGCCGACCTCGGACAGCAGGGCCTCGTGGATCGGCACCGCGACCCTGGGCCTGACCGCACGCAGGAAGTCGACCGCCTCGCTGGTCTTCATCCACGGCGCGGCCATCGGCAGGCCGAGCACGTCGATCCGCTGTTCCGGCACGAACAACGCGTCGCCGGGGTGGTAGAAGGCGCCGTCGTCCACGATGTAGCCCGCGTTGGCAGGCGTCGGGGTGTCCTCGTGGATGGTCGCGTGCCTGCCGCCGACGACGGAGACCGAGGTGCCACCGAAGGTGAACGTGTCACCCGGCCGGGCGACCGACGTCGGGGTGAGACCGACCTTCTCCAGCTCCGGCACGCTGTCCTCGTCGACGACGAGCGCCGCGCCGGGGTTGGCCTCGACCAGGGCGGGCAGGCGGGACCCGTCCAGGTGGTCGAAGTGCTGGTGGGTGATCAGGATGGCGTCCAGCTCGCGGGCCGACTCGAAGCCGGTCGAGAACGCGCCAGGGTCGAAGAGCAGGCGCGCGGTGTCGGTCGACAGCAGCACGCAGGAATGGCCGTGATGAACGATCTGCACGGGCCCAGGCTAGTACCGGCAATCGCTACTGGCGGGTAGCGTGAGCGGCGGAACTCGCCACCAGGGAGGCCAGTGATGACCGCCGTCCAAGCGAAGCAGGACACGTTCGACTCGCTGAACCCGGCCACCGACGAGGTCGTCGGCACCTACCCCGTCAACTCGGACGAGGACGTGGCCTCGGCCGTGTCACGGGCTCGCGAGGCGGCGCTGTGGTGGGCGGGCCTCGGGTTCGCGGGCCGGGCCGAGCGGCTGCAGCGCTGGAAGGGTGTGATCACGCGCCGGGCCGCGCAGCTCGCGGAGGTCGTGCACGCCGAGACGGGCAAGCCGCACGCCGACGCCATGCTGGAGATCGTGCTGGCCATCGACCACACGGCGTGGGCGGCGAAGAACGCGGCCAAGGTGCTCGGCCGCAAGCGCAGGCCCGCCGGGATGCTGATGGCGAACCAGGCCGCGTCGGTCGAGTTCCAGCCGCTCGGCGTGGTCGGCGTGATCGGCCCGTGGAACTACCCGGTCTTCACCCCGATGGGCTCGATCGCGTACGCGCTGGCCGCGGGCAACGCCGTGGTGTTCAAGCCGAGCGAGTACACCCCGGGGGTGGGGCGCTGGCTGGTCGACAGCTTCGCGGAGGCCGTGCCGGAGCACCCGGTGTTCCAGCTGGTCACGGGCTACGGCCAGACGGGTGCGGCGCTGTGCCGGTCGGGTGTGGACAAGCTCGCGTTCACCGGCTCGCCCGCCACGGGCAAGAAGATCATGGCCGCGTGCGCCGAGACGCTGACCCCGGTCCTGATCGAGGCGGGCGGCAAGGACGCACTGCTGGTGGACGTCGACGCCGATCTCGACGAGGCGGCGGACGCGGCCGTGTGGGGCGGCATGTCGAACGCGGGTCAGACGTGTGTCGGCGTGGAGCGCGTGTACGTGCACGAGCGGGTGTACGACGACTTCGTGGCGAAGGTCGTGAAGATCGCCGGTGACGTCCGCGCGGGCGGCGACGCCGAGGCGCAGATCGGCCCGATCACCATGCCGGGCCAGTTGGCCGTCATCCGCAGGCATATCAAGGACGCCCTGGCCAGGGGCGGCAGGGCCCTGGTGGGCGGCGAGGACGCGGTGGGTGACCGCTTCGTGCAGCCGACCGTGTTGGTGGACGTCCCCGAGGACTCGGCCGCGGTGCGTGAGGAGACGTTCGGCCCGACGCTGACGATCGCGAAGGTCGCCGACATGGACGAGGCGGTCGAGAAGGCCAACGACTCGAAGTACGGGCTGGCGTCGACGGTCTTCTCGAAACGGCGGGGGATGGAGCTGGCCCGCAGGCTGCGGTCCGGCATGACCTCGGTCAACGGCGTGATCTCGTTCGCGGGCATCCCGTCGCTGCCGTTCGGCGGCATCGGCGAGTCGGGCTTCGGTCGGATCCACGGCCAGGAGGGCCTCAAGGAGTTCGCCAGGACGAAGGCCATAGCGAGGCAGCGTTTCCGCGCCCCGCTGGTGCTGACCACGTTCAACCGCTCGGCCAAGACCGACGCGACCGTGGCCAAGCTGATCACCCTGCTGCACGGCAAACGCCGCTGACCGTCACGCGGCGCGGGCGGTCCGGGGAGCCAGCAGCTCCGGGTAGGTGAGCGCGGTCGCGCCGTGGTGCAGGGCGATGTCCACCGCGTCCAGCAGGGCCTGACGCGGTCCCGACCTGGCGAGGTCGGCCGTGTCGACGGCCAGGCGGACGAGCTGGCCCCTGCGTGCCGCGCGGGCGGCACCCATCACCAGGGCGAAGCACCACCACGGCTCAGCTCGCTCGCCGACGCCGAAGCCCTGCACACGTCCTCTGTGGACGGTCTCGGTGCGGAGGTCGCGGATGCCCACCAGGTCCGCGCACAGCGTGAAACCCTTGTGGCGCAACGCCAGCATCGTGCCAGGCGACGCCACCCACCGGGGCGGGGCGAAGGCGGCCGAGGTCAGGTTCAGGCGTTCCATCGCGGTGGCGGACGCGGTCAGGCGGAGCTTCGCCTCGTAGGCGGGGAGGGAGGCGAACTCCGCGCGTCTGCGGATCGTGCGGGTCCGGGGATCTGCCGCGTGGTCGTAGCCGTGCTGCAGCAGGGCGTTGCCCGCTGCCTGCTGCTCACGGATCCAGTTCAGCACCACCGCCTGCTGGTCGACCCCGGCGATCCTGGGGGCGAACAACATCGACAGCGGCACACCACGGGCGGCCAGTTCCCTGCTCAGGTCGGCGCTGCGTTCCAGGGTCCATGCGTTGATGCCGGAGAGCGACACCATCAGTCGGGCGGACACGTCACCCATGACGACATGCGTTGGTGACACCGAGCCGACCTGTGGGTGACGTGTTGCCGAACTACGCCACGCTTTCACCCGGAATTCACGCCTGCCACCGACGAGGGACATTTTCCGGTCTGCCCGACCGTAGAGTTTGCCGATGAGCTACGACTGGATCTCGTTCACGACCGACTACGGGATCGATGACGGGTTCGTCGGCGTGTGTGAAGGGGTCGTCGCGCGGATCGCGCCGGGGCCTCGGGTCATCCACCTCAGCCACACGGTGCCGCCGCAGGACGTGCGACGCGGAGCCGCCGTGCTCGCACAGGCCGTCCCGTACCTGCCGCCCGCGGTGCACCTCGCGGTGGTGGACCCGGGGGTGGGGACCGACCGGCGGGGTCTCGTGCTCGTCGCGGCAGAAGGTGCGCTGGTCGGGCCGGACAACGGGTTGCTGGTGGCCGCGGCGGAGGCGCTCGGCGGCCTCCGGGCGGCCTACGAGCTGACCGAGCCCGCGTACCGCCTGCCGACGGTGTCCGCGACGTTCCACGGCCGGGACGTGTTCGCGCCTGCGGCCGCGCACCTCGCCGAGGGGGTCCCCGCCGCCAGGTTCGGCCCCGAAGTGGACCCGGCCACCCTGGTGCGGCTTCCGGAACCGTCGACGTCCGTGACGCAGGGCAGGCTCACGACCGAGATCCGGTACGTCGACACGTTCGGCAACCTCCAGCTGGCCGCGACGGGCGCCGACCTCGACGCGAGCGGCGCCGAGCCAGGCACGACGGCACACGCCAACCTCAACGGCCGTTCCGTGACGGCGACCGTCGGGCGCACCTTCGCCGACTCGACCGGCGACGGGCTGGTCATCTACGTCGACTCGGGCGCCAGGGTGGCACTGGCGGTGAACCGCGGCTCAGCGGCACGCGAGCTCGGCGGCAAGGTCGGCGACCAGGTAGTGCTCCTGTTCGCGAGGTGACGGCCGGATCACCCGACCACCAGCTCGTCACCCACCTGGATCTCGCCGGGCGCGGTCACCGCGACCTTGATGCCGAAGCTCACGCCGCCCTCGGGCTCCCGCCGGTAGTCGGCCAGCGTGCGGAGGGGTTCCGGGCCCGCCGAGTGCCCGGTCAGCTGGTCCACCATCGTGACCTTGCAGCGGATGTCCGGCTTGACCCAACGCAGGCGGGCCGTGCCGATGACGAAGTCCCGCAGCGAGTCCTCGGTGTAGGGGGTGTCCCAGCCCTCGATCACGATGTTCGACCGGAAGCGCGCCATCGGCACCGGGTCGGCGCCCTTCCGCCTGATCCTGGCGTTGAGGTCGTCCAGTGAGGACACCGACGTCAGGTGCAGTGGTGTCGAATCGGTGAACGTGACGACCCCGTGCCACTCGTCCACGGCGCGCTCGTGGTCCGGCGCCACCCGCACCAGCCGGACCGGCTCCCCCAGCAGGGTGCTCGCCCAGTCGGCGGCCTCGTCGCCCTGGTCGACCGCCTCGCCACGCCAGATGCGGTGGATCTCCACCTCCCGCCTCGGGCCCTCCTGGCGCACGTCCAGTACCAGGGCCGTCGTGTCCGGGGCGGACAGAGTCAGCTTGTCGGCGTCCGTCGACAGCTCCGGGTAGACGACCGACATCCCGGGAGTGGTGCGCTGGCTGCGGAACACGCCGTCCGACTCGCGGACGAACATGAACGAGCGGTCGTGCAGCACGCCCGTCGGCAGCACCCGCGCACGCGTCAGCGGCGAGCCTGCGCAGCCCTTCACCGGGTAGAGCATCAGGTCCGAGACAGTTGCCACGCACCCGAGGGTAACGGCCTCGCGGGGGTCAGAGGATCGCACCGGGGACGTACCTCGCCGCGTCCGGGAACCGCGCCACCACGTCCGACACCCGCTTCACCACGGCCGCGACCTGGGCACTCGCCACACCGGTGAACGGGAGTCGGTCGGCAAGCAGCGCGTCGAGCGCCGCGCGGTCCAGCGGGATCCGGGCGTCGGCGGCGAAGCGGTCCAGCAGGTCGTTGCGTTCCACGCCCTGCTCACGCATGGCCAGTGCCACCGCGACCGCGTGCTCCTTGATCGCCTCGTGGGCCGTCTCGCGGCCGATCCCCGCCTGCACCGACGCCATCAGGACCTTCGTCGTGGCGAGGAACGGGAGGTAGCGGTCCAGCTCCCGCGCGATCACGGCCGGGTAGGCGCCGAACGAGTCCAGCACGGTCAAGAACGTCTCGATCAGGCCGTCCAGCGCGAAGAACGCGTCGGGCAGCGCCACCCGGCGGACCACCGAGCACGACACGTCACCCTCGTTCCACTGGTCGCCCGCCAGCTCGCCGACCATCGACGCGTAACCGCGGAGGATCACCGCGAAGCCGTTGACGCGTTCACTCGACCGGGTGTTCATCTTGTGCGGCATGGCCGACGAGCCCACCTGGCCGGCACGGAAGCCCTCCGTCGCCAGCTCGTGGCCCACCATCAGGCGGATCGTCTTCGCCAGGCTCGACGGGGCGGCGGCCACCTGCACGAGCGCGGTCACCACGTCGTAGTCCAGCGACCGCGGGTACACCTGGCCGACGCTGTCGAAGACACGGGAGAACCCGAGGTAGCCCGCGATGGTCCGCTGCAGCGTGTCCAGCCTCGACTCGTCGCCGCCCAGCAGGTCCAGCATGTCCTGAGCGGTTCCGACCGGACCCTGGATGCCACGCAGCGGGTACCGGTCGACCAGGTCGTCCAGCCGGTCGAACGCCACCAGCAGCTCGTCGGCCGCCGAGGCGAACCGCTTGCCGAGTGTCGTGGCCTGCGCGGCCACGTTGTGCGAACGGCCCGCCATCACCAGCTCGCCGTGCTCGGCCGCCAACGCGGCCAGCCGCGCGAGCACCGCCACCACGCGGTCCCGGAGGTGCTCCAGCGACCTGCGGATCTGCAGCTGCTCGACGTTCTCCGTGAGGTCGCGGGAGGTCATGCCCTTGTGCACGTGCTCGTGCCCGGCGAGCGCGTTGAACTCCTCGATGCGGGCCTTGACGTCGTGCAGGGTCACCCGTTCGCGGGCCGCGATCGACGCCAGGTCGACCTGGTCGATCACCCGTTCGTAGTCGGCGACCACCCCGTCGGGGACGTCGATGCCCAGCTCGGCCTGCGCACGCAGCACGGCGAGCCACAGCCGCCGCTCCAGGACGATCTTGTGCTCCGGCGACCACAGCTCGGCGAGTGCCACCGAGGCGTAGCGGCCGGCGAGGACGTTGGGGATGGTGGGCTTGGACGTCACGCGACCAAGCCTAGAGTCCCAGCTCCGGGTCGGTCGCGAGCGCCGTCAGCTGGTCGATCGTGACGGGGGTGTCCGGCATGTACTTGGGCAGCGAGTTGCCGGTCATGTCGTAGTTGTAGGCGGCGACCTGCACCACGGCGCCGGACTTCCTGAAGTGGTAGACGGTCGTGATGACCTCCTCGCCGAGGTCCTCGGCCCTGACCACGAGCTGGCCGCCCTCACGCACGCCGCCCGGCTTGCAGTAGGTGTAGCCCGTCCCGCACACGGTGTCGGGGGACACCTGGGGAGCGCCGGGTGCCCAGACGGTGAGGAAGATCGAGTACCGGACGTCGTCGATGGTGAAGGTGACCGGCGCGTCGACGTAGTTCTGGCCGTCGTAGAAGTCGCCAGCGGCCTCCCCGCCGAACTGGCCGTACTCGAACTCAGACGCGTTGCCGATCGCCGCGGGCACGGCCGCGCGCAAGTGGGTGGCCATCTCCTGACTGCGTTCGCGCAGGTCGGCCTCGGAGTGGTCGACCGTCGAGACTTCCGAGGGCGGCCACTGCGTCGACGCCGTCGTGGACGGCCTCGCTGAGGTGCTCGTGGCGGGTGGCTGCTGTCCGACCTGCGTCGTACCGACACGGCCGAGCGCGACCGGGATCGCGACGGCCGCGACGACGACCGCCGCCGTCGCCAGGCCCGCCCCGACGAACGAGCGGCGCCGCTTGACCTGCGCCCGGGCGGTGGCGACCAGCGCGTCGGGGTCGAAGTCCAGTGCCGGCTCGTCCGCGACGGCGTCACGCAACCCGCCCCGCACGTCCTCCTCGCTGATAGGACTACCTTCGTTCATGGCCGGGACCTCCGGGGAACGCTTGCTTCGCTTGTCCTGCGAGGACTGTCATGAGACGGCGTCCCTGGAG
>NZ_SOCP01000023.1 GCF_004364325.1 Actinophytocola oryzae | reverse complement strand
GGTGATCCTGTACAACGCGACCACCGACAACCTGGCGCCGCTCGCCGCGCAGGCAGCGGCCCAGGGCACCCCGCCGCCCGCGATGGACTCGATCAGCGACCTGCCCGAGCCTGTCCGCACCACGGTGGCGGGCCTGCTGGCCGACGCGTTCTCGTCGACGTTCGTGTGGGCGCTGGTCCTGCTGGCCATCGCGTTCATCCCGGCGCTGTTCCTGCCGAGGGGCAGGACCACGCCCGCGATGGTCGAGGGTGGTGTCGTGCCGTCGGACATGGACGGTTCGACGCGTGACGAGGCACCGGAGCCCGCGGCCGACCGCCGCTAGCCCGACATGCCGAGAGGGCCCCGGGGGACTTGTTCCCCGGGGCCCTCGACGTGTTTCTCAGCCCAGCCGCAGCGTGGCCACCGCCCCGGTCGCGCCTGCCGCCCAGCAGGCGCCGTCACGGCCGCAGTCGACCGTGTCGAGGCTGCCCGCGTAGAACTGGCGCCAGTGGCGGCCGCCGTCGAACGACGCGTCGCTACCGGTCGGGCCCACCGCGATCAGGACGTCCGCCAGGAACGGGTGGTAGGTGACGCCGGAGCGGTAGCCGGCAGGTGCCGTGGCAGGCGCACGCCACGTGCGACCGCCGTTGCCGGACAGGGCCAGTGCGTCGGCGCCGTTGGTCGGGTTGTCGAAGTCGCCGCCGATCGCGATGCCCGTGCGGGGGTCGCGGAAGGCCACCGCGAACACGCCCGCGCTCTCGCTGCTCGCCAGCGGGGTCTGCGAGGCGGTCCACGTCAGACCACGGTCGGACGAGTGCAGCACCCGTGCCACCGTCGAGCCGCCGGTCGCGAGCCACGCGTCCCTGCGCCCGGCCACGTTCAGGCACTGGCCGCTCGCCGAGAACTGGTACTCGCCTGCCAGGGCGGCGGGCCCCGGGACGTTCTTCCACGACCTGCCGCCGTCCTCGGTGGACAGGACGCGGAACTCGCCGTCCACCGGGTCGCCGACCGTCAGCCCGTGGTGGGAGTCGAAGAACGCGAGGCAGTTGTAGAAGGCAGTCGGCTCGGCGTTGCGGAAGGTCTCCGTCCACGTGCGACCGCCGTCGGTGGTGCGGTAGATCCGCGACGCGTCGGCCTCGCCGATCGAGAGCGCGATGGCCGTGCGTGCGTCGAACGCCTCGATGTCACGGAAGTCGAGCGACTCGGTGCCGGGTGGCGCGACCTGCTGCCAGTGCCTGCCACCGTCGACGGTTCTGAGGATGGTGCCTGCGGAGCCGCTCGCCCACGCGACGTAGCGGTCGACCGCCGAAAGGCCGCGCAGCCGCGCGTCCGATCCGGTGGTCGTCGGGGCCCAGGTGAGCGAGGTGGCGTTCGCGCCGGCGGGAGCGGTCAGGAAAGTGGCCAGGACCAGCAGAGAGATCATCAGGGCACGCTTCATGGGTTGAGAACATAATCGCGACATGTCCGCCCTGGGAATGACAACGAAGACCAATCCCCAGGTTGACGCGCCAACCTCCACCCACTCACTAGTTTGTCCCCCATGGAGGGGCACATGCGGCTGCGGCCGCCACGCAACCGGGTCGACCCCCGGGCAGTGCGGTACTGGATGACGGGGGAGGCGATCTCCAACGTCGTGGTCGCCGCGGTGCTCGGAGTGCTGGCCCTGCTGATCGAGCCGGCGAGGTTCTGGTTGCTGGTCGCGCTGGGGGTGGCACTCGTGATCGGGGTGCCTTACATGATCGTGATGCCGCTGTGGCGGTACCGCGTGCACCGGTGGGAGGTCACCGACGAGGCCGTCTACACGCGCACGGGCTGGCTGTGGCAGGAGTGGCGGATCGCGCCGATGTCACGCATCCAGACCGTCGACACCGCTCGGGGTCCACTCGAGCAGGCGTTCCGGTTATCGAGCGTGACCGTCACGACCGCCTCGGCCGCGGGTCCGCTCAAGATCAGGGGACTCGACCGCGAGGTGGCGGCGGACCTCGCCCAGAAGCTGACTGAGGTGACGCAGGCCAACCGGGGTGACGCGACATGACGGCGACGGTCTCGGCGGAGTCCAGGACCGAGGAGGGCTGGCGGCAGCTGCACCCGCGCACGGTGTGGGTGACCGCGCTGACCATCGCGGGCATCCTGGCGGGCGTCGCGGTGCCGATCATCATCGGCATGACCGACGACGTGTCGCTGCTGGTGTCGGTGCCGATCGCGTTCGGCGGGATCGTGGTGTTGTCCGGCGTGGCGGCGGTGGTCGACCTGATGCGCTGGCGGTACACGACGTACCGGGTGACCGACGAACGGGTGGAGCTGCGGTACGCGTGGGTGCTGCACAAGCTGCGGTCGGTGCCCCGCGAGCGCGTCCGCACGGTCGACCTGACGGCGAACCCCCTGCAGCGGGTGTTCGGCGTGGCGAAGGTGACCATCGGTACGGGACAGCGGACGAGCGAACACAGCCACCTGACACTGGACCCGGTCGACAAGGCGGTGGCGGAGGAGTTACGTCGCCTCCTGCTGCGCCGCGAGGCCCCCACTGCGGCGGCAGACCCGGCCGGCTCCACCGGCACGGCGGATTCGGCTGCGTCGGCTGCTCCGTCGACAGGCGCCGTGCCGGAGCCGGAGATCGCTCGTCTCGACTGGCGCTGGATCCGGTACGCGCCGATCTCGGTGACGACTCCACTCCTCGGCGCCGCGGCCTTCGGTGCCGTGATGCAGGTGTCGGAGTGGTTCAAGCTGCAGGGCGCGGTCTTCCGGACACTCCGTGACCTGCTCGGTGGCCTGTCGGTCATCGGTTTGGTCGCGGTGCTGGTCGTGGTCGGCATCCTCGTCGGGATCGTGGGCTCACTCGGCCTGTTCGTCGAGATGTGGTTCCGCTACCGCCTGTCCCGCGAGGACGGCAACCTGGTGATGACGAGGGGCCTGCTGACGACCAGGTCGCTGTCGCTGGAACGCCGTCGCCTGCGAGGGGTGGAGCTGGTCGAACCGCTGGGCGTCCGCCTGGCGGGAGCGGCACGCGTCGACGTCATAGCGACTAGCATGACCAAGAAGTCGGACGACGACAAGACCGACCCGAAGACGATTCTCCCGTCGGCCCCGTACGACACTGCCGGCCGAGTGGCGGCGGAGGTCCTCGGCTGTCCCGCCGTGACGGCGACGGCCGTGGTGGGGCACCCGAGGGCGGCTAAGTGGCGCCGGGTGCGCTGGGCCTTGTACAGCGTGCTGGCGGTGGTCGTCGTGCTGGCGTTGCTCGGTTGGCTGCTGACGGTGGTGTTGCTCCACCTGGCGTGGATCGCGGCGGTGGTCCTGACGCCGGTGGCAGTGCTCCTGGCGCTGGAGTCGTACCGGAATCTGGGCCACGGGCTGGCGGAGGAGCACCTGGTGACCCGCTACGGCGTGGGTGCGCGTCGAACAGCCGCCCTTGTGCGTACGGGTGTCATCGGGTGGACCATCACCAGCTCCCCGTTCCAGCGCCGCGCGGGGTTGATCACCATCCACGCGACGACGGCGGCCAACAAAGGCGCGTACCCGGTCTACGACGTCGGCACGGACGAGGGCCTTCGGTTCGCGGAGGAGGCGGTGCCTGGGCTGCTCGGGCCGTTCATCGAGCGCTGACTGTCAGAGAGGGTTGGAGGTCTGCCTGCCCCACACCTTCCGATCGCCGTGGCGCTGGGTCGGCGTCGTCATCGGTGCGGGGCTGGCGTTCGTGGGCGCGAGTGGTTTCACCGCAAGCCAGGTCCAACGGGGCGACATGGCCGTCGCAGGTGCCTTGGTCGCGTTCGGCTTGCTGGTCATCTATGCCTCCTGGCGTTCCGGGGTCCTGGTGGACCGGGAGCACCTGCGGCACCGGGTCATGGGTGTCGGCACGGACCGTGTGCGCTGGGTGGATGTGGCCGACGTCAAGATAGTTCGCGGACCATCGATCCTCCCCTCCCGCGCGGTCACCTTGGTGAACAAGAACGGCGATGACGAGCACACACTGACATCGCTGTCCTGGTACCAGATCCGATCACGCGAACCCCGTCGCGTCGCTCGGGTCGTTCAGGTGGCGACCATCCTCATCGAACGTTGGGAGCTGGTCACCTGAAACGTCTTGCGGGGACCACGTTCTGGTCCAGCGCCAGGGTTTTCGCCAACATCAGCCACTGTCCGGTGTGGACTCCCGATGCCGAGTGCTCACTCAGTAGGCGGTGCGTGACCCGTCGGGGTGCCCTGCCGTTCAACGCGGTTCGGGCCGGTAGGCGGGGGCGCTCGTACGCCGCCGACAGCAACGTCCACAGGATCGCCAGCGTGCGGCGGTCCAGGCCGCGCTGCCGCACACCCAGGTGCGCCGCGTCGACGCGCGGGGCCGGGGAGAAACACCGCGCCGGGATCCGTCTCCTGACGGTCATCGTGTAGCGGCACGACCACCAGGCTGCCTCGAAGTCCCTGTGATGAGTGGTGGTCAGCCGTTTCGCCAGGCCCCACTCCACCACCAGCTCGGCTCTCGAGAACCCGCCGTTCACGGGTGTCAGCAGGCGGCGCAGCAGTGGCGTCGACACCGCGAACGGGATGTTCGCCACCACGGTGAACGCACGCCTTGGCAGGCGGACCGTGCGTAGGTCCTCGTGTACCACGCTGACCCGCGGCACCGTCGCGAAGCGGCGGCGCAGGGTGTCCACGAAGCGGGGGTCGCGTTCCACCGCCAGTACTCGTGCGCCCGTGCGGGCCAGAGGTGCGGTGATGGTGCCGGGGCCCGCACCGAAGTCGATGACCAGGTCGTCCTCGGCCAGGTCGGCCGCGTCGACAAGACCGGTGATCACCCGGTCGTCGGAGAGGTGGTGCACGCCGGACGAGGTCGCGGCGGCACGCCGTCGATGGGAAGGCATGAGTGCCTGGCTCCAAGCAGGAGAGAACGGGCAGAGATGCTTGGAGACAGCGGCGTACTACGCCACGAGGAGGACGACCGCCGCTGTCAGCGACGGCGCAAACGTATCGACGCACCCATACCGATCACGCTAACCGCACGGACAACCGAATTAAGCTCGCCTCATGGTCGACGTCCTGGTCATCGGTGGCGGCATCGCCGGTGTCTCCATCGCCTACGAGCTCGCCGCCGACGTCGAGGTGCTCCTCGTCGAGGCCGAGCCAGAGCTGGCGCTGCACACCACCGGCCGCTCCGCCGCCATCTACGCCCCCAGCTACGGCGGACCCGTCGTCCGCGCCCTGACCACCGCCAGCGGCCCGCTCTTCGGCGACGGCATCCTCACCCCTCGCCCCACCCTCTGGATCGCCGTCGACGACGAGGGGGTGGCCGAGCTGCGCCGCCTGGCGGTCGAGCCCCTCACCACGGCACAGGCCGTCGCGCTCTGCCCCGTCCTGCGGACACCACTGGCCGCCGCCGTCGACCGCTCCGCGATGGACATCGACGTGATGGCCCTGCACGCCCGCTACGTCAGCGGCCTCCGCGCCCGCGGCGGCACCATTCGGAGGAACACCAGGGTCACCGAGCTGCACAGGCAGGGCGACGGCTGGGTCGTCGACGACATCCACGCCCGTACGGTCGTCGACGCCGCGGGTGCGTGGGTCGACCAGGTCGCCGAGCTGGCCGGGGTGCCGACCGTCGGCCTTCGGCCCATGCGCCGCACCATCGCGCTCGCCCACGCCACCGCCGACCCCGCCTGGCCGCTCGTCACCGACGCCCTCGACCGGTTCTACTTCCGTGCCGAGAGCGGCCACCTGCTGGTCTCCCCCGGCGACGCGACGCCGAGCGAGCCGTGCGACGCCAAGCCCGACGACCTCGACGTCGCCACCGCCATCGAGCGCGTGAACGCCGTGACCACGCTCGGGCTGCGGTCCGTGCACACCGCGTGGGCGGGACTGCGGTCGTTCGTGGCCGACGGCGAACCGCTGGTCGGCGCCTGGCCCGACCACCCCGGGTTCGTGTTCTTCGCCGGCCAGGGCGGCTACGGCATCCAGATGGCGCCCGCGTTGGCCCGAACGGGCGCCGACATCGTGCTCGGCAGGCCTTCGGCCTTCGCCGATCACCTCGCTCCGACGGCCACCCGACTAAGGTGGCCCTGATCCACGGCGGGAGGAGTCCAATGGCGGACATTGGGGCGCGACTGGAAGAGATCTGCGCCGGGCGGGTGCTTTCCGGTGACGCGATCGGCGACGACTACACCCACGACGAGACCCTGGGCGGTGAGCCGGTCCGGCCGGCACACGTCGTGCTGCCGGAGGACGCCGACGAGGTGGCCGCCATCCTGAAGCTCGCCGCCGAGACCGGCACCCCGGTGACGGCCCGCGGCAGCGGCAGCGGCCTGTCCGGCTCCGCCGTCCCTCACCCGGACGGGATCCTCGTGTCCTTCGAACGGATGAACAAGATCCTGGAGATCGACACGGTCAACCACGTCGCCGTCGTCCAGCCGGGTGTCACGCTCACCGAGCTGGAAGAGGCCACCGCCGCGGTCGGGTTCGTCTACCCCGTCTACCCCGGCGAGCTGTCCGCGAGCCTCGGCGGCAACGTCAACACCAACGCGGGCGGCATGCGTGCCATCAAGTACGGCGTCACCCGCCACCACGTCCTGGGCCTGCAGGCCGCACTGCCGACCGGCGAGGTCATCCGCACCGGCGGCCGGTTCGTCAAGGCCTCCACGGGCTACGACCTCACCCAGCTCATCGTCGGCTCGGAGGGCACCCTCGCGCTGGTCACCGAGGCCGTCCTCAAGCTCCAGCCACGCCTGGCCCACCAGGCCACGATCCTCGTGCCGTTCCCGGACCTCGCCTCGGTCATGACCGCGGTGCCGAAGGTCGTCGGCTCCGGCCTCGGCCCGCTGATCCTCGAGTACATCGACGCGCTGACCATGGGCGCCATCACCTACACGCACGACCTGCAGCTCGGCATCCCGGACGAGATCAAGGAGAAGGCACAGGCCTTCCTCGTCGTGATGCTGGAGAACAACTCGGCGGGCCGCCTCGACGAGGACATCGAGACCGCGGGCGAGCTGCTCACCGAGCTGGGCGCGCTCGACGTGTACTCGCTGCCCGGCGGCGCCGCGCGCAAGCTCGTCGAGGCTCGCGAGAACGCGTTCTACACCGCCAAGGGTGTCGGCGCCGACGACATCATCGACACCGTCCTGCCGAGGTCGTCGCTGCCCGAGTTCTTCACCAGGGTGCTGGAGATCGCGCAGGGCAACCAGACACTGGTCATCGGCTGCGGCCACGCGGGCGACGGCAACGTGCACCTCGCCGTGTTCCAGAAGGACCCCGAGGTGCGCCACCGGGTGCTGCACGAGCTGTTCGCGAGCGGAATGGCGCTCGGCGGCGCGATCTCCGGCGAGCACGGCATCGGCCGAGGGAAGAAGCGGCACTTCCTGGAGCTGGAGGACCCCGGCAAGATCGAGCTGATGCGGCGGATCAAGCAGGCTTTCGACCCACAGGGCATCCTGAACCCCGGCGTCCTCTTCGACTGAGCGGACCGGTGCGGGCCGGACTGGGCGAGCAGCGGAGGGACACACGCCGAGCAGCGCAGGGAGACCAGACGCCGGGAAGGGGCTCGCGAACCGCCGGGCGGAGCGAGGCAATCGAACAGGGAGAACAACATGAACGGCGCCCAGGCGCTCCTGCGGACCCTCGTCGGCGGCGGTGTCGACGTCTGCTTCGCGAACCCCGGCACCTCCGAGATGCACTTCGTGGCCGCGCTCGACGCCGTGCCCGAGATGCGGGCGGTGCTGTCGTTGTTCGAGGGCACGGTCACCGGCGCGGCGGACGGCTACGGCCGCATGGCGGGCCGTCCCGCGGCGACGCTGCTGCACCTGGGCCCCGGCATGGCCAACGGCCTCGCGAACCTGCACAACGCGCGCCGCGCACGCACCCCGATCGTCAACGTGATCGGTGACCACGCCCGCTATCACAAGGGCTTCGACGCGCCGCTCGAGTCCGACATCGACGCGCTCACCGGCTGGCTCGGCGGCTGGGCACGCACCACGAAGGCCGCGGCGGAGGTCGGTGCCGACGCGGCGGCCGCCATCGCCGCGGCCATGCAGCCTCCCGGCCAGCTCGCGAACCTGGTGCTGCCCGCCGACGTCTCGTGGTCCGAGGGCGGTGTGGCGGCCGACCCGGTCGAGCCCGTAGCGGCGCAGCCCGTCGAGGACGACCGGGTCGCGGAGATCGCCGGGGTGATCCGGGGTGGCGAGCCGACCGTGCTGCTGCTCGGCCACGGCACCACCCGCGAGCAGGGGCTGCGTGCCGCGAGCCGGATCGCCGCCGCGACCGGCGTCAAGCTGTTCGCCGAGACGTTCCCCGCGCGCATCGAGCGCGGTGCGGGCCTGCCAGGAGTCGAGCGCCTCGGCTACCTCGCCGAGCAGGTGCAGTGGCAGCTCACCGACGTCCGGCACCTGGTCCTGGTCGGCGCCAAGTCGCCGGTGTCGTTCTTCGCCTACCCCGGCAAGGCCTCCGAGCTGGTGCCGGACGGCTGCCAGGTGCACGTCCTGTCGGTGCTAGGCGAGGACGGGACCACCGCACTCGAGCACCTCGCCGACCTGGTCGCGGCGGACGCGGCGCCGGTGCTGCAGGAGGCGTCCCGACCCTCGGTGCCCTCGGGTGCGCTGACCCCGCAGAACTGGACCGACGTCATCGGCGCGCTGCTCCCGGAGGGCGCGATCATCTCCGACGAGGCCAACACGTCCGGTCTCATGGTCCCGATGTCCACGGCAGGCGCGCCGCGCCACGACGTGCTGACCCTGACCGGCGGCGCGATCGGCCAGGGCCTGCCGGTGGCCGTCGGCGCCGCGGTCGCCGCCCCCGACCGGCCTGTGGTGTGCCTGCAGGCCGACGGCAGCGCGATGTACACGGCGTCGGCACTGTGGACCATGGCCCGCGAGGGTCTCGACGTGACGACCGTGCTGCTCAACAACCGGGCCTACGCCATCCTGCGGATGGAGCTGTCCAGGGTGGGCGCCGAGGCGGCGGGCCCGAAGGCGCAGCAGCTGCTGGACCTGTCGGGACCGGACCTCGACTTCGTGTCGATGTCCCGGGGCATGGGCGTCCCGGCGTCGCGGGCCACGACGGCCGAGGAGCTGGCCGACCAGTTCGCCAAGGCCCTCGCCGAGCCCGGCCCACACCTGATCGAGGCGATGGTCCCGCCTCTGCTCTAGAAAGCGCTGTCCTACAAGGGGGTAGGTCATGTTGGTACAGAACCTGGCGATCCTGGTGCTGGCGGGCTTCGTCGGCTTCGCCGTGATCTCCAAGGTGCCCAACACGCTCCACACGCCACTGATGTCCGGCACGAACGCGATCCACGGGATCGTCGTGCTCGGCGGGTTCATCGTGCTGGGGCTGGGCGCCGAGGGAGTGCTGAACAAGATCCTGCTCGTGGTGGCGATCGCGTTCGGCACGATCAACGTCGTGGGCGGGTTCCTGGTCACCGACCGCATGCTCGGCATGTTCAAGGACCGGGACAAGTCGTGAGCGGAGCTTGCGTGGCGAACCGTCAGACACAGGGCGACCGCGAGCGGCGGTACCGAGCCTGCGAGGGGTCGTTGTGAGTGGAGCTTGCGTAGCGAACCGTCAGACACAGGGCGACCGCGAGCGGCGACAGCGAGCCTGCGAGGGGTGGTCGTGAGCACGACGTTCATCCAGTGCCTCTACATCGTCGCGTTCGCGTTGTTCATCTACGGGCTCATGGGCTTGACCGGGCCGAGGACCGCGGTGCGCGGCAACATGATCGCGGCTGCCGGCATGGCGGTCGCGGTGATCGCGACGCTGCTGACGCCCGGTCTCGGCAACTGGTGGCTCATCCTGCTCGGTGTCGCGATCGGCACCGTGATCGGCGTGCCCGCCGCGCGGCGCGTGAAGATGACCGCGATGCCGCAGATGGTGGCGTTGTTCAACGGCGTGGGCGGCGGCGCGATCGCGTTGATCGCGTGGGTGGAGTTCCGCAGCAGCTCGGGGTTCTTCGACGAGCCGGCCTACGTCGCGGTGGCGTCGCTGTTCGCGGCGATCATCGGGTCGCTGTCCTTCTGGGGCTCGACCGTCGCGTTCGGCAAGTTGCAGGAGATCCTGTCCAGTAGGCCCGTCACGGTCGGCAGGTTGCAGCAGCCGCTGAACCTGTTGGTACTGCTGCTCGCCGTGGCGTGCGGAGTGTCCATTGTGGTGGGTGCGCGGTCCGAGTGGCTGATGGTCGGCCTGCTGGTGACCTCGTCCGTGCTCGGCCTGCTGGTGGTGCTCCCGATCGGCGGCGCCGACATGCCGGTCGTGATCTCACTGCTCAACGCCGCGACCGGGCTGTCCGCCGCCGCGATGGGGCTGGCACTGGCCAACACGGCACTGATCGTGGCGGGCATGATCGTCGGCGCGTCCGGCTCGATCCTGACGAACCTCATGGCCAAGGCCATGAACCGGTCCATCCCGGCGATCGTGGCCGGTGGGTTCGGCGGCGGTGCGGTGGCGGGCGCGGTCGACGCGGGTGACCGCTCGGTCCGCCAGACCTCCGCGGGTGACGCGGCGATCCAGATGGCCTTCGCCCGCCAGGTGATCATCGTGCCGGGCTACGGGCTCGCCGTCGCCCAGGCCCAGCACCAGGTCCGCCAGCTCAGCTCCCTGCTGGAGGACAAGGGCGTGTCCGTGTACTACGCCATCCACCCGGTCGCGGGCCGGATGCCCGGCCACATGAACGTGCTGCTGGCCGAGGCGGACGTGCCCTACGACCGCCTCAAGGAGATGGAGCTGATCAACGGCGAGTTCGCCCGCACCGACGTCACGCTGGTGATCGGTGCCAACGACGTGACGAACCCCGCCGCCCGCACGGATCCGACTTCGCCGATCTACGGCATGCCGATCCTCGACGTGGACGAGAGCAAGTCGATCATCGTGCTCAAGCGCTCGATGCGGCCGGGCTTCGCGGGCGTGGACAACGAGCTGTACTACAACCCCAGGACGTCGATGCTGTTCGGGGACGCCAAGTCGTCGGTTTCGGAGATCACCGAGGAGCTGAAGGCCCTCTAGTCAGTCCACTTCTTGATCATCCACGCGCAGACCTCGGGCTCGGTCATCTCGGGGAACTCCTCGCCGAACGTGTCCAGCGTCCGCAGGGCCTCGTCCCGGTCGAACCCGTGTCCCGCGGCCACGAGGAGGTACTCCTGCCTGGTCGCGGTCGGTCGGCTACCCGCGGTGGCGTGCAGCCGCTCCCGCCACTCCTTGACCTCGGCGAGCCGGTTCGGCCGCCAGCCCGGCGTGCCATCGATCTCGATGTCCGGTTCCGGGAAGGGGTGACCAGAGCCACCCGGGAAGCGGGCGAGCCACCTGGGCACCGCGAACTGGCTGACGCCCAACGCTTTCCCGAGCTCGACGGGGCCGATGTACCGCACGGTCATGGGCGCGACGCTAACGATCCGTCCGAATCGCTGTCAATCTGGGGTTCAATGGAGCCATGGCGGACGTGTCCCCCGACGACGCCGGTCTGTTCGGCCCCGGATCGGTGAGCTGGCAGCTCCACGCGGAGCCTGCCATGTGGCTGGCGGGCATCCGCAGCCTCTACCTGCAGGCACTGCACCCCAGGGCGGTCGCGGGGATCGTGCAGAACTCCGACTTCCGCGCCGACCCGCTGGGCAGGCTCGTACGCACGGCCAACTTCGTCGGCGTCTCGACGTACTGTCCGCGTGCCGCCGTCGAGCGCGAGGCGGCGAAGGTGCGTGCCGTGCACCGGACGCTGCGTGCCACCCACGATGGCAGGACCTTCCGCATCGACGAGCCGGAACTGCTGTTGTGGGTGCACTGCGCGGAGGTGTCTTCGTTCCTGACCGTCGTGCGCAGGGCCGGTTTCCCCCTCACCGCCGCGCACGCCGACCAGTACCTCGACGAGCAGCGCGCGTCGGCCGCGCTGGTGGGCCTCGACCCGTCGGAGGTACCGGGCTCGGTCGCCGCGATGCGGGACTACCTGCGGGAGATGCGGCCGACCCTTCGCCGCACCGAGGACACCGACGTGATCTACGACTTCCTCCACCGCCCGCCCGTCGCGGGCAGGCTGGCGCTTGGCCTGCCGCTGTACGAACGGACGGTGGGGCACCTCGCGTACTCGCTGCTGCCCGGCTGGGCGGTGAAGCTCTACGGCCGCGGCGCCTATCCGGCGCCGGTGAGCACCGCGGCCATGCGCACGCTGGCGGAAACGTTGAGGGTGTTGCAGAAAACCGTTCGGACGGTCATGCGAGAACCGCATCTCGGACCACTCGTGCCACACCCCGTGCTCGCGACGCGGCGGCTCGGGAAGTGGGCGGCGCCGTCGGCGAGGAAGCTGCCCGCGGCGGCCTGACCGAGGTCAGTTCGAGTGCGCCTCCTGGAAGCGGATCACCAGTGCCTGCGGCACACGGCCACGCTCGGCGACCGTCTCACCCTGGCTGCGGGCCCACTCGCGGACGGCCTGTGTGTCCGGTTTGCCGTTGCCCGCGACCGCCTTGACCACACCGCTGCTGCGCTGCTTGCGGCCACCCGTGCGGCGCGCGTGCCCGACGTACTCGGCGAACGCGTCACGGAGGCGGGCGGCGTTGTCGTCGGACAGGTCGATCTCGTACTCGACCCCGTCGAGGGCGAAAACCACGGTCTCGTCGGCCTTCCCACCGTCCAGGTCGTCGACCAGCTCGAGAATCGTTCGCTGCGCCACAGGGGTCCTCCGAATTGGATTGATCCGAACGATGGTGAGGATAGCGCGGGTGGCGGCCCGCACCGCGCAGCGCCAGACTTGGCGTGTGGACCTGTCGGCGTTTCCCCGCATCCCCCTCGGCTCCTGGCCCACCCCGCTGGACCCGTGCCCCCGTCTGTCCGCCGTTCTCGGTGCGACAGTGCTGGTCAAGCGCGACGACATCGGCGGACTCGGCCTCGGTGGCAACAAAGTACGCAAGCTCGAGTTCACCCTCGCCGCCGCGCTGGCGGCCGGTGCGGACACGATCATCACCTTCGGTGGTGTCCAGACCAACCACGGCCGCCTCACCGCGGCCGCGTGCGCCCGCCTCGGCCTGCGGTGCGAGCTGGTGCTGACCCGTTCCGTGCCGAGGTCCGGCTTCGCCTACGACCGGTCGGGCAACGTCGCGCTGGACCGGATGTTCGGCGCCCGCCTGCACATGTGCGACACCGACGCGGAGGCCACCTACACCGCCGGCGCGCTGGCGACCGCGACGTCGGTCACCCTGCCCGTCGGCGGGTCCAGCGGCCTGGGCGTCCTCGGCTACGTCGCCGCCGCGCGGGAGCTGAGCGACCAGCTCGGTGAGCTGAAGGTCGACCGCATCGTCTGCGCGGCAGGGTCCGGCGGCACGGTGGCCGGTCTCGTGCTCGGCACCGAAACCCGCGTCACCGCGGTCAGCGTGTCCCGCGACGCCACCGGCACCAGGGAGAAGATCGAGCAGGCCGTCGGACTGGCGGTGCGGGAGCTGGACATCGAGCCGCCCGAGCTGGACCACCTCGAGGTGGACGACAGCGCGCTCGGCGAGGGTTACGGCCTGCCGACGGACAAGGTCTGGTCGGCGCTGCGACTGTTCGCCCGCACCGAGGGCATCGTGCTCGACCCCGTGTACACGGGCAAGGCGGCGGCAGCGCTGATCGCGGGCGTGAAGAAGGACGAGGTGGTCGTGTTCGTGCACACCGGCGGCGCCCCGGCCATGTTCGGCTACGCGCCGGACCTGGTGGCGGAGGCCGGCCGCTAGTGCCGTGTCCAGGTGGGGAGGGTCGTTTATCCGTGGATCCAGGTGGTCGCTGGCAAGGCGCCGGGAAGCCGCTCGTACCGGGTTGTACTCGGGCTTTCCGGCAACGCCGCCAGCGGCCGCCTGGGCCGCGGAGAAACGTGCCCTCCTCGCCTGGACGCGGCACTAGGCGGGCGCGGGGATCTCCAGCGCGCTCGCCGCGAGCCTGCCGAGCGTCGGGTCGTCCGGTGTGGACGGTGCGCCGATCCACACCGCCTGCACGAGGCGGAGGCTGTTGCCCTCACGTCCGCTCGCGAACGCCGCCGACTCGAAGAACGGCTTCGACTTGCCGGGCCACGGCGTGCCCTCCGTCGACGCGTCGGCGATGGCGCCGCTGCCCGGCTGCTCCGCGACCGTGTTCAGCTCGCCTGCCAGCACGGTCTCCGGGAACCGCAGCACGGCGACCAGGATCGCGGCCCGCTTGCCGTCCGATGTGGACTCGTAACGGCCCCGGACCAGCTCGGAGCAGCGGTTGCGCTCCAGCCACACCTGCACGTCGCCGTAGGCGTGTGCCGCGCAGTCGGTGTCGGACACCGCGCCCCTCGGCTCGAACGTGAACCCGTCGACCTTCACCCCGCTCGACTCGGCGCGTGTCGAGGTGGTGTTGCGCGCCTCGTCGTCCGAGGCGCCGGATGACGCGACCGCGTAGACGATGCCCGTGAGCAACAGCAACGCGACGAGCACGGCCGCGCCCGTGGGTAACCAGCGGAGCCCGCTCTTCTTCGCCGGAGCCGCCGAGGGCTGGGGCGACGGGACGCGGGGGATGAGCGTGGTGCTGTCGGCCGACACCGAAGGGGCTGCCGCGTCCGTGAAGCCCTCGCCCGCCAGATCGGCCTCGGCGGCGTAGTCGGGGTCGAGCGCCGCGAGGATCCCCCTGGCCTGGGCGACCGTGCACGGCCGTCCGTAGGTGGCCAGCTCGCGGGCGACGGTCAGCAGGTTCCTGGGTTCGGGGTGCAGGATGCGCACGCCGCGGTTGAGGTCCGAGGTCGGCTGGTGGACCTGTGAGACGTACGGCCCGACCGCGACGACCGTGCCGACGGGCATCGGCTCGACCCTGGCCTCCTCGAGCGACCTGCGTACAGCCGTGACGGTTTTGACCGCGTCGGTGGCCGGGTTGACCGCCCCGTCCGGCCCCACGAGCGGCCAGCCGTCGGTCTTCCACTGGCCGGCAAGCGGCGCGTCGAGCCGCACGGCGGGGTCGGGAAGATCGACACCGACGATCACCAGCACCCCGCGCGGGAGCACCACCACGGCGTCAACCGCCTGGTCACAGCCCTGCGGACGGACTCCGACGAGGGCGACGCCACCCACGAGGCCGTCACCGCGACCCCACGACGCGAGGGCGGCCCGAACGTCGGCCCCGACAGCGGAGGTCTCGCCCCCGACGCGTACCACCCGCACCGCGCACCCCCTGACAGAACGCAAGGCGGGCCACCGGCCCGACGGAACAACGGTAGCCGGGGCTCGATAGTGTGGCGTAACTACCCGTACACAGGGCACAATGGACCCGCGTGTGTGTCTGAAGACCGGCCGTTGACGAGGGCGTAGGGGAAGACGAATCCTCGTCGAGCAGCGGAGGTCAGCAGTGAGCACTCGTGGCGTTGTGTACGTCCACTCGTCGCCGTCTGCGGTATGTCCGCACGTCGAGTGGGCTATTTCGGGCACCCTCGGTGTGCGTGCGAGCCTCCAGTGGACCGCGCAGCCCGAGGCAGCCGGCCAACTGCGCGCCGAGTGCGGGTGGACCGGCGATCCCGGCACGGGTGCGAAGCTCGTGGCGGCCCTCAAGGCCTGGCCCATGCTGCGCTTCGAGGTCACCGAGGAACCCAGCCCCGGTGTCGACGGGGAGCGGTTCTGCTTCGCCCCCACCCTGGGCCTCTGGCGTGCCCGCACGAGCGCCAACGGCGACATCGTCGTCGGCGAGGACCAGTTGAGAGCCATGGCGACGGCCGCCCGTTCGAACGAGTCCTTCGCGCACCGCGTCGACGAGGTGCTCGGCGCGTCCTGGGACGCGGCCCTCGAGCCCTACCGCCGCGCGGGCGACGGCGCCCCCGTGACCTGGCTGCACCGTGTGGGCTGAGCCTGCCATCCTGTAGACGTGACCTCCCCTAGGCAGTTGTGGCTGCTGCCGGTGCTGCTGATCACGGTGATCGCGACGGCGCTCGGCGCGCTGGTCGCCCGCAGTCTGTACGCCGACCAGACCCCGGCGCCCCCGGTCGCGATCGAGCCGTCCCAGCCCTCGGTCCAGCCGGGAGAGCAACCGGGCCCCACGGAGGTCCAGGGCACGACGGACGCGACCACACACCCGCTGTACACGACCCTGCAGCCCCTGCTGCAGCGTTACTTCGACGCGATCAACGCCAAGGACTACGCTGCGTGGACCCAGACGGTGACGACGACACGTCAGCATGACCAGGACGAGGCCGACTGGCAGCGCGACTACCGCACGACCCGTGACGGCAGCATCGTCATCCACCGCATAGAAGCGGGCGGTGGCGGCACGGCGAGCGTCCTCCTGCAGTTCACCAGCACGCAGGACCTGGCCGACGCACCCCTGGAACTGCCTGCGACGTGCATCCAGTGGTACGTCGTGTGGGCCTTCGCCAAGCAGAAGGACGAGTGGCGGCTGGCAGCCGGCTCGACGAGCGCCTCCCCACAGCACGACCAGTGCCCTGGCCAATGAGGCGCGGGCAGCACGACGGCGCCGCCGACCGGTCGTAGCCAGGTCGACGGCGCCGCCGCGAGACAGATCAGGCTGCCGTGAACACCAGGGCCACGTTGTGCCCGCCGAACCCGAACGAGTCGTTCATCGCCGCGGTCAGCTCCACCTTGCGGGGCTCGCCCGACACGACGTCGAGCTCCACCCTCGGGTCCTGGTTCTCCAGGTTCCTCGTGGCCGGCACGACCCCGTGGTAGATCGACAGCAGGGTCGCGATGCTCTCCACCGCCCCGGCGCCGCCGACCAGGTGGCCGAAGGCGCTCTTGGGGGCGGTCAGGACGACGTGGTCACCGACCGCCTTGCGGATGGCGACCGCCTCGCCGATGTCGCCGACCACGGTCGACGTCGCGTGGGCGTTGACGTGGCCGATGTCGGTCGCGGTGAGCCCCGCCTGCTCGATGGCCTGGCGCATGGCCCGGATCTGGCCGATGCCCTCCGGGTGGTTGCCCGTGATGTGGTAGGCGTCGGAGGTGATGCCGGTGCCCGCGAGCTTGCCGTACACCCGCGCCCCCCGGGCACGCGCGTACTCGGCCGACTCGAGGACCAGCACGCCGGCACCCTCGCCGAGGATGAAGCCGTCGCGGTCGACGTCGAACGGGCGGGAGGCGCGCTCCGGCTCGTCGTTGCGCAGCGACAGCGTGCGCGACTGGGCGAAGCCGGCGACCGTGATCGCGTGGATGCACGCGTCCGCGCCGCCGGCCACGACGACGTCGGCCCGGCCGTTCTGGATCATCTGGTACGCCTGCGCCAGTGCCTCGGCACCCGTCGCGCAGGCCGACGCCGGGGAGTGAACCCCGGCCCGTGCCCGCAACTCGATGCTGACGTGCGCGGCAGGACCGTTGGGCATGAGCATCGGCACCGTCAGTGGCGACACCTTCCGCAGGCCGTACTGCTCGAGCAGGTCGTCCTGGTCGAGCAGCGTGACGGGCCCGCCGATGCCGGTGCCGAGCACGACGGCGAGGCGCTCCGGGTCGACCGGTTCGTTCTCGTCCGTCGGGGTCTCGAATCCGGCGTCCGCCCACGCCTGCCGGGCCGCGATGAGCCCGACCTGCTCACAGCGGTCCATCCTGCGCAGCTGCACCCGGGGCAGGACCTCGGACGGGTCGACGGCCAGCGGGGCGTGCAGTCGTGCCGGCAGGTCGTACTTCTTCGCCCATTCGGTGTCGTTCCTGGCGATGCCGTTGCGGCCGGCGATGAGTCCGTCCCAGGTGGACGCGACGTCACCGCCGAGCGGAGTGGTCGCTCCCATGCCGGTGACGACGACTTCGACCGTGCTCATGGCGTCTCCGTGATCCTTTTCCGGGTTGTGCTGTTACGTCAGGCGTGCTTGGAGACGTACGACATCGCGTCGCCGACCGTCTTGAGGTTCGCGAGCTCCGCGTCCGGGATCTTGACCTCGAAGCGGTCCTCGGCCTGCACGGCGATCTCCACCATCGACAGGGAGTCGATGTCCAGGTCGTCCACGAAGGACTTCTCGGCGGTGACCTCGTCGGCCTCGACGCCCGCGACCTCTTCGACGATCTCCGCGAGACCGGCCAGGATCTCCTCGTCGGTGAACTTTTCAGCCATGGGTTCGTTTCTCTCCTTTGTCGCCCGGACCGGGTGGTCCGGGAAGTACTGGACCTACGGGCAGATGACGACCTGGCCCGCGTAGGACAGGCCGGCGCCGAACCCGACGAGCAGTGCCACGTCGCCGGAGTGGATCCGGCCGGCGGCCCGCATGTGGTCCATCGCCATCGGGATGGACGCGGACGAGGTGTTGCCGGAGTACACGATGTCGTCGGCGACGACCATGTCCTCCCGCGCACCCTCCTTGCGGAGCTTCTTCGCGATCGCCTCGACGATCCGCAGGTTGGCCTGGTGCGGGATCAGCACGTCGACGTCCTCGGGCCGCAGCCCGGCCGCCTCGAGCGCCCTGAGCGCGATCGGCGCGATCTTCGTGGTGGCCCAGCGGAAGACCGACTGGCCCTCCTGCGTGATGAACGTGCGCTCGGTCATGGTGATCATGTCGACGAGGTCGCCCGCGGTGCCCCAGACCACCGGGCCGATGCCCGGCTCGTCGGACGGACCGACGACCGCGGCACCCGCCGCGTCGGCGAAGATGATCGCGGTCGACCGGTCGTGGGGGTCGACGATGTCGGAGAGCTTCTCGGCGCCGATCACCAGCGCCCGCCGCGACGAGCCCGCGCGCACCAGGTCGGAGCCCACGCCGAGGCCGTAGCAGAAGCCCGCGCACGCGGCGTTGAGGTCGAACCCGCCCGCCGCCTTGATCCCGATGATGTCGGCGACCTGCGCGGCCGCGTTCGGGATGGGTGCCGTGGCGGTGCAGTTCGCGACGATCACCGTGTCGAGGTCCGTCGGCGCGAGCCCGGCCGCCGCGATGGCCTTCGAGCCCGCCTCCACGGCCATGCTGACCACGGTGTCCTTCTCGCCCGCGAACCGCCGCTCGACGATGCCGACCCGCTCCCGGATCCACGCGTCGTTGGTGTCGATGTACTCGGACAGGTCGTCGTTGGTGACGACGCGTTCCGGCTGGGCACTGCCGATGCCGAGGATCCGGGTCCCTGGCACGCTCTGTGCGATGCGCAGCGTCGTCATGCCGGCACCCCCGCGATCTTCGCGAGGTCGGCGGGTGTCTTCAGTGCCACGGTGGGAACCTTCAGCTCGCGTTTGGCAAGGCCGGTGAGCGCGCCGGCCGGCGGCAGCTCGACGGTGGCGGTCACGCCGAGGCTGGTCATGGTCGCCTGGCAGAGGTCCCAGCGGACCGACAGGGTGACCTGGTTGACCAGTCGTTCGAGCATCTCGGCGCCGCTGGTGACCGGCCGGCCGTCGGCGTTGGACAGGAGCGTGCGGGTCGGGTCGGAGACGGTGACGTCCCTGGCCCTCTCGCGGAGCTTGTCCTGGGCGGGGGCCATGTAGTGGGTGTGGAACGCGCCCGCGACCTTGAGCTGGATGACCTTCTTGACGAAGTCCGGCTTCTCGGCGACCACGGCCTCGATCCCGTAGGCCGGCCCGGCGGCGACGATCTGGCCGGCGCCGTTCATGTTGGCGGCGGTGAGGTCGTTCTTGTCGAGCCAGGCGACGACCTCGTCGGGCTCGCCACCCATGACGGCGGCCATCCCGGTGGGCGCGAGCTCGCAGGCCGCGGCCATCTCCCGGCCACGGACCGCGGCGAGCATGACGGCGTCGTCGGCGCTGAGAACCCCGGCGATGGCGGCGGCGGCCAGCTCACCGACGGAGTGCCCGGCGACCACCAGGTCGTCGGGCAGCTGCTCCTGGCTCGCCAGCACCTCGTAGGCGAGCAGGGCGGCGGCGACGACGAGCGGCTGGGTGACGGCCGTGTCCTTGATGGCGTCGGCGTCCGCGACCGTGCCGAGCTCGAGCAGGTCCAGGCCGGTGAGCTCGGACCAGGTGGTCACCCGGGAGCGGGTGCCCTCCAGTTCGAGCCACGGGCCGAGCATGCCGGGAGTCTGTGAGCCCTGACCGGGGGCGAGTAACGCGAGCACGTACTCAAGGGAACACGGTGAGGGTTGTCCACGGTGATATCGATAGTCACCAAGTCGAGCGCAGCGATTTGTAGGAAACCTCCAAAGGTTGCCGCCGCATGAACGGTACAGAGGGATTTCCGTCGTTCGCTGGCTACCACAAGCCACGCGAACGTGACAGACGTCCCACTGCCAGCGCGATCCGCAGCACGAGCGCGTCCCGGGGAAGGTTCGCGTTGTGCCCGGTCAGTTCGGTGGCCTTGCGCAGCCGGTACCGGACGGTGTTCGGGTGCACGAACAGCAGCCGGGCGCAGGTCTCGAGCACCCCGCCCGCCTCGAGGTAGGTCTCGACGGTCTCGAGCAGGGCGCCGCCGGCCTTCTCGAGCGGCCGGGCGATCTGGTCGATGAGCTGCCACTCGGCCTCGGGGTCCCCGGCCAGCGCCCGCTCGGGTAGGAGGTCGGTGGACCGCACGGGCCGGGGTGCCGCGGGCCAGGCGACAACGGCCCGAAGCCCGGAAAGCGCCTCGGCGGAACTGCGATGCGCGTCGGCGATGTTGGCGACGGTCGGCCCGGCGACAACGGGCCCGTCACCGAAGGAGGAGGCCATCTTGGCGAGCACGCGGGGCTCGTCGGTCTCCCCGGCGAGCACGATGACCAGCCGGGAGCCCTGTACGCCGAGAAGAACGGGCCGGTTGGCACGGGCCGCGCGGCTGCGCACCTCGTAGAGGACGGTAGGGGGGTCGTCGGATGGCGAGTTCCCGACGAGGACGGTGGCAGGCTCGTCGAGGTCCCATCCGAGGGCGGCGGCCCGGCTGAGCAGGGACTCCTCGGCGTCCCCCCGAACGATGGCGTCGACGACGGAGGCCTCGAGGCGGGCGTCCCAGGCGCCGCGGGTCTCGGCGGCGGAGGCGTAGGACATGGCGGAGGTGAACGCCACCTCACGCCCGTAACGCAGGACGGCCTCGGTGAGCACACGCCGCTCGTCCTCGTTGGCGGCGAGAAGCGGAACCTCTTGTTCGATGACGTGAAGGGCGACCCGGACCAACTCGACAGTCTGCCGAAGCGAGATCCACCGCGAGAGATCCCGAGGGGCTTGGCGAAAGGCCTCGGCGGTGAGCTGGATGGCTTCGCGTTGGTCGCGGAGGTAGGAGGTGAACCCGGCCGCACCGGTCTGCGCGATGAGCTGCACGGAGGCTCGCTGGTCAGCGGGCATCCGCCCAAACCAGGCAAATTGCCGCTCCATGGAGGCAAGCGCAGCGGAAGCCAACTTCCCGGAAGCACGATCAAGCGCCGCAAGAGTCCCCTGCGACACCTCAACCATGCCCCGACTGTATAGCCCGCCCCGACGAGCAAGACAGCGAGGAAGGGAGGGCTGGAGGGGAGGGAGCAGGGAGGGAGGGGAAGGAGTTGGGAAGGGCTACGAGGAGGAGGTGTGGTGCGGGGGAGCGCAGTGAGGAGGCGGGCGGGAGGAAGGAGGGCGCAGGGGGGATTGAGGAGGGCAACGAGGGCGGGGCAACGAGGGAGGAGCAGGAGAGCGAGCAGGGAAGGCGGGCGTGGCAGAAAGAACCACAAAGAAGCCCGCGACAAGCGCACAAAGCGCGCAAGACACAAACGGGCCAACGGCCCGAAAAACGTCACCAAGCTGGGTCAGCAACGATCCGCACCGTGGGGGGTTCGGGGGGCTCGGCCCCCCGGCCGACACTGAGGCCTCGGCAGGAGGGAAGGTGCCCCAGGCACCGAACACCCCCGCCCAGCCGAGGCCGGGCGGGGGCTCTCCCCGGTCCCCACCGGTGATTCCACTATGGAGGGTGCGGGGAAAGGGTGCCAGCCGTGTACCCCTATCGTGTTACGGATTCGTCAGTGCAGGTCAACCATGTTGCGCTGAGTTACGCCACGCCCGGGTCCGAGGTCTGGGGGCCCGCCGCCGTGATGTCGTCGATGCGGTACCTCCTCGCCGCCTCCACGACCTTCGACTGGTCGAGGTCACCGGTCCTCGCCAGGGCCGCGAGCACGCCGACGACGATCGACTCCGCGTCCACCAGGAAGTGCCGCCGGGCGGCGGGCCGGGTGTCGGAGAAGCCGAAGCCGTCCGTGCCGAGCGTGAGCATCTCCGTCGGGACCCACGCGCGCACGAGGTCCGGCACGGCGCGCATCCAGTCCGACACGGCCACGACCGGGCCCTCGGCACCCTCCAACGCCGTCGTCACGTACGGCTTGCGCGGCTCGGCCTCCGGGTGCAGGAAGTTGTGCCGCTCGGTCTCGACCGCGTCCCGCCTCAGCTCGCCCCAGGACGTCGCGGACCACACGTCGGCCAGCACGCCCCACTCGTCGTACAGCTTCTGCTGCGCCGCCAGCGCCCACGGCATCGCGACGCCCGACACCAGGATGTTCGCCTTCGGGCCCTCGGCCTCCTCGGCGCGCTTGTACCGGTACAGACCGCGCAGCAGGCCCTCGACGTCCAGCCCCTCGGGCTCCGGTGCCTGGACGTACGGCTCGTTGTAGATCGTGAGGTAGTAGTAGATGTCCTCCGTCTGCTCGCCGTACATCCGGCGCAGGCCGTCCCGCACGATGTGGGCGATCTCGAACGACCACGCCGGGTCGTAGGCGATCACGGCCGGGTTCGTCGCCGCCAGCAGGTGGGAGTGGCCGTCGTTGTGCTGCAGGCCCTCGCCCGTCAGCGTGGTCCTGCCTGCCGTGGCACCCAGGATGAACCCGCGGGCCATCTGGTCGGCCGCCGCCCACAGGCCGTCGCCGGTGCGCTGGAAGCCGAACATCGAGTAGAAGATGTAGATCGGGATCATCGGCTCGCCGTGCGTGGCGTACGACGTCCCCGCGGCGGTGAACGACGCCGTCGACCCGGCCTCGTTGATGCCCTCGTGCAGGATCTGGCCCTGCTCGCTCTCCTTGTAGGACAGCATCAGCGACGCGTCCACGGACGTGTACATCTGTCCGTGCGGGTTGTAGATCTTCTGCGTCGGGAACATCGAGTCCATGCCGAACGTGCGTGCCTCGTCCGGGATGATCGGCACGAGCCTCGGGCCGATCTCCGGGTCCTTCGCGAGGTCGCGGACGAGCCGGACGAACGCCATCGTCGTGGCGACCTCCTGCTTGCCGGACCCCCGACGCACGGCCTCGTACACCTTGTCGCCCGGCAGGACGAGCGTCTTGGCCTTGGCGCGCCGCTCCGGCACGTGGCCGCCGAGCTGGCGGCGCCGTTCCAGCAGGTACTTGATCTCCGGCGCGTCGTTGCCGGGGTGGTAGTACGGCGGCAGGTACGGGTCCTTCTCCAGCTCGTCGTCCGCCACCGGGATGCGCAGCGAGTCCCGGAAGAGCTTGAGGTCCTCCAGGGTCATCTTCTTCATCTGGTGGGTGGCGTTGCGGCCCGCGAAGTGCGGTCCGAGGCCGTAGCCCTTGATCGTCTTCGCGAGGATCACGGTCGGCTGGCCGTGGTGCTCGACGGCCGCCTGGTACGCGGCGTAGACCTTGCGGTAGTCGTGGCCACCGCGCTTGAGGTTCCAGATCTCCGGGTCGGTCATCGGCGTGACCAGCTCCTTGGTGCGGGGGTCCCGCCCGAAGAAGTGCTCGCGCACGAACGCGCCGTCGTTGGCCTTGTACGTCTGGTAGTCGCCGTCCGGCGTGGTGTTCATCAGGTTGACCAGGGCGCCGTCGCGGTCGGCGTGCAGCAGCGAGTCCCACTCGCGGCCCCAGATGACCTTGATGACGTTCCAGCCGGCGCCCCGGAAGTAGGACTCCAGCTCCTGGATGATCTTGCCGTTGCCGCGCACCGGGCCGTCCAGGCGCTGCAGGTTGCAGTTGATGACGAACGTCAGGTTGTCGAGGTTGTCGTTCGCGGCCACGTGGATGAGGCCGCGTGACTCCGGCTCGTCCATCTCGCCGTCGCCGAGGAACGCCCATACTCGCTGGTCGGAGGTGTCCTTGATGCCGCGCGCGTGCAGGTAGCGGTTGAACCGGGCCTGGTAGATGGCGTTCATCGGGCCGAGGCCCATCGACACGGTCGGGTACTCCCAGAAGTCCGGCATCAGCCGGGGGTGTGGGTAGGACGGCAGGCCCTGGCCGGGGCCGCCGTGCGAGTACTCCTGGCGGAAGCCGTCGAGCTGGTCCGCGGACAGGCGGCCCTCGAGGAACGCGCGCGCGTACATGCCGGGGGAGGCGTGGCCCTGGAAGAAGACCTGGTCGCCGCCGCCCGGGTGGTCCTTGCCCCGGAAGAACCAGTTGAAGCCGACCTCGTAGAGCGTCGCGGAGGACGCGTAGGTCGAGATGTGGCCGCCGACGCCGACACCGGGGCGCTGGGCGCGGTGCACGGTCATCGCCGCGTTCCAGCGGATCCACGCACGGTAGCGGCGTTCCACCTCTTCGTCACCGGGGAACCACGGTTCGCTCTCGGTGGGGATGGTGTTGACGTAGTCCGTGCTGGTCAGCGACGGAACGCCGACCCGCTTCTCTCGTGCACGCTCGAGCAGCCTCAACATCAGATAGCGCGCACGCTGCTGGCCACCCGCGGAGAGCATCGAGTCGAAGGACTCGAGCCACTCCGAGGTCTCCTCCGGATCGATGTCCGGCAGATGTGCGGCGTGACCGTCGCGGATGACCCTTACCCGCTCGGGATGGTTCTTGCTGTTTTCGCTGTTCTGCGTAGCCAAGGGGTCTCCAGTGCCTGCGCTCATGGTGCTAACTCTGCCATCGTCGTCCGAACCACCGTCCGGGTCATCGTTACCGGCCAGTACGTGTCTCTTTGTGATGGTCCGTCCAGGGCAAACCCGGCGTGGGTGGTTGCGCCGGTGGGCAAGGTCAGTGTTCGCTGTCCCAATACCGAATTCGTGGTGGTAGCCACGACGGAGCTGAGGAGGAGTGGAAACCGTGGTCGCCGCGGGAGACACCGGTAAGGCCGGCGTCGCCGATAGGCTCGGGATCGAGCCGGGGATGGTCGTCCAGGAGCTCGGATGGGACGAGGACGTCGATGACGGCGTTCGCGCCGATATCGAGGAGCGGATCGGCAGTGATCTGCTGGAAGAGGACGCTGACGAGGTCGTCGACGTCGTGCTGCTGTGGTGGCGCGAGGACGACGGTGACCTGGTCGACGCCCTCATGGACGCCATGGGTCCACTGGCGGAGAACGGTGTGATCTGGGTCCTCACCCCCAAGACCGGACGTGACGGACACGTCGAGCCGAGCGAGATCGCGGAGGCCGTGCCGACCGCCGGGCTCGCTCAGACGTCGAGCGCCGGTGTCGGTGACGACTGGGCGGCGACGAAACTCGTCTCCCCGAAGTCCGCGAAGACCAAGCGCTGACCTTCGTTAGGCTGTCCCTCGACGGGTACCCGCACGCGGGTGCCGCGTCGTCGGTCGTCGCCGTCTGAGGAGGTCGTCGTGGTCGAGGTCGGGGCCAAAGCGCCGGAGTTCACCCTGAAGGACTACAACAACCAGCTGGTCTCGTTGTCGTCCGTCTACTCGGAGAAGCCGGTTCTGCTGGTCTTCTACCCGTTCGCGTTCAGCGGTATCTGTACGGGTGAACTCTGTCAGCTCCGTGATGACTTCTCGGCGTTCGGCAACGTGCGCGTGCTGGGTGTGTCGGTCGACACGCCGTTCAGCCTGAAGGTGTGGGCGGAGCAGGAGGGGTACCAGTTCCCGCTCCTGTCCGACTTCTGGCCGCATGGTGCCGTCGCGCAGCAGTACGGCGTCTTCAACGAGAAGGCGGGTATGGCGAACCGGGGCACCTTCCTGATCGACACGACCGGTACCGTTCGGTTCGCCGAGGTCAACCAGCCCGGCGAGGCCCGCGACCAGGAGTCCTGGAAGAAGGCGATCGCCGGCCTCTGACCTCCGGCGGGGGCGTGTAGCTCAGCGGAAGAGCACTCGGCTTACACCCGAGCGGTCGCAGGTTCGAATCCTGTCGCGCCCACCAGGTCGTTCACAGGCGTGTCGAGGTCTCGGCGAGGTTGGTGAACCACAGGCTGGAGCTGCCGTCGGCGCGCTCCATCCCGAACGGCACCGCGACAGCCCCGTCCGGCGTCTCGACCGGTGCGGCGTACGACATGCCGACGTCCGTGCCCGCCTCGGCCGCCATCAGGGTCGGACCCCAGGCCCAGGTGCCGGTGTGGTCGAGGCTGTAGGCGACCTGGGCGCCGCCCCGCGACCCGCCGCGAGTGTCCCGGCACACCATCACGATCGTTCCCGTTCGGGTGATCACGGACGAGGGACGACCGTTACACCCGGTAATGGCAATTCGAGCCGTGTTCCAGGTGGCGCCGGAGTCGGTGCTCGATCGGACCGCGATCTGCGTGCCACCCCACCGGGCGAACACGTGGATGCTCGTGCCGTCGACGACCAGCCAGGGTTCCGGGGTGGGGATGCCGGCGCCGATGGCGTTGAGGATCCGGTTCGAGGTCCAGGTCTGGCCCTGGTCGGTCGACCAGGCCATCCAGGCGGTGTCGATCGTCTCGCCCGGCTTGCGGGCGTAGAAGGCGGTTCCGAGGCGGCCGTCCGGGAGCTTGACGACCGGGCCGGAGATCGCCGCGAAGGGTAGGCCGCCGTCGACGCGTACCGCGGGTGCGCTGTCCTTCGACACGTAGGCGCCCTGGGCCGGGTTGGTCGAGCTGCCGGTGAAGTAGGTGAGGTACTCGTGGCCGTCGAGGTAGGCGAGGTAGGGGTCCCGGTAGTCCTGGCCGGAGAGGATCACCTGTGGGGTGGTCCAGGTCTTGCCGAGGTCGTACGAGTCGGCACGCAGGATGGCGCCGTCGCGGTGGTCGACGTGGTCGAAGGCGCCGCGCCAGACCAGCGCCAACGTCCCGTCGGGGCGGAGTGCGGCCCCGGGGAACGCCGAGTGGCGGTGCGGGGCCTCGATCGGTTGGGGCTGGGTGGCGATGACGATGCCGGTGGTGGCCGCGTCGGCGGATGGAGCGGCGAACGCCAGCCCCGCCGCGGTCGCGACTGAGGCGGCGGCCCTGACGGTGCGCGCGGCGATGCTGTCCATGATCAGGACTGAGTGTGGGGGAAGCGCGTGGCTGGCGCACGAGAAGAGCCTCGGCGATTCCACTGGTGGCTACTACGCGGCGGTGGTAGTGGTGCGAACAACTGGCGCCTGGCTCCCTCATGGGGGTAGACGCACACGATGGAGAGTTGGGCGCGTAGCGCGTCATATGGCTCTTAGACTGGGAATATGAGGCCGGACGTGTTGTGGGGACACCTCGACGGCATGATCCTGGCGGTTCTCGAGGACGAGCCCTTGCACGGGCATGCCGTCATGGAGGCACTTCTTTCTCGTAGTGATGGCGCCTTGACGCTGTCAACTGGCACGTTGTACCCGGCCCTCCGTCGGCTGGAGCTTGCGGGATTTCTTGTTTGTGGGCGGGATCCGGCTGCTGACCGCCGCCGGCGTACCTATCAGCTGACCGAGGTGGGGCGACGCATGCTGGCCGACGAGCGGGCCGAATGGCGCATGTTCGCAGCTTTGGTCGACAGAGTGCTGCGCCCTGCGCCATAGCTACGGCGCTGTTGTGGTTGGTGTGCCGACGGTCCAATGGTGCTTGCCGGAGTTTCTTGGAGGGCTAATTGTCGCAGTTGGTAGTAATTAGCACACAATGTGATGATTACCGCCGCTGACACGGCCCGGCATCTTCCGTTACCCCCGTGTGATCCCTGCGAAGAGTTATAAGATAAAGTTCCTACGTCAAGCAATCAGCTGATGTTCAGTGTGCGTGGTCGTAACACGCGCACTGAGACTGCATTTACTTACACTCATTGTTCACTCTATCAAGGACGGAGCGCGCGTCAATGGGCGGGGAAGACGGAGACACGTAGTCTGCGTGTCGCTATGAAGTGCCCGTGGTTGGTGCTGCGGGCTACTTCAGTTCTAGTCTTATGCCCACTGTCGTCAGGGTGGGCACCTTGTCGGCGCGCCACGTGAAGACTCGTCGGCCCTCGTGGTCGCATCCTGTGTCGGCAGAGAGCTGAACATCGGGCTCGGCGGCACCGATCAACTCGTACGTGGCGTCGAGACCCTCGGGGAGCACGACGCTGTAGTCGACATGTTGGATTTCGAGAAGTCGGGTCGTGCAGAAGGAGAACTCCTCTGCCTCGCCTTTGACCAGGGGTAAGCACTTCGCGGGCCAGATGCGGATCACTTCAAAAAAGATCTCCTCCCCTCGTTTGATCGAGTGGTGGAGATGCAGGATCGAGTTCATCTTCTGTGTGGACACCCAGGAACTCGTCACGTTCCAACGAGGGCCGGTCGCACCGTTGATGGTCAGACTGCGTGCGATCACCCGTACGTCGCGTCGATATCTTTCCGGCTGGTCCCATCTGCTACCGGCCTTCAGTCGAATAAAGTAGACCCGGGTTCTGAGTGCGACTGCCCTGAGTGTCAGTACCTCTCTGACGTCGCCGTTTCTGTGCACATAGACTTTTTGTCCCCAGGATTCGAAGGAGACCAGTGGCTCGGAGTTGTGATCGATGACGAAGTCGCAGTAACGTGCCAGCAGAGTTCGATGCATTTCATGCGCCTTGCTGAGGCTTCGCCGGTCGGCAAGCAGCAAGAGCATCACCAATGCCGCGAACACGATGACAGTGACAAATGCCCCAGCGCGAATCGCCTGGTTGCCAAATAAGGTGCCCAGTAGACCGGCAAATGCCATGAGGCCGACCATGGCCTTCAGGACGGCGGAGGGTTCCTCGCGGGAGATGTAGGAATCAAGCCAGGCAATGAAGTCCTTGAACATCCCTCTCGCCTTCCCCGGGGCTGCCAATTAGCGGAGGAACGCTCAGGATAGGTGCACCACGGACGATATCACTGGGCCTGGTGAAAAGATGTTACCCAAACGTGGTGTTTGTTTGGGCGATTCTGTCCGCCATTATCCGTGGCCGGGTGGTTACCGAACCTCTTCAGTTCGCTGGTTCGAGGTCCGTGTCGTCGATCAGTGGGGATTTCTCCACCGGGATTACGTGTACGGCTGCCGCTGCCCTGGCCTTCTTGCGGCGCTTGCGGATGGTGATGGCCACGATCAGGCCCACGACCACCGCCCCGAGGACCACCGCGCCGCCCGTGCTGATGATGCCCTCGATGCGCTTCGCGGCCTCACCCATAGCCGCGCCCAGTGCGATGTGCATCGCCGACCAGCCTGCCGCGCCCGCGACCACGGCCGGGAGGAACTTGCGGTACGGCAGGCCCGACGTGCCCGCGGCCGCGGGGGTCAACGTGCGGACGACCGGTAGGAACCTGGCGAAGAACACCGCCCAGGCTCCTCGGCGGCGGAGGATGTCGGTCGCCTTGTCCCAGCCCTCCGTGCCGTACTTCTTGATCAGCTTGGTCTCACGCAGCGTGGGACCGAAGCGGCGGCCTATGGCGTACCCGATCGAATCCCCCACGCCCGCGCAGACGGTCACCACTGCCCACAGAACCAGGAAGCGCGACACCGAGTCGACCGTGGTCGCGGCGATCAGCAGGCCGCTCTCGCCCGGGGCTATGAAGCCCAGGCCGATCGTGCACTCCGCGAACACCAGCGCGCCGGTCGCCCCCACCAGCGCCGGTTGCGGTAATGCCTGCAACCACTCCAGAACGTCGGTCACCAACGCCACGATCTGCTCCCCTCGGATGCTTCCTTCAACGAAAGCCTCGCATTAGGACCGAGGAAATCACATCCGGGTTCCCCCGACATCAACCCTGAAGCTGACCTATGACCTACGACCTAGGACGGAGCTGATCTCCTGGTGGGCGGGTCCGGCAGCGGTCAGGTGCGCCAGCGACTCGGGCACCTCGGCACCCCGGTGGGCCATGGCCTGCGCGTACAGCCTCCCCGCCCGGTACGACGACCGCACCAGTGGGCCGGCCATCACCCCGGCGAAGCCGATCGCCTCGGCCGACTCCTTGTGCTCCAGGAACTCCTCCGGCTTCACCCACCGGTCCACGGGGTGGTGGCGCAGCGACGGGCGCAGGTACTGGGTGATCGTGATGATGTCGCAGCCTGCGCCGTGCAGGTCCCGCAGCGCGGCCGTCACCTCGTCCGGGGTCTCGCCCATGCCCAGGATCAGGTTCGACTTCGTGACCAGGCCGAACTCCCTCGCCCGCGTGATCACCTCCAGCGACCGCTCGTAGCGGAACGCGGGGCGGATTCGCTTGAAAATCCTCGGCACGGTCTCCAGATTGTGCGCCAGCACCTCCGGACGCGCCTCGAACACCTCCGCCAGCTGGGCCTCGTCCGCGTTGAAGTCGGGGATCAGCAGCTCGACGCCGGTGCCGGGGTTCAGCGCGTGGATCTGCCTGACGGTCTCCGCGTACAGCCAGGCGCCGCCGTCGGGCAGGTCGTCGCGGGCCACACCGGTGACCGTCGCGTAGCGCAGGCCCATCGCCTGGACCGACTCGGCGACCTTCCTGGGCTCCGTGCGGTCCAGGTCGGCCGGTTTGCCGGTGTCTATCTGGCAGAAGTCACACCGCCGGGTGCACTGCTCGCCGCCGATGAGGAACGTGGCCTCGCGGTCCTCCCAGCACTCGTAGATGTTGGGACAGCCCGCCTCCTCGCACACCGTGTGCAGGCCCTCGCGCCTGACCAGGCCCTTCAGCTCGGTGTACTCGGGGCCCATCTTCGCGCGGGTCCTGATCCACGAGGGCTTCTTCTCGATCGGCGTCTGGCTGTTGCGTACCTCTAGCCGCAGCAGCTTTCGCCCCTCCGGAGCGATCGTCACGCCGTTCAGGCTACGCCACTTGACTCGGTCCGATCCGTCCCGTTAGACACGGCCCACCCTGCTACTCACGGAGGCAGTTCGTGCACGTCAAGCGAAGAGTTCTCCTCGTACTGACCACCGCGGCCCTCGCGGTGACCTCGATCACCGGGGCGCCCGCCGCCGCGGACCCGACGGCCAGGGCCGGCACCGACCGCGACTTCGGCAACGGCCCCGACCGCAACGAGGTCGCCGCCGCCGACCAGCCTCTCGCTCGCCGACCCGGGCCGGCCGGTGAGAACAAGGTCCACGTCTACCAGGGCTACCCGCGCCGGACCGAGCTGCGCGTCTATCCCGAGGACACCACCGACAAGTCGACCAAGCTGGGGCTCACGCCCTACCACGCGATCGCCCCGAGGCTGAACGCGCTGCAGGCACGGGGCGACCGGGTGTCCGTCGAGGTCGTCGGGCAGTCCGGGCTCGGCCGCGACCTCTACAAGGTCACGGTCACCGCGCCGGAGCGACCGTCGGAGACGCGCCAGCAGGACGCCTGGCGTGCGCTGATCGAGAACGACCCCGTGCGCGCCGCCCGCGACCGGCGGCTCGAACGCGACTACAAGGCGCCGGTCTGGATCAACAACAACATCCACGGCAACGAGTGGGAGGGCACCGACGCCTCCCTCCGCCAGATCGAGCACCTCGCCACCAGCAACGACCCGGCGACCAGGCGGCTCCTCGCGCACAACCGGCTGTACTTCAACATCACCGCGAACCCGGACGGGCGCGTCGCGGGCACACGCGGGAACGCGAACGGCTTCGACCTGAACCGCGACTTCGTCACAAACTCCCAGCCGGAGAACGTGGCCATGCGCGACATGATCGAGGACACCCAGCCGGTGATCACGCTGGACGAGCACGGGTACTCCGACGGCACCCTCATCGAGCCGACCGGTCCGCCGCACGGGCAGAACTACGACTTCGACCTCTACATCAGGCACGGCTACGCCGACGGCCTCGAGATGGAGGCCGCCGTCAAGGCACTCGGCTACCCCGAGGCGCAGGACGTCGTCGTGCCCTTCCGCGACCTGCCGCCCGGCGACTGGGACGGCTGGCCGCCGATCTTCACCGCCCAGTACGCGATGTACCACGGCGCGGTGTCCTACACGATCGAGATCCCGCTGCAGGTCAACAACAACGCCTACGACTCGCTGCCGGTCGACGAGCTGCGCCGCCGCGCGGCCATCAACACCGACGTGTCCGAGGCGACGATCGCGACCACACTGTCCTACCTCGACCGCCACCGCGTCGAGCTGGTCGACAACCAGATCGAGATCTTCCGGCGCGGTGCCGCGGGCGAGGCCCAGCGGTACATCCCGGACGGGTTCGTGCCCGGCTTCGGGCCGGAGGACCGGTACACCACGGAGTTCCCGCGTGCGTACGTGATCCCGACCGGCCCGTCGCAGCGTTCGGCGACCGCCGCCGCGCGGCTGGTCGACCAGCTCGTCGCGCACGACGTGCGGGTCCGGCAGGCCACGAGGCCGTTCAGCCTCGGCGGCAGGAGGTACGCGGCCGGGTCCTACGTCGTCGACATGCACCAGCCCAAGCGTGGCCTCGCCAACGTGATGCTGGAGGCGGGCAAGGACCTGTCGGCCGACGCGCCCCAGATGTACGACATCGCCGGGTGGAGCCACCGCCTGCTGTGGGGTGCCTCGGTCGACATCGTGAAGCACGGCCAGGTCCACGTGCCGAGCTACGACGTGACGGCGGCGGCGCCGACCGGTGCCGTCGACGTGGCACCCGGGCGTGACCTGGCACTCAGGGTGCTGGATGGCAAGGACGCGAGCGCCGTCAACGACCTGCTCGGCCTCGGTCTCGCGTTGCGCAGGCAGGCCGACGGCACGGTCGTGGTGCCGGCGTCCGCACGGCAGGCGGCCAGGCAGGTCGCGGACCGGTACGGCGTGCGGTTCACCCAGGCGTCCGGTGCGCCGGGCAGTCCGCTGCGGCCGGTGACGGTCGCAGCGGCGGTGGGTGCCGACGAGCTGTTCGCGCTGCGGGAGATGGGCTTCGACGTCCGTCCCGTGTCCACGGCGGTCCTGAACGGCGGCTTCGACCTGTCACGGGTCGACGTGCTCGTGGTGTCGTCCGGGCTGCGCTACGACCAGCTCCAGCCCGCCGCGAAGGCACAGGTCGACGCGTTGTTCTCCCGAGGCGGCGTGGTCACGCGCGGGGCGACCGGGTCACGGTTCAACGCCGACGCGAAGCTGCTGCCGGTGACCGCGGTACCCGGACGGAGTGACGCCAACGGTGTGGTCACCGTGGCCAACACCGACGCGTCCGTGCTGGCCGGGGCGATGCCGACCTCGTTCGTGTACTCCCCGCAGTGGTTCGTGAACCTCGGTGCGGGTGTAAGGGCCGAGCAGCGGTTCGGCCCGGCCAATCCGCTGGTCGCCGGTCACTGGCTGCCCAACGGGAACGGCTCGGGCGGCCCGGCGGACGCGGCGGGGCAGGCGGCGGTGGTCTCCGGCCAGTCGGCGACCGGCGCGCGGGTGCTGATGTTCGGCACCGAGCCGATGTTCCGCGCGCACCCGAAGGGCCTGTACGCCCAGGTCGCCACGGCGATCTACTGGGGCGCGACGCGGTAGTAGGGCGGTGGGTGGGGGCCGTGCCGGCTCCCACCCGGCCGTCCTAGCGCTGGGCCAGCTCGAAGCTGACGCCGGGGCTCGTCGGGGTCCATCTCGGGAGCCAGCGGTCCGCGACCGGCAGCGAACCGTCGAGTGCCCGGCGCACGTACTTCTCCGCGAGTGGGGAGACCTCCGTGACGGTCACCGTGCGGCCCAGCTCCAGCGTCAGGGACGTGACGCCGGCATCGCGGATGCCGCAGGGGACGATCCGGTCGAACGCGGACAGGTCGGCGTCGCAGTTGATCTCGAAGCCGTGCATGGTGACGCCTCGTTGTACGCGGATGCCGATGGCGGCGATCTTGCGTTCGTGGCGGTGGTCGTCGGCGGCCAGCCAGACTCCGCTGCGGCCCTCGACGCGGCCCGTGGGCACGCCAAGTTCGTCACACACCGCGATCAGTGCCTGCTCGATGCGGCGCACGTACTGCACGACGTCCACCGGGTCGCCCAGCTTCACGATCGGGTAGCCGACGAGCTGTCCCGGGCCGTGCCAGGTGATCTTGCCACCCCTGTCGACGTCCACCACCGGGGTGCCGTCGTCCGGGCGCTCGTCCGGCTCGGTGCGCTTGCCCGCCGTGTACACCGACGGGTGTTCCAGCAGCAGCAGCGTGTCCGGGCCCGTCTCGTCGGCGCGGGCGGTGGCCAGCTCCCGTTGCAGCTCCCACGCCTCGACGTAGTCGATCGTGCCGAGCTCGCGGACATGCACGGGAGCGCCTGACGCGCGACAGGAAGTCACATGAGCGACCCTACGCCGTCCACTCACGACTCAGTAGAGCGCTACGTGAGCAGCGACGCGAACGTCTCGTCGAGCGAGGGGTGGCGGTGCGTGAAGCCGTTCGCGGCCAACACGGTCGGCACCATGCGCTGGCTGTAGAGGATCTCCCCGTCGGAGTCGCCCGCCCCGAGCTTGATCACCGGTGCCGGCACGAACAACGGTGCCGGGCGGTGCATCGCGCGGCCGAACGCGGCGGTGAACTCGGTGTTGGTGACCGGGTTGGGGGAGCACACGTTCACCGCGCCGGACACCGTGTCGTTCTCGATGAGGTGGCGCATCGCGGCGACCTGGTCCTCGACGTGGATCCACGGCATGTACTGGCGGCCGTTGCCGAGCTTCGCGCCGAGCGCGAGGAAGAACAGCGGCTTCAGCATGCCGACCAGACCGCCACGCCTGGCGAGTACGTGACCGGTGCGCAGCCGCACCACCCGGACACCGGCGTCGGTGGCGCGCTGCGTGGCCGCCTCCCAGTCGCGGCACAGGTCGGCGAGGAAGCCCGCGCCACGCGGCGCGGTCTCCTCGACCACCTGGTCGCCCTTGTCGCCGTAGTAGCCGGCCGCGGACGCGTTCACGAGCAGCGGGATGTCCTGCTCGGCGACGGCCGTGGCCAGCACCTCGGTCGGCTCGAGCCTGCTGTTGACGAGCAGCTGCCTGCGCGCGTGGCTCCACCGGCCACCCGCGATGGGCGCGCCGCACAGGTTGACCACGGCCTGCGCGCCCGCCAGCGCACCGTCGTCGATGCGGCCGGCAGGCGGGTCCCAGCCGCGCTCGTCAGGCTCACGAGGAGCGCGCCGGACGAGCCGGAGCACCTCGTGGCCTGCCGTGCGGAGCTCGCCGGCGAGTGCTGACCCGATCAGGCCGGACGCGCCGGCGAGCACGACCTTCACAGCCCGAGTTCGCCCTCGAAAGTGCCTTCCTGCAGGCGGTTCTTGATGGTCGTCAGGAAGCGGCCCGCGTCGGCGCCGTCGACGAGGCGGTGGTCGTAGGTCAGCGCCATGTACATCATCGAGCGGATGGCGATGGTGTCGTTGCCGTCGTCGTCGGTGACCACGACCGGCCGCTTCACCACCAGGCCGACGCCCAGGATGCCGACCTGCGGCAGCTGGAGGATCGGCGTGTCCCACAGCGCACCCTGGCTGCCGAGGTTGGTCAGGTTGAACGTCGCGCCGAACAGCTCGTCCGGGGTGACCTTGTTCGCCCTGGTGCGCTCGGCGAGGTCGGCGATCTTGTGTGCGAGGCCTGCGACGCTCAGGTCACCCGCGTTGTGGATGGCCGGCGTGAGGAGGCCGCGCTCGGTGTCCACCGCGATGCCGAGGTGCTCGGCGCCGTGGTAGGTCACCTCCTTGGTCTCGTCGTTGATCGACGCGTTCAGCTTCGGGTGCTGCTTGAGCGCCTCGACCGTGGCCTTCGCGAAGAACGGCAGGAACGTCAGCTTGACGCCCTCGCGGGCCTCGAACGCCGACTTGGCGCGTGCGCGGAGCTTGGCGATCCTGGTCACGTCGACCTCGACCACCTGGGTGAGCTGCGCGGCCGTCTGCAGTGACTCGACCATGCGCCGCGCCACGGTCTGGCGCAGGCGGCTCATCTTCTCGGTCTTGCCACGCAGGTCGGCGGCCGGTGCGGCCGGTGCCGAGGACTTGGCGGGCTTCGCGGCCGGCTCGGGGGCCGGCGCCTTGGCGGCCTCGGCGGCGGCGAGCACGTCCTGCTTGCGGATGCGGCCGCCGACGCCGCTGCCCTTGACCGTGGACAGGTCGACGTCGTTCTCCGCGGCGAGCTTGCGCACCAGCGGCGTGACGTACGGGCCGTCACCACGCGAGCCGTTGCCGGACGGCGCGGGCGCGGGCTTCGGCTCCGACTTGGTCTCCTGCTTGGGCTCGGGCTTGGCCTCTTGCTTGGGCTCTTGCTTCGGCTCTTGCTTCGGCTCTTGCTTGGGCTCTGCCTTGGGCTCCGGCTTCGCTTCCTGCTTGGGGGCCGGCTTCGAGGACTCCTTCGCGGGGGCCGCGTCGCCGGAGCCCACGATCGCGAGCTGGCCGCCGACCTCGACGGTCTCGTCCTCGCCCGCGGTGATCTCGAGCAGGGTGCCCGCCACCGGCGACGGGATCTCGGTGTCGACCTTGTCGGTGGAGACCTCGAGCAGTGCCTCGTCGACCTCGACCGTGTCGCCGACCTGCTTGAGCCACCTGGTCACGGTGCCCTCGGTCACGCTCTCGCCGAGCGCGGGCATCTTCACCGGCGTGCCCTCACCGGATGACCCGGACGACCCGGAGGACTCCGAAGACTCCGACGAAGCGGGCTCCGGCTCCGCTTCCGCCTCGGCCTCCTCCGGCTCCTCCTCGGGCTCGGGCTCGGGCTCCTCGGGGGCCTCGTCCTGCTCCTTGGCGGGCTCCGGGGTCTCGTCCTGGCCCGAGTCCTCACCCGAGTCACCGATCACCGCGAGCTCGGCACCGACCTCGACGGTCTCGTCCTCCTCGGCGACGATCTTCTGCAGCACGCCTGCTGCCGGGGACGGGATCTCGGTGTCGACCTTGTCGGTGGACACCTCGAGCAACGGCTCGTCGACCGCTACGGTGTCGCCCACCTGCTTCAGCCACCGGGTCACGGTGCCTTCGGTGACACTCTCCCCGAGTGCCGGCATCTGGACGGAGAACGCCATGGTTTCGCTGACTCCTTGAACTCTGGCTCGTACCGAGGCTCGCCGCGCAAGCTCAGCCGTGCACGTGCAGTGGCTTGCCGGCCAGGGCGAGGAACGCCTCGCCGAGCGCCTCGGTCTGGGTGGGGTGGGCGTGGATGAGCGGTGCGACGTCCTCGGGGTATGCCTCCCAGTTGTAGATCAACTGGGCTTCGCCGACAAGCTCGCCGACCCGCTCGCCGACCATGGTGATCCCCACCACGGGGCCGTCGGGTGCCTTCACGAGCTTGACGCCGCCGGACGTCTTGAGGATCTGGCTCTTGCCGTTGCCGCTCAACGCGTAGACGTAGGTCTGTGCGTCGCCGAACTTCTCCTTGGCAGCTGCCTCGGTGAGGCCGACGGACGCCACTTCGGGCTTGCAGTAGGTGACCCTGGGGATGCCGGCCTCGTCGACGGGCCGGGGGTTCCGGCCCGCGATCTCCTCGGCGACGAAGATGCCGTGCTGGAAGCCGCGGTGCGCGAGCTGCAGGCCCGGCACGAGGTCGCCGACGGCGTAGACGTTGGGGAGGTTGGTGGCGAGGCGCTCGTCGGTGAGCACGAACCCGCGCTCCATCGTGACGCCTGCCTCCTCGTAGCCGTGGCCGCCGCTGTTGGGGCCTCGGCCGACCGCGACGAGCAACGTGTCGGCCTCGACCGTCTCACCGGACTCCAGTGAGACGGTCACGTCGGTCTCGTTCTGAGACGCACCCGTGAACCTTACGCCGGTCCGGTACTTGATCCCGCGCTTGCGGAAGGCCCGCTCCAGCTGCTTGGACGCCCACTCGTCCTCCAGCGGCACCAGGCGGGGGAGCGCCTCGACGATGGTGACGTCCGCACCGAACGAGGCCCAGACGCTCGCGAACTCGACCCCGATGACACCGCCACCGAGCACGACGACGCGCTCGGGGATGTAGTCGAGGTGCACGGCCTGGTCGCTGGTGATGATCCGCCCGCCGATCTCCAGGCCGGGCAGCGTCTTCGCGTACGAACCGGTGGCGAGCACCACGTTCTTGCCGGTGTAGCTCCGCCCGTCGACCTCGACGACGTTCGGGGCCCGGAAGGTCCCCGCGCCCTCGACGACCGTGACCTTGTTCGCCTTCGCCAGGCCCTGGAGTCCCTTGTACAGCCCGCCGACGACACCGTCCTTGTAGGAGTTGACGCCCGCGATGTCGATGCCCTCCAGCGAGGACTTGACACCGAACTGGTCGCCCTCGCGGGCGAGGTCGGCCACCTCCGCCGCGTGGAGCAGCGCCTTCGTCGGGATGCACCCCCGGTGCAGGCACGTGCCGCCGAGCTTGTCCCTCTCGACCAGGACCACGGACAGGCCGAGGCCCGCCGCGCGGAACGCGCACGCGTAGCCGCCGGAGCCGCCGCCAAGGATCACGAGGTCAGCGGAGGTATCGGTCACGGGTTCTCCTAGCACGAGGTGGGTGACTTGTGGGCACCACACATCATCTTGTCACTACGTGCGGCACGCTTGCGAGGTGGCCGGACAGGCACAATGAAAGGGACGAAGTTCGCGCGGCGAACGGTCCAACACTGATCTTCATCGGAGGTAAGGCGCCGTGGGGTTGTTCCGCCGGAAGAGTGGGCAGGGGCAGATGCGGTCCGCCAGCAAGGGCGACACCGCTCACCTGGACGAGTGGGCGTCCACCCGTCGCGGGGTCGAGGCGTTCGTGGAGCCTCGCACGCATGTGACCGAGGCCACCGTGTTGCTGGTGGCCCACGACGGGGAGTGGACCCGCCGCCGCATCGCGAACTTCGAGGCGGCGGCCGACTTCGCCCGCAAGCGCAAGATGCCGCTGTACGAGGTGGAGCGGGTCGGCTACCCGAAGCGGATGCGCGAGTACCAGGAGCGCCAGAAGCGCGAGCGCGGCTGACCCACGCCGCTTTCCGCCAACTGGGGAATCAGTTCTCGCCCGCGGCCCGCGCGGGTCCGGAGCGTCCGATTACACGATTACAACCTGTCACACCTCGTGAACTTCTGGTTACGTCTAGACCTGTTTGAGTGATGGATGCTGCGTGCCCTCTATCCATGGAGTGGTTGGAACGGGTCCAATCTCCCCCAGATGGCTTAACCCGGAGGTGATCGTGTGTGATGTTGTGGAATTCGTCGTAACCGGCGCCGCCTCTGGTCTCCCCAAGCCTCGAATGGTCTGACAAGCTGTGGTGCCGCGGAGCCCCTTCTTACTGGTGAGGACCATGTGAGCGTTACTGCTGTTGTCGACTTCGGCAGTTCGCACACCGTCACCGTGGTGCACGCCCCCGGTGGGGTGCCCAGGGTGGTCAACGTGGACGGTGAGCCCTACCTGCCGTCGGCTGTTTTCCTCACCGGCGACGACTCGCTCGTCGTCGGCCACGACGCCCTGCAGATGGCCGCCGTCGACCCGTCCCGGCTCGAGAGCCGGGCGAAGGCGAAGATCGCCCAGCGCGAGGTGCTGCTCGGCAACACGGTCGTGCCGGTGCCCACGGTCGTGCTCGCGATCCTCGTGCGGGCCGTGAAGGCCGCCGCGTCCGTCGTCGGCGCGCCGGTCGACCACCTCGTGCTGACACACCCGGCCGCCTGGGGACCCGCCCAGCGCAACGGGTTGCTCGCCGCGGCGGAGGACCTCGCGCCACAGATCAGCACGATCGTCGAACCGGTCGGCGCCGGTGTCTGGTACGCAACGCACGGGCGCGTCGGTGTCGACGGCGCGGACCGGTTCCCGCTCGGCGCCGTGCTCGCCATCCTCGACCTCGGCGGCGGCACCACCGACGTGGCCGTCGTGCGCCGCGAGCGCGGCGGCATCGTCGTGATCGGCCGTTCGTCCATTCCGGACCTCGGCGGCGACGTCTTCGACGAACGGATCATCTCCTACCTGCGCCAGACCGTGCCAGGGCTCGCCGAGGTGCTCGTCGACGTGTCCGCGCCGGGCCGGGTGAGCCTCGTGCAGCTGCGCGAGCTCGTCGCGTTCCGGCGGGAGGTGCGCCGCGCCAAGGAACTGCTGTCCCGGCACGACCAGGTCGAGCTCCGGTTACCCGGCGGGCTGCCCGGTGCCGTGCTCCGGCGCGCCGACCTCGAACGCGTGCTGTACGCCGACATCGACCGCATCACCGCGTTCACGCTCCGCGCGATCCTGAGCGCGGGCGTCGAGGCCTACGAGCTGACCGCGCTGCAGCTCGCGGGCGGCTCGGCCCGCATCCCCCTGCTGCGCCACAAGCTCGCCGAGGTCGTGCCCACCCCCATCCAGCTCGACGACCAGCCGGAGGCGGTGACCGCGCTCGGCGCGTGCGCGGTCGCCGTGTCGCACGACGAGCCGGGACGGCCACAGGAGCACCCGGTCGCCGCGCCGCCCGTCAAACCCGACCCCCGTCCCCGCAGGGCCCGCAGGCAGGCCGAGCGGCCGAGGGGGCCGCAGACCTTCGTGGCGTTCCTCGTCGCGGTGGGGTTCGTGGTCCTCGCAATCGGCTACGGGGTCGTGCTGAAGCCTGCCAACGCGGTCACCGGCGACGCGCTCGCGACGAGCGAGCGGTTCGCGCTGCCGCCCCCGGAGGCCGGGACGGAGGTCGTCAGCGGCGGCGACGTCACGGACGGCCTGGTCACCGGCAGGCTGGACGCGCCGGTTCGGGTGTCCGACGGCGACACCGACCTCGAGTGGACCGTGCGGGAGATCACCGACCCGGCGACCGACGAGCTGGTCCGTGCCGGTGCCCGCAAGCCGCTGCCCGACCTGCGGTGGGTGCTCGTCGACACGTCGATCCGCGCCCGCGCTCGCGCCACGGCCCCCTACTTCCTGCGTGACACGTTCCTCGCCGACGACCGCGGCCTGCTGATCCCCGCGGCACGCGACCAGCCGCTGCCGTGCCCGACCGAGACGCCGGGCACCCTCGACGCGGGCGACACCGCGCGTCAGTGCCTGGCCTTCGCCGTGTCCGTGCGGACGCGGGTGAGCGCGGTCGTGATCAGCAGGGTGACCGGCGGGGAGCAGGTCGGCGCACGGGTGCCGGTCGACGGCGCGACACCGGCCGGCGGGCCGGTGACCGGGCGGGCGCTGCCGCTGGGTGCGGTGCGTCCGCTCTGGGTCGGCAACAGTGGTGTGCGTGCGGCGATCGTGGACGTGGTGACCAGGGCGAGCGCGTACGTGAGCGCCGAGGTCGTCGACCGGCCGGGACATCGGGCGGTGCTGGTGCGGGCGGTGGTCGACTCGCCGACCGGGGTGTCCGTGCCGGACCTCGCCGCGCGCCTGCTGCTGCGTGACGACCGGTCGCAGCCGGTGTCGGCGCGGCAGGTGTCCGACCGGGGCGGCTGTGCGGTCGGCACGGCGTCCGGGCGGTTCACCGTGTGCGCGGTGTTCGTGGTGCCCTCGGGCATGCCACTCGGCTCGGTCGCGTGGTCGGGTGACGACTCGCGACCGTTCCTGTGGCAGCTGCCATGACCCTGGTGATCGACTTCGGCACGGTCAACACGGTGGGCATGGTCGACGGGCGCCTGGTGACGGTGGACGGCGCGCCGTGGCTGCCGTCGGTCGTGCACTCCGGGGTGGTCGGGGTGGACGCCGTCCTGCTGGGCAGGGGCCAGGAGCTTCGGGACCTCAAGGCGAGCATGGAACCGTCGTCGGTCGGTGCCGTGTTCGACCGGATGGTCGCCGCGGCCCGTGAGCAGGGCGGGAACGTCACCGACGTCGTGGTGACGCACCCGGCCGGCTGGCCACCCGAGCGGATCGCGGTCCTGACCACCGCGGCGGGCACCTCGGTCAGGACGATCCCAGAACCGGTGGCGGTCGCCTGTTCCGCCGCACCCGGCGTCTCGGTGCTCGTGGTCGACGCGGGCGGCGGCACGTGGGACGCGGCCGTGGTCCGGGACCGGGCGGTGACGGCGGCGGAGTCCGTCCCGGTGGACGTCGACCAGCGGATCGTGGACCGGGTCGGCCCGTCGCTGAGCGAACCGGTCAAGGACGACGCGACGAGGGCGGAGCTGAAGGAGGCCGTGCGGTCGGGCAAGGAGCTGCTGTCGAGGCACGACATCGCGGAGATCGTCCTGCCGGACCACCGCGCGGTCCGGCTCACCCGCACGGAGTTCGAGCTGCTGATCGCCCCGGACGTGACGCGGCTGATGGCGGCGGTCAGCCGCGTGACCGCCGACGCCCCGGTGGCCGGGGTCTTCCTCGTCGGTGGCGCGAGCCGCATCCCGCTCCTCGCGCTGCGGCTGTCCGCGGTGACCGGCCACCACGTGACCGCCGACCCCGAACCGGAGGCAGCCGTGGCCCGAGGAGCGGCCTTCCTGGCCCGCTGTGTCTAATTGGCTCGCTCCGCTCGCGGTGAGTGGGCCTTCATCCGGCGTCTTCCCTCCTGCGCGCGGAAATCCCTGGGCTCGTTCCTCGCGCAGGAATTTCCGTGCTCGTCAGTCCAGACGCCGGCGGCCCACTGTGACATTGGCTCGCTCCGCTCGCGGTGAGTGGGCCTTCATCCGGCGTCTTCCCTCCTGCGCGCGGAAATCCCTGGGCTCGTTCCTCGCGCAGGGACTTCCGTGCTCGTCAGTCCAGACGCCGGCGGCCCACTCACAGGGTTGCGGGGTTGTACCCGTCTGTTCGCTCTTGGGGGCCTCAGCCCTTCTCGGCGATGTCCGCCAGGAGCGCGGCCACCGTGCGGACCGGGATGCCCGTGCCGCCCTTGGCCGTGTAGCCCCACGGGCCGCCGACGTTGAAGGCGGGGCCCGCGATGTCGATGTGCACCCAGGCCACGTCCTTCGCGACGAACTCACGGAGGAAGATGCCTGCGGCCAGCATGCCGCCCCACCGGTGACCGGTCACGTTCGCGATGTCGGCGAGCTTCGAGTCCAGGTCGCCACGCAGCTCGTCGGGCAGCGGCATCGGCCAGCCGCCCTCGCCGGTCGCCCTGGCGATCTCGGCGGTGCGGTCACGGAACTCGTCCGTGCCCATGATGCCCGAGGTGCGCCTGCCGAGGGCCACCAGCTGCGCGCCGGTCAGCGTCGCGATGTCGATCAGGTAGTCGGGGCCGTCCTCGCAGGCACGCACCATCGCGTCGGCCAGGATGAGCCTGCCCTCGGCGTCGGTGTTGAGCACCTCGACGGTCTTGCCGCCGTACATCGTCAGCACGTCGCCGGGGCGGTAGGCGGACCCGGACGGCATGTTCTCCGCCATCGGGACCGTCGCCGTCAGCGACAGCGGGTACTTCAGCTTCGCGGCGAGGACCATGACCGCGACGACGGCCGCGGCGCCGGACATGTCCGAGGTCATCTCGTCCATGGTCGCCGCGGGCTTGATCGAGATGCCGCCGGTGTCGAACGTGATGCCCTTGCCGACCAGCGCGACCTTCGCCTTGGGCTTCGGGCCCTTGTACGACAGCCGCACGATGCGCGGCGGACGGGCGGAGCCCATGCCGACGCCCAGCACGCCGCCGTAACCGCCCTTGCGCAGTGCCTTCTCGTCCAGGATCTCGACGTCGAGGCCCGCGTCGCTCGCCAGTGCCGCCGCGCGGTCGGCGAACGACGCGGGGTAGAGGTCGTTGGGCGGGGTGTTGACGAAGTCGCGGGCGGTGCACACGGCCTCGGCGATCGCAGTGGCGGCCTTCAGCGTCGCCCGGTGGTCCTTCGGGCTGCCATCGGCGGGCGCCACGACGTCCACCCGCTCGATCGGGGCGTCGCCCTTCTCCGACCGGTACTCGGTGAAGCGGTAGGCACCGAGCAGCGTGCCCTCCACCGCGGCGTGTAGATCCACAGTGGACAGCGTGGTGACCGCCCGCCTGGTGCCGGCGAGCGAGCGGGCGGCGACACCGGACGCCCGGCGCACCTGCTCGGCCGTCGGTCCGTCGCCGGTGGTCCTGCCGAGACCGACGGCGACGACGAGCCCGGCGGGGATCTTGCCCATGCTCGGGATCTTCACGACCTCGTCCTGCTTGCCGGTGGCTCCGACGGTACGCAGGATGCCGGCGAGGGCGCCGTCGAACGCGGTGTCGACCCGCTCGCTCCCCGGCGCCAGCGCGACGCCCCCCGGATCGCTGTCGGACTGCACGGTCGCGATGATCACCGCGTCGACGGTGGCCTCGTCTGCCGTGGTGGTGGTCAGTGACAGCTTGGGCGCGGTCAACGAAAGCTCCTGTCGGTTCGAGTTGCAGACGCATGCTAACTACTTGTGACATCCCTGCCCACCGTCAGGTGGGTGCCGCACTTCTGACACGGTGGTGGCGTGACCCAACCGACATCGACCGTGGACCGCGTCGCCCGCGGGGTGGTGTCCACGTTCGGCGCGGGACTTTTCCTTGCCCTGGCGCCCGCTTCGGCCGTCGCCGGCTGGTGGCTGGTCGCGGGCATGGTCCTCGCCGCCGCGGTGGCCGTCCTCTTCGCACTGTCCACACCGGATTCCACGCCGAGCCGGGCCGCTTCACTAGTGGGAATACTGGGAAGGATTGCCGCCGCCTCGGCCGCCGCCACCGCCTTCGGGCGGTACGTGCTGCCCGGCAGACCCGAGGTCGGCGCGGTGATGCTGGTGGTCGTGGTCACAGCGGTCGTCCTCCTCGCGCCTCCGCTGCCGGGGGTCGTGGAGCGGGTCGCCGCCGTCGTGGTCGTCGGCGTGCTGGTCGCGGTCGTCGTGTCGTGCTTCTCGATCGCGCCGGTCGACCTCGCCGTGGCGCCGCCGTCGGACGCGGCGGGCGCCGACCGGCCGCTCGGCCTGCTGCCCGCCGCCGTTCTGCTGTTCCTGGGGTTCTCCGGGTCGCCGAGCGCGGTGCGGCGGGAGCGGCTCACAGTCATCGGGATCGTGCTCGTGGTGAGCCTCGGGGTCGCGGTCGCGTCGCTGTGGCAGCTCGGCGGGGAGCGGCTCGCACTGTCGACGGCCCCGCTTCTCGACGCCCTCGCGGCCGCCGACGCGTCCGGCGTCGACGGGATGCTCGCGGTCGGCGTGACGGTCTCGTGCGTGTTCGCGCTGCGTGGCGTGCTCGGCGACATCCGTGACGTCGCGAGGGTGAGCAGGCCGGGCATGGTGGCGTTGGCGGCCGCCGCGGCGGCGCTCGGGGCGCTGCTGCTCGCACCGGAGTACACACTGACCGGCGCGGCCGTACTTCTCCTGGGTGAAGCGGTAATCCGCCTGCTGGACACGCGACGGGATCGGGCATAGTAGGACGTCAGACAGTTGAACTGCCGATTCTCTGAACGGCCCGAGGAGAGTTACGGTGCTCACATGACCCAGTCATTCACCAGGACTCCCCATCCGGCGCCGGCGACCCCGGAGCGGATCGCGGAAGTATTGGCCAACCCGGGTTTCGGCGCTTACTTCACCGACCACATGGTGACCACGCGCTGGAACCGAACCGACGGTTGGCACGGGGCGACGGTCGAACCGTACCGCCCGATCGAGCTGGACCCCGCGGCCATGGTGCTGCACTACGGCCAGGCGATCTTCGAGGGACTCAAGGCCTACCGGCACACCGACGGGTCCGTCCAGGCCTTCCGCCCGGAGGCGAACGCCGAGCGGTTCCGCCGCTCCGCGCGCCGCATGGCGATGCCCGAGCTGCCCGACGAGCTGTTCCTCGGCTCGCTCCGGGAGATCGTGGACGTCGACGGCCGGTGGGTGCCGGAGGAGGACGAGGAGTCGCTCTACCTGCGGCCCTTCATGATCTCGACGGAGGTGGGCCTGGGGGTACGGCCCGCCGCCGAGTACCTGTACATCCTGATCGCCTCGCCGGCGGGCTCGTACTTCGCGAGCGGCGTCAAGCCGGTGAGCGTCTGGCTGTCGACCGAGTACGTGCGCGCGGCCCCCGGTGGGACCGGCGCGGCCAAGTTCGCGGGGAACTACGCCGCGTCACTGGTCGCGCAGGCGCAGGCCGCCGAGCAGGGCTGTGACCAGGTGGTCTGGCTCGACGCGATCGAGCGCCGCTGGGTCGAGGAGATGGGCGGGATGAACCTGTTCTTCGTCTTCGGCTCCGGCTCCGACGCGCGGGTGGTCACCCCGGAGCTGTCCGGTTCGCTGCTGGCGGGCATCACCCGCGAGTCGATCCTCACCCTGGCCACCGACCTCGGCTACGCGGTCGAGGAGCGGCGGGTCTCCACCGAGGAGTGGGAGAAGAAGGCCGAGTCCGGCGAGCTGACCGAGGTGTTCGCGTGCGGGACGGCCGCGGTGATCACGCCGGTCGGCTCCGTGAAGCACGCCGAGGGGTCCTTCGACGTCAACGGCGGCCGCTCCGGCGAGGTGTCGATGCGGCTGCGTGCCGCACTCACCGCGATCCAGCGCGGCACGGCACCCGACACGCACGGATGGCTGACCACGCTGTCCTGAGCGTCAGGTCACCACGACCAGGACCGCGGTGGCGGCGAGCTCACCGGCGGCGCCGAGCACGTCACCGGTGATGCCGCCGAACCGCTTCTGGACGTGGTTGCACAGCAGCAGTACGAGCCCGGTGGCGACCACGATCGCCACCGGGCCCTTGTACGGGTGGGCGATGTCGGCGAGCGGCGAGACCAGCAGCAGCCCGATGAGCCAGAACACCGGCGCGGCGAGGGACTGGGTACCGGCCACGAGCGCGCCGAGCCCCTGCTGCCGGGCCGCCGGGACGTTGTGGCAGCACAGCACGAACGCGACGCGACCGGTGGTGACGGCCAGTATCAGCTCCGGCCAGTCGTTGATCGCCGCGGCCTGGATGCCGATCGTCAGCACCAGCGCCACGGCCCCGAACGGCCCGACCGGGCCCTCCCGCATGATCGCGAGCGCCCTGGCGGCGTCGGCGTAGGAGCCGAGGCCGTCCGCGGTGTCGGCGAGCCCGTCGAGGTGCATGCCCCTGGTCGCGAGCGCCAGGAACGCGACGACCAGCAACCCGGCGAGCAGGCCGCCGAGCCCGGCGAGGTCGAGCAGGAACCACAGGCCCGCGGCCACGCCGCCGAGCACGAGCCCGACCAGGGGTGCCGAGGTGATGGCGGCGCCCGCGACCGCCCGGTCCACCTGCCCGACCGGCATCGGAAGCACGGTGAGCCAGGAGAAGGCGAGCCGCACCCCGGCGGCCACTACGCGGGGTCCTCCCGCTCGGTGACGCCAGCGTCCTCGAACGTGGCCATGTCCGTGAGGATCCGGACGGCCATGGTCAGCAGGGGGATGGCCGCGGTGGCACCGGAGCCCTCACCGAGCCGCATGCTCATCTCCAGCAGCGGTTCGAGGTCGAGCTGCTCCAGGACGAGCGTGTGTGCCGGCTCGGTGGACCGGTGACCAGCGACCCACCAGGCCCGCGCGCCGGGTGCCAGTTCCTCGGCCACCAGCGCGGCGGCGCCGGAGACGACGCCGTCCAGCACGACCGGGGTCCGCCGGATCGCCGCCTGGGCGAGGAAGCCGGCCATGGCCGCGATGTCGGCACCCGCTGACGTGCGCAGCAGCGCGACGGGGTCCGCGGTGACCGGCCTGGCACGGCGGAGCGCGTCACGGATGGCGGCGGTCTTGCGCATCCACGCGCGGTCGTCGATGCCCGTGCCCCTGCCGACGACCGCGACCGGCTCGCTGCCGGTGACGGCCGCGACCAGCACGGCGGCCGGGGTGGTGTTCCCGATGCCCATGTCGCCGACGACCAGCAGGTCGGTGCCGGAGTCGACCTCCTCGTCCGCGACGGCCCTGCCCGCGGCGACGGCGGCCTCGACCTCGTCCTCGGTGAGCGCGTCCTCCCGGTCGATGGACCCGGACGACTGGCGCACCTTGCGGTCGCCTGCCGTGGTGTCGACGGCAACGGACATGTCGACCACCCGCACGGTCGCGCCCGCGACCCCGGCCAGCACGTTGACGGCCGCGCCGCCCGCCTGGAAGTTCGCCACCATCTGGGCGGTGACCTCGCTGGGGTAGGCAGACACGCCGTGCGCGGCGATCCCGTGGTCGCCGGCGAAGACGACGACCCTCGGCCGTTCGATCGGCCGGGGCGGGCACATGCCCTGACATGCGGCGACCCACGCACCCAGCTGTTCGAGCCTGCCGAGGGAGCCCCGCGGCTTGGTCAGCCGGGCGTGCCGCTCCTCCGCCGCCTGCCGCACGGCCTCGTCGGGCATGCCGACCAGCTCGAACTCCATCGGGTAAGCCTCCAGGTCTTCTGAGCGGAGCTTGCGGAGCGATTGTTTCGGGTAGGTCACCGCAGTCGCAGGGGGATGCCGGCCACCAGCAGGACCACCTCGGCACACCGCTGCGCGAGGTCCGCGTTGAGCGTGCCGAGCTGATCGCGGAAGAGCCTGCCAGAACGTGTCGCGGGCACCACGCCGAGGCCGACCTCGGCGGACACGAGCACGAGCTGGGCCGGGCAGTCCGTGACCGCCTCGACGAGCCGGTCGCACTCCCCACGCACGCCGTCGAGGCCACCGTGCCAGGCGTCGTAGTCGTCCATGACCCCGGTCAGCCAGGTGGCGAGGTCGTCGACGATCACCGGCCCCCGCGCCCTGCCGAGGAACCCGGGGAGGTCGGTCGGCTCGACCGTGCGCCAGCCGGGTGGCCTGCGGGCGACGTGGGCGGCGATCCGCTGCCGCCACTCGGCGTCGTCCGGGTCGAGACGGGCGGTGGCCACGTAGGTCGCGTCGTCGGCGGGCAGGAGGCCTTCCGCGTGCGCGGACTTGCCGGACCGCGCGCCGCCGAGCACCAGGGTCGCCATGGCCGGCACGCTATCCTGCGCGGTCGTGGGATATCGCTGGAACCATGAGGGATCGCCGGAGTTCGAGGACCAGCCCGCCGCGGAGGACTGGCTCTCCGAGAACTGGCGGGACCTCGCCGACGCGGGCGTCGGCGAGGTGACCCTCCTGTGTGACGACGAGGTCGTCTACGGCCCGATGAGCCTGGACCCCTAGCCGCCGAGCGTCGGGTCGCTCACGACGACCCCGTCCAGCGCCTCGTCGATCTTCTCGAGCAACTCGGCGTCGAGCTTGACGCCTGCCGCCCTGACGTTCTCGGCGACCTGCTCGGGCCGGGTGGCGCCGATGATCGCCGAGGCGACGTTCTGGTTCTGCAGCACCCAGGCGACGGCGAGCTGGGCCATCGACAGGCCCGCTTCCTCCGCGATGGGCTTGAGGTTCTGGACTTTCTGGAGCAGTTCGTCGTTGTCGAGGAACCGCGAGATGAAGTTGCCCCCCGAGGCGTCGGTGGCCCGCGAGCCCTCGGGCGGCGCCTGGCCGGGCAGGTACTTGCCGGTCAGGACGCCCTGCGCGATGGGCGACCAGACGATCTGGCTGACGCCGACCTCCTCGCTGGCCGGGACCACCTCCGGCTCGATGACCCGCCACAGCATCGAGTACTGCGGCTGGTTGGAGACGAACGGCACCTTCAGCTCACGCGCCAGGTCGGCCGCGGCCCTGATCTGGTTGGCCTTCCACTCCGACACGCCGATGTAGAGCACCTTCCCGGCACGCACGAGGTCGGCGAAGGCCAGCATGGTCTCCTCGAGCGGGACGGTGTTGTCGAACCGGTGCGCCTGGTAGAGGTCGAGGTAGTCGGTCTGCAGCCGCTTCAGGGAGGCGTTGGCCGACTCCATGATGTGCTTGCGCCCGAGGCCCCTGTCGTTCGGGCCACCCGGCCCGGTCGGCCAGAAGACCTTGGTGAAGATCTCGAGACTCTCCCGTCGCTGCCCCGCGAGCGCCCGGCCGAGAACGGACTCGGCCCGGGTGTTCGCGTAGACGTCGGCGGTGTCGAAGGTCGTGATCCCAGCGTCGAGCGCGGCCTTCACGCAGGCGTGCGCCTGCTCCTCCTCGACCTGCGACCCGTGCGTGATCCAGTTGCCGTACGAGATCTCACTGACGTTGAGGCCGCTGCGGCCAAGTCGACGAAACTCCATGCCTCACAACCTAACGGTGGAGCTGCTCCAGCTCGGGTCGGAGATCGACTCAGCGGCGGAAGCCGCCCTCGGAGTTGATCACCTGGCCGGTGATCCAGGCGGCCTCGTCGGTGGCGAGCCAGGCGATGAGGCGGGCCGGGTCGTCGGGGGCGCCCCAGCGGCCACCGGGGAAGCGGGCGGCCACCTCCGCATGGACGTCCGGCGGGGCGTAACCGGTGTCCACCGGGCCCGGGTTGACGGTGTTGACGGTGATCCCCGACGACGCCAGCTCGTCGGCCAGCGTCGCCGTGATCGACCAGAGGGCGCCCTTGCTCGCCGCGTAGGCCACCTCGCCGGGCATCGGTCCCTGGTTCTGCCCGGACGTCATGAAGATCAGCCGGCCGGGTCCGCCCAGCGAGGCGAGGGCCTGCGCCAGCAACAGCGACGCCCGCGCGTTCACCGTCCAGTGGGCGTCCAGCATCTCGGCCGTCACCGCCGACAGCGGGCCGTCCGAGCCCGACCGTGCGTGGTTGCACACCACGATGTCGAGGCGCCCGAGCGCCGACACCGCGGCCGACACCAGCGCGGCGGGTGCCGCCGGGTCCGACAGGTCACAGGACAGGTCCGCGACCGGCGCCGACGCCACCTCGCGGACGCCGTCCACCACGGCCGACACCTCGTCGCCGCCCCAGGGCTGCTCGGCGTCGTGGCTGCCGAAGTGATGCACGAACACACTCGCCCCGTACGCCGCGAGCCTGCGGCAGATCGCGTACCCGATCCCGGCGCGCCGCGACGCGCCGGTCACCAGGGCCACGCGGCCACGAAGCGGCAGCGGGTCGCGGGCGAGGTCAGTCAATCGCGTCGCCAGGCCGGACCCTCGGCTTCGGCACGCGCAGCTTGCGCAGCTGGGACGCGCGGATGAACGCGTACCAACCCACCGAGACCCCCCGGACGGGCTCCTTCGGGAACTTCGCCCGCACCGCCCGCGAGATGCGGCGGCCGGACAGGACACCCTCGAGGACCATCGCGACCAGCATGAGCAGGCAGAGCAGCGTCGTGAGGCTCTGGACGCGCGGGTCCGGCACCAGCAGCGCGACGAAGATCAGGATCGCCAGTGGCATGAAGAGACCGAGCAGGTTGCGGCGGGAGTCCACCGCGTCCCGGATGTAGGCCTTGACCGGCCCCCGGTCACGGGGCATGAGGTACTTCTCGTCACCCGCCATCATGCGTTCGCGCTGCTTGACGCGGATCTCGCGGCGCTTGGCGGTCAGCTCCTTGCGCTCCTCCTTGTTCCCGCGCGCCCGCTTCATCGCCTCGCGGGTGGTGCGTGGGGGAGGCGCCACCGGCCCGCGCCTGCGCTGCTCGGCGTCTCGGCGCTTCGGGGTCGGGCGGCCCTTGCCCGGTGTGTGTGCCTTGGCTTGGGCGACCTCCTCCTCCGTCGGCTCGACCTCACCGACGTCGTCGGTGCTCTCTGCGTCTTTGCGGCGAAGGAACCTCACACGCCAAAGACTAAAGGAGTCGCTATTACGCTTTGACCATGCGGGTCCTGATCGCTCCTGACTGCTTCGGTGGGACGTTGACCGCGCCGGAGGCCGCCGAGGCCATCGCCGCCGGGTGGCGCAGTGGTGCGCCTGACGACGAGCTCACCCTCTGTCCACTCGCCGACGGCGGCCCCGGCTTCGTCGAGGTGCTGTACTCGGCCCTCGGTGGTGACCTCCACCACAGGCAGGTCGCGGGTCCGCTCGGCGCGCCCGTCGACGCCGTGTGGCTGGAACACGACGGCACCGCCTACATCGAGTGCGCCCAGGCCTGTGGGCTCACCCTGGTCCCCCGCGACGAGCGGGACGCGCTAGCCGCGAACACGTTCGGTGTCGGCGAGCAGATAGCCCACGCTCTCGAACGCAAAGTCCACACGATCGTCGTCGGCCTCGGCGGGTCCGGCAGTACGGACGGTGGGTCCGGGATGTTCCGTGCGCTCGGCGCCATCCCAGTGGGTGAGGACGGCAGGCCCCTGCCTCCCGGTGGCGGGCCGCTCGTGGACACCCTGCGCCTCACCGGACGCGTCGACCTCGGTGACGTGACCCTCGTCGCGGCATCGGACGTGGAGAACCCGCTCCTCGGCAAGGAGGGCGCCGCCAGGGTGTTCGGACCGCAGAAAGGCGCCGACGACCTGGCCGTTCGCCGTCTGGAGCGGTCGCTGGCCCGCTGGGCGGACGTGCTCACGGGCGTCGCGGGCCGGGACGTGCGCGACGAGACGGGTGCCGGTGCGGCAGGCGGGCTTGGGGCGGGGCTCATCGCGCTGGGCGCGACCGTCGAGTCCGGCGCCGGGGTCGTCCGGCGCCTGACCGGCCTCGACGAGGCGCTCGACCGGGCCCAGCTCGTGGTCACCGGAGAGGGCAGCTTCGACTTCCAGTCCCTGCGCGGCAAGCTCGTGACCAGGGTGTCCGGCGCGGCGGCCGAGCGGGGAACCCCCTGCGTGGTGCTCGCGGGCCAGGTCAGCGTCGGTCGCAGGCGTGCGGCGTCGGCCGGGGTGTCCCAGGCCTACGCGGTCGCGGAACACGTCGGTTCCGCGGAGGCGTCGCTCGCCGACCCGGCGGGCACGCTGAGTGATCTGGCCCGGCACGTGTCCACACAGTGGCGGCTGTAACAGCGGGGCTTGAGCGGGATGTGTCACCATGGGTCAGGAGGACGGGGAATAAACCGCGGCTCGGCCGTGATTGACCTCGGTAGTAAGCCCCGAAAGGTCGAGGGAGAACCATGACGACCGCCCAGGAGAACACCACCGAGACGGAGACGCACGGCGTGCTCGTGTCGGACGCCGCCGCCAGCAAGGCCAAGGCTCTGCTGGACCAGGAGGGCCGTGACGACATGCATCTGCGCATCGCCGTCCAGCCAGGTGGCTGCGCCGGCCTGCGCTACCAGCTCTTCTTCGACGAGCGCACGCTCGACGGCGACCTGTTCCGTGACTTCAACGGTCTCAAGGTGGCTGTCGACCGGATGAGCGCCCCGTACGTGAACGGCGCGACGATCGACTTCGTCGACACGATCGAGAAGTCGGGCTTCACCATCGACAACCCCAATGCCGGTGGTTCCTGCGCGTGCGGCGACTCGTTCCACTGAGTCACTGACATGTCACGGGCCGCGACTCGCGTCGCGGCCCGTGGTGCGTTCTCAGACGAATTCTTCCAGGTTGCTGACCTGGGCGAAGGTCGCATCGTCGACTTCCCACGGGCTCGCCGCCCGCTGTCCGGGAAGGTCTTGGCCGCGGGTCCGCAACGCCGCAGGGATGTCCGCGCAGTCCGCGATCAGCTCGGCGAACGACTCGGCTTCAGGATTGGTCACGGCTCGAACCTAGGGTCGGACGACCGGTCCCGGACACCCTTACCAACCGGTAGTGTCAAAGCTGTCCCTGCGTAGGGCGCGAAATCCAGCGCCCACTACGGTTGATGACTGCCGTTTCACCGCATCTGATGACCACCAGACAGGGGAATCCGCCGTGCCAGTAGCCGTCTCCGGAAGCATCGCCACTGACCATCTCATGCACTTCCCCGGCAGGTTCGCCGAGCAGCTCGTCGCGGAGCAGCTGCACCGGATCTCGCTGAGCTTCCTGGTCGACGACCTCGTCGTCCGGCGGGGTGGGATCGGCGCCAACATCGCGTTCGGCATGGGGGTGCTCGGCGGCTCTCCCGTGCTCGTCGGCGCGGTCGGCAGGGACTTCGGCGACTACCAGTCGTGGCTGGAGCGGCACGGCGTGAACTGCGCCGGCGTGCACGTGTCCGAGGTCGCGCACACCGCGCGCTTCGTGTGCACCACCGACGACGACATGTGCCAGATCGCGTCGTTCTACGCGGGTGCGATGTCCGAGGCACGCAACATCGAGCTGCTCCCGATCGAGCAGAAGGTCGGCGGCTTCGACCTGGTGCTGATCAGCCCGGACGACCCGGACGGCATGCTGCGCCACGCCCAGGAGTGCCGGGAGCGCGGGTACGCGTTCGCCGCGGACCCCTCCCAGCAGCTCGCGCGGATGGACGGTGAGCAGATCCGGACGTTCGTCGAGGGCGCGAAGTACCTGTTCAGCAACGACTACGAGTGGGAGCTGCTGCGGCAGAAGACCGGCTGGACCGAGCAGGACGTGCTGTCCCGCGTCGGCATGCGGATCACCACGCTGGGTGAGAAGGGCGTGGAGATGGTCGACGCGTCCGGCGCGTCCATCCACGTGTCCGCCGTGCCCGAGACGGTGAAGGCGGACCCGACCGGCGTCGGCGACGCGTTCCGCGCGGGCCTGCTCGCCGGGCTGGAGAAGGGCCTCGAGCTGGAGCGGGCCGCGCAGCTCGGCTCCTACATCGCGGTGCTCGTGCTCGAGACCGTCGGCCCGCAGGAGTGGGAGCTGGACAAGACGCTCGCCATCACCCGCATCGGCGGCGCGTACGGCCCGGAGGCGGCCGCGGAGATCGGCGCCATCCTCCCGTAGGTTCCACTTTCGGGTGACAGCTGGTACTTGTGGTGACCATGCGTGTTCTCGCGGTCACCGCTGCGCTCATGCTCGTGTTCGTCGGGGTCGCGTCGGCCGACGTCGGCCCCTGGCGCACCATCGGCTCCGACGTCGCGCGGCCCCTGGACGAGAGCCAGGGGCTCGCCGTGGTGGAGCGGCCGTCGGGGACGACGGTCAGGTACACCGGCATCGGCACGATCCCGGTGTCGATCTCCTCGCGTGGCTGGAACCATGTGGGTGACCCGGGTGCCGGCCGTGGTTACTACGTGGAGCCGTACCAGCGGGACGACCGCGGCGCGAAGCTGTTCAGGGTCCAGGCCCCGGACGGCACGTGGGCGGAGTACCAGCACGCGCTGGAGTCGTGGGAGGCGAACAACAACTCGTTCGCCGCCGTGTCCCCGGACGGACAGTGGCTGGTGGCGGGCGAGTGGGGCACGATGTCCCGCCTGCTCGTGCACCCCATGCCGGGCATCGCGTTCACCAACCCGGCGGCGAACCTCCCGTACGCGTCGGCCGTCCGCCTCGACCGCCCGGTCCGCGACGTCCAAGGCTGCGACTTCGTGACCGCGACCCAGCTGCTGTGCTCGTCGGACGACCCGGAAGGCACCCTGTTCGGCGTCACGAAGCCCCTGCTGCAGGTCGACCTGAGCGCGCCGGTCGGCTCGGCGGACGTGACGGGCCGGGTCACCTCCCTCGGTCAACTCCCGCTGGAGAGCGGCTGCTCGGGCACCTTCGAGGTCGAGGGCATCGACTACGACGAACGCGACGGCACCCTGCGCGTGGTCGTCATGTCGCCGAGCATCTGCATCCTGTTCGACAGCAAGACCTGGCGTTTCCGCCGCTAGCACCACACCCATCGTTACGAAGGCGTCCTTCAGTACGCTGGGCGTTACGAAGGCGTCCTTCGGTGCGCCCAGTGTTATGAAGGCGTCCTTCGGTGCACTCGGCGGCGGGGCGTGGTCGTCAGAGTTTCACCGGGTAGTGCGGCTCCGGGACGCGGGGCTGGATGTTCTTCTCCACGAAGATTCCGTGCCACAGCATGTAGACCAGCAGCGCCCAGATGCGGCGGCTGTGGTCCAGGGTGCCCGCGCGGTGCTCCTCCAGCAGACGCATCACCGCGTCCTTGTCGATCTCCTCCTCGGTCTGCGAGCGGAGGATGATCTGACGGGCCCAGTCGTACATCTCCTCCTTGAGCCACAGCCGGATCGGCACCGGGAAGCCCAGCTTGCGCCGGTTCAGCACGTGCTCGGGGACGATCCCGCGCAGCGCCTGGCGCAGCGCGTACTTCGTCGTCTCCTTGGTGATCTTCTCCTCGGTCGGGATCTTCGAGGCGATCTTGAAGACCTCGGCGTCGAGGAACGGCACCCGAAGCTCCAGCGAGTTGGCCATCGTGACCTTGTCCGCCTTCACCAGGATGTCGCCGCGCAACCACGTGAACAGGTCCACGTGCTGCATCCGCGTCACCGGGTCCCAGTTCTCCGACTCCCGGTACGGCCCCGCCGTCACGTCCACGTGGCCGATCTCCGGATCGAACGTGCGCAGCACCGCCCGCAGCTGGTCGTCGCGGAAGATGCGGGCGTTGCCGTAGTACCGCTCCTCCAGCGAGAGCGCGCCCCGGCGCAGCAGGTCCTTGCCGCGCCGACCGTCCGGCAGCTTGGTCGACAGGGTGCCCATGGCCTTGCGGAGCGCGCCGGGCACCCGCTCGAACGGCGCCAGCGAGATCGGCTCCTTGTAGATCGTGTAGCCGCCGAACAGCTCGTCGGCGCCCTCGCCGGAGAGCACGACCTTCACGTGTCGGCGTGCCTCGCGGGCGATGAACCACAGCGGGACCAGCGCGGGGTCGGCCACCGGGTCGTCCAGGTACCAGACGATCAGCGGCAGCGCCTCCATCATCTCCTCGGGGCTGACCGTGCGGATCACGTGCTTCACGCCGATCGCGGCCGCCGACTCCGCGGCGACGTCGACCTCCGAGTAGCCCTCGCGCTCGAAGCCTGTCGTGAACGTCACCAGGTTCGGGTTGTGCTCGCGCGCCAGCGCCGCGATGGCCGTCGAGTCGATGCCGCCGGACAGGAACGACCCGACGGTCACGTCGGCACGCATGTGCTTGGCCACCGAGTCCTTCAGGACCTCGGCGATCTCCTCGTACAGCTTCTCCGACTCGCCGCGCACCGGCGTCGGGCGGAACGTGTGGAAGAAGTACCTGGTCGTCTTCACCTCACCACCCGGCGAGATGGAGAACGAGTGGCCCGACTCGATGCGGCGGACCTCCTGGTGCATCGTCTCCGGCTCCGGCACGTACTGCAGGGTCAGGTAGTGCTGCAGTGCCGTGCGGTCGAGCGTCTGGGGCAGGTGCAGGCGCGGCGACAGCTCCAGCAGCGCCTTCTTCTCGCTGGAGAACGCCACCCCGCCGGGGCCGGCCGAGTAGAACAGCGGCTTGATGCCGAACGGGTCGCGTGCGCCGAACACCTCGCGCTTGCGCCAGTCCCAGATCAGGAACGCGAACATGCCGCGCAGCTTCTGCACCGCGGACGGCCCGAGGTAGTGGTAGAGCGCGACGATGACCTCGCTGTCACCGTGCGTGCGCATGGCGGCGCCGTGCTCGTCGATCAGCTCCTGGCGCAGCTCGAGGTAGTTGTAGATCTCCCCGTTGAAGAGCAGCGTGTAGCGCTCCTGGACGCCCTCGGGGCTCCAGTGCAGCGGCTGGTGCGAGTGGTCGACGTCGATGATCGACAGGCGGTTGAACCCGAAGACCACCTCGTCGCCCGCCCAGGTGCCGCTCTCGTCCGGTCCTCTGTGCCGCTGGCAGCGCATCGCGCGCGCCACCGCGTCCCTGGTCGCGTTGGCTTCCTGTTCCGTCGGGCACACCACACCAAGCAGACCGCACACGGTTCGGCACAACCTTCCCTGTCGAGTGCACGTCGGTGGCCAGTATGGCTGCCTCGCACAAGTCTGCCCCTGAGCGGTGTGGCCCGCACCTCTCGGCTACGCTCCAACGCTGTGATCACCGGTCTTACTAGGAGGGATCGCGCAGTGGGCGGAACACGGCGCTCGCGGGCGACGCGACTTGCCGGCCTCGCCGGACTGGTCGCCCTGACCGCGTCCGGCTGCTCCGGCAGCGAGGTCCTGCGCTTCGGCTGGCCAGAGGGCATCACCCCGCAGTCCGAGCGGATGGTTACCTTCTGGACCTGGACCGTCGTCGCGTCGCTGATCGTCGGCGTGATCGTGTGGGCGCTGATCCTGTGGCCGGTCATCGCGCACCGCAAGAAGAGCGACAAACTGCCCAAGCAGTTCCAGTACAACCACTTCCTCGAGTTCATCTACACGGGTGTCCCGTCGATCATCGTCGTGATCCTCTTCTACTTCACGGTGACGACGCAGAACTACGTGCTGGCCGAGGAGCCCGAGGACCAGGTCGGCGTGAACGTCGACGTGCTGGCCTTCCAGTGGAACTGGCAGTTCACGTACAACGAGTACGTCAACGCCGACGGCCGCCACGTCACCCCGCGCACCTCCGACGGCGACCTCGTCGCGACGACCGGCAGCACCACCGAGATCCCGCTCCTGGTGCTCCCGTCGCAGGCGACCATCCACTACAAGCTGCACTCGAAGGACGTCATCCACTCCTTCTTCGTGCCGGAGTTCCACTTCAAGCGCGACGTCTTCCCGTACCCGGAGAGGAACAACCAGGACGACACCTTCCAGAACTCGATCGACAAGGAAGGCTCGTTCGTCGGCCGCTGCGCCGAGCTGTGCGGTACCTACCACTCGGGGATGAACTTCGAGGTCAGGGTGCTGACCCAGGACCAGTTCGACGCGTACATGGAGCTGCGGACGGCGTCCAACGACGACACCGGCAAGCCGTACACGGCGGCGGAGGCCCTGGCGCAACTGGGCAAGGACGACCCGTCGTGCGGTGAGCTGTGCACCCCGCACGCGGTGACCACGTCCCCGTTCAACAGCGACCGCACCGCCCGCACGTCGTCGAACTGACCGTCTCCGGAGGACTCGAGTCATGAAGGTCGAAGCCAGGCTCTTCCACATCATCACGGCCTTCTTCTTCCTGGCCGCCATCGTCTACGGCGTCTGGTCGAAGGAGCCGGTCGGCACCGTCGGCCTCACGCTGACCGGCGGGCTGTCCCTGATCATCGGGTCGACCTTCCAGTTCATCTCGCGGCGGGTGGAGCGCCGCCCGGAGGACAACCCGGAGGCCGAGGTCAGCGACGGCGCCGGCGAGGTCGGCTTCTTCTCGGCAGGCAGCTACTGGCCGGTCGCGATCGCCGCCTCCGGTGGGCTGACGGCCCTCTCGCTGGCCTTCTGGCAGATCTGGCTGCTGGTGATCGGCCTGGTTCTCGTCCTGACGGCCGTCGGCGGCCTGGTCTTCGAGTACCACACCCGCCCGAACGCGACCGACTGACGTGCACTGAAGGACGCCTTCAGTGCACCCAGCGTTACGAAGGCGTCCTTCGGTACGTCCCGCGTTACGAAGGCGTCCTTCAGTGCACGGGGGGCCGGTCCGCGCGCGGGCTCAGGCCAGTTCCTTGCTCCGGGTGACCCAGCGGTCCAGCAGCTTCGCCGCGCGGCCGGAGTCGATCGCCTCGGCCGCGGTGTCCATGCCCGCGCGGAGATCGGCCGTCAGGTCGGCCGAGAAGCCCCTGAACGCGGCGATGGCCCCTCCGGCGTTCAACAGCACGGTGTCACGCACCGCGCCGCCCTCGCCTGCCACGAGCGCCCGCAGTACCGCGGCGTTCACCTCGGCGGTCCCGCCCTTCAGCGCCTCGGGGGAGGCGGGGGCGATCCCCAGGGCCGCCGGGTCGATCACGGCCGGGCGGACCGTCCCACCTGACGCGACCCACGCGGTGGTGGTCGTCGTGGTGGTGATCTCGTCGAGGCCGTCGTCGCCCCTGACCACGAGCACCGAGAAGCCGCGTGCGGCCAGCACGTCCGCCACCACCGGCGCCAGCCATGACTGCGCGCACCCCACCAGTGCCGACGTCGGCTGTGCCGGGTTGGTCAGCGGCCCCATGATGTTGAACACCGTGGGGATGCCCATCTCCCTGCGGGTGGGGCCCGCGTGACGCAGCGCGGGGTGGAAGGCGGGCGCGAAGCAGAACCCGATCCCCACCTCGCGGACGCACGTGGCGACCGCCGTGGGGGAGAGCTCTATCACCACACCGAGTGACTCGAGGACGTCCGCGGCGCCGCACTGCGACGACTGGGCCCGGTTGCCGTGCTTCACGACCGGCATCCCGGCGGCGGCCGTCACGACCGCGCTCATCGTCGAGATGTTCACCGATCCCGCCTGGTCACCGCCGGTGCCGACCACGTCGACGGCGGCCACGTCGAGGGGCACGCGGCGGGCGCGCGACAGCATCGCCGACGCCATGCCCGCCACCTCGGAGGGCGTCTCGCCCTTCATCCGCAGTGCCGCGGCGAACGCGCCGATCTGGGAGCCGGTGGCGACGCCGGACATGATCTCGTCCATCGCCCACGACGTGTCCTCGGCCGTCAGGTCCTCGCGCGCCACCAACCGGCCCAGCAGGCCGGGCCAGGTCTGGGTCATGGTCGCCTCACCCCTGGACGACGGGAAGCTGCTTGTTGCGCAGCACGTCGGCGACCGTCTCCGCGGCGGTCAGCGGGTCGAGCGGGTGCACGAGCACCGCGTCGGCCTGCGACCAGGTCGCGAGCCAGCGGTCGTCCCTGCGCCGGATCGCGATCACGATCGGGGGACAGGCGTCGATCTCGTTCTTGAGCTGGCGGCAGAGTCCGATGCCACCGGTCGGCTGGGCCTCGCCGTCGAGGATCGCCAGGTCGACGGTGCCGGAGTCCATCTCCATCAGCACGTCGGCGATGGTCGCCGACTCGTGGTAGGTCACCCGGCCCACGTCCGCGGCGGGCCTGCGACCCACAGCTGTGACAATCCTCTCCCGCACCTCGGGCCGGTGGCTGAACACGAGGATCTTCAGCGGGGCGCTCATGGCTGTTCCTCCGGCAACGAAATCAGGCAGGTCGGGACACCTCGATGCTATCCGGCACGACTTCACGGCCGACAGCCGCCCGATCCTCGGGAGACGATCTCCGACACGCCCCGGACCCGATCTGCTGACCTGTGAAAGGGCAGGCAATAATGCCTGCCGTGACGACAGCAGCGCCCTCAATCAGCCAGCGTGTGCACTCGCTGAACAGGCCCAACATGGTCAGCGTCGGCACGATCGTGTGGCTGGCCAGCGAGCTGATGTTCTTCGCCGGCCTCTTCGCCATGTACTTCACGGCGAAGGCACAGGAGAGCACGGGCCAGTGGCCCCCACCGCCGTTCCACCTCGACGTGCCCTACGCGCTCGTTGTCACGATCGTGCTCGTCGCCTCGTCCATCACCTGTCAGATGGGTGTCTTCGCGGCTGAGCGAGGTGATGTGTACGGGTTGCGGCGCTGGTACACGCTGACACTGTTCATGGGGTTGTTCTTCGTGCTCGGCCAGGCCAACGAGTACCGGTCGCTGATCGAGGAGGGACTCACCATCCCGTCCTCGGCGTACGGCACGGTCTTCTACCTGGCCACCGGGTTCCACGGCCTGCACGTGACGGGTGGCCTCATCGCCTTCGTCTACCTGATCGGGCGCACGAAGATGAGCAAGTTCACGCCCGCGCAGGCCACGTCCGCGATCGTGGTGTCGTACTACTGGCACTTCGTCGACATCGTCTGGATCGGTCTGTTCTTCGTGATCTACTTCGTGCAGTGATCCGACCATGCCGCCACTCGCCGGGTCCGAACTGACATCAGAGGTTGCCGCACAATGAGCAAGAAGATGAGGGCACGCACCAAGATGCGGCGCCGCGTCGCCGGTCTGCTGGCGCTCGCCTTCGCGCTGGTGGGGGTCGGCGCGCTGTACAGCGTGCTCGTGCCCGAGCCGCAGACCGCGCAGGCCCAGCAGGATCCGGCCATCGTCCGTGAGGGCGAGAAGATCTTCAACAACACGTGCATCAGCTGCCACGGCGCGAACCTCGAGGGCGTCAAGGACCGCGGCCCGAGCCTGATCGGCGTCGGCGAGGCCAGCGTGTACTTCCAGACCTCGACCGGCCGCATGCCCGCCATGGCGCAGTCCGCGCAGATCCCGCGCAAGCCACGCGTGCTGACGCCGGACGAGGTCGACGCGGTGGCCGCGTTCGTGCAGGCCAACGGCGGCGGTGTGCAGATGCCGGACGAGAAGGGCGCGGCGCTGCAGGGTCAGGACCCGGCGCGCGGCGGCGAGCTGTTCCGGTTCAACTGCGCGTCCTGCCACAACTTCACCGGCCGTGGCGGCGCGCTGTCGTCCGGCAAGTTCGCGCCGGCACTCGACGGGGTGACCGAGGACGAGATGTACGCGGCCATGCTCTCCGGCCCGCAGAACATGCCGAGGTTCTCCGAGCGCCAGCTGTCGCCGGACGAGAAGAAGGACATCATCGCCTACGTCAAGTCGGTGACGGACGGCAACAACAACCCTGGCGGTGCCCCGATCGGTGGACTCGGTCCCCAGTCTGAGGGGTTCATCGCCTTCATCGTGGGGATCGTCGCCCTGCTAGGCATCACGTTGTGGATCGGGGCCAAAGCATGAGTAACGAGAAGCCTGAGGAGCTGCCGAGCGAGGAGGAGCTCGCGCAGCTGTCCAGGGACGAGCTGGTCAGGCTCGGGGCGAAGCTCGACGGCGTCGAGCTGGTCGAGTACCCCGACCCGTGGCCGGTCAAGGGCACGCGCGCGGAGAAGCGCGCGGAGCGGCAGGTCGCCTTCTGGTTCGCCCTCGCGGGCATCGCGGGGCTGGCGTTCGTCGTCGCCTTCATCTGGTGGCCGGCCAAGTACGTCGCGCCGAACGAGGACGGGTACTTCATGTACTCGCTCTACACGCCGGTCATCGGCGTGACGCTCGGTCTCGCGATTCTGGGCATCGGCATCGGCGTGCTGAACTACACGAGGAAGTTCATCCCGCACGAGATCGCGGTCCAGCAGCGTCACGACGGCGGTTCCGGCGAGCTGGACAAGGCCACGATCCTCGCGGGCCTGGCCGACGCGGGTAACCGCAGCACGATCGCCCGCCGGCCGATGATCAAGCGCTCGCTCGGGTTCGGCGGCGGCGTGCTCGGCCTCGCGCTCGTCGCTCTGCCCCTCGGCAGCCTCCTGCGCAACCCGCACGCACAGTCCGCGAACAAGGACGGGCTGTTGCACACGCCGTGGCAGCACACCAAGAAGGACGAAAAGGTCTTCCTGCGCAGGGCCACGGCCAACGACGAGATCTCGCTGGTGCGCCCCGAGGACATGGACGCGGGCTCGATGGAGACCGTGTTCCCGTACCGGGAGACCGACACCCACGAGGACTGGGCGAAGACCATCCTCCGAGGTGACAGCCCCGTGATGCTGATCCGCCTGCGTCCCCAGGACGGGGCCAGGGTGATCCAGCACCAGGGCCAGGAGGACTACCACTACGGCGACTACTACGCCTACACCAAGATCTGCAGCCACCTCGGGTGCCCGACGTCCTTGTACGAACAGCGGACGAACCGCATCCTGTGTCCGTGCCACCAGTCACAGTTCGACGCGCTGCAGTACGCGAAGCCGGTCTTCGGGCCTGCCACCCGCAAGCTGGCGCAGCTGCCGATCACCGTCGACGAGGAGACCGGCTACTTCATCTCGACCAGCGACTTCAACGAGCCGGTCGGGCCTGCCTACTGGGAGCGAAGGTCATGAGCGGAGCTTGCGCAGCGTTCCGGCGCCACGCAGCGGGTGAGGTGACAGCATGAGTGGACTCACGACACCGACCAAACCCGACAATGTGGTCATGCGTGCGGCGGGGGGCGCCGCCAAGTGGGCCGACGACCGGTACCACCTGGCGGGCGGTATCCGGCGGCAGCTGAACAAGGTCTTCCCGACGCACTGGTCGTTCCTGCTCGGCGAGATCGCGCTGTACAGCTTCATCGTGCTGCTGCTGTCCGGCACGTACCTCGCGCTGTTCTTCGACCCGTCGATGGCCGAGGTCACCTACCACGGCACGTTCGCGAACCTGCGTGGCCTGGAGATGACCAGGGCGTACGAGTCGACGCTGTACATCACGTTCGACGTGCGCGGCGGTCTGTTCGTCCGGCAGGTGCACCACTGGGCGGCGCTGCTGTTCATGCTGGCGCTGACCATCCACATGTTCCGCACGTTCTTCACCGGCGCGTTCCGCAGGCCGCGTGAGGTCAACTGGATCATCGGCATCCTGATCTTCATGCTGGGCTGCTTCGAGGGCCTCTTCGGCTACTCGCTCCCGGACGACCTGCTCTCCGGCGCCGGGCTGCGCATCACCGCGGGTCTGGTCATGTCTCTGCCGGTGATCGGCACCTGGGCCAGCTGGCTGCTGTTCGGCAGCGAGTTCCCTGGCACGGAGATCATCCCGAGGTTCTACACACTCCACATCCTGCTGATACCCGGGTTGCTGCTCGCGTTGATCGGTGTCCACGTCGGACTCGTCTGGTACCAGAAACACACGCAGTTCCCCGGCGTGCGCCGAAAAGAGACCAACGTCGTCGGCGTCCGCATCATGCCGGTGTTCGCGCTCAAGGCCGGTGGTTTCACGGCCGTGGTCATCGGCATCACCGCGCTGCTCGGCGGCCTGTTCCAGGTCAACCCGATCTGGAACTTCGGACCGTTCTCGGCGGCGCAGGTGTCGGCCGGCACGGTGCCGGACTGGTACATGGCCTGGACGGACGGGCTGGTCCGACTGTGGCCCGCCTGGGAGGTCTACCTCGGGAACTACACGATCCCGGCGCCGTTCTTCCCGTTCATCATGGGTCTACCGCTGCTGACCGGCATCGCCGCGGCCTATCCGTGGATAGAACGGAAGTTCACGAAGGACTACGCGCACCACAACCTGTTGCAGCGGCCGCGTGACGTGCCGGTGCGCACCAGTCTCGGCGTCATGGCGATCACGTTCTTCATGGTGTCGCTGGTGTCCGCCGCGAACGACGTGTTCGCCGACAAGTTCCAGATCTCGCTGAACGCGACGACGTGGATGGGCCGCATCGGGTTGCTGGTGCTGCCGCCGCTCGCCTACGCCATCACCTACCGCCTGTGCCTCGGCCTGCAGCGGTCCGACCGGTTGGTGCTCGAGCACGGCGTCGAGACGGGCATCATCAAGCGGCTGCCGCACGGTGAGTTCATCGAGGTGCACCAGCCGCTGGCCGGCCTCGACGAGCACGGCCACCCGATAGCGCTCGAGTACCAGGGCACCCCGGTGCCGAAGAAGATGAACAAGCTCGGCTCGGCAGGTGCCCCGGTGGCAGGCTCGCTGCTGCGGCACGACCCGCCGGAGGAGACGGCCGCGCTGGCCAAGGCCCGTGCCGCCCAGCACGGACACGCCGCCGAGCTGGAGTCCGGGGAGACCGAGACCGGTACCTCGATCGCCAAGACACAGGACGATCCGTCGAAGCGACTGTGAGTTCACGACTGATGGCGGTCACCGCGTTGCTCGCGGCGGCCGCCATCGGCCTGTCCGGGTGCAGTGGCACGCCGTCGGCGGAGTCGCCGCGTGCGGTCAGCTCGGGCTCGATGTCGGTGGCGTCCACGGTCCCGGCCGCGCCGCCGTCACCCGAGTGCGCCGCGGCGCCGGTCCCCGGCTTCGACTGCGACCTCCAGAACCGGGTCGCGGCCGTTCAGCAGTACCTCGGCACCCGGCCCGGCACCACCGGCGTGGTGCTGCACGACCTGCAGAGCGGCGCCGTGTGGGAGAACGACCACGCCAAGGACCCCACCTGGACGGCGTCGACCATCAAGCTGGCGATGGTGGTCGACCTGTTCACGCGCGACCGGTCCGGCGAGATCCACCTCACCGACGACGACCGGACCCTGATCCAGTCGATGCTCCACTCGTCGAACGACGACGCGGCGGACACGCTCTGGTACCGCTACGCGGGTGGCGACCACCTGTCGTTCAACGACAACTTCGCGGCGTACGGCATGACCGGCCTCGTGCCCCAGCGGGGCTTCTCCGAGTACTACCCGTACTGGGGCTTCCAGAAGTGCACGCCGGAGGACCTCGACCGGCTGATCCACTACGTCCTGACGGACCTGCCCGCCGACGAGCGCGGCTACATCGTCGGCCAGCTCCGCTCGGTGGACCCGAACCAGCAGTGGGGCGTGTGGGGCGCCGGCCCGGCCGCCCAGCCCGGCAACAAGGACGGCTGGTCGGAGGAACAGGGCGGCTGGGTCATGAACACGGTCGGCTTCGTCGGTCCCGACACCCGCTTCACCCTGGTCGTGATGAACAACCTCCGCGGCCAGGGCGACTACAACGCAGGCCGCGAAACCGTCACCCAGGTCGCGAAGCTCTTGTTCGACGGCCGTTACTGAGGCCTCAGCGGGCCGTCAGCGGTAGAACGGGAGCCGGGGGTCCACCGGTTCGTGCTCCCAGGTCTCGCGGATCCAGCCGTGATCTGGGTCGTCGCTGATGAGCCACTCCCGGGTCGCGCCGGGGCCCGCCATGACGTTGAGGTAGTACAGGTCGTAGCCGGGGGTCGCCATGGACGGGCCGTGCCAGCCGTGGGGGATCAGGACCACGTCGCCGGTGCGGACCTCCTCGAGGATGTCGATCGGCCGCTCGGGCGTGCCGTACACGCGCTGGTAGGCCATGCCGTCGCCGGCCACCTCGAAGTAGTAGATCTCCTCCAGCTCGCACTCGCCGTCGCGGACCTCGTCGTGCTTGTGCGGCGGGTACGACGACCAGTTGCCGCCCGGGGTGAGGACCTCGCAGGCGATCAGCCTGTCCGCCTCGAACACCGCCGGGGTGGCGAAGTTGTTGACCTGCCTGCTGCACGTGCCAGCCCCACGCAGCTCGACCTGCGTGTCGGCCGCCGGGACGTACCTGGCGGGCAGCCGGCGCTCGCACACGGCCGACGGGAAGGCCAGCTTCGCGCCCGCCTCGCTGACCACCTCGGCGGTGGCGTCGCGGGGCACGTACACGAAGTCGGTGGGTGCCTCGAAGACCGACGAACGGCCGGCCACCTCGAACGTGGTGGCCTCCGTGGTCACCACACAACCGCCGGACAGCGGGAACACGAGCGTCTCCGAGGAGCCCGTCGCCAGCGTGTGCGACTCGCCGGGCGCCAGCGTGACCACCGTGAGGCCGCTGTAGGTCCAGCCCGCCGACGCCGGGGTGACCGCCACGCCGTTCACAGCAGGCCCGCCGCGGTGTCGACGGCCTTCGCCACGTCGCCGTCCGGCGGGTACAGCAGCGAGCGACCCACGACCAGGCCACGCACGGTCGGGTGACGCAGCGCCCGGGCCCAGCGTTCGAACGTCGCGTCCTGGTTGGCCGTGACCTCGCCGCCGAGCAGGAGCGTCGGCAGGGTGGTGCAGGACAGCACGTGTGCCATCACGTCGCCGCCGTCGCCGATGACCGGGACCTTCAGCCACGTGTAGGCGGAGGTGTTGCCGAGTCCGGACGCGATGGACATCGCCGTCGTCGCGGCCTCGACGGACAGGTCGTTCGTCAGCCTGCCCTCGATGCGGTGGGACACGAACGGCTCCACCATCGCGACCAGCTTCTCGTCGGCCAGGTCGGTCACGGCCCTGGCGCAGGCGGCGATCGTCGCCTCGGTGCGTTCGTCGCTGTAGTCGATGCGGAGCAGCATCTTGCCGCCGTCGAAGCCGGACCGCGCGATCGAGCGCGCGTCGTAGCTCGTGAAGCGGTCGTCCAGCTCGAACACCGCGCCCGCGAGGCCGCCCCGGTTCATCGAGCCGAACACGCTGCGGTCGTTCAGCGCGCCGAGCAGGAGCAGGTCCTCGAGGATGTCCGGCGTGCCGAGCACCCCGGTGACACCCGGCCGCGCCAGCGCGACGCACAGCCGCCGCAGCAGGTCGCGGCGGTTGGCCATGGCCATCGGGTTCATGCCGATGCGCAGCGCGCCGCGGGCCGGGTGGTCGGCGGCGATGATCAGATCTCGTTCGTCGTCGTCGAACGGGGTGTTGGGCCGGACCCGTTTCTCCGCGGCCTCCGCGATCTTCTCCGGGGAGCGGGCCCGGGTCGTGGTGATCCTGGCCAACTGTCTGTCAGTCAGCATCGAGCACTGCCTCCACCTCGTCGATCGTCGGCATGGCGGCCGAACAGGACAGTCGCGACGCGACGATCGCGCCTGCCGCGTTCGCGAACCGCATGGTGTGTCGGGTCGACCAGCCGGACAGCAGGCCGTGGCACAGGGCGCCGCCGAACGCGTCCCCCGCGCCGAGTCCGTTCACGACCTCGACGGGGTGTGGCGGCACCTCCACCGCGCCCGTGTCGTCGACGGCGAGCACGCCCTCCGGTCCCTGCTTCACCACGGCGAGTCGAACTCCCTTGTCCCGCAACGCTTTGGCCGCGGCGCCCGGGTCACGCACGCCGACCGCGGTCTCACACTCGTCGAGGTTGCCGACCGTCACCGTGACGTGTGGCAACGCCTCACCCACCCAGTGGCTGGCGTCCTCACGGGACGGCCAGAACATCGGCCGGTAGTCGAGGTCGAGCACCGTCGTCGACCCGGGGTCGCGGACCCGGAGCGCGGCGAGCGTCGCCGAGCGGCTCGGCTCCTCACACAGTCCGGTGACCGTGACCCACAGGATCCTGGCCGCACGGATGGCATCCAGGTCCAGCTCGTGTTCGTGGATCACCAGGTCGGGTGCTTTTGGCAGCCGGTAGAAGTAGATGGGAAAGTCGTCCGGCGGAAAGATCTCGCAGAACGTGACCGGAGTCGGCAGCTCCGACACGTCCGAGACGTACCGGTCGTCGACCCCGAAGTCACGCAGCGTGCGGTGGAGGTACTCGCCGAAGGGGTCGGCACCGGTCCGGCTCACGAGCGCGACCCGGTGCCCGAAGCGCGCGACCGCGACCGTCACGTTGGCCGCAGTGCCGCCGAGGTACTTGCCGAACGTCGTCACGTCCGCCAGCCCGACCCCGATCTGCTGCGGATAGATGTCCACCCCGAGCCGACCCATCGCGATCACGTCGAACGGCATGCCACCACCTCTTCCGCCGCGCGCCACCGGCGCCCTGAGCAGCGATGACCGGCTCTGCTCATACGCCCACCTCCGTGCTGCGTGCCGCGTCCGCCCGGGTCAGCCACCCGCGCCAGCTCGCCGCCGCGCGGGCCGGTTCCGTCCATGGCCGCGAGCATCGAACCATCCGGGTTCCCGGTCGATCCAACCACCGCAGCACCAGGGCCACCTCCTCGGCCGGTGCACCACGCAACGGACCCTCGCCGGGCAGCACCGTCTCGGCCGACGCGGCGAGCATGTCCACGACCGGCATCGGCGCCACCCCACGCCGCGCCACCCCGGCCGACGCGAGCCTGCCATACCGCACGACGGCGAACTCCCAGCCGTGGTTGCCGTCCGGACGGGCGGCGATCAGCTCGGCCACCGAGGCGAGCGCGGCAAGCCGCTGCCCCCGGTCGAGCGTGCGCACCAGCACCGACAGCCGGTCGCGGTCGAACCCCGCCTGCTCGAACCGCTCCGCCGCGGAGTGCGCGTGCAACCGCTCTTCCAGCACCCGCAGCGGATCGAGGAGCCGCCCGGCCACGAGCCCGACGAACGACGACACCGACGGCGAGTACTCCTCGACCGTCTGCCGACCCGCACAGGGCGCCGCGCACCGGCCCAGTTCCGCGAGCGCGCAGGGTCGGCCGCTGGCGCGCTGAGCCGGGATCCGCACGGTGCAGGGGCGGAGGCCGGTGGCGTCCTGGAGGGCGACCATGGCGTCCTCGGCCATCCCACGCGAGCGGAAGGGCCCGAGGGCGCCGTCCCGAGGCGTGCGGACCAGTGACAGCCGGGGGAAGGCCTCGTCGGTGAGGGTGAGCCACCAGGACTGCTTCGGGTTCTTGGACCTGCGGTTGTAGGCGGGCTTGTGCGCCGAGATCAGGCGCAGTTCGCGGACCTGCGCCTCGAGGGCGTGGGCGCACTCGACGTGGTCCACCCGAACCGCGAGCGCCACCATCTCCCGAAGGCGACGGCGCGTCTCGCTGGCGGTGAAGTACTGGCGAACGCGCCGCCGCAGGTCGACCGCAGTGCCGACGTAGAGCACCTCCTCACCGGGGCCGCGGAAGAGGTAGACGCCGGGGGTCGAGGGCAGGTGCGCGGCCATCGAGCGCTTGCGCCGCTGCTCGGGGGTGACGTCCGGGATGTAGTCGTGCAGCTCCTCGAGGGTCTGCACTCCGATCGAGCCGACCCGCTCCAGGAGGGAGTGGAAGACGTCGACGGTGGCGCGGGCGTCGGAGAGCGCGCGGTGGTTGGGTTTCGTGGAGGCGTGCAGGAGTTCGGCCAGGGCGGAGAGCCGGCAGCTGGGGGCCTCCTCCCTGGTGAGTACCCGCCTGGCGAGCTGGACCGTGCACAGGACGGTCGGCTTGGGCCAGCGGTAACCGTGCCGTTCGCAGGCCTTACGGACGAAGTTGACGTCGAAGCCCGCGTTGTGGGCCACCAGCACCGCGCCGCTGACGAACTCCATGAAAGCGGGCAGCACGGAGTCCAACCGAGGGGCGGCGTAGACCATCGCGTTGGTGATCCCGGTGAGCGCGACGACCTCGGGGGGAATCCCCCGCCCGGGATCGACGAGCGTGGCGAACTCACCGAGCACCTCACCCCCACACACCTTCACCGCCCCGAACTCGGTGATCGTGTCCTCGTCACTGACCCCAGTCGTCTCGAGATCGAAGACGACGAAGGTCGTCGCCCGCAGCGGAGTACCCAGCTCGTCGAACGCGAGCTGGCCGCCCGCCCCCGGTTTGGTCATGCCGGGAAGCTAGAACAGAGCACCGACAGTGTTGAATTTGCTCGCTCCGCTCGCTGGTGAGTGGGCCTTTACCCGGCGTCTTCCCTCCTGCGCGCGGAAGCCTCTGGGCTCGCTTCGCTCGCGCAGGGGCTTGCGTGCTCGTCAGTCCAGACGCCGGCGGCCCGCTCACGGTGTTGGTTTGGCTCGCTCCGCTCGCTGGTGAGTGGGCCTTCATCCGGCGTCTTCCCTCCTGCGCGCGGAAGCCTCTGGGCTCGCTTCGCTCGCGCAGGGGCTTGCGTGCTCGTCAGTCCAGACGCCGGCGGCCCGCTCACGGTGTTGGTTTGGCTCGCTCCGCTCGCGGGTGAGTGGGCCTTCATCCGGCGTCTTCCCTCCTGCGCGCGGAAGCCTCTGGGCTCGCTTCGCTCGCGCAGAGGCTTGCGTGCTCGTCAGTCCAGACGCCGGCGGCCCGCTCACGGTGTTGGTTTGGCTCGCTCCGCTCGCGGGTGAGCGGGCCTTTACCCGGCGTCTTCCCTCCTGTGCGCGAAGGTCCCTGGGCTCGTTCCTCGCGCAGGGACCTTCGTGCTCGTCAGTCCAGACGCCGGCGGCCCGCTCACGCCTTGCGTGGTTGCACTGTCTCTTCGCTCATGCAGCGTGGCTTCACCGGAGCCATCTCTTCCCTCGCCGGGGCGGGTCGCTCGCTTCGGCGCCCTCGCTGATCGGTCGGGCGTGGCGTTGGTGGCTCGCTTTGTGACAGTGGCTCGTTTCGCATGTGTCCATTGGCTCGCTCCGCTCGCCGGTGAGCGGGCTTTCGCCCGGCGTCTTCCCTCCTGCGCGCGGATGTCCCTGGGCTCGTTCCTCGCGCCGGTGTCTTCGTGCTGGTCGGTCCAGACGCCGGTGGTCCACTCGCGGTGTTGCCTGGTTGCACCGGCTGCTCGCTTCGGTGCGTGGCTTTGCCGGAGCTTCACTTCACTCGTCGGGCCGGGTCGTTCGTTTTCGTGCCTTTGCTGTTCGGCCGGTGCTGGCGTCGGCGGCACTGTGTTCATTGGCTCGCGGAGCGACCTGTTCGCTTGTGCAGTGTGGGTTTTCCCGGAGCGTTCGCTTCGCTCGCGGGGGTCGGGTCGGTCGTTCGCCGCGTGCCTTCACAGGTCGGCCAGGCCTGGCGCCGGCGGCCCACTGTGTTGGATTGGCTCGCTGGTGAGCGGGCCTTCACCCGGAGTCTTTCCTCCTGCCGGCGGGAGCCCGTGGGTTCGTTCCTCGCGCAGGTGCCCTTCGTGCTCGTCAGGCCCGACTCTGGTGGCCCGCTCGGGCGTTGCGTGGATGCACGGGGCGTTCGCGCTCGGAGCGTTGTTTCCTCTGGGGTTCGCTCTTGGGGCGGCGCTCCAGGGCTGTTCTTGCCGGACTTCATGCTCGTCAGTGCGGGCGTCCGGTGGGTTGCGCTGTGACGTTGGCTCGCTCGTCGGGGAGTGGTCTGTCCTGGCGTTTTTGCTCCTGTGGCCTCCGGCGGCGCCTCTCGCGGTATTGCGTGGTCGCACGGTGGGGGATCTTGGCGCCTTCGCCTCGGGGGTTGTGCTGGGACTCCGGTGTTTGAGCCATCTGTCGGGAAGGGCAGTCCTGGTTCTGGCCGTGTCTGTTGCTCGTTGGCGAGGCGTTCCGTTTGGGGGCGTTTGCGCTTTTTGCTGCTTGGCGGGGTTGTCCCGGGTTCGGGGGCGGGGGCTGCCCGGGTGGGCGGGGTGCTCGCGGCGTTGTTGGGCTCCTGCGCCGGGAAAGCCGGTCGGTGCTGTCCTGACCAGGCGACTACCCTGGTGTGATGGTGCCGTCGCTCGAGCCGGTCGATCCGGTCGACCCCGTGGACGAGCCTTCTGGCGAGCCCTCGGTCGACTGGACCGCGCTGCCCGACGCCGTTCGTACGCGGATCGCCGAGTTGGGGGCCGAGGCGCTCGGGGCGCTGCCCAAGGTCGACGTGCCCCAACAACTGCGGGCCGTCGCTCGGTTCACGCCTGCCAAGCGGGCCAGGCTCGGGGCAGGCACGATCATCGCGAGCCTGCGGGACTCCGTCGCCTTCCGCACTGCCGTCGTCGAGTGGTGTCGGGAGCATCGGCCCGCCACGCTCGACCTCGGTGGGGACGACGCCGCCGCGGTGGCCGCCGCTGCCGTGCTTCTCGGCGAGGACACTGCCCCCCACTACGTCGAGCTCGTCACCCGGCGCGCCTCCGACGCGGGGCTGCGTGCCCAGCGTGACGCCGCCGTCACCCGTGCGGACAGGGCCGAGCACGAGCTGGCCAAGGTCCGTGCCGAACTGGACGCCACCCAGGGCTCCATCGACAAGGTCCGGGCCGAGGGCGAGGTCGAGCTGGAGCGTCTGCGCAAACGTTTGCGTGAGCAGGGGGTGCGGGTTCGCGCCGCCAAGGACGAGGCCGACAACGCCAGCGCCGCCATCGAACGCATCCGCACCGAGACCGGCGCCCAGGTCAAGGCGTTGACCGAGCAACGCGACCGCGAGCGGGAGCGCGCCGAGGCCGAGCGCACCAGGGCCGAACGCGCCGAGGCCGACGCCGAGATCGCCCGCCAGTCCGCCCGCGAGGCCCGCCAGGCCGACGAGGTCCGCCTCGCGCTCCTCGTCGACACCCTGGACGGCGCGGTCACCGGCCTGCGTCGCGAGCTTGCCCTCGGCGGCTCCGGTCCCCGCCCCGCCGACCTCGTGCGCGGCGCCACCGAGGCGCACGGTTCGGTCAGCCGCGTCGAGGACCCTGCCGCCCTCGAGCGGTTGCTGACGCTGCCTACCGTCCACGTCGTCGTCGACGGCTACAACGTGACCAAGACCGGCTACCCCGAGCTGTCCCTCTCCGAGCAGCGTGAACGCCTGATCCGCCAGCTCGCCGCCCTGGCCGCCCGCACGTCGGCCGAGGTCACGCTCGTGTTCGACGGCGCTGGGGTCGTCGCCGTGCCCACGACCGCTCCCCGGGGCGTTCGCGTGCTGTTCAGTGACCCCGGTGTGCTCGCCGACGACGTCATCCGCGCGCTCGTGACGGCCGAGCCGGAGGGGCGCCCGGTGGTCGTGGTGACGTCCGACCGGGCCGTGGCCGACTCGGTCCGCAGGCGTGGCGCCCATCCCGTGCCCTCGGCCGTCCTGCTGGCGAGGCTCGGCAGGAGCTAGTGACCGAGGTCATGCCGGGTGGCTTCTCCCGCGCTGGTCAGTCGCGACGCATTGGGTGAACACGAGCACGCGGGCGGCCCGGTTCAACGCTTTCACGCTGTGCTCGGTGGGCGGCGCGACAGCGTCGACGTGCGGCACGGCCCCTGCGGACAAACTCCTGACCTGCGCGGACCCCGAAATTGTCGGTGGTCTGCCATAGCCTCCGCTCCATGAGGCCGAAACAGGACGAGGAGCCGGGGATGATCATCGACTGTGACAGCTGTGTGGTTCGCGGGCTGGCCTGCGAGGACTGCGTCGTGAGCGTGTTGCTCGGCGTGCCGGAGGTCGTCGAGATCGACCCGCTGGAGCAGCGGGCCATCGACGCGCTCGGGCGTGCGGGCATCGTCCCGAGGCTCTGGCTGGTGCCCGTCGACCGCACCGCGTGACCGATTTGTCCGACACGCCCGACCGATGCTCTCGGTCGTTGAGCGGTCGAAAAAGGTCGCCGAACGGTGTGAACGAGTTAACCCGAGCCGGTGAACTGAGGTGTTGCTGTGATCACACGGTGGTGTTCGGACTGCTCCATTGGTGTTCAGGGCCCTCCACGGCCTTTTTTTCGCCGGTCCAGCTAGACGCATCGACTCACGTTTCGTAACCTGTCCGAGATCTCGCGGCCGACAGTGGTCCACCCCGAGGGCCCTACGCGAGATCGCCGCCGAAGCCGGCTCCACAGAACGGACTCCCCGAGTCCCGACGTGAACCGGACCGGATTCCCCCACGGTGGGTGGGGCAGACGATGAGAAGTCGCTGTAGCGGTAGCTCCTTGTCGGAAAACACCCCCCCGGTCGGCGGTTTTGGATGTAAGGGAGACACGCGCGACGTGGCGTCACAAAGAACCAAGCGCGCAGTCCGTGCCGGGTTGAGTGTCACCGCGGCCGCGGCGGCCATTCTGTTCACAGTTCCGGGTCCGGCCATGGCCGTGCCCATCTCGTACCAGCAGCCGCCGCCGCCGAACACCGCGTCGGAGGCGCTGGCTCAGTACCAACAGCTGAGCCAGCAGGTCTCGTCGGTCAACGAGCAGTTACTCGCCGCGAAGACCGACCTCGACAAGAAGAACGGTGAGCTGGCGAAGGCCAACCAGGACCTCGCCGCCGCCAACGCCGCCATGACCCAGGCGCAGGCCGACGAGGAGGCCTACCGCGGCCAGGTCGACGAGCTGACCAGCGCCTCCTTCCAGGGCGCCCGGTTCAACAAGCTGTCCGCCCTGCTCACCGGTGACTCCGCGGACGACTTCCTCGAGCGTGCCTCCGCACTCGGCGTCCTCGCCTCGGACAACGAGCAGGCGCTCTCGGCGCTCACCACCGCGACCAACCAGGCTTCCGACGCCTCGGACAAGGCCAAGGACGCCCAGAAGCGCGCGACCGACGCCCAGGCGGCTGCCCAGCAGCTGACCGACCAGATCACCAAGACCCGTGACGACCTGAACACCCAGGTCGACAAGGTCGAGGACGCCTACCAGTCGCTGTCCGGTGCGGACAAGGACGCGCTGGCCGGCCCCACGGACAACAGCGTCTACCTCGCCCCGGCTGGCACGGGTGGCGCCGCCGCCAAGGTCGCGATGGACCAGCGCGGCAAGATGTACGAGTGGGGCGCGGACGGTCCCGGCACCTTCGACTGCTCCGGCCTGACGATGTACGCCTACGCGCAGGTCGGCGTCAGCCTGCCGCACTCGAGCCGCTCGCAGTACACCTACGGCAAGTCCGTGGCGTACGGCCAGTGGCAGCCGGGTGACCTGCTGTTCTACGGCAGCAGCGCGAGCTCGATCCACCACGTCGCGATGTACATCGGCGACGGCCAGCTCGTGCACGCCTCGACCACCGGCACCCCGGTCAAGACCGCCGCCGCGCCGTCCGGCGCGGGTGGCGACTACCTGGGCGCCCGGCGAATCGCGGGCTGACCACACGGATCACGAAGTCGGGGCCGGTGCGACGCACCGGCCCCGACCCGTGTCCTGACGGGACTCGACGAGCGAAAATCCACACTGCCCATACGATGCTTCCTGTGCAGCCCAGGGCGAGGTTCCGGACATGGCTCGGCGCGGCAGTGGCCGTCGCCGTGCTCGCGGGGCTCGCCCTCGTCTCGTTCCCGGCCACCACGACGGCACCCGCCTCGAACGGCGGCCCCGGCGCACCCATGGGCGCGGTCAGCCCCGCCCCGCACGTCGACGAGGCCTCGCGCACCGACGCGGTCGACGACATGCTGCGCCACCGCGCCCAGGCCGTGCTCGCCCACGACGAGCAGGCGTTCCTCGCCACCATCGACCCCAAGGCCGACCCCGCGTTCGTGGCCGCGCAGCGCCGCCTGTTCACCAACCTCGCCGGTGTCCCGTTCGACGTGTGGAGCTACCGCCTGCACGCGGACGACACCCTCGACGTGGTCGGGCTGCCGGACGACGCGGACGAGCTGTGGGCACCGGCCGTCGACCTGCGGTACGCGCTCCGGGGCGCCGACCTCACCCCGACAGACCGGGCCATGGGCTACCTGTTCGCCCGGCACGGCGACACCTGGTACCTGCGGTCCGACAGCGCGCTCGACACCCTCGGCAGGCGTACCTGGCGCGGCCCGTGGGACTTCGCGCCGTGTGTCGTGTCCACGACCGAGCACGGGATCGTGGTGAGCCATCCCGGCAGCGAGCCCATGGTGGAGCGGCTGGTGCGGGAGCTGGACTCGTCCGTCCAGGCGGTCAGCGCGGTGTGGCCGACGTCGTGGTCGCAGCGGGTCGCCCTGCTGCTGCCGGACTCGCCGGCCGAGATGCGCGCGCTCGTCGGGCCGGACTTCCCGGTCGAGTCCGTCGTCGCGGTCGCCGTGGCGGACCGGGTGGACAACAAGGCCCGCACGGTCGCCGGGCAGCGGGTGGTGCTGAGCCCGTCCGGGGTGCGCGCGCTGTCGGTCGCGTCGCTGCGGATCGTGCTCCGGCACGAGATCACCCACCTCGCCGCCCGCGCGGACACCGTGGACGGTTCACCGACGTGGCTCCTGGAGGGCTTCGCGGACTACGTCGGCTACCGCGACAGCGGCGTGACGCTGGCCGAGGGCGCGCCGGACCTGGCGAAGCGCGTCCGCCAGGACGGTCCGCCGACCGCGTTGCCGGAGGACCGCGCGTTCAAGTCACGGGGCTCCGAACTGGACCTCGCCTACCAGCAGAGCTGGTCGCTGGCACGCTACGTCGCCGACCGCTACGGCGAGAACACGCTGATCGCCATGTACCGCAGGCTCGCGGGCGCCGGCCCGGTGTCCGCGAGTGAGACGGACGACATGCTGCGTGAGGTGCTCGGTGTGGACCGGGGCGGCCTGGTGGCCGGTTGGCAGTCATACCTGAGAGAGGTACTCAAGTAGGGTTTCGCGGGTGACCCGGACACTGCTCGTGACCAACGACTTCCCGCCGCGTCCCGGTGGTATCCAGTCCTACCTGCATGCGCTGGCGACCCGACTACCGGCCGATGACCTGGTCGTGTACGCCCCGTCGTGGGAAGGCGCCGAAAAGTTCGACGCTGAGCAACCGTTCCCGGTCGTCCGCCACCCGACGAGCCTGATGCTGCCGGGGCCGGGCGTCGCCCGCAGGGCGAAGGAGATCCTGCGTGCCGAGGACTGCGACACGGTGTGGTTCGGCGCGGCGGCCCCGCTGGCGCTGCTGGGGCCCACCCTGCGTGCGGCGGGCGCCCGCCGGGTGATCGCGAGCACGCACGGCCACGAGGTCGGCTGGTCGATGGCACCCGGCACGTGGCACGCGCTGCGTCGCATCGGCAACACGTCGGACGTGGTCACGTTCGTCAGCAAGTACACCCGGTCCCGGTTCGCGCCAGCGTTCGGCCGCATGGCCGCGCTCGAGTACCTGCCGTCCGGAGTGGACACCGAGCAGTTCAGACCGGACTTCCACGCCCGCAAGGAGATCCGCACCCGCTACGGCCTCGGCGACCGGCCGACCGTCGTCTGCGTGTCCCGCCTGTGGCCGCGCAAGGGTCAGGACATGCTGGTCCGGGCGCTGCCCGCCATCCGTGCCCGGGTGCCGGAGGCGGCACTGCTGGTCGTGGGCGGCGGCCCCTACGAGGACCGCCTGCGCACGCTGGTGTCCCAGCTGGACCTGCGGTCCGACGTGGTCCTCACCGGCCGGGTGCCGTGGGAGGAGCTGCCTGCCCACTACGTGGCTGGTGACGTCTTCGCGATGCCGTGCCGCACCCACGGCCGCGGCCTGGACGTCGAGGGCCTCGGCATCGTGTACCTGGAGGCGTCGGCGTCCGGCCTTCCCGTGGTCGCGGGCAACTCGGGCGGCGCGCCGGAGACCGTCATGGACGGCGTGACGGGCAACGTGGTCGACGGCCGCGACCTGGCCGGCATCGCGAAGTCGGTCGGCGACCTGCTGGCGGACCCCACGATGGCCACGGAGATGGGCGAGGCGGGTCGTCGGTGGGTGTCGCGCCACTGGCGCTGGGAGGACATGGCCGACCGCCTGACGAGCCTGCTGGACGGTGCTGCCTTCTAGCCTCTACACCGGTGCGGTCAGCTCGTGTACCTCGATGCCGATGCCCCGGTAGAAGTTCACCCGACTGATGTCGAGCGGCTCACCGGACGTGAACGCCGCGACGCACCGGCCGCCGAACGACGCCCGCAGCTTCGGGTACACGACCTTGCTCGCCACCACGTGCTTCAGCCGCAACGCGAGCGGCGCCCGGTCACCGGCCGCGCCGTAGGACACGGCCACCGACTCGGCCGTGTCGAACACGGCCATGTTGCCCTCCGCGTACGCCTTCGACCGCGCAGCGTCGTGGAAGCGGCCGAGCAGCTCGGCGTCCGCCACGATCACCCTCGGCCGGAACACGCCGAGGTCGGTGAACAGGTCGTCCGCGTCGGGGACGAGACCGAGCGTCGTGCGGGTGTACACGCACGCCAGCGTCACCACGCGGGTCGGCAGGTCGGCGGGCGCGAGCAGCACCAGCAGCGAGTTGCCCGACCGCAGCAGCGCGGGATGTGCGCCGATCGTGGCACGCACGGCCGCGAGAAGGTCGCCGTGCGTCAGCTCGCTCCGCTTCGGGTGATCCCCGTCCGGGTACGCGACCGTCGCGATGTCCTCGGTGCGTACCGACAGCCTGCGCTCGTGGGCGCGGTCGTCGTAGATCTGGGTGCCCAGTGCCGTCAGCTCGGGCACCGCGGCGGGCACGTCCTCGGCGAGGTCGCCCGACCCGGCCACGCCGCCGTCGAGCTGCCACACCCACACGATCTCGGGCAGCCGGTCGACCACCCGCCGGACCGTCTCGCGGTGCTCCGGGGTCTCGACGACCACGCCGCACGCGCCGGAGTCCGACAGGATCCACTCGGCCTCCGCGGGCGTCGCGGTCGCGGCGATCGGCACCGTCACGCAGCCGACCGACCAGCAGGCGAACTCGAACAGCGACCACTCGTAGCGCGGTCCGGACAGCAACGCGATCCGGTCACCCGGCCGCAGACCCGCGGCGATCAGGCCCTTCGCCAGCTCGAGCACCTGGGTGGCGAACTCGCGGGTGGTCACGTCCACCCACGAGCCGCCGAGGCGCCTGCGAAACCCGATGGTCGCGCCGAACCGCTCGGCGTTGGCCCAGACCATGTCGGTGAGGCTTTCCTCGTCGGTCACCCAAGGAACGTAGCGCGCCGAGGCGTGCGGGGCGTTTCCGGGCCGTGACATGCTGCGTACGTGCCAGAAGTAGACGTGATCGACGAGACCTTCCTCGCCGTGCCGCCGTCGTCCGTGGCCGCCGCCTTCGCCGATCCGGGTGCCTGGCGCCGGTTCTGGCCCGATCTCGACCTCGCGGTGTACGCCGACCGGGGCGAGGAGGGGCTGCGCTGGACCGTGCGCGGCGGGCTGGTCGGCACGATGGAGGTGTGGCTGGAGCCCGTGCTGGACGGCACTGTCCTGCACTACTTCCTGCGCGCCGACTTCCCGCCCGGCGCCACCGGCAGACCGCTGAAGGAGATCAGCAGGCGCCAGCGCGCCGCGAAGGCCGTCGCGCTCGAGCTCAAGTTCGTGCTCGAGGACGGCAGGCCCCCGGGCGTGGCTCCCGGGAGGGTGTGATGCGGGTCCACGTGGTGTCCGATGTGCACGGCAACGCCGAGGCACTCGCGCGGGCCGGGGACGGCGCCGACGCGCTCGTCGTGCTCGGCGACCTGATCGACTTCGTGGACTACCACGACCACGGCCGCGGCATCCTCGGCTCGATCTTCGGCGCCGACAAGGTCCGCGAGTTCGCGCGGCTGCGTCGTGAGCACCCGGCCGAGTTGCCCGCGTTCGCCCGCGCGCTGTGGGGGTCGGTCGGCGACCCCGCCGCGATCGTCGAGGAGGCCGTGCGCACCCAGTACGCCCGCCTGTTCGCCGCGATGACCGCCCAGACCTACGCGACGCCCGGCAACGTCGACACCCCCGACCTGTGGCCGGAGTTCACGCACCCTGGCGTGCGGATGCTCGACGGCGAGGTCGTGGAGATCGGCGGGCTGCGGTTCGGGTTCGTCGGCGGTGCGCTCCTGCCGCCCGGGATCGCCACCCGCAGGCCCGGCGTGTTCCGGCCCTACCTGCGCACCGAGGACGACTTCGCGACCGGGGTCGCCGCGCTCACCGACGTCGACGTGATGTGCACGCACGTCCCGCCGGACCTGCCGGAGCTGACCTACGACGTCGTCGCCCGCCGCGCCGAGTTCGGCTCGCCGTCGCTGCTCGACCTGATCCACAAGCAGCAGCCGCGCTGGGCCGTGTTCGGGCACGTGCACCAGCCGCTCACGCCGAGGACGCGGGTCGGGTACACCGAGTGCGTCAACGTCGGGCACTTCCAGCGGACGGAACGGCCCTACGTGCTGCGCTGGTAGGGCCTACGCTCGGGTAACCTGCCGGGCATGGCCGACGAGTCCACTCAGTCCATCGTCGTCGACGCACCCCCCGCGGACGTCATGGCGGTGATCGCCGACTTCCCGGCGTACCCGGAATGGGCGAACGCCGTGAAGAGCACCGAGGTGCTCGACGAGCTCGAGGGCGGCCGGGCACGCGAGGTGAAGTTCACGCTCGACGCGGGCCCGTTCAAGGACGTGTACACGCTCGCCTACGACTGGGCCGCCGACGGGCTTCGGGTGGACTGGCACCTCGTCAAGGGGCAGATGCAGAAGGCGCAGCAGGGCCAGTACCTGCTCACGCCGGAGGGCGACCGGACCAGGGTGACCTACACGCTGTCCGTGCAGCTCGCCGTGCCGATGATCGGCCTGTTCCGCCGCAAGGCCGAGAAGATGATCATGGACATCGCGCTCAAGGAGCTGAAGCGCCGGGTGGAAGGCGCGTAGCCGACGCGATGGAGAGGCCGGTGCGGATGCTGCTGTTCACCGGCAAGGGGGGCGTCGGCAAGACCACCCTTGCCGCGGCGACGGCCGCCCGTCTCGCGGTCGGCGGGCACAAGGTGTTCGTCGTCTCGGCCGACCCCGCACACTCGCTCGGCGACGTGTTCGGCGTGCCCGTGTCGGCCGATCCGTCCGAAGTGGACACCTGCCTGTACGCTGCGCACGTCGACGCGCGTGGCCTCGCGGACCGTTCGTGGCAGGCGATCCGGCGTGAGATCCGGGGTTTCCTGCCCGGTCTGTCCGATGTGGACGCCGCAGAGCTGACCGTGCTGCCGGGCGTCGACGAACTGCTGGCACTGACGGAGGTGGCCAGGCTCGCCGCCGACGGGCCGTGGGAGGTCGTGGTCGTCGACTGCGGCCCGACCGCGGAGACGTTGCGGCTGCTCGCACTGCCGGAGGCGATCGGCGGATACCTGGAGCGGTTGTCCGTCGGCCGCCACCTCGCCGACCGGGTGGGCGCATTGCGGGACGTGCTCGTCGACCCGGCGCGGACGTCCGTGCGGCTCGTGCTCACGCCCGAGCGGATCGTCGTCGCCGAGACCCGCAGAACCCTTGCGGCACTGGCACTTCGGGGTGTGCGGGTCGACTCCCTCGTCGTGAACCGGTTGGTGCCGAAGGCAGGCCGTTGGCGCGGGCCTGCCGCGAGCTGGCTGCGGGTGCGACGCGCGGAACAGGAGGCGGTGTTGTCCGAACTGGACGCCTCGATGACGCTGCCCCTGCGCCGGGTCGAGCACCGCGCGGCCGAACCCGTTGGCGTGCGGTCATTGCTGGGCCTGGCGGACGAGCTGTACGGCGAGACGGACCCACTGGAGGGAGCCGGCCCGTACGCCACCCCGCTGCTGTCCGTGCGATCCGCGCCGGGCGGCTACGAGCTGACCGTGACGCTCCCGCTCACCGACGAGTCCACCGTGGAGCTGGCGAGGGTCGGCGACGAGTTGTCCGTCACGGTCGACGGCGTCCGCAGGCTGGTCGCGCTCCCCGTGCTCCTGCGCCGCCACGAGGTGACCGACGCGACGACCGGACCCGACGGCTTGGTCGTGCGTTTCGAGGCGGGAGGATCACCAGCGTGAGCACTGAGCCGGGTAGCCGGCTGGCCGAGGAGCTGCGGCTCCTGGTCGAGGCCGTCGCCGAGCGGGGCGGGCCGTGGCTGGACCGCGTCGCGAGTGCCGAGGTGTCGGGCAGCTGCGCGTGGTGCCCGCTGTGCGCGGCCGTCGCGCTCGTGAAGGGCGAACCCAACACGCTTGCCGGCCGAGGACTCGACGCGGCCGCCGACGTCGTCGCGCTGCTGCGGGCCGTGCTCGCCGACCGGTGGGAGCCCGGGGTCTCGCACATGCCGGGCTTCACGCCCGAGGAGAGGCCGTCGCCGAAGGTCCAACACATCCCAGTCCGGCGGGAGTACCGTTGAGGGCCAAGACCACGATCGGCGTCGACATCGGGGGGACGAGCGTGCGTGCCGGCGTCGTCGACCGGCACGGGAACGTCCTGGACACCGCCCGCGCGCCGACACCGACGGGGGAGACCGCGCTGGAGGACGCGATCGTCGCGGCGGTGGGCGGGCTCGCGGCCCGCCACCGCGTCATGGCCGTCGGCCTCGCGGTGGCCGGGTTCGTCACCACCGACCGCCGCTCGGTCATGTTCGCGCCGCACCTCGCGTGGCGGGACGCACCCGTCGCCGACCGGATCTCACGGCGGCTGGAGCTACCGGTGGTACTTGAACACGACGCGAACGCGGCACTGCTCGGCGAGCACCGGTTCGGCGCGGCACGCGGGGCGAGGGTGGCACTGCTGGTGGCCATCGGCACGGGCATCGGTGGCGGCCTGCTGCTCGACGGCGAGCTGTTCCGCGGCGCCCACGGCGTGGCACCGGAGCTGGGCCACCTGCGGCTGGTGCCGGACGGCCGGGCGTGTCCGTGCGGGAAGCAGGGCTGCTGGGAGCGCTACTGCAGCGGCACGGCACTGAGCGCCACGGCGGTCGAGCTGCTGGCACGCCATCCCGGCCGCTCGACGGTCCTCCTACGCGACGCGATGGACTCCAGGGCCATCACGGGCCGAAAGGTGGCCGCGGCGGCGCGAGAGGGCGACCCACTGGCCCAGCGGGCGATGTCGGAGCTGGCGAAGTGGCTCGGCGAGGGCCTGGCGCTGGCGGCGGACATCTACGACCCCGAGATCGTGGTCATCGCGGGCGGCGTGTCCGAGTCGGCCCCCCTGTTCCTGGACGACGCCCGCGACCACTACAAGAAGATGATCACCGGCGCCGGCTACCGCCCCCTGGCCCGCATCCGCACAGCCCAGTTGGGCGACGACGCGGCCCTGGTAGGCGCCGCCACCCTGGCCGCCGACAGCTGCTGACCCAAAACGCACTGAAGGCGTCCTTCGTAACGTCCAGCGTAAGGAAGGCGTCCTTCAGTGCGGTCCACCAGCTAGATCTGGGCGCCGTCGTCTCGGGCGTTCGGGTCCTTCGGGTTCTGGCGGATGCGGAGCAGGAGCATGCCGCCACCGCAGGTGACCGACAGCAGGGCGATCGGGGTGGCGATGCGTGCGTCCAGGCCGACCAGCGTCGGGATGATCAACAGTATGACCCCCAGCACGATCAGCACGAGGGCGACGACCGTCAGCGGGCGCAGCTTCGGCAGCGGCGGCGGGTCCGGCGGCACGTAGTGGTCCTCGTCGGTGCCCCAGGACCAGTCCCACTCCGCGTCGTGGCCGCGCCACGCGTCCGCGCGGGACGGGCCGCCGGGCGGCGGGGCCGGCGCGGTGCCGGTGCGGCCCAGCGACGACGGGCCGGACGGATCGAGCGAGCCGAATCCGGCAGGCGGCGTACCGTCGGGATCGTCGGTGACCGGTAGCTCGGATGTGTCCGTTAGGTCATCCAAGTCCGGAATGGTCCGGCCGACGCCTTCGCGCCGCAGGTCCGCAACGATCTCCGCGAACGCGGCGTCCACGTCGTCAGGCCGGTCGGACACCCAGGCCTCCTCGGTCCACGAGCCAATGGGCAGGTGCTCACGGCCATGGTCGCACGAACTGAGCCGTCCATGGCCGCATCTTCCCCTCCATGTTTACTCGTTGGGTACGGTGGACGGTTGGGAGAGTTAGTCCTGTTACATGTTCCGACAATCGGGTGGCGAAGCATTGTGCGCGCCCACCACCCTGCATACGCTCGACAAACGCGTCGGGCGAACCAGAAACGGAGGCACGGGAAGCGGTGCTGTACTTCGTGATGAAGTGGGTGTTCATAGGGCCGCTGCTCAGACTCTTCTTCCGGCCGGCGGTCGAGGGACGGGAGAACATCCCGCCCAAGGGGGGTGCGCTGCTCGCCAGCAACCACCTCGCCGTCGCGGACTCGTTCTTCCTCCCGCTCATGCTGTCCCGCCGCGTCACCTTCCCGGCCAAGCTGGAGTACTTCACGCAGGCGGGTGTCAAGGGCAAGCTCAAGAAGTGGTTCTTCACCGGCATGGGCCAGATCCCGATCGACCGGTCCGGCGGCGCCGCCGCGCAGGCCGCGCTCGACACGGGCATCCGGTTACTCCGTGAGGGCCACCTGCTCGGCATCTACCCGGAGGGCACCCGTTCCCCCGATGGGCGGCTCTACAAAGGTAAGACCGGCCTCGCCCGCATGGTGCTCGAGGCCAAGGTCCCGGTCGTGCCCGTCGCGATGTTCGGCACCGACAAGGCCAACCCGATCGGCTCCAAGATCTGGCGCCCCCACAAGATCCGCATCAAGATCGGCAAGCCGCTCGACTTCTCGCGCTACGAGGGCCTGGCGGGGGACCGCTTCGTGGAGCGGTCCATCACCGACGAGATCATGTACGCGCTGATGGAGATGTCCGGCCAGGAGTACGTGGACGTCTACGCCGCGAAGGCCAAGGAGCTCATGACCGCGCAGGAGGCCGGAGAGCCCGCCAACCTGCCCAAGCAGGAGCGCCGCACGGCCCGCGAGGCCGACCGCATCCCGGAGACCGAAGCAGGCTGAATAGGCTGACCGGGTGAGGTTTTTCTACGATACCGAGTTCATCGAGGACGGAACGACCATCGACCTGGTGTCGATCGGTGTCGTGGACGAGAACGGGCGCGAGTTCTACGCCGTGTCGACGGAGTTCGATCCGGACAAGGCGGGCCAGTGGGTGCGGGAGCACGTGCTGGACAAGCTGCCCTCGCCCGCGGACCCGGCCTGGTGCGACCGCGCGACCATGCGTGACCGGCTCCTGAGGTTCCTGAACCGGGGCCGGGACCGGGTGGAGCTGTGGGCGTGGTTCGCCGCGTACGACCATGTCGCGCTCGCCCAGCTGTGGGGTGACATGCCCGCTCTGCCGCGCGAGCTGCCGCGCTTCACCCGCGAGCTGCGCCAGCGCTGGGAGGACGTCGGCAAGCCGCACCTGCCGCACCCGCCGAGCGACGCCCACGACGCCCTCGCCGACGCCAGGCACAACCTCGTGCGCTGGCGGGTGATCGAGGCCGAACGGATGAAGAGAGGGTTTCCCGTGAGTTAAGCGGGGGCGCCTTGCTGCACCGATCCAGAAGATGGCACGCTACGGGCGAATAGACCCAGACGGGACCTCAGCTCTAGCGGCCGGTTGGAGGATCGAGCACATGCGCGTCGGATTGCTCACAGGTGGCGGTGACTGCCCAGGACTCAACGCGGTCATCCGCGCCGTGGTCCGCAAGGGCATCGAGGCACACGGGTGGGAGACGGTCGGGTTCCGCAACGGCTGGCTCGGGCCCATCGAGGGACTGACCAAGCCCATCGGGCTCGACGACGTCGAGGACATCCTGACCCGGGGCGGCACGATCCTCGGCTCGTCGCGGACCAACCCGTACAAGGTCGAGGGCGGCGTCGACCGGATCAGGGAGAACCTCGCCGAGCTGGGTGTGGACGCCCTGATCGCGATCGGCGGCGAGGACACCCTCGGTGTGGCCAAGCGGCTCACCGACGACGGCATCGGCGTGGTCGGCGTGCCGAAGACCATCGACAACGACCTCGGCGCCACCGACTACACGTTCGGCTTCGACACCGCGGTGCACATCGCGACCGAGGCCATCGACCGGCTGCGCACCACGGCCGAGTCGCACCACCGCGCGCTCGTCGTCGAGGTCATGGGCCGCCACGCCGGCTGGATCGCACTGCACTCCGGCCTCGCGGGTGGCGCGAACGTCATCCTGGTCCCGGAGCGTCACTTCAGCGTCGACCAGGTCGTCGACTGGGTGAAGCGGCGGTTCGAGCGTGAGTACGCCCCGATCATCGTCGTCGCCGAGGGTGCGCTGCCCGAGGGTGGCGAGGAGAAGCTGCTGACCGGCGAGAAGGACTCCTTCGGGCACGTCCGGCTCGGCGGCATCGGTACCTGGCTCGCCGAGGAGATCGCGCAGCGGACCGGCAAGGAGTCCCGTGCGGTCGTGCTGGGGCACGTCCAGCGCGGTGGCACGCCGACCGCGTACGACCGCGTGCTCGCCACCCGCTTCGGCCTGCACGCGGTGGACGCCGTGCAGGACGGCGACTTCGGGGTGATGGTCGCGCTGCGTGGCACCGACATCGTCCGGGTGAAGCTCGCCGAGGCGACCGCCGAGCTGAAGACCGTGCCGCTGGAGCGTTACCAGGAGGCCGAGGTCTTCTTCGGCTGATCTGGTCCGCCTCCCCGCGATTTCATGTGTGGGTCGCGTCGCGTCGAAGGTTCCGCTGCCGAGGCGGATCGTGGCTGGGTGCCGTCACGTTCCCCTGAGGTATCTGCTCGTCGGCGCGGACTTCAGCACAAAGATGCGGGGCGCAGGCACTAGTGTTCGTCCGCATGGACATCGAGGAGCTGTTGTGGGCCGGCGCGGACAGGCAGGCCGCCGCACTGCGCGACGGTGACGTGTCCGCGCCCGACCTGCTCGAGGCGGTGCTGACGCGGCTCGAGGCGGTCGACGACAAGCTGAACGCGTTCCGTGTCGTCTGGCCCCACCACGCGCGAGTGCAGGCGGTGGACGCGCAGCGGCGGCTCGACGCCGGTGAGCGCACGCCGTTGCTAGGCGTGCCGGTCGCGGTGAAGGACGATCAGGACGTCATGGGCGACGTGACCGCCATGGGCGGCCGCCCGCAGTTCCCGCCCGCTGAGGCGGATGCCCCCGGTGTGGCCAGGCTCCGGGAGGCGGGCGCGGTGCTCGTCGGCCACACGCGGACGCCGGACCGCTGTCTGTGGCCGTTCACCGAGACCCTCACCTACGGCGCCACCCGCAACCCGTGGGAGCTGAACCACACGCCGGGCGGCTCCTCGGGTGGCTCGGCCGCGGCGGTGGCCGCGGGCATCGTGGGTGCCGCGACCGGGTCCGACGGTGGCGGCTCGGTCCGCATCCCCGCCAACTTCTGCGGTCTGTTCGGCCTGAAGACCACCCGCGACCTGATCAGCATGGGCGACGAGGAGCACTGGCACGGTCTGGCCGGTGTCGGTCCGCTCGGCCGCAGGGTCGCCGACGCGGGCGCGATGCTGGACGTGCTGGCCGACGAGCCGGGCGGCTACCGCGACGCCGTGGACGCCGACCCCGGCAAGCTGCGGATCGCGATCTCGCTGCGCAGCCCGCTCGGTCCGACCCCTGTCGAGCGGCAGCGAAAAGAGGCGGTCCAGCTGGTCGCCGACCGGCTGAGCGTGCTCGGCCACGAGGTCGTGCCCGCCGAGCCGCCGCTGGGGCCCAGGGCGAGCCAGCAGTTCATCGTGCGGTACCTGCGCGGGGTGGCCGACGACGTCGCACAGCTGCCGCACCCCGAGTGGCTGGAGCCACGCACGCGGCGCATCGCGGCACTCGGGCGACGTGTGCCGGACGGGGTGCTGGCCAAGACCCGCGCTGCCGAGTCGGTCCTCCACTCCGCGATGGCGCCGTTCTTCGCCGACTACGACGTGATACTGCAGCCGGGCTGGACGGCACGGCAGCCACGCGTCGGCCGCTTCCACGGTGCGGGCGCCTCCCACACGCTCGGTGCCGTGTCGATGGGCATCGCGTACTACCCGACGTGGAACGTGCTGGGCTACCCGGTCGCCGCGCTGCCCGCGGGCTTCGACGACTTCGGCCTGCCGTTCGGCGTCCAGCTGGTGGGACCGGCGGGCTCGGAGGCACGGCTGTTGTCGCTGTCCGGTCAGTACGAGCGCGCCCACCCGTGGGCGGACCGCAGGCCGGCGCTGTAGGTCCTCAGCCCTGCCACGGCGGCTTGGCCCAGTCCCAGGTCGGCATCTCCTCCGGCCCGGGGGTGTCCGCACCCGGGGCGGAGAAGACGACCGCGAGTCGGCTGCCCCACTCGAGGTAGCCGACGAACGACGCGCGGAACTCGGGGTCGGTGGGCAGCCCGACCTCGTCCGCGGTGTCGACGAGGAGGTTCACCCAGCGGCGCCGCTGCTCCTCGGTGATGGCCCGGCCCGCGTGCCTGGAGATCATGTGCGCGTGGCCGCCCCTGGCGCTCGAGTAGGCCTTGGGGCCGCCGAACACCTCGCCGACCCAGGCGGCGACGTGCTGGGCGTGGTGGGGGTCCATGTGCGCGAACAGCGGCGCCAGCAGCGGCTCGTCCGGCACCTTCTCGTAGAAGCGGCTGAAGAGTTTCTCAAGGGCCGGCGCGCCGCCGAGCCACTCGTAGAGCGTGGGCATGAGGCCAACGAACCACGATGTGGTGAAGCGATCAAGAAGGCTCCGCCGTCGGCGTAAACGCGGGGAACAGCCGGGGCTACGCTTGTGTCGTGAACTGGACCGTTGACGTGCCGGTGGACACCCTTCCCGAGCTTCCGCCGCTGCCGCCGGCGTTGCGTGCCCGCCTCGACGACGCCCTGTCGCGGCCTGCCGCGCAGCAGCCCGAGTGGCCCGACTCCGAGCAGGTGCGGCAGGTGCGCACCCTGCTGGAGAGCGTGCCGCCGGTCACCGTGCCCAACGAGATCGACCGCCTGCGCGAGCAGCTCGCCGAGGTCGCCCGCGGCGAGGCGTTCATGCTGCAGGGCGGCGACTGCGCCGAGACCTTCGTCGACAACACCGAGCCGCACATCCGGGGCAACATCCGCACGTTGCTTCAGATGGCCGTCGTCCTCACCTACGGCGCCAGCATGCCCGTCGTGAAGGTCGGTCGCATCGCGGGCCAGTACGCCAAGCCGCGCTCGAACGCCATCGACGCGCTCGGCCTGCCGGTCTACCGCGGCGACATCATCAACTCGCTGGTCAAGACCCCCGAAGCCAGGGTGCCCGACCCGAGTCGCATGATCCGCGCCTACGCGAACGCGGGCGCCGCGATGAACCTCGTGCGGGCGCTGACCGCGGCCGGGATGGCGGACCTGTCGAAGGTCCACGAGTGGAACAAGGACTTCGTCAGCAACTCGGCCGCGGGTGCGCGGTACGAGGCGTTGGCCACCGAGATCGACCGCGGCCTGCGGTTCATGCAGGCGTGTGGCGTCGAGGACTCGTCGCTGCACTCGACGGAGATCTTCGCGAGCCACGAGGCGCTGCTGCTGGACTACGAGCGCGCCATGCTCCGCATGGACACCCGCGAGTCCGACCCGCGCCTGTACAACCTCTCTGCGCACTTCCTGTGGGTCGGGGAGCGGACCCGCCAGCTCGACGGCGCGCACATCGCGTTCGCCGAGCTGCTGTCCAACCCGATCGGCCTCAAGATCGGCCCGACGACGACTCCGGAGCTCGCGGTCGAGTACGTCGAGCGCCTCGACCCGCACAACACGCCCGGCCGCCTGACGCTGATCAGTCGCATGGGCAACGGGAAGGTGCGCGAGGCGCTGCCGCCGATCGTGGAGAAGGTGGAGGCGTCGGGGCACCGGGTCATCTGGCAGTGCGACCCGATGCACGGCAACACGCACGAGTCGCCGACCGGCTACAAGACCCGTCACTTCGACCGGATCGTGGACGAGGTGCAGGGCTTCTTCGAGGTGCACCGCCGCCTCGGCACGCACCCCGGCGGCATCCACGTCGAGCTGACCGGCGAGGACGTCACCGAGTGCCTCGGCGGTGCCCAGGACATCTCGGACGCGGATCTCCACGGCCGCTACGAGACCGCGTGCGACCCGCGGCTGAACACCCAGCAGTCACTCGAGCTGGCGTTCCTGGTCGCGGAGATGCTCCGCAGCTAGGACCCGGGACAGGCCGGCCGTCGACGGGCCGGCCTCTTTCGGACGTTGACAAAAACGAACGTTCATTCATTATGGTGTCATGCGCACCGCCAGCCGCACCGCCGAGCACGTCGCCCTGTTCCGCGCGCTGGAGACCCGGCGTCGCGACCGCCTCTTCGCCGACACCTACGCCACCCGCTTCCTGCCGGCGCGCTACCGCTGGCTGGTGCGGGCCGCCGCCGTCCCGCCGGTCGGCCACGGCATCGCGCGGCTCATCGACCACCTCCACCCGGACGGGCCGCGCATGTCCGCCATCGCCCGCACCCGGCTCATCGACGACCTCCTCGCCGACGCCGAACCCGAGCAGGTCCTGATCCTCGGCGCAGGCTACGACAGCCGCGCGCACCGCCTCCCGCGCATCCCCACCACCTACGAGGTCGACCACCCCGCCACCCAGGAGGCCAAGCGCCGGCTCGTGGCCGACACTCCCCACGTGCACTACATCGCGGCCGACCTCAACGACGAGAACCTGGCCGATGTCCTGACGAAAGCCGGTTTCCCAAGTAGATGCACGGCCGTCGTCTGGGAAGGGGTAACCAACTATCTCACCGACGCGGCGGTCGACCGGACACTCCGCGACCTGACGAAAACCACCGCTCCCGGCAGCACGGTCATCCTCACCTACGTCGACAGGGCCGCTCTCCGGGCCGACACCACCTGGCACCGGACCGTCGCGGACGTCGGCGAGCCGTGGACGTTCGGCCTGCACCCGGCCGAGGTCGGTGACTACCTGACCGAGCGCGGACTCGACCTGGTCGGCGACCTGTCCACTCGGGACGCCGCGATCCGGTACCACCGAAGCGATCCGGCCGCGGACTTCTACCGGATCGCCTGGGCGGTGGTCGGGTAGTGCCGAAGGTCAGCGCGGAACACCTGGCGAACCGGCGGCGGCAGATCCTCGACGCCGCCGCGAAGTGCTTCGCCGACAACGGTTTCCACCGAACGTCCATGCAGGACATCGTGAAGGGGTCCGGGCTGTCCGCCGGGCTCATCTACCGCTACTTCACCGGCAAGGACGACATGATCGCCGCCATCGTCGAGGAGTGGCAGACCCGGCGCACGGCCACGCTCGGGGCGGCCGACCTCGACACCGGCTTCCTCGATCTACTCCGGACGATCGCGGGTGAGGAGTCGGCACAGGAACGCAACCTCAGCATGCAGGCCTGGGCGGAGACCGTCCGCGAGCCGAGGATCCGTGCCCTGGCACGCCAGGGCGTCGACGACACCGTGCGGGCGTTCGGGGACACCGTGCCGGAAAGCGTCGTCCGCGTGGGCATCGCCATCTACCAGGGCCTGCTGCTGCAGGCGTCCTGGGACGACACCCTCGACGTCGAGGCGTTCGTGGAGTCGGTCCGCGGGCTCATGGAGCGTTGAGCGGACCGACTCACGTCACCCGAACAGGTACAGGGTCACCTTCGTGCCCGCCGCGACCCTGGAGTTCCCGCCGGGGGACTGCTGGAACACCCTGCCGCCGTCCCCGCCGCCGCCGAACGGGTGCTGGACGTCGACGTCGAGCCCCAGCTCCTGGAGCGCGCGCCGGGCGTCCTCGCCCCGCTGGCCGTTCAGGTTCGGGACCGTGACGGCGTTGGACAGCGTCACGGTGACCTTGCGGTCGTCCCCGTTGATCTTCGTGCCCGCCTCCGGGTCGGTGCGGATCACGTGGCCGCCCTCGACGTCCTGGTCGAACGTCGCCTGCCCCTCCACCGGCTGGAATCCGTCGTCGGTGAGCTGCTGGAACGCGTCGTCCCGGGACTGACCCCGCACGTCGGGCACCGGCTTGGGTGCGCGGCCCTTGCTGACGACGATCACGACCCGCTGGCCGAGGTTCACCACGGTGCCCGGCTGCGGGTCGGTAGTGACGACCTTGTCCTTCGGCACGGTGTCGGAGTAGGTGTTCTCGCGGTCGTCGTAGTCCGGGGTCAGGCCCTGGTCCTTGAGCAGGCTCTCGATCTCGGCCTTGTCGGCGCCCGCGCGGACGTCCGGCACCTTCGGCTTGCCCTGCGACACGACGACCGTGACCTGGTCGCCCCGCAGCACCTCCTGGCCCTTGTCCGGCTCGGTGCGGATCACCACACCCGCCGGGACCGTGTTGTCCCGCGCGACCTCGACGTTCGGGTTGAGGTCGTTGTCCGTGAGGATCTGCTGGGCCTCCGCCGACGTCCTGCCCGCCACCGAGGGCACCGTGCGGTAGCGCCCGGAGGTGAACCACCACGTCGTGGTGCCGACGAGCGCCAGCACGACCACCCCGATCACGGCCCACATCACGATCTGGCCGGTCCGGTTCTTCGGCTTGGGTGGCGGGACGGGCCGCTTGGGGCGCGGCCGGTTCGGCGGCGGCTGCGGCGACTGGTAGGCGAACCCGCCGGAGGGGGGACCGACGGGCGGCACGTACTCGGTCGCGGCGTTGGCCCGGTCCAGGTCGGTACGCAGCATCGCGCGCGTGCCCTGTGGGCCGATCGGCCGGAACCCGGCGGGTGCCTGCCGCACGATCGTGGCGTTGGCTACCGCGGGCATCCCCGAGGAGACCGGCTGCCCGTGCGCGACCGTCTGCTCGGTCGTCGTCTCCGCGGGCAGCTCGGCGAGGTTCGTGCCGCCGTTCAGTGCCGCGGCCCGCTCCACCGGCGTCACGGGGATCGTGCGGTCGGACACGGTCGGCGCGGGCACCGGCACGGCCACCCGCTGCGTGCCGAGCATGATCCGCAGCTTCTGCACCTCGGCGAGGAACGCGGCGCCGTCCGCGGGCCGCTGCGACTGGTCGCGACGCGTCGCGCGGACCACGAGGTCGTCCAGCTCGGCCGGGATGCCCGGCACGAGCGTCGACGGGCGCGGCACGTCGTCGTTCACGTGCCGGTAGGCCACCGAGATGGCGCTGTCGCCGGTGTAGGGCGCGGCGCCGGTCAGCGCCTCGAACATCACGACACCGGCCGAGTACACGTCCCCGGCCGAGGACGCCGCACCGGTCGTGACCTGCTCGGGGGAGAGGTAGGCGACCGTGCCGAGAATGACGCTCGCACTGGTGGTTCCCGCACTGTGCACGGCTCTGACCAGGCCGAAGTCGCCGACCTTGACGGTCGCGCCGCTCTCGCCCGCGTGCCCGATGAGCACGTTCTCCGGCTTGACGTCGCGGTGCACCAAGCCGACGCGGTGCGCGGCCGACAACGCGGCGAGCACCGGCTCCATGATCGCGAGCGTCGTCGGCACGTCCAGCGCGCCGCGCTCGTTGATCAGGTCGCGCAGCGTGCCGCCGTCGACCAGCTCCATCACCAGGTACACGAGGTCCCCGGCCACCGACCTGTCCACACCCTGGTCGTGCACCGCGACCACGTTCGGGTGATGGATCTTGGCCGCGGACCGCGCCTCCCGCTCGAAGCGGTCGACGAACGCTCTGTCGTCCGCGAAGCGCTCGTCCATTACCTTGATCGCGACCCGCCGGTCGAGCCTCGTGTCCAACCCGCGGTACACCGAGGACATGCCACCGCGGGCGAGCAGCGCGTCGACCCGGTACCGCTGCTCCAGCAGCGCACCGAGCAAGCCGACTCCCCTTTCGTCCACGTCCGTGATGGTACGGAAGCGTGTGGCGCCGGCGAGCGGAAGCGGTCGATTTGGGCACGGGTTTCCGAGGTAAGACCAGTTCGCCGCTCACCGGCGAGCGGAGCGAGCCAAATCGATACCGCTACGGAAATCGGTGGGCGCGGTCACACGATCCTGTGGCATCGTTGCGGGTGTGAGTGCGATTCCCTCCGCCACTGATGTGCTGGGCTCCGAGGTCGAGGTACTGCCCCTGCCCGATGTCGCCGACCGGTTGGCGCTACCGGTCACCAAGGTCCGCCAGGCTCTGCGAGACGGCCAGCTGCTCGCGGTCCGCAGGGACGGGGTGCTGAGCGTGCCGACGACCTTCCTCACCGAAGACGGCCAGATCGTGAAGGGCCTGCCCGGCACGATCACGGTGCTCGCCGACGCCGGCTTCTCGCCGGACGACATGCTCCGCTGGCTGTTCGAGCCGGACGACACGCTGCCGGGAGGCACCCCGATCGGGGCACTGCGTGCCACGGGCGGCCGCGAGGTCAAGCGGAGGGCTCAGGCACTGGCGTTCTGAGCGGAGCCCGCGTCCCTGAGTGCGTGCTCCTCGGTCAGCGCGTCGAGGTAGCGCCGCCGCTGGGCGCCGGTGCCCGCGTGCACGAACCCGAGGAAGAAGGCGAGCCGGGCCGCCGCGCGGCCACGACGTGTCGGCGCGGCCCGCATCTCGAGCCTGCGGGCCACCTTCGCCGAGCGGACGGGCGCCACCCGGCCACCCGCGACGGTCACCACCAGGGTGACGGCCAGGAACGCCGCCGCCCAGCCGACCGCTGCCCAGCCGTAGTCGGTCGACCACCCGGACACCGCCAGCAGGCCCGCACCGGCGGCCAGGACGCCCGTGCGGGCCAGTTCGGCTCCACCGGCGGGTCCTTCGGTCAGCGAAGCCCAGCAGCCGCAGGAAGCGCCCTTGCGCACCGCGGCCACCACGAACCCGAGGAACCCCAGGAACGTCACCAGCACCGCGAGACCCACGACGGTTCCGCCGAGCACGACGACCGCCCCGGCCAGCACCAGCTCCCACATCCCGAGCAGCTGGCCCGCGAAGCGCAGCGTCGGCTGCGACGTCGTGCGCCGGACGAAGACACGGCGAAGCGCCCCGGCGACGTGCTCGGGGCGCCACAGCTTGGGTAGGCCGGCGCAGGCCAGGAGAACGGCCAGCGCCAGCGCCACACCTTGGGTCACGAGGTCACAGCTTGTCGTAGCAGTCGTAGATGATCGCGATGAGCGTGCCGAGCCCGGCACCGGCCGCCGCGGCCGCGATGGCCTCGGCCGCCGCGACGCCCGCGGCGGCGAGCGCCCGCGTCAGCAGGGCACCGCCCCACTCGGCCGCCGCGATGATCATGTTCTTGATCGTGTCCGGGAGGTTGTCCCAGATCTCCTTGAACTGCGTTACCGCGTCCTCGCCCGCCTCGTAGAGGATCTGGCCGTCCTGCCCGGCACATGCGGTGAAGTCATCCCAAGACATCGGTCATCTCCCCTCAGGCCGAGGCCTGCTCGAGTGCCTCGCCGGTCGCCTGCAGCGACTCGCCGAGGGTCTTGTCGGTCGCGGCGAACGCCGTCACCAGCGGGTCGTCCGCGTTCACGACGCCGACGGTCGGGTCGGCCAGCAGCGTGTCGGCGCCCTCCTGGGACAGCGCGTCGACGACTGCCTTGCTGACGTCGTCGAGCGAGTCGTACCAGTCGCTCAGGTGGTCGTACATCTGCTGGACGTAGCCCGCGTCGGCGTTCTCCGGCGCGATGTCGATGCCCTGCGAGCTCAGCGCCTCGTGCAGGCCGTCGCCGCCCTCCTCGTCGGCAGGCTGCCACTGGCTGCCGTCCCATTTCCACTTGCCGTCCTCGGAGAGCTGGCCGACCTCGGTCGACCCACCCCCGTCCTCCGGCACCGGCTGCCAGTCGGAGCCGTCCCACCAGTACTTGCCGTCCTCGGAGAGCTGTGCTCCGTCTGGCACCGTCATCGAAGTTCCTCTCACGGCGTCGGGCCACGACCTCCGTGGCCCTACCAGCGAGGATGGCCGTTGTGCGCGGTCTTGCGCAGTCGCCGTGGAACGGGTTAACGGGAGCCCCGAGCCACCCCAAAGGGCAGCGCGGAGGACGCCACTCGGGCAGGGCCGCGAAGCAGGCCTCGTCGAGCTCTACTTCGTGCAGCCCACCCACTGCCCGGCCGGGCACTTGCCCTTCTCCTGCACGTAGGCCGCGACCTGCTGGTTGACCAGGCCGTAGGCCGACACGGCGTTCGGCGTCGTGGTCACGAGCGAGTACGTGCAGGCCGACCTCGTGAGCCCGAGGCAGGCCCGCAGCTGCTCCTTGGCGTTGTCCCGCCAGTACCGCGCCGAGGTCACGCCGTACTTCCACACGCCGTCGGAGTTGCCGATCTCGTACACGGCGAGCCCGGTGTCCGACTCCTTCTTGTCCTTCGCGTCGGCGGGCTTGGCCGTGGCGAGCTCGTCGAGCGCCTTCACGTCCGGCGGGTCGGCCAGCGCGAGCGCGGTCCACACGGCACCGTACGGGTGCGTGCCGGGCACCGAGTTGGCCCGCTGGAAGAAGCTCACCCACTGCGGCGAGTTGATGGCACAGCTCATCGAGGCCGACGCGCCGGGCGCGAGCGGCTCGGAGACCTGCTCGCACGTGCCGAGCGGCGCGTTGTCGCCCGTCCAGTCGGCACGCAGGTGGACCTTCACGGCCTTCTTCGCCGGGTTGGTGACGTCCACGACGAGTGTGCAGCTCGGCGCGCCGCACGCGTCGAACCGGTTGCCGCCCTGGGAGATCGAGGTGAGCGCGTCGACCGCGGTGCCCAGCTCGTTCTTCGCCTGAGCCGAGAGGTCGGTGTAGGTCTTGGCGATGTTCGCAGACCCGTCGGTCACCGCGACGGACACGTTCTTGGCCTTGGTGTTCTCCGCGGAGCCGATCTCGTCGAGCGCGATGCTGACCACGCCGTGCGGCGCGTCTTTCGCGAGGTAGACCGTGCCGCCCTCGACCGGGACCTCGATGGCCTGGACCGCCCCGACCTGCTTGGTCTGGGTGGTCAGCTCGGTGTCGGCGCCCTTGGTCGCCTTGCCCGCGGTCTGCGCGACCACGTCCGGGGTGAAGATGTCGGCGAACTCCACGCCGAGCAACACGGTCGGCAGCTTCACCCAGCGGTTGCCGAGCGCGGTCCCGTCGCCGGAGGTGACGCCGAACCTGCCCGCCATGGCGGCCCAGAACTCGGGCGCACCCTTCAGGAACAGGGTCTTGTCGAGCACGACGACGTTCGCGCCGAGGCCCTGGACGGTGATCGTGCCGAAGACCTCGCCGCTGCTGGTCGCGGTCACGTCCACGGTGAGGTCGGCGCCGTCGGAGGCCTTCAGCGTGCCCTGGTAGCGCACGGCGGCCGACTCGGCGAAGCTCTCCAGGGCCGCCGAGGTCGCCTCCGCGGTGGTGAGCGGGCCGATCTCGACCCCCTTCGCGCTGCCGGAGACCTCGTTCGTGCATGCGGTCAGCCCGAGCACGCCAGCGGCGAGCAGTACGGCTAGGCGGCGTGCTGTTCTGGCCATCGTGCTACTTCCCATCCGGGCGCGTCCGTGGTCTGTTCGGCGTATGCCCGGGAGGAGTATCCCAACTCACCGGACGGCCATGTGCCGGGATCGCCTGATCACCTGACGACGGCCTGCCCCGACCACCCGCAGCGCGGCCAGCCTGCCGGAGACCACGACCGGCGGGATGCCGACACCCGGCGTCGTGCCGCACCCCGCCAGCACGACGTTCGCGGCGCCCCGGACCAGGTTGCGCGGTCGGAACGGGCCGGTCTGCGCGAACGTGTGGGCCAGTGAGAACGGTGTGCCCGCGGCGAGCCCGGCGCCTGCCCAGTCGGCGGGCGTCACCAGTCGTTCCACCTCGACGGCGTCGTCGAACCCGGTGAGACCGCGCCGCTCCAGCACTCTGCCCAGCTCCGCGCGGTAGGCGGGGCCGACGCGTGCCCAGTCGATGGGCCCGGTCTCCAGGTTCGGGCACGGCGCGAGCACCGACACGACGTGCCGTCCCGAGGGGGCGAGGCCGGGGTCGGTCGCCGTCGGCCGCGTCACCAGCAGCGACGGGTCGCTCATGAGCCTGCCGCGACGCAGGATCTCGTCGAACGTCCGGTCCCACGCGTCGCCGAACAGGATCGTGTGGTGGTCGAGCGCAGGCCACGTCCGGGTCACGCCGGCGTGCAGCACCACGGCGGACGGCGACCAGCGTGGCCGCAGCGGCCTGCGTGGCGCCATGCCGAGCAGCCGGTAGGAGACCGGCAGGTCGGGGGTGAGCACGACGGCGTCGCACGGGATCCGCTCGCCGTGCGTGGTGCGCACGGCCGTGACCCGGTCCCCGCGCCGCTCCAGCCATGCCGCGCCGGTCGAGACGCGGACGTCCGCGCCCGCGTCGGTCGCCGCGGCGGCCATGGCGTCGGCGACCGAGGCGACCCCGCCACGCGGGTGGTACACGCCCGCGACCGTGTCCATGTAGGCGATCACGGCGTACGCGGCCAGTGCCTGCGCGGGCGCGACACCCGCGTACAGGGACTGGAACGAGAGCAGCCGCCGCAGCCGCTCGTCGGCCAGGAACGTGCCGATCCTGGGACCGAGCCTGCCGAACCCGCCGAGCACGGCGAGCCGGGCGAGGGCGGGGGACACCAGGTCGAGCGGCGAGTCGAAGTTGGCGCCGATGAACGTGTCCCGCTGCACCCGGTACAGCTCGGTGAGCCACGCACGCAGGCGCCGGTAGCCCGCCGCCTCCCCCGGCCCCGCGACGCGGCGCACCTCCGCCTCCATGGCGCCCGCGTCGGTGTGCACGGCGATGGTGCTCCCGTCGGCGAACCTCGCGCGGTAGGCCGGGTCGAGCCGGGTCAGCTCGACCCGGTCGGCCAGCGACGAGCCGACGGCGGCGAACGCCTCGTCCAGCAGCTCGGGCATGGTCAGCACGGACGCGCCGGTGTCGATCCGGTAGTCACCCAGCCGGTCGCCACCGGCGCGGCCGCCGACGTGCGGCGCGGCCTCCAGCACGGTCACCCGCCTGCCAGCACCGAGCAGGTGCAGTGTCGCGGACAGGCCGGACAGCCCGGCGCCGACCACCACGACGTGGTCGGTCGGGCCGTCCAGGCCCCGCATTCAGCGGTCCCGCCGGGTCGCGGCGATCGCGAGGTCGGCGAGCCTGGTGCGGCCCGGCTCGGTGAGCCCGGAGGTCTCCAGCGCGGCGAGCCCGGAGGTCGTGAGGCGCTCGATCCGCCGCTCCAGCTCGTCGACCGCGCCGACCTGGACGAGCAGCTCACGCACCCGGTCGATGGTCTCCCGCGTCAGCTCGGGGTCGCCGAGCGTGCCCCGCAGGTGCTCCGCGTCGGCGTGCCTGCCTGCCTCGTCCGCGTAGCGCAGTCCGAGCGACACGAGCAGCGTGCGCTTGCCCTCCCGCAGGTCGTCGCCGACGGGCTTGCCGGTGACCTCGGTGTCGCCGTACATGCCGAGCAGGTCGTCCCGCAGCTGGAAGGCGATGCCGATGTCGGTGCCGAACGTGCGGACCGCGTCGACGGTGTCCTGCCCGGCCCCCGCGAGCGCGACCCCCATGTGCAGCGGCCGTTCGACGGTGTACGCGGCGGTCTTGAGCCGGGCCACGCCGAACGGGCGGTCCTCCGACTCGTCGCCCTCGGCCTGGGCCAGCACGTCGAGGTACTGGCCCGCGAACATCTCCGAGCGCATGGTGAGCCACGGCTCGCGGGCGGCGCGGCGCATCTCGTCGGACAGGGGCGCGCCGGTGAACATGTCGTCCGCCCACGCCAGCGCGATGTCGCCGAGCAGGATCGCGGCGGCCATGCCGAAACGCTCCGGCTCGCCGAGCCACCCACCCGCGCGGTGGGCCTCGGTGAAGCGGACGTGCACGGTGGGCTTGCCCCGCCGCAGCTCGGAGGCGTCCATGAGGTCGTCGTGGACGAGCGCGCAGGTCTGGATCAGCTCGAGCGCGCTGACCGCGGTGAGCACGGCCTCCGCACGCGGCCCGGTGCCCTCGCCACCCGCCGCCCGCCAGCCCCACCAGGCGAACGTGGGGCGGATGCGCTTGCCACCTCGCAGCGCGAAGTCGGACAGCGTGTCCACCGCGGCGGCGAACGTCTGTGCCAGCTCGGGCAGCTCGCCGCGCCGCTGCGCGAGGTAGCGCCTGAGCAGGACCTCGACGTGCCGGTGCACTGCGACGTCGATCTCGCCGTCGATCTCCAGGGTCACGTGCCTATCGTGCGTGTTGGGCCCGCGCTATGCATCGGCGGGGTGTCCTTGAGGCCGCGTGTAGGCCCGATCACTACCCTTGTTCACATGACTAAGGTCGTGGATCGCATTCCTGGTGACCGGCCGGTGTTCTCGGTCGAGTTCATGCCTCCGCGCGACGACGCGGACGAGCTGCGCCTGTGGAACTCCATCCGGTCCCTGGAGGGTCTCGACCCGGCGTTCGTCTCGGTGACCTACGGCGCGGGTGGCTCCGGGCGCGACCGCACGATCCGCACCACCGGTCGCGTGGTGACCGAGACGACGCTCGTGTCCATGGCGCACCTCACCGCCGTCGACCACTCGGTCGCCGAGCTGCGCAACGTCATCGGCTGGTACGCCTCGCTCGGCATCCGCAACGTCCTCGCCCTGCGTGGCGACCCGCCCGGCGACCCCAACGGCGAGTGGGTCAGGCACCCCGAAGGGCTGAACTACGCCGAGGAGCTGGTGCGCCTGGTCCGCTCGCTCGGCGACTTCTGCGTCGGCGTCTCGGCGTTCCCGTACGGCCACCCGCGCTCCGCGGACCTCGACACCGACACCAGGTACCTGGTCAGCAAGCTCCGTGCGGGCGCGGACTTCGCTATCGCCCAGCTGTTCTTCGAGGCGGAGGACTTCCTGCGCCTGCGTGACCGCGTCGCCGCGGCAGGCTGCGAGACCGTGCTGCTGCCCGGCGTGATGCCGCTGACGACCCCGAGGATCCTCAGCAAGACCGTCGAGCTGTCCGGCGAGGAGGTCCCCGCCGCGCTCGTGGCACGCATGGACCGGTTCACCGGTGACCCGAAGGCCTTCCGCGAGGAGGGCATGAACGTGACCACCGAGCTGTGTGAACGCCTGCTCGCCGAGGGCGTGCCGAGCCTGCACTTCTACACGTTCAACCGTGCGAAGGCGACCAAGGAGATCGTGGTCGACCGGCTGGGCCTGGTGCCTGGTCGCAAGGCCCAGCCGGTCGCCTAGGTAGTCGCCTGCGCCCGGTCGGAGCTTCGGCTGCGCCGGTGGGCGATCAGCGCGAGCAGGGTGGCGATGATCGCGGCCAGCAGGGCTGCGCCGCCGACCAGCAGCGCCCACCGCACCCACGAGCCGTCGTCGTTGGTCGAGTACTGGGCGATGGCGTCGAACTCGGTCACCGCGCCGGGGTTGGGTGACCAGCTGACCGTGCCGTCGTCCTCGTCGCCGTTCGTGCGGCTCACCGACCCGGGGAACGCGACCTTGATCTGGACGTCCGCGCGGTCCTTGGGCAGCTGCGTGAGGTCGATGGACCCGGCGAGCGTCACGACGTTGCCTGCCCTGCGCAGCGACAGCCGGTACTGCTTGGCCTCGGAGATGGTCTGCACGAGCTGTGTCACGTCGACGAACCGCAGCTTGGAGAACGTGATCCGCTGACCGACGTACTCGCCGTCGACGTACTTCTCCGTGCGGACCCGGTCCGACAGCTCCGGCGGGATGGTCAGCGTCGGCCCGTTGTCCTGGTCGCTGGCCCGGACCGAGGCGACGATCAGGTCCCCGGACACGCGGTCGTCCGGGGACACGGCGAGGGCCGCGTGCACCCGGAGACAGCCGGACAGCGAGCACACCAGCACGCCGAACAGCACGAATAACCGAACGACCCTGAATGCGCTGCGCACCGCGCCATCCTGCCAGCACACCTCGTCGTGGCGAAATCCTGTGCTCGTCGCCCGATCAGTGGGTACCGTCCGCGCCATGACCGTGCACCGGATCGCCGACTCCTTTGTAGACCAATACGTAGAGCTGTCACCGACTGTGGCCACGGCCCTGGGTGTGCCGGGCTACGACGACCGGTTGCCGGACCTGTCCCCGGACGGCTGCGCGGCACGCAACGAGTTGGCCAGGAAGGCCCTGGCGGACATGGCGGCGGCCGAGCCGGCCGACGACCGCGAGCGGGTGGCGAAGGCGGTGTTCACCGAGCGGCTCGGCGTCGACGTCGAGCTGTACGACGCCGGACTGGTCGAGGGCGACCTGAACGTGCTGGCCAGCCCGCCGCAGGACCTGCGGGAGACGTTCGACCTGATGCCCGCCGAGACGGCCGAGCACTGGGCGACCATCGCGACGCGCCTGTCCCGCATGCCGGAGGCGGTCGCCGGCTACCAGGCAGGCCTGAGCCACGCGGCCGCACGCGGGCACGTGGCCGCCCGCCGCCAGGTCGAGAAGGTCGCCACGCAGTGCGCCAGGTGGAGCGACGGCTTCTTCACCGAGTTCGCCGCCGGTGGCCCGGACAGCCTGCGCGCCGAGCTGGACGCCGGTGCCGCCGCCGCGTCGCAGGCGTACGCGGACCTCGCGGAGTTCCTGCGCACCGAGCTGCTGCCCAAGGCGCCCGCGAAGGACGCCGTCGGCGAGGACGCCTACCGGCTGCACTCCCGCCACTACCTCGGCGCGGCCCTTGACCTGCGTGAGGCCTACGAGTGGGGCTGGACGGAGTTCCTCCGCCTCGAGGCGGAGATGAAGGAGATCGCGAACCGCATCAGGCCGGGTGCCTCGCTGGTCGAGGCGGCCGAGGTGCTCGACGCTGACCCGCGCTACCAGGTGCGGGGCGTCGCCGAGTTCCGCGACTGGATGCAGAAGCTGTCCGACCAGGCACTGACCGACCTGCGTGGCGTGCACTTCGACATCCCGGACCCGATCATGCGGCTGGACTGCCGGATCGCCCCGCCCGGCGGCTCGGCGGGCGCGTACTACACCAACCCGAGCGACGACTTCAGCCGTCCGGGTGCCATGTGGTGGGCGCTGCCGCCGGACAAGGCCGCCTTCACCACGTGGCGCGAGCTGAGCACCGTCTACCACGAGGGCGTGCCCGGCCACCACATGCAGATCGCGACCGCCATGTACGAGGCGGAGCGGCTGAACAAGTTCCAGCGGATGCTGGCCTGGGTGCCCGCCTACTCGGAGGGCTGGGCGCTGTACGCGGAACGCCTGATGCGCGAGTTCGGCTACCTCACCGACGACGGCAACCTCTACGGGATGCTCAACGAGAACCTGTTCCGCGCGGCGCGGGTGATCATCGACATCGGCATGCACCTCGAGCTCGGGATCCCCGCTGGGACGGGCTTCCACGAGGGCGAGCGCTGGACCCCCGAACTGGGGCTGGAGTTCATGCTGACCCGCACCATCACCGAGCGCGAGCTGGTGGTCGACGAGGTCGACCGCTACCTCGGCTGGCCGGGCCAGGCGCCCGCCTACAAGCTCGGTGAGCGGCTCTGGCTGGCCGCCCGTGACGAGGCCAGGGCACGCAAGGGCGCGGCCTTCGACCTCAAGGCCTTCCACATGGAGGCGCTGTACCTCGGGCAGATGGGGTTGGACACCTTGAGGGAGTGCCTGGCCGCCATCTAGCCCAAAAAATCACGCCTGGGTAGTCGCATTCGACCAATCAGGTGACGAAAAAATCACAGCCGGCGACTCCTTCTCTACCCGGAAGGTGCGCTGGTGGCACCCGTCGGGGCCACCCCCGGTATCATGGTCAACTTCTCATTACCGCAGGTGACAGGCCTGTGTCATCTGGCAGACAGAGCCTCCCGGTGTCGTGCGCGGGGCGGCTCCCCGGTCCGATTTACCGCCCGTTCGGTGGGTCCGGGTGCTTGCCCGACGCGAGATAGTGGGAGGCAAATGACATGCAGTGGAGGTTGGCCATGGCAACCGACGCGGAAGTCATCGGCGTCCGCGGCGTCTTCCTCAAGCTGAGGACCCATGCCGGCCTGAGCGCGCGGCGACTGCGCGACACCGAGGTGGACACCCGGGTCCTCGCGGACCTACCGGTGGTCCAGCGGGTCATCCGCGAGTCTGGGGTGCCGGTCGAGCAGGCGATCGTCGATGCGGTCGCCGGGGTGGTGGCGGAGCTGTCGCCGACCGACCGGCTGATCGCCGACGTCGTGCTCGCGCTCGGGCTGTTGGGCGAGCGGCTGAACGACAGGCCGGAGCTCGCTGCTCGGCTCTATCGGGCTGATCTGGGGATACGCCGTATCGCGCTGTCCGAGGGGTGGACGGCGCTGCACGAGCTGATGGGTGTCTCGTCCTCGCCCCCCGCGCCGACGGTGCGGGGGCTGCGTGGGTCAGTGGAGGAACGCACGCTCGGAGTTCTCGCCGAACGGATCGTTCGTGCGGCAGGCGGCGTCCGTCCGGTGTCGACGGATGAGCGCGCCAACGCCGTCGTGGTCGTCGGCGGGGCGGTGATGGACCTGGTGTCCGTCGTCGAACGGCTGCCCGAGAAGGGTGAGTCGGTGCAGGCCACGTCGTTCCAGATGAACCCCGGCGGCAAGGGCCTCAACCTGGCCGTGGCCGGTGCTCGCATGGGCTTCGACGTGCGCTTCGCCGCGGCGATCGGCGACGACGAGCCTGCGACCAGGCTGCTCGAGTACATGCGTGCCGAGGACCTCGCGACGGACCTCATCGTCCGAGCACCGGGGGAGTCGACGCCGGTCGCACAGGTTATTGTGCTGCCGAACGGAGACGCAGCCACGATCGGCTGGAAGAACCAGCTCCGGGTCGCACTCTCCACAAGAGACATGCGAAACCAGACAATGAGCCAGGCCCTGGCACACGCCGACGCCGTGCTCGTGACTCTGGAAGCGCCGGTCGACGTCGTCAAGTGGACTCTCAACACCGCACGCAGCCTGCCAAGGGAACCACTGGTGCTGCTGCAGGCATCGCCGCCGCTGGAGCGTCCACAGCAGATCTACCGTGAGCTCGGTGGAGTGGACTACGTCGTCGGGTCGGAATGGGCGCTGCGGCAGCTGTTGCCGGACCGCGGTGCCGGCAGGACGATGGAAGAGGTCGCACGACAGCTGCGCACCATGGGAGTCACCACGGTGTGCGTCGTCGAGAACTTCCAGGCCATGATCAGCTCTCCTCAACTGCAGGCGACGATCAACGCACCATCGGTACCGCTCACCGACTCACCCGGCGCACGGGAGGCTTTTTCAGCCGCCTTGTTGCACCATTTGTTGAGGATTGGTCGACGGGACCTCACCGACGAGACGCTCAAGTGGGCGACCGCGGCGATGGCCACGAACCTTTCCATCGACATCATCACAGACGCCATGCCGAAGCCCAGTGACGTTGGGCGGACGTTGGAGTCGGACCAGAGTGTGGGGTAGCCCCGTTGGGCGACAGGAACCTGACGGAGCACGAGCTGAGGCACGCTGACGGGGATTTCCGCGTTGTCGTACTCGGCGATGTCTCCGAAATGCACGGCAATCGCCCGTGCGCCGCCGTATTCGGTGAGCCGACGAACGGTTGTCTCGTTCGGATCCACTCGCGATGCGTGTACGGCGAGATCTTCGAATCCGTCGACTGCGACTGCCGTGACCAGTTGCGACAGTCGATGGCCATGATGCGCAAGGCCGGCGCGGGCGTGCTCATCTACCTCGACCAGGAGGGAAGAGGTGCCGGGCTGCTCGCCAAGGCGCTCGGCTACCAGCTGACGCAACGGCACGGCATCGACACGTTCTCCAGCTACCGGTCGCTCGGCCTGCCGGAGGACTGTCGGACCTATGAGGACGCCGTCGCGATCCTCCGCAGTCTGAACCTTCGGCACATCCGGTTGCTCACCAACAACCCGGCCAAGGTGGCAGCACTGTCCACGGCGGATTTCCAGGTCGACCAGCAGCCGTTCCTCGTGCGTGGTCAGAGCCCGGAGGCCAGGCGTTACCTGGCGGCCAAGGCCAGGTACGGCCACACCATCCCGCTCGCCAAGCTGGACACGTTCTCCGAGCGTGTGCGGCGTTGGGCGCGCAGGCTGGTGCCGAGCAGGCAGCAGGCCGACGTGGTCTCCCTGCCGGTGGCCACAAAGGAACCGGTAGCGGCCTCAACACCAACAGACATGGTCAGTTGATCGGGTGGTCTTACCGGTCGCTGTTGGTGTTTCACAAAGTACTGTGCACTGTGGCTGACCCAAATGACCGGTCACAGTGCACGGTTCACAGTGGAAGGACCCGGCCGAGCACGCCGAACGGTCGGGGGTCGCCGGTGAACCGGTAGTGGCGCAGCACGTCGGTGAAGCCCATCCGGTAGTACAGCCGCCACGCGCGGGACGGGCCCTCCGGCGTCGACAGGAGCACGTTCGCGCTGGGTACGTTCGCCAGCAGCCTGCGAAGCAGCTCCTCGCCGATGCCCCGGCCCTGGTTGACCGGCCGCACGTGCACCTCGGTCAGCTCGAAGTAGTCCTCGAGCCAGCGTTCGGCCAGCGCGGTGCCGGAGCGCTCGACGATGCCGCGCCGCACCTGCTCGTGCCACCACTGCCCGGACGCGCCACGGTAGCCGTAGGCGATGCCGACCATGTGGTCGTCGGTGTCGAAGGCTCCCGCGCAGCGCCAGTCGGCGCGGAGCATGTGCGCCAGCCACATGGGCGCACGCTGCTCGGCCGTGCCGGTCGGGTAGCGCATCGCCGTGACGTACAGCGACAGGGCTTCTGGCAGGCGAGCGCGCAGGTCGTCGGCGCTGAGGTCGACGAACCGTTCTACGCGTGGCGGAACCGCGGTCACGACGTGTGATTCTCCTCCTGCCCCGCGACGTCCGCCGCCGCGCCCCCTGTGAGGGCGAGCAGGTCGGCGTAGGTCGTCGGGAACACCGACTTGGGGTGGCCCGCTGCCGCCCAGACCACCGCATAGCCTGCCAGATCCCGGTCCACGATCGTCTGTATCGGCCGAGGATGGCCCACAGGGGCAACTCCTCCGATGGCCTGACCGGTGTGCTCGCGCACGAACGCCGGATCCGCCTTCCCCACCTCGTCCGCCCCGGCCAGCCGCGCGAGGACGACCGTGTCCGCGCGGTGCGCGCCGGAGGTGAGGGCGAGCAGGGGCGCCACCTCGTCGCCGTGCGTGGCCCGGAAGACGAGGCTGTTGGCGATCGCGCCCACCTCGACGCCGAGGGCCGCCGCCGCTGCCGCCGCGGTGCGCACCTCGTCGTCGAGGATGCGGATGCCGTCCGCCGCCGCGGCCATGCCCGCCTCACGCAGCGCCGCGGCCATCTTGCTGATCGAGGGGTGGTCGAGAGTGGTCATGGCTTATCTGATCACGCGAGTGGCGCCTTTCGCGCGGAAATTCCCGACCGAGGTTGATGCACCCAGGCACCTGGGGTTATGGTGGATTCGTTCGAACAGAGGTTCGAACACTGCTCGGTGGTGGGGCGGGGGAAGCGCCTCGCCACCGAGCACGCCGGCTTCCCCACGGCTCGTTGTCACCTTCAGTGATCCACGAGGAGGCCGTTCCCGTGACCGCGACCCTGGATTTTCCGAACCACCCGGCGGCGCCGGAGTCCGCGCTCGGCCTGCTCGCCCAGGCGGAGCTTGGTCTGCGCACCGCGGAGCTGGAGGACGACCCGGCTCAGCGTTTCGCGGCCGCCTACCTGACGGCGTTACGTGCCGGGGCGGCGCTGCTGGCGCTGCGTGGGCGGCCGCACCGCGGTCGCGCACGTCCGATGAGCGTGTGGACGCTGCTGTCGTCGGTGGCGCCGGAGCTGCGGGAGTGGGCCGCGTTCTTCGCGTCCTGCTCGGCCACCCGCGCGTCGGTGCAGGCCGGGATCACGCGTGCGGTCAGCACCCGGTCCGCCGACGACCTGGTGCGCCAGGCCGGGCAGTTCCTCGAGCTGGTGGCGCGGATGATCCGCGCCGCGGTCACGCGCGACCAGTGACCGTCACCCCGCTGATCGGTTACCCCAACCTGCTGGACGTGCTGGAGGTCGAGGGCGAGCGGCTCGCCACCTCGACCATCGGATCGGATCTCGAGTCGGAGGTGCCGCACCTGCCGGGCATGCGGCTGGGGGAGGTCGTGCGGCACGTCGGCAGCGTGTACCGGATGGTGGTGTCGTGGTTGCACGACCGCACGCGGCCAACCCGCTGGCAGCGTGCGCCCGCCGAGGACCAGTCGCTCGTCGACTACCTGCGTGCCGGGCTGCTGGAGGTCGTACACGAGCTGGCGCGCCACGACCCGTTGGAAGGAGCGCCCACGTGGTGGCCGGAGCACCAGAACTACGGGTTCTGGTACCGCAGGCTGGCCCACGAGACGACCGTGCACCGCTACGACGTGCAGATGGGCGGCGCGGCCGCGATGGTCGGCGGCATCCCACCAGAGATCGCGCTCGACGGCGTCGACGAGATCCTGACCCTGTGGTTCACGCACCGCCTCGGGGTACTCGGCATCGCCGACCTGCGTCCGGGTCGCGTGGCCGTGCACACGGGCGACAGGCGGTGGATCGTCCAGATCACCCCGACCGGCACGTCGGCGTGGCGGGCGGAGGCCGACGAGCCGGTCGACGCGATCGTGTCGAGCGACCCGGCGGGGATGTACCTGTGGCTGTGGGGCAGGCGGCCGGGCGCGCACGTGCTGGAGGCCGGCGACCAGGAGGTGGTGTCGCAGCTGAGGGACCTGCTCAAGGTGGCGACACGCTGACCGATGTCGGTGTGGTCCGCTAGCTTCTGCGCATGTCCACGCGACTGTGCAACGTGGTGGTAGACGCGCTCGACCCGCAGGCCCTGGCCCGGTTCTGGGCGAACCTGCTCAGCTGGGAGGTGTCGTTCGCGAACGCCGACGAGGTGGACCTACAGGCCCCACCGGACGACGGCTGGGACCTGGACCTGGTCTTCGTCCCGGCGACGGAGCCGAAGACGGCGGTGAAGAACCGCGTACACCTGGACCTGGCGAGCGAGTCGCCGGACCACCAGTTGGCGCAGGTAGCGCACGCCCTGTCCCTCGGCGCCACTCGAGCCGACATAGGCCAACACAACGTTCCGTGGATCGTGCTGGCCGACCCGGAGGGCAACGAGTTCTGCGTACTGGACCCGCGCCCGGAGTACATGGCGACCGGAGCGGTGGCAGCCATCGTGGTGGACGCACTGACCCCGCTGAGGCTGGCGGAGTTCTGGTCCGCGGCGGCAGGCTGGCAGGTGGCCGAGACCACCGAGAACACGGCGTCCCTGCGCTCGCCTACGGGCAGGGGGCCCTGGCTGGAGTTCATCCCGACAACGCACCCGCACGAGATCAAGAACCGCGTCCACCTGGACGTGGCCCCGTTACTGGAGGACGACCACTGGACAGAGGTGACCCGCGTGCTGGAGCTGGGTGCCCGCAAGCTCGACATCGGCCAGGGCTCGGTTCCCTGGCAGGTGATGGCCGACCCGGAGGACAACGAGTTCTGCGTGCTGACCCCACGCTGAGCCGTCGTCCGGGGCTTCAGCTCTTCTCGACGCCGAGGAGTGTGCGCAGGCCCGTCATGACCTCGGCCGCGGTCGGGGTCAGGTCCTTGTCCATCAGCCACTGGACCATCAACCCGGAGATCAGCGCCATCTGGACCCCGCCCACCGAGCGGGTCACGGCGTCCGGGATCTCCTCCTCGGACTGGCCGGTCACCATCGCGGCCAGGCCCCTTCTGCCTTCGAGCTGACCGCCCGCCAGCTGCGCACGCAGCTCGGGTGAGCGCTGTGCCTGCATGAACGCCTCGATGCTCGCCAGCCACACCTGCCGGTTCTCCGCGAACGACTCGAACAGCCTGCGCAGCTTCGACTCGAACTGGGCGTCCGGGGTGTCCGGCACGGTCGGGTCCGGCGCCACCGCCCTGCCGACCCGGTCGCCCCAGTCGTCCAGCGTGCGGAACAACGCCTCGTTCAGCAGCGTCTCGCGTGAGCCGTAGTGGTAGCCGATCGCCGCCATGCTCACGTTCGCCGCCGTCGCGATGTCGCGCACCGTCGTGCGGTCGTAGCCCTTCTCCAGCAGGCACTGCTTCGCCGCTGCCAGCAGGTCTTCCCGGTTGCCCACGCGGGCGAGCCTAGCAACGACGCTTGAGGCGATCGTCTCACGCAATCGTCTTGCGCAAATGCCTAAGGCGCTCGTACAGTCCCGGCATGAACCTCAAACCACTGCTGCTCACCGCGGTCGCCGGCCTGCTCAGCCTCGGCGCGGATGCCGAACCCACCGCCGAGACCCGCACCTACACCGGGATCCGCTATGCCCAGGCTGAACGCTGGGATCCACCTAGGCCCGTCCCGTTGGCGCCACCAACGGGTGAGATGCCCGCGTGCCCGCAACCAATGGACATCCCACTGGCGCCACCCGACCAGAGCGAGAACTGTCTGCGGCTCAACGTCACGACTCCCGCCACACCCGGTCGACGCCGGCCGGTGCTCGTGTACCTCCACGGCGGCAGCTTCAACTACGGCGCCGGCGCCAACTACCGGCCGGACACGCTCGTGACCAGGGGAGACGTCGTCGCGGTCACGATCAACTACCGCCTCGGCCCGTTCGGGTTCCTCGCCCACCCGGAGCTAGGCCCCGACGCGGGCAACCTCGGGCTCGCCGATCAGCAGGCCGCGTTGCGCTGGGTGCGTGACAACATCGCCGGCTTCGGCGGCGACCCCCACAACGTCACGATCATGGGTCAGTCCGCCGGCGGCTACAGCGTGTGCGCGCACCTCGCGTCGCCCCACTCGGCCGGGCTGTTCCACCGGGCGATCGTCCAGAGCGCGGGTTGCACACAGGGTTACCGCGACCAGGTCGAGGCGGAACAGCAGGCCCTTGGCCTCGCCGCTGCCCTGGGTTGTGCCGACGCCGCGTGCCTGCGCGGCAGGACGGCCGCCGAGCTGGTCGCGGCATCCGGCGCCGGCCACGACGAGTACCGCCCGGTCGTCGGCGGCGAGCTCCTGCCCGTGAGCCCGGCCGAGGCGATCGCGACCGGCCGGTTCAACCGCGTGCCCGTCCTGATCGGCGGCAACCACGACGAGGAGGCCGGCAGGCTGGCCGGTCTCGAGCTGGCCGGCATGCCCCCGCTCACGGCCGCCGCGTACCCGGCCGCCGTGGCCGAGAACTTCGACGCGGCCGCGGAAGACGTGCTCGCGCGATACCCGCTCACCGACCACGGCTCGCCTAGCGAGGCGTTGGCGGCCGCCCTCACCGACCGGAACTGGGCGCTGCAGATCGACGAGAGCCGCAGGCTGCTGGCCCGTCACGTGCCGGTGTACGCCTACGAGTTCGCCGAGCGGGACACACCGTGGTTCCCCGGCGCGCCCTCGGCGAGCTTCCCGGCAGGCGCGAGCCACATGCTGGAGCTGCCGTACCTGTTCTCGGTCCGCTACCTGACGCCGGCCACGCAGGAGGACCTGCGGAACACCATGATCGACCGCTGGACGCGCTTCGCACGCACCGGCGACCCGGGCTGGCAGTGCTTCCGTGACGGGCGGTACGTCCTGTCACTGGCGTCCGGCCTGGACGGCGTGCACCGCACGGACTACGAGACCGACCACAAGCTGGCCTTCTGGCGCGAGCGGTGACGAGGGCGGGAGGCGCGGCCGGTGCCGGCCGCGCCTCCCGGTCCCCTCGGTCATGGCCTATCCGGCGGCCTGGCCGCCACCGCGCCTGCGCAGTCGGTCGTGCAGCACCCGGCGGACGAGAAGCGCCGCCTTGCCGCCACGCTCGGCGCCTTCCTCCACGGGATCGCGCATCGACTGCAGGAGGGTCATCAGCAGCTCGTTGGTCACCGTCCAGATGGGGACGAACTTCCCCGCGACGGGTCCGGTCCCCGTGATGGGCCCGTCGATGAGTGCGGAAACGGCCTTGGCGAGCCCGATGGTGGCCTGGTCGCGGAAGACGAGGTGCACCTCATCGGTGCCCTCGCCACCCTCGGTGCTGACGACACGCAGCTCCATCCGCCGCGCGGCGCTCTCCTGGGGAGTGGCGTCGGTGGTCTCGTCGGTGTCGAACTCGTCGACCTTCTCGGCGATGGCGGCGGCGTCGATACCGAGATCGCTGAGGACCTTGGCGGCCATGCTCCCCTCGGCACGGATGAGGGCCTCCAGGAGGTGGTGGCTGCCCATGGGCGCACCACCGGCGAGCGCTTGCGCGGCACTGACGACCTCGTCGGCCGCGGTGGTGCGGTTGGGCGCGGCGTCGACGGCGCCTTCCTGCTGTCCACTGCCGAGCAGCTCGTGCACGGTGGCGCGAATGGTGGCGAGATCACTGACCTGCGCGGCGAGGATCTTGGCCGCGAGTCCCTCACCCTCCCGCTCGAGCGCGAGGAGGATGTGCTCGGTCCCGATGTAGTTGTGCTTGAGCTGCAACGCCTCCCGCAGGGCAAGCTCCAGCGCCTTCTTGGCACGCCGGGTGAACGGGATGTGCCCGCCCAGCGTTGTTTTGCCGCGTCCGACCTCGGCCTCGACGGCCTCCCGGACGGCCGCCGCCGTGACCCCGAGCCGCAGCAGGGCCTGCGCCGCGAGACTGGAGGGCATGGCGAAGAGCCCGAGGAGGATGTGCTCGGTCCCGATGTAGTCGTGCTGTAGGTCGCGAGCCTCTTCCTGAGCGCGGATGACGACCGCGCGAGCGTTGGTGGTGAACCTCTCGAACATGTCAATGATGGTCGGCGGCGCGCACAACCCTGTCAATACAGTGTCAATGATAGGGTGACGCTATGTCGGACTGGGACGATCGCCTATCCCGTTGGCGCGACGAGCTGGAACTCTTCGCCCAGCTGGAGGAGACCCCGTGGGTGCCCCTGGCCCAGGCGGAACAGGAGACGGGCGTGTCCCGCTCGGCCCTGAGAGCGTGGTATCGCAACGGCGAGATCGAGTCTCGCCTGGTAGACGGGCCGAACGGGCCGCAACGCCTCGTCCCACTGGACGCGGTGGTGGAACGGGCGGCCCGCTCCCCACGCATCCAACGCCGAGCCGAACGGGAGGTCAGCCTGGAGGCACAGGTGATGCTTCTCCGTCACCGGGTCGACCAGCTGGAACTACGGCTGGCGGCCCTGGAGAAGGACAAGTAGCCCCGGGTTTCAGGGGCGCGGCACGAGCGCCTGCCCGCCGTCGCCGAGCGCGGTGACCCCCGCCAGGCCGGGGATCAGTCCCGGTCGGGGCCGGGAGCCGCTCGGCTGGGTGCCCAGCTCGCCGTTCTGGTTCGACCCCCATCCCCAGACCCGGCCCGCGTTGTCCAGCACCAGCCCGCCGTAACCGTGGGAGCCGACGTCGACCGCGCCGCCGATGTCCACGACCTGTCCCGGCACGTTCGACGCGCACTCGCAGTCGCTGCCGTTGCCGAGGGCGCCGAGCCAGTTCGAGCCCCAGGACCAGACGGTGCCGTCCCGCTTGACCGCGAACGCGGTGATGCCGCCGCCCGCGGCCGCGACGACCCCGGTGAGGCCGGACACCCGCACCGGGACACGGGAGTAGGCGACGGCGGAACCGTTGCCGAGCGTGCCACTGGCGTTGGTGCCCCACGCCCAGAGCGAGCCGTCGGCGGTGACGGCGTACGCGTTCCTCTCAGGTGGCCAGGCCGTGGTCGCGAACCAGGTGGTCGGGCCGCAGGTGCCGCTCTGGTGGTCGGGCCGCAGCCGCGAGCCAGGTGGTCGGTCCGTGCCGGGAGTAGATGTCAGGCCCGCAACCGCAACCCCTTGGGTGTGGCGCGGAACCCGGCGTCCCGGAGCACCTCCGCCAGGTTCGACGTCAGCGCCACCTCGCCATCGGCTCGCTGCACGGCCAACTGTCCAAGCCATCCCTCCCTGACTGCCTTCGACAGTCCTTCCGCTCCTGCGCGCAACACCGCGTCGTCCTCGGTGAACGACAGCAGCGACTTGCCGCCACGCTCCACATAGAGCGCAGGCACACCGTCCACGAGCACCGCCAGCGCACCGGCTTTCCTGGCAGGGCGGTGCTTTCCGTCTCCCGTCGGGTCGGGCCACGGTAACGCGGCGCCGTACGGCTGTGCCGGGTCTGCCGCCGCCAGCACGGTCGCCTCCGTGTCCGTCGACTGCGGACTGTCCGAACGTGACAGCGCGCGCAGCCGGTCCACGGCCCCCCGCGCCGCGAACTGTGACGCCCCAAGGCCTTCCACCACGTAGCCTCGCACGATCTGCCCCGTCTCCTCCATGGCGCGCAACACCTTGTACACGCCACTGAAGCCACCGGTCACCCGCTCGGTGTCGATCGCCCCTCGGGTCAGTACGCCGTGGCGCTCCAGGAACGCCTCCGCGCGGGCATGGGCCCGCCGCGTCGGGTCCTCCTCTCGCGGGACCACCAGTGACCAGCGGCCCGCTACCGTCGGTGGGCCCGTCCTGCTCGGCATCGCCGGGCGGGCGCCTCGCAGCCGTGCGTACCGGCCACGCGGGGTCGACCTTCGTGGTTTGTGTGCCGCACCCCGGCCTGACACCAGCGCACGCAGCGGCGCGATCGTGTCGTTGGTGACCAAACCCGACCACACCAGATCCCACAGTGCCGCTACCACGTCCGCGTCCGACGGTGCCTGCGCACCTCCGTCCAGCAGGACCGCCGATGCTCGGTCCGCGAGCTGCCGGAAGAACAACGCGCCACCGTCCATCGCGGACAGTACGGCTCCGTGCAGTGGCGTGTCCGGCACCGCCTCCTCGACGTCCGGCAGCAGCAGGTCGGCCACATCCGTTGGTGCCACGGCGATCCAGCCGTCGCCGCCGGCCAGTGAGCCTGTGCCGCACCACGTCACCTCGCCCGCCGTGGTCAGCTCGTCCAGCAGGGACGGTGTGTAGCCCGGCAACCGTGACGGCAGGATCAGCGACTCCAGCCCGCTCGCTGGCAGCGGCGCGCCTGCCAGCTGCTCCACCACAGAGAGCACGTCGTCCGCTGTCGGGGCCGTGCGCAAGCGTTTGCCCACGCCGTGCCACACCGGCAGGAAACGGCCCAGCGCCGCGGGTTCCACCGGTTCCACCTCGGCTCGCAGCTTCGCGAGCGACGCCCGTCGGACCCGGCGCAGCACGTCCGCGTCGCAGTACTCGACATGCGTGCCGCCCGGCCGCAGTTCGCCCCGTACCAGCCGGCCCGTGCCGACCATCCTGTCGAGTACCCCCGTCACCACCGCCACACCCAGGCCGAACCTCGTCGCCACCTCTGCGGCCTGGAACGGGCCGTGTGTCCTCGCGTAGCGGGAGAGCAGGTCACCCAGTGGGTCGTCCACCGGCTCCGTGAACGCCTCTGGCACGCCGACCGGCAACGCGACCCCGAGTGCGTCCCGCATCCTTCCCGCGTCCTCGATGATCACGTACCGGTCCGCACCCGCGATGCGCACCCGGATCACCCGTCGCTGCCGCTCCAGCTCGTCGAGCCAACCCGGCTCCACCCCGCGCAGCGCCGCCTCCGCAGGCGAGAGATCTCCCAGGAACCGCAACAGGTCCGCCGCGTCCTCCGCGTGTCTGGCGTGCCGTGCGGGGTCGAGCCGTTGCAGCGAATGCTCGATCTCGTCGAGCACCTCCGGGTCGAGCAGCTCCCGGATCGCCTCCGACCCCAGCAGCTCGGCCAGGAGCGACGAGTCCAGCGACAGTGCCGCGGCTCGCCGTTCCGCCAGCGGCGCGTCCGCGTCGTACAGGAACATCGCCGTGTAGCCGAACATCATCCCGCGCGCGAACGGCGACGGGGACTGCGTCGCCACCTCGACGACCCGCATCTTCCGCGACCGCACCTCGGACATCAGCGACCGCAGCCCGGCGAGGTCGTACACGTCCTGCAGGCACTCCCGCATGGCCTCCAACACCACGGGGAACTGCTCGTACTTGGCCGCCACCGCCAGCAGCTGCGACGCCCGCTGCCGCTGCCGCCACAACGGCGTTCGCTTGCGTGGATCGCGCCGTGGCAACAGGAGCGACCGTGCCGCGCACTCCCGGAACCGCGACGCGAACAACGCCGAGCCGCTGACCTCGGCCACCACGATCTGCTCGACCTCGTCCGGTTCGAGCAGCACGTCCTCCGCGGAGGCCACCACGTCCGCGCCCTCGTCGTCCACGGTGTCCGGCAGCTGGATCACGATGCCGTCGTCGGAGTGCGCGACCCGGGCCTCGACCCCGCGCCGCTCACGCAGCCGTGCGCCGATCGCGAGCGCCCACGGTGCGTTGACCTGCGCCCCGAACGGCGAGTGCACGACCATCCGCCAGTCGCCCAGCTCGTCGCGGTACCGCTCGATCAGCAGCGTCCGGTCGTCGGGGACGTGCCTGGTCGCCTCCTTCTGCTCGTTCAGGTACGCGAGCAGGTTGCCTGCCGCGAACGCGTCCAGCCCGGCCGCCGTGGCCCTGGCCAGCGCCTTGTCCTCCGGCATGCTCGACACCTCGCGCAGGAACTTCCCCAGCGCGCGGCCCAGTTCGAGCGGACGGCCCGGCGCGTCGCCCTTCCAGAACGGCATCCGTGCCGGTTCACCAGGCGCGGGCACGGCGATGACGCGGTCCGCGGTGATGTCCTCGATCCGCCATGCCGACGTGCCGAGCAGGAACGTGTCGCCCACCCGCGACTCGTAGACCATCTCTTCGTCCAGCTCGCCGACCCGCGAGCCGGAGCCGCCCTCGGACGCGGGTGTCATCACCGTGTAGAGCCCCCGGTCGGGGATCGTGCCGCCGGAGGTGACCGCGAGCCGTTGCGAGCCGGGGCGTCCCCGCAGCTCGCCGTTGACCCTGTCCCACGTCACCCTTGGCCGCAGCTCGCCGAACTCCTCCGACGGGTACCGGCCCGCCAGCATGTCCAGCACCGAGTGCAGTGCCGACTCGGGCAGGGCCGCGAACGGGGCCGCCCGACGCACCAGTGCGGCCAGGTCCGTCAGCGACCACGGCTCCAGCGCCACCATCGCCACGACGTGCTGCGCCAGCACGTCGAGCGGGTTGCGCGGGTACCGCATGGCCTCGATGGCGCCCTCGGCCATGCGTTCCGCGACCACCGCGCACGACACCAGGTCGCCGCGGAACTTCGGGAACATGACGCCACGCGACACCGCGCCGACCTGGTGGCCTGCCCGGCCGATGCGCTGCATGCCGGACGCGACCGACGGTGGTGCCTCGATCTGGATGACGAGGTCGACCGCGCCCATGTCGATGCCCAGCTCCAGCGACGACGTGGCCACCACGCACGGCAGCTGCCCCGACTTGAGCGCCTCCTCCACCGACGTCCGCTGCTCACGCGACATCGAGCCGTGGTGCGCCCTTGCCACGGTCGGTGCCGCCACCCCGGCTCCCCAGCCCGACCCCGCGATGGCGCTGGCGGGGAAGTGGCCGACGTCCGCCGGGTAGACGGGCTGGTCGGCCGCCAGCTCGTTGAGCCTCGACGTCAGCCGCTCGGCCAGGCGCCGGGAGTTGGTGAACACGATCGTGGACCGGTGCCGACGCACCAGCTCCAGCACCCGCTCCTCCACCGCGGGCCAGATCGACGGTCGCCGCGTGCCGCCGACGGGCCCGGTCATCTCCTCCAACGTGCCGAGGCCGCCCGGCAGCTCCAGGTCGAGGTCCGGGTCGGGCGTGAGCGGACCCTCGACCGGCGGTGGCCCGTCCAGCTCGGTCATGTCCTCGACCGGGACCACGACCGTCATCTCGATGGTCTTGCCGATCTTGGGTGCCACGATCGAGACCGGTCGGCCACCCGCCAGGAACGAACTGACCTCATCGATCGGCCGGACCGTCGCGGACAGCCCGATGCGTTGTGCGGGCCGGGGCAGCAGCGCGTCGAGCCGTTCGAGCGACACGGCGAGGTGCGCGCCGCGTTTGGTGCCCGCGACGGCGTGCACCTCGTCGACGATCACCGTCTCGACTCCGCGCAGCGACTCCCGCGCGGCGGACGTCAGCAGCAGGAACAGTGACTCCGGGGTCGTCACCAGGATGTCCGGCGGGGTGCGCTGGAACGACCTTCGTTCGTCGGCGGGGGTGTCACCGGTTCGCATGCCGACCGTGATGCCGGGGTCGGGATCGCCGAGCCGTCTTGCGGCCTGGCTGATGCCCGCGAGCGGCGCGCGCAGGTTGCGCTGCACGTCGACGGCCAGTGCCTTGAGCGGCGACACGTACAGCACACGGCAGCGCGACGTGCGTTCCGCGGGCTTCGGGCGCGTCGCCAACCGGTCCAGCGCCCAGAGGAACGCCGCGAGTGTCTTGCCGGAGCCCGTGGGTGCCACGACCAACGCGTGCTCGCCCGCCGCCGCTGCCTGCCACGCGCCGGTCTGGGCCTCGGTGGGCATGGCGAAAGCGCCGGTGAACCACTGCCTGGTCGCCGGTGAGAAGAGGTCGAGCACGTCGGAACTCACGGGACCATGATGAACCCGGGCACCGACAATTTCCGTTTGACCAGGTCAGGGGCGGTTTCGTCGAGCCTGACGGTCGGTAGCGCGTCGATCACGGGGGGCGTGGATCTGCGGGACCCGTCCCACAGTGTCGGGGCGTTCTGGCAGCATCTCCTCTCAGCAAGGCGACGAGGGGAGAGTCGTGAACGTCCTGTCGGTGGATCTCGGCACGTCCAACACGGTTGCCGTGCTGTCCGCACACGGCAGGCCGCCTCGGGTGGTGGACGTGGACGGCGCTTCGATGATGCCGTCGGCCGTGTTCGCCGCCGAGGACGGGAACCTCGTGGTCGGGCGGGATGCCGAGCGCCGGGCCCGGCTCGACCCGGCACGTTTCGAGCCGAACCCGAAGCGCCGTGTCGACGAGGGCACGCTGCTGCTCGGCGACCAGGTCGTCCCCGTGACCGACGCGCTCGCCGGTGTGCTGCGGCGTGTGATCGACGAGACCTCACGACAGCTCGGCGGCAAGAGACCGGACGAGGTGCGCCTGACCCACCCCGCGCAGTGGGGGCCGGTGCGCCGCAACGTACTGCTGTCCGCGGCGCGGCAGGCCGGCGCCGGCTCGAACCTCGTGCTGCTGCCGGAGCCGGTGGCCGCGGCGGCCCACTTCGCGTCCTTCCCCGGACAGAGCCTCGCCCCCGGCAAGGCACTCGCCGTGTACGACCTGGGCGCGGGCACCTTCGACGTCGCCATCGTCGGCGCCACCCAGAACGGGTTCGTGGTGCTCGCGGAGGCCGGGCTGCCCGACCTCGGCGGCCTCGACGTGGACCAGGCGCTGCTCGAGCACGTCGGCCGTCAGGTGTCCGTCCGCGACCCCGGCCGCTGGCAGAGCCTCCTGCGCCCGGTGTCAACCGGTGACCGCCGTGCTCAGCGCGCGCTGCGCGAGGACGTGAAGGCGGCCAAGGAGTCGCTGTCGCGACACCCGCAGACCGAGGTGCCGCTGCCGGAGCCGTTCGACGACGTGCTGGTCACGCGCGTCGAGCTGGAGGCGTTGATCCGGCCGGGCATGCTGCGCAGCGTCGAGCTGCTGGCGGGCACCATCCGGTCGACCGGCATGACGCCGGACCGCCTCGTCGGCATCTACCTCGTCGGCGGCTCCAGCCGCATCCCGCTGATCGCGACGCTCATCGCCGAGAACATGCGGGTCGTGCCGACCTCGCTGGACCAGCCGGAGACGGCCGTGGCCCTCGGCGCGCACCACGTGCCCCAGGAGGGCATCACGCTGCGCACCAGCGACATCAGCAACACGATCGAGGACGTCCAGCGCACCAGGCAGATGGTGACGCCACGCTCCGGTGGGTACAACCCGCCCCCGCCGCCGACGCAGGGGACGCCCGCACAGAACCCGTTCCCCAACAGCGGCCCACAGCGCGTGCAGGGGCCGCCGAGCACGCCGGTGCCTGCCCTGGCGGGCCAGCCGTCGCCGATCGGGCCGTTACCGCAGTTCCCGGCGCAGCAGCGGCCGAACGGATCGTCGAACAAGGGCTGGTACATCGCCACGGCCGTCGTCGCGATCGTGGTGGTCGCCGTGGTCAGCATCATCATCGCGACGTCGGGCGACTCGGGCGCGGGCACCGTGGCAGGCACGGACTGCTCGGACCGCACGGCGGACAGCAAGGGCATGAGCGAGTGCATGCGCAAGGTCGCCGGCGCGGTCGCGGAGAACAACGACTGCAAGTCCGGCGCGAACGCGGGCGGCCAGTCGATCGACACCCCTGGCGCCACGACCTCCACCTGCACGATCGACTCGACCTACTCGGTCATGTACATGCACTTCGGCGGCAGTGACAAGGCGGACGGCAGCCCGCAGTCCGGCGTCGACACCGCGAAGCAGTACGTCGACAGCGTCACGAAGCAGCTGGAGGGCACGAGCGCCTCGGGTGGCGACCCGAAGAAGGGCGACTGGGACGGCGACGGGATGCAGGGCGCCTACACCGCGATCGAGATCGTGAGCGGCAGCGGCATGCTGGTGTTCGCGGTCGACGACTCACCAGTGGCCGGCATCCTCATCAAGATCGACATCAGCGGCTCGGACAACCTCGACGACCTGATCGACTACTTCGACCAGCACGTCAAGCCGGGCGGCGACGGCGGCGCGTAAACGGCGGGGCGAGTATCGCGGGTCCGGGCACACAGGACGCCAGGACATGGCAGCATCTTCGTGACCAGCCAGCGCGAGGGGAGATTCGTGGCCGTCCTGTCGGTTGACCTCGGTACGTCCAACACCGTCGCAGTGCTGTCCGCGCACGGGCGACCGCCACGGGTGGTCGAGGTGGACGGGTCCGCCACGATGCCGTCGGCGCTCTTCGCCGACGACGACGGCAACCTCGTGGTCGGCCGCGACGCCGAGCGCCGCGCCCGGCTCGACCCGGCCCGTTTCGAGCCGAACCCGAAACGCCGCGTCGACGAGGGCACACTGCTGCTCGGCGACGTGGTCGTGCCGGTCACCGAGGCGCTCTCGGCCGTGCTGCGCCGCGTCGCCGACGAGACGTCCCGCCAGCTCGGCGGCGCCAAGCCGGACGAGGTGCGCCTGACCCATCCCGCGCAGTGGGGGCCGGTGCGGCGCAACGTCCTCCTGGCCGCCGCGCGCCTCGCCGGGATGGGCACCAACCTCGTCCTCGTGCCGGAGCCGGTCGCGGCCGCCGCGCACTTCGCGTCCTTCCCGGGACAGCAGCTCCTGCCAGGGCAGGCCCTCGCGGTGTACGACCTCGGCGCGGGCACGTTCGACGTCGCCATCGTCGCGGCCACCCAGACCGGGTACGCCGTCCTCGCCGAGGCCGGGCTGCCCGACCTCGGCGGCCTGGACGTGGACCAGGCGCTCCTGGAGCACGTCGGCCGCCAGGTGTCGATCCGCGACCCCAGCCGCTGGCAGCGCATCCTGCGTCCCGAGTCCACCGCGGACCGCCGCGCGCGCCGGGCCATGGCCGAGGACGTCAGGGCCGCCAAGGAGGCCCTGTCACGCCATCCGCAGACCGAGGTGCCGCTGCCGGAGCCGTTCGAGGACGTCCTGGTCACGCGCATCGAGCTGGAGGCGCTGATCCGGCCGAGCATGCTGCGCAGCGTCGAGCTGCTCGCGGCGACCATCCGGTCCACCGGCATCACCCCCGACCGGCTCGCGGGTGTCTACCTCGTCGGCGGCTCCAGCCGCATCCCGCTGATCGCGACGCTCATCGCGGAGCAGCTCGGCGTCGTCCCGTCGAGCCTCGACCAGCCCGAGACGGCCGTCGCACTCGGCGCGCACCACATCACGCCGGAGGGCGTCAGCCTGCGCACGGCCAACATGGGTCCCGCGCAGGCGCAGCCGACCGGTGGGTTCCGCCCGCAGACGCCGATGGGGCCCATGCCCCAGACCGGTCCGAACCCGGTGCCGCACACGGGTCCCAACCCGGTGCCACTGCACGCCGGTCCGGGTTCCGGTCCCAACCCGATGCTCGGGGCAGGCTTCCCCACGCCACCCCAGCCGCCTGCGCGGCCGAACACCGGCAGGCGCAGGGCACTGCTGGGCGTCGCCGCGGTCGTCGTGCTCGCGATCCTCGCGGTCGGCGCGGTGTTCCTGCTCAAGCCGGACAGTGATCTGCCGACGGCCGAGAGCTGTCAGCAGAAGGGCGACACCGACGGCGAGGGCTTCACCGCGTGCCTGCGCCAGCTCGCGGGGGCGGTGGCCGACAGCGGTGACTGCAAGCCTGCTGAGCAGGACACGAACGCGGATGTCATGTGCACGCTGCAGGACAGCTACCAGGTGATGTACGCGCACGTGGCGTCGGTGCGGGACGCGGAGAAGCTCGCGGGCACCGAGCTGTCCGACATGACCGAGGGCGACCACGTCGAGGCCGAGTGGAAGGGCAACGGCCTGGACGGGCGCTGGCGGGCCGGGGTGAACGGCGGCACCGGCGTACTGGTGTTCACCGTCGAGGACCGGCCGCTGGTCGGATGGCTGACCAGGACCGAGCTGCGTTCCGCGGACGACTTCACCCCGGACACGCTCGGCGACTTCTTCGCCAAGAACGTCCAGCCGGGCACCTAGCCTGCGGCCGACCGGTCACCGCCTGTTGCGCCAGGCGATCAGCCCCGTCACGATCGCCGCGATCAGCACGCCGACGCTGGCGATGACCAGCAGGGCGGACTCCAGGCCGTTCGGTTCGAGGTCCATGGCCGGATTCTCCCAGATCCCGGCCGGCTCGTAGGCTGGTCCCCGATGCGTATCACGGTGTTCCGCAAGCTCATGTCCAACGAGTTCGGCGAGGTCCGGGCCGACATGCTGGCACGTGACCACGTGTTCAGCTCCCTCGGCGGCCGCACGGTCGACCAGGCACTCGACGCCGGGTTGGAGCCGAAGGAGATCTGGCGTGCGGTGTGCGAGGCGTTCGAGGTCCCACCGGAGCGGCGCTAGCCTTGCGGCGTGTCGGTGCGGGGTCGAACATCCGTTCGGGTAATGTCCCTGTCCACAGCAGGGTGAGTTATCCACAGCCCGGCCCGCTCGGACCGGAATTGTCGGTGCTTGCCGCTACCGTCGCCGACGTGAGTGCAAAGCGGTCTAAAAACAACCAAGGTGGATCTCTGATGGCAGCAGCTCCCGATCGCGCGAAGGCGTTGGACCTCGCCCTCGCCCAGATCGACAAGAACTTCGGCAAGGGATCGGTCATGCGTCTCGGCGACGAGACGCGGGCGCCGATCGAGGTCATCCCGACCGGGTCCATCGCCCTGGACGTGGCCCTGGGCATCGGCGGTCTGCCGCGCGGCAGGGTCGTGGAGATCTTCGGCCCCGAGTCGTCGGGTAAGACGTCGCTCGCCCTGCACGCGGTGGCCAACGCGCAGAAGGCGGGCGGCATCGCGGCGTTCATCGACGCGGAGCACGCGCTCGACCCGGACTACGCGAAGAACCTCGGGGTCGACACCGACGCGTTGCTGGTGTCCCAGCCGGACACCGGTGAGCAGGCGCTGGAGATCGCGGACATGCTGATCCGCTCCGGCGCGCTCGACATCCTGGTCATCGACTCCGTGGCGGCACTCGTGCCCCGCGCCGAGATCGAGGGCGAGATGGGTGACAGCCACGTCGGTCTCCAGGCGCGTCTGATGAGCCAGGCGCTGCGCAAGATCGCTGGTGCGCTGAACAACTCCGGCACGACGGCCATCTTCATCAACCAGCTCCGCGAGAAGATCGGCGTCATGTTCGGGTCGCCGGAGACCACCACCGGTGGCAAGGCGCTGAAGTTCTACGCCTCGGTGCGGCTCGACGTCCGTCGTATCGAGACGTTGAAGGACGGTGGCGAGGCGGTTGGTAACCGGACTCGGGTGAAGGTCGTCAAGAACAAGGTCGCGCCGCCGTTCAAGCAGGCTGAGTTCGACATTCTGTATGGCAAGGGCGTCTCTCGGGAGGGGTCGCTTATTGACATGGGGGTTGAGCAGGGCATTCTGCGCAAGTCCGGCGCCTGGTACACGTACGAGGGGGATCAGCTGGGGCAGGGTAAGGAGAACGCTCGCAAGTTCCTCCGTGACAACCCGGATGTCGCCAACGAGATCGAGAAGCGGATCAAGGACAAGCTCGGCATCGGTGCCAAGTTGGACGCTGAGGCGGCTGAGCCTGCTCCTGCGCCTGTCGACTTCTAGGTGGTTTGGTCTTTGCCGGCCGGGGGGCCGGGGGCGGGGGCCGGGGTGGGGGCGACGGGGTTGGCAGAGGGCTCGGTTTGGGGTGCGCGGCGTGAGCCCTTTGCCTGGTCGGCGGGTTGGGTTGGGGCTGCGCGCTTGCGCCTTTGCCTGGTCTCGGCAGGCGATGGGTTGTGCAGAGGGCTCGGTTGGGTCGCGCGCTTCTGCCTTTTGCCTGGTCTCCGCAGGTGGTTGGGTAGGGCCGCGCGCTTCAGTCCTTTTGCCTGGTCTCCGCGGGATCGGCAGGGGGTTGGGTTGGGTCGCGCGCATCAGCCTTTTTGCCTGGTCTGGGTGAGTTCGGTAGAGGGGTTGGGTTGGGTTGCGCGCCTTCAGTCCTTCGCCTGGTCTCCGGGGACAGGGGTTGGGTTGGGTCGCACACTTTGGCCCTTGCTAGGCCCTTCGGTCTGTTTCGTCGTTTAGTCGATTTGGGGAGGGTTGATGTCTGTCGGGGGTGACGGGTCGGCGGGGTCTGGTGGGGGGCCTGCCGGGGAAGGCAGTGGGTTGGCTGAGGGCTGGGTTGGGGAGGCTCGGTCGTCGGAGGCGGCTGGTCGTGGTCGTGGGGGGCGGCGTGGGCGGGGGGCGGGGAAGTATGAGGGGCGGTCGGATGCTTCGGGTGGGGTTGGGGCATCTGGTGGCTCGGTTGGTCGTGCGGGGTCTTCTGGGGCGGTGGATCCTGTTCAGCAGGCCAAGGACATCTGTCTGCGGTTGTTGACTGCTCGGCCCCGGACCCGGGTCGAGTTGGGGCAGGCCCTGGCTCGTAAGGGGGTCGAGGACGACGTTGCTGAGCGGGTGCTCAGTCGTCTCGACGAGGTTGGGCTGGTTGACGACGCTGCCTTTGCCGAGGTGTGGGTTCGGTCGCGGCACAACTTCCAGGGGCTCAGTCGGCGTGCTTTGGCCGTTGAGCTTCGTCGGAAGGGGGTGGCTGAGGAGTCTGCTGCCGAGGCGTTGGCGAACGTGGACTCCGAGGCCGAGGAGGAGCGGGCTCGGTTGCTTGTGCGCAAGCGGTTGCGCTCACTTGGGGATGCCGATGAGGCCACAAAGGTCCGCAAGCTTGTCGGCATGCTTGCTCGGAAGGGGTACTCCGAGGGGCTGGCCTACCGGGTGGTGAAGGACGAGGTTCGGACTTCTCTGCTCGACGAGACGTTCTGATCCTGGTCGGTCCTCGGATGCGCGTGTGGTTGGAAACGTTCACGCAATCGCAACGTCCCTTCGCTGTGGGCTCCTTCGGGTGGAGGTTGGGGCTTGTGGTGGCGTGTCGCTTGGCAATGGGCGCGGTCCGTGCGTTGGTGGCGTGATTTCCGCCATGTTCTCCCGCCTCTTCCTGGGTGGTTGTATTCTGTATACAGACCCTCTTCTTAATCGATGAACCTGGTGGGAATTGGCTTCCTGTCGGGACTTTTGCCTGTGGGGTGATCACTGCCGGACGCGAATGGGCGGGGTGTGGTCGCCGGGGTCGGGGCCTGAGGGCCGGTGGCATCGTTCCTGGCAGGACGTGCCCCACGCCACCTTCCGTGCAGGGCGCCGACCGGCGCTTTCCCAGCGTGTGGTACTTCTCCTCTTGCCACCGACGGCACAGTTGGCGGCTCGGCGCCGCCTCCGCTCAGTGGGGTGGCGGCGGAGGTGAGTGGACCGCAGCAGGGTGGCGACGATGACGACCCATCGCCCACGGTGTGATACGCGGAACGCCGCCACTGGCACGGATCACCGTTAGTCTCTGACAATCAATACGGTCTGGAGTCGAGGACAAACAATGAAGGCTGGCGTCGCAGCCCCCGGCCGGGCGCAAATCTCCGAGCGTACGTATCGGAAGGACCGTTGGTGGGCCTGGCCGCTGAGCATGGGCGCGGTGCTGGCGTTCTTCGTCGTCTACGCGACGATACGTATCTTCATGAACAAGTATTACTGGGCCGGTGAGGAGCACTACCTCACGCCGATCTACTCGCCGTGCCTGAGCGCGTCGTGTGTGCCCGGCTCCAGTCACTTCGGTACGCCGCTGCCCGAGTTCCCCATCTGGCTGCCGATGGCGATCATCTCGTTCGTCATTCTCGCCGGGTTCCGGGCCACCTGCTACTACTACCGGAAGACCTACTACCGGTCGTTCTTCCTCTCGCCCTCCGCCTGTGCGGTGCCCGAGCCCCGTGGCAAGTACTCCGGTGAGCGGCGCTTCCCGCTGGTGCTGATGAACTCGCACCGCTACTTCTTCTACGGTGCCTGCATCTTCGCGCTCATCAACGTCTACGACGCGGTTCTCGCCTTCCACGGCAAGGACGGCGGCATCGGCATGGGGCTCGGCACGATCATCATCCTGATCAACCTCGTGGCACTGCTCGGCTACACGGCCTCCTGCCACGCCTGCCGGCACATCATGGGCGGCAAGCTGAAGAGCTTCTCCGACCACCCGCTGCGCTACCGCTACTGGACGTTCGTGTCGAAGCTCAACCCCCGGCACGGGCAGTTGGCCATGACCTCGCTGTTCACGGTCATCCTCACCGACGCGTACATCATGTCGGTCTCCGCCGGCTGGATCACCGATCTGCGTATCTTCAACTAAGGCTTAGAAGGACTCATGGTTCAGGTTCAGGTCGATCGCTTCGACTACGACGTCATCGTCATCGGTGCGGGTGGTGCCGGGCTCCGCGCCGCCATCGAGGCACGCCAGCAGGGCAAGCGGACCGCCATCATCTCGAAGTCGCTGTTCGGCAAGGCCCACACGGTCATGGCCGAGGGCGGGTGCGCCGCCTCGATGGGCAACGTCAACGAGAAGGACAACTGGCAGGTCCACTTCCGCGACACCATGCGTGGTGGGAAGTTCCTCAACAACTGGCGGATGGCCGAGCTCCACGCCAAGGAGGCCCCCGAGCGGGTCTGGGAGCTGGAGACCTACGGTGCGCTGTTCGACCGCACCAAGGACGGCAAGATCAGCCAGCGCAACTTCGGCGGGCACACCTACCCCCGCCTCGCGCACGTCGGGGACCGCACCGGCCTCGAGATGATCCGCACGATGCAGCAGAAGATCGTGTCGCTCCAGCAGGAGGACTACGCGGAGTTCGGCGACTACGAGGCCAAGCTCAGGGTCTTCGCCGAGTGCACGGTCACCGAGCTGATCAAGGACGGCGACCGCGTCGCCGGTGCCTTCGCCTACTGGCGCGACTCCGGCAAGTTCGTGGTGTTCGAGGCGCCCGCCATCGTGCTGGCGACCGGCGGCATCGGCAAGTCCTTCAAGGTCACCTCGAACTCCTGGGAGTACACCGGCGACGGGCACGCGCTCGCACTGCGCGCCGGCGCGACGCTCATCAACATGGAGTTCGTCCAGTTCCACCCGACCGGCATGGTCTGGCCACCGTCGGTCAAGGGCATCCTCGTCACCGAGGGTGTCCGCGGCGACGGCGGCGTGCTCAAGAACTCCAAGGGCGACCGGTTCATGTTCGGGTACGTCCCGGACGTCTTCAAGGGCCAGTACGCGGAGACCGAGCAGGAGGCCGACGGCTGGTACAACGACCAGGACAACAACCGTCGCACGCCCGACCTGCTGCCCCGCGACGAGGTCGCCCGCGCGATCAACTCCGAGGTCAAGGAGGGGCGCGGCTCACCGCACGGCGGCGTGTTCCTGGACATCGCGAGCCGCCTGCCCGCCGAGGAGATCCGTCGCCGCCTGCCGTCGATGTACCACCAGTTCAAGGAACTGGCCGATGTGGACATCACGGCGCAGCCGATGGAAGTCGGGCCGACCTGCCACTACGTCATGGGTGGCGTCGAGGTCGACCCGGACACCGCTTCGTCGGTCGTGCCGGGCCTGTTCGCGGCCGGTGAGGTCGCGGGCGGCATGCACGGCTCCAACCGCCTCGGTGGCAACTCGCTCTCCGACCTGATCGTGTTCGGCCGCCGGGCCGGGCTGGGCGCCACGAACTACATCGACTCGCTCGACCAGCGCCCGAAGATCTCCGAGTCCGATGTGGATGCCGCGGCCGCGCGGGCGACGAACCCGTTCGACTGGCCGGACAGCGGGCAGGCCGAGAACCCGTACACGATCCACGCCGAGCTGCAGCAGTCGATGAACGACCTCGTCGGCATCATCCGCAAGGAAGAGGAGGTCCAGCAGGCGCTGGGCAAGCTCGCGGAGCTCAAGCAGCGTGCGAAGGGCATCGCGGTCGAGGGGCGCCGGGAGTTCAACCCCGGCTGGCACCTCGCGCTCGACCTGCGCAACATGCTGCTGGTCAGCGAGTGCGTCGCCAAGGCGGCCCTGATCCGCACCGAGAGCCGCGGCGGCCACACCCGTGACGACTTCCCCGGCATGGACGCCACCTGGCGCAACAGGCTCCTGGTCTGCGAGGCCGAGGCCGACGGCGAGCACGCCAAGGTCACGCCGAAGCCGCAGGAGCCGATGCGGGAGGACCTCCTCGAGCTGTTCGAGCTGTCGGAGCTGGAGAAGTACTTCACCGACGAGGAACTGGCCGCCCACCCCCAGAGGAGCGCCAAGTGAGCGGAGCTTGCGGAGCGAACCATCAGCATTCAGGACAGCGCCTCGACTGCGGAGGGCGCCGGTGTAGCGGAGCCTGCGGAGCGTTCCGGCGCCACGGAGCGGGCGAGGAGATGTCGTGAGTTACAAGGCCAACTTCAAGGTTTGGCGCGGCGACGCCGACGGCGGAGACGTCCAGGACTACATCGTCGAGGTCAACGAGGGTGAGGTCGTACTCGACATCATCCACCGGCTGCAGGCCACGCAGGCGCCGGACCTCGCGGTGCGGTGGAACTGCAAGGCGGGCAAGTGCGGCTCGTGCTCGGCGGAGATCAACGGCATGCCGCGCCTCATGTGCATGACGCGGATGTCGACCTTCACCGAGGAGGAGACGATCACCGTCACGCCGCTGCGCACCTTCCCGGTGATCCGCGACCTCGTGACCGACGTGTCCTTCAACTACCAGAAGGCACGCGAGATCCCGTCGTTCGCGCCGCCGAAGGTCGGGCTCGGCGAGTTCCGGATGAAGCAGCAGGACGTCGAGCGCTCGCAGGAGTTCCGCAAGTGCATCGAGTGCTTCCTGTGCCAGAACACGTGCCACGTCGTCCGTGACCACGAGGAGAACAAGGAGAACTTCGCGGGCCCGCGCTACCTCATGCGCGTCGCGGAGCTCGACATGCACCCCCTCGACCAGGCCGACCGCGTGCGTGAGGCGCAGGACGAGCACGGCCTCGGGTTCTGCAACATCACCAAGTGCTGCACCGAGGTGTGCCCCGAGCACATCAAGATCACCGACAACGCGCTGATCCCCATGAAGGAGCGCGTGATCGACCGCAAGTACGACCCGGTGGTGTGGCTTGGCAACAAGCTGTTCCGCCGCAGCGGCAGCCGTAGCTGACAGCAGTCCACACAGGAGCCGCGCCCGGACCCCGGGCGCGGCTTCCGTGTGTTCAGGGCTTCTGTGCCAACAGCATCGCGTGCGGAGTCCGTTCACTGGCATCGGCTTCACGGACCGTGCGGACCCGGACCGGTACGCCCGCGTCCGCCAGCAACTCGGCCATCCAGGACGGTTGGCGGCGGTGGAAGTCCAGCGCGACCTCGTGGCCGAGCGCCGACGTCATCCGCAGCGGCTCGTCGCCGACCTGGAAGGCCAGCAGCAGGTGGCCGCCGGGCCGCAGCACCCGCGCCAGCTCGGCCATGGCGGCGGGCAGCAGGTCGTCCGGCACGTGGATCGTCGAGTAGAACGCGACCACGCCACCGAAGGAGTCGTCGGCGTAGGGGAGCGCGAGCATCGAGCCGACCGCGAAGTCCAGCCCAGGCAGTGCCGACCTGGCCACCGCCACCATGCCAGGCGACAGGTCCACGCAGGACACGTGCAGACCGAGGCGAACCAGCTCGGCGGTCGTGTGGCCGGTGCCGCAACCCACCTCGAGCACCGGCCCGTCGACGACCGAGGCGAACAGCGACAGCACCGACAGCTCGACCGGCTTGTCCCTGTACCCGTCGCGGAAGTGCTCGTCGTAGTCGACCGCCACCCGGTCGTAGGACGTCCGGGTGGCGGTCAGGAAGTCAGACACCGCCGCCGCCGGCATCGCCGACGAGCACGATCTGCTTGGCCTTCTCACCGCCGTCGTCGAGCGCGATGTGCTTCTTGCTGCGCCGCTCCCGCTTCTGCAGGTAGGTCGCGAGCCACGTCAGCAGCAGGCAGAGGCCGATGTAGATGGCCGCGACGACCAGCGCGGTCGGCACGAACGGACGGCCGAACTGGCCGTCGCCGCCGATGCGCTGTGCGAACCGCAGCAGCTCCTCGTAGGTGATGAGGAAGCCGAGCGCGGTGTCCTTGAGCAGCACCACGAGCTGGCTGATGATCGTCGGCATCATCGAACGCAGTGCCTGGGGGAGCAGGATCATCACCATGACCTGCGTCTTGCGCATGCCGAGCGCGTACGCGGCCTCGGACTGGCCCTTCGGCAGTGCGTTGATGCCCGCGCGGAACACCTCCGCGAGCACGGAACCGTTGTAGAGCATGAGGCCGAGCACGACCGCCATGTACGGCGACATCTTCACGCCCGCGGTCGGCAGGCCGTAGTAGAACAGGAAGATCAGGACCAGCAGCGGGATCGCGCGGAACAGCTCGACGACGAACGCGGCGACCCAGCGGATCGGCTTGTGGTCGGACAGCCTGCCCGCGGCGAACACGGCGCCGAACGCGAGCGCAAGCACGGCACCGAGCGCGAAGGCCTGCAGCGTGGCGAGCACCGCGGAGGCGAGGTCCTCCTGGATGACCTTGTACTGGATCCAGTCCCACTTGCGCCCCGCGAACTGGTTGCTGTCGTAGAAGCGCCAGATGATGTACGCGATGACCGCCAGGAGCACGAGCGCCCCCACACCGGCCAGCACCCGGTGCCGAACCCGAGCACGCGGGCCAGGAATGTCGAAGAGGACATTGCTCATGCCAGCACCTCCGCCGCTCCGCAAGCTCCGTTCATCGGGCCACGCTCCACCGCTTCTCGAGGGTCCGCTGTACCAGCGTCAGGATCATCACCAGGATGAGGAAGCCGAACGCCACCCACAGCAGGCCGACCAGCTGGTTCTCACCGTCGTCGGACAGCACCGAGCGGATCCGGCCCGCCTCGGCGACGGAGAACCCGGCGGCGATCGTGGTGTTCTTCAGCAGGGCGATCAGCGTGCTCACCAGCGGTGGCACCACCGACCGCATCGCTTGCGGGAGGATGATCTGGGACAGCGACTGGCCGGACGTCAGGCCGAGTGCGCGGGCCGCCTCCGCCTGGCCGAGGGGCACCGTGTTGATGCCGGACCGGACGACCTCGCAGATGAACGCCGAGGTGTACACGGTCAGCGCGACGACCGCGGCGGTGAAGAAGGACAGCGGGACGATGTCCAGGTACGGGTAGGCGAAGACGAAGAACAGGAACACGAGCGTCAGCGGGGTGTTCCGCACGACAGTCACGTACAGCGTCCCGGTCGCCCGGAACACCGGCACGGGACTGACCCGCAGCATCGCCAGGATCGTGCCGAGCACGAGTGACGCGACACCGGCGAGCAGGAACAACTCGATCGTTGTCAGGAAGCCGTCACGGAACAACGGCCAGTAGTCGATCAGTATGTCCATCGGGCCTTCTTCCCGCTGTCGTAATGAAGGTGGGTGGCCACCGCGAAGGGTGACCACCCACCATCAGGGTCAACTCAGTAGCGCTCGAGCGTCGGCGGCGTCCCCTTGGACCCGGACTTGCCGAGCGTGGAGTCGTAGATGTCCTGCCACGTGCCGTCGTCGATGGCGCCCTGCAGGATGTCGTTCACCTTATCCCGCAGGACCTTGTCGTCGTGGTTCAGGCCGATGCCGTACGGCTCGTCGGAGAACGTCTTGCCGACGACCTTCAGGTTGTCGGGGTCCTGCGACGCGAAGCCCTTCAGGATGGCGTCGTCGGTCGTGACCGCGTCGACCTCCTTGGTGAGCAGCTTGTCGACGCACTGCGAGTAGCCCTGGAACTCGACGATGTTGCCCGGCTCGGTCAGCTGCCCGTCACGCACCCGCTGGATCGGCGTCGAGCCCGTCACCGAGCAGACCTTCTTGCCCTTCAGCGTGTCCTTGCTGGTGATCGAGTCGTCGTCGGCGCGCACCAGCAGGTCCTGGCCCGCGACGAAGTACGGGCCCGCGAAGGAGATCTGCTCCTTGCGCTTGTCGTTGATGGTGTACGTGCCGACGTAGTAGTCGACGTCGCCGTTCACCAGTGCGGCCTCGCGGCCCGCGGACTGGACGGTCTTGTACTCGATCTGGTCCTCGCCGAAGCCGAGCTTCGCGGCGACCAGGCGTGCGATCTCGATGTCGAAGCCGGAGTACTTGCCGGTGGTCGGGTCCTTGTAGCCGAGGCCCGGCTGGTCCTCCTTGACGCCGATGACGACCTTCTTGTTCTGGGTCATCCGGTCGAACGTCGGGGAGCCGTCGAGCTTGACGTCCGAAGCCACCTTCTGGGTCGTGGACGGGCCCTCGGTGACGTCCGACCCGGCCGGCGTGCCCTCCTTGCCGCAAGCGGTCAGGGCGAGGCCGCCGACCAGCAGTCCGATCGCCAGGGAACGAACCCTCATTGCTACTGCTCCTGCTCTTGTGGTCAGGCGACGAGGACTGGCCACGCCGCGACAACGGTCCCTCAGTGAGTGAGGATCTTTCCTAGGAAGTCCTTCGCCCGGTTGGACTTCGGCGCGGAGAAGAACTCCTGCGGTGTCGAGTCCTCGACGATCTCGCCGTCGGCCATGAACACCACCCGGTGCGCCGCGTTGCGCGCGAAACCCATCTCGTGGGTGACGACCAGCATCGTCATGCCCTCCTTGGCGAGGGTGGTCATGACGTCGAGCACCTCGTTGATCATCTCCGGGTCCAGCGCGGAGGTCGGCTCGTCGAAGAGCATGACCTTCGGCTTCATGGCGAGGGCTCGGGCGATCGCGGCACGTTGCTGCTGGCCGCCGGAGAGCTGGGCCGGGTACTTCTGTGCCTGGTTGGCGATGCCCACCCGTTCGAGCAGCTCCATCGCGGTCCGCTTCGCCTCGGCCTGCGCGGTCTTGCGGACCTTGAGCGGGGCGAGCATCACGTTGTCCACGATCGTCTTGTGCGCGAAGAGGTTGAAGGACTGGAACACCATGCCGACGTTCGCCCGCAGGTTCGCGAGCTCCTTGCCCTCGGCAGGAAGCGGCTTGCCGTCGATCTCGATGACGCCGGAGTTGATCGGCTCGAGACGGTTGATCGACCGGCACAGTGTGGACTTGCCGGAACCGGACGGTCCGAGCACGACCACGACCTGCCCGCGAGGCACCTCGAGGTTGATGTTCTTGAGCACGTGCAGCTGCCCGAAGAACTTGTCGACCTCGACCATGCGGATCATCGGCGCGTCGGCGGCCGCTTCGGTCATCAATCCTCCAACGTGGGCGTGTCACACCAGGCGTTTGAGACTACTGGCCCGGTAATGGGCGAAACCTACCCCCACTGGACATGAAGTTCATGCCTGTTTGACCACTCCCAAGGTCTCAATGCGGTCACGCGTACCCTCGGTGGCTGAGATGAGCACTCGTACTTACCAGGTGCGCACGTTCGGCTGCCAGATGAACGTGCACGACTCCGAGCGGCTGGCCGGCCTGCTCGAGGACGCTGGTTACGCGCCGGTCGACGGTGACGGCACGCCGGATGTCGTCGTGCTGAACACGTGCGCCGTCCGCGAGAACGCGGACAACAAGCTGTACGGCAACCTCGGGCACCTGCGGCCGGCGAAGCTCGCCAACCCCGGCATGCAGATCGCCGTCGGCGGCTGTCTCGCGCAGAAGGACCGCGGCGACATCGTCAGGCGGGCGCCGTGGGTGGACGTCGTGTTCGGCACCCACAACATCGGCGCGCTGCCGGTGCTGCTGGAACGCGCCCGGCACAACGAGGAGGCCCAGGTCGAGATCCTGGAGTCCCTCGACACGTTCCCGTCGACGCTGCCCGCCCGCCGGGACTCCGCGTACTCCGGCTGGGTGTCGGTGTCGGTGGGGTGCAACAACACCTGCACGTTCTGCATCGTGCCGTCCTTGCGTGGCAAGGAGAAGGACCGCAGGCCCGGTGACGTGCTCGCCGAGGTGTCCGCGCTGGTTGCCGAGGGTGTCATCGAGGTCACACTGCTCGGCCAGAACGTGAACTCCTACGGCGTCGAGTTCGGCGACCGGTACGCGTTCGGCAAGCTCCTGCGTGCGTGTGGCGACATCGACGGCCTCGAGCGCGTGCGGTTCACCTCGCCGCACCCCAAGGACTTCACCTCGGACGTGATCGCCGCGATGGCCGAGACGCCGAACGTGTGCCACCAGCTGCACATGCCGCTGCAGTCCGGTTCGGACCGTGTGCTGAAGGCGATGCGGCGGTCCTACCGCCAGCAGCGCTACCTGTCGATCATCGACGAGGTGCGTGCCGCGATGCCGGACGCGGCGATCACCACGGACATCATCGTCGGCTTCCCCGGCGAGACCGAAGAGGACTTCGAGGAGACCCTGAACGTCGTGCGGGCGGCCAGGTTCTCGTCGGCCTTCACGTTCCAGTACTCCAGGCGGCCCGGCACGCCCGCCGCGACCCTGCCGGACCAGCTGTCGAAGGAGGTCGTGCAGAACCGCTTCGAACGGCTGATCGCCGTGCAGGAGGAGGTGTCCTGGGCGGCCAACAGGGCGTTGGTCGACAGCACGGTCGAGCTGCTCGTGTCCACGGGCGAGGGCCGCAAGGACGCCGACACGATGCGGATGTCCGGTCGCGCCAGGGACGGCCGCCTCGTGCACTTCGCGCCGGGCACCGCCCGCATCCGTCCCGGCGACGTCGTCGAGACGGTGATCACCTACGGCGCCCCGCACCACCTGGTGGCCGACGGCGAACTGCTGTCCCACCGCAGGACCCGTGCGGGCGACAACCACGAGGAGGGCCTCCGGCCACGGACGTCCGGCGTCGGCCTCGGGCTGCCGTCGTTCGGCCCGCCCTCGGCCACGAGCGAACCGGTGGGCGGATGCGCGGTCATATGACGGGGCACGACTCGGAGCCGGGCTCCCCGGAGCTGCGGGACGAGATCAACGAGGTCGGCAGGCGTGCGTCGCGCACGGTCGAGCTGGGCACCAGGGGCCTGGTGATCGCGGTCGCCGTGTTCGTGCTGCTGGTGGGACTCGTCCTGCCGTGGATGAACGGCTCGTCGGGCCTCGAGGTGCTGATCGGTGCCGAGACGGGCAAGGCGTCGATGGTGCCCCGGCTGTTCGCGGGCACGTCGGTGCTGTTCGGGGTCGTGGCGTCGGCACTCGCCCTGACCACGCGTCGCTGGGTCTTCGCCTGGGTCGGCGCGGCAGGCGGCTGGTTCGCCTGCGTGGACGGCCTGCTGGCCATCTGGTCGCGCCAGTCGTCCGGCTCCGCGCCCGGCATCGGCCTGATCATCTCGGTGGTGGCGATCGTGGTCATCGCCGTCCAGTGGTTCCGCACGGCCGCGTCCCGCAACTGACACGCGAATGGGGGGCGAGCCCGGCTCGCCCCCCATGTCGTCGACAGAACCTCAGCGGCTGGCGACCGCGTTCTCGGCCGCCGCGAGCCACTCGCGCCACTGTGCGGCCTGGGCCTCGGCCTGCTCCGCCCGGCGCTTGTCGCCCGCGGCGCGTGCCTTGGCCGCCTGGGCCTCGAACTGCTCGACCCGCTCGCGGAACTGCGCCGCCCTGGCCTCGGCCTCCGGGTCGGTCCGGCGCCACTGGGCGTCGGCCGCCTGGCGGACCTTCTCCTCGATCGACCGCAGCCTGCCCTCCAGCTCACGGATCCGGTCACGCGGGACCTTGCCGATGACCTCCCACCGCTCCTGGATCCGGTGCAGCTGGGCCCTGGCGGCGTCCAGGTCGCCAGCGGGGTTGATCTTCTCCGCCTCGGCCAGCAACGCCTCCTTGGCCTTGCCGTTCTCCACCAGCTCCGCGTCCCGCTCGTCGAACACCGACGACCGGCGCGAGAAGAACTTGTCCTGCGCGGCACGGAACTGCTGCCACAGCGAGTCGTCGGCCTCCTTGGGCGCCCGGCCCGCCGCCTTCCACTCCGTCATCAGGTCGCGGTAGGCCGCCGCCGTGCCGCCCCAGTCGTCGGAGTCCGACAGCTCCTCGGCCTGGCGCACCAGCTCCTGCTTGCGCTCCTTGGCCGTCGCCCGCTGACGGTCCAGGTCCGCGAAGTGCGAGCCCCGCCGCCGGTTGAACGTGTCACGGGCCTTGGAGAACCGCTTCCACAACGCGTCGTCGGTCTTGCGGTCGACCCCCTTGATGGTCTTCCACTCGTCGAGGATCGTCCGCAGCCGGTCACCCGCCGCCTTCCACTGCGTCGACGACTCCGCGATCTGCTCGACCTCCTCCACCAGCTCCTGCTTGCGCCCGGTCGCGGCCTGGCGGGCCTCGTCGCGCGCGTGCTTGACCGACTCGACGGCCTCCTGCGCACGCCCCATCACGTGGTCGACCCGCGCCTGCAGAGCCTCGAGGTCGCCCACGAGCGCGGCGTCGGTCAGGCTCTCCTTGATGTGCTTCGCACTGGTGAGGCTGTGCTTGGGATCGCCGGAGCCGGCCTTGAGCCTGGCCTCCAGCAGCTCGACCTCGGTGCGTACGTCGTCGAAGCGGCGCGCGTAGTGCGCGAGCCCCTCGGCAGGCTCACCCGCCTGCCACGACCCGATCGCGCGGTCCCCGTCCGCCGTCTTCACGAACACGGTCCCGTCCGCGTCGACCCGGCCCCACTTCTCCGGGTGGGACGACGCCACCGGGACCGGTGGGGCCGTGGGAGATGGCGCGGAGGGCAACGGCGCAGGGGCGGCCGATTCGTCCGTGGTCGTGTTGTTTTCCGTGTCCGGCATGGCCCGTTCCTCCCGCTGGCGTGCCCGCGTCACCGCGGGCGCCCCGCTCTCACGGGGCCTGGCACTCGTCCGCGTCGCACGCGAGAAGTCGCGCGGCGCACGCGCGCATTCAAACAGGTCACGCCGCGCCCCGGTACTCCAGCATTAACACTGGCAGCAGAGGGTGACGCCCCGAGCCCGGAGAGTTCACATCCTTGGGTGAATGGGTAGCCTCGGGAGCCGTGATCGTCCGTGCTGCCGTGGTCGCGCACCCACCCCTGCTGGTGCCGGAGCTCGTCGGGGGTGGCGACGACGACGCGACCGCCGTCCGTACTGCCTGTCTGGCCGTCGCCACCCGCCTGACCAGCGCGGCTTCGCGCTGGGTCGCCGTGGGGGCCGGCCAGGAGGGGGTGGTCGGCCCGGACGCCGCAGGCACGTTCGCGGGCTTCGGGGTTGACGTCGTGGTCCGGATGAGCGACGCCGCGCGGGGTGTCCCGGACCCGGTGATGCCGTTGCCTGCCCTCGTGGCGGGATGGTTGCGGCAGCAAGTACTTGCCGACGAGGTCACAGTCCACCTCGTGCCCGCCGATCTGCCGCCGGAGGACTGTTACGCGCTGGGCGAACGCATCGCGGGCGACCCGGCGCCGGTCGGTCTGCTCGTGGTCGGCGACGGCTCGCACCGCCACGGCGACCGCGCGCCCGGTCGACCCGACGACCGCGCGGGCCCGTTCGACGACGCCGTCCACGAGGCGCTCGCGGCCGCCGACGCCGAAGCACTCCGGGCGCTCGACCCGAAGCTCGCCGACGAGCTGGGCGCTGAGGGCCGCGCGCCGTGGCAGGTGCTCGCGGGCGCCATGGGTCGACGCCGCTGGACGGGCGACGCGCGGCTCATGGTCCCCTTCGGCGTGGCCTACCATCTCGCCGTGCTGGACCCGACGCCATGAGGCCGATCGCGATCGTCGGCCCGACCGCCACCGGCAAGTCCGCGCTGGCCGTCGCCCTGGCCGAGGAGCTGGGCGGCGAAGTGATCAACGCCGACGCCATGCAGCTCTACCGCGGCATGGACATCGGGACCGCCAAGGTCACGCCGGACGAGCGCCGCGGGGTGCCGCACCACCTGCTCGACGTCCTGGACGTCACCGAGACCGCGTCCGTCGCCGCCTACCAGCGCGACGCACGGGCGACCGTGGAACGGCTCATGGACCAGGGCCGCGTGCCGATCCTGGTCGGTGGCTCCGGGCTGTACGTGCGTGCGGTGCTCGACGAGCTGGACTTCCCCGGCACCGACCAGGACATCCGCACGAGGCTCGAGCGGGAGCTGGCCTCGGCGGGCATCGCGCCGCTGTACGAGCGGCTCACGAGGCTCGACCCGACCGCGGCGGCGGCGATCCTGCCCACCAACGGCCGCCGCATCGTGCGTGCACTCGAGGTCATCGAGCTGACCGGCCGCCCGTTCTCCGCGACCATGCCCCGGCCGGGCCCGACGCGTTACGACACCCGCCAGATCGGCCTCGACCTCGCCACCGAGGAGCTGGACCGGCGCGTCGACGTGCGGGTCACCCGGATGTTCGACCACGGCCTCGTCGACGAGGTGGCGCGGCTGGAGAAGGAGGGCCTGCGGACCGGCCGCACCGCGTCGAGGGCACTGGGCTACCAGCAGGTTCTCGACGAGCTGGACGCCGACCACGACATGGCCGCCGCGGCGGCGGCCACCGCGCAGGCCACGCGCCGGTTCGTGCGCCGCCAGCGGTCGTGGTTCCGGCGCGACCAGCGGATCCACTGGCTGGACGCCACCAGGACCGACCTCGTGGCCGCGGCGCTAGCCTGTTGAAATGGGCATTCCGTTCCTCAAGGGCCACGGCACGCAGAACGACTTCGTGCTGCTGCCCGACCTGTACGCGACGCTCGACCTGACGCCCGCGCGTGTTCGCGTGCTCTGCGACCGCCGCGCGGGCCTCGGTGCCGACGGCGTGCTGCGGGTCGTGCCGTCGAAGGCCGTCGACGGCGCTGAGGACGGCCTCTGGTTCATGGACTACCGCAACGGTGACGGCTCTGTCGCGGAGATGTGCGGCAACGGCGTGCGTGTGTTCGCCCGCTACCTCGTGGACGCCGGCCTGGTCACCGAGCCCGAGTTCACCATCGGCACCCGTGCGGGTGTCCGGCACGTGACCGTCGCGGACGACATCACGGTCGAGATGGGCAAGGTCAGCGTCACCGGGACCTCGCTGGCCACGGTCGCGGGCGCCACGTTCGCCGGTGTCGCCGTCAACGTCGGCAACCCGCACCTGGTGTGCGTCGTGGAGAACGCCCACCGGCTCGCGTCGCTCGACCTGTCCGTCCAGCCCTGGTACGACCCGGAAGCGTTCCCCGAAGGTGTGAACATCGAGTTCGTGGTCATCGAGGCACCCGACCGGCTGCGCATGCGAGTACACGAACGAGGCGTCGGCGAGACCCGGTCGTGTGGCACCGGAACCGTCGCGGCGGTCACCGGCGTGCTGTTCGGCCGGGGTGCGCAGCACGGCGCGGCCACGGTCGACGTGCCGGGCGGCCGGGTGCGGGTGACCGTCGAGCCGGGTGGCTCGACACTGGCCGGACCAGCGGTGTTCACGGCGCGTGGCGAGCTCGACCAGGCCTGGTGGGACCGGCTTTCGGAATAACCCACTCGATCCGGGCGCTGAACCGTGGGAGCATGGGTGTCAGACAGCGACCAACCGGACCAGGGAGGGTTACACCGAGTGACAGAGAATCTCAATCATCAGCAAGCCGACGAAGACGACCGGTTGACTGACCTGGCTGAGCTCTCTGTTGGTGAACTCGACCTCTCCGACCGCGCCGCGCTCCGGCGCATCGCGGGACTGTCCACCGAACTTTCGGACATCACCGAGGTCGAGTACCGACGGCTCCGGCTCGAGAAGGTCATCCTCGTCGGCGTGTGGACCGAGGGCACCGCGGCGCAGTCCGACGCGTCCCTGGCCGAGCTGGCCAGGCTCGCCGAGACCGCGGGCTCGGAAGTCCTCGAAGGGCTCGTACAGCGACGTGAGCGGCCCGACCCGGCCACCTACATCGGCTCCGGCAAGGTTCTGGAGCTGTCCGGGGTGGTCGAGGCGACCGGCGCCGACACGGTCATCTGCGACGGTGAGCTCTCGCCGTCGCAGCTGCGCCAGCTGGAGGCGAAGCTCAAGGTCAAGGTCATCGACCGGACCGCGCTGATCCTGGACATCTTCGCGCAGCACGCGCGGTCCCGGGAGGGCAAGGCCCAGGTCGAGCTGGCCCAGCTCCAGTACTTCCTGCCACGCCTGCGTGGTTGGGGTGAGGCGCTGTCCCGGCAGGCCGGTGGCCGCGCGGGTGGCGGCAACGGCGGCGTGGGTCTGCGTGGTCCCGGTGAGACGAAGCTGGAGACCGACCGGCGGCGCATCCGGCACAAGATCTCCAAGCTGCGCAAGGAGATCACCGCCATGGGCACCGTGCGGGAGACCAAGCGGAGCCAGCGGCGGGCCAACCTCGTGCCGAGCGTCGCGATCGCCGGGTACACCAACGCGGGCAAGTCGAGCCTGCTCAACGCGCTGACCGGTGCGGGCGTACTGGTGGAGGACGCGCTGTTCGCCACCCTGGACGCCACGACGCGCCGGACCACCACGCCGGACGGGAACGTCTACACGCTGACCGACACGGTCGGGTTCGTGCGGCACCTGCCGCACCAGCTGGTCGAGGCCTTCCGTTCCACACTGGACGAGGTCGCCGACTCCGACCTGATCGTGCACGTGGTCGACGGCGCCGACCCGAACCCGGAGTGGCAGGTCGAGGCCGTCCGCGAGGTGCTCGGCGAGATCGCCGAGCGGCGTGACGAGGCACTGCCGACCGAGCTGGTCGTGGTCAACAAGACCGACGCCATGGACGAGCTGGCCCTGACCCGACTGCGGCACCTGTTGCCGCGTGCGGTGTTCGTGTCGGCGCACTCGGGTCTCGGGATCGAGGAGCTGCGCGAGCGGCTGGCCGAGCTGCTGCCGCGTCCGGAGGTCGAGCTGGACGTGCTCGTGCCGTACGCGCGGGGCGAGCTCGTGGCCAGGGTGCACCGCGACGGCGAGGTCCTCGCCGAGCGGCACACCGAGCACGGCACCCAGCTGACCGCCAAGGTCAAGCCGGACCTCGCCGGTGTTCTGGAGAGCTTCATCGTCAACGGCACGTCTCTGTAACCTCCGATAACGTGGGTTCCCGGTGGGATCCACGGGAGGTGTGCGGGTGCGGTCGGTCATGCTCGTCGTCATGCTGGGGCTGTTGTTCGCAGCCCCGGCATCGGCCGACCCGGTACCGGCGGCCGTCCCCGCCTGCACTGTCACCGATCCCCGGCTCGCCGAGCTGTCGGGTCTCGTCGCGGACGACCAGCACTGGTACGCCATCACCGACGGCGGCACGTCCGCGAAGGTCTGGGTGCTCGGCAAGGACTGCCAGGTGCAGGACTCGATCACCGGCGCGGTCGACCCGTACGACGTCGAGGACCTCGCCCGTGGCGCGGACGGGACGTTCTGGCTCTCCGACACCGGCGACAACGACGAGGACCGCGACACCATAGCGTTGATCTCACTGACCCCCGCGGGCGAGGCCGCCATCCACCGGCTCACCTACCCGGACGGCAGACACGACGCCGAGGCACTGCTGCTCGATCCCGCGGGCGTGCCGTACGTGATCACCAAGAACCCGCTCGGCACCGCGGACGTCTACCGCCCGGCCGGGCCGCTGGCCTCACCGGGGCCGACACCGCTCACACATGTTGTCTCGGTGCGGTTGAGAAGCACGGACACGCCGGGCGGACCGGTGCCGGGCGTGGTGGGTTCCGTGGTGGTGACCGGAGCTTCGACCAGTGCGGACGGCACGGCCATCGCGTTGCGCACCTACACCGACGCGTACGTGTTCCCGATGCGTGACGGCGACGTGGTGGCGGCGCTCGAGGAGAAGCCGGTGCGGGTGCCGCTGCCGAACGAGCCGCAGGGCGAGGCCATCGCGTTCCAGCCGGACGGGTCACTGGTGTCCGGGTCGGAGTCGGGCCGGGAGAACGCCGCGCAGTCCATGAACGTGGTCGCGGGCGCGGCGGCGCTGGTGGCACCCGAGCCGCCGCCCGATGTGACGAAATCGCGGTCGGCGTCGAAGGTCTCCGGCAAGCAGGAGGAGAAGGAAGGGCTGGCCGCCATCCCCGCCGCGGCCGTGACGGTTGCCGTCATCGGGGTGATCTATTTGCTGTTCCGCTCGATGCGCAGGCGGAGGACGAATTGACGAAAACGAGCGGCGACCGTGGGGGAGGCTGCGTGGTCCACGGTCGCCGCCGCGCTTTCTAGAGCCTGCGCAATACAGCCACGACTTTGCCCAGAATCGTGGCGTCGTCACCGGGAATCGGTTCGTACGCCTCGTTGTGGGGCATCAGCCAGACGTGGCCGTCCTTGCGCTTGAACGTCTTGACCGTCGCCTCGCCCTCGATCATCGCGGCGACGATCTCGCCGTTGTCCGCCGTCGGCTGCTGCCGTACCGCGACCCAGTCGCCGTCGGTGATCGCCGCGTCCACCATCGAGTCACCGGCGACCCGCAGCAGGAACAGCGAGCCTTCACCGACGATCTCCCTCGGCAGCGGGAAGACGTCCTCGACGGCCTCCTCGGCGAGGATCGGCCCACCCGCGGCGATCCGGCCCAGTACCGGGACGTCCACTGACGGGTAACGGCTCGCTGGAGGCGCCTCCAGTGTCGCGGTGGCCGTGACGGTGGACGGGTCCACGTCCGGGGGCAGCACCCCGATGGCGCGTGGCCGGTTCGGGTCCCGCCGCAGATAGCCCTTCTGTTCCAGCGCTCGTAGCTGGTAGGCGACCGAGGAGGTGGACGTGAGGCCGACCGCCTCACCGATCTCTCGGACGCTGGGCGGGTAGCCGAAACGCTCCACCCAGGTGCGGATGACCTCCAGAACCTCCTTCTGGCGGATCGGGAGCTCCTCCGCGTCAGCTTGCGCGACGTCGGGGAAACTGCGTAGGTTGCCCCGCAACGGCTTCCTCTTGGGAACGCCCTTCGGTATTCCGCCTGGTTTGCGTGGCACGGTATGCCTCCCTGCGCGCCGGTCCGCCGTGCATGGCGGCCGGAATGTTCGTGTTCGTCACCGACGTTATCCGTAGGTCACCTGGAGATCAAACACCTGTTCGACGACACGCCGTGTAGGTCTCGTTTTTTGTCGGTGCTCCGTGGTACAAAATCGCACGGAGGTTCGATCGAACGACTGTTCGACCCTTCGTACGGTTGTTCGAGAGTGGTCTGGAGGTTTACCCATGAGCGTGGTGACACACAAGCCGCAGGTCGAAGCGCCCATCCCGGTCACCCGACCCGGGCAGGCGGTCCGCAGGGGCGCCATCGGGCGCCCGCCGACGCGTGCCCGGGTGGCAGGCGCACCTCGGGTGCTGGCGCGCCGCAACTGCCCGCCGCAGGGGCCCCGGCTGTCGGTCGTCTGCGTCCTGGCGCTGGCCACGGTCGCCTGTGCCGCCGTGCTCGGTCTCGGGGCGTTGGCCGGGTCGGTCGGGCCGTCGGTGCCCTCGGAGACGAAGGTCGTCCGGGTGCTGCCCGGTGAGAGCCTGTGGGAACTGGCCGGGCGGGTGGCGCCGACTTCGGACGCCGCTGCCGTCGTCGAGCGGATCCGGGAGCTGAACGGCGTCGACGGTGCCGTGCACCCCGGACAGCCCCTGACCGTGCCGTTCTCTCGCTGACGCTCTGCTGCTGAGTCCCTTGTGGAGTGGTCTGGCCACTGTCCACACGCGCCTTCCGTGAGTTTGCTTCTCTGGTCTGGCTTCTTGTCCGGTGGTCCGGGTTCGCCCTGTCGCCGGGCCGGCGTGTCGAACGCCCTTCGGGTGTGAGTCGAACACTTCTGCAGGACCTCTGGTCTGACCGCCGCCCCGACCCCGCGGCTCCCAGCTGGTCCGTTACTCTCCGTCCTTCGGTGCTCTCCGTCCGGGCGTCGAGAGTCTGCGGATGTCACCCGGAAGTGGCACTCAAGGAGTGGCCTCACCCGTAGTGGCGTCCGTCACCCCGGGCAGCACGCCCGCGTGTCGCGCCCGTCTCGACTTGCATCATGTGGCGCCTGCGCCTACCGTCGACCCCAACATCTAGTAGTTACAGTGCTGTAGTTCATCCACAGGTGGGGGTGGACTTATCCACCGGTTGTCCACAAGTTGATCACCAGAAGGGGTGACCCATGCGCTGTCCGTTCTGTCGGCATTCGGACTCGCGGGTCGTCGACTCGCGTGAGGTGGACGACGGACAGGTGATCCGGCGCAGGCGGTCCTGCGCCAAGTGCAGCCGGCGGTTCACGACTGTCGAGGAAGCGGTCCTGGCGGTCGTCAAGCGGTCCGGTGTGACGGAGCCGTTCAGCCGCGAGAAGGTGGTCTCCGGCGTGCGGCGTGCCTGTCAGGGGCGCCCGGTCGACGAGGACGCGCTCCAGCAGCTGGCGCAGAAGGTCGAGGACACCATCCGCTCGACCGGCGCCGCCGAGGTGCCGAGCAACGAGGTGGGTCTTGCGATCCTCGGCCCCCTCCGTGAGCTGGACGAGGTCGCGTACCTGCGGTTCGCCAGCGTGTACCGGTCGTTCTCGTCCATAGAGGACTTCGAGAAGGAGATCGCCGGCCTGCGCAGGGCGGTCGAGCAGAGCGAAGAAGCGAATGAGTAGAAGCCGTATCACGCGGCGCTATGCGGTTGGCAGAAGGTCACGGCGGGCGGTTGGTCCGTACACGGGAGCGAACGCGACCACACCGACAAGAGCGAGTAACGAGGGAGAGGCCATGACGGAGACGGTGGGGACCGATCAGGAGACAGCACCCGCGGTACAGAAGGGACTCGCGGTCGAGCGCGTGTTCACCACCGAGGGTGTGCACCCGTACGACGAGGTCACCTGGGAACACCGCGACGTGGTGATGACCAACTGGCGCGACGGCTCGGTCAACTTCGAGCAGCGGGGCGTCGAGTTCCCCGAGTTCTGGTCTGTCAACGCCACGAACATCGTCACCAGCAAGTACTTCCGCGGCGCCGTCGGCACGCCGGTGCGCGAGCACTCGCTGCGCCAGCTCATCGACCGCGTCGTGAAGACCTATGTGGACGCGGGCGTCGAGCACGGCTACTTCGCCACCCAGGACGACGCCACGATCTTCGAGCACGAGCTGACCTGGATGCTCATGCACCAGGTGTTCAGCTTCAACTCCCCGGTGTGGTTCAACGTCGGCACCAGCTCTCCCCAGCAGGTCAGCGCCTGCTTCATCCTGGCCGTCGACGACACGATGGACTCGATCCTCAACTGGTACCGCGAGGAAGGCCTCATCTTCAAGGGCGGTTCCGGCGCGGGCCTCAACCTCTCGCGCATCCGCTCGTCCAAGGAGTTGCTGTCCTCGGGCGGCACCGCCTCCGGCCCGGTCTCCTTCATGCGTGGCGCCGACGCGTCCGCAGGCACGATCAAGTCCGGTGGCGCCACCCGTCGCGCCGCGAAGATGGTCGTGCTCGACGTCGACCACCCGGACGTCGAGGAGTTCATCGAGACCAAGGCCAAGGAGGAGGAGAAGATCCGCGTCCTGCGTGACGCGGGCTTCGACATGGACCTCGGCGGTGCCGACATCACCTCGGTGCAGTACCAGAACGCCAACAACTCGATCCGCGTGTCGGACGACTTCATGCACGCCGTCGAGCAGAACGGCCCCTTCGGACTCCGCGCCCGCACCACCGGCGAGGTCATCGAGGAGATCGAGGCCAAGAACCTGTTCCGCAAGATGGCGAAGGCCGCGTGGGACTGCGCCGACCCGGGCATCCAGTACGACGACACGATCAACGACTGGCACACCTGCCCGGAGTCCGGCCGGATCACCGCGTCCAACCCGTGCAGTGAGTACCTGCACCTGGACAACTCCAGCTGCAACCTCGCGTCGCTGAACCTGATGAAGTTCCTCCGCGAGGACGGCACGTTCGACTCCGAGCTGTTCACCCGCTCGGTCGAGCTGGTCATCACCGCGATGGACATCTCCATCTGCTTCGCGGACTTCCCGACCGAGCCGATCGGCGACACCACGCGCAAGTTCCGCCAGCTGGGCATCGGCTATGCCAACCTCGGCGCGCTGCTCATGGCCACCGGCCACGCGTACGACTCCGAGGGTGGTCGCGCGCTCGCCGCCGGCATCAGCTCGCTGATGACCGGCACCGCCTACCGCCGCTCCGCCGAGCTGGCAGGCGTCGTCGGCGCGTACGAGGGCTACGCCCGCAACGCCGACGCGCACCAGAAGGTCATGCGCAAGCACGCCGCGGCCAACGACCTGATCCGCACCTACCACAAGAACGACGCCGCGGTGCAGCGCCGTGCGACGCAGGAGTGGCAGGACTGCCTGCGGATCGGCGCGGCGAACGGCTGGCGCAACGCGCAGGCCTCGGTTCTGGCACCGACCGGAACCATCGGCCTGATGATGGACTGCGACACGACCGGCATCGAGCCGGACCTGGCGCTCGTCAAGTTCAAGAAGCTCGTCGGCGGCGGCTCGATGCAGATCGTCAACCAGACGGTGCCGCGCGCGCTCACCTCGCTCGGCTACCAGGACGAGCAGGTCGAGGCGATCGTCGAGTACATCGCGGAGCAGGGGCACGTCGTCGACGCCCCCGGCCTGCGTCGCGAGCACTACGAGGTGTTCGACTGCGCCATGGGCGAGCGGTCGATCGCCCCGATGGGCCACGTCCGCATGATGGCCGCGGTCCAGCCGTTCATCTCGGGCGCCATCTCCAAGACGGTCAACATGCCGGAGTCGGCGACCGTCGAGGACGTCGAGGAGATCTACTTCCAGGGTTGGAAGCTGGGCCTCAAGGCACTGGCCATCTACCGCGACAACTGCAAGGTCGGCCAGCCGCTGTCCGCCGGCAAGGGCGCGAACAGGGGTGCGGAGCCGGAGAAGGTCATCGAGTACCGGCCGGTCCGCAAGCGTCTGCCCAAGAAGCGTCCCTCCCAGACAGTGTCCTTCACGGTCGGCGGTGCCGAGGGCTACCTGCACGCGGGCTCGTACCCGGACGACGGCCTCGGCGAGATCTTCGTGAAGCTGGGCAAGCAGGGCTCGACCCTGGCCGGCGTGATGGACGCCTTCTCCATGTCCATCTCGGTGGGTCTGCAGTACGGCATCCCGCTGGAGTTCTACGTCTCGAAGTTCCAGAACCTGCGCTTCGAGCCTGCCGGTATGACCGACGACCCGGACGTCCGCATCGCGACGAGTGTCCTCGACTACCTGTTCCGCAGGCTGGCCCTGGACTACCTCCCGTACGAGAAGCGTGCCCAGCTGGGCATCTTCACGGCCGACGAGCGCTCCGCACAGCTGAACAACGACTACGGTCCGTCCGGCGACGTGGACCTGGAGGGCATGCGCGGCTCGGTCGAGGCGAGCCCGGCGAGCCCCGCGCGTCCCGCCGTGGAGGCCGCGAAGCCGGACATCAAGGAGGCCCACAGCTCGACCGAGCTGCTGGAGCTCCACCTCGGCAAGGCCGCCGACGCCCCGCTGTGCATGACCTGTGGCACCAAGATGCGGCCCGCGGGCTCGTGCTACGTCTGCGAGGGCTGCGGCTCGACGTCCGGCTGTAGCTGACCTCGGTCCCGGGGTGGGTGGCGTCCACTCACCCCGGGTATCCGGTCAGAACATCCCGTTGGGCACGGCCGCCGGGTCGGGCACGGGCTGGACCACGTCCCAGTGCTCGACGATGAGACCGTCCTCGAGGCGCCAGATGTCCACCACCGCCGCACCGCGTTCGTCGTCCGCGCGGGTCGCGTGGTGGTGGACCATCACGTAGGGGCCCTCCGCGACGATCCGTTTCACCGTCATCCGTGACTCCAGCAGCGGCGACCGCGTGAGGAACTCGACGAACTCGTCCCTCCCGGACGGGTTGCCCGGGCTGTGTTCGAGGAAGTCCTCGTGCAGCAACGTCCGCAGCGCCTCGACGTTCCCCGACGCGAACTCCTTCAGGCCTCGCTCGATCAACTCCTTGTTGTTCATGGCGCACACCGTGGCAGCCGATCGGGCGGCGAGTCGATTACCTCCCAGGTAAGACTGGTGTCATGCACGTCGGCACCCTCCTCCGCGAATGGCGGCACCAGCGCCGCCTCAGCCAGCTCGAACTCGCCAGCCAGGCCGGCGTGTCCACTCGTCACCTGAGCTTCGTCGAGACCGGACGGACCGCGCCCAGCCGTGCGATGGTGCTCCACCTGGCCGACCACCTCGACGTCCCGCTCCGCGACCGAAACGCTCTCCTCGTGGCCGCCGGCTTCGCCCCGGCGTACCGCGAGGAGCCCGCTGCCGCACAGGCGATGCTGGACCGGGTCCTCACCGGACACGAGCCGCATCCCGCACTGGCCGTCGACGACCGTTGGTATCTCGTGCAGGCCAACCGGTCCGCCGAGATCTTCTTCGCGGGCGTCGCACCCGCGCTCCTCGAACCCCCGGTCAACATGATGCGGCTCGGCCTCCATCCGGACGGCTTCGCGCCGCGCCTGCGCAACCTCGCGCAGGTCCGCGCCTTTCTGCTGCCGCGTCTGGCTCGCCAGGCAGCCCGCACTGGCGACCCCGAGCTGCGCGCACTCCACGAGGAGCTGCTGACCCACGGTGAACCAGGCGAGCCGCCGGAGCCGACCGACATCGCACTGCCGATCGAGATCACCCACCGCGGCGTCGACCTCACGTTCATCAACACCATCACGACCTTCGGCACCGCGTTCGACATGACCCTGGCCGAGATCGCGATCGAGACCTACCTTCCCGCGGACGAGCGCACAGCCGCCTTCCTGACGACTCACACCTTCGAAGCGGCCGAGTAGTGAGCTGGCTCAGGGGCAGAAGGTCTCAGGCGGACTCCACTCGCTCCTTCAGCGCCGCGTTGAGCGTGCGGAAGTCTCGCTCCGTCTGGTCGATCGTCGTGCGCAGCAGGGGGACCAGCACACCGCGGAACACCTCGCTCTGCTCCAGCCGGGTGCCGTCACCGACCGTGGACAGTGCGAACCGGTGCTCGCCGCTGAACAGCCACGACCAGCGCAGCGCGCCGAGCCACCGCAGCTCGGCGTTCTCCCGCACCGAACGCACCTCCGGGGTGAACGTCTGTTCCTTCTCCCCGCCGAGCAGCATCCGCAGCGTCAGGGTCTCGCCGACCGCGAGCTTCCCCTCGGCGTCGGTGATGAACGGGTTCCACTCCGGGTAGGCGGCGAAGTCGATCAGCACCGCCCACACGGCGGCAGGCGCCGCGTGGATCTCGGTCTCAGTGTGGATCACGCGCATACGCGCCAATTTAGCGGACCGGCGTGACCTGTCATGAACTAGAAGGTTGTTCTAGAATATCTCTACAGTTAGTGTGTGGCATGCGTACAGCGGTGGTGACGGGCGGCAACCGGGGAATCGGCTACGCGGTCTGCGAATCGTTGACACGTGAGGACTTCCACGTCATCGCGGTGGTGCGCGACCCGACGGCGCCAGTGCCGCCAAGAGTGGAGAGGCTACGAGGCGACCTGTCGTCCCGCCGAACAGTGGCCCAGCTGGCGGAGGCGCTGGCGGGCACCACCATCGACGTGCTGATCCACAACGCGGGCATATGGCCGACCCGCCTGCGCCGCAACGAGGACGGCATCGAGGAGTCGTTCGCCGTCAACCACCTGGCCCCGTTCCAGCTGAACCTGGCACTGGAACCTCGATTGCGTCGAGTCGTGCAGGTGAGCGCGGGCCTGTACGTGAAAGGCGACGTGGACCCCGGCAAGACCCCGTGGGGCAAGGACTTCCACCGGCTTCGCACGTACTGTCACACCAAACAGGCGAACCTGCTGATGGTGAAGGAGTTCGCCCAACGCTGGCAGGAGGTGACGATCGATGCCATCCACCCGGGCGTGATCCGCACCAACCTGGGTGATCCTGGCGGTGCGCTGGGACTGGTGCTGCGTGCACTGAAAAAGACCTGGTCGCCAGTGGCCGAGGCCGCGCCCCCGATAGTCGATCTGGCGACCGCTGAGGGGACGGGCCGCTACTTCAACGTGACAGCGGAAGAACCCTTACCGGAGAATCCCGAACTCTCATCGCGACTGTGGGAACAGGCAAGGAAGCTGACCGGTGCCGACTAAACAACGCAGAGGAGAGGAAACGAGGAAGCGCCTGCTGGAAGCCGCACTTCTAACCCACGAACGGGGAGAGTTCACGGTGCAGGCCGTACTGGCGGAAAGCGGCGTCAGCCTGGGTAGCCTGTACCACCACTTCACCAACTTCGACGGCCTGGCAGCGTCTTCGTATGCGAAATGCATGGCAGAGCTGCTGGATCACCTCGTGGCGGAACTCGCAAGGACGAGAACCGCCAGGAGAGGCGTGGAAGCAGTGGTGAGGGCCTACCTGTCGTTCGTGGTAGACCAGTCGTCGAAGGCCCGTTTCATCCACGCGTCGGCCTATGCCACCTACCTCCCGGCCTACAAAGAGCTGATCGCGGAGACGAAGAAAGTCCGAATGGCACGGATGGCGGAGTGGCTGGCGCCCCACGTAGCGGCGGGCACCGTGATCCCCCTGCCAGACCCACTTACGGAAATGCTCCTGATAGGCCCGGTAGCGGAACTGTCCCGTCGCTGGCTCACCGACCCCACCATCGACCTGGAGAAGGCGGCCGGGCTTCTCCCTGCGAGGATCTGGGCAGCCCTGGCCGCCTGACTCGCCCGCACCGAATGTTGTGGTCGCGAGTCACCGGAACATGGAGTCGGAAAGGAAGTCGACGCCGATCCCGAGGGGGATCGAGAACACAAGGCCGGCCAGGAACAGGAGTACCTGAGCCCCCGCTCAGGCTTCGCCGCCTTCTCGTTGGCGGTGTCGATCTTCGCCGCGATGAAGGTGCGGACCGCCTCGGCCTGGTCCTGGCGCAGCGACGCGATGCGTTCGTTCTCCTCGGCTTCCGCGCGTATTCGCTGCAACGCCGCCTCCTGTAGGTGTAGCTCGGCGTTGATCTCGTCGATCAGATTGCCAAGGCGCTCGGGCTCGTCGAGCGGAGCCGTTCCGAACGAGTGGCCAGAGCAGTTGGTCGCGGCGTCGCGACCGTGTCCGAGGATGTCGTGGCGGCGGTCGGGTTCCAACGGTGGCTCACCGGTGCCGACCGTGGTTCCCGCGTGCCTCCCCGGCGGATCTGGGTCGCCATCACGGTGGCGGTGGTCGTCTTGCTCGCCCTGGGATTCATGTCAGGGGTATTGGTCTCGGCCGACGAGTCCGAGTCCGCCGGAACGGCCGCCGAGGGCTCCGCGTCGTCCGCTGAGCCGACCAAGCCGCCGTCGCAGGGTCTGCCGCCCCTCATCGGCCGAGCCGACGTGACTGTGACGAACGAGCGCACACAACGGGTGTTCGCGTTCCTGAAGGTGGGCGATCGCTACTATCCCCGCCAGCCGTGCGTCCTCGTCGACAAGCTGTGGCAGTGCGTGGGAACCGACGTACCGCGGTCCGATGTCGACATTCCCACACGGTTGGTCGCCATCGCCGTGCCTGTGGGTGAGGTCGAGGAACTGCTGGTGAAGTCATGGGGTGACCAGCCGACCGAGCGGGCACCAGAGTGGGGCAAAGAAGTGCCTGTCACCTGACGTCGCCACGCCGTCGGTACGGCTCGCGTCCCTGCGAGCCGTACCGGCGACGACGCCGTGTCAGGCGGTCGGGTTGCCGGCCAACTGCTGCCACAGGAACTCGAACACCAGGGCCCACTTGAACGCCAGTTGCTCGTTGTCCGCCGCCGCGCCGTGGCCGCCTTCGATGTTCTCGTAGTAGCGCACGTCGTAACCCAGTTCGGTCAGGCGCGCCATCATCTTGCGGGCGTGGCCGGGGTGTACCCGGTCGTCCCGTGTGGACGTCAGGATGAAGGTCGGTGGGTACGGGCGGTCCGCCGCAACGTTCTGGTACGGCGAGTACTCCTTGAGGTACGCCCACTCCTCCGGCTCGTCCGGGTCGCCGTACTCGGCCATCCACGACGCACCCGCCAGCAGAGTGTGGTAGCGCCGCATGTCCAGCAGCGGCACCTGGCACACGATCGCGCCGAACAGCTCCGGGTACCGCGTCAGCATCACGCCCATCAGCAGTCCGCCGTTGGAGCCGCCCTGGATGCCGAGGCGTTCCGGTGTCGTGATGCCCCGTGTCACGAGGTCGCGGGCCACCGCCGCGAAGTCCTCGTACACGCGCAGTCGGTGCTCCTTCTGCACCGACTGGTGCCACTCCGGCCCGTACTCGCCGCCACCGCGGATGTTCGCCACCACGTACTGGCCACCGCGGGCGAGCCAGCCGCGTCCGGTCGTGCCGCTGTAGCCGGGGGTGAGCGACACCTCGAAGCCGCCGTAGCCGGTCATCAGTGTCGGACCGTCGTTCTCCTGACCGACCACGAAGTACGGGATCTGCGTGCCGTCGTCGGACGTCGCGAAGTACTGGTGGGTCGAGAGCCCTTCCGCGTCGAAGAACGTCGGCGCACGCTTCACCGCCGCTACGTGGCCGCCGATCTCGCCGTAGTAGAGCGTCGCGGGCTGGGTGTAGCCGCTCGCGTTGAGGAAGTACTCGTCGTCGACGTCCGGGTTCGTGTCGAGGATGTCCGCCGAGCCGACTTCGGGCACGCCGGTGAGTGGCGTCCGCGCCCAGTCCTGTACGGGCGTGAGCACCTCGAACCGGCTCTTCACGTCCTGCAGTGACGCGATGACGAGATGGTTGCGGGTCCACACCTGGTAGGACAGCGACGTGTGCTCGTCCGGCTCGAACAGGACGGTCAGGTCCCGCGCGCCTGCGAGGTAGTCGTCGAACCGAGCCGCGAGCAGCGCACCGGCCGGATAGGTCGTGTCTCCCACCGTCCACGGTGTCCTGGTACTGATCAGCAGCCACTCGCGGTGCACCGACGTCTCCGCGTCGTCCGGCACGTCCACCTTGACCAGCTCCCCGCCCGGGCGGCGCAGGAACTTCTCCGTGCGGTAGAAGTCGACGTTCCGGTACACGAAGTCGCGCTCGAAGCCCTCGGTCGGGTCGTGGTACGCGCCGGCCGACACGTCGTCCGGCTTGCCCTCGAACACGGTGACCGCCTCGGACAGTGGGGTGCCGCGCCGCCACTCCTTGGCGATCCTCGGGTAGCCGGACGCGGTGAGCGAGCCCTCACCGAAGTCCGTCCCGACGAAGAGCCTGTCCTCGTCGATCCAGCCGACCCGGCTCTTCGCCTCCGGCAACGTGAAGCCGCCCTCGACGAACGTCTTCGTCTCGAGGTCGAACTCGCGTACCACGCTCGCGTCCGCACCACCACGTGACAGCTCGACCAGTGCCAGGCGGTAGCCCGGCCGGAGCACCGTCGCGCCCTGCCAGACCCAGCTCTCGTCCTCGGCCCTGGCGAGCGCGTCGACATCCACCACCAGCTCCCACTCGGGGTCGTCCGTGCGGTACGAGTCGAGCGTCGTGCGCCGCCACAGGCCGCGCGGGTTGGTGGCGTCCTGCCAGAAGTTGTACAGGTACCGGCCCCGCCTGCGCGGGTACGGGATCCGGTCGTCTGCGTCGAGGACCTCGCGGAGCTCGTCGCGCAGGCCGGTGAACCGTTCGCCGGTCAGCTCGGCGACGGCGGTGGCGTTGCGTTCCCTCACCCAGTCCAGGGCGGTTTCGCCGGTGACCTCTTCGAGCCAGAGGTACGGGTCGTCTGTCATGACACGAGTCTGCCCCTCAGCCATCGTGTGTGCGCCTCCCTTCGGTGTCGTACTGGCGCTCGACGGCATCGATCTCGGCCAGGAGAGCCGTCGTGCGGTCCGGCTCGCGGAACGAGGCACGCACCCCCGTCCTGGCCAGGTCCGCGAGCTCACCCCGGCTCAACCCGAACTGCTCGTGCACGAGCAGGTACTCACGGTTGAGATCGGTGTGGAACATGCCGGGGTCGTCGGTGGCCAGCGTGACCGGCACTCCCGCGTCCAACAACCGGGGCAGCGGGTGCTCGGCGAGCGTGGCCACCGCCCTCGTGCGGATGTTGGAGCTCGGGCACACCTCCAGGGGGATGCCCTCGCCCGCGAGATGTGCGAGCAGGTTCGGGTCGCGCACGGCACTGGTGCCGTGACCGATGCGCTCGGCGTGCAGGTTGAGGAGCGCCGACCAGATGGTCTTCGGTCCGGTGGTCTCACCCGCGTGCGGCACCAGGTGCAGGCCACCGTCGCGGGCCATGTCGAACGGGACCTGGTAGCGCTCGCGTGGCACGCCGACCTCGTTCCCACCCAGGCCGAAGCCGACCGTGCCCTCCGGCCGGTACCGCAGCACCCACTCCGCGGTCTGGACACCTGCCGCGTAACCGAGCGAGCCGGCGATGTCGAACACCCAGGCCAGCTCGACGCGGTGTTGCTCCCATCCCAGCCGGCGGCCGGTGGTGAGCGCCTCCGCCAACTCGTCCGGCTCGATGCCGAGCATGACGTGCGGCACCGGCGTGACGGTCACCTCCGCGTAGCGCACGCGGTTGGCGGCGAGGTCACGCGCGAGCCCGACGGCGAGCGCGGTGATGTCCGCGCCCGTGACCACGAGACTGGTGACCTTGACGTACACGTCGATGAAGTGTGCGAAGTCGGTGAACTCGTAGAAGGCGCGTAACCGCTCACGCTCCGTCGGGACGTCCTGGTCGGGGTGGCGGCGCGCCAGCTCCAGGACGGTGTCGAGGGAGGCCGAACCGACCAGGTGTACATGGAGTTCGGGCTTCGGGAGTTGTTCGATGAAGTCACGCACAAGGCCATGGTGCACGACGGTGCCGACAATTTCTTCTCACTCTCGGTGCGATTTCGACAAAGGCTCCATTCACACCGGATCCGAGGGGCGCGCACCTTACTCCGCGCCACCGACAGTTCCGCTGGTTCGTCGGCGAGTTGTCCACAGCCCACCCAGTTGTCCACAGATCGACCTCGACGTCCCCCACGGGACCGCCGGAGCGCGCATCGTGGACGCATGACAACTTCGTCCTCGCACACGCACATCCGGCTACGTGATCTGTCCGAACTGGTCGCAGGCATCCCTTACGTCATCGGCTTCCCGCCCACGAACTCGTTGGTGCTGTTCACCTTTCGTCGATGTCCAGAGCTTCGGCTGTCCACGACGATCCGTGTGGACCTGCCCAGACCGGAGCACATACCGCTCGTCGTCACCGAACTCACGGCGGCGGTGGTGAGGAACGACGCCGTGGCGGTTGTCGCCGTCGTCGTCGGCGACGACGGGCCGGAGCACGGGCTGCTCGTCGACGTGCTCCGAAAGATGTTGGCGGACAAGGACATCCTGCTGTCGCACTCGTCCTGGGTCTCGAAGATCGCCCATGGTGAGGTGTGGTGGTGCTACGACGATCCACTGTGTACCGGCACGGTGCCGGACCCGCAGAGCTCCGCGTTGGCCGCGGCCAGAGCTGTCGCGGGCGACACTACTTATACAAGCCGGGAGGCCATGGCGGCGAACCTGGCCGCCGACTCGAAAGAAGTGCTGGAGCGTAGGAGGAAACTGCTGAGCGCCTACCGGATCGCCTGGCCGGACGGTGACATCGACACGGATCTGCGCGCGGATCTCGCACTGGTCGGGCACACCCTGGAAAGGGCGAGAAGCTCCTACGATCCACCGATCCTGACCGACCTCCAGCTGGTCCGGCTGGCGCGGGCGTTGTCACGGACACCGGTCAGGGACGAGTGTCTGGCCGTGGTCGTGTCCGACGAATCCGAGGCAGCGGAGCGCCTCTGGACGGTACTGGTGCGGGGCCTACCCGCGCCGGAACGAGCGGAACCGGCGTTCCTCCTGGCGATGTCCGCCTATCTCCGCGGCGAGGGCGTGGTGGCCGGTCTGGCGCTGAAGATCGTCATGGAGGCGAATCCCCTGCACGACCTGGCGGTGCTCCTCGACCGCGCGCTCCAGATGGGCATCTCCCCGGACGAGGTGAGAAGCCTGCTCGTGATGAGCATCCTCAGGAACGACGAGGCACAGACCGACTCGGCCGAGGAGGAGGACGACGACCCACCATGGGACACGACACCCGAGCCAGACCCCACCACCGCACCCGCTCAGGAGGCGCCACAGGACGAACCAGTGGACTGTTGCCCCGAGTCAGGGTGCGACGATGCCGGTTCCTGCGACGCGACGCTCATGTTCCTCATGCCACCCGAACCGACAGCGCGGTCGGAAGTCCCGGTGTTCAGCGCGCTCGCGTTGGTCGGATCGTCCGGTCCAGGCGTGGTGGCAGTCGACGACGGTCTGGGTTTCGGGCCCTGGTACCCAGGCCTGGTGGCGATGGCCGACCCGGGGCGAGTTCCGGTCACGGAACCACCCCGGATCGCACCGGGGCCGCTGGGCAGGCGGGATGCCGCGGCTTTGGGCATCTCCGGTGGTGCGCCGGTCCAGCGCACCACCATGGACGCCCTCGCCGGGTACCTGCCGCCGCCTATCGAGCGGCGCGAGCCCGGGTGAACTCCCAGGCGTCGCGGACGATGACCTCGAGGTCCACGTGCTCGGGCTTCCAGCCGAGCTCGTCGCGTGCACGGTCGCTCGCGGCAACCAGCGCGGGCGGGTCGCCCGGGCGACGGTCCTTGATCTCGGCCGGGATGGGGTGACCGGTGACCTGCCTGCAGGTCTCGATGACCTCACGCACCGAGAAACCGCTGCCGCTGCCGAGGTTGTAGATGTGGTGGCTGCCCGGCTTGGCGAACTCGAGCGCGAGCAGGTGCGCCTCGGCGAGGTCGGCGACGTGGATGTAGTCGCGGATGCAGGTGCCGTCCGTCGTCGGGTAGTCCTCGCCGTACACGTGGATCGACTCGCGCTGGCCGAGGGCGACCTGCAGGACCAGCGGGATGAGGTGGGTCTCGGTGGTGTGGCGCTCGCCGTAGCCGCCCCACGCGCCCGCGACGTTGAAGTACCGCAGGCTGACAGCGCCGAGCCCGTGCGCCTGCGCGTACGAGGTGATGGCGTGGTCGATGGCGAGCTTGGTCGCGCCGTAGGTGTTGGTGGGCCGTGTCGGGGCGGTCTCCTGGATGGGGATGACCTCGGCCTCCCCGTACACGGCGGCCGTCGAGGAGAACACCAGCCGGGGGACTCCGTTGGCCCGCACGGCTTCGAGCAGACGAAGAGAGGTGAGAACGTTGCCGTCCCAGTACTTCTTGGGGTCACTCATCGACTCGGCGACGAGTGACTTCGCGGCGAAGTGGAGCACGCCGTCGAAGCCGTCGGCGAGTAGGTCGCCTGCGGCGTCGGCCAGTTCGGCCTGGACGAACCGGCAGCCCTCGGGCACGGCGTCGGCGTGGCCGGTCGACAGGTCATCGAGTACCACGACCTCGTGGCCGGCCTTCACCAGTCGCGCGGCACACACGCTTCCGACGTACCCGGCACCGCCCGTGACGAGCAGCTTCACCACATTCTCCGTTTCGTTGAGAGGCAAACTCAGGTGTCCCGGCCAGCGCCGGGGGAGGGCACCGCCGTGAACAGGCCGGGTGCGGTCAGTCCGCGTGCGGAGAAGGCCGCCTGCACGCGTTGGCCGGTGGAGGCCACGGCGTCGGCCGGAACGAGTGCGATCGCCGAACCGCCGAAGCCGCCGCCCGTCATCCTGGCGCCCAGTGCGCCCGCGTCGAGGGCGGTGTCCACGGCGAGGTCCAGCTCGAGACAGGAGATGCGGTAGTCGTCGCGCATGCTCGTGTGGGACGCGGTCAACAGGTCGCCTATGTCGGCGATGCGGCCAGCACGCAGGTGCTCGACCGTGCGCACGACACGTGCGTTCTCGGTGACCACGTGACGCACGAGGGGACGGAGCTCGTCCGGCAGGGCCGAGAGAGCGTCGTCGAGGCCGGCGTCGGTGATGTCACGCAGTGCGGCCAGCCCGAGCAGTGACGCTGCGCGCTCGCAGCCTGCGCGGCGCTCGCGATAGCCGGAGTCGCTGTGCGAGTGCTTGGCCTTGGTGTCGATGACCAGAACAGCCAGACCAGCAGAGGAGGTGTCGAAGGGAACCTGCTCCATCTCACCGGAGCGCACGTCGAGGAACAACACGCGGTCGCGCACGCACGAAAGGGATGCGGTCTGGTCGAGCAGACCGGTCGGGACGCCGACGAAGTCGTTCTCGGAGCGCTGCACCCACCTGGCGACTGTGGCGCGGCTCGGCGCGTCCGGATCGTCCAGCTCAACCCCACCCAACCCGAGGAGCGCGAGCGCCGTGGCGCACTGCAACGCATGAGAGGAGGACAGTCCGGCACCCGCGGGGACGTCGCCTGCGACGACGAGGTCGGCGCCACCGCCGAAGCCTTCGGCATTCAGTACCCAGGCCACTCCGGACGGGTACGCGGCCCAGCCGCTGACCGATCCCGGTGCGAGGTCGGCGATCCGGACGGGCGCGGCCTGCTGGGGACGGCCGTCATCGCCGACGGTGGTGACCGCGAGCATGCCGTCGGTACGTGCGGCCGCGGCGACGGCGATCCGGTAGGGCAACGCGAACGGGAGCACGAAGCCGTCGTTGTAGTCGGTGTGCTCGCCGATGAGGTTGACCCGCCCGGGTGCCAACCACACGCCGGCAGGCGGGCGGCCGTGGAGCGTGCGGAACTCGGCGGCGGCGTGATCGGCCACCCGTGACGCGTCGGTCGACGGTGCCCGCGTGCTCCGCGGCTGTGTCGGAGTCGGGGAGGGGGTCGAGGACGGCGACGTGTCCGAGGCTGACGGGTTGTTCGTGGTCTGCGGGTTGTTCGCGGTCGGCGGAGTGGTTGGGGTGGCGCCTCGGCGTGCTTCGGCGCCGTCACGCTCGTTGGTGGTGGTCACGTGGCGGTGGCTGTCACTTCGCGCGGGCGAGGACGGCGTGCAGCACGGTCGGGGGGACCTGCGTCGAACTGTGCTCGCCGCTGACCTCGATCGTGTTGCCGTCGCCCTTGGACGGACCGACGTGGACGGTCTGGCCCGGGATGACGCCGACGCTCCTGAGCTCGGCCATGAGGTCGGGGTCGAGTTGCACGTGCTCGGCGATGCGGCGCACCTCGACCTTGCCGCCGCCGCGGCGGGCGACGTCGTCCATGCGGACGAGGTCGGCCTCCACCGGTGGGGCGGGCTCGCCCTCGCCCAGCTTGTCGAGACCGGGGATGGGGTTGCCGTACGGGGACGTGGTGGGGTTGCCGAGCAGCTTGACCAGCTTGCGCTCGACGGCCTCGCTCATCACGTGCTCCCAGCGGCACGCCTCGCTGTGGACGTGCTCCCACTCCAGACCGATGACGTCGACGAGGAGGCGCTCGGCGAGCCGGTGCTTGCGCATGACGGTGATGGCGAGCGCACGCCCGTGCTCGGTGAGCTCCAGGTGGCGGTCGCCCGCGACGATGACCAGGCCGTCCCGCTCCATGCGGCCGACGGTCTGACTCACGGTCGGACCGCTCTGGCCGAGGCGCTCGGCGAGCCGGGCACGCAGTGGGACGACGCCCTCCTCCTCAAGTTCGTAGATCGTCTTGAGGTACATCTCGGTGGTGTCGATGAGCTCGTTCACGCCGCTTCCCCTTCGTCGTCAACCATGCTAGTCGCTCGCCCGGGTGGAGCAGCGTGGCGGTCACGGGCTGTGAGCAGACACCCGCTGCGGGATCACGGCACGGCAGATCGGGTGAGTGAAGAATAGCGGGGTGACCTCTCCACTGGTGTCGACCACCGACCTCGCCGCGTCGCTGTCCGAAGCCGAGCCGCCCGTCCTGCTGGACGTGCGGTGGCGACTGGGCGGCCCGCCCGGGCGCGACGACTATGTGCGCGGACACCTGCCGGGCGCGGTGTTCCTCGACCTGGACGCCGACCTCGCCGCGCCACCCGGTCCGGGTGGCCGCCACCCCCTGCCCCCGGCCGAGGACCTGCAACGCGTGCTCCGGGCGGCAGGCATACGTGACGGCGCACCGGTGGTGGCGTACGACGCGGACAACGGGTCGATCGCCGCCCGCGCGTGGTGGTTGTTGCGATGGGCAGGCCACGACCGGGTGCGGGTCCTCGACGGTGGCTACGCCGCCTGGGTCGCCGAGGGACGGCCGGTGACCACCGAGGTGCCGGTACCCGCAGCGGGCGACGTGACCGTCCGGCCGGGCCACATGCCGGTGGCGGACGCGGAGGAAGCGGCCGAGCTGGCCCGCGCCGGCGTGCTGCTGGACGCACGGGCACCGGAGCGTTACCGCGGCGACGTGGAACCGATCGACCCGAGGGCCGGTCACGTGCCAGGCGCCAGAAACGCGCCGTTCGCCGCCCACACGGGCGAGGACGGCCGCTGGCGCGCGCCCTCGGAGCTGGCCGAGCACTTCGCAGGTCTGGGAGTGCCTGACGAGAAGGCACCCGACTCCGGAGAGGCGCCAGGCGGCGTCGGGGCCTACTGCGGCTCCGGGGTCACCGCCACGTCCGTGGTGTTGGCGTTGGAGGTCGCGGGGCTCACCAGCGCGGACGCTCCGGCCGTGCTCTACGCGGGTTCGTGGTCCAACTGGAGCGCGGACCCCGAGCGCCCGGTGGCCACCGGAGAAGCGCCTGCCTGACCGCGTTTCGCACAGGCCGTTGTGGAGAGGCGAGACGAGGGCGGGGAAAGGCAAGGCGGAAGGGCCGGGGAGCGCCGGGAGAAGTTAAGACGAGGGAAGCCGGAGGAGCCGGCGGGCGCGAAGAGGCGAGAAGCGCCGGGGGCAGGTAGGAGCAGGCGCGGGAGGTTCGAGGACCGGTGGGGAGAGGCCGAGGAGACCGAACGAGACCGACAGGCGACCGCAGGTGGCGACAGGCGACGACCAGCGGCACCAGGCTGCGACCGGCTGCGACCGGCTGCGACCGGCTGCGACCGGCTGCGGCAGGCGACGGTGGGCGGCGGCGGACTGCGGTGGGCTGCGACCAGCGGTGGCGGGCTGCGGCGGACTGCGGTGGGCTGCGGCGGGCGACGACCAGCGTCCGCAGGCTGCGGCAGGCGGCCACGAGCGACGGCAGACGACGACCACCGGCGGCGGGCTGCGGCAGGCGGTGACGGACTGTGGCAAGCGCTACAGGAAGGCGGCGTGTCGGCGCACCGCGGCTCTTGCCCGCCTCGGCTCACGGCGGTTCTCGCCTGGCTCGGCTCGTCGCGATCCCTGCCCGCCTCGGCGACCAGCCCCGCTGGTAATCCGATACTGCACGTAGGCTGTATACAGAATGCAGAGACGTTGATCGGCGGGCTGTGGTCGGTCTGGGTGGATAGGGTTGTGGCATGGGTTTGCCTGGTTCGGTTGTCTGGGACTCCGCTCTGCTCGGGTACGACCTGGGCGGGGAGCATCCGCTGCATCCGATCCGGTTGGAACTGACCGTTCGGTTGGCTTCGGCGCTCGGGGTGCTCGACGGGGTCGAGCTTCTGGTTCCCGAAGAAGCCACCGACGAGGAGATCGAACGGATCCACGACGCCGGCTACCTCGCCGCCGTGCGGGAGGCGCCTACGGTCGGATGGGACGTCGGCCACGGGTTGGGGACTTCCGACAACCCCGTCTTCGACAACATGCACTCGGCCTCGGCTCGGGTGGTGGGGTCCTCGCTCCTGGCCGCTCGGCAGATCGCCTCGGGGACCACCAAGCGGGCGGTCAGCATCGCGGGTGGGCTGCATCACGCCATGCGGGACCACGCCCACGGGTTCTGTGTCTACAACGACCTCGCCGTGGCCATCTCCTGGTTGTTGGACAACGGGTTCGAGCGGATCGCCTATGTGGACACCGATGTCCACCACGGCGACGGGGTGCAGGCGGCCTTCTACGACGACCCCCGCGTGCTCACCATCTCCCTTCACCAGAACCCTCTGACGCTCTTTCCCGGGACCGGGTTCGCCGACGAGACCGGTGGACCCCAGGCACTTGGCAGTGCCGTCAACGTCGCGCTGCCGCCGCTTACCGGGGACCGTGCCTGGTTGCGGGCCTTCAATGCGGTCGTTCCTTCGCTCCTCGAGGCTTTTCAGCCGCAGCTCCTGGTCAGTCAGTGTGGGGTCGACACCCATGAGGAGGATCCGCTCGCCTCGCTTTCCCTCTCCGTGGACGGGCATCGCGCCATCTACCGGACCGTGCGGGAGCTTGCCGAGCGGTATGCCGGGGGGAACTGGCTTGCTGCCGGGGGTGGTGGGTACGCGCTCCTGCGGGTCGTGCCACGGTCCTGGACCCATCTCATCGCCACCGTCCTCGACCGGGACGTCGCTCCCGACTCCACGCTGCCCAACGAGTGGACCCGGTTCGTGGATCGCATCGCGCCCACCGCCGAGCTGCCCGCGACCATGACCGACAACAAGAGTGTCGACTTCGAGCCTTGGGACGGGGAGGACGGGGACCGGGTCGACAGCGTCATCAAGGAGACCCGGCGGGCCGTCTTCCCCCTGCACGGTCTCGATCCGGACGACCCGAGAGACTGAACACCCATGCATCCGGATCCGTTTGACTACCCCGGCGACTGGGAAGCGGACGTGGTCCTGTCCGACGGCGGGACCGTCCACCTCCGCCCGATCGTGCCCAGCGACGCCGACGCCCTTCTCGCCTTTCACTCGCGGATGTCCGCGCGCACCCGCTACCTCCGGTACTTCGGCGCCTACCCCCAGATCCCCCCGCGCGACCTCGAGCGGTTCACCACCGTCGACCACCGGGACCGGGTGGCGTTCGTGGCCCTGCTCGGGGACGACATCGTCGCCGTGGCCCGCTACGAGCGGATCGATCACGGGCCCACGGCCGAGGTCGCCTTCGTCGTCGAGGACCGGCACCAGAGTCGAGGGCTCGGGCCGATCTTCCTCGAGCATCTCGCCGCCGCTGCCCGGGAGCGGGGGATCCAGCGGTTCGTCGCCGAGGTGCTCGCCGAGAACGCGGCCATGCTCGGGGTCTTCCGGGCCGCCGGCTACCACGTCGCCAGGGAGATCGAGGAAGGCGTCTTCCACCTCACGTTCGCCATCGACCCCACCGACGAGTCCGTCGCCGTCGCCCGGTCCCGGGAGCAGGCCGCCGACGCCAGGAGCGTCCACAACCTCCTGCACCCCCGCTCCGTCGCCCTGATCGGGGCCTCCACCGACCCCGACAAGGTCGGCTACGCCGTGCTCGGCAACCTCCTGCGCGCCGACTTCGCCGGGCCCGTCTTCCCCGTCAACGCCGAGCACCGGGCCGTGCGTGGCGTCCGCGCCTACGCCAGCGTGCTCGACATCCCCGACCCCGTCGACCTCGCCGTGGTCGCGGTGCCCGCCGCGCACATGGACGAGGTCATGGACGCCTGCCTCGCCAAGGGGGTCAAGGCGCTCGTCGTCATCTCCTCCGGGTTCGGGGAGAGCGGGCCCGCGGGCGAGGGGGCGGAGCGCCGCCTCGTCACCGAGGCGCGGGCACACGGGATGCGGGTTGTCGGGCCCAACGCGCTCGGCGTCGTCAACACCGACCCCGCGGTACGGCTCAACGCCACGCTCGCACCCGTTCTGCCCGGTCGTGGACGCGCGGGGTTCTTCAGCCAGTCCGGGGCACTCGGGACGGCGATCCTCGCCGACGCCGAGGCGCGGGGGCTCGGGCTCTCGACGTTCGTGTCCGCGGGCAACCGGGCCGACGTGTCCGGCAACGACCTCCTCCAGTACTGGGCGACCGATCCCGCCACCGACGTCGTGCTGCTCTACCTGGAGTCGTTCGGCAACCCGAGGAAGTTCGCGCGGGTGGCTCGGCGGCTCGGACGGGCCAAGCCGATCGTCGCGGTCAAGTCCGGCCGCAACGCGGTGCTGCCCGCGCTCGCCGCCACCTCGGTCGAGGTGGACGACGCCAGCGTGCAGGCATTGTTCGAGCAGGCCGGAATCATCCGGGTCGAGTCGATCGCGCAGCTCTTCGACACGGCACTCCTCCTCGCCCACCAGCCGCTGCCCCGGGGTGGGCGGGTCGCTGTCGTGGGCAACTCGTCCGCCATCGGGGTTCTCGCCGCGGACGCCGCGCTCGGGCAGGGTCTCGAACTGGCGGGCGGTCCCGTGGACGTCGGGGCCGCCGCGGGACCGGACGTGTTCGCCGACGCCGTTCGTGCCGAGCTGCGGCGCGACGACGTCGACGCGCTCGTCGTGGTCTTCGTGCCGCCGCTGTCCATCCCCGGCACCGCCTACGCTCGCGCGTTGCGGGACGCCGCCGGGGACAAGCCCATTGTCTCCACCTTCCTCGCCACCGAAGGGATTCCGGCCGAACTGGCCGTGCCGGGGCCCGACGGGTCGCCCGCGCGTGGGTCGATCCCCTCCTACCCCAGTCCCGAGCGGGCGGTGCTGGCGCTGGCCAGGGCCACGCGGTACGCGACCTGGCGGTCCGCGCCGCAAGGGCACCTCACGCGGCCGCACGGGATCGACTCGGAGGCCGCGCAGGCGGTCCTCGACGACGTGTTGTCCGAGGTGACCGGGGAGCTGGTCGAGCTGTCGGACGCGGTCGCGGTGCGCCTGCTTTCCTGCTATGGCATCGAGATAGTGCCGCACCGGGTGGTCGGCTCCGCCGACGACGCCGTGGCCGCGGCCGACGAGCTGGGATATCCGGTGGCGGTCAAGGCGACGGGTGAGCGGTGGTGGCGGCGGCCCGACCTGGAAGGCGTGCGGCTCGACCTCGCGACGCCCGAGGCCGTCCGGTCCGCCCACGCGGACCTCGTCGCGCTGGCCGACGTCGCCGACGTGTACGTGCAACGCATGGCACGCAAGGGAATCGGCTGCTCCATCGGGCTGCAGGACGACCCGTCGTTCGGCACCATCGTCTCGTTCGGACTGTCCGGCGTCGTGAGCGACCTGCTCGGGGACCGTGCCTACCGCGCGCTGCCCGTGACCGACACCGACGCCGCCACCCTCGTGCGCGCACCCAAGGCCGCGCCGCTGCTCACCGGCTACCGGGGCAGCGAACCCGCCGACCTCGACGCCCTCGCCGACCTCGTCCTGCGTGTCGCGGCGCTCGCGGAGGACGTGCCGTCGGTGCGGTGGCTCGTGCTCGAACCGATCCTGGCCGGACCTGGAGGTGCGCAGGCCGTCGGCGCCAGGGTGAAGGTCGGTGCGCCGCCTTCGCAGCAGGACAGCGGGCCCCGGCGGCTGCGGTCGCCCGAGTTCCTACGAAAGTAGGGTTTGACCACCCCCGTGCAACCCGGTGCGCGGCCTGTCACGTCCCCCGGACATGAAACGCCTAGGAACCGTGGTCGCCGGCGCACTGCTCCTGCTCGCGAGTGCGTGCGCCGGCCCGCAGGAGAACCAGGAAGCGGGTACCGACCGGTCCACGTCGGCCTCGGCGCCGACGTCGTCGGCCGAACCCGACAGGCAGCCGGCCAGGACGCCGCCCGCCGGTGGTCAGCCGGTCACGTCGCAGCAGCTCGACACGACCGCCCTGCCCCAGAACTACCCGGTGCTGGTCTGGACCGAGGACGGCGGTGCCACCGTCGGCGTCGTCGCCCAGGAGGGCGGCTGCGGCAAGGCGAGCGTCGAGGTGCCGGAGCAGACCGACGCGCAGGTCGTGGTCACCATGATCGAGACGGTGCCCGCCACGCCGCAGAACTGCACGATGGACCTGCGCTACCCGAAGATCACCACCGAGCTGCAGGCGCCGCTCGACGACCGCAAGGTGGTGCTCAGGGCCGAACAGCGCAAGCGCTGACACGACAGGACTCGGGTGGGCCGCTCGTCGGGGGGCGGCCCACCTTCCTGTCGAAAGGATCAGACACAGCTCGGTGAACGGGAGATATCGGTTGGACCTTCGCCCTAACCGTGCCACTCGACCGGGCGAGCACCAGGTGTCGTCGCGAGTCTCACGACAGGAGGCGATGACCATGACGAACGCCAACCACCGGGATCCGGCCGACCAGCCACGGCCGCTGCGGATCATCGCCGCGGGCACCAGTGCGGTCACGCTGATCCTCGGCGGGCTCCCCACGGTGGGGGTGCCGCTGACGCCCGAGGTGACCGGGTGGCTGATGGGGGTGATCGGGGCGCTTTCGGGGCTCGCGGTCGCGTTGTTCGGTGAGCGGAAGGTGACGCCGGTGGCGTCGCCGCGCGACCAGGACGGCCACGCGCTCACGCCGGACACCTCCGAAGCCACGCGGTAGGTCGTGCAACCGGTGGCGGTCCGGCTAACGTCCTCCCACCATGAGGGCTTACCTGATCGCCACCACCGCCGTGCTGGGCCTCGGCGTGCTCGCCGCGTGCGGGTCCCAGGCCACGCCCGCCGCCTCGGACCAGACGTCGACGAGCCAGTCGGTGGCGACGCCGAAGTCGTCGCCAGAGCCGCCGTCGAACGTCGCCGAGCCGACGCCGGGCAACGGCGCGAAGCCCAGGGACCCCACCAGCGGCGAGGCGCCGGTCACCATCGGGCCGAACGGGCCCGTCGTGCCGCCCGGGGTGACCGAGGTGCCCGCCAAGCAGGTGGACGCGGTGGCCCTGCCGAACTACTTCGAGTACGGCAACAAGGTGTGGAGCTTCGAGGGCGGTTTCTCGCTGCAGTTCTTCGCGGCGGCCAGCAGTAGCTGCACCGGCGTGGAGGCCAGGGTCGTCGACCAGTCCACGGACAGCGTGAAGATCCTCGTGCAGCCCATGGACAGCCCACAGGGCGGCCGTCCCGACGGCGGCGCGTGCGCCATGGTGATGACGCCGATGCCGGTGACGGTCACGCTCGACACTCCGTTGCAGGACCGCAAGATCCTGCTGTCCGGCGGTCGCTAGCGGCGGAACGAGATCTGCAGGGTCGGCTGCGAGGTACCCGCGAAGAAGTCGTTGCCCTTGTCGTCGACCACGATGAACGCCGGGAAGTCCTCGACCTCGATCTTCCACACGGCTTCCATGCCCAACTCCGGGTACTCCAGGACGTCGACCTTCTTGATGCAGTCCTGCGCGAGGCGTGCCGCAGGGCCGCCGATGGAGCCGAGGTAGAAGCCGCCGTGGGACTGGCACGCCTCGGTGACCTGCCCGGAGCGGTTGCCCTTGGCCAGCATGACCAGTGAGCCGCCCGCCGCCTGGAACTGCTCGACGTAGGAGTCCATGCGGCCCGCGGTCGTGGGGCCGAAGGAGCCGGAGGCGTAGCCCTCGGGGGTCTTCGCGGGGCCCGCGTAGTACACGGGGTGGTCGCGCAGGTAGTCGGGCATGGGCTCGCCCGCGTCGAGGCGTTCCTTGATCTTGGCGTGGGCGATGTCGCGTGCGACGACCAGCGGGCCGCTCAGGGACAGGCGCGTCTTGACCGGCAGCTTCGACAGCGTCTCGCGGATCTCGGCCATCGGGCGGGTGAGGTCGATCCTGACGACCTCGTCGGTCAGCTCCTCGCCCGTCACGTCCGGCAGGAAGTGCGCAGGGTCGCGCTCGAGCTGCTCGATGAACACGCCGTCTGCGGTGATCTTGGCCTTGGCCTGGCGGTCGGCCGAGCAGGACACGGCGATGCCGACGGGGCAGGACGCGCCGTGCCGCGGGAGGCGGATCACCCGGACGTCGTGGCAGAAGTACTTGCCCCCGAACTGCGCGCCGATGCCGAACTGGCGGGTCATCTCCAGGACCTGCTGCTCGAGGTCGACGTCGCGGAAGGCGTGGCCGAGGGGCGAGCCCTCCCGGGGCAGGTCGTCGAGGTAGCGGGTGGAGGCGAGCTTGGCGACCTTGAGGTTGTACTCGGCCGAGGTACCGCCCACGACGACCGCGAGGTGGTAGGGCGGGCACGCGGCGGTGCCGAGGCTGCGCAGCTTCTCGTCGAGGAAGCGGGCGAGGCGCTTGGGGTTCAGCAGCGCCTTGGTCTCCTGGTACAGGAAGGTCTTGTTGGCGCTGCCGCCGCCCTTGGCCATGAACAGGAACTCGTACTCGGGCTTGTCGCCGTCCTTGTGGTACAGCTCCAGCTGCGCCGGGAGGTTGGTGCCGGTGTTGCGCTCCTCCCAGAAGTTGACGGGCGCGAGCTGGGAGTAACGGAGGTTCAGCTCCTGGTAGGCCTCGAAGATGCCCCTGCTCAGCGCTGCCTCGTCCTGACCGCCGGTGAGGACGTTCTCGGTCCGCTTGCCGATGACGATCGCGGTGCCCGTGTCCTGGCACATGGGGAGCACACCGCCCGCCGAGATGCAGGCGTTGCGCAGCAGGTCCATGGCGACGAACCGGTCGTTGCCGCTGGCCTCGGGGTCGTCGACGATGGCACGCAGCTGCGCGAGGTGCGACGGGCGCAGGAGGTGCTGGATGTCGCGGATCGCCTCTTTGGCGAGGGCGGTCAGAGCCTCGGGAGAGACCTCGAGGAACTGGCGGCCCGCCGCCTCCACGAGCCGCACGCCGTCCGGGGTGACCAGCCGGTACTCGGTGTGGTTGTCGGGGGCGAGAGGCAGGGCTTCTGTGTAGGTGAAGGTCGCGGTCACCTTGGGGACTCCTGTGTCGCGTGGTGGGATTCCCCGACGTTACCGCCTGGCCGCTGACGGTCGCTGTGTGGTGTTGGTCGCGTCGAAAACGACCGGAAGGCCAGGGCGGCCCCCGGCCGGCCTGACCTTCCGTTGGAGAGGGGTTCGGTTACTCAGCTCGCGTAGGCGCGGAGCTTCTCGGCCCGTTCGCCCTGACGGAGCTTCGACATGACCTCGCGCTCGATCTGGCGGACGCGTTCGCGCGAGAGGCCGAAGCGCTTGCCGATCTGGTCGAGGGTGTGCGGCTGACCGTCGTCCAGGCCGTAGCGGAGCCGGATCACGGACTGCTCGCGGTCGTCGAGGGTCGCCAGCACGCGGCGCAGGTCGTCGTGCAGGAGGCCGGAGATGACGGCGCTCTCCGCGTCGGTCGCCTCGCCGTCCTCGATGAAGTCGCCGAGCGGGGCGTCCTCCTCCGAGCCGACGGGCATGTCGAGGCTCACCGGGTCGCGTGCGTGGTCGAGCAGGTCGGAGACCTTCTCAGGGGTCAGTCCGACCTCCTTGGCCAGCTCGTCGTGGGTGGCCTCGCGCCCGAGCTGCTGGTGCAGGTCGCGCTTGATCCTCGCCAGCTTGTTGACCTGTTCGACCAGGTGGACCGGGAGGCGGATCGTCCTGCCCTGGTCGGCCATGCCCCTGGTGATGGCCTGCCGGATCCACCACGTCGCGTACGTGGAGAACTTGAAGCCCTTGGTGTAGTCGAACTTCTCGACGGCACGGATCAGACCCAGGTTGCCCTCCTGGATGAGGTCCAGTAGCGGCATGCCGCGGCCGGTGTAGCGCTTGGCGAGCGACACGACGAGCCGGAGGTTCGCCTCGAGCAGGTGGTTCTTCGCCAGGTGGCCGTCGGCGACGAGCTGACGCAGCTCTCCACCGCGAGTACGATCGAGTTCGGCGGCCGTGTCCAGCATGTGCTGGGCGAACACGCCGGCTTCGATCCGCTTGGCGAGCTCGACCTCCTGGGCCGCGGTCAACAGTGCGGTGCGGCCGATGCCGTTCAGGTACACGCGGACCAGGTCGGCCGCGGGGCCCTGGGCGTCGAGGTCGTACTCACTCGGCTCGGGCTCGCGTTGCTGTGGGACCGTCATGCTCTCCCTCCCCCTTTTCGCGGGCTGGTGTGCTGGTTGTCACACACCGGCCACTGTCCGGTGAGCCTTCGATCGACCGCCTGTTTGGTGACCTGTGCTCGTTGGCTGGACACTCTGGAAACGCCGTTGGGTCTCGATTCGTTCCCGGGTTCTCAACCATGAAGACGTCGCCCTCGCCACAGCGGTTGTTCGACTATGCCTGAGCTTTTGCTGAGAAGTTGACGACGTCAGATCTCGACGATGACGGTGAACGGCCCGTCGTTGATAGAGGTAACCGCCATGGCGGCGCCGAAACGTCCTGTGTCGACCTGTGCGCCGCGTGTACGGAGGTTCGCGACGACCGCGTCGACGAGAGGCTCGGCCACCTCGGGCCGGGCGGCGGCTGTCCAAGATGGACGGCGACCCTTTCGAGTGTCCCCGTAAAGGGTGAACTGGCTCACTACGAGTAGGGGTGCTCCGGTCGTCGCACAGGACTGCTCGTCACGCAGGACGCGTAGTTCGTGCAGTTTGCGCGCCATGGTGTCGACCTTGGCCGCGGTGTCGTCGGTCGCGATGCCGAGCAACACGAGGAGACCGGGCACGTCGATCTGACCCACCACCGCGTCGTCGACGGTCACGCTCGCCGACAACACCCTCGCCACCACCGCTCGCACGACGGCGATGGTGTCAAAGCGGTCTCAGCGGCGCGCGATCAGGTGGTAGAAACGGGCGGTCAGCAGGTAGGGCATGCGGCTGGACAACGCGATCTCCAGCAGCTCGAGGTCGGCCATGAACGCCGGGTTCTCGGCGTCCTCCTCCGAGACCAGGTCGCTCACGCAGCGCACGCCGTAGCGGACGACCTCCTGCACGCCGAGGGTCGCCAGCGACGCCACCAGCTCGCCGACGGTCAGCGGCTCCGACCACTCGCCCGCCTCCGCGAGCAGCTCGGCAAGTGCCAGGTCGGGGGCGCGGTCGCGCACGACCGCCTGGACGGGGCCGAAGTGCTCGTTGGGCCCCAGGACCGACAGCAGGCCGCCGGGGCGCAGCGGCGCCATGACCGCGCGCAGGACCTCCTGGCGTTCGGCGGCCTCGGCGGTGTAGTGCAGCAGGTTGTGGCACAGGACCAGGTCGAACTCGTGGCCGTCGAAGACCTCGGGGGCGTCCTGGGCGGCGGCCTGGACCACGTGGAGCCGGTCGGCGACACCGTGTGCCTCGGCTGCCTGGATCGCGGTGCTCAGCATGGCGCCTGCCGGGTCGAGCACCGTGACCTCGTGCCCCTGGGTGGCCAGCCGGACGGCTGTCACACCGTTGCCGCCCGCCACGTCCAACACGCGGGACGGCTCGTCACCCCAGTGCCTGGCCAGGTTGGCCTCGGTGAGGACGTGGCGCAGCATTTCCAGGGGGCTCGGGCGCCACTGGAGCAGGGACAGGTTGGTGTCGAACCCGCTCGACGTCATACAACCTTCATACCGGGTCGACCCTGCCCGGCCACATTACTTCTACCCGTATGGCGGAACACCCTCATGCGGGTGGGACTATGGGTAGGTCTGGAGGTGGTGCCGTGAAGTCCGAACGGGACGACACCCCGGTTCTCATCACCGAAGCCGCGCAGTCGCACGACGACGACCTCGCCGCGCGCAAACGCAAGTACCTGATCATGATGGCGATGCGGCTGCCGTGTCTGGTGCTGGCCGGTGTCTTCCACGACACCTGGGTGCTGGCGCTCGTCTTCATCGTCATCTCCATCCCGCTGCCCTGGATCGCGGTGCTCATCGCGAACGACCGGCCGCCGAGGAAGGCCGAGCAGGTCAACCGCTACGAGCGGACGCCGACGGCCATCGAGGGCGGCAACCACCCCGTCATCGAGTCCGAGGCGTAGCGCTCCGTCAACGCGACGGTTGCGCGCCCACCTGGCCGACCGCCAGCGCGCCGAGCCGTACGCCTGCGAGCAGGCAGTCCTCCGGTGACTCGCCTGCCAGCAGCGCGGCCAGCAGGCCCGCGTCGAAGGCGTCCCCCGCGCCGGTCGAGTCGACGCAGTCCCCCGGCGCGGACGGCACCGACACGATGCCGTTCCCGTCGACCCAGCTCGCGCCGGACGCCCCGGTGGTGACGGCCACCGCGCCGACCGCGTCCAGCAGCGCGGACGCGCTCGCGGGGTCGCGTGAGCCGGTCAGCACGGCCAGCTCGTCGAGGTTGGGCAGCAGGACATCCACACCCCGCACCTCGTCCATGAACAGCGCCGGGTCGGTGATCAGGGCCGCCGCCTGCGGGTCGACGGAGGTGGTCAGTCCTGCCTCGCGGGCGGCGGCCAGCATCGCCACGCCCGCGTCCCTCGACGACTCGTCGAGCAGGACGTAGCCGGACAGGTGCAGGTGCGTGGCGTCGGCCAGCGCGGTAGCGGCCAGGTCGCCGGGCACCAGGTTCTTGCCCGCGCCACGGTCCGGGAGCATGCTCCGCTGCCCGTCCCCGTCGACCAGGACGACGACGCAACAGGTCGAGGCGGTCGCGTCTATTACGAATGCGCAGCGGACCCCGGCCGTGGTTAGCTCCTCGAATGCCCGACGCCCCGCAACGTCGTCGCCCACCCTTGCCACGAGAACCGGTTCGACCCCGCAGTGGGCGAGCCACGCAGCCGTGTTCGCGCCTGCCCCGCCGGTCGTGAGTGCCACGCTCGCACGCACGTCACCGCCGTGCACCACGGAACCCGCATGAGTGGCGACCACGTCCAGCGCGACGTCGCCGACGACCAAGATGCTCACGAGGACCGCAGGTTAACGGGCGTTATCGCGGGCGGTTCGGCCCGGGTACTCGCCGCGCTGGCAGGCGCCGAGTTCCGCCGCTACGTGACCTACCGGCAGGCCACGTTCGCGGGCGCGTTCACCAACACGATCTTCGGCTTCATGCGCTGCTACGTCCTGCTCTCGGTGGCGAGTGCGACCGGCCAGGTCGCGGGCTACGACGCCAGCAGGCTGGTCGCGTTCGTCTGGATCGGGCAGGGGCTGCTCGCGGTCGTCAACTACTGGGGCCAGCAGGAGCTGCCGGAACGCGTGCGCTCCGGACAGGTGATGTCCGACCTGCTCCGCCCGGTCGACCTGATGAACGCCTTCCTCGCCTCGGACGTGGGCAGGGCCGGGCACGCCATGGTGACCAGGTTCGTCGTGCCGGTCGTCGCGGGCATCGTCTTCTTCGACTTCTACCTCCCCGGACACGCGCAGACCTACGCCCTGTTCGCGGTGTCGGTCCTGCTCGCGGTGCTGGTGTGCTCGGCGTGCCGGTACCTGGTGGCGCTGACGTCCTTCTGGCTCCTGGACATCCGGGGCATGCAGGGGGTGTGGCTGCTCCTGTCCGGTGTGGGCAGCGGGCTGTACTTCCCGTTGCCGGTGTTGCCGGACTGGCTCGTCACCCTCCTCTGGGTCGGCACACCGCTGCCCGCGCTCCTGCAGGCGCCGCTGGACGTGTTCGTCGAGCGGGGCGGCACCGGTCACGGGCTGGTGCTGGTCGCCGGGCAGGTCGCGTGGCTGGCGATCATGGTCGGGCTCTGTCGGCTCGTGCAGGGCCGGGCGTTGCGGCGGTTGGTGGTGCAGGGTGGCTGACCCTTACGTGCGGCTGCTCGTCGCGCAGGTGCGCAGCCAGACGCAGTACCGCCTGTCCTTCGCGCTCGACCTCGCCTTCTCGACGGTGCTGACCTCGCTGGACCTCGTCACGCTGTGGGTGCTGTTCACGGTCAACGGCGACCTCGGCGGGTTCGGCGGCGAGGACGTGCTGCTGATGGCCGGTATCGCCGCGTGCGCCTTCCCGGTCGCGGACCTGGCCGTCGGCAACACCGAGAAGCTGCGTGTCTACGTCAGGTCCGGGCTGTTCGACGCGGTGCTGCTGCGGCCGCTGTCGGCGCTCGGGCAGCTCGTGGTGATGGACTTCGCGCCGAGGCGGGTCGGCCGGGTCCTGCAGGGCACGGCGGTCTACGTGGCGGCACTGGTGATCTCGCCCGTCCAGTGGTCCCCGCCGGTCGTGGTGCTCGCGGTGGTCGCGCCGCTCGCCGGGGCGGTGTTCTTCGGTGCGATCTTCGTCGCGGGGGCGACGGTCGCGTTCTGGTGGATCGACTCGGGGGAGATGTCCAACGCCTTCACCTACGGCGGCAAGGACGTGTCCGCCTACCCGGCGACCGTGTTCGGCGGTCTGTTCCGGCGGGTCTTCGTCTACGGGCTGGGGTTCGCGTTCGTCTCCTACCTGCCCGCGCTCGCCATGCTCGGTAGGTCGGACCCGCTGGGGACACCCGACTGGCTGCGCTGGTGCTCGCCCCTGACCTCGCTGGTCTTCGCCGTGGCCGCCGGGTTGTTCTGGCGCACCGGCGTCCGACACTACCGGAGCACAGGATCGTGACTGACGGAACGGAGCTTGCGGCGTGAGCGTCATCATCGAGACTTCGTTGCTGCGCAAGGAGTTCACCGTACGCAGGAAGGCGGGTAGGTTCCGTCGCACGTCCACCACGGTGTCCGCTGTGGACGGTGTGTCGCTGTCGGTCGCCGAGGGGGAGATGCTCGGCTACATCGGACCGAACGGCGCGGGGAAGTCGACCACGCTGAAGATGCTGACCGGAGTGCTCACGCCGTCCGGCGGGACGGTGTCGGTGTGCGGGCTCACGCCCGTGCCTCAGCGTGCGCGGCTCGCGCGGCGCATCGGGGTGGTGTTCGGGCAGCGTTCGCAGCTGTGGTGGGACCTGCCGTTGACGGAGTCGTTCACGTTGCTGCGGCACGTCTACCAGGTGCCCGCCGCCGACCACGCGGCGCGGCTTCGGTACTGCCGGTCGCTGCTCGACCTCGACTCCTTCGTGGACACTCCGGTGCGGCAGCTCTCGCTGGGACAGCGGATGCGGGGCGAGCTGACGGCCGCGCTGCTGCACGGGCCGTCGGTGCTGTTCCTCGACGAGCCGACGATCGGGCTGGACGTGCTGAGCAAGCAGGCGGTCCGCGCGTTCCTCGGACAGGTGGCCGAGCGCGGTGACACGACGGTCGTGCTGACGACGCACGACCTCGCCGACATCGAGAAGCTGTGCCGCCGCCTCGTGGTGATCGACCACGGCCACGTCGTGCACGACGGGACTCTGGACGAACTGCACGCGACCTACCGGTCCAAGCGGCGGATCGTGGCGGACCTCGACGCGCCGTGGCCCGGCCGCGACCTGCCGGGTGCCGCCGTCGAGAGCGTCGAGGCGGACGGGTACCGGGTCACGCTGACGCTCGAGGGCGCGACCGCGGGTGAGGTGGTCGCGCGTCTCGCCCAGGCCGTGCCGCTGCGGGACCTTTCCGTCCTGGAGCCGGAGATCGAGGACGTCGTGGCGCGGCTCTACGCGGGCGCTAGTTCCGTAGGAACCGCTGTACCAGGTGATCGGTGAACTCGCGGGGGACGGGCTCGCCCGTGACGAGCACCCGGTAGTAGAGCGGGCCGACGAGCTCGTCGACCGCGAGGTCGACGTCGAGGTCGGCGGGCAGCTCGCCGCGCTCGATCGCCCGTAGCAGCGGTTGCCGGTCGCGTTCTCGTTGCTGGCCCAGGTAGTCCGTGCGCAGACGGGTCGCCAGCTCCGGGTCGTGCTGTGCCTGGCCGGTGAGTGCGCGCAGGACCGCGCCAGGGTCGGACTCGGTGAGGAACAGGGCGAGCCGGTGCAGGTGGGCACGCAGGTCGGTGCCGAGGTCGCCCTCGTCCGGCGGGAAGAGGTGCTCGGCCATGTCCTGGGTGAACGCCTCGAGCAGGATGTCCACCTTGGACGGCCACCAGCGGTAGATCGTCTGCTTGGCGACCCCGGCCCGCGTGGCGATGCCCTCGACCGTGACGGCCGCGAAGCCGCGCTCGGCCAGCAGGTCGTCAGCCGCATCGAGCACGGCCTGCCTGGCCGCCTCGCTGCGTCCGTGCCGGTTACCGCGGTGCATGTCCACGGAGCCTAGCGGTGTCTAGACAAGACGCAACGTTGCGTCTAGCGTAGCTGGCATGACGACCTTACTGAGTGATCCGGTGCGTACCGTCCTCGACCGGCTGTTCACCGCCTCGGACCGCGACGACGACCTCGAACTGGCCTTTCCCGACGGCGCCACGTCTCAGGAGGCGGCCGACGCGCTGGCCGACGTGTACATGCCGGTCTCGGCGTCGGCGGGTGAGCTGCTGTACGCCCTGGTGCGGTCGAGCCGCCCGGAGACCGTCGTGGAGTTCGGGACCTCCTACGGCATCTCGACGCTGCACCTGGCGGCCGCGGTCGCGGACAACGGCACCGGGCACGTGTTCACGACGGAGCTGAGCGCGGTCAAGGTCACGGCCGCCCGGTCCAACCTGGACGAGGCAGGGCTCGGCGACCACGTGACGATCCTGGCCGGGGACGCGCTGGAGACACTGGCCTCCGTGCCCGGCCCGGTCGGCGTGGTGCTGCTGGACGGGTGGAAGCAGCTGTGCCTACCGGTCCTGCGGCAGCTCGAACCCAGGCTCGCGCCCGGCGCGCTGGTGCTCGCCGACGACACGAACCTGCCCGACCTCGCCGGCTACCTCGACTACGTCCGCGACCCGGCCAACGGCTACGTGAGCGTCCACTTCCCGGTGGGCGACGGCGTGGAGGTCAGCTGCCGCGCGTAGTCACCAGCAGCGGCCCGGCGGCAGCTGGTCCAGCTCCGGTGTGGACAGGTGGCGGACCTCGTAGCGCGTGCCTTCGGTCTCCGGCTCGCCGCGCCACAGGACGAAGTGGACCAGCTCCCAGCCGTGCGGGTCGACGGCCAGGGCGGCGGTGTGGACGTTCTCGTTGTGCTGCAGGTCGCTCAGCGACTCGACCGCGTCGTCGACGTTGATCAGGTCGATCGGGGTCAGCAGCCGGGAGGCGGTGGCGGGCACCGTGTCACGAGCGGGGCCCGCCACGGTGGCGATGCCGGTCCACTGGCGGACGGCGGGCCTGCCGAAGTCGCGGATGATGTTCTGGAAACCGCCGCCGCCGAACAGGAAGTGGGCCATCGCACCGGTGTCGTGCCACAGGTAGAACGGGGCGTACTGGTTGACCGGGTCCTGCTCGCGGACCAGGTAGGCCTTGAGCGCCAGGCCTTTCCGGTCGTCGAGCAGGTGGCCGTTGTCCTCGATCCGCCTGCGGATGATGCCCATGTCGTAGTCGGTGGGCAGGGTGATCTCGTACTGCGCGGCGTACATGCTCGCCTTTCAGCTGGTGTGGAGTGCGACGGCCACCTCGGCGGCCAGGGTCACGTTCGACAGGACGAGCGCCACGTTCGCGTCGAGGGACACCCCGGCGCTCGCGGTGTGGAAGTGGTCGAGGAGCACGGGGGTCACGTCCCCGCCCCGGACGCCGTCCTCTGCGACCCGGGCCATGCCCTCGGCGAGGAGGCGGTCGTGGAGGTCCTGGGACATCTCGTCGGCGGCCGGGATCGGGTTGGTGAGCAGGACACCGGAGCCGGGGCCGTGCTCGCGGTGCGCGCGGACGACCGCCGCCACCTCCTCGGGGGTCTCCACCCGCCAGGACAGCGCGAACCTCGACTCCCTGCGGTAGAAGGCCGGGAAGAAGCCGGTCCGATAACCCAGCACCGGCACCGACCGCGTCTCGAGGACCTCGATCGTCGCGCTGATGTCCAGTACCGACTTCACGCCGGAGCACACGACCGTGATCGGGGTGCTCGACAGGACGTCCAGGTCCGCGGACACGTCCCACGACAGCGCGTCGCCGGGCGGCGGGAGGTGCACGCCGCCGAGGCCACCGGTGCCGAACACCGGGATGCCCGCCGCGTGTGCGATGACCGACGTGCCCGCGATGGTCGTCGCGCCGTCGTGGTGCAGTGCGATGGCCGGGCCCAGGTCGCGGGCGGACAGCTTCGCGAGGCCGGAGCCCGCCGCGCACAGGCGGTCGAGCTCGGTGCCGGTGAGGCCGACGCGGATCTGTCCGTCGAGGACGGCGATCGTGGCGGGGACCGCGCCTGCGGCACGCACCGCGTTCTCGACCTCGGTCGCCACCTCGCGGTTGCGGCCGGGCGGCAGGCCGTGCGCGAGCAGCGTGCTCTCCAGCGCGACGACCGGCAGCCGGTCGGCCAGCGCGCCCGCGACCTCGTCGGTGATCCGCATGCTCTCCTCGTTCACTGGGTCACCTGCTCCGGGCGCGCGTCGGCGAACGGCGGCGGCGCGCACGCCGTCCGCAGCAGGATACGCAGGCGAGAGGTGGGACAGGGCCGGTGAGCGGCTTGTCCGAAATGCCCGTCGACGGTGTCAGTCGTCCCCGCCCGGCGGCAGGTTGTTGTAGATGCGCTGGCACTCGGGGCAGACCGGGGAACCGGGCTTCGGCGACCTGGTCACCGGGAAGACCTCGCCGCACAGGGCGACGACGACGGAGCCGGTCACGGCACTCTCGGCGATCTTGTCCTTGCGGACGTAGTGGAACATCTTCGGGGTGTCGTCACCCGTGCTGTCGCGGGTGTCGACTTCTGGCAGCGTCTGTGTACTCACGGTGCAATGATGCCGGAAATGGCGGCGGGGGTGCTCACCCGCTGGCAGGATGCGCCCCATGTTCCAGAAGGTGATGGCCAGCTTCGGCCAGGGGGGCGCCACGGTCGACGCCCGGCTTCTCGACCGTCTCGTTCTGCCGGGCGGCACGCTGCACGGCGAGGTCATCCTCCAGGGTGGACAGGTCGACCAGGAGATCGAGTCGCTCGCGGTGACCCTGCTGGCGAGGGTCGAGCAGGGGTCCGAGGAGACCACCGCCGACCTGCCCTTCCAGAACGTGCAGCTGGCCGGCAGGGAGCTGGTGCGGGCGGGCGCGCAGATCAAGGTGCCGTTCGAGGTGCAGATGCCGTGGGAGACCCCGGTGACCACGGTGTTCGGCAAGTACCTGACCGGCATGGCCGTCGGGCTGCAGACGAACCTCAACCTCGCCCGCACGGTCGTCGACCCGCAGGACGTCGACGCCATCCCGATCGAGCCGGTGCCCGCGCAGCACCGCATCCTCGACGCGCTGACCCGCATCGGCTGCCAGTTCCGCGACGCGAACCTGGTGAAGAACCGCATCGACGGCGTGGACCAGCAGCTGCCCTTCTTCCAGGAGATCAACTTCGCGCCGTCGCAGGCGTTCGGCAACGTGTTCAACGGCGTGACGGTGTCGTTCCTCGCCAGGCCCCGGGACGTGCAGGTCGTCCTCGACGTCGCGAAGCGGGTCCGCGTGCTCAAGGGCGGCGGCCTCGGCACGCGGTCGCAGTCACGGCTCGGGACGTTCGTCGTCGAGTACGCGGCGATGGGCCGCCCCAACTGGGAGCAGCAGATCGAGGGCTGGCTGCGCGAGGTCGCGAAGCCCAGGGCGATCTTCGACTAGGGCTCGGTGTCCGGGGTGCGCCTCGCCTCGCGGGGCGCCTCCGCCTTCCCGTTGGGGCTCGCGGGCGGCGGTTGGACGGGCTGCTGGCGCACGGGCTGCGCAGCGGGCTCGGTACGGGACCCGGCCTTCGACATCTCCAGGCGGCGCCACGCGCGGCGCTGGCGCTTGGTCATCTTGGCGGGCCACATCTCCTGGATGGCCGCGTTGAAGTACGCGCCGATCACGATGGCGAGCCCGATGAAGAACGCGAACAGCAGGAACGCGATCGGCGTGGCCAGTGCGCCGTAGGTGTAGCCGGTCGTGGTGATCCACGAGATGTAGAGCCGCAGGCCGATGCTGGACAGCAGGAACACGATCATCGCGAGCACGGCGCCCGGCAGCCCCCGGTGGTAGGGGAGCTTGCGGGGCAGCGCCAGCTTGTACAGGGTGGCCAGCGCCAACACGATGAGCACCCCCAGCGCGGGGTAGTAGAACGCGTTCACCCAGAACGCGATCTCGTTGCGCCACGCCATCGGGAAGATCTTCGGGAGCACGTCCGGGCCCAGGGCGAGGATCGGCAGCCCGATGACCAGCAGCACGAGTGCCGCCATGTAGAGCAGCAGCGCGAAGATCCGCTGCCACACCTCGTGACGCACCCCGTACTGGTTGTGCGCGACGGTGATCGCGTCGACGAACGACGACATCGCCGACGACCCGCCCCACAGCGAGATCAGGAACCCGACGGTCACGATCTCGCCCCGGCCGTGGCGCAGGATGTCGTCGACGGTCGGGCTGATGATGTCGTTGACCACGTTCGGGGAGAAGGCCGTGTTCGACCACTCGATGATCGACTCGTGGACCGAGTCGATCACGTCCTTACCGAACCACTGCGCGACGTAGCCGAGACTGCCGAGCAGCCCCAACAGCAGTGGCGGCAGCGACAGGACCTGCCAGAACGCCGCCTCCGCCGCCTCGGAGAAGAGGTTGCCCTCCCAGGACTTGACCCAGGTGCGTTTGAGCAGGCGCATCGGACCGCGCCGCGGCAGGGCGCTGGTCGCCTGCTGCGCGTTGCGCGTCGGGTTCTGCGGCTGCGGACTCATCTCAAGGCCAAGCATGGTCCATCAAGACCCCACCTGCGCGATAGCGCAGTGTTTTTTTCGCCCGCTCCGCTCACGGTGACATTGGCTCGCTCCGCTCGCGGGTGAGTGGGTCGCGGGGCTGCACGGTCTGTTCGCTGGTGAGCGAACAGACGGCGCCTTGGAGGTGTCGCGTCGCGTTGTCGGGAGGGGCGGCAGGTAGAGTCAACTCCGCCCTCAACGTCGCCCGCTGAGGGCTTCGTTGTGCCAGGAGTGCGTCCAGGGAGGAGTTGCCGGACGAATGACGTCGGTGCAGGGGAAAGAACAGGCGGTACAGCCGGGGGGCTCTCGACCGCTTCGCGCGTGGCAGCGTCGGGCGATCACCAGATATCTGACCAACCGGCCGCAGGACTTCCTCGCGGTCGCGACGCCGGGTGCGGGCAAGACCGTGTTCGGTCTGCGGGTGGCCAGCGAGCTGCTCGCCGACCGGGTGGTCGAGCGGGTCACGATCGTGACGCCCACCGAGCACCTGAAGTACCAGTGGGCGCAGGCGGCTGCCATGGCCGGGATCTCGATCGACCCGAACTTCCGCAACTCGGCGGGCCAGACGGCGAGCGACTACCTCGGCGTCGCGGTGACGTACGCGCAGGTCGCCGCGCATCCGATGCTGCACAGGGTGCGCACGGAGCAGCGCAAGACGCTGGTGATCCTCGACGAGATCCACCACGGCGGCGACGCGAAGTCGTGGGGTGACGGCATCCGTGAGGCGTTCACCCCCGCCGTGCGGCGGCTGGCGCTGACCGGCACGCCGTTCCGCAGCGACGACTCGCCGATCCCGTTCGTGGCCTACGAGCCGGACGCGGGCGGCTTCATGCGCAGCAAGGCCGACCACACCTACGGCTACAGCGACGCGCTGGCCGACGGCGTGGTCCGGCCGGTGATCTTCCTGGCGTACTCGGGCGAGGCCAGCTGGCGAACCAGCGCCGGTGAGGAGTTCACCGCCCGTCTCGGCGAGCCGATGACGAACGAGCAGACCGCCAGGGCGTGGCGCACCGCGCTGGACCCGGAGGGCGAGTGGATCCCGGCCGTCCTGCGGGCCGCCGACCTGCGGCTCGCGCAGCTGCGGCAGAGCGTGCCGGACGCGGGCGGCCTGGTGATCGCGTCGGACCACATCACGGCCAAGGCGTACGCGAAGACCATCGCGCGCCTCACCGACCGGGAACCGGTCGTGGTGCTCTCCGACGACCCGAAGGCGTCGAGCCGCATCGCCGAGTTCGCCGAGTCCGACGACCGGTGGCTCGTCGCGGTCCGGATGGTCTCCGAGGGTGTCGACGTGCCGCGGCTCGCGGTCGGCGTGTACGCCACCAGTGCGTCGACGCCGCTGTTCTTCGCGCAGGCCGTCGGCCGGTTCGTGCGTGCGCGGCGGCCGGGGGAGACGGCGAGTGTGTTCCTGCCGAGCGTGCCGGTGCTGCTCGAGCTGGCCAGCCAGCTCGAGGCGCAGCGCGACCACATCCTCGGCAAGCCGCACCGCGAGAAGGACGGCTGGGAGGACGAGCTGCTCGCCGACGCCAACCGTCAGAAGGACGAGCCGGGCGAGGAGGAGAAGGCGTTCACCGCGTTGTCCGCGTCGGCCGAGCTGGACCAGGTGATCTACGACGGTTCGTCGTTCGGCACCGCGGCGTTCGCGGGCTCCGACGAGGAGCAGGAGTACCTGGGCCTGCCCGGGCTGCTGGAGCCGGACCAGGTGCGGGCGCTGCTGCGCCAGCGGCAGGACCAGCAGCTCGCGGACCGCACGAAGCGGGCGGCGAACGCCCAGCCGGAGGAGGCGCGGCAGCCACGCGTGCAGTCGGTCGCCGAGCGGCTCACCGCACTGCGCAAGGAGCTGAACACCCTGGTCGCGATGTACCACCACCGCACCGGCAAGCCGCACGGCATGATCCACGGCGAGCTGCGCCGCGTGTGCGCCGGGCCGCCGACGGCCATGGCGTCGGTGGAACAGCTCGAGGAGCGCATCGCGACCCTGCGGAGCTGGTGACCGCCGCGACGTTCGGTAGTCGGGCTCCCGAAAGTGGTCTAGACCGTCAACTGGTCGGGTGGTCACCCCGCCCCCGGCCTTAGCTGCTGGTTATCGGGTCGTCAGGGTGCGCGCGCATCAGGTGAAATCCTGTCGACCCGCGAACTTCCCCTCGCGCGGATGATCCGAGGCCGCTACCCTTCGTGTTCGGCGCGCCAGCCCTGCGCGGAGCACGGCCTCGATGACCACCACATGGCCGGTTCGTTGCCAAACTGTGTCGTTCGGAACCCCTGCGTGGCTTCCCTCACAGCGTTCGCGGGCATATGTTGTGCACCGCAACATTTCGGCTTGGGGTTGGCGCTAGCCACCGAGACCGACCGTGAAGGGATCGTTGAATGCGCAGTACAAGGCTTGCTCTCATTGCCGCGGGCATGGGTCTGACCCTGGCCATGTCGGCGTGTGGGGCCAACTCGGACAACTCCTCGTCCGGGAGTGACAGCGGGGACACCGACAGCGCGTCGGGCGGCATCCCCGTTGGCGTCATCCTGCCGGAGACCGCCACCTCCGCCCGCTGGGAGGGCTTCGACAAGCCCATGCTCGAGGCGGCGCTGAAGGCGGAGGGCCTCGACCCCCACATCGAGAACGCCCAGGGCGACGTCCAGAAGTTCTCCACCCTGGCCGACGGCATGATCAACGACGGCGTCAAGGTCCTGATCATCGCCTCCATCAACTCCGAGCTCGGCGGCACGGTCGCTCAGAAGGCCAACGCGCAGGGCATCCCGACGATCGACTACGACCGCCTGAACCTGGGCGGCAGCTCCGAGTACTACGTGTCGTTCGACAACGTGAAGGTCGGCGAGCTGCAGGGCCAGGGCCTGGCCGATGCGCTCAAGGACAAGCCGAACGGTCAGCAGGTCATCGAGATCGAGGGCGCGCCGACGGACAACAACGCCACGTTGTTCTACAACGGCCAGCAGAACATCCTGAAGCCGCTGTACAGCTCGGGCAAGCTCAAGCTGGTCCAGTCGCAGCCGATCGACGACTGGGACAACCAGAAGGGCGGCACGACCTTCGAGAACATCCTGACCAGCAACGGCACCAAGGTCGACGGTGTCGTCGCGGCCAACGACGGTCTCGCGGGCGCGATCATCACCGTGCTGAAGAAGTACCAGCTGAACGGCAAGGTCCCGGTGACCGGTCAGGACGCCACCGCGGACGGCCTCAAGGCCATCCTGTCCGGTGACCAGTACATGACCGTCTTCAAGCCGATCAAGCAGGAGGCGGAGGCCACCGCCAAGCTGGCCGCCGCGCTCGCCAAGGGTGCCTCCGGCAAGGCCGAGGCCGACAAGGTCGCCACCGCGACCAGCGACGACCCGGTCGGCAAGCGTCAGGTCAAGTCCGTGCTCCTCGAGCCGTTCCTGATCACCAAGGCCGAAGTCAAGCGCGTCATCGACGAGGGCTACGTGAAGGCCGAAGAGGTGTGCACCGGTGACCTGAAGGCCGCCTGCACCCAGGCCGGCATCTCCTGATCCCCGTGTAAGCCGGGCCGGTCGCACCCGCCACCACCGGGGTGCGACCGGCCTACGCAGGAGGAACCTTTCAATGAGTGAACCCCTTCTCGAGCTGATCGGGATCAACAAGAGCTTCGGCCCGGTGCACGTGCTGCACGACGTCGACTTCACGGTGCGGGCAGGCGAGGTCACCGCACTCGTCGGCGACAACGGCGCAGGCAAGTCGACGCTCATCAAGTGTGTCGCCGGGATCTACCCGATGGACTCCGGCCAGGTCCGCTTCCGCGGCCAGCCGGTCACGATCCACAGCCCGAAGGAAGCAGCCGACCTCGGCATCGAGGTCGTGTACCAGGACCTCGCGCTCGCCGACAACCTCGACGTCGTGCAGAACATGTTCCTCGGCAGGGAGCGCGGCTCCAGCTGGCTGATGGACGAGTCGAGCATGGAGAAGGCCGCCCGCGAGACGCTCGCCTCGCTGTCGGTCCGCACGGTCAAGTCGGTGCGAACGCCAGTCGCATCGCTGTCCGGCGGCCAGCGCCAGACCGTCGCCATCGCCAAGGCGGTGCTGTGGGACAGCAAGGTCGTGCTCCTCGACGAGCCGACCGCCGCACTGGGCGTCGCCCAGACCCGTCAGGTCCTCGACCTGGTCCGGCGCCTCGCCGAGCAGGGCCTCGGTGTCGTGCTGATCAGCCACAACATGGCCGACGTGTTCGAGGTGGCCGACCGGGTCTCCACGCTGTACCTCGGCCGCATGGTGGCCGATCTGCCGGTCAAGGAGACCACGCACAGCCAGGTCGTCGAGCTCATCACCGCGGGCCGGTCCGGTGAACTCGGCCTCGCCCGCCCAGAGCAAGTCACCCTCTAGCTCTTCTCACCCGAGGACCTCTTCCATGACCGAGACCCCGGCCAGGCCGGACACCAAGAACCAACGGGGAGCGATCTCCGACTTCGGCATCGACACGACCTCCCAGTCGACCGGCGAGGCGATCCGCGACTACTTCGCGAGGTTGCGCGGCGGTGACCTCGGCTCGCTGCCCGCCCTGCTCGGGCTCGCCGTGCTGGTGGTCGTGTTCGCCACGCAGTCGGACAACTTCCTGACACTGAACAACACCGCGAACCTGGTCGCACAGGGCGCAGGCAAGATGATCATCGCCATGGGCCTGGTCTACGTCCTGCTGCTCGGCGAGATCGACCTGTCGGCAGGCACCCTGTCCGGCGTGTGCGCGTCCGTCATGGCGATGCACTACGTCGAGGCGGGCAACCTGCTCGGCGGCATGGGCACCACCGTGTTCTGGGTGTTCGAGATCGGCATGGGGTTGGCCGCCGTCCTCGCGATCCTCATGCGGATCTGGGCGGGTGCGGTGTTCGCGCTCGCCGCGTTCTTGATCGCCGTGATCGGCGTGCCGCCGAACGCGTGGCTCGAGATGCTGCTCGCGGTCTGCGTCGGTGCGGCCATCGGCTGTATCTCCGGCTTCCTGGTCTCCAAGATCGGTATGCCCTCGTTCGTGGTGACACTCGCGTTGTTCATCGCGTGGCAGGGCGTGATCCTGCAGTTCATCGGCCAGGGCGGCGTGCTCGGCATCCGCACCTCGCAGGTGCTGTTCAACGTGGCCAACGGCAACCTGTCGGTGTTCGGCAGCTGGGTGCTGTGCGTGATCGCGGCGGGCGGCTACGCGGTGGTGGTGCTCGGTGAGCACTTCACGCGGCTGCGCAAGGGACTCGTCACCTCGCCGACGTCGATCGCGCTCGGCAAGGTCGTGGTGGTCGTGGCCATCGCGGTCGTCCTCACGGCGCTGTTCACGCTCAACCGCTCGCCGAACCCGGACCTGGTGACCATCCAGGGCGTGCCGTACGTGGTACCCATCATCCTGGCTCTGCTGGTGATCGGTACGTTCGTGCTCAACCGCACGCGTTACGGAAGGCACATCTACGCGGTCGGCGGCAACGCGGAGGCCGCGCGCCGTGCCGGTATCAATGTGAGCAAGATCCGTGCGAGTGTTTTCGTGGTCTCGTCCGCGGCGGCCGCCATCGGTGCGATCGTGTACTCGTCGAAGGCGGGCTCCGTCGACCCACAGGCCGGTGGCCTGAACACCCTGCTGTTCGCCGTCGGAGCGGCGGTGATCGGTGGTACCTCACTGTTCGGCGGCCGGGGCAAGGTCGCGCACGCGGTCATCGGTGGTCTGGTGCTCGCGGTGGTGGAGAACGGCCTCGGGCTGCTGAAGCAGCCGGCCGCGGTGGTCAACATCATCACCGGTCTGGTGCTGCTGCTCGCCGCCTCGGTCGACGCGCTGTCCCGCAGGAGGGCGGCAGTCAGTCGTTAGCAGGTAGGAGCGAGGGGTTTGACCAGCACACCAACGGGCACGCCCAGCCTGGGCGCCCGGCCCGACGAGGTGCGCCGGCACAACCGCACGGTCCTGTTGAGAAGGCTGCACGTCGGTGGTCCGACCACGAGGGCGTCGCTGGCGGCTGAGCTGGGCCTCAACCGCAGCACGATCAAGGCACTCGTGGACGGGCTCGCCGAGACGGGAGTGGTCGAGGAGAAGGTGCCCCGCCAGCGTTCCGGCGCGGGGCGCCCGTCCCTCCTCGTCCTCCCGCAGCCACACGCCGCGGTGGTGCTCGCGGTGGACGTGCGGGTCGACCAGGTCTCGATCGCCCTGGTCGGCCTCGGGGGTGCGATTCTCGGGCGCAACAGCTGGAACCTGCGGGGGCACACCCGCGGGCCGGAGGAAGTCATCACACACGTGGTCGACTCGGCCATCGTGCTGGCGGCGGACATCGGCGTGACGATGGTCGCGGGAGGGGTGTCGGTCCCCGGCGTGGTCCGGCGTTCGGACGGTCTCGTACACGAGGCGCCGAACCTGCACTGGACAGGCGTGCCACTCGGCGAGCGGCTGTCGACGGTGTTCGGCATGCCGGTCGTGATCGGCAACGACGCGGAGCTCGGTGCGTTGGCCGAGCACCTGCGCGGCGCCGCCCGCGAGGCGTCGGACGCCGTGTACGTGTCGGCCGACGTCGGTGTCGGCGGCGGCGTGATCTCGGACGGCTCCGCGTTGCGGGGCACCGCGGGCTACGTCGGCGAGCTCGGCCACATGGCCGTCAACCCGGCTGGGCGGCAGTGTTACTGCGGCAGCACCGGCTGCTGGGAGACCGAGGTCGGCGAGCCGGCGCTGTGCCGTGCGCTCGGCCTGCGGGAGGGCTCACCGCGTGGCGCGGTGGTCGCGGAGCTGCGGGCGCTGGCCAGCTCGTCGGCGCTGGTGCGGGAACGCCTCGGCGAGTTCGGCGAGTGGCTGACGGTCGGGCTCGTCAACGTCGTGAACGTCCTCGGTCCGGAGCTCGTGGTGCTCGGTGACCTGTTCACCGCGCTGCCTGCGTCGCTGATCGCGGACGTGGGCGGCGAGGTGCGCAAACGCAGCCTGGTCAGCCGCGCGGTCGGCGGCATCCGCATCGTGGTGTCCACCCTGGGTCCCGACTCGACCCTGCTGGGCGCGGCCGAGCTGGCCTTCGAACCGGTCCTGGACGGCGTCTAGGGTCGTTCCCCAGATGTTTGCCAACGCCCTTCTGGACCTCACAACTCTCCGCACTGCCGTGTTCCGGCGGGTCTGGTTCGGGCAGATCGCGTCCGCGCTCGGCGGCCAGATGACGTTGGTCGCCGTGTTGTTCCAGGTGTGGGACGCCACGAGGAGCCCGGTCTGGACCGGGGCTGTCGGCATGGCACAGGCGGTGCCGCTCATGGTGCTCAGCCTGTTCGCTGGAGCTCTTGTCGACCGGCGGGACCGGCGTCTCGTCTACCTGACGGCCATGACCGGGCAGGCCGGGTGAAGGCCCGCTCACCAGCGAGCGGAGCGAGCCAATCTCGCAGTGCTCGCCAGTGTGGCGGCCGTCCTGCTGGTCGCGGCGGTGACACCGAGCCTTCGCCGGTTCCGGGTATAGGCGAGGCGGGACCCACACACCAGGGTCCCGCCTCGAAGTCGCTTTTTGGTTGTGGTGGCTGGCTAGGCCTGCGGCTGTCCTTGCTGCAGGTCGGCTTCCAGCTCGCGAAGGCGCTCCTGGTGCTTCCTGGCGTGGTGACCACAGAAGAGGAGCTCGCCGCCGGAGGGAAGTATTGCCCGTACCTGCGCGGCTGCCCCGCAACGGTCACAACGGTCAGCAGCGGTCAGGTCGGGGCGGGTGAGCGTCGTGTTCATGGCAGTTCTCCCTCCGTCCCGGCATCCGGGAGTCCCGGTGCCGATGTCGGCTGCGGCCACTGCTGGCGCGGTGTCGCAGCCTCTACTCTTCCAGACGTTTCGATCCCCGTCAGTGTTCCCGGGCTGAATGAGAGATCGCTCGACGCATGATTTAACCCGGTTGTCGTATTGGGCCTCTCACATTGCAGGATCGTCACGTGGGTTCGAAAGGTTCAGTGACTCACGCCACTCGCCTCCCGGCGCCGCTACTCTTCGTGATCGGTGGCGTGTCGATGTACCTGGGCGCGGCGGCGGCCGTCTGGCTGTTCGGGTCGCTGTCGCCGTCGGCCGTCGCGTGGCTCCGGCAGCTGGGCGCCGCGGTGGTCCTGCTCGCATGGCGGCGGCCGGGACGTGCCGCCTGGCGTGGGAAGGTCTTCTGGCTCGCGGCGTTGTTTGGGTTGGTCACGGCCGTCATGAACCTCGCGTTCTATGAGTCGCTCGACCGGCTGCCGCTCGGGACGGCGGTCGCTCTGGAGTTCGTCGGACCGGTCCTTGTGGCGGCCTTCGGATCACGCTCCGTGAGGGACTTCGGCGCACTGTTGCTGGTGGTCAGCGGTGTGGTCCTCATCGCGGACGTGCGTTGGGCCGGCAGCACCCTGGGAGTTTTGTTCGCTCTCAGCGCAGCGGTCCTGTGGGCCGCATATATCGTCCTCGGCAAGCGTGTCGCGAGTGTCGGGCTCGGTGTGGACGGCCTCGCGGTCGGGTTCGGCGTCGCGACCGTGGTGCTCTCGCCGCTGGCGCTCAGCACCGGCCCGGTGTGGTCTTCGCCACGTCTGATCCTGCTCGGCGTGGGAGTCGGGGTGTTGTCCACAGTGGTGCCGTACGTGTTCGACCAGATCGTGCTGCGGCGGATGGGACAGGCCCGGTTCGCCCTGCTGCTGGCGCTACTCCCGGTAACAGCCACGGCGATCGGCTTCCTCGTGCTGCGTCAGGTGCCCACGCTGCCGGAGGCCGTCGGCATTCTCGCCGTGGTGGTTGGTCTCACGATTCGGACACGAGATGTCGAGCCGGCTCCAGAGGCGCTCTAGACCGTCCCTAGTGGAACTCCAGGGGCGGGCTGGTGCTTCGCGCCCAGGCCCGAGTCCCAGGGCCGGTCCCGGGGCCGCCAGGGCGTCACCGACGACGACGCCGGCCAACCCTCCGCCGCGGCGAGCAGTTCCTCGGCCCGGGCGCCGTCGATGGACTCGCGGATGATGTCCGCCTGCCCCGCGTGCCTCGCGAGGTCCTCGATGAGGTGCAGGAGCACCCAGCGGACCGACCACGCGGCCACGTCCGGCGCGAACGCCGGGTGGTTCGCGGGCGCGGGCACCGCCTGACCCAGGTCGTCGACCGCCGCGACGGTCGCCTCGGTCTCGGCCGCCGCCGCGTCCAGGTCGGCCAGCAGGCTCTCCAGGGTGTCAGCATCGCCCAGCTCGAACTGGCGGTCGTACTCCGGGTTCGTCCTCGGGTCGGGTCGTCCGGCGACGCGGTCGAGCCACCCGCGCTCGGTGAACGCGACGTGCTTGAGCAACCCGCCGATCGACAGGGCGCTCACGGTCGGCGTCGCACGCAGCTGCTCCTCGGTGAGGCCGTGGGCGGCGTGCCGGAGCACGCGTCGCTGCTGTGCGAGGAACCCGAGCAGCCCGGACCGCTCGTCCGGCACCGGCGGAACGTTCGCGTCCAACTGACCAACCCCCGCACTAAGACACATCCCCGTCGCCCTGAGGGGCGACGGGGATGTGGTCAAGCAGTGTTCAGCTCATTCCAGGTAGTCGCGCAGGACCTGCGAGCGCGACGGGTGACGCAGCTTCGACATCGTCTTCGACTCGATCTGGCGGATGCGCTCACGCGTCACGCCGTAGACCTGGCCGATCTCGTCGAGAGTGCGCGGCTGGCCGTCGGTGAGGCCGAAGCGCAGCCGGACCACGCCCGCCTCGCGCTCGGACAGCGTCGCCAGCACGGACTGCAGCTGGTCCTGCAGGAGCGTGAACGACACCGCGTCGACCGCGACGACCGCCTCGGAGTCCTCGATGAAGTCGCCGAGCTGGCTGTCGCCCTCGTCACCGATGGTCTGGTCCAGCGAGATGGGCTCCCGGGCGTACTGCTGGATCTCCAGCACCTTCTCCGGGGTGATGTCCATCTCCTTGGCGAGCTCCTCCGGCGTCGGCTCGCGGCCGAGGTCCTGGAGCAGCTCGCGCTGGATGCGACCGAGCTTGTTGATGACCTCGACCATGTGCACCGGGATACGGATGGTGCGGGCCTGGTCGGCCATCGCGCGGGTGATCGCCTGCCGGATCCACCAGGTGGCGTACGTGGAGAACTTGTAGCCCTTGGTGTAGTCGAACTTCTCGACGGCACGGATCAGACCCAGGTTGCCCTCCTGGATGAGGTCCAGGAACGCCATGCCGCGGCCGGTGTAGCGCTTGGCCAGCGACACCACCAGGCGGAGGTTGGCCTCGAGCAGGTGGTTCTTGGCGCGCTCACCGTCACGCACGATCCACCGGAGGTCACGCCGCAGCTGCGGGTTCAGCTTCTCCGACGACTCGTCCTCGGACTTGCGCACCCGCTCCGCCGCGTACAGGCCGGCCTCGATCCGCTTGGCGAGCTCGACCTCCTCCTCGGCGTTGAGCAGCGCCACCTTGCCGATCTGCTTCAGGTAGGCGCGGACCGAGTCGGCCGACGCGGTGAGCTCGGCGTCCTTGCGAGCCTGCCGCAGGGCCTCCGACTCCTCCTCGTCCCAGACGAAGTCGCCGTCCTTGGTCTCCTTGCGGGGATCCTTCTCGTCGACCTCCTCGACCGGCTCCTCGACGACGTCGGCCTCGAGCTCGACGTCCTCCAGGTCCTCCAGGTCGGGGGAGTCGAGATCGGGCTCCTCACCGTCACCCGCCTCGCCGTCGGCCGGGCTGCCCGCCTTCTTCGTGGCATCGGCCTTGGTCTTCTTCGGGCCGGCCGCGGCGGACTTGGTCGCGGTCTTGCGGGGAGTGCGCGTCTTGGCGGCGCTCGCCGTCTTGTTCGTCGCGGTCTTCAAGCTCGGCTTCTCAGTGGTTTCGTCGGTGTCCGGCTGGGCGTTGGCCGACTCGGCCGCGTCCGCCGGAGCGGTGGAGCGTCGGGTTGCGGTTCTTGCGGCTGCCACGTACGCCCTTTCGCTGCTCAATCACTGGCAACGCCAGACATTCGAGAACGACTGGCCTGCCGGAGTTCGGGGATCGCCCGGTGGCCTTGGCCGCGGGCACTGTTCCATTGTAACTACGAAGCTGGCGCCCCGGGTGACGGCCTGGGACACAAGACGATCAGTTTTGACTCGTTCGGTGACGTTGGCTCGCTCCGCTCGCTGGTGAGAGGGCTGTGACATTGGCTCGCTCCGCTCGCGGGTGAGCGGGCCTTTACCCGGCGTCTTCCCTCCTGTGCGCGAAGGTCCCTGGGCTCGTTCCTCGCGCAGGGACCTTCGTGCTCGTCAGTCCAGACGCCGGCGGCCCGCTCACGGTGACATTGGCTCGCTCCGCTCGCGGGTGAGCGGGCCTTCATCCGGCGTCTTCCCTCCTGCGCGCGAAGGTCCCTGGGCTCGTTCCTCGCGCAGGGACCTTCGTGCTCGTCAGTCCAGACGCCGGCGGCCCGCTCACGGTGACATTGGCTCGCTCCGCTCGCGGGTGAGCGGGCCTTCATCCGGCGTCTTCCCTCCTGCGCGCGCAAGCCTCTGGGCTCGCTTCGCTCGCGCAGAGGCTTCCGTGCTCGTCAGTCCAGACGCCGGCGGCCCCCTCACGCGCAGCGTGGTTGCACCGTCTCTTCGTTCTCGGAGCGGGGACCTACCTGGTGCTTTGCTCAGCCGCGGTGGCCGAGCTTCGCCGCGCGTGCCGCACCGACGATGCCCGCGTCGTTGCGTAGTTCGGCGGCCACCACCCGGGTGCGGACGTCGAGAAGGGGCAGCCACTTGTCCGCCTTCTTGCTGACGCCGCCGCCCGCGATGATCAGGTCGGGCCAGATGAGGTCCTCGAGGCTGCGGACGTACCGCGAGACGCGGACCGCCCACTCCTCCCACGACAGGTCCTGCTCCTCCTTCACCGAGGCGGCCGCGCGGGTCTCCGCGTCGTGGCCGTCGACCTCGAGGTGGCCGAACTCGGTGTTGGGGATCAGTTTCCCGTCGAGGAACAGGGCGCTGCCGATGCCGGTGCCGAACGTGAGCAGCACGACGACGCCCGTCTGGTCGTCGGGCCAGCCGTAGGAGATCTCCGCGACCCCCGCCGCGTCGGCGTCGTTGAGCACGACGACCTCGCCCGGCTCGCGTCCGAGCCGCTCACCGAACAGCGACGCGGCGTCCGTGCCGAGCCACGCCTTGTCGATGTTCGCCGCAGTGTGTGCCACGCCGTGTTTGATCACGGCGGGCAGCGTCACCCCGAGCGACCCGGTCCATTCGAACTCGTCGACTATCTGCCTGACGACGTCCGCGACCGCGTCGGGCTTGGACGGGTCCGGCGTGGGGATGCGCACGCGCTCCCCGACGAGCTTGCCGGCGTCCAGGTCCACCACGCCGCCCTTGATGCCTGACCCGCCGATGTCAACGCCGAAGCCGAGGGTTGCAGCCATCCCCGCGGTTCCCTTCGTACTCGATTCAGTGACGCTTTCCCCGGAGGTTATCCGGATGTGGTCCGATAGGTCTCGTGGGAGCCATGGAAGGACTGCTGGACGTTGCCGTATCGGTAGCTCGGGAGGCTGCCGCGCTCGCGCTCAGTTCCCGGCCGTCCGCGATACGTGACGTCGACACGAAGTCCTCGGCGACCGACGTCGTGACCGCCGCCGACCTGGCCGTGGAGCGGCTCGTGCGCACCAGGCTCGCGGAGCTGCGGCCCGGGGACCCGGTGTTCGGTGAGGAGACGGGCGGCGCGGCAGGCGGGCCCGGGCAGGTCTGCTGGGTGGTCGACCCGATCGACGGCACGGTGAACTACCTGTACGGGATGCCGTGGTACTCGGTGTCACTGGCCGCGCAGGTCGACGGGGTCTCGGTGGCCGCGGCGGTCGTCGAACCGGAGTCGGGACGGGAGTGGACGGCAGTGCGTGGCGGCGGGTCGTGGCTGGACGGGGTCACGCTGCGGGTGTCCTCGGCGACCGAGCTGGCGATGTCGATGATCGCGACGGGTTTCGCCTATCGCGCCGAGCGGAGGGCGAGGCAGGCGGCGGGTGTGGCGCGGCTGCTGCCGGTGGTGCGGGACATCCGGCGGCCGGGGTCGGCGTCGCTCGACCTGTGCTCGGTCGCGGCCGGGTGGGTCGACGGGTACTTCGAGCACGGGCTGTCACGCTGGGACTGGGCGGGTGGCGCGCTGGTCGCGGAGGAGGCCGGTGCGGTGGTGCGGCTGTCGTCGTCGCCGGAGGCGGTGGGGCCGGACCTGACGTTCTGTGCGACGCCGGGGATCGCCGACCAGCTGCGCGCAGCGGTCAAGGAGATCGGGCTGGCCGAGGAGTTGCCCTGACTTCGGTCGGGGCCGAGCGTCATGAAGGCGTCCTTCGGTGCGCTGGGCGTTACGAAGGAGTCCTTCAGTGCGGGTGGGGCGGCCCGGGGGAGTGCTTCAGCAGTTGACTTTGCGGGCGGCGGTCAGCAGTTGCGCGTCCAGGTTGGGTTGCGGGGCGTCGGCCTGTAAGCCGCCCTGGGCCACCGGGTTCTGCTTGGCGAAGTCGTTCAGCTGCTCGATCAACGTCTTGCCCGCGCGGTTCGGGTGCAGGTCGTCGAACTTGTCGCCGAGCACGATGTCGACCGTCGCGTCCTGGCGTTCGTCGCGGACCAGCTCCGCGCACGGCTCGATCAGGCTCAGCGTCCGCGCCGCGGCCGTGCCCTGCGCGCCGAAGCGGATCTGGGCGCGGCAGGTCATCGAGTCGCCGTACAGCGGGTCGTTGGCCGGGTCGGCGATCTCGCTGAAGCCGAGCGCGCGCAGGCTCTCGGTCACCAGCCGGGCCTGGCCGCGCTGGCTGCTCGCGTTCACGACCCGCACGAGTGCCGAGGCCGGCGAGGCGGGCTCGGTCCGGTTCAGCGCGTCCGGCTCGAGCGGCTTGCCCAGCGTCGGCACCGGCTGACCCTGCGCGGGGGCCGTCGGTTTGGCCGATGGCGGGTCGCAGTGCGCCGCCGCCGTCATCTCGTTGTCCGCGCTCATGACCTTCAGCCACACGATCGTGGCCGCTATGCCGAGCACGATGATCAGCAGGAACGCGGGCAAGGGCCGGCGCTTCCGGTAGCGCTGACCACCGCGTCGCATGACGTTCCCCGCCGTCACTAGTCCCCGCCCTCCTACGTGCCGCACCGAACGAACGTCCCCCACCCCTTGTTCGCTGCTGATCAGCCTAGGCGTTCCAGCTCCGTTCGGCGGCTCGGGCACAGAACTGTAGACGTATCGTGTCGCTTCCGGTTGCTCGGTGTTGATCACCAGTTGAGACACACCCGAACGGGTGACCTGCTGGATCGGTCCCTGAGCATGGTCTACGCTCTGCCCGCTCCGGTCATCGAGCACGAGACGCGAATCGATTCCGACGGGCGCCGATTTCCAACGGGGACACGCGGCGCGACGTGCGAGACGTCCGTCACTTGAGATGGCGGGCACAAACCGGGGCGCCTGAACGTTGACCAGCGCGCGAACACATCCTGAAGTGGGGGTGCACACAGATGGCTACCGATTACGACGCGCCACGTCGAAGCGAGTCCGACGATCTCGCGGAGGACTCGCTCGAGGAGCTGAAGGCACGTCGAAATGAGAACCAGTCCGGAGTCGTCGACGTCGACGAGTCGGACACCGCGGAGAGCTTCGAGCTTCCCGGTGCCGACCTGTCGAGCCTGTCGGGCGAGGACCTGACCGTACGAGTCGTCCCGAAGCAGGCCGACGAGTTCACCTGTTCCAAGTGCTTCCTGGTGCATCACCGCAGCAGGCTCGCCGAGGAATACAACGGTCAGCCGATCTGCCGAGACTGCGCATAAGGGAGCGGGCCCGTTCACCTAGGCGGGGGGATGGGCCCACCCGACAGAGTGAATCATCCGTTCAGGAGAGAGGCGACCTTCTCCGGACGGCGGGTGGAGAACACCCAGTACGGCGTCGGGTCCTCGGGGTCGGTCACCTCGACCCGCACGGTCGGGCCGACCCAGCCGCGGTGCAGTACGAACGCGGTCGGGTCGAGCTCGCGGCCGAGGACCTTGCGCTTCTCGGCGGCGCCGAACACCTCGACGGTGCCCACGTGTGCCAGAGGCAGGTGCGCCGTGCCGACGAACAGCTGGTCACCGTCTATGCGTACCGGCGCGCGGCCGGCCCGCCAGATCAGCACGGCCGTGAGCGGCAGGAGCACGACGTAGGGCAGCCACGCCCGGACGCCGGGGTAGCCGAGATGCACCTCGGCGGCGAGCAGTCCGGCGGCCAGCAGCGGCGGCAGCCACCAGTACCAGGGGACGTAGAGGCGCTCCGCGTGTCCGGTCTTGGCCGGCGCTTTCCCTGCCGCGCTGTCAGTCACGGGACCAGGGTAGTCTCGCCGCTCGTGCCCAGCGTGGAGGTCCTGCTCACCCGACTCGACCCCGACGTCCCCCTGCCGTCGTACGCGACGCCGGGAGACGCCGGCGCCGATCTCGTGACGACGACCGACGAGACGATCGAACCGGGGGAACGCGTGACGGTCGGCACCGGCGTGGCGATCGCCCTGCCGGACGGCTACGCCGCGTTCGTGCACCCGCGTTCCGGGCTCGCGGCGCGCGTCGGGCTGAGCGTGGTGAACACGCCGGGCACGATCGACTCCGGGTACCGGGGCGAGATCAGGATCTGCCTGATCAACCATGACCAGCGGAAGCCGGTCGTGCTGCGCAGGGGTGACCGCATCGCCCAGCTGGTGGTACAGCGCGTCGAGCACGCGGTGTTCCGTGAGGTGGACGAACTGGGTGACACCGCCCGCGGCGCGGGCGGCTACGGATCGACCGGCGGGCACGCTGTGCTGTCTCCGGTGGAGGGGTAGCTAAGTGGGACTGTTCGGACGACGTAAGCGCGCCGAGTCCGAGTCCGAGTACGACGACTCGTACGACGAGGACGAGTACGACGAGCAGGACGACGCCGCTGACGACGACGATCTCACCTCGGAGTTCGAGGGAGACCTGTTCGAGTACGCGGGCCCGCACGACTCGACCGAGGCACCCGACGACGGCATCAACCGCCTCGACCTCGGCTCGATCCGCCTCCCCGTGCCGGACGGCGCCCAGCTCCAGGTCGAGCTGGACCAGAACAAGGCGATCCGCGCGGTGCACGTGATCACCCCGGTGGGCCAGCTGACCGTCAACGCCTACGCGGCGCCGAAGTCGGGTGGCCTGTGGCGCGAGGTGGCCACGGAGCTGGCCGACCAGCTGCGTGAGGACGGCGCGACCGTCCGCACCGTCACCGGCGAGTGGGGCATGGAACTCCTGGCCGCACTCGGCGAGGTGTCACTGCGATTCGTCGGCGTCGACGGGCCTCGGTGGATGCTGCGTGGAGTGGTCGCCGGACCGCCGCAGGCCGCCGAGCAGAGCGCCCACGCGCTGCACGACCTGGTCCGCGGCACGGTCGTGGTCCGAGGCCCCAAGCCGATGCCGGTACGCACGCCACTGGAAGTGGAACTGCCACCGGCGATAGCGGAACACATCGCCGCGCAGAGTTGATTGGCTCGGTGACATTGGCTCGCTGTGACATTGGCTCGCTCCGCTCGCTGGTGAGTGGGCCTTCATCCGGCGTCTTCCCTCCTGCGCGCGGAAGTCCCTGGGCTCGCTTCGCTCGCGCAGGGGCTTCCGTGCTCGTCAGTCCAGACGCCGGCGGCCCGCTCACGGTGACATTGGCTCGCTCCGCTCGC
>NZ_SOCP01000022.1 GCF_004364325.1 Actinophytocola oryzae | reverse complement strand
GTCACCACGACCTTGCGAGCACGACCCAGCAGCGAGATGTCGGCGTTGTCCAGCTTCAGACCCACGTCCTCGGAGATGACAGTGCCACCGGTGAGAATCGCGATGTCCTGCAGGATCGCCTTGCGACGGTCACCGAAGCCCGGCGCCTTGACGGCCACCGACTTGAAGGTGCCGCGGATCTTGTTGACCACCAGGGTCGCCAGGGCCTCGCCCTCGACGTCCTCGGCGATGATCAGCAGCGGCTTCGAGGCCTGCATGACCTTCTCCAGCACCGGGAGCAGGTCCTTGACCGCGGAGATCTTCGAGCCGTACAGGAGGATGTACGGGTCCTCGAGGACTGCCTCCTGGCGCTCCGGGTCGGTCACGAAGTAACCGGCCAGGTAGCCCTTGTCGAAGCGCATGCCCTCGGTGAGCTCGAGCTCCATGCCGAGTGCGTTGCTCTCCTCGACGGTGACGACGCCTTCCTTGCCGACCTTGTCCAGCGCCTCGGCGATGAGCTCGCCGATCGTGGTGTCAGCGGCGGAGATGGACGCGGTCGCCGCGATCTGCTCCTTGGTCTCGACCTCACGCGACGCCTTGTGCAGCTGCTCGGTGATGGCCTCGACGGCCTGCTCGATGCCGCGCTTCAGCGACAGCGGGTCGGCGCCTGCCGCGACGTTGCGCAGGCCCTCGCGCACGAGCGCCTGGGCGAGCACGGTCGCGGTGGTGGTGCCGTCACCAGCGACGTCGTCCGTCTTCTTGGCAACTTCCTTGACGAGCTCGGCCCCGATCTTCTCCCACGGGTCCTCGAGCTCGATCTCCTTGGCGATCGACACACCATCGTTGGTGATGGTGGGCGCGCCCCACTTCTTCTCGAGCACGACGTTGCGGCCCCGGGGGCCGAGCGTCACCTTGACGGCGTCGGCGAGGATGTTCAGGCCCCGCTCGAGACCGCGGCGCGCGTCCTCGTCGAACGCGATCAACTTGGCCATTGCGGTGTAAGTCCTCCGTTGTGGTCCTACATTGCTTGGCCAGGCTCGGTGCCCGCGACGGACGACCGGAGGAACCGGCCTCACCGTCCCGACCTCGACTTGGCACTCCACAGACATGAGTGCCAGGTCCGTGTTTAGCACTCTACCCGCCCGAGTGCAAGGAGCGCAGGTCAGCGGGACGTCTCTGCCGAGCCGCTCTCCGGGTCGTCGCCCACCTTGATGGACGGCACGGACTTCTTCGTCGTCGTGGTCTGCCCGCTGCTGCCGCCTGGGTCGTTGTCCGACGGCTGCTCCCCTCCCGACGAGGAGAACAGGAAGATCGCCACGACGATCAGGCCGATCGCGACGACCCCGACGATCACCGGCGCGAGCCAGCGGCTGCCGGAGGAGGAGTCCGACGAGCGGAAGGCCGTGCTCGCGGCGGGCGCGGGCGGACGCAGCCGCACCGGGTCCGACGTGGAGACCTGCGGCCGCTGGTAGCCACCAGGCGGGGCGCTCTGCTGACGTTGGTAGGGCGAGCCCTGCTGTGGCAGCTGCGAGGTCGTCCTCGGCCCGACCGGCACGGCGGGCGGGCGGCGCACCGGCTGCGACAGCGCCTGGCGGGCCGCGGCGATCAGCTCCCGGCACGTGGCGTACCGCTGGGTCGGCTGCTTGGCCATGCCCCTGCGGATCACCTCGTCGATCGCGGGCGGCAGGTTGCGGGCCTGCTCGGTCAGCGACGGCACGTCCCGGTTCAGGTGCCCCTGGATCACCTCGGGCACCGCGCCCTGGAACGGCGGCCTGCCGGACAGGCACGCGAACAGCACGCAGGCCAGCGAGTACGCGTCGGTGCGCGCGTCGACCGGCTCGCCACGCAGGTGCTCCGGCGCGGCGTAGGTCGGCGAGCCGAGGAAGTCGCCCCCGCGTGTGCGGTGGCCGGTGGCGCCGCGGCGGGTCAGGCCGAAGTCCGCGACGTACACGTGCTCCGCCGACGACTCGCGGCTCGTGACCAGCACGTTCGCCGGCTTGACGTCGAGGTGCACCAGTCCGCGCTCGTGCAGGTTGTCCAGTGCCTCGGCGACCTGCGACAGCAGTGCGAGCGCACGCTCCGGCGCGAGCGGCCCGTCCTTGATCAGGGACGCGAGGTCGGACCCGTCCACCAGCCGCATGGCGATGTAGAGCAGCCCGTCGACCTCACCGAAGTCGTACAGGGGCACCACGTTCGCGTGGTCGATGGCCGAGGTGTTGCGGGCCTCGTCGACGAAGCGCTCCCGGAACTCGGGGTCCTCGGTGAGGTGCTCGGCGATGACCTTGAGCGCGACCTTGCGACCCAGCCGGATGTCCGTGGCGCGGTACATCACGCTCATGCCGCCCTTGCCGAGCACACCGTCTATCCGGTAGTGCCCCAGGCGACGCCCGGTGAGGTCCTCCGCCACCACTCATCCATTCGTTCGTCGACAGGCACAGCCTAACGTCCGACCCGTCGCCCCAACGCCGGGTTCGGGTGTTCCGTCACCTACCCGCGCCCGACGAGTGGAGCATGGCGGCCATGGCCCGTGCGTTGCGGGTCTGGATCAGCAACTGACCAGGTCCGGCGAAGTCCAGGAGCAGTCCCTCGCCCGTCCGCACCGACTGGTGGACCGACTGGCTGACCGCCCGGAGGCGGGCCTGGATGTGCTCGCTGTAGGCCAGGAGGTACGACGGGTCGACCGTGATCAGCTCGCCCTGCCCGAGCGTCACGACGTCGAGCGAGCCGCACGCCGAGATGGCCAGCGCGCCGACCCCGGATACGTGCTCGGCGAACCCGTAATCGGCGCCGAAGAGGTTGCGGAACCCGGACCACTGCGGGTCGGTCCGCACGGTCGCGGGCGCGGCGAGCCAGCAGCCGCGCGACACGCACCAGCCGTTGATGCCGTCCAGCTCCATCGTGTAGACGTCGCCGGGCAACGCGGGTGCGACGTCGACCCAGCCGCCCTCGGCGGGCGCGGTGAACACGGCACGCGCCGACCTCGACCTCGACCCGCCGCGCGGCCGGACGTCGACGACCACGCCGTAGCTGGTCGCGATCATCGACGTGTAGTCGGCCTGGACCGCCTCACCCGGCGCGAGCAGCAGCCGGGCCACGCCGAAGGCCGGGGTGTGCCGAGTGCGGACCTGCACGGCTGGAGTCCTCCGTGATCGTGAACGTCGGTCGGGTGCAGTCTGGCATGTACGTATCGTGAGAGGCAGTATGCGTGCCGTGCCTACGAAGCCTCTCTCCGTCGACGACTACCGGGCGCGGGTCGGTGCGCTGATCCGGGCGACGCCGGTCACGCTGCTGCCGCTCGAACACTGTGTCGGGCTGGTGCTCGGCGAGGACCTCGTGTCGCCGGTCTCGTTGCCGCCGTTCGACAACTCGGCCATGGACGGCTACGCGGTCCGCTCGGTCGACGTGGCGACGCCGGTGGTCGAACTGCCGGTCGCAGAGGACATCCCCGCGGGCAGGACCGACGTCGTGCCGCTGCTGCCGGGGACCGTGCACCGGATCATGACCGGCGCCCCGGTGCCGCCTGGCGCGGACGCGATCGTGAAGGTCGAGGACACCGACGGCGGCGAGGAGCGGGTGACGATCAACGCGACGGCCGCGCCGGGCACGCACATCAGGCGCACCGGCGAGGACGTGGCCCAGGGCGCGACCGTGCTGCGGGCGGGCACGGTGCTGGGGTCGGCACAGCTGGGGCTCGCCGCCGCGGTCGGGCGGGCCGACCTGCCCGTCCACCGGCCGGTGCGGGTGCTGGTCCTGTCGACGGGCTCCGAGCTGGTCGAGCCGGGCGAGCCGCTGCGGCACGGGCAGATCTACGAGTCGAACAGCGCGCTGCTCGCCGCGGCCGTCCGGGAGATCGGCGGCGAGGCGACCGTGCTGCGGTTCGTGCCGGACGACGTGACCGCGTTCCACGAGCGGATCGCGGGACACCTGGACAAGGTGGACCTGCTGGTCACCTCCGGTGGCGTGAGCGCGGGCGCGTACGAGGTGGTCAAGGACGCGCTGACCGGCCAGGGCGTCGACTTCGTGCGGGTGGCCGTGCAGCCGGGCGGGCCGCAGGGCAGCGGGCTGTTCCAGGGGTTGCCGGTGGTCACGCTGCCGGGCAACCCGGTGAGCGTCGCGCTGTCGTTCGAGCTGTTCCTCCGCCCCGCCCTGCTCGCGGCGATGGGGCACCAGGTCATCCACCGGACGAGGGTGAAGGCGCGCGCCGCCGCGGAGCTGCGTTCGCCGTCCGCGCGCAGGCAGTACCGGCGCGGACGGCTCGAGGGTGAGGTGGTGACTCCGATCGGCGGACCCGGCTCGCACCTGCTTGCCTCGTTCGCCGCGGCCAACTGCCTCATCGAGGTACCCGAGGACACCGAGGTGGTCGCGGAGGGTGATCTCGTCACGGTCCTGGTCCTGGACGCCTCCCGATAGGCTTGTGACGTGGGATTCATCGCGTGGGTCGTGTTCGGGGCCATCGTCGGCTGGGTGGCCAACGTCGTGGTCGGCGGGCGGTACCGGCAGCGGCAGGGTTGCCTCGTCAGCATCCTGGTCGGGGTGGTCGGCGCCGCGCTCGGCGGCGTCCTCTACCGGGCCTTCACCGGCCAGGAGAAGACCTGGGAGTTCGACTTCCCGAGCCTCGGGGTCGCAGCCCTGGGCGCGATCGTGCTGCTCGCGATCCTCCGGTTGGTCCAGGGCCTTGCGAACGGCTCGCGCCGCGACCGTCCGTGACTGGATTCGCACGGTGAGCCATTGCTCACCGGAAGTGCCCACACGTACACTCACCGTACCCTTGGTATGGGTCGGCAGCGCACGTCGTCGGGGGGTGCACTCCGCTCGGAGCGAGCCGTGTTCGCGGACCGCGCGAACCGGCTCGCTTCTCCTGGAAGTGCAACCCCCAGATCCCGCCAGGCGGGCTCCGCCCCCGGACCCCCTCCGGTCGTCGATCTCTCGGTCACGTTCTTGACCTCCCGGCCAAGTCACTGTCCGCGACCGGCGTAGCGTGGTGTCGTCATGGCACCGCACCAGTTGCGAGGATTGTCCGGTTGATGACCGATCCCCAGAAGACCCCAGACTCGGGCCGTCTCGCCCACCTCATCGCGCTGACCAGGAGCGTCGTGCCGCCGATGCACCCGGCCGGCCGCCCGTTCGCGCTCGGCGCCGCCGGTGTGGCGCTGCTGCTGCGCCGCCTCTCCCGCAGGCTCGGCGTGGTCGGGTTCCTGCTCGCCGGCGCGGTCGCGTGGTTCTTCCGCGAGCCCAAGCGCGTCGCACCGAGCCGTCCCGGGCTGGTCGTGGCCGCCGCGGACGGCGCCGTGTCGCACGTCGTGCTCGCCGAGCCACCCGCCGAGCTGGGCATGTCCGGCGGCGAGCGGCTGCGGATCAGCGTGTTCCTCTCGGTGTTCGACGTGCACGTCCAGCGTGTGCCGGTGTCCGGCCTGATCACCAGGGCGGTGTACAAGCCGGGCAAGTTCCTCTCCGCCGACCTGGACAAGGCCAGCGAGGACAACGAGCGCAACTCCCTGGTCCTGACCACCGAGAACGGCGTCGAGATCGTCGTGGTGCAGATCGCGGGCCTGATCGCGCGCCGCATCGTGTGCCAGGTCGCCGAGGGCGACAAGGTCGACATCGGTGACACCTACGGGCTGATCCGGTTCGGGTCGCGAGTGGACATCTACGTGCCGGTCGGCGCGCGGGTGCTCGTCGAGCCCGGCCAGCGCACCATCGGCGGCGAGACCGTGCTCGCGGAACTGCCGGAGAGCTGAGTGGCCGGCCGAGCGTCAGTCGGCGTCCGGGTACTGCCGAACGCCATCACGGTCCTCGCGATGTGCGCGGGCCTGTCCGCCGTGCAGTTCGCGCTGGCCAAGCAGTTCCAGTCGGCCATCGCGGCGATCGCGGTGGCCGCGATCCTCGACAGCCTCGACGGCCGCATCGCCCGCCTCCTCGACGCGACCAGCAAGATGGGCGCCGAGCTGGACTCGCTCGCCGACGCGATCTCGTTCGGCGTCGCACCCGCGCTCGTGCTGTACATCTGGCAGTTCGAGGGCAACCGGGTCGGCTGGGTCGTCACGCTGGTGTTCGCGGTGTGCATCATCCTGCGGCTGGCGCGGTTCAACACGCTGTTGGACGACACGGAAAGACCGCCGTACACCAAGGAGTTCTTCGTCGGGGTGCCCGCACCCGCCGGTGGCCTCGCCGCGCTCCTGCCGCTGATCCTGACCATCCAGATCGGTCACGACGGCTGGTGGGACAACGACATCCTGGTCATGGTCTGGACCGTCGCGATCGCGGCGCTGCTGATCAGCCGCATCCCGACGCTGTCGCTGAAGACGATCAAGGTGCCTGCCGGGGCGGTGGTCCCGCTGCTGGTGCTCGTCGCACTGCTGGCCGCCGCGGTGGTCACCTACCCGCTGGTCGCGCTGGCGTGCGCGCTGGTGGTCTACCTGCTGCACGTGCCGTACGCCGTGCGCAGGCACCGCTGGCTCGCGAAGCACCCCGAGGCGTGGGACGTGCCGCCGAAGGAGCGGCGCGCCATCCGCAGGGCCCACGGTGTCGGCAGGCGCCTCGGGCTGCGTCCGCCGAGCAGCGTCCGCAGGGCCGCCGGTGCGGCGCGGGCCGTGTGGCCACGGCGCAACGGCGACCGCGAGCGTGTGGCGCTGCCCACCGACGGACCGCGTATGCGCCGCTCACTGGGCCGCAACCGCAACTGGCGCCGGATCGGCCTGCGCCGCAACCAGTCCAGACCCCCCTCGACGAGCCGCGACGACCAGTAGCGCCGTTTCGCTCCGCAAGCTCCGCTCAGTAGCGCCGTTTCGCTCCGCAAGCTCCGCTCAGTAGTGTCTGGTCCCATGCCAGAGATCACGCTGACGGTCCGGTTGTCGCCTTCGGCGCTGGACGCCCGGCGCGGGGTGGTGCGGCTGCACCCGGAGGTGTTGAACGCACTGGGGCTCGAGCCGTGGGACGGGGTGCGGCTGATCGGCACGCGGATCAGCGCCGCCCTGGCCGCGGAGGGCGACGGCCCGCCCGGCGTGGCACTGCTGGACGACCTGACCATGTCGAACCTCGGCGTGACCGAGGACTCCGAGGTCGTGGTGTCACCCGCCGAGGTGTCACCCGCGAGGACGTTGACGATCTCGGGCTCCCGCCTGGCCTCCGCGTCCCTGACTCCCGAGACGGTCCGCCTGGCGTTGATCGGCAAGATCCTCACGGTCGGCGACTCGGTGTCGCTGCTCCCCCAGGACCTGGCCCCCGCGCCCGGCTCGGACGCGTTCGCGGTGCGTGGCCAGCTGTCCCGCGCGATTGGCATGACGTGGACGAACGAGCTGCTGACGATCACCGGTAGCGAGCCCGCGGGCCCGGTGGCGGTCCACCCGTCCACAGTGGTCGGCTGGCGCGACGGCGCCCGCACCGGCGAAGCGGCGGCCGCCGCGGCGCTTGCTGGTCCCGGCGGCACGTCGGTGACCACGCCGACCCCCGAGCCGGTGACCGTCGACCCGGTGACGATTCCGTCCGCGCCCCCACCCCCGGTGACCGACCTGATCGGTGCCCAGGAGGCGGTCGGCCGCCTGACGGAGTGGTTCGACCTCGCGTTCCGCCGCCCGGAGCTGCTGACGGCCCTGGGTGCGTCCGCGCAGCTCGGCGTGCTGCTGACCGGCCCGGAGGGTGTCGGCAAGGCGACGGTCGTGCGCTCGACGGCCCACTCGCTCGACGCGTCGGTGGTGGAGATCGCCGCCCCGACGCTCGCCGCCCTGGAGCCGGGCGCGGCGTCGTCGCGCCTGTCCGCGGCGATCGCGTCCGCCGTGGCGGAGTCCCCGTCGGTACTGCTGATCACCGACGTCGACGCGCTCCTGCCCGCGACGAACCCGCCGCCCCTGGCGACGGTGGTCGTCGACACGCTGCGTGCCGCGGTCCGCAACCCCGGCTTCGCGGTGGTGGCGACCACGGCCCACCCCGAGGCGGTGGACCCGCGCGTCCGGGGCGTCGACCTGTTCGACCGGTCGGTGTCGGTGCCGCTGCCGGACGCGAAGACCCGCACGGAGCTGCTCCGGGTGCTGCTCCGCGACGTGCCCGTCGAGTCCGATGTGGACTTCGGGGCGCTGGCATCGCGCACCCCCGGCTTCGTCGCGGCGGACCTCGTGGCACTGCGGCGTGAGGCCGCCGTCCGCGCCGCGGTCAGGGAGGCGCAGAAGATCGCGCTCGCCGACCTGACGGCCGCCCTGTCCACGGTCCGCCCGACCTCTCTGTCCACTTCGGACTCCCTGCAGACGGGTGGCCTGAAGCTGGACGACGTCGGCGACATGGTCGACGTGAAACAGTCGCTCACGGAGACGGTCCTGTGGCCGCTGCGCTACCCGGACTCCTTCGCCAGGCTGGGCATCGACCCGCCGCGCGGCGTGCTCCTGTACGGGCCGCCCGGTTGCGGCAAGACGTTCCTGGTGCGTGCGCTGGCGGGCACCGGCCAGCTGAACGTGATCGCCGTCAAGGGCGCCGAGCTGATGGACAAGTGGGTCGGCGAGTCGGAACGCGCGGTGCGTGAGCTGTTCCGTCGGGCGGCGGAGGCCTCGCCCGCGATGGTGTTCCTGGACGAGGTCGACGCGCTGGCACCCCGCCGAGGCCAGTCCTCCGACTCGGGTGTGGCCGACCGCGTGGTGGCCGCGCTGCTGACCGAACTGGACGGCGTCGAGCCGATGCGGGACGTGGTCGTGCTCGGTGCGACGAACCGCCCCGAGCTGATCGACCCGGCGCTGCTGCGACCCGGCCGGCTGGAACGCATGATCTACGTCCCCCCGCCGGACGCGGACGCCCGCACGGAGATCCTGAAGGCGGCGGCGAAGAACACGCCCCTGGCGTCCGATGTGGACCTGGCGGCACTGGCGGCGTCACTCGAGGGCTACTCGGCGGCCGACTGCGCCGCCCTGGTCCGCGAGGCGGCGCTCACGGCCATGCGGGAGTCGCTGGAAGCCACCGAGGTGACGTCGGTCCACGTGGCGAAGGCACGCGAACAGGTCCGCGCCAGCCTCGACCCGGCACAGCTGGCAGCCCTGGAGGCCTACGCCACGTCCAGGTAGTGCTCAGCCCTCGTTCTTGCCGCCACCGCCGCCGGCGGGCTTCTTGTAGTCGTTCGTCACGATGACGATCACGCCTGCCGGGGCGTCCTTGATGCCCGTGAACCGTTCCTCGACGCGCATGCCGAAGGCTGCGGCGATCGCACGGGCCGCGGCCTCCTCCTCGGTGCCGGGGCGGAAGTAGACGGTCGTCGTCGGGATGGTGCCGTACGGGTAGTTGGCCACCTCGGTGACCTGCCAGCCGTCGGCACGCAGATCGTCGGCCGCCGTCGCGGCGAGGCCCTTGATCTTGCTGTTGTTGTACACGCGCACCGGCACGGACTTCGCGGGCTCGCCGTTGCCGTCGCCACCGGGCGGTGGGGGCGGTGGCTGACCGGTCGAGGCCGGCTTCGACGACGTCGTGCCGGTGGTCGTGGTGGCCGGCTTCGACGACGTGGTCGACGACGGCGGCCGGGGCCTGCTCGTCGTCGACTCGGGGCCGGTGATGGTGGAGGTGGCGGAGGACGGCGGCTGGCCGGCCGCGTTGCCGTCGCCGCTGTCACCGAAGGCGGTGACCAGGCCGATGACCAACGCGACGGCGGCGAGGCCCAGCAGGGCGACGCCGGCGATCTTGCCGGAGCGTGACGAACCGGTTTCCGGAGAGGTCATCGCCGCTCGGCACCCGGCCTCGGGGCCGTACGCGCACGCTGGCGCCCTGACCGCAACCGCCGCAAACGCTTGACCAGCATGGGCTCCGCCTCCAGCGCGGCACTCTTGTCGATCAACCGGTTCACGACCTGGTAGTACCGCGTCGGCGACATGTCGAACAGCTCACGGATCGCCTGCTCCTTCGCACCCGCGTACTTCCACCACTGGCGCTCGAAGGCGAGGATCTCGCGTTCCCGTTCCGTCAGCTCACCGGCCGGCGGCAGCGACGGGTGCGGCTCTGCCGGCAACTCCGCGGCGTCCATCTGGCTCCTCGCCACCAGCTCGGTACGAACCGGAATCACACGCTTGTGATTTCCGGGTGTTATTACATCACGCTACCGCCTTCCGTGCTCCCACAACGCCCCCGGTTAAGGTTCGGCGCATGGCAGTTCACCCCATCCGGATTGCTGGCGACCCCGTGCTGCACCAACCGGTCCGCGAGATCGACAAGTTCGACGACGAGCTCCGCACACTCGTCGATGACATGTTCGACACGATGGCCGCCGCCCGTGGCGTCGGCCTGGCCGCGAACCAGATCGGCGTCGACCTGCGCGTGTTCGTCTACGACTGTCCCGACGACGAGCGAGTGCGGCACCGGGGGGTCATCGTGAACCCGGTCATCGAGACCTCGGAGCGCCCCGAGACCATGCCCGACCCGGACGACGACCTCGAGGGTTGCCTGTCCGCGCCGGGCGAGTCGTTCCCGACCGGGCGTGCCCACTGGGCGAAGGTCACGGGCCAGGATCTCGACGGCAAGCCGATCGAGGTCGAGGGCACCGGCTACTTCGCACGCTGTCTGCAGCACGAGACCGACCACCTCGACGGGCTGATGTACCTGAACCGCCTGGTCGGCCGGTACAGCAGGGAGTCGAAGCGGATGCTCAGGAGCAAGGGCTGGGGCAAGCCCGGCCTGTCGTGGAACCCCGCGGTGGAGGACCTGCAGTCGTAACAGTCCGCTCACGGCGAACGCGGAACGAACCGTCCCGGACGCACACTTGAGTTCAAGGATGCAACGGTGTAATTGGCGGTGAGTGCGATGGCAGGGGAGCTTGACGCATACTCGCGCACGGTGAGCGCGGTTGCGAGAACTTTGACGCCACACGTGGCGAGCGTGGCGATGCGCCGCGGCAGCGGCTCGGCGGTGATCTTCACCGACGACGGGCACATGTTGACGAACGCCCACCTCGTCGGGTCGGCGGCCCACGGGGAGGCGACGTACTCCGACGGTGAGGAGTCGCCGTTCGAGGTGGTCGGCGTGGACCCCCTCTCGGACCTCGCGGTGCTCCAGGCGCTCGAGGCGCCGGAGCCCGCGGTCCTCGGGAACGCGGACGAGCTGGTCGTCGGCCAGCTGGTCGTCGCGGTCGGCTCGCCACTCGGCCTGGCCGGGTCGGTGACGGCGGGCGTGGTGAGCGCGCTCGGCCGTTCGCTGCCGGTCACGCGTGGGCAGGCCCAACGCGTGATCGAGGACGTGATCCAGACCGACGCGGCGCTGAACCCCGGCAACTCGGGGGGCGCGCTGGCCGACTCGCACGCGGACGTGGTCGGCATCAACACGGCGGTCGCTGGTTTCGGCCTCGGTCTCGCGGTGCCGATCAACCCGACGACACGGCGGATCATCGACACACTGATGGTCGAGGGGCGCGTGCGGCGCGCGTACCTCGGCGTGGTCGGCGTCCCGGCACCGCTGCCGGACGACGTGGCGCACCGCACCGGCCAGCGCGCGGGTCTCCGCGTGATCGAGGTCGTGGCGGACGGTCCGGCGGACCGCGCGGGGCTGCGCAGGGGCGACATGATCCTCACGGTCGCCCGCGAGCAGATCCGCGACGCCCAGGGCATCCAGCGCAAGCTGTTCGCGGAGGTCATCGGCACGGACCTCGCGGTGACCGTGCTGCGCAACGGCGCGATGGTCGACGTCTACGCCCGCCCCACCGAGCTGACCGTCGGCTGATCAGCCGCGGCCGGTCTGGTCCTGCAGCTCGTCGATGAGCTCGGACGCACGCGCCTTGGTCAGGTCGTCCGGCACCTCGACGCCGGCCTCCTGGGCCAGGGTGTGGAGGTAGGACTGCTGGGGGCCGGTCATCGGCTCGTCACCGGTCACCCAGTCCTCTGGGTCCTTGTCGGGCACGGGGGTAACCATCAGCGACTCCTCTCGTCGAACGCTCGTTCGACACAGGTACCCAGGCGAGGCGGGCGCTACACCTCCGACTTTCGCGTGCCCGGCGAAACGCACTGAAGGACGCCTTCGTAACGCTGGCCGTTACGAAGGCGTCCTTCAGTGCGTTCGGCGCCAGGGCAGGAGCGGCACCACCAGGGGCAACGTCTCCAGGGCGGCCAGCTCGTCGTAGCGGCCGGCCAGCACGAACGTCCTGACCGTCCGCAGGTCGTCGGGCGACACCGGCGCGCCCGTCAACACGAACGGGAGCACCAGCCGCCAGGTCGACACGACGGCCTCCCGGCGCCACGTCGGTGCACGCAGGACCGCCGACGCCGTGCGCAGCGCGTGCTCGTGCGGGTTGGGGGCCGGGGTCTCCCAGCGGGCGGAGTCCGCGGCGGCGCAGCCGACGCAGCCTGCCGCACCCGCGGCCAGCTCACCGCCGCAGCCCTCGCAGCGCAGCTGGCGCAACGCCCAGTCGACGCACGTCCACGGGTGCTCGCCGGGTGCCGCGTCGGCGACGACCTCCGGGTCCCGGCTCGACAGCGAGTCCCAGTCGGCCCGCAGCGGGCGGTCGACGGCCTCCGCGCACGCCGCGCAGGACGGGTAGCCGCGGCCCAGCAGCTCACCGCAGGCTGGACACGGTGCTGCCGCTTCTCGGCGATCGGCTCGCCTGCTCCCTTCCCGGGCGTCCACCCGTGCACCGTAGTACCGCCGCCGACATCCTGCCCTTGGCAGCCCGGCGAACCTCCGGTTATGTTCGAGGTGCGCGCACAACTCAATCAACGCGGGAGCTCGCGCCTTGGCGGGCTGAGAGGGCAGATGGTGTCCAGTCACGGACCCGGTTCTGCCGACCGCCTGAACCTGACCGGGTAATGCCGGCGTAGGGAGATCCAGTCATGACCGCACTTGACGACCGTTCCGTGCGTCCCAGCGTCACCACCGGGCCCATCACCGGTTCCCGCAAGGTCTACCGCGAGGTCGACGGCATCAGGGTGCCGTTCCGCCGCGTGGACCTGACCAACGGCGAACACGTCGACCTGTACGACACCTCGGGTCCGTACACCGACGACGACGCCACCATCGATGTCCACAATGGACTGGAGAGGATCCGGCAGAGCTGGGTCGACGAGCGGGAACCCGCCAACGGGGCCGTTTCCCAGCTGGCGTACGCGAAGGCCGGGGTCATCACCAGGGAGATGCGCTTCGTCGCCGCACGGGAGGGCGTCGACCCGCAGTTCGTCCGGGACGAGGTCGCCATCGGGCGGGCCGTGATCCCGGTCAACCGCAACCATCCCGAGGTCGAGCCCGCGATCATCGGCAAGAAGTTCCTCGTGAAGATCAACGCGAACATCGGCAACTCGGCCGTGTCGTCGTCCATCGAGGACGAGGTCGACAAGCTGGTGTGGGCCACCCGCTGGGGTGCGGACACGGTCATGGACCTGTCGACGGGCAAACGCATCCACGAGACCCGCGAGTGGATCCTGCGCAACTCGCCCGTGCCCATCGGCACGGTGCCGATCTACCAGGCGCTGGAGAAGGTCGGCGGCGACCCGGCGAAGCTGTCGTGGGAGGCGTACCGGGACACGGTGATCGAGCAGTGCGAGCAGGGCGTGGACTACATGACCGTCCATGCGGGCGTGCTGCTGCGGTACGTCCCGCTGACCGCGCGGCGGGTCACCGGCATCGTGTCGCGCGGCGGCTCGATCATGGCCGCCTGGTGCCTCGCGCACCACCGGGAGTCCTTCCTGTACACCAACTTCGTCGAGCTGTGCGAGATCCTCCGCGCCTACGACGTGACGTTCTCGCTCGGCGACGGCCTGCGGCCGGGCTCGATCGCGGACGCCAACGACGCGGCCCAGTTCGCGGAGCTGCGCACCCTCGGGGAGCTGACGCACGTCGCACGGGAGCACGACGTGCAGGTGATGATCGAGGGCCCTGGCCACGTGCCGATGCACAAGATCGCCGAGAACGTCCGCCTGGAGGAGGAACTGTGCGGCGAGGCCCCGTTCTACACGCTCGGTCCACTCGCGACGGACATCGCGCCGGCCTACGACCACATCACCTCGGCCATCGGCGCGGCCCAGATCGGCTGGCTGGGCACCGCGATGCTCTGCTACGTGACGCCGAAGGAGCACCTCGGCCTGCCCAACCGGGACGACGTGAAGACCGGCGTGATCACCTACAAGATCGCCGCGCACTCCGCCGACCTCGCCAAGGGCCATCCCGGCGCGCAGGACTGGGACGACGCGCTGTCGAAGGCCCGCTTCGAGTTCCGGTGGACCGACCAGTTCAACCTGTCCCTCGACCCGGACACCGCGCGTGCGTTCCACGACGAGACGCTGCCCGCCGAACCGGCGAAGACCGCGCACTTCTGTTCCATGTGCGGGCCGAAGTTCTGCTCGATGCGGATCACCCAGGATGTGCGCAAGTACGCTGAGGAGCACGGCCTCACGGAGGTCGCGGCGATCGAGGAGGGCATGGCGGAGATGTCGGAACGCTTCCACGACCACGGCGGGCAGGTGTACCTCCCGGTGGTCGACAGGTGAACGCCACGCCGCCCCGCGTCCTGACCATCGCCGGGTCCGACTCCGGCGGTGGTGCGGGGCTCCAGGCCGACCTCCGCACGTTCTTCGCGTGCGGGGTGCACGGCATGACCGCGATCACGGCCGTCACCGTGCAGAACTCCCTCGGGGTCACCGGCGTCTCGGTCATCCCGGCGGAAGTCGTGGCCGCCCAGATCGAGACCGTCGCCGCCGACATCGGGGTGCTGGGCGCGAAGACCGGCATGCTGGCCACCGCCGAGATCATCACGGCGGTGGCCGGGGCCTGCGACCGCGTCCACATCGGGCGACGCGGCACGATCCCGTTCGTGGTGGACCCGGTAGCCGCGTCAATGCACGGCGACCCGCTGCTGGGTGACGACGCCATGGACGCCCTGCGCGACGAGCTGTTCCCGCGCGCCACACTGGTCACGCCGAACCTCGACGAGGTCCGGCTGCTCACGGGCATCACCGTGCACGACCACGCCGAGGCCAGGGAGGCGGCGCGGGCACTGCACGCCATGGGTCCGCAGTGGGCGCTCGTCAAGGGCGGCCACCTCCACGACGACCCCGAGTGCGTCGACGTCCTGTACGACGGCGAGACGTTCCTGGAGCTGCCCGCCAAGCGGATCGACACCAGGCACACACACGGCGGCGGCGACACGATGGCGTCGGCGATCACCTCGGCGCTGGCGCGGGGAGTGTCGGTGCCGGCGGCCGTCCGGTTCGGCAAGACGTTCGTCACCAACGCCGTCAGGCACGCGTACCCGCTCGGCGCCGGAGTCGGTCCGGTCTCGGCGTTCTGGCGGCTGCCCGAAAGTTCACCCGAAGAGACATTGCCCATCTTGGACCCAGACGGCTAGCACGGACCAACCGGACGTTTACGCTTTCTCGCCGTGAACCACCGGGACCGAGTCAGCGCGCTAGTCGAGCACAGGCGCTTCCAGCAGTTCGTCATCTGGGTGATCGTGGTGAACGCGGCCACGCTCGGTCTTGAGACGTCGCGGAGTGTGATGCGCGACGTCGGCGGGTTGCTCCACGTCGTCGACCGGGTCGTGCTGGTGGTGTTCGTGGTCGAGCTGGTGCTACGCCTGTACGCGTTCCGCTGGCGGTTCTTCCGCGACTCGTGGAACGTGTTCGACTTCGTCATCGTCTGCATCTCGCTGATCCCGGCGACCGGCCCGTTCTCGGTGCTGCGGGCGTTGCGGGTGCTCCGGGTGCTGCGCCTGATCTCGGCGGTGCCCGCGATGCGACGTGTCGTGTCGGGCCTGCTGGCCGCGGTGCCGGGCATGGCGTCGATCGGCGCGTTGCTGTCGCTGGTCATCTACGTGGCAGCGGTGATGGCGACCAAGCTGTTCGGCGAGATCTCACCCGACTACTTCGGCGACCTCGGCACGACCCTGTTCACCCTGTTCCAGACGATGACCGGGGAGGCGTGGCCGGACATCGCACGCGAGGTCATGGTCGTGGCGCCGCTCGCGTGGATCTTCTTCGTGGTCTACATCCTGGTCTCGAGCTTTGCCGTGCTGAACCTGTTCATCGCGGTGATCGTGAGCGGGATGGAGAAGACGGTCGTCAACGACCTGGCGCAGGCGGAGGAGCAGCACGCGGCGGACCAGGCGTCGTCCGACCAGCTGATCCTCGCGGAGGTGCGCGCGCTGCGGCACGAGGTGGCGGCGTTGCGCGAGCAGCAGAAGGAGCGGGCGTGATCGTCGAGCCCACCAGCGCGCGGGCACCAGCGAGCCCGACCACAGTGGACGAACTGCTCGCGGCAGCGATCAGGAGTTGAAGAGCCTCGTCGGTGTCCCGTGACCGGTGACTCAGCGTGGTGGGCTGGAGGCCTGAGCCCAGAAGCGTTGGGGGACGCGGCCCGCGCCGTGGGCCAGGCGGCCGGCGGTGACGGCGTGGCGCATGGCCGCCGCCATCGCCTCGGGGTCTGTTGCGCGGGTGACTGCCGTGGCCAGCATGACGCCCGAGCAGCCGAGTTCCATGGCCAGTGCGGCGTCGGACGCCGTGCCGACGCCCGCGTCCAGGATCACCGGCACCCCGGCACGCGCGACGATCAGCTCGATGTTGTGCGGGTTGCGGATGCCGAGGCCCGTCCCTATCGGCGAGCCCAGTGGCATCACCGCCGCGCAGCCCAGCTCCTCCAGGCGCAACGCCAACACCGGATCGTCATTCGTGTACGGCAGGACCGTGAATCCGTCCTTGATCAGCACCGCCGCGGCCTCCAGCAGCTCGACCGGATCCGGCAGGAGCGTGCGGTCGTCCGCCACGACCTCCAGCTTCACCCATGACGTCCCGAGCGCCTCGCGGGCCATGCGTGCCGTGAGCACCGCTTCGGCCACGGTTCGGCAGCCCGCCGTGTTGGGTAGCGGGTCTATCCCCACCCGCTGCAGTACCTCCAGCACCCCGGTGCCGCCCTGGGTGTCCACGCGGCGGATCGACACCGTCGTCAGCTCCGTGCCCGACGCCTTCAGCGCACTCTCCAGCACGGCCAGGTTCGCCGCGCCGCCCGTGCCCATGATCAGCCGTGACGCGTACTGCCGGTCCCCGATCACCAGTGGGTCGTCCACCTCAGCCTCCCTGCACGGCGGTCAGGACCTCGACCTCGGCGCCCTCAAGCACCACCGTCCGGTCGTGGTCGGCCCGCGTGACGACGGCACCGTCCACGGCCACCGCCACCCCTCGTGCCGGCACACCGAGCGCTTCCAGCAACTCCGTCACCGTCGCGCCGTCCGGCACCTCGCGTTCGCTTCCGTTGACCTGTACGTACATCACGCGGTCCCTCCGGTCAGGCGGGCTGGGTCGGCGACCTTGACGAGTGGCTCCTCCCGGCCTGCCGCCATGGCCCGCACCGCCTCGGCCGTGATCGGCGCCAGTAGCAGCCCGTTGCGGTGGTGACCCGCCGCGACCACCACTCCGGGCCCCAGGCTGCCGATGAGCGGCAGGTTGTCCCGGCTGCCGGCCCTCAGCCCCGCCGCGCACTCGGTCAGGGTGTACTCGACCACGCCCGGCACCACACGTTCGGCGAGGTTGAGCAGGTCACGCACCCCGCCGGCCGTGACCTCCTCGTCGAAGCCCGCCTCGTACTGGGTCGCACCGACCACCAGCTCGTCGCCCGCACGCGGCACCAGGTACACGGCCCGCGACTCGACCATGGCACGCACGGTGTGCGTTGGCGGCGGCAGTGCGTTCTGCCTGGCCCGCAGTCGCAGGATCTCGCCCTTCACCGGTCGCACCGCACCGGCGAGCGCCGGATGGAGCGCGCCGCTCCACGCGCCGGCCGCGATCACCGCCAGGTCGCACCGCAGCGTCGAGGAGGCCAGTTCCACCACGCCGGACGTGACCGAGGCCGCTGCCTCCCCGATGAACTCGACACCGGCCTCGTGCGCGCGGGAACTGAGGAGCCGCAACAGTTCCCGGTTGTCCACGGCCAGGTCGCCCGGCACTATCAGTCCACTTCGGACATTCGGACCCAGGCTCGGTTCCACCCTGCGCAGCTCGCGGCCGCTGAGCCGCTCGACCTCCCGGCCACGCCCGGCGAGGAACTCCGCGAGCGTGTCGAGCTGCCCTGCGTCCGCGCCGTCCGCCGCGGCCACGATCGTGCCGCGGGTGTCCAGGTCGAGTCCGAGGTCCGCCGCGAAACCCGGCCACGACGCCAGGGAGGCGCTGCCGAGCTCGAGCAGGTCCTCCTCGCCCGGCCATGCCTCCGTGACCGGCGCGAGCATGCCGCCCGCCACCCACGACGCACCCCCGGCCGGTCTCGGGTCGACGAGCGTCACCTCGTGCTCGCTCGACAACCGCCAGGCGACGGACAGCCCGATGACGCCGCCACCGACCACAACCACGTTCATGGCACTCACGCTCCCTGCGCCGGCATGATCCGGATCAGGTTCGACGGTCGGGATCGGCAGATCCCCTCTCAGCCCAGTCCCCTGGACTCCCGTGCGGACCACCTCCACCGTATAGCGTGAACGGGTGCCCGGACTAGACGCAGACGCGACAAGGCAGCGCCTCGCGAACGCACGGCTGTACCTGTGCACGGGAAACCGTCCCGACCTGGCGTCCTTCGCGGACGCCGCGCTGGCGGGCGGGGTCGACGTGATCCAGCTGCGGGAGAAGGGCATGGAGGCCGCCGACGAGCTGGCAGCCCTGTCGGTCCTCGCCGAGGCCTGTGCCCGCCACGGCGCCCTCCTGTCGGTCAACGACCGCGCCGACGTGGCCCTGGCCGCGGGCGCCGACATCCTGCACCTCGGTCAGGACGACCTCCCCGTGCCGTGGGCTCGTCGGATCCTCGGCGACGACGTCGTGATCGGCCGGTCGACCCACGACGTGTCGCAGGCCACAGCCGCGGCAGGCGAGCCGGGTGTCGACTACTTCTGCACCGGCCCGTGCTGGCCGACGCCCACCAAGCCGGGTCGTCCCGCCCCTGGTCTCGACCTCGTGCGCGCGACGGCCGCCGCAGGCCCGAGCCGGCCGTGGTTCGCGATCGGCGGTATCGACGAGGCCCGGCTCCCCGAGGTGCTGGCCGCCGGTGCGACCCGGGTGGTGGTGGTCCGCGCGATCACACAGGCGCAGGACCCCTTCGAGGCCGCCGCCCGGCTCGCCAAGGTGTTGCGCGGCTGATCGGCTCTCGGTGAACAGGCTCCGCCGACGGTGAAACGCCCGCGGTCGCCGGGTAACCGCTGGTTAGCGTCGGTGGCATGACTACCGCAAGCCTTGACGACGCGCTCTTCGACCGGCTGCTCCGCGACCGGGTCGTGTTCCTCGGGACCGAGGTGACCGAGGAGTCCGCCAACCGGATCACCGCCCAGCTGCTCCTCTTGGCCGCGGAGGACCCCGAGAAGGACATCACCTTCTACATCAACTCGCCCGGCGGCTCGGTGACGGCCGGGATGGCCATCTACGACACCATGCGGCTCATCGGGCCGGACGTCTCCACCTGGGCGATGGGGTTCGTCGCCTCGATGGGGCAGTTCCTGCTCTCCTCCGGGACACCGGGCAAGCGGTACGCGCTGCCCAACGCGCAGATCCTCATGCACCAACCGTCCGCGGGCGTCGGTGGCGCGGAGTCCGACATCAGGATCCGCGCGAACGCCTACTCGCGCATGAAGGCCAGGCTCGCGGAGATCACCGCGTCGCAGACCGGCCAGACCGCCGAGACGATCACCAGGGACGCCGACCGGGACCGGTGGTTCACGGCCGAGGAGGCCAGGGAGTACGGGATCGTCGACCATGTCGTTGCCGGACAGTGAAAAACCAGCGGACGGGCCGGCAGGGTTCGGCCCGTCCGCTGGCGTTCGTCGAAACGTCAGCCCGTGTACAGCGTCAGGCCGTACGCGCTCAGCGCCTCGTTGACCGGCTGGAAGTAGGTCGTGCCGCCGGAGGAGCAGTTACCCGAACCGCCGGAGGTCATACCCAGAGCCGTGACGCGCGTGCCCGAACCCGGGCTGGTCACCAGCGAACCACCGGAGTCACCCGGCTCCGCGCACACGTTGGTGCGGATCATCTGGCCGACCGAGCCCTGCGAGTAGGTCACGGTCGTGTTCAGCGCGTTGATCGTGCCGCAGTGCCACCCGGTCGTGGAGCCGGACCGGCAGACGGCAGCGCCCACGCTGCCGCCGGAGGAGCCGGACACGGTCACGTCGCTGCCGGAGCTGTACCGGTCGACGAGCGCCGTCGACGTCGCCGAGGTCGAGCTGACCCTGATGGCGGAGTAGTCGTTGCCGGGGAAGGACGAGCCGGCGACGGTGCCGAGCGTGCCGCCCGGACCGGACCACGTGCCGCCGAGGTTGCCGCAGTGACCGGCGTCGATGATGTACCGGGCGCCGCTGGAGCTGCGTGCGTTGAAGCCCGCCGAGCAGCGGGAGCCCGAGGTGGTCGTGATGGCCTGGCCGCCGATCACGTTCCAGTACGTCTGCGGGCGCTCACTGACCTGCACGACGCGGTCCGCGCCGAGGCTCTTCGCCCACGACGACGCCGCGGCGTCGCTGCCGTAGACCTCGACGACGACCGTGTTGGTGACACTGTCGACGTACCAGGCGGTGACCGACTTCGGCATGCTGGCGCTGCCCTGTGCCAGCTTCGCCTGAACGGCGTTCACGTCCGCCGAGCTGTGCTCGACGACCTTCGCCACCGCGCCTGCGGCGGTGACCTCGGACACGCGGCTCGCGTCGGAGACGTTCACCACGAGCTTGCCGGACTGGCCGTCGAAGCGGCTGCCTGCGAAGTCCGCGCCGAGCGCGGCCTTGATCGAGCTCTCCTTGGAGAAGGCGGCCTTCTCCTGCTGGAAGCGGACTTCAGCCTGTTGCGGGGACAGGCCGAGGTCACGCTGCAGTGCTTCCTGGACCGCGCTGTTGGCCGACGATCCGCCGGCCGGGGCCGCGTTCGCCGGTGCGGCGAAGGTAATCGCCGTACCTACGGCGAGCAGCGCGAAACCACTCATCCGCACAAGGGTTGTGCGATTCATCAGGTTTGCTCCCTCGGTTGTCTGCAGGGGGACCCGGGGACTGGCAATGGGTGGAGCTGCCCCCGGGCATCACATGAGGGGTAGCCATCCATCGGATGACTCTTCTGAAACTATGTACTCGCAGACCGCGCGGATATCGTCCGTTCGTGGACAACAGTTGCCATGTGAGCAACTGACTAACTACCCAGAGTGTGTCGAATCTAGTTCGACGGCGGGATCGACTCGTTCGTTGGCGTCTGCTCGGTCGTGGTGGTCACAGGCGGTGCCGACGAGGGGCCCAGGTCGCTCGGCGGCGGCGTCGTGGTCTTAGTCGGTTCTGTCTTGCTTGTCTTGTTTGTTGAGGTAGACGGCGTCGTGGTCGGCGACGGCGTGGTCGACGAGGGGGTCGCGGGCTCGTCACTCCGACCCGAGTCGCGGTGCGGCTCGACGATGCTGCCGAAGGTCGTACCACTGTCACCCGACAGCGACTCCCCACGCAGCCACTCCACGCCGGTGATGGCCGCCATGGCCAACGCGAACGCCGCGAGCGTGGTGACCGCCACCACCGGCCATCTCACCCGCCGCCTGCCACCGGGCGGCCGATCAGCGGACACATCTGACGAATCAGACGAATCGGCCACGACCTCCTCTCCCGGCCGGGGGTCACCGTCGGTCGAGACCAGGACCGTCTCGTCACCGGAGCGGCCGACGACCCTGGCGCGCACGGTCCGCACACCAGCCCTGGTCCGCTGGAAGGACCGCAGGTACAGCGTGCCGCCGACCGTGGAGATGACGCTCGCCAGGCCGGCCCCCACGACCGTCCCCGCGACCCCCATGGTCGAGCCGACCAGCGCCGCGGTCACCGCCGCCAGCGCGCCAGCCACCACCTGGCTGAGCCGGATGTTGTCTGTGTCGTCCTTCTTGTCGCTCATGATCCTTCTGGTCGCAGAAAACAGAGTTCCATCCCTTCCAACCTCTGCGACGGGCTACCCACTCCCCGGGTTGGCCGATCGTGAGCACGCACACAGTCCATTGTGGACAGTGCATACTGGGGACGTGCGACTGATCACGATCGACGACATCGAGGCCGCTGCCGTCCGCGTCGCGGGCCGTGCGGTACGAACTCCTTTGGTGCCAAGCCTCTGGGCGCCCGAAGACCGTCCCCTGTGGCTCAAACCCGAGCAGCTGCAACCAATCGGCGCGTTCAAGCTCCGCGGCGCGGTCAACGCGATCGCCCGGATCCCTGATGACGTCAGGGAAAAGGGCGTGGTCGCCTACTCGAGCGGCAACCACGCGCAGGCGGTCGCCTACACGGCCAAGCTGTACGGCGTCCCGGCCACGATCGTCGTGACGACCAACACGCCCCAGGTGAAGATCGACGCCACCGCCCGTCACGGCGCGAAGGTCGTCGTCGTGCCGCCCGCCGACCGGGAGAGCGCCGCGGAGGAGATCGTGGCCACCCAGGGCGGCACGATGGTCCCACCGTTCGACCACCCGGATGTCATCGCCGGTCAGGGCACCATCGGCCTGGAGATCGCGGCCGACCTGCCGGACGTCGAGGTGGTGCTCGTGCCGGTCAGCGGCGGCGGGCTCATCTCCGGCATCGCGACGGCCATCAGGGCCAAGGCGCCGAACGCCAAGGTCATCGGCGTCGAGCCGGAACTCGCGGGTGACACGGCCGAAGGCTTCCGCCTGGGGCGGCGGCCCGACTGGTCCACCGACGACCGCGCGAGGACCATCGCAGACGGCCTGCGCTCCACTCCCTCCGAGCTGACCTTCGCGCACATCACCAAGCTCGTCGACGACGTGGTCACCGTGACCGAGGACCAGATCCGGGACGCGATCGCCGTGCTGGCCGTCAGGTCACAGCAGGTGGCCGAGCCGAGCGGCGCGGTCACCACGGCCGCCTACCTGCACGCCGACCTGCCGAGGGGCCGCACGGTCGCACTCGTGTCCGGCGGCAACATCGACCCGGCGCTGCTCGCGGAAGTCCTTACCCGCCAACAGGTTTAGCCGGCTGTCTCGACGGTTGGAGGTGCGTCGGCGGGCCGGTGACGCCGCAGCTGAAGCAGTCGCCCGCCGACGGCCCCTCCGCAACCGGTTCCGGCTCGACAGGAGCCGGCAGCGCCAGGACGTCGTTGCGCACGCCCAGGGCGATCGCCCCGCCGACGACACACAGCCCCGCGCACAACCACATCGCCATCCGCCACCCGGACGTCATCGCGGCGGGGTCGGTGTACGACTCGCCGGTCAGCCCGGCCGCGGCAGGCAGGATCGCGACCGCGAGCAACCCGCCGGTCCGCGCGATCGCGTTGTTGACCCCGGACGCCACACCGGCGTGCCGGTCCTCTGCGGCGGCCAGCACGGTCGCGGTCACCGGCGCGACCACACACGAGAGCCCGAACCCGAACACGACCACCGCGGGCAGCACGGTGAGCAGGTAGGACGCGCCCGGCGTCACCCTCGTGTACATCACCATGGCCAGTGCGATCACGATCGGCCCCGCCACCAGGAACGGCCGGGGGCCGAACTTCTGCGCGAGCTTCCCCGACCGCGCGGACAGCAGCAGCATGATCACCGAGATCGGGATGCTGGCCAGCCCGGCGAGCGTCGGCGCGTAGCCAAGCGAGACCTGCAGCTGGATGACGAACAGCATCATCACGCCGCCGAGCGCCGCGTAGACGACGAACGTCAGCAGGTTCGCCACCACGAATGTCCGGTTCGCGAAGATGTCGGGCGGCACGAGCGGGTTGCGCTGCCGACGCTGCAGGACCACGAACGCGGCGAGCGCCACCACGCCGACCACCGCGCCGCCCACCACGAGCGGGTCGCCGACCCCCCGGCCGGGGGCCTCGACCAGTGCGGCCGTGACCCCGGCGAGCCCGAGCGCGCCGAGCACCGAGCCCCACAGGTCCGGGTGGCCGGTCATCGAGTCGTCGAGGGACTCCGGCACGTACCTGCGGGTCAGCCAGATCACGGCGAGGCCGAGCGGCACGTTGACCAGGAACGCGAGGCGCCACGACCACGCCTGCACGAGCAGACCGCCCACCAGCGGCCCGAGCGCGCCCGCGATACCGCCGAGACCCGACCACGCGCCGATCGCGCGTGCCCGGTCCTCGCGGTGGAACGACGACTGGATGATCGCGAGGGCACCCGGCGTGAGCAGCGCCCCGCCGACGCCCTGGAGGACACGCGCGCCGACCAGCATCTCGGTGTTGAGCGCGACGCCGCAGAGCATGGACGACAGGCCGAACCAGACGACGCCGAGCAGGAACACCCGCCGCCTGCCGTAGCGGTCGCCGAGCGAGCCTGCCACGAGGATCAGAGCGGCGAGCGTGAGCAGGTACCCGTCGAGGATCCACTGGAGCCCCGAGACCGAGGCGTCGAACTCACTCCCGATCCTCGGCAGCGCGATGTTCACCACCGTGCCGTCGAGGAACGCCATGCCGGACCCGAGAATGGTCGCGGCGAGCACCCCGCGGGCCGTGGGAGTGCCCCAGCGAATATCTGTCACTTCATGTTGGCCTGTTCAGCTCGGCGACGAACTTGTACCGGTCGCCACGGTAGACCGATCGCACCCACTCCACCGGCCGTTCGGCGGTGTCGAACGAGTGACGGGACAGCAGCAGCATCGGCATGCCGACGTCCGCGCCGAGCAGTTCGGCCTCGTGCGGGCCGGCGAGCGCGGTCTCGATGGTCTCCTCGGCGTGCCCCATCTCGACGTCGAAGCGGTCACGCAGCACCTGGTACAGCGAGCCGCCCGGGGCGAGGTACTTCCGCAGGCCGCGGAACCGGCCGAGCGGCAGGTGCGTGGTCTCGATCGCCATCGGCTCACCGTCGGCGAGGCGCAGGCGCTGCATGCGAAGGACCTTCGCGCCGGAGCGGATGCCGAGCAATGTGGTCAGCTCGTTTTCCGCCGGGATCTCGGAGATGTCGATGAGCTTGGAGGACGGCTCCCTTCCCTGCGCCCGCATGTCCTCTGTGTACGAGGAAAGCTGTAACCGCTGCGCCACCTTGGGTTCCGCGGCGAAGGTGCCCTTGCCCTGCACACGCAGTAGCCGGCCCTCCACCGTGAGGTCGGCGAGCGCCTGGCGGACCGTGGTGCGCGATACGTCGAACTCCGCGGCGAGTGAACGTTCGGTCGGGATGGGCGAACCGGGCGGCAGGGCGGCGAGCAGGTCGAGCAGGTGCCGTTTGAGGCCCCAGTACTTGGGCTCGCGCATGGCGCGGCTGCCGGCGTCTGGCTGCTCGGCGGCCGACGTTTCGAGCATGACTCCTCCTCCAACGACTTCCTGCTACAGCATGCCTTCCCAGGGCCGCTGACGCGATCACGCCGCACCGTTTTTGGGAATTCCGTGACACCCGTGGCGAGTGCACACCTTACAGAGATACCATGATTGGTCTAGACCTAATGTCCGGTTGAAGGGGTTGACGATGGCAGCAGGTGCCCGGATGGCGGCCGAGGTCGCCGAGCAGCCGGCGGTGTTCGACTCGCTGGTGGCGCGGCGGAGCGACGTCGCGGACGTGGCGTCGCTCATCGCCGCCCGCAGGCCGCGGTTCGCGCTGCTGGCCGCGCGTGGTTCGAGCGACCATGCGGCGTTGTACGCGAAGTATCTGATCGAGGTGCTGCTCCAGCTGCCCGCGGGCCTGGTGTCGCCGTCGACCACCACGCTGTACGACGCGCGACCCGACCTCACCGACATCCTGTACCTGTCGGTGAGCCAGAGCGGCGGCTCCCCCGACCTGGTCGCGGCCACGGAGGCGGCACGGGAGCAGGGCGCGCTGACGGTGGCCGTGACGAACACGCCCGCGTCCCCGCTGTCGGACGCCGCGGAGCTCTCGGTCGACATCAAGGCGGGCGAGGAGCTTGCCGTGGCGGCCACCAAGACGTACTCGGCGACCCTGCTGTCGTTGTACCTGCTGGTCGACGCGGTCCGAGGGGGTTCGGGCGAGACGGTCCACGGCATCGGCGAGTTGGCCGCGACCGCACTCGCCGAGCCGGTCGACGAGGCCGTCTCCCGGTTCCGCGCGGTCGAGCGGGTGGTGACGACCGGCCGGGGCTACTCGTCGGCCACGGCGGCGGAGGCCGCGCTGAAGCTCGCGGAGACGAGCTACCTCGGCGCCCGCGCCTACAGCGGCGCCGACCTGCTGCACGGCCCGGTCGCGGCCATCGACGCGGACACGGGCGTGGTCGCGGTGACGAGCCGGGGCAGGGGCGGGGCGGCGATGCGGGACGTGCTGGCGACGGTCGGTGAGCGCGGCCCATCGGTCCTGGCGGTCGGCTCCGCCGCGTCGGACATGCCGGCAGATCTACGGATCGCAGTACCCGAGACGGCCGAGGAAGTCGCGCCGATCCTGGAAATCCTGCCACTGCAACGACTTGCGCTAGGTCTCGCACTGGCCAGGGGCGGCGACCCCGACAACCCTCGCGGACTGAGCAAGGTCACTCGCACTCTGTAATTGCCACTGGCCCTAGACTTTCGGGGTGCGAAGGACATCGTTCGCCCGCTGGCCGTGTTCCATCGCAAGAACCATGGACCTGCTCGGGGATCAGTGGACGCTTCTCGTGATGCGCGAGGCGTTCGCAGGCGTGCGCAGGTTCGACCGGTTCCAGGCCGAGCTGGGCATCGCGCGGAACACGCTGACCGAACGGCTCGACCGGCTCACCGGCGCCGGCCTGCTCGACCGCGTCCGCTACCAGGACCGGCCGGCCAGGTACGAGTACCCGCTCACCGACATGGGCCGGGACTTCTTCCCGGTGCTGGCCGCGATCATCCGGTGGGGCGACCAGTGGCTGGCCGACGAGTCGGGGCCGCCGAGGCTGCTGCGCCACGTCGACTGCGGCGAGAGCACCTCGGCCGTGGTGGACTGCGCCGACTGCGGCGGCGCGATGACCGCGGAGAACGTCGTGATGGAACCGGGACCGGGGTTGAGCCTGTGACAGACCTCGCTGTGGGCGTGGACATCGGCGGCACGTCGACCCGCGCGTTGTCCGTGTGCTCGACGGGTGCGGTCGCCGGCCGGGGCACCGCCGAAGGGGCGAACCCGAACTCGCACCCGCCGTCGAAGGCGGCGGCCAGGGTCGCGGCCGCGGTGTCGGCGGCGGTACCGGCAGACGCCTCGGTGGTGGCGTGCCTGCTGGGTATGGCGGGTGAGAGCAAGATGTCCGACCCGGCGATCGTGGCCGTCTTCGAGTCGGCGCTCCGGTCGGTCGGCGTGACGTGCCGGATCGACGTGGTGTCGGACGCGGAGGTGGCCTTCGCTTCGGCCACCTCCTCCCCCGAGGGCACGGTCGTCATCGGCGGCACGGGCTCGGTGGCGGCGCGGATAGCCGACCACCGCAAGACGTCCTGGTACGGCGGCTGGGGCTGGCTGCTCGGCGACGAGGGCTCCGCGTACTGGATAGGCCGCGAGGCGGTCCGGTCGACGCTGCGCCTGCTCCAGGGCACCGGGGAGGCGGGCCCCCTCGCCGTGGCGGTCATGACCGACGCGTTCGGCTCGCCCGAGGTGGCCCCGGCCGACCCGGCCTGGCGCCGCAAGGCCGTGGCCCGCCTGATCACCTCGGCGAACGCCGAGCCTGCCGTCCGGCTGGCCCGCTACGCGGCCATGGTGAGCGGCCACGCGTCGGACCCGATGGCAGCGGCGATCATCGAGCAGGCGGCTGTCCTGCTGTCGGCACACGCGCAGATGGTCCGCGCGCCCGGCGAGCAGACCCCGATCGTGCTGGCGGGGAGTGTCATCGGGCCGACCAGCCCGGTGGGTCTCGCGCTGAGGGAGGCTCTGTCCGACGAGGCGGAGGTCCTGTTCGCCCCGGACGGCGCGTCAGGCGCCGCGTGGCTCGCGGCCCTCCTCGCGTGGGGCCCGGAAGCACCCCGCCCAACGCACTGAAGGCGTCCTTCAGTACGCCCAGCGACAGGAAGGCGTCCTTCAGTACGCCCGACGTTACGAAGGCGTCCTTCAGTGCGCGGGCTGGCGGGGGTGGCGCAGGCCCGGGTGGCCTTCCGGCAGGGAGCGCCGCAGGACGACCGCGCTCACCGCCAGCGTCGCCGCCACCAGGGGCCAGCTCAGGACGACCCGCGCCACGCCGAGCGCGACCACCCAGCCGGACCACCACAGGGCGCCGAAGACCAGCACGCGCACGGTGTACTGACCGAGCACCCACACCCAGCTCGCGTTCCCGTACGCACGGACGAGATCAGCGTCACGTCGCCACCGCGTCCGCTGGCCGAGCAGGATCCCGACCACCACCCCGAGCAGCGGCCACCGGATCAGGATGCTCAGTGCCCAGGCCAACGCGCTCGCGACGTTGGACAGCAGTTGGATGAGGAAAAAGTCCTCGGCGCGACCGGTCTGTAACGCAATAAACGCGGCGAGTGACACTGCGGCAACACTCGCGACTGATGCGGTTACTTTTCGGCCACGAAAGAGACGCCATACCCCCACAGCGACACCGGCTGTGATCGCGGCAGCGGCGGCCCACCCGATCGAGCGGCTGCTGACCAGCCAAACGATCACGAACACCGCTGGTGGGATGCTCGCGTCCACGGCTCCACCCCTGCCGCCCAGCAGGTCGCGCAGCGGCAGGTCAGGCGTCTCGGTCGACTGGTCGGTCACGGTCCAAGCCTGCCTCATCGCGTTTCGCTTAGGTAGCCCTTACCGACGGTGGCGTAGGTCGGGAATTAGACGGCATCCTGAGGAATTACGAGATATAAACGGGGGCGCGCGCACTAGGGAGGGGTGGTCGCCGTGCGGGAATGGAACAGTTGGGTAGCCGTTGGGGACAGCTTTACCGAAGGTTTGAGCGACACAGCGGCGGACGGCACCTACGTCGGGTGGGCCGACCGCCTGGCCATCGTTCTCGCGGAGCGGAACCCCGGGTTCAGGTACGCGAACCTCGCACTGCGCGGCAAGATGCTGCGCGAGATCATCGCCGAACAGGTGGCGGCCGCGATCGAGGTCGGGCCGGACCTGGTGTCGATGTGCGCCGGCGGCAACGACCTGATCGTGCCGGGCAGTGACGTGGACGCCCTCGCCGAGGAGTTCGAGCAGGCCGTGATCGACCTGCGGGCCGCCGGGTGCGAGGTCCTCGTGTTCACCGGGCCCGACCCGCGCAAGCAGCCGGTCGTGCGGCGCATCCGCGCCAAGGTCGCCATCTACAACGGACATCTGCACGCCATCGCCGACCAGCACGGCGCGATGATGGTCGACCTGTGGGCCATGAAGACGCTCGTGGACCCCCGCGCCTGGAGCGACGACCGGCTCCACTTCTCACCGGAGGGTCACCGGCGGATCGCGTTGCGTACTGCCGAAGTGCTCGGCGTGCCCGTTGGCGAGGACTGGCGGGAGCCGTGGCCGGAGGTCGCGCCGACGCCGTGGCTGCGCCTCCGCCAGGCCGATCTCGCGTGGACGAAGACCCACCTGTTGCCGTGGGTACGCAGGCAGCTACGCGGTGAGTCCACGGGCGACGGCCTGGTGCCGAAGCGTCCTGAGCTGAGCCCGTTCTCCAACTCCGCCAACGGAAACAGCCGCGCGGCACACATCTGAGCGAAGTGCGTGGACAAAGCACACCGGCCGGCACGAATCCCCCATCCGTGCCGGCCGGTTCGCTTGGGCAGCACACCCCCACGTTGGTAGCGCCGCCCGTGTTTGAGTGCTCGGTATCAGGCTCCGGGACGTCGAGCACTCGCGCGGGAGCCTGCCACTTGATCACCCGAACTGACTAACTGTTCGCTAAACGCCACCCGCCAGACGGACGATCCGTCTCAGACCACCAGGCGCACGAGCCTGCTCAGCGCGGCGGGCCCCAGCGCACGCGTCCCCTCGGAGAACTCGGCCGCGAGCCGCGCGAGGCGCAGGACCTCCTCGTCGGCGTCCGACCCCGACTCGACCACCGCGAGCAGGTTCGCCCACTCCTGGTCGATCCACTCGGCGGCCTCGCGTGCCGAGGACAGCCCATTGCCGCCGGACCGCACCTCGCCGTGGCGCAGCAGCTCGCGTGCGGACTCCGCACCCGTGAGGTAGTACCGCAGCAGTCGCCTGCCTGCCGCCTCGACGTCCACTTCGGACAGTTCGGTCTCGGCGAGCTCCTGCGCGTGCAGGCGGATCAGGTCGTGCATGACGAACACGTCGCGGCTCGTCTCGGTGACCACGAACGAGCTCGCGAGCGAGCGCAGCCGCCGCCGCGCCGCGTCGACGTCACTGCCGCACAACGCGGCCACAGGATGCGGGCCGAGCCGCGTGCCGGGGAACAAACCCAGGTACCGCACGGTTTCCGCGAGCTCCGCGCGGAGGCTGCGGTAGGTCACGTCGAGCGCGGCACGCACGCTCGTGTCGGACTCCTCGAGGTCGAGCGCGCCGAGCCTCGACCGCTCGTCGGTCAGCTCGGTGACCAGGTCCTCGACCGTCCACTGTGGATTACCCGCGAGCCTGGCCGCGGAGACGCGCAACGCGAGCGGCAGGTACCCGCACAGCCGCGCGAGCCTGCGGCGCAGCTCCCGGTCGTGCGCGTGCGCGGGCGTGCCGGCCATGTGCTCGATGAGCGACTCGGCGGCGTCGGGCCCGAGCGTGCCGAGCGTGAGCATCCGCGCGCCGGTGCGCGCGACCAGCCCGTCGAGCCGGACCCGGGACGTCACCAGCACGAACGACGACGAGCCCGCCGGCAGCAGCGGGTGGATCTGCTCGCCGTCGCGGGCGTCGTCGAGCACGACCAGCACGCGCCGGTCGGCGAGGATCGAGCGGAACAGCGTGGCCCGGTCGTCCAGCTCGATCGGCACGTCGTCGACGGCAACGCCCAGTGCCAGCAGGAACTGCGTGAGCACGTCCGCGGCACGGACCGGGGTGTGCTGCTCGTCGAACCCGCGCATGCTCGCGAACAGCTGCCCGTCGGGGAACGCACCCGCGACCCGGTGCGCCCACAACACGGCAAGCGCTGTCTTGCCGACGCCCGCTGGGCCGGCGAGCACGCCGATGGCCGCGGTCTCGCCGGGTGGCAGCAACGTCGTCAGCCAGTCGATCTCGTCGCCGCGGCCCGCGAACCCGGACGGCGCCCTCGGCAGCTGCGCCGGCACGAGCACGCCCACCTTGGGGGTGACCACGGGATCCGGGTTGGGCTCAAGCAACGCCGTGTCGTCGCGCAGCACCCTGGCGTGCAGGTCACGCAGCTGCGGCCCGGGGTCCATGCCCAGCTCCTGGGCGGCGCGGTGCGCGAACAGCTGGTACGCCTCGAGCGCGGTGGCCCGCCGGTCCGACCGGTACAGCGCGAGCATGAGCTGCGCCACGAGCCGTTCCCGGAACGGCTGCGCCTCGATCAGCTGGGTCAGCTCGCCGATGATCTCGCGGTGCCGCCGCAGCTCCAGCTGCGCGTCGAAGCGAGCCTCGAGGATCGCGAGCCGCAGCTCCGTCAGCTCCGGCGCGGACACCCGGCCGCCGAGGTCGGCGAGCGCGGGACCGCGCCAGAGCGCGTTGGCCTCGTCGAGCAGCTCGGCACGCCGGGCCGCCGGCAGGCCCCGGGCCCTGGCGAGCAGCGACCGCGCGACGGTGACGTCGATCAGCGACTCGTCCACGACCAGCCGGTAGCCGGGTGGCGTGGTGAGGATGTGCACACCGCCGGCGTCCGCCTCGGTGATCCGCTGACGCAGGCGGGACACGTAGCCCTGGATCATGGTCCGCGCGCTGGCAGGCGGTTCGTGGGCCCAGAGGACGTCCACGATCCGGTCCAGCGGCACGACCTGGTTCGGCTCCAGCAGCAACATCGCGAGCACACTGCGAACACCCGTGCCGCCGAGCGGAACGGACCGCTCGCCGACGATCATCTGAACGGGTCCCAGCAGGCAGAACCGCGCCACGGCTGGTTGCTCCGCTCCCATCGGGCGACCACCCCCCAGTTACCCCGCCAGGTACGGCATCTGCACAAGGTAAGGGGTGGGCAGTACGTTGCGCGATCTCCCCCGGTCGTGCGTCGCCCGGATGGCGTAATGACCAGGTCAGATGGTCAAGCCGCCGGAGCACTGACGCGTGGCTCGGATTCGGTGGATTCGAAAAAGTCCACCCCGCTCACCTGTTTCTACACGGCTTTCGCGCAGCTGTTTTTCCGGCCGGCTTTCGTAATCGGGATTTGCGGTGTGACAAGGTCGACCGCAATGTTGCGATCAGGTCGAAAAACCTGATATATAGCGCCTGGTGACCACTAGGATCTTCCTGGTCGACGACCACGAGATCGTCCGCCGCGGCGTTGCCGATCTGTTCGAGGACGAGCCGGACCTGGAGATCGTGGGTGAGGCTGCCTCGGTAGCGGAGGCTCTGGCCCGCATTCCGTCACTCTCGGTGCACGTCGCGGTACTGGACGTCCGCATGCCCGACGGCAACGGTGTGGAGCTGTGCCGGGACCTGCGCTCGCTGCTCCCCGACCTCCGGTGCCTGATCCTGACGTCGTACTCCGACGACGAGGCGCTGCTGAACGCGATCATGGCGGGCGCGTCGGGCTTCGTGCTCAAGCAGGTCCTCGGCAACGACCTGATCACCGCGGTCCGCAAGGTGGGCCTCGGCGAGTCCCTGCTCGACGCGAGGACGACGGAGGCTCTGATGAAGCGCATCCGCCAGGGAAAGGACGACGGCGGCGCGCTCGCCGGCCTGACCGACCAGGAACGCGCGGTCTTCGACCTGGTCGGCGAAGGCCTGACGAACCGCCAGATCGCCGCACGCCTGTTCCTGGCGGAGAAGACCGTGAAGAACTACGTCTCCCACATCCTGGCGAAGCTGGGCATGCAGCGACGCACGCAGGCGGCGGTACTGGCCGCCGAGCTGAAGTCCCGCAAACCGGAGAACTAGGACTCGCTACGCCTTCGCCAGTGGCGCTCGCCACGTCAGGCGGGTGCCACCCTCCGGCCCCGGCACCACGACGGCCATCCCGCCGCACTTGGCCGCCCGGCGCTCCACCCCGAGCAGCCCGCTGCGCGCCACTCCGGACGGCATGCCGACCCCGTCGTCGACGACGTCGATGATCAGGTCCGCGCCCGCCTCGACCGTGACCACGATGGAGCCGGCGTGGGAGTGGCGGATCGCGTTGCTCACGGCCTCGCGCAACACCGCCGTCGCGTGGGCGGCCAGCTCGTCCGGGACGAGCGTGTCCACCGCGCCGGAGATCCGCACCGACGGCTGCGGCACCTCGGCGCCCGTCGACAGCTCCTCCACGATGTCCAGCATCCGCCGCCGCAGGCTGTCCGCGCCGTCGGAACCGGTCGTGTGCAGGTCGAAGATCGAGGTCCGGATCTCCCGGACCGTCTCGTCCAGCTGCTCGACCGCGCGGCTCACCCGCCTGCGCACGCCGGGGTCGCCGATCCGCCGGACGGTCCCCTGCAGGCTCATGCCCGTCGCGAACAGCCGCTGGATCACGTGGTCGTGCAGGTCACCGGCGATGCGGTCGCGGTCGGCGAGCACGTCCAGCTGCCGCTGTGCCCGGTGCTTCTCGGCCAGCTCCAGCGCGAAGGCGGCCTGGTCCGCGAACGACGCGAGCAGCGGCACGTACTCGCGCGCGAACCGCGCGCCACCGCGTGCCCGCACGGCCAGCAGCACGCCACTCACGACGTTGCCCGCCCGCAGCGGTACGGCGACCGCGGGCCCGAACTCCGGGCCGGGGCTCCGCCAGCTCGACGGCACCAGTGACGACAGGTCGGGGATCAGCTCCGCGCCCCGCATCTCGAACATGCCTGCCACCGGCGGCCCGCCAGCGGGCACCGTGAAGCCGATCAGCTCCGCACCGCCCTCGCCCGCGGCCGCACGGATCGCCACCTCCTCGGGCGGCACCTCGCCGTCCGACAGCAGGATCAGCGCGCAGTCCGCCTTCGATAGCTCCATCGCCCGCCGCGCGATCAGCGTCAGCGCGTCCTGGCTCGACCCCCCGCCGAGCAGGTGCGAGTTGACCTCGCGCGACGCCTCCATGAACCGCTCACGCAGGCGTGACTCCTCGAAGAGCCGTGCGTTCTCCACGGCGACGCCCGCCGCGGCCGCGAGGCCCTTGAGGACGATGTCGTCGTCCTCGGTGAAGTGACCGCCGCCACGCTTCTCGGTCAGGTACAGGTTGCCGAACAGCTCGCCGCGAACCCGGATCGGCGCGCCGAGCACGCTCGTCGGCACGACCTCCTGCGTCTCACGCAGGGGGTGCGGGTTCTCGATGAGGACGCCGAGCCGCCGGTCGTCGACGCCGACGTACACGAACTCGGTCAGCAGCTCCTGCTCGTCGGGGCCCACCACGCCGAGCGCGCCGTACCTGGCGTCGACCAGCTCGACCGCGATCCGCACGATCCGGTTGAGCGTGCCCTCGAGCTCCAGTCCGGCACCGACCGCGACCACGGCGTCCAGCAGACCCTGGAGGCGGTCGCGGGACTTCTCGTTGTCGCCGAGTCTCGACCGGAGGTCTCCAACGGGCACGCCGGAGGAACTCGTGCTGTTGGGCTCAGGTGGCATGGCAACCCCGGACTGTCCATCGGATCGGCAAACGGGCTATCGGTCGTATCCGACCATGCGTTACTCGCTGTGTTTCCAGCATCCTCCGCATGGGGGATGCCACCTGCGCGATCTCGCCGACGCACACGGAACCAGTCCACAAGGAACACTCACCGTGGTCAGTACGGCGTCGCCGGTGGCAGGCGCACTGTAAGCGCTCTGGCGAACGGCGGCATCCCATCAGGGTCGAAAGTCCCTGCGAGCATAAGGTTCTTGGGCCCTTGCGCGGTGAGGCCGACTGCCGGATGCTCACCCCTTTGGGTGAGTCTCTCAGGGAGGTGGACCGGGTTGGGTGGCTTGCCTCGGCGTCTGGCCGAGCTGACGCGCCCGGAGTCGCTGCGGCTGCTCGGGAGCGCTCCCTTCGGTCGGATCGTCTACACCATCCGCGCCCTGCCCGCGATCGTGCCGGTCCGCCACCTGGTGGACAACGACATGATCGTCATCCGCACCCACGTCGGTGCGGACTGCGCCGGCGCGGTGGTCGCCTTCCAGGCCGACGACATCGACCCGGTGGCGGAGAGCGGCTGGTCGGTGACGGTCACGGGCGTCGCGCGGCGGGTGGTGGCCCCGGACGAGACGGCCCACTACGAGTCGGTGCTCGCGCCGTTCGTGGACATGCCGAACGTCGAGGTCCTGCGCATCTACCCGGAGCTGGTGGAAGGCTACGAGCTGGTCTCAGCGACGTAGCCCGGCGAAGATCACCTCCAGCGTCCTGGCGCGGAGGTCCGGCGACCACCGCAGCGCGCCCTGCCCGGCCGCGGCGAGCAGGGCGAGGATCTCGTCGAGCTGGACACCGTCCCGGACCAGCCCTTCTTCCCTCGCCCTGACCAGCAGCGCGGCGACGGCGTCCCCCAGCGACCCGACGGCACCGGCGACCTCGACGTCCACGCCGTGCCCGGCGAGCAGCTCGACGACGAACCTCTTCTCGGCCGCCGCCTCGACCACCCGTCGGAAGAAGGCGAACAAGTCGTCGTGCGCCGCCGCGTCGGCCAGCTCGGCGAGCAGGTCCTTCAGGATGGCGCCGAGCAGGTCCTGCTTGGTCGGGAAGTGCCGGAACACGGTGCCGATGGCGACACCGGCGGCCGAGGCGACCTCCTCGGTGGACGCGACGGCCCCCCGTACCGCGAAGACCTCCTCGGCCGCGGCGAGGATCCGCGCCCGGTTACGTCGGGCATCCGCCCGCAGAGGCTTACTTGACAAGATGAGTCCTCACTCATGATGCTGTCAACCGGAGTCAGCACTCACCTTAGAGGAGCAACCGTGAAGACAGCCCGTGACGTGTTCGAGAACTTCCGCGACTTCGCACTCGGCGGGGACGGTCAGGAGCTGTGGGCGCCGGACGTGGTGTTCGAGATGCCGTTCGCGGCAGGCGGGCCGCGACGCACCCAGGGCAGGGACGACTTCCTGGCGAAGACGAAGACGAGCCGCGAGACGCTGCCGGTCCGCTTCGAGGACCTGCGCAACGTCGTCGTCCACGACACGACCGACCCGAACAAGATCATCGTCGAGTACGAGCTGGTCGGCACCGTCCTGACGACGGGAAAGCGGGAGTCCGCCCTGTTCATCGCGGTGATGGAGATCCGCGACGGCCTGGTCACGCTGTGGCGGGAGTACCAGAACACCCTCGCCATGGCCCAGGCGCTGGGCCGGCTCCCGGAGCTGGACACCGACTTCATGGCGCGGCAGCCGTCCTGATCCCGCGCCCCATAGGGTCTGGGGCATGGAGTACACGAGGCTGGGTTCGTCGGGGCTGAAGGTCTCTCGGGTCTGCCTCGGCATGATGAGCTACGGCGACAGGAACAGGCGGGCCTGGTTCCTCTCCGAGGAGGAGGCCGAGCCGATCGTGCGGCGCGCGGTCGAGTTCGGCGTGAACTTCTTCGACACGGCGGACATGTACTCCAACGGCATGACCGAGGAGATCACCGGACGGCTGCTGGCCCGCCTGTTCCCCCGCCGCGACGACTACGTGCTCGCCACGAAGGTGTACTTCCCGATGGGTGACGGCCCGAACGACCGGGGGCTGTCACGCAAGCACATCATGTCCGCGATCGACGGGTCGCTGCGCAGGCTCGGCACGGACTACGTCGACCTCTACCAGACGCACCGCTGGGACGGCGAGACGCCGGTCGAGGAGACCCTCGCCGCGTTCGACGACCTCGTGCGTGCCGGCAAGGTGCGCTACCTCGGCGTGTCGACCATGCCCGCGTGGCTGCTGTCGAAGGCGCAGTACACCGCGGAGCTGCGGGGGCTGACGAAGTTCGTGTCGATGCAGAACCACTACAACCTGCTGTACCGCGAGGAGGAGCGGGAGATGGTCCCGCTCTGCCTCGACCAGGGCATGGGGTTGATCCCGTGGAGCCCGCTGGCACGCGGCATGCTGGCGGGCACCCGCCACAGGGACGGCTCCCGCGACACGACCCGCGGCGGCAGCGACGCGCTCGCCGACGCGCTGTACTCCGACCAGGACTTCGACGTGGTCGACGCGGTCGTGTCGGTCGCCGCCGAGCGCGGGCTGCCGCCCGCACAGGTGTCGCTCGCGTGGTTGTCGGGCAGGCCGGCCGTGACCGCGCCGATCGTGGGTGCCACGAAGCTCGACCACATCGAGGACGCGGTGGCCGCGACCGGGGTGACCCTGTCCGAGGAGGAGATCGCGCTGCTGGAGGCGCCGTACCGCCCGCACGAGGCGATGCGCGGCTGACCCGTCGGTCAGGCGATCTCGTCGACGTGCGTGATGTTCGCCCTGTCCGCCGGGTCGGTGCTCGCTTCGGCCGCGAACCAGCCGTCCAGGATCTCGGTGAGGAGCGGCGTGCTGGTCAGGCGCAGGGACAGGGCGAGCACGTTCGCGTCGTTCCAGCGGCGAGCGCCCCTGGCCGTCTCGGCGTCGGTGCACAGGGCCGCTCGGACCCCCGGCACCTTGTTCGCCGCGATCGACGCACCGGTGCCCGTCCAGCAGCAGACGACGGCCTGGTCCGCCGCGCCCTCGGCGACCGCCCTGGCCGCCTGTTCACTCGCCCACGCCCAGTCGGGCCGATCAGCCGGGTTCAGTGCGCCGTGCAGCACGGGCTCGTGGCCACGGGTGCGTAGTTCCTCGACCACCGCAGCCGCAACGCCGACCAGCTCGTCCGCCGATACCGCGATCCTCATGCCCCGAGGCTAGAGGCGGCGGAACATGATGTGCAGCCCCACATAGCCCTTCGTCGCGTGCAGGAAGCCCTCCGGCAGCGTCGCCATGATCTCGAAGCCCAGCGACTGCCACAGCTTCACCGCCACCGTGTTGGTCGCCACCACCGCATTGAACTGCATGGCCCGGAAGCCGTCCGCGCGGGCCGTGGCGATGACGTGCTCGCCAAGTGCCCTGCCGACGCCCTTTCCCGCATGGGCAGGGGAGACCATGAAGCTCGCGGTCGCGATGTGCGCGGCCGGTCCCTGGTGGTTCGGGCCCATCTTCGCCGTACCCAGGACCGTGTCGCCCTCGACCGCGACGACTGTTCGGTTCGGCAGCGCAGCCGCCATCCACATCTCCCGCGCGGCTTCCTCCGTCACGTCCCTCGGCCACGTGTAGGTCTCACCCGCTCCGACGATCCCTCTGAGGAACGGCCAGATCCGTGGCCAGTCGGCCTGGGAGGCGGCTCTGATCTCCATACCCGCCGAGGGTAGTCGGGCGGTGACACGATCGGGCGTTACCCGTGAGTTGGGCTCCCTTCCGCTCGCCGAAAGGTCCAATGTGGAGGCCATGAAGCTCTCCCGGATCGGCGGCATGGGCCTGGTTCTCTTCCTCCCGTTCCTGTTTTCCGGTGTTGCCAGTGCAAGCCCCGACACCACGCTGACACTCACGGTCCAGACCGGCAAGGAACTGAAGAGTGTCGAGCTGTTCTGTTCGCCTTTCGGCGGTTCGCATCCGGATGCCGAACACGCCTGCAAAGAGCTTGGTGAGGCGCGAGGAAACCTCGACGCCCTGCCCGGTCTCTCGGGGACGACCACCTGCACCATGGAGTACAGCCCCGTCACCGCGAAGGCCGAAGGCACCTGGGACGGCGAGGCCGTCGCGTGGACACACGAATTCGGCAACTCCTGCAACCTTTACACCGCCACCGGAACGGTGTTCTCGTTCTAACGAGTGAGCAGGACGTTCTGCGGCTCGGTCAGGCACAGCGCGCCATCGCGCAGAATGCCGTACTGCCCGGTGCGGAGATAGTTGTCTGTCGAGCCGTGAAGCCGCGCACAGAACGTCCGTTCACTCTCTCCCGGCCGGCCCAGGTATCCGACCGCCACATTTGGGCCGGCCACCCACACCTCTCCCGCAGTGCCGTCCTGGCACCGGGTCGCGGTCACGGGGTCGACGACAGCCAGGTCGGTACCGGCAATCGCCGGTCCCAGGCTCAGCAGGCCGACCTCACGCGACCCGTGGGTCTGCCGACCGAAGGCCTCCGTGTGCAGACCCCGACGGCCCGTCACGAGGGCCGTCGCCTCGGGCTGCCAGTGGGCGGGGAAGAGTGACTCACGGCGAAAACCCTGTGGTGCCAACAGGTTCGCGAAACGGTCCAGTGTCTCCGGACCGGCCGCGGCAACCGCCGTGTCCCAGTGCGACAGGTCCAGATCGGACGGCGCGGCGTGCCAGGCGTAGGCGCGGTCGGGTGCGAAACTGATGGCCGCCCGGCGCAGGGAGACCATCCGCAGCCACTCGCCCGGCGTGGTGTCCGATGGCAGGAGCGTGACGCGGGCCCCCGTGAGCAGCGGCGCCAGCACGCCACCCACCAGCCCGAGTTCACCGTACGGCGGCAGGTAGCTGACAACGCTCGTGTTCTCGGTCATGCCCAGGTGCGCGACCAGCTGCGACGCGGACGCGGTCAGGTTGGCGTGCGACACCATCACACCGCGGACCGGACCCGACGACGCGTACTGCAGCAACGCCACGGTGTCGGGCCCGATGTCGGGCCTGACCCAGTCCCGGGGATCGCCGTCCAGGTCGGACAGCGTGGGGACACCCGTCAGCGGCAGGCCGATGGCCGCGGCCGGGCGGGCGTCGTCGACGATCTCGGTCAGGCGGCGGCCGTACCGAGGTGGCGCCGGGACGGCGACCACCCCGGCACAGAAGCACCCCAGCAGGGTGGCCACGTAGTCGGCGCCAGGGGGCAGCAGCACCAGCACCCGGTGTCCGGTCAGGCCGCGCCGCGTCAGCGCCACCGCCACCGCCCTCGCCCGTGCGCCGACGGTCGGCCGCACGCCGGCCAGGTCGACGAAGGCCGTTGTCCCTCTCATGCAAGAACCTCTCCATGCTCGAGTTCCGCTCGATCAGGACATCGTGCGGTGCTCGAACGGCGCTCAAGAGAAGGTGAAGAGAAGACGAGAAGTGGGCAAGCGGAACTTGAGCCTCAGGTAACCGGGATGATGCGGCTGGCGAGGAGCCGACCGTCCTCGATGTCGAGCTCGCCGATCGTGCCGTGGGGCTGCCTGCGGCGGTCGGTGGGCGAACCCGGGTTGAAGATGTGCAGACCGGCCTCCGTCAGGTCCATGGGAATGTGAGAGTGGCCATACACGACAAGATCCGCTTCGGGGAAGAGCCGCCGCATCCGAGCGCCGCGACCGTCCTTCTGACCACTGTCGTGGATCATGCCGACCTTCAGTCCCGCGAGGTCCAGCTCCACCGTCCCCGGCGCGCCCCAGGCGACCACGTCCGGGCCGTCGTTGTTGCCCGCGACCACGTGGACCTGGGCGAACTCCGCCAGCTCCGTCAGCACCTCCGGCACGCACACGTCACCGGCGTGGAGGATCACGTCGGCCTTCGCCAGGTGCTCGGCAACCCTGGGCGGGCAGGACTTCCAGCGGCGTGGCGCGTGGGTGTCGGCCAGCACGACCACTCTCAATTTCACCCTCCCCTTATATAGGATGTCGGCGTGCACGCGTTCGACGTCATCGCCGACCCCGTCCGACGGAGGATCCTCGAGCTGCTCGCCGACGGTGAGCGGGCAGCGGGTGAGGTGTCGTCCGTGGTGCAGGACGAGTTCGGCATTACCCAGCCCGCGGTCTCGCAACACCTCAAGGTGCTGCGCGAGAACGGGTTCGCGCGAGTGCGTGCCGTGGGCACGCGACGGCTCTACGCCGTGGCACCGGAGCCGCTCCGGGAGGCCGACCTGTGGCTGTCACACTTCCGCCGGTTCTGGACGCCGCACCTCGACGCCCTCGCCACGGAACTGGCCCGCGGCAAGCGGGAACGACGCCTGGAAAGCTAACCGAGCACCACGGGTAAGGCCTCTAAGCCGTAGACGATCGAAACCTTCCGGTAGGTGAGGTCGTCCGTGGCCAGGCGCATCTCCGGGAAGCGGCGCAGCAGTGCGGGGTACGCCGCGCGCAGCTCCATGCGGGCCAGCTCCGCACCGATGCAGCGGTGCACGCCGTAGCCGAAGGCCAGGTGGGACGTCGGGGCGCGACGCGGGTCGACCCTGTCCAGGTCCTCGCCGATGGCCGGGTCCCGGTCGGCGCCGGAAAGGGAGACGATCACCACGTCACCCTTGCTGATCCGGACCCCGGCGACCTCGGTGTCCTCGCGGGCGAACCGGGGGAAGGCGACCTGCACGACCGTCAGGTAGCGCAGGACCTCCTCGACGAAGCCGTGGATCGCGGCGTCGTCGTCGTGGACGAGCTTGAACGCGTCGCGGTCCTGGAGCAGCACCAGGGCGCCGAGGGCGAGCATGCTCGCGGTCGTCTCGAAGCCGCCGGTGAGGACGCCGTCGGCGAGGCCGGCCAGCTCCTGGTCGCTGACCTCGTCGCCGTGCTCCTTGATGATCATGCCGAGCAGTCCGTCGCCGGGCTCGGCGCGTTGCTTCTTGACGACGTCGGTCAGGTAGGCCAGGGACTCCGAGATGGCGCCGAGCGACGCGGTCGCGCCTCCGAACAGGTCGAAGCGGGCCATGGACAGGCGCTGGAAGTCGTCACGGTCGTCGTACGGGACCCCGAGCAGCTCGCAGATCACCAGGCTCGGGATCGGGAGCGCGAAGTACTCGACCAGGTCGACCGGCCCCTCCGCGGCGGCCATCGCGTCGAGCTGCTGGTCGATGATGGCCTTGATGCCCGGTGTGAGGCGCGACAGGCGGCGCATGGTGAACTCCGGCGTCAGGAGCTTGCGCAACCTCGTGTGCTCCGGCGGGTCCGCGAACCCGAGACCGCCGGGGCTGTGGCTCTCGGACGCGCCGTGCTGACCGACCAGGTTGGCGAAGTCGTTGCTGTAGGCCTTCGCGTTGCTGAGAACGGCCTTCGACTCCTCGTAGCCGGTGACGAGCCACACGTTCACCCCGAACGGGATCTCCAGCTTGCTGACCGGCTTCGACACCCGGATCTCGGCGAGCTCCGGCACCGGGTCGAGTGCGTCGCGCTTGAGTGGCAGCAGTGCCGAGTCGGGCAGGAGCGCCATTCTCGACAGGTCGAACCCCTTTTTGGACGCACGCGCCAGGTACCAGCGCGTTGCCCAGGTCATGAACCTCGAACGCATGCTTGCCATGACCAAACCCCCTTACTGAGTAACCGGTCGCGAGAGTAGCCGCCCAGGTGGCGGTTCGATCCGGACGGCCCGAGTGGTAAACGGACTGTCACCTTGAGTTTTTCGCCGTGGTGCCCGGTGGTCGTCACGAGCCGACGAGCCGCACGCGCCCCTGACGGCCCGGCTCTCGCGGTATATTTTTCACAGGTTTGTGAACCCCGCGACCGGCCCGGTACGGGCGACGGTCCGGACGAACGTCCACGACGTGGGGAAACTCCTGCACTACCGCTCTGGTTCGTGATCTCCATGACATCGACGGTAGGCGGGATTTCGACGCCTCACATTGAGGTAGACCCCAGTTTTACCCTGAGGTTTTCCGTAACAGGTACTCCCGCTCCGGCAGGCTGAACGTCCGTTTCGCCGCTTTGCGGTAGTGCTCGCGTGCCTGTTCGTGCTCGCCGGCCATGTCGAGGAGGTGGGCGCGGACGGCGTCGAGGCGGTAGTGGCCCGCCATCCGCCTGTCCTCGTCGAGCGACGCGAGCAGCGCGAGGCCGGCAGGCGCGCCGTGGACCATGGCCGTCGCGATGGCGCGGTTCAGCGTGACCATCGGGTTCGGCGCCATGCGGTCGAGGATCTTGTACAGGACGAGGATCTGCGCCCAGTCGGTGTCCCCGGTGCTCGGGGACTCGTCGTGGATGGCGGCGATCGCGGCCTGCAGCTGGTAGGGGCCGGGCGGGGACACGGCCAGTGTGCGGCTGACGAGGGCCACACCTTCTTCTATACGTGCGCGGTCCCAGCGGGTGCGGTCCTGCTCCTCGAGCGGGACCAGGGCGCCTGTCTCGGTCGTGCGGGTGGCGCGGCGAGCGTCGGTGAGCAGCATCAACGCGAGCAGGCCGGCGACCTCGCCTTCCTCCGGCATGAGGGTGTGGACCTCCCTGGTGAGGCGTATCGCCTCCTCGGTCAGTTCGACGCGCTGCAGGTCGGGGCCCGAGGTCGTGTTGTAGCCCTCGTTGAAGACCAGGTACAGGACGTGCAGGACGGCGGGCAGGCGCTCGGGCCCCGACGGGAAGCCGTGGCCCTTGATCTTCTGCTTCGCACGGCTGATGCGCTGGGCCATCGTCGGCTCCGGCACCAGGAAGGCGCTCGCGATCTCCGCGGTGGTGAGGCCGCCGACGGCACGCAGCGTGAGCGCGACCTGGGACGGCGCGGGCAGCTCGGGGTGGCAGCACATGAACAGCAGCTCGAGCGTGTCGTCGACGTGGCGGTTCAGGTCCTCGTCGGGTTCCGGCTCGGTGGAGACCGTCAGCTCGCGCCGCCTGCGGGCCGCCTCGCTGCGCCACTGGTCGGTGAGCCGACGGCCCGCGACGGTGACGAGCCAGCCGAGGGGCTCGCCGGGCACACCGTCGGCAGGCCACTGGAGCGACGCCGCGAGCAACGCCTCCTGCACGGCGTCCTCACAGGCGTCGAACTGCCCGTGTCTGCGGACGAGTGTGCCGAGGACCCGCGGCGCCAGCCGACGCAGCAGGTCCTCGACCTCACGGGCTTCCGTCATCGCGGACTCACAGATCGGCACCGGCCGAGAACATGACGGGCCGGATCTCGATGGCGAGCCCCTTGATTCTGGTGTCCGGGATGAGCTGGGCGAGCTCGACCGCACGCTCGTCGCTCTCGCAGTCGATCAGGTAGAACCCGCCCATGAACTCCTTGGCCTCGAGAAACGGCCCGTCGGTCACCGCGGGGGTGCTGCCCCCGTGCACGACCTTGCTGTTGGTGGGATCGGCCAGCGCCTGGGTGAGGATGAACTCCCCCGACTCCTGGATGGCCTCCATGAAGGCACCGTGGCCTGCCCCGATCTCGTCCCGCTCCTCGTCGGTGAGCGCTTCGAGGACGCTGGGGTTGACCTGCATGATCAGGAGATACTTCACGCGCTGCTCCTTGTGTCGGGCGCCCGTTCCGGCGCGGTTCGACAGGGAGTCGGAGCCGCCGCCGGGGTCTCGACATCTGCCGCCGAGAAATCTAGGCGAACACGGAACGGGACGGGGCGAGCACACGCCGTGCCCGCACCGCCACGATCGGAGACCGAGATGACCTCGTTCATCGCGGCGACGGTCTTCGGCCCGACAATGCGACTCGGACTGATTCCGGCACGCACCTGGAAATCACGCACCACAGCCCGGAGCACGGGTGCGTAAGAGTCGTTGTGGTCGTCGAAGAGGTGGCTGTCGTCAGCGTAGGGGAAGATTCGCTGGAGCATGTCGAGAAGCGCGGAAACCTTTCCTGGCTGTGCTCACCCGGCTGCAGCGTGAAGGTGGGCTGGTAACCGAGGGTGCCACCGGTGCTCGTCGTCGACTTCCGGCCGACAAGCGCCTGCCACCCCTCAACGCGCAACGCCAGCTGCAGTGCAAGCACATGCTGCCCCTGGTCACCATAGTTGACTGCGGCCGCTGCCCCCGCGAGCGCAGCAGACGTCTCGCTGGTGCCCTCGCAGTCCACAGCAGGCACCACAGCCACCACTGACCACAGCAGTCATCCCACCAGTAAGGAAAGCGAGCACAACAGCAGAAAGCACGAACGTCTTGGTCACGAAACACAACGAAAGGAGAAAAGAGGAAGGAAGAGCGAACACGAAGCGGAAGCGCGGAAGCGCGGAAGCGCGGAAGCGCGGAAGCGCGGAAGCGCGGAAGCGCGGAAGCGCGGACGCAAACGAAACCACGCCGGGTCAGCACCAACCGCACCGTGGGGGGCGCGGGGGGCTCGGCCCCCCGGTACAACGCGAAACCCAACGGCGAGCGCCCTCCGCGAGCAGGGTGCACCCAGGGTTGAGCCGGCAAGGGGACTCGAACCCCAAACCTGCTGTTTACAAGACAGCTGCTCTGCCAATTGAGCTATGCCGGCGTGACTCGTGGGGAGTCGGGACCATCCTAGGGCACGGCTACTCCAGGCGGCGGTGTGTCGGCTGTGGGGGAATCGTGTAGCTACGGTGGCGGCATGACGGACTCCAGCTTCCGGTCGGTGCGGATCGACCGTGTGTCGACGGGGAAGTACGTGGTGCACAACGAGCGTGGCGGCACGTTGCCGGTGGGTGGTGACGACTTCACCCCGGTTGAGCTGCTGCTCGCCGCGATCGGCGCGTGTACGTCCATCGACACGGACACCGTGACGAGCCGGCGTGCCGAGCCGACCCGGTTCACGGTGACCGTGAGCGGCGACAAGGTGTCGGACAGGGAGGAGGGCAACCGCATGACGAATCTGGCGGTGACCTTCGACGTGGAGTTCCCGGAGGGTCCGGCGGGCGACGAGGCACGCACGCTCCTGCCGAGGACGGTGCGGCTCTCGCACGACCGGCTGTGCACGGTCAGTCGCACGGTGGAGTTGGGCACCGAGGTCCGTACCACGATCGCGTGAAACTGCGTGTGAAACTTCGTACCGGTGGTGGGTGAGCGTCCCTAGCCTCGTCCGCAGGATCAACCACGCACGGCTGGGGACGCATGACTCGCACCAAGGTGCTGAAACCACTGGCGGCCTCGTTCGCCCTCACGAAGTCCGCGGGCGGGTTGACCGTGTACTGGAGCGGGGAGTGGCGGGACAGGTACGGACTGGCCCCGGTCTACGTGAACCTGCTGGCACCGTCGACGGGCAGGCTCGCGGTCGCGCGTTTCGAGTTCAAGCACCGCAACGAGAGCGGCACGGGCTACGACACCGCGCGTTCGGACGTCGTCGCCAGGATGCCGAGGCACGAACCCGCCACGCACCTGGACATCGAGACCGCGAGGCCGCTGTGGGCGGTGCGGGTGGTCTTCCGCCGGGACGAGGCGCCCGCCTGGCACACGAAGTGGATCTACAACCCGTATTTCTGAGCCATCCGTGTGTTGCCGGGCACCTTCGACCACCCATAACCGCGAATTGTTGACTAATCTCAGAAGCCGACTCTTATCGAGGAGGCACGCTCGGCGTGAGCACCGAGATCAGCAACAGTGGCGGGGCGGATTTCATCGTCGTGGCGAACCGGCTGCCGGTCGACCTCGAACGGCTGCCGGACGGCACCGAACGGTGGAAACACAGCCCTGGTGGGCTGGTCAGCGCCCTGCAGCCCTTCCTGCAGCGCAACAGCGGGGCGTGGGTCGGCTGGCCGGGCGTCGCGGACGTGGAGGTCGACAAGTTCGCCGAGGACGGCATCTGGCTGCACCCGGTGATGCTGACCTCCGACGAGGTGCGCCTCTACTACGAGGGCTTCTCCAACGGCACCCTCTGGCCGCTGTACCACGACGTCGTGGCCTCGCCCGTGTTCGACCGGGAATGGTGGAACTCCTACGTCAAGGTCAACCAGCGGTTCGCGGACGCCGTGGCGCAGATCGCGGCCGACGGCGCCATCGTGTGGGTGCAGGACTACCAGCTGCAACTGGTGCCTGCCATGCTGCGCGAGCAGCGGCCCGACCTGCGGATCGGCTTCTTCCTGCACATCCCGTTCCCGCCGACGGAGCTGTTCATGCAGCTGCCGTGGCGGCGCGAGATCATCCAGGGCCTGCTCGGCGCGGACCTGATCGGCTTCCACCGGCCGGGTGGCGCGCAGAACTACCTGTGGCTGGTGCGCAGGCTGATCGGTCTGGAGCCGAGCCGCGGCGCGGTGGGCGTGCGGACGAGGCCGGGTGTGGTCCAGGTCGGCGACCGCAGTGTGCGGGTCGGCGCGTTCCCCATCTCGATCGACGCGAGCGGCCTGGACACGCTGTCCCGCAGCCGCGATGTCATCCAGCGGACCAGACAGATCAGATCGGACCTCGGCAACCCCCGCAAGATCATCCTGGGCGTCGACCGGCTCGACTACACCAAGGGCATCGACGTCCGCCTCTACGCGCTCCAGGAGCTGCTGTCCGAGGGGCGGATCGACCCGACCGAGGTCGTCATGGTGCAGCTCGCCACGCCGAGCCGTGAGCGGGTCGAGCACTACCAGCGGATGCGTGGCGAGATCGAGCAGGTAGTGAGCCGCATCAACGGCGAGTTCGGCCGGGTCGGCCACCCGGTGGTGCACTACCTGCACCAGTCGATCAACCGCAAGGAGCTGGCCGCGTTCTTCTCGGCGGCGGACGTCATGCTCGTCACACCGGTCCGCGACGGCATGAACCTCGTCTGCAAGGAGTACGTGGCGTGCCGGCACGACCTGGGCGGGGCGCTCGTGCTGTCGGAGTTCGCGGGCGCGGCGGCCGAGCTGACGAGTGCGTTCCTGGTCAACCCGCACGACCTGGACGGGGTGAAGAACGCCATGGAGTCCGCGCTGGAGGTGGACCCCGCCGAGGGCAGGCGCCGGATGCGGGCGCTGCGCCGCCAGGTGCTCACCCATGACGTCGACCGCTGGGCCAGGTCCTTCCTGGACGCGCTCCAGCCGTCATCGGAACTGCTCAGCTGAGTGTTCACCGGCCACTCTCGGACAGGACGAGTAGCGGCCTCGGACGGGCGATACAGTTCCGCTCTGCCATCGTGTGCCAGCCTTTGAAATCGCACACAACCCGCCCGCCAGAGAGTCGAAGACGACCGTGACCATGACCGCTGAGGCGCTGCCTGCTGAGCTGCGCAGGGCCATTGTCCAGATCGCGCGCACGCCGCGTCTCCTGGTTGCCTGCGACTACGACGGCACGCTCGCGCCGATCGTCGAGAACCCGGACCAGGCTCGGCCCATGACCGAGTCGGTCGGGGCACTGCGCTCGCTCGCCGCACTGCACGAGACCACCACCGCCGTGATCTCCGGGCGCGCACTGCGTGACCTGGCCACTCTGTCCCGGTTGCCTGCCGAGGTCCACCTCGTCGGCAGCCACGGGTCGGAGTTCGACATCGGCTTCGTGCACGCCCTCGACGCCCAGGCCAGGGGCCTGCACCGGCGTCTGGAGACCGAGCTGGAGCGGATCACCGACGGCGCCGACGGCGTCCAGCTGGAGATCAAGCCTGCCAGCATCGCCGTGCACACCCGCCGCGCCGAGGCCGCCGTCGCCGACCAGGTCAACACCGCGGTCCGCGAGGGGCCGTGCACGTGGGACGGCGTGCAGATCACCGAGGGCAAGGCCGTCATCGAGCTCGCCGTCGTGCAGACGGACAAGGGCCGCGCGCTCGACACGCTGCGCCACCAGCTCGGCGCGACCGCCGCGGTGTTCCTCGGCGACGACGTCACCGACGAGAAGGCGTTCGCCCGCCTGTCCGGCCCGGACCTCGGTGTGAAGGTCGGCGACGGCGAGACGCTCGCCGGGTTCCGCATCGCCGACCCGGTGCAGGTCGGCATGGTGCTGGCGTTCCTGCTGGAGGAGCGCCGCACCTGGCTCTACGGCGAGCAGGCCCCGCCGATCGAGCGGCTGACGATGCTCGCCAGCGAGCGGTCGATCGCGCTGCTCACCCCGGACGCGCGCCTGACCTGGCTGTGCCACCCGGAGCCGGACTCGGCCGCGGTGTTCGCCGACCTGCTCGGCGGCCCGTCGGCGGGCCACTTCTCGATCAGGCCGGAGCGGGGCGGTCTGCCGCTTGGCCAGCGCTACCTGCCGGGCACGATGACCGTCGAGACCCGCTGGTCCGGGCTGCTGGTCACCGACTACCTCGACCACTACGCCAACGCGCACCGCACCGACCTGGTGCGGGTCATCTCCGGCAACACGCCGTTCGTGGTCGAGTTCGCGCCGCGGCCGGAGTTCGCGCAGGTGCAGGTCCGGCTGATCCCGTCGGCCGACGGGCTGCGGGTGCTCGGTACCTCGGACCCGGTCGTGCTGCGGGCCCCGGGCGTCCAGTGGGAGATCTCCTCCGACGGCATGCACGACACGGCACGCGCGGTGGTGCGGCCGTCGCAGGACCAGCCGGTTGTGATGGAGCTGCGGTGCGGCACCAACGACCTCACCCGACACGAGGTCGACGAGTCGGAGCGCGCCGCGCGGTCGGCGCGGTACTGGAGCGAGTGGCTCGACGGCCTCTCGCTGCCGCAGGTCGAGAAGGACCTGGTCGCGCGGTCCGCGCTGACCCTGCGGGGCCTGTGCCACGACGACACCGGCGCGATCATGGCCGCCGCGACGACGTCGCTGCCCGAGGAGGTCGGCGGCGTCCGCAACTGGGACTACCGCTACTGCTGGCTGCGTGACGGCGCGATGACCGCGAAGGCGCTGGTGTCGGTCGGCTCGATCAGCGAGGCGGAGAAGTTCCTCGGCTGGCTGCACGGTGTCCTGGCCACGCTGCCCGGCCCCGAGCTGCTGCACCCGCTGTACACGATCGCGGGCACGACGCTGCCCGCCGAGGCCGTGATCGACACCCTGCCCGGTTACGCGGGCTCGCGGCCGGTGCGTGTCGGCAACCTCGCCAACCAGCAGGTGCAGCTGGACGTGTTCGGACCGGTGGTCGACCTCGTCACGGCACTGTCCGAGGCCAGGGGCAAGCTCACCGACGACGACTGGCGCATGGTGTGCGCGATGGCCGAGGCCGTGGCGCGGCGCTGGCACGAGCCGGACCACGGCATCTGGGAGGAGCGGCACCGGCCGCGCCACCACGTGTACTCGAAGGTCATGTGCTGGCTGACGATCGACCGCGCGGTCAAGCTGGCCGAGACCTACGGCCGCGAGGTCGAGCCGACGTGGCCGGGGCTGCGGGACACGATCGCCGAGGACGTCCTGACCAAGGGCTGGAACGACGAGGTCCAGTCGTTCACGACCGCCTACGACGGGACCGACCTCGACGCGGCGACCCTGCTGATCGGCATGGTCGGCCTGCTCGACCCGAGTGACGAGCGGTTCCACGCGACGGTGACGGCGACGGAGGCCGAGCTGCGCAGCGGGTCGACGGTGTACCGCTACCACCGCGACGACGGCCTGCCCGGCGACGAGGGCGGCTTCCACATCTGCGCCGCGTGGATGATCGAGGCGTACCTGCTGACCGGCCGCCGTCCGGAGGCGGAGGACCTGTTCGCGCAGATCGTCGACGCCGCGGGGCCGACCGGGCTGCTGCCGGAGGAGTACGACCCGATCGCGGAGCGCTCGCTGGGCAACCACCCGCAGGCGTACTCACACCTCGGCCTGATCAGGTGCGCGCAGCTGTTGTCGCGGTGAACGTCTGACTCGTCCTCGGGCAACACCTGATGTGAGGACGATGACGCGACGCGGGCCTGCCGACGAGCCGCTGCCTGCCGACAGGGATCGCCCCTACCTGGGCGGACCGGAGCCGGCAGTGGAGTTCGGCCGGCTCTTCGACGCGTACGCCAGATCGCTGCACCGCTACCTCGCGCGGCGGGTCGGTGCGGAGAACGCGCACGACCTGGTGAGTGAGACGTTCCTGGTCGCGTTGAACCAGCGGCACAGCTACGACCCGCGCCGGGGTGCGGTGCGGTCGTGGCTGTACGGCATCGCCACGAACCTGCTGCGCAGGCACGTGCGCCAGGAGCTGCGTGGACTGCAGGCCGCGGCCCGGTCGATCGGGCACACGCAGGAGTCCGTGGCGAGCCACGAGGCCAGGGTGGCGGACCGGCTCGACGCCGCGGTGATGGCCGCGCGCCTGGCCGGTGCCCTGGCCGAGCTGTCCGAAGGCGACCGGGACGTGCTGTTGCTCACGTCGTGGGCCGGCCTCGACTCCACCGAGGTCGCCGACGCACTGAACATCCCGGTCGGGACCGTGCGATCCCGGCTGCACCGGGTGCGGAAGTGGCTGCGTGCCAACGCCCCCACCCACCGAGAGGAGGGCGGTCATGCCTGACAGCGACGACAACGTCCGGGACATGTGGTCCGACGACGAGCTGGACCGGGCGCTGGCCGCACTGGGCGCCGTGAAGGACCCGGACAGGCGTGTACTGACCCGCTCCCGCACCGAACTGCTGGTTGCCGCGGGCGCGGCGAACCCGGAGGCCGCCGGGCCACGCAGGCGGTGGCGCTGGTGGGCGGCGGCGGTCGCCTCGGTGGTCGTGGTGGTGGCGAGCGTGCTGGTCGTGCAGACCGTCCGGTTCGGCGACAACATCCCGAACGCCGCGGGACAGCAGCTGACGATCACCGCGGAGAGGATCACCTCGGTCGACCAGCCGCTGGGTCCTGGCGAGTACCGCTACGTGGCGACACACGCGTGGTGGCTGACCGGCACCGACCGGTACTCGTACCTGGCGGAGAACCTCCTGGAGACGTGGGTTCCCGCGGACCAGACCCAGGACTGGCTGCTGCGCAGGGACGTGACGGGGGCCAGGAAGTGGGTGTCGGGCACCGAGGCGGAGGCCAGGGCGGCCGGCTACCCGGTCGACGAGGGGGGCGGGTTGGAAGGCAAGTGGCGGGCCCCCTGCGGCGACTGGTTCGCCAAGGAGGAGCACCGTGAGCCGTGCGCGCGACGAGGCACCTGGCAGACCCCTGACGAGGAGTTCCTGGCCTCGCTGCCACGCGAGCCGACCGAGCTGTACGACAGGCTCAGGGCCGCGACCGCCGGACAGGGGCCGACTCCCGACCTGGAGGTGCTCGTCTACGTGGCCGACGCGTTGAGGTCGGGCCTGGTACCCGCCGACCTGCGGGCGGCCTTCTACCGCGCACTGGCCCTGGTCCCGGACCTGCGGATCACCGACCGGGTGGCGAACCTGGACGGCCGCGAGGGCACGGCCTACGGCGTGACCGGCGAGGGCACCCGCCAGGAGATCATCGTCGACCCCGCGACCGGCCAGTTCATCGGCGAGCGAGAGACAGCGGAACAGGACGGCACGGTGATCGGCTACACCTCGGTGGCCACGGCCGTGGTGCCGGCGATGGGGGTGCGGCCACCCGGCTGACCTGGCGTCAGGTGGCGACCGCCTCCAGCACGTCCAGGGCGGCACCCAGGTCGGGACAGACCCGCGCCCGAACCCCGTCCGGCACCTCGCAGTCGGGCGGGATCAGCGCCCGTGTGAACCCCAACCGGCCTGCCTCCGCGAGCCGGGACTTGACCCCGTGGACGCGCCGAACCTCCCCGGCGAGCCCGACCTCCCCGAGCACGACGATGTCCGCGGGCAGGGCGCGTCCCCTGGCCGCGGACGCCACCGCGAGCGCGAGCGCCAGGTCCGCGGACGGCTCGTGGATCCGCATGCCGCCGACCGTCGCCGCGAAGACGTCCTGGTCCGACAGCCGGATCCCGCCCCTGCGCTCCAGCACCGCAAGGACCATGGCCACCCTGGACGAGTCCAACCCGGACACCGCCCGCCGGGGGGTCGCGAGCGCCGACCGCGACACCAGCGCCTGCACCTCCCCCACCAGTGGCCGCTTGCCCTCCACGGCCACCGTCACCGCCGTCCCGGGCACGCCCTGGTCCCGCCGGTTGAGGAAGAGCCCCGACGGGTCCGGCACCCCGCGGATCCCGTCGTCGACCAGCTCGAAGCAACCCACCTCGTCGGCGGGGCCGTACCGGTTCTTGACTCCCCGCACGAGACGCAGCGTCGAGTGCCGGTCTCCCTCGAAGTGCAGCACGACGTCGACGAGGTGCTCCAGCACGCGCGGCCCGGCGATCCCGCCGTCCTTGGTCACGTGCCCGACCAGCACGACCGGCAGCCCACGTTCCTTGGCGAGCGCCACCAGCGCGGCCGTGACCGCCCGCACCTGTGTCACGCCGCCCGCAGTGCCCTCCACCACGGTCGTCGACAGCGTCTGCACCGAGTCGACCACCAGCATCCCGGGGTTCACGGCGTCGACGTGTCCGAGGATGGTGGCGAGGTCGCTCTCGGCGGCCAGGTACATGGCCTCGTGCACGTTGCCCGTGCGCTCGGCCCGCAGCCGCACCTGCCCGGCCGACTCCTCGCCCGTCACGTACAGGGACGGCGACGACGCGCCGTCACGCGCGGCCCAGCGGTACGCGACCTCCAGCAACAGGGTCGACTTGCCGACACCCGGCTCGCCTGCCAGGAGCACCACGGCACCGGGCACGAGCCCGCCGCCCAGCACACGGTCCAGCTCGGACACGCCGGTCTGCCGCGCCCTGGCCGCCTCGACGTCCACCTCGCCGATGGGCCGAGCCGGGGAGCTGGGTGCACCCGCCACGATCTTGGACAGCGCGGCCTTGGGGACGCCGACCTCCTCGAGCGTCCCCCACGCCTGACACTCGGGACAGCGGCCGTACCACTTGGCCGACTCGTTGCCGCACTCGGCGCAGCGGTAGGCGGGTTTGGTTCGCGCGTTCTTCACCACGGCGCAAACCTAGACGGCAGCACCGACAACGGGGCGAACTGCTACTCGTCCTCGGTGGTCCCGGAGTTCTGCTCGACCATGTCCTTGTCCCGGTCCTCCGCGCGCGCCGTCGTGGGCGCGGCGACGGGCAGGTTCACGGTGATCTTGCCCGCCTTGGCGAACTCGAAGGTCACCGGCACGGTCTTGCCGAACGGCAGGTCACCGGTCAGCCCGGTGATCACCAGGCTGATGGTGCCGACCACGTCCGGCGCCTCCTCGGTCGTTGTCGTGGTGGCCGACGACGACTCGCTGGACGTGCTCGACGAGCTGCCCGAGGACGGCGGCTGCGACCCGGTCGTCTCCGCGGTGGACGAACCCGTGGTGGTCGTGGTCGTCGTGGTCTCGCTGGTCGACGACGAGGGGTTGTCACTCGGCTGGACGACCTGGAGCGCGGAGTGGGCGGGGATGCTCGCGTTGCCCGTGATCTCGACCTTGCCCGCCGGGCTGGAGACGGCGGTCAGCTCGTCGTCGTCCCCGCCGGTGTTGGCGATCGTGAGCAGCAGCGGGGCGTCCTCACCCGCCGCGTAGGACTCGCCGTTGTCGGGGAAGGCGACCATGACGTCACGCAGGACCAGGTTGCCCACCTGGCTCATGTTGCCGTTGACCGCGGGTTCCATGTCCGCGGTCTGGGCGACCTGACCGGCTCCGCAGCCCACGATCCCGAGCAGCGCGCTGACACCGATGGCCACCGCGGGCGCCAGCTTGCGCAGCGGTCGGGTCGTCTCACGGCTCACCATCGTGGTCCTTCCTCGGGCTCCCCTGACTCACGCGAAGACTAGCGGCAGCGCTCCCCACCACGTGCGAGTGGTCGACCGGGTGCGTCGACCGTCCCGTTCGGACATCGGAAAACTCCGGTGATCGGCTGACCGGCAAATGTCGGCAAGCACGGTCATTGCCGCTTTGTCAACCCCTCGACTGAACCCGCACCTGGCCGCTGACCTGCGGTAACCGATCTCGGGCCCATTACGGCACCAGCGCGGCTCGTGTTAAGATGGAGGCAGCGAAAGGGGCAGAGGACACATGGTTTTCAAGGTCGGAGAGACCGTCGTCTACCCGCACCACGGTGCCGCACTCATCGAAGCCATCGAGACCCGTGTGATCAAGGGCGAGGAGAAGAAGTACCTCGTTCTCAAGGTCGCGCAGGGTGACCTCACCGTACGCGTCCCTGCGGACAACGCCGAGATCGTGGGCGTTCGGGACGTTGTCGGTCAGGAGGGCCTCAACAGGGTATTCGATGTTCTGCGTGCTCCTCACACCGAGGAGCCGACCAACTGGTCGAGAAGGTACAAGGCCAACCTCGAGAAGCTCGCCTCGGGCGATGTGAACAAGGTTGCCGAAGTGGTGCGCGACCTCTGGCGGCGCGAGAAGGATCGCGGTTTGTCCGCCGGTGAGAAGCGCATGCTGGCCAAGGCACGCCAGATTCTGGTCAGCGAGCTCGCGCTGGCCGAAGGCACCGACGAGGGCAAGGCCGAGGTCATCCTCGACGAGGTCCTCGCCACGGCGTCGGTCTGACCGCCTGAGCAGCTGCCAACAACGAGATATCGAGTCCACTGTGACGGTCGCGGTCGTCCCCGCTGCGGGGCGGGGTGAACGTCTGGGCACAGCCGGACCCAAGGCCATGGTTCGACTACATGGCTTGCCTTTGATCGCACATGCCGTGCGTGGCCTGCTTGACGCGGGTCGCGTGCGGCATGTTGTCGTTGCGGCCCCTGCCGACCATGTGGCGGAGGTCGCCGAGGCGCTCGCCTCGTTCGAGCCCGTGACGGTCGTGCCCGGCGGCGCGGACCGCACCGAGTCGGTCCTGCTCGCCCTGCGGGCCGCCACCACGCTGGTCCCGGATGCCCGGTCGGTGCTCGTGCACGACGTCTCCCGCGCCCTCACCCCGCCCGCTCTCGTGCACGCGGTCACCGACGCGCTGGCCGAAGGCCACCAGGCCGTGGTCCCGGTGCTGCCGGTGGCGGACACGGTCAAGTGCGTCGACGCGGCCGGCGTCATCCTCAGCACCCCCGACCGCACCGCCCTCCGGGCCGTCCAGTCACCCCAGGGCTTCACGCACGACGTGTTGCACCGCGCACTCGCGGCGGGCGGCGTCCTGGAGAAGGTCGACATACCCGTGCACACCGTGCCGGGCGACGTGGCCGCGATGAGCATCACCACCCCGTTCGACCTGACCGTGGCCGGGGCGGTGCTCGCGCGGTGAGGGTCGGCATCGGCACGGACGTGCACCCCGTCGAGGCAGGCCGCGAGTGCTGGATCGCGGGCCTGCGGTGGGAGGGCGTCGACGGCTGCGCTGGTCACTCCGACGGTGACGTCGCCGCGCACGCGCTGTGCGACGCACTGCTGTCGGCCGCCGGTCTGGGTGATCTCGGCGCGGTGTTCGGCACCGGCGACCCACGCTGGTCCGGTGCGCACGGCGTCGAGCTGCTCGCCGAGGTACGCACCAGGGTCGAGGCGGCCGGGTACCGGCTCGGCAACGCGGTCGTGCAGGTCATCGGCAACCACCCCAAGATCAGCAAACGGCGTGCCGAGGCGCAGAAGGTGCTGTCCACGGCCGCTGGCGGGGACGTGGCGGTGTCCGGCACCACGACGGACGGGCTCGGGCTGACGGGTCGAGGAGAGGGCATCGCGGCGGTTGCCACCGCGTGCCTGATACCGCGCGGCTAGGCTCGTAGGCCAGATCGGGCCCCTCCCCACGAAAGTGACGACGCCGTGAGCCTCCACCTGTTCGACACCGCGAGCCGGAGTGTGCGGGAATTCCAGCCTGTACGCAGCGGAACGGCGTCGATCTACGTGTGTGGGCCGACGCCGCAGGGCCCGCCGCACATCGGGCACGTGCGCAGCCTGTTGAACTACGACGTGCTGCGGCGCTGGCTCGAGCACAAGGACCTCGACGTCACACTCGTGCGCAACGTCACGGACGTGGACGACAAGATCCTGCGCAAGGCGAACGACGCGGGCCGGCCGTGGTGGCAGTGGTCGGCGCGGTTCGAGCGCGAGTTCGACGACGCGTACACCGCGCTCGGTTGCCGCCCCGCGTCGATCGCGCCCCGCGCGACCGGGCACGTCACGCAGATGGTCGAGCTGATGCAACGGCTCGTCGACGGCGGCCACGCGTACGCGGCGGCCGGTGACGTGTACTTCGACGTGCGCTCGTGGCCGTCCTACGGCGAGCTGTCCGGGCAGAGGCTCGAAGAGGTGCAGCAGGGCGAGTCGGCGGCAGAGGGCAAGCGCGACCCGAGGGACTTCACGCTGTGGAAGGGCGCACGGCCGGGCGAGCCGTCGTGGCCGACCCCGTGGGGCCCCGGCAGGCCGGGCTGGCACCTGGAGTGCTCGGCCATGGCGCTGACCTACCTCGGCGCGGAGTTCGACATCCACGGCGGCGGGCACGACCTGGTGTTCCCGCACCACGAGAACGAGCTGGCGCAGTCGCGGGCCGCGGGCGACCCGTTCGCGCGCCTGTGGATGCACAACGGGCTGGTCGGGATGGCCGGCGAGAAGATGTCGAAGTCGCTCGGGAACGTGGTGTCGATCCCGTCGATGCTGGAGCGGTACCGGGCGCAGGAGCTGCGGTACTACCTGGTGGCGCCGCACTACCGCTCGGTCATCGAGTTCTCGACGGCGGCGCTCGACGAGTCGGTGCGCGCGTACCAGCGCCTCGAGTCGTTCGTGCAGCGCGTCGGCGCGAGGATCGGCGAGGTGCCGATCGGCTCGGTCGGCCCCGAGTTCACCGCCGCACTGGACGACGACCTCGGCACCCCCGCGGCGGTCGCGGTGGTGCACAACACCGTGCGGCAGGGCTTCACCGCGCTGGACAGCGACGAAGACGCGGCGGCGTTGAGCGCGGCGGGCACCGTGCGTGCGCAGCTGGCCGTGTTGGGCCTGGACCCGCTGACCTGGCCGGCGTCCACAGTGGACACCGCGGCACGCGGCGCGCTGGACGCGCTCGTGTCGGAGCTGCTGGAGCAGCGGCAGGCCGCCCGCGCCGCCCGTGACTTCGCGACCGCCGACGCGGTGCGCGACCGCCTGCTGGCCGCGGGCATCACCGTCGAGGACACCCCCGGCGGTCCACAGTGGACTTTGAAGGACGGCTGAGCAGGTTGGCTGGCAACTCCAGGCGCAAGGGCGCCATTCGCAAGCCTGGGTCGAAGAAGGGGCAGGTCGTCGGCACCGGCGGCCAGAAATCGAAGGGCCTGGAAGGCAAGGGTCCGACACCACGCGCCTCGATCCGCCCGGGACACCCCGCGCAGAAACGCGCCGCGCAGAAGTCGGCACAGCAGCAACGCCGCTCCGCGCGTGACAAGCCGACGGCCGAGCTGGTCGCGGGCCGCAACCCGGTGGTGGAGTGCCTGCGGGCGGCGGTCCCGACGACGGCGCTGTACGTGCAGCTGGGCGTGGACGCCGACGAGCGCGTGACGGAGGCCGTGCGGCTGGCCGCGGACCGGGGCATCTCGGTGCTCGAGGTGAGCAAGCCGGAGCTGGACCGGCTGACCGGCGGCGCGCTGCACCAGGGGCTGGCGCTGCAGATGCCCCCGTTCGACTACGCACACCCGGACGACCTGCTGGCGGCGGCGAAGGACTCGACGGAGCCGCCGCTGCTGGTAGCGCTCGACGGCGTGACGGACCCCCGCAACCTGGGCGCGGTCATCCGTTCGGCCGCGGCCTTCGGCGCCAACGGTGTGCTGCTACCACAGCGCCGGTCGGCCAGCATCACGGCGGTGGCGTGGCGGACGTCGGCAGGCACCGCGGCGAAGATCCCGGTGGCCATCGCGACGAACCTGACCCGTGCGCTGCGTCAGTACGCGGCGGAGGGCCTGATGATCGTGGGCCTGGACGCGGACGGCTCGGTCGCGCTGGATGACCTGTCCCTGGCAACGGACCCGCTGGTGGTGGTCGTCGGTTCGGAGGGCCGGGGCCTGTCGAGGCTCATCCGGGAGACGTGCGACGAGACGGTGTCGATCCCGATGTCGGCCGGGGTGGAGTCGTTGAACGCTTCGGTGGCCGCGGGCGTGGTACTGGCGGAGGTGTCGAGGCGCAGGCGGGTGGCCGGCCGCACGTAGGCGGGTCGTTCGCGGGGAGGTCAGCTTGTCGTTCGCCAGCCCGTTGTTCCTGTGGGTGTTCCTGCCCCTGGTACTCGGCGCGATCCTCGCTGCCCCCCGGCACTGGCGGAACGGCATCATCGCGGTCGCCTCCCTGATCTTCTACGCCGTGGGTGCCGGTCCGACCACGCTGTTGCTGCTGGTCACGATCGCGGTCAACTACGTCATCGGCCAGTGGCTGGAACCGGACGAGTGGGCACTGGCGGCGCGGCGCAAGCGGGTCCTGCTGATCACGGTGATCTGCGTCGACGTGGGCTCGCTCGTGGTGTGGAAGTACCTGGGCTTCCTCACCGAGCAGCTGAACGGCCTGGCACAGCTGTTCGGCGGCGACTTCCCGATCACCCACCTGCTGCTGCCGATCGGCATCTCCTTCTACACGTTCCACAACATCTCGTACGTGGTGGACATCTACCGGGGCGAGCGGCCCGCACTGCGGAACCCGGTCTCGTTCGTCACGTATATCTCGATGTTCCCGCAGCTGGTGGCGGGTCCGATCGTGCGGTACCGGGAGATCGCGGACCAGCTGCCGCAGGAACGGACCCACCGCACGGATGACATAGCGGCGGGTTTCCCTCGTTTCGCGCTGGGGCTGTGCAAGAAGGTCATCATCGCGGACTCGCTGAACCCACTGGTGGAGGCCTGCTTCGCGACGCCCGGCGACCGCATGACGTTCGCGATCGCCTGGTTGGGGGCGTTGACGTACACGCTGCAGCTGTACTTCGACTTCTCGGGCTACTCGGACATGGCGATCGGCCTGGGCCGGATGCTGGGGTTCCGGTTGCCGGAGAACTTCGCGCGCCCGTACTCGTCGGTGACGGTGACGGAGTTCTGGCGGCGGTGGCACATGTCGCTGTCCCGGTGGTTTCGCGACTACGTCTACATCCCACTGGGCGGCAACCGCCACGGCGCGGCGAAGACGTACCGGAACCTGCTGATCATCTTCGTGCTGACGGGCTTCTGGCACGGGGCGAACTGGACGTACCTGGTGTGGGGCCTGTACCACGGTGCCCTGCTGATCATCGAGCGTGGCTTCCACCTGGATGGGGCGCCGTCGTCGCGTGGCCGTGCTGTCGCCCGCCGTGCGTTGACCCTGTTGCTGGTGGTGGTGGGCTGGGTCTTCTTCCGCTCGGCGGACTTACCCCAGGCCCTGACGATGATCGGCAACATGCTGCTGCCCGACTTCACCGGGTTGACGGACATCGTGAGCGAGGCGTTCACCAACCAACGCCTGGTGATCCTGCTGTGCGCGCTGGCCATCGTGTTCCTACCGGCCCACCCGGTGACGGGACCGCTGCTGGAGTCATCCCGAAGCAAACCAGCCACCGTCCTACGTACAACCATCATGACCGCAGGCCTCCTCTACGCCGCGATCCTCGTAGCCACGGGCACCTTCAGCCCGTTCCTGTACTACCAGTTCTGACGGACGGTCCGGGCCCATCTCGGAGCCGGGCCGCGATCATGCCACTGACCTGCGTGAACGTTACTCGACGTTTCTCGTCGACTCTCGCCGCTCCCCAAAGGCCGAGGGAGCTGCCCCGTGGCTCTGTGATCCCTCGCGCCGCCGGCGGTGGCGCTACCGGCGCATGGCCGCGGGCTGCGCCGCGCAGGCCGGGCGGCATGAGCGGAGCGGAAGCCGCCCGTGCCGCGATGGATGCAGCCCACGGCCCCAACGCGACGGGCACAGCGCGTCAAGCGTGACTACATGCCTCACGCTGGCCCTCACAGCGACTTAACGGCGGAATGTCGTACCCATCTGTCATGCTGCCTTGACAGACGAAGTGGAGGCACGAGGTTGCGCTACATCCAAGCTTCGTCCTTCGCAGGACGAGGTCAAGAGCTACCCAGGCAGGACAACCCCCGAGACTGGCTCGTATGGCATGTCACGCATGTCGAGAACCTTGTCGACATCGCTTCAACGGGAGCACTCGTAGCCAGGAGCACACCGAGAGTAAGCATCGCATTGAAGTCTGTGAATGGACGCCGTCCTCACATCCCAGTTGCTCCGGACGATAGTTATCCGGCGAACAGGGTCGTGTCCGATCACGTACCCTTTTACTTCGCAGCAAAGTCCCCGATGTTACTTCGCGTGAAATCCGGGCATGTGGACTACCAAGGTGGTGACGATCCCTTGGTGTTCGTAGGGTTAGCCGTCGGTGATGCAGTTGACTCGTCCATGACATGGTGCGTGAGCGATCAGAATGCCGCAGTCGACATCGTCGAATTTACTCGCGAACTCGATCAAATCGGCACATTTATCGACTTTCCGCTTATGCGTCAGAAGATGTGGAATAATACGCCTCAGGACCCGAACCGACAGAGTCGCCCGGCAGCAGAGTTTATTATATTAGATAAACTTCCCTTGAATTACATTTCACATGTAGTAACGAAGAATTCTACAACCATGGCCAGAGTCAAACAGATTTTGAGCGACGTCGATGGAATATCCTACATTGTAGACCGAAACTTCTATTACTAAGGAGGGGACTGGCCAGATGATCACAGAAACACGTGGCGACCTGCTCAACGCGGATGCGGAAGCGTTGGTTAACACTGTCAATTGCGTCGGAGTGATGGGCAAGGGCATCGCCCTCCAGTTCAAACGCCGCTATCCCGAAAACTTCAAATTGTACGCCAAAGCGTGCACCGCCGGAGAGGTCAAGCTCGGCGAGATGTTTGTAGTAGAGCTACACACAATAACAAGCCCTCGATATATCATCAATTTTCCAACTAAGAATCATTGGCGCTCAAAATCAAGACTTGATGACATCGACCATGGACTCGACGATCTCATACGAGTAATCAGGGAACGAGAGATCAGGTCGATAGCCATCCCTCCGCTTGGCGCAGGAAACGGCGGTCTGGCTTGGGATGACGTTTCCAAGCTTATCTACAGGAAGCTTGCCCAGGTTTCGGATGTCGCGATCCAACTCTTCGCCCCATCCGGCGCGAAGCGAGCGCTTGCTCCACAAGCGCTTCGCATGTCGTGGGGACGAGCTACGATTATCAAGTTGATTGAAGCATATGCGGAGTACCGACGTGCGGTGGAACCATGGGAGCCAGCGTTGGGTGCATCCCATTTAGAAATACAGAAGCTTAGCTACTTTGCGAACATTGTAATGCCTCACTTGAACCTTAGGTTCGAAGCTGGCCAATATGGCCCATACAGTGAGCAAACACGCCACCTAATTCAGGAGATGGAAGGCAGCTATCTAGAGGGCCACGGGGACGGCACCTCTCGGGTACAGGAGTTGATTCCGATAATACCCACAGATACAGGATCTCGCGAAGCAGACGATTATGTACACAAGAACTCAAGCAATCGGAACGTTAAAACCGAGATCGTCGATCCAGTCATGAAGATCATTGAAGGCTACGAAGGCCCCTACAATATGGAACTACTTGCTAGCACACATTGGCTAGCGTCTCACGGGAAGGCACGTAACGCTACCGAAGCATGGGAGCAAATTCAGGCGTGGACCGCCAGGAAAAAGCGCCTATTTACTCGCAATCATGTCGAGCGTGCTTGGCAGAAGCTCGAATCAATTAATATGACGTGAGTACTATTCTCTATATATCGCAGCGCACTGGCGGCCCGCTATGGATACACGAGCCTCAGCACCGCTGCGTCCGAGGATAAAGTTACTTATATGGGTGACCTTGAGACGTGGGCTCGTGAACGAGCGGCGGCCCTCCTGAGGGTGCAACTTCCGCGCAGGTGGTCGCACGTTCAGGGGGTCGCCGACCGCGCCGCATCGCGGGTCCCCTGTTCACTGACGCTGACAGCGAACTACTTGTATGCGGCCGCCGTGCTCCACGATGTCGGTTACTCGCCCGAGGTCGCGAAGACCGGGTTCCATCCGCTTGATGGTGCTCGGGTGTTACGCGACTTCGCGCCATACACGCGGCTCGTGGCCCTTGTGGCTTATCACTCCTGCGCGGTCACGAGCATGTGCGATGGTTACACACCGTGGAAGCAACGAACGCGAGGCTCACCGATCTGATGCACTGACCCCAGCCACCGGGGACCTAGTGCAGTAGTAGCAACACCTGCAGCTCTCCGATAAGGGCGCCGATCGCTGCCCCTACGGCGATGAGTTTCCACTCGTCCTGCCGGAAGGCCGGACGAAGGAGACCCTCGTACTCCACTCGGGACAGGCGGCGCATTTTGGTGGCTATTGTGTCGCGAATGTCGAGCGCTTCCGTGGCGTAGGTTTCCGCAGTCAGCATGGTCGTCGGCAGGTAGCGGACTGCCTGCTCCGCCGCCTTCTTCTTCAGTGCCGTGAACCGAGATGGGCCTAGCAACGGACGTGCCAGACCTGCCTGCTCCTCTACCGCCTGCTCCACCGTCTCCCGCACCATCGCCTGGAGACGCTCGGCTCCCGGCCCGGTCAGGATGGCGTTCACCAGGTTCGGAACCGTCATCACCTCTCGGGCGATCACTGTCGCGTACTGCTTCGCCACCTCGTCCCTGCGGCGTTGGAAGACGCCCTGCAACGGCAGGACGCCCAACACTTTCCGGCGCTCCCTCGGGAAGAAGACCAGTTTTATAGCCAGCCAGTCGGTGAACCAGCCGACCGCCGCACCGAAGACCGGCATCACCAGCGGCGCCTTCGTCAGCGCCCACACCACCGTCTGCACCAGCCCCAGGAACAGCCCGAAATACACCCCGCACCGCGCGATGAACGCCATCTCCGGCCGCGATATATCCCGGATCAGCTTCAGCAGCAACCGTTTGTCCCGGTGCAGCGCGTTCACCGCCACCGACTTGATGTCCAGGATGTCCTTTATGTTCCCCGACAGCTCCGCCATGACCCGCGCCACCAGGTCCGGGATGGACGCCTGCACACGCTTGATCACCAGCTCCTGACCCAGCGGCGGCAGGTTCTGCCACAGCCCCTGACGCGTCAGCACCTCACGTGTCGTCTCGTCCGCCGCCAACAGCAACGGCAGCTCCAGCTCCGCCGCCAGCCGGGCCGGGTCCAGGCGCTGGACGATCTCCCTCGGATCCACCAGCTTCGCCGTGAGCAGGTCCGCCGCCACCGCGATCATGCGTTCCGAGTTCCTGGGCACCACGCCCTGCCAGCCCAGGTACGGTGGCACGCCGACGAAGTCCACCGGGCGGAACATCATCTCTATCGCGGCGCGCTTCGTCAGGTAGCCGATCACCGCCGCCACCACCGGCATCGACAGGTATACCTGCCAGTGCTCCGCGAACTCGGTCCACATGCGGGTCGGATCGGGGGCCACCTGCGTAAAGGTAGCCCTGACAGTCCCAGGAAGAGGGGGACGATCCCACCAGCGCCGGAACGAGCGGAAACTGGAGCCATGGACATCAAGCGAATGGGCTACGGCGCCATGCAGCTCGCCGGCCCCGGCGTGTTCGGTCCGCCGCGCGACCGTGGCGAGGCCATCGCCGTGTTGCGGACCGCCGTCGAGCTGGGCGTCGACCACATCGACACCGCCGACTTCTACGGGCCGACCGTCGTGAACGAGCTGCTCAGGGAGGCCCTGCACCCCTACGACGGGCTCACCGTCGTCACCAAGGTCGGCGCTCGACGTGGGCCGAACGGCGAGTGGGTCCACCAGCGCGAGCCCGAGGACCTCAGGCGGCAGGTGCACGAGAACCTCGAACACCTCGGCGTCGACGTCCTCGACGTCGTCAACATGCGGGTCGGTGCGGTGGACGGGCCCGACGAGACGCCGATCACCCCGCAGTTCGAGACGCTCGCCGAACTCCAGCAGCAGGGGCTGATCAGGCACCTCGGCATCAGCACGGCCAGCGACAAGCAACTCACCGAGGCCCAGGGCATCGCCCCGGTCGTGACCGTGCAGAACGAGTACAACGTCGTCAACCGCCGCGACGACGCCCTCATCGAGCGGTGTGCCGCCGAGGGCATCACCTACGTGCCGTACTTCCCGCTCGGTGGGTTCACACCGTTGCAGTCCGAGACCCTGAGCAAGGTCGCGGCTGGTCTCGACGCGACACCGCACCAGGTCGCGCTCGCGTGGCTGCTGCAGCACTCGCCTGCCATCGCGCTCATCCCCGGCACCTCGTCGGTCGCGCACCTGCGGGAGAACATGGCCGCCGAGGACCTCGTGCTGCCCGCCGACGCCGTCGCGGAGCTGGACTCGATCGGCGCCTAGCGACGCCGTGGTGGGTCGATGGCCAGGTTTGCGCCGGTCATCGGCCCGCCGCAGCTCTCATCGGGTCACCACCGGGCCGCGGACCACGGCCGGGCCCGTGGCGACGCGGCCTCTGAACCGGCCCAGCGTCCAGCACACCAGGTAGATCAGGAACGAGATGCCCGTGACGAACGCGCTCACCGGCGCGCCCGGGGCCAGGGACAGGATGAAACCACCCAGTGCCGCGGTTTCGGCGAAGACCACGGCCAGCACCGTGGCGCGAAGCGGGCTCGCCGTGACCCGGGCCGCCGCGGCTGCCGGGGTGATCATCAGCGCCAGCACCAGCAACGCGCCCACCGTCTGCACGCCCAGCGCCGTCGCGACGCCCACCAGCACCGCGAACACCATCGACAGGACGCCGACGGGCACGCCACGCGCCCTCGCCACGTCCGGGTCGACCGACGCGAACAGCAGCGGCCGGTAGATCGCCAGCAGCACCAGCATGACCACCACGCCGCAGATCGACAGCAGCGCGATCGACGCGAAGTCCACGCCCACGATCTGACCCACGAGCAGGCCGAACTTGTTCGCCGCGCGGCCGGGGTAGAACCACAGCAGCAGCACGCCGACGCCGAGCCCGAACGACAGCACCGCGCCGATCACCGAGTCGTGGTCCGAGCTGCGCCTCGACAGAAGCCCCAGCACCAGCGCGGCGACGATCGCGCCGGCCAGCGCGCCATGGCCGATGTCCGCACCCAGCAGCAGTGCCGCGGCACCGCCGGTGAACGACAGCTCGCTCGTGCCGTGCACGGCGAACGCCATGTTGCGGCTGACGATCAGCGGGCCGAGCACCCCTGCCAGCAGGCCGAGGATGGCCGCGGCCACCAGCGCGGCCTGCACGTACGGCAGCGCCAGCAGCCTGCCGTACAGGTCGAAGTCGAAGAGCTTGTCCATCTCAGGCCGGCTCCTCGTGCAGGTGGTGAGGCTGGTCCTCGCACACCGCGCTCTGGGCACCGACCACGTGGATCTGTCCCCGCACCCGCACGACGTCGATCTTCGCGCGGTACAGCTCGGACAGCGTCTCGGAGTTCATGACCTCGTCGGGCCTGCCGATCCGGAAGCGACCGTCCACGAGGTACAGCACACGATCGACCAGCGATAGCACCGGGTTGATCTCGTGCGTCACGAACATGACGGCGGTGTTCGCGCTGCGGCGCCTGCTGTCGATCAGGTTGCTGACCACCCGCTGGTTGGCGAGGTCCAGTGACAGCAGCGGCTCGTCGCACAGCAGCAGGTCGGGGTCGCTGACCAGGGCCTGCGCCACCCGCAGCCGCTGCTGCTCGCCGCCGGACAGCTGCGACACCGGGGCCTTCGCGAACGCCTCGGCGCCGACGTCGGCCAGCGCCTGGTCCACCTTCTGCCTGCGCTCGCGGATCCGCGACACGCCGGTCCCCCAGCGGTGCCCGTCGAGTCCCAGGCCGACGAGGTCCCTGCCTCGCAGTGGCGCGTCGATGGCGCGTTGCTGCGGGATGTACCCGATCCGGCGATTACCTCGGCCGGGTGGCTCGCCGACGATCTCCGCCGTGCCGGACGACAGCGGCTGCAGCCCCAGCAGCACGCGGAGCAGGCTCGTCTTGCCGGAGCCGTTGGGGCCGAGGACGGCGACGAACTCGCCGCGCTCGATGTCCAGGTTCAGACCGGACCACAGGACGCGGGCGCCGTAACCGAGCGTCGCGTCCCGCAGCGATACCGCGGGCACGCTCACGACACCGCGCCTGCCAACGAGTCCACTTCCTTGGTCATCCACTCAACGTAGTCGGTCACACCCTGTGGCAGCGTCTCACGCACGTCGACCACCGGCACGCCGGCCGACTTCGCGGCGTCGATGAGCCGGTCGGTGACGTTCGTCTCGGTCTGGGCGTTGTTGACCAGCGCCGAGACCCGCTTGTTCGTGATCAGGTCGGTGGTGTCCGCGACCGCGACGACCGGGGGGTCGGTCTCCTCCTCGACGGCCTCCGAGAACGCGGGCGGCGTGACGTCGGTGATGCCCGCCGCCTCCAGGAGGTAGTGGGCGACTGGCTCGGTCGCGACGACCTTCACGTCGGGGATGGCGGCCGCCTTCGCGGCGAGCGCGTCCAGCTTGTCGTCGAAGGCCTTCGCGTTGTCCGCGTAGGTGTCCCTGTGTGCCGGGTCGATGTCGCCCAGCTCGGTCGCGACGCGGTCGGCGACCTTCCTGACGGCCGCGAACTCGTACCAGACGTGTTCGTTGTCGCCGTTCTCGTGGCCGTCGAACGCGACGACCTGCCTGGCGTCGGCGCCCGCCGCCGTGACGAGCTTGGCGAAGAAGTCGTCGTAGCCGCCGCCGTTGTAGAGGACGAGCTTCGCGTTGGTGAGCAGCGTCGCGTCCTCGGGTTTGTCGCTGTAGGAATGCGGGTCCGCCGACGGGTTGTTGATCAGCGACTGGACGCTGACCTCGCTGCCCCCGACCGCGGCGACGACGCTCCCCCACACGTTCGTGGACGCGACGACCGGGATCTTGCCGTCCGCGGCCGCGTCGGACCCGGCGCCGCAGCCTGCGACAGCCAGGGTGACGGCGGCGAGGGCGACCGGAAGCGCGGTTCTCATGAGGAGCCTCCTACTTATGCATGACACGCTATAGGTAATGGAAACCGTTTTCGACTACTCCTGGTCGACTATACGACTCAAAATCCAACGGCGTTCACCCGACCGGGTATGAAGCTCGGTCAGATGTGGTGAACGTGACGTGGCACGGCACACTTCTGCTTGTGCTTCTGAACCGTTACGGTCAGCACATGGCGCGGTCAATGCATGTTCGCCGGCCCGCGACACTGGCGTCGCTGGCCGCGGAGCTCGGCGTGTCCCGGACCACCGTGTCCAACGCCTACAACCGACCCGACCAGCTCTCGCCCGAGCTGCGCAGGCGGGTGCTGGAGACCGCGCGGCGGTTGGGCTATCCGGGCCCCGACCCGGTGGCCCGATCCCTGCGGACCCGCAAGGCGGGCGCCGTAGGACTGCTGCTCACCGAGAACCTGTCGTACGCGTTCCGTGACCCGGCGGCACTCGGGTTCCTCGAGGGTCTCGCCCTCGCGTGCGAGGGTGCGGGCCAGGGCCTGCACCTCGTGCCGGTGAACCCGGAGCGTGAGGACGTCACGGCGGTGCACAGTGCCGGCGTCGACGGTTTCGTCGTCTACTCCGTGCCGGACGACGACCCGCACCTGGCCGCGGTCCTGTCCCGGCCCGTCCCGACGGTGGTGTGCGACCAGCCCAGCGTCGAGGGCGTCGACCTCGTGGGCATCGACGACGGCGCGGCGATCGCGCAGCTGGCCGGACGGCTGATCAACATCGGACACCGGAACATCGGTGTGCTGTGCATGCGGCTCGCCAGGGACCGCAACGACGGCTTCGCGTCGGTGTCCCGGCAGCGGACGGCTCACTTCCACGTGCAGCGGGCGCGGTTGATGTCGCTGGCGGAGTCCTTCGAGGCGGTCGGCGTCGACTGGGCGCGGGTGCCGGTGGTGGAACGCTTCGACCACTCGATCACGAGCGGCTCCGCGGCGGCCGCACAGCTGCTGGACGCCAACCCCGAGGTCACGGCGCTCATCTGCACGTCGGACATCCTGGCGCTCGGTGCGCTCCAGGAGGCGAAGAAGCGGGGGCTGCGCGTACCCCACGACCTGACCGTGACGGGGTTCGACGGCATCGCGGAGGCGGAACGGGTCGGGCTGACGACGATCCGCCAGCCGGTCCTGGAGAAGGGCCGCGCGGCGGGCAAGCTGCTGCTCGGCGCCGCGGAGCACAGCAGGCCCCGCCACATCACGCTGGACACCGAGCTGGTCATCGGCGAGACCTCGGCGCCGCCCCGCACGACGGAGGAACGCTGGTTCGGCCCGTAACGGCTCAGGTCAGGGTCAGCGCGGCGGGCGGGCTCGTGAGCGCCCCGAGGTGGCCGACCACCTGGTACGTCCCGGCCGGCACGGTCTCACGGTTCAGCGGACAGCCGGGCGCGGACGTCCGCCCCGCCCAGTTGACCGTGAACTCCACCGGCTGGTTCACCGGCAGCACGCGGACGTCCTGCTCCGGCGGCGCGTAGCAGTCGTTGCTCGACCACAGCCGGGCCCCGTCGGCACCGAGGACCAGGATCTCGCGCAGCTGGCGGCTCAGGTCGCGGACACACGGCACCGGGCCGACGTTCGTGACCACCAGCCGCAGCAGCGGCCGGGCCCCCACCGGGTACGACGGCACGTCCGGGGTCGCCGCCACCCTCGTCGCCGTGTCCGCGCACGGACCGGGCGGTCCGGGTGGCGGGGCGGCGGCGGAGGTCGGGGCGGGAGGACTCGCCGTGGTCGAACCGCTCGGGCTCGCGGGGCCGGGACTCGACGACGGCGCCGACGCGGAGGTGGACGGCGTCTGCTTGCCGGTCGTCCCGTCGCCCAGGTCCGTCCCGCCCGCCGTGCCCCGCACCGGGTGCTGGTCGTCCGCCTCGACGAGACCGCCGATGAGCCACGCCAGCAGCACCATCGCGAGCACCGATACGACGGCCGCCAACGCGCGGCGTCGCCAGTAGACCGACTGCGGCAGGGGACCGTTCGGCTCGACCATGCGAAGACGGTAGACCCGTCCCACGGCGTCCGCGTGGATCTACGACAGCCCCGATCGGGCGATATTTCCGCTGGTAGCGGCCACGCAGCGTGGTGTTTCGCACAACGACTTGCCCGCGCGCACGTGATCTTGATCCAATAGGATCCGAGCGGGATGCCAGTGGTCCACCGCAGCATTGCAACGACACGGGAGCTGCCCATGACCGCTATCGACAAGCTGCTGCACCGGCACGCCACCGGCGTGGACCACGGTGCGCCCGAGGTGCCCACGCCGGTCCCTTCGCTGCACCTGGCCGTGGTCACGTGCATGGACGCCAGGATCAAGGTGTTCGACGTGTTCGGCCTCGGGCACGGGGAGGCGCACATCATGCGCAACGCGGGCGGTGTCGTCACCGACGACGTGATCCGCTCGCTCGCGATCAGCCAGCGCAAGCTCGAGACCCGCGAGGTCATCGTCATGCAGCACACGTCGTGCGGCCTGTCGCTGATCACCGAGGACGAGTTCAAGGACGAGCTGGAGCGCGAGACGAAGCTGCGCCCGACGTGGGCGATCGAGGCGTTCCGCGTGGTCGAGGACAGCGTGCGCCAGTCGGTGGAACGCGTGCGGCGCAGCCCTTTCGTGCCGCACCGGGGCGACGTGCGCGGCTTCGTCTACGACGTGCGGACAGCCGAGCTGACCGAGGTCGAGTAGCCGCACCCCGCTAACATCGGGCGGCGATGAGTCCTGATGCCCGGGTGTTGACCGAGTGGTTCGCGAAGCGGGCTCGGCCCCTGCCGTGGCGGGAGCCGGGCACATCGGCCTGGGGTGTGCTGGTCAGCGAGATCATGCTGCAGCAGACGCCGGTCGCCCGCGTCGAACCCTCGTGGCACGAGTGGATGGCGCGCTGGCCCGTGCCGTCCGCGCTGGCCGCCGCGTCACCCGCCGACGTGCTGCGGGCGTGGGGCAAGCTGGGTTACCCGCGGCGCGCGCTGCGTCTGCGTGACGCTGCGGCGGCGATCGCGATCACGCACAATGACGTGGTGCCGTCCGACGTCGACACGTTGCTCGCGCTGCCCGGGATCGGCGCGTACACCGCCCGAGCCGTCGCCGCGTTCGCCTACCGCAAACGCTGTCCCGTGGTCGACACGAACGTCCGGCGGGTCATCGCCAGGTCCGTGCACGGCGCCGGGGACTCCGGCCCCGCCTCCACCACGCGGGACCTCGCGGATGCCGACGCCCTGCTGCCCGCCGACGACGAGCTGGCCGCACAGATGTCGGCGGCGCTGATGGAGTTGGGCGCGACGGTGTGCACCGCACGCAACCCCCGGTGTGCCGACTGCCCGGTGTTCGACGACTGCGCCTGGCAGCAGAACGGGCGCCCCGCCTACACCGGTCCCGTCAAACCGGTGCAGAAGTTCGCCGGGACCGACCGCCAGGTACGCGGTCTCCTTCTCGACGTCCTGCGTGACACGTCTTCTCCCGTCCCCAAGTCGCGGCTCGACGTCGTGTGGTCCGAAGCGGGCCAGCGTGAGCGATGCCTCGACTCGTTGCTGGTCGACGGTCTGGTCGAACAGACCACCGACGGCCTGTTCGCGTTACCGGGTGATCAGTAACCGAATTCAATGGCAATTGGGGAACTCTTGCCCGGCGGTGACCGCGCCGACTAGCGTCGGAAACGCGTGTCAACGATCTGGGTCGCAAGGCCCCACGTCGAGGGAGATCGAGATGGCCGTATCGCGCCGCGACCTTTTCCGGGGCGGCTTCACCGTGACCGCAATGAGCGCGCTTGGCGCAGCCGCGACCCCCGTCGCGGTCGGCGAGGCCAGGGCCGTCGCCAGGCCGCGCATCTACACGTGTACCGAGTGGGGTGCCCGCGCCGCCAACGGCACCATCGACGTACTGGACCGCAAACCCACCTACATCGTCGTGCACCACACCGCGGGCACCAACGCCACGGACTACACAGTCGAGCACGCCTTCCAGATCTCCAGGGAGATCCAGGACTTCCACATGGACGAGCGCGGCTGGATCGACACCGGCCAGCAGCTCACCAACAGCCGCGGCGGCTTCGTCACCGAGGGCAGGCACCGCAGCGTCGAGATCCTCGACGGCGGCACCCGCCACGTGCAGGGCGCGAACGTCGCCGACCACAACAGCGAGATCATCGGCATCGAGAACGAGGGCCTGTACACGTCGGTCGACGTGCCGCAGGCGCTCTGGGACTCGCTCGTGCAGCTGGTCGCCTACATCGGGCAGCAGTACGGGATCGCGCCGAGCGAGATCCGCGGGCACCGCGACTTCAACGCGACGGAGTGCCCCGGCGAGCTCCTCTATGGACGGTTGCCCGAGCTGAGGGAAGCCGTCGCGGCGGCGATGGGTGTGCCCGCACCAGAGGCGACGCGCTCGTGGCCACTGCTGAAGACCGGCGCGCGCAACGAGAAAGTCCAGGCGCTGCAACACCTTCTGCGGGCACACGGCTTCGAGCTCCAGGCCGACGGGACGTTCGGGGCGTCGACCTTCGCCGCGGTGCGTCGGCTCGCCGAGGCCAACGGGGTCACCTGCCAGCCGTGCTACGCGGGCCGGTCGGTCGACGAGAGCGGCTTCGCGGGCGTGACCACGTGGCCGCTGCTGGTCCGCACGGTCCGCGCGGGTGACACCGGCGAGGTCGCACGTGCCGCGCAGGTCCTGATCGCCGCGCGGGGGCTGCGGTTCGCCCCCGACCGCGTCATCGACATCCCGACCTGGCAGGACCTTCTCGCCTGACACCTGGCACTCTGCGTCCATGGCGCAGACGCTGGAGCTCTTCCTGGACGCGGAGGCGGACAACGCCGTGCGCGGGTTGTGGCGCCGGCTCACCGAAGCCGGCGTCGCGGCCCCCGTGCGAGGGCGCCCGCACGTGACGTTCGCGGCGGCCAGGACGATCCCCGCCGCCACCCGAGACCTGCTGCGCGAGGACCTGCGGCTGCTGTCGATCCCCGGGCTGTGGCTGTCGACGCTCGCCGCGCTCGACGGCGCCCTCGTGCTGACGGCGGTCGTGGACACCGAGCTGCTCGCCGTGCACTCCGCGGTCCACGACGTGTTGGCCAAGCGGGTCAGGCAACCCGCCGCGTACTACCTGCCCGGCTCCTGGGTCCCGCACTGCGTGCTCGCGCAGAACCTCGAGCCCGCCGACGTGATCGCGGGCTTCGCGGCCCTGTACCCGGTAGGGTCGCTGAAGGCGAGAATCACCGAGATCGCGGTCGTCGACAGCCTGACGGGCGAGAAGGACGTCCTGCGCGATCTGGAGGGGACATGAGTAGCGAAGAGCTGCGGCAGGTGCGCGACACGCTCATCGAGGAGCTGCGCAGGTCGGAGACGCTGACGGTGGCCGGGCGCGCCCTTTTCGCCCGGTACGCGGCCATGTCGGACGCGGCAACCGGGGCCGTCGCGCCCGAGGCCGCGCCGGGTCCGCCGCCGGTGGCGCGGCGCAGGCCGGAGCCGGTCGAGGAGGAGGACGAGTTCGGCGGTTCGTTCATGGTTCGCAACAACCCGTCGCAGCCGAACATCCCCGGCTACCGCGAGACGCCGCCGCCGGAGCAGCCGTCGCCGGTCGACCTGCCGCGCTCGCTGCGCCACCGCCGCCGCTAACGGCCGAGGACCTCCGACAGGAACGCCTCGACCGCGCCCCGGTAGACGGCCGGGGCGTCGTGGTGCACGACGTGTCCGGCACCGGCGACCACCAGGTGGTGCACGGGACCGCCCGCACGACGGGGCAGGTCGGCCATCTGACCGGGCGGCATCGCGCTGTGCTCCGCCTCGATGGCGAGCATGGGGCAGCGGATGCGCTCGACGAACGGCCAGAAGTCGCGGCGCCCCCACTCGTTCGCGATCTCGTACAGGTCCTCGAGGTCGGCGATCAGGTGGTAGCCGTCCTCCCGCTCCTCGAAGCACTCGGTGAAGTAGTCGCCGAGCGGGCCGAAGTAGTCCCTGATGTGCGCGAGCGACTCGAACGGGACCGGCCACGACTCGAAGTGCGGCTTCCAGGGGTCGACGGTCTTCCCACGCTGGTCCGGGGCGATGTCCTCGACGACGACGGCCCGGACGAGGTCGGGATGGGTCGCCGCGAGGCACCAGGCGTGCAGGCCGCCCATCGAGTGGCCGATGACGACCGACGGGCCGATCTCGGCCAGCACCGCCGCCGCGTCCTCGACGAAGTCCTCCGTGCGCCAGCCCCCACCTCGGTGTGGGCTGCGGCCGTGGCCACGCGCGTCGATGCCGACGACCCGGCCGTAGGCCGTCAGCCACCGAGCGGTGGGCCACCAGGTCGTGGCGCGCCCCATGAGGCCGTGCAGCAACAGGATGCCCGGGCCTTGCCCGCCGAACTCGACCACAATGGATTTGATACACGTAACCAACCCGCTCATCACACCTGGTCGGCCATGATGTCCAGGCAGGCGAGAGTTGGGAGCTGTTGATCATGCGTAACCGCACGGCCGTGCGCGCTGTCTGCCTCACGCTGGTTGCCGTCAGCCTCAGCTCGTGTTCCGTGTCGCGGTCCCGGAGCCAGGAAGGCGGTCCGACCAGCGACGAGCCTTCGGCGAACGGTGAGGCGTCCTCGGACAGCGCGGGCGACCCGTACTACCCGAAGGACGGCAACGGCGGGTACGACGTGACCGCCTACCACGTGCAGATCAGCTACGACCCGGCCTCGCACGAGCTGACGGGTGACACCCTCGTGACCTCGAAGGCGGCCGAGGACCTGTCGACGTTCAACCTCGACCTGCAGGGCCTGGACGTCCAGTCCGTCACCGTCGGCTCAGCCGACGCGAAGTTCACCCGATCCGGCGACCACGAGCTGGTGATCACCCCGCCCACCCCGGTGGCGTCCGGCGCGACGTTCGAGACGCGGGTGAAGTACTCGGGTGTGCCGGAGGCGGCCGAGGAGGGCACGCTCGGCGAGAACGGCTGGCAGCTGTCGTCCTCCGGCGGCGCGTTCGCGGCAGGCGAGCCGCACTCGGCCACGAGCTGGTACCCGGCGAACGACACCCCGAAGGACAAGGCGACGTTCAAGTTGGACGCGCGGGTGCCGGACGGCTGGAGCGTGATCTCGAACGGCGTCGACTCGGCCCCGACCGAAGGCGGCGACGGCTGGACCACCTACCACTGGAACGAGCCGAGCCGGATCGCGACCTACCTGACGACTGTCGGCATCGACAAGTGGACGTTCGACCGCTCCACGCTGTCCGACGGGACGCCGGTGGTGAGCGCGTACGCGCCGGGCACGGAGGACAAGCAGTCGATCGAGGCGCGGCTGCCGGAGATCCTGGACTTCCTCGCGTCGAAGTTCGGCCCGTACCCCCAGTCCGCGGCGGGCGGCATCTACGTCAACGAGAACATCGGCTTCTCACTGGAGACCCAGACCCGCCCGATCTACGCGTCGTGGGCCGAGGAGTCGGTGGTGGTGCACGAGAACGCGCACCAGTGGTACGGCGACTCGGTGTCGGTGGACGGGTGGAAGGACATCTGCCTGAACGAGTGCTTCGCCAGCTACGCGTCCTGGCTGTGGGACGAGGCGAAGAACGGCGCGAACCTCGACGACGAGTACCGCAAGGAGGTGGCGCGGGGCACGGACCGCCTGTGGTCGGGAAAACTCTACGACATGGGGCCCGGCAACGAGTTCACGGCCGTGTACGAGAAGGGGCCGCTCGCGTTGCACGCGCTGCGCAGGCTGATCGGTGACGAAGCGTTCGACCGGGTCCTGAAGGAATGGCCCGCGAAGCACAAGGACAGCAACGCGTCGTGGCCGGAGTTCGAGCAGTTCACCCAGCAGATCGCGGGCAAGGACCTGTCGGGTTTCTTCAAGGCCTGGTTCCACGACGACACCCAGCCCGCGGACGAGTACCTGTACCCGGGTCCGCTGCGCAAGTGACGCGTCAGGGCAGGACCACCTCGGCGATGATCGCGTTGTGGTCGCTGCCCGGCAGGTCGTAGACGGCGTAGCTGCTGATGGCGCACTGGCCGTCGGCGACGATGTGGTCGATCGTCAGTGGGGGTCCGGTGGGCAGGGACGACCAGGTGGTGTCGAGTCCCTTGCCGGTCTCCTCGGCGGCGTCGGCGTAACCGCGGTCGACGATGTTCCGGAAGGCGGCGTGGTCGAAGGTGGCGTTGAAGTCGCCGGCGAGTATTCGGATGTGGTCGTTCGGTTCGACGCGGGGAAGCTGGGCCAGCTCGGACCGCCACGTCCGGACGTCCTGATAGGACAGTGGCGGTTGGATGTGTACCGCGGTCAGCTGGACGTCGTCCCGCCCGGGCAGGTCGACGAGGGCGGATGGTTGGGACAGCACGGTCTCCGACATGGGGACCACCCTGCGCAGCGGCACGTTCGCGGCGATCCCGTTGCCATCGCCGCCGGGCCGGGCGTCGAAGACGCGGTAGGGCAACAACTCCGAGAGGCCCGCACTGTCCAGTGCGGACACTTCCGCCGGTGTCAGCTCGGGCATGGTGAGCACGTCGACCTGTTGCTGCCGAACGAGGTTGACGATGGTCCGGGCGTCGGCGTGTCCGAGGTAGAGGTTGGCGGCCATGATCCGCAGGTGGGGGCCGGTGGCCTCGGGCTGTTCCTCGGAGAAGTAGCGGGGGCCGAGCAGGGCGCTGAGCGAGAGTGCGAGTACGAGAACGACGAGTGCCAGGAGGCGGCGGAGCACCAGGCTGACGAGCGCGAGGAGGAGGCTGCCCGCGACGACGTAGGGGGTGAGTGCCATGGCGTCGACGAGCAGGGCGTTGTCGACGAGGTCGTCGACGCTGAGTACGCGGGCCACGCCGTAGGCGAGGAACACGAGGGCGGCGAGTACCAGCAGGAACGTGACCGTCCTGCTTCGGCGGCGCCGTGCCGGGTGGTCGACGTCGAAGTCGTCGTCGTTGGGGTCGGCGAGGTCGTGGGTGTACTCGTCGGGGGCCTCGGTCCACCTAACCATGACGCTCGTTGCCGTGTTTGTAGTGACCGGTCGCGCGGGCGAGGAGCTGTTGGGTGGCGTGGTCGTCAGCGGTCCGGAGGCGGCCGAGGAGCTTGGCCGCGGCTCCGCCACGCACGGTGGTGACGACCCGGCCTCCTCTGGAGACGAGCACCTGGCCGTCCTTGGTTGCCCGCCAGTCGAACGGATCGTCGTCAAGCCCCATGCCTACAGCTTGCCCGAGGTTGTCGGCGGGCGCCGGTGGTTGACCAGTGTGTCGGGGCCGAGTTGTCCCCAGTCCCCCTGTGGACAACTTGCCGGGCTGTGGACAACTCACTGTCTCGGGTCGGCGGCGCAGGCGTTTCGAGGCTGCTTCCGTGGGGGTCGATCGAGCGGTAACGCCTGGTGGAGTGGGCGATGGGCGCCTCCAGCCCCCGGAATCCAGTCTAGTGCGAGGTACCGACAACGCCTTGGGGGTTCGCCGCATCCTGTGGATAACCGTGTGGATTGTGGGCGACCTGGTGCGCATCGGCGCGAACGGCAGCTGGGTGCGTGGTCCACCTGGCCGGAGCCGAGGGTGGCAGTGTCCCCACATACGAAACCGCGCCCCCCGACCCCGGCCGGAGCCAGGAGACGGAGGGCGCGGTTCTGAGAGTCAGGCAGACTCGCCGGCTGCGGCGTCGTCGCCGGAGGAGGCGGCCATGTCCACCGGGGGCGCGTCCGGCACGTTGGCCGGCTTCGGCTCACCGCGGAAGGTGAACTTGGCCTGGTCCGTCGAGGTGCTTTCCTCGCCGTCCCAGCCTTCGACGTCGACGATGATGATCTGGCCCGGCTGGATCTCGCCGAACAGGATCTTCTCCGACAGCTGGTCCTCGATCTCGCGCTGGATCGTGCGGCGCAGCGGACGGGCGCCGAGGACCTTGTCGAAGCCCCGGGTCGCCAGCAGCTTCTTGGCGATCGGCGTCAGCTCGATGGCCATGTCCTTGTTCTTCAGCTGCGTCTCGACGCGGGTGATCATCAGGTCCACCATCTTGACGATCTGCTCTTCGGTGAGCTGGTGGAACACGATGATGTCGTCGATACGGTTGAGGAACTCCGGACGGAAGTGCTTCTTCAACTCGTCGTCGACGCGCTGCTTCATCCGGTCGTAGGTCTGGCCCTCGCCACCGGAGGAGAAGCCCAGGTTCACGGCCTTCGAGATGTCCTGCGTGCCCAGGTTCGACGTGAAGATGATGACCGTGTTCTTGAAGTCGACCGTGCGACCCTGACCGTCGGTCAGGCGGCCGTCTTCCAGAACCTGCAGGAGCGTGTTGTAGATCTCCTGGTGGGCCTTCTCGATCTCGTCGAACAGCACCACCGAGAACGGCTTACGGCGGACCTTCTCCGTCAGCTGGCCGCCCTCCTCGTAGCCCACGTACCCGGGAGGGGCACCGAAGAGCCGCGAGGCGGTGTAGCGGTCGTGGAACTCACCCATGTCGATCTGGATGAGCGCGTCGTCGTCGCCGAACAGGAAGTTCGCCAGCGCCTTGGACAGCTCGGTCTTACCGACACCGGACGGGCCGGCGAAGATGAACGAACCGGACGGCCTGCGCGGGTCCTTCAGGCCGGCACGCGTGCGGCGAATGGCCTGGGACACGGCCCTGACCGCGTCCTCCTGGCCGATGATCCGCTTGTGCAGCTCGTCCTCCATGCGGAGCAGACGCGTGGTCTCCTCCTCGGTGAGCTTGAACACGGGAATACCGGTCCAGTTGGCCAGGACCTCGGCGATCTGCTCGTCGTCGACCTCGGCGACGACGTCCAGGTCCCCGTCCTTCCACTGCTTCTCGCGCTCCGCCTTCTGGCCGAGCAGCGTCTTCTCCTTGTCGCGGAGCTTGGCCGCGCGCTCGAAGTCCTGCGCGTCTATCGCGCTCTCCTTCTCGCGGCGGACGTCGGCGATCTTCTCGTCGAACTCGCGCAGGTCCGGCGGCGCGGTCATGCGGCGGATGCGCATGCGGGCGCCTGCCTCGTCGATCAGGTCGATCGCCTTGTCCGGGAGGAACCGGTCGTTGATGTACCGGTCCGCCAGCGTGGCGGCGGCCACGAGCGCCGGGTCGGTGATCGTGACGCGGTGGTGCGCCTCGTACCGGTCCCGCAGGCCCTTGAGGATCTCGATCGTGTGCTCGAGCGTCGGCTCGCCGACCTGGATCGGCTGGAAGCGGCGCTCCAGCGCGGGGTCCTTCTCGACGTACTTGCGGTACTCGTCGAGCGTGGTGGCGCCGATGGTCTGCAGCTCACCGCGGGCGAGCATCGGCTTGAGGATCGAGGCGGCGTCGATCGCGCCCTCGGCGGCACCCGCGCCGACGAGAGTGTGGATCTCGTCGATGAACAGGATGATGTCGCCGCGCGTGCGGATCTCCTTCAGCACCTTCTTCAGGCGCTCCTCGAAGTCACCTCGGTAGCGGGAGCCCGCCACCAGGGAGCCGAGGTCGAGCGTGTAGAGCTGCTTGTCCTTCAGCGTCTCGGGCACCTCGCCCTTGACGACCATCTGCGCGAGGCCCTCGACGACGGCCGTCTTGCCGACGCCGGGCTCGCCGATGAGCACGGGGTTGTTCTTGGTGCGCCGCGACAGCACCTGCATGACCCGCTCGATCTCCTTGGCCCGCCCGATGACCGGGTCGAGCTTGCCCTCCCGCGCCGAGGCGGTGAGGTTGCGACCGAACTGGTCGAGCACCAGCGAGGAGGAGGGCGTGCCCTCGCCGCGGCCGCCGGTCTCCGCAGGCTCCTTGCCCTGGTAGCCGGACAGCAGCTGCAGCACCTGCTGGCGTACACGGTTGAGGTCGGCGCCGAGCTTCACGAGCACCTGGGCGGCGACGCCCTCGCCCTCCCGGATGAGGCCGAGGAGGATGTGCTCGGTACCGATGTAGTTGTGTCCGAGCTGGAGCGCCTCCCGAAGCGACAGCTCGAGGACCTTCTTGGCCCGTGGGGTGAAGGGGATGTGCCCGCTCGGCGCGTGCTGGCCCTGGCCGATGATCTCCTCGACCTGCTGCCGCACGCCCTCGAGGGCAATTCCCAGTGACTCGAGCGCCTTGGCGGCGACACCCTCACCCTCGTGGATCAAGCCCAGGAGGATGTGCTCGGTGCCGATGTAGTTGTGGTTGAGCATCCTGGCCTCTTCCTGGGCCAGGACAACCACCCGCCTCGCGCGGTCGGTGAACCTCTCAAACATCTGCACTCCTGACTGCTGCGCCGGCGGCCCTTAGTACCCACCTCCGTGCGGTGGGGTTCAGCACCGTGAAGACCACTGTAGTCGTCCAGCCTGTCGCTCTCAGTACCACTTACGGCTATCCGTGAGCTTCGTTAGGGAACAACGTGCGGCATCGAGGAAGGATTCCGCCACCTGCGTGGTGTCCGCTGAGCGCGAACAGTCCAACCGCGCGCGTCCGCTCGACTCGCGATGATCACGCCGGTGAGCTAAACTTAGGCCAGGCTCACCTAATTGGCCAGGGAGGACACCCATGCGGACCAGTCCAAGCCTACGGCTTGTGACCGCCGCGTACGTCGCCGACCTGAGCGACTCCGTCGCCCGAGCCGGATCCTGCCAGGCCAAGACTCAGATCCGTGTCGGCCTGCCCGACGATTCCACCGCCTGGGTGAACTGCGCGGAACTACTCTCCGCGCCCGAGACGTTCACCCTCTGGCGCCAGGAACTCGCTGGTTGGCTGCACGACCGGTACGGCGAGGCGCCGGAACGGACCACCGCCGGCTACGTTATGTCGTGGTACCTGTCCGTGCCCGCCTACCTCGCCGCGCTCCTGTTCCATCATGAACGACGGGTGCCGTCGCTGCGTCCGGAGCACCTCGCGTTCCGCAAGAGTCGACCGAGACCCCATCCGGACTCCATCGCGGTGCTGGACGAGGGTTTCGTGTGCCTCCCCGACGACCCGGCGGCCGGCACGCCGAACGCCACCGTCGTCACCGACGAGCGGGCCCTCGCCGCGGTGCTGCGGGGCCGGTTCACCGCGCACGCGGCGCAGTTCGTCTCCGCCTTCGGGAAGACCGTCCGGTTCGGCCGAAGGACGTTGTGGGGTGCCGCGACGGACGCGCTCGACAACTGGATGTGGCTGGCGGGCCGGTACGGCGGCGACGAGGTGGCGGGCGTACTCGACGCGGCACTGCTGCTCGACGACCGGTTCGAGCCGCTGACCTCGGCGTCGACCCTGCGGCCGGTCACCGACGCCGCCGGGCACACCCGCTGGACACGGCGGCGGGAGAGCTGCTGCTTCCACTACCTCATGAAGGCCGGCCAGGGCGTGTGCGAGACCTGCCCCCGGGTGTGCCCGAAGTACTGAGCTATCCGCCCGCGCCGCCTGCCAGGGCGTCGCCAAGCGGGGTTCTGCGGTACAGGACCGAGCGGCCGGACCGCGCCCTCGTCACCAGGCCCGCATTCCTCAGCACCGCCAGGTGGTCGCCCACCGCGCCGGGGGCCAGCGACAGGCTCTGCGCCAGCTGGGTCGTGCTCGCCGGGTCGGACAGGGCCACCAGCAGCCGGGCCCTCGTGCGGCCCAGCAGCGAGGCCAGCGCGTCCGGAGGCGTTCCGGCACCCGGCTCCCACAACGCCCCGGTGCCGCGGGCTGGGTAGACGAGGGTCTTCGGCCACGGTGGCTCCGTGTACGCGGCGATCTTCGGCCACACGTACACCGAGGGGACCAGCAACATCCCCGCGCCACCCAGGTCGTACTCCCCACCCAAGTCACGCTGCAGCTCGATCACACCGTCGTGCCATCGCAGCCGCTTGTGCAGCCCCGCGAACGCCGCGCTCCAGCCGCCACTGCTCAGCAGGCCGCCCCGGTGCACCACGTCGCGTTCCAGGACCGCTCTCAGCGCCGGCCAGTCGGGGGCCACCAGCTCCTGCCACGCCGCCGCCATCGCGTCCGCCAGGATCGACGTCACGGCCCTGTCGCGCAGGATGGCGAGGACACGCTCGTCGGTGGCCGGGCGGTGACCCAGGCACTCCTCGATCTCGTGGCGGGCCTGGGCCAGCGGGGTCGCTCTCAGCGCGGCGAGGTCGTCGTCGATCGTCTGGGTCATGCTCGACGGCGGTTGCACCACGAAGGCCGGGCCGTAACCCGCGCCCTGCAGGGCCAGCACCGCGTCCAGGGGCGTCTCCGCCCGCAGGCGCTCGAACGCGGGCCGCACCCTCGCCGACCACTCCGCGGGCAGCTGCCCCCGCCTGAAGTAGAGCTTGCGCAGCAGGCTCTCCAGCTCGACTATCGGCGACAACGCGAAACGGCTGTTCAGCAGGTCGTCCCGGCCCGCGACGAACCTCAGCATGACCGCGCACCTTACGCTCACGCACGAAACAATGGTGAACGGCCCGGCCCGGGGAAACGCTGGGCACGTGACAGAACGCGCCACCTTCCGCCAGGTCCTCGCCGAGCCGGTCTTCCGCACGGTGTTCTTCACCCGTGGGCTCGCCGTCGGCGCCGACACGCTGCGGACTGTCGCACTCAGCGTGCTCGTGTTCACCACCACCGGGTCGGCCCTGCTCGGTGCCATGACCTTCGGGGTCTCGTTCCTGCCGCAGGTCGTCGGCGGCCTGCTGCTCGGGGCGCTGCCCGACATGCTGCGGCCCCGGCTCCTGCTCGTCAGCGGGTACACCCTCGAAGCCGCCGCGGCCGCGTTGCTCGCCTTCGGGCTGCCGGTGTGGGCCAGCCTGCTGCTCGTCGCGGGGGTCGGGTGCCTCGCGCCCGTGTTCAACGGGACCGCGGGACGCCTCACCGCCGAGACCCTCAGCGGGGACGCGTTCGTCGTCGGCCGGGGGCTTTTCCAGCTCGTGAACTCGGCGGTGCAGATCGTCGGGCTCGCGGGTGGCGGCATCCTCGTCGCGGCCGTCGGCCCGCACGCGGCGCTGCTCGTCACCGCCGGGTGTCACGCGGTCGCGGCGCTCTGGGCACGCGTCAACCTGCCGGACCTGCCCGCGCCCGGGCGCCAGAGCGAGCGGTCACTGGTGCTGCAGAGCTACCACGGCGCACGTGAGCTGCTCGTCGACACGACGGTCCGGCGCCTGCTGATCGCGAACTGGCTGCCGCCCGCGTTCGTGATCGGCGGGGAAAGCCTGCTGATCCCCTACGCCGGCCTGCGGCACTTCCCCGAGAGCGCCTCGGGCATCATCCTCGGCTGCATCCCGGTCGGCATGTTCCTCGGCAACCTCGTGGTCACGCGGGCACTGACACCACGAGCCCGCGAACGGGCCGTCGCACCGCTCGTCGCGGTGCTCGGGCTACCGATGCTGGGGTTCGTCCTCGACGTGCCACCGGTGGTCGCCGGAGTCCTGATGGCGATCATGGGGTGCGGTTTCGCGTTCGGGCTCGGGCTGCAGGGGCCGTTCAGGGACGCGCTACCCGGCGACGCCCGCGGCCAGGCGTTCGGCCTGCTCTCCACCGGGCTGATGACGCTCCAGGGCGTCGGGCCACTCGTGTTCGGCGGGTTGACCGAGGTCGTACCCGTCGGGGCCGCGATGGCGCTGGCCGGGGTCGCCACGGTCTGCGTGGCCGGATGGCTCGCCGTCGCGCTGCGACCACGCGCGAAAACGCCGGTGCCCGTTAATCCGGGAACCGACGCTGCCGCATTGTGAAAGCCGTCAGGCCTGCGCGTTGTACGCCTCGGCGACTTCCTTCGGGATTCGACCGCGATCGGAGATGTTCATGCCCTGCTTGCGTGCCCACTCACGCATTGCCTGGTTCTGTTCCCGATCCGCGGATGCCGTGCGAGGGGCACGACCGGCGCCGGCCAACCGACCCACTGGCCGCTTACGACCACCCGACCGGCGAGCGTGCTCCACGTAATCCGAGAGTGCGTCGCGCAACCGCTCCGCATTGTCCTCGGAGAGGTCGATCTCGTAGAACGCGCCATCCAAACCGAACTCGACGGTCTCCTCCGCCTCGGAACCGTCGAGGTCATCGACCAGGCTAACCGTGACCTTCTGCGCCATCTGCGCCCTCCTCAGGTTTGCGACACGAGGGACCGGTGAACGTGCGTAGCACGATATAGGAATACTCCCACTAACCAGCTTAACGCAAATCCTTGATTACGTTAGCAGTCCGTGTCGCGATCCTGGGTCATTCCGGGCGCACCAGCGGAAACAGGATGGTCTCCCGAATGCCCAGGCCGGTGAGTGCCATGAGCAACCGGTCGATCCCCATTCCGACACCGCCGCTCGGCGGCATTCCGTACTCGAGGGCGCGCAAGAAGTCCTCGTCGAGACGCATCGCCTCGTCGTCTCCCCCGGCGCCGAGCGCGGCCTGTTCCGTCAGTCGCTGCCGTTCCACTACGGGGTCGACGAGCTCGGAGTATCCGGTCGCGAGCTCGAATCCCCGCACGTAGAGATCCCATTTCTCGGCAACACCGGAGATGCTCCTGTGCTGGCGGGTGAGCGGCGAGGTCTCGACCGGGAAGTCCCGCACGAAGGTCGGCGCGTGCAGGTGGTCGCCGACCAGGTGCTCCCACAGCTCCTCGACCAGCTTGCCGTGCGCGAGCTTGGGGTCCACCTCCAGCCCACGGGCCGCCGCGTGCTTGTGCAGCAGGTCGGCGGGGGTCTGCGGGGTGATCTCCTCGCCGACCGCCTCGGACAGCGACGGGTACATGGACAGGGTCGTCCACTCCCCCGACAGGTCGTACTCCTCGCCGTCCGCCAGCGTGACGACCTGTGTGCCGAACACGGCCTGGGCGGACTCCTGCACCAGCTGACGGGTCAGTACGGCCATGGAGTCGTACGTTTCGTAGGCCGCGTAGAACTCGAGCATCGCGAACTCCGGAGAGTGCGACGAATCGCTGCCCTCGTTACGGAAGTTGCGGTTGATCTCAAAGACCTTCTCGATACCGCCGACGACGCAGCGCTTCAGGAACAGTTCCGGCGCGATACGCAGGTAGAGGTCCATGCTCATCGCGTTCGAGTGTGTCACGAATGGGCGAGCTGTCGCACCGCCGTGCACGGTCTGCAACATCGGCGTCTCGACCTCGAGGAAACCGCGCTCGTGGAAACTGTCACGCAATGAGCGGACCACTCCGGCACGCGTTCGAACGGTTTCGCGGGCCTGCGGGCGCAGGATCAGGTCGACATACCGCTGCCGAATGCGGGTTTCCTCGTTCAGGTCCTTGTGGGCGACCGGCAGAGGGCGTAGCGCCTTGGCCGCCATTCGCCACTCGTCCGCGAGAACGGAGAGCTCGCCACGCCGGGAGGTGATTACCTCACCACGCACGAAAACGTGATCACCGATGTCGACGACGCTCTTCCACTCCGAAAGCGCGGACTCGCCCACCTTGTTCAGGCTCAGCATCGCCTGCAGCTCGGTGCCGTCGCCTTCCTGAAGCGTCGCGAAACAGAGCTTGCCGGTATTGCGCAGAAAGATGATCCGACCAGTGACGCCCACCACATCTCCGGTGGCCGTATCCGGTGCCAGACCCGAATGCGATTCGCGAACCTCGGACAAGGAGTGTGTGCGCGGCAGTTCGACGGGATAAGGGTCGACGCCGTCGTCGAGCAGTCGCGACCGCTTCTCGCGACGGACCCGAAGCTGCTCCGGAAGGTCGTCTGCCTGCGGTTCCTGCGATTCGTCGGTCACGGTAGAACAGGGTACGGTCGACGGTCGGCCCCGCGATATCGGGCTACTTTGGTCGTATGGAGCTACATCGGACCCGGGCGGGCTCGTTCGGAGCGCGAGCGGGTGACTACGCGGAGCACCGGCCGGACTATCCGGCCGACGGCGTGCGATGGGCCCTCGCCGCCGCGACCCGCCCCGTTCGTGACGTGCTGGACCTGGCGGCAGGCACGGGAAAGCTGACCGCCGGACTGCTCCCCCTCGGTCTCGGGGTCACCGCCGTGGAGCCCGACGACGACATGCGTGCCGAGCTGTCGCGACGGTACCCGCAGGTGAGGGCACTGCCGGGCAGGGCGGAGGAGATCCCGCTGCCCGACGGCTCCGTCGACGCCGTGGTCGTCGGCCAGGCGTTCCACTGGTTCGACCACGAGCGCGCGCTCGACGAGATCGGCCGCGTCCTCGTCCCCGGCGGCGCGCTCGGCCTGCTGTGGAACGACGAGGACCCGGACGTCGAGTGGGTGGCCGGACTGCTCACGGTGTCCGGTGCCACCGGCAGCGCCCTGGAGGACCTGCGGCAACCGTCGCCACACCCGCTGTTCACGCCGTTCGAGGAGTCGGCGTTCCCGCACACGCACCGGCGGACCCGCGAGTCGCTCGCGGAGACGCTCGGCACGCACTCCTGGCTGCTGGTGATCACACCGGACGAGCGCGCGGCGGCGATGGCACGGATCCACGACTACCTGGCGTCTCGACCCGAGACCTCCGGCGGGGAGTTCGACGTGCCGCTGGTGACGAAGGTGGTGCGCGCCGTCAGAGGTGGTACGCCATGAGGACGTCGTCGACCAGCCGGCCGTCGAGGACGAACTCACCCTTCAGCACGCCCTCGGTGACGAACCCGCAGCGCTCGTAGAGGTGGCGCGCCGTGGTGTTGTGGCCGAGCACCCGCAGGGTGACCTTGGTGCGGCCCGACCGCCTGGCGGTGGCGACGACCCCCTCGACCAGCTGCCTGCCGACGCCCCTGCCCTGCGCCCCCGGGTCCACGGCGAGCCCGTTGACGTGGAGCACGTGCGTGTGCGACGGCACGGGGATGTCCTGGGTCATCGACACGTACCCGACGACGACCCCGTCCAGCTCGGCGACGAGGAAGCCGTCGAGGGGCCTGCCCTCGTAGAAGGTCTCGCGCTCGGCAGGCATCGGCGACGGTGACACCGTGGAGGTCCAGGTGGCCACGTCGATGGCGAACAGCGCCGCGTCGTCGTCCATCCGAGCTGCCCTGATCGTCACCATGCGGACGATCCAACCACGTTCAGCGGATGTTGCGTTCGAAGACGAGACGCAGCCCGAGCAGGGTGAGGTCCGGGCGGTGGTCGACGATCGTCTCGGACTCGTCCACCACGAGCGGGGCGAGGCCGCCGGTCGCGATGACCGTCACCTCGCCAGGGTGGTCGGTCCGGTGCAGCTCGCCGACGATCCGCCGGACCAGGCCGTCCACCTGGGCGGTGAAGCCGTACATGATGCCCGACTGAAGGCACTCCACCGTGTTCTTGCCGATCACCGACTTCGGGCGGACCAGCTCCACCTTGCGCAGCGCCGCCGCACGGGAGGCCAGCGCGTCCACCGAGATCTCGATGCCGGGCGCGAACACGCCGCCGAGGAACTCACCCCGCGCGGAGATCACGTCGATGTTCGTCGACGTCCCGAAGTCCACGACCACGCACGCCGTCTCGTGCAGGTGGTGTGCCGCGAGCGTGTTGATCACCCGGTCGGCACCCACCTCCTTCGGGTTGTCGACCAGCAGCGGCACGCCGGTCCGCACGCCAGGTTCGACGATCACACGTGGCACGTTCCGGTAGTAGCGCCCGAGCATCACCCGCAGCTCACGCAGCACCGCCGGGACCGTCGACAGGGCCGACACACCGGTGACCTCGTCGGCGTGGGCACCCAGCAGGCCGCGCATGGTGAGCGCCAGCTCGTCGGCGGTCATCTGCGGGTCGGTTCGCATCCGCCAGTCGTGGACCAGCTCCGGACCGGCGTACAGCCCCAGCGCGATGTTCGTGTTGCCGACGTCGATCGTGAGGAGCACTCAGCTCTCCGCCTGCAGCAGGGCGTCCAGCATGGCCGCGTCGACGGTCTCCGCCAGTGGTGAGGCACCGCTGACCAGGCCGTGGCCCTCGGGCACGTGCCCGGGCAGCGAGCCACGGTCGACGATCTTGTTGGCCTCGTCGACGAACACGACACGCGGCCGGTACGCGGCGGCCTCGGCCTGGTCCATCAGCCCGTAGGAGATCAGGATCACCGTGTCGCCGGGGTGCACCAGGTGCGCCGCGGCGCCGTTGATGCCGATCACCCCGCTGTCCCGCTCGCCGGTGATCACGTAGGTCTCCAGGCGGGCGCCGTTGGTGACGTCGACGATCGCGACCTGCTCGCCCTCGATCAGGTCCGCGGCCTCCATCAGGACCGGGTCGACCGTCACCGAGCCGACGTAGTGCAGATCCGCCTGTGTGACCGTCGCCCGGTGGATCTTGGACTTCAGCATCGTCCGGAACATGTCAGTCCTCCCCGTCGCCAAGGAACACCTGGGCGTTGTCGATCAGACGAGTGGTGCCGACCCTCGCGGCCACCAGCAGCCGAGCCTCCCCGCGCGCGGGCGCGGGGCCGAGGTCGGTGCCCCGCAGCTCCAGGTAGTCGACGTCGACGAGGGGCTCCTTGTCGAGCACGGCCCGCGCCGACTCCAGCACCATCTCGGCACCCGCCGCGCTGACCCGCGCGCCCGCCGCCAGTGCCGCCGACAGTGTGACGGCCGCGGTCCGCTGGTCGTCGGCCAGATACTGGTTGCGCGACGACCTGGCCAGGCCGTCGGCGTCCCGCACGATCGGGACACCGATGATCCGCACGTCGTGGTTGAGGTCGCGGACGAGCTTCCTGACCAGCGTCAGCTGCTGGTAGTCCTTCTCGCCGAACACCGCGTAGTCCGGGCGGATGATGTTGAACAGCTTGGCCACCACGGTCAGCACGCCCGCGAAGTGGCCGGGCCGCGACGCGCCCTCCAGCTCGCCGCCGAGCGGCCCCGGGTCGACGGTCACCTCCGGGCCGCTCGGGTACATGTCCTCGCGCGACGGCGTGAACACCAGCTCGACGCGTTCCTCACCGCACACCGCGAGGTCCTGCTCCAGCGGACGCGGGTAGCGGTCGAAGTCCTCGTCCGGCCCGAACTGCAGCGGGTTCACGAAGATCGACGCGGCGAGCACGGTGCCCGGCAGCCTGCGTGCGGTGCGCATCAGCCGGCGGTGGCCGTCGTGGAGTGCGCCCATGGTCGGCACCAGCGCGATCCTGCGACCGACGCCACGCAAGGCGCGCGCGGTGGCGACCATGTCTTCCAGTCCACTGTGGACGTGCAGCTGGCCGGGGGTGAACCTCGGCGTCATCGGCGATCCTCTCCGGGGCCGCGCTCGAGCACGGCGAAGACGTCCGGGGCGAGGTCCGGGCGGAGGAGCCCGCTGGCCTCGGCCCGGTGCGCGGTGCGTTCGGCGAGCGCGCGGTAGGTGGGCAGCATGTCGGGGGCGTGCTCGGCGAGCACGGTCAGGTGGGCGCGGATCGTGCCGACGTCGCCGCGTGCGACCGGCCCGGTGAGCGCGCGGTCGCCGTGGCGCAGCGCGTTGTCCAGTGCGGCGGACAGCAGCGGGCCAAGCATGCGTTCGGGGTTGCCGACGCCTGCCTTGGCGAGCAGTTCCGCGGCCTCGGCGACCAGCGTGACCAGGTGGTTCGCGCCGTAGGCCAACGCGGTGTGGTAGAGCGGGCGGGCCGCGTCGGGTACCCGGACCGGTTCGGCACCCATCTCCACGACGAGTGCCTCGCCGACGCTCCACGCCGCCTCGTCGCCGTCGGCCGCGGTGACGCCGAAGGAGCAGGTGGTGAGCCGTTCGAGGTCCTCGGCGCGGCCGGTGAAGGTCATCACGGGGTGGAGGGCGAGTGGCAGCGCGCCGTGGTCGACGGCGGGGGCGAGGACGTCAACGCCGTGTGCCCCGCAGGTGTGCACGACGATCTGGCCGGAGCGCAGCGCGTCGGCCGCGGCGAGACCGCGGACCATGCCACGCAGTGCGTCGTCCGGGAGGGCGAGGAGCACGAGGTCGGCCTGGCGGACCACCTCGTCCGGCGGCAGGACCGGCACACCGGGCAGCAGGTCCTCCGCGCGTTGCAGCGACTCCTTGGACACACCCGAGGCGGCGACGACCGTGTGACCGGCCCTGGCGAGCGCGGCCCCGAGCACCGCACCGACACGACCGGCGGAGACCACCCCGACCGCGAGCCGAGCAGGCCGGTTCACGCCGAACACCGACCTGAACACCGATGGTTCGCTCCGCAGGCTCCGCTCACGACGCCTCCCGTCCTCCCCTGTCGAAAGCGTAACTTCGCGCGTGTGGGTCCGGAGGACCGGGCGTCAGTGCCGTTGCCGGTCCTGGGTTCGTGCGGGCAGGTTCGCCTTCGCCGCGTGGAGGACGCTGACCAGCTGGGTCTCGCGGTCGGTCGCGTCGCCGCCTGCCAGTCCCAGGCCCAGGGCGTGCCAGAGGAACGCCAGCTCGGTCACCGCAGCCTGGTAGTCGCCGACGGCCCGTGCCGCCTCGCGGCCTCGCTTGCGGCCTGCCTGCACGCGCCAGCGGCGGCGGGCGGCGAGCGTCACCAGGCGGCGCACGTTGGCGGGGTCGACCCAGCCGCGGCCGACCATCTCGGGCAGCGCCCTCGCGACGATCCGCTGCTCGCGGCGCCGGTGCCAGCTGACGAGCGTCAGGCCCGCGATGAAGATCGGCACCATGACCAGGAAGTACACGTTGAGGAAGGTCTTCGGCGTGCCGAGCGTCGCGGCCGCGTTCCACATCGCGTGCAGCAGCACGGCGAGGAGGTAGCCCGCCAGTGGCGCCAGCACCCGGAGGTACTTGCTCGACGTCCGCACGGCGATGCCGGCCCCGATGCCGATCATGGCGGTGAACAGCGGGTGCGTGAACGGGGACAGGACGCCACGCAGGATGAACGCGGTGACCACGCCGCCGGTGCCCGCGTCGCCGAAGCCGTGCTCGGCGAACGCGCGGCCGAAGTAGTAGATGTTCTCGGTGAACGCGAAGCCCGCCGCGACGAACCCCGCGTAGACGACGCCGTCGATCACGCCGTCGAACTCGTGGCGCAGGAAGTACATGACCCCGAGGACGAAGACGCCCTTGAGCGCCTCCTCGAACAGCGGGGCGGACACGATCGCGCTGACCTTGTCGCCGCTGCCGTGGCCGAGCAGCGCGTCCCCGACGGCGGCGGCCGTGTTGTTGACGAGCAGCGCGGTGATCGCGGCGACGCTCGCGCCCCAGCCGAGGGCGAGCCAGAGCATGCGTGCCGGCTCCGGTTCCCAGCGGTCGATCCACAGGAGCGCGGCCACGATGGAGCCGACGGGCACGAGCGCGGCGACGATGCCGACCAGCTCGGCGACGAGGCCGACCTTGGCGGTGGAGATCGCGAGGAGCGTGAGGCCACAGGCGGCGAGGACCATGAGCCCCGTCATGGGGAGGAGAACCGTCCGCCGTCGCGGGTTGTGCCGGTGCGGCGGCCGAGCAGGGTGCACCCGACAACCCTACGGCGTGCCTCTTCCGCGGAGCACAGCTCGGCCGTCCACGCGCCGCGCCGGCCGCGTCAGTCCTCGCGGCGGCGCCTGCGGCGGGGGCTCGAGTCGAGGCCGTGGTTGGCGAGCAGCTCGCTCACCGAGCGGCCTGACGTGTGGGAGCCGCCGCCGCTCTCCTCGGCCCGGTGACCGACCGTCTCCTGCCAGGAAGGCTGCCCTTCGGCCCTGCGGCGACGACCGCCGCCACTCTCCTCGACGGGTTCCGGCTGCCGTACCGGCGGTGGCACGGGAGGGAGGTTGCGCATGCTCGGCTGCCGCTCGACGGGCGGAAAGTTCTGCATGCTCGGCTGCCGCTCAACCGGCGGAAAGTTCTGCATACTCGGCTGCCGCTCAACCGGGGGAAAGTTCTGCATACTCGGCTGCCGCTCGACGGGCGGCAGGTTCCGCATACTCGGCTGCCGCTCAACCGGCGGCAGGTTCTGCATACTCGGCTGCCGCTCGACGGGCGGAAAGTTCCGCATACTCGGCTGCCGCTCAACCGGCGGAAAGTTCTGCATGCTCGGCTGCCGCTCAACCGGCGGCAGGTTCTGCATGCTCGGCTGCCGCTCAACCGGGGGAAAGTTCCGCATACTCGGCTGCCGCTCAACCGGCGGAAAATTCGGCATACTCGGCTGCCGCTCGACGGGCGGGAGGTTGCGCATGCTCGGCTGCCGCTGCTCGACCGGCGGGAGGTTGCGCATACTCGGCTGTTCCGTCTGCGGCTGCGCGGCCTGCGGCACGTACGCGCGGCTCCCGTAGGTCGGCTCCGGTTGGTCCTTCGGCTTGTTGTACTGCGCGAGCCAGCTCGTCCGCTCCGCGTTGCCGCCCGCCTGGGTGCCCAGGTCGTGGCCCTGCGCGGGCTGCCGCGCCTGCTCCCACGACGGACCCCACTCCTGCTCGCCGGTCTCCCACCCCGGTGGGACCCCACGACGATGTGCCGGGTCGGCCGCACGCGGCTGCTCCACGCGGCGGGTCTGCTCCGCACGCGCCGGCTCCTGGCGCCGCTGCGGCTCCGGTGCGCGCTGCTGCTTCGGCGCGTCCGCCGCCAGCCCGTCCGGCACGAACCAGCGGTCGGACATCTCGGCGGGGTGCTCGACCCTCGGGATCTGCTGCCTGCCAGACGGCTGTTGCTGCGCCGCGGGCGGCTTCACCGGTTCGGGGGTCGGTCGTTCGGGACGGGGTGCGCGCTCGGTCCGGCGCGGCGCCGGTGGTGGACGTGAGTCGACCCTCGGCTCCTGGCGCGGCTGCTGCTCCCTGCGGGGCTTCTGGTGGACCTCGCGCACCCGCTCGATCAGCTCGGTCTCCGCCTCGCGGCCGACGGGCGGCACCACGACGTTCGCCTGCGCGGCGGGGAGATGCTTCATGTCACGCTGCACGGCCAGCGAGCGTTCCTCCGGCACGGAACGCATCCGGGTGGACTCGGCGTGCAGTGCGTACCGCTCGACCAGGAACTCGCCACCCATCAGGCTTTCCAGGGTCTGGCGCATGTTCTGCAGCTCGGCACGCAACGCGGCGAGGTCGTCGCGAGCGGACTCCTCCGCCTTGCGCTTCGCCTCCGCCTCGACGGTCAGCTCGTGCTCGCGGCGCGCGGCGATCTCGCGCTCCAGCTCCAGCTCGTAGATGCGCTGCCGCTCCGCCGCCGCCTCACGCTGGTCGCTGACCTGCCTCCGGTACCGCGCGGCGAGGAACGCGCCGGTCAGCGCCGCCCAGAGCGCCGCGACGATGCCGAGCCGCAGCCACTTCTCCTGGTCGGTCAGCACCAGCAGCCCGGTCGCGACAGCGGCGAAGGCGACCGCGCCGACGAGTAGTGCGCGCCCGCTCGACGAGCCGGTCTCGGGCCCGTCGGAGGAGTCTCGGCGGGCGTTCATGAGGGACACCGTACCGGTCCGTTATTAGGTCGAGACCATTACGATTCGGTACGACGATCAGTCTCTCGTGCCGGAGTTCCGCTCCGGCGGCTGATTCTCCTGGTCACGCGGTGTGCGGCAGCACCATTCGAGGTACAGCGCCGCCGCGATCAGCAGGGCCGAACAGGTCACACCGACGACCGTGCTCGGCAGGTCGTCCGCCGCGGCCGTGACGACGGCACGCTTGGGCAGCACGTACACGAGGATCGCGGCCCACGCGCCGAACATGATCGCCCCGAGGAGCGACGACGCCTTCGCGAGCGCGACCGCGCGTGCCGCGGTGAGCGGGGCGACGTCACGCCGGGGGTCGCGGATGCGTGCCCGCAGGCTGACACCGAACAACGCCTCGACGACCGCCAGCACGAGCAGCGTGACGCCCGCGAGCGTCGGCAGCGGCGGCATCTCGCCGTAGAAGTTGCGAACCAGCAGGTAGACGAGTGCGGCGGCGACGAGCCCGGCGAGGACCAGATCCCGGACCCGGGTGAAGTGCATGGCGACCACCGTACTTGACTCTCCAGTAACTGGAGGGTTGAGCATGGCGCACATGGGGTTCCTGACGATCGGCGAGCTGGCCAGGCGAACGGGCCTGACCACACGCACGATCCGGTTCTACTCGGACGAGGGCCTGCTGCCTCCCGCGCACCGCACCGACGCCGGCTACCGGCTGTACGACGGCGCGTCGCTGGCACGCCTCGAGCTGCTGCGCACCCTGCGGGAGCTGGGTCTCGGTCTGCCGGACGCGGAGGCCGCGCTCGCGGGCGCGCGCCCGGTGGCCGACCTGGCGCGACAGCACGTCGACCTGCTCGACGAGCAGATCCGGGTACTGCAGCTGCGGCGTGCCGTGCTGCGCGCGATCGCCAGGACCAGAACCGAACTGGACGGAGTGCGACTGATGAAGGACCTGGCATCGATGACGGACGCCGAACGCGCGGCGGTCATCGACGACTTCTGGGACGAGGTGAACGCGGGGCTGGACATCAACCCCGAGTTCGCGACGGGCATGCGCTCGGCGAAGCCGGTGCTGCCGGACGATCCGAGCCCCGAGCAGTTGGAGGCGTGGCTGGAGCTCGCGGAGCTGGTGCGCGACAAGGACTTTCGGGCCCGCATCCGGGCCATGAGCGAGGAGCACGCGGCGAGGCGGGCCGAGGGCGAGCCGATGGACAAGCCGTTCGGCGAGGCTCGCGACCAGTGGCTCGGCTGGACGACCAGGGCCACCGCGGCACTGTCGAGCGGCGAGTCGCCGTCCTCCCCCGCGGGGCAGGCACTGGCCGGCGAGCTGACCGGGGCGTACGGGAAGCCGGCCGCCACGGTGGCCGACGAGCTGGCCGCAGGCACGGACGCACGCGCCGAGCGGTACTGGCAGCTGATGGCGACGATCAACGGCTGGCCGCAGTGGCCGTCACAGGTCCCGGCGGCGGAGTGGATCATCGCCGCGCTGCGGGCCTCACAGGGATAGGTCCGGCCGTTCCTCCACGTCCGCCCGGTCGTTCTCCGACAGGGCGGCGAGGAGCGCCGCGATCGGGCCGTGGCCGGGCAGCTCCGCGTCCGGCTCGATGGCCAGCCACGGGATCAGCACGGTCGCCCTCGACGGCGTGCCGGGGTGCGGGAGCAGGAGGTCGGGGTGGTCACTGGTCACCCCGTCGACCGTCACCACGTCCACGTCGAGGGTGCGTGGTCCCCAGTGCCGCTCGCGGACCCGGCCCGCGGCCTGTTCCAGGTCGTGGGCACGGGACAGCCAGCCCCACTCGTCTGTCGAGGGGGACTCGACGACCAGGACCGCGTTGAGGAAGTCCGGCTGGTCGGTCACGCCCCACGGCGCGGTCTCGTACACCGGGGACACCTTCACCAGGACGTCGCGGAGACCGTCGACGGCGAGCTTCAGGTAGGCGAACCGGTCGCCCGTGTTCGAGCCGATGGACAGGACCGCGCGCGTCATCCGGTGCGCTTCCTCGATCGGCGGATCGTCACGGCGACGTCCGCGAACGGCAGGCCGATCGGCGCGTTCGGCTTGTGGATGGTGACCTCCGCCGCGTGCAGCCGGGGCTGCCACCGCATCAGGTCCTCGGCGGCCTCGATCGCGACCGTCTCGATGAGGTCGCGGGAGGGGCCGCCGACGACCGCGGCCACGCGCTCGGCCAGCTCGCCGTAGTGGACGGTGTCGGCGAGGTCGTCGGTGTCCGGCACGTCCAGCCACACGGTCACGTCCGCGACGAACTCCTGCCCGTCACGCTTCTCGTGCTCGAAGACGCCGTGGTGGGCACGCACCCGCAGGCCGGTCAGGGTGATGCGGTCAGCCATTCAGCGCCTCCGCCACCTTCACGGCGTCCAGCGAGCGCCGGACGTCGTGCACGCGGACACCCCACGCACCCGCCGACGCCACGAGTGCCGAGATCGCCGCGCTGGCCTCCTCGCGGCCGTCAGGCGAGCGCGGCACGCCTTCCTTGTCCGCGAGGAGCGTGCCGAGAAAGCGTTTGCGGGAGGCGCCGACCAGCACCGGGAAGCCCAGCGCCATCAGTGCGTCCAGACTGCGCAGCAGCTCCCAGTTGTGGTGGGCCTTCTTCGCGAAGCCGAGGCCCGGGTCCAGGACGAGCGCGTCGGAGGACACCCCTGCCGCGAGCGCGGCGTCGACCCGCGCGGACAGCTCGGCTTTGACGTCCGCGACCACGTCGTCGTAGGTGGCCAGAGAGTCCATGTCCTTCGAGTAGCCGCGCCAGTGCATGAGGATCCACGGCACGCCTGCCTCGGCCACGACCCTGCCCATGTCCGGGTCGGCCAGGCCGCCCGACACGTCGTTCACGACCACCGCGCCCGCCGACAGTGCGGCCTCCGCCACCCGCGCACGGGTGGTGTCCACCGACACCGCGACGCCCGCCGCCGAAAGACCCGTGATCACCGGCAGGATCCTGGCGATCTCGACCTCGGGGGCCACTCGGTCGGCGCCGGGGCGGGTGGACTCGCCGCCGACGTCGACGAGGTCGGCGCCCTCCGTCCACATGTCGACGCCGTGGTTGAGGGCGTCGTCGAGGTGGAGGTAGCGGCCGCCGTCCGAGAAGGAGTCGGGCGTGACGTTCAACACACCCACCACCGCACAGCGGCCGGGACGGGGCAGCGCGCGGATCACTTGGTGCGCCCGTTGATCAGTGCCAGGGCCTCCGAGCGGGACGTCGCGGAGCTGCGGAAAATGCCCCGCACGGCCGAGGTCGTCGTGCGGGCACCCGGCTTGCGGACACCGCGCATGGCCATGCAGAGGTGCTCGGCCTCGACCACGACGATCACGCCGCGCGGCGACAGCTTGCGGACCAGCGCGTCGGCGATCTGGGAGGTCAGCCGCTCCTGCACCTGGGGGCGCTTCGCGTAGAGGTCGACGAGGCGCGCGATCTTCGAGAGACCGGTCACCTTGCCCTGCTCGTTGGGGATGTAGCCGACGTGGGCGGTGCCGTGGAACGGCACGAGGTGGTGCTCACACGTCGAGTACATCGGGATGTCGGTGACCAGCACCAGCTCGTCGTGGCACTCGTCGAAGGTGCGGTCCAGCACCTCGTCGGGGTCGGTGTACAGACCGGCGAACATCTCGAGGTACGCCCTGGCCACCCGTTGCGGGGTGTCCTGAAGGCCGTCGCGGTCCGGGTTCTCGCCACACGCGAGCAACAGCTCCCGGACCGCCCTCTCGGCACGTTCCTGGTCGAACACGGACCCGCCGGTGTACAGCGGGCCCCGGCGGGACCCGTTTACCGTCACAGCCTGCCTCCGGTCGCCGAGGGGGCCAGGCTCCGATCTTGACCCCTGCTCAGCGACCACTATCCCATTCGGGACCGTCGCGACGGTCCGTCCCATCCTGTGGACGGTCCTGTTCGGCCGGCCGCTCGGGCTGCGCGTCCCACGACGGACGCCACGGCTGGCTGTTGCCCTGCGGCGTGGTCGCCGGGGTCCACCCGGGAGGTGCGCCGTAGTTCGGCGGGCCCGAGTTGCCGCGCGGGTCCCCGTAGTTCGGCGGGTACGGCTGGCCGTAGCCACCCGGCCGAGGACCGGGCTGCGGGAGGCCGTTGGGGCCGGCGCCGTTGGGCTCGGGGTTCGAGTGCGGAGGTCCGCCGGGCAGCTCGCCACCGCCAGGGGCGGTACGCACCGGCGTCGGTGCCTCCTCCTGGACCGGCGGCCACGGCTCGCCACGTTCCTTGGCCAGCTCACCGGGCGTCTTGATCGGCGGCTTGTCCGAGGGCGTGCGGCCACCGAACTCGTTGAACGCCGTGATCCTCGGCCGCTTCTCCACCCCGGCGAAGATCCGCTCCAGGTCCCTGCGCTGCAGCGTCTCCTTCTCGAGAAGCTCCATCACGAGGGTGTCGAGGATGTCGCGGTAGGTGTTGAGCACGTCCCACGCCTCGGTGTGCGCGGCCTCGATGAGCTTGCGCACTTCCTCGTCGATCTCGTGCGCTACCTCGAGCGAGTAGTCCGGCGCGTGGCCCATCGAGCGGCCGAGGAACGGGTCGCCCTGGTCCTGGCCGTACTTGACCGCGCCGAGCCGTGCGGACATGCCGTACTCGGTGACCATGGCCTTCGCGATCTTGGTGGCCTGCTCGATGTCCGACGAGGCACCCGTGGTGGGCTCGTGGAACACCAGCTCCTCCGCGGAGCGTCCGCCGAGCGCGAACACCAGGCGCGCGATCATCTCCGAGCGGGTCATGAGCTGCTTGTCGTCCTCGGGGACGACAAGCGCGTGCCCTCCCGTCCTGCCGCGCGGCAGGATCGTCAGCTTGTAGACCGGCTCCAGGTCCGGCATGGCCCACGCGGCGAGCGCGTGCCCGCCCTCGTGGTAGGCCGTGATCTTCCTCTCCTTCTCGGAGATGATCCGGCTCCTGCGGGCCGGGCCGCCGATCACGCGGTCGACCGACTCCTCCAGCGCGGCACCGTTGATCATCGTGCCGTTGGTGCGCGCGGTGAGCAGGGCGGCCTCGTTGATGACGTTGGCCAGGTCGGCGCCGGACATGCCGACCGTGCGCTTGGCGAGCCCGTCGAGGTCGGCGTCGGGGTCGAGCGGCTTGCCCTTGGAGTGGACCTCGAGGATCTTCTTGCGACCCATCAGGTCGGGCACGGACACCGGGATCTGCCGGTCGAAGCGGCCGGGACGCAGCAGCGCGGGGTCGAGGATGTCGGGCCGGTTGGTCGCGGCGATGAGGATGATCCCCCCACGCGCGTCGAAGCCGTCCATCTCGACCAGCAGCTGGTTCAGCGTCTGCTCACGCTCGTCGTGCCCGCCGCCGAGGCCCGCGCCACGCTGGCGGCCGACCGCGTCGATCTCGTCGACGAAGATGATGCACGGCGCGTTCTGCTTGGCCTGCTCGAACAGGTCGCGGACGCGGCTCGCGCCGACACCCACGAACATCTCGACGAAGTCCGAACCGGAGATCGAGTAGAACGGCACCCCGGCCTCGCCCGCGACCGCGCGGGCCAGCAGCGTCTTGCCCGTTCCCGGCGGGCCGTACAGCAGCACGCCCTTCGGGATCTTGGCGCCGAGCGCCTGGTAGCGGCCGGGGTTCTGCAGGAAGTCCTTGATCTCGTAGAGCTCCTCGACCGCCTCGTCACAGCCGGCGACGTCCGAGAACGTCGTCTTCGGCATGTCCTTCGGCAGCTGCTTGGCACGCGACTTGCCGAAGTTGAGGACCCGGTTCCCGCCGCCCTGCACGTTGTTCATCATCCACATGAGCAGGATGAGGAGCAGGCCCAGCGGGATCAGGAAGATCAGGATCTGGGTGAGGAAGGACTCCTGGGTGACCGTCGTGTTGAACTCGGTCTTGTTGTCGATCTGGTCCTGGAGCTGCCGGTAGATGTCGCCGGTGGCCGCGGACGGGAACTGCGTGATGATCTGGGTGACCCGCTGTCCGTCCTGCTCGACCGGGTCACGCAGCGTCAGCTTGAGGCGCTGTTCCTTGTCCTCGAGGTCGGCCTTCTCGACATTGCCGGCGGTGATCTGCGACACCGCTTTCGACGTCGGCACCTCGGTGTACCCGCGGGTGTCGTCGAACAGCATGCTGATCAGGAAGTAGAGAAGCAACACCACCAGGATCCACACCAGCGGGTTGCGAAGCAGGCGCTTGCGGTCCATCAACTTACGGCCGCGGGCGCGGCCCGACCCTCCCTGACTGCATGTGTTACCTGGCCGGACGAGGCATACCGGTCCGTCCAGCGTACCGCTCGTGGTTGGGCTCCCACTCCGCGAAGTGCTGGAGTGGCGCCGTCAAGGATCCAACGGAGGAGAGGACGAATCGGTTCCCGGCACATCCGCCCAGGTCAGGACGTGACCGCCGCCACCATCTCGGTGATCCTCATCCGTAGCACGGGCGTGTCGGCGGGCGCCACTGTGACCCATCGGCGCCCGTCCCGCCCGTCGCGGTGCTGGGCGAGGTAACGCCCCGTGCCGTCGTCGAACCAGGACAGCACCGCCGACCGGCGGCGACCCCTGATCCGGCTGAAGCTGTTGGCCGCGATCTGGCCGCCCCGCAGCCTCGGCCGGGCGGCGAGCCTGGCGAGCGCCTGGCGGTCCTCGGCGGGTCCGTTCTCGTGGTCGGTCGGTAGGGACAGTGACATCTCCGTCCCCCTGGCCGCGGGCGGCAGCAGGTCGACGACCACGTCGCCGAGCCGGTCGAACGGCACCGGGCGGAGTTCGACGTGGTCGTCGTCCGGCTGGGTGGCCAGGACGGCCGAACGGCCTGCCCTCGCGACGACGACCCTGGTCGGGGTCGCCCCGAGGTCGGGAAGGAACGCGGAGTCGATGCTGACCTCCGGGGCGGCCAGAAGGTTCAGCCATCCGTGGACGTCCTCTATCACCTGTCCGGTGTGGTCGGTGAGGGACTGTGCCCTCAGCTCCTCCTGGACCTCGCGGCGCAGCCGGGCACGGTCGGCGGCGGTGACGGCGTGGCGAGGGGCCTCGATCGGGTAGGGCAGGTCGATGGCGAGGTCGTCCGCGACGAGTGCGAGGGCACGGGTGCTGATGGTGGGCACGGCTCAGCCGATGACCGGGGGCGCGGTGCGCTCGGTGGTGCCGAACGTGCCTTCGGGGTCCCGCTCCACGAGGTAGGCGGGACGCTGGTGCTCGACGTCCTCCTCGTCCCCAGGTCGACCGCCCCTTCCGGAGGGCCCGCTCACGCCATGCCTGCCCGCCGGGCGCTCGACGGCTCCCGGGGTGGTGCCGCGGGTCGTACCGCCGCGGCCCTCGCCCACCCGGCCTGCCTCACCTGCTCTTGGGCCGGAGCCGCCCGGCCCGAAGGTGCCTCGCGGGCCGAAGGCGCCTCCCGCGGTGTACCCGCCACCGCCGTGGAGGGGTCCACTGGCGACGGTGGCCGGGTTGGGCGTGGATGTGAACGTCGCGCTGCCGGGTGGGTTCGTCGCTCCACTCGCGACGGTCCCGCCGTCGCCCGCCCGCGCCGCCGCCACGTCACCGGGCAGGTCACCGCCGGAGGCGTCCCGTTGCTCGGGAACGCTCGCCGGTGAGGTGTCTGCCGCGCGGCCGGGATACGGCCGGTTCTCGGGGCCCGGAACACCAGGGTCTGGGTCGTCGGCGACCGCGACCGGCGCGAGGTGGAAGTCGGGCAGGTCGTCGTACACGGTGGTCATGGCGGACTCGTACTGCTCCATGTACCGCACCTGTTCGGCCTTGACCGCCGCGGCGTGGTCCTTCTGGGCCCGCAGGTCGGTGGTGTCGATCGGCAGGCCCTGGAGGCTTCCGAGGAGCAGGTCGTACATGCGCGGCTCCGCCACCGGGCCGGGCATCCGCTTCAGGTGCTCCGCGGCCTCGGCGGCCTTCCGCAGGTTCGTCCGGAGCCGGTCCGCGTTCCCCTCCGCGTCCTCGCCCCAGCCGACGAGTGGCGTCAGCGCGCCGTTGGCCGCGGTCGCGGCCGGGCCCTGCCACGCGGACATCAGCTCGCCGACGTTCTTCGCGAAGTTCGCGGTCGAGCTTCTCAGCGAGTCCATGTTGGACCGCCATTCACCGACGGAGTCGAACACCCGCACCGGGTGGTTGCCCTCGGTCGCGAACTGGTGGAGCTGTGTGCTGCTGTAGGCGCGCCAGTCGTGTTTGTCGGCAGGCGTCCAGTCCTCGTGTGCCCAGTCCTCTGGATAACCGGCGGTTCGCAGGCCGGACAACTCGAGGAAAGCGGCGAATCCGCCGACACCGGCCGCGGTTGCCGGGACACCGCCGTGGCAACCGATGAAATCGCGGAAGATCTCGGCCGCGTTCCCGTCGGTCTCGGCGTAGCTCCGCGCGACCTCGCCCATGGCGCCCTGTGCGTCGCGGAGCTTGCCGCCGTAGTCGTGGAGGGTGGCGACGAACCGGCCGCTCATGGCGACGAACCTCCTGGCCACGGCCATACCGACGGGGTTGTGCCCGAGTGGCGGCGGGTCCTCCCCGAGGATTCCCCAACCCGACGTCAGCTCGTCGAGGTCTGCGACCTCGCGGCCGAACTGGCTGTGGGCCAGGAGGAAGTCGAGCATACGTATTTCGACAGGGCCACCACCGGCGTGTACCCCGATATTCTTCGCGTTTATCTCGCGAAGCTTTCGCTCGTTATCCTTGCGTTCGGACTTACCCGGAGTCACGACACTCCCATTTTCCGGTGCGGCGGGTAAAAGGACATTACCTGCCACACCGGGGCGTGGAATGACGTGAAGTTGTCTCTTTGGGGTGAACTCCGTCAGCGCTGCTCTACTGTGACGAGCCTGGTCATCTCGATGAGCCGCTGACGCAGCGTGGCCGCGTCGGCAGGGGCGATGGTCGCCCAGTCCGCGCGGGACTGCGTGAGGTAGCGGCCGGTCTCGTTGTCGAACCAGGACAGCACCGGCGAGCGGCGTCGGCCACGCATCTCGGTACGGCTGTTGACCGCGATCTGGCCACCGCGCTGGTTGGGCAGGGCGGTCAGCCTGGCGAGTGCCTTGCGGGTCTCGACGTCACTGGCCCGCTGGTTCACGCCACCGCCGACCGCGGCGAGTTCGGCGGCGGGCAGCGAGATCGACGTCTCGGTGCCCCGGCGTGCGGGCGGCAGCATGCCGACGACGGCCGACACCAGGCCGTCCCTGGGGATCGGGCGCAGGTGCAGGCCGCTCTTCTGCTGGACGGCGAGCACGGCGGCGCCCCGCCCGCTGGCGGCCAGCGCCAGCACCGGCTCGGCACCCGTGTCCGGCAGGAACACCGAGTCGATGCTGAGGTCGGCGTTGGCCAGTGCCAGCAGCCACTCCTCGAGCTCGGGCTCCAGGCGTCCGGCTGGGGTGAGCAGCCGGTTGGCGATCAGGTCCTCGCGGACCCGCTGCCGCAGCATGCGTCTGCCGTCCACGGTCGCCCCATGCGACTGGACCTCCAGCGGGTAGGGCGGCTCACCGGCGTCGAGCGCCTCCCAGACGAAGTCCAGCGCGATGGGGCTGAGCGTCCGTTCGCGCACGTCAGTCGTCGCCTCCGATGACCGGCGGGGCGGTCAGCTCGTCGCTGCCGAACGTGCTCTCCGGGTCGCCCTCGACCAGGTAGGACGGGCGCGTGTGCTCCTTGTCCTCCTCACCCTCGCCCTTGCCGCGGGGAGCACCACCGGCACCGGAGCCGCCACGACCACCCGCGCCGCCGGCACCGCCCATGCCGCCCGCCACGGGTCGGGCCGCCGGGTTCCCACTGCCCGCGCCGGGACCGCCGGCACCCGCACCGGGGCCACCGCCCGCGCCGAAGCCGCCCGTACCGCCAGGAGTGCCGAAGCCACCGAACCCGGGACCGAAGCCACCGGAACCCGCGCCCGGCACGCCACCGCCGGGGGCACCCGGGGTGCCGCCGCCGGGCCCGAAGGTGTTCGGCGTCGGCGAGTTGGTGGGCGGCGTGAACGCGGACGAGCCGGTGGTGAGCCCCGGGGTGAAGCCACTCTGGTCGGTCGGCCCGTTCCCGTCGCCGCTCACGAACCCGGGCTGGTCGCCGTTGGGACCGGTGAAGCCGGTGTTGGGGTTTCGCGGTGTTCCTGTGTCGGTGGACCCGCCGGGGTTCGGCACCGGCCCACCGGTCTGCGGGATGAAGACCCGCTCGCCCGTGATGCTGTTCCCGTTACCGTTTCCCCCGCCGATCGTCTCCTCCGGCGGCACGAACGACGGCGTCTGCGCGTCGACGATGCTCATCGAGGAGGTGTAGGTGTTCAGGTAGGAGATCTGTTCCTTCTTCACCGCGTCGGCGGCGTCCTTCTGCGTCTTGAGGTCCGCCTGCATGGCGGCCGGGCCGCCGGCGACCATCGCGTGCAGCGACTGCTGCTGGTCGAACTTCTTCGGCGGCGGCAGCTTGCGCACCTCACTGGCGGCGACGGACTGCTGCGACATGCGCACACCCATGAGCTGCGCGGTCTGCCCGGCGATCCCGGCGGCCTGCGCGAGCGGGGCGAGCGCCCCTGTGGCCGACTCGGCCGCGACACCAGTCCAGGCGCCGTCGAGCCTGGTCACGGCGTCGAAGAGGCCGTTGGCCGCCTCGGCCAGGCTGTTGCCACCGTCGTTGAACGACCGGCCGAGGTCGTCCGCGGTGTACGGGCTGTTGTTCTCCGTCGCGAACCTGTAGAGCTGCTCGCTGTCGTAGGCGTCCCAGTTCGGTGTGTCCCCGATGACGCGATCGTCCCCCATGCGGACACCGTGCGAGAGGTCGGCCGCCTGCTGGGCGTTGATCGACTGCTGGATGTCCTGCGTGGGCACCCGGTCCTCGGACGGCATGTGGTTCATGACGCGCCGGTTGTCGGCCGCCTGGTCACCCGCGTACCGGTTGGTGTCGTAGTGGTGGTGATGGTGTTCGTTGTTCGGCGCCATCGCAGTGCCCCCTTACTGGTCCTTCACCCTGGGAATGATCAGGTTCGACGCCTGGGTCGCCACCTGACACGGGTCGTACTGGCCCTCACCGGCCGACAACACCGACACGGCCGAGGTGAAGAGCTTCCCGCTGGGCAACTCCACCATCACCTGGCAGACGGTCACCGGTTCGGTCTTCACCTGCTGCACCGCGGTCAGGCCGTCGATCGTGGTCCGGGTGAGGGTGATGCCCGGCCCGGTCTCGGCGCTCGCGGTGGTCATGTCGTTCTGTGAGCCGACCACGAGAGTGATCTTGTCCGACCACTGGCAGACGGCGTGGCCGTCCGAGACGCTGTTGGTCTTCTTGCCCTCCGCCGAGCCGCCCAGCTGCTCGGCCTCCTCCGGCGAGAGGAGCTCGCACAGGCGGGCGAGCGAGTAGTCCGGGGCCTCGGTCTCCGAGGTGGGTTCCTCCGTCGACTCCGGCGCGGACCGCGAGGTGGTCTCCTTCGGTTCCGGCTGCCCGGCCGTCGCGCTGTCACAGGCGGACAGAACCGTCAGCACGGCGAGGCCGACAGCGGCCGCCATGCTGTGCTTCCGAAGCGAACCCACTACTGGTGCGCCCTGTTGTACTGGGCGGCGTGGAGGTCGTCGGTGTCCACGTAGTTGGCGATGCACTGCTTCAACGCGGTCTCGGCCTTCGTGGTCTGGTCGAGGAGCAGCCCGATCGAGGCCATGAAGGAGTCCCCACCGTCATATCGGCCCATGGATTTCTGCGCCATGGCCACGCCGATCGGGTTCGCCCCCAACGCGACCTCGCTGCCGCCGTGGCCGCCACTCGTCGCCAGTTCGGTGAGCTGGTCCTTGACCTTGCCGATCTTCTCGAGTGCTTCCGCGGCCGCGTCGGCCTCGATCGAGACCTGGCCGGCCATCGCGGCGTAGCTGAAGGCGGCTACGGCGCCTCCGATTGCCTCGTACACGTGTTGCTCCCCATGTTCCCCGCCGCGCACACCCCTCGTGCGGCACGTGACATCTGCGAGGTTAACGCACCGGCATAACAGCCAGGGGCGCATTGACACAGAGGGCCGGGGCGGTTCGCCGGCGGCCGAGGAAGTCCAGGGCCACCGGCGACAACACCATCAGGACGAGTAGACCCTGGGGTCCAACGTGCCGATGTAGGGCACGTCCCGGTAGCGCTCGGCGTAGTCGAGGCCGTAGCCGACGACGAACTCGTTCGGGATCTCGAAGCCCACGTACTTCACGGGCACCTCGACCTTCACGGCTTCCGACTTGCGCAGCAGCGTGCAGACCTCGAGCGACGCGGGGTTGCGCGCCGCCAGGTTCTTCAGCAGCCACGACAGCGTCAGGCCCGAGTCGATGATGTCCTCGACGATCAGCACGTTGCGTCCCGCGATGTCGCGGTCCAGGTCCTTGAGAATCCGCACGACGCCCGACGAGGACGTCGACGAGCCGTAGGAGCTCACTGCCATGAACTCCATCTGCACCGGCACGGTCAGCGCGCGGGCGAGGTCGGTCATGAACATGACCGCGCCCTTCAGCACACCGACCAGTACCAGGTCAGCGCGGTCGCCCCGCTCCGGGTAGTCGTCGGACACCTGCTTCGCGAGATCTTTGATCTTGTCCTGGATCTGCTGTTCGGTGATCAACACGGAGGCGATGTCGTCGCCGTACACCCGGTCCCCTCTCCTGGCTCCCACGCGGTCACTCGAAGCCTGCCACGGGCCCGCCCGACGGCAAAGTTGCCGGGCAGCCACACGGCGCCCTGTCCCCGCCACTCACCGATCAGTGCGTCCACCGACCGCAGGTGCGCGTCGGTCAGTTCGGGCACACCGACATCGAGGAGCCAGCGGCGCACTGTCCTGCGCCGCAACGCGGGCGGTTCGGCCGACAGAACCGCCGCGTCCAACTCCTCTTCGGTCAGCGCGGCCGTCAGCAGCCGCGCCGACAGTGTGTCCAACGCCTCAGTGTCCTCACGCAACTGCGCCGCCGTCCGTGCCAGCGCGGGCGCCACCCCGCCTCGCAGCACGTCCTCCAGCAGCGGCAGCACCTCCCTCCTCAGCCGGACCCTCGTGTAGGCCGGATCGACGTTGTGGGGGTCGTCCCACGTGGTCAGTCCCAGCGCATCGCATGCCGCGACAGTGGTAACACGGGGCACCGACAGGAAGGGACGGCCCCACGGGAGGTCCAGCCCACGCATGCCCGCGATCGAGCGGGGACCCGAGCCGCGGCCGAGTCCCAACAGGACGGTCTCGGCCTGGTCGTCGAGGGTGTGGCCGAGGAGGACGATCGGGAACCCCGCCGAGCGCAGCGCCGCGTAGCGGGCGTTGCGAGCAGCCGCCTCGGGACCGCCCCGGCCGGTCACGGTCACCGTCAGCACGCGCACGTCGTCGACGCCGAGGCCGTGCAGCTGCTTGGCGGCCGTCGCGGCCACGTCGGCCGAACCCGGCTGAAGCTGGTGGTCGACGATCAGCCCGTGGACGGTGAGCCGACGCCTGCTCGCCACGTGCACGGTCGCCGCCGCGAGCGAAAGGGAATCGGCGCCGCCGGAAACGGCCACCGCGACGTCGGGGAAGTCCACTCCGGCGAGCAGGTCCCGCACTGCCTGCCGAGTACGTGCGACCGGGCGGAAGTCGGTCACCGGCCGTGGATGCGCCGTACCCACGCCGCCGGGTCGGCGATCTCCGTGCGCAGCGGCAGCGTCTCCGGCGACTCCCACACCACGTTGAAACCGGACATCCCGACCTCGTCGACCACGTGCCTGGTGAAGGCCGCGCCCGCCGCGTACTGCTTGACCTTCGCGTCGACGCCGAGCAGCGCCCGCAGGATCCGGTCGAGCACCCCGCCGCCACGCCGCCGTGCGGTGAACCGCGCCCGGATGGTCGCCACGCTCGGCACCACGGACGGGCCGACCGCGTCCATCACGTGGTCGGCATGGCCCTCCAGCAGCGTCGACAGGGCGATCAGCCGGTCGAACACGGCCCGCTGCCTCGGCGACTGCAGCAGCTCGACCAGCCCGATCGGGCCGGCGTCGGTGTCCTCGCCCCGGCCGCGCCGGATCTGCTTCATGACCTCCGGCAGCCTGGCGAACGCGCTGGTCGCGGTCTCGTCGAGGCCCGCGAGGAAGTTGGCGACCTCACCGGAGAAGTAGCCGCGCAGCCAGGGCACGGCCGTGAACTGCAGGCGGTGCGTGCACTCGTGGAGGCACACCCACATCTGGAAGTCCTCGTCCGGCACGTCCAGCGCCCGCTGCGCCCCCATGATGTTCGGCGCGACGAGCAGCAGCCGCCCACCGGTGCCCTCGCCGCCGAACGGGTCGTACTGGCCGAGCACGCGGCCGCCGAGGAACGCGAGCACCATGCCGGCCTGCACGCCGGCACTGCCCGCGAGGACGCCGCCCATCGGCCGGTTCGAGCCGACCGGCAGCGCGCCGTCGGTGAGGGCCGCGAGTCCCTCCGCCGCGGCCTCGACCCAGCGGCGGCGGTCCACGACGTCACCCTCGTACAGCGGCAGGTCCATGCCGAGCCCGGTCAGCTCGCGCACGTGCGTCTCGGCGACGCCCGTCGCCGCGCGCAGCTGCGCGACCGCGCGCTCCGCCTCCTCGATCGGTACCGAGGGGCCGGGTTTGACCAGCCGCTGAGCGGTGGTCACCGCGACACCCCAGTCGACCGGGTTGCGATTTTCGGTCTGCCGCGCGGGGCTGGTCGCCGTGCTCATGACATCGACGCTACCTGACGAAAGTCGAACCCCGCCTGCTACTGACAGCCACAACCTCGTAACGCGGCCGAGACGGTGTCCAGAGCGGGCCTGGCGGTGCTCCCGTTCGTGCCGCTGGTGAGGAAGGCGAACACGAGCGGCCGGTTGTCCTTGTCCATCACGATGCCCGCGAGCGAGTTGACGCCGGTCAGCGTGCCGGTCTTGGCACGCACCCAGCCCTTGCCCTCGGTCGCGGACCCCTGGTTGTACCGGTCGGCGAGCGTGCCGCTGCCGCCCGCGACGGGCAGACCGCCGAGCAGTGGGCGGAGCTTCGCGGTGCGTCCGTCCTTTCCGTCCGGACCGGCCGCGACGGCGAGGATCTGGGCGAGCAGCTTCGCGGACACCTTGTTCTCGGTGGACATGCCGCTGCCGTCCTTGAGCACGACACCGTCCACGTCGAAGTCGTTCTGCCGCAGGATGTCGAGCATCGCCTTGCTGGCGCCGTCGAACGTGGGCTCCTGGCCCGCCTTGATCGCGACCTCGTGCGCGAGGATGTCGCCGAGCGTGTTCTCGGAGTGGTCGAGCATGTTGTCGACGAGCTGCGAGACGGGCGCGGAACGGATCTCACCGAGCACCTTGGCGTTCGCAGGCGCCTTCTTCTCGATCGAGGACGCCGCGCCCGCACCGATCCGCGAGGCGAACTCGTCGACGAGGGTCCGGCCCGGATCGTTGGTGCGCGGCGAGTAGTTGGCGGTCGCGTCCTGGCGGTCGCCGTCGAGCATGGCCGGGACGATCGGTGCGATGTAGCCGCCCGCGACGTCCTCGGGGAGCCAGCTGGGCGCCATGCGCGGTGCGGCGTAACGACTCTGGTCGATGTAGACGGTGTTGACCTTGGTGCCGCTCGCCTTGACCTGGTCGACGAGGTCGGACAGGTGCGCGGCGCCGGGGAACACCGACTCGTGGCCGTCCTTGAGGGACGAGATGGTCGGATCGCCCCCGCCGACGATGATCACGTCGCCGGGCTGTTCGCCCTCGACGACCTTCGTGATGAGCTGCTGGGTGTGGTCGAGGCTCAGCAGCGCGGCGGCAGCGGTGAGGAGCTTGCCGGTGGAGGCGGGGGTGATGGCGTTGCCCGCGTCACGTTCGTAGAGCGAGTCCCCGGTGGCGGGGTCGACGACGACGCCGGTGACGGTGCCGAGGGCCGAGTTCGCGATGGGGCCGGCCAGCGCCTGTTCGACGCCCTGTTTGGTCGGGGTCGGGGCGGTGGTGGCCGGACCGTGCAGGTCCGGGGAGTAGCTGATCGGACCGGGCGGCGGCTGGATGGCGACGGCGTCCTCGCCTGCCAGGCCGAGCTTCTCGGCGACGCCGGGGACCCCGAAGATCACGCCCGCCGCGACACCGATGACGGCCACGACCGCGATGGCGGCGATGAGGAGCGGCTTCTTCCGCCGTTGTGGTTCGGTGGGTGGGTCGGTGGGAGGAGGCGGGCCGACGCGTTGGGGTGCGGCGCGGGGTGGCTCGGGCGGGGGCCACTCGGACTGCCTGCTGGTCGGACCGTCGGCGCGGCCCTCACCTCGGCTGAGGCCATCGCCTCGAGCTGGCCCGTCAGGCCGGTGCGGGCCGTCAGGCCGGGTCAAGCCGTCGGGCCGGGTCAGGCCGTCCGGTCGGTGCGGGCCATCGGTCCTCGGGGGCCCGTCAGTCCTGGGCGGGTTGTCGGCGCGGGTGAGGCCGTCGGCGCGGAGGGGGCTGTCGCCACGGGGGCGGACGAAGCTCGGCTGGTCGGTTGGGGGGCGTTTCGGCGGTTGGACGGGTCGGAGGTAGTTGACCGTCGGGCTGTCGATGGGAGAGCGGGTGCCCTGCCCGGCGTCCGGGCGGCCGATGTTGACGGTAGAGCTGTCAGTACCGGCACGAGGCGGCTCCGACCGCCGAAGCGGTTGGGACTGCCGGGACGACTCGGGCGAGCGAAGCACATCGGCCTGGCGGGACTGGTCGGCCTGGCGCGACGAGTCGGACTGACGAGATGGTTCGGTCAGGCGCGACGGGTCACCGACCGGCCGGAAGACGGCGGTCGCTGCCGATTCGCTGCCCTGCTGCTTGGGCTGGGAGTCCGCAGGCTTCGCGCGCTGGGCCTCGGCGCCGGGCCACCCACGGTCACCAGGCTTCTGCTCGGCCGACGGTTTGCTGACGGGACGGAAGAAGGCAGTCGGCGCGTCGGCGGACGCACTGTCCGGCTCCTCGGGCCGTCCACCCGGTTGAAGGTGTCCACCGTCGGTCGGCTCCGCGGGCGGAGACTCCGGCTCGGCGGCCCGGACCCGTTCGTTCGGCTCACTGCCGCGCTCGGTGTGGGTCGGCTCGGTATCCGGCGGGGACGACACGCTCTCGGCGGAGTCCGTCTCGCCCGAAGCGGCATCGGGAACACCAGCGGACGGCTTCGCCCGGTCGCCGGTGTCGCTCTCGTGGCTTGGGGCGCTGGGGCCGAAGCTCGCCAGGAGGTGTCCGCCGTTCTCGGCGGGCACACCCTGCGGCTCGGGGCTCTTCTGGGCAGGACGGTCCTCGGCGGGACCTGTGTCCTTGGCCGGCTCCGGTTCGGTCTTCCGCGGGGCGGGATCGACGCTCGGTTCGAAGAGACCACGCCCGCCGGACCACGCAGATCCGCCACGCTCGCCAGACTGGGCAGACTCGACAGCCTGGGCGGACTCGGCGGCCTGGGTGGTCTCACCAGGCTGGACCCGCCCGCCGGACCAGGCAGACGCGGAAGATCGGTCGCCCTGACCAGACCGGGCAGACTCGGCGGAACGGGCAGGCTCGGCGAAATGGTCCTGCTCGCTGGGCCGGACGCCCTCATCAGACCGGCCACGCTCGTCAGAGCGAGCAGACTCGCCAGAACGGTCAGGCTCGACGGAACGGTCATCCTCACTGGGCCGGACGCCCTCATCAGACCGGCCACGCTCACCAAAGCGCGCAGACTCGCCAGAACGAGCAGCTTCAGCGGAACTGCCCCACTCGCCAGACCAGGCGGCCTCGCCAGACCGACCACGCTCGCCAGAGCGGCCGGACTCGGCAGGCTCGGCCGAACGGCCATCCTCGCCAGACCGCGACGACTCGCCAGAACGGTCAGTCTCGCCAGACCGCACAGGCTCGTCGAAACGGGCGGACTCGCCAAACCCCACAGACTCGTCGGAACGGGCAGACTCACCGGAGCGGGCAGACTCGCCAGAACGGTCAGGGTCGGCGGACTGAGCAGCCTCGCTGAACCGGGCAGGTTCGGTGAAGGGGCCACGCTCGCCGGCCTGGGCCTCCCCAGGCTGGCGAGCGTCAGACCGGGCAGCCTCCGAAGACGAGGCAGACGCGCCGGAACGAGTGGGCTCGGCGGGCGAGGCAGAGGCGTCAGAGCGAGCCGAGTCGCTGGGCTGGGCCGACTCGACGGGCTGGGCGGGTTCGACGGGCTGGGCGGGCTCGGCCAGCTCGTCCTCGGAGGTCTTCGGCGGCTCCGGGTGCGCGTCGGCGGCGTCGGCGTGCTGCGTTGGCTTCGTAGGTGGTTCGGGAGTCGACGGCTTCGCCTCCGCCGGAGAGTCGGCCTCGCCGGCTGGGGAGTCGAACCAGCCCCGGTCCGACGGTGGTTCCGGCTTGGCGGGCCGCTCCTCGACCCGCTCAGCCATGGCCTTCTCCGACTCAGACCCCGACTCGGGACCACCCGATGGGGTGGACTTCACCGACTTGTCCTGCGCGGACGGCCACGAAGAAGACGATTTGTCCGCTTTGGGTGGACTCACAAACGCACTGGCCGCCTGAGTCGCGTTCGACGGCCCCGGTTTCAGCTCGACCGGCCGGACGAAGACCGTCTTCTCCGCGTCGGGGTTCCTGGCCTGTTTCGCCAACTCGGCCACCGGCCAGCTCACCGGCTGCGTGCGTTGCTGGCCCGGTTTGGCGTGCGTTTTGTCACTTTCCGCAGCCGGTTCCTCCTCGGCGGGTGGGTCGAACCAGCTCCCGCCTGCCGCCTTCTCCTGCTGGTCAGGCACCGGCAGCTTGTGCGTCGCGGCGTCCTTGACCGGCGCGGACGACTTGTCGCGCGCCTTGTCGTCGTCGTTCTTCGGCCAGAGGTCGCCATCGCCGGGCTGCGGCACGTGCCCTCCCCAATCGGTCGCCAGCAGTACGCCAGACTATCCGCACACCGAGACGAGCCGATTTGAGCGAGGAAACCGTGGAGTTCGACGTCACGATCGAAATCCCCAAGGGCGTACGCAACAAGTACGAGATGGACCATGTCACCGGGCGGATCCGTCTCGACCGGACACTCTTCACCGCCACCCAGTACCCGGCTGACTACGGCTTCGTGGAGAACACCCTCGGCGAGGACGGCGACCCCCTGGACGCGCTCGTGCTCGTCCAGGAGCCGACCTTTCCCGGCTGCCTGATCAAGTCACGCGCCATCGGCATGTTCCGCATGACCGACGAGAAGGGTGGTGACGACAAGGTGCTGTGCGTGCCCGCCGCGGACCCGCGCACCGAGCACCTGCGCGACATCCACCACCTCGCCGAGTACCACCGGCTGGAGATCCAGCACTTCTTCGAGGTCTACAAGGACCTGGAGCCGGGCAAGAGCGTCGAGGGTGCCTCCTGGGTCGGCCGCGACGAGGCCGAGAAGGAGATCCACCGCTCCTATGCCCGGCTCAAGGAGTTGGGCGAGCACTGAGAAAGAGGCGAGCCCGCACACCCCGAAGGGCGTGCGGGCTCTCACCTCCCCGCGATCAGATCAGTGCGCGATCGCCGGTGCGGACGCGGCGGCCGCGTCCTCCTCCGCCTGGTCGTCGCTGCGCTGGATGCCCGAGCGCTCGGACAGCGGCGTCTCCTTGAGGAACCAGATCAGCACGAAGGCCACCAGGGTGACGAACCCGCCGATCATGAACACCGTGTCGATCGAGTCGGCGAAGCCGGTGAGGATCGGCCTGGCCAGCGTCGGGTCGAGGCTGTTCAGGAACTCGGTGTTGTTCAGGTCGAGCCCGGAACCGCTCTGCACGCCCTGGGCGAACTGCGGGTTCTGCTGCAGTGCCGCCAGGAACGCCGGGTCGGTCCGCACGCTCAGGAACGCGTTGGCGATCTTGCCGCCCACGACGCTGAACAGGATCGACAGGAAGACCGCGGTGCCGACGGTGCCGCCGATCGACCGGAAGAAGGTCGCCGCGGAGGTCGCCACACCCATGTCCCTGGGCGGTGCGTCGTTCTGGATGGCCAGGATCAGCGTCTGCATGCACTGGCCGAGGCCGAGGCCGGCCAGACCCATGATCAGCATCGTCTGCCACATCGGCGTGTCGACGCCGATGGTCGAGAACAGGAACATCGCCACCGAGAGCAGCCCGAGGCCGATGACCGGGAACCGCTTGTAGTGACCGGTCTTCGAGATCAGGATGCCGCTTCCCATCGACGCCGTGAGGATGCCCGCGGTCATCGGCAGGGTCAGCAGGCCGGACTCGGTCGGCGTCGCGCCCTTCACGATCTGCAGGTACAGCGGCAGCGACATCATCATGCCGAACATGCCGAGACCCATCACGAAGTTGATGATGTTGGTCAGCGTGAAGGTCGGCCTGCGGAACAACCGCAGCGGCAACAGCGCCTCGTCCTTCATCCACCGCTCGATCGCGACGAACGCGATCAGGCCGAACGCGCCGATGGCGTACATCGTGAGCGCCGCGGGCGAGGCCCAGCCCCACTCCCGGCCCTGCTCGGCGATGATCAGCAACGGCACGAGCGTGACGGTGAGCGCCGCGGCACCCCAGTAGTCGACGCGGTGGTCGACCTTGGTGTGCGGCACGTTCAGCACCTTCGCCACCACGAACAGGGCGACGATGCCGACGGGCACGTTCACCAGGAACACCCAGCGCCAGCCGTCGATGCCGAGGATCGTGTCCGCACCGGCGAAGAACCCGCCGATCACCGGGCCGAGCACGCTGGACGTGCCCCACACCGCCATGAAGTAACCGCTGTAGCGACCTCGTTCACGTGGCGAGACGATGTCGGCGATGATCGCGAAGACCAGCGACATCAGACCGCCGGCACCGAGACCCTGCACCGCGCGGAACGCGGCGAGTTCGTACATCGAGTTCGCGAACACCGACAACAGCGAGCCGGCGAGGAACAGTGAGATCGCCGTCAGGTACATAGGCTTGCGGCCGAGGATGTCGGACAGCTTGCCGTACAGCGGCGTCGAGATCGTCGACGTGATCAGGTACGCGGTGGTGACCCACGCCTGAATGGTCTGTCCGTGCAGTTGGTCGGCGATCGTCTTCGTCGCCGAGCCCATGATGGTCATGTCGAGCGCCGCCAGCAACATGCCCATCATGAGGCCGGCGAGGATCGTCATGATCTGGCGGTGCGACAGGGCGCCCCGCTCCCCCTGCACCTCGGGCACCGCGCGCGAGGTTGACTCGGACATCTACTTCTCCCCTTCGGAACGCGCGAGTGACACGCATTCGTTGATGATCGCCGGCAGGTTGCATTCGTGGTCCGCCACGAACCGTTCGAGCAGCACGAGGAACCTGTCCAGGTCCTCGGGCGCCCACTGCCGTACTACTCGAGCGAGCGCGAGCCCGATCCGCCTGCGCTGCTCTTCAAGGAGCGTCAGCCCCGCCTCGGTCGGCACGAGCACGCTCGCCCTGCCGTCCTCGGGGTCGGCCCTTCGCTCCACCAGACCGTCCCGCACGAGGCCGGCGATCTGCCTGCTGACCGTCGACGGGTCGGAGTGCACAGCCGACGCCAGCGCGCTCGACCTGCTCGGTCCCATGTGGATGAGCGTCTTGAGCAGCATGACCGCGGAACGGTCGACACCCGCCCGGCTCATCTTGTGGCCGAGGGTTGCCTGCTGCTTGCCCAGCGCGAACATCGCTGTCGCCAGCCGTCGGCCGGCCTCGATGTCGGCCTGTGTCAGTTCGGCTGCCTCGGAGTCGATCCCCGCTGCGACCACGGCCGAGCCTCCCTGATTGCTTGCATCACCCAATTAGTTGGTCGATACAAGCATGCACTTAGCCTAGGTCATGAGGCAAGCGAATTACATTGTGACACCAGCCTCAGCCGAGCGTCTGACCAACACGAACCTCGAAAAGCGGACATGCGGGACGTACCGTACGGTCAAAGATCGCCATCCATGTAACACAACTCGTTACCTGCTCACGATTGGCGTCTGGGGAGTCAGAACGACAGACTGCTCCAATGCGTCGTCTCCTCGTCCTTCTCCTGTGCGCGTTCACGCTCGGCGCCGCCGCCCCCGCGGTGACCGCGGCACCCGCGTCGCGCGCCTGCGTGCCCGACCCGGCGACGCCGAAGCAGCAGCTGCGGGCCGAGTGGATCGCGAGCGTCTCCAACATCGACTGGCCGTCCAGGACCGGGCTCACGGCGGACGAGCAGAAGACCGAGCTCCTGCGCTGGTACGACGAGGCCGTGGCGCTCGGGCTGAACGCGGTGGTCGTGCAGGTCCGGCCGACGGCCGACGCGTTCTGGCCGTCGCCGCTCGAGCCGTGGTCGCACTGGCTGTCCGGCACGCAGGGCCAGGACCCCGGCTACGACCCGCTGAGGTTCGCGGTCGACGAGGCGCACAAGCGCAACCTCGAGTTCCACGGCTGGTTCAACCCGTACCGGGTCTCCATGGGCACCGACGTCAACGCGCTGGTGCCGACGCACCCCGCCCGCGTGCACCCGGACTGGGTCGTCTCCTACGGCGGGAAGCTGTACTACAACCCCGGCATCCCCGAGGTCCGGACGTTCACCATCGACGCGATCATGGACGCGGTCCGCCGGTACGACATCGACGCGGTCCACTTCGACGACTACTTCTACCCCTACCCGGTCGCGGGCCAGACCTTCGACGACGCCGCCACCTACGCGCAGTACGGCGGCGGCCTGTCGCTCGCGGACTGGCGCAGGGCGAACATCGACGCGCTCGTGTCCGGGCTGTCCTCGGCGATCCGGTCCGCGAAGCCGTGGGTGCAGTTCGGCGTGAGCCCGTTCGCGGTGTGGCGCAACGCCTCGACCGACCCGGCGGGCTCGCCGACGCAGGCCGGCGTGCAGACCTACGACGACCTGTACGCGGACACCGTGAAGTGGGTGCGCGAGGGGTGGCTCGACTACATCACGCCGCAGGTGTACTGGAACATCGGCTTCGAGGTCGCCGACTACGCGAAGCTCGTGCCGTGGTGGTCGTCGATCGTGGCGGGAACCGGCGTGCACCTCTACATCGGGCACGCCAACCACAAGGTGGCCAACCCGGCGCAGCCCGCCGCGTGGCAGGACCCGAACGAGATGAGCAGGCAGCTGACGTTCAACCGGGACTACCCGGAGGTCGAGGGCGACATCTACTTCTCGGCCGCGCAGGTCCGGGCGAACAGGCTCGACCACATGTCGATCGTGAAGGCCGACCACTACGGGGTGCCCGCCGTGCCGCCGACCGCGGGCAGGCTCACCGGTCGCGGACCGGGCCTGCCCGCGATCGTGGACGCGGAGCGGACCCCCGGCGGCGTGCGGCTGGGCTGGGTGTCCGGCGCGGCGACGTCGTTCGCGGTGTACCGGCTGGACGGGCACACGCTGCTTGGCCGCTGCGACCTCGCGGACGGGCGGCACCTGGTGGGCACGCTCAGGGCGGGGCGTGGCCCGGTCCAGACGTTCACCGACGCGACGGCCGTGGCCGGACAGCGGTACAGCTACGTGGTGACCGCGCTGGACCGGGCGCACAACGAGGGTTGGCCGAGCACGCCCAGGTTCGTGCGCGCCTAGGCCCAGCCGGGCATCGGGTAGCTCGCGAGCAGCTCCCTGACCTCGGCGGCGATGGCGGCGATCGCGGTGTCGTCGCCGTCGTTCGCGGCCGTGACCGTGCGGTCGATCCACTCGGCGATCTGCGGCATCTGGTCGACACCGAGACCGCGGGTGGTGATGGCCGCCGCGCCGAGCCGGAGGCCGGAGGGGTCGAACGGCTTGCGCGGGTCGAACGGGACGGTGTTGTAGTTCAGCTCGATCCCGGCCCGGTCCAGTGCCTTGGCCGCGGGCTTGCCCGCGATGCCCTTGCCGGTCACGTCCACGAGGATCAGGTGGTTGTCCGTACCGCCCGAGACGAGGTCGAAGCCGCGCGCCATGAGCGAGTCGGCGAGCGCCTTGGCGTTGGCGACCACGGCGGCCGCGTAGTCGCGGAACTCGGGCCGCGCGGCCTCGGCCAGCGCGACGGCGATGCCTGCGGTGGTGTGGTTGTGCGGGCCGCCCTGCAGGCCGGGGAAGACGGCCTTGTCGAGTGCCTTGGCGTGCTCGGCGTCGGACATGAGCATCGCGCCTCGGGGGCCGCGGAGCGTCTTGTGCGTGGTGGTGGAGATGACCTGCGCGTGGCCGACGGGCGAGGGGTGCGCGCCACCGGCGATGAGCCCGGCGATGTGCGCGATGTCGGCGACCAGGACGGCGCCGACCTCCTTGGCGATCTCCGCGAAACCGGGGAAGTCGATCGTGCGCGGGATGGCCGTGCCACCGCAGAAGATCAGCTTCGGCTGTTCCTTGATGGCCAGGTCGCGGACCTCGTCGAGATCGATGCGCCCGGTGTCCTTGCGCACGCCGTACTGGACGGCCCGGAACCACTTGCCGGTCGCGGAGACGGACCAGCCGTGGGTGAGGTGGCCGCCCGCGGGGAGCGCCATGCCCATGACGGTGTCGCCGGGTGCCGCGAGCGCCAGGTAGACGGCGAGGTTGGCAGGCGAGCCGGAGTAGGTCTGCACGTTGGCGTGGTCGACCCCGAACAGCGCCTTGGCCCGCTCGATCGCGAGGGTCTCGATCTGGTCGATGAACTGCTGGCCCTCGTAGTAACGCTTGCCCGCGTAGCCCTCGGAGTACTTGTTGGTCAGCACGCTGCCGGTGGCCTCGAGCACCGCCGTGGAGACGTAGTTCTCGGACGCGATGAGCCGGACCTTCTCGAACTGGCGCTGGGCCTCGCTCTCGACGAGCTGGGCGAGCTCGGGGTCGGCGGCGGCAAGGTGGGGAATCGCCGGCTGGTGCATCGGGGTGGCCTCCATAGTCATTCGGTGCGACCCCGACACTATCGACCCAGCAGGTCCACATCGAGTCGCGCCCGGATGTCGTCCACCAGGCGGGTGACTTCGTCCTGACCACCCATCGGGGCGTCGGGCCAACTGTCGAGCCTCGGCCACCAGTACTCGCGGGGCGTGCCGGGGTAGCGGGGGACGAGGTGCATGTGCAGGTGGTCGACCTGGTGGCCGACTATCTGGGAGTAGACGTGCTCGGCGTCGAGGGCCTTGGCGGCCAGGGCGGCCCACCGGCCGAGGGCGGCGGCCTCGTCGCTCGTGAGCCCGGCCAGACCGCCGACGTGCCGCCGGGGCTCGACGACGAGGTGTCCGAGGTAGACCCGCCCGTTGGTGTTGGGCGCGTCGGGCAGCACGTGCCCGACGACGACGAGCCCGTCCGACGCGACCAGCCCGTCACCGGACTTGTGCTTGTCACACACGTAGCAAGACATGCATGAACGTTACTGACCCGAACACGGTCCGGGTACCGGTTCCACCAACCCCACACCGTCACGTCCCGCCACACCCGGGCGCCCCATGATCATCTACTCGCGCGCGATGCCCAGCCCCCACCCGATCCCGGGGGCCTCCCGCCATGCCAGTCTACTGGCAGGGGGTGACAGAAGAGGCGATGTCGATCTTGCCTGTGGACAACCGCATCGGCTGTGGACAACTTCACTCCACGATGGAAATTCCCATCGAGCGAGCCGTGCCCGCGATTATCCGTGCCGCGGCGTCCAGGTCCGTCGTGTTCAGGTCGGGCAGTTTGCGCTGGGCGATCGCACGCAGCTGGGACTGCGTCAGCGTGCCGGCCGACACGTGCCCAGGCCGTGGAGAACCGTTACCTCCCAACGCCTTTCGGATCAGGAACGCGGTCGGTGGCGTCTTCAGGCGCAGTGTGAACGTGCGGTCCTCGAACACCGTGACCACCACAGGGACCACGTCACCGCGCTGGGTGGCGGTGACCGCGTCGTAGCCGCGCTTCACCTCGACCAGGTTCACGCCCGTCTGTCCCAGCATCTTGCCGAGGTCGACCATCGGAGCCTCGCCCGCCGGCAGCTCGAGCGTCACGCGGAACTTCTGTTTCTGTGCCATGGCGAGCACGCTAGAAACTGCCGTTACGTGAAACTCAAGTGCTTTCTCCGTACGACGCGGCTACCGTCCCGACATGGACGCCGACATCCTCGAGTACTACGAGCGCGGCGGTGAGGAAAGCCGCCTGGTCGACTCGATAGAAGTGTTACGCACCAAGGTGTTGTTGCAACGCTACCTGCCGCCGGGGGCCGAAGTCCTTGACGTGGGAGGAGCTTCCGGCGCGTACGCGACCTGGCTCGCGGGCGAGGGCCACCGCGTCAGGCTCGTCGACCCCGTGCCGAGGCACGTGAATTCCGCGCGAGGAAAGGGAATCGACGCCGTCGAGGGTGACGCCCGCGCGCTCGACGAACCCGACGGCAGCCGGGACGCCGTCCTGCTCCTCGGGCCGCTCTACCACCTGCTCGACCGTGGCGACCGGGTGCGAGCGCTCGCCGAGGCCGGACGTGTCACGCGGGACCTCGTCGTCGCCGCGGTCATCAGCCGCTGGGCGCCGCTGTTCGAGGGCATGCTGCGGGGCGTGATCGACTCCCCCGGCTTTCTCCCGATGCTGCGCGAGGACCTCGAGAGCGGCACCAGGCGCGCCACCCAGAACATCCCCTACGGCTTCACCACCTGCTACTTCCACCGCCCTATCGAGATCGCCGGCGAGATCGCGGACGCGGGGCTCACGCTCGTCGACCTGCTGCCGGTCGAGGGCATGGCGCACTGGATCCCCGACCTCGCCGCGCGGCTCGCCGGCCCGGACAAGCGGGCCGTCGTACTCGAACTGCTCGAGCGCACCGAGCGTGAGCCGGAGATCCTCGGCGCCACCTCGCATCTCCTTGCCGTGGCAAGGAAAACCGCTTGACACGTGCTGCTGCACTGGTGCGCATGGATCAGTCAGCCACGCTCGCGGCGTTCGACCGCCAGCTCCGCAACGTCGTCCGGCCCACCCTGGACGGCGGCCAGTTCGAGCGGGTCGGTCTCGTCATCCGTTGTGTCAGCCCGCATCCGGACGGTTGGTCCGGCGTCGAGTGGTCGAACCTGACCGAGGCCGACGCGGACGACGTCATCGCCGAGCAGCTGCGGTACTTCGCCGAGGCGGGCCGGGCCATCGAGTGGAAGTACTACGCCTACGACCAGCCCGCCGACCTCCCGGACCGTCTGCGTGCCGCCGGGCTCCAGCCGGGCGAGGAGGAGGCGTTGATGGTCGCCGACGTGGGCGACGTGCCGGAAACCCCGTCACCGGAGGGAATCCGGCTCGTCGACGTGTCCGACGAGGACGGTCTGACGCAGGTCAAGGCCGTGCACGACGCGGTGTTCGGCGGCGACCACACACCGATGATCGAGAGCATGCGCCAGCGCGGCGACGCGGTCGTCCCGGTGCTCGCGCTCGCCGACGACGAGCCGGTGTGCGCGGCACGCGTCGACTTCCACGTCGGCACGGACTTCGCGAGCTTCTGGGGTGGCGGCACGCTGCCGGAGTGGCGTGGCAGGGGGATCTACCGCGCGCTGGTCAGCAGGCGGGCGCGGCTCGCACGTGAGCGTGGCTACCGCTACCTGCGCACCGACGCGCTGCCCACCAGCCGCCCGATCCTGGAGCGGCTCGGTTTCGAGCGCATCACCACGACCGTGCCGTACACGCTCCCCTAGACGGGTTCGATGCCGTCCCGGTGCCGCCGCGCGAGATCCTGGTAGATCCGCGGGTTGTGGTCGACCCAGGCCTTGGCGGTGCCGGTGAGCGGCACCCGCTTCTTGGCAGGCGACCCGAACGCGACGGTCTCGGCAGGCACGTCGGACCCCGGCGTGACCGTGGAGCCGGCCGCGATCATCGCGCGCTTGCCGACCACGGCGCCGTCGAGCACGGTCGCGCCGTTGCCGATCAACGCCTCCGCGCCGATGGTGCAGTCGTGCACGACGCACAGGTGCCCGATCGTGGCGCCCGGCCCGACCTCGCACGAGCCCATGCCGACGTGGATGACCGAGTTGTCCTGCACGTTCGCGCCCGCGCGGATCGCGATGGCGCCGAAGTCGGCGCGGATGACCACGCCGTACCAGACGGACGCGTCGGCCTCGACGGTCACGTCCCCGATGAGCGTCGCGGTGGGCGCGATCCAGGCGTCGGGGTGGACGTTGGGCGACTTGCCTTCAAACGAGAACAGCGGCACCCCGCTACCGTAGGGGCGCGCCGGGTGAGTTCGTCGATCAGACTCACCACCTCTTCGGGGGTGAACTCCATCGCGTTCTCACTGATGGTTATCTCGAATCCACACCATCCGGGCACCGACTCGGCACGCACCCGGGTGAACACCTGCACGCCCTGTTCCTCCAACAGCTCGTCGCGGGCCCGTGTGGCGGCCTCGCCGTCGAGCGGCAGCAGGACGTGGAACAACGGTGTCTGAGGTGGGTCGGGCACCACGGTGGCGAGCCCGCTGGCGGCGAGGGCCCCGGCGACCTCGAGGGCGTGGTCACGGAACGCGGCCATCCTCGGCATGACGTCGTCGAGCCCGATCATCGCGGCGACGGCGAGCGGCCACGCGTCGGGGATGGCACCGCCGAGCCGCTGCCGCCACACGTCGGCCTGCCCGATGATGTCGTCGTCACCGGCCAGCACCGCACCGCGGACGCCTTCGAGGCCCTTGTAGAGGGAGACGTAGACGGTGTCGAAGAGGCCGGCGATCTCGGCGTGGGGCCGGTCGTAGAAGGGCTGGGCCTCCCACAGCCGGGCGCCGTCGAGGTGGGTGGCGGCGCCCCGCTCGCGAGCCCAGGTGACCTGGGCGTTCAGGTCCTCCCAGGTCGGGAGGAGCCCGCCGATCTCCCGCTGCGGCAGCTCGATCAGCAGCGCGGCGACCGGCTCGTGGACCTGGTGGAGATCGTCGAGCGTGAGGAGCCGGAGAGCGTCGCCCGCAGGGTGGTAGCGGAGTCCGTGGACGGCGGCGTAGCCCCGCTGCTCCCAGAGGTCGAGGTGGTTGGCGGGGTGCGCGGTGAAGGTCTGGCGGCCGGTGCGCTCGGCGTGGATGCGGAGGGCGACCTGCTGGGCCATGGTGCCGCTGGGGAAGAACAGGGCACGGGGTTTGCCGAGCAGGTCGGCGAGCCGACGTTCGAGCCGGGCGACGGGTGCGTCGGGCCCGAAGAGCGGGGCGTCGGGCGGGGTGCGGTCGAGCATCCGGCGGAGCATGGTGTGCGGCCGGCGGCGCAGGGGCGCGTGTGCCACCAGAGATCGCCGGATTTCCTGCTCACCCACGTGTTCCTCCTTAGTCTTCGAGGCATGCTGCGCACGTTCTCGGCAAGCGACCCGTGGCCACCCGACCTGGACGATGCGGTCGCCTTCGCGACCCACTGGCACGGTGACCAGCGCAGACCCGCGGGTGAACCGTATGTCGAACACCTGCGGGAGGCCACGGCGTTTCTGGCGTACGGCGCCGGTGTGGCGTCGCGGCCGGCTCTGACGGCCGCGGTTCTCCACGACGTGGTGGAGGACACTCCGTGCACGCTCGCGACGGTCCGTTCCACCTTCGGCGAGGAGGTGGCGACCCTCGTCGACTGGGTCACGAAGTCGGGTGACCGCGAGGCGTACCTGACGCGGCTGCGTTCTGCTCCGACCGAGGCGTTGCTGGTGAAGTTGGCGGACCGGGCGAGCAATGTGCAACGCCTGGACACGCACCCGCGCCAGGAGAAGCAACGCTCGTACTACCTGGAGACGGTTCGCTGGATAGTCCCGCTGGCAGAGGGCCATCCGTGGTTCCGCGAGTGGTACGCGACGTGGCAGCGGGAGTTCGCGCGCCTCGGGGTCGTGTCATGAAAAGGCCCCAGTTCCGCCCTTTACAGGACCGAACTGGGGCTTACAGGCTCCTGACCTGGAGCCGCCTAAGGGAATCGAACCCTTGACCTGCTCATTACGAGTGAGCCGCTCTGGCCGACTGAGCTAAGGCGGCGAACGGGTCATAGTGTAGCTGGGCTTGTGGAGGCGTCACTCGTGGGGATCGGTCTCGTTACGTAGTTGGTGGGTGGTGCGAGGAGGAAGCATGCGCGGACGGTTGCTGGCGGCGACTGCGGTGGGGCTTACCGGGCTCGTCCTGGGCTTCTCCGCCGCTCCTGCCAACGCGCAGCCGACCACGCCCATCCCCACGCCTGCCGATTCCGGGTCGCCTGGGATGTCCTCTCCTGTTGGGGTTGTGCCGTCCGGGCATGCTGTCGGGGACGCTGGGACCAGTCTTGGGATCCTGCGGGTCCTGCCCAACTCCGCGCCCACCAAGGCCATTCAGCCTGGGCTCGAGGACAAGCTGCCCAGGCAGTCGGCCGCTGAGCTGGGGTTCGGGCTCGCTTCCGCGCAGGTCAACTCCGAGGCGTACCTGTCCTTCGAGCGGTCCGTCGCCCAGGCCGCGCCTGGTGGGCTGGCCGTTCAGGGAGGTAGTCCCCAGGCACCCGGTGCGCTCTCCCAGACCGCCTCACCTGACAATCCTCAGCCCGTCCACAGTGGGTTGACCCTGCCTTCGACGCCGCTTGACTCGGTGGTTCGGGCCAGTGGGTTGACCGGGCAGGTGCACGCACGGTGGAGTGACACCGACGGGCCCTGTGTCGGGACCATCGCCGACTCGACCACGGAGATCGCCAGCCTCTCCCTGCTCAACACGATCCCTACCCTGCCGGCGGTCAACGACCTCTCCGGCTTGCTCGACTCCCCCGCGGACCCCAACACCGACGCGGCGATCGTCGAGGGGTTGAAGAGGCTTGCCGGGCCGCTCAGCACTCTCGGCGGGGTGCTTTCCGGTGGGTCCAGGCCCGCGGCCGACGGCGCCGGGTCGCTCGTCAGCCTGCCCAACACGCTCTCCGCGCGGTCCGTCGTGCGGCTCGTCGACATCCCCGGGTCCGCCAACAAGGCGGTGCAGTCCACCTCCACCATGCAGGTCGCGAACGTGAAGCTCCTGGCGGGGACGCCGTTCGAGATCCAGATCAGGGTCGTCAGCCAGCCGACTCTCCAGGTGACCTCCACCGGGGACGAGAGCACCTCGAACGTGGCCTACACCGCGCCCGTTCTGGCCGTCGAGCAGGGCGGGAGGAGCCTCGGGCAGCTCGACGCCGCGCATCCCAAGCTCGACATCCCGGTGGGGATTCCGCTCGCCGCAGGCGCGCCCAACCTGCCGATCATCGGGGATCTCCTCTCGAACGGGCAGCAGGCCACTGCCGCCCTCCAGCGGCTGGATCTCGGGGTGATCCGGCTCGGTGTGGCTCAGCTCGACCAGCGTGGGATGGCTATGACGGCGCCGTTCAAGGGCTTCCAACTGGGGGCCACCGCGCGGATGCTGGACCTGCAGGTGTTGCCGACGCAGGCGCTCGGGTTGCCGAACCTGCCGTCGGCGCTCGCGCAGGTGGCGCTTGGGGAGCAGGTGGCCAGGGCTTACGCGCCGGCGGGTGGGGTCGTGTGTCGGACTTCTGAGCAGCCTCCGCCGCCTCCCACGCCCAAACCTCAGGGGCGGGCGCCCATGGAGCTTGCCTACACGACCATGGCCTACAAGACGATCCCGCTGTTCTGGACTGGCACCGCGATGCTGCTGATCGGTGTTGTGCTGGTGGCGGCGTTGCCTCGGCTGCGGGTTCTGGTCCCTGTCGGCCCGGACGAGTCCGGCGAGCCGCGCGACGGCACCGATGAGGGACCCGTGGACGAAGCGGATACCGCCGATGCTTCGGCACCGGACAGCGAGTCCGAGACGCCCGACGCTGCGGAGGAGGACCCCGCAACGGGTCCTGCTGACGCGGCCGATACCGGAGCCGACGCGGATGAGGCTGACGCGGGCGGCGCCGAGGCCGACGCGGGCAGCGACGGCGCTCACGCCGCCAACACCCAGGTCGACGCGAGTGGAGCCGAGGCCCACGCCACCGACGCCGACACCGACACCGAGGCCGACGCCCGCGCAGCCGACACCGAAGTAGACGACACCGAAGTAGACGACACCGAGGTCGAGGCGAGTGGCGCGGACGCGGCTGACACCCGAGTCGAGGCGCGGGCAGCCGATACCGAGGTCGACGCTGAGGTGACCGACGCCCGGGAAGCTGACGAGGACCGGCGTCGGTCCTAGGGAACTGAACCGCCGACTGGCGGAGGAACGACGAGCGGGTGCTGCCGGTCGGGGTTGACCGGCAGCACCGACCGTCAACCGAAGTGCAGCGTGGTCAGCATCGCTTCTATCGCGATCCTTGGTTTCACGTTCAGTTCCATCGCCTCGCGGCACGCCAGTACCGCTTCCAGGCGTCGCAGTGTGGAGATCTGCGTCCACATGCCCGCTGCCTGCCTCGCGTCGCGTTCGCGGTCCGGGTGGGTCAGGGTGGCCGGGCTGCCTGACGCCATCACCAGCACGTCCCGGTAGAAGCCGGCCAGGTCCACCAGCGCGAGGTCGATCGCGTCGCGTTGGGTTCTGGTGGCTCGGCTCTTCTGGCGACGTTCCAGCTCCTTGATCGCCGCCGCGCTGCCTCTCGTCGCGGTTGCCGCGCCCTTGCCGGTGCCGCCGTGGCCCATGGCCGTCTTCAGGGCTTCCTTCTCGGCCTCGTCGCGGGTGCCGCTCACCTGGTTCGCGTCGGCCTCCGCGGCCTTCACCAGCACGTCCGCGCAGTCGAAGACGTCTGACAGGTTGCGGAGGTTCAGGGGGATCCTCAACACCGCCTCCCTGCGCGTGCGGGCCGCCTCGTCGGTGGCCAGGCGGCGGGCTCGGCCCACGTGTCCCCCGCACACCGAGGCGGCCCACGACGCCATCGACGTCTCTATGCCGTCCCTCGCATGGAGGACCTCGGCTATCGCGTCGGGCGCCGGGGTGCGCAGCGCCAGGTGGCGGCAGCGCGACCGGATCGTCACCGGGACGTCCTCCGGGTGGTCCGACGGGGCCGCCAGCAGGAAGACCGTTCTCGCCGGGGGCTCTTCCACCGCCTTCAGCAGGGCGTTCGCCGCGCCTTCCGTCAGGCGGTCGGCGTCGGTGATGATCACTACCTGCCAGCGGGCGCCCGTTGGCCTGCGTGCCGAGATCTGGACCAGCGACCGCATCTCCGCGACCGAGATCGACAGGCCCTCCGGGACCACCACGTGCACGTCCGCGTGTGTGCCCGCCATCGCGGTGCGGCAGCCCCGGCACTCGCCGCAGCCCTCGCCGGTCTCACACTGCAACGCCGCCGCGAACGCTCTTGCCGCCACCGAGCGACCGGAGCCGGGCGGACCTGTGAACAGCCACGCGTGGGCCACCGCCGACGTCGAGCCGCCCGCGAACGTGCCGTCGACCATCGACGCCGCGACCCTGGCGGACGCCTGGAGCACCGCCACCGCGTCCGGCTGGCCGACGACCTGGGACCACACGTTGCTCACGCCCAGTGCCTCCGGGGAAACCTACGTCGCTCGGACCTCTACCGGCGCCAGGCTATCGCTCGGCAGGAGGCTCCCCTGCCTGCGCCCGGCCAGCGCGGTCTGCACCGCTATCCGCACCCGCACCGCCACCTGCTCCGGTGTGCCGTCCGCGTCGACCACGACGTAGCGGTCGGGGTCCGCGGCCGCCATCTCGGTCAGGACCCGCTGGACGTGCCAGTGGTGTTCCGGCGGGCGGGTTCGTTCCGATGCCCCCATCGTGCTCGGGTCGCGGTCCAGGAGGATCGTCACGTCGGGGCGCAGCCGGGCGGTTGCCCAGTCGGCCAGGCCCTCCAGCTCCGCCGGGTCCAGGTCCGCGGCCACGGACAGGTGGGCGAGCGGGCTGTCGACGAAACGCTCCATCACCACCAGCGCACCCCGGTCGAGCGCGGGCCTGATCTGCCGTTCCACGATGTCCGCGCGTACGGCCGCCGCCACCAGGGCGTGCGCTCTGGCGCCGGACAGCTGGGCGCCGGTCAGCACTGCCCGCAGTCTCTCGTCGTCCAGGGCCGGGTCCGAGGCCAGCACGACCTCCTTCGCGCCGGGGCGCTTCAGCCAGTCGGCCAGCAGGTGGGCCTGGATCGACGTGTCCGCGACCGTGTCGCCTTCGACCGCCACCAGCAGGCCTGCCAGGCGGCGTGGCTTGCGGCGGATGGCGTTGAGCAGGTCGGCCAGGATCGGCTCGCTCCTGCGGTCGTCCATCTGGCGGTAGGCGATCACACCGACAAGCGCGGCGATCAGGCCTGCCGCCAGCAGCACCGGGCGTGAGCCGTCGATCTGCATCTCGCGGCCCCACACCTCGATCTTGTGGGGGGCGACCAGACCGATGAGCAGCGGTGTCAGCGGGATCGCGCCGGCCAGGATGATCTTCATCAGCGACTGGTAGATCGCGTTGATGCGGCCGCGGATCGCGTCCTCGACCTGGGTGCCGATGATCGTCACACCGGTGAGGAAGGCGGCGCCGGCGCAGCCGCCGACCATCATGACCGTGATCACCGACACGATCAGGTGCGGCGACAGCGCGACCAGCGACAGCGCGAGGCCTGCCAGCACGATCGCGATGCCGAACAGGCGGTTGTGCGGCAGCCTGCGCGCGAGCTTGGGAGCACCGGCCATGCCCGTGGCCAGGCCGATGAACAGGGCCACGAACAGCAGGCCGAAGGCGGACTCACCGCCGAGCAGGCTGTCCGCGTAGGTGCGGGCCGAGCCGACCAGCGCGCCTGCCGCGGCGAACGCGCCGACCATGCCGATCAGCAGGCCGCGAACCAGCCGCGTACTTCGCACGAAGCGCGCGGCGTCGCGGGCCATCGCGATGATGCCTTGCTTCTCGCCGGACGACTTCTTCGCCGCCTCGTCGGCCTTGCGGGCCTCGGCGAGCGGGGTGTCGCGGAGTGACAGCTCGGGGATGCGGGTCGCGACGAGGATCGCGCTGGTCAGGTACAGCAGGCCGTTGATGACCAGGATGATCTTGGCGATGCCCAGGCCGTGCGGGTCGGGCTGCAGGTTCAGGTTGGTGGTGATGCCGGTGATCGCCGTGTACAGGCCCGCGCCGCTGATCACCGCGATGCCGTAGGTCATCACCAGCCCGAGCTGGTTCGCCGTCTCGACCTGGTCCCGGCGGCGCAGCAGGTTCGGGACCGCCGCGTCCTTCGACGGGATCCACATCAGCGCGCAGCAGCCGATCAGGAAGTTGCCGATGAACAGCCACAGCGGCGAGCCCACGACCGCGATCGACACGAACAGCCCGCAACGGAGGACGTCGCAGATGACCATGATCTTGCGGCGGTCGAAGCGGTCCGCGAGGATCCCGCCGAGCGGGGCGAACAGCAGACCGGGCAGCAGCTGTGTCAGCACGACGCCCGCGAAGGCGAAGCTCTGCACCTGGTAGCCCTCGGTCAGCTTGCTGACGAAGCCGGCCAGCGCGAGAAGCGACAGCCAGTCACCGATGCTGCAGAGGTAGGTGACGCCCCACAGTCTGCGGAAGGCGCGGATCGCCAGCACACTCCGCGCGCGGTGTGTGATGGAAGCGCCGGACTCGGCGGGCGCACCGGCACCCGCCGTCCCCTCTGAGCTAGCACCCCCGCTGATGCCCGCCACCCCTTCTCCACGGATCCCCGCGCCCTTACAGGGTAACCAGGACGCGCGGGTAACGTAGCGCGGCCAACCTGAGAGTGCTGAGGGTTCAGCTGAAGATGGACGAGATTGTGTCGATCAGGCTGGCCAGCATCACCAGGACGAGCACGGCCATCACCAGCAGTAACAACCCGACCGCCGCGAGCCCTGGCGACCACCTCTTGCGTGGTGGTCGCGACCGGCGCGGAGCCGGGATCTCCAGCGGCGCCCCGCCCAGCCGGGACACCGGGATGCCGGTGGGTGGTGTCGGCGCCGGGATCTTGACGGTCGGCTGCGCAAGCGGCTTGCCGGTCGTCTCGGGCGGAGGTAACGGCTTGCCGGACGTCTCCGTCGGGGGCAGCGGCGGGCCCGGCACGTCGATCCGCAGCTCGGAGTTCTCGTCGAGCACGGACTCCATGGCCACGCGGACGGCCTCGACGTCTGGCGCGGCGGGCTCGATCACGCGGACGCGGACCATCTCACCGTCGTACTTGCCGCCGGTTACCAGGCCCGACAACGGGTCGCTCATCAGCGGCGGCGGAACCGGGTCCTGGGTGCCGTCGTGGTTCCAGCTCGCCATCTCGACTCCCTGTGTCGGTGCGCTCACCTACCAGACTAGGAGGCATCCGCCCGCCGTGCGCGATAAATCTGGCGCGCCGCGAGGCTGACGCGGACGTCGGCCAGCAGCGGCTCGAAGAACGTCTCGCGATAGTGCTGGTCAGTGGCCGCGGTCGCGGCGAAGTAGAGCCCGGAGAAGGCCGCGAGGAACAGCGAGACCTGTACGAGGCCCTTGGACAGCGGCAGCTCGATCCCGAACAGCGAGCCCGCGACCCTGGACTGACCCGGCCCGAGCCAGGAGTCGATGACGGCCGGTTCGATGGCCAGCGCCCCCAGCGCGATCAGCACGCAGAAGACCAGCACGGACAGCACCACGACCTGCAGCAGCTGAGCGACGAACAACACCAGTGTGATGTTCGCCCGCTCCCGTCCGGCGAGTGGCTCCTGCTCGATCGGCGGCCCGTCGACCGACGAGGCGAGCGGCGTGCCCTCGAGCACGGCGGCCAGGTCGTCGTTCTTCTCCTCGGCCACGGCGTCGATCATCTTCCGCAGCTCCTCGTCGAGCCGCGCCGCCATGAACAACACCCCGAGGACCCCGAAGAGCGCGACGACCAGCCACAACCGCCACCGGGGCAGCGCGGCGGCGATCTGCCAGACCTCGGTGGAGAAGTAGGCGAAGATCACCACCAGCACGAGCAGCGGCAGGGCCTTGGTCGCCATCCGCCACACGGACCCCAGCTCGGCGAACGCCTTGCGCAGCCCCCACGCGAGGATCGACCCGGCGCCGACCCACACGAAGAACAGCATGAGCAACGTCACACCCACGCCGATGGTGAACGACAGCCACACAGTCGGCCGCAGGCCGGTCCACCACTCGACGAGCGGCAGCACGACCACGTTGAGCACCAACACGACCCTGGCGAGCCAGTAGCGCCCTCGGTGGCTCATCCGCCGCGCCCAGGCGGAAGCGCCGAGACCGGCGAGGAGCGGCACCACCAGGGCGACGGCGATCACCGTGAGCAGCAGGAACACGTAGGCGGTGTTGGTCATCCGCCGCTCGAGTTCCGCCTCCGGCACGTCGAGCAGCCAGGTGACCAGGGTGGTCAGGGGATCGATGACCAGTACGAACACCAGCGAGGGCACGGCGCGCTGCAGGACCCGGGACCCGCGCTCGTCGCCGCGGACGAACAGCGGCAGACCCCGGCGCCGGAACCACGCCTCGACGGCCCGCCGGTCGAACCCGGCGGCGGGCGCACGGGTCGTCTCGCTCATGGCACCCGACCGTCAACCTCTCAGGACTTCGACTTCGCCGGTGCCTTCTTGGCCGGTGCCTTCTTGGCCGGTGCCGCCTTCCGGGCGGGCGCCTTCTTCTTGGGGGCCGGTCCCTTGGCCCGCTTCTCAGCCAGCAGCTCGGCAGCCCGCTCGTCGGTGAGCGTCTCGACACTGTCCGACTTGCGCAGCGAGGCGTTGAACTCGCCGTCGGTCACGTACGGCCCGAAGCGCCCGTCCTTGACGACCATCGGCTTGCCGGACACCGGGTCGTTGCCCATCTCCTTGAGCGGCGGCGCCGACGCGGCCGCCTGCCTGCCGCGGCGCTTGGGCTCCGCGTAGAGCTTCAGCGCCTCGTCCAGCGTCACCGTGAAGATGTCGTCCTCGGCGCCCAGTGAACGCGAGTCCGTCCCCTTCTTCAGGTACGGGCCGTACCGGCCGTTCTGCGCGGTGATCTCCTCACCGCTGGCCGGGTCCGCCCCGACCACGCGCGGCAGGGACAGCAGCTTGAGCGCGTCGTCGAGGGTCACCGTCTCGATCGACATCGCCTTGAACAGCGAGCCGGTCCTCGGCTTCACCTTCTTGGCCTTCGCGTCCTCCGCCTCGGGCAGGACCTCCGTCACGTAGGGCCCGAAGCGGCCCTCCTTGGCGACGATCTCGTGCCCGGTCACCGGGTCGGTGCCCAGCGTCCGCCCCTCGACGGGCGTGGCGAACAGCTTCTCCGCGAGCTCCAGCGTCAGCTCGTCCGGCGGCAGGTCCTCGGGCAGGTTCGCCCGCTGCGGCTCGCCGTCGTCGCCGTCGCGCTCCAGGTAGGGGCCGTAGCGGCCGACGCGGACGACGACCGCGCGACCGCTCTCGTCGGCGAACAGCGGGATCGAGTTGATCTCCCTGGCGTCGATCGTGTCCACACCCGAGCCGACCAGCTTCTTCAGGCCGCCGGTGCGCCCGACCGAGCCCTCCGCGCCGATGTCGCCACCGAAGTAGAAGCCGGACAGCCACTGCGTGCGGTGCTGCTCGCCACTGGCGATGCGGTCGAGCTCGTCCTCCATCGCGGCGGTGAAGTCGTAGTCGACGAGCCTGCCGAAGTGCTGTTCGAGCAGCCCGACCACCGAGAACGCGATCCAGGAGGGCACCAGCGCGGCACCCTTCTTCCACACGTACCCGCGGTCCTGGATGGTGTTGATGATCGACGCGTACGTCGACGGCCTGCCGATCCCCAGGTCCTCGAGTGCCTTGACCAGGCTCGGCTCGGTGTAGCGCGGCGGCGGCGACGTGGTGTGCCCGTCGGGGTTCAGCTCGGTCGCGGTCAGCGGCTGGTCCTTGACCAGCTGCGGCAGCCTGCGCTCGGCGTCGTCCGCCTCGCCGCCCGCCTCGGTGTCCACGGTCTCGACGTAGGCACGCAGGAAGCCGGGGAAGGTGATCGTGCGCCCGGACGCGGCGAACGTGCACTCCTCGCCGCTCTGGGCGGTGCCGACGATCCGGACGCTCATGGTGGTGCCGCGTGCGTCGGCCATCTGGGAGGCGACCGTGCGCTGCCAGATCAGCTCGTACAGGCGGAACTCGTCGGTCTCCAGCTCACCGGCGACCTGGCCGGGCGTGCGGAACACCTCGCCTGCCGGGCGGATGGCCTCGTGCGCCTCTTGGGCGTTCTTGACCTTGCGCGTGTACTGCCTCGGCTGCGGCGAGACGTAGGCGTCGCCGTACAGCTCACGGGCCTGCGCGCGGGCCGCCGCGATCGCCGTCTCCGACAGCGTCGTGGAGTCGGTACGCATGTAGGTGATGTAGCCGTTCTCGTACAGCCGCTGCGCAACCCGCATGGTGCGGTCCGAGCCGAAGCGCAGCTTGCGGCCGGCCTCCTGCTGCAGCGTGGACGTCATGAACGGCGCGTACGGGCGGCGGGTGTAGGGCTTCTCCTCGACGGAGGCGACCGCCATGGCCTGGCCGGTCAGCGCGTCGGCGAGGCGACGCGCGTCGGCCTCGGCGAGGACCAGCGGCGGGCTCGAGGCCGCCTTGAGCCGGCCGTCCGGGCCGAAGTCGCGGCCGGTGGCGAGCTTGCTGCCGTCGATCTGGACGAGCCGGGCGCCGAAGTTCCTCGGCTCGGCGTCCTCGCCCGCGTCGAGCCTGGCGGAGATGTCCCAGTACGAGGCCGGGACGAACTTCATCCGCTCGCGCTCGCGGTCCACCACGATCCTGGTGGCCACGGACTGCACTCGACCGGCGGACAGACCGCGGGTGATCTTCTTCCACAGGACCGGGCTGACCTCGTAGCCGTAGAGGCGGTCGAGGATGCGGCGGGTCTCCTGGGCGTCGACCAGGTCCTGGTCGAGCATGCGGGTGTTGTCGGCCGCGGCGCGGATGGCCGACTCGGTGATCTCGTGGAAGACCATCCGGCGGACCGGCACCTTCGGCTTGAGCGCCTCGAGCAGGTGCCACGCGATGGCCTCGCCCTCGCGGTCGCCGTCTGTCGCGAGGTAGAGCTCGTCGACGGTCTTCAGGGCTTCCTTCAGCTCCGTGACGGTCGACTTCTTGTCCGGCGTGACGATGTAGATGGGCTCGAAGCCGTTGTCGACGTTGACGCCGAGGTTCGACCAGGACTCGCCCTTGTACTTGGCCGGCACCTCCGCCGCCTTGCGGGGGAGGTCGCGGATGTGACCACGCGAGGACTCCACGACGAAGTTCCGGCCCAGGTAGGAGGCGATCTTCTTCGCCTTCGCGGGTGATTCGACGATCACCAGCCGCCGCGGCTCGGCACCAGCCGACCCGCTCTTCCTCGTCCCGTTAGTCCCTGCCACGCCGTCCCGCTCTCCGCTCCGAGCTTGTTCTCAGCTCGCTAGTGTGCACGTTGCACACGGTGATACCTACCCCCAGGTGCCTCTCAGCACACTTCGCGAAGCTCGCGAAGCGAACGTCGGACACCGCGTCGGACTCACGAAGCGCACGATAGACACGTCGCGAAGCCCGCGAAGCGAACATCAGACACCTCGCCACAAAGGTACGAACCGTTACCTGGGTATCACGCTCAGGCGCTTCGCCGCATCCCCGATACCGCCGGCCAGTGCTCCTCGGCGTCCCCCGACGGCGGCCTCCCGACCAGTTCGGCGAGCCTTCCGAGTCGCCTACGGCCGGAAATCCGCAGGCCCGTCCCCTGCAGGGTAGCTGGCAGCCCGGCATTGCCGAGTGCCCCTCTTACCGTGTCATACGTGTCCGGCGCTTCGGGATCGAGGCCCAGGAAATAGCTCGTACCCAGCCAGTCGCCCGCGGCGAGCACCCAGAGCCGCAGCGCTCCGCCATCGAGGGTCAGCCCGGTCGGGGCGAACTTCTCGCCCTCCTTGGTCCACTCCTCGGCGAGCGGGAGGAGGTCGGCGCGGAAAGCCGTGCGCAACCCGTGCACGCCCTCCTCGGTGACCGTGTGGGTGGCGTCGACGCGGCGCTCGGCCAGCGCGAGGCGAAGGGCCCTGACGCGCCAGCGGTCGGCCAGCGACAGCGAGAGGCGCGCCGCGGTCCTGGCAAACTCGGCCAGCTGGCCCTGGCAGCACAACAGACCGGCGAGGTCACCGGTCTGCGGCCGGTTGGCCTCGGCGGAGTAGAACGAGAGCTGCGCCACCCGGCCAAGGATAGAACACCCGTTCGATCTCGGCCAGAGGCGATCGCGGCGGTCAGTGACCGAGCCGGTGCGCCCTGCCGTCGCGGGTCTGCACGAGCACGCCGTCCGCCGAGGTGAACAGGGTCGCGTCACGCAGCCGCTCGTCCTGGCCGAGGACCACGACGCCCTGGTCGGTGACGCCGAGGAGGACGTTCTCGACGACGACCAGCGGCATGCCGGTCGCATCGAGTGCCAGCGACGTGGGCGACATCTGGAGATCGGCGGCCGGCACGCCCCTGGCGAGCTGGGCGACGACCAGCCCACCGCCGCTCGACGGGCCGCCGTGGGTCCGCTCGACGAGCCCGCCGCGGCCGAACGAGTACAGATGCCCGTTCACCACGCACCAGCCCTGCCCGTCGCGGCCGATCACCAGTCCGTCCCAGCAGCCGGCGAGCGCCGCCGGGGTCGTGTTCTGGCCCGCCACCACCCGCGTCGGCGGGCACTTGCCCGAGAACGGCACACCACCGGTCAGGTCCGGCCACAGCCTGCCGCTGCCGTCGGCGGGCGGGGCCGGGACGGTGGCGATGACCGCGCCCCGCGCGTCGAGGTGCGTGAGGACCTCACCGCTCGGATCGTCGGACGGCCGCTGCCACGAGCCGCCCGAGCCGTCCGTGAGCACGTTCAGGTTGACGTCTGCCGGGTCGAGCCGGACGGGGTCGGCCACGACCGGCAGCGGCGCACACGGCGCGGACGGCGAGTCGGCGAGCTGCGACGCCGGACCGGTCAGGGTCGACAGCCCCTGCTGGTCCACCAGGTACAGCACGCCGTCGGCGCCGGTCATCATGTCCGACGGGTCGGTGCCGCCTTGGTCCAGCGTCACGTTCCGGATGTCGCCGTCCCCTCGGACGTGGAAGAGCGCGTGCCGTTCGGGGGTGGACAGCCACCACCCGTCGGTGGCGTCCGCCGACATCGCCCCGACGTTGCCGATGGGCGAGCCCTGGCCGGGCTCCGGGCAGCCGTTGAGCCGGTCGCCGACGAGCGGCTGCCACCTGGTCGCGCCCGGCCTGGTGCCGACCAGGGTCGGGTCGAAGATCTCCGTGTCGTCGACGGCGGCGATCTGACCGGTGCGCGGGTGCTCGTGGAACCGCATCGGCCGCTTCGGGTCGTCGGTCTCCAGCAGGGAGCGGGTGGCCGGGACCGGCGCGAGGTCGAGGTTGTCCGCGTGGGTCGTCTCGGCCCTGGTGACGTCGAGCCTGTGCAGGGTCGGGGTGGTCACGCCCGCCGTGCGGAGCAGGACGATCCCGGTCGTGGTCATCGAGTCGACCCCCACGACGCCGGTCACCACGGCGGGCTTCGCGCCGCCGGGTGGCACCACCCGCAGCTCGAAGACGTCGGCGCGGTAGTAGACGAGGCGGTCACCGACGATCCCGAGGACGGTCACGTCCGGGTCGTCGACCCGCACGACCGTGGTGAACACGCCGCGCTCGGCGACCATGACCTCGCCGTGGTCCGCGACCGCGACCGCCCCGTTCACCGGCACCAGGCGCACGGCTTCGTCGAACGTGCCGCGTGCGACCCGCTCCTGTCCGTCCCCTGAGCGAGGTAGGGCATCCACCGCCACCAGGAGCGGGGCGGCGAGCATGACCACGGCGACGAACGCCGGCCCACGCCGCCTGACCAGCCCGACGGCCCCGCGGACCAGCAGGAACACGCCGGTCACGCACAGGAGCACCGACCCGGCCGCCACACCGTGGTGGTCGAAGCCGAGGACGGCGATCACGACCGCCGCGACGCCCGCGAGGCCACTCATCCAGAGCGCGCTGTCCATCCTGGCGAGACCGAGGACGACCGCGGCGGCCGCGGCTGTCACGACCGCGACGACCAGGAACACGCCGAGCACCGTGAACCCGCTCTGGGATCCCGTGGCGACCTCGGTCACCACCGGCCCGTCGACCACCCGGAGCGGCCCTGGCGCGACACCCCAGGGCAGCGACAGCGCGCCGACCACGGCGACGGCAGGCACCACGGTCCACGCGTGGCGTAACCAGGACTTCCCCATCCGCGCCCCCCCACGAAAACGGCCCGCCCCCGGATGATCCGGGAGGCGGGCCACAATCGTATTGCGGTCAGACAGCGCCGTTGGCCACAGCTTCCGCCGGGTTCTCGGCGATCGCCGTGCCGCGCCGCTTGGACACGACCACGGCGGCCACGATGATCAGCACCGCGACGATGGCGATGACGACGCGGACCGCGTCGTTCTCGTTCTCGCCGATCGAGAGCGTCACGATGGCCGGCGCGATCAGCAGCGAGACCAGGTTCATCACCTTGATCAGCGGGTTGATCGCCGGGCCCGCGGTGTCCTTGAACGGGTCACCCACGGTGTCGCCGATGACGGTGGCCGCGTGGGCGTCGGAGCCCTTGCCACCGTGGTTGCCGTCCTCGACCAGCTTCTTCGCGTTGTCCCATGCCCCACCGGAGTTGGCCAGGAAGACCGCCATGAGCGTGCCGCAGGCGATCGCGCCGGCCAGGTAGCCGGCCAGCGGGCCCGTACCGAGACCGAAGCCGACCGCGATCGGCGCGAGCACCGCGAGCAGACCGGGGGTGATCAGCTCACGCAGCGAGTCACGGGTGACCATGTCCACCACGCGGCCGTACTCCGGCCGGACGGTGCCCTCCATGATGCCGGGGTTGTCGTGGAACTGGCGGCGGACCTCGTAGACGACCGCGCCCGCGGCACGGGACACGGCGTTGACCGCGAGGCCGGAGAACATGAACACGACCGCCGCGCCGAGGCCGATACCGACCAGCACGTTCGGGCTGAACACCAGCGCGATGAAGCCCTGCGCGTCCGGGTCGTCGTTGGCGAACAGGATCGCGTTCGTCAGCTGCGAGAGCTGGTCGGCACTCGCGTTGGCCGCGTCGGCGAACGCGTCGCGGATGGCGCTGATGTACGACCCGAACAACGCCGTCGCCGCGAGCACCGCCGTCGCGATCGCGATGCCCTTGGTGATCGCCTTGGTGGTGTTGCCCACCGCGTCGAGCTCGGTCAGGATCGCCGCGCCCTCGCCCTCGACGTCGCCCGACATCTCGGCGATGCCCTGCGCGTTGTCGGAGACCGGACCGAAGGTGTCCATCGCGACGATGACGCCGACGGTGGTCAGCAGACCGGTGCCTGCCAGCGCGACCGCGAACAACGCCACGAACAACGTGCCCGACAGCAGGAACGCGCCGTACACGGCCGCGCCGATGACGACCGCCGTGTAGACCGCCGACTCGAAGCCGACCGAGATGCCCGAGAGGATCACGGTCGCCGCGCCGGTCAGCGAGCTGCTGCCGACGTCCTTGACCGGCTTGTACTCGGTGCCGGTGAAGTAGCCGGTCAGCCACAGGATGACGCCCGCCAGCACGATGCCGATGATCACCGCGATGGTGGCGATGACCGCCGGGTTGCCGCCGATGTCACTCTGCGCTGGGCCGTCCAGCTCGGCGAACGAGCTCGGCAGGAAGATGAACGCCGCGGCCGTGCACAGGACCGCGGACAGCAGCGCCGACGCGTAGAACGCCTTGTTGATCGAGGTCAGGCCACTCTCGCCGACCTTGGCGCGGGTCAGGTAGACGCCTGCCACGGCCGTGATGGCGCCGAGCGCCGGCACGATCAGCGGGAAGAGCAGGCCCTGCGCGCCGAACGCGGTCGAACCGAGGATCAGCGCGGCGACCAGGGTCACGGCGTAGGACTCGAACAGGTCCGCGGCCATGCCCGCGCAGTCACCCACGTTGTCGCCGACGTTGTCGGCGATCGTGGCGGCGTTGCGCGGGTCGTCCTCCGGGATGCCCTGCTCGACCTTGCCGACCAGGTCGGCGCCCACGTCGGCGGCCTTGGTGAAGATGCCGCCACCGACACGCATGAACATCGCGATCAGCGCGGCGCCGAAGCCGAAGCCCTCGAGCACCTTCGGTGCGTCACCCGCGTAGACCAGCACCACGATCGCGGCACCGAACAGGCCGAGGCCCACGGTCGACATGCCGACGACACCGCCGGTGCGGAACGCGACCCGCATGGCGGTCTCGCGACCGCCCTCCTCACGCGCCGCCGCGGCGACACGCAGGTTGGCCTGCGTGGCCAGCCACATGCCGAGGTAGCCGATGCCGAACGAGAACACCGCGCCTACGACGAAGAACAGCGAGCGGCCGATGCGTTCGCCCACGCCGTCCGCCGGCAGGAAGAAGAGCACGATGAACACGATGATCCCGAAGATCGCCAGCGTGTTCCGCTGCCGCTTCAGGTACGCGCCGGCGCCCTCCTGCACCGCCTTGGCGATGTCCTGCATCTTGTCGGTGCCCTGGCCTGCGGCCAGTACCTCCTTGAGCAGCACGTAACCAACGGCTAGGGCGGCGAGAGCGATCACGGCGACCACGACGACGATGCCGCGATCCCCGCCGGTCAGCGTTGGACCGCCTTCCGCCGCTAGTAACTGCCAGGACATCTGTCCTCCTGGGTCTGCCTGACGTGGCGCGAATTCCGCGATCGCCGAGGACCGCCGCAATCGTCCGTAGGGACGGGTGCGCCACCAGGGGGTGTTGATGGGACCGGCGGAGTCTATTGGTAGGACTTACCCGCTCTGACGCCCGGCCCGCCAAGCTGCGGATTTCCCGGTTACGTGATCGATCCAGAGCATCGATCAAGAACAGATTCCCGGCCTTGTGACGCCCGGCTCCGGCGCCGTGACGAAGACAACCTTCTGCCGGACGCCCCGGGACTCACGCGAACCGGTGAACTCTGTCGGGCCTGCGCCCCGGTCCCGTTGTCGGTGCCGTGTGCGACCCTCGCTTCCGTGAGTCGCCTCCTGCTCGACCGCGTGCTCGCCGGCGTGCCCAGCGGCGAGACCCCCCTGCGCCACGTCCGGGCGCTGCCCGCGCGTCCCGCCGTGCCCGTCGACTGGCCGTCGTGGGTGCCCGGCGAGCTGGTCACGGCGTTGGGGTCGGTCGGCGTCGAGCGCCCGTGGGCGCACCAGGTCGCGGCGGCGGACCACGCACGCGAGGGCAGGCACGTGGTGATCGCCACCGGCACGGCGTCCGGCAAGTCGCTCGCCTACCAGCTGCCGGTGCTGAGCACGCTGTCCGCCGACCGCCGCGCGACCGCGCTGTACCTGTCGCCGACCAAGGCGCTGGGCGCCGACCAGCTGCGTGCGGTCCGGGCCCTGGACATCGAGGGTGTCCGGCCCGCGCCGTTCGACGGCGACACGCCGATGCCGGAACGCGACTGGGCGCGGGCGCACGCCAGGTGGGTGTTCACGAACCCGGACATGCTGCACCGCGGGATCCTGCCGACGCACGCGAGGTGGGCGCAGTTCTTCCGGCGACTCGCGTACGTCGTGGTCGACGAGTGCCACGGGTACCGGGGGGTGTTCGGCTCGCACGTGGCACTGCTGCTGCGCCGCCTGCGCCGGGTGGCCAGGAAGTACGGTGCCGACCCGGTGTTCGTGCTGGCCTCGGCGACGGTGTCCGACCCGGCGACGTCGGCGTCCCGGCTGGCGGGCGTCCCGTGCACCGCGGTGACCGAGGACGCGTCGCCGAGGGGTGCGCGGACGGTCGCGTTGTGGGAGCCGCCGCTGCTGCCGGAGCTGTCCGGGGAGAACGGGGCCCCGGTCCGACGCTCTGCGGGCGCGGAGACCGCGAGGATCATGACGGACCTGGTGGTGGAGGGCGCGCGGACGCTGGCCTTCGTCCGTTCGCGGCGGGGTGCGGAGCTGACCGCGTTGTCGGCCAGGCATGCGCTGGCCGAGGTGGACGCGTCGCTGCCGGCCCGCGTGGCCGCCTACCGGGCGGGGTTCCTGCCGGAGGAGCGGCGGGCGCTGGAGAAGTCGCTGGCAGACGGGACCCTGCTGGGGGTCGCGAGCACGAACGCGCTGGAGCTGGGGGTCGACATCGCGGGTCTGGACGCGGTGGTGGTCGCCGGGTACCCGGGCACACTGGCGTCGTTCTGGCAACAGGCGGGTCGCGCGGGCCGGGCGGGTGACGCCGCCCTGGTGGTGTTCGTGGCGCAGGACAACCCGCTCGACACGTACCTCGTGCACAACCCGTCGGCGATGCTGGACAAGCCGGTCGAGGCGACGGTGATCGACCCGACCAACCCGTACGTACTGGCGCCGCAGCTGGCGTGCGCCGCCATGGAGCTGCCGCTCACCGAGAAGTGCCTGGCGGACTTCGGCGGCGCCGCGGCCAGGCGGGTGGTGGAGGACCTGACGGTGGACGGGGTCCTGCGCCGCCGCCCGACGGGCTGGTTCTGGACGTCACGCGAACGGCCGCAGGCGTCGGTGGACATCCGCGGCTCCGGCGGCGAGCAGGTGGCGGTGGTGGAGGCCGACTCGGGGCGGATGCTGGGCACGGTCGACCCCGGCGCGGCGTTCACGACCGTCCACGAGGGAGCGGTGTACCTGCACCAGGGCACGTCCTATGTGGTCGACGACCTGGACCTGTCGACCGGCCTCGCGATGGTCCACCGCGAGGACCCGGAGTGGTCGACGTCACCACGCGAGCAGATCGACATCTCGATCCTGTCGGTGGACGAGCAGACCACGCACGAGGCAGGCGTGACGGTGAACCTGGGCGCGGTGGCCGTGACGTCCCATGTGGTGGCCTACCTGCGCAAGCTGCCCTCCGGCCAGGTGCTGGACCAGGTCCCGCTCGACCTACCACAGCAGACGCTGACCACGAGGGCGGTCTGGTACACCGTCCCGGACGAGCTGCTGACCGAGGCGGAGCTGACGAAGCACGACATCCCAGGCGCACTCCACGCGGCGGAACACGCGGCGATCGGCCTGCTCCCCCTGTTCGCGACGTGCGACCGCTGGGACATCGGCGGGGTGTCGACCGCGCTGCACCCGGACACCGGTGAGGCGACGGTCTTCGTCCACGACGGACATCCGGGCGGCGCGGGCTTCGCCGACCGAGCCCACGCGGCACTGGTCCCCTGGCTGACCGCCACACGGGACGCGATCGCGGCGTGCGAGTGCCCGGCGGGCTGCCCGTCGTGCGTGCAGTCCCCCAAGTGCGGCAACGGGAACGAGCCCCTGCACAAGGAAGGCGCGATCGCTGTTCTGACAACGGTTCTCGCGGCGGTGGCCACGCCAGTGGCGGCGGCACAGGCCTCCTGAGACAGTTCTGTCCACAGGATCCGTCCACAGGGGTGTGGAGGGTTCGGACATGCACAGAGCGCCGGGGCGGCTGTGGACCTGCCCCGGCGCTCTGAGTTCGCCGGACGCGCGAGGAGCGGCCTGCTACCGCTCTCGGGTGTCGCGCTCGTTTCGGGACTTCGGCTGGTTTCCCCCTGTTCCGCGGAGATATGGGGAGGCAGACTCCTCCGCGAAACAGGCGGTTACCTTGGGCCAGGTAGCGCCGACGGCGGCGTGGCCGCCTGTGTCCCTGTTCGGTCGCGACGCGGGAGACCTTCTCCTCTGCGAGCGCCCGGCATGCTGCCCGTCCCGGTAGGCCACTGATAGGTGCGGGAGCAGCGCCTATCCGGGACGGGTTGGTGCGGTGGTGCCGCGGATCGCGGAACCTGCCACCGCGGGTTTGCCGGATGGGTGCGGTATCCGGCAAAGCCTTTTCCGGGGGTTCGGACCCCGACCGAGGACCGTCAGTCCGCGGCGACGAGCCGACCAGCGCGCGTGAGCGACGCCGTGTCGGTGATGGCGTCCATCAGCGCGTCCTGCACGAGGCTCGCGGCGGGCATCTGCCAGCCACACACCTCGGGACGGACACGCCAGTGCACGACACCGTGCTTGACGGGCGTCGGTGGGAGCGGCACCCAGCTGCCTGCCTGGTGCAACACCACGTCGCCCTCCTCGACAAGTGGACGGGCGAGCTGCTGCCCGCTGCGGACGAGGAACATCCAGCGGTCGTCCGGCGTGGCCATGATCGGCACCGGCAGGCCGACCGCACGCAGCACGCGAGCGGCGCCTCGGCCCAGGTGGCCGGGGACCTCGATGGCGTCGAGCGTCACACCGGTGGCGAGCAGCAGGCTGTAGGGCCGGCCGGTCCACCACGTGGCGACCTTCTCCGGCTCGGTGCCGATGCGCTCCTGCCAGTCGGCGTGCACCGGCACGGGGCCGGTGTTCTCGACGCCCTCGCGACCCGCCCACTGCGAGCCGGCCGGATAGGTACCTGGCAGCACTGCCCATCCACGCCACGCGAGGCCGATGGCCTGCGCACGGAGTTCGACGCGGAAGGCCCTGCGCCAGCTATCCGACGATTCCATGTCCAACATGTCGAGCTCTTGCCTCCTTGTACTTCTTGCTTCGAGCGACCCTGTCGCCTCTGTGCGGCCGAGGCGCTCTATGGGCTACTTAACGGCACGATGCCCACCCGCCGGAACTTGCAGTCGACAACTGGTCGTCTACGCACGGTGAAACGAACAGTGGTTTAACGAGGGGCTAAACCCCCTTCTCACGGTCAACGGCGTCCCACGTCTGTCCCAAACCCCCTGGTGATGCCGTTCACCGTTCGTGGATGACCGCTGAACCCGCGTCCTCGACCGGTCCAGCACGTGCCCTGGCCACCGCTTGTCCGAGCCGACCTATCGGGTCGGGCGGGGTGGCGGCGACCTCCACCAGCGCGTCCCACCCGACGAGCCGACACGAGACCAGCTCGACGCCCATCTGGCCGGTCACCTCGCGCGCTGCGTCGCAAGCACGCCGTTCACCAGCGAGAGCCTGGCCGGCAGCCGCGAGCGCGGCGAGATCGGCGGCACCCTGAGCCCGATGCCGGACGGCCACGGCCGCGACGAGCCAGAGCACCCCACCGAGCAAGGCGAGGACGATCGCGAGACCGCCCACCGCCCAGACCGTGGCCGATCCACGGTCGCTCGACCGCTCATCGCAACCGACCAACGGCGAACGGTCAAGCGGCACCCGCTGACCACTCGGCCGTCGCGTACCCCCATTGGTCCAGACCGATCGGCGACCATTCATCGTGGCCTCCCACGGCGAACGCCCACTCGACGGCGGCTATCCGTCAGGCAGCGTGGGAAAACCGCCGCTTGTCGACGCCAACCGCCTGCTTGCACTCGCTCGCACCGATAAGAAAGCACGCTTTACTCCTGAGTAGTGGGGTTCCGAGGCGACCACCTGGGGCTCATGCCCCAGTTGCGGCAGCCGTCTCAAGCTGGATCGACAGGCAGCGGATGCCGCTTCCCATCCCGCACGCACAACGCGATCGAGCCAACGACCGCCTGACTCGAGGCTGCATCCCTGGCGCGTCCCCCTTCCGCAACCGAGCATCGGGTGTTGGCGAACGGGGGTTCGTTGCCGAGTGATCCCGTTGGCCACGGCGGCGGCTCGCCGAGCCTCAGCCCTGTTACGGGGCGACCCCGTTGCCAGGCGGACTGCATCGCTAACGAGCCAGCGTTGCCAGGTGGGACCGCCGTCAAGCAGACCCCGTCGCCAAAGCGGACTGCATTGCCAAGCGGGACCACCGCCCAGCAAACCGCGCCACCAAGGCAGACCGCCTCACCACGCAAGACCGCCGCCCAGCAGACCGCGTCACCCGGCAAGGCCGTTGCCAACAGAACCGTCACCGAACAGAGCGCCTCACCAAGCGGACGACCTCCATGAGGCGCGTCGCATCGTCAAGCGGCACCACCACCCAGCAGACCGCGTCGCCAACGCAGACCGTCTCACCACGCGGAAACCGCCGCTCAGCAGACCGCATCGGCACGCAGACAGCGCTGCCACACGGGACCACCGCCAAGGACTGCGCTACCAAGCGAGGCCGTCGCTGACAACCGTTGCCAATCAGACCGCCCCGCCAAGCGGAACCGCCGCCCAGCGGACCGCGCCAGTTCGGCAGACCGCCTCAACACGAGGAATCACCGACCAGCAGTCCGCGCCACCTAGCAGGGCCGTTGCCAGCAGGACCGGGGCCAAACAGACCGGCCCTCACCAAGCAGACCGCCTCCCAAGCCAGACCTCCACTGCCAGACCGCCTTTGCCAAAGCGGACAGCGTTGCCAGCGGGACCACCGCCCAGACGACCGCACCGTCATGCAAGGCGCTTGCCAACGGAACCGTTGTCGAACAGACCGCCTCTCCAAGCGGATCATTGCCGAGCTGCCACCTGCCGAGCGCCTCCTTCCGAGTATCGGCTGGTTGCCGGGGGCAGTCTTCGCGAAACAACTCTCGCGCGATGCCGGTTCCTGTTGCCAAGGCGGCTTTTTGCCAGGTCAGCCCTGTGTCTGCGGCCAACCGGTTTGTCCAAGGCAGTCCCTTGAAAGCAGGCCGCTTGCCGAGGGCCGGGCTCGTTGCCGGGCCTCGTTGACGGTCCGCCTTGTTGCCGGTCCGCCTTGTTGCCGGTCCCCCTCGTTGACGGTCCGCCTCGTTGCCGAGCAGCCGGCTGCTGAGCGCCAGTCGGGTGCCCGAAGGTGGTAGCTGCCGTGCGACGCCCATTGCGGGACGCCCTCCAGGTGGGCGCCGGCCTGGCGGCGGGCAGCCCTGCTTGCTGGGATGGGGAGTCGGCTAGCCGGATGGGCCGTTGGGTTCTCGGATCGCTACTGCCTTTGCGTGTAGGTGGAGGCCTGGGAGCAGGGTGTTGGGCGGCGTGGCGTGGACCTCTACTTCTATGTGTTCGCCGGTCATGTTGATGTTGATCTCCGCGTTCTTCGGGGCTATCTCGGTTGCTGCCGCTATGCCGCGGTCCGGGTCGCCCTGGGCTGTCAGGCGTGCTGCTTCTCTTGCGGCGTCTATGCAGTGGACCTGGGCTATCGCTGCTGAGAGGGCGCTTAGCGACAGGCCCAGGACCAGCATGAACGTTCCCAGGGCCAGTGCCGCTTCCACGGTGACCGCGCCTTGGTCGTTCGGGGTTGGGGGTTGTCGCGTGCTTGTGGGCTTCACGGGGCGGCCAGGGCCAGGGCTCGGTCGACCAGGCCGGTCAGGGTCTCGCGGAAGGTTTCGCTCCTTGCGTAGATGAACAGGACCAGGCCGATCGACAGGGCGGTGACCATGCCCAGTGAGTACTCCGGGGTGACCATGCCTGCGTCGTCCTCCAGGAAGTTGTTCAGGAAGATCGGTTTTGGGTGGGGGAACATGGCTTTCTCCTTGTGGTTCTTGGTGGTCAGAGCGACAGTTGTCTTGCCAGGCCTGCTATCACCGGCACGATGCCCAGGCAGACGAACGCGGGTAGGAAGCACAGGCCCAGTGGTGCGGTGATCAGTACGCCCGCGCGTTGGGCCGTTGCCTCCGCCGTGTCCGCTGCGTTTGCTCGGACTGTCGTTGCCAGGTCGCTGACCAGGTCCGCCAGTGCCGTGCCCGACTGGGCCGCTCGGCGGGCGCCTCTGGCCAGTGCTGCCGTGTCGGGGCAGTTGGTTGCCGGTGCCCATGCCGTTTCCGCGTCCGCGCCCAGTGCCAGCAGGTCCGCGGACGCCTTCAGCGCCTGTGTCGCTGCGGGTGGTAGCTCGTCGGCCACCGCCGTTATCGCTGTTGGCACCGGTAGGCCGGCTCGGAGGCACGCGGACAGCAGGTCCCAGGTCGCGGCCACGGTCATGGGGTCGGTCTTCGGTGGTTGTCTCGCGCGGCGTAGGAACCACCAGACCGTTGCCGCGACCAGTGCTCCGATGAGTAGGCCACTTGTGCTGCCTGTCACGACCGCCGTCATCACGCCGAGGATGGCTGGGAGTGCTCTTGTGGGCCTGCGGTCGTTGGGTGGGCGGCGCGTGTTCAGGCGGGTCCACAGGCCGGTGCCCGGCATGGGGCGGTCGTTCAGCCAGGCGAGCCGCATGCTTGGCACCTTGGCTCGGGAGGCCAGTAGCACTGCCGCCGCCAGTAGGAGCAGCGCGATGCTGTTGGTCATCGGGGTACCGCTCTCGTTGTGATGCGGGTCGACCAGGCGATGCCCGCGCACATCAGTGCCACGCCCGCCACCAGCAGTGCCTGGCCGGGGACGGTGTCGGTCAGCATCGCCAGGGGGTTCGCGCCCATGGCGGTGCCCAGGGCCAGGCCGAGGGCGGGCAGCAGGGACAGGGCCAGGGCGCTTGATCTCGGGCCCGCCATTCTCGCCAGGACGTGGCGAGTGAAGCGTGCTCGTTGTTCCAGGTCGCGGCGGACCGCGTCCAGGACATCGGCCAGGGGCAGGCCATGGCGTTGGGCCAGTTGCCAGGCCGTGGCCAGGCGGCTCAGTGTTGCCCTCACGTCCGGTGAGCGGGCCGTGTCGACCACCGCGGTGAGGTCGCCGTCCAGGCGCGCCGCCATCGCGACCGCGTGCATGGTCGCGGCGGTGCCTGGGTGGGCGTCCGCCGCGGCGGACTCCGCGGCTGTCGCCGGGTGGGCGCCTGCTCGTAGGCCTGTCACGAGGGTGCGCAGTGCCTCCGTCAGGCCGTCGGTCATGGCCAGCGACCTTTGAGTTTCGGCTCGTGCCTTTAGTTGACGGCGGATCGTCGCGGTCAGCATTGCCGCTGCCACCGCGCCGCCCACTCCTGCGAGCAGCCAGGCCGCGATCAGCGCCGCAGAGGACGTCATCGTGGTTTTGTTTGGGGTGCGCAAGCGCTTGCGCGGGGCGTGACCGGCTAGTACGCGGAGGCGGGCTGGGGCCGGCGAGCCTGGCCAGCAGAGCAGGGCCGCGCTTGTCAGCAGGAGGCTCACCATGGTGCGGCCACTCCTCGCTCGGCGAGCAGGGACTTGAGGCGGTCTCGGTGGTGGATGACCCTGACGGTGTCGCCGGCACGGTCGAGGACGCCGACGTCGGTGAGACGGCGGGTGCCGTCGCGTTCGCGGCGCATGTGCAGGACGACGTGGAAGGCGGCCGACAGCTGGCTGTGCAGGGCTGCTCTCGGCAGGCCACCCAGGGCGGCCAGGGCCTCCATGCGGGCCGGGACCTCGGCCGGGGAGTTGGCGTGGAGCGTGCCAGCGCCGCCGTCGTGGCCGGTGTTCAGCGCGTTCAGGAGGTGGCAGACCTCCGCGCCGCGGACCTCGCCTACGACCAGGCGGTCCGGGCGCATGCGCAGGCCCTGTTTGACGAGGTCGGCCAGGGTGACCTCGCCTGCGCCCTCCACGTTCGGCGGGCGCGACACGAGCCGGACGAACTGTGGGTGGGTCGGGGCCAGCTCGGCGGCGTCCTCCACGCAGACGATGCGTTCTCCGGGTGAGACCGTGCCCAGTAGCGCGTTGAGCAGTGACGTCTTGCCTGCGCCTGTGCCGCCGGTGACGACGAACGCCAGCCGGGCCTCGACGATCGCCCTGAGTGTGTCGTGGACGGTGTCGTCGAAGGTGCCCAGTGCGTGGAGTGAGGCCAGGTCGTGGCGCGCCGGGCGCAGCACGCGCAGGGAGATGCAGGTGCCTCCCGCGGCGATGGGCGGGAGGACCGCGTGGAGTCGCACCCGGCCGGGGAGCCAGGCGTCGACGAACGGGCGGGCGTCGTCGAGGCGGCGGCCACAGGCCAGGGCGAGTCGCTGCGCGAGGCGGCGGACGGCATCCTCGTTCGCGAAGGTGACGTCGGTGCGGCGCAGGCCCCTGTCGTCGTCGCACCAGACCTGGTCCGGGGCGGTGACGAGGACGTCGGTGGTGCCGTCGGCACGCAGCAGCGGCTCGAGTGGGCCCGCGCCGACGAACTCCTGGGTCATGCGGTCGGTGGCGACGAGGATGTCGTCGTGGCCCGCGATGCCGCTCTCCTCTCGGACGGCGCGGGCGACCTCGGCTCGCGTGATCGCGGCGCCGCTTCCAGCGAGCCGGTCGCGGACCCGGTTGACGAGGTCGGGGCTGTTCACGGGGGTTCTCCTCTCCGAGTTCGGTGTGGGTCTGGTTCGTGGATCCGCCCTGGGCAGAGGTGGCGTCATGACGCGACCCTCAGGTCGCCTCGACCCCGGCGGGGTTTCGGCGGGACGGCGGCCAGGGCAGCCAGCGTTGTTCTCGCTGCCTGGGCCAGTGGGCCGTTCGCCTTCGGGTGGAAGTCGCCGCGTTCCAGGGACTGGGCCACCTGGGGTTCGCGACGCATGGTGGCCAGCAGGGGAACGCCCACTGTCGCCGCTATCTCGTCGGCGCGGAGACCACCTGGGGACGGGCCACGGACGACGAGCTGAGGGCTTGTTCCCTTGTCGGTCAGGTCCTTCGCCAGCTGTTTGGCCGTTATCGCCGCCCTGAGCTCCGCCGGGGTCAGGATCACCGTCAGGTCGGCTCTGTCTATGGCTGTCCAGGCCGCGGCGTCCAGCTGTCTCGGGAGGTCGCAGACCACCACCTCGCCCGCTCGACGGCCTGCCTCGATCACCGCGGCCACCGCGTCGGGAGCCGGGCCCTCGCCCTTTCTCGCGCCGGACAACAGGGTCAGCTGGGTGTTGCCCCGTCGTCTCCCCGGTAGGGCCGCGTGGAGGGAGGCTGCCGCGACCCTGCCCGCGCTCAGCTGCATGTCGGGCCAGCGCAGGCCCTTCTCCGTCTCGGCGCCCAGCACGACGTCCAGGCCCCCGCCTCGTGGATCGCAGTCGATCAGCAGGGTGTCGTCGCCCGCCCTCAGCGCCGTCAGGCCCACCGCAACGGCGAAGACCGACGCACCGGCGCCACCTCTCGCGCCGAGCACCGCCAGGACCTTTCCCGTGTTGCTCGGTGGCCCCTCGGCTGCGTCTGCCAGCGCGTTCACCAGCCACGGCTCAGCTCCTGGCAGGGTGACCACTCGTTCGGCGCCCACCTCCATCGCCTGTTTCCACAGGTCGGACGGCTCCGGGTCGGGAGACACGACGACTACCGCGTCGCGGGCCGGCAGGGGCTCCTGGGCGCATTCCTTGACCCCGGCGGGGTCGAGGACGATCAGCGGGGCCTTCGACCAGCGTTGTCGTGCGGCGGCGACGTCCGGGACGCGCTCGAGCTCGCAGCCCGCCGCGGCCGCCAGCTTCAGCAGCTCGTCCAGCAGCGCCTCGTCGGTGACGAAAGCCAGCGGCCGGTTCGCGTTCACCACATGCCCCCTCGGGTCGTCGCCGGGCGGGATGCCCGGTCCTGGTCCAACCATCGGCCGGCGAGGGGGTCGGGGCCACGGACGAAGATCCACATGTGGACAAGTGGTGCGGCTGTGGACAAGTGCCGTCGACAGGCATTCGCGCGCGCAGAATTGTCGGTGCGTGGGGGTAAGCTCGCGCTTTTTCGGGTGAACGGCGGTACTGCGCCGAAAACACCGGGAAAAGGGACGACCCCCGCCAGGGGGGAGGGACGGGGGTCGTCAGAGGTTCAGCCCCGGGGGGTCGGACTGAACCGGTCCGGCTTGACGCCGGACGGGACCACTGTATCCCGTAACGTCCCACTCTTGGTTGCAACTTGCTCGAAGAGGCGCAACAAGTCAGCCCCAACGCGCCCTACCAGCGCCAACCTCGGGAGGCGGATACATCACTCTCCTATGCTGGGTCGAGTGACCGACCGCCACGGCCTACGCGCCGCCGCCTTCTTCGACCTGGACAAGACGGTGATCGCCAAGTCCAGCACCCTGGCCTTCAGCCGGCCGTTCCTCCGGAACGGTCTGATCAATCGCCGCGCGGTACTCAAGGGCGCCTACGCCCAGTTCGTGTTCGCCGCCTCCGGCGCGGACGCCGACCAGGTGGAACGCATTCGCGCGCACCTCACCGCGCTGTGCACGGGCTGGGACGTCCAGCAGGTGCGCGCCATCGTCGAGGAGACGCTGCACGACATCGTCGACCCGCTCGTCTACGCAGAGGCGACCGACCTCGTCACCCGCCAGAAGGACGAGGGCATGGACATCGTCGTGGTGTCCGCGTCCGGCGCGGAGATCGTGGCGCCCATCGCCGAGATGATCGGGGCGACGCACAGCATCGGCACCCGCATGGTCGAGGTGAGGGGGAAGTACACCGGCGAGATCGAGTTCTACTGCTACGGCGAGAACAAGGCCACCGCGATGAAGGAGCTGGCCACCACCAACGGCTACGACCTCGGCGCGAGCTACGCCTACTCCGACTCCATCACCGATCTGCCCATGCTGGAGGCCGTCGGTCACCCGACCGTGGTCAACCCGGACCGAGGGTTGCGGGCGTTGGCGACGGAGCGTGGCTGGCCGATCCTCGAATTCACCAAACCGGTGTCGCTACGGTCGCGCTTCCAACCGTCCGGCACGGCGGTCGCCGTGACGGCCATCGGCCTCGGCGCGATCGCCACCGCCGGGGCGACCTGGTACGGCATACACCGCCGCAGGAAACGTTGAAACATTTCAGAAAACGCGCCAGTCCGGAAGTGAGCCGACAATACGCTCGGCGACCAAGCACATTACGCTCACAATGCGTCGCCAACAACCACTGACGGAGTCTTTAACGGTGCACCCATCTGTGCTCTTGAAGTGACCTTGGCCACTGGGTACAAAGGAGGTGCGGACCCCCGGACAGCCAGGGACCAGACGAAGAGAAGCCTGGTCCACCCTGTCGGAGCTCCGTGCACGAGCATCGGGCACCCACGCGCAGCAAGCCGCGGGAGGCATGTCGTCTAGGGACTGCGTACCGGGACGCCGGACGCCGAGGCCAGGTTTGTACGACACCGTTGCACGCTTGGTAACCCGAGCGCTCGTGCGGACGATTGGGCGATCGCTGTCCACCGATTCAGGTGGACTGGGATCGCCCAATTTTTTTTGCACCAAGCGCGGTTGTGTGCCAGCTGCCGTCCTATAGTCGCCTTCCCAGATTTGTGACCCTGCGCGATTGTCACCAAGTGTGGCCACGGCGGGGGGTGTGTGCGCTCTGGGTTACGCCCAGGTCCCTCGTGTGGTGTTCGCGGGTCCTTCCGGGTGGGGGCCGGTCCTGGTGGTGGGTCGGGGTCGTGGGGGCGGGTTAGGTTAGGCCGAACACGTGCTTGTCGACAGGGGGATCTCGTGGGTAACTTACGAGTGCTGCTAGCTCTCGGTTAAGAGGTTACGGATTGTTCCGGTCGGCCGGCCAGGGAGGCCGTTGTGTCGCTGTCCAGATCGTCTGCCCGTCGCTGCCTGTCCGCCGCCGTCGCGGTGGTCGCGACCTCAGCCATGGTTAGTGGTGTGTTCCCGCCTGCCGCGGTCGCCGGAACAGCCCGGCCCAAGATCAGTCCCGACGCGGTGGCCGAGGCCATCGCCCGTGCCGAGCTGCGTGGGTTGTCCCTCGACCAGAAGATCGCCCAGCTCTTCGTGGTCTCCGTGTGGGGCAAGAGCGCCGACGAGGCGCACCCCACCAACCAGACCAACTACGGAGTGGACACGCCTGCCCAGGTCATCCGGAAGTACGGCGTCGGCGGGGTCATCTACTTCAACAACAGCGGCACTGACAACGTCGACAACCCCGCGCAGGTCGCCGCGCTCTCGAACGGGTTGCAGCGGGCCGCTGTCGGGTCCAACACGCACATCCCGCTTATCGTCGCCATCGACCAGGAGGGTGGCAACGTCACCCGGCTGGAGTCGCCCGCCACCGAGTTCCCCGCCAGCATGGCCATCGGCGCCGGGCGGAGCACGCGGGATGCCAAGGCCATCGCCACGATCAACGGCAACGAGCTGCGTGCGATGGGCATCAACCAGAACTTCGCGCCGGACTCGGACGTCAACTCGAACCCCGACAACCCGGTGATCGGCGCCCGGTCGTTCTCCTCGGACCCCGCGCTGGTCAGCAAGCTCGTCACGGCCGAGGTCGAGGGCCTGCAGGAGGGTGGTCGGCCGAGCCAGACTGTCTCCTCGTCGGCCAAGCACTTCCCCGGCCACGGCGACGCGGCGACCGACAGCCACACCGGCCTGCCGAACATCGACCGCACCGAGGCCGAGTGGCGCTCCACCGACCTGCCGCCGTTCAGGGCGGCCATCAAGGCCGGCGTCGACTCGATCATGACCGCGCACATCCAGGTGCCGAGCCTCGACCCGTCCGGCGTGCCCGCGACGCTGTCGAAGCACATCATGACCGACCTGCTCCGCAACGAGCTCAAGTTCAACGGCGTGATCGTGACCGACTCGCTCGGCATGGGCGGCGCGAACGTGTTCCCGCAGGCGGAGATCCCGGTGATGGCGCTCGAGGCAGGCGTCGACCAGCTGCTGATGCCGCCGAACCTGCAGGTCGCGCTCGACGCGGTCAAGGCGGCCGTGCAGAGCGGCAGGCTCACCGTGAAGCGGATCGACTCGAGCGTGCTGCGGATCCTCAAGCTCAAGATCAAGCGCGGGATCCTGACCTCGCCGTTCGTCGACGAGCGGAAGGTCCCGAAGCTCGTCGGCACTCCCGACCACCTGGCCACCGTGCAGAAGGCCAGCGACCGCACGACCACGGTCATCCGCAACGACGCGAAGCTGCTGCCGCTGCACGGCAACCCCGGCAAGGTGCTGGTCACGGGCATCGGCGACACGGTCGTCACCGCCAGGAGCCCGCAGTGGCTCGCGGACAGCCTCAACAGGCGCGGCGCGACGGCCACGGCGTTGCCCACCGGCTCAAGCCCGACCGCCGCGACGATCGACGGCGCCGTCGCGGCAGCACGCTCGTCCGACCTGGTCATCGTCCTGACGAACAACCTCAAGGACCGCGTCAACCAGCGGACCCTGGTGAGCGCGCTGCTCGCCACGGGCAAGCCGGTCATCGCGGTCGCGTCGCAGATCCCCTACGACGCCGGCTACGTCGACGCGCCGACCTGGCTCGCCACCTACAGCTGGCGCGCGATGTCCATGGAGTCCCTGGCCAAGGTCCTCCTCGGAGAGATCTCCCCGAAAGGCAAGCTTCCGGTGGACATACCCGTGGGCGGTACGCCGACAGTCCTCTACCCCTTCGACTCCGGGCTGACGTGGTGAGCAACGACCGACGCGGCATGGACCGCCGTAACTTCCTGATGGCATCGGCCATGGCCGCACCCATGGTGACGAGTGCGGCGACAGCGGCAGCGGACCCCCGCAACAGCGGTGGTGGCGGCCAACGCGGCGTGACCCCGGGTGCCGACACGCTGGCCGCCGACCACTGGCGCGCGTTCCGGGGCCGCAAGGTCGGCATCCTGACCAACCCGACCGGCGTGCTGCGCGACGAGACGCACATCGTCGACTCGATGGTCGCCGCAGGCGTGCGGCCGACGGCGGTGTTCGGCCCGGAGCACGGCTTCCGCGGCACCGCCCAGGCAGGCGGGTCCGAGGGCGACTACCTCGACCCGCGCACGCAGGTGCCGGTGTTCGACACCTACACCCTCACCGCGACCAGGATCGCCGAGCAGTTCACCAAGGCGGGCATCGACACGCTGGTCTTCGACATCGCCGACGCGGGCGCCCGGTTCTACACCTACATCTGGTCGCTCTACAACGCCATGCACGCGGCCGTGCTGACCGGCATCGACTTCGTGGTGCTCGACCGGCCCAACCCCGTCGGCGGCAAGCCCTACGGGCCGACGCTCGACCCGGCGTTCTCGTCGGGTGTCGGGCGCAAGCCGATCGTGCAGCAGCACGGCATGACCATGGGTGAGCTGGCCAAGCTGTACGACGGCGAGTTCCTGACGGCCGACGCCGGGGCCCGGCTGAAGAGCCTCGAGGTGGTCAAGCTCAAGGGCTGGCACCGCGACGACCTGTTCGCCGACACCGGCCTCCCCTGGATCCTGCCGAGCCCGAACGTGCCCACCGCGGACACCGCCCTCCTCTACCCGGGCACGTGCCTGTTCGAGGGCACCGTCCTGTCCGAGGGCCGCGGCACCACCCGGCCGTTCGAGATCATCGGCGCGCCGGGCATCGACTGGCGCTGGGCCGAGGCGCTCAACCAGGCCCGGCTGCCCGGCGTGCGGTTCCGCGAGGCGTACTTCGTGCCGACGTTCAACAAGTGGGTCAACGAGACCTGTGGCGGCGTGCAGGTGCACATCACCGACGCGCACCGGGTCGAGGCCATCAAGACCGCCGTCACGATGCTCGTCACCGCCAAGCAGACCCAGCCGAGCGTGTTCGCCTGGCGGCCGGACAACTACATCGACAAGCTGTCCGGCTCCGCACGGCTCCGCACGATGATCGACGCGGGCGCCGGCGTGGCCGAGGTGACGGGCGCGTGGCGCGGCGAGCTGGCCGCGTTCGCGAGGCTTCGGGAGAAGTACCTGATCTACCGGTGAGAAGAGGGGGGCCATGTCCGGAGTCGCGCGGGTCGGAGTGCTGGCGTTGGTGGTGGCCATGACGGCCGGTGTCAGCGTGAGCGTCGCGGAGTCACACGGTGGCGGTGTCCGAGGGCGGTTCGACCAGCCCCAGACGGGCTACGAGCGAGCCGTGCTCCGGAACGGCACACCCCAGTCCGCCGGGCTGGACCCGGCGCCCATCGACGCGGCCCTCGCGAAGATCGACGAGTGGACCACGAAGAACTACGACCCGACGCTGACCGTGCCCCTGTACTCGGGGGCGGTGAGCCTGCTCGCGCACGACGGCGTCGTGGTCGACCGGCACCAGACCGGGTACGCGGTCCGCTACGCCGACGCGGCGGGCACGGAGCTGCCCGAGGACCAGAAGGTCCCGATGCGGTCGGACACGATCTTCGACATGGCGTCGGTCTCGAAGCTGTTCACCTCGATCGCGGTGATGCAGCTGGTCGAGTCGGGCAAGGTGGACACGACGAAGCCGGTCGCGACGTACCTGCCGGAGTTCGGGGTGAACGGCAAGGCGGAGATCACGGTCGCCCAGCTGCTCACGCACACGTCCGGGCTGGTGTCGTGGATCCCGCTCTGGCGTGACTACCCGGACATCCCGTCGCGGATCAAGGCCGTGATGGACCTCGCCCCGCGCACCACGCCGGGGACGAACTACGAGTACTCCGACCTGAACCTCATCACGCTCGGTGTGATGGTCCAGCGTCTGACCGGCAAACCACTGGACCAGGTGGTGGCCGAGCGCATCACCCGGCCGCTGGGCATGGTCGACACCGGCTACAACCCGCCCGCGTCGAAGCTGGACCGGATCGCGGCGACCGAGTTCGAGGCCGCACCCCCGCGCGGGATGGTGCGCGGCTCGGTCCACGACGAGAACGCCTGGTCACTGGGTGGGGTCGCGGGGCACGCCGGCGTGTTCTCGACGGCCGACGACATGGCCATCCTCGCCCAGACGATCCTGAACGGCGGCACGTACAAGGGCAGGCGCATCCTGCGGCCCGAGACCGTCACGGAGATGCTGGACAACCACAACGCCGCGTTCCCAGACCACGACCACGGACTCGGGTTCGAGCTGAACCAGATGTGGTACATGGGCGGGCTCGCCGGGCCGCACACCGCGGGGCACACCGGCTTCACGGGCACGGTCGTGGTCATCGACCCGCTGTCCCGCTCGTTCGCGATCCTGCTGACCAACCGCGTGCACCCGAGCCGTAACTGGGGGTCCATCAACATCGCGCGGGAGACGCTGTGCAGCGGACTGGCCAGAGCGCTGGCGGTCAGACCAGTCAAGGGGCGTGACTCCTGGTACGCGGGCCTCGGTGATGCTTCCTCAGCGTCGCTGACGACGGTTGTACTTCACCCGAAGCGACCCGTTCGGGTGAACTTCAGCGTCTTTGTGGACACAGAGCGCACCGATCGGCTGGTATTCGAGGCAACCACCGATGGGGTGACATGGGCGGAAGTACCGCTGTCCGTCCGGGGCCGAGGCGCACCGGACGAAACGGTCAGTTCGCTCTCCGGCAACGGGCACCGGACTTGGTGGCGGGTCGAGGCCCAACTACCCTACGCAGCGGATATGACACTGCGTTGGCGGTACGTCACCGACGCTCGCTACACAGGTCGTGGTGTCAACCTCGACGAGATCGTGGTCACGGAAAGTGGTCGGACGCTCCTCAACGGTGAGAAAGAACCCCACAGGCTCCACCCAGAAGGTTGGCAGCGTAGATCACGATGAGGGTGAAGTTCCGGTTCGGGCGCTAACAAGGTGGGGTGCACCGTCGATTCCGATGTTGCACCCACACAACCGCACCTGAAGTTTTGACTGGACTTGGGTAGCGTTGTCTACAGATGACGCCTGCCACCTTGTCGTTCCATAGGCCTGTTAGTAAGTTTCCCACGTGAGCGCGAGTGCCATGACCACACAACACACTGAGTCAAGTCCGCTGGTCCGAATCCGGTCGTTGCTGCCGGGCCTGGCCCGCGCCGAGCAGCGCGTCGCGAAGGTCGTCCTGGACAGCCCGTCCACGGTCGCGCGCCGCAGCATCACCGAGGTCGCCGAGGCCGCGGGCACCAGCGAGACCACCGTCACCCGTTTCTGCAAGGCGATCGGCGTCGGTGGCTATCCCGAGCTCCGCATCGCACTGGCAGCCGACACCGCCCGTTCCGAGGCGCACGCCGAACGTGACCTCGGCGGCGAGATCTCCCCGGACGACGACATGGCCACGGTCGTCGGCAAGGTCACCTTCGCCGACGCGCGTGCGGTCGAGGAGACGGCCGCGCAGGTCGACACCGAGACGCTCCTGAAGGTCGTCGAGGCGGTCGCCGCGGCGGGCCGGGTCGACGTCTACGGCGTCGGCGCCAGCGCCTTCGTCGCGGCCGACCTCCAGCAGAAGCTGCACCGCATCGGGCGGGTCAGCTTCGCCTGGAGCGACACCCACATCATGCTGACCTCCGCGGCCGTCCTGAGCAGGGGCGACGTCGCCGTCGGCATCTCACACACGGGCGCGACGGCGGACACCGTCGAGGCCCTGAGGGAGGCAAGGCGCGCCGGGGCCACCACGGTCGCGCTGACCAACTTCCCCACCGCCCCGATCAGCGAGGTCGCCGACCTCGTCCTGACCACGGCGGCGCGGGAGACGACGTTCCGGTCCGGCGCCACGGCAAGCCGGATCGCGCAACTGACCGTCATCGACTGCCTGTTCATCGGTGTCGCGCAGCGCCACCTGAACGACACCATGAAGGCACTCGACGACACCAGGGACGCGGTGGGCTCGCATCGTCTCGAGACCCGCCACGACGGTCGCCGCAAGGCGCGGGAGACCGGTAAATGATCGCTGGGGGAGGCCGAAAATGACTGTGCCGCGTCAGGCCGTGCACGTCGACTCGCCGACAGAACGGCGCAATCCGCGCACCACGGACCTGGACCAGCTGTCCACGCTCGACCTCCTGCGCTCGATCAACGCGGAGGACCGCCTCGTGCCGGACGCGGTGGCCGCCGCGCTGCCCGCGCTCGCCGCGGCGGTCGACTTCGCCGTCGAAGCCCTGCGTGACGGGCACCGCGTCCACTACGTCGGCGCAGGCACGTCCGGCCGCATGGCCACCCTGGACGCGGCCGAGCTGTTGCCGACGTACAACGCGCCGCCCGAGTGGTTCGTCGTGCACCACGCCGGTGGCGCGACCGCGCTGAACAGGGCGGTCGAGAACGCGGAGGACGACGACGAAGGAGGCGCCGCGGAGCTCGCGAAGTCGGCTTCGCGTGGCGACTTCGTGCTCGGTCTGACCGCGTCGGGCCGGACGCCGTTCGTGCTCGGCGCGCTGCGGGCAGCCAGGGAGAAGGGCGCACACACCGGCCTGGTCTTCTCCAACCCGCACGCCACCGGCCTGCTCGACATCGACGTACTCATCGAGGTCGACACCGGCCCGGAGGTCGTCGCGGGCTCCACCCGCATGAAGGCGGGCACGGCGCAGAAGCTGGTGCTCACGGCGTTCTCGACCGCGGTGATGGTGAAGCTGGGCCGGACCTACTCGAACCTGATGGTCAGCATGCGCGCGACCAACGCCAAGCTGCGGGGTCGCACGCTGCGCATCCTGCGCGAGGCGACCGGCGTGTCCCAGCAGGAGTGCACCGTCGCGCTGGACGACGCGCACGGCGACCTGAAGGTGGCGCTGGTGCACCTGCTTGCCGGCGTCGACGCGGAACGCGCGGCCACGGCACTCGCCGCGACCGACGGCCACGTCCGGCAGGCACTGACGGCACTGGGCACCTTCTAGCGGAGGGTCGAGCGGCGCCGGTGGTGGCAGCGGCCCGGCCCGGTCCGCGCGGAAGGCGTCGATCGGGAACGCGACGAGACGCCTGGCCGAGGCAATGGCCACCTCCTGGCGGTCGGCTGTCACGCCGCCGATGGCCCTGAGCAGCAACGCGAGGTCGGCCGATGTGAAGTCGGCACGCAGCCTGCCGCTCTCCTGGGCGCGAGGAAGGCGGTGCTGAAGCCGCGCCAGGGGTCGCGGTCGGCCAGCGCGTCGTCCACGACCGAGACGCACGTGGCGAACTGGTCGGTGAAGACCTCGGTGACCAGGGCTTCCTTCGTGGGGAAGCGACGGTAGAGGGTCACGACCCCGGCGTGGCGGGCGACCGCGGCCATCGGCACCTCGGTCCCCCGCTCCGCGAACAGCGTGCGGGCGACTTCGTGGATGCGGTCGCGGTTACGCAGCGCGTCGACCCGCATGCGAGATGGCTGGGCGCTCATCCTTCTCACTTCAGGGTGAAGTGGACGGGAGGCGCCACTTCTCGGGCTAGCGTGGTCGGCATGCGGAACCAGGGGTCGTTGACGGAACGGTTCGTCGGCCGGACCAACCGGGTGATCGGTGCGCTGCGCCGGTCTCGGCGGTTCGGCCCGATGGTGAGCAGGCACATCACGATCGTCACCTACACCGGGCGGCGCTCCGGGCGCAGCTTCAGCACCCCGGTCGGCTACCGCCGCGACGGTGACACCGTGATGATCGGCGTGAGCATTCCGGACAAGAAGAACTGGTGGCGCAACTTCACCGGCGAGGGCGGGCCACTGTCTCTCGAGCTTGACGGGACCGCCCGCACCGGCCACGCGGTCGCCCACCGTGACGAGAAGGGACAGGTCAGCGTGACAGTGCGGCTCGAGTGAGCCTTGTCGACCGCCGCCTGGAGAGCAGCAGGTAGCCGCACAACCCGGCGACCTCGCTCATGAGAACCACGATGCCGGTGATGGTCATGGCACTGCTGCCGGGCGACGGTTCGCCGAAGACGGACACACCGAGCACCAGTGCACTGAGGGCGAGACCGGACCACACGACGACACACCCCACCACTGACCTGGTGATCAACGGTGGCGCCAGCTCACGCCGTAGCAGCAGCCATCGCGCACGCATGAACCACAGTGGGACCCCGGACACGAGTGTCAGGACGAGTCCTATCCAGAGGGTGCTCAGGTCGTCCCCTGCGGTGCCGTCAGGTCCGTGGGCTCCGGTCACGGTGCCGACCAGTCCTCCGAGGAACATCGCCAGAAACGAGCCTGCCAGGATCCACAGGACCCGCAGCCCGGTCAGCCGGAGCCACTTGTCGGCTGCGGAGTGGCTAGGCCGCATGGCTTCGACGGTGGGTGGCGGCACGAGCAAGGGTGCAGATGGCGGCACGGGGGCGGGCATCGGGGCGGCCTGCGGTGCCCGCCGAGGTGGACGCGGGGCATGGCGTCGGACCAGTAGGTCACCGCTGGTCTCGGTCAGGGCGAGTTTCGGCTCCGGGAGATTCGCCCTGGCGAGTTCCACCGAGACACGCTTGTAGAGGGTGCTCACCGTCAGCGGCTCACCGCTGATCGGGGACCCACGCTCCAGCAGGCGGATCACCTCGCCGGTGAAGGCGGTGTGCCGGTGGCCGGGCGGGGAGAGGGATGTCCTGTTGCGCGGTGAGGACGCCAACACCGCCGAGCCGCGGATCTCGAGTTCCCACTGGCTTATCTCCCCGTCGGACATGATGCCGGCCGCCATGCCCGAGAAGCAGCAGTCGAGGACCAGCAGACTGGCCCTGGAGGGACTGTTCTCCAGGGCCCGCTTCACCGAGTCGAAGGCCACGGCGCTGCCGTCCAGCTCGTCGCGGTCGGTCTGGCCGACCGTCAGGTAGAGCCTGTCCCCCGCGTCGTCCCGCAGTCCGTGACCTGAGTAGTAGACCAGCAGAAAGTCGTTGGTGCCCCGGATCTCTCGTTTGAGGCGGGTCAGGAAGGCGTGCGGCGACTGCGGCTCTTCGAGGATCGAGCAGTTTTCCGGCGCGATTATCCCGGTCTCGGAATGCGTCAACACCGCACGTAGGTCGGCGAGATTGTTCCGCACCGCGGGAAGATCCGAAAGATGTTCGAACCGGCTGGCACCAATGAGTACCGCGCGGGAGTGATCGCGATCAGGCAGGGCGAACATGCTGGCCGTCGAGTGCCTTGAGCAGCTTCTCGGCGTCCGCGCGAGATCCGCATTCGAGGTTGATCTTGTTGCCCTCCGCCGACTCGACCGTGAGGGAGACCTTCGCGTCCGAGCGGCGCCGCGCCAGCCAGTCGAACAGGGACCGGACGAACACCGGTCCCGTGCCGGTGGCCAGTGTGACCAGCACCAGGTCGACCACACCGCCCATCTCGCCCTGCTGGAGAGGCGCGTTCCCGAGGCTCACCCTGCCTTTCAGCTCGTCCTCGTCGCGGAGCCAGCGTGCGAGTCGCCTGATGTCCTCGTCGGCTTCTTCGGCGGGGTCGAGCCGAATTGATACTGATGCGGGCACTGTTCCTCCGTGCTTCAACGCGGACCGCGAAACAATAGCGGCGGAACGCGGAGCACGGTTACACCCAGAAGCGTCGACCACATTCACACGAAAGGTGGGCCGAGACGCCAGAGCATTCTCGGCCCACCCGGGGATTCCCGCTCGGCGAGGAAGGGGGGACTCGCCTGTCTCCAGGTTCCCCTGCCCCGTTAAAGGGCCGCTGGACTCCCGCTGGAGTCAGGCGGGCAGTGCGGCCTCGGCGATGCTCGTCGCCTCGCGCGCGCCCGCCTCGATGGCCTCGCAGCTGAACAGCAGCCAGTCGGTCATGCCGTCCGGGCCGCCCTTCCTGAACGAGCCGAGTGCCTCGCGATACCGATCCGACCTGCGCAGGTAGAACACCTCGGGCACGATCAGGCCCTTCGGGTCCAGGCCCGTCGCGATCATCGTGATCCTGGCGGCGGCCCTGGCGACCACGCCGTTCGCCGAGTCGAACGGGGCCAGCGCGAGCAGTTCACCGTGCACGATCGCGGTCAGGACCGGGCCGGGTACGGACGTGCCGCCCGCGACCAGGCCGGCCAGGATGTCGAGTCTGCGGGACACCGCACGCACGTCGCGTGGCCTGCCGAGGGTCTCGTCGTCCGCGAGGTCGGCGGCGGCCAGCACGTGGAGACGAGCCAGCGCCTGCATGGGTGCCCGCTGCCACACCGGCAGCAGCGGTCCGATCGACTCGCCGATCCGCAGCGCACCCGCGAGGTGCGGCTCGGTGACCTCGCCGGAGTCGGGGATCTCCGCGTCGCCCCCGTCCAACGCGGCCGACGCCCGCGCGGCCCGCACCGACGCCTCCGCCGCCGTCGCGGGCCAGCCTCGCCGGTTCGCCGGGTGACGGTGCACCGCGTCGACCGCCTCGCGTGCGGCGGCCACCACGTCATCGACGCCGGGAAGGTCCAGCAGCGGCGCCAGGGGGTCTGTCACGGAGCGGACCCTACCGGGTGACATCCATCAGTGAACGGGCTACTCATTGGTCTGGACCTCTTCACGTGCTGTCGCCAGGCGTGTTTGATGACTACGGTCGCAGGTGACACACCTGTTGGGGTCGAGGAGGATCCGGATCATGACTGAGCAGTCCGGCCAGGGCCAGACGCTGGACAACCTGCTCACCGAGAGTAGGACGTTCCCGCCGAGCGACGAGTTCGCCCGGCAGGCCAACGCGAAGGCCGAGCTGTACGAGCAGGCTGACGCCGACCGCGAGGCGTTCTGGGCCGAACAGGCCGGGAAGCTGAGCTGGGAGACCTCCTGGGACCAGGTTCTCGACTGGACGAACCCGCCGTTCGCGAAGTGGTTCATCGGCGGCAAGCTCAATGTCGCGTACAACTGTGTGGACCGTCACGTCGAGGCCGGCAACGGCGACCGCGTGGCCATCCACTGGGAGGGCGAGCCCGGCGACGGGCGCACGATCACCTACGCCGAGCTGCAGCGCGAGGTGTCCAAGGCCGCCAACGCCCTGCTCTCGCTCGGCCTCGCGGCAGGCGACCGGGTCGCCATCTACATGCCGATGCTGCCGGAGGCCATCTTCTCGATGCTGGCGTGCGCGCGGCTCGGGCTGACCCACAGCGTGGTCTTCGGCGGGTTCTCCGCGGAGGCGCTGCGCTCCCGCATCGACGACGCCCAGGCCAAGCTCGTGATCACCGCTGACGGCCAGTACCGGCGCGGCAAGCCCGCACCGCTCAAGGCCGCGGTCGACGAGGCCGTCGAGAAGACGCCGTCGGTCGAGCACGTGCTGGTGGTCAGGCGCACCGAGTCGGAGGTCGAGTGGTCGGACGGCCGCGACCTGTGGTGGCACGACGTCGTCGACGGGCAGTCCGACGAGCACACGCCCGAGGCGTTCGACGCCGAGCACCCGCTGTTCATCCTCTACACGTCCGGGACGACGGGTAAGCCGAAGGGCATCCTGCACACCTCGGGCGGCTACCTGACCCAGACCGCGTACACGCACCGGAACGTCTTCGACGTGAAACCGGAGAGTGACGTGTACTGGTGCACGGCCGACATCGGATGGGTGACCGGCCATAGCTACATCGTTTACGGACCGTTGGCGAACGGCGTGACCGAGGTCGTGTACGAGGGCACCCCGAACACGCCCCACGAGGGCAGGCACTGGGAGATCGTCCAGAAGTACGGCGTGACCGTGTACTACACGGCGCCGACGCTGATCCGGACGTTCATGAAGTGGGGCGCGGACATCCCGGCGAAGTTCGACCTCTCGTCGCTGCGGGTGCTCGGCTCCGTCGGTGAGCCGATCAACCCGGAGGCGTGGATCTGGTACCGCGAGACCATCGGCGCGGGCAAGATCCCGGTGGTCGACACGTGGTGGCAGACGGAGACGGGCGCGATCATGATCTCGCCGCTGCCCGGCGTGACGGCCGCGAAGCCGGGTTCGGCCCAGCGTGCCCTGCCGGGCATCTCGGCGAAGATCGTCGACGAGAAGGGCGACGAGGTCGCCAAGGGCGGCGGCGGTTACCTGGTGCTCGACCAGCCGTGGCCTTCCATGCTGCGCGGCATCTGGGGCGACGAGGAGCGGTACAAGGAGACGTACTGGTCACGCTTCGCCGAGCAGGGCTACTACTTCGCCGGTGACGGCGCGAAGTACGACGCCGACGGCGACATGTGGCTGCTCGGCCGGGTCGACGACGTGATGAACGTGTCCGGTCACCGCATCTCGACGACGGAGGTCGAGTCGGCGCTCGTGTCGCACCCGACGGTCGCCGAGGCGGCGGTCGTCGGCGCGACGGACCCGACGACGGGCCAGGGCATCGTGGCGTTCGTGATCCTGCGCGGCGGCGTCGCGGAGGACGAGGCCAAGGGCGAGAAGGCGATCAAGGCGCTGCGCGACCACGTCGCGAAGGAGATCGGCCCGATCGCCAAGCCCCGCCAGATCATGGTCGTGCCGGAGCTGCCCAAGACGCGGTCGGGCAAGATCATGCGCCGCCTGCTCCGCGACGTGGCGGAGAACCGGGAGATCGGCGACGTGACCACGCTGGCCGACTCCTCGGTGATGGACCTGATCTCCGAGGGCATGAAGGGCTCCAGCTCGGAGGAGTGACGACGGTCGCGGGAGGGGTGTCACCGACAGGGTCGGCGGCACCCCTCCCGTGTTGAACAGCCCCGTGTCCGTCGCGGGCGTGGGGGTCGGTGCGTTGACGATGCTGGTCACCTACGTCGTCGGCGTTCTCTTCGCGGTGACCACCGGCCAGAGCCGTTTCGGCGAGTTGTGGCCGCCCGAACAGCCTCTTCGAGCCGCACATGGCACGATGTCGCGGTGACCAGTGCGCGCGAGAACAGCCACGGAAACGGGGCGGGACTGCCGAGGGTTCCGTCGATCCCACTCTCGGACGACGCGAACGCGGCAGCCGACCAGTCCATCGGCGGGCTGGTCAAGGACGCGACCGCGCATCTGTCGACCCTCGTCAGAGGCGAGTTCGAGCTCGCACGCTCGGAGATCGCCAAGGAGGTCAAGAAGGGCCTCACGGGCAGCGTCTTCTTCGTCGTCGCGCTCGTGCTGCTCCTCCTGTTCATCCCGTTTGGACTCGTGGCGCTCTCGCTCGGGTTCAACGACATGTGGGACTTCGAGAACCACCCCTGGTTCGGGTTCCTGCTCGTCTTCGGCGCGGCATTTCTCGGTGCCGGCGCGCTCGCCTGGCTCGGCTGGCGCAGGTTCAAGAAGATCCAGGCGCCCCACCGGACGATCGACTCGGCCAAGAGCACGGTCGCCGCACTCCGACGCAACGGCGACGGCGAGCCCGACCAGCTCGAACGCCGGCTCTGAACGGCAACGCCCTGACCACCATCGTGCGACCCGACCCGTCGACAGTGCGCCTCGACGGGCCGTGGGTGCACCGTGACGTCCACGCGAACGGCATCCGCCTGCACGTGGCCGAGGCGGGCGAGGGACCACTCGTCCTGCTCCTGCACGGGTTCGCCGAGTTCTGGTGGACCTGGCGTCACCAGCTCGGCGCCCTGGCCGACGCCGGCTACCGCACCGTCGCCGTCGACCTGCGTGGCTACGGCGACTCCGACAAGCCTCCTCGCGGCTACGACGCGTGGACACTCGCGGGTGACATCGGCGGGCTGGTCAAGGCGCTCGGTGAGCCACGGGCACACCTCATCGGCCACGCGTGGGGCGGCACACTCGCCTGGACCGTGGCCGCGATGCACCCCAGGCTGGTCCGGTCCGTGACCGCCATGGCCGGGGCACACCCGATGGCACTGCGCCGCGAGATCCTCCGCACCGCGCTGCGCCGCAGGGCGAACAACCAGGCCCGCGCGCTCGGCCACATCTTCCGCGCGCAGGTGCCGATCGCGCCGGAGCGGTGGCTCACCCGCGACGACGCCGCGACGGTGGAGACGTACATGCGCGAGCGCTCCGGTCCCGCGTGGACGGAGACGCCCGACTTCGCCAACGCCGTGGCACGGCACCGCAACGCGATGATGGTCCGCGGTGTCGCGCACAGCGCGCTCGAGTACTACCGCTGGGCCGCCCGCGCGCAGCTGCGTGGTGAGGGCCGCCGGTTCAGCGAGGCCATGCGGCGCAAGATCACCGTGCCGGTCCTGCAGATCGCCGGGGCAGTCGACCCGTGCGTGCTGCCCCGCACGCTGACCGTCTCCGGGAAGTGGGCCACCGGCACGCTCCGCACGCGGACGCTCGACGGCATCGGCCACTTCCCGCAGCAGGAGGCGCCGGTCGCGACGAACCGCCTCCTGACGGAGTTCCTCGCCGGGTAGTAGGGGACATCTCAGGGACTTCCCTGAGACGCCGGGGTAGAGCGCCGCCACATACTCGTCCTTCGGGGAAAGCCGCAGGCAACGGAGGACGTATGAGGCTGGGTTCAGTGCTGCTCACGGCGGCATTGCTCACGGGGTCGACCACCGCGACGGCGACCGCGGCGCCGGCGATCGACTGGCAACCCTGTCGGGACGGCACGACGGTCGAGTGCGCGACCGTGACCGTGCCGATCGACTACGCACGGCCGGAGGCAGGCACGATCGACGTCGCGATCGCCCGCAGCGAGGCGACCGGCCGCAGGCAGGGCACGCTCTTCTTCATGCCGGGCGGCCCAGGCGACTCCGGCGTGGACCGGCTGCTGCGCGGCAACGTGGTCCCCGACGCCGTCGCGGAGCGGTTCGACGTGGTCAGCTTCGACCCGCGCGGCACCAACCGCAGCCATCCGATCATGTGCGACGCGAACCTGGTGGCGGCGATGCCCAACGCCGTCCCGGAGGCGGGCGCGCACCTGGCCGACATCCAGGAGTACGCCCGCGACCTCGGCGCCAGCTGCCGCGAGCACACCGGACCGCTGATCGACCACGTCGACACCGTCAGCGTGGCACGCGACATCGACACGATCCGGGCGGCGCTCGGCGAGCGGCAGCTCACGCTGTACGGCCGCTCCTACGGCACGCTCGCCGGGCAGATGTACGCGGAGAACTTCCCTCGCCGCGTGCGTGGGCTGGTGCTGGACAGCGTGTTCGACCACGGCCTCCCGGTGTCGACGTTCCTGACGACGCAGGTCGCCACGGCCGAGGACTCGTTCACCGAGTTCGCGAAGTGGTGCGCGGCCGACGCCTCCTGCGCACTGCACGGACAGGACGTCGGTCAGGTGTACGGCGAGCTGTGGGACAAGGCGGTCGCAGGCGAGCTGTCACTGTCGCCGATGAACCTGAGCATGGACATCGTCAACCGCTTCTACACGCCGGACTGGCCGGGCACGGCGAACCGCCTCCGGGAGCTGTCCGGCGGGGTGGCGGCGACGCGAGCGGCGACGACCGTCCCGTTCCCCATCCCGGCGTTCTGCGGTGACCAGCGGGTCCGGTTCTCCTCGGAGCGCGAGTGGTTGTCCTTGTGGCACAAGCAGAGCGCGGCGGGACCGACCATCCGCACGCACAACGCGTGGCTCGCGCTGTCGATGTGTTCGGCCTGGCCGGCCGCCACGCCGAACCCGCAGCACGTCACGGACATCGACCGCGGCGTCCCACCGGTGCTGATTCTGAACTCGCTCCACGATCCGGCGACCAGCTACGAGTGGGCGAAGGACGTACACCGGCAGATCGACCGGAGCGTGCTGCTCACCTACGACGGTTGGGGCCACGGCGTCACCACCCGCACCGACTGCACGAAGGCCGTGTTCACGGACTACGTCGTGCACGGCAGGACACCGCGCCCCGGCACGCACTGCGCGGCGTGAACTAGGCCGCGCAGGCGCCGGTCGCCACCGCACGGGACAGTCCCGGGGCCGCCTTCACCTCGTCCGACACCTCGGCGGCGGTCAGGGCGAAGCCGGTCTCGGACTGGTCCGTCGCGGCACCGAAGATCACGCCGATCACCCGGCCCTGCGCGTCGACCAGCGGACCGCCCGAGTTGCCGCTCTGCACCAGCGCCCGCAGCGTGAACACCTCGCGCCGCACCTGGTTCGTGTCGTAGATGTCCGGGCCGTTCAGGATGATCTGGTCACGGACCCTGGCCGCCGCCGCGCGGTACGGGCCGTCCAGCGGGTAGCCGAGCACGATCCCGTCCTGGCCGGACTGCGCGGGCTGGCCGGCGAAACGCAGCACCGGCGCGGTCAGGCCGGGCACGGCGAGCACGGCGATGTCGGTCTCCGGGTCGTACAGCACGACCCGCGCCTCCAGCTCGCCGTCGTCGGTCTCGATGACCGCCGAGGTCGTGCCCGCGACGACGTGCGCGTTGGTCATGACCCGCTCCGGCGCGACCACGAAGCCGCTGCCCTCCAGTGCCCGTGAGCAGGACGGCGCCCGCGCGTGGATCTTCAGGACGGACGGGCGCACGTTCTGCACGACCGCGCTGTTCTGCAGTGCCGGGTCCGGGGGCGCGACCTCGCGGTTGGGCGTGTGGTCGAACGGGTCGACGACCTCGGGGAAGCCGGAGACGTCCAGCAGGCGGCGCAGCTCGTCGGGCAGGTCCTGCGCGGCCTGCGGCATGACCCTGTCGACGCCGCCGAGGATGGTCGAGTTGCGGATGGCGGACGCGAGGTCCGGCAGGCCGCCCACGGTGACCAGCGGCAACGCGATCAGCCAGGCGACCACGAACACGACGGCGCCCTGCACGATCGCGCCGAGCGCGTTGTCCACCCCGGCCAGCCGGGGGGACTTGATCCGCTGGCGGAGGCTGCGGCCGAGCCACACGCCGAGCGTCTCCCCCAGCGCGACGAGCAGCACGAAGATCGCCACGGCGAACGCGACCCTGGTCGGCGTCGACTCGATGTACCGCACCACGAGCGGCGCGATCTTGATGCCTGCGATGGCCCCGAGCAGCACCCCGATGAACGCGGGCAGCGCCGTGATCACGCCCTGCCGCGCACCCGAGATCGCGGCCAGGATCGCGAGCAGGATCACGACCAGGTCTACCCAGTTCACTCGTTCAGTCCTCCCCGACGCGTGTCAGCCCACTGAACGCCAAGCGGCGTCAAGGTCTCGTATGACCGAACCGTCCCAGGGCCGCTCCCAGCCGCCGAGTTGCAGCAGCAGGGTCAGCAGGGCGGCAGTGAAGCCCCACACGAGCATTCCAGGCAGCGCGAAGGCGGGACCAAGGAACCCCGACGCCGGATGCCTGCAAGTGAAACGGTTGGCCGGGTCGGCCAGTTCAGCGAGCGGCACCCGCGCCACCGCCGCGCTCTCCTCGGGGTCGACGGCCCAGACGCGGCTCGGCGCCACCCAGTGCGCGAGCACGGGGGTGACGTGGAAGCCCGAGACCGGGATGTGCAGCTGCGGCAGGACCGCCAGCGGTCGCACACCCGACGGGTCGAGGCCGGTCTCCTCGACGGCCTCGCGCAGCGCGGTGGCGACCGGGCCGTCGTCCTCCGGCTCGCGGGAGCCACCGGGGAACGCGACCTGGCCGGAGTGTGCGCCGCCCCGGTCGGCCCGCAGCTGCAGCAGCACGTCGGGGCCGCGCGTCTCGTGCTCGCCGAGCAGGATCAGCACGGCGGCGTCGCGGGCGTCCGCGGGTGGCGGGGCGACCTGGTGGGGGTAGGCGTCCGGGTCGAGGTCGAGGGTGGCCTCGACGACCGGCCGCAGCCAGTCGGGCACGGTCGCGGGATCGACGAGTGGTCCCCGGTCAGCCACCGACCGCCTGCCTGACCTCGTCGACCGACTCGAACACCCTCGGGTTCTCGATCAGCGTGACCTTGCCGTCCCTGACCAGGTAGGACGCCGGGAGACCGACCGGGTGGAGCTTCTTCATCGCCGTGCCGCCCTCGTCGAGCAGCGCGGGCAGCCGCACCTCGAGCGCGGTGAGCAGCTCCAGCGCGTCGGCGGGCCGCGACTCCACGCCGAGGGTGACGACTCTCACGGCGCCGGGCTCGCGTGCGTACTGGTCGAGGACCGGCAGCTCCGTCTTGCACGGCTCGCACCAGGTGGCCCACATGTTCACGAGAACGGTTCCCTCCAAGGCCTTCGCGACGTCGACCGGGCTGCCGTCGCCGAGGCACTGCGCGGTGATCCCCCGCAGGTCCTCGGGGCCCTGGCCGCTCGTGGGGCAGGCGGGCAGGTCGGCCTCGGCACGTGCCCGCGTGAGGTCCGGGGCGCTCTGGGTGGCCTCCGCCGGGGCGGGCACGGTCGCGGAGCGCGGCCAGATGGCGACCACACCGGCGATCATCAGGATCACCGCCGCGATGGCCCACCGCACCCCGTGCCGCATCTACACGCGTCCCGGCTTGTAGCCGTTGCGGACCTTCTCCGCCAGGTCGAGCAGCTCGGGCGCCTCGGGGCCCTTGACGAGCTTGGCCGCCTCCTCGAACCCGGTCGGCCCGGCGCCGAACGACGGGCAGTCCTTGGCGAGCACGCACGCGCCGCAGGCGGGCTTGCGTGCGTGGCACACCCGGCGGCCGTGGAAGATCACCCAGTGGGACAGCATCGTCCAGTCCTTCTTGGGGACCAGCTCGGCGATCGCGAACTCGACCTTGACCGGGTCCTCCTCCTCGGTCCACTCCCAGCGCCGCACGAGCCTGCCGAAGTGCGTGTCCACGGTGATGCCGGGGATGCCGAACGCGTTGCCCAAGATGACGTTCGCGGTCTTGCGGCCGACACCGGGCAGTGTGACGAGGTCGTCGAGCTTGTTGGGGAGCACGCCGCCGAACCGCTCCACGAGTGCGGTGCCGAGGCCGATCAGCGAGGTCGTCTTGTTCCGGTAGAAGCCGGTCGGCCGGATCAGCTCCTCCATCTCCGTGCGGTCGGCACCCGCGTAGTCCGCCGCCGTCCTGTAGCGCCTGAACAGGGCGGGCGTCGTGAGGTTGACGCGCGCGTCGGTGCTCTGCGCGGAGAGGATCGTGGCGACCGCCAGCTCCAGCGGCGTCGTGAAGTCCAGCTCGCAGTGGGCGTTCGGGAACGCCTCCGCCAGAACCCGCGTCATCCTGCGGGCGCGTCGAACGAGTGCGGTGGCTGGTGGTTTGACAGACTCGGTTCGGGGTTGCTGTCGGGTAGCGGGCGGCACCCCGCTAGCCTACGGGCCTCGGTACAACCTCTTCGGTGCCATGGACGTCTACCCACTTGAGGACCCTTCGTCCCAGCTGACCTGAGCGAGGATCAACTATGGCTGTCTGGTTCGTGTTCGCCGTTCCGATCGTCGTGATGGTCTTCGCGCTGTTCATGGAGCGCGTGGAGACCCGGTTACGACCGGGCTCGGTTCGCGAGGACGAGGTTGAGGCCTTCCTCGACAACCCGAGCCCCGACGAGGTCCGGGCCCTCTACGGGCACGGCATCGGCCGTGCGCTCGAGCTGTTCCGGGTGCGTCGCCGCCGTGGCAGGGCGCGAGCACGCAAGGTGATGAACGCACCGACGGTCGTGATCCCCATCCCCGAGTCGCTGAGGCAGCATCGCTGACACCTCGACATAGCGGACGAAACCTACTGGCCGACATACCGGCCGGTACGCCCTGCGAGGTGATCCACCGCACAAGCTCTACACTCCCAGGAGTGATCAGGGCGTTGTTGCCGCTGGTCGCGCCTCATTCTGATTCGGGAGGGACGCAGGTGGACGAGACCCTTGCCAGGGCCGGCATCTTCCAGGGTGTCGAACCAGCCGCCGCTGAAGCGCTCGCTCAGACGCTCGAAACCGTCGAGTTTCCGCGTGGGCACGTGATCTTCGCGGAGGGCGAGCCCGGCGACCGTCTGTACATCATTCAGTCGGGCAAGGTGAAGCTCGGCCGCAAGTCACCGGACGGCCGGGAGAACCTGCTCGGGATCTTCGGTCCGGCGGACATGTTCGGCGAGCTGTCCATCTTCGACCCTGGGCCGCGCACGTCGACCGCGACGACCGTGACCGAGGTCGTCGCGCGGACGATGGACCGCCCTGCCCTGCGGCAGTGGATCGCGACGCGCCCGGAGATCGCCGAGCAGCTGCTGCGGGTGATCGCCCGCAGGCTCCGCCGCACGAACGGGATGCTCGCGGACCTGATCTTCACCGACGTGCCCGGCCGCGTGGCCAAGGCGCTGCTGCAGTTCGCTCAGCGCTTCGGCAGCCAGGAGGCAGGCCTGCTGCGGGTCATGCACGACCTCACGCAGGAGGAGATCGCCCAGTACGTCGGCGCGTCGCGGGAGACGGTCAACAAGGCCCTCGCCGACTTCGCCCACCGCGGCTGGCTGCGGCTCGAGGGCAAGAGCGTGCTGATCCTGGACCCGGAGCGGCTCGCGCGCCGCGCCAGGTAGTACCGGACCCAGGAAGGGCCCGCGAGTTCGCTCGCGGGCCCTTTCGCGTGCCTGGGGGCAACCTGTGGACAACCTCGTCGGCCCTTGTGGACAATCCGTGGAAAGCAAAGGAGCCGGACGCCGCCCCCGACGCGGCGTTCCGGCTCCTCGCGCGTGCGCCATCCCCCGACGGCACACGCTTCCCCGCCCTCCAACCATTAGGCCCCGACCCATGTCAGCCGGAGGGAGCTTCTTCAGTTGAAACGCCGTCCCGGCGCGGTTCGTTACCCCGCGAGCGGGAGGAAGTCTTTCTGGACGTGAGGACTCCCGCGGGTACCCGCTCGTTGTGCGATCTGAACCTGTCGTTACCGGACCGTGATGTTCCGCAAAATTATTGGTACTTGCGTACCATAACCTGCCACACTGGTACGTGTGTCCAACTCCGCCAGCATCGCCGACTTCCGCGCAGCGCTGACCACACCGGGCGCGCGCACGCCCGTCCTCGCATCGTTGCTGGCCAGGATGCCGATCGCCATGGTCGGCCTGGCACTGCTCCTCTACGTACAGCGGGAGACCGACTCGTTCGCCGTCGCGGGCTTCGTGTCCGCCGGGACGCTCGTCGGCGTCGCCATCGGCGCGGTCGGGCAGGGGCGGATCATGGACCGCACCGGGCCCACCCGCCCGCTCCTCGTTGCCTCCGGGCTGTTCGTGGCCACTGTGGTGGCCGAGATCGTGGCCATCGAGACACGGCAGCACGCGGTGGCCCTGGTCGGACTCGGGTGGCTGATCGGCCTGACGCAACCGATGATCAGCTCCGCGTCACGGGCACTGTGGACACATCTCCTGCCACCCGGTCCGGCCCGCCAGGCCGCGATCGCGTACGAGGCGATCAGCCTGGAGGTGTTCTTCATCCTGGGGCCCGCGCTGGCCGGCATCCTCGTGGCCGCGCCGTGGGCGGGCACGGCCCTCGTGGCCAGCGCGGTCTGCATGACGGTCGGCGCGGTCGGGTTCGCGTTGAGCGCCGTCGTGCGTGCCGTCCGACCCGCACCTCGTGGCGGCGGGTCACTGCTCGGCGCGCTGGGGACACCCGGCATGCGCACGGTGGCGCTCGCCGCGCTCGGCTTCGGCGTGACGGTCGGGTTCGTCGAGGTCGCGATCCCGGCGGCGGCGACGAACGCGGGATACGCGCCGCTCGGCGGCATGATGCTGGCGGCGTGGTCGCTGACGTCGGTGGTGTTCGGCGTGTTCTACGCGGCGCGCCCGTGGCCGCGGCAGACGAACCTGCGGCTGCCGTTCCTGCTCGGCGTGTTCGCGTTGTTCGTCGCGCCGATGGCGATCCCGTCGAGCCTGCTGGGGCTGGCGCTGCTGTCGCTGGTCGCGGGCATGTGGATCACCCCGCAGTCGACGACCCACTCGATGTCGATCGACGTGGTCGCGCCGGGCGGGACGGCCACGGAGGCGTTCGGCTGGATCGTCACGTCGGTGACGCTCGGGCTCGCGGGTGGACAGTCGACGAGCGGGTACCTGGTGGAGCACGTCGGTGTCTGGGCGTCGTTCCTGTCCTCCAGCGTGGCCGGGCTGGCCATCGCGGTCGCGGTGTGGCTGCGCAGGCACACGATCGTGGAACAGCGGCTCCCGGCACCTTCACTGGTCACCGCCGCCTGACTGTCGGTGCACCGGTCTACCTTGTTCGCCATGGACCTCACCGTCACCACCGCGGAGCTGGCCGGCGCCGCGTCCGCGCTGGTCAAGCTCGTCCCCGGCAGGCTCATCGACCCGGTCCTGTCCGGGCTGCTCCTGACCGCGTCGCCGGACGGCGTCGCGGTCGCGGCCAACGACCGGGAGCGGGCGGCGCAGGTCTCCCGTTCTGCCGTCGTGCACACGGAGGGTCGGGTGCTGGTGCCTGCCAGGCCCCTGGCCGACACGTTGCGGGCTCTGGAGCAGGAGCAGGTCCGGCTGGTGGTGGAGGGCTCGAAACTCGCGATCCGGGCGCCAGGTGCCCGCTATGCACTGCCGCTGCTGGACGCGGACGTGCACCCGGGGGTCGGTACCGCGCCCGCCGTGGCCGGTTCCGTGGCCGGTGCGATGTTCGCCTCGGCGCTGTCGACGGTGGTGCTCGCGGCGTCGCGGGACGACGCGCTGCCGATGTTCACGGGGGTCCGGATCCGGTCGGAGGGTGACCGACTGGTCCTGGTGTCCACCGACCGCTACCAGATGGCGCTGGCCTCGCTGCCGTGGTCGCCTGCCGGGAGTCCGGTGGACGCGCTGGTGCCCGCGAGCCTGCTCGGTGAGCTGGCCAGGCAGCTGCCGTCCGGTCCGGTGACCGTCCACGCGGACCGGGACCGCTTCGGGCTGGGGTGGGCCGGGGCCCTGGTCACCACGGCCGTGCTGGACGGTTCGTTCCTGCACGAGTCGAAGATCCACCTGTCCGACGTGGACACGGTGGTGACGCTCGACGCGGACGCACTGGCCGGTGCCGTTCGCCGGGTGGGGCTCTACGCGGACGCCAGGCGGGTGCTGCTGGTCGAGATCGGCGACGGTGAGATCCGGCTCCGCGCGGCCGACCAGCAGGCCGGTGAGGCGGAGGAGTCGGTCAAGTCCACCGTGGAGGGCGGGAGGACCGGCCAGGCCTACCAATCGCGGTTCCTGACCGACGCGCTCCGCTGCTTCGCCGGTCGGGAGGTTCGGATGGAGATCCAGCCCGGCATGCGGGCGACGGTCTTCTCCTCGGTCGAGGAGGTCGAGCCATCGGTCCGCTACGTGGTGATGCCCATGCTGCCGCCGAGGTGAGCTACTCGGCCTCGCCGGTGGTGCGGAGGTAGTCCAGCTGGGCGCGGACCGACCACTCGGCCGGCGCCCACAAGGACTCGTCCACATCGCGGTAGACGTGTTCCACCACCTGGCGAGCCGTCGCTCCGGGGCCCAGCTCCCCCAGGGCGGCTCTGACCTGGTTCAGGCGTGCCTCCCGGTGGGTCAGGTACTCCTGGGCCGTCACGGCCGCGTCCGGAAGCTCAGGGCCGTGGCCGGGCAGCGCCAGCGTCTCCTCCGGCAGGGCTGTCAGGCGGCGCAGTGACGTCAGGTAGGCGCCCAGGTCCGAGATCACCGTCGTGCCCCTGCCGAGCACGGAGTCGCCCGTCAGCACCGCGCCGTCCAGCCGCAGGCAGATCGAGTCCTCCGAGTGCCCTGGCGTGTGCAGCACCTCCATGGACAGGCCCGCCGCCGCCAGTACCTCGCCGTCGGTCAGGGGCGGGGCGTCGGCGCACAGCGTCGGGTCGAACGCGCGGATCGGGGCGTCGACCCGCGCGGCGAGCCACGGCGCGCCCTGCACGTGGTCGAGGTGGTGGTGGGTGACGAGGATCAGCTCGACCTCGCCTGCCGCCTCGGCCACCCGTGTCAGGTGGGGGACGTCCTCGTAGCCGGGGTCCACCACCACGCAGCCGGACGCGCCCGGGGCACGCAACAACCACGTGTTGGTGCCCTCCAGGGTCATCGAGCCCGGGTTGTCCTCCAGGACAACCCCCGCGGTCGGGGTCACCTGGCGCAGTTCGCCGTAGGCGGGGTGTTGTCCGGTCATCGGCCCAACCTGTCTTCCCCGCGGGCGTCCAGGTGGTTGGCCGCCTCGTCGTAACGGGGGTCGCCGGGGAGGACGACGCGGAGCACGCCGTCCTCACGGGTCACGCGCGGCATCAGCTTGGTGATCACGCGCTCCCGTGCCATCGCCTCGGCCACCGTGCCGCACTCCTCCAGCTCGGCGAGCGTCGTCCACGTCGGTGGGAGCAGGCCGCTGTTCCCGGCCTTCCAGTCGTCCAGAGCCTCGCTGGGCCGTTGCCAACGAGCGTCCTGGGCCTCCGTGGTCTCGCCGTCGGCACGCTGGCCGGTCGGGAGCTGGGCCAGGAAGAACTTCGCGTCGAAGCGGCGGACCTCCTGCTCGGGCGTGACCCAGTCGGCCCACGGGCGGAGCAGGTCGGCCCGCAGGACGAGGCCAGCCTCGGCCAGGAACCCAGCCAGTGACAGCTCCCGGTTGACCAGCTGGGCGCGGGCCTCGGCGTACGGCCGCACGTCCGCCACGACACTGGTCTCGTCCGGGCCGGCCAGCAGCACGCCGGACTCCTCGAACGTCTCCCGCACGGCCGCGCACACCAGCGCCCGCGCGAGGCCGACGTCACAGGAGAACCTCGACGCCCACCAGGCGGGTGTCGGGCCGTGCCACGCGACGGAGGTGTCCGCGTCGCGGCGGTCGACGCCACCGCCGGGGAACACCGTCATGCCGCCCGCGAAGGCCATGCCCGTCACGCGGCGCTGGAGGAAGACCTCCAGCCCGGCCTCGGTGTCCCTGACGAGCATCACGGTCGCCGCGTCCTTGGGCGTCACGGGTGGGTCAGGCGGCGACGGCGGCACCATCTCGGAGGGCAGTCGCAACTCCTTCGGCAGCTCACGCACGTCGAGAGCCTACTTCCGCACCCGACCGGCAGGATGTGTTCCATGACTGGAGACACGTTGCGGGTGGGCCTCGCCGGGGCCGGGCCGTGGGCGCACAAGGTGCACGCGCCCGGCATCGCCGCGCACCCCGGGACCAGCCTCGCCGCGGTCTGGGCCAGGCGTGGCGAGGCCGCGGCGGAGCTGGCCGGCCCGGCCGGTGCGCTCGCGACGACCGACTTCGACGAGCTGCTCGCGGCGGTGGACGCGGTCGCCTTCGCCGTGCCGCCCGCGGTGCAGGCGCCGCTCGCGGCCAGGGCCGCCGAGGCGGGCAAACACCTCGTCCTGGAGAAGCCCGTCGCGGCCGACGAGGAAGGAGCGACCGCGCTCGTCGACGCCGTCGAGCGCGCCGGGGTGGTCACGGCGATGGTGCTGACCTTCCGGTACGGCACGGCGACCAGGGCGTGGCTCGACCAGGTGCACGCGGTCGAGGACTGGGTGGGCGGCGAGGCACGCTGGTTCTCCGGCACGCTCGTCGACACCCAGTACGAGGGCTCAGGATGGCGGCACGACGGCGGCGCGCTCGCCGACATCGGGCCACACGTGTTCGACCTGCTCGATGCCGCACTCGGCACCGTCGAGGCGGTCGAGCACGCGCGGTTCACGCCGCCGGGGCTGTGGCACGTCACGCTCGGCCACGAGAACGGCAGGCTCAGCACCGCCACGCTGTCCATGCACACGCCGGTGGTGCCCGCGGTCACCGACTTCGCCGTGCACGGGCCTCGGGGGTTCCTGCCCTTCGACGCGAGCGGCGACTCGGCCGACCGCTACGCGACCCTGCTCGACGACTTCACCCGCCACGTGGCCGACGACAAGGCCGAGCACCCGCTGGACGTGCGGCGCGGGATGCACCTCCAGCGACTGCTCGGCCAGGTCGAAGCTCAGGTGGCCGACGGGTAACCCTGGTCGTGCGGCGGGCCCCCGTTGATGATCATCGGGCCGTTCGGCTGGTTCGGGTGGTCGTACGGGCCCGCAGTGGCGGGTTTGCCGTGCCGTCCGGACCTGTCGACCCGCCACGAGCCCGAGCTGTTCGCGGGTGGCGGGTCCTGCTGCTCCCGCCGCGCCAGCTCGTCCTGCAGCTCCTTCAGGAGGTTGCGCTCCTGCGTGTTGAGGATGTCGTCGACGAACGCCTGCGAGTGCTTGTCCACGCCGCCGGTCTGCACCGGCGCGGGGGCAGGCGCGAGACGCGGCCTCGACGGCGGGTCGTGCGACTCGACACGCCTCGGTTCCTCACGGCGCCGGGGCAACGGCGTCGGCGACGGGCGGGACTCGATGCGGAGCTCCTCCCGCATGCCAGGCGGCTCGTCCGGCGCGGGTTCCACGGCCCGGACCGGCTGCGGCGCGGGCTCGGGTGCGAACGGGTCGCTGCGCACGGCCTCGACCCTGGGCAGCTCCACGGGGAACGGCTCGCGCACGACGTCCGCCGGCGGGTCGTCCCCGACCGGACCGGCCACGATCGGCGACACGAGCGTCTGCTCGGCAGGTGACACGTCGCTGAACGGCGGGTCCTTGCGCAGCGGCACCTCGGCGTCGAGCCGGGGCGCGTCCACCGCGGGCGGCAGGTCCGGCACCACCGAGATCCGCGGCTGGGGCTCCGCGTGCGGCGACTCCGCACGCGGCGGCTCGACCCTCGGCGGCTCGACACGTACCGGCTCGGCACGCGGCAGCTCCGCACGCGCCGGGGGGACGTGGACCTGCTCGTGCGGCACCGACGACACCCTCGCCGGCTCCAGCCGAGGCGGCTCCGGAGCCGTGGTCACTCTCGTCGCCTCGGCACGTGCCGGTGCGATTCTCGCCGCCTCGTACGCCGGCTCCACCCGAGGGCGGTTGAAGCCGGGACCGTCAAAAGGGATCTGTCGCGCGTTCCGCATCGCCTCCCGGTGGTATTCGCCGGGCTCGACGCCGTCCATCAGCACCTCGACCGACGCGCGGATCCCGGAGCGCCGCAGCGCGTCCTCCACGCGGTAGGCGGTGGCGGGCGGGAAACCGCCCGGCCCGATCCCCACGAGCACCAGCAGGTGCGGCACCGGCCCGGAGGACGGACCGGCAGGCGTCAGCCGCCACACGCACCACATCGACCGCACGTCCGGCAGGACGCCCAGCACCGAACGCACCGCGTCGGCGACGCCCCGCTCGGGCTCGCGGCCCTCGACGGACCCGAACGCGAACCGGTGCCGACCGATGTTCATCCGGTCGGTGACCATGATCCGGTCGATCACGGCCTGGTCGAGGTAGGTGTCGTTGAACAGCGTCGCCAGCTCGGCGTGCTGCTCGTGGGTGAGCACCACCCGTCCGGCGGCGAGGCACCCGGCGAGGAACTCCAGCGACCGGTCCAGCTCGGCGGACGCCAGCATCTGACGGGCGTCCGCCAGCGCGTCGTCGTCCAGCCGCCCTGCCAACGACAGCAGCAGATCATGTATTCGGACCGGCAACGCGACGCCTGGACGGCTCGCGGCCCCCGGTCCTACCCCCCGCGCGACCTGTGTCACGGTCGGCTCCTTCCCAGCTTCTCGTCGACATCGACGGCCTGTGCTGGAGAGCTGGTCTCACCCCTGGTGCACGATCACCCCTGGCAGCAGCGGCTCGGAGGCCGCCAGTGCCGCGCGGTGATAGGGCGGCAGGTCGATGCCCTCCGGCATGACCTCGACACCCGGTTCGTACGTACCAAGAGCACGCAGCACTCGCTGCAGCTCCCCGGTCAACCGAGCGCAGTCCGTCGATGCCGTGACGAGCACGATCCTGGTGGCTGGTGCCACCCCGGAACGGTGTCGTCGCCAACTCCCACGCACGTCGACCAACTCGGACCGGCCGTGGAGAACCGCCCCGAGCACTACTGCTTCGGAATCACCCATGTTCACCCGTTCGGGCGACTCCGAGGTGAATGTGTAGTCGACTTCGTCGATTTGGTCCACCCAGGGAACCGCGTGTAGTCGCCCGGCATCGGCGCCCGCGTCGAGCAAAGCGGCGTTGAGCAGCAGTGACTCACGCGCCGTGATCGCAACACGTTCTCTGAGCAATGTAAGCGGAAGAGCGCGTGCGAGCGCGTCGAGCGCCCCGCCCGCGAGCCAGTCCCGCAGCCGCCACAGCTGGCGGTCCGGCAACCGGCCCGCCAGGCGCAGCAAGAGCTCGTGACACGCGGCCGTCCGGTCGTCCACCTCTGTCACTCCCCCACCTCCACGATCAGCTCGACCTCCACGGGCACACCGAGCGGCAGCTCGGCCACCCCCACAGCGGACCTCGCGTGCTGGCCGACGTCTCCGAAGACCTCGCCGAGCAGTTCCGACGCGCCGTTGACGACACCGGGCTGACCGGTGAAGCCCTCGGCGGACGCCACGAACCCGACGACCTTGACCACCCGTGTCACGGCGTCCAGCCCGACGAGCGCGTCCACGGCGGCGAGCGCGTTGAGCACGCACGTGCGGGCGTGGCCCTTGGCCTCCTCCGGGCTGACCTCGCGGCCGACCTTGCCGGTCGCGGCGACCTTCCCGTCGACGAACGGCACCTGGCCCGCGGTGAACACCAGCGAACCGGACCGGACGGCGGGCACGTAGGCGCCGGCGGGTGCCGGCACGGTCGGCAGCGCGATCCCCAGCTCGCCGAGGCGCGCGGTCCAGCTCACGGCTTCGGCCGCTTCAGGTAGGCCACCATCTGCTCACCGGTCGGCCCTGGCAGCACGCTCACCAGCTCCCACCCGTCCTCGCCCCACTGGTCGAGGATCTGCTTGGTCGCATGGATCAGCAGTGGCACCGTGGCGTACTCCCACTTGGTCATGGTGCGCGACTCTATCCCGGTACGTTGAGGGGCGTGGAGGGATGGCGGTTGATAGCCGGCGCACTGCTCGCCGTGGGCGGAATCGTGCTGATGCTCCTCACCATGGCAAGGGTGCGCGAACGCAGGGACGCGACCGGTGGCGACGTGGCGGTGGCCGGGGCGATCTCGTTCGTCGTCCTCGCGATCCTCGTCGCGCTCGTGCTGCTGGTCCTGCCCGCGGTCGTCGCGTGGGCGGCGGTCGTGGTGGTCGGGGTCACGGTGACCGTGATGATGCTCGCTAGTTAGGCCCTTCCGTGAGCGCCCGGTGGATGAGTCCACATACCCTGAAATCGTGAGCACACCCGTCGTCGGCTGGACCGATCAGGTGGCACGCGCGCGTCTCCACGTGGTCACCGGCAAGGGCGGGACCGGCAAGACGACCGTGGCCGCCGCGCTGGCGGTCGCCCTGGCCACGAACGGGCGTCGCGTGCTGCTCATCGAGGTCGAGGGCCGCCAGGGCATCGCCCAGATCTTCGACACCCAGCCGCTGCCGTACGAGGAGCGCCGCATCGCGTCGGCACCCGGCGGGGGCGAGGTCCGCGCACTGCACGTGGACGCCGAGGCCGCGCTGCTCGAGTACTTCACGATGTTCTACAACCTCGGCTTCGCGGGCCGCACGCTGCGGCGGATGGGCGCCATCGAGTTCGCCACCACGCTCGCGCCGGGCCTGCGGGACGTCCTGCTCACCGGCAAGGTCAAGGAGACCGTCGGCCGGACCGACAAGAGCGGCAGGCACATGTACGACGCCGTCGTGCTCGACGCGCCGCCGACCGGCCGGATCGTCAAGTTCCTCGACGTCACCAAGGCCATGGCCGAGCTCGCGAAGGTGGGCCCGATCAAGGGGCAGAGCGACGGCGTGGTCCGGCTGCTGCACTCCGGCGACACCGCCGTCCACCTGGTCACGCTGCTGGAGGAGATGCCGGTCCGCGAGACCGTCGAGGCCCTCGCCGAGCTGGACGCCGCCGACCTGCGCCCGGGAGCCGTGATCCTGAACAGGGTCCGGCCGCCACGCCTGCCCGCACGGTCCGTGACGCCCGCCGCCGGTGGCCGTGTGGACTCCTCCCGCGTCCGCAGCGGCCTCGAGGCCGCCGGGCTGGACCTGTCCGCCGCCGACCTGGACGGGCTGGTCGAGGAGACCGTCGAGCACGCCATCCGCCAGCTCGCCGAGCAGCGGGCCCGCGAGCAGCTCGCGGGCGTCGACCTGCCCGCCGTCGAGCTGCCCGACCTGACCCACGGCGTCGACACCGCGGCGCTCTACGAGCTGGCCGAGGTCATGGTCGAGCAGGGGGTCCGATGACAGGGCTCGCCATCGACGAGTTGATCGACAACTCCGACCTCCGCGTCATCGTGTGCTGCGGGTCCGGCGGCGTCGGCAAGACCACCACCGCGGCGGCGATCGCCGTGCGGGCCGCAGAGCGTGGCCGCAAGACCGTCGTGCTGACCATCGACCCCGCACGCAGGCTCGCGCAGGCGCTCGGCCTGCGGGAGCTGGGCAACACGCCCAAGGAGGTCGAGGTCGACGGCTTCGAGCCGGACGGCCAGCTCTCGGCGATGATGCTGGACATGCGCCGCACGTTCGACGACATGGTGCTGGCGCACGCCGGGCCGAAGCGGGCGCAGGAAGTGCTCGCCAACCCCTTCTACAAGACGATCTCCACGTCGTTCTCCGGCACGCAGGAGTACATGGCGATGGAGAAGCTCGGCCAGCTCGCCGCCGAGAGCACCTGGGACCTGATCATCGTGGACACCCCGCCGAGCCGCTCGGCGCTGGACTTCCTCGACGCGCCGCAACGCATGTCGACGGCCCTGGACGGCCGGATGATCCGGCTCCTGTCCGGTCCGGCACGCGGCGGCGGCTGGGGCGTGCGCAAGGTCGTCGGCGCCGGGATCATGCTGTTCGCGAAGGCCGTGTCCACGATCGTCGGCGGGCAGCTGTTGGCCGACGCCTCGGCGTTCGTGCAGGCCTTCGACTCGATGTTCGGCGGGTTCAAGCAGCGGGCACGCAAGACGTACGACCTGCTGCGGTCGTCCGGCACGTCGTTCGTGGTGGTGGCCTCGCCGGAGCCGGACGCGCTGCGTGAGGCGAGTTACTTCGTCGAGCGGTTGGCCGCGGAGTCGATGCCGCTGTCCGGGCTGGTCATCAACCGGACGCACCCGGTCCTCGCGGGCCTCGCGAGTGCGAAAGCAACCGCCGCGGCGGACGGGCTGGAGGCGCGCGGGGACGCGCCACTGGCCGCCGCGGTGCTGCGGTTGCACGCGGACCGGGTGGCCGTGCACGAACGCGAACGCAGACTGCTCGCCAGGTTCACCAAGGCGCACCCGAGCGTGCCCGCGGTCAGCGTGCCGGCCATGCCGTCGGACGTGCACGACCTGTCGGGTCTGCGCACGATCGGCGAGGCGCTGGCCGGCCCGCCGAAGGTCTAACCGACCGCCACGTCCTCGTCGGAGTGCTGGCGCTTCGCCTCGGTGAGCAGCTCGTGCCACGAGTCGACGTCCGGCCTGCGACGCAGCAGAGCGCGACGCTCACGCTCCGTCATGCCGCCCCAGACGCCGAACTCGATGCGGCCGTCCAGCGCCTCCGCGAGGCACTCCGTACGCACCGGGCACGCGATGCACACGAGCTTGGCCTTGCGCTGCTCCTTGCCGCGCACGAACAGCCCGTCCGGGTCCTCGTCGCGGCACGACGCGTTGACCCGCCAGTCCGCTGCCTGCTGTTGTTCTTTCTGCATAACCCCCGCCCCTACGTGTCGTCGCGAACTCGTGACCCCGGTTCCCCCCTTAGGTCCCAGGGCGCCGGACGGGCCTGCCGCTCACGCGGTCGTCGTCCACCCGGCTGAGTCGTTTGAGACGTTGACGGACTCTAAGGCCCCTCGGTTCCATGGAGAACGACAGGGGGCACACCCGTTACATAAAGTCAATAGAAGTCAACCGTAATGACCGGGCCAACGCGACCCCTCCACAGCGCGTCTACATGTCAGGAGATGAACCACTCTCCTGGCTGCTTGAAGGGAATCCCTCTGTTGGGTAAGCAACGGCCACACTCGGTCCCGCGTACGCTGACCTCCGTGCGAGTCGGAGACGGTCTGCTGAAGATGTTCGGCCTCTGCCTCTTGGCGGGGGTACTCGTCGCCGGGATGTTGTTCCCGGTGTTCGGCGCCATGGGGGTGGCTTCCAACCAGGCGAGCGAGACGATCGACAGCGTCTCCGCCGACCTGGTGACCACCGACCCGCCGCTGGTCACGCAGATCACGGACTCGCAGGGCAACCCGATCGCGTTCATGTACAGCCAGTACCGGGTGCCGGTGACCGCCGACCAGATCTCGCCGGCCATGAAGGGCGCGGTGGTCTCCATCGAGGACCGCCGGTTCTACGAGCACCACGGCGTGGACTGGAAGGGCACGGTCCGCGCCCTGATCAGCAACTCGTCGTCCTCCGACACGCAGGGCGCGTCGACGCTGACCCAGCAGTACGTCAAGAACTACCTGATCAACGTGGTGTACCGGGACCAGGTCGGCGTCGAGGAGGACCCGGAGAAGGAGATCGGGCGGCAGCGCGCGCAGGAGCAGACCATCCCGCGCAAGCTGCGTGAGGCGCGGCTCGCCATCCAGATCGAGCAGAAGATGCCCAAGGAGGAGATCCTCGCCGGATATCTGAACGTCGTCGAGTTCTCCGACCGGATCTTCGGTGTCGGCGCGGCCGCGCACGCCTACTTCAACACCACGCCGGACAAGCTGACCGTCACGCAGGCCGCCCTGCTCGCGGGCATGGTCAACAACCCGAGCCTGTACAACCCGTGGAAGCGCCCCGAGGAGACCCTCAAGCGGCGCAACCGGGTGATCGACACGATGGTCGACACGAAGCGGCTGTCGGCGACCGACGCGGAGAAGGCCAAGAAGGAGCCCCTGGGCGTCCTGCCCAACGGCCCCGACCGCCCGCCCGCCAACTGCGTCGGCGCGGGCCCCGAGTACGGGTTCTTCTGCCAGTACGTCGAGGACTACCTGATGAAGATCGGGATGTTCTCCGTGGACCAGCTGTACTCCGGCGGCTACACGATCAAGACCACGTTCGACGCGCGGGCCACGCAGATCGCGAAGGCCGCCGTCGAGCACCAGGTGCCCAAGTCGACCGAGGGCATCGCCAACGCCATGGCGATCGTGCGGCCGGGCAAACAGAGACACGAGGTCGTGGCGCTGGTCGCCAACCGCGACTACGGCCTCAACGGCGCCGCGGGGCAGACCCAGATCGCGTACCCGTACGGGGTGATGAACAAGTTCGGCGCCGGGTCGACGTACAAGATCTTCACGTCGGCCGCCTACCTGGAGGCGGGCGGCGGCATCAACAACGTGATCCAGACGCCGTCGTCGTACACGTCGCACAAGTTCACCGGTGGCGCCAAGAGCTGCCCCACGGCGGGACGCGGCACGAAGTGGTACTGCCTGTCGAACGCCAGCGAGGGCTACCCGCCGCAGATGACCCTCCAGCAGGGCCTCGCGACGTCGCCGAACACCGGCTTCGTCATCCTCGAGGAGCGGGTCGGCATGGACCCGGTCGTGGACATGGCCTCGCGGCTCGGGCTGCGCGAGACCATGGCGACCAACATGTCCGGCCAGACCCCGGACCCGAGCTCCAACGACGCGAACGTCAACCAGACGCAGACGGTGTTCTTCCGCAGCAAGCCGAACAACCCCGGCAACGCGTCGTTCACGCTGAGCCCGGCGCCGGTGAGCCCGCTGGAGATGGCCAACGTCAGCGCGACGCTGATGAGTGGTGGCGTGTGGTGCCCGCCGACGCCGCTGCTCGAGGTGCTCGACCGCAACGGCAAGAAGCTCGACATCTCGAAGTACGAGGAGCCGTGCGAGCAGGCCGTGGCCGAGCCGCTGGCCAACACGTTGGCGCAGGGCATGAGCAAGGACGACACCAGCGGCGGCACGTCGGCGGCGGCGGCGTCCTCGATGCACTGGACCCGACCGATCGCGGCCAAGACCGGCACCACGCAGGACTACAAGTCGGCGGCCTTCGTCGGCGGGACCCCGCAGCTGGCGGCGTCGGTGATGGTGTTCAACGACGGACCGAAACCAAGGCCGATCTGCGACTCGCTGAACTCCGGGGTACCGCCCAAGCTCTGCGGCAACGGCTCGATCTTCGGCGGTAGAGCACCGGCACGAACGTTCTACGAGGCCATGGGCCAGATCCTCGCGCCGGAACCGGTGTTGCCGCTGCCCGGCGGGGACCCGAGATATCTGGACGGCAGTCCGCAGATCAACGTGCCGGACGTGGTCGGCCGCAGCCAGACCGACGCGACGAACGCGCTGCAGCAGGCCGGCTACCAGGTGAAGGCCGTGCAGACCAACCGGGCCGACCCGAAGGGGATGGTGGTCAACCAGACCCCGCGCGGCGCGGCGCTGCCGGGTGAGCTGATCACGATCTACGTGAGCACGGGTTACGTGCCGCCCGCCCAGACCGAGCAGCCGACACCGCCGAGCGGGGGCGGTCAACCACCGCCGAGCGGCGGCGGCCAGCCCACCGGTGGCGGTGGCCCAGGCGGCGGCGGTCCCGGCCCAGGTGGCGGGGGCGGCGGCCGAGGCCCCGGCGGCTGATCGAACGGCGAGAGCCGGGCTCGCGTTCGACGAGCCCGGCTCTTCTGCTTACTGGAGCCGGCCCCTGACGGCTGCGGCAACCCGCCCACCGTCCGCACGGCCGGCGACCCTGGCGTTGGCGGCCTTCATGACCTGGCCCATCTGCCGCTGGCCGGGCGCCTGGCCGAGCTGCTCGGTGACCTCGGCGACGGCCTGGTCGACGAGCTTGTCCAGCTCGGCGTCGTCGAGCGGCTTGGGCAGGTAGCCGATGAGGACGGCGGCCTCGTCACGCTCGGCCTGCGCCTGGTCGGTGCGGCCTGCCCCGTCGAAGGCCTCAGCGGCCTCCCGGCGCTTCTTGACCTCGCGGTTCAGTACCCGCTCCACCTCGAGGTCGGTCAGCTCGCGAGCGGCGTCGCCGGACACCTCCTCGGTGGTGATCGCCGCGAGCGCCATCCGCAGCGAGGCCATGCGAGTCGTCTCCCGGGACTTGATGGCCGCGGCGAGGTCCGTCCGCAGCCGTGCCTTGAGGTCAGCCATGCTGCGGAACACTACTGGTCACAGGGACCCGACTCACGGCGGTTTCCACTCAGCGGGCGGGGCCAACTACCCTCGGATACGTGGGCAACTTGGCGCGGAACATCGGACGGGCGGCACTGGGCACGACAGCGGTCGGTACCGCCACCCTGGCGTACGCCGCGGGGATCGAACGCAGGCACTGGACGTTGCGGCAGGTCACGCTGCCCGTGCTTGCCGAGGGTGCCCGCCCGCTGAAGGTTCTCCACATTTCCGACATGCACATGACGCCCAACCAGACGTCCAAGCAGCGCTGGGTGGCCGCTCTGGCCGAGCTGAAGCCTGACCTGGTGGTGAACACGGGTGACAACCTGGCGCACCAGAACGCGGTGCCCGGGGTGATCAGGGCACTGGGGCCGTTGTTGGACGTGCCGGGTGTGTTCGTGTTCGGAAGCAACGACTACTACGCGCCGAGGCCCAAGAACCCGGTGCGGTATCTGATCAAGAGCCACAAGCGGGTGCACGGGATCCCGCTGCCGTGGCGGGACCTGCGTGCGGCGCTGGTGGAGCGTGGGTGGCACGACCTGACGCATGTGCGCCGGCTGCTCACGGTGGACGGGCAGACGATCGCGGTGGCCGGGGTGGATGATCCTCACCTGCGTCGTGATCGTTATGCGGACATAGCGGGCAAACCCGACCGAGGGGCGACGCTGCGGCTGGGCGTGACTCATTCGCCGGAGCCTCGGGTGCTGGACGCCTTCGCCGAGGATGGTTACGACCTGGTGATGGCGGGTCACACGCATGGTGGGCAGCTGCGGCTGCCCGGGTATGGCGCGATCGTGACCAACTGCCAGCTGGACCGGACGCGGGCGCGGGGGGCGTCGCGCTGGGGGGGTCATATGTGGCTGCACGTGTCGGCCGGGTTGGGGACGTCGCCGTACGCGCCGGTTCGGTTCGCGTGCCCGCCGGAGGCCAGTCTGTTGACGCTCGTACCCCGTCCGAACAGCGCAAACGGCCACGAAGGCGCGAAGGACAGTGCCCGCTTCGGAGCCGATGCGGACGTCAGCTAGACTTTCGCCTGCAACACCGGGGTGTGGCGCAGCTTGGTAGCGCGCTTCGTTCGGGACGAAGAAGTCGCAGGTTCAAATCCTGTCACCCCGACCCACAGAACAGCAGGTCAGAGCCGGTTTCTCCATAAGGAGCGACCGGCCCTGTCTCGCTATTGGGTCGCTGGGGAGAATCCGGGAAGACGATCCCAAGTCGCGGCGGCGCCGATCCAGACGTTGGCCAAGACTGCTACGCGAGCCGCCCACAGGTGGCAGGCCTCACCGACGAACAACAAGCCGACCGACGTCGACAACGGGCGCGCCCGCCTCGGTAGATCAACTTGTGCCGATCTCTCAGGGAATGGATGGGTAACCGAAGCAGCTGTTTCGAGCAGCGAACGAGAGTGGACGATTGCGACGTCCAGCTAGATGCTGCCTGACGATGTCGGCTGTTGCCGAGACCCCAGCACTGCGCAGGTCGCGGCGCAAAGTTAGCCGAGATCGACTACGTGCTTGAACAGATCGACACCACGAGTCCAGTCGGAATATCTCGCGTTAAATGACACGCCGCACGGCGGACAATCCAGCCTACTCAACATGACCGAGGAACCTGGACACCAATCGCAACGAGGTTGCCGAACACGGAGCCTCTTCTTCGTCGTGTCAGTCGCGATCTACGACAGCACGAGATTGACCTGTTGCACAGCCTCGCGATCCACTTCACTCGTCGAGACATTAACGTCATGGTCGTCGAAGTCGGCTACAAGCTTGAGACGGCCACCCAGCGCCAGGACGTAACGGTTTAGTGTATCGACTTCCATCTGTCCAACATCGCCGCTCTCAAGCTGGCTGACCCGAGGTTGGCTGATACCCATGCGCTTCGCGATCTCAGTTTGCGAAAGCTGGAGTTCCTGACGGAGTTGAGCAAGCCTAAATCCGAGCACATACGCCTGAGTTCGAGTTCGGGCCTCAGCACGAGCCGCGTCGACGTCTCGCCCGTTAGCCGCGTCACGACGAGCCTTATCGGCCTTGACATCCTTCCACGAACGGGTCATAGCTCAGCCCTCCTTCTCGGTACCTTCGATGCTTGCTAAATGCTCCTCGTAACGTTGATCAGCCAAGGGTATGTTCCGCTGGTACCAGCCCTTCCAGTCACCGGCCTTGTCACCTGCGGCCAACATGATCGCCTGTCGCCGCGGATCGAAGATGAACAAGATCCTTACTTCAGACCCTCCCGCAGAGGCAGGACGCAGCTCCTTCATATTGTGGTAGGTCGATCCCTTGATTCGATCAACGAGAGGGCGGCCCAGGGTTGGACCCGTTGCCGCAAGCATCTCGATCGCCTCCTCAACCAGATCGGCAGTCCCGGGGTCTTCCTCCACCAACTCTAAGAACCACACCTCAACGCTGTCGTGCAGCTCGATGGCCCAATCGCCCATCCTGCGACTATAACCTTACCCTTATGAGCCGCTAGATGCCAGGGTCGGATGCATCCTGTCACGGTCCGTCAACGACCAAGACCTAGCGTCACCTCCGAAGAACTCAAGTTCCTCGCAGCGGACGACTCGCCTCCGCACCCTTCAGGCAAAGGACCCGCCTCCCCATCCACATGGACCCGGCCAGACCGGACCGTGCCGATCAAGGAAGCGCAGTCCGGCAGCATCGTCGTCAACTCGACCGGTCAACAGGAGACGGGCGGCTCGGCCTTCACCCCGAGCCTCCTCACGCAACGACCGACCAGCATCGCCTGACCAACTGCCTGACGATCATGGCGAACCGACCCAGACGTTACCGAACGTCCACGGACACAGGATCGACCGATCACTTGGCATTTTCGCACGTCAACCAGGTATCGCTTGCCTTCGGGACGAAGAAGTCGCAGGTTCAAATCCTGTCACCCCGACGCAGGTGAGGCCCTATCCACTCTTGGATGTGGACAGGGCCTGAGTTGATCCCTGCTTGACTGTTTGACTTAGCCGACCCAATGGTGCCGACTCGTTCAAGGAGCGGCCGCGCTCGTTCTAGTCAACCGCGACGAGGTCCGACCGGCCTCAAGCGACCGTGGCACACTCGATCACTGACTGAGCGGCTTTCTGCCAGATCATGCTTGCCGACTGCTGACACTTTTGTCCGCGAACTGGGCGACCGTCAGGACGATCGATACCCACGCGCACGAGACATAGATCACAGTCCCGCACAGAGCTTTGAGAAATCGCACTTTGGTTGGTTTCTGACACCGAAACCTGGCTGGCGGAGAGAGCCGATACACGGCTGAAGTCAACGACACACGTCGCTGATACACAGATTTATCACAGATGGGCCGTTCGATTCCCAAGCAATCGTCCAGGCAAGCGGGAAACGATCGTCCGAATCTGGTGACACGTTCGCGATAGATCTCAATCGTTTCTATGTTTTACTCGAACATTTGAAGCATGATCCGAATCTTCGTCGATGTGACTCTGCTCCAAATGCACTCGCAGCGCACGCAATATCTCTACACGCTCATGAGGTTTAGACCGACGAAAAAGGAGACGAATCATCATGAGAGTACTCACGCCGATTATTACCGTCAATAGTGAAGAAAGTGAAGCGACTAGGATAAGAACTTGGCTCATCCTTACTTCACCTCCGCAACAACCGCGCAGACCAAACTTAAGAACATCGCCGTCGGAGCAACTATGAACGATATCACAACAACTGCCTCAATGTCTACATCGCTGACCTCGCCAGGCAGCGTCGCAACCTGGGAGTACAGCCAAGAGGCTACGCAAACCAAGAGAATCCCGATCCCGAATAGCCCCAGCTTCCAGGCCCTGAGTCGATCATTCAAACCGTGACTCGCAAGATCTCCCAGCGCTACGGCGATTATGGCGACCGCTACGAGGAGCAGCTCTCCGCGCCCAAGAGTCTGCCCCCAACCCGTATCTTTGTGCTTCAGAGCCGCCGAAGCCCACGCAAAGAACAGCGGCAGTATTGCGAACAGGACCTCAAAGAGAACCCATTTGAGCAACTTAAGCGCCACCTCGCGTTTATCCAGATGGGGAGGAGGTGCCTCCGCCCTGGCGGGGGAGCTGGTAGTCGTCATTTCCCCTTCATTCACTGCCTGTTCCAAACTTGGTCAGAGCTCGCGCCTGAATCCAAGATCGATTGTAGTGAGGTCGTCTTTGACCAAACCGGCAGAGTAGCGCATCAAACTTGATCTCCACGCATGACCTGGCAGGTGCAAACGAGCCGCCATCGCCGCAATGTTCAATTATTCGATCCGGATCGTCAGTCACCTATAAGCCGCTTACGTAGAAATCTTGACTGTGACCATGGCACTGACCCTGTCAGCGTAGTTGGTTACACACTCCCATCTGGAACAGCCAGTCACTTACCGCAGCCGGCCAGCGTCCACGTCGCATTGATCACTCGACATGAGCATGCTAACCGATAGTCCTGTACTTGTTCGAAAGATTGAAAGCCGCAGGCGTCAATCAAGCATAATTCACTCGATTGGGTGAACGCAAAACTTCTTGTTTACGGATGTTCGATTCCAATACCTGCGGAGCTGACTCTACGCATCGCAGCACCTGGGCAGGTGCCACACCCGGGTCAGATCAGCTGATTCAGCAAGTTTGACAACCTGCCGACCATACTTGGGACGGAGAAGTCGGAAGTAGAAATTTGACTGCCGACTTACAGGCCAGCGTTGCATGGGGATGGCGCTCGCCTCTGGCTAACCATCACTATGGTGGCGCGAATAGTCACACTAGGTTGCGCGAGCTGGACTTGCTTCGCGCCCTGGTGGGCAGCGTGTTCCCCCGTGACATGCTCCGGGACTGGAAGCGGATGGCACTACGCCTGACGGTGATGGCCAACAGCCCCGACTCGGCCCAGCGGATCCCGGCCAGTACGTCTCCGACAAGGGGACCCAGCTCATCGCCGAGATCAAGAGGCTCTTCGCCGACGCCAAGGCGATCGAGGAACCTGCCAGGGCCGCTTGCGTACCCGAACTCGAGGACGCAGCTGGACCGATGACATCAGGAAGATCAACCAGGAGCAGTTCATCGCCGACAACAAGGATGTCACCGCCGCCGCGGCACAGTACGGTGTGCCTAAGGACCTCGTTACCGAGACTGTCTACCGCGCGGCTGGCAGTAAACCCGAGTGGATGGTCACCGTTCCGTACAACGTCCGAGAATGGTTCGACGGCACCGGGTTTCGGCAAGCCCCCCGACGAGACCTCGCCCGGGCCGGCCATCAACATGCAGATCCGGCGCGCCGCCGAAACGCTCAGTTGCGACCCCGCAGCGCTGACCCAACCGCAACGGCAGGAAATCGTCACCTCGTTGCCGGACGTCAAGCAGAACATCTTCATCGGCGCCAAGTATCTCGCCGACATCAAACAGCAGACCGACTTCGCCTTCGTCGCGCCCTCGGCCATGACCGACAAAAAGATGAGTGAGATCGCCGTCCGCTGGAACGCCGGGCCCAACTGGGCAGGCCTGGGTGCCGGGTACGGCAGAAGATCCCTCAACATACTGCCGTACGCACGGAAGGCGCCCGTCAGTTCTGTGGGGAGCAGTTGGCTGCTCCCCACCAGACCTATATACCCAGGTGACGGCGGACGAAGTGCACCTCGATCGCCGTCTGCTTGATCGTCTCGGCTACCACCAGCGAGCCGTGGCCCGCGTCGTAGCGGTACACCTCGTACGGGCTGTCGCGGTCCGCCAGGCGAGCCAGGTAGTTCTCGATCTGGCGGATCGGGCACCGTGGGTCGTTCTCGCCTGCCACCACCAGGACGGGGGCCTGTACTCGGTCCACGTAGGTGATTGGTGAGCACTCCACGTAGCGGTCCTTCACCTCTTCGGGTGATCCGCCGAAGAGTGCTCGGTCGAACGCCCGTAGCGGTTCCATCTCGTCCTTGTACGCCGCCAGGTAGTCCGCCACGGGTACGCCCGCCACCCCTGCCGCCCACAGTGACGGCTGTGTGCCCAGCGCCAGCAGCGACAGGTAGCCGCCCCACGACGCGCCGTTCACCACGCACTTCGCCGGGTCGGCCAGGCCCTTCTCCACCGCCCACGTGTGCACCGCGGCCACGTCCGCCAGCTCCGTCAGCCCCGGTCGGCCCTCGATCGCGTCCCGCCAGGCCGAGCCGTAGCCGGTCGAGCCCCGGTAGTTGACGTGGACCACGGCGAACCCTGCGTCCAGCCACACCGCGCGGTACGCCGAGAAGCGGTCCTCGTCCAGTGAGTGGGGGCCGCCGTGTAGCGAGAAGACCGTCGGCAGCGGGCCGTCCGCCGCGCCTGCCGGACGTGCGTACAGCGCGTGGACCTGTCCGCCCTCGCCCGGGACGAAGACGTCCTGCAGCTCCATCGACGGTGGCGCCTTGTGGCCCGGCGGCTCCAGCAGGACACGCTCGGTGCCGTCCGAGAACAGCGCTCGCACCACTCCTGGCCGAGCCGCGTTGGACCAGGAGTACTCCACCGTGTGGTCGGGGCGCACATCGACCGAGCCGATGGTGCCCGGCGGGGTGTCCAGCCTGGTCAGCCCGCCGCTTGCCAGGTCCAGGCGGTGGACGGTGTTGCGGGCCTCGTGCGTGTGGACCACTACCAGGGCCGTGCCGTCGGGATACCAGTCGGCGCTCAGCTCGCCGGGGAGGTCGATGGTCAGCTCGGTCTCGGTGTCGGCTTCGACGTCCCAGATCAGCAGCTCGTCGCGGCCTCGGCGTTCGTGCTGGACCAGGAGGCGCTGGTCGCCCTCGACGGGGCAGAAGCCGATCGCCTCCAGTCCCTTGCCCTCGCCGTCCCACTTCTCGGCGACGGTTGCGCCGTCCAGCGTCAGGATTCGCAGGGCTGGGTGGCGGTTGTCGCCGTGCTCGGAGTGTTCGATGGCGATCTTCGTCTCGTCCCGCGACAGTGCGGCCACGCCTCCGTCGTGCTCGTTCTGATAGATGACTTTTGCCTGGTCACCGTGGGTTGCCACGAACACGGTCGTGCCGTCGTCGTTGGACACGCCCAGTGCCGTCACCGTCCGGCCGATGCCCACCCCGGCCGGGTAGCCGGCCACGCTGCCCGGCACCGCCTCGGCTGGTTCCTCCGCGTGGGGCAGGCCGCCGAACGGCTCCGTCACCCAGCTGCCGAACTCGTCACCGTCCGAGTCGTTGAACCACCACAGGCGCTCGCCGTCGGGGCTGATGGCGCCGGTGTGGGTGCCGTTCGGGCGGTCGGTGACCTGCCTGTGGGTGTCGGTGGCCCTGTCCCAGGCGTAGATCTCGAAGACCCCGCTGGCGTTGGAGACGTAGAAGTTGCGGTCGGGTGCGTCGAGGGCCCAGTGCGGCAGGGACACGCGGGCCGCCGTGAACCGTGACCGCCAGCGCGACTCGTCGTCGGCGTTGGCGAACAGGGCGTCGGGAACCTCGGCGGGCGGGTGGTTGCTCACGTACCTGATCCTGCCTCATGGCGGGCTGTGAGAGCACCCACGAGGGTTGGTCAGGCCCCGGCGCCCGACACCGCTACCGGGGCCTGACCGGGGGCCGATCCGATCAGCACCGCACGAGCAGCCCGGTGAGCGCCGCGCAGGACCGGCGAGCGCTGTCGTTACTGCCGATCGGATCAGAAGGCGAGCCTGCCACCCTCGACACGGAGGTGGAGAAGGTTCCCAGAGCGAGCAGACCAGCGTCCACGGAGAACGTGGCCGTGGCCGATCCCCCGTTGGGAATGGCGGGAAAGTCACATTGGACATTTCTTCCGCTGGGCCGCGTGCAGCCGTTTCCGTGTGCCCAGGAAAGGCCGTTGGCGAACGTGCCGCCGATACGAACCCCGGTCGCGTCACCGGGGCCGAGATTGTCGACTCTCACGGTGTAGGTGATTCGGGAGGTCAGAATTCCCCTCGGCGAGGCATCCAGCGAGACCTCGAGATCGGCGGTCGCCAGAGAAATCGTGGCCACCGGGCCGGTCCCCGCGGGGAACGCGAAGTTTCCGCCGACGAACTGGTGTTCCAGCGTGAAGTCGCCTGCCGGTACGCCGTCCTTGACCCGGAAGGTGAAGACGACCGTGCGTCCCTCGCCACCGGGCAGATCTCCTACCGGTCCTCGGAAGCTCGTGGTGAGTGCCCCGCAGGGGGCGACGGTTCCCGTGCAGGACACCAGCTCCACGAGGTCGACCAGGTTGGCTTCTACTGTCCGGAGCTGGGCGTTGGCGGAGGTGACCGTGAACGCCTCCGGGTTGAAGATCTCGAGCGAGACCGTGAACTCCTCGCCCGGCGCCAACTGCGTCGAACTCACGGAAACGGCACTGGGCTCGGGTGGGGCGGCGAGAGCCACCGCGGGAGTTCCCGCCAGTACCAGCCCTACCGCCACAGCACCCGAAACCCACCGTCGCGAACTCATGGGAGAACCATTCCGCCGAAGGGACAACGCTCACGAACTCGCGTACGTCGCCGTCGGCGTTACAGGAAGAAGAAAACACCCCCCGGAAGCGCTAGCCGAAATATGCGTCAGGCCCTGTCCACAGGGAGATGGACAGGGCCTGACCGGCTACCTGGTCTTCCGAGCGGTGCCGGCTGTCACGCGGTCTGGGCCTGCCACATCCAGTGCTGCTTCTCGAGCTCGGCGGTGATCTCGATCAGCAGGTCCTGCGTGACCAGGTCGGTCTTGTCGGTGTCGTCGATGCGCTTGCGCAGTCGCTTGATGACCTCGCCGAGGATCTCGACGATCGCGGCCACCGTGGTCTCGACGGACTGCCAGTTGTCGGGGAATGCCGGCACACCCGAGCTCTCCACGACCGTCCTGGCCTTGCCGTTCGGCGAGATGCCGATGGCGTTGGCACGCTCGGCGACATCGTCCGTGTACTGCCTCGCGGCGTTGACCAGCTCGTCGAGCTGGAGGTGGGCGCTGCGGAAGTTCGTGCCGATGACGTTCCAGTGTGCCTGCTTCGCGATGAGCGACAGATCGACGAGGTCCACGAGCGTCGCCTGGAGAACGGCGCCGGTCGACTCGCGCTCCGCGTCACCCAGCGGACTGGTGATTGGGGACTTGGCCATCTCTACCTCCTTGTTACATCAGGCAAAACCCCTGAATACCCAAGGAGATTCCGGGTCACACCCGTGCTGTGGCGAACTCCACGACCTGTAGCCCGATCGTGCGAAGGCTGGCCGCGACCTGGTCGTCGGAGCACACACCGTCAGGGCCGAACACGACGTGCGCGGAGTTGACGGCCGCGCCGAGCGGGGTGGGCCAGCCACGCAGCGCGTGCACGATCGACCGGAGCGACGTGAGTGTCGTCACGGCCGCCTGCCAACCCCGCGCCGCCGCCACACAGCCGACGGCGCGCCCGTCGAGGTACGGGCGGGCGTCGTCGCGGAGGTCCTCCACGTAGTCGAGGGCGTTCTTGACCAGGCCGGACACGGTTCCGTGGTAACCGGGCGAGACCAGGACCACGCCGTCGGCGTTGCGCAGCTCCTCGACCAGGCGGTACGCGGCGGGGCTGCGGTCGGGCTCGGCAGGGTCGTAGAACGGGAGCACGAGGTCGGCGCCGCTGACGAGGGTCGTCTTCGCACCCGCACGCTCGGCGCCGTCGAGCGCGATGCGCAGCGCCCGCTCGGACTGCGAGTCGGTCCGCAGCGAGCCGCCGATGCCGACAACGTTGACCGTCACACCCCGATCATCCCTCATCGCCGTCCCGGGCGGCTCGATCAGACCACGATGCGGGCCGGTCTTGCGTGCCGGCGCCTCGGCTGTCCGTGAGCAGCAGCGCCAGCTGCTCCGCGTAGTGCTCGACCACCTCGGGGGCGTGCGCGTCCGCGCGGAACAGGCCCCTGGCCAGCTGCGGGTACACGGTCAGCGCGTTCGCGGCGCTCATGGCGATGAGGTGCAACGCGGCCGGGTCGACGCGGTCGTCCAGCTCTCCCCTGCGCTGGCGCTCGCGGATCTGCTCGACCTCCTGGGCCAGGCGGGCGTCGCGTTCCTTCGCCTCCTCATCGTCGGCGTCCGAGCCGGTGTCGCCGAGGCCCTCCCACGCGAGCAGGCGGCTGCCCTGCTGGTGGTCGACGCTCGTCCGGACATAGCGCCTGATCGTCTCGGCGCCGTCCAGGTCGTCGGGGAACGCCTGCGCCTCGTAGGCACGCCACTGCCTGCCCAGCTCCCGGTAGAGGCCGGCCTTCCCGTCGAAGTAGTAGGCGATGAGCTGCTGGTTCACCCCCGCGCGTGCGGCGATCTCCGATACGCGGGCGCCCGTGAAGCCCTTCGCGGAGAACTCCTCCGCCGCGGCCTCCAGGATGCGGGCCTTCGTGCGCTCCGGATCGCGCTGCCGCTCGTTCGGCGCGGGCGCCCGCCTGCCCTTGGTCGTCATGGCGTCATTCTGCCACCGGACTTAATCATCTATCTGTTTGACAAAGTCATGCACTCACATGAGAGTATCAGGCATGACTAGAGAGAACCGCTGGGCAGCACTCGCCGTGCTGCTGACCGCGGTGTTCATGGACATGGTCGACAACCAGATCGTGACCATCGCCCTGCCGACGATCCAGCGTGAGCTGGACGCCTCGTCGAGTGCGCTGCAGTGGACCGCGACCGGCTACACGCTGGCCTTCGCGCTCACGCTGATCACCGGCGGACGGCTGGGCGACCGGTTCGGCCACCGCGCGGTGTTCGTGCTCGGCACGGCCGGGTTCGGCCTCGCGTCACTGGCGGCCGGCCTCTCGGGCAACATCGCGATGCTGCTGGTGGCGCGGGTCGCGCAGGGCGTGTTCGCCGGCCTGATGGTGCCGCAGGTGCTGTCGTTCATCCACGCCGAGTTCTCCGGGCCCGCGCAGGGGCGGGCCATGGGGTTCTACGGGATGACGTTCCCGCTCGGCGGCCTCGCCGGGCCGCTGCTCGGCGGCGTGCTCACGCAGGCGGACCTGTTCGGCTGGCACTGGCGGACGATCTTCTTCGTCAACGTGCCGATCGCCGCGGCGGCCGCGGTCGGCGCGTTGCTGGTCATGCCGCGCCGGGGGGCCGGTCGCGGCGGGGCCGACGTGGTCGGGGTGCTGGTGCTGGCCTCGGCGCTGCTCGCGGTGCTCTACCCGCTGGTGCAGGGCCGCGAGCTTGGCTGGCCGACGTGGACGTTCCTTCTGATGGCGGCCTCTGTGCCGCTGCTCGGGCTGTTCGTCGCGTGGGAGCGGCGGGCGACGGCGCCGCTGATCCGGCTCGACATGTTCCGCAACCGGGCCGTGTCGGTCGGGCTCCCGGTGATGCTGATCTTCTACTGCGGCATGGGCGGCTTCTTCGTGCTGACGCTGTACCTGCAGGACGGGCTGGGGTACTCCCCGCTGAGGACGGCGTTGACCATGCTGCCCGCGACGGTCGGGATCGTGGCAGGCAACGGGCTCGGCATGCCGCTGGTGCCGAAGCTGGGGCGCCTGGTGCCGATGGCGGGCGTGGTGCTGCTGGTGGCCGGCGCCCTGGCGATGGTCGCCGTCGCCGGGACGGACGTGTCGCCGTGGCAGCTCGTGGTGCCGATCCTGCTGTTCGGCGCCGGGCTCGGGCTCGGCTCTTCGTCACTGATGATGATCACGCTCGGCGGGGTCGGCGCCGCCGACACGGGTGCGGTGTCCGGCGTGGTGAACACGGTCGTGCAGCTCGGCACGGCCGCCGGGCCCGCGACAGTCGGCACGGCGTTCTTCAACACCCTCGGCGACGGCGGCTACGTGGCCGCGACGCGTACCGCGCTGACGGTCGGGGTCGTGCTGCTCGGTGTGGCGTTACTGGCGTGTTTCCTGTTGCCACGCACGGCACGGGCATCCGCCGCCGACCGTCCACATCGGTCACTGACGCCGAACTCTTCGTGACAGCCGGGTGTCTTTGCACGTCAGGTGGCGACGGGTGGGGTTTCAATGGGTAATCTCCACCCGTAGCCGCCCGGGGAGGCGTTCATGTCGACTATGATGAACAGGGTTCCGCTGCCAGTTCAGGGACTTGCCCTGCACTCGGTGTTCGCACTCCCGCAGCCGCTGCGCAGGCTGATCGCCGGGAAGCCCGTCCAGCGAGACGGGCAGGAGCTGGCGCTCGACGCGCAGCTCCTGATGCGCATGATGGCGCTGACGGACACCGCACTGGTCGGGGGCACGCCCGTCGAGGCGCGGGCGGACCTCGAGGCGCGTCGCGCCCTCGTGGGGCCCGGCGTGACCGGCGTGCGCACCCGTGACCTCGGCATCCCGGCCGACCACGGCAGGATCCCGGCCAGGTTGTACGAGCCCGTCAACCTGGCGACCGGGTCGCCGCTGCTCGTGTATTTCCACGGCGGCGGCTGGGTCATCGGCAGCGTCGACACCCACGACGTGACCTGTCGCTACCTCGCGCGCAACGCCCAGGTACGGGTGCTGTCCGTCGACTACCGGCTCGCGCCCGAGAACCCCTTCCCCGCCGCGGCGCAGGACGCGCTCACCGCTTTCCACTACGCGGCACGCAATGCCGACGCGCTCGGGGTGGACTCCGCCGCGATCGCGGTCGGCGGGGACAGCGCGGGCGCCAACCTTGCCGCGTCGGTCTGCCTGCAGGCGACCAAGAACGGGTCGCGGCCGGTGTTCCAACTGCTCTTCTACCCGGCGACCGACGCGACCACGCGCCGCCGGTCACGGGACCTGTTCGCCGACGGCTTCTTCCTCACCGACGACGACATGACGTGGTTCCTCGACCACTACTGCCCCGACCTCGAGCAGCGACGCGACCCCAGGCTGTCGGTCCTGCTGGCCGAGGACCTGCGTGGCCTGCCGCCCGCCTACGTCGTCACCGCGGGGTTCGACCCGCTGCGTGACGAGGGCAACGCGTTCGCCGACCGGCTGCGCGAGGCGGGTGTGCCGGTGGTGAAACGCCAGCACGACGACCTCATCCACGGGTTCGTCAGCTTCATCAACTTCGGCACCCGGTTCCGGGAGGCCGTGTCCGAGGCCGCGGGTGCGCTGCGGACCGGGCTCGCGCTCCGCTCCCGCGCCAACGTGGTGGACATCTTCCGGCCAACGGCCTGAGCTACCCCCTGGCCCGTGCGCAGTCGGGGCACAGACCCCAGAACACCACCTCCGCCTCGTCCACCGTGAACCCGCCCGAGGCGGAAGGTTCGAGGCAGGGGGCGGCGCCGACCACGCAGTCGACGTCCTCGGTCCGACCGCACACGCGGCAGACGAGGTGGTGGTGGTTGTCGCTCGTGCGGGTCTCGTACCGGGCCGGGTGGCCTGCCGGCTCGATCCGCCGCAGCAGACCGGTCCTCGTGCACGCGTTGAGCACGTCGTAGACGGCCTGGGTCGACACCGAGCCGAGCCGCCCGCGCACGCCGTCGGTCACCTGTTCCGCGGTGGCGTGCGGGTGCCTGGAGATCCAGTCGAGCGCGGCCAGGCGGGGTGCGGTGACACGAAGTCCCACCGCTCTGAGCTGGTCGGCCGGTCCGGCCCGGTGGTTGGTCATCGTCCCTACACCACATCACCGTCTCTGGAGCTGGTCAAGAAAACCATCGGGTGAACCAGCTGGTCGAGCCCCGGTTGTCGGTGACCGGTGGTAAACCGGTTGCCGCAGGTCGCCCCAGAGAGGTCACATCCCATCATGCAGCTGTACCGCAAGGCCCTGGCAATCCCGGGGCTCCGCACCCTGCTGGTGCTGATCTTCTTCGCGCGCCTGCCCGGCACCGCCGCCGGGATGGTGCTCACCCTGCACGTGGCCGTGTCCATGGGCCGGGGGTACGGCGCGGCGGGCACGGTCGGGGCGCTGGCCACGATCGGTATCGCCGCGGGCGCGCCGGTCATGGGCAGGGTGATCGACCGGTACGGCCTGCGCAGGATGCTGGTCATCACCACCATCGGGGAAGCCACCTTCTGGGTCGTCGCGCGGTTCCTGTCCTACCCATTGTTACTGGCATGCGCTTTCTTCGGTGGTTTTCTCGTGGTGCCCGCGATGTCGATCGGCCGTCAGGCGATCGCCGCGATCGTGCCGCCGGACCTGCGGCGCACCGGCTACTCGATGGACACGGTGTCCACCGAGATGTCCTTCATGGTCGGGCCGGCCGCCGCGGTGCTCGTCGCGACGCAGTTCTCGACGCAGACGGCGATGCTGGTGATGGCGGGCGGGTTGGTCCTGGTGGGACTGCTGCTGTACGTCGTGGACCCGGCGGTGCGCAGTGCCGAGGAGAAGTCGGCCGAACAGGTGCCACGGCGTTCCTGGCTGACGCCACGGCTCGTCGGCGTGCTGATCGTGGGTGCCGGGGCGGTGTTCATCCTCGGGGGGACCGAGGTGGCGATCGTCGCGCACATGCAGGAGCTGGACGCCCTGGCGTGGACGGGCGTGGTGATGGCGGTGTGGTCGGCCGGGTCCGCGGTCGGCGGTCTGGTCTACGGCGCCCTGCGCAGGTCCATGCCGCAGGTCCTGCTGATGGCCGGGCTGGGCGCGTTGACGTTGCCGATCGGGTTGGCGGGCGAGTGGTGGGTGCTGATGCTGGCCCTGGTCCCGGCGGCGGTGTTGTGCGCGCCGACGGTGGCCACCACCGCTGAGGAGGTGGCCCGGCTGGCCCCACCCGCGGTGCGCGGGGTGGCGACGGGGTTGCAGTCGTCGGCCTTCACGCTGGGCCAGGCGGCCGGGGCTCCCGCGGTTGGGTTCGTCGTGGACCACGCGTCACCCGCCTGGGGGTTCGCGGTGGCCGGTCTCGGCGGGCTCGTCATCGCCGCGGTAGCCGGTCTCCTGTCGGTCCGGCGCCGGGACCTGGCCGAGGTTCCCGCCTAGTACTACAGGGCTAGATCTCTTGTGTGTCGGTTCGTGATATCGGCTGGCGGTTGTGCCAGGGTTGGCGCGTGACCATTTCTTCTGCTGGCCA
>NZ_SOCP01000021.1 GCF_004364325.1 Actinophytocola oryzae | reverse complement strand
GTCACCACGACCTTGCGAGCACGACCCAGCAGCGAGATGTCGGCGTTGTCCAGCTTCAGACCCACGTCCTCGGAGATGACAGTGCCACCGGTGAGGATCGCGATGTCCTGCAGGATCGCCTTGCGACGGTCACCGAAGCCCGGCGCCTTGACGGCCACCGACTTGAACGTGCCCTTCAGCTTGTTGACGATCAGCGTCGCGAGCGCCTCGCCCTCGACGTCCTCGGCGATCACCGCGAGCGGTTTGCCCGTCTCGATCACCTTCTCCAGCACGGGCAGCAGCTCCTTGGCCGCCGCGATCCTCGTGGTGGCGAAGAGCAGGTGGGGATCGTCCAGCACGGCCTCCATCCGGTCGGTGTCGGTGATGAAGTGCGGTGCCACGTAACCCTTGTCGAACCGCATGCCCTCGGTCAGCTCCAGCTCGAGTCCCATCGCGTTGGACTCCTCGACCGTGATCACCCCCTCGCGGCCGACCCGGTCCATGGCCTCGGCGATGAGCTCGCCGATGGTGGTGTCAGCGGCCGAGATCGAGGCGGTGGCCGCGATCTGCTCCTTGGTCTCGACCTCACGCGACGCCCTGTGCAGCTGCTCGGTGACGGCCTCGACCGCGCGCTCGATGCCGCGCTTGAGCGCGATGGGGTTGGCGCCGGCGGCGACGTTGCGCAGCCCTTCGCGGACCAGCGCCTGGGCGAGCACCGTCGCGGTGGTGGTGCCGTCACCAGCGACGTCGTCGGTCTTCTTGGCGACCTCCTTGACCAGCTCCGCGCCGATCTTCTCCCACGGGTCCGCCGGCTCGATCTCCTTGGCGATCGAGACGCCGTCGTTGGTGACGGTCGGCGCGCCCCACTTCTTCTCCAGCACGACGTTGCGGCCACGCGGGCCGAGCGTCACCCGGACGGCGTCGGCGAGCGTGTTCATGCCGCGTTCGAGACCGCGGCGCGCGTCCTCGTCGAACGCGATCAACTTGGCCATGGTTGGTCCTCTCGGTTGGCGTTGACGCCGAGAGTACACAAAGTTGCGTATACGCAAAATTGCGTATACGCATGTTTGACGGATAGGCTGCCGGCATGAACGAGAACGGTGGGCTGCGTGAGCGCAAGAAGGTCGCGACCCGCGAGGCGATCAGCGCGGCGGCATTGCGCCTGGCGGTGGAGAACGGCGCGGACAACGTCCGGGTCGACGACATCGCGGCGGCGGCGGGTGTGTCACCTCGGACGTACAACAACTACTTCGCGAGCCGCGAACAGGCGATAGTCGCGGCGGTCACGGCGGAACGGGCCGCGCGGGTGGCGGCGGCGCTGCGGGCCAGGCCGGCGGACGAACCGCTCGCCGAGGCCGTGGTGGCAGCGGTGATCGAGCAGTACACGACCGAGCCGGAGGGTGACGCGCTGACACTGATCACGTCGACCCCCCGGCTACGCGAGGAGTACGTCGCCGCGGCGGCGAGCATGCGCCACCCCCTGGCCGAGGCGATCGCGGAGCGGCTGGGCGATGCCGATGCCTCTGACGACGCGGACGGCCCGCTCGTGCCCGCCGTGCTCGCCGCCGCCGTGTCGGCCGCCGCACGGGTCGCGCTGGAACGGTGGATCCGCCCGGCAGGCGGCGGCCTCATGGTCGTCACGACGGCGACACCACTACCGGACCTGTTGCGGGAGGCCCTTTCCCACGTGGCACCGGCACTGACGGCCGCCGAGTCGGCGTGAACCGAGCGTGGCCATCCGGTCGGCGGCGACCTCGTCGCGTCACGTGTGTTCAGAGCGAGCTGAGGGCGGCCATCGCGTCCGGGTCGAGGTGGACGGCGCCTGCCGCGACGTTCTCGGCCAGGTGGTCCGGGTCGCCCGTGCCGGGAATGAGCAGCGTCCGGGTGTAGTGCGTGAGCAGCCAGGCGAGGCTGACCTGCGCCGGGGTCGCGCCCACCCGCGCCGCGGCCGCGATCACGGCCGGGTGCTCGGTCGTCTTGCGGATCCCGGGAAACGCCGACCCGAGCGGGAAGAACGGCACCCACGCGATGTCGTGCTCGCGGCACACGTCCAGCACCGGCTCGGCGGTACGGTCGAGAACACTGTGGGCGTTCTGCACGCACACGATCCCGGCGGGCAGGGCCTGGCCCAGCTGGTCGACACTGACGTTGCTCAGCCCGATGCCGCCGATCTTGCCCTCGTCGCGCAGGGCCACCAGCTCGGCGAGCTGGCTGTCGAGGTCGACGACCTGGTCCCCCTCCGCGATGATGCCGGGAGGCGCGTCGCCCCGGCGGAGGTTCACGACGGCCAGCGAGTCGACCCGCAGGCTCGTGAGGTTGGCCTCCACGCTCGCGCGGAGCTGCTCCGGCCGCTGCGCGAGCACCAGCCCGGCGCCCTCACGCTCGGCGCCGACCTTGCTCACCAGCGCCAGGTTCTCGGGGTACGGGTGCAGCGCCTCGCGTATCAACGCGTTCGCCGCGCCGTAGAACTCGGCCGTGTCGATGTGGTTGACGCCGAGATCGGCGGCGGCACGCAGCACCGCGACCGCCGCGGCCCGGTCGGTGCCGCCTTCCAGCTGCATGGCGCCGAAGCCGACCCTGGCGACGCGGCGACCGGCGAGCAGCGTGGTGCCGCCGGGTGTGTGGTGGACAGTCGTCACGACGGTGCTCCTGTAGGCTTGCCACAAAGCGGAGGTTCCTCCGCTTCCGGTTTTCGAGGCTAGCAGAAACGGAGGCTCCTCCGGTAGTCATGGTCACCGAGAAGCGGGCGGACGCCCAGCGCAACAGAGCCCGGCTGGTCGAGGCCGCCCGCGAGGCGTTCACGACCTCCGGCGACAAGGTCACCCTCGAATCCGTCGCCCGCGCGGCAGGCGTCGGCATCGGCACGCTCTACCGCCACTTCCCCACCAGGGAAACGCTGGTGGAGGCGGTGTTCCGGGCCGAGCAGGACCGCCTGTGCGACAGCGCGGGGAAACTGCTCGCGGACCTGGCACCCGAGGAGGCGCTGCGTGCGTGGATGGACCGTTTCGCCGACTACGTGGCCACGAAACGGGACATGGCCGACACCCTGCGCGCGGTCATCGCCTCCGGCGCCGTCACCTCGTCCCAGTCCCGCGAGCGGTTGTCGGGCGCGGTCCGGACCCTGCTGGAGGCGGGGGCTGCGGCCGGGACACTGCGCGCGGACGTGGTCGCCGAGGACGTGGTCGCGAGCATCGTCGGGGTGTTCCTCGCGTGCGGCGGGCCGGACCAGCGCGAGCAGGCCGGGCGGATGCTCGACCTCATCATGGCCGGACTGCGGGGTGTACCCGAGCGGTAGCGATCCGTATGCTGAGCGTGGTCGGCGCGGCGAGGGAGATCGATGAAGATCCTGCGTTCAGCTGTGGCGGTAGTCCTTCTGGCAGCGGGCATGTTCGCGTCGGCCGCGCCACCGGCTCTCGCGGGCGACCTCACCGACTATCCCGAGTTCCCTTACCCGCCAACGAACTACGACGAGCCGTTTCGCGGGCAGTTCCACTTCAGCCCGCGTGCCGGGTGGATGAACGACCCCAACGGGTCCTTCTACTACCGAGGCCGGTATCACCTGTTCTACCAGCACAACCCGCACGGGCTGGCGTGGGCGACCATGCACTGGGGCCACGCCGTCAGCACGGACCTCGTGCACTGGACGCAGAAGCCGATCGCGCTGGAGCCGGGCGTGCACGCCGGAGACCTGTGGTCCGGCAACGGGATCGTGGACACGAACAACGTCACGGGCCTGAAGTCCGGGACCGACGACCCGATCCTGCTGTTCTCCGGCACCGGCGGCGTCACCGTCCACTACAGCCTCGACGGCGCCCGCACGTTCCAGACCTACGGCGGTGGCCGCGAGGTCGTGGACACCCCGGGCGTCGAGAGCCGCGACCCGAAGGTCTTCTGGCACGCGCCGTCGCGGCGCTACGTGATGGTGCTGTACGTGAAGGACGGCCGGGACGGCGCGAACTTCTACACCTCGACCGACCTGCTGCACTGGGAGTTCCGCAGCCGGTTCGTCGCGGACTGGATGTTCGAGTGCCCGGACATGTACCAGCTGCCCGTCGACGGGAACCCGGCGAACACGCGCTGGGTCCTGTCCGCGGCGAGGGACAACAGCTACGTGCTCGGCGACTTCGACGGTACGACGTTCACGCCGACCTCGCCCGTCGGACGCGAGGACTTCGGCGGCGGGTACGCGGAGTCGCCGTTCTACGCGTCGCAGACGTTCACCGGCGATCCCGCCGGCCGGGTCGTGCAGACCGCGTGGCAGGGCGGCAACCGGGGCGGCACGTGGACCGGGAACCTGACCTTCCCGGCACAGCTGGGTCTGCGGACGTTCCCGGACGGGGTCCGGTTGACCCGCGAGCCGGTCGGCGAGCTGGCGTCGCTGCGGCGCGACCCGTTCTCGCTGGGTGCGCAGACGTTGCGACCGGGCACGAACCCGTTGTCGGGGCTGCGTGCCGACACCTACGAGCTGACCGCGGAGTTCGACGTCAACGGGGCCACCGCGGCGAAGTTCGGCTTCCGGCTGCACACGCGGGCCAACGGCGGCTACGACCGTGAGGTCGCCTACGACCGCGCGGCCGGGACGTTGTACGGGGCACCGCTCGCGCCGGTGAACGGCCGGGTGCGGATGCGTGTCCTCGTCGACAGGGGACAGCTGGAGATCTTCGCCGGTGACGGCCGTTTCTCCTTCAGCGACAACGTGTACTTCGACTCGGCGAGCCAGGGCATCTCCCTGTTCACCGAGGGCGGCGACGTCCGGCTGGTGTCGCTGGGGTTCAACCGCCTCGATAAGGCGTGGGGCACCGGGCAGTCCACACTGGACGGGAACCTGGCCGGACCGTGGACCGCGTCGAACGGCACGTGGACCGACACGGCGGCAGGCAAGCAGGGCACCGCGGCCGGTGACGCGTTCTACCTCAGCTCGTCGAGCGCGGCGGACTTCTCCTACGAGGGCGACGTCCGGGTGGACAACGGGGTCGCGGCGGCGCTGTCCTTCCGCGCGGGGCCGAGCGGTCAGTACACGGTGAACGTGGACACGACCGGTGTGGTGAAGCTATGGCGTCCAGGCCGGGACATCGCCTCGTACGCGACGCCGGTCTCGGCGGGGCGGACCTATCACCTGAAGGTCGTGGCGGCCGGGTCGCGGTTCCAGGTGTTCCTGGACCGCTCGGCGCTGCCGGTGATCGACGCGACCGACACGGCCTACCCGTCCGGGCGGCTGGGCGTGAACCTGTTCAACGGCCAGGCGACGTTCAACAACCTGCAGGTGAACGCCACCGGTCTCGCCACCAACCTCGCGGGCCCGTGGCGGCCCGTCAACGGGACGTGGACGTACCCGGGCAGCGGGTTGCAGTCGCGTGGCGGCGGCGACACGTTCTACCTCAGCTCGTCGACGCCCACGGACTTCACCTACGAGGGCGACCTGACACCGCTGAGCGGGGTGGCGGCCGGCCTCGTCTTCCGCGCCAACGCGGACGGCACGCAGCACTACACGGCGAACATCGACGTCGGCGGTGTGGTGAAGCTGTGGCGTCCCGGCCTGGACATCGCGACCTACCGGACGACCATCGAGCCGGGCCGGACCTACCACCTGGGCGTCACGGCCCGGGGCGCGGACCTGCGCGTGTCCCTCGACGGCACACAGGTCATCGCCGCGACGGACAGCACCTACTCGTCGGGCCGGCTGGGCGTGAACGGCTTCCACGGCACGGCCCTGTTCCGCAACCTCCAGCTGCGCTGACCGCCGGTGTGACGCGACGGTGACCCCGCCGTGGCTCAATGAAGCACGTGTCCGAAAGAACCCACGACGATCTTCCCCTTGCGAGGGCACGTCCGCGTGCGACGGCCGAGGCCGTGTCCTCGCGCGCACCGGCGGTCGCCCCGGGCGTCGACTTCTCCCTGGCCTCGGTCACCGGCGTGATCAACTCCCCCGGCACGCCGCTGGACCCGGCACTGCGCACCGACATGGAAAACCGGTTCGGCGCCGACTTCTCCGGTGTCCGCGTGCACACGGACACCGCGGCACGGCGCTCGGCGCGGGCGGCAGGCGCCCTGGCGTACACCGCCGGTGAGCACATCGTGCTCGGCGGTGCCACGGCCGACCGGGCCACGCTCACCCATGAGCTGACCCACGTGGTCCAGCAACGCGCGGGCACCGTGGACGGTGTCGACGCCGGCGGCGGCCTGCGTGTGTCGACCCCGACGGACCGGTTCGAACGTGAAGCCGAGAGCAGTGCCAGCGGGCAGCCGGCCGGCCCGGCACGGTCGACTGGCCCCGCACAGGCCACCGGCGTCACGGTGCAGCGGCGGTCCATCGGCGGGTCGCTGGAGAGGAGTGTGGTCTCCAAGGCGGAGACCGCCGAGGAGCTCCACCTCGTTCTGGCCCGGGTGTGGGCGTTGACGTCGGAAGACGATCAGAAGTACGCGATCAGGCAGGCGATCACCCGGCGCCGGTACGTCGACCGGAGGTGGAACGGCGCACTCTCGGTGGACGAGTTGCACGATCTGCTGACGCGTTACTTCGCAGGTCACGCACCGAACTTCGGTGCGGCACAGGCCGAGAAACAGGACTTCGAGAGGATCCTGACGGAACTGCGGTGGAACGTCGTCGATGCCGCGTTCGATGTCGCGCTCGTCCTCGACGAGAGCTTCGGCGGTGCCTACTACGCCGAGCAGATCCTTCGTCAGCACTACGCTTCCTGCTACCCCACCGCCGAGAACCTCTTCCCGGTGCTGACGGACGGTCAGCAGAAGGCCGAGCTGGGTTCGTTCACGTTCGAACCCGAGGACGTCGTCGCGGACATGGCCGGGCAGGCCGGGAGGTTCCGTGAGGTGGTCGGCGGGCTGACCCGGAGCATCTACGTCGCGAACAGCAAGGGCGTGGAGACGGTGTTCCGGGTGGAGTTCGCGGGTCACGGCTTCCTCCTGGTGCTACGGCGCGACGATCCAGGCGGCCCGATGGGGATCGAGTTGTTGGAGAGCCTCGCGCATTCCGCGTCCCTGGACGTCTCGTTCCGTCGTCCTCCGCGCGAGGTCAAAGCCGTCATACGCGATCTCCTCGACATGGCCGACGACGATGCCCGGATCCGGTCAGCCGCCGCGGGCAGGTTCGGCTGGAACGCGGACGCGTTGTTCCTGCACGAAAGCGGGCGGTACACGCAGGCGGAGGATCCCCTGGGGGTCAGGCGTCAGCGGGATCCCGGCGGGTTCGAGAGCGAGTCGTTCCCCATCCGACCCCCGGGGAGCACGAATCCCCACGCCACCCCGGGCGAGTACTTCCCGCTCCTGCGGATGAACTGGTGGGCACGGCCGCTGTTCCGCGACCAGGACACGAACGAGACCGGAGTCGACCGTTGGATGGCGGTGGGCAGGAACCGCTACGACCAGCTGAAGGGCATGCTGAACCCGCCATGACATCGGGCGGGCCGTGCCTTGCCGTCGGCGATCAGGACGTTCTGGTTGTTGAAGTCGGTGTGCAACAGCGTGTCGCCGCTCAGCTGGTCGCGCATCGCCTGGTCGCCTCCATAGCGGACCAGCGTTGCTCGGCCACGCGGAGTGTCAGGTCCCGCTGTTGTGTCCACACACGACGGTGGTCGGCGCGCAGTCCTTTGACGAACATCGTCTCGTTCGCTGTCCGTACGCGGGTGGCGATCTCGCTGTTCCATCCGCCGTGCACGGTGTCCATGTCGAGGACCGGGCCGACCTGCTCGACGATCGCGGCGCGGACCTCGTCAGGGACGGTCGCCAACCGTGTCGTCACCATGGTCCGAAGGCTCTCATGCGTGCGCCGACACCTTCAGGCCGAGTCGCGGATCACCAGCTGTGGTTCGAAGATGCGGCTTGCCGGGGGTAGGGACGGGTCCTGGATGCGGGCCAGCAGCAGCTCCGCCATCGCCGCGCCCATGTCCTCCACCGGCTGGCGGACGGTCGTGAGCTTCGGGCGGCACGCCAGTGCCGCGCTGCTGTCGTCGAAGCCGACCACGGCCACGTCCGTCGGCACGGAGCGGCCCGTCGACTGCAGGACCGCCAGGGCGCCCTGGGCCATCAGGTCGTTCGCCGCGAAGACGCCGTCCACGTTCGGGTGTCCGGCCAGCAACGTCGTCATCGCCTCCTCGCCGCTCGCCACCGTGAAGTTGCCCGCCACGGTCGGGGTCTCCCCCGCCTCGACACGGAAGCCCGCCAGGCGCTCGTTGCTGGTCCGGACGTCCAGCGGGCCGCTGATCGTGGCCAGGTTGCGGCATCCCCTGGACAGCAGGTGCCGCGCGGCCAGTGCCCCACCCACCTCGTTCTCGACGTCCACGTACGACAGCCGCTGGAGCGTCCTCGCGAACACCACCGCGGGCAGGCCGGCCACCGCGACCATCGACGTCAGGAGGTCGTCGGGGTGGGTCGACACGAGCAGCGCGCCGTCCGTGCCGCCCTCGCGGAGGTGGGCCAGTATGTCGTCGCGGGCGGCGTCCGTGTCGGCCAGCATCAGGAGCGGGTGCACGCCGTGGCCACGCAGGAAGTCCACCACGCCGTCGGCGACCCTGCCGAAGAACGGGTCGCCGAACACGTGGCCGCCCGCGCCGGACACGACCAGCGCTACCGCACCCGCGCGGCGGGTCACGAGCGAACGGGCGGCCCTGTTGGGGGCGTACCCGGTCTTCTCGATGGCCCGCCGCACGGCCTCCTGTATGTCCTGGTCGACGTTGCGGATTCCGTTGACCACGCGGCTCACGGTCGCGCGGGAGACCCCCGCGACCCTCGCCACGTCCTCGAGCGTCGGCGTGCGGCCCGTTGTGCGTCCAGCCATGCGCCGATGGTACGGGAGAGCGCTCTCCAACGGTCTCAGCGCCGGTAGACGCCCAGCTCGTACAGCGAGTAGCCCCAGCCGGTGCCCCGGGCCGTGCCGTACATCCGAACGTACCGGCCGGTCGCGGTGACGTCGATCGAGTCGACGCCGCCGTCACCGGAGGTGGTCGAGTACACCGTCCGCCAGTCGCGGTCGTTGTCCGACACCTGTAGCTGGTAAGACCGACCGTACGCACCTTCCCACACCAACTGCACCTGTTGGAAGGTGGTAGTCGCACCGAGGTCGACCCGGAGCCACTGCGGGTCGCTCCAGTCCGACGCCCAGCGCGTGGTCAGCGAGCCGTCCACCGTGTTCGACGGCGGGAACGGCGCCCCGTCGCCCTGCGTCTGGTACGACGAGGCGGTCGTGGCCCTGCCGCGCGCCACGTTCTCGCCCTGCGGCGTCGGCGCGACCACCCGGAAGGACCGGCTCTCGATGCCGACGTTGCCGTGCCCGTCGCGGGCGTACACGTACAGCTTCCACACGCCCAGCCGGTCCGGCGCGCGCACGGTGAACGGCCCCGACCCCGTGTAGGACGCCGTCACCAGCGCACCGGAGTTGTCGATGTACTTGCTGTTGATCTTCAGCTCGTAGGAGATCGCGTCCCCGTTGGGATCGGACGCGCCGACGTCGACGGTGAACGTCCCGCCGGCAGGTACGTCGGTGACCCGGCTCAGGTTCATCCGCGAGATCACCGGCGGCGAGTTCGACCCGGGGTTGCCGCCGAACGCCGCCGCGACGGAGTAGTACGACAGCCGCTTCTCGTTGCCGGGCACCAGGTTGAACCACACGCCGCCGAAGTCCTGTTCGGTGCCGTAGTGGAACAGCGTGCCGCCGAGCGCCACGCCGGTGTGCGAGGTCAGGCAGTTCCACGCGTTGCGGTAACCGTCGCGTTTGGCCACGTCGGAGGGTTCCGTCGGCACGCCGTTGACGTCGTTCGGCACCTCCCACTCCCCCGCGGGGCCGCCCTCGGTGAGGATGTAGGGCTTGGTGTAGCCGCCCGCGTTCCAGTCGTTCTTCACCTGGCACACGGCGTTGTAGGAGTTCACCGCATACAGGTCGAGGTCGGGTGCGTAGGCCTTGAAGTAGGGCCACGCACCGGTCCACGCGTCGGTGGACGTGACCGGGTGGTTCGGGTCGGCGGCGTGGATGGCGCGGGTGACGTCGTTGACGAACCGGACGTAGGCGACGCGCTGGTTCTCCAACTCCGTGCCGGAGAAGCAGTTCTGCATGCCGAGCACGGACTCGTTGCCCACGTTCCACATCAGCACGCCGGGGTGTGTCTTGTAGACGTTCACCCAGCGCAGGAACTCGGTGAGCGAGTTGTTCTTGTAGTTGGTGTCGGTGACGTAGTTGACGCAGCCGCCGCTGCCGGGGCCGCCGCCCGGTTGCAGCCAGAAGCCGTTGATCACCTTGATGCCGTTGGCGGCCGCGGCGTCGAGCAGTGGCTGGGTGGTGCCGTCGGTGCCCCAGGTGCGGACCGTGTTGACACCGATGGCGTGCAGGTCGGGCAACCTGGCGGCCGCCTCGGAAACGGGTGGACCCCAGGTGAGGCCCTTGACCTGGAACGGGGCACCGTCGACGGTGAGCCGCCAGTTGCCTTGCGAGCCGGTCACACGCACTACGGACGGCGCCGCCGCGGCGGGCTGCGCCGCCACGAAGCTGGCCACGAGTGCGAGCACCAGCACGAGAGCACGCTTCATCGCGTCTCCTCAGCAGGGTTGGGGAGTGGGTTCGGAGAGCGCTCTCCCACTCGGTCCAGAGTGTTGCGGGCAGGTTGCGAGCGTGTCAAGGGCGGGACTTGACACGGACGGCTACGGTAAGTGGGAGAGCGCTCTCCCTCTGTACCCTGCCGAGGAGGAGTCGATGCGTAGACAACTCGTACTCACGGTGCTAGCCGTGGCCGCGCTGGTGACCAGCGGCCCGGCGAGCGCCGACCCAGCCGACGACGTGACCCATCACGAGTTCCAGGTGAACTGCGGGGTCACCCACCGGCTGTCCGACGACCCGATCGTGCTGCCGAACCTGCCCGGTGCGTCGCACGAGCACAGCTTCACCGGCAACACGACGACGAACGCGGCCACGACACTCGCCTCGCTGCAGCGTGCGGGCGTCGGTGCCACGTCGTGCCTCGCGCCGGACGACCTGTCGGCGTACTGGTTCCCGACGATGTTCAACGGGAACACGCCCGTGATCCCGAACTTCAAGCAGGTCATCTACTACAAGTCCGGCATCATCCGGTACCAGGACGTGCGGCCGTTCCCGCCGGGCCTGCGGTACGTGGTGGGCAGTCCCAGCTCGACGCTCGACGAGTTCCGGAACCATCCCGGGCACGTCGAGGGCTGGGAGTGCGGCAACAGCACGTTCAACTGGGACTTCCCGACGAACTGTCCGATCGGCACGCAGATGAACGTGCGGTTCCAGGCCCCCAGCTGCTGGGACGGCACGCACCTCGACTCGGCGGACCACAAGTCGCACATGGCCTACCCGGTCAACGGCGTGTGCCCGTCATCGCACCCGAGGCCGGTGCCGATGCTCGAGTTCAAGATCGCGTTCCCCGTCGACGGGAACACGTCGCAGGTCCGGCTCGCGAGCGGTCGCGGGTACACGTGGCACTACGACTTCTTCAACGCGTGGGACGAGCCGACCCTGGCGGCACTGGTGAGCCACTGCATCAACGGTGGCCTGCAGTGCGACCCACGTGGTTTCGACCAGTACAAGCCGAGCCGCGGCACCGTGCTGGGCACGAACTACCGCCTGCCCGGCCGCCCGTAGGTCCGGAAACGCACTGAAGGACGCCTTCCTTACCCCCAGCGTCAGGAAGGCGTCCTTCAGTGCGTTCGGCTTACTCGCCCAGCGCGTCGAGGACGGCCGTCGCGATCGTCTCGTGGCCGGGTTTGGTGGGGTGTACGTCCGTCAGGGTGCAGAAGTAGGTCAGGGTGCAGACCTTCGCGACCGGGGCCGGGATCGGGCCGTACGTGGGGTCCTGGGTCAGCTCCGTCAGGGGGCCGTAGCCGCCGGTCGACTCGGTGATGTCGACGAACCTCGCGCCGATCTTCTCGTACTCGGTCCTGAGGGTGTCGTTGAAGTAGTTCTGGAACAGCGGGACCGACAGGCGGGCGAGCCGCTCGCCGTCCGGGAAGGCGGGTGACACCCACGCGCCGAGGAACACGTCCGGATAGGTGAGTCCCAGGATCGGGGCGTCGCCCGCGGCCTCGCGCAGGGTGGGCAGGACTGTGGCCAGGTTGGCCCTGATCTCGGTCACGGCCTGGGTCGCGCAGGTCAGCGGGTCCGAGGCCTGCGCGCACGGCGCCAGGTCGTTGCCGCCGATGATCACCGTCACCAGTCCCACCTCGCCCGCGTGGTCGCGAAGCGTCCGGACGGCCGCGTCCAGCTGCGTGCGGCCCTCGGGGTCCGGCGCGTCGGGGGCACGGTTCGGCGGTGCGCAGTCGGTGCTGGTGTCGAGCTGCCCGGACGTTGCCCCGCTGCACGCGACGTTGACCAGCTCCAGGTCCCGCCGAGCAGCCACCAGGTAGGCGAAGCCGTCCTTCGTGGCGCCCGCGGGGTCGCCGCCGTCGGCCGGGCGGTAGCCGGTGGCGTAGGAGTCGCCCAGTGACACGTACACCCGCCTGACCGGCGCGGCACTGCTCGTCGTGGACGTGCGCGTGGGGGCCGGTTCGCCCGGGTCCTCCGTGGTGCACGCACCCAGGAGCACCAGCAGCACCACGAACAGCGCGGATCGCCGCACGCCTGCTCCTCTCCCCCGCCTGCCGACTCCCCAGATGGTACGCAGCCGGTGTGACCTGCCCGGGCAGGCTCGGGAGGGACTGTCCTACGCCACCTCGGCCGGAATCAGCACGCTCTCGCGGTGCCGTGCCAGCAGGCCGAGCCAGATGATCACCATGACCCCCGGGCGGCCGAGCAGCACGACCGGGAGCACGGTGCCGAAGAACGTGTACACCGCGAGCCACAGCCCGGTCACCACGCCGAGCACGCGGACACCGGCCTGTTCGACCGTTTCAGGCGACGCGGGCGCATACCAAATACCGAATAGTCGGGAAAACGGGAATGGTGGACGCCCGTAAGTTCCTCGAGGGTCCCCCGATAAGGTGACCGCGTGCACGCGCCGCCATCACTCGACGAGGCCTATCTACCCGGGATATCCGTGGCCCCCGATCCGTTCCTCGCCGAGTACGCGGAGCGTTCCGCCTCGGCCCGCCGGACACTGTCCTGGCTGGATGTCCGTTATGCGCCAGGGGAGTCCGAGCGCCTGCACTTCTTCCCCGCCACCGAGTCCGGCGCGCCGCTGCTGGTGTTCGTGCACGGCGGGTACTGGCAGGAACTGACCGAGGCGGAATCGTCGTTCGCGGCCGTCGACGCCGTGAAACAGGGCGCCGCCTTCGCCGCGCTCGGTTACGGGCTCGCGCCCTTATATCGGTTGGACGAGATCTCCGCAATGGTTCGTCGCGGCGTTCGCTGGTTGTACCGGAATGCGGCCAAACTGGGGATTGACGAACACCGGATCGTACTCGTCGGGCATTCCGCGGGCGCCCAGTTGGCAGGAATGTGCCTCGGCGACGTGCCACTGCGTGCCGCGGTGCTGCTCAGCGGCCTCTACGACCTGGAGCCGCTGCTGCACACCTCGATCGGCCCCGCGATCCGGCTGTCCTCGGACGAGGCGCGGCGCAACAGCCCGGTCCACGTGCTGCGCGAGGCCGCGCCGCCGCTGCTGCTCGCCGCCCACGGCGCGGACGAGACGGCGGGCTTCCCGGCACAGCAGGACATGCTCGTGGCCGCGGCGGCCGGGGCCGGGGTGTCCGTCGACGCGTTCACGGTGCCCGGGCGTCACCACTTCGACCTCCCGCTGGGACTGGCCGACCCGGACGACCCGCTCGGGCGGCGTGTCCTCGACGTTCTCCTCTGAAGGGGCGGAATGCGCAACGTACTGATCACCGGAGGCTCCGGTGGGATCGGCCGCGCCTGTGTGCGGCGGTTCGCCGAGGCGGGCGACCGAGTGTGGTTCACCTACCGGTTCGGCAAGGACCGCGCGGAGACGCTGGTCGCCGAGACCGGCGCCGAGTGCGCGGCCTTCGAGCTGGACCAGGGTGACTGGGAGAGCCACGAGCGGCTGCTCGAGGCGCTGCCGGGGCCGGTCGACGTGCTGGTCAACAACGCCGCGGTCGGCTCGGCGACGGTCGTCGACCACGTCGAGGGCCCCGAGCACGAGCGGTCCGCCGCGTTCCTGCGCATCAACAGCGTCGGTCCGCTGTGGCTGATCCAGCGGCTGCTGCCCGGCATGCTCGAACGCGGCTACGGGAAGGTCGTCAACATCGCGAGCGTAGGCGGTGGGGTCTCCGTCTTCCCGGGCTTCCACGTGGCGGACGGGATGAGCAAGGCCGCACTCGCCTACCTCACCCGCCACCTCGCCGCGGAGCTCGTGCACTCGCCGGTGGGCATGTTCGCGGTCAGCCCCGGCGCGGTGGAGACACCCATGCTGGAGGCGAGCACGCTCGCCGCCCTGACCCCGGAGCAGCGTGCCGCGCTCGAGGCGAGGCTGCCCGGTGGCCGATTACTCCGGCCCGAGGAGATCGCCTCGGTGGTGTGGTGGCTGACCGGCGAGCACGCCTCGGCCCTGCACGGCGCGGTGATCGACGCGTCGATGGGCCTCGGCGTCCACCCTGGACTGCTCACGCAGGGGGTCGGATGACCTCCCGCGCGGCGAAGCTCCTCGCCGCCGACGTGCCTGCCATCGCGGCCGCGCACTTCGAGGCCGAGGCCGACCCGTACGGTCCTGGCAACCCCGGCGGTTACGTCAACCTCGGCACCGCGGACAACCGGCTCGTCTGGGACCTGCTGGCGCCTCGCCTGTCGGTGCCGCCACGCCAGGCCGACGTCCACTACGGACTGCTCTACGGCACACCGGAGCTGCGCTCGGCCGTCGCCACGCTGCTGGCGCCCGTGTGGCCCGGTGTCGACGCGGAGGACCTGGTCGTCGTCAGCGGCGCCACCGCGGCCCTGGACATCGTCGCCACCACGTTGTGCGACCCCGGCGACGTGATCCTCGTGCCCGCGCCGTACTACGCGGCGTTCGACACCGATCTCACCGCCCGCTCCGGCGCCCGGCTGCTGCCCGTGTACCTGAGCCCCGACGACGGGTTCGCACTCGACCCGGTCGCGATCGACCGCGCGCTCACCGAGGCGAGACGCGAAGGCGTCCCCGTGCGGGCGATCGCGGTCACCTCGCCGTCGAACCCGATCGGCCACGTGCACTCCCCCACCGTGCTGCGGGACGTCGTGAGGGTGGCGACGGCGCACTCGGTGGACGTGATCGCCGACGAGATCTACGCCAACTCCACCTTCGGCGCCGAGTTCACCAGCATGGTCGGCGAGCGGAACGTGCACGCGATCTGGGGTCTGGCCAAGGACTTCGGCCTGTCCGGGCTCAAGGTCGGCGTGCTGCACACCCGCGATCCGGAGGTGCTGGCCGCGGCCCGCGCGCTCGCCTACTTCGCGCCGGTGTCGACCCACACGCAGGCGCTCGTCACGCACCTGCTGAGCGACGGCGACTGGGTCGAGGGGTTCCTCACCGAGAGCCGCAGGCGGCTGCACGCCTCGGCGACGGCGACGATGGCGCTGCTGGACGACGCGGGCATCGGGTACGTCCGCGCGGACGGCGGGTTCTCGCTGTGGACGGACCTGCGCCCGCACCTGGGCGGCACCGACGAACACACGTTATGGCAACGGATCCTGCGTGAGGGTCGGGTGAACATCCTGCCGGGCAGCGTCTTCGCCGCCCCGGAGCCCGGCTGGTTCCGGCTCTGCCACGCGACCGGCGCGGACACCGTCGCGACCGGGATCGACCGTCTCGCCGGGGTTCTGTCGTGAGCGGGGCGTTCGACCGCTGGTACGACACCGCGGGCGTGCGGGCTGGCACGCGCAGGATGTTCGCCGACGAGACCGACCAGGGCAAGGTGTTCTACCCGCAGGACCAGGTGCCCTACCTCGCGCACGAGGCACTCGGCTGCCTCACCGACGAGCAGCGCCGGGTGCTCACGATCCGGCACCTGTACCAGTTCCTGCTGTCGACGACCCACCTGGAGACGAGGGTCGTGAACACCACGGCGGAGCGGATCGCCAACAACCGCGCCGGGTTCGACCTGCCGAACCAGGCCAGGATGGACGCGTTCAAGGTCTACTGCGACGAGGGCTACCACGCCCTCTACAGCCTCGACCTCGCCGACCAGATCGCGGCGGACACGGGCGTCGCCATCCCGCCGTGGGACTTCGGCGGGTTCGTCGACCGGCTGGAGGAGGTCGGCGCGCGGCTGATGCCCGACGAGCCGTCCCTGGTGCCGCTGCTGCAGACCGTGGTGTTCGAGACGCTGATCACCGCGGTGCTCAACGAGATCCCGAACGACCGGACGGTCATGACCGTGGTGCGGGACCTCACGCGCGACCACGCCAAGGACGAGGGCCACCACCACCGCTTCTTCGCCGGGTTCTTCCACGACCTGTGGGTGAACCTGGAGCCCCGGCTGCATGAGCCCGTGGCACACACCCTGCCCGCGATGGTCCAGGCGTGCCTGACGTGGGACACCGAGCCGATCCGCGCGTCGCTGCTGATGTCCGGTGTGGACGGTGGGACCGCGGCGGCCGTCGTGGCCGACACCTACGAGCGGTCCGGCAGCAACGCCGACATCTGCCGCGCGACCGTGCGCACGTTCCGGTCCGCGGGGGTCCTCGACGTGCCCGGCGCCGAGGAAGCCTTCGCGGCCCACCAGCTCCTGTGAGGAACCACGTGCTCCCGACCTACAGCGAGTACCTCCGGCTGCCGGAGCTGCTCGGCCAGCGCCACCCCAGATCCACCGAACACGACGAGCTGCTGTTCATCACCGTGCACCAGACGTGCGAGCTGTGGTTCCGCCAGATGCTCACCGAGCTGACCGCGGCCCGTGACGACCTGCTCGCGGGCGAGACCTACCCGCCGAGGTCGCGGCTGCGCAGGTGCCACACGATCGCGCGGATGCTCGCCACGCACTTCGACGTGCTGGACACCATGGCACCGCAGGACTTCCTGCGCTTCCGCGACGCGCTCGGCACGGCGAGCGGCCTGCAGTCGGCGCAGTTCAGGCAGATCGAGCTGCTGTCGGCCCGGGGCGGCCGTGAACCCACGCTGTGGGACGGTTTCCTGACCGTGCTGGGCAAGGCGGGCTTCTCCGTGGCCACCCGCGCGGAGCGGTCGGCGGCGTACGGGGAGATCGCCATGAACCGCCGCGAGCACCAGGCGCTGTGGGAGCTGGCCGAGGCGCTGGTCGACCACGACCAGGCGTGGTCGATGTTCCGCCAGCGGCACGTCCACACCGTCGAACGGCAGATCGGCAGCCGACCGGGCACCGGCGGTACGGCGGGCGCGGTGAGCCTGACCGGTCGCGGCCACTTCTACCCGGAGCTGTGGGAGCTGCGCGCGAGCCTCTGACCGGCGTCACCCGGTGGTGGGCCGCCTGCCGCCGGTGCGGGCCGTTATCCGGTCGGCGCAGTCGCCGACCAGGGCGCCGATGCGGGCCACGTTGTCCGCGTGCAGCTCGGTGAAGAACGCCAACGAGCAGACCACACGGGTCGGTCGGCCCCTGCGGTCGAAGATGGGGGCCGCCACGCCGCTCTGGGCCATGTCGTACTGCTGGATGCTCGTCGAGTAGCCGCGGGTGCGGATCGCGGCGAGGACCTGGTGCAGCTCCTCGCGGTCGGTCACCGTGTGCTGGGTGAACTGTTTGAGGCCGTGGCGGTCCACCAGCTCGTCCACCGTCGACGGCGCCTGCCACGCCAGGTGGGCCTGCATCAGCGCGGGCGCGGAGAACGGGAAGCCCTCGCCGACGCTGACGGTCACCCGGACACCCATCTGGCGTTCGGCCTTCACCGTCACCACGTAACCACCCGCGCCGTCGGCCTCCGCCACGAACACCACGAAGCCGAGGCGGCGCGCCAGCTCGTCGATCTCCTGCTGGGCTATCGCCGCGGTCATGTCGTCGGGGACACCGGTCAGCGTCAGCAGCTTCGGGCCCAGCATCCAGCCCGACCGCTCCCCCGTCGACGTCACCCAGCCGAGGCGCTGCAGCGTGGCGAGGATGTTGTAGCACGTGCTCCTGTTCAACCCCAGCTCGTTGACGAGGTCCTTCGGCGCCACGGCCGCAGGCCACGACACCGACAGCCGCTCCAGGATGCGCACCGCCGACGAGACCGCCGGGACGTCACTCGCCACCCGCCCTCCCCCTGTCCGATACCTGCTCGTGAACCCTGTCGACGATCAGTCCAGCACGTCCGGCCACCGCGCCGGCACCGACCCAAGGTACGCCGGGTCCGGCGTGGACACCGTCCGCACGGTGCCGCGGCGGCTCACGACAGGAACCCGGCCGCCTGGTCGAGCGCACCCGGCGCCTCGAACACGCTGAAGTGCCGTGCGTTCCCGAGGACCGTCAGCGTGGCGTTCGGGATCCCGTCGGCGAGCGTCCGCGCCATCGCGACCGGGGTCGCGTAGTCGTGCTCCCCCACCACGACCAGCGTGGGCGCGGTGATCCTCGGCAGCAGGCCGGTGCCGTCGAACGCGCCGAGCGCCAGGCACGCCTGCGCGTGGGCACGCGCGTTCGTGGCCAGGAACAACGCGGACACGCGCTTGACCTCCGCCGGCTCCCGCTCGACGAACTCCGGGGAGAACCACCGGTCGAGCTGGAAGGCCAGCTGCCTGTCGCGTGGCTCGCGGATGGCCTTGCCCGCGCGCTCCGCCCACGTCGTCACCCGGCCGGGGCCGTAGTTCGCCGTCGTGTCGGCCAGGAACAGCCTGCTGACCAGCTCGGGGCGGGTGCCCGCCAGCGCGATGGCCACGCAACCGCCCATCGACATGCCGCCGACCGCGACCGGCCCGTCGGCCCGCGCCTCGATCAGCGCGGCGACGTCGGCGGCGAGGTCCTCGACCGTGAACGCCGAACCGTCCCAGGCGGACCGGCCGTGACCGCGGGCGTCCATCGCCACGACGGGCCCGTCGAGACGGTCGGCGAGCGGGCGCCACAGCTCACCGGACATGGCCAGCGAGTGCAGGAGCACGATCACCGCGTCGCCCTCCGCCCGGCCGCGGCCGCCACGGCCTTCCTGATCTCCGGGTAGGTGCCGCAGCGGCAGATGTTGCCCTCGAGGTGGGCCGTGATGTCCTGTTCGGACGGTGCCGGGTTCTCCGCGAGCAGTTCCTTCGACATCAGCACGAAGCCGGGGATGCAGTACCCGCACTGGGCCGCGCCGCACGCCACGAAGGACGACACGACCTCGTCCCGCTCGTCGAGGCCGTCGGCCGTGGTCAGCTCGGCGCCGTCGTGGCGGATGGCGAGGGCCAGGCAGCTGGACACGCTCATCCCGCCGGAGAGCACCGTGCACGCCCCGCACGCGCCGACCCCGCAGCCCTCTCGGACGCTCGTGGCGCCGACCTTCTCCCGCAGCACGTCGAGCAGCAACGCGTCGTCCTCGACGTCCACGAGGTGCCTGACGCCGTTGACGACCAGGGTGATCCGGCTCATTTCCCCTCCAGTGCCGCGACGATCGACTCCGGCGTCAACGGCAGCGTGGTGATGCGGACGCCGAGCGCGTCACGCACCGCGTTCGCGATGGCCGGCGCGACCCCGAGGATCCCCGTCTCCCCGACGCCCTTCGCGCCGAACGGGCCGGTGTCGTGCGGGCTCTCGACGATGATCGGCGTGAGCCGGTCCGGCAGGTCCCTGATCGAGGGCAGCTGGTAGTCGAGCAGCGTCCCGTTGATCACCTGGCCCTGGTCGAGCACGAGCTGGTCGAACAACGCGTGCCCGATGCCCATGATCGCCGCGCCGGTCAGCTGCTGTTCGACGAGCTTCGGGTTGATCGCCCTGCCGACGTCCCCGGCGACGGCCAGGTGCTCGAGGTGGACGCGGCCGGTCGCGGTGTCGACGGTGAGCTGGACGCCGACCGCGCCGGCGAACCAGTGTTCGGTGACCTTCGCCGACCGGCCCGTCTCCTTGTCGTAGGGCACCCAGTCGGACGTGTAGTTCGCCTCGGTGGTCAGGGTCGCGCCGCGTGCGCCGAAGTGGCCGTGGACCAGGTCCGGGACGGTCACGTGCCGCTCACCCGCCCGCAGGCCGTCCGCCGCGAGCGTCACGTCGGCGTCCTGGCAGGAGAACCGCGTCGCCGCGAGGCCGACCAGCTTGGCACGCATGGCCTCCGCGACGCGGCGCACCGCGTTGCCGGTGTGGTAGGTGGACCGGCTGCCCGCGGTGATCGTGTCGTACGGGGTGGCGTCGGTGTCCGCACGCACCACGTGGACGCGTGCCGAGTCCATGCACAGCACGTCCGCGGCGATCTGCGCCATGATCGTGTCGCTGCCCTGTCCCATGTCGACCGTGCTGATCAGCAGCGTGGCCGACGCGTCCTGGTTGAGGTGCAGCACGGCGTTGGCGATGGTCGGGGTCAGCACGGCCTTCACACCGACCCCGACCCCGCGCCCGCGGCGGACCCTGCCGTCGCCGCGGTCGACCGGGTCACGCCAGCCGATCGCGTCGGCCACCGCGTCGAGGCAGCCGACGAAGTCCGCGCTGTGCATGCGGGTGCCCATGGGAGCCTCGTCGCCCTCACGCAGGAGGTGGCGGCGGCGGAACTCGACGGGGTCCTCGCCAAGCCGGTGGGCCAGCTCGTCGATCAGCGACTCGTGCGACCAGGTCACCTGCGGCACGCCGAACCCGCGGAAGGGTCCGGCGGACGGCTTGTTCGTGTACACGCAGCGGGACCGCACACGTGCGTTCGCGATCCGGTACGGGCCGGGCGACATCATGCCGGACTTGGCGGTGATGCGCGGGCCGACGTCGGCGTAGGCGCCGGTGTCGTACCGGACGTCGGAGATCGCGCTGACCAGGTTGCCCTCGGCATCGGCGGTGAGGCTGGAGGTGACGGCCGCGCCGTGGCGGGTGGTGAGCAGGAACGACTCCTCACGCGACGCGACCACCCGGACCTTGCGCCCGGTGGTCCAGGCGAGCGCGGCGGCCAGCGGCTCGAGCCGGTCGTACATCTTGGCCCCGAAGCTGCCGCCGAGGGGCCTGGTCGTGATCCGGACCCGGGACAGCGGCAGGTCGAGCAGGTCGGCGACGGTCTGGCGCACATAGGACGGGGTCTGCGTGGTGGACAGCATCTCGAGGCGGTCGGCGTCGACCCACGCGATCGTGCACGGCAGCTCGATCGGCACGTGGTGGGTCGGCGGCGCCCAGAACTCGCAGGCGACGGTCGTGGCACCGGCGTCGCGGGCCGCCTCGGCGTCGCCGGTCCGCAGGTTGTACTCGTAGTTCACGTTGGTGTCCCGCACGCCACGCAGGTGGCGCAGGTCGCCGAACACCGACGACGGGCGCAGCTCGTCGTGCACGAACGACGTGCCCTCCAGCGCGGCGGCCAGGTCGTGGACGGGTGGCAGCTCGTCGTAGTCGACCCAGACGGCGTCGGCGGCCTCCCGGGCCGTCCTGAGGTCGACGGCGAGGACCGCGGCGACCGGCTCGCCGACGTAGCGGACCTTCTCGTAGGCGAGGCCGGGCTGGTCGGCGAACGCGGGACCGGTGTGGAGGCGGTCGCCGAGGTGTTTGTACAGGTCGGCGCCGGTGACGACGGCGTGGACGCCCGGGATGGCGAGCGCGTCGTCGGTGTGCACGGCGGCGATCGCGGCGTGCGGCGCGGTCGACCGGTGCAGCGCGACGTGCGCCGCCGTGCCGACCGGCTGGTCGCCGACGTGGGAGACCAGCCCCCGCACGCGGCCGGGCATGTCGAAACGGGCCCTGGAGCGGCCGACCTCGTCACCCATGTCGGCGGTCCTTCCACGCGCGACGGACGGCGTCCTCGACGGTCACCCGCGCGAGCCGCCGCTTGTACTCGACGCTGCCCCGGACGTCCGGGATCGGGTCGAGCACCGGCTCGACCGCGGCCAGCGCCGCCTCGACCGCACCCTGGTCGTCCAGGCCGGTGATGTCGGCGGTGACGTGGCAGGGGGTCGGTGCGACGGCGCCGAGGCCGAGGTGGACGGTGTGGTCCGTGAGCAGCACGGCGGCGGACGCGCACGGCCAGTCGTTCTCGGACAGCGAGGTGTTCTTCTCGAAGTGGTGGCCCGCGGCCGGGTCCTGGTGCGGGATGAACACGCCGGACACCAGCTCACCCGGCTCCAGCGCGGTCTGCTGGAAGTCGGTGAAGAACTCGCGGATCCCGATCTCTCGGGTGCCGTGGACCGACGTGGCCAGCACGACCGCGTCCAGCACGAGCAGCGCGGTCGGCGGGTCGAGGCGGTAGTCGCCGTGTGCGAGGTTGCCGCCGACGCTGGCGGTGTTCCGGACCCGTGGGTTGGCTACGTGCCGGTACGCGTCGGCGGCAAGCGGTGGGGCGGCGGTCTCCATGCGGCGGATCGTCACCATGGGGCCCGCGGTGACGCCGTCGTCGTCCTCGGTGACGTCACGCAGACCGGGCACGAGTGCGAGGTCGACGAAGTTGTCGGCGAAGAGGATGCCCTGCTTGAGGAGGATCTGGATGGCGGTGCCGCCGCCGTAGACCATCGGGTTGTCCAGCGTGGACAGCAGCTCGACGGCCTCGTCGAGGGAGGTGGGGCGGTGCAGGCGGGGCATCAGCGACCCCGCCTGAACACGGCGACCAGCACGGCCGTCAGGGAGGTGGCCACGGCGACCATGGCGAGCTTCTGGGTCGCGGCGACCGCGAGCCGCAGCGACGGATCCGGATCGTCGGAGGCGGCGGGCACCCGCGTGGTCCGACCGTTCACGGCCGGCCTGGAGGCGGCCACCGGGGTGCGGGCGGGACCCTCCTGTCTCGCTGGCGGGTCCTCCGCGGGTGCGCCGCAGGCGGCGGCAAGCGAGCGGGCGAACTCCAGCTCCACCTCGCGGCTGCGGCGGCGGATGATCGGCTCGCCGAGGCGGCCGAGCTTGCCCCACAGCGCCATGTCCATCTCGTAGCCGATCACCGAGGCGTCGCCGTCGGGGCGTACGGACAGGCGCGCGTCGATCTTGATCGAACTGCCCAGCCTGCGGTCCTCGCCCTTGAGGACGGCGGTGACCTCCTTGGTCTCCTCGTCGGTCACCGACTGGACGGCCGCCGAGAAGCCCGCGGCGAAACGCACGTGCGCGACCTCGTTGACCAGGCGACCCCGGTAGGTCCGGTCGTCGACGCGGACCAGCTCCTCACATCCCGGGATGAGGCCACGCATCACCTCTGGATCGAAGAACAGGGGGAACACCGTGGCAGGTGCCGCCGGGACCGAGAACTCGGACGCAAGTTTCATGTAGACCGCCATACGAGACTGCTTGTCCTGTCACTAGGACCGTAAGAGGGTCTTGACCAAGTGTCAAGTTCGTCGACTGCGTCTTGACGGTCTCGTGGAGCGCTCATACCATCCGCTCCACAGGACAACGAGTGTCGTATACAGGACTACCCTGTCGACGCAGGTGCACGACATAGGAGTCGCTCCATGACCGAAGTGCGAGAGACGTCGACAACGCCCTGGTACCGCTCGCTCGACCGCACCCGCTGGCGGGCCCTGATCGCGGCCAACCTCGGCTGGCTGTTCGACGGGTTCGAGACCTACGCGCTGATCCTCACCGCGGGCGTGGCGCTCAAACAGCTGCACCCGACCGGCAACCCGGCCTTCTACATCGGACTGACGATCGCGATGACCCTGCTCGGCTGGGGAGCAGGCGGCATCCTCGGCGGGATCGTGGCCGACTACCTCGGCCGCAGGAAGGTCCTGCTGATCTCGATCGCCCTGTACTCCGTGTTCACCGGTCTCTCGGCGCTCGCGTGGAACTGGGAGTCGTTCCTGTTCCTGCGGCTGCTGACGGGCGTGACCCTCGGCTCGGAGTGGGGCACCGGCACGTCCCTGGTCGCGGAGATGTGGCCGGCGCACGCCAGGGCCAAGGCCGCGGGGCTGATGCAGTGCGGGCTGGGACTCGGGTTCTTCGTCGCGTCCGCCGCGTGGCACTTCATCGCGCCGCTCGGCGCGGGCTCGTGGCGGTACATGTTCCTGATCGGGGTCCTGCCCGCGCTGTTCGCGCTGTGGCTGCGCCGCAGCGTGCCCGAGTCGGAGAAGTGGACGAAGGTGGCCAGGCGCAGGGACTCCCTGCGTGCCCAGTCCGACCTGTCCGAGGAGGAACGGACCTACACCCGCTTCACGCTGCGCCAGATCATGGCCGACCCGAAGCTGCGACGCCTGACGATCCTCGGCTCGATCATGTCGACGGTGACCACGCTCGCGTGGTGGGGCATCTCGACGTGGGTGCCCGCGTACGTCGGCAGTCTGGCCGCGAAGGACGGCCACTCGCCGGAGAGCTACGCGTCGACCGCGGGCATGATCTACAACGTCGGCGCCATCGCGGGCTACATCTCACTCGGCTTCGCCGCCGACCGCTTCGGCCGCAGGCCGACGGTGTTCACCTACTTCGCGCTGTCACTGGTGATGACGCCGGTCCTGTTCCTGTGGACCCACGATCTCGCGCTGGTGCTGGTGCTGTGCGCGGTCAACGGCTTCTTCACCCTCGGCCAGTACACGTGGATGCCGGTGTGGCTGCCGGAGTTCTACCCGACGCACCTGCGTGCGACCGGCGCCGCCTTCGTGTTCAACGCGGCCAGGTTCATCGCGTTCCTCGGTCCGCTGCTGGCGGGCACGATCATCGCGGCACTGGGCAGCTACGGCACCGCGGCGACCGTGCTCGGCCTCATCTACGTCGTCGGCATGGTCGTCGTCCCGTTCTGTCCGGAGACCCGGGGACGGGCACTGCCGGAGTAGAGGGTGGATTGCTCTACACAAGCGCAACCTGAAAGTGGCCCCGGCCCGGTGCGGCTCGAAAAAATAGAACTATGACCACGGTTCGCGTGGGGCGAGGCGGTGCGCCCGCACCGTCCGGAGGACGGGAAGGCCACAGATGGTGACGCCGACCTGGGCGCTCCCGCCGGGCGCCGGGCCGCGACTGGTACACGTGAGCTCGACCGCGCGCGGGGGCCGGGTCGCCGAGCTGCTCTCGAGCCTCGTGCCCGCCCAGGTGGCGACCGGCCTGTCCGTCGGGTGGGCGGTGGTCGAGGGCGACGCGGCGTTCTTCGCCGTCACCAGGTACCTGCACCAGCTGCTGCACGGCAGGGCCGACGCGCTGACCACCGACCGGCTCGCGGTGTCGCTGCCCAGCTACCGGACCGTGCTCGCGTCGCAGGCGAACCGGCTCGTCGAGCGGCTCACACCCGGCGACGTGGTGGTCCTGCACGACCCGGCCACCCTCGGCATGGCACCCCGGCTGGCGGCGGCGGGCATGGCCGTGGTGTGGCACTGCCACGTCGGCACCACCGACGGGCGCGCGACCGGCCCGTCGGCCGTCTGGTATGCGTTCGCGGGCGAACTGTCCGATGTGGACATCGTGATGACGCCGCTGACCGAGTTCGCGCCGCCCCTGGTGCCGCCGGTCCGCAAGCGGGTGGTCGCACCCGCCGTCGACCCGAACTCGGCGAAGAACCGCGTGCTGTCGCGGCTGGAGTTCGCCGACCTGCTGGGCAACCTCGGGCAGGTGGACGAGGACGGGCCGCTGCCCGCGGGCGCGCCGCTCGTGCTGCAGGTGTCGCGCTGGGACCCGCTCACCGAGATGCCCGGGGTGCTGCGGCTCGTGCACCAGCTGCCCCCGGAGGTGCACGTCGTGCTGGCCTGCGACGGCCAGACGCAGGACGCGCTGGAGGGCTGGGCCGTGCTGGAGGAGATCCGCTCGCTGCGGGCCGCGCTCTCCCCCGCCGAACGCGCGCGGGTGCACCTGGTCCTGCCGGACGACGACGACACCGAACGCGCGGCGCTGGTGGTGAACGCGTTGCAGCGGCGGGCGGACGTGGTGCTGCAGAAGAGCCTCGGCGAGGGTTTCGGCCTGAGCGTGACCGAGGCGATGGTCAAGGGCCGCGCCGTGGTGGCCGCGGACGTCGGCGGGTTGCGTGAGCAGGTCTCCCCGTGGCACAACGGGCTCCTGGTCGACCCGCGTGACAACGAGGCCGTGGTGTACGCGCTGCGCACGATGCTCGGCGACGAGCTGCTGCGCGCCAGGCTCGGACGGCGCGCCGAGGAGTCCGCACGGCGCCGGTACCTGCTGCCCAGGATGGTCGCCGACTACGAGCGGTTCGTCGCGGCCAGCCTGCTCGTGCGGGCACCAGAGGTCGCATGACGGCGAGGAGGGAGCCGCTGCGCCTGGTCTCCGTGCTCACCCGCCGGGACGACGAGCCCGGCGAGGGCGCCGCGACGCTGGCACGCTACGCCGCAGCGGGGCACGAGGTGATGGTGGTGACCTGCACCGGCGACGCGACCGGCGGCGACGGCGTGAGCGAGGTGCTCGGAGCCGGGCACCACCGGCTCGGCTACGCGGCCTTCGGGCGCCCGGGTGGGACCTCGTTCGCCTCGGTGCCGGTCGCGGAGCCGACCGAGCGGCTCGTGCGGGTGCTGCGTGAGTTCCGCCCGCACGTCGTGGTCGCGCACGACGACACCGCCGATCCCGGACCGGACCGGGTGCGCTGCCGCGAGGTGTCGGTCGCCGCGTTCGACGCGGCGGGCGACGCGGCCCGGTTCCCCGGCGCGGGCGAGGCGTGGCAGCCGGGAAAGCTGTACACCGTGCACGAATGGAGCGAGGCGCGGATGCGTGCGCTGCACGAGGCGCTGCTGGCGCGCGACCTCGAGTCGCCCTACCGCGACTGGCTCGCGGCACCGTCCCCCGGCACGCGGTGGATCACCACGCGGGTGCCGTGCGGCGAGTTCTTCCCGGTGCGCGACCGGGTGCTGCGTGCCTACGCCGGATTCCTGGCACCGGCCGTGCGACACCGCTTGGCGGTGCCGGTGCACGTCCGCCAGGCGGTGTGGCCGACCGAGGACTTCGAGCTGGCGCGCTGTCACGTGCCGACCTCGCTGCCCGAGGACGACCTGCTGGCCGGGATCAGTCCACAGTAGACAGCATCGGAAAGCCCGCCGAGGACACGGTCCCGGTCCCGGTCGCGTCGGGCACCGGGTCCGGCGGGCGCATGGTGATCGCCTGCGCCGTACCGGCCAGCAGTCCGACGCCCAGTGCCGCGGCGCTGACCAGCATGCCGACGTTGACGCCGCGGCCGCGTGGCCTGGCGATCGCGAACCACACGAGCGCGACGAGCCCGAGCAGCACGCCGGTGTGCAGGAGGGTGGTCGTGCGGTCCCGGCCGGCGTCGGCGAACCACGCCAGGCCGAACTGCGCCACCGCGAGTGCGGCCACCACCGCGTACACGAGCGGCGCGAACCGTCTACCGAGGCCGACGGCCCGCGCGAACCGCTCGTCGGTAGACCTGACGAGGTAGATCGGCAACGCGAGTGCCGCGAGCAGCAACGGGATCACCTGCTCCGGCAGGTTCACCCGACCGGACAGCAACAACTCCATCGTCGCGGCCGTGGCCGCCGCGAGCGCCACGACGATCGTCGTGCGGCGGCTCGGTTCGCCGAGGAACCCGCGCAGCACGGCGAACGCGGCGACCACCGGCACGGCGGCGAGCACGACCACCCGCAGAGCCATGGGGCCGATGGTGACCCCCAGCTCCAGGTGGCCGTGCTCGCCCGTCGCCAGCAGCAGAACCGACATGTCAGGCCGCGGCGCCGGTCAGCGCGTGCCCCGCGCACGAACACTTCATCCGCGCACGCTCCTGCGGTGTCGGCCGTAGGTGCCTCACCATCGCGACGACCATCGGGACGAACACGATCGCGTTGTAGAACAGGTGCAGCTCGACACGCGGGAAGACGAGCTGGGCGATGCTGGTCGGCACCGGCCTGCCCATCAGGTACGACCCGGTCAGCGCCTGCAGCAGCAGGAGCAGGTGCTCGAAGTGGTGCCACACCTGGATCCACATCGCGGCGTTCCACCACGAGCGTGCGCGGCCCGTGAACCCGTGCCGCAGCAACACGAATCCCACCAGCATGAAGACGGCGAACCCGTAGTGCAGCCACTCGGACTTCACCAGCCACGGGAACGCGAGGCCGAGCGCACCGCCCGCCTTCGGGCGGGCCCAGTCCAGGACGTAGATCTGGTACGCCTGCGCGATGTGCTCGACCCAGTGCGCGATCACGACGAACCCGAACAGGTACAGCGCGGCCTTGTGGTATCTCGTGTTGAGCGATCCCCCCGGCCCCAGTAGGTGCTTGCCCTCGATCTCCGTCGGCACCGTCGCGGTCATCCAACCTCCCTGCTGTCGACGAAATCCACTAACTATGGCAGAAGGGGGGTCAGACGAGGGAGCGCTGCGGAACCGGTTGGTACGGAAGGGCGAACATCGTCAGGAACGACGCCAGCGTGTCGGCTCCGCCGGTCACGTGCACCTGGCCGGAGGCCATCGCCTCGTCGACCGTCATGACCCGCGCGAGCAGGTCCTTCATCGTGTGCCCCGGCTCGATGACCGGCGCACCGGCCAGCGGTCCGCGACCGACCTCGAGGTGGCCGTCCTCGACCACCACGTGGATCACGATCTCGTCGAAACGCAGCTCGTAGCGGGCCGACCGGCCGATCGCCGCGTCACGCAGGAACGTCGCCCGCATGGCCACCATCAGGGAGTCCTCGGTGACGATGTCCTCGGGCCTCGGCTCGGCGAGCATGGCGGAACCCCAGCGGCCGAACGCGAGCAGCACGTCCTCCAGCCGACGCCCGTAACGCGTGAGCTGGTACTGCTCGTGGCCGTCCTCGTCGATCGTCCCCGACTTCTCGAGGACGCCGCAGAACGCCATTTCCCTGATCCGCATGGTGAGCAGGTTCAGCGGCACACCGGGCAGTCCCTGGTGCAACTCGAGGGCTGATTTGGGGTTCGTGAGAAGATCACGAACGACCAGCATCCCCCACCGTTCACCGACGACCTCGATGGCTCGGGAAAGGCCGCAGTACTGTCCATAAGTGCCACGCACGATGCCCTGCAACTCGGTGACGACGGTGTCAAGGCTGCCCTGATCGGAACTGTTTGTGGTGAGTGAAAAACCGTCACCGGTGATCGTGAGGCCATCCCCGTCCATGACCACTTTCCAGGCGGAGTCGGTCATTGTCAGCTTCCAATCTCCTCAGCCCTTCCCGAGGCGTTTGACCTGGCAGCAGCCCCGCGCCACGGGTCGGAGGTCGGGCCTCCGGGTCTCCATGATCCGGCTCCAGCGGTTCGAGACGCATCTTCATGTTTGCGCTATACCAGGGCAGAACCGCATGGGGGAATCATTCGTACCAGTGCGGTCAAAATGTGTGAGAGACTCGCAAGACGGCTGGTCAGGGGGCAGGTGGTTCCGCGCGCGTTCGAACCGTCCGAGCCGGTGTGGCAGGGTATTGGTGATGAGTGGGGGCGGATACGTGCTTGCGCTACGACTGCTCGGCCCCCTCACTCTCACGGTGGACGGTGAAGAGCGGGACCTGGGCGGCGCACGGCAGCGCGTGGTGCTCGCGATGTTGGCACTCAACGCCAACCGGGTCGTCTCGATCGAACACCTGATAGACGCCGTCTGGGACGAGTCCCCGCCGACGACGGCCCGCGCCCAGATCCAGATCTGCGTCTCGGGACTGCGCAGGGTGCTCAACGGAACCGGTGACACGGTGCAGATCCGCACCCGCGCGCCCGGCTACCTGCTCGACGTCCCCGAGACCAACCTGGACATCGCGCAGTTCACCAGCCTCGTGTCCTCCGCGCGGGCGCACGTCGAGGCGGGTCGGATCTCCGAAGCGGTCGCCACACTGCGAAGCGCGCTGTCGCTGTGGCGCGGTCCGGCACTGGCCGGCATGAACTCGGAGCTGCTCGGCAGGGGCGCCGCCCAGCTCAACGACGCCAGGGTGGCCGCGGTCATGGAGCGGATCCGCCTCGACCTCGCGCTCGGCCGCCACGAGGAGGTCGTCGGCGAGTTGTTCGCACTGGTGAAGGAACACCCGCTGCGGGAACGGCTCTACGAGTACCTGATGCTCGCGCTGTACCGCTCCGGCCGCCAGGCCGAGGCGCTGGAGGCGTGCAGGCGGGCACGCGCCACGCTGATGGACGAGCTCGGCATCGAGCTGGGGCAGAGCGTACGACGGCTGGAAAACGCGATCCTCAACCGTGACCCCGAGCTGGACCTCGCCTCCAGCGGTGTCAGCACGCCGCCGACGAACCCGGCCGCCGAGCAGCAGTCCGTCGTGCCACGCAGGCTCCCGGCCAGCATCGCCGACTTCACCGGCAGACAGTCCCAGCTGGACGAGATCAAACGCGCGCTGGGCAACGACACCGCGGGCGACACGGTCAACTACGGCGTGCGCATCGTCTCCATCTCCGGCAAGGGTGGCGTCGGCAAGTCGACCCTCGCCCTGCGCGCGGCGCACGAGCTGCGTGACGACTACCCCGACGGACACCTCTACGGCGACCTCGAGTCGCCCAACGGCGAGGACCGGGTGCGCGGCGTGCTGGCCAGGTTCCTGCACGCGCTGGGCATCGCGGGCAACACGGTGCCGGACGACGACGAGGAACGCGGCGAGCTCTACCGCAGCAGGGTCGCCAACAAGAAGGTGCTCGTCGTGCTGGACGGCGCCACCGACGAGGACCAGGTCATCCCGCTGATGCCGGCGGGACCGGGCTGCGCGATGATCGTGACCAGCAGGGCGCCGCTGTCGGGGTTGCCCGGCGCCCACCAGATCGGCATCGACGTGTTCGACGAGAGCCGGTCCATGGAGATGCTCAACACGATCGTCGGCGCCTCCCGCCTGCAGGCCGAGCCGGACGCGGCGCACGAGCTCGTCAACCTCTGCGGCGGGCTCCCGCTGGCCATCAGGATCGCGGGCGCGCGGCTCGCCTCACGCCCGCACTGGCGCATCGACGTGCTGGCCGCGCGGCTGCGCAACACGGTCCGCAGGCTCGACGAGCTGTCCTACCGCGGCCTGGTGCTGCGCTCGAACATCGGCCTGAGCTACCGGACCCTCAACGGCATCGCCCGACGCCTGTTCCGCAGGTTCGCGCTGGTCACCTCGCCCGACTTCCCCGGCTGGGCGGCCGCCGCGCTGCTCGACCTCGACCCCTACGACGCCATCGAGATCGTGGAGAGCCTCGTCGAGGCACAGCTGTTGGACACGGTGCAGTACCCGGGTGAGGGGTTGCGCTACCGGATGCACGACCTGATCCGGGTGTACGCCATCGAGCGGCTGCACGAGGAGGAGTCGGAGGAGGAGCGCGCCGAGACCGTCGAGCGGCTCGTCGGTGCCTGGCTCTCCCGTGCCGAACACGCGCACCGCAAGGAGTACGGCGGCGACTACACGATCATCCACGGCACCGCGCCCCGCTGGACCGGCGCACGTCAGCTCGAGGAGATCGACCTGATGGGTGACCAGATGGAGTGGCTGGAGAGCGAACGCCGCTCGCTCGTGGCCGCCGTCGACCTGGCTGCCGACTACGGCATGTCCGAGGCGTGCTGGGACCTCGCGCTGACCTCGGTGACGTTGTTCCAGGTGAAGGGCCACTTCGACGACTGGCGCGAGACCTCCGAGCGTGCGCTCGCCACCGCCGAGGCCGACGGCAACCGGCGCGGTCGCGCCGCGATGCTGTACTCCCTCGGCGGGATGCACTCGCAGCAGACCAGGATCGCCGACGCCGAACGCTGCTACGCCGCCGCGCTGGAGATCTTCGAGCAGGTGGGTGACGACCACGGCTACGGGCTCGCACTGCGCAACTCCGCGACCCTCGACCGGCTGCGTGGGCAGGGCACGGACACCATGCGCAGGTACGAGACGGCGCTGGAGAAGATGCGGACCGTCGGCGACCTGGTCAGCGAGGCCCACATCCTGCAGCACATGGCCAAGGTCAACATCGACGAGGGGAACACCGCCCGCGCGCAGGAGCTGCTGGAGGCCGCTCTCGGGTGCTGTCGGCGGGTCAACTACCTGCGGCTGGAGGCCCAGGTGCTCAACCGCTTCGCCGAGCTGTACCTGTTCCTCAACCAGGTGGACCAGGCGCACCGGGCACTGAACCGGGTGCTGCTGATCGTGCGGGACATCGGCGACCGCATCGGCGAGGCGCACGCGTTGTTCCGGCTGGGGGTCGTCCGCCAGCGCTCCGGGCGGCTGGACAACGCCGAGACCACGCTGCAGCACGCGCTGTCGCTCGCCCAGCAGGTCGGCGAGCGGATGGTCGCGGGGAGCGCGCACCACGCGCTCGGGGAGATAGCACTGGCCCGCGGCCAGGGTGCCGCGGGCGCCGACCACGTCGAGGCGGCCCTGTCCCTGTTCACCGAGCTCGGCTCCACCATCTGGCGGGCCAAGGCACTGATCCTGCGGTCCGACGTCCACCAGGGCCGGGGCGAGGAGACCCTCGCCGCCGGCGACCTGGACCAGGCCATCGAACTGCTCGGCACGGTCGACTCCGTGGAAGCCGTCCGGCTACGTCAGGAACTGGAGCGCAACAGAGGGAATGCCCTCTTTCGCTGATTCGCCCGACCGGCGGCAGGACAACTCCCCCGAGTAGCCGCCTGCCGCCATTGCATTTCCGCGAAATGCGGAGATCAGGGGCACGGGGTGTGCCAGTCCTCATCGCACTGGAGCGTGTACGGCGCATTCTGGGCGGTGGCGGTGCCGGTCACCAGGAACAGGGCCGACAGGCCGAGAAAGAGCGCGGACACGGACAGCACGACCTTGCGAACTGCGGACATTTAAATGCCTCCGAGGCTGAAGAGTCTGACTTCTTTTTCGGCGGGAACCCCGCTCGAGAACAACTCAACAGCCGCCTGCCTTCTGTCGACTATTCCGCAGCTTTAGGAACCGCTATCGTCCGGCGATAGCGATCAAATAAGCAGGCGGTAGAGCAATCCTTGAGATTACGCACATGGCACGTGCACAACAGAGGGACCTCCGATGAGTGGGACCGTCCTGCAGCTGCGCTCGCACGAGGTGTGGCGGGCGCTCGAGGTGGTCGACCCGGTCGCGACGGTCGCGGAGTACCTCATCGGGCGCACCGTCGGCCGCGCGGGACACCGTCAGGACTCGCCCGGCCGCCTCATCTCCTGGCGCGGCGCGGGCCGCAACGGCACCGAGCTGGTCCTGCTCGACCACCCGGACGCCAGCGGACCCTGTGTACTGCCGGCACAGAGCCTGCGCAGTGCGCAGGTCGCGGCGCTGACCGCGGTCGCGGCCCGCGAGATGCTGGTGTCGGGCGGCGTCACGACGGCCCTGCTCGGTCCGGGTGGCGACCTCCAGCCCCAGCTCGAGGTGATCGCCAGGCACGTGCCCGACATCAGCCACGTCGCGCTGTGCGGCGTCAAGACCGTCGACGAGCTCGACCCCAGGGTCGTCGACCACCTCCAGCTCTCCGGCATCCAGCTCTCCCTCAAGCCCACGGTCGCCGAAGTGGTGTTCGGCGCCAACCTCGTCATCGCCCCCAACCACCCCTCGGCCGCACGGGACCTCGCCGAGGTCCGGATCGGCCAGCTCGCGCGCGGCACCCTGCTGGTCAACGCCACCGGCGAGGACACGCCTGCCGAGATCGTGGACCAGGTCGACGAGATCTACGTCGACGACCTCGGCCTCCTCGAGCACTATCCCGACCGCACCGTGGTCGGCGCCCACCTGACCGAGCCCCGGATCGCCGGCGACCTCGCGCAGCTCCTGACCGGTCAGCACGCCTGCCGCCGGCGCTCCGGCGACATCGTGCTGGTCGAGCTGCTCGGCGTGCCCGAGCTCAACGCGGACCTCGCGTTCCGGATCTACGAAGTCGCCACCCACAGCGGACTGGGTGTGCGGATCGCCAACTGAGATGGGGAGCGATGTCATGGTGAGCCAACCGATCCGGCCGGACGAGGGCGGGTACGGCGACCAGCCGACCTGTCTCAGCCGCAGGCACAAGCCCGGCGAGGCCCCTCTCTTATCCCCCGGCCTGCGTGTCTGCCCGGCCTGCCGCGACCTCGCGGAGGAGACGCTGATCGAGCTGCCCGCGCTGTTCGAGCTGTGCGCGCACGCCCTCGACCTGCGGCCGAACGAGCCGAGGGAACGGGTGAGCGGGCACCGGCCGCGCGGCATCGTGCTGCGTGACGCGGTGGTCTCGGTGCGCTCGGAGATCCTCGGCGTGCTGACCGCGTGGTGCGGCCTGGTCACCGCCGAGCGGGGCGTGCTCGCCCCCGACGGCATGGACATCCGCAAGCTCGTCGGCTTCCTCGCCATCCACCTGCACTGGATCTACCAGCACCCGGCGGCGCCGGACTTCGTCGACGAGCTCACCGACCTGACCGACGCGGCCAACGAGGCCATGCGGCCGGACACGGGCTTCCGCGTGGCAGTCGGCACGTGCCTGCGCCCCGACTGCGACCGGACCGTCTACGCCGAGGCCCACTGGGAGGGCGGCGAGCCGTACGAGGTCAGCTGCGAGGCGGGCCACGTGTGGGCACCCGAGCACTGGCTGGCGCTGCGCGGCAAGCGCAACGGCGGGCCGGTGGCCACGAACGGGCACGTCAACGGCCGCCAGAACGGGCACCGCAACGGCAAGGTCAACGGGCACACGAACGGGCACGCGAACGGCACGGGAGCGCCGTCACCGGAGGACAAGGAAGACGAATGAGCCAGACGCAGCGTGGCCGCAGGACGGTACCGACGCAGCTGGCCGCGATGCTGGCCGGGGTCACCGAGGCCACCGTCCGCAAGTGGGCGAGCCGGGGCAAGCTCACCCGCTACGGCCGCCCCGGCCGCGCCGAGTACGACATCGAGGAGCTCTACGCCCTCGTCGTCGAGACGAGGATACCTGACCCGAGGTAAGTAATATCACCGACATTGCCATTTCCGGGCCGCCGCCAGTGCAGCGGCCGTTCGGCATGCCCAAAACAATTCCTCAGCATTCGTGGAGGCAGACGCAATGTGTACTCTAATACTCCTTGACACTCACTCGTAGACCTGTCACGCTTTTCTTGGGATTCGCGCGCCCTGAAAATGTCCGAGGCGCCGCCCTCTTCACACCCGAAAGCCCATCCATTCGACAGTGGATGGGCGTCTGTCATGCAACGAACCACTAAGAAAAGGTTTCGTGATGCGAGTTGAGATCAAAGTTCTCGGTCCACTGGAGGTATCCGTAGACGGTGTCTCGATCGTGCCCACCGCGAGCAAGCCCAGCCAGCTCCTGGCCATGCTCGCCCTCAACGCCGGCCACGTCGTCACCCTCGCGGCGCTGACCGACGAGATCTGGGACTACCGGCCACCGCGCAGCGGAGTGCCGACCTTACACACCTACATCCTGAAGTTACGCAGAAAGCTCCAGGACGCGCTGAGTACCGTCGAGGGCAACGTCACCTCGAAGGACGTCCTCATCACGCGGCGTGCGGGCTACCTGCTCAACCTGGAGCCCAGCGACGTCGACGCGGTCCGCTACGACCGGCTGTCCACGGCCGGCCGCCGGGCGGTCAACGAGGGCGACCACGAACGCGCGTCCCGCACGCTGGGCGAGGCGCTGCGGTTGTGGCGCGGACCGGCGCTCTCCGACGTGCCGACCGGCCCGCAGCTGACCATCGAGGCCATGCGGCTCGAGGAGAACCGCCTCGGGGACCTCCACCTGCGGATCGAGGCGGACCTGCGCCTCGGCCGACATCACCAGCTGCTCGGGGAGCTCGCGACCCTGTGCGCACGACATCCGCTGCTGGAGAACTTCTGCGCGCAGCACATGGTGGCGCTGTACCGCTCGGGCCGACAGAGCCAGGCGCTCGAGGCGTTCCGGCGGCTGCGGTCGAGCATGGTCGACCAGCTGGGGGTCGAGCCGTCACCACGGGTTCGTCAGCTACACCACGGGATCCTGACCGGTCAGGCCGTGATAGACGACCCGAACTTCGTGTTCAACCGTTGAGCACGTGACGACTGGGGGGCCGCCGGTCACGCTTCCAGCAAGCGGTTGAGGCCGGCGTAGCCCACCTCCCTGAGCCGATGACCGGAGGTCGCGAAGTAGTCGGGGTCGCCCTTGATCCCGTGCCCCTCGACCATCCGGTTCATGAAGTTGAACAACGCGCACACCATGACCGCGGAGTGCAGGGCATCCTCGTCCCAGCCTGCGGCGAGCACCTCGTCGGCGTCGGCGCGGGAGACCGACGCCGGGGCACGGGTCAGCTTGGCGGCGTAACGCAGCACGGGACGCAGCTTCTCCGGCACGGGCGCGGTGTCGAGGTCGGCGAGTGCGGCAGGCACGGCGCCCGCCTCGATACCACAGGCCTCGGCCGTCACCGTGTGCACGCCGTGGCAGTAGCCGCACGCGTTGAGCCCGGACACGTACGCCGCGATCAGCTCGCGCTCGGCGACCGAGAACGGCGACGGGCCGCGCATGACGACCTCGTGGTAGTCCAGCAGCGGGCGCGACGTCTCCGGGTAGCGCCTGAAGACGTCCATCAGCACCGCGTTGTCAGGCAGGGAGGGCAGATGTGCCACCGTTTTCCTCCGTCATCCGGTTGATCTCCTCCGGCCGCAGCCAGCACGCGGTCAGGTAGACCCGCTCCCCCGCGCCCGCCGTGCGCAGGCCGTCCACTCCGTCCGCGTCGGCCAGTGCCGAGGCGGCGTTCGTCCACAGCCTGCGCAGTGCCGCCGACCGGGGCCCAGGGTGCAGGCCCGCGCGGGCGATCCCCGCGCTCGCCGCCCGCCACCGCGTGACGCCGTCGGCGATCACGCGCTCGTACTCGCCCGCCTGCCGCGCACCGTGTCGCAGCTGGTCGACGACCAACGTCACCGCCGCCGGGTCGGCGACCGGGTCGCGGCACGCCACGCCGAGCCCGGCCAGGAGCCGCTCCGGCCCGAGGCCCATCAGCAGCACCCCGACCTCCGTGTCGGGTTCGTCGTCGACCGAGGGGAGGCCGAAGATCGTGTCGTACTGCTCAGTCATGACCGGCCGCCCCCACGGTGGCCGCGATGGTCGCGGCGATCCGCGCGGTGGCCACCCGGTGCCCGTCGATGTTGCGTGCCGCGGGGCCGAGCACCATGCACGCGGCCGCGCCCGCGGCGAACACCCGGGGCGCGCGGCGGTAGGCGAGGGTGCGCTCGTCGAGGTCCGGCCAGCCGTCACGGGCGCCGACCACGTCGTCGGGCAGCAGCCCGGTGCCGATCTGGGGCACCGTGCCGAGCGCGAACACGGTGTGGTCGCCCGTCACGAGCATGCCGTCGGCCAGCTCGACCCCCTTGTCGTGCACCGCCCGGACCTCGCTCGCGCGGTGCACGGTCAGCCTGCCGTCCGCCTCGGTCGCCCGGAACAGCGGCTGGAACTCGAACATCACCGAAGCCCTGCGCTCGCGGGACATCAACGCGAGCCGATCGGCCCACGGCACGGGCGCCCGCCTGCTGTCGAACCGGGACCGGCCCTCCGCGCGGAAGAACGACGCGTTGACGTCCGAGCACTGGTACCGCTCGCTGTCGGCCCGCAGCACCCAGTCCACCCGGGCACCCCGGTCGAGTGCGCCGTGGACGAGGTGCGCGGCGGTCAGCCCGGCGCCGACGACCACCTGGCGCCCGGTGTCCTCCGGTACCGGCTCGTCCCAGTAGCCGACCTCGGCGGGCCGGTCGCCCGCGAGCCAGGCAGGCGGCGCGTCCCGGCGTTCCTCACCGAGGCACAGCACGACCTGGCCGGCGTCGACGCGGAAACCGTTGCCCGCCACCGTGACCCGGTCGCCCGCCGGCTCGACCGACGTGACCTCGCCCGGCCAGAGCCGTTCGGTGACCCGGTGGATCACCGCGGTGTGCAGGCAGTAGGCCGCGAAGACGTCGACCGGCACCACGGACCGGTGCCCCGCCTGGGACATCCTGATCTCGCGGCGCTCCACGGGGGTGAGCAGCGACCAGTGCAGCCGTGCGAAGTCCCGCAGCTCGCAGTCGCGGTAGCCCTCCACGCCGGGGTGGTGCTCGTACGGCGAGCGCAACACCCGCTGGTCCAACCGGTCCACTCGGTCGAGGAAACGGCCGACCGGCGCACCGGTCCGGTCCAGCACCACGACGTCGTGGACCCCCAGGTGCCACAGCGCCGCCGCCACCGCGAGCCCCGCGGGCCCCGCGCCGACGATCACGACGTCGGCACTCGCGGGCGGCACGACGGGGCGCGCCGGGACGTCCGGCTGCGGACAGGCGGGCCAATCCCGGTGGCGGGGAGAGGCGAGGAGGCGGGGATGTGGGACGAACCGGGTCACCCGATGACCGTGACCGGCACGATCACCTCGATGGCAGGCCGCTGCGGCATGCCGTCGGTGACCAGCCGCTGCAACGCGTCCTCGGACTGCTCGGCGCTTTCGGAGGAGACCGGGCTGTACCTGGCATGCGCGTACGCGGGCCGCCTGCTCTCGGTCTCGATCTCGAAGACCTTCAGCACCGCCTCGCCGGGGCGCACCTCACCGTCGAAGAAGGTGAGCCTGCGCTGGTCCGGGGTCAGGAACGTCCTGCTGAACTGGCGGGACATGACCATCGCCTCGCCGCCGTCGACGAAGTGCGTGTCCTCGTCGGTGGTGACCTGCATGGCCACCCAGATCTGGTCGGTCAGGTTGGTCTCGGACTTGATGATCTGCCACCGGCCCGGTTCCGGCAGGTTGATCGCCACCGAGACGTCGTACTCGGTCACGTCGACAGCACCGGAGATCATCAGCACCCGGCGCCGCACGTCGGCGACCCCGGCCATCTGGATATCCCTGGCACGCACACGTCCCGCGACATCCAACCCCGGCATTTCCAGTGAAGACATCCCCAGTCCTCCGGCACATTCGGCAAATGACCAAGTCCGATCCAGAGTCGCACACTCAGGACAGGTGTCAATGCCCCATCAGGCGGCGGGTTTCGCGACACTCGCCGTCACCGGTGTCGGCAGTGGCGCCCCGTAGGTGACCTCGACTCCGCGTTCCCGTGCCGCGGCGACGATGCCGGGGATCGCCCGTTCGGCGAGCGCGGCGATGGTGAGCGCGGGGTTGACGGTGAGCCCACAGGGGACGGCCGAACCGTCGGTCACGAAGATTCCCGGGTGCCCGCGCAGTTCGTGGCGGTCGTCCAGGGCGGAGGTCGCCGGGTCGTCACCGATCCGGCACGAGGAGAGGGGGTGGACAGTGTAGGCGCCGACGACGTCGTTGGTCCACGGCATGACCGTTGCCAGGCCGTCCTTCTCCAGGATCTCCTTGGTGCGCGCGTCCGCCTCGGCCCAGCCACGCAGCGTGTTGGGTGTCGGGTCGTAGCGGAGCGGGCCCTTGGCCAGCATCTGCTGGGAGATGCGGTAGGAGTTGCCGGTGGGCGGCGGCGGGCCGAACACGCCCTCGTTGTCGTCCTCGGTCATCAGGAAGATCGTGAGCCACGACTTCCACTGCTTGAGGATCTCCTTCTTCTCCCTGCCGAACCAGCGCGGGCCGGCCGACTCCGGCGCCTGCGCGAGGATCGTGCCGAGACCGGGCGGGAAGTACAGCTGCTCCATGGAGAAGCGGGAGTACTCGGGCAGTGCGGCGTCGACGTAGTCCCAGCACGCGACGACCGGCCCCTTGCCGATCGCGTTGGCCTCGTAGACCTTCCCGTTGGGGCGACGAAGACCGAGCACCTCGGCGACGCGCTCCTCGTTGATGACCGCGTTGTTGAGCCGCTCGCCGTTGCCGGAGAAGTACCGGCCGACCGCGTGCGGCATGGCGCCGAGGGACTCCTCGGACCGCTGCAGGATCGGCGGTGTCGCACCGGCGCCCGCGGCGAGGATGACGATCTTGGCGTCGATGACGCCGGAGCCGGTGGTGACCCGGTAGTCGACCTCGTCGATGTTGTTGTAGTGCACGCGGTAGCCGCCGTCGTCGGTGCGGGACAGCTTCTGCACCTCGTGCAGGTCGCGGATCTCGACGTCGTGCGCCAGGGCTGCCGGCAGGTAGTTGGTCAGCAGTGACTTCTTCGCGTCGAAGCGGCAGCCGGCCATCATCCAGTTGCAGTTGACGCAGCGTTTGTTGTCCACACCGACCGGCACCGGGTTCGCGGTGTGTCCACTGTGGTCGCAGATGGCGCCCCACAGGCCGCCCGCGTAGGTGACATCCGACCAGTCCTGCTGGGTGACCGGGATCGCCTCGGAAACCCGGTCGTACCACGGGTCGAGGGTCTGCCTGGACAGTGCGGCGGGCCACATCCGGCGGCCGATCGAACCGCGCCGCTCGAAGACGTACCGGGGCGCGCGGGGCAGCGCGGCGAAGTAGACCACCGAGCCGCCGCCGACGCAGTTCCCGCCGAGCACGCTCATGCCGTCGCCCGCGACGAAGTCGAAAACCCTCGTGTACGAGGAACCCAGGAGGTAGTCGTGTTGGAAGTCGTTGCCGGACAACCAGGGTCCGCGCTCGAGGACCGTGACCTTCGCGCCACCCGCCGCGAGGTGGTATGCGGCGATGGAGCCGCCGAACCCGCTGCCGACGACGAGGACGTCGGTCTTCTCCGTCGCGGTCACTCGGGGCTCCCGGATTCAGTCGTGTTCGGGTGACGCTTGGCCAGTTCCCGGCCGTAGCCGAAGTCGGGGTAACGCCAGAGCCCGTCGTCGTCCGGCTTCGTCATGCCGAGTGCGACCAGCCCGGGGTGACCTTCCTCGAGCGCCTCCACCGTGTGCCGGTGCGGCGCGATGTCGAAGGCCATGTTGGAGAACTGCGCGAGCAGCACCCAGCCGTCCCGTTCCGGGTTGCCCCACGCGACCAGCTCGGCGACCAGCGCGGTGCGGTGGGTGTAGTCGAGGGCGACGAACGCGGGCAGCCCGGCGTCCAGTGACAGTCCGACGCGCTCCGCGTAGGCGGCCGCGTGCTGGTTCAGCATCCCGGACAGCGGCACGAGCCCCGCGGTGACACCGGTCGCCGGGTCGGCCAGCAGCTCCAGGACGCCTGCCTCGACCGAGCCGGGGTCGTCACACACGCCCGCGATCGCGTGATCGTCCGGGAATCGTTTCACACCGGGGACGATCGTGTCCGCGTACGCCTCGAGCGTCATCGTCTGGACGTCGTCCAACAAATCCGGGGTCGCCGCCACGGGACCTCCAAGCACATCGCCAATGTGGCCGGTCGAATGTTTCGACAGCCAATTGTTCACAGAATCGGACAGGCTCGGCATCTTCTGCGTTGCTTTCTTTCCGCAGTGCCGTCCACCTGCACGAACGACGCCTAATTGATTCGACCTGGACCGCTACTGACCCGTAGCTGCCGCACAGGTGGTGAGGAAATCGAGCACGCACGGAGCACCGTTGTCAAGGATTAACCGGAAACCTACCTTTATCTCGACCCGCACTTTTGCCAATCCCTTACGTAAGTGGTGCCACACAATGGACGATGCTATCGAGGCAGCGGTCGAACGCGTCATTCGCGCGATGCGCGAGAATCTCGGCGAACAGATCACGATGGACGACATGGCGCGTGCGGCCATGTTCAGCAAGTTCCACTTCTCGCGGATCTTCCTTCGGGTGACCGGCATCTCGCCCGGTCGCTTCCTGTCCGCACTGCGCCTCCAGGAGGCCAAGCGGTTGCTGCTGACCACCTCGATGCCCGTCGCCGACATCAGCCACGTCGTCGGCTACAACAGCATCGGCACGTTCAGCTCGAGGTTCCGTTTCAGCGTCGGGGTCTCCCCGAGCGAGTACCGCCAGTACGACGGTCTCGTTCCCCCGCTCACCACGCCGGTGCCGGACGCCGTCGAGCGCCCCGGCGTGGTGAGCGGCCACGTCTGGTCGACCCCTGGCCACCAGCCGGGGCGGGTCGTCATCGGCCTGTTCCCCGGCCGGATCGCGCAGGGTGCGCCGGTCGGCCACGTCACGAGGGAGGGCATCGGGCCGTTCGAGATCGGCGACGTCCCGACGGGCAGCTGGCACGTGCTCGCGCACGCGGTGGAGACGGGCCACGACGACGAGGCCGGCCCGATGTGCGTCGCCGCGTTCGGCCCGGTCGAGATCGCACCGAACGGCGCGGCGGGTCGCGGTTTCGACATGTGGCTGCGGTCGCCGCGCATCTTCGACCCGCCCGCACTGCTCGCCCAGCTGGACGAGCGCGTACTCGCCGCAGCCGCGACACGGACATGGGTTCCCGGCAGGGTTGACGAATCCACCCTGTCGGGAGCCTGACCAACAACCCGCGCCCGCGGCCCCGTCCACACCGGACGGGGCCGTTCTCTTTTGCCCGCCACTTCTTCCAACGTGCTCTACCCGCGCCGGCGCCCCCGCATCGCCTTGACTTCGATTTATAACGGCGATATGTTTTGTAGCACAACAGCGTTATGTACTGATGAGATTGGTCCGGTCATGACGAACGAATCGCGTGTCGACAACACCACTCCCCGCTACCGCATGGAGTCCGGCTTCGACGTACTCGAGGACTGGTCGCCGACCGCGAGCCAGTCGAAGCGCAATGCCGTCTACAAGGCGCTCTTCGCGATGCAGGACGGTTCGATGTTCCGGACCTACCGCGTCATCGACGACTTCCAGCGCGCCAACGAGGTGTTCGTCATCGTCAAGGACGACCTCGTGATGAAGATCCGCGTCAAGTGCGTCGACGCGTTCGACATCGTCGCGATCGGCCCCTGCGGCCACATGACCGATCTGCACACGGGCCGGTGGCAGGCCACGTAGCCTACTACAGCTACTTCCCGGTTGCTTTCACCGACCAGCCGCATTCCAGGAGATTTCGTACACGGCTCACACCCGTACTCTTCGTACAGAGACATATGTGTGGGTCCGGCGAAATGAGCTGACCAAATGCGAGCTGAAATAAATGTGCTCGGTGCGCTGGAGGTGTCGATAGACGGTACCTCCGTCGTACCGAACGCGAGCAAGCCCCGACATCTGCTGGCCGTGCTCGCCATGAACGTCGGCAAGCTCGTGACGAGTTCGTCGCTCAAGGAGGAGCTGTGGGGCAACCACGCGCCGCGCAGTGCGACCAGCACACTGCAGACCCATGTGCTGAGCCTGCGCAACCACATCAGGGAAGCGCTGCCCTCCAGTGAGGACGACCTGGTCCGCGACATCCTGGTCACCAGGAACGCCGGTTACGTGCTGCGGCTGGACCCCGACTCCGTCGACGTGATCCGCTACACGCGGCTCGCCGCCGCGGGCCGGGCCGCGAGCGGCGCGGGCGACCACGAACGGGCCGGGCAGCTGCTGACCGAGGCCCTCGCACTGTGGCGCGGGCCGGTGCTCGACGACGTGTCCGTCGGACCGCAGCTGGAGATCGAGTCGATGCGGCTGGCCGAGTGCCGGCTCGCGGATCTCACGCTGCGCATCGACATGGACCTCTACCTCGGGCGGCACCACCAGGTGCTCGGCGACCTGGCCGCGCTGTGCGCGCAGCACCCGTACATGGAGAACTTCCGCGCGCAGTTCATGCTCGCGCTGTACCGGTCGGGCAGGCCGGGCCAGGCGCTGGAGGTCTACCACGAGATGTGGGCGACCATCCGCGACCACCTCGGCGTCGACCCGTCGCCGCGGCTGCGCGAGCTGCACCGGGCGATCCTGGCGGGCGACGCGATGGTCGACGACCCGAGGTTCATGGTCAACGCCTGGCAGCGCGGCAACGCCATCGCCAGCTGACCCGGGGCGCGGTCACGCCTCCAGCTCGACGGCGTACCGCTCGCCGGAGACCGCCACCGACTCGGTGGCGGTCTCGAGGTCGTCCCCCGCGCCGACCACCAGCGTGACGAGCTGCGTCTCGAAACACTCCTTCGCGCCCCACGGCTCGATGAGGTAGCGACCCAGCTCGAGGTTGACCAGGCCGTGCATCGCGAACCACATGTGGTGCGCGACCATGCCGACGTCCGCCTGGCGGAACCGGCCGGTGTCCACACACCGGTTCACGCAGTTGACGATGCTGGCGAGGACGTACCTGCCGTGCTGGCGGTCCTCCTCGGTCAGCTCGAACCCCGCCAGCGCCTCGCCGCCGAACATCGCCGAGTACAGGTACGAGTTCGCGAGCGCGTTGCCCCGGTAGGCCCGTCCGTGCACGCACAGGTCCGCCACCGGGTCGTCGGTCTCCTTCACCATGCTGAAATTGTTCTGCAGGCGCGAGAAGCCCTCGTAGACGATTTCGCGGACCAACCCGCTCATGCTCCCGAAATGGGTGTACACCGCCATTGTCGAGGTCTCCGCCTCGGCCGCTATCCGGCGCGTCGACATCGCTTTCGGGCCTTCCTCGGCAAGCAGCCGCGCGGCGATGTCGATGAGTGTGGTCCGAACGTTCGGATCTGCTTTTCTCGGCACCTTGACATTGTTACATAACGGCGCTAGCTTTAAGGTAGCGCAACGGTGTTATGCAACGGCCCCACCAGGGCTCCCAGGTTGCGCGGGACGGAGGCGACATGAACCGCCCCCTCGAGCCGGCAGGCCGGCTCAACCACCCTCGCGTTCGCCTGGACACCGGGCATGACGTGCTGGCGAGCTGGTCGGCGGACGCCTCGCGGCGGGAGAAGGACGCGGTGTACGCGGCCCTCTTCGCGATGGCCGAGCGGTCGCTGCTGCACACCCATCACGTCATCGAGGACGAGCAGGAATTGAGTGAGTTCCTAGTCGTGCTCGAGAACGGCATGGCCATCAAGATGCGGGTGCACAGTTTCGACTCGTACGGCATCGTGTACATCGGCCCCCGGAAGAACGCACCCGGCCGCTTCTGACCCGCCGCCGCCCCGCCACCTGTACTGAAGGACGCCTTCGTTGCGCTGGGCGTTACGAAGGACGCCTTCAGTGCATTTGCCGGCGCCGACCCGGGGCGTTCAGGAGACCGCCACCACGTTTTCCACGGCGTGCACGGGCGGGCTGAACGGGCCCCACGTGAATGCCGGCAGCCAGCGGTGTGAATCCCGGCTCCAGCCCAGTCTCGTGATCTGTTCGTGGGTGCGCCTGCCCGCGAGCGAGCGGTAGATGTCGTACCGGTCCCCCGACAGCGTCGCCACCGGCTCACCGTCGCCCGCCTGCCACTCCCTGCCGTCGACCTCGACGAGCACGGCGGGCAGGCCGTGCGCGACGACCTCGGCGGAGAACCCGTTCAGCACCACCTCGAACGCCCGCGTGAACGCCGGGTGGTCGCTCGGCAGCGGGGCACCGGCGGCGTAACGCAGGTCCAGCTCGTGGGTGAAGGCGTCCATCACCATCAGGCTGCCGCGCCGGTCACCGCCTGCCTCCAGGACACGCGCCGCCTGCTCCCCCATCCTGGTCCACTCCGCGAGCAGGCCCGCGAGGTCCATGTCCGCGGAGGACTGCTCCGCCTCGGCCCACGCCGAGCGCATGCCGACCGCGAACGAGCAGATGCCCACCAGGTGCCCCACGAGGTCGCGGACCGTCCAGCCGGGGCACGAGGGCACCAGCAGGTCCTCGGACAGGCCGTGGTCGGCCACGAGGGCCGTCACGCTCTCGATGGTTTCCCGGTAGGCCACGTGGTTGGGCATCGGGGACTCCCTCTCCATCACGATGTGGGCACCGCGGCTGCCGCTCCCGCCGCGCGTGCGGACAGGAGCCCGGCGCGGTGCAGCCAGCGCACGGTGTCGGTGAAGGTCTCGGTGGCCGGCCGCGCGGCGACGCCGAACGTCGGGGCCCGCTCCCCCACCCGTGCGGCGCACGCGCACGTGTAGATCGCGCCGTACTCCGCGGGGATGTGCCACGGCCAGAACCGCTGCGCGAGGCTGGTGAGCAGGCCGAACGGCAACATGGCGCGGGCCGGCAGGTGGACTGTGGGCAACGCCCGTCCGGTGACCTCGCGCAGCGTTCGCACGTACTCCCGCGTGGTCAGGTGGTGACCCGGCCCGAAGAAGCGGTTCCCGTCCGGTTCGGCCGCGTCGGCCAGCGCCGCGTGCAGTGCGGCCGTGTCGCGGACGTCGCCGACCGGCAGCCCGCCCGACGGCCACACCGGCACCAGGCCGCGCAGGGTGTTGCGCAACCGGTTGTTCTGGTCACCCGGCTTCGGGTCGTGCGGGCCGAGCAGGGCGGGTGGGTAGGTGATGACGACAGGGGCGCCGGTGTCCTGGTGGCGGCGGGCGACCGTCTCGGCCGCGGCCTTGCTCGCCAGGTACGCCTCACGGGGGCGGCCGACCGGGCTGTCCGGCCCGACCTCGTCCGTGGCGGGGAGCAGCGCACCGAAGCTGGAGACGTACACGACCCGAGCGCCTGCCCCGAGCGCGGCGGCCAGCACCAGCTCGGTGCCCACCACGTTGGTGGCCCGCATGGCCCGGTGCCACCTGCTGTCGAACGAGTACACGGACGCCGCGTGCAGCACCACGTCCGCGCCCTTCACCAGCCTGCGTACGCTGTCCGCGTCGAGCACGTCCCCGACGACGACGCCCACCTCGCCCGAGGTGACTCCCAGTGGCGCCAGCGCTCTGTCCGCAGTGGCGTGGTCGCGGACGAGCAGCCGGACCTGGTGGCCCGCGCCGCGGAGCGCGGCGACCGTGTGGGCACCGACGAAGCCGGTGCCGCCGGTCACGCTCACCAACATGGGATCCTCCAGGTCAGGCGCTGCGCGGCGAGGGCATGCCCTGGTGGAAGCCCCCGCCGAAGAACAGCAGCGCCTCGCCCGACCGCCGTGCCGCGTCGAGCACGGTGCCGACGAAGATCGAGTGGTCGCCGCCGTGGTAGACCTCGGCCAGCTCGCAGTCGAGCCAGGCGAGCGAGCCGACGAGCAGCGGGGCGCCACTGCGCGGGCCGGGGAACCAGTCGACCTCGTCGAACTGGGCGAGGCCCATGGCCCGGCCACGGCTCGCGAAGTAGCGGGCCACGTCCTCCTGGTCCGCGCTGAGCACGCTGACCCCGAAGTGGCGGGTGCGCAGGATGGCCTCGTGCATCTGCGCCGTGCGGGCGATGCAGCACAACACCATCGGCGGTTCCAGTGACACGGAGCTGAACGCGTTCGCGGTCATCCCGTGGCAGTGGTCCCCGCCCGCGGTGAGAACGGTGATCCCCGTGGCGAAGTTGGACATCACGTCCCGCAACGCCGCGGCGGAGTGCACCGGGGCCAGGTGGCGTTCGCTCTTCACATCATGCTCCCGCGGCCGCTTGTCCGTTCGGTGCGCCTGCCGTCGTGAACGGTGCCAGCGCCTTCAGCAGCGACGCGGGCACCCTGCTCGGCACCGTGTTGTTGTTGGGACCGCGCATACACGCGATCCGCTGCTTGCCCCGCGCGATGAGGCTCTCCTGGCCGTCCTGGCGCAGGTGCACGTAGTCGAAGCTGAACAGGATCTGGGTCTGGGTCAGCTCCTCGAGACGCATCCGCACGGAGAGCTCGTCGAAGGCCGTTATCTCGGCGAAGAACTCGCACTCGGCCTTCAGCGTGAACAGTTTCAGGTCGTCGTGCATGATCTCCGCCAGCACCGCGGGCGCCATCTCCACCAGGAAGCGTTCCCGGCAGTGACCCTGCCAGCGCAGGTAGTTCACGTAGTACACGTTGCCGACGAAGTTCGTCTCCTCGAACCCCACCCGGTGCCGGATCTCGTAGTAACCCGTCATACCCCTCAGCCACTCCTCTGCTCGTACAGAAGCGATCCGACACCATGTAGTCGGTCGACCGCACCCACACTTGCCCGTCAAGCATGCGTCACAGTCGTACCCACCCGACACTCCGACCATGCTGCGGCCGGCCGGTATTCGCGTTACCGCAATCCTGGATAAACCCTGTGAAACAACAAAAGTGTGAGCCGTTGTCCGTCCACACCGGACAACGACCCACACTCCTGGCCCCTGGCGTCAGGCAGCCTCGGCCGCGCCCCCGCCGGGGATGCTCTCGTCGAAACGCGGCGTGTTCTGGTAGGCCGCCAGCAGCCACTGGCCGTCCCGCTTCACGCACAGCCAGGAGGCACGGATCGCACTGCCCTCCACGACCTCGGTCTCACCGGCCGCGAGCACGCCGCCGTGGCTGTAGAGGATCGCCGCGTCCGGGGTGATCGCCCGGATCTGGATCGGCTTGCCGGTCACCTGGGTGTTCTTGTAGTGGCTGTCGAACGCCTTGGCGAAGTACTCCCGGATCGCCTCGCGGTTGTCGCAGTACACACCGGAGAGGATCAGCGTGCCGTCCTCGGGGAACAGGTTCGCGATGGCGTCCGCGTCCCCGTAGGCCCAGCCCGTCACCATCCTCTGTGTCAGGGCGGCGATCGCGGCCTTGTCCGCGTCGGTGGTCATGCTCTCCCTTACCTTTCTGGGGATCGACGGACTAGATGTAGAGCGTGTTTGGCTCCAGGCCGCACAGCACCCGGCCGTACAGCTCGGTGTTCGTGTTGGGGTGCATGAGCGCGTGCAGGTTGACCGCCTGGATGTCGCGGTTGATCCGCTGGATCGGGATGCCGCTGTAGATGGAGGATCCGCCGCTCGCCGTGGCGAGGATGTCGATCGCGTCCTTGGCCAGCCGCACCACCGCGCCGATGTCCGCCCGCGTCCTGGCCCGCTCCTCGAGCTTCCACTCGGTGCCCTCGGCGCCCTTGGCGTCGACCAGCTTCGCCGTGCGCTGCGCGTGGAACTCGGCCTCGTCGATCCGCATCGTCGCCTCGGCCACCTGGAAGTGCGTGATCGGCGCCTCGCGCTGGCTCTCGTAGCCGGTGTAGGTGATCTTGCGCTCCGGCAGCCGCTTCAGGAACACGTCCCGCGCGCCCTTCGCCATGCCGACGATCGTGCCGACCGAGGAGGCGGCGGCGACCGGCAGCAGCGGCGCGCGGTAGACGGTCGAGTTCGCGTTGCGCTTCGAGGCGGTCTGGCCCTGCAGCACGACCGGCAGCGGCAGGATGCGCTCGGCCGGGACGAACAGGTCCTTGGCGACGGTGCTGACGCTGCCGGTGCCACGCAGGCCTGAGGTGTCCCAGTCGTCGACGACGAGCAGGTCCGACATGGGCACCAGGGCCATGATCGGGTACGGCTGGCCGTCCGGCGGGATCAGGATCGCGATGATCTCCTGCCACTGCGCGTGGTGGGCACCGCTGATGAAGCCCCACTTGCCGTTCACGACGACACCGCCGTCGACCGGGGCGGCCATGCCGGACGGGCTCAGCGTGCCGCAGATCCGGACGTCGGGGGTGGCGAAGACCTCGTCCTGCACCTCGTCCGGGAACTGGCTGGCCATCCAGGTCGGGATCCAGTAGACCGACGCGACCCACGAGGTGGAGCCGCAGCCCTGCCCCAGTGCGGTGCCGATGTCGACCAGCGTCTGACTGTCCACTTCGTACCCGCCGAAGTGCTTGGGGCGCCGGAGCCTGAACACCCCCGCGTCGGCCAGCGCCTCGACGGTCTCGTCGTGCAGCCGCCGGTTCTCCTCGGTCCAGGACGCGTGCCTGCGCAGGAGCGGGATCAGCTCCGACGCCTTGCGCACGAGCTCATCGCGCGTCGGGATCGTGGTGGCCAAGATGTCCTCCTATCTCCTGACATGCTGTTCAGCAGTCAGTGCTGGTCCTGAATGCCGAACCGCGCCTTGGACAGCTCACGGTTCACCATCGTGTTCATCGCGACGGAGATGCCCGCGTGGCTCTGCAGCATGGAGAGGTCGCGCCACACGCGCTCGATGCGCTGGCCCCGGCTCACGGAGCTGGATCCCGCGGTGGGGAACAGAAACTGCTCGACCGCCGTCCAGCTCAGCCGGATGACCTCGCGGCACATCGTGGCGAGCCGGAACTCCACCTCGGGGGTGAACGCCTGCGGGCCTTCGACGCAGAGGTCCTGCCACTGCGTGATGGTGTTCTCGATGGCGCCCTCGGCGGTCGCCAGCTTGCCCGTGGCCTCGCCGTACCACCGCTGGTAGTCCGGGTCCTCCGCGCGGGACATCACGGGCGGGAACAGCGTGTTCCGCGTCCGCATCAGCTCCTCGTACTCGTCGAGCGCGCCGTAGGCGATGCCGACCGCGAGGCACGCGGACTCGAGCATCATGAAGCTCAGCGGGCCGCCGCCGTACTGCGGGTTGATGTGCAGCCGCCGGCCCGGGGTGTCCTCGCTCACCTGGTAGAAGCTCATGTGGGTGTGCAGGACGCAGTAGTCGGGGACGTGTGCGTTCTCCATCACGATGGTGTGCGAGCCGCTGCCCTTGAGCCCGAGCTGCTGGCCCCAGTCGTCGAGGCGCCGGAACTGGTCGCGTGGCGCGACGAACAGCATCGGCGCGGGCTCCTCGCCCTCCTCGTGGGTGACGAGCGCGTGGCCGATGAAGTGGGTCGCGTAGGGCGCGCCGGAGCAGTAACCGAAGCGGCCGTTGATGATCCAGCCGCCGTCGGGGTGGCGTTCCGCGGTGCCGCCCGGCATGACCGTCGCCGGGGCGATGAAGTCGCCGACGGAGAAGATCTCCTCCTGCGCACGCTCCTCGAACACGGTGCCCGCGAACACGGCGTGCACGGCGCCGAGGCAGTACATCCAGCCGGTGGACGGGCAGCCGCGGGCCAGTGCGCGCACGACCCGCATGAAGGTGTCCACACCGAACTCGTAGCCGCCGTAGCGCCTCGGCACGAGGATCCGGTAGAAACCGGCCCTGGAGAAGGCCTCGTGGACGTCGGCCGCGTAGTATGTGCGTTCCTCGGCCTCGGACTGCCGGGCGACCAGCGTCCTGGCGATCGCCACGGCGCGGGCCACCACCTCCTCGGGCGTCAGCTCGGGTTCCGGCGGCAGCGGAAATCCGTTGGGCGGAACTATCGCCGTTACTGTCACTGCGCGATCCTTTTCTCGGAGGCCAATACTCACACCGACTCCGGTCAAGAATCACATTCCCCGGGGCAACGGCGCATCTTTCCGCTTGCGAGCAATGTTCTCCCCGTCCTCACGACACACGACGACGGCGGACCGCCAGAGCTGGCGGCCCGCCGTCGGTCGTTCTCTCGTCAGGGCGTGATAATGGTGAAGCCGTCCACGGGGTGTGTCCCGTCGAGCAGGCTCCGGTACACCGTCGCGACCGCCTCGGGGCCACTGGCCTCGGCGATCTTCAGCCACGACTCGGTCACGTCGATGAAGGCGCTCTCCGCGGCCTCGTAGCGGGCGAAGAACGCGTCCTCGCCCTCCGCCTCGATCAGGACACCCTCCACCGCGGGGGTGAAGAACAGCTCCGGCGTCGGGTCGGTCAGTGGCGGTGGCGGCTGCGCGCCGTGGGTCCAGCCGAGCAGCGCCACGTGCACCAGGTCGCTCTGGAACGTGCGGTGCACCGCGGTCAGCACCTCGTTGTCACCGGCGAGGTCGACCACCGCGACCGGGCCGTCGGCCGACACCGGCGCCAGATCGTCGTACGCGGCCACCGAGTCGTACAGCTCCAGACTCGCCACGAACTCCGCGTTGGACTCGGAGGTCAGCCCGACCACCCGCACGTTCTCGTTGCCACGCAACCGGTGCGCGATCCCGATCGCGACCTTGCTCGACGCGGACGTGACGAGCACGGTGAGCCCGTCGTCCCCGCCCTTGCCCGCCACGAAGTCCGCGACGAGGAACGACGCGGGGTAGATCGGCCGCAGCAGCGTCCTGCGGTCGTCGCGGCCGTCCGCCTCGGGCGCCGGCTGGAACGTCTGGTACCACGGGTGTGCGAAGTACCGGTCCGGCGTGGTGTCGACGAACCCGCGTGACGCCGGGCCGGGCGTGACGACGTGGTGGCTCGACGACGGCACGTAACCGAAGTAGCGGTCACCCGGTGCGAAGTCGGCGTGCCGCGACCGCGACACCCGCAGGAAACCCCACACCGGCAGCCTGCCCCACGCGGGATCCGTCGCGGGGAAGGCGTTCCAGAAGTTCAGCGGCGGGACCTCGCCCCACCGCGCGTAGGTGACGTTGTTCATGGTCAGCGCCAACCGCTCGACGGCCAGCTCGACCTCGCCGTCGGAAAGCTCCGGCACCTCGGCCTCGCGCACCTCCGTCACCGCGAGGTCGTCGCGCCTGACCAGCAGCTCCCACCGTTCGGACATCTCTTCTCTCCTCGCTGTCCCGGTCACGCGGCCGCGGACGCGGCCTCGGTCAGCCGCACCGGCAGTGACTGATGGCCGTTCATGATGAACGACGTCAGCGGCACCAGCTCGTCCACCGTGACCGCGAGGTCGAGCTTCGGGAACCGGTCGAACAGGGTGGACAATCCGATCGCGGCGACGCTGCGGGCGATGCCCGCGCCGAGGCAGTAGTGCGCGCCACGGCCGAACGTCAGGTGCGACTTGTCCTCACGGGTGATGTCGAAGCCCTCGGGGTTGTCCGGGTGCAGCTGCGGGTCCCGACCGTAGGCGGCGAAGTTCACCAGGATCGGATCGCCCTTGGGGATCGTGATACCGCCCTCGACCTCGAGGTCCTCCGCCGCGTACCGCAGCGGGAGGTTGGCGAGCGGCGCCTGCACCCGCAGGGTCTCCTCGATCACGTCCTCCCACGACGACTTCCCCGACAGCACGAGGTCGAGCTGGTCGCGGTGGGTCAGCAGCTGGGTGATCGCGTTGTCGAAGAAGTTGATCGTGGTCTCGGAGCCGGCGCCGAGGATCGCGAAGATCGTGTCGATCAGCTCGTCCTCGGAGAGCTTGGAGCCGGTCTCGTCGTCACGGGCGGCGATCAGGTCGCTCGTGATGTCCTCACCGGGGTTCTCCCGCTTGGACGCGATGAAGTCGATCATCGCGCCGCGCCAGCCCGCGAGCACGGCCTGCGCCTGCTCGGGGGTGACGGTCGTGTCGACCATCATCATCATGACCGAGGTGGTCTTGTCGATCGCGGCCTGGTCCATGCCGATCAGCTCGGCGACGACCAGCAGCGGCAGCGGGTAGCAGAACGCCGCCCGCAGGTCGACGACCCCGCCAGGCTCCGCTGCGGCGAGCCCGCCGAGCAGCATCTCGGTGAACTCGACGACCTTGGGGCGGATCGACTCGACTCGCTTGGGGAGGAAGGCCGGGCCGATCAGCCTGCGCAGCCGGCGCAGGTCCTGGCCGTACGCGGTCACCATGTTGTCCATGGCGATCCAGCTGATCAGCTCCCAGTCCCGGGGGATGCGACCCTCGATGAAGTCGGGCCAGTGGTTGCGCGCGCTCTTGGTGACCCTCGGGTCCATCAGGCACTGCTTGATCACGGAGGCACTGTTGATCGACCACACGTGCACGCCGCCGGGCAGCTCCACCTTGACTGCGGGGCCGATGGCGCGCAGCGCCGCCGCCTGCCCGTGAATGTCGCGACCTGCGGTGTCGAGTGCGGGGCATTCACCCATGGCTGTTCTCTCCTGCGTCAGGTTCGTTCCTGCGGTCAGTCTTGTTCCGGGTCGACAGGGCCGCATCTCTCGCTGTGCGGTCCTGTGTGCTGGTCATCTAGGCGGCCCTGCGGCCGCGGTCGGGTGTGATGACCGTGGTGGTCGCGGTGTGGGACGGGCGGCGCAGGAGGACCAGCGCGGCGAGGATGCCGAGCACCGCGAACCCGATGGCGACGACGAACGCGACCCCGAAGCCCGCGACCGTGGCGGCCGCCGGGTTGGGCCCGCTCGCCGCGGTGAGGGCGACCGTGGACATGATGGCGATGCCCAGTGCGCCGCCGATGTGGAACGAGGCGTTGTTGACCCCGGAGGCGACCCCGGAATCACGCGCGGGCACACCGGCCAGCCCGGCGACCGAGCCGGCCACGAACGCGAGGCCGAGACCGGGGCCGAACAGCAGCATCCCCAGCAGCATGTCGTCGACGAAGCTGCCGGGCACGGAGATCGCCGACAGGCTCAGTGCGCTGGCACCGATCAGCAGCAGGCCGGCCACGGCGACCGGCCGGGGACCGAACCGCAGCACCAGCGGGCCGCCGGCGAGTGCCGAGCCGACGATGGTCAGCACGGTCATCACGGCGAACATCAGTCCATACTGGACGGGCGAGTAGCCGAGGTAGATCTGCGCGTACTGGGTCATGATGAAACCCATGCCGCCGTGCACCACCATGCCGACCGCGACGATCACCAGGTTGCCGCCGACGAAGCCCCTGCCGCGGAAGTAGTGCAGCGGCAGCAGTGGCGAGGCGGAGCGGCGTTCGACCGCGACGAACGCGACCAGGAGCACGAGCACGGCGACGAACAGGCCGATCGTCTGCCCGCTCCCCCAGCCCGCGGTGGGTGCGTCGACGATGGCGAACACCAGCAGCACGAGCGCGGCCGTGCTGGTGAGGGCGCCTGCCACGTCGAAGGTCCTGGCTCGGGTCCGGTCGAAGCTCTCCTTGAGCAGCAGCGGGCTCAGGACGACCATGAGCACGGCGAACGGGATGTTGACGTAGAATATCCAACTCCAGCCGGGGCCGCTGGTGAGCGGGCCGCCGAGCAACGCGCCGACCGTGCCGCCGACACCGCCCGCCGAACTCCAGACACCGAGTGCCTTGTTGCGTTCCCGACCCTCGGCGAACATGTTCACCAGGATCGAGAGTGCCGTCGGCGTCATGATCGCCGCGGAGAAGCCCTGGAGTACCCGGGCGGCGATGAGGATCTCCACCGACCAGGCGAGCCCGCACAGCAGCGCGGACACCGCGAGGAGGCCGGAGCCGAGCATGAACATCCGGCGCCTGCCGAGCAGGTCCGCGATGCGCCCGCCGAGGAGCAGCAGTCCGCCGAAGCTGAGGAGGTAGCTGCTCACCACCCACTGGACGGCGCTGGGCGTCAGCGCCAGGTCCATGGACATCGACGGGACCGCGACGAACACGATGGAACCGTCGAGGATGATGATGAAAGTGGCCGTGCACAGCACGACCAGTGCCGCCCACCGACGCGGGTCCGGCCGTGTGTGTCCTGGGATGGCCGCTAAGTTAGCCCGGCCGCCGTCATCGTTCATGAGCACCTGACCCAAGTCCAAAGCCCCCTGTGAGACAGGGAGAATCGTCGCACCGGGACGGGACCGGACACTTCTCGCAGACTGCTGATCCAGCACCGGATGTACTGAAGGACGCCTTCGTAACGCTGAGCGTTACGAAGGCGTCCTTCAGTGCATTCAGCCGGCATTGGCTGGGCGCTCCTCACTACCTCGTCCGTCGCCAGTAGACACTCCAGCGGTCGATCCGGTGCAGGGGGTCGTCGATCCCGTGTTCGGCGCGGAACTCGTCGACGGCGACCTTGCAGCCGGGCACGAGGTAGTCGTCGATGATGACGTAGCCGCCGACGGACAGCTTGGGGTAGAGCGGGTTCAACGCGTCCAGTGTGGACTCGTACAGGTCGCCGTCCAGGCGCAGCACCGCCAGCCGCTCGATCGGCGCCGCCGCCAGCGTCTTGTTGAACCACCCGGGCAGGAACTGCACCTGGTCGTCGAGCAGTCCGTAGCGCTCGAAGTTGCGTCGCACGGCGTTCTCGTCGACGCCGAGGACCTCGTTGTGCTCGTGCATGTTCAGCTGCCGGTCGATCGAGTGGCTGAGGTCGGTCGCCGTCGGCACGCCCTCGAACGAGTCCGCCACCCAGACCTCCCGGTCGGTGATGCCGTACGCCTCGAAGATGCCGCGCGCCAGGATGCACACGCCGCCACGCCACACGCCCGTCTCGATGAAGTCCCCCGGCACGTCCTCGGCGATGACCTTTTCCAGGCATTCCTGGACGTTGTCGAGTCTCGTCATGCCGACCATCGTGTGCGCGACGGTCGGCCAGTCGCTTCCCGTCTTCCGTGCCCACGAGCTGAACTCCTGGCGGTCGAACACCGGGTTCGGTATCGCCGGATCCTCGTAGATCACGTTGGTGATGACCCGCTTCAGCAGGTCGATGTAGCGGTCCCGGCTCGCGGCCGTGATGTCAGGCATGGCTTCGATGTTATGGACGGGGAATGCGGAAAGGAACGGCCGTGCCACGACGGAGCACATCACAAGATGCGGTCGACCCGCCCCGAAACCAGGATGTAGCGGTGAGTCCTTCGCGTCCGACGTCTGGACCGCAGTGGGAGGAAAGTCTATGAGCAGCAACATCGCGCAGCAGGTCGAGACGATCTGGCGGGACGTGCTCACCGTGCCCGACGGGCAGGAGGGCGCCACGTTCTTCGAGCTGGGTGGCGAGTCCATCTCGGCCGTGCGGCTCGTGTCGCGCATCGAGGAGGAGCTGGACGTCTGGCTCGACGTCGGCGACATCTTCGAGGACGACCCGAACCTGGCGACGCTCGTCGCGACCGTGGTCACCAAGGCCGAAGAGGCTTCGGCGGCCTGAGACAGGAAGGTGCGTGAACGATGGCCGGTCTGGAACGGGTGACGCCCGAGGCCAGTGTGGACGAGGTCGTCGAGATCCTCGAGCGGGACGGTGGCGTGATCGTCGAGGACTTCGTCGACGCGGGCACCCTCGACGCGCTGTGGACCGACCTCGGCCCGGCACTGGACGCCCAGGGCTACGGCGAGGACTGGTACAACGGCACGAAGACCCGCCGGGTGTCGTCGGTCTTCGGCCGTACCGACAAGCTGACGCCGGTGGTCACGCAGCCGCACTACCTCGGAGCGGCCCGCGCGATCATGCAGAAGCCGATTCCCATGTACATCGGCAAGAACCGCGTGGAGATGACGCCGACGATCCAGATCAGCGGCACGCAGCTGATCCAGATCCACCCAGGCCAGGGAAAGCAGCCGCTGCACCGGGACGACGCGCTCCACCTGCGCACCCACCCCGGGCCGACGAGCCGGGTGCAGCTGATGCTCGCGATGAGCGAGTTCACCGCGGCGAACGGTGGCACGCTGGTGATCCCGGGCAGCCACCACTGGGACGACGAGCGCGCACCGTCCACGGACGAGGCGTTCCCGACGTCGATGCCCGCGGGCTCCGGGTTGATCTGGCTCGGCGGCGTGTACCACAGCGGCGGCAAGAACACGAGCGACAAGCCGAGGACCGGGCTGACCATAGCGCTGGACCTCGGCAACCTGCGCCAGGAGGAGAACCAGTACCTGGCACTGTCGCGTGAGGCCGTCCTGAAGTACCCGGAGGAGGTCCGGCGGCTCCTCGGCTACGACCGCTGCCCGCCCGGCCTCGGCTGGGTCGAGATGGACGACCCGTACAAGCTGCTGGCGGACCCGGGCGACGACGTGGGAGAGCGCCTGGCCTCCTGACGAGGACATCCGAAAGACGCCCGGCTTCGGCCGGGCGTTTCTCGTGTGCGAGAACAGAAGAAGGGCGACGCCACCGGAGTGGCGCCGCCTTCCCGTCAGCGGCGGTGGTACCTGCCCGTCGCCCAGGCGATGTTCAGGCCGTTCGCCGTGCCCGCCGAGCCGCCCATCAGCTCCGGGAGGACCCGTTCGACCATCAGGTGGCGGATCAGCTCGCCGCGCAGGTCCGCGTCCGGGATCTCGGCCAGGTACTCGGCCTGGTTCGCCGGCACGAACGTGGTCATCAGGATCTCCTCGGCGAGCATCTCGTCCGTGCGCCGCGTGGTCCTGCCGTCGAAGTGCGGCGCCAGCGCCGACTCCACCGACGACACGTCACGCGGGCTCGGCAGGATGCGCCGGTCGGCCCGCCGCTGGGCGTCCTCACGAGACACCGAGTGCGCCGCCGCCACGGCCGCACGCAGCTGCGGCGGCACCGGGCCACCCTCCACACTGTCCAGTGCCGCCAGCCAGTACTTGCGCAGCAGGCGGTTGGCGTCGTGGAACAGCAGCGAGTTCGACGTCGCCGGCGCCAGGTCCGGTGAGCTGTACACGAGCAGACCGCCGGGGCGCAGCACTCCCGCCATCGAGGCGGACGCGACACGCATGGCGTCGTCGTTGAGCAGGTGGAAGACCATGTTGGCCACCACCACGTCGACCTCGCGCCCGCCCGTGACCTCCAGCAGCGGGCGGAACCGGCCCTCGTCGTCGCGCAGGGAGTGGAAGCGGGTGAACGGCACGTCCCGCAGCAGCGCGTAGCCCTGGGCGAACCACGGCGTGGGGATGTCCACGACGTGCAGCTCCAGCGACGCCTCCCGCTCCGCGAGCCGCTCCACCACGCGGTGCTCCACGAAGGCGCGCACCAGCTCCAGCGAGGCCAACCCGGTGCCCGCGCCGTAGTCGAGCACCCTGACCACCTGGCCGGGCAGCGCGTGGTCGACGAGGTTCTCGACGTTGGCCAGCGTGTCGTGCACGACCACGCCCGTCGCACCGGCCGACCAGCGGCGCGGCCAGGTCAGGTCGCCGTCGACGTAGAGCAGCTCGTGCAGTCGGGCGCCGTCGGTGAGGTCGGTGTCCTGCTCGGGCTGCCACGTGTCCCCGTGGCGCTCGGCGGGCTCGAACGACGGCGCAGGCCGCACCGGTGCCAGCCGGTTGAGCGACACCGCCACGAACGGCCGCGAGGTCGGGTACCTGCGCTCCAGGTGGTCCGTCGGCTCGAACCCGGCGAGTCGGCAGCAGCGCAGGAACGCCGGGTACTCCATCGGGTACTGGTGCGACAGGCCGTGGTAGGCGTCGAACGCGACCGAGTGGAGCGCACCGAGGTGGCGCCGCGCGACCTGCGGTGCCACGCAGTGCGCCTCCAGCACCACCATGCCGTGCCGCCTCGTGTGCGGTGCCCAGCGGCGCAGGTGCGCGACCAGGTCGGTCTCCACCTCGGCCGCGGTCAGCGGTGACCCGTCCGGGGCGACGTACGCGCCGGTCGCCCAGCCGGGCACCGGCTCACGCGGCCCGTCGCCCTGGTAGAGGCGGTCGTGGTCGATGAACGAGCGGATGTGCAGCCCGTCCTCCATCGACAGGCCGTGCTCCTCCAGGCTCACGGCGAGCTTGTCCGGGTCGCCGATCTCGCCGATCAGCAGGATCGGGTCCGACACGCCCGCCGCCTCGAGCACCTCGCGGGCGGTGTCCAGGGCGACCGGGCTGACGTCGATGCCGACGTAGCGGATCTCGTCGCCGAACATGCCGTACAGGTGCGCGAGCCAGCTGCCGTCGCCGCAGCCCATGTCGGCGATGAACGCCGGCCGCGACCGCGCGCTCAGGATGTCGCGGAACACCGGGTCGGCGTCGAGGAAGTACCGCCGGTGGGCCGCGGCACTCGCCTGGACGTTGAGCCGCCGCTCGCAGTGCCACTCGCCGTCGCCCGGGGTGACGACGACGTCGCCCCGGTACAGCTCCGGCAGCCGGGACAGCATCGGCAGGTAGGAGCCGACCAGTCCGAAGTGGTCGACGAACGCGAGGCTCGCGGTGCCCAGCGGGGTCCACTCCCCCTCACCGTCCAGCCACCCCAGAAGCGTCAGCAGCCGGGCGATGTCGCCTTCCGGGCTGTCGAGCGTCCCGAGACCACGCAGCGACAGCATCGCTGGCACGGCGAGCGCCCCGTCCAGGTGCAGGGTGACCAGGTCGTCGGGGTCGGCGCCTGCCCGCCACGCGACGTGCCCGTCGACCAGGTCGGCGAACTCGGCACGGGTGTCGGCGTCCCACGGGACGGTCCAGCACTCCGGGTCGTTGCTGTCGAACCTCGCGAGGAACTCGCCCGCGGCGACGTAGCGGTCGCGGTTGCGGCGCAGCGCCGAGCGGCCCGCGAGGGTCCACATGCCCTGGACCTCCTCGGTGAGCCAGCCGGTCGCCGCGAGGCAGCGCCAGGCCACCCGCAGGTAGCCGTTGTCGTCGGGGCGCCTCGGCAGCTCGTGGTCGAGCCGCCCGATGGCGTGCAGCGCACGCACCGTGGCGGCCAGCATGGCGCCGTCCTGGTACAGGAACGCCATGCGCCGCAGCTCGTCCCGACCCGGGGCCGGGCCGGCTTCCGGTGCCACCCTCGGCGCGGTCGTGGGTGTACGAATGGGCTCCAGCCCCATAATCAACCTCCATTGCCGACCGTTGGGGCGCACAGCGCATTTGATCGCCAACGGCGGATATGGACAATGGTGCACCGGAACCCGTTCTTCCTGGCTGCTCGGTAACCCGGACCTGGGGTTGGTCCGGTGATTACCGCATCCTCGAACAAAAGGCCAGCGGATTTCGAGTGAATTTCTCACCCGGATATCCGGGCGTGGAAGTATTCCGGGCCCGCGCCGGATCGAGCACGTTGAAAGATGTCCGGGAACGCCCTGTTGCGGGAGCCTGGGGCCGTATCTGTAAGTAGCGCGGCGGGCCCGGAGCACACGGTGACCGGGCCCCGCCGTCTGTGAAGGGAATCGGCTTGTGACTGCTGTTGATGACGCACCGACGACGGCCGGAAGGCGGGAGTGGATCGGGCTGGCAGCGCTTGCCTTACCGACCTTCATCGTCGCCATCGACCTCTTCGTGCTGCTGCTGGCATTGCCGAACCTCGCCACCGACCTGCACGCGAGCAACAACGAACAGCTGTGGGTCACCGACATCTACGGGTTCGTGCTCGCCGGCTTCCTGGTCACCATGGGCACGCTCGGCGACCGGATCGGGCACCGCAAGCTGCTGATGATGGGTTCGGCCGCGTTCCTCGTCGGCTCGGTCCTGTGTGCCTACTCGACCAGCGCGGAGATGCTGATCGCGGCCAGGGCACTGCTCGGCGTCGCCGGGGCCACGCTGATGCCGTCCTCGATGGCGTTGATCTCGGCGCTGTTCCGGGACCCGAAGCAGATGGCGACCGCGTTCGGCGTCTGGTCGGCCACGTTCTCCCTCGGCGCGATCTTCGGACCGGTGATCGGCGGGTTCATGCTCGACCACTTCTGGTGGGGCTCGGTGTTCCTGCTCGGCGTGCCGATCATGGTGCTGCTGCTGGTGCTCGGCCCGAAGCTGCTGCCGGAGTCACAGAACCCGAGGGCGGGCAAGCTCGACCCGACGAGCGTGGTGCTGTCGCTGGTGGCGCTCCTGCCCGCCGTCTACGGCATCAAGGAGCTGGCCAGGTACGGCTGGGCGCCGGTGCCGCTGCTGTCCCTGGTGGTGGGTCTCGGTTTCGGTGTCGTGTTCTTCCGCAGGCAGAAGCGGCTGTCCGACCCGCTGGTGGACCTGCGTCTGCTGCGCGACCGCACGATCGGGACGTCGCTGACCGGCCTGCTGTTCAACAGCATGCTGGGTGGCGGGTTCATGCTGACGATGCTGCTGTACTTCCAGCTCGTCGTGGGCATGTCCACGGCACAGGCGGGTCTCGCGATGGTGCCGGGCATGGTGGCCGGCGCACTCGGGTTCCAGGTCGGGCCGAAGCTGGCCGCGCGTTTCCGGCCCGCGTACGTGATCGCGATCGGATTGGTCGGTGCCGCGGCAGGCATGTTCCTGATGACGCAGTTCGACACGAGCGCCGGTGCGACCCCGCTGATCGTCGGCTTCGTGATTACCTCGTTCTGTGGGGCGCCGATGCCGGGGCTGGGCACCAACCTCGTCCTCGCCTCGGCACCGCCGGAGCAGGCCGGCTCGGCGGGTTCGCTGGCGCAGATGGGCAACGAGTTCGGCAACACGCTGGGCTTCGCGATCTACGGCACGATCGCCGCTGCCGTCTACCGGGGCACGCTCGACCTGCCGGGTGACACGTCGCCGGGAGTGGCAGCGGCCGCGGAGGACAGCCTGGCAGGCGCCACCGCGGCGGCGTCCGACCTGTCCCCCAGCGCCGCCGAGGCGGTGCTGGGCCCGGCGCAGGAGGCGTTCGCGTCGGCGTTCCACGTGATCGCGGCCATCGGCACGATCGTCTTCCTGGGCATGTCGGCACTGGTGGCCACCCGCCTGCGTCACGTGCCGCCGTTCGGGCAGCAGGCAGCACCCGCAGAAGCCTGACGGGACTGCCGACAAGGAAAGCCGAGTGGAGACAGGCTCCCCACTCGGCTTTCTGCTGTACCCGTCACGCGAAGGGCCTCCGACCCGGCCGGGTCGGAGGCCCCTGCTGTTCGGAGCTACGAGTAGATCTCCATCTGGGCCATCATGCCCATCTGGGAGTGCTCGAGGTAGTGGCAGTGGTACACGTAGCGGCCGAGGTGGTCGCCGAAGGTGGCCTGTACCTGAATCGACTTCGTCGGTGGGATGAGCACCGTGTCCTTGCGGCCCAGGTCGTCCTGGTCGGGAGCGTGGCCGTCGCGGGAGAGGACCCGGAACTGGACCAGGTGCATGTGAAAGTTGTGCGGCACCTCGAAGTCCGCCGGGTCGGCGTTGGTGACGTTCCAGATCTCCGTGGTACCCCGCTTGATCCGCACGTCCGCGCGGTTCGGGTCGAACGGGTTCCCGTTGACGGTGCCGAGCGGGTTGTTCGGGTCGGACACGTCGAACAACAGCCGCACGTCACGCACCGCGGTGGGCGTGGGCAGGGCCGGCAGCGCGCGCAGCGTGCTGGGGATGCGGCTGGAGTCCGACGCCGTGCGCGTGATGTCGAAGCGGATGACCGGGCCGGAGCCGGAGTCGCCGAGGACGACCGATGAGCCGACCGGGTACCGGGAGAAGTCCACGACGATCTCGGTGCGCTCGGCCGGGCTCAGGCGGATCTCCGTACGCCCCACCGGCGCCGGCAGCAGGCCGCCGTCGGACGCGATCTGGTACATGGTCGCGCCGCCGAGGTTCAGGAAGAACTCCCGGTGCAGCGCGCCGTTCAGCAGCCGGAGGCGGTACTTGCGTGCCGCGACGGGGAAGTACGGCTGTGGCTTGCCGTTCGCCAGGATGGTGTTGCGTGGCTCGTCGCCGCCGATCAGGAGGCTGCCGTCCTCGCCGAACAGGCCGTCGCGCAGCATGATCGGGACGTCGTACTGACCGCTCGGCAGGTTGAGGCCGCTCTCCGCCGGGTCGTCGATGATGTAGAAGCCCTGCATGCCGTAGTAGACGTGCTCGGCCTCGGTGTGATGGCTGTGGTCGTGGTACCACAGCGTGGCGCCCTGCTGGGTGTTCGGGTACAGGTAGTTGCGCGACCCGCCCGGTGCGATGACGTCCATCGGGTGGCCGTCGTGGATCGCCGCGACGTGGCCGCCGTGCAGGTGGACGTTCGCTGCCTCGCCGAGCTGGTTGCCGACCGTGAGCGACACGGGGCGCCCGGTCCTGGCGCGGATCGTGGGGCCGACGAAGCCGCCGTTGAACGTGAGCGCCGGCGTCTGCAGGCCCGGCAGGACGTTCACGTTGGCGGGCTGGATCGGCAGGCGGTAGAAGTCGACGTCCGGGTCGGCCTTGAACGGTTGCAGCACGGGCGGTATCGGCATCTCGACGCTGAACGCGGGCACGGCCGCGGCGGGACGTACCGAGTTCGCCGACACGGCGTGGCCGGACAGGTGTCCGCCGCCGGGTAAGAACGAGCGTGGTACCTCCGCCGTGGTCGACGCGGCGGGCAGGCCCTCCGGCAGGATCAGAGCGCCGCCGACGGCGGCACCCCCGATGGCGAGCAGTCTTCTCCTGTTGAGCATGTCATCCCCATGGGTTATCACGACGGTGGTCGGACTCGGCACCAAGATCCCACCGAGACAGGCACGCCGTCTTGTTCCAAAGTGCTCGGTTGGCCGGAGCGGGAAAGGTGGGCCCCGGAACGGGACCCACCTCTCGTCCGCATCGGCTCAGGACGCCCGTTTCAGCTCCGTGGGTCCGTCCTTGCCTGCCGGCGGCACGGTGACCACCGGCTCCAGCGCCTGCTGCTTCCTCCAGCGGCGCGGGGTGCCGAACTTCCGCATGATCGGCATCTCCCAGTACGTGTACAGGAGGGTGCCGAGCGCGAGCGAGACGCCGAACAGCAGCAGCACCACGAGGATCCCGACCGGCGTGCTGTAGGACTTGTTGCCCAGCAGGTAGTCGCCGTACATCAGGACGATCTGGTGCCACAGGTAGAACGCGAAGGTGATCTCGCCGAGGCGCACCATCAGCTTGCCGGAGAACCAGGTCGTCCTGCCCTCCCAGTCGTGCACGGCCATCCTGGCGATGAGCAGGCACATGGGGATCAGCAGGATCGCGTTGTTGGACACGACCACCGGGAACAGCGGCGCCGCGGCGTACGCGCCGACGAGCAGCGCGACCGCGCCGCCGATGCTGATCGGCAGCCTGCGCCGGGTGATCACGATGCGCGCCAGCAGCATGCCGAGCACGAACTCGATGCCACGCGTCGGCGGGAACTGCACCATGAACCAGAACTGCTCGAGCGAGAAGCCCATGCCGGGGATGGGGTCCTTGTGCGGGATGACCGTGGCCGCGACGACCGGCACGACCACGCAGGCGAGCGACGCGACCCCGGCGAACCACGCCCACAGCCGCTCCGGGCGGATCCGCCTGATTCCCGCGTAGAACAACGGGAACAGCAGGTAGAACAGCACCTCACAGGACAGCGACCACGCGGGCGGGTTGATGGCGGTGCGCACCATCCAGTCCGGCGACCAGGACTGGATCAGCAGCAGGTGGCGGATGATCGTGCCGCCGGTCGGCTCCTGACCACCGAAGACGGAGGTGTTGGCCGTCAGCAACAGCACCAGCAGCACACCCGCGACCCCGGTGAACAGGTGGTTGGGGTAGATCTTGCAGATGCGGCGCCGCCAGAACCCGGTCGCGCCGTCCGCGGGACGCACGCCCCAGGTCAGCACGAACCCGGACAGGACGAAGAAGAACGTGAGCGCCGCCCAGCCGCCCTGGTACACGACCGACGTGTACTTGGCCGTGAAGTCCTGCGACGCGAAGAAGGCCTCGCCGTTGGCGTGGAAGAGGAAGACGAACAATGCGGGGATAACCCGGGAACCGGTCAGGGTCGGCAGCCGCGACGGCAGTTTTTCCTGCGGCTCCCCGACCTTGGTGGATAACTCGGCCATGGACGACGCACCTTCCGTGATTCTGGGTCGACTCAGGCGCTGATCATGCGGTGATCACGCGGGCCGGCGGTACATGATTATGATTAGTGCATTCCGCGACCGGCATCTCCGAGCTTGCCGGCACGTGTCTCGCGAACGGCCCGCGCGGATACCTCAGCCGTTCATCAGGTTGTTGCGGATGTCCCGCATCTGCGAGAACGACGAGAGGTCCGGCACGGTCCACCCGTCCAGGTCGTACTCGTCGAGGCACTGCTCGACGAACGCCTTGTAGCCGTCCATCTGACCGCCCGCGATCTGGGCGTTGAGCAGTTCCACGCGGGTGTTCTCGTGGCTGCCCGCGTAGTTGCGCTCGTACAGCTCGTGCCTGCCGCCGAACTCCGTGCCGACCGCGTCCCACAGCAGCTTCATCACCTTGACCCGCTGCACGGCGTCCACGCCGCCGGAGCCGCGGACGTACTTGTCCAGGTACGGCCGGATCTCCGGGTTCTTGAAGTCCTCGGCGCTGGAGTTGAGGTAGATCAGGCCGCTGGCGATGTCCTGCTGGACGATCTCCTTGACCCTCGGGTAGCCGATCTGCATGAACCAGCGGTAGGCCTGGCCGTAGGCGGGGTTGGGCAGCACGGCGCCGTTGGTCCACGGCACGGGGTTGCGTGCCGCCGCGTCGGACAGTGCCCAGAACAGGTTGCGCCAGGCCAGAACCTCACCGAGCCGGCTCTGCACGCCTCGGAAGTCCTTGACCCCGGTGATCTCCAGCGCCTTGGCGAGCAGGCCCGCGATGAACTCGAGTTTCACCGCGAGGCGGGTGGCGCCGTGGAAGGTGAACCGCTCCGGGAACCCGGACCGGCCGGTGAACAGCTGGACCTTGCCGAGGTGCCCGTAGATGAACACGTTCTCCCAGGGGATGAGAACCTTGTCCAGCACCAGGATCGTGTCGTTCTCGTCCAGTCTGGACGACAGCGGGTAGTCGAACGGGCTGCCCATCACCGCGGCGGTGGCGGTGTAGGACGGGCGGCAGATCAGCTTCATGCCCGACGCGCCCATCGGGATCGTGGCCACGAGCGCGAACTTGCGGTCCTTGATGGGCAGTCCGTAGTGGGCGATGAAGTTGTAGTGCGTCAGGGCCGAGCCGGTGGCGACGACCTTGGCGCCGCTGACGACCAGGCCGCTGTCGGTCTCCTTCTCCACGTGGACGAACACGTCCGCGACCTCGTCGGCCGGGCGGTCCCGGTCGACCGGCGGGTGCACGATCGCGTGGTTCCAGTAGAGGACCTTCTCCTGCGACTCCTTGTACCAGCGGCGGGCGTTGTCCTGGTACGGCGCGTAGAAGTCGGCGTTGGCGCCGAGCGTGCCGAGGAAGGCGGCCTTGTAGTCGGGACTGCGTCCCATCCAGCCGTAGGACAGGCGTGACCACTCGGCGATCGCCCGCTGGTCGGCGACGAGGTCCTCCGCGCTGTGCGGCGTGGTGAAGAAGCGGTGGGTGTAGCCACCGCTGCCGGTGTCCGTCGGACAGGTGAGGACGTCCTTCTTCTCCGGGTCGTGCAGCGCGTCGTACAGCCTGGCCACCATCCTGGCCGGGTTGTGGAACGCGGGGTGGGCGGAGACGTCCTTGACGCGTTCGCCGTAGAGGTAGACCTCGCGGTCGTCGCGCAGGCTCTCCAGGTACTCGGCGCCGGTCAACGGACGTGACCCGGCACTGGATGGGCCGGTACTGCCGTGCTCCGGTTCGGCCATCGGACATCCTCTCGGTGAGACTTCGCCCGCGCGACCAATCCTGTCAGCAGTTCCTGCCCGGCCCGTTCTTCACGGATGCCCTGCGCTTCTCCCACATTGCTCTGTTCGAACGCGGCGCGTTCCCGTACGGGGGATTACCGGCGCGTTCACGGTTACGGATCGGCACGGTGGGTAATGTGACCGGGGCAATTACCGGCAACGAACAGGAGAAGGCGTGGGAAAGGTAGTCATCGATATCTCGGTGTCGTTGGACGGGTACATCTCCGGTCCGAACGACCGACCGGACGAGGGCCTCGGCGACGGCGGCGACCGGCTCCACAACTGGGTCTGGAACGGCGAGATCGCCGAGAGCGACTCGACGTTGATGACCGAGTCGCTCGCCGCCGTCGGCGCGCTGGTCTGCGGCCGGCGTACCTATGACAACAGCAAGCCGTACTGGGGTGTCGGGAAGGGACCGCACGGGGACGTCCCCGTTTTCGTGGTCTCCCACGGTGTCGACGAGGACGGTGTCGGCGACCACACGCCGTTCACGTGGGTGGGTGACATCCAGACCGCCTACGAGCAGGCCGTCAAGGCCGCCGGTGAGAGGGACGTCCGGGTGATGGGTGGTGCGAGCGTGCCGCAGCAGTTCCTGGCGGCCGGGCTCGTCGACGAGGTGACCATCCACCTGGTGCCCGCGTTCCTCGGCGGCGGGCAGCGGCTGTTCGACAACCTGGGCCCGGACGTGGTGCTGGAGCAGACCGCCGTGGTCTCGTCTCCCGCGCTCACGCACCTCACCTACCGCACGGTGCGCTAGCGCACCACGCTGGGCATGGGTCCGCGAAGGGCGCGAAGGGTGGCGCCACAGGGTCGCAACGCCACAGCGTCTTCGACTGGCGACACCCGCGACGCGAGCGCCGAGCACTGCGCGCCCGACGCCCTCCGCGGGCCCGGCCCGTACTGAAGGACGCCTTCGTAACGCCCAGCGTCAGGAAGGCGTCCTTCGTTACGGCGGGGAGCTGCTTTGTGGGTCGGGCTGCCGGGCGGGGTTCACGTGTCGAGCGTCGGAATCGGCTCGAAGATCGCGGGTGGTCGTCGGGCTCGTCATCCGTCGCCACCCCAACGTCGCAACGTTGGAGATGCAGTGGTAAGGCGGCGGGTGTGAGGCTGACCGCATGCCTGAATTCGACGGCAGGACCATTCTCATCACCGGCGGTGGCACCGGAATAGGTCTTGCCACCGCGCGGCGGCTCGTCGACGCGGGCGCCAACGTCGTGCTCGCCGCCCGGCGTACCGACACGATCGACGCCGCGGCCAAGGAGCTGGATCCCAGTGGTGACCGCGTTCTCGCCGTCGCCACCGACGTGTCCGTCGTGGCCGAGCTGGACGAGCTGGTCGACCGGATCCGGATCAGCTTCGGGCGGCTCGACGGGGTTTTCGCCAATGCCGGGGTCGCGTTCTCCTCCCGGATCGAAACGGTGACCGAAAACGATTTCGACCGGATTGTCGGCGTCAATTTCAAGGGCACTTTCTTCACCATCCAGAAAGCGGTCCCGCTGTTCGACACCGGCGGGTCCGTCGTGATCAACGGCACCTGCCTCACCCACCGCGGCAACGGGTTCGCCTCGGTCTACGCCGCCACGAAGGCCGCCGTGACCAACCTGACCCGCACGCTCGCCTCCGACCTCGCGGGCCGGAACATCCGCGTCAACGCGGTGAGCCCCGGCTTCGTGCCCACCGACCTGCTCGACACGGTCGTGCCCACCGAGGCCCACGAGGCCATCCGGTCCGGTGTCCCGCTCGGTCGACTCGGGCGGCCCGAGGACGTCGCCGACGCCGTGACCTTCCTGCTGTCCCCGCGCGCGGCCTACATCACCGGCCAGGACCTCGGTGTCGACGGCGGGCTCACGCACTCCGATCCCGTATGACCACGGAGTTCCCCAGGTATGACAACGAAAACAAGGAGGTGACCGCGATGGGCCAGGACGTGCCGACCCGCGCGGTGGTGCTCGGCGGCAGCATTGCCGGGTTGTTCGCGGCGAAGGTGCTCGCGGACGCCTACGACGAGGTCCACATCGTGGACCGCGACAAGATCGTCGGGCTCAAGGGTCCCCGCAAGCACTGCCCGCAGACCTACCAGGCGAACGGCCTGCTCACCCGCGGCGTGCAGATCATGGAGGAGCTCTTCCCCGGGATCAAGCAGCAGCTGCTCGACGACGACATCCCCACCGGCGACGTCTCCGGCGAGGTCCGCTGGTACTTCCAGGGCAACCGGCTCAAGCAGGTCCACGGTGACCTGTTCAGCTTCGGCATCGTCCGGCCGCTCCTGGAGTACTACATCCGCGAGCGGGTCCAGCTGCTGCCCAACGTGAAGTTCTTCGAGGAGTACGACATCCTCGGCATCACGGCGTCGGCGGACAGGAGCCGGATCACCGGCGCGCGGATACAGGCCCGCGGCAAGAAGGAAGAAACGGTCCTCGATGCCGACCTCGTGGTCGACGCCACCGGCCGCGGCTCCCGCACCCCCGTGTGGCTCGAGCAGCTCGGGTACGCCAAGCCCGAGGAGGAGCGCAAGAAGATCGACCTCGCGTACGTGACGCAGCACTTCAAGCTGCGCCCCGGCGTCAACGCGATGCAGGGCGACCACGCCATCAACCCCGTCGGGCACGCGGGTCTCCCCCGCGGCGCCGTCTTCTTCCGGGTCGACGGCGGCCGCCTCGAGGTGACCACCTACGGCATCCTCGGCGACCACCCGCCCACCGACCAGGCCGGGCTCTACGAGTGGCTGAAGTCCCTGCCCGCCCGCGACGTCTACGACGTGCTGCGCTGGGCCGACCCGGTCGACGAGCCGGTCAAGTTCAAGTTCCCCACCACGCTGCGCCGCAACTACCACAAGCTGACCCGCTTCCCCGACAACCTGCTGGTCACCGGCGACGCGATCACCTGCTTCAACCCGGTGTACGCGCAGGGCATGACCATCGCGGGCGTGTGTGCGCAGACCATCCGCCAGCACCTGCACAGCGGTGCGGCACCCGACCCGCTCGACTACTTCCGCGACCTGGCGAAGAACGGTGTCGACGCCGCCTGGGACATGACGAACGTGATGGACCTCGCCTACCCGAAGGTGCCCGGCAACCGGACCTTCCGGGTGCGCATGCAGAACGCGTTCCTCAAGCGCGTGCAGATCGCCGCGACCCACGACGCCAAGGTCACCCTGGCGTACATGAAGGCCGCCACGATGGTCGCCGGGCCCGAGGTGCTGATGAACCCGGCCATGATCCTGCGGGTGCTGTGGAAGTCGGCGCGTGGGCCGTCGAAGGAGAGCAGGCAGCCCTTCACGTGGGAGGCGCCGGCCGGGATCGAGCCGGTCGTCCAGGACACCGATCTCCCCAAGGCGGCGTGAACCGTCGCGGACGTGGCAAGCAACCCAGTAACGGAGCGCAGATGAGCAACGACGAGGGCATCCCCGACGCCGACGAGACCGCCCAGTACTACGACGTCGTCAACGAGGTCTTCACGGGACTGTGGGACGAGAACTTCCACCACGGCTACTGGGACTCCGAGGAGGACCAGAGCAGCAACCGGGAGGCCTGCGAGAAGCTGACCGACCAGGTGATCGAGCGGTCCGGCGACACCTCCGGCGCCCGGCTGCTCGACATCGGCCACGGCTTCGGGCTGTCCGCCTTCCGGCTGGCGGGCAAGTCGGACTCGGTGACGATCGTCGGCGTGTCCAACAGCCAGCCCCAGGTCGACGACGCCAACCGGCGCTGCGCCGAGCGCGGGCTGTCCGACCGGGTCACCTTCCAGTACGGCGACGCGCTGGAGCTGCCGTTCGCGGCCGACTCGTTCGACATCGTGTGGCTGTTCGAGACGCTGCCGCACCTGGACCGGCTGGCCGCGCTGCGTGAGGCCAACCGGGTGCTCAGGCCGGGTGGGCGGGTCGTCATCGCGGACATGTACCTCAACGCCGAGCCCACCGAGCAGGACCTCGCGGACGTGCGTGAGCACGAGGCCACGACCGCGGCGAGCCCCATGCTGCAGGACCACGAGTACCGCGAGGTGGTCGCCGGGTCCGGGCTGGTGCTGGAGGAGCTGAAGGACATCAGCGCCGAGACCTACCGCACCGGGGTGCGGATGCTCGAGGCGGTCAACGACAACTACGACCGGATCGTCGAGACCTACGGCGAGGGCATCGTCCCGATGCTGGAGGTCGTCCGCGCGCCGGCCGGTCGCAACCCTGTGATCGGCTACCTGCTCGCGGTCGCACGCAAGGCCGACTGACCCGCCACATGTCCACAGAGACCACGGGCGGTCCCGCTGGGCCCAAGCCAGCCGGGGCCGCCCGTGGCCACGCACGCACGAGGACGAGTCGGATGACCAGCGCGCTTCGCACCTGCCCGTTATGCCAGTCCGTCTGCGGCCTGCGCCTGACACTCGACGACGACAACCGCGTCGCCAGAGTGCAGGGTGACCGGGACGACCCGTTCACCAAGGGTTTCATCTGTCCCAAGGGCGCGAGCCTCGGCCGCGTCGACGAGGACCCGGACCGGTTGCGGACGCCGATGGTCCGCCACGGCGAACAGTGGCGCCAGGTCGGCTGGAACGAGGCGTTCCAGGCGGTGGAGAAGGGCCTGAACGGGGTCATCGAGGCACACGGCCGCGACGCCGTGGCCCTGTTCTTCGGCAACCCGACCTACCACACGCTGGCCGGGATCCTGTACCGCACGCCGTTGACGCAGTCGTTGGGCAGCAAGAACATCTACTCGTCCGGCACGCTCGACCACATGCCACGCCACGTCGCGGCGGGTCACCTCTACGGCGACGCGTTCGCCATCGCGGTGCCCGACCTCGACCGCACCGACCTCCTGCTGGTCGTCGGCGCGAACCCCATGGTCACCAACGGTTCCCTGATGGCGGCACCCGACTTCCCCGGGCGTCTCAGGGCGTTGCGCAAGCGCGGCGGCAGGATGGTCGTGGTCGACCCGCGCCGCACGAGGACCGCCGAGCTGGCCGACGAGCACCTGTTCGTCCGGCCCGGCACCGATCCCGTTTTGCTGCTCGGGATCGTCCACACGCTGCTGGCCGAGAACCTGACCTCGGTCACGCTCGAGGTCAACGGCCTTGACGACCTGCGTGCGTTGGCCGAGGAGTTCACCCCGGAGCTGGCCGAACGCGTGTGCGGGGTGCCGGCCGACGACGTGCGCAGGCTGGCCCGCGAGCTGGCCGCCGCGCCGACCGCCGCCGTGTACTCCCGCATCGGCGCGTCCACAGTGGAGTTCGGTACGCTCGCCCAGTGGCTGGTCGAGGTGCTCAACATCCTCACCGGCAACCTCGACCGGGCCGGCGGCACCATGTTCACCCGGCCCGCCGCGGTCGAGCTGTTCCGCACCGGACAGCAGTACGTCGGCGGGAACTGGCACAGCAGGGTCCGCGGCCTGCCCGAGGTGCTCGGCGAGCTGCCCGCCGCGACCCTGGTCGACGAGATCGAGACGCCCGGCGAGGGCCAGGTCCGCGCACTGATCGTCAACGCCGCCAACATGGTGCTCGCGGCACCCAACGGCCCGCGCCTCGACCGCGCGCTGTCCACACTGGACTTCATGGTCTGCGTCGACCCGTACCTGAACGAGACCACCCGGCACGCGAACGTGATCCTGCCGCCGCCGCGCATCCTGCAGATGCCGCACTTCGACATGCTGCTGCAGACGGTCACGGTCCGGAACTACACGAGGTTCTCCCCACCGGTCCTGCCGCTGGGCTCCGACCAGCTGTCCGAGGGCGACATCCTCGCGAAGCTGACGCTGATCGTGGCGGGCGCAGGGGCGAGCGCCGACCCGTCGATGCTGGCCGAGGGCATGATGGGTGACATCCTCGGCGCGTTCACCCAGATCCCCGGCTCGCCGGTCGAGGGCCGGGAGGTCGCCGAGGTGCGGGCGTCGCTGGCGGGTGACAGCGACCTCGAGCGGATCGTGGACCTGTTCCTGCGGCTCGGCCCGTACGGCCTGAGCCTCCCCGACCTCAAGGCGAACCCGCACGGCATCGACCTCGGGCACCTGGAGCCGAGGCTGAAGGAGCTGCTGGTCACGCCGTCCGGCAAGGTCGAGCTGGCCCCGCCCGCGCTGACCGGCGACCTCGCGCGGCTGCGGGAGCGGGTGACCGCGCCCACACCGGAGGTGCTGCTGATCGGACGGCGGCAGCTGCGGTCGGCCAACAGCTGGCTGCACAACGTCGAGCAGCTCCGCGGCGGCAGCAACCGGTGCACGCTGCACATCAACCCGGCCGACGTCGCGCGTTACGGGCTCGGCGAGCGGGCCGTCGTGCGGTCGGCCACCGGCGAGCTGGTCGTCGACGTCGAGCCGCACGAGGCGATCATGCCCGGTGTGGTCAGCCTGCCGCACGGGTGGGGCCACGCCGGCACCCCGCTGCGGGTCGCGATCGAGGACTCCGGCGTGAACGCCAACACGCTGACCAGTGAGTCCACAGTGGACGTGCCGTCCGGCAACGCGGTCTTCAACGGCGTGCCGGTCACGGTGGGCCCGTACCCGGCGTGAGCACCTTCGAAGCGAGACCCGGGACGGTGAGTCGATGAGCGCCGCGGACCGCATTCCGCTGTCCTTCAACCAGGAACACATGTGCACGTTCGACGAGGGCGACGACAAGGGCCCGTTCGGCCCGCGTTACAACGTCGTCTACGGCTGGCGATTACGCGGGCCGGTCGACGTCGAGGTGCTGCGGGCCGCGTTCACCGACGTGGTCACCAGGCACGAGGCGCTGCGCACGCTGATCGTGCGTGACGGCGAGGACCGCTACCAGGTGGTGCACCCACCGTCCACACCGGAGCTGGCCGTGCACGACCTGTCCGGCACGGCGCCGGAGGACCGCGAGACGCGGGCCGAGGAGCTGCTGATCGAGGCCGAGTCCGGCGAGTTCGACATGCGGGTGCCACTCATCCGCGCGGTGCTCGGCCGGTTTGGCGACGACCACGCGGTGCTCGCGCTCATCGTCCACCACACGGCGGTCGACGGGTGGTCGATGCAGCTCATCATCAAGGAGGTCGCGGAATGCTACGCCGCGCGGCGTGAACGGCGGCCCCCCGAGCTGCCGGACGTGCGGCAGTACCAGGAGTTCGTGGAGTGGGAGCGGACGAGCACGTCCGAGCAGGCGCTGAACCGGTCGCGGTCGTACTGGCGGGACAAGCTCGCCGGCGCGCGGATCACCGCGGTGCGCACGGACTTCGCCCGCTCGGCCGACCGGCCGAAGAACACGTCGGTGGAACGGTTCCTGGTCAGCCCGGACGTGACGGTCGCGACGCTGGAGCTGGCGCGGGCCACGCGCAGCTCGGCGTTCATGGTGCTGCTCTCCGCGTACAACGTGCTGCTGCGTGAGCTGACCGGACAGACCGACATCACCGTGACGACCGTGATGTCCGGCCGGGGCCCGTCGCGGTTCGAGGGCACCATCGGCTCGTTCTTCAACTTCGCGTTGCTGCGGACCGACCTCGACGGCACCACGTCGTTCCGGGAAGTGGTGGGGCGCACGAGGAGGACCTGTCTTGGCGCGTTCTCCAACGCCATCCCGTTCGCGCGGGTCATGGCGGACTCCCCCGAGCTGGCCGGCGCGTTCGGCGCCGAGGAGTCGCAGGTGTTCGCGTTCCAGGTGTTCCAGTTCCCGTTCGTCATGGCCGCGCAGCGGGTCGGCGAGGTGGAGTACTCCGAGATCCGCCGCAGGCTGCTGCCCGCGACGGTCAGCACCGACATCCCCGACGGTGCACTGTGGACGATCGACATCGACCCGGCGGGCGGGGAGATGATCGGCCAGCTGCAGTTCAACAGCAACCGCACCGACGCGAGCACCGTCCGGGACCTGGTGGCCAGGTTCCAGCAGGTGCTCAAGCAGACGGTGTCCACACCGGACTGAGAGAGACGGCATGGGCGACGACGCCGCCGAGGCGGCCCAGATAGGCAAGCACTACGACGAGCGCTCCCCCATCGGCGACGAGTTCCGCGACGGCCAGCTGCACATGTGGTACTGGTACGACCGCGAGGACAGGGTGTCGCTGGCGAACGCGGTCGCACGCATCACCAGGAAGGTGACGGACACGCTCGGCCTGCGTCCCGAGGAGTCGGTCCTCGACGCGGGCTGCGGACCGGGCACCACGGCGATCAGCATGGCCGAGCGGTTCGGCGCCAGGGTCACGGGGATCACCGTCAGCCGTTTCGAGGTGGAGCGCGCCATCGCGCGTGCGGGCGCCAGCACGGTGGGCGACCTGGTCGACTTCGAGTACGGCGACTTCATGGACCTCGAGTACCCGGACGGCTCGTTCGACGCCGTACTGGCGCTGGAGTCGTTGCAGAACGCGCCGGACCTGACGCAGGTGCTGGCGGAGCTGTACCGCGTGCTGCGGCCCGGTGGGCGGATCTCGATGTCGGACTTCAGCCTGGAGCAGGCCGGGCCGCCGGAGCGGTTGGCCCGCTTCATGGAGACGCTGCGGCTGAGCCGGTTGCCGAGCCTGACGGAGTGGATCGGCCACCTGCGGGCGGCGGGCTTCGACGTCGAGGAGTACACCCAGTGCGGGCCTCGGGTACTGGGCCGCAAGGCGAAGTACATCGAGGCGGCGCTGGTGCGGCGCCAGGAGATCGCGGACAAGTTCGGCGAGGCGGCGTTGAACGAGTTCGCCGAACAGCACCACGGGTTCTTCGCGCCACGCAGGAACCAGGTGGGTTACGTGATCCTCTCGGCACGAAAACCGTACCGCTGAGGAGATACGCGCCCACCCCGAAGGACTGCCCTTCGGGGCGGGCGCCCGTCGCGTCACCCTGGCCGGCCTGGTTCGCATGGAGGAGAAGAGGGTCACGGAAGTCATCGCCGCCACGCCGAGGAAACCGGTGACGACCGGCAAGTCCGGGTCGGTGCCGTCGGGTGGCGAGGCGGAGTCCTGATGGCGAACGCGTTGTACGTCCGCGAGCTGTTCCGGGTGCTGGTGACCCGGTCGGTGCGCCATTCGGTGACCCGGCAGCTACGGGTCCGGCCGTTGCCGGCGCCCCAGCCCGCCTGGCAGCTGCCGCCGCCCGACGCCCGGCAGGAGTGGAGCGACTGGTTGCGGGTGGACCTGCCCGACCGGCTCGTGCCCATGCTCGTGACGGCCTGGTTGGACCAGTACGTGTGGTCGGTGCTCAACCCGCCCGCCCCGCCGCCCGCGGTCACCACCGAGCCACCGGGGGGCGACGAGGAGAAGCCGGGCAGACCCCAGCTCACCGTGGGGGAACTGGTCGAGATGATGGAGTCGTCGTACGCGTGGCTCGTCCACGGCACGCTCAGCCGCAACGTCGGCAGGCTGCTCGTCGACCACATCGACGCCTCCGAACCGGCGGGCAGGGACGACCCCAACGCCGCGGCAGGCGTCTACGCCTACCCCGGTGTCCAGGGCGTCAACTACGGCGGCCACTGCGTTTTCTTCCGCGAGGGCGCGGTCGAGACCTTCCGTGCCTACACGGAGTCGGCGAACCCGGAGGAACACCTGTCCACCAACGACGTCCCACTGGACCTGGCCCACGGCTGGGCACTGCGGACCAGGGTCGAGGAGGCCCGCCAGGTCTTCCTGGCACGCACAAAAGGCGAACAGGCGAACTAGTCGGCTATCCGCGGCCTGGTGCGGCCCGGCCAGTCGTAGGTGGCGCCGGAGGTGCCGGTCACCGCGAGGCGGACCGTCTCGGCCGGGCGGATCAGGACCGTGTCCTTCCACCCGGCCTCTCCGGGCCCCGGCGGGCGGCCCGCGCGGTCCAGGACGAGGAACTGCGCCTGGTGCGGGTGGAACGTGTGTGCTTCGGCGCCCTCGTTGGTGACCGTCCAGGTCCGCGTCGCCGACGGTGTCGGCAGGGGACGCAGCGTCGCCGGGACCTGGCTGGTGTCCGCCGCCTCCCGGACCACGTCGAAACGCAGCACCTCGCCGGAGGCGTCGTTGAGGATCACCGGGGCACCCAGCGGCAGGTCGCGGAAGTCCACCACCACCTCCGCCCGCTCCCCCGGCCCCAGCACCAGCTCCGTGAGTGGCACCGGTGCGGGCAGCAGGCCGCCGTCCGTCGCGATCTGCGTCATCCGGGTGCCGGACAGGTCCAGCCGGAACACGCGCCCCACCGAACCGTTCAGCAGCCGGAACCGGTACTTCCGCGCCGCCACGAGGAAGTACGGACGCGCCTTGCCGTTCGCCAGCAGCGTGCCTCGGCCGCCCGCACCCCACACGAGTGCACCCCGCTCGTCGAACGAGGCGTCGCCCAGGACGATCGGGATGTCGTGGTCGCCGGACGGCAGGTTCAGGGCCGCCTCGTCGGCGCCCTCGAGGAGGTACCAACCCTGCAGGCCGCGGTACACGGGCTCCGCACCCGTGTGGTCGTGGTACCAGAGGCTCGCGCCCGCCCGGGCGTTGCCGTACTCGTAGGTCCGCGCCCGACCGGGGTCCAGGGTCGAACGCGGGTCCGGCTCGGCGAGGCCGCCGTGCAGGTAGGTGTCGACCGCCCTGTCCAGCTCGTTGGTGACGACGACCTGGACGGGTCGGCCCTGCCTGGCGCGGATGGTCGGGCCGGGGAACGCGCCCCCGTAGGTGAGCACCGGTGTTCGCAGCCCCGGCACGATCGTGGCGGTCGCCTCCCGGACGGTGAGCCGGTAGACGTCGGCCGCGTCCGTGATCTCCGGCACCAGGACCGGCGGTACCGGCATCTCCTCGGAGTACGGGCTGAAGACCGGTCCCCGTGGCGCGGCGGCGGCGACCGGCCTGCCCACGGCCAGCAGCGGCAGCCCGGCGAGCGCACCGCCCGCGGCGATGCCTCCGCAGGCCAGCAGCTTCCTCCTGTTCACCACCGACTCCCCCGATCGACGCGACAACGGCTCATGCGAGCCTCGCACCGCGCGCGCCCGCGTGGCTTCTCCGAGAGTGCGCGATCCGGCCATTGATTCGGAATCGCCGATTTCCCGCTTTGTGCGTTTTTCGCACGGAACGAGATGACCCGGAGAAACACCAATGTGACGATCGGCACCTGAGCTTTGTTCTCGAATTCCCCGACTGAGCAAACCTCGCCGTGAGTGACGCCCGCTTCCCGAACAACGATAGGAGCAGCCGTGACCCTGATCGAGAACGTCGACGAAAGGACGGCACCGGAACCGCCGCCGCCTTCGCGGCCGTCCAAGCCGTTCTGGCGGCGGCCCTGGATCCTGCCGCTGGCCGCCGTGGTCGCCGTCTACCTCTACATGCAGATCGAGCCGGTCGCCGGGGTCCCCGAGGAGCAGCTCTTCCTGCCGCCGCACGACGACTACCCGCTGTACTACCCGCTGCTCGTCATCCACATGTCGGCGGCCACGCTGGCGATGATCACGATGGTCCTCCAGGTGTGGCCGAGGATGCGCCTGCAGTTCCCGAAGGTGCACCGGGTCAGCGGCAGGATCTACGTGATCGGCGCGGTCATCGGTGGGCTCTCGGGCCTCGGGATCGTCTTCTGGGCGCCGATGCCCGGCAAGGTCGGCAGCCTGTGCATGCTGCTGTTCTGGCTCGGCACGACGGTCGCCGCCTACCGGTACGCCCGCCGCGGCCAGTGGGCCAAGCACCGCAGGCACATGCTGTACAGCTTCGCCGTCGCGGCCAACAACCCGTGGGCGTTCTTCTTCTACGTCGCCACCTCCGAGATGGGGATCATGATCGACCCGATCTACTTCGGTGAGGGCGGCCGGTGGATCCCGTGGGTCGGCAACCTGATGCTGGTGCAGTGGTGGCTCTACCGCACCGCCCGCCGTCCGGCGCCGGTCCCGGCGTCCGTCGCGCGAGCCGGCGAGGCCTGACGGGAACACGAGACGACAGGGCCGGCCGAGGATCTCCTCGGCCGGCCCTGTTTGCGTGTTACCTAGCTGTCGACCGTGTAGCAGGTCGTCGGCCGCAGGCCCACGACGAGGCAGTGGTCGTTGTAGTCGGTCAGCAGCTCCTGGGAGATGTCGTCGGCCCTGGTCAGCCGGGCCAGGGGGTCGGCGCCCTTCTCCATGATGTCGTCGATCGCCCGCATCAGGGAGGACTGGATGCCCGCGAACGCGCCGACCAGCGCGGACGAGCCGCCCGAGGTCGTCGGGGCCGCGTTGAGCTGCTCCACGGTCACCAGGTGGTCCGGGTGGTCCTTGTAGTAGCCCTGGCGCTGCAGCTCCTTGTAGACGCCGCCCGTGACCGGCGACGAGCCGTAGGCCGTGTGCCACTCGGCGCCGTTCTTGGGGCTGTTGAGGTAGTTCATGAAGGCCAGCGCGCCGTCCTGGGTCTTCTTGTCCAGCCCCGCCGCGAGGTACATGCCCTCACCGCCGAGCCACGCGCCCGAGTACGGCGCCCTGCTGCTCGGCGTCGGGCCGACACCCAGCTCGAAGTTGCCCTGCTTGGCCGCGTCGACCTTCCAGTTGATCGCGAACGACGACGTGACGCCGAAGGCCACCTGCTGCTTGGCGAAGGCGTCGAACGTGCCGCCCCAGTCCTCCATCTTGTTGGTGTAGAGGAAGTAGCCGGACTGGTAGAGCCTCTGCCACCAGGTGGCGAACCCGACCAGCTCCGGGGAGTTCAGGTCGACGGTCGTCGCCCGGCCCGACCGGCCGTTGTCGTTGTCCGTCAGCGGCACGCCCGCCTGGGCCAGCGCCTGCTGGAACAGCTTGCCCTCGTTGGCGAACGCGATGCAGTGCTCCGGGCTGGTGGCGACCTTCGCCAGCGCGTCGCACGCCGCGGTGATCTCGTCCCACGTGCGCGGCACCGACTGCACACCCGCCGCCTTCAGCATGGTCATGTTGGCGAACAGGTGCAGTGTCGACAGGCTCAGTGGCATGGCGGCCAGCTCGCCGGCGACGCTGTAGTAGTTGCGGCCCGCGGGCACGAGGTCGTCGACCACGACCTTCTCGCCGAGGATCTGCGTGCGGCCCGCGATCGCCTTGCCGATCGGGGTGAAGACCGGTTTGCCGTTCGCGTCCATCGTGTCCCACGCGAACTGGGTGGCGGAGGTGTTGTAGGAGGCGATCGTGGGTGCCTCGCCGTTCAGCGCCGCCTTCTCCACGTCCTCGGGCAACCGCTGGTAGTAGGGGAACTCCACATTGAGCTTGTATTCCGGATGCTTTTTCTCGAATTCACGGGCACGCTTGGTCAGCGTCTCGACGATGCCCGGGAAATCATAATTCGAGAACATCACGTTGATGACGTACTTCTTGCTGTGACCGCCGCCCGGCGCGCCGACGGCGCCGCTGCACGCGACCAGCAAGAGCAATATCACAGCGGCGAGAGATGCCGTGGGCAGTAACCGACTTCGGCGCATGATACCTCCACTCGAGTGAAAAGCCTGTCAGCAGGTAACGCCTCATAGTCGAACCTGACGGAATGAGCCGCATCTCAACGCTTGCTCAACCGCTGCGCAACTGTGGAGATGCGTCGCCTGAATTCCAATGTGACGCTGATTGCCGGGGCCTCACCAAGCCATCCGTTCGAGACAAAGGACGTGCGCGGAAATGCCAGTCGCCTCGAATGCGCCCGACAACGCGATTTCTCGGGACCACCTCCGCCGCGGAGGCCAGGGGTGACCGACGTCCAGCCCGGTGCTCGCGACACCGTGACCTCACCCGTCCAGGACGGCCTGTGGTTCCTGTCCCAGGTGGACGGTCCGAGCCCGGTCGCCTGTCTCGCGTACCGGGTCAGCGGCCCCCTCGACCTCGCCGTCCTGCGACACGCGTGGCAGGTGCTGACGCGCCGCCACGAGGCACTGCGCACCACGCTGTCCGCACGCGACGGTGTGCCGGAGCGGCGGATCGGCGCGGCGGCAGAACTGCTGGTCGACACCGACCTCCGCAGGGCGACCGCGGGAGTCGTGGCGCTCGACGACGGCCCGCTCGTCCGCCTCACCGCCGTCCGCGTCGCGCCCGACGACCACGTGCTCGTCCTGGGCCGCCACCCCGCGGTCGCCGACGACGAGTCGGCGGCGATCCTGCTGGCCGAGCTGTCCCAGTGCTACGCGGCGCTCGTGGCGGGCCGGACGCCCGCGCTGGCGCCGCTGCCCGACGAGCGGTACGCCGGTTTCGCCGCCTGGCACCGGGCCCACGCCGACAGCCCGGAGGCGTGGCGCGGCCTCGGCTGGTGGCTCTCCGCGCTGACCCCCGAGGCCCCGCCGCTCGACCTGCCCACCGACCGGCCGAGGACCGACGGCCCGTCGAGCCCCGGCGGTGTGCTGGCGTTCGAGTGGCCGGACGGCGCCGCGCTCGCGGTCCGCGCGCAGGCTGCCGGCACCACGCCGGACGTCGTGCTCCTCGCGGCGTTCCAGGTGCTGCTGCACCGGCTCTCCGGCTCGGACGGGGTCACCGTCGGCACGCCGGTCAGCATCCGCCGCCCGCAGGACACCGGTCTGGTCGGCGCGTACGAGAACCTCGTCGTGCACGCCGCCGACCTCACCGACGGGCCGACGTTCGCCGAGCACCTGCGCCGCGTCGCCGCCAGGGCACGGACCGCGCGCACGTACGCGGACATCCCGTTCGACCGCGTGGTGCGGGCACTGCGTGTCGACCGCGACCCACGCAGGCTGCCGCTCGTCGACGCGTTGCTGGTGCGGGGGAACCCACCCGAGCTGCGCCTCGTGGGCACCGCGGTGCGCGAGGAGGTCCTCAAGCACACCACGGTCACCACCGACCTCACGCTGTCGGTCCGCGGGACCGGTGAGGGCACCGTCGCGGGCACGCTCGCCTACCGCGCGAGCCTGTTCGACGCCGAGTCCGCACACCGGTTGCTCGGTCAGCTGCACACGCTGCTCGCGGCGGCGCTCGACCGGCCGGACCGCGCGGTCGGCGAGCTGCCACTCGAGGTGCCCGCCCGGGTCGGCGCCACCACCCGCGCGGCGGACCTGACCGGCGCTGTCGGGGACGGCACCACCGTGCAGGAACGGGTGCACGCGTTCGCGCGAGCCCACCCGGACGCCCCGGCGGTGGTCTGGGACGGCACCACGGTGAGCTACGACGAACTGGTCGGCGCGGCGGGCGCGGTCACCGAGGCGTTGCGGCGCACCGGTTCCGTCGACGGCGCGGCGGTGGCGGTACGGCTGCCGCAAGGCCCCGGCCAGCTCGCCGCCCTGCTCGGTGTGCTCGACGCCGGCGCGCACCTGGTGTGCCTGGGCACCGGCGACACCGGCGAACGCGGCCGTGCCGTCCTCGCAGACCTGCGGCCGGTCGTCCTGCTGGCGGAGGGCAAGGCGGCCGAGGACGAGCTGGCGGTCTGGTTCCGCGACGAGTTGGGGGGTCGGCTCGTCGACCACGCCACCATCGACACCGGCGCGGGCCGGTCCGCGCCCACGCCGGCCGACCTCGAGGCGCGTGCCTACGTCGCCTACACCTCCGGCTCGACCGGGCGCCCCAAGGGCATCCCGACGACGCACGCCAGTTTCGCGCAGTTCACGGGGTGGTTCGCCGACGAGTTCGGCGTGGGCCCCGGCTCCAGGGTCGCGCAGTGGGCCGCACCGGGTTACGACGCGAGCCTCGTCGAGACGTTCGCGACGCTCGCCGCGGGTGCGACGCTGTGCCCGGTGCCCGACCGGATCCGGCCCAACCCGGAGAAGATGGTCGGCTGGCTCGCCGACCAGCGGATCACGCTGTTCCAGACCGTGCCGAGCTTCGCGCGGGAGATCCTCCGGGCGACCGTCGCCGCGGACGCCGCGTCCTCGCTCGTCGCACTGGACCACGTGCTGCTCGCGGGCGAGGCGCTGCGGGGTGAGCTGGCGAACGCCCTGCGCACCACGCTTCCCTCCGTGCGGGTGATCAACCTGTACGGGCCGACGGAGACGATCCTCGCCACCTGGCACGAGGTCGGCGACGCGCCGGCCGGACCAGTCCCGATCGGACAGTCGCTGCCCGGCCGCCAGGTGCTCGTGCTCGACGACGAGGACCGCCCGTGCCCCACCGGCGTCACCGGACACCTCGTGGTCCTCAGCCCGCACGTCACCCCCGGGTACACCGGCGCGGCGGCAGGTGAGCGCGCGGCCTTCGCGCCGCTGCGCTCCCCCGCCGCGCCGGGCACCGCGACCACGCGGTGCTATCGGACCGGCGACTTCGGTCGCCGCAGGTGGGACGGGGCGCTCGAGTTCCGGGGCCGCCGCGACCTGCAGGTGAAGTTCCAGGGCAACCGGGTCGAGCTGACCGACATCGAGGCGGCCATCGCCGAGCACGAGTCGGTCGCCGAGTGCGCGGTGGTCGCGGTCGCCAACGCCGAGGGCCTGGTGAACCGGCTGATCGCCCACGTGGTGCCACTGCGTGACGCGACCGGCGAGGCTCTGGGTTCCACAGTGGACTGGCGGGCCGCACTGCACGCGCGGTTCGGCCGGTCGAAGTACCCCGTGTTGTTCAACACCGTGCTCGGCCTGCCCCGCAACCTCGGCGGGAAGGTGGACCGGCGCAGGCTTCCGGTGCCAGGGCCCGCCTCGGCACCGACCGGATCGTCCGGTGTGGACGGTGTGATCGCCGCGGTGTGGGCGGAGGTGCTCGGCGCCGCGCCGTCGGGCGCCGACGAGTCGTTCTTCGCGGCGGGCGGTCACTCGCTGCGGGTACCCGTGCTGCTCGGGCGGGTCCGCGAACGAGCCGGGGTGGTGGTCCCCGTGCGGGACTTCCTCGCCGACCCGACGATCGCGGGCCTGTCGGAGCGCGCGGGCAGGCCGGGAGCGGCCGCAGGACAAGCAGATCCCGAAACCAGGATTGGGTGAGAAACCGTGGCCATTGTTGACAGCACGACGCCGGCGCTGGAGTTCGACGGCGAGAAGCTCGACATCGCGGGCGTCCGGCGTGTCGCCGAGGGCCGTGCGCAGGTGCGGGTGCCGCTCACGACGCTGGAGCGGGCCGAGCGCAGCAGGCACCTGTTCGAGGGCCTGGTGCGGGACGGCGTGCCCGTGTACGGGGTCACGACCGGCTACGGCGAGATGATCTACATGCTGGTCGACGTGTCCAAGGAGACCGAGCTGCAGACCAACCTGGTCCGCAGCCACAGCGCCGGTGTCGGCCCGGTCTTCGCGGAGGACGAGGCACGCGCGATCCTCGCCGCCCGGCTCAACGCGCTCGCCAAGGGCTACTCCGCGGTGCGCCCCGAGCTGCTGAACCGGCTGGCGCTGTACCTGAACCAGGGCATCATCCCGGCCATCCCGGAGATCGGCTCGCTCGGCGCGAGCGGTGACCTCGGCCCGCTGGCCCACATCGCGAGCACGGTCATCGGCGAGGGCTACGTCCTGCGGGACGGCGCCCGCACCACCACCGGCCCGGTGCTCGCCGAGCACGGCATCACGCCGCTGGACCTGAAGTTCAAGGAAGGCCTGGCGCTGATCAACGGCACGTCGGCCATGACGGGGCTCGGCGCGCTCGTCGTCGGCAGGGCGCTCGACCAGGTGCGGCAGGCGGAGATCGTCACCGCGCTGGTGGTCGAGACGCTGGAGGGCTCGACGAGCCCGTTCCAGGCCGACGGGCACGACATCGCGCGGCCGCACCGCGGGCAGATCGACACCGCGGCCAACATGCGCGAGCTGCTGCGTGGCAGCGGGCTCGCCGTCGACCACGCCGACCTGACGCGTCAGGCGCAGGAGCAGCAGACCGGCGGCGACGTCTCGCGCACCGACGTGTACCTGCAGAAGGCGTACACGCTGCGGGCCATCCCGCAGGTCGTCGGCGCCGTGCGGAACACGTTGTACCACGCGGTGGAGACGATCGAGACCGAGCTGAACTCCTCGAACGACAACCCGTTGTTCTTCGAGGGCAAGGACGTCTTCCACGGCGCGAACTTCCACGGCCAGCCGGTCGCGTTCGTGCTGGACTTCACCACGATCGCGCTGACCCAGCTCGGCGTGTTCTCCGAGCGGCGCACCAACCGGCTGCTCAACCGGTACCTGTCGGGCCTGCCCGAGTTCCTGGTCGCGGGCGACCCCGGCCTCAACTGCGGGTTCGCGGGTGCGCAGTACCCGGCGACGGCGCTGGTGGCCGAGAACCGGACGATCGGCCCGGCCAGCACCCAGAGCGTGCCGTCCAACGGCGACAACCAGGACGTCGTGAGCATGGGTCTGATCGCGGGCCGCAACGCCCGCAGGGTGCTGGGGAACAACAACTACATCCTCGCGGTGGAGTATCTGGCCGCCGCGCAGGCCGTCGACGTGTCCGGGCGTTACGACCGGCTGAGCCCGGCCGCGAAGCTGACCTACGACAAGATCCGGTCGATGGTGCCGACGCTGCAGGACGACCGCTACATGGCCGACGAGATCGAGAAGATCGCCGAGGCGCTGCGGGGCGGCGAGTTCCTCGACGCCCTCACGACCGGCGGGGTCACCCTGCGCTGAGAACACGCGGTGGGCCTGTCGCCGTCGTGGCAGGCCCGCCGCGGAGAAACGGAGAAGACCATGTCACCTTTCGACACGCCGGCACGGCGGACCGACCCGGAGGCCCCGACCGACCTGGTCGACGAGCTGCGGCACACACGCCAGCAGCCGAACCTGGCCAGGGGCATCGTCTGGGCCGACATCCTGGCCGCCATCGCCGCGGACGAGGCGGCGCGCCAACAGCAGCGCCAGCTGCCCGAAGCGGCCTGACCCCCGTGCACTGAAGGACGCCTTCAGTACCCCCAGCGTTACGAAGGACGCCTTCAGTGCGCTGGGAGGTGGGGACGGCACCCGCGGATAAGACAGCGGCGCGGGCCGCGGTCATGCTGAGAAACGACGCCGTAGCAAGGGCGAGAGGACAAGCACGTGACGCAGCGAGACGTGATCGCGGACATCACCGCGGAGGCGGCCGACTTCGAGGGGCTGGTCGCCGGGATCGACGAGGCGGCCTGGGCGCTGCCGACCCCGGCGCCCGGCTGGTCGGTCGCCCACCAGGTCGGCCACCTTGCCTTCATCTTCCGCCTCGCGGGTGCGGCGGCCGCCGAGCCGCAGGTCTTCAAGGCGATGGTGGAGCGGGCGTCGGGCGACTTCGACGCCGCGGTCAACGCCAGCCTCGAGTCCTACCTCGGCGACCCGCCGGAGGTGTTGCTGAACCGCTGGCGCGACGAACGCGACACCGCCATCAAGGCGCTGGCCGCCGTGCCCGCCGACCAGGTGGTGCCGTGGCTGGTCCGGCCGCTGCCACCGGCAGTGCTGTGCTGTGCTGGCATGATGGAGCTTTTCGCGCACGGTCAGGACATCGCCGACGCGCTCGGCGTCACCCGCACCCGCACCGACCGGCTGTGGTTCGTCGCGTGGTTCGTCACGCTCGTGTGGGACTTCGGCTACCAGGCACGCGGACTGTCCACACCGGACGTCCAGTTCCGCTACGAGCTGACCGCGCCCTCCGGTGCACTGTGGACGTTCGGCCCGGAGGACGCCGGGCAGCGGATCACCGGCCCCGCCGAGGACTTCTGCCTGCTGGCCACGCGGCGCCGCCACCGCGACGACCTCGCGGTCACGGCCGTCGGCGCGGAGGCCGACCAGTGGCTGGACATCGCGCAGGCCTACCGCGGCGCCGCGGGCGACGGCAGGCGTCCCGGCCAGTTCACGGCCTGACGGGCGCGACGATGGTGGTACGGGCCGTGCGTGGTGCGATCCAGGTCGACCGGGACGACCCGGCCGAGATCCTCGGTGCCACTCGCGAGCTGCTCACCGAGGTCGTGCGCGGCAACGAGATCACCCCGGCCGACCTGATCAGCATCGTCTTCACCCTGACGCCGGACCTGAAGAGCTGCTTTCCCGCCGTGGCGGCGCGCGACCTCGGGTTCGTCGACGTGCCGCTGCTGTGCGCGACCGAGGTCGACGTCGCGGGCGCGCTGCCGCACGTGGTCCGGCTGCTCGCACACGTCGAGAGCGACCGGCCGCGCTCGGCCGTCCGTCACATCTACCTGCGTGGGGCTGCCCGGCTGCGGCCGGACCTCGCGGCATGAGCTGGAAGGAACTCCCGTGGTCATCGTCATGCTTCCGGACGCGGAGCCCGAGCACGTGGACGCCGTCGTGGCGCGGGTCGAGGCCGCGGGCGGGCAGGCGTTCGTCAGCCGGGGCATGAACCGGGTGATCATCGGCCTGGTCGGCGATGTCGAGGAGTTCTCGACGATGAACCTCGGCAGAATGCCGGGGGTCGGCCAGGTCACGAGGGTGTCCACCGAGTACAAGCTGGTGAGCCGCGAGCAGCACCCGGACCGCTCGTCGGTGTACGTCCGGGGCGTGCCGATCGGCCCGGACACGGTGACGCTGATCGCGGGCCCGTGCGCGGTGGAGACACCGGACCAGACGCTCGCCGCGGCACGGATGGCACAGGAGGCCGGCGCGACGCTGCTGCGTGGCGGCGCGTACAAGCCGAGGACGTCGCCGTACCAGTTCCAGGGGCTCGGCGAGAAGGGCCTGAAGATCCTCGCCGAGGTGCGGCAGGAGACCGGGCTGCCCGTCGTCACGGAGGTCGTGACCGCGAGCGACGTGCCGATGGCCGCGAGCTATGCGGACATGCTGCAGATCGGCACCAGGAACATGCAGAACTTCGCACTGCTGCAGGCGGTCGGCGAGGCTCGGGTGCCGGTGATGCTGAAGCGTGGGATGAGCAGCACCATCAAGGAATGGCTGATGGCCGCGGAGTACATCGCGCAGCGCGGCAACCTCGAGATCGTGCTGTGCGAGCGCGGGATCCGCACGTTCGAGACCGCGACCCGCAACACCCTCGACATCTCGGCGGTGCCGGTCGTGCAGCGCCTCTCGCACCTGCCGGTGATCATCGACCCGTCGCACTCGGGCGGCAAGCGGGAGCTGGTGCTGCCACTGAGCAAGGCGGCGATCGTCGTTGGCGCGGACGGCATCATCGTGGACGTGCACCCGGAGCCGGACACCGCCCTGTGCGACGGCGCGCAGGCGCTCGTGCACGAGGACCTCGACGAGCTGGCGCTGGCGGTGGCCGAGCTGACGGCGTACACGCGGCGGCGGCCCGGCAGGCGCCGCTACTCGGCCGCGAGCTGAGCGTACTGGTCTCGCGGCCGACCCTGAAAGATCGCCATGCCCGGCGCTGCGGCGACGCAGAGCAGGTCGAACCGGACCCGCCGGTGCCGGCACCGTGGTCCACGGTTCCCGGCGATCCGTGGCATCAGCGCCGTGTCCGGTTGGTTCCCTACGGGGTGTTCCGCGGTCCGACCACGGAGTCCGGTGCCCCCGCGTAGTCGGGCAGCTCCACGCCGTTGATCGCGCGTTCGACCAGCTCGGTGAGCGCCTCCATGTCGGGCTCCGGACCCGGGTCGGCGTCCGGGCCGGAAGCGCTGAGGCTTTCCACGTGCATCCGGCCGATCTCCTGGTTGGCCTCGACGAACGAGCGCATCCGCTTCTCGTAGCGCGCGAACCCCGCCTCGGGGTCCCAGTCGGCGGTGGCCAGCTCCCCGGCCAGCAGGTAGGCGCCGACCAGGGCCAGGCCGGTGCCCCCGCCGGACATCGGCGACGAGCTGAACGCCGCGTCCCCGATCAGGCCGACCCGTCCGCTCGACCAGCGGTCCATCACCACCTGCGCGACCTGGTCGAGGTAGAAGTCCGGCGTGTCGTCCAGGTGCGCGAGGATGCGCGGGGTCAACCAGCCCATACCGGCCATCCGCTCGCGCAGCAGGGCCTTCTGGGCGGCGACGTCGCGGTAGTCGACCTCGAAGTCGGCCGAGGGGAAGGAGAGCATTGCCATCGCCCGGGTGGCGTCCCGGATGGGCCGCAGGCCTGCCGAACGTCCGGACTCCCGGTGCCGGTAGTCGATCAGCCAGCGGTCCACGCCAAACTCGTTGGGCACCGTGTAGAAGGCCAGCACGAGCCCGAGGTGGCGGACGAACCGCTCCCTCGGCCCGAAGACCATCCCGCGCAGCGCCGAGTGCAGGCCGTCGGCCCCGACCACCAGGTCGAAGCGCCGCCGGGCGCCGCCCGCGAAGGTCACGTCGACCCCGTCCGCGTCCTGGGTGAGCTCGGCGATCCGGTCACCGAAGACGTACTCGACACCGTCCCGGGTGTCGTCGTACAGGACGCGGGACAGGTCGCCGCGCAGGATCTCGATCTCCGAGATGTACCCGTCGCCGCCGTCGTCCTCCGCGCGGTAGGTCTCCAGCACCTCGCCGTCCGCGTCCACGTCGTAGGCGCCCTCGGTGTCGGTGCGGGCCGCGCGCACGGTCGCGTCCAGGCCCATCCGCCGGATGGCCTCCTTGGCCACGCCGCGGGCGTCCACCGCCTGCCCACCGGGGCGCAGCTCGGGAGCCCGCTCCACCACGGTCACGTCGGCCCCGCGCCTGCGCAGCCAGTGGGCCAACGCCGGACCCGCGATACTCGCCCCCGCCACCAACACCCTGATACCGCTCACCACGCCCCCTGCTCAACCGTCCGGGACACTGTCCTCACCGTACAGTGGCCCACGGACCTGGCGGGTGATCCTGCGGTTCCGGCACGCCGTCCACCCTGTGGGACGCGGGGTGCGCTCCTACGCGGCCACCGGGCCCGCCTCGGCGAGCCACGTGCTGACCCGGCGGGCCGCCGACATGCTCGCCCACGACGCCAGCTCCAACAGCGTGCTGTCCTCCGGTGCGGTCTCGCGGAAGGCCGCCACCATGTCCTCGTCCACCTGGTACGAGGCCATCGCGATCGTCAGCGCCAGGCGGCCCGCGGGCTGTTCGGCCGCGGGCAGGGTCGCGACCGGGGCGTTCGCCCAGGACCGGGACAGGCCCGGCGGGCGACCGTCCCACACGGACAGTCGCCCGCGCACCAGTGCCCGCACCCCGGCCGGCACCGAGCGGGCACCGACGACGTCCACCGCCGCGTAGGCCCGGGCGAACGCGTCCGCCACGAAACGGTTCGACGCGGCCCACCACAGGTCGTCCGGCAGGGGTGCCGCGGGCAGGAAGCCCAGCGACTCACCAGGTCGCGGACCCGTCGGCGCCGGGCGCAGGACACCACCGAGCACCTGCCGGGCCTTCGGCTTCGCCGACTCCGGCACGTGTGACGGGAACGGCGAGTCCCTCAGGAACACGTTCACCACGCGGTTGTAGTAGTGGAACGCCACCGCCACACCGATCAGCTCCGGCGCCTGCCCCGGCAGGCACGGCGGTGCGACGGCACCCCGCGCCATGGCCCCGTTCCGCGCCCACCTCGTGAGCGGCACGGGGTCGGGCGCGTCGTCGATCGACGCCAGTGTCATGCCGTGCACGTCGACGCAGTACGGGCAGCTGTTGGCCTCCGACACGCCGGTGGCCACCGCCTCCTTGCTCGCACGGTCCGCGGCCCCCTGTGCCAGCAGGGTTTCCCGAAGGATCATCCACGAGGCCGCCAGTGCCTCCGGCGACGCCGAGTGCATCGCCGTCGGCGGCGCCAGCATGCCGAACTCGCGCTCCACCTGGCGGTACACGTCCGCGACCAGCCCCGTCGCGTGCCGTCGCTTCACGACCCCGATGTGGCGGGTGTCGTTCAGCGACCTGCGTACCGCGAATCTCACCAGACCGGCGACCATTCGGTTCGTCCTCTCAGCTCGCCGCGCGGGCGATCACGGCACCCACCACGAAGTCCGGGTACTCCTCGGCGATCTCGTCCACGTCCGGGAGGATGGTCACGTCCGCCAGGCCCGCCGCCTCGAACGTGGCACGCCACGCGCCCGGCGTCAGGAAGCCGTGTGTCGGCCGTTTCACCGGGTCGGTCATCACGTCGGTGAAGCTGTCGAGGAAGTCGAAGATGATCTCCGCGTGGATCGGGCGCGCCAGCTTCGTCGGCCGCACGCACTCCGACACCACCACCGCCCCGCCCGGCCGCAACGCCTTCGCCGCCTCCTTCACCACGAAGTCCAGGTCCGGCGCCACATGGAAGCAGTTCACCGAGTACACCGCGTCGAAGGTGCCCGGCTCGATGCCCTGCGCCTCCCACGGCTGCGTCATGTCCACGCGTGCCGACTCCACGGTCGTCGTCGGTGACGCCGCCGCGTTCGCCGCTCGTTCGCCGTGTCGGGCGAAGGTTTCCGCCACTTCCGTGAACCGGTACCGGGTGATCCCCGCGCCGAGCTTCCGCAGTGCCTGGTCCGCCGCGCTCCCGCAACCGCCGCCGATCTCGAGGATCTCGAACCGGCCGCCGGCTTCGGGTACCAGGCGGGACAACGCCTCCGCGCCGATCGTGTTGTTGATGGCGTACAGCAGGTTGTCGTTCGAGAAGTACTTCAGCCACAACGGGAGCTTCTGCGGTGCGAACAGGATCTCGTCGCCCGTGGCCTCGCCTGCGAAGAACCGTTTCGCCTCGTCCACCAGCGTTCGCAGGATGTCCACCGCCACCGCGGCGCCCGGCTCCCGCGCGGCCAACTCGGCGCCGATCTCCTCGAACTCGCCCACCTCGCCGCCGCCCGCGAAGTACCTGCCGTCGCCTCGCGTCAGGATGCCGCTGTCCGACAGCTTCTCGTACAGGAACTTCAGCGGAACCGTGCGGCGCCAGGGGATCGAGAGGTTCTTCTTCGCCAGCTGCACCGAGATGCCGGTCGGCGGCGGCAGCGCGCCGATCGACGTCAGGATCTGGTACGCGGTCGCGTCGACGAGCCGGCCGAACGTCTCGTTGGCCGCCAGGAACCGGTACGGGAACAGCTCCCGCACCCGATCGTCCGCTATGGCTGCCCGGAGCGTCGTGAACTCCTCGAGCTTGGGGTGGTTCTCGGGACGCAGGTCGTCCATGGTGCGCTCCTTTCGCTCAGGCCGCAGCGGTGCGGGTATTCGCCGTCCAGCTGTGGACGGTCAGTGGCAGCCCGCCGCCGAGGCGAAGCGACATCATCGGCTCCGGTATCACCCGGTGTCCGGGGACGTGGTCCAACCGCAGGTCGCGCATCAGCGTCGCGATGATGAAGGTGGCCTCCATCATCCCCAGGTGGTTGCCCACACAGAACCGTGGTCCCGCGCCGAACGGGAGGTGCGCGTAGCGGGGGCGATCGGTCTGCACGTCCGGGTCGAAACGCTCCGGGTCGAACCGGTCCGGCTCCGGCCAGTACCTCGGGTGCCGGTGCAGGGTGTACGGGGAGATCAGCACGTCCGCGCCCGCGGGCACGTGGTAGCCGCCGACCTCGTCGTCGGCCAACGCCCGGCGGGGCAGGATCCACACCGGCGGGTACAGGCGCATCGCCTCCTGCAGCACCATGTTGGTGTACCGCAGCTTCTGCAGGTCCAGGTACGCCGGTCGGCCGTCGCCGAAGACCGCCAGGGCCTCCTCGTGCAGGCGACGGCGCACGTCCGGGTGCCGGCTCACCAGGTTCAGCGTCCAGCCGACCGTGCTCGCCGTCGTCTCGTGCCCGGCCAGCAGCAGCGTCACCAGCTCGTCACGCATGCGCCGCTCGGCGACCCTCGGGTCGGCTTCCTTGCCCGTCGACGCGATGAGCCGGGTCAGCACGTCGTCGCCCGACTCGATCGGGTTCGCCGCCCGTTGCGCGACCAGGAGCCCCACGATCCGCTCCAGGTCGGCGCGGGCCGTGCGGAACTCGCGCTGTCCCTTCAGCGGCAGCCACCTCGGCACCAGCCCGAGCGTCTCCATCTCGAACATGGCCTGGTCCTGCACGGCCTCGAAGGAGTGCCCGATCGACTCGTACGCACCGAGATCGGTGTCCAGCAGCGTGCTGCCGAGCACGCCCAGGGTCAGCGCGGTGACCTCGTCCAGCACGTCCACAGGCGAGCCGGAGTCCCGGTGCCGACTCAGCCGTGCGACCAGTTCCAGTGCCTCGTCGATGATCACGTCGGCGCGGCCGGCGATCCGCTTGTGCTGGAACACCGGCTGGATCGTGCGCCGCTGTTCCTTCCACAGCGCGCCCTCGCTCGTGAGCAGACCGTCGCCCAGCGCGCGCTTCGCCTCGGTGTAGCCAATGCCCTTGTGGTAGTTGGCCGCGTTGTCCGCCAGCACGTGCTTCGCGTGTTCCGGGTGGTTGAAGATGTAGAGCTTCTTCGGGCCGATCGCCACCCGGACCGCGTCGCCGTACTCGCGGACCGCCTCGCTCATCAGGCCGATCCGGTCCGCGCGGAGCTGGCGGAGGATCCCCGGGGCCGCCCGGCGGGGCGGCCCCGGGGGGACCAGACGGCCGGAGCCGGTCACGCGGCTGCCGGGCGGGCGGCCGGCCCGCCGTCGTCCGGCACGGCCGCGATGGTCGGCGCCTCCGCCTTGGCCTTCTGCTCCGCCTCGAACGCGAGCCGCGACTTGTTCACGAAGTGCACTCCCCACAGGAACATGCCGCGGATCAGGCACACGATGGCGGTGGCGAAGAACAGCCCGTACGCGATGTGCGCGACCATGAAGATCCCGTACACCAGGGCCACGCCGCCACCGAACGCGAACTGCGCCAGCGGTTTCGACGGCGTGGTGCCCGGGTCGGTCACCATGTAGTTGGTGTACAGGATGAACGCGACGCCGGTCATGACCGCCAGCGCGCCCGCTATCGCGGTGTCGAACAGGATGCCACGCACGATCGCCTGCAGTGCGAAGACGGAGAGCCAGCCGAAGATCAGCCACATGCGGCCGGTCAGCTTCGCGTTCAGCATGGTGCCGGTGATGATGATGATCCCCGGCAGGATCCAGCTGCCCCAGTCGTTCAGGCCCTCGGTGAAGTGGTACGGCGGTGCGATGCTGCCCCAGGGAAACAGGATCAGCACCATGAGGATCCCGAAGTTCGACGGGTTCATGTAGTGGCGCAGGTTGCCGCGCACCGGGGCACGCAGAACCCACTTCGCCGCGACCGCGAGGGTGACCGCGAACATCATCACCCAGATCCGGTCGTTGACGTAGATCAGCATGTTCAGCGCGAGGCTCGTGATGTGCGCCGGGAACAGGAACTCCATCAGCCCCTTGAACCCTCGGCCCGCGTAACGCGGTGCCCTGCCCTCGACGCGGGAGCCGATCCGCTCCAGTGCCAGCTCGACCGTGTAGCCGGTGGCCAGCGCGACGAACGGCCAGATCCACGGCTGCTCGAAGCCGAGGAAGAGGTAACCGGCGATGTTGAACGCCGAGATCGAGATGGCGAACCTGCGCAGTGCGATGGTCACCTTGGGGTCGTGCCGCTTCGGGGGACCCGCCGGCGGGTTCCCGCCGGGCTTCACTTCCTGGACAGCCATTTCCCTCGTCACCTCTCCTCGGCCGTGTCGCCGAGCACGAACGAGTGCGAACCCTGGTCGAGCTTCAACATCTGCTCGTGCGTCTCGCCCTGGCGGTCCCGCCAGCAGATCATCACCTCGACCTGGCCCTTGGTGTCACCGAGTCCGATGTGGACCTCGCTGCTGCGCTTGCCGGCATGTCCGCTGCCGCCGTCGACGCGCGAGACGAACTTCCTGCCGTCCGCGGTCTTCACCATGACCTCGGCACCGGTGGCCGGCGAGCCGGAGGTCGGGGCGTCGCCCACGACCTCCTCCTGCTCGTGGGTCAGCTTGAGGTCGAGGTAGCCGCCTGCCGACGGGGCCTCGTTGTGGTAGAAGATCGGGTCGCCGTACTGCCTGGCCACCGCGAAGTCGAGCCTGCCGTCGCCGTCGGCGTCACCGGTGGCGATGCCCCGGGTCGGGATCGGCACGGCCAGGCCCAGTTCCGGGGCCAGGTCGACGTAGCGGCCGTCGTCGCCCTTCACGTAGAAGTGCAGCGTGTCGCCGCCCGCGATGTCGTCACCGAGGTTGGCGTTGGGCCAGAAGAACGGGTCGGCCACGAGGGAGTCGTTGGCCATGGCCAGTTCCTGCAGCTGCGGCCAGCGGTTGGTGTGCCCCTTGACGAAACCGTTGGAGATCGCGATGTCCAGCTCGCCGGAGTTGCTGAAGTCGGCGAGCTTGTTGTCCCAGCTCCATCCCGACCACGCGGTGCCGACCTCTCCGCTCTCGTCCCGGAACGGCGCGTCGCCGTCCCTGAGCTGCGCACGCAGGTCGGCCTTGTCCTTGGCCGTGTTGACGTACTGGAAGTTCGACTCCACGATGCCCCAGCCCACGGTCAGGTTGGACACGAACGCGTCGAACAGGCCGTCGTGGTCGAAGTCACCGAAGTCGACGCCCATGCCCTTGAACGAGTCCTCCCCGATGCGCTTGGACTTCGGGGTGCCGGGCGTCCTGGTCGTGTCCACCAGACTGAACTTCACGTTCCCCGGCGTGGACTGGTTGTACAGCAACCGGTCCTGGCCGAAGTCGTTGGCGAGGTACAGCTCGGGGAGCTGGTCGCCGTCCAGGTCGACCGCGCTCGAGGCCAGTGTCCAGCCGTGCCTGGCCTCCTCGGGCAGCACGTCCTCGGGCACCTGCTTGAACGTCACGGTCGGCTTGTCGCCCGCGGTCGCGCCCGCACACAGCAGGATGTGCTTGCCGCCGCCGTTCTGGGCATGCGACAGCGAGTGGTTCATCGTGACGCCACCGTTCTTGGTGGGGTCGAGGATGGGGCTGTCGGGGAAGTAGTTCCCGACGAAGATGTCGTCGTGGCCGTCACCGTCGATGTCGGACACCGTCGCCGCGTTCGAGTTCCACTGTGGACCGTCGTACTCGCCGTCCGGGCCCGTGTTGTCGCCGGGCACCGCCTCGGCCGCGACGAACGCGTCCGCGCCGAAGGTCTCGTAGTCGGCCTTCTGCAGGTGCAGCACCGGGGTGCGGCCCCACATGTAGATGAGCAAATCCATCCGGCCGTCCTCGTTGAGGTCGGCGGGCACGCAGCCCATCGGCGCCATGATGTCGTTGACCGGCAGCGGCGCCGGGTCCAGCTCGAAGGGCGCGTAGCGGTCACCCCGCTCGCCGGGTGTCGGCGTGATGATCACCTGGTCCGTGCGCGGGTCGACGAGGCACAGGTCGTTCGGCAGCCCGTCGCCGTCGAGGTCGTTCATCGCGACGGCCGCGCCGACCGAGGACATCCAGGCGTCGATGTGCTTGTACGCCTGGTTGACCTGGCGGATCGCCTGCTGCTTGTCCGAGGACGGCAGCGCGATGCTGCGGCCCTCGAACGCGTAGCCGCTCGCCAGGTCGTTCCTTTCCTCGGCCGAGGTGGACGGCAGGCTCACCGCGAAGAAGAAGCCGACGACGACCACGAGCGCGATGACACCGGTCAGCTGCCTCCGCAGCATGCCTGAAATCGCGTTCACGTGTTGACACCTCCAAGGGAAATGAATTCGTTGGCGAGCCGCTGCCGCCACACCTCGTACGCCGGCACGTCCCCGTCACCGGGTTCGGTCGGCCGCAGTTCGATCGTGGTCCTGGCCGCTTCCTCGGCCGTGGTACCGCAGAACACCCCGGTGGCCAGGTCCGCGTGCGGGGGCACGATGCCGGAGTTGATCCTGGCGTTGGCCGCGAACGCGGCACCCTGCGCCAGGCTGCCGAGGTGCTCACCCGCGCGGCGCGCGACCGCCCGCAGCTCGTGTTCCTCGACGCCGCCCGCGTAGGTGGCCGCGAGCCCGACGCCTGCGTAGAGGTCGCCTCGGCGCTCCGGCGCGTACCCCTCGACGAGGTCGCCGACCAGGTCCGGGTCGGTGCCGCCGATGAACCACAGCGCGCGGCCGATGCCCTGGTCGATGGCGCGGTTGGCGTACCAGCCGTGCCTGCCGCCAGGCCAGGGGAAGTTCGGGTTCTGGTAGTGGCCGTCGACGTAGCGGGCGGTGCGGAAGTAGGCCTGGTGGAAGCCGTAGCCGTCGAGCACCAGGGGCGCCAGCACCGGGTCGAGGTCCGCGGCCCCGGGCCAGCGGAAGCGGGGCAGCCTGGCCATCGCCCAGCCGATCCCCACGTAGACGAGGTACTGGTAGCGCCTGCCGACCGGCAGTTCGACGAACGTGCGCACGTTGTCGGTGCGGCCGAACGGCAGGCCGTCGAGCATGGCCAGTCCCATGCCCGCGCCCTCGTAGGCGAACCCGCGCAGCCAGTCGGTCACCTGCTCCTCGATCGGCCCCTCCGCGTCGGCGGGCGTGCGAGCCTCCACCGCGTGCGCGTAGCCGGTGAGAAAGGTCTTACCGACGGTCTCCAGTCTTTCCTGAGCAGCTGGGGACTTCTTGTGAAAGCCGCGCTTGTCGAGGCTCGTCTCGGCGACGTCGGGTGTCAGGAGACGGCGTCGGAGTGCGCGCCATGAACTGGTCAACTAAGTCCCCTACTCCTTGTTGAGGAAACGGCGTCGTTCGGTTCTCCGACAATCGTCACACGCGGTGCCAGGAATTCACGACTTCACGCGTGCCGGTTCGGGATCAACTCGCCTTTCGTGAATTGCTTTCAGTGTTCTCCGTGAGCTGCGCACGAATTCGGTTGCGCCACAGTTCGTAGAGCGGCAGACTCTGCGCCACCGGACCGGCGGGCTCGGCCTCCGTGCGGTCGGCGATCGCCACCGCCTCGGCCACCGACAGGCCGGCCAGCACCTCGCAACCCAGCGCGGAGTGCTCGGGCACGTGCCCGGCGAACTCCCGGCCCTTGATCGCGAAGACCACGCCGAGCCCGAGCTGCGACCAGTGCTCGCCCGACGCCGCACGCAGCTCGGCAAGACCCTCGGCCGACGCGCCGCCCGCGAACGTCGCGGCCAGGCCGACACCGCTCCACAGGTCCGCGTGCCGCTCCTGCGGGAACCGCTCGACGGCGGCGGCCACGTCGGCGGGGACGGCGCCGTTCATGAACCACAGCGCCCGGCCGATGCCCTGGTCGACCGCGCGCGGGAAGTACTCCGGCGAGCCCTCCCACGGGTAGGGCGCGGGCACCTTCTGCTCGTCGACATACCGGCGGGTGTGGAAGTAGGCCAGGTCGAAGCCGTAGCCGTCGACGGCGAGCCAGGTCATCGTCGGGTAGTACGGGGAGCCGGTCAGGTCCGGCATGATGGTGCGCCACAGCGGCCTGGGCAGGCGCGCCATGGCGAAGCCGATGCCGATGTAGGTGAGGAGCAGGTGCGGCGCGCCCGGCCCGAGCAGCAGCTCACGCGTGCGTGTGCCCTTGCCGCCCGCCATCGCGTCGCGGACGGTGAAGGCCATCGCGGCGCCCTCGTAGGCGAACCCGCGCTGCTCCACCTCCACCAGCTCCAGGCGCCGCTCCAGCTCCCAGAGGTCGCGTGCGGCGATCCCCCACTCGAACCCGCACACGACGGCCTGCGGGATGGCCTCGAGACGTTCGGTCGCGGGCGAGGCCGCTCCCGGGAAGCCCCGCTCGGCGAAGGTGACCGCGGACAGCTTCGGCGCCAGTACGAACTGGCGCAGTGAGCCGAGAAACGATGGCATCGATTCCTCCAGCAATGGACGCGTTGTCAGCGTCAGGCGGCCAATGACACGACGCATCTCCGCGAGTGCGCTGCCGGTTCATGTCGATCTCGCGATCGCTCGAAGATTTCTGTATTCACCGGAGCGCACCCGAGGAGAAGGAATTCCTTACCACAATGGTGCACCCTGGTCGATGGCAGCTAGAAGCGTGTGTCGAGGACTCGCCGGCTCGGCTGTTTCCGCGTTTTGCGGTCGACGCGATCGCGCGTTGATTTCGGGTCGGGCGGACACCGAGAATAGGCGGTACAGATTGAGCACCGAGCGGATCGCGATCGTCGGTATCGGACTTCGTTATCCCGACGCCGCCAGCACAGATGACCTCTGGGAGAACATCCTGGCCGGGCGCCGCGCGTTCCGCAGGCTGCCCGACCAGCGCATGAACCAGGCGGACTACTACTCGCCCGACCCGGACGCACCGGACAGGTTCTACTCCAGCAAGGCAGCTGTGCTGCGTGACTTCGAGTTCGACCGCATCAAGTACAAGGTCGCCGGGAGCACCTACCGGTCGACGGACCTCACGCACTGGCTGGCGCTGGACGTCGCCGCCACCGCGTTGGCCGACGCCGGCTTCCCGGAGGCGGAGGGACTGCCCAAGCGCGCCACGGGCGTGGTCGTGGGCAACAGCCTGACCGGTGAGTTCGCCAGGGCGAACCTCATGCGGCTGCGCTGGCCCTACGTGCGCCGCACCCTCGCGGCGGCACTGGCCGCGAAGGGCTGGGACGACGACGAGACCAGCGCCTTCCTGCGGGACCTGGAGCCGGTCTACAAGGCGCCGTTCCCGGCCATCGACGAGGACACCCTGGCGGGCGGTCTCGCGAACACCATCGCGGGCCGCATCTGCAACCACTTCGACCTCGGCGGCGGCGGGTTCACCGTCGACGGCGCCTGTTCGTCCTCGCTGCTCGCGATCGCGACGGCGTCGAAGGCGTTGACGGCCGGGGACCTGGACGTGGCACTGGCAGGTGGCGTCGACCTGTCGATCGACCCCTTCGAGGTGATCGGCTTCGCCAAGACCGGCGCGCTGGCCACCGACGAGATGAAGATCTACGACAAGGACGCCAACGGGTTCTGGCCCGGTGAGGGCTCCGGCGTCGTGGTGCTGATGCGCGAGGAGGACGCCATCGCGCGCGGCCTGCGGATCTACGCCTCGATCACCGGGTGGGGCATCTCCTCGGACGGCAAGGGCGGGATCACCCGGCCCGAGGCCGACGGGCACGTGCTGGCGATCAACCGCGCCTACGACCGCGCCGGGTACGGCGTGGAGACCGTGTCCTACTTCGAGGGCCACGGCACCGGCACGGCGGTCGGCGACGCGACCGAGATCGAGGCGTTGTCCAAGGCGCGCCGTAAGGCCGACCCGCTGGCCCAGCCCGCCGCGCTCAGCTCGGTGAAGGGCAACTTCGGCCACACCAAGGCCGCCGCGGGTGTCGCCGGGCTCATCAAGGCGACGCTGTCGGTGTACAACCAGGTCATCCCGCCGGCGACCGGCCACTACGCGCCGCACGAGAAGCTCACGGCCGACGCCGCCGCGCTCTACGTGCCGAGCGAGGCCGAGCTGTGGCCGAGTGACCAGCCGATCCGCGCCGGGGTGTCGGCGATGGGCTTCGGCGGCATCAACACCCACATCGCCATCGAGGGCGCGCCGGGGGCCACCCGCCGCACCGAGGTGCCGAGGAAGGCCACGACGCTGGTCGGCGGCCGGCAGGACACCGAGCTGCTCCTGCTCGACGGCGCGGACGACGCCGCGCTGCGTGAGCGGATCGAGCAGGTGGCCGAGCTGACCCCGAAGCTGTCCTTCGCCGAGATCGGCGACCTGGCCGGCACGCTGGCCGGGCAGCTCACGGGCGGCCGGGTGCGTGCCTCGGTCGTCACCACGAGCCCCGACGACGCGACCGGCAAGCTCAACCGGCTGCTCGCGGCGCTGGACGCGGGTGAGAGCCTGTTCACCGCGGACGGGGTGTACCTCGACCGCCGCCAGAACGCGCCGAGGATCGCCTACCTGTTCCCCGGTCAGGGGTCGGGCCGGGGCGGCACGGGTGCGCTGCGGCGCCGCTTCGCCGCCGCGGACGCGGTGTACGCGGAGGCCGCGGTGCCCACCGGCGGCGACCAGACGGCGACCGAGGTGGCGCAGCCACGCATCGTCGCCGGTTCCGTCGCCGCACTGCGGGTACTGCACACGCTGGGCATCGACGCCGACACCGCGGTCGGGCACAGCCTCGGCGAGCTGACGGCGCTGGCCTGGGCCGGTGCGCTGGGCGGCAAGGAGGTGCTGCGCCTGGCCAAGGCACGCGGCCAGGTCATGGCGAACGCCAGCCAGGGCGGCGGCGCGATGGCCGGGCTGTCCGCGACGCCCGCCGACGTCGAGGTGCTGTTCGGTGACGACGCGGTGGTGATCGCCGGGTACAACGGGCCGGTGCAGACGGTCATCGCGGGTGACGCGGCGGCCGTGGACCGGGTGTGTGACCGGGCGCGGGCCGCGGGCATCACGGCGACGAGGATCAACGTCTCGCACGCGTTCCACTCCCCCGCCGTCGAACCGGCCGCCGAAGCCATGACCGAGCGCCTGACCGAGTTCGCCCTCACCCGGCCGGTCCGCCCGGTCGCGTCCACGGTGACCGGTGACTGGCTCGACCCGGACACCGACCTGCGGACGCTGCTGCGTGACCAGGTGCTGCTGCCGGTCCGCTTCCACGAGGCGGCGGCGAAGGCGGTCGAGGGCGCTGACCTGGCCGTCGAGGTCGGGCCGGGGCGGGTCCTGTCGGGTCTGGTGGCCGACATCGCGCCGGGCACCCGGGTGCTGGCCATCGACACCGAGAGCAAGTCGCTGAACGCGCTGCTGTCGGTCGTCGGCGCGGCGTTCGCGCTCGGCGCCTCGGTGGACACCGACGCGTTGTTCGCCGAGCGGGTGCTTCGGCCGCTGCCGCTCGACGGGTCGTTCGAGTTCCTGTCCAGCCCGTGTGAGGCGGCACCCGACCTCGCGGTCGGGCTGCCCCAGCCCGGCGAGATCGTGGCGATCGACGTGCTGGCCGGGGGCACGGCCGACGAGGCCGAGTCCACCGAGGACGGACCGTCGACGCTCGACCTGCTGCGGCGCCTGGCCGCCGAGCGTGTCGAGCTGCCGCTGGACACCGTCACGGCGGCGACCCACCCGCTGGACGACCTGCACCTCAGCTCGATCACGGTCGGCCAGATCGTCAACGACGTCACCCGCCAGCTCGGCCTGCCGACGCTGGAGATGACGACCAACTTCGCCACGGTCACCCTCGGCGAGCTCGCCGACCTGATCGACGAGCTGGCGGAGTCCGGTGGCGGCAACGGCGGTGGCCTCGGCGGCAAGACCGAGGTGGACGGGGTCGCGCCGTGGGTGCGGCCGTTCTCCGTCGACTACCTGCCGGCCCCCGCGCCGGTGGTGACGGTCGGCACCCGTGAGGCGGGCACCTGGCAGGTCTTCGCGCCCGCCGGCCACCCGCTCGCGGAGCGGCTGCGGATCGCGTTGTCCGAGGCGGGCATCGGCGACGGTGTGCTGCTGTGCCTGCCGGACCACGGCGAGGACCACGTCGGCCTGTTCCTGGAGGCGGGCAAGGTCGCCGTCGCCGCGGAGACCGGCAGCCGGTTCGTGGTGGTGCAGGGCAAGTACGGCGCTTCCGGTCTCACCAGGACCGCGTTCCTGGAGTCCGCGGGCGTGGCGACCACGCTCGTGACGCTGCCCGACCTCGCGCCGACCACCGCGGCCGACGTGGACGAGGCCGTGCGCCGCGTGATCACCGAGGCGGCCGCGACCACGACGTTCAGCGAGGTCCGCTACCAGGCGGACGGCGTGCGCACGGCGCCGCTGCTGCGGGTGCTGCAGGCACCGGCGGAGCCGCGGGTGGCCACGCCGCTCGACGGCAACGACGTCCTGCTGGTCACCGGTGGCGGCAAGGGCATCACGGCCGAGTGCGCGCTGGTCATGGCCAAGGACTCCGGTGCGAAGCTCGCGCTGGTCGGCCGTGACGAGGCAGACGGTGACGAGGAGCTGGTGGAGAACCTGGCCCGCTTCGCGGCGGCGGGCATCGTCCACCAGTACGAGCGGGCCGACGTCACCGACGCCGCACAGGTGCGGGCGGCCGTGGCCAGGTTCGAGGCGAACCTCGGTCCGGTCACCGCGATCATGCACGGCGCGGGGCGCAACGTGCCCGGCGCGCTGGCCAACCTGACCGAGGACGAGTTCCGGCAGACGCTCGCCCCCAAGGTCGCCGGCCTGCGCACGGTGCTGGACGCCGTGGACCAGGACGGGATCAAGCTGCTCGTCACGTTCGGCAGCATCATCGGCCGGGCCGGTCTGAAGGGCGAGGCGCACTACTCGACCGCCAACGACTGGATGACCGAGCTGACCGTCGACTTCCAGAAGGCGCACCCGCAGGCCAGGGCGCTGGCGATGGAGTGGTCGGTCTGGTCGGGTGCCGGCATGGGAGAGAAGCTCGGTGTGGTCGAGGCCCTGATGCGGGACGGCATCACGCCGGTCACGCTGGACGACGGGCTCTCGGTGCTGCGCCAGATGCTCGCCGACCCGGACGCAGGCCCGATCCTGACGATCGGCGGGCGCATGGGCGGCCTGCCGACGCTGCCGATGGACACCGACCAGGAGCTGCCGCTCACCCGGTTCGTCGACCGCGTGGTCGTGCACTACCCGAACGTCGAGCTGATCACCGAGGTCGAGCTGTCCGCGGGCAGCGACCCCTACCTGTCCGACCACCTGCTGGACGGCGACCTGCTGTTCCCGGCGGTCATCGGCATGGAGGCGATGACCCAGGTCGCGGCGGCCGTGCTCGACCGCGAGGGCTCGCCGCTGCTCGAGGAGGTCGAGTTCCTGCGGCCGATCGTGGTCCGTCCGGGCAGCACGACGACGCTGCGGCTCGCGGCACTCGTCCGTGACGACGAGCGGGTGTCGGTGGCCATCCGGGCGGAGGACACGGCGTTCGGCGCGGACCACTTCCGGGCCACGCTGCGACTGCCGCAGCCCGTGCTGCCGGATCAGGGTCCGTCTCGGGAGGCCACGCAGCTGCCCTCGGTACCGGTCGACCCGATCGTCGACCTGTACGGCGGGGTTCTCTTCCAGGGCAAGCGGTTCCAGCGGCTGCTCACCTACCGCCGGGCCAGTGCCCGGCACGCGGTGGCGGAGCTGTCGACCACGACGCCCTCGGCGTGGTTCGCGCCGTACCTGCCGCAGGACCTGGTGCTCGCCGACCCCGGTACCCGGGACGCGGTGATGCACTCGATCCAGTGCTGTGTGCCGAACGCGACGCTGCTGCCGCAAGGGATCGAGAAGCTGTACCTGTCCACACGGGCCGACCAGACGTCCGAGTTCGTGATCATGGACGCGCGGGAGCGCTCGCAGGACGGGGACAGCTACACCTACGACATCGACGTGCTGGAGCCGTCCGGCCGCGTGGTCGAACGCTGGCAGGGCCTGACGTTGCGGGCCGTGCGGCACAAGGACAGCTCCGGCCCGTGGGTGCCGGCGGTGCTCGGGTCCTATGTGGAGCGATCGCTGGAGCGGGTGCTCGGTGGCAGCCGGTCGGTCGTGGTCGAGCCGGACCCGGTCGGTGACGGCACCGCGGACCGCAGGACGCAGACCGAGCTGGCCGCGGGCCGTTCCGTCGGCGCTCCGGTGACCGTGCGGTACCGCCCGGACGGCAAGCCGGAGCTGGACGGGGCCTCGATCTCCGCCTCGCACGGCGCGGGGTTGTCGCTGGTGGTGACCGGGTCCGGGCCGATCGGCTGCGACGTCGAGCCGGTGGCACAGCGCACCGAGGACGACTGGACGGGCCTGCTCGGCGCGGGGCTGATCGCGGTCCGCGACCTCGTGGCGGCGGAGGCGGGTGACGACACGGACGTGGCAGGTACGCGAATCTGGTCGGCGCTGGAGTGCCTGCGCAAGACCGGGTCGTCGACCAGGGCTCTCACGGTCGACCGCGTCGACCAGGACGGCTGGGTCGTGCTCTCCGCGGGTGACACCAAGGTCGCCACGTGGGTGACCACGGTGAACGAGGTGGCCGAACCGGTCGTGTTCGCCGTTCTCTCACCAGGCTCGGCTGAGGGTGACCGGCCATGACCACCGGTTACTACGAGATCCACCACCGGGTCGGGTTCGAGGAGACGAACTTCGTCGGCAACGTGTACTACGTCAACTACCTGCGCTGGCAAGGTCACTGCCGCGAGCAGTTCCTGCAGGAGATGGCACCGGCGGTGCTGGCGGAGATCATGCACGACGACCTGAAGCTGTTCACGCTGAAGGCCGAGTGCGAGTTCTTCTCGGAGATCACGGCGTTCGACGAGCTGGTCGTGCGGATGCGGCTGGACGAGCTGACGCAGACCCAGCTGCTGTTCAGCTTCGACTACGTGCAGCTGACGGACGGCAGGGAAAGCCTGATAGCACGCGGCAAGCAACGCATCGCGTGCATGCGTGGGCCCAACAACGACACGGTGCCCACCCGGGTGCCTGCGTCGTTGCTGGCCGCGCTCGCCCCGTTCGCCGCGGGTCAGGTCACCGTGCCGACCAGTCACACGGCCAACTGAGACAAAGGGAAAGGCGCGGCCAGGAGTCCTGGCCGCGCCTTTCCCGTGTGTCACCTGGGGCCGCGGTACCAGCCTGTCAGGGCCGCGCCCGCGTCGAAGTCGGTGAGGGTGCGGTGGGAACCGGTCTCCAGTGCGCGAGTCACCTCGCGCAACTGCGGCGAGCCGTGCACGGCGGCAAGCAGGTACGCGGCGTCCCGGGTCAGGCGGCACACCTCGACGAGGTCGGCCCGTGCGCGGACCGAGTCGTCGCCGGACCACCAGGCACCCGCACCCGTGTCGACCAGGGTCGCGAGGCGGTACGCGACGCGCTCGGCGTCGGTGATCATGGTCAGGGCGTCCATGGTCTGCACGTGTGACATCGCGCGTGAGGAGCCGCCATCAGTCGTCAGGTCCTCGAAGTACCAGTCGCGGGCGTCGAACGCGGCACCGAGCAGGGCACCCACCGAGGACGCCGCCCACACGGCCGACACCGGCACCGAACGCCAGTCGGCCACCGCGGACAGCGCGACGACCTGGTGCGCGGGCACGAAAAGCTCCTTCGCTACCGTCGTGGCGCCGTCCGTCTCGGCCACGGTCCCGGGGTCCCGCGTCTCGACCGTCAGGTCCGCCACGGAAACCAGGGCGACGACAGGGAACGGCTCACCACCCGCGGGTGGCACCACGACCGACACGGCCACCTGCCACTCGGCGTGCACGGCACCGGCGACGAACTCCCACCGCCCGTCCACCACGATGCCGCCGTCGACCCACACGGCCGTCGACGCGACCGACGGGGTGCCGCACACGAGCACACCGGGGGTGCCGAAGACCTCGTCACGTGCCCTGGCCCCGAACATCGTCGCGAGCCAGGTGGGGCCCCAGTAACCCGATGCCATCCACGCGGCGGCACCACCCGCCCGGCCCAGCTCGGCCGCGACCCCGACCAGAGTCCTCGTGTCGCAGTCGTAACCGCCGTAGCGGCGGGGCACCCGCAACCGGAACAGGCCGGCCTCCGCCAGCAGCTCCACGGTGTGCTCCGGCCGGACGCGCAGCACCGGGACCAGCTCGGCGGCGCGACCGACCAGTGCCGACCCGTCCGCATCCGGCACGACGACCTCCCCCGCGGGCTCGAATCCCCGACCGTTCGGCCCGATCGTGGCATCCGGGCGCCACACGCACATCTCCCTGCGTGCGCGGCTCACACGGCGAGGCGCACCGCCTCCTCGGCCGGGGAAGCACCGAGGAACTGGTCCCCGTAGAGGTCGCCCCGGTCGGGGAAGAACGTGAGTACGTTGCGTGCCGTGGTCTCCTCGACGAGTGTGGTCGCACCCCGGAAGGCGATGCCGGAGGTGCCGCCGACGTAGATGCCCCGGGCGGCCAGCTCCCGCACGCCCTGCGCGGCCTCGTCGTCGTTCGAGTAGTAGACGTCCTCGACCAGGTGCATGGCCGAGCCGATCACGGCGGGCACCGTGTTCTGGTTGCCGATGCCGCGAAGCACGCTCGGGCCCGGCTTCCCGCCGAAGGTGGCCGAGCCGACCCGGTCGGCCACGTAGCACGGGATCCCGTTGGCCCGCAACAGTTCCGACAGCGCCACGAAGTGACCACCGGTGCCCACCACGAAGATCGCGGCGTCGATCCAGCTCAGGTCGAGCTTCGGCGCGACCCTCGGCACCATCCAACGGCGGTAGGTCGCGGGGTTCAGCTCGGAGTCGTTCTGGTTGGTCCAGTGCAGGTCCGGCCGCGCGGCCAGCAGCTCCTCCAGCAGCTCCACGCGGGCCTGCTGGGTACCGCCGGTGGGGTGCGGGCCCGCCACGAAGTGCAGCCGCGCACCGAGCAGCTCGATCTTGCGCCGGGTGATGGCCGGGATGTTCCCGTCGGTGACCAGCTCGACGGGGTTGCCGAGGATCCTGCCCGCCAGCGCCAGGCTCACGCCGAGCGAGCCCGACGTCGACTCGATCACCGTCTGGCCGCGCCGCAGCAGGCCCTTCTCGTAGGCGAGCAACAGGATCCCGAAGCCGAGGATCGACTTGAAGCTCGACTCCGTCGTCGTCATGCCGAAGATCGCACGCAGGCGGCCCCGCCCGTGGGCGAGCGGGCCGCAGTCGAGCACCGGCAGGTCGGCGAAGTCGGCGAGCATCGTGCGGGCGGCGTGCAGCGGGTGCTCGTTCCGGTCCCAGTTCTGGATCATGACACGGTTCTCTCCTCGGCGGTGTCGAACATCGGTAGCTCCGGCGGCGGCGGGATGTGGAAGATCGTGACGAACGTGGTGAGCATGACCGGGTCGCCCTCGGTGTCGGCGAGGCCGAGCCACAGCGCGTCGGTCGGGCTCAGCTCGCCGGCCATCAGGTGCTTGAGCACCGGCGAGGAGATGATCAGGTCGGCGCCCGGCAGCTCGCCCTCGGTGACCGCGAGGTGCCCGTCGTCGACGCGGACACCGATCGCGATCGGGCCGAAGCGGACCTCGAAGCTCGCGTGGACACCACGTGCGTGCTCGGGGCGGAACGTGGCACGCATGGCCAGGATCGCCATGTCCACGGTGAACATGTCGCCCGGGCTGGGGTCGCCGAGTGACCGCGCGCCCCACCGGCCGAGGTCGAGCAGGACCGGCTCGAGGTCCTGGCCGTAGGAGGTCAGCTCGTAGACGTCGTCCCTCTGCCGCACGACGCCCGCGTCCGCCAGCTCGCCGAGCCGGGCCGCCAGCTCGCCTGCCGGCAGGCGTGGCAACAGCTCGGCCAGCTCGGCGAAGGGTTTCGGGCCGAGCAACAGGTCACGGACGACGAGTGCGGACCACCGGGCGCCGAGGATCTCGAACGCCCGCGCGATGCCGCAGAAGTTCCCGTAGGACGGACCGGCCATGTCCTCACCCCACCCGTTTCGTCGCGGCCCGCGCCGAGTCGACCATGCGGTCCAGGATCTTGCGCAGCACCGGCGTCGCCGTGGCGAAGTTGAGCCGCACGAAGCCGTCGCCGCCGGGGTTGTAGAGGTGGCCCGGGGACAGCTCGACCCTGCCGTGCTCGCGGAACAACGCCGCTGGGTCCTCGACACCGAGCCCCCGACAGTCCAACCAGGACAGATAGGTGGCGTCCGGCATGTGGTGGCGCACCTCGGGAAGCTCGTCGGCGACGACCCGTGCGACCAGGCGCCGGTTGCCGTCGAGGTAGTCGAGGACCGTGGCGAGCCAGCTCTCCCCCTCGGTCCACGCGGCGAGGCTCGCACGCATGCCGAGCACGTTGACGCTCGGCCCGGGCGGCAGCGCGGCGAGCCGCTCACGCAGCGACCGGATGCCGATGTGGGCGACCGAGCACCGCAGACCGGCGAGGCTGAAGGCTTTGCTGGCCCCGTACATCGTCACCGTGCGCGCCTCCAGCTCCGGGTCGAGCGAGGCGAACGGCAGGTGGCGGTGGGGCGCGTAGGTGAGGTCGGCGTGCACCTCGTCGGAGATCACCACGAGGTCGTGGCGGTCGGCGGCCTCGGCGAGCGTGCGCAGCTCGCCCCGGGTGAACGCCCGACCGGTCGGGTTGTGCGGGTTGACCAACAGCAGTGCCCTGGCGCCGCTCTCGGCGATCCGGCGCGCGCAGTCGTCCGCGTCGAACACCCAGCCCTGCTCGGTGTCGTTGAGCGGTAACGGGATCAGCCTGCGGCCGAGCAGCTGGATCAGCTGTCCGATCGGGCCGAACACCGGTGTGTGGATCGCGACGCCGTCCCCGGGGTCCGTGCACATCTCCAGCACGAGACGCATGGCGTTGGTGGTGTCGGTGAACTCGCGGACGAACTCGGGGTCGGCCCACCAGCCGTGGCGCTGTCGCATGCGGTAGGCGAACGCCGCACGCAGCGGGCTCCCGCCCGACCAGTCGGGGTAGCCGAAGTCACCGAGTTCGATGTACCTGCGCAGCGACGCGATCACGGGCTCCGCCACGGGATAGTCCATGTCGGCGATCGACGCGGGCAGCACCCCGGGGCCCGACGAGCCCCACTTACCGCCGGGGCGGAACCGCAGCACGCGCTCGTCGAGCTGGTCGAAGACCACGTACCTCGGCCGTTCGACGCCGTTTCTCACCTGTGCGGTCATCAGCCCTCCCCTGCGGACGAATTGCACATACGGCATACCGAACAGGAGAAGGCGTCGTTCGTCTTCTCCTGTCGTGCGGTGGTCACCCGTGAGAGCAGTTTCGAAGGTGTCCCATGTGGTCCAGAACACCATGCTGGCCACCAGGTGAGATCGCTAGCACAGAGTTGCGGAGGGCCGGTCCAAATGATCTATAGCGCGAACGAACCTGGTGACGACGACACATTCCCGCTCACGGAGATCCAGTACGCGTACTGGGTCGGCCGTGGTCCGAACTTCGTGCTCGGGAACGTGGCCCCGCACGCCTACTTCGAACTGGAAGGGCGGCGGTTGGACGAGCACGTGCTCACCGAGGCCTGGAACCGGATCATCGCGCGGCACGGCATGCTCCGCGCCGTCGTCGGCGCCGACGGGAACCAGCGGGTGTTACCCGAGGTTCCCCGGTTCGACATCGAGGTCACGGACCTGTCCGACACGCCTGCCGACGAGGTGTCGGGCCGGCTGCGGGAGATCCGGGACGGGATGTCCCACCGGGTCTACGACGCCGCGCAGTGGCCGCTGTTCGACATCCGCATCACGCGCCTGGCCGAGTGGGACCGCCTGCACATCAGCCTCGACCTGCTGATGGTGGACCTGGCGAGTGTCGCCGTGTTGTTCAGCGAGTGGCAGACCCTGTGCCAGAACCCCGCGCACGAGCTGCCGCCCGTCGACGTGACCTTCCGCGACTACGTGCTCGCCCTCGAACGCAACGCCGACTCCGAGCGCACGCGGCGGGCCCTCGACTACTGGACCTCCCGCGCCGCCACGCTGGCGCCGCCGCCGGACCTGCCGCTGGACCGCTCGCCGGTCGCCGTGCACCGGCCGAGGTTCACCCACCGCGAGTTCCAGCTCGACCCGGATGCGTGGAAGCGCCTGCGTGACCGGTCGGAGGAACGCGGGCTGACGCCGACCACCGTGCTCGCCACCGCGTTCTCCGAGGTGCTCGCCGCGTGGAGCGGCACGCTGCGGTTCACGCTCAACCTCACCCTGTTCAACCGGCTCCCGTTGCTGCTCGACGCGGACGGCGACGGCCACCGGGGCCTGCACCCGCACCTGCGGCGCGTGGTCGGCGACTTCACCTCGATCTGCCTGCTGGAGGTCGACACCGAGGAGGGCACGTTCGACGAGCGGGTGCGGCGCACCCAGCGCCAGCTCCAGCAGGACCTCCGGCACCGGTATGTCAGCGCGCTGCACACGCTGCGGGAGCGGCGCAGGCTCGGGCTGGACAACGCCTTCGGCACGATGCCGGTCGTGTTCACGAGCGGGCTGGGCACGGTCGCCGACGTCACCGGGCCGCGTGACTACTTCGGCGACATCACCTACCGCGTCAGCCAGACGCCCCAGGTGTGGCTGGACCACCAGGTCGTGGACATCACCGGGTCGCTCGACCTGACGTGGGACGTCGTCGAGGAGCTGTTCCCGGAGAACCTGCTCGACGACATGTTCGCCACGTACACCGGCCTCGTCGAGCAGCTGGCGGCCGACGGCGCCGTGTGGGACGGCGAGCTGCGCGTGACACCGCCTCCGTACCAGCTGACCGAGCGCGACGTGGTGAACCGGACCGCCGGTCCCCTGCCGGACGGCCTGCTCCACGAGCCGTTCCTCGCGCGGGTGGCCGAGCAGCCGGACCGGCCCGCGGTCATCACCCCCGCCGAGACCCTGACCTACGGCGAGCTGGCCGGGCGGGCGAACGCCGTGGCCGACGCGATCCTGCGGGCGGGCGACGGGAGTCCCCTGCGTGACGGGCTGGTCGGCGTCACGCTGGACAAGAGCGCCGACCAGGTGGCCGCCGCGTACGGGGTGCTGCTGGCCGGGGGCGCCTACCTGCCCGCCGGTGCGCGGCTGCCGGGGCCGCGGCGGACGGCGATCCTGACCGACGGCGAGGCGGCCACCGTCGTCACCACCGCCGCCATGGCCGAGGACTTCGACTGGCCGGAGGGCATGACGCCCGTGCCCGTCGACCGGCTCGACGATCTCGCCGCCGCACCCGCCGCCGTGCCCGCCGAGCCGTCCGACCTGGCCTACGTGCTGTTCACGTCCGGCTCGACCGGGCGGCCCAAGGGCGTCATGATCGAGCACCGGTCGGCCCTCAACACCGTGCACGACATCACCGAGCGGTTCGGCGTGACCCGTGACGATCGCGTGCTCGGGCTGGCCGAGCTGAGCTTCGACCTGTCGGTGTACGACCTGTTCGGCGCGCTCGGGGCCGGTGCGGCGATCGTGCTGCCCGATCCGGACCAGGCGGGTGAGCCCGCGCACTGGGCCGACATGATGCGTCGCCACGGCGTGACCGTGTGGAACTCCGTGCCTGCCCAGATGCAGATGCTGGTCGACCACGTCGAGGCCGTCGGCGACATCCCGGACGGGCTGCGGCTGGTCATGATGAGCGGCGACTGGGTGCCCGTGGACCTGCCCGACCGGATCCACGCGCTGTGGCCGGACGCGGTGGTGATCAGCATGGGTGGCGCGACCGAGGCGTCGATCTGGTCGAACTACCACCGCGTCGACGAGGTGCCGCCGGGCACGCCGAGCATCCCCTACGGTGTGCCGCTGCGGAACCAGCGGTTCCAGGTGCTCGACGCGAGCATGCGTCCCTGTCCCGACTGGGTGCCCGGCGAGCTGTACATCGAGGGCTCCGGCCTGGCCCGCGGGTACTGGCGCGACCCCGCGAAGACCGCGGCGAGCTTCGTGCAGCACCCGGTGACCGGCGTGCGGCTCTACCGCACCGGCGACTACGGCCGCTACCTGCCCGGCGGGATCATCCAGTTCCTCGGGCGGCGCGACGGTCAGGTCAAGATCCGGGGGCACCGCATCGAGCTTGGCGAGATCGAGTCCGTGCTGACCCAGCACCCCGGGGTGGACCGCGCGGTCGCCGTCAAGTCCGATGAGGACGGTGGCGGCGCCCGACTGCTCGGCTTCGTCGTCCCGGCGAAGGACGACACCGACTCGCTGTACCAGAAGGACGTCGCCGACCCGGCGGAGTCGGTCCGGCGGTGGGAGGCGCTGTGTGACGACCGGGAGCCCGCACCGGGACCGTCGGCCGAGACCCTCGCGCAGGCGTGGCGGCAGCTCGACGACGTGTACGCCTCGGCGGTCGCGGTCGCCCTGCACACGTTCGGCGCGACCGACGTCCCCACGATCCTGCGGTCCTCCGGTGTGGCAAGGCGGTACGAGCGGTGGCTGAACCGTGCCGTGGCCGCCCTGCGCAGGCGCGGCGAGCTGACCGACCTGCCCGCGACCATTCCCACCGCGGTGGCGGCCGGCACGCACCAGGTCCTCGGTGAGTCGCTCGGCGTGCCCGCGGACCTGACCGACTGGCTGCTGACGATCGCCGCCAACCTCACCGGAATCCTCACCCAGGACCTGCACTCGGCCGAGCTGTACGCGAACGACCGCACGCCCGCGGTGTACGAGCACCTGTTCGGGCCGGTCCACCGGGTCGCGGCGCGGGCGGTGCAGCGGCTCGCGGCGGCGTGGCCAGTCGACGAGCCGCTGCGGATCCTGGAGGTCGGCGCAGGCTACGGCACGCTCACCAGGCACGTCCTGCCGCTGCTGCCCGAGCGGACGGAGTACACCTTCACCGACATCTCCACGTACTTCACCGAGCGGGCCCGCGAGCAGTACGCCGACTACCCGTTCGTGTCCTACGACCTGTTCGACATCGACCGGCCCGCCGACCTCCAGGGCTTCGACGGCAAGGCGTTCGACATCGTCATCGCGGGGAGCATGCTGCACGACGCGAAGCAGCTGCGGCGGTCGATCCGCAACCTGCGGTCGGTCCTCGCGCCCGGTGGGACGCTGCTCCTCGTCGAGCAGACGGCGTTCCACGACTGGTTCGACCTGACCATGGGGCTGCAGCAGGGTTTCGACGGCTACGAGGACACCGACCTGCGCTCGGCACACCCGCTGCTCGACCCGGGCGCCTGGCGTGACGAGCTGGCACAGGCCGGTTTCGCCGACACGGCGGTGCTGACCCCGCCGGGCAGCGGCATGGCCTCGGTCGGGTTCGACGTGATCGTGGCACGCGGCCCGGACGAGAGCCGCAGGTTCGACGGCGAACGGCTGCGCACCCACCTCGGCCAGCAGCTGCCGAGGCACATGGTGCCCAGCACGGTCCACGCCATCGACGAGCTGCCGCTCACCAGCACCGGCAAGGTCGACCGCGGCACGCTCGCCAAGGCACGCGGCAGGACCGGCGTGAAGGGCCGTGCGGCCAAGCCGCCACGCACCGACCGGCAGCGCAAGCTCGTCGAGATCTGGTGCACGGTGCTCGGCCTGAGCCAGGCCGACCTCGGCGACGACTTCCTCGAGGCGGGCGGCGACTCACTGCTCGCGGCCCGGCTGGTCGCGAACATCTCCTCCGCGTTCGGCATCACGGTGGCGGTCGCGACCGTGCTGGAGTACCCGACCGTCGAGCTGCTCGACGGCTACCTGGAACGGATTCTCGGCCCGTCGGAGCTGCTGCCGGACGCGTTGGAGGCGACGAAATGAGTGAGTTGGCAACCCGGGAGTGGCTGGTGGCGTTCGTCGCGGGCGTCCTCGACGTCGCGCGGGAGGAGGTCGACCCGACCGCGTCGTGGGAGTCGCTCGGCGTCGACTCGGCGACCACGCTGGTACTCGTCGCGGACCTCTCCGCCGTGCTCGGCCGCGAGGTGCGGCCGATCGAGGTGCTCGAGAACCCGACGATCGACACGCTGGTCGAGCACCTCGGCACGTGTGAGGTGCCGGCATGACCGCACAGACCGTTGGCCGTTGGTTCGTCCAGGGCGTCGCACGCCCCGACCGGCGGCGGTTGTTCTGCTTCCCGCACGGCGGTGGGTCCGCGGCCGAGTTCGTCCGCTGGGCCCGTCACCTGCCCGAGGTCGAGGTCCGCGCCGTGCAGCTGCCCGGTCGCGGGACCCGGCTGTCCGAGCCGGTCCTCGACCGGATGGACGACCTGGTCGAGGCGGTCACGGCGGTCATCCCGACGACCGCGCCGTACTCGGTGTTCGGGCACAGCCTCGGCGCGCTCGTCGGCTACGAGGTGACGGCGGCACTACACCGCGCGGGCCGCAGGCTGCCGGACAACCTCGTGGTGTCCGGCTTCCCCGCGCCGTCGACGACACGCACCGAGCCGCCACTGCACACGCTGCCGGACGAGGAGCTGATCGACGAGGTGGGCCGGCGGCACGGCGGCCTGCCGGAGGAGCTTCTCGCGGACGCCGAGCTGCGGAGGCTGGTGGCGAGGTACCTGCGGGCCGACTACGCGATCCTGGAGACCTACGAGTGGCGCGGGCGCGACCCGTTGCCCGTGCCGCTGACCGTGTTCGGCGGGCGGGACGACTCGATCACCACCGACGCGCTCCAGGCGTGGCAGCGGCACACCACCGAGGAGATCACGCTGCGCCTGTTCGCCGGTGGGCACTTCTACTTCCGCCGGCAGCAGACCGGCGTGCTGCGTGCGCTGGCAGGCGCGGCGACACGAACCCGAAGGGACGCGGTGGCCTGAGACATGTTGGTGTTCATCGGAGCGGCACTCGTCATCATCATCATTCCCGGACCCGACCAGGCGCTCATGACCAGACAGGCGTTGGTGCGCGGCAAGATGTCCGGCTTCGCCTCGACCATGGGCGGCGCCATGGGCCTGACCATCCACGCGTCGCTCGCGGCGTTCGGGCTCAGCGCGTTGTTGGTGGCCTCGCCGGTCGCCTTCAACATCCTGAAGATCGTCGGGGCCGTGTACCTGGTGTGGATCGGGGTGCAGACCATCCGCATGGCGAGCCGTGCCGTCGCGGACCTGCCGACCGGCGAGCCGTCCGAACGCAGGCCGCTTCGGTGTATTCGCAAGGGTTTCCTGACCAACGCGCTGAACCCGAAGCTGGCCGTGTTCTTCGTGACGTTCCTGCCCCAGTTCCTGCCGTCGTCCGGTCCGGTGCTGACGCAGGCGCTGACCTACTGCGGAGTGTTCGCGTTGCTGTACATCGCGTGGTTCAGCCTCTACGTGTTCACCATCGACAAGTTCGGTTCGGTGCTGCGTCGTCGCAAGGTCCGCGCCGGCATCGAGTACGTGACCGGCGTGCTGCTGCTCGGTTTCGGCGCGGGCCTCGCGATGCAGGGGGTGTGACTCAGTTGTAGGGCATGGCCGGGAACCAGCCGAAGCCGAACAGCGACGGCACCCGCAGGTCCCAGTAGACGACCGTGAACACCCCGAGGCCCAGCAACAGGGTTCCGGTGATCACGGCGGTCCTGCGGGGGTTCCCGGCCAGCCAGCGGAGGAACCGGCCGCGCGAGCCGAGGACCAGGAGCGCGAACAGCACCGACACCAGCAGGATGTTGCCGAGCGACTGCAGCGCGAACGTCGCGGCGCCGTAGAGCGGGTTGCCCGTGTCCGCGGCCCAGTGGAACAGCTTCACGAACATGGGATACGGCCGCCCGATCAGGAACGCGCCGACCAGCGCGCCGAGCGCCACGACCCGTGCCGTCGGCCGGCCGGCGAACACGTCACGCACCACGCCGAGCGACGCCAACCCCAGGTACACCATGGCGAGACCGACGAGCCCGAATACGACGGACGACTGGAGCAGTCGCACCGGCATCGAGCCGACCACGTCCGTCGACAGCTGGGGAAGGCGCTCGCCGAGCAGCACGCCGACGAAGCCGTACACCGCGGACACCGTCACCATGCCGGCGGCGAACGCGCCGAGCGGGCGGAGCAACGCACGCAGCAGGCCCGTGCGTTCGCCGGCACCCGCCGCGCTCATCGGCCCGATCGACGCGGCCATCGCGATGTTGCAGGCGGTGAAGGTGCCCGCGAACCCGGAGACGAACGCGAACAGCAGCCCCGCGACGCTGCCGTCGATGGGGGTGGTCTTCGCCGCGCGGCCCAGCAGGGTGTTGGCCACGTTGTCGCCGATCACGCTGTCGACGAACTCGAAGGACCACAGGATCGCGAGCAGTACGCCGGCCGCCACGCTGATCAGCACGGCCACGCCGGTGCTGTTCGTTCTTGTCCCGGTCACGTCGGTCGATGTGTCCACCACGCGGAGAGTCACCACCCCAGTCGCAACGAAACCCGTCTTCTCATTCATAGGTCCACGGGCCTTCGGTCACAATGGCCCGAACAGTCGCATCGACTCGTCGTCCACGGTGGACTGTGTCAACGGCGGGTGAGCGCCCTCGCGAGGATGCGGGGCGCCATCATCGACGACGGTGGGGCGAGCAGCCCGGCCACCCGGAGGAATGTGGCCGCCACAACGGGATCGTGCTCGGCGATGCGCTGCAGGCGCGCGACGTACCGGTTGACCAGGCGTACCGACAGCGGGCGGTGGCCCTCGATCTCGGGCAGTGCGAGGTCCCCGCCCGCGTTCAGCTGCCACGCGGGCGCGACGATCCGTGCCGCGGCGCGGTGGAAGCGGCGGGCCAGGTCCTGTTCGCCGTCGGCGAGGCACCGGCGCAACGCGTCCGCCTCGAGTGCCGCGACCGTCATGCCCTGGCCGTAGACGGGGTTGAAGCTGCAGATCGAGTCACCGAAGGCCAGCAACCCGGCCGGGAACCGGCGCAGCCGCTCGTAGTGGCGCCACACGCTCGCCGGGAACCGGTGTGTGCTCGGCTCCTCGACCGGCTCGGCGGCCCTGATCGACGCCATGACGTCCGCCGGCGCCGCCGTCGCGACGAAGTCGAGCAGGCCCGCGTCGTCGGTCGGCGGGTGGTCCCCCGCCATGCCCACGACCGTGAGCATCCACCGGTCGTCCTCCTGCCTGCCGAGGATGAACCCGCGTGGCCGTCCCGGCACCGCACCGACCAGCACCAGCTGGTCGGCGGGCCGGGCGTGTTCGGGGAACCGCACGAGCCTGCTGACGTAGGCGATGTCGGCCTTGATCCGTTCCTGCGGCGGCGCGTCGAAACCCAGTCCGGGTAACCAGGACGCGGTCCGCCCCGCCCGGCCCATCGCGTCGACGACCAGATCCGCCGTGATCGTCTCCGCGACGACCCGCCCGGTGCGGTGCGCGACCCGCACGCCGGTGACCCGGTCGCCGGTGGTGCGCAGGCCGCCGACCTCGCAGCCGTCGAGCAGCTTGACGTTCGGGACGGCGGCGAGCCGTGCCCGCACGTGCCGGTCCAGCAGTGGACGTGTCAGCTGGATGGTGTGTCCGGTGGTCACCCGGCACAGCTCGTGGCCCGCGAGGACCACGCGCGCCTGGCCCAGCAGGTTCGTCCGCACGGCACCGGCCTCGACCAGCTCGTCGGACAGGCCGGGGAACAACGTGTCGAGGAGCCTGGTGCCACGCAACAGAAGCGTGTGGAAGTGGTGTCCCTGCGGCACGCCACGCCGGTGGTCGGCGTCCGCGTGGAACCGGTCACGCTCGACGACCGTCACCCGCTCGTAGGTCTCGGCGAGCACCCGCGCGGCGAGTATGCCCGCCATGCTCCCGCCGAGCACCACTGCCTGACCGCGTCCGCTCATCCCCACAGCCTGACAACCCGGGGCGGGGCCGACGTCTCCCAGCGTGCGCTGTCAGGCGTTCTCCTTGGGGGACACCAGGTCCAGGAACTCCCAGTGCGCGTCCGGCGCGAGACCGGCCAGCGCCTTCCCGCAGTTCTGCAGGAGAACGGGGCCGGAGGTGATGTGCTGGGTGCCGGAGTTGAGGTCGCGGTAGTAACGCTGAAGGTCGCCCCGGCGCAGCGCCGTGGTGGCCGCCCACTGGTACACCGTCTGGCCCACCGACTGCACCGACCACGTGGTGTTGTTGAGCATCAGCCTGGTGAGCGTCTCCTGTCCCGTGGACAGGAGATCGCCGCTGTCGAGCGTTTTCTCGTTGTCCGCCCACAGTTCCATGGCCCACGCGCGTGCCGCCCGGTACCGGGCCTCCGCCTCGGCGTAGGCGGCGTGGAAGTACCCGGTGTCCACCGACGCGTTGTGGGTGCCGGTCTTCCCGGCCACCAACGATCTCAGCTCGTCGAGCATGCGCCTGCCGACACCGAGTGCCCAGCCGGTGTGGCAGATCACCGCGAGGTTCACCAGGCCCATGCGGTAGATCGCGCCGCCGTGCCTGTTGTCCGTGGTGGTGGCCTCGAAGACGTGTGTCGCCGGGACGTACACGTCCTCGCACGCGTAGTCGATGCTGTGGGTGGCACGCAGGCCGAGCACGTCCCAGTTGTCGATCAGCCGCGCCTTCTCCTTGGGAAAGCTGAAGACGAGCGCCTGCCCGGTCTCGGCGCAGAACGCGGCGGTGTGGATGTGCGTGGCCAGCGGGATTCCCGACGCGAAGCCCCAGTGCCCGTTGATCCGGTAGCCGCCGTCGACCCGTTCCGCCGTGCCGAGACGCGTGCCCTGGCCCGCGAGCACGGCGTGCCGCCCGGCGGGCACGTCCTCGTACAGGTCGGCGACGGCCTCGGCGCCGAGGTAGGACGCGGTGCAGCCGGTGACCATCTGCAGTGCCATCACCGCCCACCCGACGGACGCGTCGTGGTAGGACAGCCTCTCGATGGCCCGGACCACCTGCGTCGGCGAGAACTCGTACCCGCCGAGCTCCTCGGGGATCCCGATCCTGAGCACGCCGGTCGTCTTCAGCGCACGCACCACCTCGTCGGTCGGCCTGCGCAGCGCCTCGCTCTTCTCGGCCTCGGCACGGAGAACGGGCGCGATGTCGTCGATCCGGCGGGTGAGTTCGTCGAACTCCTGGCTGACGTGCAACAGACTCATCAGTTCCCCCAGATGTGTCAGGCACGACCCAGCCTAGTTCGCCATGCCACCGACGGCCACCGGCTCGGGTTTGTTCCGGTGTTCCCGCTGGTCACGATGGTTGAATTCCACCGAGTGGACACCGCACGACTTGCCAGCAAGGTCAACTGTGCGGAACGGTGGACCGGCAGAGGCGACCGTTCACCGGCAGCGGAGCGGTCGTCGTCGGGGCAAAAGGTGGTCAGGGATGACTCTCTGGGAGTTCGTCGGGGACCGGTGGTCGAGGCTGGCCGTCGAGGCATACCAGCACGTCAGCGTGGTGATCCAGTGCACGGTGGTCGCCGCGGTGATCGGCGTGCTCGTCGGCGTCGCCGTGTACCGCAGCCCGATCGGGTCGGTCGTCGCGACGGGGCTCGCCAGCGCGGTGCTCACGATCCCGTCGTTCGCGTTGCTCGGGTTGCTGATCCCGTTCGTCGGCCTCGGTGTCGCGCCGACGGTGACCGCGCTCGTGCTGTACGCGCTGCTGCCGATCGTGCGCAACACGATCGTCGGGCTCGCGGGCGTCGACGCGGCGGTCACCGACGCGGCGCGGGGCATCGGCATGAGCAGAGTGTCGGTACTGACCACAGTGGAGCTTCGGCTCGCGTGGCCCGCGATCCTCACCGGCATGCGCGTCAGCACGCAGATGCTGATGGGCATCGCCGCGATCGCCGCGTACGCCAAGGGACCCGGCCTCGGCACCGAGATCTTCTCCGGCCTCAACCGCGCGGGCGCCGCCAACGCGACCAACCAGGCCCTGGCCGGCACGCTCGGGATCGTGGTCATCGCCCTGGTCATCGACGGGGTCTACCTCGTCGTCGCTCGTCTCACCACGTCGAGGGGGATCCGTGGCTGAACAGTCGGTCGGCATCGAGCTGGAGGACGTCACCAAGCGCTACCCGGGACAGCGGGACGCCGCGGTGGACGGCTTCACCATGACCATCAACCCGGGCGAGACGACGATCTTCGTCGGTCCGTCCGGCTGCGGCAAGACGACCACGATGCGCATGATCAACCGCCTGATCGAGCCGACCAGCGGCCGGATCACCATCGGCGGCGAGGACGCGCTGTCCATCGACCCGGACTCGCTGCGCAGACGGATCGGCTACGCGATCCAGCAGGCGGGCCTGTTCCCGCACCTGACCGTCGCGCAGAACGTCGGCGTGGTGCCGGGCCTGCTCGGCTGGGCCAAGCCGAAGATCGCCGCGCGGGTGGACGAGATGCTCGACCTCGTCGGCCTGGACCCCGCGCAGTTCCGGGACCGCTTCCCGCGTCGGCTCTCCGGCGGCCAGCAGCAGCGCGTCGGCGTGGCACGGGCCCTCGCCGCGGACCCGCCGGTACTGCTGATGGACGAGCCGTTCGGCGCGGTCGACCCGATCACGCGCGGGAACCTGCAGGACGAGCTGATGCGCCTGCAGTCGGAGCTGCGCAAGACGATCGTGTTCGTGACACACGACTTCGACGAGGCGGTCAAGCTCGGCGACCGCATCGCGGTGCTGGGCGACCAGTCGCGGATCCTGCAGTACGACACGCCGGAGGCGATCCTGGCGAACCCGGCCGACGACACCGTCGCCGGCTTCGTCGGGGCGGGCGCGTCACTCAAGCAGCTGACGTTGTTGCGGGTGCGGGACATCGAGATGGCCCAGGCCGTGACGGCCACCGAGGACGAGTCGCCTTCGACGCTGCGCCAACGGCTCGAGGCCGACGGCAGGAAGTTCGCACTGGTGCTGGACGGTCAGCGCAGGCCAAGCCGCTGGGTGCACCTGCGACAGCTGGGTGCGAGTTCGCTGGCGGCGACGGGAAACCCGGTCGGCGACCACGTGAGTGTCCAGTCGACACTGCAGGACGCGCTGGAGGCGATCCTCACCGAGGGCGGCGACGCGGTGGTCACCGGGTCGCGCGGCGAGTACGTCGGCCTGGTGCAGCTGGACACGGTCGTGGCGAAGATCCGCGAGCTGCGTGAGGAGCACAGCTCATGACCGCCGTCACCGACCCCGTTCTCACCACCGGCTCCGGTTCCCGGAGGGCGGAGATCGCCCGCCTGCTCCTGCAGCCGATCGTCGCGGTGGTGCTGGTCGGCGCGGTGCTGGTGTGGGCGTTCTCCAGCGACCTCGACGCCATCGAGGTGGTCACGCTCAATTCGACGACCCTGCTCCGGGCCACGTGGGAACACGTGCTGATCACCGTCGCCGTGACCTGTCTCGTGGTCGTCGTGGCGATCCCGCTCGGCATCGTGCTCACCCGCCGCTGGGCGAGACCGATCGTGCCGGTCTTCCTCGGCATCGCGACCGTCGGCCAGGCGGCGCCCGCGATCGGCGTCGTGGTCCTGTACTTCCTGTGGACCGAACAGGAAGGCGTCTGGGCGGCGGCGGTACCGCTGGCGTTCGTGTCGCTGCTTCCCGTGCTGCGCAACACGATGGTGGGCATCCAGCAGGTTGATCCGTCCCTTGTGGACGCGGGACGCGGGATCGGCATGTCGTCGTTCACCGTCATGCGACGGGTCGAGCTGCCGCTCGCCGTGCCGCTCATCCTCGCCGGCCTGCGTACCTCGCTCGTGCTGGCCGTCGGCACCGCGACGCTGGCGTTGTTCGTCAACGGCGGCGGCCTCGGCTTCGTCATCGACACCGGCTACAAGGTGGCCCGCACGACCGTCCTGCTCACCGGCGCGACGCTGGCGGTGGGGCTGGCGCTGCTCGTCGACTGGCTCGGCGCGCTGGCCGAACGCTACCTCGGCCCGAAGGGGCTGCGATGAGGCGCCGCCTGTTCGGTCTCGTGGCCACCCTGGCGCTCGTGGCGGGCTGCGGGCTCGACGCGGGCTACAAGCTGCCGTTCGAGGTCGGCCCCGGTTCCATCAGGCCGGTGCCCGAGCTGCAGGGTGTGACCATCAAGGTCGCCTCCAAGAACTTCACCGAGCAGATCCTGCTCGGCTACATCGCCGAGGTGGCGCTGGCCGCCGCGGGCGCGGACGTCGAGGACCTGACGAACATCCAGGGCTCCCCCAGCGTCCGCCAGGCCCTCGAGGTCGGCGACGTTGACCTGTACTGGGAGTACACCGGCACCAGCTGGATCAACTTCCAGCAGGAGACCGTGCCGATCCCCGACGAGCAGGCCCAGTACGACGCGGTGAAGAAGGCCGACGAGGAGCGGTTCGGCATCGCCTGGCTGGACTACTCCCCCGTCAACGACAAGTACGCGATCGCCACGACCAGGGAGTTCGCGGACCAGCACAAGCTGCGCACGATGTCGGACATGGTGGCATTACTCCAACAGGATCCCTCGCTCGGCACCTTCTGCCTCGAGTCGGAGTTCATCAGCCGCCAGGACGGCCTGGCGGGCGCGCAGAAGAAGTACGGCTTCGACCTGCCCGGCTCCGGCCTCAAGACGTTCGGCGTCGGCGCCATCTACGCCACGCTGGCCGGCGGACGCACGTGCAACTTCGGCGAGGTCTTCACCACCGACGGCCGCATCCTGACCCTGGACCTGGCCGTGCTCGAGGACGACAAGAAGACGTTCCCCCAGTACAACGCGGCCGTGACCGTGCGCACGGAGTTCCTCGACCAGTACCCCGAACTCGCGGACGTGCTGAACCCGGTCGCCGCGAAGCTCGACAACGACACGATCCTGGACCTGTCGGTGAAGATCGACGGCGACGGTGACGACCCGGCGGTCGTCGCCAGGGACTGGCTGGTCAAGGAGGGCTTCGTCACGCGGAAGTAGCGGCCTCCCGCCCTACCGGGGCCTTTCCCGCCGCCATGGATGTGCGGTAGGTCTAAGGGACGGCGTGAACGGAGGTAGCGGTGACAGCTGGGGACCGGGTCGGGATCATCGGAGCCGGGATCGCCGGGCTCGCCACCGCCAAGGTGCTCGGCCAGGCCGGGTACGAGGTCGTCGTGTTCGACAAGGCACCGGACATCGGCGGCGTGTGGAGCAGGACGCGGCGCTACCCGGGGCTCGTCACGCAGAACCCGCGTGACCAGTACGCCTTCTCGGACTTCCCCATGCCGAAGGACTTCCCCGAGTGGCCGTCCGGCGAGCAGGTGCAGGCCTACCTCACCGCCTACGCGCAGGCCTTCCGCATCCCGCTGCGGCTCGGCACCGAGGTCACGGCCGCCTACCCCAGCGGGGGCGGGTGGACCGTCGAGACGGACCGGCCCGAGTCGTTCGACCAGCTCGTGGTCTGCAACGGGGTGTTCTCGCAGCCGGACGTGCCCGCCTACCCGGGACGCGCCGAGTTCGAGGCGGCGGGCGGGCGGCTGTGCGCGGGCCCCGACTTCCACGACACCGAGGAAGCACGCGGCAGGCACGTGCTGGTCGTCGGCTACGGCAAGTCGGCCTGCGACATCACCGTGCCGATCAGCGAGGTCGCCGCGAGCACCAGCGTGGTCGCGCGGACCCTGGTGTGGAAGATGCCGCGCTGGGTCGGCGGGCTCGTCAACTACAAGATGCTGCTGCTGACCCGTCTCGGCGAGGCGCTGTTCCGCTCGCCGCACCCGCGCGGTCTGGAGAAGTTCCTGCACGGGCCGGCCAACCGCCTGCGCCGCAGGATGATCAACGGCATCGGCGACGTGTCGGTGCGGCAGTTCGGGCTCGACACGCTCGGGCTCGTGCCGCCGGGTCAGATGGAGGACATCGTCCGCGGCGCGAGCGGCCTGGCCACGGAGGGCTTCTTCGAGGGCGTGGCCGCTGGCACGATCAGGGTCCACCGCGACCGCACGGTCGTGCGGCTGCTCGCGCGGGACAGTGTGCCGTCGGCCGAGCTGAGCGACGGGACGGTGCTGCCCGCGGATCTCGTCGTGTGTGCGACCGGGTACACGCAGGACGTGCCGTTCCTGCCGGAGAAGGTGCGGGCCGAGCTGTTCGACGAGCGCGGGAACTTCCTGCTGTACCGGCAGATCCGGCCGGTGGACGTGCCCGGCCTGTACTTCAACGGGTACGCGTCGTCGTTCTTCTGCACGCTCAACACCGAGATGGCGGCGGTGTGGATCGCCGCGGACCTCGCTGGTGCGCTCCGGCTTCCCGAGCCTGCCGCCATGCGCAGGGCCGTCATCGACCAGGTGTCGTTCCTCGACCACACGACCGGTGACGCGCACTGCCGGGGCACGAAGATCATCCCGTTGTCGCTGCACAACGTGGACCAGGTGCTCGGCGACCTGAACGTCAACATCCCCGCGCGGACCCGCGCCGCGCACTGGCTGATCCCCGTCGACCCGAGGGCCTACCGCGAGATCACGCCGACCGTGCTCCGTCGCCTGGCCCGGGGTTACGGGGCGGCACCGGGGTTGACACGACGATCGAGCTGATCGTCTGACCAACCCGCCTCCCCGCGATCAAAGGTGTTGGTCACGCCGGGAACAGAAGGTTCTGTCTGGTCACGCGCTCGTGGCCGGGTTGCGTCACGTTCCCCTGAGGTGCGGTTGGGTCGATGTCGACGCGGTAGCCGCGGATCACTCTTCTCCTTCGATCACGTCTGGCCTCAAGCGGGTTCGCTTTCCAGGATATGCGTATGCCACGATCACTGCCGCCGCACATGTACTTCGTGGTCAGCGCGGTGTTCCACTACCTCGGGCCCGCGTTCGCCGTACTGCTGTTCGCCCGCGTCGAGGCACTCGGCGTCGCGTGGCTGCGCATCGCGTCCGCCGCGGTGGTGTTCGCGTCGTGGCGACGCCCGTGGCGACAGTGGCGGTGCCTCGACCGGCCCATGCGGCTGCTCCTGGTCGGCTGGGCGGCGGTGCTCGCGGTCATGAACAGCGCCTTCTACCTCGCGCTCGAACGGCTGCCACTGGGCACCGTCGCCGCGATCGAGTTCCTGCCGGTGATCGTCCTGGCCGCGCTTGCCGCCCGCACAGGACGCAACCTCCTGGCGCTCGTGGCCGCGGTGGCCGGCGTCTACCTGCTGACCGACGTGCGACTGGTCGCCGACCCGCTCGGCATCGCGTTCGCGGCGGTCAACGCGGTGCTGTTCGCCGGCTACATCGTGCTGGGCCACCGGGTGTCCCGCGGAGCGGCGGTGCCGGGGATCGACGGGCTCGCGCTGTCGATGCTGCTGGCCGCCGCGATCGCGCTGCCCATCGGCATCGCGGAGGCGGTGCCCGCGTTCACGAGCCTGGTCACGCTGGCCGCGGCGGTCGGCGTGGGCATCTGCTCGTCGGTCATCCCGTACGTCGCCGACCAGCTCGCGATGGCCAGGCTGCCGAGGGCGACCTACGCGCTGATGGTCGCGCTGCTGCCCGCCACGGCGACGGTGATCGGGATCGTGGTGCTGACGCAGATCCCGTCGCCGAAGGAGGTCGTCGGGGTGGTGCTGGTCGTCGCCGGGGTCGCGGCGCACCGCCCGGGCAAGGCAGGCTCAGGCGGGTAGGTGCTCGTCCGCCCAGGCGGAGATCTGGCCGAGCACGGGGATGAGTGCGCAGCCTGCCGGGGTCAACTCGTAGGACACGGCGACCGGCGGGCCCTCGATGACCGTCCTGCGGACGAGGCCCGCCTCGCAGAGGGTGGTGAGCCGCTCGGAGAGGACGGAGTCGCTGACCCTGCCGACGGCGCGGGACAGCTCGCGGTAGCCGGCGGGGCCGTGGCCGAGCTGACCGAGCAGGAGGCCGGTCCAGCGAGTGCCGAGGATGGCGAAGGCACGCGTCAGGGCAGCGTCACCCCGCACGCACTCGTCCTCGGTCATGGGGTGATGTTACCTCGCGGAGCTACTTCTCTTTTCGAAGCGACTATGATCGAGCTAGTCACATCTACTGGAGGAGCTTCCATGAAGATCGGATTCACGCTGCCGCAGACCGGGGCGGTCGCGTGGCAGGCGCCGCAGGTCGCGCGGTACGCGCGCGAGGTCGAGCAGCTCGGGGCGGACAGCCTGTGGGTGATCGACCGGCTGCTCTCCCCCGTCGACCCGAAGGTCGGCTACAACGGCGGGGACACGTTCCCGGAGGAGTTCAGCGCGCTGCTGGACCCGTTCGTGCTGCTGGGCGTGGCGGCGAGCGCGACGGAGCGGGTGACGATCGGCAGTAACATCCTGAACACCCCGTGGTACCCGCCTGCCGTCCTGGCCAGGGCGCTGACGACACTCGACGTCCTGAGCGGCGGCCGTCTGGTGCCCGGTCTGGGCGCGGGCTGGTCCCCCGAGGAGTTCGAGGCCGTGAACGTCCCGCTGAACGAGCGGGGCGCCCGCCTCGACGAGACCCTCGACGTGCTCGAGCAGCTGTGGACGGCGGATCCCGCCGAGTACGAGGGCAGGCACTGGCGGCTGCCCGCCACCCGGGCCACGCTGAAGCCGACCCGCCGCCCGCCGGTCTACCTGGCCGGTTTCGCCCCGGCGGCCATGCGCCGCGTGGCTCGCCGCGCCGACGGCTGGCTGCCGGCGGTGGCGTTGCCGCAGTTCACGGACCTGGACGCGGCCGTGAACCAGCCGCTGGCGGCGATCCGCGCGATGGCGACGGAGGCCGGCCGCGACCCGGCGGCGCTGGACATGATCCTGCGGATCTACCCGACCGTCCGCACCGACACGGTCGTCGACGACGTGGCGGCGATGATCGCACGGGTCGAGGCGGAGACCGAGGTCCGGCACGTGCTGGTCGACCTCATGTACCAGGCGGACGACGTGGACACGCTACTGAAGCTAATCGAGGCAACTCTGGCCAAGGCCCGCTGACCCGACGCACTGAAGGACGCCTTCGTAACCCTGGGCGTTACGAAGGACGCCTTCGTAACGCCGACCGCACCGAAGGGAGCCTTCGCAACGCTGGCCGTACCGAAGGACGCCTTCATAACGCTGGCCGTACCGAAGGGAGCCTTCGTAACGCGGCGGCCGTGCTGATGGAGCCTTTCGGCGCGTTGGGGTGCGGTCAGTGGGGTCTGCCCACGTCCGGCATGCGGAAGTCGCACACGCCCGTCGCGAAGATCTGCTCCAGCCGGGTGACGTCCTCGGCCGTGGGGCGCCACGAGCCGTACACGCCTCTGGCGATCGCCGTGCGGACCGGTTGGCGGGCGCACTTGAACAGCTGCTCGTCGAACGGACCGCCCGCGACCGTGCGGGACGTGCCGTGGACCGGGAACCGCTGGGTGCACGGGCCGGCCGGGCCGCGGTCGAGGATGCCGCGCCACGCGTCCCTCCCCCGGTACAACAGCGTGCCGTCCGTGGCGAAGCAGCTGTCCACCGCCTCCCGCGGCTTGTTGCCCACCACCCCCCGCGACGGGTGCGCGCCGATGTTGCCCAACCACTCGTCCATGACCGCCAACGCCATCGGCGTCTGGTCGAACGCGCGGGCCGGCCGTGCGTCGGTGAACCACACCACCTGGTTCGCCGCACTGCCCTGGCCGTCGAGCATCCGCTGGCGGGACGCGAAGGACTGGCGTGCGTTGTGCATGTCCAGCTCCTCGTCCAGGTAGTGCCGCCAGTCGATGACCGGGATGTCGATCCGGCCGTCGAACACCATGCCCGAGCGGTACGCGGCACGCATCGCGTCGACGCTGCCCTCGGTCCTCGGCCGCACGCCGTTCGCGTCCGGCGGGTTGACGTTCCGAGCGCTCCACACGTCCACATCGGACGGACACAGCGCCGCGACGAACGGACAGCCCTCCTGCACCGCGTCCTGCGACTGCTTCCACCCGCCTACCGACGCGTTCAGGTCCAGGAACTCCACGGGCGTGATGTTCCCGTCCGTCAACGCCTTCAGGCCGTACTGCACGCCGACGTTGTCCCAGGTGGACCGTGCGTAGCCGGTGGCGGGATCGCGGCCGTAGACGTTCACCGCGTCGTTCCAGTGTGTCCACTCGACCGAGGCCTGCTGCTCCGGCGTGATGCCCGGCGCCGTGCCGAACTCCGGGTTCAACGCCAGCGGCGACAGTCCGCGCCAGCCCTCGACGCACTCCGTCGAGCCCGGCGCCGCGAGCCACGGCGTCAGCGGCTGGTACGGGTTGGCCACGGTGTCCGAGGACGCGAGCCCCTCCAGCAGCGTGCGGTTGGACCACTGCCGCCACTTCGACGACGGGTCCTGCCGCACCTGCAGGTCCATCCACCGCTCCAGCAGCTCGCAGTCGCCGACGTGGATGGTCTGCGTGACCATGTCCGGGTACGAGTACTGCGGGATCGCGCCGTCGAGCAGGCCCTCGTGGTTCTGGCCGTATACGTACTGCTGGATGCCGCCACCCGAACCGCCGAGCCCCACCGTGTACGCCGGCTCGCCGTACTCGGTGACGAACCGCGACTTCACCATGATCGCGGTTTCCCCACCCAGCACCAGGTTGTAGTGCGTGTTGGTCTTCGTGCCGGTCGACCACGCGACCGCGTAACCCTGGCCGAGCCCGTAGGTGTACCGCGACTCGCTCTGGTTGTTCGAGCCCTGGTAGTGGCCGATCGCCACGCCGCCGCCGAAGTAGTAGATCAGCCTGCGGTTCCAGTGCGGCAGCGTTCCCGGCCCGGTCGCCTCCGGGTCGAGCACCGCGATCGAGTAGACGAAGCGGTTGATGGTGCCGCGTTCCCAGCGGATCACGAAGTCGACGCCGGAGGGGGTGGTGCTCATGTCCGCCGGGCGCGGCGCGGTCCTGTCGTACGGCCGCCACGCGTTGCCCGTCGACAGGTAGTAGTGGTCGACCCTGGTCGGGAGCGAGCAGTCGGCGTCGAGGAACGGGCCCGTAAGGTCGAACCCGGCGAGGTGTTCCGGCGTCGAGCAGAAGAAGTCGGGCTGCTGGGGTCCGGAGAACATCGGCCCGGTGACGGGGTGGTTCACCAGCCGCTGCGACACCTTCCCGTGCCGTGACACCGACGCGGTGACGGTGCTCGCGCCGAGCGGCAGGTCGTGGAGCACCCCTTCGAGCGCGTGCCGGCCTCGCACGAGGTCGCGGGTCACGTCCGTCTCGTCGACCGTGACCTTCACCCGATCGGACGCCACCGACCGCGGCACGTCCACCCGGATCCGCGCGGCGCCGCCGCTGACGTACTCGGCGGGACCGGAGAGCACCGCCAGCCGCAGTCCGTCACGGCCGCCATGCCGGTCGGGCGGAGACGCCGCCGCCTCCGTGCCGCCGAGGCAGACCAGTAACGCCACCACAACGGCAAAACGACGCCTCATCGCGTCCTCCCGGCTCTCGCGCGCGACCCGTCACGCTAGGCGGGCGCCGGACGAATCGTCAATACCGGGCAACGCCCGGGGGTACGCCACGCGTGTACCGGACAGCAACCGAAGTCGACCTGGGGGTTCGATCATGTTTCGTAGGACGATGTCCGTGGTGGCCGCGCTGGCCGCCGTGGCCACGGTGACGCTCGCCGCCGCGCCGGCGAGCGCGGCACCGGCCGAGCCGTACTGCGGCATCACGTGGGGCTCGAACGAGAAGTCGGCGCCGATGTCGACCGGCGCGACGCTCGTCGACATCCGTTCGGGGCAGCACGACTGTTACGACCGGCTGGTGTTCGACCTCCGCGTCCCCGCGCCGGCCAGCGGCTTCTGGATGTCCTATGTGGACGAGGTGACCGAGGACGCGACCGGGAACGTCATCCCCGTGCGGGGTGGCGCGAAGCTGCAGGTCGTCGTCGGCGCTTCCGCGTACGACCAGCAAACCGGTGAACAGACCTATTTCTACGGCAACCGCGCCGAGCTGGTGGACGTGACCGGATACCAGACGTTCCGCCAGGTCGTGTGGGCCGGTTCGTGGGAGGGCACGACGAGCGTAGGTATCGGCGTTCGGGCCCGGCTGCCGTTCCGCGTGTTCACCCTCGGCGACCGCGTCGTCGTGGACGTCGCGCACTTCTGGTGACGCCTTCACAGCCGTGGGGGCCATGAAGGACGCCTTCATGGCCGGTCAGCCGGTCCGGAGGCTGAACAGGCGGTCCCTGGCCACCTCCAGGGCGCGGGTGATCGCGCCCTGGAGGACGCCGCTGTCACCGAGGGTGCTCGCCACCACCTCCGGGCGAAGCGGACCCAACTCCTTGACACGGCCCGAGATCGCGACGCCGAGCATGTCCAGGTTCCGGCCGACGCCACCGCCCAGCACCACCACCTCCGGGTCGAGGATCGCCGTGACCGCCGTGACCAGTGAGCCGATCCGACGCCCCTCGGCCGCGACGATCGCCGACGCCGTCGGGTCGCCCTCTGCCGCGGCCTCGAAGACCTCCCTGGCCGAGCCGACCGTCATGCCGGCCTCGCGAGCCGCGGCCGCCACACCCGCGGCACCCGTCACCGCCTCCGTCATGCCGCGTTCTCGACTGTCCTGAGTGGACACCACACTGTCCGGCGTCGGCACGAACGACACCTCGCCCGCCGCACCCCTGGCACCCACGTACAGCTTGCCGTCCAACACGATGCCCATGCCGACACCGGTGCCGACCGACACGAACACGAAGTCCCTGCGCCCCCGGCCCGCGCCCATGGCGAACTCTCCCACCGCGGCCAGGTTGACGTCGTTCTCGATGGCCAGGTCGATCTCCAGCGCCGCACGCAGACGGTCGACGAGCCCGGGACGACCCCAGCCCGGCAGGTTCTGTGCGAAGTCCAGGCTGCCGGTGGCCGCGTTCAGCACGCCAGGACTGCCCACCACCGCGTACGTCACCGCCGACCACGCCAGGCCCGCCTCGGCCGCCGCCCTGTCGGCCAGCCTGCGCACCCGACGGACCAGGTCGGCCGCCGAGCGGGCCGTGTTGCGGGCGTCCTGCCGCGCGATCAGCTCACCACGCAGGTCGGCGACGGCCACCCGGATCCAGTCGCGGCCGATGTCCACGCCGGCCACGTGTCCGGCCTGCGCGTTCATGTCGTAGATCGCGGTCGTGGGGCCGGGGCGGCCACCCATCGCGCCGACCATCAGCACGAGACCGGCCTCCTCGAGGCTCGCCAGCGCCGAGGACACCGTCGGCTTCGACAGGCCCGTCTCCTTGGCGAGGTCGCCGCGTGAGGCCGGGCCGTGCTCACGCAGACGGTCGAGCAGCAGCCGCTCGTTCATGGTCCGCAGCAGCCTCGGCGTGCCCGTCTGGCCCCGCATCCGCGCTCTCCGTCCGTCGGCTATGGACATGCCGTTGGTAGTAAACTACCTTTCTTATCATTGCTTAGCGACCCGTCGACGCCACCGGGGTGACGCGAATGCTTCGACTACGGGCCATCTTCGCCGCGCTGTTACTGCTGGCGGTGACGGCATGCGGGAACGGCGACGCGGGTGACGACAAGACCACCATCGCGTTGTTCCTGCCGGAGTCCAAGACCACGAGGTACGAGGCGTTCGACCGGCCGCTGTTCGAGGCGAAGGTCAAGGCCCTCTGCTCGAACTGCGAGGTCCTCTACGCCAACGCCGACCAGGACGCCGCCAAGCAGCAGAGCCAGGTCGAGTCCGCGCTCACCCGGGGCGCCGACGTCCTGGTGCTCGACGCGGTCGACGCCGCGGCAGCCGCGCCGCTGGTCAACCAGGCCAAACAGCGCAACGTGCCGGTGATCGCCTACGATCGGCTGATCTCCGGCATCTCCTACGAGTACTACGTGTCCTTCGACAACGTGCGGGTCGGCGAGGTGCAGGGCCAGGCGCTGCTCGACGAGGTGACCAGGCGGGGCACGCCGGGCAAGGTCGTCATGATCAACGGCTCGCCCACCGACCCCAGCTCCGCGGACTACAAGAAGGGCGCACACCAGGCCCTGGACGGCAAGATCGAGGTCGGGCGCGAGTTCGACACGCCGGACTGGAGCCCGGACAAGGCGCAGCAGGAGATGGAGCAGGCCGTCACCGCGCTCGGCCGGGACGCGATCGTCGGCGTCTACTCGGCGAACGACGGCATGGCCTCCGGTGCCATCGCGGCGATGAAGCGGGCGGGCTACCCCGTGCTGCCGCCGATCACCGGCCAGGACGCCGAACTCGCCGCCGTGCAGCGGATCCTGACCGGCGAGCAGACCATGACCGTCTACCTGGACATCCGCGCGCAGGCGGAGAAGTCGGCCGAGCTGGCGGTCGCGCTGTCCAGGGGCGAGGAGCCGAAGGCACCGACGAAGGTCGGTGACGTCCCCACGTTCCTGCTCGACCCGATCGCGGTCGGGAGGGACACCATCAAGGACACGATCGTGAAGGACGGCTTCTACACGGTCGACGAGATCTGCACGGCCGAGGTCGCCGCCGCCTGCGCGGAGGCCGGGCTGAAGTGACCCTCGAAGCCTTCGACATCACCAAGACCTACGGCGCGGTGCGGGCACTGGACGGTGCGAGCCTGACCGTCGCGGCAGGCGAGGTGGTCGCGCTCGTCGGCGACAACGGGGCAGGCAAGTCCACGCTGGTCAAGGTGGTCTCCGGCGCCGTCCAGCCCGACGGCGGCACGCTCACCTTCCTCGAGCGGCCGGTCCGCGTGCACCGGCCGTCCGACGCGCAGGCGCTCGGCATCACCACTGTGTTCCAGGACCTCGCGCTGTGCGAGAACCTCGACGTCGTCGCGAACCTGTTCCTCGGCGTCGAGCGGCGGTCGTTCAGCGTGCTGGGCGAGCTGGCGATGGAGCGGACGGCGCGTGACCTGCTCGCGTCGCTGGACGTCCGGATCCCGGACGTGCGCGCGCCGGTCGCGATGCTCTCCGGCGGGCAGCGGCAGTCGGTCGCCATCGCGCGGGCGCTGCTCGGCGAGCCGAAGATGGTGATCCTCGACGAGCCGACGGCGGCACTCGGCGTCGAGCAGACCGCGCAGGTGCTCGACCTGGTCCGCAGGCTGCGTGAACGCGGGCTCGCGGTGCTGCTGATCTCGCACAACCTCGTCGACGTGCGTGCCGTGAGCGACCGGATCGTGGTGCTGCGGCTGGGGAGGAACGTGGCCGACCTGGAGACGGCGACCGCGTCGCAGGAGCAGATCGTCGCCGCCATCACGGGAGCCGTGCCATGAACCAGCTGGTCTCGGTCGCCCGCGACCGGGCACGCCGAGGCGACCTCGGGTCGGTGCCGGTCGCGGTCGGGCTCGTGCTGATCGCGACCGTGTTCTCGTCGCTGAACTCGCACTTCCTGTCCGCGGAGAACCTGACCAACCTGGCGCTGCAGCTGGCGGCCACGGGCACGATCTCGCTCGGCATCATCATGGTGCTGCTGCTGGGTGAGATCGACCTGTCCGCGGGCTCGGTCAGCGGCCTCGCCGCGGTCGTGATGACGTTGCTGTACGTGCGGTCGTCGTGGCCGGCGTGGCTCGCGGTCCTGGCCGCACTCGTCGCCGCCGCGCTCGTCGGCACACTGCACGGCGTGATGCGGACCGCGCTCGCGATGCCCTCGTTCGTGGTGACCCTCGCCGGGCTCATCGGCTGGCAGGGGCTTCTGCTGTACCTGCTGGGGTCGGCGGGCACGATCAACCTGCCGTTCGACCACGGCATCGCGACGCTGTCCGACACGTGGCTGCCGCCGTGGCTCGGCTGGCTGGTGGTCGTGTTGCTCGCGGGCGGTCACCTGGCGGCCGGGGTCGTGGTGCGTGCCAGGCGGATCGGCGTGGAGCTGCCCGCGCCGGCGCTGTGGTGGACGGTCGTGCGTTCACTCGGCCTCGCGGTGGTGCTGGCGGTCGCGGTGACGGTGCTGAACTCCGACCGGGGCGTGCCGCTGACGCTCGTCATCTTCGGCGGCCTGGTGATCGTCGTGGACCTCGTGCTGCGCAGGACGGTGTTCGGGCGCCGGATGTTCGCGGTCGGCGGCAACGCGGAGGCGGCGCGGCGGGCCGGGATCAACGTGGTGTCGGTGCGGGTGCTGGCGTTCGTGGCCGCGTCCGTGCTCGCGGGGGTCGGGGGAATCCTGGCCGCGTCCCGGCTGGCCGCGGTGAACCAGAGTTCCGGCGGCAGCGACATCCTGCTGATGGCCATCGCCGCCGCGGTGATCGGCGGCACCAGCCTGTTCGGTGGTCGTGGCCGGGCACACGCCGCCCTGCTCGGCATCCTGGTGATCCAGTCGATCACCAACGGGATGCTGCTGCTGAACGTGAACTCGTCGGTCCGTTTCATGGTCACGGCCGCGGTGCTGGCGGTGTCGGTCGCGATCGACTCGCTCGCGCGGAGGAACGCGGTCTGACCCCTCAGTCGACCGGGAAGCTCGTGCCGATGCCCATGCCGGTGATCCACTCGGGGACCGGTTCGTAGCTCGTCCACAGGAGCGGGGTGGCGGTGGCGGCGTGGCCGATCAGCCACGTGCGGATCTCCTGGCCGCCGCTGCCCGCCCTGGCCTCGAGGCCGTCGTCGCCGAGCGCGACGACCGCCGACAGGTCCGGTGTGGACAGTTGCCGGAGGAACCACGCGTCCCATTCGGTACTGACCGGGGCGTCCGGGTTGCCTGCCATGGCGCGGACCTTCGGCTCCCTGGCCGCGGCGAACTCCCTCGCGTTCCTGCGGCCGTGGATCATCGCCGTCCGCCGCTCCCCCACCACCGACGGGTCACGCGGGTCGTTGGACGGCAGCCAGTGCGACAGGCCGCCGCTCGCCACCACGAGAACCCGACCGGGGAAGCTCGCCGCCCTGATCGCCGCGCCGAGTGCCTGTCCCAGCTGGACACAGCGGGCCATGCCGGGCAGGGGTGGCGCCGCGGTGTTGACGACCAGCGGCACGAGCGGCACGGCCCCGCCGCAGGCCATCTCGTAGCTCTGCACCACGCCGTGGTCGACGGTCAGCGAGTACGACAGCGACAGGTCGAACCCCGCGTCCGCGAGGCCGTCCCGGACGGACCACGCGAGGTCGGTCGCCACCGGCAGCGGACCCTCGCGGCTGCCGAAGTCACCGAAGCCGACGGCCTCCTCGACCCCGAGCACGAACGGCGGCATCACGTCGTAGAAGTTGGCGTGGAAGTGGTCGGGGCCGATCACGACCGCGGCGTCCGGCGCCAGCCGGGCCACGGCCTTGGCCACCCGGTCGGCGTCGGCGAGGAACCGGCCGCCGGGCCCGGACTCGTCGTCCGGCGGTAACAGCGTCGCGAACGGCGAGTGCGACATCGCCACCAACCCGATGATCTCGCTCATGCCGCCCCCTCGTTCGCTCCGCGGCACCGGAACGCTCCGCAAGCTCGGCTCATGACAGCAGGAACTCCCGGTGCGCGGCCAGGAACTCGTCGACCTTCTCCCACTGCGGCCAGTGACCGGCGTCGGCGATCACGTGCAGACGCGCGTCCGGCAGCCACTCCAGCAGCAGGTCGGCCTCGTCGAGGCCGCCGGTCGGGTCGTGTTCGGTCCACAGCAACAGGGTCGGCGCGGTGATCTTGCCGACCCACGACGGGTCCCACGCGAAGTCCTTGCGCACCTCGGGGTCCTGCAGCACGAGCGTGTTCCTGATGGCCTGCTCGAAACCCGGGCGCGAGTACACCGCGCGGCGCAGGGCCACCAGCTCGTCGGTCACCATCTCCTTGTGGTGGAACAGGAACTCCACCCGGGGCCGCACTTTTTCGTCGCTCGGGTCGAGCACCGCGGCCAGGGTGCTGTCCCGCACCTTCGCCATCACCTCGGGCTTGTTCGCGATGTTGCCCGGGGTGTTCAGCACGAGCCGGTCGACGCGGTCCGGGTGGTGCGCGGCGGTCCAGGCGGCCACCCAGCCGCCGAGCGACTCGCCGGACAGGTGCGCGTGCTCGACCCCCAGTGCGTCCATCACGCCGATCAGGTGGTCGGACAGCACGTCGGTGGTGTACGGCTTGTCGGGCAGGTCGGACCAGCCGTGGCCGACCATGTCGTAGACCGTCACGCGGAAGTCCCTCGCCAGACCGGCGATGTCGCGGGCGTAGGCCTCGAGGTGGCCGCCGGTGCCGTGCAGCAGCACCAGGTCCGGTCCCGCGCCAGCCCACAACACCCTGGTCCGCACCCCCGACACGTCCACATGGGACAGTTCGTGGTCCACATCGGACAACTCGCCCCAGATACTGATGTGACTCACGCTGTCTCCTCCTTGAAGCGCGCCCGCGCCTCCTCGACCGTCACCAGGCCTGCGCTCTGCCGCCGTCCGACGCCCAGCGCGCCGAGGAGGCGGGAGTTCTCGATGGTCAGGAACTCGACCGGGTGCTCGGTGGAGTCGTTGTAGTGGCGGTGCCACGTCCACGGCGGTGTGTAGACGAAGTCACCCGTCGCCCACGACTCGGTCTCGTCCTCGACTTCGCTGTGGCCATCGCCCGAGATCACGTAGTGCACGGTCTCGTGGTGGTGGCGCTGCATGTCGGAGCTCTGGCCGGGTGGGATCGTCTGCCGGAAGATCTCGAACGTCGCCGTGGGCAGTCTGCCCGCGATGGACAGCGTGGTCGGGTTGTGCACCTGGTCGGCCGGCAGGGTCTCCAGGTCGGCGGCCCGCACCACGACCGGCCGCGCGGTGCTCGGCCGCACCGTGTCCGAGATCGCGCCGAGGAACTCGGCCATGCTGAAGTCCGGTCCGGACAGTGCCATCAGATCGTCTCCGTCCTGCCGCCGTCGACCGTGAGCACGGTCCCGTTCACATAGCTTGCAGCGGCCGAGGCCAGAAAGGCCACGGCCGCGCCGATCTCCTCCGGGCGCCCTGCTCGCCCTCCGGGGATCGCTTCGAGGTCGCGCTGCTCGGCGTCACCGGCACGCCGGGCGAGGATCTCGCGCCTGCGCTCGGTGTCGGTGGCGCCAGGCGCGACACAGTTGACCGTCACACCGCGGTCGGCGTGCTCCAGTGACAGCAGCTTCGCCGCCGCGTGGACGGCCGAGCGCAGCACGACGGACGTGGCGAGGTCGGGCTGGGGCTGCCGCACGGCCGTGGACGTCACGAACACGACCCGCCCGAAGCACTGCTCGGCCATCCTGGGCAGCGCGTGCCCGGCCAGCCGCAGCGGTCCGAAGAGGAGCAGGTCGGCCGCGGCCCGCCACGCGTCGTCCGGCACGTCCAGGATCCGGCCCGGCGGCGGTCCGCCCGCGTTGAGCACGAGGACGTCGGCGTCGGGCACCGAGCCGAGGTCCGGTTCGGACAGGTCCCCCACCAGGGCGGTGACGTCCGCGCCGGTGTCCTCCCGCAGTGTCGCCGCCGCGGCGTCGAGCACGTCGGCCCTGCGCCCGGTGATCACGACGCGGTGGCCTGCCAGCGCCAGCGCGCGGGCCGTCGCGTGGCCGATGCCCGTCGCGCCACCACCGACCAGTGCGGTCCTGCTGCCCATGGGGTTAGCCTGGCTCGCATGAGACGGGGAACCAACGATGAGTCCCACTGATCGGGACTCGGCGACTGGCGGGCTCGACCGCGCGTCCGCGATCCTCAGCGCCTTCGACGCCACCCACCGTGAGCTGACGCTTTCCGGCCTGGTGAGCAGGTGCGGGCTGCCGAGGTCGACCACCCACCGCACGGCCGACAAGATGATCCGTCTCGGCTGGCTGGACAAGCCGAAGGACCGGTACCGGATCGGCAACCGCCTGTTCGAGCTGTCCGGCCTGGCGCCGATCCGGCACGAGCTGCGTGAGGCGGTGCTGCCGTTCATGCAGGACCTGCACCACGCGGCCAAGACGACCGTGCAACTCGGCGTGCTGGACGGCACGCAGGTCCTGGTCGTGGAGAAGATCACCGGGCACCGGCCGATGCCGATGCTGTCGCAGGTCGGCGGGACGATCCCGGCGTACTGCTCGGCGCTCGGCCGGGCGATCCTCGCGTTCTCCGACGTCGCGGCCGTGACCCGGGTACTCGACGCCGACATGCCCAGGCGCACGCCACGCACGCTGACCAGCCCGGTCGCCGTGCGCCGCGAGCTTGCCGCCATCCCGGACCGGGGCTTCGCACTAGAGCGCGAGGAGGGCAACATCGGGGTGAGCTGCGTGGCCGCGCCCGTGTTCGGCCCGCTCGGCGACGTCGCCGCGGCCGTGTCGGTGACCGGCCCGTCCGCGATCGTGCGGGGTGACCGGATCGGCCCGGCCGTGCGGCTCGCGGCAGCCGCGGCGTCGAGGGCGTACTCGCAGCGCCGCTGAGTTCGGCGCCACTGAGTCCCGGGCAGCTGAGTCCCGTTCAGTGGGACTCGGAATTGCGGGTCATCCGAGCCGGCTCCACGCTGTGACCGACCCGGTGTCGTGGCGAAACGGAGACGACGATGACTCTCGGCGGCGGCTATTTCCTCCCTTCACGCGAAGGTCGTCAGATCGCCGCGATCGGGCTTGGCATCACGCTCAAGACCGACGGCAAGTCGACGCAGGACGCGTACTCGCTGTTCGAGTACGCGATCCCGGCGGAGACCAGCGGCCCGCCCCCACACGTGCACACGCGGGAGGACGAGTCGTTCATCTGCCTGGCCGGGCGGCTGGACGTGCACCTCGGCGGCGAGGACTTCGTGCTGGAGCCCGGCGACTACCTGTTCCTGCCGCGCGACATCGTGCACACGTTCCGCAACTCCTACAAGGAGGAGTCGCGGGTCATCTCGGTGGTCTCGCCTGCGGGTCTGGAGGGCTACTACCAGGCGCTCGCGGACATGCCGCCCGGCCCGAAGGACATCAACGTCATGAAGGCGATCATGGCGGACTTCGGCATCGAGCTGCGACTGCCGCCGGAGGTCTCGTAGCCATGCGGATCGCGATCATCGGAGCGGGTGTCGCGGGCCTCGCCACCGCGAAGGTGCTGTTACAGGCGGGCCACGACGTCGTGGTGTACGACAAGTCGCCGGACGTCGGGGGCGTGTGGAGCGGGACGCGGCGTTATCCGGGGCTGACCACGCAGAGCCCGAAGGCGCAGTACTCGCTGTCGGACCACCCGATGCCGAAGGACTTCCCGGAGTGGCCGACGGGTGCGCAGGTCCAGGAGTACCTGGTCGGTTACGCGGCGGCCTTCGGCGTGGACCGCGTGCTGCGGCTGGGCACCGAGGTGACGGCGGCGCACCGGACGCCCGAGGGCTTCTGGGCGGTCGCGTCCGGCGGGTCGACCGAGCTGTACGACCGGCTGGTGGTGGCCAACGGGGTGTTCTGCGAGCCCGCGGTGCCGTCGTACCCGGGGCTTGCGGAGTTCACGGCGGCGGGCGGGCGGCTGTGCGCGGGCACGGAGTTCCACGACGCCGAGGAGGCGCGGGGCAAGCACGTGCTGGTGGTCGGGTACGGCAAGTCGGCGTGTGACGTGACGGTGCCGGTGAGCAGGGTGGCGGCGAGCACGTCGGTGATCGCGCGGCAGGCGCTGTGGAAGGTGCCGCGCAAGGTCGGCGGGGTGCTGAACTTCAAGATGCTGCTGTTGACCAGGATGGGCGAGGCGTTGTTCCGCTACGTCCGGTTGCGCGGCTTCGAGAAGTTCCTGCACGGACCGGGGAACCGGTTGCGCCGCAACATGATCAACTCGATCGGGTCGGTGTCGGTGCGGCAGTTCGGGTTGCGTTCGCTGGAGCTGGTGCCCTCGGGGAACATGGAGGACATCGTCCGCGGCGCGATCGGCCTTGCCACGGAAGGGTTCTTCGAGGGCGTGACCGCGGGGGCCATCACAGTGCACCGGGACCGCACGATCACCCGGCTGGTGGCCGAGGACCGCACGTACGCGGAGCTGTCGGACGGGACGCGGTTGCCCGCGGATCTGGTGGTGTGCGCGACGGGTTTCACGCAGGGGGTGCCGTTCCTGCCTGCCGAGGTGCGGTCGCGGTTGCTGGACGAGCGGGGGAACTTCCTGCTGTACCGGCAGATCCGGCCGGTCGGGGTGCCGGGGTTGTACTTCAACGGGTACAACTCGTCGTTCTTCAGCCCGCTGAACGCGGAGATGGCGGCCGTGTGGATCGCGGCGGATGTCGTGGGGGCGCTTCCGCTGCCGGATGACGAGGCCATGCGCGCGGCGGTCGCGGAGCAGCTGGCGTTCATGGACACCGCGACTGACCGGCACCACTGCCACAACACGAAGATCATCCCGTTCTCGATGCACAACGTGGACGAGGTGCTGGGTGACCTCGAGGTCAACATCCCGGCACGGACCCGCGCCGCCCACTGGCTGAACCCGGTGAACCCCAGGGCGTACCGCAGGATCACCCCGACGGTTCTGCGGCGGCTGCCCACGGTCGCGGCTTCCGCGCCGGCTCCGGTCGCCGAGGCGGGTCCGGCAGCCCATGCGGGTTCGGCAGCCGAGGCGGGTTCGGCTCCACTCGCGGCCCCCGGTTCGGCCGAGGACTCGGCGGAGGTACCCGCCTGAACCGGCCGTCCGGTTCGCCCCGCTCCGGCGGACGTGGCGTCCTCCGGTGTGGGCGGCTTCCCCGAAGGGCGGGGTGGACTGCCCCACTCGCCGTCGCCGCGCGCGTTGGCAGGCCGACGTGGCGGGGAGAACCTGACGGGTATGACTGAGGACGAAGAGGACCAGGAAGTCCAGTGCCGCGACCTCGACGCCGGTAGCGGTTCGCAGTGTCTGGAGCTGGGCGCCGACTGGGTGGCCTATCTCGCCGAGGCCGACATACCGGAGAACGTCAGCGGGATCGACTACGGCATCGCCGACTTCGAGGGTCAGGAGCAGGCCAATGTCTGACCCGACTGCCCCGACGACGCCCCATTGGCTCGTCCGCGAGTTCCAGCTGACCACGCCCTTCCGCCTGACGGGTGAGCTGGAGTACCAGTCCTGGGACGACCTCGAACGCACCCTGAGCGGCGACCTCGAGTTCGGCAACCTACCCCAGCTGCGGTTCGAGTTCGGCCAGAACGTCAGCCGGCTTCAGGGTGGTCTCGGGCTCCAGCTCGTGAAGTTCGAGCTGCCGCACATCGGCCCCTGGGTCACCGAGGCCGGCATCGGCGCCATGGCCCGCTGGGGTGAGGACCGTGGCTTCGACCTCAGCTCCGAGCTGGAGATCCGCAACGTCCGGTGCCCACCTTCTCCTTCTCGATCGAGGGCGCGATGACCCTCTCCGGCACCAACGACGCCACCGGCCCCCAGCTCGGCGCGGAACTCACGGGCAACCTCACGTTCCACTTCGACCTCTTCGCCCCGCGCGGCACCTTCCGCCGCCGCTGACCCGAAGCCGCTCGCCCAAAGCGACCCGCCCACCGCCGCTGACCCACCGGCGCTGCCCACAGCCACTGCCGAAGGGGTCACACCGTCCGGACCGTGGCCATCATCGCCATGTCCTCGTGTTCCAGGTTGTGGCAGTGCATGACGTAGCTGCCCCGGTAGTCGGTGAAGCGCACCGCGAGATCGACCACCTCGGCCGGGCGAACGTCCACCGTGTCCTTCCACCCCTGGTCGTACGGACCCGACTCCTTGCCGTCGCGGCGCAGGACCTGGAACTGGTCGAGGTGGATGTGCACGGGATGGTGGACATCGGTGACCAGACGCCAGATCTCCACCTCCCCCAGCGGACTGTCGGCCTGGACGTCCGCAGGCGCGAACTGCCTGTCGTTGATCGTCCAGCCCTTGTGGTCGCCCACGTCGCCCCGGTGGAACTGGAACGTCCGCATCCGCGCCCCCTCGGCCGGGACCAACGGCTCCACGTCCGCCAGTCGCGCGGGGATCCGGCTGTCGTCGCTCGCGCGGCGGACCACGCGGAACCGCATGATGTCCGCCGTGCCGCCGGCACCCAGGCCGTTGACCATCGTCACCTCGGTGCCCACCGGCACCTGCGAGAAGTCCACCACCACGTCGAACCGCTCGCCCGGCGCGATGTCGATCTCGTCGTGGGTCAGGGGCGCGGCCAGCAGGCCGCCGTCCGAGCCGATCTGCACCAGCGGCAGGGCCGGGCTCAACGACACGCGGTAGCGCCGTGCGTTCGACGCGTTCAGCAGCCGCAACCGGTACCTCGCCGCGTCGACCTCGTGCACCGGCCACGGCGCGCCGTTGACCAGCACCACGTCGCCGAGCACGCCCTCCATCCACTCGTCCCGCACACCCGGCACCGACCGCATCGCCTGGTCCAGCGCCGGGTAGGCGAACGCGCCGTCCACGTCGAACGACCGGTCGCAGATCATCAGCGGCAGCTCGCGGTCGCCACGCGGCAGCGGCAGCGCGTCCTCGACGTCGTCCCGGACGATGTGGAAGCCGGCCAGTCCCCGGTAGACCGCAGGGCCGGTGAAGTCCATGCGGTGGTCGTGGTACCAGAGGGTGGCCGCGCGCTGGTCCATCGGGTACCGGTAGTCACGCTCCCCCTTCGCCGTGTTGCCCGTGACACCGTGGTGTGACGTCCAGACGCGGTCGTCACCCACCGGCAGGACCAGGTCCAGCGGCCAGCCGTCGTGCTCGTGCGGGGTGTGCCCGCCGTGCAGGTGCGTGACGGTCGGCACCGACAGCTCGTTGCGGATCCGCACGGTGACGGGGGTGCCGCGGCGGCTCTCGATCGTCGGGCCGGGGAAGATCCCGTCGTAGCCGAGGATCGGCGTGTGCAGGCCGGGCAGGATCTCGGCGCGAACCTCGCGCTGGGTCAGCTGGTAGACGCCGGGGGACGCCTCGCGGGCGACCGGCGGGACCGGCAGCGGCACCCGGAACCGCGTCGGCACGCGTGCCTTGCTGACCAGCTGTTCCCCGGTCTGGTCGAGCCCGCAGCCCGACAGCGCGAGGCCTGCCGCGGCACCGCCGAGCACCCCCAGGAACGACCGCCGGTTCACCGCGCACCGTCACGGGGCCGGGCCGCGGCGGGCATCCACACCCAGATGCCGAGGAACACCGACGCGGTCACGATCGCGACGCCGAGTGGCACGTGGAACGCCAGCGTGCGGGTGTACCCGAGGAACGCCTGGAGGACAGCGGCGGCGAGCAGCACGACCGTCGCGGGCAGCACCCACCGGCGCCCTCGGGCGACCAGGTAGCCCACGGCGACGCCGACGAGCGCCAGCTCGACGAACACCACCACGGTCGCGGTGGTGGAGTGGAGGTCGATCGCGTCGACGTCCCCGGTCAGGAAGAGCCCCGCGAACACGGGCTGGAGCAGCACCAACACGAGGTTCACGGTCGCCACGATCCGCAGCGACCACAACGAGACCCGGGGCTGTCTGACCTTCGCGGGCGTCTCCGTTGTCTGGACGAGAGTGTTCACGAACCCGAGACTATACGTAGTCTGCCTACACATGTATCCGGGTTTTCCCTGATTCGCACCCTGGGGTCGTTGCGTAGAATCCCTACCTGTGCGACCCGCAGCCGTTCGCGGCCACCTCGACGCCCTGATCCTCGCCGTCCTCGAGGACGGTCCACTGCACGGTTACGCCGTGATCGAGGCCCTGCTGGCACGCAGCGGCGGCGCCCTGGACCTGCCGACCGGCACCGTGTACCCGGCGCTGCGGCGCCTGGAGCGCGCGGCGCTGCTGTCGGGCACGTGGAGCAGCGTCGGCGGCCGTGACCGCCGCACGTACACGATCACCCGCGCCGGCCGTCACGCACTCGCGGGCCAGCGTGCCGAGTGGACGGAGTTCGCAACGGTGGTCGGCTCGGTGCTCCTTCCCGCGGGCGGTGAGGTCTGATGGACGTGATCACCGCGCACGTGACCGCGCTGGAGCGTTCGTTGCGGGGTCCCCGCCGCACCCGCAGGGACATGGTCTCCGAGGCCCGGGACGGCCTGCGTGACGCCGCCGCCGCCTACCGCGCGGGCGGCTACTCCCCCACGCAGGCGGCGGTGCTGGCGGTGCGGGACTTCGGCGACGTCCGCGAGATCGCCCCCGACTTCCAGGACGAGCTGACCGCCCGCCAGGGCCGACTGTCGGCTCTGCTGTTCGCGCTCGCGTTCCCGGCGATGATGCTCGCCTGGGACCTCTTCCTGTGGGTCACCGACTCCCGGACCGTCACCGGCCCGCCTGCCCCGCTGGTCAGCGCCCTGTCGCGGATCGAGGACGCCGCGACGCTGGTCGTCGGGGCCGTCGCGCTGGCACTGCTGGTCGCGAGCTTCCGCCGGGCCGTGTCCGTGCGGCGCCTCACCCGCGCGGTCGGCCTCACCGGGGTGGCCGGTGCGGTGTTGTGCGCGGGCCTGGCACTCGCCATGAACGTGGCGGGCAGCCGGGTCGCGGTCCACCACGCGACCGCGGACCCGGCTGGCATCGGCGCCTACGTGGGCAGCGCCGTCGTGATGGTCCTGATCATCTGGCAGTCACTGCGCACCCTCCGCGTCGCGCGTCACCACGACGTCAACCCGGCGCCGTAGGGGTAGAGCGGGTTGCCGTAGGTGGTCGGCGGGCTCTGCCCCGCGTTGATCCTGGCGCGGATGTCGGCGCGTTCGGCCGCCGTGGCACCCAGGTCGTAGGGCAGGTCCCACTGCTCGACCTGGTCCGCGGGCACGTCCGTGCCACCGGGCCGCAGCACCTGGTCCAGCGACCTCGGCAGCTGCCACGGGAGCTTGCCGCGCGGCTGGTAGTCGCCGAACAGCAGGCCCGCGGCGGCCGGACCCATCTCCTCGCCACCCCGGTAGGTGACCACGATCGCGTTCGCGAGGCCGTTCCACTCGGTGATCACGTACGGGCGCGGCAGCACCAGCAGGACCACCACCGGGATGCCCTGGTTGCGGAAGTTCTGGATCACCGCGAGCTGGTCGGCGGGCAGGTACGGCTGTTCCTTCACCCAGCTCGTCGCGTGGGTGTAGGAGGGCTCGCCGACCGCGACCACCGCCAGCTTCGGCGCCGGACCGGTGTCCTGGTAGACGTTCACGCCGGCCGTCGCCGCCCTGGAGCGGATCGCGTCCAGGATCGTCTGCGAGCCGTACTCCTGGTGGAAGTAGCTCGTCCAGATGCAGCACGCGAGGCCGTCGGCCGCGCGCGGCCCGGCCACGACGATGTTGTCGCCCCGGTTGAGCCGCATCGGGAGCACGCCGTCGTTCTTGAGCACGGTCAGCGACTCGCGGCTCGCCTGGTTGGCCAGCTGCGCGTACGCGGGCTGGTGCATCCGGTACGGGCCGTTCACCGGGTCGCCGTACGGGTTCTCGAACACGCCCAGCTTGAACTTCAGCCGCAGCACCCGCTTGACCGCGTCGTCGATCCGCGCGGCGGGCACGTTCGCGACGAAGTCGGCGATCGTGAAGCCCGCGGCACCGGGGTCGGCGCCACCCATCACGTCCGAGCCCGCTTTGGCCGCGCCGATCCACGAGCCCGACGGCAGCCAGTCCGTCGTGATCAGGCCGGTGAAGCCCAGGTTCTGGCGCAGGTAGGCGAGGATCGGCGCGCTGTCACCCGCGCCGGGGCCGCCCGGGTCGAGCAGCGAGCTGCCCGCGTAGCCCGGCATGATGTTGACCGCGCCCGCCTCCATCGCGGCACGGAACGGGATCATGTGGTACTTGATCGTCACGGCGTCGTAGGTGATCAGGGCCTCGCCGCCGGCGCCCTCACCAGGCCAGTGCTTGACCGTGGCGAGCACCGAGCCCGGGTTCAGCTCCGGGCCGCCCTGCAGCCCGGACACGAGTGCCCTGACCTGCGCGGCGGCCACATCGGCGTTCTCGCCGTTGCCCTCCTGGATGCGGGGGTAGAGAACCTTCGTGCCGACCTCGGCGAGCGGCCCGAGCACCCCCCGGGTGCCGACCTCCAGCTGCTCACGACGCTGCATGTCGCCGAGCTGGTAGTCCAGCGCGTAGTCCCGGCCCGCCGCGAGCGCGCTCTGCGTCGGGTAGGTGGTCTGGTAGCCGTGGATGGTGTCGCCCGCGGACACGAACGGGATGCCCAGGCGCGTGCCAGACGAGGCGAGCAGCGTGGCGTGCAGGTCCGGCGCCTGTGACGGGCCGAAGTGCCAGCCGGACTGCGGGAACTGTTGGGCGTTGTAGAACATCTGGTACGCCTTCTCCTGCGCGGTCATCCGCCCCAGGAGGTCGTTCACGCGGGTCTCGACCGGCTGGCGCCAGTCCTCGTACGGCTCGATCACGCCGTTCTTGTTCAGGTCCCGGCTGCCGTTCACGACGTTCACGCCGTCGGCCACGTTCTCCAGCGTCGGCACGTAGACGCTGAAGGTGCGGATGTTCGACGTCGTGTTCGGCCCGACCGCGGTCACGTACCACCTGTAGGTCCAGCGGTCCGGCAGGTCCCAGGTCGGGGTGTAGCTGGTGCCGGTCGGCTCGGCCACCTTCGTGTAGAGGTCGAGCAGGTTTCCGGGCTGCGTGAAGTCGTAGTCCGTGCGGCTGACGTTGATCCACACCTGGTAGCGGGACGCACCCGACACGGCCGCCCACGACAGCGCTGGCCTGCGGGTGGTGGTGACCATCGCGTTGTCCGCCGGGGCACTCAGCGCGAACTGGCCGATGGTGCCCGGCGCGCGGGTCGGCCCGGACAGCAGGGGCGGCGTGGTCGACGAGGTGTCGACCGTGCCGCGGACCTCGAACTCCCACAGCGAGTAGCCGTAGCCGGTGGCGCGTGCGGTGCCGTAGATCCTGACGTAACGGCCGCTGCCGTTGACCGTCAGGTTCTCGACGCCGCCCCGGCCGGTCGTGGTGGTGTAGACGGCGTTCCACGTCGACGCGTCGTTCGACACCTCGATGCGGTAGCCGGTCCCGTAGGCCGCCTCCCAGTTGAGGGTGACGCCGGTGATCGCGGCCTGGCCGCCGAGGTCGACCTGGAGCCACTGCGGGTCGCTCGCGAGGCTGCTCCACCGGGTGGTGGTCCGGCCGTCGAGCGCGGCGGCCGGTGCGTTGCCGCCCTCGTACGAGGACGCCGACACCTTCTTGAACCGCGAGATCACCGCGTCACCGCCGCCCCCGCCGGTCGTCCCGGTGTGGACGGCCAGCTCCCACAGCGAGTAGCCGTAGGGGGTCGCGCGGGCGGTGCCGTTGACGCGGACGTACCGGCCGGTGCCGGTGACGTCGAGCGTCTGCGTGCCGCCCGTTCCCGTCGTGGTCGTGTAGACGTTCGTCCAGCTGCCGCCGTCGGCGGAGACCTGGACCTGGAACGCCGTCGCGTAGGCGGCCTCCCACGTGAGCACGACCTGGCAGACCGACGTCGACGCGCCGAGGTCGACCCGGATCCACTGTGGATCGGCGGCGGCACTCGACCAGCGCGTGCCCGCGTTGCCGTCGACCGCCGCGGACGCCGGGGTGCCCGCGTTCTCGGTGGAGGACGCCGTCGCCGGGCGGTTGAGCGCCGCGTTGGCCGTGCCGCACGCCGCCGCGGTGTCGAACGAGCCGAACACCTGGAACTCCCAGAGGGAGTAGCCGTAGCCGGTCGCGCGGGCCGTGCCGGTGACGCGGACGTACCTGGCGCTGCCGGTCAGGTTGATCGTCTGCGTGCCACCGGCACCGGTCGTGGTCGAGTACGCGGTGTTCCACGCCGACCCGTTGGCGGAGAGCTGGACCTGGTAGGCCGTCGCGTAGGCGGCCTCCCACGAGAGCACGACCTGGCTGACCGCCGCGGTGGCGCCGAGGTCGACCTGGATCCACTGTGGATCGGCCCCGGTGACGCTGGACCACCGCGTGGCCGTGTTGCCGTCGACGGCGGCCGACGCGGGCGTGCCGGCGTTCTCGGCCGACGACGCGGTCGCGGTCCTCCCCTGTGACAGCAACGTCGGTGCCGCGCCGGCCTGTGGCGCGGAGACGGAGAAGCAGGTGCTGAGCGCCAGCACGGCGGCGAGCAGCAGCCCGCGAGGACGTGTCCTCATGGGTGGAACTCCCTTTTGTCAGCTCACCAACCGACGGCGACGAGCAGGAACTGCGGGTCGCCGTGTGACACGAAGGACGACTGGCCCGCGACGTCGTCGTACGGGAAGCCGTACGCGAGCTTGTCGATGGCGTGGTCGTGCCAGAACTTGGCGTAGTAGTTGGCCGGTGCCGCCGAGTAGTACCGCGCCGGGTCCTGCCACTGCGACTGCGGCAGGTGCGCGGTGTGCCGGTTGAGCGCGGCGCACATGTTCGGGTTGCCCGCCAGGCTGCCCGCGCAGCCGAAGATGTTCGAGGTGGGCTCGTCGACGCCGACCGAGTTCGCGTAGGCGGTGAAGTAGCCGGCGTTGACGCCGCCCGACCGGAACGACGGGTGGCTGCCCGGGGCGATGATGCGGGTCGGGTCGTCCGCCAATACGTCGAACTGGGCGGGCACCGCGTCGCGGAACTTCTGGTAGGTGGCGGTCCGGTCCTCGGCGAAGGTGGTCCGGTCCTCACCGACCTGCACGTCGTAGCCGTCGTGGGCACGCAGCCGCATGGCGAGCTTGAGCCCGAACGCGTCGACGCGGGTGGTGTTGCCGTTGAACACGTCCGGGCCGACGGTGAACTCGATGAAGTCGAAGTACTGGCTGTTGGGTGAGCCGAGGTAGAAGTACATGCGGCCCGCGGAGTTGGCGGGCATGTCGAGGTAGGGCTGCTCGGCGATGGAGTGCGTCTGGCCGTTGAAGCTCCAGTACACCTGGCTGTCCGGATAGCGCCCGTTGGTGCGGTTGAGCACCTTGACCATGACGACGTTCTGCGCGGGCGGGATCGTCGAGGTGTCGCCCCAGAACTGGTCGTCGGGCGGGTTGCCGGTGCCGCCGCCGGAGCCGTAGACCCCCAGCTCCCACAGCGAGTAGCCGTAGGGCGTGGCGCGGGCGGTGCCGTTGACGCGGACGTACCGGCCGGTCCCGGTGACGTCGAGGGTCTGGGTGCCGCCGGTGCCGGACGTGGTGGTGTAGAGGTTCGACCAGCTGTTGCCGTCCCCGGAGATCTGCACCTGGAACGCGGTCGCGTAGGCCGCCTCCCAGCTGAGGACGACCCGGCAGACGGAAGCGGAGGCACCGAGGTCGACGCGTAGCCACTGCGGGTCGCTGAAGGCGCTGGACCAGCGGGTGCCGGTGTTGCCGTCCACGGCCGCGCTCGCGGAGTAGGCGCCGCTCTCGGTGGAGGACGCGGTGGCGGGGTGGTTCAGGGCGAGGTTGCCACCATCACATGCCGCGGCGGCGTGGGGCGCTGTGGTGACCGACGCACCACCGAGGACCAGGACGATCCCCAGCGCGGCCAGACCGAACCGGCGCAGGCGTGCAGGAGTGCGGAAGCTCATGGGCCATCTCCTTTGACAGCAACGCCTCCCGGACAGGGCAGGGACCGGGAGAGCGCTCTCCAGTGAGCCTGGTCTCCCGCACCGCGTCTGTCAACCCTCCATCTCGAACGGTTCAGTAGCCGGACGCCACCACCACTCGTGGGTTCGGTAACGGACACCCGGCCGCCGAACCGGGCGCCGGTACCGACAACGGAAGAAACGACCCAAACCGGCTTCGGGGGTTGATCGACTTCCTCCACAGTGGCCGGACGGCCGAGTGGTGATGGCCCGGACGGCCGTCTCACCAGGCAGATCCTCCCGGCCCGGGTTCTGGCCAGGAGGTAACGGCATATGGTCTCCTGGCGAACTGGGATGCGTACCGATCTCGGGAGTACTGATGGTTGACGACCGCCCCGCGCGAGTGCGGCGTGCCCGTGAGGCGGGAGACGTCGACGCCGCGATCCTCGTCGCGCGGTCCGGGCTCGTGCGGGCCGCGCGGGAGGACGACCTTCCCTCGATGGTCGTCCTCGCCAGGGAGCTGGACGGGTTGGCCGACAGCCTGGGCGCCGAGGTGCTCGACGCAGGCGAGCGGCGCAGGCCCTGGGAGGACCTCCGACAGGCCGCACGACGCCTCGAGTCCCCTGCCATGGAGGTCCTCGCCTGCCTCGAGCTGGCCAGGAAGTACCTCGCCGAGAGTGACGACGACCTCGCCGCCCGGCACATCGAGACCGTGCTCGACCTCGCGGAGAAGGCCCCCGCCGACCCGCTGTTCGACCGGGCCGAGCTGAGCACGGCCGACGCGACGGTCATGGACGTCCTCGACAGGCTGTACTACCGCCACCGGAACTTCGAGGCCGTCGCCACGGTCGCGGCCAAGGTCGCCGAACGGGTGCCGGACCTCCCGCTCCCCTGGTTCTACCTCGCGCACTCCCTCAACCGGCTCGACCGGTACCAGGAGGCGGTCGACGCCTTCGGACGCCTCAACGACCTGGCCCCCGACCAGCCGGGACCACTCATCGCGGCCAGCAGGGCACTCGCGGCGCTCGGCCGGACCGACGAGGCCGCCGTCGCCGCCAGCGGGGCGATCGACCTCAAGCCCGACGACGTCCAGTACCGGTTCATCCGCGCCCAGATCCACCAGGCGGCAGGCGACACCGAGGCGGCGCTCGCCGACCTCACCCACGTCGTGGCCGAGGCCGCCGAGCCGGACGACCTGGCCGACTACGCCAGGGTCACCCGCGTCCAGATCCTCCGCGAGCACGGCCGCTTCACCGAGGCGACCGACGACGCCTGGCACATGGCACGCACCGGTGACCTGGCGACGCGGGCGGCGGGTCACCTCCTGCTCGGCGAGATCCTCCAGGAGACCGGCCACCACGAGGAGGCCGTCACCCACTTCGGCGCGCACCTCGACCTGCTGGCCATGAACCCCGTCGACGCACGGCTGCGGCGGGCCGAGTCGCGGGTGGCGCTCGGCAGGCTCGACGAGGCCGTCGCCGACCTAAACGCGCTGGTCGGGCAGGGCGACCACCACGACGCCGAGGCCGCCGCCACCGCGCTGACCCCGCTGGCCGAGCGCCACCCCCCTGCGCGCAAGGCGCTCGGCCGCGCCCTGCTCGAGGACTTCCTGCCGGGCCGCGCGGTCGAGGTGCTGGCGCACGAGGACACCGAGGACTGGCAGGTGCGTGCCTGGCTCGGCATGGCCATGGTGACCTCCAGCCGCACCGAGACCGAGTGGAACGAGAAGTTCGACCACGACCGGGTCGTCGACGCCGTCGGGCACCTCGTCGCGGCGGCCAGGCTGGCGCCCGCGCAGGACTACCCGAGGACCCGGCTGCGCTGGCTCGTCGAGCGTGCCCTCGTGCTCCAGCCGGTCGCCCACACGCTCACGACCGGCGCCGACCTCGGGGTGACCGACGTCCTGCCCGAGCTGGCGGGGGTGTTCGGGAACTGGCGTGAGGCGGCGCGCGCGGAGGCGGCACGCCGCTTCAGCGACGCCGTGGCCGCGCTGACCGCAGCACGGGCGACCGCGGCGGAGGCCGGTCTCGCCGTGCTCACCGCGCTGCTGGACGTCCGGCTGGCCGACAACTACCTGCGGCTCTACGACATGCAGCGTGTGTTCGACCACATCGCGTCGGCGGAGGGCGCGACCGCCGAGATCGGGATGCTGCCCGGGATGACCAGGGAGCACGTCGACGCGATGCTGGCCCGCACCAGGGACGCGGGCGGCCGGGCGGCGCTGCAGGACATCGACCACCTCGAGCTGAGCAGCGCGGTGCTCGCCACGTTCCTGGCCGGGCTCGACGTGCTCCGCGCGCAGGCGGCCCACCGCCTCGGCGACGCGGAGGCGGCACTGCGGCTGCTGCCGGACGACGCCCCCGGCAACCAGTTCGAGATCACGCACTTCCGCATGATGGCGCTGCGCGACGCGGGCCGCGTCGACGAGGCCATGGACCTGTTGAAGGAGCTGAGGGACCTCGCCGAGCCCGAGGACCTGGTCAAGGTCGCGAACATCGAGGCGAGCCTGCACATCGGGCGCGACGAGTTCACCAGGGCCGCCGAGGTGCTCGAGACCGAGCTGGCGGCACGTGAGCACGACCCGGCCGTCGCGGCGGGGCTCGTGAGCAACCTGCTCGGCGCCTACCTCGGGCTGGAGCGGGCCGAGGACGTGCTGGACCTGGACCGGGAGCATCCCGTGCCGGACGACGTCCCGCCCCGGTTCGGCTACGCGCGCCTGGTGACCGTCGCGCGGGCGCTCGGGATGCTCGGGCGCCACGACGAGGAGCTGCGGACCTTCCTCGACGCGATCGAGCTGATCGACAGGATGCGCGGCACGCTGCACGACGAGCAGGCCAGGATGACCTGGCAGGGCACGCACGTCCACGTGTACGAGGAGGCCGTCTCCGCCGCGCTGGCCGTCGGCAGGCCCGCGACCGCGCTGGACCTCGTGGAGCGGTCGAAGGCGCGGGCGTTCGTCGACCAGCTCGGTCTGGGGCCAGCCGAGCCCAGCGAACGGCTCCAGAAGACGCGGAAGTCCCTCGAGGACGCCAGGCGGCGGCTCGCGCTGCTGCACGAGATCGCCGCCGCGCCGGACCCCTCGGCCGAGGTCGACCTGGTCCACCGGGTGAACGAGCTGCGGCCGGTCGGCTCGGTGGACGTGGCTGACCTGGACGGCGAGCTGGCGCGGGAACGGGCCGCCGTCGACCGGCTGTCGACCGCGCTCGCGCTGGAACCGTTGAAGGGCAAGAGCTCCGTCGCGGCGGCCACGCTGTCCACGGTGGAGATCTACGCACAGCTCGACGAGCGGGCCGTGCTGGCCGAGTACTTCGTCGGCGTGGACGAGACGGTGCTGTTCCTCATGACGCCCGCCGACCCGATCCCGGTCGTGCACGGGATCCCCCACGGCGCACGCGACATCGCCGAGTTCGTCGACAGGCACCTCGGCACGGCCCGCGCGATGGACCGCGACGCCTTCGAGGACGACTTCCACCCGTTCGTCGCGCCGATCACGGACCGCTGCGCGCGTGGCGACACGGTGGTGCTGGTGCCACACGGGTTGCTGCACCACGTGCCGCTGCACTCGTTGCTCCTGGACCGCAATCCGGTGTGCCATCTGCCCAGTGCCTCGCTGCTGCGCTACCGCCGCAAGGACACCGAGGACCGGGGCTGGCGCACGGCAGTGGTGTTCGGCGACTCCCGGGGCGACCTCGTGCACGCGCGGAGCGAGGCGGAGGCCATCGCCGGGGTGTTCGGCGCGGAGGCGGCCCTCGGCGACGACGCGTCGCGAGCGCGGCTGGCCGACGGGCTCGCGGCGCGGCCGGACGTGGTGCACCTGGCGTGCCACGGGCGGTTCGACGGCAGGCGGCCGACCGACTCCGCGGTGCTGCTGGCGCCCGCGGACACGCGCCCGGACGCCGAGCTGAGCGCCGCGGACGTGTTCGGGCTGGATCTGCGCGTGAACCTGGTGACGCTGAGCGCCTGCGAGAGCGGGGTGAGCGCGAACCGGCCGGGCGACGAGCTGATCGGGCTGACCCGCGCCGCGCTCCACGCCGGGGCGCCCGCTCTCGTGGTGAGCCTGTGGGAGGTCGACGACCTGTCCACCGAGCTGCTGATGACGGCCTTCTACCGGCAGCTCCGCGACGGCGTGGCACCGGCGGAGGCGTTGCGGCAGGCCCAGCTCGGGCTCGCCGACACGACCGCGGGGGACGTCGTGGCGCACTGCGACGCGGCGCTGGAACGGTCCCCCGACGCCGTGACCACCGCGGCGGTCCTGCTGGCCAGGGCCGGCGCACAGGCCGTCGCGGGTGACGTCACCGAGGCGATCGCGACATGCCGACAGATCGCACTCGACCGGGCACGCGGAGTCGTCGCCGACCGGTTGCGGGCCCGGGTCGAGCGCCTGCTAATTCTGTTGTCGCTCAAGGAGGAGGTGGAGACGGTCGTGGACTACGAGGCGCGGCCGTACGCCCATCCCCACCACTGGGCGGCGTTCGTGCTGGTCGGCGATTGGCGGTGAGGGTTTGCGCCTGACGGAGTTGGTCGGGAGCTGGGTCGAGGTGGGTGACGACGTCGACCCGAGGGAGGCTCTGGCCAAGCTGGAGCAGGCGGAGCACGTGGTCGTGACGACCGCGGACGGCAGCACGCTCGGGGTGCTGGACGAGGCGGAGCTGACCGCGTTCGACGCGCGGGACACCGCGCTCGCCGCGCTGGCGCAACGGTTCCCGCCGCTGCTCGTGCTCGCCGACCACCCCGACGAGCTGTCCGGCGACGAGCTGGTCGACCTCGCCGAACTGGTGGGCCGGATCGACGCCCACCACGTGCTCCTGGTGAACGAGGGCCGGCCGGCGGGCGTGGTCTCCAGGGCGACGATCGCGACGGCGCTGCCACTCGACCTGCTCGCTGCCGACGTGCGGTCGGGCGACCCCGACGTGCCCGCGCTGGGGTACGTCTGCACGAGGTGCACGCCGCCCTACCACCTCCGGCTGAGCACACCGACGCCCGACGGCCGCCCGCCGACGTGCGGGCGGATCGCGTTCCACGGCGAGATGGAGCCCGACGCCTGATGTTCGCCTCGGTGCTGCGTGAGGTCACCGGCTACCTCGACCGGCGGATGCTGGTCTCGACGTTCTTCCCCGTGCTGGCGTTCATGGGCGGCACGGTGCTCGTGGTCTCGATGACGGTCGCCGGCGTGTCCGGCGCGGTCGCGCGGTGGGGCAGGCTGCCCGGCATGGCGCAGACCGTGCTGATCGCGGGGTTCCTCGTGCTGGCGGCGTTCCTGACGTTCCTGGTCGGCAACCTGCGGGAGTGGCAGGACCGCGTGTGCCAGGGCTACTGGCCGTCGTGGGCGGACCGGGTGCGCGTGCCGCTGCTGCGCCGCCAGGAGCGTGCGCGGCAGACGCTGGTGGAGCAGGACGAGGTGCTGCGCCGCCGCGAGGAGCGGCTGGCGGGCGAGCGGGACGCGTTCCCCCGCCCGGCGGAGGTGACCCCGCATGCCCTGCCGAGCAACGAGATCGACGCGGAGCTGGCCGCGCTGGAGGGACTGACCGACGATCCGGAGTGGACGGCAGGCACGTCCGTGCGGCTCACCGAGCTGGCGAAGGCGTTGCACGGCGAGGAAACCGGCCGCGCCGAACGGTTCACGACGCTGTGGTTCGCCCTCGACACCCGGCTGGCGGCGGCCGAGCAGCAGGTCCGCGAGGAACGTGCCTCGGTGCAGCGCAGGCTGTTCGTGCTGTACCCGCAGCCGCCACGCGGGGTGTCCCCGACGACGATGGGCAACGTCGTGCTGGCCGCGGAACAGCACTCGGCCGTGCGCTACCGCCTGGACGCGGTGGTGATGTGGACGCGGCTGCGGCCGCTGCTGCCGAACGACTTCGCGGAGGCGTTGAAGGACGCGAGGGTGTCGGTGGACCTGCTGTTGACGGTGGCGGTGTTCCTGCCGCTGTTCGGGGCGCCGCTGTCGTGGTGGCTCGCGTTCCACCTGCCCTCGGTGACGGGCACCCCGGCGGCGTGGCTCACGTACCTGGCGGTCGTGTTGTGCGGCCTGGTCCTGTGCGGTGAGTTCCGCCGCACCCGCGACCGGCTGATCGTGGCGGGCTCGGCGGTGGCGGTGGTGCTGCTGTCGCTGTGGTCACCGGCGTTACGGCTGTCGATCTGCGTGCTGTGGCCGCTCGGTCTGCTGGTCGTGTCCTACGGCCTGTACCGCAACGCGACCCACGCGATGCTCGCCTACACCGAACGCCTGCGCACGGCGTTCGACCTGTACCGCTGGAAGGTGCTGGAGGAGCTGCGGATCGACCTCCCGAAGACGCTGGAGGAGGAACGCGGGACGTGGCAGAGCGTGACCCAGTTCCTCTACCGCGGCGGTACGGTGGCCCCGGACCGGCTCCACTACGACCACCCCGTGCGGGTGCCCGACTGAGACGGAAGGTGTCCTGCGGTGCGGATCGGTGTGCTGGGGGCGGCTCGCATCGCGCCGACGGCGTTGGTGCGGCCTGCCAGGGTGGTCGACGGGGTCGAGGTCGCGGCCGTCGCGGCGCGGGACCGCGGGCGGGCGGAGGCGTTCGCCGCGAAGCACGGGGTGGCGACCGTGCACGGGTCGTACGCCGAGCTGGTGGCCGACCCGTCGCTGGACGCCGTCTACGTCCCGCTGCCCAACGGGAAGCACGCGGAGTGGACGCTCGCCGCGCTCGAGGCGGGCAGGCACGTGTTGTGCGAGAAGCCCTTCACCGCCAACGCCGCGCAGGCCCGGGAGGTCGCGGCCGCCGCGGGGGACCGGGTCGTGATGGAGGCGTTCCACTACCGGTACCACCCGGTCGCCGCGCGCATGGCCGAGATCGTCCACAGTGGAGAGCTGGGCGAGATCAGGCGCGTCGAGACCGCGATGTGCTTCCCGCTGCCCCTGTTCTCCGACATCCGCTACGACTTCGGCCTCGCGGGCGGTTCGCTCATGGACGCGGGCTGCTACGCCGTGCACTGCCTGCGCCTGCTCTCCCCCGGCGAACCGGCCGTCAGGTCGGCGACGGCCCGGACCCTGTCGCGTGACCGGCGCGTCGACCGCGCGATGACGGCCGAGTTCGACCTGCCGGGCGGCGCCACCGGACAGGTCCGGGCGTCGATGTGGTCGACAACCGTGTTCCGCATCAGGGCCCGGGTCCTCGGCGAGCGCGGCACGATGACGGTCACGAACTTCGCGGCACCACAGGTGTTCGGCCGTCTCGTGGTCACCGTGGACGGCCACCGGCGCCGCGAGAGGGTCGCCGGGGAGGGCACCTACACGCGCCAGCTGCGTGCCTTCGCCGCGGCGGTCGGCGGCGCGGACACGAACCTCACCCCACCGGCCGACTCTGTCGCCACGATGTCCCTGATCGACGACATCTACACCGCCGCGGGCCTCCCCCTCAGACCGTAGCCACCGCCGGCCCCCACGCACTGAAGGACGCCTTCGTAACGCTGGGCGTTACAAAGGCGTCCTTCAGTGCGGCACGAGGCGGTCCGCTACCCGGGACGCGGCGGTCTCCAGGTTCTGCTCCCGGTAGAGGTCGACGGCCTGCTGCCACGCGTGCCGGGCCTCGTCGTGGTTGCCGAGGTCGCGGTGGACGTCGCCGACCGACGCCAGCGTGCCTGCCCTGCGGTAGGTGTTGTCCAGGTCGCACCACAGGGCCAGCGCCTGGTCGTAGAGGTCCAGCGCGTCGGCGTGCCGTCCGGTGGCCGCCGCGATGCCGCCCAGGTTGTCGAGGGAGTCCGCCTGGCCGTAGACGTCCTCCTGCCGACGGCACAGCTCCAGCGCCGACTCGCAGTAGTCGCGGGCCTGTTCGTGGTCGCCGAGACGGGTGTGGCAGGCGCCGATCATGCTCAGCGCGCGTACCTCCCACTTCGAGTCGCCGAGGTCGCGGTACAGGTTCCTGGCACTGGTCATGTGGGTCAGTGCCTGCCGGTAGTCGTCGCGGTGGGTCATGGCCAGGGCCAGGACGAAGTGGACGCCCGCCTGCCCGAGGGCGTCGCCGATCTTCTCCGACAGGGTCAGCGACCAGCCGAGGTGGTGCAGTGCCGTCTCCTGCTCCGCCTCGCCGAGCGGCGCGTAGACCAGGCCGAGCCGCCGGTGGGCGCGGGCCTGCGCGGCGACGTCGCCGAGGCGCTCGGCCGCGGCGAGGCCAGCCGACCACGACGCGATGTTGGCGTGGATGTGCCCGCGCCGGTAGTGGAAGTTGTCCAGCGTCCACGCGAGCTGCCACACCGCGACGTCCCAGCCCGCCTCCTCCGCCGCCACCCTGGCGGCCAACACGTTCGGGTGGTTGGCGTCGAACCACGCCATCGCCGCGGCGTCGTCGGGCAGGGCCAGTGGCACGCAGCTCGGCGTGCCGAGGTCCACCGGCGGGTGCTGCTGGTCGAGCAGCCTGCTGCCCCGGTACGCGGTGTGCAGGTAGAAGTCGACCGCGCGGCGCAGCGCGGCGGACACCTCCTCCTCGCCCGCCACCGCGCGGGCGTGCAGGCGGACGAGGTCGTGCAGCCGGTACCGGCCCGCCGTCCGCTGCTGCACGAGGTGGTCGTCGACGAGGTGCTCCAGCAGCCGCTCGGCCTCCGCGACGTCGACGTCGGCGAGCGCGGCGGCCGCCGGGGCGTCGACATCCGGCCCGGGATGCACCCCGAGGAGCCGGAACATGCGCCGCCTCGCCTCGTCGAGGTGCTGGTAGGACAGGGCGAACGCCGCCGCGACACTCCGGTCCCCCGCCGACAGCTCCGCGAGCGGCGAGGCCTGCCGCAGCCGGTCCGCCAGGTGCCGCATGGTCCACGCGGGCCGGGACCGCAGCCGGGCGCCCGCGATGCGGATCGCCAGTGGCAGGTACCCGCACCGCTCGACGACCTCCAGCACCGCCTCGGGCTCGCGGGCCGCCCGGTCCGCGCCGACCACCAGCGTGAACAGCGCGACCGCGTCCGCCACCGGCAGCACGTCCAGCGAGATCGTCCGCGCGGTCTCCAGGTCGACGAGCCTGCGGCGGCTCGTGATCAGCGTCAGGCTCCGGGCCGTGCCCGGCAGCAGCGGCCGGACCTGCGCGGCGTCGGCGGCGTTGTCCAGCAGGACGAGCACGCGGCGGGCGGCCAGCTCCGCCCGCCACCGCGCGGCACGCGCGTCGAGGTCGTTCGGGATCTCCTCGCCGGGCACCCCCAGTGCCCGCAACAGCATGTCCAGTGCGGCGAGCGGCGCGACCGGCGCCGCGCTGGGGGTGTGGCCGTGCAGGTCGACGAACAGCTGCGCGTCCGGGTAGCGGTCGACGAGCCGGTGCGCGGCGTGCACGGCCAGCGTCGTCTTGCCGACCCCCGCCATCCCGTCCAGCGCCTCGATGACCATGGCCGTGCCGAGCGGCTCGTCGGCCGACACCAGCCGCGCGAGGTCCGCACCCCGGCCTGCGAAGTCGGCGATGTCGCGCGGCAGGTCGTTGCGCACCACGGAAACCGGCCGGACGGGCGACGCGAGCGCCGGGTCGTTCGCGAGGACCTGCCGGTGCACCTCGACGAGCCGGGGTGACGGGTCGAGCCCGAACCGCTCGGCCAGCACGCCCCTGGCCCGCACGAACACCTCTAGCGCGTCGGCCTGCCGTCCCGCCCGGTACAGCGCGACCATCAGGTGGCCCCACAGCCGGTCGTGGCCGGGGTGCCGCTCCGTCAGCGCGCTCAGCTCCTCGACCAGCGCCGCGCCCTCCCCGGTCGCGAGCTCCGCCTCGACCCGGTCCTCGACCGCACGCAGGCGCATCCCGTGCAGCCGCGCCGCCTCCGCCCGCAGTGGCGCCACGTCGGCGAACTCGCCGTAGGCGTCCCCCCGCCACAGTCCCAGTGCGACCGTCAGCCGCTCGACCGCCTGCGCGGGCTCGGCCGTCCTGACCGAGGCGACCAGCCGCTCGAAGCGCACGGCGTCCACGACGTCCGGCCCGGCACGCAACACGTAGCCGGCGGGGTGCGTGACCAGCGACAGCTCGTCGGCCGGGAGACCGGACAGCGCCTGGCGCAGCCGGGAGACGTAGGTGCGCACCGACCGGTGGGCGCCGGGTGGTGCGTCGTCCTCGCCCCACAGCGCGCCGACGAGCGTGGCGACGGTCGTGACCCGGCCCGCGTTCGCGACGAGCACCGCGAGCAGTGTGCGGATCCGGGTGCCCCCGAGGTCGAGCACGTCGTCGCCGGTCCGCACCTCGAGCGGTCCCAGTACCCGGACCAACGCGTCCACGCCAATAGAGGAACCCGTTGACGTGCTCCAGATACCGGCGATGTCGACGAATTGTAGACGGATCGCAAACTCCCGGTGGAACGGTGACCCGGCAGGCGATCACTGATGGGAGCAGCCGTGCCCAACCGAGCGACGACGAAGGAGTCCACCCGGGTGCCCGGCACGTGGCTGCCCGCGGGCGCTCCGCCCGTCCGGGTGTCCGCTGTGGACCTGGTGCCGCTGCCGGGCGGCGCCGTACTGCTCGCCGGCGGTACCGGCACAGGGGGTGCGGCGAGCGCCGCTACCGCGGTGTTCGACCCCACCGGCGACTCGTGGGCTGCCGGGCCGGAGCTGGGGGTGGCCCGGCAGCACCACACGACCACCGCCCTGTGGCACGGCCACGTCCTCGTCGCGGGCGGTGCGGACACGGCGTCCGCCGAGGTGTTCGACCCCGTGGCCCGCCGGTGGACACCCACCTCGCCCATGACCACCGTCCGCAACGGCCACACCGCGACCCGGCTGCGTGACGGGCGGGTGCTCGTCGCGGGCGGTCGTGGCGCACTGACGTCCGCGGAGCTGTACGACCCGCACACCGGGGGATGGACCGCGACCGGCTCGATGACCGACGCCCGCACCGACCACCGGGCCGTACTGCTCGACGACGGCAGGGTGCTCGTCGTCGGCGGTCTGCTCCCCACCGACGACAGCGCCGCCGCGCTGACCGGCTGCGAGCTCTACGACCCGGCGACCGGTGCGTGGACCGCGACGGGTGACCTGCGCCAACCCCGCGCCGGACACCAGGCCGTGCTGCTGTTCGACCACCGCGTGCTGGTCACCGGCGGCGACCCGGTCCTCGCACCGGACGGCTCGTTCGACCCGCACGGTCTCGCCACCGCGGAGCTGTTCCACCCGTGGATCGGGACGTGGCGACCCGCGCCGCCAATGCCGGGCGGCGGGCGAGGCGGCCACCGGGCCATCACCCTCCGGTCGGGCGTCGTGGTGGTCACCGGCGGCACCGGCACCCCGCGACACCACACGGCTCTGGCGTTCGTCGCGGGCACCTGGTTCACGCTCGGCCGCCTGGTCGAGGGTCGCGGTGCCCACGCCATGATCGAGCTGCCGGACGACCGCGTCCTCGTCGCCGGGGGCACCGCCACTGTCGGTGAGGTGCTGATCCCGTGACCCACCAAGGAAACCCTCAGCGCCACACGGCCGCAGGACGGATCGGTCCTCGTGACCGGCGGCCGCGTGGTCCGCTCCGCGAGACGACGACCGCGCGACGGTCGGCGGAGCGGTTCGACCCCGGAGCCGGTACGTGGCACGAGCCCCCGCCACGACCGACGCGCACCACGGCCCACGGCGGGCCGGTCCGTGCACGGGGGTCGTCCTGGTCGTCGGCGGCATTGCCCAGGTGAGTCGCCGCCGACGACCCGGCTTCACGGGTTCTCGTGGGTGAAGAGCGTGCCGTTGACCAGGATGGAGGCGCCTGGGCGGCAGTGGCTCCAGTCCTGGGCAGGCCGCCGGTCGCGCGTGGGTGGGGGCGTGTAGTGGATGACGTAGACGGGTTCCCTGGTGCCGCCGGGCGTGTCACGGACGCCTCGGTAGCGGATGACCACCGTGCCGGGGAAGCCGGCGGCCGATCGGCGCCGGATGGCGGCGAGCCTGCCGACGGGCAGCGGGTCGGACCATTCCGTGCCGAACAGCGGGCGTGCCCGCACCTTCCCGGTCGGCGCGGGGTACCGGCGACGCCAGGATCGTCTGCCGGCCGTTGTCGAAGCGGCCACCAGCACGATGGCGAGCAGGACGCCGACCGTGCGGGCGGTGCCGGTCCAGCCGAGGTCGCGGTTCCACGTGAGCCGCAGCGGTTCCGGTGGGGCGAGGCCGGGGCGGACGTCGATGCGCAGGTCACGCAGTGCGCCGGCCCACGGGGTGCCGACCGTCGCCGACAGGGTCAGGGTCGAGGACATGCCTGCCGTGCGGCGCCAGAGACCTTCCTCGGCTGGCGGGCGCCAGGTCAGGGGGATCGCCACGTCGGCGGCGGCGCCCGGGGCGAGGGTCACCGGGGCGGGGAGGTCGGCCTGTATCGGGTGGCCCGCCGCGCGGAGGCGTGTGAGGGTCACGGTCAGGGGAACGTGGGTCGCGCCGGAGCGCAGGCGGAGGGTGGCCGTGCCGTGACCGGACTCGCCGTTCACGGGGGCGCCGACCCAGGTGGCCGTCACCGTCGGGTGTGCGTCGGCGGCCAGCCGCTGCTGTGTCACGGCTCTGCGGCGGGGTTCGGTGACCGTCGCCAGCTCGGTCTGGAGGTCGGCGGGTGAGCTGGCGGTGAGGGTGCGTGCGCCGGGGAAGACGACGTCGAGTGCGTTGACACCGCTGCTGCCGGCGAGGGGGAGCGCGTAGGCGGTGACGTCGGACAGGGCCGCGGCTCTGGCGCGGAGGCCCTGCCAGCCGGGTGCGGTGGCCGAGGGCGGGGCCGGGTACTCGCTGCTGTCCGTCGGTTCGTGGTCACCGTCGCTCACGAGGACGACGATCGAGCCGGGGTGTGCCTCGGCGTCGGACAGGGCGGCGGCGATGGCGCGGCCGATGTCGGTGTAGGAGCCGGTCGGGGGCCCGTGAGGCACACAGCCGGCCAGCGTCGGGTCGCCGGGACTCGCGTGACAGGTCGTGCCGGCAGCCTCGTCGAAGGGGATGACCGACGCAGTGTCAGCGGGTCCAAGCGCGGCGACGAACCCCTCGACCGCGGCGGTGACGTACCCGTACCGCCCGCCGGTCGCCATCGACGCGGAGGTGTCGACCAGGATCACGACGTGCGTGGACACCTGACCGCCGACGAGGTCGAGCAGTTCGTCGGCGGTCACCCCGGGATCGGCGGAAGCCGAAGGGAAAGCCGCCGACAACAGCGCCACCAGGAGAACGGCGAGACGTCTCACAACACACCACCTGCCGACGGAACCGGGCGAAGGGCCTCGCCGCCGACCAGCACCTCCGCAACCGCCCCGCGATCGGCGGAAGCACACCCAGGCAGCGGGATCGCGACGTGTCTCACGGCGCACCACCCGCCGGTGGGTTCGGGCGTAGGGCGTCGCCAAGGCGGATCGGGGTCAGGCCGTCGGATCGGCGTTGGGCCGCGTCGCGCAGTGTGCCTGCCTCGGTCTCCAGTTTGGTCAGATGGGCGGCCAGTTCACCCAGTTCCACCTCCAGGCGGTTCGCGCGTTCGGCCAGTTCCGGCTCGTGCGCGCCGGCCACCTCACCCGCTCGGCGGGCCTTGCGCGACAGGCCCGTCCGCAGCTCCTCGAGCCGCCTGGCCTGGGCCAGGATCCGGTCGTCCTCCACCGCGATCTCCCGTTGCACCGCCGCAACCTCCTCGCCCAGCCGCGCCGCCTTCGCCCGCTGTTCCGCGAGCCGGGCACGGGCCTCATCCACCTGCTTCGTCCGCACACGCACGTCCTCCACCGCGGCCGCCAGCGGGACCGGCAGGCTCGCCAGCACCTCCCCCGCTGTCTCGACGACCGCGGCGGCCCGCATGGCGATCCCCTCCTCGACCTGGCTGACGTCACCGGCGACCGGACGGGTCAGCACGGCCAGCTCGTCCCGCAGCCGCCGCAGCTCCGGTAGCCCCTCCGCCGCCCTGCGGACCCGGCGCAGCTCGGCCACCGCCTCCGCCAGCTCCACCGCCTCGGCCCGGCGGCGTTCGTTCGCCTGCCTCGCGCCCTGGAGCTGCCGCTGCTCGGTGGCCAGCCGCGACACCTCGGCACCGAGCGCGTCGCCCTCCAGCACCGCCGCCTCCAGCTCACCGCGCAGCTCGTCCCGCAGTCCCGCCGCGGTCACCAGTGGGCCGACCCGGTCCCTCAGCCCGGCCACCGCGCGCAACGCGCGGTCCAGCGCGCTCACGGCCCCGATCGCCACGGGCCTCGGGCCGCCGGGCACCACCGCCAGCTCGGCAGCGGCCCAGTTCGCCGCGGTCTCCACCGCCTCGAGCGCGACGGTCGCGCCGCTCTCGCCCGCCAGCCGCGCGAGTCGGTCCTGGAGCATGTCACCCTCCCGTCCCGGACACCGGCAGCACGCCGAGGTCCCACTCCCGTCGCGGCCGGTCGCCGGACCGGCACACGAGCACGCACTCCCCCGTCGCCAGCTGGCGCAACGCGACGGCGAACGTGCCGCCCTTCAGTTCTTCCGGCACCGGCCGCCGCACCCGGTGTGACACGCCGCCCCGGTCACGCACGACCAGCTCGACGTCGCGGCCGTCGAAGTGCACCGGTGCGGGCACGCCCCGGCCGGGCAGGCTCCGACCGCCCGCGTGCAGCTCACCCGGCCTGGCCAGCAGCACCTCGACCGGCCTCAGCACGCCCCCGCTCACCTGGCGAGCGGCGAGCGACACCTCGTGCGGGTAGCGGTCACCGGGGTCGAGCAGCCCACCGGCCACCAGCGCCGCACCGCACGCCGCCGCACGCAGGACCGTGTCCCGGTCCAGGTCGAGCACCCGCCCGCCGGTCTCGGCGCCCATGCCCGCGAGCACGGCCCGGCGCAGCGGCACGAACAACGCGCCCCCGCCCAGCAGCGCCAGCCGCCACGGGCCGCCGTCGGTCAGCTCCGCCCGTGTCGCACGCACCTCGCGCGCCAGCGCGCCCGCGGCGGTGGTCAGGGCCTCGGTCGCGGCGGCCGCGTCGTCGTAGGTCAGCGTGTACGCCCCCGCGGTCACGTACGGCTCGCGGCCGAACAGCTCACGGCGGCCCGCCCACAGCTCGGCCTCCTCCTCGGGCACCAGCCCCGCGCGAGCGGCCGCGATCGTGCGACGCAGCAGCCGCGCGTCCACCCTGGCCGGCGCCACGCGGCTGCCCCGGCGGATCGCGTACTCGGCGAGTGCCGTGTCCACGTCGAACGACCGGGTCACCTCGGTGTGCGACAGCAGCGCGACCCGCGTGGAGGTGACCCGGCAGACGGCGATGCGCAGGGCCGTGGCGCCGAGGTCGCACAGCACCAGCGGAACGTCCACGAGACGAGGGTCGCGGCGGCACAGGTGGGCCGCCGCCGCGACCGGTTGGCTGACCACCCGGCCGTCGGTGTCGTCGGCGCCGCACAGCCTGCCCTCCAGCAACGCGGCGGGCGACGGGTCGCCGCCCAGCCAGGAGTGCGGCACGGCCACCACCGAGCGGCGGGGCACCCCGGCCCGGCCGTCGCGGTCGTCGGCGGGTGCGCGGAGCACGGCCGACACGAACCGGCACACCCTGTCGTCGACGACACCGAGGTCCTCGTCGGGCACGGCCGTGTCCCGCAGCGGCGCCACCGGCACGCCCCTCCGGTCCAGCACCGCGAGCCTGGCGCACGCCATCCCCAGGTCGACGCCGAGATCCAGCTCAGCCATCGTCCCTGCGCTCCCAGCCGTGCACCCCTCTGGCGAACTCGATGTGCGTCGCCGCCTCCGCCAGCCGCCGGTCCGCGACGGCACACGACCAGGCCCGGTGCCGCGCACCGGCGGGCCACCCGGCCGCCGACCACACCGCGTGGGCGAACACGAAGTAGTCGGCGAGGTCGGACGCCATGCCCCACAGCACGGCGTCGAGGTTCGGCGGGTCGGCGGCGGCCGGCCACGAGCGCACCTCGGCCAGGACGTCGGTCGCCGGCATCCCGGCGGTGACCGCGGCCCGGCAGGCGTCCCCGACCTGGGCGGGCGGCATGTCCGGCACGCTGAGCATCTCGGCCAGCACCCTCGCGGCACGCAGTGCGCGCAGGGCGGGCGCGAGGTCCTCGACCTGGTCCCACGGCCCGGCACCGTCCAGCAGCTCGGGGCGGTCACGCACGGCCTCGACGACGCAGGCGGCGACCGTGTCGCGGTCGTGGTCACCGGCGGCGAGCAGCAACGCCCAGGCCGCCGCGTCCGGCCGGTCCCGCCACCGCACGACCGCCGCCTCGGCGACGTCGGCAACGGTCGGCGACGGCCAGCCCGCGTCGGCGAGCGTGCGGCACGCGGCGAGGAACTCCGCCAGGTACCGCCCCGCCGCGCCTGCCGTGAGCCCGTCCGCGAGCAGGACGCGTTCGTGGGCGACGGACCTGAGGACGTCGGCGAGTGGGCAGCCGCCGTCCACCTCCGCGGCCAGCCTGCCCAGCGCGGCGATGTGGCCGGCGACCACGGCAAGCACCTCCCAGCCGCGCTGGGACACCGAGTCGAGCCGCCCCCTGGCCGCCGCGACCGCGAGGATCCTGGCCAGCGCCTCGGGGTCCTGCCCGCCGTCCCCGCCCGGCCTGCTCACCCGCTTCAGCGACCCTGCGGTGACCTCGTCGGACGCGTCGAGGACCCGCCGCAAGGCGTCGGCGAAGCCCGGCAGGTCCGAGCCCGCGGCGAGCACCTCGTACCAGGCGAGCGTGTCCGGCGTGTCGTAGAGCAGGCCGAACGCGGTGCCGGAGCTGACCAGCTCGTCGGCCAGGTCACCGAGCCGGCCGCGGTCGCGCGCCAGCCCGACCGCGGCGGCGGCCTGGTCCGGCGGCCACCCCGGCAACGCACTCGCGACGGCCGCGAGCACCGGCCCGCCCCACGCCGTCGCGAGCCAGGCGCGTGCCGCGTCGTCCCACGGGTGCAGGGCGGCGGTGAGCAGCAGGCCCGCGATGCCGTCCGGGAGGTCAGGGCCGCTGGTCAGCCAGGCGCGGGCCTGCTCCGGCGCGAGCCGCCCGGCCTGCGCTTCTGCCCACGACGCTCCCAGCGCCGCGACCTCGTCCGCCAGCCCGGCCGTCGCCGCCGGGTCGTCGATGTCCCTCGGGCGCGGGTCGGCCGCGAGGAACTCGACGACGGTCGGCGCGGTGTGCTCGAGCACGAGCTTCTCGAGGACCGCGTGGTAGGCCAGCGCCTCGGGTGAGCGGGGTGCGGGCGCGTCGAGCCCGTCGGCGGCGAAGGAGAGGCGGGTCCGGTAGGGGCCCGGCTCGGCGTGTGTGGCGGCCAGGACCGACGTGCGGTAGCCGTAGGGGAGGAACGCCATGACCGCGTCGAGCACCTCGGCCCGTGCCAGTGCTCCCGAAGACTCCGGCGGGCGGACGGTGACCGGCCCGTCGAGCAGCGCGGCGGCGGTCGCGAGGCACCAGGCGGCACCGAGGTCGACGACGGACCGCGCCACCCGGCCGCCGCTCCCGCCGGGCAGGGGCACCGGTGTCGGGGCGGGCAGCGGGTGGTCCAGCGCGACCGACAGCAGGCCGGCGTAGGTGACGCCGCGCCGGGCGGCCGTCTCATGGGTGAGCGCGTAGAAGGACGCGCGGTGGAAGAGCCGCTTCGACGCGTCGTACTGGCCCTCGGCGGGCTCGACCAGGCACATCGCGAGCCACGGCCGGCCGTCCACCGGCGCGGGCGGCCCGAACGAGGCGATCGGCAGCGGCGCGGGCACCGGGCGCCGGGTCGGCGGGTTCATCGAGTACATGGACCGCACCAGGTCGCCGAGCGCGTCGCCGGGGCCGGGTGTCGGCGAGGTCGCCAGCACGCGGGTGTCCCCGGCGTCCAGGTGGTGTTTGCTGTAGTGCGCCCAGAACAGCTCAGGCATGGTCGCGTTCCTCCAGCACTCTCGCGACGAGCGTCTCGACCGGCTCGAGGACGTTGACCGGGTTCATCGGGCCGAGCAGCTTGTGGCGGTCGCCGGACGGGCTGATGTTCTGCCAGTTCTCGCGGCCCCGGTCCATGGCCACGGCGCGGCCGTCGTGGAGGCGGAAGCCGACCGACGAGCAGACGAAGTAGGAGATCGCGTCCTCGCCGAAGGCGGCGAGGAGGGCCTCGTGCATCTCACGGGCGCCGCCCTGCTCCGGCCAGTGGCTGAGCCATTCGAAGAAGTCCCGTGCGTGCCGGTCGCGGACCCTGGGCAGGTGTGGGGGGTGGGGGTCCTGTGTCACGAAGCCCGCCTCGGCCGCCCGCCGAAGCAGGGGGTCGTGGTCGAGCATCGTCACGCACAGGGCGACGTGGCGTGGCATGCCGTGCAGGCCCGTCCGCTGTGCCAGCCTGGTGAGTGCCGAGCGGAAGTGCCGGTTGGTGTCGCGCTGTTCGCGCTCGGACTCCCTGCGGGGGTCGACGAGGAACAGGATGCCGTCGCAGGCGGCCAGGAACTCGATGAACGCCTCGCGTTCCGCCGACGGCGCCTCGCCTGCCTCCTCGTCACGGGTGACCCGGCCTGCGACGTCCATGATCCGCAACCGGAAGGCCAGGTCGACGGGCCTCGGCCGCGCGGCCCTGCGCGGGCCGAAGGTGATGTGCAGGGTGTCCGGCAGCTCGGTGCGGTCGGGCAGGAACCGCTTCGGCGGGGCCATCGCGGTGCGGAGCTTGGTGAAGAAGTCCGTGCTGGGGCCGGGTTCCGGGGTGAAGGACCTGCCGTTGTTGGTCGCGGCGGTCTCCAGCGCCGCGAGCAGGGTGGTCTTGCCGCTCTGCGGTGCGCCGAACAACGCGTGCGTCACGAGGGGCGGCAGTGTCGGGTCGGTGGGCGGGGCTTGCGGGGGCCGCAGCGTCTCCTCGCTCATCTCGGGCTCACCGTGGCCAACGGCGGATACCCCTCACCCACGCCGAGTACCAGGCCGTGCTCGTGCAACAGCCGCAGCGGTGCCTCGCCGAGGTCGGCGCCCTCTGCCGGGGCGCGGGCGGCCGTGATCGACTGCCAGGTCACGGTCGCGTGCGTGCCTGTGGCGGCGTCGGTGCGGGCGAGTGGTTCGAGCAGCGTGAGCACGGCGACCTCCTGTTTGGCGAGTGCCGCCACCGCCTGCGGCCACTCGTGCCCGGCCGGGCAGCGTGGCAGCGAGTCGTCGGTGTCGGCGGGTGCGGCGTGCGGGGGCCGCCACGCGGTGACCACGGCGACCCGGCGGGCATGTGCGCGCCAACCCAGGTCCGCCTCGGCCACGGCGTGCAGCGCGTCCTCGACCGCCGCGACCCTCGGGTCCTCCCACCCGCCGTCCGAACCCCAGGTGGCGAGTGCGACGGACGCCTCACCGGCGGGGCCGAGCGGGTGCAGGTGGGTGACGATCGGCTCCGGCCCGTCGAACGCACGCCAGGCCGGGTCGTGGTCGGCGTACCCGACCAGCCCGATCCGCAGCGCGCCGGGCACCGGGTGTGCCTGCTCGACTGTCTCGACGAGTCGCCGGGTCCTCGCCAGCCGTGCCGCCACCCGCTCGGCGGGGCCACCCAGCTCGACGACGCACACCAGGTCGAGGTGCCCGCCGCCACACACCGCCGGGAACGACCACGCCACGTCGACCGGAGGCACGTCCACGAGCCGGGGCCGGCCAGGGGCTGCCAGCTCGAACGTCACCTCGACCCCCGACGCCGCAGGCACCGGGACGGCATGGGTGATCACCGGCGTCCCGTCTTCCCGCACGACCGGGAGCAGCAGCTCGGACACCGGATAGGGCGGCGGATGGATCCGCAGCACCCGCCGCACGTCCGCGCCCGCCACCGTCCCGGCCGGGAACAGCTCCACCCCCGCCGACTCGACCGAACCCGACGGACCGGCCGCGACGACCGCCAGGTGGTAGGCGTCCCTGCTCGGCGCCCGTCGCGCGAGCCGGGCGGCGACGGCCGGCACGTCCTCGGCCGACCCCACGAGCGACACGTCCGTCCCGCCGTCCGCACGGGCCACGGCCGTCCTCGCCACACGGTCGACCAGCCGCCAGCCCGCGACCCGCCGCAGGGTGACGACCCGGACCCCGGGCGCCCACAGCCAGCCGGGCAGCTCGTCGAGCGCGTGGTGCACCGTGTCCGGGTCGAACCCGGACGCCGGGTTCGTGCCGACGCCCCCCGCCAGCACGAACCCGGCCTCCGCCCCACCCGGCAGGCCGGCCACGACGTGCGGCCACGCCCGCACGTCCGCCTCGCCGACCAGCACGAGCCCCTCGTCATCGGTGTCGAGCCGGACCGTCCGCACCCCCGCGACGTCCAGCTCCACCAGTCCCACCGCCGCCAGCTCGCCGCGGACCAGCCGCGCGACCGCCTCCCCCAGCACCACCCACGGCACCGGCCTCCCGGCCGCCGCGCGCTGCTCTCCCGCCTCCCGCACGACCGCGTCCCGCTCGGCCTCGCCACGCACCCGGCCGCGGATCAGCCCGTCGAGCCGGTCGCGGTCGGTGGGGCCCACGCGGTCGTCGGCGAAGGCGACGTGCTCGACCGCGAGCTGGTCACGTCGCCAGCACGCCTCGTCGAGCGCGGCGGCGAAGTCGGCCTCGTCGTCCGCGTCCGGGACACCCGCGACGATGCCGCCCCACAGGAGCCACCCGCACTCACCGCAGGACTGCTCCACCCCGCCGTCGCGCACCGCGACCAGCGCGCACACCGGACAGCGGGCCACCTCAGCCGACACGGCCACCCCCCGGCGCGTCCAGGTAGCGGCGGGCCGCCGGTGTCAGGTGGGCCTCGCGGAACGGCCCGGGTGCGGACTCCCTGGTGCGCATCCACCGCACCGCGAGCTGTTCGGAGAGCTGGCGCATCGTGCGGGCGTTGCCGAACGTCTTCGGCCTCGGCACGCCCGCGACCACACGCAGCAGCAGCGCGCGGGTCGTGTCGTCGATCTCGATGCCGTACCCCGCGAGGAAGCCGGCGAGGATGTCGGCCAGCTCGTCGTCGGAGAAGTCCGGGAAGTCGATCGGGTCGCCGAACCGGCTGGCGAGCCCGGCGTTGCTGGCCAGGAGCTGCTCCATGTTCTCCTGGTAGCCGGCGACGATGACCACGAGCCGGTCCCGCAGCTCGTCCATGTTCCGCACCAGCGTGGTGATCGCCTCGCGGCCGAAGCGCTCGTCGTCGCTGAGCTGGTAGGCCTCGTCGATGAACAGCACGCCGTCGAGCGCGGCGCCGACCGCCTGGTCGACGAGGTGGGTGGTCTGCCCGACGAACTGGCCGATGACCTGCGAACCGCTGACCGCGTGCGTGTGTCCCCTGCGCAGGGCCCCGATCGTCCGGTAGGCGTGTCCGACCAGGTGTGCCGCCGTCGTCTTGCCGGTGCCCGGGCTGCCGTTGAACACCAGGTGCAGGCTGGGCGGCTCGACGTTGCGGCCCCTGCCGACGACCAGCAGGTCGCCGATGTCGGTGATGCGGTCCACGAGCGCGCTGGTGCCGTGCCGCGCGGCGAGCGTGGTCAGCGCGTCCTCGCCACCCGCGGGCCCGTCCACCAGCCCGGCCTCGCGCAGTGTCGCCTCGCTGAGCGGCGCCCCGGACCTGGCCAGCGCACCCAGTCCCGCGCTCCAGTTGAGGATGGTCTGGCCGGGTTGGGCGACCATGGCGCCGAGCGCGGCGTCCCGGTCCCGCTCGGCGACCGCGAGTGCCGCGACACCGGGTGGGACCAGCTCGAACGCCGCGACGAGGTGCTCCAGCTCGGTGCGCCCGGCCATGCCGATCACCGCGGCACTGCGCCGGGGCGAGCGCCGCAGCTGCCGTTCGAGGAACGCCTCGAGCCCGGCGTAGCGGTGCATCTCGCGCACCGCGTCCCGCACGCCCGTGAGGCTCGCCGAGGTGAACACCAGCAGGATCAGGTTGCCCTGCCGCAGCTCGCCCCGCGCCGCCTGCGTGATCAGCGCGTTCACGTGGTCGTGGGCCAGGCCGCTCAGGGAGCGCAGCACGTCCTCGGCCATCAGCACCACGAGCGCGGTCCGCACCTGGTCGCCGAGCGCGCCGGACATGACCACACCCATCTCGAGGTCGTGGATGTGCCGGGGCAGGCTCGCGGGTGCGGGCCCGCGCCTGTGGCCGACGTCGCTGAGCGGGCCGGACACCAGCAGTGGCCTGCGCTCCCGCTCGCCGTTCGGGCCGCTGCCGGTCAGCAGGTCGTCGCGCAGGGAGTAGATCTGGTCCCCCGGCCTGCTGAACAGCACCCGCTCGAACCCGTGGCCGCGCAACGCGTGGTCCACCACCGACTCGAGGTTGCGGACGACACCCGCCGGGTCGGCGAAGCGGTCGAGCACCCCCGGCCCGCACAGCACGAACAACGACTCGTCGTCGCCGAGGACGAGTGCGTCGGCGATCCTGCCCGGCGAGGTGGTGACAGCGGTCACAAGTGCTCCCGCTCCGCCTCGACGTCGTCGGTGTCCTCGTCGCGTGACGGCAGCTCCTCGACGCGGTCGGTCCTGGCCCAGCCCTGCGCGGCGTCGTCGACGACGGCCTGCATCAGCTCGCCGAGCTTGTCGACGACGTTGTCCGGCAGGTCCTCGCGGGCGATGCGTTCGAACCGGACCGGCAGCTCCTGGCGGTCGTCGCCGGGGGCGGGCAGCCGGATCCGCAGCTGCGCGCCGGAGAAGTTCCTGATGACACCGACGAGGTCGGCGCGGGTGTCGTCGCCCTCGAAGCCCATCTGCCGATCGACGATGTGCCAGCCCCGGTCGGCCATCCGCCCCGCGACGTCGGTGAACACCTCGGCCCGCAGCTGCGCGTGGCGGCAGGTGGCGAGCGCGTTCTGGAACACGCGCTCCAGCCGCCCCGCGAGCCGGTCCAGCTCGCTGCCGAGCAGCGTGGTCAGGCTCGCGGTGTCCGGGGCGGTCTTCGGGTCGGCCACCGCACGCAGCGCCGAGGTCAGCTCCGCGCCCAGCTCGGCGTGGGCGCCACCGGACCAGTGGGCGACGTCCACCTTCGCGACCTCGTCGCCCTGCGCCAGCTCCCACGTGGCCAGCTCCTGCCACCGCTCCCGCAGGACGGTCAGCCCCGAGACGCACGCGGAGCGCAGTGTCTCCCACTCCTGCGCCCGCTCGGCGACCTTGCTCCGCAGCTCGGTCAGGTCCCTGGTGGCGGTCCAGGCGATCATGAAACGCGCGTCGGGCGCGTTGCCGCCCGCGTCGTCGCGGAACTCGACGAGCCTGCGCCCGACGGCGGCCAGCTCGCCGGGCGCGAACCGCTCGTGGCGCCCGTCCTCGGCGATCTCGTCGTGCAGCTCGGCCGCGGTGTTCCCCCACCTGCGTGCCAGCGACAGCGACGCGTCGCGCGCCTGTTCCAGGGCGCCGACGCGGGTCCCGTACTCGCGGTGGATCCCGGCGATCTCGGCCGCGAACTCGTCGCGCACCGCGGTGATCTCGCGCTTGAACTCGCGACGGACCTCCTTGATGCGCCGCGCGTTCTCCTCCGCCGCGGCACGCACCGCGGCGATCTCCCGCTGGTTCGCCCACCAGTCGTCGTAGGTCAACCGGATGCGCTTGTCCCCGAGCCTGCTCATATTTCGTCCTTCCCGCCGCGGTCCCGGTGTGCCGTGACGAAGTCGCGCGCCATGTCGAGTACGCCGGTCGGCGGGACGCCGATGAGCGTGAGGCGCTGGTCGGTGAGTACGAGGTCGGCCGTGCGAGGGCCGGTCTCGAAGTCGAAGCCGGTGTCCGCCAGCCGGCCGGTGAGGTGGTGCACCACCTGGTTGTCGCTGCCGCGCAGGCCGAGCCCGTCGTCGCGGTCGCGGACGTACTGCCCGTCGATGAGCACGTCCAGCTCGGCCAGCAGTTCGTGGGCCGCCGGGTCGGCGCGGAGCCGGTCGAGGGTGAAACCCGTGAAGCAGATGACGTCCAGTTCTCGCCGCGCACGGGCGGCACGCACGGTGGCCGCGAGCCCGGTCGCCTGTGCCATGGGCTCGCCGCCGGACAGCGTGAGCCCCGTGACCGCCGGATCCGTCAGCAACTCCTCGGCCAGCTCCTCCGGGTCGACCAGCCTGCCGCCCCGCTTCGGGATCCACTCCGGCGCCACACAGCCCCGGCAGCGGAACGGACAGCCCTGCACCCACACCGCGGCACGCAGCCCCGGGCCGAGCGCCTCGGTGGCAGGCCAGGTCGCGGCCACCCGCACCGGTGTCGTCACGGCACCATCGCCGCCTCCCACACCAGGCCTGCCAGCTCGGGGTGCACGAGGTCGGAATGGCCGCCCTGCACGGAGAACCCGCCACCGGTCACGACCGCGCTCGCGTCGGCCCGGTACACCCGGCCCCCCTCGACGCCGTACCGCAGACGGCCGCGCTCGACGGTGAGGTGACGGGCGACGCCCGCGTCGAGGCCCGCGAGCCCGTACGTGCCGACGGCCCCGTAGCGCGGCAGCCGTTTCGGCCGCGCCAGCCGGTAGTCCCGGGAGGTCGTCGCCGCCATCCGGTAGAACCAGCGCAGCGCCCGGTCCTTGTCCGAGGTGGTGGTCACGACCGACCCGGTCACCAGCCCCAGGTCGACCAGCGGCCGGAAGTAGCCGTCGACCCGCGTGTCGGGGATGACGGCGGCACACGACCACAGCGACAACGCGCCCTGCAGCAGGGTCAGCGAGTGCACGGGCCGCGCGGCGCTCTGCAGCGCGGCACAGCACACGATCGCGCCGAAGCTGTGGCCGACGAGGTGGAAGCGGACGTTGCCACTGACGTCGGCCTGTCGCAGTGTCTCCAGCAGCGTCCGCACACCGGTCGCGCCGATGTGGAGCGCGCGGCGCTTCATCGCCCAGAAGCTCGTCACCTTGAGCGGGGCGAGCAGCGCGGCCCACGGACCCGGCCGGGTGGCGCGGTAGTCGGCGTGGATGGCGCCGGGCTCGAAGTCGAGGCGGTCGTTGCCGGGGCGCGCGCCCACCTGCTGGAGGTCGAGCCCGGCCCGCTCGTCGAGCCGCACGAACCGGTCCTCGTCTGCGGGCGTGAGCCGTTCGGGGTCGGCGCCCTCCCTTGCGCGGCGCACCAGCGGCGCGAGGTCCTCGACGGTGTCCTCGCCGAGCACGTCGGCGTAGGCGGCTATCTCCGCCTCGACCGACCGCGACGCGCTCGCCGGCTGCCACGGCGCGCTCGGCCAGTGCACCCCGACGACGAGGGACCGGAAGCCGGGGCGCCGCTCCTCGGTCTCGAAGTACCGCAGCGCGAAGTAGTCGGTCATGGCGCGGACCCACTCCTCGTAGGCCGTGAGCGCCCGCGTGTGGGTGTTGAGCCAGCCGTGGCTGAGCAGGAACACGTCGGTGACCGGGGTTCGGGTGTCGGCCATGGCCTCGGCGAGCCGGTCGGGCGCGTCGTCGACCGGCCTGCCGTCCCGGTCGAACGTCACCATCGTCAGTGGGGTCGCCATGTCAGCCCAGCCCGTACAGGTCGAAGGCGGCGACGGTGTTGAGCCGCACGATCCCGCCCGGCACGGGCCGGTCGCCGTCGAGGAACCGGTGGCGTGCCTCGTTGACCGCCCTGGCCCGCAACCCTGCCCCGTTGCCACCGTGCTCGGCGCGCAGCCGCAGGTAGCAGGCGACGACCTCGTTGGAGAAGGCGATCGCCTGTGGTGCGATCACCGGCCACCGGCAGGCGAGGACCGACCGCGCACGGTGGAGTGCGAGCCGCACGCAGAGGCCCTCGACGTCGCGGTCGGCGACCTGCTCCAGCCTGCCGACCGAGCAGCTGGCCAGGATCAGCAGGTTCACCGACCGCCAGTCGCAGCCGTCGCCGCGCCACAGCCCGTCGGACAGGATCATCCCCGCGTCACCCGCGCTGCCGTGCCCGCACACGGTCACGGTCTGGAACTCGCCGTGCTCCTCCAGCGCGGCACGCAACGCGCCCGCCGCGCCACGCGGGTCGTCCGCGGCGTTGAGGCAGGTGGCGCCCGGCAGCGGGCCGTGCTCGGCGAGCCAGCGCTGCCCGTGGTGCAGCCAGGTCGCGTACGCGCCTGCCGCCGCGCCGTCGCCGTCCTCGCCGAAGTGGGACAGGGCGAGCAGCCGGGGCGCGTCGGTGGCGAACTCGGCCTCCATGCGGGTCTGCAGGATCGTCAGCAGCAGCGACAGCGACACCCGTGCCGACCGGACCCTCCGGTAGAGCGGGGTGCCGTTCTCGTCCGGCAGGTGCGCGACCGGCACGGACTGCAGCACGTCCTCCAGCTGGAACAGCACGTCGTCGTCGCGGCAGAGCCCGCCCAGCAGCGGGGACAGCGACCAGATGCCCGCGACGTCACGGAGATAGGCGCGCGTGACGTCGTCGATCCGGTCCATGACCGGCCTTCCGCCGGGGTTCCGGTGGCTCGCCACGAGTTCGGCGACGGCCCGCAGCTCGGTCCGCAGCGTCGCCTCCCACCCCGGTGTCGCGGCGGTCTCCGCGCACAGGGCGTCGAGCCGCTCCGGCACCGCCTCGTCCACCGCGACCGTGGAGGTGGCGAGTGCCGCGACGGCCGGGGCCACGGCGGTGGACCAGGCCAACGGGGTGTCGTCCACGCGCCGGTCGAGCATCGCCAGCAGCGTGTCGACGCAGCCGCCGAGCGAGTCGGCGAACATCCCGGCAGGCGTGCGGATCGCCGGGTCGGCCTCGGCGCTGCGGCCCGCGAGCAACGCCTCTCCCGAGGCGAGCAGCAGCCCGACGTCGTGGCGGAAGGACGCCCAGCGCAGCCGCAGCCGGTCCCCCGCCGCACCCGCGCGTGCCGCGACGAGGCGCAGCTCGCCGCCGTCGGCGCGGACCGCGGCCCAGAACAACGCGCCGTCCGGCCGGAACCCGGCACGCACCAGCACGCCCCGCTCCCCCACCGCGCTGCCGAGCAGGTGCGGGGTCACCCCTGCCCGCAACACCGTCTCGATCTCGGCCAACCACCTGTCCCGCAAGGGTTCCGCCTCGGCGACCGGCGCGGCGGGGACGCGGGCGCGGTGGCGGGCACCGAGCAGGCGCAGCATGTCCTCGTCCCGGCAGGCCTCCGGATCGGGCAGGTGTCCGAAGAACCCGACGGGCTCCGGCACGCGCAGCGGCCAGCGGTCGGCGGCGGGCGCGGCAGGCGCGACCGGCCGCACGCTGGTCAGCACGAACCGCTCGAACAGCAGTCGCTGGCCCAGCTCCGCGTCCCACAGCTGCGCCAGCAGGACCCGCTGTTCCTGTGCCCCGGTGAGCGGGCCCGCGGCGATGCCGCCGACCCCGAGGCGGCGGACGTGGACGCGCAGGCCCTCGACGTAGCCGATGAACTCCTGGCGGTCGTCGATGGTCGTGTCCGGGAAGAGCATGCTCACGCGCAGGTAGCCGACGACCTGCTCGGACAGCTGCCAGGCCAGCTCGCCCCACTCGTCGCCACGGAAGTCGAGCCAGTGGGTCAGCAACGGGACGACGTGCCGGACGGCCGGGTCGCCGCCGGCCGGGACCGACCACAGGTTGGTGTGGGACCGAAGGAACCACTCGGCGACCCGCGCGCCCGGGTCGGGCATGCCGAGGTCGGCCAGGTCGCTCACCAGCGAGAAGACGTACGCGGCCGAGGTGTCCACCTGGGCACCGGCGAGCCTGCGGCGCAGGATCGGGCCGAAGCGGGCCGGGTCGTCGAGGTCCCCGTCACGCAGGCCGCTGTCCGCCTGGATGACCGCGAGCGCGTCGGCGTGGCGGCCCTCGCTGACGAGGACGTCGGCCCAGACCCGCCACAGCGTCATGCCGATGTCGGGCACCGGGCCGGTGCGGACCGCGTGCCACCGCTCGGCCAGCGCGTCGACGTCCCGGTAGCCGTCCTCGTCGACCGAGACGAGCCACTCGACGACGGCGAGACACTCGCCGCCGTGGCCCGCCGAGTCGAGCACCGCGGCGTAGGACGCGAGCGCCATCAGGCCCGTGACCGGGCTGGACAACCGCGACAGCCACGGGACGAGGGCCGCGTCGAGTGCGCCGCGGGAGCCGTGGTCCACGTCCTGGAGACCGACCCAGCGCGCCACCGCGGGCAGGCCCTCGGTGCCGACGCCCAGTTCGTCGAGGCTCAGGATGACCGCGTTCAGGTACAGGACGCCCGCGTCCGGCACCATCGTGGTGAGCCGCGCGTCCAGTGCCCTGCGGAACTCGGCCGCGCGGCGCTCCGGCGGGGTGTGCGGGTCGGGGGCGGCGAGCCCGAGGTCGGCACGCAGCAGGCAGGTGGCCTCCCAGCCGCGGCCGACGTTGGACAGCGCGCCGACGAGCGCGAACAGCAGCGTCGTGCCGATGGTGTCGGCGGTGGCCGAGAGCCGCATGCGGAGCTTGATCGCGAGGCCGAGCAGGTCGCGGTAGTCGGCCTCGGTGACGCCGAGGAACACCTCGACGACACGCAACGCCGCCAGGTTCCTGCGGAGCATGCCCAGGGTGCCCGCGAGCGCGATCACGTACGACGCGCCGAGAACGCCCCGGCCCATGGTCCACCGCAGCTTCTCCGCGAGCCGCGGCCGCACGTCGTAGTCCTCGGCGGTCAGCCCTGAGATGGCCTCGAGGCGGCACAGGTTGGCCGCCGGGTCGTCCAGCTCGGTGCGGGACAGCCGCCGCAGCGTCACGACCGTGGACACCTGCCGCATGCCGGGAATGCGCGTGAGCTCCCGCCGGATCACCCTGCTCGCGGTGCCTGACACGATGTCCCCCGTTCGGTTCGCGGAAATGCCGAGAACGGCCGGGACAAGTGTGGTTGCGGGGCGGGGTTCGAAACTTCAGTGCCGCGACCCCGAATCTTTCGGGGCGGACCCCTAGGAATCCTTTTCCGGGGACTCGTGGGCGAGGCAGCTCTCGAGGATCGCCACCAGCTCGATGATGCCGTCGAAGGTTCGCACTATGCCGCGCTCCTCCTGGCGGACCGTGCCAAGCATCCGCCCCTGCGCGTCTTGTTCCAGGTCAAGAGTGAGAACCATGCGCCGACGTTAGGGGCAGGCACCGGCACGGCGCAGCGGGGGCGCGACCCCGGGTTTCGACCCCCGCCACCCCGAGAACTCGGGGTGGCACCCCGATGACAGCGAAAGCTCAGGCGTCGCCGTCGAAGAACTTCCTCAGCTCGTGCCGGTCGGCGACCTCGAGCTTGCGCAGGATGTTCGACATGTGGGTCTCGACGGTCTTGATGCTGCGGTGCAGGCGGGCGGCGACCTCGCGGTAGGACATGCCCTCCGCGATCAGCCTGGCCACCTCGCGTTCCTTCAGGGTCAGCGCCTCGAGCGGACTGGAGGTCGCGATGACGATGCCGAGCCGCTCGGCCTCGCGCTCGACGAGTATCCGGTAGGCGTCCGCGCCGATCCTGATGAACTGCGCCCTGGCCGTGTGCAGTGCGCGTCCCGCCGCGGTGCGGTGGCCCTGTTCGTGGTGGCAGCGGGCCACCAGCAGGCCGATGCGGGCCTCCTCGAGCGGCAGGCCGAGGTCGGCGGCAAGCTCGGCCGCCGACGCGCACTCCCGCAGTGCGACGTCGTGTTTCTTGCGCCCCAACGCGATCTGGGCGGACACGCGTGCCACGGACAGCTGCGCCGAGCGGCGACCGCCGGACGCGGGCCCCTCGCGGAAGGCCGCCAACGCGGTCTCGGCCTCGTCGAGCCTGCCGAGCTGGGACAACGCGTCCGCACGGATCGGCCCGAACAGGTGGGTGCCGGGCTCCTGCGAGTCGTAGTGCGCCTCGAGCCGCTCCGCTGCCGACAGCAGGCGCTCGCGGTCCCCGCGTGCCTGCGCGATCGCGCACCGCGCGCCCGCGGCGTAGGCGTGCGCGGTGTGCGTGCCGATGAAGTCGGCGATGCGTGCGGACTCGGCGGCGTGCCGCTCGGCGGCCTCCCAGTCGCCCGCGGCGGCACGCGGGTAGACCGCGAGCGCGTGCAGGATCGGGAAGTCCCACACCCTGCTGTGGAACACGGCGTTGCCGACCGCGAGGCGGGTGAACACGCGTGCCTCGCCGAGCCGTCCGCGCCGGTACTCGACCTCGCCGAGGAAACCCAGTCCCTGGCTCACCCGCAGCGCGTCGCCCGCGGTGGCGCGGCGGACCACCTCGTGCAGGTCGTCGGCCGCGCCGTCGAGGTCGTCGATCCAGAGCCGGATCATGCCGCGCGCCACGAGCCGCTCCATCGCCGCGCGGTCGCCCGGTTCCCCTGCCCAGGCAAGGAGTTCCAGCGCCTCGTTCGACTGGCCGCTCAACGCCATGCCGAGTGTCCTCGCGAACCAGGCGAACCCGTCGACCGTCGGGTCCGGGGAGCCCGCGGCGACGGCGACCGTGCCGAACTCGACCATCTCGTCGTAGGCGAGGAAGACCACGCCGATGATCGCGAGCTGTGCGGCGATCCTGGCGCGGAGGTCGGCGGGTGCGTCGGCGAGCTCGGCGCCGTCGCGGGCGAGTGCCGCCAGGGCGCCGTGCTGCAGTTCCTTGGCGGCGGCGACCCGGCCGGAGAGCAGCTTGAGGTAGCCGAGGGCGTAGTCGCGCCACGGCCCGGCGGGTGCCCGTTCCAGCTCGCCCTCGTACTCCTGGGCGGCGGTCAGCTCCCCGGCCACCAGGAGGGTCTCGACCGCGGTGAGCACGAGCCCGAGCCGCTCCGGTCCCGGTGCCGTGCAGTCCATCGCGCCACGCAGGTAGAAGGCCGCGCCTGCGACGTCGGAGACGGCGAGGCGTTCCTTCGCCGCGGTGGCCAGCTCGCCGGCGAGGATCTCGTCGACGCCGCCCTCGATCGCGGCGACGCGGTGCCCGAGGCTCGCCGCGCCGCTGGTGGTCACCGCGCACCGGCGGTGCAGCTCGGCACGCAGCCGCCGCGCGAGGTCGTGGTAGACGATGTCGCGCACGAGCTTCTTGGCGAAGGTCAGCTGACGGCCGTCCGTGCCGGGCACCTCGACGAGGAGCCCGGCCTCGATCGCCTGCTCGATCGGCTTCGCGACCGACTCGAGCCCGGACACGAACCGCACCTGGGCGACGCTGAACCGCTGTCCCAGCACGGCTCCCGCGGCCACCAGCTCCCTGGTGTCCCACTCGCAGGACGCGAGCCCGGCGGCGATGGCGGGCGCGATCTCCTTGGGGATCTTGAGGGGCCCCTGCCCGGACATGATCGACTCGATGGGCGTGCGGCGCAGGACGTCCGTGACGTACAACGGATTGCCGCCGGTCGCCTCGTGCAGTCGGGCGGCGCCGTCCGGGGACAGCTCGGCGTGCCCGCTGCGTGCGGCGAGGCGGATGAGGTCGGCGGGCGTGAGGCCGTCGAGGGGCAGGTGGATGCCGTGCTCGCCGTCGAACAGTTGTTGCCAGCCCTCGAGAAGCGCCCAGCTCCGGCCGAAGTAGGGCACCGTGGACTGTGGGTCCTGGGGGCTGTGGGAGAGGATCACCATGACCTGGTCGTAGCCCAGGCGCCTGCTCGCGTAGTGCAGTGCCATGAGCGAGGGCCCGTCGGCCCACTGCGCTTCCTCGAGGACGAGCACCATTCCCTTGGTGGAACGCAGGTCCTTCAACAGCTCGATGCCGATCAGGCCGGGTTCGGCGTCGGCGCTCATGGTGGCCGCCCGCTCGGCGAGGCGGCGTCCCGGCGTCTGCGCGACCACCGCTCGGAACACGTGCCAGGGCGTCGCCGCGTCGATGTCGCTCGCGGTCACGTGGATCACCGTCGCGTCGACGTCCGCGAGGAACCGGCTGACCAGCGCCGCCTTGCCGATACCGGGATCGCCCGTGATCCCGACGACCCGGGCCACCCCGCCCCGCACGGTCTCCCACGCCCCGCGAAGCGTGGCGAGCTCACCGTCGCGGCCGACAAAGATGGAGCCCACTTCGTCCTTCACAAGCCCCATCCCGTCCGATAGCGCACGCCCTCATGTTCGTCCGACCGAACAACGGCGTTTCAGCCCGGGAATGACGGACAATTTCGGTTTTCAGATTTCGCCGCCTCGTGCCGATTTCGCCGGAGCGCTAGTCTGGGACGCCGTCGACGTCGCTGGAGGGATCTCGTGCGGATCTTCGCTGCTGTCCTGACGAGCGTGCTGCTGCTGAGCGGAACGGCGACCGCCGCACCGGCACCGACGTGGTCGCCGTCGCCCGTCGAGTGGGGATCGTGCGGGGAGGACTTCCCGGACGGCGAGTGCGGCACCGTGACGGTGCCACTGGACTGGCACCGTCCGTCGGGCGCGACGATGGACCTCGCGGTGGCACGGCACCGGGCCACCGACCCCGCGCGGCGCCTCGGGGTACTGATGGTCAACCCCGGCGGCCCTGGCACGTCAGCCGCCGAGTTCGCGCTGTTCTCCGGCTACTTCAGCCAGGAGATCCTCGCCAGGTTCGACATCGTCGGCTTCGACGAGCGGGGGACCCAGAGCAGCCAGATCATCAAGTGCCCGGAACAGGTCGACGCGCCGAGCACCTACCCGGCCACCGAGGCCGAGTTCAACGCGTTGCTGAGCTACAACCGGAAGGCGGTCGCGGACTGCCGCGCGGCGAACCTCCCGGTGTTCGACCACGCCGACACGGCGTCGGCCGCGCAGGACATGGACGCCGTCCGCCGCGCGCTCGGCGAGCGGAAGATCAGCTACCACGGGATCTCCTACGGCACACTGCTCGGCCAGCAGTACGCCGAGAGTTTCGGCAGCCACATCCGCGCGATGGTGCTGGACAGCAACATCGACCACAGCGTGGACATCGACCACTTCCTCGGCGACCGTGCGACCTCCGTCGAGGACTCGTTCCTGCGGTTCGTGCACTGGTGTGACACGACGGAGACCTGTGCGCTGCACGGCCAGGACGTCCTCGCGACGTGGCAGACCGCGCTGCGGAAGGCCGACCAGCAGCCGCTGGGCCCCAACTGGTTGCGGGAGTGGGTGTTGGCCGACCTGCGCGGCCCGGACTACGACGACATCGGCCGGATCATCGCCGCCACGGCGGCCGGTCTGCCGACGATGACCACGCAGTTGGACTACAACTACGCGTCGCTCCGCCTCGCCGTCGTCTGCCAGGACTTCTCCCTGCGGATCAGTGACTTCGCCCAGTACTCCCGGCTGCGTGCCATCGAGCTGCGCAAAGCCCCGCTCATGGGCGGCACCTCGCTGTCCCACGACGAGGCCGTCGCGTGCATGGGCGTCACGGGCCCGCCCGCGAACCCGCCGCACCGCCTCGACGTCGACAACGCCCCGAAGATCCTGCTGCTCAACTCCCTGGACGACCCGTCGACCCCGTACGCGTGGGCCCGCCGCATCCACGCGCAGGCCCCGAACACGGCCCTGCTCACCTATGAGGGCGCGGGCCACGGCGTCTACGACAACAGCACCTGCGCCCGCGCCGCGACCGACGCCTACCTGCTCACCCTGAAGGCCCGCGACACCACCTGCCCCGACCAACCGCACTGAAGGACGCCTTCGTAACGCCGGACGTTATGAAGGCGTCCTTCAGTACGCCCGGGCTGGGTCCACGAAGGGTGAGTCGGTGGTGGCGCGGGACCGGCAGGTAGTGCCCGGTAGACAGGCAGGCGAGGCCCTCCGCAGACCGGAGAAGAAGTGCGCGGGGACAGCCGCGTTACGAAGGCTCCCTTCGATACGCCCAGCGTTATGAAGGGCCCCTTCAGTACGCCGGCCCGGCTCCACCCGGACACAGCAGACCGGCCTCAACGTCACCATGTTCCGGCAGGTCAGCGCCTGCCACGTGGCGCCGGACGCACAGCGCCCGGCCCCCACCAGGCCCTCACCCGCCGCAACGCCCAACCCAGCCGCAGGCCAACCGGTGGATCCAGGCCCAACGCAATGAAGGCTCCCTTCAGTACCCCCAGCGTTACGAAGGCGTCCTTCAGTGCGGGGGGTCGGGCTGCGGGGCGAAGGTGGTCACGCACGCCTGCCAGGCCGGTTCGCCGAGGTGGTCGCGCATGCGGTTGAACAGGCGCCACAGTGCGTCGCCCGCCTCGCGCATGACGTCGGGGTTGTGGGTCACCACGTCGATCTCGTTCGCGGCGGTGATGTCGGCGAAGGCACGCAGGTCCCCGGCGGTCAGCCGGTGGTCGAGGCCGGTGAACCGGTCGTGGAACACCGGGTCCTGTTCGGACAGTCGCGGGTAGACGGTCCCCCGGTCGCAACCGCCGTAGGCGTACACGATGCGTTCCGCGTCCTCGCCGATCGCCGCGCGCAGGACCGGTCGTTCCGTCACCGCGAGCAGCGGTTCCGGGAACCCGTCCGTGCCGTAGGCGGCGTGGGTGAGGCCGGCCAGCGCCACCGGGTCGGGCACCTGCCACGACCGCAGCGTCTCGTACACCCGTTCGAGGTGGGCGAGCAGCGTCCCACCGGGGTGCGGCAGCTCGGCCGCACCCCGTTGCCTCAGCAGTGTGACCGCCGCACGTGTCGCGGTGTCCACGACCGGCCTACTGGTTCGCTGACGCGAGACCGGCCGGCGCGGAGGCCAGGGCCGCGTTGATGGCGGCCGCCAGCGCGCGGGCGGCCTCCTCGGTCAGCTCCACCGCCACCCGGGCGGCCGGACCTGCCGCGATGTCGGTGAAGTCGATGTTCAGGGTGTGCGCGTACTGCGCGTGCACCGGGTGGTCGACGTACACCTGGGCACTACTGAGGCCGAACCACCCGTTCGCGCCCTTGCCGCTGCCGTCGATCTCGATCCGCTCTGTCTGGTATGTGCACATGTCTCCACCTCAGTTCAGGGTGCGGCCGAAGAAGTCCCAGATCTTGCCCCAGCCGTCGACCGCGGCCTCCGGCCGGTAGCTGGGCCGGTCGACGGCGAAGAACGCGTGGCCCGCGCCGTCGTAGCTGTGGAACTCGTGCGCCTTGCCGAGCCGGGTCAGCTCCTCGTCCAGCTTCGCGACCTGCTCGGGGCCGGGGAACTTGTCGTCCTTGCCGAACAGGCCGAGCAGCGGGCACGACAGCTGCGGCGCGAGGTGCAGGATCGGCTTGAGCGCCTTGGGCAGGCCCTCCGGCGCGTCCTCGACGATGAACGCCCCGTAGCAGTCCACCGCGGCGTCCAGCTGCAGGGAGCACGCCGAGAGGTACGCGTGGCGCCCGCCCGAGCAGTGGCCGATCACGCCGATCTTCCCGGTCGCGCCGTCCAGCGCACGCAGGTGGTTCGCGGCGCCGTCGACGTCGCCGACCAGCCGCTCGTCCGGCACGCCGCCGTTGGCACGCACGAAGGCCGACGCGTCGTCCGGGCTCGCGCCGGGTGCCTCGCGGGCGTACAGGTTCGGGCAGAGCGCGGCGTACCCGTTGACCGCGAACGTCCTGACCATCTCCTTGGTCGCCGCGTCGTAGCCGGGCATGTGGTGGATGACCACGACGCCGGCGTGCGCGCCGCCGTCGAGTGGCTGGGCCAGGTAGGCCTCGATCTCGTCCCCGCCATGTCCGGTCATCGTGACCGTTTCCGCCCTGATCGCGTCACTCATCCCGAAGGTCGCCTCCCATGAGGGTTTCCGGCTGGTGATCGCCGGTTGCCCTCACCCTAGGCGGCGGCGGGCGACGCCACCCGTCACCCCGGGATGGATCACACCTCGGTGGAGAGCACGCCACCGGAAGTCGTGCCACCGGCCGGGACGGTTAGATGGTCGGGTGACCGGAGGGCGGGACATGCGGCAGTCGTACGGGTTCGTGGGAGCAGGCGAGCTGACGGCCGCCGTGGTGACGGGGCTCAACGCGGACGCCGCGGCACCGCCGGAGGTGTTCCTCTCGCCGCGAGGCCGCGCGGTGGGGCGTGAGCTGGCGGACCGGTTCCCGAACGTGCGGGTCCGCGGGAGCAACCAGGAGGTGCTCGACGCCACGACCACCGTGGTGCTGGCCGTGCGGCCGCCGGTCGCTGCGGAGGTGCTGGCGGAGCTGACGTTCCGCCCGGAGCACGTCGTGGTGAGCGCGCTCGCCGGTGTGCACCTGGCGCGGCTGCGTGAGTGGACGGCGCCCGCAGGCCACGTCGTCCGGTCGATCCCGCTGCCGCAGGCGGTGCGCAGGCAGAGCCTCACCGCCCTGTACCCGGACCACGCCGTCGCCAGGGAGCTGTTCGAGCGGGTGGGCGGGGTCGTCGTGCCTGCCGAGGAGGCGGCCCTCGACTCGTTCAGCGCGGCGACCGCCACGTTCGCCGCGCACCTCGACTACCTCACGACCATCGCGGGCTGGCTCGCCGACCACGGCGTCGACCGCGACACCGCCTCCGCCTACACCGCGCACATCTTCGGCCAGCTCGGCGAGTCCCTGCTGACGCACACCGGCGACCTCGCCGAGCTGACCGGCAGGTACATGACCCCCGGCGGGATCAACGAGCAGCTGCTGGGCGACCTGCGGGGCGCAGGTGTGCCCGACACCGTGCGCGGCGCACTCGACCGGGTGCTGGCACGCCTGCGTGGATAGCCGCTCGACGCTGAGCGGCTGTCCGTGCCGGGGTCTACGCGGCCTGCCCGAGGCCCCGGTCGCGGTCACGCGACAGGGGGATCACGTTGTCGCCCGTCACCGCGGGCCGGTCGAGCCCGAACTCGCGGTGCAGCAGGTCGACGGCACGCACACAGTCCGCCCTGGACATCGTGACCGACGCGCGGACCTGTGACGTGGCCACCGAGTAGGTCTCGATGCCCGCCGTCGCCAGGGTGGCGAGCATCCGGCCCGTCGTGCCAGGGTGGCTGAGCAGCCCGGTGCCGACGAGGGACACCTTGGCCATCGACTCGTGGATGTCGGCCTCGCAGCCGAATCGGTTGAGCACCCTGCTCACCGTCTCCGCCTGCGAGCGCGCGATGGTGAAGTCCCAGCCGTAGCCGAGGTCCTGGTCACCGACGCGCGCCACCAGGTCGATCGCGACCGCCGCCTCGGCCAGCGCGGCGAACACCTCGGCGCCCCGGCCCGCGGGGCCGCCCGGGTGGACCACGACGCGTGCGACGTCCGTGTCGTGGGCGATTCCCGTCACGGGCTGGGAGTTCTCGAGCATCTCATGTCCAGTCTGATCGGAGACGACCGTCGTGCCTGGTTTGTTGGTGAACGCGGAGCGGACGTGGATGCTGACACCGGAGCGGCCCGCGAGGTCGACCGACCGCGCGTGCAGCACCCGCGCGCCCGCGTAGGCCATCTCGGACATCACGCCGCTGCCGATCGTGGTCAGCACCTGGGCGTCCACCGCGATCCTGGGATCGGCGCTGTAGACGCCGTCCACATCGGTGTAGATCTCGCACGTGGTCGCGCCGAGCGAGGCGGCGAGCGCGACGGCCGTCGTGTCGGAGCCGCCGCGCCCCAGGGTCAGCACGTCGCCGACGGCGTCGACGCCCTGGAAGCCCGCGACGACCGCGACCATGCCGCTGTCGAGAACCTCACGCAGCCGGGTGCCGTCGATGTCGGCGATGCGGCCGTCACCGTGGTGGCCGTAGGCGGCGATGCCCGCCTGCGCGCCGGTCAGCGAGACCGCGGGGGTCCGCGCGTCGTTGAGCGTGATCGCCAGCAGCGCCGCCGCGGCGATCTCGCCGGTGGCGAGGAGCTGGTCCATCTCGCGTGCGGCCGGTGCCTTCGCCACCGAGTTCGCGTCCGTCACGAGGTCGTCAGTCGTGGCACCGCGCGCGGACACCACCACGACGACCGGGTAGCCCGCGTGGTGGGCGTCGGCGATCCGCATGGCCACCTCGCGCAGCCGCGCGGGCGTGGTGCCGACCGACGTGCCGCCGAACTTGAGCACGCGGATCCCCGCCGCGGTCTCGCGGCCGGGTCCTAGGGGGACAATCATCGAGCGGGTTCTCCTTCTGGCTGGTGTGTTCGGTGGTCATCGCGCCACGACGTCGAGCGCTCGCGCGATCGCGTTGGGCACGTTGATCCCGGCACGGTCGAGCAGGTAGCCCTCGCCGCCGACGAGGTCGTAGTGGACGTCGGGCACCCCGATCCGCCGCACCGGCGGACCTCCGACCTCGGCCACCACCTCGCACACGGCGCCGCCCATGCCGCCGAGGGCGCGGTGGTCCTCGATGGTCACCACCACCTCGGCGGAGGTGATCGCGTCGAGGACGGTCTCGCGGTCGAGCGGCTTGACCGTGTGCAGGTTCAGGTGTCCGGCGGAGATCCCCCGCGCGGCCAGCTCCCTGGCCGCCCCGGCCGCGACCAGGTTCGGGTACGGGCCGGTGGCGATGTAGAGCACGCGCCCCGGCTCGCGCAGCACCCGCGCCCTGCCGAGGACGAACTCGGCCCGCTCCTCGTACAGGGTGTCGGTGGCCAGGCGCCCCAGCCGCAGGTACGCGGGACCGGGTGTCGCCGCCAGCGCCACCGTGGCCTGGACGGTCTCGAAGGCGTCGCCGGGCACGACCACCGTCATGTTCGGCAGCATCCTGGTCGCGCCGACGTCCTCCAGCGAGTGGTGGGTCGGGCCGTAGTGCCCCGACGCGAGCCCGCCGTGCGTGGCGACGATCTTGACCGGCAGGTTCGCGCCCGCGATGTCGATCTTGATCTGCTCGAACGCCCTGGCGATGGCGAACGGGCTCATGCCGTTGGCGAACACCGGCCGTGCCGCCACGGTCATGCCCGCGGCGACGGTCATCATGTTCTGCTCCGCGATGCCCAGCTCCACGTACTGGCGCGGCAGCACGGCGGCGAAGTGGTCCTCGAAGTCCATGTCGTTGGACAGGCACGCCAGAAGCGGGTTCTCCCTGCCGAGCGCGAGCAGCACCATGGCGTAGGCGTCGCGGCTCTGGATGGTCGAGCGGTTCTCCCAGACGTGGTCGAGGACGTCCGCGACGGAACGGTCGGTCGCGATGTCGGTGGCGCCCATCAGACCTCACCGTCCAGTGCCTCGAGCGCCAGCCGCCGCGCGTCGGCCGACAGCGTCGCCGAGTGGCTCTTCTTGGTGTCGTGCAGGCCGGGGACGTTGCGTGCCTTGATGGTCCTGGCGAGCACGACCGTCGGCCGGTCCGGCTCGACCGGCCCGTCGAGCGCCTCCCTGATCTGGTCGTGGTCGTGCCCGTCGATCCTGAGCACGCGCCAGCCGAACGCGGCCCACTTGTCGGCCAGCGGCTCCAGCGACATGATGTCCTCGGTCCTGCCGCTGATCTGCCAGCCGTTGCGGTCCACGATCGCGATCAGGTTGTCGACCTCGTGGTGGGCGGCGGCCATCATCGCCTCCCAGTTCGAGCCCTCCGCCAGCTCGCCGTCGCCGAGGATCACGAACGCCCGGTTGTCGTGGCCGAAACGCCGCCCGGCCAGGGCGACCCCCAGCCCCAGTGCGAGCCCGTGGCCCAGCGAGCCAGTCGAGAAGTCCACGCCCGGCAACGTCTTCATGGGGTGGCCGGCGAGCCTGCTGCCCTCCTCGGCGTAGGTCGCGCACTCCTCCTCCGGGATCACGCCGGTCGCCGCGAGTGCCGCGTAGAGGCCCGCGGACGCCTGTCCCTTGCTGAGCACCAGGTAGTCACGACCCTCCGGTGCTCCCCCACCGGCCGGCTGCCGAAGTACCTCGCCGTAGAGCACGGCGAGCAGGTCCGCGATCGACACACTGCCACCGATGTGCACCCCGTTCGGGGAACCGCTCATCTCGATGACCAGCCGCCGAATTTCCACGGCGAGCTTTCCGGTCGCATTCTGCGGTGACGCCTGTTTGAGCATTCTTGGTCCTTCCGAAACCGCTAGGCGAATTAACGAGCCAAGCGTGACCTTTGTCAAGCATGGGCAGCGGTTCACTCAACTGTTTCCAGCTCACTTCTGGTGAACCCGTAGACCTGTAATCGACCGTGAAATGACGACGCGGCCCGGACACCGGTCTCCGGGAACCGTTATCCGGCACTCGGCACCGCGACGCGCCCCAGTCGGAGGAGTCGCCGACGCAACGCCGTCGCCAGCACGGCGACCGCCAGGGCCGCCGCGGCCCCGACCAGGAACGACACCGCGCCGAGTCCCGCGTCGACGAGCGCGAGCCCCACCACGATCGTGCCGGCCTCGCCGACGCCCCAGACGAACGTGACGGCACCCATCGCGCGGGTCGCCCTGCCGTGGAACGCCTGCACCGCAAGGGTTTGGTACAGCGGCCCGGACACCATCTCGGCGAGCGCGACGCACAGGACCGCGACGAGCACGACCCGCACGCCACCCGAGGTGAAGATCAGCAGCAGGCTGCCTGCCGCCATGAACACGTTCGCGACCACGATCAGCCGCACGTCGTCGAACCTGGTGGACAACCGGAGCACGACCGCCTGCAGCACGACGATCATGACGCTGCTCGCCGCGAACAGGAGCCCGACCGTGCCCTCGCCGAGGTCGGCCACCGCGTAGACCGGGAACACGCCGTAGAACTGCCCGTACGCCACCATGGTCAGGAAGATGAAGCCGAGCACGGCCAGCCGGTCGCCGCCGCGAAATCCGTCCACTCCGGACGGTTCCGCCACCGGCGCCTCGACCGGCGCGTCGCGTGGCAGCCGGACGGCCAGCACGGTCGTGGTGACCGCGAACGCGATCGGCACCAGCGCGTAGGAGCCGGTCAGGCTGACGATCACGAACGACGACAGCAGCGGTGCGACGCCACCCGCGATGTTCAGCGAGATGTTCTCGTAGGCGAACGCCCGCTTGCGCTCCTCGTGCGGGAACTGCTGCGCGATGAACGTGACCTGTGCCAGCGTCGCCAGCGAGTTCGCCAGCCCGAACAGCCCGCCGACGAACGCCCACGCGAGCACCGAGCCGGTCGGCCCGACACTGAGCAGGTGCAACGCGACCGACGCGACGACCGCCATCACCTGTGAGGCGATGATGGCGAGCCGCTTGTCGTAGCGCTCCACCACGTGGACGAACGCGAGCGAGCCGACCCGGTTGGTGATCACGGCGACGCCGACCACCAGCCCGACGGCGCCGTCGTCGAAGACGCGCAGACCGATCAGCCACACGGCGAGGAAGGGGTACACCACGCCCCACACCGTGTAGCTGATGAACCGGATGACGTAGATCATGCCGTCGAACCGGCCACGACGTAGGCGGGCTTGCGTGGCCCGTCCGGGGTATGGATGGTGACGCGGTCGATGTCCCGGACCGCCTCGTCGAGGTAGCCGGTGAACATGCCGACCCACGCGCGGTCGTCCACGCCGACCGGCACCACCTCGGTGCCGTCCGCCGCGACCTGCGTGTGCGTGCAGTTGGTGTCGGGCGGCAGGCTGATCGACTCGACCAGGCCGCCACCCCGCAGGCCGTAGAAGAAGCTCATGGTCGGTGTGGCGCGCTCCGGCGCGCGGTAGGCCGGGTCCGGCGCGGCGTGCTCCGGGCCGAGGCCCAGCGTGATGACGTGGCCGAGGATGTCGTACGGCGTCACCCCGTGGGCCAGGGCGATCTGCTCGACCACCGCGCCACCCGCGAACCTGCCGACGTTGCCGTCGATGAGGTGGGCGCTGTCGCCGGTCTCGATGAACTCGCAGTGGAAGTAGCCGTCACGCATCCCGGAGGTGTCGACCAGTGCGGTCACCGCCTCGGCGCAGCGCGCCCTGACCAGCTCGGAGAGCCGTCCGTCGCCGGGGAAGAGGTTGCTCACCTCGGTCGACCCGATCCGGCCGCGGATCGAGAAGCCGACGAAGAAGACCTTGCCGTCGCGGGCGTAGCCCTCGAGGCTGATCAGCCGGCCCGCGATCCTGGCCTGCAGCAGCCAGGTCTGCTCGTGCGCGTCCCACAGGCCGCTCGCGGCGATGGCGTCGCGCACGTCCGCCGGCGTGTGGTGCGCGGTGAGGCTGGTCAGCCCCATCGCGCCTGCCTGCACCGAGGGCTTGAGGATCACCCCGTCGGCCCCGGCCCCCACGCCCGCGGGGTCGGCGCCGGCCCAGTCCGCCGCCGCGAACAGCTGTGTCGGCGGGCAGTACTCCGGGATCAGCCGGACGATCTCCGCCTTCTCGGCCAGCCTCGCGAACGCAGGCTCCGGGTGCAGGAGGCCGTAGGTCCGCGCGATGGTCTCGGTGAGCGGGAACTGCTCGTCGTAGAGGCTGGAGATCGCCTCGACGCCCTCGGTGATCTCGGGACGCGCGGCGAACATCGCCAGCACCTCCGGCCAGTTCCTGATGTCGGCCGGGTAGCAGGCGCAGCCGAGCAGCTCCTCCCGCGCCGCACCGGCGAAGCGTCCCGGGTCGAGGACGAAGACCGGCTCGTACCCGAGCGCCCGGAGCGACCTCGGCAGGTATCTCGCGCCGACCGCGTTGACACCGATGATGATGATCTTCTTCATGGCCCGCCTCGTCGATGGGTTCGCCTGTTTTCCAACGGAGTCCGCCGCGGTCCTACGCCTCGACCAACGCGGGGACCTGCCGGGGCCTGTCCACTCCCCAGGTCCTGGTCGAGTTGCTGATCACGGCGGTCGTGAGGAGACCGGCCAGCAGCAGCCCGCCGACGAGCGACCACGACGCGACCGCACCCAGCTCGTCCAGCAGTGGCAGGAAGACCAGTGGTGCGAACACCACGCCGAGGTTGTAGTGCGCGGTGTAGAAGCCCATGTTGCGGGCCTTGAGCCGGTTGGGGCTGATGGCGCTGATGTGGTCCGGCATCACCGGGTAGATGATCATCTCGCCGAGCGTCCACACCGCGGTCGCGGCGAGCAGCAGCCAGGTCGCGGCGGGCGCGAAGCCCATGAACACGAAACCCGCCGTGGCGCAGGCGTAGCCGATGAGCAGTGTCGACCGCCGGGACAGCCCCAGCATCGCGTGGTTGAGCGCGATCTCGACGGTGATCACCATGAACGAGTTGACGGCGAAGATCGCGCTCACCCAGCCCGCCGGCTGGTCGAGGGTGTGGATCACGTACACGCTGCCCACGGTGGTCGGCAGGGCGTAGGCGAAGTGGATCGGCGTCGTGGCGGCGGCGAAGGTCCAGAAGCGCAGGCCGTGCCTCGCCGGTGCGCCGTCGTCGCCGACGGTGGCCGAGGTGTCCTCGTCGTCGGGCTGGGAGATCGACACGATCCTGGCGCGTGCCAGGATGAACGCCGAGGCCAGGTAGCCGATCGCGGTACCCCACGGCAGCAGCTCGGGGTTGACCTTGAACAGGATCCCGGCGATCAGCGGCCCGATGCCCATGCCCGCGTTGATGGCGAGGCGCACCGCGGCGAACGCGAACCGCCGGTGTTCTTCCGGCATCGCCCTGGAGACCATCGTGTACGCGATCGGGTTGACCAGTTCGTAGCAGAAGCCCCAGATCGCGGTCAGCGCGACGAGTGTCCACAGCTCGGTGGACACCGAGATGGCGAGCACGGTGGCCGCCACCCCGAGGAAACCCACGATCGCGACCCGCTTCTCCGGCATCCGCGCCGCGAGCGCGCCGCTGGCGAAGTCCCCGACCAGGGAGCCGATGCCGAACATGCCGACGATCAGGCCGATCGTGCCGACGGTCAGCTCGTGCCGGTCGGTTGCGAGGTACACGCCGTAGAACGGGAACAGCATGACGGCGCTGCGCGACACGGTCACCGCCGTCAGCAAACCGCGGATCGGCCTCAACCCCGCGATGTTCTCGCGTAGTCCCGCCTTCATGCCGCCCCCTCGCCCGGATATCGACGACTCACGCCGCACGCTCTCCTCATGACTCCACCTCGTAGACCGACTCGCGGACGCCGTCGACGAACACGTAGTCCTCGTCCACTGTGGACTGGTCCGGCGCGGTCAGGAAGACCCGCAGCGGGCTGGTGAGCAGGTCGTGGGTCGGCACGATGACGTCGCCCGCCCTGCGCTTGACCGTGATGTCCACGACCGAGGGCCTGCTGCGGATCTCCTCGACCAGCGCCTCGTTCACCGCGGTGATCCGCCCGGACAGCGTGGTCGGCGTGTTGTACACGACCGCGGGCTGCCGCCTCTCGTACACGGTGTCGCCGTACTCGGCCACGAACCGCTCCGGCCGCGTGTAGGCGCGCGCGGTCAGGTCGGCCATGTTCGCGCCCAGGCACGCGTCGTGGAACGCGGGGTGCATGTTGCCGTTGAGCCTCGCGCCGACCTCGACGAGCGCGGGCCCCTCCGGCGTGATGATCACCTCGGAGTGCGCAGGCCCGTTGTGGATGCGCAGTGCGGCGAGCACGTCCCGCGTGTAGTCGATGAGCGACACCACCGCCGGATCGGTCGGCGACAGCAGGATGTCCCGGTTGTAGATGGGCTTGCCGTTGTCCAGCAGCGACTTCTCGTACTCCCACACCCCGCACACGTGGACGTGCCCGTCCACGCTGACGGTGTCCACGATGTACTCGGTGCCCTCGAGGAAGCTCTGTACCAGCACCTCGGTGTTGGCGCCGTTGAAGACCGTGTCGGTCGCGAGGATGGCCGGGAACGCCGCCCGCAGCGACTCCGCGTCACGGCAGACGAAGACCCCGTCGGTGGAGGCCGACGACAGCGGTTTGGCCACACACGGCCAGAACCCGCCCTCCCGCACCCACGCGAGGGCCTCCTCGGCGTCGGCCGTGACCAACTGGGCCGCCGTGCGCAGCCCGGCCGCCGACACGGTCTCGATCATCCGGAACTTGTCGCGGCGCGACTCGGAGAACGTGGTGCCGTTGCTGCGCACGCCGAGTGCCTCGCTCAGTTTGTCCGCGAGCAGCACGCCCGGTTCCTGGCCGGGGATGACGAACAGCGGCTCCATCTCCTTGAGGACCCGCTCGGTGTCGCCGTGCGGGTCGTACACCAGCGCGTCGACGTAGCTCGCCCGGTCCCACGGCTGCATGCGCGTGATCGGCTCCGCCGAGCTCTGCACGTGGACCACGTCGATCCCCAGCCGGCCGAACGCGGGTGGCAGGTAGTTACCGGTTCCGTACGCGTCGACCAGGACGCCGACCGGACGCCCGCCGTTCTTCACCACATCACTCATCGAGGCCTCACAATCCCTGCTTCTCTGCTGCTGCGACCCGTTTGGACAACACCTGCGACGACCCCGATACCGAGGCGATAGCGTCGCGATAGGCGCCTGCGGCACACTGCTGCCGTAGCTCGGAGTACCGGCCGGCACCGGTGTCGCGTTCGACGACGCAACAGGGGACGACACCGAGGCCGGTCATGGTCGAAACGGAGGCCCGGCAACGGTTCCACGGAGGACCGCACGCGATCGGTCGACATGGTCACCTGGGCACCGCCTGCGGCGGCCGTGGTGTGCGGGTCTGCATGACCGGGGTCTCTCCTACGCTAGGCCCGCGCGTGCGAGCGGGATCCGTTGCCACGCCTGGTTCCTGGGCCGCCGACTACGCCGTCCACACCAGGACGGGTGGCGGTTCGTGGTCCGGCTCGGCGATGCCGAGGACGTGCCCGGCGCACTCGCGGTCGAGGCCCGGGGCGTCCGGCGGGGACGCGACCGTCCGGCTCTCGTCGAGCGGCGCCGACAGTGGCTGTTCCGCCTTCCCGGGGAGCGGTCCTCGGCCGGTCCGGCCGTCACGATCGGCGGATGGCCGACCGGGTCCCGCCGACTCGATCACCGAGCCGGCTGCCGTGGCCCCCGCGGCCTCCTCGCACGTGCACACCGCGCGACTCCCTTCGGACCGATCTCCCGGCGTCCGGCGCGACGCCGTCGTCGGCGGTGCGGCACGCACACCCCCAGGCGATGAACGATTCTTGTTCGGCGCCACCTCCGCCCGCATCTCCCAGACAGCTGTCCTAGCGTGGCGTTGGACTGTCCGTGGGGTGTGCCTTGTGCGAGCATGATGCGTCCGTAGTGCCCGTTTCGGGCAGGCGTCGAGGGGTTTCCCAGCGGCGGTCCGAGTGCTGTAATTCGGATCATGGCCGAGCAGAGCGGTTCCCGTGACGTCGAGCGGTTCGGTTACCAGCAGGAGCTCAAGCGGTCGCTGTCGTTCTGGGACCTGTTGATCTACGGGCTCATCTTCATGGTCCCGATCGCCCCGTTCGGCATCTTCGGGAGCGTGTTCGGCGGTTCCGGCGGGATGGTGGCGCTCGCCTACGCGGTCGGCGCCGTCGGCATGGTGTTCACCGCCCTGTCCTACGCGCAGATGTCGAAGGCGTTCCCGCTGGCCGGTTCGGTGTACGCCTACGCGGGGCGCGGGATCGCGCCGCCGTTCGGGTTCATCGCGGGATGGCAGATCCTGCTGGACTACATCCTCGTCCCGGCCCTGCTCTACATCATCTCGGGCATCGCGATGAACGCGTTCGTACCGGGCGTTCCCGTCGTGGTGTGGGTCGTCGGGTTCATCGTCCTGAACACGGTCGTCAACTACTTCGGCATCGAGCTGACCGCACACACGAACCGCGTGATGCTCGTCGTCGAACTGGTCGTGCTGGCGGTGTTCCTGGTGGTCGGGATCGTGGCGCTCGCAGGCGGGAAGGCGACCGGCGACGCGCTTTCCCCGCTGTACGACGGCGACACGTTCTCGGTGGGGCTCATCTTCAGCGCGGTGTCGCTGGCGGCGTTGAGCTTCCTCGGGTTCGACGCCATCTCCACGCTGTCGGAGGAGAACCGGGAGGCGGGCGGGCAGATCGCGCGGGCGACCGTGCTGTCGCTGCTGCTCGTGGCCGTGCTGTTCATCGTGCAGACGTGGGTCGCGGCGCTGCTCGTCCCGGACCGGGAGCGGCTCCTGACCGAGGGCGACACGGCGGGCACCGCGTTCTACGACGCGGCCGAGTACGCGGGCGGGCACTGGCTGTACGTGGTCACCGCGGTGACCACGGCCGTGGCGTGGGGGTTCGCGGACGCGCTCGTCGCGCAGGCGGCGACGTCCCGGCTGCTGTACTCGATGGCGCGGGACCGGCAGCTCCCCCGGGTTCTGGCGAAGGTCCACCCCGGCCACCGGGTGCCGGAGAACGCGACGTTCCTGGTCGCGGCCATCTCCGTCGCGGTCGGCGTGGGGTTGACGCTGCGCGACGACAACGGCGTCTCACTGCTCACGACGCTGGTGAACTTCGGCGCGCTGACCGCGTTCCTGTTGTTGCACGTTTCGGTGATCGTGCACTACCTGGTCCGGCAGCGCAGCCGCGACTACCTGCGGCATCTCGTGTTCCCGTTGTGCGGCATAGCGATCCTCGGGTACGTGGTGGTGAAGGCGAAGGTGGCCGCGCAGACGGTCGGGCTGGTCTGGCTCGGCATCGGGCTGGTGGTGATGGCAGTGTTGCTGCTGACCGGCCGAGCGCCGAGGCTGTCGCAGCCGACGAGGGAGGACGCGTGAAGGTCATCGAGTACCGGCCGACCCCGGACGAGTTCGCGTGGACGTTCGGCGGTGCCGCCCCCGTCCGCAGGGTCAGGCCGGGCGAGGCGCTGTCGGTGTGGACGGAGGACTGCTTCGCCGGGAAGGTCCGCTCGGAGCGGGACCTCGTCTCCCAGGTGTGCGAGTTCCCCTTCCTGAACCCGCAGACCGGTCCGTTCCATGTGGAGGGTGCGGAGCCGGGCGACACGCTGGCCCTGCACTTCGTGTCGATCGAGCCGGCCACCGACATCGGCGCGGCCACGACGGTCCCGTTCTTCGGCGCGCTGACCTCCGACGCCCACACGGCGACGCTGCAGGAGGCGTTGCCGGAGCTGGTGTGGCTGTACGAGCTGGACAACGCGAGGCGGACGGTCACCTACCGCGCGAAGAGCGCCGAGCTGGCCATCGAGCTGCCGATGGATCCCATGCACGGCACGGTCGGCGTGGCGCCTGCCGCGCTGGAGGCCCGTTCGTCGCTGGTACCGGACTCGCACGGCGGCAACCTGGACACGCCGGAGATGCGCGCGGGCGTCACGGCGTACTTCGGCGTCAACGTGGCAGGTGCGTTGTTCTCCCTCGGTGACGGCCATGCCCGCCAGGGCGAGGGCGAGGCGTGCGGGACGGGCGTCGAGGTGGCGATGAACACGGTGCTGATCGTGGACCTGGTGAAGGGCGTGCCGACCCCGTGGCCACGGCTGGAGTCGGACGCGTACCTGATGTCGATCGGCGCGGCGAGCCCGTTGGAGAACGCCTACCGGGTGGCGCAGGTGGACATGACGGGGTGGCTGTCGGAGCTGTGCGGGATCGACCGCATGGACGCGTACCAGCTGGTCGCGCAGGCCGCGCTGGCGCCGGTTGCCCAGGTGTGCAACCCGATCTACACGGTGACGAGCAAGATCCCGAAGTCGCTCCTGCCTGCCGGTCCGGCGTACCGGGGCAAGCACGCGGAGCTGAGCGAGCAGGCGGCCGTGCTCAGGTCCGCGTGAGGGCGGTGACCAGGTCGCGGCGGTGCGGCCAGCGGGTCACGAGGTGGGCGTGGTCGGCCGGCTCGAAGTCGTCGGGGACGAAACCGGGCGCCATCGAGTTGCCGTAGACGCCGTACTCGCCGCCGGGGCGCAGGCGGGCACCCATCCACGTGCCACTCGGGACGACGGCCTGGACGCGCTGGCCGTTGAGCACGTCGGTGCCGAGGATGACCAGCTCGTCGCTGCCGTCGGGGTGGAGGAGGAGCAGCTCGATCGGGTCGCCGAGGTAGAAGTGCCACAGCTCGTCGGTGGGCAGCCGGTGCATGTCCGAGAACGAGCCCGGCTCGTCGGTGAACATCGCGACCATCGCGTTGCACAACGGTTTCCCGTCCGGACTCCGACCGGCCGACTCGTAGGTCTGGGTGAACAGGACGTCCTCCTGCGGCAGCTTCGTGAGCCCCCACAGCTGGCGCAGTTCCTCGGCGGTCGGGCGCATGATCGACATCATCGGGCATGGACCACGGGGGTGTCCAGCGCCAGCACGGTCGGGTTGTCGGCGGGTGCGTCGGTGATCACCGCGGCCACCTCGGGCAGGGGCAGTACCGAGAACCTCGACGCCGCGCCGATCTTCTCCGCGCTGGCCAGCACGTAGGTGTCCGCCGCCTGGTGGGCGAGGGCGCGCTTCATCGCGGCCTCGTCCGCGTCGCCGGTGGTCAGGCCTGCCTCGGGGTGTACGCCCGTCACGCCGAGCAGGAACACGTCCGCGTGCAGGCCGCGCACCGCCTCCACCGCCGCGGCGCCGCAGGCCACCATCGAGTGGCGGAACAGCCTTCCGCCGATCAGGTACACCTCCACCCCGGCGTGGTCGACCAGCGCGCTCGCCACCGTCGGGCTGTGGGTCACCACCGTCGCGCGCAGGTCGAGCGGCAGCGCCCGTACGACCGCCAGCGCCGTCGTGCCGCCGTCCAGGATCACCGTGCTGTCCGGCTCGACCAGCGCCACCGCGGCGGCCGCCACCCGCTGCTTGCTGTCCGGCGCGACCCCCTGCCTGGTCGCGTAGTCCGCCACGGCGGGCGAGACCGGCAGCGCGCCGCCGTACACGCGCTGGCACAACCCCGCCGCCGCGAGATCACGCAGGTCGCGACGGATGCTGTCCTCCGAGATGCCCAGCTCGGCGGCCAGGTCCTTCGCGACGATCCGCCCGCTCACCCGCAGCCGCTCCAGCAGCAGGTCACGACGTTGCGCAGCTAACATGCACGATTCTCCTTGTTTTTGCCGATTATTGCACAGTATGGTCGGCGCATGCTGATTCTGATCGCCGGTCCGTACCGGTCGGGCACCGACGACGACCCGGAGCTGATGGCGGGCAACCTCGCCCGCCTGGAGGAGGCCGCGTGGCCGATCTTCCAGCGCGGGCACGTGCCGATGATCGGCGAGTGGGTCGCCCTCCCGGTCCTGCGCGGCGCGGGCGGCACCGGCCCGACCGACCCGGTCGCCGAGCAGATCATGTACCCCACCGCCGAGCGTCTCCTCGAGCACTGCGACGCCGTCCTGCGCCTGCCGGGCGACTCCACCGGCGCCGACCAGGACGTCCGCATCGCCCGCGAGCGCGGCCTGCCCGTCTACCACCGCGTCGAGGACATCCCCGCCCGGTGACCACGCGAACCACCGCGACAGCGGTCGCCGTCGCCACCGCCGCCGCGGTCGTGCAGTACACCGTCCCTGCCGCGATCCCCGCCCTCCAACGCGATCCCACCACGACCGGCGAGTGGTGGCGCCTCGTCACGCCGCTGTTCGTGCAGACCCTCGGCTGGTACCAGGTCGCGACGAACCTGGTCACCCTGGCACTGGTCGGCGCCGTCACCGAACGACTTCTCGGCGGCGTGCGCTGGGCCGTCCTGTTCGCGGCGGGCACGGTCGGCGGCCAGCTCGCCGCGTTCGCCATGCGCGAACCCGGCGGCGGCGACTCGATCGCCATCTGCGGGCTCGCGGGCGGACTGGTGGTCTGGCTGCTGGCCGAGCGCGCGGACACAGCGGCCGACGTGTGGGCCACCGGCGTCGTCGTGTGTTACGTCGCCGCCCTGACGGGTTGGGGACTCGGCGGGGTCCGGGTCGCGGCCGTGGCGGTCGTCGCCGCCGCCCTGGTCGTGCCGTTCGCCCGCCGGGCAGCTCTCGCCTGCGCGGTTGGCTGCGCGCTGGCGCTGGCCGTCGCGGCCGACCTACACGGTGTGTCCCTGCTGTCCGGTATGGCCCTCCAGGCGTACCGGCAGCTCTTCCAGGCCCCGCAACAGAGTGCTGTTCCGCCAGCGTAGGTCGTCCGACGCGAGCGCCAGGTCGGGGAACCGCTCGACCAGCCGCCCGATCGCGATCTGCCCCTCGAGCCTGGCGAGCGGCGCGCCGAGGCAGAAGTGGATGCCGTGCCCGAACGACAGGTGGCCTGCCGCCGAGCGGGTGACGTCCAGGGTGTCGGGGTCGCCGAAGCGGTCGTCGTCGCGGTTGGCGGAGCCCAGTGCCACCACGACGAACTCGTCCTCGGGGATGGTGGTGCCGCCGATCTCGACCGGCTCCGCCGTGTAGCGCATGGTCGTGTGGTTGACCGGGCTCCCGAACCGCAGCAGCTCCTCGACCGCGCCGGGAAGCAGCGCCGGGTCGGCACGCAGTGCGGCGAGCTGGTCGGGCGCACGCAGCAGGGCCAGCACGCCGTTGGAGATGAGGTTCACCGTCGTCTCGTGCCCGGCGACCAGCAGCAGGAACGCCATCGACACCAGCTCGACCGCGTTGAGCTTCTCGCCGTCCTCCTCGGCCTGGACCAGTGCGCTCAGCAGGTCGTCGGCCGGGTTCGCGCGCTTGGTGTCGATCAGGCCGTGCAGGTAGACCGACATCGCCTGGCCGGCCTCGCCGACGGACTGCGCGGACCGCGCGGTCACGAGCTTCGTCGTCCACCCGCGGAAGTCGTCCTGGTCGGCCTGCGGGACGCCGAGCAGCTCGCAGATCACCGTGACCGGCAGCGGGAACGCGAACGCGTCGGTGAGGTCGACCTCACCGGACAGCCCGTCGAGCAGGTTCTCGGTGATCTCCTCGACGCGCGGCCGCAGCAGCTCCACCCGGCGCATGGTGAACGCCCTGGCCACGAGCCTGCGCAGCCGCGTGTGGTCCGGCGGGTCGCTGTTGAGCATGTGCGCGCTCAGGTCCGCGCCGAAGCCGCCCGTGCTCGTCCCGGTGTGGTGCTTGTCGAACAGGTGCCGCACGGGCCTGAGGTCCTTGCGCACCGCCGGGTGGGACAGCGCGTCGCGGGCGTCGGCGTAGCGGGTGACCAGCCAGACCTTCAACCCGCGTGGCATGACCACCTCGCGCACCGGGGCCTCGATCCGCAGCAGACGGTAGACTGTGAACGGATCCTGCACGAAGTCGTCGTCGAGCACCATCGGCGTGTGCGTGCTCGTCATCGGATGTCTCCCTCTCCTGGGGCGTACTCTCCCCTTACTCTGGCACGTGCCGCGTCCCGCACGAGCCGAGGCCCTTCCCGGGGCGGGAATGCACGGCGGTCGTCGAACGTTCGAGTCAGAGAAGTGCACGTGATCACTTGGGAGGCACGAGGTGGCGTTGGACCCGGAGGAGTTGTTCGAGGTCGACTCCGACGTCCCGGAGCTGGGCGGAGCGGTGCTGCTGCACTACTTCGAGGGCTTCATGGACGCGGGTGCGGCGGGCTCGACGCTGGTGGCGCACCTGCTGGAGACGCACGAACACCGGGTGGTCGCGCGGTTCGACATCGACGACCTGCTCGACTACCGGGCGCGACGCCCCATGATGACCTACGCCACGGACAAGTGGGAGAACTACGACGCTCCCGAGCTCGTGGTGCGCCTGCTGCACGACGCGATCGGCACCCCGTTCCTGCTGCTGACCGGCCCGGAGCCGGACCGGAGGTGGGAGGCCGTGGTCGCCGCCGTGCGGTCGCTGATCGACCGCTGGGGCGTCCGGCTCACCGTCGGTCTGCACGGCATCCCGATGGGTGTCCCCCACACCCGCAAGCTGTCGGTGATCTCCCACGCCACCCGGCCAGAACTGGTCACCGAGAAGTCGCCGTTCAGCCGCGTGCAGGTGCCCGGCAACCTCTCCTCCCTGCTGGAGCTGCGCCTCGGTGAGGCAGGCCAGGACGCCATGGGCTTCGCCGCCTACGTCCCGCACTACCTCGCGCAGGGCACCTACCCGGCCGCGGCGCTCAACCTGCTCGACGCGCTGATGCAGTCGACGGGCCTCGCGGTCAACGCCTCCGAGCTGCGCAGGTCGGCCGAGCGGGTCAACGAGGAGATCAGCCGCCAGGTCTCGGAGTCCGCGGAGGTGGCCGAGGTCGTCGAGGCGCTGGAGCGCCAGTACGACTCGTTCACCAGCGCCGAGGAGAACCTGCTGGTTTCCGAGGGCGAAGAGGTGCCGAGCGCCGAGGAGCTGGGCGCCGAGCTGGAGCGTTTCCTCGCCGAACAGCAGCGCGACCACTGACCTGATCAGCACGATCTCGACGGTTTCTGTCGGTGGTCACCGGTATTTTGTGTCTGTGAACACACGGGAGCGGATCCAGGAACTCGCCGACCGGATCGTGGCGTTGCGCGACGCCTACTACCGGGGTGATCCCCTGGTGGCCGACGCCGAGTACGACGCCGTCGAGGACGAGCTGCGCGGCCTGGTCGCCGAGCACCCCGACCTCGCGCCGGACCCCAACCCGCTCGACCAGGTGGGTGCGCCCGCCGTCCTGCACGCGCCGGTGCGGCACTCGCGGCCGATGCTGTCGCTGGAGAAGGCGAACCGGCCGGAGCAGGTCGTGGCGTTCTTCGGCCGTTTCCCCGGCCAGCCCGTGGTCGTCATGCCCAAGCTGGACGGGCTCTCGCTCGCGCTGGTCTACGAGGACGGCAGGCTCGCGCGTGCGGTCACGCGTGGCGACGGCACCACGGGCGAGGACGTGACCGTGCTGGTCCGCGCCCTGACCGACGGCATACCGGGGCGGGTCGACGCGCCAGGCCGGGTCGAGGTGCGTGGCGAGGCCGTCATGCTGCGCTCGACGTTCGCCGCCTACAACGCCGCGCACCCGGACAAACCGCTGATCAACCCGCGTGGCGCCGCGGCGGGCACCCTGCGGGCGAAGGACCCGGCCACGGTCGCCGAGCGGCGTCTGCGGTTCTTCGCGTTCGACCTGGACACCTCCAGCGGCGGCGCCGAGACCGACCTCGAGGAGGGCCTGCGGACCCTCGGCTTCACCGTCGCCGACATGCGGCACTGCGCCGACGCCGACGCCGCACAGGCCGTGATCACGGCCGTCGAGGAACAACGCCACGACCTCGACTACGACCTCGACGGCGCGGTACTGCGGCTGGCCAACCGGGACGCGTACGCCGCGGCGGGCACGCGGTCCTCGTCGCCGCGTGGTGCGCTCGCGTACAAGTTCGCCGCCGAGGAGAAGACGACCGTGCTCGCGGACGTCGTGTGGGACGTGGGCAAGACGGGCAAGATCGCCCCGGTCGCGCACCTGGAGCCGGTGTTCGTCGGCGGCACGACCGTCACCAGGGCGACGCTCGCCAACCAGGAGGTCATCCGCGCCAGGGGCATCAGGATCGGCGACACGGTACTGGTGCGCCGTGCGGGTGACGTGATCCCGTTCGTGGCCGGGGTGCTCGACGAGTCCAAGCGCACGGGCGCGGAGCGCGAGATCGTGCCGCCCAGCACGTGCCCGTCGTGCGCGCACCACCTGACCGAGCAGGGCAACAGCCGGGAGCTGTTCTGCACCAACGTGGCCTGCCCCGCGCAGACCGTGCGCAGGCTGATCCACTGGGCGTCGCGGGCGGCGGCGGACATCGAGGCCGTCGGCGGCGTGTGGATCGAGCGGCTCGCGGAGGCGGGCATCCTGGAGCACCCGTCGGACTTCTACACGCTGACGAAGGAGCAGTTGCTGGAGTTCGAGCGCATCGGCGAGGTCTCGGCCGCCCGCATGATCGAGTCGATCGACTCGAGCCGTCAGGTGGGCCTGCGCCGGGCCCTGATCGGTCTGGCGATCCCGCTGGCCTCCGAGGGGACCGCGACCCGGCTGTGCCGGGCGGGTTTCGGCTCGCTGGAGGAGGTCGCGGACGCCGGTGAGGAGAAGCTGGTCGCGGTCGAGGACATCGGCCCGAAGGTGGCCGCGTCCCTGACCGAGCACCTGACCCGCCTGCGCCCCGAGCTGACGCGCCTGCGGGAACGCGGGGTCTCACTCGACGTCCGCGAGGAGGACCTGCCGCCGCAGGTCGTGTCGGACGCGCCGCTGGCGGGCAAGACGGTCGTGGTGACCGGCGCCATCAGCGACCCGCGTTCCGGCGAGAAGGTCCCGCGCCCCACCTTCCAGCGACTGTGCGAGAAGGCAGGCGCCACAACGGCTTCCTCGGTCTCGGCCAACACCGACATGCTCGTCACGGGCGCGGAGGTCGGCGCGAGCAAGCTGACCAAGGCGGAGAAGCTCGGCGTCGAGGTGGTCGACCAGGGCGAGATCTGGCGACAGCTGATCGCGGCGGGCGTGGCCTGAGCGTCCTTGACCCGCTGCTGAGTCCCGCTGGTCCGCGCTGTCGTGGAACCGTTGGCACGTCTAGGTTCGAGGACATGGCACACATCGATCTCGGCGTCGACGAGACTCAGTTCCCCGGCATCACCGGACCCATGGTGTACCGGCCGGAGACGGGCAAGCCGCTCAACGAGCTGGCGGAAGTCCTGCTGCGTGGGCAACCGCACCCGCTGACCCCGGGTGAGCGGGAGCTGATCGCGGCGTACGTGTCGGGCCTCAACGAGTGCACCTTCTGCTGCTCGTCGCACTCGGCGTTCGCCGCGGCCCAGCTCCCGACCGGCATGGAGCTGGTGGACCAGGTCCGAGGCGACGTCGACGGCGCGCCGGTCACGCCGAAACTGCGTGCGTTGCTGCACATCGCGGGAGCCGTTCAGGAGTCGGGCCGCAAGGTCACGCCCGACCTGATCGCCGCTGCCCGCGAGGAAGGTGCCTCCGACCTGGAGATCCACGACACCGTGCTGATCGCCGCGGCGTTCTGCATGTACAACCGCTACGTCGACGGCCTGGCCACCTTCGCGCCGAGCGACCAGGAGAGCTACACGGCCTCGGCCAGGCGAATCGTGGCACAGGGTTACAGCCTGCCCTGACGGCACCGAGAAACGCCGGCCCCGCTACCCGAACGGCAGCGGGGCCGACTCATGCCGCGGCGGTGCCGGCTCCGTCATCGGCCTCGGCGCGGGTCTTGACCGCGGCGAGCGTGTGCTCGATCGACGTCTCGTTGAAGCCGGGGCGGTCGGCGCGGCCCGTGACGATCGGCCCGAGGAAGCGGCGCACGAAGTAGCCGCCCACGCGGAACCAGTGCTCGGTCAGGACGCAGCCGTCGCTCGACCGCGTGATCTCGTACGACCAGCGCGACACCCGCACCCCGAACGGCGACCGGACGTCGAAGGTGAACAGGCGGTCGGGCTCGTACTCGACGACGCGGACCCTCGTCCACCACTCACGACCGCCGTTGCGGTTGACACCGCGGAAACGGGCGCCGACGGCAGGCCCGGTGGCCCCGTCGAGCCACCGCCCCCCGACGTTCTCCGGGCTCAGCGACCCCATCCCCGGCAGGTCCGTGACCATCGCCCACACCACCCGGAGATCGGCCGCGATCCGCACGCTGCGGGAGATCGACGGCTGCACCGACTCACGGTAACCGCCCCGGATGCGCACCCACAACGCCCGTGGCGCAGCCCCGCACGGCGGGAGAACGCCGCACGGGCCGACTAGGATGCGCGCGATGTGGGAGTTCGGGCGTTACCGGATTGACGAGCTGATCGCCCGTGGCGGCATGGGTGAGGTCTACCGCGCCTACGACAAGGAGCACGACCGGGTCGTGGCGGTCAAGCTGCTCGCCGACCACTTCGCGCAGGACGACGACTTCCGGCGGCGGTTCACGCGGGAGGCACGCGCCGCTGCACGGCTGCGGGAGCCGCACGTCATCCCGATCCACGCGTACGGGGAGATCGACGGGCACCTGTACCTCGACATGCGGCTCGTCGACGGCGAGGACCTGAGCAACAGGCTGGCCGGGAGCGGTCCCCCACGCCCGGCCGCCGCCGTCGACATCATCGGCCAGGTCGCCGGGGCGCTCGACGCCGCGCACGCGGAAGGCCTGGTGCACCGCGACGTCAAGCCGTCCAACGTGCTGCTCGACGCGGGCGGGTTCGCCTACCTCATCGACTTCGGGATCGCGAGGACGCCGGCCGCGAACGCCGACATCACCGGCACCGGCATGCCGGTGGGCACCGTCGCCTACATGGCGCCCGAGCGCTTCACGTCCGAGCCGACCGACCACCGGGTGGACGTCTACTCGCTCGCCTGCCTGCTGTTCGAGTGCCTGACCGGCACCGCCCCCTTCGCGGGCGGCAACGCGCTCGCCCTCATGCACGCCCACGTCAACCAGGACCCGCCCCGCGTGACGGCGTCGCGGCCCGACCTGCCGCCCGCGTTCGACGTCGTCGTCGCCACCGGCATGGCCAAGGACCCCGCGCGCCGCTTCCCCACCGCGGGCGCGCTGGCCGCCGCCGCCCGCGACGCCCTGACCCACCGGCCGCCGACCGTGCCCGCGCCGCGCCTCGGCCGTCCCCGCACGACGAACCGCTGGTGGGTCGCGGGCGTCACCACGCTGGTGTTCGTCGCCGTGGCCGGGGCGGCGGTGCTGATCTGGCTCTCGGCCCTGCGCGACAAGGACGGCCAGGACACCTCGGCAGGCCAGACGACCACGACCACCGCGGTGACCACCCCGGCACCCGCGCCAAGCCCGGACCTGGCGCTGTCGGTGCCGCTCACCACGCCCGCCTGTGACGGCGGGTACATCGTCATCGTCGGCTCCGCGGTCGACCCGAGCCGGTACGGGCAGGACGTCCAGGCGTTCCTCGACGCGAACCCCGGCTCCTCCTACCTCCACGCGCCGACGACCGGCTGCCAGTCGCTCCGCGCCCGACGCGACGGGGTGGACATCTACTCCGTCTACTTCGGACCGTTCACCGACCGGGCGCAGGCGTGTGCGAGACGCGGGGCCATGGGCGAGGACGCCTACCTCCGGCGCCTCGACGACACCTCCGCCCCCGGCGAGGGCGTCAGCTGCGGATGACGCCCCGGGACGTCAGTCGGCCGGGTCGTCGGCTGTGCGGCGGGCGTGGCGTAGCCACGCGAGGGACGCGATGGTCATGCAGATCGCGACCGTCGAGAGGGCCCAGAAGAACACCACGAAGTCGCTGAGGGTGCCGACGGGCGGGGTGTCCGGCATGGAGTTGCGGATGCCGGGGATGGCGAAGAGCAGCGCGGCGAGCGAGGCGAGGGTGGGGAACCCGATCTTGCCGGTGCTGATCGCGCGGGTGACCATGCCGACGGTGACCACGACGAGCAGCACGAGCACGACCATCAGGCCGAGTGCGAAGGTGACGACCGGGGCCGAGCGGCTCGCGGTCATCTCGAGGCGGATGTCGCCGGTGTGGGAGTCGGGACGCATCACGGCGTCGGCTTCCCAGTCGTGGAGCCCGGTGTTGAGATCCAGGGTGATCGGGACGGGCTCGCCACGGGCGTCGCTCATCGCGATCTCGAGCGGGATGTGGTGTTCGTCGAAGGGGTAGAGAGACGTGTCGCCGTCCGCGGTGAGGGTGGCCTCGCGCAGCGGCATCCACTGTCCGGCGGCGAGTTCGGTGGTGTGGTCGCCGTCGATCTCGTCGAGGGTCATGCGCAGGGGTGCGGTCAACGCACCGTCGGCGGCGCGGTAACGGCCCTGGGGTTGGGCGTCGACCCGGACCTGGTAGGCGTTGTCGTCCGCGTTGATGGTGAGCAGGGTGACGTCGATCGTGACCCGGTCGGGGTCGGTGCCGCCGTCGGAGGTGAAGTGCTGGCTGCGGTCGGAGTCGCCACTGAGGAAGGTGAACAGCACCACCAGGTACGCGGCGGTGAAGGCGATCAGGAGGGTGAGAACCAGCCCGATTCTGGTGCCCTTCCTCGTCGACTTCGTGTCGTGACTGCCCGGCGGTGCGCTCCGCTGCGCCGGGACGGCGCCGGTGGCGGTCCTGGGCGCCGACGCGGTCACCGGCGGCGTCGCCTCAGACGTCTCCTCGTTCATCCTTCTCCCTGTGTCCGTGTTGGCTGACATGATCACGTGCCGGGACGGCGGTGACCATCGCTCCACAGTGGAATCAGCCGTTGGCGCCGACATCGAACCCCGGAATCGTGAACTGTCCCGCGCGTCCGTCACGTCGAGTGACCGACTTTCGTATGGTTCCGCGACCCGGTCGGCGGCGGCACACTGTGGACACCTTCCGGAACCGGTTCCGGAACGACACGGTTGGCGGTGACGACGATGTCCAAGGCCACACTCCCGAGAAGGCTCCGCCTCGTCGCGGTGCTCGGCACGGTGTCGGCCACGGTGCTCACCGCGCTGGCGGTGACCACGACAGCGAACGCGGCGGACGACGCGCGGGCGGCCACGACCTTCGAGGACAACTTCGACGGCCCGGCTGGTGCCGCGGTGGACGGCGCGAAGTGGGTGACGGAGACCGGCGACAACGTCTCCAACCACGAACGGCAGTACTACACGAACTCGACGAGCAACGCGGCGCTCGACGGCCGGGGCAACCTGGTGATCACCGCGCGCAGGGAGAACCCGGCGAACTACCAGTGCTGGTACGGCACCTGCGAGTACACCTCGGCGCGGCTGAACACGTCCGGCAGGTTCACCCAGACGTACGGGCACTACGAGGCGCGGCTCAGGATGTCGCGCGGCCAGGGCATGTGGCCGGCGTTCTGGATGCTGGGCAACGACATCGGCAGCGCGGGCTGGCCGCAGTGCGGCGAGATCGACATCATGGAGAACGTGGGCTTCGAGCCGTCGCAGGTGCACGGCACGATCCACGGCCCGGGCTACTCGGGCAGCGGCGGTATCGGCGCGGGCTACTCGGTGGGCGGCGCGTTCGCCGACGACTTCCACACGTTCGCGGTCGACTGGTCCCCCGACAGGATCGTGTGGTCGGTCGACGGGAACGTCTACCAGACCCGCACCCCGGCCGACCTGAACGGCAACCAGTGGGTGTTCGACAAGCCGTTCTTCCTGATCCTGAACCTCGCGGTCGGCGGCTACTGGCCGGGCGACCCGGACGGCGGCACCCCGTTCCCCAACACGCTGGTCGTCGACTACGTCCGTGTGACGGACACCCCGGAACACTGACGCGCCAACGACATCAGGCCCGGCCGACGAGCAGGTGACACTCGTCGGCCACGGTCGTCAGGTCAAGCGACGGCGCCGGGCGCGGCGGCCGACGACGACCAGGACCGCCACGACGAGCAGCGGCGAGGCGAGGGTGGCGAGGTCACCCGACGGCAACGCAGGTGGCGCTTCTGGTTGTGCCACAAGCGAATGCTGAGCGGGAGGGCCGCCACCCACGCCGTTCTGGGCAGGCAGGTGGTTGACCACGGCGTATTCGACGGCGGTGGGCATACCGCGCCTCCTTCGACGAACTCGGTGCCAGTGTCGTTGCCACCACGGGAAAGCGGCACCGCCAGGCGGCGCAACGCCACAGCGCCCATCGTGACCACCGCGTCGGGGGCGACAGGACGGCCGGACCATCCCGGCGCGCGAAGCCTGCGGGACGTCGGCCGCTGCCTGCCGACTGATTCCTGACAAGACCGACCGCTCACGACACGCTAGTTTGCGGGCATCCCGAAGCAGAGGAGAGTCACGTGGGCAAGGTGGTCATGTACAGCTCGGTGTCGGTGGACGGCTTCGTCGCGGACGAGAACGACCGGCCGGGACCGCTGTTCGACTGGTTGTCCAATGGCGAGGTCCCGTTGGACGAGAGCGGCGCGGTGACGGTGTCGCAGACCTCCTACGACCACACCAGGGCGTACTGGGACCAGATCGGGGCGACGGTCGTCGGCCGCCACGTCTTCGACATGACCGACGGCTGGGACGGGAAGCCCCCTGGCGGGATCGACCACGTGGTCGTGGTGACGCACCGGCCGCGGCCGGAGGGCTGGGACCCCGAGGCGCCGTTCCACTTCGTCGACGGCGTCGAGGCGGCCGTGGCCAAGGCGCGGGAGCTCGCGGGTGACCGCGTCGTCGAGGTCGCCGCGGGCGACGTCGGCGGCCAGGTGCTCGCCGCGGGCCTGGTCGACGAGGTGCGCATGGACGTCGTGCCCGTGGTGTTCGGGGCCGGCAAGCGCTTCTTCGGGTCGGTCGACGCGCAGCACCTGTTGGAGGATCCCGACGTGGTCCAGGGCGACCGCGTGCTTCACCTGCGCTATCGGGTGCGCCGCTGACCGACTGTGCCCCAGGACCGGACCACGCAGCCTCGCCTCAGGGCTCCTTCGAACGCGACGTGGGCATTCTTACCTCGGCGGTCGGCACGTCGTCGCGGAGGCCGCGCCACGCCGTGTGCCGCAGGCGGTGGTCGGAGGTGAACTGGCGGTACACGACCTGCCCCACCAACCGTGGCTCCACCCAGTGGACGTCGCGGCGCCGGTCGGTGGGGACCTCGTCGTCGAAGGGGCTGTCCCGGCGTTCCAGCGGGGTGAGCAGCTCCATCAGGTGCGTCAGCACCCGCTCGGTGAAGCCCGTACCCACGTCACCGATGTAACGCAGCCTGCCCAACGCGTCGTGCGCGCCCAGCAGCAACCCGCCGATCCGACCGGCGCGACCACGCTTGCCGGGCCGCCAGCCACCCACCAGCACGTCCTGGGTCTTGATCAGCGGGCGCTTGATCCAGTCACGACTGCGCTGGCCCGGCCGGTACTGCGACTCGAGCCGCTTGGCCACCAACCCCTCCAGCTCCTGCTCCGCCACGATCCCCAGCAGCTCGTCGGGGTCGATGTCCGCCGCGGTGAAATGCCGGGGCACGGCGACGTGCGGGCTCGTGACCGGCAGCGCGGCCAACAGGTCCCGCCGCCGCGTGTAGGGCTCGGCCACCAGGGTCCGCTCCCCCAGCGCCAGCAGGTCGAACGCGATGAACGTGACGGGCGCCGTACGCAGCAGCTCCGCGGTCGGGCCACGCTGGTGGCGGTACTGCATGAGGTGGAAGTCCGGCCTGCCCGACGGGCCGAGCACCACCAGCTCACCGTCGAGCACCGCGGAGCGGCCCGACAGCGCGTCGCCGAAGGTGCCGAGCATGTCCGGGTACAACGCCGTGATCTCGTTGCCCAACCTGCTCGTCAGCTTCGTCGTGCCGTCCGGGCCGACCCGCACGCAGCAGCGGAAGCCGTCCCACTTCGTCTCGTAGGCCCACCCGGCGCCGACCGGCAGCGGTCCCTCGACCGCGAGCATCGGCGTCACCGGCGCGGGCACACCATCCACAGTGGACTCCCCTCTCCACCGCAGCGTAGCTCCGAGAACGCAGGTCAGCCCGTCGGGTTCACCCCTGGACCGGTGAAGGTGTAGCTGTCGAGGTCCAGGATGGCCTGGCCCGCGGCCCCGGTGAACACGATGTACAGCGGCCTCGCCGTCGCCACCGCGCCCGTGACCGGCACACCGGTCACTCCCTGCAGTGACACCGCGTGGTGGCGTACCCACTCACCGGTCTGGATGCCACCCAGTCGTTTGCCGCCCTCGGCACCTGCCGCGGTGATCACCTGGGGCCCGCTCAGCTGGTCGAAGTGTTCGGCCTGCCAGTGTTTCGGCCACAGCGTCAGCGACGTCTCCCCCGTCAGCGGCACCGAACCCGTCGCGCCCCGGTCGGTGTAGGTCGCGCGGACGACGTAGAACTGCCGCGCGTCCAGTCCCGAGTGGATCTCGCCGGTGTTGAACGTGAAGCCACAGCCGGTGCCCCGGCCCAGCAAGATAACGACAGATGGTAGGAATTCCGGTATTTAGATCCGACCTCTGACAGGGCTTAGCCGTTCAGCTCCGCGCGCAGGAGTGCGGCGGCCTCGGCCATCGCACGCATCTTGCCCTCGGCGGACTCGCGGGGCAGGTACTTCATGCCGCAGTCGGTCGCGATCACCAGGGACTCGGGGCCCTTGAAGGGGAACGCGCGGCGCACGCGGTCGGCCACGATGTCCGCCGGCTCGACCGAGGTGTCGGACAGGTTGATCACGCCGAGCAGGATGGTCTTGTCCGCCAGGTCCGCGAGCACGCCGAGGTCGAGGCCGGACTGCGCGGTCTCGATGGAGATCTGGTCGGTCGAGCAGTCGGCCAGCTCGGGCAGGAACGAGTAGCCGGACGGGCGCTCGTGGATGATCGCCGCGTAGCCGAAGCAGATGTGCACGGCCGTGGTGCCGGTGACGCCGTCCAGCGCGGCGTTCAGCGCGGCCAGCCCGTACGCGCGGGCGGCGTCGGGCCTGGCCTGCATGTACGGCTCGTCGATCTGGACGATGTCGGCACCCGCCGCGTGCAGGTCCCTGATCTCGGCGTTGACGGCCACCGCGTAGTCCATCGCGGCTGCCTCGGGGTCCTCGTAGTGCTCGATCTGGGCCTGCTGGCTCATCGTGAATGGCCCCGGCACGGTCATCTTCACCGTGTGGTCGGTGTTCGCCTTCAGGAACTTCAGGTCCTCGACCTCGACCGCGGCCGGGCGGCGGATGGCGCCGGTGATACGCGGAACCGGGTTGGGGTGGCCGCTGCGGTCCAGCGCGGAGCCGGGGTTGTCGAGGTCGACACCCTCGAGCGCGGTCGCGAAATGGTTGGAGTAACTCTCCCTGCGGATCTCACCGTCCGTGATGATATCCAGCCCGGCCTGCTCCTGCGCACGGATGGCGAGCAGCGTGGCGTCGTCCTGGGCCTGCGCGAGAAGCTCCGGCGCGACCCGCCACAGTTCCTTCGCCCGCACCCTCGGCGGGAACCTGCCCGCCAGTTTCGCCCGGTCAATCAGCCATTCCGGCTGCGCGTACGAGCCCACCAGCGATGTGGGCAGCAGTGGCAAGGAGGTCACCACCGCAGCCTAGGCCCAATGCCACTGATTTAGATCGTCTTGGCTGATCGCTTGCGGCGTGTGGGCCTGGACGGTGGCGTGATCGTGACTGCTGTCTGGGATGGGCGGCTG
>NZ_SOCP01000020.1 GCF_004364325.1 Actinophytocola oryzae | reverse complement strand
TGGACTGACGAGCACGGAAGTTCCTGCGCGAGCGAAGCGAGCCCAGGGACTTCCGCGCGCAGGAGGGAAGACGCCGGGTAAAGGCCCGCTCACCCGCGAGCGGAGCGAGCCAAACCAACACCGTGAGCGGGCCGCCGGCGTCTGGACTGACGAGCACGGAAGTTCCTGCGCGAGCGAAGCGAGCCCAGGGACTTCCGCGCGCAGGAGGGAAGACGCCGGGTAAAGGCCCGCTCACCCGCGAGCGGAGCGAGCCAATGTCACAGTCACGGCTGATTACGCGGTTACGGACGTACGATCGAAGGGTGAGCCAGTACCAGCCGTCGGAAATCCGGATCAGTGACTCCGAGCGCGAGGACGCCCTCGGCAAGCTCGGTGAGCACATGAGTGCCGGCCGGCTGGACATCGACGAGTACGGCGAACGGTCCGCGATGGTCGCCACGGCCAAGACCCGTGGTGAGCTACTGGCCCTGTTCGGCGACCTGCCGGAGCCCAAGCCGACGTTCGGCCAGCCGTCGCAGGGCAGTGCGCCCGCGCGCCGGGAACGGACCTTCGTCGAGAAGTTCGTGCCCGTCGCGGCCCCGGTCGCCGTGCTGCTGCTCGTGGCCGCCGTCCTCATCCTGCTGAAGATCCCGTTCTTCCTGCCGTTCCTGTTCGTCTTCATCTTCATGAACCACCGCAGGGGCCCCGGCAACCGGTGGGACGGGCGCGGCAGGGGCCGTCCCCGTGGCATGGGGCACGAGCGTGGCTAGCCGACCCGACTAACGGCGTGAGCCAACCGGAACAATCCTGCAAAAGATCTCACGAAATCCCCGTGAACCATCGAATCCGATCATCGAGATTGGCTATGGTTGATCGACCACAGGAAACCGGTCGAGAGGGTGGCTAAGTGGCGGGGAACCACGGGGGCGGCGGGCAGAACGACATCCTGCGCGTCGACCCGGACGCCGTGCCGAACCTACGGGGTGCGTTCGCCGACGCGCTCGCCAGGGTGGACCGACAGCTGGAGCTCGCCGACAAGGAGCTGCGTGTCTCGTCGTGGGCCAAGGACCCGGTGAGCCTGGGCGCCACGCGGATCTTCAACGACCGCGCGCTCGACTCCGACGCCGAGGCGGCCGTCGACATGCTGCGTTCCTACCGCGACCAGCTGGACGCCGCCGTGCAGAACCTCGACGCGACCGCCGCGCAGTACGCGAAGACGGACGAGGAAAACGTGACCGGTGCCGGCACCACCGGTGAGGGCTGAGAGGGGCTCCGATGAACAACCCCGCACCGCCCACCGACGGCACCCGCTGGCGCGGCTACTCGCACAAGGACCTGTACGCGATGCTGCACGACGGCCCTGGCGCCGCCGCGTCCGCAGAGCCGTCGCGTCGCTGGGCCGAGGTGTCGGCCACGCTCACCGAGATCGGCCAGGACCTGCAGAAGGCACTGGACCTCACCGGCGGCGGCTGGACCGGCCCGGCCGCCGGCGCCGCCTACGACCGGCTCTCGACCACCGTCACGTGGGCGAGCGCGACCGGCACGAGCGCGGGCGCCATGCGTGTGTCCGTCGAGGAGCAGGCCAACCACATCGCGCAGGCACGCGCGGAGATGCCGCAGCCGGAGGACGTGCCCGCCACGCAGCCCGACCCCACCGTCGCCCCAGCCGTCCAGGTCCTCCAGGCGCAGACCGACGCGGAGGCCGCCGAGGCAGCCGCGTCGTCGGCGGAGGAGCGCGCGGTCGAGGTGATGACCGCGTACGAGACGAACACCAACGCGACGACCGGTGCGCTCGCCACGTTCGACCGGCCGCCGTCGCTGCTGCCGAACACGGACCTGCACCAGGGGCGTGGCGGTGGACTGCTCGGCCTCGGCCTGACCGCGGTGTCCGGCCTGTTCGGCGGCGGTCGCCACGACGACCGGCACGACGACCGCAGGGACAACCGCGGCGGTCGCGGTGGCTCCGGCACCCACGGCTCCAGTGCGCCGTGGCAGGACGGCCCCCGACGGCGGTCGCTGCCCGGCCCTGGCCGGATGTCCGGCGCGTCGGCCGACCCGTTCCTGAGCCCGGGCCCCGGCACTACCGGCCGTCCGCAGGAGAGCGTGCCCCGGCGCGGCAACGTCGTCGGCGCCAACCCCGGCGGCGGTGGCGGCGGCTCCGGCAGCGGTGTGCCGGGCGCCCCGAAGTCGACCGGTGCCCTGCCGACGCACGAGCTGCAGCAGGCCCAGCAGGCGGCCGCGGCGAGCCAGGCGGCGGCTGGCACGCATCCTGGCGCGGGTGCCCCGATGGCACCGGCGACCGGTGCGCCGCTGGGTGGCCAGGAGAAGATGGCCATGCGCCGGTTCGGCATGGACGCCATCGGGTCGAGCCAGTGGTTCGGCGACACCGAGGAGCCGGTGCCGGGCCAGGCCCCGAAGCGGCGGTTCGACCTGCGGGAGTCCGCGGAGGTCACCGAGTCGGTGTCCATCCTCGACGAGGAGCACCAGCTGCCGCCGAACGTGATCGGCGAGGGCGGCCGATAATCGGCGCATGATCCTTGGGGCCATCGAGACGGACCCGGTGGAGCTCAGCGCGCTCGAGTTCGACGTGCTGTGGGAGCACTACCACGGCGTGGACCAGATGCCACTGGTGCTGAAGGTCCCGTCGCCGGGGAAGACGGACGAGGAACGCGAGCGCATCGTCGCGTCGGTGTGGGACGGGCTCGCCAGGCGCGGGCTCGGCACGCCCGTCGACCCGTACCCGCCGCTGACGCGTCTGCTGGACCTCCTGCGCCGCCCGGACCGCGAGATCGACGGCCGCCTGTGGGTGGACGGCGAGCTGCGGATCCTGGTGGCCGCGACGGGTGACGAGGCCGTGCTGGCCACACTGTCGGGTGGACAGCTGCGGCTTCTGCCCGCGGAGGCGACGGGTCTCCCCCGGTACGCGCTGTCGGTGCTGCCGCCGACACCGGCCGGGCCCGGCCAGTCGATCACCCTGCCGACGGCCGACTTCGTCGCGGCGGCAGGGGAGGCCACGAAGCAGGAGGAGCTGGCGGCGGTACTGGCGGCGCGGGGCGTCCGCGACACCGACGCGAAGACCCTGGCCGAGATGATCGGCGACATCGTCAGCAGGGGCCAGTTCGGCTGCGCGGTCCGCGACAAGTGGGGCCGCCGCGTCCGCGCCGACCGCGTGATCAGCTTCTTCGACACGGCCGACGGGCGGTACCTGCAGGTGCGCCGCGTCGAGGAGAACGCGGCGGCGTGGACCACGATCTCCCCGGCCAACCCCCGCCGCATGCTCCAACACCTGACCGACCTGCACGACGAGCAGCTGGCCCTGCGGCCAACGCCATGAAGGACGCCTTCCTTGCATTGGGCGCAGTGAAGGACGCCTTCGTTGCGTTCGGTCGGGGCCGCTAGTCCAGGTCGTCGTGGCGCATCAGGCGGCGGCCCGCCTCGATGATGGAGCCCGACAGCGACGGGTAGACCGAGAACGTGTGGGTCAGGTGCTCGACGGTCAGCTGGTTCTGGACGGCCAGCGCGATCGGCAGGATCAGCTCGCTCGCCGTCGGGGCCACGACCACACCGCCGACGACCACACCGGTGGCCGGGCGGCAGAAGAGCTTCACGAAGCCCCGGTGCAGGCCCTCCATCTTGGCGCGGGCGTTCGTGGCCAGCGGAAGCATGATCGTGCGTGCCGGTACCTCGCCCGAGTCGATCGACTGCTGGGAGATACCCACCGTGGCGATCTCCGGGTGGGTGAACACGTTCGCGGCGACCGTCTTCAGCTTGATGGGTGCCACGCCCTCACCGAGCGCGTGCCACATGGCGATCCGGCCCTGCATCGCGGCCACCGAGGCCAGCATCAGCAGCCCCGTGCAGTCGCCCGCCGCGTAGACGCCGGGGACCGACGTCCTGGACACCCGGTCCACGGACACGAACCCGCCCGCTGCCGTCTTCAGGCCGACCTTGTCCAGCCCGAGGTCACCGGTGTTGGGCACCGAGCCGACGGTCATCAGCGCGTGGGAGGCCACGACCTTGTCGCCCGACTCCAGGTGCACGACCACGCCGTCGCGAGTGCGCTCCACCCGCTCGGCCCGGGCGTGCTTGACGACCTCGGTGCCACGTGCGGCGAACACGTCCTCCAGCACGGCGGCGGCGTCGGCGTCCTCGTGCGGGAGCACCCGGTCGCGGCTGGAGATCAGCGTGACCCGCACGCCCATCTCGGTGTAGGCGGACACGAACTCGGCGCCGGTCACGCCGGACCCGACGACCACGAGGTGCTCCGGCGGCTCCGGCAGGTCGTAGATCTGCCGCCAGTCGAGGATCCGCTCGCCGTCCGGCTCGGCGCCGGGCAACACGCGCGGGGTCGCACCGGTCGAGATCAGTACGACATCGGCCTCGAGGACCTCCTCGGTGCCGTCGTGGGCGAGGGCGCGGACGCTGTGCGCGGCGAGCCCCGGCTTGTCGTCACAGAAGCGCGCGACGCCGTGGACGACCCGCACGCCCTCGCGCTGGACACGGTTGCGCACGTCCGCCGACTGGGCCAGCGCGAGGCCCCGCACGCGGCTGTGCACGGCCGGCAGGTCCACCGGCGGCAGCTGGCTGTCGAGGCGAATGCCCAGCTCATCGGCGTTGTGGAAGGCCGCGCGGGCACCGGCGGAAGCGATGAACGTCTTGGACGGCACGCAGTCGTACAGCACGCAGGCACCACCGAGCCCGTCGCGTTCGACGATCGTGACGTCGGCTCCGTGCTGGGCGGCGACCAGCGCCGCCTCGTAGCCGGCCGGGCCGCCACCCATGATCACGATCCGGGTCACGGGGAGTCCCCTCTCCTCGTCGTCTCGAAGCTTCTGGACAAACGGTACGCGGCGTGGCGAGGCGTGGTGACAGCGCATGATCCGCGCAATCGCTACGCTGTCCGCGTGCCGCTCTACGCCGCGTACGGGTCCAACATGGATCCCGCCCAGATGATGGAGCGAGCGCCGCATTCCCCTATGGCGGGTACCGGCTGGCTCGTAGGTTGGCGCCTGACCTTCGGCGGGGAGGACCTCGGCTGGGAGGGCGCGCTCGCCACGATCGTCGAGGACTCGGACTCGCAGGTGTTCGTGGTGCTCTACGACGTGACCCCGGAGGACGAGACGCGTCTCGACCGCTGGGAGGGCTCCGAGCTGGGCCTGCACTCGAAGATCAGACTTCGGGTACAGACACTCGAGGGATCGGTGCTCGCCTGGCTGTACGTCCTGGACGCGTACGAGGGCGGCCTGCCCTCCGCGCGTTACCTCGGCGTCGTGTCCGACGCGGCCGAGTCGGCGGGCGCACCCGCCGACTACGTGTCCGACCTGCGCACGAGACCGTGCCAGGGCATCGGCCCATAGACGTCCGCACCAGGACCGGGTCCGGATAATTCCTGCATCCCGCGAAGGCTGTCCCATCTGCCCGTTTCGACTGACCGGCAACTGGGAACGAGGACCACACACGGTGCAGGCGTTCGGGGCTCTCCACCGGTGAGCGGGAACGGTGGGGTGCCATGAACCTGGCTCAGTTGGTCCTGTCCGTCACCAGTGGGGTCACCGTCGCCGTCCTCGTGGCGTTCGGAAGGTTCATGTGGGCTCGCAAGCGGGTGCCGGTCGGCCCGTCCCGGCACGTGAACCGGCGGACCTACCTGCGGGCGATCCACCGGGCTTCCACCGACGAGAAGGTGCGGCACCTGTGTGCACTGGTGCCCAACCTGACGCCTGCTCACGACCGGGACCAACTCACCCGGCTCCAGCACGCGTGGCAGGCGATCGACGGACGCGGTTCGGTGCAGATCCTGACGCGCGAGGACCAGGACTGCCTGATCGCCGGGGCCGAGCTGCTCGGCCTCGGCATCGAGGTCCGGGTCAACCGCACGTTGAACACCGACGACCTCTCGCTGCACATCTTCAGCGGCGATTCGCACCTGGTCGTGATCAACCACCGGGACGGCAGCCACGACCGGCCCGGTCAGCTGGTCGGGCTGTCACCCGCGCAGGTGTTCCAGAGCCATTTCGACAACGTCTGGCACACCGCGGCACCGCTGGAGTCGGTGCTCGCCGAGGAGGTCCTGGCGACACTCCGCCCCGGTGACGACGCGGAGGCGATCGCGGCGCAGATGAGGACAGTGCGAACGAAGTACCGTCTCGGCGCCATGGCGGAGGAGGCGGTGTTGCGGCACGTGGCGTTCCGACACTCCGCACCGGTCATCTTCGTCACCGGCCTGCCGGGCGCGGGCAAGTCGATGGTCCGGCGCCATCTGGCGAGCAAACTGACCGAGCTGCGGTTCCAGGTCGACCAGCTCAACGACTACCTCTACGCGTTCCGCGACTTCCTGCACCACGCGATCGACCTCGGCGACGGCCGTGGTGACGGCTTCACCGCCCATGCCGGTGGCGCGTTCCAAGTCAGGGACGAGCACGACCTGGAGCCCGCGTTGCAGGCGCTGTCCAGGAAGGTCTCGGCAGGCCGGGGTCGGACCCCGCTGTCGCTCGTCGAGTTCGCCCGTTCGGACCTCGTCGCGGCGCTGCAGGTGTTCGGCGACGAGGTGCTGTCCAGCGCGCACGTCATCCACGTACACGCATCGGAGGCCGCCCGTGTCCTGCGGCTGGCCAACCGCGCCCAGCCGCCCCGCGTGGCGATCAACGGGCAGGACGTCGTCATCCAGCCGTCGGACGACCACCAGCTGCCCAGTTCGGCCGCCCGATCGCTGTACGCGTCGGACAGTTTCACCCAGCTGCGGGGCCTGAAGGAGTTCGCCGGACGGGTGCACCAGATCGACAACGACACCGACGACCCGGGCTTCGCGCGGCTGGACAAGGCACTGGACACGATCATCGCGGACATCATCCGGCCGTACCGGCCGGCGGGGACGATCACGCACTAGCTCCGGCGCCCATAGCTGATTCACAGCCGCCCCAAGGTAAGCCCACAGTCCCGGGCCGCAGGCTCTCCGGCGACAGCCGAAGAGACGAGGGGGTCGCAGGGTGGGCAGAACACGGCGCCGGCTGCTGGTGCTGGCCGGCGTGGTCATCGTCGCCGCGGGTGGGGCCGCCACGTGGTGGTTGCTGCGTCCGGCGGAGGCGGCGAGCCAGCCGGTGGTCGCCGAGGCGACGGTCGGGACGCAGCGGCAGACGGTCGCGGCCAGTGGGACGGTCGAACCGGCCGAGCAGGCCGACCTGAGCTTCACGGTCAGCGGCGAGGTCACCGCGGTGCTGGTCAAGGAGGGTGATCAGGTCACGGTCGGGCAGACGCTCGCGACCGTGGACGACACGCTCCTCCAGGCACAGCTGACCGCGGCGCAGGCGGCACTGGACGCGGCCGAGGACAAGGCGTCCTCCGCCGACGACGCGTCCGCCGACGCCTCGGTGGTCTCGGCCGAGAGCGACCTGGCCGCCGCGCAGGACGCGGTCGACAACGCGGCGTTGAAGTCCACGATCAACGGCACGGTCGTCACGGTCGGGCTGAAGGTCGGCGACCGGGTGTCCACCGGAGCCTCCGGCAGCGGTTCGGACACCGCCCAGTTCACGGTCGCGTCGACGAAACAGTTCGTGGTCGACGCGAAGGTCGGCAGCGAGGACGTCGCCAAGGTCAAGCAGGGCATGGCCGTGGAGGTCACGGTCACCGGCGGGTCGGAGCCGGTCGACGGCACCGTCTCGACGGTGGGGCTCGTCGCCGGCGCGGACGACTCCGGCGTCGCGACGTTCCCGGTGACCGTCGCCGTGACCGGTGGGCGGGACGACATCTACGCGGGCTCGTCCGCCGACGTCGCGATCGTGGTCGAGGAGCGGCAGAACGTGCTGACCGTGCCCGCCATGGCACTGCACACCTCCGGCGGCAGGACCTACGTGAACAGGATGGTCGACGGGAAGGCCACGCGGACGGACGTCAGGACCGGCGACAGCTTCGGTGCCCAGACCGAGATCGTGTCCGGCCTGAAGGAGGGCGACGAGGTCGAGGTGGCCGTGGTCGTGCCCAGCGGCGGCGGCTCGGGTGGCAACGGCCAGACCGGTGGCGTGTTCCCCGGCGGTGGCGGCTTCGGGCCCGGCGGCGGTGTGCGACCGGGCGGCGGCGGTTTCCAGGGCGGTGGCAGGTGAACGCCATCATCGAGATGACCGACGTGCGCAAGACCTACGCGAGCGGCTCGCTCGAGGTCGAGGCGCTGCGCGGGGTGTCGCTGCGGATCGCGCAGGGCGAGTACGTGGCGGTGGTCGGGCCGTCCGGGTCGGGCAAGTCGACGCTCATGCACATCATCGGGTGCCTCGACGTGCCGACCTCGGGCGACTACGTGCTGGCGGGCGGCCGGGTGACCGAGCTGGCGGAGACGCACCTGGCCGAGATCCGCAACCGGCGGATCGGGTTCGTGTTCCAGCAGTTCAACCTGCTGGCGAGCATGACGGCACTGCGGAACGTGGAGCTGCCGCTCGCCTACGCGGGGGTGCCCGTGGCGGAACGGAGGCGGCGGGCCGAGGAGTCGCTCGCCCGCGTCGGGCTGTCCGACCGGCTCACGCACCGGCCCGGCGAGCTGTCCGGCGGGCAGCAGCAGCGGGTCGCGGTGGCGCGGGCGCTGGTGACGGACCCGGCGCTTATCCTCGCCGACGAGCCCACCGGCAACCTGGACTCGACGGCCTCCGCCGACGTGCTCGCCCTGTTCGACGAGTTGCACGCCATGGGCCGCACGATCCTGCTGATCACCCACGAGGCGGAGGTGGCCCGGCGCGCCACGCGGTCGGTGCTGATCCGCGACGGGCAGCTGGTGGCGTCGTGAAGTGGCGGGACACGTTCACCAGTGGGCTCGAGGCCATCCGCGCGCACCGGCTGCGGTCGGTGTTGACCATGCTGGGCATCGTCATCGGCATCTCGTCGGTGATCCTGACCGTCGGGCTCGGGTTGGGTGCGCAGGACAAGGTGGCGTCGCAGATCGACGCGCTCGGCAGCAACCTGCTGATCATCTCGCCGGGGAGCGACACGTCGTCGTCGGGTGTGCGGGGCGGCTTCGGCAGCGCCTCGACGCTGACGCTGACGGATGCCACCTCGGTGTCCGACTCGTCGGTGGCGCCGGACGTGGCCGCCGTGGCGCCGGTGGTGTCGTCGCAGACGGCGATGGTCGCCGGGACGACGAACTGGACGTCGAGCCTGGTGGGGACGTCGCCGTCGTGGCTGTCGGTGCGGAACAGGACACTGGCGGCGGGACGGTTCTTCAGCTCGGGTGAGACGGACGTGGTCGTGCTGGGGCCGGACACGGCGAGCGAGCTGTTCGGGCGGCGACCGGCGGTCGGGCAGGCGGTGACGGTCGCGGGCAGGCCCGTGACGGTGATCGGCGTGCTGGCGACGACGGGGGCGTCGTCGTCATCGGCGAGCGACGACGACGTGGCCGTGATGCCGCTGTCGACCGTTCGCTCACTGACGGGGGCGGCGTCCGCGTCGGTGTCGACGATCTACGTGCAGGCGGCCTCCGAGGACCTGCTGAGCGCGGCCTACCAGGAGATCGACGCGCTCCTGCGGATGCTGCACGGCGACACGGACTTCAGCATCGCGACCCAGGAGTCGCTGCTCGAGACGGCGAACGCCACGAACGAGACGCTGACGATCCTGCTGGGTGGCGTGGCCGCGATCTCGCTGCTGGTCGGGGGGATCGGCGTCATGAACATCATGCTGGTCGCGGTCACCGAGCGGGTGCGGGAGATCGGCCTGCGCAAGGCGCTCGGGGCGACGCCCTCGGCGATCCGGCGCCAGTTCCTGGTGGAGGCAGGCGTGCTCGGTGCGTGTGGCGGCGTGCTGGGGGCCGCGCTCGGGATCGCGGGCGCGTTCGTGTTGCCGGGACTGCTGGGCCAGCCGGTGAGCGTGTCGGTGCCCGCGGTGGCGGCGGCCATCGGTGTGTCGCTCGCGATCGGCATCGGGTTCGGCGTGTACCCGGCAACCAGGGCCGCCCGGCTCACCCCCATCGACGCGTTGCGGAGCGAATGAGATGAGAAAGCTGGTGTGGGGCGCGGTGGGCGCCGCGGTCCTGGTGGGCGCGGGTGTCGCGGTGGTCTCGGTGGCCACCGCCGACTCGGGTGGCCACTACCGGGTGGCCGTCGCGACCGTCGGTGACGTCTCGCAGACCGTGTCCGTCAGTGGGACCGTCGATCGAGTGAACCGCGCGGATATCTCCTTCGGCACCGCCGGTGTGCTGTCGACACTGTCGGCCGGTGTCGGCGACACGGTGTCCGCCGGACAGGAGCTGGGTGCCGTGGACACGTCCGCGTTGCAGGCGGCCGTGGACAAGGCCTCGTCCGACGTGGACAGGGCGGAGTCGACGCTGTCGGCGGCGGAGTCGGCGGTGGAGGAGCCGGCGGACGACTCGTCTCCCGTCGGGTCGCTCGTGGGACAGGTGAAGGACGCGCAGTCGGCGGCGTCGGCGGCGTTGAAGGCGGCATCGGACGCGGTGGCAGGTCAGTCGGCGGCGTGCGCGGACCCGGCGGCACCCGCGTGCACGGCGGCGGGGGCTGCGGCGATGACGGCGCAGCAGACGGTGAAGTCGGCGCAGGAGGCACTGCAGGCGAAGCTGGACGCGCTGTCCTCGGCGCTGGCGGCCGAGTCGTCGCGTGAACAGGCGGCGCCGTCGGCGGGTTCGGTGGCGGACGCGCAGGCGTCGGTGGACCAGGCGAAGGTGAAACTGGTGGAGGCGCAGCAGGCGCTGGCGGGCGCGAGGCTGGTGTCGCCGATCTCGGGCACGGTGGCGTCGGTGTCCGCCGCGGTCGGCGACCGGGTCGCGGCGAACACGGCGGTGGTCGTGGTGGTCGGCGAGGGCGCGGTGGACCTGTCGGCGACGGTCGCGGTGGAGAAGCTGGCGGACCTGGCCGTGGGACAGAGCGCGTCGGTGACACCGGTCGGCACGTCGGAGAGGATCGCGGGGAAGGTGACCAGGGTGGGCACGGTCCCGGACCCGGCGGCGGACACCGTTGCCTACCCGGTCACCGTCACGATCGACGAGCCCCCCGCGTCGCTGGCGGCGGGCAGCTCGGCGACGGCGTCGGTGGTGGTGGCGACGGCGAAGGACGTGCTGACGGTCCCGGCGTCGGCGGTGAATCGAGGGTCGGTGACCGTGCTGACGGGCGACCAGACGACGGTCACCCGCGTGACGACGGGAGCGGTCGGCCCGACGCGGGTGGAGGTCAAGGAGGGCCTGAAGGCGGGCGACCAGGTGGTGCTGGCCAACCTGGACGCGCCGTTGCCGACCAGCGACGGCAACTCGAGAGGCAGCGGCGGCTTCATCGGCGGCGGCCCCGAAAGCGGCCCGGCGGGCGGTGGCCCCGGGGGCAACGTCCGCATCCGTCCGGGCGGCTGAGCCTTTGGCGGCCGGACTTGCTTTCTGGCCAAGCCGTTGGCCGGCCCCTCGGGTTTGTCCTTGGTTCGACCTCCGGCCCGGACCTGGCACGGCTTTCGGCCCTCGCCCGGCTCAGGCTTCGGCTGGGATCGGCCAGTTCGACTCCCGGCTCTGGCCGGTCAACCTCCGGCACTGCCCGACTCGGCACTGCCCGACTCGGCACTACCCGACTCGGCACTACCCCACTCGGCACTGGCCGGGCTCAGCTTCGGCCTCTGCCCAGGTTCGGCCGCCGCCTCCGGCGCCGGACTCGGCCCCAGCTTCGGCCAGGTTCGGGGCTCTGGGCTTGGCCTCCGGCCCCCGGTTCAACGCTACGGCAAGGCACCGACAGGTTCGGGCGGCGACAAAGAGCCTGTGGACAACCCGTCCCGCCTGTGGACAAATCACCACATCCGCAGGCGGCTGTCGGGGGTTTGCCGTAGCGTCGTTCGAGGGGCCGGAGGCCAAACCTCACTCGTCCTCGACCCAGTCGAAGGTTCTCGTCACGGCCTTCTTCCACTGGCCGAAGGTCTTCTCGCGGGCCTCGTCGTCCATGTCCGGGGTCCACTCCTTGTCCTTCGCCCAGTTGTTGCGGATGTCGTCCTCTCCGTCCCAGAAGCCGACGGCCAGGCCCGCCGCATAGGCCGCACCCAGCGCGGTCGTCTCCGCGACCACCGGGCGGATCACCGGCACCCCGAGGATGTCCGCCTGGAACTGCATCAGCAGCTCGTTCCCGACCATGCCTCCATCCACCTTCAGCGACTTCAGCGGCACACCCGAATCCGCGTTCATCGCGTCGATGACCTCGCGGGTCTGGAACGCCGTCGCCTCCAGCACCGCGCGTGCGAGGTGGCCCTTGTTCACGTACCGGGTCAGGCCGACGATCGCGCCCCGGGCGTCGGAACGCCAGTACGGGGCGAACAGGCCCGAGAACGCCGGCACGAAGTAGCACCCGCCGTTGTCCTCGACCGACCTCGCGTGCTCCTCGATCTCCGGCGCCGACCCGATCATGCCCAGGTTGTCGCGGATCCACTGCACGAGCGACCCGGTCACCGCGATCGAACCCTCCAGCGCGTACACCGGGTCGTTCGAGCCGATCTTGTAGCAGACCGTCGTCAGCAGGCCGTTCTCCGACGCCACCTGTTCGTTGCCCGTGTTGAGCAGTACGAAGTTGCCGGTGCCGTAGGTGTTCTTGGCCTCGCCCACCGACAGGCACGCCTGCCCGAACGTCGCCGCCTGCTGGTCGCCCAGGATGCCCGCGATCGGCACACCGGCGAGCGCCCCCCGCTCCCGCACCTGCCCGTACACCTCGGACGACGACCGGATCTCCGGCAGCATCGACAGCGGGATGCCCATGTCCGACGCGATGTCGGGATCCCACGCTAATGTCGACAAATCCATGAGCAGGGTGCGGGACGCGTTGGTCGGGTCGGTCACGTGCACGCCGCCGTCAGGGCCGCCGGTCATGTTCCACAGCAGCCAGGTGTCCATGTTCCCGAACAGCAGCTCGCCCGCCTCGGCCCGCTGCCGCGCACCGTCGACGTTGTCCAGGATCCAGCGGACCTTCGGTCCGGAGAAGTACGTCGCGAGCGGCAGGCCCGTCTTCGCCTTGTATCGCTCCTGACCACCGCCGAGCGCCTCCAGCTCGGCACAGATCCGGTCGGTGCGCGTGTCCTGCCAGACGATCGCGTTGTACACCGGCTTGCCGGTCGACTTCTCCCACACCACCGCGGTCTCGCGCTGGTTGGTGATGCCCACCGCCACCAGGTCCTTCACGTGCAGGTCGGCCTTGGCCAGTGCGCCGGCCGCCACCTCGCGCGTGTTCCGCCAGACCTCCTCCGGATCGTGCTCGACCCAGCCGGCCTTCGGGAAGATCTGTTCGTGCTCCTTCTGGTCGACCGAGACGACCTCACCCGAATGGCTGAAGACCATGCACCGGGTTGACGTCGTGCCCTGGTCGATCGCGGCCACATAGCTCGTCATGGCTTTAATGCCTCTCTTCAGTCAGGAGGTCGGCAGGATCTGGTAAAGGAGACCGGCGAGCACACCGCCGACGATGGGGCCCACCACCGGCACCCACGCGTAGTTCCACTCTGCGCTGCCCTTGTCCCTGATGGGCAGCACCGCGTACGCCAGACGTGGCATGAGGTCACGCGCCGGGTTGATGGCGTACCCGGTCGGGCCACCGAGCGAGGCACCGATCGAGATCACGACGAACGCCACGGCCGCGTAGCCGAGCGCGGAGTTGCCGAACGTCGGCACGTCGTCGCCCGCCTCCGCACCCGGGCTCAGCAGGATCCAGAACACCAGCACGAACGTGCCGATGACCTCCGTGATGACGTTCCAGACGTAGTTGGGCACGGTCGGGCCGGTGCAGAAGATGCCCCGCGTGTTCACCGGTTCGTCGTGCGTGTCGAACTGGAGCTTGTAGGTCAGCCAGGCGAGGACGGCACCGATGAAGGCACCGACCAGCTGGCCGATCAGGTAGGCGGGTACGTCCGACCACTCCGTCTTGCCCGCGGCCGCGAGGCCGAGGGTGACCGCCGGGTTGAGATGTGCGCCGGAGGGGTTGGCGATGCTCGCGCCGACGAAGACCGCGAAACCCCAGCCGATGTTGATCAGTAGCCAGCCGCCGTTGTTGCCAAGGGTGTTTTTCAGCACAACGTTCGCGACCACACCCGCGCCGAGGAGGATCAGGCCCGCGGTGCCCAGCATTTCCCAGAGAAAGATCTCGCCGAAGTTAAGATCCACGACTACTCCTTCGTGCTGAAGGGGTAGGCGGTCCGCCGGCCCGAGGGTCTGGCTCCGGCGCCTACCCTCAGCGGACGCTACGAGTCCAAGGTCAACTTGTCCAGATATCGGGAGGGTCGTTAGGCCGGTAGCGTGGTTCTCGGACTCGATGATTACCGAGAATGATGAAAAGGCGAGGAGGGGCCCGTGACAGCGGACACCAACGGCGGTCGGCTGGGCACCGCCGAACGAGAAGAAGCCTGGCAGCGGCTCGGCTCGGAGACGTTCGACCTCGTCGTCATCGGCGGTGGCGTGGTCGGCGCGGGCACCGCGCTCGACGCCGCGACCCGAGGACTGCGGGTGGCGCTCGTCGAGGCCCGTGACCTGGCCTCCGGCACGTCGAGCCGGTCGTCGAAACTCTTCCACGGCGGGTTGCGGTACCTGGAGCAGCTCGAGTTCGGGCTCGTGCGCGAGGCCTTGCGGGAGCGGGAGCTGATGCTCACCCGTTTGGCACCCCATCTGGTGAAGCCCGTGAGTTTTCTCTACCCACTGAAGCATCGCTTCTGGGAGCGCCCCTACACGGCCGCGGGCCTGTTCATGTACGACTCGATGGGCGGCTCACGCTCGGTGCCAGGGCAGAAGCACCTGACTCGCGCGGGTGCGCAGCGGCTCGTCCCCGCGCTGAAGCGGTCGGCTCTGATCGGCGGCATCCGCTACTACGACGCCCAGTCCGACGACGCCCGGCACACCATGACCGTGGCACGCACCGCAGGTCACTACGGCGCGGTCATCCGAACGTCCACCCAGGTCACGGGCTTCGTCCGGGAGGCGGACCGGGTGTCCGGCGTGACCGTTCGCGACGTCGAGGACGGCCGCACCCTCGAGATCCAGGCCAACGCGGTGATCAACTGCACCGGCGTGTGGACCGACGAGCTGCAGCGGCTCTCCGGCTCCCGAGGCCGGTTCCGCGTGCGGGCGTCGAAGGGTGTGCACATCGTCGTGCCACGCGACCGGATCGTGTCCGAGTCGGGCCTGATCCTGCGAACGGAGAAATCCGTTCTTTTCGTCATTCCGTGGAGAAATCACTGGATCGTGGGGACCACGGACACGGACTGGAATCTCGATCTGGCCCATCCGGCGGCGACGAAGGCCGACATCGACTACATCCTGGAACACGTCAACGCCGTACTGGCGACGCCGCTCACCCACGACGACATCGAAGGGGTGTACGCGGGCCTCCGACCGTTGCTCGCGGGCGAGAGCGAGGAGACGTCGAAACTGTCGCGGGAGCACGCCGTGGCCAGGGTTTCACCCGGTCTGGTGGCGATCGCGGGCGGCAAATACACGACCTATCGGGTGATGGCGGCCGACGCGGTCGACGCTGCGTCAGCGGACCTGCCCGGCAGGCTGCAGCCGTCGATCACCGACAAGGTCCCGTTGCTGGGCGCGGACGGCTACCACGCGCTGGTGAACCAGGTCGACCAGCTGGGTGCGAAGCACGGGCTGCACCCCTACCGGGTGCGGCACCTGCTGGACCGGTACGGCTCGCTGGTGCACGAGGTGCTCGCGCTGGCGGCGGACCGGCCGGAGCTGTTGCGCCCGCTGACGGCGGCCCCGGACTACCTGCAGGTGGAGATCGTCTACGCCGCGTCGCACGAGGGCGCGCTGCACGTCGAGGACGCACTCGCCCGCCGGACCAGGATCTCGATCGAGTACCCGCACCGGGGGGTGGACTGCGTCGAGCAGGTCGCCGCCCTGATGGGTGAGGTCCTGAGCTGGTCGGAGGAGACCGTGGCCAAGGAGGTGGAGCTGTACAAGGCCAGGGTGGAGGCCGAGCGCGACTCCCAGAACCAGCCGGACGACCTGGCGGCCGACGCCAGCCGGGGCGCGGCCCCCGAGGCACGACCCGCCCTGCGCGAACCGGAACCGGCGTAACACCCGGCGCACTGAAGGACGCCTTCCTGACGCCCAGCGTTACGAAGGCGTCCTTCAGTGCGTTGCCGGCTAGCCCGCGTGGTGGGCGATCTGGATCAGGTTGCCACAGGTGTCGTCGAGCACCGCGGTCGTCACCGGCCCCATCTCCGTCGGCTCCTGGGTGAAGTGCACCCCGAGCCCGCGCAGCCGCTCGTACTCGGCGTGGACGTCCTTGACGGCGAACGAGGTGAACGGGATGCCGTCGGCGACCAGCGCAGACTTGAACGGCTTGACCGCGGGGTGCTCGTCGGGCTCGAGGAGCAGCTCCGTGCCGTCCGGGTCCTCCGGCGACACCACGGTGAGCCACCGGTGTTCACCCAGCGGCACGTTGGTCTTCTCCCTGAACCCGAGGACGTCGGTGTAGAACCGCAGCGCCTTCTCCTGATCGTCGACGAGCACGCTCGCCAGGTTGATCCTCACGTCAGTCCTTCCCAGCCTTGTTCAGCCACCGCTCGACAATCGGTTCGAGCGGCGTCGTGTTGATGTAGTGGAACTTGTAGCGGCCCTCGCGGCGGGTCTCGACGAGACCGGCGTCCGCCAGAACGTCGAGGTGCTGCGAGATCGCCTGCCGTGTCGAGCCGAGCCCGTGCCTGTTCGCCAGGCGCGAGCAGATCTCGAACAGTGTCTGACCGTTCCGGTCGGTCAGCTCGTCGAGGATCGTGCGGCGCGTCGGGTCGGCCAGGGCCTTGAAGACATCGCCCACGGGCCAGAACATTAGGCAAGTGGCTGCTTGCCTGTCAACACCGGAAGAAGGCCCCCGAACCGCTTCGGGGGCCTTCTGTCGCTACCCGGGAGAACGTCAGCTGGTGATGTCGACGTCGTTGTCCTCGGGCGTGTTGCCCTTCTGGGGCTTGCCGTTGCGGCGGCGGGCCGTCTGACGCGGGAGCGTGGCGGGCGGGCGCGGGGGCTGGCCGCCGCCACCCATCATCAGCTCCGCGAAGGTCGCCATGGCCTCGTCGAGGTGGCCGCCGATCCGCCGCTCGGACTCCTCGTTGCTCTTCTTCACCATGGACGCCACCGAGTCGCTGTCTGGCTGCCTGGTCAGCGTGCCCTCGACCTTCGACAGGCTCTCCGCCAGCGTGGTGCCCATCTCGGCGATCTTGGTCTGGAAACCGTCCTCCACCGCGTCAAGGCGGTTGGTCATGCCGTCCAGCCTGCCCGTCACCTGCTCGAGGCGGACGGCCAGCTCCTCGAGCCGCTCGGTGCCGTCGACCGTCGTCTTGGTGTCGTCGATCGAGTCCTGCAGCGCCTTGCGGGAGGCCTCCACCTTCATCGACACGGACGTCGACTTCTGGTCGATGTTCGCGTGCAGGCCCTCGGAGGTCTCGACGAGCTTGTTCTGGACCGCCTCGGACGCGCCTGCCACCTGGCCCTGCAACGTCTCCGACGCCGAGGCCAGCGAGTCGCGCAGTGACTGCGACGTCTCGCCCACCTTCGCGGACACGGCGTCCGAGGACTCCTTCAGCGACTGCCTGACGTCGTCGCGGGCGGCGTCGACCTGGCCGCGGACACCGTCGAGCTGACCGCGGACCGCGCCGTCGACCTCGTCGACCCGCGCGCGGAGGTTGGTCTCCGCCGCCGCGACGCGCTCCTTCACCGGGCCCGTGACGCTGCCCGGCAGGGCGTCGAGCTTCGCGTCCTGCTTGTCGAGGTGCTTGTCGAGGTGGGTGTCCAGCTCGTCGATGCGGCGGTGGATGCTCGCCAGCTTGTCCTCGAGCCCGTCCATGCGCCCCGCGACGCCCTCGAAGCGGCCCGTCACCCCGTCGAGCCTGCCGTCGAGCTGGGCGAACGGCGTGGCCAGCTTGTCGACGATGCCCTCGACGGCCCGCGTCAGCGCCGCCAGCGTGGCGTCCTGCGCCTCCAGCTTCGCCATGGCGTCCTCGACCCGCGAGGCCAGTGCGGTGACGTCCGTGCGGTCCGGGATCTCCGACAAGCGCTTGCGCACCGCGCCGATGGACTCCAGAGGCGACAGCCTGGCGTGGATCTCGTCCAGCGTGTCGAAGATCTGCTGCTGTTCGCTCTCACGGATCTCGGCCGCGCGCACCAGCATGTTGCGCATCCGGTCGAACGAAACCGTCGAGTTGTTGTTCTCGTTCACGGAGGTGACCTTCGTCGTGGGGAGGGGCAGGGCCGACCTGGGGAGCCTAGCCACTCCCAGAACGCGCCCATACACCACCCGTTAGTTCAACGCAGGTCCAGACACGAAATCTTGGACCGTTCGGAGCAGGATCATAGCGCCGAATGCCAGTACCCAAGATGACCTTGTGTGCTGTATTGGTTACCCGACTGGGTGACGTCACCCTCCGAGTACCGTTGCATCATGTTGAGCACGAACTCCGTTCCGGTGACCCCGGAGGCCATCCGCACCGCTCCCAAAGTCCTCCTCCACGATCACCTGGACGGTGGTCTGCGACCCGCCACGGTCATCGACCTGGCCGACGCGTGCGGCTACCGCGACCTGCCCACCAGCGACGTAGGCGAACTGGGCCGCTGGTTCACCGAGGCGGCCGACTCGGGGTCGCTGGTGCGCTACCTCGAGACCTTCGCGCACACCTGCGGTGTGATGCAGTCGACCGAGGCACTGGTCCGCGTCGCGGCGGAATGCGCGGAGGACCTCGCCGCGGACGGCGTCGTGTACGCCGAGGTTCGTTACGCCCCGGAGTTGTTTTGCGAGAACGGTCTCAGTCTCGACACGATCGTGGAAGCAGTGCAGGAAGGCTTTCGAATCGGTGCGGTGAAAGCGAAAGAAGCCGGTAGGACAATCCGGATCGGCACCCTCCTGTGCGCCATGCGGCAGAACGCGCGGTCACTGGAGATCGCGGAACTGGCCGTGCGGCACCGGGACTCCGGCGTCGTCGGCTTCGACATCGCGGGCCCCGAGGCCGGGTTCCCGCCCACGCGCAACCTCGACGCCTTCGAGTACCTGCGCCAGCAGAACGCGCACTTCACCATCCACGCCGGCGAGGCGTTCGGCCTGCCGTCGATCTGGGAGGCGATCCAGCACTGCGGCGCCGAGCGGCTCGGCCACGGCGTGCGGATCGTCGACGACATCAAGGTCGCGGGCGACGGCTCGGTCCAGCTCGGCAGGCTCGCGAGCTACGTGCGGGACCGCCGCATCCCGCTGGAGATGTGCCCGTCGTCGAACGTGCAGACCGGCGCGGCGCCGTCGATCGCGGAACACCCGATCGGGCTGCTCACGAAGCTGCGCTTCCGGGTGACGGTCAACACCGACAACCGGCTCATGTCGAACTGCCTGCCGTCCACGGAGATGGCCGCGCTGGTGGACGCGTTCGGGTACGACTGGGCCGACCTGCGGTGGTTCACGATCAACGCGATGAAGTCGGCGTTCATCGGTTTCGACGAGCGGCTCGCGATCATCAACGACGTCATCAAGCCCGGCTACGCCGCGCTGATGGGCTAGAGCGGGTTCGTGGGGGGCCGCGCGGGCCCCCCACGACCTACTTCTGGAGGTCCAACCGCTCCTCGAAGGCCTCGACCAACGCCTGCCACGACTCGACCTCGGCCTCGAACGGCGGGCTCGGGGCCAGCCGCGTCGGGTCCGGCCGCAGGACGAACGAGACCAGCCAGCCGAGGCTCTCCGACTGCGCGAGCGCCTCGGAGACGGACTTGTCGCCTGCCCAGTCCGCAGCGTCGTTCAGCAGCTCGACGGCGAGGTCGAGCTGGACCGGGTCGACCGCGTCGGGGCCCTCCCCGATGTCGTCCGCGAGACCCTGCAGCACGTAGGTGTTGTCGGTCTCGACCTCGACCTCCAGGCTGCCGTCCGTGGCCTTGTTTGCCACGTCCTCCCATGTCGACACCTCGGCGAGGTCGTTGTCCTCGTTGCCGTGCTGCGCGACGTGCTTGGCGAGCGCCCTCGGCGACTTCGCGACCTTGATCTTTCCCCTGGTGCCAAGGAAGATCGGCTCGTCGTCGAGGTAGCAGCGGAGCGTGTAGTACTCCGCCTCGGCCGTGATGATCTTGATGGGGTCGATGCCCACCTCGGCCCAGAAGCCGACCGGCTCCGGTTCGGCCTCTTCCTCCTCGTCGTCCCCTTCTTCCTCGTCCTCGTCCTCGTCGTGGTCGTCGGCGTCGTGGTCCTCGTCGTCCTTTGTGGACTCCGCGTCGTCGACGTCGTCCGCGTCCTCCGCATCCAGGGCGCTCTCCGCCTCGGCGGACTCGGCCTGGAACGCGGCGAGCTCGTCCGTGGTCTGGTCGAGGACGGCCTTGTCGACCTCAGGCGTGTAGACGACGTCGTCGATGGCGTCGAGGACCTCGTCCCAGCGCTCGGCGATCGTCTCGGCGAGATCGTTCCACAGCTTCTCGCCCTCGCGGCCGGTGAAGGGGAACGTGCCCTGCTCCAGCACCGAGAACCCGGCGGCGGAGTTCAGGACCTCGTGCACCTCGTCGAGCTCGCACACGTCGGCGAGCGACCGGACGATCGAGATGATGTCCGCCAGCTCGCCGATGGTCCACGTGTCCGGCTCCTCGGCAGCCAGCTCGGGCACGCCGACGAGGTCGTAGGTGTGTGCCTCGTCGGGCAGCAGCTCCGGTACCGACAGCTGCGGCACGACGTCCCACGCGGGGTGGTCGACCAGGTCGTGCTCATCGACGGTGCGGACGAACGCGGCGAGGTGGGCCGCGTCAGGGAACGCGTAGAGGTCGTCCTCGTGACCGAGGAACGCCTCCCACTCCTCGCCGTCCTCCCGCCAGCGTGGCGCCCACAGAGTCACGAGGTCGCCCTGCGGTAGGCCGAGCTCGATCGAAACTATGTCCTGGGACATTGCTGGACCTCCAGGTGAGGCATATCCGTGAGCACTCAGAATCCGGGGGGAAGCCTACGGGGTAGCAGGTGACCGTTGGATCACCGGTCGGACCGTAGCGACGAGGGGTCGAACGTGTCGAGCTCTGTCCGGTCGGCGGCGGGCCCCTCGACGCGCCGATCGCGGCGTGCCTGGAACTCCTCGGCGGTGATGCCGCCGTCGTCCTGGCGGCGTGCCGGGGCGGCCCGGCCGGACAGCTGCTCGAGCGCGAACGTGAGGTTGTCGCCGAGCAGCCGGGCGACCTTGTTGTAGCCGGTCTGGGTGGCGTCGTCCATGGCGACCGCCGTGACCTTGACGATCAGCCGCGCGAGCCCGTCGGGCCCGTACCGTGCGGCTTCCTGCGCCAGCCAGAGGTTCACGAGCTTGCCCCGGCCGTCGACGGTGACCTCGACGGTCCCGTTGCGGTCGTGGGCCGTGCCGCGCACCCCGGCCAGTATTCCGTCCACTTTGGACAGTGCCTCCTGCCGCGCGCGGCCGTCCTCGATCAGCTGCGTGGTGTGGCGCTCGACCGGCTCCCGCTCGATCATCGTCTGCCCCCTCGCTGCTTGAGCGGGTCGGAGAAGTCGACCTCAGCGGCGTCCTCGTCGTCCACCGGCACGTAACCGAGCGAGGCCAGATGTTTCTCGCCCCGTTCACCGAGGACGGGCGAGAGCGCCTTGTACATGTTGCTGCCCGCGCGGCGGGTGGCGCGGTCGGCGAGCGACATGATGTTGCGCGCGAGGGTCTCCATGTCGCCCGACACCGCGGCCGGGGACAGCGTGAGGCCGGTGAGCAGCCCGCCTGGCGCCACCTCGACCTCGATGCCCCCGTCCGGCGACGCGGCCCGCCCACTGACGCGGCCGACCCGCGCGACCTGGGCCTGCGCCCGCTCGTCCGCCTGCGCGACCTTGCGGTCCAACACCGCCAGCTCGTGGTCGATGTCGATCTCCACGACCCCTCCTGATCCCCGGTACGGCATCAAGTGTGCCCGAAACACCCGCCGACCGGGCACCCGTGGCCCGAGGAGCGCACTGAAGGACGCCTTCGTAACACTGGGCGCACTGAAGGGCCCCTTCGTAACGCCGGGCGTACTGAAGGCGTCCTTCAGTGCGGTGGGGTCAGCCGGTCGGGCGGTAGAAGCCGACGAACGGCATGCCCGAGTTGGACGTGCGCAGCGGGCTGATCTCCACCGGGTCGCCCGCCTCGATCATCTGGCCGTCGCCGATGTACATGGCCACGTGGCCCTCCCAGCACACCAGGTCTCCGGGCAGCAACTGGTCGGCGGAGGGGACCTCGGCGCCGATGTCCTGCTCGCCGGAGGTGCGCGGGATGTCCAGGCCCGCCTCGCCGTACGCGTACTGGGTCAGACCACTGCAGTCCAGGCCGACGCCCGGTGCGGTGCCGCCCCACACGTACGGCACGCCCAGCTGTGTCAGGGCCGCGCGGACGGCCTTCGCGGCGGTCTCGTTCGGGGCCATGACCGTGGCGCCGCCCGGCAGGTTGATCGCCACGCCGGTGCCCGGCTGGGGCGGGATCGCGACCGGGAGCCGCTTCTTCGTGACGACGCCACCGCCGCCACCTCCCCCGCCACCGCCCCCACCGCCGTGACCGCCCCCACCGCCACCGCCACCGCCCTGGTTGTAGGCGGCCGGGGGCTGGTTGCCGTTGGCGCCGTCCGCGCCGGCCGGAGTGGTCGCGCCGCTGCCGTTCAGGCGGTCGACGACGCCGGTCAGCTGGGCCATCGTGGCTTCGAGGTTGGTGCTGCTCTCGCCGCTGACCTGTGCGCCGAGGCGGATCAGCTCGGAGATCTTGGCCTGCGCACCCGCGTTGTCGCCCGCGGCACGCAACGCCGACGCGGCCGACAGCAGCTCGGCGGCCTTGTCCATGAAGTTGTCGATGAGCTGCTGGTTCGAGTTCTGGCCCACCTTGAGGATGCCCGCGGCGTCCCGGACCGCGGACTGGACCTGGGCGCTGTACTCGCTGATGTCCTTGGCCGTCGTGCCGAGCGTCTGGGCGTCGGCCGCCTGGCGGTCGGCGGCGCTGCCCGTCCAGCCGTACTGCAGCGTGCGGACCTGTGCGCCCGAGTCCGTGTCATACGTGTACAGCGCGTTCTGGACGTTTCCGTGCGCCTGGCCGACGCTGTCGATGGCGCCGTCGTCGGTGACCAGCTGGCGCTGCGCGTCGGCGGCGGGCTGGATCAGCGGGGTGACAAGGGGGACCGTCGTCGTCACGTGATCTCACCAATCGCTCGCCGGATCCGCCGGTCGTGCTCGTCCTCCAGGGACTCGTAGTTCGTCCACGTGCCCGCCACAGCGTCGTCCATCGCGGTCGTGTTGCCCGCGAGGCCGTTCACGCGGTCCAGCTGGCTCCGCGTCGCGTTGCGGACGGCGTCGGACAGGCCGACGTCGCGGCCGACCCTGGAGAAGGCGTTGCCGTCCATGGACGTGTGCGCGTCGAGGTTCGTGCGTGTCGTGTCGTGCAGGTCGTCGGCAAGTGGTCGGTAGCCCCTACGGAAGCCGTCGAACGCGGCCCCGTCGGCGTCGTAGCCCGGCGGGGGTGGCGGCGGTGGCTGGTCGTCGTGAGTCATCCCTACCCCTCCTGCTCGAATCCAAAGGGTAGGTCAAACCACCGCCGTTCGTCCCTGGAATCGCATGAGCGGGCCGCCGGTGTCTGGACTGACCGAGCAGCGCAGGCGCCGGGAGCGAAGCGACCTCGCCGAGCAGCGCAGGGAGGGAAGACACCGGAGCCAGGCCCGCGAACGCCGAGCGGAGCGAGGCCATGTCACAGATCACACCCCCATCGGATGCCAGACCGTCTTCGTTTCCAGGAACGCCCTCAGCCGTGACATGCCTGGCTGCTCGTGCCAGTCCGGCTCGGTCGACCTGGCCCGCAGGACCCGCTTGACCGTGTCCGCGGCAGAGGCCTCCAGCTCGGCTCGCATCGACTCCGGTGCGCCTGCGAGGTCGAGTGCGTTGACGTCGGCGTGCGAGGCGAGCCACGGCGCCAGCTCGGCCGTGCGGCCGGTGATGATGTTCACCACGCCACCCGGCACGTCCGAGGTCGCCAGCACCTCCGACAACGTGATCGCGGGCAGCGGCCGGTCCTGCGACGTGACGACCACGGCCGTGTTGCCAGTCGCGATCACCGGTGCCACCACGCTCACCAGGCCCAGCAGCGAGGACGACTGCGGCGCGAGCACGCCGACCACACCCGTCGGCTCTGGCAGGGAGAACGAGAAGTACGGCCCGGCAACGGGGTTCGACGCGCCGAGGACGCTCGCCACCTTGTCCGCCCAACCCGCGTACCAGACCCACCGGTCGATCGCGGCGTCCACTGTGGACTGCGCCTTCTTGGCCGCGATGCCCTCGCTCGCCGCGGTTTCCGCGATGAACTGCTCGCGCCTGCCCTCCAGCAGCTCGGCCACCCGGTACAGCACCTGGCCCCGGTTGTACGCCGTGGCGCCGGACCAGCCGCCGAACGCCTTGCGTGCGGCCACGACCGCCTCGCGGACGTCCTTGCGCGAGCCGTGCGCCGCGTTGGCCAGGAACGCGCCCTTGGCGTCGCGCACCGGGTAGGAGCGGCCGGACTCCGAACGCGGGAACGCGCCGCCGATGTAGAGCTTGTAGGTCTTGGCGACCGAGAGTCGGTCAGACATCGAGGTATGCCTCCAGTCCCGCGCGGCCACCCTCGCGGCCGAAGCCGGACTCCTGGTAGCCGCCGAACGGCGCGGTCGGGTCGAACCGGTTGAACGTGTTGGCCCACACCACGCCGGCACGCAGCTTGTCGGCCATCCAGAGGATCCTGGAGCCCTTGTCGGTCCAGATACCCGCGGAGAGGCCGTACGGGGTGTTGTTGGCCTTGGCCACGGCCTCGTCCGGCGTGCGGAACGTCAGCACCGACAGCACGGGCCCGAAGATCTCCTCGCGGGCGATGCGCATCGCCTGGCTGACGCCGGAGAACACGGTCGGCGCGAAGTAGAAACCCTTGTCCGGCAACGGACACGGGCTCACCCACTTCTCGGCGCCCTCGGCCTCGCCGGACTCGACCAGCGAGGTGATCCTGGAGAGCTGCTCACGTGAGTTGATCGCACCGACGTCGGTGTTCTTGTCCAGCGGGTCGCCGATGCGCAGGGTCGAGATGCGGGCGTGCAGCTTCTCGACCACCTCGTCGGCGATCGACTCCTGCACCAGCAGGCGCGAGCCCGCGCAGCAGACGTGGCCCTGGTTGAAGAAGATGCCGTTGACGATGCCCTCGACGGCCTGGTCGAGCGGCGCGTCGTCGAACACGACGTTGGCGGCCTTGCCACCCAGCTCCAGTGTGACCTTCCTGCCCTTGCCCGCGAGCGAGCGCTGGATCTGCTTGCCGACGTCGGTCGAGCCGGTGAACGCGATCTTGTCGACGCCGGGGTGGCCGACCAGCTCGGCGCCGACGTCACCCGCGCCGGGCAGGATGTTGACCACGCCGGGCGGCAGCTCGGCCTGCTGGATGATCTCGGCGAGCACCAGCGCGGTCAGCGGTGTCGTCTCGGCAGGCTTCAGCACGACCGTGTTGCCGCAGGCCAGGGCCGGTGCGATCTTCCACGCGGCCATGAGCAGCGGGAAGTTCCACGGGATGACCTGGCCCGCCACGCCGAGTGGCCTCGGGTCGGGGCCGAGGCCCGCGTAGGCGAGCTTGTCGGCCCAGCCCGCGTGGTAGAAGAAGTGCGCGGACGCGGTCGGCACGTCGACGTCGCGGGACTCCCTGATCGGCTTGCCGTTGTCGAGGCTCTCCAGCACGGCAAGCTCACGCGCGCGCTCTGCCATCATGCGGGCGATCCGGTAGATGTACTTGGCGCGCTCCGCGCCCGGCATCTTTCCCCAGACGCGGTCGTAGGCGCGACGGGCGGCCCTGACGGCGCGGTCGACATCCTCCTTGCTCGCCGTGCTCACCTCGGCCAGGACCTCCTCGGTGGCCGGGTTGACGGTCTTCAGCGGCTCGCCGGCGCCCTCGACGAACTCGCCGTCGACGAACATCCGGTAGCTGGGCTTGAGGTTGGCGATGTCCCGGGACTCTGGCGCCGGGGCGTACTCCCACATGTCAGTCCACCGTCACGTAGTCAGGGCCGCTGTAGTGGCCGTCGAGCTGGGCGCGGCGCTGCATCAACAGGTCGTTGAGCAGGCTGGAGGCGCCGAAGCGGAACAGCTTGTTGGTGAGCCACGCCTCGCCCGCCACCTCGTGGACGGCGACCAGGTAGCGGATGGCGTCCTTGGTGTTGCGGATGCCGCCCGCCGGCTTGACGCCGCGGTGCTCGCCGGTCTGGGTGTGCCAGTCGCGGACGGCCTGGAGCATCACGTGGGTGACGGGCAGCGTGGCGGCGGGGCTGACCTTGCCGGTGGAGGTCTTGATGAAGTCGCCGCCGGCCAGCAGCGCGAGCCAGGAGGCGCGTCGGACGTTGTCGTACGTGGTCAGCTCGCCGGTCTCCAGGATCACCTTGAGGTGGGCGTCGCCGCAGGCCTGCTTGATGGTGACGATCTCGTCGAACACCCGGCCGTACTGCCCGGAGAGGAACGCACCCCGGTCGATGACCATGTCGACCTCGGTGGCGCCGCTCTCGACGGCCAGCTCGGTGTCGGCGACCTTGATCCTCAGCGACGACCGGCCGGACGGGAACGCGGTGGCGACGCTCGCGACGTCGATGCCGGTGCCCCGCGTCTCCCTGGCGGCGGTCTCGACCATGTCCGGGTAGACGCAGACGGCGGCGACCTTCGGGACCTCGGGTCGCTCGGGGTCGGGGCGGCGGGCCTTCGCGCAGAGGGACCGCACCTTGCCCGCGGTGTCCGCGCCTTCGAGGGTGGTCAGGTCGACCATGCTGATGGCGGTGTCGATCGCCCAGAGCTTGGCTGCCTTCTTGATGCTGCGGGTCGCCAGGCCTGCCGCGCGCTGCTCGACCCCGACCTGGTCGACGCCGGGTAGGCCGTGCAGGAACCGCCGCAGGGCCGACTCGTCCCTGGTCGCGTCGGCCAGCGCGGGCGGTAACCCGGCACTCGCCGTTGAGGGTGCTGCCATGGGCCCGAGTCTAGGCGGGCACGGGCACCGTCAGCGCGGGGCGCGAGCCGCCGTCGAGTGATCCCCCAACGGATCGCCCGGTTCCCGAGTGCCGCATCGCGACCCCGCCAGGTCGACTGCTCGGACGCGCGGACCAGCGGTTCACCGTCGAGCTGATCGAACCACCAGGGAACTAGTCCTCGATCTCCTTGGCGCCCTTGCGCTTCCTGCGCTTGACGTCGACGCCGCCCCACACGGCGAGGCCGGTGATCCGCACGAGCGGCAGGCCCGGCCTCGGCTGGGCCTGGCTCTGCGAGTGGTTCTCGAACGCGCCCATGAAGCCGACGCCGTTGACCTGCACGACGATGTCGTCCGGGACGTAGATCTCGATGCCGCCCATGAACGCGAACGCCTGGATGGTCGTCTCGGCTTCCTCGAACCTGGCCTGCGTCAGGTCGATCTCGATGCCGCCCATCAGGGCGAACGACGTGAACGTCGGCGGGACGGTCCAGATGCCCTTGCGGTCGGTGCCGGACATGATCGCCACGGCGCCCGTCGACGTGCCCCGGCCGCCGATGCGGTTGCCCGGCATCGCCACCGGCTGGGTGCCCGGCGCGGGCGGCGGGAGTGTGAGATGTGCCGCCTGGTTGCCGACCGGCAGGTCGCGCAGCAGCGGTTCGAGATCGCCGAACGTCTTGGCCGCGTAGACCTTGTCGAGCCGTTCCTCCAGCTCGGTGACCGTGAGGCGCCCCTCTGCCATCGCATCGTGCAGGACCCGCGCGACGCGTTCACGGTCGTCGTTGGACACCCGCATCTCCCGCGGGTCTGGCACGGCTGGCGGTTCACTCACGCGGGTGAGGTTATCGTGCGCACATGTCCGACGGTGCCCCGCACGACCATTTGTCCACGGACGACCTCGCCAAAGCGGACCTCGGCAAGCAAATCGCCGCTCTTGACCACCAGTCCGGCTTACCGGGCATCCCCCGGTTGCGCGCGTGGTCGGTCGCGGTGCTCGGCCTGAAGCCGGGCGAGCGGGTACTCGACGTGGGCTCCGGCACCGGGGAGCACGCCCGCCTGCTGGCAGAGGCGGTCGGCGAGGCGGGCGAGGCCATCGGCGTCGACCTGAACGACGGCATGCGCGCGGAGGCCGCCCGGCGTGCGCCACGTGCCCGGTTCGTCCCCGGCAACGTCTACGACCTGCCGTTTCCCAACGCGTCCGTGGACGCGGTCACGTGCGAGCGGCTGTTCCAGCACCTCACCGAGCCGGACCGGGCGGCCAGCGAGATCGCGCGGGTGCTGCGGCCGGGTGGCCGCGTCGTCGTCACCGACACCGACTGGGCGACCGCGATCGTGCACCCCGGTGACGCGGAGATCGCGGAGGTGATCACCGAGGCCATGCGCGGCGGCATCGCGAACCCGTTCGCGGCACGGCGGCTACCCGGCCAGCTCGTGCGTGCCGGGTTGACGGTGGACGACATCGGGTCGCAGGCGCTGATGCAGTCGCCGTCGGCGGCGACCGGGCCGCTGGTGCGGATGCTGGGCCGGATGGCGGTCGACCGGGGCGTGATCGACGCCGAGGGGTGCGCGCAGTTCCTCTCCGACCTCGCAGCTGGTGCCGAGAGCGGCGACTTCCACATGTCGGTGACGATGTTCGCGGTGCTCGCGCACAAGTAGCCACCCGGTCGACCCAGTACCGTGTCGCCCCATGGACGTGCTGACCGTCGATCATCCCCTCGCCAAGTCGCGGCTGACCGTCATGCGGGACGCCCGGACCGACAACGCCGTGTTCCGCGCGGCACTGCACGAGCTGACGGTCATGCTCATCTACGAGGCGATGCGGGACGCGCCCGTGCGCACCGAACGCATCCACACGCCGGTGGCACGGACCGAGGGGTACTGGCTCGCGAACCCGCCGCTGCTGGTGCCGGTGCTGCGGGCCGGGCTCGGCATGGCCGACCAGGCGCACAAGCTGATCCCCGAGGCGCAGATGGGGTTCGTCGGGCTGGCCCGAAACGAGGAGACGCTCAAGCCGACGCCGTACATGGAGTCGCTGCCCGCCGACCTGGCCTCGCGCCCGGTCTTCGTGCTCGACCCGATGCTGGCGACCGGCGGTTCGATGGAGTACACGATCCGGCTGCTCACCGACCGGGGCGCGACCGACGTGACGGCCGTGTGCGCGCTCGCCGCACCCGAGGGCATCAAGCACCTCTCGGAGGCCCAGCTGCCGGTCCGCCTGGTGACGGCGGCCATCGACGAGCGGCTCAACGACTCCGGCTACATCGTGCCGGGCCTTGGCGACGCCGGTGACCGGCAGTACGGCACAGTGTGAATCTAGTGATCTTTGGTATCACGGTGGTACCGTCGATCGCATGGCGATGACACTGAGGCTGACCGACGAGGAGAACCACCACCTCGACGAGCTGGCCGCCGCGGAGGGCAGGTCGAAGCAGGAGATCATGCGGCTGGCCCTGGCCGACCGCTGGGGACGCCTGCAGAAGGAACAACAGCTCGGCGAGGTGCTCTCCCGGGTGCTGCCCCGCTACCGGGGATTGTTGGAAAGAATCGGCACCGCCTGACTTTCCGGTCCGCTGACCGAAATCACGGACCTCGTTATTCCGACCAAAATTGTCGGTGGGTTCTGGCATGATTCCTCGGTGATCATGTATCTGGACGCCAGCGACCTTCTCGTGTTAGCCGCTGCCGTAACCGGTGGTGATCTGGTGGTACGCGACCTCGGGCTGCTGGACGCCGCCGCACACCGCCCCCGCGCGACGGTGCTGGGTGTGCAGGCGTACGAGACCCTGTGGCTGAAGGCAGCCGCGCTGCTCGACTCGATCGTGTGCACCCGCCCCCTCGTCGAGGGAAACTGGCGTCTCGGCTGGGTGTCGGCCGTCACCATCTGCGACATGAACGGGTGGTGGATCGACGCCGACGAGGACGAGGCCCTCGAGCTCGTTCGCGAGGTGGGACGTGGAAACGTGGGCGTCCAGGAGATGGCGGGCCACCTGGAGGCGTGGGCCCATCCCAAGGAGAGCGACCTGTAGCTCCGGCTTGACCTGGAGCGCACTCCAGCTCTTACGGTCGACTACGTGACCTACGCGATCGCCGAGGCAGCCCACCGCAGTGGGTTGTCGATCGACACACTCCGTTACTACGAACGCATCCAACTGATCGACCCGCCGGCACGCGACTCAGGTGGCCGCCGCGCGTACTCGGACGACGACCTGACCTGGCTGGAGTTCCTGACCAAGCTGCGGACGACCGGAATGCCGATCCGCATGATGCGCGAGTACGCGAAGCTGCGCCACCAGGGCGTGGCGTCCGCGGGCAGGCGCAAGCAGATTCTGGTGGACCAGCGCAGCGAGGTTCTCGGCCGGATCGCCGAGCTGAACTCCTGTCTCGAAATTCTGAACTACAAGATCGCGAACTACGAGCAGTGCGAGAGGGCGGTCATCACCGAGGAGCACGCGGCGTCGGCCTGAGCCATTTCAGGGCATCAGGCTCGCCGCCACCGTGGCACCCAGCTCCCAGCACGCCCGCGTCGCCGGTGCGGAGGGATCGCCCGTCACGGAGACCACGTCGGCGGCCTTCTTCCACCCGAGGCCCGTGGTGATCGACTCGATGCCCCTCGTCGCGCCGACGGTGTCGTTGTTGCCGTGGACGTAGAGGCCGTACGGCCTGCCCCTCGTCGCGTCGAGGCACGGGTAGTAGATCTGGTCGAAGAAGACCTTCAGGGCACCCGACATCATGCCCAGGTTGGCCGGGGTGCCCAGGATGTAGCCGTCCGCCGCCAGTGCGTCGGTCACCGTCGCCGCGAGGGCCGCGCGGCGCACCACCTCGACGCCCTCTATCTCGTCCGTCGTCGCTCCTGCCACCACCGCCTCGAACATGGCCTGCATGCTCGGGGACGGCGTGTGGTGCACGATCAGCAACCTGGGCACGCGACTCCTACGCCTCCAGCAGTTCCCTGACCTCGTCCCGCAGCGTGGCCATCCTCGTCTCCGCCTCGGCTTTGGCGGGGCCGAGCTCGGCCGTCACCGGGGTCACGACCTCCAGGTACGCCTTCACCTTCGGTTCCGTGCCGGACGGACGGACGACCACGCGCACGCCCTCGCCCCTCAGGCGGACGATGTCCTGCGCCGGGTTGTCCTGCGTCACCTCGACGCCCGCCAGCGTCGACGGGGGTGCCGCTCTCAACGACGCCACGAGCGGGGCCGTCGCCGCGGTGTCCTCGAAGCGCAGGGAGACCTGGTCGGTCAGGTGTACGCCGTGGCGCACCGACAGGTCGTCGAGCACGTCCGGCAGCGTGCGGCCCGCCGCCTTGAGGGTCGCCGCCAGGTCGCAGGCCACGACCGCCGCCGAGATGCCGTCCTTGTCCCGCACGAAGTCCGGGTCCACCGCGAGACCCAACGCCTCCTCGTACGCGAACACCAGGCCCTCACCAGCCCGCATCAGCCACTTGAAGCCCGTCAGGGTCTCCGCGTGGCGGGCGCCGTGGGCCGCCGCTATCGGCGCCAGCATCGACGACGACACGACCGTGGTCGCCACCAACGGGTTCGGCGTGTCCATCGTGGACAGCAGGTGCGAGCCGAGCAGCACACCGGTCTCGTCGCCACGCAGCATGCGCCACCGGTCGCCGTCCCGGACGCCGAGGGCACAGCGGTCCGCGTCCGGGTCCAGGGCGATGGCAAGGTCCGCGTCCACCTCCGCCGCCAGCGCCAGCAGCAGGTCCGCGGCGCCGGGCTCCTCCGGGTTCGGGAACGCCACCGTCGGGAAGTCCGGGTCGGGGACTGCCTGGTCCATCACCACCCGGACGTCCGTGAAGCCCGCGGCACGCAGAGCCGCCACGGCCGTCTCGCCGCCGACGCCGTGCATCGGGGTCAGTGCCACCCGCAGGTCACGCGACGTGCCTCGCGGCAGTGTGGCGATGCGGGTCACGTAGGCGGACACGTCGCCCACCGGCACGGCACCCGGGGCGGCGGGCACCGAGATGGCCGGTGGTGCGGCGCGGATCGCGGTCTCGATCAGGCCGTCGTCCGGGGGCACGATCTGGGCGCCGTCGGCCGCGTAGACCTTGTAGCCGTTGTCCGCCGGGGGGTTGTGGGACGCGGTGATCTGGATGCCCGCCACCGCGCCGAGCGCACGCACGTGGAACGCCGTCACCGGGGTCGGCAGCGGCCCCGGCATCGTGCGCACGACGAAGCCGGCCGCCGTCAGCACCTCCGCCGCCGCCTGCGCGAACTCCTCGGAGCCGTGGCGGGCGTCCCGGCCGACGACCACGGTGCCGCCTGCATGGCCCGTGTACGCGAGCCACTGCGCCACGCCGTGGGTCGCCCTGATGACCACCGCCCTGTTCATGCCGTTCGAGCCGGCGCGGACCGGGCCGCGCAGACCCGCGGTGCCGAAGGTCAGCGTGCCGTTCATGCGGTCGGCCAGGTCGTCGACCGCCTGCTGGTCACCGCCCATGGCGCGGGCCGTGACCTGCTGCAGCTCCGTCCTCGCGGCCGTGTCCGGGTCGTCGGCGATCCAGCGGAAGGCACGGTCACGCAGCTCGGATGGCAGGCTCATGCCCGTTCCACCAGCGCGTGCAGCAGCCTGCCCATGCGGGAGGCCGACGCACGGCCCGCCTCCAGGACCTCCTCGTGGTTCAGCGGCTCGCCCGTGACGCCTGCCGCCAGGTTCGTCACCAGGGACAGGCCGAACACCTCCACGCCCTCGGCACGTGCCGCGATCGCCTCGAGGACCGTCGACATGCCCACCAGGTCGGCGCCCATCGTGCGGAGCATGCGGATCTCGGCGGGGGTCTCGAAGTGCGGGCCGGGCAGACCCGCGTACACGCCCTCCACCAGCGTGTCGTCGATCTCCCTGGCCAGGGCACGCAGGCGCGGGGAGTACAGGTCCGTCAGGTCCACGAACCGGGCCCCCACCAGCGGCGACGTGGCCGTCAGGTTCAGGTGGTCGCTGATCAGGACCGGCTGGCCGACCTCGACGCCGTCCCGCAGGCAGCCGGCCGCGTTCGTCAGCACCACCGCGCGGCAGCCGGTCGCGGCGATCGTGCGGACGCCGTGGACCACCGCGCCGACACCCCTGCCCTCGTACAGGTGGGTGCGGCCGAGCAGGATCAGGACCCGCTTGTCGGCGACCCGCAACGACCGCAGCGTCCCGCCGTGGCCCGCGACGGTCGGGGCGCTGAAGCCGGGGAGGTCGGCCACCGGCAGCTCGAACTCGGCCGCGCCGAACTCGTCGGCGGCCGGGCGCCACCCCGAGCCGAGCACGACGGCCACGTCATGGCTCGCCACGCCCGTCTGTTCGGCGATCGCGGCGGCCGCGTCGGCGGCAAGGTCCTGGGTCTCGGTCACGCGGGCGAGGATACGACCTGCCACCGACAGTCAGCCGGTGACACGAAACTCGGGGGCGATCCGGTCGAAGAGGCGGGACCCGGAGTCCTCCTGCTCGATGGGGACCGTTACCGAGACGACCCACAGGTCGCCCGCGAACGGGAGCAGGTGCGCGTAGGTCACGCGGTTCTGGTCCAGCGCCGCCGGGTCGTTCGGCGCGACCACCTTCGCGTTCGTGGTGGCGCGGTAGGTCAGCTCCAGCGCCCCCTCCTGCGGGGTGACGCCGTTGGTGGCCAGCCCTGGGATCTCGACCTTGCCCACCCCGCTGACCGTCACGTCCGGCCGCCGCGCCGTCAGCCGGTCGACGTACTCGGCGATCTGGTGCTTCGGGTAGAAGCCGGCCAGCCGCTCGACGGTGAGCAGCTGTGTGCCGTCCGGCGACAGGTAGTACACGCGGGTGCTGTTCACGAAGTCTGGGTCGCCGATCTGCTCGACGAACTCCACCCAGTCGCGCGGCACGGGCAGTGTGAACCCGCCGCCCTGTTCACCCTTGACCGTCGCCGCGTTGCCCGACCTCGTGCTCATCGCGTCCGGCAGCCCCGACGACGGCGGGCTCGAGGTGCTGGTTCGCACGGCCTCCTTCGACGGCGGCAGGAGGGGCTTGTCCGCGACGTACCTGGACAGCGCGAACCCGCCGCCCGCCGCGCCGAAGAACAGCAGCACGGCCAGGAACGCCACGACTCCCGTCGCCAGCGCACCCCTGGCCCTGGTCCTCGGACCGCCGGACGGCGGTTCGAACGGCAGCGGGCCGGGTGCCGGGGCCAGTGCGGGCGGCTCGCCCGTCTTCTCGGCAGGAGCGTCGCCACCGGGCAGTGGGCCCGGATCACCGGCGAGCGGGGTGGAGTCCGGTATCGGGCCGGGGTCCGCGGCGAGCGGCGGCGCGCTCGGAACGTCCTGCTCCGGCTCGCCGGTCGTCGTGCCCTCACGGGGCGCACTCGCCGCCTCGACGGCGGCGTGGACGCGGGCCAGCTCCTCCTCGGACAGCAGCGGCGTGTGCTGGGACGGCAGCAGCGGGTGCAGCCTGTCGCGCAGGTCGTGCAGCGAGATCCGCTCGCCAGGCTCCTTCACCATGAGCGCGGCCACGATGTCGTCCATCGGGCCGCCGGTGTCCGCTCTCGGCACGTCGCCGTGCACGACCTGGTTGACCGTCGCCAGCACGGCACCGTTCACGTCGTAGGGCGGACGGCCCTCGACCACCGCGAACAGCGTCGCGCCGAGGCTCCACAGGTCGGCGGCCGAGGTGACCTCGCGGCCAGCGGCGACCTCGGGGGCGATGTAGGCGGGTGAGCCCAGCATGATCCCGGTGCTGGTCAGTGTCCGTTCCGCCACGTTGCGTGCGATGCCGAAGTCGGTGAGCTTCACCCGGCCGTCCACCCCGATGAGCACGTTGCCGGGCTTGACGTCACGATGTGTGATGCCGACCTGGTGGGCTGCCGCGAGGCCCGCGGCGACCGCGTCCGCGATGGCGGCGGCCTTGGGGGTGGGCAGCGGGCCGAGCACGTCGATGATCGCGGCGAGGCTGTGCGCGTGCACGAACTCCATCACGACGAACGGCTCGCCGTCCTCGCGGGCCACGTCGTGCAGGGTGATCACGTTCGGGTGCGAGAGCGCGGCGATCGCGCGAGCCTCGCGCAAGGTACGTTCCCGCAGCTCAGCGGCCTGCACCTCCGGCATACCCGGCGGCAGGAGGACCTCCTTGACCGCGACGGGACGACGCAGCCACTCGTCGAACGCCTCCCACACCGTGCCCATGGCGCCCTGGCCGAGCCGCCGGCGCAGCCGGTAGCGCCCGGCGACGACGCGCTCCCCAGTGCTGGACACGGCCGACATTCTGCCTGCATGCGCGATCAGCCTCACACTCGCGTGTGCTAGTTCCCCTCTGGTGACTGCTGCTCGGTAGCGTCAAACTCAGGGCGCGGGTTTCCCCAGCGTGGCCCACACAGGATCTCGGGGAGGCGGAACACCTATGACCTCGGCGGACCAGCTGCGGCTGGCATCGGAGTTCGACCCGGCGACGCGTGAACAGTGGCAGGCGCTGGTCGAGAAGGTGCTGCGCAGGTCGGGCACGGAGGTCGACGGGCGGCCAGAGGACCTGCTCGCGACCGAGACCTACGACGGGTTCTCCCTCCAACCCCTCTACACCAGCGACGACAGGGCACCGGACGCCGGTTTCCCCGGCGTGTCGCCGTTCACCAGGGGCACGCGGCCCGACGGCACCGTCGCGGAGGGCTGGGACGTGCGGCAGCGCCACGAGCACCCCGACCCCGCCGTGACGAGGCAGGCCGTGCTCACCGACCTCGAGAACGGCGTCACCTCGCTGTGGCTCGTGATCGGCGCGGCAGGGCTGCCACTCGACTCGCTGGCCGACGTCCTGAGCGAGGTCTACCTCGACCTCGCCCCGGTCACGCTGGACGCGGGCGCGGACTTCGCCGCCGCGGCCCGCGCACTGCTGGACCTCCACGACGACAAGGGCGTCCAGGCGAGCGAGGTGCGGGGCAACCTCGGCGCCGACCCGATCGGGCTGCGGGCGCGGACCGGTCAGGCGCAGGACCTCGACGGCGCCGTCGAGCTGGCCGTGTCGGTCGCAGGCCGGTACGCGGGGCTGCGGTCGGTGGTCGTCGACGCGCTGCCCTACCACGGGGCGGGCTCGTCGGACGGGCAGGAGCTGGGCTACGCGCTGGCCACGGCCGTCGCATACCTGCGTGCCCTCACCGACGGCGGCCTCTCGGTCGACGACGCCGCGTGGCAGCTCGAGTTCCGCTACGCCGCCACCGCCGACCAGTTCGGCACCATCGCGAAGCTGCGTGCCGCACGCAGGCTGTGGGCACGGGTCGCGGAGGTCGTCGGCACCGGCACGGCCGTCCCGCAGCACGCCGTGACCTCTACGACGATGATGACCCGCCGCGACCCGTGGGTGAACATGCTGCGCACCACGCTGGCCTGCTTCGCCGCCGGTGTCGGCGGGGCGGACGCCGTGACCGTGCAGCCGTTCGACACGGCCATCGGCCTGCCGGACGCGTTCGCGCGCCGGATCGCCCGCAACACGCAGTCGATCCTCATGGAGGAGTCGCGGGTCGCGGGCGTGATCGACCCGGCAGGCGGCTCCTGGTACGTCGAGCGGCACACCGACGAGCTGGCTCACGCGGGCTGGGCCGTGTTCCAGGAGGTCGAGCGGGCGGGCGGGATCGTGGCCGCCCTCGACAGCGGCCTGGTCGACGAGCGCATCGCCGCCGTCCGCGACGCCCGCACCCGCAGGCTGGACGGGGGTGAGGAGGTCATCACCGGGGTGACCGTCTTCCCCGACAGGAACGAGAAGCCGCTGACCCGCGAGCCCGCCCCGCCGCTGCCGCACGGCGGGCTGCCGAGGGTGCGTTACGCCGAGCCGTTCGAGGCGGCGCTGGAGGGTGAATCGTGAGCATCCCCGACTTCTCCGACGTCCCACTCGGCGAGCAGGCGACCGGCAGCGTCGCGGACTGGCAGGCCGCCGTCCAGGAGGCCACCGGCAAGGGGCAGGACGCACTCGCGTGGGAGACCCCCGAGGGCATCGGCGTCAAACCCCTGTACACGGGCGAGGACACCGCGGGCCTCGACTTCCTGGACACCTACCCGGGCATCGTGCCGTACCTGCGCGGGCCGTACCCGACGATGTACGTCAACCAGCCGTGGACCATCCGCCAGTACGCGGGCTTCTCGACCGCGGCGGAGTCGAACGCCTTCTACCGCCGCAACATCGCGGCAGGCCAGAAGGGGCTGTCGGTCGCGTTCGACCTGGCGACCCACCGCGGCTACGACTCCGACCACCCGCGCGTGTCCGGTGACGTCGGCATGGCCGGGGTGGCCATCGACTCGATCTACGACATGCGCCAGCTGTTCGACGGCATCCCGCTCGACACGATGTCCGTGTCGATGACCATGAACGGCGCCGTGCTGCCGATCCTCGCGCTCTACGTGGTCGCCGCCGAGGAACAGGGCGTGCCGCAGGAGAAGCTGACCGGGACCATCCAGAACGACATCCTCAAGGAGTTCATGGTCCGCAACACCTACATCTACCCGCCGCAGCCCTCGATGCGGATCATCTCGGACATCTTCTCCCACACCTCCCGGCACATGCCGAAGTTCAACTCGATCTCGATCTCCGGCTACCACATGCAGGAGGCGGGCGCGACCGCCGACCTGGAGCTGGCCTACACGCTGGCCGACGGCGTCGAGTACATCCGGGCGGGGGTCGACGCCGGGCTCGACATCGACAAGTTCGCGCCCCGGCTCTCGTTCTTCTGGGCCATCGGCATGAACTTCTTCATGGAGGTCGCCAAGCTCCGCGCCGCGCGGCTGCTGTGGGCCAAGCTCGTGAAGCAGTTCGACCCGAAGTCGGACAAGTCGCTGTCGCTGCGCACGCACTGCCAGACGTCCGGCTGGTCGCTGACCGCGCAGGACGTCTACAACAACGTGGTCCGCACGTGCGTCGAGGCCATGGCCGCCACGCAGGGACACACGCAGTCGTTGCACACCAACGCGTTGGACGAGGCGCTCGCCCTGCCGACCGACTTCTCCGCACGCATCGCCCGCAACACGCAGCTGTTGCTGCAGCAGGAGTCCGGCACCACGCGGGTCATCGATCCCTGGGGCGGCAGTGCCTTCGTCGAGCGGCTCACCTACGAGCTCGCGAAGAAGGCGTGGGGCCACATCAGCGAGGTCGAGTCCGCAGGCGGCATGGCACGGGCCATCGACGCCGGGATCCCCAAGCTGCGCATCGAGGAGGCCGCGGCACGCACGCAGGCACGCATCGACTCGGGGCGCCAGCCGGTCGTCGGCGTGAACAAGTACCGCCTCGCGGACGCCGACGAGCACATCGACGTGCTGAAGGTCGACAACGCCGGTGTGCGTGCGCAGCAGATCGAGAAGCTGCGGCGGCTGCGTGAGGAACGCGACCAGGGCGCCGTCGACCAGGCGCTGCGGGCACTGTCGGCGGCCGCGAACGGGCCGGGGAACCTGCTCGCGCTCGCCATCGACGCGGCACGCGCGAAGGCGACCGTCGGCGAGATCTCCGACGCCCTCGGCTCGGTGTGGGGGCGCCACTCGGCCCAGATCCGGACGATTTCCGGCGTGTACGCGGAGGAGGTCGGCGGCGTGTCGAACGTGGCGGAGGCGCGGCGGATCGTCGACGAGTTCGCCGAGGCCGAGGGACGGCGCCCACGCATCCTCGTCGCCAAGATGGGCCAGGACGGGCACGACCGCGGTCAGAAGGTCATCGCCACCGCCTTCGCCGACCTCGGCTTCGACGTCGACGTGGGCCCGCTGTTCCAGACGCCCGGCGAGGTCGCGCGGCAGGCCGTCGAGGCCGACGTGCACATCGTCGGCGTGAACTCGCTGGCCGCCGGGCACCTCACGCTCGTGCCGGACCTGCGTGACGAGCTGGCCGCGCTCGGCCGCGACGACATCATGATCGTCGTCGGCGGCGTGATCCCGCCACAGGACTACGACGCCCTGTACAAGGCGGGCGCGGGCGCGATCTTCGGTCCCGGCACGGTGATCGCCGAGGCAGCGACCGGGCTGATGCACAAGCTTTCCGAGCAGCACGGGCACTGATGGCTCGCGACATCGACGTCGAGGCGTACGCCAAGGGGGTCCTCGCCGGTGAGCGGGGACAGCTCGCGAAGGCGATCACGCTGGTCGAGTCGCGCAGGCCCGACCACAGGGCGCTCGCGCAGCGGCTGCTGGTCGAGCTGCTGCCCCACGCGGGCGGCGCGCACCGCGTCGGCATCACGGGTGTGCCGGGGGCGGGCAAGTCGACGTTCATCGACGCGCTCGGCACGACGCTCACCGAGGCGGGACATCGGGTCGCGGTGTTGGCCGTCGACCCGTCGTCCACGCGCACCGGCGGCTCCATCCTCGGCGACAAGACCCGCATGGCCCGGCTCGCCGTCGACCCCGCCGCGTTCATCCGGCCCTCGCCGACGTCCGGGACGCTCGGCGGCGTCACCCGCGCGACCCGCGAGACGATCGTGCTGATGGAGGCCGCGGGCTACGACGTCGTGCTCGTCGAGACGGTCGGCGTCGGGCAGTCGGAGGTGGCCGTCGCCAACATGGTCGACTGCTTCCTGCTGCTGACGCTCGCGCGGACCGGCGACCAGCTGCAGGGCATCAAGAAGGGCGTGCTCGAGCTGGCCGACGTCATCGCCGTCAACAAGGCGGACGGCGACCACGAGCTGGCCGCACGCAAGGCCGCGCGTGAGCTGTCCGGCGCGCTGCGGCTGATCCGTGGCCCCGAGCCGTGGAAGACACCCGTGCTGACCTGCAGCGGACTGACCAGCACCGGCCTCGACACGGTGTGGGAGCAGGTGCGGCGCCACCACGACGAGCTGTCCTCGTCCGGCGAGCTGAACGAGAAGCGGCGGCGACAGCAGGTGGACTGGACGTGGACCATGGTGCGCGACACGTTGCTGACGCGACTGTCCGAGCACCCCGGGGTACGCACGCTGACCCCGGAGCTGGAACGCCAGGTGGCGGACGGTGAGCTGACGCCGACGCTCGCGGCGGAACGCATCCTGAAGGAGTTCTCCGACTGAACGGACCCGGGCGGACCGAGGAGATACTGGCCGAGCTGCACGACTGCTCGGACACCCGGCCCTACCGCGCCGAGCTGGACGGCTGGTCCGTGTCCGACCTGGAGAGGCTCGGCCACGCGATCGCCACGCTGCCGGACGGGCAGAGCTGGGCCCACCGCAGTGTGCGTGACCACGTCCTGCGCCTCCTGGCGCTGCGGCCGTCCCAGGACCGGGCCGAGGCGGCGGCGCGGATCGCGGCCGACCTGCCCGCCGCCTCGGTACGCAGGACGGCGGCGTGGCTCGCGGCGGCGCAGTCCGAGCAGGTGCTCGTCTCGCTGCTGGCCGGTGACCTCCCGACGGAGCTGGGCGCCTGCCTGCTGCACGAGATGATCGTGCGGCGCAAACCGGTGACCCGGATGGCCGACGCCTGGGCGGCGCGGCTGACCGGGCACGCCCTTGCCGGCCTCCCGCTGCACCCGCTGCCCGGTGAGACCCGGCTCCCCCTGGCCGACTTCGGGCACGGCACGGAGTCGGCCGGCCTGCCGCACGGCCCACGCAAGGGCGACCCGCTGACGCACGCGGGAACGGTCCCCGAGTCGTCGAGGGAGGCCGCCCCGGCCGACCTGACCTCGGCCGTCACCACCTGGCTCACCCAGTCCAACGGCCGCGCGGAGGCAGCCGTGTGCCGGCTCGGAGCGCCGCTGTCCCCGGACGAGGTCGGCGTGCGGACCATGGAGTCCCTCGGTCTCGACTGCCTCGCGGGTGACGGCCTCGCACTGCGCAGGGCGGGCCTCGACGACGTGGTGGCCGTCCTGTTCGGGGCCGCGGCGAACGGCGGCGCGTACGACCGGGGCCTCGACGGCGCGTACGGGCGGGCCGCCGCGTGGCGCTCCGTGGACGCGCTGGCGGGCGGCTCGCACGTCGGCGCGGCGTGGTGGACCTTCGACGCCGCGAACGACTGGTTCCGCCGGGTCGCGTGGGACCTCGGCGTGGTCTGCCTTAGGCCAGGTGGGCACACTATGGCCGTCCTGGCGGCGACGGATACTGACTGACGGCCGTACTTCGCTACCCTGGACACCATGCGTAGCGCCTTTCGACTGCTCGTCGTGACCCTCACGAGCCTCATCGTGGCGCTGCTTCCGGTTCACGCGTTCGCCGAGTCACACCCATCGAGCAGCGAGTACGGCCTCGTCGCAGGGCAACCGCCCGCGACCCCGCCCCCCGGACAACCCACCGCGACGACCGCGCCGACCGTCGACCTCGACCCCGCCGAGACCGAGGCGGACAGGTCCGAGAACAAGCGCAAGATCGTCATGGGGGTCACTTCCATCGTGCTGGTAGGCATCGTGATCTGGGGCCGCAGCATCAAGCGGAAGAAGGCGAAGGCCGGCTGACCGCTGGCCGACAGTGATCGTTTAGCGAGACTGAAACACCGGCACCGCTCGGCGCTCTGGCCGGACCGGCAGCCGGTTCACCAGCAGACCTCGGGCGGTCCTCAAGCACCGATGGTGCAGGATTGGCGAATCATGGCGAACACAGGGGACCTTGGGAGGAACGCGTGACCATGCTGGACTCGCGGTCCGACACCCCCAGGGATGGCAGGGCCGGCGTGCTGATCTCCGACGAGGGCGTCAGTATGCCCAGTGTGGAGGACATCGGAGCGGGCCGAGGGCCGGAGTGGCTCGACTCGTGGCTCACCAGGGGGTCGGCTGACGTCATCGCCTGGTACCGGCACATCCACCGGCACCCGGAGCTGTCGAGGGCCGAGTACAACACCACCGAGATGGTGGCGGGCCTGCTCTCGTCGGCGGGTCTTCGGCCGAAGGTCTTCGACACCGGGGTGGGCCTGACCTGCGACATCGGCATCGGCGACAGATGCGTCGCCCTCCGCGCGGATATGGACGCGCTACCGGTGACCGAGCTGACCGGCCTGCCGTACTCGTCGACCGTGCCGGGCGTCGCACACGCGTGCGGGCACGACGCGCACACGTCCATGCTGCTCGGCGCGGCACTCGCGCTGGCGTCCGCGCCGGAGCTGCCCGGCCGCGTGCGGCTGGTGTTCCAGCCCGCCGAGGAGGTCATGCCCGGCGGCGCGCTGGACGTCATCGCCGCCGGTGGCCTCGACGGGGTCAGCTCGATCTTCGGCCTGCACTGCGACCCGCGCCTGCAGGTCGGCAACGTCGGCACCCGCGTCGGCGCCATCACGTCGGCGACCGACCTGCTCGAGCTGCGGCTGACCTCGCCGGGCGGTCACACGTCCCGGCCGCACCTGACCGCGGACCTCGTGCACGCGCTCGGCACGGTCATCACCGGCCTGCCCGCGCTGCTGTCCCGCCGCGTCGACCCCCGCTCGGGGACGGTGCTGGTGTGGGGCGCGGTGCACGCGGGCGAGGCGCCGAACGCGGTGCCGCAGGACGGCGTGCTGCGCGGCACGCTCCGGACCGGCGACCACGAGGTGTGGGCCGACCTGGAGCCGCTGGTGGCCGGGCTCGTGGAGTCGCTGCTGGCACCGACCGGCGTCGGCTTCGAGCTGGAGCACCGGCGTGGCGTGCCTCCCGTGGTGAACGACGTGGAGTCCGAGGCCGTGCTGCGTGCCGGCGTCGAGGCCGCACTCGGCGAGAACGCGGTGACGAGCACGAAGCAGTCCTCCGGCGGCGAGGACTTCGGCTGGTACCTGGAGCACATCTCCGGCTCGTTCGCCCGCCTGGGCGTCTGGTCCGGCGAGGGTGCCCAGCCGGACATCCACCAGCCGACGTTCCGCATCGACGAGCGTGCGCTCCTGACCGGCGTGCGGGTCCTCACCCACACCGCGCTGGCCGCGCTCGCCTAGCCGCGGATCGTCTCCAGAACCAACGCAGTACTGGCCGGCGCCTCGTCCGTGATCTCGTAGGCGCCGGCCAGTGCGGCCAGTGCACCCTCCACCGCGTCCGGTGTGTCCGTGTGCAGCTCCAGCAGAGGTGCCCCGCTGACCACGGCTTCCCCTGGTTTCACGTGGCACAGCACACCCGCCGCGGCCTGTACGGGGTCCTCCTTGCGGGCCCGGCCGGCACCCAGCCGCCAGGCGGCCAGGCCGACGCCCAGCGCGTCCAGCCTGCCGAGCACGCCGTCGCGCGGAGCCTCCACCACGTGCACGTGCTTCGGCTTCGGGAGCTCCGCATCCGGGTCGCCGCCCTGGGCCGCGATCATCCTGGCCCACGTCTCGTACGCCTCGCCGGACGCCAGCACCTCGGCCGGGTTCGCCTCGACGCCGGTCAGTCCCAGCATCTCCTCGGCCAAGGCGACCGTCAGCTCGACGACATCCGCCGGGCCGCCACCCCGCAGGACCTCGACCGCCTCGGCGACCTCCACGGCGTTGCCGACCGCGCGGCCCAGGGGCGTGGACATGTCCGTGAGCAGGGCCGTCACCTTCTGCCCGTGCGTCATCCCGATCGCGACCAGCGCCGACGCCAGCTCACGCGCCTCGTCGAGGGTCTTCATGAACGCGCCGGAGCCGACCTTCACGTCCAGCACCAGCGCGCCGGCACCCTCGGCGATCTTCTTCGACATGATCGACGACGCGATCAGCGGCACGCACTCGACCGTGCCCGTCACGTCCCGCAGCGCGTACAGCTTCCGGTCGGCGGGGGCCAGCCCCTCGGTCGGCGCGCACACGACCGCGCCCACCGACAGCAGCTGCTCGCGGATCTCGTCCGAGGACAGCGACGCCCGCCAGCCCGGGATCGACTCGAGCTTGTCGAGCGTGCCGCCCGTGTGGCCGAGGCCCCGGCCCGACAGCTGCGGCACCGCGATCCCGCACGTCGCCACCAGCGGCGCGAGCGGCAGCGTGATCTTGTCGCCGACCCCGCCCGTCGAGTGCTTGTCGACCGTCGGGACCGGCCACGACAGGCGCTCCCCCGACTCGATCATCGCCTGCGTCCAGCGGGACGTCTCCGGGAACGACATCCCGTTGAGGAACACCGCCATGGCCAGGGCGGACATCTGCTCGTCCGCCACCTCGCCCCTGGTGTAGGCGGCGACGACCCAGTCGATCTGGTCGTCCGACAGCGCCTCGCCGTCGCGCTTGGTCCTGATGACGTCAACAGCGGTGTGGTTCACACGATCACGGTAGATCGCCAGGGCCGAACGCATACCGCAGGATGTCCGACATCGGCGCAGGGCCGTCCGGCGTGTCCACCAGGCAGTCCGGTCCGCCCAGCTCGAACAGGATCTGCCGACACCGGCCGCACGGCATGAGCAGGGCACCCGTACCGCTGCGGCACGCCACCGCGACGAGCCTGCCGCCACCGGTCAGGCGCAGCTGGCCTGCCATGGTGCACTCCGCGCACAGGGCGACCCCGTACGCGGCGTTCTCCACGTTGCAGCCGGTGATCACCCGGCCGTCGTCGACCACCGCGGCCGCACCGACCTGCAGACCCGAGTAGGGGCAGTACGCGAGCTGAGCCGCCTCGATCGCCGAGGTGCGCAGCTTGTCCCAGTCAGTTCCCATGGTGCTGTCAGTCACCTTCACCTCGCCTGTATGGCATGCCGTCCGCTGCGGGCGGACGTAGTCGTTGGGCGGCCAGGGCCAGCACCACCAGCGTGATGATGTGGGGCGTGTAGGGCAGGAACTCCTGTGGCAGCTCGTCGGTGAAGTAGTACAGGGCGTACACCGCGATCGCACCGATCGCCGCGAACATGGCCGACGTCCACTTCCTGCGGTACAGCTGCCAGATCACCAGCAGCCCGACCACGATAACCGCCGAGTACAGCAACGCGTGCACGGCCTCGGGGGTCGCCGAGAGCCGCAGCCCGTCCGCGTACCCGAAGAGTCCGGCACCCGCCAGCGTGCCGCCGGGCCGCCAGTTGCCGAAGATCATCGCGGCGAGGCCGATGAAGCCGCGGTTCGCGGTCTGCCCCTCCTGGTAGATCGACGGGCTGGAGCCCAGCACCAGCGCCGCGCCCGCGATCCCGGCCAGGGCACCCGACGCGATCACCGCCATGTACTTGTGGAAGTACACGTTGACGCCGAGCGACTCGGCCGCGACCGGGTTCTCGCCACACGACCGCAGCCGCAGGCCGAACCTGGTGCGCCACAGCACCAGGTAGGTGGCGACGACCAGCAGGATCGCGATGATCAGCATCGGCGACACCCTCGTCACCAGGCCACGCAGCAGGCCCGCGACGTCGGAGATGATCACCCGCTGGTCCTTCTCCAGGTCGCCGAGCCAGTCCGAGAGGCCCGGCGCGGAGAACGTGTCGAACTGCTCGATCGGCGGCGAGTCACGCGGGTTGTCCGAGATCGGTTGGAAGATCAGCGTCGAGAGGTACTTCGTGACGCCCGCGCCGAGCAGGTTGATCGCCACACCGGACACGATGTGGTTGACGCCGAAGGTGACCGTCGCGAGCGCGTGCAGTGCGCCACCCAGCGCGCCGCAGATCATGCCGGACACCACGGCCATCCAGGGGCCCCAGTGGTAGCCGCCGAAGGCCGCGCCCCAGGTGCCGAGGATCATCATGCCCTCGAGCCCGATGTTGATCATGCCGGAGCGTTCGGACCAGATGCCGCCGAGACCGCACAGGAGGATCGGCAGGCCGAGGGTGACCGTGTTCTGCATCGTCGACGACGACGTCAGCGCCGGTTGCCCGGTCAGGTACGAGGTCATGGCCAGCACGAGGACGACCGCGACGGTGCCGATCGTGAACACCGCCCAGCCGGGGATCCTCCGCTTGCGCGGCGGCGGTGTCATCGTCATGCCGGACGCGGCCGGCTGCACATCGATCATGCTCATTTGGCAGCCTCCGGCTCGACCGCGGCACCTGTGGCCCTGCCGACCCGCCGCTGCTCGGCGGCCAGGTCCATCCGTTTGACGATCTCGTACGCGACGACCACCGACAGCACGATCGCGCCCTGCATGATCGTCGCGATCTCCTTCGGCACGCCCACGTTGTCCAGCGCGCCCTTCGCCTTCTCCAGGAACGCCCAGAGCAGCGAGCCGAACGCGATGCCGAGCGGGTTGTTGCGGCCGAGCAGTGCGATGCCGATGCCCGCGAACCCGTACCCGGACGCGAAGTTCAGCGTGTAGGCATGGTCGCGGCCGAGGATCTCCGGCATGCCGACCAGCCCGGCGACCGCGCCGGACGCCAGCAGCGACACCATGATCATGCGCTTGGCGTTCACGCCGCCCGCCGCTGCCGCCGTCGGCGAGAGGCCGGACGCCTTCAGCTCGAACCCGAACCGGGTCCGGTTCAGCACCACCCCGTACACCGCCGCCGCGACGACCGCCAGGAACACCAGCCCGAAGATCGTGCCCCGGCCGCCGAGGTCGATGCCGGGCACCTGGCCCGAGGTCGGGATCGGCTCGGTGGTGACGTTGTTGCCGACGAGGATGCCGAACTGGTCACGGCGGATGAGGAACGCGGCGAGGCCGAACGCGATGGCGTTCATCATGATCGTGGAGATCACCTCGTGGACCCCACGCGTGACCTTGAGGATGGCGGGCAGGAGGGCCCACAGCGCGCCTGCGACGGCGGCCACCACCAGGATCACCAGCCAGTGCAGGATCCCGGGCAGCACGATCGCGCCGCCGACGATGGCCGCGACGAGCGCGCCGACCCGGTACTGACCCTCGATCCCGATGTTCAGCAGGTTCATGTGGAACCCGATGGCGGCGGCCAGCGCGGCCAGCATGTAGATGGCGGTCGAGTTCACGATGTCGACCGCGACCTGGCCCTCGCCGACCTGCCCGATCATCGCGCCGAGCGCCGTGCCGGGGTTGGCCCCGGACACGACCAGCACGATGGCGCACAGCGCGGCGGCGAAGACGACCGCGAGTACGGGCGCCATCAACGACGAGCGCAAGCGCGCGTTCATTCCTCACCTCCGGTGACCAGCAGACCCGACTCGTCCACATGACCGGCACCGGTCATCGCACTGCCCAGGTCCTCGGGTGTGACCGTGGCCGGGTCGGCGTCCGCGACGAACTTCCCGCGCAGCATGACCTTGATCGAGTCGGACAGGCCGATCAGCTCGTCGAGGTCCGCGGACACGAGCAGCACGGCGAGCCCCGCGGCGCGTGCGTTGCGGATGTGGTCCCAGATGGCGGCCTGGGCGCCGACGTCGACGCCGCGGGTCGGGTGCGAGGCGATCAGCAGCTTCGGATCGCCGGACAGCTCCCGGCCGACGACCAGTTTCTGCTGGTTGCCGCCGGACAGCGACGCGGCCGCGACCTCGATGCCGGGCGTGCGGACGTCGAACTGCTCGACGATCCGCGTCGTGTCCTTGCGTGCGCCGGCCACGTCGAGGAACGCACCCCGCGCGGTCGGCGGTCTGGTCTGGTAGCCGAGGATCCGGTTCTTCCACAGCGGCTCGGTGAGCAGCAGGCCGTGGCGGGTGCGGTCCTCGGGGATGTAGCCGATGCCGGCCTCGCGGCGGGCGAGCGTGCCCGCCCTGGTCAGGTTCCTGCCGTTCAGCGACACCCGGCCCGAGGCCGCCTTCCGGATACCCATGATCGTCTCGACCAGCTCGGTCTGGCCGTTGCCCTCGACGCCCGCGATGCCGAGCACCTCGCCGGAGCGGACGACCAGGTCCAGCCCGTCGAGCAGGCGCCTGCCGTCGCCGGTCTCGAGGACGAGGCCCTCGACCTGGAGGACGACCTCGTCGGTGACCGTCGACTCGCGGGTCTCGGGGCTGGGCAGCTCGGAGCCGACCATCATCTCGGCGAGCTGGCGGGAGGTGACCGTCTTCGGGTCGACCGTGCCGACGGTCGTGCCCCGGCGGATCACGGTGATCGAGTCCGCGATAGCGCGGACCTCGTCGAGCTTGTGGGAGATGAAGAGGAACGTGTACCCGTCCGCGCGCATGGTGCGCAGCGTGGTGAACAGGTCCTCGACCTCCTGGGGGACGAGCACGGCGGTCGGCTCGTCCAGGATGATGATCTTCGCGCCGCGGAAGAGGACCTTGAGGATCTCGACCCGCTGCCGGTCGGCGACGCCGAGGCGTTCGACCAGCATGTCGGGGTCGAGGTCGAGGCCGACCGACCCGGCCAGCTCCTGGATCCGCCGACGCGCGCCCTTGCCGATGCCGTAGAGGCCCTCGGCACCCAGGACCACGTTCTCCAGCACGGTCAGGTTGTCGGCCAGCATGAAGTGCTGGTGGACCATCCCGATGCCGGCCCTGATGGCCTCCGAGGGGGATCTGAAGGCGACCTGGCGGCCGTTCACCTCGATGGTGCCCTCGTCGGGGGGCTGCATCCCGTAGAGGATCTTCATCAGGGTGGACTTGCCTGCGCCGTTCTCACCGCACAGCGCGTGTACCTCGCCGGCGTGAACGGTCAGGTGCACGTCGCTGTTGGCGACGACACCGGGGAACCGTTTGGTGATGCCGTTGAGAGCGACCGCGGGTGACGCGGCGGCCTCCGTCTCGACCTCGGTCATGGGCCTTCCTCACAGGAAAGAACCCGTGGGTGCGTGGCGGCGGGCCACACACCCACGGGTGTCAGTCGTCAGCTCAGCTGCTCGGCGTGGTCTCGACCTTGATCTTGCCCTCGACGATCTGCTGCTTGTACGCCTCGACCCAGCCCTTGGTCTCGTCGTCGATCTTCCCGCCGGAAGTCGAGTAGCCGACACCGTCCACCTTGAGGTCGAAGACCGGCGGCAGACCCGCGAGGTTGTTCGTCGCGACCGCGGAGATGTAGTCGAAGACCGCGACGTCGACGCGCTTGAGCATGGACGTGATGATCACGTCCTTGTAGTCGGCGACCGTCTTCTGGTTGTACTGGTCGGAGTCGACGCCGATGGCCATGACGTTCGCGTCCTTGGCGGCGGCGAACACACCCTTACCGGAGGCACCCGCGGCGTGGTACACGACGTCCGCGCCCTGGTCGATCAGGCCCTTCGCGGCGACCTGGCCCTTCGGCGGGTCGGCGAAGCCGGTGAGGTCGCCCGCCTCGGTGATGTACTTCGAGACGATCTTGGCGTCCGGCGCGACGGTCTTCACGCCCTGCTCGAAGCCGGCCTGGAACTTCTGGATCAGCGGCACGTTCACGCCGCCGACGAAGCCGATCGTGCAGCTCTTGCTCTTCAGCGCGGCGATGACGCCGACGAGGAAGGAGCCCTCCTGCTCGGCGAAGCCCAGCCAGGTGATGTTCTTCGGCGCGTTCTCGGCGAAGCCGTCGACCACCGCGAACTGGGTGTTCGGGAACTCTCCCGCGATCTTGACCGTGGCGTCGGTGTACGCGAAGCCCACGCTGACGATCGGGTTGCGACCCTCGGTGGCGAGCTGGCGCAGACGGGTGAGCTTGGAGTCCTCGCTCTCCTGGTCGGTCGCGGCGAGCTCCTTGGTGTTCTCCTTCTTGACCCCGATGTCGGAGATGGCCTTGTCCAGGCCGGCCGCCGCCGAGTCGTTGAAGGACGCGTCACCACGGCCGCCGATGTCGAAGGCGATCCCGATCTTGAGCGCGCTGCCGTCGACGGTCGCACCACTCGTCGACGAAGTCGTCTCACCCGACGCTGCCGCCGGCTTGTCCACGGTCTTGCAGCCCGCCGCGTTGCTGTCGCCACCCGACGGGTTGTCCGAGGACCCCGAGTCCTTCGCACAACCGACCACGGACAGCACGCTGGTCAGCGCGATCGCGGCGACCGCGACTCCCCGCTTGAAGCGCAAGGCTTTCTCCCTCCGCGTTTCATCCTGACGACCGACCACGCGCCGGACGCCCAACTGATGGCGAGACCGTACTCTGCGGTCGCGGTTGTGCTACCGCCGCGTTGAGCCGCGTGACCCAATCGTTCCTTGAGCGGGTGACCAATAGCACTGAACGTGATCACACACGTGCGTTGCGGTCATTTGTGACGCTTTTGTTTCGCGACCTTCGGCCCTGGTCTGCCAATGAGGGCATATGCGTCCGCCACGGCCCGGAGCCCCTCCTCGGCGACCCGCATGGCGAGGGTGAAGTCGTCCTCTGTGGTCGCCGAGGCCAGGGTGGCGCCCGCCGTGTTGTACCGCTCCCGAGCCGTGCGGAGCCTGGCCATGGCCGTCCGTGTCGTCGAGCTGCTCCATGTCCTCGACGTACAGCCCCAACTGGTTGTAGCGGGAGCGGGCGGCAACGGCCTCGTCGCCCGCCGAGCACCGGCACGAGCGCCCCGGCGGCGACGAGTACCACCGCGACACCGACCCAGACCCAGGTCACGTCCTCCTCCAGCTCACTGATCCGCAGGTCGACCTCGGTGAGCCTGGCGCGGGTGGTAGCCCGCTCGAACTCACCGAGCACGAGGACGTACCGCCTGGCGAGATCAGCCTGCCGCCGAGCGTCCGCGGCGTTCGTGGGTGCAGTCGGGTGAAGCACGGTGTCGGCGAGCCGGTTGAGCCGTGCGCTGATCGCCGCCCCGCGGTTCCTGGCGTCGGCGACGCGCCCGCTCCGCCGAACGACGACCTGCCCGACCAGCCGAAACGCGACGAACAACGCGATGGTGCCGAGCAGGATCCCGACGATCAAGAGCACGATCTGCCAGGTCTGGACGGCGTCCGGCGTGGGTGGCGGCGGGATGACGGGGGCGCGCCGAGGTACCCCGTTCGGGTAGTCCTGTGCAGCCTGCTCGTCGAAGGCGAAGACGAACTCCTCGACCTGGGGGAAGAGGTCGCAACCGTTCTCCCAGGCCGGTCATGCCCTCACCCTCACCGACGACGGCGCCACCAGCAGCCGAACCATTCCGTCGATCCAGTCATGTCCGTCATCGTCTGCTCGGCGTCACAGCCGCCAACCGCTACGACCCAACCTAGGCCGGACCAACCGTCCCGAATCCTCATCGGCAACGGCGGCCACCAGCCGAACCACTCCCTCATCCCAGCCATGCCCGCCACCACCATCTCAACTTCATCGGCATCACAGCCGCCAGCCACTGCGCCCCAGCCCCGCCACCCTGAACCCCTCGTCAGCGCAGCCACGAACCAACAGTGGGCCTGCAACCGGCTCCGCCACCACCGCAAGCCCCAGCCAACGGTCGGTCCGCACCCCGCCCTCAGCCCGGTCATGCCGTCGTCACCAGTTCGAGTCCCTCGTCGGCGATGGCGCCCACCTCCGCCATCGCCTTCGCGGTCAGGGCCTGGTCATAGAGCGTGCGGGCGGTGGCGTGCCGTTCCGCTGCCGCTGGGTCGACCTTGTCCCCACGCTCCTCGACCGCGAGCAGCCGAGCCCCCAGCTCCCCGATCCTGGCCATCGCACCGGCCCGCTCCCGCCGCATGGCCCGCCGCTCCGCGTCGGCCCGCACCACCAGTCCCCGCCGCCACGTGTAAATCCCGGCGAACCCCAACACCAGCGCGGCCCCGACCAAGACCCACGGCATGAACCCACTGATGGTCCGCCGCACGTCGAACGGCCGGGCCCGCGGCTGCGGCCGTCCATAAGCGGTATTCCCCAACAGGAACTGGAGCCGCTCCAACACCGTGCCGATACAGTCCTGCATCGGACTGCCCTGCGTGAAGCTGGCCCACTCGTACCGCCCGTAGGCGTAGTCCCTCGCCGAGTCGGCCTTGGGCCTGCGCACCGGCCGCGACATCGAGCCACCGCCCCCTGGCCACCATGACAACCTCGCCGGCTCCCCCGCGACGTCGTCGACCTGAGCCGGCGAAGGAGACACAGGTGTCGCAACCGGATAGTCGAAGTCACCCACGTCGTCCCGATCGATCCCGGCGGAGCACCTGGCCGCGAAGATCACCGACGACGACACGTCGAGATAGGGCGGTCACCTGCCGCAGCTCGGGAATGGTGGTCGGTCCGACGCCGGCACCACGCGCCCCGTACACGGTGACCTGCAGCCCCTCGACAAGGATCAGCTGGCGCTCGTGCGAGGTGGCCCAGTCGTCGAGCGGCTTGCCGACCCGCGCGTCGTGAGCGTCGGCGTAGTCGCCCCCGGCCCCGAACGGCCCGGAGTACGGCGCGATGAGCAGCCGGGTGTCGGCGTCGAGCGTGGGCAGCACCCGTTGCTCGTCGATCCATGCGACAGCACCCGGCGCACGATAGACCTGCTGGTGCGCCAAGGCATCGAGCGCACGCGTGACGTCCAGTTGGGATGGTTGGCCCTGCGCCGCACTCGGCGTGACCGCCCCGAACAGGAGCCCGCCTGCGAGGACGAGCGCGCTCGGTACACGCGCGCCGGGCAGCCTCTCACGCCCCTACCACACACGACCGACAATCCCGGAAAGTTGTCCACAGCCACCCGGGTTGTCCACAGTTCACACTCGCCGACCGCCGCAAGCCCCGCCCGCCAGGCACGATCGACCCATGAACTACTCCACCACCCGGAAGGTCATCCCTTCCCGCGCCAACCGCCGGATCAAGGCATCCCCCATGGCAACGGCGGTCGTCACCTGCCCAGCTGTCTCCGGCACGTCGTCGAAGGCCAGACACAGCGCCGACTCCCCGAGCATCTTCGCCGTCTCGCCATACCCGGGATCCCCACCGGACACCTCGGTGACGACACGCCGACCGCCACCCTCACCGACGAACCGCACCCGGAACCACGCCTTCTCCCGCCGCTCGAGAGACGGACCGTCCCCAGGGGACATTCGCCCGAGCAGCCACTGCCGGGTGAGGGGCACCTGCGCGAGCGCGACGGCCGCCCCGAGTGCACCGACGACTCCCGCCGCGGTGGGCAGCCTCCTGAGCGCGAGGTAGTGCCCGTAGGAGAAGCCGGGCCCGTACCGGTCGAGTGCGCGCGCTGACCGCAACACCACGAGTGGGTCGATCGTGGGCGCGGGCAGCACCCACGCACCGGCATCCTTCTCGTACCGAGGCCGCCCTCTGACGCCCGTCACCACGCGCCCTTCGAGCCTGGGCTCGGCCCGCCGCCGCTGCTTGGCGACGGCGGCCATCTCCCGTAACCGGGAGAACGCGGTGATGGCGGAGTGGTAGGTCCCGGCCGAGAACGTCCCGGAAAGGGACAGATAACCCGAAACCGTCAGCGGTACACCGTCGGGCAGCTGCCCGACGGTGAACAGAACCCCAAGATCGTGAGGAATGGAGTCGAACCCTGCGGCGTGCACGATCCGCGCGCCCTTGGCGAGCGCGAGCTCGTGGTAAGCGAGGTACATCCGATCGACGAACTCGGGCTCACCGGTGAGGTCGAGGTAGTCGACGCCTGCCTCGGCACAAGCACCCACAAGCGGCTCTCCGTAACGGAGATAGGGCCCGACAGTGGTAACGACCACCCGCGCCCGCTCGACGACTGCCCGCAGTGAGTCGCGGTCGGTCACGTCAGCGACGAGCAACTCGAGATCAGCACACGAAGGGTTGATTTCGGCAAGCCGCTCCCGCACTGCCACGAGCTTCTCCCGCGACCGACCGGCAATCGCCCACCGGCAGCCATTGGGCGCATGCGCGGCCAGGTACTCGGCGGTGAGCCCGCCGGTGAACCCGGTGGCCCCGAAGAGCACCACGTCGAACTCCCGCGTCTCTGACATGGGCAAACACCCTTCCACAACCCCGACCTACCAACGAGTAACGACCCTACCGACCCCCAACCCGAACCGCCTTCCAAACCTGGAACCGAAGTTAGGATCCAACCGTGGCCTCCCAGGAACCAGCCGCCAGCCTGACCCGCAGAACCTCCCAGAACCGCAAGGACATCGAGGCGCTGTACGACCTCCTCGAAGACACGAACAAGGAAGTCAAGAAAAACAACAAAAAGGTCGCCCGTCTCACGACCGAGGTAGCCGGCGTCCGCACCCAAGTGGGTGACCTCAACATCGAAGTAGCGGACCTTCGTACGGACGTCACCGACATCCACACCCAAGTAAGCACCCTCAACACCGAAGTAACCGGCGTCCGCACCGAACTGACCAACGTCCACACCGAAGTAGGCGACCTCAACACCGAAGTAACCGACCTCCGCACCGAACTGGCCAGCGTCCACACCCAGATTGGCGACCTCAACACCGAAGTAGCGGACCTTCGCACGGACGTCACCGACATCCACACCCAAGTAAGCACCCTCAACACCGAAGTAACCGGCGTCCGCACCGAACTGACCAACGTCCACACCGAAGTAGGCGACCTCAACACCGAGGTAGTCGGCGTCCGCACCGAACTGGCCAGCGTCCACACCCAGATTGGCGACCTCAACACCGAAGTAGCGGACCTTCGCACGGACGTCACCGACATCCACACCCAAGTAAGCACCCTCAACACCGAAGTAACCGGCGTCCGCACCGAACTGACCAACGTCCACACCGAAGTAGGCGACCTCAACACCGAGGTAGTCGGCGTCCGCACCGAAGTGGCCAGCGCCCGGGTCGAGGTGGGCCACCTTTGCACGCGGACCGGCACCCTCGAAACCAAGTTCGACGCGGTCGAAACCAAGTTCGAGGGCAGGTTCGACCAGCTCGACGGCAGGTTCAACCGCCTCGAATCACTGATCATCTCCGGTCACGCGAAGTCCGATGCGCGGTAGGCCTCAGGTCCAGAAGACCGCGATGCCCACGTTCACGACGACCAACCCCACCAACGTAGGAGGCAACCACTTCGGGGCAGGCACCCGACGAATCACGTAAACCAGCGCGAGTGCGCCGATCACCAGCAGCACGACCGTCTTGATGCCGAGCTTCGCCGCGTTGTAGTCCTGGTCCGTGGCCGGGGCCAGGAGCTGCAGGGCGAGACCGGTGATCAGCTGGAGCGCGGCGACGTGCACCCATCCCATGTTGAGCGGCGCGTTCGCGGGCAGGCGACGCTGGACCAGGAACATGCCCACCAGCAATGCCATACCGAGCAGGTGCAGGAACACCAGAAGGAGGCGCACGAACTCCACGAGAACGATCTCCCTTGGGTCGGCCAGGCCGCGGGTCAGCCCGTTGGTGCGACCAGTTCTAGCAGTAGCGGGGCCTCCGGCTCATGCCGGGCGGTCGAGGATCTTGTCGCGGGCCTGCGCGTAGCGCTCACGCAGGCCGGGCGTCGGATCGCCGGACACGCGTTGCATCGCGCCGAGGCGCCAGGTCGGGGGTGCGTCGCCACCAGCGAGGGTCCATGCGGCCTGACGGGCTGCGCCGTCGGCGACGTACTCGCCGGGCTCGGGCACCAGTACCGGGACGCCGAGCACGGTCGGGGCGATGCGCCGGACGGCCGCGGACCGGGCGCCGCCACCGACGAGCAGGACCCGATCAGTGCGAACACCTTGTGCTACAAGGGCATCCAGTGCGTCGGCGAGGCCGCACAGCATGCCCTCGACAGCCGCGCGGGCCTGATGGGCCGGGGTCGCGTTGGCCAGGCGGAGGCCGTGCAGTGCGCCGGTCGCGGTCGGCAGGTTCGGGGTGCGCTCGCCCTCCAGGTACGGGACGAGCGTGAGGCCGTCGGCACCGGGTGGCGCGGCCAGGGCCAGCTCCGCGAACTGTTCGTGGTCCACCCCGAGCATGCGCGCGACCGCGTCGAGCACGCGGGCCGCGTTGAGGGTGCACACGAGCGGCAGGAACCGGCCGGTCGCGTCGGCGAATCCGGCGACGAGACCGGAGGCGTCGGTGCTGGGCTTGTCGGCGACGGCGAAGGCGGTGCCGGACGTGCCGATCGACACGACGACGTCGCCGGGTTCGGCGCCGACCCCCAGTGCGGCTGCCATGTTGTCGCCGGTGCCCGCGCCGATGAGAGCGCCTGCCGGGGTGCGGCCGGAGTCGTCCGACGGCCCGAGCACGCGGGGCAGCGCCGGGGTGGTGCCGAGCGCCAGCGAGAGCAGGTCGGTGCGGTAGGTGCCGGTCGCGGCGGAGAAGTAAGCCGTGCCCGAGGCGTCGCCACGGTCTGTGGTCAGGCGGTCGAGGCCGCCGCCGGACAGGCGCCACGTCAGGTAGTCGTGGGGCAGGCACACGGCGGCGGTCCTGGCGACCGACTCCGGTTCGTGGTCACGCAGCCACCGCAGCTTGGCGACGGTCATGGACGCGAGCGGCACCACGCCGACCGCGTCGGCCCAGGACGCGGGCCCGCCCAGCTCGTCGACGAGGTCGGCCGCGGCCTGGGCGGAACGCGTGTCGTTCCACAGCAACGCGGGCCGCACGACGTCGCCTGCCTCGGTGAGGCACACCATGCCGTGCTGCTGGCCCGCGACCGACACGGCGGCGACGTCGTCGATGCCGCCCGCCTGGTCGACGGCCGCCCGCAGCGCGGTCCACCACGCCGCCGGGTCCACCTCGGTCCCGTCCGGGTGCGGCGCCGACCCGCTGCGCACCAGGGCGCCGGACTCGGCGTCACGCACAACCACCTTGCAGGACTGGGTCGACGAGTCGACCCCGGCCACCAGCGGCATGGTCAACACCTCCGAGATCGAGTCTAGGGCGGGAACACCACTCAGAACGAGCAGACCGCACACGAAATAGCCGACAGAAGTCACACAGAACGGCCCGGCGTGCGGCCGGCAGTAGCCGGCCGCACCGGACGAGTCAGAACCGCACGTCGGCGAGGTAGTTGTAACCGGTCTCGGCGCACTTCACGGCATCGACCGGCTCGTCGTTCTCGACGATGTACTCCTCGACCTCCAGCGGCCAGTTCGCGCGGAAGATCCGGGGAAAGTCGATGACGCCCTCGCCGAGGTCCGCGAAGCCGCCATCCGGCGTGCGGTCCTTGACGTGGTACTGCCGCACCCGCCCGGCGATCCGGTAGAACTCCCGCACGGGGTCGGCGTTGCCCGCGACCACCCAGAACAGGTCCATCTCGAAGCTCACGTTCCGGCGCGTGGTGCGCCGAGTCAGCACGTCATAGGGCCGAGTCCCGTCGATGGCCTGGAACTCGTGGTTGTGGTTGTGGTACCCGAACCCGATCCCCGCGCGCCGGTAGGCCTTCCCAGCCGCCTCGAGCCGGTCGGCGAAAGCTGACCACTCGGCAATGGTGCCGAAGTTCGCATACGGCACGTTGCTGCGACGGTTCCCGAGAACCTTCGCGTCGGCGATGGCCTGGTCGATGTCCCCGTCGATGCCGACGTGCGTGGAGGTGGCGCGGATGTGACGGCGGTCGAGCAGCTTCCGGAACTCGGAGGCCGTGCGCCCGTAGGTCCCGGCAAGCTCGACGTTCCGGTACCCGATGTCGGCCAGCGCGTCGAGCGTGCCCTCGAGGTCGACCTCCAGCACGGACCGCAGCGTGTACAACTGAATGCTGATCTTGTCCTTGCGCACCCGAAGGTGCCCGTGCCCACCACCCCGCGCGACCCCCTCCGCACCAGCGACGGCGGGCAACGCCCCAGCCGCCCCGACAGCGAGAGCCGCTCCAGCGGCACCACGAAGCATCGACCTTCTCGAAATGGCCACGACAAATCCCTCCGATGGGTTTTGAGAGTGGAACATTTGGCGGAGCAGGGTTCAGGAAACGCTGGTGGAGAAGAACAAGTCCGCGAAGGCACCGGAAGCAAGGACGGCAGGGAGTGTCGGTGCCCCGTGGGACAATCGAATCGGGGGCCGGAGGCCAGGCCCGGCCTCCGGCCGTGGTCGACTCGGGGGCTGAGCCAACGCGGACCGGAAGCCACACCTGACCGCTCGGGAACGATCAATCAGTAGGTCGGAAGTGCTTGGGACGAAACAGTTCGAGGGACTGGGCTCGCTTGGCGCCTTCGGGGCTGGCAGGTTCGGGTTGGGTACGTGGGGCCAATCACCTCGGAGACCGGGAAACCACACTTGTTGCCTCCAAAGCAACCAGCTTCAGATCGGGCGATCGGGGGACCAACGACCCCGAAGACCAGAACCACCTGACGCCTCCAACGCAACCAACCCCAGGTCAGGTCCCCGGAAACCAACCACCCCGGAAGCCGCAACCACTCGGCACCTCCAAAGCGACCAGCTCCAGATCAGGCACTCCGAAACCAACCACCCGCAGGCCGGAGACCACACTTTGATGTCTTCGAGGCGATCAGCTCAGGTTGCGTACTCGGGGGCCGGCTCGCGTCCTGACAGCGGGCAGACCAGCCGGAGTCGCTCTGGAGGGCGGAGCGACCCAACGTGGGCGGGCCTGCAGGTGGACCCGCCCACGTCGAGCCGTCAAGCCTCCAGGTCAGTCCTTCGTGGAGAAGGCCGCGTCGAAGGCGCCTTCCGGCTTGTCGAAGAGGTGAGCGCGGATGAAGCTGATCGCTTCCTCCGCCCCGCGCAGGCGGTCCATGCCCGCGTCCTCCCACTCCACCGAGATCGGGCCGTTGTAGCCGATCGAGTTCAGTGCCCGGAACGACTCCTCCCACGGCACGTCGCCGTGGCCCGTGGACACGAAGTCCCAGCCGCGCCTCGGGTCTGCCCAGGCCAGGTGTGAGCCGAGGCGGCCGTTGCGGCCGTCGAAGCGCTTCTTCGTGTCCTTGCAGTCCACGTGGTAGATGCGGTCCGCGAAGTCCAGGATGAAGCCCACCGGGTCGAGGTCCTGCCAGATGAAGTGGGACGGGTCCCAGTTCAGGCCGAACGCCTCGCGGTTGTCCACCGCGGCCAGGGTCTTCTTCGTGGTCCAGTAGTCGTACGCGATCTCGGACGGGTGGACCTCGTGGGCGAAGCGCACCCCCACCTCGTCGAACACGTCCAGGATCGGGTTCCAGCGGCGGGCGAAGTCGGCATAGCCGTCGTCGATCACCTCCTGGGAGACCGGCGGGAACATCGCCACGTACTTCCAGGTCTTCGAGCCCGTGAAGCCGACGACCGTGTTCACGCCCAGCTTCGCCGCCGCCCTCGCGGTGTCGGCCATCTCGGCCGCGGCCCGCTGGCGCACGCCCTCCGCGTCCCCGTCGCCCCAGATTCGGGACGGGATGATGTTCTTGTGGCGTTCGTCGATCGGGTCGTCGCACACCGCCTGGCCTACCAGGTGGTTCGAGATCGTCCACACCTTCAAGCCGTGGCCCGCCAACTGGTCCAGCTTGTTCTGGACGTAGTCGTCCTCCGCCAGTGCCCGGTCGACCTCGAAGTGGTCACCTGAGCAGGCGATCTCCAGCCCGTCGTAGCCCCACTGCGCGGCGAGCTTGCACACCTCCTCGAACGGGAGGTCGGCCCACTGGCCGGTGAACAACGTGACTGGTCGACTCATCGTCGAGCTCCTTCCGAAACTCCCTGCAACTGCAGAAGAAGATTGCGAACATCCGTGGCGGCCACCCGACCGCCCGGCTCGGCGTCGGGGACCGAGCACAGTAGAACCGGGCCGTCGTCGGCACTGATCGGCAGACGGCCGTGCGATCCCATGACGTAGGACGGGTCGAGTGGCACCACCTGCATGGCATACCGCAGGCCGGCCTTCTTGCGCACCAGGTTCAGGCCCGCCTTCGCCTTCGCCAGCTTGTCGGCCGGGTTGAAGAACAGCTCCGCCGGGTCGTAGCCGGGCTTGCGGTGGATCTCCACACCCCTCGCGAAGTCGGGGGCGCGGTCGTCGTCGGTCCAGTAGTAGTAGGTGAACCACGCGTCCGGCTCCGCCGTCACGACCAGCTCGCCCGCGCGGGCGTGGTCGATGCCGTAACGGGCCTGGGCCTCGCGGTCCAGCACCTCGTCGACCCCCGACAGCTCACCCAGCATCGCGGTGACCCTCGGCAGGTCCGCCGGGTCCGCCACGTACACGTGCGCCACCTGGTGGTCGGCGACCGCGAACGCCCTCGACACCCACGGGTCCAGGTACTCCATGCCGTCCTGCGTGTACACCTCGAGCAGGCCCTCGCGGCGGAACAGGCGGTTGACGTCCACCGGACGCCGCACCGGCGTGATGCCGTACTCCGACAGCGCGACCACCGTCGCACCCGCGTTCCTGGCGTCGTCCAGCAGCGGCTTCAGTGCCGCGTCCACGTCGCGGGCCGCTCGCAGCGACTGCGGTGCGTCCGGGCCGAAGCGCTGCAGGTCGTAGTCCAGGTGCGGGACGTACGCCAGGAGCAGGTCCGGACGGTGCTCACGCAGGATCCGCCGCGACGCACCGATGATCCACTCGCTCGACGCCAGCGACGCCGTGGGACCCCAGTACTGGAACAGCGGGAACTCGCCCAGCGCGCCGACCAGGTCGTCGTGCAGTGCGGGTGGGCGCACGTACGCGTCCGGCGACTTGCGGCCGTCCGCGTGGTAGATCGGCCGCGGGGTCACCGTGATGTCCGTGGTGGCGCCCATCGCGTACCACCAGCACACGTTCGCGGCCTGGAAGCCCGGGTTCGCGGCACGGGCGGTCTCCCAGACCTTCTCGCCGGCCACCAGCTTGTTGTGCTGGCGCCACAGGAAGATCTCCCCCAGCTCGCGGAAGTACCACCCGTTGCCGACGATCCCGTGGTCACGGGGCATCGCGCCGGTCAGGAACGTCGACTGCACGCTGCACGTCACCGCGGGCAGCACCGTCCCCAGCTCGGCCTGCCAGCCCGTCTTCGCGAGCGCCGACAGGTTCGGCATGTGCGCCAACAGCTTCGGGGTCAGGCCGACCACGTCGACAACCACCAGCGGTGTCATCGAACTCCTCCCAGCTCGAGCAGGTTCGCCCCGGCCCAGCGCAGCTCCGCGGCGATACCTCTGATCAGTGCCGTGTCGCCGCCGTTACCGGCCGTCTCCGGCAACACGCTCCACGTGTAAGTCTCCACCTCGACGTGCGGCATGTCATCCACTGTGGACTCCAGTGCCGCGATCGCCGTGCGCAGGACGTCGGTCGTCGCCGACAGCGGCGCTGCCGGGCGTGCGTGCAGCGGCACGTGGAAGTGCACGCGCCACGGCTCCCTGCCCGGCAGGTCTGTCATGGCCTCCGGCAGGTCGTCGGCCGCGAGCACCGTGCCGGTCGCCGTGCGCTCGCGGACCTGGTGCAGGTAGCGGGGCTCGGTGAAGTCGGCCAGCGCCGCCCTTGCCTCCTCGCTACCGGGGTTCTCGACCTGCAGCGCGGCCGACGCCTGCACCTTCACGACCGCCAGTCCCGCCGCGTGGATCGACGCGACCGTGGCCGCCGGATCGGCGAAGGACACCGCGAGGTGGCAGGTGTCCAGGCACAGGCCGACATAACGCGGGTCGACGCGTGGCGCGAGCCACGCGACCGCGTCCGCGACGGTGTCCAGCACACAGCCCGGCTCCGGTTCGACCGCGAGCCGGATGGGACGACCACTCGCGGCGGCCATCCCGTCCAGTGCCCCGGTCAGCTCCGCGAACGCGGCGGTCGCGGCCTCGTCGTCCGCGTCGCTCCACGGCGTGCGCCACGCGAGCGGCAGGGTCGATATCGAGCCGTAGGTCGCTGCGTCGGGCAGCAGGTCCCCGAGTACCAGGGCACAGTCGACGGTGTACCGGAGCCGCGCCCTGTCCGTCCACTCAGGACGGTATACCGAGTGCTTGACGACCTCGTCGTGGAAACCGCCGTACGGGAAGGCGTTGAGGGTCCGCACCTCCAGGCCGCGAGCGTCCAGCTCGGCACGCAGCTTCGCACGCAGCTCGGGCGACTCGGCCAGCTCGTGCGCGAGGACGGCGGGCAGCCACAGACCGAGGCCGAGCACGTCCACGCCGACGAGCCTGCGCACCGGCTCGGCGTAGCGGTCGAGCTGCGCCAGCACGCCCGGCAGGTCCTCGGCCGGGTGCACGTTGGTGCAGTAGGAAAGTGGGCTCATGTGTTCCCGCCACCACGCAACACCGAGTTGCCCGCGAACGTCTCCGCCGACGGCGCGAACCCGGGTAGCTCGTCGAGCACCAGCCGGTCGCTCTGCCCGTAGAACTCGACCGGGTTCTGCCACAGCACCTTGTCCACATCGGACTCGGTGAACCCCGCCTCCAGCATCGCGAGCCCGGTCTTGTAGGTCTTCAACGGGTCCGAGCGACCCCAGTCGGCGGCGGAGTTCACGATCATCCGGTCGGTGCCGTACTGCCTGAGGATCGCGACCATCCGGTCCTCGTCCATCTTCGTGTCCGGGTAGATCGAGAAACCCATCCAGCAGCCGGACTCCGCGACGACGCCGACCGTCGGCTCGTTGAGGTGGTCCACGACCACGCGACCCGGCTCGATGCCGGACTCCTTCACCACGTCGAGCGTGCGGCGGGTGCCGACGAGCTTGTCGCGGTGCGGGGTGTGCACGAGCGCGGGTAGCTCGTGCTCGACGGCCATCCGGAGCTGCGCCGCGAAGACCTCGTCCTCCTCGGGGGTCATCGAGTCGTAGCCTAGCTCGCCGACCGCGACCACGCCGTCCTTCGCGAGGTAGCGCGGGAGCACGTCGAGCACCTCGCGGCAGCGGGGATCGTTGGCCTCCTTGGGGTTCAGCCCGATCGTGCAGTGGTGGCGGATGCCGAACTGCGCGGCGCGGAACCGTTCCCAGCCGATCAGCGAGTCGAAGTAGTCCGTGTAGGACGCGACGCTCGTGCGTGGCTGCCCGAGCCAGAACGCGGGCTCGACCAGTGCGCGGACCCCGACGGAGAACATGGCCTCGTAGTCGTCGGTGGTCCGCGAGGTCATGTGGATGTGGGGGTCGAAGATCCTCATGCCCGGGCCTCCAGCAGTGTCACGGCGTCGGCGGGCACCTCGCGCCCGGCGGCCTTGCGTTCTTCGGCGTAGTCGGCGACCATGCGCAGCAGCTCGACGTCCGCCCGCCTGTCCACATCGGACACGGCGGCGAGCGGCACGCCGACGAACAGGCACTTGAGCACGCCGTGGCGCCAGCTGTGGTCGTCGAGGTGACGGGCCGCGAAGCCACCCATCGCGGCGGCGACGAGCCGGATGTCGTTGGTGCGCAACGCGTCCTTGACGAGGTCGAGCCCGGCGTCGACGGTGGTCGCGGGCAGTGCCGCGAGCCCGCGAAGCACGCCGCGGCGCTCGGCGTCGTCGCCGTACCGGTAGAGCCGGGTGATCTCCTCGGCCAGCGGCGCCGGGTCGAGGACCTCGGCCAGCACGGCGAGCAGCCGCGTGCGGGCCAGGTCGTCGACGCTGCCGTGGACGAGGCCCTGGGGATCGGACTCCGGCCGCAGCGGCGCACGGCCGACCTTGCGCCCGACCGCGGGGAACAGGGACGCGACCGACGCCGGCTCGCGGCGTACCTTCTGCTCTGCTTCGACTAACCAGGGATGGTCCACGTTACTCACCCATTCCGGATCGGGCGCCAGCGCGGCACGGAGCGCGGTGAGCGCGCGCGAGGCCACGACCGGCGCCGCGTGGCTGTGCCGCGGCAGCTCAACCGCCGCGACGCCGGTGTAACCGACCTCGCTCAACGCCGCAAGGGTGGCAGGCAGATTGAGCTCGCCCTCGCCGAACTCAAGATGCTCGTGCACCCCGGTGCGCATGTCGTCGAGCTGGACGTTCACGAGGAGGTCGGCGGCCCGCCTGATGCAGGTCGGCGCGTCGACCGGCTCGACGGCGACGCAGTGGCCGACGTCGAGCGTGATACCGAAGTGTGCGGGTGCGCCGAGCTCCTCGCGGAGGCGCAACGCGTCGGACAGGTGCTCGACGAACATCCCGGGCTCCGGCTCGAGTCCGACTGGGACACCGCGGGCGTCCGCCTCGTCGAGCACCTCCCCGATGCCGTCGAGCATCCGCCGCCAGGCGGTCTGGTCGTCCACTGTGGACGGCTTGATCCCCGACCAGAACGACACGCAGTCGGCGCCGAGGTCCGCCGCGATGCGGATAGCCCGGTTGAGGAAGTCGATGCGCCGTTCCGGTTCGTCGCACACGAGGGTCGGGTAGTGCTTGCGGGTGGGGTCGAGCAGGTAGCGGGCGCCGGTCTCGACGACGCTGCGCATGCCGAGCCGGTCGAGCAGGTCGGCGATGTGGTCGACCTGCTTGTCGGTGCCCTCCGCGTAGGGGTCGAGGTGGTTGTGGTCGAGGGTGAGGGCGACGGCGGTGTAGCCGAGGTCGGCGATGACCCGCAAGGCCTCGTCGAGTCGGTGGTTGGCGAAGCCGTTGGTGCCGTAGCCGAGGTGGAAGGTCATGTGGGGCTCACCTTCCTGGCGAGCTTCTTCGCGACCGGGAGTGCCGAGGCGACCACGAGCGCGCCGAGGAGCGACCCGCGACGGGCGGCGAGCGCGGCCTGGAGCGGGACCATGCCGTGGATGCCCGCCATCGTGGCCTTCCGGACCCGCTTGGCCGACGGGTCCTGTGTCGCGTCGTACTGCGGGCGGCCGACCGTGTTGGCGTAGAGCCCGCTGAACGCGAGCGCGCCGAGCCTGTCACGCCAGGTGCGCGCGCCGGTGGCGGCGGCGAGCGCGGTGATGCCGGTGCCCGCGAGCACGGCGTTGGCGGTGGCCGTGGTCGCGCCGTGCACCTCGCCCCTGGACAGGGCGGTGACGCCGAGGGTGTGGCCGCCCACGGCGATGGCGCTGGGCAAGGCCTGTCTGGTGTTGCCGTCGGCGCCCATGAGGACGTCGAACGCGCGGCACGCGGCCATCGCCGCCGGGCCCGCCGCGGTGTTCTTGAGGACGGTGTCGTAGGCCCAGACCGCGAGCGCGAGGGGAAGGGCCACCCCGAGGGTGCCGCGGCCGCCGGCGGCACGGGCCAGGCCCAGACCCGCGGCGGTGAGCCCGCCGGCGACCGCGAGCGCTTGCCCGGGGCTGACGCGCCCGGAGGGGATGGGCCGCTCGGGGCGCTCGACGGCGTCGAGCTCGCGGTCGGCCCAGTCGTTGAGGGCCATGCCGGCCCAGTAGAAGGAGACCGAGGAGAGAGGGAGGAGGAGTCGCCTACCGCGCAGGGGCCTGCCTGCCGCGGCGGCCCCGGCGACCGTGTCGCCGAGGACGGTGAGCGCGGCGGGTGCCCTCACGAGCTGGAGGTAGGCCTTCATGCCGGCCTCCGGCCCGAGTGTCGACGAGTGGCTCCGCTCATGACAGGTCCTGGGCCCACTTCGTGAGCATCTCCGTCTGCTGGGCGAACCGGTGCTCGTCGGTGGCGACGGGGTCCTTGAAGAAGAAGGCGAGCGCGGCCAGCGGACCGGCCTGCCCGTCGGCGTGGGCCGCGGCCACGAGCCGCGTCAGGTCGAGGATCAGTGGCGCGGCGAGGGAGGAGTCCAGGCCCGTCCACGTGAACTGCAGGTTCATGCGCGCGCCGAGGAAGCCCTCGAAGGACACGTGGTCCCACGCCGTCTTCTGCTCGCCGAGGTCGGGCACGTTGTCGATGTGCAGGGGCGCGGTGACGCCCTCGCCCAGCAGCGCCGCGAGACCGCGTGCCTTGGACTCCAGCTTGCCGCGTGCCTGCTCGGGGTCGCCGAGGTTGGCGCCGTCACCACCCCCGAGGAGGTTGGTGCCCGCCCACGAGCGGACCCGCAACGCCCGGGACGTGAACATGGGTGCCAGTACCGTCCGCAGCAGCGTCTCGCCCGTCTTGCCGTCCGAGCCCGCGTACGGGAGTCCCTTGGACACGGCCAGCTCGTGCAGTGCGGGCAGGCGGACGCTCGGCGACGGCGTGAAGTCCACGAACGCGCAGCCCGCCAGCAGCGCCGCGTAGGCCATCAGTGAGCTGGGTGGCAGCACCGCCCGGGACGGGTCGGACAACGCCTCTTCCAGCAGGGCGAGAGAGGCGTGCTCTGGCACGGACGGCACCGGGGGTTCGGTCGACGACACGTTGACGACCACGACGCGGTCCAGACCATGGGCCGCGCGGAACGCCTCGAGGTCGCCGACGAGGCGTGCCACGGCATCGGACTGCGGGCCGGTGTGGGTGGCCGGGTGGTAGCCGTCGCGGATGTGGGCGTCGACGGCCCGCAGGCCGCTCGCCACGGCGGACAGGACCCGGTGCGGGACAAGGCCTGCCTCGGCCAGCTGCTCGGCGCGTTTCTCCAGTGGCGTGTGGACGATGTCGTGGCCGCCGACGACGATCTCGTCCCACGCGGGCAGCGGCACGCCCGCGAACTCGGGTCTCTCCGTCACGCACCCGACCGGCTCGACGAGCTTGGCACGTAACGCCAGTAAGCCGACCACAGCCGTCGTGGCCACGGAGCCCCTTGCCCCGATCAGCCACAAACCCGTTCCCGACATCAATCCTCCTACAGGGTGATCCCGGTGGGCCGGCAGCCGCTGCATTGCGTTGCCGACCCACCAGGTGTCTCGACACCCAGTTAACGGGCGTTCACCGCGTGGGGCAATACCGCCACCCCAAGCACTGTTCAAAGTTGCGGCCGACCTCCGTTGGCAACATCACTCACCTCGGGAAAGCACGGTCCGCCGGCCTGCTTCGAACAGTGCTTGTCCCGTTGATCGAGTCGGTGACCGCGCGCGCGTCGCGCTCCAGCACCGTCCGAATGTCCGCGTCACCGACGAGGGTCTCGTCAGTCACGAGGGTGACGAACGTGCCGAGGAACCGCGTCGCCTTCTCGTCGTTCCCGTTCGCCTCGGCCTTGCGGATCTTGGTCAGCAGACTGTTCAGCTGCTTGTACGCCGACAGCGACAACCTGTTGGTCGCACGGAACCGCGTCAGCAGCTGCCCGAGGTCCCGCGTCGACGTGGTGGTGGCGAACGTGAGCGACTGGCTCGTCACGTTCCCCGCCGTGTCGGTCGCCGAGACCGCGAACCCGTGCGTGCCGAGCGGCAGCTGGTACAGCGCCACCAGCCGGCCGGACTCGACGGCGGAACCGTCGAGGGCACCGGTCACCGAGGCCACCCCGGACGTGGCGTCCTCCGCGTGCCACGAGAAGACCACGTCGGAGGCGTCACCGTAGATGTACCCGTCCGCGACACCGGCCACCATGAGCGTCGGCTTCGTGCCGTCGATCTTGATGGTCGCCGCCTTCACGGCCTCGGAGTTCCCGACCTCGTCGAGCGCGTGGTACAGCAGCGTGTGCTCGCCGTCGCCGGTCACGTTCACCGTGCCGGTATAGCGGGTCCACTGTCCACCGTCCACCTTGTACTCGATGAAGTCGACGCCCTGGCCCTCGTCGGTGGCGGTCAGCGACACCGGGACGGTGCCCGGGTGCCAGCCACCCGCCGCGGGCGGGGCGAACGTCGCCGTGCTGACCGGCGCCGCCTCGTCCACGATCTCCTTGAGCTGGACGTTGCGGAACCACACGTCGTCGCCGTCACCGTGGTTCTGGAGGCCGACGAACCCCTGCGTGAGATCACGGGCCGGGTCGGTGCTGGTGAAGTCGTTGATCAGCGCACCGTTGAGGTAGACCTTGATGGTCTGCCCGACCACCACGATCTCGTAGGAGTTCCACTGCCCCGGCGGCCGGAGCGCGGCGTCCCGGGCCGGGATGTCCGCCGCCTTGAACGTGTAGATCGAACCGGTGGTCCGGTCCTCCGCGTCCGTGGCGTCGATCTGCACCTCGTAGCCCTGGTTCACCGCGATCCACGGGTCGGTGCTCGCGTCGGGGTAGCCGACGAAGACACCCGAGTTGTCGTCGCCTGCCAGCTTCCAGTCGAGCTTGAGGCTGTAGGCGTTGAACTCGTCGTCGTACGACAGCAGACCGAGACCGCCGAAGGTCCGGATGCTGCAGTCGTCCTGCAGCTCGAAACTGCCTGGCCCGGAGTGCGTCCAGTTCTCGAGGCTCGCCGCCGTGCCGTCGAACAGCGCGGTGTAGCCGTCCTCCGGGGTGAACGGCTGGCACTCGGTCGGCCCGCTGCCGCCGCCGACGACGCCGGGACCCTCGACCTGGATGTCGTCCACGTCGAACAGACCGCCGCCGTTGCCGTTGAACACCAGGTAGAGCGGCCCGGTGCCACCCGGGTCGGTGATCGGCGCGGGTGCGAGGTCGACGTAGTTGTCCGGGCTGCCGGTCGGCGGCACGGTCGCCGTCTGCACCACCGGTCCGTCCACCGCGTTCTTGTGCACGGTGATCGTGCCGCCGGGACCGCCGGCGCTGACCCGGTAGCCGATCGCGTCGACGCCGGTCAGGTTCACCGGGTCGAACTTGATCCAGTCACCCGGGTCGATGTAGCCGACCCGCTTGCCGCCGCTCGCGCCGTCCGCGTTGACGATCTGGATGCCGTTGTGCTCGGTGAAGAACTCGGCCTGCTTCAGCTTGGGCTGGAGCGTGACCTCGTCCTGGCCGAGCAGCGGCGGCGCGTCACCGGAGCCGTTGTCGGTGTAGCTCGCGTGGATGACGCCGAACACGTTGGCGTCCGCGCCGTGGCCCTCGTCGGCCGGCGTGGTGATCGTGCCCTCGCACCCGGTCGCCCGCGAGAGCGGATGGCCGTGGTTGTCGTGGCCGAGGATGTACTCCACGGTCACCTTCGAGCAGTCGATCGTGCCGTCCTCGGGGTCGGTCACCTGCACCGTGAACGGCACCGTGTCACCGAAGCCGAAGAACCCGCCGTCGACCGGGGTCTGCAGGGTCACCGTCGGCGCGGTGTTGCCCGCCGTCACGACGACACTCGCCGCGCCGGTCAGCCCGGTCGGGTCGGTCACCGACAGCTTCGCCGAGTACTGGCCGGGAGTGTCGTAGGTGTGCGAGACCGGGCCCTCCTCGGTGGAGTCCGTGGTGCCGTCACCGTCGAAGTCCCACGCGTAGGAGAGATCCCCGCCGTCCTCGTCGGTGGCCGTCGGGGTGAAGGTCACCGTCAGCGGCGCCGGACCGGACGTCTTGTCCGCCGCCACCGACACCTGCGGTGTCCGGTTGCCCTTGGTGTAGTCGATCCGGTACACGGCGGAGTCCGCCGCGCCGCCGAAGTAGCCGCTGCCGTAGTCGAGCACGTACAGCGAGCCGTCCGGCCCGAACTCGAGGTTCATCGGGCGGGTCAGCGTCATCGAGTCGAAGAACGGCTCGATCGCGCCGTGCTCACCGTTCGGACCCACGTCGATCGTGTGGATCCAGCCGCGGTCCCACTCGTAGGCGAAGTTCTTGCCGTCGTAGTACTCGGGGAACTTCGTCATCGACTCGAGGTTCGGGTCGAAGTGGTACACCGGGCCGCCCATCGGCGACTCGCCGCCGGTGCCGAACTCGGGCACCGAGCCGCCGTCGTACGGGATCCACGCCGCGATGGCGGGCGGCAGGTCGACCAGGCCAGTGTTGTTCGGGCTGTTGTTCTTCGGCGCGGCGCAGTCGAACGGCTGACCCGACGTGCTGGTGGCGAAGTCGTAGTCGACGAACGGCTGGTTGTCACCGACGCAGTACGGCCACCCGTAGTTGCCCGGTCCCTTCAGCAGGTCGAACTCGACCGTGCCGCCAGGACCGCGGGCCGGGTCGGCAGCACCGGCGTCCGGGCCGTAGTTGCCGAGGTAGATCCACCCGTTCGTCCTGTCGACGGACATCCGGAACGGATTGCGGAAGCCCATCGCGTAGATCTCGGGGCGGGTCTTCTCGGTGCCCGGCGGGAACAGGTTGCCGTCCGGGACCGTGTAGCTGCCGTCCTCGCCGACGGTGATCCGCAGGACCTTGCCGCGCAGGTCGTTCGTGTTGCCGGACGTGCGCTGCGCGTCGAACGCGGGGTTGCGGTCGGCCCGCTCGTCGATCGGCGTGAAGCCGTCGGACTCGAACGGGTCGGTGTCGTCGCCGGTGGACATCAGCAGGTTGCCTGCGCCGTCGAAGTCGATCTCACCGCCGACGTGGCAGCAGCGGCCACGGTCGGTGTTGACCTGCATGATCCGCTGCTCGCTGGCGAGGTCGATCGTGCCGGTGCCGTTCTCGCCGTCGACGAACTTGAACCGCGACAGCTGGTTGTAGCCGTGGAACGGCGCGAAGTCAGCGGCGGTGCCACCGGAGGGCGCGTCGCCGGGCGGGGTGTCCAGCGGCGGGGCGTAGTAGGTGTACACCCAGTGGTTCTCGGCGAAGTTCGGGTCGATCGCGACGCCCTGCAGGCCGTCCTCGTCGTGGTTGTAGACGGGGATCGTGCCCGCGAGCGTGGTCGTGGCCTCCGGGGAGGTCAGCCAGATCCGGCCGTCGCGTGAGGTGTGGATGACCCGGCGGTCCGGCAGCACGGCCAGCGCCATCGGCTCACCGGTGACCTCCTCACCCTTGGCCAGGGTGATCTGGTCGAAGTCGGCGTCGGTCGGCGGCTCGGCCGGGTCAGTCGAGGTGGGCGAGCAGTCACCCTGCGCGAGCCCGGCGGCGTACTCGATGCCACCCGTCAGCTGCGCGAGGAAGTTCGGCTCGGTGTAGGACTCCTTGGTGTGGCCGAGGCCCGTGTACCAGGACCGGCCCTGCTCCTGGGTGTGGCACCAGGTGATCGGGTGGTCGCCCATCGCGTCGCCGCCGGGGCTGTAGCTGGTCTCGTTCAGCTCGGCGAGCACCCTGACGTTCTCGCGGGGGTTGGTCCGGTAGTTGTACCACTCGTCCGTGCGCGTCCAGTGGTCCGGCAGTGACGCCGTGGACGGGTGGGAGTGGTCGACCACGTCGACGGTGGCCTGCTGGATCGCGGGGTGCGACTTGAACCACGCCCCGACGAGCTCGCCGTAGAAGGGCCAGTCGTACTCGGTGTCGGCGGCCGCGTGGACACCCGCGTACCCGCCGCCGGCGTCGACGTAGCCCTCGAACGCGGCCTGCTGCTCGGCGTTCAGCACGTCGCCGGTCGTGGAGAGGAAGACGACCGCGGCGAAGCGGGAGAGGTTGTCCGTGGTGAAGGCGGCGGCGTCCTCGGTGGCCTCGACGTGGAAGTCGTTCTGCTCACCGAGCGCCTGGATGGCGGCGATTCCGTCCGGGATGGAGTCGTGCCGGAAGCCCGCGGTCTTGGAGAACACCAGGACAGTGGTGTCGTGTCGCACGGAGACTGGTTCGGCCGACGCTGCCCCGACGCCGGTGTACATCGCGAGGGCCGCGACCCCGAAAAGGGCCGCTCCGCGTAATCCCCGCCTCACCCCTGGTGGTTTAACCGTGTACTTACTCGTGCCGTGACGATGCACTGGTACTTTTCTCCTTGTCTCACCGAAATGGGGACCGCGAGAAGGACTGGCTCCTTTCCGTGTTCGCGGCGTCGCCTGACGTGCCGGTCGGGCGACGCCGCATTCTTCTTTCTGGTCTCAGCGAGTACCGAAAAGGTGCTCTAGTGCCAGCTGGTCCAGTTTCTCCACCTTCGCACCGCGAAGTGCCGCTTGTTCCAGGTCGAACTCCTCCGAGCGCAGGTCGGCCAGGCTCTCGCCGTCCGCGAGGGTCGGGGTGGACAGCTCACCGACACGGGCGTCCGCGAACGCCGCCGCGACCTCCGGGTCCGCCCGGAACGCCGCTGCGCGCTCCGCGAAGATCAGGTAGTTGCGCATGCAGGCCCTGGCCGACTCCCAGACACCGGACTCGTCCTCGATCCGCCCCGGCTTGAAGTCGAAGTGCCTCGGCCCGTCGTAGCCCTCGTGCTCCAGCAGGTCGACCAGCAGGAACGCGGTCTTCACGTCCCCGTTGCCGAACCGCAGGTCCTGGTCGTAGCGCGGGCCGTTCTGGCCGTTCAGGTCGATGTGGAACAGCTTCTTGTGCCACAGCGCCTGGGCATACCCGTGCACGACGGACATACCGGCCATCTGCTCGTGCCCGACCTCGGGGTTGAGGCCAACCCGGTCCGGCTCCTCCAGCTCGCCGATGAACGCGATCGCGTGTCCGATCGTCGGCAGGAAGACGTTGCCCCGGGGCTCGTTGGGCTTGGGCTCCAGGGCGAAGCGGATGTCGTAGCCCTGCTCGCGCACGTAGGCGCACAGGATGTCGAGCGCCTCCTTGTAGCGGTCGAGCGAGGCGCGGACGTCCTTCGCCACGTCGGACTCGGAGCCCTCGCGGCCACCCCAGAGCACGTAGGTCTTGGCGCCCAGCTCGGCCGCGAGGTCCAGGTTGCGCAGGACCTTGCGGAGTGCGTAGCGCCGGACGTCCCGGTCGTTCGCGGTGAGCGCGCCCTCCTTGAACACCGGGTGGCTGAACAGGTTGGTCGTGGCCATCGGCACGATCAGCCCGGTGGCGTCGAGCGCCTTGCGGAAGCTCGAGATCTTCGCCTCTCGGTCGGTTTCGGGCGAGCCGAGCCCGAACAGGTCGTCGTCGTGGAACGTGACGCCGTAGGCGCCCAGCTCGGCGAGCTTCTCCACGGCGTAGGCCGGGTCCATCGGCTCGCGGGTGGCGACCCCGAACGGGTCCACACCCTGCCAGCCGACGGTCCACAACCCGAAGCTGAACCGGTGCTCCGGGCGTGGGGTGTAATCGGTGCTCATTGGCTCACTCCGCCCCTGCGCTCAGACGTCGTCTTCCCTCGTCGCGTGCTCGACACTCGTTCCTCGCGCCTGCGCGCCCTCCTCAGTCCAGACGACGCCCGCTCCGGGGCTCCACTCGCGTTCATTGGCTCGCTCCGCCCCTGCGCTCAGACGTCGTCTTCCCTCGTCGCGTGCTCGACACTCGTTCCTCGCGCCTGCGCGCGCTCCTCAGTCCAGACGACGCCCGCTCCGGGGCTCCACTCGCGTTCATGCGGAAATCTCCGTCCACTGTGAACCGTTCTCGGCACTCCTTTCTACTGCGCCGAGCACCCGCTGCACCTGGAGCCCGTCCGCAAAGGACGGTGCTGGGTTCACCCCGTCGTGTATCGCCCGCAGGAAATCGACCACTTCGTGGGTGAATGTGTGTTCGTAGCCGAGGAGGTGTCCCGGCGGCCACCACGCGCCGACGTAGGGGTGTGTTGGCTCCGTCACGAGAATTCGCCGGAAGCCCGCCTCGTCGGCCGGCTGTGCGCCGTCGAAGAACCACAGCTCGTTCATGTCCTCGAAGCCGAACCGAAGGCTGCCCAGGGACCCGTTGATCTCCACGGACATGCCGTTCTTGCGGCCCAGCGCGAACCTTGTGGCCTCGTATGTCGCGATCGCACCATTGGCGAACCGTCCGAAGAAGACGGCCGCGTCGTCGACCGTCACGTCATCGAGGTCACCCGAGCCACCCTCGACCGGCCGCTTGCCGACGAAGGTCTTCGTGAGCGCCGAGACACCCGTCAGCAGGTCGCCGACGAGGTACTGCGTCGCGTCGACGATGTGCGCGCCGAGGTCGCCGAGCGAACCGGAACCTGCCTTGTCCTTGCGCAGCCGCCACGTCATCGGCGCGTCGGCGTCGGTGAGCCAGTCCTGCAGGTACAGCGCACGGACGTGGCGGATCTCACCGAGGCGGCCCGCCTCGATCAGCTTGCGTGCGTAGGCGATCGCAGGCACGCGGCGGTAGTTGAAGGCCACCATCGAGCGCACGCCGCGCTCCTTGGCCGCCTCCGCCGCGGCGGTCATCGCCTCCGCCTCGTCGACGGTGTTCGCCAGCGGCTTCTCACACAGCACGTGCTTGCCCGCCTCCAGCGCCGCGATGGCGATCTCGGCGTGTGAGTCGCCCGGCGTGCAGACGTCCACGATCTGCACGCCGGGCGAGTTGACCAGCTCACGCCAGTCGGTCTGCACGCTGGTCCACCCGAACTTCGCCGCGGCCGCCTTGGTGCGCGCGAGGTCACGCCCACCGAGCACGGCGAGTTCCGGTGTCACCGGCAGGTCGAAGAACCGGTGCGCGGACCGCCACGCGTGTGAGTGCACCGCACCCATGAACGCGTGGCCGACCATGCCGACCCCGATCCGTCCCCCGCTGCCCTCTGTCATCTCACCCTCCGTTGGTCAATCAAGGAAGTACGCGCTGACGCACCCGCTACTTGTCGGTGATCAGGAGTCGAAGCCGACGTCCGAGTAGTCGTCGACGTTCTCCTTGGTGACGACGGCCGAGTACGTCGTGATGAACGCCGGGATCTCGTGCTCGGCCATGTCCGCGGGGCCCTTCGACTGACCGAGCAGACGGGCGAGCGAGACGGCGGACGACGCCATCGACGGGCTGTAGAGCACGGTCGCCTTGATGACCTTGTTGTCGGCCTTGATGATGTCCATCATGTTCTTCGAGCCGGCGCCGCCGACCATGATGAACTCGCTGCGGCCCGCGGAGTCGATCGCCGCCATGACGCCAATGCCCTGGTCGTCGTCGTGGTTCCACAGCGCGTCGATCTTGCTGGCGCCCTGCAGCAGGTTCGCCGTCTGCTTCTCACCGGACTCCGCCGTGAACTCCGCGGCGACACGCGGGCCGACCGAGAACCCGTTCTTGGTGAGCGCGTCCTTGTAGCCCTTGCTGCGTTCCTGCGTCAGCGGCAGCGAGTCGATGCCCGCGATCTCACCGATGACCGGGCTCGAGACGCCCTTGGTCTTCATCTGCTCGGCGATGTAGAGACCGGCGTTGTAGCCCATGCGGTAGTTGTCGCCACCGATCCACGTGCGGTACGCGGTCGGGGTGTCGAAGACGCGGTCCAGGTTGATCACCGGGACGCCCGCGTCCATCGCCTCCTGACCTGCCGCGGTGAGCGCCTTGCCGTCGTGCGGCAGGATCACGAGGACGTCGACCTTGTCGGCGACCAGCGACTCGACCTGGGCGATCTGCTGGTTGACGTCGTTCGTGCCCTCGGTGGCCTTGAACGTGACGTCCTCGAACGCCTCGGCCTGCGCCTTGGCGTTCTTGGTGATGGCCGCGATCCAGCCGTGGTCGGCCGCGGGGGCGGCGAAGCCGATCGTGACCTGCTTGCCCTTCTTGGCATTGTCCGTGCCGCCCTGCGCGACCTGCTTCGGCTCGTCGGCGCCGGACTCGTTGGAGGTGCACGCTGCGGCGGCGACCGTGACGCCGAGGGCGCCCGCACCGAGCAGGAATCGACGGCGTGCCAGGGATGGGTCCATTGTGGGTGTACTCCCTTGTACTGAGGTCGGACGGGGGATTTTCTTCGTGGCGGGGAAGGAGAACTACGTTTTCGAGCCGCGGCGGGAGGTCAGCGTCTGCAGCAGCACGGCGCCGACGATGATCACGCCCTTGGCGATGTTCTGGATGTCGGTCTCGAGGTTGTTCTGGGTGAAGATGCTGTTCACGACGGTGAAGATCAGCACGCCGATGAGAGTGCCGATCAGCGTGCCGCGACCGCCGGTCAGCAGCGTGCCGCCGATCACGACCGCCGCGATGGCGTCCAGTTCGTAGAACATGCCGTTGGTCGAGGCACCCGATGTGGTGCGGGCGACGACCATGATCGCGGCGATGCCGCAGCACAGGCCGGCGAGTGCGTACACCAACGCCGTGTGGCCCTTGACGTTGATGCCCGCGAGGCGCGCGGCCTCTGAGTTGCCGCCGATCGCGAACGTGCGGCGGCCGAAGGTGGTGCGGTTCAACAGGACCCAGCCGACCGCGAACACGACGGCGAGCATCCAGATCAGCACCGGGATGCCGAGGAAGTCACCTCGGAAGAAGTCGTTGAAGCCCTGCTCCCTGACGACCTGGGTCTGCCGCTCGGAAAGCCGCTCGGCCAGACCGCGTGCCGACGCGTACATGGCGAGCGTCGCGATGAACGGCACGATCTTGCCGTAGGAGACGAGCACGCCGTTGATGAGTCCCGCGCCGAGGCCCACCAGCAGCGCGCACAGCACCATGATCCACGGGCCGTACTCCTGCGTGGCCAGGGTCGTCATCCACACGCTCGACAACGCGACCATCGACCCGACCGACAGGTCGATGCCACCCGAGATGATCACGAACGTCATGCCGACGGAGACCACGCCGATCGCCGACGCCAGGCGCAACATGATGGAGATGTTGGTCTCGCCGAGGAAGTCCGAGTTGAGGGCGTAACCCACGATGCACAGCGCGACGAGCACGCCGATGAGGATCGTCAGCCGGATGTCCAGCGGGAACCCACCGGACTTCTTGGGCGGGGCCGTCTGCACCGCGGGTGGCCGATCGTCCACAGTGGATGCCGACTTCTCGCTCACGTCACTCACACCACTACCTCGCTACCTTCCATCACCATGTCCAAAATGGACGCCTCGGTGAGATCCTTTGCCGGTGCCTCGGTGAGCACCCGTCCCTCCCGCATGACGAGCACGCGGTCGGACAGCCCGAGCACCTCGGGCACCTCGCTGGAGACCAGCACCACGGCCACCCCGGCCGCGGCGAGTTCGTGGATCAGCCGGTACAGCTCTGCCCGCGCGCCGACGTCGACGCCCCGGGTCGGCTCGTCGAGCAGCAGCACCTTGCAGTCACGCACGAGCCAGCGCGCGACGACCGCCTTCTGCTGGTTGCCGCCGGAGAACGTGCGCACGAGCCTGCGCGGGTCGGCCGGTCGCATGTCGAGGCGCTCGAGCGTGGCACGCGAGTCCTTCAGCTCCCGGCTCCGGTCGGTGAACCCGGCCCGGCTGTACTCCGGCAGGCTCGCGAGCGTCACGTTGTTCGCCACCGACTGGTCGAGCAGCAGGGCCTGGCTCTTGCGCTCCTCCGGCGCGAGACCGACCCCGGCTCGCACCGCGGCGGCCACACTGCCTGCCCGTAGGCGCTTCCCGTTCACCCACACCGAGCCCGCGTCGGACTTCCGCGCCCCGTAGACGGTCTCGAGCACCTCACTGCGGCCCGCACCGACCAGCCCCGCGATGCCGACGATCTCGCCTGCCCGCACGGTGAAGCCGACGTCCTCGAACTCGCCCTTGCGGGACAGCCCCTCGACGCGCAGCACCTCGTTCCCCTCGTCGACGGTGGTCGCCTCGCGGAGCGGGAACACCGTCTCCACCATGCGGCCGGACATGAGGTTCACGAGGTCGGCGGTCGGGGTGTCGGCCGCCAGGTTCGTGCCGACCGTGCGGCCGTCCTTGAGGACGGTGACCCGGTCGCCGATGCGGCGGATCTCCTCGAGGCGGTGGGAGATGTAGACGACCGCGACGCCGTCGTTGGTAAGGTCCTCGACGACGCGGAACAGGTTGTTCACCTCGTCGGCGGCGAGTGCGGCGGTCGGCTCGTCCATGACGATCAGCCGCGCGTCGTGTGCGAGCGCGCGGGCCATCGACACGAGCTGCTGACCGGCGGCCGACAGCATGCCCACCTCGCGGCCCGGCGGGATCTCCGGGTGGCCGAGGCGGCGCATCAGCTCACGGGCCTGGCGGCGTGCCGAGCCCCGGTTCGAGAAGCCGAACCTCGACGGCTCGTGACCGAGGAAGATGTTCTCCGCCACCGACAGGCCGTCGACGAGGTCCAGCTCCTGGTACATGGTCGCGATGCCGAGCTGCAGCGCCGCGTCCGGCGAGCCGAGCGTGGCGGGCTGGCCGCGCCACCGGATCTCACCCTCGTCCGGTTGGTGCGCGCCGGACAGGACCTTGATCAGCGTCGACTTGCCCGCGCCGTTCTGGCCGAGCAGGCAGTGCACCTCCCCGGCGCGGACCTCCAGGTCCACCCCGTCCAACGCGCGTACGCCGGGAAAGATCTTGACGATGCCGGCCATCGTCAAGAGGGCTTCGTCGTTGACTTCACTCATGCCGACCCCTCGCCCGCTCCGTGACACCGGGACGCTCCGCAGGCTCCGCTACCCCGGCGCCCTCCGCAGCCGAGGTGCCGACCTGAACATCGATGACTCGCTCCGCAAGCTGCGCTCATGCAGGCGCCTCCTCCTCGGTGGCCTGGACAACAGGTACGACTGTGGGGTCCTCCAGGACCCGGCGAAGCGACGCCAGCGCGCCGCCGGTGGTCGCCGCGGTGAAGCCGAGCCGCGAGCCGACGACCTTCGCGCCACCCGCGCCCGGTGCGAGGACGTGGGCCACGACCTGGTTGCGGATCGGCTCGACCAGCCACTCGGGCAGCGCGGCGAAGTAACCGCCGAGCACCACCACCGAGGGGTTGAGCAGGTTCACCAGGTACGAGACCCCGAGCCCGAGCGCGACGCCGATCTGGTGCAACGCGTCGAGCGTGCGCCGGTCCTGCGCTCCCGCACGGGCGCGGATCATGCGCATGCGCTGGTCGAGATCGAGTGCCGGGTCGCGGATCGGGTCGTCCGGGTCGGCACACGCGTGCAGCAGCGCGCCGAGCCCGACCTGGGTCTCCCAGCAGCCGCGGCGGCCGCACGAGCAGTACGGGCCGAGCGGGTCGATCGCCATGTGCCCGATCTCGCCGGCGAACCCGCCGACACCCCGCACGAGCCGCCCACCTGCGACGACCCCGCCGCCGATGCCGAAGTCGCCGGTCAGGTAGACGAGGTCGGAGACGTCCATGGTCGACAGCTCGGCCATCGCGCCGAGGTTCGCGTCGTTCTCGACGACGATCTGGTCGAGCGGCAGGTCGGTGCGCGCGGCCAGGCCGTCGGCGACCGCGACGTCACGCCAGCGCAGCCTCGGCGAGAACGGGACCGTGCCCGCGTTCGTGTCGACGAGACCGGGTACCGAGACGGTGACGCCGATGGCGTTCTTGAGACCGGCCATCGCCTCGTTGGCGACCAGCGCGAGCTGGTCGAGCGCGCGTTCCGGGCCGATCCCGGGGACGTCGACCACGACCTTGCGGTGGACGAGCACCTCGCCGCTCAGGTCGGTGACGAGCGCGCCGACGTGTCCGACGTGCACGTCGAGCCCGACACCGCACACGCTGTCCGGCCGCAGGTCGACGAGCTGACCCGGCCTGCCCTGCCCGCCCGCGCTGACACCGGCGTCGTGCACGAGCCCGCGTGCCTCGAGGTCGGTGACGAGGCTCGAGACGGTGGCCTTGGAGAGCCCGGAGCGGACGGCGAGCTGAGCGCGCGACAGTGCACCGTGCTCCCGGAGGGTGCGCACGAGCAGCGCGAGGTTCCCTCGACGCAGACCGGCCTGGTCTGCCGGGCGGCTCTGGCCCACCGGTGCTCCACTTCGTTGAGTGCCCGATCGAAGACCGGTGCTGCAACTCACAAAGTAAGGTGCCTCAGGGGGACATTGGTCCGCAATAGTCCGATCGGCGCAAAGTTTCGGCCGATCTTTCGGACTCAATCGTCAAAAGTACTGTCGAACCAGCTGGAAGTTCACTGAACAAGCGATTCGTGTACAGGGCATACGTGACCCATGACACGGAGTGTTCGCCGAGCCGCCCGCAGTACGCCGGGCGTCACGAAGGACGCCTTCAGTGCGGTGAGCGTTAGGAAGGCGTCCTTCAGTGCATGGGGGCGAAGGCGCGGTCGGTGGCCGACCAGGCGGCGCCGGTTACGCCTGCTATCTCTCCCAGCTCGGACAGCACGATCGGGAGGTTGCCGGTCGCCAGTGGGAGCGAGCGGCGGTAGACCGAGCTGCGGACCTCGGCCAGTAACGGGTGCCCGAGCCGCGACACGCCGCCGCCGATGACAACCATGCCCGGGTTCAGGAAGCTGACCAGCGACGCGACGACGTGGCCGAGCCGCCTGCCACCCTCGCGGACGAGGTTGGCCGCGGCGAAGTCGCCTGCCGTGGCGGCCTCGCCGACGTCCTGGGCGGACAGCTTGCCCCGGTCGGTCAGCTTCTCGGCGAGCATCGACGAGCGGCCGGACCGTGCGAGGGTCAGCGCGTCGCGGGCCAGGGCCGAGCCGCCGAAGTACGCCTCGAGGCAGCCGACCTCCCCGCACGCGCACGCCGGGCCGTAGTCGTCGAGGCGGATGTGCCCGATGTCCCCGGCCGTACCCGCCACGCCCCGGTAGACCTTGCCGCCGAGGACGATGCCGCAGCCGATGCCCGTACCGACCTTCACGAAGATGAGGTCGTCGAGAGACCTGGCCACACCGGCGTGCCGCTCGCCGAGGGCCATGACGTTGACATCGTTGTCGACCGTGACCGGGCAGTCCCACTTGCCGGCCAGCTCGTCGCGCACGGGGTAGCGGTCCCAGCCCGGCATGATCGGCGGCGCCACGGGCATGCCGTCGCGGAAGCTGACCGGTCCCGGCAGCCCGATGCCCGCGCCCATCAACCGCCCCGGCACCTTCTCCAGGACACGGGCGGCGAGGTCGACGACCCTGCCGAGCACCGGCGTCGGCCCCAGGCGGACCTCACAGTCCACGCTCTCGATGGCGAGTACCTCGCACCGGCCGTCCGTGACGGCGACGTTGATCGAGGTGGCACCGACGTCCGCGGCGATGAACCGCAGGTCGTCGGCCAGGTGCACGAGGGTGGAGCGACGTCCGCCGCGGCTCGCGGCCGGGCCGCCGATCTCGACGAGGCCGGTGTCGACGAGACGGGACAGCTCACCCGTCAGCTTGGCCCTCGGTAGGTCGAGCCGCTCCCCGAGCGCCACCCGCGACATCGGGCCTTCATCGCGGAGCAGCGCGAGCAGGCGCGACTGCTGCCGCGAGGAGACCTTCACCTGCTGTCCGGTGCTCGCCGCGTTCACATGTTCAATCTAACCCTCGTCCGGGTACACGGGACGTAGACTGCGGCGCCGTCGCGTCCCTCGGTCCCCACCGGGTCGCGGCGTCATCGCATTGACAACCCATTGGAGTGGAAACGCATGGCCGCGAAGTTCGAGATCTACAACGACGCGAAGGGCGAGTTCCGGTTCCGCCTGAAGGCAGGCAACGGCGAGGTCGTCGCAACCGGCGAGAGCTACAAGACCAAGTCCGGCGTGATCAACGGCGTCGACGCGGTCAAGCGGGCCGCAGCCGAGGCGGAGATCGACGACAAGACGGACGAGAAGGCCAACGCCTGATCGGTTTCACCCGAAAGGGGGCTTTGCAAGTGAACCCGCTAGCAAAGCCCCCTTGTCGTGTTTTCACGAGGGTCGGCGTCACCGTGTGCCCGAGAAGCCCTAGGCTTCACTCCGTGCGCCTTGCAGCCACCAGGTTCGTGCCGGCCTTCGTATTGTCGCTGTGCGCCCTGGTCATCACCGCAATCGTCGCCGCCCCAGGCGCCGTTGCCGCCCGCAACGCACGACAGGGGCAACCCACGTCAGGGGCGAACGACGCGCCGAAGGGGTCGTGCGAGCACCGCGAGCTGCCTCCGCCGCCGATCGACACCTCCGAGGAGCCGGCGCCGGGCAGCCCGAGCCCGGAGCCACTGCCAGTACCGGAGGACCCGGTCGGGGGAACACGGATGGGTGAGTGCGGCGTCATTCAGCCCGAGGGCAGCGCTCCGCCTCCGGCTGTGACGGCCGCCACATGGGTGGTCTCCGACCTGGACTCCGGCGAAGTGCTGGTCGCCAAGGACCCCCACGCCCGCGAGCGCCCCGCGTCACTGATCAAGGTGCTGCTGTCCATCGTCGTCATCCGCGAGCTGCGGCCGGAGACGGTCGTGACGGGTACGCAGGAGGACGCGAACCAGGAGGGCACCAAGGTCGGCATCGGCCCCGGTGGCCAGTACACGGTCGACCAGCTGCTGCACGCGCTGGTGATGCGCTCCGGCAACGACGCGGCGTTCGCGCTGTCACGCACGCTCGGCGGCCCCGGCGTGGCCGTCGACAAGATGAACGCCCTGGCCAAGGAGCTCGGCGCACTCGACACCCGCGCCGCGACCCCCTCCGGCCTCGACGGACCCGGCATGACGACCTCCGCCTACGACCAGAGCCTGATCTTCCGTGCCGCGATGAAGCACGAGGAGTTCGCGGCGGCGGCCAAGACGAAGAAGATCGACTTCCCCGGCTACGCGGGCAAGGCGGGCTTCCAGGTCAACAACGACAACCAGCTGCTCGGCACGTACGACGGCTTCCTCGGCGGCAAGACCGGCTTCACGGACGACGCCCGCCACACCTACGTCGGCGGGGCGGAGCGCGACGGCCGCAGGCTGGCCGTGGTCCTGCTGCGTGGCGAACGCAGCTCGGCGCCTCTGGCGGACCAGGGCGCACAGCTGTTGGACTACGGCTTCGCCCTGGTGGGCGCGAAGGCGAAGCCGGTCGGTGAGCTGGTGGCCAAGTCTCCCGAGGCGCAACCCAAGCAGGACACCGGCCAGCAGCAGAACGAGGCGGTGACCGAGCCGACGACCGAGAGGGCCACCGCGCCGCAGGCCGACTCGGACCGCTCGGCCTTCGGCAACGTGGGCCTCCCGCTGGTGGTCCTGGCCGCCGTGGCGATCCTGGGCTCGGCGGGCATGTGGCTGCGCCGCCGCAGGGCCCGCGCGGCGAGGGCGAACCGCACGGCCTCCTCCTGACCCCGTCAGGCCCGTGGCGGGCGCTTCCGGTTGCCCCACAGCAGGCCGACCAGCGCGCCCACGCCCAGCAGGCCCGCCGCGTCACGGGCGGACGGCCCCTTGCGGATGACCATCCTCGGGCTGATCACGGCCGGTGGGGGTGGTTCCGGCGTGGCGGGCAGCATGTTCTCCCTCGCCGTGGCCGTCCAGGCGGTGATGAACAGCAGGAACCGCGAGACGAAGTTCGCGAACAGCAGCAGACCGATGATCGGGCCGAACAGCTGGCCCGACGGCGAGTCGACCACGCTCCTGAGATAGATCGTGAAGACCTGTTTCAGGATCTCGAAACCGACCGCGGCGGCGACGGCGCCACGTATGGCGGAACGGACGCCCACCTTCTCCCTCGGCAGGCGGGTCAACACCCACAGGAACACGAGCCAGTTCGCCGCCAGCGCCAGCACGATGCTGCCGACGTTCAGCAGGAACAGCGCCCACGCGTCGTCGTCGAGGCCGACCAGCCCCAGCAGCCACTCGCCGAGACCGGTGCCCGCTGCCGACAGTCCGAACGAGACGGCCAGCGCGAGGCCCAGCCCGAAAAGGGACAGCAAATCCTTGAGCGTGGTTTTCAGGAATGGCCGGTCCTGGTGTTCCAGACCCCATTGTGCGGTGAGTGCGTCACGCAGGTTGGACATCCAACCGAGGCCCGAGTAAAGGGCGGCCAACAAACCGAGGACACCGACGGTTCCCCGTGACTCGACGGCCTGGTCGACGACTTTGTTGAGCGTCTCACCGAGGCCCGAGGGAACCGCTTCGGTGATTCCGTTCTTCATTTCCGTCAGCAGCGCGTGATTGCCGACCAGGACGAACCCGGCCACCGCGAACGCGATCATCAGCAGCGGAAAGAGCGACAGCACGCTGAAATAGGTGATGGCGGCCGCGTAGTGGTTGCCGTAGCGTTCGGTGAACGCCTCACCGGCCCTGAGGAGATGGTCCAGCCAGGGCCGGGCATGCCGCTGCCTGGTGAGAAACGATTCCGCCACGACCAAACGCTAACGGCCCACCAGGGTTCATGCACGTTGTGCGAGGAACCCCAGCCGGTCGTACGCCCGCGCGAGCGTCCTGGACGCGACCTCCCGCGCCCGCTCGGCACCCCGCGCCAACACCTTGTCCAGCTCGGCGGTGTCGTCCAGATAGGACCGCACCCGCGCCTGGACCGGCGTCACGAACTCGACCAGCGCCTCGGCGACGTCCTTCTTCAGGTCGCCGTAGCCCTTGCCGACGTAGTCGTCCTGCAGCTGGAGCGGGGTCCGCCCGGTGAACGCCGACAGGACGACGAGCAGGTTCGACACGCCGGCCTTGCGCTCGGGGTCGTACACGATCTCGCGCTCGTTGTCCGTCACCGCGGAGCGGATCTTCTTCGCCGACACCTTCGGGTCGTCCAGCAGGTCGACGATGCCCGCGGGAGATGACGACGACTTGCTCATCTTCGACCCGGGGTCCTGCAGGTCGTAGATCTTGGCCGCGTCCTTGAGGATGTACGGCTCCGGCAGCACGAACGTCTTACCGAAGCGGGAGTTGAAGCGCTGCGCGAGGTCACGCGTCAGCTCGAGGTGCTGGCGCTGGTCCTCGCCCACCGGCACGTGGGTGGCCTGGTAGCAGAGGATGTCCGCGGCCTGCAGCGACGGGTAGCCGAACAGCCCGAGCGTGATCCGGTCCTGCGCCTGTTTCGACGACTTGTCCTTGAACTGGGTCATCCTGCTGGCCTCGCCGAACCCGGTGAGGCACTGCATGACCCAGCCGAGCTGGGCGTGCTCGGGCACGTGGCTCTGCGCGAACAGCGCCGCCCGCTCGGGGTCGATGCCGAGGGCGAGCAGCTGTGCCGCCGAGACCCGCGTGCGCTTGCGCAGCAGCTTGGGATCGTGTTCGACGGTGATCGCGTGCAGGTCGACCACGCAGTAGAACGTCTCGTGCGTCTCCTGGAGCGCGACCCACTGACGTACGGCGCCGAGGTAGTTGCCCAGGTGGAACGAGTCGGCCGTCGGCTGGATCCCGGACAGGACGCGCGGGCGACGATCTTGCGTTTCCGTCACGGGGCGATTCTGCCAGAGGTCAGGCGGCGGCCTTGTCGGCGACCGGCTGCTCGACCCTGGGCTTCTCGGCCGTGAGCCCGCGGCGGCGGTGCCGCAGCAGGCCGGTCACGAGACCGCCCAGTCCGACGACGATGGCGGCCACACCGACGGGGCCGATGGGGAACTGCATGTTGGACGCGGCGACGCCGTCCGCCGTGCTCGCGTTCGCCGCGACTGTGCCGGTCACAAGAACGACCGGCACCAAGGTCAAGACCACACTCAGCCGAACTAGCCCGGCGACCGCCAAGGCAACTCGGTTGCGCACTGGTGCGCCTCCTGCGCTCGTCACCATCGTGTTACCCCGTTTAGGGTCTTCAGATCGGGGGAACCCTACCGTGAGTGCTGCCGGGTTAGCCCAATCGGTATGTCGCGGGAGAGTAGTCCCCCAGTTGTGCCAGCCGTCACGCGGGGCCGACCACACCCTGCTGACCAGCAGCGATCCAGCCGTTGCGCTCCGCGCTGTCGATCAAGCTAACCATGACTTCGCCGAGCGCGTGTGACGCGTCTCCTATGTGCGCGGTTCGCGCCCGCACTGTGTCGCCCGTCACGCCGGGCGTGCCCCAGGTGCCGCCACCCGCCATCCAGTTGAGCAGGTTGGGCTCGAGCCGGTCGACTGCCTTGGCGAACCGGGCCTCCGGCGTGCGCCTCGCCTCGAACTCGTCCCAGAGCGCGCGGAACTCGACGGCCTGGTCGTCCGGCAGGAGCCCGAAGAGCCGCTCGGCGGCGGCCAACTCGCGCTCCTCCTGGCTGACGCGGGCTTCGTCGTCGTAGAGCGGCGTGTCCCCGGCGTAGATCTCGACGAGGTCGTGCACGACGACGAGCTTGATGGTGTGGCCGACGTCGACCGGCTCGTCCGCGTACTCCGCGAGGACCGGCACCATGAGCGCGAGGTGCCACGAGTGCTCCGCGTCGTTCTCGCGCCTGGCGTCGGCCGCGAGGGTCGACGCCCGAAGGACGGTCTTGAGCCGGTCCACCTCGACGATGAACGCCAGCTGCCGCCCCAGCCTGCCCTCGACCGGCAGCGGGCGACGCTCGACGAGCAAAGGTTCCTCCACGCGGGCGACCCTGTCACACATGCGGAGACGTTAGGCTGCCCGGTCGTGAAGATCACCGTGCTCGGCAGCTGCGCCGCGTGGCCGGAGCCTGGTCGTGCGTGCGCCGGGTTCCTGGTCGAGCACGCCGGGTTTCGCCTGGTCATGGACCTGGGCTTCGGCACACTGCCCCGCCTGCTGTCCCTGTGCCCGAACGGGGCGGTCGACGCCGTGCTGATCACCCATCAGCACAGCGACCACTGCGTCGACCTGAACGGCCTGCTGCGCGTGCGCCACTACGGGGAGCGGACGTTCGACCCGATCCCGCTGCTGTGTCCGCCGGGGGTCGCGTCGCTGGTGGACGGCCTGGAGCCGGCACCACGCCTGGCCGAGTTGTTCGAGGTCCAGGAGCTGCCCGGCACGTACAAGATCGGCCCGTTCGAGGTGACGGGGATGGAGCTGCCGCACCACGTGCCGAACGTGGGCGTGCGGCTGACCACGACCCGTCACCGGACGATCGCCTACACGGGTGACACGGGCCCGTCCCCGCTGCTCGCGGAGCTTGGCAGGCACGCGGACCTCTACATCATGGACGCGACGCTCCAGACGCAGCCGGAGGGCGAGCGGCACGTCCTGTCGGCGCTGGAGGCCGGCTACTGGGCTCGCGAGGCGGAGGCGCGGCGCCTGCTCCTGACGCACTTCTGGCCCGGCAACGACCGGGGCGTGTCGCTGCGGCAGGCGGCGTCGGAGTTCAACGGGGAGCTACTCGCCGCGGAAGAAGGCCTGGTAGTCGACCTCGACTGACGCGGGTCTCAGCACTTGCGCCCCGCGAGCGGGCGGATGTAGTCCACCGACACCCAGTGGCCCTCGCTCAGCTTGCGGAAGCCGTTCTGGATCACGTTGCTCGCGTCGGCCTCCTCGCCCTGCGCCAGCTCGTCGACGATGTTGGCCGGGTCGATGGCCGGGGCCGAGCGGACGCGGACCCCGTCCTCGGTCGACGCCACCCGGCAGATGGTGGTGTCGACGGACGCGGGCCCCTGCTTCTGGTGCTGCTCGTCCTTGCCCTGGACGTACAGCACGCCGACGCCGGCCAGCAGCGCGACCGTGACCACCGTCCGTTTGCCGGTCAACTTGAGTGCCACCGCTAACACTCCTCAGGCCGCGCGAACCATTCCACTGTCAGGTATAGCCCAGGCCGCTGGAGAATTGAAAGAGTTCCGCGAACGAACCACTCTCCGGAACCAGCCAGCGGGTACGGACAACCACGCTCCGTACAGAGAAATGCCGTGCCCACACAAAGCGTGGGCACGGCATTTGTCAAAAGAAATCAGGCAGATGCCATCTTCTTCTGGAGGTTCTCGTCAAGTGTCGCGAGGAAGTCCTCCGTGGTCTGCCATTCCTGGTCCTTGCCGATCAGCAGGGCCAGGTCCTTGGTCATCCTGCCGCTCTCGACGGTCTCGATGACGACCTTCTCCAGCGTCTCGGCGAAGCCGATGACCTCGGGGGTGCCGTCCTGCTTGCCCCTGGCCTCGAGCCCCCGCGTCCAGGCGAAGATCGACGCGATCGGGTTCGTCGACGTCGGCTTGCCCGCCTGGTGCTGGCGGAAGTGCCTGGTCACCGTGCCGTGCGCGGCCTCGGCCTCGACCTTGCCGTCCGGCGTCATCAGGACGGAGGTCATCAGTCCGAGCGAACCGAAACCCTGCGCGACCGTGTCCGACTGGACGTCACCGTCGTAGTTCTTGCAGGCCCAGACGTAGCCGCCCTCCCACTTGAGCGCCGCGGCGACCATGTCGTCGATCAGGCGGTGCTCGTAGGTGAGGCCCTTGGCGTCGAAGTCGGCCTTGAACTCGGCCTCGAAGACCTCGGCGAACACGTCCTTGAACATGCCGTCGTATGCCTTGAGGATGGTGTTCTTGGTCGACATGTACAGCGGGAACTCGCGTTCGAGCGAATACCGCATCGAGGCACGCGCGAAGTCCTCGATCGACTTGCGGTAGTTGTACATCCCGACCGCGACGCCGCCGCCCTCCGGGAAGTTCGCGACCTCGAACTCCATCGGCTCGCCGCCGTCGGAGGGCTGGTAGCTGATGGTCAGCGTGCCCGGGCCCGGAACCTTGAAGTCGGTGGCCTTGTACTGGTCACCGTGGGCGTGACGGCCGATGATGATCGGCTTGGTCCAGCCGGGCACCAGCCGGGGGACGTTGGAGATGACGATCGGCTCGCGGAAGATCACGCCGCCGAGGATGTTGCGGATCGTGCCGTTCGGGCTCCGCCACATCTTCTTCAGGCCGAACTCCTCGACCCGCGCCTCGTCCGGCGTGATGGTGGCGCACTTCACACCGACGCCGTGCTTCGCGATGGCGTTCGCCGAGTCGACGGTCACCTGGTCGTCGGTGGCGTCCCGGTGCTCGATGCCCAGGTCGTAGTACTCAAGGTTGATGTCCAGGTAAGGGTGGATCAGCTTGTCCTTGATGAACTGCCAGATGATGCGGGTCATCTCGTCGCCGTCGAGCTCGACGACGGTCCCCTGGACCTTGATCTTGGCCATGTGCTCGGGATGCTCCTCTCGCGTCTTCATTGCGCGCGCGTTCGTCTGCTTCAACCCGCCCAAACAGTACACGCGTACGGGTAGCCGCGCTCACGCGAGCCCCGCCACCGCCGCGATGATCTTCCGCGTGGTCACCGGCTGCGTGCTGCCGCCCATGTGAAGGGTGTTCACGGAGAACACGGCACGTCGGGTCAGGTCCCTGGTGGCGGCCATCCCGTTGTTGTAGCCGGGGCGGTCTCCGGTCTTGCCCCAGAAGACGAGGTCGCCGGTGGGGAAGCTCGCGAGACCGTGGCCGAGGTAGGCGTGTGTCGGCTCGCCCTCGCCCGGGTTGAGGACGTCCACGTCGGGGATCTCGAAGAGCAGCCGCGTCTGCGCGGGCGGCAGCAGGCGGCCGGACATGAGCGCGACGAGGAACCGGTCGAGGTCGGGGGCGTTGGAGATCATCTCCGCGGCGGCCCACTGGTAGGTCGGGTTGGCGTCGGTGATGTCCACACAGGACCCGTCGCCCCGCAGCTCGTAGCCGTGCGCGTGCGGCCCGTGGATTCCGGTGTTCGTGCCGGGAACCGTCGTGGCGGTGAGGTGCAGCGGCCGGATGACGCCGTTCTCGATGGCCTCTCCGTAGGGACGGCCGGTGACCTTCTCGATGACCGCGCCGAGGACGAGGTAGTCGATGTTGCCGTAGTTCTGCATCGTGCCCGGGGTGAAGTGCAGTGGCTTGACGGAGCCGTCCTCGTTGTGGAAGGAAACTCGGAACAGCTGCTGGGGCGTCCAGGTGTCGAAGCGGTGGGCGAGGAACCAGGTGGGGTCCTTGTGGTCGATGTCCGAGCCGGGGAGACCTGAGGTGTAGGAGAGCAGCTGGTCGATCGTGATGGGCGGGTAGGACGTGGGCAGGACGTCCGGCACGTAGGACTGGACGGTCCGGTTCAGGTCGAGCCTGCCCTTCGCGACGAGCTGAAGTGCCGCTGTGGCGGTGAAGGACTTCGTCATGCTGCCGATGCGGAACCTGCCGTCGATCGGGACGCGCTGTCCTGTGTGGAGGTTCGCGACGCCGGAAGTGCCCTGCCACTGGCCGTCCGCGCCGCGGACCTGGAGCAGTGCGCCGCTGGCGTCGTCGTTCGGGAGGCCCGCGATGGCTGCGGCGAGCTTGGCGGGGTCGAGCGGTGGCTCGGCGGCGGACGCGGTCGCGCCGGAGCCGAGCGTCAGGGCAGCGGCAGCCACCACGGCGATGATCGTCTTCATGCTCCAGAGCCTCGCGGCCAGGAAGTCCTGCGACATCGGGGAAGAGCCCGAGATCATCTCAGGGTCTGTGGTCCGGCCATTCCTCCGACAGCATCGCGAAGACCACCTCGTCGGTCCATTCGCCCTTGACGCGCCCGTTCTTGACGAAGTGGGCCTCCTTGCGCAGCCCCAACCTCGTCATCAGCGCGGCGGACGCGTCGTTGCGGGCGTCGGCGCGGCCGATGATCCGGTGCAGGCCCATCTGCTCGAAACCCAGCCGCAGGACCTCGGTCGCCGCCTCCCGGGCATAGCCCCTGCCGTGGTAGGCGGGGTCGAACACGAAGCCGAACTCGCCGGTCCGGTCCCACTCCGACATCCACGACAGGTTGACGTCACCGATCAGCGCGCCCGTGTCCTGGAGCTCGACCGCCAGGACCAGGACGTCGCCCTCCTTCTCGAGCGTCGGGTGCTCGATCCGGTACTTCAGCGAGGCCTCCGCCTGTGCGCGGTCCCTCGGCGGCCACATCAGGAAGCGGGCGACGTCGGGAAGCTGCTGGTAGGCGACCAGGGCGTCGAGGTCGTCGGCGGCGAACGGGCGGAGGACCAGTCGGTCGGTCTTGATCGGGTAGTCAGGTCGGAGCACGCTCGCCACGCTAGCTCACGGCACGCGTCCGGCCCCACGGTTTGAGAACGGACAGTATTGCGTTCGTCAGGTACATGCCGGTCGACACGAGTCCTGCCGCCAGCATGTCCGACCCGATGCCGCCCAGGTCGGCGAGCTGGTCGGTCGGGGTGCCGGCCATGAGCGTCGACAGCTCACGCAGGCCGGGCAGCAGTGACAGCGGCACGAGCACCACGGCCACCGTCGTCAGGCTGAACTTGACGAGGACCCAGCGGTACCGGACCACGCCCCACTTGCTGTAGAAGCCGAGCGCGATGCCGGAGAGGTACGCCAGGAGGCTCACGGGGATCAGCAGTGGTCCCCCGATCAGGTACAGGGCACCGAGCGCGGTGTGCTGTGTCGTCGGGTCGTCCGTGGTGAGGCCGGTGATCTCCAGCGTCAGGTTGCCGACGTTCAGGCCGAGCCAGCCGACCGACGCGACGACGTGCAGGACCAGGAGCCACTTGCGGGTGGTGGGCGTCAGGCGCCGCGTGGGTCGTTCTGTCGTGACTGTCATGACTTGTATGGTCGTTTTCGGCTCACGCTGTGTCGTCGTCACGCGAGAGCGTTCCCGGGTGCGCCTTCGGCGGTACGGGCACCCACGCGGCTACGCTCCGCGACGTACGTCGCGCGTGCCATGATGACGCCATGGCGATCTGGCTGACCACGGACTCCGAGGCCAACGAGCTGCTCGAACGCGAGCCTCTTGCCCTGCTCATCGGCATGCTGCTGGACCAGCAGATCACGATCGAGGTCGCGTTCCTCGGCCCGAAGAAGATCCTCGACCGCATCGGGTCGATGGACGCCCACACCATCGCCGAGTACGACCCGGAGAAGTTCGCCGCGCTCTGCTCGACGCCGCCTGCCATCCACCGGTTTCCCGGGTCGATGGCCAAGCGGATCCAGGCGCTCTGCCAGGGTCTCGTCGCCGAGTACGACGGTGACGCGGCCGGTGTCTGGACCGCAGGCGACCCCTCGGGGGCCGAGGTGCTGAAGCGGTTGAAGGCACTGCCGGGCTACGGTGAGGTCAAGGCGCGGATCTTCCTCGCCCTGCTCGGGAAGCAGCGCGGCCTGACCGCGAAGGGGTGGCAGAAGGCCGCCGGTGAGTTCGCGAAGAAGGGGAGTCACCTCTCGGTCGCGGACATCACCGACGAGGCCAGCCTGCAGAAGGTGCGTGCCTACAAGAAGCAGATGAAGGCGGCCGCCAAGGCGGCGGCGGAGGCCTAACCCGTCAGCGGGAACCTGGTGGACAGCTCGCCCAGCTCCGCCTCGTCCGCCGGCGACAGCGGTAGTCGACCGGTGCCCTTCAACGCGTAGGTCTCGTCGTCCCAGCCGACCGTCGCGCCGAGCAGACCGTCCAGCACCGCGCGGGTCGGGGTCAGGTCCGGCGGTGGCGCGCCGGGGAGGTCCACCGTCATGTCCAGGTAGTGGATCGCCGCCTCGAAGACCAGGGTCGAGACGAAGTCCTCCGTGCGCAGGACATGGCCCTGCGTCGTCACCTTCTCGTACAGGCACGCCTGGGCCGCCCGCACCGCGGCGGCGGCCGTGTCCCGCCACTCGCGGCCCAGGGCGCCGGGCGGATAGGCCGCGGTCACCTGGCGAACGTGTTCGGCGTGGTTGTCGTAGCCCTCGCCGCCCGGCCGGAACGACCGCCAGTACGTCACCTCGTCCACGTCCGGGTCGCCGTCCGAGGGGCTGGCCAACGTCACCAACGCGCGGCGCGCGTCCAGGAGCAGGTGGTACAGCACGTCACCCACGGTCCAGCCCGCGCAGCGGCTCGGACGTCCCAGGTCGGATTCACCCAATGGGCTGACGACATCGGTGACCTGGGTGTAGATGGCCGCCAGCCTCACTGCTGCCCCATGTTCACCGACATCGCCGTCACGAGGTTCTGCGGGTTGAACTGCACCGACACCGAGAAGCCCGGGCCGGAGATGTACATCTGCGGCCCGTTGTGCTGCGCGCCGAGGCCGCGGTTGACCGCGTAGGCGTGGAAGGCGCGGCGGTGGTCGTACAGGTGCAGGTCCGCCAGACCCTGTTGCAGCACCCGCGACACCCGCGGCCCGGCGGGCGCAGGCAGCACGAACTCCGGGTGCTCGATCAGAAAACCCGCCCTGGTCCCGCCGCCGACGGGCCCCTGGTAGCCGGTCCACTGCTTCGTGACGGCCTTCGTTGCCTCCATCATCAGCGCCGTCACGTGGGCCGGGTCCGTCGGGGAGCCCGGCATCGCGTCGAACGGGATCTCCGCCTGGGACAGCTCCGGCACGTTGTGCTCCTCGCCGAAGGCACGCACGGCCAACGCCAGCTCGATGATCTCGTCGCGGTAGCCGGACGGGTTGGCCCACGCCCACAGCCAGGACTTCGGGCCGGGTGCCGCGCTGCCGAGCAGGTGCACCCGCGTGCAGGTCAGCGGGTGCGAGCCGGTGAACGAGAACCTGGGCTCGGCCAGGTCGGTCTCCCAGGCGTGCTCGCCGATCGTCTCGGAAAGGTGAAGCTGGTGTTCGAACGACAGCAGCGCGGCGTCGTCCTGCAACTCGAAGAAGGTTGGCACGAGCGCGACGCTACCGGTAGTCACCGACAACCACGCGCGGAACGGGCCGCCGCTCACCCGGGAGCGAACGGCCCGTCACCGCACGAGGTCAGAGCGGCTTGTGGCCCACGGCCGCGGCACTGCACTCCTCGACCGGGCTCAGCGGGCGCAGGCGCGGGCCGTCCGGCCACCACATGTCCGACAGCGTGAAGTCGGGCTCCGCGCCGGGCCCCGGCGGGATGATCTCCAGCCCTGGCAGGAACTTCCGCAGCTCCGCCTTCGTCCTGAAGCGGCCGGAGCGCATCGGGCTGTGGATGAACACGTCCTCCATGCGGGTCGCGAGAGCCTGGTGCTCCGGCGTCTCCGGGTTCAGGAAGTGCGAGATCGCCACGAAACTGCCGGGCGCCAGCGCGTCGATGTACTCCCGCATCAACTCGCCGCCGTTGTCCGCCGTGTAGTGGTGCAGCGTGCCGACGTGCAGCAGCGCGATCGGCTGCTCGAAGTCCAGGTGCTTCCGCACCTGGGGGTTCTGCAGCACCTGCTGCGGCTGGAAGATGTCCGCCGCCACGAAGTGCGTGAAGTCGTTCTCCTCCAACAGAGCCTCGCCGTGGGCGATGACCACCGGGTCGTTGTCGACGTAGACGACCCGTGCCTCCGGGTCGATGCGCTGCGCGATCTGGTGGGTGTTCTCGGCCGTCGGCAGACCCGATCCGCAGTCGAGGAACTGGCGGATGCCGCCCTGGTCGGTCAGGAACCGAACCGCTCGGGTCAGGAAGTTCCGGTTCGACCACGCGAGGTCCCTCGCCTCGGGCGCCACCTGCAGCACCTGGTCGAACACCTCGCGGTCGATCGCGTAGTTGTCCTTGCCTCCAAGGAAAGCGTCGTAGACCCGGGCGATGCTCGCCCTCGTCGGGTCCACGCCGACCGGAACCATACTCGGCGCGTCGTACTTGGACGCGGTCTCGGACATGACGACCTCACAGACGGCAGTGTCGGCTGAAAACCAACTCAGGTTAGCGACGCTCGCGGACGAGGTAAACGCGGGTGACGATCTCCGCAAATGCCCATGCATCTGCACCTGCGCTGGTAGAAAGGCCGCGCAGGCCGTCAGATTTGCCTTTTTCAGTCCACGAAGTGCGCCCAATCGGTCCAGCGACTTCACCCGCCTGAGCGCCTGGCCAGGAACACGAGATCCGGCTCCCCGCGTGACACCGGGATCTCCAGGACCTCCACCGGACCGAGCCGTTCGGTCAGCGCGGCGACGAAGGCGGGCGCCGCGCCGGAGCTCCACACGGCGAGCACCCCACCCGGCACGAGCGCGCCCGCGAGCATGTCCAGCCCCTCGGGACCGTAGAGCGCCGCGTTGCCGTCGTCGACCGTCCACTCCGGACCGTTGTCGACGTCGAGGCACAGCGCGGCGAACGTGCCCGCGGCCGGCAGCCACTCCAGCAGGTCCTCGGCCACCACCCGGACGCGGGGAGAGGCGAGCACGTCCGCGTTACCCAGATGGGTGGTGTTCCACTCGATCACGGCGGGCTCGCGTTCCACGACCACGACCTCACCGACGGAGGGATGGGCCAACGCGGCCCGCAGCGAGAACCCGACGCCGAGCCCCCCGACCAGTAGTCGGCCACCGACCGGCATCCGGTCCGCGGCGGCGTCGACGAGCAACCGTTCGGACTCACCGTTCCGGGTGTCCATCAGGAAGGTGCCGTTGGCGATGATCTCGTGGTGGGGCCCCGACCGGCGCAGCACCAGCTCGCCGCACACTCCCACCACTCGTGCGAGGACCTGCGAACCCATCCCGACAGACTAGGGTCGGCCGGGCCGTCCGCACCCGGGCCGGGTGGGAGTTGCACTGTGCAGGCGGTCGGGCGGCGCGCCCGAGAGGCACACCGCCACCGCGCCAGGTCACACCCTGGTGAGTTCCTCGATCAGCGCGTCGACGTCGAAGTGCTCTTCCTCGCTGCCGATCGGGACCAGCTCGTCGGTCTCGCCCATGAACCCGGCGACGGCCTCGTGGTCCAGCTCCAGCAGCGCGTAGCCCTCCGGGGACTCGATCTCGACGACGAGCATGCGCAGGCCCCGCTCCTCCAGCGAGCGGAACCGGACGTCGCCGATGCCCGCGGAGTCCTCGAGGCCGTCGACGAGCAGCTCGCGGGAGAAGACCCATTCGACCCAGCGGTCCCGGTCGGTCTGGAACGACGCCGTCACCGTGAACGGTGAGTCGGCGCGGTAGGACCAGCGGGAACGGACGGGCGTGGTGCCGTCGTAAAGCGCGACGAGTTCTGCGTGAACAGCTTCGGTGGTCATCTCTGGCCCCCTCCTCGGTCTCGACACGGTCATCGGTCGAGGATGAGATGCGGAGGGGGCCCAGGTCTGACGACCAACGCCGGATGTTCAGCCCATCAGGTATGACGGCCGACACACGGCAGGTCTCTGACCTGCGGATTCTCAGATAAGACCCAGCTGCTGCACGGCGTCGCGCTCCTCGGCCAGCTCGGCCACCGAGGCGTCGATCCGGGAACGTGAGAACTCGTCGATCTCCAGCCCCTGGATGATCTCCCACTGACCGCCGGACGTGCGGACCGGGAACGAGGAGATGAGGCCCTCCGGGACGCCGTACGAGCCGTCGGACACGACCGCCATCGACGTCCAGTCGGTGCCGTGCACCCAGTCGTGGACGTGGTCGATCGCGGCGTTGGCGGCGGACGCGGCCGAGGACGCGCCCCTGGCCTCGATGATCGCGGCACCACGCTTCGCGACGGTCGGGATGAAGGTGTCCTTCAGCCACGCGTCGTCGTCGACGGCAGCCGCGGCGCTCTGCCCGCCGACCTCGGCGTGGAACAGGTCCGGGTACTGCGTCGCGGAGTGGTTGCCCCAGATCGTCAGCTTCGAGATGTCGGTGACGGGCACGCCCAGCTTGGCCGCGGCCTGCGACAGCGCGCGGTTGTGGTCGAGGCGGGTCATCGCGGTGAACCGCTCGGCGGGGACGTCCGGCGCGTGCGACTTGGCGATCAGCGCGTTCGTGTTGGCGGGGTTGCCGACGACCAGGACCTTGACGTCGTCGGCCGCGCCTGCGTTGATGGCCTCGCCCTGCGGCTTGAAGATGCCGCCGTTGGCCTCGAGGAGGTCGCCGCGCTCCATGCCCTTGGTGCGGGGGCGGGCGCCGACGAGCAGTGCGACGTTGACGCCGTCGAAGGCACGCTTCGCGTCGTCGGTGATGTCGATGCCGGACAGGAGGGGGAACGCGCAGTCGTCGAGCTCCATGGCGGTGCCCTCGGCGGCCTTCAGTGCCGGGGTGATCTCCAGCAGCGACAGCCGGACGGGCGTGTCGGGCCCGAGCAGCTGCCCGGAGGCGATGCGGAACAGCAGTGCGTAACCGATCTGGCCGGCGGCACCGGTGACGGTGACCTTGACGGCAGCCTTGCTTGCCACGGGGAAGATCCTCCCGACTGAGAAGAGAGATTCGGTGTCCCGGAGGCTATCAAGCAGGGACGGGAGCGGTGGGGCCGCTTGTGAGCAGGGAGTCAGTGCGGTCTGGATTACACCCATTCCGCCGTCGACTGCCACAGGCTGCGGTGCGTGCGGACCTCGACGTCGTCCGGCAGCCAGTCCGGCCGGAACGCCTGCTCGGCGCCTTGCCGTTCGTCGCCGATCGCGCTGGTCAGCCACCCTGCCCGGTCGCCGCCGCGCACGTAGAGGACGGTCTCGGAGTGCAGGTAGTGGTCCGAGAGTGCCCGGACGTCCACTCGGTACCTGGCCAGGCCGGCGGCCCGCAGGGCGGCGAGGACGGCGCCGGAGGTCAGTTGCGCGAGCAGCTCCAGGAGGGTCAGCGGTGAGAGGACGATGCCGAGGAGGCTGCCGTAGAGGAGGACGACGAGCGAGCCTTCGGCGTCGAGGGAGCTGGTTCCGTCACCGTGCGGCCACCGGCCGTAGCGATAGCGACCCGCCGCCAGCGCGAAGAACCGGAGTACCCGCCGCCATGGCGCGAACCGCCACTCGACCGTCCACTCTCGACCCTTGGCATCGGTGAAACGCATTGGTGAACCCCCAGTTCCGAATCTTCGACACATAGTGCACGGCGGCGGGTTGCCAAGGTGGCAATACCGCAGTCCTTCGGGTGCAGTTGCGGGGTTGGAGGAGGAAAAGCGCTGGTCAGGGGGCAAGGATGTGGCCCATGACCATGATGTTGTCTGCCTCTGACTCGACCGTGCGGGTTGAGGTGCTGGGTGAGGAACTACGCCGGTTGCGGGATGCCTGCGGGTTGACGCTTGCCGAGGTGGTGTCGCGGATCGGGATCAGCGAGTCGTACCTCTCCAGGATGGAGAAGGGGAAGCGGGTGCCGAGCCCGGAGGACGTGTCGGCGCTGCTGGTGGTCTACGGGGTCAAGGGTGACCAGCGTTTGGAGCTGCTGACCCTCGCGAAGCGGTCCAACCAACCGGGTTTCTGGCAACGCGACACCTCGGCCGAGACGCGGTTCGCCACCCTGAAACTCCTCGAATCGAGGGCAACCAGCCTCGTGAGTTTCGAGCCCTTGATAGTGCCGGGACTGCTGCAGACGATGCCCTACGCCAGATCCATGGTCGAGCAAGTCTGCATGGTGACCGAGCCAAAGGAGATCGACAACTGGGTGATTGGGCGAGTCCACCGGCAAGGAGTTCTGCGCAAGATCGACGCTCCCCAGCTGACGGCGATTCTGGCCGAGTCGGCCCTGCGTAACTTCGTCGGCGGTCGCGAGGTGATGCGCGATCAGCTCCGCTATCTCACCGAGATCACCAAGCGAGCCAACGTGACCCTGCGGATAGTGCCGACCATGATCGGTGGTCATCCGGGACTGCTGGGAAGTTTCCTCCGCATGCGCTTCGCAGACCGGCCCAATGTGGTGTTTTTCGAGAACCAGACCTCAAGCCTTTTCCTGGAGGAGCACAGCGATACCGCCGCCTACGATCAGGCCATCAATCAGCTGCTCGACCTGGCGATCAGCGAGGCGGACTCCGTAAGATTGGTGACCGAGATGGCCGCGACCTTGGAGTGATCCTTGAACTGGCAGAAGAGCAGCTTCAGCGGAAAAGAAAACTGTGTTGAGGTGGCCTGTTCCGGCGCCTCGATCGGAGTGCGGGACTCGAAGAATCCCAGTGGGCCTGCCCTGATCTTTCCGCTGTTGCCAAGCGGCCCGCTCTCGATCGTCATGGCGGCAAGGATCGCGCAGGCGTCGAGCCCGGAGTAGTCAACCCGTGGAGTGACCTTGAACTGGAAACGAAGCAGCGTCTCCGCCAAAGAGAACTGCGTCGAGCTGGCCCATTCGGGGTCGGGAATTGCTGTGCGAGATTCCAAAGATCCCGGTGGGCCCGTCCTGACCTTCCCTCAGTTGCCGAGCGGTCCGCCCTCGATCGTCATGGCGACGAGGATCATGCAGGCGCCGAACGCGGAGTAGGTCAGCACATCCACTCCCCTGCCCCGGATCAGGATCAGGCCCGCCTGCTCGTCGGACAGCAACGCGCGTAGCCCCGCTGCCAGGAACAGGGCTATGCCGATGAGCACGGTTCCCTGCCGCCAGTGGTACAGCACGATCCGCAGCAGCCCGAGCGCCACCACCGCGAGGACCATCCCGAACGGCAGGTGCGCCAGGACCGGATGCCTGCGCCGGTGCGGGGTGGTCACAGCGCCTGCCGTTCCGCCGCCTCGACCGTGTTCGTCAGCAGCATGGCGACCGTCATCGGGCCGACGCCACCCGGCATCGGTGCGAGCCAGCCCGCGACCTCCCGGACCTCCGGGTGCACGTCGCCGACCAGGCCCTCGTCGGTTCGGGTGATGCCGACGTCGAGGACCGCCGCACCCGGCTTGACCATGTCGGGAGTGATCAGAGCGGGGTTGCCAGCCGCCGCGACGACGATGTCGGCGCGGCGGACCTCCGTGGCCAGGTCCTTGGTACCGGTGTGGCACAGCGTGACGGTCGCGTTCTCCGAGCGGCGCGTCAGCAGCAGCCCGAGCGGCCTGCCGACCGTCACGCCTCGCCCGACGACCGTCACGTTCGTGCCCGCGATGGGCACGTCGTAGCGCCTGAGCAGCTCGACGATGCCGAGCGGAGTGCACGGCAGCGGGCCCGTCTCACCCAGGACCAGGCGGCCCAGGTTCATGGGGTGGAGACCGTCGGAGTCCTTCGCCGGGTCGACGCGCTCCAGGGCGGCGCCAGGGTCCAGGTGCCCCGGCAGCGGCAGCTGGATGAGGTAGCCCGTGCAGGCCGGGTCCTCGTTCAGCTCGTCGATGACGCGGTGGAGGTCGGCCTGGGAGATGTCCGCGGGCAGGTCGCGGCGGATCGAGTTGATGCCGACCTTCGCGCACGCGTTGTGCTTGCCGCGGACGTAGGAGTGCGAGCCGGGGTCGTCACCGACCAGCACCGTGCCGAGGCCGGGCACCACGCCACGTGCGGCGAGGACGCCGACACGCACGCGGAGGTCCTCGAAGATGGCCGTTCGGGTCGCCTTGCCGTCCAGGATCGTCGCGGTCACGCCGCCCATCCTCTCATCGAGGCCGACGGCGGATGGCGGCGATGCCGACCGCGACCATCGTGAGCGCGATGCCGACGACGGTCGTCACCGACAGTCCACCGGTCGTCGGCACGAAGATGTCCAGCAGGACGGCGCCCACCAGCTGACCGGTGACCGAGGCCATGCCGAGCAGCAGCACGCCCGTCACCCGAACGGCGCTCACCGCCGTCATGATCGCGACGATACCCAGGGTGCCGCCGACGTAGAGGTACCACTGATCGGGTGGTGTGGCGGGCCAGCCCTTGATGATCACGTCGACGCAGGCCGCCAGGACCAGCGCACACGTGCCGACCAGGAAGTTCACCACCGTGGGGACCACGACGTCGTCGGCGGCGGCACGGACCCGGCCGTTCATCGCGCCCTGCCACGCGAGGCCGGCGCCGGCTACCGCCGGTAGCGCAGCCCACCAGAGTCCACCCGAAGCAGTGACGATGCCCTGGTCAGAGACCGAGATGATCACTGCGATCACAGCGAGTGACGCCCCGACAGCCCTCGGCAGCGTGATCGGCTGGGGCCCGCCCGGTCCGAGCCCGGCACGGTCGACGGGCAGGCTGCACACGACCTGACCAGCGACGACGGCGACCGTGAACACCGCGACGCCGAGCAGCTGGACGGTGACCCCCTGCGTCGTGACGAGGAACGCACCGCAGGCTCCGCCGAGCATCTGCCAGGGGCGCAGGGCCTGTTCACGGAGCGCTTTTCGCAAACGGCCGACACCCGCGCGGGCGCCTGGCAGGATCGGTGCAACGGCCAGGAGCAGCACAGACCCGACCGAGAAGGAGATCAGCGCCGCGACCACACCGTCCTGCAGCTGGTGGCCGAGCTGGCCGTTGATCCGGCCCTGCACGGCCAGCGCGACCCCGCCGAGTGCGGCGAGAGCGGCACCCGCCGCGCGGAGGCGTGCCGACGGATGGTGTGCTGGAGAGACAACGGCGGTGCTCACGTGTCGTCATCCTGACCCACGAGGCCCTGCGGCCGCAAAAAGGGCCAGGTAGAGCAAGCATGCTGTGACGCCGACCGGAGGACTAAGGGAAGATGTCACCGTGGCCCAACCGACCCAGCTAACACCGACTGAGCAGGACGCCCTGGTCAAGCAGATCGGGCTGGCGATGCTCCGCGTCGCTCCCGGCGACTGGGAGCAGCTCACCGTCGACTACCGCGCCGTCGGCCGCTACGCCGAGTCGACCAGCCAGGTCACCTTCGGTGACGGCACCACGGAGCCGTGGGAGATGCCAGCCGACCTGCAGGGGCTGTTCGCCCGCCTGCGGGGCGGCATGTACCGCGAGGGGCGTGGCACGTGGTTCAACGCCCGCTACCGCCTCGACCACCCGTCGAGCTACAACCTGGAGTACGACCGCGAGGAGCCCGCCTGGGACATGGCGCCGCCCCCGCAGGCGTACCCGGACGACATGCGGATGTTCCCCCGCTCCGACGAGAACGTCCCGGAGTGGCTGCGCCGCAGACTCGCGATGGCGCCGCCTCCCGGTCCCGGGCCCGGTCCAGGACCCGTTCCCGGCCCCGGTCCCGACCGCCCTCTCGGTGCGCAGGCGCCGAGGTTCCGCGTGGCGCGGATCTTCGACGGCCCCGGCGAGGACGGCCGCCCGTCGGTGAACCGCCCGCCGGTCGACGACATGGACATCACGGACGTCCTGGACTACCTGGACAAGGCGCCGCTCGTGGGGCCCGGCCGCGGGTACGACACCGACCGGCTCGACCCGAACGGGCAGCAGTCGGTGCCGGTCGCGTTCCACACGGACGGCACGTGGATCTGGCCGGCGGCGGTGAACTACTACCTGCGTGAGCACGACGTAGCGCCGGAGCCCGACCTGGTCGAGCACATGCGGCGGATGCGGTTCAAGGTGGTGCCGGTCGACGACCAGACCCGCGCCGCGGCGCAGCTGTTCCTCGGGCCGCCCCCGGGAGCACCCGCTCCCGGCGCCCGGCCCGCGCCTGCGGCGCCCACCCGTGCGATGCCGGTGCCCCCGCCCGCACCGGGCCCCGCGCCCGCGCAGGGACCCGTGCCGCCCAGGGCCGCGTTGCCGTCGCAGGGTCCACCCGCGCAGCAGATCGACCAGCTGCGGGCGCGGCTGGAGGACCTGGACGTGCCCGACACCGCGTACCGGATCGGCACGCCCGTCGGTCGCGGCTGGGCCATGGAGCAGACGGACGAGGGCTGGCGCGTCGGCTGGCACGACCGCGACTGGGTCGCACCGGCGGTGTTCGAGGACGTGGCGGACGCTTCGGCGTTCCTGCTGGGCAAGCTGCTGCTGGACACCGACAGGTGGGCGGCCGGTCCGAAGAACCCGGAGCTGCCGCCCGCTGTCCCCGCACAGCAAACCGACGAGGGCTTCCAACCGATGTCGGCCCCGATCGACGCCTTCGAGCCACTGGCTTCGCAGAGCGAGGACTACGGACACCAGCCGGCCGGTCCGGTCAAGCCGCCACCCGGCACGCCCGGGTACGGGGACACACCGAACCGGTACTCGGACGCGCCCGCGTACGGCGACTCGTCCGGCCGGCACGGCGACTCGCCTGCGTTCACGCCACCGAGGTCGGGGCCGCCCCCGGGTACCCCGCCGAGGCCCGCGCCGACGATGGCCATGGAGGCGCCGTCCCCGCACGGGATGGACTCGCCGCCGCGTGGCATCGACATGCCGAGCCACGGTCTGGACACGCCGGGTCGAGGCTTCGACTCACCCAGCCGTGGGCAGGACGGGTCGGACGGCGGACGAGGGTTCACCCCGCCGGGCGGTCTGGACACGGGTCGCGGACCCGACGCCGGACGTGGCCTCGATACGCCGGGTCGTGGGATGGACCTGCCGTCGCGCGGGTTCGAGAACGGACGTGGGCTGGACCTGCCGTCCCGGGCCGAGTCGCGTGACCAGGCGACGGTCCTCGCCTCCCGTCCGAACGGTGCGGCGACGGCGCCCGCCGGCTCGGAGTGGCCGATCACGCCGCTGCCGGGTGAGCCGCCGCTGACGCTGTTCCGCGGCAAGCGGGTCATCGAGCTGGAGCCGGGCATGGAGATCGACCGTTTCGGCGACGGTGACGGCAACCTCGTTTACGCCGTGGGCACGCCGTTCTCGGAGCGGTCGCTGGTGCCGGAGTGGATCGACCGGCCGTACCACGTCTACCGCGTCCGCCAGCCGGTGCAGGTACTGACCGGCGCCGCCATCCCGTGGTTCGACCAGCCGGGCGGCGGCACGGCCTTCCTGCTGCCGGACGCGGTCGGCGACATGGTCGCGCACGGCCAGCTCACCGAGGTCAACGACCGCGACCGCCCGCCGGGCTGAGCCCCTGGGGTGGGCCGGCCTCCGGCCCACCCCAGGACTACCGACCGTCGGGCTCGCCGACCTGCAGGCCGTGGGCGGCGGCGAACGCGATGGCCATGTCGATGTCCACGCGCGCACCGGCAAGGGACGCCTGACGCAGCCCGTTGGCGTCGAGTTGGGCGCCGCGGAGATCGGCGCCTTCCAGCTTGGTTTCCAGCAGTCGGGCGCCGGTCAGGTCGGTGCCGGTGAGGTCACACTCACGGAGGTCCGCACCCGTCAGGTTGGCCTCGCGGAACCTGAGCCCGGCGAGCGTGAGCTTGCGGAAGTTGGCCCCGCCGAGGCTCGCGAGGGTCAGGTCGGTGTCCGTAACCTGCCACGGCCGGAAACGGCACTCGTGGAACGTCGCACCGAGGAACGAGCAGCCGGTGAAGGTCGAGTGCATCAGGTTGGTGCGCTCGAAGGTGCACGACCGGAACGCGGACACGGTGTGCCTGGACTCGCCGAAGTCCACGCGGGTGAAGTCGCAGTGGTCGAACGTGCACCGCTTGGTGACGACGCCGCGCAGGTCGGAGTCGGTGAAGTCGATGCCGGTGAAGTTCTCGCCCTCCCACGACTGGTTGGACAGGTCGACATCGCGGTAGTCGTCGTCGTTCATACCCGCAGACTAGGGAACGACCACGACAGGCCGTCGCGCGTCGTTGATCAGGAACTTCGCCACGCCGCCCCCGCCGCGGCCGACGACGATGCAGTCGGCGTGCAGCTCCTCGGCCACCTTCTCGAGCCCGTGCGCCGGATCACCCCTGTGGTGCACCAGTTCCCACTGGACACCCATGCTGCCGAGGTAGTCCGCGACCGTGCGGCGCAGCTCTGCCACCAGCTCGTTGGCGGCCTCCGCGGCAGTGGCCATGCCGAAAGGGGACCAGTAGGCGGGGCTCGTGATCGGCTCCACGTAGACGAAGACGAGGCGTGCGCGCTCCCGCCGGGCCAGTCCGCTCGCCCACGCGGCGGCATGCAGTGCGCGTGGCGTTCCGTCCACACCGACGACGATCACGGCAAGTCCGTCCTTACCGACTTCGTAGTCGCGCACGCCCGGATCCTAGGGCTACGAACCACTCCTGTTGAACTGTCGTTATGCGGTAGATGCCCTCAGGACGCCGCTTCGAGCGGTGGGCCGTCACGCCACGCGGCGGCCAGGTCCTGGATCGGCAGGCCGAGAACGTCGCTGAGACAGGCGATCGTGCCGAAGGCGGGGGTCGGGAGCCGACCGGTCTCGATCTTGCGCAGTGTCTCCGGCGACATGCCCGCCGCCTGCGCGACGTCGCCGAGGTCGCGGTCGGCCCGCGCCTCACGCAGCAGCCTTCCGAGACGCCTGCCTGCCTCGATCTGTTCCGGCGTGAGCGGGTTGCGAACCACGGCACCAGAGTACGGCTGGTATTTTAATACCGCAAGTGCTACGTTGGTATTATTATACCGACCGACGGCATGAGGGTGTCCATGATCGAGTTGAAGTCGCAGGCCGAGATCGAACGGATGCACGTCACCGGACAGTTCGTCGCCCAGATCCTGTCCGAGCTGGGCGATCTCGCCGACGTCGGCGTCAACCTCCTCGACCTGGAACACCACGTCCGCGACCGGATCCGCCAACGTGGCGCGGAGTCCTGCTACTGGGACTACGCCCCGTCCTTCGGCAAGGGCCCGTTCCGCAACGTCATCTGCCTCTCGGTCAACGACGCGGTGCTCCACGGACTGCCCCACGACTACACACTGGGCGACGGCGACGTCCTCACCATGGACCTGGCGGTCGGGATCGACGGCTGGGTCGCGGACTCCGCCCGCACCATCATCGTCGGCACCCCGGCCGAGGAGGACCTGCGGCTCATCCGCGCGACCGAGGAGGCACTCGTCGCGGGCATCGAAGCGGCGCGGCCGGGCAACCGGCTGGGCGACGTCTCGGCGGCGATCGAGGCGGTCGCCTCCGGCTACGGCTACCCGATCAACACGGAGTTCGGCGGCCACGGCCTCGGCCGCACGATGCACGAGGACCCGCACGTGCCCAACAGGGGCCGCGCGGGCCGCGGCCTCAAGCTCCGCGCGGGCATGACCCTGGCACTCGAGCCCTGGCTCGCCGCCACGACCGACCGGATCGTCTTCGACCCCGACGGCTGGACGATCCGCTCGGCGGACGGCTCACGCACCGCCCACTCCGAGCACACGATCGCGATCACCGAGGACAGCACCCTCGTGCTGACCGAACGACAGCCCCACCACGCGGACTCCGCCCACCGCTCCTGATCTCCCGGAGCCGGTACGTGCTGTCCGGTTCAGTCGGCGGTCTCGGCGAGGAGGGCGCGGAGCAACTCCTCACCCTGGGGCCACGGGCCGAAGCCGCTGGCGGGGTTGACGTGGCCGACGTCACCGAGGTTCACGAACCGTGCCCCCCACTGTTCGGCCAGCCGACGGGACTGGTCGATCGCCGCCCAGGGATCGGAGCCGCTGGCCGCCAGGACGGTCGGGAACGGCAACGGGTTCGCGGCGGGCGGCCCGAAACCGGCGATCGGCGCGCCGTGGGACGCCGAGTACTCGATGTCGGGCGGCGCCACCAACAGTGCCGCGCGGACGGGCGCGTCGTGTTTGTCGGCCCAGTGTGCGACGGTGTGGCAGCCGAGGCTGTGTGCGACCAGCACGACCGGTCCCGTGGCGCGTGCGACCGTGTCATCCAGTGCGGCCACCCACTCGTCCCGGTCGGGCCGTTCCCAGTCCCGCTGCTCGACCCGCACGGCCGAGGGCCGGTCCCGGAGCCAGTACGACTGCCAGTGATCACGCCCCGACCCACCCAGACCAGGCACGACGATCATGTTCTCCATGACGGAGAAGGTAACCCGGCCCCAGCTCGACCTGATCGACAGGATCACCACCACGCTGGACGACAGACGTGCGTGGCTGTTCGGCGGCTGGGGACTCGACGCCCGGATCGGGCACGTGACCCGCGAACACGGGGACGTCGAGTTCTGGGTCGACCGCCGCGACGCACCCGAGGTGCGACGGCTGCTGGTGGACGCCGGTGCGACCCTCCTGGACACGCAGCCGCCGGAGGAGTCCAGCGAGTACAGCTGGGAGGACACCCGGTTCAGCACCGCCTACTTCGACGCCCGGTCCGACGGCACGTTCACGACCGAAGGCCGATGGGACGACTGGGTGTTCCCCGCTGGCTCGTTCCCCGACGAGCGCGTCGAGTTCGAGGGTCTGTCGCTGCTGGTGATGAGCGTGGTCGGGATGCTGGCGATGCGGGAGCAGTACCCCCACCTGCGCAACGGGCGGCCGTGGCGCGACAAGGACATCGCGGCGGTTCGCGTTCTCCGGTCGATGCGGTGGACCGCGTTCAGGCGACCGTCCCCGCGACGAGTGTCAGCACGAACGCCGCGACGATGATCACCACTCGCGCGTAGTGCAGCCGGTCCCAGCGTTGTTGCTGGTCGCGCCAGTCCGCGGGGTGGTCGTCGGCCGTCCACGTGGCGGCGCGGTTGGCGATCGGGACGAGCAGGGTGACGGACATGACGACGCTCACGACGAGCAGGACCGCGGCCACGACGGCCGCGACGCCCGCCGGACTGCCCCACGAGAGAGCGGCCAGCCAGGCCGTGAGCAGCAGGGACCCGACGTACCAGAAGGGCATGACACGGCCGAGCACCCGGGCGCCGTCGGCGCGGGCCTCCAGCGAGGGGCCTGCGGACAGTCGCAACAGCATGGGGTTGACGAAGACGGCGACGGCGAACTCGACGCCGACCATGACGCCGACGACGGTTGCGGTGATGACAGCGAGCGTGCTGAGCATGACGTTCCTTTCTAGCAGTGCTAGATTTCTAGCAATGCTAACCTAAGCTCTGGTTGGACAGAGCGCAAGGGGAGGAACCGTGGCGAGGACAGGAAGCCGCGCGGAGCGCGTGGCCGAGCGCAGGCAACAGATCCTCGACGCGGCCAGGACCATCGCCGAGGCCGACGGGTGGGCGGCTGTCACGTCGCGGCGCCTAGCCGACGCGATCGGGTACACGCAACCCGTGCTCTACGGTCACTTCCCGGGCGGGAAGACCGAGATCATGCGCACGGTCGCGCTCGCGGGCTTCACGGAGCTGGCGGCGGCGACCCGAGTGGCCATGAGGGGCGGGACAGGGCCGCAGGCGGTGGCGGCGGTCGCGGAGGTGTACCTGGACTTCGCCGCGACGCACCCGTCGCTGTACGAGGCGATGTTCCAGCTGCCCATCGACGCGCGCTTCGCACAGGACGACGCGGAGAGCGAACTGCGGGCGGGCTTCGACGCGCTGGGCGCCGCCCTCGGCACCGACGACGGAACGGTGACCGAGGTGTTCTGGAGCGCACTACACGGCATGAGCCAGCTGGAACGCGTCGGCCGGATGCGCCGGGAACACCGGCCACTCCGGATAGCCGAGCTCGCGGCCCGCTTCGCCACGTGACCCGGAGACCGTCCACGACAGCCGGCTGCCGACGCAGGCCGGTACGCCCGGATTGCCCACCGCTGACTCCGTTCGGGTTGTCACGGTGAATCAGGTGGCGGCGGTCTACTTCCCCGACCTGCCGGCCGACGACCGAAGCAGCCGGCAGGCACGAAACCCGTCACCACTTGTCGGAGGTGACGATCGCCTTCAGCTGGTCGAGGGTCAGCGGCGGCTGTGGCGAGTAGACCTCACCGCCCGGCGAGTCGATCGCAGCGCCCCCGGGGTCCTCCTGGTTGCTGAGGCGCATGAGGACCAGTGTCCCGTCGGGCCGCTTGAGGCACGCCATGTACGACACCGAGCCGGGAAAGGGCTGCGCGGCCCCGGTCGCCAGCCGGGAGCCGTCGGGCAGCGTGCTGAGATCACAGTCCTCCGTGCGGGAGAGGCGGCACCACTCGTCGGGCTCGGAATCGCTGGGGTAGATCATCAGGCTGAAGCCCCCGGTGACGCCTGCGGTGGTCAGAGTCCCGGCGACAAGCGCGTCGCCATCCGGGTCCTCCAGCTTTACCTCGCCCGGCCCCGGGTTCTGGGACTGGGTGGTCCGTGGCACGGTGGATTTCGTGGTCACCTCGAACGTCGCGGTCTCGCCGAGCACCACCCTGAACCGGGCGATCAGGTCATCCGGCGAGGGGTGGAGCGGGCCGCGTGCCGTGGCTGGTGCGGTCGACGACGAGGTGGTCGGCGGCCCGGCGGCCTGCGGGCCGGAGTCGCTCGGCACCAGCCACACCGCACTCGCGACCAGACCCGCCACCGCGACGACGGTGGCCGCGACGGGTACGAGCCGTATCGCCTGCCGCGGTTCACTCGCGGCGCGGACGAGGGTGGCGCGGACCTGGGCATGCCGGTGCGGCGGCAGGTCGCGGGCCGGGGGCAGGGTGGTGTTCATCGGGGAACCTCCTCCGTGGTGGTGAGCGTGACGACGGGTGGTGTGAACTGGTCCCGCAGCCGGGCGCGGGCCTTGCTGACCCGCGCCCGGACGCTGACCTCCGCGATCCCCAGCACCGCGGCGGCTTCGGCGTAGGGCACGCCGGACCACACGCAGAGGGCGAGTGCTTCCTGCTGGTTGCGGGGCAGCCTTCGCACCGCCGCGAGCAGCTCGACCATGCGCCGCTCGTCGTCGATGCGGCCGGCCACGTCGTCGGCGTGGTCGGGCACGTCCTGGGAGGGCAGTCGCCGGGCGTTGCGCAGCCATCTGGTCATCGAGCGGTGGTGGGAGCGGACCACGTTGGTGGCCACGCTGAGCAGCCACGGCATCGCCGAGTCGTTGGTCATCCGCACCCGCGCCCGTTTGCGCCAGGCCAGGAGGAACACCGCCTGCGTCAGGTCCTCGGCCGCCGCCCAGGATCCGACGAGCCGGAAGCAGTGGTTGTAGACGGCGCGGCCGTGGCGGTCGAACAGCAGGCCGAAGGCCCCGCCGTCACCGCCGCGGGCGTCGTCCCACAGCTCCCGGTCCGTCCGGTTTTCGGTCGTCATGTCAGGTAATGCCCACCACGACCGCGAGTGTTGCCTACCGCACCCGGAACACCTGTCCAGATCCGCCGAGATCCCGGAGACCCTGCAAAGCCGTGAAGCCACTGACCGGAGTCAGCGGAAGTCCCTCGACCGGCTGGGGATTCGGAGGTCCAGGTTCTCGAGGCGGTCGGCGTGCAGGCTGGTCACGCCCTCCACGTTCTCGACCGTGCCGCGTACCAGGAGTGCGGCGGAGTTCCGCGCCGTCCGCCGATAGCGGGTCCACAGCCCCAGGGTGCACACGACGTTCACCATGCCGGTCTCGTCCTCCAGGTTCAGGAAGGTCACCCCGCCTGCCGTCGCCGGGCGCTGGCGGTGGGTCACCGCACCACCCACCACCACTCTCGTGCCGTTCACCACCGCGGGCAACGCCGTGACCGGGAGCACTCCCCGGCTGTTCAGCCATCCCCGGACGAACTGCGTCGGGAAGCTGTCCGGCGACAGGCCCGTGGCCCAGACGTCCGCCACCGCGGTCTCGATGTCGTCCATGCCAGGCAGCAGCGGGGCTTCCGCACCCACTGTCGTGCCAGGCAACCGATCCGGGCTCTCACCCGCCACCGCACCGGCGGCCCACAGCGCCTCGCGGCGGCCGACGTCGAAGCCGCCGAAGGCACCCGCCGTCGCCAGTGCCTCGATCTGGGCTCTCGTCAGCCGGGTTCTCCCCGCCAGGTCGGTCATGCTCCCGTACGGGCCGTTCCCGGTCCGCTCCGCCACTATCCGCTCGGCGAGGTCGTCGCCGATGGTCCTGATCGTGGCCAGTCCTGTTCGGACGGTCTGCTCCTCGCCCCGGCGCTCCAGCGTCGCGTACGCGAGGCTCTTGTTGATGTCCGGGCCCTGCACCGTCACGCCGTGCCGCCGCGCGTCCGCCACCAGGGACTGCGGGCTGTAGAAGCCCATCGGCTGGGCACGCAACAACGCCGCGCAGAACGCCGCCGGGTAGTACAGCTTGAACCACGCGCTCGCGAACACCAGGTACGCGAAGCTCAGCGCGTGGCTCTCCGGGAAGCCGAAGTTCGCGAACGCCATCAGCTTCTCGTAGATCTTGCCCGCCAGCTCCTCTTCTATGCCATGGCCTGCCGCGCCGTCGTAGAACCGTTCCCGCAGGCGCTCCATGCGTCTCGTCGAGCGTTTCGCGCCCATGGCCCTGCGCAGCTCGTCGGCCTCCGCCGGCGTGAAGTCGGCTATGTCCACCGCCATCTGCATCAGCTGCTCCTGGAACAGGGGGACGCCCTTCGTCTTGCGCAGCGCGTGTTCCAGCAGCGGGTGGTCGTAGGTGACGTCCTCCTTCCCGTTGGCCCTGCGGATGTAGGGGTGCACCGAACCGCCCTGGATGGGGCCGGGGCGGATCAGCGCCACCTCCACCACCAGGTCGTAGAACTCCTGGGGTTTCAGGCGTGGCAGCGTCGCCATCTGGGCCCGGCTCTCCACCTGGAAGACACCCACCGAGTCCGCTTTGGACAGCATCTCGTAGACGGCCTGGTCCGACAGGTCCAGCTTGTCGATGTTCACGTCGACGCCGTGGTGCTCGGCCACCAGCTCGACCATGTACCGCAGCGCCGACAGCATGCCCAGCCCCAGCATGTCGAACTTCACCAGGCCGATCGCCGCGCAGTCGTCCTTGTCCCACTGCAGGACCGTGCGTTTGTCCATGCGGGCCCGCTCCACCGGGCACACCTCGCTCACCGGGCGGTCGCAGATCACCATGCCGCCCGAGTGGATGCCCAGGTGCCGTGGGAAGTCCTCCAGCTGACCGGCCAGCTCCAGCACGGTCACCGGCACGTCGTGGTCGTTCTCCGCCACCGTCGAGCGCACCGGCGCCCAGCGGTCTATCTGCTTGCTCCACGCGTCCTGCTGGCCCGCGGAGTAGCCGAGCGCCTTGGCCATGTCCCGCACGGCCGACTTCGCGCGGTAGGCGACGACGTTCGCGACCTGCGCGGCGTGGCGGCGGTCGTACTTGTCGTAGACGTACTGGATCGCCTCCTCCCTGCGGTCGGACTCGATGTCCAGGTCGATGTCCGGCGGGCCGTCGCGCGCGGGGGCCAGGAAGCGTTCGAACAGCAGGTTCCAGCGGACGGCGTCGACCTTCGTGATGCCCAGGGCGTAGCAGACCGCCGAGTTGGCGGCCGATCCCCTGCCCTGGCAGTAGATCCCGTTGCCGCGGCAGAAGTCGACGATGTCGGCGACGATCAGGAAGTAGCCGGGGAAGCCCAGTTCCTCGATCACCTTCAGCTCGTGGTCGATCTGTTCGTACGCCCCGGGGTTCTCCTCGCGTGTGCCGTAGCGGATGGTGGCGCCCTCGAACGTCTTCTCCCGCAGGTAGCTGATCTCGGTGTGGCCGGGGATCTCGAACGGCGGCAGCCTCGGGGCGACCAGCTTCAGGTCGAACGACAGCTGCACGCCCAGCAGCGCGGACCTCGCCACCACGCCGGGGTACCGCGCGAAGCGGCGGCTCATCTCCGCGCCGGAGCGCAGGTACGCGGTCGGCGCGGGCGGGAGCCAGCCGTCCATGTCGTCGAGGCTGCGCCTGGCTCGCACCGCGGCCAGCGCGGTCGCCAGCTCGCCGCGTGTCGGCTGCGCGTAGTGGACGGCGTTGGTGGCGATCGTCGGTAGGCCCAGGTCGGCGGCCATGGCCGCCAGCAGGTCGTTGTGCCTGGTGTCGAGCGGGTTGCCGAGGTCGATCAGCTCGACGTAGGTGTGGTCGCGGCCGAACGCGTCGACGAGGCGGCACAGCTCCGCGTAGGCCGCGTCCGGGCCGTCACGCAGCAGCGCGCGGCGTACGGATGCCTTGCGGCAGCCCGTCAACGCGACGACCTGGCCCCTGGTCTGGTCGACGACGTCGTCGAAGTCGTAGACCGGGCGGCCTTTCTCGCTGTCGTGCGCGAGCTGGCCGTCGGTGATCGCACGGCAGAGCCTGCCGTAGCCGTCGGTGCCGATCGCGAGCAGCAGCAGGTGGTCGCCCTCGGGGTCGGCGACCCCGTTCTGCGGCTGGGAGAGACCGAGGCTCAGCTCGGTGCCGAACACCGTGCCGATGCCCAGCTCCCTCGCGGCCTCGGCGAAGCGGACCACGCCGTACATGCCGTCGTGGTCGGTGATGGCGATGGCGTCCAGGCCGAGCAGCGCGGCCGTCTCGACCAGCTCCTCGGGGTGGCTCGCGCCGTCGAGGAAGCTGAAGTTCGAGTGGCAGTGCAGCTCCGCGTACGGGACGCGCTCGTCTCCACCCGCGTAGTCGGAGCCGCCGGGCGGCCCGATACCCGCGGGTGCCGAGTAACGCTCGCGCTTGTGGGTCCACGCCGGACTGTCGCCGCCGTCGCCGGTCGGCTTGGGTCGGCCGGACAGGATCCGCTCGACCTCCGACCACCGCACCGGCGGGTTGTCCCACCCCATCTCACCGCACTCCGGCGTTCTCCTGCGAGCGCCGGGGGGCGGGGATGAGCAGGTCGAGACCGTCCATGTCGTCGATGGCCTCGACGCTCTCGTTTCGCTCTGACATCAGTCGTAGATCCCTTCCACGGTCCACCGCTCCTCGGAAAGCACCAGGAGCAGCGCGGTCTCTTCCTCCAGCAGCACCTGCAGGCGCGCCCGGCGGCACGGTTCGGTCCACCAGCGGGCGTCCGTGGCCCACGGGCCCGCCCAGGCGCGGACGCGGCGCGGCCTGCCACCGTCGACCGAGACCTGGCACGGCCTGCCGGTCAGCTCGTGCCTGCCACTGATGTCGACGCGGGCCCCCGTCTCGTCGAACACCTTGGCGGGCAGGGGCTTCGCGAACACGGTCGCCGGGGACGGGGCGGGCAGGCGACCCGGCCACGGTGGGTCGGGGTCGCGGCGCGGGGAACGCTCGTCGCCCCACGGGACGAGCCGGACCTCCTCGTTCGGGTCGCGGCCACCGCCGAGCACCGGCGTGACCACGGCGTCCGGGCCGAGCAGGCCCTGCACGTGGACCATGGCGCGGGCGGCACGCTCGTCCGCCTCGGCGCGGCCCTCGCCGCGCCACAGGTCGAGCTGCAGCGTGTGCCCCTCGACGACCTCGACGGGTTCGAGGCGCAGCAGGGTGATGCCCGCGGTCGGCCGGCCGCCCTGCGTCTGCCGGTTCGCTCCGGAGAGCCAGCCGTCGAGCTGCCAGCGGACGCGGTCGGCGATGCCGCCGGGGGTCAGGGGTTCCGCGCAGCGCCAGACCCGCGTGCGCTCCTCGCCGTTGGCCGTGACGGCGCTGATGCCGAGACGCGTGCAGGCCAGGCCGTGCGCGGCGAGGCCCGCGTGGAAGGCGTCGGCGAAGGTGCGTGCGACGAACGCGGCCGCGTCGACCCGCTCGACCGGCGGGTCGAGCTCCTCGGTGACCGCAAGCTCCGGCGGCGGTTTGCGGCGGGACGGCGGCCGCTCCTGCTGCCCGCGTGCCAGGCGGTGCGCGGCGACGGCGTCGGCCCCGAAGCGGGCGGACACGTCCTTCTCCGGCACCTGCGCGAACGCCTCGAGGGTGCGCAGTCCCAGGCGGCGCAACAGGTCCACGAGGTCGGCGCGGTGGTGTCCCTCCGCGGGGCGGTGCAGCTCGCGGACGCTGAGCGGGGCGAGGAACTCGCGACTCCCGTCCGGCGGCACCAGCACGCCGCGCCGGGCGGCGAGGATGGCCGCGAAGAGACCGTCGGCCACGCCGACCTGGCACTCCGCGCCGGTGCGGTCGGCGACCTGGTCGATGAGGCGCTCGGCCGCGCGTTCCTCCGCCCCGAAGTAGGAGGCGGGGCCGCGGGCAGGGACCGCGACCACGCCGGGCCTGACGATCTCGACGCCGACGGCCAGCTCCTCGACGGCGGCGGCGACGGGTTCGAACAGCCGCGCGTCGCGCACCGGGTCGTCCGGGAAGACGACCAGCTCGGGGCAGCGGCCCTGCGCGTCCCTGCGCTTCATGCCGCGCCGGACGCCCTCGGCCCTGGCCTGCGCGGAGCACGCCACCACGCGGTTGGCCTCGACCACCGCGACCGGCTGGTGCGGTGCGAGCCGCGCTGCCGCCGAGGCGGCCGTCACCGGCCAGTCGGGGCACCACACGACGAGCATCCGCTGCATGAGTAGAACATACGTTCGAACAACAGGAGCGTCAAGCTGATCAGGCTCAGGACACTTCCGCAGGTAGAGGGGCCCCGAACGGCCCGTTCGACGGGGTGAGCGTCGCGAACGGGCCGCCCGAGGCATCGGTCCGCCCGCCCGGCGCGTCAAGTGGGAGTGAGTCGCGACACGCCGGGTCAGGGCGGGAGCTTCGCAGGCCCGAGACACCCCGTTCCGGGGCGCCTCGCGGGACATCGGGTCGGACTGGTTCGACCGCTTCGGGCAGGTCCGCGACGGCACCGTCCTGCGCCGGGAGCCGGAGCCGCGCCCCCACCGGACGGGTGGCGACGCCTCTGCCCCGCACGCGGAGGCGCACCTCGCGGCTGGACAGGGTGCCGTGCCCCTGGCCGAGACCGGACCAGCCGGCCACCTCCCGGGTCAGCTCGAGGTCCGCGCCCGGCCACGCGCCCGTGGACACCAGCACCGCGCCCCGGTGGCGGGCCCTGGCGGACAGGCGGTGGATCTGGGAGTCGGTGAGACGGGCCGGGTCCACCGCGACCAGGTCCATGCCGTCGAGCAGTGCGGCGATCACCTTCGGCAGGTCGGCGCCCGGGTGCCGGACCAGCGCCAGGTGGTCCACCGCGACCCCCAGCTCCGAAGCGGCCCGCAGGCCGAGGTCGGGCATGCCGACGAGTGCCGCCCACGAGCCCGTCTCGGTGGCCTGCGCGAGCAGCGCGAACAGCAGCGACGTCGAGCCGCGGACGACCACCGTGCTCCCCCGCCGCAAGCCGCCCCTCGGGAACAGGCTCGTCAGCGAGGGGTGGACGGGCAGCATCCGGGACCGGTCGGCAGGCGCCCTGGCGAGGTCGCTGGCCACCCCCACCGCACAGGAGGTGGCCAGCGACGACACCGCACCCAACGCCGGCATTCGGACGCACCCCTTCCCCGACCAGGCGCTGCGGGGAAGGCAGCATAACTCGAACGCCTGTTCGATACTAGCACACCGCCCGGTCGAACGCGAGCGGCTCAGTCCGGCATCTCGTCCAGGTGGCGGGACAACGCGGACAGGCGGTCGGCCCACAGGACGCGGTAGGGAGCCAGCCACGCCTCCAGCTCACGCAGCGGCTCGGGACTCAGGCGGTACACGCGGCGCTGCGCGTCCTGGCGGACGACCACCAGGCCGTGTTCCCGCAACAGTTTCAGGTGCTGGGAGACCGTCGGCTGCGCGATGCCGAGCAGGTCGACCAGCTCGCCCGCCGCGTGTTCGCGGACGCGGAGCAGCTCCAGGATCCGGCGGCGGTGCGGCTCCGCCAGCACCTCAAAGATCGAGCGCATCGGCCAGCCGCTTCAGGCCGACGTCCCAGCCGGGATCGACCGCGGCGGCCGTGGACTCGTCGTCGACGATGTTGGTGAATACCAGACGAGTGCCGCCCTCCGCGTCGGACAGCTCCCACCGGAGGACCTCGGTGTCCCAGGTGTACTCGAGGAGCACAGGCGGGTCGCAGGAAAGCACCTCGGATGCGCGAACCACTTCTCGAACCGCAGTTCCACACGCCCATCCTGCCGCTTTCGCATGGTGCCGAACATCAACTACCTCCGCATATCGTCCCATGACAATATTCCCCTCAGACGATATACGGCGCGTGAGAGTTGTCAACCGAGGACAACTGGTAACCGGGAACCTGTCACCTTCCTGACAAACCGCCTGTTTGCCCCCGTCCGGATGTGACATCAGGCACGCATCATCCGATAAGCCAGGTGCACCGCTCGAAGGCGCGCGGCCCGTAAGGGGGCACCACATGACTGTCGAGTTCCGCCTCGACAACAACGTCCTGCCGAAACCGCTCGCGGACGTTCTCCGTCCGGAGCTGGCCAGCCTGGCCGCCGAGATCGTCGACGAGATCCGCGCGAAGATTCCCAACTACGCGCGGCCACTGGACGGTCCTTACGGCAAGTCGATCAGAGCCGGGGTGCAGCACGCGCTGACCCTGTTCATCGAGCAGATCGCGAACCCGGACGCGTCGGCGCAGAAGTGCTACGAGGTGCACCAGAAGCTCGGCCAGAACGAGATGCGTGAGGGCCGCAGCCTCGACGACCTGCAGGCCGCCTACCGGATCGGCGCGCGGGTCGCGTGGCGCAGGATGATGCGGCTGGGCAAGCGGAACGGGCTGTCCTCCGCAGTGATGTCGCAGCTGGCGGACGCCGTGTTCGCGTACATGGACAAGCTGGCCTCGGTGGCACTGGACGGCTACCTGGAGGCGAAGGCGACCTCGGCGGGGGCACTGGAGACGTGGCGGCGCAGGCTGCTCGGCATGCTCCTGCAGACCCCGCCCGCCCCGACGGCCGCGGTCGCGGAGCTGGCGCAGCTGATCAGCTGGCCCGTCCCGGAGAAGGTGTCGCCGATCGCCGTGCACCCGCTGCCCGGCACCGGCCACAACCAGCGGAAACCGACGCTGGACGGCGACGTGCTCGCCGACCTCGACGGGATCGAGCCGCGCCTGCTGGTGCCCGGCGAGGTGACCGACGGCCGGCTGGCGGCGATCCGGGCGGCGCTGCCGCAGTGCAGGCTCGCGGTGGGGCCGTGCGTGCGTCTCGACGGGGCCGCGTACGCACTGCGCTGGGCTCGCAAGGCGTTGACGCTCGCGCAGCAGGGGGTGCTGCCGGACCGGCAGGTCATCCGCTGCGAGCAGTACCTGTCGGCGGTGCTGGTGCACTCGGACGACCGGCTGCTCGCGACGCTGCGGGACCGGCTGCTCGCACCGCTGCGTGCGCTGACCGTCAAGCAGCGCGAGCGGATGCTGGAGACGTTGCGGGCGTGGCTGGACGTGCGGGGCAGCGTCCCGGACATGGCCGCACTGCTCGACGTGCACCCGCAGACCGTGCGGTACCGGATGCGCCAGCTGGAACAGTCGCTCGGACAGCTGCTGCACGACCCGCACCAGCGGTTCGAGCTGGAGCTGGTGCTGCGGGCGTCCCCTCGGCGCCGCGAGCAGGAAGTGGCTCTTCCGACCCAACGGCGATAGAGGAACGGGCCCCTTCGAGAACCGAAGGGGCCCATCTCACGAAGCGGGTCAGATCACTGCCGCGTGCCAGCGGTTCGACAGCTGCTGGCCCTCGGTCGGCGCGAAGTTGCGGGGGGTCTGGAAGCCGCCGAGGTTGGTGACGGCGTCGTTCAGGACCAGGTTGTTCGCGCCTGCCGCGGACGGCAGTCCCTGCTTGAGGTCGACGGCGCCGGACAGGATGCCGAGCAGGCCGCAGCCGTTGGAGCGGGGCACCGCGAAGGTGCTGTCACCCTGGGCGGCGCCGGACACCGACAGGTAGCCCTGCTCACCTGTCGCGCTCGGGGTGCCGTCCGCGTTGAAGCGCACGACCCGGCCGGTCGGCTTGGTCAGGTTCGCCGGCTTCAGCACGATCGGGTTCGAGTTCGACCCGATGTAGCAGGTCGAGCCGAGGAACGGGTTGTCGAGCTTGATCTTCACCGGCAGCGTGAGGATCGGCTGCCCGACGCCGACACCGTTGGCGAGGTTGAAGTCGGTCGGCGCGCCCGCGGACTGGATGGTCGCCGTCACCCGGTTGAGCGGGTTGTTCGCCAGCTGCTGGCAGATGGCGGTCACGAACGGGATGGCGCTCGGGCACATGAGGCCCAGCAGACCGCCGGGGATGTCGACCGGGTCACCGACGACGGTGCCTGCCGCCGGCGCGACGACCGTGTACACCCCGCCCTGGTTGAGCAGGCCGAGTTGCAGGTCGGTGGCGCCGGTGGTGAGGGTGGTCGAGCCGATCTTGATCGTGCCGGACGGCGCGCTGGAGGACAGGCACGCGGCGGCGACCGTCACCCCGTCCGCGGCGAGCATGGCCGGGGCGTCGACCGGGCAGCGGTTGAGCGGCGCCCACGCTCCGGCGAGGGTCGGTGCGGCGGCTGCCTGCGCGGCGGCCGGCATGACGAGGGCGGTCGCGGAGGCCACCACGGCGGCGGCCGCTACGAAAAGGGTTCTTCGCAGAGACATGGACGCACCTCTCAGAGAATCAACGTTGTGGTTCTGGCTTCGTCGGGGGACAGCCGTTGTTGTTGCCGCCGACCGTGCACACCGGGCCCTGGGTGAGCTTCACGAAGTTGCCGGGGCCCGAGATCAGCCCGGTGAAAACGGGGTCGAGGTCCTCGGTCACCCCGCAGCCGGTGAACGGCGGGATCGTCACCGTGCCCTTCAGCACGCCGCCCTTCGTGATGGAGTAGCTGTCGTAGGTGCCGGTGAACACGCCGTCGATGGGTTGCGCGGTGCGACAGTTCGGGCCGATGTCCAGCGGGACACCGTTGACCGACGGCCCTTCGACCTTGACCGTCGGCGGGTCGGTCGTCTCGTCCAGCATCGTCGGGAGGATCTGTGCGGACAGTTTCACCCTGACCGTCGTCAGGCCCTGGTACGGCGGCCTGCTGGTCGACCACAGGTACACGTCAGCCAGCCCGATCTGGGTCAACTGCAGGGTTCCCGTCGTCGGAATGAAACCGAAGCCGAAAAACGATCCCCGCGCCGGCGGCATTTTTCCCTCACCGTTCAGGTCGGGATCGTCACCCTCCTGCGAGGGATACACGAATGCTTTCTGGCACAGCACCCCGGTGCCTTCCGGGCAGGTACGGATGAAATTCGTCGCGGCGATGTTGACCGGCGCCGCGGGTTGTAGCACGGACGCGTCCAACTTCTTGACGTTCGAATATCCGGTCAGATAGGCGCAGAAGGCGCTCGTGTAGTCCGGGGTGATTTCGGGGAACTTGGTGGAGAGCCGGTAGCACCAGTCCGGCGCCGGAACCGCCGCGGGTGCCAGTGACTCCGGGGCACGCTGTGACGGGTCCTGCGGCGGCGGGGGCACCTCGGTCGTGTCGTCCGGCGCCGCGATCGGGACCGTGGCGAGCATGCCGGTGGACGAGGGATCGAGCACGCACGTCAGGTCGACGGTCGGCGGCTCGGTCGGGGCGCCGTCCGCCGTGTACCCGGTGACCGTCACCGACAGGTCCCCCGCGGTGAAGGCCAGGTCACCGGCCTTGTCCGGGGTCACAGCCTGCGCCGCGACCCTGCCGCCGAGCGTCACGGGATCGGTCAGCGGCACCGGGTCGGACAACGCGACCGACCACGTCTGCGACGCCACCTCGAGCCGCGCGAACGACGTCACCGACGCCGCCGACGGCAATCCCGCGAGCGCCGCGGCCGGGACCGTCACGTCCACGCCGACGTGCGACGGCTCGACGGGTTCGCCGACCTCGCCCGTCGCGGGAAAGCTGGCGCTCACGTGCGCCGTGACCGGTCCGGCATCACCGCAGACATAGCCGAGCGTGGTGTCGACGAGCAGTGGTTCTCGTTGTGCCCCGGCGGTTCCCGGGGCGAGCGCCAGCGAACCGACCAGCCCGGCGACGATCGGCAGGGTTCGTCTGGTGCGCATGCGCTCGCCCTTCGGGAGTTCCGCCGCTACTACGGGCTGGTGACGGTCAGCTGCGGCGAGATGGCGTAGCCACCGGAGAAGCCGGCGGCCTCGCCCTGCGTGATCAGGCCAAGGCAGTCGTTCGACGGGTCGACGGTCGAGATCGTCAGCGTCTGCTCCGGCAGCACGCTCAGCGTGCCGGTGCTGTTCGTGTAGGTGGCGTTGACCGAACCGGTGACGGTCGCCTCACAGGCGGGCCCCGAGATCTGGGCCGTGATGTTGTCGAGCGTGCCGGTCGTGACGTCGGAACCGTCGTAGGAGACGCCGTTGAGCTCCCAGGTGCCGAGGTGCGCGACCTCGAACGTGAGACCGAACGGACCCTGGCAGTCGTTGAACGTCACGCCGCCCTCCGGCAGCGAGGCCAGCGGGTTCGACAGGCCGGTGCCGCTCTCCGCGGTGCCCGACGCGTCGGACGAGGTGCAGAACAGCTCGACGCCGGACTCGGTGGTCAGGATCGTCTCGCCGGCCTCGCCGGTGAAGGCGCCCCCCGGGCTGACTGACCACGTGGCCGGGTCCGCCGAGGCAGTACCGGTGATGACCGCCGCCGAGGCGAGAGCCACACCAGCGACTAATGCGCCAAACAAACGTGCTCGCATGCGATCGTTCCTTTCTCCCGACTAAATTTGGCGTTGTGTTGCAACCCCGATAAATCATGTTACCTACGGGTAACACCGTGCACAACAACTGCTTTCTTCTTTTATCTCCCGTGACACATCCCGAGGTCCCGATTTGTCACGGACGGATAGTTCAGCGCGGCGCCATGTCCGTTATCACCCAGTGCCCGTCCTCGTGTTTCGCCGTTATGGAAAGCTGCGCCGCGGCGGCACTGGTCGTGTTGGTGTCGACGCGAGTCGCCGACTGGTCGAGGAACACGAACAGCTGTGCGCGGTCGCCCTCCAGCGACTGCACCGCCGCGTAGACGACCCTGGTGGTGAGCACGAGCTTCTGCGTGGGCGCCTTGTCCCTGACCTCGGCGAAGAGCTTGTCGTACGTGCCGCGCGCGTCGCCGCGGAGCACGTCCTTCGCGGCCTTCTCCGTGACGTCGGTCTTGTCGTAGGAGTACGAGAAGATCTGGTTGAGCGCGTTGGTGATCGCGGCGCTCACCTCGGCGGTGCGGCCGGTGTCGACGAGCGCGCTGTTCTGCGCCGCGGGCGAGTCACGCAGGTTGCCTGCCGCGACGAAGGCCCACGCACCCACGCCGACCAACAGGGCCGCCACCACGCCGAGTGCGATCGACAGCCTGCGTGGGCTGCGGAAACGACTCCACCTCGACGTCTCGCCGTCCTCGTCCGGCGGGTCGTCGTCGACTTCGGCGGCCAGGTCGCGGTCGTCCTCCTCGACGATGTCCTCGGCGTCTTCGACGATGTCCTCGGCGTCGAGGGCCAGGTCACGGTCGTCGTCGGTCCTGGTCGTCATTGCGCCCCCAACGGCACCTGGTCGAGGGCGGAGAGCTTCCACCCACCGTCCACACGGGACATACCGGCCACGAACCGGTTCCGCTTGGGGACCGGCGGCGTGCCGTCCTTCGCGGTCGAGATCTCCACCGACACCAGCAGTTTCGCGGTGCCGGAACGGGTGTCCAGCTCACTCACGGCCGCGTCGAGCACCCGGCCGGTGGCGACCGTGCCCGCGGTCGTCAACGCCTGTCTGGTCTTCGCGTCGGTGGCGGCCAGCTCGTCACGCAACCCGCCGGTCGACACCGCGAGCCACTTGTCGATGCCACCGTCGACGTCGTGTGCGTCCAAAGTGGTCAGTACGGCGACCTGGGTCCTGGCCACGGAGAGCACGTCGTCACGGGCACTGGCGTAGGCGATGGAGTCGTCGTTGCCAGCCTGGAACCAGGTCCAGCCGCCCCAGCAGGCGAACGCGAGTGCCAGCACCACGACGGTCAGCATCACCTTCACTTCTCTAGCCACAGCAACTCCTTCATGCTGGACGCCAGTGGCAGGTCGGGCACGCCGAGGGGACCGGGCATCGACACCCCGCCACCCGGCACCGCCGGGTCGGGTACGCCACCTCGGGGTGCGTTCTGCGCGCCGCGTACGAGCCGAGGGTCGCCGTCCGGGAGCGTGCAGGCGCCGCTCGTGTCGAAGGGCAGGTACGAGGTGTCCGCGCCCGGACGGTACGGGCTGTCGTAGCCGGTCACGCACGGCGACGGGTTGTAGAAGTTGAGGGTGATCGACAGGTGCGCGCCGTCCGGCCGGATGGAGGTCGACGTCGCGGCGACGGCCTTGGGCAGGTTCACGAACAGCTGGCGCATGCCGCCGATCCGCGACTCGAAGATCTCCGAGGTGGTCAGCAGGTTCGCGACCAGCACCGGCAGCCCGGGGTTCGTGTCGGCCAGCAGCTGCGACAGCTGCGTCGCCGCGGCGGGCGCGGTCCCGATCAACCTGCGGAGATCGCCGTCCGAGGTCGCCAGCTCGTGGGCGAACAGCTTGGCGTTGTCGGAGAAGTCCCGCCATGCGGAGGACGAGTCGAGCTGTGTCCTCAGCACGGTCGCGCCGTCGTCGATCAGCATCGTGGTCTGCGGCAGGTGCCGCGACGCCTCGTCGGTGAAGGACATGGTCGAGTCGAGGAGCAGCTGCAGGCTCGGCCCGGTGTCGTTCATGGCCGTGTACAGCTCGTCGACGACCACCCGCAGCGACTCGGTCGGCACGGACTCGTTGAGGGCACTCAGGTTCGACAGCAGCGTCGTGACCGGCATCGGCACGCTCGTCTGCTCCCGGCGGATCACGTCGCCGTCGGCGAGGAACGGGCCGCCGTCCGTGCGCGGCTGCAGGTCGACGAACTGCTCACCGATCGCGGACCTGTTGGCCACCACGGCTTCCGTGTCGACCGGGATGTCCTGTCCCGAGTCGTCGAGCAGCAGGTCGGCCTCCATGCCGCGGTCGGTCAGCCGCATGTCGCCGACCCGGCCGACCGCGACTCCCCGGTAGGTGACCTCGCTGTTGGTGAACAGGCCGCCGCCGTCGGCGAGTTCGAGGCGCACGGTGTACGTGCCGCCACCGAAGAGCCGGTCGAGACCCGCGTAGTTGGCGCCGACGAACGCGACCACGGCGAGCGAGATCACCACGAACGCCAGTACCTGCCACCGAACCACCCTGGTCAGCATCAGTTGCCCTCCGGGATCGGCAGCGGCGGCAACGGCGCCGGGAAGTTCGCGACCGGGGTGACGGAGAGGAAGATGTTGATGTAGTCACCCTTCCTGGCGTTCAGCACCTCGTCGGTGAACGGGAAGGTCGGCAGGATCTCCAGCGCCTGCGGCAGGTACTGGCCCGCGTCGGCGAGCCTGCCGAGTACCGGCGCCAGCGCCTGGAGGTCCGCCACCATGTCGTCGCGGCTCTTGTTGATCGTGTCCACGGCCACGTCCGACAGCGCGTCCAGCGACTGCAGCATCGTGACGAGCGCGGTGCGCTGGTCAGACAGCGCCTGCAGGCCGGGCGTGAGGTTCGTGAGCGCGCCGGTGATCTGCTCGTTGCGGCCGGCGAGCGTCGCGGACAGCTGGTTCAACCCGTCGAGCGCGTCGGTGATGTCGCCCCGGTGGTCGTCCAGAGTGGTCACCAGCTGGTTGACGTTCGTGAGGAACGCCTTGATCTCGGGCTCGTTGCCGGACAGCGTCTTCGTCAGCTCCTGGTTGATCGTCCGCAGCTGACCGATCCCGCCGCCGTTGAGCAGCAGGGAAAGCGCGCCGAAGACCTCCTCGACCTCCGTGTGCCGGTTGGTGCGGTCCGCGGTGATCACCGCGCCGTCCTCGAGCCTGCTCGCCTTGTCGCCGCTCGTCGGGGCCGCCAGCTCGACGAACTTCTCACCAAGCAGGGAGGATTGGCGCAGGCTCGCGGTCGCGTCGGCAGGCAGTCGGACGTCCCCGTTGACGGCCACGACGACCTGCGGCGTCCAGCGGTCCGCGCCACCGAGGGTGATCTCCTCGACGCGGCCGACCACGACGTCGTTGACCTTCACCGCGGCCTGCGGCACGAGGTCGAGCACGTCGGCGAACTCGACGGTGACGTGGTACGGGTGGTCGCCGAGATCGGCACCACCGGGCAGGGGCAGGTCGTAGATGCCGGTCGCGCCGGTGGACGTACAGCCGGCAAGGGCGAACACCGCGGCGCAGGCGGCGAGGAGCTTCTTCATCGGCCACCGTCCAGCGGCACGCCGTCCGTGATCGGCAGCGGCAGGGCGGGTGCGGTGTCCCCGAAGTACTCCAGCAGCAGCCCTCGTCCCTGCAGGGTGCCCGAGGCGGGATCCCACGCCTGCACGACGTTGGTCACCGCGAGCGGCGCGACGTCGAGTGCCTCGGCGAGCGACGCCCGGTTGTCCACCAGCAGCTGGGTCGTGCGTGCCAGCTTGTCCACGTTGGACTTGATCGCGAGGCGGTTGTCCTTGATGAACGCCTGGATGTCGGCGAGCGCGTCGCCGAGCGTGGCGAGTGCGGTGCCCAGCTCGTCCCGGTCGGCGGCGAGGGTCTGGGTCACCTGGGCCAGCTGCGTGTTCACGTCCCTGACCTGCTTGTCGTTCGTGGCCAGCATGTGCGTGAAGCTCTGCAGCTCGTCGATGGTGGCGAAGAGGTCGCCTGCCGAGCCGTTGAGGGTCCGCGCCGCGTCGGCGAAGTTGCGGACGCTCTCGTTGAACGCCTTGCCGTTGCCCTCCAGGTTCGCCGCACCCGTGTCGAGCAGGTCGGACAGCGCGCCGTCCTTGTTGGCACCCTCCGGTCCGAGCGCGGTGATGATCGTGTTGAGGCTCGCGTACAGCTCGTCCAGCTCGACCGGGGTGGCGGTGCGGGACTCGGGGATGATCGCGCCGTCCTCGATCGGCCTGCCGCCACCGACGTCGGTGAGCTGCACGTACCGGTCCGACACCACACTCGGCGCGATCACGACCGCCTTGGTGTCCCGCGCCACGGGGACGTCCCGGTCGACGGTGAACACGACCTCGACCCGGTTCCCGCGCGGGGTAACGGACTCCACCGTGCCGACCTTGACGCCGAGCACCTGTACGTCCGAGCCCGCGTACACCCCGACCGCGCGGCTGAAGTAGGCGGTGACGCGTTTCTCGTCGTCGCCACCGAAGATCCACCACAGCGCGCCCGCCGTGAGCACGCCGAGCACCAGTGTGATCGCCACGGCCCGGCCCAACCGCCTTCGCGCACGGGTCTCGTTCACTTCGCACCCCCTGAAGGCCGCTTCGGCATGCAGGGTTCGCGGTTCTCCGGCACCAGGCCGCAGACGTACGTGTCGAGCCACTGGCCGCTTCCCGTGATGTTGGTGAGGGTGCGGAAGTACGGTCCGGCGAGCTGGAGGCTGCGGTCGAGCTGCGTGCCGTACTTGGTGAGCACGTCGGTCACCTGGTCGAGCTGCGCGAGTGCCGGGCCGAGCTGCTTCTGGTTGTCGGCGACGAGTCCGGACAGCTGCCGCGCCAGGTCGGTCGTGCCGGTGAGCAGCTTGTGGATCGCGTCGCGGCGGTTGTTCAGCTCGTCGAGCAGCAGCTTGCCGTCGTCGAGGAGCTTGTCGAACTCCGAGTTGGTGCCGGACAGCGTCGTGGTGATCTGCCTGGTGTTCGCGAGCAGCTGGGCGAGCTGGGTGTCACGCGAGGAGATGGTGTGCGACAACGAGGTCAGACCGTCCAGTGCGGACCTGACATGTTCCGGCGAGTCGGCGAACGTGTCGGAGATCGTGCGGAAGCTGTCGGCGAGCTGGCCGGTGTCGATGTCGCCGACGGTGTCGGCGAGCCCCTCGAACGCCTGCGTCACGTCGTACGGGGTGGCCGTGCGGTCCAGGCCGATGCGGGTGTCGGGGTCCTGCTCCTCGTCGCCGGTCGGGTGCAGGGCGAGGAACTTGCGGCCCAGCAACGTCTTGATCTTGATGGCGGCCGTGGTGTGGTCGCCGATCCAGGTGTCGTCGACGCGGAACGTGACCAGCACGCGGCTGTAGCCGTGTTCGCTGTCCAGCTCGACGTCCTTGATCTCGCCGACCTTGATGCCCGCGACCCGCACCTCGTCGTCCGCACGCAGACCGGCCGCCTCGGAGAACTCGGCCTCGTAGGTGGTCCCGCTGATGCCGGGCAGGTCGCCCCAGAAGTACACGAGCGCGGTGATCCCCAGCAGCACCACCGTGCCGATCACCCCGATGGGCACGGGGTTGCGTTCCTTGAACGACCTCACGACTCACACCTCGGATCGCCGTTCCCGTAGTGCTGATCCGGGTAGCCCACGACGGTCGCCTCGCACAGGTAGAAGTTCATCCACGAGCCGTACGAGGCGGTGCGACCCAGCGCGTCGAACTTCTCCGGCGTGGCGACCAGGAACTGTTCGAGTTCGGCACGGCCAGTGCCGTTGGCCAGGTTCGACGCCAGCATGCCGAGCCCGGAGATGCTGTCCTTCAACGGTTGCCTTGCCTGGTCGAGCAGACCGGCGGTGGCCTCGGTCAGGGAGGCAAGGCCCTGGATCGAGTCGCCGATGGCGGTGCGGTCGCCCGCGAGGCCGGACACCAGCTGCTGCAACGTGACGACCAGTGTGGACAGTGCGTCACCCTGGTTGTTCACGTTGCCCAGCACGGAGTTCAGGTTGTCGATCACCTGGCCGATGACCTGGTCGCGGTCGGCGAGCGTGCTCGTGAGCGAGCCGGTGTGCTGGAGCAGGCTGTCGACCGTGCCGCCTTCTCCCTGCAGCACCTGGACGATCTCGCCGGACAGCTCGTTGACGTCCTTGGGTGACAGGGCCTGAAACAGGGGCTTGAAGCCGTTGAACAGGTCCGTCAGGTCGAGCGCCGGGTGCGTGCGGTCGAGCGGGATGACGTCCTCCGGCGACAGCAGCACCGAGGACAGCTTCTCGCCTCGGTCGAGCGCGATGTAGCGCTGGCCGACCATGTTGCGGTACTTGATGGTCGCGGTCACGTCGGCGGGCAGCGGCTTGGACTTGTCGACCGAGAACCGGACCAGCGCGAGGTTGTGGTCGACGACGGACATCGAGTCGACCTGACCGACACGCACGCCACGGATGCGGACGTCGTCACCGGGGTTGAGCGAGGTGACGTCGGTGAAACGGGCCGCGTAGCCGATCGTGTCGCCGACGTTGGTGTTGGAGATCGACACCGCGAGGATCGCCGTGGCGAGCCCCGTGACGAGCACGAAGACGAGCCCTTTGACGAGCGGCCCCACGAGATTTCTCATCGGAGGGTCACCTCCGTGCCCCGGTAGAGCGGGCCGACGAGCACGCTGCCCCACGACGGCACCTCGCCCACCTCGGGTGCCAGCAGCGCCGCGATCAGCTCCTGCTCCTGCGGGGAGTTCGCCAGCCCGAGGTCGCCACCCGCGAGCAGCGGGTGACCGTCACTGCCGGTCGGCGCGGCGGCCACACCCTGTGTCGGCGCGACGCCGCTCGGGTAGCAGCGCGGGCCGCTGTCCTGGTCGTAGACCGGGTCGTCCCTGCCGGGCACGTACTTGCCGCTGTCCTTGGTCACCTTCAGGTCGACGTGCACGCCCGGCTTGTCCGTGCCGGCGCCGAGCATCGCATCGACGGACGGCTTGAGGTCGGTCAACGCCTTGAGGGTGCAGGGAAAGCTCGGTGAGTACCGCGCGGCCGTCTCGAGGGGTACGCGGCTCGTGGCGGCGAGGCGGATGAGGTTGTCCTTGTTGTTGCGCAGGAACAGCGTGATGTCCTGGGAGGAGCGGGTGACCTGCGCGTACAGGTCGGTGAGCTGGACGCGCTGGTCGGCGACGGTGTTGAGCGTGACCGACGAGTCGGTGAGCGCGTCGAGCAGATCGGGTGCGATGTCGCCGTACAGCCTGCTGACCTTCGCGAGGTCCTGCAGGTCGGACGTGAGCGTCGGGAGGTTCGGGTTGAACTCGTCGAGGTAGTCGGCCGTGGTCGCCAGGGCCTCGCCGAGCTGCTCGCCCCGACCGTCCAGCGCCGTGGAGATCGCGGTGAGGGTGGTCGCGAGCTTCTGCGGCTGGACGGCCTTGAGCACCGGCAGCAGGTCGTCGAACACGCGCTCCAGCTCGATCGCGTTCTTCGACCGGTCCTGCTGGATCACGTCACCCGCCCGCAGCGGGGCCTCGCGTGAGTCGTCCGGAATGGACAGTTGGACGTAACGCTCGCCGAACAGCGTCTTTGGGATCAGGAGGGCGGTGACGTCCTTCGGCAGCCGTGGCAGCATGTCCGGCTTCATCGCGAGGTCGACGGTCGCGCCGTTCTGACCGCCGTGCACCGCCCGCACGGTCCCGACGACGACACCGCGCGCCTTGACCTCGGAGGCCTTGTTGAGCTGGTTGCCGATCCGATCCGCCCTGAGCGTGACCAGGACGTCGTCGGAGAACTTCTGTTGGTACACCTGGATCGCGAACCACGCCAGCACTGCCATGACCACCAGGAACACGACCCCGGCTGACCTTCTGACTAGTTTGGACGTCATCCCGCCACCTGCACCGTCGTGGTGGCGCCCCACAGTGCGAGGCTCAGGAACAGGTCGATCACGTTGACGGCGACCAGGGACGTGCGCACCGAGCGGCCGACCGCGACGCCGACACCGGCGGGGCCGCCGGTCGCACGGAAGCCGTAGTAGCAGTGGGCGAGCACGACGACCACGCTGAACACCAGCACCTTGCCGAACGAGTAGAGCACGTCGATCGGCGGTAGGAAGAGGTGGAAGTAGTGGTCGTAGGTGCCCGCGGACTGGCCGAAGAACCAGATGGTGATCTGCCTCGACGCGATGTAGGAGGTGAGCAGGCCGATCGCGTAGAGCGGGATGATCGCGATGAAGCCCGCGATGATCCGCGTGGTGACGAGGTAGGGGATGCTCGGCACGCCCATGACCTCGAGCGCGTCGATCTCCTCGGAGATCCGCATGGCACCGAGCTGTGCGGTGAACCCGCAGCCGACGGTCGCGGAGAGGGCGATGCCCGCCACCAGTGGCGCGATCTCGCGGGTGTTGAAGTAGGCGGAGATGAAGCCGGCGAGGGCGGACGTGCCGACCTGGTTGAGGGCCGAGTATCCCTGCAGGCCGACGACGACCCCGGTGAAGGCGGTCATGCCGACCATCACGCCGATGGTGCCGCCGATGACCGCGAGCGCGCCGGAGCCGAAGCTGACCTCGGCCATCAGGCGCACGATCTCCCTGCCGTAGCGGCGGATCGCACGCGGGATCCACGCGATCGCCTTGAGGAAGAAGAAGATCTGGTCACCGAGCACGTCGAGGAACGTGAACCGCCGGTCGACCGCCGTCAGGAACCGGTTCTCGGCCCTGGGTTTCTCCAGGAGCGCCACGTCACGCTCCCTTCGGCGGCACGAGCTGCAGGTACAGCGTGGTGAGGATCAGGTTCAGCAGGAACAGCAGCAGGAACGTGATCACCACGGACTGGTTGACCGCGTCACCGACGCCCTTCGGCCCGCGCCCTGGGTTGAGGCCGCGGTAGGAGGCCACGACTCCGGCGACGAAGCCGAAGATCACGGCCTTGATCTCGGAGATCCACAGGTCGGGTAGCTGCGCCAGCGCGGAGAAGCTCGCGAGGTAGGCACCCGGCGTGCCGCCCTGCATGACGACGTTGAAGAAGTAGCCGCCGAGCACGCCGACGACGCTGACGAGCCCGTTGAGGAACGCGGCGACCCCCATCGCGGCGAGCACGCGCGGGACGATGAGGCGCTGCACGGGGTTGACGCCCAGCACCTCCATCGCGTCGATCTCCTCGCGGATGGTGCGGGCGCCGAGGTCGGCACACATGGCCGAACCGCCGGCACCGGCGATGAGCAGTGCGGTCACGACCGGGCTGGCCTGCTGGATGATCGCGAGGACGCTGGCGGCGCCGGTGAACGACTGCGCGCCGATCTGCTGGGTGAGCGAGCCGAGGTGCAGTGCGATGACCGCGCCGAACGGGATCGACACGAGTGCCGCCGGCAGCAGGGAGACGCTGGCGATGAACCAGAACTGGCCGACGAACTCGCGGAACTGGAACGGCCGCTTGAAGGTGCAGCGGATGACGTCCAGGCCGAGCGCGTAGAGCCTGCCGGTCTGCCGCATCGCCGCAGCGCCGGGAAAGCCTTGCCTCATCGTCATCTCAGCGGTGTCCCGAGTTGGTATCGCGCCCGGTCCTCATCGTCCAGACTGGACAGGATGCCAGTGCGGGCGCCGGGTGGCAGCGTGTGGATGATGCGCATGACGCGGTCCTTGCGTCGGCGGACCGCGTCGCGGTAGGGCAGGCCGGGGGTGGGCTGGAGCTGCGGGACGACGCCGCGCACGTCCTCGGTCGAGCCGTCGTGGTGGCCGGCCTCGGCGTGTGCCTGCTCCATGGCCATCGTGGCGTCGTCTTTTTCTTCCGACATGCCGATGGGCCCGATGCGCGAGCCGTTGAGGAACTGCTTGACGGCCGGTTCCTCGCTGGTCAGGAGCACCTCGCGCGGGCCGAACATCACCAGCTCGCGGCGGAACAGCATGCCGATGTTGTCCGGCACGGTCCGCGCGAGGTTGATGTTGTGCGAGACGATCAGGATCGTGGCGTCGACCTGCGCGTTGAGGTCGATGAGGAGCTGCGAGATGTAGGACGTGCGGACCGGGTCGAGTCCGGAGTCCGGCTCGTCGACGAGGATGATCTGCGGGTCGAGGACCAGCGCGCGGGCGAGGCCGGCACGCTTGCGCATGCCGCCGGAGATCTCGCCGGGCAGCTTGGTCTCGGCGCCCGTGAGGCCGACCATCTCCATCTTGCCGAGCACGATGTCCCTGATCTCGCGTTCGCTTTTCTTCGTGTGCTCACGCAGCGGGAACGCGATGTTGTCGTAGAGGTTCATCGACCCGAAGAGCGCGCCGTCCTGGAAGAGCACGCCGAACAGTTTTCGGGTTTCGTAGAGCTGATGTTCAGAACAACGCACCAGGTCGATGCCGTTGATCAGGATGCGGCCGGTGTTGGGCTTCAACAGGCCAATCAGACATTTCAGGAAAACGGATTTCCCGGTGCCGGAAGGGCCGAGCATGACACTGACCTCCCCCTCGGGCAGGGTGAGCGTCACGTCGTGCCAGATCCGCTGCCGGCCGAACGACTTCGAGAGATTCTCGACGACAACCTCGACCCCCAATGCGCACCTCCGTTGGTGTCGAGGCCCTGCTTAACTACTGGCGAGTACGCTAACGAGCCCCGTGTCGGCCAGCAAGATTGATCGAGGTTTTCTGCCTCTCGTGACAATGCCGTCCCACGGAACTGTCGGATGATGCGTAAATTTTGCCGACACTACGCCGTTCGGGCTATGCGGATGAGTGAAACGGCGTTGGCGCATTGCACCATACGGTCAGCGCGGAGATCCGGAACTCAGTCCGGCCCTTCGGAAGGGTGCCTGCAGCTAGACCATTGGGCCCAGTCGGCCCGCTCGCGCTTATAACGATCACGACCGCACGCGTCGCCGAATGCACTGAAGGACGCCTTCCTGACGCTGAGCGTCAGGAAGGCGTCCTTCAGTGCGGACCGGCCGGGGTCAGTGCGCGAAGTGACGGGTTCCTGTCAGGTAGACCGGAACGCCCGCTGCCTCCGCGGCGGCGATTACCTCCGCGTCACGCACCGAGCCCCCTGGTTGCACTATCGCCCGGATACCGGCCTCCATGAGGAGTTCCGGGCCGTCCGGGAACGGGAAGAACGCGTCGGACGCGGCCACCGAGCCCCGGGCCCGGTCACCGGCGCGGGCGACCGCCAGGCGGGCGGCGTCCACGCGGTTCACCTGGCCCATGCCGACGCCGACCGTCGCGCCATCGGCGGCCAGCACGATCGCGTTCGACTTCACCGCTCGGCAGGTCCGCCACGCGAAGGCCAGGTCCGCCAGCGTGTCGTCGTCGACAGGGGTCCCGGTCGCGAGGCTCCACTTCGCCGGGTCGTCGCCCGGGGCGTCGACGATGTCGGTCTGCTGCATCAGCAGGCCACCGGACACCGCGCGGAACTCCGCGCCACCCCGCTGCGGCGCGGGCGCCACCAGGATGCGGATGTTCTTCTTGCGGGCCAACACGTCGACCGCGCCGTCGGCGTACGAGGGGGCCACGACCACCTCGGTGAACACCTCGGCCACCTGCTCGGCCATCTCCACGGAGACCTCGCGGTTCACCGCGATCACGCCGCCGTACGCGGACACCGGGTCACACGCGTGGGCCTTGCGGTGGGCCTCCGCCACGTCGGAGGACGACACCGCGATGCCACAGGGGTTGTTGTGCTTGATGATCGCGACGCACGCCGACTCGTGGTCGTACGCGGCACGCCACGCCGCGTCCGCGTCAAGGTAGTTGTTGTACGACATCTCCTTGCCGTGCAGCTGTTCCGCGGTGGCCAGGCCACCGGACCCGTGCGTGGACACGTAGAGCGCGGCACTCTGGTGCGGGTTCTCCCCGTACCGCAGGGTGTTGCGCCGCTCCCAGCTCGCACCGACCCACGACGGGAAGGCATCCTCCCCTGGCGCCAGCACCGAGCCCATCCACGACGCGACCGCGATGTCGTACGACGCCGTGTGGCGGTACGCGTCCGCGGCGAGGCCCTGGCGGTCCGCCAACGTGAAACCACCCGCCCGCACCGACTCCAGCACCCAGTCGTAGCGCGACGGGTCGACGACCACCGCGACGCTCGCGTGGTTCTTCGCCGCGGCGCGGACCATCGCGGGCCCGCCGATGTCGATCTGCTCGACACACTCGTCCTTCGACGCGCCGGACGCCACGGTCCGCGCGAACGGGTACAGGTTCACCACCAGAAGGTCGAACGGCTCGATGCCGAGCGACTCCAGCTGGTCGACGTGGGCCTGCTTGCGTGTGTCCGCCAGCAGACCGGCGTGCACGTGCGGGTGGAGCGTCTTCACCCGGCCGTCCAGCGACTCCGGGAAGCCCGTGACCTGCTCCACCGGCGTGACCGGCACACCGGCGTCGGCGATGGCACGTGCGGTGCCACCGGTCGACACGATCTCCACGCCTGCGGAGTGCAGGCCCGTGGCCAGCTCCAGCAGACCGGCCTTGTCCGAAACGCCGATGAGGGCCCGGCGAACCGGGCGCCGCTCGTCAGTCACGGGATGGTCACCTTTCGTCCGTGCACCGTGTACCCCTGCCGGGTCAGCAATGCGATCACGTCGACCAGGAGCCGACGCTCGACAACCTTGATGCGCTCGTGCAGCGCGTCGACGTCCTCGCCGGGCACGACGCTCACCGCCTCCTGCGCGACGATCGGGCCGGTGTCCACACCGGCGTCGACCAGATGGACCGTGCAGCCGGTCACCCGCACGCCGTAGGAGAGCGCGTCGGCCACGGCGTGCGCGCCGGGGAAGGCAGGCAGCAGCGCGGGATGCGTGTTGATCACCCGGCCGCCGAACGTCGCCAGGAACTCCGGCCCGAGGATCTTCATGAAACCGGCCGACACGACCAGGTCCGGCTCGTACGCCGAGACCGCCTTGGTCAGCGCGCGGTCCCACGCGGCGCGGTCGGGGTGGTCCTTCAACCGCACGACGAATCTCGGCACGTTCGCCCGCGCGGCCCGGTCCAGCCCCGCGATCCCGCCCCGGTCCGCGCCGACGGCGACGACCCGCGCGGGCAGGTCGGCCGCGTCGAGCACGGCCTGCAGCAGGGTGCCGGAACCGGAGACCAGGACGACCACCCTGGCCGGGGGATCGGGTCTCACCGTGATGGGCTCGCTCAGTGGGGGCTCCTCGGCATACCCGCAGCTTAGGCAACCGGCGATGACCGCGGACAACCGGTGGCCCGGCCCGTTCGGGTGGGCCCTGCTTTCCGTTCGTGGGCACGGTTGCGCTCCCGGCGTCCGGGCTTGTACGTCTAACCCCTGACCGCCTCGTCCTCCGGCTCGAACTCGATCAACCCAACGTCAGCGGGGTGTGGGCCACCAAACCAGGCGACGATCGCGCCCGGCACGGCGATCCACAGGACGAGTGCGACAGAGAGAGCCGCGGCACGCATGCTGACCGGGTCGAACGGCCCGGCGCCGAGCCGCCCACCCGCGGTACCGGCAAACACGACGAAACAGACCGCGACGATGCCGCCCGCGACGGCGACGCCCCGCAGCCGTGCGACGGGGTCCTCGTCGACGTCCCGCAGACGCCTACCGACGGCGATGCCGACCGCCAGTGGCAGCACGAACAGGGCAGGCCACCAGAGCGCCTGGTACTCGGGCAGTGCGGCGAGCAGTGGCACGCCGGGCGTCGCGCCACCGTGGAACTCGATCGGCGAGACGGCGACAGCGCCGAGCGAGAAGCCAGGACCGGCGATGAACCCGGTGGCGGCGACCACCGCGTTGGGCAGGTAGCCGAGGCAGAGCAACAGCATGCCAACCGCGTTGCCCGCGCCCGCGGGGAAGAGGTCCCTGGCGGCGGGGACGGAGGTGACCAGGCCGAAGGTGAGGACGGCTCCACCCGCGGCGAGAAGGAGGACGACGGCGAACGCGCCGGCCCGAAGCCCGTCGAACGCGACGGCGTCGACCCGACCCGCGACGGCCTCGCGCAGCCTGCCCCGCCTGGCGACCCCGAGAGTGGCGGCGAGCGCGGCGACGAGGGCCGGGTAGTAGAGGGCGTCGAGGGTGCCTGCCGAGACGACGGTGTCCGCGGTCAGGCGGGCGACGACCAGTCCCGCGACAGCGTGCGCGACGGCGACCGTACCGATGACGACGGAGACCTGCCGTGGCCGGCGCAGGTCGAGGCGCTCGGCGGTCAGCGCGGCGATCTTGGCGGTGACGAGGACGACGCCGATGGTCGGGAGGATGGGGAGGACGCCCAGCTCGCGGCCGAGGATCTCGACGGGCACCTGGTGGGCGGCGAGCCAGCCGGGAAGCGCGGCGGTGAGGACGCCCGAGGTGGTGAAGCGGGCGTTGCCCGCGGTGCCGGTGACGAGCGCCAGCAGGGTCGCGACGAGCACGTAGCCGCCGACGAGCGGCCCGACGGCAAGCAGAACCAGCGCCCGAAACCTGACGATGGCCGGGACGGGGTCGAGCGGAGGTGTGTCCTGTTCTGTGGGGAGAGTTTCCTCGACTCCACCGGCGTCGGCTTCCTGGCCGGTGCGGGTGGGTTCAGTTCCGGCGGGGTTGGCGGTTTCGGGCGGGAGTTCATGGGCGGCGCTCGCCGGGTTGGCGGGTTCACCGCCGTCGGGGTCGGGCCTCTCACTGGAGGCGCTTCCCGGATTGGCGGGCTCGCCACCCGCGGAGTCCGGCGTTCCGCGCAAACCGTCGCCGGAATCGGTGGCCGCGCCGGCCGGTCCGCCGTCCCCGGAGTCCGAACTCCCACGAAGCCCCTCACCGGGGCTCTTCGAGCCCGCCGATCCACCACCACTCGAACCCGGCATCCCAGACCGGCCTCCACCAGAGACCTCCGCCGAGCCGGCAGTTCCACCACCGGCGTCCGAACTCGCACGAAGACCCCCGCCGAGGCTTCCCGAGTCCGCCGATCCACGACCACCTGAGCCCGGCGTCCCATGCCGACCCTCCCCGGAGACCCCGATCGAGCCGGCAGTCTCACCACCGCCGACCGAACTCCCACGCACACCCCTACCGGCGCTTCCCGGGCCAGCAGATCCACCACCACCCGTGCCCGCCGTCCCATGCCGACCTTCACCAGAGACCCCGGTCGAGCTGGCAGCCTCACCACCGGAATCCGAACCCCCACTATCCAGGCTTTCCGAGCCGGCAAGTCCATCACCCGAAGACCGCCTCCCATGCGGGCCGCAGTCGGAGGCGCAAGTCGGGTCGGCGGGGTCACCGGAGTTCGGGCTCCCATTACCGGGACTTCCCGGGCCAGCAGATCCACCACCATCCGAGGCCGGCGTCCGCCGGCCCTCACCAGAGACCCCCGCCGAGCCAGCAGCCTCACCGGAGCCCGAACCCCCACTACCGAGGCTCCCCGCGCCAGCATGACCACCACCCGCGGCCGGCCCTCCCTGCGGGCCGCCGCCGGAGGTGCGAGGCGTGCCGTTCGGGCTCCGGGGTTCGTCGTCGTTGGGGACGGTTGTCGGGGCGGCGACCTCGGCGGTGTCACCCGGGGTGATCGGGGCGGCTTTCCCCGTCGAATCCTCTTCGGGAGGTGCGGTGTTCTCCTGCAGGGCGTCCGCGATCGGTTCCGCAGGTTTGGCGACGCCCTTTTCGGGTCGGCCCGGTTCGGTGGATCCTTCCAGGTGGGAGGCCATGTCGGCCACTGTCGCAGGTGGATTTCGGGATATCCCGTCGCCACGCCTCGTAGTTACCTGATCAGGTGAATGGGCAGACGAAAATGGGGTGGCACCGGAATTCGGTGCCACCCCATGGAAGTATTACTACGGCTCAGCCTTGCTGTGGGTAACCACCAGGCGGCGTGCCCGGCTGCGGCGGCTGGCCGAACTGGCCCTGCTGCGGCGCGAACGTCGTCTGCTGCCCGGGAGGCGCACCGAACTGACCCGGCTGCTGCTGCTGCGGCGGCTGGGCGGCCGGGAACTGCCCGGACGGCGGGAAAGCCCCACCGTGGAGCGGCGGCTGGTGGTGGCCGTACGGGTTACGCGCAGGCATCTTGACGATCCCCGCGTCGAGCAGGTAGCCGCCCACGGCGGCGACGGTCTGCAGGAGACCGAAGATGATGAGCAGGATCGAGCCGATGCCCACGTCCGGGTCGGTCGTGAACGTGAAGAACAGGATCGTCAGCCACGAGCTGACCGCGAACGCCGCCGGGGCGATGCCCGGCTTCTTCTTGTCGCCCGGCAGGATCGCGGGCAGCGCGAGCAGACCACCGATCAGGAACAGGGCGGGCAGCGTCGAGGCCCCGAACGCGAAGTAGCCACCACCGAGGCTGGCGATGTCGCCGTCCCAGACGTTGGCGAAGCCCATCAGGAAGTTCACCAGGCCCAGCACGGCGGTGGCGAGGTTCGCGATGGCCGGCACGCCGAGCTTCATCCCACCGCTCGACGGCGGCGCGCCGTAGCCGGGGCCAGGGAAGGGTGGCGGTTGCTGCGGGCCTTGGCCCGGGTATCCACCCGGTGCCCCGCCTGGGAAGGTCATCGCGTTGCTCTCCTCAGCTCACTCGACGCGATCGGTACGAACAGACTTCATTTCCTGACCTTCTGACGGCCTGCGGCGCAAGGTGGTTCCCCCGAAACCATGACCATCGTCGTGGGGCCGGACGGTACACGAACCGCCGGCCCCACCTTCGGATGACTCGCGGAGTGTGCCCGTCGGACACCTCCAGCCGGGTCAGGCGTTCGCGGCGACCAGCTTGCGCGCCAGCTCGGCCGTCTCGGACGGCGTCTTGCCGACCTTGACGCCCGCCGCTTCCAGCGCTTCCTTCTTGGCGGCCGCGGTGCCGGACGAGCCGGACACGATGGCGCCCGCGTGGCCCATGGTCTTGCCCTCCGGCGCGGTGAACCCCGCGACGTAGCCGACGACCGGCTTCTTCACGTGCTGCTGGATGTACGCCGCCGCGCGCTCCTCTGCGTCGCCGCCGATCTCGCCGATCATGACGATCAGCTCGGTCTGCGGGTCGGCCTCGAACGCGGCCAGTGCGTCGATGTGCGTGGTCCCGATGATCGGGTCGCCGCCGATGCCGACCGCGGTCGAGAAGCCGATGTCGCTCAGCTCGTACATCATCTGGTAGGTCAGCGTGCCGGACTTCGACACCAGGCCGATGCGGCCCGGGCCGGTGATGTCCGCGGGGATGATGCCCGCGTTGGACTTGCCGGGGCTGATCACGCCGGGGCAGTTCGGGCCGATGATGCGCGTCTTGTTGCCGGTCGCGCAGGCGTGCGCCCAGAAGTTCGCGGTGTCGTGCACCGGGATGCCCTCGGTGATCACGACGCAGAGGCCGATGCCCGCGTCGACCGCCTCGAGGACCGCGCCCTTCGCGAACTTCGGCGGCACGAACACGACCGTGACGTCCGCGCCGGTCTCGGCCATGGCCTCGCCGACCGAGTTGAACACCGGCAGGGACGAGCCGCCCTTGACGTCGGAGAAGTCGGCCTTCTGGCCGCCCTTGCCCGGCGTGACACCGCCGACGACGTTCGACCCGGAGGCGAGCATGCGGCGCGTGTGCTTGGTGCCCTCCGCGCCTGTCATGCCCTGGACGATGATCTTGCTGTCCTCGTTGAGGAAGATAGCCATCTCAGGCCCCCTTCGAGGCGAGTTCGGCGGCCTTGCGTGCCGCGTTGTCCATGGTGTCGACCTGCTCGAGGCCGGAGAGCGCCGCCTCGGTGAGGATGCGGCGGCCCTCTTCCGCGTTGTTGCCGTCGAGGCGCACGACGATCGGCTTGGTGACCGGCTCGTTGCGCGACTCCAGCAGCTGGAAGGCCTGCACGATGCCGTTGGCGACCGCGTCGCACGCGGTGATGCCGCCGAAGACGTTGACGAAGACCGACCGCACGTCGGGGTCGCCGAGGATGATCTCGAGGCCGTTGGCCATGACCTCGGCGGAGGCGCCACCGCCGATGTCGAGGAAGTTGGCGGGCTTCATGCCGCCGAACTCCTCACCGGCGTAGGCGACGACGTCCAGGGTCGACATGACGAGGCCCGCACCGTTGCCGATGATGCCCACCTGGCCGTCGAGCTTGACGTAGTTGAGGTCCTTGGCCTTGGCCTTGGCCTCCAGCGGGTCCTCGGCGGCGGTGTCCACGAGGTCGGCGTGCGCCGGGTGGCGGAACGACGCGTTCTCGTCGAGCGTGACCTTGCCGTCCAGCGCGATGATCTTGTCCTGCGGGTCGCGGACCAGCGGGTTCACCTCGACGAGCGTGGCGTCCTCCGCGACGAAGGTGTCCCACAGCTTGACGACGACCTCGGCGGCCTGGTCCAGGATCGGCTCGGGGAACTTGCCCGCGGTGAGGATCTCCTTGGCCTTGGCCAGGTCGACGCCGTCCAGCGGGTTGACCGGCACCTTGGCGAGGGCGTCGGGACGCTCGACCGCGAGCTGCTCGATCTCCATGCCGCCCTCGGCGGAGGCCATGGCGAGGAAGGTGCGGTTGGCGCGGTCCAGCAGGAAGGAGAAGTAGTACTCCTCCGCGATGTCGGACGCGGGCGCCACCAGTACTCGACGGACGATGTGACCCTTGATGTCCAGGCCGAGGATGCCCTCCGCCTTGGTCTTCGCGTCGGCGGCGTCGTCGGCGAGCTTGACGCCGCCTGCCTTGCCGCGACCACCGGTCTTCACCTGGGCCTTGACGACGACTCGCTGCCCGAGGTCGGCGGCGACGCGGCCTGCCTCGTCCGGAGTGTCGGCGACGTCCCCTGGCAGCACCGGGACCCCGTGCGCCCCGAAGAGGTCCTTCGCCTGGTACTCGTACAGATCCACTACGACGGTCTCCTGTATCTACGGCTCGACTCGGTGGGGTTTCGGCACGCAGACGACCCTAGCGACCTGCGCGTTATGCCCTGCGGGCGGTGTGCGTGAGGTGTCTCACTCCGCCGTGTGCCGGTTGGGGTCGGTCATGGCGGCGACGGCCGCCACCACCAGCGCGACGAGGCAGGCGAGCGTCAGCCAGGTGCCCGCGCCTGCCTGGGAGTCGGCCGCCCGGCCCCCGGTCATGGGCAGCTCGAGGAGGTGGATGCCGACGACCACGGCAGCGCCGAGCAGCAGGGCCGCGGCGCGGGCGGGTCGGGAGAAGGCGGCGAGCACGGCCGCGCCGAGGACGACGAGCAGCCCGATCAGCAGGCCCCAGGAGGCGAGCCGGAAGTCGGAGAGGATGCCGGGTGACTTGTAGCCCGCGGCCTTGATCATCGGCGAGGTGAACGCCCCGAGCGCGAAGAGGACGGCCCCACCAGCGGGAAGACCGTAACGGAGGTGCATCGTCCGCTTACTGAGGTCGACGTCCTCGTCCCGGTCGCTGCCGCCCGCGACCGCGGCGAGGACGATGGCGACCACGAGGAACACGAGCGCGACGATGATGAACCAGACCGCGGCGCCGACCCGCGTGTCCCCGGTGTCGACCGTGAGGCCCGGGATGACGTTGCCGACCGTGGTGGCGGTGAACGCGGTGTCGAGGGCGGCGAAGCCGACGAGCGGCACGGCCCCGAGCGCGACGACGAAGGCCGGGCGCATGACGCCCGCCCAGCGCGTGAAGAACACCGCACCGAGCACGATGATCACGATGCCCGCGGGGAGCAGCTGGCGGTTGGCGTAGCTCTCCGGCTGGTCGATGTCGTTGACGACGAGCGAGCCGAAGGACGCGACGAGCGTGGCGAGCCCGGTGAGGACCCCGAGGACGCCGGTGGCGATCGGACTGCCCTCGAACTGGACGTCCCGCTTGGTGTCATCGCCGGTGAGGTCGCCGGTGAGGAAGAGCATCAGGGCGAGCAGCCCGATCGGCGCGATGGCGCAGATCGGCCACGGCTGGAGGTGCAGCCATTCGACGCGGGCGACGGCCGCGAGCTGCGCGAGCACCAGCCAGGACAGCCCGGCGAAGAGCCCGACGGCCATGCCCCTGGCCAGCGGGGGCGCGGGGTTGACCGCGACGGCGACGCAGCCGACCAGCACACTGACGACCAGCAGCAGCCCGCCGTAGCGCACGAGGTCGGGGCTGGCGATGAGGTCGCTGGCGACGACGAAGGCGTTGTCGGAGCTGAACGGCGAGAAGAGCAGTCCGATGACGCTGACGGCCCCCGCGGCGATCGCCCACCCGATGGCGCGGCGGTTGAGGTCGGTACCCGCGTCGAGGGCGGCGTAATAGTCGGAGTCCGGGTCGGCGCCTGCCCGTCCGATGACGAGGAGCCCGGCGAGCGCGGTGACGGCGTGTCCGACGAGCAGGAGGTAGGCACCGGCGGCCGGGGTGAGAGGCGCGAGGGAGGTAGGCACCATCAGCTCGGGCCGGGAGGCCTCGAGGGCGTCCCCGAGGAACTGGGCGTCGATGAGGGCCAGCCCGGGCGCGAGGATGGCGGCGCCGGTGAGGATGCCTGCGGCTGTCGGCGCCCGCCCGACGGCGACGGCGAGGATGGCGAGCCCTGCCGGTGCGCAGGCGAGGACGAGCAGCAGCGCCATGCTGTGGAAGGCGGGTGGCGGCGCGTCGTCGACGAGGCCCTGGAAGACGCCGAGGAAGGTGAGCACGGCACCGGCCACGGACGCCAGCAGGCCGAGCCGGAGCCGGAGCGGGGCGGCCACGATGCCGAGCCGGAGCCGACTGGTTGCGCTCGTCTCGTCCCTGCCTGTACTGGGCTTCTTGCCCGCTGGTTGTGCGCCACGCCGCCGGCCATCCGACGAGCCAAGCGTCGCTCGAGTCCGCGCAGTCATCGGGGGAACGCTAGCAAGGGAGGCGGGTCGTCGGCTGATCGGCAGTGGGAGGCGGCGGCTGAGGAGGGGAAAGGGGCCGGGGTTGGTCGCGGTCCCTGACAGGCAGTCCTCCCGAGGCGCCGACCCGGGATGTCTCTCACCGTGAGCGGGCTGGTGCTCGAGGCAATCGGCGGCTCAGGGCGCCGACAATGCCTGCGCCTTCGGCGAACGCAGCCCATGCCCTCGGTCATCGGCGGTCCGGCGGTGATCTCCCCACTGGCCAGTGGGGAGATCACTGGGAGATGGTGGTCGGCTTGAGGTCGCCGCCATGCGCGGACCAGCGGAGTAGGCGTCGGACGCCGGGCCGACCTCGGTGACCGGTTCGCCACTCGAACCGATCCAGCAGCTACGCCCGGTCCCGTGTGGCCGCCAGACTGCCGGCCTCGCCCAGCACCGAGCCTCAGCCCAAGCTCCGGCCCAGTCCAGAATCAAGGCCTGGTGCCGCGAGGCAGGGCGCCACGAGGCGCGCCGTCCTGCGGCCCGGACAGCTCCCAGAGCTGGGCACCCGAACCCATCCGGCTGCCCAGCCCGCCTCGACCCGGCTCCGCAGTTCTGACCGCAGTCCCGCTCAGGCCGGATGGCCGGAACCGAGGCAGCTCCAGCTCGATGCGCAGGTTGTCGGGAGGTCGACGGTGGCCCGATACGACCGCAGGCCGAAGTCCGACCCAGCGCCCACCCGACCCAGCGCCCACCCGACCCAGCGCCCACCCGACCCAGCGCCCACCCGGGACCGTGACCCGGTCCGGCCCATCCGGCCCCCGGCTTCCCCTTGCCACCTCCTCTCCGTGTCCTCCGCGCCCTCTCTGGGCCTCCTCCTCTCTGGGCCTCCTCCTCTCTGGGCCTCTCGCGCGCCCTTGCCCGACCCGGCCCGCGGCGGCGGCCCGCCCCGGGGTCCGGTCGCGCCGGTCGTGAGGCGCGGTTTCGGTCCGTTACGGAGCCGTCCACGATCGTGTTTCGGGGGGCGGCGATGGGGGTTGCAGGTAACTGATCGATACCCCGCCGACACCTCGGGGAGGGTTCATCGAAACCTCGGATACCTCCGAGATTAAGTAACGTGGGTCACAGTAACTACGTGATCTTGTACTTACTTTTGGTCATTACCGCTGGCTGAAGCCTCTTCGCTCGCCACCCGTTTGGCCGCGTCCGTTCACGGAAGTTGCCCTCGGTGCTTCCCCTTGGTTATCGTCCCCCGGTCCGTTGTCACGGTCCGGTCACGAATTGGACTGGACGGCAACCCTCGGGTTTCCGTCCGGCCGGGATCCCCCGCCCGGTGTCCACGCCGACAAGCTCGAACCGATCGAGCCCGGCGTACGTGTAAGTCCCGGACTCCCCGAAGACGGAAGGGCAGGCCTTGTCTCGACACCGCTCCCCCGGCGGCGACGCAATACGGGAGTGCGAAGTACTCGAAGAAGCGTTGGCTGCACGCAACAGCACCGCGCGGATCCGAATGGCATCGCACCGGGTGAACCCACCCTCGTCCCAACTGCGCGGCCGGGTCGTGGTCGCCGCTGTCGCGGTGGGCGCGTTCGCTGCCGCCGCGGCTGGTCAGACGCTCAAGGCTGGTTCCACCCCCTCGGACGACATCGCCCCCCTCGCCGACAGCAAGACCGCCTCCGCCGCCATCGGCATAGGTGGTGGCACGTCGGCAGCCGCACCCGAGGTGCTGGCGGTGGCGAAGCCCGCCGTCGCGGCGCCCGAGGTGCAGCAGATCGCCTCGACGAACCAGATCGTCCAGAACCGGGCCGCCATCGCCGCGGCCGCGAAGGCCGAGGCCGAGCGGCCGAAGTTCGTGCGGCCGTCGAGCGGCACCATCACCTCCGGCTTCGGTGCCCGGTGGGGCACGACCCACTACGGGCTGGACTTCGCGGCCCCCATCGGCACGCCGATCTACGCGGCCGCCGACGGCGTGGTCATCGAGGCGGGGCCCGCGAGCGGGTTCGGTCTCTGGGTCCGCATCGAGCACGAGGACGGCACCATCACCGTCTACGGCCACATGCAGGACTTCTCGGTCCGCGAGGGCGAGCACGTCAAGGCGGGCGAGCAGATCGCGCGCACGGGCAACCGCGGCCAGTCCACCGGCCCGCACCTCCACTTCGAGGTCTGGGAGCCGGGCGGCAAGAAGATCAACCCGCGGCCGTGGCTCATCGACCACGGTGTGAACCTCTGAGCCCTCACCGGGTGAAGAACGCGTTCGCGACGCGCCAGACCGTGCACATCGCACGCTGACGGGACTCCACGCACCCCGTGCACCTACCCCTACGCCCGCCAGGGCGGTGCAGGTCGAGCAGCGTGCGCCACGCCGCAACCAGGCGGCGCAGCTCCTCAGAATGAGCCACGCGACGGTCGAGGCCGTCCAGGTGGCGACCGACGTTCTCGGCGAGCACGCCGAAGAGCACCTCGTCCACATCCAGAACTCCCTGTCTCTCCTCGGGACCTGTGTGGTCCCGTCGGGGAGTAGTCAAGCGGACGGCACCGACAGTTTCGCACATCCGTTCGACCTTTTGGGGAGAAGGTCACTCCAAAGTGTCCACTCAGAGTTTCTGGAGTGGCACGCTGCCGATGAGCATCAGCCTGATGGTGCCGTTGGTGCCGAAATCGATCGTGGCGGTGGCTCGGGCGCCGACACCGTCCGTGGCGACGACCGTGCCGAGGCCGTACTTGTCGTGGGTGACCCGGTCGCCGACGGCCAGGGACAGCGCCGGGGTGTCCTTCCAGCCCTTCGCCGGGCCGAACGAGGACGTGGAGGACGATGACTGGCGGCGGTTCCACGTGGAGGTCGGCGCGCTCGGGGCGGACCGCTCCGGCTGGACGCGGCGCCAGTCGAGCAGCTCGGCCGGGATCTCGTCGAAGAACCGGGACGGCGGGTTGGTCATGGGCTGCCCCCACGCCGACCGCACGATCGCCCTGGACAGGTACAGCCGCCGCTGGGCACGCGTGATGCCCACGTACGCGAGCCGCCGCTCCTCGGCCAGCTCCGTCGGGTCACCGAGCGCCCGCATGTGCGGGAAGATCCCGTCCTCCCAGCCCGTGCAGAACACCACCGGGTACTCGAGGCCCTTGGCGGTGTGCAGGGTCATCAGGGTGACGACCCCGGTCGCCTCCTCGTCCTCGTCCGGGATCTGGTCCGCGTCCGCGACCAGCGAGACCCGCTCCAGGAACGCGGCGAGCGACCCTGGCTCGACGAGGCCGTCGCCGTCCTGCTGTGCGTCCTGTGTGTCGTCGTCCGGCACGGCGACCGGCTCGACGGCGAACTCGCGGGCCACCGTCACCAGCTCGGTCAGGTTGTCCACCCGCGTCGCGTCCTGCGGGTCGTCGGAGGCCTCCAGCTCGGCACGGTAGCCGGTACGTTCCAGGACCGCCTCGAGGATGTCGCCGACCTCGTGGCCGTCGGTGACCAGGCCCCGCAGGTCGTCCAGCAGCTCGACGAAGCCCGCGATCGCGTTGCGCGAGCGGGGGTTGAGCATCGCGACCCGGTCCTCGACCGCGTCACGCAGTGCTGCGTCGAACGAGATCCGCTCGCGTTCGGCGTGGGCGGACACACACGCCTCCGCGCGGTCGCCGATGCCGCGCTTGGGCACGTTGAGGATCCGGCGCAGGCTGACCCCGTCGTCGGGGTTCGCGAGCACCCGCAGGTAGGCGAGCGCGTCGCGCACCTCACGCCGCTCGTAGAACCGGACGCCGCCGACCACCCGGTAGGGCAGGCCCATGCGGACGAAGATCTCCTCGAACACGCGCGACTGGTTGTTGGTCCGGTAGAAGACGGCGATGTCGCTGTACTTGACCTCGCCGCCGTCCATCAGCCGGTCGATCTCGCCCGCCACGAACGCGGCCTCGTCGTGGTCGTTGTCGCCGACGTAGCCGACGATCTTCTCCCCGTCGCCGAGCGCGGTCCACAGCCGCTTGTCGCGCCTGCCCGGGTTGCGGGAGATCACCGCGTTGGCCGCGGACAGGATCGTCTGCGTGGAGCGGTAGTTCTGCTCCAGCATGATCGTCGTGGCCTGCGGATAGTCCTGCTCGAAGTCCACGATGTTGCGGATGGTCGCGCCGCGGAACGCGTAGATCGACTGGTCCGCGTCGCCGACCACGCACAGCTCGCCGGGCTCCACGCCGCCCTGGCCGGTGCCGACCAGCTCGCGAACCAGCGTGTACTGCGCGTGGTTGGTGTCCTGGTACTCGTCGACCAGCACGTGCCGGAAGCGGCGGCGGTAGTACTCGGCGACGTCCGGGAAGTTCTGCAGCAGCTCGACCGTGCGCATGATCAGGTCGTCGAAGTCGAAGGCGTTGCCGAGACCGAGGCGCCGCTGGTACTCGACGTAGACCTCGGCGGTGCGGCGCTCGAAGTCGTTGGTCGCCTTCGCCGTCGCCTCCTCGGGGTCGACCAGCTCGTTCTTGAGGTTCGAGATGGCCGTCGCGAGCCCGCGCGCGGTGTAGCGCTTCGGGTCGATGTCCAGGTCGCGGGACACGAGCGTGATCAGCCTGCGCGTGTCGTCCGAGTCGTAGACGGAGAAGCTCGACTTCATGCCGAGTGTCGTGGCCTCGCGGCGCAGCACCCGAACGCACATGGAGTGGAACGTGGACACCCACATGACGTTGGCGCGCCTGCCCACCAGCTCGACCACGCGCTCGCGCATCTCGGCGGCGGCCTTGTTGGTGAACGTGATGGCCATGATCTGGCCGGGGTGCACGTCCCGCTCGGCCAGCAGGTAGGCGATGCGTCTGGTCAGTACCCGCGTCTTGCCCGAACCGGCGCCCGCGACGACGAGCAGCGGCGAACCGGCGTGCTGCACGGCGGCGCGCTGCTGGTCGTTGAGGCCGTCGAGCAGCTCCGCCCCTGCCTTGCGGCGGGGTGGTGGGGACGTCTGTGCAGGCAATTCGAACAGAGTGCTCATTGTAGGTTCACGTTACCGGCACGCACCGACAGAGCCGACGCCGACAAGCCGAGTGGACACGCTTCGGCGGCGAGTGCCAGAATCGACGCCGTGCGCGACCGCCACTTCGAGTTTTTCTACGGGATCCGGACTCCGGCTCCCGTAGTTGGCTAGCGCGCCACCAACCTACGAAGCCCCGGAGTCCTCGGACCCCGGGGCTTTTCGCACGGGGCCGGGACATACTCCAGAGCTGTGAACCGAGGAGACGACATGCCCCCCACCGCCAACGAGGAGAAGACCGCGGCCGAGGAGATCGGCGAGCTGCGCAAGGAGATCGACTGGCTCGACGCCGAGATCGTGCGGCTGGTCAAACGCCGCGCCGAGGTGTCGCAGACGATCGGCGCGGCACGGATGGCCGCGGGCGGCCCCCGGATCGTGGTCAACCGGGAGATGGACGTGCTCGCCCGCTACGGCGAGCTCGGCCCCGAGGGCACGAGGATCGCGATGGCGCTGCTGGAGCTGGGCCGGGGCAGGCTCGGTAGATAACCGTTCGGATTCTCAGGGTTCTCACCGATCCGGCGCGGCCGCATCGCGGGCACACTGGAGTCATGTTCAACCTGATCGCCGTCCTCATCGCCATCGCCGGTCTCCTGGCCGCGCTCGGGCACGCCGGGTACCTCGCGATGCTCAACTCGGCCGCGACCAAGCGGGCGGGCGGCGCGCCCGTGGCGCAGTACGTGCGCAGCCGGTGGCCCATCGCCGGCGTCACGACCGCGGGCGCGTTGCTCGCGCTGCTGCTCACCAGCGGCCCCATGTTCGCCGACGTGCTGGCGATCCTGCTCGCCGCCGGTTCCGGTGGTGGCGCGGTGAAGGCCCTCCAGGCGACCCAGGAGCGTTACCGCACGGGCGAATAGATTGCTGGCGGTGCACGTGTCACACCATGAGGTGATACGTGAGGGAAACACGTACCCACCCGCCTCCACCCTGGGCAACCACCTACGCTGCCGGGAGTGAGCACCGTTCGGTCAGCCCTGGTTGTCACCGCCCACCCCGACGACGTCGACTTCGGTGCGGCAGGCACGGTCGCGGTGTGGACGTCGGCCGGCATCGAGGTGTCCTACTGCGTCTGCACGTCCGGCGAGGCCAGCGGGGACGGCTCGCCCGAGATGGCGGCCGTCCGCGAGTCCGAGCAGCGGGCGGCGGCGGCCGAGGTCGGCGTCCACGACGTCACGTTCCTCGGCTACCCGGACGGCATGGTCACGCCGTCCCTCGAGCTGCGCCGCGACATCACCAGGGTGATCCGGCGCGTGCGCCCCGACCGGGTGCTCACCTGGTCACCGGAGATCAACTGGGATTTCGTGCCCACCACCCACCCCGACCACCGCGCCGTGGGCGAGGCGGCCTTCGCCGCCGTGTACCCGGATGCCCGCAACCCCTACGCCCACCGCGCCCTGCTCCTCGAGGAGGGCTGGCAGCCGTGGGCCGTGCGTGAGCTGTGGCTGGCCGACGGGCCTGCCGACAAGCGGAACCACGCCGTGGACGTCACCGACGTGTTCGACAGGAAGATGGCCGCGCTGCGCTCCCACGCCTCCCAGGCCGGAGCCACGTCCGATGGCATCGAGCAGGCGTTACGGCAGGGCCTCGGGTCCACCGCCGCCCGGTTCGGTCTGCTCGACGGGCGGTTGGCCGAGAGCTTCCAGGTTGTCGACACTAGCCGGTAGTCGTATCCGCTTCGTCGCACTGCGTCACGAACGGGGAGGGTGGGGAGTCTTACAGTCATGACAAACGGGGGCTGGCACGACTATGAACGCGGTAACGGGCGACACCGGCAGGGTGCGAAGGGCGCGGCGTGGACACCCGCCGTGCGCCCGACGGACACCACGCCCGCGCACGCCAGACTGGACGGGTTCGGGCCCGGGGCCTGGCCGAACGACCAGGGGCCGGGGTGGCCGCCGAGCGAGGTGCTGACCAGGCGGCCCGGCTGGCCGATCGAGCCCGGCGACCCGGTGGGGGCCGTCGGCGGCACCTGGCCGGAGGAGGAACCTTCGTGGCCCGAAGAGCCGGCATGGCCGACTCCCGACGACGTGCCGGGGCCGGACTCGCCGCCGGCACGCACGACCGTCTTGGCGCACGGCATGGCCAGGGCGGCCGACCGGGAGCCGGTGGTCCACGCGCTGTCCGAGACGACCGCGACGGGACTGCGGAAGTTCGACCTCGGCAACGTGCCCGCCTCGGTCACCCCGCCACGCAGCTGGCGTCGGGCCGCGTGGTTCGCGGTCGGGACGTCCGCGGCCGTCGTGCTGGGCCTGACCGTCGCCGCCATCGGGCTGATGAGCAGGCCTGCAGGCAACGGGCTCATCGACGCCCTCCCCGCCTACCCGAGCGGACCGCTGACGCTCGGGAAGCTGCCCACCCAGCAGACGGCCGCCAGCGGCACGCCCACCGCGAAGTCGAGGACCTCGAAGCCCGAGACGACACCGGCGCCGTCGAGCGAGCCGTCGAGCGACGTGAGCGTGCCGATAAACACCGTCCTCGACACCACGACCGGCGACGTGGACACCACGGACTTCCCCCGTCCGCACGACTCGTCGAGCCAGGCCCCGTCGCCGACCACTCCCAAGGAGCCGACTCGCGAGACCGTCGGTGCCGTTCCGCTCATCCCGACCGACCCGGCGGCCATGGGCGACCGCACCGAGCAGTACTTCCTGCTGGTCGTCACGGATCCCGGCGCGGCACATGCCATGACCACCGGCAGCTTGGCCGACGAGGGCAGGGAGGGCATCGAGGCACGGTACGAGGGCGTGCGCCAGGTCGAGGTCCAGGACATCCTCATCGACCGGGGCCAGGCGATCACCACGTCGACGGTCAGGATCGTCCGCGAGGACGGCTCGGTGACGTTCGAACGGCGCCAGCTGGTCTTCACGTGGGGCGGCGATCCGAAGATCATCAATGATCTCGTTACAGGGTGATCCAACTCATACTCCATTCGAGTGAACACCCTACGATGAGATCAACCCGTTCGGGTGATCCACTCGAAATTACTACCGCGTAGCCCGGTAACGGGAGTATGAGTGGCCCCTAACGCTACGCACGGAGGCCATCACACAGTGGACCGTCTGACGACCGGGCGCCGCCACGTACGCGCCGGCTCGGTCACCGTCACGGAGCTGCTGTCCAGACAGGCGTCACCAACGCACTGCACCGACAGCTCCCCGGCGACCCCGGACGACGACAGCGGCATCGAGATCGAGGGCGTCGACGACGTCACCGAGACGATTCCTGTCGTCTCGGCGGTGTCGCACCGTCGAGAACCCGCCAGGGCAGGCCAGATGGCCAAGCTGGCGAGTCTCGGCGTCGCGGGCGTCGTGCTGTGTGGCGCGGTGACGATCTCCTCGCTCATCGCCGACCAGCGCCGGGACGCGAGCCACAACGCGATGAGACCAGCCGTGCAGATCACCGGCGAGCAGGCGCTGCTGCCCGACCAGCTGGACCGGACGCTGCCACGCGTGCCGACGTCGCACGCGGTGCCGAGGTCACCGTCGGTCGCCGAGCAGCAGGACACGGCAGTGCCGAGCCCCTCGGCGACACCGGCCGCCGAGCCCGACACCGGCACGACCGCCAGTGGCAGCACGGCGTCCGTCGACGCGCCGAACGACCTCGAGCTGGTCCGCCAGTTCTACGGCAACCTCCCCGAGGCGCCGATCGCCGCGTTCGACCTGCTCGAGTCCGACGGCCTCGGCATGAACCTCGGCGAGTTCCTCTCGTCGTGGTCGACGGTCACGAAGATCGACTCGGTCAAGGTCGTCCAGCGGGCCGACGGAGTGCTCGCGACCGTCCGGATGCGACTGCTCGGCGGCGGCCAGCTCCGCCTCGAACAACTGGTCACGGTCGCGGAGAGTCCCCGCCGCATCGTCGGTGTACAGCTGCTGTCGGCCCAACGCAACTGACCCGGTAACCTGCGGTACCCCTGCTTACGTCACTCGCAATACCAAGCATGGTCAACCCGTGTACGGAGCGGTCCCCGTCCGTGTGCGTAGCGTGAACGCCTAGCCTTGTGCGGGTTGACGCCCGTTTGGGGCCAGCTAGCCGTTCCCAATAACTCCCGGAGTCGGCATGTACACCGATCACCTGCAGGTAGAGGGGGACTCGGCGCGATGACCGATGGAGGTCGCCTGGTCGCCGGCCGTTACCGCCTTGTCCACCGCATCGGCACCGGTGCGATGGGCGTGGTCTGGACGGCGCACGACGAGCGGCTGAACCGCACCGTCGCCGTCAAGCGACTGCTGCTCCAGCCCGGCCTCCCGCCGGAGGAGCAGGCCGAGGCCGTCGCCAGATGCATGCGGGAGGGCCGGATCGCGGCCCGCCTGCAACACCCCAACGCGATCTCCGTCTTCGACGTGGTCGACGAGGACGGCGCCCCGTGCCTGATCATGGAGTACCTGCCGTCCAAGAGCCTGGCCATGGTCATGGCCGAACAGGGTCCGCTGCCGCCTCGTGAGGTCGCGCGGATCGGCGCACAGTCGGCGGCGGCGCTCGCCGCCGCACACGCGGCAGGCATCGTCCACCGGGACATCAAGCCGGGCAACATCCTGCTCGGCGACGACGGCACCGTGAAGATCACCGACTTCGGCATCTCCCGCGCGACCGACGACGTCACGGTCACCAAGACGGGCATGATCGCGGGCACCCCCGCCTACCTGGCCCCGGAGGCCGCGGTCGGGCAGGAGCCGACGCCGGCGTCGGACGTGTTCTCGCTCGGCTCCACGCTGTACGCGGCGGTCGAGGGCGAGCCGCCGTTCGGCCTGACGGAGAACACGCTGCAGTTGCTGCACGCGGTGGCCGCCGGGCGGATCAACCCGCCGCAGATGTCCGGTTCGCTCACCAACGTGCTGATCGCGATGCTCGCGGCCGACCCCGACCAGCGGCCGACGACCTCGCGGTCGCGTGACCTGCTGTACGCGGTCGCCGTCGGCGAGATCCCGGACGTGGCGCTGCCCATGAGCGTCGGGTCGCGCCGCACCGAGCTGGTCGACGACTACGACGACTACGACAGCGGCTACTACGAGCAGGCCACGCAGATGGTCGGCGCCGACGACCGGACGCGTGCCGTGCGCCCCGCGCGGCGCGAGGGGCCGCCGCCACCGCCGAAGAAGTCGAGGGCGCCGATCGTGGTCGGCGCGGGCCTCGCACTGGTCGCCGTGCTCGCGACGGTGGCGTTCCTGCTGTCCACCCGCGACCGCGACAAGCAGGAGGACAACGCGCCGCCCGCGGAGAAGACGCAGACGACACAGGTCGTGCCGACGACCACCACCCTGGCGCCGACCACGACGACCGAGTCGACTCGGGAAGAGACGACCGACGAGACGACCACCACCACGACCACCACGACAACGACCACCACGACAACGACGACCACCACCACGACTACGACAACGACGACCACCACTCCGCCGTCCGAGCCATCCGACCCGCCAACGGGCGCGGGTCAGTAGTGGGGAACCTGATATGACGGCGGAGGGTGCCCTCGTCGCTGGGCGCTACCGGCTGGGCCGGCAGATCGGCAGCGGTGCGATGGGCATCGTGTGGCAGGCGCACGACGAGCGCCTGCACCGCACGGTGGCCGTCAAGCAGCTGCTGTTACAGCCGGGCCTTTCCGCGGCACAGGCCGAAGAGGCCAGGCGAAGATGTATGCGGGAAGGGCGGATCGCGGCACGTCTGACGCATCCCAACGCCATCACGGTGTACGACGTCGCGGAGCACGACGGCGACCCGTGGCTGATCATGGAGTACCTGCCGTCCAAGAGCCTCGCGACGGTGCTGTCCGAGCAGGGCACGCTGCCCGTCTCGGAGACGGCACGGATCGGCGCGCAGGTAGCGGCGGCACTGGTCGCCGCGCACGCCGCGGGGATCGTGCACCGCGACATCAAGCCGGCCAACGTCCTGCTGGGCGAGGACGGCACCGTCAAGATCACCGACTTCGGCATCTCCAGGGCGACCGGCGACGTCACGGTCACCGCGACCGGCATGCTGGCAGGCACGCCCGCCTACCTGGCGCCCGAGGTGGCCAAGGGTGAGGACCCCAAGCCCGCCGCGGACGTGTTCTCCCTCGGGTCGACGCTGTACACGGCCATCGAGGGGCACTCCCCGTTCGGGCTGAGCGAGAACACGCTGGCGCTCCTGTACGCGGTGGCCGCGGGCAAGATCACGCCGCCGAGGCAGGCAGGACCGCTCACGGCGCTGCTGATGCAGCTGCTGCGGGTGGAGCCCGGCGAGCGGCCGTCGCTGTCGACCACCAAGGACAACCTGCAGGCGGTCGCCGAGGGCAGGACGCCGTCCGGGGTGCTCAACGCAGCGGGCGCGCCGACCGACCGCATCGCGGGGAACCGGCTGCCGTCGCGGCCCGCCGGTCCGCCGCCACAGCAGCAGCCGCAGCAGCGGTGGGGCGCGCCGCAGGGACCGCCGTCGCCGCCGGAGGGCACCCGGCTGGACGTGCACCCGTTCTCCGAGCCGACGCCCAGCGGGCCGGTGCGCGAGCAGCTGCAGACGCAGCAACCGTCGTCTCGGCCTGGCGCCAACAAGGCCAGGAACGACCGGGTCCGGTCGATCGTGCTGACCGTGCTGGCCATCGTCGCGGCGGCGCTGATCGGGATCCTCGTCGCGAGCCTGCTGTCCAACGACGACTCCGACGACAGCGCCGGGCAGGGACCGCAGTCCTCGAAGACGTCGACGACACTCACGTCGTCGAAGTCGACGGCACCCACGACCACCACGACGACCGAGACCACCACGACGACGACCACCACCGAGAAGCCGCCCGCCGGGCCGACGCCTGCCGAGTACGAGCAGACCGTCCGGGACTACTACGGGCTGCTGCCGGGCAACGTCGAGGGTGCGTGGCAGCGGATGACGCCGACGGCCCAGGCGGCGGGCGGTGGGCAGGACGCCTACCAGTCGTTCTGGGCCGGGATCGCGTCGGTCCAGGTGCTGTCGGCGACCGTGTCCGGGAACCAGGTCACGACCGCGCTGCAGTTCGTGACCACCGACAACCGGACCTCGAACGAGAGTTACCTGCTCATGATCGTCGGCCAGCCCGGCGCACTGATGATCGACAACTTCCAGAAGCTGGGCTGACCCAGCCCGCCCGACCCGCCCGACCCGGCGCCCCTCGGTGGTCCCGGCCGGTCAACCGCACTGAAGGACGCCTTCCTAACGCTGGCCGTTACGAAGGACGCCTTCCTTACGCTGGGCGTTACGAAGGGGCCCTTCAGTGCATCCCGCCGCCCGGCTCCGCGCCCGCCCCTGCGCCCGCCCCTGCCCCCAGCGCCCCCCAGCGCCCACCCACCGTGCCGCCCCGTGCCGCTCTGCCTCCGCGCAGTCGCCGGGCCCACCCCCGTGTCCCAGCCTAGTGGTGGGGGGTGACGGGGGCGGCGTTGTCGATCTTGACTGTGGACAACTCGGTCACCTGTGGACAACTCGCCGGGGTGCCACCGACCGTTCAGTTCTGCTAACACGTCCCTGTTGGACTATTTGATTGTCCTACCGCTTGGCGTGCGGCAGCGTGGCGTTCGTGATCCGTGGTGGTGGGGCGACGTTGGTTCGCATGGGACTGTTGGCGCTGTTCTGGGGATCCAGCTTCCTCTGGATCAAGTTGGGGCTGGCGAGCTTCACGCCCATACAGATGACCTTCGCCCGTGTCGTCCTCGGGGCCGCCGTCCTCGTCGTCCTCTGCTACGCCGGACGCAACCGGCTGCCGCGTGACCGCAGGCTGTGGGGACACATGCTGGTCGCGGCAGTCATCGGGAACGTGATCCCCTTCACGCTCTTCGCCGTCGGCGAGCGCACTGTGGACAGTGGTGTCGCCGGGGTGCTCAACGCCACCACGCCGCTCTGGGTGCTGCTCATCGCGATCGTGCTGCGGACCGAGCGCGGACTGTCGACCACGAAGATCGCCGGGCTGGTCCTCGGGTTCGTCGGGACGCTGCTGATCTTCTCGCCGTGGGAGGTGTCGTTCGCCAGCTGGGACGCCATGGCCATCCTGTTCGCGGCGATCTGCTACGCCGTCAGCTTCGCCTACATCGGCCGGTTCATCTCCGGACGCGGCGTCGCGCCGATCGCGCTGTCCGCCTCGCAGATCACGGCCGCCGCCGCGCTGATGGCCGTCACGCTGCCGTTCTCCGGGTTCCCGGCCGTCCACCTGCACTGGGGTGCCGCGATCGCCGTGACCATCCTCGGCGTCTTCGGCACCGGGTTCGCCTTCGCGCTCAACTACCGGATCATCACCGACGAGGGCCCGACCAACGCGGCGACCGTCGGGTACCTGCTGCCGGTCGTGTCCGTGCTGCTCGGGGCGCTGTTCCTCGACGAGTCGCTCAGCCCGCACGTCGTCGCCGGGATGGTCGTCGTGCTCGGCGGCGTCGCGTTGACCAGGGTGCGCCGGCGGCCCGTCGAGCCGCCGGCTGTCCCGGCTACCTCAGTGGTTCCTGCAGTTCGGTGACCCACGTGTCGCGCTCACCCATGATCTCCAGGTAAACCTCGCGGTTGTAGCCCGCCGAGGTGTGGCCGTTCTCGTCGATCCACGTGGCCAGCGTCTGGATCGTCGACAGCACGTTGTCCATGTCGCCGCGGTGGACGATCGTGGCCGCACGCTCGAACCCCGGCAGGTCGACGACCTGGGTGCCCTCGACGGCGTCGACGTTGACCGGGAACGTCGCGTGGACCACGACGCCGCCGCCTGGTGCGTCCTCGTAGTACGCGATCGGCGGGCCGACAGGACTCACGCCCGCCGCCGTGAGCAGGTTCATCAGCTCTTCGTACAGCGGACCGATCACCGGGGTGATGGCGTTCGGCTCGAAGCCCGCGGCCACCGCGCTCAGCTCGGCCACGCGGACCGGTTCGACCTTCTTGACCTGCACGTCGTCAGTGGGCATGGCGCCCTCCGTCTCTATCGTCCGGAGCCTCGCCTCGACGGCGGCCAGCCGTGCGCGGTCGACGGTCAGCTGGGTCTCCAGCTCGGCCCGCCGCAGGCGCAGCATGCCGCGCAGCTCGTCGATCCCGACCTTGTCGTCGATGATCGCCGCCACCTGGTCCAGGGTGAAGCCCAGGTCCTTGAGGGCGACGATGCGGTTGAGGCGGGACAGCTGGGCCGCGTCGTAGCCGCGGTAGCCGCTGTGCGGGTCGACACGGGCCGGCCTCAGCAGGCCGATCCCGTCGTAGTGCCGCAGCATGCGGACCGTCACACGGCCGTGTCTGGCGAAGTCTCCGATGGTGAACATGACGTGCCCAGGTCTATGGCCTCACACGGTGTCAGGGTCAAACCTCACACCAGCCTACGGTCGGAAGCCCAACGCGACAGTTCGTACCGGTTGGACAGCTGCGTCTTGCGCAGGACGCTCGACACGTGCGTCTCGACCGTCTTCACCGAGATGAACAGCTCCGCCGCGATCTCCTTGTACGCGTAGCCGCGGGCCAGTAAACGCAGCACGTCGCGCTCGCGGGGCGTCAGCAGGTCCAGTTCCGGGTCCGAGATCGGCGCCGCGCCCGGCCGGTCGGCGAACGCGTCCAGCACGAAGCCCGCCAGCCTCGGCGAGAAGACCGCGTCCCCCTCGGACACCCGGACCACCGCGCGGACCAGCTCGTGGCTGGAGATCGTCTTGGTGACGTAGCCGCGGGCACCCGCCCGGATGACGGCGATGACGTCCTCGGCCGCGTCGGACACCGACAGGGCCAGGAACACGACCTCCGGGTTGTCCGGCCTGGCCCGGCGCAGCACCTCGGCGCCGCCGCCGTCCGGCATGTGGACGTCCAGCAGCACCACGTCCGGCTTCTTGTGGCCGATGCCGACGACCGCCTCGCCGACCGTGCCCGCCTCACCCACCACCTCGACCTCGTCGGTGATGGAGTCCAGCTCCGCCCGCACCCCGGCCCGGAACAGGCCGTGGTCGTCCACCAGGAACACCCGCACGGGCTTCTCGGCCATCAGATCCCCTTACTTCGACGCGACGGTCTGCCGCGGCATGCGAAGGTGCACCTCCGTGCCCTCGCCGGGCGCGGTACGGAGGCGCAGCTCGCCGCCGTTGCGCTCCATCCTCCCCCTGATGGAGTCCGCCAGGCCATGCCGGTCCTCGGGGACCGCCGACGGGTCGAAGCCCTTCCCCCGGTCGCGCACGAAGATCTCGACCGAGTCCGGCTCGACCTCGGCGTACACGCTGACCTCGCCGACCTCCGCGTGCTTGGCGGCGTTCACGGTCGCCTCGCGGGCCGCGTAGACCAGCCCGGTGAGCTTCTCGTCCAGCGGGCAGTCCCCGACCACCACGTGCTGGACCTTGATCGCGAACTGGTCCTCCACCTCGCCGCACGCGCGGGCGATGGCCTCGGACAGCACCTCGGGCCCGGTCTGCGAGCCCTCACCCGCCGCGCGGATCCCGCCGCCGTAGCCGGACGGCCCGTACAGCCAGCCACGCAGCTGCCGCTCCTGGCCACGCGCGAGCCGCAGCACCTCACGTGGCGCCTCGGCCTGCTTCTGGATCAGCGCGAGCGTCTGCAGCACGGAGTCGTGCAGGTGGGCGGCGATCTCGGCGCGTTCCTCGGTGCGGATGCGCTTCGTGCGCTCCTCGCCGAGGTCGCGGACCAGCCGCAGCCAGAACGGGACGGTCAGCACGGCGACGCCACCGAGCGCCGCGATCACCGCGAGCAGGGCGAACTGCATCTGGTCGAGCCCGACGCTGCGGGCCAGGAACACCGCGATACCCGTGATGACCAGCACCGCGCCGGTCAGGATGCGGACCGCGGCCGACCGACCGCCCTGGCCGATGACCGCGCCGACGACGCCGGAGCCCTTCCAGCGCTGGCGCTGCTGCTCGTCGGCCTCCCGCCAGACGAGCGCGGCGCCGACCAGCGTCACCGCGATGCCGCCGGCGACCCAGCCGTTGAGCATCCCGGACAGCGCGCCGACGCCGACCGCGAGGCCCACACCCATGGCGAGCAGGCCGCGGGCCTGCTGCTTCTCACGGGTGGAGACCTCGGTCGGCTTGCTCTCGTTGCGGTTCTGCGGGACGAACACCCACAGCAGGCCGTAGGCCATCACCCCGGCACCGCCGAAGGCCGCGAGCACCGCGAAGGCGACCCGCACCCACAGCACGCTCATGCCGAGGTGGTCGGACAGGCCGCCCGCGACCCCGGCGACGGCACGCCCGGACCGCCGGCGACGCAGCTTCACGTCGTCGTCGGTCTGGTCACGCACCACTCGCTCCAGGTCCGCGTCCACCACCGGCTCTCGTATGTCGACCGGAATGCTCACTCGTACATGGTCACATCTACCGGGTCCGCGCCCATCAGGGAAATACCCGGAGCGTGCGGGTCAGGGTGATTCCCGGATGTGCCGAGCCCTGGTGTGGACGCATGCTTCTCACCGTGAGTGCGACACAGGGGCCGTCTGGTGCGACACGCATCGAGGACACGGTCAAGGACTTCTGGGCGACGCGTCCCCGCCGGCCGCGGCGGGGACGCAAGATCGCGGGCGTCGCGGCTGGCATCGCCAACCGGTACCGGATCGACCCGGTGCTGGTGCGGGTCGGGTTGGCGGTCGCGGCCATCTACGGGGGTGCCGGCGTCCTCGTCTACCTGCTCGGCTGGCTGTTCCTGCCGGAGCAGGACGACGAGGCGTCGCCGATCGAGGCCCTGTTCGGCAAGGGGCGCAGCTCGACGTCGTCCGGGTTCACCATCCTGCTCGGCATCATCACGGTGCCGGTCTCCGGGTGGTTCCTCAGCGGGTCGTTCACCGGCGAGTTCTCCAGCTGGATGAGCCTGCTGGTGGTCGGCGGGCTGGTGTACCTGCTGCACCACGCGAGGGGGAACCAGGTGCCGATGACGTCCGGTCCGGCCGCGCCGACGCCGGAGCCGCCGCCCGTGCCCATGCCGACCATGCCGCTGACGACACCCATGGCGACGCCCGCGCCGACCCCGTCGGCCACCATGCCCGTGGAGCCGCCGGTGGGACGGCCCGCCGACGTGCCGCCGCCGTACGCGCCGGAGCCGGAGCCGAGGACCTCCCCGCCGTCATGGGACCCGCTGGGTGCCGCGCCGTTCGCGTGGGACCTGCCGGAGCCCGCCGTGCCGGAGCCGGAGGAGCCCGCACCGCCCGTGAAGCGGCGCAAGCCGAGGATCGGCACGGCGACGCTGGGCCTGGTGCTGCTGGCCGTCGCAGGCCTCGCGATCGCCGCGAACGCGCCGTGGGCGTCGGGGTGGATCACCCCGCAGCACGCGGTCGGCATCGTGCTGGCGATCGTCGGGCTCGGCCTGGTGGCCGGTGCCTTCGCCAGGGCGGGCCGCGGCCTGATCGCACTGGCCGTGCCGCTCTCGGTGGCCGGGATGGCGATGAGCACGATCAGCCCCGAGGGCTACAACGGCCTCGGCGACCTGAACGTCCGGCCGGTGACGATCACGTCCGTGCAGGACTCCTACGCGCGGTCGATCGGCGACGTCGAGCTGGACCTGACCGGCCTGCCCGAGACGGGCGTGATCTCGACCGACGCCCACACGGACATCGGCAACGTGACGGTGATCGTGCCGGAGAGCGCCGACGTGACGCTCACGTGCGAGGCCAGGGCTGGCAACATCGACTGCCTCGGCAAGCAGCAGGACGGCATCGACCAGCACGCGCAGACGACCGACCCCGGCGGTCCCGGTGGACTGACGATCAACCTGCATGTCTCGACCGATGCGGGAAACGTGGAGGTGCGCCGTGGCTGACCGCGAGCAGAACGAGACCAAGCGGTTCCCCGACGTCCTGACGCTCATCGCGGGGATCGGCACTCTCCTGGTGTCGGCCTACGTACTCACCGACGGCGCGTTCCGCATCCCCAACCCGACCTGGCTCCTGGCGGGCGGCGCGCTCCTGGTGGGCATGCTCCTGCTGGGGTCCTCACTGCGAAAGCGCTGACAGCATTGTGTGAGGGGCGATTTGCTCTCCTGGTGCCATGACCACCACGAGACGCTCGTTCCTCACCACGGCGGCAGCTGGCGTCGCGGCCCTCGGCCTCGGCGCTGTTGCCGTTTCCACCGCCTCCGCCGACACCGCCGGTGTCCTGGGCGGCCAGCAGCCGGACTGGCGGGCGGCGGTCAGCACGTCAACAGGCGAACAGCTTCAACTTCGTGCTGCCCACCTGCCGTAGGGGTCACTCCCACTCGATGGTGCCCGGGGGCTTGGAGGTCACGTCCAGCACCACCCGGTTGACCTCCGCGACCTCGTTGGTGATGCGGGTCGAGATGCGTTCGAGGACGTCGTACGGCAGGCGGGTCCAGTCGGCCGTCATGGCGTCCTCGGACGACACCGGCCGCAGCACCACCGGGTGGCCGTAGGTCCGGAAGTCGCCCTGGACGCCGACGCTGTGGACGTCCGCGAGCAGCACCACCGGGCACTGCCAGATGTCGCGGTCCAGCCCGGCCGCGGTCAGCTCCTCGCGGGCGATGGCGTCGGCCGCACGCAGGATCTCCAGGCGCTCGGCCGTCACCGCGCCGATGATCCGGATGCCGAGGCCGGGACCGGGGAACGGCTGGCGGTGCACGATCGTCTCCGGCAGCCCAAGCTCGAGGCCGACGCGACGGACCTCGTCCTTGAACAGGTCGCGCAGCGGTTCGACCAGCTCGAACGCCAGGTCGTCCGGCAGGCCGCCGACGTTGTGGTGGCTCTTGATGTTCGCGGCACCCGTGCCGCCGCCGGACTCCACGACGTCCGGGTAGAGCGTGCCCTGCACGAGGAACCGGTAGTCGCCCTGGGCCTTCAGGTCGCGCTCGGCCGCCTCGAACACGCGGATGAACTCGCGGCCGATGATCTTGCGCTTGTGCTCGGGATCGGTGACGTCCGCGAGTGCCGACAGGAACCGGTCGCGGGCGTCGACCGTCACGAGCTTCACGCCGGTCGCGGCCACGTAGTCGCGTTCCACCTGACCGCGCTCACCGGCACGCAGCAGGCCGTGGTCCACGAACACGCAGGTCAGCCGGTCGCCGATGGCCCGCTGCACCAGCGCCGCCGCGACCGCGGAGTCCACGCCGCCGGACAGCCCGCAGATCGCCCGGCCGTCGCCGATCTGCTCGCGGATCCGCTCGACCTGCTCGTCCACGATGGACGCGATCGTCCACCTCGGACGCAGTCCGGCCACGTCGTGCAGGAACCGGCGCAGCACCTCCTGCCCGTGCGGCGAGTGCGCGACCTCGGGGTGGTACTGGACCCCGGCCATCCGCCGCTCGACGTCCTCGAAGCCCGCCACCGGCGTCTTCTCCGACGATGCCGTGACCGTGAACCCGGGTGGCGCAGCGGTGACCGAGTCGCCGTGTGACATCCACACCGGGTGCCTGCCGGGCAGGTCCGTGTGCAGGACGCCGCCGTCGGCCGTCAGCCGGGTGCGGCCGAACTCACGCGACCCGGTGTGCTCGACGGTGCCGCCGAGCGCCTGTGCCATCGCCTGGAAGCCGTAGCAGATCCCGAAGACCGGCACGCCCGCCTCGAACAGCTTCGGGTCGACCGAGGGCGCGCCCTCGGCGTACACACTGGACGGACCACCGGACAGCACGATCGCGAGCGGCTCCCGGTCCATCAGCTCGGCGACGGAAGTGGTGTGCGGCACCACCTCGGAGTACACCTGCGCCTCGCGCACCCTGCGGGCGATGAGCTGGGCGTACTGCGCGCCGAAGTCGATGACGAGCACCGGCCGGTGAGAGTTGTCGGTCACCGCCACAGCATCCCACGGCGGTCAGAACTAACGTTGGGGCATGAACGCGTCCGAGGAACACCTGCCGACGCCGCGGCCAGCCTGGATCGCGGGCCGCGCCGAGCAGAGTGCCCAGACCCTCCCCGTCAACCACCCCTACGACGGCGACGAGGTCGCCACGGTCTGCGTGCCGAACGCCGACCAGGTGGAACGCGCCGTCACGGCCGCGGTCGAGGTGGCACACGAGTTGCGGACCACCCCCGCGCACGTGCGTGCGGCGGCGCTCGACCACGTCTCCCGCTCGCTGGCCGAGCGTGCGGACGAGGTCGCCGAGATGATCACCGCGGAGAACGGCAAACCACTCCGTTGGGCGACCGTCGAGGTCAGCCGCGCGGTGTCGACGTTCCGGTTCGCGGCCGAGGAGGCGCGGCGCTTCTCCGGCGAACTGCAGCGGCTGGACACCGACCCGAACGGCGTCGGCAGGATGGCCGTGACGCGCAGGGTGCCGCGCGGGCCGGTGCTGGGCATCGCGCCGTTCAACTTCCCACTCAACCTGGTGGCGCACAAGGTCGCGCCCGCCGTCGCGGTCGGCGCGCCGATCATCGTCAAGCCCGCGCCGCGCACGCCGCTGTCGGCGCTGCTGCTCGGCGAGCTGTTCGCGGAGACGGACCTGCCTGCCGGCGCGATCTCCGTGCTGGTGCTCGGCAACGAGGAGACGGCCGCGCTGGTGGGTGACCCGCGCCTGCCGATCGTGTCGTTCACCGGGTCCGGCCCGGTGGGCTGGTCGCTGATGGACGCCGCGCCACGCAAGCAGGTCGTGCTCGAGCTGGGTGGGAACGGCGCGGCGGTCGTGTGCGCGGACTGGCCGGACCTGGACTTCGCGGCCTCGCGGATCGCGACCTTCGGCAACTACCAGGCCGGGCAGTCCTGCATCGCCGTGCAGCGGGTGATCGTCGAACGCGCGGTCGCGGACGAGTTCGTGCCGAAGCTGCTCGACAAGGTCGGCGCGCTGAGGACGGGTGACCCGCACGACCCCGACGTCGAAGTGGGCCCGCTGGTCGACGAGTCGGCGGCCGAGCGGGTGGTCGCGTGGGTCGAGGAGGCGGTGGCCTCGGGCGCGTCACTGCTGGCCGGCGGCAAGCGGGACCGCGCGACGGTCGAGCCGACGGTCCTCTCGGACGTGCCGCTCGACTCGAAGGTGTGGCGTGACGAGGTCTTCGGGCCCGTGCTGGCGATCTCGGTGGTCTCGGACGTGGACGAGGCGTTCGCGCAGGTCAACGACTCGGACTACGGCCTGCAGGCCGGCGTGTTCACGCGTGACGTCCAGGTGGCGTTCCGCGCCCGCGCCGAGCTGGACGTGGGCGGCGTGATCGTGGGCGACGTGCCGTCGTTCCGCGCCGACCAGATGCCCTACGGCGGCTCGAAGGGCTCCGGCGTCGGCCGCGAGGGCCTCCGCTCGGCGATGGCGGACTTCACCGAGGAACGCGTGATGGTGCTGACGGGCTTGGAGCTGTAGCTACACGGCCTGGGCGAAGTTGAAGACCTTGTCCGGGTCGTACAGGGCGGCGACCTTCCGCAGGCGCGGGAGGTTGTCGCCGTAGTACGCGGTGGCCCAGTCGGGCATCGACGGGTCGATGTAGTTGACGTAGCCGGTGTTGCCGGTGGGCATCCCGTCCCGGACCTCGGCGACGTCCTGCGCGTTGCCCGACGAGTAGATCTGGGCGCTGGCGAGGGCCTTGCGGTGCGGGAAGGCGGTGTCGCCGGGAGCGACGCGGCCGACCGCGCCGCCGAGGGAGTCGATCAGGACGTCGAGATTCGCGCGTCCGGTGAGCAGGTTGACGAGCGCGTCGGGGTCGATGGCCTGGTTGAGCACACGCGAGGACGCGGTGAAGGACTCGCGGTCGAGCTGTCCGCCCTCGGACTTGGGCCTGCACTGGGCGGCGCTGCGCCCGGTGCAGCCGGCGAAGTACTGCATGGCGTTGAGGTAGCCCATGCCGGTGATGGAGACCGACGACGCGGGCGGCAGGGTCTTCAGCAGCTGCTTCGCGAGGTTCTCGTCCCCGACGACCGCGCCGCTGATCCGGCAGCTCGGCGGCGAGCCCGCGGAGACCACGCAGGTCGACCACAGCTCGTCGGGCTGCTGGACGATCCAGTCCTGCCAGGCGCCGACCGTGCCGGCGGTCGACCCGGCGGGGTACTTGAGCGCGAACACGGCGATGTCGGGTGCGGGCTCGGTGGCGAAGGTGAACGAGGTGACGATGCCGAAGTTGCCGCCGCCCCCGCCCTTGAGCGCCCAGAGGAGGTCGCCGCCGTCGACGGTCTGCTGCTTGCCGTCCGCGGTGACGATCTGGGCCGAGGTGAGCTTGTCGCAGGTGAGGCCGAACTTGCGCGCGGTCACGCCGATCCCGCCGCCGAGGGTGAGACCCCCGATGCCGACCGTGGGGCAGGAGCCTGCCGGGAGTGCCTTCCCGGCCTGGGCGAGGCCCGCGTAGACCTCCATGATCCGGGCGCCGCCGCCAATGGTGGCGGTGTCCCCGCTGACCTGGACACCCGCCATCCCGCGAAGGTCGACGACGAGGCCGTTGTCCGGCGTGGAGTAGCCGGCATAGCTGTGGCCACCCGACCGCGCCGCGATGGGCATGCGTGCGTTGCGTGCGATCTCGACACAGCGTTGGACGTCCTCGACGGACGTGCAGTGCGCGATGGCCGCGGGGCGGTGGTTGTCGAAGCGAGGGTTGTAGGACTGTGCGGCCTGCTCGTACCCGCTGTCGCCGGGGAGCATGAGGCCGCCGGGGAGCTGTGACCGGAGTGCGTTCCAGTCGGGTGGCACGGGTGCCTGGCTGGTCGCGGGTGGCGGGGTGGACACGCCCACCGAGGTAGCCGGGGTCACGGCCTGCTCTTCCGAACAGGCCGTGACCACCGCCCCCATCGCAGCGACTCCGAGGAACCGCCGCCTACTGATACCCATCCCCCGACACCTCCCGCATAGTCAGACGTGTGGCGCCGTCGGGGGTTGTCCGGACCTCCGGAGTTGTCCACAACCGACCGACTTGTCCACAGGCGAGATCATCGTCTCTGCCTGGTGGCACGGCCACTCGAGTCGGTTCCCGGCCCACTGGCGCGCCCGGCCGAACGCACTGAAGGCGTCCTTCGTTACGCCCAGCGTTACGAAGGCGTCCTTCAGTGCACCCAGCCGGTGGCGCGGCGGAGGGCGGCGTTGATGGGGGCGCCGATCCCGCCTCGGGGCTCGGTCAGGACGGCGGCTACGTGGCCGTCCGGGCGGACCACCACCGCCTGGCGGGGTTTCAGGTTCAGTGCGTCGGCCAGGGTCGTGTCGTCTTCCTGGTCCAACGGGATCACCTCGCCGACCACGGCACGCTCCCACGGGTCCGACGGGCGCCAGTCGGACCAGTTGGTCAGCACCGTGAACACGCCCAGCTCCCGCAGCCGCCCGCCCCGCATCAGCTGGGCGTCCGGGCACAGTGCGCCACTGGACGTCGTCAGCGGTGACGCCTCGTACGAGTACGGCTCGGCAAGACGCCCCGCGTTGATCTCCGCCCTGGCCGACTCGTCCGTGATCGAACGGGTCAGGACATCCTCTCGGTGGGACTTCTCCTCCGGGGTTCGCGGGACCAGGAAACGCATCGTCTCCGAGGTCACCCGGAGGTTCTCCTCGGCCGCCGCGCCTCGTTCCACGTCGTACGAGGACAGCAGCGACGGACCGGCCAGGGCCTCGCGGTCCAGCGCTACCTTCCACGCCAGGTTGTCCGCGTCCGCTATTCCCGAGTTCAACCCACGCGCCCCGAACGGGCTCATCACGTGTGCCGCGTCGCCCGCCAGCAGGACCCTGCCCACGCGCATCTCCGGAATCCGCCGCTGGTGGAACCGGTAGAGCGACAGCCACACGATCTCGTAGGGCGCGTCACCCGTTATCCGGCGGATTCTCGAGTCCAGGTCCTCGGTCGCCAGGTCGAAGTCCGCCGGGACCTGCCAGTCGACCCGCCACACCCCGCCCGGCTGCGGATGCACCAGCACCTGACGACCCGGGTTCCACGGTGGATCGAAGTAGAACCGGCGCTCCGCGGTGAAACCCAGGTCCGCCCGGATGTCCGCGATCAGGAAGCGGTCCTCGTAGGACATGCCGTCGAACGGAAGCCCCAGCAGGTCGCGGACCGTCGAGCGGGCACCGTCCGCCGCCACGCAGTGGGTGCCGGTGACCGTGCCGTGCGGGGTGGCCACCGTCACCGAGTCCGCGTCCTGCGTCAGTGCCTCCACCGGCTGGTCGTACCGCAGCTCCACCAGTGGTTCCTCCGCCACCGCCTGTTCCAGCAGCAGCTCAACGACCGTCTGTGGCGTGTTCACGAATGGCGGGAACGCCGCGGATCCCACTTCCGGGAAGCGGATTTCACCCACCTGGTGGGAGCGGTAGTACGTCCTGCCCCGCGTCCACGTCACGCCGACCTCGGCCACCTGGGCACCGACACCCGCCCGCGCCAGGATGTCGAGTACATCCCCCTGCACGCAGATCGAGCGGCTGCCCACCAGCTCACGGGCAGGCGCAGCCTCCAGGACCGTCGTCGGGACGCCGTGGCGGGCCAGTAGCAGGGCGGCCGTCATGCCCACCGGGCCCGCGCCCACCACCACTACTCGCACCGGTCGAGGATAGTCAGGCCCAGCGGAACTTGTCGGACCTCGTCTCGCGGGAGATACCCGAGTCCGTGTCCGGGAAGGTGCCCCTGCGCTCGTAGTACACGTTCGCGAAGAAGTAGGCCATGCTCTCGCACTCGGCGTCCAGCACGGCAACCGACGGGTCGGTCACCACGGCCTCGTAGAAGTCGCGGCCCATGGCCACGGCGAAACTCCGGCAGTAGAGGAATCCGTCGTCCGATCCATCCGTCACCTCGCGGATGTCGGCACGGTCGATGTCGTGGAGCTTGCGCTCCAGCACGCGGTCCATGTCGGACACCTCGGCCGACGACAGGTCCTCGCACAGCGAGCGCAGGTTCGCGAGGAACTCGCCGAGGTACGCGTCCATCGCGTACGCCTCGTGGTCGCTGTCGCGCTCGATCAACGACTTCCTTCGCGTGGGCGGCACCCCGGCGACCTGGTCCCACGCCGTCTCGATCAGACTCCAGAAGCGGGCCACGTCGGCCTCGGTGGGCATCTTGCTCACGGCGCGGAAGCTACCAGAGCTGTCCACACCTGCTGATCGCGCTCGGCCGTCCACACCTTCGGCCAGTCGACACCGTCGCACTCGTCCCAGTACCGCGCCACGTTGAACGGCATGCAGTGCTCGAAGATCGGCCAGCGGCCGTACGCGGGGGCCAGTGCGGCGTGCGCGGACGAGAACGCCTCCGCCAGCGTGCCACCCTTCGCGTGTGCGGTGCCGACCGTCCGACGCAGCTCGTCGAGGAAGTGGCGGCTCTGCGCGATCGCCGCCGACACCGCGTCGGCGCCGACGGCCACCGCACCCCGGCCGCCCACCAGTGCCGTCGCACCGAAGGCGGCCACGTTGTCCAAAGTGGACGTCGCCCAGTCGTCGTGGAACGCGTCTCCCGTGTACAGCGCGGCCGCCGCCTCGACGAGGGCGCCCGCGAGCAGGATTCGTTCCTCCGGCAGCCACGCCACGATGTCGCCCGCGGTGTGTCCCCGGCCGCAGTACGCCAGCACGAGTGCCCGTGACCCGCCAAGGGGGATCACCATGCGGTCGGTGAACGTCAGCGTCGGCCACGTCAGCCCGGGGATCGACGACGGGTCCTCGAACAGGCGCGGCATCCGCGCCAGCTCCGACGCCCAGTCCTCCCGGCCGCGTTCGGCGATCAGCCGACGCGTCTGCGTGTGCGTGACGATCTCCGCGGCGTCGAACGCGCTCGCGCCGAGCACCCGCACGGCGTGGTAGTGGCTCAATACCAGGTACCGCACGGGTTTCGTCGTCCGCTCCCGCAGCATCGCGAGCCACCGCCCTGCCGCGACGGGCGTGGCCCGCGCCTCGAAGCACACCACGAAGTCCTCGGCCTCGACCGCGCAGACGTTCGGGTCGCCTTCCGCCGTCAGGGCGTAGACGCCGGGCGCCAGCTCGGTGAACGTCTCCTCCTTGGCGGTGAGGTCACCGCTCGACGCGAAGGTCATCGCAGTGCCGCCGGGGCCTCGGCCGGGACCGCGGGACTTCGTGGCGCCACCGGATCGAGGCGCTCGTAGCCGGTGGACGGTCGCGGGTCGGGCTCGCCTTTGTTGGGCCAGAAGGAGAACGCGCGTTCGGCCTGCGCGGCGATCGTCAGTGACGGGTTGACGCCGAGGTTCGCGGAGATCGCCGAACCGTCCACAACGGACAGTCCGGGGTAGCCGTGCACGCGGTGGTACGGGTCGAGCACACCCTCGTCCGCCGTCGACCCGATCGCGCAGCCGCCGATGAAGTGGGCCGTCAGCGGGATGTTGAAGATCTCGCCCCACGTGCCACCCGCGGTGCCCTCGATGTGCTTGGCCGCCAACTGGTTCGCCTCGTAGCCCGCCGGGATGAACGCCGGGTTCGGCTCGCCGTGGCCCTGACGGGACGTGTACCTGCGCCTGCCGAACAGGCCCTTCCGCGTGTACGTCGTGATCGAGTTGTCCAGGCTCTGCATCACCAGCAGGATCACGGTCCGCTCGCTCCACCGGTGCGTGCGCAGCAGCCCGGCGGTGCGCACGGGATGGCGCACCACGAACCGCACCGCCTGCAGCCAGCGCGGCAGGTCCGCGGCGCCGTCGGTCGCGATCGTCTGCAGCAGGCCCATCGCGTTGCTGCCCTTGCCGTACCGGACCGGCTCGATGTGCGTGGTCGCGTCGGGGTGGATCGAGGACGTGATCGCGACACCCCGACTGAAGTCCCGCGCCGGGTCGACCGACGGGCGGCCGGCGCCGATGATCGCCTCGGAGTTCGTGCGGGTCAGCTCGCCCAGCCGTGGCGAAAGGCCGGGCAGCACGCCACGGTCCTTCATCGCGTGCAGCAGCCGCTGCGTGCCCCAGGTGCCCGCCGCCAGCACGACCTGACCAGCGGTGACGGTGGCCGTGGCGCGACCCCCGGTGCGGCGCAGGTCGACGGCGAAGCCCCGCGACCGCGGCCGCACGGCGGTCACGGTCGTCAGCGGCAGCACCTTCGCGCCGTTCTGCTCCGCCAGGTACAGGTAGTTCTTGACCAGCGTGTTCTTCGCGCCGACGCGGCAGCCGGTCATGCACGAACCGCACTCGGTGCAGCCCGTCCGCGCCGGGCCCGCGCCACCGAAGTACGGGTCGGGGACACCGACTCCCGGCGTGCCGAAGAACACACCGACGGGTGTCGGGTGGAACGAGTCCGCCACGCCCATGTCGGCGGCGACCTTCTGCATGACCTCGTCGGCCGGGGTGATCGTCGGGTTGTCGACCACGCCGAACATGCGTGCCGCCTGGTCGTAGTGCGGCGCCAGCTCCGACTCCCAGTCGGTGATGTGCGCCCACTGCCGGTCGCTGTAGAACGGCTTCAGCGGCCGGTAGAGCGTGTTCGCGTACACCAGCGACCCACCGCCGACCCCGGAGCCCGCCAGGATCATGACGTCCTTCAGCAGGTGGATGCGCTGGATGCCGAAGCACCCCAGCGCCGGCGCCCACAGGTACCTGCGCAGGTCCCAGGACGTCTTCGCGAACTCGTCGTCCGCGAAGCGGCGGCCCGCCTCGACCACGGCGACGCGGTAGCCCTTCTCCGTCAGCCGCAGTGCGGCCACGCTGCCGCCGAAACCGGAGCCGACGACCACGACGTCGTAGTCGAACCTACTCGCGAGTTCACTCATGTTCCCGAGGCTAGTTCGAGACGTCGCCCCGGACCAGCCCGTAGTGCACGAGGTCCCGGCGGATCCCGCCCCGGAGCTGGGCACCACGCAGCACACCCTCGCGCAGGAAACCGGCCTTCTCGAGGGCCTTGCGCTCGGCGACGTTGTCGACATCGGTGCTCGCCTCGATGCGGTCCAGGTCCGTCGAGGCGAGCAGGTGGTCGACCAGCATCCGCTGCGCGATCGTGCCGACGCCCCGGCCACGGGCCTCGGGAAGCAGACCGATGCCGATGTTCCACGCCGACGACGACACCGTGCCGCCGTAGTCGACCGCGTGCCAGCTGACGCCGCCGAGCAGCTCGCCGGTCTCACTGTCGATCACACTCAGCAGGAAGCTGCGGGTCGGGCCGGTCACCCTCGGCCGGTCGTCCGGGTCGATGGCGAAGTCGCCCGCACCCGCGATGTAGAACTTCTCCCGGTCGCCCGGTGCGGGCTCGGCGAGTGAGATCCCGTCGCGGCTGACCACGACCTCGCGAACGCCCGGCGTGATGGCCTCGACGACATCCGTGCGGAGCAGGCTGAACGCCAGCATGTCGCGCCGCCGCCCACCCCGCAGCTGCGCGCCGCGGAGCAGCCCCTCCGGCCGGAAGCCTGCCTTGGCGAGTGCCCGCTGGGCCGGGATGTTCTCCCGGTCGGTACCAGCCTCGACGCGGTCGACGTCGGTGGTCGCGAACAGGAACTCCGCGACCAGGCGGGTGGCGACCGTGCCCGCGCCCCGGCCCCGGCTCTGCGGCAGCAGCCCGATGCCGATGTTCCACGCCTCGCAGGCCGCCGTCGCGCCGTAGCCGACGGCGTGCCAGCTGACCGCGCCGAGCAGCTCGCCGGTGTGCTGGTCCAGCACGGCGAGCCGCGACACGTCCGGCTCGTGGCGCAGCGGCCGGTCGTCGGGGTCGAGGCCGAACGCGTCGTCGTCCTGACCCTTCAGCAGCTCACGCTCGCCGGGCAGCAGGTCACCTAGCTCTATGCCCTCGCCGCTGGCCACGATCTCGCGTTCGGCGTCGTCGGCGGGCAGGTCGTCACGCAGGATGCTGTAGGAGATCATGTCGCGCCGCTCACCCAGCCGGAGCTGGGCGCCACGCAGGACGCCCTCGCGCCTGAGCCCGGCCTTCTCCAGTGCCTTGCGTGACGCGGTGTTCTCGCGGTCGGTGCTCGCCTCGACGCGGTCGACGTCCGTCGTGGCGAACAGGTGCGCCACCAGCAGCCGGATCGCGGTGGCGCCGAAACCCCTGCCACGCGCGTGCGGCAGCAGCGTGATGCCGAAGTTCCACGCCGTGCAGCCTGCGGTGTGGCCGTAGCCGACCGGATGCCAGCTCATCTGGCCGACGAGCGTGTCCGTCTCCTCGTCCAGGATCGCGGCGCGGTGGATCTCGTACCCGCCGTGCCGCACCGGCCGGTCGTCGGGGTCCGGGTCGAAGGCGTGGTCGGTCCCCTCGGACAGCCGTGCGCGGTCCTCGGGCAGGGCGGTGGCGAGCGTGACGCCGTCACCGCTGGTCAGGACGGTCCGTACGGGGCGCAGCTCGTCGCGCAGGATGCTGAAGCCGAGCATGTCGCGACGCTGCCCGCCCCGGAGCTGGGCACCGCGCAGAACACCCTCGCGGCGGAAGCCTGCCTTGACGAGCGCCCGCTGCGACGGGATGTTCGCCCGGTCGGTGCTCGCCTCGATCCGGTCGACCTCCGTGGTGGCGAACAGGTGCTCCACCAGCAGGCGCAGCGCCTTCGCGCCCGTGCCCTTGCCACGCCGGTCAGGAAGGAGCGAGATGCCGACGTTCCACGCCGTGCAGGCCGCGCTGCGGCCGTAGCCGACGGCGTGCCAGTTGACCTCGCCGACCAGCGTGCCCGTCTCGGTGTCGACCACCCCGGCACGGAAGACCTCGAAGCCCATGTGCAGCACGGGCCGGTCGTCCTGGTCGACGTCGTAGGCATGGTCGCCGCGCTCGGCGAGCGACGCGCGGTCCTCCTCGGTCAGGTCGGTCAGTGCCACCCCGTCCCCCGGGGCGATGATGTTGCCGCTCACGACGTGGTCGTCCCGATCATGCCGCCAGCCTTCATTCCCCGCCTCCACCGAGCAATAGATTCGGGACACGCCGAAACCTGGGTCTCTCCATGGTCAGCCGCGCACCACTAGGCCGACCTTCTGGAACTCCTTCAGGTCCGAGTAGCCGGTCTTCGCCATGGCACGCCGCAGCGCGCCGAACAGGTTGATCATGCCGTCCGGGTCGGCCGACGGGCCGAACAGCAACGTGCGGAGGTCGACCAGCTCGTCCTCCTCGGCCGTCGAGATCACCCGGCTGCGCGGCATCGACGGGTGCGCGGCCGCCGCGGTCCAGTACAGACCCCGGCCGGGTGCCTCCTTGGCCGACGCCAGCGGCTCGCCGAGCATCACGGCGTCCGCGCCGCAGGCGATGGACTTCGCGACGTCGCCGCTCGCGTCCACCTCGCCGTCGGCGATCACGTGGACGTACCGGCCGCCGGTCTCGTCGAGGTAGTCGCGGCGGGCGGCGGCCGCGTCCACGATCGCCGTCGCCATCGGCACGCCGATGCCCAGCACGCGGTCGCTGGTGGTCGCGAGGCTGGCGCCGTAGCCGACTATCACGCCCGCCGCGCCGGTCCGCATCAGGTGCATGGCCGTGCGGTAGTCGTGCACGCCGCCCGCGATCACCGGGACGTCCAACTCCTGGATGAACGACTTCAGGTTCAGTGGCTCACCGTCACGCGACACGTGCTCCGCCGACACGATCGTGCCCTGCACGACCAGGATCTCCACTCCCGCGGCCAGCAGCGATGGGGTCACCTCGGCGGCACGCTGCGGGCTCACCCGCGCGGCGACCGTCACGCCGCTCGCCGCCACCTGCTTGACCGCCTCGGAGATCAGCTCCGGCCGGATCGGCGCGGCGTGCAGCTCCTGCAGCACCCTGGTGAGCGTGGTGGAATCCTGGTCGTCGATGGCGTCGACGACCTTCGCCAGCTCCTGCTCCACGTTCGGGTGCCTGGCCCAGAGGCCCTCGGCGTTGAGCACGCCGAGGCCGCCGAGCTTGCCGACCTCGACCGCGACGGCCGGTGACACCACGGCGTCGGTCGGGTGGGTGAGTAAGGGGATGTCGAAGCGGTAGGCGTCGATCTGCCAAGCGGTCGACACGTCCTGGGACGAGCGGGTCCGGCGGGAAGGCACGATCTCCACCTCGTGGAGCGCGTACCCTCGGCGGGCCGTGCGGCCCATGCCGATCTCAACGAGGTCAGGCACTTTGTCTGGTCCTCTCGCGGAGCGAGTGTGTCGCTGTCAGCGGGTGGTGTAGTTCGGGGCCTCGACGGTCATGGTCACGTCGTGCGGGTGGCTCTCCTTGAGCCCCGCCGCGGTGATCCGGACCAGCTGGGCGTCCTGCAGTGCGGCGATGGTGCGTGAACCGGTGTAGCCCATGCCGGAGCGCAGCCCGCCGACGAGCTGGTGCACGACCTGGGACAGCGGGCCGCGGAACGGGATCCGCCCCTCGACGCCCTCCGGCACGAGCTTGTCCTCGCTGAGGACGTCGTCCTGGAAGTAGCGGTCCTTGGAGTAGGACTTGGCCTCGCCCCTGGACTGCATGGCGGCCAGCGAGCCCATGCCACGGTAGGTCTTGAACTGCTTGCCGTTCACGAGGATCACGTCGCCGGGTGCCTCGGCGGTGCCCGCGAGCAGGCTGCCGAGCATGACCGCGGACGCGCCGGACGCGATGGCCTTCGCGATGTCGCCGGAGTACTGGATGCCGCCGTCGCCGATGACCGGGATACCCGCGGGCCTGCACGCCTGGTCGGCGTTGTAGATGGCGGTGATCTGCGGCACACCGACGCCCGCGACGACCCGTGTCGTGCAGATCGAGCCCGGGCCGACACCGACCTTGACGCCGTCTGCACCAGCGTCGACCAGCGCCTGGGCGCCCGCACGGGTGGCGACGTTGCCGCCGACGACGTCGACCGTGTCACCCAGCTCCTGCTTGAGCTTGTGGACCATCTCGACGACGCTGCGGGAGTGGCCGTGGGCGGTGTCGACCATGAGGACGTCCACACCGGCCTCGGCCAGCGTCATCGCGCGCTTGTAGGAGTCCTCACCGACGCCGACCGCGGCACCGCACACCAGGCGGCCGTCCGGGTCCTTGGTGGCGTTGGGGTACTGCTCGGTCTTGACGAAGTCCTTGACGGTGATCAGGCCACGCAGCTTGCCGGCGCCGTCGATGATCGGCAGTTTCTCGACCTTGTGCCTGCGCAGCAACCCGAGCGCGGAGTCGGCCGACACGCCGACCTGCGCGGTGACCAGCGGGCCCTTGGTCATGACCTCGCTGACCGGCTTCGTGTGGTCCACCTCGAAGCGCATGTCGCGGTTGGTGATGATGCCGACGAGGGTGCCCTCGCCGTCGGTGACCGGCAGGCCGGAGATGCGGTAGCGGGCGCAGAGCGCGTCGACCTCGGCGAGCGTCGCGGTCGGCAGGCAGGTGACCGGGTCGGTGACCATGCCGGCCTCGGACCGCTTGACGGTCTCGGCCTGGCGCGCGTGCTCCTCGATGGAGAGGTTGCGCTGCAGGATGCCGATGCCGCCCTGCCGTGCCATGGCGATGGCCATGCGGGCCTCGGTGACGGTGTCCATGGCGGCGGACACCAGCGGGATGCGCAAGGAGACGTTGCGGGTCAGCCGGGTGCTCGTGTCCACCTCGCTTGGCACGACGTCGGACTCCGACGGCAGCAGCAGCACGTCGTCGAACGTGAGGCCGAGTGTGGCGAACTTTGCCGGGAGCCCCTCAGCGGTGGTCATCGTGGCCCTTCTTGTAACGGGGTTTCCGCAGTTGACCCATGGTATCTGGACCATACGACGGCCCCGCCCGGTACCGTGCGGGGCGTGAGGGACGACGCACTGCCACCCGACCCCTTCGCGGGTGACCCCAATGACCCCGTCTGGGCACTCGACGCCGCGGACTCGGACGCCCCCGAGCCGGTCTCGGCCCAGGAGCGCGACGAGCTGCTCGCCGACCTGCGTGACCTGGCCGTTTACCAGGCGTTGCTGGAGCAGCGGTCGGTCCGTGGGGTGGTGGTCGACTGCGCCGAGTGCCAGGAACCGCACTACCACGACTGGGCGCTGCTGCGTGCCTCGCTGGAGCAGTTGCTCGCCGACGGCCGCATGCGCCCGCACGAACCCGCGTACGACCCGAACCCGGCGGCGTACGTCAGCTGGGAGTACTGCCGCGGGTACACCGACGGCATCACGGCCGCGGCCAGGCAGACGGCGAAGTCCTCGTAGGGGTTACTTGCGGTCGAGGGCCGGCGCGTGCACGTGCCAGCCCTCGTCGTCGTTCGGGCACTGGCTCGCGGTCAGCTTGCCGAGCGACTCCTCGGCGAGCGCCTGGGCGGCTTCCTTCACCAGCAACGCCCGACCGTCGCAGTGCGCACAGCGGGGCGCCTGGCTGTAGACATGCGCCGCGGTCATGGTCAACGACCCTACTCGTGGGCCGGACCAGGAGGTCCGACCCACGCCGTGGGCTCACCCCGTTCTCTAGGGGCTTTCGGTCTCGGGCACGTCCGCCGTGCTGGTCGACTCGATGCGAGGCTCGCCGGTCGTCTCCCCGCTGGTACCGGGGTCGTTGCGGGAACTCTCACTGGTCGGCGGCGGCGTCGTGGTGCTGGTGTCCGGCGAGCTGGTCTGGGTCTGCGGGTCCGTCGACGGGTCGGTCGGCTGGGTGTCCGTCGAGCTGCCGCTGTTGTCGCTCGAGTCGCTGGAGCTGCCCGAGTTCGGCTGGGTCGACGGGTCCGGCGACGGCGGCGAGCCTGCCTGGTCGGACGGGCTGCCCGGCAGCTGCGCCATCAGCGAGGCGTGCTGGGCGAGGAGGTCGTTCTTGCCGTCGTCCGGCAGGACGGTCGGCAGCGCGGCGTGCGCGTCCTCGAGCTTGGACTTGGCCACGTCGATGTTGCCCTCGGTCAGCGCGGCCTTGGCCTCGCGCAGGTCGTCCTTGACCGCCTGGGCGGCCTCGACGGAGCGGGCGTGGTCGGCGTAGAGGACCTTGGTGAGTGCCCAGAGGGTGTCGCCGGGCTGGGCGTCCCTGGCGGCCATGCCGAAGCCGGCGAACGCGATGGCGAGCACGGCAGCCGCCGCGGCGACCGGCACGAGCAGACGGGGCCTGCTCTTGCGGCGCATGCGGGCGGCGTGGACCGTGACGGTCGCGAGCTTGGTGTCGACGAGGCCCTCGTCGATGGGTGCGGCGTCGACGTCGCGGCGCCAGGCGATGAGAAGTTCGGTCAGTTGGTCGTCGCCGAAACCGCCGAGCCCCCGGTCCTGGTCATCGAGCCCGACGCCGGCGAGCATGTCGAGATACTCGTCATCGGCGTGCACTAGTGCGAGGTCGATGGCCTCGTCCTCGATGTCGGGGACGTCCGGCTCGGCGCGATCTCTTCGATCACTCAACTCAGACCACCTCCTCCGCTGACAGAGTCTTCCGCAACCGGGCAAGTGCCCGGTGCTGGGCCACCCGCACCGCGCCCGGGGTCGAACCGATGGCCTCCGCGGTCTCCTCCGCCGAGAGGCCTACGACCACCCGCAACAGGACGATGTCCCGCTGCTTGTCGGGCAACACGTCGAGCAGCTCCTTCATCCGGCGCGACAGGTCCTGCTGCATGGCACGCTGTTCGGGCCCGGCGTCGGTCTCGGGCTCGTCAGGTACATCGGCCACGGGCTCGGATCGATTACGTCCGGCGGCACGGTGAGCGTCGGCCACCTTGTGCGCGGCGATGCCGTACACGAACGCCAGGAACGGTCGTCCCTGGTCGCGGTAGCCGGGCAATGCCGTCAGCACCGCCAGACACACCTCCTGTGCGACGTCGTCCGCGGAGGCGAAGGATCGCTCCTGCCTCCCTACTCGCGCGCGGCAGTACCGCACGACCAAGGGCCGAACAGACGCAAGCACCCGGTCAATGGCGCGTGGGTCGCCGTCGACGGCAGCGCCTACAGAAGCGTCCAGTCCGTCCCCCAATGTGGTCATCGCAGCGAGCAGCCTCAATGTTACGTGCAGGTACGGTCAGTTGTGTGCCACGCTCCGGCGGGGGCTGTGCATTCCCGGACGGAGATGTCACCCACCGTACCGCGCAACACAAACGACCCAGCCTTGACCGGAACGTGACCCATCAGAGTTCCCCCGCCTGGTCCAACCACCACGTGTCACCCCGTTTGACCAGGGTGAGCTCCATGCGGCTCGGCTCGACGCGGGGCGTCGACGACCGCGTGTTGGTGACTGTCTGATCGACGAACACAGCGACGACGACCTCCCTGGCGGAGGCACGCACCACGCCCGCGGACCGAACGGTTGCCGTCGCCACAGCCCGGGTCTGCTGCAGCTCCGGCCCCAGCTCCTCGGTCAGCTGCGTGAGCTGACCGGAGAAGTGCGGCGTGGCACTGGCCTTGACCAGCCGGAAGTTACCACCAAGATCCCGGTAGTCATAGGACGCGAGATCCTCGGCGAGGGGTATGGCCGCCTGCTTGGCCTCTTCGGCCGCAAGCGTTTGCGCCTCCAGCGTGTCGAGGCGGTCCTGCAGGTCCGAGATCCGCAACCACGCGGTGACGGCACCGGAGAGCACGAGGAGCGCCACGACAAAGACGACGAGCGTCGAGGTCCGGGCCCAGAAGGGCCGGCCCCGATACTCGCCGTCGATACCGTCGTGTTCGTTCAGGTCCTCGTCCGACTCGAGGACGGGGGTGGAGCCGGTCGACTCTCCATGCTCCCCGCCCTCAGGCGTCCCGGACTCACCCAGCCTGGCAGACCCATCCCTGTCGCCAGACTCAGCCAGCTCGGAACCAGTCACACGGGAGAGCCTAGGAGACGAGCCCTCTGCGGAAGCCGTGCGCCACGGCCTGAGCACGATCCCGCACACCGAGCTTGCGGAACAGACGCCGCGCGTGCGTCTTCACCGTGTCCTCGGACAGGTAGAGCTCGCGCCCGATCTGTCCGTTGCTCTTGCCCATCGCCATCCCGCGAAGCACCTGCAGCTCGCGGTCGGTGAGCTGGACGCCTGGGTCGGACGGTTGACGAGGCGCCGGTACCGAGGTGCTGGCCAGCGTGTGGGCCAGCGCCGCGACCAGCTCCGGGCGGGACGCGTCCCACCGGAGATAGCCACGAGCACCGCCCGCGATGGCCGCCGCGATGCTGCTCGCGTCGTCCGGGGCACCGAACACGATGACGTTCGCCGTCGGGTTCGCCGACACCAGGCGCCGAGTGGCCTCAACACCGGTGGGTACCGCGCGTTGAGTGCCGACCAGCACCACGTCGACCGGAGCGCGGGAGAATCGGGCGAGCAGCTCGTCACCGTGCGCTACGCAGTCGATGCGACTCACACCTGGGACCGCGGACATGACACGGGTCAGTCCTTCCCGCACGCCGCGGCGATCGTCGCAAATCAAGACCGTCGTCACGGGGACTCCTTCCTGCAGCCGAGTGACGTACTACTCCCTATCGGACGCTTCGGGGCGAACCTTGACACGATCTGGTGGTAAATCTGCTGACCAGTTCGCCCAGATGTCCGAGCGTCCGTGTTCACCCGGTTGGGCCAGTCGTGTCGGGTACCCACGGAGAGCGTTGGGCGAGAGCGCGCCCACGTGGGTCCGTTCTCAGTAACACACTGTGTAGGACATCGTCCGCGCGCCGACGATGTGAGGGTGCCTCGTCCGGGTCAATATCGGCCAGGAGCAGTGACGCAGGCCAGACCAGCGACAACACGTTCAGATCAGTAGCGTCGTCCCGCGCCCGGGTGACCAGCTTTCGGGCCATGGGACGGTCGGCTCCGGCGAGTGCCGCCGCCAGGACGATGTCCGACTTGATCCGGTGCCGTGTGCCGACGGCGTCCTCCGCGGCCCGCTCGGCGTGCGGCAGGGCGGCGCCGGGCCTGCCTGCGCACAGCTCGATCTCCGCGGCGACCCAGCAGCCACGTACCCGCGCCCGCCAGGTCGTGCGGGGTGCCCGGTCCCTGAGGCGCCTCGCCTCGTCGAGCCTGCCCACGCCGACGGCGTCGGCGGCGAGCCCGAGCAGCGCGTCGGCGCGGGCGTCGTCACCGGTGGCGTGCGCGAGGGCACGCGCGTCGAGCGGCCTGGCCGCCGCGTGGCCGCCGAGCTGGCGGCGGTGGGCGGCGAGTGTGGCGGCGGCCAGTGCGCCGAGGTCGTCGGTGCGCCGGAGGAGAGGGGTGAGGAGCGTGGCGGCACGCGCGTACCGGCCCTGGGCCCCGAGCACGACGGCGGCGAGCCACCTCGGCTCCGGTTCGACCGGGTCGGCGGTCACGGCCAGGTCGGGACGACTCCCGAACGCCGCGTCTTCGAGCGTGGTCACAGCTCCCCCGATGCTGGTTGGGGAACGCCTCCGGCCCCCGGTGTCAAGCCTACCGACGCCCACCGACAGTTTCGGCGCGTTACGGTTCCGCGCCATGCGACCCCGACATGCGATCCCCACCCTCGCGCTCCTGGCGGTCCTGCCGGTCGCCGCCTGCACCTCCTCGGTGCCGACCACGGAGGAGCGCCTCGTCTACCTCAGACAGGTCGCCCAGCAGGGCGCCGAGACCGGACAGCTGCTCCGCGACCAGGACGCTCCCCGGATCGACAAGGAGCGGTGCGGCAGGGCGTTCGCGGGCCTCACCCGACCGGACGACTACCCGAGCGACGAGCCCGACGGCGGCGTGTCGAAGGAGTGGGCGGACCAGATCCGCGAGTTCTTCGTCGACTCGTGCGTGTCCGGCAGGGCGAAGGCCGCGCCGGGCGAGTCCGACGAGACGACGACCACCACGACCGTGACCACCACGACGTCGACGTCCCCCACCACCACGACCACGACCGGCTCGACGACGACCACGACGACCACGACGACCACGACGACCACCGACGGGACGGCCACCACGACGACCGTGCCGTGACGCTCAGCGCGTGACGCCGACCAGGGTCTCTATCCGGTGCAGTGCGTCGGACAGGTCGTCGAGGCGGTCGACGCGGTCCGGCAGCTCGGTCGCGAACCAGCCCGGCCCGCACGCGAAGAGGCGCACGCGCTGCCGGGTCCTCGGCACCTCCTCGAACACCTCCGCGTCGGCGTGCCGGGGAAGCTGTGCCCAGACGGCGACGGCGGCGGGCCCGGTCCTGCGGACCGCGGAGGCGAGCGCCGCGGTCGGCAGGGCGGCGCCGAGCATCTGCGTGCCGATCCCGTCCCTGGCCAGCGCCGCACGCAGTACATAGAGGGGCAGCGAGTGCTGCTCGTCCGGCGCGCAGCACAGCAGCACCGGGCGTGGGTTGCGTGGCGTGGCCACCACCGGGGTCGCGCCGATCATGGCCGCCAGCGCGCACTCGTGGACGAAGTGCTCGATCTCGACGCACTCGCCGGCCAGTTCCCACCTGCTGGCGAGCGCGGCGAGGACCGGTCGGACCACGCCGTCCCACACCGCCACGACGCCGAGCGCCTCGATGCCGTCGCTGATGAGCCGCTGGGCGGCGACCGCGTCCATGGCCATCGCGGCACGGGAAAGACCGAGCACCGAGGACGACCGGGTGCTGAACTCGCGGAACAGGGACGCGCCGCCGTCACTCGGCGCGACGATCGCCGGTTCGGGTGGCGCGGACGTGCGCAGCGCGTACCCTGCCGCCTCGGCCGGTGTCGCGCCACGCAGGAGGACCTGCTGCATCACCTCGAGCCGCGCGATGTCGTCGTGGGTGTACCGGCGGTGCCGACCGGTCGTGTGAGCGCGCGGCCCCATGCCGTATCTGCGGTCCCACGTGCGCAAAGTCGCCGGCGCCACCCCCAGCCTGCGTGCCACGGCCGCGACCGGCAGCGTCTCGTCCTCAGCGTCGATCAGGGGGACTCGGAAGTGATCGCCCACTGATCTCTCTTTCGTCGCCACCCTCCCATCGTCGGGTGATCACGGGGCTGCGGCAACTGGATCGACGAACACGCAGCGTGGAGGCGGTTCACCGATCGGTTGAATCCCCTGACCAATGAGTCGATCACTCTTGAACAAGCTTTGGCGCGGTTCTAGCGTTGGTCCCGCTGCACCGAATGGAGTAGCCGGTCAGTGCGAACAGCCGGCGAGGGAGGCGGTCACCATGGCAGACACTCGGAGGCTCCCCGGGCCCAACGCGGACGTGTGGGACTGGCAGCTCGATGGGTCCTGCCGCGGCATGGACAGTGCGTTCTTTTTCCACCCCGACGGTGAGCGCGGCCCGGCGCGGGCCCGGCGCGAGGCACGAGCGAAGGCGATCTGCCAGGCGTGTCCCGTGTTGGAGATGTGCCGTCGTCACGCGCTCGCGGTGCACGAGCCGTACGGGATCTGGGGTGGCCTCTCCGAGGGTGAGCGGGAGGCCATCATCAAGGTGGAGAAGCGCACGCTAGCCGTGGCCACGTAGACAGGACGGCCAGGAACGAACGAACGCCGCGTCCGGTGGGGGACGCGGCGTTCGTCGTAGGCGGGGTCAGAAACCAGGACCGTGGCCGTGGCCATGTCCGTGGCCGTGACCGGCGGCCTCGGGCTCCTCTTCCTTCTTCTCCACGACCGAGGCCTCGGTCGTGAGCACCATGCGTGCGATGGACGCCGCGTTGGTGACCGCCGAGCGCGTGACCTTGACCGGGTCGACGACGCCGTCGGCGGCGAGGTCGCCGTAGGTCAGCTTCGCCGCGTTGAGGCCGTGGCCCCAATCCAGCTCGCGGACCTTGGACACGACGACCGGGCCCTCGAGCCCGGCGTTGTTCGCGATCCACACGAGCGGCGCGGCCAGCGCCTCGTGGACCAGCCGGATACCCGTGGCGACGTCACCGGAGTGCTCGTCGGCCAGGGCGGTCAGCTCCTTGGCCACGTGGATCAGCGACGAGCCGCCGCCGGGGACGATGCCCTCCTCGACCGCGGCCTTGGTGGCGGCGACCGCGTCCTCGATGCGGTGCTTGCGCTCCGACAGCTCGGTCTCGGTTGCGGCACCGACCTTGATCACCGCGACGCCGCCGGACAGCTTGGCCAGCCGCTCCTGCAGCTTCTCGCGGTCCCAGTCGGAGTCGGTCGCGTCGATCTCGCGGCGGATCTGCTCCGCACGCGCGGCCACGGCGTCCTTCGTGCCGCCACCGTCGACGAGGGTGGTCTCGTCCTTGGTGACGACCACGCGCCGAGCGGTGCCCAGCACGTCGAGGTCGGCCTCGGACAGCTTCATGCCGACGTCCGAGGAGATCACGGTGCCACCGGTGACGGTCGCGAGGTCGTCGAGGAACGCCTTGCGGCGGTCGCCGAAGTACGGCGCCTTGACGGCGACCGCGCGGATCGTCTTGCGCATCGCGTTGACCGCGAGCGTGGACAGCGCCTCGCCGTCGACGTCCTCGGCGACGATCAGCACGGGCTTGGAGGCCCCCACGATCTTCTCGAGGATGGGCAGCAGGTCGTTGAGGGAGGAGATCTTCTCCCGGTACAGGAGGACGTAGGTGTCCTCGAGCACGGCCTCCTGGGCCTCGGGGTCGGTGACGAAGTACGCCGAGACGAAGCCCTTGTCGAACTGGACGCCCTCGGTGATGACGAGCTCGGTGGCCATCGTGGAGGACTCCTCCACGGTGATCACGCCGTCGTCACCGACCTTCTCGATGGCCTCGCCGAGCAGCGCGCCGATCGAGGCGTCACGCGAGGCGACGGTGCCGACCTGGGCGATGTTGTCGCGCCCCTTGACGGGCGTGGCCTTGGCCTTGAGGGCCTCGACGACCGCGTCGGCGGCGAGCTGGATGCCCTGGCCGAGCGCCATCGGGTTGGCGCCCGCGGCGACGTTCCGGACGCCGACCCGAACCATCGCCTGAGCGAGAACGGTGGCGGTCGTCGTGCCGTCACCGGCGATGTCGTTGGTCTTGGTGGCGACGTTCTTGGCGAACTGCGCGCCGAGGTTCTCGAAGGGGTCGTCCAGCTCGATCTCCCGAGCGATGGTGACACCATCGTTGGTGACGGTCGGCCCACCGAACTTCTTGGCGAGGACGACGTGCCGGCCGCGTGGGCCGAGCGTGACCTTCACCGCGTCGGCGAGCTTGTTCACCCCCCGCTCGAGCGCACGACGAGCGTCCTCGTCGTAGCTGATCTGCTTGGGCATGTTCTACCTTTCTTGCACACAGCGCCCCGGCCGCCCCGTTTCGGGGTACCGGGGCGCTGTGAGTTAGCCGGAACGCGTCAGTTGACGACAGCCAGCACGTCGCGGGCGGAGAGGATCAAGTAGTCCTCGCCGTTGTACTTGACCTCGGTGCCGCCGTACTTGGAGTAGATGACGACGTCACCCACACTCACGTCCAGCGGGACGCGGTTGCCGTTGTCGTCCACCCGGCCCGGGCCAACGGCCAGAACCTTGCCCTCCTGGGGCTTCTCCTTGGCGGTGTCCGGGATCACGAGACCGGAGGCAGTAGTGGCCTCGGCCTCGCTCGCCTGGACAACGATCTTGTCCTCGAGCGGCTTGATGTTCACGCTCACCGCGATGACCTCCACGGGTCGTTTCGAAAGCGTTGGCAGTTACCTGTGTTGCTTGCGGCTCCTGCCACCCCGCCGTCGCGGGGGTCGGGGCGGTGTCGGTGCCGTGCTGTTGGCACTCTACCCACGGGACTGCTAAAGCTGCAACGAGGGTCCCCGTTCGGGGTGGTCGGGTCGTCACAGGGCGAGCAGACCCGCCTCTGTAGGCCGGAATCCACAGCTGTCGAGATAGAACGGCCGCAGGCGCTCCTCGAAGTCGACGTGGAGCCAGTCGCATCCGGCGGCGCTCGCGTTTCTCGCGGCGTGCGTGACGAGCTGTTGCCCGACTCCCTGCCGCCGCGCCGTGGCGGCGACCACGGTGTCGAGGATGAACGCGTGGACGGCGCCGTCCCACGCCACGTTCACGAAACCGACGAGCACGCCCGATCGCCGCGCGCAGACCCAGCCGAGACTGTGGCGGTTGACCCGCGTCCACCAGTCGTCGTCGAGGACGTCGTGCGCGAAGCCCTCGGCGTGCAGGACGTTGACCTCGGCGTTGTCGAAGGCGCCTCGCCACTGGTAGTCGATCACGCCTCAGGCTAGGCACCCGGTGTCAACCCGCTACCGACGGCTTGGTGACGTGGCCGGACAGGATCTCCTCCGTCGCACGGCGCACCCCTGTCGCCACTTGGAGCCACGCGTCGTCGGCGTCCCGCCACGCGCTGATCGGGCGCAGGTCTGTTGGCAGTCCCTGGAACCTCCCGATGGGCAGGTTGGCGTGGTCGACGGACTTGACGTGCACGGGGAGGATGCGGAGCCCGTCGTCCGCGTGGCGCCGCATGGCCACGGGCAGCTCACGTTCGAAGCAGTGCGCCGACGCGACGAAGTTCGGCGTGACGAGGAGGATCACGATGTCGGCGGTCGCCAGCTCCCGCTGGATGTCCCGCTCCCAGTCCGCACCCGCCGCGATGGTCCGGTCACTCCAGACCTCGATCAGCCCGGCACGCACGAGCGGCGCCAGGTGAACGTCGAGCCGTTTCCGGTACCGCTCGTCGACCCTCGCGTAGGACACGAACACCCGACAGGGCCGCGCTTCGGCGGGGATTGTCGACGCCCATTCGTTCCCCGTACCGCCAATTGCCTGCATAGCGCCGCCCTCCCGACACGTTTCCGAACATTGTCATACATCTGTACTAAAATTCCCGACAACTGCCTCGACGACGTCCGCCACCACTTCTGTGTACAACCCATATTAAGAGAGTTAGCATCGACGTCCAGCAGCTACGCCTAGCACTACTTAAAGGATGTCGAGTCAGACTTAACACGCGAGGCGCATGCGCCGACAAGTAAAACACGTGCGACAGGAGGCGGTGAAGTGATCAAGAGAGAAGTCAAGCTGGAGACAATGCTCAACAGCCTGATCGAACGCGGTGGGTATAGCCGGAATCGTCAGCCCATTCTTGATTCCATTAGCGTAACGGCGGCCGCGCTGTCCCAGTACAGCCGCGGCCGGACCAGACCTGGCTTCGACAAGCTCTTGGCCCTCGCGGACTTCTTCGGTGTCAGTCTCGACTACCTCGTCTATGGCGAACAGACCGCCACTCCTGTCAACCGCGATTCCGTGGCCGACTACGTCGAGCAGGCTGTCATCGACGTGCGTATGCGCGCCAACCGACACACAGAGTTGGTCGCTCGTATCGGCCGCTTACTCATGGACCGCGTCGAGGCGGTAGCACGGGAAGTAGTCGACACGCGATCAGCAGGCATGGAAGGTTTGGTCCACGACGCCGAGACAGTCCGCATGGAGCGTTACTGCCTGCGGGCCGACATCCTGACCGCCAACCTTGATCCAAATATCTCTATCAGAGATGTCGACATCATCGAGCCCGGCCAATTTTTCCATGTCGTGATCAGCAATATCATCCGAGGTTGCACTTAGAGCTCCTAACAGAGTTGCAGGTTGATCATTCGGCGGAAGCAGATGATGGCGCATCCGAGGCGGAGGAATGCTTCGTGGATGTCGTCGCGGATCTCCCATCGGATGCGTAACCGTCGGAACCAGTGCAGCAGGGCGAACGTTTGCTCGACGACCCAGCGGTATTTGCCCAGCCCGGAGCCGTGTGCGACACCTCGGCGGGCGATGACCGGTGTGACACCGACCGCTTGGACCTGTTTGCGGTACTTGTCGTGGTCGTAGGCGCGGTCGGCGAACACCGTGTCTGGTCGTCGTCGCGGCCGGCCACGACGGCCGCGTACCGGCGGAACGGCTTCGATCAAGGGCATGAGTTGGGTGACGTCGTTGCGGTTGCCGCCGGTCAGCGAGACCTGTAGCGGGATGCCGTGCCCTTCGGTGATCAGGTGGTGTTTCGAGCCGGGTCGGGCACGGTCGACCGGGCTCGGCCCGGTTTTGGGCCGCCCTTCATGGCCCGCAGGTGCGAGCCGTCGATCACCGCCCTCGACCAGTCCAACTGTCCCGCGGCGTTCAGCTCGGCCAACAGGTTCTCGTGCAGGCGTTGCCAGACTCCGGCCTCGTTCCAGTCCCGCAGCCGCCGCCAGCAGGTCATACCCGACCGAAACCCAGCTCCTGCGGCAGGAACTCCCACGGAATCCCGGTGTAGAGGACGAACAAGATGCCGCACAGAGCTTTGCGGTCATCCAACCGAGGACGACCCGGCCGGTCACTACGTCGAGGCACGACGACCGGCAACAACGGCTCGACCCGCGCCCAAAGCTCGTCGGACACGATCCACGGCGGCTGCTCACCCTTCCTCACGACCATGATCAACGTGCAGGGAGACCAACTTGTTCCAAGATCAATATTGTTAGGAGTTCTTAGGGCGGCTGCGGTGCATGCGGCCGGGTCGTCGGTGTAGGACCGCTTGGCGCGGGGCGATCTGTGCTCGGATCGGTGCAATATCTGGGCTCGGCTTCCAGCCCATGATCCACATCAGCCCGGTGGGTCTCCGTCTTCGGTCATCCACATGTGGGCGAGGGTGTGCCGCCACCGGTGCGCGTGCACGTGCGTCCCAGCGAGCGGGCGCGTCGGCCGAGCATGAGCCCGATCGCGTTGCCGTCCGGCTGGGTCGGGCCGCAGTTGCGTCCGACAGGCGCAGCTTCTCTGGTGCCCCGCTTTCCTTGGCGAGCACCCGCAGGTGCCGGGCGAGCGCCTGCGTGGTCTTCGCACCGAACGGGATCGCCCGGCCGCGGCGACCCTTGCCGACCACGTTGCCGACGGGCAGGTCGAAGTCGACGTCGTCGACCGTGAGGGCGGCGATCTCGCCCAGGCGGCCGCCGGTGTCGAGGAGCAGGCGGATGATCGGGGCGTCACGGCCGTTGCAGGTGTCGAGGAGCGAGCCAATGAGGTCGTCGCGGACGATTTGGGACGGGCTGTTCGGGGACGATCGCGCGGTGATCTTGGCCATCGGATTGACGGTGATCTCGTCCTCGCGGACGAGTCGGCCGAAGCAGGCGCGCAAGGATCGGTGTGGGTGTGCGCGTTGCCTGCGCTGGTGCGTTCGATGACGTCGGCGATGAAGGCCCGGATGTGGTCGGGGGACGTCGCCGAGTTCGACGGGGTCGGGCTGGTGGCAGTCGAGGCAGGTGCGGAGATGGTTGACGGCGGTGAGGTAGATGCGGATGGAGTTGGGGGATTAGACACGCCGGATGTCGGGGGTGGTGATAGTGGGCGCATGCAACAGTTGGTGTGTCACTGGGCGATGCGCTAACGAACGGCGCCGACTGGCGGGCGTTGCTGCTGGTCAGACGTGTTGGTGCCCCCGGCAGGATCACCAAAGGATGGGACCTGGGCTGGCCAGCGCTTTTCGGGGGGCACGTTGGTTGTGAAGGCCGAATTCGCGGTAGCGGCTCCTGCTGGATCGCGTTCTAGTCGGGGTTGATCACCGGCACTTCAGCCGAGTTCAGCCAGGACCAGATCGCTTGCAGCACGCAATGGACCGGACAGTTCCCCGGCGCACTCAGCGAGGGGATGCGCCGCGGTCGTCGCCACCCACTCCGCGACTTTGACCGCATGACGTACGCGATCGGCGGCGAACCTGCGCGATCCGCTGGGCGAGGACCGATCGACCTTTCTCGGCACGTGGCCGGCGACGAAGACAGCACGGGTCAGTGCGAACGCCTGATACGCGGACTCGACGTCTGCCGCATCAAGCGAGGTGTGACCAAACTCCTGTAGATATGCCTGGCACAACCCGGCCCGCAGCGACCAGGCGTCCGGCCCGAGCGGCACCAGTGCGTGATCTTCGATGAACTGAGCGACTTCGTAGAGCAGGGGAAGGTCCTCTTCACCTTCGAGGTCCAGGGCTACGATTTGGCTCGTAGGCGTTACCAGCCAGTTCTCTGCGTGGGCGTCCCTGCGTGCGACCGCCGGCAAGATGTGCGGCACGGCGCTCACCACCATGGCACCGAGGTGATTCGGGTCCGGCACGCCGATCCGATCGCCGTACTCGGTGACGACGGATTGCACCGCGGCCCAGTGGTCACCGCGCGCTCGAGCGGTCTCGGTCTCCAACCAGCCGTGGATCCGTGCGAGATAGCGGACAACCCTGGGTACGTGCCGCGTCACTTTCTCCGGGAATTGCGCGGCGAACTCGGCGAGACTTGTTCCTTTGGCGCGTCTGGTCACGTATACCGTGTCCGCGTCGCCGGGAGCGACCAGTGGCACCTCGGTGAGAGACTCCGGCACCACCATCCAGTCCGGTGCACGCGTTGCGGCCAGATGCCTCTTCAACGAGGTGGTCCGCTGGCGTTCGATGGCGGCGTCCGCGCGAGTCGTGGGCTTCAGCACCAACGTGGCGGACATAAGCCGATGCGGGTCGTCCAGCACGAACGTCTCCGACCGTCCACCCAGGACCTTCTGTCGGAACTCCTGGGTCTCGATCGCGAGCCGTGCCGCCTGTGCGAGAAGTGCCGGCACGTCTTTGCGTTCACCGCTGTGGTCGACCTTGCGGAGCGGAGCATCTGTCTCCGAAAGCAGCTGAGCGAGTTGCATGAATGGCCACGGCCACAATGAGGTGATCTCAGCAAGATCGTCTCGGGTGCGCGCGGCGTGAAGCGCGTCGGTGGCGGGGTTGGCTCTGTTGGTGTTGGGAGCCGGTGAGATGTGGGCGGGGAGCTCCTGGTAGGACTGGATTTGCGAAGCATCGACGGCCAAGCAGTGCCGAGCCGCCGAGATCGAGTGGACAGACTGTCGGCAACGTGTCCATTGACCTCCGGGGCGCCGTATCATCCAGTCATGGCGTCGGTGACGAGAGCAAGGCGCAACCGCCCCACGCGCGAGGAAATCGTGCGCCGGCTCGTCGAGGCCGTGGAGAACGAGCTGAGCACGGGCACGCCCTACACGGAGATCTCCGTGCAGCGCATCGCCGAGCAGGCCAGGATTGCGCGATCCACGTTCTACCTGCACTTTCCCGACAAGAGCCGGCTGCTGATCACAGTGGCCGACGAGGCGCTGCAGGGACTGTTCGACGCGGCGACCGCGTGGTGGGCGGCCGATCACGCGGACGGCCCGGCCGGTGTGGAGCGTGCCATGACGGCGATGCTGCGGGTGTACCGCGCCCATCCGAAGGTGCTGCCCGCACTGGCCGAGGTCTCCTGCTACGACTACGAGGTCGCGTCCTACTGGCTCGGCAAGGTCGGTGCGTTCGTCGACACCGAGCAGCGCAGGCTGGAGAAGGAGCAGCGCGCGGGTACCGTCAGCGTGGATCTCGACTGCGCCAACACGGCCCGCCTCCTCGCGGCCATGGTGGAGCGCACGATCTCCCTGCACTGCGCCGCCTCCGGCCCAGAGGCGGATCCGGCGGTGGCGAAGGCGCTGGCACGCTCGATCTGGCTGACCATCTACGGCTGAGCGGATCGGACCGCTGCCGTCACGGCCGGTGCATGTGCTGCCACAGCTGGGGCCACGGCTCCTTGGGCGCACCGCACAACCACACCGGTACGCCCTGGTTCGCGACGGTCGCGTTGATGTCGAGGCGGACGGTGTTCACCTGCCGCACCTCGCCGAAGAACCGCGCCAGGGTGCCCCGGTCGCCGCCCGCGTACAGCACAAGGCGGGTGTCCTCGGGCGGCGCGCCCGCGTACCAGTACCCGCGTTCGGGGCCGTAGGCCGCGGGCAGTCCCCGGTCCGCCCCGTACACGGCCAGCGCGCTGGCCTGCCAGTAATTGTCGCCCACCACCACCGTGTGCGCGCGGTCCTCCGGGCGCAGCTCCCGATAGGACTCCGCCACGGTGTCCGCCAGGCTCGGCCACCCGTAGCTGCCGCTGCCGACGAAGTCCACCAACCCGACGCCGGTGAAGCCGGTGGCCGGCCGGACCGGCAGGGCCAGGTATACCGCCAGCGGTACGGACAGCGCGTACACCGGCCATGTCGGCACCCAGCGCCACCAGCGTGCCGGCGGTCGTCGTTCGAGGCGGACGGCCGAGGCGGCGAACAGGACCGCGTACAGCCCGGCGACGTAGTAGTAGCGGCTCGCCGTGAGCAGGAAGAACAGGGTCACCACGACGGTCGCCCAGCCGAAGAGCCGGAACGCACGCAGTTCGGGATCGCGCAGCAGCACCACCAGCCCGTGGCAGCACAGGAACGCGCCGACGGGCAGCCCGGCCATCAGCACCGCGAGCGGCACCATCCCGGCCGTGCCGCCGAGGAGCCGGTCGTTCTGCTCGGCGACGACCGCGTTCATGAGCAGGTAGGGCCAGTCGTGCCGGGCCTGCCAGACCAGGGTCGGCAGGGTGACGAGAACGGTCACCGCGCCGCCCACCCACAGCGCCGGGCGGCGCCACAGCGTCCGGGGACCGGCGAGCAGGGCTCCGGCGACCAGACCGATCCACAGGAAGGCGATCAGGAACTTGCCCTGCATGGCGACGGCGGTGACCAGGCAGGCGCACAGCAGCAGCCGGTCGGCACGGGTCCGCACCCACCGGGCCGCGAGCCAGCAGACGAGCACCCAGCAGAAAGGATCCACAGTGGACGTGGCGAGCAGGTGACCGGAGGCCAGCAATTGAAAGGACAGGGCGTACGCCGCGGCGGTCATGACCTGTGCCCGCGCGCCGCCGCCGAACTCCCTCGCGATCGCCGCCGCGAGCACGACCCCGGCGACCGTGAGCAGCATGGGCAGTACCCGGAGCGCCACTACCGAACCCGGCGCGACGGTGTCCGACAGCCGGGCCAGCAACGGGAGCAGCCACGGGTTGTCGGCGTAACCCCAGGCGGGGTGGTACTTCGCCGAGGCCAGGAAGTAGAGCTCGTCACCGAAGTAGCCGAACTTGCCGCTCACCGCGAGCAGGACCGCGCCGGTCGCGGCCGCGACGCCCAGCACGGGCAGGCGCGCGAACCGTCGCGGCGGCGTGCCGTCCGTGGTGGCCGGAGCCGCCGGGGACAGCACGCCGATCGGTTCCCGCATGTCAGAAACTCCTTTCGACATAGCGGATCCGGCACGCCGACCGCTGGATCTTGCCGCTGGACGTGCGTGGTAGCCCACCGGGTCCGATGAGGACCACGTCCCGCAGCGCCAAGCCGTGCCGCTGCGAGACCGATGCCCGGACCACCGCCGCGACGTCGGCCACGTCGAGGTCCCCGGCCGCCAGCTGTCTGGCCCGTTCCGCCACGACCACGACCTGCTCGCCCTCGTCGCCGGGGACGGAGAACGCCGCGACCGCGTGCCTGCGGACGGCGGGGTGCGCCTGCTCGACGGTGTACTCGAGGTCCTGCGGGTAGTGGTTGTGCCCGTCGACGATGATCAGGTCCTTCTGCCTGCCGGTGATGTACAGGTCCCCGTCCACCAGCACACCGAGGTCACCGGTGCGCAGCCAGCCGGGCCGCTCCGGCCACGGCTCGACGATGCCGCCCTCGGCGTCGCGGAGCTGCGCGGCGAACACGTGCCTGGTGTCCTCCTCCCTGCCCCAGTAGCCGACGCCGACGTTCGGGCCGCTCACCCAGATCTCGCCGACGTGACCGCTCGGCACCGTGGTTGCGGTCTTCGGGTCGACGATCCGGATCTCCTGCCCGACGGCCTGCCCGGCGGACACCAGCGTCAACGCGGAGCCGACGCCGGGTGCCACCACCTCGGCCCGGCCCGCGGCCAGGGCGGTCCGGTCGAGACTCACCCTGGCGGGTGGGGACCCCGCGGAGGACACCGAGACCAGCACGACGGCCTCGGCCAGCCCGTAGGTGTGCCGGTGCATCCTCGGGTGGAGCCCGCAGTCGGCGAACGCTTCATAGAAAGTGTCCAGTGTGGACGGCAGGACCGGCTCGCTGCCGTCGCCGAGGGCGACGACGTGGTCCAGCCGCAGTGCCGCACGTTCCGCCTCGGTGGTCCGGGAGGCGGTGTAGCCGTAAGCGAAGTTGGGTGCGGCGGTGACCACCGGCCCCCGCGTCGCGGCCAGCCGCTCGAGCCACCGCCGTGGCCGGGCCAGGAACGCGAGCGGGTCCATCAGGGTTGCCGGGAACCCGCCGTGGACCGGGGAGACGAGGCCGAGGACGAGTCCCATGTCGTGGAAGAGCGGCAGCCAGCTGACGGACGTGGTCAGTGCCTGCTCACACCCGTAGGAAGCCATGCCCTGACGGGCGTTCGCGACGACGTTCGCGTGCGTGATCATCACCCCGGCCGGTGCGCGGGTCGATCCCGACGTGTACTGAAGGTAGGCGATGTCGTCCGGCCGCAGCGGGACCGGGTCGTAGTCGTGGCCGGACACCAGTGGCACCACGTCGACCGCGACGATCCGGGGCCCGGACAGCCCCCGGCGCGTCAGGAAGCGCTCGATCGCGTCCCCGTGCCGCCGGGCGGTGAGCACGAGCGACGGCGCGCAGTCGGTGAGCACCGCGGCGAGCCGTTCGTCGTGTCCTGGCAGGGGAGTCGGTTCGAACAACGGGACGGCGACCAGACCGGCACGCAGTGCCCCCAGGAAGGCGACGACGTAGTCGAGCGACTGGTCGACCAGCACCGCGACGCGGTCGCCGCGGACCGCGCGCCGCTGGCACCAGGCGGCGACCGCGTCCACCCGCGCGTCCAGCGTTCGCCACGTCATCGACGTCGCCATGCCGGCGTCGCGGACGCGGTAGTCCACGAAGGTCACCGCGCACCTGTCGCCCTGCGTGCGCGCCCAGTGGCGAAGCGCGTCGGACAGGGTCGGGTGGCCGGCGTCCTCGGTGACGTCGGCTCGCCGGGTGGGTTCGGATGTCTCGGGACTCGTTGTCATGGCGTCCTCCTAGATGCCCATGCCGCTCGCCAGCACCGGCCACGACCGGTGGAGGGCGAACTGCCAGTACGGCCAGGTGTGTGTGCCGGCCCCGTAGAGGTCGATCGTGGCGGGGATGTTCCGCGCGCGAAGCCTGTCGACGAACAACAGCGTGTTCACCAGCGCGTTGCTTTCGATCAGGGCGCCGACGGCCGGTGGTATCAAGCCGGTGTCCAGCGGGCCGGGCACCCCGTTGCCGCACGAGACGTAGAGCTGCGTTCCCCGCAGACTGTCCACTTTGAGCGCCGGGTTGTGGTCCTCCCAGCGTGCCCGCTGCAGGAGTGGGTCACCCCAGAGCCCGCCCCAGAGCGGGAACCCCTGTGCGACCAGGTTCGCCTGCGTCACCTCGGGGATGCCCGGGGCGAGGACGTCGATCGCACCGCTGTAGGCCGCGGCGGCGCCGAACATCCCGGGATAGCGGCTCGCGTACTCCATCGCCCCGTAGGCGCCCATCGAGAGCCCGGCGATCGCGCGGCGGGTACCGGCGCCGTAGCCCCGTTCCAGGATCTGCCTCACCTCGGTCATGTGAAACGTCGCCCAACTCGGGCTGCCGTACAGCCCGAAGTTCCACCAGTCGCTGTACATGCCGATCCGGCCGGCGGTCGGCATCACGATCAGCGCCGGCTTGTCCTCGGTGAACTGTTCGACGTCGGTGTACTCCGTCCAGGCCTTGTAGTCCGCGATGTCACAGCAGCCATGCAGCAGGTACAGCACCGGCCACGTCCGGCCGTCGCCCTTCGACCAGCCCTGTGGCGTCAGCAACCGGACGAGGCCGGGGGTGATGCCGAGTGCGGGTGACCGGATCTCCAGGTCGATCGTCCGTGCGTCGATCCGTGTCTCCCGCACCACCCACGCGCCGTCGTCGGCCGTCGCGTCCGCGCGGGGCGTCGCGCCCGCACCGGGAACGGGCAGCACGGCGCCGGCCAGCAGGGCCGCGACGAGTGCTCCCGCCGTGCGGCGGCGCAGTGTTCCGTGTCGGCTCATCGGTCCTCAACTCCTCGGTTCGAAAAGCGCGGCGGAGACGCGGTCCGCGATCACCGCGACGTGGGGCGGGTCGATCACCGTGATGTGGTCGCCGTGCACGCGCACGACTTCCAGGTCGGGGCAGAACTCGTGCCAGCCGAGCGTGTCGTCGGTGCGCAGGTAGCGCGGGTCGAGCGTGGTGGTCAGCGGGTGCGGGTCCTTCGCGCGGAAGAGCAGCACCGGTCCGGGGTACGTCGTGGGGGTGTGGCTTTCCGCGATCCGGGCGTCCACATAGGACGTCCGCTGGTGTTCGAGCACCGCATCGCCCATCGTCGCCACCCGCTCCCGCAGCCGCCGCAGGACGACGTCGTCGCGCTCGGCCTCGGACATCCCGGCCAGCTCGTCCGCCGTCAGCCCGAGCCCGATCTGGTAGGTCTCCTCGACGTAGTCGACGAACCGGCGCAGGCGGGTGTGCAGGACCTCGTCGTGCGCACGATCCGCCACGGGCAGCGGGATTATCGTGTCGATCAGGAACAGCAGGGCGACCTCGCCGCCGGCCGCGGTGAGCTGCCGGGCGGTCTCGAGGGCCAGTAGCCCTCCGAAGGACCAGCCACCGAGCCGGTAGGGGCCTTCGGGTTGCCGCAGGCGGATCATCTCGGCGTACCAGGCGGCCTTCGCCTCCACCGTCCCGAGCTCGTCGACGCGTTCCATGCCGTAGACGGTCACGCCCGCGCGCAACGACCGGACCAGCGGCCGGTAGGCCGCGGTGGGGCTGCCCGCGGCGTGGAACAGGAACAGCGCCGGGCCGCTCCCGTCTCCGGCGAGCACCCGCACCGGCCCGTCGCCGCGGCCTTCCAGCTCCGCCCGGACGACATTCGCCATCCCGGCGATGGTCGGTTCGGCGAACAGCTCCCCGGCCGCGACGTCACGCCCCAGCTCCGCGGCGACCTCGGCACACAGCCGCCCGGCCGTCGTGTCGTCCGCGCCGGTCGCGGAGAAGGGCACGTCGACCGCGACGTCCGCACCTTCACCGAGCACGGCGCGCCACCGCAGGGCGACCCAGCGTTCGGCGAGGTCGCGGGGGTGGGGTCCCCGCCTCTCGCCGCGAGTGTCCACGGCACGCGGGAGCAGCCGGCCGACGAGCTGGTCGGCGAGGTCGGCCAGGCTGGCACCCCGCAGCAGCGCCGGCAGCGGGAGCGACGTGCCGAAGTCGCGCTCGATCGCGGCACGGGCCCGCATCGCCAGCAGTGAGTCGAGCCCGAGCGCCGTCAACGGGGTGTGCGGGTCGAGCAGCCCGGCGTCCCGCCACATCATCTCGGCCACCACCGAGCGCAGGTGGTCGAGGACGACGGCCCGCGCGTGCTCCGGATCCCGCGTGGTGAGTGCGTGCAGGGCGGCGGCGTCGAACGCGGGCCGGCTGGTGCGGTCGGGGCCGACGAGCGAGGTGAAGAACGGACGTGCGGACAGCCCGGGGAAGAGTTCGAGCACGGTCTCCGCGTTCATCCTGGTGATCGACGTCTCGCCGCGCCCCGAGGCGAGCACCGCGGACAAGGCGGCGAGCCCCTCGCCCGGCGGCATCGGTTCGAGGATCGGGTTGCGCCGTCCCACGGCACCGCCGACCGCGCCCCAGGGACCCCACTGGATCGTCGTCCCGGGCAGTCCCCGTGCGCGCCGCCACGCGGTGAACGCGTCGAGCCACGCGTTCGCGGTCGCGTAGGCGGCCTGGCCGGGCGACCCGAACAAGGCCGCCGCGGAGGAGAACGCCAGCCACCAGTCCAGCTCCTGCCCCGCGCACGCCTCGTGCAGGCGAAGGGCGCCCTCGGTCTTCGGACGCCACACGGTGGCCAGGTCGCCCGGTTCCAGTGCGAGCACCGCGCCGTCCGCGAGGACCCCGGCGGCGTGCAGGACGCCACGCAGTGGGACACCGTCCGCGACGGCTCCCCGCACGGCACGCTCCGCGACACCGGGCGTGGCTACGTCGCCCAGCACCACGACCACCTCGGTGCCGCCGTCGCTGAGCTCACCGATCACCTCTTCCGCCGCGGCCAGCGGTCCCCCGCGGCCCAGCAGGACGATCCGGGTGGCGCCGCGCTCGGCCAGCCACCGCGCCGCGAGCAGGCCCAGCCCGCCGAGGCCGCCGGAGATCAGGTAGGCGCCGTCGCGGACGACCGGCACCGGGTCCTCGGCCGCGGACAGGACGGCACGGGTCAGCTCGCGGGTGTGACGCCGGTGTGCCCGCCACGCGCACTCGTCGTCGGGCGCGTCCGCCAGCAGCTCACGGACCAGGTCCTCGTCGGCGTCGACGTCGATCCAGCTCGCCCGTAGTTCGGGATGTTCGTAGGCCAGCACCCGGACCAGCCCGCGCAACGCCGCGCCGCCGGGCCGGCCCGGCTCGGCGGTGATCACGGCGGCGTCCCGGGTCGCGAGCCACAGGCGAGGCGGGGTGCCGCCGAGCCCGACCAGCTCGCGGACGACGTCCGCGGCGGCGAGCACGAGGTCCATCGACTCGCGTGGCCCGGCCGGACCGTCTCCCGCCAGGAGCACGACGCCGCTCACGTCGCGGGCCGCGACGAGCGAGGCGAGCTCGGCGCGACGGCCGAGCGGGACCGGCAGTGCCTCGTGTCCCAGCTCGGCGAGCCGGCCCGCGACCGCGGCGGCCCGGGCCTCGGCGTCGTGCACCAGAACCCACGTCCCCGCCGTGACCGCCGTGACCGGCGGTTCGCGAGGAACCCATTCGGCCTGGTAGGCCACCCGTTCCGGGGTGAACGGCAGGTCGGCCCGGCGCACGCTCGCCACCCGGACCCCGTCGAGTTCGGCGAGGACCACGCCGGTGTCGTCGAGCAGGTGGAGGACGCCGGACCCGCCGGTCGCCGAGGCGGCCGCCCGCGTGGCCAGGCGGGGGTCTCCGGTGACGCGGACCCGGCCGAACCGCTCCGGGAGCCAGACCCCGTCACCTGGATCGCCGGCCACCGACGTCAGCAGCCGTAGGCCGGCGTCACCGAGAGCCGGGTGCAGGACGAACCGCGGGTGGCCTGCGCCGGCGGGTGACACGACGCCGGCGACGATCGCGGCGGCGTCCACTTCGGACGGTGCGGCCCGGAGGACGACCGCCGTGGCCGTCGCGTGCGGCACCCATTCCCCGCCGCGGTTGGCCAGCACGGACAGCCTGACCTCCTCGCCAGGACCGCGGTCCGCCGACACGCAGACCGGGGTGCGCTCCGCCAGTGGCAGGGCCTCGTGCAGCACCACGTCCCTGAGCTCCGGATTTCGCCGGTGCGGCAGGATTTCCGTGGCCGCCGCGAGCAGCAGCTCGAGAGTGCCCGCGGCGGGTAGGACCGGGACGCCGTGCACGGGGTGGTCCGCGAGCCACGGGTGCGCGGCAAGGCCGACGTCGCCGTGCCACAGCCAGAGGGCGGTGCCAGGGACCTCGGTTCGCCCGCCGAGGAACGGGTGGTGTCCGGACCGACCGGCGGCGACGGGCGGCGCCCAGTACGTCCGGTGTTCCCACACGGGCGGCGGCAGGTCGACGACAACCCGGTCCGGGTACCGGCGCCGCACGATCTCGGGGTGACCGCAGACGTGCAGTGCGGCCAGGGCGGTGGCGAAGCCGTCGGAGGTGCCGTCCGGGTCACGGCGCAGGCTGGGCACCACGGCGACGCCGGTGCTGCCCAGCGAGGCGGCGGTCTGCTCGATCGCGACGCCCGTGATCGGGTGCGGCGAGATCTCGACGAACAAGCGGTGCCCGTCGCCGAGGGCCGCGGCGACGGCGTGCGTGAACCGCACCGGACGGCGCAGGTTCCCGGCCCAGTACGCGGTGTCGAACGCCGGTGTCGCCCGCGGATCGTCCAGCACCGTCGAGTACCAGGCCGTGGTGGGCGTACCGGCCGCCAGCAGGCCCACCGACTCCCGGAAGCGGTCGAGCAGCGGCTCCACCGCGGCCGAATGCCCGGCGCCGCCGACCGGCAGGACCCTGGCCAGTCCGCCGCCCGCCGCGACGTGTGCCACGAGCGCCGCCACCTGGTCGGGAGGGCCGCAGACGGTGCACTGGGACGGCGACGCGTACACCGCGACGGTCACGGCGGGGAATCGGCGGCCGAGGTCGCGCAGCTCGTCCGGCGCGAGGTCCACCGCGGCCATGGCACCCGCCCCGGCCGTGTCGAGTTCGCCGAGCAGTGCGGCGCGGGCCGCCATCACGCGCAGACCGTCCTCGGGCGCCAGCGCCCCGACCGCGACGGCGGCGGCGACCTCGCCCATCGAGTGCCCGATGACCGCGGCGGGCCGCACGCCGTAACCGCGCCACAGCTCCGTGAGCGCGACCTGCGTGCCGAAGAGGGCCAGCTGACGGGTGGCCAGCGCACCGGTGTCCGCCGTGCCGTCGAGCAGCGCGGACAGCTCGACGCCTGCGACCGCCGCGAAGGGGGGATCCAGCTCCGACACCGCCCCGGCGAACGCGGGCTCCTCCTCGATCAGCCGCTCACCCATCGCCTGCCACTGGGAACCGTGACCGGAGAACACGAACACCGGAGCGGCTGCGTCCCCGCCTCCCGTCCGCACCGACGGGTGCGGCCGTCCCGAGCCCAGTTCGGACAGCCGGTCCCGCAACTCGGTGAGGTCGCGCGCGGTGATCGCGGCGCGCACCGGCGCCTGGTCCTGGCCGTGCGCCAGTGCCGCCGCGACCTCGCCGACGCCCGGCCCGTCGCCAAGGCCTTCCGCCAGCGCGCGGGCCCGGGCCCGCAGCCGGGGCTCCGAGCGCGCCGAAAGGGTCACCAGCTCCGGACGCGTGCGCGCCGGACCGCCGCGGTGGCGGAGGTCCGGCCACTCCTCCAGCACGACGTGGGCGTTCGTCCCACCGAACCCGAACGACGACACCCCTGCCCTGGCGACGCCCGCGTAGCGCGGCCAGTCGGTGTTCGCGGTCACGACCCGGAGCCGGCCAGCCGCGAAGTCGATGTGCGGACTGGGGGTGGTGTGGTGCCGGCTTGCCGGGATCCGCCCGTTCCGCAGGCTCAGCACGACCTTGATGAACCCGGCCATGCCCGCCGCGCCCTCCAGGTGCCCGATGTTGCCCTTCACCGAGCCGACCAGCAGCGGGCGCTCCGGTTTTCGTCCCGCGCCGAACACCGTGGCCAGCGCCCCGGCCTCGATCGGGTCGCCGAGCGGCGTCCCGGTGCCGTGGGCCTCCACGTAGTCCAGCGCGCGAACCGACACCCCGGCCTTGGCGTACGCCCTGGTGAGCAGCCTCCGCTGGGCGTCGGGGTGCGGGGCGGTGAGCCCGTTCGACCGGCCGTCGGAGTTGACCCCGCTGCCCAGGACGACCGCCAGGATCCGGTCACCGGCCTCCTGCGCGTCGGCGAGGCGCTTCATGACCACGACACCGCAGCCCTCGCCGCGCACGATCCCGTCCGCGGCGGCGTCGAACGGCTTGCACCGGCCGTCGCCCGCGAGCACACCGGCACGCGCGAAGTTCGCGGTGACCGACGGCGACAACAGCACGTTGACACCGCCGACGATCGCGGCGGACGCCTCGCCGTCGGCCAGGGCACGCACGGCGAGGTGCACCGCGACCAGCGACGACGAGCACGCGGTGTCGACGGTGATGCTGGGGCCGTGCGCACCGAGCGCGTAGGACACCCGGTTGGCGGCTATCGACGCGGCGGCACCGGTGCCCGACCAGGCGTCGACACGGTCCGGATCGGACATCGTCAGCTGGCCGTACTCCGTGGCGGACAGGCCGGCGAACACTCCGCAGTCGCTGCCGCGCAACGACTCCGCGGGAATACCCGCGTCGGCGAGCGCCTCCCAGGTGAGTTCCAGCAGCAGGCGCTGCTGCGGATCCATCACCTCGGCCTCGTGCGGACCGATCCCGAAGAACTCGGCGTCGAATCCGGCCACGTCGTCCAGGAAGGCGCCGTGGCGCGGCAGATCCGTCGTGGCGGCCGGCGGGGCGAACCGTTCCCACCGCCCGGCCGGCACCGTGCCGATGGCGTCGCCGCCATCGGTCAGCATCGACCAGAACGTCCGGGGACCGGATGCGCCGGGGAACCGGCAGGCGACACCGACCACCGCGACCGGTTCGTCCCGCGGGACGACCGGCTCCGAGGAGGAGTCGGGCGTCCCGGGCGGCGCGGCGAGCGACCCGGCCAGTTCCGCGATCGTGGGCGCGGTCCACACTAGGGTGCTCGGCAGCTCGCGGCCGAGGAGTTCGCCGATCTCCGCGGCAAGCGCGGTCGCGTCCCGCGACGACACGCCGAACTCGTGCAGCGGCCGGTCGAGCTCGTGCTCACCGACCGGCCTTCCGACGAGGTCGCGGAGCCGCCCGGCGAGCCAGGTTCGCCACCGCCGCTCGTCTTCCGGCGCGTTCGCTCCGTAGCCGCTCGATCCAGTGTTCATGGTCTCTCGCATTCCTGGGACGACGTTGTCCGGACGTCGGTTCGCGCCGCGACCCCGCGCGGCGCGAGGACCACCAGCGCGACCGCGGCCGCGAGCAGGTGCACCACGGCGGCGAGCAGCAGCGCGGCCGTGTACCCGGCCGCGAGGGCGGGTCCGTCCTCCGCGCCGGACGCGAGCTCGCCCGCGCGGACGGTGGTGAGAACGACCCCGGTCAACCCGACCCCCAGCGCGCCCGCGAGCTCCTGGGCCGACAGCAGCACCCCGGACGCGGTCGCGGCGTCCTCCTCGGCGACCACGTCGAGGGCGTGGGCGGTGACCGGGGCCGTGAACGCCGCACCCACGCCGACCAGCAGGAGTCCGGCGAACCTGGGCGCCACCGCGGGCTCTGTGCCGACCAGCGCGACGGCCAGCAGCCCGGCGGCCACCACGAGAAAGCCGAGGCATACGCCGCGCGCCGGTCCCAGCGCGCGGGAGACCGGCGCGACGAACGGTGTCGTACCGACCAGCGCGACCGCCACCAGCACGAGCGGCGCCCCGGCGGCCTGCGGTGCCAGTCCGAGGAACCGCTGGTGCACCAGGGGAGTGAAGAACGCGATCCCGCTCATCCCGAGGCCCCACAGCACCATCAGCGCGTTCGCGCCGGCAAAGGTCCGGCGCGCGGGCGGCCGGAACAACGCGGCCGCGCGGCGCCGTACGGTGGTGCCGGCCCGGACCGGTTCCGGCCCCACGGCCAGGGCGACCAGTGCCGCCACGACCGCGAAGACCGGCAGGGTGCCGAGGAAGATCCAGCGCCAGTGCAGGTGCTCCGCGACCACCCCGCCGAGCAACGGCCCCAGCGCGAGCGCGCCGGCCAGCGCGGCCGTCCAGACCGCCACGGCGAGTGCTCGCCGTCGCGCGGGCAACCCGGTCCGGACGAGGCTGAGCGTGCCCGGCACCAGGAACGCCGCCGCGAAGCCCTGGACTCCCCGCGCCGCCAGGAGGGCACCCGAGGACCAGGCCAGTCCGCCGAGCAGCGCACCGGCAGCGAACAGTCCGCAGCCGGCGAACAGGACCCGGCGCCTGCCGAGCCGGTCGATCACCGCACCGGCCGGCAGCATCACCACCCCGTACGGCAGCAGGTACGCGATCCCGGCCCAGCCCAGGACGGCCAGCCCCAGCCCCAGCTCCCGGCCCATCGACGGCCCGGCCGACGCCACGACCGTGGTGTCCAGGGCCGCCACGAACGCGACCATGGCCACGATCGCCAAAACCGCGCGATCACCACGCATATTCGCGCTCACCCGCCAAAAGCAATGGACAATGACCGGGCGTCAGGCACCGGAGCGTCACGAAGTCTTCGTGCCACAAGGAAAACTCAGAGTCCACTAACGACCAAGACAAAGAGGACTTGACTTTTCCGTCGGCCTTTGGCAACAATTTCGAACCCGCGAAAAAATCCCAGGATCCCAGCCGCGCCGACCCGTTCGATGGGCGCTGCCGGCAAGGAGGAGCGGCATGTTCGAAGCCGATTCGCCCACCGAGACCAGCACCGCCGCGCGGATCTGCGACCTGAACGCGCGCCGGAACGACGCGGTGTCGACCGCCGAGAAGCACGCGGCCGACCGGCAGCACGCCAAGGGCAAGCTCACCGCCCGCGAGCGCATCGACCTGCTCGTCGATCCCGGGTCCTTCGTGGAGCTCGACCAGCTCGCCCGGCACCGCCACAAGGAGTTCGGCCTGGACGCGGACCGCCCCTACGGCGACGGGGTGGTCACCGGGCACGCACGGGTCGACGGCCGGCAGATCTGCCTGTTCTCCCAGGACTTCAGCGTGTTCGGCGGCAGTATGGGAGAAGTCTTCGGCGCGAAGGTCCTCAAGGTGATGGACCTGGCGCTCTCGATCGGCTGTCCCGTCGTCGGCATCAACGACTCCGGTGGCGCCCGGATCCAGGAAGGCGTCGTCTCCCTCGCCTACTTCGCCGAGCTCGCACGCCGGAACGTGCACTTCTCGGGTGTCGTCCCGCAGATCTCGATGATCATGGGTCCCTGCGCGGGGGGCGCCGTTTACACCCCGGCCATCACGGACTTCACCGTGATGGTCGAGGAAATCTCGCACATGTACATCACTGGTCCGCAGGTCGTGCACGCCGTCTCCGGCGAGCGGGTGAGCCCCCAGGACCTCGGCGGAGCCGCGACCAACACGACGGTGTCCGGCAACGCGCACCACCGGGCCGCGGACGAGGCCGACGCGATCGACTGGGTCAAGACCCTGCTGGGTTACCTGCCCTCGAACAACCTCGACACCGCTCCGCGGTTCGCCGATCCGAGCAGTCCCGGCCAGACGGCACGTGACCTGGAGCTCGACGCGCTGGTCCCCGACTCCCCGCAGCGGGCCTACGACATGACCGAGGTGATCGCCAGGATCGTCGACGAAGGGGAGTTCACCCAGGTGCACGGTGCGTTCGCACCCAACATGATCTGCGCCTTCGGCCGGGTCCGGGGCAGTTCGGTCGGCATCGTCGCCAACCAGCCGCGCCACCACGCCGGGGTGATCGACATCGACGCGTCCGAGAAGGCGGCGCGGTTCGTGCGGTTCTGCGACGCCTTCGGCATCCCGCTGCTCACCCTCGTCGACGTCCCGGGGTACCTGCCGGGCATCGCACAGGAGCGTGCCGGAATCATCCGCCGGGGCGCCAAGCTCCTCTACGCCTACGCGGAGGCCACTGTCCCGCAGGTGACGGTCGTGACCAGGAAGGCCTACGGCGGTGGCTACGCCGTGATGGGGTCCAAACACCTCGGAGCGGACGTCAATCTCGCCTGGCCCACCGCGGAGATCGCGGTCATGGGTGCGGAGGGCGCCGTGCGGATCCTGCACCGCCGTGAGCTCGCCGCGCTGGCCGAAGCGGACCGCCCGGCCGCGGAACGACGCCTCGCCGACCGGTACCGCGAACACCACGCCGACGTGTACTCCGCGGCCGACCGCGGCTACGTGGACGCGGTGATCGTGCCCGCCGAGACCCGGCTCCAGGTCGGGAACGCGTTCGATGCGTTGCGGAACAAGCGAAAGGTACTGCCGGCCAAGAAACACGGCAACATCCCGCTGTGAGGCGCACTCCACCATTGGCGTGCTCTCCTGGTAGAAGTGTTCTCGGATCGCCGAGACTGTGACTTGATCGCACAGTAGGGAGCGGTAACGGGGAGCGGCCATGCACGACGCGGACACTTCGGTGCGACTTACGGCCAACAGCAGGCGTGGCACTGCCAGCGCGGCGCTTCTGACCGAACTCGCCGGCGAACACGGCATGCCGATCGAACGCTGCCTGCGCGGCACCGGGCTGGGCAGCATGGACCTGACCGATCCGGACGCCGAGATCAGCGCCGGGCAGGAGCACGCGCTGATCGGCAACCTCGTCCGCGAACTGGCGCACGTGCCCGCCCTCGGGCTCACCGCAGGCCGGCGGTACCACCTGACGACCTACGGGCTGCTCGGTCTCGCGGCCATCAGCAGCGCGACGCTCGGCCAGGCGGTGGAGGTCGGCCTGAGCTACCTCGACCTCACCTTCATGTTCACCCCGTTCATGATCCAGCGCACCGAGCACGGCCTCCGCGCGACGCTGGACCAGCGCGCCCTGCCCGGGGACGCCGACCCGGACGTCTGCCGGTTCCTGGCCGAGCGCGAGATGGCCGCGACGGTCACGTTCGTCCGTGACCTGATCGGTCCCTGCCGTCCGATCAGCCACCTGGACTTCCAGCACCCCGAACCGTCCTACGGAGCCGTCTACCAGCGGTTGTTCGGCGTGCGCCCCGCCTTCGGCAGGCCCGTCACCGGCGGCGTCCTGACGGCGGAGGCGTTGAACACGCCACTGTTGCAGGCCGAACCGCACACCGCGGCGCTGTCCCGTCGCCACTGCGAGAGGCGCCGGACCGAACTGCGTCGTCCGGCACCCGTGGACCTGGCCCAGACCGTCCGCGACCGGCTGCACCGGGGAGTGGAGCGGGGCGAGGGGATCGCCACCCCGCGTCAGGTCGCCGCCGACCTCAACCTCGGCGAGCGCTCGTTGCGGCGCGCCCTGCACGCCGAGGGAACGTCGTTCAGCGTGCTCGCCACCGAGGTGGCGACGGCGCTCGCCCGCGCGATGCTGGCGGACGGGCACACGGTGGAGACGGTCGCCGACGCCCTCGGCTACGCGAGCACGTCCGGGTTCAGCCACGCCTTCAAGCGCTGGACCGGCGCGACCCCAGGCACCTTCCACTAACCGACATCGCTGTTGGCCTCGGCCGACACGACGCCACGGAAGAGACTGGACCCGAGTGCGTCGACCCTCATGTCCATCTCGATAGCCGTTGGGGGAAAACGTACTCACTGTGACCAGAACGCGACGGTCAGGACTTGACGCACGCGTGACCGACGTTCCATCCTGCTCCCACAAGAACCGACAGTGATGTCGGTTAGGGTATCGAAGGAGTCTCCAATGTCGGATGACGTCCACTCGTCGAACCACACCGGCCCCTCGAACGGCCACGATCCGCGCATCGGCCGGCGCCGGTTCCTCGGCTCCCTCGCCGCCGGCGCGACAGTGGCCGGCGCCACCGGTCTCGGGATCACCTCCGCGACCGAGGCCGCCGCCGCGCCCCGGTCGGTACGCCGCGCCGCCGGTCGTCGGGTCGCGGTCTTCGGCGGCGGCATGGGCGGCCTGACCGTCGCCCACGAGCTCGCCGAACGCGGCTTCCAGGTGACGGTCTACGAGCGGAAGGCCTGGGGCGGCAAGTGCCGCAGCATGCCCGTGCCGGGCACCGGTACCGGTGGCCGGTTCGACCTGCCCGCCGAGCACGGGTTCCGGTTCTTCCCCGGCTTCTACCAGAACCTTCCGGAAACGATGAGCAGGATCCCGGTGCCCGGCGGCACCGCGAAGGACAACCTCGTCTCCGGCGAGGAGGAGGTCGCCTTCTACCGGGGCACCACGCTGCGGCTGCCCGCGCGGGGCAGCCTCATCGGTACGCTGTCCCCCGACTCCCTGCTCGCCTTCCTGCAGACCGCGATCTCGCTCGGCACGCTGGTGCCGATCGACGAGATCCTCTACTTCCTGCAGAAGATGATCGTGTTCGTCACGAGCGGTCCCAAGCGCCGCCTCGGGCAGTGGGAGAAGCTGAGCTTCGCCGAGTTCGTCCAGTCGGCGAGGATGTCCCAGAACTACCGGGACATCCTCGTGGACATGTTCACCAGCACCCTCGTCGCGGCGAAACCGGACAAGGCGAACGCCAGGACCATGGGGCTCATGGCCGAGGCATGGGTTTACAGCACGCTCGGTCTCGGCGGCTACAGCGCACCCGACCGGGTGCTCAACGCGCCGACGAACGAGGCGCTCGTCGACCCATGGGTGGACTACCTGCGCACCCGCGGGGTCACGTTCACCATGGGCGCCACCCTGACCGAACTCCAGGTCACCAACCGCACCATCAGCGGCGCCCGCGTCTCGACCAGCACCGGTGACACCGTGGTCGACGCCGACCACTACGTGCTCGCCGTCCCGGTCGAGCGCGCCATTCCCCTGCTCAGCAACGACATCCTCGCCGCGGACCCCAGTCTTGCCAGGATCCGGAACCTCACCTGGGACTGGATGAACGGCGTCATGATGTACCTGCGGAGCCCGCTGAACCTGAGCAAGGGACACGTCGCCTACTCCGCCCAGCCGTGGGCGCTGACCTCCATCAACCAGAACCAGTTCTGGAAGAGGAAGTTCGCCACCACCTACGGGGACGGCTCTGTCCAGGACTGCCTCTCGATCGACGTGTCCGCCTGGGACAAGCCCGGTGTCCTCTACGGCAAGGCGGCCAAGAACTGCACGCCGACCGAGATCATCGCCGAGATCAAGGAACAGCTGCGCCGGTCGATCCCCTTCGGTCCGTTCGCCCTGCCGGACGCCATGATCCATTCCACCTTCATCGACCCCGCGATCACCGCGCCCGGCACCCCGGGCGTCGCCAACGACGAACCCCTGCTGATCAACTCGCCCGACTCGTGGAACAGCAGGCCGGAGGCGACCACCGCGATTCCCAACCTCTACATCGCCTCCGACTACGTCAAGGCCAACATCAACCTCGCGACGATGGAGGGCGCGAACGAGGCCGGTCGTAAGGCGGCCAACGCGATCATGGACAACACCGGTGGCGGCATGACCCACGCCACGCTGTACGACCTCTGGCTGCCGGAGGGTTTCCAGGGGATCTTCGACGACGACGACCGGCGGTTCGACCTGGGGCTGCCCAACGCCTTCGACACCGTGCCGCTGCCCAACCCCTGATCAGGCGCGCCACGGGTGCCGAGGCGCAGGGGCCCGCACCCGTGGCGCGTCACCCAGGCTCGTCTCGCCGACGCGAATGCCCACGATTGGACCAAAGCCACGATGACCGGCACCTACCCACAGCGGTTCCGCGAGACCGAGCCCGTCAACCGCCGGATCGGCCGCCCGTTGCGGCGGCTGATCCGACTGCACGACCCCGACCCCGCGCTGCTGGACACGATCGGCAGGCGCCTCCACGCCCGGGACGAGCCCGGTGCCGCGCTGGCCCGGGCGATCACCAGCCGGAACCCGGACGATCCGGACAAGGTCTCGATGGCGCAGTTCACGCAGGCGCTCACCGAGGGGATCGAGCGGGTACCCGACGCGGCGCGGCCGCTGCGGGACTTCTTCTCCGCGGTCGACACCGTCCCGGACTGGGTGGACTTCGACCTGGTCAACGACGGCGGCCGGGTCTTCCGGCGCTTCGGCCGCAACGCCGCCGATGTCCTGCTCCAGCTGTCCCTGATCGGGTCCTACCGGTTCGGCGGCGCGGCCGACGTGCTCGTTCAGACCGGGGCGCTGACCGGCTCCAGGACCCGCCGCAGGCTCGCCGAGACCCAACACTGGGCCACCACGATCTCCGGGCACGACGCGATGCGGCGCACCGGCGCGGGCTTCCGGCTCACCGTCCACGTCCGTCTCATGCACGCACTGGTCAACTACCGGTTCGAAACCCGAGGGGAGTGGGACACCGGCCGGTGGGGGCTGCCGATCAACCGCTCCGACCTCGCCGCGACGCTGGGTCTGTTCAACGCCGTACCACTCCTGGGGGTCCGGCTACTTGGCGTCCGCGTCACCCGGGCCGAGTCCCGCGCCGTGATGCACATGTGGCGATACGTGGGCTGGCTGCTGGGCATCGACGAGGACTGGCTCCACCACAGCGAACGTGGCCAACACCGGCTCAACTACCACCTGCTGCTCACCCAGAGCTACGGTGGGCCGTCCGGGCCGCCCTTGGCGAGGGCCGCCGTCGACGCCCAGCGCTCCCTCCATTTCCGGCGCTTCGCCCGCCAGCGCGGAACGTACGCCCGGGAACGGCTGCTCAGCATGCTCGGCTACTTCATCGGCCGCAAGGGCGTGCACGACCTGGAGCTCCCTTACCGGCTTCCCTGGGCCATCCCGCCGCTGCTCGCGCTCAACTTTCTTCGCTACCACGTCCTGGGCCGTAGCGCCGCGGGCCGCCGCTACCTCGAGCGCCGCGGCGACCGGTCCTTCCGGAGGATCCTGCACCAGTACTTCGGCGACGACCTGCCCGAGGTCGCCGAACTCCGGTGACGGGGGACCGCCCTGGCGCGCCGCCCGTCCGCGTGGCGGCCGATACCGGCATCGACGTCGGCTAAGGTGCTGGTGAGCGGGCAGAGGGAGGGGCATGGCGGACACGACACGGCCGGGCCGGTCTCGCCTGCGGGGGCCACAGCGGCGGGCGAAGATCCTCGAAGCGGCGCTCGACGTGCTCGCGGCGACGGGCTATCACGCGACGGCGATGAGCGCGATCGCCGAGGCCGCCGGAGTCACCCGATCCGTGCTGTACGACCACTTCCCGAACAAGCGGGTCCTGCTGCTGTCCGTGCTCCAGGAGCAGAACGCGGCGCTGATCGAGTACGTCGGCGCGCGCATCACCGGCACCGGCGCGCCCGAGGAGCGCATGCGTGCCACGATCGACGCGTACTTCAGCTTCGCCGAGTCACAACCCGCCGCGCGGCACCTGCTGTTCGACTGGTCCGACGAGGACGACGCGGAGATCCAGGCCGTTCGGTGGGGCATCCGGGAGGCCCGCACCCGGGCGGTGACCGCGCTGCTGTCCCCGGACCTGCGGCGGATCGGGCTCGGCCCCGACTCCTCCGCAACGGAAGCCGTCGTCGAGCTGCTCATCACCGGTATCGACGGACTGGCCCAGTGGTGGGCGCGACGCGGCGAGATGACGCGGGACGAGCTCGTCACGGCGGCGATGCGGCTGCTGTGGCACGGGCTCGACCCGCGCTGTTGAATCCTCGGGGTACTACAGACCGTAGGTCTTCCCGATGATGTCGCGCTGGATCTCGCTGGTCCCACCGTACACAGTGGACACGACCGTACCGCGCAACAGGCGCTCCATGCCGTACTCCGTCGCGTAGCCGTAGCCGCCCATCATCTGCATGCCGTCCAGCGCCATGGCCTTCGCGACCTCCGTGGCCTTCAGCTTGGCCATCGAGGCCTCGCGTGGCAGCAGCCGGGCCGGGTCGGCCGCGATCCGGCGCGCCACGTCGTGCACCAGCAGGCGGGTGCACTCCAGTTCCGTCGCGTGGTCGGCGAGCCGGTGCCGCAGCGCCTGGAAGGTACCGACAGGGCGGCCGAACTGGTGCCGCTCCCGCACGTAGGTCACGGTGTCGTCGAACGCCCTGCGTGCGGTGCCGAGCATCAGGCCGGCCAGGATCATCCGCTCCATGTTCAGTCCGGCCATCAGCTGGCGCCAGCCCTTGTCGACCTCGCCGACCACCGCGTCGTCGGGCAGGAAGCAGTCGGTGAAGTACAGGTCGTTGACCTCGCGGCCGCCCATCGTGTCGATGCCGTGCACCGCCAGGCCCTCGGCACCGGCCGGCACCAGGAACATGGTGAGCCCGTCGTGCTTGCCGCCCTCGGTGGAGGTGCGTGCGACGAGCAGTACGTGGTCGGCGAGATGCGCGTTGGAGCACCAGGTCTTCTGGCCGTTGACCACCCACCCGCCGTCGTGCCGTGCGGCCTTGCACGTGAGCGCGCCGACGTCGGACCCGGCGCCGGGCTCCGACATCGACACCGCCAGCACCGTGCCGGCGAGGAAGTCGCCCAAGACGCTGCGCTTCTGTTCCTCGGTGCCGAACTTCTCGATGGAGGCGGCCGTGATCGCGGACGTGCCGAACCCGTTGATCGGCGCCTGCCAGTAGGCGGTGGTCTCCAGGAACAGAAGCAGTTCGACCATGCTCTGCCCGGCACCGCCGTAGGCCTCCGGCACCGCGACACCGAGCCAACCCAGGTCGGCCATCTTCTTGTACAGCTCGGCGTTGTGCAGTGTCTCGCCGCCGTCGGTGAGCTCGAGCCACCGCTCGCGGGCGCCGACCTCGCGTCCGCAGAAGTCGTCGATCGCGGTCACGAAGTCACGCTGCTCGTCGGTCAGGGTCACGTCGCCGAACCTCCCGTGTACAGTTCCTCGATCACGTCGGTGTAGCGCTGCTCGATCACTCGTCGCCGCAGCTTCAGCGTCGGGGTGAGCTCACCGCTCTCCGGGCCCCACGCGTGGTCGAGCACGCGGAAGGACTTCACCTGTTCCGGCCGCGACAACGCCTCGTTGGCCCGCGCGACCGCGGCGGCGAGCTCCGCGTGCACCCGTGGGTCGGCCGCCAGGTCCTTCAGCTCCACAGTGGACAGACCATTGGCCGCCGCCCAGGCCGGCGCGGCCTCCTCGTCGAGCACCAGCAGTGCGGTCAGGTACGGGCGGCGTTCTCCCACGACGACGGCGTAGCCGACCATCGGGTGTGCCCGCAGCAGCGACTCCACCTTGCTGGGCGCGATGTTCTTCCCGCTCGCGGTGATGACGATCTCCTTCTTGCGGTCGGTGATCCGCAGGAGCCCGTCGTCGTCGAACGTGCCGATGTCGCCGGTCGGCAGCCAGCCGTCCGCGTCCACCGCCGGCTCGATCCGCCCGTCGGCGCGCAGGTAGCCGAGGAACACGAGCGGACCGCGCACCTCGATCTCCCCGTCGGCCGCGAGCCGGACCGCCATCCCCGGCACGGGCAGTCCGACCGTGCCGGCCCTGTAGTGGTCGGGGAGCGTGCTGGTGGCCGTGCCCGTGGTCTCGGAGAGACCCCACACCTCCATGATCGGCATGCCCAGGCTGCCGAAGAACTCCAGCACCTCGGCCGGGACCGGGGCGGCGCCACTGCCCAGCCGGGTCGCCTCGGCGAGCCCGAACCGTTCGCGCAGCGGCCGCAGCATCGCGGCGTCGGCCCGCTCGAGCTCCATGGCCAACTCCGCGGGCAGCGCGGCGCCGCTCGCACGGATCCGGTACGCACGCGTGGCCAGGGCGCGCGCGTTGTCCAGCGCGGCCCGGCGCTCCTCGTCCATGCCGGACAGCGCCAGTCGCGCGACGGCGGCGAACTTCTCCCACACCCGTGGCACGCCGAAGAACCCCTGCGGCCGCACCGCGGCCAGCGTGGCGGGCAACTGGCCGGGATCCGGGCAGATCGTCACATGCCCCGCCGTGTACACCGGAAGGTACATGCCGAGCACACGCTCGGCGATGTGCGCCAGCGGCAGGTAGGCCACCGTCCTGGGGTGCGGCGGCGTCGGCTGCGCGAGATTCGTGAACGCGCACTGGTAGAGCACGTTCCGGTGGGTCAGCACCACGCCCTTCGGGTCGCCGGTCGTACCCGACGTGTAGATCATCGCGACCGGGTCGTTCTGGCCGGGCTCGGTGAGCGGCGCGTCGTGGCCCGCGGCGACCAGGTCGGCATAACGCGCGTGCCCCGCACCGTCGAGCACCACGACCGCGGTCAGCGTGGGCATCTCGGCGAGCGCGCGGGCCCAGCGGGCCCGTTGGGCCGGTCCCTCCAGCACCACGACGGTGGCCCCGCTGTGCAGTGCCACCTGCCGGATCTGCTCGGGGCTGAGCGTGGCGTAGGTCGTGCACGGGATCGCGCCGACCGAGACCGCGGCGAAGTCGACGACCCAGTGCTCCGGGCGGCTCGACATGTCGATCAGCATGCGGTCGCCGCGGCGCAGGCCCAGCGCTGCCAACCCGCCCGCGACGGCTCGTACCTCCTCCCCGACGTCCCGCCAGGTTCGGGTACGCCCGTCGGTCCCGGTCAACGCGGGTCGGTCGCCGTGCCGGACGGCGTTGTGCCGCAGCAGGCGCGGCAGCGTCCACGCGCCGACGGCGGCGCTCACCTGTTCCGCAGTGATCATCCGCCCGCCACACCTCCGCACCTAACCGACATTGGTGTCGGTTGACTAGGGGCAGAATGGGACGTCCGCCGGTCCGGCGTCAAGCCGCCGGGCCCGAGTCCGAACCCGCGGGTCCGTGCCTGGCCGCAATTCGCACCGACGTGTCCGCGCAGAGCATGGCCACGACCGACCATCGCTTCCTACCGTTCGCCACATCGTCGGGATCCACGTCGAGCAGGAGACCAAACGAATGGGGCAGCCGTCCATCGCCATCGTCGGCAGCGGCTTTTCCGGCATCGGCCTGGCGATCAGGCTCAAGCAGGCCGGTTTCAGCGACATCACCATCTTCGAGAAGGCCGGTGATCTCGGCGGTGTCTGGCGCGACAACACCTACCCCGGCGCGGCCTGCGACGCACCCGCGCTGCTCTACTCGTACTCGTTCGCCCCCAACCCGAACTGGTCGCGCCGTTTCGCCGAGCAATCCGAGATCCTCGACTACCTGCGCTGCTGCGCCGACGAGCACGGGGTCACCGGACACATCGTGTTCGGTGCGGAGGTCACCGACGCCGACTTCGACGCCGGCGCCTGGCGGATCCGCACCCGGGACGGCCGCACCCACACCGCCGACCTCCTCGTGTCGGCGTGCGGGCAGCTGAGCCGACCAGCCCGCCCGGCGCTCCCCGGCCTCGACACCTTCGCGGGCGCGACGTTCCACTCCGCGGAGTGGGACCACACCGTGGACCTGCGCGGTCAGATCGTGGCCGTGGTCGGCAACGGTGCCAGCGCCATCCAGTTCGTGCCCCGCATCGCCGGGGACGTCGCCGCGATGCACGTCTTCCAGCGCACCCCGCACTGGATCTCGGTGAAGCCGGACCGCAGCTACCCCCGGCTGCGCGCGGTGCTGAACCGCCGCGTACCGGGCCTGCAGAGGCTCTCGCGGCTGGCCGTGTTCGTGTGGTTCGAACTGTTGCTCAACCCCGGTCTCGTCTCCCCGAGGGGCCGCCGCGTCCTGTCCGCCCACATACGACTGCTGTGCCTGCTGGCCCTGCGCTGGGTGCGTGACCCCGCGCTGCGCCGCCGGCTGCGTCCGCACTACGAGGTGGGCTGCAAGCGGGTGCTCACCTCCAACGACTACTACCGGACCCTCAACCGTCCCAACGTCTCCGTGGTAGAGGACCCGATCGTGGCGGTACGCCCGACCGGGGTGGTGACCGCCCGCGCCGAGTACCCCGTGGACACGATCATCCTCGCCACCGGGTTCCGCTCACACGACTTCGTCGCGCCGATGCGCGTCACCGGCCCCGACGGCCGGGAGCTGAACGAGGTGTGGCGCGACGGCGCACGTGCCTACCTCGGTCTCGCGGTCAGCGGCTTCCCGAACTTCTTCCTGATGTACGGCCCGAACACCAACGTCGGTTCCGGCTCCATCGTCCACATGCTGGAGAGCCAGATCGCCTACGTCGTCCGGGCCGCACGGGTCCTGCGGGACGGCGCCCGCACGTTGGACGTACGCGCGGACGTGCTCGACCGCTTCGACGAACGGACACAGCGGCGGCTCACCACGACGGTGTGGAACACGGGCGGCTGCGACAGCTGGTACCTCGACGGCCGCCGCAACACCAACAACTGGCCCGGCTACATGATCGAGTACCGGTTCCGCACCCGCCGGTTCCGGCTCGCCGACTACGTGATCTCAGGAGGCTGACGTGCGAGTGGGAATGTCGCTGACGTACAGCGGAGGGTTTCTGGAGGCCGTGGACGACCTCGTCGAGTACGAGGCGGCCGGGTTGCAGATCCTGTTCGTACCGGAGGCGTACACCTTCGACGCGGTCAGCCAGCTGGGCTACGCCGCGGCCCACACCAGAACCGTGGAGATAGCCAGCGGCATCCTCCCGATCTACACCCGCACCCCCACGCTCACCGCGATGACCGCGGCGGGCCTGGACTACGTCTCGGGTGGACGGTTCACCCTGGGGCTCGGCGCGTCCGGCCCACAGGTGATCGAGGGCTTCCACGGCGTCGCCTACGACGACCCGCTCGGCCGCACCCGCGAGGTCGTGGACATCTGCCGCCAGGTCTGGCAACGCGAGAAGGTCAGCCACGTGGGCCGGCACTACCAGGTCCCAATGCTCCCCGACCTGGGCACCGGCCTGGGCAAACCACTACGGCTGATCAACCACCCGGTACGCGAGCAGATCCCGATCATGCTCGCCGCGATCGGCCCGAAGAACGTCGCACTCGCGGCCGAGATCGCCGAAGGCTGGCAGCCCATGTTCTACCGCCCCGAACAAGCGGACACCGTCTGGGGCGACGCCCTCGCCGCGGGTGCCGCCGCCCGCTCCCCGACGCTCCCACCCCTCGACATCGTGGCCGGCGCGCAACTGGCCATAGGCGACGACGTCGACGGGCTGATGGACATCCCGCGCCACCAGCTCGCCCTCTACCTCGGCGGCATGGGCGCCCGCGGCCGCAACTTCTACCACGACCTCGCCGTACGCTACGGCTACGAGGGCCAGGCCGGTCTGGTCCAGGACCTCTACCTGTCCGGCCGCAAGGCCGAGGCCGCGGCCGCCGTCCCCGCCAGCCTGGTCGCGGAGACCAACCTGATCGGCCCCCGCGAGCACATCGCGGAACGGATCGCCGCGTACGCGGCCAGCGGGGTCACCACCCTCAACCTCACCCCCATCGCACGGCACCCGGCCCAACGAGTCCGGGACATCGCCCTGGTCAGAGAAATCGCCGAAGGAATGTGACACACGTGCGGCGGGCTGGGCCATCCAGACCCGCGGCCGCTGGACAAGGTGCGTGCGGACGCTCCCGTCGTGGTCGCGTCGGCGCCGGAGAGGCCGCGACCCCGGTCGGGAATGACTCCAGTCATCTCAACTGATCCACTGCGGACAGACTTGAACGCGCCCACGCGGCATGCGCGAGGGGAGGTGCCGTAACGCTCGGCCAGGCCGGAGGGGAGCGCGTTGGCCAGTTCGATAGGTTTTCGGACTCTGCGGAGAACATCCTCGGCGGTGGGTGAAGCCTTCGACTGGTCAAGCGCCTACCAGAACGGATTCAACTGGCGAAATTATGGCGATGACAACGCGTCTCGAAGCGTCAGAAGAAGGAACAACCTGGTGAAACGGAGCGCTCCGACCTGCACCGGCAGCCGCCGTCGTAGGTCAGCGGGTCGCTGCCGCAACTTTGACAAGGTAGGGGTCACTGGTTCAATCCCAGTATCGACCACCAGTTATATAGACTGGTCAGACGGCCTGTTGATGATCATCACCGACAGGCCGTTTCTGCGTTGTGTGAGCAAATTGGGAGCAACTGATCTTGACCACACTTGCGATTAAGCTTGTTTTGGGCGCTCCGTTGTCGCTGTTGCGGCAACTCCACGCGGTCACAACTGCCCTGCTCGACCCCGCCTTGATCTCGGCCTGTTTCGCTGACATCGGCGTGTGGAACCGGCGGGGCGACCACACGCCGCGAGTCCTGTCGTTGGCAGGGCGTCGAGTGCACGGCGGTCTTGTCGAACTGCTCCAGCGGGCACATGACCGCGATCGCGGGTTCGACGTGGTGGCCTGTGTCGACGAGTCACGACTGCCCCGGCGGCTATCCGAGCACCAAGCAGTTCTCCAGGAGTTCGCGGAGTGCGGAGTGCGCGTCGCCACCCTCACCACCGCCGTCCCACAGGACTTCTCGACATCGCCCACCTCTTCGTCGCACGCATGGCCGTTCGGGGCCTCGGACCAGTCGGCCGAGGTGCACAACCTGATGCGCCAACTGATCTGCAGCCCGACGGCGGGCACACGGGGTGAGGTGCGATGACGAAGAAGCACGACGGCCACCGACGCCCGCCCGGCCGCGACGATCCGACAAGGCCGTCGTCCGCTGCTGGTCGGCGTCGAAAAAGGACCGCGGAGCAGTTCGAGCCCGAGGCGCCGGAAGTGGTCTTTGACGTCCAGCTCCTCGACGGACCCGAAGGCGAAGCGCTCGCGCAGCAGCAGGCGCGCGTGCTGAGGGAGGTGACCGAATGGCTGGCCCAGAACTCGTCCGCAAGTGGGCGGACGACCAACCAGTAGGCGCCCACGCAGCCCCTATCGCCGTCACGACGACGACACCGGAGCCGCCGAAGCGCGTCCCCGGCTGCTGCGCTTCGCTTGGGCGGGGCGCACGTCGACCTACGACCAGCAGGACCCGACCCTGTCATTGCCCCGGCAACTCCGAGCGTCGCAGCTCGTGCTGCCTGAGGACGCGCTGATCGTGGCGCACTTCTATGACATCGAGTCCGGTCGCAAGGAACTCGCCGCCCGCGGCAAAGGCACCGCGCACGAGCAGTTCGGCATCCCCATCCCGCGTGACGGCGGCATCCAGGACCTGCTTGCCGAAGCCGAACGCGTCGACCGGCGTTTCGACTTCGTCATCTGCGAGTCCATCGACCGCATCGCCCGCCGCACCTACATCGCCACCGACATCGAGAACCGCCTCGAAAGCGCCGGGGTTCGACTGCTCGCCGCCGATGAACCGTTCAACCTCGCCCACAACGGCACCGGCCGCAAAGCCAAGGTCGCCACCCAACTGCTCACCCGACGGGTCAAGCAGGGCATCTCCGAGTTCTACGTGGTCGAGATGCTGGAGAAGTCCTGGGACGGCATCGCCGTGCACACCGAGGAGGGCTTCAACATCGGCAAGCCGTGTTACGGGTACCAAGCCAAACACGTGCCGCACCCGGTCCCGGCCAAGCGAGCCAAGGGCCAGAAGAAGACCTTCCTCGAGCCCAACCCGGCCGAGGCCCCGGTCGTCAAGCGGATCTTCAAGTGGCGGCTGGAGGAGCGCCTCGGCTACCAGCCCATCGCTGACCGACTCAACCTCGACCTGGCGACCAACCCGCCGCCCACACCGAACACTGTCAAGTACCGGGTGGGGCTGTCAAGTTTTCGGTGTAACTGGATTTTGAATTTGGTTAGTTGCGGCCGGTGGACAGGCGTCCGTCGAACGCGAGGTCGAACGCGTTGAG
>NZ_SOCP01000019.1 GCF_004364325.1 Actinophytocola oryzae | reverse complement strand
AGGCGGCGTTCGCGGGTCTTCGTCTCGAGGGTGACGAGGCCACTGGTGCGCAGATCGTCAAGGTCGCCGTCGAGGCGCCCCTGAAGCAGATCGCCATCAACGCTGGCCACGAGGGTGGTGTCGTGGTGGAGAAGGTCAAGGGCCTGCCGCAGGGCCACGGCCTGAACGCCGCGACCGGTGCCTACGAGGACCTGCTCGCCGCGGGCGTGCCGGACCCGACCAAGGTCACCCGCTCGGCGCTGCAGAACGCCGCGTCGATCGCCGCGCTGTTCCTGACGACCGAGGCCGTCGTCGCCGACAAGCCGGAGAAGGCCGCTGCCCCCGCTGGTGGTGGCGACCCGACCGGTGGCATGGACTTCTGAGTCCTGGCTTCCAACGGAACGGCCCCGGGTTCTCCCGGGGCCGTTCCGCGTTCAGGTGGGTTTCGCCTCCAGACGGCGGTCCACCACACACGTCAGGGCGCCGAGCAGGACCACGATCGCCGTCGCGGCCGGGAGACCTCGTGGGCCCAGGAACGTTGCCACGCCGGTGAGAGCGCTGCCCGCCGCCGCGGTCGCCACCTTCAGCGAGGACATCGAGACGAAGACCTGCGCTCGGGCGTCCGGCGGGGCGTACGTGGATCGGGCCGCGAAGGTGGCGGTCACGAACGGCGCGTTCGCGACACCGACCAGCGCGAAGGCCACCAGTGCCAGCGGATAGTTCGGTGCCAGCGCACACAGCGCGGCGGCCACGCCCAGCAGTGCGACATGGCGGGTCGTGAGGATGTCGGGACTTCCGTGTAGCGGGAACGCTGTCACCGCCAGTGAACCGGCGAGGCTGCCGACACCGAAGGCCGCGACCAGGGTCGCGCCTGCGCCTGCCTGGTCGGTCAGGTGTCCGGCCAACACCACCGCCACCACGGGCATACCGCCGAGGCTGAACGACGTCGCCAGTGTGCCCACGTTGACCCTCCGCAGAGGACCGTGCCGGACGAGCAGACGGAGGACTTCGCGTACTGACACGACTTCCCGCCGTTCGCGGCTCGCTTCACGAGGCAGGGTGAGAGTGATCGCGGCAGCCAGAACCGCCGCGGCAGCGAGTGCCAGTACCGCCGCCAGTGCACTCGTCACCGCGGCGAAACCCGCCACCGCGGCCGGGCCCAGCGTGCCGGACAGGCCGTAGCTGACCGAGTCCCACCCTTCCGCTCGCCGCTGCTCTCGCTCGCCCGGCCCCGCTATGCCTGCCACCCGGCTGGACAGGCCGCCCGTCAGCAGCGGCCCACACGCACCCGCGACGACCACCAGGAGCAGGACCACCGGTATGCCGACCCTGCCGACGGCCAGCCCCGCGGCGGCCAGTGCGACGCCGTAGCCGACGAACGAGGCGGCCAGGAACAGCCTGCCGTCGCGGGACTTGTCCAGGTGACGGGCCACCCACGGACCCAGTGCGTGCGGTGCGGTCAGACCGGCGGCGAGCAGGCCGCCGATCGCGATCGCGTGCGGACCGCGGATGGTTTCCGTGGCCAGCAGCAGGAGACCGATCGCGGCACCGCTGTTGGCGCCGCGCGCGAGGGTTGCTGCCAGCACGTACCGCGCCATCGCCGCCATGCGGCTGTGGTTGGTCAGTCCTCGGGATCGAGGCACGTCCGGTGGAAGTCCTCGCCGAACGGGGTCAGGTGGATGCTTCTGCGGATCGTCTTCGGGGCCCTGCCCGCCTTCGCCATGGCCTCCTGCACCTCCGGCTGGACCTCCACCACCTGGTAGCGCGACGGCTCGACCTCCTCGTGCGAGAACCAGATCAGGCCGAGGCGGAACAGGTTGTTCAGGTATGCGTTCGTCCGCCCCTGGTTGCGCACCCCGGCCTGTCGCCCGATCATCGACAGCCCCGCCTCGATCAGCTCCGAACCGATCCCCAGTGGACGGTTCGTCCGCACGTCCACTGTGGGCTGCGGCCCTTCGTCGTGCAGGAAGCGGATGATGCGGGCCTCGTCCGGGGTCAGCTCCTCCAGAATCCTTTCGTACGCCGGATGCGTGTCCTCCACGAAGCGTACGTCCGACGACTGGCGCAGCAGTTCCGCGCCTCGTGCCTTCAGCTCCGACACCGACGCATGACGCACAGGCGCCGGTGGCGCGGGCACACCCAACACCGACTGCGCGGCGGAACGCAGCTCCGCCCCGAGATCGCCGACGATCGACGCGGGGGACTCGCCTGCCGCCAGGCTCCTCGTCACCCTGGTTCCGGTTCGGACGGACGTGTCCACGATCCACTGAACCGTCGACAGGCCCGCGTTCGCGGCAATGCGCAGCAGGCCAAGGGAGTTCGAGGGCATGTCACACTCCGAAGATCGCCAGGTGGATCAGGCCGGCCCCGATGCCGAGGATCCCGCCGTGGACGAACAGCAGCCACTCGTCCTGCTTGATGGCCGACCTCAGCAGCTCGTTGAACTCGTCCGGTCGCAGCTGTCGCATCTGGCGGGCCACGAAGTCCCTGATCTTCACCGACTGCCTGCGGCCGAACTCCTGGTCACCGAACACCGTCGCGAACTCCACCGCCTCGTGCGCGACCGCGTCCCGGATCCGGTCGTACCGCTGCGGCCCCATGCCCACCCGCACCGCGCCGCGGACGAAGCCGACCGCGTCGTCGACCGCCGGGCGCAGCGAGGTCTCCAGCATGTGACGGGTCCTGTCCGAGCGCGGCCCGAACAGCAGCTCGTCACCGATGTTCTTCATGGTGATCACGTCCTCGGCGATGATCTTGGCCAACACGTCGCTCACCTCGGGCTGCCGCTTCAGGAACAGCCCCTGGACCACGAACGGTCCCACCTGGCGGGGGAACACCGGCTCGAAGATCAGTTTGATGCCGATCCAGTTGGCCACCCAGCCGATCACCGCGCCACCGAGCGGCAGCACCCACCACTGCGGGAACGCCTCCAGCACGAACACCAGCAGGATGCCCGCCGGGAAACCGAAGTAGAAGCCGAAGTTCCGCATGAACCGCAGCTCCTTGCGGCCCACCTCGCGGAGCATGTCGTTCATCAGCTCCGGGTGCTCCTCGAAGTGGCGGATCACGAGCAGCTTCGCGTCGATCAGCTGTTCTATGTACTCGCCGAGCTGGTCGGTCAGCCCCCGGACGATCACCGGCAGCCGCTGCTCGACCCGCGCGTGGACCGCCGACTTCAGCACCGGGGGCAGGTCGTGCCACAGCTTGGGGTGCTCGCGCGCCATGATCCGCTCGACGACCCCGCGGATCTCCGTCCTGGCGGTCGCCGCGATGTGGTCCGCGATCCGGTCCGGCTCGAACTCCCGGTAGAAGTCGCCGATGCTGCCCACCTTCAGCAGGGCCTTGTCCACCGAGATCGACGCCATCTTGGACACGCGCGAGGGGATGATGCCCTGCCAGCCGAACCTGCCGCCGTGCGTCAGCGCCGGGACGACCTGCACCCGGCGCGGCAGGTACGCGTACAGGAACCGCAGGCCGGGCACCCGCACCCCGTGGAACCGCATCGGCTGGAACAGCATGATCACGCCGGTCCAGTTGGTCACGAAGCCGATCACGCCGGTGAACAGCGGCACGGAGATCAGGTGCGTCAGGAGACGCGGGTCCGACCAGTCCATGCCCGCCCCCTCGCCAGCAGCCGAGAGTCCATCGTCAACTGTTGGCGATCTTCGCGCAATCCCCGCTAACCGGCGCCGAGCAGGATGAACGGGCGGCGCAGGGGGTCCTCCGCGGTCGCCTCGGCAAGGGCCCGCGCGGGGCTGACGCCGGAGGCCACCCTGCGGTGGTAGTCCGTCATGGTCTCGGCCAGATCCGCCGCGAGGTCGGCCACGGGCTGGTTCACGAGCCTGCGGTGGTAGTCGGTCATGGTCAGCGCCGCCGAGCGGTGCCCGACCCGGTTCACGGCCGCGACGACGGTCCGCGAGCCGCTCGCCAGCATCGCGCCCGCGAACCCCAACGGCTCGTCACCCGGCCGGATGTGGGACAGCGCCAGCTCACACGCCGCGAGCACGATGTGGGTCGGCGGGTTCCGCAGCCGGGCCACCTCGTGCGCCAGCAGCCCGCCGTCGTACAGCTCCAGCCGCGAGAACATCGCGTTGGCCGACTCGTGCGTGCCGTGCGCGGCGATGTGCACCAGCTTCGCGCCGTCCATCGCCGTCAGCACCGCGTCCGTGGTGGCCAGCGGCCCGTCCAGCACGACCGCGCCCGGGTACACCTCACGCAGCTGGTCCAGCTCGGTCGCCGACGCGGGCAGGTCCGGACCCCGCACCAGCACGACGCGGCCGTCGTTCTCCGGCACCTCCCCGGCACTCACCCACGCGGTCGCCGACGGCGCCACCGACACCGCCCGCCCACGCAGCGACGGCAGCGTCTCCCACGGCACCGAGTACAGCTCACCGAACGGCACCACGATCAGCTCCCGGTCACCGAGCAGCGCGGCGGGAATCCCGTTCGGGCCGAACAGCATGTCGTCGAGCGCCTGGATGCGCCGCCGCGCCGACTGCGACACGGCCGTCACCAGCTGCGCGATCAGCTCGTCGGGCGCGAGCGCGTCCAGGTCCGCGTGCAGCTGGCGTGCCGTCTCGAGCACGTCGTGCTTCGCCCCGAGGCGCACCAGCTTCGTCCGCCCGCCTGCCACGACCACCGCGGCCAGCTCGTTCTCCGGACCGGAGAAGCTGATCAGCGCGCGGTCGCCGAGGTGCTCGACCACCTCCTCCGGCGAGGACACCGGCCGCGGCTTGCCCCACTGCGACGTGTACCAGCCCAGCCGGTTGACCTCCCGCTGCAGCGTGACCGACCGCTGTTCGAGCTGGGTGACCGACCGGCCCTCCAGCCGGGCGTGCTGCATGGTCCGCAACACCGTGCGCAGCTCGGCGACCCGGCTGGCCAGCTCGGGGTCGTCGATCGCGGGCATCGGCTCGTACCGGTACACCTGCGCACGCGTGCGTTCCTGCCAGGCGAGCAGCCGCCGCGCGTCGGCATCGGTCCTCGCGTCGTCGAGCACGATCCCGACCGCGAGCCTGGCCAGCTCGAGACCGTGCACGGCCGTGCCGCACACGAGGTCCAGCCCACCCATCCGGTCGCGGGCCGCGCCGAGCTCGTCGAAGCCGGACTTGGCCTGCGCGAGCGCCGAACGGGTCTGGCCACGCGCCACCGCGAGCTCCGCACGGCACAGCCGCAGCATCATCCTGTGGTCGATCGGCGCGATCTTGCCCGGCACGGGCACCTGACTGAGCAGCGTCTCCGCGACGTCGACGGCACCACGCCGCAGTGCGAGCCGGACACCCAGCATCCTGGCCATCGCGGCCTCGTCGGTGAGCCCGGCCGCGGCGAGCCGCTCGGCGAGAACGGTCGCCTTCCTGCTGGTCGCGGACGTCGTCAGGCCCGCGAGGGTGGCGACGGCCTCGGTACGCAGCTTGGTCAGCGCGGCGACCTCGGCCCACGCCATGCTGCCGCGTCGGACGAACCTGCGGTGCGCGGATCCCGCGGACTGTTTGGCCAGCTCCCGGTCGCCGGCCAACAGAGCCGCGGCGGCTCTGGTGATCTCGGCCTCGGCGAGGTCCTGGCTGATCCGCTGGGCACGCAGGACGGGCAGCGCCTCGTCGAGCAGCCGGGCCGCCTCGTCGGCGAGCCCCGCGGTCAACAGCGCCCTGGCCTGGTCGACCTGGGTACGGGCGACCAGGTGCGGAGCCAGCGTGCGGAACAGGCGCACGGCCTCCGCGAAGTGCGCCAGCGCACCAGGGACGTCGCCGAGCAGCAGTTCCTGGTCACCGAGGGTGCTGATGGCCTTGGCCTTCATGATCGGTAGGTCGTGCTCGGTGGAGAGTTCGATGCAGCGGCGCAGGTCCTCCTCCGCCGGACCTGGCCGACCGACCAGTGTGTACGTGGTGCCGCGGTTGAGGAATGCCCTTGCGAGCATCTCGGGATCCCCGGCAGGGCTGTCCAGTGCCTTTTCCAGCAGCGGGATGGCTCGGCTGAACAGCTCGATGCCCTCCGGCGTGCGGCCGGCCCTGGTCAGCACGAGTGCGTGCTGCTGCTCGGCGAAGCCGAGGAGCGCGAGGCGGTCCGAGCCCTCGGGCAGGCCGGTGATCAGGTCGCGGGCCGTGCCGAGATGGGAGAGCCCGTCGGCGAGAGTGCTGGTCTCGGCCTGTACCCAGCCGAGGGAGAGAAGGACCCGTGCGCGAACGGCGACGACCTCCGCCGAGCCGGAAGCCACCGGCAGCATGTGCAGCGCCCGCTGCAGCATCTTGATGGCCTCGGCGGGCCGACCTGCCGAAGCCGCCGCCACCGCCCGCCGTCGCTGTTCGGCGGCCGCTCTGGAAGTGGCCTGAAATGCGTCATCGCGCCCCGATGCCCTGCCGGCCCCCACGATCACGGCAGTTGAGCGACATCGGGACGCGAATCATTTACAACGCACAATTTTCTCATCACGATCCGCGACGGCTGGAGGTGCTTTCTGTAATGCACCCTACCAACTCCCGCTCCAGGGGGACCGTGACGCGTGTCCTGTCCTGCCGGCTACACCGGTGCGCTACCGCCGTCGAAGTGGCCCGCCGGCATGGCGCCGCCGTCGAAGTGACCATCGGTCTTGACGGGGCTCCCGCCGTCGAAGTGGCCACTGGTGGTGTGGTCGTTCGACCTGCACACCGTGCATGGCTTCGTGTCGTCCCCAGGCTTCACGTCGGTGGTCGTGGTGTCGGTCATGACGCTTTGCTCCCCTCTTCGGCAGATTTCCGCATGCTCACCCAGACAAGAGAGGCGAGGCCACGGTGAGATACAACAATATCTGCCGAAAGAGTGACTTGGGAGCTATTCAGGCTACAAATCCACCGTAGGAGTGACCACGGTACGTGATTGTTCGGCATTCATCCGTACTAATAGCTGCGTAGTGCCCCTGGGCACCTCGGTCAGTACGAACCTGCCACCCTCGTCCGCGGTGGTAACAGTTGAGCCATGGTCGGCCACGCGGACCTCGACGCCGTGCGCACCCGCCGGTACGAGCCAGCCGTCGATGCGTTGGCGTTCGCCCGTACGGGTGACGTTGACCATCACGGTCAGGTCGCCGACGAAGAACGTGATCGTGCCGGGAAGTCCGCCGCGCACGCCGGCGAGTGGTTGCGTGTGCTTCCACTGCGCGACCTCGAGCTCGACCTCGCGGTCGATGTCCTCGAGCGCGACGGCGAACTGGGTTCTCTCCACCAGCCCTGGCGGCGGCGGGTCGAGCTCGTGCACAAGCCGTGCTACCTCGGCCATCAGCTCGTCGTCAGCCTGGTTCGTTCTCATGATCCACTGTCCCCGTTGTACAGCGAGCGCAGGCTGTTCAGGCAGCGCCCTCGTGTTGGTCCGATACTCCCGTGCGGCATGTGCAGGGCTTCGGCCACCGCACGGTATTCCGCACGCCCGGCCAGCACGGTCAACCGCAGCAGCTCCTGACAGCGCTGCGAAAGCTTGTGGAACGCGGACCACAGTGCGCGGTCGCGTTCGGTGCGGAGCACCTCGTGCTCCGGGGACGGATCGGTCGTCGGGGTCTGTTCGGCCACCTCGGGTGACAGCTCTATGTGCGCCGAGGCCCGGTGCTGTACCCGGTTGGCCTCCCGACGGGTGGTCGTGATCAGCCAGCCGGCGAGTGCCCTCGGCTCGGTGAGCCGGTGCAGGTGGCGTAACAGGGCGAGCCACACGGTCTGGACCACGTCCTCCGCCGTGGTTCGGTCCAGTCCGCTGCCGCGTGCGACGTGCCACACGAGGGGAGCGAGGTCGGCGATCAATACGTCGAACGCCTCCTTGTCGCCGTCCCGTGCGGCCAGCATGCACGCGGCGTGCCGGTCTCGTCCCTCGAGCGCCGCCCAGGGTCTGACCACACCCGCGGTCTGCAGTTCCGTCACCGCTTCACACCCCGCTTCGAGGGTTGTCGTCCTGCTCCTGGCACGGGTCCATCGTGCCAATCCGTCGAGTTCACGTCACCCCGAGCAGGGGTCTTACAGTCAAGAGCGCCGGTACGTGCCCCAGATACCGACCATTCGGGTGGTTCACGTCGGGTTGCCCGCGAGCTTCGAGATCAGCAGCAGCATGATCCCCAGGCCGACGACGACCCCGACGAGCAGTATCCCGCAACCGAGACCCACGACACCTCGAACGGAGCGCGCCCTGACGGTCAGCAGCGTGGCCACCACGGCGCTGACCAGCACGAAGGCCGCGAAGGTCGCCGTGGCGGGTGCGATCCTGGCGAAGAGGAAGACGCTGAGCAGGCAGAGGAGCAGCGCGCCTGCCGCCGCGAGCGCGGCGGCGAGCAGGACGAGCGCGCGTGCCGTGCCGGTTCGCGAGTAGTTCTGCCTGTCTCCCACATCGGTCGATGTTATTCCTCCGGCACGACCGCCCAGGCGATCACGTAGATGACGGCGCCGGCGCCGAAGCCGAGCACCGTCGCCGCGACCAGGAGGATCCTGACCAGGGCGGCGTCCATGTCGAGCATTCTGGCGAGGCCCCCGCACACCCCGGCGACCATGCGGTCGGAGCGGCTGCGGCGGAGCTTGATGGTGTCTGTGTTCATGCCTCCAGCCTCGCCTCGCGCCTCGCGTGTGCCATCGGGGAACACCCTGGCGTTTACCCTCGGGTTGTGCTGACTTCCCCTGAGGAACTGGCCCGGGCGCTCGAGTCGGTCGGCTACCTGCCGGACGAGGGCATCGCGACGGCCGCGTTCCTCGCCAACCGGATGGGCCGCCCGCTGTTCTGCGAGGGCGAGCCCGGCACGGGCAAGACGTCGCTGGCCGTCGCTCTGTCCCGGGCGCTGTCCGTGCCGCTGATCAAGCTGCAGTGCCACGAGGGCATCGACTTCTCGCAGGCGCTGTACGACTGGGACTTCCCGAGACAGCTGCTGCACCTGCGTGCGCTCGAGGCGGCCTCCGGTGGCGCGCTCGACTCGGATCTGGCGGAGAAGTCCTTGTACAGCAGGCGGTTCCTGCTCGCACGGCCACTGCTGCGGGCACTGGAGGAGTCGCCGTGCGTGCTGCTCGTCGACGAGGTGGACCGCGCCGACGACGAGTTCGAGGCGTTCCTGCTGGAGATGCTCGGCGAGAACGCCGTGACGGTGCCCGAGCTGGGTGAGGTGCGGGCGACCGTGCCGCCGCTCGTGGTCCTGACGTCGAACCGGACACGCGAGGTGCACGACGCGCTCAAGCGCCGGTGCCTCTACCACTGGCTCTCGCACCCGGACCTGCCACGCGAGGTGGAGATCCTGCGGCGCACACTGCCCGACCTGCCAGAACGACTGGCCACCCAGGTGGCCTCGGCCGTGCGCAGGCTCCGGGAGCTGGAGCTGATCAAGCCGCCAGGCGTCGCGGAGTCGCTGGACTGGGCGCAGGCGCTGACCGCGCTGGGCAGGACGGAGCTGGACGCCGCCGCCGCGGCGGCCACCCTCGGCGCGGTGCTGAAGTACCGGGAGGACACCCAGCGCGTGGTCGCGGCCGGCCTCGAACGGCTGCTCGCCGGCTGAATAAATCGGATGCGTCCGCCGTCGCCGTCGGCGATAGTTGTCTCCGGCGCGCCAAGCCGGAGGAGGACGACATGGGTACCGAACGCAGGGGGAGCGAGCGGTAGTCGTGTCACCTCCTTCCGGGTGGCCGCCCAGCGCGGTGTGAGCCAGTCGCGGTGCTCACACCGGACGCGGGCGGCCTGAGGTCCGGGCGGCCGTCCCCATCCGTTCCCACTGTCCGATGTGGACGGCCGCCCCTTCGAGCAAGTCCGGGTTCCCTGCGCCCGGCCCGCTACCTGGCCATGGTCGCGGCGGGGAACCACCTGGCGCCGGCCGTGCTCCGGCCGGCGCCAGGCACTCACGTGGCAGGCCGCTCCCGTGCCGCCGTGCCCTACGTCAGCACCGCCGTTTCGGGTCGGCGGCCGCCACGTGGGTACACAATGGCTTGGTGGACCCGGTACCAGGGCTGGTCGGTTTCGCCGCCGCGTTGCGGGCGGCGGGACTGCCTTGTGACGTCCAGCGCGTCCAGGCCTACCTCGGGGCGGTCGCGGAGCTCGACGTCGCCGAGCCGACCCAGCTGTACTGGGCCGGCCGTCTCACGCTGTGTGCCGAGCCGGACGACCTGCCGCGCTACGACGACGCGTTCGCGGCGTGGTTCGCGGCGAAACCTCCGCAGGCGCGGCAGAAAACCACGCAGCGGCCACGTGCGACGGTCACCATGGCCGCGCTCACCGAGGTCGGGTCGTCCTCCGGGGAGCGCGAGACCACCGAGTTGAAGGTCGCCGCCAGCGACACGGAGGTGTTGCGCCACCGGGACATCTCGCAGCTCACCGCCGCGGAGCGGGAGCAGCTGCGGGAGATGATGGCCACACTGCACCTCGCGCCGCCGCTGCGCCGGTCCATGCGCCTTCGCCCGCACCGCGCCGGGCGCCTCGACCCGGGCAGGATCCTGCGTGCCATGCGTGCCGCCGGTGGCGAGCCGGTGCGACTGGCCTACCGGGACCGCAGACAGCGGCCACGCCGGGTGGTCCTGCTGATCGACGTCTCCGGGTCGATGAGCCCCTACGCCGACGCGTTGCTGCGGTTCGGGCATGCCCTCGTGCGGTCGGCACCCGCCTCGACCGAGGTGTTCACCATCGGCACCAGGCTGACCCGGCTGTCCCGCCAGCTGCGGGCGCGGGACCCGAGGGAGGCACTCGTCGCGGCGTCACGCGCTGTGCCCGACTTCGCTGGCGGCACCCGTCTGGGAGAGACCATTCGGGTGTTTCTCGATCGCTGGGGGCAGCGCGGGCTCGCGCGCCGGGCGGTTGTCGTGTTGTTCTCCGACGGTTGGGAACGTGGCGACGCGTCCCTGCTCGGCGAGCAGCTCGCCCGGCTGTCGCGGTTGGCGCACCGCGTGCTGTGGGTGAACCCGCACGCAGGGCGGGACGGGTACGCGCCGGTGCAGTCGGGAATCGCGGCGGCACTGCCGCACGTTGACGCTTTGTTGGCCGGGCACAGCCTGGCCACGCTGGAGGACCTGATGCGGGAGGTACGCCGTGCGTGATGTGCTCGACGAGCTGATGCGCCGGTACTCGGCAGGGGAGAAGGTCGCGCTCGGCACGGTCGTGGCGACGTTCTCGTCGGCGCCGCGCGCGCCGGGTGCCGCGATGCTGGTCGCCGAGGACGGGACCGTGTCCGGCAGCGTGTCCGGCGGGTGCGTCGAGGGTGCCGTGTACGAGCTGGCACAGCAGGTCCTCGCCGACGGCATCCCGGTGCTGGAACGTTATGGCGTGAGCGACGACGACGCGTTCGCGGTGGGCCTGACCTGCGGCGGGATCATCGACATCTACACGGAGTCGTTCTCGGCCGCCGACTTCCCGGAGTTCGCCGAGCTGGCGAAGTCCGTCGAGACCGAGGAGCCGGTGGCGCTGGCCACGGTCGTCGCCCATCCCGACCAGTCCCGGATCGGGCGACACCTGGTGGTGTGGCCGACGAAGACAGCGGGCGACCTGGGCTCGCCCCGCGCGGAGGCCGCCATCGCCGACGACGCCAGGGGCCTGCTCGCGACCGGCCGCTCGGGGACGCTGCACTACGGCGAGGAGGGCCAGCGCCGGGGCGAGGGCATGTCGGTGTTCGTGAACGCGTTCGAGCCGCCGCCCCGGATGCTGGTCTTCGGCGCCATCGACTTCGCGACGGCCATGGCCCGCCTCGGGTCGTTCCTCGGCTACCGCGTGACCGTGTGCGACGCCAGGCCGATCTTCGCCACGAAGAGCCGCTTCCCCGACGCGGACGAGGTGGTCGTCAACTGGCCGCACCGGTACCTGGCCGCGGAGGTGGAGGCGGGCCGCGTCGACCGGCGCACGGTGATCGCGGTCCTCACCCACGACCCGAAGTTCGACGTGCCGGTCCTGGAGGTGGCCCTGCGCTGCGACGCGGGCTACATCGGCGCGATGGGCTCCCGCCGCACCCACGACGACCGCATGGCCCGGCTCCGCGAGGCAGGCATGAGCGAGGTGGAGCTGGACCGCCTGTCCTCCCCGATCGGCCTGGACCTGGGTGCCCGCACCCCGGAGGAGACGGCGGTCTCGATCGCCGCGGAGATCATCTCCATGCGCTGGGGCGGCGAGGGCAAACGCCTCACCGAGGTGGGCGGCCGAATCCACCGGGAGCCATAGCATCACCTGTATGAGCAATCGCCTGACCGACCAGGCCCTTGAGCAACGCTGCCAGCAGCTGGCGGCGATCTACGACGAGGTCCATGACGCCGAGGAGGCGTCCGCTCGGCGCCGCCGCTACGCGGCGCGAGTCGATCGACTGGTGCCCGAGTGACCGTCCTGGTGACGGGCATGTCCGGCACCGGAAAGTCGGCCGTGTTGGAGTGCCTCGCCCGCGAGGGGTTTCGTGTCGTGGACACCGATGCCGGCGGGTGGATCGAGGACGTGCCGCAACCCGGCGGGACGGTCGAGCCGCTCTGGCGGGAGGACCGGATCGACGCCCTGCTGGCCGAGCACGAGGCGTCCGGCGAGCCCTTGTTCATCGCGGGGACGGTGCGTAACCAGGGCCGGTTCTACCCGAGGTTCGCCGAGGTCGTGCTGCTCAGCGCGCCGATCGCCACCATGCTCGACCGTGTCGCGACCCGCGTGGACAACCACTTCGGCAGGTCGGCGGCGGAACAGGCGAAGATCATCGCCGATACCGAGGCGGTCGTCCCGCTTCTGCGCGCGGGCGCGACCGTGGAGATCGACACAGGTCGGCATGCCCTCACTGAGGTAGCGGCTCGGCTGCGGGCGCTCGCCTGCGGGTCGCGTCGAACGTCAGGATGACCAGGGCCAGCCACACGATCGCGAAGCCGAGCCAGCGCTGCGGCGGCATGTGCTCGTGGAACACCACCAGGCCGAACACGAACTGCAGGCTCGGCGTCATGTACTGCAGCAGCCCGATCGTCGCCAGTGGGATGCGCACGGCCGCCGCCGCGAACGCCAGCAGTGGCACCGTCGTCACGATCCCGCCGCCCACCAGCAGCAGGGTGTGGCCCGCCCCGAGCGACGTGAACGTGCCGGAGCCGCTCGCCTCCAGGAACACGACGTAGGCCACCGCGGGCAGCAGCGTCACCCCCGTCTCGACGGCCATCGACTCGACCGCTCCGACGCCTGCGAGCTTCTTGACCAGGCCGTACGTGGAGAAGCTGAACGCGAGCAGCAGCGCGATCCACGGGACCTGGCCGTAGCCGATCACCAGCACCACGATCGCCACGGCGCCCAGCGCCACCGCCGCCCACTGCGCGCGTCGCAGCCGCTCGCCGAGGCCGAACACGCCGAGCAGCACCGAGACCAGCGGCCCGATGAAGTACCCGAGCGCGGTCTCCACCACGTGCCCGTGCGTGACACCCCAGATGTAGCCGCCCCAGTTCAGCGAGATCAGCACCGCGGCACACGCCAGCAGCCCGAACCGGCGGCGGTCGCGCAGCACGGCACGGAACGACGCGACCCGCCGCGTCGCGAACAACACGCCGACGACCACGACCAGGGACCAGATCATCCGGTGCGCGAGCGTCTCCAGCGCCCCCGCCGACGAGAGCAGCGCCCAGTACAGCGGGAAGAGCCCCCACATCCCGTACGCGGTGACCCCGAACATCACCCCTCGGCGGCTCTCCGGGTACTGATCAACGCGTTGACCTGCCAGGGAGGGGGATGTCACCCACCGATCCTATGCATCGCGAACGACCCGATTCGAACGATTGAATGAGCATCACACCGCCTTTTTTCGCGAAAGGATCCACTCACGGGGCTCTGGACTTGTCCGATCGGGATGGCCGGGGTTGACTCGTGCTCTGTGAGGGCGCTCACGTGTTCCCGAGCCGGCAGGAGGCCCAATGCGCATCACCGTGACTGTTGACGGCACCAAGTTCGCCGATGACGTCGAACCTCGTCAGCTTCTCGTGCACTACCTGCGCGAACGGCTGGGCAAGGTCGGCACCGTCGTGGGCTGCGACACGAGCAACTGCGGCGCCTGCACCGTCCATCTCGACGGTCACAGCGTGAAGTCGTGCTCGGTGCTCGCCGTGCAGGCCGACGGCAGCGAGGTCACCACCGTCGAGGGCCTGGCCCGTGACGGCAAGCTGCACCCCGTGCAGCAGGCCTTCCACGACAACCACGCCCTCCAGTGCGGCTTCTGCACGCCGGGCATGATCATGCAGTCGATCGACCTCCTCGCCGACAACCCCGACCCCGACGAGCAGGCGGTACGTCACGGGTTAGAGGGCAACCTCTGCCGATGCACGGGCTACCAGAACATCGTCCGTGCGGTCCGCGACGCCGCCGCGCGCATGCAGGGCGGGGCGGGCCCCGAGGCCGAACGGGTCGCGGGCGCCGAGCTGGGTGCAGGAGGCGGGCAGTGACCGCGACCATCGAGCCGGAGGTCGGCAGGTCCCGCCTCCGCAAGGAGGACGCACGCCTGATCACCGGGCGCACCCGCTGGACCGACAACCTGACGCTGCCCGGCCTGCTGCACATGGCCGTCCTGCGCAGCCCCATGGCCCACGCGCGGATCACGTCGATCGACGCCTCCGGGGCCAGGGAGATGCCCGGCGTCATGGCCGTGTTCACGGGCGCCGACCTGGCCGACGTGCAGGGCAGCCTGCCGTGCGCGTGGCCGATCACCGACGACATGAAGTCGCCGAACGCGCCGTCCATCGCCGTCGACACGGTCAACTTCGCGGGCGAGATCGTCGCGATCGTCGTCGCGCGTTCCGCCTACGAGGCCGCCGACGCACTCGAGCGGATCGACGTCGACTACGACGAGCTGCCGGTCGTGCTCGACATGGCGGCCGCCGTCGAGGACGGTGCCGACCTCGTGCACGCCGACCTCGGCACGAACAAGAGCGCCACGTGGATCTTCGACTCCGGTGAGGCGGGCACGGGCGGCGACGTCGAGGCCGCCATCGGCGACGCCGAGGTCGTCATCGAGCGCACCTACCGCCAGCAGCGGCTGATCCCGGCCTTCATGGAGCCCCGCTCGGTCATGTGCGACCCGACCGGCGAGCAGACCACCCTGTGGTCGGCCACCCAGGTCCCGCACATCCTGCGGTTCCTGATCGCCGCGCAGCTGGGCGTGCCCGAGCACAAGGTGCGGGTGATCGCGCCGGACGTCGGCGGCGGGTTCGGCGGCAAGCTGCAGGTCACGCCGGAGGAGTTCCTGGTCTTCATCGTCGCGCGGCAGCTCGGCAGGCCGGTGAAGTACACCGAGTCCCGCAGCGAGAGCCTGCAGTCCGCCCACCACGGGCGCGACCAGATCCAGAAGCTGACGCTCTCCGCCCGCCGTGACGGCACCGTCACCGGCCTCAAGGTCGAGCTGCTCGCCGACATGGGCGCCTACCTGCGGCTCGTCACGCCGGGCGTGCCGATCCTCGGCGCGTTCATGTTTAACGCCATCTACAAGTTCCCGGCCTACCGGTTCGTGTGCACGAACGTGTTCACCAACAAGGTGCCGACCGACGCCTACCGGGGTGCCGGCCGGCCCGAGGCCACGTTCGCCATCGAGCGCCTGATGGACGAGCTGGCCGTCGAGGTCGGCATGGACCCCATGGCGGTCCGCGAGAAGAACTGGATCAGGCACGAGGAGTTCCCGTTCACCACGGTCTGCGGCCTGACCTACGACTCCGGCAACTACGAGGCCGCGACCGACAAGGCGAAGGAGCTGTTCGGCTACGACGCGCTGCGTGCCGAGCAGAAGGAGCGCCGCGACCGAGGTGACAGCGTGCAGCTCGGCATCGGCATCTCGACGTTCACCGAGATGTGCGGCCTCGCGCCGTCCCGCGTGCTCGGCTCGCTGTCCTACGGCGCGGGTGGCTGGGAGCACGCGGCCATCCGCATGCTGCCGACCGGCAAGGTCGAGGTCGTCACCGGCTCGTCGGCACACGGCCAGGGCCACGAGACGGCGTGGAGCCAGATCGTGGCCGACCAGCTCGGCGTGCCGTTCGAGGACATCGAGGTCCTCCACGGTGACACGCAGTCGTCGCACAAGGGCATGGACACCTACGGGTCGCGGTCGCTGACCGTCGGCGCCATGGCCGTGGTCAAGGCGACGGACAAGGTGAAGGAGAAGGCAGCGAAGGTCGCCGCCCACATGCTCGAGGCGGGCGAGGGCGACGTGGAGTTCTCGTCGGGCACCTTCCGGGTCCGAGGGGCTGGTGCCGACGCCAAGTCGGTCTCCATCCAGGACGTCGCGCTCGCCGTGTTCGCGGCGCACGACCTCCCGGACGGCGTGGAGCCGAACCTGGACTCCGAGGCCACGTTCGACCCGGAGAACTTCTCGTTCCCGCACGGCACCCACCTGTGCGCCACGGAGGTCGACACGGAGACCGGCCGGGTCACCATCCGCTCGTACGTGTGCGTCGACGACATCGGCAAGGTGGTCAACCCGCTGATCGTCGAGGGCCAGGTGCACGGCGGGCTCGCGCAGGGCATCGCGCAGGCGTTGTTCGAGGAGGCGGTGTACGACGAGAGCGGCACGCTCAGCACGGGCACCCTCGCCGACTACCTGGTGCCCTCCGCTGTCGACCTGCCCTCGTTCGTCACCGACCGGACCGAGACGCCCGCGACCTCGAACGTGCTGGGTGTCAAGGGCGTCGGCGAGGCGGGCACCATCGCGTCGACCCCGGCCGTGGTCAACGCGGTCGTGGACGCGGTGCGCCACCTCGGTGTCACGGACATCCAGATGCCGTGCACGCCGATGCGGGTGTGGCAGGCGATACAGACCGGCCAGCCCGACGCGGGTGGCCTCGGCAACGAGGCGGGCGGCGGCCTCGGCTCGATCGACGGAGGTGCCAAGTGATCCCCTCGGCATTCGACTACGTCGCGCCGACCACGCTGGACGACGCGGTGCGTGCGCTGTCCGAGGCAGGCGAGGACGCGAAGGTGATCGCGGGCGGCCAGAGCCTGCTGCCCGTGCTGCGCATGCGGCTCGCGGCGCCGTCCAAGCTGATCGACCTCGGCAGGGTGGCCGGGCTGTGCGGCGTCCGCGAGGAGGGCGACGTGCTGGTGATCGGCGCGATGACCACGCACTACGACGTGCAGCGGGACCCGCTCGTGGCCGAACACGCGGCGTTGCTGGCGGCGGCCACGAACACGGTCGCCGACCCGCAGGTCCGCCACCGCGGCACGTTCGGCGGCTCCATCGCCCACGCCGACCCGGCAGGCGACATCCTGGCGCCCGCACTGGCGCTCGACGCGGAGATGGTGATCCGGGGTGTCGACGGCACCCGGACCGTGCCCTCGGCCGAGTTCTTCACCGACTTCTTCACGACCACGCTGCTCCCCACGGAGATCCTCGTCGAGGTCAGGGTGCCGAAGAAGACCGGTTGGAGCGCCCACTACGAGAAGTTCAACCGGGTCGCCCAGGCGTGGTCGATGGTCGCCGTGGCGGCCGCGGTGCGCGTCGAGGGTGGCGCGATCGCCGAAGCAAGAGTTGGCTTGACGAACATGGCGACTGTTCCGGTCCGTGCGAGCGCGGTCGAGGAGGCACTGGTTGGCAGGCCGGCGACGGCCGAGACCATCCGTGCCGCCGCCGAACACGCGGCCGAGGGCACGTCGCCACCGTCGGACGGGAACGCGGACGCCGCCTACCGTCAGCACCTGGCCAGGGTGCTGACGTCACGGGCGGTGGCCGCCGCTGCCGGCGCCTAGTGTCCGTCCGGGCGGCGCCCCCTCGCGGGGCGCCGCCCGCTCTTGTATGGAGGAACCGTGAAGCTGGAGCACTCGTTCACCGTGCCGGCCGACCTCGACACCGTCTGGCAGGCGGTGCTCGACCCCGAGCGGGTGGCCCCGTGCATGCCGGGTGCGACGCTCACGGAAGTGGACGGGGACGCCTTCAAGGGTTCGGTGAAGGTGAAGCTCGGCCCGATCTCGCTGCTGTACAAGGGCTCCGGCGAGTTCCTGTCGAAGGACGAGGACACGAGGACCGTCGTGATCAAGGCCTCCGGCAAGGACGCCAGGGGCAACGGCACCGCGGCGGCGACCGTCACGGTGACGCTCACCGGCGAGGGCGACTCGACGGCGGGCACCGTGGTGACCGACCTGTCCATCACCGGGAAGCCCGCCCAGTTCGGCCGCGGCATGATCTCCGAGGTCGGCGGCAAGATCCTGGACACGTTCGCGACCTGCCTTGCGACCAAGCTCGCACCGGAGGAGGAGTCGCCCGCCCCCGCGCTCTCGGTGGTCAAGGAGGACAAACCGGTCGAGACGGCGGCGGCCCCGGTCGGGTCCGTTGCGGCGGCGCGTGCCGAGGCGGCGGAGACCGGCCGCCACGCCGCCAACGAGATGACCCGGACCGACCGCAAGCTCAGCGCGGCACCGACGCCTGCCGAACCGGAGACCGAGGCGATCGACCTGCTGGCCTACGCGGGGCCCTCGGTCGTGAAACGAGCGGTCCCCCTCCTGGCGGTGGTGGCCGCGGTCCTGGCGTTCATCACGCTGCGCCGCCGCAACCGCTGACCCGCACGGTAAGCAAGATCATCAACGAAGGCATTGCGGTCGGGGGAGGCGGCCGTGCAGGATGCTGCGGATGCGCCGGTTGCTGGGTCTGTGCTGCGTGGCCGTACTCGTGGCCGGCTGTTCGGGGGAGGACGGCTCGAACGGCGAGCCGGTGCCGCCGTTCCACCCGCGCACGGTCAGCACCCGGCCCTCGGACCCCGGCAAGCCCGCGGACAGCTTCACGGTCGTCGCGACCGGGGACGTGCTGATCCACCCCGCGCTCACCGAGCAGGCCGAGGAGGACGGCGGCGGCAAGCGTGACTACGCGCCGCTCCTGGCCGGGATCAAGCCCGTCATCGAGGCCGCCGACCTGGCCATCTGTCACATGGAGACCCCGCTCGCCACGGCCGACGGGCCGTTCGAGGGGTACCCGCTGTTCTACGCACCGCCGGAAGTGGCCACGGCCGTGGCGCAGACCGGCTACGACACCTGCTCCACCGCCTCCAACCACACCCTCGACCACGGCGCCGACGGCGTGCGCACCACCCTCGACACGCTCGACGCCGCGAAGATCGCCCACACCGGGTCGGCACGCACCGAGCAGGAGGCGGACACGCCGCTGGTCCGCGACGTCAGGGGCGTCAAGGTCGGCCAGGTGTCGTTCACGTTCGGGCTCAACCAGGGCACCGAGGCGCCGGAGCCGTGGATGGTCAACGAGCTGTCCGTGGACGCGGTGCTCGACGCGGCACGCAAGGCCCGCGCGGCAGGCGCGCAGGTCGTGATCGCCAGCATCCACTGGGGCATCGAGGACCAGCACGAGCCCACCGCCGACCAACGCGAGATGGCCCGGCAGATCCTCGCCGACCCGGCCGTCGACCTGATCGTCGGTCATCACGCGCACGTGGTGCAGCCGTTCGAGAAGATCGGCGACAAGTGGGTGGCCTACGGCCTGGGCAACTCGGTCGCGAAGCACGAGGAGCCACGCGGCACCACGGAGGAGGGCGTGATCGGCCGCTTCACCTTCATCAGGGAGGGAAACGGTTGGCACGTCGGCAAGGCCGAGTACGTCCCGACGCTCGTCGACCTCGGCCCGCCCATCCGGTTGAAGGACCTGACCACGGACGACACCGTCGACGCGGGCCGCAGGCAGGAGGCGTTGGACCGCACGGACGGTGTCGTCATGTCACTCGACGCGCCCGGACTCACCCGCCCGTGACCCCGTCGGTACGGTCGGTGCCATGGAGAGTGTGCGTGCGGTGTCCGACTGGCCGGTCGACAACGCGGCGGTGGCGGTCGTGTCGGCGAGCGGCGAGGTACTCGGTGAGGCAGGCCCGCAGGCACGCGAGTTCAGGCTCGCCTCGGTGACCAAGCTCCTCACGGCGTACGCGACGCTGATCGCCGTCGAGGAGGGCGCCGTCGAGTGGGACCAGCCCGCCGGACCGGAGGGCTCGACCGTGCGGCACCTGGTCGCGCACGTCTCCGGGCTCGCGTTCGACGAGCACAAGGTGATGGCCGCGCCCGGAACGCGCCGTATGTACTCGAACGCCGGTTTCGAGGTGCTGGCCGACGCGGTCCACGAGGCGTCCGGCATCCCGTTCGCCGAGTACCTGACCGAGGCCGTGCTCGCGCCGCTGGAGATGGAGTCCACGAGGCTCGCGGGCACCGCGGGCGCGGGCGCGGTGTCGACGTGCGCGGACCTGGCCCGCTTCGCCGCCGAGCTCCAGGCGCCGACCCTGGTCTCACCGTCCACTCTGGACGAGGCGACCTCGGTGGCGTTCCCGGGGATGTCCGGCGTGCTGCCGGGTTACGGCTACCAGGAGAACAACGACTGGGGCCTCGGCTTCGAGATCCGCGACCACAAGAGTCCACACTGGACGGGCGAGGCCAGCTCGCCGAGGACGTTCGGCCACTTCGGACAGTCCGGCACGTTCCTGTGGGTCGACCCGGACGCGGGCGCGGCGTGTGTCGCGCTGGCCGACCGGAACTTCGGCCAGTGGGCCGTCGAGACGTGGCCGGTGTTCACGGACGCGGTGCTCGCCGAACTCTGAGCGTGTCACCGGCCCGTGGGGCAGGATGGCGGCATGCACTTCATGGAGCGGGACGAGTGGCTCGCGTTCGCCATGCACGGCACGAGGACCGGCAAGCTGGCCACGGTGCGCAAGGACGGGTCGCCGCACGTGGCGCCGATCTGGTTCCTGATCGACACCGACGAGGCAGGCGACCACATCGTGTTCACGACCGGCGCCACCACGGTCAAGGGCCACGCCATCCGGCGTGACCCACGGCTGTCGATGTCCGTCGACCTCCAGGAGCCGAACTACTCGTTCGTCCAGTTCACCGCCGAGGCCACCGTCTCCGAGGACCTCGACGCGATGCTCGACTGGGCGGTCCGGCTCGGCACCCGGTACATGGGCCCCGAAGCCGGCCCGGCCTACGGCAGGCGCAACGCCGTAGCCGGCGAGCTGCTGGTCCGCGCCCGCATCACGAAGGTCTTCGCCCAGGCCGACCTCGCGGACTAGCTGATCGACGGCAGCTCGGGGCCGAGGAAGTCGTCCGCATCCCTGATCGTGTACGCGTAGCCCTGTTCGGCGAGGAAGCGCTGGCGGTGCGCGGCGTACTCGGTGTCCAGGGTGTCGCGGGAGACCACCGAGTAGAAGTGGGCCTGGCGGCCGTCCTCCTTGGGGCGCAACAACCTCCCCAGCCGCTGGGCCTCCTCCTGGCGGGAGCCGAACGTGCCGGACACCTGCACGGCGATCGACGCCTCCGGCAGGTCGATGGAGAAGTTGGCCACCTTCGACACCACGAGCGTGCGCAGCTCGCCGCGGCGGAACAGGTCGAACAGCCGCTCCCGTTCGGCGTTCCTCGTCGAGCCCTGGATGATCGGCGCCTCCAGCTCGGCACCCAGGATCTCCAGCTGGTCGAGGTAGGCCCCGATCACGAGCGTCGGCTCACCGGGGTGCTTCTGGAGGATCTTGCGCACCACCGGGATCTTGCTGTCCACTGTGGAGCAGAGCTTGTACCGCTCCTCCGGCTCGGCCGTCGCGTAGGAGAGGCGTTCCGCGTCCGTGAGCGTCACGCGGACCTCGACGCACTCGGCGGGCGCGATCCAGCCCTGTGCCTCGATGTCCCGCCACGGCACGTCGTACCGCTTCGGTCCGATCAGCGAGAACACGTCACCCTCGCGGCCGTCCTCGCGGACGAGCGTCGCGGTCAGGCCGAGGCGCCGCCTCGACTGCAGGTCCGCGGTCATGCGGAACACCGGCGCGGGCAGCAGGTGCACCTCGTCGTACACGACCAGGCCCCAGTCCCTGGAGTCGAACAGGTCCAGGTGCCGGTACTCGCCCTTCGACTTGCGGGTCATCACCTGGTAGGTCGCGATCGTGACCGGCCGGATCTCCTTGCGCTCGCCGGAGTACTCGCCGATCTCCTCCTCGGTCAGCGACGTGCGCGCGATCAGCTCACGCTTCCACTGCCGTCCGGCGACCGTGTTCGTCACCAGGATCAGCGTCGTGGCCTTGGCGTGTGCCATCGCGGCGGCGCCGACCAGCGTCTTGCCGGCACCACACGGCAGCACGACCACGCCGGAACCGCCCGCCCAGAACGTCTCCGCCGCCATGCGCTGGTAGTCGCGCAGGTGCCAGCCCTCCTCCACCAGCTCGATCGGGTGGGCCTCGCCGTCGACGTACCCGGCCAGGTCCTCGGCGGGCCAGCCCACCTTGAGCAGCGCCTGCTTGAGCCTGCCGCGCTCCGAGGGGTGCACGACGACCGTGTCGTCGTCGATGCGCGCACCGAGCATCGGCGAGATCTTCTTGTGCCGCAGCACTTCCTCGAGCACGGCGCGGTCGGTGGTGGTCATCACCAGGCCGTGCGCCGGGTGGTTGGCGAGCTGCAGGCGGCCGAACCGGCCCATGGTGTCGACGATGTCGATCAGCAGTGGCTGGGGGACCGGGTACCGGCTGAACACGGTGAGTGCGTCCACCACCTGCTCGGCGTCGTGACCGGCGGCGCGGGCGTTCCACAGCGCGAGCGGCGTGATCCGGTAGGTGTGCACGTGCTCCGGCGCGCGTTCCAACTCCGCGAACGGCGCGATCGCGATCCGTGCGTCGCCCGAACGCGGGTGGTCGACCTCGAGCAGCAGCGTTTTGTCAGACTGGACGATCAGTGGTCCATCAGTCACTTCTTGGCGTTCCCCTCGGCTTTGACATCGCAAATGTCACAACAACCGGTTGGTCCTGCACAATCCCGCAGCGCTAGATTGCGATTATGACGACGCCTCCCCACCAACCGGGACCGTACGGGCAGCCCAACCAGGAACCCTGGGGCCCGCAGTCGGGAGGCGGCTACGGCCAGTATGGCCAACCCAGACCGCCGGAGCAGCCCCAGTACGGCGGTCAGTGGGGCAACGACCAGACCCAGCAACTCGGTCCGCAGCCCCCGCTGCCCCCGCCGGGCCAGCAGCAGTACGGCGGTCAGTACGGGCAGACCCCACAGTACGGCGCGACGCAGCAGTTCGGGCAACAACCTCAGTACGGCCAGTTCGGCGGCGGTTTTCCGCCGGAACCGCCCAGGAGGCAGACCGGCAAGATCATCGCGATCGTCGTCGTCGCGCTGCTCGTCCTCGGCGGCGCCGGGTTCGGGATCTACCTCGCCACCAAAGGCGACGACAACAACACGGCCGGTGGTGGTACGACCACCAGCAGCACACCGGACAAGACGTCCACTTCGGACGAGGAGACCACGACCGAGGAGGACACGACCACAGCGGACCCGGGCGGGGGCGACGCCGTGGACGCCCAGCCCGGTGACTGCATCAAGGTCAACGTGGCCAGTTCGACCGACGCGGACATCGAGACGGTCGACTGCTCGACGCCCGAGGCCATCTACAAGGTCGCGACGCGCGAGGAGACCAGCACCGGCGACTGCCCGAACGACCAGTACGTCTCCTACACCGAGGAAGGCACGCTCCTGCTGTGCCTGCAGCTCAACGTGAAGGAAGGCGACTGTCTCGAGGTGTCCGACAGCGAGGACAAGCGCGCGGAGTGCACGGCACCGACCGCGACACACCGCGTGGTCGGCGTCTTCGACGGGGTCGACGACGAGACGAAGTGTGGTGACGAGGCCACCGAGGTCATCACCTATCCGCAGCCGCCGCTCACGATTTGCCTTGTGGCACCGGCGAGTTAGGGCGCCGTCCGCGTTCGTCCGGTGACTTTCCGTTGTCCACAAACGGTTACGGCGAGTATTTTGCCGGGTCCGCACATGAGTGTCAGTCCAGTCGCGTACATTGCTGCTCTCCGAACCAAACCAGAGCTTCGTCATGTTGTGCGAGGGGTGCACATGAACTCTCCGAACTATCCGCCGCCGGGCGGACAAGGCCCGTACGGGCCGCCGCAGGGCGGCCAGCCGTACGGGCAGCAGCGCCCGCCGCAGACACCGCCCGGTGGCCAGCCGTACGGCGCCCCGCCGCCGCAGGGCCAGCAGTTCAACGGCCCGCCGCCCCAGGGGCAGCCTTTCGGCAACGGCCAGGGTGGCCCCGGTGGCCCGGCCGGGGGCGGCTTCGGCCCGCCCGGTGGCCCCGGTGGCGCGCCGCCCGCGTCCTACCCGACGCCGCCTCCGCCCCCGCCGTCCGCCAAGCCGAACAAGACCGCGTTGTACATCAAGATCGGCATCGCGGTCGTGGTCGTCGCCATCGCCGGCTTCTTCGTCATCAAGAACTGGGGCACCGCGCCGTCCAGCTCGAACGTCGGCGACTGCATCAAGGTCAACGAGGCGAGCATCTCCAACGCGGACGTGGACAAGGTCGACTGTGGCGACCCCGGCGCGAGCTACAAGGTGGGCGCCACCTTCGACGACGCGTCGAAGGACTGCCCGGGCGGTGACAAGTCGGCGTACGTCGGCTACACCGAGACCGGCGGCCGCGGTTCCGACCTGCTGCTGTGCCTGATCCTGAACGCGAAGGTCGGCGACTGCTACGTGGCGGGCGACCAGGTCGACACCAAGGTCGACTGCGCGGACGCGAAGGCCACGTTCAAGGTCACGCAGCTGCTGCAGACCGCGGACGAGAGCGGCTGTCCGCAGGACTCGCTGAGCGCCTACGTCTACCCGGAGCCCAAGCCCGGTCTGGTGCAGTGCCTCGGTGATCCGAAGGGCGCCGCGGCAGGTAGCTGACGCTCGACACGGAAAACGGGGCTCCCAGAACATCGGGAGCCCCGTTTCGTGTCTGTCGTTCAGCCCGCCACGCCGGAGCTCCTCCGGTCGCTCGTGGACGATGCCGGTGCGGCCCGCTCGGCGCGCTCCGCCGCCGTCCACTTGTCCACGACGGACTGTTCCGGCGCCCCGGGCTCCGGCACGTCGATGTCCAGGCCGTCGATCGAGTGCTCCTTCCAGCGGACGCGCTCGTAGGAGTACGTCTTCGGGAACGGGAACGTGGCGTTGAAACCGATCTTCGCGCCGAAGTACTCGGGGAAGGTCGGGTTCAGGCCGTGACCGAAGACCGCCGGCACGGTGATCACGCCGGTGGTCGGGTCCATCCGGGTGGTCATGGCCCACTCCACGTCGGACGCGTCGCGGATGTCCACGTCCTCGTCGACGACCGTGACCATCTTCAGCGGCGGGAAGGCCGCCATCGCGGACAGCACCGCGAGCTGGGCGAACCCGGCCCGCTTCTGCTCGATCTGCACCACCGCGTGGTAGAAGCCGCAGCCGCCGTGCGGGAAGTACACGTCCTTGATGCCCGGCACCTGCTTGCTCACCGAGGCGAGCACGCTGGCCTCACCGAGCACGCCTGCCGAGTTCCAGACCTCCTTGCCGCACAGGATCGTCTGGAAGATCGGGTCGCGCCGGTGGTGGACGGCACGCACGTGCACGACCGGCCGGGGCGCGACCTTCGCGTAGTACCCGGTGACCTCGGCGAACGGGCCCTCGTCGGCCACCTCGCCAGGCTCGATCTCGCACTCGAGCGAGTACATGGCGTGCGCGACCAGCTCGACACCGGGCAGGTCGCCGCGCAGCAGCTCCATCGGGTCACCGTGGAACACCGACGCGATGCCGAGCTCGTCGGTGTCCGGCGGAGCCGCCTCGGCCGGGGTCGCGGCGGCGAAGTGCACGCCCGGCCCGACGCCGATGTTCAGCGAGAACTTCAGCGTCTCGCCACGCCGTTTCGCGTGGTCGAGCGCCATCTGCAGGTGGCGACCCGCGTCGATGTTGATGTGCAGGCGGTCCCGGTCGACCAGCTGGAACCGCTGGATCGACGCGTTGCGGACGTTCGTCTCCGGGTCGCTCACGACCACCACGCCCGCGTCGATGTACGGGCCGCCGTCACGCTCGGCGTGCGTGGGGATCGGCAGCTTGAACAGGTCGACGACGGGCTGGGTGTACTCGCGTACCGGTCCCGTCTCGACGACCTGTGGCTCGACGGCCTTGTGGTGCGGGTCGTTCTGCCACTGCGCGACCTTGCCCGCGATGTGCGAGGCGAGCTTCTTCTCCTCGGCGCCGATCAGCTCGGCGAGTAGGGAGCGGGACCAGTACAGGCCGGTGAACACGGGGTGTTCGTGGCCACGCACGTTCTCGAACAGCACGGCCTGCGCGCGTCCCTCGAAGTGGGACGCGACGCTGGCCAGCTGGTGCACCGGGTCTATCTCGGACTTGACCCTGATCAACTGCCCGGCCTTGTCCAGCGCCTCGATGATGCCGCTGAGGTCGTGCAGTGGTGGATGGGGCGCTCCGCTCATCCGCGGCCGCCTCCTTCGCGTCGCTCCCGTGGTGCGACCAGCATGTTGTTAATCCTCTCCCCACCGACGGACCAGGTCCGTCTCGATGTCGAAGTAGTCGAGGACTCGACCGACCGTGTGGTCGATGATGTCCTCCAGCGACTCGGGTCGCGTGTAGAACGCCGGCACGGGCGGCATGATCAGCGCACCGTCCTCGGCAGCGGCCTGCATCGCCTTGAGGTGGGTCAGGCGCAGCGGCGTCTCCCGCAGCATCAGGACCACCTTGCGGCGCTCCTTCAGTGCCACGTCACAGGCCCGCGTGAGCAGGCTCGTGGTGTTGCCGTACGCGATCTCCGACAGGGAGCGGATGGAGCACGGCGCGACGACCATGCCCATCGTTCGGAACGAGCCGGACGAGATGGCCGCGCCGATGTCCTCGCTCGGGTAGTAGGCGTCCGCGAGGGTACGGACGTCCTCGATCTTGAGGTTGGTCTCGTGGAAGATCGTCCGCTTGCCGCTGCGGGTGATCACCAGATGGGTCTCGACGTCGACCTTCCGCAGCGCCTCGAGCAGTCGTATGCCGTAGACCGCACCGGACGCCCCGGAGATGCCGACGACCATGCGTCTTGAGGAGAGGGACATGGTCTACTCCGCGACTGCTCGAGCAGGTACACCAAGTCGATCGTTCTCGTCCACGTGCCCGTAACGAAGCAGACGGGCCACTTCGCCGCGCAGGTGGACGAACTCGTCGGTCTCCTTGGTGGTGATCTGGTCCCGCATGGGACCGAGCGGGGTCACGTCGATGGTGGCGACGATCGTGCTCGGTGCCTTCGACAGCACGAGCACCCGGTCGGAAAGGTAGACGCTCTCGTCGATGTCGTGCGTGACGAGTAACACGGTGGTGTTGTAGTCGGCGCGGACCCGGAGGAGCAGGTCCTCCAGCTCGGCCCTGGTCTGCGCGTCGACCGAGGCGAAGGGCTCGTCCATCAGCAGCAGAGCCGGCTCGCACACCAGCGCGCGGGCGATCGCCACGCGCTGCTGCATGCCGCCGGAGAGCTGCCAGGGGTACTTGTCGACGGCCGCGGCGAGCCCGACGGAGGCGAGTGCCTCCTCGACGGCTCTGTTACGCCGTTTGCGCGACATGCCGCGTGCCTTCAGCGGGAAGGCCACGTTTCCCCGTACGGTGAGCCAGGGGAAGAGGGACTTGCTGTACTCCTGGAAGACGAACGCGAGGTCCTCGGGCACCGACTTGATCGGGGTGTCCATGAACCGCGACGCGCCCGCTGTAGGCGGCATCAGGCCAGAGATCGCACGCAGCAGCGTCGACTTGCCACAGCCTGACGGCCCGACGATGCAGACGATCTCACCCTTCTCCACGGTGAAGGTGATGTTCCCGAGCGCGGTGTGGGTCTTCGCGCCCGACCCGTAGGTGTGACTGATTCCGGTCACGTCCAGCATGGGACGGTCTACCTCCCGGTGAGACTCTTAGACCTGGTGTGCCAGCCGATCACCCGGTTCTGCACGGCGAGCAGCAGTGCGTTCAGGACATATCCGAGTATGCCAAGCAGAACGATTCCAGCCCACATGGCGGGCAGGTCGAAGTTCCGCTGGGCCAAGATCATCTGGGCGCCCAAACCGTCGTCGCCGCCCTTCAGCTCGGAGATGACCATCAGGATCAGCGCGAGCGAGAGGCTCACCCGCAGGCCGGCGAAGATTTTCGGCAGGGCTGCCGGGAACACGACGGTCGCGAGGAACCGGAGCTTCGAGAGTCGCATGCTCCTGGTCGTCTCGACAACCGTTTCGTCCAGCGTATGGGCACCGTCGATGGTGTTGAGCAAGATCGGCCAGATGACCCCGAAGATGATCATCGCAAGCTGCATCGGCGTGCCGAGGGGGAACAGCACGAAGAACACCGGCAGCAGCGCGGGCGGGGGTATCGACCTGAGGAAGTTGAGCGTGGGGGACAGGTAGTCGTAGGCCTTGTCAGACCTGCCGAGCACCAGACCCAATGTGATGCCAATCACACTCGCGGCGGCCCAGCCGCCGAGGATTCGCAGCACGCTGGGCAGTACGTCGACGGCGACCTGGTCGGTGAGGAACAGGTGCGCCGGGGGACCCGACAGCCACAGGTCGACCATCTTCGACCCGATGACCTGAGGGGTGGGGAAGTACGGCTCGTCCGCGGACACCGTGGCGAGCTGCCACAGCACGACGCACACGGCGAACACGAGCCACTTGCCGACGAACCCGGCGACGCGCCTGCCGAACGACCGACGGGTGTCGCTCGTCCGTCGGGGTGCCGCCGCTGTGCGGGGCGCCCGCTCCTGGTCGATCGTCGTCATCGGTTGCGGTCTCCGTCCGACCAGTTGATCCAGCGTCGCTGGATCTGCGAGAAGATCGTGTTGATCACCACGCCGATGACGCCTGCGACGAACGTGCCCGCGATGGCGAGGTCCACTCTGGCCCCACCCGCGGCGACGGTCTCGATGTAGGTGCCGAGGCCGCCACGCTCCCACAGCTCGTCGGAGTCGTTGCCGCCGCCCGCGAGGATCTCCGTCGAGATGATCAGGATCAGCGCGACGGACGCGGAGATCCGGACCCCGGTGAACACGAACGGCGTGATGCTCGGCAGCTTCACCGAGAGAAGGGTGCGGAAACGGCTCAGGTTGAACGCCCGCGCGGTATTGATCTGCACCGGCTCGATGTCGCTCATCGCGTGCATCGTGTTGAACAGGATCGGCCAGAACGCGCCGAACACGGCCAGCGAGATCTTCATCTCGGGGTTGGTCTGGATCGCGATGATGGCCAGGGGGATGAGGGCCACCGACGGGATCGGTCGTAGGAACTCGACGACGACGCTGAACGCCGAGCGGACCAGCGGCATGCTGCCGAAGATGATGCCGACCGGCACCGCGAGCGCCACGGCGATGGCGAGTGCCATCGCCCAGGAGAGGACCGACTGCACGACGTCGAGGGAGAAGCCCCTGTCGTTGAGCAGTTCGGTGAGCCGCGCACCGATGATCGTCGGTGGGGGCAGGAACTCCGGGTTCACCAAGCCGGAACGGCCGACGAGCTCGCAGACCGCGAGCACGCCGACCGTTCCGACGATGTTCCGTACGAGTCGGGACATCAAAGTGGGTTGCCGACTAGCTGCTGGACGTCGGCATGGGGATCACCAACGGCTTGACGTCGAGCTTCTTCGGCAGCATCTGGTAGGTCTGCAGCAGGTCCGCGATCCGCTGGAGGCGCTTGCTGTCGATCGTCGTCGGGAACTGACCGATCTTGACGATGGCCGCGGTCTCCGGGTCGAGCTTCGCGAACTTCGGCAGCGCCTCTTCGACGTTCTTGCGGTCACCGGCGAGCTGCTGGCCCTTGAGCAGCACCCGCTGGAACGCCGCGACGGTGTTCGGGTTGTCCTTGGCGAACTTCGCGGTCGTGGCGAAACCGGCCGTCGGGAAGTTCTCCGTGGAGCCCTTGCCCGTGAGGTCGACCACGATCTTCGCGCCGATCTTCTGCTGCGCGAGTGCGACGAACGGGTCGATCAGCGAGGCGACGTCCACCGTCTTGGCCTGCAGCGCGCCGGTCATGTCGGGGAAGCCCATCTCGACCAGGTTGATGCTGTTGAAGTCGATGTCGTTGGCTTCCATCACCGCGCGGATGAGCAGCTCGTTGATGTTGCCCTTCGCGTTGACCGCGACCGTCTTGCCGACCAGGTCCTTCACGCTGCTGATGCCCGAGTCGGGGCCCGTGATGAGCGCGAAGTTGGTGTTCGGCGTGGCGATGTACGACTCGCTGACGAACCTCATGTCGACGGCGCCCGCGGCCTGAGCCTTCAGGAAGGAGACCCAGTTGCCGAAGGTGAAGTCGAGCCCACCACTGGCGAGCTTCGGAATGGCGACCGCGCCACTCTGCACGGTCTCCGGCTTGATGGTGAGGCCCTCCTCCTTGAAGAGGTCCCGCAACAGCGCCATCTGCGCGCCGGAGCAGTCGATGCCCACCATGACCCCGACGTTGAGCGTGGACTTCTCCAGCGGGCCGGCAGTCTTCGCGGTCGTGTCCGACGATGCGGCGTCGCTCCCGGAGTCGTCACCACCGAAGAGCCCACAGCCCGCCGTGAGAAGGGCGGCCATGGTGACCGCCATAAGTCCGACCGCACGGACGGACCCGCGCCTGGCCCGACCGTCTCTGCCTGGACGATTCATTGTCTTGCCGTCTCCTGCCTTGTTATGTGCGGCGATCAGCGTTGGGAAATGTCCCTCGCACACGGGCTGCCCCTGCACCGTGTGAAAGAGGAGCAGTTGTATACCCGACCGGAGGTATAGCCACACGATCGGGTACTGTCAACAGTCTGCAATCACAGTAAGTGACTACCTGGTCGCAGACGTGCTCTACGGGCCGGTAGTCTAGGAGCAGCGGCGAACATCCGGTGTAAGTGTGTCGTCCGCCACTTTCCAGGCGTCAAGAGTTACCAGTGGTTCAGTCCACCGGGGGCGCGGTGTGGATCTTGGGCGGGCTGGCGACTAGTTGAAGATCCGGAGCTACCACCTGCAGGTTCCAGGGATCAGCAGGTGGTGCGGTATGGCGGCGAGCAGTCGGGGGCCGTCACACCGGGTTGAACGGCCTCCCGTGGTCCGTTCCATCCGTTTGTGGTGGTACTCGTCCTCTTGACCGTAGGTGTCTATACGGGAAAGCTGTGCGCCGCAGTGTCAGCCACACGGGTGAGATTGCTACATGAAGTGTTGCGATTGACTCGACGGCGTCTTGGGAGTGAGTCCTCCAGTGGCCAGGGACAGTGCGTTGGACGGTGACAGCGCGACCGACAGCGCCGTGCGGCGAGCCAACGCCGCTATTCGCGCCGAGCAGGCAGGTCGGCCGGGTAAGCGCAGGCGTTTTCGGCTGAGCGAATGGCGGCTGCCGACCAAACTGATGGTCGTGCTGCTCGTGCCTACGCTCGCGGCGCTCGCGTTCGCGGGTCTGCGTGTGTACACACAGATCAAACAGGCGAACGACCTCGACTACCTGCTCCAGCAGGTCGACCTTCACGCGAAGGTCTACGCGGCTGCCGACGAGCTGGAGAAGGAGGGAATAGTCACCGCGCGGTACGCGGCGGACCGCTCCCTCGACCGGAACCCGGTCAACCAGCAGCAGGCCGCGACGGACCGGGCGGTCGCCGGTGTGCGTACCGCCGCGGAGGCGTTCTACGACGACTCCGACCCGGTAGTGCGTGAGGACTACGAACGGATCTTCTTCCGCCTGTCCGGACTCGGGGCCATGCGTTCGGCCGTGACCGAGGGCGGCTCGCAGCTCGACGGCTTCACGATCGCGGGTATCTACGCCGACGCGATCAGCGCGATCCTGCAGGTCAGCGGCCTCGCGCGGTCGGACGTCGGTGGTGGTGTGCTGACCTCCCGCCTGAACGTGCTCAACGCGATCTCCAACGCGAAGGCGCAGATCGCACAGCAGATCGCGATCATGGCGGCGGCGGTCCAGTCCGGCGGTATCCGCCCGAACGAGCTCGACGAGCTGCAGGCGACGGTCGCGCGGCACGACTCCGCGATCGCGACCTTCAACTCGATCGCCACCCAGCAGGAACTGCAGCGGTTCAACGACACCCTGGTGGGCAAGTCGGTCGACGACCTGAAGAAGGCCCGTCAGCAGATCGTGGTCCGCGGCCAGAGCAACGAGAACCTGGGCGGCGACGTCGAGGCGAACGTCATGCAGCCGGGCGCCACGACGCTCAACCTCTACCGGGGCATCGAACAGGGCGAGCTCTCCGACCTGCGTGACGAGATCGCCGGCCTGCGCAACGACCAGCAGGAAGCGACCCTGCGCGACGCGGCCATCGTGCTCGCCGTGCTGCTGCTCGCCGTCCTCCTGGCCCTCCTGGTGGCGCGCTCGCTGCTCAAGCCGCTGCGCGTGCTGCGGTCCAACGCGCTGGACGTCGCGTACTCGCGTCTGCCGCAGACGGTCCGCCGGATCCTGGCCGACCCGGACCCGGTCGCCGCGTCGAAGAACGCGGTCGAGCCGGTGCCGGTGTTCACCCGCGAGGAAACAGGCCAGCTGGCCCGCTCCTTCGACGCGGTGCAGGAGCAGGCAGTCCTGATGGCGACCGAGCAGGCGCTCCTGCGCGACAACATCAACTCGATCTTCGTCAACCTCTCCCGCCGGTCGCAGGCGCTGGTCGAACGCCAGCTGTCCCTGATCGACCGTCTCGAGCAGGACGAGCAGGACCCGGACCAGCTGGCCTCGCTGTTCGAGCTGGACCACCTCGCCACCCGGATGCGGCGGAACTCGGAAAGCCTCCTGGTGCTCTCGGGCACCGGCCTCTCCCGGCAGCTGTCGCGTCCGGTCCCCGCGTCCGACGTGGTCGGTGCCGCGGTGTCCGAGGTGGAGCACTACGCACGCATCGAGGTGGCCTCCGCACCGGACATCGCGGTGCAGGGCCGCGCGGTCTCCGACCTCGTGCACGTGATCGCCGAGCTGCTCGACAACGCGACCTTCTTCTCCCCCGCGGACAAGAAGGTGATCGTCCGGATGGCGATGACCCGCAAGAAGGAGCTCGCCATCCAGATCACCGACCAGGGTGTCGGTATGTCCGAGGAGGAGATCGCGGCAACCAACGCGCGCCTCGCGGACCCGCCGGACCTGGACGTCGCGGTGACCAGGCGAATGGGCCTCTACGTGGTCGCGCGCCTGGCCAAGCGGCACAACATCACCGTGCGGCTGCGGGACAACGAGGACATCGAGGGCGGCCTGATCGCACGTATCAACGTGCCTGCCGACCTGGTCCAGCCGCTCGGCTCCGCGCCGCGCTCGATGAGCGCGCCGTCCACCGGCTCGCTCGGCATGGGCAGCATGGGCAACATGCCCGGTATCTCGGACCAGACGAGCACCGACTCCAAGCTCAGCGCGCCGATGGGCAACACCAACGCCCCGACGCGCAACAGCGGGATCGCGGGTGCCTTCACCGGCAACATGCCGAGGGTCCGGCCGGACAACGGCCCGCTCGGGCTGCCCGCAGGCCAGGACACCTCGCAGGACCGCACACCCGCCGAGGTCGCGAGCTACCCGCCCTACCAGCCGACCGGCTACGACGGCGGCCCCGGCACGCACACCAACGGGGTTCCGGCGCAGCCCGCGCCGCCGGCGCTGGAGCAGAACGGCCGCCACGACACCGGACCGGGACCGTCCATCGGCGACACCGGCACCGCGCTGTTCGGCGCGCCGCTGCCGGAGCCGGCGAACTACGACCAGCCGACCGGGTTCCAGTCCTACGCAGGCACGACTTCGTCCGCTGCTGGGGAGGCAGAGCTGAACGTCGACGCACCAACCGAGCGGCTGCCGATCTACGAAGCAGTGCTGTCGCAGTGGTTCGAGGCGGCCGACACCGGCTCCGCACAGCAGGCGAGGGCGGATGCCGCCCCGGTTGACGCCGGTACGAACGGCAACAGTCACAATGGGAACGGAAATGGGCATGCCCCGACCGAGCAGGTCGAGGTGGTGCCTGAGCCGACGCCGTGGACCTCACCGGGTGACGACGGTTGGCTCGCCGCTCGCGCGTTGCTGGATGACAAGGCGCCGGACACCACCACGGGTGCCGGCCTGCCGAAGCGTGTCCCGAAGGCACACCTCGTGCCGGGTTCGGCCGCGCCGAGGCATGAGGCAAAGGAGCCACGACCGGGCAGCGGTGGCGACAACACGCTGATCGCACCGCCGCTTCCGCCACGTACGGCGGACGCGGTCCGGGGTCGCATGTCAAGCTTCCAGCAGGGCGTACGGCGAGGCCGCCACGCGCTCATCGACGCATTCGCTGGTGACCCGTCCGGTTCGGATCAGAGTCGTAAAGACGAGGAGCAGGAGTGACGACCGCGTCCGCACAGCAGCCCGGTAGTTTCGGGTGGCTAATCACTGATTTCGTCCGTCAGGTCCCTGGCGTGGCGCACGCCGTCGTCGTGTCGGCGGACGGCCTGCTTCTGGCCGGCTCCCAGGGACTCCCCAGGGACCGCGCGGAGCAGTTGTCCGCCGTGTCGTCCGGTCTCGTCAGCCTCACCCAGGGCGCCGCACGGTGCTTCGAGGCCGGCGGGGTCAACCAGACGGTGGTCGAGATGGATCGGGGCTACCTGTTCCTGATGTCCATCTCGGACGGTTCGTGTCTCGCGGTGCTCGCCGCGCCGAACTGTGACATCGGCCTGGTGGCGTACGAGATGACGTTGCTGGTCGAGCGCGTCGGCCAGCAGATGACTCCGGAGCTGCGAGCTCAGCTTCAGGGCGCACAGCGCAGGTAAGCAGAGCATGCTCACTGCTGCGCGAAGTGGAGGTCCGCGCTCATGCGTCCCACGAGGACTCATCTGCACACGAGGCTTCCGCGCGCCGAAGAGCCAGAGCGGAGGCGAGTAGAAGAGATGCCGGAGAAGGGTTGGGAGGACCTCCCCGAGCACGACGTCGCCGAGGCACCGAACCGGTTCGACGTCGATGGGTTCCGGGCCAGGCTGTTCGGCGGGCCGGGAGCGACGCTGTACGGGGACTCCGGAATACCGGCACAGTCGACGTGGGACAGCAAGGAGATCCCCACTGTCGGCAGGGACGGGATCTCGGACAGCGGGGTACGCCACAGCGGAGCGCACAGTGGTGTGTACTCCAGTGGAGCGTGGGGTGCCGAGGAGTTCCTCGGCACCGACCAGGGTCGTGGCGGCGGTCATTCCGCCGCCGAGACCGGGTCGCTCGTCCGTCCGTACACCAGGACGGGCGGCCGAACCCGCTCCGATTATGATCTTGCGATCGAAGCGCTGGTCTCCACCAGCGAGAGGGGGAAGGCCCCGGACGCGGCGGTGCTGCCGGAGCACAGGTCGATCTGTGGCCTGTGCCTGGACACCAGGTCCGTCGCCGAGGTGGCCGCACACCTTCGGCTTCCGCTCGGCGTGGCCCGGGTACTGATTGGAGACATGGCCGGTATGGGACTGGTCCTGATCCATCAGAGCGGCATGGTCGTCGGCGACCGGCCGTCGATCGAATTCATGGAAAGGGTGCTCAGTGGTCTCCGCAGGCTCTAGTCCCCTCGGCCCGCGCGGCGCGTCCTCACCTCAGCCGACGACCTCGGCGAAGATCGTGGTCGCCGGCGGGTTCGGGGTCGGCAAGACGACTCTGGTCGGTTCGGTGTCGGAAATCGTGCCGCTCACGACCGAGGCCGTGATGACCGAGGCCAGCGTGGACGTGGACGACCTGTCGAACACCCCGAACAAGGTCACCACCACGGTCGCGATGGACTTCGGACGCGTGTCGCTCGACAGCGACCTGATCCTGTACCTCTTCGGTACGCCGGGTCAGCACCGCTTCTGGTTCATGTGGGACGACCTGGTCCGCGGCGCCATCGGCGCCGTCGTGCTGGTCGACACCCGCCGTCTGGCCGACGCGTTCGCCTCGATCGACTTCTTCGAGGACCGCGGCCTCCCGTACATCGTCGCGCTCAACTGCTTCGACCGGGTTCTCCACCACCGGATCGACGACGTGCGCGACGCTCTCACCGTCGAACAGACGGTCCCGATCGTCACCTGCGACGCCCGTGACCGCGAGTCGACGAAGGAAACGCTCATCACGCTGGTGGAGCACGCGATGCACCAGCGCATGAGCGCCCGCGCAGGCTGACACGGCTCGGATCGAGCACCCCACGGACCCGCTGGTCCGCGGGGTGCTCATCTATGTCCCGAGATGTTGCCCGGCCAGGTTGGCCAGCTCGGTCCGGTTGGTCACGCCGAGCTTGGCGTACACGTGGGACAGGTGCGTCTTCACCGTGCTGCGGCTCATGAACAGGCGCGTCCCGATATCCGGGTTGCTCAGGCCGTCGGCCGCCAGCCGCACCACGCTCTCCTCGGTCGGGGTCAGGCTCGCCCACCCGCTCGACGGGCGCCCGCGCCTGCCCCGTGCCCTGCGTGCGTACTCGACCACCTCGCGTACGTCCTGACCCGGCGCCACCCGCAACCGAGGGTCGTCCGTCAGGTCGGCGAGCGCGGTCAGACTGTCCGCACAGGACAGCCACAGCCCGTGCTCCGCCCGGATCGCCAGTGCCGAGTGGTGCAGCTCCACGGCTCTGGCCGGGTCGAGCAGTGCCAGCTCCGACAACGCGTCGGCCTCCACGCGGGGCATCCCGATCCTGCGTGCCAGTGCGAGTGCCCGTTCGCCTGCCTCGACGGCCTCCGACACCGACCCGACCGCCCGCAGTGCCGCCGCGAGGCCCGTCAGCGTCTGCGGCGCCAGGTACACGTCCTCGGTGCCGCCGAGCAGCGCCGTCTCCCGGTTGAACCACGTCACGGCCTCCTCGGGGGAGCCGGCCAGCAACCGCAGCTGCCCCGTCGCCCGCGCGAGCCCCGGTACGAACGGCGGGTGCTCGGCGCCCGCCACGAGCCGGATCACCGGGTCGAGCGCCTCGGTTGCCGCGTCGAGCCTGCCCGCGGCCATCTCCACGGTGGCCAGCACGGCCGCGGCCGACCCGACGCGGTGGTAGTCCGCGAGCGGGCGTGCCATCCGCACGCCTTCCTCGGCCAGCTCCCGTGCCCCGGCCACGTCGCCGCCGTACAGCACGCTCGACGCCAGGAACCCCAGCGCCGTCGACGCCACGCCGCGGTCGCCTCGTGCGGCGAGCCCGTCGATCGCGGTCCGCAGCAGGACCTCGGCCTCGTCGTGGGCGTCCCGCAGGTGCCTGATCATGCCCTGGAGCGCGACGGCCCCGTCGACGACGAAACCCGTCCCGGCCGCGCGTGCCTCCTCGGCGAGCGACCAGGCGGTGTCGAAGTCCAGGTAGAACACGCCGACCGCGCTCAGCAACCGCGCCAGCTGCGCGGTCCCGGTGTCGCCTGCCTCGGTCGCGATCTCGTAGGCGGCCTGCGCGGCGTCGTACTCCAGCCCGAGCGGCCGCGCGGTGTCGGCGACCAGCGCGAGGCCGGCCAGCAACCGCGCCTGCAGCGCGTCACGGGCGTCCGGGCGCAGGTCGATGGCCGCCCGGAGCAGCGACAACCCTTCCGGGCCGTGCCGGTTGAGGTGCCACAGCCACGGCAGGCCCGCCGCGAGCCGCCGCACCGGCTCGGGGTCACCCGGCCGCCACGACAGCGCGGCCCGCAGGTTGTCCTGCTCGACCTCGACGGCCGCGCGCCAGGCGTCCTTGTCCCGGTCCAGCAGCGGTGCGAGGTCCTCGACGAGCCCCAGCATCGTGGCCAGGTGCCGGTCACGGATGGTCTCCTGCTCGTCCGACGCCGCCAGCCGTGCCGCCGCGTAGTGGCGGATCGTCTCCAGCATCCGGTAGCGCGTGACCGCGTCCCGCGTGTCGGCCACGACCAGTGACTTGTCCACCAGCCTGCGCAGCCCGCCGAGCATGTCGCCGCCGCACACGGCCCGCGCGGTCTCGCGGGTGAACCCGCCGGCGAACACGCCGAGCCGCCGGAACAGCACGCGGTCGGCGTCGTCGAGCAGGTCGTGGCTCCACGCCATCGACGCGACGAGCGTCGCCTGCCTGGCCGCCACCCCGCGCGGCCCGCTGACCAGCAACGCGAACCGGTCGTCGAGGCCACGCAGGATCTCCGGCACCGACAGCGTGCTCGACCAGGCCGCGGCCAGCTCGATCGCGAGGGGGATGCCGTCGAGGCGCGCACACGCCGTGCGCACCGGGTCCAGTGCCCCCGTGTCCTGCACGGCACGTTCGCGGAACAGCTCGACGGCGTCCTGCGCGGACAGCGGCGGCACCCGCCACACGGTCTCACCGACGACACCGAGCGGCTCCCGGCTCGTCGCGAGCACCGTAACGCCGGGGCACGCCCGCACCAGTTCGACCACCACGTCGGCGGCCGAGGACAGGACGTGCTCTGCTGGAGGGCGTGACGGTGGACCTGGTGCCGGTCCTGCTCGGCGAGGGCGTCCGCTGGTTCGACGACCTGGCCAAGGCGCCGGTCCGGCTGTCGACCCCGAAGGTGATCGAGGGCGACGGCGTGACCCACCTGGCCTACGACGTGATCCCCAGGTGAGGCCCTGGGGGGTCAGCTCTCGACCAGGGAGGCGGACGTGATGCGGTGCAGCGGGTACTGGCGGACCGCGCCCTGGGTGACGTCCCGTCCCTCCAGCACGCCGCCGCCCACCCGGAAAGGGTCGACCACCCGCTGGCTGGCCACCCCGCGTGAGTCGACGAAGTCGATCCACACCTGGTTGTTGCGCTCGATGGCCTCCCGCAGCAGGGCCAGCGTCGCCGCGGTGTCCGCCGCGCCGGTGCCGCCGGTCAGGGAGACGGTCCGCCCGCGGCGCGTCCCGGCCGCCACGTCACCCGCCCGCAGCTGCTCCACCATCGCGAGCGCGCGTTCCGGTGCCAGGGCGCTCACCGTGGCCCGCCTCGGCCTGGCCGGGGCGGGCAGGCGCAGGCCGGTCGGCCGCAGGTCGAGCACCTGCCCGAGCGAGTCCTCCGCGGCCGGCGCGAAACCGGCGCCACGCAGCTCTTCGAGGACGTCGGCGAGCGGCACCGGGCTGACGAGCACCGTCGGCGCGATCTTGCGCAGTTCCAGCCGCGCGGCGGCGGGGTGGGCGGCCACCTCGGACAGCAGCACCGGGTCGTCGCACCGCAGGAACGACGTCGCCGTGCCGCCACGCAGCCGCCCGTGCCGCCGCGCCACGTCGTCGATCAGGTACGTCAGGCCCTGCGGCACCGGCGTCCGCGACCGCGTGCGGAACAGGTCGTGCAACTCCTCGGCCGTCCGGCCGACGTCCAGCGCCCGCCGCACCGACGACTCCGTGACGCGGTAGACGGTCGCGCTGCCCGCGGACTCGACGTCGGCCACCGCGGCCATGTCCGCGGCCAGCCCCGGCTCCAGTGGGCCGGGAGCCACGACCGTCAGGTCCGCCTGCACCAGCACGTGGTCGAGCGGCTCCGGCATCGAGTCGGCCATCCGCTTGGCCGCGGCGGCCGGGCCGTCCTCCAGCAGCGCGCGGCCCGCGCCGGTCGACGCACCGAGCGCGACGAGCCCCAGCGCCGTCGCCTCGGCCAGCGTCCAGCGGACGATCTCGTCCCGCAGCCGGCCACCCCGGCGCGGTGCCCGCCACGCCATGAGCGCCGCCAGGTCGTCGGGCGACACGCCGGTCCCACCCCGCAGCTCCGCGAGGGTCGACAGGATGCGCCTGCGCTCTGTGGGGGCGGGCGGTCGGCGCAGGTCGTCGGAGAGCGGGGCCAGCACCTTGTCCTTGGCGTCGCGCGCACCCGCGAGCCCCGGCAGGCGGGGCAGGTCCAGCCACGCGGACGCCAGCGTCGCCCACTGGGTGGCGGGCGTCGAGACCAGCCACGGGTCGACGAGCGTGGTCGGCAACCACTCCGGCGAGGTGGCCGCCGAGCTGTCGGCGACCATCCCGGCGCCGAACAGCGTCTCCACGACCAGCCCCGCGCCGCGCTCGTCGGTGTCCAGCTCCCGCGCCACCCTGCGCAGGTCCCGAACCCCGAGCCCGCCCGACTTCAGCACCGGCGGCGGTTCCGTCGACCACGCCTTGACCAGTGACTCGGCCCGCCGCAGGAACTCGAGTGCCTCGCCGGCTCCCGTCGCGTCCACAGTGGACACCTTGTGCTGCCTGGTGTTCATCGTCGGCTCGGTCAACCGGACTGTCCCAAGTGGACTGTTGCCCCGGATCGCGAGCGCCACCTGGCGCGGCAGCTCGACGGTCTCCGCGTCCCTGCGCAGCAGCAGGCCCATGGCGAGCAGGCGTTGCACCGGTGTGCGTGCCTGCTCGAGCGGCACCGAGACGCCCGCGTCCTTGGTCCGGCCCAGCGGGGAGCCGTGTGCGAGCGTGGTCAGCATCCGCCGCTCGGCCTCCGGCAGGTCCGCGAGCATGCCGGGCAGGTCGACGTCGTCCAGCGGGGGTGAGGAGCGCCCGAGACCGGCGGGGAACAGCCCGCCCGCCTCACGGGCGGCGGGCACCACCGAGAGTTCGTCGGTGCCCCACGCGAGTGCGAGCCGCACCAGTACGTCGAGTCCGTCGCGTACCCGCGCCTCGCCCGCGTCCGCCCCGACGACCTCCACGACACGCGCGACCGACACCGGCTCCTTGTCCGCGTCCGCGACGACCAGCGCGTCGAGCACCGCGAGCGTGAACGTGTCGAGACCTTCGGCGGCTCTGGTCACCGACGCCCTGGTCGCGGCCCGCGCCGCCAGCACGGTCGTGTCCGGCGGCGGTGGCGTGGCGAGATCGGGCCGCGCGACGAGCAGGACCGCCAGGGTCTGGTCGTCCTGAGCACGCAGCCAGTCGATGAGCGTGGGGCCGGGCACCCGTACCACGGTATACGCGACAGAGCGTGGACCGCGCTCCGGTAATCTCACCTCGCTGAGCTCGCCGTGCGTGAGCCGGCGGCAGAACCCGAGCAGAAGGAGGTCCCGTGGCCAAGAAGGGCGGCAACACCGGCCGCATCGACCCGCACTGGCCCGCCGACGACGACCACGGGCAGCACCCGGTCAGCGAGCTGGCGGCCGACCGCCAGGGTGCGCTGTCCCCGTACGGCGACCTGGTCTTCCCGCTCGAGGCCGTGCCGTACGAACATCCGGTCACCGAGATCAACAAGTAGGTTCGAAAGCGATGCCGGTTCCAGGCCCTGGCTATTCCATCACCGTCCGCGTCGAGGCACCGCCGTCGGCGAGTGCGGCGGGCGACCTCGCCGGTGCCGCCGGCCGGGCCGGGGCGGTGATCACCGCCTTCGACGTCGTCGAGTCGCACACCGACCGGATCGTCGTCGACCTCACCGCGAACACGCTCTCCGCGGCCCACGCCCGCGACATCACCGCGGCGCTCGAGGAGCTGCCGGGGGTGACGGTCCGCAAGGTCTCGGACCGGACGTTCCTGATCCACCTCGGCGGCAAGATCGAGGTGGCCTCGAAGGTCCAGCTCCGCAACCGTGACGACCTGTCGCGTGCCTACACCCCTGGTGTGGCCCGCATCAGCCAGGCCATCGCCGAGAACCCCGACGACGCCAGGCGCCTGACCATCAAGCGCAACACGGTCGCGGTGGTCACGGACGGGTCGGCCGTCCTCGGCCTCGGCAACATCGGCCCCGCCGCCGCGCTCCCGGTGATGGAGGGCAAGGCGGCGCTGTTCAAGAAGTTCGCGGGCGTCGACGCGTGGCCGGTCTGCCTGGACACCCAGGACACCGAGGAGATCATCCGCACGGTCCAGCTGATCGCCCCGGTCTACGGCGGCATCAACCTGGAGGACATCGCCGCGCCCCGCTGCTTCGAGATCGAGGCGCGCCTGCGTGAGCTGCTGGACATCCCGGTGTTCCACGACGACCAGCACGGCACCGCCATCGTGGTGGTCGGCGCCCTGCGCAACGCGCTGCGCGTGGTCGGCAAGGAGCTGGCCGACTGCAAGATCGTGGTCTGCGGTGCGGGCGCCGCGGGCTCGGCGATCATCCGCCTGCTGCTGCAGAAGGGCCCCGGCGACGTCCTCGCGGTCGACGTCAACGGCATCGTCCACCCCGACCGGGACGACCTCGACTCGAACCTGAGGTGGCTGGCGCAGAACACGAACCGGAACCTGGTCAGGGGTTCGGTCACCGACGCGCTCGTCGACGCGGACGTCTTCATCGGGGTGTCCGCGCCCAACCTGTTCGGCGCGGAGGCCGTGGCCACGATGGCCAAGGACTCGATCGTGTTCGCCCTGGCCAACCCGGACCCGGAGATCGACCCGCTCGAGGCGCAGAAGCACGCCGCGGTGGTGGCGACGGGCCGCAGCGACTACCCGAACCAGATCAACAACGTGCTGGCGTTCCCCGGCGTGTTCCGCGGCCTGCTCGACGCGCAGGCCAGGGGCATCACCGACTCGATGCTCCTCGCCGCGGCCGACGCCATCGCGGACATCGTGGACGGCGACCGCATCAACGCGTCGTTCATCGTGCCGAGCGTCTTCGACTCGGCGGTCGCCCCCGCGGTGGCCGAAGCGGTGGCGAAGGCGGCGCACCCGTAGCATCGGTTCGTGGACCTGACCCACGTAGACGCCCATGGCGCGGCCCGCATGGTGGACGTGACGGAGAAGTCGGAGACGTCGAGAGTCGCGGTGGCCACGGGTCGCGTGCTCACGACGCCGGAGGTCGTCGAGCTGCTGAGGTCGAACGGCCTCAAGAAGGGCGACGCCCTGGCCGTGGCGCGGGTGGCAGGCATCATGGGGGCGAAACGCACCCCGGACCTCATCCCGCTGTGCCATCCCCTCCCGCTGACCGGTGTGACGGTGGACCTCGTCATCGAGGTGTCCGCCGTGCGCATCGAGGCGTCGGTCCGCACGGCGGGCAAGACGGGCGTGGAGATGGAGGCCCTCACCGCGGTGACGGTCGCCGGTCTGACCCTGCACGACATGATCAAGGCGGTCGACCCGGCCGCGGTGCTCTCCGAGGTGCGCGTGGAGCGCAAGGAGGGCGGCAAGACCGGCACGTGGACCCGCCCGGAGGACAGATGAGCACGGCACGGGTGATCGCGGCGTCGAACCGCGCGGCGGCTGGCGTCTACGAGGACACGACCGGCCCTGTCATCGTCGAGTGGCTGCGTGCCAGGGGCTTCTCGGTGGACGACCCGGTGGTGGTCCCCGACGGTGAGCCGGTGCTGGCCGCACTGCGTGAGGCGGCGGGCGTGGACGTGGTCATCACGACCGGCGGCACCGGCATCAGCCCGACGGACCACACGCCGGAGATGACCAGGCGCCTGCTGGACTACGAGATCCCGGGCCTCGCGGACGCGATCCGCGCGGCCGGCCTCCCCAAGGTCCCGACCGCGGTGCTGTCCCGTGCGATGGCCGGCGTCATGGGCAGGACCCTGGTGGTGAACCTCCCCGGTTCGAAGGGCGGGGTGAAGGACGGCCTCGGCGTGCTGGAGGACGTCCTGACCCACGCCCTCGACCAGCTCCGGGGCGGCGACCACGGCACCAGCCCGGCCACCACCACCGCACCCGAGGCCGAGGTCCGCCGTGCCGAGGTGACCGAGGCGCCGCTGTCGGTGGACGACCACGCGGCCCTGGTCGCTGGTGACGCCTCTGGCGCGATCGTGACCTTCGCGGGCGCGGTCCGCGACCACGACGGCGGCAAGGGCGTGACCACCCTGGAGTACGAGGGCCACCCGAGCGCGAAGGCGGTCATCGAGGAGGTGGCGTCGGCCGTGGCGACCCGTCATGCCGGCGTCCGGGCACTGGCCGTGAGCCACCGGATCGGCCCGCTCGCCATCGGCGACGTGGCCCTGGCCTGCGCGGTGGCCGCCGAGCACCGCAAGGAGGCGTTCGCGGCCTGCGCGGACCTCGTGGACGAGGTGAAGGCCCGCCTACCCATCTGGAAGCACCAGGTCTTCACCGACGGCACCGACGAGTGGGTCAACTGCCCGTAGCCTGCCCGTGCGCCTCTGGTTCGAGGGCACGGGCAGTGGGCGTTCTCAGCCCGCGGGTGGGGTGAAGACGCCGAAGTGGTTGCCGGACGGGTCCCGCAGGTCGGCGAAGGTCAGACCGTTCGGCGTGGTCTTCGGTGGGTTCACCACCGTCCCGCCGAGTCGCTCCGCCTCCGCCACCGCCTTGACCACGTCGTCGACCACGATCACGAACGTCGCCCGGTTCTGGGACTCGCCCCCGGTGTCGAGCAGTCCGCCGTGGGGCTGGTCCGCGCCGGTGCGCGTCATCAGCTGGTAGGCGTCGCTGTTGGGGTCGGCGGCGAACGTCCAGTCGAACAGCTCGCCGTAGAAGCGCCGCGCGCCCTCGGGGTCGTCGGTGTCCACCTGGATCCAGCCGACCGTGCCGTGTGCCATGTCCGGTTCCTCCTTCGTCGGTGTGCCGGTACCCAGCCTCGTGGCGGTCCGCGACAACCCCCTGTCGGTGTTTGCTACGCCGACACAGTGATGCGGGTCACGCTGCACGGCAACGGGAGTTCCCGGTGCTCGCGAACAGGTGCCGAATGGCCCGTGTCGTGGCTCGCGAGGATGCGGTCGAGGCGGAACACCCGTAGGTCCTCGCGCAGGCGGCACCACGCGACCAGGTACCAGGCGTCGTCGCCCGCGAGGAACATCACCGGCTCCACCTCGCGCTCGGACGGGCTGCCGTGCTTGTCGACGTAGCTCAGGCGAAGGACGTGCCTGGTCGCCAGCGCGTTCTCGATGATCAGCGGGATGGCCGCAGGCCGGGTGATCGACGACAGGAAGCCGACCCGCTCGGCCAGCTCGCTCGCCGCGAGTGCGTCGGTGGAGGGCATGGCGGCCATGATCTTGCGCAGGGCGCTGTCGGCCGCGCGGGCGAACGGCGAGCCCGTCGCCTGCCGCAGCGCCACCGAGACGGCGACCGCCTCGGCCGGGGTGAAGTTGAGGGGCGGCAGCGTCCGCGACGGGTCGATGGCGTAGCCGCCCCTGCGTCCGGGTTCGGCGTAGATGGGCACGCCGACCTGCTGTAACGCGCTGATGTCGCGCTCGATCGTGCGCACGCTGACCTCGTAGCGTGCCGCGATCTGCCGTGCGCTTCGCCGCAGCGGCGCGGCGGCCCGCAGGTCCTCGACGATGCCGTACAGCCGGTCGGTTCGGTTCATGCGCCGAACCTAGGACAACCCACCGACAGGACCCGGAGGACGAGAAGAAGGGCTCCACCGCCGGGGGACCGCGGTGGAGCCCTTCTCACGGGGACCGGCTAGCTCACTTGGTGACGAGCTTCTGACCAGGAACGATCAGGTTGGGGTCGCCGATGTACTGCTTGTTCTTCTCGTAGATCGCCTGCCAGCCGCCCGGCACGTTCAGCGCCGTCGCGATCTTGGACAGGGAGTCGCCCGCCACGACGGTGTAGTCGCCCGCCGGGTTCGACGCCGCGAGGACGATCGGCGCCGGGGCGCTGCGGACCGGGGCCTTCTTGCCGCTGGTCGGTGCCTTGGCCTTGACGGGGGCCTTGACAGGGGCCTTCGCGGGAGCGGCAGAACCGCCGCCGGACCCACCACGCTTGCCGCACACCGGCCAAGCGCCCATGCCCTGCGACTGCCGCACGTTCTCCGCGACCCGGATCTGCTCCGCCTTCGAGGCGTTCGCAGCGTTGCCGGTACCGCCGTTGGCCTCCCAGGTGCTCTGGCTGAACTGGAGTCCACCGTGGTAGCCGTTGCCGGTGTCGATGCTCCAGTTACCGCCGCTCTCGCACTCGGCGACCGCGTCCCAGTTGACGGGGTCGGCCGACGCGAAGGCAGGCGCCACGGCCAGCGGCGCACCCACCGCGACGCCGGTGAGGGCGATGCGGGCGATGGTGCGGCGAAGCGCGGTGGACGGCTTACGTTGATCGGCTCGATACGCCATTTCTGTCTCTGCCTCAGCGCCTGGAAATGCCCTCTGATCAGGCATCTTTCCCGTTCCGGAGACTCTCTTTCAGTCGGGGGTTAACTCCCTCGTGCCCGCCGGAACGGTTTGGCGCTCTGGGCACTCGGGCCATGCAGTCGGTCGGGGCCGACCCGACGGAACGCTACGTAGCGAAAAGCCCAATGCAAAATTATCCGGTGCGTGACGGTGGTCACAGTAACGATATCGAAAGAGTGACGATCGAAGTTATTATCGCAGGTCGGAGCGGTGTCGAGGACGCGTTATATTCCCGTGATATCACGTGATCAATTCAGTATCGCTGAGTGCTGCATCACGTTGGGTACAACATCCGCTTGACACCTTCAGAAGCACGCTGAAATCAGGCGGTTACATGCGGCAAAGCTGCATGCAATTCGCGGTGACCCAAACGCGGAAATTGATCTCCAAAGTGGCCGAGGTCTAGCCGCCGGCGAACGGGGGAAGGACGTCGAGGCCGGCGTCGGCGGGCAGCGCGGTCGACCGGTCCCGCACGGCGACACCGTCGAGGAGGAAGCTGCACGCGGTCAGCACCCGGGTGAGCTTCTCGCCGTGCCTGGTGCCCAGGTCGGCGAGCAGGTCACCGACGGTCGCACCGGAGGGCATGGACACGGTCTCCTCCGCGAGGCCGACGGCCCCGCGCGCGCCCGCGAAGTAGCGGACCCGGACTGTCGTGGTCACGTGTCACAGGCTAGTCGCGCGGCGCCTGCGACCATGGACGCATGGCCGAACAGCGCAAATGGACCTACCTGATGGACATGGACGGGGTGCTGGTGCACGAGGAGCACCTCATCCCGGGCGCCGACAAGCTCATCGAGGAGCTGCGGGCCAAGGAGATGGAGTTCCTCGTCCTGACGAACAACTCCATCTACACCCAGCGTGACCTGCGGGCACGCCTCCACCGGACCGGCCTGGACGTGCCGGAGGACCGCATCTGGACCTCGGCGCTCGCGACCGCCAGGTTCCTCGACACGCAGCGGCCGAACGGCACGGCCTTCGTCATCGGCGAGGCAGGGCTGACGACCGCGCTGCACGAGATCGGCTACGTGCTCACCGACCGTGACCCGGACTACGTCGTGCTCGGCGAGACCCGCACGTACAGCTTCACCGCCATCACGAACGCGATCCGGCTGGTCGAGGGTGGTGCCCGGTTCATAGCGACGAACCCCGACGCGACCGGCCCATCCCGTGAGGGCTCACTGCCGGCCACGGGCTCGGTCGCGGCACTGATCGAGCGGGCGACGGGCCGTGCGCCGTACTTCGTCGGCAAGCCCAACCCCCTGATGATGCGGTCCGCGCTCAACTCCCTCGGCGCGCACTCCGAGACGACGCTCATGATCGGCGACCGCATGGACACCGACGTCAGGTCCGGTCTGGAGGCCGGTCTGCACACGATTCTGGTGCTCTCGGGCATTTCGTCGGCGGACACGGCGGAGCTGTTTCCCTACCGGCCGAACCGGGTGATCGACTCGGTCGGTGACCTGGTCGGGTCGGCTGACGACCCCTTTCCGGGATAGTTCCTGCCGAAGGCCGGTACGGACGTATTAGGACCTGGCATATTGTCGAGTCGTGCAGCAAGAAGGACCGTCGACCTATGTCGTCGGCGACGTGCACGGGCATCTTGACGAACTGCTCGCCGCACTCGCCGAGGCGGGGCTGGTCGACGAGGAGGCGACCTGGTGCGGCGAGGACACCCACCTGTGGTTCCTCGGTGACTTCGTGGACCGCGGTCCGGACGGCATCGGCGTGATCGACCTGGTCATGCGCCTGTCCGAGGAGGCGGCGGACGCGGGTGGCCAGGTGGAGGCACTGCTGGGCAACCACGAGATCCTGCTGCTCGGCATGCACAGGTTCGGCGACACGGAGGTCCCCTCCGACTTCGGCCCGCGCAGCTTCGCCCGCAGCTGGGAGATGAACGGCGGCCAGCCCACCGACCAGGAGGCGGTCACCGACGAGCACATCGAGTGGCTGGTCACCCGGCCGGCCGTCGAGCTGGTCGGCAGGCACCTGCTGATGCACTCGGACACCCTCGAGTACCTCGTGTGGGGCTCTGAGATCGACGAGATCAACGAGAACATCCAGGACGTCCTCGACTCGGACGACCTGGTCGAGTGGTGGGAGGTCTGGCGACGGCTGACGACCCGCCACGCCTTCCGCGGCCCGAACGGCGCCGACGTCGCCACCCAGCTGCTGACCGTGCTCGGCGGTGAGCAGGTCGTCCACGGACACTCGGTGATCGCCGACCAGCTGGGCATCGCGCCCGCCATGGTGGACAGCCCGTACGAGTACGCGGGCGGCAAGGCCCTCGGCGTCGACGGCGGCGTCTTCGTCGGCGGCCCGTGCCTGGTGGTCGAGCTGCCCTGGCACCCGTCATAGCGGTATCCGCCGCAAGCGTTTGCGCGGCCCACGGCCCCCTCGATCCGAGCGCCGGGCGTCACCAGATCCCCCGGGAATCCACCTGTTGTCGCGCCGGAGGGTCGACAGCCGTTAGATGTACAGGGTGACTACCGACGTGCCACCGGCGCGCACCGTGTGCCACGGGTGCCGGCAGACGACCCAGTTCCGCGCGGACAGCGGCGAGGTGCGACCCATGATCATCCCTGGTTCGGGCATGGTGATCAGGGAGAAGTCGCCAGGCGTGCTCGTCGAGGAGTCCTGCCCGGTCTGCGGCGAGTCCGACGACCCGGGTTGGGTCCCCGGCTTCGTGCCACCCGCCTAGGCGATGTGCAGTACCGCGTCCAGGCCGGTGATGCTCAGGGTGCGCTCGACGTGGCGGGGAACCGCGGCCAGCACGAGCACCACGTCCTGCGCCGCCGCGAGCTTGTGCGCCTCGAGCAGCACGGACAGGCCGTTGGAGTCCAGCAGCGTCACGTCGCCGAGGTCCAGTCTCAGCCGGGTGCCCGGGCCTGCCGCGTTGATCAGCTCGACCAGTTCGGCTTGCAGCGCAGGCGCTGTCTGCACGTCGACCGCGCCGTTCAGCTCCACGTGAGAGCCGATCACGGTGATCGCGAGGCTCATGTGTACATCCTCGCTGATGGCGGGGGCACGGTGTTGACGAACGAGGTTACCGTGGACCAATGACGACGCCTGCGGTGCCGAGCTACGTGTCGGGTACGTCCGAGAAGCCGCTGCTCGGGGACACGATCGGTGACAACTTCGACCGCACGGTGGCCGCGTTCGGCGACCGCGAGGCCCTTGTCGAGTTCGCGACGGGCAGGCGGTGGACCTACCGCCAGCTGGCCGAGGAGGTCAACGCCGTGGCCAAGGGCCTGGTGGACCTCGGCGTCGGCAAGGGCGACAGGGTGGGCATCTGGGCGCCGAACTGTGCCGAGTGGACGTTCACGCAGTACGCGACCGCGAAGATCGGCGCGATCCTCGTGAACATCAATCCGGCCTACCGGGTGCACGAGCTGAAGTACGTGCTGAACCAGGCAGGCGTCCGGACCCTGGTCGCCGCGCCGAGCTTCAGGACGTCGGACTACGCGGGCATGATCGAGGAGGTCCGCCCCGAGTGCCCGGCGCTCGAGGACGTGATCCTCATCGGCCAGGAGGAGTGGACGTCCCTGGTCGCCATCGGCCGGGGCGGTTCGGCGGCGCTGCTTGACGAGTTGCAGGCCGAGCTGTCGGCGGACGACCCGATCAACCTGCAGTACACGTCCGGCACCACGGGCTTCCCGAAGGGCGCCACCCTCTCGCACCACAACATCCTCAACAACGGGTTCTTCGTCGGCGAGATGTGCACCTACACCGAAGCCGACCGGATCTGCATTCCGGTGCCTTTCTACCACTGCTTCGGAATGGTGATGGGAAACCTGGCAGCGACGTCCCACGGCGCGTGCATGGTGATTCCCGCGCCGGGTTTCGAGCCAGCCACGACACTGGCGGCGGTGGCGGCCGAGAAATGCACGTCCCTGTACGGCGTCCCGACGATGTTCATCGCCGAGCTGGCCGACCCGAGCTTCGCGTCGCACGACCTGTCCACCCTGCGCACGGGGATCATGGCCGGTTCACCGTGCCCGGTCGAGGTCATGAAGCAGGTGATCGACCGCATGGGCATGGCCGAGGTGACCATCGCGTACGGCATGACCGAGACCTCGCCGGTGTCCACCCAGACCCGCGCCGACGACTCGCTGGACCGTCGCGTCTCCACGGTCGGCCGGGTGATGCCGCACCTGGAGGTCAAGGTGGTGGACCCGGAGACGGGCCTGACGGCGCCCCGCGGCACGCCGGGAGAGCTCTGCACCCGCGGCTACTCGGTGATGCTCGGCTACTGGGAGCAGAAGGACAAGACGGCCGAGGCCATCGACGCGGCACGCTGGATGCACACCGGCGACCTCGCGGTGATGGACGACGACGGCTACCTCAACATCACCGGACGCATCAAGGACATGGTGATCCGCGGTGGTGAGAACGTGTATCCGCGTGAGATAGAGGAGTTCCTTTACACGCATCCCGACATCCTCGACGCACAGGTCGTCGGCGTGCCGGACGAGCGGTTCGGCGAGGAGCTGATGGTCTGGATCCGCATGCGGGAGGGCGCGACCCCGCTGACCGCCGAGACCGTCCGCGAGTTCTGCCAGGGCAAGCTGGCCCACTACAAGGTTCCCCGCTACGTGCACGTCGTCGACGAGTTCCCGATGACCGTCACGGGCAAGATCCGCAAGGTCGAGATGCGCGAGAAGTCGGTGGAGCTACTGGGCCTCGAAAAGGTGGCGGCGACCCGACACGCCTGAGTCGTGTACAGGGCACCAAGCCGGAACTCCGCTGTGCGCTGGAAATGCCAACCGAAATCGGATACGCGGTGGGACGCGACACCCCGTCGCGGGGAGTCCGGCTTCAGGCCAGGCGATTCCGCACGCGGCCCAGTACCCGCTGCCGCCGAAGTCCAGCGCCGAACCCACCACACGCTCGAAGCCCAGCTCGTGCCCTGCGAAACAGGGATCCGGGGCCGCCACCGCACAACCTCGTCCGTGTCGCGCACCTGATCGGTCCGCCAGTCGGCGATATGCACGAACCCATCATCCCCAGCGGCCAGAAAACTGGGTCACCTTTCCGCGACGCCGTCCCTACACTGCCCCCCGTGAGCCTGATCAACGTCGTCGACGTGGAGGCGACCTGCTGGGACGGGCAACCCCCACCAGGCCAGGTCAACGAGATCATCGAGATCGGCCTCACCGTCGTCGACCTCGCCGCGCGCACCCGCGTCGCGAAGCACCGCATCCTGGTGCGGCCGCGGCGTTCCCGGGTCAGCGCCTTCTGCACCGAGCTGACGGGCCTCACCCAGGACGAGGTCGATCAGGGCGTCCCCTTCGCCGAGGCGTGCCGGATCCTCGCCAGGGACCACCACACCAACACGACACCGTGGGCGAGCTGGGGCGACTACGACCGCAAGCAGTTCACGCGGCAGTGCGAGCACACCAACGTCGAGTACCCGTTCACCAACGACCACACCAACGCCAAGCTCAGGTTCACCGAGGCGCACGAGCTGCGCAAAAGGCCTGGCATGGCCCAGGCTCTCGCGCTGGCCGGCCTCCCACTGGAGGGCCGCCACCACCGCGGCGACGACGACTCCTGGAACATCGCCGCGCTGGTCCTTCACCTGCGGGCGATGGACGCATGGTGAGATAACCGGCTACCCCCCGCACCGAGAAGTGGCCTAGGCTGGAAGGACGCGTCCTGGGTACGCCCTGGGGCGCGTTCATTTGTGTGTGGAGGTGACCGTTGTGCCGACCGGAAAGGTCAAGTGGTACGACTCGGAGAAGGGCTTCGGGTTCGTCACACAGGACGGGGGCGAAGACGTCTACGTCCGTTCTTCCGCCCTGCCGGCCGGGGTTCCCGGCCTGAAAGCCGGTCAACGCATCGAGTTCGGCGTCGCCGACGGTCGTCGAGGGCCGCAGGCCCTGTCCGTGCGGTTGCTCGACCCGCCGCCGTCGGTCGCCGAGGCGCGGCGTCGCCCTGCCGAGGAGCTGCACGGCCTGATCGAGGACATGATCAAGCTGCTTGAGGCGAAGGTCCAGCCGGACCTGCGCCGCGGCCGCTATCCCGACCGCAAGGCCACCAAGCGTGTCGCCGACGTGGTCCGCGCGGTCGCCAGGGAGCTCGATCCCTGAGCGGTTCCGGTCGACGCGGAGTTCCTACCGCGCAACACGATCACCAGCGTCCGCCCGTGCCGCCGTGGTACTGGGGGAACGGCTCGGCAGCGCGCCGAGTCTGTTCCCCGGTGACCACGGCGGCTTCAGCGGTGGGACACCCGCGTGCGGTCAGGCGACCGCTGCCGCGACCACCGTCGCCATGCCCGCCATCCCCGTCGCGTTCGGGTGCAGCGGCGCGGCGATGTTGGCCGGGATGAACGGCTCGGTCCAGCGCACGAGCGACGACTTGCAGACGTCCTTGCCGATCCCCGGCGTCCGGATGTCGACGTAGGTCGCGCCGTGCGCGGCCGCCGCGTCCGCGAGGACCTGGTTCAGCTGGTCGATCTTCGCCTGGACGTAGTCCGCGTCCCTCGGCCACACCTGCACCCTCGGGTAGCAGCCGCCTGGCGGCAGGTACGTCGTGTAGCCGACGACGAACACCCGTGCCCCGGGTGCCCGCTCGTGGATGCCGTCGAGCACCGAGCCGACCTTCGGGCCGACGCCGTTGACGCGGTCGCCGTAGACGTCACCGCCGCCCGCGGTGTTGGTGTCCTTACAGGACGTGCCGCCGAAGATCTCCGGCAGCAGGTTCAGGCACGACTCGGCGAGCCCTACGAGCCCGGCGTCGTTGCCGCCGATCTGCAGCGTGACCAGCGTGGTGTCGGCGCCGAGCGCGTCGAGCTGTGGTGGCACGTCACCGAAGTCGGTGCTCTGCGAGGCGGTCATGTCGCCCGTGTCCGCGCCGGAGCACGTCACGTCCGTGATCGGCACGCCGAGCTGCCGGGCGACCAGTTTCGGGTAGTTGTTGGTGGAGCGGAAGCACCCGACCGCCGTCAGGTCGGGCGCCGGGATCAGGGGACCGGACGCCGCGGAGTCGCCGAGCGCGACGTACCGGGGCGCGGCGGCGTTGGCGGTGCCCGTCACGAGGAACGTGGCGAACAGGGCGATGAGCAGGGAAAGCCGAGCGGTCTTCATCGACACACCTCCAGCCGGACTGAACGTGAACAAGTGTCACGTCAGGCGTGGAACGTGTCCATCCTCCACTAGGCGGTAACTTGCAGGGACCACGCCGCGCGGGTCACCGGCTCCGGCCCGTTGTCGCCCTGCACGAGCACGCCGCCCGCCTGCTTGACCTCGACCGTCTGCAGCTGCGCACCCGGTTCGGTGGGGAGCGCCTCGAACGACGTCTGCTTGCCCGGCCCGAAGGTCGCGACGGTGACGGGCGCCTTCTGCTCCCCGGTCGCGGTCCTGTACTGGATGACCACCGACCACGGCGTGTCGGCGACCTCCTTGGGCACGGTGATCTTCACCGACGTGCCGGGCGGCACCGGGCGCTTGATCATCGCGGCGTTGTCGCGGCGGCAGTCCTCGACCTTGACATCGCAGTACAGGAACGGCTTCGCGGTCACCTTCTGCTCCGCGATCGTGAAGTCGATCCTGGGTCGCGGCACGGCAGCCGGCGGTTCGTTCGACGAGCACCCGGCCAGCACCAACACCACGACGACGAGCAGCTTGCGCACGGCGACGAGCCTACGTGCGGTCCTCGGGCCCCTCGGGTGCCCCCTCGTGGAAGGCGGCCACCTGCGGCCCGGTCGGTGTCCGCCACGGCCGCACCGGCCGCTCGCCGCCGAACCACGGCAGGAGCGACTGGCCCTTGCGAGTCAAGAGGGTCTGCGCCAACCCGACCCCCAGCAGGACGGAGACCACGAGGAACCCGAGCCAGAACGTCGGCGGCAGCAGCACACCCAGCGCGCCGCCGAACACCCAGGCCAGCTGCAGGACCGTCTCCGACCGCCCGAACGCGGAGGCGCGTGACTCCTCCGGCAGGTCGTCCTGGATCGCGGCGTCGAGGCTGTTCTTCGCGAGCGCGCTGGCCGTGGCACCGACGAGACCGACGATCGCGGCCGTCGTGATGCCCGGCATGACCATCGCGACGACCGTCGACGCGATACAGCCGATGATGCAGCTCAGCACGATCTGGTCGGTGCGCCCCAGGTGCACACGTGCGCCGATGCCGTTGCCGACGAAGCTGCCGGCGCCCGCCGCTCCCGCGATGACGCCGAGCAGCAGCAGCTGTTGGAACGCGTGTCCCTCGGTCTGCGCCCGCACCGCGAACGCGGAGAACATCATCAGGAAGCCGGTGAGCACACGGATGGTGCCGTTGCCCGCCAGTGCGACGACGACGTTCTTACCCATGGGTTGTCGGCGCGGCTTCTCGGGGTGCGCGGCGAGCGAGGCCGGGACCTCACCCTCGGTGACCTCGACCCACGCCGGGATCCGCATGGCCTGCGCGGCGCCGATCCCGCAGATGAGCGCGGTGAACCACAGCGCGCCCGCCGAGTCGAAGATCTGCAGCACGAGCGTGGCGACCGCGCCGAACGCCGCGCCGCCGACCAGGCCGAACGTGGTGAGCCGCGCGTTGGTCTTGCTGAGCGTGATGTCCGGTGGCACGACCCTCGGTGTCACCGCGGCCTTGAGCACCGTGAAGGACTTGGACAGCACCATCTTCGCGAGTGCCGCGGGATAGAGCAGCCAGCCGTCGAAGTTGGTGGCCATCACGACGCACGCGAGCAGCTGCCCGATCGACGTCACGCACATCGCGAGCCGCCTGCCGCGCTGGATGCGGTCCAGCATCGGGCCGATGACCGGCGCGACCAGCGCGAACGGCGCGATGGTGATCAGCAGGTAGAGCGCGACCTTGCCCTTGGACGAGTCCGCGGACGCGGCGGAGAAGAAGAGCGTGTTCGCGAGCGCGACGGCCATCGCCGCGTCGCTCGCGTAGTTGAGCATCGTCGCGTAGGTGAGCGCGGTGAGCCCGGACTTGTCGGCGCCGTCGGCGTTCACGGCCCGCTTGAACGCGGCGGCCGCCTTGCCGCTCAGCTCCCTGGAACGGATCGCGGCGACCCGGGTGACCGTCAGCTTCTTCGGGAAGCCGGGACCCGGCGGCGGCGCGACCGTGGTCGGCGGCGGCTGCCGAGGCTCGGCCGGCGGCTGCTCACGGCGACTCTGCTGGTCGCGGGGCCCCTGGTGGTCGGGGGCGTAGCCGTCGGAGCCGTAGGTCTCGGGCGGGGCGCCGTCGTAGGAGTAGTCCATCGGCCGGGTCGGCGGCACGGGCGGCAGCTGGCGACGGGGCGGTGGCACCTCACGCCAGTTCCTCGGCTGTGCCGGAGGGGGCGGCTCGCGACGGACGGGGCGCGTCCTGCGCTGGTCGTCCTGCGGGTAGCGGCTCGGCGCGGGGATCGCGCCGGTCAGCGGCTCCTCACGCGGCTGCTCGTACGCGCGGGTGGGGTTCGCCGGAGGCTGCTGCCGGGGTGGCTGCCAGCTGGGTGCGGCCTGTTTCGTCCAGCTACGGCGACGCTTCTTGCCGGAGCGGCGGCCACCGCGCTCCTCAGCGTCCTCATCGCCGGAACCGGAACGAATCACGCTGTCCATCCTGCCCTAGGTGATGGGCCTGTGAGAGATGTACGGCTCACTCGGTAAGGGGATCTCGACCGCCCGCCTACGAGCCCGACGTGACGAACCTCACTCGGAACATCTTGGGCCAGAGCTTTCCGGTGACGAGGAACTCCTCGGTACCCGGGATGTGGGCGATCCCGTTGAGGACGTCCGCGCCGGCCTGGTCCTTCTCCGGCAGCAGGCCGGACAGGTCGATGGTGGTCGTGACGCGCCCGCTCGCGGGGTCGATGCCGACGATCTCGTCGGTCTGCCAGACGTTGGCCAGTACGTACACGTGGCCGTCCTGATCAGGCACGCACTCCAGCTCGTTGATGTTCAACAGGGGGTCGCCGTGCTCGTCGCGGACGTCGACGCCACCCTCGGCGCGGAACGTGTCGACGTCCCGGAAGGTGAGGTGGTCCGAGCCGTCGCTCATGATCAGCCGGTCGGCGCCGGGGTCGTGGCACAGGCCCCAACCCTCGCCGTCGTAGTCGACCCGCCCCTTCTCGGCGAGCGTCGTCCGGTCGCGTTTGATGGCGATCCCGTTCTGCCACGTGATCTGCCAGATCGTGTCGCCCGCGACCGTGATGCCCTCGCCGAACAGGTCGGCGGGCAGGTCGACCTTCTTCCTGACGGCGCCGGTGTCGGGGTCGACGGTCCGGATGCTGGACTTGCCCTCGAGGCCCGTTCCCTCGTAGAGCACCCCGTCGACCAGCTCGAATCCCTGCGTGAAGGCCTCGGGATCATGCGGAATCGACCGCAGCACGTCGACCTTGAGCGTCCCGGACGGTCGGGTGGTTGGCGGGTTGCCGGTGGAGGCGGCGGAACAACCGGCCAGCAGAAGGATGATCGCGACAACGAGAGGAGCCCTCACGAATCCCAGCCTTGCACGACCGCATGCCGGGCCGCGCGCCCGGTGGGGCACAATCGGGCGTGATGAACGTGCAGCAGTCTGACCTGACCGACCCCGCCCTTGTGACGGAGGTCGACCTGGCGCGTGCCGCCGCGCAGGACGAGGCGGGCGAGGAGCGCGTGGGCGAGTACGTCGCGTACCACATAGAGGACGAGGCGGCGGTAACTCACCTGTTCGAGGCCGACAAGGCCGGCTACCGGGGCTGGCGCTGGGCGGTGACCATCACCTCTGCCGGCCCCACCACGGACATCACGGTGAGCGAGGTAGTCCTCCTGCCTGGTTCGTCGGCACTGGTGGCCCCGGACTGGATCCCGTGGCAGGAACGCGTGCAGGCCGGCGACCTTGGCGTCGGCGACCTGCTCCCCACCGCGCCCGACGACCCCCGCCTGGTGCCCGCCTACGCGGCGTCGGACGATCCGGCGGTCGAGGACGTGGCGGTGGAGGTGGGCCTCGGCAGGACGCGAGTGATGTCCCGCCCCGCCCGGCTGGAGGCCGCGGACCGCTGGTACTCGAGCGAGTTCGGCCCGGCTTCCGACATGGCGAGAGGCGCCCCGGCCCACTGCGGCACCTGCGGCTTCTACCTGCCGCTGGCAGGGTCGCTCCGCGCAGCCTTCGGCACCTGCGGCAACGAACTGTCCCCGGCGGACGCCCACGTGGTCCACGCCGAGTACGGCTGCGGCGCCCACTCCGAGGCAGAGGTGGAACAGGTCTCCCCGGTCCTGGTAGCAGACCTCATCTACGACGACGCCCAACTGGACGTGGAGCCCTTCACCGCGGACGAGCCTGCGTCGGCACCTGCTTCGCTGGTTTCGGCGGAGCTGGACACGGCGCAGCCGGAGCCACCCGTCGACTCGGAGCCGGACGCGGCGGTCGGGGCCGATGTGGCAGCGGAGTCCGAGCCGGCGGCCGAGGAAGCCGAGCCGGAACTGATCCTCGCGCCGGAGGCCCAGAGCCTGGTTTCGGCGGTGGAGCCGGATTCGGAGCCAATGAGGCAGGAGGAGCCATCCGCAGACTCGGCCACAGAGTCCGCTGCGCCGGCTGAGTCCGTTGTTGAGGACGAGTCGGTTGTGCTGGCTGGATCGGCTGTAGAGGCCGAGCCCGTTGTGGAGGTCGCGCCCCCTGCGGTGGGTGAGTCTCATGCGGTGGGCGAGCGTGCGGCGGAGGCCGAGCCTGTTGCGGAGGGTGAGCCTCCCGTAATAGGCACGTCTGCTGTGGTGGCCGGTTCTTCCGTGACGGACGAGGCTCCTGCGGAGGTCGGTCCTGCGGTGACTGGGTCTCCTGCCTTGGATGAGTCTTCTGCGCAGGCCAGTTCTGCCGCGGTGGGCGAGCCCGCTGGGGCGGGTGAGTCTCCTGCGGTTGGCAGCCCTGCTGTGGACGGCGAGTCCGTTGCGGTTGCCGAGTCTGTTGCGGAGAGCGAGTCTCCTGCCGTGGGCGGGCCCGTTGTCGTCGGCGAGTCTGCTGGGGAAGAGGCATCAGGCCCGGAGGCCAGGCCTGCCGAGGCCGAGGCCGACGCGACAGGGGTGTCCGCTTCGCTGGTGGAGGAAGGCGAGTCGGAGCGGCTGCGCGGGTCGGAGGACCAGACTCTGGTTTCGGAGGTGGCGCCGGATTCGGAGCCTCTGCGCCCCGAGGAAGCACCTGCCGACTCGACTGCGGAGCCCGTTTCGTCGGTCGAGCCCGCGGCGGAGGCCGAGTCAGTCGAGCAGGCGACGTCCGCATCGGCCCTCGCGCCGGAGGTTTCGGCGGCGGAACCGTTGAGGCCGGAAGAGGCGGCCACAGACTCGACCCCTGGCTCTACCGACTCGATCACAGAGCCCGTCTCACCGGTCGAACCCACTGCGCCGGCCGAGGCCGATGCGGCACAGGCGTCCTCCCCGACCGTCGAGGAAGCCGAGTCGGCATCACCGGTGTCGGCGGACCAGGAAGCACCCGCCGACTCGAGCCCCGAGACCACCGCGGAAACGGAGTCCGGACCCGCCGAGTCGCAGGCAGCCGAGCAGGCGACGCCCACCCAGCCTGATCCGGAGACCATCCCGGCCGTGCCCACGATCCCGGAGATCCTCTCGGCCCCCGAAATCCTGTCCACCCCGGACACCAAGCCCACCTCGGACGAACCGCCGGCCGTGAACGGTCCGTCGGACGAGCAGGAGTCGCGCGGGTGAACGACCCGTTCGGCACGGCCGCCCTTCGGGAGTCGGTCCTCATCTCCTGGCGTTCCTCACCCACCCGGCTCCGGGAGGACGTCAACGCGGAGGAAGACCTCGTCCTCGGCGGGTACCGGGACCGCCTCTTCATCGAGCTGGCCCAGAACGCCTCCGACGCGGCCGGGGGCGACGGCTCCCTCCGTGTGTCCATTGTGGACAACGAACTGAGGGTCGCCAACACCGGCGAACCACTCACCCGCCAAGGGGTCGAGTCGCTCGCCTCCCTGCGCGCCTCCGCCAAGCAACAGGGCGTCGGACGCTTCGGCGTCGGGTTCGCCGCCGTTCTGACGGTTTCCGACGCCCCCCGCATCGTCTCCACCACCGGCGGCGTCGGCTTCGACATCGCGCGCACTCGCGACGAGGCCGGGGTCACCGACCGCGTCCCCGTCCTCCGTCTCGTCTGGCCCACCGACGAGACACCGCCCGACGGCTTCACCACCGAGGTCCGCCTCCCCCTCCGGGACGGCGTCGACGGGCTCCTCGACGAGTTCGCCGGCCAGGTCGTCGACATCATGCTCGCCCTCGACGGCCTCCACCGCGTCGAGATCGGCGCCCAGACCTGGTGGCGCGACGGCAACACCATCCACACGCCCACCGGCCCCACCCACTGGGTCATCGTCCGCGACGACGGCGACCTGCCGCACGACGTCGGTCTCGGCGCCGAGGCCAGGCCACAGTGGACGGTCTGCTGGGCCCTCGCTGTCGACGAGCACGGCGAACCCCTGCCCCACGACACCGACGTCCTCCACGCGCCGACGCCGACCGACGAGCGGCTCTCCCTCCCCGCCAGGCTCATCGCCACGCTGCCGGTCGAGCCGTCCCGCCGCCACGTCCGGCCAGGACCCGCCACCGACCACGTCCTCGCCGCCGCGGCCCGCGCCTACCCTCGGCTCCTCGATGCCCTCGACCCGCTTTCGCGGCCCAGGATCGTGCCGCTGCCCGGGTTCCCGCTCTCCGAGATCGACGAACGCCTCCGCCAGGCCATCGTCGCCGAGCTGCGTACCGCCCGCTGGCTCGCCCCCGCCCGTGACGGCAGGCTTCTGTCTCCGGCAGAGGCGCGGCTGCTTCCCGTCCCCAGCAAGGAGCTTGCCGACTCCGTCGCCGAGTACCTCCCCGGGCTGGTGAAGGCGCAGCTCGTCGAGGACGCCGCCGCGCTCGCCGCGGTCGACGTGGTCCGGCTCCGGCTTTCCGACGTGGTCGACCAGCTCACCGGGATCACCCGCCCTCCAGAGGAGTGGCGGCGGTTGTACGAGGCGCTCGCCAGGATCGCCGACAACGACCCGTCCGCGCTCGACGACCTCGGCGGCCTGCCTGTCCCGCTCATCGACGGGCGCACCGTCCCCGGTCCGCGCGGCACCCTCGTCTCCGACCTCGATCTGTCCAGTATGGACGGTGTGAACGTCGTCCACCCCGACGCCGTACACCCCCTGCTCGAACGTCTCGGCGCGCAACACGCGGGGCCTGCGGAGCTGCTCGCCTCCATGGCGGCTCACGTCGAGCACAGCATCGAGGACGCCGAGTCCGGTTTGGACACCGAAGGACTCGCGAACACCGTGCTACGGCTGGTTTCCGAGGCAGGGGTCCGGCCGGGGGAGGAGCCCTGGCTCGGTGCGCTCGCCCTGCGTGCCGTCGACGGCGACTGGCGTCGCGCCGACGAGCTGGCGCTGCCCGGCTCACGCTTCCTCGCCGTGCTCGACAAGGAGTCCCCGCTGGGCGTCCTCGGTGACGCCGTCGCCGAGCAGTGGCCGCCACACGTGCTCGCCGCGGTCGGCGTGCTCGGCGGGTTCACCATCGTCGTCGACGAGGCACCCACCGGGCCCGACCACGACCTCGCCGACGAGGCCGACTGGTGGGACGACCAGCCGGAACCACCCGTCCGGCTCGAGGCGGTCCGCGACCTCGACCTCGTCGCCGACGACGCCTGGCCTGCCGCGATCCGCCTGCTGGCGAGCGAACCCGACACCTGGCGCGTCATGCGCACCGGCTACACCGCCTGGTGGATCGCCCACCACGCCCTGCTGGCCGGCGAGCCGCCGTCCTACTGGCGCCTCCACGACGCCGACGAGCTGGCCGGCCTGTACGACGTGGCACCGACCGACCTCGAACCGGAACACCAGGCGCTGCTCGGCGTTCGCGCCGAGCTGGCCGTCGAGTCCACGGAGGACGCCATCGACCTGCTCGACCGGCTGGCGGACCCGGCACGCACCGTCTCGCGTGGCATCACGCACCGCGCGTACACCGTGCTGGCGGAAGCGGTCCGCGACCACGTCGTCGACCCGGCCGACGTGGACCCCCCGCCGGAGGTGCGTACCGCCGACGGCGAGGTCACCGACAACGCCGCGGTGCTCGACGCGCCGTGGCTCGCCCCCGTGACCGACGGGTACGTCGCGGTCGACTTCGACCTCGCCGTGCTGCTCGCCGAGCTGCTCGACATCCCGCTCGCGTCCGAGGCGGCCCCGCCGACGCCGGAAAGCACCGGCGAACCGGTGGGGTGGGCCGACCTCGGCGCGGTCGTCGACGTGTGCGACCTCGCGGACCTCCCGGTGCCGCAGGGCGGCCCGATCGTCCACGAGCGGCTCACGGTCGTCGACCGCAACGTCCCGTGGTGGGTCGACGGTGACGTCATCCACTGCGAGGACTCGACGGAAGGGCTCGCGCGCGCCCTCGCCTGGGCGACCGGCCGCTGGGAGGACCGCCACCTGCTGGCCGCCCTGCTCGACGACCCGGACAACTACGTGTCCTGAGTGGACAAGGACCGGGGGCTGAGTCCCGCCACGGCCAGTCCGAACAGCCGTTGCGCCCTCGCACCCGGATCGGGGTGGTGTTCGGTGGCCAGCACGATGCCGACGGCCAGCGTGATCAGGTCCGCGACGGTGACACCGTCCGCCACCGCACCGTCCGCCGCGGCGCGCCGCAGCAGCGGCTCCCCGGCCTCCTCCAGTGCCGCCGAGCACGAGTTCTCGTGCACCGGGTCCGGCTCCGCGCCGTCGAGGGCAAGCGCGGCGGCCAGTCCCCTCGCCGTGACGCAGTAGGTGACGACCTCGCCAAGCCACTCCAGCAACGCGTCTCGACTGTCGCCGCTGCCGGTCAGCTCGTGGGCTCGGGCGCTCAGTGCCTCGATCCGTGAGCCGGAGACCGCCGTCAGCAGCGCGCGGCGAGTGGGGAAGTGCCTGCGCACGGTCGCGGAACCGACCCCGGCAGTGCGGGCGATCTGTTCCAGCGACGCACCCGCGCCGTGGGCGGCGACCTCCTCCTCGGCCACGGCGAGGAGGCGCGCGTAGTTGCGACGCGCGTCCGCACGCTGGTGCTCGGGCATCGCACCTCCAGGTTTGCTAAGTGGCGGACCCCGCCGTATCGTACCGGAGCGGAAACGGCGGGCCCCGCCACTTAGTCCCGAGGAGCACCATGTCCACACACTCCGCGCCCGTCCTGGACGCTGCTCAAGCCGGGCTTCTTCATGGAGAACTTCCTGCCGTCCATGGCCTTCCTGTTCCCGCGCGGCATCGAGGGCGGCCTGGTGAGCCTCCTGAAACCACGGACCCGGCTGTCGCTGGTCGCCGTCGAGGACATCGGCAGGGCAGCAGCCGCGGCCATCGACGCGCCGGAGCGGTTCGACCGGGTCGAGCTGGAGCTGGCGAGCGACTACCTGTCGATGGCCGAGATCGCCGAGGTCCTCTCCCGCGTCCTGGGCACGGAGCTGTCCGCACCGGACATGACCTTGGCGGAGGCCGTCGCCGCCGGGATGCCGCCGATGGGTGCCTCACACGAATGGCTGAACGCGGTGGGTCAGCCCGGCCGCCCGCGGTACGCGAGGGACCTCGGCATCCCGCTCACCAGCTTCGAGGCCTGGGCGCGGGAGCACCTGCGCGTTCCCTGAGGACGGTCAGAGGTTGCGCTGCGCCCCTCGCGCGCCCCGGCGGGACGCGCGACGCTGCCAGGCCATGATGGGAAGGCCGATCATGCCGAGGCCCGTGCCCGCCGCGGCCGTCCACAGCCAGATCGGCGGGAACGCGTCGAACCCGTACCGGCCCACCGCCAGCACGCACAGCGCCAGGAGCCACAGCCCCGTGCCCACGTAGACGAGGGGCGACAACGCCAGCAGGCGCTCGGGCAGCGGAGGAGGTGACTTCTGTGTTTCGATTCGCGCGTCGGGTTTCCCTGGGTCGGACACATGCGCGAGGCTACCGGGCCATGGCGACAAGGACAGCTGCCCTCGACCGGTTCTTCCGGATCTCGGAGAGGGACTCCACCGTTGGCCGCGAGGTACGCGGCGGGCTGGTCACCTTCGTGACGATGGCCTACATCGTCGTGCTGAACCCGCTCATCATCGGGAGCTTCGCGGACGACCCGGCGCACCAGGACAAGTTCGGCGACTGGCTGCCCACCGACCAGGTGGCGGCCGTCACGGCGCTGGTGGCCGGCGTGATGACGATCCTGTTCGGACTCGTCGCCAACTTCCCCTTCGCGATGGCCACGGGCCTCGGGATCAACGCGTTCGTGGCCGTCAGCATCGTGCCGCAGATGTCGTGGCCCGCGGCCATGGGGCTCGTCCTCGTCAACGGCGTCGTCGTGCTCATCCTCGTCGTCACCGGGGTGCGGACCGCCGTGTTCAACGCGGTGCCCGCCAACCTCAAGGCCGCGATCGCCGTCGGGATCGGCCTGTTCATCACGCTCATCGGACTCGTCGACGCGGGCTTCGTCCGCAGGCTCCCGGACGCGGCGGACACGACGGTCCCCGTCGGACTCGGGATCAACGGCTCGATCGCGTCCTGGCCGACGCTCACGTTCGTCGTCGGGCTCATCCTCACCGGGATCCTCGTCGCCAAGCGCGTCAAGGGCGCCATCCTCATCGGCGTGGTCGCGACCACGATCTTCGCGATCATCCTCGAGGCCATTGTGGACGCCGGGCCGTCCATGGGCACCAACCCCAAGGGCTGGAACCTCGGCTACCCGGCACTCCCGGACAAGGTCGTCGACACGCCCAACCTCAGCCTCATCGGCAACGTGAACTTCGACGCCTGGGTCCAGGTCCCGATCCTGACCGCCGTCCTGATCGTGTTCACGCTCGTGCTCACCGACTTCTTCGACACCATCGGCACCATGACCGGCCTCGGCAAGGAGGCCAACCTGCTCGACGAGGAGGGCAGGCTGCCCAACACCGGCAAGGCGCTGTTCGTCGACGGGCTCGGGGCAGTTGCCGGCGGCGCCGCGAGTTCCAGCTCCAACACGGTCTTCATCGAGTCCGCGTCCGGCATCGCCGAGGGCGCGCGGACGGGGCTCGCGAACATCGTCACCGGCCTGCTGTTCATCGCCGCGATGTTCTTCACGCCGCTGTACAACTCGGTGCCGGTCGAGGCGGCGGCACCGGCGCTGGTGATCGTCGGGGTGCTGATGATGGCGCAGATCAGGGAGATCGACTTCAGCGACTTCTCGATCGCGCTGCCCGCGTTCCTGACCATCGTCGTGATGCCGTTCACATACTCGATCGCCAACGGCATCGGGGCCGGGTTCGTCAGCTATGTGTTGCTGCGTACGGCAACCGGCAAGGCGCGCGGCATCCACCCGCTGATGTGGGTGGTCGCGGTGGCCTTCGCGGTCTACTTCGCAATCGGCCCAATTCGGGCAGCACTTGGCCAGAGTTGAGTGACGGTGCTCAACTCGTGAGGTACGCTAACAATGTGTCGAACGTGGAGCACGACGTAGCCCAGAGCTCCCTGACCAGCCGGTTGCGGCTGGCCACGGTGCGGCTCAACCGCAGGCTCCGGGCCCAACGGACCAGCTCCTCGATCACGCTCACCCAGCTCTCAGCACTGTTCTGCCTTTACAAGTGTGGCCCGCTCACCCCGGGTGAGCTCGCGGCCAAGGAGGTCGTCCAGCCCCCGTCCATGACCAGGGTGATCGCTGCTCTCGAGGAGTACGGCTACGTCAGCCGTCGACCGCATCCAAGTGACGGCCGGCAGGCCATCGTCGAGATCACCGAGGAGGGGAGCGCGCACATCCATGCGGACATCTCCGCGCGCGAGGCATGGCTGGACAAGCGACTCGCGGAACTCACCGGGGAGGAGCGCGAGCTGCTCTCACGCGCGGCGGAGATCATCGACAGGATGGCGAGCCAACAGGATTAGTGGCAGAACAACAGCAGAGAGAACTGACGACAGACCCAACAACCTCTCGAGCCGGGCTGGCTGAGGACTCGAAGCCGGTGGTCAAGCATCGGGGCATGCTGGCCTCCCTTCGGGTACGCAACTACCGGCTCTTCGCGTCCGGGCAGATCGTGTCGAACGTGGGCACCTGGATGCAGCGGATCGCCCAGGACTGGCTGGTCCTGGAGCTCTCCGGCAACAACCCCGTCGCACTCGGCATCGCCGCGGCACTGCAGTTCCTCCCCACGCTCTTCCTGACGCTGTGGGCCGGAGTGCTCGCCGACCGGGTGGACAAGCGCAAGCTCCTCATCCTCGTGCAGTCCGGCATGGCGACGAGTGCGCTCGTGCTGGGCCTGCTGAACGTCACCGGGCTCGTCGAGCTGTGGCAGGTGTACCTGCTCTGCCTGGTGTTCGGCCTGTTCACCGCGTTCGACCCGCCGGTGCGGCAGAGCTTCGTCGCCGAGATGGTGGGGCGCGAGCACCTGGCCAACGCGGTGGCGCTGAACTCCTCGACGTTCAACCTGGCGCGGATCGTCGGCCCCGCCATCGCGGGCGTGATGATCATCTGGACCGACACCGGCTGGGTGTTCCTGGTCAACGCGGTCTCGACGCTCGCCGTGATCATCGGGTTGCTCCGGATGAACCCCGCGGAGCTGCACCGGACTCCGGTGACGGCCTCGCGTCGCGGGCAGCTGCGGGAGGGGCTGCGGTACGTGCGCGGCAGGCCGGACATCATCGCCGTACTGGTGCTGGTGTTCTGCGTGAGCACGTTCGCGTTCACGTTCTTCACCACGCTCGCCATCGCGGCGGCCAACGTCTTCCACCGCGAGGCCGACGGGTACGGGTTGCTCTCGACGCTCCTGGCGGTCGGCAGCTTCTCGGGCGCGCTGCTGGCGGTGCGCAGGAGCACGCGGCGCAAGCCAGGACTCACGCTCCTCGTGGGTGCCGGGTTCGCGTTCGGGGTGGTCGAGGTCGTGGCGGGCGTGATGCCGTCGTACCTGGCGTTCGGGCTCGCCCTGATCCCGTGCGGCCTGGCGATGATGACCTTCATGAACACGGCCAACAGCACGTTGCAGCTGTCGGTGGCGCCGGAGATGCGCGGGCGCGTGATGTCGCTCTACATGCTCGTGTTCATCGGCGGCAACCCGATCGGCGCGCCGATGACCGGCTGGATGGCCGCCGAGTGGGGTGGCCGGTCGCCGTTCGTCATCGGTGGGTTGATCGCGGCCGTGTCGACCGCCGTGTGCGGCCTGGTCCTCGCCCGACGGGGTGGGATCCAGGTCAGGACCCGCCTGCCCTGGGTGCGGCGTGCCGCACCCGTGGTCACGCCGGAGCTTGCGCCCGTAGATTAAGTTAGGCTAACCTTAGCTCGTCGCTTCGTGGTGGGAGCGGCAGTCAGTTCGGGAACAGCGAGTCCCCCCGCTCCGATACGGCAGACGGCACTGCCGGAGCGGGGGGACTCGTGTTCGTTCACGCCATGGCTGGCCACGTGTGCACGGGGGTGTTCTCCTCCGAGAGCTCGCGGTACCTGGCCAGCATGCCGACCAGTGCGGCGTCCCGGTCCATCCCGGTGGACTCGAGGTGGGCGACCGCTTCCCGCTGCCACGTCGAACCCGTTCGCCTCGCCAGGCAGCGCTGCTCGATCACCCCCAGGTACCGCTCACGCACCGAGTCCGCGACCCCGCACTCCCGCAGGCCCTCGTGTGCCAGCGGGAGCAACAGCCGCAGGACCAGCTCGTCCGGGGGAATCCAGCCGGCGCCTGGCCAGTACAGCTGGGCGTCGAACGCGTGCCGTGCACCCGCGTAGAGGTTCTCCTCCGCGGCCTGGAACGACATCCGCGTCCACACCGGACGCTCCGCGGTGGCCAGAGCCCTTTGGGCGCCGTAGAAGAACGCCGCGTTCGCGATGAGGTCCACGACCGTCGGGCCGGCCGGGAGGACCCGGTTCTCCACACGCAGGTGGGGCACACCGTCCATGACGTCGTAGACCGGGCGGTTCCAGCGCCAGATCGTGCCGTTGTGCAGCCGCAGCTCGGCGAGCTTCGGGGTCCGGCCCTCGTCCAGCGCCTCGAACGGGTCCTCCTCGTCCACCTCGGGGAGGAGGCCGGGGAAGAACCTGACGTTCTCCTCGAACAGGTCGAAGACCGACGTGATCCACCGCTCGCCGAACCAGACCCGGGGCCGCACGCCCTGGTTCTTCAGCTCGTCGGGACGGACGTCCGTCGCCTGGAGGAACAGCGGGATCCGCGTCTCGTGCCAGAGTGCCCTGCGCAGCAGGAAAGGCGAGTTCGCCGCGATCGCCACCTGAACCCCGGCAAGGCACTGCGCCGCGTTCCAGTGCGCGGCGAACTCCTCCGGGGGCACCTGCAGGTGCAGCTGTGCCGACGAGCACGCGGCCTCCGGCATGATCGAGTCCATCGACTCGCGCAACCGCTCGCCGCGTTGGCCCGGGATCGCCGGGCCGTCCATCGAGAGCACCATGTCCTCGCCCCTGGCGGCGAAGATCTGCTCGTTCAGCACCGCGTAGCGGTGGTTGTTCGACAGCCAGCGCGCCTTGAGGTGTTCGTCCCGGAGCGTCGGGAGCATGCCGATCATCACGATGCCCGCGCCCGCGTCCTGGGCCTTCGCGTTGGCATCGGCCAGCGACTCGCCCAGCTCCACGTCGAGCTCGAGTGCGTTCACCCCGGTGAGCGGTCGGGGCCGCACGTTTAACTCGATCGTGTGTTGTCCGAGCTCCGTGGTGAACGACGGGTCGTCGAGCTTCTCCAGTACCACCGTGTTGGCCATGGCCGGCTGGAGGCCGTCGTCCACCAGGTTCAGCTCGACCTCGAGGCCGATCTTCGGTGGTGAGGTGGCGAAGCCGCCCTCGGTGAGCATTCTCGCCAGGGCGTCCAGGCAACGCTGGACCTTGAACCGGTACTGCTGGCGATCCGAGCGGTTGAACGTCTCGGTCGCGATGTCCTGACCCATACCGCCCCTCCCGGCCGAACCGAGCTGTTCGGCGTGCGCGCGGAACGTCAACCGTGACATATGCCCGAAGGTCGTTGCTAGGGGCCAAAAAGGTGCATCGATCGCGAGCCGTTGTTACGCAGAGCAAGACATGCGCTTAGGTGACGTAACACCAGCGAGTGAAGTTCTCGTCGTGTGGAAGCATGTCGGGGTGCTCGAGGTGACCGATCCGAACGACCCAAGACTCGACGAGTACCGCTTCCTGCGCACCGCCGACCGCAGGCCCGACCGGCCTGGCGGGCTCGGCCTGGTGATAGCGGAAGGGGTCATCGCCGTCGGTCGCATGCTGGCGTCCCACTATCCCGTGCGGTCGATGCTGGGGGTGCGGCGCAAGCTGGAGACCCTCCCGATCGACGACCTCGACGCGCCCGTGTACGTCACGACGGCCGAGATCATGGCGGAGGTGATTGGTTTTCACCTCAACCGGGGTGTGCTGGCAATGGCCGGTCGCCCGGAACCGCCGGCGGCGATTGACATCGTCGACGGCGCGCGGCGGCTGGTCGTGCTGGAGGGCGTCGGCGACCACGAGAACCTCGGCGCGCTGTTCCGCAACGCCGCCGCGTTCGGCGTGGACGGTGTGCTGCTCGGCACCGGCTGCGCCGACCCGCTGTACCGGCGTAGTGTGCGAGTCTCCATGGGACACGTGCTCTCCGTGCCGTTCACGACACTCACGCCCTGGCCGGACGGGTTGAAATTGTTGCAGGACAACGGCTTCACGGTGATGGCGCTCACGCCGTCCGGTGTGGTCGAACTGTCCTCAGTGGCCATGCCGGACAAGGCGGCCGTGCTGCTCGGCTCGGAAGGCCCTGGCCTGACACCGGAAGCGGTGGCCGCGTCGGACGTCGCGGTGCGGATCCCCATGTCGGGTGGCGTGGACTCACTCAATGTGGCGACCGCCGGCGCGGTCGCCTTCTACGCGCTGGGCGCGGGTCGGTAGTTTCGGAGCGTGTCGATGTCGGGGATCCAGTTGCGTGCGAGCGGCGACCGTGCCGTCCTGGTGGACGAGGACGACGACGGCGAACGCGTCACCGAGCCGGACCGGCTGCCGCTCGGTACCGAGCTGACCGACGCCCTGCACGAGTGGGCGAAGGTCGCTGCCGCCGTCGGCCGCGCCGAACCAGGCGCGGCGGCCGGGTCGGTGGTGTCGCGCCGCGGCCTGCAGCTGGCGGGCAGGGTGGCGCAGTCGCTCGGCGTCTCCGTGGTCTACGTCGACCCGCTGTCGGGCACGGAGTCGACGGTGGAACCGGTCCTGCGGCCGAAGCGGCCGCCCCGCCCGCCACGTCCGGTGGAACCGGTGCCGTGGCTGACGGGGCTGACCGTCACGGCGGCGAGCCTCGCGCTGACCGTCGTGACAGTCGTCACACTGGCCGCCACGCTGGCGGAGACGTACTCGCTGCTCGCCGTGGCGTCGAACCTCGTCGTGACCGCCGGGCTCCTGCCGTCACTGTGGCTGATCAAGCGCCAGCCGATCTGGCGCTGGGTGGCCTACGGCGTGGCGATTGGCCTCGGCCTGGCCTGGGTGGCGCTACCCTTCGTGATCTTCTAGCGCTCAGGCGACGACTCCAGCGGCATGCGTTGCCAGGCGTTCGTCGTCCTCCGCGGGTCGCCGCCCCACTCCTCTCCTGTGGGGTCGACGTGTCTGACATCAAGGTGTCATACCGGAAGTTGGACATCGCCAACCGATTACTTTTACCGTGTGGCCATGTCTGACAAGGCGGTGCTCGGGAGGTCGCTGCGCGCCCGCCTGCCGGTCGTGGCCGTCGTACTGGCCTGTGTGGCCGGCGTGGCCGCGGCGGTTCTCGGTAGCACCAATCCCGTGTCGGCCGTGCAGTTCCTGTTGCCGGGTCACTGGGTGTACAACTCGTCGTTGCAGTCGGTGTTCCACGTGGACGGTTCGACCGGCGATGTGGACGCACGCGGTCGGGTGCCGGGCAACGCCGGTGATCAGGTTTTCCAGGGGGACACCAGCGGTTACGTGGTGGGGGACTCGCGGATCACGGAGTTCGGGAAGTCGAGCCTGTCAGTGGAGGACTCCAGGGTCACGCCGTCCCGGGAGCTACCGGTCGGGGTCGAGACCGCGGGCGGGCCGTACCTGGTGTACCGGGAGACCGGCCAGATCGTCCGGCTCGGCGACGACCATCTGGTCCTGTCGTTGGGCGGGCCGGTCGGCACCCCGGTCGCCACTCGCGACGGCACCGTGTGGTTGCCGCGCGTCAAGGCTGGTCTGCTGTGCCAGCTGCCCGCAGGCGCTGTCCAGGTGTCGTGTCCGGTGCTGTTGCCCAAAGGGCATCCTGGCGGGTTGTCGGTTGTGAGCAGGCGTGTGGTGTTCGTGGACGCCCGCGAGGACACCTTCCAGGTGGTGGAGAAGGACGGTCTCGGTGAGCCGCGTTCGCTCGGGGTGGACGTCGCCGACGACGCACGGTTGGCCAGTACCGAGGTGGGTGGCCGGATCGCGATCCTCGACGGGCAGCGCATGCACCTTGTCGACGCCGGTCTGGGTACCGCGGGCCTCGGCCAGGAGGAGCCGGTGACCGTGGACCTGGACGACGGCGAGTACGCCGGTCCGGTGTCCACCGGATCGGTCGTGGCTGTGGTGAACCTGACCACGAGCACCCTGTCCGTCTACGACAGAGAAGGAAAACACAGGCAGAGCAAGGAGATCCCGGCCGAGAGCGGGGACCCGCGCCTGACCCGGGGTGAGGACGACCGCATCTACGTCGACGGTGCCGAGGGCGGACACGTCGTGGTGGTCGACAAGGACGGCGGCGTCACCGACGTCCCGATCAGCGACGAGGACGGCAAGGACAGGTCTGTCCAGCCGTCCGGTGGTCAGGACCCGGACGCCCCGCTCGCCGCGCCCAAACCGGGGACGGAGTTGACAGAGCCGCCGGTGCGGGACCCGGTGCCACCTCGGAACCCGCAGACCCAGCAGCCGCAGCAGAACGGGCCGCAGCAACAGCAGTCGCCGCCACGGCAGGACCCGCCGCCACCCGTCGAGGAGGAACCCCCGCCGCCACCCGTCGTCGAGGAGGAACCGCCTCCGCCACCCGTGGTGCCGCCGAGCCCTCCTGGCGTGCCCACCGCCGTCAACGCCACCGCCGGTGACGCGTCGGCCACCGTCACCTGGAACCCGGCGCAGGACAACCGGTCCCCGATCACCGGCTACCGCGTCACGTGGGCGGGTGGGGAGACCACCGTGCCCGGCGACGCGCGTACGAGCGTCGTCCCCGGCCTGGCCAACGGCACGACCTACACCTTCACCGTCAACGCCGTGAATGCCGTCGGCGCGGGCCCCGGCGCCGCGTCCAACCCGGTGACCCCGCTCGCGCCGGCGGGCGGACCGCCCGCCGCGCCGACCAACCTCGACCCGGGCTACGACCCGGCCACCGGGCACGCGAGCTTCACCTTCACCCCACCGGACCTGAACGGCAACGCGCTGGTGCACCACGTGGTGACCGTGACCGGTGTGCCGGTGCAGTACACGACGGAGACGGTCGTGGAGTTCGACCAGATCCCGGCGAACGGGCAGGTCACCTTCTCCGTGCGCACCGACAGCAGACTGCCGGACGGCACGATCCTGCACGGGGAGACCGCGTCGGTCACCGTCGACGGCACCCCGCCGCCCGCCGCCGGACACGTGACGCTGACCAGAGGGCCGGACACCCAGGAATGGTGCTCACCCGACCCCGACTGCGCCTGGATGCACGTCGAGCTCGTCGGCATGCAGCCGAACACGCGGTACGACCTGATGCCGCACTCGACCCATCCGGACTACAAGAACCCCGGCGGCACCTGCACGACCGACGAAACCGGCTACTGCGTGACCGACCAGTTCGCCTACCACGAGGCGGGCTACACCGTGTGGGTCACGGTGACGGGTCCCGACGGCGTCGAGACACGTTCGAACGATCTGGTCTGGGAAGGTGAGGGCTGACCAGCTCGACAGCGAGTGTTCGGTGCCGTCGGGCGGGCCGGTCCCGTCGGGCGGGCCGGTCCCGTCGGGTCAGGCGAGCGACTCCAACCACGTGCGGTGCAGCGCGGCGAACCGGCCGCCACGGCCCTCGATCAGCTCTGCCGGTGAGCCGTCCTCCACGATGCGGCCGCCCTCGACCACCAGGACGCGGTCCGCGATCAGGACCGTCGACAGCCGGTGGGCGATGATCAGCGCGGTCCGCTCCGACAGCACCGACTCCAGGGACCGCTGCACCGCCCGTTCCGTCGGCACGTCCAGGCTCGACGTCGCCTCGTCCAGCACGAGGACCGCGGGGTCGGCCAGGAACGCCCGCGAGAACGCCACCATCTGGCGCTGCCCCGCGGACAGCCGGCCGCCACGTTTGCGGACGTCCGTGTCGTACCCGTCCGGCAGGGCCGAGATGAACTCGTCGGCACCGACCGCCGTCGCCGCTGCCTCGATCTCCGCACGGCTCGCCGACGGGCGGCCGAGCGCGATGTTGTCCGCGACCGACCCGGCGAACAGGAAGTTCTCCTGCGTGACCGTGACGACCTCGTGGCGGAGCTCGTCGTCGGCGAGGTCCCGCAGGTTGACGCCGTCCAGCCGCACCGCGCCCGCCGACGGGTCGTAGAAACGGCCGACCAGCTTCGCGATCGTCGACTTGCCCGCACCCGTCGCACCCACCAGCGCCACCGTCTGACCCGCCTGGATACGCAGGTCGAACGTCGGTAACACCACCGGAGTCGTCGCCGAGTACCGGAACTCCACCGCCTCGAAGTCGATCCGGCGGCCGGTGTCCCGGACCGGCAGCGGCAGCGGCGCGGACGGCTCCACCACCGCGGGCTCCTCCTCCAGCACGCCGGAGATCTTCTCCAGCGCCGCGATCGCCGACGTGTACGAGTTCGCGAACATCGCCAGTTCGTCGAGCGGGTCGTAGAACCGCCGCAGGTACAGGGTGAACGCCGTCAGCACGCCAAGCTCGAGACCACCGCCGACCACCCGCACCGCACCGATCGCCAGCACCAGCGCGAGCGACAGGTTGCCGACCAGACGCACGGTCATCGTGAAGCGCGCGACCACGATCAGGGCTTCCTTGTTGGCTGCCCGGAACCGGTCGTTGAGCGCGGCCATGATCTTCTCGTTGCGGTCCTCGCGGCGGAAGGCCTGCACGGCACGCATGCCGTTCATGGTCTCCACGAACTGCACGATGACCTTCGCGATCGCGCCCCGGGTGTCCCGGTAGGCGTTGCGCGAGCTGAGGTAGAACCAGCGCGTCACCCACGCCAGCGGTATCAGGCCGGCCAGCACGACCAGCGCGAGCGGCGTGTCCAGCACCAGCAGCATCACGGCGATGCCCACCACCGACAGGACCGCCGTCAGCAGGCCGTCGAGGCCGTCCTCCAGCAGGTCGTGCAGTGAGTCGATGTCGCTGGTCATCCGGGAGATGACCTTGCCGGAGGTGTACTTCTCGTGGAACGAGATCGACAGCCGCTGCGCGTGGCGGAACACGCGCTCGCGCAGGTCGAGCAGCACGTCCTGGCCGAAGCGGCCCGCGACCTTCAGGAACGCGAACCGCGTGGCCGCCGAACCGAGGCCGGCGAACACGTACGCGCCGACGCACCACGCCAGCACGGTCGTGTCACCCGCGAGCGCGTCGGGGATGCCGGTGTCGATGGCGACCGCGATCACCAGCGGGCCGACCAGCGTCAGCAGGTTCTCCAGCACCACGAGCCCGAGCGCCAGCAGCGCGACAGCGAGGCGGGGCCGCACCAGCGACACGAGGAGGCGACGGGACCGCGTCTGCAGACGGGTGCTGACGAGCGCGTTCAGTTCCTCGTTGTCCTCCGCGGCGACGCCGCGCCAGTCCTCTTCCGTCGGGGTGCTCATGCGACCACCTCGTCGCGCTCTTCATCCATTGTGGACAACATGGCACGGTAGTTCTCGTTGGTGGCAAGGAGATCCGAGTGGTGGCCGATCGCGGTGATCTTCCCGTCGGACAGCATCGCGACGCGGTCGGCCAGCTGGACCGTGCTGGAGCGGTGTGCCACCACCAGGGCGGTGACGTCGGAAAGGACGCTGCGCAGCGCGTGCTCGACCTCCGCCTCGGTGTGGACGTCCAAAGCGGACAGCGGGTCGTCCAACACCAGCACCGACGGCCTGCCGACCACCGCGCGTGCCAGTGCGAGGCGCTGCCGCTGGCCGCCGGACAGGGACAGGCCCTGCTCGCCGATCCGCGTGTCCAGGCCCCACGGCAGGTCATCGACGAAGTCCGCCGCCGCGACCTGGAGTGCCTGTCGCACATCGGCTTCCGTCGCGCCGGTGGCACCGAGCGCCACGTTCTCCCGCACGCTCGCCGAGAACAGCACCGGCTCCTCGAACGCGGTCGCGACCGTGGTGCGCAGGTCCGCGAGGTCGAGGTCCCGCACGTCGACGCCGTCGACCGTGATCCGCCCGCCCGTGACGTCCGCGAGGCGGCCGACCAGCGCGGTCAGCGTGGTCTTGCCGGACCCGGTGGCGCCGACCAGCGCGACGGTCTCGCCCGGCCGGAGGTCGAGGTTGATCCCGCGCAGGACCTCCTCGCCCTCGCTGCCCGGGTAGGCGAAGCGGACGTCGTCGAACCGGACGTGACCGCGGGCCTTCGCGGGCAGCGACTTCGGGTGCGCGGGGCTCGTGATCGTGATCTCGGCGTCGAGCACCTCGAAGTAGCGGGCGGCGGCGGTCGCGGCCTGGTTCGTCTCGGCGAGCAGCCAGCCGATCGAGTCGGTGGGCCAGCGGAGGTAGGTGGCGACCGCGACCCCCGCGACCAGCGTGCCGACGGTCATGGTGCCGTCGACGATCGCGAACGTGCCGAACAGCAGCTGCCCACCGATCGCGAACTCCGGCAGCACGATGATCGCCGCCCAGAGCAGGCCGACAGTGTGGACCTTGCGCAGCTCGGTCCTGCGTAACTCCTTCGCCTCACGCGCGAAGCGGTCGGCGAGGTGCCTGCCCCGGCCGAACGCCTTGAGCACGCGAACGCCGAGCACGGACTCCTCGACGGTCGTGGCGAGGTCGCCGTTCTGGTCCTGCGAGCGGCGGGCGAGGACGGCGTACTTCGACTCGTACAGCGTCGAGATGAGGATGAGCGGCGCGGCGCAGACGAGCGAGATGATCCCGAGCGTCGGCGACAGGACGAACAGGACGACGAGCCCGACCACCAGCACGACGGTATTGGTGATCAGGAAGATCAGCGCGAACGCGATGAAGCGGCGCAGCGTCGACAGGTCGGAGACGGCGCGGGACAGCAGCTGCCCCGACTGCCACCGGTCGTGGAACGCGATCGGCAGGCTCTGCAGGTGGTGGTAGAGGTCGTCGCGAAGACGTGCCTCGACGCTGGTGCTCGGTCCGGCGATCAGTCGGCGGCGGAGGTAGAAGAGAAGGGCCTCGCCGGTGCCGACCACGGCGATGCCGGTGACGAGCAGGGCAAGACCGCCGGTGTCGTGGTGCGCGACGGGGCCGTCCAGGATCCGCTGGATGAGCAGCGGGATGGCGAGCCCGCACAGCATCGAGCAGAAGACGGCGGTGCCGGACCCGAGCATCCGGCCCCGGACTGGTCGCAGGTAAGCGCCGAGTCGTCGCAGTGCGTTGATGTTCGTGCTGCGGGCAGGTTGATGTGACTGAGTTGTGCTCATGATCTCCCCACGGTGCCGTTCTCGACGGTAGGCGAGATGCTGGTTCGCGGCATCTGGTTTTCCCGGCCCTGGCCCGCCGAGGCCAGAGTGCGCCCTCCAGTGCGGTGGAGGTCAACGCTGCGGGATCATTCGGGCATGACTCGACCGGAGGTGGTGCGCTTCCTGCGCACCGAGGCGACGATGGCGTTTCCCGAGGGTCGGTTGCTCGCGCTGCGGGAGGGACAGCTGCACGTGCTGGCCCCGGACGGCTGGACGCGGCTGCGAACCACCCGGCCGCGTGGTTCGACGTGGCTGACCCGCGAGGAGGCGGAGGACTGGTGTGAGCGGGAGGGCTGGCCGCTGCACCTGCTGAACGAGGTTCCGCGGCCCGGTCGGGTCTGACCTACGCGTCGTCCGTCACGCACGGGCGCCCATGGCCCCTGGGTGCCGTACCCGCCGCCTGGTCAGCGACCGCAGGCTGTCTGCGCAACGAGTGGCACCGCGAGCGCGTCGACGAGACGCCCCGTGCTGATCCTGATCCGCAGTGGCACCCTCCGTCCTGCCCCCACCTGGCGGCCCTCGGCTGCGCAACCGCCGACACAAGGCGCCGGCCAAAGCTTGATCATCGCTCGCGCGCGATACCCAGCCCCCACCCGATCCCGGGGGCCTCCCGCCATGCCAGTCTACTAGCAGTGGGTGACGAAAAGGGGGGGTTCTGCCCTGCCTGTGGATAACTCCGAACCTGTGGACAACTTCGGCCGCCATGCCCGCTGAGCTGGCAGAATTGACGTCGGTGGCGGACACGCGAGTGCTCGACTCGCGTGTCCGACCGAGCGATCAGCGGTTACTGCGGGTACCCAGCAGTACGTCTTCCCAGGACGGGACGCTTGGGCGGGCCTTGCGGCCCTTGCCCTTGCGGGCGGGAGGCGTCGCGGCTGGGGGTGGGGTCGGTTCAGCCTTCGCGGCTGGTTCTTGAGAGGTGGTTTCTTCGGTGGGCATGGTGACGGGGATGGCCTGTTGGCCGGGCTCCTCTTCTGCTGCTGGCGCGGCCGGGCTTGCTGCTGGCGAGGCGGTGCTTGCCGCGGCCGGGGTGGAGGCCGGGGATGCCGGCTCCGGGTCGGTGGCTGGTGTGGTCGGGCGCGTTGCGCGCGGTTGGGCGGGTTCCGTTGCCGGTGGGGACGGCTGGGAAGTCGTGGCGGCCGCCGGTTCGGGGGTGGCCGGTGATGGTTGACGGTCTTCGCCCGGCTCGGACGCTTCGGCTCCGGCAGCCGAGGGCTCCGGGGTGCCGGCCGCTGCCGGGCGGTTGGGCTGGGCCGCGGGGTCGGACGCCGCAGGGTCGGACGGTGCGGGATCGGACGCCGCGGGGCTGTCGGCCCGTTCGGGGTCGGACGTCGCTGGGCTGTCGGTCCGCTTGGCGTTGGACGCCGCCGGGCTGTCGGTCCGCTTGGGGTCGGATGCCGCCGGGCTGTCGGGACGGGCCGGGTCGGATGCCGGTTCGCGGTCCTGGCCAGGGGTCTGTGCGGCGGGGCGGTCCTGGTCGGACGTTGCTCGCTCGGCAGGGCGGTCCTGGCCTGAGGCTGTCTCGTGGTCGGGATGACCGAGGCCGGATGCCGCCTTGAGGTCCTGGCTGTCGGAATGGCCTGGTTCGGACGCCGTCTGGTGCGTGGGGCGGGTGGATGCCGTCTCGCTGTCGGGGCGGCGGAGGTCGGCGGGAGCCTGCTGGGTGGAGCGGTTCTGGTCGGGCGCCGTCTGACGGTCGGTGCGGCCCTGGTCGTCGGCAGCCTGGCGGGCCAGACGGTCCCGGTCGGATGCTGCCTGGCTGCCGGGCCGGCCGGACTCGGGCGCTGCCTCGCGGTCGTGCCGGCTTTGGCCCGATGCTGTCTCGTGCTCAGGACCGGCAACGGCGGAAGCCGCCGGGCGCTCCTGGTCGGGCGCCGGCTCGCCGTCGGAGCGGCCCAGGTCGAGCGCTGCCTGGTGGTCGGAACGGTCTCGGGCCGGTGCCGGCTCGCGGCCGAGGCGGTCCTCCTCGGCCGCCGATCGGCGGGTGGGACCGTCCTGGGCCGACGCCGCTTCCCGCGTGAGGCGGTCGGCGGTGACTGTCTCCCGCGCCGGGCGGTCCTCGACCGTTTCGGTCGGGCGGGAGGCACGCTCCTCCGTCGCCTCGGGGCGGTGGGTGCGGTCCTGGTCGGCCGGCAGCCGGCGGTCTCGGCCGACGGCGGCCTGGCGGTCGTCGCGGTCGGGCGTTGTGCGGCGGTTGCCGTCGTCGGGTGCTGCTCGGCGGTCGTCGCGGTCGCGGCGGTCATCGTCGGGTGACTGCTGGCGGTCGCGGTAGTCCAGGTCGGGGCGGGCTCGGCCGACCGAGGGCAGCCGGTCGGTGCGCTCCGGGTCCGACAGCGTGTGGCGGTCCTCGTCGCGGCGGTCGCGGGGTGGGGCGGGGCGGCGCTCGCCGCGGTCCGTGCGCTCGCTGCGGTCGAGGCGGTCACGGTCGAGGCGGTCACGGTCCGTGCGGTCGCGGTCGGAGGCGCGGCGGTCGCGGGGAGCCGGGTCGCCGTAGGGGTCACCGTGGTAGCGGTCCTCGTCCGCGCGCGTGTACGCGCGCGGAGACGGCTCCTCGCGGTAACGCGGCTCCGGGCGGTAGCGGTCGCGGTCCTCGTCGCGGTAGCGCGGCTCGGGGGAGTAGCGGTCCTGCCGCGTGCGTGTGTCCTCGGCACGACGGTCGCGGCGGTCATCCGGGTCGTCGCGGTAGCGGGGAGACTCGTCCTGGTAGTAGCGCTCGGGGATCGGGCGGTAGGGCTCCGGCGGGCGCGAGTAGCGCGACCCGTACGGGTCGTCAACCGGCAGCTCCTGCTGCCCCGCCATCCCGTCCTGCTCGAAGTCCTGGGCGTACTCCTGCTCGTCGCCCCGCCGTGGCGGCTCGCCGCCGTTGACTGCCTGGCGACGTGGCTCGGCCACCTGCAACGCCTGGGCGGCCAGCTCGGTCACGGCGCGGACGGTGCGTAGCTGGCGGTTCGGGTTGGGGTCGAGGAGGTCTAGTGCGTGGTCGTCGAGCGGCGTCACCGTGCCGCCGTGGGCACCGGGGTGAAACGACCAGTGGGCGTGGTTGTTCGAACGACCGGCCGTCCACGTCAGCTGGACGACCCACTTGCCGTCCTCGCCCTTCCACGAGTCCCAGACGGCCGCCAGATAGTCCTGCCCTCGGGCGACGAACGCCTGGGAGACGACCTCGCCAAGTTCCTGCACGTCAGGGCCGTCCTCGCGAACGGGGTGGGCACGCTGCGCCAGCTCGGCGGTACGCGACCGCTCGAGCAGGACGGGGTAGGCGAAGCGCTCCACCTTCTCGGGCGGCACGCCGGCCGCTGCCGCGACCTGCTCTACAGACTCTCCCGCACGGATGCGGGACTGGATCTCACGAGGACGCATCTGGCTCTCCAGCTCGATGGCGATCTGACCGAGTCGGGTGACGTCTCCTCTGGCCGCCGCACGCAGGCGCTCGTCCGCTGGGACCTGGTAACGGTCGCCGCGGTCGGACTCGAGGATAACGATCTTGCCATCCTCCCCGAGTCCCACGACCCGCAGCGCACGCATCGCGGCCTCCTCGAGCGACTGAGACTTCACCTCGCCACAAGCCCACGTTAGATCGGCGAGTCTTCTTGACGCGCGAGGCGCGCCGAGTACCGTTCCAGTGATCTTGCCCTTTTGGGCTCAGCCCCGCCAGGGCAATCCGGTGATCTTCTCGTAGGCCTCTACGTAGCGTGCGCGCGTCGCGTCGACCACGGAGGACGGGATCTCCGGGGCGGGCGGGGTCCTGTCCCACCCGGTGCTCACCGCCCAGTCACGCACGAACTGCTTGTCGTACGCGTGCTGCGCCCGGCCCGGCTCCCACTCCTCGGCGGGCCAGAAGCGTGACGAGTCCGGTGTCAGCACCTCGTCGGCCAGCGTCAGGACGCCCTCACCGTCCACACCGAACTCCAGCTTGGTGTCCGCGACGATGATCCCGTTCTCGGCCGCACGGGAGACGCCCCGCCGGTACACCTCCAGCGTCAGGTCGCGAAGCCGGGTCGCCGTCGACAGGCCGACAGCCGCGGCCACGTCCTCGAACGTGGCCGGGGCGTCGTGCCCGCCGTCGGACACCTTGGTGGTGGGCGTGAAGATCGGTGACGGCAGCCGCGAGCCCTCGACCAGCCCGCGCGGCAGCGCGACACCGGACACGGCACCCGTCGCCTGGTACTCCTTCAACCCCGAACCGACCAGGTAGCCGCGGGCGATGCACTCGAACGGCACCATCTCCAGGCGCCTGCAGCGGATCGCGCGGCCCTCGAACTCGGCGGGCACGTCCGTCGCGGACACCAGGTGGTTGGGCACGATGTCCGCGAGCTGGCCGAACCACCACACGGACAGCTGCGTCAGCAGCGCACCCTTGTCCGGGACGGGTGTCGGGAGCACGACGTCGTACACCGACACCCGGTCCGAGGCCACCAGCAGCAGGTCCTCGCCGTCCGTGTAGATCTCGCGAACCTTGCCGCTGTATACGTGCTGCACCCTAGATCCGCTCCACCAGCCAGTCGACGCACTTCGTCAGCGCGACGACGTCGGCCGGGTCGACGGCCGGGTACATCGCGACGCGCAGCTGGTTGCGGCCGAGCTTGCGGTACGGCTCGACGTCGACGATCCCGTTGGCACGCAGTGCCTTGGCGATCGCGGCGGCGTCGGTGCCCTCGGCGAAGTCGATCGTGCCGACGACGTTCGACCGGTGCGCGGGGTCCGCGACGAACGGCGACGCGAACGGTGCCGCCTCAGCCCACGAGTAGAGCGCCTCGGCCGAGTCGGCGGAGCGCTTGGTGGTCCACGAAAGGCCGCCACCCGCCAGCATCCAGTCAATCTGGTCCGCCATCAGCCACAGCGTCGCGATGGACGGCGTGTTGTACGTCTGGTCCTTGAGCGAGTTCTCCAGCGCCGTCGGCAGCGACAGGAACTCCGGCACCCAGCGGCCGTTCGCGCCGATCTCCGCCACGCGCTCCAGCGCCACCGGGCTCATCAGCGCGAACCACAGGCCGCCGTCGGACGCGAAGCCCTTCTGCGGCGCGAAGTAGTACACGTCGTAGTCCTCGGCGTCGACCGGGAGGCCGGCCGCCGCGGACGTCGCGTCGATGGCGACCAGCGCCGAGTCCGAGCCCGAGGGCCGCACGACCGGCACGGCGACACCCGTCGACGTCTCGTTGTGCGCCCAGCCGACGACGTCCGCGCCGTCGGCGTACTCGATGGCGGGTGCGGTGCCCGGCTCGGCCTTCACGACCACGGGCTCCTTGAGATAGGGCGTGGTCACGGCCTTCGCGAACTTCGACGAGAACTCACCGAACGTGAACGCCTGCGCCTGCTCGCGAACCAGTCCGAACGCCAGCGCGTCCCAGAACGCCGTCGTGCCGCCGTTGCCGAGCACGACCTCGTAGCCCTCCGGCAGCGAGAACAGGTCCCGCAGCCCGGACCGGACCCGTCCGACCAGGGACTTCACCGGCTTCTGGCGGTGGGACGTGCCCATCACGGCCGCGCCGTCGGAGGCGAGCCTGGCCAGCTGCTCGGGGCGGACCTTGGACGGGCCGGAGCCGAAGCGGCCGTCGGCGGGCTTCAGGTCGGCGGGAATCACCAGGTCGGTCGAGGTCTGCGTCATAGGACGGCTTCTCTCCACGTGAAAGGGGGGTGTCTGCGCGGCGCCGTTGCCGCCTTCAGTCTCCCGCACCCGCTCCGAGCATCACTTGGGGGCCGGTGGTGTCGTTCGCCACTGTGCGTGCCTGGACGGGCAGCTTCACCGCGACCGAGCCGCCGCGTTCGTTGTAGTGGATCGCGTTGTGCACGAGGTTGGTGACCAGGCGCTCCAGCAGCACCGGATCGCCTGCGACGGTCCTGCGTGCGGCACGTCTCTCGCCGACCGAGGCCCTGGCATGACAACGCCGGTGGCCGGCAGTGAGCCGGCCACCGGCGCGGGTATCAGGCGTTGCGGCGGCGGCGCAGGAACAGCAGCGCGCCGATGCCCGCGCCCACCAGGACCAGACCGATCACGATCGGCGTGAACACCGACGCACCCGTCTCCGGGAGGCTCGCCTCCGCCACCGGGGCCACGGACGTCGTGGTCGGCGGGACGGTGGTCGTCGGCGGGACGCTCTCGGTCGTCGTGGTGGTGGTCGTGGTCGGCGGGGCGGCGGTCCACGACGCGCCTGCCGACGCCGTCAGGGTCGTCTTCACGGCCGCGGCCACGATCAGTGACTGCGTCGGGTGCTTGGCGTAGTTCTCGCCGACGAACAGCCGGCCCGTGTCGACGCTCGCCGACGCGGTCAGCTCGAACGTCCCGTCACCGTCCTCGGTCCCGGCAGGCACGTCCAGGTACAGCTCCGTGCCGTCGGTGACCGCACCGGCGGCCAGCTCGTTGCCGTCGGCGTCGGTGACCCGGACGCCGTCGGGCAGGTTCGCCGTCAGCTGCTCGACGGTCGCGTTGGTGCTGACCGTGAACGGGCCGATGCGGGTGCCCGCCTGGCCGTCGTCGTCGGTCGGGTCGATCGACAGCGCCGGGATGGGTGCCTCGCCGATGCCCGTGTTCGTCGGGCCGGTCAGGTAGTCGTACAGCGCCAGCGCGTCCTCGGCGTCCTGCGCGTCCGAGGCGTCACCCGACAGCGGGTCGTCGCGGTTGAGGTCGACGCCGTCGCTGAAGTGCCAGACCGCGGCCTGCGTGGCCGCGATGGCCTCGAGGACGTCCAGCCCGTCGTGCGGCGGGGTCGGCAGCTGCGCGGCGATGGCTTCCAGGCCAAGCGCCGGGTAGCCGTGGTGCAGCACCCAGTTGATCTTCGCGCGGTTCGTGTTGAACGGGGAGTCCGCGCTCGGGTAGTCGTCCCACGGCCGCTCGACCATGTCGTGGTCACCGTCGATGTCCGTGTGGATCTCCACGCAGTACATCGACAGCTCGGTGCCGTCGGACAGCTTGAAGCCGAGCAGGTTCGTCGGGAGCGTCCCGAGCCAGTCGTCTCCGACGTTGACCTGGTAGCCGATGACGTTGCCGCCGGCGTCCGTCCGGCCCGTCGCCGGGTCGGCGGCGGCCGGGTTGGCCACCGCGAGCAGGATGGCGGACGCACCCGCCAGGGCGGCGCCGGCACGCGCGAATCGAGGCATGACTCTCCCTTGTGGTCACTTCCCCGACGGCAGACCAGGACGATACATAGGGCTTCCACGTCACTCGAAAGTGGATACCCCGGTTACCCGATCGGCGTAGTACCCCGGAACGTTTCAGTCGATCGGTCGCCATCCGCGACCGTCGAGTCCACCTGGGATCGGCGCCTTCGGGTCGTACGGCGTACGCGTGAAGATGAACGTCGCGAGGTCGAGGTGGCTGACCGTGCCGTCCTCGTGGTGGTGCAGCCGCAGCGTCTCGCCCGCGTAGTAGTTGTCGAGGCCGACCCAGGTGTGCTCGCCGGTCGGCCGGAACCGCGAGCCGCGGCCACCGCCCGCCGCCGGACGCAGCTCGACCCAGCCGCCCGCCGACAGCCGCAGCACGAACGGTGACGGGCCCCAGAACCACTGGCCGGTCAGCGCGAGCAGGTCCTGCGACACGCTGGTCAGCGGGCGCCACTCGGCGGGCGGCGCGGGCTCGTAATCGTCCACCAGCTTGAGGATGTCCAGCGACAGCGCGGACACGCCGACACCCGCGGTCGAGTTCGTGAGCGCGAGCGCGCCGGTCGTCGTCGCCGGGTCGACCACGACGTTCGCCAGGAAGCCCGGCATGGAGCCGCCGTGCCCGACGAGCCGCCTGCCCCCGTCGCGCCACGTCTGGAAACCGAGCCCGTAGGCGCTGGTCCACGCGGCGGCGTCCTCGACGGCCACCGGTGCGCGCATCTCCTCGACCGTGTCCGGGTGCAGCACGGTGCCCGCGTCACCGGCCATGAACCGCAGCCAGCGAGCCAGGTCCGTCACGGTCGACCACAGCTGGCCCGCAGGCGCCATCGCACCCGCGTCCGGGGTCGGCTCCGGCAGCAGCACGTCCGCGTACGGGTGCACGGCCCAGCCGAGCGCGTGCGGCGCCTCGGGCATCGGCGTCGTGCGGCTCATCCCCAGCGGCGCGAGGACCTCCGTGTTCAGCACGTCGAGCCACGAGTTCCCCCGCAACTCGGCGACCAGCTGCCCCAGGATGCCGAAACCGACGTTCGAGTAGTGGAACCGCGCGCCCGCACGGAGTTTGAGCACGTTCTCGTCCATGTGGCCGAGCAGCTCCGGCCAGTCGCCACCGACCGCGCGCTCCCACCAGACGCCCGGCGACTCGGACGTGAGGCCGCCGGTGTGGGACAGCAGCTGCGCGATGGTCAGATGTCCGAAGGACGTTCCGGGCAGGTGCTTGTCGAGCTCGTCGTTCAGGTCGAGCAGGCCCTCGTCACGCAGCCGCATCACCAGCACCGCTATGAACGTCTTGGTGATCGAGCCGATGCGGTACTGGGTGTCGTCGGTCGGCCTCGCGCCGTCGACCTCGCCGCGCGCGCCGGTCCACAGAACGTCACCGCCACGCACGACCGCGGCGACGAGGGAGGGCGCCCGGCTCTCCGCCTGCTCGGCCGCGAGTCGGCGGAGCAGGGCGAACTCGGTGGTTTGCAGCATGGGCGCATTCTTACCGAATATCCCGGGTGATCGCTCGCCGTCACGAGCGTTACCAGTTGCCGGGTCAAGGAAGGAGTCCCGCCGCCATGGCGGTCGTCACGGCGGCGGTTCGGTCGGACACGTCGAGCTTTCCAAAAGTGCGCAGCAAATGCGTCTTCACGGTCGCCTCGGAAATGTGCAGAGCACGTCCGATATCCGCATTCGTCAGACCTTTCGCCACGAGCGCGAGCACTTCCACCTCCCGCGCGGACAACGCGTGCGTGGCCGGTCGGCGCACCCGGTTGACGAGCCTGCCCGCGACCGACGGCGCGAGCACGGTCTCCCCGCGTGCCGCGGCGCGGATGGCGCCCGCGAGGTCCTGGCGTGACGCGTCCTTGAGCAGGTAGCCCGCCGCGCCCGCCTCGACCGCACGCAGGATGTCCGCGTCGGTCTCGTAGGTGGTGAGCACGACCACCTTCGCGCCGGGGTCGTCGGCCATGATCCGCTCGGTGGCGCCGACGCCGTCGAGGCCACGCATCCGCAGGTCCATGAGGATCACGTCCGCGGCGACGACCCGTGCCCGCGCGACGGCCTCCTCGCCGGTCCCCGCCTCGCCGACGACCGTCAGGTCTGGCTCGGACTCCAGCATCCCGCGCAGCCCCTCCCGGACGACGGGGTGGTCGTCGACGAGCATCACCCGGATAGCTCTCATCTCGGCACCTCCAGCTCGACCGCAGTCCCGTCCGGTCCACTGTGCACGGACAGCCGCCCGCCGACCTGCTCGGCCCGGTTTCGCATGCCCCGCAGGCCGAAGCCGTCCCCCGGCCGGTCGGGGTCGAAGCCGACCCCGTTGTCCGCGACGCGCATGGACGCGCAGCTGTCCCCGACCCGCAACGTGATCGTCGCCTCCGTGGCCCGCGAGTGCTTGCGCACGTTGGTGAGCGACTCCTGCACCATCCGCAGCAGCACCACCTCGAGCACGGTCGGCAGCGCGACGCTGTCCTCGTCCGAGTGGTAGGTCACCGTGACCGGGTTCTCCTCGGCGAAGCGTTCCACCTGGCGGTGAATGGCCTGGTCGAGCGAGCCGGTGCCCAGCGCGGTCGGCGTGAGGCCCGCGACGAGCGCCCGTGCCTCGGTCAGGTTCTCCCGCGCGGTGCGGGCCGCGAGCGCGAGGTGCCCGCGTGCCTGCTCGCTGTCCCGGTCGAGCTCGGACTCCGCCGCCTGGACGAGCGTCACCAGGCTGGTGAAGCCCTGCGCGAGCGTGTCGTGGATCTCGGCGGCGAGCCGGGCGCGTTCCGCGGCGACCCCCGCCTCGCGGGAGAGCCGCCCTACCTCCTCGCGGCTGTGCTCCAGCTCCTCGATCAACTCGGCCCGCTCCTGGCTCTGCGTCACGATCTTCGTGATCCACGTGCCCAGCAGGACGGCGAACGCGAGGGTGAACAGCGAGCCCGGGAAGAACTGCAGGAGCGTCGCCTCCCAGCCGTCACCCGCGAGGGTGGCGAGTACCGGGAGCATGTTGATCGGGATGACCACGATGATCCCGTCGCGCAGGGGCAGCGACATGAAGACCAGCGGGCACACCATGAACAACGCGAACGACATGGACGTCACGAAGAGCACACCGGTGACGAGCAGTGCCACGACGCCGAGGATGAACACCCGCCCCCGCCACACCGGCGGGTCGACGTGGGCCGAGACGACCGCCCGGCCGAAGGCGAGATACCAGACCGCCATCGTCACGAGCGCGCCGACCGACACGGTCCGGTCGGTCGGCGTGGCCCACTCGTCGGAGATCAGCAGCAGACCGACCGAGACGAAACCGATCGTGAAGTAGACGTCCCAGAGCCAGAACCAGCGCCGCCAGGCGTTGAACCTCAGTCGCGCTTGTTCGTCCAGCGGAACGTCAGCAGGCACAGCGCCAGTCCCAGCACGCACCAGCCGCCGAGGACCAGTGCCGTCTTCCCGAGCTCCCATGATCCGGCCGCCTCCTTCGCCATCATGCTGTCCGGCAGGAACACCGAGCGGAACCCCTGTGCCGCCCACTTGATCGGGAACAGCGACCCGACGTTCTGCATCCACGTCGGCAGCGAGTCGATCGTGATGTACACACCGGACATGAACTGCAGCGCGATGTAGGGCACGTTCACCACGGCGGCGGCGCTCTGCGCGGACTTGGCGACCGCGCTGATGGCGACGCCGACGAGCGAGCACGAGACGATGCTGAGCACGAACACCCAGACGAAGGTGAACCACCTGTCCGCGCTGGTCGGCAGCGTGACGTCGAACAGGATCATGCCAACGACCACCAGGAACACCAGCTCACCCAGGCTGGCGACGGCGACGAGCACCATCTTGCCCGCGAAGTACGCGCCCGCCGTGACCGGCGTGCCCCGCAGACGTTTCAGCGTCCCGTCCTCCCGGTCGAGCGCGACGCTGATGCCGAGGTTGACGAACGAGGTCGCCACGATGCCCGAGGCGGCCATGCTGGCCGCGAACACCTGCCCGACGGACACCCCGTCGCCGTACCTGCCGTCGAAGATCGACCCGAGCAGCACGAGGATGATCGCGGGGAACGTGAAGGTGAAGATCACCTGTTCCTTGGCGCGGAAGAACTGCCGGACCTCGACGCCGCCCCGCGAGAGCCCCGTCCTGACGGAGGACGGCAACGCGGCGGACGGTAAAGCGGCTGTGGTCATGACGAACGCTCCTGTTGTTCGGGAAGTGGGAGGGGGCGGGTCAGGCCAGGTCCCGTGGCCTGCCGATCAGCTCCAGGTAGGTGTCCTCCAGGCTTGGCCTGGTCACCGTCAGCTCCGCCAGCTCGCGGCCCTGGGACAGCTCGGCGATCAACGCCGTCGGGGTGTCGGTCAGCACGGACCGCGGCCCGGACTCGTCGAGCCAGCTCACGGTGGCCTTCGCCGTGGAGCGGCCGCCCAGCGTCGCCGGGGTGCCCTCCGCCACGATGCGCCCGCCCGCGATCACCGCGACCCGGTCCGCGAGCGCCTCCGCCTCGTCGAGGTAGTGCGTGGTCAGCAGGATGGTCGTGCCGCCTGCCGCGAGGCTCCTGACCAGGTCCCAGAACTGGCGCCGGGCCTCGGGGTCGAAGCCGGTCGTCGGTTCGTCGAGGAACACCAGCTCCGGCCGGCCGATCACGCCGAGTGCCACGTCGAGGCGACGGCGCTGACCCCCGGACAGCGCCTTCACCCGCGTGCCCGCCTTCTCCGTCAGGCCGACCTGCTCGATGACCTCGTCCACGGGCGCCGGTGACGGGTAGTACCCCGCGTAGTGCCGGACGCTCTCCCGGACGGTCAGCTCGGCGGCGTCATTTGCCGTCTGGAGCACGATGCCGATCCGGGCCCGCCACGCGCGGCCCGCGGTGCCGGGGTCCTCGCCGAGGACCGACACGTCGCCCGCGTCGCGGTGGCGGTGCCCCTCCAGGATCTCGACGGTCGTGGTCTTGCCCGCGCCGTTGGGGCCGAGCAGGGCGAACACCTCGCCCTGCCGCACGTCGAGGTCAACGCCGCCCACCGCGGCGACCTCGTTGTAGGACTTGCGAAGCCCACGGATCTGTATGGCGGTCATGGGGAAATCGTGTCGCGACAGCCGCGGGAAGGAAACGTCCGCGCGACTGAATCCCGCTGTCATCCGATCGGTGGACAGTGGCGTCCCGATCGGGTGAAACCTCAGTAGGAGGTGACCGTCTCCCAGCCCTCGACCTCGTCCGGCGTCCGCGGGCCGGGGCCCACGTACTTCGCCGACGGCCGGACCAGGCGGCCGGTCCGCTTCTGCTCTAGCACGTGCGCGCACCAGCCCGCGGTACGGGCACACGTGAACATCGACGGCATCATGTGCGGCGGCACCTGCGCGAAGTCCAGGATCACCGCGGCCCAGAACTCGACGTTCGTCTCGATCGCGCGGTCGGGGCGGCGCTCACGCAGCTCGGTCAGCGCGGCCTGCTCCAGCTCGGCGGCCACCTCGTACCTTGCGGCACCCAACTCCTTGCAGGTGCGGCGAAGTACTCGGGCGCGGGGGTCCTCCGCGCGGTACACGCGGTGCCCGAAACCCATCATCCGCTCGCCCCGGTCGAGGATGCCGGACACGACCTTGTGCGCGTCGCCGACCTTCTCGACCTGCTCGATCATCGGCAGCACCCTGGCGGGCGCGCCGCCGTGCAGCGGACCGGACATGGCGCCGATCGCGCCGGACAGGGCCGCCGCGACGTCCGCGCCGGTCGACGCGATGACACGGGCGGTGAAGGTGGAGGCGTTGAGGCCGTGCTCGGCGGCCGACACCCAGTAGGCGTCGATGGCCTGCACGTGTGCCGGGTCCGGCTCGCCGCGCCAGCGCGTCATGAACCGCTCGGTGATGGTCGAGCACTCGTCGATCCGCCGCTGCGGCACCGCCGCGCGGCCGATGCCCCTGGCGGACTGCGCCACGTACGACAGCGCCATCACCGACGCCCGCGCGAGCTGGTCGCGTGCCTCGGCCTCGGTGATGTCCAGCAGCGGCTTGTAGTCCCAGATGGGGGCGAGCATGGCAAGTGCCGCCTGCACGTCGACCCGCACGTCACCGGTGTGGACCGGGATCGGGAACGGCTCGGCGGGCGGCAGGCTCTTGCCGAAACGGCCGTCGACGAGGAGTGCCCACACGTCGCCGAACGTGACTTTGCCTGCCAGGTCCTCAATGTTCACGCCGCGGTAACGCAGGGCGCCACCGTCGCGGTCCGGTTCCGCGATCTCGGTGCGGAAGGCGACAACGCCCTCCAGTCCGGGTCGAAAGCCGTCGTCGGGCTCGGCCGCCGCCGGTGTGTCTGCCTGCCGCACCGCGCTGTGCATGGTTTTACCAGCCTCTCCGCCAGTCCCCGAGCTTTCATCGCGCGGCATTCGCACCGTTCCCCCGGGCCGCGCGGTCAACCAACCTTCCTCTTCTTTCTACCTCGGTGGCAATTGTCCCGAGCGGTGGTTTCGGTCACGATTTAGGAGATCGATTCAGTTGTGCCGCGTAACACCCGTGTTTCCAGAGCGGAACCAGGGCCGCACGGGGTGGTAGACACCTTCCATGCACCTGACGCCCCAGGAACGGGACAAGCTGCTGGTTCTCTTCGCGGCCGACGTCGCGCGCCGCAGGCTCGACCGGGGCGTGCTGCTCAACTACCCCGAGGCCGTGGCGCTCATCACCGAACACGTGATCGAGGGTGCGCGTGACGGTCGCTCCGTCGGCGAGCTGATGAGCAGCGGCCGTTCGGTGCTGACGCGGGCGCAGGTCATGTCGGGCGTGCCCGAGATGATCGACTCGGTCCAGGTGGAGGCCACCTTCCCGGACGGCACGAAGCTCGTGACCGTCCACAGCCCGATCGTCTAGGAGGGGCTTTCGTGATCCCAGGTGAGATCCTGCCGGCGGCCGAGCCGGTCGAGCTGAACCCCGGGCGCCCGAGGGTGCGGCTCGTCGTGCGCAACACCGGCGACCGGCCGGTGCAGGTCGGTTCGCACTACCACTTCGCGGTGGCGAACCCGGCGCTCGAGTTCGACCGCACCCTCGCGGACGGGCACCGGCTGGACGTCCCGGCGGGCACGTCCGTCCGGTTCGAGCCCGGTGTGGAGCGTGAGGTCTCGCTGGTTCCCCTGGCGGGGCGGCGAGTCGTGCCGGGTCTGCGGTGAGCTCCGTGGAGCGGGCGCGCTACGCATCGTTGCTGGGGCCGACGGTCGGTGACCGGATCCGCCTGGCGGACACGGACCTGCTGATCGAGGTGACGGAGGACCGCGCCATGGGCCCCGGCGGCTCCGGCGACGAGGTGATCTTCGGCGGCGGCAAGGTGATCCGCGAGTCCATGGGCCAGTCGCTCGTGACCCGCGCCGAAGGCGCGCCGGACCTGGTGATCACCGGCGTGGTGGTGCTGGACCACTGGGGCGTCGTGAAAGCGGACGTCGGCGTCCGGGATGGACGGATCGTCGGCATCGGCAAGGCGGGCAACCCGGACACCATGGACGGTGTCGACCCCGCGCTGGTGATCGGGCCGTCGACGGAGGTCATCGGCGGCAACGGCAAGATCCTGACGGCTGGCGGCGTCGACTGCCACGTCCACTTCATCTGTCCACAGCTGACGGACACGGCGCTGGCGTCCGGGGTGACCACGCTGATCGGCGGCGGCATCGGACCCGCGGAGAGCAGCAAGGCGACGACGGTCACCTCCGGCGCGTGGAACCTGGGGCGCATGCTGGCCGCGATGGACGGCCAGCCGGTGAACGTCCTGCTGCTGGGCAAGGGCAACACGGTGTCGCCTGACGGTCTGCGGGAGCAGGTCGCCGCGGGCGCCGGTGGTTTCAAGCTGCACGAGGACTGGGGCACCACCCCCGCCGCGATCGACGCGTGCCTGCGGGTCGCGGAGGAGACGGGCGTCCAGGTGGCCATCCACACGGACACGCTCAACGAGGCGGGCTTCGTCGAGTCCACTGTGGATGCCATCGCGGGCCGGTCCATCAACGCCTACCACACGGAGGGCGCGGGTGGCGGGCACGCGCCGGACATCATCACGGTGGTGGGCCTGCCGAACATCCTGCCGTCGTCGACGAACCCGACGCGCCCGCACACGGTGAACACCATCGACGAGCACCTGGACATGCTCATGGTGTGCCACCACCTCAACCCGTCGGTGCCGGAGGACCTCGCGTTCGCCGAGAGCCGCATCCGCCCGACGACGATCGCGGCGGAGGACGTGCTGCACGACCTCGGCGCGATCTCGATGATCGGCTCGGACGCCCAGGCGATGGGCCGCATCGGCGAGGTGATCATCCGCACCTGGCAGACGGCGCACGTGAACAAGCGCCGCCGTGGTGCGCTGGCGGGAGACGGTGCCGCGGACAACATGCGGGCGCGGCGGTACGTGGCGAAGTACACGATCAACCCGGCCATCGCGCACGGCATCGCACACGAGATCGGGTCTGTCGAGGTGGGCAAGCTGGCCGACCTCGTGCTGTGGGAGCCGAAGTTCTTCGGCGTGAAGCCCTCGGTCGTGTTGAAGGGCGGCTTCATCGCGTGGGCCGCGATGGGTGACGCGAACGCGTCGATCCCGACACCGCAACCCGTGCTGGCACGCCCGATGTACGGCGCGGCCCCCCGCGTGGCGGCCGCGTCGAGCCTGCACTTCGTCGCGCCGTCCGCGCAACACCTCGACCTCGGCACGTCGACCCCGCTCGCCCCGCTGTCGAACGCACGCGGCGTCACCAAGGCCGACATGGTGAACAACGACGACCTGCCGACGGTGACGGTGGACCCGGACAGCTTCGCGGTCCACGTGAACGGCGAGCTGATAGAACCGGCGCCGGTGTCGGAGCTGCCGATGGCACAACGGTACTTCCTGGTCTGATGAACGTACTGGCGTTGCTGCTGGCCGACTCCCGCTTCCCCGGCGGCGGCCATGCGCACTCGGGCGGCCTGGAGGAGGCGGCGTCTCGCGGCATGGTCAGGACGGAGGCGGACCTGCCCTCGTTCCTCCGCGTCCGGCTGCACTCTGCGGGTGCGCTCGCGGCGGTCTTCGCCGCCGCGTCGGCCCACCTGTCCGCCCGGGGCTTCACGGAATGGGCCGAGGTGGACGCCGAGCTGGACGCCCGCACGCCGTCGGCGGCCCAGCGGGCGGCCTCCCGAGCACAGGGCAGGGCGACGGCGAGAGCGGCGAAGATGATGGGTGCGCCGACGGAAGGCCTCCTCGCGGCGGTGCCCCGGCCGCACCACGCGGTGGTTCTCGGCGTCGTCGCCAGTGGGACGCCGGAGGCCGCCGCACTCGCCGCCGCCTACCTGTCCGTCTCGGGCCCGGCCAGCGCGAGCGTGCGGCTGCTCGGGTTGGATCCCCTGCGGGTCAACGGGATCGTCGCGGGACTCGCCGCCGGGATCGAGGCCGTGGCCGCCGATGCCGTCGCCGTCGCGCATCTCGCGCCCGCTCTGCTGCCCGCGCCTGGCGCGCCGGGTCTCGACCTCCTCGCCGAGGAGCACGACCGCCACCATCGGGAAGAGGTGCGTCTCTTTGTCAGCTGAGCACAGCCACGACCACGCCCATCCGGTCAGCTTCGACCCGACCGTGTCCGAACCGGACCCGCATCCCGCACCGCCCGCGGGCGACCGGCCCGTACGGATCGGGATCGGCGGGCCCGTCGGGAGCGGCAAGACCGCGCTCGTCGCCGCACTCTGCCGGTCGCTGGGTCAGGAGATCGAGCTGGCCGTGGTGACCAACGACATCTACACGACGGAGGACGCCGACTTCCTCCGCCGTGCCGGGGTGCTCGACCCTGCCCGCATCGAGGCCGTCCAGACCGGTTGTTGCCCGCACACGGCCATCCGGGACGACATCACCGCCAACCTCGACGCGGTCGACACGCTCACCGAGCGCTTCCCCGCGTTGCGCCTCGTGATCATCGAGAGTGGCGGCGACAACCTCACGGCCGTGTTCAGCCGGGGGCTCGTGGACCGTCAGGTCTTCGTCGTCGACGTCGCCGGTGGGGACAAGGTGCCGCGCAAGGGTGGTCCCGGGGTCACCACCGCCGACCTGCTCGTGATCAACAAGACCGACCTCGCACCGCTGGTCGGGGCCGACCTCGGTGTGATGGCGGGAGACGCCCACCGCATCCGGGGCGGGCTGCCGGTGGTCCAGCAGTCGCTCGTGGTGACGCCGGAGGCACCCGAAGTGTCCGACTGGGTGCGGAAACAGTTGGGGTGAAAGCATCTGCGCGGCTGACCGTCGAGGCGGACGGGGGCCGGTTCGTCGTGCGTGAGCTGCGGTCGGACGCCCCGCTGACGCTCCTGCCCGTGCGGGGGCAGCCGGTCGTGCACCTCGTCGGCTCCGCGGCGGGCCCGCTCGGCGGTGACGAGCTGACCCTGACCGTCCTGGTCGGCCCGCGAGCCTGCCTCACCCTCCGGGGGATCGCGGCCAGTGTCGTGCTTCCCGGTCCCCACAACGCGAAGAGTCACACGAGCGTTCACATCGAACTCGGCGAGGGTGCCTCCGTCGACTACCTCCCCGAGCCGACCGTCGTCACCAGGCGGGCCACGCACGAGGCCACGCTCACGGTCGCACTCGGCGAGGGTGCCCGGTTCCGCACCCGGGAGACGGTTGTCCTGGGGCGATCCGGTGAACAACCCGGAGAGCTGTACACGGCCATGCACGTCACTCGCTGTGGTCGTCCGGTACTCCGGCAGCGCGTCGCGGCCACAGTGGAATCGTTGCTGGGGAAACGAGTCCTCGCCACCGAACTGTCGACCTCCGACACCCGCGAGGCGGCCAGCGGCGAGTGGTGGTCCCGCACCCGTCTGGCGGCGGGCGGCACCCTCACGACCGCCGTCGCCGACGACGCCGTGACCGCCGCACGTGTGCTCGGTTACAGTCATGACGGTCGGTAACCGATTCATGGCTGATCGCTCATGCACGTTGCGCTATGTCATTTGCGCAGGTCACACGATCGGGGGACCCGCCGAAACGGCGCGGTGAGCATTTTCTTTTCAGATGGTGATCACGAACAGGGGTCCCGCGCACCCCGCCACCGGCCTGGGTGTACAACGGTTCGCCTGAAGATGGTCAACACGGCGCGGACAACTCGTGGGAGGATTCCGCCGACCACGTCAGACCACTTACCACTGTACTGGTAATTACCAATTTCAGAATTGCCGGACCTGTTTTACATAGCGCCAAGGAGAGGTTCGATGGCTCAGGGCGCGGGTGCGCACAGCCGGATGTACCGAGGGGTGGACACCGAGCAGCGTCGCGCCGAGCGACGGGAACGACTCCTCGAGGCCGCACTGGACGAGTTCACCACCCGCGGTTATCACAAGACCAAGATCGCCGATCTGTGTGCGCGGGCAGGTGTTTCCACCAGGAATTTCTACGAGAAGTTCGCAAGCAAGGAAGCGCTGCTCCTGGAACTGCACGCGCACATCAACACGATCGCGATGAAGCGCATGCTTCCGGTGCTCGACTCGCTGGCTGATGCGGATGCACTAACTCGAATCACCACTTTGGTGAACGCTTTCGTCGAGGCTGTCACATCCGATCCGCGTTATCCCCGGCTGAACTATGTCGAGGCGCCCGGGATCAGCCAGTCGATGGAGCGCCAGCACCAGGAATGGTTCAAGCGGTACGTCGACTTCATCACGGCCGAGTGCGAGCGGGCCGCGGCGGCCGGGCTCGCGCCGCCGAGGGACTACCGGCTGACGGCCATCGCGCTCGTGGGCGCGGTGACCCAGCTGGTGCGTGCGTGGCAGACGGACGAGCCCGCGGTGCCGGTCGAGGCCGTCGCCGTCGAGATCCGGGAGCTGTTCGTCGCGGCCATCACCCGTCCGGCCTAACGTTCTGCGAACGCAGTGTTTCCAGATCGATTCAAGTGTGCGTCGTCACCCAGCACGCGGTTTCGGTGGACCAGGTTCCCCCGTACTGTCGAAACGTGAGGTAATCCCTACGCGTCGAGGAGACCAAGGATGGCGGACGCCGACATTGCCACGCCGGACATCGCGCTCGCCCTGCCCACGATGCGGGTGTCCTACGAAGTGGGGACGCTGAGCGAGAGCGAGCTGGCCGGCACCTGGCACGAGCAGCTGCAGCAGTGGCTGGACGATGCCATCAACGCGGGGTCGCCCGAGCCGAACGCCATGGTCCTCGCCACGGCGAACGCGGACGGCATCCCGGCATCGCGCACCGTGCTGCTGAAGGGGCTCGACGAGCGCGGTGTCGTCTTCTTCACCAACTACACCTCGGCCAAGAGCCACGACCTCATGGCCACGCGCTTCGCGTCGGCCACCTTCCCCTGGTACACGCTGCACCGCCAGGCCACCGTCCGCGGCACGGTCGAGAAGGTCAGCGCCGCCGAGACCAAGACCTACTGGGCTTCGCGGCCCCGAGGCTCGCAGCTCGGCGCGTGGGCCTCACCGCAGTCGATCGTCGTACGGGACCGGACGGTCCTGGAGAACGCGCTGTCGAACGTCCAGCGCCGCTTCGCGGACTCCGACGAGGTGCCCGTGCCGCCGCACTGGGGTGGCTGGCGCATCCGTCCCGAGGTGGTCGAGTTCTGGCAGGGACGCATGGACCGCATGCACGACCGCCTCCGTTTCCGGCAGGGACGCGACGGCTGGCAGGTCGAGCGCGTAGGCCCGTAAGCAACACGACGAAAGGCGCGTTCCGGACACGGAGCGCGCCTTTCTTGTTGACCAAACTCACGCGCCGTCAGGTCGTTAGCGCGCCTAAGCTCATAGGTTGTGGCCGTTTCCGCAGCTAAGAGTGCCAAACGGGTCCGGGTGGCAATCGACACCCGGCCGTTACGGATTCCGACCTACCGGCGGCTCTGGATCTCGACGGCCATCACCGCGGTCGGCTCGCAGCTCACCACGGTGGCCGTGCCAAAGCAGGTCTTCGACCTCACCGGCTCCTCCGCGTACGTGGGTCTCGCCGGTGCCTTCGGTCTCGTCCCGCTGCTGATCTTCGGGCTCTGGGGCGGCGCGCTGGCCGACGCCTTCGACCGGCGGTCGGTCATCCTCGTCACGAACGTCGGGGTCGCGCTCACCTCGGGCCTGTTCTGGCTCCTCGCCGTCGTCGGCACGAGCGTCTGGGTCGTGCTCGGCCTGTTCGCGGTGCAGCAGGCGTTCGTGGCGGTCAACCTGCCGACCCGCACCGCCGCCGTCGCACGACTCGTGCCCGCGGAGCTGATCGCGCCGGCCACCGCGCTCTCGGCGACCGTCGGGTCGTTCGGCATGGTCTTCGGCCCGCTGCTGGCCGGCGCGCTCATGCCGCTCGCGGGCCTGCCGATCCTGTACCTGATCGACTCGATCGTGCTCGTGATCGCGACCCTCCTGATCGCGGGGCTGCCCAGGCTCGCGCCGCTGGACGGGGTCAAGCGCAAAGCGGGCCTGCGGGACATAGCGGACGGGTTCCGTTATATCGCCGCGAAGAACGTCTTGTTGGCAAGTTTCCTGCTGGACATCATCGCGATGGTCGCGGGCATGCCGAGGGCGCTCTTCCCGGAGATGGCGGAGCGCACCTTCGGCGACCCGCACGGCGGCGGGCTCGCCCTCGGCCTGCTCTACGCGGCGATCCCCATCGGGGCCCTGGTCTTCGGCCTGGTCTCCGGCTGGCTGTCGCACATCACGCGGCACGGCGCCGGCGTCACCATCGCGGTCGTGATCTGGGGCCTCGCGGTCGCCGGGTTCGGCATGTCGAGCAGTCTCTGGCTCGCTGTCACGTTCCTGGCCGTCGCGGGTGCGGCCGACATGGTCAGCATGGTCTACCGCAGCGCCATCCTCCAGACCGCCGCGACCGACGCCATGCGGGGCCGCATGCAGGGCGTGTTCACCGTCGTCGTCGCGGGCGGGCCCCGCATCGCCGACCTCGCGCACGGCTGGGCGGCGGCCGGGGTCGGCACCGCGGCCGCGGCGACGGGGGGCGGCGTGCTCGTCGTGATCGTCGCCGCGATCGCCGTCGCCTGCCTGCCCGCGTTCTGGCGTTACCGTGCCGCAGCCAGATAGTTGGTGAACGAGTAACGTGCGGATCTGGTCATAACCGCCAAGATCGGGCATATTCAACGGTCATGGTGACCGAGAACACATCTCCCGTCGAGGAGAAGACCGAGCTGAACCGGGTCATGGGCCCAAAGCTGCTCTACTTCTTCGTCATCGGCGACGTACTGGGCACCGGGATCTACGCCCTCACCGGCAGCGTCGCGGGCAAGGTCGGCGGCGCGCTCTGGCTGCCGTTCGTCATCGCCTTCGTGGTGGCGTTCCTGACCGCCTTCAGCTACCTGGAGCTCGTCGGCAAGTACCCCAGAGCCGCGGGTGCCGCTCTGTACACCAACCGCGCGTTCCGCAAACCGTTCCTGACCTTCCTCGTCGCGTTCGCGGTCATGTGCTCCGGCATCACCTCGGCGTCCGCCGCCGCGCGGACCTTCGCGGGCACCTACCTGCCCGCCGCGCTCGACATCGAGCTGTCCGACGGGGTCGTCGTCGGTGTCGCGGTCCTGTTCATGGCGCTGCTGGCGGTGATCAACTTCGTGGGCGTCTCGCACTCGGTGAAGGCGAACGTCGTGCTCACCTGCGTCGAGCTGGCCGGACTCGTCATCATCATCGGCGTCGGCATCTACGCGGTCGGCGGCGGCAAGGGCGATGCGAGTAGGCTCACCGAGGTCAACACCGCGGACACGAGCTGGCTGCTGGCGATCACCGCGGCCAGCTCGCTCGCGTTCTTCGCCATGGTCGGGTTCGAGGACTCGGTCAACATGGCCGAGGAGTGTCGCGACCCGCAGCGGATCTTCCCGAAGTCGCTGCTGTCCGGCCTCGCGACGGCCGCGCTGATCTACGTGCTCGTCGCGATCACGTCGTCGCTGCTCATCGCCGCCGACGACCTCGCCGCGGCCGAGTCGGGCGCGCTGCTCGAGGTGATCGGCGTCGGCGCCCCCGGCTTCCCGCGCTGGATCTTCGAGTGGATCGGCCTGTTCGCGGTCATCAACTCCGCGCTCATCAACATGCTGATGGCGAGCCGGTTGCTGTACGGCATGGCGAACGAACGAATCCTGCCGAAAGTTTTCGGTACCGTGCACCCGTTCCGGCGCACGCCGTGGGTGTCGATCGTCATCACGACCCTGATCGCGGCGGCCCTGCTGATCGGCACCACCGGCACCGACGCGGTAACCAAGCTCGGCGGCACGACCGCACTGCTGCTCCTGTGTGTGTTCACCGTGGTCAACATCGCGTTGCTGGTGCTGCGCAAGGAGAAGGTGGCGCACCGGCACTTCCGCGCGCCGACGTGGGCGCCGATCGTGGGCGCCGTGCTGTGCGCGTACCTCGCGGTGCCGTGGCTGTCCGGCAGGCCCGCCACCGACTACTACATCGGGCTGGTGCTGATCGCGGTCGGCATCCTGCTCTGGGTGGTGAACCGGACGGTCATGCGGACTCGTGGCGAGCAGCGCGAGGAACTGGACCCGGGGGCGCTGAAGGACTGATCCCCGTAGGCTCTCCGCTCATGACAGGAGAGCAGCTGGAGATCTCGCACGGCCCCGCGTCGGCGGTTGTCACGATCGTCGGCGCGGGGTTGCGCGCGTTCGAGGTTGGTGGCGTGCCGTACGTCGAAACTTACGACGACGAGCCGCCGATGGGCGCGGGCGGTGTGCTGGTGCCGTGGCCGAACCGGGTGGCGGGTGCGACGTGGTCGCAGAACGGCGAGACGCACACCCTCGAGGCGACGGAAGCCGTGCGGGGCAACGCGATCCACGGCCTCGTGCGCCGCGCCCAGTGGTCGGTGGTGTCGCACGTGGACAGTGCGGTCACCCTGGAGGTGACCGTCGACGAGGCGCCTGGGTGGCCCTTTCCCTTCCGTACCGCCATCTCCTACACGCTCACCGACGACGGCCTCACGATCGAGCACACCGTGGCCAACCGGGGCGAGCGCCCGATGCCGTTCGGTGTCGGCACGCACCCGTACCCGAGGCCCGGCAACGTCGACGTCGACGACTGCAGTCTCACCCTGGCGGCACGCACGGTCCTGCCGGTGGACCTGGACACCATGATTCCCAACGGCTCCCCGATCGAGGTGACGGGCACCGACTACGACTTCGGTGACGGGCGGCCGCTGCGTGACGTCGAGCTGGACACGGCGTTCGGCGGCTGCGCGCCGGGCCAGGACGGGTACGTGCGGCACTCCGTGCGGTCCGGCGACGGCTCGGGTGTCGAGGTGTGGGCCGAGCCCGCGTTCGGCTGGGTGCAGGTGTTCACGCCGGGTGAGTTCCCCGGCAAGGGTGCCCGCGCGGTCGCCATCGAGCCGATGACGTGCCCGCCGGACGCGTTGAACTCCGGTGTCGACCTGCTCTGGCTCGCGCCGGGGGAGACGTGGACCGGTCGTTGGGGCATCTCTCCGCTCGGTGCCTAGGTAGGCTGGCCCAATGCGTATCGCGATTACTGGTGGTTACGTTGTCCCGGTTGACGGCGAGCCCATCGACGGCGGCACCGTGCTGGTCGACGACGGTGTGATCGTCGCGGTCGGCGCAGAGGCCGACGTCGACGTGCCGGACGACGCCGAGATCGTCGACGCCTCCGGCACGTGGGTGCTGCCCGGGTTCGTCGAGGCGCACGGGCACCTGGGGGTCTACGAGGAGGGCGACGGCTGGGCGGGCGTCGACGTCAACGAGATGACCGACCCGAACGGCGCGCGTCTTCGTGCGCTGGACGGCATCAACCCGGACGACGAGGGCTTCCGCGACGCGCTGGCGGGCGGGGTCACCACGGTGGTCGTCAAGCCGGGGTCGGGCAACCCGATCGGCGGCCAGACCGTCGCGGTGAAGTCGTGGGGCCAGACCGTCGACGACATGCTGGTGCGCCAGCCGGTGAGCGTGAAGAGCGCACTCGGCGAGAACCCCAAGCGGGTGTACGGCGAGAAGGACAAGCTCCCCTCGACGCGGCTCGGCGTGGCGGCGGTGATCCGCGACGCCCTCACCAAGGCGCAGGACTACAAGGCCGCCCGCGAGCACGCGTCGAGGGAGAACAAGCCGTTCGACCGCGACAACACCCTGGAGGTCCTGGTCAGGGTGCTCGACGGCGAGGTGCCGTGGTGCCAGCACTGCCACCGCGCCGACGACATCGCGACGGCCATCCGCCTGTCCGAGGAGTTCGGCTACCGGCTGGTCGTCAACCACGGCACCGAGGGCCACCTGATCGCGGACCTGTTGGCGGAGAAGGGGATCCCGGTGATCATCGGCCCGCTGATCGTGGGCAGGTCGAAGGTCGAGGTCCGCAACCGCTCGCTGCGCAACCCCGGGATCCTGGCGCGGGCGGGCGTGGAGATCGCGATCACCACCGACCACCCGGTGGTGCCGATCGACTTCCTGGTGCACCAGGCGACCTTCGCGGTGAAGGAGGGCCTCGACTCGGACACGGCACTGCGCTCGATCACCGTGAACCCGGCGCGGATCATGGGCCTCGACGACCGGGTCGGCTCGCTGAAGCCGGGCCTGGACGCGGACATCGTGCTGTGGTCGGGTGACCCGCTCGACGTGATGAGCCGCGCGGTACGGGTGTTCGTCAACGGCAGGCCGGTCTACCACTTCGACGAGGCCGCGAACATCGGCGTCACGAAGAGCCCGTTCTACCAGGAAGAGCGCTGACCCACCGCCCGACCCGCCCGACCCGAACGCACTGAAGGCGTCCTTCGTGACGCTGGGCGTTAGGAAGGCGTCCTTCAGTGCACGGGGTCAGGTCGCTTTGCGTAGCTCGCGGGCGATGACCATGCGCTGGATCTGGTTCGTGCCCTCGAAGATCTGCGGGACCTTCGCCTCCCGCATGTAGCGCTCCACCGGGAAGTCCCGCGTGTAGCCCGCCCCGCCGAGGACCTGGACCGCGTCGGTGGTCACCTTCATGGCCGCGTCCGTCGCCATCAGCTTCGCGATCGACGCCTGGCGGGTGAAGGGCAGCCCCCGGTCGCGTCGCCGTGCCGCGTCCAGGTACATGGCCCTGGCCGTCTCGACCGCGGCGGCCATGTCGGCCAGCAGGAACTCCATGCCCTGGAACTCGATGACCGGACGGCCGAACTGGGACCGGCCCCGCGCGTACGTCACGGCCTCGTCCAGCGCGGCCTGCGCGAGGCCCACCGAGCACGCGGCGATGCCGAGGCGGCCGGAGCTGAGCGCCGACAGCGCGATCCGCAGGCCCTCACCCTCGGCGCCGAGCAGGCGGTCGGCGGGCACGGCCGCGTCCTCGAAGAGCATCTGGGTGGTCGTCGAGCCGGTCATGCCCATCTTGCGCTCCGGGGCGGCGGCGGACAGGCCGGGTGTCGCGGCGTCGACCAGCAGGCAGGAGATGCCGTGACCACCATCGGGTGACGTGCGCACCATCGTGGTGTAGAAGTCGGCCTCCCCGCCATGGGTTATCCACGCCTTCACACCGTTGACCACATACTTGTCACCCGTGAGTACCGCGCGACACGTCAGCGCCGCCGCGTCGGACCCGGCCTGGGGCTCCGACAGGGCGTACGCGCCGAGCAGCTCACCGCCCAGCATGTCGGGGAGCCACCGCTCGCGCTGGGCGGGCGTCCCGTGCGTGGCGAGGGCGAAACAGGACATCACGTGCACCGACAGCCCGACGCCGATCGTCATCCACGCGGTCGCCAGCTCCTCGAGGACCTGCAGGTACACCTCGTACGGCAGCGCGCCGCCGCCCCACTCCTCCGGGTACGGCAGTCCGAGCAGGCCGCTGCGGCCGAGCAGCCTGAACTGCTCCCTCGGGAAGCGGTGCTCCTCCTCGTACCCCGACGCGAGTGGCGCGAGCTCGTCCCTGGCGATCTCCCTCGCCAGCTTGACGAGGTCCTCGGCCTCGACGCTCGGCAGCAAACGTTCAGCCGGCATGCCGTTCCTTCCGCAAGACCTTTTGAGTCCAACGCCAAATAGTATGACTTCCTACTGTTGGGTAGGTGAGGAAAAGCCATGATCCTTGTCGGCGGCGAGGCCCTCGTCGATCTCGTGCCAGGACCTGGGACTCGGCCTGGTGAGCTCGGCCCGCTCCGGCCGCTGCCCGGCGGCGGCCCCTACAACGTCGCGATCACCGTCGGCAGGCTCGGGACGCCCGTCCGGTTCCTCTCGCGACTGTCGACGGATGCCTTCGGGGACTCGCTCCTCGCGCGCCTGACGCTGTCCGGAGTGGACGTGTCGCTGGTCCAACGAGGACCGGAGCCGACGACGCTCGCCATCGCGGGCATCGGACCGGACGGCTCGGCGCGCTACTCGTTCTACGTCCAGGGCACGGCCGACCGTGAGGTAGATCACCCCGGCGTCCTGCCCCCGGACGTGGCGATCCTGTCCCTCGGCACCCTCTCGCTCGTCCTCGAACCGGGGGCCTCGCGGTACGAGCGGCTGCTGCGCGAGCACACCGGGCTGACCGTCGTCGACCCCAACATCCGCCCGGTGCTGATCGGGGATCCCGACGCCTACCGGCGGCGGTTCACCTCCTGGCTGCCCGACATCGGCCTGCTCAAGCTGTCCGTCGAGGACGCGGCCTGGCTCGCAGACGGCGACCCGGACCAGGCCGTGCGGAGCTGGCTCGCCCACGGCCCGGTCGCGGTCGTGCTGACCAGGGGTGCGGACGGGATCACGGTGCGCACGGCGGCCGGTGCCGAGGTGACGGTGCCCACGCCGGCCGCCGCCGTGGTGGACACCATCGGCGCGGGCGACACCGTGCACGGAGCGTTGCTGTCGTGGCTGCACAATGCGGGTATCGGCACGCCGGACGCCTTACACGCGGTGGGTGCCGACGAGTGGCGAAAAGCACTCCATTTCGCCGCGCGCGCCGCCGCGGTCACGGTTTCCAGGGCGGGAGCGGAGCCGCCGTACGCTGCTGAGCTGGACGTTCAGCCGTAAAGTGCGGTGGCCCACACCCTTTGCCCTTACCGCCCAAGCGCCGGGCGCACTAGCGTTAAGAACACAAGACGATTTTGTTGAGAGGGAAAACGCATGCCTGACGGGCAGAACACAGAAGGGGCGGCGGGATCCGTCGCCCTGCGCTATCCGGGCGGCGACTTCGACATGACCGTCGCGCGCGCCGCGGAGGGCTCCGACGGGATCAACGTCAGCAAGCTGCTGTCGACCACCGGGCTCGTCACACTCGACCCCGGGTTCGTCAACACCGCCTCGTGCTCGTCGGCCATCTGCTACATCGACGGGGACAACGGCATCCTGCGCTACCGCGGTTACCCGATCGAGCAGCTGGCGGAGAAGTCCACCTTCATCGAGGTCAGCTACCTGTTGATCTACGGAGAGCTGCCGGACCAGGCCCAGCTCGACGACTTCACGTCCAAGATCAACCGGCACACGCTGCTGCACGAGGACCTCAAGCGCTTCTTCGACGGCTTCCCCCGTGACGCGCACCCGATGCCGGTGCTGTCGTCCGCGGTGTCCGCGCTGTCCACCTTCTACCAGGACAGCCTGTGGCCGTTCGACGAGGACCACGTGGAGATCTCCACGATAAGGCTCCTCGCGAAGCTACCGACCATCGCCGCGTACGCGTACAAGAAGTCGGTCGGACAGCCGTTCCTGTACCCGGACAACTCGCTCGGGCTGGTCGAGAACTTCCTGCGCATGACCTTCGGCTTCCCGGCGGAGCCCTACGAGGTCGACCCGGACCTGGCGCGGGCGCTCGACCTGCTGTTCATCCTGCACGCCGACCACGAGCAGAACTGCTCGACGTCGACGGTCCGGCTCGTCGGCTCGTCGGAGGCCAACCTGTTCGCGAGCATCTCGGCGGGCATCAACGCGTTGTTCGGCCCCCTGCACGGCGGCGCGAACAGCGCGGTGCTGGAGATGCTCGAGCGGATCCGCGACGACGGCGGTGACGTCGACGCCTTCGTGAAGCGGGTCAAGAACAAGGAGCCGGGCGTCAAGCTGATGGGCTTCGGCCACCGGGTCTACAAGAACTACGACCCCCGCGCCGCGATCATCAAGAAGACGGCCGACGACATCCTGAACCGCCTCGGCGGCGACGACAGCCTGCTCGACCTCGCGAAACAGCTGGAGGAGCACGCGCTGGCCGACGACTACTTCGTCGAGCGCAAGCTGTACCCGAACGTCGACTTCTACACCGGGCTGATCTACCGCGCGATGGGCTTCCCGACGAAGTTCTTCACCGTCCTGTTCGCACTCGGCCGCCTGCCGGGCTGGATCGCCCACTGGCGCGAGATGATGAACGACCCGGCCACGAAGATCGGCCGCCCGCGCCAGGTCTACACCGGCCACACCGAGCGCGACTACGTGGCGCTCGGCGACCGCTGACGACGCTGTCGCGGCCGGGCTCGCTCCTGCGGGCCCGGCCGCTTCTCGTTGTGCGTGGCGATCACCGCGCCCAGCTGACGTAGTCCACGTCGAGCTGGACCGCCCCGGCCGACGGCACGGCCCGCAGGGTGAGCACGCTGTAGTTGCCCTGGTCGGTCCGCACACAGATCCGGTCGCCGACCCGCATCTCGTACAGACCGGTCAGCGGCGTGACCCAGGAGCCGTCCGGCACGGAGTCACACAGCGTCGGGCCTGTCGGCTCCGCTGTGGACACCCGCGCCATCTTCGGCCTCCCGTGGGTCATCCCGTTGATCTGCTGCCCACTCGAGCTGGGGCTGATGTCCATGCCCGCCTCGTTCTGGTCACCCTGGCGGCCCGTGTCGAGATCGTGGCCGTCGACCGGGTCGAGCACCACGTGTCCCTGCGCGAGAACCCCCGGTGGGGGCGGTGTGACCGTCGGCGCGTCGGGCTGGGTGACCACCGAGGAGGCGGCCGACGACGGCGGCTGGGTGAGGATCGACGGCGAGTCCGGCTCCGGCCGGCCGGTGGCCGAGGGAGGCACGTGCTCGACGGCCGGGCTGGCGCCCGCTTCGTCGGCGCCCGTGAACCAGCTGTACTCCATGCCCAGGCCGACCAGGGCGGCGATCACGCTGGGGACGACCGGCAGCAGGATGATGGCGAGCACGGGATGGCGCGAGACCCAGCTCTTGTCCTCGGCAGGGGATCGACGAGACCACTTCATCAGCCCAGTCTGGCGAGCGGTCCGTCGCCGTCCGGGGTTTTGCCGGACGGATACGCGGTCGGGTGTATTGGTTTCACCCGTTCGTGGGTCAGGGTCGTTCGCGTAGTGCCTGGCGTAGCGTGGTGCGGGAGTCCTTGCGCAGCAACGAGTTCCGGTAGACCCGGTCGCCGAGGCGGCCCAGCAGCACGATCGTCGCGGCCGTGAGTGCCAGGGCCAGCGCCACCTGCCAGAACGGGGCCGCCGCCAGGGCGAGGCGTCCGGGCATCAGGATCGGGGACAGCAGCGGGACGAGGGAGAGCACCGTGGTCGTCACGCCGGTCGGGTCGCGGGACAGCACGGCGAACCCCAGTACGAACGCCACCACCAGGACCGCGGCCGCGGGCATCAGGACCGACAGCACGTCCTCCTGGCGCGACACCAGCGCGCCGACCGCCGCGAACACCGTGGCGTACAACAGGAAGCCGAGCGAGTACCACACCAGGCCCCACGTGAGTGCCGCCAACGCGGCAACGAAGGACGGCAGGACCGACGCCAGCCAGCCGACCAGCAGGCCGACGACGCCGACGATCGCCAGCTGCGCCAGGCCGACCAGACCGAGGCCGAGCACCTTTCCCGCCAGCAGCGTGCGCGGACGCACCGCCGCGAGCAGGAACTCCACCACCCGGCTCGACTTCTCCTCGACGACCCCCTGCGCCACCAGCGCCCCGTAGAACAGCAACGCCAGGTACAGCAACGCCACCACGACCAGGGCCATCGCCAGGCGCGACGGGTCCATGGTCGCCGGAGCGGACAGCGTACGCACCGTGACATGGGCCTCCGACACCGACGTCAGGACGCCGTCCACGTCGAGGCCGGTCGGGTCCTCCAGCGCCGCCAGCTGTCCGCGCAGCACCTGCTGGCGTACCAGTCCATTCAGGACACCGCGCAGCTCGTCGTCGAGGCCGGTGTTCACCAACGCGGTCAGGGCAGCTGGCGCGCCGCTCACCAACGCGTCCAGCGAGCCGTTCGCCACCCTGGTGCGGCCGTCCGCCAGGTCGGTCACCACCACCGTGCGTACCGTGCGACCGACGAGCCGCGCCTCGTCGGCCAGCTGGTCCGCGACCGAGATCGCCTGGCCGTTCAGGCCGATCACGCTCGGCTCGTCACGTTCGAAGACCGAGCTGCGCATCAGCACGAAACCCGCCAGCACCAGTGCCGAGACGATGGTGCAGACCACGAAGGTCCTGGTGCGCAACCGGCTGTTCACCTCACGCCGTGCCACCAGCCACAGCACGCCCCTCACACCGCCACCTCGTCCACGCGGGCTCCGCTCACGGGGCGCCCACCACGTCGCGGAACAGCTCGGCGAGACCGGTGCGCACCACCGTGAACGACCGCACGGGTCCGGCGGCCATGGCCGCCGCCAGTACCGCCTGGTCGTCGGCGCCGTCGGTCAGCGCGAGGCGAAAGTGTCCATTGTGGACGGACAGGATCGAGACGCCGGGCAGGCCGTCGGCCCAGTCCGGCGGGGCCGACGGTGCGGACACCTCCAGCTCCACCCGCGCCGCCGCGCGCAGCTCCGACACCGCCCCTTCAGTCACCACACGTCCATTGTGGAGGAGGGTGGCCCGGTCGCAAAGCCCCTCGACCACCGACGGCTCGTCGGTGGCCAGCAGGACGGCGGCCCCGGCCGTCGCGAACTCGCGCACCACGGTCACCACCGCCTCGGCCGTCTCCGGGTCGAGGCCGTCGAACGGCTCGTCGAGCACCAGCACGTCCGGCGCACCGACGAACGCGGCGGCCAGCCACAGACGTCGCTGGTCCTCGGCGGGGAGCTGCCGAACACGGTCGAAACGCACCGCACGCAGGCCGAAGCGGGCGGCCCACAGCTCCGCCGAGCGCAGTGCCGAGCTCGCGTCGAGGCCGTGCAGCGCCGCCAGGTACTCCAGCTGGTCGAGCACCTTCATCCTCGGGTACAGGCCGCGTGAGGCCGGCAGGTAGCCGAGGCGCTCGCCCGACCGCCGCACCGCGCCGTCGTCCGGCGTGAGCACGCCCGCCGCGATGCGCGCGACGGTGGTCTTCCCGCCGCCCGCGACGGCGTGGACCTCGCCGTACCGGACCGTGAGGCTGACGTCCGCGCAGGCCACCACGTCGCCGAACCGCTTGGCGACCCGGTCGAGCTCCAGCACCGCCGTGTCCTCCCTAGCCTGGTGTTCCACCCCAGTATCCAGGCCGGTGGGTTATGGAAGATTCCGGTGGTTACCTTTGAAAATTATTCCGCAAACTACATCCTTCGCCCGTGTCGGACCGCGTAGGTTCTGGCAGGGGTGCAGATGATCCACGAAGGACCATTGGAGTAACCAGGCATGGACCCGGAGAAGTGGTTCGCGCAGTACGACGAGAAGCTGAAGGCGGCCGCTGCCAGCGCGAACAAGGCTGAACAGGCGTTGCGCGAGGTCGGTGGGTCGGCCACGTCGCAGGACGGCGAGGTCTCCGTCCACGTGACCGCCAACGGGGGGTTGTCCGATCTCGTGCTGCGCCCCGGCGTCCGTGACCTCGAGCCGGAGCACCTCGCGCGCCTGATCCTCGAGACGAGCCGCAAGGCGCAGCGTGACGCCGGCCAACAGGTCGTGGACGTGATGACGAAGTTTGTCGGCGAGGGCGCGGCCCTCGACGCGGTGAAGGAACACCTGCCGCAGGGCTTCACGGGCGACGGCCGGGACAACCCGATGGACCTCGTGGCCAGGCGCGACAAGAGGTCCGACGAGGAGTACTTCGACAGCCCACCAGAGGTCATCAAATAGTTCTCAGGAGAGTGGCGGATCCCATGGGTGATGATTTCAACGTCAACGTAGGCGAGGTGCGCTCACACGCGCAGACCGTCGGCTCCGTCGCCGCGGGCGTCCGCTCGGTCGCGGGCGGGGCGACGGACTCGGTGTCCGGGGGTGCGTTCGGCGAGATCGCGGAGTTCTTCGCGTCGGCCATCACCGGGGCGGCGGACACCGTGCGGCAGAGCATGAACGACGCGGGCGCGACCGTCGACCAGGTGGGGGCCGGCCTCACGCTGGTGGCGGACGGCTACCAGGCGACGGAGGAGCGGCACGTACAGGTCTTCACCGTGGCCGAAGGAGAGGTCAGGAAGTGAACGACACGATCGTCGCGTCCACGGGTGGCACCGGCACGACCGGGACGACGACCGCCCAGGCGCAGAACCTGTTGTCGCACATCAAGACCACGGCCGACGCCATGGAGAAGGGCGACGTCCTCGGCTCCGCCATGGGGGTGGCGAACGTCGCGATGGACGTCATCGGCATCGCGGGCGACCCGATGGGCGCGATCACCTCGGCAGGCGTCGGGTGGGTGCTCAACGCGGTGTCGTTCCTGCGTGAGCCCTTCGACATCCTCAAGGGCGACCCGAGCGCCATCACGGGTTCCGCGCAGTCGTGGCTGTCCGCGGCAGGCGGCCTGACCACCACCGCGCAGCAGTACCGCGAGGCGTCGACGTCCCAGACCGCCAACTGGACCGGCACCGCGGGCAACGGCTACCGCACGGCGAGCGGCAACCAGGCCAGTGGCCTCGAGGCGCTCGCGAAGGCGAGCCAGGCGGTGTCCTCCGCGATCACCAACGCGGGGAAGGCCGTCGCGCAGGCACGCAAGACGGTGATGGACCTCATCAGCGAAGCGGTGTCGAAGATCATCCAGATCTGCATCGAGGCGCTGTCGAAGTCGTGGCTGTCCTTCGGCGCCTCGGTTGCCATGGGGATCGCGCAGTCGGTGCAGAAGGCCGTGTCCACGGCACAGAAGACGGTGTCGGAGATCCAGAAGGTCGTCCAGACCCTGCAGCAGATCATCAAGACCGTGCAGCAGATCGTCCAGACCGTGCAGCAGGTCAAGCAGCTGCTGCAGCAGATCGGGGTGCTGGCGAGCGGCGACCAGCAGGTGAGCCCGCAGGCGCAGGCCGTCGGGTACGCGCCGGACACGTCCGGCTACTACAGCACGACCGCCGCGGGCGCGTCCGGCACGCACACCCCGGCGGCTATCGAGTCGGGTGCCGGGCTCGGCGCACTGCCTGCCATCCCGCGGGTCCAGACGGCGACCGACGCCACGCAGGTCGCGCAGCTCGCCCAGCAGCAGGTGCCGGTGTCGCAGAACGGGTGGCCGGTCAACCCGCCGCGCGGCGCCAGGACGATCCCGGGCACGGACGTGCGGGTGAACGTGGCCGACGGCCCAGCGGGTGACGTGCTCATGCACGTGCTCGGCCAGGTGAACTCCCGCGTCGAGGGCGTCGCGTTGAACGGTCCCGCGGGCGAGCACGACGACTGGGGCTACGCGGAGCGCAACGTCCGGGGCAGCCAGGCGATCTCCAACCACGCGAGCGCGACCGCGGTCGACATCAACGCGACCCGGCACGTGCTCGGCGCGCAGGGCACGTTCACCACCGACCAGACCGCGGAGATCCACCGCATCCTCGGCGAGGTCGACAACGTGGTGCGGTGGGGCGGCGACTACACCGGCCGCCGCGACGAGATGCACTTCGAGATCATCGGCAGCCAGGAGCAGGTCGCGGCCGTCGCCGCGCGACTTCGCGCGGAACGGGAAGCGCCGTAGCCGGACACCCGGTGGACAGGACCCCTTCGGCAGCCTGCCGGAGGGGTCCCGCTCATCGGGGGACCGGGTCGGCGAGGGCCTTGCGGACCAGCTCGGTCACGGGTGTCACCGCGGCGGCCAGCCTCGCGGGCACCAGGCCGATCCGCGTGCGGCGGTGCAGGACGTCCTCGGCGTTCAGCGCGCCCTCGTGGCGCACGGCCCACTGCACCTCGCCTGCCGTCACGTCGAAGCCGGGCGCCACCGGGGTGGGGTCAAGCGCCGCCACGCGCTGCGCCTCGGTGCCGTACTTGGCGATGAGGCGTTCTGGTGCGTCCACTGTGGACAGAATGGACCTCGGTGCCGCGCCGACCAGGGGGAGATGGCGGGTGCGGGACTCACCCGCCGTCAGACCGCCCGCCGCGACGGCCGCGTCGACGGCGTCCTGCGCCATGCGGCGGTAGGTGGTCAGCTTGCCGCCCACGACGGTCAGGACCCCGTCCGGCGAGGTCAGCACCGCGTGCTTGCGGGAGAGGTCCGCGCTGCGGCCGGGCGCGTCGAGCAGTGGCCGCAGGCCGGCGTAGGTGCCGAGCACGTCCCGCGAGGTCACGGGGCTGGCGAGCACCGAGGACGCCACCAGCAACAGGAAGTCCACATCGGACGCCGGTGCGACGGGTTCGTCCGGGATGTCGCCGTCGAACGGCTCGTCGGTCAGGCCCAGGTACACCAGGCCGTCGCGCTGGGGGAGCAGCAGCACGAACCGCGAGCGGGAGCCGGGCACCGGCACGGTCACCGCCGCGCTGCCGAGGCCGAGGTCGGGGCCGGACAGCACGAGATGCGTGCCGAGCGAGGGTCGCAACCGGACGGACGGGACGAGTCGGCCCGCCCACACGCCCGCGGCGTTGACCACCGTCCTCGCGCGGAGCTCCACCAGCCGGTCGCCGTCGCGGATCTCCGCCGCGTCGCCGGTCAGGCTCACCACCGGGGTGCGGGTGAGGATCTTCGCGCCGAGGCCTGCCGCCGTGCGGGCGAGCGCCACCACCAGGCGCGCGTCGTCCACGAGCTGGCCGTCGAATGACAGCAAGCTGCCACGCAGGTCCGTGGCACGCAGGCCCGGCGCGAGCGCGAGGGTTTCTGGCGCGGACACGCGGCGCGGCGGCGGCAGGAGCGCGGAGGGCGTCCGGGCGGCGCGGCGCAGGACATCCCCCGCACGCAGGCCCGCCGCGATGAACGCGGCCGAGCTGCGGGAGATCTGGCTGTGCAGGGGGATCAGCTGTGGCAGCGGGCGGGTCAGGTGCGGCGCGGTCGAGGTCATCAGGATGCCGCGCTCCACGGCACTCTCGTGCGCGAGCCCCACGTCTCCCTTCGCCAGGTAGCGAAGCCCGCCGTGCACGAGCTTGCTCGACCAGCGCGACGTGCCGTGCGCCAGGTCGTGTGCCTCCAGCAGCGCCACCGACAGCCCGCGCGAGGCCGCGTCGAGCGCGATGCCCGCACCCGTCACGCCGCCGCCGACGACGAGCACGTCGACCACCTCGCCACCCGCGAGTGCCGCCAGCTCGGCGGCGCGCCTGCCCGCGTTGAGGGAGGTCGTCACGGACGTAAGGCGACGTCGAGCAGTCGCCCGAGCTCGGTCAGCAGGTCCTCCAGCTCGATGTCCGAAGTGGACGGTCGGATCGCGAACACGTACGGCTGCAGCAGCATGAAGATGGTGCGTGCCTGGACCTTCAGCGTCCCGGCCCGGATCGAGCCGTCGCCCTGGCCCGCGGCCAGCTGCGCGTGCAGGTACTCCTCGGCCATCCGCTGGCTCGTGCCGATGCGCTCGAAGATGTAGGGCACCAGCATCTCCGCGTCCCGCTCGATGATCGCGTGCATGAACGGGTTCGCGGCCAGCGCACGCAACGTGTGCACGGACGCGACGACGAGCTGCCCGCGTGCGGTGGTCTCGCTGCGTGCGGCCTCCGTCGCGGCGCCGAGGATCCTGCCGAACTCGCGGGTGATCAACGCGGACAACATGCCGCGCACGTCGGGAAACCTGCGGTACAGCGTCATCCGGCTCACACCGGCAGTGCGGGCGACGTCGCTCAACGTCGTCCTGCGTACGCCGACTGCGAGCACACACGTCAACGCCGCGTCGAGCAGAACGTCATCAGCGACACGGTTGGGTGACGGTGTGTGACGGATGGTGGCCATGTGTCACACTATACTCGTGAGTAAGAACTATGACTACCTCGACCGATCGGTTCGTCGCGCGTGGACGCCTACGGGTGGTAGTGACGCCATACTGCCTTCTCACGCCACTCGGTGGCTAGCGGATCGCACCGGTCTGCCCGTACGCACAACCCCGGCTGTCCCCGATTCCGCTTTGACGGTCCCGGAATCCGGGCTGCCCGAGGACGCGTTCGATGCACTGTGCACAGTGCTCGGGCAGGCGCACGTGCATACGGGCCGTGACGACCGGCTGGGCCGTGCCGGTGGTCTGTCCTATCTGGATCTGCTGCGCCACCGCGGGTTCGGCGAGCCGGCCGTGCCCGATGCCGTGGTGGCGCCCGGCGACCCGGACGAGGTGCTCCGGGTCGTGGAGGTCTGCGCGGCCCACGATGTCGGCATCGTGCCGTTCGGCGGCGGGACCTCGGTCGTCGGCGGTGTGGCCGCGCTGCGCGGTGACAAGGCCGCGGTCGTGGTGGTCGACCTGTACCGGTTGGACCGCCTGGTCTCCGTGGACCCCGTCTCGCGGCTGGCGGTCTTCCAGGCCGGCGTGACGGGACCGGAGGCCGAGCGCCTGCTCGCCGCGCACGGGCTGACTCTCGGTCACGTCCCGCAGTCGTTCGAGCGGGCGACGATCGGCGGTTTCGCCGCCACCCGTTCGTCCGGTCAGGCCTCCGCCGGCTACGGCAGGTTCGAGGACATGGTCGAGGGTGTGCGCATCGCCACACCGCGCGGAGACTGGCGGCTCGGCGCCGCACCCGCGTCCGCGGCGGGACCGGACCTGCGGCAGCTCGTGGTGGGCAGCGAGGGTGCGTTCGGCGTCGTCACCGAGGTGACCGTGCGGGTGCGGGAGCTGCCGACCATCCGCCGCTACGAGGGGTTCGTGCTCGACGGCTGGGACGCGGGGGTGACCGCGGTGCGCACGCTCGCGCAGCGGCGCGTGCTCGCGGACGTCACGCGACTGTCCGACCCGTACGAGACCGACGTCGCGTTCGCCATGTCCGGCGGCTGGAAGACCGCGCTGGTGCGCAGGTACCTGCGGCTGCGCAAGGTGCACGAGCCGTGCCTGCTGGTGCTCGGGTGGGAGGCCACCTCGAAGGAGGAGCTCGCCGCGCGCAGGCACGCGACACTGCGTGCGCTGGCCGGGTCACGGCCCGTCTCGCTCGGCACCCCGGCCGGGGAGTCGTGGCGCCACGGCAGGTTCGCCGGCCCCCGGCAGCGGGACGCGTTGCTGGACAAGGGAGTCTGCGTCGAGACACTCGAGACCGCCGCCTACTGGGCCAGACTGGGCGAGCTGCGCACCGCGGTGCGGGACGCGCTCGTCGGGTCACTGTCCGCGCCGGGCCGGACCCCCGTCGTCGCGTGCCACATCTCCCACGCCTACGAGACCGGCGCCTCGCTGTACTTCACCGTGCTCGTGCCGCGCGACGCCGACGACCCGGAAACCCAGTGGCGGCGGGCGAAGGCGGCCGCGTGCGCGGCCATCGGTCCACTCGGGACGATCACCCACCACCACGCGGTCGGCGTCGACCACGCGCCCTACCTCGCCGCCGAGATCGGCACCCTCGGCGTCGACGTGCTCGCGTCGGTCAAGCGGACGCTGGACCCGGACGGGGTGTGCAACCCGGGAAAGCTGTTGGGCTAGGGGGTTTCGCCGGGGGCGCGGACCACGCCCCGCCACGCGATCACGAGCACGCCCGCGAAGAACATGGGCCACGAGAACAGGAGGCGGGTGGTGATGGCGCTCTCGCACGTGTTCACGTAGGTGGCGAGGACGTCCTCGTCCGGCCGGCCCAGGCCGTCGCCGAGCGGTCCGGTCTCGACGCCGCCGATCGTGTTGCCGCACGCGACGTACCCGGGGTTGGCCGGGTCGGCGTTCGCCACGTGGACCGGCAGGAGTGCGAGCAGCAGGCCGAGCAGGATGCCTGCCGCGGCGAGGACGGCCCAGAACTGCCGCGGCGTGAGCATGACCTTCGCCAGCGGGTCGGTCCTGGCCGTGGTGGGCGGTGTCTCGGTGTACTCCGGCACCGGGTGCCGCACCGTCGGCTCCTTCGCGAGGTCGGGCTCGGTGTTCATGGACCAAGCGTGCACCCGGGGACGGCGGTCTGACCAGAAGAACCGGAGAAAAGGGCTCAGCGCGCGAAGTACGCGCTCGTGTCGAGCCTGCCGTGGTCGCAGACCGAGCCGAACGTGTACTCGACCACGAGCGGCGCGGTCTGGTCCGGCGGCAGGACGTTGATCGAGGCCGCCTTCGGCTGGCACGGGCCCGCCGTCGGCTCGTCGCCGGTCGCGACCACGGTCCAGCGCACGATCTTGCCCGCCTCGTCGCCCGGCTCGAGCGTGACGAGCGCGGGCTGCGGGTCGAGGGACCGCCTGGCGTCCGTCGGGAGCGGCCGCTTCGCGACGTCCAGCAGTTCGAGGCCGCCGAAGCCCCACAGCGAGCACGTCTGCCCGCCGGTGTTCCGCAGGACCAGCGTCACGTACCTGTTGCCGGGCGCGGCATCCATCGACTCGACCGAGCCGGTCAGCGACTCGGCAGTGCAGGGGTTGTCCTGGTTCGGTGGCGAGGACTCGCTGCCGGTCTGGGACGGCGGGCTCGAGGTGGTCGTCGTGGTCGTACCGCTCCCCGTGGTGGTCGTCAGCCTCGGCAGTGTGGATTCGCTGGCCGCGCCCTGCCGTGCGCCACAGGCGCTCAGCACCGACAACGACAGAGCCGCGATCACACAGAGTCGGTAATGTCGGGCCACGCCCTCACCTCCGAGACGGATCCGCGCCTCCCCACGGGGCCGTCAGCTTACGCATCCCCTCGGTCGAGTTGACCCACACGTATGTCCAGCACCACATTCCGCCTGGTAGAGCCACTCTGACCCGTCGGTACTCGCTGCCCTCGTAGCCGTCCAGCTCGGCGAGCGCCCGAGCCGGTTCGCCCAGATGGACGACCCATCCCTCGACACCGGGCCCGTCGCCGAGCAGTAACCCCGGGTAGCCGAGCCCGGTGTCGTACAGAGTGCCCGGCATCCGAGCCTGCCTGCTGCCCGTCGCGTGGGGTTCGAGGCGCCACCAGTCCGACGCGGTCGGCTGCAGGGTCCCGTAGACGAACACGCGGCCGGGGAAGTCCTCCGGCAGCGGGACGTCCACCTCGCGGACCGTCAGGCCGTCCGTGTCCGCGGCGACGCCGGTGAGGGCCGCCGCGCCCGCCTGGGGCACGTCGGCGCAGCGCACGGGCCTGCCGTCGCACAGCAGCGGCATGCGACGTGGTGCGGCTGCGGTGTAGGCGAGGGGGCCGTCGACGAGCGTCCCGTCGGTCAGGCGGACCTCGCCGGTGTCGACGCGGCCGAGGCGGTACCGCTCGCCGCGGCCTTCGCAGACGTCGAGCACCTCGACCTGTTCCAGCGTGGCGAACCAGAGCGCGTGGTCCTCGGTGTTGCCAGGCAGGGCGGCGAGGGTGGCGGGGCGCTGGTCGTCGACCACCCGCAGCCCGCTGGCCCAGACGGCGGCGAGGTCGTGGCAGCGGGCCCGCATGAGCACGGCGGGACCTCGCAGGCCCAGCGCGGAACGCAGCCAGGTGATCTTCGAGGGGCAGATGTTCGAGCCGTAGCACAGGAGCGGGACGCGGTCGGCCATCGGCGCCGCGCCCCGGGCCGTCAGCCAGTCGTCGAGGTCGGTGTCGCCGACCCGCCCTGCCCTGACGTACCAGCCGCCCCCGTCGTCGTGCACGAACGAGCCCGGTGGGCGGCGCCCCGGGTAGGGCGCCGCCGGGTAGTCGTCGTCGGCGAAGTCGGGAGACGGCGGTCCGCTCACGCCTTCGACTGTCTCAGAGTTTCGGCAGCCGCTTCCACGGCGGCGCGATGACGTAGGCCACGCCGCCGGGACCGCCGGAGATGCCGCCCGTCGCGTTGACGCGCTTGGTCCGCAGCCAGATCGTCGCGAACTGGTCACGCTTGTAGACGTTGCGCACGGCGTCGTTGCTGCTGGAGGCGGGGTCGTTGGCGATGACGTCCCCGTTCTCGGTGAAGCCGACGACGACCATGATGTGGCCCGACGTGCCGTAGCCCGCGCCGTCCAGCTCGCTGGCCATGAACGACTGCGACGTGATCACCGGGATGCCCGCCCTGATGAACCGCTCGATGTCGGTCAGCGAGGACAGGCGGGTGATGTGCCCGTTCAGGCCGAGCGACGCGGCATAGGCCGTGTTGAACGGCCAGTTTCCGGTGCCGTCGTAGTCGTGGTCGTAGGTGTGGCGGGCGGCGTGCGGGACGGTCGGGTCGGCGATGGCCGGGTCGACCCACGACAGGTCGTGCCTGCTCGGCCGCCTGCCCCAGTACTCGACGACCATCTCCGTGGACGTCGGGCTGCACCACGCCTCACCGCCACCGCCGTACTGGGGGTACTGGCCCGCGTGGATGTTCTGCGAGTAGCGCGGCACGGGAAGCTCGATGCCCCACGCGCCCGCGGACGGGCCGGCGGGCGCGGTGTAACGGTCGGGGATGTTCGAGGTCATCGCGCCGACCATCGAGACCGAGGGAGTCACGCGGGTGTGCCGCTCGCGGTAGAGCGTGACCCGCAGCTGGTAGCTGCTGATCGGCTGCGTGGCGACGAAGGTGTCCACGTCGATGTAGCCGACGGCGTCCTCCTGGTCCGGCACCGTCGTGCGGACGATGTCCGTGTCCTTCAGCGCCCAGCGGCCCATCGTGTACCACTGCGACTTCGCGCCCGCCGCCGTCGTGCCCTGCATCTCGACGGTCAGCCACGTGTCGTCCGGGGTCGACGCGTTCCACGAGGCGACCAGCTGGGTGGCGTCGAAGCCCTGGCGGTAGGCGGGGGAGGTCCAGCGGCCGTACTCGTACGTGCGGGTGGTGCCCAGGTCGGGCTCGGTGTGCTCGACGGTACCGACCGGACGGCTGATGACCAGGCCGGACGGGGTCGGCAGCACGCCTTCCGACCGGCCCTTCCTGAAGTCCGTCTGCGACGTCCACTGGTGGAAGTCGACCGGGGCGTCGTCCGCGGCGGGCTCGGCGACCACCGGCGCGGCGGACAGGGACATCACCAGAGCCGCTCCGAGACCTGCGGCGACCAGGCGTAAGGGGTGTGCACGCATGCCAAGGATTTTCCTGCTCGTCCAAGGTCATGTAAACAGTTCGCGCGAGCCGGTGCCGGGTCGAGTTAGCGGCGGTCTTCTTCCTCCTCCAGTTCCCGGAGGAAGTCGGCCCAGAACTGCTCGACGGTCCGCTCGTAGCGGACGCCCAGCTCGATCGTCTTCACCTGCCAGCGGTCGGCGTAGTCGACGATCTCGGCCCGCTGCTCCTCGTAGGCGTCGGCTCGCGAGCGGTGCGACTCCCTGCGGTCCCTGGCCAGCTGCAACAGGTCCTTGCGGGAGCCGAAGTTGACGAAGAAGAGCTTCAGCAGACCGAGGTCGCGCACTTCCGTCTGCTCGTCGGTCGTCGTGGACAGCCACTCACGCAGCGCCTCGCGACCCGCCGGGAGGATCGAGTAGGTGCGGCGCCTGCGGCCTCCCGACTCGACCTCCTCGCTGACCAGCCCGTCCGCGACCAGCCGCGCGGGCTCGTCGTACAACTGCGAGTGGGCGAACGCCCAGAAGTTGCCGATCGTGTTCGCGATCCACTGCTTCAGGTCGTAGCTCGTGGCGGGGGAGAAACTGAGCATGCCGAGCACGACGTATGACGTCGCGGTCAGCTTCCGCGTCCGAGGCTCGGGCACATGCGCGACGATACCGATCTCCAACCGTCGGTGCCGACCATTTGGGCTAGACCACGGAGAGTATTACAGCACCGCCTGGCTCTGCGTAACCCTCCCCACCAGGCGTTCTTCGTCATCGAGAACATCGGATTCGACTACGATGATTCGCTTGCCAACGTGAAGCGGACGGGCGACGGAGATGGTATGACCACTTCTAATCGCACGCAGAAAGTTGGTTTTGGACTCGATCGTGGTAGTTCCGCCCGCCCCGGCGGGCAGGTTGAGGAACGCGCACAGCGCGCCGATGTTGTCCGCCAGCGCCATGATCACGCCGCCGTTCAGCGCCCCGCCCGCCGTGCAGAGCTCCTCCCGCCAGGCCAGCCTGCCGGTCACCCGGGCCGGGGTCGCGGCCAGGACCTCAATCCCGAGATGCCTCGCGAAAGGCACCAACGCGTGCAGTGAGGCCGTGGCCGCGGCGTCGGTCAAGCTCCGCCTCCGAATTCAGTGAATTCGTTTCATGAAAGGTGCGCGATGTCGAGCGAGCCGTCGGCGGCCGCCGCGCGCAGGCGTTTCTTGTCGAACTTGCCGACCGACGTCTTCGGCACCTCGTCGATGAACGCCCAGTTCTCCGGGAGCTGCCACTTCGCGACCTTGTCGGCCAGGAACTCCTTCAACTCGCCCGCCGACACCGACTCGCCGTCGCGCAGCACCACCGCGACGAGCGGGCGCTCCGACCACTTCTCGTCCGGCACGCCGATCACCGCGGCCTCCGCGACCGCCGGGTGGGCCATCACGGCGTTCTCCAGGTCCACCGACGAGATCCACTCGCCGCCGGACTTGATGATGTCCTTGGACCGGTCGGTCAGGCGAAGGAAGCCGTCCGGGGTGATCGCGCCGACGTCGCCGGTGCGCAGCCAGCCGTCCGGCGAGAACTTCTCCGAGCCCTCCTGACCGGGCTCGACGCGGTAGTAGGCCGCCGCGACCCACGGCCCGGCGCACTCCAGCTCGCCGACCGCCTCGTTGTCCCACGGCAGCTCGTTGCCCTCGTCGTCCATGATCCTGGCCCGCACGGACGCCGGGAACCGGCCCTGCAGGATCCGGTACTCCCAGGTCTCCTCCGGCGGCAGCCCGGCGGGCGGCCGGGACACCGAGCCGAGCGGCGAGGTCTCGGTCATGCCCCACGCGTGGATGATCGTCACGCCGAGCTTGTCGAACGCCGCCATCAGCGACGGCGGGCACGCGGAGCCGCCGACGACCGCGCGGTGCAGCGGCGCGAGGTCCTGGGGCTTCTGGTCGAGCAGCGCGAGCAGGCCCTGCCAGATCGTCGGTACCGCACCCGCCATCGTCGGCTTCTCGGCCGCGATCATGGCGGCCAGCGGCTCAGGCTGCAGGAACCGGTCCGGCATGACCAGCGACGCGCCCACCATCAGCGCGGCGTACGGCAGGCCCCACGACATGGCGTGGAACTGCGGCACGATCACAAGAGCCTTGTCCGCCTGCGACAACGCCATCGAGTCGGTCATGCAGACCTGCATCGAGTGCAGCCAGATCGACCGGTGCGTGTAGACGACGCCCTTCGGGTCGCCGGTGGTGCCGGACGTGTAGCACATCGCCGCGGCGGAGTTCTCGTCCACGACGGGCCAGTCGAACTCGTCCGGCTGGTCGGCCAGCAGGTCGGCGTAGGAGTGGACGGTCACGCCATCCGGTGCCTGCAGCGAGCCCGGGTCGCCGTTCACGACCACCACGTGCCGCACCGTGTCGAACGTCGGCAGGACCTTGGCGAGCAGCGGCACCAGAGTGCCGTCCACCAGCACCACGTGGTCCTCGGCGTGGTTCGCGACGTAGGTCAGCTGCTCGGGGAACAGCCGGATGTTGAGCGTGTGCAGCACCGCGCCCATGGCGGGCACCGCGAGGTAGGCCACCAGGTGCTCGGTGTTGTTCCACATGAACGTGCCGACCCGCTGGTCGGACGTCACGCCGAGGCCGCGCAGGGCGTGCGCGAGCCGCGCGGCCTCCGTCGCGACCTCGGCATACGTGCTCCGCCGCGTCCCGTCCCCGGTCCAGGTGACGACCTCGGCTCCCGAGTGGACCCGGCTGCCGTGGCGCAGCAGGTTGGCGATGGACAGTTGACCGTCCTGCATGGTGCCCAACATCGCTGTTCAAGCTCCCTGTACTTCGGGCCGGTGTGGGGTGGCTCTCTACTACTGAACAGTAGTGCCGAAAGCGCGGGTGTGAATACGGGTAACGCTGCGTGTCAGACCACCAGAAGGTGGGTTACCTGCGGTTTCGGCGCGAAGTCTTCGCGTGTCGCGCGTATGTTCCGAGTCGTTGATGTGTTTACTGGCAGCGGCGCCGCGGGGGAGCGGTCCAGGTTTTGCCTGGTCGTCGGCCTGCGCGGACGTGCCAGAAAGTCGAGTTAGGAAGGAACACCACGGTGGCTCTGCCCACGTTGACTCCAGAGCAGCGCGCTGAGGCGCTTGCCAAGGCTGCGGAGGCGCGTAAGGCCCGCTCCGAGCTCTTGGCGTCGATCAAGTCCGGCGAGCGGACCATCGCGTCGGTGCTCGGCAAGGCGAAGGAAGACAAGACCATCGGCAAGACCAAGGTCGCCGCGCTGCTCAAGGCAGTGCCGGGCCTTGGCGCCGTCAAGGTCGCCGCTCTGCTCGAGCAGACCGGCATCGACCCGGACCGGCGCGCCGCCGGTCTCGGTGACCGCCAGCGCGCGGCGCTCATCGACGCGCTGAACTGACGACACGCCTCTTCGGGGCCCGTGGGTCATGCACCCACGGGCCCTGAACGTGTTCAAAATCCTACGCCGGGCCGGTTTCCACCGCCCGGATCGCGGGCATGATGGACAGGTGATCGAGGACTATCGCCCCGGCTCGTTCCTCCTGACCTCGCCCCGGCGGGCGCTGCTGGCGACCGGCGAACGCCAGGTCGTCACCGACCCCGACCCCGACGAGCTGGCCAAGCGCGTCACCAAGCTCCTGGTCGACTCCCCCGTGCCGGTCGCGGTCGGCGCCCTGCCGTTCGACGACCAGGCCGCCCCGCACATCGTGCTCCCGGACACCGCACGCTGGTCCGGGCCGCTGCCCGCCTACCCGCGCGCCCCGGTCGGCGCCGCCGTCTCGGTCGAGCCGGTGCCCTCCCGTGCCGGCTACGCCAGAGCCGTGGCCTGCGCCGTCGACTCCCTGCGGGCCGGTGAGCTGCGCAAGGTGGTGCTCGCCCGCTCGCTGCGGCTGACGATGGCCGCGCCGGTCGACGTCCGCACGCTGCTGGCCAACCTCGTGTCCGACAACGCGGCGGGCTTCACCTACGCCGTCGACCTCCCCGCCACGACCGGCCGCCGCACGCTCGTGGGCGCGACCCCCGAGATGCTGCTGTCCCGCACCGGCACCACGGTCGTCGCGAACCCGCTGGCCGGCTCGATCCCGCGTGACCAGGACCCGGACAAGGACCGGGCGAACGGCGAGGCCCTGCTCGCCTCGGTCAAGGACCACGAGGAGCACCGGGTAGTCGTGGAGGCCGTCGCCGACGCGCTCGCGCCGTTCTGCCGGTCGCTCGACGTGCCGGAGAAGCCGTCACTGATCAGCACGACGGCCGTCTGGCACCTGTCCACCCGCATCACCGGCGAGCTGCTCGACCCGGGTGTCACGTCGTTGCGGCTGGCCAGCGCCCTGCACCCGACCCCGGCCGTCTGCGGGACGCCCGTGTCAGCGGCCCGCGCGACGATCACCGCGCTCGAGCCGTTCGGCCGCGGCTTCTACGCGGGTGCGATCGGCTGGTGCGACGCCGACGGCGACGGCGAGTGGGTCGTGGGCATCCGCTGCGGCGAGCTGGTCGAGCCGGTGACCGGCCCGTCCACCATGACGCTGTACTCGGGCGCGGGCATCATGCCCGCCTCGGTACCGGACCTCGAGGTCACCGAGACCTCGGCGAAGTTCCAGACGCTGCTCCGCGCGATGGGGCTGCACCTCGACCTGACCTGAGGGTGCGCCCACCAGCGGCTCTTACATCACCTAGAGTTGTGTCCCAGTCGACTACTGGGGCGGTATGCGTCGAGAGGTCCACCGGAGAACCCTGCTGCGCACGGCGGCGCTGGCGCCGCTCGCGGGGCTCGTCGGTGGCTGCGGCGAGCTGGCCGCCGTCGCGGGTCTCGGTGACGACGTGCGGGTCGCGGTCAGCTGGAGTGCCGCGGAGCTGGCGGCCTTCGCGCACGTGCTCGACGGCCGGGGCGTCCGCGACTACGAGCTGATCCCCCTCGGCGACGACATCGGCGCCGCGCTCAACGCCCGCACCGCGGGCCGCCCGGACGTCGTCGCCGTGCCGCAGGTCGGGCACGTCACCGCCAACCTCGACCACGTCGCGCCGCTGCCGGACGGCGTCTGGCACGACGAGTACGAGCGCATCTGGCCGGCCGCGTCGGCGGACGGCCGCCACTACGCGCTGCCGTTCAAGCTCGCCAACGTCTCGGTCGTCTGGTACCGCGCGGACCTCGGCATCACGCCCCCGACGACGTGGGAGGACTGGCTCGAGCTGAACGAGGAGCTGATCGACCGCGGCGTGACACCGCTCGCGCTCGGCGGCGCGGACGGCTGGGTGCTGGCGCAGTTCTTCGAGAACGTCCTCCTGCGCACCTACCCGGAGACGTTCGACGAGCTGGCCGCCCGGCGCGACCCGAAGCTCTGGGACGGCACCGAGGTGTTCGAGGCGTTCGAGATGGTCGCCACCATGTGGGGCAGGCCGGCGGTGCTGTCCGGCGGGGCAGGCAACTCGCTCGTGCGGCAGTTCCCGGACGCCGTGCTGGAGATGTGCCGCTACGGGCGGGCGGCCATGGTGCCCGCACCGGACTTCGCCGAGTCGGTCATCCGCCGGTTCGCCCCCGACCCCGACGCGTTCGACACCTTCACCTTCCCGCCAGGCAACGGCGGCGACCCGCCGCTGGCCGTGTCCTCGGACCTGCTGGTGCTGACCAGGCCCGCGAGCGGCCCCGCGCAGGACCTCATCCGCTACCTCGCCACGCCGGACGCGCCGGTGCCGTGGATCCGGGAGACGGGTGGGTTCATCGCGGCCAACCCGCACACCTCCTTCCGCTACTACAGCCCGACCCTGGAGCGGCTCGCGACGGAGCTTCGTGAGCACGACATCCGCTTCGGGCTCGCGGACCAGCTCGGCAGGCTCGGCGGCAGTGAGGGGCTCCAGCGCGTCCTGCAGAACCTGTTACGTGGCACGGCGGCGGGCACCACGCCGTCGGTGAGCGCCCGTGCGGCCTGCCGGGCCATGGTCGACGCGGCACGCAGGACCGGGTCGTGAACGTCGAGACGAGGGACGGTCTGGTCCTCGAGGTCGCAGGCCGGGAGCTGACCGACGGGCTCGTGGTCGCGCAGCCGCACCGGCGCCGCGACCAGTACCTCTACGCCGTGCCCGCGGTACTGCTGATCGCGTTGCTCGTCGTCCCGATGGTGTGGACCTTCGGGTGGGCGCTGGACGCGGACGTGCCGGTGGTCGGCAACTTCCGGGCGCTGTTCACCGACCCCGTCGCGCTGCGGTCCGCGTGGCACAGCCTCCTGTGGGTGGGGATCGCGCTCGTGTTGATCGGGTTCGGCTACTGCGTCGCCGTGCTGAGCAGGCAGCTCGGCAGGCTGTGGCGGGTCCTGCTCTACGTGCTGATCCTGCCGTTCGGGGTGTCCGCGGTGGTGTCCGGCGCGGTGTTCCGGCTGATCTTCGACCCGACCCCCGAGCGGGGCATGGCGACCGCGTTGTTCGGCGGCAACGTCACCTGGCTCGGGCCGGACCTGATCTGGTGGGTGCTCGCGTCGGCGTTCGCCTGGTCCTGGCTGGGCTTCATCGTCGTGCTGTTCCGCGCGGGCCTCGACTCGGCGGGTGGCGCCACGTTCCGGCTGTGGCGGTTCGTGCTGCCGAAGGCCGGTTCGGTCACGGCCATCGTCGTGCTGACCGTGCTGGTGGCCGCGATCCGCGTGTTCGACCTGGTGCTGATCGTCGCGCCGGGGTCCATCCAGGACGACGTGGACATCGTCGGCCTGCACTGGTGGCGGATGACCCTGCGCTCGGCGGACACCGGCGGCCCCTCGGCACTCGCCGTGCTGCTCTTCGCCGTGGTCGCGGTGCTGAGCCTCGCGGGCATGCGTGCCATGCGGCGCGGCGACGGCGCGAAGGCGGTCCCGCTGTCCATCGAGTCCATCGACGACAGCAGGCCCGCGCGGTGGTGGAGCTGGCCGCTCGTCGGCGGTGTCGGTCTGCTGTGGATCATGCCGGTGCTCGTGCTGGTGCTGACCGCCTTCCACAGCCCCGAGTCCGCAGGCTCGGTCGGCTGGTGGCGGTTCGACCCGTTCAGCCTCGACTCGTTCGCCGCGACCGGCGCCACCTGGCTGTGGCCCGCGGTCGCGGGCAGCTTCCTCATCGCGGGGCTCGCGGCGGCGCTGGTGCTCGTCGCGGCCGTCCCACTGGCCTACCTGCTGACGTGGGTGGCACCCAGGCGGCTCGCGCGGGTGGTGACGGGGCTGCTCGCGATCCTCGCGGTGGCGCCGGTGCAGATGTACGTCGGCCCGCTCCGCGCCGTGTTCACCGACCTCGGGCTGGCCGGCGGGCGGGCGCCGCTCGCGCTCGTGCACGCGGCGGCGGGCCTGCCGTTCGCGACCCTGGTGCTGCGCACGGCCTTCCTCGCCGCACCCGCCCGCGACGGAAGGCCGGCGCTGGACGGAATGTGGCGGCGCGGGCCGTACCGGACGGCGCTGATCGCCGCGGGTGTGCTCGAGTTCGTGCTGGTGTGGAACGACTTCATCGTAGGCTTCCTGATCAGCGGGTCCGGTTCCGGCCCGCTGACACGGCTGCCCTGGGGTGAGGCGCGGCAGTTCGGCACGTCCGCGGGCACGGTCGCGGCGGCTGCTGTCGTCTCCGCGGTGGTGCCGGTCGTGCTGCTGCTCGCGACGTGGCGCAGGGTCGTGGTCGGGCTCACCGGGGGGATCGGCAGGTGAACAGGTCGGATCGCGAGTGGTTCCGGCGGCTGCCGGTCCTGATGATCGCCGTGGTGACCTGGTTCGTGGTCACGGTGTCCGGTGAGCTGATCGGCAACCAGGCCAACGACACCACGGCGGGCCGGACCGTCGGCCACTACCTGCTGCTGACCGCACTCGTCGTCGCGCCGCTGTTCCTGCTGTTGTGGGGCGGGATGGAGGTGTGGGAGCGCCGTCGCCGCCGCAGTGCGATCGCCGTCGACGAGACCCCGCCGCCACCCCGCCTGTTCGCCCCGCCGACCTGGCACGAGCCGGTCGCGTTGCGCGGCAGGCGGGTCGAGGTCGAGCGGGCCGTGGAGTCGTTGCGGAACAACGGGATCGTGGCGGTCGTCGGTGACCGCGACGTCGGCACGTCGGCCGTCGGACAGGCGGTCGCGCAGGAGCTGATCGACGACGACGGCGTGGATCCCCTCGCCACCACCAGGTTCGACCTGCGCAGCCGGTCGGCGAGTGCCCCGGACGACGCCCTCACGACAGCGGGCAGGCTCGTCTCGGTGTTCGGCATCGACGAGCCCGCCGACGAGGCGGCACTGCCTGGCGTCGCACGGGAGCTGGCCGGGGTGTTCCACGCGTCGGACGGAACCCTGTTGCTGGACAACGTGAACACGCCCGAGCAGGTGGCGTGGCTCGTCGACGCGTGGCCGTCGGGCGGGCCCCGGCTCGTGCTCGTCGGCGAGACCGTGCTCGAGGAACTGGTGCCCCACAGCGTGGTCAGGGTCGACGCCATGTCCGTAGAGGACATGCGGGAGCTGTGGCGGGTGGCACGCAACGCACCGCCCCCGCGCTGGTACCGGCGTTTCACGCGTGCGCCCGAGCCGGACCGCGACCTCGACGAGCTGCTGGCCGCGTGCCTCGGGCGGCCCCGCGCGGTGAAGGCGCTCGCCGCGGAGATCAGCAGGCCGGGCAGCACCGTCCAGTTCACGCACCTGCTCGACGAGCTGCGCGGGGAGGGCCCGGCCACCGGCACGTTCGAGCGGGTGTGGCGGGCCATCCTCGCGAACGTGCGTGCCGGGCTGTCGCCGGAGGCCGTGTGGTTGCTCTCGGCGCTCGCGAGCCTGCCGGTGACCGGGCTGAGCAAGGGCGCCGTCGCCGCGATGCTGGGTGTCAGCGACCCGGACGCGTTGGACGAGCTGCGGGCCCGCAACCTCGTCGACCTGGTGGACGGGCGCTACCGCCTGCCGCAGGAGTACCGGCGGGCCATCGAGGGCACGACCTCCGACGAGGAGCGCGGTGAGGTCGCCGCCCGTGCCCTGCCTGCCCTGCTCGGGTTCTACCGGACCTTCGCGGAGCTGTGGGTGACCCGGCTGGAGACCGATCCCAAGGGCGCGCGGCAGTGGTTCGAGGAGTCGGAGCCGTCGTTCCGCCCGCTGTACGCGGCGACCTACCGCGGTGAGGACCTGCTGCGGTCGGTGCTCGACGACCTGTGCGTCATCGCGGACGCCCTGGCCCGCTGGTACGTCCGCGCCGGGCTGCCGACGAACCTGCTGACCGTGCACCGGGGCCTGCACGACCTCGCGGTGACCGCGGGCTGGCTGGACATCGCCGCGCACGCCGCCATCCGCCAGGCCACCGCGCACCGGATGGCGGGCGCCCACGGCGCGCCGCACCGCTTCGGCGACGCGGTGAAAGAGCTGGACAACGCACGTTCCTACCTCGAGCAGGTGCAGAACCAGCGGGTGCGTGCCGAGCTGGACGTGCGGGAGCGCTCGGAGCGGGCGCTGGTCGCGATCGACCGGGGCACCGGGCTCTCCGACGCCTTCACCGACATCGCCGACCTGCACGTGGCATCGCCGTCGGTGCTGGTCAACCTCGGGGTGCTGCACCTTGGACGCGGCGACCTGTCGGACGCGGCGTGGCACCTGCTGCGTGCGGAGACCCTGGCCCAGGAGGCGGGTGACCACGGCGCGTGGGCGCACAGCCTCGAGCTGCTCGGCGTCGTGCTGTCGCACTGGCGGCTCGTCGACGCCGTGCGGCTGTGGCAGCTCGCGCGGACGACGTTCAACCGCATCGGCGAGAAGCAGGGCGAGGCCCGGTGCCTGCAGCACCTGGCGTCCGCCGCGCTGGTGGACTCGCGTGCGGCCGGTCAGCTGCTGTGGGGCGACCCGGAGCCGGTGGCGGAGCGGGAGGCGGCCCGTGTCGCGCTGACCCACCTGCTGGAGGCGAGGTCGCTGCGGCCACGCCAGCAGACCCCGCTGGCCGACCACTACCGCCTGGTGGCGGTGCGCCGCCTAGCCGAGTGAGGTGATCAGCTCCCCGGCCTCGTGCTCGTCGACCTTGGGCGCGGAGTCGGAGAAGACCGCTATGCAGGCGCGGTAACCGGGCCCCCGGTCCAGGTCGGCCATGCGCACGGCCGTGATGTCCACCTCTGTGGTCTCGGACGCGGTGACGCGGGGCGGCTCGTCGTGCGCGGCGAGGGTCAGCTTGCTCATCACGACCCACATGCCCTTGCCGGTGGCCTTCAGCACGGCCTCCTTGCGGGCCCAGTAGGTGAAGAAGGCGCCACGCCGCTCCTCCTCCGGGATCGACTTGAACGTCGTCAGCTCCGGCGGGGAGAAGCAGATCCCGGCCAGGCCGTCGACCTCCGCGTCCCGCACCTCCTCGACGTCGACGCCGACGGACGCGCCGTCGGTCATGGCCAGCACCACCCACTCGCCGGAGTGCGAGATCGACACCTCGAGCGTCGAACCGACGACCTGTGGCTTGCCGTGCGGCTTGCCGCACTCGAAGCAGGAGCTGTCCAGCACGACCTCGCCGGGCGCGATGCCGAGCTCCCGGGACACCACGCCGCGGATGAGTGCGCGGCCGGTCAGGAACCGCAGCTTGTCGGCCTCCCTGCGATATCCCGCGTAGCGCCCGCGCTCCACCTCGTCGAGCAGCTCGAAGAGAGCAGGAGTCCCCGCGGCCGGGTGGGCCCACCACACGTCGCATCGCATTCCTGAATCATGCCGTAACGATGCTCCAGATGGGCCTTGTGTTCGGGTTACTGTCCGGTAATTTGACGCCCATCGTCTACACCTCGACGAGGAGGTCCGGTGCGTCGCGTTGTCGGCTTCGTCCTGCTGGGACTGGGGGTCTTCGCGGTGGCGCTCGGTCTGCTGCTGCGGTTCTACGCCTTCCCGCAACTCGCCAAGGTCCCACTGGACAACGAGACGCTCTCGGTCGCCGAGGGTGTCGACATCACCGCGCTCGTGGTCGAGTCGGAGGACGGCGTCCCGGTGCCGGAGGTCCGCGACCACCTCAGCCTGAAGTCGACGACCTATGTGACCGGTGACCTGACCAAACCGGAGGTCAGGTCCGACGGCGACGTCGCCGTGTACGTGGAGGCGATCAGGACCGAGGACCAGGCGAGCCACATCGTCGTCAACGCCTCGGTGCGGTCGCTGTGCTTCGACCGCCACACCGGCGAGGCCGTCGCGCCGTGCGAGGGCCAGTACATCGAGACGCAGCAGGGCGAGCGGGAGACCGCGAACCGCAACACCGTGCAGCAGCCCGGCCTCTCGTTCAAGTTCCCGTTCGGCGCCGAGCAGCACGACTACGGGTTCTACGACCTGCAGGTGCGCAAGGCGGTCACCGCGAAGTTCGACGGCGAGGACACCGTCCAGGGCCTCGACACCTACCGGTACGTCATGCAGGTGGGCAACACCAAGATCGGTGAACGCGAGGTGCCCGGCTCGCTGGTCGGCCTGCCCGAGGAGCCGCTGGTCAAGGCTTCCCTGTACTACACGGGCAAACGAACGCTGTGGGTCGAGCCGGTGACCGGGGTCATCGTGCTCGGGCAGCAGGAGATGACACAGGAGCTCGTCCCGCCGGGTGAGAAGCCGGGCGACGGCACCGTGGTGTTCGACGGCACGCTGCGGCTCAACGACGCGACGGTCAACGACAACGTCGGCAAGGCCAACGACGCCATGGGGCAGATCAGGCTGCTCACGACGTGGCCGATCTTCATGTGGATCGGCGGTGCGGTGCTGGCGCTCGCCGGTCTCGCCATGCTGTTCCTGCGTCGGGGCGCCGACGGGTCCGGCCCGGTCGACGGGTCGCCGCCCCGGCACCGGCAACCCGTCGGCGCGTCCGGCTGAGGGTTCAGCGTTTCCGGAGTACCAGAACCAGGTTCCAGGAGGCGAGCTCACGCAGGACCGGCACCCGGACAATCCAGGTCGCCCACCACGGGTGATATCTGGGCAGCGCCCGGACGAGAACCGCGTCACTGGTTCCGCGTGCCCACCGGAGTGCTTTTCCGATGGTGAGCACGAACAGGCTCTCGCCGAATTTGTTCTTCGGCTCGTGTCCTTTTTCTCGAATATACCTCTGTCGTGCGTAACGGCCACCGAGAAAATGCCACGGCGCCGTCTCGTGGCCGCCCCACGGGGAGAACCACGGCGTGAACGACGCGAACACGGTGCCGCCCGGCCTCGTCACCCTGACCATCTCGTCGAGCATCCGGACCGGGTCGGCGACGTGCTCCAGGACGTTCGAGGAGTAGCAGATGTCCACTGAACCGGTGCGTATGGGCAGCTCAGTGCCGCTGGCGCGGATCATGCCGGCCGGTAGGTCGCCCCGGGCGGACAGCTCGCCGACGTCGGGGTCGATGCCGACATAACGGGCGCCGGCCGCCCGGAAGGCGTCGGCGAAGTAGCCGGGCCCGCCGCCGACGTCGAGAATGGTTGCGCCGTTCAGCGGCACGTACTCCGATATCTGGCGGACGGAGTCGGCGGCGAGAACCCCGTAGAAGTGGTCCGGGTCCGTCTGTTCCTTCAGAAATGCGCGGAACAGTTGGACCGAACGGTCGACGGTATTGGTCCGACCTACCATCGAGGGGTGTCTTTTCCGTGAATTTTCTGATCCACTGTACCGATCGGTAACCTTCCCGCTGGAGCATTCGTGAGTCGTCCAACGGTACTGCTCGTGAACTGGCGCGACACCCGGCATCCGGAGGGTGGCGGCTCGGAACGCTACGTCGAGCGCATGGCGGAGGGTCTGGCGCGGCGTGGCTTCGGCGTGACGGTCCAGTGCGCGGCGCACCCCAACGCCCCGGCGGACGAGGTGGTCGACGGCGTGCGGTTCCGCAGGCGTGGCGGGCGGTTCTCGGTGTACGTGTACGCGTTGGTGGCCATCGCGCGCGCACGTGTGGACCTGGTGATCGACGTGCAGAACGGGGTGCCGTTCTTCTCGCGGCTCGTCGCGCGCTGCCCGGTGCTGGTGCTGGTGCACCACGTCCACCGTGAGCAGTGGCGGGCAGTGCTCGGCCCCGTGCTCGGCAGGCTCGGCTGGTTCGTGGAGTCGAGGCTGGCGCCGCGGCTGTACCGCCGCTGCCGCTACCTGACGGTCTCCGAGGTGACCAGGGCGGAGCTGGCCCGGCTCGGCGTGTCGTCGAGTCGGACCACGGTGGTGCACAACGGTTTGGACCCCGTTCCGCTCACCAGGGCGGGCAGGGACGCGGACCCGACGCTGGTGCTGGTCGGCAGGCTGGTGCCGCACAAGCAGGTGGAGCACGCCATCGACGCGGTGGCCCGGCTGTCGACCCGCTGGCCGAAGCTGCGCCTCGAGGTGGTCGGCGATGGCTGGTGGCTCGCGAACCTGCGTGCACACGCGCTGCTGCGGGACGTGCGGGACCGGGTGACGCTGCACGGCTGGGTGGACGAGCAGGACAAGCACGAGATCATCGCGCGCTCGTGGCTGCACGTCTGCCCTTCCGTGAAGGAGGGCTGGGGCGTCGCCATCATGGAGGCGGCGGCACACGGTGTTCCCTCGGTCGCCTACCGGGCCGCCGGCGGTGTCGCAGAGTCCATAGTGGATGGTGAGACGGGCCTGCTGGCCACGGACTTCGACGACTTCGTCCGCAAGGTCGACCGCCTGCTGCGTGACGAGGAGCTGCGTGAGTCGATGGGTGTGGTCGGGCAGCTCCGGGCGGCCGGGTTCGACTGGGACCGGAGCGTCGACGCGTTCGAGAAGGCCGTCAGGGCGTCGATCCGTAGTTGACCGAGTCGGCCGAGCCGCCGCGCATGTTGTTGGGGGACGCGGGGTTCTCGAGGTTGACGCTCTTGTCCGGCGCGGACGCGTTCGACACCGCGAACGTGACACCGGTGGCGGCCGCGACCGCGACCAGCACTGTGGCGACGACGCCGATCAGCTTGCCCACGGGCTCACTCCTGTCCGCGACGATGCAGGGCTGTCAATCTACCGGTCGGTAACGCCAGCCACAACAAGCTGAACAGGATCAACGAACCCGCGGCGACGAAGGCGACGAGTACGGGCGCGACCGGTGGGCCATCCGGTGGATCGCCGACTGGTCCGCCGACCCGGTACAGGTCGAGCCAGCGCCCCCGGTAGACCGGTTCGAGCCCGGCGGTGTCGACGTGGCTGGGTGTCCCGCGTTCGACGAGCACCCAGCCGATCCCGAGCCTGCCGAGCGGCTCTCCCCGTCGCACGGCCGCGGCGCGGGGATCCTCGCCCGCGAGGGCACGTCCGTTCACGTAGAGCGTGTCGTCGACGACGGTCGACCGGGGCAGGAAACGCGGCGCGGGGTCGAGCTGTGTGCGGTCGGCGTTCCAGCCGAACTGCCGGAACGCCCCGAAGGGCATGGTCACGACGTCTCCCACACGATCGTCACGCGCCAGGATGTCCCGCACGGCGGCCCAGTCGGCCGGGTACTCGACGGGGTGCAGCCGTCCCCAGGCGCCGAACGCGAAGTCGGGCAGGAGGAGCACCGGCACCGCGACGGCCGCGGCAAGTACGGCCTTCCGGTTGAGTCTCCCGACGGCCATGGCCACCCCGAGCGCGGCGGGAAGCGCCCACCAGGCAACCCACTTCTGGGAGTCCCGGAGCAGGCCGCCACCCGGCACGTTGGCGACGGTCCAGCCGAGCAGCTCGCCGCCGCCCGGCACGGTGGGGAGCGCGGCCAGCAGGACCCCGAACGCTCCGAGCAGGGTGATCCGCCGCGCCCACCTCTCCCGGATCTCCCGCAACCCGAGCAGTGCCACCGCGACCGTGAGAACGGTGACGACGGGCAGCACGGGGTTGCCCCGGCTGCCCGGCACGACCTCCGCGTTCCAGATCCCACCCAGCCCGAGAACGCTGAGCACGGGTCCGCCCCAGGTCTCGCCGCGCGCGGCGAACGCGGCCACGCCGTCCTCAGTGGACAGGGAGTTGGCCGTGTGCGACAGGGCGGCCACGAGCCACGGCGCGTTGAGCACGAGTGCGACGGGTACGGTGACCCTGAGCCGCCGCGTGCCGCCACCCACGATCGCCGCCCCGGCAACGAGAATCCCGCCGGTGGGCGTGAGGATCCCCGGCACACAGGCGAGAACGAGCCTGGCGGTGCCGCTCCGCGAGGCCGTCACGACCCAGGGGAGGGCGGCGTAGGCGAGCAGGTAGGGCCAGTGCCCCATGACCAGCCGCTCGGCGAGGTAGGCGGTCCAGCCGTAGGAGACGGCCGCGACGACCCGCACCCCGATCGCCTCGGACGGCACGAGCCGGGCGGCGCCGAGGGGCCCGGCGAAGAGCGCGCCGAACAGCAGCACCTGCTGGACGAGGTCGCCAGGCACGAGTGAGGTCACGGCCGCCATGACGGCGTCGGCGGGGACGGACCTCGGCAGGGCCGACCCGAGCCCGAAGGCGTCGGCCAGGAGGAACTGCCGGGGCGTGAACACCATGTCGTAGGTGAGGACGAACCCGCGCCCCAGGAGCGGCCCGAGCACGAGCAGGGCCATGCCGAGACACACACCAGGCACGACCAACACCCGCGGGTTCACGTCCGAGATCCCACCACACGCCGGCCTCGGAACCCAGCTCTCGTGCGACGCCTCGGTTACAGTCCCGGCGTGACCGCGGGCGTTCCCACCAGTACGAAGGTGTCCGCGCTGCTCGTGTCGGCAGGCATCGGCGGCAACCAGCTCGCCTCCTACCTGCTCAACGTCCTCGCCGCGCGGCTGCTCGTGCCCTCGGCCTTCGGCGAGCTCGGGTCATTGCTCGCCGTGCTGGTCATCGGCTCCGTGCCCGCCATGGGAATGCAGACCGTCACCGCGCTGCGGGTCGCCAGGCGGGACAGCGCGGGCGAGCTGGTAGCACTCGGGCTGGTCACCGCGGGCGCGATCACGGTCGTCGCACTCGCGGTCTCGCCGCTGCTGGTCGTGTTGTTGCACCTCGGGTCGCCGGTCCCGGCGGTGTTCGTCGCCGTCGCGCTCGCCGGGGTCACGTTCACCGGCCTGTGTTACGGCATCCTCCAGGGGCGGCACCGGTTCACCGCGCTCGCCGCGTTGCTGCTCACCGACGCCGTCGTCCGGATCGGGGGCACGCTCGCCGGGCTGCTGGTCACCGGCACGGCCACCGGGGCGCTGGCAGGCACGGCGATCGGCGCCGCGGTCGTCGCCACGGCCGGGTGGGTGGTCTGCGGGCGGCCCCGGCCACGCGGGCACGGGAAGGCGCACGTCAGCGAGGTCCTGCACGCCGTGAGCGCCATGCTCGCGCTCGTCCTCCTCGTCAACCTCGACCTCGTGCTCGCCCGGCATTACCTGCCCGCGCACGAGGCAGGCGAGTACGCGGTCGGCGCGATCGTCGCCAAGATCGCCTACTGGCTGCCGCAGGCCGTGGCCATCCTCGTGCTGCCGCGCCTCGCCAGTGAGCGGGGGCGGCGGCGGATGGTGCCGATCGCGCTCGCCGTGTGCGCGGCGCTCGACCTGGTGGTCGTCGCCGGGAGCGCGGTCATGGGGCCGACCGTCGTGAGTGTCGTCGGCGGCGCGGACTACGCCGCGAGCCCCATCCCGGTGTGGCCGTTCGCGCTGGTCGGGTCGGCCCTGTCGCTGGTCCAGATACTGCTGTACTCCCGCATCGCGGGCAACGACCGGTGGTCAACGCTGCTGATCTGGGGCGCGGTCGCGGTCGAGGTCGTCCTCGTCACCGGCCGGCTCCACGGAGCCCTCACGCAGGTCGTCACCGCCGCCGTCGTCGCCACCGGGACGCTCGTGTGCGCGAGTGCCGTGGTCGAGCTTCGCTCGCGGCGCGAACCACTCCACGCACCCGGCGACGACCGAGGCCACGGCGAGTAGCAGCAACGCCTGCGCGACGGGTCCGTGCGCCCACTCCTGCCCGTTCCGCAGCACGCGGCCACTCACCGCGACCAGACAGGCGAGCCCGGCCGCTCCGACCGCCACCCACCGCGGTGCCGGCGGCCACAACGCCCTGACCAGCAGACACGCGATCAGCAACACGGCGGGCAGCATCCCCCCGAGCACCGCGAGGAGTACCACCAGCACGACCGGCACCCACCGCTCGCCCCCGGCCTGGACAGAGACCCGCGCACGGCGCCGAGTCGGGATCAGCAGCGACAGGACCAGAGCGGCCGCGGCCAGACCGCCGACCAGCAGGCCGGTCCGGTACTCACCGTCCGGGGCGAAGTCCAGCGTCACCGTCCCGCCCCTGCCTGCCGGGACGAGCCACGCCTGCTGCCAGCCGTCCACCCGGACCCGCCGCAGCTCCTCGCCGTTCAGGTGCGCGACCCAGCCGGGGTTCGCGTTCTCCGGGACGGACAGCACCGCCGCCGAACCCGCGCCCACCTCGACGCTCCGGTGCGTCACGTCCCAGGTCGTCGCCCTCGTGGCGCGGGTCGTCGGGCGGTCGGCGTCACCCGAGAGCAGCCACAGGTCCTGCACCACGAACGACGGCGACCGCGAGGTCGCCACCTCGTGCCGTCCCGACGGCAGGTCCAGCCCGCCGGTCAGGTCCTCGCAGGTCCGGAACCCGAGTGGCCGGTGTGCCAGGTAGTCCGCGAGCGAACCCGACACCGACGTCGCATAGGTGACGCCGTCGACCGTGACGGCAGGGCCCTGTCCACACGGGACGGTGAACGTCCTCGGCGGCGCAGGCAGGTCCATGCCGAGCAGGCGCAGCTCGTCCAGTGCGGGCGAACCGCCGATCAGCCGGACCTCGATCGAGCCGGTCGTCAGCGAGAAGCGGGCCACGCCGTCGTGGACGGGCACGGTCTGGACGCCTTGCGGGACCGTGATCTCCACGTCCGTCGGCAGCCTGGCGCCGGTCAGCCGCAGGCCGGTCAGTGCCCGAGGGGTGCCCCACGACAACCGCAGCGTCGGCCGCAGGTCCTGGACGTCCGGTCGCCAGGCCGACGACGGGTTCCCGTCCACCGAGGAGAGCGCACCAGCCGTCGGGTCGCCCGCCAGCTGGGAAGAGGCCGACACCGTGACTCCCGGCAGCGACACCGGGTTCTCGCCGCCGAGTGCCGGCAGCACCGTGCCGGACAGGCGGTAGTTCGCGGCGGACGTCGTCGCGAACAGGCGCCGCACGCCGCCGGGCTCCTCACCCGCCCGTGTCAGACCGGCGTCACAGACCCCGCCGACGCACGCGTACCTCGGCTGCGAGCCCCGCGTGAACACGTACTCCGCCCGCTGGTTCATCGCCGGGGTCGCGTCAGGGGGCGTCGTCAGCATCCGTTGTGGTGTCACGCCGGGGATCGTCAGCTCCGAGACGCCGACGTTGCCGTTGTCGCGGTCGGCCGCCACCGACAGGACCGTCACCCGCACTCGGCTCGTCACGCCTTTCGGCAGGGGAAAGCGTTGCGGTGCGGGCCCGGTCGCGACCTCGCTCTCGACCGAGCCCGCGTCGGTCGTCAGCCGGATCCTCGTGACCGGCCAGCCGACCCTGATGTCGTCCACTATGGACATGTCGACATACGGCACCGTGCGAGGCGTGTCCAGCTCCACCTCCAGCCACTGACCCGCCGGGCCGGTGAAGCTCGACGAGCGCCACGACGTCAGCGGATCCCCGTCCACGGCGGCGAAAGGCAGTCCCGACGGGTCGCTCCCGCCGACCGCGTCGGCGAAGGCGACCGACGTCGACGCCGTCACCCCGCGCACGCCGCGGTAGGCCGCCGTCGTGAGGTGCCCGGTCCCGTCGAACGGCAGCACGTCCGTCGACGGGCGGTCCTGCCGGGGCGCCTCGTCCGGCGCCAGCGTCTGGCTCAGGTTGTCCCGCACCCGCCCGATGTTCCGCTCGCGGTGCCGCAGGCCGTCCGTGACCAGCCAGTCCCGTGAGTCCGCCAGCCCGCCGTCACCCGCGAGCACGGTCGGCGTGGACGCGCCGAGCGCACCGGACTCGAGCAGCGGCAACAGCGACTCCGGTCCGCCACTGACCGTCGCCACGTCCGAGGTGGACACCGCGGACACCAGCGCCGCGGAGCGGCCGACCGAGTAGATCTCCAGCGGCCCGAACGTCGCCACCCGCGTGACCCCGGTCGACCTCGCGAGGCCGGCACGGATGACCTCGACGGGCGGCGCGTCCGTCGCCGTGCGGTCGATGTCGTTGCGCAACAACAGGAAGCGGTAGCCGCCGCGGTTCAGGAAACCGGCCAGCGCGGGCGAGCCCCGGCCGTCGGACAGCACGTCCTCGACCGCGTCCATCAGCCGCGTGTTGCCCTCGGAACCCAGCGGCACCTGACTGCGCACCCCCCACGGTGACTCGGCGAGCGCCTGTGCGGGCTCGTCGATCGTGCGGCCCCACGTGTACTCGCCGAAACCCGTGCCGGGCAACAACAGCGTGCGGGCGTGTCCGTCCTGGTCGGACAACCAGGTCATCGCCGAGTGCCAGTAGCCGGGCACCTCGGTCCAGCCGGGACCTGGCCGCAGCGTGAACAGCCACGCGGGCGCGGCCGTCAACGCCACCAGCAGCACGCCGATCGCGAGACGTGCCCGCACCGCGACCACCGGCGTCGCCGCCCGCGCGAGGCCGGGCAGGCGCCCGGTGAGGGCGTGGGTGAACGCGAGCATCAGCGGCAGGCGGAGCACCGGCTCGAACTTGTGCACGTTCCGGAACGGCGCGAGCGGCCCGTCCAGCAGGGTCCTGACCACGGTGGAGAACGGGCTGTCGAGCACGCCGACGTAGCCGATCGTCAGCAGCACGAGGCCCGTCACCGTCGCCAGCACGAGGAACCGCCGCTCGGGCAGCCGGTGGCGCGCGAGCCCGTAGAGCCCGATGGCCGCGACCATGCCCGTCGCCAGCATCAGCAGCGGGTTGTCGATCAGCATGAACCCCGACGGCCACCACGGCGTGCCCTCGACGACGTAGGCCACCCACTGGTTGGTGCCGCGCAGCACCTCGAACAGCGACATCGGCGCGGTCGTGTTCGTCGCGGACTCGATGTAGTTCAGGAACGGCATGCTGTACTCGCCGAGCAGCAGCAGCGGCAGGATCCACCACAGGCACACGGCGGCGACCGAGCCGACCCACCACGACACCAGCGCGACGTGCTCGCGTGTCCACCGGCGGGTCACGAGCCACAGTCCCGGCAGCACCAGTGCCATGAGGACCACCGAGGCGTTGATGCCGCCCATGCAGAGCACGGCCAGTGCCGACAACCCGGCCGCGCGTCGCGTCGAGCCGATCCGGTTGGCCCTGACCAGCGGTAACAACACCCAGGGCAGCAGTGCCGCAGGCAGCATCTCCGACGACAGCGGCCCGATCTCGGTGAGCATGCGGGGTGCGACGGCGTACCCGAGCGCACCGGCGAACCGCGCGGGCTCCGAGCCGACGTTCAGCGCACGGGCGAGGGCGAGCATGCCGCCGAACGCCACGCACAGCAGCAGCGCGCACCAGAGCCGCTGTGTCACCCAGGGCGGCAGCCCGAGCAGCTGCCCGCCCGCGAAGAACGGACCCATCGGGAACAGGTAGCCGTACGCCTGGTTCTGCAGCTCGCCCGCGGTCGCCTCGGGGTTCCACAGGTGCAGCGCGCGGCCGAGGAACGCGAGCGGGTCGACGACGAGGTCCAGCTTGGTGTCGAACGTCGTGCGGCCGGGCCGCTGGAGGAACGAGACCACCGTCAGTAGTGCCATGACCCACGCGGCCGGGTTGCGCGGCCAGGTCCGAACGGTGGCTAACATCCGTCGCATCCTAGGGCTAATGTGCCCTGGTGCCAGGAGGTACGACAATCGGTTTCGAGTCGGCGTGGGAGTCGGTGCGGGCGGTGCCCGGCTGGCTCACCGAGGGACAGGCCCGCATGCTGTGGGACGCCGTGTGCCGCCTGCCTGCCGGTGCGACGGTCGTCGAGATCGGCAGCCACCAGGGCCGGTCCACGATCGTCCTCGGCCACGCGGCGCGGACGATCGGCGCTCGCGTGGTCGCCGTGGACGCCTTCGTCGACGGCAGGCTGTTCGGCGGCGCGTCCACCCGCGCACGCTTCGAGGCGAACATCGCCGCGGCGGGCCTGACCGACGTGGTGGAGCTGGTCGTGGGCTTCTCGACCCGGTTGCGGCCGACGTGGACACGGCCGTTCGACCTGCTCTACGTCGACGGCAAGCACGACTACTGGACCTACGTGGACGACCTGCGCTGGTCGGCGCACCTGCCGTCCGGCGGGGAGATCCTCGTGCACGACTGCTTCTCGTCGATCGGGGTCACCTCGGGCACGGTGGCGAAGGTGCTCTGCGGGTCCCGTTACTCCTATGTGGACAGATCACGGTCGCTGGCCCGTTTCACCGTGCGCAGGCCGGGTTTGGCGGACCGGTGGCGGGTCGTGGCGCAGCTGCCGTGGTTCGCGGGCAACGTGGCGCTGAAGGTGTTGCTGCGCCTGAGGTTGCGGCCGGTAGCGCGGTTGTTCGGACACCGGGGTTCCTACGACCCGTTCTAGCCCTTCGGCAGGCCGACCGTGACGTCGGTGACGCACAACGGCTGCAGGTTCAGGTTCCTGGCCACCTCGACGTGCGTGTAGGTGCCGCTGACGACCACGTACAGCACGTGCAGGCCGCTGCGGAACTGGACGGGCACGCGGGTGTCGCCGACGGTGACCGTGCCGTCGCCGGTGTCGCCCGTGTAGTAGCCGAGCCGGAGGATGCGGCGACCGGTGACCGGGCTGGTCAGGGGGATGCGAACGGGTTGCTCGTCGACGAGGTGGCCGCAGTCCGGGGCGGGGCCGCGCTCGCCGAGGACCTCGTCGGTCAGTTCGGTGACCGGCTGCGCGTGGCCGGTGTCGTCGAGCTGGTACAGCGCCTCGGCCGGCCGGTCGAACCGCGGTTTCTCCGGCACGAGCCCGACGACACGCGAGCTGAAGTTGTCGTAGATGAACCAGTCGAGAATGATGCCGTTGGGCACGGTCGTGTCGTACAGGACGATGTGTGGTTGGTCGGTGAGCGCCTGTCGTGCGTTGGCCACGTAGTCGCGGGCCTGCCGGAAGACCAGACCGGGCGCGAGGGTGAGAAAACTGACGACACTGGCCGCGACCAGCAGGGCCGTGACCCCGACCATGGGCCACCTCCCGGCACGTCTGCCCTGGAACGCGAAGGCCGCGCACAGCACCGCGACGGGCACGGCGTCGGCGACGTAGCGGGGATCGGTGCCGATGAGCGGGCCGACGACCGAGAGCCGCGTGACCGCGACGAGCGCGAGGTCGACGGCGAGGTAGGCCGCGAGGAAGAGCCAGGGCTTCTTGCGGCTGAGGAGGACGAGCACGAGCGTGACGACCAGGGCGCCGACGCGGACCGCGAGCGGTGGTGTGGTCCAGGTGGCGCCCCCACCGGGCGAGGCGAACGGTCCGCCGAGCAGGCCCGGCAGGAAGACGTGGACCACCGCGTTGCTCGCGAACTCGGCGACATCGTCGGCACGCACGGGTTCCTGACCGATCTGGTCGGCCGTGAGTCCGAAGTAGAGGATCAGGTAGCCGAAGACGAGCACGAGGTGGGTGGCCCACACCCGCCAGTGCCTGACGAGCGCCTCGGCCGGTTTCTCGCCCCCGAGCACGGTGACGGCGAAGAGGATCCCGGCGAAGAGCGCGGCCTTCTCGTAGAAGAGCATCCCGACGAGGGTCCAGGCGATCGCGTTGGCCGCACGCGTTCCCGTCTCGAGGTAGCGGAGGTGCGCGAGCAGGGCCGCGGCCATGGTGGCGAGCAGGGGGAGCAGCTGCATCCCGTAGGCCCACCAGAGAGTGGGGTGCAGGACGAGAGGTGAGGCACTGAGGACGGCGAGAGCGGGGAGAAGCCCCCAGCGGTGGCCGAAGAGCCTGGTCAGGACGCGCCAGAAGAGCCAGAGCGTGACACCGTGCAGGGCCAGCAGGGGAATCGTGGCCACGGCGTAGTTGAGTGGCGCGATCGCGGTCTCGACCCACGCGACGAGGAACGTGCCTGGCGCGAGGTGCCCGTTGTAGTCCTGGAAGAGGTACCCGAAGTCGAGCGGGTCGGCGTGCGCCGCGTGGTAGGTGATGACGAAGTCGTCCTGCCCGAAGTACCCGTGCAGGGCGTACCAGGCATGTACGAGAAACGGCACCGCGGCGGTGAGCAGCGCCGCCACCCGCAGCTGGGACGCCACGGGATCCCGACCCCGAAGATGCCGCCGCCGGGCGGTCGCGACAACGGCCAACGCAGCTCCCGACATCCTCGAACAGGACCTTGCCAACTTATCGCCGGGCCGCCCGTTCCGTTACGCGACAGCCAGGTGCGCAGGGCGAAGCGTCAGAACCCGCGAAAGACGCCGTCGTCCCCGACGGACCCCGTGAAGTCCGCCCAGTCCATGTTCGCGATGTTGATGTTGTTCTCCACACTCCACAGTGCGAAGGGCACGACCCGGAACGACCTGTACTCGGCCTGGTCGTCGTCACTGGTCGGGAGTACCCAGACGGCCAGGACGGGGTGCTCGACACTGGTGAGGGTCGTCTCGTCCGCGAGGAACGAGACAGTTGCCCCGCCTGGCTGCATCTCCTTCAGCGCCTCGGCGTCGAGCCCCTCGAACGCCGGGTCGTCCACCAGGGTGACGTAGGCCAGGAAGCCGTCCTCGTTGGGGGTACCCACTTCCAGGACAAGCGTCTCCCACGCGTCGTCGTCACCGAACCAGGTACGGACGAGAACGGACTCGCGGGGCAACGTGGTCATGCGTGCACGCTACTGTGCCGCGACGCGGGGACTCTGTCCCGGCTCGCGGTGGATCACGACCTCGCGGCCCCCGCCCGGCTGGGTCAGCTGCCCGGTTTCGCCGTGCACTTCGGGGGTTGGCAGAGGGTGCGGGACAGCGCCGCGTAGAAGATGTCGCCGATCTTCGTCGGGTCCGGGGTGGTGAAGGCCTGACCACCCGTCGCGCCTGAGATCGCCTGTAGCTCGTCGACGTCGATGTCCGGACCGATGCCGATGCCGACGATGAGGATCGGGCGGCGCGGGTCCTGTAACTTCGCCAGCTCCGCCAGCAACGACTCCCGGCTGATGCTGTTCGGGTCCTCGTTCTTGCCGTCCGTCAGCACGATCACCACGTTGATACGGCCGGCCTCGTAGTTCTGCCGCGCCGACTGGTACGCCGCCAACACGCTGTCGTACAACCCGGTCGCGCCGTTCGGCAGGGCCTGCACCGTCTGCAGCTTCTCCAGACCGCCGTTCGCCGCCTGCTCGCTGATGGGCAGTACCGGCAGGAACTCGCGGTAGTCCTTGTCGCCGTCCAGCTTCGTCGAGAACAGCCACACGCCGATCTTGGTGCTCGGCTTCATCAGTCCGATGCCCAGCCCCGCCGCCTTCAGGGTGACCGCCAGGCGGTTGGCGTTCGTACCCGGCACCGGCTCCGCCATCGAGCCGGACACGTCCAGCAGGATCTGTACCCGCCCACTCAGGTTGACGCCCGCCCACACGTTCAGCAGGTCGTCCACGTCGGTGGCCTGCGGGATCTCCGCGGGGGTGACCTTCGCCGTCGAGGTCAGGTCCGCGCCGCCCCTGCTGCGGAGCATCTCGCCGTCGGGGGTCCTGAAGCCCGCGTCCGACAGGGCGTCGGCCGTGTCCTGCTGCATCAGCGTGGTCAGGAAGTCCTCGGCCGCCTCCCGCTTCTGGGCCTGCGCCTCTGGTAAGACCACGTACGGGTAGTCCAGCGCGGGCACCGGCGGGTCCGCGTACGCCGCCACCAGCGGCGTGCCCCCGCGCGCGTTGTTGCGCAGTACCGCGTTCTCCGACACCGGGAAGCCGTCCAGCGGCGATTCCTCCGAGCCGTTGCCCGGCAAGCGGTCGAACAGGCCGCTGACCGACGACGACACGTTCGGTGTCAGGCGGCGTAACTCCGTGGTCAACGCGGTGGCCGGGTCCGGCGCGGCCTTGGTCTGGTCGCGGACACCGAACAGCAGCGACACCCCGACCGGCTCCTGGGCCGGGTCCGGCAGGCCGATCTTCAGCGACGAGCCGAGCACGTCACCCCAGGTCGGCTGCTTCGCGGGCCAGCCGAGCTGCGTCGCCGCGTCCTCGGTCACCGCGAGCACCACCGGCGAGCTGGCCACCGACGTGCCCGTGACCGGGACGCCCGACGCGCCGCGGGCCTGCGCGCGCTGTAACCAGATCGTCGACTCCGGTATCCACACGTCCGGCGGCTCGGTGCCGTCGGACACGACCAGTGACTCGGCCGTCGCCTCGGAGTCGGTGTCCGTGACGCGGACCTCGTAGCACTTGTCCTCTTTGGACACCTCACGTGCCGTGCGGCTGATCACCGGGGCGATGTCCGGCGAGGCCGTCACGTTGAGTGTCGTCGTGGTGTCGCAACTCGACGCACGCAACTTGTCGGCAAGGAAGTCGAAGGTGAACCAGCCGACCAGGGCGAGCACGAGCAACGCGGACAGCGCGATCACCGGCGACCTGCCCCGCCACCCACGAGCCTTGACGGAGGAGTGCCGACCCATGGCAGTCAACCTCCCAAGCTGGCGGGTAGGGCGAGAAAACCATACCCATTACGGTCCGGAGTTCAAGAGGTCACGCAGGTCAGGAGTAGAGCGCGTCCACCTCTTGCGCGAAGTCCTTCATGATGACGCTCCGCTTAAGCTTCAATGACGGCGTCAGGTAGCCGTTTTCCGGATTGAACTCGGTGTCGAGGATCCGGAACTTCCGGACCGACTCCGCCTTCGACACGGCGAGGTTGCCGTCGTCGATGGCCTTCTGCACCTCCGAGAGCAGCTCCTCGTCGTCCGCGAGGTCGCTCACACTCGCGCTCTCGTCCTTACCGACAGTGCTCTTCCAGTAACCGAAGTACTCCGCGTCGATGGTGATCAGTGCGGCGATGTACTTCTGCCCGTCACCGACCACGAGTGCCTGTCCGACCAGTGGGTGCGCGGTGATCCGGTCCTCGATGACCGAGGGCGCGACGTTCTTGCCGCCGCTCGTCACCAACAGCTCCTTCTTGCGTCCGGTGATCTTCAGGAAGCCGTCCTCGTCCAGCTCGCCGAGGTCACCGGTCGCGAACCACTCGTCGCCGTCGATCGCCTCGGCCGTCGCGGACTCGTTCTGCCAGTAGCGGTCGAAGATGCCCGCGCCCTTGAGGTGGATCTCGCCGTCGTCGCCGATCCGCACCGCGGTGCCCGGCAGCGGCTTACCGACCGTGCCCGGCCTGGTGGCGATCGGCGAGTTGGTCACCGACGCCGCGGACGACTCGGTCAGCCCGTAGCCCTCGTACACCGTGATGCCGACGCCGTGGAAGAAGTGCAGCAGCCTCGGCCCGAGCGCGGCACCGCCCGAGATCACGTACCTGACCTGGCCGCCGAGTGCGGCACGCAGCTTGGAGTACACGAGCCGGTCGAACACCGCGTGCTTGATCCTCAGGCCGAGCGCGGGCCTGTCGCCCGCCTCGCTGTAGGCGATCGCGGTGGCGGTCGCCGCGTCGAAGATCTTGCCCTTGCCGGTCGAGTGCGCCTTCTGCCGCGCGCCGTTGTAGACCTTCTCCAGCACGTACGGCACGGACAGCAGGAACGTCGGCTTGAACGCGGCCAGGTTGTCGGTCAGCGTCTTGACCTCCGCCCAGTGGCCCAGCGTCGCGCGGGCCATGAACGCCGCGACCTCGACCATCCGGCCGAAGACGTGCGCGAGCGGCAGGAACAGCAGTGTCGACGCCTCGTCGCCCTTGAACAGCGCACCGAGGTACTCGACCGCGTTGCGGCAGGCCGCGTACATGTTGCGGTGGGTGAGCGCGACGCCCTTGGGTCGTCCGGTGGTGCCGGAGGTGTAGATCAGCGTCGCGAGGTCGTCCGGCCGGACCTCGGCCCTGCGCTCGTCGAGCGTCTCGTCCGCGATGTCCGCGCCCGCGGTGACGAGCGTCTCGACCGCCTTGTCGTCGATCCGCCAGACGTGCTTGAGGTCGGTCAGCCTGTCGCGCACCGACTCGACCCGCTCGGTGAGCGGCGCGTTCTCCGCGAGCACGGCCACCGCGCCGGAGTCGGACAGGATCCACTCGACCTGTTCGGCCGACGACGTCACGTAGATCGGCACCGACGCCGCGCCCGCCACCCAGATGGCGAAGTCGAGGAGCGTCCACTCGTAGCAGTTCGCGGACAGGATGGCGACCCGGTCACCCGGCCCGATGCCCGACGCGACGAGTCCCTTCGCGACCTCCACGACCTCACCGAGGAACCGCTCGGCCGTGACGTCGTGCCACGCGCCGCCGACCTTTCTGCGGAACACGACGTCGGTCGGCGCCTCCTTGGCGTTGAGGTACACGACGTCGGCAAGGCCGCCGCTGTCCGGCACGCTGGCAAGCGGAGGGACGGCGAGTTCGCGCATTGATCTGCTCCTCGAGACGACGAAGGGCGCCGCCACGTCCGGCTCCGGCGACGCTACCTCACAGTAACCTCGGTTATCTTGCCTGTGCACGTCGCGGAGGGCCACCTCCGGCCAGACCGGGGGTGGCCCTCTGGAGGAGCGGACGTGACTAGACGGTCAGGCGCCAGTTCTTCAGCGAACCGGTGTCGCCCCGGAACATGTCACGCACCCGCAGGTGCCACGTCCCGGTCGCGACCTCGCTCGACGCGTTGACGGTGTACGACTCGTTGATGTCGTCCGCGCCGTCGTCGCCCTTCGCGTTCTTGAGCCGGTAGGACGTGCCGTCCGGCGCGATCAGGTCGATGATCAGGTCGCCCCGGTAGGAGTGGTTGATGTTGACCTCCACCCTGGTCTGGCCCGACGCGTTGCCGTCGCAGGTCACGGCGAGGTCGCTGGTGATCTCGCCGACGTCCGGGATGGCGGTCGCGTTCGTGTTGACCGCGGGCGCGCACCTCGGTCCGAGCGACGCCGCCGCCGCGTGGATCGCCTCGTGGAAGTAGCTCGCCTGCATGTAGACGCCCGGGTTCTGCGGGCGGGCGCAGCCGATGCCCCAGCTCGTGGTGCCGATCAGGACCCACTCGCCGTTCGCGTCCTTGTTCAGCAGCGGGCCGCCGGAGTCACCCTGGCAGGTGTCCACGCCGCCCGCGGTCCAGTTGCCCGCACAGATCTCCTCGGCCGGCACGAGGTCGAGGTAGTCGCTGCCCGCGCTCTGGCACTGCGCGTCGTCGATGAACGGCACCTGCGCCTTGAGCAGGAACCGCTGCTGCGGGCCACCCTCGGTGGCCGCGCCCCAGCCGGCGACGGTGAACGTGCCGGAGTCGAGGTCCGGTGTGGTGGCGATCGGCACGGTCGGGACGTCGACCGGGTGTTCGAGCCGGATCAGCGCCCAGTCGTCACCGGGCGGGCCGCCCGCGCCGGGTGCCCGGTGCACGTAGTCGGACCGGACCACGATCCGGTTCGGGTCCTGCAGGTCGATGGCCCCCAGTGTGGCCGTGATGCTGGTGTTGGGTCCCGTCGCGGGCACGCAGTGCGCCGCCGTCAGCACCAGCTGCTGGGTGATCATCGAACCGCCACAGCCCATGGACAGCCGAACGATCCACGGGAACTCGCCCTGCGCGGCGGGCGTCCCGCCGATGACCTGCGGTTGCACGTCGTCCGCTGATGACGGGGCAGCAACCGCCTGCCCCGCCGCGGCCCCCAGAACGGCCACGACGCTCACGAGCGTGAACGCGAGCCGCTTTTTCCAAGAGGTCATCCACATCCCTTTCTCGAATGGCACAAAAAAGCCGGTCGCCGTCCTCCGGGGAGGACGGCGACCGGACGTCACTAGAAGGTGAGCTTCCAGGAGTCGATGTAGCCGGTGTCGACGCTGTAGAGATCGCGTACCGACAGCCGCCACGTGCCGTTCGCGACCTCGCTCGACGCGTTCACCGTGTAGGTGGCGATCACGTTGTCGGCGGAGTCGCTGGTGGACGTGCTCTTCAGCCGGTAGGCGGTGCCGTCCGGCGCGAGCAGGTCGACCTGGAGGTCACCCCGGAAGGTGTGCTTGATGTCGACCGACACCTGCAGGTCGTTCGGCGCGTTGCCGGTGACCCCGCTGACGACGATCGAGCTGGTCACCGCGGCACCCGCGTCGGGAATGCTGACGTCGGCGGTGTTCTCGAACGTCGGCCCGGCAGGCGGCGGCTCGGACCCGTCACAGGTCAGGCCGATGACGCGGGCCGGGCAGTCCGAGTAGTCCAGCAGCAGGACGGCCGCCCGGTTGCGGGAGACCTCACGGCTGATCACCTCGTCGGGCGGGTAGAAGCTGCTGGTGCCGCCACTCGACGGGTACATCTCGAACGTGTAGGAATAGACGCCCTGGGTCGCCCACAGCCAGTCGTCGATCGAGCCGTCGGTGATGTAGAGGTCGGAGGCCTGCTCGGGCGTGTAGTTGTTGGTGGCCGCCATCTGCTGACCGAGCGTCGCGAAAGTGTTGTACTGCTGCTGGGTCATGTCCGGCCCGGTGTTCGCGTTGGTGTAGCCGAGGGGCCACAGCACGAGCTCGCTGAACGTGTGGAAGTCGATGTTGGTCTTGATCTGCTGCGTGCCACCGATCCGACGCGAGTTGACGAAGTTGATGACGTTCGTGACCTCGGGCGAGCTGGCCGCAGAGGGGCCGCGGTAGGTCTCACTGGAGGTGCTGCCGGACGAGCCGCCGCAGCAACCCCACTTGTAGGGCCAGTTGCGGTTGAGGTCGGTGCCGACGTTGGAGCTACCCGAGTTGGGCTGCCGGTTCTTGCGCCAGGCCGCGTAGGACCCGGTGCGGATGTCCCACTCACCGCCGTCGGGGTTGAGGTCGGGGACGATCCAGATCTCGCGGCTGTTGACCAGGTTGGTGATGTGGCTGTCGGTGCCGTAGAGGTCGGTCAGCTGGGCGAGCAGGTAGAGCGCCATCTCGATGGTGAGGTGCTCACGCGCGTGCTGGTGAGCCGTGAACAGGACCTCGGGCTCGTCCTCGTCGGTCCCGACGTTGTCGGAGATCTTGAGGGCGACCATCTGCCGACCCTCGTAGGAGGTGCCGATGGAGGTCTTGCTCAGGATGTTCGGATGATCCGCGACGGCCTGGTTGATCTCGGCGGTCATCTCGGCGTAGTTGTGGTAGTTCGAGTCGGCGCTGGGGAAGTCGAGCGGCGTGGCGTCACTGGCCTGCGGCATGCCCTCCTCGCGCTCGGTCCGAAGCCCCAGCCGCTGGATCGCGCCGATCTCGTCCGGGGTGGCCGTGACGTAGAGAATGCCGTGCTCGAAGGAGTTGACCGCTGCCCCGGTAGCCGCCACCGCGTTGCGGTCCGCGCTGGTCTTGACCCCGGTGACAAGGTATTCGGCGGAAGCACGCCCTTGCGGGTCGGACACCGCGGAACCGTTCAACGACAGGACGAGGGCCACGGCAGCAAGCGCCGCAACCACGATGGACGGGCGTGTCTGTCTCACTCTTCCTCCTGCAGGGGACGCCGGCAGCCCGGCGCTGGAGGTTGATGTTCAGTTGTGGGGACGGCAGACCACCCTCACGGTCCGTTTCCGCCCGATAGCTGATAGTTCCCCGCAGAAGGTCCACTTCACAAGAGGCCGACTGGCCGCTACTTCTTCCCACGTTCACAGAAAGCCATGCCCGAAATGCCCAGTTCACAAGGGTGCCCCCACCCCCAAGGAACGCCGGGCCCCACCGCACCGAAGGACGCCTTCGGTGCACCTACTGCAACGAAGGACGCCTTCCTAACGCCCAGCGTTACGAAGGACGCCTTCGTAACGCCCACCGTTAGGAAGGCGTCCTTCGGTACGGAGGCCCGGTGGGGCGGGGGGAGCCGGTGGGGGTTGGCGTGTGGAGAGGGGTTTGGTCGACTCAATCCTGTGGGGTGGTGAATGGCTGGAGTCCAGTGATCGGGTTCGGTGGTTGTGGGGGGCGGGGCAGGCAGGCGCCAGCCTGCCCCCGGAGGTGGCTGCCCAGGGCGGCGGAGACTCGCAGGTCAAGGGTGGCGGAGCCGACGCCGAAGGCGCCCTTGAGGTGTGAGTCGCCGTCCGTAAAGTCCCCGCCGCAACCACCGAACAACGTGGGCAACGGGTCAACCAGTCAACCCGCAAAGGGTCACTGACCAGCGAAAACTCGGACGCGCAAGATCGACCACGGCCGCCGGCCCCCCAAACTCCAGCGTAACGGCAAGCACCGACACTCAACGAGAAGCCGACGGCCACGAGAACCGACAAGCAACAGGCCGACGACAGGCGACAAGCGACCGATCAACGAAGCCGCAACGCCTTCATCACCCGAAGCGTCGCAGCCATCGACTTCGAGAACACCCGATAAGGCACCCACCGAGGCGGATTCAACATCTCCACCCGCTTGACAGCCACAGCCTGAACCTCGGTATACCGCAACAACCCCTCCGCCCCATGCCGCCGCCCAAGCCCAGAAGCCCCCATCCCGCCCATAGGCGCATCGGTACTCCCAAAAGCCGAAGCATACCCATCATTCACATTGGCTGACCCAACTCGAAGACGAGCAGCCACAGCCCCAGCCCGCACCACATCCCGCCCATAAACACTGGCATTCAACCCAAAAGCAGTATCATTGGCCAACGCAACAGCATCATCAACCGAAGAATAAGAATAAAGCGAAACAACCGGCCCGAACGTCTCATCCATGAAACACGACATCTCCGGCGTCACCCCGGTAAGCACAGTCGGCTCATAGAAGAAAGGCCCAAGATCAGGCCGAGGTCGACCCCCCACAAGAACGGTAGCCCCCTTGGCCCGAGCATCATCCACATGCTCCGACACAGTCTTCAAAGCCCGCTGAGAACTCAACGACCCGACATCCACCTCATACCCGTACCCAGCCCCCTGCCGCAAAAGCTCAACCTCATCCACGAACGTGGCAGCAAACCGATCAAAAAGCCCCTCAGGCACATAAACCCGCTCCAGCGACAGGCACAACTGCCCGGCATTGGCAAAACACCCACGTACCGCCGACCGAGCAGTAGCCGCGATGTCCGCGTCATCAAGCACGATCAACGGATTCTTACCGCCAAGCTCGAGCGAACACCCAACCAACCGAGCCCCCGCCTGCGCCGCGATCAACGCACCAGTACGAGACGACCCCGTGAACCCGATGTAGTCACACGTGTCGACAATCGCCCCACCAACCCCCGGCCCGTCCCCCAACACGACGGCCAACAAATCAACGGGCAGACCCGCCCGATACAACAGCTCAGCCCCGAAGAGCGGACTCAACGCGGTCTGACTGTCCGGCTTCAACACCACCCCGTTCCCCGCGACCAACGCCGGAACAAGATCACCGAACGACAACGCGAACGGATAGTTCCAAGGCGAGATGATCCCGACAACCCCCTTGGGCTGCCGCAACTCGCGAACCGCGACCGCCCCGGGCACGAGCCCCGCCCGCTTCCGAGGCCGCAGCAGCCGCCGAGCGGAACGCAGGTAGTAGCTGGTCACCAGGGCGGGCTCGCTCAGCTCCTCGAAGGCATCCCGCCGAGCCTTCCCGGTCTCCGCCTGCAGCAGGTCCGCCATCGTCTCGCGCTCACGAAGCAGCAGCTTGTGAAACCGGTGGAACACGGCGAGCCGATCGTCCAACGGCAGCGCGGCCCACACCCGCTGCGCACGACCAACCCGCTCGTACGCCGTGTGCACATCAGCCACCGACGACTCGGGCAGCGTCGCCAGCGGTCCGCCGGTGAACACCTCCACCGTCGTGTACGTGTCCGAAGTGGACGAACAGACACGAGCCGCGAGCGTGCTCAGCAAACCATCCGTCAGCGGACTCATCCGGTGCTCTCCCGCTCGGCACCCGGCGCGCTCGCGGCGGCACGGGCCTCGTACTCCTCGCGTGCCTCCGGCGATGCGCCGAACAGCACCTGGTCGCTCTTGAAAGTACGCGCCACCCACTCCGCGGCTCGCCTCGGCAGCATCCTGGTGATCCGGAACGTCGCGTCGAGCGAACGCGGCACGAACACCTCGAACCTGGGGTACCGCAGGGCGGCCACGATCGCGTCCGCGACCTCCGACGGCTCGACCGGCTTGATGAACCGCGACTCGGTCAGCCCGACGGCCAGCTCCGTGCGTACGACCGCGGGCATGACCACCGACATCTCGACCCCGGACCCGCGCAGCTCGACGCGCACCGCCTCGGAGAGCCCGACGACCCCGTGCTTGGTCGCGCAGTAGGTCGCCCCACCGGGGAAGCCCGCCTTACCCGCCGCCGAGGCGATGTTGACGATGTGCCCGGTCCCGCGCGGCCGCATGCGCTTCACGGCCTCGCGTGTGCCGTGGATGACGGCGTGCAGGTTGATGGCCAGCTGCTGGGCGGTCGAGCGGTCGTCCTCGTCCTCGAACGGGCCGAGTCGCATGATCCCGGCGTTGTTGACGAGCACGTCGATGGGGCCGAGCTGCTTCTCGACCTCGTCGAGGAACTGGGTGAACCTGGCGTGGTCGGTGACGTCCAGCGGCAGGGCCAGCGTGTCGCCGTCGATCTCGTCCGCGGTGCCCTTGGCCAGGTCGAGGTCCAGGTCGCCGATGGCGACCGAGGCCCCGAGTCTTGCCACCGCCGACGCGGTGGCGGCGCCGATTCCCCGTGCGCCACCGGTGATGACCACAACCTTGCCGACCAGGGACCGAGCCTGTCGTGCCATGACGACTCCCGTACATACAATCCGGCTGGAATGTTTCCTTGAGCATCCCAGCCGTGCATGTCCCGGTCAACGGGCAGTTCTACGGGTCCGGTCCGCCGTTCACGCGCGACCCAGCAGCTCCGTCGAGAGGCGTTCCTGGTCACGGTCCCGCACGTCCGTGCTTCCTGCCAGATGAGGATGGGTGACCTGCCTGGCGTTGTTGCGCTCCAGGCCGTAGACGACGAATCCGACGATGAGGGCGGTGATGAGAAGTTCCATGGCACTAATTTTGCGCACGTCGCGTTGCTGCCAACAGTGGCAGAACAGACCTTGTGCCACAAAATCCTGCCACGTAGTCTCGGGGCATGCTCAGGACCGTCGCCGCGATCGTGATCGACCAAACCGCGCCCTTCGAGTTCGGTGTCCTCTGTGAGGTCTTCGGGATCGACCGCACCGAGGAGGGCGTGCCACCGATCGAGTTCCGCGTGTGCGGCGAGCGGGCGGGTGAGCCGATCCGGACCAGCGTGGGCGCCATGCTCGTGCCAGAACTGGGCCTCGACGCGGTCGAGGGCGCGGACCTCGTGGCCGTGCCCGCTGCCCTCATCCGCGACGAGTACCCGGAGGCGGTGCTCGAAGCGTTGCGCAAGGCCCACGACCAGGGATCGACGCTGCTGTCGGTGTGCAGCGGCGCCTTCATCCTCGGCGCGGCGGGACTGCTCGAGGGCAGGCACTGCACCACCCACTGGCGTTACAGCAAGGAGATCCTCGAGCGCTTCCCGTCGGTCCTGCTCGACCCGGACGTCCTGTTCGTGGACGACGGCGACATCATCACCAGCGCGGGCACGGCGGCGGGCATCGACGCGTGCCTGCACCTCGTCCGCCGCGAGCTGGGCTCCGCGGCGGCCAACGCCATCGCGCGGCGCATGGTCGTGCCGCCCCAGCGCGACGGCGGTCAGCGCCAGTACGTCGAGCTGCCGATCCCCGAGTGCACGGCCGACAGCCTCACGCCGCTGCTGTCCTGGGTGCTCGACAACCTGAGGACCGAGCACACGGTCGCCGACCTCGCCAGCCGGGCGAACATGTCCGAGCGCACGTTCGCCCGCCGGTTCGTGGCCGAGACCGGTACGACCCCCAACAAGTGGCTGACCATGCAGCGGGTGCTGCACGCGCGACAGCTGCTCGAGGACACCCGGCTGACCGTCGACGAGGTCGCCGAGGAGAGCGGGTTCGGCTCGGCGGCCCTGCTGCGCCACCACTTCAACAAGATCGTGGGCGTGTCCCCGAAGGACTACCGACGCACGTTCGGCGCCACGCGCGAGGCTCCCGTCTGAGCGTCCTATGCCGCGACCGCGAGCGAAGGCGTGGTGAGCACCGGGACCGCGGCAGGTACGACGTCCACCGTGTACTCGGCGGGGCCAGGCGGCAGGACCTCGCCGTCGTGCTCGAACCACAGCGGGCCGTCGTCGGTGCGTTCGACCGTGACCCGGCGTCCGTGCACGGTTCCGTGCTCGCCGTCGAGGACGCTGACGCCGAGCAGACCGTCCCGTCCGCCGGTCACGTCGACCAGCCGCGTCAGTCCACTGTGGATAACGCGGCCGTCGACGGTGACACGTCCGGGACAGGGCTGGGACTCCTGGAAGGCGCGGGCGGCGAATGCGAGCCGCCCGGCCACGCGGGCCAGGTCGAGCAGGCGGATCTCCGGCTCGCGCAGCACCGAGGACAGGGTGGACTGCCACGGCGCGGTGCCGAAAAGCCTGTGGTAGCAGGAGTTCGCGGTACCGGCAGGCACGACCAGCAGCGGTGCCTGCGAAGCACCCCGCCACGCGGACGCGAGCCCGGCGGCCACCTCCCGGACGGTCCCGTCGCCGCCGACGGCCGCGACGACCAAGCTTCGTTCCTGTTGCGGCGCCGGCACGAGCGTCGGCAGCGCGAGCGCCCGCTCGGCGAGCGTCGGCACCGACTCCGCGGCCTTCCTGGCGATCCTGGTCGCCTCGCCGGGGCCGGTGGTCCAGCGGACCGACACCTGCCGCCCCTCGCGGCGGCACAGCCTGACCACCTCCCACACCAGCGCAGGCGTGACCGTGCCCGCGTGCGGGTTGGCGACGATCAGGACGCGACCGGTACCCATCCCTCCGCCACCTCCTCCTGGTACAGCAGGCGGAGGTCGGCCGTGCACACCGGCCACTCCTGGCCGGCCACCTCGACCGCGATCGCGATCACCGCCTCGGTGAAGCCGCGGGGACGGGGCGCCGCCGACCGGACCTCCGCCGACACCCTGATACGGGAGCCGACCGCCACCGGCGAGGAGAACCGCACGTGGTCGAAGCCCTTGTTCAGCACCACGGACGCACCGTCCACTGTGTACAGCTCGGCCAGCATCGGCGGCACGAGGGACAGCAGGTACAGGCCGTGCACGACAGGGCCGCCGAACGGTCCCGACCTGGCTCGCGCGGGGTCGGTGTGGATCCACTGGTGGTCGCCGGTCAGCGCGGCGAACACGTCGACGTCGTGCTGGAGCACCGGCTGGTACGCCGACCTGCCGAGCCTCGCGCCCGCGGCGCCGACCAGCTCACCCGGAGTGGAGAAAGTCCTCATGACAGTGCCGCCTTGCTCACCTCGCCGAGGTGGCACGCCAGGAGTGGCGCCGACACCTCGTGGTACGGAATTCCGTACGCGTCGCAGTAATCTCGAACGTTACGCCGGGCACCTCGAAGGTTCGGTCGAGCCGTGGTAGGAAACAGATGGTGTTGGTCGGTCTGGGGACGATGTGACGAAACAGTCGAGATCGGAGCACACGCGGTCGCACCTGGTGCGGTCCGCGGCGGTGTTGTTCGAGCGCAACGGGTTCTTCGGCACCACGCTGGCGGAGGTGTCCCGGGCCGCCGGGGTGACGAAGGGCGCGTTCTACTTCCACTTCTCGTCCAAGGACGAGCTGGGCGGCGCGATCCAGGCCGAGGCGTGCGCGATGCTGCGTGGCGCGCTGCAGGCCGCGACGACGTCCCGGCTGCCCGCGTTGCAGTCCGTGGTCGACCTGTCACACGAGCTGGCCGGCTGGCTGGCCGAGGAGCCGCACGTGCGGGCCTCGTTCCGCACCGCGCGCGAGTGCGGCCACCTCGGCAAGCCGTTCCTCGACTTCTACATTGACTGGCAGGCGGCGGTGGAGTCGTTGCTGCACAACGCGAGACAGCGTGGCGAGCTCGCGCGCGGCATCGACGTCGAGCACGCGCTGACGGTGGTCCTCGCCGTCTCGGCCGGGCTGGAGATGTTGTGGGCGGCCCAGCTCCGGCGCGGGAGCATGGCCGAGAGCCTGACCGGGGTGTGGGCCGTGGTGTTACCCGGCCTCGCGACGCCGGGGCTCGGACGCCGGCTGCGGCCCGCGGGCTCACGGCACGGGCGCACACCACCGGACGGGTGAGGGACGTCCTCACCGCTCGACGAGTACCAGCGCGAACCCGTCGTAACCCTTGCTGCCCACGGTCTGCACCATCGTGGCCGAGACCCGCGGCTCGCCCGCGATCACCGAGCCGAGCTCCCGGGTGCCGAGGACCGACGGGTCGGTGCTGTCGGCCTCGATCACGCGCCCTTCCCGGATGACGTTGTCGACGATGATCACGCTGCCCGGCCGGGAGTGATCGAGCGCCCACCGGAAGTACGTCGGGTTGTTGACCTTGTCCGCGTCGACGAAGAACAGGTCGAACACGCCGTCGATGTCGGGCAGGGTGTCGAGTGCCTTGCCGACCTTCACCTCGACGCGGTCCGCGAGCCCCGCGGCGGCGATGTTGGCCCTGGCCACCTCGGCGTGGTGCGGGTCGGCCTCGAGGGTGATCAGCTCGCCGTCCGCCGGCAGCGCGCGGGCGAGCCAGATGGTGCTGTAGCCGGCGAGCGTGCCGAACTCGAGGATCCGCCGCGCACCGTGGACGCGTGCGAGGAGGTTGAGCAGTTTGCCCTGGTTGGGCGCGACGTTGATCTCCGGCAGACCCGCCTCGTCGCTGCGCCGGAGCGCGCCGTCGAGCGCCTCGTCCTGGCCGACCAGGAGGCCGGAGATGTAGTCGTCGACCTCGGACCACACGTTTTGTGTCATGAGATCATTATCCCCGGTCGTGCGGCTCCCCGGCAGCCGCCGGGGAGCCAACCAGGTCACTTCTTGGGCGACAGAACGAAAAGCGGGATCTCGCGGTCGGTCTTCTCCTGGTAGTCGGCGTACGGGGGGAACGCCGCGACGGCGGTGTCCCACCACCTGGCCTTCTCCTCGCCGGTCACCTCGCGGGCCACCATGTCCTGTTTGGACGGGCCGTCCTGCAGCTCGACCTCGGGGTTGGACTTCACGTTGTAGTACCAGACGGGGTGCTTCGGCGCACCGCCGAGTGAGGCGACGACGGCGTACTCGTCACCGTCCGCAACGCGCATCAGGGGCGTTTTGCGGATCTTGCCCGACTTCGCGCCCAGCGTGGTCAGGATGATCACCGGCCGACCGTTGAGCGTCGTGCCCTTGGTGCCGCCGGAGCTCTCGTACTCTTCCACCTGTTGACGAGCCCGGTCGGACGGGCTGGGCTCGTACTCACCTTGCAGAGACATGTCTCCAGTAAACACGCAGGCGTTCCTCCGCGCCCGGTGTCGCGCCGAGCGACGCCAGTCCCAGCAGGGCGGAGCCGACGACCGGCGGATCCGTCACCACCGTGATCTCCGCGAGCGGCGCGTCCACCCCCAGCCGCGCGTCGATGACCTCGTACAACAGGGGGTCGCGGCTGCGCAGCACACCACCGCCCAGCACGACGGTCGACGGTCGCGTCACGAGGTCCAGCCTGCGCAGGGCGGCGATGGCCATCAGCGCCACCTCCTCGCCCTGCCGGGTGACGATCGAACGGGCTACCTCGTCACCCGCCGCGGCCACCTCGAACAGCAGCGGGGTCAGCGTCCCGAGCCGTTCGGCGGCCGTCGGGTCCAGGTGGGCGGCCGCCGCCACGTCCGCGGCGCTGTCCAGACCGAAGAACCCCGCGATGGCCGCCGCCAACGCCGTCGCGGGCCCCCGGCCGTCCTCGGCGCGCGACGCGTGCCACAGCGCGGCCAGCCCCAGCTCGTCGCCGCCGCCCCAGTCGCCCGTGATCGTGCCGAGCGCGGGAAACCGGACCGTGCGGCCGTCCGCTGCCCGGCCCACGCAGTTGATGCCCGCGCCGCACACCACCGCGACCGCGTCGGGGGACTCCGTGCCCGCGCGCAGCAACGCCAGCGTGTCGTTGTCCACGACGGACTTGTCGGCCCAGCCCGCCTTCGTCACCGCGTCGGCCAGCATGGTCAGCTCCACCGGCAGGTCGGCGCCCGCCAGGTACACAGAGGCCAGCGCCACGCGGTCCGCGTCGGACAGGCCCGCGGCCGCGCGGGCGCTCGCGACCAGCCCGTCGAGGCGTCGCATGGACTCCGTCAGCCCGTAGGTCTGGTGGTTGGTGCCGAGCCCGCGTGCGTGACCGAGCACGGCACCGGTGTCGTCGCACACGAGGACGTCGGTCTTGGAGTTGCCGCCGTCGACGGCGAGCAGCAGGCTCATCTCGCCCACGCCAGGAACTCGCTGTTCGCGGCCAGCAGGCGGTCGGTCAGCCCCCGCGCCTGGTCCGCCTGCCCCACGAGGGGATGCGCCAGCAGTGCGCGGAAGACCCGGTCCGCACCACCCCGCAGCGCCGCGTCGACCGCCAGTTCCTCGTAGGCGGACACATGCGACACCAGTCCGGCGTGGTCCGGTGCGAGCGGCGTGGTCGGCACCGGCACGGCACCACCGGCGGACACGTCGCACATGACCTCGACCACCGCGTCCGACGGCAGGTTCGGCAGCGTGCCGTCGTTGCGCACGTTCACCGCGTGCCTGCCCGGCGAGCCGTGCAGTGACGCCAGCAGCCCGATCGCGGCCTCCGAGTAGTACGCGCCGCCTCGCTGCGTCAGCAGCTCCGGCTTCTCGTCGAGCGCGGGATCCCGGTACAGGTCGAGGAGTTCGCGCTCGATCTCCGCGACCCGGGCGCCACGCGGCTTCGACGTGCGCTCCTCGGCGACGACGCTGTCGTGGGCGTAGAAGTACCGCAGGTAGTACGACGGCAGGGTGCCGGACAGCCGCAGCAACTCGGCAGGCAGGCCCAGGGGCTCGGCCAGGTCGTCACCGTGCTTCGCGATCAGCTCCGGCAGCCGGTCCACGCCGTTCACCGTGGCCGCCCGCGCCCAGGTCAGGTGGTTCAGGCCGACGTGGTCGAGCGTCACGGCGTCGGGCGTGACGTCCAGCAGCCCGGCGAGCGACCGCTGGACGCCGATCGCGACGTTGCACAGCCCCAGCGCGCGGTGCCCGTCGTCGAGCAGTGCGCGGGTCACGATGCCGACGGGGTTGGTGAACGCGATCACCCAGGCGTCCGGCGCGGCCCGCCGCCTGGCCGCACGGGCGATGTCGAGCACGACCGGCACCGTGCGCAGTGCCTTCGCCAGCCCGCCGGCGCCGGTGGTCTCCTGCCCGACGCACCCGCACTCGAGCGGGAACGTCTCGTCGCTGATCCGCGTCTCCTGCCCACCGACCCGCAGCTGGAGAAGCACCACGTCGGCGTCGGTGAGCCCGGCGTCGAGGTCGTCGGTCCAGGTCAGCCGCACCGCACTGCCGTAGCGGGCGACGATCCGCCTCCCGAACTCACCGACGACGCCCAACCGCGACACCGCCGGGTCGATCAGCACCACCTCGTCCACGGCGAACGGCAACCGGGCGAACCCGTCGACCAGCTCGGGAGTGTAGGTCGAGCCACCACCGACGACCGCGACCTTCATGCTGTGTCCTCTCGCTCGGGCCGTTCACTTGACCCCCGTCAACGTCACGCCCTGCACGAACGCCTTCTGTGCGAGGAAGAACACGATGACCACCGGCACCATCACGATCAGCGTCGCGGCCATCACCAGGTTCCACTCCACGTGGTGCAGCTGCTTGAACTGCGACAGCGCGATCGACAGCGTCCAGTTCGACTGGTTCTCACTCGTGTAGAGCAGCGGCCCGTAGTAGTCGTTCCACGCGTAGAAGAACTGGAAGATGGCCGTCGCCGCGATGCCCGGCCTCGCCATCGGCACCACGACCCGCAGCAGCACCTGCCACTCGCCGCAGCCGTCGATGCGTGCGGCGTCCACGACGGCGTCCGGGATCGTGAGCAGGAACTGGCGCAACAGGAAGATGCTGAACGCGTCACCGGCGAGCATCGGCAGGATCAGCGGCCAGAGCGTGCCGGTCAGTCCCGCGTTCGACCACATCAGGTACAGCGGCACGGTGACCACCTGCGGCGGCAGCATCATCATGCAGATGATCACGATGAACACCGCGTTCTCGCCGCGCCACCGCAGCTTCGCCAGCGCGTACGCGGCGGGCACGCTCGACAGCAGCATGAACCCGGTGGCGAGCGCGACGTAGACGACCGTGTTGACGAGGTAGTCGAACATCGGGAACTTCCTGAAGATGTCCAGGAAGTTCTCCGGGTGCCACGTCGTCGGCCACAGGTTCGACGTCAGCGCCTGGTCGCTCGTCATGAACGACATCAGGATCACGAACACGAACGGCAACACGAACAACACCGCCACCGCGATCGCGATGCTGTTGCGTGCCACCGCGATCAGCAGCGACTCACGCACCGCCGTCCCACTGCGCCTCCGCGCCGTCACCGCGGTCACCGCCCACCTCCCGCGAACGCCCGGAAACGTCGCAGCAGCAACAGGGTGACCGCGAACGCGACCACGAACAGCATGACCGCCAACGCGTTCGCGTAACCCATGTCGTAGTACCGGAAGCCCTCGACGTACAGGTGCAGCGGGTAGGTGAGCGTGGACTGCTCCGGATAGCCGAACGTCGAGGAGATGCCGCCGCCGGTCGTGGCCGTGCCACTCGCGACACTCGCGGCGACCGCCGCCTGCGTGAAGTACTGCAGTGTCTGGATCACCCCGGTCACCGCCGCGAACAGCAGCACCGGTGACAGCGACGGCAGCGTCACGAACCGGAACCGCTGCCACGCGCTCGCCCCGTCGAGCGAAGCCGCCTCGTACAGAGGTTTCGGCACGTCGAGCAGGGCGGCCAGGAAGATCACCATGAGGTCGCCGACGGCCCAGGTGCCGAGCAGCACCAGCGACGGCTTGGCCCACTCCGGCGAGTCGAACCACAGCGGACCGTCGACGCCGAACCAGCTCAGCACCCCGTTCACCGGTCCGGTCGCCGGGTTGAACAGGAACACGAAGGCGATCGTCGCCGCCACGGGAGGTGCGAGCGCCGGCAGGTAGAACACCGTCCGGAAGAACCCGCCGCCGCGCTTGAGCGACGTCAGCAGCATGGCCGTGAGCAGCGCCCCGACCATCCGCGCGGGCACCAGGATCAGCACGAACCACAGTGTGTTCCACGCCGCCTCGTGGGCGAGCGTGTCGTGCGCGAACAGGTACACGTAGTTCCTGAACCCCACCCACTGCGGCACGGTCAGCAGGTCGAACCTGGTGAAGGAGAAGTAGATCGCGGCGAACAGCGGGTAGACGAAGAACACCGCGATGCCCACGAGCGCGGGTGCCATGAAGCTCAGCACCGTCAGCCGGTGCCGCCACCGGCGCGGCACCCGCCGTCGCGCCGGTCGTGCGTCCACTGTGGATGGACGGGTGAGGACGGCGGTCATGCTAGCGCCCGAGGTCCAGTGCCTGGTCGATCTTCCCGTCGAGGTCCTTCAGGCCACCGGCCAGGTCCGGAGTCGCGCCGGACAGGTACGTGTTGACGAACTCCTGCGTCATCTCCACGTACTTCGGGCCGGACGCGTTCGGCGGCGTGGTCGAGGTACCGGGGTTGGCGAAGATGTCCAGGAACGGCCTGAACCGCTCGTCGGCCTCGAGTGCCGGAGAGGCGAGGGCGTCCTTCGTGGTCGGCACGTTCTTGATCGAGTTCGCGAGACCCACGATCGCGTCCGTGTCGGTCGTCAGGTACTTGACCAGTTCCCAGGATGCCTCCGGGTTCTTGGAGTTGGCCGAGATGCCCATGATGTTGCCGGTGACGAAACCCGCGCCGTAGCGGTCGGCCTGCTTGTCGGCCACGGGCAGCGCAGCGGTGCCGAAGTCGAGGTTCGGTGCCTGGTCCTCCACGAACGCGACGCGGTACTCGCCGTCGACGGCCATCGCGATCTTGCCCGCCTGGAAGGCGTTGTCCGCGTTCCACTCGTCGCCGAGGCCCGCGGTGAACTGCTGCAGCCTGTCGTAGCCGTACCAGTCGACGAGGTCCTTGTGCCACTTGAGCATCGGTTGCCAGTTCGGGTCCGTCCCGATGACCGACTTCTCGTCCCCGCTCAGCCACTTCGCGTCCCACAGCGGCGCGAGGTGTTGGGGCGTGTGCTCGTAGAAGTTCAGCAGTGGCACGAAACCCGCGACCTCGATGGTGCCGTCCGGCGCCCGCTTCGTGAGTTTCTTCGCCATGTCGGCAAGCTCGGTCATGGTCTTCGGCGGCGCGGTGTAACCGGCCTGCGCCAGCAGGGTCTTGTTGTAGTACAGGCCGTAGACGTCGGCGAGGAACGGCATCGCGCAGCGGCGGTCGTGATAGGACGTGTACCCGCGCACCGTCTGTGGGAACTGCTCGAGGTCGACCTTGTCGCGGTCGATGAACGGGGTGAGGTCGCGCCACGCGCCTCCGGAGCAGAACTTCCCGACGATGTCCGTCGAGTAGGACAGTCCGACGTCCGGGCCCTTGCCGGACGAGATGGCCTGCAGCATCTTCGCGTCGTCCTGCCCGGAGGTGACCTTCACGTCGATGTCCGGGTGCAGCTTCTCGAACTTCGCGATGGCCGCGTCGATGGCGTCGGACTCGCGGTCGGTGAAGAAGTGCCAGAACTCGACGGTGCCCTTGGCCTCCTGACCGGCAGGCGCGATCTCGTCGTTGGCGTTCGTGCCGGGGGTGCAGGCGGCCAGCAGGGCGGTGGCGGCGGACAGTGCGAGCAGGGTTCGGCGGCGGAACATCGATGCCTCCTAGCGGCGGTCGAGCAGGGCGGTGCGGACCGCGGTGAGGGTGGTGTCGAGTGCGCCGAGCAGCACGGCGTCCTCGGTGAGGCCGGTGGCGGCGACCTCGGTCTCGAGTACTGACAGGTCCCGCAGCGCGCTCGCGACGGCGGCGGCGAGGGCGGGGCCGCCCGCCTGGCCGACCTCGCCCGCGAGGACGACGAGCGCGGGGTCGAGCACGGCGACCACGGCCGAGATGCCGACGGCGATGCGTGCGGCGAGCGCCGCGTGGAGCACGTCGTGGGTGGCGGCGGTCGCGGCCCGCTCGACCTCGATGCCGTGCTCCGCGGCCAGCGCCAGGATCGCCGGGCCGCCGACGAGGTCCTGGAAGTCGTGCACGCCGTCCCGCTGCGGCAGCCCGACCGGCATGTAGCCGATCTCGCCCGCACCGCCGCGTGCGCCGTGCAGGATCGTGCCGCCGAGGTCGATGCCCAGGCCGAGGCCCTCCTCGCCGAGCCACAGCAGGGCGAAGCTGTCCGCCTCACGCGCGATGCCCCGGGACCGCTCGGCCGCCGCGGCCAGGTTCACGTCGTTGTCCACACTCACCGGTGTGCGCAGGCGCGTGCGGATGTCCTCGATGAGGCCCGGCCGCGACCAGCCCGGCACGTCGACGTACCGGATCGTGCCGTCGTGGTGCGCGCCGGGGACGCCGAGCTGCACGTGGTCCAGGCGCTTGCGTGGGATGCGGGCCTTCTGGCACGCCAGCCCGACCGCGTCGCCCACCGAGCGGACCGGGTCGTCGACGAGCTTGGTCGTCACCCGCGCGCGGACCTCGCCCGACAGGTCGCACACCGCCGTGACCAGCGTGGAGTCCTTCTCCTGCAACGAGACCGCGGCGGCGAAGGCCGCGTCGGGGTTGACGTCGTAGATGTCGGCGTTCGGGCCGGGGCCCCCGCTCGTGCGCCCGACGACCCGGACGAGGCCCGCGTCCTGCAGGCGGCGCATCACGTCCGAGGTGGTCGGCTTCGCGAGCCCCGTCAGCTCCCGCAGGTCGCCACGGGTGAGCGGGCCGCGTTCGAGCAGGAGGCTGAGCGCCGCGGACTCGTTGATCTCGCGGAGGAGTCGGGAGGAGCCGGCCTGTTGCGTCAACGTCGTGCCTCGCAGGTTGATAGTTAGGCAATCTGCCTAACTATCAACGAGGCCTACGACTCAGTCAAGATGCGAACAGGTTACGAGCGCGATGCCGCTATATCTTCCACGACCGTGCAGGTGTCCGCCACCGGGTCCAGCTCGTTGACGTGCGAGGCGAGGCGGCCCAGCAGCGCCTTGAGGCTCCGCTGCTCGTCCTTCGACAGGCCGGACAGCACGTGGGTCTCGGCGTGCGCGAGCCTGCGGTCGAGGTCGGCGAGGCGGGCGCGGCCGGTCTCCGTGGCGACGACGTGCCGGGTCCTGCGGTCGGTCGGCGCGGCCCTGCGTGCGACGAGGTCCGCAGCCTCGAGGTCGTCGAGCAGGTAGGTCATCACCGTCCGGTCGATGCCCAGCTGCTGGCACAGCGCCGACTGGCTTTCCGGCTGGTCACGCGTGGCGGCGGTCAGGATCTGGTACCCGCGGTGGCCGCCGGGCAGGTCGCCGACCGCCGCGTTCGTCGCCTTGACGTACGCGCGGAAGACCACGCCGAGGGTCCAGCCCAGGTCGCCGTCCAAAGCCGTCACCCCGCCAATGATAGCCCTCACAGAACGTCTGCGCGACAGAACATCTGTCTGGCATACTGTCGGCATGCCAGACTACGGCCACCCACTCGAGTTCGGTGTCTTCCTGCCGCCTGCCGCGGCCGAGTTCGGCGAGGCGCTGCAGCTCGCGCAGTCCGCCGACGTGCTGGGCCTCGACCTCGTCAGCGTGCAGGACCACCCGTACCAGGCGGCGTTCCTCGACACGTGGACGTCGCTGTCGGTCATCGCGGCGGCCACCCAGAACGTCCGCGTGTTCCCCAACGTCGCCAACCTGCCGCTGCGCCCGCCCGCGGTGCTCGCCCGCGCCGCGGCCAGCCTCGACATCATCACCGGCGGCCGCGTCGAGCTGGGTCTCGGCGCCGGTGCCTTCTGGGACGGCATCGCCGCCATGGACGGCCCGCGCCGCACGCCCGGCGAGTCGATCGAGGCGCTGTCCGAGGCGATCGACGTGATCAGGGCACTGTGGACACCGGGGCGCGGCATCCGCCTGCCCGGCAGGCACTACTCGCTCGACGGGGCGCACCCCGGCCCGTTCCCGGCACACCCCGTCGGCATCTGGCTCGGCGCGTACAAGCGGCGGATGCTGCGGCTGACCGGCGCGAAGGCCGACGGCTGGCTCCCGTCGAGCCCGTACGCGCCGCCGGAGCAGCTGGCCGGGATGAACGAGGTCATCGACGAGGCGGCGCAGGAAGCAGGCCGGTCGCCCTCGGCGGTCAGGCGGCTCTACAACATCTCGGGTTCCTTCAGCGGCAACGGTTTCCTGCGCGGACCCGCCAAGGCGTGGGTCGAGCAGCTCGCCGAGCTGGCGCTCGCCGACGGCATCAGCGGGTTCGTGCTGATGGTGGAGGCAGGCGGTGACGACGACGTGCGCCGCTTCGCGGAGGAGGTCGCGCCGGGCGTGCGCGAGCTGGTCGACCAGGAACGGAACATGCTGGCACGCGAGGAGGACGCGCCGGTGCTCGTGGCCGCGACGGCACCGGTGCCGGAACACCTCGGCATCACCCCGACCCCCGACGACGGCACCCGCCTGTCGACCGAGCGCCTGTGGGACGAGTCGGTTCGCCCGACCGGACCGGCACCCGAGGCGGACGCCGTCTACACCGCGGAGGGCCGCGTCGGCGGCCAGCAGCTGATCGCCATCCACGACCACCTGCGTGCCGAGCTGGCCAGGATCCGTTCGCTGATCCGCCAGGTCGCGGACGGCGCGACCGACGTGGCCGCGGCCAGGTCGGAGATCAACACGATGACCATGCGCCAGAACAACTGGACGATGGGTGCCTACTGCGAGAGCTACTGCCGCCTGGTCACCATGCACCACACGCTGGAGGACCGGACCCTCTACCCGCAGCTGCGCCGCGCCGACGGCAGGCTGACCCCGGTGCTGGCGCGGCTGACCGAGGAACACCACGTCATCCACGACGTGCTGGAGCGCGTCGACGCGGCGCTGGTCGCGACGGTCGCGGACCCCGCGCGGATCACCGAGCTGTCGGCGGTGGTCGACCTGCTCACCGACACACTGCTGTCGCACCTCTCCTACGAGGAACGTGAGCTGATCGAGCCGATGGCCCGGATCCCCATCCGGCACTGAACGTTCGTCACTCGAACGGAGGCACGACACCCGGAGGGCCGCCCGATACCGTGAAACCTCGATTCGCGAGGGGGATCTGCGGTGGGCGAAGGAGAACTTCCTGGCCCGACGAGGGGGAGGGCTCGGTACGCGCCGGCGAACTGGCAGCTGTGGTCACGCGCGCGACCGGTGGTGGTGTTCGTCCTGATCGTCGAGGCGGTCACGCTCGTCACGGCGGCGAGCACGGTCACGGTCGTCCCGGTCACCAGAACGCACTGGCTGTGGTTCGTGCTGCTCGTGGTCGCCTCCGTGGCGTGCCTCGAGGCGGCCAAGGGCATGGAGCGGATGCGCGAGGACACCGTCGAGGGCACGCCGTACGTCAACCTCCTGTCGGTCTGGATGTTCGCGGGCGTGCTGCTCCTGCCACCGCCGCTGCTGTGCGCGCTGGTGACGCTCGGCTACCTGCACTCCTGGGTGCGCGTGTACCGGTTCGAGGCACCAGCGCACCGGAAGGTCTTCACGGCCGCCTCGGTCATGCTCGGCTGCCTCGCCGCCTACTGGGTGCTGCACTCGGTGTACTCCGGGGTGGCGGAGACGTTCGCCGCCGCGCTGGACGGGCCGGCGGGGTTGCTCGCCGTGGTCGCCGCAGCCGTGGTGTACCGGGCGGTGAACTACGGGCTGGTGGTCGCCGTCATCCTGGCGACGAACCTCGACCGCCCGGTCCGCACCGCGCTCGGTCCGGCCACCGACCAGCTGATGCTGGCGGGTGCCGTCGGGTTGGGTTGCGGCGTCGCGGTCGTGATGACGGCCCGGCCGTGGTGGACGCCGCTGCTGATCGTCACGGTCCTGGCCCTGCACACGGGACTCCTGATGCCGCAGTTCCGCGACGCCAGCCGCAACGACGCGAAGACGGGCCTTCTGGACGCGATGTTCTGGGCGAAGCTCGTGACCGACGAGCTCGCCCGCGCACGCCGGATGGACTGCACGGTCGGCGTGCTGCTGCTGGACCTCGACCACTTCAAGCGGGTCAACGACGGCTACGGGCACCTCGCGGGCGACATGGTGCTGCGTGCGGTGGCCGACGCGATCAAGCGGACGGTGCGCGGGCGCGACCGGGTGGGCCGCTACGGCGGCGAGGAGTTCGCGATCGTGCTGCCGGGGTTGGGTGTCGACGACGTGCGGCAGGCCGCGGAGCGCGTGCGGGCCACGGTGGCCGAGCTGTCCGTGACGGTGTTCGACTTCGACGGTGAGGAGAAGGACGTCACCGGCCTCACCGCCTCGGTCGGCGCCGCCGTGTACCCGGTGCACGGCGGCGACCGGACATCGTTGCTGCTGGCCGCGGACGCCGCGCTGTACGGGGCGAAGACCGCGGGGCGCGACTGTACGCGGGTCTCCGGCGAGCACTCGGGGAAGATGCCCGCGACACGCCGTCCGCCGGGCATCCAGCTGGTGCCGCGTCAGGCCGACGGCGGGCGCTAGTGCCGTGTCCAGGTGGGGAGGGTCGTTTATCCGTGGATCCAGGTGGTCGCTGGCAAGGCGCCGGGAAGCCGCTCGTACCGGGTTGTACTCGGGCTTTCCGGCAACGCCGCCAGCGGCCGCCTGGATCCACGGAGAAACGTGCCCTCCTCGCCTGGACGCGGCACTAGGTCTGCGCGGCCACCACTCGAACCAGGTCCCGCAGCCAGCGCTGCGCCGGGTCGTCGTCGAGACGTGGGTGCCAGGTCATGAGGTAGGGCATGGGCTCCACCTCCGGTGGCGCGGCGACGACCTTCAGCGCCGGATTGTCCAGTGTGGACACGAGGCGTTCCGGAAGTGTCGCCACCAGCGGGGTTTCGGGGATCGCGAGTATCGCGGCCGTGTGGTAGGGCACGGACAGGGTCGCGCGGCGGTGCAGCCCGAGTTCCGTGAGTCGTCTGTCCACTGCGGACTGCTCACCCTGCAGCACGTCGACCACCACGTGTGCCACGCCGAGGAAGTCCTGCAGCGACAGGGCTTCCCGGTCCGCGAGCGGGTTCGCCGCGGCCATCAGGCAGACGAACCGCTCGTCGAAAAGCAGCTCGCTGCGCAACGTCGGGTCGATGGACACGGCCGCGAAGGCCAGGTCGACCAACCCGTGCGAGACGTCCTCGAACACGCCGTCGTGCCACTGCCGGAACGTCATCGAGATGCCGGGCAGGTCGGACAGCCGCCGCGCGAGACCGGGACCGAAGATGGTCGCCGCGAAGTCCGTGCCCATCAGGCGGAAGTCGTCGGTCGCGGTCGCGGGGTCGAACCCCTCGGTGCCGAACAGCACCTCGAGACGGGGGAGGATGCCGGCCAGCTCACGCTGGATCCGCTCGGCGCGGGGCGTGAGCTGGTAGCCGTCGCGGGTGCGCACCAGCAGCTCGTCGTCGAGCGTGCGACGCAGCCGCTGCAGGGCGCGGCTGGTCGCGGGCTGCGACAGCCCGATCCGGTCGGCCGCGCGGGACACGTGCCGCTCCTCGAGCAGCGCGGCCAGCGCGACCAGCAGGTTCAGGTCGACGCGCTGGAGCTGGGTGGTGCGCACGACCGGAATTGTCGGTGCCCACTGATAGCGTGGAAACCGGGGGACCCCCTGCGGCATGAAAGTCCCTTTCGTTCGGGGTTCACGCGACCGGGTGAAGCAGGTCCGCGAGGCCGATGCGGTGCAGGAACTCGGCTCGGATCCGGTCGGCCACGGCGTTGACCACTGTGGCGCCGTCGTCGGACGGGTCCACGTGCACGCGGAACGGGCGGGTGCCCTTCGGTGCGGCCACGACCCGCACGATCGCGCGTGCCACCTCCGCCGCGTCGGCGTCCTCGGGCATCAGCGTCGCCAGCGCCGCGCCGGCCTGGTCCATCAGGCCCGGGTACCGCGTCTCGTACACGTCGGCGACAGCCGTGTCCGACGGGTGACCGCTGTGCGCGAAGTGGTTGGTACCACTCGTGAACGCCCCCGGCACGATGATCGACGTCTCGATCCCGAACCGCGCCAGCTCCAGCGCGTAGCTCGCCGCCAGCGCGTCGAACGCCGCCTTCGCCGCGAAGTACGGCGCCAGGTACGGCGGGGTGCCGCCCCGCGTGCTGGAGCTGCCCATCCACACGACCAGCCCGTCACCCCGCGCCCGCATCGCGGGCAGCAGCTTCCGGTTGACCCGCTGCGCGCCGAGGACGTTCGTGTCGTACAGCGCCGCGTACTGCTCCGGCGTGAACGCCTCGGCGGGACCGGTGACCATGTGCCCGGCGTTGTGCACCAGCACGTCGAGGTCCGGCAGGTCCAGTGCGTCGACCGACTCGTCGGACGTCACGTCGAGGTCGACGGGACGCAGCCCCGCCCGCCGGGCCTCGGCCGCCTCCGGCCGGGTGTCCGCGTGCCGCATCCCCGCGTACACCGTGTGCCCTGCCTCGTGGAGCGCGTTGGCCGTGAGCAGGCCGAACCCGCTGGACGCGCCGGTGACCAGGATCGTTGCCATCAGGCGATACCTCCGTTCGCGTACAGGACCTGGCCGTTGACCCACCGCGCAGGCCCGGCGAGGAACGCCACGACCTCCGCGATGTCACCCGGCGTGCCGAGCCGCTCCAGCGGCGGGGCCGAGGCCAGCCGGTCGATGGCCTCCTGGGGGTTGTTGTCGAGGAACAGCGAGGTCGCCGTCGGGCCGGGCGCGACCGCGTTCACCGTGATGTCGCGGCCCCGCAGCTCGCGGGCGAGGATCAGCGTCATGGTCTCGACCGCGCCCTTGCTCGAGCCGTACGCGCTGTAGCCGGGCTGGCGGAGCCGCGTCACCGAGCTGGAGAAGTTGACGATCGCGCCGCCCGCCCGCACCCGCCGGGCCGCCTGCTGTGACACGACGAACGCGCCACGCACGTTGGTCCGGTGGATGCGGTCGAACTCGTCGAGCGACAGCTCCACGAGCGGGGTGCCCGGGTTCATCACCCCCGCCGCGTTGACCACCACGTCGACACCGCCGAACTCCTCCTCGGTCCGCTCGAAGGCGGCGACGACCGCCTGCTCGTCCGCGATGTCGGCCTGGACGGCGATGGCGCGACCGCCCTTGGCGGTGACCTCCTCGACGACCGCCTCGGCGTCCGCCGTGCGCCCCGCGTACACCACGGTGACGGCGAACCCGTCCGCCGCGAGCCGCGAGACCGTCTCCCTGCCGATACCGCGTGACCCACCGGTCACGATTGCCACTCGTCGCGTTTCGCTCATGCCACTAACGTGCCGTGACGTGAACTATGTGTCCAATGCAATGTGTCGATGCTGTTCATGTGTGCGATGCATTGTGAAAATCGTGAGAGCATGACGCCCATGCGCTATCTCTTACTCATCGGCGGCGAGGACGACGGGTCCTCGACGACCTCACAGGAGGTGTGCGGTGAGGACGACGCCGTGGCCTGGGCCGACGAGATGACGCGGCGGCGCGTGCTGCTGAACGGCCAGGTGCTGCGTCCGCCGGAGGACGCCACGACGGTGCGGGTGCGTGACGGCGAGATCCTCCTGTCCGACGGCCCGTTCGCCGAGACCAAGGAGCAGATCGGTGGTCTGTGCGTGATCGAGTGCGCCGACCTCGACGAGGCCCTGGAGATCGCGGCCGCCCACCCGGTGGCGAAGTACGGCATGGTCGAGGTGCGTCCGATCTGGGAGTGAAGGAAGCCGTAGCGTCGGCTTTTCGCGACGAGTGGGGCCAGGTGGTCGCCACCCTCATCGGCCTCACCGGCGACTGGGACCTGGCCGAGGAATGCGCGTCAGAGGCGTTCGCCACGGCCCTGATCACCTGGGAACGCGACGGTGTGCCGCGCAGGCCGGGTGCCTGGCTGACCACGACCGCCCGCAACCGCGCCACCGACCGGCTTCGTCGCGAGAAGGTCGGCGCGGAGAAGCTGCGTGAGCTGGCCTTCCTCGCGCCGGACACCGAGCCGCCGCAGGAGATCCCCGACGACCGGCTGCGGTTGGTCTTCACGTGCTGCCACCCCGCGTTGGCGTTCGAGGCCCGCGTGGCCCTGACGCTGCGCACCCTCACCGGCCTGACCACACCCGAGATCGCGCGGGCGTTCATGGTGCCCGAGGCGACGATGGCGCAGCGGCTCGTGCGGGCGAAGCGCAAGATCCGCAACGCGGGCATTCCCTACCGGGTGCCCGGCCCCACGCAGCTCCCGGCCCGGCTGAACGCCGTGCTCGGCGTGGTCTACCTGCTGTTCAACGAGGGCTACTCGGCGTCGGCCGGCGAGGACCTGGTGCGCCAGAACCTGAGCGCCGAGGCGATCCGGCTCGGCCGGGTCCTGGTGTCGCTGCTGCCTGGCCAGCCGGAGGCCATGGGGCTGCTGTCGCTGATGCTGCTGCACGACGCCCGGCGCGCGGCCAGGGTGTCGGCGGATGGCGAGTTGGTCACATTGGAGCACCAGGACCGCTCCCGGTGGGACCACGAGGAGATCGCGGCAGGGGAGGGACTGCTGGAGTCGGCGTTGCGACTCGGCTCGCCCGGCCCCTACCAGGTGCAGGCGGCGATCGCGGCGTGCCACGCGACCGCGAAGACCGCCGCCGACACCGACTGGCGCCAGATCGCGTCCCTCTACGGCGAGCTGCGCAAGTACCTGCCGTCGCCGGTGGTCGCGCTCAACCACGCGGTCGCGGTCGCGATGGCGGACGGCCCGGCCGCGGGTCTGGCGCTCGTGGACGGCCTCGACCTGCCCGGCTACCACCTCCTGCCCGCCACCCGCGCGGACCTGCTGCGCCGCCTCGGCCGAGGGGCGGAGGCCGCGCGGGAGTACCGCGCGGCGCTGGCCCTGGTCACCTCCGAGGTGGAGAGGCGCTACCTGACCGGCAGGCTCGCGGAAGTTTCCCCGTAGGTGTCGATCCCGGCCGTCGCCGTTCGTCGGTGGGCCGAGAACCGGTACGAGGAGGAAACTGATGGAGCTGGTGAAGGCCTATGACGCGACGGGGACCGTGCTGGCGGCGGTGACCGACTGGGACGCGCCGAGCCCGTGTGCGGAATGGACGGTGCGGGACGTGGCGAACCACCTGGTCGGCGTGCTGAAGACGTTCGCGGCCGCCGTCGAGGACGGCACGGAGGTGCCCGACGGCGACCACCTGGGGTTGGACCCGCTGGGTGCGTACCGGGCGGCCGCCGACCGGTGCCTGGTCGCGTTCGGCAGGCCGGGTGCGTTGACGGCGCGGCACCCCTTCCCGTTCGGCCCGACGCTCGGCTCGGTGATCGCGGAGATCAGCCTGTCGGAGGCGCTGGTGCACGGGTGGGACATCGCGCGGGGCGCCTCGGTGCCGTACTCGCCCGCGCCGGAGGTGGTCGCCGACGTGCTCTCCCGCGCGGGCTCGAGTGAGAGTCCCGACGGCGCGTTCGCGCCACCGCTGCCCGCGCCGCCGGGTGCGCCGCCGCTGACCGTGCTGCTCGCCAGGCTGGGGAGGGTCGCGTGATCTCCACGTTCGGTGCGGCGGACGACCCCGCGATCCTGCTGATCGGCGGCGCCAGCTCGTCGATGGACTGGTGGCCGCCGGAGTTCTGCACGTCGCTGACCGGCCGGTACGTGATCCGCTACGACCACCGCGACACCGGCGACGCGCCGAGCTACCCGCCCGGCGAGCCCGGCTACACCGGCGAGGACCTGGTGACCGACGCCGTCGCCGTGCTCGACGAGCTGGGCGTGGCCTCGGCACACGTCGTCGGCATCTCCATGGGCGGCGCGCTCGCGCAGGTCATGGCGCTGGACCAGCCGACGAGGGTCCGCTCGCTGACCGCGATCGCGACGACCGCGAGCGCGGGTGACGACGACCTCCCCGGTATGGCACCCGAGGTGGCCTCGGCGTTCGGCGCACTGTCCGAACCGGACTGGACCGACCACGACGCCGTCGTGTCGTACCTGGTGGCGAGCCAGCGCATCCTGTCGGCCGAGCCGTTCGACGAGGCGGACACCCGCGAGATCGCGTCGATCGCGGTGGCACGCACGAAGAACATCGAGTCGAGCCAGCGCAACCACCACGCCACCAAGGGCGGGCGGAACTCGTGGCGTCACCGGCTGCCGGAGATCGCCGTGCCGACGCTGGTGCTCCACGGCGACCGGGACCCGCTCTTCCCGCTGCCGCACGGCGAGGCACTCGCCAGCGAGATCCGGGGTGCGCGCCTGGTGGTCCTGCCGAACACCGGGCACGAGTTCCCACGTCGTGTCTGGCCGCAGGTGGTGCCGCTGCTGCTCGACCTAACCTCGGGCGGCTAGGAAGCGCGCACGCCCTTCGGCGAGGTCCACGATGGGCAGTGGGTAACCGTTGCGGGCCTTGGTGGACAGCGTCCACGGCCGCCTCGCGTCGTCCACGCCGGACAGTTCGGGGACGTACCGCCGGACGTAGTCGTCACGTGGATCGAACCGCTCCGCCTGCCGCATCGGGTTGAGCACGCGGTTGGGCCGCGTGTCGGTGCCCGTGCCGGCGACCCACTGCCAGTTCAGGGAGTTGTTGGCGATGTCCCCGTCGATGAGGTGGGCGTAGAAGTGCGCGGCACCCGCACGCCAGTCCAGGTACAGGGTCTTCGTGAGGAAGGACGCGACGACGAGGCGGGCGCGGTTGTGCATCCACCCCTCGGCGAGCAGCTGGCGCATCCCGGCGTCGACGATCGGGATGCCGGTCTCGCCCGCCCGCCACGCGTCGAACGCGTGGTCGTCGTCGCGCCAGCGGTCGCCACGCGGCCGATAGTCCTCGTGCGCGGCGTCCGGCCGGGCGTTGAGCACCTGGTGGTGGAAGTCGCGCCAGGCGAGCTGCCGCACGAAGTCGGGTGCCTTGTCGCCCCGCCGCGCCAGTTCCAGCGCGGAGAGGCAGCCGAGGTGCAGGTAGGGCGAGAGTCGGGAGGTCCCGTCGACGGCGACCATGTCGTGGTTGTCCGTGTAGGACTCGGCGTTGGTGCGCAGCCAGGAGGTCATCCGCCTGCGTGCCGCGCTCTCCCCGCCCTCGCCCCGCACGCTGGGTGCCTTGCGGCCCTTCACCTTGGGCACCTCGATGCGCCGGGGTGTCGGGACGGCCTGGCGCCAGCCGTGTGCGTCCCACTGCCGGTGGTAGGCGCTGAACACGGCGAAGTGGTCCTTGCCCGACGGGGTCAGCAGGCCGGGCGGAACGACCGTGTGCACGTCGTCGTGCACGACGAACTCGCAGGTCAGGCCGCTCCGCAGGCGTTCCTCCCGCGTGCGGGCGTACGCGGAGACGTCGCCCGCGATGTGCACCCGGTCAGCGCCCACCTCACCGGCGACCCGGCAGACCTCCTCGACGGGGTCTCCCTCCCTCAGGACGAGCCTGCCGCCGAGGTGCCGCAGCGAGGCGTCCACATCGGACAGGGACTCGTCGAGGAACCGGGTGCGCCGCGCGGAGAACGCGGCGACCTTCCCGTCACGCACGAACAGGGGCACGACCTGGTCGGCACCGCGGGCCGCGGCGGCGAGCATCGGGTTGTCCCGCACCCGCAGGTCCCGCGTGAACACCGCGACGGTCGTGGTCATCGCCGGGTGGCCAGCGCGGACAGCGCACAGAGCAGCGCCCACCCGCCGGCGACCGCGATGATCTTCTTCTGCTCCGGCTTCCCGGCGAGTGCCCGACCCAGCACGACCAGGTCACCCGCGTCGGAGGCGACACGCAGGGCGATGGCGAGCCGCATGGCCTTCCGCGACGGCGCGACCGCCATGGCGACCCCGGACGCGAAGTCCCGCACCGCGAGCACCCGGACGAAGGCGTGCAGGTCGGTGTCGTGTGGCGGCATGCCGGACGGCTTGAGCAGCATCGCGGGCCTTGCGAAGATCGCGGCACCGTAACCGGCGGTGGCGACTCCGAGCAGTCTGGACGGCAGAAATCTCATGTGGGTCACTCCAGGCTAGAGGTCCGTCCATCCTCGCCGAAGCACCCGGATCCCGCAGTTCAGGCGGCGATGGCGGCCACGGTCGCCTGCGCGAGCGCGATCAGGTCGCCGGGTGCCACCTCGATCTCCAGCCCCCGCCTGCCGCCGGAGCAGAAGATCGTGTCGAATCCGGTGGCGGAGTCGTCGACCACGACAGGCAAACGTTTGCGGTGTCCGATCGGCGAGATCCCGCCCGCGACGTACCCGGTGGCCCGCTCGGCCGCCGCGACGTCGGCCATCCTCGCCTTCTTGCCCCCGGCCGCCGCGGCGAGCGCCTTGAGGTCGAGGTGCCCCGCGACGGGCACGACCCCGATCACGAGCCGCCCGTCGACCTCGGCGACGAGGGTCTTGAACACCCGCTCGGCAGGCAGCCCCAACACCTCGGACGCCTCGGTCCCGTAGGACTCCGCCCTGGGGTCGTGCGCGTACTCGTGCACCTGGTGGACCACCTTCTGCTTCGCGAGCAACGCGGTGGCCTGCGTCCCCTTCCCTGCCATGCCCGGAAACCTATCGGTGCACAATCGCGGGCATGAAGTACATGCTCCTCCTCGGCGCCGACGACGAGACGCCAGAAGTGGACATCGCGGCGGAGTGCGTCGCCTGGTCCGCCGACCTAGGGGCGAGGCACCTGCTCGCCATGGGCCTCTACCCGCCCGCCGAGGCGACCACGGTCCGGGTGCGCGACGGCGAGGTCCTCGTCACCGACGGTCCCTTCGCGGAGACGAAGGAACAGATGGGCGGCGTCTCGGTGATCGAGTGCGACTCGGCCGACGAGGCCAGGAAGATCGCCGCGACACACCCGTGGGCCCGCTACGGGATGATCGAGGTCCGACAGCTCCTGGGGTGATTGTCGATCCGGTGGGGTGGCGTTCGTCGGTGGCACGAAACGACCACCTCACTGGAAGGCACACCCATGGTCATCTCGAAGGACGGCACCACGATCGCCGTCGACCGGGTCGGTGACGGCCCGGCCGTCGTCTGCGTCGGCGGCGCGCTCAACGACCGTCACGCCACCGGCTGGGTCGCCGCGGAGCTGACCGGCTTCACCGTCCACTCCTACGACCGCCGAGGCCGGGGCGACAGCGGCGACACCCCGCCCTACTCGGTGGACAGGGAGATCGAGGACCTCGCCTCGGTCGTCGAGCACGCAGGCGGCGAGGCGGCGGTCTACGGCATGTCCTCAGGTGCGATCCTCGCCCTCAGGGCGGCGCTGGCAGGCGTCCCGATCACCCGCCTCGCCCTGTACGAACCGCCGTTCACCGCCACGGTCGCGCCCGACTACGCGGAACGCCTCGCGGCGGCGACTCCGGCGGAGGCGCTCGAACTGTTCCTGGACAGCATCGGTGTCCCACTGGAGACCGTGACCCCGTACTGGGACGCGATGGTCGCCCTCGCCCCGACCCTTCGGTACGACGCCGCCGTCGTGGGTGACGCCACCATCCCGCCGGTCGACACGCTGACCATCCCGGTCACGGTCCTGGTCGGTGGCGCGAGCCCGGAGTGGATGCGTCGGGCAGGCCGCACCCTCGCCGTCGCTCTTCCCTCCGGCGCCGTGACCGAACTGCCGAACCAGACCCACAACGTGGACCCCCAGGCCCTCGCCAAGGCGCTGACCTCAGCCTTCACCGAATAATAATTTTGTCTTGACAGTGGAAGTTGTCGGTGACACGCTACTGACATGTTCGACGTAGCGGTTATCGAGGATGCGGCGGCGGCCGAGGTGTCGCTGGATCCCACCAGGGCCAGGCTGCTGGCCGCACTGGCCGACCCGGGCTCGGCGGCCACCCTGGCCGTCCGGGTCGGCCTGCCTCGGCAGAAGGTCAACTACCACCTCCGCGCCCTCGAGAAGCACGGCCTGGTCGAGCTGGTCGAGGAGCGTCGCAAGGGCAGCATGACCGAGCGGATCCTGCGGGCGACGGCGTCCTCGTACGTCATCTCGCCGGTCGCGCTCGCCGCCGTCGCGCCGGACCCGTCCCGCGCGCCGGACCGGCTGTCCGCCCGCTGGCTGCTCGCCCTCGCGGCGCGGCTCGTCAAGGACGTCGGCTCGCTGATCACCGGCGCCGACCGGGCGAGGAAGCGGGTCGCCACGTTCGCGATCGAGGGCGAGATCCGGTTCGCGAGCGCCCAGGACCGCGCCGCGTTCGCCGAGGACCTCGCCGCCGCCGTCACCACACTGATCAGCAGGTACCACGACGAGGCTGCCGAGGGCGGCCGCACGCACCGCCTCGTCCTCGCCGTCCACCCGAGCACGGAGGTCCCCGATGGGGCATGAGTTCTCCTCCGTCGACGAACTGCACGTCGACGCGACACCCGACCAGGTCTGGCAGGCCATCGCGACCGGCCCCGGCATCGACTCGTGGTTCATGGGCCGCAACGAGGTCTCACCCGGCGAGACGGTCCGCACGGCGTTCGGCGGCTACACCCCGGAGCACCCGGTCACCGCGTGGGAACCGGGCAGGCGCCTGGCCTACGGCGACGACCGGATCGCCTACGAGTTCCTCGTCGAGGGGCGCGACCAGGGCAGCACGGTCGTGCGCGTGACCACGAGCGGCTTCCTGGAGGGCGACGACTGGGCCGACGAGTACGAGGCGATGACCAGGGGCGGTGCTTTGTTCATCCAGACGCTGGCCACCTACCTCGACCACTTCGCGGGCCGCGTCGCCACCCCGGTGACCGCGTTCGGCCCGATGATCACCGACTGGCCGCACACCCGCGCCCGCCTCATGGCCGCCATCGGCCGCGACGGCGACCGCGTCCACTTCGCACCGGCGGACCTGCCGGTGGTCGACGGGGTCGTCTACTTCGAGAACGAGGACACGATCGGCATCCGCACCGACGACGCCATCTACCGGTTCCTGCGGGGCTTCCGCGGCCCGGTCATGGCGTGCCACCACCTCTTCGCCGAAACCGACGCCGCGGCGACGGAACAGGCCTGGCAGACCTGGCTCACCAAGGAGGACCTGACATGAGTCCTGTCAGCGAAGCGTTCCGGCACCACGGAGCGGGCGAGGTGGCGGCATGAGCACCGTACTTTCCCCGGACGGCACCAGGATCGCCTACGAGGTCGCCGGTGAGGGTCCGCCGCTGCTGATCGTGGACGGCGCGATGTGCTACCGCGACTCCGGTCCGTCCAGGCCGCTCGCCGCCGAGCTGTCCGCCGACTTCACCGTGTTCACCTACGACCGCCGCTCGCGGGGTGAGTCCGCGGTCGCCGAGTCGTCGCCGGCCCGGGAGGTCGAGGACATCGCCGCACTGGTCAAGGAGGCGGGTGGGGCCGCGTACGTCTTTGGTGCCTCCTCTGGCGCGATGCTCGCGCTGGAGGCCGCGAACACCGGCGTCGGCGCGACGAAGCTCGCGATGTACGAGCCACCGCTGATCGTCGACGCCGAGCACGCGCCGGCACCCGAGTCGGCGCTCGCGGACATGCGCACCCTCGTCGCGCAGGACCGTCGGGGTGACGCGGTAACGGCTTTCATGCGGTCGGTGGACGTGCCCGGCTTCGGCATCGTGATGATGAAGATGCTGCCCGCGTGGAAGAAGCTGAAGGGCGTCGCGCACACGCTGCCGTACGACCTCGCGCTGCTGGAGGGTCTGCGGCAGGGAAAGCCCTTGCCCCAGGACAGGTGGACATCCGCGACCATGCCGACGCTCGTCGCGGACGGCGGCAGGAGTCCCGCCTACATGCGCAACGGCGCGGCGGCGATGGCGTCGGTGCTGCCGAACGCGACCCACACCACGGTCCCCGGCCAGACCCACCTCGTGAAGGCCAAGGCACTGGCGCCCGTACTGAGGGGTTTCTTCCTCACCTGAGGGGCCCTTACCCGCCCGGGTAAGGGTCGGCATGGGTGATCGCCCGATGCCGGGGTGGGTGCCTCAGGACGAATGTTCTCGACGTCAGCACAGGAAGACGAGGAGAACACGATGAACTGGGCACCTGAGTACCTGCAGGCGGAGATGGACTACCGGATCGAGCGCGCGCAGGGCGACCCGAGGACGACCCTCGAGCACCGGCGTGCGGCGGCGAAGTCCCACCAGTCCTGGTGGCATCGCCATGTCGCCCACCCCGCCACCCACCACGACGAGTCAGAGGAGTCCAGGGCCGCCTGAGCCCGTGTTCTCCTCATCGACAACAAGGGCCCGCGACCGTGGTCGCGGGCCCTTCGGCGTACCTCAGGGTGTGGCCGGCTGGGCGGAGTAGACGGTCGGGTCGCCCTGCTTGATCCACACGGTCGGGTGGTCGATGGGCAGGAACGCCCGGTCGCCGCCCGGCTCGCGGGTGTCCGGCACCGCGTCCCCGTTGGGCAGGTGCATGATGAAGTTCACCGGCTTGGTGTCGTCCTGCAGCGGGATCTCGTAGACAGCCCAGCCGTTCTCGACCCTCGCGAGCGGCCACGGCTTGTCCCAGGCGACCTGCGCGAGCACGGCCGGGTCGACGGCGTCGCCCCACAGGTGCAGGCCCCACTGCCCGTAGTCACCGCCAGGCCGGTAGTACCGCAGTTCGGCGGTCTCCTGCTGTGGCCCGGCGTACCGCACGGTGCGGACCTCCGACCGCGCTCCACCCAGCGTGGCCCGGTACCGCACGGACGTCCCCGCCGCGAGGTTCAGGGCACCGAGATCGTCGAACACCGTGTAGGCCGGTGAGGTGTCGTCCCGCCCGACCGTCGTCCACTGCCCGCCCGCGACACTGCGTTCGAACGACACGACGTTCGAGGCCTTCTCCGGGTCGGCCACGGCCCGGACCTGGACCACGCCGCGAACGCCGCCACCCTCGACGGGTGTCTCGATGGTGAGCCGGGGCTGGGGGACCCGCCCACGCACGGTGTTGCTCGCCCGCGTGTGGTTGCCGTTGTCCAGTACGACGGCCCGGTACTCGACCGGTGTCCCCGGCCGCAGTGGGGACACGTCGTGGAACACCCGGTACGGCGCGTTGTCGTCGGTCCCGATCGGCGTCCACCCCCCACCGTCGACCCTGGCCTCGAAGGAGACCTCGTACAGCGAGGACCCGCCGACGGACGCGGCGACCTCGACGCGCCCCTGCTGTGCCGCGACCGGCGCGGCGAGGGAGACGGCAGGCGCGTGGCCAGAGCGGGGAACCCGCCCGTCGAGCGCGTAGACCACAGTGGACAGTGGCGGCACGGAGACCGTCAGCTTTCCGTCCCGTCCGGACGAGACCTTCGCTGGTCCACTCCCGTAGAGCCGGCTGTAGGACTGCCGGGTGGTGTAGGTGGGCACCGCCGCGGTCGCAGGCGCCTCGCTGTTGTTGAGCGCGACGACGTACTCCCGCTGCTGCGACCGGTCTGTCCGTGAGAAGGCGTAGATCCCGGGGCCGTTCGAGGACAGCCTGCTCTGCTGCACGCCGTCGCGAAGGGCCGGGTGCCGGGCGGTGACGCCCGCGAGCGAGGAGATCGTCCGGTAGAGCGGGTGCCGTGGGTCGAAGTTGGCGACGGCGTGCGTGGAGTCGGTCCCGAGGAGGTCGTCGTCCAGGTACTCGGGCACCTGCGAGGCGAAGAGCGTCTGCCTGGCGTCCTGGTCGCCGCCCGGCCCGGTGAACCCCTGCTCGTCGCCGTAGTAGACGACGGGGTTCCCCCGCGAGAAGTACATCAGCTCGTGCCCGAGCGCGTCCCGCCTGACCCACTCGGCGTCCCCGGCCCCGGGGTTGTCGGCGACGACGAACCCGCCGAACCGCCCCATGTCGTGGTTGCCGAGGAAGGTGGGCAGCTCGTAGACGTTGGAGTCGGCGTCGGTGTACCAGTCGTCGTCGGCGAAGAAGGTGGCCAGCGCGTCGGTCGGCCCGCCCCCCGACGCGAACTGCCGTGCCGCGGCCTGGAACGGGAAGTCCAGCACGGACTGCATCTTGTCGGTGGTGGTGAAGTGCGACGTGTAGCTCTTGGTGGTGTCGAACACCTCGCCGAACATGAAGAAGTCGCGCTTGCCGTGCTTCTTGGCGAACTGCAGGATCCTGGGGCCGAACGACTGCCAGAACTCGTCGTTGACGTGCTTCATGGTGTCGATGCGGAACCCGTCGATGCCGAAGTCGGCGATCCACTTCTCGTAGACGTCGACCATCCCGTCGACGACCCTCGGGTTCTCGGTGAACAGGTCGTCGAGCCCGAAGAAGTCCCCGTACTGCGAGTCCTCGCCGGTGAACGTGGTGTCCCCACGGTTGTGGTAGAGGGTCACGTCGTTGAGCCAGGCGGGCACCTTGAGGTTCCGCTCGGCCGGGTCGAGCACCGGGGTGTAGGGGAACGACGAGGTGTCGAGCGCGGGGAAGGACGACCCGCCCGCGTAGTCCCGGTCGTCGAAGGCGACGCCGTGGGACGTGTAGGGCGCGAGGTCCTTGGACGTGTAGCTCTTGCGCGGCGCGTCGGAGTACCCGATGACGTCGGCGGTGTGGTTGGTGATGATGTCGAAGTAGACCTTCATCCCGCGCCGGTGGGCGTCCTTCACGAGGGCCGCGAGGTCGTCGTTGGTCCCGAGGTGGGGGTCGATCTGGGTGAAGTCGGTGATCCAGTAGCCGTGGTAGCCGGCGGAGGGGCCGTCCTCCAGTTGGACGGCCTTGTTCTTGAAGCTGGGCGTGAGCCAGATGGACGTGGTCCCGAGCCCCTGCACGTAGTCGAGCCGGTCGCGGATCCCCTCGAGGTCGCCCCCGTTGTAGAAGCCCTTCCTGGTGGGGTCGAACCCGGAGACCAGCGGGTCGGCGGGCAGCCCGCCCAGGTCGTTCGCGCGGTCGCCGTTCTCGAACCGGTCCGCCATGACGAAGTAGAAGTTCTCATCGGTGACAGGTCCGCGCACCGAGTGCTCGGCCTGCGCGCCCCGCTCAGCGGAAGCGGGCGTGGCCACCACCCCGGTGGCTAACAAGACCCCGGCCACAATGCCGAAAAACCGACGACCAACCATCGAAAGGCCCTCCATCGACAACCAACCAGGCCGAAGACGATAACCGCCGCGAACCCCCCGGGCGAGCGCCAACCAGACCAAAACTTCCAGTGCCCGACCACTCCGCCGGGAAGAAACGACCGCTCACGGGTGTTCCCCTCTTGCGTGACACAGGTACCGCTCTCCGTCCTGGAACTCGCGCCCGCCGCCCGTGACGCCACCGCCACCGACGCGCTGCGCAACACGACCGAGCTGGCCAGACGCGTCGAGGAGCTCGGCTACCGGCGCATCTGGGTCGCCGAGCACCACAACATGCCCTCGATCGCCAGCTCGTCGCCCGCGGTCCTGATCGCGCACCTCGCCGCGTCGACGTCGACCATCCGCGTCGGCTCGGGCGGGGTCATGCTGCCCAACCACGCGCCGTTGGTCGTCGCCGAGCAGTTCGGCACGCTCGAGGCCCTGCACCCCGGCCGCATCGACCTGGGCATCGGCCGCGCGCCCGGCACCGACCAACGCACCGCCCTCGCGCTGCGCCGCACCATGGCGGGCCTGTCCGCCGAGGCGTTCCCGCAGGAGCTGGGCGACCTCATCGGCTACTTCCAGGGCGACAACGACCTCATCCAGGCGGTGCCGGGCAAGGGCAACGAGCCGGACATCTGGCTGCTGGGCTCCAGCGGGTTCTCCGCGCAGCTGGCCGGGATGCTGGGCATGCCGTTCTCGTTCGCGCACCACTTCAGCTCGGCGAACACCGTGCCCGCCCTCGAGCTGTACCGGTCGAACTTCCGGCCGTCCCGCTACCTGTCCGAGCCGTACGCGAAGGTCGCGGTGAACGTGATCTGCGCGGACACCGACGAGCGGGCGCACTGGCTGGCCGGCCCGTCGGCGCTGGCGTTCCTGAAGCTGCGCACCGGCAAGCCAGAGGCACTCGCCACGCCGGAGGAGGCCGCCGAGTACCCGTACAACGAGATCGAGCGGACCTTCGTCGAGGACCGCTGGCGCGGCCAGGCCGTCGGGTCCCCGGAGACGGTCGAGCGCCAGCTCAAGGAGCTGCTGGGCCGCACGGGTGCCAGCGAGCTGATGCTGACGACCATGGTCTACGACATCGCCGACCGCATCCGTTCCTTCGAGCTGGTCGCGGAGAAGGTGGCGCCCTCCCTTAACGTCACCGTGTGACGCTCATCCTCCCGCTGGTCGTCCTCGCCCTCCTGGACAGCACCAGCATCGGGACGTTGTTCGTACCGGTCCTGCTGATGCTCGCGCCCGGCCGTGGACGGACCGCGCCACTGGTCGGCTACCTCGTCACGATCGCCGTGTTCTACCTCGCGCTCGGCGTCCTCGTCGCGCTGGTCGCCCGCCCGCTGCTCGCCGGGGTCGGCGACTCGCTGGGGGAGACCGGCTACTGGCTGGAGCTGGGTGCCGGCGTCGTGCTGTTGGTGCTGAGCTTCCGCTCCAGCTCCGGGGACCGGCCCGAGGTGAGCGGTGACCTGGGCAAGAAGTGGACGGAACGCGTCCACAAGGCCGCAGGGTCGCCGCGTGCGCTCGTGGTCCTGGCGCTCACCGCCGGTCTCGTCGAGGCCGCGACCATGTTCCCGTACCTCGGCGCGGTCGCGATGGTCGCCACGGCGGGCCATGGCACGCTCGGCATCGCCGGTGTCCTCGCCGCCTACTGCCTGGTGATGGTCCTGCCTGCCCTGACGCTGCTCGGGCTGCGGGCGGCGCGGTCGGAGCGGGCCACACCAACGCTCACCAGGGTGCACGGCTGGTTCGACCGGAACGCGGTCGGTGCGACGGGCTGGGTCCTGGGGATCGTCGGGTTCCTGCTCGCCGTCGACGCCGTGTCGCAGCTCGGTTTCCTCGACACCTGGCGGGCGGCGTGACGGTGGCCGCCTGAGGGGCGACTCAGGCGGCCGGGAATGCAGGCCGACGGTGGCACCGACAAACGCGGATGAGGATGGTCACCCACGGCTCGGATTGTCGTGGTGCCACCGCCGTCCCGGCTCCCCGACCCGCGGCGTAGCCGCCGCGGTCTCCCCTTTCGTACAGGTCGGCACTCGGCGCACTGCAAGGTGCGTAACCCGCCGACTTGCGAGTGTGTCGCTTCGACCTGCGGTTATGTTGAGATCTGTTCACTCGTTTGGCCTAACACGGCCGGGGGAACACGGAAAGTCGCCAATCGGGCACACTGGAGATCCGCGTGTCGCTGAGGGAGGTGGGAACGATGGGCGACGAGAGCCTGCCCTACCGGCACGGCATCCACGAGGCCATGGGCGTGCTGTCCGGGCAGTGGGTGACCGCCGTCCTGGCGTCGCTCACCGCCCGTCCCATGACGTACTCGAAGTTGCTCGAACACATCAACAACACCGAGGAACGCCTCGGATGGGTGACGCACGAGCGGCCGTTACGACAGAAGGTGCTGACCGACACCCTGCACCGCATGCAGCGAGACGGCCTGGTCGTCAAGATCGACCGCCCGAGCCGGTTCGGCTCGACCTGGTACCAGCTGACGCCGATGGGCCGCTCGCTGCTGCGCGCCCTCCTCCCGCTGGCCAAGTGGGCCGAGGACAACCGGGGTGACCTGTCACAGGCACGCGCGGCGCACCAGGCGGCACTGGAGGCGGCCGCGAAGCCCGACCGCTAGCGCCCGAGGTCCCCGATCGCGGCCACGATCGTCTGCACCTGGTTGCGGCCGGAGTCCTTGGCCACGAACAACGCGTCGTCCGCGGCGAGCAGCACGTCCTGCAGCTCCGGCCCGAACTCCGGGTACACCGCGATCCCGATCGACACCGTCAGCCCGTCGACCGTCGCACCGTCCAGCGGCACCCGCAGCTGCCGCACGTCCTCGCAGATCCGCTCGGCGATGGTACGCAGCTCGTCCTCGGTGACCTCGGGGCACAGGACCACGAACTCCTCGCCGCCCCAGCGGCCGACCACGTCGTAGCGGCGCACCGAGGCCGACAGCACGTCGGCGACCGCCTGCAGCACGCGGTCGCCGACCAGGTGGCCGTGGGCGTCGTTCACCGCCTTGAAGTGGTCGAGGTCGACCATCAGCACGCCGACCTGCGCGCCGTCGCGAGCCGCGCGCTGGACCTCGGCCGTGGCGAGGTTCGTCCAGGCCGTCGCGTTGGTGAGACCGGTCTTCTGGTCGGTCGACGCGGCCTCCTCGAGCTGGCGCATCAGCACGCTGCGGTGCAGCACCAGCAGGGCTGGCACGATCATCACGGCCCACATCGGATCGATGCCGATCAGCAGGCCGGTGATGGCGCCGAGCCCGAGCGTGCCGTACTCGAGGGCGTTCTCCTTGCCGGTGCCCAGCGCCCGCCGCAGGTCGAGGTGCCGGTCGTGCAGCGTGATCGCCAGCCCGACCAGGCCGGAGTTGACGCACGAGTAGCCGATGACCGCCAGCACGACGACGAGCACCACCGCCGGACTGCCCCAGGCGGCCACGTCGGCGGGGGCGTAGAGGTGCCGGATCAGGAACGCGGTGTGCGAGGCGAGCACGACCGTCGAGCCGGTGAACACCAGCCGGTAGGGCCGCACGCCGCGGACCCGGTACCAGCTGCGCCAGAAGAGGTGGACGTACAGCACGCCGACCAGAACGGGTGTGAGGACTGGCGGCAGCACGAGCGCGGCGGAGAATGTCCACACTGAGGTCAGGTTGACGTGCGGTGTGTCGTTGAAGCGCCTGCGGACCCGCTCGACATGCCGGGACAGCTCACCCATGGTCACGCCGAGGAAGACGATGATACCCAGCGTGACGAAAGCGTGCCGGTCGACGACCCCGTGGCCGGCCAGGAGTGCCGTGAGGGCGACCATCGCCGTCTCGACCAACAGGATCAGGAACAGCACGCGCCCGGGTTCGTCCCACAGTGCCCAGTGCCACGGCTTTCTGGACCGCTCATTTGTCGGCAGGGATGCTGGTCGGGCCGATTGGGCGAAGATGACCTGATCAGCGCCCCCATTGCCGTGCTCGGCGGCAGTTCCCGCGGGAGGAGGTGCCAGTGATGACGAACAAGGACTGGTGACTGTGCCAACCAAGTCGTTTTCGTCGGTCTCTTCCCCGGGAGGGGGTGCCTCGGATGATGAACAAGGACTGGTGAGCTCGCTGTCCCTATCGGTGTCGTCTTCGCGTCCGCCTGGCCGAAGGGGGGAGCGCCCCTGGCGGCGGGAGCGGGCGCGAAGCCACGACACGCCACTGAGCCCGGTGAACACCACGCCGGCAACACCTCCGGTTGCGACCGCGAGGACAGGATCCGTCGCGTCGGCGAGCACGCCGGCCGCGAGGACCGCCACGCCCTGTGACGACAACACCCCCGCGCCGACGAGCCCTGACGCGGCGCCCCGACGGTCGTCGGGAACGCCCAGGACGAAGGCCGCCTGCGCGAGGATCAGGTATGCGGTGGAGCACGCCCCGGAGGTCGCCCAGAGCAGCACCACCACGCCCAGCGGTGGCTGGAACAAGCACAGAACGAGTGGCACGCCGGCCGTGACCGCCAACCAGGTCGTCAACGCGGGACGCCGGCCGCTCGGCAACTTCGCGACGAGCCACGCACCCACGATGCTACCGGCGGGATCGGCCGCCATCAGCAGTCCAACGGCGGCGGTCGTTACGCCGAGTGTCGCCGCATAGGGCGCCGCAAGCCCTTCGGGGATGGCGAAGACACCGACGAGCCACGACAGCGCGACCAGCGCCCGCAACTTCCGGTCCCGCCAGATGAGCCGAACGGTCCCACCCGGCTCGTGCCGCGTCTCGCGCACCGGCACAGGCCGATACCCAACCCCCACCGCGATGACGATGGCGGAAACAACGAAGGTGACGGCGTTGAGCCCCAGCGCCAGATGCGGGTCGACGAAGGTGAGCAGTGCGCCGCCCCCGAGAAACCCGGCGACCTGCGCGGACTGCCCAGTGACCATGCGGAGTGACAGCCCGGAGAGGTACTGCTCCCGAAGAACCGAAGGCAGCAGTGCCTGCTGGGCAGCCTTGAACGGCGCCCCGGCGAGCGTGAGGAGGAAGACAAGGGCGAGCAGGAGAGAGATCGGCAGCCCCGGCAAAGCCATGAGCAGGGCAAGAACGCCCCGCACAAGGTCGGCTCCGACCATCAGCTCCCGGCGAGGGAGCCGGTCGGCGAGCCCGGAGAGCACAAGCCCGCCAAGTAGGGCAGGAAGGAAGGTCAGGGCGTAGGTGAGCGCGGTCCAGCCGGCGGAGTTGGTCCGCTGGTAGACGAGGACGGCAAGGCCGACGCGAGCCAGCTGGTCACCGGCGACGGAGAGCAGCTCCGCGGCAAGCAGCGCGCGAAACTCACGCACCGCGAGAACACCGCGAAATCCCGCCTGCCGCATCCCGCCGCCCTCTGTCACGACAACAACGAGGCCGTGCGCCGAACCCGCACGACCCGCCGATACGACCCTAGATAGAAGGAGGACCAAGAACGCGGTCACAGTGGTTGTCCACCCGAATGGCCGATCGAGATGACCGAGCGTAACCCGAGCCTGTCGGCCTTTGATCAAGAAACCCTGCCGGCGGATGTCAGGTTTAACCGGCAGTGTGGGCGCCATGGACGAGCTGAAGGGCAAGGTAGCGCTGGTAGCGGGCGCGTCAAGGGCGGCAGGCCGCGCGATAGCGGTGGAGCTGGGCCGCAGGGGCGCGACGGTCTACGCGACGGGTCGTACGACGAGGACACAACGCTCGGAGATGAACCGCCCGGAGACGATCGAGGAGACCGCGGCCCTGGTAACCGAGGCAGGCGGCAGGGGGGTGGCGGTACAGGTGGACCACCTGGATGCCGGCCAGGTGAAAGCGCTGGTAGCCCGGATGGAGCAGGAAGAGGGCCGCCTGGACGTACTGGTGAACGACGTCTGGGGCGGTGATGTGTACCTGACGTTCGGCAAGAAGCTGTGGGAGCAGGACCTGGAGGGTGGCCTACGCATGCTCCGCCTGGGCGTGGACACTCATGCGATCACGAGCCATTACGCCCTACCGCTCCTGATCCGCAACCCAGGCGGGCTGGTCATAGAAATGACGGACGGCACAACGGAGTCCAACAGGAAATATCGTGCGGAGGCGGGCTTCTTCTACGACCTGGTGAAGGTCTCGGTGCAGCGGATGGCCCTGGCCCAGTCCGAGGAACTAGCGTCGTATGGCTGCACAGCGCTGGCGCTGACGCCGGGTTGGCTCCGCTCAGAAGCAATGCTGGAAGCCTTCGAAGTAACAGAAGAAACCTGGCGGGACGCGACGGAGAAGCAACCACACTTCGTGATCTCGGAGTCCCCGACGTTCGTCGGCCGTGCAGCGGCAGCGCTGGCCACGGACCCTGAGGTGTCGAGGTGGAACGGCCAGTCCGTGTCCTCAGGCCACCTGGCGAAGGTCTACGACTTCACCGATACGGACGGCAGCCGCCCAGACGCGTGGCGCTACATAGAAGAGGTGGAGAGCAAAGGAAAGCCGGCAGACGCAACAGGTTATCGCTGACCCAACCCACCACCCCGGACTGGCTTCGCCGCAGTACACAGACAAATCAATCCGCAAACTCACCCAACTCGAATTAACTCACCCAACACCTCAAGTTCGCCGCACCACGCCAACTCACGCACCACACCCATCGGCGGACCTCAACAAACCGCCCACACAACAACCCCACCACCTCAACCGCTCACCAACTTCAACCCCGATCTGCTTACCCTCAGACCTGCTCGCCAATCCCGATCTGCTCGGCGACGTGGGGCGGTTCGCCAATCCCGATCTGCTCGGCGACGTGGGGCGGTTCGCCAATCCCGATCTGCCCGGCAACGTAAGGCGGTTCGCCTACCTCGATCTGCTCGGCAATGTGGGGCGGCTCGCCAATCCCGACCTGCCCAGCAACTCGAACCGGCTCGCCAACCTCAATCCGCTCCCCAACTCAAACCCGCCCACCAAGCCCAACCTGCCCCGGCAACCCAAACCCGCTCGCCAACTCGAATCCGCTCACTCAGAAGTCATCCACCACCCCACCCGCGACCGACCTCGCCGCTGATCGCGACCTCATCCCCGTTCGCGACCTCACCCCCGTTCGCGACCTCCAACCGTCGCCGACCTCAAAACCGTTCACGGCCTCACTCTCGTCCACCTCCTCAACCTTCCACCTTTCTAAATCTTCCACCTCCTAAACCGTCTACCTCCTAAACCGTCTACCATCTCGAACCGCTCGCGGTCTCGAACCGTTCGCGGGATCAAATTCGCCCCCACCTCTAATCCCCTCGCTGTCTCAACCTCGTTCACCGCTCAAAACCTGCTTTTCATTTCATCCGCTTACCATTCCCAACTCGCGCACCGGCAGGTCTCAAATCGCGCGGCAGGTTGCAACTCGCCACCGCCTCCGACTCGCCCTTACCAATCCCACGCGAGTCCATCACTCCGCTCGTCCATCACCTTCATTCCCGAAGGCCGACGGTGAGTTGATCAGTGGCTCAGGTCACTGCTGGTGACCGTCATGCGGAGGTGGGTGGCACGTCACCCTTGTGCCGGTCACTGACCGGTGCGTTGCGGGCCGCGATCGCCAACCCCAGCTCGGCGAGCGTGGTTCGCAACGCCTCCGGGGCCACCACCTCGACGTTTACCCCCAGTGCGAGCAGTTGGGTGGTGGCCACCGGAAGGCTCTCCACCTCCAGGGTCACCTCTCGCCAGCCTTCCTCGTCCGGTGGTCCCGCCGTCGCTATGGCCATGGCCGCCGTGTCCGGGTCCGTTACGGCCCGTAGTGACTTCATCCCCCGCTGGCTCAGGCGCAGTCGCACTGTCTCTCGTAGCAGTGAGCGTTCGAACTTGGTGGACGCCTGCGCCCACCACTCGGTCAGTGCGAAGTCCTTCGGGCGGTCGAATGTCTCGGGCAGCACGTCCGCTGACACGATCTTCGCCACTCGGTAGGTCCGGATGTCCGCGTCGATCTGCGCCACCAGGTACCAGACGCCCGCTTTCACGACCAGGCCCAGTGGGGCCAACTCCCGACTCACGGTTGTCGCGCCGCGTTGGTACTCCACCCGTAGTCGCTTCGACGACGCGACCGCGTCTGCCACGACTGTCAGTTGGGACGTCGACTCGACCTCCTGGAACCAGCCGGGTGCGTCCAGGTGGAAGCGGTCCGCGATGCGTGCGGCGTAGTCCCTCAGTTCCGTGGGCAGACCTGCCATCACCTTTGCCCGCGCGGCGACCAGTGACGAACCCAAGCCCAGTTCGGCCAACAGTTCCGGCACGCCGATCGCGAAGATTGCCGCTGCCTCGCGGCCGGTCAGCCCGTCCAGTCGGGAGCGCCACCCCTCCAGCAGACGGATACCGCCGGCTCGCCCCTGCTCGGTCCACAGCGGAACGCCCGCGGACGACAACGCCTCGACGTCCCGGTACACAGTCCGTTCGGAGACCTCGAGGGCCGCGGCCAGCTCGGCGGCTGTTGCCCGCTGCCGCTGCTGCAGCAGGAACAACAACGCCACCAACCGTTCGGCTCGCATGTCGCGATTGTGCCGCAGCGGTCCGACACGTGATCGGGTCGCGCGGTGGCCTACTGGTCGGCGGCGGGCAGTGGCCAGAACATCGTCACGGTGGTGCCGTCGGCCGTGGGGGTGACTGTGGACGTGCTGGTCAGTCCCTGGATGAGCGACAGCCCGCGGCCACGCAGGCCGCCGCTCATCTGCGGGGGTTTCCATTGTCCGTAGTCGGTGACGGTGACGACGACGCGCGCCTGTTCGTCGTCCACGCGCGCTCTGAGGTCCAGCAGACCCTGGGTCTGGTCGCGGTAGGCGTGTTCGACGGTGTTCGCCATCGCCTCATAGCTGGCGAGTACGAGCGCCTCCGTCTCCGCCTCCGGCAACCCGACCCGTGCGGCCCATTCGGCGAGGACGTGACGCAGGCCGACAAGTCGGCTGGGTACGGCAGGAACCCGGAAGTGCAGGTCCCCCTCCGGGACACCGTCCAGGCCCTGCTGCCCCAGGTTCACGGCCGAAGCTCCAAACTTTCAGCCTCCGGTGGTCACTCGCGCGACCGGCGCGGTCCTTCAGTCGGCGGTCAAGGCCTCGTCGCGAGTGTGGTAGATCGAGATCTCTTCTGTCATGCCCGTCAGTTCCATCGGGCGGAAGGTGGCACTGCCCGTGGCGACTATCCGGAACCGGATGTTGCCCTGGGCCTGTTGGTGGCACCCGATGAGCACCGCCATGCCCGCGGATGCCAGGAAGTCGACCCTGCTCAGGTCTACCACCAGCGTCTCGGGCCGTTGCTCCATCGCGGCGTTGATCGACTCGCCGAGTTGCGGAGCGGTGGCCAGGTCAATCTCCCCGGCCACGTCGAGAACCACGGCTTCGCCGTGCGGTTCCACCAGAACGGACAGTCCCGGTGAGGCAGGCTGGCTGACACCAGCGTCTTGGAACGACTCTGAACTCACCACACCATCATCCCGTATGTCGCAAGCCGATGTGCCGACCCCCGGCGGGGTGCACAGACCTCCCATGCGGGGCGGAGGTCCCGTGAGTCCACTCGCATATCACCTCTTCAAGTCACGAAGCACTGGCACCGGACGACATCCGGCGCAATGGACGGGATAGCCCCAATCCACGACGTTCAAACCTCGCGGTCCACATCTTTTTTTTGCCGAACGCTGTGCGCTTGGCCACAGGCAGTGTGCGGCTCCACACGGTGACAGAGCGGGACTCTCCGTGAGTGTTCGGCCCTGCCTCGCACTGTCGTGTGCCACGTCGATGGTCAGCAGGCACCGTCAGTCGGGGTCGTCCACCTTGCCCGTGTTCCGGCGTTGCGAGCGGAACACCACGAACAACAGCCGCAAGCCCAGTAGTGCGCTGATGACCAGAAGGTTGTAGCCGACCACCTGGTTCAACGTCAGCTCCTGGCCGACCCGGGGACCGCCCGTGCTGGCCAGCAACAGCACCGCCATCACGCCGGTCGCCATGCCGGTGAACGCCAACAGAACCTCGTGCAGCATGCCGGCGACCACCGCACGGTCCCGTTCGTCCGCGAACAGCCGGACGTTGACCGACAGACGTCCCTGCTCGAGCGCGGACGTCACCCGGTCGACCCGGCGCGGCAGCCTGCGTAGCACCGGCAGCAACGACATCAGCTCGTCGACGGCCGTGCGGCGCAGTGACTCCGGCTGCAGCCGTTCGCCCACGAGCTTGTTCGCGAACACCCGTGACTCCACCAGGATGTTGAACCCCGGCGACAGCAGCGCAAGCGTCCCCTCGACCGTCGCGAGCGCCCGGAACACCGCCGCGATCGCCGGTGGGATCGACAACCGGAACTCGGCCACCACCCGGAACAGATCCGTGAACATGTCGAGGTCCGGCGCCTGCCCATGCGAGACGTGTTTGGCGATCAACGCGCCCAGCGCCCGTTCCAGCTTCTGCTCGTCGATCTCGTCCGGCCGGTCCACGATCTCCAACAGCCCGTCTCGCAAGCCGGCCGGGTCGCCCCGGTCCACGGCCGCGAACACGTCCCGCAACCCGCCCCGCAGCGCGGCGTCGAGCCGGCCCACCGAGCCGAAGTCCAGCAGGCCGAGCTTGCCGTCGGTGAGCAGCAGCACGTTCCCCGGATGCGGATCCGCGTGGAACACACCGTGCAGCAGCACCTGTCGCAACACGCAGTCCAGCAGCGTCCGCGCGAGGACGTCCCGCTGCTCGACCGCCACGTCACCGATGGCCAACCGCACCGGAGTGCCGTCGAGCCGCCGCATCACCAGCACCCGCTCACCCGACAGTTCCATGTGGACAGTCGGCAACGTAACCGCGGTGGTCGTGTCGACCGCGCTCACCGCGGCGATGTTGCGTGCCTCGACCCGGAAGTCGAGCTCCTCGGTGAGCGCCGCGGCGAACCCGTCCGCCAGGTCGACCACCCCCAGCGCTCGAGCCCACTTCGCCCGCAGCTCCAGTGATCGTGCGACGCGGTAGACGATGTCGAGATCACGTTCCACCACCCGGTCGATGCCCGGCCGTCGGACCTTGACCACGACGTCGCCGCCGCTGTGCAGCCGTGCCTTGTAGACCTGCGCCACCGACGCGGCGGCCAGCGGCTCCCGGTCGAACTCCGCGAACACCTCGGCGAGGGGCCGACCGAGTTCCTCGACGAGTTGCTGCTCCACCAGATCGAACGGAACCGGCGCGACCTGGTCCTGCAGCCTGCTCAGCTCGTCGATGAAAGCCGGCGGCAACAGGTCCGGCCTCGTCGACAGCACCTGCCCGAGCTTCACGAACGTGACCCCGGCGTCCTCGAGTGCCCGCCGAAAGGATCGGGCCAGTACCGCCTGCCGGGTGCCGTCCGTGCTTCGCCGCCCGACCAGGTACTGACCGATCCCGTGCTTCACCGCGATCCTGCTGACCTGCGAGTACCGCCGTGCACGGGCGGCCCGCCGCCGGATCGAGCGGAGCCGTCCGACGAACCCCAGCCCGCCGCCACTGGGGAAGGCCATCTCGGCGATGAACAGGAACGTCAGGGTCGCGAGGAACGCACAACCGGCGATCGGGATGATCAGCCCGGCGATCATGCCTGGTGACGCGGGTGGCTTCGGGAACAGCCAGGCGACAATCTGTCCGGCCACGATCCAACCGACCAGGGCGCCGAGCAGCGCTCGCACGGTCCTGATCCGTACTCCGAGCACCCGACGCGAGGCCACCACGAGCGGCCACAGCATCAACAGGTAGACAGGGAGCGTGAGCAGACCGAAGAGCAAGGCGGACATGTAGTTCCGAACGTCGACTGGGCTGACCTGGTCGTGGTCGATCGAAACACACGAGGCACCTGGGCTACTGGCTTACCGCGAGGATCCGCCCTCATGGTGTGTCGGCCAGCAGACGCACCACCTCCTCCGCCGTGCGCGTGGCACTCGCCGGGTTCTGTCCGGTGACCAGGCGCTCCGCCACCGAGACCTGACACCTGAAGTCGGGCGCGGACACATGTTTGGCGCCGCGCTCCACCAACGCCGTCTCCAGTAGGAACGGCACGGCGTCCGTCAGGTGGATGGCCGCTTCCTCGGAGTTGGTGAACGCCGACACCTCCTTGCCCTCGACGAGGTAGGAGCCGTTCGAGAGTGTCAGGTTCACGAGTGCGGACGAGCCGTGGCAGACGGCGGCCACCACGCCGTCCATCTCGTAGATGTCGCGACCGAGGCGTGCGAGGTCGCGATTGTCGGGAAAGTCCCACATCGTGCCGTGACCGCCGACGTAGAAGATCGCGTCGTAGCCCACGGCGTCGACCTCGGCCGCCCGGCGAGTGTTCGCCAGCTCCGGAAGGCGGGTGAACTCGCGTTGTGGCGGGTCTGAACCGTCGAAGCCGTCCATCGGTGGTCGTCCGCCTCGCACGCTCACCAGGTCGACGGCGAAGTCGGCCGTACGGAAGACGTGCCACGCGTGCGTGGCCTCGGGGACGTGGAAACCGGTCATGTGGATGCCGGCGAGGTCGTCGTGGCTGGTCAGGGCCAGGAGGATTGCTTTCATGAGGACAAGGTTGCCATGAAGGAGGCATCGGTGACCAATAGAACTTGTGGGCTGTATTATCAGATTTCTGATGACTTCCCTTGACCTGCTCAGAACCTTCCTCGCCGTGCACCGCGCGGGCTCGGTCACGGCCGCGGCGCAGCTGCTCGGCCTGTCCCAGCCCGCCGTCACCGCGCAGCTCAAGGCGCTGGAGAAACACCTCGGCAAACCCCTGTTCAACCGGCACGCGCGCGGTGTCACCACTACGGCGGCCGGGGAGGACCTCGCACGAAGGCTCGCAGGCCCGCTGGACGACCTCACCGCGGCCGTCGGCGACTTCGTCGGCGGCAAGGTCGCGCTGCACGTCGGTGGCCCCGCGGAACTCATGAGCCTGAAGGCAGTGCCCAGCCTGGTAGAACTGCGGGACACCGCACTGCGCGTCACGTTCGGCACGGCGGAGGAACTGCTCGACGAACTGGCGAAAGGCGGCCTCGACCTGGTGATATCGACCGTGCGACCACGTGTCCGCGGCATCGTCTCCGCGCCGTTGTTCGTCGAGGAGCTCACCGTCGTCGCCGCCCCACGCTGGTACTACCCGGACACGACCGGCGTCCTCGGCGAGGCACCGTGGGTGTCCTGCACCGAGGACCTGTCCCTCATCCGCCGGTTCTGGCAGGCCGTGTACCGGACGACACCGCCTGGCAACGCGGTCGTCGTGGTGCCCGACCTGCGTGCGGTGCTGGCCGCCACTCTCGCGGGCGCGGGCGCGACCGTCCTGCCGAGGTACCTGTGCGAGGACGAGCTCGCGACCGGTGCCCTTCGTGAGCTGGTCATCCGTGGTGAACTGCCGACCGACACGCTGTACCTGGCGGTCAGGACGGGTGCCTTCGGCGAGCCCCACATCGCGCGGGCACGCGACCTGCTCATGGCGCACGCGGCGGAGTGGTGACCGTGCCGAAACCCACCGCGGCCGAGTTGGCCGCCGCACGCGAGAAGACCGTGCCGAACGTGATCGCCCCGGGCTTGTCGGTGCTGTTCTGCGGCATCAACCCCGGCCTGTACTCCGCCGCGACCGGACACCACTTCGCCCGGCCCGGCAACAGGTTCTGGCCCGCCCTGCACCGGTCCGGCTTCACGCCGCGCCAACTCGACCCGACCGAGCAGGACGAGCTACTCGAGTACGGCCTCGGCGTGACCAACATCGTGGCGCGTGCCACCGCGCGAGCCGACGAGCTGACGCGTGACGAACTGCGGGCGGGTGCGCTCGTGTTGACCGACCTGGTCGGCCGGTACGCGCCGGCGTGTCTCGCCGTCGTGGGCATCTCCGCGTACCGCACCGCGTTCGATCGACCCAAGGCGGGGATGGGTGAGCAGCGGGGAGGGATCGCCGGCGCGCGGCTGTGGGTGTTGCCCAACCCGAGCGGGCTCAACGCGCACTACCAGCCGCCCGCACTCGCGGCGGCGTTCCGGGAGCTGCGTACCTCGCTCGGGTGACGCCCGAATGAGTACAAGCGGGTCGACACCGTTACCTGAGGTCAGGCGGGCACCGGACACACGGCGCCCATCCGCGTGGCCAGCTCGGCACGGTCCGTCGGTGGGGAGACCGGCCGGATCCTGGTCGCGGAGCGGTCGGACGCCAGGTCGGTGACGAACCGGGCCACCGCGTCGGGCGTCGGCACGGTGTCGCCGTCGAGGTAGGCGACGACTGCTGGTCCTTCGGCGGGGGTGGTCTCGACGGCGACGTACCAGCCGAGGCGTTCGTCCCAGAGCAGCATCAGGTCGTGGTCGGGACGGCTGGGCAGGCGTCGGTCGAGGCCGAGGTAGGCGGTGGCGGTGTCGCTCACCTCGTACCCGGTGGCCTCCGTGGGCACACCTACGGCGGCGGCCACGTGGTCGACGTATACGGCCAGTCTCCTGCCGAGAGGCGTCGGGCTGGACATGCACTGCTCCAGGCCCAGCATGGACAGCATCGCGGTGAACTCGGTGTGGTCGCGGGCCTGCCCAGCGACCGTGCGCACGGCCCGTTGCTGCTGGTCGGTGCGTTCCCGCGCGGCATGCGTACGGGCCTCGACGAATTGTGATCGTGGGTGGGACGTCATGGTGCTCCTGCCGTCAGGCATAGCTCGGCGGCCGGTGCGCGGTCGGCGCGGTCCGGTCGAGGTCGGCTTGCCGGAGCCGGAAGACCTGCAGCTCCAGCCCGAAGTACTTGGTGGTCTCGCCGACCCAGTGCATACCGTTCTGGCGCACCGTCGCGGCGGTCTCCGTGTTCTCCGGACGGATGACCGTGAACAGCTCGTCGACATCGTGGTCGAAGGCCCACGACGCGACCGCGAACATCGCCTCGTCGGCATATCCGTGACCCCACGCGGCGGGGTTGAGCTGCCAGGCGATCTCGAGGTCCTCGTCGCCGGGAGGTAACGGGAGCAGTTCGGCGCCGCCGATCACGTACCGGTCGGCGGTGCGCTCGACGGCCCACCGCCCGGCCGGCATGGCCAGCCAACGAGCCACGTCGGCGTCGCCGTAGATCTCGAGTGCGGCCTGCGCGTCTTCGGGCTGCCACGGCCGCAGGGGCAGACGCTCGGTGGTCAGAGTCCCGGTCGTGGTGGGCGACCCGGTCACTGTCCCGCGACCGCGGGCTTCGTGAGGCGCGCCAGGCGCTGCGGCGTCGGCCAGCGAACCTGCCACGCCCAGCCGAGCTTCTCGAACGCCCAGATGAGGCGGGCGGAGATGTCGATCTGACCGCGCCGCACGCCGTGGCGGGCGCAGGTCGGGTCGGAGTGGTGGGAGTTGTGCCACGACTCGCCCATCGACAGGATCGCCAGCGGCCAGAAGTTGGCCGACTTGTCCCGGCTCACGAACGGCCGGTCGCCGATCATGTGGCAGATGGAGTTGACCGACCAGGTCACGTGGTGCTGGAAGGAGATGCGTGCGAGTCCTGCCCACAGGAAACCGGTGAGCGCACCGCCCCAGGAGAGCGTGATCACACCACCGAGCACGGCAGGCAGCAGCACGCTCAGCGCCACCCACAGGGGGAACAGCGCGTCGACGGCCTTGATGCGCCGGTCGGCGACGAGGTCGGGTGCGAACCGGTCGATGTTGGTCTTGTCCCGGCCGAAGAGCCAGCCCATGTGGGCGTGCCAGAAGCCTCGTGCCAGCGCGAGCGGCGAGGTGCCGAACAGCCAGGGTGAGTGCGGGTCGCCCTCACGGTCGGAGAACGCGTGGTGGCGTCGGTGGTCGGCGACCCAGCCGATCACGGAGCCCTGTGCTGCGAGTCCGCCGGCGACGGCCAGTGCGGCGCGCAACCATCCCGTGGCCTTGAACGCACCGTGGGTGAAGTAACGGTGGTAGCCGACCGTGATGCCCAGCGTGGAGATCGTGTAGAAGACGCCTGCGAGCATCAGGTCGACCCAGGTCATGCCCCAGCCCCAGGTCAGGGGGATCGCCGCGGCGAGCGCCAGGAAGGGGATGATCAGAAAGGCGCGGATCGTCACCAGCTCGCCGACCGAGCGCTGGCCGGACAGCATGGGTTTCGGCGCCTTGCGGGGCGGTTCGGGACGGGTGAGAAAAGTGGTCATGCGTGCTCATTCCGTGGGCGGGCTGAAAACTGCCCGGAGTACGAGCAGCGCGGTGAAGGTCAGATGGACGCGATTCCGCGATCGCCGTTGACGTGTCCCGGCGACATCAACCGGATGGTGTGGCGGACCAGCCTGACGTGCGGGGGACTGGGCGGCTGCCGAACTGATCGAAGGTCGGGTGTGTGGACCCGACCGCACGTCTGGGTCGCTAGGTCCCGTGGCCGTCGTCGCGGCCAGACCTGGGTCCGTCGACGACGAGGTCGGCTCTGGTGCCGACATCCGAAATGCCTTCGACAATTGCACGTTACACCATGAGGGGTGGTCCGTGGTGTACGTTGGGAGGCAGCTGGGGGTCTTGAGAGCGGCCACGATGTGACGCACGGTGTCCTGAGCGGCGAGCATGCTGCCGCGGCCCGTCCAGCCCCACCACTTCGCCGGCCGGCAACCCCGGGGCGACCAGGATTTCACTGTCTCGAAAGGACATTCATCATCAACACGACACCGCCGAACGGCGTGCAGTTCAGTCATCCAGCCAGCGAGCCGGTGCAGCACGCGTCCGCCCACCCCGACGCGAACTACCAGGACCTCTTCCGCGAGCCGGACTTCGCTCCCGGGACCGAGCCCGCGGAGCTGCCCGTCGACGACTTCCCGACCGTGCCCAGCCGTCGTTACGGCGGTGCGTCGCGGACGTCCACGGGTACGCCGACGAGGAATCGTCGCCGGGCGGCGTGACCTCGCTGTCCACCCTGGACAGCACGGTGCGGGGCCGCCGGGCAGCCGGCGTCCCCGTTGACACGGCGCTGGAGTCACGCGTGCGCTGAAGAAAAGTAGGGGTCTTGCACATGGCCGACGAAGGTGGCGGACCGGCGCTGGAACCCGCGCTGGCCGAATGGCTCAGCGCGCGGGAGGAAACCGGACGCCACCTCGCGACGGCGACGCCGCCGGTTGGTGTGGCCTGGGTGCAGCGGCTCGCGGACCTTCTGGCCACTGAGCGGTCCTGGCAGGACCAGTACACCGAGTTGATCGCACTCGGCAGGAACGATCGACGGTTCCCGCCCTCGAACCGCTGACAGGGCTCGCGCACAGTCCACTGTGTCCGATCGAGCCCGTCGAACGCCAAAACGGGCGTGCGGTCGCAGATGTGACCGCACGCCCGAGGCTTAGTCAGAGAGGCGTGACGGCAGTTGCCTGCGGACCGCGGTTGCCCTGGCCGATGTCGAACGCGACGCGGGCGTTCTCCTCGAGGCTGCGGAAACCGCCGCCGCTGATCTCGGAGTAGTGGACGAACACGTCGGGGCCACCCTCATCCGGGGTGATGAAGCCGAAGCCCTTTTCGGAGTTGAACCACTTCACGGTGCCTTCTGACATGCGCAAATCTCCTTGTCGCATCTGAACAAGCGGCACGCGCTCGGATGAGCGGGCCGGGCCGCGAGCATGCGGACCAGGAGTCGCTGAAGACACCAGAACACGCTCGCCAAAAACTCCTGCGAGCGTCACAAGAACAACGAACACAAAAATCTTCAACCAAAACCAGTAGAGCACGGTTCGGGGGAGAGCGTCAACTGGACACGCTCAGTCGAGCGCGCAAGTGCTCCATTCGGTTGTAATATCGTGTCGGACGACGATGGTGCCGCGTGGTGCTCAACGGACTCGGTCACGTCGTCGACCAGCCCGTGATCAGCGTGAATCCACGGCTGCGCAAGGTGTCAGGGGCGGATCCGGTGATCGTAGCCTCCTTGGATCGGTGATCAACACCATCTTGACACGTCAGTGCCGCCTCTGCCAGTTGCGGGTAGCGTGCTAGGTGGACGGCGCCTGGGAAGTGGATGCCGGCGAGATCGCTACAGTGATATGTGATGACCTCGCGGCGAGTATTTCATGGCGCAACGCATGGAGGACTGCGCCCGCGCGTGCAATCGGAGCAGCGACCCGTGCTGAGGGGTCGCTTGTTCCTGAGTGGACGTCCGATGTGGACGTGCACTCAGGGTCTTGGTTCACCGTTTGCTTGATTCTGAAAGAGGATCACGCGAAACGCGTTCGCTCAGTAGAGGCCTGCGGCAGGCGTCACTCCTATGGGTGTGAAGATGTAGCTCAGTCGGCTGGAGTTGACCACCACGATCGTGAGGTCATAGAACGATCCGACGCTGATGGTCGTGCGCTTTTGGCTCAGCGATGACAGCCGCGGCAGCACGTCCCGACTGAACGCGGAAACCGCCTCGACTGACATGGTGTACAGCGAGGCACCGATGCCGCTGAGAAGACGGGCCGGTGTGGGCACCACACCCGCTGGCCCGGTCGTTCGTACGACGATCGCGGACACAGGTTCGAAGGCGTTGCCCTCGGGCACGATGCGGACCTCGGTGTTCGAGCTAACCGGTCCCCCGAACGTTCCGTCCCCTGAGATCGCCAGGGGGATTGGCGTGGGTGCCTCGTTCTCGATCAGCAGCGGCAATTGTACGTTGAGCTGTGTAATGAAGTCATTCACCGAGCCGGTGAAGGGGTTCCCGGGCTTCTCGGTCGTCGTTGTAGTGGTCGTTGACTCCGTTGCGCTTGCCTTGTGTCGCGCGATGGGCGAACCAGTGGTGTTGTTGCTGCAGGCTGCGCTGAGAAGTATTGCCAGCGTTGTAAGTGCCACATGTCTTTTCACGTCGATCCCCAAGTGTGTGAGCGTGATTGACTGTAGAACGTCAGTCGCTTTTGGATTGTGGACCGTTACTCGCGGGCAGCTGGTGCGGATGGATGCGGCCTGCCGCATCCTGGGTGTGCCCGAAGCAGCGGTAGGCGGCCACGCAACTCCTCGCAAGACACATGGTGATGTGCCGGTCCCACATCACCATGCCCAGGCGATACCTACGTCACGACGGCGTTGTCAGAAGACATCGTCAAGCGGTCGAGGGGTCTGGCTATGGAGCCGGACTGCGGATGACCAATGTCCAAGGTGTGGTCAAGCCGCGTGCGAGGTCACGAACGGCTATCCGCGCAAACGCCCACAGCGACGACTCTCGCCCACGACTGTCCTTGATTTGTCCTGTCTGCTGATTTTTTTTAATCAGGTACGACGCTGGGGCGATCTTCGGGTCTGGGCTGGAGGGACCACACGCCCACGATGAACGCGAGTAGAACAGCGACAACCAGCGCACACCACTGCCAGAGGGTCGGAGACGAACCGAAACCAGCGCTGACTTGGCTCGCGGCCGCAACTGCCACGACGACCCCGATCACGGGGACGGACGGCGGCTGAAGCTTCACCTCACCAGTGCCTTTCGTAATCAGGTGAGACGGCAACCGAGACGCTGTGCCCAGTCGCAGACCATGACTGAGGACGTTCGTGCTGGTCACCAAGGTGCCCCCGGCCAGGTTCGTACAGCATCCGCACGATCCCGTACCCGTCGTGAGCTGCTGGTTTCCGCCACGGTTGAGATCCCTCGGCGGCGGCGCTCGGGCGGTGGTGCCCAGTGACCGCGATGACCGAGCCGGCCCGGTCGCGCGAACGGGCAACGGCCGAGGAGTGGGCGCGCCGTACATGCACGCTGGTCGTGGCTGGAGTGGCGGCGTACGCCTCCTATCAGCACCAGCGCGAGTATGCACGGGTCGGTGGTTCCGATGCGGTCGGTGCGGCGTTGTGGCCGCTGTCGGTGGACGGCCTGCTCGTGTTGGCCACAGTCGGGGTGCTCAGGGCCGAGCGGCTGACCCGCCGGGGCCGGATCGCGGTGTGGTTGTCGTTCTGGCTGGGCATCGCGGTCTCGCTGGCGGCCAACATCTCCGCCGCCCCCACGCTGACGTGGCAGCCGGTTCTCGTGGCTGGCTGGCCGCCGGTGGCTCTGTTGCTGGCCGTCGAGTTGCTGGCCCACGGTCCGCGCTCTCGCGAGCACACCGAGAACGAGCACGCCGCATCCGAGACCGGAGGCGTCGCCTCGATCGAAGTTCGAGACGGCGAGACCGAGAACGAGAGTGGTGGCGAGACCGCGCAGGTGATCAATCTCGCCGGTGTCTCGTCACATCACGGGTCGGCGGTCGAGCCGACGGCTCAGGAGGTCATGTGGGAGCACTACCTGCGGGAGCAGGCCCTCGGTCGGATCCCGACGGGCGCCGAGTTGGACCGGGTGGCCGGCACCAACAACTATGGCCGCACCGTGCTGCGCCAGTGGCGCACCGACGGCCGCATCCCACAAGCCGACCAGGGCCAGCGCAGGCGTGGGGGTGTGGGATGACCGACCAGATTCCGCCTGTCCCGCCGGGTCCGGCCGACACCACGCATCCGCGACGGGCGCTGGCCCGGCTGGCGCTCTCCTCCGCCTACCGAGAGACCGCCGACTTCGCCGCTGGCGGCGTGCCGACGGTCAGCGACGAGTACGGCGACGCCTACGACGACGTCGACCACGCCGCTCGCCTGCTATCCATGGCCCAGGACGTCCTATCCCGTGCTGTGGTCAACGCCCGCGAGCGGGGCGGCCGGTGGGACGACATCGCCGAGGCCCTGAACCTCACCGCCGAGCAGGCCCGCGACCAGTACACAGCCACGATTGACCAGTGGGAAGACGCGCTCAACCGACCATGGGAACGCTCCGGCCGACTCCTGGCCAGCCGGATGCCGGACGGCACCACCGAGCCCGACGAGACTGCCGCCGACCTCGACCAGTGGTGCCTGCGCCACCTGGAGGAGAACCACGGCGCCCGGCACAACCCCCGCCACGACGGCATCGAAGACCGCATGGTCTCCGCCAACCTGCCCCGGCACACACCACTCACCGAACTGAACTGTCTCACCCGCACGGCCGCGTACCTCATGCGGCGCGGTGCCGAGGCAACGGAAGCAGAACGGGAAGCCTACGAGAACCGCAAGAAGGCGATGATGACCAAGCTCTACTGATCAACAACGCCGGACACAACGATCACGGTATAGACCTTGGACCGGTGACGACGGGGCATGGCCAGAATGAGGTTGCCGTTCACTCGGTTGGCGGTAGGCAGGCTGTGGATTGTGCCGTGCGGATTAGTGGACGCAATGATCGGCTGACGAGGCGGTGATCCGCTACTAAGCTGTATGGTTATGCCTGCTGAGAGGTCGCAAGAGACAGGCCGAGAGGGCGTGTTCCGAGCGAAGCAGTACCTGGAGAGCACGACGCATCTTCAACTGCCCTGGACTGCATACGACCACGAGTCGATGTGCAAGCGTCAGCGGCTCGACGGCAGCAAGAAGGTTTACGACTTGTCCGGCTACTTTCTTGGTCAACGGCGGCATCCACTGTTGGTGGAGGCGAAGAAGTATTCGGTGGTCGGCAGCCAGGCTGCCATGTACACGGAATATCTCGCCGATATATACAGCGTCACGGCCCGCGCCCACCAGAACGATATGGACGACGACGCCGAGTTCATGTGGGTCACCTGGCATCCGTTCAGTCAGAACAACTGGGCCAAGCTGACCCACCACGAGTATGTGCGTGAGGCGGTGCGTGAGCACGCGGAGCGGCTGAAGCTGCGGACCGGCGAGGGCGGAGTTGAGATCGATGACGAGCTCTGCCGGCTCGTGTCGACGCGATTGTGGCTGTTGGTGTTGTCGGATCGGCAGCACGAGCTCGTGTTGAGTCCTGAGGAGTTGAAGTTGGCGATGATGAACTTGAAGAGGGATGGTGCATAGCCATGCCAGGCAACTCGTTGCAGGACGCCGTCGCTGCGGCCTTGAACTCGACTGATCAGATCGATGTCGTCGAGGGGATCAAGGGTGCGGTGATCAGTAAGATCGAGAGCCTAGACCCCAGCGCCGCCATCACCAACACGGACTACTTCAACCACTCCTATGCCCCGGATCTGGTGTTGTCGTGGACGGGCAACAGGCAAGAACGCGAAGTATATCTGCGCTACAACCTGAGGTCGGCACAAGCGGGGCGCGATGTCGATCTGTTGGGCCGCACGGCTCCGGTGTTCTTCTCGCTTGATTCCCGTCATGACGACGCCTCGGTCGCGGCCGAATTTCGCGGTGAGCTAGAGAACGAGTCGGGGTCGCTGGTGACTAATGCGCCTGCGATCGACGGATTCACTTCAGGGCAGGATACCGCTGACACCGGCTCGGTATCGGAGCCGTTGCTGAGCTTGTTCCGCCGCAATATTGTGCGCGGCGGGCGAGGCTTGTTGATCAGTGGTACCGCGCAGCGGCTGCAAGACACACCGGCCGCGGGCGACATCGAGGCAGACCTTGCATATCTGAGGTCGTTCGAGCAGACGATCACCGAGATCCTCCGACCGGAGGTCGCCGCCCGGTTACGGCGGGCCGCCGACATTGTCCGCGTCGTCCGCACGGGCAACACGTCGCTGTTCGAGCGGCGCGACGACGCCGACGAACCGCAGCGGGTGATCGGGGGGAAGCTCGAGACTGACGAGTTGCGGATCTTGCTTCCGTACCTGCTGGAGCGCGCCAGCGCACTCGACAGCGCCGCGTTTTGGCGCTACGTAGGCGGGATGATCTCGCTTAAGCAGCTCGAACAGCTCGCGGAGACGATTGCTCTCGAAGACCTCAATCGTCTGGTCGTAGCGAATCTCGGCGTGTGGCGCGCGGCGCGGGCAGTAGTGTCGTTCTCATCAGAGGCGCTGGAGCGGGAGCGTCCTGCTCCGTCGTGGACGGTGCGGGCGAAGATGCTGGCCGCGACGGCCGGCGCATGGCGGGTGCACTTCACCGCGGACAAGCGCAAGGGCGGCAGCCGAGACGACTCGACATTGGTGAGGTGGGAAGACGTGTGGCCAACGCTGTCGACGTCCGCGCTGTCATCGGTCGATCTGCAGAGTAGGACCCGTCGGGTGCGTGTCTCAGCGGAGGATGATGGCTCGAACGTATTCGCAGATGTCGACACGATTAGCTCGACGATCGAGGATGATTTCCGGGTCCGTTCACTGACGTTGCGACCGACTGATGAGGAGTCGTCGGATTTGGAGTTGGACTTCAAGACGATGACGGTTGAGGGCAGAAACGTTGTCCTGGGTGATTTGGCATTCGCAGCGTTTGACGTGCTGGGGTGGCGATACCCGTTGTCAGAGGATGAGCGTCGGCAGCTCCTGGGTGCGTCGTTCCCATCCGGCGGGCAACTTGGCGCGTCGCCCCCGGTGGACTTCGAGCCGCGCGACGTGGAGCCGCCACGAATGGAGGGAACCGATGGGGCATGAGTAAGTGGCGGTCAGTGCGATTGTTCTTGCGGTTGTGCCCGCAGAGGCAGCGCGCTAAACAAGGAAAAGGCTCCTAACACAACCGCCTCAGTTCTGGCGAATTCGCGGGTGAACGGCGTCAGGCTCCGAACCGGATTACCGCGACTATGAGTTAGGTGTTGCGGGAGTCGGCGCTCAGGCCTTCTTCTTGTCTACGAACGGGTGCGTGGTGATGGAGTGCTTCAGCGTCTCGCGCCAGGTGTCCTGGAGGTTCCCGACTCGGAGGGCAAACGTCCCAAGCATGTGGCAAAAAGCGTCCTCGTGGGCTCCGACTCGTGACACGGGTGGCGCGAACCGCTTGAGCGGGCGGCCGTCGGCGACCACGAGGTCGAGGATCACGTCGAGGTTGCACGCGCGGCGGTTTGCCTTCGCATGGTCCGCGTCGTTCTCGGCGTGTACAACCTGATAGCCGATGGTTGTGAACCCGGCGGCCTGGAGTGCGCCGAAAAGCGCCGCCCATGCGGTTGGTTCCCGGTTCGCGTAGGACAGGACAAGGTGGCCGTCTGGTTTCAGGACACGCCGCATTTCACGGAAGGCAATTTCGAGGGTCGCCTCGTAGTCAGCCGTGTCGAGGCCGTCGGCGCTGACTACTGCCTCGCCGTCGAGGCGTGCAAGGTCGAGCCCAGCCCACGCCCGAAAGATTTCGGAGAGCTCTCCGTACTTCACATCGTCGTGGTACGGCGGATCCGTGCACACTAGATCGATCGAGTCGCTGGAGGCCAGCAGTCTAGTGCTGGACCCTACTACGACCCGGACGTCATGAGCGCGGGATCCGGCTGAGCGCCGCCTTCCTGCGGGTAGAGGCCCAACGACGTTGGGGATGCGGCCGAGGCGTTCGGCGTACCAGTTCCCTGCCTTGGCGAGGTGCTCAAGTCGCCGCCCAACGGTGCCACGCCCCGACTGTGGGGCGCCCCACACGTTTGGCTCGGCAGACAGGGTAGTGACGTTGTAGCGATGATTGGCGACCGCTTCGTAGGGCTTGAGGTAGCGCGAATCCCATCTGGACAGGTAGCCAGCCATTTCGACGGAGCCAAGCACCGCTGCGTAGAGCACCGAGGCAACAACCCTATTTCCCGCAGCAGAGGAATCGATCGCGCCGATAAGCGCATTGAGCACGGCGGACTGGCGACGTGGCATGACGTGGTCCCAACGGGTCATGCCATAGCGGCGCAGCACGCTGGTCTCTTCGCCCAGAGAGATCGAGGGCAGGTGAGGTTGGGTCGGCCACGATGCGTCTGCGGAGGCGACGAGTTCTGGCTCTGATGGCGGGCTGATTTCGCGACGGCCAGCGATGGTGCGCTCGACGAGAGTCGGTTCCCAGCGGATGCGCCCTGCTTCCCAGATTCGGCCAACGTGGCCACACCGACAGCGGAATTGACGTCCGGCCGTATAGCGCGCTGCGGGGTCGATGAGTTGCTTGCAGGTTCGGCACCGCGTGCGCCGATCTGCGGGGCCATGCTGCAGGTGACCGGACGGGCAGGCGAGCCAGCCTGCGTTCCCGCCCCTGTCGACGCGTTCGCTGAGGCTGACGATTCCCGATGGGAAGAGCCGCACGTCCTCGGAACAGTTCGGGCAGTCGATCACTGCGACCCGGATGGTGTGCGCGACGGTCGCTGGGGTCGCGTCCGCGAAGGAGGTGGCATATGCAGTGTTCAAAAGATCCGCTACGTGTGCGCGTAGCCGGGCAACTGCAGGCTCTAGGTGCTCGGCCAGCGGGAGCGACAGCATTGTCGTGAGGTTCTGGGTCGCCCAGGGATTGATGTCCTGGGCGTACACTCGGTGGCCACGCAGCAGGGCAGATAGGGCGATCACACCACCGCCAGTGAAGGGGTCTGCCACGACGAGCCGACCCGGTTGGTCCGCGTTAGCGGCGTCGATGAGAGCTCCGGATACAGCCTCTGTGCGCCGGGCCCACCACCTATAGGTCGTGATCGGTGGCAGGACTGTCTGCCGGGACCGAGCTTCCGCACGTGCCCCGACATTGACGCTGACCACATCAAGGTGGCGTAGCACGCTGTGGCGAGCGCCGGCTGGAGCGATCATCGCTCCACTATGCCCGACATTGGTTGCCTCGTATGGCAGGACCCCCCAAGAGTTGGTGCGGCAACGAACAAGCCGATGGTATCGAACTGCTGGAAGAACACGCCGAACTGCTCCGCCTGGCCTGTGGTGAACTGGACGCTGGCCGGGTCGGCGATCACACACCTTGGCATGGACCCATGGTGGTTGGGGAATGTCAGTGCTCCGGATGAAGCTTTCGCCGCGAAACTACCCGTGCCTTGGTGGCTGCTGCCGGTATCCGCGAGCAACTTCGGCGTGCGGGCGAGCCGTACCTGTGGGTCAGGGCGTCGCGGCCCGCTGACGCGTCCACAACCAAAAACTGCGCAGTAGCCTACGGTCGAGGTCGGCGTTCCAGGTCCTGCATCCAAACGATAGGTGCAGGCAGCGGTCGCAGGCGGCGTGTGGTCGGTGTCGCGAGGTTTGGGAGCACAGCGGGTCGTTGTCGCAGTGGTCGATCTCATCCGCGACCCGATTGAGCCACGGTCCAATTCGGCGTCGCTGAACGGTGTCGAACGCTCCGAGGGTGAATTCAGCATAGGACGCCACGTAGATCGCCGAGGTCAAAGCGTTGGGCACGATCCATTCTGCGAGGCTGGACTCGCCGAACCCGCTCTGGCCGTCGTCGAGAGCGCGGAGCAGGGCGTGCGAAGCTGAGTGCACTAAGCGACGGACAACCCCGGCGGTGCCGTCACCACCGACGTCGAGGTCGGCTGCCAGGATCTCGGCGACCGACACCTTGGCATCGCGGCTTGTTGCCGGAGCTAGGCCCGTCCACAGGCCGCGATGCTGGAGGAAGCCGAGGATTGTCGCCGCGTCGAAGGTGATCAGCAGCGCTTCCGTGTTTGCCGGCACGGCAAAGATCGGGGTCTTGTTGCTGTACTGGCGCGGTATTGCGTAGGTGCGTAGATGCGCCCGGCCAGGTTCGCGCACCGCTCGGGTGTAGCCGTAGCTGGCGACCACGATCGGGAAGCGCTGCGTGACGGAGATGTCCTCCATGCCCAGGGCTGCCATGGTTGCGGAGGCAACGAACACACCAGCGGCCGCGGCGGTCCCAGATACGGCCGCCTGGACGTCGTCGAAGCTACGGCGGTCGTTGATGACGTTGTGGTCGAACAATCCGGCGCGTTCCACCATGGGCAGAGCGCGGGCCATGTCGATGACCTGAGCGCTGACGCCAGCCACGATCGCCGACGGCCCGGCCGTGGCTGGGCCCTGCATCGAGCGGACATTGTCGATGACGTCCTCAGCGACGCCAGCTGCCCGTAGCTTCCCTTCGGTCTCGGCCCACTTCCTGGCCGACATCCGCGTGCCCGTCGCGGGCCGGTCGAGCTCGGCGAGTGAAACGGCGAGGGACTGCTGGTCTCCGAGCCACGATGCCAGCGCTGGGATCCCGCGGTTGTTGTGGCGCTGCAAGTTGTCGTAAGTCTGATTGGAGATGTTCAGGATGGTTAAGGTCTGCGGGTACCAGAGGCGCTGGTCCCGGGCGGTGTACCCCTGGCGGTAGGGCTGGCTACCTGGCCGGGCGTACTGGCGGCAGTCGCAGGGCGTGAAGCGGGTGCTCAGAGCGCTGCCGCAAGTACGGCAGCGCCACGATGACGTGCGGAATGAACCCAGGTCCTCAAGGTACATGTTCGTGGCGTTGTTGCAGGTGGGGCAGCTTGGGGTGTGGAGGGGCTCCATCGCGCCACAGTTGTGGGCGGTCAGGTATCGGAGCTGGCGCAGCTTGGAGGAGCAGTGCGAGCAGCGGAGCTGACCGGTGGCGTTCGTGTCGTTGATGAGCTTGTCCTGGCGCCACCACCGTGAGATGCGGCCGCAGCCGGAATTGGTGCACTCGAAGGTGAGTGGGAAGACGTCCCACACAACCTCCTCGGGCTTGAGGATCACGTATTCGTCGGGGTTGGTTCGCGGGTTGGGAATTCCGACCTGGCCGGGATACCAGCGGCTGATCTCCTCGGCGAGCTCGCCGAGCAGGACCATCTGGTTGATGTTGCCGACGCGGGATCCACCAATGTGGTGGACGCGCGCGTAGAAGCCCTCCTCGTGAGAGAAAACGGCGTCGGGAAGGTAGCGGTATAGGACCTGTGTGGTGGAGCGCTGCATGGTCTGATTCCTCTCAAGCGTAGAGGCGAGAAATGACCTGCTCGGCGCGGTTGCCGCCCCGGAACTCGGCCGGGGGGTCCACGTCGCGGAGGCTGGTCATGGCAGGGCTGGTGAACAGGTCAGTGAGGTAGTCGGACTGCCATTGCTGGATGCGCGGTCGTTCTATCTGGTCCCAACGGCGCATGGCATCGTCGACGAGCCGCTGCTCGTCGGCCGCCATGGCGGGGTCGGGAACCGGACAGCGGTACGCCCGTGCAAGTCGGTCAGCGACCTGGGGCAGGAAGTTGGTGGCTCGAGCATTCCACCAGTCACGGAACCGGCGGGTGGTGCGGATGTCCTCGGTCGTCCCCCAGGTGGCGGCGCGGGTCTCGTCCCACAACAGGGCGCAGACGATGCCAGGCAACGTCCGCTCGACGGCGCGGCTGGCGAAGCGGTTCACCGGCACAGGCTCGACCATGCGCTCAAGCGCGGCGTGAGTGGTGAAAAAGCTCTGGTACATCGAGGTCTCGCGACGGTTGGCACGGTCGAAGATGTCGATGACCAGCCCGACGTGGCTACGGCCGGCACGCGCGGTTGCCTGGATGTAGTGGGCGTAGGAGGGCGGCATTCCGGCGAGGATCTCGAAGTTGAGGCGGTCGAGGTCCACGCCGTGGGAGACGACCGAGGTGCCGACCAAGCCACGGATGCGATCCGCTCGTCTGGTTCTTGAGTTGGAGTCCTGAATTGCGGCGACGATGGCGGCGAGCTCTCCGAGCGACGTCTCGCCGCTGAGGTACTCGGACCTCACCCGGTCGGTGCCGGAGTTGATGAGGTGCTCTGACAGGCGGTTGAGGTCGTCAAGGATGGCGACTCCGTGCGCCTTGGAGTTGACGTAGGCAAGGGCCAGCTCGTAGTAGAAGAGCATCGACCGGGCTTCGGTCACTGTGCGCGTGACGCCGACGGCGGTCATCGTGGCCAGCAACGGGGCCGGGTCGTCGGTGAGGTGGTGGATGCGCTCGATGATGCGGGCGGTGACGATGCCGGCGAGGTCGACCTTGACCGTCCCGCCGCCGGCGGGGAGCACACCGAGGTAGATGCGTCGCACGTCGTCGGTGGTCGTCGTGTAGAAGGACCGGGCCAATGTGCCGCCGCCGGTAGGGAACATTCTGGGGCGGCGGCCATAGACCTGTGACAGTTGGTCTTCGAACTGCTCGATGGTGGCGGTGGCGGCAATGATCTTGGATGGCTCGTTGCCAGCGCCGCGGGCGAGCTCGGCCAGGAGAGTGTGGTAGTGGGCGGCAAACACTCCGAGCTCTTCCCTAACCAGGTGCAGCTCATCCTGGATCCACAGGGCTGGTGTCGGGTCCTTGAAACCCGTTGGCGCCGTGTGCGTCGCCGGTGGCGCCGAGCAGTCCTTGGCGATGCAGCTCTTGTGTGTGTACCAGCCGTGCTGGGGGCATTTGGCCCGGGGGCCGCGGTTGATGGCCGTGAGCTGGCCGTTGCGGGCGAAGGCACAGATCTTGTCAACCGTCGACACGATGACCGAGGATTGGTAGCGGGTGACCTCATCGTCGCTGGCGTGGATCGGCAAAATGTGCCCACAGGCACGGCACCGGTGGAGGAGGCGCTGGTCGGCAAGGTCGACGTCCAGACCGATGCTGTTCTTGTTGCTGCAGGCGGGGCACGCGCCGACGAGGCGCTTGGTGTCACGGTCAGGCTCGGACCATTGAGCAAACTCCATCAGACCCGGCCACCAGCCGTGGGCGTCTGGGTAGGCGAGACGGTTCGGGGTGTTGCCTGCGCCGACGAAGTAGCCGAGGGTGAAAGCGTCCCCCCTGAGGTTCTCTGCCGTGCGGGCCGCGTCGGCGTGGTGCAGGATCTCGTTGACGCGCGAGAGTTGCTGCACGGATAGCATCCGTAGCGGAAAGAGCAGCCATGCGCTGGTCCCTCGCTGCTTGCCACGCAGTCGGTCGTAGAAGAGGGCGACGATGATCAGCCCGAGGTACGCCTCGGTTTTACCGCCGCCGGTGGGGAACCAGAGCACGTCGACCGCATCGAGTTCGCCTCGAAGGCGCGGATCGGTCGGGTTTTCGCGGCCGGCGAGCGCTGCGAGTTCGGAAACAATGAAGACTAGTTGGAAGAGCCGCCATTGTGCGGTTGAGCCGCGCGAATCGGCGAAGGCGTTGTTGGCGAGCTCGAAAGCTCGGGCGAGGTTAGGATCGGCTCGGAGCAGGTCCAGGCCAAGTACGAAGCGCTGCACCTCCGCCTCGAACCGATCGCGGAGGTCTTCGATCTGGAGCCGTTCATCCGGGGTTCTGGCAGCGCTGAAGTCCCAGCCGTGATGGAACGCTCGCATCTCCAAGGCTAGCGCGGGCAGTGCGGCCGCCCAGTTGGCGGCGAGGTTGCCGAAGGAGATGTCGACAGGCTGGGCGGAGTTGGCGTGGTATTGGGTGTGTATCGGGAGGGTCTCAGCGACCACGACGTTCGGTGCGTCCCCTGCGCGGGCGACGCAGCCGCGCCCCCGACCAGGGACCGTGGCGAAGCCAGCGTAGCGACAGTCGTCGTCCGCGAAGCCGAGCCGCCGCGGCAACAGCGCAGGCGCGTTGACGGTCACCGATATCTTGGTGTCGTACAGGGAAAGGTCCTGTAGGTCGCGCGCCGGAAGCTCGAGGGCGTTGGTGATCGACACCGACACGGCAGTGTTCCCGTCGACGGTCGGCAGCGTTGAGACAGTCAGGCGCGGCACCGGTGCGACTGGGATCCACGATACGTCGCGGCGGGCGCCGACTGCCTGACGAAAGGCGGCCTCAGTGCCCGACGCGGCCGCGACCGGTAGCGTCTGGTTGTTCGTGAGTTTCCACAGTGCCGCCGGGTCGGTGTAGTGATTGGCCACAGCCTTCGTCGCGTCGGTCGCCAGAGGGCAGCCACCACTCAATTCGCTGCTAGTGATGGTGTGCTCGTTCCCGGTGACGGGGAGCAACAAGCTCAACGTGACGTGCCGCTGGTCGCGGCGCCAGGTCGGACTCAAGGGGACTGTGGGTCTGCGACGGGGGTTCGTCACGGCTGCCGCGGCTCGCCGTGCGGCCTCCGCGGACACGTCAGTAAAGGCAGGCAGCAGCTGTTGGTAGATGGCGTAGTCGACGTCGATGGTGAGGTCAACGGTTGCCGGGGTGCCATCCACGACGAAGTCCAGGCCGATCACTCCGCGGTTCTCGACCGGGGGCGCGGTGGCGGACGGCGTGGTGCCAGCGCTGTCCTCCCCGCCGTTCGGGGCGGCGGAGCTGCTTCCGGTAACCGCCGGCGGCGGGGTAATCGTGACCCCAAGCACGCCGACGCAGACCTTCTGCTCAGGAGACCACGGAAAAGGATGGTCGCCGCCACTTCGGTCGGTCAGGGCTTCCACCAAGTCCTGAAGGATGTGGTGGACGAGGATTTCCTCGGCCCGGTTGGCCGAACCCTGAGATGCGCCGGCAGGCGGAATGGGGCTGGTGGAGCCACGGGGGCCGGTCATAGACATTCCTCCTTCTACGAAAGGTGAGATCCGGCTGGACACCGGCGTTGCATGCGGGCCGCCCCAACCCCAAGGGGTTCAACAAAAGGACCATGTAGTTGTGCGTCGCGCGGTCGCGGCGGTTCGGCAAAGCCTACGCCTCCTCGACGACAAGGACGGGTGCCGCGATCAGCGGAGCCGCCCGACGAGGTTTGCGGGCACGTTTGTAGAAGAGCCGACTTCGGTGACCGTAGCGGCAACGAATTCATCGAGGAGCTCGTCGGCGCTGTCGCCGACGAGGCGGCGAAGCTGTTCGACGGTGTCGTCGGCACGGCCGGCTGCAAGTGCCGTCACGAAGCGGCCTAGTGAGCGGTGCAGGGTGCGTAGTGTCCCGGCGACGCTATTTAGTAGCTGCAGGTCGGGGGCCGGCTGCTGTGCGGCGCGGAATACCGCGGCGATGTCATCAGGAGATTTTGGGGCGATCGTCTGTCCGCTGGCCCAAAGACCGAGTTGACCTGCGGCATGCGCGCCGGTGTCGCGAACCGCCTTTATTGCCGCCTGTCGTGTGGATTTAGTGTCCATCACCTTGCGGGCGGCGCTGCGGAATTGCTCGAGGATCGCGTCGAGCGAAGCGACGTCGTCGTTGGTATGGCTAATTGCGACGAGCCGTGCATGTACGGATTCGGTCCCGTCGCCGGCCGGGACAATGATCACGTCGCCGGGCGAGACCTGGCGCAGAGGCATGTACTTCTGGCGGGCGGCAGTGACGACGAGCACGGGCGTCGCCAGATCGCCGTTGCGGTCTTCTTCGTTGGGTACCCACCATGTCCGGCCGTCGTCGAGCTTGACCGGAATGCAGCTTCGGATCGTACCGGAGCTGCGCCAGCCACCGGGGGGTGCGCCGATGATCGATGGCGAATCCATCGCGGTGCTCGCGCGGTCGAGCACATCGAGGATCGACAGGCCGGGCAGGCTCAGCTCGGGTGGATCGCTGAAGGCGGGTTCGCCTTCAGCGTCGGATATCGGGCCCGCGACGGGCGCGGGCTCCGCCGCACCGAGTGCTCGGAACGTGGTGCTCCGCCGCGCGTCGGTGCTGTCCTGCCAGCGACGCACCTGCCGTCGAAGGGCGGCATGCTCGGCGTCGTAGGCGAGTAGCCAGTTTGCGGATGCCTCGCCGCCAAACAGTAGCGAGAAGTGCCATGGCGGCGGGTTGCCAGTGAGGATCTGGACGTCGGCGTGGCCTGGTGAGTACCTCGTAGCGAAGGTGGTGACCTCGACCCTCGCACCGACCCGCTCCCACAGGGCGAGCTGCGCGTCGGTCCGTCCCTCGCCGGTGAGCGAGGCCTTTGTGGCTGCCGCTGCCGCCTTGCTGTGGCATCGGATCAGGATCTGGCCAACGCCGCTACGGTCGGCCTGGTCGAGCATCTCCCACAGCAAGGAGAGCTTCGGATTGCACTCGTCGAGTTGCCGCCACAATGTTTCGACCGCGACCTTGAGTTCTCCCCAGCGGGCAACGCCCCATGGCTGCCACGGCCCGTGCCCGCTGAACGTCTGGCGCTTGAGCACTCGTCGAAGTGGCTCCGGTCCCTCCCCAGATAGGTTCGCCAGAGCGCAGGCTCTGCGGTAGTCACGCACTGTCGCCGCAAGGCGGGTGCCAGCGTTGAGCAACTTAGTCGGACAATCGAGCGCCAGCGGCATTTGCCCATCGGGCCGAGTGGCCAGGCAGGCGAATGCACGGGCGATCGCGGCGTTGAGTTCAGCGTCGCCGGCATGATGGATGTCGAGCGGCGGAAAATTTTGCTGCCAGAGCATCCACATGCTCGACAGCGGACTCGGCGCAGGCTCCTGGCGGTTGAGGTCGTAGACCAGCGCGGTCACTTCTGCGTTGGTCACGGGGAGCACGAGGGGTGTGTGACCAGCTGCGTTCACGGTCCGCAGGAGTGACTCGTCGCCGATGTCGCCGACGATGATAGTCGCGACGGCCGAGTGGTTCGAAGCCCAGGCCAGCGCCCGTGCGCGGCTGTCTGGATTGGTGATCGAGGTCGCGTCGATAACTACCAGCGGCGGGTTGCATCCCAGCCGGGGGTTGCCAACGCGGGTGTTGAAGTAAATCAGTGAACTGTTGGCCGACCCGGGCGTCGAGCCGACCAGCGGAGCGAGCTCGCCGGTGCGTGTGAGCCGTTGCGCTGATAGCGGGTTATCCCGACTGAGAGAGATGCTCGAGTAGTTGCGCATGCTGAGCGTCCGCAGCCGTTGGGTCATGTCGACGTCGAGCGCGGCGAGCACGATCGGCCCACCTAGCAGCCGCTCCTTCAGGCGCAGCAGGTGCATACAGATGGCCAGCGTGAGCGCGATCCGGTGGCGGGCGCGCGGAAGCTGTAACACTGCCATATCAGCCGAGGGGACCTCGCGGATCAGACGACGGCTGACCGCAACCAGTAGCTGGTCGACCGGAGACACCGGCACGGACATCGTGCCGTCGATGAAGGTGCTGAACGCTAGACCGTCCAGCACCGGGTCGTCTCCCGTCCCGGGGAGTAGCAGGCTGGTGAGTGATTCACTACCACCCGCCAACTGGGTCATGCGTCTACCCCCACAGGCAACTCTGCATCCGGCACATAATCTTCAACTTAGCCCCTCGGATTGTCGGGACCGGGGCGGTCGCGTTGCGAAGACCCAACCGATAGATCGAACCGACAGCGACTGGCGCTACCATGTGCAGACGACAGTGGCAGAAGATCGCGCCACCGGACTTGGAGTCGGTGCTACCGCGTCCCCACAACCAGCCGCCCTCGACGACGGCGGAGGTGGGCGGCGGCGTTTGGGGGGCATGGACATTTCGGTGGCCGCGGCGCTGCATCGGGAGCTGGCCGAGGAACTAGGCGCCCGTGCCGCGCACGCCACACAGGTGTTCCTGTTCACCTCACCGTCGGACGCCGAGGTCGCCGTACAGCACTTCTTCGTGGCCAGGCTGGTCAGCCTGGACGAATCGGCCCGGAGCGGCCCAGAGTTCGATGATCCATCGCGCGGTGGGTACGAACTGGACCGGGTAGACCTACTTGGCGACGAGCTGGCGTCGATCGACCTGAAGCCGACCGCCCTGAAGGAGTTCATTACTGGCCAACCGCGAAGCGCTGCTGGCCGAAGCCGGGTACATCGGTGGCGGGGCCGTGTAGACCTGCATGTCGCCCGCGACGATCGTGCCTCACGGCTCCTGTTCAGTCGAGACGGCGGGGCCGTTCTCGATTTCTTGTTCTGCTCGGAGATTGTCCAGAGCCTGGCTAATTAGATTTCTTGCGGCTTGTCCGTAGACAGCTTGGCGGGCGAGTTCGTGGAATGCTTTGGCGTAGAGGCTGATCTCTCGTGGTTGGCTGATTGACAGCTCGGAGGAGATGGTCTCGACCTGGACCAGCCGGTTGTCGAACATGATGAACTGGTTGGTTGGGACTCGGTATTCGGCCTGCGGTGGGATGATGCCAAAGGTGACACGGGAGAGGGAAATAGTGGCCAGGAGTCGGTCCAGTTGGCCGATCATGACCGCGGTGTCGCCGACCTTGGTGAGAAGTGCCTGGTGAGCGACGATGAAGTGGAACCGGTGGTTGCCTCGGTAGAGGATCTGCTGGCGTTCCATCCGTGCGGCGACGCCTTCTTCGAGGTCGTCGGGAACCTGGTAGAAGTCGATGACCCTTCGCAGGATGGCCGCAGCATACTCTGCGGTGTGGAGAATGCCAGGTATCAAGAGGGGTTCATACCAGCACATGAGTTGGGTCTGTTCTTCCAACTCTCGCGATGCTTGCTGGCGACGACGGGTACCGGTGCCTAACATCCGTCGCCATTCCACATACATCGCTTCTATGTGGCGAACAGTGGCGATCAAGTCCGTGAACTGATCGCCACTGTTCGTGTGCAGGCACCAGGTCCGAATGTCATCTTCGGAGGGTGTCTGTTTTCCGTACTCAATCTTGGACACTTTTGAGCTGTGCCAGCCGGCCAGGTCGGCGAGCTGCCGCCCGTTGAGACCTGCGTCCCGGCGGAGATCCCGGAGTCGATGACCAAGAGCCTCGCGGGCCTGGTGAAGCGAGCTTGTCACAACGCACGGCTCTACGCTGAGACGTATTCGCTATCGACGTACTTGTCCTGTGGGATCGCCGTCCGCCACACCCCGTCTCGCACCTCGCGACAACGAGCCACGATGGTCGGATCGGTGGTGGCGGCTCCGCCGACGAACTGGCCGTCCGGCTCGAACAGTGTGAAGACCACTCGCTTGTCATCGAACAGCCAGTAGTCATCGGTGGTGAGTTCTGCCGGATCGATCAGGTGGCGGGGTAGCCACCTGATGTCTTCCCCAGCGGAGATGTTGTGCGGGGCGACGGTGAGCCCCCACCGGGTGTAGTCGCCATGAGGAACGGTGACGACTCGCGCACGCCGGATGCTCCTGCCAGCGCCGGTAGCGACTCGTACGAGGTCCAACCACGGCCGATGCCATGCGAAGTCATCCTGCTGGCCGGTCAGGAACAGATGAAACGGGCCGCTCTCTTCCGAGGTGTGGTAGCTGTCCTGCACCTCAAGGTGAAACGCGTCCTGTGTGAAGGTGCGGAACAGGTCGTCGAACGCTTCACCCCGTAGCATCTCCACTGGTCTCATCCTCTTCTGCTTTGGGGACTTCCACCGCGGTCTCATGACCCGGAATGTCCATCTGTGACAGTGCTTGAGCATCCGTGACCGGAGCACCCGACACGATGAACGTGCCCTTGCCCGTGTCCTGGAGGTCGACACCCAGACGTGTGCCCTGCAGGAGGTAGGTGAGCAGGCGCGCGGGGATCTCCACGCTTGTATCCTGCCCGGTCACCTTCCAGCCCTGGACCACGTAGGTGTCCGTGTCTGTGGCAAACAGCGTCGGCGAACCGCCGCCTTGGGTCTCCTTGCCGAGGAACGTTAGCTGCATGTCTACTCCTCCCACCAGATCCGTGCAGTAGTTTGCTCGGACTACTTGATAGTGCCTCTACCTGGGAAGATGAGTCAACAAACTAACGCAAGATGACCCTTTGTCGAGCAAACTCTAGCAAACTTCTGGCTCGCGTGAGGGGATGCGTCGTAGCGTCATCCGTGCTGCGTGCGCAGCGTCGGCCCGCTGTCGGGGGCACCTCCCCGTTCCCGACACCGTGAAGGGCCGTGCTGGTGGCCGGCTCCAACCCACGTTCGTGCAGGCCAAGCCATCCTGGCCGCCGAGAGAGAGTCGGTCACCAGCCCCCCATCGCAGGTCAGTGACAGGACGAGGATGCAAGCCGCGACGAGGCAGGCAGATCGATGAAGAGCACGTTGATGGGCAATCGCGCCGGACGCCGATTGAGGGCACACGTGATATCGGTTCAGGTCCAGGAGTGCGATCGTGACTGACTCTCCGGGCCACGAAGACCGCGTAATTGCCACCGAGGATCGAGCGTTGATCGAGCGTGTGCGGATGGTCAACAAGACCCTGTCTATCTTTGTCTTCGCGATCCAAGAAGGCGGCGCTGAGGGTCACATCGAAATTGCTGACGCGCTAGTCGCACTGGCAGACGCGATTCGCGACCGGGTGTCCGGACAGAATAGTTCCGGGCCAGTGCTTGACAGCGCGTTTGCGCAGCTCCAGCTGGAGTCCGGGCGGGGTGGCGATGTTGAACAGTCCGGCAGACAGCCCGCTCGATGTGGGCAACGTGCGTAACTTCAAATGACGTTCCCGGCCGCATCGCCGGAATGGTCGGGGCGAGAAGGAGCGGCTATGCCGCACCATCCAGAAGGGAATGACAGTGCAATACGAAACGCGGGATTTGACCGACAGTTCGATCCTCGTGATCGGCCTGGGGGACGTGGTCACGCTCACCACCGGTGGTGAGGAGCAGAGCACCGAGGCCAAGCGCAACGCGTACGACTAGGTCTGCACCTCGGCGGTGGCGCTCGCCCAAGCGCCACCGCCTTCATCGTGGGGCTGGAGAGGAAGCGAACACACGTGCGCTGGTTCGGTGGACACAGCGGCACCGGGAACAGGCCGGTACCGGTCGAAGCGCGTATCATCTGGCCGCGACCGGCTATCTGGGTCTGCGACGCATGGCCAGAGCGCCACATCCAGATCGTGACGAGCCTGGACGAGTCGGAGGCCGTCGTAGCGATCGGCCCATGCTCAGCGACCAGTCAGGAACTCGCGACACTGGTAGGCCACCACGTGCCCGACCGGGTCATCACTGAGTGGGCGGGCGCGTACACAATCATCCGTGCCCAGCCTGACCAGGTGACCATCTGGACCGACCCGGCCGGCGCCTGCCCGATCTACACCGTCCGGAGCGACGACGGCGCACTGACTTGGGGATCCAGCTCACGCGCGCTCGCCTCACTCAGCCGCGCAGAGGTCGACGAGGCATGGCTGGCCGCGTTCCTCGCCGACCCCTACGCCGAGATCACCGGCAGCGCCTTCTCGGGAGTCACACTGGTGCCGCCCGGCACCCGTCTGGTCTTGGCGGATGGCCAGGTCAAGGAGCTGACCCAGATCTGGACGCGGACGCCACGGCGCTGGTCCGAGGCTGTTGACCAGCTTCGGAGCACTCTTGCTGCCAGCGTGCAGGTTCGGATGACGGGCATCGTGGCGGCGGACTTGTCGGGCGGCATGGACTCGACCACCCTTGCTGTGCTCGCTGCCCGGCACCGTGCAGTCAACGCGGTGACCGCGCACCCGGCCGAGGTCACCTCTGGAGGCGATCTGGACCACGCCCGCGTGACTGCCGCCGCACATCCCACGATGCGCCACGTGCTCATGCCGCTCACCGACGATCACTTGCCCTACCGCGGCCTGGACACGCTGCCATCGACAGACGAGCCCGCGCCATCCACCGTCACCTGGGCCATGCTCTCGGCGCAGTTCGAACTGCTCGCGGACATCGGTGTGACGTGCCATCTGACCGGAGACGGCGGCGACACCCTGTTCCTGCCACCACCGGTCTACCTGGCGGACCTGGCCCGTCGCGGCCGATGGCTCCGATTAGCAGCCGACGCCCAAGGATGGGCGCGGTTACGCCGGACCAGCCCATGGCCGCTGATCGCCCAAGCCATCCGGGGCCAAGCACCATCCACTGCCGCTGCAGCCCCAGGATGGCTCACGGCTCATGCGGCGCATCTGTCCTCGACATCGCGTGCCGAGGTCAAGATGCCTGAACTACGGGATCATGCCGACCGAGACCTGATCACCCGAACACGGTTCACCGCACGCACCGCTCACACCGAGAACCAGCTCGCAGACGCCTTCGGTATCGCCATGCACAACCCCTACCTGGACGCCCGATTGCTCGACATCACCCTTGGTGTGCACGGCTGGCTTCGCGGCTCCCCACGTCAGTACAAGCCGCTGCTGTCGGCGGCAACCGCCGGGCTCTTGCCGGAGACCGTGCGCAGCCGCGCTGCCAAGGGCACCTTCGTTGGCGACCACCACCAGGGCCTTCGTCGCAACCTCCACCATGTGCTCGACCTCGCCGACGGTCGACTTGCTGGCCGCGGACTCATCACCTTGGACAAGCTCCGCAGCGAGATCCACATGGCCGCAGCCGGTCGCAACATCCACTGGGGTCACCTACAGCGGGTCCTCGCCGCCGAAGTCTGGCTGCGCTCGCTCGAGTCCGCCCGCCCAGTCGACTGGGCCATGCCCACCAACGTGAGCGCGACATGATCCAACAATCTCGACAACTCGGCGGCGAGCAAGAGAGCCCAGCGCCATGGCTTCGAACGGTCCAGACGAGCCACGCCACGCTGGTCGTTGACTACCAGACCGGCGAGGTCACCATGCTCGGTGGCGAGGCCATGCGCCTGTGGAACCTGTACGTCGCCGGACAGCAGCCAGAAGCCCTGAACACAACCGTGGAGACGATCAACACGGACTTCTCGAACCGAGGTTGGTTCACGGGGTCGCCACAGGCAGCGCCAGCACCGGTCGTCATCCGTCTCAACGGCTCCACCGTGTCCTGGGGAACACAGGAGACCGCCGCCGCACTACCTGCCATCGGGAACGCACCGTGGCCATGGCGCCTCGCTGCCCTGCCGATCGTCGGCCTCGTCCTTCTCGTCCGCCAGTCCGGCCGTAAACATCGATTCGCTCGACTGGTGCGCTTGACCCAGCTGGGAGCGCGGCACCTGTGGGCGACCGATCTGCAAGCACGTCACGCAGTGCGAGCCGTGCGCTACGCCGCCCGCTACATCCCCGCCCGGATCGCGTGCCTGGAAGAGTCCGTGGCCGCCAAGCTGCTGCTCGCGGCCGCCGGCAAGCGGGCCACGTGGTGCCACGGCATCGCCATCGACCCCGTCCGCCTTCACGCCTGGATCGCCGGCCGCGACGGCGACCCAATCGACGAGCCACCCAGTACCCATCGATACACAATGATCAACCACAAGCGTGAAGGAGACCGTTGATGAATCAGCCGAAGTATTTGCTTCGGGGTGAGCGCCTGGCACTTGCCCAACCTCGTGCGGAAATGCTCCCCGAATACCACCGCTGGGAGAACCACCCCGGCACGATCCTTGGCTACGGCAACCAGGTGCCGCAGTCCTGGGAGACTCGCGCAGCTGGCTTCGAACGCCAAGCAAAGTCCGACCGCTACACCCAATTCGAAGTCGTCCACACCGAGGACGAGCAACCCGTTGGCATGACCATCCTGGCCATCGATCACCAGGTGCGAACCGCCGAGTACACCATGCTCCTCGCTCCCGAAGCCCGCGGCCGAGGCTTCGCAACCGAGGCAACACTGCTCACCCTCGACTGGGCCTTCCACCTCACTGCCCTACGCATGGTGTGGCTGAAAGTCCTCGAACAAAACGCCGCCGGAATCCGCGCGTACGAAAACGCCGGCTTCAAATCAGGGGGCCGCCTTCGCCAGTCAGGTTTCTGGCTCGGCGACCCATGCGACGAACTCCTGATGGACATCCTCTCCGCCGAATTTCCCGGCCCCTCAGCCGTCAAACGCGAACTCGGCGGCATCGTAGAACTCGGCGGCACTCGTAACGAGACCTGACGCCAGACGTCACGGCGAGTGGTAATGGCAGGAACGGGGAGCAGGCTGCTGTGTCGGCAGCCTGCTTCCCGGAGATGACAAGAACCGGAGGACTGGCAGGCTCGACTCTTTGTCACTTCCTTGTCATTCCCCGCTCGCGAACACCGGCACGATGATCGGTGAGTACCTGTTCAAACACGATCAGTAGGAGAGGTGTCGGCCATGCAGGGCGTCGGCGGGCGGCGGGACCGGTCGTGACGCGAGAGTCAGCACACGTCACCGCACAACGTGCCGAGCTGGGCAAGCGTCTCGCCGAGCATCGCGAGCGAAACGGTCTCAACAAGACAGGGCTCGCGGAGCGGCTGTTCTACGACCGCACGTCGATCTCGAAGCTTGAGGCCGGGCAGCAATCCGCGCCCAGGGAGTTCTGGTGCGAGGCGGACACTTTGCTGGGTGCGGACGGCGAGTTGGTCGCGGGATTCGACGCGCTCACCGCTGCGAAGGCAACTGACGCGCTCCACGACGTACTGACAACGGCAACACTGCGGATAGCGCAGGCACGGGCTCGAATCCCGTCAGTCCCGGCCAATCCAGATCAAGTCGACGCTGTGATCGAGCTGGAGGAGCTGTCACGCGCACTCACCGAGCACAACCGACGTGTCCTGATGGGCGAGCCAACCGACTGGGCCGAGATCACCAAGCGACTCAACCAAGCAGCCACGATATGCCGAAGCCGAGTCATCGCCGAGCCCTGCACGGCGGGTGATCGAGGTCGTAGTTAAGCCGATGACGTACATGGCTCGACGAGGCATCAGTTGGGTACCCGGCCAGGGAATGGCATCGTTGGAGCCGAGAACCGGGAGGGGTTCGTCGTGAACGAGGACGACGCCGCAGGCGTGGGCAGGCGGGTCGCCGACGCGCGAAAGCTCGCTGGGTGGACGCAGACCGAACTTGCTCGTCGCGCGGCTGTTTCAGTGAGTCTGGTCCGCGCCGTCGAGCAGGGCCGTGCACCTGCTTCACCAGCGTTCGTCTCGGCATGTTCCCGCGGGCTGAACGTCAGTATCGCCGACCTGTTCGAACTGCCGTACCCCAAGATCACCCGCGAAGAGCACCGCGTGCACGCCGCCATCCCAGCTATCCGGCGAGAGTTGGCTGCCTACCGCGTTGAACCGGAGGAGAGCGTTCGTCCCCGCCCGCTCCGCGAGTTGTCGGCCGCTGTCGCTCACGCCTCGCAACTGCGCCACGAGGTGAGCCTGGGACAACTCGGCATGGAAGTACCTGGCCTGCTTGAGGAGTTGCGGGCCGCCACCTACAGCCTCTCCGGCCACTCGCGGGAGCGTGCGTTCGGGTTACTGGCCGAGTGCTACTACGCCGCCTCCCAACTCGCCTACAACCTGGGCTACACCCAATGCCACTGATTTAGATCGTCTTGGCTGATCGCTTGCGGCGTGTGGGCCTGGACGGTGGCGTGATCGTGACTGCTGTCTGGGATGGGCGGCTG
>NZ_SOCP01000018.1 GCF_004364325.1 Actinophytocola oryzae | reverse complement strand
GTGAGCGGGCCGCCGGCGTCTGGACTGACGAGCACGGAAGTCCCTGCGCGAGGAACGAGCCCAGGGACTTCCGCGCGCAGGAGGGAAGACGCCGGATGAAGGCCCGCTCACCAGCGAGCGGAGCGAGCCAAACCAACACCGTGAGCGGGCCGCCGGCGTCTGGACTGACGAGCACGGAAGTCCCTGCGCGAGGAACGAGCCCAGGGACTTCCGCGCGCAGGAGGGAAGACGCCGGATGAAGGCCCGCTCACCAGCGAGCGGAGCGAGCCAACCAACACCGTGAGCGGGCCGCTCGCGGTGGTGGCAGCGCTGAAGTCGGTCACCGTGCGCCTCCTCGCCCTCGACGGTCCGCCACCCACAACCTAAGATCCGGTAGGAAACCCTCCGGTAACTGTGGACTGTGCGCACACTGGACGTCGGTCCTCGTGTGGACGTGGCCGCCTAACCTGGAACCATGACCGCGTACGACCGCCTGATGGCTCTGTTGGACAGCCGCGGTGCCGAGTACCGCCTGATCCACCACTCGCCCGAGGTGCCCGTCGACACGGATCTGTTGGCGGACAACGAGATCCTGGTCTTCGGCCGGGCGGACGTCGCCATCGCGCTCAACCGGGAAGACTCCCGTTGGCTGGAGGCGGCATGAGCCTGGCAGAGCGGACGAATCGGGTGCTGGCGGAGGCTAGGTACCTCTCGCTGTCCACTGTGTCCGGTGGCGGTGAGCCGTGGACGGCCGTGCTCCAGTACGCGTGGCTGCCGCGGCCGCTGCGGTTCCTGTTCGGGTCGGCCACGCAGTCCCGGCACAGCAGGCATGTCGCCGTGCGGCCGTCGGTGAGTGGTTCCCTGTACGTGACGGGGGACGGCGCCCTGACGGAGGTCGACGGGGCCCAGTTCACCGGCACCTGCCGGGAGCTGGACCCGGTCGAGGTGCGGGCCCACCACGCCACGTTCTACGACGCCCTGCTGCCCGACGAGGAGAGTCGCGCCGAGTACACGCTTCCGGTCGAGGCGCTGCTCCCGCCTGCGGACCATCGGGTCTACCAGATCACGGTGGACCGGTTGTGGCTCATCGACACCAGCACGTGGATCGAGGACCGCATCGACCGCCGCGTCGAGGTCTCGCCGCCTTAGCTGTGCCGAGCCGCGTCAGCTGTAGCTGGCCGCGTCCCGGTGGGAATGCACTGAAGGCGTCCTTCAGTACGCCCAGTGTTACGAAGGCGTCCTTCAGTGCGGGGCTAGCCTGCCAGTGTCGACCAGAACGCGGCCTCGTAGGCGTTGACCATCTTGGCCGTGCGGACGAGCATCGCCGGGTCGTCCCCTTCGGACAGTCCCAGTGAGACGGTGTCGATGGCCAGCTTCAGCATCTCCTCGGGAGTGTCGGAGAAGAAGCGGAAGTGGGCGACCGACGGCTCAGGAAAGCGGTAGTTCGCCACCAGGGCATCCGCCGCCCGAGTGTAGTAGCCGCCGGACTCCGCCACGTTCACCAGCATCGCGAACGGGAGCGACGCGCGCCCACCGAAGGCCGCCGTCTGGGCCAGATACGCCGGATACGCCTGCGCGGACGGCATCGGCTCGTACGCGCGCAGGTCCCGCTCCCCCAGCCCGAGCGTCGCCGCGAACTCCAGCAGCAGGCGCAACGCCTCGTCCTCGCCCGCGGCCATGCCCGCGAACAGTGTCGAGGTGGGGAACCGCTCCGCCAGCAGCGCGCTGCTCCGCGCGTCGGTCGACACCAGCCAGTACAGCTCCCCCGCCAGCAGCCGCAGGCGGTCGCGGGACACGGTGCCCGCCTCCAGCGCGTCCAGGAAACGGTTGGGGGAACGCACGAGCACGCGCTGCGCCTGGTCGACCAGCGAGCCGACGTCCATCACTGCCTCCGGATCCTTCGATGCAGGTTCGGTCTCGTCGACGGCCCCGGTGCGGGCTCGGCGATCCACGGTCCCTCGATGGAGGCGTCCAGCACGCCCTCCTCCAGCCACGTGTAGCCGTCCGCCAGCACCCGTGCCGCCACTGCGCTGTCGTGGGTGTCAGTATTCACCCACAGCTGGTCACCCAGCTCGCCAACGCGCCGACGTGCCTGGCGGCAGAACACGTCGGCCAGCTCGGTCGCCTGCTCGCCGAGTACCTTGGCGTACACGCACGCGACGGACATCGCGTACAGCTCGGCCGCGATGTCGACGACACGGCCCAGGAACCGCTGCCGTTCGCCGATGCCCTCGCCCCATCTTGCCTTCGCGCAGTCGATCTGCCTGGCCAGGCGGCGGGCCTCTCGGTCGACGAACCGGACGTGCTGTGCCAGCTGGCCGAACGCGGGTGCCAGCTCGCCCGCCCGGGCGGGGTGGCCCGCGGGCTCGTTCCGCGCCGCGAGGGCGTCCGTGCCGATGAAGACCCGCAGCGCCTCGGTCGAGCCGTCGAAGATGCGGCCGATCCGCAGGTCCCGCAGCAGCTGCTCGACCGGCACGCCGCGCTCACCGCGCGCCGCGGCGGACTCCGCGGTCTCGTAGCCACGTCCACCGCGGAGCTGGACCAGCTCGTCGGCGATCTGCCACGCCTTCTCCGACGCGAACAGCTTCGCCAGTTCCACCTCCGTGCGGGTGTCGAAGCGGCCCTCGTCGGCGTGGCGGCCGGACACCTCGACCATGGCCTCCATCGCGAACGTCGTCGCCGCGATGAACGCGATCTTGGCGGCGACGGCCTCGTGCTCGCCGATCGGCCTGTCCCACTGGACCCGCACCCGCGACCACTCGCGCGCGATCTTGAGGCTCCACTTGCCCGCCGCGACACACACCGCGGGCAGCGAGAGCCGTCCCGTGTCCTGTGCGGCCAGCGCGACCTCCAGGCCCTGACCTTCCGGCCCGATCATCCTGTTCACCGGCACGACGACCTGGTGCAGCCGGATGACCCCGTTCTCCAGGCCGCGCAGGCCCAGGAACGAGTTGCGATGTTCTACCGTGACGCCGGGGGCGTCCGCGTCGACCACGAAAGCCGACATCCCGCCTGGGCCACGGTCCGACGCGGGCACCACGGCCATCACGACGAGGAAGTCGGCGAGCACCCCGTTGGTGGTCCACAGCTTCACGCCGTCGAGCACCCAGCCGTCGACCGTCGGCGTCGCGGTGGTGCGCATGCGGAACGGGTCGTTGCCGATGTCCGGCTCCGTGAGGATGAACGCGGAGATCTCCCTGACACACCGGGGAAGCAGCGACTTCTTCTGCTCGTCGGTGCCGAACAGGCGCAGCGGCTGCACGAGCCCGATGGCCTGGTGCGCGCCGAGCAGTTCGCCCAGCGCGGAGTGCGTGCTGCTGACGATCATCAGTGCCCGGTGGTAGCACACGCCGGGCAGGCCGAGACCCCCGTACTCCTTGGGGATCTTGATGGCGAACGCGCCGATGTCCCTGAGCCCGTTGACGACCTCGTCCGGGATCCGGTCCTCGCGCTCGATCTGCCTGCCGTCGACCTTCTCCTCACAGAAGGTGCGCAGCCGCGCGAGAAACGCCTCGCTCTCGGCGTCGAGGAGCAGGGACGGCACCGGGTCGAGGAGGTCGAGCCGGAGCCTTCCGTCGAACAGCTCCGTGCCGAATCCTGGTCTGCTGTCCACCGCCGGTTCCTTCCCACGACGAAGAATTGGCCGGTGCGGCCCCCGGGGTCTGGAGGGGCCGCACCGCACCGGGCTCGCTACGCGTCCACAGTGGATCTGTCGGCGGGCACGGGCGCCTCGGCCGGCGCACCGGTCGGGGGCACGTGCCGCAGGCGGGTGGCCGCCAGCACGGCGCCGACGGCGGCGATCACCGCCGCGATGACGGCACCGAGGTTGAGCCCGCTCGTGAACGCGGCCCGCGCAGGCTCGAGCACCGCCGCACTCACGTCCAGGGGAAGGCCCTGCGCGGCGGAGACCGCGCCGTCGAGGCTTTCCCGCGCCGAGGCGGCGACGTCGGCGGGCAGGCCGCCGGGCAGGTCGATGCCGTCGCGGTAGGTGGCGACGCCGATGCTGCCGATGAGTGCGACGCCGAGCGAGAGCCCGAGGTCGTTGGCCGTCGTGGCGAGTCCGGACGCGGCACCCGCCTTCGCGGGTGGCACGGAGCCGACGACCAGCCCGGTCGTGAGCGCCATCGCCGGGTTCACGGCCGGATACAGGACGATGAAGCCCGCGATGAGCAACGGGAGTCCCGCGGTGCTCTCGACCTGCGTGAGCATCAGGTAGCCGACGACCTGGATGGCGAGCCCGCCCGCGATGACGAACCCGGGCCGCACCTTCCGCGCGAGGATCGGCACGACCATCGACACCCCGACGAGGACCAGCGCGGCGGGCAGGATCGACAGGCCCGTCTGCAACGGCGACAGGTCGGCGACGAGCTGCAGGTACTGCGTGAACATCAGGTACGTGCCGCCCATGGCGAGCGCGGCCAGGATGTAGACCGAGAGGGCACCGGACACCGTGCGGTTGGCGAACAGGCGCACGTCGAGCAGCGGCGCGGCGGACCGCAGCTGCCGCAGCACGAACCACACGCCGAACGCCACGCCGACGGCGACGGCCCCGATCGCGACCGTGAACGAGTCGTCCTTCGCGAGGGTCTTCACGCCGTAGACCAGCGGCAGCAGCGTGGCGAGCAGCAGGCCGACGCTGAAGAGGTCGAGCCTGCCCGCGTTCTGGTCCCTGTGCTCCGGCAGGACGAACGGCGCGAACACGGCGACGAGCGCCATCACCGGCACGGAGATCAGGAACGTGGACCGCCAGGTGAAGACCTCGAGCAGTACGCCGGAGAGCAGCGGACCGAGTGCGACGCCGACGGAGATGCTCGCCGCCCACGCGCCGATCGCGATGCCGCGCTGCCTGGCGTTGAGGAACATCGAGAAGATCAGGCCGAGCGTGGCGGGCATGACCGCGGCGGCGGCGACGCCGAGCACGGCCCGCCAGAAGATCATCCAGCCCGGGTCACCGGTGTAGGCGGCGACGAACGAGACGACGGCGAACACCCCGGAGCCGGCGGTGAACACCAGTCGCCTGCCCACGCGGTCGCCGAGAGTGCCCATGGCGACGAGGAAACCCGCCATGAGGAAGCCGTAGATGTCGACGATCCACAGCATCTGCGTGCTGCTGGGGCGAAGGTCCGCCGCGATGTGCGGGATCGCCAGGAACAGGATCGTCAGCATCATGAACAGCAGCAACGACGGCAGGACCAGCAACCCCAGGCCCAGCCACTCCTTGCGTCCGGCTCGCGGCTGCGACGGGTCGTCGGTGGTGGACATGGACGAGATCCCTCCAAAACTGGACTTACCCCCAGGGGGTACCGCCAGTCTTCGACGGTACCCGGAGGGGGTAATCGACCGGTAATCGCTCAGGCAGCCGCGGCGGCCTCGTGGTGGAGCAGGATCGGGAGCGAGGCGACATCGTTGGCCATGAACGAACGCAGCGGCGGCACGTCCTCGGGGGCCACCGCGAGCGCGAGGTCGGGGTAGCGGGCGAACAACGCGGGGACCGCGACCGCCGCCTCGAGCCGCGCCAGCCGCGCGCCGGGGCAGAAGTGCGGCCCGGCACCGAAGGCGATGTGCTCCTTGTTGTCCCGGTCGACGTCGAACGCCAGCGGGTTCGGGAACACGTCGGGGTCACGGCCGTGCGCGAGGTAGCTGACCATGATGGCGTCGTACTTCCTGATCACGACGCCCTCGCCGAGGTCGATGTCCTCCTTGGCCCACCGCATCGGCAGGTGGCCGACCGGGCACTGGAGACGCAGCGACTCCTCGACCGCGTCGGGCCAGCGGCTCGGGTCGGCCAGCACGATCGCGAGCTGGTCCGGGTTGGCCAGCAGCTCGCGGACGGTGTGGTCGATGAGCGACACCGTGGTCTGGCTGCCGCCGCCGATCAGCAGGATCAACATGTCGACCAGCTCCTGCTCCGACAGCGGCGCCTCGCCGTCGACGCGGGCCGCGATCAGGTAGCTCGTCAGGTCGTCGCCAGGCTCGCGGCGCTTGCCGTCGATGAGGGTCCGCATCGCGACGCCGATGTCGACGAAGACCCGCGACGACTCCTCCTCCGGCACGTTGTCGGTGTTCAGCACGATGCGCAGGATGCGGAGCACCTCGGGACGCAGGTCCTCCGGTACGCCGAACAGATCGCAGATCATCCTGGTGGGCAGCTGCTGGGAGAACTTGACGTGCAGGTCGACCGGCTCGTCGGCCGGCTCGCTCGCCAGGTCGTCGAGCAGCTTCTCCGCGATGGCGGCCAGGTGCGGGCGCATGGCGTCGATGCGTTTGGGTGTGAGCGCGGGTGCGATGAGCTTGCGCAGGCGCTGGTGCTCGCGGCCCTCCGCGGTGGACATGGACTCGACGTCCACCCACGGCGACAGCCACGGCACCTCGCCCGGCTCGTACATCGGCACGTTGTTCCTGAGGTTGCGGGAGACGTCGGGGTGGGTCAGGATCCTGCGGACCACGTCGCCCCTGGTGACGGACCAGACCACCACGCCTTCCGGCAGCTCGACGGCCACGGCCGGGGCCGACTCGCGGAACCGGTCGAGCTGTGCGTACATGCACTTGCCGCCGCCGCTGTCGATCTTCTCACTCGGTGCGGTGCTGAACGGGATCATGTCGGTACTCCAGAAGGCTCAGGCGGGCAGGGCCTCGATGACGGACAGCGGGCCGGCCGCGTTGCGTGCCACGACCTCCACCGTGAAGCCGGTGTCGGCGAGCAGCGCGGCGAACTCGCTCTCGGTCCGCTCGCGGCCACCGGCGGTCACGAGCATGTTCGCGTCGGTCAGGAACATGACCGGCTCGTCGGTGGTGGCGGTGTCGGTCAGGACCGAGCCGACGATCAGGAGCTTCGCGCCATCGGGCATGTGCGCGCGGACCGTGCGCAGCAGCTTCGCCGCGGGCTCGTCGTCCCAGTCCTGGAAGACACTCTTGATGATGTACAGGTCCCCGCCCTCGGGCACGGCCTGGAAGAAGTCCCCTGCCACGACCTCGCAGCGGTCGGTGAGGCCCGCCTCGGCGATCACCTTCGGCGCCTCGGCCACCCCGCTCGGGCTGTCGAAGACGACGCCGGTCAGGTGCGGGTGCGTGGTCAGGATCGCCTTCAGCAGCGTGCCGTCGCCGCCGCCGATGTCCACCACGGACTTGACGTCGGTGAAGTCGATGCCCGCCGCGACCTGCCCGGCCGCGATCCGCGACTCCTGGCTCATGGCGTGGTTGAACAGCGCCGACAGCTCCGGCTGCTCCGAGAGGTGGACGTAGGCGTTCTTGCCGTGCACCTGGTCGAACGCGCACTCGCCCGTCCTGACGGTGTGCCCGACCGACTGCCACGAGGTGAACAGCGACGGGTCGGTGAAGAACCGCGTGAAGGCCCACAGCGAGTCGGGCGAGTCCGAGCGCAGCTGCTCGCCGACGGCACTGAGGCCGAAGCGGCCCGGCTCCGGCTCGGTGGTGATGCCCACCGCGGCCAGCATGCGCAGCAGCCGGTGCAGCGACGGCTCGTGGGAGCCGGTGGCCTGCGCGAGCGCGGCGCTGGTGTCGACGCCGTCGTGGATGAGATCGGCGATCTTCAGCTCCGCCGCGAGGCGCAGTGCCTGGGACGCCATGTACCCGCCGATCACCTCGATCAGCGCCGCGCGGTCGCGGATCTTCTCGGCCTGGTTGGGCAGGGTGCTGGTCATGATGGGCCTTTCACTTGTTCAGGCGGTGTCGGATCCACACGTTCGGTTCGATGTAGACGGCGCGGTCGTGCGCCACGCTGACCTCGACCGGGGTCAGCGCACCGGGCACCGCCACCGGGCCGTCCTCGTCGAACGGGAGGCCGGTCCACTCGCGCCACTGCGCGAGGCTGCCCGCGATCGCCATGGACGCCGGGCAGATCTTCACGATCCGGCCGCCCTCGCGGACGTGCACGCGCAGCCAGGCGTCGGCGGGCAGCCCGTCCGGCCGGGTACGCGTGATGTACTCGGTGATCGGCACCTCGGGCTCGGCGTGCTTGTTGCTCGGCCGCACCGGCGCCATGAGGTCGGCGAAGCCGAGGCGCCGCGCGTTGTCGTTGAGGGCCACGAGGGTGCGCGCGGACAGGTTCCTCGCCTGCAGACCCGGCACGATCGCGATCTCCAGCGCGCAGACGGCGGTCAGCTCGCGACCGGCGTAGGTGTCGAGCATGCTCTGGCGCAGCACCTCGTCCCAGCCCGTGTCCGGCAGGCTGTCGAGGTCGCCGTCCCACGCGAACGGCACGCTCGCCGCCCGCGCGATGACCCGCTCGTCGTCACCGTCGCCGTCGAGCACGACGAGCTGGTGCTCCGCGTGCCGCTCGAAGGCCCAGTTGACGAGCAGCGGCTCGGCCCGGACGTACGCGGGCCACGTCGCCTCCATCGTCAGCATCGCGTTCGCCAGGTCGGGCCGCTCGGCGAGGCTGGCCACGCGCAGGTTGGTGGCTACTGACATGGTGACTCCTTCTGCGAGCGGGGTCAGGAGAAAGTGTGGCGCCGGGGTCTTGTGGCTCACCCGCACCGCACTTGTCCGCCGACCCAGTGCGTGTCTCTCATCAGGCAGCCAGCCCCTCGCCCACCACGGGTTCGGCGAGCCTGCGGGCCGAGAGCCGGCCACCGGCAGGCACCCCGCCCCGGCCTGCCTGGTTCGCGAGCAGGGCGAGGTAACGCGCACGCGACACGGGCACCGCGCCGATGAGCTTCGCGTGTTCGCCGTCGTGCTGGACGTCGACCGCGACACCACCCGCGTCGGCGACCCGCCGCACGAGGCACGCCACGGCCACCTTCGCGGCGCCGCTGCGCAGCATGAACTGCGAGTCGGCACTGAAGACGCCGCCGATCCGCACGCCGAACGTGCCGCCGACCAACGTGTCGCCGTCCCAGACCTCGACGCTGTGCGCGTGCCCGGCCTCGTGCAGCGCGAGCAGCCCGGTCACGAGGCGGTCGGTCAGCCAGCGCGGCTCGCGGCCGGTGCGGCAGTGCTCGACGACACGGTCGAAGCAGGCGTTGAGCGTCGTCGTCCAGTCCACCTTGTTGCGCAGCTGCTGGCGCAGGCTGCGCTGGATGCGGACCTGGTCCACGAAGATCACCGGCCGCGGGTCGGGCGAACACCACGCCACCGCGTAGGGATCCGCGCCCTCGGCGGGGACGAGGCCCTCGTAGGACAGTTCACTGAGGATCTTCTGCTCCTCGGTGTCCGCCGGGAACGGGTAGAGCCCGTGCCGGTAGGCGTCGAGCAGGACATCGGGCGAGAGGTTGTCGTGAAAGGCCACCGGCCCCTCGACCGGCGCCTCGGAGAGGTCGAGATCGTCCCAGTGCATCGCGTTGTCCCCGCTCACGCCGCCGTCCTCAGGAAGTCGATGCCGGTCAGGTAGCCGATGTAGCGGTCGAGCATCTCCGCGTCCACCGGCGGGATCTCGATCCCGCTGCCGCGCAGTGCGTCGTCCACGTTGGTGCGTGAGAACACCGGGAAGGTGTCCTCCAGGTACATCTCGGCGACGCTCATCGCACCGGTCGCGCAGCGGTCGATGAACAGCGGCGCGAACGGGGTCATCGGGTGTTCGGGCTGCTCGACCGCGATCCGGACCATCTCGTCGATCCAGTCCGCCCACGACACCTCGCGGATGTCGTGGCCGTGGGCACGCAGCCGGTCCACGAGCGCCGCGATGTTGACCTTGCCGGGGTTGGTGAGGTGGTAGACGTCCCCACCCGGCAGGGACGTTGCGGCGATGTGCGCCACGGCAGCGGCGAACACGTCGACCGGCGTGTAGTCGAGCGGCAGTTCGGCCACCGGCGCGAGCCCGGTGTCCACCACGAACTTCTTCATCGCGCACATCTCGGTCGAGAGGTTCCACGCGCCGCGCACGCGGTCGCCGGAGATGTCGGCCGCGCGGTAGATCGCGACCGGCAGCCCCTCCGCCGCGGCTCGCAGCAGCAACGCCTCGGCCACCCACTTGCTCTCCACGTACCCGACCGACAGGTGGTCGGCGTGCGCGAGCGGGGTGTCCTCGTCGACGTGGCGGACGCCCGCGGTGCCGAACCCGGCGAGCACGGCCATCGTGGACGTGTAGTGGACCGGGATGTTGCGGTGGCGGGCGGCGAGCCGGATGATCTCGCGCGTGCCCTCGACGTTCGCGTCACGCATGTGCGAGTACGGGTAGATGAAGTTGACCAGGCCGCCGGGGTGGTGGATCACGTCGACGGTCCGCGCGAGCCGGTCGAAGTCCTCTTCGGACAGTCCGAGGCCCGGCTTCGCGAGGTCGCCGGGCAGCGGCACGATCCGGTCGGCGTGCGCGAACAGGTCCTCCTGCCCGTACCGCGCCGCGGCGTCCCGCAGCCGTGACAGCACGTCGGTGACGTCCTTGCCGCGCACCAGGCAGTGGACCGCGGCGTCCGTCGTCGACAGCAGCTCCTTGAGCAGGTAGATGCCGAGGAAGCCGGTCGCGCCGGTCAGCAGGACGTGCCGGGGGTTGGACCACGCGGGCCGGTCCTCCCGGTCGCGGGTGATCTCGACCCCCAGCTCGGACTCGGCGGCGAAGTCGACGCGGGCGCGGGTGTCGTCGCCTGCGAGCGTGCCTGCCCGGGCCTCCCGCACGGCCTGCGCGAAGCTCGCGAGCGAGGCGTCCTGCAGCAGCAGGCGGATCAGCGGGCGGACCTGCGTGATCATCACGCCGAGCGAGCCACGCACCTTGGCCATCAGCTCGGCCGCGAGGATCGAGTTACCGCCCTTGTCGAAGAAGTTGTCGTCCGGGTGGATCTGGTCGACCTTCAGCACCTGCCGCCAGATCCTGGCCACGGCCCGCTCGAACAGGTCGATCGGCTGGGTGTCCGCCTCGGCCCGTGCCGCGGCGGCCGTCGGCTCGGGCAACGCGACGAGGTCGACCTTTCCGTTGGTCTTCAACGGCAGCTCCGGCAGCGCCACGAACGACGACGGCACCATGTAGTCCGGCAGGTGCCTGCCGACGAACTCACGCAGCTCGCGTGCGTCCACCTCGGTCCCTGTGTAATACGCGGCGAGGCGGCGCTGGCCGTGCTGCTCGAAGGCCGTCACGGCCACGTTGCCAACGCCGGGGTGGGCGGCGAGCGTGGCCTCGATCTCGCCCGGCTCCACCCGGAACCCGCGGATCTTGAGCTGCCGGTCGATGCGGCCGAGCACCTCGAGGTTGCCCTCCGCCGTCCACGTGCCGAGGTCGCCCGTGCGGTACCGGCGGGCACCCGGGTCGCACGAGTACGGGTCGAGCTGGAAGCGACCCCGGCCGTCCTCGCTGACGTAGCCGCGGGCCACGCCGCGACCGCCGACGTAGATCTCGCCGCGCTCCCCGGGACCGACCGGCACGCCGTACTCGTCGAGCACGTGGACGGTGGTCCCGGGGAGTGGGCGTCCGACCGGCGCCGCGCCCCGGGCGGGGAGCACGTCGACGGTCAGGTCCGTGACACAGGAGGTGATCGTGGTCTCGGTGAGCCCGTAGGCGTTCACCAGCCGCACGCCGGGCATCAGCTCGAGCGCGGTGCGGCAGTCCGCTGCGTTGACGGCCTCGCCGCCGACGATCACGAGCCGCACGGGCAGTTCCCCGGCACCCGCCGCGACCGAGGAGAGGAACTGGCGCCAGTACGCGGGAGTGAGGTCCATGACCGTGACCCCGTGTGCGCGCAGGCGGTCCGCCAGCTCGCTCGGCGCCCACGAGTGGTCGGGCAGCACGAGCGTCGCGCCGCCGAGGAGCGTGACGGTGATCTGCTCGATGGACGTGTCGAAGGAGACCGACGCGAACTGCAGCACGTTGTCGGCGGGCGTGATCCCGTACCGGCCCGCCAGCTCACCGGTCAGGTAGGACAGCGAGTGGTGCTCGACGACGACGCCCTTCGGCGTGCCCGTCGAGCCGGACGTGTAGATCACGTAGGCGGCGTCGTGGTCCGCGACCCGCAGGTCCGGCGTGGTGGTGGGGAAACCGTCGCCCGCGGCGGTCGTGACGGCGCTGACGGGCAGGTTCGCGAACCGGGACAGGTCACGCTCGTGCGCGATCACGGTCGCGCAGCCGGTCTCCTTGACGAAGGTCGCGATGCGGCTGTCCGGCACACCGGGCTCGACGGGGAGGTAGACGGCACCCGCCTTCCAGATGGCGAGCAGGCCGACGATCGTGTCGATCGAACGTTCCAGGTGGACCATGACCACGGAGTCCTGGCCGACACCCTGGCCGGTCAGGTAGTTGGCGAGCGCGTTCGCCCGGCGCTCCAGCTCGACGTAGGTGATCGCCGCGTCGCCGTGCACCACCGCGACGCCGTCCGGGCACGCCGCGGCGCGGGCGGTGATCAGTTCGTGGACGCGTTGCTGCCTGCGGTTCTTCATGTGAGCCCCTCGGCGGCTGAATTCGATAATTCGACTACACCAAAGGTACCTATGCGAACGCGCGTTTCTCGACTACCAAAGTGAGCGGCTCACACGACAGGTTCCCTACTCAAGTTAGTAGTGCACCCGACTGGCATGAATTCGTCACTCGAATCGCGCTGGCCTGTCACTCACGCGGCCGTCGAATTCGGCACGTGCCGGACGAGCTCGGCGCGGGAGGAGATACCGAGCTTACGGAACAGCACGCGCAGGTGGTAGTTCACGGTGTGCGGCGACAGCTTCACGCGCGTGGCGATCTGGCGGTTGGTCATGCCCTGCGCGACCAGGCGCGCGATGGCCTGCTCGACGTCGCTGAACGAGGTCCAGCGGTGCTCGGCATCGCAGTCGAGGCACTCCCGTGCCCGCGCCGCCGCGGTGGCCAGGGTGGGGAAGGCGGGGTTGTCGTCGGCCAGCCGCTCGGCATCCCGCACGACCTGCCGGGCCAGCTCGGTGTCCTCCGCGGCCAGTGCCGTGGTGACGAGCCAGGGCGCGGCCTCCGGCTCACCGGCGAGCAGCAGCGCGCGTCCGGCCAGGTCGGCGGCCATGGCGGCGGCGCGGCGCGGGCCGTGGCGGCGCGCGGCGCACCGCACCGCCACCCAGGTGTGCGTGGTGGAGGGCAGGCAGTTGGCACCCGCCCGCACGGCCTCGCACTCGGCGAGCAGGCCCACGGCCGTCTCGAGGTCGTCGGACCGCAGCGCGACCTCGGCCTGCACGGCGAGGCCGTGCGGCACGAGCAGTGGGCTGCCGGTCAGGCGGGCCGCGGTGACGCCCGCCCGCGCGTGGTCCGCGGCAGAGGCCAGCTCGCCCCCGGCGAGCAGCAGCTGCGCCTGCGTGATCAGCCGGTTGCCCTCGTAGGAGGTCAGCCTGCGCGCGGCCAGCTCGGTGACGGTGGCCCGCATCAGCTCGGTCGCCTCGTCGAGGCGGCGCAGCAGGCCCAGCTTGTTGATCAGCCCGAGCCGCTGCCAGAGCCACCAGTGCGGCGCGGCACCCGCACCCGTGTCCACGCGGTGACGGGCCAGGCGCAGCGACTCGGTGAGCCGCCCGCTGTCCCACAGGGCGTTCGACAGCACGAACGCGGCGGCGACCGCGCTGGTCGACGTGGGTGGCGCGGTGGCGAGCAGCTCCTCGGCACACACCGCGGCCTCCGGGTCGCCGGACAGCGCCATCGCCGCGACGCGGGTGCCCGCCGCCTCGTCGGCGAGGCGGTCGTCCTGGGTGGCGAGCACGCGTTCCGCGGCGGCACGCGCGGTCGCGCTCTGCCCCTTGAGCAGCAGCAGGTTGGCGAGCAGGGCGTGCAGGTCGTCCGCGAGGCGGGCCGCGCCGGGCCTGGCCAGCGCGGCCCGCACGAGGTGCACGGCCCTGGACAGCTCGTCGACCGCGGTGTCCGGGGGGTCCGCAGCCGGGCGGGTGGCGCCGCGGACGCGGTCGAGGTCCGTCCGCAACGCGGCCAGCACGGGTGGTGGCAGCGCGTCGAGGACGGCCGCGCGGTCCGGCTCGGCGACGAACGTCAGGCAGTCGCCCGACCAGGTGAGCAGGCCCGCGTCGAGCAGTTCGTCGACGGCGGGCAGCAGCTCGACGACCCCGCGGCGCATCAGCGAGGCCAGCTCGGACAGGTCGACGCGGTACCCGACCACGGCGGCGGCACGCAACAGCTGCCACGAGCGCTCGGAGGGAAGCCTGCCCCTTGGCAACTCCCCGACGTCCCTGTCCACCACGCACTCATGGTGCAATTCCGTTCCCCAGCCGACAACAGCACTTACCAAAATGTGGGCCAGGCGGTTACCGATCACTGGATTTCTCGGTCCGGAGGCTTACTCGCCGGTTACCAGCGCTTGTTTGAATCTGATCACGAATTTGCGGCGGTGAATGGAGTTCGACATGATCGAGGGGCGCGTCCGTGGCGTGATCGCGTCGGTGTTCTCACTGTCGCCGGACAGGTTGCCTGCCCGGCTGGAACCCGACACCGTGCCAGGATGGAGCTCGCTGCGCCAGGTACAGCTCGTACTGGCGCTGGAGAAGGAGTTCGGCGTCGAGGTCGAGCCGGACGTCATCCCGGACCTGGTGACCGAGCAGGCCATCGTGTCCTATGTGCGGGACGTGGCGGCATGAGCGCAGCTTGCGGAGCGAATCATCGATATTCAGGCTGGCTTCTCGACCGCGGAGGACGCCGGGGTAGCGGAGCCTGCGGAGCGTCCCGGCGTCACGGAGCGGGCGAGGTGGCAGCATGACCGGCGCCTTCTACCCGCAGCTGCGCACGATCCACGACGTGATCGCCCACCACGGCCGCGAGCACGCGGACCACGTGGCGATCATCTGCGAGGACCGTCGGCTGACCTACGGCGAGCTGCACAACCTGAGCAACCGGACGGCCAACGCCATGCACCGGTCGGGGGTGGAGGCGGGCGACCGGGTCTGCTTCCTCGGCAAGGAGTCCGAGCACTACTACGACATCCTGTTCGCCTGCGCCAAGGCCGGCGCGGTGCTGACCCCGGTCAACTGGCGGCTCAAGCCCGCCGAGATCCACCACATCCTCCACGACTCGGGTGCGACGCTCCTGTTCGCCGACGACGAGTTCCTCGACATGGCGGCGACGCTCAAGGAGGATCTCCCCCGGCTGCGCCGGATCGTGCCGCTGCCCGCGATCGCGGACTGGCGCGGCACCGACGACACCGAACTGCACGCGGTCTTCGGCGAGGAGCACCCCGTCGCGCAGGTCTACACGAGCGGCACCACCGGCAACCCCAAGGGTGCCGTGCTGGCCCACCGCAGCTTCTTCGCGATCAAGCACGCCCTGGCCAACGCCGGCCTCGACTGGATCGACTGGCGACCCGAGGACGTGAGCCTCATCGGCATCCCCGGCTTCCACATCGGGGGGCTGTGGTGGGCCGTCCAGGGCTTCGGTGCGGGCATCACGATGGTGTCGGTACCGGTGTTCGCGGGCCACAAGGTGGTCCGGCTCGTGCGTGACCTCGGCATCACGACGGCATGTCTGGTGCCCGCGCAGATGCAGATGATGCTCGCGCCACCCAGGCCGCGCCGGGAGGACTTCTCCGCGCTGCGCAAGATCGTGTACGGCGGCTCACCGATCTCCGAGTCCCTGCTCGGCCGGTGCATCGAGACGTTCGACTGCGAGTTCGCCCAGATCTACGGGCTCACCGAGTGCGGGAACACGGCCGTGTGCCTGCCGCCCGCCCAACACGTGCCCGGCGGGCCGCGGATGCAGGCCGCCGGAATGCCGTACCCCGGCGTCGAGGTGAAGGTGCTCGACGACGACGGCGAGCCGGTCGGGCCGGGTGTCGTGGGTGAGGTGTGCCTGCGCAGCCCCGCGCTCATGCTGGAGTACTGGGGTCTGCCGGAGGCCACCGCGTCGACCGTGGTGGACGGCTGGCTCGTCACCGGCGACGCCGGGTACGTCGACGAGGAGGGGTTCCTCTTCATCAGGGACCGCGTCAAGGACACGATCATCGTCGCGGGTGAGAACGTGTACCCTGCGGAGATCGAGAACGCGGTCGCCGCGCACGAGGCCGTGCTGGAGGCCGCCGCGGTCGGCGTGCCGAACGAGCACTGGGGCGAGGTCGTCCACTGTTTCGTCGTGCCGAGGCAGGGCGAGACCGTGACCACGCGCCAGCTGGTCGCGTTCCTGCGCAACCGCATCGCCGACTTCAAGATCCCGTCGAGCTTCGAGCTGATCGACACCCTTCCCCGCAACCCCAGCGGCAAGATCCTGCGCCGCGAGCTGCGGGAACGTTTCTGGCAACACCTCGACCGCCGCGTGGCATAGCCGCCTTCCGGCAGTTCGTCTTCTCCTACCACAAAAACTCTACTTACCAGGCGGTTTCCTCATGCGTATCACCCTGCGTTCCCACAGCGACCGGCTGGCCCTGTGGACCGGCAGCCACAGTCGGTTAGCGGTTTCGTACTCGGAAGACCCCGTTCAAGTGGCCGGCTCACTCCCGCGCCGGCCGGCCGACGAACGGAAGACCGTCCTCCTGTTGGGAGGCAACGGTTTCGTCGGTATGCACTTCCTGCGTGACCTCCTCGACGACGAGCGTGTCGAGAAGGTGTACATCCTGGTCCGGCCCAAGGGCACCAACTCCGGCGAGGCCCGGCTCGCGCGGCAGGCCCGCAAGTACAAGCTCGCGCTGCCCGACACCGGCAAGCTCGTGGTACTGGAGGGCAGCTACCTCGACCCGTCGATGGGACTCGACCGGGCGACCTACGAGCTGCTGCTGTCCGAGGTGGACATCGTCCTCGACGCCGCGGGCGCGACCACGCACGAGTACCCGTACTCGCGCTACCGCAGGGAGAAGGTGCTGCCGACCGTCACGCTCGCCGAGTTCTGCCTGACGCGGCGGTTCAAGACCCTGCACGTGATCGGCTCGGTCGGCAGCGAGGTGTACAAGCGGCGCCGCGACTTCTTCCGGGGCAGCTTCTTCTTCTGCGGCTACAGCAAGATGAAGTTCGTCGTGAAGCACCTGTCACTGCGGCTGAGCCGCGACGGCGTGCCGATCCACATCTACCAGGCGCCGTTCGCACTCGGCGGTCCCGGCACCGCGTTCCGGGACCCCGGCATGGAGTACTCGTTCTGGAACATGATCTGGCACATGGTGCGGCAGGGCCAGACCTGGCAGTCCGGCGCCACGATCCCGATGGTGGCCAGTGACGTCCTGTCCCGCGCGGTGCTCAACAACGCGCTCTCCGCCGCGCCACGCGTGATCAGCTACCCGGTCACGCCGGTCACCACCGCCGAGCTGGCCGAGCGCTTCGGCCTGGAACTGGTGTCGTGGCGTGAGTTCCGGGCCAAGCTGGTGCGGGACAACCGTTTCCGGCTCGACGAGGTCAGCTGGCGCCACCCGGTGTCGAGCACGCGCCGCGCTCTCGCGCGGGCCAACTTCGTCCGGTCGCTGTTCCCCCGCTGCCTGCCGGAGATCCTCGAGAACATCGACAAGGCCGCCACCGCGCCCGCGACGACCCCGCTGGTGCCTGGCCTGCCCGCGATCGACGTGCTGCACGCGAACGCACTGAACATCCGCAAGCTCGCCAAGGAACTGCCCGTCACCGCACCGGAGACCGGCGCGGTCAGGGAAGCAGCGTAGAGAGGGGCCGGCGATGGCCAGGGAGTTCGTACCGATCATCGACCTGTCCACCCGGGACACCGCCGCGGGCCGCGCCGCCCTCGCCGAGGCGATCGGCGGCGCGTGCGAGACGTCCGGGTTCTTCACGATCACCGGCCACGGCGTGTCGAAGGACCTCGTGGACCGCATGTACAAGACCACGTCGAACTTCTTCACCTCGCCGGAAGGGGTGAAGGACCGCAGCCTCAACCAGGGCAGGGGTGTGGCTGGCCTGCGCAGGGTCGGCGGCCCGTACGAGGCGTTCGCCGCGCACGTGACCGGGGACCTCGGCGAGGAGGAGCGGGCGGCGCTCGGCGACTACCCCGCAACGTGGAAGGCGCCGAACATCTGGCCGGACGCGCAGTTCAAGGCCGTGTGGGACGAGTACGTCGCCGCGATGACCGACCTCTCGGCCGACGTCATGCGGTTGTTCGCACTCGCGCTCGACCTGCCAGAGTCCTTCTTCGACAGCAAGTTCGACAACCACGTGTCGCTGATCGTCGCCAACTACTACTACGCGGGGCCGAAGCCGGAGGTGCTGCGCCGCGAGCGGCACACCGACTGGGGCAGCCTCACCGTGTTGTACGTGGAGGACGAGCTCGGCGGCCTGCAGGTGCTGCGCGGCGAGGACGACTGGGTCGACGTGCCCGCCGTCCCGGGCAGCTTCGTCGTGAACATCGGCGACCTGATGGCGTTCTGGACGGGCGGGCGCTGGGCCTCGACCGTGCACCGCGTGGTGAACCCGGAAGAGCTGGAGGTGTCCTCGCGCATCTCGGTCCCGTTCTTCTACCTGCCCAACCACGACGCGTCGATCGAGCCGATGGGCCCGGTCGCGGGCATCGAGGCCGACCTCGACCGGGTCACGGTCGGACAGTGGTTCTCCCACAAGATGCAGACCACCTACAAGGCTGCGTGACTGCTTACTCCGGGGTTACCGGGAGTTGTTTGACTTGAGGATGAGGTAGGAGGAGTCGGCATGCCCACTCGACTGGAGACCCGTGATCTCGCGTGGCGGGACACCTGGCGCGCCGCGCGGCTGCTCGCGGACGCGTACGCCGACGGCGCCATCTGGGCCGCCGCCGGCCGGATGACCCGGTGGCAGCGGCAGGTCTCGCTGACCCTGCTCTATCTCGCCGAACTGCTGATCTGCCGGTGGGAGAAGGGTTTCGCGATCGGGGCGGCCCGAGGTGACCGCCTCGAGGGCGTGCTGATCTCCTACACCGCGGGCGAGCGGCCCACACCGTGGTGGGGCTGGGTGCTGCGGGCACCCGCCTGCCTGTTCGCCGGGCCGGTGGCCGTGGCGCGGTGTGTGCGGATCTCCGGCGACCTCGAACGGCTGAAGCCACGCGAGCCACACGTGTGGCACGCGGTGCTCGGCCGTCGCGGTGACACGCCGGGTGTCGGGTACGTGCTGCTGCGGGCAGGCCAGGCGAGGGCGGACAGCCTCGGCCTGCCCGGCTACCTCGAGACGTCCGCGGGCGACGAGCAGGTCGAGATCAACGTGCTGCTCGGCTGGTCCGTGGTGGACGAGTACGTGCTGCGGACGGGCAAGGTGGTCCGCACGATGTGGCGCGACTGCCCGGCGCTGGTGACGTCATGACGTTCCTCATCCCACCCGAGTACCACGTCGCCGACACGCCGCGTGCCGAGGCCGCGCGGATCCTGGACTGCACCGAGGAGGCGCTCGACGCGTTCGTCTCAGGTGGACTGACGGTCAGCGACGACCTCTTCGACTCACGCGACCTGTTCAACCTCGGACTGCACTCCGGTTCCGGGCGGACGCTCCCGGAGCAGGCGTTCGCCTACGCGTTGCGGTGGATGCGGTCACCGACACCCTCCCTGCTGGCACCGAGGACGTCGCGGTTCTCCGTGCGGCTCTCCTGCGCGTGCGCGTCGGCCGCCTTCGCGCCACCGTGCGACGCCACGGACGTCGAGGTGACCGCGACGAGTCTCACCGCGACGATCCGCACCCGGGGTGAGTTGTCACCGCTGCGGTCGCCGGACCTCGTCTCGCTGGTGGGCGACTTCACGGCGTTGGGGCTGCGGTGGGTGAAGCTGCCGGATGCGTTGCGCCACGACGAGGACGTGCTGCTGACGCACCGGGTCGCGAGCTGCGACTCGGCGAGCAGCTACCTCGCCAGGCGCTGCCTGGAGGCCGGGTTCGCGGCGCGGACGCGTCGGGGCTGGGTCATCGGGATGCTCGACCTGGTGCACGCGTGGGTCGAGGTGACCGACTCGGACGGGGTCACGAAGGTGATCGACCCGATCTTCGCGTTGCTCGCCACCTCCGTGACCGACGCCAACCCGGTGCTGACCGACCCGTCGCTCTCCCTGCGCACCAACAGGCTCGTCCCCACCGACAGCCGCGTCGGCGAGCACGTCGCGGAGCACGACTGCGACCTGCCCGCCACCATCAGGATCACCCAACTCGAGGAGAAGTCATGACCACGGCCGTTCCTGAGTTCATCACGTCGTTCCTCGAGTCGAAGTGCCCCGACGTGGGCCCCATCGGTGTGGACGAGGACCTGGTCCTGACCGGGGTGCTGAACTCGATGCACTTCGTCGAGCTGCTGTACCTGATCGAGGCGGAGCTCCACACCGAGATCACCCTCGACGAGGTGACCACGGACGACTTCCGCACGATCGCCAACATCCGCAACCGTTTCTTCCCTGAAGCGGTCGCCTGAGCGGCCGTCCACTCAGGACCGGCGGTAGCTCAGCAGGACCGCGCGGTCGTCGAACGCGCGCGTCTCCGCCAGCCTGAGGCCGAGCCGCTCGGCCACGGGGAAGATCCGCTTGCCGCCGCCGAGCACGACCGGGTGCACCACGACCTGGTACTCGTCGATGAGGTCGTGGCTCGCCAGCGCGGCCGCGGTCTCGGCGCCGCCGGTGAGCACCATGTCCTTGCCGTCCTCGGCACGCAGTGCCCGGACGGTGCCCTCGAGGTCGGCCGTCACGCGGGCGTTCCAGCCCGCCTCGGTCAGCGTCCTGGAGAACACGACCTTCGGGGTCTCCCGCCAGATGGGGGCGAACTTCACGCTGTGCGGGTCGTCCGCCACCTGGTCGGCCGTTGGCCAGTAGCCGGACATCAGGTCCCAGACGACCCGCCCGTACAGGAACACGCCCACCCGGTCGCTCATGAGGTCCGAGTACTCGGACAGCTCCGGCGTCAGCAACGGCCAGTCGAACTCACCGTTCGGGCCCGCGATGAAACCGTCGATGGACGTGTGGACCCAGTAGATGACCTTGCGCATTGCTCCGGCTCCTTCTTCCGTGGACTTCGCCGGGAAGTCGGAGCCGCGCGACGCGTCTCGACATCACTCGCCGAAGAATCTCAGCGCGTCCGGGAGCACGAAGCCGTCGGGACCGGACGGGAAGTCGTGGACCGCCACGACCGCCTCCGGCCGGATCGGACCGAACACGTGCGGGAACCAGGCGCCGTTGGGGTCCGGCGGCGAGCCCGGCTCCCAGCGCAGGGGCACGTCGAGCCGCGCGGGGTCGACCACCAGCAGCAGCAGGTCGTCGCGCCCGGCGAACAGCCGGTTGGCGGGCAGGTGCACGGTGCCGAAGTCGGAACAGTGGAGGAAGCCCTCCGTGTCGAGCGACGGCGCACGGTACGGCTCGCCCGGCCGGTAGTCCGCATTGGTCGTGATGTGCAGGATCATGGGTCGCACGGTAAAGGGGAGTGGGCTCGGACTTGTGTCTGGGGAGTCGCGGCCCGAGCCCACTCCATCCGGTCAGCCGCCTGGGGGCGGCGTTTCGTCGCCGCTGGGGGGTGCGGCGGTCGCGGCGCCCTCGGCTGGGCTGCCCGGAGTCTGTGTCGTGATCGGTGACGGTGGCGGCGGTTGTTCGTGGTCGGCGGGCGGCGGCTCGCTCGACCGGGAGGACGGGGGCTCGTCGTGGTGGTGGCCGTCGTCCTCGCGGTCCTTGCCCGGCTTGGGCTGGTGTGTCCGCGGCCCGGGACCGTCGTCCCGCCCGCAGACCGCGCACGGACCGTGGCCCGGCGACGACGTGCCGTGCGGCGCGGGCACGTCGTCAGGCTCGTTGGCCGCCCTCGACGGCGGGGGCTCGGTCGAGGGGCGCACGACCGCGGCGGACGTCGTGGCGGTCACCGCGGGCGGGTCGGCGGGCACGGCGGGGCCCTGGTCCGGACGCAGGATGGGCAGCACGCCGCCGGCTGTCGCCAGCACGGCCCCGGTCGACGCGGCGACGGCCCCGACGACCAGCACCTTCACCGTGAGTACGCGGGTGAGCAGCGACCGCCTGCGTGGGGCGGGCACGGCGGCCCGGAAGGCGGCCATGGCGGCACGCTCGCCCGCCAGCTCCTCCGGGTGCCCAGGCACGACGGCCGCACGCAGCACCGCGTCGAGCGGCTCGTGCGGGTCCAGGCCCCAGGTGTGCGTACTCATCTCATGTTCCTAGGCGTACCGGCCGCCACGTTCGTCACACCGGCACGTTCGAGCCGTTCGGCGAGGGTGCGCAGGCCCCGCCACGCGGCCGTCCGGACGGCGCCGGTCCGCTTGCCCATGACCTTCGCGGCGGCCTTCGCATCCAGGCCCATCACCACCCGCAACAGGACGGCTTCGGCCTGGTCCCTCGGCAGGGTGGCGACGAAGGCGATGGTGGCGTTGGTGGCCGCGAGCCCGATGGCCTCGTCGGCGGTGTCCTGGGCCGACGGCAGGTCGGCGAGCACGTCCACCGGCAGTCCCGGCTGCGGGCGGCGCTGGTTGCGCCGGACGTGGTCGAGCGCCCGGTGCCGCGCGATCGTGGCGGCCCAGCCCCGGAAGCCCGCGCCCTCGTCGCGGAACGAGTGGATGTCCCTGGCGATCTGCAGCCACGTCTCGGACGCGAGGTCCTCGGCGTCCTCGCCGACGAGCCCGCGCAGGTAACGCAGCAGACCGGGCTGTACCTCCCGGTACAGCAGCCGGAACGCCTCCTCGTCACCACGGCGCGCCGCACGCACCGTCGCGGAGAGGTCGGCCGCCGCCTGACCTGCAGTCACTGGGAACCTCGTTTAGGTGGACGCCACCCCCATCCGTTAGGCGTACGGGGCTGAGAAAGTGTCACACCAGGACCGTGTATCAACTGGACGCCCAGACATGTCCAGAACCTACACTCGCCGGGAGGGAACGGACCCGGCCGAAAGGAACCGACCCGTGCCCCGCATCGGCATCACCGGACACTCGAACCTCACGCAGGCGACGCTGCCGTTGGTGACCGACGCCTTACGGACGGCACTGTCGGTCCACGCCCCGGCGTCGCTCACCGGCGTCAGCTGCCTGGCCGCGGGCGCCGACCAGGTGTTCGCGCGGGTGGTCCTCGACCTGGACGGCGAGGTCCACGTGGTCCTGCCGTCGTCGGACTACCGCGCCCACCAGCCCGACCTCGCCGAGTTCGACGCGCTGCTGGACCGGGCGGCGGCCGTGCACACGATGCCGTTCCCCCGTTCGGGGCCCGCGGCGTACATGGCGGCGAGCGAGCACATGCTCGCCAGGGTCGACGCGCTGCTCGCCGTCTGGGACGGCAGGCCCGCCTCCGGCTACGGCGGCACCGCCGACGTGGTGGCCGCCGCCCACCATCGCGGGCTACCCGTGACGGTTCTCTGGCCGCCGGGCGCCGCGCGCGGGTAGCCCTTCGGACGTCATGCCCCGCTCGTCCACACGGGACCGGGGCATGACGTCTCCGGCGACCGCCGCCCGATCATCCACAGTGGATGGACGGGTGATGTCGGCTAGCCGAGCACCGCCGGGGGCTGCCAGTCCTCGCCGTTGAGGTGGTGGGCCAGGAAGGCCAGGACCGTGCCGTACCAGACCTTGACGTGTTCGGGCTTCATGACCCAGTGGCCCTCGTCGGGGAAGTAGAGGAACTTGTGGGCGCCGCCCGTGTCGGGTGAGTGGGAGGTCAGGTCCCACCACATGGTCATGGCCTGGCCGATCGGGACCCGGTAGTCCTTGTCGCCGTGGATGACGAGCATGGGGGTCGTCATCCGGTGGACGAACCGGTGCGGGGAGTAGGTCTCCGCGCTCTCGGGGGTCATCTCGCGGACCCACTCGAAGGCCCAGTCCGTCGTCGTGCCCATCTGCCCCATGTGCCACAGCGACGCGTGCGTCACGATCGCCGTGAAGCGGTCGGTGTGGCCGGCCACCCAGTTGGCCATGTAGCCGCCGTAGGAACCACCCATCGCGGCGGTCCGCGTCCCGTCGATCTCCGGCAGGGCCACCGCCGCGTCCGTGACCGCCATCAGGTCGGTGTACGGGGTGCCGCCCCACTGCCCCCAGCCCCGCTGGATGAAGTCCAGGCCGTACCCCGTGGAGAGCGCGGGGTCCGGGAGCAGCACGGCGTATCCCCTGGCCACGGCGACCCACGGGTTCCAGCGCCAGTGCCAGTCGTTCCACGAGTTCAGCGGGCCGCCGTGGATCCACAGCAGCAGCGGCGCGGGCTCGTCGCCCTCGGGCAGTGCGAGCCAGGCACGCAGCGGCGTGCCGTCCTCGGCCGTCGCCGTCACCTCGGTGACCCTGCCCGGCACCTCGACCGGCGGGACCGGACCGCGCAACGCCGTCACGCCCGAGGCGGTCACGCGGTACGGGGTCGGCGGGTGGTCGACGGCGGCCCGCAACGCGTACACGGTCCCGTCCGGGGCCACCCGGGGGCTCGAGTACGCACCGTCCTCGGTCAGCCTCGTGACCTCGCCGGAGGTCACGTCGACCCGCCACAGCGGCGCGTGCCCGTGGTCGTTCGCCACGCACACCAGCGCGTCACCGGCCGGCGTCCAGCGCGGCGAGGTCGGCCAGCGGTCCCACGCCCTGGCCACCGGCGTCACCGTGCCGTCGGCCAGCGACACCACCGCGAGCCACGAGTCGCCGACCCGTTCCGGCACGGGCCGTTCCCACACCACGACCGCGACCGCCGTGCCGTCCGGCGACACCCTCGGCTCGGTGTAGTCGTACGCGACGTCGTCGGCCAGCACGCGCCGCTCCCCCGTCGCGACGTCGACCGCCACGAGCGTGTTGCGCTGTGACGCACCGGTCTCGCCCACCGCCCACGACGCGACGACCGTGCCACCGTCCGGCGTGACGTCCCACGTCGAGTCGTCGTGGAGGGCTCGGCCGACGTGCCCGGTGATGTCACGCAGCTCCTCCCCCGGCAGACCCGCCAGCAGGCGCGTGCGGGCCGGGCCGAGGTCGTGGTCCCAGAACCGGACCGGGTACTCGTCGTGCAGGATCGCGGCGACCTCGCCGCGTTGGTCGTGCAGGTTCCTGTCATGATCAGGATCCGTCGCCGAGGGCAGCATGGCGGCCCCGAGCACGACCGTGCCCGCCTCCCGCGCCACCACGACGTCACCAACACCCCCGGGCGGCGCGGCCAGCAGCTCGGCCTCACCGCCGTGCGGCAGGCGCCACAACGCCCTGCGTGGGTCGTCGTCCTTGTCCGGTACCGGCCGCGCCGACACGAACAGCAGATCGCCATCGGGGGTGAAGGCCGCGCCGTTCTCGCCCTGGTCACTGCGGGTCAGGCGGCGCGCGGGCCGCTCGCCGTCCGGGTCGACCTCCCACAGGGAGGACACGAACTTCGTCTTCTTGGCGTTGGGCACGGACACGCCGACGACGAGGCGACGCCCGTCCGGCGAGAGCCACAACCCGGCCACGCGGGGAAGGGCCACGAATCCGTCGAGGTCAGCGAAGAGGTCTCCGGTCGTCACCCGATCCTTCCTACCACGGAAGTTCCCGGCAGTCGCGACTGCCAGTAATGTCTGGATCACGAATGGGAGCGGAACCCTGGGAACCCACGAAACGGAGTATTGGGTGTCACAGCAAACCAACTGGGTACCGACCTCGGTGAACACGGACAAGCCGAGCGCAGCGCGGATGTACGACTACCTGCTCGGCGGCAGTCACAACTTCGCGGTCGACCGGGAGTTCCTCGAGAAGATCCTGGCGTTCCAGCCGGAGGTGAAACGTTTCGCCATCATGAACAGGGCATTCCTGCGCAGGGCCGTGCTGTACATGCTCGACCGGGGTGTCCGCCAGTTCCTCGACCTCGGCTCTGGTATCCCGACGGTCGGGAACGTGCACGAGATCGCGCAGAAAGTGGACCCGACCTCACGCGTGGCGTACGTCGACAACGAGCACGTCGCCGTGGCGCACGGTCAACTCCTGTTGGAGGACAACGAGAACGCCACGATCATCATGGCGGACATCACGAAGCCCGGCCTGGTCCTGCGCGATGCCGAGGTCCGCCGCGTGCTCGACTTCGACCAGCCGATCGGGCTGCTCGCGGTGACCATAGGGCACTACATCCTCGACGACCACGACCCGAACGGCGTCTTCACCGCCTACCGGGAGGCGCTGCCGAACGGCTCGTACCTGGCCATGACCCACCTGACCAACGACTTCGCGTCGGTCAAGGCCGAGGAGATCACGGAGACCATGAAGGGCTCGCAGAACAACCTGCAGGCCAGGACCCGCGACGAGATCGCCGGTCTGTTCGGTGACTTCGAGCTCGTCCCGCCGGGGCTGGTCACCACGTCGCAGTGGCGGCCGGACCTGCCCGAGCTGGACGAGCCGGAGCGCGACGGGCTCTACGCGGGAGTCGGCCGCAAGGGCTGACCGGCACGCGTGAACCTCATGGCCCCGTCCTCGACCGGGCGGTGCCGCAGGGAGACCACGTCGTGGGCGTAGCTCATGCCAAGCTGCCACGGCGCACGCGAGCCGGACCTGGGGAACTCGTCCATCGAGCGAAGGACGTAACCGGCCTGGAAGTCCAGCAGTGGCCGTTCGGTCACTGCTGGACCTTCCCTCGTCGGCACGAATCGCGCGTAGCCGTGCGTGTCCATGTGCCGCAGCAGCCGCGCGGTGTACTCGGCCACCAGGTCGGCCTTCAGCGTCCACGACGCGTTCGTGTAACCGATGGTGAACACGAAGTTCGGCACGTCGCTGAGCATCATGCCCTTGTAGGCCATGGTTTTCGGCAGCTCCACCGCCCGGCCGTCCACGGACAGCTCCATGCCGCCGAAGGCCAGCAGGCGAAGCCCGGTCGCCGTGACCACGATGTCGGCCGCCAGCTCCTCCCCCGACCTCAGCGAGATGCCGTCACGGGTGAACTCCGCGATCTCGTCCGTCACGACCGACGCCTTCCCGGTGCTGATCGCCCGGAACAGGTCACCGTCCGGCACGAGGCACAGACGCTGGTCCCACGGCTGGTACCGGGGCCGGAAGTGTTTGTCCACCTCGTAGCCGGGCGGCAGCATCCTCACTGCCGCCCTGCGGATCATCGACCTCGCGATGTGCGGGCGGCGCCTGCTCAGCTGGTAGAACAACGTGCTCATGACGACGTTCTTCCACCGCGTCAGGAAGTAGGCCCGTGAGGGGCCGAGCACGCGGCGCAGCCGGTTCGCGATGGCGTCCCGCGCAGGCAGGGACATGACGTAGGTCGGCGACCGCTGGAGCATCGTCACGTGCTCCGCGCGGTCGGTCATGGCGGGCACCAGCGTCACCGCGGTGGCGCCGCTGCCGATGACCACGACCTTCCTGCCCGTGTAGTCCAGGTCCGCGGGCCAGCGCTGGGGGTGGACGACCGGGCCCGCGAAGTTCTCGATGCCGGGGAACTCCGGCGTGTGGCCGCTGTCGTAGTGGTAGTAGCCGCTGCACAGGTACAGCAGGGACGCGGTCAGCACGACCGCCTCCCCGTCGTGCGTGGCGGTCACCGTCCAGCGGGAGTCCTCAGTGGACCATTCGGCGCGCACGACCCGGTGGCCGAAGCGGATGTGCCGGTCGATGCCGCCCTCGCGCGCGGTGTCCCGCACGTACTCGAGGATCGACGGGCCGTCCGCGATGGCCTTCGCCTGTGTCCACGGTCGGAAGCGGTAGCCGAGGGTGTGCATGTCCGAGTCCGACCGCACGCCCGGGTAGCGGAACAGGTCCCACGTGCCGCCGATGGCGTCGCGGGCCTCCAGGATCGTGTACGTGCGCAGGGGAAAGGCCGCCTGCAGCTGGTGTGCCGCACCGATGCCGGACAACCCGGCCCCGACGATCAGCACGTCGACATGACTGCTCACCGGTCCGCCTTCTGCTGTGTCCGCAGCCGGCTCTGCACGCGGGAGATCACCTCGTAGTAGTGCGTCGGGGTGATGCGTGCCAACGCGTCGAACAGGTACGCGTCCGGGCCGACCAGGATGCGTGACCTCCCGCGCGACAGTCCCTTGTGGATGATCGCGGCGGCCCTGTCCGGTGAGGTCATCGTGATGGCCTCGAACTGCGCGGCCATCTGCTCCTTGGTGCGGCCGAGCCCCTCGGGGTCCCTGCGGATGCGTGCGTTGCGGGCGATGTTCGTCGTGATGCCGCCGGGGTGGACGGTCACCGCACGCACGCCGGTGCCGCGCAGCTCCTGGCGCAGCGAGTCGGTGAAGCCGCGGACGGCGAACTTCGCGGCACAGTAGGCACTCTGGAACGGCATTCCCACCAGGCCGAACACGCTGGAGGTGTTCACGACGAACCCCGAGCCCTGCCCCACCAGGATCGGCAGGAACGCACGGGTCCCGTTCACCACGCCGTGGAAGTTGATGTCCCACAGCCACTGGTCGTCCTCCGGCACCGCGTCGAGCACCGACGAGGTGACCGCCACACCCGCGTTGTTGAACACGGCCCCCAGCGGCGCGGGCAGCCACTCCCGCACCTCGTCGGCGAAGCGCAGCACGTCGGCCGCGTCCCGGACGTCGAGGACGCGGGTCAGCACCCTGCCGGACAGCGAGCCCTCGGTCTCCTTCAGGCCGCTGGCGTCGACATCGGCGATGGCCACCGGCGAGCCAAGCCCGGAGAGGCGCCGTGCGAGTGCCCTGCCGATACCCGAGGCCGCCCCGGTGATCATCACGGGCCGGCCCGCCACCTCACGACCTGGCATCGCTGCTCCTCCTCGCGTGGCTGTCGATCAGGTCGAGCAGGCGCGGCCACGCGCCCTTCGGCAGGTCGTGGCCCATGCCCTTGATCGTCTCCAGGCGGGCGCCCCTGATCGCCCGCACGGTCGCGGCGCCGCCGGTGGGGTTGACCATGCGGTCGCGGTCGCCGTGGATCACCAGCGTCGGTGCGGTGACCGAGGCGAGCCGCGCGGTCCTGTTCCCCGAGCGGAAGATCGCGGACAGCTGGCGTGCCGTGCCCGCCGGGGACGGGTCGCGGTCCCAGCCGGTGCCGGCCAGCTCCGCGACGAACTCCTCGTCGAGCGGGAAGCCGTGCGAGCCGATGTGGCGGAACATCCGCAGCGCGCCTGCCACGGCCTCCTCCCGGGTCCTCGCGGGCTTGCCAGCCATCAGCCGCCACGTCGACAGCGCCGGTCGGCCGACCCGCCGCGCACCCGTGTTCGACATGATCGACGTCAGCGTGCGCACCCGCCCCGGGTACTCGGCGGCCACAGTCTGGGCGATCATGCCGCCCATCGACACGCCGACGATGTGCACGTCGGGCAGCTCCAGCACGTCCAGCAGGCCGACCGTGTCCAGGGCCATGTCGGACAGGTCGTACTGACCCTCCGGGAACCTGCCGAGCAGCATCGCGCCGAAGCTCGCCGGGCGGTAGGACAGGTGCGTGGACAGGCCCGCGTCGCGGTTGTCGAACCGGATCACCCGGTAGCCGCGCTCGGCGAGCGCCTCGCAGAAGGCGGTCGGGTAGCTGTGCAGCTGCTGCCCGAGGCCCGCGACCGCGACCAGCGGCTCGCCGGTCCCGATCTCCTCGTACGCGAGGGAGATCCCCCGCCCGACGTCGACGGTCCGTTCTGTCAAGACTGTGCTCCCATGGTGGACTCGGTGGACGAGGGCACCGCACCGGCCGTGCGGCGGTACACGACAGCGAGGCCGCCCTTGGCCGGTGCGCTGGCGACACCCCGCGAGTGCCAGCGTTCCGAGGGCTCGCTGGTCGGCACCAGTGTGTGGTCCCGCAGCAGCGTGCGCAGCACGACGTTCATCTCCATCGTGGCGAACGCGGCGCCGATGCAGCGGCGGGTGCCGCCGCCGAACGGGATCCACTGGTAGAGGTCGGGCCGGGTGCCGACGAAGCGCGACGGGTCGAACGCACGCGGGTTCGGGAACACGGCGGGGTCCGCGTGCAGGATGGCGATGCTCACCAGCACGTTGTACCCCTTCGGCACCACCCAGCGCCCGAGCTCGAAGTCGTCGACCCTGATGTTGCGCCCCACGAAGTCGATCACCGGGCGGACGCGCTGGGTCTCGATGATCGACGCCTCGCGCAGCGCCTTGCCGCCCTCGTCGTGCTCCCGCACCAGGTCACGCAGGATCCTCGGGCGCCTGCGCAGGCGCTCGACCGTCCACGCGAGCGTCGTCGCGGTGGTCTCGTGGCCCGCCGCGAGCAGGGCGAGCAGCTGGTCGGCGATCTCGCTCCGCGCCATGGCCGAGCCGTCGTCGTAGCGGCTCTGGACCAGCATGGAGAGCACGTCGTCGCGGTCGTCCAGGTCGGTGGCCTTGTCGATCAGCCGGTCGATGATCGCGTCGTACTCGCGGCGCAGCGCCCGGTACCTCCCCCACGGGGTCCACCTGGGCATCGGGCGGCCGGGGATCGGCAGCGAGACGATCCGCGAGCCGACCCTGACCATCTCGGGCAGCAGGTCACGCAGCTCGTCGAACTCCGCGCCCTCCGCGCCGAAGACGGCGCGCAGGATGGCGTTGAGCGTGATCCGCATCGTCGACGGCATCACGGGGAAGGGCGTGCCCTGCGGCCACGTCGCCATCTCGCGCACCGCCTCGTCCTCGACGATCCGTTCGAAGGCGGCGAGCTTGCGGCCGTGGAACGGCGGCACGAGCAGCTTGCGCTGGGCCCGGTGGGCCTCGCCCTTCAGCGCGAACATCGACCCGGGGCCGAGGATGCGGCCGAGGTTGGGCTCGACGTTCTCCGCGATGTCCGAGCTGGTCTGGAACAGCTGCCTGATCTCGCCGGGATCGCTGATGACCAGCGCGTTCCCGAAGACCGGCACGTCGACGGTGAACGCGTCGCCGTAACGCTCACGCATCCGGGGGATGCCCCGGTTGGGCTGGGTCAGCGCGTAGACCGCCTGCACGAACCGGGGCGTCGTCGGGCCTGGTGGCAGCTTCGTCATCAGAGCAACACCTCATCGCCGCAGTGGTACGTGACAGTACCAATCGCACGGTACGCCGATGTACCATCAGGCACAAGTGAGGTGTATTAGCGTGACGCCGGTGACCACTCCGCAGCTCCAGCAGACCTTCAGGCGCCGCCTGCTGGACGGGTTGGCCGAGTCCATCGTGGCGGTCGGCTACCGCGAGACGACCGTCGCCGACATCGTCCGGCGCGCCCGCACGTCGCGGCGCACCTTCTACGAGCACTTCGCGGGCAAGGAGGAGTGCTTCGTCGCGCTGCTCAGGGACGCGAACGCGGAGATGATCACGCAGATCAGCGCGGCGGTCGACCCGTCGACACGCTGGGTGACGCAGGTGCGCCAGGCGATCGGGGCGTGGATCGCGTGCGCGGAGTCGCAGCCGGGCATCGTGGTGAGCTGGATCCGCGACGTCCCCGCGCTCGGCGCGTCGGGCAGGGACCTGCAACGCGAGATGATGGCCGCGTTCATCAGGATGGTCCAGACCCTGTCCGAGGCCGACGAGTGGCGCGCCGTGCGGCCGGAGGGCGTGTCGCGGCAGCTCGCCATCCTCATGCTGGGCGGGCTGCGGGAGCTGATCGCCACCACCGTCGAGGAGGGCGGGCGGGCAGGCGACATCACGGAGGTGGCGGTCAACGCGACGATCGCGCTGCTCGCACCGCCGGAGTCGCTGTCGCTGCCGTCGTGAGCGCGGCCCCACCGGCCTGCCCCCGCGACGGCGAGACGGTCACGACCTCGCGTTCGTCAGCTCCGCGATGAAGCGCTCACGCAGGTCCTGCGCGGACAGCGCGAGCAGCGCGGGCACCTCGCGGTTCCACTCCGCCGCGAACCTCTCCGCGGCGTCCCGGAACCCGCGCCGGATCGCCGAGCGCCCCAGGAGCAGCCCGAGCGCGGTGAACGGCGCCAGCACGCCCCGGCTCCGCAGGCGCACGTCCGCGGTGACGGTCCACCGCCCGTCCGGGCCCGCCGACGGGGTGAGGGTGAAGGAGACCCCCACCATCCCGTGCTTCGCCTTCCCCTCGACGGCGGGCTCCTCGGCCTTCCCCGACACCGCGTGCCACCACCGCTCGATGTCCACCCGCATACAGCCCCGTATCCGGCCGAGCCAACGGGACGACATCGACCGCACGTCCCCGCCGACCTCCGCGAGCCGGGGGGACTCCGCGCTGACCAACCGGACCGACATGAGCGAGGCCCAGCGTTCGTCGGACAGGTGCAGCGTGCCGGACGTCTCGCCGTCCCGGCGCCAGGACTCGACGGTCACCTGCAGACCGTCGTCGCCGTACCAGGAATTGGGGCTGAGGTGTTCCCCGCCGACGAGCGGGAGCTCGGTACCGAGGGCTTCCCCGACGATCTCGTGGCCCAACCCGACTTTCTCGTCGAACCAGTCCTTCGGGACGGGTCCGAGGACAACGGAATGACGCAAACGAGTCATGCCGAATCCTTGCATGCCGGACGCGGCCACAACAGTCACAAGACGGAACTGTCTTGTGACGCACCGAATCACCTGGTGACGCCCGCTGCTTTCGTTGATAACACGGAGATCACGGCGACGACGTCATTTCTTCACCGTTGCCGGTAAGGCCACCACCGCATTCCCCCGGCCGTCGGTCCGCTCGTAGGTCATTGTTTCGCGGCCTGGACGGCCAGGTTGAGTTCCATGACATTCACGCCGGGTTCGCCGACGAAACCAAGTCCACGACCGTCGGTGAACCGGTCGACGAGCGCGCGGACCTCGTCCCCGGACAACCCGTTCACCCGCGCGACCCGCGCGACCTGCAGCGCGGCGTAGGCCGGGCTGATGTCCGGGTCGAGGCCGGAGGCGGACGCGGTGACGGCGTCGGCAGGCACCCGCGAGACGGCCACACCCTCCCGTCTCGCGATGATCTCCTGACGTGCCTTGACGGTCGCGGCGAGGTCGGCGTCGTAGCCGCCCTTGTTCGAGCCGCCGGAGGTCGACGCGTCGGCCGGACCGAGGCCGTTCTCGTCCGAGGCACTGGCGGACGGCCGGGTGTGGAACCACGGGTCGTTGTTCGGATCCCCGGCCACCGGGTCGATTCCGATGAGGTCCGAGCCGACGGTCCGCCCGTCCACCGTGACCATCGAGCCCTCCGCGTTGGCCTCGAGGCCGGGGACGTGGCTCACCACCCACACTCCCAACGGGTACAGGACTCCGGTCAGCACGGTGAGGACGAGCAGGATCCGCAGCCCGGCGAGTGTCTGCCTGCCGAGTGAGTTCATGGCGATCACATTCCAGGGACGAGTCGGACGACGAGGTCGATGAGCCAGATGCCCGCGAACGGCGTGACGACACCGCCGAGCCCGTAGACGAGCAGGTTTCGCCGCAACAGCGCGGTCGCCGTCGTCGGGCGGTAGCGAACCCCGCGCAGTGCCAACGGGATCAGCCCGATGATGACGAGCGCGTTGAACACCACCGCGGACACGATCGCCGACGACGGCGAGTGCAGGTTCATGATGTTCAGCCGGTCCAGCTGCGGGAAGATGCCCGCGAACATGGCAGGCAGGATCGCGAAGTACTTGGCGAGGTCGTTCGCCACGCTGAACGTGGTGAGCGCGCCACGCGTGATCAGGAGCTGCTTGCCGATCTCGACGATCTCGATCAGCTTCGTCGGGTCCGAGTCGAGGTCGACCATGTTGCCGGCCTCCTTCGCGGCCGACGTGCCGCTGTTCATGGCGACGCCGACGTCCGACTGCGCGAGGGCCGGGGCGTCGTTGGTGCCGTCACCGGTCATCGCGACGAGCCTGCCGCCCTCCTGCTCCTCGCGGATCAGGGCCATCTTGTCCTCGGGCCGCGCCTCGGCGAGGTAGTCGTCCACACCGGACTCCTGCGCGATCGCCTTCGCGGTCAACGGGTTGTCGCCGGTGATCATGACGGTCCGGATGCCCATCCGCCGCAGCTCGGCGAACCGCTCCCTCATGGCGGGCTTCACCACGTCGGACAGGCGGATCACCCCGAGCACCTTCTCGTTCTCCGCCACCACGAGCGGGGTACCGCCGCCCGCGCTGATCTCGGCCACGATCCGGGCGGACTCGTCGGTGGACGGGAACGCACTCGCCGCGCCCTTGCGGATGTGGCGGTCGCCGATGTCGACGCCGCTCATCCTGGACTGCGCGGTGAACGGCACGAACTCGTGTGGTTCCACCACCTCCACCGGGCCGCCGCACAGCTCCAGGACCGAGCGGCCTTCCGGTGTGGTGTCGGCGATGCTCGCCAGCCGGGCGGCAGCCTTGAGGGTGTCCGGCGACGTCCCCTCGATCGGGATCAGCTCGGTCGCCCGCCGGTTGCCGAAGGTGATGGTCCCGGTCTTGTCCAGCAGCAGGGTCGACACGTCACCGGCGGCCTCGACCGCGCGGCCCGACGTGGCCAGCACGTTGCGCTGCACGAGGCGGTCCATGCCCGCGATGCCGATCGCCGACAGCAGCGCGCCGATCGTCGTCGGGATGAGGCAGACCAGCAGCGCGGTCAGCACGATCACCGACTGCACCCCGCCCGAGTAGCGGGCGATCGGCTGCAGTGACACGACCGCGAGCAGGAAGATGATCGTGAGCGTCGACAGCAGGATCGTCAGCGCGATCTCGTTGGGCGTCTTCTGCCGCTGGGCGCCCTCGACCAGCGCGATCATCCGGTCCACGAAGGACTCGCCGGGCCGAGTCGAGATCCGCACCACGATCCGGTCGGACAGCACGGTGGTGCCGCCGGTCACCGAGGAGAAGTCGCCACCCGACTCGCGGATCACCGGCGCGGACTCGCCCGTGATGGCCGACTCGTCGACGGTCGCGATGCCCTCGACGACGTCGCCGTCGCCCGGGATGACCTGGCCCGCCTCGACGACGACGAGGTCGCCGACCGCGAGTGCCACGCCAGGCACGGACTCCTCGGTCCCGTCCGGCAGGAGGCGCCGCGCCATGGTCTCCTTTTTCGTGCGGCGCAGGGTTTCCGCCTGCGCCTTGCCCCTCCCCTCGGCCACCGCCTCCGCGAGGTTCGCGAACAGGACGGTGAACCACAGCCAGACCGTGACCAGGATCGTGAACGTCGACGGGTCGCCGATCGCGAACACGGTGGAGAGCACCGACCCGACCCACACCACGAACATGACCGGGTTGCGCAGTTGGTGGCGGGGGTCGAGCTTGCGCAGCGCGTCGGGGAAGGACACGAGCAGCTGCCGTGGGCTGAACACTCCTGCGCCGATGTGCCGCGCCTCTTCCTTGTGCCGCCCCACATCGGGTAAGGGGCGTTCTGTCGTCGTCGTCATGCGAGAGCCTCTGCGATCGGACCCAGAGCGAGTGCTGGGATGAACGTGAGAGCCGCCACCAGGACCACGGTGCCGGTCAGCAGCGTGCCGAACAGCGGGCCGTGCGTCGGCAGCGTGCCCGAGGTGGCAGGAATCTTCTTCTGCCTGGCAAGGGATCCGGCGAGTGCGAGCACCGCGAGGATGGGGACGAGCCTGCCGATGAGCATGCAGACCGCGAGCGAGGACTGGAACCACGGGCTGGTGACCGTGATGCCCGCGAACGCGCTGCCGTTGTTGTTGGCCGCCGACGTGTAGGCGTAGAGCACCTCCGACCAGCCGTGGGCGCCGTCGTTGGCCAGGTAGCCGGGTGTGCCGGACAGCATGATCGCGATGCCCGCGCCGAGCAGCAGCACCGTCGGCATGGCCAGGATCGAGATGGCGGCCGCCGTCACCTCGCGCCTGCCGAGCTTCTTGCCGAGGTACTCGGGCGTGCGGCCGACCATCAGCCCCGCGATGAACACGGCGATGATCGCCATCACGAGGATGCTGTACAGGCCGGTGCCGACGCCGCCTGGCGTCATCTCGCCGAACAGCATGTTCAGGATCGTGCCGCCGCCACCGAGGCCGGTGTAGCTGTCGTGCATGGAGTTCACGGCTCCGGTCGACGTGCCGGTGGTGCTGTCGGCGAACAACGCCGAGCCCGCGACGCCGAAGCGAACCTCCTTGCCCTCCATGGTGACGCCTGCCAGCAGCGCGGCCGGGCCGTTCGGATGTGCCTCGGCCCACCAGATCACGGTCAGCATGGCGGCCCACAGCAGGCCCATGACCGACAGCAGCGCGTGGCCCTGTCCGCGGTTGCCGACGAGCGTGCCGAACGTACGCGTGAGACAGACGGGGATGACCAGCAACAGGAAGATCTCGACGAGGTTCGTCCAGCCGTTGGGGTTCTCGAAGGGGTGCGCGGAGTTGGCGTTGAAGATGCCGCCGCCGTTGGTGCCCAGTTCCTTGATGGCCTCCTGCGACGCGGCCGGTGCGAGCGCGATGCGGTTCGCCTGACCATCCACGGTGGTCACGTCCAGTCCGGACCTCAGGCTCTGCACCACCCCCAGCGCGACCAGCACGATCGCGGAGACGAACGCGAGCGGCAGCAGGATCCGGACCGTCCCCCGCACGAGGTCGACCCAGAAGTTGCCGAGCCGGTCGGAGGCCGACCGGGTGAACCCGCGCACCAGCGCGATCGCGACGGCGAGCCCGACGGCCGCCGACACGAAGTTCTGCACCGTCAGCCCGAGCATCTGGACCGCGTGCCCCATCACGGCCTCCGGCACGTACGACTGCCAGTTGGTGTTCGTGACGAAGCTGACCGCCGTGTTGAACGCGATGCCGGGTTCGACGGCGCCGCGCCCGAAGTCGAACGGCAGCAACGGTTGCAGCCGCTGGACCAGGTACAGCAGCACGACCGACACGAGGGAGAAGCCGAGCACACCGGCGGCGTACACCGGCCACCGCTGTTCGCTGTCCGGGTTCACCCGCCCGACCCGGTAGATCACCCGCTCGACGGCGAGGTGCCTGTCGGACTGGAAGACACGCGCCATGTGGTCGCCGAGCGGCCTGTACACCGCGGCGAGCGCGAGCACGAGCAGACCGACCTGCAGCAGACCGGCCACAGTGGAGGACATCAGAACTTCTCCGGCCGCACGAGTGCCACGAACAGGTAGCCGATCAGCAGCAACGCGAGCACGCCACCGACGACGTTCGCGAGAACACCGGCCCCGTTCACGACCACGCCTCGCGACGGTCGTTCGGTGTCCGATGGTTCGCTCCGCAAGCTCTGCTCACAGCTTCTCCAACCCCCGCAACGTCAGTCCGAGGATCACGAACGCGGTGATCAGCAGCACGGCACAGGCCAGGTCGGCCATCAGCGCATGCCCCCTCCGTGTGGGCCGCCCCGATGGCGACCGAACGACGCGAGTCTGTATCGCGTTCAGGGGTCTTTGTGAGGTCCTGACGGGACCTTGACGGCGGCGCCGGGTGCCTTTACGAAATCCGAACGCGCCGTCAGGAAGGGCAGGTTCCGTCGGGGTCGACGGCATTCAGGACGCGGTGGCCGATCTCACGGAGCTGGCGGGTCTGCGGCTTCGTGAGCGGGTCGAACACGAGCCTGCGCACGGCGGCCACGTGACCGGGGGCGGCATCGACGACCTTCTGGTAGCCGTCGTGGGTGAGGGTGGCGATGGTGTAGCGGCCGTCACTCGGATCGGGGCCCCGTTCCACCCAGCCCTGCCGCTCCAGCCGTTTGACCACATGGGACATCCGCGACAGGGAGCCGTTCGACAGCGCGGCCAGGTCGCTCATGCGCATCGAGCGGTCCGGCGACTCGGAGAGCCCGGCCATGACCTGGTACTCGAAGTTGCTGATCCCCGCGTCCCGCTGGAGCTGCGCGTCCAACGCCGACGGCAGGCGGACGAGCAGGCCGACCACCGCGAGCCAGGTCTGCCGCTCCTCCTCGCTGAGCCAGCGTGGTTCCTCCATGAGCCAAGGATAACTTGACACTTCACGTACTCTTCGGTTGAAGGTTCAAGTCAAGGAGGTCGCATGAACGTCGTGCTCTGGATCATCGCCGGCGTACTCGCCGCCGCGTTCCTCGGTGCCGGCTTCATGAAGGTCGCACGCTCGCGGGAGGATCTCGCGAAGGCGGGCATGGCGTGGACCGAGGACTTCTCGCCCGGCATGGTCAAGTTCATCGGCGTGGTGGAGATCCTCGGCGCGATCGGCCTGATCCTGCCCGCCCTCCTCGACATCGCGCCCGTGCTCGTGCCGATCGCCGCGCTCGGCCTCGCCGTCACGATGGTCGGCGCGGTCATCGTCCACGTCCGGCGCAAGGAGACCAAGACCATGGCACCGGCGGTGGTCCTGCTGATCCTGTCCGCGGTCGTCGCCATCCTCCGGTTCGGCCCGTACTCCTTCACGTCCTGAGTGGACCGACCGCCTTCACCGTCTCCAGCACCGGGGCCGTGTGCAGCGTGTGAATGGCGGGCAGCGCGCCGAGCCGGTGCGTGAGGTACCGGTGCAGCGCGGCGGGATCGGCACACAGCGCGTGCGCGGTCAGGTTCGTCGGCCCGGTCGTGGCCGCGACGACCGCCAGCTCCTCGTGCGTGGCCAGCACCGTCGCCACCCGGTCGAGGTCGGCCGGCGTGACCGCCATCCACAGGAACGCCTGCGTCGTGGCGCCGTAGTGGGCCGCGTCGATCTCGACGTCGAAGAACACGGCACCCCTGGCACGGAGATCCGCCAGCCTGCGGGCGGCGGTGGCCTGCGAGAGCCCGGTCGCGGCGGCGAGACCCGCGTTGCCGAGCCTGCCGTCGTGGTGCAGGGCGGCGATCAACGCGTGGTCCGCCCGCGACAGCGGCTCGTCGGTGGCGACCCGGTCCGGCAGCCGCAGCGACCGCTGCTGTTCCGCGTCCAGTGCGTTGATCCTGCCGCGCCACGCGGTCGGGCCGCCGAGGTAGGTGTGCAGCAGGAAGTGCGCCGACACCGCCGTGACACTCGCCGTGCGCGGGATGTCGTGCAGCAGCATCGAGCTGGGCGCGTTCACCGGCGTGTGCACGATCGCCACGATCTCCAGGCCGCCCGAGGTCAGCTTGACCCACGACGTGTCGGGACGGCGGGCCAGTGAGCGTGCCAGGGTCCGCGCGCTGGCCGGCTGCGCGGTGAGCCGGACGAGCCACTGCGTCAACCCGGCCTGGGCCGGGTCCGGCAGGCCGACCACCCGCATGCCGACCTCGGCCCGCAGCCGCTGGTAGCGGCGGGCGACGGTCTGCGTCGACACCCCGAGCACGGCGCCGACCCGGCTGAACGGCGCCCTGGCGTCGAGGTGCAGTGCGTGGACCAAACCACGGTCGATGTCGTCAAGCATGGAAGATCTCGTCCAATACGACCCCGTTTCGTGGAACAAAGCTCATACTGGGCCCAGGTTGGCCGGCATGCAAGTGACAACGACCAGGTGGGCCGCGCTCGCCGTCCTGCTCGCGGCCGAGGCCATGAACGTCCTCGACGCGACGATCACGCAGGTCGCCGCCCCGGCCATCCACGCAGGACTCGGCGGCGCGCGGTCCGACATCCAGTGGTTCGGCGCCGCGTACACGCTCCCGTTCGCCGTGTTGCTGATCACCGGCGGCAGGCTCGGCGACCGGTACGGGCGCCGCAGGCTGTTCCTCGCGGGCGTCACCGGGTTCGCCATCGCGTCGCTGTGCTGCGCGGTGGCACCGGACGCCGGCGTGTTGATCGCGGCGCGGGCGGTCCAGGGCGCCGCCGCGGCACTCGTCATCCCCCAGACCATCGGGTTGATCAGGGCCGCGTTCTCCGGGCCGGAACTGGCCGCCGCGCTGGGCTGGAACGGCCCGGTGGTGGGAGTCTCCGCGGTGACCGGTCCGGTGCTCGGCGCGGTGCTGACCGACGCCGCGTCCTGGCGGGTCGCGTTCCTCGTCAACGTGCCGATCTCGGTGGCCGTGCTCGCCGCCCGCAGGCTGCTGCCAGAGGACCGCGCGGCGGCCCCGGTGCGGCTGGACCTCGTGGGCACCGTGCTCGCCGCGGCGGGTGTCGGACTCGTGGTCCACCCGCTGATCACCCGGTGGCACTGGCCCGTGTTCGCGGCGGGTGCCGCCGTGCTGGCGGTCTTCGCCGTCCAGCAGCGAAATCGGCGGCACCCACTGGTCGAACGGAGCCTGTTCCACGACCGCGGTTTCCCGGCCGCCCTCGTCACGTCGACGCTGTTCTTCGCCGTGATGAACGGGCTCATGCTGGTCGTGGTGCTGCACCAGCAGCTCGACGAGGGCCGTGACGTGCTCACCAGCGGGCTGACACTGCTGCCGTGGTCCGGCGGGCTGGCCGTGTCGTCCTGGGTCGCGGGCACGTGGCTCGTGCCGAGGTTCGGCTCGCGCGTCGCGTTCGCCGGGCTCGGGTCGCTGCTGGCGGGGATCCTCCTGGCGATCGGGTGGCCGCGTGGGCTGCTGGGCGCACTCGCGCTCGGCGGCCTCGGGTTGGGCCTGTTCACCGTGCCGTTCTTCACGACCGCCCTGTCCCGTGTCCGTCCACAGGAGACCGGCTCGGCCGCCGGTCTGCTGAACGCGGTGCAGCAGCTGGGTGCCACCCTCGGCGTCGCGGTCCTCGGCAGCGTCTACCTCCACGGTCACTCGGTGGCGCCCGCGTTCTGGCTGGCGGCGGCCCTCGTCGTGGCGACGGCGGCGACCACCGCGCTCATGGGGTCGCCGACCGCGTCGCGAGAAGGCCCGCGAGGCGAGTGGTGAGCATCCTGCGCCAGCCGCCGCGGTGCATGAGCGCGAGCACGGCGCCGCCGAGGCCCGGGAAACCGTTGTGCTCCAACAGGAGCCGCGTGTGGCCGGGTGACGGCTCGGTCAGTGTCCAGGTCACCGTGGTCGTCGCACGCATCTTGCTGCCCCGCCACGTGTAGGCCAGGTTCTTCGGCTCGTCCGCCGCCGTGACCTCGCAGTGCACGACGCCGTCCCAGCCCGGCATCGGCCTGGCACGCACGGTGAAGCGCCTGCCCACCACCGGCGCGAAGTCCTCCACCGGCATCATCCACTCGGCCAGGGCGGCCGGGTCGGTCAGTGCCCGCCAGACCACCTCCGGCGGGTGGGGCAGCTCGACGTCCACCCTGATGTCACGTGTCATTGCTCGTCCTCTCGAGGTAGGACCGGAGGTTCTCGATCTTCTCCGGCCAGAAGTCGCGGAAGATGGCGGCCCAGTCGTACAGCTCACGCAGCGGCTCGGGCTCGATGCGGTAGCGCCGCTGCCGCCCGTCGCGCCGCTCGGTGACCAGCCCCGCCGCACGCAGCACCGCGAGGTGGCGCGACAGCATCGGCATCCCGACCCCCAGCTCCTCGGCCAGCGCGGTGACGGGCACGTCCCGCCTGCGGCCGAGGATCTCCAGGGCCGCACGCCTCGTCGGGTCGGCAACCGCGCGGAACACGTCCTCTGTGGCGGCTGGTCTCGGCATGCTCAAAACTTACGGTAAGTGTGAAGTGTCGTCAACCCCGCGTCCCCGACCGCCGATGAGACGACCTTCAGCGCCGCGCCGGGCGCCACCCGAGTGCCGGCCCGAGCCGCTCGGCCATGTCGGTGAGGATCTGCACGTAGTCGGCGTGTTCGAAGGAGAACGGCAGCGCGAACGCCACCTCGTCGATCTCCTGGTACGCCGCGTGTTCCGCCAGCCGCTCGGCGAGCTGCGCCGACGTGCCGACGTAGTCGGGCGAGAACAGCAGCCGTCCCGGCCCCTGGGGCGCACGGGTGCGGGGCAGGCGTTTCGCCGCGTACTCGGCGTACCGCGCCCGTTGGCCGGCGTCGGCACTGTCCGTCGGGATGACCACGAGTCCTTGGGAGACACGGCCTTCCGGGTGCCTGTCGCGGAACGCGGTGATGTGGCGCCGCTGGAGCTCCGCGAAGTCCGACAACCCGTCCTCGGCACGGACCACGCTGCTGGTCAGGAAGTTCATCCGGTGCTCGCCCGCCCACTCCGCCGACCGCAGACCGGCGCCGCCGTACCACATGCGGTCACGCAGGCCGGGCGAGTGCGGCTGGACGTGGTCGGAGAACTCCTCGAACCCTTCGGTGCCACGGAATCCCGTGACCCGCTCGCCTCCGACGATGGCGAGCAGCCGTTCGACCCTGCGGTAGGTGAAGTCCTCGACGTCGGCCGTGTCCGGGTAGAGGGTGCCCTTGACGTCGTCGTAGTGCATGGGCGACCCGACGCTCACGCCGGGGTTGAGCCTGCCGCCGGAGAGGACGTCGACAGTGGACAGGTCCTCGGCGAGGCGCAGCGGGTTCTCCCAGCCGAGCGGCGTTACCGCGGTGCCGAGGTGGATGTGGTCGGTGATCTGCGACGCGGCGGCGAGGACCGCGACCGGCGAGGAGATGCCGAACTGCAGGTGCCGGTGCCGCAGCCAGGCACTGTCGAGGCCGAGTCGTTCGCCGAGCCCGATCATGTCCAGTGTGGACTGGTGGCCACGGCGGGGGTCAGCCTCGTCGAACAGCCCGATGGTGAGGAAGCCCAGTTTCCGCAACGGTTTCGCCACGTCGCCGATCGTAGCTCCGCGAACCGCGTCGTCCAGCATGTGGGACGAGGATGCCCGCGATGACGAGCGCCAGCCCGATCAGCTGGCGCGTCGACAGCGTCTCGGTGGCGACGGCGGTACCCAGCAGCACGCCGGTGACCGGGTTGAGGAGGCCGACCAGGCCGACCGTGCCCGCGTCGAGGTGGCGCAGACCCGCGAACCACGCCGCGAACGCCAGCGCGGTCGCCACCATGGTGACGTAGGCGAAGCCGAGCACCGCGGGACCGTCGAGCCGGGGCGGTGTCTCCGCGACGGCCGCGACCGGCAGGAGCACCAGGGCGCCCGCGATGAGCTGCCATGCCGTGAGGGACAGCACATCCACGCCGTCGCCCCACTTCTTGGTCAGGACGTAGCCGTAGGACGACATGACCATCGCGGCGACGGAGGCCGCGACACCACGCGGGTCGGCCGCCACCGCGCCGGTGAGCAGCATCAGGCCCACGCCCGCGATGCCGAGCGCGGCGCCGAGCAGCTGCCTGCCCCGTGGCGGCACGGACAGCACCAGCCACGCGAACAGCATCATCACCACGGGCGAGGTGGCCATGACCGTGGCGGCGACGCTCGTCGGCAGCAGCTGCGCCGCGACGTAGATCAGCACGAAGAAGGCGCCGACGTCGAGGGTGCCCAGCACGAGTGAGCGCCACCACCACGCACCGGTGGGCAGCCGCCGGTGGACCGCGAGCAGGAGCAGGCCGGCAGGCAACGCCCGGAACAGCGCCCCGTACAGCGGATGTCCGGCGGGCAGGAACTCGTGTGTGACGTAGTAGTTCGAGCCCCAGGCGACCGGGGCCACCGCCGTGACGGCCACCCATTTAGCTTCCACGGAAGCTACTATAGCTTCCTCGGAAGGTATAGTCAGGTCCGTGAACGACCACGTCGCACGAATCCAGGCCGAATGGGCTCGGGAGCGCCCCGACCTGGACGTCAGCCCGCAGGGAGTCATCGGGCGGCTGCACCGGCTCGCCGGGCACCTCACCGAGCAGCTCTGCGTCGTCTACCGCCGGTACGGGCTCGGCGAGGGCGAGTTCGACGTGCTCGCCGCGCTCAGGAGGGCAGGCGAGCCGTTCGAGCGGGCGCCGGGCGAGCTGGCGCGGTTCACGATGGTGACCACGGGTGCCATGACCAAGCGGCTCGACCGGCTGGAGCGGGACGGGCTGGTCACCAGGCGACACAGCGCGGCGGACGGGCGCGGGCGGGTGGTGGCGCTGACGAAAGCCGGGCGAGAACTGATCGACCGCGCGTTCACCGAGCACATGGCCAACGAGCACCGGCTGCTCTCGACGCTGAGCGAGAACGAGAAAAACCAACTGGAGACGCTGCTTACCAGATGGTTGGACGACGTTGAGCCGAATGGCGCAGTCTGATACGCCTAGCGGCGCATTCCGTTGTTCTGGACCTGGCCGATGAGCCGGTAGAGGCTCGCCAGCTCGGCACTGAGGGCGTCCCTTATCCCGCCGATCCGCGTGCCGACCGCGACCGCCGCCGCGGCGAACTCCTCGTTGATCTGCGGCGGCATGGGCGGGGGCGGGGGCTGCTGGGGCGGGGGCGGCATCGGCATGCGACGGGAGGCGTCGGCGACCATGCGGGCGGCCCGCTGACGGGCCTCGTCCTCGATCTGTTCCGCCGTGGCCTGGGCACGGCGCACGATCGTCTCCGCGTTACGGTGTGCTTCGCTTATTACACGTCCCGTGTCGGCCTGCTTATCCGCGAGTTTTGCCGTCAGGGCCTCGATCGTGTCGGCCACGAGGTCGAGGAATGCGTCGACCTGCTCCTCGCTATAACCGCGTGCCATCCTCCTCGACTGGTCGAAGACGACGGACCGCACGTCATCGGCGGTCACCTGGTCTGATCTGGCCACCTTGCGTCCCCGCTTCACTCGCGCGACATCACGAAGTGATATCACTGCCCCGGCTCGAACGATGGTAGGCGACGTGTCAACCGCCTGACCGAAACGAATCTCGAATTACAAATCCGAATTCGTCAAGTAATAAGGTCAGACCGGCCCGTGACGACCGCCGTCTCCCCGACGACTGTACGCGCGTGCTCCGCACGGATCGCCTCCCAGGCGGCGCGCACGTGCTCGGCCTCCGTCCTCACCCCGCCGAGCGCCATCCGCAGCACGACCCGCCCGGCGACCCTGGTGTGGGTGAGGTAGAGCGCGCCGCTGTCGTTGAGGGCCTCCATCAGCCGCATCGTGGCGGCGTCCTCGTCCCCGCCCGCCCAGAGCGGGCGGAAGCACACGAGGCCCAGCGTCTGCGGCTCGTGCAGCTCGAAGTCCGGGTCGTCGGTGATCCAGGCGGTGAGCCTGGCCGCCTGCTCGAGTCCTTTGTGGATGTGGTCGCGCAGTCCTTCGGCGCCGTACCAGCGCAGGACGGCCCACAGCTTCAGCGCGCGGAACCGGCGGCCGAGGGAGACCTGCCAGTCGCGGTAGTCGACGACCGCGCCGGAGGACGTGGCCGCGTTGCGCAGGTACTCGGGGTGGATGGCGAGCGCGCCGGTCAGCGGGGCGCGGTCGGCGACCCACATGACGGTGCAGTCGAAGTTGGTGAGCAGCCACTTGTGCGGGTTGGTGGCGTAGGAGTCGGCGTACTCGGCGACACCGTCGTTGAGCCCGCGCAGCTCGGGGCAGACGGCGGCGACCCCGGCGTACGCGGCGTCGACGTGCAACCACACACCGTGCCTGCGGCAGATCTCGCCGATCGCCCGCACGGGGTCGACGGCGGCGGTCGAGGTGGTGCCGACGGTCGCGCAGACGAGCACGGGTGTCGCCCCGGCCGCGATGTCCTCCGCGAGCATGCGGTCGAGCCGCTCGGGGTCCATGCCGAGCGTCGCGGGGTCGACGCCGACCACGCGGACGTTGTCGGCGCCGATGCCCGCGATGCGTGCGCTCTTCGCGAGCGAGGAGTGGGTTTCGGTGGAGACGTACAGGGTGTGCCTGCCGGTGAGGCCCTGCTCCGCGGCGTCACCGGTGCGCCGCAGCGCCGCGAGGATCGCGAGGAGACTCGCGCTGGACGCGGAGTCCTGGATGACACCGCCGCCCACGTTGTCGGTGCGGAAGTGGTCGGGCAGCCCGAGCAGCTCGGCGAGCCAGTCGACGACGACCGTCTCCAGCTCGGTGCAGGCCGGGCTGGTCGCCCAGAGCATCCCCTGGACCCCGAGCCCGCTGGAGAGCAGGTCGCCGAGGATCGCCGGGCCGCTGGCGTTCGAGGGGTAGTACGCGAAGAAGCCGGGGTGCTGCCAGTGGGTGAGCCCCGGCACGATGATCCGGTCGAGGTCGGCGAGGACGCCGCCGAAGCCCTCGCCGCGCTCCGGCGGGTGGGCGGGCAGGGCGGCCCGGACGTCACCGGGCGCGACCTGCGACCGCACCGGCAGCTTCTCGACGCCCTCCATGTAGTCCGCGACCCAGTCGACGACCTGCCTGCCGTACTCACGGAACTCGTCCGGCGTCATGTGCTGGCTCATGCCGCCCCCTCGCCCGAACACCGATGATTGGCTCCGCTCATGCCCCATGCGTAGCAGATCACGTCCAGCCGGCGCCTCCCCCGCGGCCAACAGCGGGGGTGGCGTCGGCGACACCGGCTAGGCCCAATGCCGGTCGTTTAAGCCAGTGCAAGATCAACTCGACGATCGGCGACCAGCGGAAACAGGCACGACCAAGATCCACAAGCAGACCCTTGGCGATCTAAACGACCGGCATTGCGGCTAGGCCCTCGGCTCGTAGAGGCTGAACGTGGTGCCCTGGTCGTCGGTGCAGTCGGTGACCCTGCCGACGTCCGGAATGGTCTGTACGTCCTCGGTCCTGCCGCCCAGCTCGTGCACCCGCCGGACCGACGCCTCGATGTCGTCAGTGGCGAAGTACACACGCGGGTGGGAGGAGTCACCGGAGGTGATCGCCCCGGCCGGGCCGTTCTGGATGAGGTGGTAGTCGGGTCCGAACTCCATGGTCGTCCAGCCGAACAGGCTGCCGTAGAAGGCCTTCGCCTTCGCGGCGTCGGCGGCGGGCAGCTCGATCCAGTTGATCTCTCCGGACATGCGTCCGTCCTTCCGGGTGAGTGAGACTGACACCCGAGGACGAACGTCCGCGCGGGAACTCGACACGTGGTCCGTGCCGGAACCACCCAGGGCAGGTGGCCGGTCGGCCGGGGTGACGGTCACTCCCCCATGGAGTCGATCAGGCTCTGCGGACGCATGTCGGTCCAGTGCTGCTCGACGTACTCGAGGCACGCCTGGCGGCCGGCGGGTCCGTGGGCGGTGCGCCAGCCGTCCGGGACGTCCACGAAGGACGGCCACAGGCTGTGCTGGTTCTCGTCGTTCACGAGCACCAGGTAGGTGCCGTCCGGGTCCTCGAACGGGTTCGTCATCGGAACCTCCTATGCCGCTATGTCGGTACGGGCGCCCTTGACGGCCTTCGTCAGGTCGCGGATCACGGGGGCGGCGAGCGTGTAGTTGAAGCGCGGCTCAGCCGACCAGTCGCCGACCTGCCCCGCGGACACGGCGGGCAGCGCCGTCCACGTCGGGTACTCCGCCATCTGCTGGCGGCTCAGCGCGAACGTCCTGGTGTCGGTCAGGATCAGGTCCGCGGGGTACTTGCCGATCTGCTCCCAGCTCAGCTGCTCCCAGTAGTCCTCCGACCCGCCACCGGCGACGATGTCCAGGCCCAGCTCCCGGTAGTAGGACAGGTCGGCGAAGAACTCCGGCTTCGCGATGTAGATGCCGTCCTTGTCCGCGTACAGGACCAGCACCTTCAGGCCCGCCTTGGCCTTGGCCACGTCACGGAGCTCGTCCGACGCCGCCTGGAACTCCTCCTTCGCCGACTTCACGGTCGAGGACTCCACGTCGGCACCGAGCGCCCTGGCCAGCTCCTCGTACCGGGAGATGACCTTCGGCAGCGACACCTTGTACTCCGACAGCGCGAGGATCGGCGCGGTCTTCTCGACCTTGGTGCCGGTCTCGGGCGTGATGGCCCACAGGTCCGTCGGCTTGGTGCCCGTCAGGCCGGTGACCAGCAGGTCCGGCCCCAGCCCGATGAACTTCTCCACGTCGAAGTCGTCCCAGGCGTTGCCGAGCGAGGTGACCTTCGACAGGTCGATGTTGCCCGCCTGGAGCTCCTTCTCGCCGTCCGCCGTCTTCTGCGGGCCGAACACGCCGACCGGGTGCACGCCGAAGTCCCACAGCGCCGCGGCCGAGCTGACGTACGCGACGACCTTCTCCGGCCGCTCGTCCCGCTTGACCTTCGTGCCTCGGTCGTCGGTGAACTCCCAGGCGCCGCTGCCGGACGCGTTGGCGGGGGTGTCCTCGCCACAGCCTGCGAGGGCCGCGGCGGCGGCGAGGCCACCGGTGGCGAACAGGAAGCCTCGGCGGCTGATGGGGCGGTACGGCATGGCAACCTCGCTCAGTCGAATTAGGGTAGGCACACCTTACTTCACCGAGGCGCGGTTGGCGGACCAGGCTTCCCAGAGAGTGGCGTAGTGGCCGCCCGCGGTGACCAGCTCGTCGTGCGTGCCGGACTCGACGACCCGTCCCGCGTCGAGCACGACGATCCGGTCGGCCGACGCGGCCTGGGTGAGCCGGTGCGCCACGACCAGTGCGCTGCGGCCGTGCAGTGCGGCGACGCTCGCGCCCTCCAGCAGCCGCGCGCCCGCGCTGCCCGCCTCCGCGGTGGCCTCGTCGAGGATCACGATCGGCGGGTCGGCGAGCACGAGCCGCGCGAGCGCAAGCTGCTGCGACTGCGCAGTCGTGAGCCGGTGCCCACCCTCGCCGACGACCGTGGCGAGCCCGTCCGGCAGTGCGCGGACCCAGGTGAGTGCCCCGACCTTCTCCAGTGCGTCGGCCAGCTCGTCGTCGGTGGCGTCGGCCTTGGCGAGGCGCAGGTCGTCGGCGAGCGGACCGGCGAAGACGTGGACCTCCTGCGTGACGAGCACGACGGCCTGCCGGGTCGCGGTGGGGCCGAGGTCGTCGAGGTGGGCGCCGCCGACGCGGATGTCCCCGCTCGCCGGCGCGTGGATGCCGGCGATGAGCTTGGCGAGGGTCGTCTTGCCCGCGCCGCTGGCACCGACGAGCGCGACCCGTTCGCCCGGCCGGAGGTCGAGGTCCACGCCGTGCAGGACCTCCTCGCCCGCGCGGTAGGCGTGCCGGACGTCCGTGACGGCGACCGACGCGTCCGCCGGGGTCGCGGGCTCGGCGGGTTCCGCGGGTGGTGGAGTCTCGGCCACGCCGACGAGCCGCGCGAGGCTCGCCATCGCGGCCTGGGCGTCGTCGACGAGCGCGAGCGCGACGTTGATCGGGTTGAACAGGCCGTGGAAGTACAGTGCGGCCGCGGTGGCCGTGCCCACGGACACGTCACCGCTGCGCACCAGCAGGAAACCGGTGGTGAGCACCGCGCCGAGGCCCACGAACTCGGCGAGGTTGAGGCGGCCGTAGAAGCGTGTCCACAGCCTCGCGGCCCGCAGGGCGATGTCGATGGCGCCCTGGGACTTCCTGCCGACGCGCCCGAGGTGTTCGTTGGCGATGCGGAACGCCCGGACCGTCTGACCTGCGCCGATGGTGTCGAGGAGCTGGTGGGACAGGACGCCGACGGTGACGCGCTGGCGGGCGTAGAGCGGCGCGGCGGTGCCCGCGTACCAGCGGACGGTGTGCGCCTGGATGGGCACGGCGAGCAGCGCGGCGAGGAGGAATCGCCAGTCGAGCACGGCGATGCCGCCCAACGTGAGCGCGATGGTGAGCGAGGCACGGGCGAGCGCGGGCAGCGCGTCGCGGACGGCCTCGGCGATGACCGTGACGTCGTCGGTGACGCGGGAGGTGAGGTCGCCGGAGCCGGCGCGCTCGACCTGTTCGAGCGGGAGCCGCAGGGCCCGGTCGATGAACCGTTCCCGCAGCCTGGCGAGCACCCGCTCACCGACCCGCGCGACGAGGTTGGTCCCGAGCCCGGTCAGCGCACCCTGCCCGACGGCCGTCAGCCCGAGGAGGATGACGGGCAGGGTGATGTCCCCGACGGGTGAGCGCGACACGACGATGTCGACGATGCGCCCCAGCAGTGGCGCGGTGGCGAGCCCGACCGCGGTACCGGCGAGGATGACCACGAACGCCGTGACGGCGAGCTTCCTGTGTGGCCGCACCATCTCCCGGACGACGGCCCTGGTCCGCGCGGGAGTGGCCGTTGGGAGCAGGTTCGCACTCACGCGAGCACCGCCGTTCGGTAGGTCTCGTTCGTGGTGGCCAGGTCCTGGTGGGCGCCTTCGGCGGTCACCGTGCCCGCTTCCAGGACCACCACCCGGTCGGCCACCGCGAGCAGGGCCGGGCTCGTGGTCACCATGATCGTGGTCCGGCCTTCGCGTAGTTCCCTGATGCCGTCGGCGATGCGGGCCTCGGTCACGGCGTCGACGGCCGTGGTCGGGTCGTGCAGCACCAGGACCGGGGCGTCCACGGCCAGTGCGCGGGCGAGTGCCACGCGCTGGCGTTGGCCGCCAGACAGTGACCGTGCCCGCTCGGTCAGTTCCGTGTCCACACCGTCCGGCAGGGCGCTGGCCACCTCGTCCGCGCCGGCCGCCGCCAGCACCCGATCGTCGACCGTGGCCGACGACACGTTCGCGATCAGGCTGCCCTCGAACAGGTCCGCGTCATGGGCGGCCACCAGCATCACCGACCGCACGTGGTCGATCTCCAGGTCCGGCAGCGCCACCCCGTCCAGCTCCACCGCCCCCGACACCGGGTCCACCTCACGTCCGAGGCACGCCAGCAACGCCTGCGCCACGGCCGGGTCCGGCGTCACCACCCCCACCAGCTCTCCCGCCCGCACGTGCAGGTCCAGGCCCGTCAGCTCGGCGTGGGCCACCGCACGCAGGCGCACCTCGCCCCGCGCCGGGGCGGGCAACGTCCCGGCGCCCTGGGCCACCGCGGGCGGCGTCGACAGCATGACCGCCAGCCGGGCCGCCGATCCCCGTGCCTGCGCGAACTCCGAGCTGACCCACACGAAGTTCGTCAGCGGCCCGATCAGGAACTGCGCCAGCCCCACCGCCGCGATCAGGCCGCCGATGCTGAGGTCCCCCGACGCCGCGAGCCGACCGCCGATCAACGCGACCAGGGCCAGGAAGATGCCGTTCAGCGCCAGCATCCCGCCGTCGTGCCACGCCTTCGCCCCCGCCGCCCGCACGGTCGCCACCAGCGCGTCCTGGCTCGTCTCCTGGTAGCGGCGGATCGCCACCGGTTCCGCGCCGAGGCCCTTGAGCACCCGCAGGCCGCTCACCAGGTCCGCCGCCACACCCGACGCGTTGGCCGCGCGCTCGCGTTCGGCCTCACTGCGTCGTTCCAGCGGCCTGCCGAGCAGGTTCGCCAGCCACAGCAACGGGGGCGTGCCCAGCAGCACGAACAACCCCAGCGGCACCGAGATCCACAGCAGCGCCACCGCCCCCACCACGACCGCGGTCAGGGCCGCGACCCCGTAGGCCACCGCACGCGCGAGTGCGCCGACCCGCATCGCGTCGCCCGTCGCGAGGCTCGTCAGCTCACCGGGCAGGCGCCCCTTCTCCGCGCCGCCCAGGGGATCCAGCACCCGTGCGGCCAGCGACAGCCGCAGCTCGTGCGCTGCCTGCTCGACCGCGCGCTCCGCCTGCCGCGCCCCGAACCGGAAGCTGTAGGACAGCACCGCGAACACGGCGGCCAGCACCACGAGCCACAACAGCAGCCGCCCGTAGCCCTCGGCGGCCACGGCGTCGTCGATGACCAGGCCGATGAGGACCGGGACGGCCGCCTCGCACGCCTGGTGCGAGCCGGTGAGCAGCGACGCCCACCAGACATGCCTGCGCTGGCCCCGGAGCGCGCCACGCAGCACCGCCCAGGTCGTCACCGTCCCGTCACCTGCGCCGCCGCCCCGGGAACCGGCTGTGCCGGGTCGACGCCGACCAGCACCTGCCGGTTGGCGTCGTCGACGTGGACGACGGTCGGCCGGTGGGCCGCGATCTCCCTCGGCTCCAGCTGCGCGTAGGTCATGATGATCACTAGATCACCCGGGTGCACGAGGTGTGCCGCCGCCCCGTTGATCCCGATCACGCCGGACCCGGCGTCTCCGGTGATCGCGTAGGTCTCCAGCCTGGCACCGTTCGTGATGTCCACGACCTGGACCTGTTCGCCCTCGACGATGTCGGCCGCCTTCATCAGGTCGGCGTCGATCGTCAGCGAGCCGACGTAGTGCAGGTCGGCCTGGGTGACGGTGGCGCGGTGGATCTTGGCGTTCAGCAGGGTGCGTCGCATCTACTACTGTCCTTCGGTCTCGTCGAGGTGGCGGGCGATCCCGGCCACGGTCGGGGTGCGGAAGAACTCGGCGACGGGCAGGTCGACGCCGGTCTCCGCACGGATGCGCAGCCGCAGCCGGACGAGGAGCATCGAGTGCCCGCCGAGTGAGAACAGGTCGTCGTCGACGCCGACCGACGCGAGGCCGAGCACCTCGGCGAACAGTCCACAGAGGACGACCTGGGTCGGTGTCTCCGGCGGCCTGCCGACCGGTGCCGGCTCCGGCGCGGGCAACGCGGACCGGTCGAGCTTGCCGTTGGGGGTGACGGGGAACGCGGACATGGGGACGATCGCCCCCGGGACCATGTACTCCGGCAGCGAGCGGCCCGCGAACTCCTTCAGCGCCCGGGGGTCCGGGCCGTCGGGCACGGTGTAGGCGACGAGCCGCCGGTCCCCCGGCCGGTCCTCGCGGACGACGACCAGCACGTCGGCCACGTCCGGGTGCCGCGCGAGCACGGCCTCGATCTCCCCCGGCTCGATGCGGAACCCGCGGAGCTTGACCTGGTCGTCGGTGCGGCCCAGGTACTCGAGCTGCCCGTCCCGCCACCGCACGAGGTCGCCGGTGCGGTACATGCGGGTGCCCGCCGGGCCGAACGGGTCGGCGACGAACCGCTCCGCCGTGCGTGCGCCCTGCCCCAGATACCCACGGGCAAGCCCGTTCCCGGCGAGGTACAGCTCGCCCGGCACGCCTTCCGGGACCGGCGAGAGTCCCGTGTCGAGCACGTAGGCGCCGCTGCCGTACACGGGCCGCCCGACCACCGGCCGCTCGGCGTCGGCGAACCGGCCGACCAGTGCGTCCACAGTGGACTCAGTGGGGCCGTACAGGTTGTAGGCGGCCGTGTCCGGCAGGTCGCGCAGCTGTTCCCACAGCTGTTGCGGCACGGCCTCCCCGCCGACGCCGACCACCCGCAGCGCACACTCGCCGTCGGAGATCACGCCCGCTGCCGCGACCTGCGCGAAGTGCGACGGCGTCAGCTCGATGAAGTCGATCCCCCGCTCCCTGACGACCTCGGCGAGCCTGACGGGGTCGCGGCGGGTGTCGTCGTCGACGACGTGCACGGAATGCCCGTCCAGCAACCAGAGCTGCGGCTGCCACGACGCGTCGAAGGAGAACGACCACGCGTGCCCGACCCGCATCTTCCGACCACCAGCCGCCTCGACGGCCGGCCGGTACAGGTCCTCCCGGTGGCTGCGGAACAGGTTGGCGAGCCCGGAGTGCGGGACGACAACACCCTTGGGTCGCCCGGTCGAGCCGGACGTGTAGATCACGTACGCCGGGTTCCCCGGCAGAGGCGGCACGACCGGCGCCTCGGGCAGGCCGGGGTCGTCCAGGTGGAGTCGGGGCGGCCCGGCCGGGAGCGCGATCCCGGGCTCGGTGACCACGAGCACGGCACCCGCGTCGGCGAGGACGTCGGCTATCCGGTCGGCGGGCTGGTCGGGATCGACGGGCAGGTAGGCGGCACCAGCCTCCAGCACGGCGAGGATCGCCTCGAACACCCTGGCAGAGCGGGGAAGCGCCAGTGCCACGACCTTCTCCGGGCCCGCGCCCGCGGCGGTGAGCACGCGCGCCAGGCGCCCGACCCGTGTCGCCAGCTCGACGAACGTGAGGTCGAGGTGGTCGTCGCTCAACGCCGTCGCGGTCGGCGTGGCCGCGACCTGGGCGGCGAACAGCTCCGGCACCGTGTGCCGGTCGCCGTCGATCGCGGGCCTGGCGCCCCACTCGACGAGGAGCCGGTGGCGTTCCTCGGTGCCCAGCACGTCGAGGCGGCCGATCGGCTGGTCCGGGTCGGCGACCGCGGCGGCCATCAGCCGGACGAGGCGCCCCGCCAGTGTGTGCACGGTGGACTCGTCGAACAGGTCGGCGCCGTACTCGATCGAGCCCTCGATGCCCGCCGGGGTCCCGTCGGAGTCGTGGCGCTCCACCAGGTCGAACGACAGGTCGAACTTCGCCTGCCGCAGTCCGGCGTCCGTGTACTCGGCGTCGAGGCCCAGCAACCGTTCCGGCGCGGTCGACGCGTGGTAGAAGGCCAGCATCACCTGGAACAGCGGGTGCCGGGCCAGCGACCGCGCCGGGTTGACCAGCTCGACGAGCCGCTCGAACGGCAGGTCCTGGTTGGCGTACGCGGCCAGGTCGGTCTCCCTGACCCGGGCCACCAGCTCGCGGAAGGTCGGGTCGCCGCTCGTGTCCGTGCGCAGCACCAGGTTGTTCACGAAGAACCCGGCCAGGTCGTCGAGCGCGTGGTCGGTGCGGCCGGCGATCGGGCTGCCCAGCGGGATGTCCGTGCCCGCGCCGAGCCTGGTCAGTAGTGCCGCCAACGCGGCCTGCAACACCATGAACAGGCTGGCGTCGCTGCCGTGCGCCAGTTCCCGCAGCCCCCGGTGCACGTCGACCGGCACGGCGACCGGGACGGCGCCGCCCCGGTTCGTCGACCGCGGCGGTCGCGACCGGTCGGTGGGCAGGGTCAGCTCGTCGGGCAGCTCGGCGAGCGTCTTCCGCCAGTACGCGGCCTGCCTGCCGAGCACACTGGCCTCGTCGTCCTCGTCGCCGAGCAGGTTCCGTTGCCACAGGGTGTAGTCCGCGTACTGGACGTCGAGCGGGGTCCACTGTGGAGCGTCGCCGGACAGCCTGGCCGCGTACGCCGTGTCGAGGTCGCGCTTGAGCGGCGGCAGCGACCAGCCGTCACCGGCGATGTGGTGCACCAGCAGGAGGAACACGTGCGTGTCCTCGCCGATGCGCAGGAGTGCGGCGCGGACGGGGATCTCCGTGTCGATGGCGAAACAGTGACCCGCGTGTGCCGCGAGCCGCTCCGCGAGGTCCTCCGGCGTCACGGTCTCCTCCGCCAGCGGTGGTTCCGCCGACTCGACCACGACCTGTCGCGGGAGGCCGTCGGTGTCGACGACGAGCGTCCGCAGCACCTCGTGCCGGTCGACCACGTCCGCCAGCGCGGCCCGCAACGCCTCGACGGAGACGGGGCCGGACAGCCGCCACGCCCACGGGATGTTGTAGGTCGTGTTCGGCCCGGAGAGCCGGTCGAGGAACCAGAGCCGTTGCTGCGCGGAGGAAAGCGGGACCTCCGCTGGTCGGGCCTGTGGCCGCAGCGCTGGTCGCGCGTCGCGGTCGGGGTCGAGCAGGCCCGCGAGCCGCGCCGGTGTCGGCGCGTCGAACACGGCGCGGATCGGCACCTCGACGCCCAGCACGCCCCGGATGCGGCTCACCAGCCGGGTCGCGAGCAGTGAATGCCCGCCCAGCGCGAAGAACCCGCTGTCCGGGCCGACGCGCGGCAGGTCGAGCACCTCGGCGAACAACTCGCACAGCGCCCGCTCGGTCGGCGTTCTCGGCTCGCGGTCGTCGATCGCGACGTCCGGTTCGGGCAGCGCGCGGCGGTCGAGCTTGCCGCTGGTGTTCAACGGGAGTGCGTCGAGCACCACGAGGTGGGTGGGCACGAGGTGGTCCGGCAGCCGCCCGGCCAGGAACTCCCGCAGCCGGGCCGGGTTCGCGGTGCCTGCCGCGTAGCCGACCAGCCTGCCGTCGCGGGCGGTCACCGCGGCGGCGGACACGTCCGGGTGCGCGGTGAGCGCTGCCTCGACCTCGCCCGGCTCGATGCGCATGCCGCGGATCTTGACCTGCTGGTCGGCACGCCCGAGGAACTCCAAGGCCCCGTCCGGCCTGCGGCGCACGAGGTCGCCGGTGCGGTACATGCGTGTGCCGGGCGGCCCGAACGGGTCGGCGACGAAACGTTCCGCGGTGCGGGCGGTCTGGCCGAGGTAGCCACGCGCGAGGCCGTCGCCCGCGAGGTACAGCTCGCCCCGCACCCCGGGCGGCACCGGCTGGAGGCCTGCGTCGAGGACGTGGGCCCTGGTGTTGGTGATCGGCTTGCCGATGGGCACGTCACCGTGGTGCCACTGGTGTTCGAGGCTGTCACCGGCGACTTCCGAGCAGCCGTAGAGGTTCACGAGCCGCGCGTGCGGCCAGCGGGTGGCGAGGGCCTCGGCGAGTGCCGCCGGCATGGCCTCACCGCTGGTGATCCACGTGGTCACCGAGTCGAACGTGCCGTCGGCGTCGGTGACCAGGGTGGACAGCAGGCTCGGCACGACCGTGAGCATCGTGGCGCGGTGGCGGTCCACGAGCCTGGCCAGCGCCCGCGGGTCGGCAGCGGTCGCGTCGTCGGCGAGGAGCACGGTGTCGCCCGCGACGAGGCCGCCGAGCAGTTCGGTCGAGCCGTCGATGAACGTGAGCGCGCTCTTGGCGACCCGGATGCCGCCGCCGAGAGCCCGCCCCCAGTCCAGGCGGGTGACGAGTGCTCTCTGGGTGCCCGCGACCGCCTTGGGGCGGCCGGTCGAGCCGGACGTGAAGATCACGTACGCGGTGTTGTCCGGTGTCGCCTGGGGCAGGTCCGCGTCGCCGGTCTCGTGTGGACTGACGACGCGCTCCCACCCCGTGCTGTCGCTGATGACCAGGTGCGGGTCGGCGTCGGCGAGCATCAGCTCGATGCGCTCGGCGGGGTGGTTGAGGTCGAGCGGCAGGTAGGCGGCACCGGCCTTGAGTACCGCGAGCAGTGCGGTCACCAGCTCGACTGACCTCGGGAGTGCCAGCGCCACCACGGTCTCGGGCCCGGCTCCCCTGGCGACGAGTGCACGCGCGAGCCCGTCGGCCGCCGCGTCCAGCTCCGCGTAGGCGACGGTCCGGTCGCCGAACAGGAGCGCGACGGCATCGGGCGTGCGTTTCGCCTGCGCGGCAAGCAGCTCGGCCACGTTCCGTGCGGGCGGTGCGGTGTCGACCCACTCGGCGGCAAGGAGATCCCGCTCGTTCGCGGTGAGCAGGTCGATGGCGCCGAGCGTCCGGTCCGGGTCGGCGACGACGGTCCGCAGCAGGCGTTCCAGCCGCGCCACCAGTGAGTCCACTGTGGACCTGTCGAAGATGTCGGTGTTGTACTCGGCCGCGCCTCGGATGCCGTCGCCGTGCTCGCCGACGAAGAACGTGAGGTCGGCGCGGGCGGTGCCGGTGCGCACGGGCTCCTCGGTGACCGTCAGTCCCGGCAGGCGCAGGTCGGCGACCGCGTTGTTCTGCCACGCCAACATGGTCTGGAACAGCGGGTGGTAGGCCAGCGAGCGGACCGGGTTGAGCGCCTCGACGAGCCGCTCGAACGGCACGTCCTGGTGGGCGTAGGCGTCGAGGCTGCGTTCCCTCGCCCGCGCGACGAGGTCGCGGAAGCTCGGGTCGCCCGCCGTGTCCACCCGCAGCACCAACGTGTTCACGAAGAACCCGACGAGGTCGTCGAGTGCCTGGTCGGTCCGGCCCGCGATCGACGTGCCGACGGGGATGTCGGTGCCGCCGCCGAGCCGGGACAGCAGCGCCGTGAGCGCGGCGTGGACGACCATGAACACGGTCGCCCCGCACGCGCGGGCCAGCTCGGTGAGGCCATCGCGCAGGTCCGCGTCCCACGCGAAACGCAGCATCTCGCCCTCGTAGGAGGCCTTCGCCGGGTGCGGGCGGTCGGCGGGCAGCTCGATCCGGTCCGGCAGGCCGGCGAGCGTGGTCCGCCAGTAGTCCAGCTGGCCGTCGACGTCCAGTTCTCGTTGCCACAGCGTGTAGTCCGCGTACTGGACGGGCAGGGGCGCCCAGCCGGGCGCGGTGCCCGCCGTGCGTGCGGCGTAGGCGGCGGCGAGGTCACGCCACAGCGGCGCGGTCGACCAGCCGTCCGACGCGATGTGGTGGAACACGAGGACGAGCACGTGTTCCCTCGGCGTGAGGCGCAGCAGCTCGGCGTGCAGGGGCACCTGGGTCTCCAGGTCGAACACCGTCCGCGCGGCCGAGGAGATGGCGGCGGCGAGGTCGTCCTCGGTGACGTCCCTGCGAGTGAGCGTCACCGAAGGCTCGTCGAGCACCCGCTGGTAGGGCGTGCCGTCGTGCTCCGGGAAGACCGTGCGCAGGGCCTCGTGCCTGGCCAGGACGTCGGCGAGGGCCTGTTCGAGTGCCCGCACGTCGAGCGGCCCGGCCATGCGCAGAGCGCTCGGCATGTTGTAGGTCGGCGACGGGCCTTCCAGGCGGTGGAGGAACCAGAGTCGTTGCTGGGCGAAGGAGAGCGGCACGCGGACGGGCCGTTCGACGGTCGTCAGCGGGTGCCGCGCGGTATCCCCTGTGGACAGTGCGGCGGCCAGCCCGGCGACCGTCGGGGTCTCGAAGACGGCCCGGACGACCAGCTCGACGCCGAACACCCCGCGTACCCTGGCGATCAGGCGGGTGGCGAGCAGGGAATGGCCACCCAGCGCGAAGAAGTCGTCGTCGACGCCGACCCCGGCCACGGCGAGCACCTCGGCGAAGAGCCCGCAGAGCACCTCCTCGACCGGTGTGCGGGGTGCCCGGCCCGCTGCGTCGGCATGGCGTTCCGGCGCGGGCAACGTCAAGCGGTCGACTTTCCCGGACGGCAGCAGCGGCAACCGGTCCAGCAGCACGAACGCGGACGGCACCATGTAGGCGGGCAGCCGGTCCCGCACGTGCGCCCGCAACGCGGCGGCGAGCGACCCGCTCTCACGCCTGCCCGCGGGGTTGTTGCCGAGGCTGGACAGGGCCGCGTCCCTGGTGCGTGGCCGGTAGACGTGCGTGGGCTCCTCCGTGGCGAAGACCGCGTCGAGGGCGTTCTCGCGGGCCGCCAACGTGACGGCCAGGTGGTACCCGGCCCGCTCGGCGAGGTCGTGCAGCGCCTCGGGTTCGACGCCATCGAAGTCGGGGACGTCGCCCTCGAGGCGGCCATTGGGGATGCCCGTGACACGCAGCCTCTCGGGCCGTTCCGCCAACAACGCCTCGATGCCCGTGAGGTCCTCGAACGTGGCCGTCCGTTCCGCCGGACGCCGGGTCGGCGCCGTCCTGCGGATCACCGCGTCGTAGCGGTAGCGGGTCAGCTCGTTGTGGGCCCTGCCGCGCTTGACGAGCAGGTCCGCGCTCCCGCCGAGTTCGTCGGCGAGGACGGGGAAGAAGTCCGGGTCGAGGAGCAGCTCGGTCTCCTGGGCGCGACCGGTGGCCGCGGTGAACGTCGCCAGCAGGCGTGCGTCGCGGATGTCGCCGAGGAAGATCACACCGCCGGGGGCCAGCAGCGCGTAGGCGCGGCGGATGACGTCCGCCAGGTAGGCCACGCTGGGGAAGTACTGGGCGACGGAGTTGATGACGACCGTGTCGTAGTGGCCGTCCGGCACGTCGCCGAGGTCGTGGGCCGGTCGGGCCTCGAGGTGGACGCGTGGGTCGTCGCCGATCGCGTGGCGCAGGTTCGCGACCGCCTTCGCCGACAGGTCGACGCCGCGGTACTCGTCCGCGACCGGCGCGATCCTGGACAGGATCAGGCCGCTGCCCACACCGATCTCGAAGACCCGCCTCGGCGACAGCGCCGTGATCCGGTCGATCGTGGCCCTGTGCCACTCCCGCATCTCGTCGAGCGGGATGGGGGTGCCGTCGTAGCTGGAGTTCCAGCCCGCGAAGTTCTCCTCCATGCCGCCGTCGGCCGCACCGGTGAAGACGTCCTCGTGCAGCTCCTGCCACTCCGCGACGTGCGCCTCCTCGGCCGCCGCGTCCCGGCCGCCGGTCGGGACCGCGTAGGCGACCAGCTCCCCGTCGCGGGCGACCACCACCGGCTGGCCGACCGCCGGGTGGGTCGCGAGCACCGACTCGATCTCGCCGAGCTCGATGCGGTAGCCGCGGATCTTCACCTGGTCGTCCGCACGCCCCAGGAACACCAGACGGCCGTCAGGGAGCCAGCGGACGAGGTCACCGGTCCGGTAGAGCCGCCCACCGGTCCCGTACGGGTCGGCCACGAAGCGTTCCGACGTGAGCGCGGGCCTGCCGAGGTAGCCGCGCGCGAGGCCCGAGCCGCCGAGGTACAGCTCCCCCACCACACCGGGCGGGACCGGGCGCAGGCCGCTGTCGAGCACGTACGCGCGGGTGTCCGGGTCCGGGATGCCGATCGGGACGATCGGTGCGCCCGGCTCGCACAGGCCCAGCGTCGAGTTGACCGTGGCCTCGGTGGGACCGTAGGCGTTGAACATCCGCCGGTTCGGCGCCCAGCGGGCCACCAGCTCGGGTGACACCCGCTCGGTACCCGCCAACAACACCGAGTCATGCGGCAGATCGAGGTCCGCGGGCAGCTCCGCCAGCAGCGCGGGCGGCAGGATCATGAAGGTCGCGCCGTGCTGCTGTGCGTACGACGTGAGCGCCGGGCCTGCCACGCGGCGTTCGGCAGGCACCACGACCAGCCGTCCGCCGGACAGCAGGCCGAGGCACAGGTCCCAGAACGCCACGTCGAAACTCGGCGACGCGAACTGCAGCACCCGACTGTGCGGGCCGACCCCGAAGCGGCGGACCTGGGTCGCGACCAGCTTCGCCACACCGGCGTGCGACACCACGACGCCCTTGGGGCGGCCGGACGAGCCGGACGTGTAGATCACGTACGCCGCGTTGGCCGGGTGGAGCGGCACGTCCGGCGCGGTCGACGACCTGCCCTCCGCCTCGTCGACGTACACGACCGGGGCGCCGCCGATGGTCTGGTCACGGGTCGTCACCAGGCACACCGGTGCCGCGTCGGCCAGCATGAACGCCACGCGGTCCGCCGGGTAGTCCACGTCGACCGGCAGGTAGGCGGCGCCCGACTTCAGCACGGCCAGCTCCGCGACGATCATGTCCGGCGAGCGCGGCACGGCCAGCGCGACGACCCGCTCCGGGCCCGCGCCACGCGTGACCAGCAGGTCCGCCAGGCGGTTCGCGCGCTCGTCCAGCTCGGCGTAGGTCAGCTCGGTCTGTTCGAAGACCACGGCCACGGCGTCCGGCCTGGCGCGCACCTGCTCCGCGAACAGCGACACGAACGTCGACGTGCCCATGGCCTCGTCGACGCCTGCCCACTCGCCGAGGACCTGGTCGCGTTCGCCTGCCGCCAGCAGGTCCAGCGCGCCGACCGGGCGGTCCGGGGCGCTCAGCGCGGCCCGCAGCAGCCGTTCGAGCCGCGCCAGGATCGAGTCCACCGTGGACCGGTCGAGCACGTCGGTGTTGAACTCCATGACGCCGTCGATGCCTGCGTCCCGTTCGGTCAGCGAGATCGACAGGTCGAACTTCGAGGTACCCGTCGTGACCGGGATCTCGGTGACCGTCAGTCCCGGCAGCGTCACGTCCGCCCGGCTGTTGTTCTGGCCGGCGATCATCACCTGGAACAGCGGGTGGTAGGACAGCGACCGCGACGGGTTCAGCACCTCGACGAGCCGCTCGAACGGCACGTCCTGGTGTGCGTGGGCCTCCAGGTCGTGCTCGCGGACCCGGCGGACCAGCTCGCGGAACGTCGGCTCGCCCGCGGTGTCCACCCGCAGTACCAACGTGTTCACGAAGAACCCGACGAGGTCGTCCAGCGCCGCGTCGGTGCGACCGGCGATCGGGGAGCCGATCGGCACGTCCGTGCCCGCGCCGAGCCTGGTCAGCAGCGCCGCCAGTCCCGCGTGCACCACCATGAACACCGTGGCACCGCAGGCCCTGGCCAGCTCGGACAGGCCCGCACGCAGGTCCGCCTCCCACGCGAACGTGAACAGCTCGCCCCGGAAGGCCGCCGTGGCCGGGTGCGGACGGTCGAGCGGCAGCTCGATCCGCTCCGGCAGTCCGGCCAGCGCCTCACGCCAGTAGTCGAGCTGGGCGGCGGCCTCGCTGCCGGGGTCGGTCTCGTCGCCGAGTACCTCCCGTTGCCACAGCGTGTAGTCCGCGTACTGCACCGGCAGCGGTGTCCACTGTGGCGTGTCGCCGCGCAGCCGGGCCGCGTACGCCGTCGCGATGTCCTGCCACAGTGGGGCCATCGACCAGCCGTCGGAGGCGATGTGGTGGAACACCAGCGCGAGCACGTGGTCGTCCGGGCCGAGCCGGAGCAGCTCGACGCGTGTCGGCACGCGGTTCTCCAGGTCGAACGGACGACGCACGAGACCGGTCAGCACGGCACCGAGTTCGTCCTCGGTGACGTCCCGCACCAGGAGGTCGACCTCGGCCGCGTCCAGGATGTGTTGGTACGGCACGCCGTCGCGCTGCGGGAACACCGTGCGCAGTGCCTCGTGCCGGTCGGTGACGTCGGCGAGTGCCGCACGCAGTGCGTCGACATCCACCGCGCCCGACAGCCGCATGACCAGCGGGACGTTGTAGGTGGCGGACGGGCCTTCGAGGTGGTGGAGGAACCACAACCGGCGCTGGGCGAAGGAAAGCGGCAGGTACTCGGGCCGCTGGACCGGCACGAGCGGCGGCCGGGCGGCGGCCGTCGACTCGCCCAGCAGTTCGGCCAGGCCGGCGGGAGTGGGAGTCTCGAACACCGACCGCACCGCGAGCTCCGCGTTCAACACCGCGCGGATGCGGGCGATCAGGCGGGTCGCGAGCAGGGAGTGGCCGCCGAGGTCGAAGAAGCTGTCGTCCGGGCCGACCTTCGGGATGCCGAGTACCTCGCCGAACATCCGGCACAGCACGCGTTCCCGCTCGTTCGCCGGTTCACGGTCCGAGGTGGACACCGCCGGGTCGGGTGACGGCAGGGCGCGGCGGTCGAGCTTTCCGTTGGCCGTCACGGGGATCGCGTCGAGCACGACGATCGACGACGGCACCATGTGCTCGGGCAGGCGCCTCGCGGCCAGCTCCCGCACGGCCGCGACGAGTTCGGCCCGCTGCCGGAACCGCAACGGGTCACTGACCTCCGGGCCCTGCGAGGTACCGACGAACGCGCCTGCCGGCACTCCGTCGCCGGTGAAGTACACGACGTCGAGGCTGCCGTCGTCCGACGGCGACCAGGTCGCGACGGTCCGGAACCCGAGTGCGTCGCCGAGGTCGTGCAGTGCCTCGGGGTCCACGCCGTCACCGAGCCTGCCGTTGGGCACCCCGGTGAACCGCACCGCCTTCGGCCGCTGCCGCAGCAGGGACGCCGCCGCGCCGAGGTTCTCCCACGGCAGCCCGGCCACCGAGCCCAGGTCCGCCACCGTGCGGGGTTCCTTGTGCAGCACCACGTCGTAGCGGAACTGGCTCAGCTCGTTGACGTGCTTCGCCCGCTTGACGCGGATGTCGGCGACTCCCAGGCCCGCGAACAGCGACGGCGCGACGAGCAGCTCCTTCTCCCGCGCCAGGCCCTGTTCGACGGTCCGGTCGCCACGCCTGGCGGCCACCTCGGTGTGGAAGGCACGCAGCTGGCGCAGGTCCCGCACGTCGCCGACGAACACCGCGCCGCCGGGCACCACCAGACCGAGCGCGCCACGCAGCACCGAGCGCAGGTACTCCTCGGTCGGGAAGTACTGCACCACCGAGTTGATCACGACGGTGTCGAAGAAACCCCTCGGCAGCCCGGAGAGGTCCGCCGCGTCGCGGTGGCGCAGGGTCACGTCCGGGAACCGCCTGCGCAGCCCGGCGATCACCGAGGCGGAGAAGTCGGTGCCCCAGTACTCGACGCAGTCCGGCGCCAGCCGCGACATGACCAGGCCGGTGCCGACGCCGATCTCCAGGACCCGTCTTGGCGCCAGCTCCCGGATCCGCGTGACGACCGCGTCCCGCCACTCCCGCATCTGCTCCAGCGGGATCGGTTGGCCGTCGTAGCTGGAGTTCCAGCCGGAGAAGTCGTCCTCCGGCGAGGCGGCGTACATCGAGTCGTACAGCTGCTGCCACTCGCCGACGTGCTCGGTCGCGCCGTCCGAGGTGTCGGCGGCCACCACGTAACCGACGAGCCGCGCGTCGCCGGGTCGGTCCTCACGGGCGACGACGACCGCCTGGTCCACCTCGGGGTGCTCGGCGAGCGTCGCGGCGATCTCCCCGGGCTCGACGCGGAACCCGCGGATCTTGACCTGCTCGTCCGCGCGGCCGAGGAACTCCAGCGCCCCGTCGGCACGCCGCTTCGCCAGGTCGCCGGTCCGGTACATCCTGGTCCCGGGCGGACCGTACGGGTCGGCGACGAACCGCTCCGCCGACAGGCCCGGCCGGCCGAGGTAGCCGCGGGCCAGCTGCACGCCTGCCAGGTACAGCTCGCCGGGGGTGCCTGGCGGGACCGGCTGGAGACGGGCGTCCAGCACGCGGGTGCGGGTGTTCCACACCTCGCGGCCGATCGGCACGGTCGCGTCCGACGGATCGCAGCGCCAGTGGGTGACGTCGACGGACGCCTCGGTCGGGCCGTAGAGGTTGTGCAGCTCGGCGCCGAGGACGCGGTGGCACAGCTCGACAGCGTCGACCGGCAGGGCCTCGCCACTGCAGACGACCCTGCGCAGTGAGGTGCAGTCGGCCGCTGCCGGTTCCCGCAGGAAGACCTGGAGCATCGACGGTACGAAGTGGACAGTGGTGATCTCGCGCGCGCGGATCAGCGAGGCGAGGTAGGCCGGGTCCCGGTGGCCGTCGGGGCGGGCGACGACCTCGGTGGCGCCCACGGCGAGCGGCCAGAGGAACTCCCACACCGACACGTCGAAGCTCGACGGCGTCTTCTGCAGCACCCGGTCATCCGGTGTGAGGCCGTACTCGTGCTGCATCCACAGCAGGCGGTTGACGATGCCCCGGTGCGGCACGACGACACCCTTGGGCCTGCCCGTCGAGCCGGACGTGTAGATCACGTAGGCGGGGTGGTCCGGGTGCACGTCGACGTCGAGCGGGCTGTCGTCCTCGGGCAGGGAATCCACTGTGGACAGGACGATCGCCGGGGACGCGTCGGCGAGCATGAAGTCGATGCGGTCGGCCGGGTAGTCCGGGTCAACGGGCAGGTAGGCCGCGCCGGTCCTGAGCACGGCCAGGATGGCGACGACCAGCTCCACCGAACGCGGCAACACCAGTGCCACCACGCGTTCCGGGCCCGCACCCCGGCCCGCCAGCTGCCGGGCGAGGCGGTTCGACAGCGCGTCCAGTTCGGCGTAGGTCAGCTCGACGTCCTCGAACAACAGCGCCGGGTGGTCGGGTGTGGCGGCGACCTGCGCGGCGAACAACGCGGGCACGGTCGTCTCCGGCACCGGTGTGTCGACCCAGTCCTGCCGCCGCTCGTCGGTCGTGAGCAGGTCGATCGCGCCGAAGGGTGCGTCGGGGTCGGCGACCACCGCACGCAGCAGGCGTTCCAGGCGCTCCAGTATCGCGTCCACAGTGGACCTGTCGAACACCTCCGTGTTGTACTCGGCGAGCCCCTGGACACCGTCCGGCTTCTCGGTGAGGGAGAACCACAGGTCGAACTTGGCGGTGCCGGTGCCGACCGGCACCTCCTCGACCGTCAGGCCCGGCAGCTCCACGTCCGCGATCGGGGTGTTCTGCCAGGCCAGCATCGTCTGGAACAGCGGGTGGTAGGCCAGCGAGCGGGCCGGGTTCAACGCCTCGACGAGCCGCTCGAAGGGCACGTCCTGGTGTGAGTAGGCGTCGAGGCTCCGCTCACGCACCCGGCCGACCAGCTCGCGGAACGACGGGTCGCCCGCCGTGTCCACCCGCAGTACCAACGTGTTCACGAAGAACCCGACGAGGTTCTCCAGCGCCTGGTCGGTGCGGCCGGCGACCGGCGTGCCGACCGGCACGTCCGTGCCCGCGCCGAGCCTGGTCAGGAGCGCGGCGAGAGCGGCGTGCACGACCATGAACACCGACGCCCCGCACGAGCGGGCCAGCTCCCCGAGCCCGGCGAGCAGCTCGGCGTCCCACCCGAACGTGAAGAAGCCGCCGCGGTAGGACGCGACCGGCGGGTGCGGCCGGTCGGTGGGCAGCTCGGTCCGGTCCGGCAGGCCCGCGAGCGTCGCCCGCCAGTAGTCCAGCTGGGACTCCAGGCCCGGCAGTTCCCGCTGCCACAGCGTGTAGTCCGCGTACTGGACCGGCAGCGGCGCCCAGCCGGGAGCCCGGCCTGCCACCCGTGCGGCGTAGGCGGTGCCGAGATCGCGCCACAGCGGCGCCATGGACCAGCCGTCGGCGGCGATGTGGTGGAACACGAGGACGAGCACGTGCCGGTCGTCCCCGGTAGCGAGCAGCTCGGCACGGACCGGGATGCCGTTCTCCAGGTCGAAGACCCGCCGGACGGTCTCCGCCACCGCGGCGTCCACATCGGACACGTTGCTGGTGACCAGGTCGACGGTGGCGGACGGCAGGACATGCTGGTACGGCACGCCGTCCGCGGCGGGGAAGACCGTGCGGAGGGCCTCGTGCCGGTCGACCACGTCGTTCAGCGCGGCCCGCAGCGCGGCGACGTCCACCTCGCCGGTCAGCCTCAGCACCAGCGGGACGTTGTAGGTGGCCGAGCCGCCCTCGAGCCGGTGCAGGAACCAGAGCCGTTGCTGGGCGAAGGACAGCGGCACGCGCTCCGGCCGGTCCGCGGCGACCAGCTCGGGCCGTTCCCGCGCGGCGACGCTGCCGGCGAGCAGCTCGGCGAGACCCGCCGGGGTGGCGGTGTCGAACACCGCGCGGATCGACAGCTCCGCGCCGAGTGCCTTGCGCACCCACAGGAGCAGGCGGGTGGCGAGCAGGGAGTGGCCGCCGAGGTCGAAGAAGTCGTCGTCCGCGCCCACCGACGGCAGCCCGAGCACCTCGGCGAACATCTCGCACAGCATCTGCTCGACGGGGGTGCGTGGCGCGCGGCCCGCGGACGCGCTCCTCGGCTCCGGGTCGGGCAGCGCACGGCGGTCGACCTTGCCGGACGCCAGCACCGGCAGCCGGTCGAGCACGACGAACTCGGCCGGGACCATGTACTCGGGCAGCCGCTCGCGGGCGTAGGACCGCAGTGTCGCGGTGAGGGTCGCCGACTCCCTGCGCCGGGACGGGTTGGTGGCGTAGGCGGCCAGTGGCTTCGCGAGCGGACCCGGCCGGTACACGTGTTCTGGCGTCGTGCGTGCGAAGACCGCGTCGAGACAGCGGTCCTGTGTGGACCACGTCACCGCGACCCGGTAGCCCGCCCGCTCGGCGAGTGCGGACAACGCGTCCGGTTCGACGCCGGTGAAGCCGGGGATGTCCGCCGCTAGACGGCCGTTGGGAATGCCGGTGACCCGCAGGCGTTCCGGGCCCGCCGCCAGTGCCCGCTCGACGGCGGCCAGGTCCTCGAACGCGACGACGTCCTCTTCGGCGGCCGTGGTCATGGGCGCCTTGCGCAGTACCACGTCGTAGCGGTACCGGGTCAGCTCGTTGTGTGCGGCCCCGGGTTTCACCCAGAGGTCGGCGTGGCCGCCCAGTTCCTGTGCCAGCGCGGGGAAGAAGTCGGGGTCGAGCAGCAGCTCGCCCTCCTGTGCGCGGCCGGTGGCCGCGGCGAAGACCGGCAGCAGGCGCGCGTTGCGGATGTCGCCGAGGAAGATCGCGCCGCCGGGCGCCAGCAGCTCGAACGCCTCGCGCACCACGGAGACGAGGTAGTCGACGCTCGGGAAGTACTGCGCCACCGAGTTGATGACGACCGTGTCGAAGAAGCCGTCCGGCACGTAGCCGAGATCGTGCGCGGGCCGGGACTCCAGGTGGATGCGCGGGTCCTGGCCGACCTCGCGCAGCAGGTTCGTGATGGCCTGCTCGGACAGGTCGACGCCCCAGTACGCCTCGACCCTCGGCGCCACCCGCGACAGGATCAGGCCGCTGCCGACACCGATCTCGAACACCCGCTCCGGGGCGAGCGCCATGATCCGGTCGACGGTCGCCGTGTGCCACTCGCGCATCTCGTCGAGCGGGAGGGGGCTGCCGTCGTAGCTGGAGTTCCAGCCCGCGAAGTTCTCCTCGAGGCCACCGGAGGCCGCGTCGGCGAAGACGTCCTCGTGCAGCTCACGCCACTCGCCGACGTGCGCGTCCTCCGCGGCCTCGTCGCGACCGGCCACCGCCGTCGCGTACGCGACGAGCCTGCCGTCACGAGCCACGACCACCGACTGCGCGACCGACGGGTGCTCGGTCAGCACGGCCTCGATCTCGCCGAGCTCGATGCGGTAGCCGCGGATCTTGACCTGGTCGTCCGCACGCCCCAGGAACACCAGACGGCCGTCCGGGAGCCAGCGGACCAGGTCACCCGTCCGGTAGAGCCGCCCGCCGGTCCCGAACGGGTCGGCCACGAACCGCTCGGCCGTGAGCGCCGGTCGCCCGAGGTAACCACGAGCGAGGCCGTCGCCTGCCAGGTACAGCTCCCCCACCACACCGGGCGGGACCGGACGCAGGCCGGCGTCCAGCACGTACGCGCGGGTGCCGGGGTCCGGGATGCCGATCGGCACAACGGTTCCACCCGGCGTGCACGCCCCGAGCGTCGAGTTGACCGTGGCCTCGGTCGGGCCGTAGGCGTTGAACATCCGCCGGTTCGGCGCCCACCTGGCCACCAGCTCGGGTGACACCCGCTCGGTACCGGCCAACAACACCGAGTCATGCGGCAGATCGAGGTCCGCGGGCAGCTCCGCCAGCAGCGCGGGCGGCAGGATCATGAAGTTCACGCCGTGTTCGGCCGCGTACGACGTCAGCTCGGGGCCGGGCACCCGACGCTCGGCGGGCACCACGACCAGCCGCCCACCGGAGAGCAGCCCGAGGCACAGGTCCCAGAACGCCACGTCGAAACTCGGCGACGCGAACTGCAGCACCCGACTGTGCGGCCCGACCCCGAACCGCTCCACCTGCGTCGCGACCAGCTTCGCCACACCGGCGTGCGACACCACGACACCCTTGGGCCTGCCCGTCGAACCGGACGTGTAGATCACGTACGCGGCACCCAGCGGGCTGATCGCGACCGCGGGGTCCTCGGCGGGGGCCGCCGCGAGCGCGTCGTCGTCGAGCGAGGTCACCACGCACACCGGCGACGCGTCGGCGAGCATGAACGCGCGGCGCTCGGCCGGCAGGTCCGGGTCGAGTGGCAGGTACGCGGCACCCGACTTCAGCACCGCCAGCTCCGCGACGACCATGTCCGGCGACCGGGGCACCGACAGCGCCACCACCCGCTCCGGGCCGGCCCCCTGCGCGATCAGGAGGTGCGCAAGGCGGTTCGCACGCTCGTCCAGCTCGGCGTAGGTCAGGTGGGTCCGCTCGAAGACCACCGCCACATCGTCGGGACGCGTGGCGACCTGTTCGGCGAACAGGTCCGGGAGGGTGCGCAGCGGGGTGGTGAGTCCAGTGTCGTTCCAGTCGACCACAAGCCTGCGTTGCTCCTCGGCGTCGGTCAGGGCGAGCCTGCTGACCGGGCGGGTGGGGTTCTCGCGGGCGTCGGCGAGGAGCACGTCGAGGTGGTCGAGCACCTGTTCCGCGGTGTCCGCGTCGAGCCTGCCCGCCGGGTAGGACATGGCGAGCCGGGTGCCCTCGACGGTCAGCGCGAAGTCGGCGTGGTCTGCGGGCCTGCTGGTGATGTCGGCGAACGCGGGGTCCCCGGCGAGGTCGACGTGCCTGGTCAGCGTGCCCGTGCGGATGGTGAGCGCGGTGTCGCCGGTGTAGCGGGACAGGAGCGCGGCGACGGCGGTGAGCAGGAACCCCGCCTCCCACGACTCCGCCAGCTCCCGCGCAGTCTCTTCCACCGCTTCGCGACCAGACACGGGCGCCCCGCCTCCCCGACTAGAACCGATGACTTAGGGGAGCCTAACAACAATTAGGTTAGGGAGCCCTAATGCTAGGTTTCACACCGTGGGAACTGAAGGTGGCAACGCGCCGGGAGGCACTCGTGCCCTGCGGGCAGCGGGCCTGCTCGTGGCCGTGGTCGTGCTCGGCGTGCTGTGCCTGCTGAGCATCTGGCTGGGCTCGAAGGAGATCCCCGTCACGGACGTGTGGCACATCCTGTGGCGCGACGACGGGTCGGCGGACGCCGTGGTGATCCACAGCGTCCGGATCCCACGCACACTGCTGGCGGTGGCGGTCGGCGCCGCGATGGGCCTGGCCGGGGCGCTGATGCAGGCGCTGACCCGCAACCCGCTCGCCGAGCCGGGCCTGCTCGGCGTCAACGCGGGGGCGTCGTTCGCGATCGTGTTCGCGATCGCCGTGCTCGGGGTCACCTCGCTGTACAGCTACATCTGGTTCGCGTTCGCGGGTGCGCTCGCGGCGAGCGTGCTCGTGTACCTGCTCGGCAACCGGGGCCGCACGGAGGCGTCGCCGGTGCGGCTCGCACTGGCCGGGGTCGCCGTGACGGCGCTGCTGACGTCGTTCACGAGCGCGCTGGTGCTGACCGACCCCGTCGCGCTGAACCGCTACCGGTTCTGGTCGGCGGGCTCGCTCGCGGGGCCGGTGTCCGGGTCGCTGGTGCGGGTACTGCCGTTCCTGGCGGTCGGCGTGGTGCTGGCACTGGCGAGCGCGCCCGCGCTGAACAGCATGGCGCTCGGCGACGACACGGCGAAGTCACTCGGCCGCCGCCTCGGCCTGGTGCGTGCGCAGGGCGTGGTGGCGGTGACGCTGCTGACCGGCGGGGCGGTCGCGGTGGCGGGCCCGATCATGTTCCTGGGCCTGGTGATCCCGCACGTCGCGCGTTTCGTGACCGGCCCCGACCACCGGTGGCTGCTGCCGTACTCGATGGTGCTGGCGCCGTGCCTGCTGTTGGTGGCGGACATCGTCGGCCGGGTGGTGACCCGCCCGGCCGAGACCCAGGTCGGGATCGTGGTGGCGCTGCTGGGGGCGCCCTTCTTCATCGCGCTGGTCCGCCGGCGCCGACGCCTCGCGGAGCTGTAGATGGTGCAACTGACCCGTGAGCACGGCCGCACGACGTTCCGCGCGGGCGGGGCGTCCGGGGTGGTCCGGCCGAGGATGCTCGCCGTCGGGCTGGTCCTCCTGGTCGTCGTGCTGGTGCCGTTCTGCTACGGCATGACCATTGGCAGCTTCCCGATCAGCTTCGGCGGCGTCGTGCGGGCGTTGTTCGGCGCGGGCGAGCCTGGCGCGGTGTACATCGTGCAGGAGCTGCGCCTGCCGCGGGCGCTGGCGGGGCTGCTCGCGGGCCTCGCGTTCGGCATGGCAGGGGCGATCTTCCAGACGGTCACGCGCAACCCCCTCGCCAGCCCGGACATCGTGGGCGTCAACGCGGGCGCGGCGGCGCTGGTGGTCGCGGGCATCACGTTCGACTTCGGCTCCGGCACGTGGCTGGGCGTCGCGGGCGGGATCGGCGCGGGGCTCGTGGTGTACGTGCTGTCGTGGCGGCGTGGCACGACCGGCTACCGGTTCATCCTCGTCGGTGTCGGCGTCGCGGCGATGTGCACGAGCATCACGGACTTCCTGATGACGAAGGCACAGGTCTTCGAGGCCCAGCGGGCGATGGGCTGGCTGGTGGGCAGCCTCAACGACCGCGAGTGGTCGCAGGTCCAGCCGCTGATGGTGGCGCTGGTCGTGTGCACGCCCGTCGCGGTGGTCCTCGGACCGTGGCTGCGCCAGCTGCAGCTGGGCGACGAGGTGGCGGTCGGCCTCGGCACGCCGGTCCGGTTCGCGCACCTGACGCTGCTGGTGACGGGCGTCTGCCTGGCCACGTTCGCCACCGCCGCGGCCGGGCCCGTCCTGTTCGTGGCGCTGGTGTCGCCCCAGATCGCCCAGCGGCTGACCGGGATGGCGTGGCCGCCCATGATCGTCTCCGGTCTGACCGGCTCGGCCGTGATCCTGACGGCGGACGTCCTCACCAGGCACATCCTGCCCTCGGCCCAGCTCCCGGTCGGCGTGGTCACGGGCGCGCTGGGCGCCCCGGTCCTGCTGTGGCTACTGACGCGACGGTGACCGCCACAGGTCCACCAGCAACGCGACCGCGGCGTGGGTGGCCGGGTGGGGGTCGTGGCGGCGCCAGATGAAGCTCACCTCAACCGGCGGGGCGTCCCGCAGCGGGCGGTAGACGATGCCGTCCCGCCGGTACTGCGTCGTCGTCGACCGAGGGGTCACGCCGACGCACCGGCCGGTGGCGATGGCGGCCAGCCAGTCGTCGATGTCCTGTGTGTACTCCAGCTTCGCGCCGGGCACCATGGTCGCCGTGGTGGTCCCGGTCCTGGGGTCCACCACCAGCGTGCGACCGTCCAGTTCGGACAGTGCGACCGAGCGTCGGCGTGCCCACGGGTCGTCCGACGCCATCGCGACGTAACGCTTTTCCTCACCCACCACCGCGTGGGCGTAGCGGGTCGCGTCGACGGGGGTGCGGATCAGCGCCAGGTCGCACAGGCCCTCGGCCAGCCCGCCCGTCGCCGTGTTGTGGCGGATCAGCGTCAGCTCGATGTCGGGGTACCGAGCCGCCCACCGGCGTTGGTACTCCGCCGTGTGGCGGCCCATCGCCGACCACGCGTGCCCGATCCGCAGTCTCGTGTGACCGGTCGTCGCCTCGCGGACCAGCTCGTCCACCTCCGCCAGGACCACCCTGGCCCGCGCGAGCACCTGCACCCCCGCCGTCGTGGGCGTCACCGCGCGGGACGTGCGGTGCAGCAGCCGCACCGACAGCGACTCCTCGAGTGACAGCAGCGCCCTGGACACCGCCGCCTGGGACACGCCCAGCTCGATCGCCGCGTCGGTGAAGCTGCCCGTGTCGACGATGGCGACCAACGTGCGCAGGTGCCGGAGTTCCATAACCCCAGCGTATAGATCCCGTGTCGGATGCATTTTGCGCATGCGCCCGTGGCGAGGAGTCTCGGTGGCATGAAGCTCCGTGGCTCGGCACTCATGCTCGGCAGTGGGCTGTCCAACCAGGTCGGCGCCGCCGTCGCCGCGCTCGCGTTTCCGGTGCTGGGACCGGTCGGGGTCGTCGCCGTGCGGCAGTGGACGGCCGCGGCCGTGCTGGTCACCGCCGGACGGCCGAGGATCCGCGCCTTCACGGCCGGTCAGTGGCGGCCGGTGCTCGGGCTCGCCGCCGTGTTCGCGGTCATGAACCTGTCGCTCTACACGGCCATCGCGCGGATCGGCCTCGGGCTCGCCGTCACGCTCGAGTTCCTCGGGCCGCTGACGATCGCGCTGCTCGGTTCCCGGCGCAGGGCCGACCTCGCGTGCGCGGTCGCCGTCGGGGCGGCCGTCGTCGTGCTCACCCGCCCCCGGCCCAGCACCGACTACCTCGGCATCGGGCTCGCGCTCCTCGCCGCCGTCTGCTGGGGGTGCTACATCCTGCTGAACCGGACCGTCGGCGAGCGGCTGCCCGGCGCGCAGGGTTCCGCCGCGGCCGCTGCCGTGTCGGGACTGCTCTACCTGCCCGTCGGTGTGGTCGTGCTGTGGCAGCACCCGCCGAGCGCGGGCGTCCTGGGGTGCGCGCTGGCCGCGGGCGTGCTCTCCTCCGCCGTGCCGTTCCTCGCCGACCTGTTGGCGCTGCGCAGTGTGCCCGCGCGGTTCTTCGGGATCTTCATGAGCGTCAACCCCGTGCTGGCGGCGCTCGTCGGGCTGGTCGTGCTGGGCCAGCACCTGGACGTGCCGGCCTGGCTCGCGATCGCCGTCGTCGTGTGCGTCAACGTCGTGGCATCAGCGCCGGGTCGTGCGAGCACGTGATCGTCAGGTCGGGCTCCGCCCTGCGGTACAGCTCCGCCAGCCTGGCGTGGTTGTCGCGCACGCGTGGCAGGTCGAACGCCACCAACCGTTCGTGGGCCTTCGTCACCGCGGGGACCGGGGTGGCGCCGTCGATGACGCCCCGGTGGAAGAACGCGTCGCCCGCGTGCAGGATCCAGCCGTCGCCGGAATCCACGGCGACCGCGGCGTGACCCCTTGTGTGGCCGGGCAACGCGAGCATGAGGATCCCGGGCAGGACCTCGCTCGCGGCGGCGAACCCGCGCCACGGCTCGCCGTCCGGCGAGTGCTCGACCAGCTTCGGGCCGTGGGCCCACTGCACCGCCCGGTAGCGGAACTTCTCCTGGCGTGACGGGGAATGCACGGCGCCGCGTGCCTCCGCGGCGGTCACGTGCACGGACGCGTCCGGGAAGTCCGCGAGGCCGCCGATGTGGTCGAGGTCGAAGTGCGTGATCACGATGTGGCGCACGTCCGACCGCTCGTAGCCGAGCTCGGTCAGCTGCCGGACAGCGGTTTCCGCCGGGTCGAGCGCCGGGTGGACCAGGAACCGCACAACCCCGACGCGCCGACGCGGGTCGGCGATGTCGGCCGTGCCGAAGCCGGTGTCGACGAGCACCAGCCCGTCGCCGGTCTCGACGGCCAGTACGTGGCACACCAACGGTGGGCCGCCAGGAACCTTCATACTGCCGCAGTTCAGGTGGTGGACAACCACGGTCATCGCCTCCCCAGTTTCACGAAGAACGTACCGGAACGTCCCCGACAGTCACGTCCAGTCACTGTTATCGCGCGACCGTTGGTATTTCTGGGCTAGCAGTGCCCCTCTGCTGGGGGCTTGTCGTGACAGGGGTCGATCCAGAAAGCTTCCCACGAGCCCTCTGGGGATTGGGGATGACGCATGTCCAGACGTTTGCGCGCGGGATTGACGACAGGCCTCCTGGTCACCGGACTGGCACTGATGGGGGCCCCGTCGGCGTCCGCGACGGTGCAGCAGGGCATCGGGTACGCGACGACGCCCGCCCAGCCGTACAAGGGAAACCCGGACAGTGCCGACTGGCTCGGCTCGTACGTGGTCAACGGCAAGCAGGTCTTCTGCGTGCAGTTCGCCTACGTCGCGCCGGACAGCGACGAGCTGTACCAGCCTGGCATGGCGCTGAAGACCAAGTGGGGCACGGACCTTCCCGCCGACGTCGCGGCGAACATCTCCTACCTCCTGCTGCGCTACGGCGACACGAAGAACCCGGACGAGGCCTCGGCACTCGCGCACCTGCTGCACACGTGGACCGCGAGCCCGCAGAACCCGGGGCAGCTGGATCCGGCCAACGACTTCCGCACCATCGCGTACGACGCGCCCGCCCACCTCGCGAAGCTGCCCGCGAACGCGCAGACGGCCGTGCAGACGCTGACCGCGGACGCCACCGCCAACCGGGGCCCGTGGACGGCCACCGTGGTCGCGCCGAACGCACAGCAGACCATCGGCGTCGCGGGTGACTGGGGCATCGAGGTCAAGAACGCCTCGGGCAAGGGCATTCCGAACGTGGCGGTGACCGTCGACGCCATCGACGCGACCTTCCCCGGCCCGGACGGCAAGCCCGTCACCACCGGGACCGTGACCACCACCGAGACCACGCCGCTCGTGCTGAAGGTGACCCCGACGGGCAGCTCGCCGAAGCTCGACATCAAGCTCGCGAGCCCAGCGGACGTGCCGGTCGTGCAGGACGCCGTGCAGGTCGACACACAGCGCATCATCAGCACCGGCGGCGAGAAGCAGCTGACGAAGTCCGCGCAGGCGTCCGCGATCCCGCCGCCGACGACGACCACGCCGCCGCAGGTGCCGAGCAAGATCCCGGCGGGCGGTTCACCGGATGCGCCCGTTGCCCAGGCCTCGATGGACAGCTCACTGTCCGGCGGTGCCATCGCGGGCATCCTCGGCGTGCTGGTGCTCGGGGCGCTGTTGATGTGGCAGCTGGTGCTGCGCAAGCGCGAGCGGGTGTGAGCGTGCGCGGCCGTCACGGACAGCCGAGGCGATCGCTGGTGCGGCGGATGGCCGTGCCCGCGACCGTCGGAGCTGTCCTGCTGGCCGCGACGGTCGCGGTGGCGGCCGAGCCGAGCACCATCACGGGCAGCCCGTCGGCGTCCGCCAGGGCGCCGGTGAAACGGGCGCTGGTCAACGCGACCCCGTCACCACTGGCCGCCCCGACGACGCCACCCGCGCCGCCGCCACCCGCCGCGGCCACCCCGAACCCCGAGGCTCCCAGGCCGCAGGCGTCGAACACGGTCCGGCTGGCACGCGGTGGCGAGGCGACTCTGGTGCGGCAGGAGGTCGTGGACGGTGTCCTGCCGGTGCCGGCGGGCGTCACGCAGGCGGCCTGGTGGGGCGCGCCGTTCGACGGTGGGGCTGGCGCGAGCGTGCTGGCCGGCCACGTGAACTGGCATGGCGCGACCGGCCCGTTCGCCGAGCTGTGGCAGGCGAAACTCGGCGACGTGGTCTCGGTCGTCGACGGCGACGGGCGGCCGTTCCGGTACCGCGTCGCACAGCTCGTCACGGTCCACAAGAACGACCTGCCCGGCCGCGCCCAGGAACTCTTCGGCCAGGAAGGCGCCCACCGCCTGGTACTCGTGACCTGCGGCGGCCGCTGGGTCGGCGGCCACGACGGCTACGAGGAGAACCGCATCGTCATCGCCGAGCCGGTGGCCTGACGCCACCCGCGACCCGGCCCGAGTGCACTGAAGGACGCCTTCCTAACGCTGGGCGTTAGGAAGGCGTCCTTCAGTGCGTTGGGCCCGTCAGGCGCAGATGCTCTGGCTGCTGTTCACCAGGGTGTTGTTGCGGAACACGGTGTTGGTGCCGCACGGGTCCTCGCGGATGGTCGAGTTCGTGACCGTCAGGTTCTGCACGTAGATGTCGGAGTTGTTGGGGAACTCCGTGCGTGCGGCCAGCCGGATCTCGCCGCCGCCGGACACGGTCCCGCTCTGGCTCGCGATCGTGACGTTGTAGCAGTTCTCCACAAGGATCGCGTTGTTGCCGGTGTTCGCGATGTCCACGCGGTCGATCGACAGGCCGCCGCTCTCCGACACGCAGAACACGCCGCGCCCGCCGCCGCGTGCCCGCACGAGGCCCACGCGCACGTTCGTCGGGTAGCTGTTGCCGATGCGGCCGTTGCGGTTGGCGACGCGGAACGCCGCGTAACCCGTGCCCGCGCCCGCGTTCTCGGCGTCGACCGTGCCGACCGTCGCGTTGATGGTGTCGTTCAGCAGCAGGCCGGAGTCGTGGACGTTGCGGGCGGTGACCGTGTTGATGGTCAGGCCGTCGACACCGTAGGTCTCGACGCCGTGGGTGCCCGTGCCCGACACGTACACGGTGTCGATGCGGATGTTGCGGCTGCGCACGCTCGTGTCGCCCCGGTTGTCGATCCGCACGCCGAGGCCGCCGGACAGGCGCATGTCGATCGTGCCGAGCACGACGTCGGTGACATTGCGCATGAAGATGCCGTAGAGCGGGGCGCCGGTCAGGTAGAGGTGCTGCACCTCGATCTGTGTGGTGCCACGGGAGTACACGGGTGCCTGGTCGCCGGTACCCGAGCCGGTCACGTTGATCGTGCCGCACGAGTCGAGCACGGTGTAGCTGGGCAGTGAGATCCGCGCGCCGGCACTGATGGTGCCGCCCTGCCAGACCACGACACGTTCCTTGGACGTGCGGCCCGCGGTGAGGCTGTTCACCGCCGCCTGCACGGCCGAGCGCATGTCGGTTCCGGTGTAGACGGTCGTGCTGCCGTGCCTGGCCGTCCAGGTGCTGCCGTTCAGGTACGCCTCGGCGTTGAAGGAGCCGCTGCCACACGCCGCCGCTGCCGCCTGTTGGGCCGGCAGCACGAGACTCGCGACCAGGGCCATACCCATGACCGCCGCGGCCCTCGTCACGCGGCGCAGTGAGATTCGGGGCACCGTTGCCACCCTCTCCACAGGAAAGCGTTTGCCTGAGCCAGGGTAAAGGGTTGGGTGACCGAACGTCAACGCCGGGTAATTTGTGCACGCTCCCAGATCGAGTTCATGGGAGCGTGCACAAATGTACTCGCCTGGTCAGACCGCTGCCCAGAAGGCGTAGTCGGCCATGTAGGGCACGGACGCGGTCGCACCCTCGACGCAGGTGCCGGTGGGCGCGACGCCGCCCCTGGTGTCGAGACGCTGGATGAACGTGACACCCGCCAGCAGGCCGGGCCCCCGGTTGCCTGTCGACTTCAGCAGCAGCTGCGGGATCGCGTTCGGCACGGGAGAGCTTCCCTGCGCCGCAGCGGTCACCGAGCTGCCGTCGGCCACGTCCGTCCACACCGGCCCCTTCGAGTGCAGCACCTCGGCGCGACCCCGGTACCGCAGGATGGCGTCCGGCTGCACGAACGTCCACGCGCCCGCGGTGCACTGGTAGGTCTGCACCCCCGTCGCGGGCATGAGGGCGATTCTCTTGTTACCGGCAGGCACCTTGATGACCTCCGGCACCGCCCGGTGCGTGGCCGCCCCCGCCGTGCCGGCCGCTCCCCCGAGTCCGACCGTCATCAACGCGGCCAACGCCAGACCTACCACAACTCGACTCATGTGTACGCACTCCCGGTTCACTCCCCTGGTGGCCGGCCTTTACCGGCCACCAGGCACACGAGCCGTGTCGGCCTTGTGTTCACCGCCGTTACAGACTCGTTGCCACTACGCGTTGGGTGCACCGATGCCGGTAACCGACCGGACCTCCAGCTCGTCGGCGCGTTTGCGGTCCGTGTCGTCCTGGCTCAGGACGGTGCCGAGCCAGCCGAGGAGGAACGACAGCGGGATCGACACGATGCCCGGGTTGTTGAGCGGGAACACGTGGAAGTCCACGCCTTTCACGATCGAGTTCGAGCCGCCGGAGAAGACCGGCGACAGGACGATCAGCAGCAGGCAGGAGCCCAGGCCGCCGTACATGGAGAACAGCGTGCCGGTCGTGTTGAAACGGCGCCAGAACAACGTGTACAGGATGGTCGGCAGGTTCGCGGACGCGGCGAGCGCGAACGCCAGCGCCACCAGTGCCGCCACGTTCTGGCCGATGGCGAGGTAGCCGCCCACCATGGACAGCACGCCGATCACCACGGCGGTGATCCGCGCGACCCGCAGCTCGGACCCCGGTTCGGGCCTGCCGTCCTTCATCACGTTGGCGTACACGTCGTGCGCGAACGACGCCGACGCGGTCAGGGTCAGACCGGCCACCACCGCCAGGATCGTCGTGAACGCCACGGCCGCCACGATGGCCAGCAGCACCGTCCCACCCACCTGGAACGCCAGCAGCGGCACCGCCGAGTTCTCCTTGCCGGGCGCGGACATGATCGTGTCGGAGCCGACGACCGCGCTCGCGCCGTAGCCGATGACCAGCGTGCACCCGTAGAACAACACCATCGCCCACGTCGCCGACAGCACCGACCTCCTGGCCTGCAACGCGTTCGGCACCGTGTAGAAGCGCATCAGCACGTGGGGCAGGGCGCCCGCGCCGAGCACCAGCGCGAGCGACAGCGACACGAAGTCCAGCTTCGTGGTCTCCGTCGCGCCGTACTGCGCCCCTGGCTCCAGCACCCGGTCGCCGAGCACGTTGTTGTCCGCGGCACGGTTCAGCAGCGCCGACAGGCTGAACCCGAACTTGCCGAGCAGGAACACCGTCAGCATCAGCACGCAGACGAGCAGCAGGCTGGCCTTGATGATCTGCACCCATGTAGTGCCCTTCATGCCGCCGACCAACACGTAGAAGATCATGATCGCGCCGACGCCGGTGATGACGAGCGCCTGGCCGCCGCCGGAGCGGACGTCGAGCAGCAGCGAGACGAGCACGCCGGCGCCCGCCATCTGCGCGAGCAGGTAGAACGCCGAGATGACCAGCGTGGCGTTCGCGGCGGCGGCACGCACCGGGCGCTGCCGCATCCGGAAGCTGACCACGTCACCCATGGTGAACCGGCCCACGTTGCGGAAGCGCTCGGCGATCAGCAGCAGCGGGACGAGCCAGGCGACGAGGAAGCCGATCGAGTACAGGAACCCGTCGTAGCCGTGGACCGCGATCGCCCCGGCGATGCCGAGGAACGACGCCGCCGAGAGGTAGTCACCGGACAGCGCCACGCCGTTCTGCAGACCGGTGAACGCGCCGCCCGCGGCGTAGTAGTCGTCGGTCGTGGTGTTGCGGCTGCTGACCCGGTACACCACGAACAGGGTGACCGCGACGATGGCGAGGAAGATGCTGACGTTGAGAACCGGCTCGCCCGTCACTGTTCCGTCTCCCCCGCGATCCTGCGCAGCTCCCGGATCTCCGGATCGACCTTCGTCCTCGCGAAACGCGCGTACCAGAGCATGATCACGACCGTCGTGAAGAACTGCGAGAGACCGAGCAGCAGACCGACCGTGACGCTGCCGAACATGCGGTGGGCCATGAACTCGTGTGCATAGGCCGCGAGCAGCACATATGTCAGGTACCAGGCCAGGAACAGGCCACTTGCCGGAAAGATGAAACGTGCCAACCGGCGGCGGATCCGCACGAAATCAGGGTGCTCACGAATCGCGGTGAAGTCCGGCTCACCATTCTCGGCGTCCGGGAACCCGCTTGAGAAATCGTTTACCAAGGGTTCGAAGGCAACGTATTTCTCCGGCTCCTGCGCACGCGAGAACGCCGACGCTTGAGTCATGGTGGGGATTCCCTTCTCGGTGAAGCTTGCGAAAGCGTAGCCATCGCGCGCCCAGAGTCAAGCCCACTTCGGTGCGAAAGTTTCGACATACGAGATGATCGAGAAAATGTCCCGCCAAGATCGTTTATCTCACGGAGAGTGCACGATCGGCTGCGTAAACAACGCTTGAACATTGGCGAGGTTCATCCCTAAATTGACTGGGATTGTCGGGACGTCCGGGCGTGCCCGAGAACGCAATGCCGTTAGGTGGGGTGTGATCTCGTGAGCTCGGTCGGGAAAACCGGTGCCGACCCGGTCGGCGGTCGGGAAAACTGGTGGTCAGCGACGGTCCAGTGGCGCAACTGGCCCCTGTTGGTCAAGCTGGGCGCGGTACTCCTCGTGCCGGTTGTGAGCGCTCTCGCGCTCGGGGTGCTGCGGGTGCAGTCCGACGTCTCGCTGGCCGAGTCCTACACGGAAACCGCGCAGACGGCCGAACTTCGCGCCCAGTTCGTGTCGGTGGTCGCGGCGGTGCAACACGAACGCGCCGAGGCCGTGCGGGCAGGCGGTCGGCTGCGGGAGGCCGCGGCCGTGACGGACCGGGCCGTCGCCGCGATGGCCGAGGTCGTGCGGCGCCACCCGGAGCTCGGCTCGGCGACCTCCGGCTACCGTGCGCTGGAACGTGCGATCGGCTCGCTGCCCGCCGCACGGCGCCAGATCGGCGGCGACGGCATGGTCGTGCTCAGCGCGTACAACGCAGTGGTCGACACGGTTCTCGAGTTCGACCGGTCGCTCGTCGGCCAGTTCCCCGACGAGAACCTCGCCGACACGTCGATCGCGCTCGCGGAGCTGCAGGGCATGAGCGAGCAGGTCGCACTGCAGCGGGCGATCGGCAACCTCGGACTGCGCGACCGCGCGCTGTCCGGGAACGGGCGGCAGGTGCTCGTCGAGACCGGCGTGCGGCTCGCCGACAAGCTGGAGGACTTCCGTTCCCAGGCCCCGTCCGCGCTGACCGCCCGCTACGTCAGGGCGGCGACCGACGAGGACGTGACGACGTTCCGGCAGCTGGTGGACGCGATCCGGACCACCGACCCCGCCGCGCTGCCGATCACCCAGGCGCAGTGGGACACCGCGGCGAAGCAGACGTCCGCGCTGATGACGGACCTCACCGCGCGTGCCGCGGCGGACCTGCGGTCGGCCTCCGCCGCGCTCGCCGAGAGCGTCAGCGACCGGGCGGGCCTGGAGTCGGTGCTGCTGCTGACAATGGTGTTGCTTGCGGCGGGTATCGGCGGTGGTCTCGGCCGCTACCTGCTGCGTTCGGTCGCCCTGCTTCGCCGCACGGCACTGGACGTCGCCAACTCGCGGCTGCCTGCCGCGGTGATGAGCATCCGCGCCGGCGAGGGCATGCCCGCGATCGACCCGGTGCCGCTGCGGTCGACCGAGGAGTTCGGCCAGCTGGCCCGTGCTTTCGACGCCGTGCACGGGCAGGCCGTGCGGTCGGCGGGCGAGGAGGCCAGCCTGCGCGGCAACCTCGCGAACATCTTCACGAACCTGTCGCGCCGCAGCCAGGGCCTGGTGGAGCGCCAGCTGCGGCTGATGGAACAGCTGGAGCAGAAGACCGACGACCCCGACCAGCTCGAGAACCTGTTCAAGATCGACCACCTCGCGACGCGGATGCGCCGCAACAACGAGAACCTCATGGTGCTGTCGGGCACCGGCCTGCTGCGCCGCTTCGCCGAGCCGATGGCGCTGCCGGACGTCCTGCGGGCGGCCATCTCCGAGGTCGAGCACTACCAGCGCGCGGTGGTGCGCTCGGTGCCGGACGTGCGGGTCGCGGGCTACGCGGCGGGCGACCTCATCCGGTCGATCTCCGAGCTGATCGAGAACGCGACGGCGTTCTCCCCGCCGGACGCCCAGGTCACCGTCGTGAGCAGGCTGCTGGCCGACGGGGCGGCGGTCGTGGACATCCTCGACGTCGGCGTCGGCATGTCGGACAAGGACCTCGTCGACGCCAACCAGCGCATCGCGGGCGGTGGTGGCGTGGACGTGCCGATCTCACGGCAGATGGGCCTGTTCGTGGTCGGCAGGCTGACCGCGCGCCACGGCATCCACGTGCGGCTGATCCCCCGTGCGGAAGGCGGGTTGTGCGCGTCGGTGCTCGTCCCGGCCGGGCTGGTCAACATCGGCGACCCCGGTGCGACCGCCGCCATCGAGCTGCCCGTGCCGGGCAGGGGCCCGTCGACCGCGACCGAGTGGCTGGGCGCGTCCTCGGTGGCGACGAGCCGGCCGATGACGGTCACCCCGCTGGTGCCACTCGCACGTACCGAGGGGCCCGCCGGCCACGCCTGGCAGTCCACACCCGCCGAACTCGACGAGCCCGTGGTGATCGAGGTGCCGGTCGTCGGCATCGCCGAGGCACCGGGGAAGCAGTCGGCCGGACCGCTGCCGCCTGCCGAGTCGTCGTGGCCTGCCGAGGAGTTCGTGCCGGTCGAGGTGGCGGGCATGCTGGAGACGGCCGGGATCATCGTCTCGCCGCTCCCCGACCTGCCGAACGCGTCCACACCGGCGTCGATCCTGTTCGCGGACAGCACGTCGAAGGGCGCGGGCGGCGGGGAGTTCTCCTGGCTGCGTGACCGGGCCGTGGCACGGGCGACCGCCGCGCCCCCGCCACCTGCCGCACCGGCACCCGTCACACCTGCCGTGACGACCGGACCGGCCGGCCTGCCGAAGCGGGTGCCGAAAGGGCAGCAGCCGGGCGCGCGCAAGGACCAGAACCCACCGCAGGCGACGGCCAGGAACGCCGTGCGGGCCAGGGGGTTCATGACCGGCCTGCAGGCCGGCATCCGTCAGAGTCAGAACCGCGAAGGGGAAACGGGATCATGACGGGCGTGTTCAGGCCGGAGGAGACCCACCAGGTGGGGCAGTTCGGCTGGCTGGTGAACAACTTCGCGGAGAACGTGCCCGGTGTCGCGCACGCCGTCGTGGTCTCGGTGGACGGGTTGGCGCTCGCGTCGTCGAACCAGCTGCCCGTCGACCGGGCCGAGCAGCTGTCGGCCATCGCGGCCGGGCTCGTCAGCCTGAACCTCGGGGCCGCGCGGATCCTCGGGGCCGAGTCGGTGGTGCGCACGGTCGTGGAGATGGACCTCGGTTCGCTGCTGCTGCAGTCGGTCAAGGACGGCTCGTGCCTCGCGGTGCTCGCCGTGCGGGACTGCGACATCGCGCAGGTGGCCTACGAGATGGCCGTGCTGGTCGACCAGGTCGGCCAGCTCCTGACCCCGCAGCTGCGTGCCGCGCTCGCGGCGGGCTAGGAACGTGAGCAGACCATGAGCGCCGAGGACGAGTCCACCTTCGCGGACGTGTTCAACGGGCTCACCATGGGCGGCAGGCGCAGGCAGCGTGATCGCGTGGAACCCGCGCCACAGCAGCGAAAGGAGACCGCGCCGGATGTTCCGCCGCATGTTCCGCAGCCGCAGGAGGAGGAGAACGCGGCAAGCGTGCGTGCCTACGCGTGGACGGGCGGGCGCGTCCGGTCGAGCTGCCGGCTGGAGATCGAGACGCTCGTCTCGACGACCGCGCGGGCGGAGGAGCTGATGCACACCATGCGCAGCGAGCACCAGTCCGTCGCGCGGATGTGCAGGCAGACCAGGTCGGTTGCGGAGATCGGTGCCCTGCTGTCGGTTCCGCTCGGCGTGACGCGTGTGCTGCTCGACGACATGGCCGGGCTGGGCCTCGTGACCGTGCACACCAACCAGACCACGGGTGACGGGCAGCCGGACGTGGACCTGCTGGCCCGCGTGCTGCGCGGCCTGTCCAACCTGCGCGGCTAGCCCACGATCCCGCCGCCGAACGCACTGAAGGCGTCCTTCATAACGCCCAGCGCAAGGAAGGCGTCCTTCAGTGCGGGGGGCGAGCCGACACGTGCCAGGGCTCCGCGTCCGTGCCGGGCGGCTCGTACCCGATCGGGTACTCGGCCTGGAACGTGCCCGCGTAGACCGGTCCCCCGGCCGGGTCGAACACCCTGTCCAGCCGCGCCTGCTCGTGCCAGGTACCGCCAAGGGTCACCGGATTAGGTGCCGCGCGGGTGTTCCGGCCGCCTGTCACCGGGCACGCCGACAGGCCGAGTGGGTCGGTCATCGTCGTCGGGTTCGTCACGTACGCGAGCGAGTCGCGACCGGTCTCGATGCCGAGCGGGTCGTGCGACAGGTACCTGCCGGTGTCCGGGTCGTAGTACCGGTGCAGGTTGTAGTGCAGCCCCGTCTCGGTGTCGTGGTACTGGCCGGGGAACCGGAGCGGCGTGTACGCCGTGCCGGGTGGTGACAACACCCTGCCCCACAACGTCATGCCGACCTGCCACGCCACGTCTCCCGCCTCGTCCACCAGTTCGGTCGGCGTGCCTGCCTGATCCGTCACCACCGCGTGGAAGTCGGTGCCGCTCTGGCCGAGCACCCGCCGGGTCTGGGTCACCACGCGGTCGGTGCCCGGGAGCCACTCCCACACCATCGCCACCGCCGAACCGGTGCCGCTGCGGACCTCCTCCGCCAGGTGGGTGCCGTCCCACGTGAACTGGACCTGTTCCGCTATCCGGCCCGCTCTGTCCAGGCGCTGCTTGGCGATCCGGCGGCCGAGCGCGTCGTAGCGGTACCGCCAGCGCAGGCCGTCCGGCGTCGTCACGCCCGTCAGGCGCTCGTCCTGCCACTCGAAGCGCCAGTCGCCACGTGCGGTCGTGCGGCCCTCGGCGTCGTGGGCGTGGACCACGTCGGCCGCGGCGGCCAGGAGCGTGCCCCGATAGCCGCGGGGGCCACCCGCGCCAGGCAGGCTCGCCGTCCGGACCAGGCCGGACAGCGTGTACTCGTAACGCTCCTGCCAGCGGCCCCGCACCGCACGCACGCGGCCTGCCGGGTCCACGTCGAGAGTCCTCGTGCCGGAGTGCGTGTCCGTCACCCGCGACACGTGGCCGTCGGGCAGGTAGTCGTACTCGCGGTGTGCCACCGTGCGCCCGCCGCCCCGGACGGTCTGCGTGGCCAGGCGGTCGACCGCGTCCCAGCTCTGCCGCAGCTCGATCTCCGTGTCGTCGCACAGGCCGTGCAGCCTGCGGACCAGCTCACGGCCGCACCGGTCGTGCTCGAACCGCATCGAGCGGCCTGCCGTGTACAGCGCGATGGGATGGTCGGCTTCGTCGTAGGTGAACCGCGACTGCGCGCCCGAGGGGGTGCGGCGCGTCGTGCGGCGGCCGGCCAGGTCGTATTCGGACCGCACCGTGCGGCCGTTGATCGACTCCGCGACCACGCGGCCCAGCGCGTCGTGGACGAACCGCAGCTCCGCGTCGGCGTTCCTGGCGACGGTCAGGCGGCCCGCCGCGTCGTAGGTGAACGTGGCCACCCCGGCGGCGGTCTGCCGCCGCACGACTCGGCCCAGCACGTCCCGCTCGAACACGACGGTCTCGCCCGCCCCGTTGGCCCGCACCGTCATCTGGCCCGCCGCGTCGTAGCCGTAGCGCGTCGTGCGGCCGTTGTAGTCGGTCTCGCTGACCAGGTTGCCCGCCGGGTCGTAGGTGTAGCGCCAGACCAGGCCCTCCTCGTTGGTCACCGACACCAGCCGCAGCTCCGTGTCGTAGGCGTAGGACAGGCGGCCGCCGTCCGGCGCCGTCTCCGCGACCAGCAGGTCGAAGTGCGCGTACTCGGCCGCCGTCCTGCCGCCGCGCGGGTCGATGGAGACACCGGCGTGCCAGCGCCACACGGCACCGTCCGGGCCGGTCCGCTCCCGCAGCTCGCCCGTGGCGTCCCAGGTCATCGTGGTCACGCCGCCGAGCGGGTCGGTGACCGTGCTGACGTGGCCGAGGTCGTCGTAGGTGTACCTCGTGACCGCGCCAACCGGGTCGGTGACCGCCACCGGCAGGCCCGCCGCGTTGGACTCGACGTGGGTGACGCCCCCGAGCGGGTCGGTCACGGTGGCGACGTTGCCGTTCTCGTCGTGGGTGCGGACGGTGACCGCGCCCGTGGGGTCGCTCGTGCGGACGAGCCTGCCCCTGGCGTCGTACTCCCGGCGCCACACCGCGCCGTCCGGACCGGTCGTGACGACGGGCCGGTGTCGCCCGTCGTACTCCCTGGTGGCGCGGCTGCCGTCGGGCCGGGTGACCGCCGTGACCCTGCCGGTCTCGTCGCGTTCGTAGCGGGTGACGCGGCCGAGCGGGTCGACGCGGGCACTCAGGCGGCCCCACTCGTCGCGTTCGTAGCGGGTCGTGTTGCCGAGCGGGTTGGTCTCGGCGACGACCCGCAGCCGCTCGTCGAGCCGGTAGCGGGTCACGTGGCCGAGTGAGTTGGTGACGGTCGTGACGTCGTCGTCGTAGGCGAGCAGGCAGTCGAGGTAGCCGCCGGTGCCCTCGGCGCGGACCACGCGGCCCAGCGCGTCGAAGTGGTAGCGGTACCAGCCGTCCGCGTCCTCCCAGCTGGTCACGCGGCCATCGGCGTCGTAGGCGAAGCGGGTCGCCGCGCCGTTCGCGTCGGTGACCTCGACCAGGCGGCGGTTCTCGTACCGGTAGCGCGCCAGCTCGGTGTCACCCGTGCCGATCGCGGTGACGAGTCCGTCCCCGGTCGCCACGTCGAGCCGGTAGCCGCCGGAGTGTTCTACGGCCGTGAGGTTTCCCGTGCCGTCGCGGCGGAAGTCGACGCGGTTGCCGTCACCGTCCACGATGGACTCGAGGTGGTCGCCGAAGCGCAGCAGCCGGGAGGCGTCCCGGTCGATGACCTCGTAGCCGTCCCTGACGCGACGCAGGGGAAATCTCGGTCCGGAGTTCGGGAGGACCTCGCTTCCGTTGACCGGGACGGGATAGCCGAGAAGCGTGCCGTCGGCGAGCACGAGGTGCAGCGCGTCCGGTTCCTCCTCGACCCGCTGGTCCACAGTGGACGCCCACGACGCACCGAACGCCCTGCCGAGGCGGTAGGACGAGAGGTGGGTGCGGGACAGGGTCAACGGCAGCGCACCCGCCAGCTCGACGTCGGTCCGCGGCAGGACCACCCAGCCGGTGGCGACGTCGATCGGGTCACCGCACAGCCACCGCTCCCCGAGCGGGACGTCGTGTGCGGCCGGGTCGGTGACGACGTCCCCGACCCGCGTGTGCCCGTACGGCCCGGTCACCCGGTGCCGGGGGATCCCACCCCGGCACTCCCCTGCAGAGCACCGGACCTCCCCCGCTCCCGCTGTCACCGGATGTCCGGGCCGTTCCCCCACCGCGCCCCCCGAGACGGCGGAGCCTGGATGGCTGGACACCGACCGGGTTCTCACACCACCCAGCCTGGTTCCCCGGGGGTGGCGTAGTCATCGGCCACGGCACGTAGGTATTGGCCGTCGGCTACCTGCCCGCCGCCTCGCGCATGATCTCCACCCTGGAGCGCAGTGCCAGCTTGGCCAGGATGTTCGACACGTGGGTCTGCACCGTCCGGCGGGAGAGGAAGAGCTCGTCGGCGATGTCCGGGTTGGACATCCCGCGTGCGACGAGCCGCGCGACGCGCGTCTCCGCCGGGGTCAGGGCGTCCCACCCCGAGGTGGCCCTGCGCCGCAGGCTGCGCGGCCCGCGCCGGATGCCGAACGGGCGCAGCCGCGCCTCGACACGCCGCAGGTCCCACGTGGCGCCGAGCCCGTGGTAGGCGTTCAGGGCGTCGGTGAACGCCGTCCGGGCCCGGCCCGGCTCGCCGTCCTGCGCCAGCAGGACCGCCGCCTCCTCCAGCGCGAGCGCGCGCTGCAGCGGCCAGCCGTGCTCGCCGTACCGCCGCCCCGCGGCCAGCAGCCCCTCCGCGTCGCCGTCCCGCAACGCCTGGCAGCACTGGGCGGCGGCGATCCGGTCGGTCTGCGGTGCCGCGTCGGCGTCGGCCTGGCACATGGCCACCACGGCGTCCGCGAGGTGCCGGTCGCCGACCGAGAGCGCGAGCCGGACCAGGTGCGGCATCAGCTCCTGACGCGTGCGCTGACCTGGCACGTGACTGTGCTCCAGCAGCGTCGACAGGCGGTCGAGCGCCTGCCGGGACTCGCCCACGACCTCCGCGTCCAGCGACCACGCCGCGGCCAGCCGCCAGTTCGCGGGCAGCCGCGCGAGGTCGGCGAACGACTCGTCCGACGACGGCAGCCAGCCCGCCGCGGCGTCGCGGTCGCCCCGGTGCAGTGCGATGAGCGCGCCGAGGGCGGAGGAGTTGAGGTTGGCCCGGTTGCCGCGGAACTCCGCGTCGATGCCGCCGAGGTGGACCAGGGCGTCGTCCCAGTCGCCGTGCATGTAGCCGACCTCGGCCGCGGTGGCGAGCAGGCCCGCGGCACGGAACGTGCCCGCGCGTTCGGCGAGCACCAGCACGGGTGGGAGGGCGGCCGCCACGTCGTCCCAGCGGCCGAGGATGGCGAGGTAGGTGAGCCGGTTGTTCGTGAGCAGCAGCCGGAGGTCCGTCGACTCCGGGTCGTCGCCCAGCTCCGCGAGCGCCCGGTCGATGCGGTCCACGGCGGTCGGGGCGTCGGCGACGAGCGTCGACGCGTGCAGTGTGTAGCCGAGCGCGAGTGGGTCACCGGACCGGGTGGCCTCGTCGAGTGCGGTGGACACGGCGGCCACCGCGGCGTCGGCCTGGCCGAGCAGGGCGCGCTGGATCGCCGACCACGCGCCGAGGCGGGCTCGGAGGTGGAGCGGGACGCGGTCGTCGACGGGCGCGGTGGCCATCGCGAGCGCGTCCTCGGTCCGCCCGGAGCGGCCCGCGGCACGCACGCCGAGGATGGTCATGGTGGCGGCGGTCTCGATGTCGTCGGTGTGCCTGGCGACCTCGCGGGCCAGCCGCGCGGCCTCGTCGTCGCGGCCGAGCCAGTAGGACACCTGCGCGGCGCGCCCGGCGAGGACCGCCCAGGCCGGGTCGTCGGCGCCGATCGTGCGGACGGCACGCGTGAGCAGCTCGGCCGCGACCTGCGGCACCGCGTAGAGCATCGCCTCAGGCACCCCGGCAAGCCACTGGATGACCCAGCGTTCGGTGGTCTCCGGGCCCGCCAGGAGGTGCCTGGCCACGGCGTCGAGGCCGTGGCCGGCGTCGGCCAGCTCCTTCGCGAGGTGGCTGTGGAGGCCGTCCAGCGTCGCCTGCGAGGCCTGGCCGACGAGGACCTGGCGGATCACCTCGTGCCGGAACGCCAGCCGGGTCCCGACGGCCAGCACGGCACCCGCCGCGATGGCCTCCTCGACCACGGTGGACAGTCCGGCGGCCGACCGGCCGGTCACGATGGACAGCTCCTCGACGCCGAAGTCGTTGCCCAGCAGGGCGGCGATGCGCAGCACGTCGGCGGTGTCGGCACTGGGGAACCGGAGCCTGCGCCCGATGGCGACCGCGAGCGAGTCGGGCACCGCACCGGACTCGCCGTGGAACTCGGCGTCGCGGACGAGCCCGTCACGCACCAGCGAGTCGACCAGTTCCCTGACGTACAAGGGGTTTCCGCCCGCGCGGGCCAGCTCGGCGGTCAGCAGGGGGCCGGGCGGGCCGCCGAGCAGGTGCCCGGCGACCTCACGCACGTCGTCCGTCCCCAGTGGACCGAGATCGACCAGCTCGCCGCCGCGCTCGCGGGCGAGGTCGTGCAGCCGCGCGACCGTCGCCCGGTACGGCGCCGGACGGGACGTGGCGAGCAGCAGCAACGGAATCTGGTCGACGGCACGAGCAAGGCGGTTCCAGAGCAGCAGGCTCGGCTCGTCCGCGAACTGGAGGTCCTCGGTCACCAGCACGACAGGACCGGCCGTGCACAGCCGGTCGATGTGCTCCAGCAGGCGTTCACCCGCCGCCAGCACGGGATCGGCCGCGCTGCCCTCACCACGCAGCAGCCGGGCGATGGCGGTCAACGCCGGGTCGGGCGAACGCGTCGACACCCCGAAGGCGTCGGCGACGAGCCGGAGCGGGAACGCCTGTGCCAGCTCGTCGCCGGTGGCCCGGTGGACCGTGCAGCCCGCCTGCCGCGCCCGCGCGGCGACGACGTCGACCAGCATCGACTTGCCGATGCCGGGCTCGCCGCGCACCCAGCCGAGGCCTCCCCGGCCGTCGGCGAGCAGGCGCACCGACTCCGCCAGCCGTGTGAGCTCCTGTTCCCGCCCAGTGAGCCGCTCGCCGTGCCCCACTGTCATGAGGGCAGACTACGTCGCTCAGATGTTGAACCCGCCGTCGACGGCGAGGCTGGCGCCGGTGACGTAACGCCCGTCGGGCCCCGCGAGGAACGCCACGGTCGCGGCGATGTCCTCCGGTACGGCGAAGTGGCCGAGGGCGGTGTGCCCGTTGATGGTGGCGGCGTTGGGCCCGTCGGCGGGGTTGAGCTCGGTGTCGGTCGGGCCGGGGTTGACGAGGTTGACGGTGATCGCACGGCCACCCAGCTCACGGCCGAGCGCCTTGGTCAGACCGGTCAGCGCCGCCTTGCTCGTGGCGTAGAGGCCGAAGCCGGGGAAGACGACCCGCTCGGCGACGTTGCTGCCGATGGTGATGATCCGCCCGCCCGCGGCCATGTGCCGCACGGCCGCCTGCGTGGCGAGGAAGGGCGCACGCACGTTGACGTTCATCGTGCGCTCGAAGTCCGCCGCGGTCAGGTCCTCGAAGGGTCCGACCGCGAACTCACCCGCGTTGCTGACGAGGATGTCCAGCCTGCCGAACTCCTCCGCCACCCGGTCGACGGCCTTCGCGACCTCGGCGGTGTCCGCGCTGTCGACACGCATGGCGACCGCGCGCCGACCCGTGGCCTTGATCACCTCGACGACGTCGCCCGCGCGCCGCTCGTCACGCTGGTAGGTGATGGCGACGTCCGCGCCGTCCCGGGCGAGCCGCGTCGCCACCGCCGCGCCGATTCCCCTGCTGCCGCCGTGACCAGTGCGGCCTTGCCCTCGAGTGCGTTGCTCATGCGGCAAAGGCTTGCGGACGGGCCGTCGCACGTCTGGCGGCAAACGGACGGCGCGTATGCGAAGGACCCGGCGTGGCACCGTGGTCGGCCGGTGCCCGGAGGTTTACACCCGCCCTGGGCTGGGCACGATCCCCCTCGACCCGCGAGGACACGATCCGCATCGCGGAGAACACGGCCTTCGACCCGGCCCGGCCGGGTCACCGAAGGCCACGCGGCCACCGGGCACCATCCCGTCCGGTGGCCGCGTCCCCTTCGCAGTTGTTGCGCGCCTTACCCGTCAGGTTTCAATGGCAACGGGAATGCCGATTTGTTGGGCAACGGGTGTCCAAATGTCGGCGTTGGTTTCGGGGGTCGTGATGGAGAGAACGAGGGCGTAGCGGGCGCCGTGGTCGCTACGGTCGCGGGTGGGGTTTTCCTTCCACCACCCCGTGACGGGGTACACGGCGATCGCTCCCCGGTTGGCCAGGTCGATGGCCGTGCCAGTCCAGATGTCGGTGTGAAGGCAGCCGGGGGCTGACTGGTGTTCGGTTCCGAGGTACCACCCGGCATCCGTACCGCTGGTTGTGGGGCGTTGTTCCTCTTCGGCGAGGGCTTTCTGGTTGAGCCGCTTCTCGAAGTCACCCTGGGACTCGGTAGCGGTACGCAGGTCGAACCGCAAACCATGAGAGGCGTAGCTGTGGCGGCGCCGCCAGCCGCGACGGCCAGGGTTGGGTTCGATGAAGTAGGAGAGCGTGACCCGCAGCCGTACCTGAGTCTCGGCGAGATCGGCAAGGACGTCCGTGGGCCAGGGCAGGTCGTGAAAGTGGATCTCCCGCATGACACCTTCCTCGAACGGATGGATCACGTCCTGGGCAACCAAGGTCAAGGCGTCGGTTGCGCTGCGAGTGGCACGGGTGAGGTCGGGCACGCCCATGCCGTAGCGGCGCAGCAGCCGAGCCCGAGGTCGTCGGCTCTTCACCGCATCGAGACGGCGCCGCATCACCGGAGACCACTCGGCGGAGTGCACAACCAGCGCGCGAACCGTCTCGGGCCGCAGTGCCGGGTAGTCGGCCCACACCGCGGCAGCCAGTGCCGCGACCTGTGCGGTGGCCGCACTGGTGGCGTTGGTTGTGGTCAACAGACGCGTGGATCTCGTGGCGAGAGGTGCGTTGGTAGTGACGATCTGCAGATTGTCAGGCGTGTCGAACTCGGTGCCGTTCGGGGAGCGCGCGACGTTGCCGCCTTCCAGGACGATGTCCGGCCTGGCGGGCCAGGTCTTGCTGAAGGTCATGGATGTCCGGCTGAACGGAGACAGCTCCCCTTCGCCGCCAGCGGCGTCCAGCCTGCGAACCCGGCGGGCGCGTCGGCCATGGAGTCACGTTCGGTGAACGCGCCGACCGTGACGACATTCCATGCTTGTGCCGGGTCCTCGACCGGCTGCAGATCGCTTTGGTCGAGGTGATCGTCCTGCCAGGCGGTGCGTATGTTGCCGACCGAGACCACGAACAACCGCCCAATCTGGCCGTTGCCTCCGACGAGGCTGACACCCGCGTCGTCGGTGAGGTCGACGAACTCCAGCCCGTCATCGTTGGTGATCACCGAGCGGCCGACCGCGAACGCATCGAGCGCAGCCGACCAGGACGAGGGCTGCCCCATTACAGGAGTGGCGGCAGCACCTTTCGGCGAAGGCGGCTGCGGAGCGGTCACGGCGAGAGAGTGCACCCGACGGCGGTACGGGGCCTGAATCTCCGCGCGGGCGATGCCATCGACGGTGACGGCCGCGTACAACTCCGGGGAGTTGTGGGCCGGTGGTGGCGGCAGGATCTTCACCGACTCCAGGCGATGCGTCAGCCGTACCGCCGTCGAGCCGCTCAACACAGCGGCGAGGTCTCCGAACAGTGCGAGCCCGGCCATTTCCGTGCCGTGTCCGTAGTCGTCACAGACCGGCCACAGCGGATCCGCAGCGTGGCAGTCCTCTGTGTCCAGTGAGGACTCCAGAAGCAGATGATCACGGAACACCCCGCTGTCCACCACACATACCGACGGCGCCTCCCTACCGGCAGGCTCCAGTCGAGCGAGGAGATCATCGACCCATTCCCGCTGCTCGGCAGGAGGCATGCGGGCCAGGACGATCGCGGGCTCACTGGGCGCCCGCAACTCCGCCAAGTCGTCAAGCACATCCACCGCACCCGCGAGTTGCTCGACGCCGGCCTGCACCAGCACGACGATCCGGTCACCGAACCCGAGGTGCTGCCGCCCCACCCTCGCTCCGGTCGCCTGGGCAAAGGCCCGCAGCCGGTCCAGTTCGTGTCCGTCGCGACGCCGAAGCCACACCTCCCACCACACCCGCCGCCCCGCGGGTGGGAACATCCCCGGCGGATCGGTCCACAATGCCTCGATGGTGGCCAGCCGGGCCGACTGGATCGGATCGACCAACGCACGGTGCCTCACCGTTGTCATGCCCGCCGAGTCGGCATAGGCCGTCAACCGATCGAGGAAGTAGCCAACCGTCCCTTCTGGAACGAACACCGTGGCTCGCTCCACGACACCGCTGCCCGGGACCGGTATCTCCTGGACCGACATCAGCTCCGGGTGGCGTCGTCCCCGCCGCGGATCGAGACTGGTCAGCGCGAGCTGAAGCCCGGGAAAACTGTCGAACGTGGCGTAGAAACCGTCGATGGCGCCGTCCACCACGATCGGGAGACGTTGTCGGCGCGTCGTGGCGACCTGCGCAGCACGTTCCAGGTCACCGCGGAGGCGTTGGCCGTGGCGCAGGCGATCACTCGGCGTCGGCACGAGTGGCGACCCTCCGCCCCGGTTGTACGGACGGTACGCCGCCGCCCGGGCCGGGACAGGGATGATCAAGTGCGGTCGATCACGTTCAGTCATGAGCCACCCAGCGGCGGTCAGAGCCCCTGGTGGACCCTACGCTCCTGCAACGACTCACACAGAGTAGCGGTAGTTACCTCACCGTCACCGGAGAGGATCGCGTCCTTCGCCGCGACCTCGGCCGCGGTCGCCACCTCGCCATGGCTGAGCCCCGCCGCCGCGGCATCGATCCTCGCCCACGACAGCCGGGCCGTCCTCACCGACGCCAGACGGTTGCGAATCACCGTGCGGACCACGTCAGGATTGGGCAACGGGTAGTCGATGACCGTGTCGAAGCGACGGAACATCGCCCGGTCCAGCAACTGGGGGTGGTTGGTCGCCGCGACGACCACACTCGCGGAGGTGTCCAGTTCGAGGAACTGGAGGAACGAGTTCAGTACCCGACGGATCTCACCCACGTCATTGGCTGCCGCTCGCTCCCCGGCAAGAGCGTCGACCTCGTCGAACAGGTAGACCCCGCGCGTCTCCGACAACTCATCGAAGATCAACCGCAGCTTCGCGGCGGTCTCCCCCATGAACTTCGTGATCAATCCGTCCAACCGGATCGAGAACAACGGCAGACGCAGCTCTCCGGCCAGCATGTGCGCCGACATCGTCTTCCCCGTACCCGGAGGCCCCGTCAGCAACAACCGTCGCATCGGCTGGAACCCGTGGGAACGCAGAGTGTCCCCCCGTCGCTGTTCCAACAGCACCCGCGCCAACCGCGCCCGCACCGCGTCGTTCAACGCCATCTCCGCCAACACGGGCTGCGGATACGTCACCGTCAGCAGTTGCGCCAGCTCACCCCGCGGCTGCACCACCGGCACCAACCGAGCGATACCCCCGGCGGTCTCCACGTGCGCCGAACGTTCACGCAGCGTGTCCACCAAGTCGCGCAGGTCCTGCGCGAAGCGGTTCTGACCGCTTCGCGCCGCACCGGCGGCCACCTGCAACGCAACCGAGTAGAACCGCCGGTCATCGCCCTCCGCGTGGCTCTTCACCAGTGCCTTCACCTGATCAGCTGTCGCCACCAATCTCACCCCCCTCCACAGCCAACTGGGCGCGTGTCCAGCGACACCCACCGACACTGACGATAGCGGGTGCGAGGAGAGCGGGCCGGTCACTCCACCGGCACGAACGGGACCGTCAGGTGCGGGGTCGCCAGCTAGGTCGGGCGGTGGCGGCTGTCGGCGAACAGCGCGTGAAGAACGGGCCGCTCGCGTCGAGCAACGCGGTGATCTGCCACGGACCGGCCCACATCGTGGCCACCCCGGACGCCGTCGACGTCAACCCGGTCACCGCCAAGTCGCCTGGATCCTGGCGCGGAGTCTACGCCCGGCGTCGTTCACTCGGCGCGGACGTCGTCCACGTAGACCTCGCCGCCGTTGAGGAACACCCACACCGCGTGCACCTGCGACGGGTCGAACGTCACGCCCGCCGGGCAGTCCAGTTCCTCGTACGTCACCGAGATCGTGTTGCTGCGGCCCGCGTCCGTCCACTCCCAGCGGCTGCCCTGGCACCACGACATGCCCGCGCCCGTCTGCACCGCCAGTTCACCCGTGGTGCCCGCCGCCGCGCCTGCGCGCACGTCGGCCTTCAGCATCGACGTGCCGGTCAGGTCGAACGACGTCCGCGCGCCGTACCAGTTGCCGCCCAACGGGGTCGTCACCGCGAGGCCGTGGTCGCCATCGGTGTGGAACGTCGTGGACTGTGCCACGGTGCCGCCGTCGTCCGGGTTGGCGATGGTGAAGTCGTCGGTGCCGGTCTCGAAGGAGAACAGGGTGCGGTCCACCGGCTCGATCGGGTCGTCGGGTGTGCTGGTGCCGCACGCCAGAGCGGCGGCCGCCCAGTCGGTGTGGGTGGTGCCGGTGGTGGTGAGCCGCAGCCATGACACGCCGGTCAGGTCCGCCGTCAGCGTGGCCGGGGCGCCGGGGCCGACCGTGGCGGTGGCCGCGACGGTGTCGCCGGTGTGGATCGTGAATGTGGCCTCGCCGGACGCCGCCTCGTCGTCCAGGCCCACGTCCGTCGACAGGTGGGTGCACCGGCCGCCCAGGTAGTACCGGATCTCGCTCGGTGCGGTCGTGCCGATGCCGCGCTGGTAGACGCGGCCGCCGATCGTGATCAGGCTCCCGTCCGCGCTGGTGTCGGTGCCGGGTGCGTTGGTGGCGCTCACCGGCTGGATCGTGCTCAGGTAGCGCCTGCCGTCCGGTGGCGCGTTCACCACCGTGCCGATGACCTCGCTGGTCGACGAGCCGTGGCGGTCGTAGGTGGCGGTCAGTGTGATCGGGCTGCGGCCCGCCTGCGTGCCTTCCGGTGTGGTGACGGTCCACGTCGTGTCCATCGCGGCGTCGGTCGCGAGGCGGCGGCGGGTGGTCGGCGTCGACGCGGTGACCGTCCAGCCCTCCGGTGCCCGTGCTGTGACGGTGACGTGCTCGACGGCCCGCGCGCCACGGTTGGTCACCCTCGTGGTGAGGGTGCCGCCCGTGCCGGGGACGAGCGTGCCCAGCGTGGCGCCGACGGTCACCGACGGCGCCAGGTGCCCCGGATCACGCAGCGGGCGCACGCGGTAGACCACCGTGCCGTGTGCGGGCACCGCCGCCGAGATCGTGGACTTCGTCTGCAGGACCTCGCCGGACCAGACGTCACGCAGCCGGTAGGCGTTCGCCCTCGGCAGTCCCGTCTGTCCGGCCGGCACGCTGACCGTTGCCAGCGCGTCGGTCGCGTTGTAGAGCGCCACCGCACGCTCACCGTTCGCCAGCGGCTTGTCGAGTGCCATCAGGCCGTCGCGGTCGAGGACGACCGCGCCCTGCACGCCGAGCCGGTCCTGGTCGATCGCGATGATGTCGCGGTTGCCGAGGATCGCCATCGTGGCGGGTGACGCGGTGCGCAGGTCGGTGCCGATCAGCAGCGGGGCGGCCATCATCGCCCACATGCTCATGTGTGTGCGGTACTCGGCGTCGGTCATGCCGCCGTTGCCGATCTCGAGCATGTCGGGGTCGTTCCAGTGGCCCGGCCCGGCGTACGGCGCGAGCGGCGCGTTGGTGGCGATGATCGAGCGCAGGCTCGGCCACTCGTCGTTGACGTCGCCCGTCGTGCGCCACAGCTGGCCGACTTCCCTGCCCCACAGCCAGGGTTGGGTCGTGCCCCACTCGCAGATGGCGTACACGATGGCGCGACCTGTCCTCCGCAACGCGTCACGCATGGCCGTGTAGCGGCGGACGTAGTCGGCCTGCGAGCCGTCGGACTGGTTGTTGCAGTTGTCGTACTTGAGGTAGTCGACGCCCCAGTCGGCCCACGTCCGGGCGTCGACGTCCTCGTGGCCGAGGCTGCCGGGGTAGCCGGCGCAGGTCTTCGTGCCCGCGTCGCCGTAGATGCCGAGCTTGAGGCCCTTGGCGTGCACGTAGTCCGCGAGTCCCTTGATACCACTGGGAAACTTCGCGGGATCCGGCACGAGTCGGCCATCCGCGCCGCGTTCGCGCAGGGACCAGCAGTCGTCGATGTTCACGTACCGGTAGCCGAGGTCCCGGAAGCCGGACGAGACGAGCTTGTCCGCCGTCTCCTCGATGAGCGCCTCGCTGACGTCACAACCGAAGGCGTTCCAGTTGTTGAAGCCCATCGGCGGGGTGGCGGCCAGTGTGTCACCACCCGGTGCGGCCATGGCGAATGGCGCTGTCCAAGGGAGCGCGACGAAAGCCGCGAGCAGGCACAGGAACCTACGCATGGATTCGATGACAACACCGAACCGGTTCAGTGTCAACAAGTCGATATTTGTTAAGCGATTTGTTCAGCAGGTCGGACCGTTCGCTGATCCGGTTCAGTGGACAAACCAGTATCAGGACAAATACTCGCGCCAGGGCGCCAGAGCAACGTCCGCAGCGGCCTGGAGCGCGGTCTTCATGGCCTTCGGGTCCGCGTGTTCGACACCGTCCAGCAATACCTGGAGCGCGCCGGTCAACGCGCCGACGAATGCGCCGGTCAACGCGGCGGCGCTCACCTCGTCAAGTTGTTCCGGAAATGCCTCGGCCAGGTGCCCGGCTATTTCCCGCTGGGCGTCCAGCTGCATTTGCAGTGCGCGACCGCGCACCGAGGGGACCGTGCCGATCAGCCGGGTGCGCAGGGCCGCGAGCGGGCTCACCATGTCGTCGCTCGCCTCGCTCGCGGTGGTCAGCGCACGCAGCAGCACCGCGATCGGCCCCTCGTCCGGCGCCTTGTTCGCGATGGCGTCCAGCGTGGCGGCCACCCTGGCGTCCGACTCCGGGAAGAGCAGCTCCTCCTTGGTCGCGAAGTAGCTGAAGAACGTCCGAGTGCCGATCTCGGCCGCGGCGGCGATGTCGGCGATGGTCGTCTCGTCATAGCCCTTGCGTTGGAACAGGTCCGTCGCCGCCTCGACCAGGGCCTGGCGGGTGCGAGCACGCTTGCGGTCACGGAGGGACATGGCCGTTAGCTTACGACACTCGACGCGGATCGACACTCGGCGCAGGTATGCACTCATTGCAAACTTGCACTCAGTGCTGTTATGGTCGTGGCATGGACGTACTCATCTCCGGTGCCGGCGTGGCCGGCACGACACTCGCCTACTGGCTGGCCCGCAACGGGTTCCGGCCCACGGTCGTCGAGCGCTCCCAGGGCCTGCGCTCCAGCGGCAACCCCGTCGACGTGCGCGGCCCGGCCGTCCCGGTCGTCGAGGCCATGGGGGTCGTGCCGCGGTTACGCGAGGTCGCCACGCACGCCACCAGGATGCTGATCCTCACCGGCGAGGGCCGCGAGGTCGCCACGGTCGGCACGCCCGCGGCGAGTGGCAACGAGGTCGAAGTGCCCCGAGCCGACCTCGCGGCGGTCCTCCACGACGCCGCCCGGGACCACGCCGAGTTCCATTTCGACGACACCGTCACCGCCCTCCACCAGGACGAACACGGCGTCGACGTCACGTTCGACCGGGCGGCGCCCCGCCGTTTCGACCTGGTCGTCGGTGCGGACGGGCTGCACTCGACCGTGCGGCGGCTCGTGTTCGGGCCGGAGCGCGACTTCGTGGACCCCGCAGGCATGCTCGTCGCCACGACACCGCTCGGCGAGACCGTCGACGACCCCGAGGAGGTGCTGATCCACAACACGCCCGGCAGGCTCGTCTCGATCCACCCCGGCCGCGACCAGGCACTGGCCGCCTTCATCTTCCGGAGTCGCGCCGAGTTCGACTACCGGGACATGGCCCAGCACAAGCGAATCGTCACGGACGCGTACTCGGACGTGGGCTGGCGCGTCCCCCAGCTCCTCAAGCGGCTGAACGACGCCGACGACGTGTTCTTCGACGCCGTCAGCGTGGTGGACCTGCCGGCGTGGTCGCGGAACCGCGTCACACTGCTCGGCGACGCGGCCTCCTGCGTGTCGCTACTCGGCGACGGCTCCAGTCTCGCCATCGCCGGTGCGCACAGCCTAGCGACCGCACTCGCCGAACGGGCCGACCACGCGGACGCCTTGCGGCACTACGAGACCGTGCACCGCGCCAGGGTGGCATCGAAGCAGCGTGGAGTCCGGCGGGCCGGCGCCCTGCTCGTGCCGAAGACCAGGACCGGTCTCGCCATCCGCAACCTGGCCGCCCGCCTCTGGCCCGGCAGCCTCTGACCCGGCAGCCCCTGACCCGGCGCAACGAAGGCGTCCTTCAGTACGCCCAGCGTTACGAAGGCTCCCATCAGTACGCCCGACGTCACGCACGCCCGACGTCACGCACGCCCAACGTTACGAAGGCGTCCTTCAGTGCGTCCAGCGTTACGAAGGCGTCCTTCAGTGCGGTTGGTCCTCGTCTGCGGCCAGTGCGGACTTCTTCCGGCCGTAGGTGAAGTACACGACCATGCCGATCACGAACCAGATCGCGAAACGCAGCCATGTCTCGGGCTTCAGGAACGTGATCAGCCAGATCGAGAACACCACGCCGATGACCGGCACGACCGGCATCCCGGGGGTGCGGAACGTGCGCGGTAGGTCGGGCCGCCGGTACCGCAACACGATCACCGCCACGCACACGACCACGAACGCCAGCAGGATGCCGATGTTGGTCAGTTCCGCGGCCTCGCCGATCGGCAGCAAACCCGCCAGCACCGCGGACGCCCCACCGATGATCCACGTCATCCGGCTCGGCACGCGGCGACGCTCGTTCGTCTTCCCGAACCACCTCGGCAGCAGTCCGTCGCGGCTCATCGAGAAGCCGATCCGGGCCGCTCCCATCATGAACGTGAACAACACGGTCAGGATGCCCAGGATCGCGCCGACCGCGATCACCAGGCCGAGCCACTTCAGCCCGACGTCGGCGAACGCGCTCGAGAACGCGGCCTCCGGGTTGATGTCCTGGTAGTTCACCATCCCGGTCAGCACCAGGCACGCCAGCACGTACAGCACCATCGAGATCGCCAGCGAGTAGATGATCGCCTTCGGCATGTGCCTGGTCGAGTCCGTCGACTCCTCGGCCGCCGTCGACATCGCGTCGTAGCCGAACACCGCGAAGAACACCGTCGCCGCGCCGGTGAAGGCGCCCGACAGGCCGAACGGGAAGAACGGGGTCCAGTTGTCCGAGCTGATGTGGAACACACCGACGGCGATGACCACCAGCACGATGAAGATCTTCAGGTACACCAGCAGGGTCTCGAACCTGGCGGCGTTCTTCATGCCCTGGTTGAGGACGAACGCGATCAGCAGGCACAGCACGACGGCGAACAGGTTGATCTTGTACGAGCCCGACGCGACGCCGTCCGGCTCGGTGCCGGGCGCGCCGGACATCCACAGCGGCAGCTTCACGTCGAGGAAGCCCAGGAGGTCGTTGAAGTACCCCGAGATGCCGATGGCCACGACCGCGACGATCGCGGTGTACTCGAGGAGCAGGTCCCAGCCGATGAACCAGCCGACCACCTCCCCGAGCACCGCGTAGCCGTACGTGTAGGCGGAACCGGCACGCGGGATCAAACCGGCGAACTCGGCGTAGGAGAACGCGGCGGCGGCACTGGCGATGCCCGCGACCAGGAACGAGATGACCACGGCGGGCCCGGCCGTCTCGTTGGCGACCGCGCCGGCCAGGGAGAAGATCCCCGCGCCGATGATCCCGCCGATGCCGATCGCGGTCAGCTGCCACAGGCCGAGCGTTCGCGCGAGACCGCCGCTGTCGACCGACTCGATGTCGTCGACCGGCTTGCGCCGGAAGATCCCGGTCATGGCCATGTCCGCCTCGCCTTCCCCGAGCTGATCTCCCCAAGTAGACATACTCGCCGTCCGGCGAAAACGCAAACGCCACCCAAAGAATGCACTATGCATCCTTTTGTTATTAATTTGTCCGAGGTATCGCGCCGACGGTAGAATTCAGGCGGCACGCACCCTGCCTGGAGTTTCTTCCTCTCCTCCCGAGAATGTGAGGGCTCGACGATGCGTCCTTTCCGGTTCAGATCGATTTTCGCGACCACTCTGCTGGCCGCGGGCCTGGTCACGGTGGTATCCGGGGCACCCGCCCAGGCCGCCGTCGCCTTTTCCAGCACGATGGTCAACCAGGCGAACGGCAACTGCGCGACGGTCCCCAACGGGAACAGCGCGGTACAGCTGACGCGGACGGCCTGTGATTCCGGCGCAGGCCAGTCGTTCGCGTTCACGCTCGTGTCCGGTGACGTCTACACGATCGCCACGATGACGGCGGGCAGCTGCCTCGACGTCTCCGGCGCGTCCACATCGGACAACGCGGCCGTGATCCAGTACTCCTGCCACAGCGCGACCAACCAGCAGTTCCGGCTGACCGCGCTGGGCAGCAACAACTTCACCGTGGCGGCCGTCCACTCCGGCAAGTGCGTCGCGGGCGACAGCACGGCCCTGGTGCAGCTGCCGTGCAACTCGGCGACGACCAGGGTGTGGCGGCTCCCCGGCTTCACCGGTGGCGGCACCGGCGGCGCGACGTTCGTCAACCCGCTGAGCGCGCACGGCCCCGACCCGTGGCTCCAGTACTACAACGGCTACTACTACCTGGCCACGACCACGTGGAACCGGACGATCACCATGCGCAGGTCGCGCACGCTCGGCGGCCTCGCGTCCGCCACCGAGACCGTCATCTTCAACCTGACCAGGCCCAACGGCGCCGGCACGATGTGGGCACCGGAGTTCCACCTGCTCAACGGGCCGAACGGACAGCGCTGGTACTTCTACTACGTGGCCGGGCAGGAGCCGTACAACCTGGGCACGCAGCGGATCCACGTGCTGGAGAGCGCGGGCCTGGATCCCATGGGCCCGTACACGTTCAAGGCGGACATGCTCGACCCGCAGCAGGACAACACGTGGGAGCTGGACCCGAGCATCATGCAGCTCAACGGTCAGCTCTACCTGCTCGGCACGTTCTACAACGGCTCGCAGCCGAACTTCATCCGCCCGCTGTCGAACCCGTGGACCGCGAGCGGCACCCGCCGGATCCTGTCGTCGCCGACGAACAGCTGGGAGACCGTCGGCGGCGCGGTGAACGAGGGCGCGGAAGTGTTGCAGCACGGTGGGAAGACGTTCATCGTGTTCTCCGCGAGCCACTGCTCCACCCCCGACTACAAGCTCGGCATCCTGACCTACAACGGCGGTGACCCGCTGTCGCAGTCCTCGTGGGTCAAGTCCTCGCAGCCGGTCTTCCAGCGCAGCAACGCGAACGGTGTGTACGGGCCGGGGCACAACGGTTTCTTCAAGTCGCCGGACGGCACCGAGGACTGGATCGTGTACCACGCGAACAGCTCCTCGAGCGGCGGCTGCGACATGAACCGCACGACCCGCGCACAGAAGTTCACGTGGAACGCCGACGGGACACCGAACTTCCGCACCCCCGTCTCGCTGAGCACCCGCCTGCCGGTCCCGTCGGGCGAGCCAGCGTCCTGACCGGCCCCCTGCTCGTGGGTGGCAGCACGCCACCCACGAGCGGGGTCGCTCAGCTGACCACGACGCGGTCGATGTCCGGCGCCCAGCCGGACGGGTTGGCGAGCCGGATGGTGTTCGTGCCTGCCGCCAGGGTGAGCGTCGCGGTGACCGATCCGACCGTGTCCCAGCCACCGGTGCTCGGCGTGCTGACCGTGGTCGCCGTGCCGTTGTCGGCGCTCACCGCCACCGAACGGTTCTCCCCCGACGCGTAGTAGATCGTCACCCGGTGGGTACCCGCCGTCGCGGTGATGTTGTTGAGCTGCAGGTAGTTCGCCGTGCCGTTGCCGACATAGCCCACCACCGCACCACCGGACGCACCCGAGCTGTTGCGCCGCACCGCCTGCCCGGCCAGGGTGTTCGCGGTCGCCTCCGCCTCGTAGGACGTGCCCGTCTGGGCCTGCCCCACCTGCGCGCGCCAGGCGTCGTTGGCGTGGACCACCGAGAAGGTCAGCGACGGGCAGTCGAAGCGGCTGCCGGACGGCGGGGACGCGAGCGAGGAGTTGGTCGGGCTCGCGGGCACCCAGTTCCCGTTCTGCTGCACCAGCATGTTCGACGCGTCGATGGTCGCGCCCTGCAGGTCGCGGCAGAAGTAGCCGGCACCCGTCGACGGGTTCACCGTCGTGTAGATCTCGAAGAAGTCCCACGTCGAGCCGGGGATGTCCTTCGTGCCGGTGCTCGTGTAGAACACGTCCCACGCACCGGTGCGGTAGTTCATCAGGTACGCGGTCCACGTGTTGGCCGTGGTCGACGTGCGGTGTTCGTCCATTGTGTACACACGCCGACCGTCGACCACCGTCGTGTACGTGGCTTGGAACGCCGCGTCCATGTCGACGACCTTGCCGATGGTGTCGCGGCCGCCGCACCAGTCCCACGCCCACAGCTTCGGACCAGACGGCGTGTACGCCGTGGTCATCTCCAGGCAGGCGTTGCCCGGCGGGAGTGCCGTCGGGGCGTACACGTAGTCGCCGCCGGTGGTGGTCACGTTCAGCACGGTGTGCGTCGCCCGCAGGCCCGTGCTCGCCGTGTCGTTGAAGAACGTGCCCCACGCCGTGTGCAGGTCGGCGCGGGCGATGCGGGCCTCCGTCAGCTCGCGGAACCGCACCGCCGCGTCACCGGCGGACCGCACCGCGGCGGAGCCCGTGAGCCCCGGCACGACGCCCTGCGCGGCCACCGCCGGTGTCACGTCCACAAGGGACAGCGACAGGGCCGCGAGCAGTATCCAGGCACGCATGTCAGCTCACCACGATTCGGTCGATGTCGGGTGCCCAGCCGGAGGCGTTGCCGATTCGGATGGTGTTGGTGCCTGCCACCAGGGTCAGTGTCACCGTGACCGAGGCGGGCGTGTCCCAGCCGCCTGTGCTCGGGGCGGTGACGGTCGTGGCCGTGCCGCCGTTGGCGCTCACACTCAGGGACCGGCTGTCCCCTGACGCGTAGTACACGGTCACGGCGTGGGTGCCCGCCGTGGCGGTGACGTTGTTGAACTGCAGGTAGTTCGCCGTGCCGTTGCCGACATAGCCCACCACCGCGCCACCGGAGGCACCCGACGAGTTGCGCCGCACCGCCTGGCCGCCCAGGGTGTTCGCGGTCGCCTCCGCCTCGTAGGACGTGCCGGCCGGTGTGCTGCCCATGCGCCAGTACACCGTGTAGCGCTGGTGGTGGGTCACGTAGTACGGCAGCAGGGTCACCGCGCCCGTGCTCGCCGTGCCCGTGAAGCGCAGCGGGTTCGTGCTGTCCTGTACCAGTGTGTTCGTCTGCAGTGTCGGCAGGGTGCCGTTGAGGTCCGTCGAGCCGTACTGGCCCGCGAGCACGATCGCGCCGTACCGCACTGCGCCGATCGATGCGTTGTCGTTGGCGCGCGGGAAGGTCAGGGTCGCCGGGACCGCGACCTCCACGACGTCGCCGGACGCCCAGGTCCGGTCGATCGTCGCGTACGCGCCCGCCGCCACGTTCTGTGGCGTGCCGTTGACCCGCACCACCGCGCCAGAGGTCCAGCGCGGGATACGGATCTTCAGCGCGATGTGGCCGGAGCCCGTGACCGTGAGACGGGTGGTCGGCGAGGACGGGTACGTGGTGTCCTGGCGGATCGCGATGTTCCGGCCTGGCCATGTCAGCACCGACGGGACGAACAGGTTCACGTACAGCGTCTCGCCGGCGTGGAAGTAGATCGAGTCGGCGAACTTCGTCTGCGACTCCATGCCGGTGCCGTGGTCGCAGGTGAAGCTGTTGTAGTCGTTGGAGTAGGTCTTGATGCCGCCCGCCCGCAACGGGTTGTAGTACGTCACGAAGCCGTGGCCGGAGCTGGGGTCCTGCTCGCCGAGGATCTGGTTGTACAGGGCCGACTCGTAGTAGTCCATGTACTCCGCGGCGCTCGGGTTCGTGAAGAACAGCTGACGGGTCAGCTTCAGCATGTTGTAGGTGTTGCAGACCTCGCACGTGCTGTCCGACAGCTGGGTGGAGATGGCGTCGGGAGTCTGGAAGTACTCACCGTTGGAGTTGCCGCCTATCACGTACGTGTGGTGGTCGATCACCATGCGCCAGAAGTTGACCGCGATGTCCCGGTAGCGGGTGTTGCCGGTCGCGTGGTACTCGCGGATCGCACCGAGGATCTTCGGGATCTGGGTGTTGGCGTGGAACCCGGACAGCCGGTCCTGGTTGGCGGCCAGCGGGTCGAGGATCTGCGCGTGGTCGAACCGTTGCGCCGTCGCGAGGTGGTCCGCGGTGCCGGTCAGCTGGTACAGGTTCGTCAGCACCTCGGGCATGCCGCCGAACTCGGTGCGCAGTGTCTGCTGCATCTGGCTGGTGGACAGCGGGTCCGTGCGGGTCTTCACCCAGGCGGCCTTGCGCAGCAGCACGTCGAGCGCCTGCTGGTTGCCTGCCAGCAGGTACTGGTCGAGCAGCCCGGCCATGATCTTGTGCAGTGTGTAGTAGGGCGCCCACACCGACTGGCCGCTTTCGAGGCGGTCGAAGAAGTTCTCCGGGTATGCCGACAGGTAGCCGGTGTGGAAGCCCTGCTGCGGCGACCGCGCCTGGCACGCGGCGAGTGAGGTGACCAGGTAGTCGCCCTTGGTCTTGTACTGCGTGTCACCGGTGTTCGCGTAGGCCTGTGCGAGGCCGGTCAGCAGGTGCCCGGTCGAGTGGCCGCGCAGCTCGGTGGTCGGGGTCTCCCAGCCGCCGCAGGCCTGTGCGGAGGTGGACAGGCCCGCGGTGAGCCGGAACGTGTGCAGCAGCCGGTCCGCGTCGACGAACCGGAAGTAGGCCAGCTGGCGGTTCATGTTGTCCAGGAACGGGCCGGACTGCAGCCGGACCGAGCCGAGGGGGAAGGCGAACACGGACACGCCGATGTCCGTGCGGGCGGCGGTCGCGGCGACTGCCTCACGGGCGAGGGTCGGCGCCAGCGCGGCACTCGCCACGAGCGCGCCTGCGGTTCTCAGGACGGTACGACGGTCGAACGATTGCATGATCGCGCCTTTCGAGGGGGCCGCCGACCGCACTGAAGGACGCCTTCATAACGCTGGACGTACCGAAGGACGCCTTCGTAACGTTGGGCATGCTGAACGTCGGGCATGCTGAACGTCGGGCGTACTGAAGGACGCCTTCGTAACGTCGAGCGTTACGAAGGACGCCTTCAGTGCGGTCGGGTTGGGGCCGGTTGGGGTTAGCCCGCCAGGTTGATCGTTACGGTGTTCGCGCTGGCGGTGACCGTGCGTGTGCTCGAGTTGTAGGTGCCGCCGCTGACCGACGTGACGCCTACCGTCGCGAAGATCGGCAGCTGGATGCTGACCGTGCCGCCGGGCAGGCTGCCCGACAGCGACACCGTCACGACCCGCGCGCCACTCGACCCGCCCACCGCGATCGTCACGCCGTACGTGGAGCGGCTGCCCGTCGACACGTCGTAGGTGTTGGTCAGGTTGCCGACCGACATCGTCTGCCCAGGTGCGACCCACGTGTTCGGCACTCCGCGCCCGACGTAGAGCGGCCTGGTGAACGTGTACGGCCCGGAACCGGTCGACGCCAGGCCCTCCGCCACCAGCGACTCCAGCAGACCCTCCTGCTGCCCGGCGATCGGCCACGCGTACGGGCACGCGCCGAACTGCGGGCCCGCATGGCTGCCGATCCACGGGTTGTTGGCGTTCGGTCCGCTGCCGTTGGCCTCCCACCAGGCGTTCGGGCCGCCGGTGGTGGTCCGCAACTGCCAGGCGTAGCTCGTGATCGGCAGGTCGCGGTAGTTGTTGGAGTACAACCCGTCCGACGAGTACGACGTGTTGTACGCGGTCGAGTACCCGTTGAACGCACCGAACGTGGGATACGGGTAGCCGTTGGCGGACAAGCGGTTGAAGCCCCACTGGTACATGCGGTCGATCTGGCCCGGGTCACCCATGATGCCGCTCAGCGTGCCGCCGGACAGCATCGTCGACCACTGGTTCTGCCCGACCCAGCCGGGCGAGGCCCAGTTCGCGTCGTTGAACGTGTTGCAGCGGTTGGCGCTGTTCGGCCGGTGCACCTCACACGGCAGGTAGTTGAAGCCGTTCGTCGACTGGTTGCGGCCGACGACCGTGTTCAGCGAGCTGAGCAGCGTGTTGTAGGCGCCGTTCGCCCAGGTCGCCTCGGCGGTCTGACCGATCTTCGTCGCGATGTACTTGTACGACGCCAGCATCTGCAGCGCCGAGAAGTTGCTGAACAGCCAGCGGCCGGTCGAGTCGTTGTCGAAGTTGGAGCGCAGCGTGCCGTCGGTGTCCAGCTGCGCCGGGTACCGCACCCGCGCGATCGTGTACAGGCTCGGACCCCACGGCGAGGCACTGGACTGGTCGTCGCGGAAGTACTGGCTGACGAAGGCCGTGTCGTTGGTCTTCTGCAGGTAGGTCGCCCACGTGCCGACCGTCTTCCACACGCCGTCCCAGTACCAGTTCGCGCCGACCTCGTCCCAGCCGGTCTGCTGGGAGATCCGTGCGGTCAGCAGGAGGTTCCTGGCGTCCCGGAAGTCGCCGGTCAGGAACTTCGCCGTCAGCTCGCCCGGCACGTCGTGGTTGAGGATCCAGTTGTAGTTGTTGGCCCCGGAGAACTGCGCCTTGCCGACCTGCATGATCAGGTTGTAGATCGTGCCTGCCTTGTAGGCGTTCGTCATCGCGGTGCCGGGGTTCGCCAGGTTGCCGGTGTTGGGCAGCGTGGTGTTGGGCAGGCTGAACGTGTTCGTCTCGGCCAGCCGCGAGTTCCAGTACGACACCATCTGGTTGTAGGCGGTGTCGTAGTTCGGCGCGTTCGACGACAGCGTCGTGCCCGTCGGGTAGGCGGCGCCGTTGCCGAAGTTGTCGACGGCCACCACGAAGTCGTGGTTGCTCGTCTGGCCCGCTGCCACGGTGTCCGAAGTGGAACTCGTGAGCCGCACCAGGTTCGGGCCGGAGCCGCCCGGTGGGACCGTCACCGACGACGAGCCGTTGTTGGTGATCGCCACCCGCGTGTAGACCAGCATGAACGCGTTGCCGTTGATGGTGACCCGGTTGGCGAAGTTCTTGATGACGATGCCGACGTTGCCCGAGGTGCGGCTGGTCCGCATCGCGGGTAGGTAGCCGTTGTCCTCGGTCCACTGCACCGACTGCGCGCCCGGGTTGCCGCCGTAGGTGTACGCACTGAACGAGTACATCCCGCCGCACAGTCCGTTGTAGGTGTTGCTCACGCCCCGCGCCCAGAACGAGCCGGACAGGAACGTCGTCACCGGCCAGTAGTTGCCGTCCCAGCCGATCGCCGTCGTGTTCTGGAAACCGAGGCCGTACGGGTCGTTCGGGGTCTGGAAGTTCGTGCCGTACGACCTGGGCAGGCTGGAGTTCCTGCACGCGTTGGGCGCCAGGTTGGGGATGGTCTGGTAGGTGTCACTCGTGCCCGGGTTGAAGCCGGGCAGGCGCCACGCCAGGCTGGTCGAGCAGGGCAGTTGGACCAGCGTGCTGCCCGACGGCGCGACGCACTTGCCGGAGCCGACCGCGATCACGGTGAAGGTGTTGGTACCGGTGGACTGCAGCCGGAACTGCTGGTTGGCCGCGCTGTGACAGGCGTACTGGATCACCGCGGCGTTGTCCGAGGTGGACGCGCCGGAGATGTCCAGACAGCTGCCCGAGGTGAACGTGGCGATGGTGTAGACGTCGCCGGACACCGGCGTGAAGGTGTAGGACTGACCCGCGCCGGAGTTGCAGGCCGACAGGGTCAGCTGCACCGCACTCGTGCCGCTGGGCACGGTCGCGCAGTTCCCGTTGCCGGTGTTGACGATCGTGGACGTGAACGCGGTCGCGGCACTGGCCGGAGCCGTCACCACGAACCCGGCCGCCAGTGTCGTCAGCGTCAACAACACCAGGTGTCTCTTCTTCATCGAAGCCTCACTTCGCGTGCTCAGAAAAGGAAGGTGCCGTAGGGACCGTTGAGGATCGCGGTCTTCTGGCTCTGGTTGAAGTGGGTGTTCGGGTAGCTGTAGAAGGACGCGGACATCGGGGTGCCGTCCGTCGACGACGAGTCCGGCAGGCCGAACGCGTGACCCAGCTCGTGGACCATCCCGCCGTACCAACGGTTCATGGCCCCGCCGAGACCCGCGGCGCCGTCCGCGTCGTGCTGGCAGAGGATCACCCAGCCACCGCCGCCACCGCCGCCCGCCCCCTGGCCCTCGGCGATGACCTCACCGACGTTGAGCCACCGGCTGTCCGGGGCACGCAGGTCCAGCCTGCGCAGCAGCTCCTGCTGCATGTTGAACACGGCCCACCAGTAGCGGTCGCTGCCGTTCGGTGTGTTCTCGTACCAGCTCTTCACGTGCTCGCCGACGACCACCTCGACCACGACGCTGTTGAGCCGGAACGTCTTGCCCAGCTCCTGCAGGTAGTACCGCTGTGCCTCACGCATCACGTTCGCGATGCCGTCCGGGTACCGCTGGTCGTACGGCACGTCGGACGGGCGCAGCAGGAACACCCGCACCGTCCTGGTCGGCGGGTCCTGCGTGCCACCGCCGCTCGTGAAGCCGGGCACCCGCCACACCCGGTCCGCCGAGGTCGAACACGGCAGCTGCACCAGGTTGGCGCCGGACAGGGCCACGCACTTGCCGGAGCCGACGGCCACGACGTTGACGTTCGTGCCGACCGCCTGCAACCGGAACTGCTGGTTGCCCGCACTGTGGCAGGCATACTGGATCACGGCGGCGTTGTCCGAGGTGGACGCTCCCGAGATGTCCAGGCAGCTACCCGATGTTAGCGTTCCCACGCGGTAGGCGTCCGACGAGCCGGACACCGGCGTGAACGTGAACGACTGCCGGGCGCTGGCGTCGCAGGTCTGTGCGACCAGCTGCAGAGCACTGGTGCTCGCGCCGCCCGGCACGGCGGCACAGCCACCACTCGCCTGGTTGACCAGGGTACTCGTGAAGGTGGTCGCCGCAGCGGCAGGCAGCGCGGACACCAGCCCGGCCACCAGGCCGAGCACCGCGAGCACAACCAGCCGCACGAGCCGCCTCGGGCTTCGAACCATGACAGGACGCGTCATCGAGTCCTCCAGAGCTATTGAATGTTAGCGTTAACAATTACGGGTGGACGCGTACGCTCCCGATGTGGCGGTCGAGATCTAGGTGAGCTGGATGTAGTCCAGCTCAGCGAAACCGGTGCCACCGCCGAAGAACGGCGACCCCTTCGCCAGCCGGATCACGTTGTAGCCCGCACGGAGGCTGACCGTGGTCGACACCGTCGAGCCGAACTGGCCCCAGCCCGCGGTCGGCGGGTAGCTGACCGTCGACCACGCGCCGCCGTTGTAGGCCAGGCCCTGCGTCGAGGTCGCGCCGGTGCCGTTCGCGTAGCCGATGGTCATCGTGTAGGACCGCGCGGTCGGCACGTTCACGACGAAGTCCACGTAGCTGTCGTTGCGCGGGTTGCCGGTGTTGTCGATGCGTCCGACGTAGCCGCCGTTGGACGCGCCGGAGGCCGACAGCCGTGCCGCGCGGAACACCGACGCGTTCTCCGCCTCGTACCGCTGCTGGTAGGCGGGCACGCCGCTGGTCGGCTGCACCACGAGGTGGTAGGCGCCGGTCGCGGACATGTTCGGCACGGACACGGTGAGCTGTCCACCGGAGACCGTGGCCGTGGTGTTGGAGATCGTCGTCGGTGCGCTCACGGCGGTCGTGCGGCCGGAACCCGGGGTCGACTCCAGGGTCACCTGGACGCTCGAGCCGAGCGCGCCGAGTCCGGTCAACCGCACCGAGTTCGTGCCGGACTCGTCACCGAACACGACGTCGACGCGTCTGCGGGTCGAGTCGTAGGAGGCGAACCCGTCGATGCCGGTCTGCGCGGGCGGGGTCGTGCTCACCATCGAGCCGGCCATGTCGCCGTACCACTTGTACATCCACCACGAGGCGGTCGGCTCGCTGTTGTTGACCACCAGGCCGTTGACGGTCCCGTACTCGTACCAGAACGCGCGGTCCGCGGCGGCCACGCCCGCCCGCTCGAACTTCGCGATGTAGCTGGACACGCGGCCGGGCACGTCGATCTCGTCGGTCCAGGCGTACTCGTTGATGAAGATCGGCCGGGGGCTGATGCCGAGCGAGGACTCCACCGAGCGGTAGGCGGCGACGTTGCCCGCGACGGCCGCGCTGCTGTGGTTCAGCTCGTGCCAGATCATGACGTCCGGCAGCACGTTGTTGTCCCGCGCGACCGTGAGGAACGTCCGCATCCGGTTGGTGTCGTAGGTCGCGTAGCTGGGGCCGACGATCGGGGTGACGGTGTCGCGGGTCCTGATCCGCTGGACGGTCCGCACCCAGCCCGCGTTGAAGTCGCCCGCGGCCGAGGTGTTCCACGTGTAGTCCGGCTCGTTCCAGATCTCCCAGCCGACCACGTTGCTCACCGAGGTGGCGTTCAGCCTGGCGGTCACCATGGTGTCCACCTTGGACAGCCAGTCGTCCCAGCCGACCCACTGGTAGGGGAAGTTCGGGTAGATGTCCGGCATGCGGATGACCTGCGCGGCACCGACCCGGTCACCCTGCGCGGCGACCAGGAGCGCGTCGCCGCCGGGCGGCTGGCCGTTGGGTCGCTGCCCGACACCGGGCGGAGGCTGGGTGTTGGTGTTCAGCCTCAGGGGCAACAGCGTCGAGTCGGCGGGCCGGTTGTTCTCCGCCAGTGCGTACAGCCCGCCGGAGGCGACGTGGGTGACCGGCCGGAACGGCGCGGCCACGTTGACCACCAGTGTGTGGCCCGCTGCCTGGGCCGGTGTCGTGGGAAGGACCGCTGCGGCGGCCGCGACCAGGACGGTGATCCCGAGGAGACTTCGTCGTGACATCGGGTACCTCTGTTTGGTTGCAGGGTTGCAGGGTTATCCCGTGGTGACGGGGATCCAGACCCGCATCGGGCCGGGAGTCCGGTTGCCCCACAGGAAATACGGGATGGCGGTCAGCTCGAGTGGCTCGGTGTGGGTCCGCGCGGCGGCGGGGTACAGCTCGTCGGACTCGGCGGTCTCGACGGCACCCGCGACGGTGAGCGTCACGGGGATGTCCGGCAGGCGGCCTGCGGCGATCGGCGCGCCGGGGTCGATCCGCACGTCCTCCAGCGTGACACCGGCGGGCAGGTCGGCCTGTTCGACGGCGTAGACGAGCGGTCCCCGCGCGACGGCGACGCAGCCGCGCACGGCGTCGATCCTGGGGTGCGGTGCGATGATCCTCGGCGCCATGGGCAGGTCGAGGGTCACCGTCGCCCCGCAGGACCAGTCGCGCTGGACCTGGACGTACCAGTCCCGCGCCTCGACGACGTCGCCGTCGAGGCGGACCTCCGTCGCCCACCTCGGAACCCGCAGCGACAGCGTGACGGCCGCGTCGGTGGTCACGGTCAACACGACCCTGCCGTCCCACGGGTAGTCGGTGCGGACGGCCACGTGCACGTCGTGACCGTCGACCGTCGTCCGCACGTCGCCCGCCGCGTACAGGTGGACCTGGAGTCCACTGTGGTCGGTCGTGAGGAGGTACCCGGACAGTGACGCGAGGAGCCTGGCCAGGTTCGGCGGGCAGCACGCGCACGAGTACCACGGCAGACGGCCGGACGGCGCGTCCTCGTGCGAGCCGTCGTGGCCGCTGCGCAGGTGCAGCGTGTTGGAGTAGAAGAAGTGCTCGCCGTCCAGCGCGGTCGAGCCGGCGATCACGTTGTACAGCGCGCGTTCCATCTCGTCTGCGTAGCGGACCTCGCCGGTGGCGAGCAGCATCCGCCAGTTCCAGTGGAAGCTCGCGATGGCCGCGCACGTCTCGCCGTAGGCGCGGTCGGGCGGTAGCTCGTACGGGTCGCCGAACGCCTCGTCCCGGTGCCGGGAGCCCTGTGCTCCCGTCACGTACGTCTTGGCGCCGAACGCGTCGTCCCACAGCCTGCGCGCGGCGGCCAGCAGCGTCTCGTCGTGCGTCTCCACCGCCACGTCCACCACGCCGGCCAGCAGGTACAGCTGCCGGACCACGTGCCCGGTCACGGAGTCGGTGTCCCGCACCGGCTCGTGGTCCTGCAGGTAGGCCGAGCCGAACCGCTCGCCGTCGAGGAGCCCGCGCCCGCGCAGGTCGACGAACCGCTTGGCCTGGTCCAGGTAGGGCCGGTGCCCGGTCACCCGGTACAGCTCCACCAGCGCGGTCTCGATCTCCGGGTGCCCGTCGACGGCGTCGACCGTGCTGAACCGCTCGACGACGAGGTCGGCGAGGCGGCGGGCGACCGTGACGACCTCCGCGCCGACCCCGGACCGCGCCGCGGCGACGGCGGCCTGGATGAGGTGGCCCGCGCAGTACAGCTCGTGGCTCCAGTGCAGTGCCTCCCAGCGGCGGTCCGGCTCCTTCAGCATGCGGTAGGAGTTGAGGTAGCCGTCCTCGGCCTGTGCCTTGGCGAGCAGCGCGGCCGTGGTGTCCACGAAGGTCCGCAGCTCCGCGTTGTCGGGGGTGGCGCCCAGCTGCCACGCCGCGGCCTCGAGGGTCTTGTAGATGTCCGAGTCGGCGAACCACATGTTCTCGAAGTCGCCGTCGGCCTCGCCGGTGACGCGGCGCAGGTTGGTGAGCGCGCCTGCCCCGTCGAGCCTGCCGACGCAGTAGGGCAGCGACCGCGCCGCGCTGCGCCGCTGCCAGTCGCCGAGGAAGCCGGTCGTGAGGCTGACATCCGACAACGCGAGCGGTGCCAGGGTCGCGAGTGCCGACGGCGTCGGTTCGACGGGACCGGGGATGCTGCCGAGCGGAGCCTGCGGAGTGAACATCGACCCAGTCATCGAGACGTCCCTTCAGCCCTTGAGTGCACCCGAGGTGAAACCGCGTACGTAGTAGCGCTGCAGTATCAGGAAGACCGCCACGCACGGCAGCGCGGAGGTGACCACGCCGGCCTGGAGTGCGCCGAAGTCGACCGAGCCGAGGTTGCCGGACTGGAGGTTGAACAACGCGACCGGCAGCGTGAACTTCTCGCCGTCGGTCAGGAAGATCAGCGGCGCGACGAACTCGTTCCACGCGGCGAGGAACGAGAACAGCGCGATGGTGACGACGCCGGGCAGCACCCCGCGCAGCAGCACCCGCCGCAACGCGCCGCCGACCGTGCAGCCGTCGATCAGCGCGGCCTCCTCCAGCTCGACCGGCAGCGCCTCGAAGGAGTTCCGCATCATGAACAGCCCGAAGGGCAGCTGTAGCACGGCCATCACGAGCCCGAGGCCGAAGAGCGAGTTCTGCAGGCCGATCCAGCCGAGCAGGATGTACAGCGGCACCAGGATCGTCGTGTACGGCACCATCAGGATCGCCAGTGTGACGACGAAGAGCAGGTTCCTGCCGGGGAAGGCGAGGCGTGCCATGGCATAGCCGCCGAGCGTGGTCGTCACCACGGTCACCGAGACGGCCACGAGCGCGACCACGGTCGTGTTGGCCAGGTAGGTGCCGATCCCGGTGCCGTAGTCGGCGAGGCGGCGGTAGTTGTCCACGCCGAAGCCGTTGTCGGCCGCCGCCTGTCTGCCGTGCACCGAGGAGTAGGCCGTCCACAGCATCGGCAACAGGAACAGCACGGCGAGCGCGGCGCAGGTGATGTAGAAACCCGGTCTGCGCATGACGTTCACCGCCCCTCCCGCCGGATCAGCCGCATCTGCGCGAGGTTGAGCACGATCAGCACGACGAGCGTGGCCACGGAGACGGCGGCGGCACGGCCGAGGTCCTGTGACAGGAAGGCCTCGCGGTAGATGTCGATCACGACGGTCGCGGTGTCGTGCCGCCCACCGGTGAGGATGAAGAACTGGTCGAACGCCAGCAGGGAACCCGTGACGGACAGGACCATCGTCAACGCCAGCGTGGGGCGCAGCAACGGCAGCGTCACGCGCCACATGATCTGCCCCCGGTTCGCGCCGTCGATGCGTGCCGCCTCGTACAGCGCCGGGTCGATGCTCTGCAGGCCGGTCATCAGGATCAGCATGTAGAACCCGGCGAACCGCCACGTGATCATGCCGACGGACGAGCCGAGCGTGCTGGCGTTGGAGCCGAGCCAGTCGACGCGGCCGAGGCCGAGCCACTCGACGAACTCGTTGAGCGGTGAGGCGTCGGTGTTGAACAGCCCGTAGAACAACAGGCTCGTCGACGCGAGCCCGACCGCGCTCGGCAGGAAGAAGACCGTGCGGAACCCGCCGACGCCCGGCCGGTCGCGTTGCACCAGCAGCGCGAGCCCGAACGCGACGAGGCCGAGCACGACCGTGGTGACGAGCGTGTACTTCAGCGTGAACCACACCGCGCGCAGGAAGAGGGGGTCCCGCAACGCCTCGTAGCTCTCGACGCCGTTGGGTGCCGACGCGCCGAGCAGCGGCCAGTGGTTGAACGACATCCACACCAGCAGCACCAGCGGGATGACGAACAGCACCAGCACCAGCGCGGCCATCGGGGCGGAGTACAGCAGCCCCAGCCTGCGCCTGTCCCGGTGGAGCGCCGACCGGCGACGGCCCGGTGCCCGCGCCCGTCTCCCGGGCGGCGCCGACACCCTGGGTGGCGACAGCGACACCACGGTCAGCCGCCACTCGACAGTGACTCGGTGATCGCCGAGTTGTGGTCGCGCAGCACCTTCGCCGTGTCCTCGCCGCCGAACACGGCGTCGATCACCGTCTGGGTCCACGGACCGTTGGGGTCGTTGAAGGTCTTACCGAAGTTGACCGAGATCGGTGTCCGGCCCTCACCCGCGAGCTTGTTGAACACGCCGAGCCTCGGGTCCTGCTTGGCGTACTCGTTGTCCGCGAGGTCGGCGCGGACCGTGATGTTCTTGTTCTTGGCCACGACGTCGACCTGCGCGTCCTCGGACAGGGTCCAGGAGATGAAGTCCCACGCCGCCGCCGCGTGCCTGCTGTTGGCGCTGATGCCGAGCACGTCGCCGCCGACGAACGACGAGCTGCCGCCGGTCAGGCCGGGGATGGGGGCGACGCCGACCTGGAGGTCCGGCCCCTCCTTGATGCCCTGCAGGGCCGTGGCACCCATGGGCTGGATGCCGACCTTGCCCTCGCTGAACGCCTGCGTCCACGTGGGACCGGACTCGTTCTTGGCCGACTCCGGCACCGAGCCGTCTGCGTAGAGCTGACGCAGGAACCCGTACACCTTCGCGGCGGTCGCGTTGTCCAGAGTGGACGCGGTGCCCTTCTCGTTGAGCACCTCCCCGCCGGAGGCCCAGATCATCGGCCAGCTGGTGAAGAGCTGGCAGCCGGGGCAGGCGCCGCCGAAGAAGTAGCCGCTGACCCCACCGCCGAGTGCCTGGATCTTCTTGGCGGCCCCGGCCATCTCCTCCAGGGTGGTCGGTGGGGTCTCGGGGTCCAGTCCGGCGCGGGTGAAGAGAACCTTGTTGTAGAACACGGCGGACAGGTCGATGTCGTGCGGGACGCCGTAGAACCTGCCGTCGTAGGTCGCGGTCTTCATGTGCGCGGGTGCGAGCGTGTCCTTGAACGGCAGGGCGTTCACGCGCTCGGTGAGGTCGAGGTACAAGCCCTTGGACGCGTAGTTGGGTGCGTAGACGACGTCCGAGGCGAGCACGTCGGGCAGCTGCTTCGCGCCCGCGGCCGTGCCGACCTTCTGCTGGTAGGAGTCGGCGGGGAAGACGGTGAGCTTGACCTGGTTCTCGTGGCTCGCGTTGTACGCGTCGATCAGGGTCTGGCTGAAGGTGGCCGTCGGCGACCGGGTCCACATGGTGATGGTGGTGCCGTCGTCGACCGCGCCGGTGTCCTCGCCGGAGGTGGTCGACGGGCCGCTCTGGCATCCCGCCAGCGCGAGTGCGCAGGCGGATAACAGTGCGACTGCGCGTGAACGTGTACTCATCGTTGCCTCCGACACCGCTGGCGTTGAGCTTCGAGGAGTGATGAGGAAAATACGGAAACCGGTTTCCGCAACGCTAGGCGCGGCGGCTCGGGGGTGTCAAGACCGACATCTTCGCGGTTCTGGGCCTTTTGTCCGGCACACCGGAGGTACCCTGCGACAATGCCACCGAGGAAACCTGCGGAAACCGACGGAAACCTGGCCAAGCCCGCCACGATCAGCGACGTGGCCCTGCTGGCCGGCGTCTCGGTCGGCACGGTGTCCAAGGCGCTGAACGGTCGCGGGTCCCTGCGCGTGGAGACCCGCCGCCGAGTGCTGTCGGCTGCGGAACAGCTGGGCTTCCAGGCCAACAAGGCCGCCGTGGCACTGAACTCCGGCCGCACCTACACGGTCGGCATGATCACCACGGACACGATCGGCCGCTTCAGCATCCCCCTGCTCATGGGTGCCGAGGACGCACTGGGTGCCGGTGAGATGTCGGTCTTCCTCTGCGACGCCCGTGACGACCCGATCCGCGAGCAGTACTACCTGCGCACCCTGCTCAGCCGCCGGGTGGACGGCATCATCGTCACGGGACGGCGCACGCAGGCCCGCCCCCCGATCGGGACGGACCTCCCGATCCCGGTGGTCTACGCCTTCATCAGCTCAGCCGACCCGGACGACTGCTCGGTGGTCCCCGACGAGGCGGGCGGCGCGGCCAAGGCCGTCGACCACCTGCTCGGCATCGGCCGTCGCCGCGTCGCCCACATCACGGGCCCCGAGCACCACCACTCCGCGGCGGTCCGCGCCGCGGCGGCGCGGGCCCGCCTGTCGGAGTCCGGCCTCACCCTGGTGGCGCCGCCGCTGTTCGGCGAGTGGAGCGAGGCGTGGGGCCGCCAGGCCGTGCAGATCCTGCTCGGCGCGGCCAACGACCTCGACGCGGTGTTCTGCGGCAGCGACCAGATAGCCCGCGGCGTGGCCGACGCACTGCGCGCGGCCGGGCGGCGGGTCCCCGACGACGTCGCACTGGTCGGCTTCGACAACTGGGACGTCATGGCGCTCGCCTGCCAGCCACCGCTGACCAGCGTCGACATGGAGCTGGAGAAGCTGGGCCGCACCGCGGCGGACCTGCTGCTGGCCGCCATCAACGGCGACCCGGCCCCCGGCAAGCACGCGAACCCGTGCCGCCTGGTCCTCCGCGACTCGACAGCGGTACCGATCGCACCACTGCGGGCCCGCGACTGACACGACTTCCTCACACTGCGTACCGGCCCGAGCCGGCAACCAGGGGAGGTCTACACCATGCGTGTCGTCGAGGAGAGGGAACGCCGGAGCGTCGGTTAGAGTGCAGCCACGCTGAGCCAAGAGGAGGCCAGCCTGGGAGCAGCGATGTCGATTGCCCGGTGGACGGCTCACCTGCGTTCTCGGATCATCGCGTTCCAACGGGGTGATCACCGTGGGGTGGTGGCCGAGCGCGCACTGGTCCACGCGAGGAACCTGTGGGACGTCGCGTCCTCGGACCCGGGCGGGGTTCCGCTCGAGATCGCCAAGGTCATCGCCTGGGTGCACTGGTGCCGGTACCGCGCCCTCGGGACGACCGAGGGCGACGAGGACCTGCAGGCCGCCATGTCGCTGGTCGCCGCGATCGTGGAGCTCGAGCGGGACGTCGTGCCGCAGGAGCTGCTCGACTTCTTCGACGAGTACGACGCGGCCACCGACCCGCAGGCACAGGCCCAGGCGGCGATCGAGCTGCTCAGTGGGAGCAACGGCGACTCGTCGATACTGCCGAGGGCCATCCGCATGCTCGCCTCCGCCGTCGGCAAGCTGCCGGAGGACGACCCCAACCTGCCGCACTACCTGTCCTACCTGAGCGACACGCGCCAGAAGCTGTTCAAGCGCGACAACAACAGGGCCGAGCTGGACCGGGCGCTCGCCAACGACCGCAGGGCCGTGGAGCTCACGCCGGAGGGCAGCACCGAGCTGTCCAGGTACCTCATCCTGCTCAGCCTCACGCTGCAGTCCCTCTTCGAGCACGGCGACTCGCTGTCCCACCTCGACGAGGCCGTCGAGATCGGTCGGAAGGCCGTCGCGGCCACGCCACCCGACGACCCCGAGCTGACGACGTACATGTCGATCCTCGGCCTCGCGCTGCGCTCACGCATCGGGGTCACCGGGACCGACGACGACATCGACGAGGCGATCGCGCTGGCGTCGCTCGCGTTGCGGCGGACCTCGCCGGGGGATCCCGACCTCGGCGAACGCTGGTCCGTGCTCGCGCGGGCGGCGTGGGAGAAGGCAATGCGCAGCGGCGCGCTGGAGGACGTGGACGCCACCCTGGTCGCGGCCCGCAACGCCGTCGCGGCCACGACCCCCGACCACCGCGACGTCTCGGGCAGGCTCGCCGACCTCGCCGAGGTGCTGGTCGAACGCTTCCTCCACCTGGGCCAGCTCACCGACCTCGACGAGGCCGTCACCACCGCACGTGCCGCCGTCGGCACCGCCAGAGTGGACGACCCCGCCCTCGACAAGATGCTGTCCATCCTGTCCTCGGCGCTCTGGCGGCGCTTCGGCCACAGCGGCAGCCTGACCGACCTCGACGACGCCGTGGACGTCATGCGCCGCGCGGTCGGCATCGTCGAGGGCGACGGCGGCTGGCTGTCCAACCTCGGCGCGGTGCTGCGGCTGCGCTACCAGCGCACCGGGAACGTCGCCGACCTCGACGAGGCGGTCACCGCGATCCGCGGCGCGCTCGAGGCGGTGCCGCCGACCCACCAGGAGCACGCCGCGGTCCTGGCGAACCTCGGCGGCGCGCTGCGCATGCGGTTCGACGAGCGCGGCGAGCCGACCGACCTGAACGACGCCATCACCGCGTGCCGTGGCGCCGTCGCCGCGACGGACCCCGAGGACCCGAGCTTCCCCGCCATGCTCACGAACCTCGGCAGCCTGCTGCAGACCAGGTTCGCGCGGCTCGGCGCCCTCGACGACATCAACGAGGCCATCGCGATGGCGCTGCAGGCCACCGACGTGATGCCGGAGACGCACCCCGGCCTCGCCGGCGTGTTCGGCAACCTCGCCGCCGCGCTGCACCTGCGTCACACGACGACCGGCGAGGCCCGCGACCTCGAGCACGCGGTCGCCACGTGGACGAGGGCCGCCACCATGACCACGGCGCCGACGATCGCGAGGCTCAAGGCCGCCCGCGGCCGGGCCGAGGCCATCGCCGACGCGGAGGGCCCCGCTTCGGCCGTCGCGGCGTACGCGGACGCGGTGCGCCTGCTGCCGTTGCTGCTGTGGCGGGAGGTCAGCCGCGACGACCAGCAGTACCCGATGGAGACGGTCGCCGCGGCGATCGCGAGGGACGCCGCGGCGTGCGCGATCGAGGCTGGCGACGGCGCCCTCGCGGTCGAGATGCTCGAGCAGGGGCGCGGCATCACGTGGTCGCACCTGCTCGGCACGCGCACCGACCTGACCATGCTGCGGCACGCGTACCCCGACGTGGCCGCGGACCTGGCCGCGTGCCGTGCCGTGCTCGACGGCGTCGGCAACGACGACGAGGAGTCGCGGCTGTGGGCCGCCCAGGAGTTCGACGTCCTCGCCGCACGCGTGCGCGGGCTCCCCAGGACCGCCGACCTGCCGGACCCCGCACGGTTCCTCCACCCGCCGCGTCTGGAAGACCTGTTGCCACGCAAGGGAAACGACCGGATCGTCCTGCTCAACGTCAGCTCGTGGCGGTGCGACGCGCTGGTCCTGTCCCACGACGGCGTCACGGTCGTGCCCCTGCCGACGCTGACGGTCGACACGGTGCGCGACGCGGCGGGGCGCTACCTCGGCGCGCTCCAGGAGTTCGAGGGCACGCACGGCAGCAGCGCCGACCGCCTCGTGCTGGAGCACGGGATCTCCGACGTCCTCGAGTGGCTGTGGGACCACGTGGCGGAGCCCGTGCTGTCCGCGCTCGGCCACACGAGCACACCGACCGGCAACTGGCCGCGGCTGTGGTGGTGCCCCACGGGTGCGCTCACCGTGCTGCCCCTGCATGCCGCCGGATACCACGGAACCGCCGGCCGCAGCGTCCTCGACCGGGTCGTTTCCTCCTACGCCACAACGGCCCGCTCACTCGCCCGCCCGCGCACCCGGCCCGCGGCCACCGGCATGCTCGTGGTCGCGTTGCCGGAAACCCCTGGCAGGCGCCGACTTCCCGGCACCGAGGACGAGCAGCACCTGCTGGCGGAGCTGTTCGAGAAGCCGACCGTGCTCGCCGACGCCGGCGCCACCCGCGAGGCCGTTTCGGCTGAGCTGGTCGAGCACGACTGGTTCCACGCGTCGTGCCACGGCACGCAGTCGCTGCGCAACCCGTTGGCCGGCGGGCTGCTGCCGTACGACTGGGAGACCGAGGGCCTGGTCGGCATCGACGTGCTGACCGACCACCCGGGCGGCGAGTTCGCCTTCCTGTCCGCGTGCACGACCGCGACCACGGGCATCGCCAACCTGGACGAGGTGGTCGCCATCGCGAGCGCCATGCACCAGTCCGGCTGGCGCCACGTGGTCGCCACCCTGTGGACCGTCTGGGACGACGCCGCGCTCGCCGTGTCGCGTGCCCTCTACCCCCTGCTGGTCCGCCACGGCTATCCGGACGCCTCGGGCACGGCCCGCGCCCTGCACCGGGTCACCCGCGAGCTGCGCGACCGTGATCCCGACCGCCCGAGCACCTGGGCACCGTTCGTCCACGCGGGTGCCTGAGGTCACACGCCTGCCTGCTCGATGACCGTCCAGACCGGGTGCTTGGCGTCGAGGGTGTCGCCGGAGGAGCGGCCACGCAGGCGGCGGTTCACCCACGGCAGCACGTGCTGCCAGTAGTACCTGGCCTCGGCGGCGAGACCGCGCGCCACCTGCGGGGGTGAGTCGTTCGGCTGTGGGGCGGGGGCGCCGTCCAGTGCCGCCAGCACCAGGCCCGCCACTCGTTCGTGCCCCGTCGCGTTGAGGTGGAGGCGGTCGGCGGACCAGTAGTGCTGCCGGCGGATCTCGGTGTCGTGGAAGACGTCCACCAGCGGGATGTCGTTGGCCGCGGCCAACTCGGCGACTCGGGCCGTCAGCTCCTCGCCGCGTCTGCGGATGGTCCTGCCGAACGGCAGCTGGTCCGACGGGTCGGCGCCGCTCAGCAGGACCAGGCGGACGCCCGCGTCGAGGCAGCGGCGGACCGCGCGGGTGGTCAGGGCGACCAGTTCGGCGACGTCGGTGCGGGGGCGCAACATGTCGTTGCCGCCGCCGTTGAAGGTCACCAGGGTCGGCGGCGGGTCCAGTGCCAGGGCCGTCTCCAGCTGGCCGCTCACGATCGGCGCCAGCAGACGGCCCCGCACGGCCAGGTTCACGTACTGGACGGCCTCCTCGCGTGCCAGTCCCACCGCCACCAGGTCCGCCCAGCCACGCACCGAACCGTCCGGCTGCTCGTCGCCGACGCCCTCGGTGAAGCTGTCGCCGATCGCCGCGTATCTCACGCTCACACGGTCCATTGTCTACAGGGCCGCCGTGAGGTCGACCTCGACCAGCTGACCCCGGTAGCCGAGCTGGGCGACGCCGAGGAGAGTGCTGGCGGTGGTGAAGGCGTCGGCGAGCGGCGAGGCGTTGAGCCGGTCCCACACGGCGACGAGGTCGGTCTGGTCGGCGCTCGCGACGTAGACGACGCTCCGCACGACCTGGTCGGGGCGGGCACCCGCGGCGGCGAGCGCGGCCATCGAGTTGGCGACGACCTGGTCGACCTGCGCGGCGAGGTCGCCGTCGCCGACCAGCTCGCCGGACGCGTCCATCGGGCACTGACCCGCCAGGTGGGCGGTCGGCCCCGCCTCGACGATCGTGACCTGGTGGTACTCCTCCGGCACGTGCACCCCGTCCGGGTTGACGCGCGTGATCTTCGCAGACATGCCTCCAGCATGCTCCACCTGGGACGACCGGCCGCCGTCGACCTCGCGGTGCCGGAAACCCGGTGGCGCGGCGTCCTAAGGTCGGGGATGTGGTCGCTGAGTCGATGCTCGTCAACTTCGTCTACTGCCACCCCGTAGGGCACGCCGTCGAGGCGGTGCAGTACTGCCTCGGCTACAAGCTGGCCGATCCCACGCGCCGGGTCGGGTTGGTGCTGAAGGCCAACACCGCCGTGGACCTCGCGCGGTGGTGTCCGCACGTCGACGATCTGTACACAGTGGACGTCGACGTCTTCGGGCAGCCAACCGACGACGTCCTCGCCCACGTGCCCGCCGACTGGGACTGGGTCGTGGACGATCCCCGGGGGCACCAGCCCTTCCAGCGGGACTTCTTCCCGGGGTTGGCCGGGTACTACGACATCGCCGCGGCACACTTCCGGACCACCGGGGAACACCTGGTGGTCGGCGCGCCACGACCGTCCTACCGGGCCGGTAACCGGCTCGACCTCGCGCTGCCGGACGACGCGACGGCCTGGGCCGAGGAGCTGCTGCCCGGCGACCGGACCACCATCGCGGTGATGCCGGGCGGGAGTGGGCCCCGGTGGCGTTATCCGTCCCTCGACTCGTGGCTGCGGGTGTTGCGCGCGCTTGCCGACCGGTGGCCCGACGCCCGGTTCGTCCTCGTCGGGAAGCTGGCCGACGACGGCCGTACCAGCACCACCTTCACCCGGGACGAGTTCGACGCCATGGCACGGGCCGTCCCCGACGCGGTCGGTGCCGTGGACGTCCCACTCGCGCGACAGCTCGCCGCCGTCCAGCGCTGCGGGGTCTTCCTCGCACCGCACACCGGGTTCGCGTTCGCGTGCATGGCCGTCGGCACGCCGTGGCTCGCGATCGCCGGGAACGACTGGGCCGAGTACTACTTCAACCCCGGGGTCCCCTTCTACTCGGTTCTCCCCGACCTCGAACGCTTTCCCTGCTACGTCATGCTCGGCAACAACCCGGAGCCGGTGCAGGACGACGGGCCCCGCTCGCCGAGCATGTCCGCCGAGCGCATCGACGGCGACCTCGACGAGATCGTGCGTGGCGCGGAATGGCTGCTCGGCGGCCAGGCCGACTTCGACACCGCGATGCGCGACCACTTCGCCCGGCTCGAGCCCCTGTTCGCCGGGCGGACCGACGCGATGTTCTCCGTCGACAACCTGCACCTGCGCTACCTATAGGACCCGGTCCAGCGCCTCCGACAACAGCTCCACCGGATGCCAGTACGGCAGCCGCACGTGCCGCGAGAAGCCGTTGAACGCCGAGAACGCCGGCCCGGCCACCAGCCGCACACCCTGCCGTCGTGCGTGTTCCACCAGCGTCACCGCGTTCCCGCCCGTGTCGATCCACAGCCCCGTGCCGCCCGCGGGCCGCTGCCACGACCACGACGGCACCCGGCCGGCCAGCAGCTCGACCGTCCGGTCCAGGCTCGCACGCAGGTCCGCCGCCCGCGTCGCGCGTGCCGCCTCGGCGTTGGCCAGCAGGTCGACCGTCACCAGCTGGTCGGCCACCGGGGTGGCGAGGTCCGACGCCCTGCGCAGCGCGACCAGCCGGTCCACCAGGTCGGGCGCGGTACGCACCCAACCCACCCGCAACCCGCCCCAGAACAGCTTCGACGCCGTGCCCACCAGGATCGCGCCGGGCAGCGGCGGCGCGACGTCCGCCGACAGGGCCAGCTCGGCGAACGAGGTGTCGTCCACGACCGTCACACCGTGGTGTTCGGCCAGGTCGGCCAGCCTGCGGCGACCCGACCGCGACAGGCCGACGCCCGTCGGGTTGTGCACGCCCGGCTGGCAGTACAGCAGGCGCGGCCTGCGGTGTCCCAGCAGCCTGGCGAGGTGGTCGACGTCCAGCCCTTCCTCCCGGACCGGGACACAGCGGAGCTGCCCGCCCGCGTGCCGGAACGCCTCGAGTGCGCCCCGGTAGGTCGGCTCCTCGACGATCACGTCGTCGCCCTGGCCGACCAGTGCGTGCGCGACGAGCCAGACCGCGTGCTGGGCGCCGGAGGTGATCAGGATCTGGTCCGGGGTGGTCGGCAGGCCGCCGCGGGTGTAGTGGTCGGCGACGGCGGACCTCAGCACCGGCATGCCCTTGGGGTGGTAGCCGTCCGTGGCCACCTCGACCGCCAGCCGGGCCGGGTCGAGGCGGCCGAAGGCCTCGACGACCAGCGGCAACCCGGGCAGCGCGCCGCTGGTCAGGTCGATCTCGGTGCCGTGGTGGCCGTCGTAGGTGATGAGGCGGGCGTCGCCGGTCACGTGGCTCACCGCGCCCCTGCCCCGGATCCGTGAGCCGGTGCCCCGGCGGGCCTCGATCAGGTCCCCCGCGGCCAACGTCTCGTACACCCTGGTCACCGTGCCGCGCGCGATGCCGAGCGCCTCGGCGAGACTGCGCTGCGAGGGCAGGATCGTGCCGTCCGGCAGGGTGTTGCTGCGGATCAGGTCGGTCATCGCCTCGGCGAGCCGCAGGTAGAGCGTCTCGTCGTGGGTCGTCGCCCAGCCGTCGAGCAGGCGGCTGAGCGTGGCGGCGGCGACGCGGTGTCCGTCCGGCATATGCTCCACTTCTCCCCATGGGCCAATCCGGTCTGAGTGGTCTATCGCCTCACCGTGACCGCTGGCAAGGATGGCCGGGAACCCTACTGCCCCTTGATCGAGGAGGACCGGTCGATGCCGACCGTCGCGCTGCTCGGGACGTTCGACACCAAGCAGGCCGAGTACCGCTGGCTGCGCGAACGGCTCGTCGAGCACGGGTGCTCGGTCCTGGGTGTCGACGTCGGCCCGTTCTCCGACGGCGCCGGCCTCGCCGACGTGACCTCCGGCGAGGTGGCCGCCGAGGCGGGGGCCGACCTCGGACAGCTGCGCGCGCAGGGTGACCGTGGTCACGCGATGGAGGTCATGGGTGACGGCGCCGCCGCGGTCGTGACCCGCCTGTACCGGGAGGGTCGGCTCGACGCCGTGCTCGCGGTGGGTGGTTCCGGCGGCTCCTCGGTTGCCGGGCGGGTGATGCGCGCGCTGCCGGTGGGGGTACCGAAGCTGCTCGTGTCGACCATGGCGTCCGGGGACGTGCGGCCCTACGTCGGCGACGTCGACGTGACGCTCATGTACTCCGTCGTCGACATCAGCGGGGTCAACTCCGTCTCGGAGATGGTGCTGGGCAACGCGGTGGCGGCCGTCGCGGGCATGGCGGCACACCACGGGACGCGGCGCAACGCGCCGGAGCGGGGCGAGCGCAGGCCGGTCGTCGCGGCCTCGATGTTCGGGCTGACGACCCCGGCCGTCGACGAGGCGCGGGACGTGCTCACCGACCTCGGCTACGAGGTGCTGGTGTTCCACGCGACCGGGTCCGGCGGGCGGGCGATGGAGTCGCTCGTGGCGTCCGGGCTGGTGGACGGGGTGCTCGACCTCACGACGACCGAGCTGGCGGACGACCTGGTCGGCGGCGTGCTCACCGCGGGGCCGGAGCGGCTGGAGGCCGCGGGCCGGGCGGGGATCCCCCAAGTGGTGAGCGTCGGCGCGCTCGACATGGTCAACTTCGGTCCCCGGGAGACGGTGCCGGAGCGCTTCGCCGACCGCACGTTCCTGGTGCACAACCCGACCGTGACGCTGATGCGCACGACCCGGGACGAGATGGCCACCCTGGGCAGGCGCATCGCCGACAAGGTCGCCGCCGCGACCGGCCCCGTCGAGGTCTTCCTGCCGCTGGGTGGAGTTTCCGGCATCGACGGACCGGGTATGCGTTTCGAGGACACCGCCGCCGACGAGGCGTGCCTGGCCGAGATCCGCGCCGGGCTGGCGGGGTCCTCCGTGGTTGTGCACGACGTGGACAGCCACATCAACGACAAGGGGTTCGGCAGGGCGGCAGCCGAGGCGCTGCACCGGCTGATCACGACACACGGGGGACATGCTTGATGACGACGGAGGGGGCGGCGCTCGCCGAGTTCCCCGAGCTGCGCAGGCTTGTCGACCTGCGCAACGCGGGATGGCGGTTCCTGCCGGTCTCGTCGGAGGGCGAGCTGGTCGAGGTGCGCGGCGTGCGTGCGTGGCCGGACGGCTGGGTGGACGCGGTGACCGTGCGGTTCACGACCGACGCGGCAGGGCTGCGCTGCGACCGCGCGGGCGGCGTGGTGTGGGAGCTGCACGGTGGTCTGACCGAGGTGGTCGACGGCCTGCTCTCGCTGCCGTCGCCGAGCGACGAGGGAGCTCCGAGGCTGGTCGTGCGGACGGCCGCCGGGCTGTGGACGCCGTAGCCTCGCACGTGGGAGGGGTTGGCATGCGACGCGACGAGGTGCGGGAGCGGCTGGTCTCGACGGTCCGCTCGGGTCGTCCGGTCGTCGGCGCGGGTGCGGGCACCGGCCTGTCCGCCAAGGCCGCCGAGGCGGGCGGGGTCGACCTGCTGATCATCTACAACTCCGGCAGATACCGGATGGCGGGCCGCGGCTCGCTGGCCGGGCTGCTGCCCTACGGCGACGCGAACGCGATCGTGGTGGAGATGGCCGGCGAGGTGCTGCCGGTCGTGCGGGACACGCCGGTGCTCGCCGGGGTGTGCGGCACGGACCCGTTCCGCCTGATGGGGTCGTTCCTCGACGAGCTGGTGCGCCTGGGTTTCTCGGGGGTGCAGAACTTCCCGACGGTCGGTCTCTACGACGGGACGTTCCGCGAGAACCTCGAGGAGACCGGCATGGGCTTCGGCCTGGAGATCGACATGATCCGCCTGGCCGCGGACCGGGGGATGTTCACCGCGCCGTACGCGTTCGACCCCGACCAGGCCGCCGAGCTGGCCCGTGCGGGCGCGGACGTGCTCGTCCCCCACGTCGGCCTGACGGCGAAGGGCGCCATCGGGGCGAAGACGACCATGTCGCTCGACCAGGCAGCCGCAGCCGTACAGGCCATGCGGGACGCCGCGGTGGCCGTGAACCCGGAGATCCTCGTGCTGTGCCACGGCGGTCCCATCGCCGAGCCGGAGGACGCGCAGTACGTCCTGCGCCACACCGAGGGCGTGGTCGGCTTCTTCGGCGCCTCCTCGATGGAGCGCCTGCCGACGGAGACCGCGATCCGCGCCCAGGCGGAGACCTTCAAGGCCATGAGCCTCTGACATGAGGCAGGTCTACTGGCTCGGCGGGGGCAGTGGCGCCGGAAAGTCGACCACCGCAGCGCGGCTCGCGGCCAGGCACGGACTGACCGTGTACGCCACCGACGACACGATGGCCGACCACGCCACGCGCACCACCCCTGACGACGCCCCGTACCTGCACCGGTTCCTGGCCATGGACATGGACGAGCGCTGGCTGCGCCGGTCACCCCGGGAGATGGTCGAGACCTTCCACTGGTTCCGTGGCGAGGGTTTCGGGCTCATTCTCGACGACCTCGAGCGGATGTCGGGCCGGATCATCGTCGAGGGGTTCCGGTTGCTGCCCCGGCTCGTCGCGCCGCTCGCCGGGAACGCCGTGTGGTTGCTGCCGACGCCCCGGTTCCGGGAGGCGGCGTTCGCCAAGCGGGGCGTCGACATCCCGGGCTGGACCAGTGATCCGGAGCGAACCCTCGCGAACCTGCTCGAACGGGACCGGCTGTTCACCGAGCACCTCGCCGGTGAGACCAGGCGGCTCGGGTTGACCGGCATCGACGTCGACCTCGGTGTCGGCGAGGACGAGTTGGCCGATCGGGTTTCCGCCGCTCTCGACCTGTGACTACGCCACGATCTGCTGCTGGATCCAGCCGGCCACGACGTCGACCCGCGCGATGATCTCCGCGCCGGGCTGCGGGCAGGGCGGCCCGGTGTTCACGATGGCCACCAGCATGCCCGTGCGGTCGTCGTCGGAGATGAAGAACGGGCCGCCGGAGTCCTCGGGACACGGGCCGTTCTCTACCGTGCGCACACCGACCGGCTGGGCCTCGAGCGTGTACTCACCGATGCCGGAAACCGTGAACTGGCCACGCTTCAGGTGGTCAGACGGCCCGAGCACCGTCGCGGAGAGCGAGCCCCAGCCCGCGAACTGCAGGGGCTGGCCCATCGCGGGCGGCGTGGTGGCCATCTGCAGCGGCACCACGTCCTTGACGGCCTTGTCGAGCTTCACCACCGCCAGGTCGTTCAGCGGCGACTGACGCACGTCGACGACCTGGGCCGCGTGGCCGCCCGGGTCGCTGTCCTTGAGCTTGCCGATCACGACGGACATCGTGTACTGCGGCGGCCCGCCGACGCGGACGTCGTTGATGTCGTGGAAGCAGTGCCCGGCCGTGATCACCCACTGGGGCGCGATCAGCGAGCCACTGCACGCCCCGCTGCGGACGCCACCGCCCTTGACCGGGATGTCCTGCGAGGTCAGCTTCGCGTTGAACGGGAGGACCGGGGGTGGCGGCGGCGGGGTGGTGGTCGTGCTCGGGGGCGACGACTGGGTGCCCGCGGCCGTGTGCGGCGCGGCTGCCTCACTCGGCCACGTCACCGTGCCACCGGTGACGACGTAGGCGAAAGCCACACCGGCACCCGTGACGACCGCGGTCGCCAGGGCTGCCAGACGGCGCCTGCGTCTACCCGAGTTTCTCCTCACCACCTAGATCACGTCCGAGACCCCGGGTCGGTTGCGTCAATGTGTGAACGCGCACGAAAATCTGTCCCTACGGCCAGTTCTTCAGCAGGACATCGAGCGCTTTCAGCGCATTGTTCCACGAAACCTCCACTGCGCGCGGGTGATGGTCGAACAAGCCGACCGCCTCCAGGCTGACGTAACCGTGAAAGGTGCTGTGCAGCAGCCTGATCGCATCCGTCTGGGCCGGGTCGGGCAGAGCGTAGCCGCGCAGCAGCGACCTGGTCAGGTCGGAGTGACGACGGGCCGCGTCCGCCGCCGTGGTCGTGGGGTCCAGGCCGAGGCGGGACGCCACGTACCGGCCGGGATGGCGTTTCGCGTAGTCGCGGTAGGCGTTCCCGAACGCCACCAGCGCGTCCTGTCCCGCGCGGCCCGCGATGGCGTCGGCCACCCGGTCGGCCAGCTCGGTCAGCGCCAGCTCCGCCACCCGGTTGCGCAGGTCCCGCAGGTTCCTGATGTGTGAGTAAAGGCTCGCGTCCTTGACACCGAAGCCACGCGCCAGAGCCGAGACGGTCACGTTCTCGAAGCCGATCTCGTCGGCCAGCTCCGCCGCCGCGCGGATCAGGCGGTCGGTGGTCAGTCCTGCGCGTGCCATGCCTCATCCTACCTAGGTGACATAACCATTTGCCTAGGGCTCCTAGGATGGTGTCCATGAGAGCGGTGACCGAACGGGAGATCCGGGCCTCCTTCGTGAACAGCACGAAGGGCGAGGCCAAGCGCATGGCCGTACCGAGGGACCTCGCCGAGCGACCGTGGGACGACCTGGACTTCCTGGGCTGGCGGGACATGGAGCGGGCGTACGTGGTCGCGGAGCACGGCGACGGGCTCGTCGGGGTGGCGTTGCGGGTCGCGCCGCCCGGGCGGCACCGGCGGACCGGCATGTGCGCGTGGTGCCTCACCACGCACCCCGGCGACGGCGTGGCTTTGATGACGGCACGCAAGTCCGCGCGGGGCGACAACTCCGTCGGCGTCTACGTGTGCGGTGACCTCGACTGCTCGCTTCACCTGCGTGGCAGGAAGGACACCGGGCGGCGCCTAGAGGAGTCGCTCACGCTGGCCGAACAGATCGACCGCACGACGGCGAACGTGGCCGCGTTCCTCGAGCGGGTACTCGCGGGCTGACCCCCTTCTCTGCGAGAGTGGGTGAACCCTGCTTTCCCTGAAGGAGTCGACGATGCCTCCTGGAGTGACACTCGGTGCCGTGGCCCTCGCGCTCACGGCGACGCTGACCGGCCCGGCGGCACACGCGCCGGTGGTGCCCACGACCGACGGCCTCGTCCGCGGCGTGACGACCGGCGGACAGGAGCGGTTCCTCGGCATCCCGTACGCGGCTCCCCCGGTCGGATCCCTTCGCTGGCAACCGCCCCGGTCCCCCGCGCGGTGGCAGGGCGTCCGCGACGCCGACGAGCTGGGGTCGCCGTGCGCACAGAACCAGGGCTTCTTCGACCCGCCGAGCGCGTCGGAGGACTGCCTGTACCTCAACGTCCTCACGCCGAAGGTCGCACGCGACGCGCCGGTGATGGTGTGGCTCCACGGTGGCTCACTGGTCAACGGCTCCGGCGGCGCGTACGACCCGACGAAGCTGGTGCGTGACGGTGTCGTGGTGGTGACCGTCAACTACCGACTCGGGGCACTCGGTTTCCTTGCCCACCCGGCGTTCTCGAACGGCGGGCCGACGGGCGACTACGGCCTGATGGACCAGCAGCTGGCGCTGCGCTGGGTTTCCCGCAACATCGGGCACTTCGGCGGAAACCCGCACAACGTAACGATCTTCGGCGAGTCGGCCGGTGGGCTGAGCGTGCTTTCCCATCTGGCGTCACCACTTTCCCGTGGCCTGTTCGACCGCGCGATCGTCCAGAGCGGCGCGTACGAGCTGACGCAGAAGACCCAGTCGGCGGCCGAGGCGCAGGGCGAGGCGTTCGCGACGGCGGCGGGCTGCCCCGACCAGTCGGCGGCGTGCCTGCGCGACCTGCCGGTGGAAACCGTGCTGGCACACCAGTCCGACGGCTACACCCCGAACCTGGACGGCCGGACGCTGACCCGGTCGATCGGCGACGCACTGGTGACGGGCCAGTTCGCGAGGGTCCCGGTCGTCAACGGCACGAACCGGGACGAATGGCGCCTGTTCGTGGCGGCGGACGAGCTGCGGGGCCGGCCGGTGACGGCGGAGAACTACGTCCCGATGATCGGGTCGCTGCTCGGTGTCCCACCGCAGGCGGCGAACGCGATAGCGGCGGAGTACCCGCTGACGGCGTACGCGGCGCCCCCGCTGGCCCTCGGCGCGGTCGGCACGGACGCGATCTTCGCCTGCCCCGGCCTGACGGTGAGCAGGGCGGCGGCGAAGTACGTCCCCACCTACGCCTACGAGTTCAACGACGAGAACGCCCCGGCTCTGCTGCCACCCGTGAGCTTCCCGCAGGGTGCCGCCCACGCCGCCGAGCTGCCGTACCTGTTCGACCTCGGCGCACCCGCGGGGCTGTCCCCGTCGCAGGAGAAGCTGGCCTCCGCGATGCGCCGGTCGTGGACCTCGTTCGCCGACCACGCCACCCCGCTGTGGCCGAGGTTCACCGACGGCAGGCAGCTGACGCAGTCCCTTGTCCCACCCCACCCCCAACCGGAGACCGACTTCGCGGCGGCGCACCACTGCTCGTTCTGGGCGGCCCTGTAGGGGGCCTGCCCTACCCGAACCGGTGGGCTGGCCCCGCGAACCGGGGGGACAGGCCCAATGACGGCGACGGCGACGGTCGGCAGCATCGGTGGTAGGACGGCCGATGCTGGGGAGAACCGGAATGACCATCGACTTCGCCGACACCACCGGCGACCAGCTGCGCCACGCCGCGCACACCTACCACCTGGAACTGGGCTGGACGACGACCGTCGACGGCAACCAGCTGGCTCTGGAACTGGACGACGACCTCTGGGGTCTCCGGATGCCGACCGCGCTCGCCGTGGAACTGGTCGCCGCCCTGCGCGCCATGGACTTCTCGTGCCCGGTGGTCGATCTCGCCGAGCCGAGCGTCGTGCTGCTGGAGCCCGTCGAGGTGCCGGTGTCCACGCCGCGCCTGCCCGCGGCGGTCGGCAGGCTCCCGTCGGGCTGCCGGGTCCCGCTGCCGCCGAGCGTGACCGGAAGAGGTCCGGTCCGCTGGCTGACCCACGAACCCGACGGTGGCCGCCGCCCGTCGGTCCGGGTGGTCACGGACACACTCGCCCGTCTCATTCCCTGAGCACCCCCGTGACGTTGTCGGCGAGAAAGAAAATTCCGGTCGACGAGTGGCACATTTCTTCGGTTTCCACTGGTAGTCGCATCGCTTGCCAAGGTTGCCTCCAATTCCTTCCTTCTTCGTGGAACCTCCCCGGAAGCCGAGGCGTCTCCTTTTGTGAATGCTCACCGGTGCGACTTCGAAATCCACGGGAAAACAAAGGGGAAGAAATGCGCAACACCACTGTCGGACTCCTCGTCGCCGCCGTTCTCGCCGCCGGTGGGACCACTGCCTGTGACACCAGCGACGACGCGGGCACCAAGCCATCGGGCGGTGACGTCGAGAAGGTGAGCGACACGAGTGGGGCCGCACCCGTCGACGAGCTGCGGTTCCCCGGGACCACGGTCACCGCGGCACTGACCGGGTACGACCGCGACCTCAGGATGGTCGGTTTCGAGCTGGTCCAGCTGGAGCCGGGTGAGGGCAACATGGAGGCGCGCTACGTGGACGTGCCCGGCGACGGGCCGCACCGGCTGCCGTTGGCGCCCGACGTGAAGGTCTTCAGCGCCGGCTCAATCTGCCCGGCCGACACGGACACGGGGCTCTCCATCGGCGCCGACGGGCGCGGCAACCAGCCCTGCACCGCGGAGCAGCTGCTGGCCGCACTCGACGACGGCGGCCTGACCGCCGAGATCAAGGTCGACGCGCAGGACCGGATCGCCGAGGTCGCCGAGCTCTACCACCCGTGACCCGGGGCGGACGGGTGACGCCGAACGGGCTCACCCGTCCAGTCCGGTGGCACGAAGGTAGGCGAGGACCGCCAGCACCCTCCTGTGGTGCACGGTCTGGTCACCCGGCAGCTCGAGCTTCGCGAAGATCGACGCGATGTGCTTCTCCACCACCTTGGCCGACACGAACAACGCCCCGGCTATCGCGTTGTTGGCGCGGCCCTGCGCCATCAGCCGCAGTACGTCCAGCTCACGCTCGGTCAGCGCGGCGATGGTGTTCTCCGCGCTCTTCGACGGGACCTCCACGAGCCGCTTGGCCACCGCGGGCTCGATCACGATCTCACCGGCCGCGATGCGGTCCAGCGTGTCGGCGAGCACCTGTATGCCCGCGATCCGCTCCTTGAGCCGGTAGCCGATGCCCTCGGCGCCGATCTCCAGCACCCGGGTCAGGTAGTGGGTCTCCGCGTGGTGGGACAGCAGCAGCAGGCCGGTGGCGGGGTAGGCCGCCCGGATGCGGGCCGCGGTCGTCAGGCCGCCCTCGGGTTCCGGCGGCATCCGCACGTCCAGGATCGCGACGTCCACCGGGTTGGCGGCGACGATCCCGAGCAGTGAGTCACCGTCGCCGACGCACCCGACCACGTCGTGACCGGCGGCCCGCAGCAGCAGTGACAGACCCTCGCGGAATAATGCGCCGTCCTCGGCGATCGCTACCCGCACGTGGCGACCGACCCGGATCTGACCAGCACGTTGAGCAGGCGATGAACGAACAGGGGTGCGGGCCCCGTGACCATGGAGGGGTGACCCGACGACATGGTTGTTACTATAGCTTCGTTTAGTTGGATATTCCTGTGCTTCACCGATGGAGAGTCGGAGATGCCATGAGCTACGGCGTAGGGATCGATCTCGGCACCTCGTTCACGTCCGCCGCTGTCAGCGGCCCCGGTGGCACCCGCATGGTGGCGCTGAGTCCCGGCGTGGTCGTCCCCTCCGTGGCCTGTCCCGCGCCGGACGGCGCCATCCTCACCGGTCCGGCCGCGCTCGCCGCGGCGGGTGACCCCGCCCGCATCGCCCGCAACTTCAAGCGCCGCCTCGGCGACCCGACGCCGCTGGTGCTCGGCGGCGCCGCGTACTCGCCGACCGCGCTGATGGCCGCACAGCTCCGCGACGTGCTGTTCACCGTCACCAGGGCCATGGGCGGTCCGCCCGGCTCGGTCGTGCTGACCTGCCCGGCGATCTGGGGCCCCTACCGGCGCGAGCAGTTCGGCGAGGTGCCCAAGCTGGCCGGTCTGCCCGGCTACCAGCTGCTCACCGAGCCAGAGGCGGCGGCGACGCACTACTCCGCCGAGCGGCGGCTCGGCGACGGCGAGGTCGTCGCCGTCTACGACCTCGGCGGCGGCACGTTCGACTCCACGATCCTGCGCATGCGGCCCGGCGGGATGGAGATCCTCGGCGTCCCCGAGGGCATCGAGCACCTCGGCGGCATCGACTTCGACGAGACGCTCCTCGCGCACCTGGACGAGCGGCTGGACGGCGCGATCGGCGCACTCGACCCCACCGACCCGGCCGCCACCGCCGCGCTCGCGGCGATCCGCGGCATGTGCGTGCGGGCCAAGGAGGACCTGTCGACCGAGCCGGACGTGACCCTGACCGTGCCGCTGCCGTCCGGGCCGCGCGAGGTCACGATCACCCGGCTCGAGTTCAACGAGATGATCCGGCCGTCGGTGCAGCTCACGACCGACGCGCTGCGCCGGACCGTGGCCTCGGCAGGCCTGCGTCCCGACGACCTGTCGGCGGTGCTGCTCGCGGGCGGCTCGTCGCGCATCCCGCTCGTCTGGCAGCTGGTGTCCAAGGAGTTCGGCAAGCCGGTGCGGGTGACCCTGCACCCCAAGTTCACGGTGGCGCTCGGCGCGGCCGCGGAGGCCGCCAACCGGCCCGCGCCCACCGCCGTGCCCGCCGCGGTCTCCGCTGCCCCGCCGCCGGACTTCACCCTGTCGCCCACGCCGAAACGCAGGTGGCTGGTGCCCGCGATGGCCGTGGCCGCGGTGGTGCTCGTCGGCGTGGTCACGACCCTGCTGCTCACCTCCAGCGGCGGCCAGGCCCAGGAGGCGGGCCCACCACCCACCATGAAGGTGCTGGACAACGGGGCCGTCAAGCCGTGGACCGGCTTCATCGCGTCCGGGGAGAACTGGGGCGGCGTCGAGATCACCAAGGACGGCGCGGTCCAGGGCCCCATCTCCGCCACACCGGACGGCGGCGGCCTGCGGATCGCCTGGCACGGCACCGCCGCGCAGATGTACCTCCAGAACGCCGACGGCACCGAGGACCTGAAGTCCTACGCCGACTCCGGCGCGCTGGTCTTCGACGTCGCCGTGCACGCGCCCCCCGTGGCCCGCACCACGGTGGCCGTGCACTGCGAGTACCCGTGCGGCGCCGAGGTGCCGATCACAGCGGTGCTGCAACACCTCAAGCCGGAGAAGCGGTCCACGGTCAAGATCCCGCTGAGCTGCTTCACCGCGGGCGGGCTGGACCCGAAGAAGGTCAACACCCCGTTCCTCGTGTACACGGAGCAGACCTTCGACGCCACGTTCTCGCACGTCCGCTGGGAGGCCGACGCCGCGAAGGACGCCGACGCCACCTCCTGCGACAAGCTGGGCTGACGGCACTACCCGCTGGTCTCGGCGTGCTCGCGGACCGCGGCGCGGACGGCGTCGGCCAGCACCCGCATCGACGTCGACGCGCCGGGGTTGAGCAGCACGTCCACGCCCCGTGCCGGCAGCGCCTCGGCCAGCTCGGTGAGCGTCACGTTGCGCCAGTCCGCCGCGTCGACCCGTTCGCGGTGCCCGTAGGAGGTCGTCACCAGCACCGAGGGCACGCCGTCCGGTGCGTGGCGGACGATCGCGACACCCCGCTCGTCGAGCGCGATGCCGAACATGACGTCGGTCAGCACCTCGGGCAGCAGGTCGGCGTCGAACTCGCCGGCGGCCAGCTTGCCGAGCACCGCGTCGACCGGGTCCAGCGGGGAGTCCGGTGTGGACGGGAAGTAGACCGGGTTCGGCTGGAAACGGCCGCGGACACCGTCGTCGGACAGCGGCCAGGCGCCGATGATGGACGTCATCGGCGTGGTGGTCGACTCCTCCGTCGGGCGCCACGCCGGGTCGACCAGGAAGATGAACCTCCCGTCCGGCTCAGCGGGTGCCTCGGGCTCCGTCATCCTGGACCTCCACTCTGGACGGACGGGCGGGCGCCGGGATCGACACGGTCTCCATCAGGCGCGAAAGCCACGGCAGGTCGGTGTCGTCGGTGTCGTCGGTCCCGCCCGCGTCGACCGGTTCGGCGGGCGGGTCCTGGACCTCGACGACGGGCGGCGACGGCTCCACCGGCAGGGGCGCGGCCGGCCGCGTGACCCCCGATGGCGCGCCTGCCAGGGCCGTGCTCGGCATCAGCAGGGTCGCCGAACGGGTCTCCTCGTCGAGGCGGTCACGCAGCTCCGCCGCCACCTCGGCGAGCCGGTCCGCCCTCGCGGGATCGGTCGCCTCGTACAGCAGCAGGCTGTGCGGTGGGTCGAGCGGTGCGGCGCGAACGCCGGTCGGGTCCGTGATCTGTTCCGCGGGCCGGAGCCACAGCCCGGCCCTGACGACCTCGACCACGACGTCCGGCGCGTACCAGTAGACCCCCGGCGCCACCTCGCCGAGGCCGTCGAGCGGTGCCCGGTGCGCACACAGCCTGCCGGTGGCCGGGCCACCCGGGCGGTAGGCGAACGCCTGCGCGAAGGCACTGGCACCCAGGGAGCCGTCCTGGCGCAGCGCCAGCACGTCGAGCTTGTCCGGGGTGCCGGTGGGAATGCCGGTGTAGGCGCAGATCTCCATGCCGAGCGCGTCCGCGAGGTGCTGGCCGAAGGTCGCGCCGTGCGGCAGCGTCAGCCCGCCGTACTGGACGAACCGTGCCGACGCGGCGAGGTTCGGCGGCAGCGTCCGCCAGAACGCCGCGACGTCGGCGATGTCGAGGTCCGCGGCATCACACACGCCGAGCACGATCAACGGGGTGTCCGGCAGGCACGGCAGCGTCGCGGCGAGCCTGTTGCGGCCGGTGGTGAGCACTCCCTGGTCGACGTCCGGGCGCAGCCACACCCCGGCGGGCAACGGCTCGGCGACGCCTCGGAAGCCCGCGGACCGGACCTGCGAGACCTCGATGGTGTCCCAGACCGGCTGGGGGAAACGCTTGCCCGTCCAGGCGGGTGCCTTGCCCTTGCCGAACGACACCCAGCCGCTCTGGTCGATCGAGTGCACGAAGAGCGTGCCCGCACGGTTCTGGGTCAGGCCGTAGGGCGCGAGCACGCCTCGGCCGAGCCGGTCGGCGAGCCACTGCCACACGTACGGCGCGATCTCACGCGGCTCCTGACCTGGCACGACCCGCAGGGACCTGCGGCCTCTCGGCAGCGCGGCGGCGAACGACTGCCACACGTCGATCGCGGACACCGGCGGCACGTCCGCCACGACCAGCTCGTGCTCGGGGTCTGCGGGCAGCGACTCGGCGAGCGCGCGGGCCTCGTCGGTCACCCCGTCGGCGGCGTGCACCACCACGGCAGCACCGATCCTGGTCCGGCCGAACCCGGCACGCCCACGGATTCTGGTCAGCAAGGACATCGGGCTCCCCTCCGTTCGAGAACCCACGATCACACGGGGAGGGCACGTCCGTCCCGGACCGGGGCCCGGCGAGGGGACATCGCCGGGCTTCCCCTCACGAACCGGGCATCGTGACCGAGAGGCGGACGGCGTCGGCGATCAGGCGGGTCGACGCGGGCGCGCCGGGGTTGAGGAGGATGTCCACGCCTTCGGGAGGCAGGGCGGCGACCAGCTCCACGACGGTCACCTCACGCCAGCTCTCGGCGTCGACCCTGGCCCGGTGCGCGGGTGCGGTGGCCACGAGCACCGAGGGCACACCGTCCGGGGCGGGGACCACCAGTGCCATGCCGTGCTCGTCGACGGCCACGCCGAGGAGCACCTCCTGCAGCGCGGTCAGCAGCTCCTCGCCGAGCTGCTCGTCCTCGCCGCGACTCCCGCTGTCACTGTCCTCGCTGTCGTCCTCGCTGTCGTCCTCGCTGTCGTCCTCGGCGGACAGGAGCTGCAGCACGACGTCCACGGGGTCCGTCGGCAGACCGGGACGGGACGGCTGGTAGCTCGGGTTCGGCCGGAACAGGCTGACCGCGCCGTCGTCGCGGAGCAGCCAGCCACCGACGACGGCCTCGAACGGAGGCTCGTCGCCCTCCTCGGCCGGCTGCCACGCCGGGTCGATGACGAAGGACCAGTCGCCCATGACGCCTCCTTTCAGCCGAAGCTGACGACGTGCACGGCGAGCGGGTTCGGCTCGATCGCCGGTTCGGATGTGCGCGAGTCGACCAGCCGCACCTCGTCGCCGTCCTTGACGGCCACCAGCACGTTGCCGACGGTCTCCCGGCCCCGCCCGTCCCTGCGCCGCAGCCAGACCAGTGCCTTCGCGCCGTTCGGCAGGTCCGACAACGCCAGCAGCGCGTCGCCCCAGTTCTGGTGCGTACTGGTGGCCCGGACCGTCCCGAGTTGCCCCGCGGTCGGCCCGAACCAGGACGCCGCTCCGGGCTCCGGCGGCTCGGGGAGGTCGTCCCGGCCCGCGTCCCAGGCGCTGAGCCAGGTCCAGGGGTCGTCGTTGGGCAGCCCGAACGGCTCGGTACCCGCCGCCTTCGGGACGACCAGTGCAGCATCCAGCAGCTGGTCGCGCCAGTCGCCGGTGACCTGGAAGCGCCTGGTGGCACAGGCGAAGAGCCAGCCACGCGCGGTCTCGTCCCCGGCGGCCGGGTCGACGAGCGTCACGGCGCCGTCGTAGGCGCCGGCCAGCCAGCTCGTGGCCTTGTCGACGGCCGCGGCGAGGTCGGGCGCGGCCGCGAGCGACGGCATGAGCGGTCCGGTGGGGTCGGCGCGGTGGAAGCGGGCCAGCACGAGCCCGCCGACCTCCTCGTCGTCGAGCCAGGCCGGCTCCCCACGCTGCCCGTCGACGACGACGGCCTTGCCGTCGGCGTGGTAGGCGTACAGCAGGTGGCCGGTGAGCTCCGCCCCGGCCACGCGCCTGCGCAGCCACACCGCACCGCGCGTTCCCGGGCCGCCGGCGACGATCGCCGAGGTCACGTCGTCCCAGGTCGCGCACGTGGCCACCTCGGCGGCCGGGAAGTGCCTGGTGAGCAACCGGTCCCACCAGCCGGGTGCCTCGTCGGCCGGCCGCCACGGCAGCGCGGAGGCAGGCCGGTCGTCGACCGCCGCGTCCGTCGCGACCAGGCAGCCACGCGCGTTGACGCGCCACTGCCAGCCGTCGGCCGTCTCAGGGGCCAGCGGGTCCGAGTTGCCCACGGGGAACGGCTCGGTCCCGTCCTTCGGCACCGCGAGGGTCGCGGCCAGCAGCGGTCCGGGGTGGTCCGCGTAGGCGCAGGGCACCAGCCAGCTCAGCTCGGTCTCGAGCAGCGGCTGGCCGCCGTCGACGGTGACGAGACCGCCGTAGGAGTGGTCCAGCCAGCCTGCCGCGAGACGCAGGGGCACGTCAGTAGCCGTAGCCGTAGGCGTTGTCATCGCCGTAGTACCTCCGTTGGGCCTCGAGCTGCTGGTGCCAGAGGATCTCCTCCGGGCTGTACCTCGTGCCCATCCCCCAGACCCGCCTGGTGAAACCGTAGGCGTCCGGCCGCAGGTAGGTGTCGTAGCCGGCGTTGTTCGGCACGGCCGCAGTCGGGCCGGCGGGGTGGTTGACGGGGTACATCACGTCGTTGGCGAAGTGCGCCTCGTTGGTGTACCCCGCAGCACGCATGGCCGTCACGAACCGGTCCGACCAGGAGCCGCTCGCCACGAGGCACATGATGCCGGCGATAGAGCCGTAGGGGTTGGTCGCGAGGAGGGTCTGGAACGTCCGCACGTGGCGCAGCAGCTCCCAGGCCGCGGTGCCGTTCACGTAGTTCTTCATGCTCGCGGCGCGCACCGCGTACTGACCGTCCCAGATGGTGGCCCCGGCGCCGACCTCGGTCTCCATCCACTCACCGAGCCCGTGCGCGACGAGGAAGATCGGACCGGCGCCGCCGCCCGCGTAGTCCATGGACCACGGCGCCATGATCAGTGAGTCGGAACGGTTGGCGGCCAGGGCTTCGCTGGGGGACTCGAACGGCATCGTGCGCAGGTTCAGGTCGAGCCGGGGCGCGGACCGCCCCCACGAGGAGACATACCTCTGCGTGGGATCGCTGTCCGGTACGAACATGACACCGATGGTCCGGCCGTCCTGGGCCAGGAACGGCTTGCGCCGCACCGTGTCGGGGTTGACGTAGACGGTTCGCCCCGCCCGAGGGGACGTCCGCACGGGTATCCAGCCGGCGGGCGGCCCCGGGTCCACCGGCGGCGTCGGTCCGGCGCTCGGCCGGCCCCACGTGTGCGTGCCGGGCTGGCTCCACTGCTGGTCCCACTGCTGGTTGCGCTGCTGGTTCCGCTGCTGGTCCCAGTCCCGGTGCCCGGGCTGGTTCCACTGCTGCTGCCGGCCCCAGTCCTGCGGCGCGGGTCGGTGCCACTGCTGGTTCCAGTCCCGCGGTGCGGGTCGGCTCCGCTGCTGCTGGTCCCAGGTGTGCGTGCCGTGCTGGTCGGACGGGCCGGGTTGCCGGGTCGACGACTCGTGCCGGGAGGCCGCCTCGCGGAACTGCCTCGCCGCCTCGGCCGCGTCCTTGGCCATGCGGCGGTAGTCGTCGTACTCCTTGCGCTTCTCCTTGTCGGACAGGATCTCGTAGGCCTCTGAGACCTTGGCCATCTCGGCGTTGGTGTCGACGCCGGGGTTCTTGTCCGGGTGCCACTTGAGCGCCATCTTCCGGCGCGCCTTCTTGATCTGGTCCTCGGAGGCGGTTGGCTCGAGGTCAAGGGCGGCGTAGTAGCCCCTGGGGTCGTCGAGGTTCTCGGTGGCCGGTTCCTCCTGCTGGGACTCCTCCTGGCGGGACTCCTCCTGCCGAGACTGCTCGTTACGGGACTGCTCCTGGCGGGGCTGCTCCCCGCGGGGCTGCTCCTGCTGGGTGTGTCCGGGCTCGTCCTCGTCCTGGCGCTGACGCTCCTGCTCGCGGGCCGCGGCGGCCTCCTCCTGCCTGCGGGCGTCCTCCTCGGCCTGTTGGCGTCGGCGGGCCTCCTCGCGGGCCTCCGCACGCCGGTCACGCCACGCCTCGGGGTTGTTCCGCATCTCCTGGCGCCACGACGCGTCGCGGTTGCGGGCCCTGGCCTCCTCGCGGGCCCGGTCACGGGCCTCGCGCCACCCCTCGGCGTAGCCGTTCTCGGAGGCCGAGTCATGCGCCGTCTCGTTGGCGCGACGCTGTGCGTCGTACGCCGAGTCCCACTGCGCGTCGGCCCGGCTCCGGCTCTCGCCGGCCCGGCGGTCGGCCTCCTCACGTTCCTTGGTCGCCTTGCGGGCCTCCTCCGCGAGGCGGTTGATCTCCGCCAACTCCTCCTCGCGCCGGCGGGCCTCGGCCTCCTCGTCCCGGCGGCGGGCCGCGGCGGCCTCCTCCTCACGACGCATCTCGTCCTTGCGTCGCGACTCGGCCATCTCCTCGACGAGCCGGTCGTACGCGGCCGCCGACTCCTCAGCCCGCCGCTTGGCCTCGGCGTACGCCGCACGGGCCGCGATCACGGTGGGGTCGTTGTCGATCGCTTCCTGCTGCCGAGCCTCGCGCTCGCGGGCTTCCCGCTCGGCTTTGTCCTTGGCCTGAGCCTCACGGTCCCGCTCGGCCTGACGCAACGCCTCGGCCCGACGCTCATCCTCAGCCTTACGCCGAACATCAGCCTCACGGTCAAGTTCGGCCTGACGCTCACGAGCCTCCCGCTCGGCCTTCTCCTTGGCCTGAACCTCACGGTCCCGCTCGGCCTGACGCAACGCCTCGGCCCGACGCTCATCCTCAGCCTTACGCCGAACATCAGCCTCACGGTCAAGTTCGGCCTGACGCTCACGAGCCTCCCGCTCGGCCTTCTCCTTGGCCTGAACCTCACGATCCCGCTCAGCCTGACGCAACGCCTCCGCCCGACGCTCATCCTCAGCCCTACGCCGAACATCAGCCTCATCGGCCTGATCGTCCAGACGCGACGACCCGGCCTGCGGCCGCGCCTCCGACTCGCCTGCGGACTCGCGGTCCGAGCCGTCCTCCGACTCCCGGTCCGACTCGTCCTCACGATCCGAGCCGACGTCCGACTCCTCCTCGCGATCCGAAGCAGACTCGGACTCCTCGTCCCGGTCCGACGCGGACTCCGACTCGGTGTCCCGCTCCTGCTCGGGCTCCGGCCGCGTCTCGCGGGCCGCACCCGACTCCGGCGCCGCACCCGACTCCGGGGTCGAACCCTCCGTTCGGGTCTCCCCCGACCGCCCAGCCGCCTGGCGGGCACGGTCCTGCGTGTCGCGCTGGAAGATCTCCTCGCGGCGGCGGTTCTCGCCCTCCCAGACGCGGCGCGTCCCGTCCACCCGCTCGCGGTCGGCCCGGCGTGCGCGCTCGGCGATGGCCGCCAGGTCCGCGGGGCTGTACTCGGTGGCACCCCAGACGACCCGGGTCATCCTGACCGTGTGCTGCTTTACCGGCTTCTTGCCGATCAGCCCCTTCACGTACACCGTCTTGCTCTCGACGCGCCGTTCGTGGGTCGCCCAGCCCGCGTTGTGGCCTGCGCTGATGTGGCCCGCGTCGGTGGTCTCCACGTCACCCCTGGTGGTGTGGATGTCGAGCGGGTACCCGAGGTCGGTGAGCTTGTCCTGCAGGCTCCTGATGGTCGTGCCTTCGTCCGCGTGGGACGACACCAGCAGGATCGACGGCTCGTCGGCCTCCTCGTACATCCGCTTGAACGTCGGGTCCCCGGCCAGGACCTTGGCGAACTCCCCCGGCTTGAGCCGGGCGTCGATGTGGTGCTCCTCGCTGCCGACGGGCAGGACGAAGCGGTCCCCGTCGACATCGGCCGCGACGAAGATCGGGTCCTCCCACGGCGCCGCCACGACGCTCTCCGGCCGCTCCGCGACCCTGTCCAGCGCCTCGCGGGCCGTCTCGCCGGCCGCACTGCGCACCACGGTCGGGGTGCGGCGCGCGTTCCTGGCCCAGTTGTCCAGGGACTCCGCGTGCGCCCGCGTCCCGAACACCAGGCCCCGCGCGTTGCGTGAGCTGCCCAGCCGGCTGCTGAGCACGGCTTTCCGCCCGAACTCGATGGTCCCGCCCTCGTCGTTCCTGGCGCGGAACTTCTCGTTCGACGACGACGGCATTCCGCCGACACCGGCCACCGGGGCACCGCCGGTCGTCACCGTCCTGGCGGCGTCGTCGGTCTCGACGTCCCGGTCGAACAACCCGCGCAGGCTGGTGATCTTGCGTGCGTAGCTGTCCTTGGCGCCGGACGTCGTGTCGAGGTACTCGAAGTGGCGCCGGTCCGGCGCCAGGCGGAACGGGCCGGACTTCCCGTCGCGTGCCAGGCCGGTCAGGCCGGACTCCTTGCCGTGCTCCACCCCGCCGGTCTTCGGGTTCACGAACACCGACTGGTTCGAGTACGACGAGAAGTCCGACTGGTAGTACTGGTGGAACTCGTCGAAGAAGTTCCGCACGTCCTGCGCGGTGACCTCCTTGCCATCCGGCCTGCCCGCCCGGTGCGCCAGGTCGCGGATGAACTCGTAGGCCGTCGTCGCGTCGTGCTTGCCGCGCAGGTAGCCACCGATGGGGTCCGAGTCGACCATCGCGCGGGCCAGGCGGAAGTCACGCTCGCCGGACCAGAGGCCCTCGTGCCGGTTCATGTACCGGACCGCGCCCCGGTGCTCCGGCTCGCGGTCGTGGCGGGCCTGACCGTCGCCGAACTGGTTCTTCGAGTTCAGCTTGTCCATGTCGTGGAACAGGATCGCCTTGGCCACGGCCTCGCGGGAGACGAACCGGGCGCCGTCGTCCTCGCCCCTGGTCAGCGACAGGAACTGGTTCAGCACCATCTGCGCGTGCTCGTGGTAGAGCACCGGCGGCCCACTCTCGCCGGCCCGCGTCTGCCTGTCGGCGCCCTGCGGCGCGATGACCTCGGCGAACTTCCTGCCCAGGGTGTCGTGCCCGTCCTGTGCCTTCTCGTCGACCCGGCTCAGCTCGTCCACGATGTTCTTCGCCGACTCCGGCCGCGGGTCGGTCAGCTCGCTCTCGATCACCTCGCGGAGGCGGTCGCCGACGTCGCGGTGGTGGCTGAACACGGCCGGGTCGTTCTTCTGCGTGTAGCCCTGCTCGTGCTGCTTGCGCCACGTGCCGAAGTCGTTGGGGAACGGCGTGCCGGTCCTGGTGTCGAAGTCGGCCTTGTTCGCCAGCGCGTCGGTCGCGATCGTCGCGCCGATCTGGGCCATCGTCGCGAACTCGGGCACCCGCCTGCGCATGAAGCTGTCGACCTGCGCGTGGCTCACCGTGCGCAGTGGGAGGTTCGCCAGCACGTCGCTGACGTTCGAAGCCGCCGTGTCGGCGACGCGGTCCGCCAGCCCTCGCCGGTAGCGGGGGTCGACGAGCCCCAGGGACGGGTCGCGGTTGATCCGCTCGCGCACCGAGTTCTCGAGCCCGCCGGCAATCCTGTCCTCGAACAGCTTCCGTTGCGCGGCGGGGTCGACGTCGACCAGGTTCTCGGCGAGGACCTTGTCGATGGTGTCCTTGCGCACGGCGTCGATGACCGGTCCCTGGACGATCTCCCGCAGTGCCGTGGTGTCGATCGTCAGCGGCACGTTCGCCACCGCGGTCTTGAGGCCCACGTCGTCGCGCACGTCGGCCATGACGTCGTCGAGGAACTCGGTGAGCCGCTGGCCGGACAGCCAACCGCTCTGGCCGCCCCGGTTGGCGTGCTCAGCGAGGGTGTCGCCGCGCTCGGGGTCGGTGGCCAGCTCGTCGAAGTGGCCGATCAGGTGCGTCGCGATGGTGTCCCGCAGGATGTCGCGCAGCTGGTTCGAGAACGTCGAGGCGTCCAGGGCCTTGAACCGACCGTCCGTGACGACGTGGTCGGCGAGCGCGTTCGCCATCGGGGTGATCACGGTGTCGTGGAAGCTGCCGTGGTGGCTGTTGCCGCGCTGGATCGAGGCGGCCAGCTCGGGCAGCGTCGCGACGCCACGCGGCACGCTCGACCCGTCCGGGCCGTTCATCCTGCGCACCATCATCTCGGCGGGCCGGGTGAAGCCCGCGGACGCGGTGAACTTGCGCAGCGACTCGCCGATCTCGGTGAACACCCGGCCGCGGTCGACCGGGGGAGCCACCTGGGCCACGAGGTCCCTGGTGGCGCCACCGATCTCCTGGCGGATCGCGTCCGAGACCTGGTCGAGGTTGCGTGCGGTGGGGCCGTGGGAGTTGACGAAGGTGTTGAGCGTCGCCGCCAGCTTGCCGGCATGCGGTGCGGGGGCCTTGCCCCTGCCGCCCCTCCCGCTGCTCTCGCCCGGGATCGCCTCGTCCGGGCCGAAGAAGGCCGACCCGCGCTGACCGGCGGCGACCTCCGGCTCGGTCCACAGGACGTACGCCTCACGCAACCGGGCGGCCAGGCCGCGCAGCTGCTTGGGGTCGTTGCGGAAGCCGTCGAACCGCACCTTCCCGTCCTGGTCGCGCGTCCAGCGGAACCAGGGGTCGTTGTCCGGCCCGAGGGCCGTCGAGGTGAAGTCCGGCTTGATGCCGAGGCGCTCGTACAGGTCCGAGATGGGCTCCACGCGACCGGACAGGTCCGGCCTGGCGTGCCCGGTGCTCTCCGGCGGCACGAAGGTGACCAGGGAGCCGTCGAGCGCGTGCTTGCGCAGGTCGTCCAGGTCGGGGCCGCGCACGCCGAACTGGTTGACGTCGCCGCTCTGGTCGACGTTGAGCGTCCGGTCCCTGCTGGGGTCCACGCCCTCGGGCCGGGCGTTCTCGCTCGCCTTCCGGTAGGTGTCGAGCGGCACCAGGTACGAGCGCAGCAGCGGCGTCGCGTGCGTCTCGCCCTTCTGGACCTGGTCGTTGCGGTACTTGGCCACCCACTGCACGGCCCGCAGCGGGCGCCCGCCGGACACCCAGGCGACGCCTGCCTTGCCGGTCGACGGGGTGACCTTGCCGTTCGCGTCCTGGTGCACGTCCTTGTGCTCGGAGCCGGGCAGGGCGGTGTCGAACACGGCGGTGTAGACGCGCACGTAGTGCTGGCCCGCGATCGTCTCGACCTCGAACTCGCCCCGGTGCTCCAGGTGGTCGGCGCCGTCGGCGTGCGACTTCGTCGGGCCCGGGTAGACGACGCCGGTCCTGCCCAGTTCGACGGCCTGCTTCGTGCCGAGGAAGCGCGGCACACCCTTGACGTTCGCGTCCACCACGTGCACCGGCCGGCCGGCGACCGGCCCGTAGGACCGCCAGTCGCCCTTGTCGCCGAGGACGTGCACCCGCAGCCCCGCCTCCGCGGCGATGCCGTTCAGGTCGAACTTCGTCCTGCGCTTGCCCGCGGCCGCGTCCAGTGCCTCGGTGAGCCGCTTGTACTCGCTGGCTGCGTGCGGGTCGAGGCTGCGCTTGATGGCGTCGAGGAGGTTCGCGACGGGGCTGGCCCCGCCCTCGGCGATGACCGCGTGCGCGCCCTGTCGGTCCAGCTGCCCCTGCTGGGCGGTGCTCAGAACGCTGTGCGCGAGCACGCCACCGGCCGGCAGGGTCGGCGCCGACTGCCGCGACGCGGGGCCGGGGCCCGCCGCCAGCCGGTGCGGGTTGCCCGCCTCGGTGGGCTTCGGCGTGAACGGCGCGTAGACCGCGTCGATCCGCGCGCCCTTCGGCAGCATCATGAGGCCGATCTCGGTCGGCTTCGTGCCGAGGTTCGCCGGCAGGCCGTCCTGACCGTCGATGTAGAGGGGCCTGCCGTCTGCGAGCTTCTCGACGACGAAGTAGTGGCCCTTCTTGTTCGCGTGGTCGGTGAAGACCATCGCCTTCGCGCCGACGGGCACCTGCGGACGGGAGATGATCCGGTCGATCGTGTCGTAGTCGGGGACCCGGCGGAACCTGCGGCCCGTGACCCGCTCGATGTCCTCGGTCTTGACGGGTGCGCTCGGCCCCGCCTCGCGCACCTCGCCGTGCTCGAGGGCGTTGTAGGTCTCGATGGTGGCCGGGGCGCAGTTCGTGCGGGTGCCGGGGACGTGGTTGTCGAACCTCGGCTTGTTGACCTTGGGCACCAGCGGGCGGTTGGCCCGCATGTAGGCCGCCGCGTCCTCGGTGTTCTTGAAGCTGCCCAACGACACCCGGTTCGGCGAGGGGTCCACCGGGTGGACACCGCTCGCGGCCTCCGGCATACCGCCCACGCCGCGGACGTTGTTCGGCGGCACGGGGAACGCGTCCTCGCCCGTGTTCCTCCGGGACTCGCTCAACGGCGAGACCGGCCCGTCGTCTGCCCGGCCCGCCGCGCCGCCGGTCAGGTCGGGGTTCAGCGCGCCGTGCATCATCGGGACGAAGAACTCGCCACCGCGGCGGCTGCCCGACGGGACCGGGGCGTCCTCGACGAAGTCGCCGGTCCGCGAGGCGGACTCGTCGCCGGAGAAGCCGTCCTCCGACCAGAACCCGCCATCGGAGTCCGCCGGGGTGGCGAGGTGCTCCGTGCCGGGGTCGCGCACGGGCCCGAGGTCGAACCCGGGGTCCGAGCCGCGGTCGGTGCCGCGGTCGGTGCCGCGGTCGGTGCCGCGGTCGGTGCCGCGGTCGGTGCCGCGGTCGGTGCCGCGGTCGGTGCCGCGGTCGGTGCTGTGGACCGAGCCGTGGTCGTCGCCGTCCCACCGGGTGCCTCGGTAGGTCTGCGCGGCGCGGTCGGCCGCGTCCCTGGCCCGGCCGGCGAACTCGTTGCCGATCCGGCTGCCGGCCCGCATGGCGTCCAGCACGAACCGGTTGGCTTCCTTGCCCTTCGCGACCTTCCTCGGGTCCTCGTCCAGCTCCGGGAAGTCCTTGGTGTGCCGCTGCGCGCCACGCCGGGCGTCCATGATGGACGGCTGGACCTGGCTCCGCGCGTTCTGCGCGTTCTCGCGCGCCAGGAGGTGGTTGCCGTGCGCGTCGTTGACGGACTCGCGCTGGATCCGTTCCTGCGCGGCCTTCTCGCCCAGCGCGGCCCTGGCGACCCCCTGCTGCTCGTTGCGCCGCGCCGCCTCGGCGAACTCCTGGGCGCGCGCGGCGTCCTCGGCGGCCTTCGCGGCCTTGTCCGCCGCGCTCGTCGTCCGCTTGGCGTGCTGCTCGGCGGCGTACGCGGCCTCGCTGACCGGCTGCGCGGCACGGGCCGCGACGAGCTGGGTGTCGTACTCCTGCTTGGTGGACCAGTACTTCGACTGTGCGTCGTTCCGCTTGGTCTGGGCCGCCTTCAGCTCGCCCGCGTCGGTCGCCTTGCCCTTGCCGCTGTGCTGGTTCAGCTTCAGCGCGTCGAGCTCCTTGACCGCCTCGGTCCACGCCTTGCGCGCCTTGCCGTGCTCGGTGACGGCGGCCTTGAGCGACTCGGGCAGCGGCTTCGCCGGGTCCGGGTAGTGCCGGATGGCGTACCCGTCGGACACGGGCAGCACCGAGACGCCCTCGCCGGAGCCCGGCACGGCGCCCTTCTTCCGCGCCACGAACAGGAACTGCCCGTCGTGCAGGTCGACCCGGGTGAGCTTGCCGGGGTCCTCGAGTGACTTCGGCGTGGACGCCTTGCCCTTCCTGGTGCCCTCGCCCTCCAGCACGCTCTCGTGCCCGCCGAGCTTGACGTTGTTGGCCTGGGTGCCCGCGAACACCGAGCCGAAGTTGTTGCGGCCCTCGGCGAACGAGTTCTTGCCCCCCGGGTGCGTCACGCCGCCGCTGCCCTGGATGGGCAGCGCGTTGACGCTCGCGTCGTGGCCGGTCTTCGAGCCGGACTTGTCCTGGTAGGTGGTGTCGGACTTGGCCTCGATGTCGACCCAGTCGCTCGCGCCGGCAAGCCGCGGCTCGTCGTCGAGCCCGAGGTGGACCTCCACGTCGAAGTCCGTCAGCGGGAAGGTGAACTTGCCGGCCATCATGTCCGGCGCCCCGGCCTTCACCGCGGCGAGCGTCACCTCCGACTTCAGCTCGGCGATCGTCCGCGACGGCAGCTCACTGACGCCCGGCACCCGCAGCAGCGCCTGCTCGACCCGGTTGCGGAACTCGGTCATGTCGCCGAAGTAGTGCTCGGCGATGAACTTGTCCCGTTCGAGGCTCGGCCGGTCCGGCCTGGTTGCGCCCTCCTCGGTCAGCACCACGTGGCCGGACTGCTCGCGCCACGTGGTGGTCTGCGCCGGGGTGGCCTTCTTCGGCCCCGGGTTCGAGTTCGACCACGGCTCCGGCTCGGCCTCGCCGAGCTTCTCGCCGGTCGGCTCGGGGAACGACTCCTCTGGCAGCTTCAGCAGGTCGACGTCGTGGGTCGCGCCGGAGTCCCTGGCGACGACCTCGCGCGCGACCTCCTTGCCGTGCTCGTCCATCTCGAAGCCGCGCTCGATCCGGATGTCCAGCTCGACGCGGCCCGCGTAGGAGGCCATCGGCCCGGTGGTCTCGGCCGACTGCTTGTGGCTCTGCGACAGGCTCTGCGAGCGCTCGTCGTCCCGGCGGCCCAGTGCGACGTCGGCGCCGAGGCCACCCGCCAGGGCACCGCTCGCCGGGCCGTGCCCGGTCGTGGCGTTCGCGGCGGCCGGGTCGGCCTTGCCGGTGATGCTGATGCCCGGCCTGGCGAGCGCGCCGGCCTTGCCGACCGTCTGGCCGGAGGACCTGGTGTTCGTGTCGCCTCGCGACACCGAGTCGCTGACCGCGAGCTTGTCGACGTGCTCGATGCCGGTGAACTCGGGGCCCTCGACGAACTTCGCGCCGACGCTCAGGAAGTACGTCTTGCCCTTCCAGCGGCCCAGCTCGCGGCGCATCGGCGCGACCTGCTCGCCGTTCAACGCGGCACTCGCGGCGCGGTTCACGTTGGCCAGCAGGTGGTCGAGCATGCCGTGGTTGTCGTGCTTGGCGTCGTACCGGGACTTCGGCAGCAACGAGCCGGCGCCGTCCTCGCCGAGGTTCTCGACCAGGTCCTTGTGCAGGTTCTCGATGCTGTCCCTGGCGTCGATGGTCGTGGTGATCGCGCCGACGCCCAGCGAGACGCCCTCGCTGCCCACGATGGACGGCGGCGGGGGCAACGGCGAGCGGGTCTGTTCCGACACGATCGACTCGAAGCTCTCCTGCCGGGACATCTGGCCGACCGACATGGTCGCGAAGCTGTCCTCGGTGGCCGTCCTGGTGACCGGCTTGCGCGGGAACGAGTTGGACCTCGGCGTGTGCCTCGGAGCGGGCCTGCCGTCGGACCGGGAGGTGTCGGAGCCCGTGCCGGTCGAGCGCTCGCCGTCGGAGCGGGTGCCGGCCGACCGGCCGCCCTCGGAACGGCTTTCGGAGCCGGTGTCCGAGACCGAGTCAGGGGTGACGTCGGCGTGGGACGCCGCCGCCTCCGCCTCGGCCGCCGCCTTCGCGTCGGAGTACGCCTTCATGGCGTCGACCTGCTCGTCGGTCGCCCACACGAGCATGCCCTTGGGCTGCTCGTGGCTCATGCCCGAGCGACCCGGCTCCTTGCCGGGGAACAGCTTCGCCTTGTCGTAGTTGTTCGTGTACTTCGCGTCGGAGACCATGTCGGCCGTGTAGTCGGTCCAGACCAGGGTCTCCTTGACCAGTCGCGAGCTCTTGACCGTAGTCTCCGACGAGCTGGCGAAGTCGGAGGAGCGCCCCTGGCCCCACCGCTGCTCGAACGGGGTGGCCTCGCCGCCGACGATGCCGCGGAACCGGACCACCGGGTCGTCGCCGAGCGCGTTGCTGACCGGCAGGATCACGTCGCCCGCGGTGATGCCGAACGACGAGGACGTCTTGTTGCCGCGACCGGTGCCCGCGCCCGCGCCGTAGCTCTTCTCGATCTCCTGGAGCTCGTGGCGCTTCATCGGCCGCGGGTTGAACGGGGTGATCACCACCGAGGAGTCGACCTGGAGGTTGGCCCAGCCGCGCGTCCAGTCCCGGTCGATGCTGATCGGCTCGAACCGCCGCCTGCTGCGCTTGAGGTGGTCCGGGGTCAGCTGGTCCTCGTCGGTCCGCGAGCTGTGCGGGTACTTCGCCCGGCCGTCCGGGCCCAGCGCGTCGACCGGGTCGCCTGAGGCGTGGTGGACCCGCTCGTCCAGCGCGTCGGCGATGTGGTCGGTGCCGAACACCGCGACCACATCGAGGTCGTCGAGGATCCGCGGCGCCTTGCGACGCAGCTCGTTCGGCTTCGGCACGGTGTCCATGACCGTCTTGTTCACCGGCGCCGAGGTCTCGAACTCGTGCACCTTCTTCGACGAGGTCAGCGAGTCCGGCACGAGCACCTTCAGCGGCACCTCGTGCGACTCGAGCGACCGGGTCGAGATCTCCGGCGCGGACCTGCCCGGCAGGCCGACGCTCGGCTTGAACGTCGAGGTGACGGTCGGCGTGATGGTGAGCTTCGCGCCGAACGGCCACATCTTCTGCTTGGCGGCCTTGCCGTCGGAGCCGGCCGTTGGCCCGTGCGTCCGCTTGGTGCCCTCGCTGCTCTTGGCGGACATGTCGGCGGAGCTGGACCACAGCTTGCTCTTGCCGATGTTCATGTTGCCCGCGTGGGAGAGGCCGCTGTCGCCCAGTGGGTGCCAGAACCGCGGCTGGACGCCGATGTCGCCCTTCCGCGACCGCTCGTCGGAGACCTTCGACGACAGCTTCTCCTTGGCCTCGCTGGAGTAGGTGACCTCGTCCGGCCTGCCGGCCGGGTTGATCTCGTCGAGCGTGGCCTTGAGGTTGACCGTGGTGCCGAAGTCACCGGGCAGGGCGTCCTTCGGCTTGACGGTGAACGTCACGCCCCGGTCGGTGAGCATCGTGTCGACCAGCTCGGACAGCTGCTCGTCGGAGATGTCCTTGCGCAGCCCGTCGCTTCGGGACAGCAGCCGCTCGACGCTCGCCTTGAGCCCGCGCGAGTACGTGCCGACCTTGACGTCGCCGAACTCGACCACGTAGTCGCTGCGGGTCATGTGGTACCACTTGCGGCCCGGCAGCTTGCGCAGGCTCTGCGCCACCGCGCGGTAGATGTTGTCGCCGCCCTTGAAGTCGTCGACGATCGTGCCGCCGAGCGACTTCTTTGCCGTCACCCACGGCGGCGGGTACCGCTGCTCGTTCTCGGCCAGCGGTGCCGCTTCGCGCGGCGGCACCAGCCCCGCGTCGGCCGCCTTGTCGTACGAGGTCGACTGGTAGGTCACGACGTCGCCGTCGAGCGTCTTGATCTCGCCGCCCAGCGGGCGCACCTGGAGCTCGTGCACCGTGCGGTACCGGACCTCGTCGCTCGCCCTGGCGACCGACGTCTTGTAGAGGTCCTTGGCCGTGTGCTCCATGCCGTGCGCGGACTTCGCGGAGCCGCTGAACGCGGGGCCGGCACCGACGTAGAGGGTGTTGGCGACGTCGCCGCCCACGCCGAACATGAACGAGCCCTCACCGCCGCGCTCGGCGGTGTCCTTCTTGGTCAGGGTGTCCTTCACGAACCGGCTGTCGGTCGCCTTGACGTTCGGCACCGTGTTGATGACCTCGACCTGCCTGGCGACGGCCCGCACCTGGAACTTGCTGGCCTTGTTGGACCACCGCTTGCTGTCCGCGCCCTTGGTCAGCGCCGAGGACTCCTGCCAGCCGGCCTCGGGGTTGCGCCTGACGTCCTCCTCGGTCACCGCCATCTTGTGCCACTTGGACTTCAGGCCCGAGTCGCCGACGAGGCCCTGCAGTTCGCCTCGGCCTGCCGAGCGGACCTCGGTCAGGCTCTTCGGCAGGAGCTTCGCGGCCTGCTCGAAGAAACCCTTGCCGGGCTTGGTGTTGGTGAACAGCTCCTCGATCCGCGGCGCGGCCGGGAGGGCCTTCGGCTTGTCGATGACGAACGGGTCCGCGCCGCGGCGACCCAGGTTCAGCGGGACGTCGACCTCGGCCTTGCCGGTCTCGGACCGGTTCCGCCGGCCGCCGGCCGCGTCGGCGGTCTGGCCGAGCAGCTGCCCCTTGCCGTTGCGGATCTCGTAGGACAGCTCCACCGGCACCCGCACCCGGTGCATGTTCTCGATCTCGGCCTCGGTGGACTGCTTGGTCTTGCGCTGCCCCGCGACCTCGTGCGTCTCGTTGGGGGTGAGCGTGCCGCCCGCCTTGACGTTGACCACCAGCGGCGGCATCGCCGAGACGTTGGCCTGCTTGGTGACGGTGCCGTCGCGGCCGGTGGACGTCTTGTTGCTGGAGACGGTCTTGTTGTCGCCGCCGGGCTTCATCTTGCCCGCCTCGGCGGCCGGGTCCACGATCTCGGCGAGGTCCCATCGTTGCACGGCCTTCGGCCGCACCTCGTAGACGTCGTCCTTCGTGACGATCCGGTACGGCGGCTTGCGGTTGTCGCCGACGAACGGCCGGTAGTCCGAGGTCACCTCGTGGTGGATCTGGTCCAGCACGGGGTGGCCCGCCAACGCGGGTGCCGCCTTCGCGATGGTGCGCTTCGGGTTGACGCCCGTGACCGCCGACGGGTTGTCCGACTTGCCCGCGCCGCGGTTCTCCAGCATGTACTCGGGAATGCCCGAGGGGATCATGTCGTTCGTGACCGGGCCGGTCAGCGAGGGCGCCTTCGGCGGTGGCGGCGGTGGCGGCGTGTGGTGCGCGTCGGCGTCAGTGTCGCGCGGCTCCTGCCCGTCGTGGCGCGACTCGTCCTGTGCCCCACGTGAGGACAGCGTCTCCAGCTCGTGGGACTCGTGGATGGTCTCGAGCCCGCCCTCCCTCGACGGCGCCTCGGGCGGGCTCGGGAACTCGTCGGGCGTGACCACGATGCTCGGCACGTTCTCGGCCGGCGTCACCTGGAAGGTCGGCAGGTCCTCGGCCGGGGTCACCTCGAAGGTCGGCAGGCCGGCCGAGGGTTCCGGGAGCGGCTCCGCCATGGCCGGGACCGGCCTGGGCGCGGCGGGAGTCGACGGGACGGCAGCGGACCGCTGCTCACCCGCCGGATACGCGGTGTGCAGCTCGTCGGCGAGACGGGCCGACAGTGCCGCCGCGCTGTCGTGGCCACCGGCCAGGTGGCGGAGTCCCACCACCCTCATGATCTCGCCGAAGAACGACGTGTTCGGGTTCCGGTCCTCCGGGAGCTGGTGGTACTGCTTGACGATGTCCGCGATCTCGTCGGCGGCCCTGTCGTAGGCCGCCCTGCCCTCGTCGCCGAGCGCCTCGTGCAGTGCCTTGGCGCGCGCCGACTGGTAGTGCCACGTCCCGGGCTCCGCGGCGAACCGGCCGTCGGGGTTCCCGGCGAGCTTCTTCGCCAGCTGGTCGGCGTGGAAGTGGCCGTAGCTGTCGTACTGGTGCGCGACGGCGTCCACGATGTCGTCGAACACCACCCGGTCGGGGTGGCCCACGGGCGGCTCGTCCATGTGCCTGCCAGCGATGACGCTCGCGGCGCCCCAGGCCAGGACGGCCTTCTTGTTCTTCTTCACCGTCTCGGGGTGCAGGTCGAGCCCGTGACGCTCGTCCGGCCGCGCCTCGGTCTGCGAGTTGGTGCTCTCGGCGTCTGTGTGCCTGACGTTGCCGGTGAGGTCGAGGCCCTGTCCGCGCGCCAGTGCGTCGGCGATCTGGTCGAGTGAGCGCCCGCCCTGGAACAGCTGGTCCATGTCCTTGAACACGACCGGCGCGAACCCGGCCTCCAGCAACAGCCTCGGCAGCAACAGGTGCACGTTCAGCCTGCGGTTGGTGTCCTTGAACGGGTGCACGATGTGCACGGTGCGCACCGCGCGGCCGATGGCCTTCAACCGGTCCGCGTCCGTGCCCGCCTTCGCCATGTCGTCGTAGAACCGGTCGAACACCGCGTCGACGAGACCCCTGGCCTCCTCGACGCCGTAGTTCGTGCGGATGTACGGCCGGTTGTGGCTCTCCCGGTCGAGGAGGGTGATCCCGTTGCCGCCGACGAGGTACTCGCCGCCCTCGACCAGCAACGGCCTGCCGAGCAGCGTCTCGGTGAACACGTCCGGGCTCGGGTTCTCCGCCCGCAGCGGGAAGTCCGTCGCCTCGTAGTCGCTGGCCGTCCAGTCGGCCTTCTTCTTCAGCGAGGAGTTGACGGCGTCGTGCATCTGCTCGTACAGCGCGGAGTTCAGCCGCTGTTCCGGGAACTTCGCCGTGTCCAGGAACTGGTCGTAGGCCGCCTCCATGCTCGCCTTGTACCCGGGCGACTCGTCGTGGTCGTAGTACGAGCCGGGGTCGTGCGGGAACAGCCGCTCCGCGATGTCGAAGTGCGCCGGGTCCAGGTACAGCCGGTACCGCTCCTCGCGCGGCAGGACGCTGTCGAGGTCGCGGGGCGGCCGCGCGGGGGACGGCTCCGATGCCGTGCTCACGGCGTCGTCGGTGTCGCGCAGCGACTCGCCCTCGAACGCGTCGTCGAGCCAGGAGTGGTACTCGTACGCGGAGAGGCGCTCGTTGGCGCTGTCCAGTGCGGACTCGGCCGCCGCCGCCCGGTCCCGCGCGGCGGTGACCACGGACTCCGGCGCGTGGTTGTCGAGCGCGCGTGCCAGCCGGCTCTCGGCGTCGTCGAACCGCCTGCGTGCGCTGTCGACCGCGGCGCGAGCCGCCTGCTCGGTACGGGCGTCGCCGCGGCTCACCTCGGGCGGCGCGGAGAACTTGGTCGCAGGTGGACGCGGCGCGCTCGGGGCGGACTCGAGGTCCCGCATGCGGTTCTCGACGAGCCACATGTTGCGCGGCTTGAACCGCGCGTCGGGGTGCGCGAACCCGGCCGTCATCGGACCCTTGTCCGACATGACCCGGCCCTTGCCGTCCTGGTGCTGGAAGACCGGCTTGTCGTCGGCCTTCGACAGGTACTCGTCGTGCAGGCCGAGGAAGTGGCCTGCCTCGTGCCCCAGCTCCTCCTTCGGCAGGTCCACCGGCCAGTTGAGCTGGTTGGCCGGGCTGCCGCGCTCACCGACCTTGACGACGCCGTCCCCCGCGTCGGCACGGTTGTCGACGAACTCCACCGCCGCGTGGAACTGGCGGCCGCCCGCGGTCCGGTAGCCCTGGTTGTACCGCTCGTCCACACCGGCCTTCACGCGCTCCTGGAGCGCGCGGATCTCCTCCAGCGACGCGTTGGCCACGTTGTCCAGGAACACCTTCGTGGTGTGGTGCTCCACCGGCACGGTCCTACCGTCCGGCCCCACCACGTCGAACCGGCGGACCTCATGGGAGATGGGCCCGGCCCACGGCCTGCCGCTGCGCCGGAGTCCACCGTCCACGCCGTGCACGCGCCCCGAGACGGGTGCGTTCTTCGCAGCCTTCTCGATGACCTCCGACGGGACCCGATTGGGCGCGGGGTCGAACCACGGCGCGCTCTCGGCCGTGCTGTGCCGCCACGACTCGTCGTTCAGGATCGCGTCAGCCGGGTCGCTGGTCCCCCGGTTCAGCTTCCAGTCCACCGTCACATCGGCGCCGTCGGCACGACCCGGCTCGACCTTCGCGTCAATGCCGTGCTCAGCAAGACCATCCGCGACCAGATGCGCGTTCGAACCCGACACCGTCACCGGCGGCGGCAGATAACCGTCCTGACGCCGCGTCTCCGTCGCGTTCTTCAGCACGTCCGCCAACGACTCCAGCTCGCCGCGCTGCCCATCGGACAACCGCGTACTACCCGGCTCGATGTCGAAGACATGCTCCGGCGCAGGCCCAGAGGGCCGCTCGGGCCGCGGCGCAGTGGCCTGCGCCGCAGTCGACCCGCCGTCCCGCAGCGGTGCCGCGGGCGGGTCGGGGAAACCGCCACCTTCAAGGTCGTGCCCGTCGCCTCCCCGGCGGTTACCGGAGAGGAGGTCGAGCAGCCCGGTGAACGCCGAGCCGAACGTCAGGCCACGCCGCCCCGCGGGTGCGCCTCCCCGACCGGCCGCGGGAGCCGGGGCGGGCGTGCTCGTGCTGGCCGAGGGGGTGTACCGGCTGGCCGTGGCCGAAGGCGCGGGGGCGCGACCAGCCCGGAACTCGTCCAGTGCCTTGGCGATCGGGTCACCGCCGCGACCACGCCAGAAGTCCTGCGACCCGAACTTCTTCGTCAGGTCCGCCGACAGGTCCTCCGCCTTGGTGACGCTCTCGGCGCTGTACTTGTGCGCCACCATGTCGACGATGTCGTCGAACAGCGGGCTGCGCAGGTCGCCGCCCTCGAGCTTGTGGTGGTCCGCGAGAACGATGAAGTTCGCGGCGCCCTTGATCTCGTTGCGCTGGTTCTCCGGCAACGCGGCGAGGAAGTCACGCGCGCCCTTGACCTGGTCGCGCAGCTCCGGCACCCGGTTCAGGGTTTCCGCGGGGAGGTTGCCCAGCTTGGCGCGGAACTCGGCGCGGCCCGCTCCCGAGAGGCCCCGGAACCAGGTTTGGAAGTCCTTGAGCTTGTTGCCCTGCAACGAGTTGTTCGCCAGGTCGAACCAGGCCTGCTGCCGCTCCGTCAGCGACTCTACCCACTGGCGGAACTGCTTGCGCTTGCCCGCCTCGTCGCTGTACTGGGCGATCCGGTCCTCCATCGCGCGGGTCTGCCGCTGCGCGGCGGCACGCGACGCGGGACCACGCACCTCGCCCGACTTGTTGTCGATCGTCAGCCACGGCGGGATGAGCGCGTACGGGTCCGTGACGAGCACCCGCGGTTCTCCTGCCGTGAGCGGGCTCGCGTTGTGCGGGTGGTGGTAGGGCTTCGGGTTGTTCAGGTCGCTCTCGTGGAAACCGTCCTTGACGCCGGCCAGCTCCAGCCAGGTCTTCACGTCGACCAGACCCTTGCCCATCGCGGGGTCCAGCACCATGTACTCGGGCTTGCCACCGTTGCCGGGATCGATCGCGATCATCGGGGCAACGTGGTAGCCCCAGTGGATGGGCCTCGGGTTGTTCGGTGTGGCACCGAAGGCGTTGCTCGACATCGTCTTCAGCGACGGGGTCTTGCGCCCGACGAACACCTTGCGGACGTCGTAGCCCCGGTTCGCCAGCGTCTCGGCCCACTCGTGGGCGCGGAAGTAGCAGCCGTCCTCGGGGTGCTCGGTCGGCAGCGGCAGGTCGCCGCGGCGCGAGTGGCGGAAGGTGGAGGTCGTGAACTCGTTGTAGAGGGCTTCCGCGTGCGCACGGTCCATGGAGGCCGCGATAGGCGTCCACGCCGGGTTCGGCGGCACCCCGCGGGACGGCGTCGGCGGCGGAACCTTGTAGTTGTCCTTGCCACCGGAGTCGGCCAGCTCGGGGTTCGGCCTCGACTCCAGCCCCAGCGGGTCCTGCCAGGTCTCGTGGTCCTCGTTCGAGAACAGCTTGTCCCACTGCTGCGCCGCGGCCCGCTGCTGCTCGGACATCTTGTTCGGGTCGAACAGATCTTCCAGCCGGTGCGCTTCATCGGCAGACGCCTTGTTCGCCTCGATCGCCGCGTTGAACTCGTCCTGCGCCACCTTGTGCGCCGGGTCGAGGTGCGTGTCGCCGAACAGCTGACTCAGCTGCCGGTCGCGCGGCGGGGTACCCGAGCGGTCCTGCCCGGACCGGCGCGAGTCGTCCTGCCGCGACGATCCCTGCCTGCCGCCCTGCTGGTCCCGCGTCGAGCCCTGCCTGCCGCCCTGGCTGCCACCGTCACGGTGGACCTGCGGCGGGGACGAGTACTCCTCCGGCGGCGTCCGCGTGTCGACGGCCTCGGACTCGAGCTCCCGCATGCGGTTCTCGACGAGCCACATGTTGCGCGGCTTGAACCGCGCGTCGGGGTCTGCGAACCCGGCCGTCATCGGACCCTTGTCCGACACGACGCGACCCTTGCCGTCCTGGTGCTGGAAGACGGGCTTGTCGGCGTCGGTCGACAGGTACTCGTCGTGCAGGCCGCCGAAGTGACCGGCTTCGTGCCCCAGCTCCTCCTTCGGCAGGTCCACCGGCCAGTTGAGCTGGTCGGCCCGGCCGCCGGGTTCCCCCACCTTGACGACACCGTGGGCGTCGCCCCGATCGTTGACGAACTCGATCGACGAGTGGAACTGGCGACCGCCCGCAGTCCGGTAGCCCTGGTTGTACCGCTCGTCCACACCGGCCTTCGCACGCTCCTGGAGCGCGCGGATCTCCTCCGGCGTGGCCTTCCCCGGGTCCAGGAACACCTTCGTGGTGTGGTGCTCCACCGGCACGGTCTTGCCGTCCGGCCCCGTCACGTCGAACCGGCGGATGTCGTAGCCGATCGGCCCACGCCACGGCTTGCCGCTCTGCCGCAGACCACCCTGCTCGCTGTTCACCTTGCCGGAGACCGGCACGTTCTTCGCGGCGTCCTCGATCACGTTGGAAGGAACGGGGTTCGTGTTCGGGTCGAACCACGGCGCGCTCTCGGCCGTGCTGTGCCGCCACGACTCGTCGTTCAGGATCGCGTCCGCCGGGTCACTGGTCGGCCGGTTCAGCTTCCAGTCCACCGTCACATCGGCGCCGTCGGCACGACCCGGCGCCACCTTCGCATCGATACCGTGCTCGGCAAGGCCGTCCGCGACCAGATGTGCGTTGGCACCCGACACCGTCACCGGCGGCGGCAGATAACCGTCCTGACGCCGCGTCTCCGTCGCGTTCTTCAGCACGTCCGCCAACGACTTCAGCTCGCCGCGCTGCCCGTCGCTCAACCGGGTGCTACCCGGCTCGATGTCGAACGCGTGCTCCGGCGCGGGCCCTGCCGGCCGCTCCGGGCGCGGCACGGTCGTGGGTGCCGCGGTCGACCCGCCATCCCGCGGCGGTGCCGTCGCTCCGCCATCCCGCGGCGGTGCGGCGGGCGGGTCCGGGAACCCCGAGGACCGGCCGCCCTCCAGGTCGTGCCCGCCACCCCGGCGATTGCCGGAGATGAGGTCGAGCAGCCCGGTGAACGCCGACCCGAACGTCAGGCCACCTCGCCGGGGGGCAGGCGCGGTGCGTGCCTGGGCGGGCGTGTGCGTGCTGGCCGAGGGCGTGCTGGTGCTCGCGGAAGGCGTGTACCGGCTGGGGGTGGTGCCACGGCCGGGTCCGCCGTGTGTGGCGCGGAACTCGTCCAGCGCCTTGCCGACCGGGTCACCGCCACGACCACGCCAGAAGTCCTGCGACCCGAACTTCTTCGTCAGGTCAGCCGACAGGTCCTCCGCCTTGGTAACGCTATCGGCGCTGTACTTGTGCGCCACCATGTCGACGATGTCGTCGAACAAGGGCGCACGCAGATCGGCACCACCTTCCTTGTGGTGGTCGGCCAGCACGATGAAGTTCGCGGCGCCCTTGATCTCGTTCCGCTGGTTCTCCGGCAGCCCGGCGAGGAAGTCGCGGGCCTCCTGGACCTGGGTACGCAGCTCCGGCACCCGGTTGAAGGCGTCGTGGGGGATGTCGCCCAGCTTCGTGCGGAACTCGGCGCGGTCTGCTCCGGACAGACCCCGGAACCAGGTCTGGAAGTCCTTGAGCTTGTCGCCCTGCAACGAGTTGTTCGCCAGATCGAACCAGGACCGCTGCCCGTCGGACAGCGACTCAACCCACTGCCGGAACTGCTTGCGCTTACCGGCCTCGTCGCTGTACCGGGCGATCCGGTCCTCCATCGCCCTGGCCTGCCGCTGCGCCTCGGCACGCGACTCGGGACCACGCACCTCACCCGACTTGTTGTCGATCGTCAGCCACGGCGGGATGAGCGCGTACGGGTCCGTGACGAGCACCCGCGGTTCTCCTGCCGTGAGCGGGCTCGCGTTGTGCGGGTGGTGGTAGGGCTTCGGGTTGTTCAGGTCGCTCTCGTGGAAACCGTCCTTGACACCGGCCAGCTCCAGCCACGTCGCCACGGGCACCGCGCCGCGACCCATCGCCGGGTCCAGCACCACGTATTCCGGCTTACCCCCGTTGCCGGGATCGATCGCGATCATCGGCGCGACGTGGTAACCCCAGTGGATGGGCCTCGGGTTGTTCGGTGTGGCACCGAAGGCGTTGCTCGACATCGTCTTCAGCGACGGGGTCTTGCGCCCGACGAAGACCTTGCGGACATCGATGCCCCGGTTCGCCAGCGTCTCGGCCCACTCGTGGGCGCGGAAGTAGCAGCCGTCCTCGGGGTGCTCGGTCGGCAGCGGCAGGTCGCCGCGGCGTGAATGCCGGAAGGTGGACGTCGTGAACTCGTTGTACAACGCCTCCGCGTGCGCCCGGTCCACGGTCGCCGCGATCGGCGTCCAGGCCGGGTTCGGCGGCACACCGCGGGACGGCGTCGGCGGTGGGACCTTGTAGTTGTCCTTACCGCCCGAGTCGGCCAGCTCGGGGTTCGGCCTCGTGTCCAACCCGAGCGGATCCCCGGCTTCGTGGTCCTCGTTCGAGAACAGCTTGTCCCACTGCTGCGCCGCCGCACGCTGCTGCTCGGACATCTTGCTGGGGTCGAACAGGTCCGCCAGCCGGCTCGCCTCATCGGCAGACGCCTTGTTCGCCTCGATCGCCGCGTTGAACTCGTCCTGCGCCGCCTTGTGCGCCGGATCCTGGGCCATGTCGTCGAACAACCCACGCGGCTGGGTGCCCTGCTTGTTCTGCCCGGACCGGCCTGGGTCGTCCTGCTGCGAGCGCCGGTCGCCGCGGGACCCTTCCGTGGACCGGCCGGGAGAACGCCGCGAGGACGACGGGCCGTCCTGCGGACCACGCGGCGGGCCCTGCCGCTCGCGGGACGGGCCCTGTCGGGGCGGGCCGCCCTGCGGGTCCCGTGGGGGACCACCCTGCGGGTCGGGGGGGTTCGGGGCGTTGGGTGGCTTGTGCTGCCCGCTGTAGGGGCCGTCGGAGAAGACGCTGTTCACCAGCTCGGCGGACGGGGCCGGGCTGGGGGTGGGCTGGGCGTGGGGGCTCTCGTCGCTCCACGCGCGGGAGATCACCGGACGCGACCACTTGTCGAACAGGCCCGTGATCACGCCGAGCTGTGCGGGGGTCACTTTGTTGTCGGCGAGGCTCATGATGCCGCCGCGGCCCACGGTGGGGTTGGGCCCCACGGCGGGGTCGTCCAGCCCGAGGAAGTGGAAGAACTCGTGCATCCGGGTCGCGGGCGGCTTGCTGAGGTCCCACTGGACCTGGTTCACCTTCCGGAACGGGTTGCCCCGGTGCACGTCGACCGGCACGCTCCGGTTCGGGTCCGCGTCCCAGCCCTTCTCGACGCCGTTCGGTGTCTTGGCCTCCACGGTGAAGTGGATCTGGCTGTCCTCGAACTGCCCCTTCCCGAGCTGGACCTGCTCGCCGTCGAACTGACCCTTGTCCTGCCACTTGTGCTGGAAGTTGACGTGCTCGTCCAGCAGCTGCTGCAGTTCTTCCGCTGCCTTCGCCCGGGTCCCCGCGTCGATCTTGTTGTTCGGGGAGACGAGGTCGAGCGGCACGCTGAACTCCAGCACCCACTTCCCCGGCGACGCCTCGAAGTGGCGGACGTCGTAGCGGATCTGCGAGATGGTCCCGGAGACCTGGTTGTTCTCGACCGTCCGGTGCGGGTCGTCCTTCGTGACCGGGGACGGCAGGAAGCGCTCCATGCTGATCCTGGTGGGCTTCGCGGCGTTCCGCTGCCCGTCCCACGCCGCACGCTTGTCCCGCGAGTCCCGCTGCGCGAACCCGTCGCCGTCGCGGCCGGGCCCCTGGTGGCCACCGTGGTTGGTGCCGTTGTCGTGACCGGCCTGGAGGTCCGGCCCCAGGTGGGCGACCGCCACGACCGCAGCGGCCACCTCCTCCGGCTTCGACGTCTTCACGGCCGGCCTCTCGGGGCCGGACCGGTCCCCACCTGGCGCGGACCTGTCGGACGGCGCCGGGCGTTCGGGCGGCGGGGTCCTGTCGGACGGCCGGTCCGGTGTCGGGCCCGGCTTGTCGACGACCGGGACCTTCTCCGGCGCCTGGGGCAGCGGCTTCTGCGGCGTCCGCTGCTCGCCGACGTGGGCGACCTGCGACTTGTCCGGCACCGTCCGGTCACTCGGCTGCGGCACGGTCCGGTCGCTGGGCTGCGGCACGGTCCGGTCGCTGGGCTGCGGCACGGTCTTGTCCAGGCCGGGCCGCTCGCCGGACTGCGTCAGCGGGAACGTCCGCTCCGTCGGCCGGTCCAGCAGCGACTGCAGCTTGTCGGCCACCGACTTGTCGATGCCCTTGGCGATGTTCGGCGTCGTGTTCGCCGGGTCCTCGGCGCGGGGCTGCTGCGTCGAGGAGGAGGACTGGTTCGACGACGACCCGCCGGTGTCCCGCGACTGGCTGACCGGCTGGGTGTTCGAGGTGCTCTGCTGGCTGCTCTGCGGAGTCGTGTGCGGCGTGGCCTGCGGGTGGGACTGCGGCGTGGCGCTGGGCGTGACGTTCGACGTGGACGACGAACTGGGCGTCTGCTGGGTGAACCCGGACGTGTTCTGGGTGTTGCTCGCTGGGAACGAAGGCGCCGCCGGCGTGATCGGGCTGACCGGACCGGTCGGCTGGAACGTCCGCTCGCTGTCGGTCAGCGGGCTGACCGGGCTCTCGTCGACGACGTTGTTCTCGACCGACAGCTTCGGCGGGCCGTCGGCCAGCGCCGGGGTGTCGATGTGCGGCACCGGCGAGTCCAGGATGTGCGCCTCGGGCGTCTGGTCCGCCAGCGCCGGGATGTCGATCTTGGGCACGGGACTGTCGAGGATGGACGGTCCCGACGAGGTCGTGTGCCCCGTGCCGCTCGTGGCCGGCCCGGACTGCGTGACCACCGGCGCGCCCTGCTTCGGCCCGCCGGACGTGCTCGGCTGGTTGGACTGCGTGCTCGGCTGGTTGTTCTGCTGGGCGTTCTGCGGCCCGGACTGCTGGGTGACCGGCTGCCCGTTCTGCTGGGTTCCCGAGTTGCCGCCCGGCGTGGTCTGCTGGCTCCCACTCGGCACGTTGGACTGCTGGCCCGGCACATTCGACTGCTGACCCGGCAGGTTCGACTGCTGGCCTGGCACGTTGGACTGCTGGCCTGGCAGGTTCGACTGCTGGCCGGTCGGGAAGCCGGACTGCTGGCCCGGCTGGAAGACGCCGTTCCCGTCCTGCGAACCGAGCTGGGGCCCGAACTCCGACCTGATCGGACCACCGTCACGACCGGTGTGACCGTCGTGCTGGTCGAACTCACCACCACCGCGGCCATGCTGCTGGCTCTGGTCGCCGAACTGCTGGCTCTGATCGCCCCCACGACCCTGCTGGCTCTGGTCCCCGAACTGCTGCGACTGATCCCCGCCACGCCCCTGCTGACTTTGGTCCCCGAATTGCTGCGACTGATCCCCGCCACGCCCCTGGCCCTGGGACTGGTCTCCCCCACGCCCCTGGTCGCCCTGCTGTCCACCCTCCTGGGTGACGCCGCCGGAGTTCTGCCCGGACTCGCCGCCACCGAAGAACTGCTTCGCGTCGTCCGACATCTGCCCCGACTGGGACGACGACCCGGTGTTCCCGTCGGTCGACGTGGTGATCGAGTGCTCGCCGCCGTCCGTGAACAGGCTGCCGAACTTGCCGTCCCCGTTCGACACGTCCTGGCCGTGGCCGGTGAACCCGCCCTCCGTGTCGAACGGGCTCTCCGGGATGGTCAGCGGCGTCGTCTCGTCGAGCGAACCGGCGATGGAGTGCGTGTCACCGGCGTCGTCGAAGCCGCTCTCGTCGCCGTGCGAGGAGTCGCTGTCCGAGTCGTCGCCGCCGAGGAGCGGGGCCTTCTCGGAGTCGCCGCCGCCGAGACCGAGGTTCGGCTCGTCGAAGTTCATGCCGAGCTTGCTCGCGAACTTCTTGGCGAAGTCGCCCGCGATGGCGTCGGCCTTGGCCGACATGCCCTTGCTGGCGTGGTAGGGCGCGGCACCGCCGAGGATGCCCGCCCAGATGTCGTCGTCGTGGCCGGTGGCCTTGTTCACGAGCGGGTTGCTGGCCGCGACCATGCCGATCTGGGCGCCCGCGTACCCGATCTGCCCGAAGCCGCGCACCCAGCCCGGTGGGTCTCCCGCCTCGCCGCGACCGCCGAGCTTGTTCTTCCAGCTCTTCGGGTCAGCCTCGGTCTTGAAGCCGTTCGAGTCGTAGCCCTTGCCCTCGTAGCCCTTGCCCTTGCCGGCACCCTCACCGGCCTTGCCGCCGCCCTTGCCACCGGCGCCCGCACCCTCACCGCCGACCTTTCCGCCGGCGCCCGGCCCCTTGCCGACCGCGCCCGGCCCCTTGCCGCCGAACCCCGCACCCGGTCCCTTGCCGCCGAACCCCGCGCCGGGCCCCTTGCCGCCGATGTTCTTGGGGCCGCCACCCTTGCCGGCGCCCTTCACGGCGCCGCCGATGCCCTTGCCGATGCCGTGGAACCCGCCGAACGCCGCACCGCCGATCGCGCCGCCGATGACGGAACCCTTCACCGACTCCCAGTCGATCTCGTCGCGCCCGCCGTGCCCGCCGTGGATCTTGTTGTCGATGAGCTGGCCGGTCTGGATGGACAGGTCCAGCCCGCCCATGAATGCCGCACCACCGGCGGCGTACTTGCCTATCGTCCATGCGAGCTTGCCAAGCCCCATGGCGGCCTTCTGCCACGTCATCTGCATGATCTTGCGGACGAGCGCGTTCCAGATGGCCTGCAGCGCGAACCGGCCCGCGGCCAGCACGCCAGGCACCGCGAAGGCCCCGAAGAGGGAGGCGATGAGCGAGATGACGGTGGCCAGGACCATGAGCGCCATCGCGATCAGCATGATCTTGGCTTTTTGGATGTCCGCGGCGGTGGTGTTGGCCATCTTGCCGAACTCGCCGGACGCGTCCGCCACGTCGTTCAGGCTGGACTTGACGTCCTCCAGGTACTTCGTCAACGCGTCCGCGGTGTCGCCACGCATCGCCGAGGCCAACCGGGGCAGGAGCGCCTCGAGGTCGGCCACGCCGGCCTCGGCGGCTTTCTGGAAGGCGTACCAGGCATCCGACATCTGATGCAGGCCACCCTCGCTGCCCTCCGGCCAGGTCATGCCGAGGGTGACCTTGAAGAACTTCTGCAGTCCGTCGGGTAGCTGGGTCGTCATCGACGACCCGGACCCGCTTATGCCACTCGCCTGCCCGCCGTGGCCGCCACCCTTGGGTGCCATTCTGTCGATACACCTCCTTCCGAATGGCTCTCTGATGGGGACACGGCGGCGGGGCCGTTATTCGTTCACTCCTCTTCGATCTGCGAGTCCAGCCACTTGGCGGTCTCCTCGTCGACGCTCGACAGGTTCGCCGCGGACTTCTTCATGTTCTTCGAGGTCTCGGTCAACCCCTCGCCCGCGCCCTCGGTCCCGGTCCAGACCTTCTCGCCGTTCTCCCAGTAGTTCTTCTCGAACGCCTTGCCGATCTCGTCGTCGCCCCAGCAACCCTGCGTCGCGGTCAGGACGCCGTCGAGGTCCTTGTACGCGGACGTGAAGTTGGTCCCGGTGACCAGGATGCCGTCGGCGACACTGTCGAGCGCCGGCTCGTCGAGGTAGAAGTTCTCGGCCATCACCGCTCCTCTTGTTTGGCACTGGCACTGCCGCTGCTGTTGCCACCGCCGAGTCCCGGCCGTTCGGCCTCGACGCCGAACTCGTTCAGGGTGTCGAACATGGGGCCGATCAGCTGGCTGATCATCTCGTCCGGCCGGACCTGCCCGTTGGCAAGACCGGCCAGGTCCATCCCGGGAATCTCGGGAATGCCCATCAGATCGTTCATCTTCTGCTGGGCCTGCACACGGCCCTGCCGCAGCGTCTCGACGATGACCTGGGCGAGCTGGGCAGGCGGCATCGCGCGGTACTTCGACGCGTTGAACACCAGCTCCACGAGCTCGCCGCGCCCGTCTAGCGTCATCTCGAGCGAGTGGTCCTTCGCCCGTACGGTCGTGCTCGCCTCCTCCCAGTGCTTCCCCAGCTCGGCGAGCTTGCGGGACTCGTTCTCGAACATCGCGAACGCGGCGTCCATAGCCTGGGTGGGATCGGCGGAGTTCCAGTCGGCCATCGTCATTTCCCTCGTTCCATCAACCGATCGAGCTCTGCGAACTTCTCGGCGAGCGCGGCCTGCACCTGTTCCTTGGAAAGCGGCTCCGGCGCGCGCTCCTCGCGTTGCTCGCGCTCCTGTTCACGGCGGCCGACGGCGTGGGGCGCGCCGTTCGACGGGTCCCACACCTCGGGTCGCGGCTCGTTCGGCATGGCGGCCATGCGCCCGCCGTTCTGCTGCTGGCCGCCCATGCCACCCATCCCGCCCATCATTCCCATGGGCATGCCACCCATGTGCGGCGACGCGTTCGGGTCGGTGACGGCGCCGCGACCGGACGCTCCCGGCGCCGTGGCACCCGTGATCTGGTCGGACACCGTGAGGCCGTCCGCTGTCGCGGTGCCTGGCGCGAACATGCCGCGGGACTGCGGGTCCAGCGCGATCGCGTGCGTGACACCGCCGCCGCCACCGGCCGATGTCGAGAGCCCGAAGAACTTCTTCGACTCCGGACCCAGCTCCAGCGCGGGTGTCAGGGCAGGCTTGGCGGGCTCGACCGGCGTGGCGGGCTCGACCTGCGGCAGTGCCAGGGTCTCCAGCGCCGGTGTCGCCGCGATCCCGTGCGTGGTGGCCACGAGCGGCTCCCCCGACGCGGTGATGGCGTGACCCGCGAGCTCGCGTGCCTTCTCGGTCACCCGTGTCGGTGGCGCGTCGACGGCCGTCCTGACGCGGCTCTGCTTCTCCTGCTCCGGCAGCTCGGTGGACAGCGTCTCGGTCGACTCGGTCTCCGGGAGGGTCTCCTCCAGCAGCACGTTGTCGACCGTCCTGCGCCCGCTGTCCTTCTCCTTGCCGGACTTGCCCGTCGCGGTCGCACCCTCCGGCCGGCAGGTCGCCGACCTCTCCGACCGGCCGAGCACCGCGGGTGCCACCACACCGAACGGCGTCATGCCGCCTGCTTCGCTCGCCTCGTCGTCGATCCGCTCGAGCGGATCGTTCGCCCGCGCGGCGGCGTACGACTTCGACTGGCCGAGCACGCCAGGCCCGTTGCCCGGCGAGCCCCCGGCGAAGAACGTGGCACCCAGCTGCCCCGGCACGAACGGACCACCCGGCCCGGGGCCGCCGAAGCTCTCGCCGCCACCCGGACCGAACCGGCCGAGCACCTGCCCGTCCTGGCCGCCCTGCCCTCCGGTGAACTGGAACCGGTCACCGCCGCCGCCGTGCTGGCCGGGCTGGGTCGTCACGGCCGACTTCGTCAGCATCGTCGGCGGCATGAACGACGGCCCGTACGGGTTCGCGTTCGAATCCCCGTTCGCGTACGAGTTCGTGTCGTTGTTCGTGTTCGTGTCGTCGCCGGGGTTCGGCGTGCCGTTCCCCGGCTGGTTCGTGACGACCTTGTTGGTGACGATGTCCTTCGGGTCCACCCCGGACTTGTCGGTGACCACCTGCGGCGGCTTGTACGGCAACGGGGTGAGCGCGTTCCCGACGTCCCAGTACACCGTGCGCAGGTCCCGCAGGATCTGCTTGGCGGAGTCGTCGTTGACCTTCGCCGTCTCCTCCGGCGACGGGCCACCCGCCACGGGCGGAGTGCTCTCCTGCTGCGTCTTCTGCCCCTGCAGGTCCCGGAACCGCTGCTGGGCGTCGGCGAGCCGGTCGCCTGCGTCGCGCAGGGTCGCGCCGTAGCCGGGGTTCTGCAGGAACTGGAGCACGTTGCTGATCTTGCTGGTGACCTCGCGCACCACGGCGTCGAAGTCGTCGGACGCCTTGCCGGTCCAGGCCTCCCGCACGAGGTTCATCTCGTGCCGGACCCGGTCGAGCACGTCCTGGAACCGCCCGCCGGACTGGTCGAAGGCCGAGGCACGCTGGTAGAAGACGTCCGGGCTGACCTCGTTGATCAGCTGGGCGATCTGCTCGAACGTCAGTCCTTCCAGCCACGGGTCGTTGGGATTCGGCGGCGGGTTGGGTGGCGAACCGTCGGGCATCGCTTATGTCCTCGTCGTCCGGCGGCCGACGACCCCGTCGTCATCCTGGCCGTCCGCGTCGTCCGTCCACGCATCCTTGTCGGCCTGCAGCCAGATCTGCGGCTCCCGCTCGTTGTTCTGCTGGCCGCCCATGCCACCCATGCCGCCCATGCCCATCGGCATGCCGCCGCCGCCCATGGGCATGCCCGCCGACATGGCCGGGGTGCCCGGGATCGCGGGGGTCAACGCGCCCATCGGACTCGACACGGTCCGCACCCCCGCGGGTGTGAACCCGCGCTGCTGGGCGACGTCGGTGTCGAACTGTGCACGGGGCAGTGCCGCTGCCGACTCGGCGCCGAGTCCACCACCGAGGCCACCGCCCCCACCGCCGCCGGAGGAACCACCACCGCCACCGAGGAAGTCCTTCATCGCGTCCATGCCGCTGCTCGGCGGCTTGATGCCGTCGATGGCCTTGTCGACCGCGCCCTTGGCGTCCTCGAGGGCCTGCCTGGCCTCCGGGTCGGTCTCCTTGCCGATCAGGTCGTCGAGCGCCTTGTCCACCGCACCCCGCGCGTCGGTGAGCGCCTGCTTCGCCTCCGGGTCCTCGGCGCCCGGGCCGCCGGAGATCGTCGACGGCTTGTCGGTGTCGAGCTCGCCGATCGCGTCGGCGACCTTGTCCTTCGCGTCCTGGAGTGCCTGGCGAGCCTCGGGATCGGTGGTGTTCGCCAGCGCGTCGTCGAGTGCCTTGTTCGCCGCGTCGCCCGCGTCCTTGATGGCGTCGGTGCCCGCACCGGCGTCGAGGCCGTCGATCGCCTTGCCGACGGCGTCCTTGGCCGCGTCGAGCGCCTGCTGCGCCTCCGGATCGGTGGTGCCGTCCTTGACGCCGTCGAGCGCGTCGAGCGCCTTGTCCTTGGCGTCGCCGAGCGCACCGGCCGTGTCCGGGTCGATGCCGTCGATGGCCTTGCCGACCGCGTCCTTGGCGTCCTGGAGCGCCTGCTTGGCCGCCGGGTCGTCCGTCTTGCCCAACGCGTCGTCGAGTGCCTTGTTCGCCGCGTCGCCCGCCTTCTGCAGCGCGTCGGCCGGGCTGTCGGCGTCGATGCCGTCGATGGCGTCGCCGACCGCGTCCTTCGCGTTCTCGAGCGCCTGCTTGGCAGCCGGGTCGTCGGTCTTGCCGATCGCGTCGTCGATGGCGTCCATGGCCTTGTCCTTGGCCTGGTCCTTCGCGGCCTCGATGCCCGAGTCGCCACCGAGGCCGTCGATCGCGTCGCCGACGGCGTCCTTCGCGTCCTGGAGGGCCTTGTCGGCCTCCGGGTCGTCGGTGCCGTCCGCCAGGCCGTCGATGGCGTCCTGGGCCGCTTTCTTGGCGTCCTCCAGTGCCTTCGAGCGCGGCGAGCCGGAGCCACCGCCGGACGAACCGCCACCGGAGCTGCCCATGCCGGGCGAACCGCCGCCCGGTGCGCCGCCACCGCTCGCGCCGGGGCCGTCGCCCGCGCCCTCGCCGCCGCCGAGACCGTCGATCGCGTCGCCGACCGCCTTCTTCGCGTCGTCGAGCGCCTGCTGCGCCTCCGGGTCGCTCGTGCCCGCCTTGACGCCGTCGATGGCGTCCGTGGCGGCCTTCTTCGCGTCGTCGAGCGCGCTGGTGTCGGGCGAACCGGCGCCGGAACCCGAGCCGGAGCCCGCGCCTTCCTCACCGCCACCTGGCGAACCGGCACCGGAGCCGGAGCCGTCGCCGCCACCCTCGCCGCCGAGCCCGTCGATCGCGTCGCCGACCGCCTTCTTCGCGTCGTCGAGCGCCTTCTTCGCCTCGGGGTCGTCGGTCTTGGCCTTGACGCCGTCTATCGCGTCCTCGGCCGCCTTCTTGGCCGCGGCGAGGTCGGCGTCCTTACCGGAACCACTACCGGAATCGCTACCGGACGAGTCGTCCTCTTCCTCGTCGTCCTCGTCGTCCTCGTCGTCCTCGTCCTCGCTGTCGTCGTTCTCGTCGCTGTCGTCGCTGTCGTCGTCGTCCTCGTCGTCGTCCTCGTCGTCGTCCTCGTCGTCACCGCCACCGCCACCCGACTTGGCCTGCTCGCCGCCCGCGATGTAGATCGGCGCGAGGTCCTGGCCCCGCGAGTTGTACTGCCTGCCCATCTCGCCGAGGAGGTCCTGGAGGTCCTTGATGAGCGCCTTCTCCGCGGCGTCGTCGACCTTGTCCATCTCGGTCTTGAGCTCGTCGAGCACGTCCTGGAGGTCGGCGGTCGACGTCGCGGCCTCCGCGCGGGCGGCGGCGAGGGCCTTCACCGCGAACGCGGCTTCGGTACGGGCGTCGTCCGACTTCTGGATGATCTCCCACCAGCGGTTGGCGAACCACTGGATGCAGTGGCCGATGTTGCCGACCATCAGGCCGTACTTCTTGGTGTCCAGTGTGTTGTAGAGGTCCTGGCTCTTCTTGAGCGCGTCCGTGGCGAACTCGTTGAAGGCGTCGCCCGCCTCGCCCTTGAGGTTGTCGCTCAACGCCTTGATCTGCTTGGCGAAGGCGTCGTTCACCTCGCCGAGCTTCTTGGTCGCCGCGTTCATCTGGGTCTCGAGCCGGTACCACGCCTCGGCGGTGGTGTTGGTGGACAGGCTCGCCTGAGCGCCGTCCTTCTCACCGTTGTTGGACACCACCAGTCCCGCGGTCACGTCGACGAGGTCGTTGAGGGTGGTGTACCGCATGGGATCCAGAGGCGGTGCCGAGGCGTTGTACAGACCAACGTCCTGGATTTCCGATTTGGCCATTTTCCAACCCTTGTCGATCGTGCTGCGGAACCGGTGTTGTTCGTGCGGACCTAGTCCCCGATGGGAACGCTGAGGTCGTCGTTGTAGCCGTCGCCGTCCGTGGAGTTGTTCTTGACCTTGTCGTCAGGCGAGTAGTTGTGGTGGTCCTTCTCGGTGTTCTCGTCCCACGTGTCCCACTGGCCCTCGATCTTGTCCTCGAGGTCGCCGAGCACCTTCTTGATCTCGGCGGCGTTCTCCCCGTCGGTGGTCGTGAAGTCCTTGGCCAGCTGGACGAGCGACGTCTCGAGGCTGTCGAACGTCATCCGCAGGTGCTCGGCGTGCGCCACGATCGCGTTGCGGCGGTCGTCCACGATCCGCTCGAGCCACTGCGCCAGCTCGAACTTGCCCGCGTTGGGCCAGTGGTTCTTCAGGTCGATGAAGGGCGCCATGTCGTCGAGGATCTTGCCGACCTCGCCCGCGATGTTCGTGATGTCCGTGGAGCTGTACTCCGTCTTGTCGGCCATGTCCGATCCCTCAGCTCGCCGGGTCGCCGAGCCCGGCGAGGTCCTCGCTCACGCGGGTCCGCAGATCGGCGACGACGGCGAGGATCGCCGCCGCGTTGCCGTTGTCGATGTTCTCGACGTTCGTGGCGATCTGGTTCAGCGCCGCCGAGATCTCGTCGAGCGAGATCCGCAGCTGGTCGGCGTGCGCGACGACACCGTTGCGGCGGTCGTCGATGATGACCTGCAGCTGCTGTGCGAGGTCGAAGTTCCCGATCGACGGGAAGGACGCCCGCAGTGCGTTGAAGGCGGACATGTCGTCCATGATCCGCCCGAGGTTGGCCGCCGAGTCCTTCACGGCCTCGACATTGATGTTCGTCGTCGTCATCGCGGTACTCCAAACAGGACGGTGGACGTGTCAGGACTGGCCGGTGTGATGTGTGCCGGGCGGGATGGCGCCCGGCACACACACCGTGCGGGCATCAGCTGCCGGCGACGTTCTGCCCGCCCTTGGCGTCCTGGTGCTTCATCTCGTCCGCACCCTGGCCGAACGTGGTCTTCAGGTTGTTCAGGATCTCGACGTTCGCGCGCAGGTCGGCCTCGAGGTCGTCGCACAGCTTGTTGTAGGCGTCGGCCGTGGTACCGGTCCAGTTGCCCATGATCGCCTTGACCTGCTGCTGCTGCTGGTCGGTCTGGTTCGCGATCTCGGTTGCCTTCTTGGTCATCATGTCGATGGCCTCGTCGATGGCGGGGTAGTCGTATGTGATCATCGCTGTTCTCCTGGTTTCCGCTGTCGTCGGGAGGTTCTGGCCGGCTACTTGACGCCGAGGAAGGTGCCGGTCTCCAGCGGGATGTTCATGATCTGCTGGTTGAAGTCCTCGTCGGTGCCTTCCTGGTTGTTCGACTCACGCCGGATGTTGTCCGCCATGGCCTTCATGTGCTCGATCACCGACTTCTTGACGTTCTCCACCCAGGTGTCGGTCGACGTGCTGAGGGCACGCGTGGCCGCACTCGTGCTCCTGCCCAGGACGTCGTCGACGGCGGTCTTCAGCTGCTCGAGCTGCGCGACGATGTCCTCGCGGGTCGTGTCGTGGTTGTCCGCCTGCTTGCGGATCTCGTCCGGGTCCAGCTGTGTCGTGTGCGCCATGAGATCTCCTCGGTTTCGTTTCTTCCGGTAAGCCCCGGCAGCCCGCAGACAGCCTGGCTACCACTCACACGTTAGTTTCGGATTCGGCAAGGAAGTCCGGTCTCGACCGCTGGGGGGCGAACAAGCGGAACTCCCCTCATGAGCCGGTTATGACTGCTGGGCGCTCAACGCGGCCTCGACGCTCAGCACCGGCCCGGTCGGCAGAAGGGCCAGCATCTCGCCTGGCATGGCCACGGCGGACTGCGCGGAATAGCCCAGCGCCTGCACCACGTCCGAGTTCGCCAGCGGGTACTTCACCCCCGTCTCCGTGACGAGGTATACCGCGTTGAGCGCCGCCTCCGGCGACTGCTGCTCCCTGACGAGCACACCGCCGCCCGCCGGGATGAGCACCCGGTCGGTCGTCACGCCCTCCTCGTGCGCGGCGACCGGCATGGCCTCCTTGTGGACCGTCGCGGGCACGAACCCCGTGACGACCCGCATCTCTCCCTTGCCGACGGGGAAGAACGCCACGCACGCCGAGTCGTCCGGGGTGGGAGTCACGATCTCCGGCGGCATCTGCGGCAGTCCCTCGACCAGGTCGGGGCCGCTGTTCGTCGACGGCACACCGGACAGCGCCCCCGGTCCCACCTCGATGGGGGTCACGGCGGAGTCCGGGTAGGCCTCCTTGGTGAACGGCGCCGCCAGCAGCAGTGCCGCCACGGTCGGGGACAGCGGCGTCAACCCGTCCGACCGGACCAGGTACAGCTGGTCGGCACCGATCGCCGGGTTGCGCACCAGGTAGATCTGGCCGACCACGCTCGGTTCGCCGTCGATGTCCGGGCCCGGCGCCCCGGTGTCCGGGGTCCTGCGGACCTCGAAGTCCCTGCCCTGCGGGATGGGGTTCAGCCAGGCCGCCGTGACGTCGACCGGGTCGACACCGCCGTAGCCGAGTGCCGTCGCCTCGGCCCTGCCTGGGATGAGGTGCCGCTTTCCCTGCCAGACGAGGAAGGTCGTCTCGTCCGGCGCACGCACCAGCAGTGCCTGCGACGGGACCACCGTCAGGTCGAACGACTGTCCGATCAGGAGGGTCGACGTCGGACCCGTCGCCTGGGCGCCCGTGCCCCCCTCCTGCGCACACGCCGTCCACGGACCGTTGTCGAGCGCGTTCGCGGCAGGCAGGGCGTCCGGGGCGCCCGGGATGCCGATCGGCTGCCCGACCGGCGTGTCGGCGAGGGACTTCTGCGACACCTTGAAGACCTGGCCGCCGCTCTTCCCCGCGGCGAGCCGCGCCGACGAGTAGTTGAGCACCGGCCGGAGCTGGTCGTCGAGGAAGACGTAACGCGCGCCGGTGTCCTCGTTCATCACGATCGCGCCCGGCTGGCGCCACGTCACGTTGCCGCCGGGGACGAACAACCCGATGATCCCGAAGACGCCCATCAGCACGCCCCCGAGGATCACGCCGAGGAACGTGCCGGTGTTCAGCCGTTTGTTCGGCTGAGCCAGCGCGTCCGGCCTGCCGTGCACCACGGCGGACACGAGCCTGCCCACCACGAAGAAGTAGGCCTGTACCTGATCCCGTTTGGACTGCATCAGCCTGCCAACCCACGCATCCAGGCGTAGACGCCCAGCACCTGCAACAGGATCGGGACCACGGCGACGGCGGCGACCGACTCGAGGATCTCCACCGCGCGACCCCAGTAGGGCCGCAGCCGCTTGCCCGGCATCATCTTGCTGAACAGCAGCAGTACCACGCCGAGGGCGAACAACGGCAGGACCGCCGCGAGCAGCCTGCCCGTCTCGGTGCGCTCGCCGGCGAACTGGTGGAGGTTCACCATCACGCAGACGATCGCGGGCAGCACGACCGCCCACCGCTGCACCACACCGCTGGGATGGCGCGACCGCAGGAACAGCAGGAACGCGATCACCAGCGACAGCACCTCGGTCCAGCCGTTGCCGTCGACGACGAGGATCGGCAGCAGGACCGCCACCGCGGCGCCGAGGCCCGCGTGCAGCGCCGTCGAGTAGCCGACGGTCACCACGCCACGCTCGACCACGATCTTCGCCGGCACCGGGTCGATGTCCTCGGAGAGCTCCGGCGCGTCGGTCGGCAGCATCGGCAGGGTCAGCCCGGACAGCCGGAACGACGTCGCGGGCAGGAAGACCCCGACGATCAGGCTGATCGACAGGCCGATCCCCACCGCCTGCTGGAGGTTCACGTCCGCCACGGAGGCGATGACCCCGGTGATCCCGAGCATGAGGACGAACAGGATGGCGCCCGCGAACAGCAGTGCCGCGTCGGCGACCAGGAACACCCCGACACACAGCACGACGAACGCGACGACGAGCCCGACGGTCGCCTCGACCGTCGAGGTGGCGAGGGGCGCCAGCACCCGCGTGAGCAGCACACCGCCAAGCACGGCGTAACAGACCGAGGCACCGGCCAGGATCATCGCCCCAGGCGGGTCGGGCACGCTCCGCGCCACCAGCGCGCTCCCGCCGAGCAGCAGGGCCGCACCCGCCAGCGCGAGGAACGCCTGCGTGCCAAGGGATCCGGCGCCGGGCAGCACGACGAGCCCGAGCAGCAGCGCGAGGGCCGTGCCGATGCGGAACATCCAGCGGGTGTGCTTGGGCTGCCACGCGCCGGGGTGGTCGCGGACCTGCTCACCGACGCCGTCGACGAGGTCGTCGTAGTCGATCGGGGCCAGCTGGTCCGCACGCGGTCGCAGGTAGACGGTCTCCCCGTCGAGCAGGTTGAGCTCGGCGAGCGTCCGGTCCTCGTCCAGCGGGGCCTCACCGACGCGCTGCACGACCCAGCCCTCGTGGTCGGCGCCCTGCTCGATCCAGTCGGCGCCGAACTGGGGCAGCACCGCGGGCAACAGGTCGGTGAGCGTCGCCTCGGTCGGCAGCGCCACCTCGGTCGCCTTGTTCCCGAGGACGAACCGTAGCCTCGCCGATGTCGTTGTGCGATGCTGTGTCTGCTCTTCCATCTGGTGTCAGGTCCTTTCCTGCCAGGGATCCCAGACCCTGAACCAGGCCCGAACCTAATCCCGCCCGGCGCGCGTGTACTCGGTAGAGAGCCCCGCCGGCGCGAAATAGGGGAAGTCCACTCACCACCGAGAGGGAGAGCGAGTCACGATGAGCACGGTGTTGTTCGCGCGCCGGGCACGGCGGCCCAAGCCGGCCGTGCCAGGTGACGAGATACAGATCCAGGAGCCGCCCGCGGTACCCGAGGACCAGGGCGGCGGGATCAGCTCGGTCCTGATGTACGCGCCGATGGGTCTCGGCTCCATCGCGATGGTGATGATGTTCGTCCGGCCCGGTTCCGGGCTGATGTCCTACATCGGCGGCGGCATGATGCTGGTGTCGGTCATCGGCATGCTGATCGTGCAGCTCGTGCGCAGCTCTGTGACACACAAACAGAAACTGCACGGGCACCGGCGCGACTACATCCGCTACCTCACCCAGCTGCGCGGGCGGGTCCGCAAGGCGCTCGCCGCACAGCAGCGCGCGGCACGCTGGATCCACCCCGACCCGCGCGCGCTGTGGTCGATCGCGCTCGGCTACCGCCTCTGGGAGCGGCGCCCGGCGCAGGACGACTTCGGCGAGGTCCGCATCGGCGTCGGCACGCAGCGCTCGGCGATCAAGCTCCTCCCACCGGACACCAAGCCGATCGAGGACCTCGAACCGCTGGCCGCGCACGCCCTGCGCCGCTTCCTGCGGGCCTACTCCACCCTCCCGAACGCCCCGATCGCGGTGTACCTGCGTGGTTTCGGGCAGATCCAGCTCAGCGGCGACGACGCGGCCGTGCTCGACCTGGTGCGTGCGATGCTCGGCCAGCTCGCCACCGCCCACGCGCCCGCCGACGTCCGCATCGCGCTGTGCGCCACCGACGACCGGCTCGAACGCTGGGACTGGCTGAAGTGGCTGCCGCACAACCAGGACGTGGACAGCCGGGACGCCGCGGGCGCGCGAAGGCTGGTCGCGGAGGGCATCAGCGAGGTGGAGCTGCTGCTCGGCGGCCCGTCCTTCACCGGAAGGCCCCGGTTCGAGGCCGACACGCCGGTCACCGCGTCCGAGCCGTACGTGGTGCTCATCCTCGACGGCGTGCCGATCCCCGGCGACCACCGGGCCGCCGACGAGGGCTACCGCAACGCGGTGGTGCTCGACGTGTCCGGCAGCCTGCCGTGGCACCAGCGGGCGGGCGTGCTGTTCCTGGAGGTCGTGCCGGAGCAGGCGAGCACCGTGAGCTTCGACCGCCTCGGCAGGCCGCAGACCAAACCCCTGTGCACCCCCGACACGTTCAGCGCGACCGCGGCGTCCGCGCTCGCGCGCACGATGGCCAGGTACCGGGTCGGCGAGGTATCCGAGGACGAGGAGCCGATGGCCGCCGACTACGACCTGGCCGCGATGCTGGGGATCGGCGACGTCGCGCACTTCGAGCCGACGCGTTACCGCAGGGAGCGGATGACCGCCAAGCGGCGGCTGCGGGTGCCGATCGGCATCGCGGCCAACGGCACTCCGCTGGAGCTGGACATCAAGGAGGCCGCCGAGGACGGCATGGGCCCGCACGGCCTGTGCGTCGGCGCCACCGGCTCCGGCAAGAGCGAGCTGCTCCGCACGCTGGTGCTCGCGCTGGCCACGACGCACTCGCCGGAGGACCTCAACTTCGTGCTGGTGGACTTCAAGGGTGGCGCGGCCTTCCTCGGGTTCGACCAGCTGCCGCACACCTCGGCGGTCATCACGAACCTGTCCGAGGAGCTGGAGCTGGTCGACCGCATGCAGGACGCGCTGACCGGCGAGATGAACCGCCGCCAGGAGTACCTGCGTGCCGCCGGCAACTACGCGTCCCGCCGCGACTACGAGGCCGCACGGGCACAGGGCGTGCCGCTGGAGCCGATGCCCGCGCTGTTCATCGTGGTCGACGAGTTCTCCGAGATGCTGTCGAGCAAGCCGGAGTTCATCGACGTGTTCGCCATGATCGGCAGGCTGGGCCGGTCGCTGGGCGTGCACCTGCTGCTGGCGTCACAGCGACTGGACGAGGGCCGGATCCACAAGGTGGAGACGCACCTGTCGTACCGGATCGGCCTGCGCACGTTCTCCGCGATGGAGAGCCGCAGCGTCATCGGCGTGCCGGACGCGTACGAGCTGCCGAACAGCCCCGGCAACGGCTACCTGCGGCCGGACACGCAGACGCTCATCCGCTTCAAGGGCGCGTACTCGTCGTCGCCGTACCGGCCGAGGCGGCGCGGGACGGCGGACAAGTCGGCCGACCAGCGTGTCGTGCCGTTCGGGATGCGTTACATCGAGCCGCAGAACCAGCCGGACCCGGATCCCGAGCCGGAGCCGGAGGAGCAGGACAGCCTGGAGACGGTCCTCGACGTGCTGCTCACGCGCCTGAAGGACGTCGGCCCGCGTGCGCACCAGGTGTGGCTGCCGCCGCTGAAGCAGTCGGCGACGCTCGACCAGCTGCTCCCGCCCCTGGTGGACGACCCGAACCTGGGCCCACGCCCGGTCGGTGGCCTGCAGACGGGGAACCTGACCATCCCGGTGGGCCTGATCGACCTGCCCGCGCAGCAGAAGCGCGAACTGCTGGTCGCGGACCTGTCCGGCAGCAAGGGAAACGTGGCGGTCGTCGGCGGTGTGCAGAGCGGCAAGAGCACCATGCTGCGCACGCTGATCGCGGGCCTGGCGCTGACCCACACGGCCGCGGAGGTCCAGTTCTACTGCCTGGACTTCGGCGGCACGCTGACCGCGCTGGCGAAGCTGCCGCATGTCGGCAGCATCGCGAACCGCCTGGACCGGGACCGCGTGACGCGGACGGTGCTGGAGGTCACGAACCTGATGGCGAAGCGCGAGACGATCTTCGCCGACCACAACATCGACTCGATGGCCACCTACCGGCGGGCGCGCCGGGAAGGCAGGTTCACGGACGTGGATCCCTACGGCGACGTGTTCCTGGTCGTCGACGGTTGGTACACGGTGAGGCAGGACTTCGACGACATCGAGGACAAGTTCACGGAGCTGGCCGCCCGGGGTCTGAGCTTCGGCATCCACCTGGTGGTCGCGTCGAACCGCTGGTCGGAGATGCGCCCGTGGCTGCGTGACGTGCTCGGCACGAGGTTCGAGCTGAAGCTGGGCGACGCGGTCGACTCGGAGGTCAACAGCCGGTTCGCCGCGACAGTGCCCGCGATCCCGGGTCGCGGCATCACCCCGGACCGGCTGCACTTCCTCGCCGCGCTGCCCCGTATCGACGGCACGTCGGACACGGAGGACCTGGCGGAGGCGACGGTGGAGCTGTCCGAGGCACTGGCACTGCCGACCGCGCCGAGCGCCCCGAAGGTCAGGCTGCTGCCGCACACGCTGACCGTGCGGGAGCTGCCAGGCCCGGCAGCCCCGAGCCCGACGTCGGAAATGCGGGTGCCCCTGGGTATCGACGACGTTCAGTTGGCTCCCCTGTGGCACGACTTCGACGCGAGCCCCCACCTACTGATCTTCGGCGACGCGGAGACGGGCAAGACGAACCTGCTGCGACACATCGCGAGGGCCGTGGCAGCACACCACACGTCCGACGAGGCCCGCATCATGTTCGGCGACTTCCGCCGGGAGCTGCACGACTCGGTGCCCACCAGTCACCAGCTGGAGTACGCGGTGGGCGCGGAGGCTTTGGCCAAGTCGATCGCCGGTGCGGCGCAGGCACTCAAGGGCCGGATTCCGGGGCCGGAGATCAGCCCGAGCCGTCTGTCCAAACGAGACTGGTGGGAGGGTGGTCGGCTGTACATCATCATTGACGACTACGAGCTGGCGGAGACGGCGGGGCCGCTGGATTCTCTGGTTCCGCTACTTCCTCAGGCGGCGGATATCGGGGTGCACGTGATCATTGCGCGTAGTACGTCGGGGGCGAGCCGGACGATGATGAGCCAGGCGGTTCGGCGGATGTGGGAGTTGGGGACGCCTGGGTTGTTGCTGTCCTGTCCGAAGGGTGAGGGGTCGTTCCTCGGCAATCTGAAGCCGCGGGTTCTGCCTGTTGGTCGGGGGCAGTTCGTGAACCGTCGGCGTGCTGTGCGGTTGGTTCAGACGCCGTTGGTCGAGGGGTTCGTCAAGGAGGACAAGGGCTGAGTTTCTCCTGGAGTACCGGGCCGTTGGTCTTCGGACCTTCGGCCCGGTTTTCTGTGTCGTTGGTCCTGGGGCTGTTCGCGCCCGTTCGCTGTGTTAGCCACTCACCACCCCACAGGATTGAGTCGACCAAACCCCTCTCCACACGCCAACCCCCACCGACTCCCCCCGCCCCACCGGCCCTCCGCACCGAAGGACGCCTTCCTAACGGTGGGCGTTAGGAAAGCGTCCTTCGTAACCGGGGGCGTGCCGAAGGGTGCCTACGCAACCGTGCCCGTACCGAAGGACGCCTTCCTAACCGTGGGCGTTACGAAGGCGTCCTTCGTAACGCTGGGCGTTAGGAAGGCGTCCTTCGTTGCAGTGGGCGCACCGAAGGCGTCCTTCGGTGCGGTGCAGTGGGTGCGTGGGCCGAAGGCGCCCTTCCGTGGGTTCGGCCTCCGCAGGGGGTCAGGCCTCCGGTGTGGTCACCTCGACCACCCTCGCGGGGCGAAAGCCCCGTTTGCGGCCGGCACCGAACATGCGGACCAGCAGCAGCGTGGCCAACACCAGGCAGACGGCGCCGATCATGCCCGCCGAGGCCAGGACCGGCCCCATTTCGTCCTCAGGAACGACCGGCGCGGCGTTCGCGCCGGGCGGCATGACCATGTCCGGTTTCGCGCCCGCCTCCTCCGGCAGCACGGTGGTCACCGCGGCCAGCGGGTTCACCATGCCCCAGCCCAGAGCCGGGTCCGGCAGCGTCAGGGCCGGGTGCGTCGCCGTGGCCAGCAACCGGTGTTTGACCTGTGCGGCGGAAAGCCCCGGCCGGTACGCGCGGACAAGAGCCGCCACCCCGGCCACGAACGGCGCGGAGTAGCTGGTCCCGTTGCCCTTCCAGTGCCCCGGCCCACCCGGCCCCAGCCCCAACACCTCGACCCCCGGCGCCACGAGTGACACGAACGGCCCGGTCTGCGAGAAGTCCGCGTGCTGCCCCGCCTCGTCCACCGCACCGACCGCGATCACCGAGGGGAACGCCGCCGGGTAGGTGACGGGGTCGCCCTCGTTGGCACTGTTGGCCGCCGACGCCACGAGGACGACGTCGCGCTCCTCCGCGTACCTGACCGCGTCCGCCAGTGCCGGGTTCGGCTCGGTCGTGCTGGCCGACACGTTGATCACCCGTGCGCCCTCGTCGACCGCGACCCGGATGCCGAGCGCCATTCCCTCGGGGGTCAGGGAACCCGGCGCGTTCGGCGTGTCGGTGGTCGCGCACCGGATCGGCAGGATGCGTGCTCCCGGCGCCACACCGGCATATCCCGTCCCCTCGGCAGGCACGGCCGCGATGATCCCGGCGACGAACGTGCCATGCCCGAAACAGTCGCTGTCGGCGGGCTCGTGTCCTGGCCGGGTCGTGTCGACCCCGGGGAGCACCACGCCCTGCAGCTGTGGCACGTGACCGTCCACACCGGTGTCGACGACGCCCACGGTCACGCCCGCCCCGTCGGTCAGCGGCCACACCTTGTCCGGCGCTAGCTGCCGCTGCGCCCACGGTACCGAGGGATCCACACTCTGCGGCGGCGGCAGGCACGGTTCCTCCTCCTGGGAGGACGACGGCTGCGCGTACGCCGGTGCGGCCGGGACGACCACGAGAGCGCAGGCGACCAGCAGCCCGGCAAGCCGTCTCACGACGCCACCGCCGCTGCCGCCTCCTGCTGCCAGGCCACCATCGACGTGGTCAGCCGCGCGACCACCTCGGGATCGTCGACGAGCCGCAGCGAACCCTGGTGTCGCCGCGCGAGCACGCTGTCCAGCTTGGCGAGCACGACGAGATCGCGTTCGTCGAGCTCGGTGGTCGTCGGTGTCTCGCCAGGCGCCAGCTCGCGGTAGAGGACGGCGATCCTCGGCGCGGTCGGTGCCCCGTCGTCCTCGGACTCCTCGTCGTCCTCCTCGGCCGTCCGCACCGCGAGCGCCTTGAACCGCGCCCCTGCGACGAACACCGCCTCGTCGATCGGCCTGCCCAGCATCAGCTCGGACGTCCGGCGGGCCGAGCTGGGCCAGATCAGCACGTCCAGATCGGCGCCGGGCATCGTGACGTCGAGATCGATGCTGCCCGCGAGGAAGCCTGGTTCGGTGAGCACCGTGCCGGGCGCGCTCCGGTGCTCGAGTGACTCGTTCACCCTGCCCTGGCGCAGAACCGCGCGCCGGTGCGTCGGCAGGCGGCGGATCCCCGACATCAGACAGGGAACCTGCCCGTCGAGCACGCCGCTCTGGCCGCCGCGCAGGGCTCCGTTGAGGGAACGTGCACCGCCGTCACCGCGCCCGAGGAAGAGGCAGACGGCGACGTAGTCGGCCTTGGCCCCGAACGAGTCGTCCACGCGCATGGAGGGCCAGGTGGCCATGGCGGCGTTCACGGTGGCCAGAGCCTCGCCGAAACCCTCCCCGGCCGCGGACGTGAACCGCGCCTGCTCGCCGGTGGTACTGGCCCGCCCCGGCACGACAAGCGCCCGCCCAGCCGCGCGCGGTTCGGGTACCGGCTGGACCGTGGTGTCCGGACCCGCCAGGTTCTCGACGACAGGCGGTCGCACGGTTTCGGGGGGCGCCACATCCTGGCGGGCCGCGGGCTCGACGTGTTCCGGCTGGGGCGCCGGTGTCGGTGGTCCGGACACAGTGGACACAGGCGCGGCGGACGTCGTCACGACAGGCGGCACCGTCGGAGGCACGGCAGACCCGTCGACAGGCCACGCACCCGCCGTGTCACCACGCCGCGGATCAGCAGGCTCGAACCGACGACTCACCCCGGCAGCCGACATCGGCGGCACAGCCGCCGGCGCGGACTCACCACGCCACGGACCACCCGAACCGGCAGGCGGCACGGGAGGGGCAGGCGGCCCACTGAACTGCGGTCCGGCCATGGCAGCCGGCACCGGAGGCCCGCCAGACCCCGGGCCATGAGGCCCGCTCAGACCGGACGCAGGCATCAACGACGTCTCAGGTCGCGGGCCCATCGGCTCTCTCGCACCGGCAGCGGTTGGCCCAGCGGGCGGCGAGCCGACCGGCCCACCCGCTCCAACACTCGGCGGCGGCGACACGAACACAGGCGCCAAAGGCCCATCCGCGACCGGCACCGAAGGCCCGGCAGATCCCGAACCCGTGAACTCCCTGTCGCCGGCAACCACCGATCCCGCAGGCGGCAAGCCCGCCGGCCCACTCGAACCAGCCACCGGCGCCGATGGCACAGCAGGTGAACCAACCGGCCCGCCAGAACCGACAGCAGACATCGGCGGCACCAACCCTGGCACCGGTCCACCGGCCCCCGAGCCTCCCTCCCCACCCACCGACGGCAAGGACGGCGACCCAACCGGCCCACTCGAACCGACGACCGGCACCGAAGGCGCACCGACTGGTCCGCCAGAACCAACTGTCGGCACCGATCCACCAGACCCTGAACTCACACCTGGCAACGGCGACCCACCCGAACCGGCAGCCGCCCCAGACGGCGTCGACCCAAGCACTGGCCCGCCATATCCCGAACCCACCGGGCCACCAGCACCCGGAACAGGCGACGAACCATCCAGCCCATCCGAACCGGCCGCCGGCACAGACCCGGCTGCCCGCGGCTCACCAGACCCCGCACCCACAGCAGGCACAACCTGGCCACCCGAACTACCAGGCGGCACAGACCCAGCACCCGGCACAACCTCCGCCTTTGAACCGGCAGCCTGCGGAGGCACGGAACCAGGGACCAACGGCCCACCAGACCCAACATCCACCCCAGGCACAGACGGCCCACTCGAGCCACCAGCCGACACAGGCCGGCCCGCTACGGAGCCGCCAGACCCCACATCCACAGCAGGCACAACCTGCCCACTCGCACTACCAGCCGGCGCAGGCCCAGTCGCCAACGCCCCGCCAGACCCCGCACCCACACCCGACACAGACGGTCCACTCAAGTCTCCAGCCGACACGGACCCGGCCGCCAACGCCCTACCAGACCCGGTACCCGACACAACCTGCCCGCCCGAAGCAGCAGCCGGCACAGACCCGGCCAACGGCCCACCAGACCTCGCACCCACAACCGACACCGACGGCTCAGCCGGCCCACTGGCAACGGCAACCGGTGTCGTCAGCTCAGGCGCGGACCCGCCAAGCGTCGCCCCGATCGCGAACTCGTCCGGCTCGGGTGGAGCGACCACGAACCCGCGCCCAGGCAACAAACCGTCCTCTTCGGACACCGAAGCCGCCCGGCGCTTGCGCCCACCAGCCCACCGGTCAAGCGCGTGTTCGGCCTCCTCGTCCATCACCCCGGCCATCCGCACCCGCACCACCGCCCGCTGCTCAGCAGGCAGAACAGTCAACAACTCCTCCGCCGCCGCAAGCACCGGCAACCCCGCAGCCTGCCCGGAAATACCCAACGTCAACGTCCACCCAGCCGGGTCGAACGGCGCGGCCTCCGCAGCCGGATCAGCCGACGACCCGTCAGCGGCCCGAAGCACCAGCCCGGACGGCACGACATCCGCCACCACCGCCCCACCGGCATGCCGATACGACCGCCGCCCCTCCCGCTCCCACCCGGGCGGCGCAGCGGCGATGTCCAGCACCCGCTGGTCCCCACCCCCGGCCCCCTGCTGCAACACCAACGGAAACGGCCGGTAAAGCCGACCACCGGCAGCATCCGGCACGATCGTCGACAACGCCCCGTTCCGCGTTCGCACCTGCCTCCCCGCACTGAACACCACATCGCGCGACAACCGCATCGCAAGCTCGGCCTGCCAGATGTGCGACGCCGCATCGGGAACCGTCGGCACCAGCATGATCGGCCGGTCGGGCAAACCACCAAGCAGCGTGGCCACGACAGCGGGCGACGGCACCGGCGAACCGAGGACGAGCTTCGGGAACCGCTGGTTGACCGGCACCTCGAACGCGGTAGCAGAACCGATCACGAGACCACACGGCACCGGCGACGCAACGAACCCGTCGACCTCGACCGGCGCGTCCGGCACCCACGACTCCCACTCCGGCAACGGGAAACGCGCACCGGCGAACTCCCCGGCCGAGTACCACCCCGTCCCCCCGACCCCGTGTCCCGCGTACAACGCCGCGCCCGGCATGGCCGCGACCCCACCATCCGGCGCGACGACGGGAACACCGAGCGACGAGGCCAGCTCCGACACCGCGGCGGAGGCGGCAAGGCTGCCGACGCCCACCCACACCGACTCCACACCGTCCAAGAAGGACTCCAGGAGCACGGGCAGGTCCTCCACGAGCGAAGGCACCTCGTGCGCGCCGGGTGTGGCCAGCACCAGGAGCTGCCCCGGCTCCACGGGGGCGGCACCGACGAGCCGGTGGTCCAGCCCCGCCTCGTCACGGTGCCGGACCAGCACGTGCCGCTCGTGCAGTGGTTCGGCGACCAGCAGGTCGAGCTGATGCATCTCTCACTCCCTGGTGTGGCTCACCTGGCGGTAATCAGGTCTTCCTGGGTCAGCAGGGTGAGGTCCGCGGCGTTCGCGTTGGGGTCGGTCGCCAGCCGGGACGCCTGTCGGTCGGTCATCCGCTCGAACACGCGCCGCGCGGTGCGGCCGTTGCCGAAGGTGCCGTCCTTCGGGATCTCCTCGAAGTACTTCAGCAGCGCCTCGCCCGCGTCGTCGTCGAGCCGGTAGTCGTGCTTGGCGCACTGGGTGCGCACGATCGTCACCAGCTCGTCCGGCGTGTAGTTGGCGAACTCGATCGTGCGGCTGAAGCGGGACTCCATGCCGGGGTTGGCGGACAGGAAGTCCGCCATCTCCTTCGAGTAGCCCGCGGCGATCACCACGACGTCGTCGCGGTGGTCCTCCATCAGCTTCACGAGCGTGTCGATCGCCTCACGACCGAAGTCGGGGCCGTTGCCACCCCGGCCACTGGACAGTGTGTACGCCTCGTCGACGAAGAAAACCCCGCCCAGCGCGGACTCGAAGGCCTCCGTGGTCTTGATGGCCGTGCCACCGATGATCTGCGCGACCAGGTCCGCCCTCGCGACCTCGACCAGGTGCCCCTTCCGCAGCACACCCAGCTCCGCGAGGATTACGCCGTACAGCCGGGCGACCGTGGTCTTGCCCGTGCCGGGCGCGCCCGCGAACACCAGGTGCCTGGCCATCGGCGGCGCGGACAGGCCCGCGTCCATGCGCCGTTTGGCCATCTTGTTCAGGTTGATCAGTGACGTCACCTCGGCCTTCACCCCGGCGAGCCCGACCAGGTTCTCCAGCTCCTGCACCGGGTCCGAGCCACGTCTGGGTCGCGCGGGCGCCTGGGCAGGTGCGGGCGCGAGGACGTCCGCGGTCGCCGTGGTGCCGAAGGCGTCGGGGGCGAGGTTGCCGCTGGTGATCAGGTCGATGACCTCGATCGAGGTACCCGGTCTGGTCTGCCGCACGCCGCTGCCGTGGTTGTCGCGGACCGTGCACTTGGTGACCCGCACGGACTCCTCGGTGTCGACCCGGATCCCGTCCGCCGAGCCGCCGGAGAACTCCGACTCCGTCACCGACCCCGACGAGCCCTCCGCGAACAGGCAGCCCATACCCGCACTGCCCTGCACCCGGCATCGCACGAGCGAGAGGTCCGCGCCGCTCCCGGCGTGCACGCCGTCGCCGCCCGTTGCCTCGATCGCGGCCTCGCTGAGTGCGAGCGTCGCAGCGGTCACGCTCACACCGGCGCCCACGGTCTTGCGGACGCTCAGGCCGTTGACCGTCGGCCGCGCCGCCTCGTCGACCATCAGCCCGGTGCCGCCGCCCTCGACCTCGACGTTCTCCATCGTGCCCCGGCTGCCCACCAGCGCGATCGAGTCGCCGTCGCAGCCGAGCACGTGCAGCCTGCGGAACAGCGGGTCGGCCCCGCCGTCCACCCGCACCCCGGACTGCGTGCACAAGGACACCGTGAGCTGCTCGAACTCGGTGACGCTCCGCTCGCTCACCGAGACGCCGATACCGTCCACATCGGACACGGTGGACGCGGACACCGTGCCGCCGCAACGGCCGCCGAAGTGCATGCCGCGGCCACGCGTGCCGGAGACCTTCATGCCACGCAGTGTCGGGGTGCAGCCCTCGGCCACGAAGACACCCTCCGCCCCGGCCCGTTCGACCGTGCAGTCCTCGAGGGACACCCGGTCCGTCGTGGCGAGGTAGAAGCCGATGGCCATCGCGTCCATCACCGTCAGGCGGGTGGCCGACAGGCCGGCGCCCTGCTCCACCGCGACGGCGGGCTTCCCCGTGCCGGACACCGTGGTGTCCTCGACGGTGAGCTGGCCGCGGCCGTTGAGGCAGATGCCGTTGCCCGCGGCGTCACGCACCGCGCACGAGCGCACGCGCAGGTTGCCGTCGTCGGCCACGACGATCGCCGAGGTGCCGAGCGCGTCGAGCCGGCAGCCGTCGAGCACGCCGCCGTTCGGGGAGGTCACCACGACTCCGGCGCCGACCGTGTTGTGGATGACGCAGTCGCGCATCAACACCATCCCCTGGTCGCGCGCGAACACTGTGGCCCACGCCGATGCCCGCACCTCGCACTCGGTGATGGACAGCTGACCTCGGACGACCAGCACGGCGGGACTCTCCGTGTCGCCCGCGACGATCGTGATGCCGGACAGTGCGGCGGAGTCGGCGGACAACGTCACGGTCGGCCCGCTCCTCGCGACCACCTGGACGGTGCCGGGGCCGTCCTCCGCGGTGATCGTGACGGGCTTGGACAGCACCAGGTTCTCGTGATACCGGCCGGGACCCACGACGATCAGCGCGCCTTCCGTCGCCCCCGCGATGGCGTCGGAGATGCTGCGCTGCCCGTGCCCCGGGATCTGCGAGATGACAATGACGTCCTTGCTCACGGTCGCGACTCCTCCGCCTCAACACTGGTCGCTGCGCTCATCCGCTCGGCCACCTCTTTCGTTCGTCACAGGACGCTCGTCCCTCGCTCCCGAGCCCTGCTCCTCGTCCGGCTCCTTCGTTGCGCTCCTGTCACGCGCCCACGAGTTCCTGCCGTGCGCCGAGGCCGGACATCGCCAGCGCGTGGCGCGTCCGGCAGCCCGCCTTCGCGAACAACCTGGTGAGGTGCTTCTCCACCGTCTTCGAGCTCACCCGCAACGAGAGCGCGATCTGCCGGTTCGTCTTGCCCGACCGGATCAGCTCGATGATCCGCAGCTCCACATCGGACACGTCGGACTGCCGCACCCTGCGCACCGGCACGGCGACACCGCAGCCCTCCATCGCCCGCCTCGTCGTGGTCACGAGCTTCGCCGCCCCCATCGAACGCGCCAGCTCGTAGGCCTCGGACAGCCACGGCCGCGGCTCACCGGACAGGTGTGCCAGCCGCTGGCAGGCGAACGCGAGCTCGAACCGGGTGCCCCGCGCGCGCACGACCGGCTCGACGGCCCGCACGCTCGCCCCGTCGCCGTCGACCAGACCCCGCACGAGCAGGCAGGTCTCGGACTCGGGGCCGTAGCGAGCGAGTGCGGCACGCAGGACCGCGCGTGCGCGGTAGCGGTCGCCCGTGTCGGTGGCGAGCGAGGCGAGGCGGGTCAGCAGGCGTGCGGCGCCGGGTTCCTCGAGGCGCTCCGCGTGTGCGGTGTACCAGTCCCAGCCGTAGGACAGGGCGTCGGCGGAGTCCTGGTCCAGCAGTCCTGTCGCGACCCAGCCACGCAGCCCGGGGAACAGGGTGTCCTCACCGACGGCCGCCAGCCACGCGGCGGCCTGGCGGTCCTCACCGCGCCAGCCGCAGATCTCGGCCGCGAGCAACCGGGCGGCGTCGAGTACCGGCTCACCCACGGAGAGGAACTCCAGTTCCCGTGCGGCGCTGAGGGCGTCGGCCCAGTCGCCGTCGGCGTAGCCGCGGCAGACGCGGTGGTAGGCGGCGAGCGGTCCCCCGGTCGGTGTCCGGTAGAGGGGGCCGAGCACGGATCTCAGTACCGGCACGAGGTCTCGGGTGTCGGCGTGCCCGTCGAGTACGCCACGCACTGGGCGGGCGAGCCGACCGAGGCTCTCGGCGACGTCCGCGACCCGCAGCCGCGCCCCGGCGAACCACCGGTCGGCGAGGGCGAGCGCGTCACCGGCGAGTGCGTTCCGCACGGCGTCGGACACGGCCTGACCGGTGTGCATCGCGGCGAGCGCCGCGGCGGCGGCGAGCTCGTCCCGCTCCCCTGCGTCGTCGAACACACCGCCCGCCCGCGCCACCACGTCCGCGACGAACGCGGCGAGTCCCTCGTAGTCCGCCTCGGCGATGAACTGCCGCGACAGCCGGTCCGACGGCACCACCGGGTGCGACGGCTCGGCCACCGTGGCACCGATGGCCCTCGCGCGGCACCGCAGCCTGCCGTTGGCCTCGTGCACCAGCACGCCGGCACGCACGAGCCGGTCGACGGCGTGACCGAAGTCGAGTGCCGAGTGCCCGGAGGACTCGGCAAGCTCGGGGATCTGGTCGACCCGGAACCCGCTCTCGCACGCGGCCAGACCGACGAGCACCCGCCCGAGGGCGTCCAGCTCGTCGAGCAGCCGGTGTCCCGAGGGCAGCGCGATCGGCGCGCGCGGCGCGCGCAGGGCGAGCACCCCGTGCACCTTCGCGAGGCGGCCCTCGTCGAGCAGGCTCTCCACAGTGGACACCAGGGTGCCCGCGTTCCCGCACAGGGGGCCGAGGTTGTCGCGCAGCGCGCGCGGGACGGCCTCGTCGACCGGCGCGGCAGCGACCTGCCAGAGCAGGCGGCCGATCTCCTCGTTGGTCAGGGGCGCCAGGTCGACGACGACGTCGGCGAGCGAGCACAGCTCCCTCGGCGCGGTGGTGCCGCACGCGGCGACGACGGTGTGTCCGGCGCGGTGCATGGGAGCGAGCGCGGACACCGGCACCTCGTCGGCGTCGTCGACCACGATGACGAGCCGGACGCGGATACGGGTCAACAGCACGCTGATGGCACCGAGCAGCCGGTGGCGACTCCCTGGCGTGGCATAGGACTGCGGCACGCAGAGCCTGCTCACCGCCTCGATCGCCTCGGCGACCCTCGGGTTGACACCGAAGGCCTCGAAGTCCGCGCGCACCGCGGTCAGCAGCGCCCCGGCCCGGAACTCGTCCCACACGGGCCCGCCGCCGAGGTCGAGGACCGCCCCCGCGCACTCGGCACGGAAGCGCCGCAGCACGGCGGTCTTCCCGCTGCCCGCCGGTCCGCGGACCACCAGCAGCGCAGGCTCCTCGCTGTGCCTGCGCAGCTCGTCGAGCTCGGCACGGCGGCCGACCAGCTCGTGGCGTTGCCATTTCATCGCGGGATCCCTCGCCTCCACACACTCTGCGGTTGAGTTGGGAACACTTGGTTTTCCGTGGGCTAGCGTTGTCGGGATAGGCGGCTGTGTCGTTGGGTCTGTCCCCCCAGTGCATGGGTGGTAGCCCTGCGTGTTCGCGGGGGCTGTCCCCCGCCGCGGGTAGGGCTATCCCCCACCTGAACCTTCGGCGTCGCCCGGCGCGTGGTTCTCGGTAGGGATTGGTTCAACCATCGGGGGTGGTCACGGCATGCTGGACGAGATCGTCGCGGCGAGACGGCCGCTCGTCCTGGTCACCGGCGCCGAGGGCATCGGCAAGACGACCCTGCTCGCGCAGCTCAGCGACCTGTTGCTGCGCAAGGGCTGCCGCGTGACGGCGAGCCGCGCCACCGCCAGGGGCGACCTGCTGCCGATCCGGTTCGCCCCCGGCGAGCACGCCGTGCGGCTGCCGGCACCCGACCAGGCCGGGGCGCCGTTCGGCCCGGTGCAGGGTGCCGCCGACAACCCCGAGCTCGCGCGGCGCGTCGCCACGATGATCGCCACCCCCAACACCGTCCTGCTCATCGACGACGCCCAGTGGCTCGACCCCGACTCGCTCGCCGTGCTGCACGCGCTGGTCCGCGGCAGGACGCGGTGCGTCTGCGCCTTCCGTTCCACCCCACCGACCCCGCGTATGGCCGCGGTGCTGCGTGACCTGCGGGCCGCTGACCTCGTCGACCAGTTCCGGCTCGTGCCCGCCACCCACCGCGCGGTCGCCCGCGAGGTGACGACGATGCTCACCGCGTCGCCGGAGCCCGCGCTCACCCGGCGGGTGCGCGAGCTGAGCCGTGGCCTGCCCGCCGCCGTCCGGGACACGGTGGAGGCGTTGCTGCGCAACGGGTCCGTGCAGGTCGTGGACCGCAGGGCCTACCTGGTGCGGCCGGGCACCCCGGTCGTGCCGCCGGCGGACAACCAGCTCGTCGAGGCCGTCCGCGACCTCGGCGCGGACTGCTGGGCTGCTGCGAAGGCGATGGCCGTGCTCGCCCCGCTCGGCACCGAGGTGCCCACGCTGCTCGCCGAGGTCCTGCGCGTCGAGGAACCGGACGCACAGGCGTTGCTGGACCGGCTGGCCGACGCCGGTGTCGTGCACCGGGGCCGCTCGTGGCGGTTCGTCGTGCCGTTGGTCGGCGCCGCGCTGTTCGCGTGCCTCGGCCCGTTCGAGCGCCGGGCACTGTCGGCCGCGGTGGTGACGGCGGTCTGGACGAACACGGCGGTGTGCGACGACCAGGACTACCTCGCCGACCGCATCGCCGACGCGGGTGCGCTGGTCGACACCGAACGTGCCCTTCGCGAGCTGTTGCACCGGGCGGCGGCCGTGCGGGACGACCGGCCCGAGTGCGCGCTGCGCTGGCTCGCCGCCGCGACCGAGCTCGCCTGCGACCAACGCCAACGCGCACGGGTCCTGCTCATGCACACGGCCACCTGCTTCGTGCTCGGGGACCACGACCAGTGCCTGCACGGCGCGCTGCGGCTGCTCGAGGACCACGCCGACCAGCTGTCGCCGGACACCACGCAGGAGGTGGCCGCGATGGCGACCGCGGCGCTCGGCGCCGCGGGCAACCGTGAGGCGCTCGGCGAGGTGGTGGCGGGACAGGGCCACTGGGCCGGTCGCTCGACCGTCACGCACGCACTGGCCTGCGGGTGGCTGGACCGCTGGCGGGAGGCACGTGACCTGCTGCGCGAGTCCGGGTGGGACGAGGGAAACCCGACCTCGGCCATGCTCGGCGGGCTGACCGCGACGATGGCCGAGCTGTGGACCGGCTCGCCGGAACGGTTCGAGCGCAGCCTCGCGGGCCGGCGCGACTGGCCGCTGCGCTCGTCGCGACGGCACCTGCTCGACCAGGTCGACAGCCACGTCTCGGCGCTGCTCGTCACCGGCGACACGCACCGGGCGGAGCGGTTGCTCGCCGAGGAAGGGCTGGCCGCCGAGGAGCTACCGCTGTACTGCCGGTCGATGCTGGCGGCGGCACGCGGCGACGCGGAGGCGGCCGTCGACCTCGCCCGCAGGAGCATCGCCTGCGCGGAGACCCGCTCGGCAGGCATGTACGCGAGCACGGTGTCGGTGCTCGTCGCCCGGGGCGAGCTGGCCACGGCACGGCAGCTGCTCGACACCGCGCGTGCCACCCCGCCCACGCTCGCGCACCTGCTGGACCTCGCCGACGCACAGGTGGACCGCGCGTTCGGCGACGACGACGGCGCGAGCGCCCGGCTGCGGCGCTGCGTGACCGAGTCCGGTCTCGCGGTCGGCATGGACGTCGTGTGGAGCGAGCTCGTCGACCTGGCACTGGAACGCGGCGACCGCGCCGAGGCCGAACAGGGCCTCGCCGCGTTGGAACGCCTGTGTCAGACCAGTCGCGCGACGATGCTGACCCTGCTGGCCCGCGCGACGGTCGACAAGGACCACGAGGCGGCCCGGGAGTGCGAGCGGCTGGTTCGGGAGCGTGCGCAGCCGCTCGAGCAGGCGATCGTGCTGGACCGCCTGGTCAGGCACGGCGGCGCCGACCCGAGGCTGCTCGCCGAGGCGTACGGGCTGCTCGGCACGCTGGACGCGGTGCTGTACCGGGCGTGGTCGCGCAACGTGATGCGTGACCACGGCGTGCCGGTCCCCGGCCGCAAGGAGACGGTCGCGGAGAACGAACGCCTGCTGGCGATGCTGGCGGCGGGCGGCCTGAGCAACAAGCAGCTGGCCGCGGCCCTGCGGACCAGCGACAAGAGCGTCGAGGGCCGCCTGTCGCGCCTGTTCGTCAGAACCGGCTACCGCTCCCGGATCGAGCTGTCGACGGCGATGCTCAACGGCGAGTACCGGTCCGCGTCGGAGAACTCCTAGCCACCATGAGACCGGATCGGAAGGGGAGGCCGATGTCACTGCTCACGAAACTCCGCCCGCGGAGCGTGCACCACGGCGTCACCACCGTCGGCAACGCCGTGGTGGTGCACGCCCCGGACGGAATGAGCCCCGACGCACGCTCGCTCGCGTCGGCGTTGCCTGCCGACCCGGACAACGACCTCGTGGTGGCGGACATGCCGACCACCGTGGAGAGCACGTTCTGGGAGTACGTCGCGACTTCGCTGCCCCGCAGCCGTCGCGGCCTGCGCCTGGTGCTGACGAACGGGTCCCGCGAGCTGGGTGGGCCGGCAGGTCACTGGCTGTCCGCCAGGCTCGGCCGCACGGTGCTGGCTCCCGCGGGCATCCTGTTCCGCGACCTGAACGGCGGCCTGTTCGTGGACGCGGGCCCCGGCACCGGCTGGCTGCGCTTCCAGCCCGGCAGCGAGCCGGCACGTGAGGCGAAGCGCTTCCCACGCCCGTCCTGGGAGTCGTTGCTGGTCAACGAGCGGTTCGGGACGGGGAAGAGCACCGCGGAGCCGATGCCGTCCGGCCTGTGGCTGCGCCCGGAGGGTGACAGGGGCCGTCTGGACGCGGGCAGGAACCGGATCACGCACTCGATCCCGTGCAGGCCGGACGTGTTGACGATCGCGCTGGGCGGCCGCGACCTCCCGGAGCTTCCCTTGGACGACGTGGTCTCGCTGTGGGAGGCCCTGCCGCCCGCCGACCACCCGAAAGTGCGGTTCGTCCACTTCGGACCGGTGGCCACCCCCTCCGGAACCCCGCTGGGCCAGGCACTGGCCGACCTCCTCGACGAGGAGATCACCTGCTACACGGGCATGCCGGTGGGCAGGTCGGATGTCCACCTCCTCCGCGAGGACGGCTCGCACGGCTGGAACGCGTTCGTACAGCAGCTCACGTACTCACCGCACGGCACGGTCCCGAAGCCGGCGGCGTACCGCGCCCCGCTGTCCGGCCTCCGCGAGCTCGCGCCGGGCACGTACGAGTACGCCCCGGACGTGGTGCTGGAGGTCGTGTCCGCGGGCCTGTGGGTCAGGCCCGCCGAGGCCCCGGCCAACGCGGACGAGCCGCGTGCCACCCCGGTGGACCCCGCGACGATGCTGCTGCTGCACGAAGACACGCCTCGCATGCGGACGGTCGCGCAGGAGGTGCACGGGAAGCTCGACTACGCCGCGAGGCTGGCGAGCCGTCTCGTGGCGACCTCGCCGCCGGACGTGGCGACGGTCGAGGAGTTCGACTGGCTGACCGAGTCCGTGCCCACGACGTCCCTCCCGGTGGACCTGAGTACACCGCTGTCCGAGGAGGGGATGACGCAGACCCGCGCGAGGGTCCGCGAGTCATGGCCGAAGGAGTTCGGTCCGAAGGCCGACCCGGTCCGGGAGATCGTCGCGGCGCACCCGAAGCTGGCCGCAGGCGCGCCGGAGGACGCGTTGGCGCTGCACCTGTACCTGACGGACCAGACCATGAACAAGGCCCTGCGTGACGGCAGGAAAGGCCCGTACGTGGACCTGGCCCGCTGCGCTGTGACGGCGTTGAGGGCACTGCCGCAGCACCGGGGTGGCACGGTGGCGACACTGACCCCCACGGCGGCGCAGTGGGACTTCTACCGCCACAACACGATCGTGACCGAGCCCGCCTTCCACAGCATGCTGACCGCGCCGCCCGCGCCCGGCGAGGGCGAGGCGGACCTGCTGGTGTGGTCGATGACCGCCCGCAGGACGGCACCGCTTGACGCGACGGTGGCGGACCGGGTGGTCTTCCCTCCCGGGACACGCTTCAAGGTCCTGGAGCTGACCGACGGCGAGCGTCCCATGCTCCTGCTGCGTGAGCTGTCTCCCGCGGAGATCTTCGCCGACGGCACGGTGGACGAGACCCGCCACTCGCTCGACCAGCTCGCCACGACCTCCCTGCGACGCTTCGCCGAGATGTGGAAGCGACCGGCCACGAACGAGAACCCCTTGCCGGAGGCCGTGTTCCGGTTCCCGGGTGTCGAGTGACCGAGCAGTTCTGACCGTGGCCAGCGGGGAAAGCGGGAGTGCTAAGGGGTTGTGTTCCTGGAAGAAGGAAGCCCTCCCATGGCCCCACTGGCCACGATCACGCCGGGATCAGCTCGCCGAGCCGGTCCAATGTATACACGTCCGATCCGTCGGGCAGCTCGCGAGGCGCGTCGACACCGACGAACGTCACCGGCCCGTCGAGTGCTCGACCGTCCCAGATCGTCACCTCGGTCCGCGTGCGCCACAGGCCGACGAGGTAGGACATGGTCAGGTACCGCCGCTCCACCAGTGCCCGCACGCGGTGGGCCGTGGTGAACGTGTTGCCTTCCACCCGGTTGAACGCCGGCGTGCCCCGCAGGTACAGGTGCAGCCACACCGCCTGCCAACCGTGCTCGCCCCTGGCGAACACCACCGGTAGCGCCACCCGGCCCTGGCCGTGCAGCCTCGAGCGTGACCGCACGGTCCGCGCGTCGAACGGCGCGCCGCCCTGGTCGCGCCCACGGGTCTGGTACCCGAACATCGACTCCGCGACCTCGTCGAACGACTCGCCCGCGTAGACGTGGACCTGCGGCACCACGTACTGCCCCATGCCGGCGAGCGGCACGTCGATGAACTCGGTCGCGCCCTCGCGTGCGTCGGTGACGTCGCCGGAGTGCACGCAACCGCGTCGGCGTGGCGAGAGAGACGTCGCCGCCGGAGACCTGGCAGGCCAGGCGCAGTACGTCGGTCGTGGTGTCGACCGCGACGAGAGGCCGGCCGAGGACCAGCCGAACCCCGTTGAGCACGGCACGGTTCTCCCGCACCGGGATCTCAGCGGGCTGCTCGTCGTCCACACAGGACACCGCGAGCTCGCTGAGGATCGCCAGGTCGGCCTCGCCGAGCGGCGTCACACTGCCCGCCATGGACAGGTAGAGACGCGCCGCCTCCGCCTCGACGGTGTCGCCGAGGTGGAGCACGGTCAGCCGGTCACCCGCCGAGGCGACGAGGTCGTCGTGCGCGGCCAGGAGGTCGGCGTAGGTGTGCTGGTAAGTGCCGTAGCCGGGGAGGCTGAGCAGGTCGATCCCGCCGGAGGTGACCGCATCGCGCAGCTGGGCGTCGGTCGCGTCACCGGTGAGCACGGCGGCACGCAGCCGCTCGACCCAGAACTCGACGGTGTCGGGCACGCCGTCCGGGAAGCCGACGAAGTAGGCGTTGTGCTGGACGTGGTCACCGACCAGCTCGCGAACCGAGGCCACGACCGTGGCGGCGAGGTCCATGGCCGGACCCGTCGCCAGGCCGCCGACGTGGTCGAGCAGGGCCCGCGAGGCGGAGAAGCCGACGCCGAGCAGAGCCGCGTCGAGCTGCCGGGCCACCGCCGTGCCGTCGCCGTGGGCGCCCGCGCTCGCCGGCACGCGCAGCGTCTTCTGGATGATCAACTTCTCGAGCACGGGTCTCCCCTTTCCGTCATCTGGTGGGTCGCCGGGGACTCGAACCCCGAACCTGCCGGTCCGGTAGAAGAAGGAAGCGCACCCATGTCCGCGTGAGCGGAAAGCGGGCGCACTAGTTCAGCCGGCTGCTCTACCCATTGAGCTAACGACCCATGGGTAATTCGTGAACAAACAAAAGAAACCGCCCTGATCGGTTTCCCGAGGGGCGGCTCCTGGTCGTGACATCACCACGTCACGGCGGGGAGCCCTCGTCGATGGACCACAGTTTGGCCTGTTCACGGCCGGCAAGCGGCATGGCGGCGGGGCACCACCTCGCTCGCTGACGCTTTCGGCCGGTCATCATTTCCCCTTTGGTCAGTTCAACGAGGACAATCATGACCGCGCCCCGCCCACCCGTCAACGGAATTTGCCCCGGCGGCCGGGAGTGCTGCCGTCCCTTCGGCACAGCCGGGCGGCCGAGCCGGAGCCCGGCCGCCCGTCGTGTCAGAACGTCAACCGGGGGTCCGTGGCGACGGCGGTCAGCACCTCCTGGCTCACGGCGAGGCCGTTCTGTCCCGGCTCGGGCTTCGCCGTGGTGTCGGCCTGCACGATCACGCCGTCGGTGCGCAGGTGCAGGACCGTCAGACCCTGGCTGTCGCCTCCGCCGAGGCCGTAGACCCGCAGGTGGGAGCCGTCCTGTTGGGGGGTGTCGCTGAGGAGCGGTCCCCAGCCGCCGCTCGCCGCCGGGTCGCCGACGAGGTCGAGCGTGTCCTTGTCGTGGTAGACGAAGACCGTCACGTACCGGTGTGTGGTGCCGCTCACGAGATAGGCACCGCCGACCCCGCGCCTGCCATCGACGACCATCAGGGGGCCGCTGTCCGGCTCGGTGAACTCCAGTCCCGGCACCCGGTCGTGCAGCACCGCCGGGATCACCTGCCCGAGGTTCGCCACCACCTCGTCCGACCCCGGGAAGGTCGGCGGCGTCGAGGGCGGCATCGACTCGGCCGGCTTGCCCTCCCCCGGCGGCGTGGTCGAGACGACCGAGCCCGACGGCCCGGCACCCACCCGTACGTCAGACGAACCGGCCATGCCGGACGTGGCGAACACCGCCGCGGCGGCCAACGCCACGCCGCCGGTCGCGAAGGCGGTCGCCCCGGCGGCCAACCTGCGCCTGCGTCGGTGCGCGGCCTCGGTCACCACGTCGTCCGGGTCGAAACCCAGTGGCGGCTCGCCGGTCACCGCCGAACGGAACTCCTCCGCAAGCCGATCTTCGATCATGACAACTCACTCCTCAACGCTGCCTCGGCCGCCGGGTCGAGTGCGGCCTTCATCGCAGCCAGACCACGTGCGGCCTGGCTCTTGACAGTGCCCTCGGAGCACCCGAGCGCCTCCGCCGTCTCGGCGACGGAGAGCGACTCGAAATAACGGAGGACGAGCACCGCTCGCTGCCTCGGCGGTATCGCGGACAACGCGTCGAACAGCTCCCCACGCAGGTCCTGTCGCTGCTGGGCCCAGGCCGGGTCGACCGCGCCGTCGACGGCGTCCGGCACGAGGCCGTCCCGCCGCTCGGCACGGCGCCACGGCCTGCGCAGCTCGTCGAGCCAGCAGCGGAGCAGGGTCCTGCGTGCGTAGTTGACCGGGCGGTCGGTCCGCACCATCCGAGGCCAGGCGCGGTACATCTTGATCAATGCGGTCTGCACCAGATCCTCAGCCAGGTGCCAGTCGCCGCAGAGCAGGAACGCGCTGCGCCGCATGGCCATGGCATGACTCCGGGCGAACTCCCGGAACCGGTCCTCGTCGGCTTTCCGCATGTGTACTCCCTTCGCACCGCGGTTACTTACGGAACCGGTTCGCGAAGGGTTGCACGGCCGAGTGCCGCGCATCACGAGTAGTTAGCTCTGCTTCAGAGGTAATCTGGGGCGGTGACGGACGTCCCCGACGACTTCGCCGACGTGCTCCACGGAGTGCACCGGCTGATGCGGCGCACCCTGCGGGCCGGTGTTGTCGGCCCGCCGATCCGCGGTGCGCAGGTGGAGCTGCTGCGCCTGGTCGACAAGCACCCGGGGGTCCGCGTCTCGCACGCGGCCGAGCGGCTGGGCCTGGCGGGCAACACGGTGTCGACGCTGGTCAACGAGCTGGCCGAGGCCGGCCTGCTGCACCGCGAAAAGGCGGCCGACGACCGGCGGGCGGCGGTGCTGCACCTCACCCCGGTCGCCGAGAAACGGATGCGTGACTGGCAGGAAAGGCGCGAGGCACTCATGCGGGAACAGGTGGGACGCCTGTCGGTACCGGACCGCGCGGCACTGGCCGCGGCGGTGCCCGCCCTGCGCAGGCTCGCGCAGGGCCTGCGGAAGGAGGTGGACGGCACATGACGACCGGTTCCGCGGTCGACTGCACCGGCTTGGTCTACGCGTTCGGCACGAACCGGGCGGTGGACGGTGTCGATCTCTCGGTGGCCACCGGAGAGGTCTTCGGCCTGCTCGGCCCGAACGGCGCGGGCAAGACGACGACGATCCGCGCGATCACCACCCTGCTGCCGGTGGCGGCGGGCATGGTCCAGGTGTTCGGCAACGACGTGGCCAGGGAGAAGATGGCGGTCAGGCGACTGCTGGGCTACGTCCCACAGGCGCTCTCGGCCGACGCCGGACTCACCGGCAGGGAGAACGTGACCCTGTTCGCCCGCGTCTTCGACGTGCCCCGCAGGGAGCGCCGCCCACGCGTGGCGGCCGCACTGGAGGCCGTCGGTCTCACCGACGCCGCCGACCGCCTGGCCAAGACGTACTCCGGCGGCATGATCCGCAGGCTGGAGCTGGCGCAGGCGCTGGTCAACGCGCCGCGGCTGCTGGTGCTGGACGAGCCGACCATCGGACTGGACCCCATCGCCCGCACCGAGGTGTGGGAGCACATCGGCGCGGTGCGGGCCGCCACCGGCATGACCGTGCTGGTCACCACCCACTACATGGACGAGGCAGACCAGTACTGCGACCGCGTCGCCCTGATGCACCGAGGCCAGATCCGCGGCCTGGGCACACCCCGTGAGCTGAAGGACAACCTGGCGGCCACCAGGGGCGACGGACCACCGCCGACGCTGGAGGACGTCTTCCGCCATTTCGCGGGGCGCGACCTGGCCGACGCGCACGAGGACCAGAAGGAGAGGTTCAGCGATGTCCGCCGCACCCGCCGCACCGCTTCCCGGCTCGGTTGAGACCTCACCGCTGCTGCTGACGCCACCCAGAGCCCGCACCGGCTGGCGGGTGGTGGCAGCCCGGGTAGGCGCGATGTGCGTGGTCGAGCTGCAGAAGCTGCGCCACGACCGCACCGAGCTGTACACGAGGGCGATCCAACCGGCCCTCTGGCTACTGATCTTCGGCGAGACCTTCACCCGCATCCGCGCGATCCCGACCGGCGGGATTCCGTACCTCGACTACATGGCACCGGGGATCATCGCCCAGTCCGCGATGTTCATCTCGATCTTCTACGGCATCCACATCATCTGGGAGCGCGACGCGGGCGTGCTCACCAAGCTGCTGGTCACCCCGACACCGAGGGCGGCGCTGATCACGGGAAAGGCGTTCGCGGCAGGCGTCAAAGCGGTCGTCCAGGCGGTCGTGGTGGTGGTACTGGCCGCGCTGCTGGGCGTGGGCATGACGTGGAACCCGCTGCGGCTACTGGGTGTCGCGGTCGCCGTGGTCCTCGGCTCGGCGTTCTTCGCCTGCCTCTCCATGACGATCGCGGGCATCGTCCTCACCCGCGACCGGCTGATGGGCATCGGCCAGGCCATCACGATGCCGCTCTTCTTCGCCTCCAACGCCCTGTACCCGGTCGACGTGATGCCGGCGTGGGTCCGCGCCATCAGCACGGTGAACCCACTCACCTACCAGGTCGACGCACTGCGAGGTTTACTGCTCGGCACACCGGCCCACCTCGCCACGGACTTCGCCGTCCTGGTCGTGGCCGCCGCGGCGGGCGTGGCAGCCTCCTCGTCACTGCTGGGCCGCCTGGCGCGCTGAACGGGAAGAAAGTGGATCGCCGGGGACTCGAACCCCGAACCTGTCGGTTGAAGAAGAGAGAAGGAAGCGTTGCCATGGCCGCACGTGCGTGCGGAGGGCGGCCACGCTACTCGGCGACTGCTCTACCCTTGAGCTAACGACCCAGGTTGCCGAACGTCGAGGTGCCAGGAGTCGAACCTGATCCATCGCCTTATCAGGGCGCCGCACAGACCGCCATGCTCCACCTCGTACACGAGCCTCCCTCGGGGTCTCGAACCCCGCTGACGAGGCGGGTGCTCCACCAATCGACCGCGAGAGGCACGTGTGGAGAGCGGTCGGTGGGCATCGAACCCACTTCTCCGGTTTGGAAGACCGGCATGTCCGCCGAGTTCACCACGACCGCGTAAACCTGCCCCAGACAGAGAAAGCCGCCCGGACCGGTTTCCCGATGGGCGGCTCCCTGGCGTGCCATCACCTCGTCACGACGGGAGCCTTTCGCCTTTGATGCCGGCCATCTCTTCTCCTCTGATCTGGTGAAACCAATGATGACCGACGCCTCGCCGACCATCAACCTGTTTATCGAGACGGCCGGCTGCCCGGGAATGCAGGTGGGGCCCTGGACATGTCCAGTCCAGGGCCCCGTTGTCCCGCCCATTTGCGCACACCAGCGACGTTTAAGAGGTCGGATCAGTCCTTAGGTCGTCGTGCTCTGCCGTTGAGCTACAGCCGCACGTGGAGCGGCCAGCAGGATTCGAACCCACACCCCGACGAGTCTTGCCCGGCCTCGAGTGATCTGGCGTTCGGCGGAAATGCTGAGTCTGGAGCGAGAGTCTGAGATTGACCTCGGCTGCCTCTGCCTGTTGGGCTATCCCGGCGTGGGGTGCCGGGAGAGGGATTCGAACCCCCACTCTTACCGAGCGATTCAGGCTGACGTTTCAGCTTCAGCTTCACGCTCCCTTCTGGGAGCGCATCCCCGCGCTCCAGCGGGGAGTCCGTGGTGCTACCCGAACAGGTAGCCGAAGATCACCTCGCCAACGTGGTGGTCGGTGATCTCCATGTTGTTGGCTTCCTCCCGAGCGAACTTCACCGCGTGCTGGAGCTTCTCCACGCGGTCGAGCAGCTCGTTGACGCGCTGCGCGGGCAGCGCGCCGGAGAACTTCACCGTGCTCCAGTAGCCGACCGGGATGTCCTCGTAGTACACCTCGACCTGCGCCGGGTGCTTCTCGGTCGCCTCGGCCTTGACGTGGTTGCGCGGGACCTTCTTGGTGCGGATGGTGCGGACCTGCTCGGTGCGCCAGCAGTCGGCGGACCCGTCGAAGCCCCAGTCCTCGGCCGCGTCCAGTAGCGGCAGCTTCTTGACGAACGTGTGCAGGTCGGTCAGCTGCTTCTCCAGGAAGAGCAGGTAGGACACCGGCACGTCACGCAGCAGCGTCTGGCCGTCGACCACGATGTCGGCCTTGGCCACGCAGTTGGCCCAGTCCTTGGTCGCGGTGACGTCGAACAGGCGGGTCAGCATGGCGGCGGTCCTGCGCAGGACGTCCTCGGCCTTGACCTGCACCCGTGTGGACTCCGGCGGCAGTACCTCGCCGTCTTCGTCCTTCGGCTGGTAGGTCCGCGAGATGCCGGCGAGCAGCGTGGGCTTCTGCAGCCCGTGATGAGCATCGGTGAGCTCCCGGAGCGAGCCGCTCTTGACACTCTTCTCGACCGCGATGATCTGGTTCAGCTTCGTCATGCCGTGCCCCCTTTACCGGGGGCACCCTATAGACCGAAATGGCTTACCCGCACCCGATTTCGACAAGTTCCCTCACCCCCCGGGTCCCTTATCCGCGTTCGAGGAAGGTCAGCACCGCGCGGACCCTGCGGTGCTCCTCCGCGCTGGGTTCCAGGCCCAGCTTCGAGAAGATGTTGCCGACGTGCTTCTCCACGGCGCCGTCGGAGACCGTCAGCGACTTGGCGATGGCCACGTTGGTGAGCCCCTGGGCCATCAGCCCGAGGACCTCGCGCTCCCTGGGGGTGAGCACGTCGATGGGGTTGCGCCTGCCACGTGCCATGAGCTGTGCGATCACCTCCTGGTCGATGCACGTGCCGCCGTTCGCGACCCGGTGCACCGCGTCCACGAACTCGGCGACGTCGGCCACCCGCTCCTTGAGGAGGTAGCCGACCCCACCCGCGCCGCCGGACAGCAGCTCCACCGCGTACCGCTCCTCCACGTACTGCGACAGCACCAGCACCGGCAGCCCCGGCTGCTGCTCGCGCGCACGCAGTGCCGCCCGCAGACCCTCGTCGGTGAACGACGGCGGCATCCGCACGTCCACGATCGCGAGGTCCGGCCGGTGCTCGCTGACGGCGACCAGCAGCCCGTCACCGTCCTCCGTGGCCGCGACCGTCTCGATGTTCTCGTCGGCCAGCAGGCGCTGGATGCCCGCCCGCAGCAACACGGAGTCCTCCGCGATCACCACACGCATGGCAGGTCCGCCCTGATCACTGTCGGCCCGCCGATGGGGCTCACCACGGTCATCACGCCGTCAATCGTGGCAGCCCTGTCCGCGAGACCCGACAGCCCACCGCCCGCACGCATCGACGCGCCGCCGTGACCGTCGTCGGTGATCTCCACGACCACCAGGTCGCCGGTAGGCCGCTCCTCACGCCACGCGTTGACCTTGGCCTCCGCGGCGCCGGAGTGCTTCGCGATGTTCGTGAGGCACTCGCCGACGATGAAGTACGCGGTCGACTCCACCGCGGCAGGCGGCCGGGGGTCGATCCGGACGTTGACCTCGACCGGGATCGGGCACTTCGCCGCCAGCGACGACAGTGCCGCGTCGAGACCCCGGTCGCCGAGCACCGCCGGATAGATGCCGCGAGCAAGGTCACGCAGCTCCGACACCGCGAGCTTCGCGTCCGCGTGTGCTTCGTCGATCAGCGCCTTGGCCGCGTCCGGGTCGAGGTCCATCTTCGACTTCGCCCGGCCGAGCCCCATGGCGACCGCCACGAGCCGCTGCTGCGCGCCGTCGTGCAGGTCCCGCTCGATGCGCCGCCGCTCGGCCTCCGCCGCGTCGACGCCACGGGCCCGCGACGCCTGCAGGCGCTCGGCCTTCTGCTCCAGCGCGGCGGTCGAGTTCGGCCCGAGCAGCGCCCGCGCCAGCAGGACGTGCAGCGCGGCGACCACGGGCAGCACGAACAGACCGACCGGCAGGATGATCACACCGGCGATCGCCAGCGGGAACTCGAAGCAGGCGAGTGGGAACGCCAGCACCAGGTAGGCGAGGTTGCGCCACATCTGCGGGTGCGTCAGGCGGCGTAAGTATCGCTGCCAGAACGTGCCGGAGTCGTCGTAGGTGATCGGCGGCGCGGGGATGTCCACGCCGAGCGTCCTGCGGATCAGCCCCCGGTTGGCGGCGGCGAAACCGAAGACCGTCTTCGTCGCGACCAGCAGGACGACCAGGCCCAGCCAGACGACCAGGGTGCTCACCCCGACCGAGAACAACGTCACGATGAGGATGAAGGCGAGCAGGTTGACCGGGAAGCCCGCGAGCATGAACCCCGCCGCCCGGAAACCGCGGCTGACCAGCGTCGGCTTGTCGACCTCCGCACCCACCGCCACCTCGGGCTCCGGCTGGGCAACGGGCACGGTCGCCTGCTGGGTCAGCGGCTGCGTCAGCGGGGCGGCGTGGGCACCCAGGTCCAGGCCCTGCGTGGGGTACTCCGCCTGCTGGACGTCCGGGTAGGGCGCGCCCTGCGGTTGTGGGTTCTCGGGAAACGGTGCCACCTCGCCAGCATCCACCGGGACGTGGGGCTGGACCAAGCGCAGTGGTTGCTTCTCGGCCGGGCTGGTCATCGGGACACCGATCCGTAGGTCATCGTGCTCGTGTTCTGCGGCCACTCGGTGCTCCAGTCGATCGCACCAGCCGTCGACAGGCCTTCCAGTTTCGCGATCCGGCGCTGGCTCGGGCCGAGCATGGCGCGGGCGTACATGGCGTGCATGGTGCCCAGGGCGTTGGTGGCGATGATCGCCAGCGCCAGGATCAGCACCCCGAGCCCGGCGAACGGCAGCGTGCTCAACCACGAGGAGTCCGGAGAGACGAACGAGTGGTTCCACATCACCAGCTGCCAGTCGGCCGGGACCCAGTGCCAGTACAGCGGCAGGAGCGTCAGGTACAGGCTGACCGCCCACAGCACCACCATGATCGTGAACTCCGCGATGCCCAGTGGCAGGAGCAGCACGAGGTAGGCCATGTCCTTCCAGGTGGCGGGGTCCTTGACCCGGGCGAGCCACCGTCCCTTCTCCGGCAGCGGCCGGTACGGCGAGGCGATGTAGGTGCCCAGCATCGCGTGCACCCTCATCCGCTCGAGGCCGGTCATGCCCCGCATCGCCAGCATCCCGACCGTCAGAACGGCCAGGCCGACCCAGATGACCACGGTGCCGAGGCCGAGGAACGTGCTCGTCACGACGAACACGAACGACCCGATCCCGATCGGCAGGTTCATCACCAGATACGCGAGCGAACCCAACAGCGGTGGGTTCGGCCGGGTGCCGTCACGGTGTGTGGTCGTCATCGCTGGGTCTCCTTTGCGGGTGATGTGACCAGGATGGCGCGTCGGGGAGGCGGGGACCATGCGGTGTACCGCAGACTTGGGGGTGGGGTTTTCCCTACCTCCACGAGGGTGGCCCGGTAACCGGGATGATCCGCCGGGCGCCAGGCGTTATCCTTCACGTGACACAGTCACGACGAGGGGGTGAACGGTTTCGACTCTGGACGTTGATTCAGGGGAAGCGTGCAGGTGCAGGCGGATGGCCACCTCAAGCGTCGCCGCAAACCAATAAGCGCCAAGGTTAATAACCAGCGCGACGTCGCACTCGCCGCCTGAGCGAGTAGCGATGTCTGTCGGCCCGGGGTCGCCTCCGACCCGGTCTGCCGGCATCAGCTAGGAGGCTTACCGCAGCGGACTGGCCGCAGGGCCGCTGCGGGACACCAACAGCGGCTGGGCCCGTCACACCGGCTTGTTCACGTGACCGGCGGGGCCGAGTAGAGACACAGTGAGCTGCGCACGGAGAAGCCCTGTTGAAGCGACAGAGGACCCGGGTTCGATTCCCGGCACCTCCACGGACCTCTGGGCCGACCCTGCTCGGTTGCTGACGCAGCCTCGCCGGGGTCGGCCCTCATCATTCTGCGGGGGCGACCCCCGCAGACCCCACGTCGCGGTCGGTTCCCGACCCAGCGTGGGCGCCTGCCGCCGTTCCGGCGTTGCCGCCGGTTCCCAGCCCTCGGTGCTGTCGCTCGTCGACCCTGCCTTACCGCCGATTCCTCAACCTCGGCGCCGCCCACCGACCCTGCCCTGCTGACAGTTCCCAACCCTCCGCATCGCGGCCCGCCGACCCTGCCCTACCGCCAGGTCCCCAACCTCGGCGCCGCCCACCGACCCTGCCCTGCTGACAGTTCCCAACCCTCCGCATCGCGGCCCACCAACCCTGCCCTACCGCCAGGTCCCCAACCTCGGCGCCGCCCACCGACCCTGCCCTGCTGACAGTTCCCAACCCTCCGCATCGCGGCCCACCAACCCTGCCCTACCGCCAGGTCCCCAACCTCGGCGCCGCCCACCGACCCTGCCCTGCTGACAGTTCCCAACCCTCCGCATCGCGGCCCACCAACCCTGCCCTACCGCCAGGTCCCCAACCTCGGCGCCGCCCACCGACCCTGCCCTGCTGACAGTTCCCAACCCTCTGCATCGCTGCCCACCAACCCTGCCCTACCGCCAGGTCCCCAACCTCGGCGCCGCCCACCGACCCTGCCTACCGCCGATTCCCCAACCTCGGCGTTGCCGCCCACCGCCCTCCGCCTACCGCCGATTCCCAGCCCTCGACGTTGCCGCCCACCAACCCTGCCCTACCGCCCATTCCTCACCCTCGGGGTTGCCGCCCACAACCCCGCCTACCGCCGATTCCCCAACCTCGGTGTCGCCGCCCACACCCTGCCTATTCCCCACCCTCGGCGTTGCCGGTTGTCGCGGCTCTTGGCGTTGCCGCTGGGTCCTCCCTCAGGCGTTGTTGCCTGACCTCGCGCCAGCCACGGTCCTCGGTGGGGACGGACCAGCGCCGCCGCCGGCCCATGCCACTCGCGTGGCCCCTGCGTCTCCCCCAACACCATCCCTCGGATCCTGCCCCAGCGTCACCACTGGATCCGCCCCCGCGTTGCCGCCTGGTCGCACCTGTCAGGGCTCTTGGTTCCCGCCTTCGGGATGCCGTCGGTGTCTGCCCGGCGTTGGCAGGTCTCATCCCGATCGCCCTCGGTTGTCAACCCAGCCACACGCCGGACCTTGCCCGCGTTGCGGCTGGGTCAGCCCTGGCCACCATCCTCTGGTTCCCGATCCAGCTTTCGCCGGATTCTGGCTCAGGTGGTTGTGGGGCTGGTAGGCGTCCTCGCGGTCCTGGTGGGCGGCTTGCCACGTCAGGCGGTCGCCGGTGCCGGAGCTTCCCGGCCGGGGCTGCCTTGCGGTGTGTTGTCGGGGACACTCGGTCTGTGCGGCGGGGTGGGGTTCGGGCTGGGATTGCCGGTGGTGTGGTCGGCGGGGTGCCCTCCACGCTGTGGGCCATCGTTCGTCGCCGCGATCCCCTTGCCGCCTCGGTTGCCGCCGGCCGGCTTCTCCTGCCCGACGGGCGTGGGCGGTGGAACCTGGCTCTTGTCGGGGTGCCCGTGCACGTCGGGATCTCTGCCGGGTGGGGCGTCGTGCTCGCGCAGGTTCTGCCCGCGCGGGGGACCGTCTTCTGGGGCGTTGTCGCTGGTGGTGTCATCGCCGCCGTCGACTTGCGGATGCCTGGGCGGCGAGCGGCCGCTGTGCGTGGCTTGTCCGTTTTTCCGCAGGTCGTCGACCATCTCGTCTACGGTGCTGTGGTGGGGGCTCACCTGCGACGACGGGCTCTCAGGTTGCGCTAAGGCGGCTTCGGTAACTTCGTGTTGTGGTGCGACCTTCTGCGCGGGTGCTTGACCTCGTCGGGCTGATTGTTCGGCTTGGTCTCGCCGCCGTGTGGCTGGTTTCCGGGTCCATCAAGGCCAGCGACCTCAACCAGACCTACATCGCCGTGCAGGCCTACGATCTCCTACCCGGGTCCGTGTCCAGTGTCGTCGCCGGGGCGTTGCCCTTCCTCGAGCTCGCGCTCGGGGTGTTGCTGCTGGTCGGGCTCGGGACGCGGATCGGCGCGATCGTGTCGGTCGTCGTGCTCGTCGCCTTCGTCGGGGCGGTCGCGCAGTCCTGGGCACGGGGGCTGACCATCGACTGCGGATGCTTCGGCGGCGGCGGACAGGTCGCGGCGGGGCAGACGCAGTACCCGCAGGAGATCGCGCGCGACGTCGGGTTTCTCCTGCTCGCGGGGTGGCTGGTGGCGCGGCCGCGCAGTCTCGCCTCGCTCGACGGGTGGTTGACGGCGAAGGCCCCCGCCGCGGAGCCCCAGGACACGTAGGGAAGGACAGGACCGGTGGGTGGAGCACAGCGCAACGCTCGCAAGAAGCGTCAGGCGCAGGGCCGGGGCGGCGGCAGCAAAGCCGTGGCGGCGGCACGTCGTGGCGACAACGACCGCAGGAAGGTCATCGTCGGCGTCGGTGTGGTGGTCGTGCTGCTCGCCGCCGTCATCGGTGGCGTGATCATCTACAACAACCAGAAGAACACCACCGAGGGCCAGAACATCAAGGCGATCGCGCCGGACAGCTCCCAGCAGGCCGCCACCGCCGAGTTCCCGGTCACCCGCGACGGTGGTGTGGTCGTCGTCGGCCAGACCGACGCCAAGGTCACCCTCGACGTCTACGAGGACTTCCTCTGCCCGATCTGCGGCGAGTTCGAGAAGACCTACGGCGCCGACATCGAGAAGAACGTCGCTGCGGGCAGTGTCCAGGTCCGGTACCACATGCTGCCGCTGCTCAACGACAGATCGGACCCGCCGGGGTACTCCACGGACTCGGCCAACGCGGGCCTGTGCGCGGCCGACGCGGGCCAGTTCCCGGCCTTCCACCAGAGCCTCTACAACGACCAACCCGAGGAGGGCAGCCGCGGCTGGGACGACCAGCAGCTCGCCAAGCTCGGCGCCGACCTCGGCATCAAGGACGTGACGTTCAAGAGCTGTGTGACCAGCGGCAAGTACGACAGTCTCGTGTCGACGAACTACGAAGAGGTCAGCAAGACCCCCTACCTGCAACAGGACCTGGGGAACGGTCAGAAGGGCTTCGGCACGCCGACCGTCGCGGTCGGCCAGCAGGTCGTCGACACGTCCGAGTCGAACTGGTTGGACAACCTGGTCAAGTCAGCCAGCTAGCCCGTCGAGCGGCGCAGGCCCCTCCGACCAGCGGACGAGCCGCTTGGCCTTGCCGACCTCCACCCTGGGCACGCTGCCCGGGGCGAGGACCCGCACCACACAGGTGAGGCCGAGCCGCTCCCGCAACGCCCGGTCGAGGTCGGCGGCGAGACCATGGCCGTCCGCGACCGGCTCGACCGCCACGATCAGCTCCGCACGCGCCGCGACCCGCCGGTCCTCGACGACCAGGTAGTGCGGGCTGACGCGGCCGTCCGCGAGCAGCACCGCCTCGATCTCGGTCGGGAAGACGTTCACACCCCGCACGACCAGCATGTCGTCGGTGCGGCCGAGCAGCTTCGACATCCGCCGCAACGTGCGCGGCGCCCCCGGCACCGGCCCGGCGAGCGTCGCGACGTCGCCGGTGCGGTAGCGCAGGAGCGGCATGCCCGTCTTGGTGAGCGTGGTGAACACCAGCTCCCCCGGCGTCCCGTCCGACACGGCCCGCCCGTCGGCGTCGACGGCCTCGACGAAGAAGTGGTCTTCGGCGACGTTCAACATGCCGTCCGAGTCGAGCGACTCGGCGGCCACCCCGGGGCCGATGATCTCGGAGAGCCCGTAGATGTCGAGCGCACGCAGGCCGAGAAGACGCTCGATCTGGGCACGCATCTCGTTGGTCCAGGGCTCGGCACCGAACAGCCCGGCCCGCAGGCTGGGCGGCGGCTCCGTCATCGCCTCGCCGAGGAAGATCGCGTAGGAGGGTGTGCACGTCAGGATGTCGGGCTTGAGATCGGCGATCATGCGGACCTGCCGGTCGGTCATACCACCCGAAAGTGGCAACACGGTCGCGCCGAGCCTCATCGCTCCGTGATGGACGCCGAGGCCGCCGGTGAAGAGCCCGTACCCGTAGGCGTTGTGCACGAGGCTGCGCCGCGTGGCACCGGCCCCACCGAGCGCCCGAGCCATGACCTGGGCCCAGACGTCGATGTCAGCGGCTGTGTAGGGAATGAGCGTGGGCCGCCCACCGGTCCCCGACGACCCGTGCACGCAGACGATGTCTTCAATCGGGACCGCACGCAACCCGTCCGGGTAATGATCCCAAAGGTCCCGCTTGGTGACCGTAGGTAGCTGCCCGAGCCGGTCGAGCGTGACGTCCGCGCCACTGTCGACCCCGGCGTCCCGAAGCCGGGAAGCCTGGAGCCCGTCCGCGGCGAGCAGCCGGTCCACCAACTGTCGGAGCCGACGTTCCTGCAGCTCACGACGTCGCTGGGGATCAACCCCTTCCGCGTCCGGCTCGACCAGAGGCACCACTTGGGCATCAACGACCACGGATGTCGGTGTAGCACGCGAACCATGCCCGGGGGAAGAACGGACCCGCCTGCGAGCCCTCCGGCGACGTCCGGTAACTTGTACCACCACGGGGCTGTAGCGCAGCTGGTAGCGCACCACACTGGCAGTGTGGGGGTCAGGGGTTCGAACCCCCTCAGCTCCACTTTTTGATGAAGCTCTCTCGGTCAGATGTTTTGCCTGGCCGGAGGGCTTCTCTCATGTCCGCGATGATCGACAGCCATGGTCGTCGTCGGTCGCTGGACGCATCTAGCTGGAGCAATTCTGGAGCACTGCGAGCACGGGTATCTGGGTTGGATGTTCGCTGCATAGTGGTGTTGAACTGGGTTTTCTGGTTCAGCCGTGCTCTGTGGAGGGTGGCGCGCTGCGCGGGAGCCGTGTGGGGGTCACGTCGGCGATGAGGCGCGCGATGTGATCGTTTGTTGGTTGTGGCTTGCTTCCAGCGTCGTTCTAGTTGGTGGAGGAGTCGGGTTTCGATTTCGGGTGCGACATGGCTGTAGACCTCGACCAAGCGGTTGGCGAGGTGGTGGCCGAGGCGACGGGCTTGGGCGATCTCGGGGATGCCGTCGGCGATGAGCCAGGTTTTGTGACTGTGCCGGAGTCCGTGAAAGGTCAACCCAGGCTTTACTGACTGTGTGTCTTTGCGCAGGCTGCCGTCCACGGCGGGCCTGAAGACTCTCCGATCGAAGGTGCTGCGCCGTAGCAGCTTGCCCTGCGGGCTGGTGAATACGAATGGGCTGCTGCTGTGGGCGAGGTGTTCCCCGAGTTGGGTGATGAGGAATGGTGGGAGAGCGATGGTGCGGGCCGAGGCTGGTGTCTTCGGTGGTCCGAGCCATAGCTCGTGTGCCGACTCGTGGAGGGCGCCGGTCTCGGGGTCGATTGTGATCACGCCGCGGTCGAGGTCTATGTGGTCGCGTTGTAGCCCGGCGATTTCGCCCCACCTACATCCGGTCCACGCCGTGGTGATGACGAGCAGGCCGGCGGAGGGGCCGCCGAGTTGGGTGGCTTGTTCGGCGATGCGCAGTACTTGGTCGGGCATTGCCCAGACTCGCTCACGTGGGGTGGGTGCGTGGTCGCGGCGACGACCTCGCCGGCGCCGGCGGCGTACGGGGTTGGCGGGGATGAGGCGTTCGTCGATAGCGTCGTCGAGGATCATGGAGAGGATGGTGCGGAGGGTGACGACGGTGGACGCCGCGTAGCGTTGCCGGAGCTGCTTGAGCCATTCGGTCACGGCCGAGGCAGTGATCTCACCCAAGCCGAGGTGGCCCCAGCGGGGCAGGATGTGGAGTCTGAGGCAGCGTCGGTAGTTCTCCTCGGTTCTGGTTTCCACGTCGATAGTTTCGATCCATCGCTGGACCCACTTGTCGAGTCGCGTCTTCGCGCCGGCTGGGTCCAGCCAGGTTCCGCGGCGCTGGTTGGTGCGCATGTCCTGCAGGTATTCCACTGCTGTCTCGTGGCTGTCGAAGCCCGGCACCGAGCCGTAGCCGCTGTCGGTGCGGTACCGGACGCGCCACGAATGCCGCCCAACCTTTTCCACCCATGCCATGACAAGCCTCCCTGAACAGCTGATAGGTCGACACCGTGATGCGCCTATCGGGGAGACACCGCAACTCGATCAACAACAAGCGAACCGGACGGCTACGGAACGTGATCGTGAAGCGGTAGTTCCAACGTCAGCTTCTGCCGAGTTGAGTGCACCTGATCGCCCGGCTTCTGGTGCGCGGTTCGGCAGCCTCTTGGCCGGTGAGGAACAGGCCGCGCGTGTTGTCGCGAGGCGGTCGCAGCCTGCGTTCAGCGCGAAAGAACATCCTCGAGTCTCCCGGTCTCACGGCCAGTGAACGTTTCGGCGACATCGGTCGCGTACGCGTCCAGATCGACCAGTCGATCCGGCAGGTCCCCGGGCACGCTCGCACAGATCGTGGACAGAGCGGACCTCCGCCGGCCTTCCTGCAGCCGCCGGCAGGTCGGCCCTGTGCACCATCTGGCGGCGGTGGAAGTCAGCGCTATCTCGCGCCCCAAGGGCTGACGTCAGCGCAGCGGCTCGTCTTCGATGGTGGAGTGCACAGGGCGAAAACGACTGATTCCCGTGCGGTCAAGTCGGACCGTCCGTGGTGTCGTCCGTTACGTTCGAGGCGATTCGTACCACGAAATACGGGCGGTGCTGAAGAACCATGGATCGCGAGCAACACCGCAACGTCTTCATCGGTATATCGAGCGGGAGCATCGTTCAGGCGCGGGACGTGCATGTCCACAACACGGTCGCCTATCCGACCCCGTATCAGCTGCCGCCCGATCAGGCCGCATTCGTCGGGCGGAGCGAGCATCTCGAACAGCTCGACGACCTCGCCAGCAGGAACCAGGAGACCGCAAGGACCGCTGTCATCACCGGACAGCCAGGTGTCGGGAAGACGGCGTTGGCGGTGCATTGGGGGCACCGCGCGCGGGAGCAGTATCCGGACGGTCAGCTCTACGTCGACCTCCGCGGATACGACGCAACTGGCGACCCGGCCAGGTGGGAGAACGTGCTCGAAGCCTTCTTGCAGGCCCTGGGCGGACCGCAACTCGTGATTCCCGCGAGTCGGGAGGCGCAGAAGGGCCTCTACCACTCGATGACGTCCGAGCGTCGCGTGCTGGCAATCCTGGACAACGCCGCGAGCACCGATCAGGTCCGCTCGCTCATTCCCCCCGGCGCCCGCTGTCTCACGTTGGTGACCAGCCGAAAAGGTCTTCCCGGCCTCGTCGCTCGCGACGGCGCTCGACGACTCACGCTCGACCCGCTGCCAACCGAGCACGCGGTCACCTTCCTGACCAGCATCGTGGCCGAGCACCGCATACCGGAGGCCACCATGGCACAGCTGGCCGAGCTCTGTGCGGGCCTACCCCTCGCCCTGCGGATCGCGGCCGAGCACGCGGCGAACCCAGGGACACGGATCGAGCGATACATCCAAGAACTCAGTGACGAGCAGTCACGCCTGGACGCCCTGGACTTCTCCGATGACGACACCTCGACCGCCGTGAGGGCGATCTTCTCCTGGTCCTACCGTGCACTCCCACATGTTCCGGCTCCTTGGTCTGTCACCTGTCACCAACATCAGTCTGGACACGGCGGCAGCGCTCGCAGGCGTCGACGTGTCAGCAGCGCGGAAGGCCTTGTCCCAGCTTGCCGACGCGCACCTGGTTAACGCGGACGCCGACCGGTTCCGCATCCACGACCTCCTCAGGGCTGAGGCAAAGTCGTATATCAGCGTCTTGACCTGCTGATTCGTGATGCCCCACACCGAAGATCGGGGCGGCTGGGAGCAGGCACGGCGAGACCGTTGATCATGAAGGTTCCTACGCCATCGTGATCTTCGGAGCCTGCGCCGTGCCTGCTGTGTCATCGTCTCCTATCGCTGTCCTGTCTCGCCACCTGGCCCCGCTGGGCGAGGTGACACCAGAGGCGCGGGGTGGCTTGCTGGAGGTGTTGGAGTCGGTGCCGGACCCCCGCAAGAAGCGGGGTGTGCGGCATCGGTTCTCGGCGATCCTGTTCGTGTCGGTGTGTGCGGTGGTCTCGGGTGCGCGGTCGTTCGCCGCGATCGCTGAATGGGCTGCCGATGCGGTCGGTGACGCGGTTGATGGCACTTTGTGTGGGATGGGGATCGGCGCGCCGAACGCGTCCACGATCCGGCGGGCGCTCTGTGCGTTCACCGGTGACGGGTTCGACACCGCGATCGGTGCTTGGTTGTCCGGGCGTGTCAGGGCCGCACGAGCGGGGACGTCGGGCAGGCGGCAAGGGCGATCTCCACGTCGCGCGGTCGCAGTCGACGGGAAGGCGCTGCGGGCTCCCGCGACGGTGAGCAGCGGGCGCAGATGGTGATGGCGTGCTTGGACCACGACAGCGGGATCGTGTTGGGTCAGGTCGAGATCGGCGAGAAGAGCAACGAGATCCCGATGTTCACCGCACTTCTCGACACCATCACCGATCTGGGCGGTCTGGTCGTCACCGCCGATGCCCTGCACGCGCAACGCGAGCACGCCGAATATCTGCACCGTCGTGGCGCGCACTATGTGATTACCGTGAAGGGCAACCAGAAGACACTCCGGAATCAGTTGGCGGGCCTGCCCTGGAAAGACGTGCCGACCGGGCACCGCGAGACCGACACCGGCCACGGCCGCACGGTGACCCGCACCTACAAGGTCGTCACCATCGCGGCCGGGATCAATCTTCCCGCACGCCGCTCAGGCGGTCCAGATCGTCCGGACCCGCAAACGCAAGAACAGCACCACACGCGCGACCCGCGAAACCGTGTACGCGGTGACGTCCCTGACCGCCGCACAGACCCAACCGGCCGAGTTGGCCCGCTACATCCGCGGCCACTGGCACGTGGAGAACAAACTGCACTGGGTCCGCGACGTGACCATGGGCGAAGACGCCTCCCGCGCCCGCACCGGCGGCGGCCCCAGAATGATGGCCAGCCTGCGCAACCTCGCCATCAGCCTGCTACGCCTCACCGGCCACACCAACATCGCCAAAGCCACACGCCACACAGGACGCAACCCCACACGAGCCATCAAACTGATCACAACCAGCTGAAACGCGACTTTGCCTCAGCCCTGACCGCAAACCAGGCAAGGGCCAGGATCTTCCCGAGTGGCAGGAGGAGTTGAACATCGTGCACAAGAGGGTCCGTGCTCGGGTCGAGCACGCGTTGGCGCATATGAAGTCCTGGAACATCCTGCGCAACTGCCGACGCAAAGGAGACGGTGTCTGGCACGCAACCCTCGGTGTGGCCCAGATGCGCAACCTGACCATCGCAGCCTGACAGACACCCCCCAAGATCAATACGGGACAACCTTTAGTCTCACCTCGATAGCCAACAGGGTAGTCGCAGTCTACAGTGTGAATCGTCCCATCACGCTTATGCCCGATCACCGGATCGGGCGCATTCGGTCGCCCTCGGGTCTTCGCGGTGTCCTCAATCAGGCCGCGAACGTCATCCAAATCCAGATAATCAGAAAGGTCGTGTTTCCTTGCACTGCTCCTGGACTACCGTTCACGTGCTCATTGTCCTTCGCTTAAGCCGCGTGGTGAACTGCACTCGCTAACGTCTCCGGTTTGAGACAACACACACTCGGCGGCATCGTGTGTCTCGCGGGTACCTTTCAGCTATTTTCAACTGATTCTTCACTCCATTCCGCAAACAGGTCTGCGGCAATAATTCGAACGGTTCCGCCCGTAAACTTTAGCTCGTGACTCATGCCCTTCTCGTGCGGAAGGATCTCATCGAGTTGAAGGTCGCCGAGACGACGCGAGTCCGCCTGAACATTGACCATCCTTGGGCTAGCTGCAACGTCCACATTGATGACAACAGCATTTGAATACATGATAGCCAGACCCTGGTCATGCTTGAATCTGTTCGGGGCGAACAATAATTTCACAGAAAGCTCGTCTGCAGCATCTACGATGGTCATCGACGAAAGCTTTAGATCCTTCACGCAACGAGAACCGAAGAAATTGTAATGCTCGGTGTCGAGTGCAAATCTCCGCGCCCCCTCCGGCAGGTCAGCCTCAATCTCAGGCAGCACCCTGACATACTCATCCGCATCGAGAGCGAAACCCGGCCATGGTTCCTTCACAGTTTCAATCTTAATGTATCTCATCATCAGCATCCTGCGTCGCCAACATGTGGACGCTTCCAAGCGTCGCCCTTGACATTATCGTTGGGGCCAAGCGTGTGAGCTCGGCGCATCTCGTCAATCGCTATCCCCTTGAGTCGATTCTCTACGGTGTCATTTAGCTTCATATCCGCCGAGTGCCCATGCTTACCAATCCAACCATTGCTACCATAAATCCCAACCTCGGCACCCTTGTAATAGACGTGTACCTCGAAGTGCGCCTGGCCTCTGAACGTGAACCGATCAACTCGACCTTCGTAATCGCCTGAAATAATGAAATCTGAGGCGCCGTCTTGGTTGTGAACCAACACCGGCGTACGACCAGCCAAGACATAATACGCGTGAATGCCTGGGACCGTAAGGTTATAGGCAGTTGTCGTATGGGTAGTTGCGGGATCGAGACCGACGACACGGAGCAACCGCAAGTGGCCGGTGTAAAGCTGGTCGCCGGGGTCAAGTTGTTGGGCTTGTTGCCATTCGTGGTCAGTGGCGTTCCAGAAGGGGTGATCTTCAGTCGTGGTGACAGTAGCACTGTCCTCGACCATCAGTTCGAGTACAGCGTCCTGGTGATGCCACACGGCTGCGACTGTGCGGGCGCCGGTCTCGCCGGTTTCCGGATCCGTGGCCTGTACCTGGTCGCCGACCTGGACGTGTTTGATTGGTTTTGTGGATCCGTCGGCCATCAGTACTTCGGTGTCACCGGAGAAACTACATGCGTGCCGTCCTGCTCGCGTGGCTTTGGCGGCGTCGGCCATGTTGTCGGCTGCTCTGAGTACTCGACCGCCTGGTATGACGCTGACGGCAAGCCACAGACAGGCGCCGCCGTCGTTGTGGGCGCAGTCGATGACGTCTGGGATTGGGGTGAGTTGGTAGGCAAGTTCGGCGAGTGTCTCCAGCCCCGAGAGGAAGCCTTCCCAGTTCCAGGGGTCCGGGTTGCAGCCGGCTCGGGAAGTGCCTTGTGTGTCAGCGAAGGCCTCACACACGGTCGTCGCCGCTTGTGGGCTCTGCCGCGCAAACTCTAGTGCGTCACGGTAGCTGAACAGCGGAGAGCCCTTGTAGCCACGTTGTTTTAGGGCGTCGAGTGCGTTTTTGTTGAGCGGTTTCCCGTAGACGGGTCCGTTCATTTGCATCTCGGCGTCTTGCTGGGCTTGTCCGGCTGACTGCGCGGGGGTCAGTGGGGGTTTGCCGCATTTGCCGTCGCGGCAGGCGCCGGAGTCGATGGCGCCGCTGTTGTCGCCTTCGAAGAATTTCTCGCCGGTGGGGTCGCTGAAGGTGACTGGATTGTTGTTGCTGTAGGTGTAGCCGTTCATCTGCTGGGGGTCGGTCAGGTCCATGAGCGGATCCACCGAGATGAAGCGCCCCAGAGTGGGGTCGTACTCGCGGGCGCCCAGGTGGGTCAGGTCTGTCGAGGCGTCGAGGGTGCCGCCGACGAAGCCGCGCTCCCCCGGCCAGATCGACGGCGCGGTCCCACGGGGTTCGCCGAACGGGAGGTGCCGGCGGCGGCTGACCTGCTGGGTGGCGCTGTTGATCGACACCTCACCGGTGCCGTTGTGATCGGAAGCCAGCCAGTTCAGGCCCTGTTGGGTACGAACGGCCACAGTCTGGCCGCCGTGGGTGTAGTACCGGGTGCCTGTCTTGATCCTGGACACCCGGTCAACCCGGATCTCCTGGTTCCCGAGATACAGGGTCACCGCCTGCGGGTCGCGGCGGAGGAGGCGTTCTCCGTCGGCGGTATAGATGTAGGTGGTTTCCTGGCCGTTCTCAGTCACCTTGGCCAGGTGGCCCTCAAGGTCCCACTCCAGGGTCTGGTCCTCGCCTGCGAGCACGCGGCTGGTGGTGTTGCCGGTGAGGTCGTGGTTGTACTCGTCGAGGGTCGTGACGCCACCGGTGGTCGAGGTCACCGTGTCGAGTTGGTGGCCCTGGTAGGTGTACGTGCTGGTCGTGTCACCGGTGGTGGTGTGCTGGACTCGCTCGACGCGGTTGCCGGTCTGGTCGTAGCCGTAGGTCTGCCAGTACGGTGCCACGCCGCCGAGCGCGGGTCCTGTGGAGCAGCCGCTTGGCGGGGTCCAGGCTTCGGCCAGACGGCGGAGGTGGTCATAGCGAAAACACTGCACGTCACCCGTCACGCTCGCGGACGTGTCGGCGATGGAGGTGATGTTGCCGATGTCGTCGTAGCCGTAGTGGAAGTCGGCCTGCATCGGGTTGGAGACCTCGGCGTCCACGACGGTGTGGTCGAGGCGGCGAGTGTCGTCCTGGTAGTAGTAGGACAACCACGCACGCTTGGTGCCTTGTCCGAGCGTCAGTTGCTGGACCTCGCCGTAGCGGGTGTAGTCGGTGGCCAGCACGTACTCGACTGTCGCGCCGTTGTAGCCGCCCCAGGTACGTGTCGGTAGGCCTACGTCGTTGTAGGAATGGGAAGCCGCCTCTTGGGGGAGTGCACCAGCGGTGGCGTAGCCCTCCGAGGCGAGCGAGCCGTCCGCTTTGTAGGTGAGTGTCGAGGAGTACTTGCCGGCGAGTTCGGTTCCCTCGACGGCGGGGATCTCGACCTCGACCTTGGCCGGCTGATAGAGGGGCGTGTAGGCGAGCACGCCGGTCTTGTAGGCGTTGCCGTTGACATAGCGGGTCGCGGTGGCGGGCTGGCCCTTGCTGAAGTTGACCGTGTCGTAGGTCCAGTCGGCCAGGCGCAGCCCGGTCACCGAGTCGCGGTGCAGCACGGTCTTGCGGCCGAGGTTGTCGTACTCGTAGGCCAGCGTGGCGCCGTTCGCGTCCGTTGTGGACCGCAGTTGGCCGGCGTCGTCGTAGGTGAACGTGGAGCGACCGCGGTCCGGGTCGATCTCCTCGATCTTGCGGCCCCGCAGGTCGTAGGTGTAGGTCCAGGCGTTGCCGCCGGGGTCGATCACTGTGGCCAGTTCGCCGACCGGGGTGTGCTCGTAGATGGTGACGTCGTCGCCGTCCGGGCCGTGCTGGCGCAGCTCTGACGTGCGGCCGCGGGCGTCGGTGATGACCGTGGTTCTGGTGCCGCCGGCCGGTGGGGTGGTGGTGACGCGGTCGCCGCCGTACTCGGTGGTGGTGCGCCACCTCTCCGCGCCGTTGCCGAGGTAGGCCTGCACGGTGGGCCGGTCGGCGCCGTCGTACTCGACGACCGTCATGCCGGGCACGACGTTGTCGGTCGGCAGCCACAGTTCGGTGTCCACGGCGGCATTGTTGTAGTAGGGCTGGGTGGTCATGACTGCGCGGCCGTGCGAGTCGTAGCGGGTATCCGACAGCAGCCTGCCGCCACCGGGCGCTGGAGTCTGTGTCTGGCGTGGTCGGAGCAGGCCGTCGTACAGCTCCGTGGAGCTGACGTAGTTGTCGTTCGGCGTCAACTTGGCGGTGGTGACGGCGTTGGGCCCGTTGTTGCGGATCAGGTACGAGAACTTGTAGCTGCCGTTGCCCGTGGGGAACGTCGCGCGGGGGCGGTTGGGGAGCCACACCTCGACGGAGCGGCCCAACGCGTCGTAGGCGAGTTCGGTGGTGCGGGTGTTGGCGTCGGCGACCTTCGTCGGCTGGCCTCGAAGCGCCCCGAGAGTGGTCGTCGTCGCGAATCCGGCGACACCTGCCGTGGGTCCCGGGGTGGTCGTGACTATCTGGGTGACCGGACCGGCGACCGCTGGGGTGTAAGCGGTCGTGGCGGTGTTGCCCAGCGGGTCGGTCGTGGCGGTGGTCCGGCCACGTGCGTCGTAGGTGGATGCCCCCGACACCACGTAGACCGGATCCGTGGCGGGGCGTTCCTTGGCTGTGCGGATCGCGGTGGCGTTACCGGTAGTCGGTGGGGCGTTGGGGTCCTGGCCGTCGTAGGCGATGAGAACGTCGCTCACCGCGTCATCGGGGAACGATGGTGCTTGTCCGCAGCGGAGGGAAACGGTCTCGACGCGGGACGGGAAGTCAATGAGCCATGCGTTCTCGTTCGGCCGGTAGGTGGTGGTCGTGCAGAGGTCGTCCGCGTCGGTGTCGGTGTCGCCGAGGTCGCTCGCCGAGGTCGGTAGGCCCCACCGTGTGTCGTAGGCGGTCTCGGTGCGGGTGACACGCTCATCCGTGTCGCCGACGGCGGTGTACACCTGCGAGGCGGCGGGCCGGACGATGTAGGCCTGGAACGTGTCGCGGACGGCGGTGGGGCCGTGCGCGAACGGCTCGTTGATCGTCTTGACGACACGCTTCGGATCCGGCTGGTCGGACGGTGCTTCGTTCTCGAACGTGGCCTGCTCGAGCTGGAAGCCGTGTAGCCATTCCGAGTCTGTGTGTGCCACGCCCTGGCTGTCGGTCACGGTTGCCGTGCGGGTGGCGGTCGGCTGATGGTCACCGTCCATGCCGCGGTAGAACCGTTGCTCGGTCATGGTTCGCGGGCCGTCGTCGGCGGAGCCCTTGCGGATGCGGACACGCGAGAAGCCGCGGAACTCGTTCCAGGTCTTCTTGTCCTCCTTGACGAACTCGGAGGTGTCCCAGTGCCATGCGGCGCCGTCGAGGTACTCGTAGGTCGTCTCGTCGGCCAGGGTTCCTGCCACGCCGTCGTGGTTGGATACCTGGGAGACCACGTACTTGTGGAAGTAGTCCGTGCGTTCCGGGGACATCTTCGGTGTCCACCGCACCGGGAAACAGCGCTTCGTGTTCTGGTGCGCGTCTGCCGGCATCGCCGTGCCGAACGCGCAATCGGGCTCCGCGTAGGCTATCGAGGTGACCCCACCGGTCTCGGACACGATGGCGTTCATCCGGAACCGGACGAGTGCGGCGTAGCCGTCGACGCCGTGGACCCGGTTCTCCTTGCGGACGCCGTCGAAGGTGACCTCGGGCAACGTGATCGCCGGCGTCGCGGTGTGCCCGGTGTGGGTGATGCCTTTCAGCCATAGTGCGGGGTTTTCGCCGTCGCCGGGATCGGGTAGTTCGTGGCGCAACGCCCAGCTGTCCACTGGTTTGTACTCGCCTGCGACCAATGACTTCGTCGTGATCGTGGTCAGCTTCTTGGTGGTCCAGAACGAGGGCGCCCACTTGTCCGCACAGGACCCTCCGTCACACTTGAGGTCCAGCGGCACATCGGGGAGGTTCGCGGGCCTCGACAGCGTGCAGTCGGATTCCTTCACACAGCGGTCGGTGACCGCGAACGTCACCTGTCCCGATGCCGGGATGTTCGTGTCGTCGGCGCGTAGGCCGTAGTCGATGTGGTCGAGCCAACCGTTCCGCACGTACTCGGAGACCGCGGTGTTCCTGTTGCGGCCGTAGTAGTTGATCTCGGTCTCGTAGAAGTAGCGGATCATGTTGCCGTGCCGGTCGATGACCTTGTCGAGGTTCCACCGGTATCCCTGGGTACACCACGACTCGGCGAACGTCGCCTTGTGGCACGGTTCGTTCGTGTCGTCCCCGAACACCGGCACCGTCCACATCGACTTCGCGGCCGGAGTCGAGCCGAAGAAGTACTGTGTGCCGTCGACGGCGGTGATCTTCCAGGACTCGTCCGCGCTGCCCGGTGCCGACAACCGCTCGATCCGGGAGCCGTCGTCGTCCTTGGCCTTCCACACCTCGATGGTGTTGTTCGGATTGCTGTCGCGGACAAGCTGACCGCCCGCACCGTTGAGGGAAAGCACGGCGTTGTCGGAGTGCCAGCACAGGTCCGCGGGCTTCTCCCCGGTGCCGTCCAGATCATCGGCACAGCTGCGGTACCCGCGTTCGATGAACCCCGGCCACAGGTTCCAGCCGTCCCCGATCCAGGATGCCTGGTTGTTCGTCGCGCTGGTCAGCCCGTCCACCGCACCCGACGAGTACGACAACGCCAGACTCGGTGACAGCCCGCCGGGCGCGGGCGGCACAGGCAGCGGGTAGGACCACATGAACTCGCCGGTCTGCCCGGATACCTGCCACATGGCCGACGGCGACAGCGACGTGGCCGCGTAGTTGCTACTGCCAGGAAGCGACGTGCCACCGGATTGGTCACCACTGAGCGCACGCGGTGAGGTCTCGTCCCCAGTGCCCGGATTCTCATGGTTCTGCTTGGTCACCGGCTCGGAAGGAATAGTCGGCAGCTGCCCCGACGGTCCGCCGGCAGCGGCCGCGACCGGAGGCGCGACTCCCTGTATCAGGGGCGCGATCAGCGACACCGACAAGAACAGGGCACTGCTACGCCATACCCGCATGGCTATCCCTTCCCAGTTGGATCGCTGACCTATGCCGCCGCGACGGGAACCGGCGGCGCGAGGAGCACGTGTCCGAGTAGCCGGTCCACCACGCGGCCCTCACAGATCTCGCTACCGGAGGTGAACTGTTCGGTGGTCAGTTCGTTGCCTGTCCGGCACCGGTACAGCGGCGCGGTGAGCAACTCGTTCGGCGCAGCGCCGTAGATGTAGCCGATCGGTGCCAACGTCTGTTGGCCCTCGCAGGCCGGATCGGTGGAAGTGAACTCATCCACCCCAAAAGCTAACGTCGCGGCATGGGCAGGCGAAGAGCGTTCGACGAGGACGAGGTGGTGCGCGCCGCGGTGGGGTTGTTCGGTCGCCGCGCGT
>NZ_SOCP01000017.1 GCF_004364325.1 Actinophytocola oryzae | reverse complement strand
TAAGCACGCCGCCAGCGTTCGTCCTGAGCCAGGATCAAACTCTCCAACAATGAATGAGTTGAAGAACCAAAATCCCAGCAAAAATACCTAAACCATAAAGGCCAGGCACAAGCTCACTAGCATTTTATCGGCACACTGTTGAGTTCTCAAACAACACACGCACACCCGTCAGACACTGCAAGAGTGATCTTCAAGGGGCTTGTTCCGGCTGGGATCTCTCTCAACCGCAGGTCGCCCACTCTATCACTAGCTGTGAGAGCTTGGTTCGCGACCCCCTGCCTTCGCTCCGTTCCGGTCTGGCCTTTCGGCTTTCCGGCCCGTTCCGCGCTGGCAGAGAGAAAGTTACACGGGCGCCAAAACCCCGTTTCAACCACCCCCCCTTAACGTGCGTTTCCGCAGGTCAGGGGACCATTTCGACCCCTGCGGTGCTTCGCTTGCCGCGACGCACCACGAGCCACCGGCCGTGCAGGAGGTCGTCGGCGGCCGGCTGCCACTCCTCGTCGGCGATCTTCGAGTTGTTCACGTACGCCCCGCCCTCCTTCACGGCGCGGCGCGCGGCGCCCCGGCTCTCGGCGAGCCCGGACGTCACCAGCAGATCGACGATCGTCGGCGATTCGGCGAGCCGGGCCTGGCCCCTCGGCACCTCGGCCATGGCGGCGTCCAGTGTCGCCTCGTCGAGATCCCGCAGCTCGCCGCGACCGAACAACGCGCCGCTCGCGACGACCACCTGCTCTGTCGCGTGTTCCCCGTGAACCAGGGTCGTAAACTCCTCGGCCAACCTTTTCTGGGCGGACCGCAGGTGGGGGCGCTCGCGCGTGTCCTCCTCGAGCGCCTCGATCTCCTCGCGCGACAGGAAGGTGAACAGGCGCAGGTACCGGACGACGTCGGCGTCGCTCACGTTCACGAAGTACTGGTACCAGGCGTACGGCGAGGTCAGGGCCGGGTCGAGCCAGATGTTCCCGCCACCGGTCGACTTGCCGAACTTGCGGCCCTCGGCGTCGGTGACCAGCGGCGCGGTGAGCGCGTGCGCCGATCCTCCGTCGACCTTCCTGATGAGGTCGACCCCGCCGATGATGTTGCCCCACTGGTCGGAGCCCCCGACCTGGAGCGCGCAGCCGTGCCTCCTGGACAGCTGCAGGTAGTCGAACGACTGGAGCAGCAGGTAGCTGAACTCCGTGTAGGACATGCCGTCGCCGTCGAGCCTGCGCTTGACCGTCTCCCGGGCGAGCATGACGTTGATGGAGAAGTGCTTGCCGACGTCGCGCAGGAACTCCAGCACCGGCACGTCCGCGGTCCAGTCGAGGTTGTCGACGACCACCGCACCGGTGGGTGAGCCGTCGAAGTCGACGAACCGTTCGAGCTGGCCGCGGATGCGTTCGGTCCACTCGGCGACGACCTCGAGCGAGTTCAGCGTCCGCTCCCCGGTGTCCCTCGGGTCGCCGACCATGCCCGTGGCGCCGCCCGCGAGGACGATCGGCCGGTGTCCGGCGCGCTGGAAGCGGCGCAGGAGCAGCAACGGCACCAGGTTCCCGGCGTGGAGGCTCGGCGCGGTCGGGTCGAACCCCGCGTACAGGGTGAGAACACCGCTGTCCAGGTCCTTGCGCAGCGCGTCGAGGTCGGTGGACTGCGCGATCAGCCCGCGCCAGGTCAGCTCGTCGAGAATGTGCTCCGTCACGGAGCCAGTGTCTCCTACCAGCTCAACGGGTTTGCCGGCGAGCCGCCTTGCCTCCTCGGCGGTACACGCTGACCGCGGGCGAGCCGTCGACCCAGAAACGCCACGGCACGTCCATGGCCACCGCGACACCGACGCGTGGGCCGGCGTGCATGCGCGCCGGTGGCACGGGCTCCCCCGCGAGCAGGCGCACCGGTGACGCGGGGTCGGTCAGGTCCACGCCGTTGTCGTCGCGGTCCAGGCCGAGCACGGTCGTCAGCCGTGCCGGTCCCTTGGCCAGCTCGGCGTCGCTGCGGGAGGCCGGTCGCCGGGAGCGGGCCTCCTCCAGGCCGCCGACGACCTCGCCGGCGCGCAGCAGCACCGCGCCGGGCACGCCGTCGGTGAGCGCGACCACGTTCGCGCAGAAATGCATGCCGTAGACGAAGTACACGTACAGGTGGCCCGCCGGGCCGAACATCACCTCGTTGCGAGGGGTGATGCCTCGGTAGCAGTGGGAGGCGGGATCGTCGCCGCCCCGGTACGCCTCGACCTCGACCAGCCGCACGCGCACCTCACCCGCCTCCAGCACGCAGCCGAGCAGGAGCCTGGCCGCGTCGACGGGGTCGACGGCCAGTTCCTCCCTGGTGAGCTGCCGGTCCAGCGGCACGGAGACGGACACGTGTTCGACCCTATACGGCCACTGATCGCCGTCGTTCGGCACGCACCGCGGGCAGGTACAGCGGCGCGGCCAAGGCGAGCACGACCGCGCCGACCACGATGGCGAAGCCGGTCGAGACGCCGGACGCGAGTGCCGTGAGCAGGATCGCGCCGACGGCGAAGCCGGGCTGGCCCACCATCGAGTTCATCGACGCCACGGTCGACCGGAGGTCGCCGGTCACCTCGCGGTGCAGCAGCGTGTTGTGCACCGGGTTGCTCGCGCCGTGCACGAGGTAGGTGGCCAGGTAGCCGGCGATGACGCCGGCCGGTCCGGCGAGCAGTCCCATGCCGACGACGGTGACGCCCTGCAGTACACGCAGCAGGACCGCGGTGACGCCGATCCCGATTCGGGCCGTGACCGGCGGGACCAGCGCGGCGCCCGCGGCGGAGGCGAACCATGCGGCGGCAGCCGCCGGGGAGGCCAGCGACGCCGCCTTCTCCAGGCCGCCGACGACTTCGGACAGGCGCACCGCCATGAGCTTCTCGAACGTGACCATGCCGAACCCCCAGCTCAGCTCCACCAGCAGCAGCGCGAGCAGCACCCGGGAGCCGCGGACGAGCCGCACCCCATCGGCGATCACCCTCGGCACGTCCCGCAGTGACGCGAGCAGGAGGCCGCCTCGTGGCCGTGCCGGCTCGGTGACCAGCAGGACGAGCGCGACCAGCCCGACGAGTTGCGTTATGAGACCGATCAGTAGCGGCTGTACGAGGGTGGGCACGCCGGGTGTCCGCACCCAGGCCACGACGGCGCCGGTGGTCAGCGCGCCGACCGCGATCGAGAGCCCGATCACCGTCGCGCCGTGGCCGAGTCCCCGCTCCAGCTTCGCGTCGGGGTCGGCGTCGAGGGTCGCGTCGATGTACCAGGCGTCGAGCGGACCGCTGTCCAGCGCCCGGTAGACGCCCTGCATCACGTAGACGAGCGCGAACATCGCGAAGGTGTCCGCGAAGACCAGGAGAGCCGTCGACGCGACGGCGACCGCGGCGGACAGCACCAGCACCGGCCGTCTTCCCCAGGAGTCGGACAGTCCCCCGGTCGGCAGCTCGAGTGCCAGTACGACGAAGCCCTGCAGCGACGCGGCGAGGCCGGCCTGGGTCAGCGTGAGTCCCCGGTCGAGGGGCAGGAGGACGACGAGCGGCGTCCACAGCCCGACCGGGAACCAGCGCACCGCGAGCAGGAACAGGTACCGGGACCTGGCCTGCCCCTGGGTCACGGCAGGCTCCGCGGCTCGGCGGGCATGGCGAACAGGTTGAGCAGCACCTGGCGGCTGCCCTCGACCGGCGCGCGGTCCCGGTAGCGCAGGGCCACCTCGTACAGCTCCGCCATCAGCTCGGTCAGCTGTGCGGCGTCGAGGTCGAGGATGACGTCCGACATCCCGGCCGCTTCCTGCCACGGCACGGGCCAACTTTCGCGGACCTGCTGCCAGCGAACGGCTCGCTCGACGAACTGCTGCCAGTACTCCTGGTTCAGCCAGGAGGCGGCGGCACGCGCGTCCGGGTCCTCGTAGTCGACCTCACGCCAGCTGTGCGCGTCCTGCGCCGCGGCCCAGAAGCGTTGCTTGCCAGTCCCCTCGCCGGTCTCGACGACCAGCTCCACCTCGGCGAGTTTGCGCAGGTGGTAGCTGGTGGCGCCGGTGTTGGTGTCGAGCCGTCGCGCGAGCACGGTCGCGGTGGCCGGGCCGTGCAGGCGTAGCTGGCTGAGCAGCCGGACCCGCAGGGGGTGGGCCAGCACCCGCAGGGCCCGGCTGCCCAGTCGGATGTGCTCCATACATGCACAATAACTGTGCACAGAAGTTATGCACAACTTCTGTGGAACATTCCGGGGACCAATCCCAGCGCAGGCACGACATAGTTACCCGGCAGCCCGGAACGTCCCTGGAGGAAACACATGAAGGTCCGCTACAACCCGGCCGTCGGCACCGTGATGATCGTGCTCGGCGCGGTCTGCGTGTTCCTGGGGTTGTGGCTGGCCATGCTCGGCGAGTTCAACCCGGGGATCGTCGTGGGACTGGTGCCGATGGTGCTCGGCATCCTGTACTTCGTGCGGCCGTACTTCCTGGTGTCACCGGGGTCCGTGGCGCTCGTCGCCGTGTTCGGGCCGGTGCGGCGCGAGTTCCCCTACGAGACGCTGGAGTTCACCGGGGGCAAGGTGTTCGCCGTCCGCGGCGACGGGACCCGCAAACGGGTCCCGGTCGCACGCTGGATGGCCAACTCGGGTGACTGGCAGCGGTGGGCAGCCGTCAGCGCCGGGCCCAGTCCCGCAGGTCGGTGAGCACCTCGTCGAGCCGTGCCCGCTGCTCGGCGACCCTGGTCGGAGCCGTGCCGCCTTCCGCGTCGCGGGAGGACACCGAGCCGTCGACGGTCAGCACGTCCCGCACCTCGGGTGACAGCGCCGGGTGCACGCCTGCCAGCTCCTCGTCGGTCAGCTCGTCGAGGCCGACACCGCGGGCCTCGGCGATCCGCACGCACTCCCCCGCCGCCTCGTGTGCGACGCGGAACGGCACGCCCTGGCGCACCAGCCACTCGGCGATGTCGGTGGCCAGGGTGAACCCGGCGGGCGCCAGCTCGGCGAGGCGCGCGGTGTCGAACCGCAGCGTGCCGAGCATGCCGGCGATGGCGGGCAGCAGCAGCGTCAGCTGGTCGACCGAGTCGAACAGCGGCTCCTTGTCCTCCTGCAGGTCCCGGTTGTAGGCCAGCGGCTGGGCCTTCAGCACGGCCAGCAGCCCGGTCAGGTTGCCGATGAGCCTGCCGGACTTGCCCCTGGTCAGCTCCGCGACGTCCGGGTTCTTCTTCTGCGGCATGATCGACGAGCCGGTCGCCCACGCGTCGTCGAGGGTCGCGTACCGGAACTCGGCGGTCGTCCAGATGATCACCTCCTCGGCGATCCTGGACAGGTTCACGCCGAGCATGGCCAGGCAGAACGCCATCTCGGCGGCGAAGTCGCGGGAGGCGACGCCGTCGATGGAGTTGGCGACGGCCGCGTCGAAGCCCAGCTCCTTGGCGACCGCGTCGGGGTCGAGGCCGAGCGACGAGCCCGCGAGCGCGCCCGACCCGTACGGGGAGACCGCGGTGCGCCGGTCCCAGTCACGCAGGCGGTCCACGTCACGCAGCAGCGCCTGGACGTGGGCGAGCAGGTGGTGCGCGAGCAGCACCGGCTGGGCATGCTGGAGGTGGGTGCGGCCCGGCATGATCGCCGCCGGGTGCCGGTCCACCTGGTGCAGCAGCGCGTCGACGATGTCGGCGACGCCGAGCACGACGGTCCGCGCGGCGTCCCGCAGGAACATCCTGAAGAGCGTCGCCACCTGGTCGTTGCGCGAGCGGCCTGCCCGCAGCTTGCCACCGAGTTCGGCACCGGCGCGTTCGATGAGCCCGCGTTCGAGGGCCGTGTGCACATCCTCGTCCTCGGGAGCCGGGGTGAAGGCACCCGACGCGACGTCCGCGGCCAGCTGGTCGAGCGCGGTGAGCATGCCCGCCAGCTCGCCGTCGGTCAGCAGTTTCGCCTTGTGCAGCACGTTCGCGTGTGCGCGTGAGCCCGCGATGTCGTAGCGCGCGAGGCGCCAGTCGAAGTGGGTCGACACCGACAACGCGGCCATCGCGTCGGCCGGGCCGGACGTGAACCGGCCGCCCCACAGCGCCTCAGGCATGCTGGTCCCGCTTCGCGGCGATCTTCGACGGCAGGCCCCACAGCTGCACGAAACCCTTGGCGAGCGACTGGTCGAACGTGTCGCCCTCGTCGTAGGTGGCCAGGTTGAAGTCGTACAGGGACTGCGCGGACCGGCGCCCGTTCACGACGGCGCGGCCGCCGTGCAGCGACATGCGGATGTCGCCGGACACGTACTTCTGGGTCTGCGCGACGAAGGTGTCCAGCGCGTCCTTGAGCGGGGAGAACCACAGGCCGTCGTAGACGAGTTCGCCCCAGCGCTGTTCGACCTGCCGCTTGAACCTGGCCAGGTCGCGCTCGACGGTGACGTTCTCCAGCTCCTGGTGCGCGGTGATCAGCGCGAGCGCGCCGGGTGCCTCGTAGACCTCGCGGCTCTTGATGCCGACGAGCCGGTCCTCGACCATGTCCAGCCTGCCGACGCCCTGGGCGCCCGCGCGCCGGTTGAGCTGCTGGATGGCCTGCAGGACCGTGACGGTCTCGCCGTCGATGGCGACCGGGACGCCCTTGTCGAAGGTGATGATCACCTCGTCGGCGTCGCGTGGCTCGGCCGGGTTGTCGGTGTAGGAGTAGACGTCCTCGATCGGCGCTTGCCAGATGTCCTCGAGGAAGCCGGTCTCGACCGCGCGGCCCCACACGTTCTGGTCGACCGAGTACGGCGACGACTTGGACTGGTCGATGGGCAGGTTGCGGTCGTGTGCCCAGGCGATGGCCTTCTCGCGGGTCCACGCGAAGTCGCGGACGGGGGCGATCACCTTGAGGTCCGGGGCGAGCGCGCCGATGCCGACCTCGAAGCGGACCTGGTCGTTGCCCTTGCCGGTGCAGCCGTGCGACACGGTCGTGGCGCCGTGGTACTTCGCCGCCTCGACCAGGTGCTTGACGATCACCGGACGGGACAGCGCGGACACCAGCGGGTAGCGGTCCATGTAGAGGGCGTTGGCCTGCAGCGCGGGAAGGCAGTACTGCTCGGCGAACTCGTCGCGGGCGTCTGCGACGACCGCGTCCACGGCACCGCAGTCCAGCGCGCGCTTGCGAATGGTGTCGAGGTCCTCGCCACCCTGTCCGACGTCGACGGCGACCGCCACGACCTCGGCGCCGGTCTCCTCCGCTATCCAGCCGATCGCGACGGAGGTGTCCAGACCGCCCGAGTAGGCGAGGACGATCCGCTCAGTCATCTTCGTGTTCTCCTTCTACGTTCGTGCGCGCCGCGAGTGCGGTGAAGCGTTCGGCCAGGTCCTGGCCGGAGAGTGGTTCCCTGGCGATGGCCATCACGGTGTCGTCGCCGGCGATGGTGCCGACGACCTCGTGCAGGGCTGCCCGGTCGATCGCGCTGGCCAGGAACTGCGCGGCACCGGGCGGGGTTCGCAGGACGGTCAGGTTGGCCGAGTAGTCGGCCCCGACCAGCAGCTCGGCGAGCAGGCGGGACAGTCTCGACGTGCCGCCCTGGACGCCGCGGACGGGTGAGCCGTCCTCGGGGATCACGTAGACGGCCGCGCCGCCGTCGGCGCCCCGGAGCTTGACCGCGCCCAGCTCGTCGAGGTCGCGGGACAGGGTCGCCTGGGTGACGTCGATGCCCTCGCCCGCGAGGAGCCGCGCCAGTTCGGTCTGGCTGCGGATGCCCATGGTCGAGACCAGCTCGACGATCCGTGCCTGCCGCGCGACCCTCGTCGCGGCTGTCACGGTCCGATCACCCAGCTGAGCAGGGCTTTCTGCGCGTGCAGGCGGTTCTCGGCCTCGTCCCAGACCGCGCTGGTCGCACCGTCGAGGACCTCGTCGGTGATCTCGAAGCCCCGGTGGGCCGGCAGGCAGTGCAGGACGATCGCGCCGTCGTTGGCCGTGGCCAGCAGCTCGGCGTTGACCTGGAACGGGCGGAACGGCGAGATCCGGTCCTTGCCGTCGTTCTCCTGGCCCATGGACGTCCACGCGTCGGTGACCAGCACGTCCGCGCCGGCCACCGCGGCCCTGGGGTCGGTCAGGGCCGTCACGCTGCCGCCGGTGTCCGCGGCGCGCTTGCCCGCGTCGGCCAGGACGTCCTCGTGTGGCGCGAAGCCCTGGGGGTGGGCGACGCGGACGTGCAGACCGGCGGTGACGCCGCCGAGGAGCATCGAGTGGGCCATGTTGTTGGCGCCGTCACCGAGGTAGGCGACGGTGAGACCGGCGAGCCTGCCGTGGCGTTCGCGGATGGTCTGGAGGTCGGCGAGGACCTGGCAGGGGTGGAACTCGTTGGTCAGCGCGTTGACCACCGGGACACGGGACGCCGAGGCCATCGCGGACATCCTGGCCTGCGCGTACGTCCGCCAGACGACGACGTCGACGTACCGGGACAGGACGCGGGAGGTGTCCTCGATGGTCTCCTCGCGACCGAGTTGCATTGTGCGACCGTCTACGACGATGGGCTGGCCGCCCAGCTGGGCGATGCCGACCTCGAACGACAGGCGGGTGCGTGTGGAGTTCTTCTCGAAGATCGTCGCGACCGACTTCCCCGCGAGGGGGGTGAAGGCGAGCCGGTCGGCCTTCATCCGGTCGGCGAGGTCGAGTACGGCGAGCTGGTCTTCTGGGGTGAGGTCGTCGTCCCGGAGGAAATGCCGCACCACTCAGCCCTCCTGTGCTTGGTCGAGAACGCCGGGCAGGGCGTCGAGGAAGCCGTGGACCTGGTCGGTGTCGAGCACCAGCGGCGGCGCGAGCCGGATCGTGTCCGGCGCGACGTTGTTGACCAGGTAGCCCGCGGTCCGCGCGGCCTGCGCGACGGCGGCGGACACCGGCTTGGCGAGGCCGATGCCGAGCAGCAGCCCACTCCCCCGCACCTCGGTGACCAGCGGGTGGTCGAGTGCCTCGACGCCCGCGGCGATCTCCTTGCCGAGCGTGGCGGCGTTCTCGGCGAGACCGTCCGCGGCGATGGTGCGCAGGACCGCGAGACCGGCCGCGCAGCAGACGGGGTTGCCACCGAACGTGGTGCCGTGGTGGCCGGGCTTCATCAGCTCGCCCGCCGCGCCGACGCCGATGCACGCGCCGAGCGGCAAACCGCCGCCGAGGCCCTTGGCGACGGTGATGACGTCCGGGGTGATGCCTGCCTGCTGGAAGGCGAACCAGGTGCCCAGGCGGCCGAGGCCGGTCTGGATCTCGTCGAGGATCAGCAGGGCGCCGTGCCGGGTGGTGAGCTCTCTCGCCTTCTGCAGGTAGCCGGCGGGTGCCGGGCGGACGCCTGCCTCGCCGAGCACGGGCTCGATGACGACGGCGGCGGTGTGCTCGTCGACGGCGGCGGTCAGCGCGTCGATGTCGCCGAAGGGGACGTGCTCGACGTCGGGCAGCAGTGGCGCGAACGGCTCTCGCTTCGCAGGCTGACCGGTCAGGGTGAGCGCGCCCATGGTGCGGCCGTGGAAGGCACCCTCACAGGCCACGAGCTTGGTGCGACCGGTCAGCCTGGACAGCTTCAGTGCCGCCTCGACCGCTTCGGCACCCGAGTTGCAGAAGAGGACCTTGCCGGTGACACCGGCGATGTCCAGCAGTACCTCGGCCAGCTCGACGGTGACCGGGTTGACGTACAGGTTCGAGGTGTGGCCGAGGGTCCGGATCTGCTCGGTGACGGCCGCGACGATCGCCGGGTGGGCGTGGCCGAGGGCGTTGACCGCGATGCCGGCGACGAGGTCGAGGTAGCGGTTGCCGTCGGCGTCCCACACGTACGCGCCCTCCCCGCGGACCAGCGTGACCTGGGGGGTGCCGTAGTTGTCCATGAGCGACGACTGCCACCTGGCCTGGCCGTCGGTGTTGGAGGTGATCACTGTTTCTCCTCGGGGAGGACCATGGTGCCGACGCCGCTGCCGGTGAAGACCTCGAGCAGCACGGAGTGGGCGAGGCGGCCGTCGATCACGTGGGCGCGGGGCACGCCGCCGCGCACGGCCGCGAGGCACGCCTCCATCTTCGGGATCATCCCGCTGGCGAGGCCGGGGAGCATGCGTTCCAGCTCGTCGGCGCTGACCTGGTTGAGCAGGGAGTCCGTGTCGGGCCAGTTCGCGTACAGGCCCTCGACGTCGGTGAGCATGACGAGCTTCTCGGCGTCCAGCGCCACGGCGATCGCGGCGGCGGCCGTGTCGGCGTTCACGTTGTGCGCCAGGCCGTCCACGTCAGGGGCGACCGACGAGACGACCGGGATCCGGCCAGCGTGGACGATGTCGAGCACCGCGTCCGGGTTGACCGCGATCACCTCGCCGACGAGACCGAGGTCGACCTCCTCCCCGTCGACCGTCGCGGTACGACGCTGGGCGGTGAGCAGGTTGGCGTCCTCGCCGGAGATGGCGACCGCGTACGGGCCGTGCGCGTTGATCAGTGCGACCAGCTCGCGGCTGACCTGGCCGGTGAGCACCATGCGGACCACGTCCATGGTCTCGGGCGTGGTGACGCGCAGGCCTGCCTTGAACTCGCCCGGGATGCCGAGCCGTTTCAGCATGGCGGTGATCTGCGGGCCGCCGCCGTGGACGACGACGGGGTGCAGACCGGCCAGCTTGAGGAACACCATGTCCTGCGCGAAGGCGGCCTTGAGCTTGTCGTCGACCATGGCGTTGCCGCCGTACTTCACGACGACGGTCGTGCCGTGGAAGCGCTGCAGCCACGGCAGTGCCTCGATCAGGACCTCGGCCTTCTCCGCGGCCTGGGGAATGGTCATGAGGAGTAGGCGCTGTTCTCTTCGACGTAGCTGTGCGAGAGGTCCGTGGTGAGGACGGTGGCCTTGCCATCGCCCGCGTGCAGGTCGACCTCGACGGTGATGTCCTTGCCGGACAGGTCGGCCTTGTGGCGGTCCTCGGCCGCGGTGCCCGCCAGGCAGACCTCGACGCCGTTGATCGTGATGTCGAGCTTGCTCTGGTCGAAGTCGGTCGGCGCGTTGCCGACGGCCATCGCGACGCGGCCCCAGTTCGGGTCGGAGCCGAAGAAGGCGGTCTTGCAGAGGTTGTCCTCGGCGACGGCCTTCGCGGCCAGCAGCGCCTCGTGGTCGGTCGCGGCGCCTCGGACCGTGATCGTGACGTGCTTGGTGACGCCCTCCGCGTCCGCCTGGAGCTGTTCGACCAGGTCACGGCACACGGTGGTGAGCAGCGCGGTGAACTCGTCCTGGTCGGGGGCGGTGCCGGAGGCGCCGGAGCACAGCAGCAGGACGGTGTCGTTGGTGGAGGTGCCACCGTCGATGTCGAGGGTGTTGAAGGTGGCGTCGACGGCCTGTCGCAGGGCCGCGTCCGCCTGGGCCTGGTCGAGCACCGCGTCGGTGGTGAGCAGCGACAGCATCGTGGCCATGTTGGGGGCGCACATGCCCGCGCCCTTGGCGAAGCCGCCGATGGTCCAGCCGTTCGTGCCGGCCTGGGCCTGCTTGGGGACGGTGTCGGTGGTCATGACGGCCTCCGCGGCGTCGAGGCCCGCCTCGGCCGAGCTGTCGAGCCTGCCCGCGGCGGTCGTGACGCCCTCGGTGAGCCGGTCCATGGGCAGGCGGGCGCCGATGAGGCCGGTGGAGCAGACGGCCACCTCGACCGCGCCGACGCCGAGGACGCTCGCGACGTGCTCTGCGGTGGCGTGGGTGTCCTGGAAGCCCTCTGGTCCGGTGCAGGCATTGGCGCCGCCGGAGTTGAGGACGGCGGCACGCACACGTCCGGTCTGGAGGACCTGCCGGGACCACAGGACGGGCGCGGCCTTGACCTTGTTGCGGGTGAAGACGCCCGCGGCCACGTCGAGCGGACCGTCGTTGACCACGAGGGTCAGGTCCTTGTTGCCGCTGTCCTTGATGCCGGCGGCGACCCCGGCGGCACGGAACCCCTTCGGCGCGGTGACACTCATGATGCCGCCTCCGCGGGAAAACGTACGTCGTCGGTCACGGAGCTACCCCTACTGTGGTCAGGCCGGTGGTCTCCGGCAGGCCGAGCGCGATGTTCATCGACTGGACGGCGGCACCCGCGGTGCCCTTGGTGAGGTTGTCGAGGGCGGCGACCACGACCAGCCGGTGCGCGTCCCGGTCGACGGTGGCGCGGAGCTGGACGGCGTTGGAGCCGAGCGTGGCGGCCGTCGCGGGCCAGGAGTCCTCGAGGACGTGGACGAACGGCTCGTCCGCGTAGGCCTCGCGGTAGATCTCCTCGACGTCGCTGTCCTCCGTGAGGCGCGCGGAGGCTGTCGTGAGGATGCCGCGGGGCATGGGGGCGAGCACCGGGGTGAAGGAGACCGTCACGGTGGTGCCCGCGACCCGGCCGAGGTTCTGGGCGATCTCGGGCGTGTGCCGGTGGGTGCCGCCGACGCCGTACGCGCTGGCCGACCCCATGACCTCGGAGCCGAGCAGGTGCGGCTTGAGCGACTTGCCCGCCCCGGAGGTGCCGCTGACCGAGGTGACCACGACGTCCGGCTCGACGATGCCTGCCAGGAGCGCGGGCGCGAGGGCCAGGGAGGCGCCGGTCGGGTAGCAGCCGGGGACCGCGATCCGCTTGGTGCCCGTGAGTTTCTCGCGGTTGCCGGGCAGCTCGGGGAGGCCGTAGGGCCAGGTGCCCGCGTGCTCACCGCCGTACCAGCGGTTCCAGTCGTCCTGGTCGACCAGGCGGTGGTCGGCCCCGCAGTCGATGACGAGCGTGTCCGGCCCGAGCTCCTTCGCGACGGCGGCGGAGTGGCCGTGTGGCAGGGCGAGGAAGACGACGTCGTGCCCCGCGAGGTTCTCCGTCGTCGTGTCGGCCAGGACCCGGTCGGCGAGCGGGAGGAGGTGGGGCTGGTGCCTGCCGAGTGGTGTTCCGGCGTTCCCACCCGCGGTCAGCGCCCCGATCTCGACGTCGGGGTGCCCGAGCAGCAGCCGGAGCAGCTCACCCCCGGCGTACCCGCTGGCTCCGCCGACCGCGATCCTCATCGTCACGTGGATGATTATGCACAGCCCTGCAAAGTCACTCAACTTGCATTCGGGTGATCGTGACTCCCGACACGGTGACGGGCGCCCCCGGCGTGGCCGGGAGCGCCCGTTCGGGTCAGCTCAGCGAGGAACCGACAACGCCAGCTCGGCGCGGGCGTCGAGGCTCGCCGTCGACGCGGCTCGCTGGTCCGCGGCGGCAGGCGCCGTCGGGTCCGGCGCGGGCACCGGGTCGCACTGCACGTCCGAGCGGTTGCCTGGCTTGCGTGCCGGCAGCGCACCGGTCTTCAGGTAGTCGGTGATGAGACTGTCCGTGCACTCGACACCCGAAAGCGAACCCGCGTGGGTGGTGCCGTTCACACCTTCGATGAGCACCGAGTGCGGGAAGAGCTTGCGGACCTCGAGCGCACCCGAGTACGGCGTCGCCGCGTCGAACGTCTCGTTGATCAGCAGGGCGTCCTTGACCCCTCGGCCGTCGACCTTCACCGGGCGGTCGGACGTGGCGGGCCAGAACGCGCACGGCGCGTTGAACCAGACGTTGCCCCACGTCTCGAACGGGGCACGGGTAAAGGTGATCCACTGGTCGGCACGCCACTTGTTCCAGTTGGTCGGCCACTGGGCGTCGGTGCAGGACACCGCGAGGTAGACGGCGTGGCCGTTGTCGTCGAACGGCGGCGTGCCGTACAGGTCCTGGAGGGGCTGCCAGTCACCGTCGTGGACGAAGCCCGCGAAGGCGTTGGCGATGTCCACCCAGCCGTACACGTAGTAGCCGGCCTGCAGGAAGATGTCGTTCCACTCGTCGGGGCCGATCACGCCGCCCGCCGGGGCACGCAGGAGTTCCGCCTGCTTCTGGTAGTAGAGCGCCTCGACCTGCCGTTCGGTCCTGCCGAGGTGGTAGACGGAGTCGTACTTGGCGACCCAGGCGAAGTAGATCTTGATGTTCTTCTCGAACGCGACGTCCTGGTCGATGTTCGCGTCGTACCAGACCCGCTTCGGGTTGACGTTGCCGTCGAAGATCACGCGGCGGAACCGGTCCGGGAACAGCGTGCCGTACACCTGGCCGAGGTAGGTGCCGTAGGAGAAGCCGTAGTAGTTGATCTGCTCGGCGCCGAGCGCCTTGCGGATGCTCTCCATGTCGTTGGCCGAGTCGACCGTGGTCATGTGCTCGAGCAGTTCGCCGCCGTTGGCGCCGCAGGCCTGCGCGTAGTTCTTCGAGCGCTGCAGCCAGGTCCGCTCGAGGCCGGGCGTGATCGGTGTGTAGAACGGGCGGTTGTAGCCGTCGTAGTCCGGGATGCAGGACAGCGACGGCTGGCTCGCGCCGACACCGCGCGGGTCGAAGCCGATCCAGTCGTAGTCGTCGCCGCCTCCGTCGGGGACGAAGTCGCCGAAGATCGAGTAGATGAGACCGGACCCGCCGGGGCCGCCGGGGTTGACGAGCATCGGCCCCTGGTACGAGGAGTCCGGCCCCTTGTGCGTCACGCGCGACACGGCGAGCTTGATCATCTCGCCGGTCGGCCTGGCGTAGTCCAGAGGCACTTCGAGGAGCCCGCACTGGGCGCCCGCCTGCACGAGCCGTGGATTGTCGCATTCACCCCATTGGATGGCTTTTGGAGTGAATTCAGGTTGTTTAGCCGGTGCTGCCGCCGCAACCGCACCCACGCTCACGCCGCTGAGCACAACTCCCACCACCGCAGCTACGGCGGCGAATCTGTGTGTTTTGATCACCGGTCGAGCCTGCCGTCGCATTCGTGACCGGGGAATACCCCGAAAGTCGCTTTACCATATCGTGATACTCACGGAGCGTGTCCACTCGAACACGCCCCAACCAGCGTCGAACACCGGGCCAGACCCTCCCCCGGCGGACACCACCGCACGCACGACCCCTCCCACGCCCGAAGAAACTGTCGGTACCCACCCCTACCATTGAAATCGGGGGTCCCCGGGCGCACGAAAGTCCCATTCGCTCGGGTTCGCACTGGCGGCGCCGGCGGCCACCGGGTATATGTGTGAATCCCTGTCGACAGCCGTGAAATCGCGAGAACAGCCCCCGGCTCGCATCAATGGGACTCTCGCTCGCACTCCTCCCCCATTCCCAGCCCGATTCGCTGGAATTGTCGGTCCTCCGGCGTAACTTGGCCTCATGACCGAATCCCAAACCCTCATCACCGCGATCCGCGACGGCCTGGCCTCCTCAGGAGACGCTGGCAAGGCCCCCGACATGCAGCGCTACATGAAGTCGACGATGCCCTTCCACGGCGTGCCGTCCCCCGAACGCACGACCCTCGCCCGACGACTGTTCTCGACGCACGTGCTGACCGACGAGGACGAATGGCGCGCAGCCGTCCTCACCCTGTGGCGAGAAGCGACCCACCGCGAGGAGCGGTACATGGCGATCGCCCTGACCGGTGACCGCCGGTACGCGGCATGGCAGACCCCGGCACTGCTCCCGTTGTACGAGGAACTGATCGTCACAGGAGCGTGGTGGGACTACGTCGACGAGGTCGCGAGCCGCCGGGTCGGCCCACTGTTACGCCGGTTCCCCGACGACCTGACCCCGGCGATGTACTCCTGGGCCACGGACACCGACCTGTGGAAACGCCGGACGTCCATCATCTGCCAGCTCACCTTCAAGGAGGCGACCGACACGAAGCTGCTCACCAGTGCGATCGAGGCGAACCTCGACGACAGGGACTTCTTCATCCGCAAGGGCATCGGCTGGGCGTTACGCCAGTTCGCCCGCACCGAACCCGGCTGGGTGCGGGCGTTCGTGGACACCCACCCGGGACTGTCCCCGTTGTCGGTCCGAGAGGCGGTAAAGCACTTGTAGCGCTTGACACGATGCGTACATGACCACGGATCTGCCGCCGACTCGTGCCTCACTCGCCACCGATCTCACCGCACTCGGCCTGCGCGGAGGCGACACGGTCCTGGTGCACTCGTCGCTGCGCGCGGTCGGCTGGGTGCCGGGCGGCCGGGTCGCCGTGACGCAGGCGCTGCTGGACGTGCTCGGTCCGGCGGGCACGCTAGTGGTGCCGACGCAGACGATGGAGAACTCGGACCCGAAGCACTGGCAGCATCCGCCGGTACCGGAGGCGTGGTGGCCGGTGGTCCGCGAACACATGCCGGCGTTCGACCCAGCGGTGTGGCCGAGCCGAGGCATCGGCGCACTGGCGGAGGCGGTACGCACGTGGCCGGGCGCGGTGCGGAGCAACCACCCCCAGGCGTCGTTCGCGGCGGTGGGCGCACGAGCAGGGGAACTGATGGCACGGCACGATCTGGACAGCCACCTGGGTGAGGCCTCCCCACTGGCCGCCCTGGAACGCGTCGACGCACGGATACTGCTGCTGGGCGTCGGCTACGACACGTGCACGACCTTCCACCTGGCGGAGTACCGCGTTCCGTCGCCAAGGGCGGAGTTCAGCTGCGCGATGAAGACAGAGGACGGCCGAGAGTGGGTCACCTACAGCGACGTGGCCACCAACAGCGACGACTTCGACAGATTGGGAGCAGCCTACGAACCAACGGCCACCCTCAGCAGAGGACGGGTGGGCGGGGCAGACACACGCCTCTTCCCGGCAAGGGAGGCAATAGCCTTCGCCACAGACTGGCTACGCACGAACCGCGAACCGCCCCAGCCGTAGGCCCTCCACGCCCACGCGGCCGGCTGGCCGCCCCGGCCGGGCGGTCGGGGTCGGTCGGGGTCGGTCAGTCGGGGTCGGTCAGTCGGGGGTTGGTCGGTCGGGCGGTCGGGCGGTCGGGCGGTCGGGCGGTCGGGCGGGCGGGCGGGCGGGCGGGCGGAGCGAACCTGCTCGCACGTCCCCACGAGGTCGGTGGCTGACCACACCTACGTCCACGCGGCTGGCTGGCCAACCTCGCGCAGCTCCGATGCGGCTGGCGGCTGACCAGCTGGCGCGCCCCGCGCGATCGCGGCCAACCCCACGAACGTTCACCACGCCAACGGTCATCCGCACGCACATACCGAGCGGTTGGGCGGCCGACCGGCTCGCCCGTCCCATGCAGTTCGTCCTCGACCGCAGGAACGTTCCACCCCGCCAGCAGCCAACCAGATGCCTGACCGAGCGGGTTGGGCAGCCAACCACATCGCAGGTCCCACGCCGTCCACTCCCGACCGCACGATCCTCCCACCTGGTCGACGGCCAACCGGATGCACGAACCGAGCGTTGGGGCCGCCAACCGGCTCGCACATCCCACGTTGTCCACGCCGACCGCACGAACGTCCCGCCTGACCGGCGGCCAACCACTCGCGAGTACCGAGCGAGTTGGGCGGCCAACCAGCTCGCGCGTTCGACGCGGTCGGTGGCCGACCACGCAAGAGTGCCGCTTGCTGGCGGCCGACCAGTCGCAGGTCCCTTGTGGCCGGCGGCGAACCAGCGAGTGTGACTCGCGCAGTTGGCGACCGACCACACGAACGTCCCATGCGGCCGACGGGCTAACCACGTGCACGTCCCATGCGGATGGCGGCCGACCCCGCTCTTGCGCTCCACGCGGCCGGCGACCGCTCAGCTTGTGCGTTCGGCGTGGCTGGCACGTCCGGGCTGCTCGTGCCTCGCGCGGAAGGCATCGTGGCGAGGCCCGTCCGGCGCCCACTGCGCCTCTCTTGGTCCCATCGACGGGCCGCCGTTCTCGAACGGCGCGGCGGGTGTTGGAGCCGCCCGTTGCGGGACGCCTGGGCGACAGGCGTGGAGTGGCGCCGATGCCGCCTGCGGTCAGCGTCCGCGCAGCCGCAGCACCGCGCCGAACGCGACGATCAGCACCGCGCATGCCTTCGCGCGAGCCCGTCAGCGTTCGCGGGCGCATCAGCCTTCGGGCGAGCGCGCATCGGCGACCGCCCGTTTGACGTGGTTCGTTGTGGCGCGGGCGCCCGGCAGGTTGGTCATGCCGGCGACGCCCAGTGACGATCATGTCGGTGCTGGTGTGCGGTGATGGTGGTCTCGTCTCGGTGAGCTGACTGGCGTCGGCGCACCGGTCTGAGGGTGGTCGGTGTCCGCCGGCCTTGCGGCCAGCGGCCGCCTCGACGTGTGGTGGCTACGGAAACTCGCGCGTGGGCAGCGCGGTCAGCAGTCGGGCTGGTGTACGGCCGCTCTGACTCCTGGCGTGGCGCAGAGCCGCAGCGATGCGCGTTGGCTGGAGACGACGGTGGCGCCAGCGTCAGGACACGCGGCCTTGCCTCGCGCGCTGTGTCGCTCGCGGCAAGTGGCGACCGGACGGCGAGTGCTTCGTCCTGCCAGTCGCGGCGGGTCCGTTGCTCGAGGCGCGTATCGGTGTCGCTCGTGACCGCGGATCCTCGCCACACTGGCTCTGTCGCGCGATCGGCGAGGGTAAGGACGACTCAGGGCGAGTTGGTCATGCCAACTCGCCCTGAGGCCAAGTGTTCCGAGGCCGTGCCGTGACGCGGCAGGCTCAGGAACGCAGTGCCGCGCCGTAGCGGGACGCTGCCGCAGCCACGGCGGCGTCGCGGGCTGCTGTCGCCTCCTCGACCGTGAGAGTGCGATCAGGAGCGCGGAAGCGCAGGGAGTACGCCAACGAGCGCTTGCCCTCACCCACCTGCTCGCCCGTGAACACGTCGAACAGGTGGATGTCCTCCAGCAGTTCGCCGCCGCCGTTGTGGAGTGTGGTGGCCACCTCGGCCACCGGCACCGACTCGTCCACCACCAGGGCCACGTCCAGCAGGACCGGCGGATACGGCGACGGAGCGGGGGCCGGGCGGCGGTCCACCAGGGGGAGGGAGTCCAGCTTCAACTCCATCGCACACGTGCGCTTCGGCAGGCCCAGGGCGTCGATCACCTTGGGGTGCAGCTCGCCCGCGTAGCCCACCGCCAGGTCGCCCACCAGCAGCTGCGCGCAGCGGCCCGGGTGCCACGGCGGGAGCTCCGCGGCCTGGACGGTCAGTGCCAGGCCCGCGGCCTCCGCGACGATCTCGGCCGCTCGCACCGCGTCCGACCAGGTGGCCTGCTGGCCCGGGCCCCACCAGCCGGCTCGCTCGCGGTTGCCTGCCAGGACTACCGCCGTGTGGACCGGCTGCTGCGGCAGTGCGGCGTGCAGCGCCGCTATCTCCCCGTCCTTCGGGCGGCCGTCCACCGCCACGGCGGGCACCGGGATCCGCTGGGACTTCGGCAGTGTCACCTGTCCTATGTGGAACAGGGCCACGTCACGCATGCCTCGGGAGACGTTGCGGGTCAGGGCGTCCAGCAGGCTCGGCAACAGGGTCGTCGCCAGTTCGCTGCGGTCGGCCTCGAGAGGGTTCAGCACCGTGATGGTGCGCCTGCGGTTGTCGTCGTGGGGCAGGCCCAGTGCGTCCCACACCGTCGGCGACACGAACGGGAACGGGATCACCTCGATGTACCCGGCCTCGGCCAGGGCTCGGCCCACCGCCCGGCGGCGACGCTGACTCGCCGTCAGACCGGTGCCGGGAGGCGCGGGCGGGAGCGCGGTCGGGATGCTGTCGTAGCCCTCCAGGCGCAGGACCTCCTCCACCAGGTCCGCGGGCTCGGCCAGGTCGGGACGCCACGTCGGCGGATGCGCGATGACGAGCGGCTGGCCGTCCTCGCCCGTGACGACCTCCGCCTTGCAGCCGATCTGCTGCAACCGTCGCACCGTGGCACCGCTCGGGTAGCGGACGCCCGCCACCTGGTCCGGGAGGCCGATCGGCATCGCGACCATGGGCATCGGCGTCACACCGCCGACATCCGTGCGGCCGGGCTGGATGCTGCCGTCCGCGTGGTCGCGGAGCAGGCGTGCCGCCCGCTCCAGCGCCATCGGGGCGATGTTGGTGTCGACGCGGCGCTCGAAGCGCTTGGACGCCTCCGACGGCAGCTTGTGGCGCCGGACCGACCGCAGGATCTGCGTCGGGTTCCAGCTCGCCGCCTCCAGCAGGATGTCCGTGCTGTCCGAGCGGACCTCGGTGCTCGCGCCGCCCATCACGCCGGCCAGGGAGATCGGGCCCGTGTCGTCGGCGATGACGATGTCGTCGGGGTCCAGCTCCCGCTCGACGTCGTCCAGCGTCGTGAGCTTCTCGCCCTTCTCGGCCCTGCGGACGACCATCGTGCCCTTGATCGACGGGGTGTCGAAGGCGTGCATCGGCTGGCCCATCTCGAGCATCACGTAGTTCGTGACGTCGACGGCCAGGGAGATCGACCGGATGCCCGCGAGCATCAGGCGCTGGCGCAGCCACCACGGGGTCGGCGACGTGGGGTCGACGCCCGTGATGCGGCGGACCACGAAGCGAAGGCAGTCCTCGCTGTCCTCGACCTTGACCGGGTAGGCGTCGCCCTCCGGCTCGGGCACGTCGATGGCCGCGTGGTCGCGGTAGTCGATGTTGAACGCGCACGCCAGCTCGCGGGCGAGGCCCCGGATGGAGAACGCGTAGCCGCGGTCGGGGGTGATCGCCAGCTCGATCACGGTCTCGTCGAGGCCGAGCAGCTCCACGGCGTCGTCGCCCGCACCCGCCTCGCCGCTGGGCAGCACGAGGATGCCGGAGTGCTCGTCACCGAGACCCAGCTCGCGGGCGGAGCAGATCATGCCGTCGCTGTCGTGGCCGTACGTCCTGCGTTTGGTGATCTCGAAGCCGCCGGGGAGTACCGCGCCCGGCAGTGCGACGACCACGAGGTCGCCCTCGGTGAAGTTCGTCGCGCCGCAGATGATGCCGCGCATCCGGGGACCCATGGTCTCGTCGTGGTCGTCCGCCTCGATGACCTCGACCATGCAGTACCGGATGGGCTTCTTGAACTCCTTGAGCTCCTCGATCTCGGCGACACGGCCGACCACGACGGGACCGGTCACCGGGCCGAGCGGAGTGACGTCCTCGACCTCGAGCCCGACACGCACGAACGCGTCGGCGATCTGGTCCGGCGTGAACTTGTCCTTGGTCTCCAGGTTCTCGGTGAGCCAGCTGACGGGGACCCGCACGGTGTTCCTCTCCTACAGACGGGATGTGGGGCGCGGTCAGGCCTCGACGCCGAAGGGGGCGGTGAACCGCACGTCCCCCTCGACCATGTCGCGCATGTCCGGGATGCCGTTGCGGAACTGCAGCGTCCGCTCGATGCCCATGCCGAACGCGAAGCCCGAGTACACGTCCGGGTCGACACCGCACGCCCGCAACACGTTCGGGTGAACCATGCCGCAACCGCCCCACTCGACCCAGCCCGCGCCGCCCTTCTTCTCCGGGAACCACACGTCCGGCTCGGCGGACGGCTCGGTGAACGGGAAGTAGGACGGGCGCAACCGGATCTTGGAGCTCCCGCCGAACATGGCCTTGGCGAACGCGTCCAGCGTGCCCTTCAGGTGGGCCATCGTGAGGCCCTTGTCCACCGCGAGACCCTCGACCTGGTGGAAGACCGGGGTGTGCGTGGCGTCGAGCTCGTCGGTGCGGAACGTGCGGCCCGGGCACACCACGTACACCGGCAGCTCACGCTCGAGCAGCGAGCGGATCTGCACCGGCGAGGTGTGGGTGCGCAGGACCAGGCCCGAGTCCGCCGGCGCCACGTAGAACGTGTCCTGCATGGAGCGGGCCGGGTGGTCCTTCTTGAAGTTGAGCGCGTCGAAGTTGAACCACTCGGTCTCGACCTCGGGGCCCTCGGCGACCTCCCAGCCCATCGCGACGAACACGTCGGCGATGCGCTCGGACAGCGTCGTCAGCGGGTGCCTGGCGCCGCGCGGGACGCGGTCCCACGGCAGCGTGACGTCGACGGCCTCCTCACGGAGCACCCGGTCGTCGCGGTCGGCCTCCAGCTCGACACGGCGGACGTCGAACGCCGCACGCACCTGCTTCTGTGCCTCGTTGACGCGTTTACCCGCGTCGGCCTTGGCGTTCGGCGGCAGCGCGCCGATCTCGCGGCGGGCGACCATCAGCGGCGCCTTGTCGCCAAGGTGGGCAGGCTTGACCGCGGCCAGCGCCGCCAGGTCCGCCGCCTTCGCGAACTCCTTGCGCGCCTGCTCCACGGCAGCAGTCAGCGTCTCCGGCGCCAGCGCCGCGACCTGCTTCGGATCGTAGGAGTCATTGGCTGCGGACATGGTGAGTGCGAGCTCCCGGGACGGTTAGCCTGGATCGATCTGGTGCTCGCGCATACGTCGAGCACAGTGATCCTAGGTGATCGGCCGATTCGGCCCGCACCCAGTTTCCCCTATCGACGCTTCTGGGGGAACGCGTTGCCGAGGTCCGTGCCCGCGAACTCCCGCGGCACGGCCCGTTCGGCCGCGTAGTGGTACAGCGCCGTCTGGTAGATCCCGGACAGCGCGCTGGACACGACGACCGAGACCAGGAACCACAGGACGGCGAGGCCGTAGAGCACCAGGCTCACCGCCCCGCCCGCCGCGATGCCCAGCCCGACGAGCAGGACGCTGGGCAGGAACAGCAGGAAGCCGACCGCGCCGATCCCCGCGTTGCCCAGCACGTTCTCGCCCCAGGTGCCGCGGAACAGCTCGACGGAGCGTTTCACGGCCGGTTTGGTGGTCGCGCCCTCGAGGACCATGACCGGCAGCACCAGGTAGGTGACGAGGTGCCACGCCATCCCGACCATGCCGCCGATGATCCGGCCGACGAAGCCGAGCCGCTCCTCGATCGCCCGGATGATCATCGACACGGTCGCGGACAGCAGCGCCCACGGGAGAAGTCGCCCTGCCATGGACCCGGCGGTGCGCAGCCCGCCCGCGACGCTCGGGTCGCCGCCCATGAGCGCGATGTGCGCCTGGGAGATCAGCGCGGTGTTGAAGAAGATCGCCACGTACGCGCTGACGAGGTAGAACGCGACGAGCAGGACGTAGGTCGCCGGGGAGGCGCCGCCGTCGCGCGAGTCGACGTCGAGCGTGAACACGGCCGGGGTGAGGAAGATGATCGCGACCAGCAGCCCGGCGGCGCCGGACAGGATCGGGAAGACCACCAGCTCCTTGCGTGAGCGCAGCACTCGCCAGGACGCCGTGAACATCTGCCAGGAACGCGCGAACCGACCCATTCCGAACCCCCGGACTCGGACGACGAGGCACCGTCGCGTGCCTCCAGACGGAGAGTGATCAAATCCTCGTCCGGTTAAACCCGTTCGAGTGAAGTCATCCGTTTTGTTGCCACGCCGAGGCGTAGAGGCAGACGGTCGCGGCTGTCGCCAGGTTGAGGCTTTCCGCGTGGCCGTAGATCGGCACCCGCAGCGACTCGTCCGCGGCCGCCTTCACCTCGTCAGAGAGCCCGTGGGCCTCGCTGCCGAAGAGCCACGCGGTGGGGCCCGTGACGGCACCCGGCGTGAGCTCGGCCTTCGCGTAGCCGTCGGTGGCGACCAGTCGCAGACCCGACGCACGGCAGGCGTCGACGACCTCGTCGACGGGGGCACGTGCGATCGGCACGTGGAAGACACTGCCGGTGGAGGCACGCACGCACTTGCCGTTGTGCGGGTCGACGGCGTCGCCCGCCAGGACCACCGCGTCGGCGCCCGCGGCGTCCGCCACCCGGATGACCGTGCCCGCGTTGCCGGGGTCGGACACGCCGACGAGGACGGCGACGAGCCGGGGCGCACCGGCCAGCACGTCGGCGAGGGGGCGGTCGACGAGGCCGCACACGGCGACCACGCCCTGCGGGGTGACGGTCTCGGCGAGGCCCGTCATCGCACGGTCGGTGACCGTCGAGACCGGGACGCCACGATCGTGTGCGGCGGCGACCAGCTCGCTGTCGCGGCGGGTGAGGAAATCCTCGGTCACGAACAGCTCGTGCACCTCACCCGGCCACGCGAGTGCCTCGCGGACGGCCTGGGCGCCCTCGACGAGGAACCGGCCGGCGCGTTCCCGGCCCGTGCGACGGGACAGGGCCCTGGCAGCAGCGACCCGGGGCGTCCGCTCGGTGAACGGACCATCCCCGGGTCGTGGTGCGGTGTTCAGGAAGCCTTGCCCTGCTGGTGCGCGTTCTCGCGGGCGACCTCGACGAGCGCGGCGAACGCGGCCTCGTCGTTGACGGCCAGCTCGGCGAGGATCTTGCGGTCCACCTCGACGCCTGCGTTCTTGAGGCCCTGGATGAACCGGTTGTAGGTCAGGCCGTTGAGGCGTGCCGCGGCGTTGATGCGGGTGATCCACAGCTGGCGGAAGTCACCCTTGCGGGCGCGCCGGTCCCGGTACGCGTAGTTGAGCGAGTGGAGCATCTGCTCCTTCGCCTTGCGGTACAGCCGCGAGCGCTGGCCGCGGTAGCCGCTGGCCAGCTCGAGGGTCGTGCGGCGCTTCTTTTGGGCGTTCACTGCCCGCTTGACGCGTGCCACGGTGCAAATCCTGTCGATCTCGTGGGCGGCTTCACGCGCGCCCGGTGGTCAGGGAAACGAGGACGGTCAGAGACCGAGCAGCTTCTTCACGCGGCGGACGTCGGACTTGGCGACCTCGGTGGTGCCGGACAGCCGACGGGTGACGGAGCTGGGCTTCTTCTCCAGCTTGTGGCGAAGGCCGGTCTTCTGACGACGCAGCTTTCCCTTGCCGGTGACCCGGACACGCTTGGACGTACCGGAGTGGGTCTTGTTCTTGGGCATCGTTCTTCCTCGCACAGTGCTGCGACCGGGTCGCCTCGGTTGACGAGGCGCTCGGTCTTCGGTCGGGCATCGGATCAGTTCGTGTCGGTGCCCGCGCTCGCCTTCGGCCGGGTCTTCTGGGACTTGTGCGGCGCCAGCACCATGATCATGTTGCGGCCGTCCTGCTTCGGCGATGCCTCGACGAAGCCGAGATCGGCGACGTCCTCGGCCAGCCGCTGCAGCAGCCGGAAGCCAAGTTCGGGTCGCGACTGCTCACGACCCCGGAACATGATCGTCACCTTGACCTTGTTGCCGTGCTCGAGGAAGCGCATGACGTGCCCGCGCTTGGTCTCGTAGTCGTGTGTGTCGATCTTCGGACGGAGCTTCTGCTCCTTGATCACGGTGAGCTGCTGGTTTCGACGCGACTCGCGTGCCTTCTGGGCGCTCTCGTACTTGAACTTGCCGAAGTCCATGAGCTTGCAGACGGGCGGACGAGCCTGCGGGGCAACCTCCACGAGGTCCAGGTCCGCTTCCTGAGCGAGTCGCAGTGCGTCTTCGATGCGCACGATGCCAACCTGCTCGCCGTTCGGTCCTACTAGCCGGACCTCCGGAACTCGGATGCGGTCGTTGATACGTGTCTCGGAGCTGATGGGGCCTCCTCAGGCCGGTTGGGTCGTTCTCTCCCGCGACCCTCGCGGAGTCCCATCAAGCACGAAACCCCGCCGCCATGTAGGCGTACGGGGCCCGCTTCCGATCAACACCTGCCGCACCCGACAGGAGAACCACGTCTGGACACCGCACGGGTATCCACCGCGGCGACCGGAACCCGGCCACTGAGTGACTCGGGTGGGAGCGGGGCTCCACTTGTTCCGCCTCGCGGACGAGGCGGGTCGCAGCGAACAGAATAACACCCCGGCCAGGGGGATTTGTTCCCCGGGTCAGTTGTCGGCCCACTGGTACCGCAGCTCGGGCCTGCCTACCTGACCATATATCGGCTGGCGCACCGCGAGCCCGTGGTCGGCGAGGTACTCGAGGTAGCGCCGCGCGGTGACCCTGGACATGCCCAGCACGTCACCGGCGGCACTGGCCGACAGCCCCTCCCCCGCGCCCCGCAGCGCCGCGGCCACGGCGTCGAGGGTCGGCGCGCTCATGCCCTTCGGCAGCTGTGCGCTCTCACTCCCCCGCAGCGTCGCGAAGAGGTGGTCGACGTCGGTCTGGTCGGCCTGCTCGGCGCGGTCGACGCCGCGGCGGAACCGCGCGTACCGCTCCAGCTTGTCGCGCAGGGTGGCGAAGGTGAACGGCTTGAGCAGGTACTGGACGACACCGCTGGACACCGCCGCACGCACGAGCCCGAGGTCGCGCGCGGACGTCACCATGATCACGTCGACGAGCCTGCCCTCGGCCCGCAGCGTGCGGCACAGGTCGAGGCCGTTGCCGTCGGGCAGGTACTGGTCGAGCAGCAGGAGGTCGACGTCGAGGCGACCGAGCGCGCGGCGCGCCTCGGCCGCGGTGTGCACGACGCCCGCGACCTCGAAGCCGTCGACGCGGTCGACGTAGAGCCGGTGCGCGTCGGCCGCGACGAGGTCGTCCTCGACGACGAGAACGCGGATCACGACTTCACCAGCGCGGTCGGCAGCCGGGCGGTGAAGACGGCGCCGCGTTCGCCGTGGCTCACCTCGATGGTGCCGCCGCCGCGCCGGACGGCCTGGCGGACCAGCGCCAGGCCGAGGCCGCGACCGTCGGCCTTGGTCGACCAGCCCCGGTCGAACGCCACCTCGCCCGCCGACAGGCCCTTGCCGGTGTCCTCGACACGCAGCAGCAGCTCGCCGGCCTCGGCGCGGGCCGTCACGAAGACCTTGGGCGCGTTGCCGCCCTCGAGTGCGGCGTCGAGCGCGTTGTCGATGAGGTTGCCGAGGATCGTGACCACGTCCCTCGGTGCGAGCGTGCCGCCGAGGACCGCGTCGTCGATCTCGGTCTCCGGGGTGATCACCAGCTCCGCGCCACGCTCGTTCGCCTCGGCCGCCTTGCCGAGCAGCAGCGCGGCGAGCACGGGTTCGGACACCGCGTCCACCACCCGGTCGGTGAGCTGCTGGGCGAGTGCCAGCTCGGCCGTGGCGAACTCGACTGCCTCTCCGTAGCGGCCCAGCTCGACCAGCGAGACGACCGTGTGCAGCCGGTTCGCCGCCTCGTGGGCCTGGGAGCGCAGTGACTCCGCGAAGCCGCGGACCGAGTCCAGCTCGCCGGTCAGCGCCTGGAGGTCGGTGTGGTCGCGCAGGGTCACGACGGTGCCGTGGGCGTGGTTGCCGGAGCGGACCGGTGAGCAGGTGACGACGAGTACGCGGCGCTCGGTCAGGTGGATCTCGTCCCGGGTCGTCCGGTTGGCCGCCATGCTCGCCACCATCTCGGAGGGCAGGCCCAGCTCGGTGAGCGCCCTGCCCTCGACGTCGTCGCCCAGGTCCAGCAGCTCGCGGGCGCCGTCGTTGCACAGGGTCACCCGGCCGGCCTGGTCGACGAGCAGGAGACCCTCGCGCACGGTGTGCAGGATCGCCTCGTGGTACTCGAGGCGCCGGTTCAGCTCGGCCGCGCCGAGGCCGTGGGTCTGGCGGGCGAGGCGGCGGCTCACCAGGTAGATACAGGTCATGCCGACCGCGAGGGTGGCGAGGGCGACCAGCACGAGCCCGAGCAGGCGGTCGCGGACCTGGCCCGCGATGGCGTCGAGCGTGATGCCGACGCTGACGAGGCCGACGACGCGCTCGTCGTCGCGGATCGGGACCACCGCGCGGATCGACGGGCCGAGCGTGCCGGTGTAGGTCTCGGTGAACACCCTGCCCGCCAGTGCCTGGTCGATGTGGCCGAGGAACTTCTCGCCGATCCTCGCCGGATCGGGGTGGGTGTACCGCTTGCCGGTCGGGTCCATGATCGTGACGAAGTCGATCCCGGTGTCGTGCAGCACCCGGTTCGTGAACGGCTGCAGGATCGCGCTCGGGTCGGTCGCCTCGACGGCGTCCACGACCGCCGGGGAGTCGGCGATGGTCAGCGCGACGGCGACGACCTCGTCGCGCGTGGAGTCCTCGGTGCGGTCGGCGACGTCGAGGTAGGCGAGCGCGGCACCGGCCACCACCAGGAAACCGACGATGATCACCTGCAGCACGAGCAGCTGCCGCGCGAGGCTCCAGCCGCGACGTTCACGCGTCATGCGCTCTAGTGTGACTTGCTTCACAACAACCTTTGATCTCGACCCATGTACGTAATGAACAGAAACGTGACCCAGGTCTCACTCGTTCGGACAATGACCCGCATGTCCAGCGCTGAACAGCCAGTACGGCCGCGTCGTCGCGACCGCACGCACTTCCTCTACATCGCCGTCGTGGTCGCGGTCGCGATCGGCATCCTCATCGGCCTGGTGTGGCCCGAGCTCGGCAAGGAACTGAAGCCGCTCGGGACCGGGTTCGTCAACCTGATCAAGATGATGATCAGCCCGATCATCTTCTGCACGATCGTGCTGGGTGTCGGTTCGGTGGCCAAGGCCGCGAAGGTCGGCAGGGTCGGCACGCTCGCCATCGGCTACTTCCTCGTCATGTCGACGGTGGCGCTCATCATCGGCCTCATCGTGGGCAACATCATCCATCCGGGTGAGGGCCTGCACATCACCCCGGACGCTCAGGCGGCCGGCAAGGAGCTGGCCGGCGAGCCGACGAGCCTGGTCGACTTCCTGCTCAGCATCATCCCGACCACGCTGGTGTCCGCGTTCACCGAGGGGTCGGTGCTGCAGACGCTGCTCGTCGCGCTGTTGACGGGGTTCGCGGTGCAGGCGCTCGGCAGCAAGGGCGAGCCGATCCTGCGCGGCATCGGGCACCTCCAGCGCCTGGTGTTCCGCATCCTGTCGATGATCATGTGGGTGGCGCCGATCGGCGCGTTCGGTGCGATAGCGGCGGTGGTCGGCGAGACCGGCGTCGACGCGCTGAAGAGCCTGGCGATCATCATGATCGCCTTCTACATCACGTGTCTGATCTTCGTGTTCGGCATCCTGTCCAGCATCCTGTGGCTGGTGGCGCGCATGAACATCCTGACGCTGTTCCGCTACCTGTCGCGCGAGTTCCTGCTGATCCTGTCGACGTCGTCGTCGGAGGTCGCGCTGCCGAGGCTGATCGCCAAGATGGAGCACCTCGGCGTGAGCAAGCCGGTCGTGGGCATCGCGGTGCCGACGGGCTACTCGTTCAACCTGGACGGCACGGCGATCTACCTGACGATGGCGACGCTGTTCATCGCGGAGGCCATGGACAAGCCACTCGCGGTCGGCGAACAGTTCGGGCTGCTGCTGTTCATGATCATCGCGTCGAAGGGCGCGGCGGGCGTGACCGGCGCGGGCCTCGCGACGCTGGCGGGTGGTCTGCAGTCGCACCGGCCGGAGCTGGTCGACGGTGTCGGCCTGATCGTCGGCATCGACCGGTTCATGTCCGAGGCCAGGTCGCTGACGAACTTCGCGGGCAACTCGGTCGCCACCGTCCTGCTGGGCACGTGGACAGGAGAGTTCGACCGGGACAAGGCGAACCGCGTCCTGGCGGGCGACGATCCGTTCGACGAAAGCACCCTCCTCGACGAACACGGCAACACCCGGTCCGGGGAGGACTCCCCACCCGCCGAGCCGACCCCACCCGCCGCACCGGAGCCCGCCACGAGGTGACCGGCCCTGTCGGTGCCGTGCCGTAGCGTGGAACCGGGGGCCGGAGGCCACACCCGTTGCCGCCTTCCTTGGGCGGCAACGGGTTTCTCATTTGCGGGTGCGGCGGCGCCAGCCCGTGCCCTCGTGCCAGGACTCGATCACCAGGTGGTCCGGCGGCGTGCCGCCGAGGTAGGTCAGCGCGACCTCCGTGACGTCGATGCGGAAGGCCCCGGAGCCCTCCTCCGCGTCCGGGCCCGGCGGCACCTCGACCGCGCGACCGGAGAGCTTCGCGTCGCCGTGCCAGTCGGCCTCGTTCTCCGGCGGGTCGATCGACGGGCTGTGGACGGCGATGCGCGGGTCGCGGCGCACGTCGGCGAGCTTGAGCGAGTCGCCCATCATGCCGAAGGTCACCTCGCCGTCCTCGAACTGCAGCTCCGACGCGCTGATCCGCGGCGAGCCGTCCTTGCGCAGTGTCGCCATGGTCTTGTGCCTGCCTGCCTCGAACCTGCCGCGTACCTTCTCGGCGAACTCGGGCGCGTCCTTCTCGATCTCCTGCCAGGTAGCCATGCCGCGGATGCTACCCCGTTTCTGAATCGTGGTTCAATAACACGATGGCGCGCCCCCGCAAGATCTCCGACGACGACCTCCTCGCGGCGGCGGGCCGGGCGATCGGGCGACACGGGTCGGGGTTCACGCTGGTCCAGGTCGCGGGCGAGGCGGGGGTCGCCGTCGGCACGGTCGCGGGCCGCTTCGGCTCCAAGCACCGGCTACTGCACGCGATGATGTCCTCGGGCGGTGAGAGCGTCGCCCCCCGCATGCGGGCCGCGGCCGCGGGCCGGGACCCGGTCGAGGCGATCGTGGCGGCGGCGCTGGTGATCACCGAGGGCGTGGACGACCCGGCCACGACCGCCAACCACCTCGGTCAGCTGGGCGTCGACCTGGCCGAACCCGCGCTGCGGGCCGGGTTCGCGGCGCTGCGGGCGAACGTGCGGGAGGTGCTGACCGACCTGTTCGCGGCGGCGGCCCTGCCTGGTGCTCCCCCACCCGCGCAGGCGGCGCGGATCGTCGCCGCGCTGACGCAGGGTGCGCTCATGGACTGGTCGCTCGACCCCGGGGGCGTGGTGGCGGACGTCCTGCGCAGGGACATCGACGCGGTGCTCGCGCGGTGGCGCTGAGCCGGGGCTTGGCCTCCGGCCCCGGTTCCGAGGCTACGGCAGGGGGCCGACAAACCGGCTTCCCGTCAGGTCATGCTCAGGTCGAGCAGGTCGTCGCCTCGGCGTTTCCTGGCCGCGCCCGGGGAGACGCCCAGCACGCGTTTGAAGGCGCGGGCGAACGCCGCCTCCGAGCGGTAGCCCAGCTTGCGGGCCAGCTCGGCCGTGGTCGTCTGGCCCTCCTCGAACGAGCGGAGCGCCACCTGCATCCGCCAGCGGGTCACGTACTGCATGACCGGCTCGCCCACCACCTTCGTGAACCGGGCGGAGAACGCCGAGCGCGACATCGCCAGCTCGCTCGCCAGGTCGGCGACCGTCCACGGGTGGTCGGGCTGGCGGTGGATCAGCGCGAGCGCGCGGCCGAGCTGCGGGTCGTGCAGTGCGCCCAGCCAGCCGGTGCGTGCCGCCGGGTCGGCCTCGAGCCAGGTGCGGATCGCCTGGATGACGATGATGTCCGACAGACGGGTGATCACCTCCTCGCCGCCGGGGCGCAGCTCCTTCGCCTCGTTCGCCATCAGCCGCAGCAGGCTGGGCATCCAGCTGTCCGGGGCGCTGCCGGCCGTCTCGATGTGCAGGGTCTCGGGCAGGACCTCGATGAGGTGCCGCGCGCTCGGCTGGTCGAAGCGGATGGCGCCGCAGATCATGTGCGTCGGCGCGCCGCCGCCGCCGTGACGCAGCAGCTCGTACCGGTCGCTCACCAGGCCCCGCGGCAGGTCGACGACGCTCGGGGTCGGCACGCCGGGCTCGCTGAGCAGCGTGTGCCCCTGGCCGTGCGGGACCAGCACCAGCTCGCTCGCGCCCATGACGCGTGGCGGGCCGTCGCCGGTGCCGAGCCAGCACGTGCCCGCGGTCACGACGTGGAACCACAGGTGCCCCGGCATCGCGGGCATCGACATGCCCCACGGCGCGCTCAGCTCGGCGCGGCAGTAGAAGGCGCCGTTCATCCGGAGGAGGTGCAGCGCCTCACCGACCGGGTCGGTGGGTGCCCACGGGTCCAAACCCTTCATGGGACGAATATGACCGGTCGGCACCGGGCATCCAAGCGGCCTGGACGATCGGGCATGGAGTGGCGAGTTCCGGTCATGGGATCGCCAACCGCTCCCCGTGTGACTGGACGGTCTGTATGACCTCAGGCGCCCAGGTAGGCCCGGAAGCCACGCTGGCCGCGCCGCATCATGAGGGCGTGGTTGGCGCGGAAGACGGGCCTCGCGACGGGTGAGAGCACCCGCAGCAGCGGCTTGGTGACGACGACCCGCTGGGAGATGGCGAGAAGTGCGCCCGCGGCCCGGTGCTCGGCGACGTCGCCCTGGACGTAGCCCTCGAGGTCACCGGTCATGTCGACGCGCATTCGCCCGTTCGGGGCGTCCTCGATGGCGCGGTGCAGGCGGAAGGTGAGGTCGTAGGGCAGTGTCGACCGGCACACGACCTCGGCGGTGTCGTCGTCGAGCTGGTGCACGGTGCGGATGTCGGGCCACCAGGCGGGGTAGCTGGCGAGGTCGACGAGCGCGTCGAACACACGCCCCGTGTCGGCACGAACCGACCAGAGGCTGCGGAACCGGTAGTCGTTGAGCGACACCTCTCCGAGTATGCCGCCACTAGGGTGCGGCTATGGCGAAGTGGACGGTGGCGGATCTCCCGGACCAGAGCGGGCGCACCGTGGTCGTGACGGGTGCGAACAGCGGTGTCGGCCTGGCCGCGGCCACGGCGTTCGCGGCGGCAGGCGCCCGCGTGATCCTCGCGTGCCGGAATGTGGAGAAAGGCAAGGCGGCTGCCGCGACGATGGCCGACACGGTCGAGGTGCGCGCACTGGACCTCGCGAGCCTCGCGTCGGTCAGGGAGTTCGCCGCGTCGATCGACGAGCCGGTGAACGTCCTGGTGAACAACGCGGGCGTGATGGCGGTCCCCCACCGCCGCACGGCGGACGGCTTCGAGCTGCAGATCGGGACGAACCACCTCGGCCACTTCGCGTTGACCGGCCTGCTGCTGGACCGCCTGACCGAACGGGTGGTCACGGTCACGAGCGTCTTCCACTGGTTCGGCCACGTGAACCTGGACGACCTGAACTGGGATCGGCGGCGCTACCGCCGCTGGTCGGCCTACGAGCAGTCCAAGCTGGCCAACCTGCTGTTCACCTACGAGCTGGCCCGCCGCCTGACCGCCGCGGGCTCGCCGCTCGGTTCCTACGCGGCTCACCCCGGCTACGCGTCGACGAACCTGATGTCCCACACGGAGACGCTCCTGGACACGGTGATGGCCCTCGGCAACAGGGTCGCGGCCCAGAGCGCGGCGATGGGTGCCCTTCCCACGCTGTACGCGGCGACGGCCGACCTGCCGAACGGCGCCTACGTCGGTCCGAGCGCGGTGGTGTCGGGCTCCCCCCGGCTGGCCCGCTCCAGCCCGGCATCGCACGACCGGGAGAAGGCGACGGCGCTCTGGTCGCTGTCGGAGAAGCTGACCGAGGTGACCGTCGCCCTCTGACCCGGTCTAGAGAACCGTCTTCAGGAACTGGCCCGTGTACGACTCGGCCATCGCCGCGAGGTCCTCCGGCGAGCCCTCGCCCACGACCGTGCCGCCCCGGTTGCCGCCCTCCGGACCCATGTCGATGACCCAGTCCGACGTCTTGATGACGTCGAGGTTGTGCTCGATCACGATCACCGTGTTGCCCTTGTCGACCAACCCGTTGATGACGCCGAGCAGCTTGCGGATGTCCTCGAAGTGCAGCCCCGTGGTCGGCTCGTCCAGGACGTAGACGGTCTTGCCGGTGGAGCGCTTCTGCAGCTCCGAGGCCAGCTTCACCCGCTGCGCCTCACCGCCGGACAGCGTCGTCGCGGGCTGGCCGAGACGGACGTAGCCGAGGCCCACGTCCACCAGCGTCTTCAGGTGGCGGTGGATCGCCTTGATCGGCTCGAAGAAGGCCGCCGCCTCCTCGATCGGCATGTCCAGGATCTCGGAGACGGTCTTGCCCTTGTAGTGCACCTCCAGCGTCTCGCGGTTGTACCGCGCGCCCTTGCAGACCTCGCACGGGACGTAGACGTCCGGCAGGAAGTTCATCTCGATCTTGATGGTGCCGTCGCCCGCGCAGGCCTCGCAGCGGCCGCCCTTGACGTTGAACGAGAACCGGCCCGGCTGGTAGCCGCGGACCTTCGCCTCGGTCGTGACCGCGAAGAGCTTGCGCACGTGGTCCCACACGCCCGTGTACGTCGCCGGGTTGGACCTCGGGGTGCGCCCGATCGGGGACTGGTCCACCCGGACCAGCTTGTCCACCAGGGCCAGCCCGTTGACCCTCGTGTGTCTGCCGGGGACCTGGCGCGCGCCGTTCAGCTTGTTGGCCAGCACGGTCGCCAGGATGTCGTTGACCAGTGTCGACTTGCCGGAGCCGGACACCCCCGTCACCGACACCAGGCAGCCGAGGGGGAACGACACGTCGAGGGAGCGCAGGTTGTGCTCCCGCGCGCCCACCACCGTCAGCTGCCGCTTCTTGTCCACCGGGCGTCGGATCGCGGGGACCTCGATCTGCTCGCGACCGGACAGGTAGGCGCCGGTCAGCGACTTCCTGTTCTTCAGCAGCTTCTCGTACGAGCCACTGTGGATGATCTCGCCGCCGTGCTCGCCCGCGCCGGGGCCGATGTCGACCACCCAGTCGGAGTTGCGGATGGTGTCCTCGTCGTGCTCGACGACGATCAGCGTGTTGCCCAGGTCGCGCAGCCTCGTCAGCGTCTCGATCAGCCGGTGGTTGTCCCGCTGGTGCAGGCCGATCGAGGGCTCGTCGAGCACGTACAGCACGCCGACCAGACCCGAGCCGATCTGCGTGGCCAGGCGGATCCGCTGTGCCTCGCCGCCGGACAGCGTGCCCGCCGCGCGGCTGAGTGAGAGGTAGTCGAGGCCGACGTCGAGCAGGAAGCGCAGGCGGGCCTGGATCTCCTTCAGCACCGCGCCCGCGATGGCCTGCTCGCGGCGGCCGAGCTGGAGCCCGGCGAGGAAGTCGGCGCACTCGCTGATCGACAGCGCCGTGACCTCGGCGATCGACCGGGGGCCCTCCTTCTTGTGCGTCAGCGTGACCGCGAGGATCTCCGGCTTGAGGCGGGTGCCCTCGCACGCCGGGCACGGCACCTCGCGCATGTAGCCCTCGTACTTCTCCCGCATGTACTCGGACTCGGTCTGCTCCTGGCGCCGCTCGAGGAACGGGATGACGCCCTCGTAGTTGGCGTAGTACGAGCGTTCGCGCCCGTAACGGTTGCGGTAGCGGACATGCACCTGGTCCGCCGTGCCGTGCAGCACCGCCTTCTGTGCCCTGGCAGGCAGTTTGCGCCACGGCGTGTCCATCCGGAAGCCGACGGCCTCGGCCAGCGAGGTCAGCAGCCGCTCGAAGTACTCCGCGGTCTGCCCGCCCGCCCACGGCGCGATCGCCCCGTCGGCAAGGCTCAGCTCGTCGTCCGGCACGACAAGCTCCGGGTCCACCTCCTGGCGGACGCCGATGCCGGTGCAGACCTGGCACGCGCCGTAGGGCGAGTTGAACGAGAAGGACCTCGGCTCGAAGTCCTCGACCGCGAGCGCGTGGCCGTTGGGGCACGCGAGGTTCTCGGAGAAGCCGCGGATCCGGTTGGGGTCGGTCGGGTCGAGGTCGACGAACTCCAGCTCCACCAGCCCGTCGGCGAGGCGCAGCGCGGTCTCGACCGAGTCGGTGAGCCTGCGCTTGGAGCTCGACTTGACCTGCAGGCGGTCGATCACGACCGCGATCTCGTGCTTCTCCTGCTTCTTCAGCTTCGGCGGGTCGGTCAGCGAGTGCACCTCGCCGTCCACGCGAGCGCGGGAGTAGCCCTGGGACTGCAGCGACGAGAAGAGGTCGACGTACTCGCCCTTGCGGCCGCGGATGACCGGCGCGAGGACCTGGAACCGCAGGCCGTCGTCCATGGCCAGGACCTGGTCGACGATCTGCTGCGGGGTCTGCTTGCTGATCGGCTCGCCGCACTGCGGGCAGTGCGGCTTGCCCGCGCGCGCGAACAGGAGGCGCAGGTAGTCGTAGACCTCGGTGATCGTGCCGACGGTCGACCTCGGGTTGCGGTTGGTCGACTTCTGGTCGATCGACACCGCCGGCGACAGGCCCTCGATGAAGTCGACGTCCGGCTTGTCCATCTGGCCCAGGAACTGCCTCGCGTAGGCCGAGAGCGATTCCACGTACCGGCGCTGCCCCTCGGCGAAGATCGTGTCGAACGCCAGGCTCGACTTGCCGGACCCGGACAGCCCCGTGAACACGATCATGCTGTTCCTGGGCAGGTCGATGTCAACGCCGCGCAGGTTGTGCTCCCTGGCGCCGCGAACGACGAGGCGGTCAGCCACTGAAGTCCCTTCGAAGTTCCTCTTCTGACTGGTCACAGGCCGGTTCCCGGGTCGGGCGGCATGGCCGCGCCCACTGTAGGACGGAGCACCGACAATTTCGGGACGGGTTGCGCCCCGTGCCTACCGGTTACCGGCTGTGCTCACCTACGCTGGCTTCACCAGGTCTGGTTTTCCGAGTCATGTCTTGCTGCCAACACGCGGGGATTGGGCGGTATGAGCATCTCACCTGAGGCTTCGGTCGAGCAGAACGGCGTACCGGCACGGCGTCGCGTCGGTCAGTGGCCGGCGGCGGAGCGCGCGGTGCGCCTTCTCCCGTTGGTGCGCGAGGCGACCGAGAGACTCGACCTCATTGTCGCAGGACTCGACGACGACACCATCCATCAGCCGAGCCGGCTGCCCGGCTGGTCGAGAGCGCATGTCGTGACCCATCTTGCCCGTAACGCCGACGCGCTGGTCAACCTGCTGACCTGGGCACGCACCGGCGTCGAGCATCCAATGTACGCGAGCAGGGCCGACCGTGACGCGGACATCGACGAGGGCGCCGACCGCCTGGCCCAGATCCTGCGCGAGGACCTGCGCGCGGCGGGCGCGCGGTTCCTGGTCGCGGCGACCGAGCAGCCGGAGCGGGCGTGGACCGCGACGGTGGCCGCGCGGATGCAGGGCGCCATCTCGGCGTCCGAGGTGCCGTCCATGCGCCTGTTCGAGCTGTGGGTGCACCTGGTGGACCTCGGCGTCGACTTCACGTTCGACGACGTTCCCGCCCACCACCTGGAGGCGCTCGTCGCCGGCGCGGTGTCCCCGCACTCGGGCAGGCCGGACTGGCCCGTGATGCGGCTCACGGCGGAGCTGCCGGGTGACCGGACCCACACGGTCGACCTCACTGGCGGCCGAGGCGACGACCGGACCTACGAGCTGGCGGGACCCGCGCCTGATGTCGTCGCGTGGCTCACCGGCCGGGGCGACGGCACGGCGCTGCGCGGCGACGTGCCGGTGCTCCCCGCCTGGGGCTAGCTGATCTCGACGCTCTCGAACCTCGTGGTGAACCCCTTCCCCGTCGGTGACGCGCACATCACACCGGCGAGCACCGACATGTCCGGCGGCAGGTAGGCGAGGCGCAGCATCGTCGCCGGTGGATCGCCGTTCAGCCCGTAGGAGATGATCACGGTGTCCCCGGCCCTGGCGGCCCTGATCGTGACCCGCTCGGTCGGCAGCGCGAGCGCCACGACCGACCAGTCGGACACCTCGCGCGTGACGACGGCGGAGATCAGGTGTTGGCCGTCGACCAGCTCGATGCCGGACTTGATCCAGTTCCGGTCGTCGATCCACAGCCCGACGCCGGCCTGGTCGTACTGAGCCTGGTAGTCACCCGAGAAGGTGACCGTGAGCTCGAAGTCGCCGGGGCGGTCAGTGCCGAGGATGTGGCCGGTCTCGTGGACGAAGCCGTAGTGGGTGGTGCGCCAGAAGTCGGTGTCCGCGTCGGCGGTGATGGTGTCGTCGCCCCACTTCGCGGGCTCGTTGAGCCAGCGCCAGCCGGTACTGATCAGGTGATCCACGTTGCCATGCTGTCAGCGTGTCGGTGCCAGCCGCTAGGGTCGCGACCGTGGATGTTGTCGATGAGTACACCGGTCATGTCGAGCCCGGCGGCCCTGCCGCGCGGCGCACGCTGGACGCCCTGACGATCACGAAGATCTCCGTCGGTCCGATGGACAACAACGCCTACCTGCTGGTGTGCCGCAACACCCGCGAGGCGCTGCTCATCGACGCCGCAAACGACCCGGAACGCCTGTCGGACCTCATCGGCCACGGCGACGACCGGCCGACCCTGCGCACGATCGTGACGACCCACCAGCACCAGGACCACTGGGGTGCTCTCGGTGCGGTCGCCGGTGCGTACGGCGCGAACACGATCGCCCACGAGGAGGACGCCGGGCCGCTGCCCGTGCCGCCGGACGAGTACGTCACGCAGGGCGACACCATCCCGGTCGGCGACTGTGTTCTCGAGGTGATCCACCTGCGTGGTCACACCCCTGGTTCGGTGGCGCTCCTGTACCGCGACCCGGGCGGTCACGGGCACCTGTTCACCGGGGACTCGCTGTTTCCCGGTGGCGTGGGACGGACGACATCACCGGAGAACTTCACATCACTGATCAACGACGTGTCGTCGCGGATATTCGACAGGCTGCCGGACGACACGTGGTTCTACCCGGGCCACGGAGACGACTCCACATTGGGCGAGGAGCGCTCCAAGCTCGACGAATGGCGCAAACGCGGGTGGTAGACACCGACTCACCGTCGGCGACAGAACGGAACATGTCAGGCAGCGGACATCCAGATGACATCTCAGCGGGATATGGCTGGCCATGACCGCGCGTAACCGAGTCAAAAGGCCGCTGCGGTCAGCAACCTAGTCGCCCCAATGATCCCAGTGCTCCGTTGAAATCTCGAAGCCGAACGGATGCGGCAGGCGGACAGTTTCGCCGAAGTCCCAGGTTTGCAGCGCGACATACGTTCCGGCTCGAGTGTCCGGATTCGCGTACAACGTGATGTCGCATACCTTCGGATCACGGTCAACAAGTAGGTAATAAGGAATTCCCGCGTGCGCGTATCCGCTCCACTTGGTGCCAGCTTTACGCTTTTGGTCCGGACGTCGGTCGCTGACCGCGTTCGATCGCGAAGTGACCTCGACGACGAGATCGACTTGATAAGGCAACAAATGCCTGGCTTTGGTCGCGCGCGCCTCCGCGAGAACCTCGGCATCCATGACAATCAGGTCCGGGATATAGCCGTCACCTATCTCGAACATATTGAGATCAGTGGTCTGCACCGAGCGCCAGACGAAGGTGGGATCGGTCAGCTCCGCGGCAAACAGTCCACGTTCGATGTCCCTGACCATGCCGTTGTGGTCGACGGAAGGGCCGGGTGACACGACTATCTCTCCTCCGATGACCTCGACACGCGTGCCGTCCTTCGGCAGGTGCAGGTAGCCGGCCAACTCGTCACGCACCCACATGGCGTAGGGCGAGTCCGGCAGCATGAAATGCGCCACTGCCGCGACACTCATGAGCAGCGCTCCTCTCGCGTGACGCGCAGGTCGGACTGTACCGACTCTACCGCCCAGCACCCTCCACCCGAGGTACCCGCGCGCAGGGACTTTGTCGGGTGACGCTGAGCCGAGTCGACACCCTTACCGCGACGTTGTGTGGCCGAGTCTGCGGCTGACCCCTTCAGCGGAGAACTCCTTGGGGTCGAAGTCGTCGCCTGAGGACAGGCCCAGCCATTCGAGCATGTCGTCGTGATCCTCGGCGTCGGGATCGGCCAGTGTGGCCTTCAGGTTCTCGTACCCCCACGCACCGCCGCAGTCTTCTGGTGGGCACGCGCCCTTGCCGGCTGTGCACACCGCGCCGGTCGTCGTGGCGCCGGCAGGGAGGATCTTCTCCAGGGTGATCTCGTGCTGCCAGTCGTCGCCGAAGTCGTAGGTGTAGCCGATCTTGGCGCCGACCCCGGTGAGTAGCTGGGACAGGTGTGTTTTCCGCTCGTCCTGGTGGCCAAGTTCGGGATCGGGGCGCCCGTAGTCGGCCCAGCCGTCGGAGAACAGGTGCATGTGGCAGTTGTGCCAGCCCATCGCGGTCTGGATCACTTCGTGGAGCTGGTCGAGGCTGAGGTCAGCGGGTACCTGGAGGCGCCGCCACACGGGCGGTTTCGTCACGCCCAGCAACTGGACCTTGATCTGGTACGCGGTGCCGGCCGAGAGCGTGGCCGGCAGAGCGGGGCTCCGGCGAAGCACCTGCGCCTCCGGCAACACCTCCGAGAAAGTCTCGGGCAGCAGGCCGGCCAACAGCCCGGTCGGGTTGACCGGGCCGGTCAACAGCTTGACGAGCCGGGGTGCGCTCGGATGACTACAACTCTCCAGCAGCGGTAGCGCCTCGGCCAACTCGTCGCCGGCCTGGGCCTGGAGCATCGCGGGCAGCAGGTCCTCGGGTAGTTCGGGCGGCAGGGCGTCCAACATGGTGACCAGCGCGTCCACGGTGATCCATGCCGAATCGGCGGCGGTCGGCTCGGTACCTTCCTGTTCGGCCAGCCAGACCCGGGCGTGGGCGCCGAAACCGTCCCTGGTCGCCCACTCACGCCAGGCCGACTCCGCCCCCGGGCCGCAGCCGCGGACCAGGTCGAGGGCGGTGAGACGCTCCTGCCCGGACGTGGACTCGCCGGCGGTGAGCAACTCCCGGGCAGCCTCGGCGGCAGTACGGGACGACAACCAAGGACGGGCCATCAGCACGGCCACCTTGGGGGGAAGCTGAGCCAGCTCGGAAACCAGGACACCGGCCTCGGCATCCGCGGGCGGCGCACTCTCCCGGAACAGAAACCCGGTGAGCCAGTGGCCGAGCGGTGTCAACTTGGCGACGTCGTCTCGCAGGACGGCGACACCGAACTCGTCAAGAGCCCGCACGGTGTCCTCGGCCTCCGACTCGTCAGCGCCGAGGTCGACCACGAGCCCGGACAGCTCGTTCGGGACGCAGTCCGGGCACGAACAGCCGGCTGGGTCGTTGCCGGCCACCTCCGCGATCTCCGCATCCAGGTGGGCGAGCGAGGCCGTGCCTCCGCGATCGTCGAGGGTGGCCAGCACGACCAGGAACCCGAGCGTGTCCGCGTTGGTCTCCCCAACCAGCCCGAGGGACTCCAGCACGCATTTGCTCCACACGGCGACCACGGCGTCCGGAGCACCGGCCAGCCAGGACTGAAGGGCCGGTCCGGATGTCACCCGGCCGCCGGAAACCTCGATGAATCCGGCCGAGGAAGCCGCCGCCCACACCATCATCAGCTCGTGGATGTCCAGAGCGCTACGCGGCTTGCGTGAAGGCGGCTCGATGCCGAGCAGGTCACAGGCCTCGACGGCGGCTGCCGGCTTCAGCACCCCGCGTGTGGTGACCGCCCGGCCTGCACCGATCCACTCGGCAAGCGTTTGAGCGGTGGCGAGCACCGGGCAGGTCCGGGCCGCGGCGGCCAGTTGGCGGACAAGATCCACATCGACGTCTGGCACGCGCGCAGTCTAGAGAACTCCTCCGGCGAGATCAGCCACGAGGTCGGGCAGCACCAACTCCTCCTGGACGTGGGCGCCGTTGCTGTTCGAGAGCGGGCCGCAGGCCGGGGTCCCAGGCGACGTCGACGGGACGGCCGGTGAGCGCGCCGCCGGTGACCGAAGTCCGTGCACGTTGATAGGCCTGCGTATCGAACCGCCACGCCGAGGGACAACGCCGCCAGCGGCCTGCCGTCGACCAGGGCGTGGGCGTCGCCGATGGCCTCCGCAGCCAGCCGACCCAGCGCGAGGCCTTCGACGGCACAGCCGCCAACACCCCGCACCAGCGCCTCGATCAGCGCGACCAGGCGTGGCGCGTGCGGGGTTGCCGGCCGATGTGTAGAACGACGACGCGGCGGCGAACAGCGGCACCGACGCCGCCAGCACCCGCTCCCCGCCCGAGGCCGGTCCCGTCGCCGGGCGCCACTGGCCGTCCCGGTAGCGCTGGATGGCGAACTCGTGCCAACCGCGGTAGTCCAGTGCTCTGGTCAGCTGCTCCACCCAGCCAACCCGACGCGTCCTCGGCATGCTCCCTGTTGATCTGTTCCTGGAGAAACGCGCCGACGACGGCCCGGTCGTCGGCACTCCAGGCGTCGGCAGTCTGACGCAGCAGCCGGTTACCCGCCCCCTCGTACCTCACGTCGCTGATCAACGACGTGAAGTCGCGGATCTTCGACAAGCTTCCCGACGACACCTGGTTCTACCCCGGCCACGGCGATGACTCCACGCTTGGCGCGGAACGCCCTAAGCTCGACGAGTGGCGCACCCGTGGCTGGTAGCCGTCGAGGGCGAGCGCTGTGGAAGTCAATGGCTTGTCAAAGCACTCGTTGTCGGCACCGAGGAGGTAGCTCCGTCGAAGGCGTCCAGGCGACGAGCAGCGGCTCGTCCAGATAACCACGTGAATACCGTCCAGATGACCACAAGGTGACCGGCCAGATGACCATTGATCTTGCTCGTGCGGCACACTGTCACCATGCCCGAGCCCTCTGGCCTGATCCCCCGCCGCGCTGAGACCCTTGTTCACGAGGCGCTTGCGGACACACGCGTTGTCCTGGTCAATGGAGCTCGCCAGGCCGGCAAGAGCACGCTGACCAGACTCGCCACCGAACGCCAGCCGACAGTGGTCCGGCTCCTCGACGACCCAGCTACGTTGCGGGCCGCCAGGGACGACCCAACCGGGTTCGTGGAGCACGACAGCCTCATGGTCATTGACGAGATACAACTGGTCCCGGAACTTCTTCAGCCGATCAAGGTATCCGTGGATCTGGACCCGACACCCGGGCGCTACCTCCTGACAGGCTCGTCACGGATCCTGGCCATGCGAACTCTCCCTGACGCACTGCCCGGCCGCATGGAGGTGATCGAACTGTGGCCGTTCTCCCAGGGAGAGATAGTGGGAGGCCCCGATCGTTTTGTCGACACCGCTTTCAGGCATGGTCCCCGGATCGACCATTCATCGGAGCTGCGCCGCCGCGACTACCTGGAGCGTCTCGTCGTCGGCGGCTTCCCCGAAGCCACGCGCCGCACTCCCCGCCGTCGAACAGCCTTCTTCGACTCCTATCTGTCGACCCTGATCGAACGCGATGTCCTGGAGCTGGCCAGCATCGAGCGCCGGGGTGACCTACTCAAACTGATCGCACTGCTTGCCGGGCGCGCCGGCGGCATGCTGGAACCGGCCGCACTCGCCACTCAGTCCGGTATCCCTCGAACCACACTCGTGCGCTACCTGGAGTTGCTGGCGTCGGTCTTTCTCATCAAGAGCATTCCAGCCTGGTCATCCGGACAGACGCGCCGGGCCGTGGGTACACCAAAACTCGCGTTCGTGGATACCGGCATCGCCAGTCATCTCATCGGGCAAGACCCCATACGGCTGGGGGAACCGGGCGGATCCGCCGGGTCGATGATGGAGAACTTCGTCGTCATGGAACTCGCCCGCCAGCTCACCTGGTCCGAAGAGCGTGGACGGCTTTACCACTACCGCACCAAGGACAAGCAGGAAGTAGACGCGGTCATCGAGACACCCGACGGCAGGGTGATCGGAGTAGAGGTCAAGGCGGGCGCGACGGTGCGCACCGAAGACCTGGCCGGCTTGCGGAATCTGGCCAGCCATCTCGGTGATCGATTCGTCGCCGGCTATGTGCTCTATACCGGGCAGCAGACCTTGCCGTTCGGCGAGAAGATCAGAGCTCTGCCGGTGGACGCACTGTGGCGCCTCGCTCCGTAACTCAGCCGGCAACGCATCCGGTATTCACCGCTGATGCGATGCGCTGTTCCCGGGTGGGGTGGAGAAGACGTCGTCGCCGGAGAACATCACGTCGTTGGTCAACGACGTGTCGTCGCGGATCTTCAACAAGCTCCCGGACGACACGTGGTTCTACCCGGGGCACGGAGACGACTCCACCCTCGGCGCCGAGCGCCCCAAACTCGACGAATGGCGCGAACGTGGCTGGTGACTCCCAGCGTGCTACACGGTGGCACCGTGTAGCACAATTATTCACCATGAAGGTCATGGCCCAGCCTCAGATCACGCAACGCGACCTTCGAAGCCGGTCCAGAGAGATCATGGATGCCGTCGAAGGCGGCCAATCATTCACGGTCACCCGAGACGGCCACGAAATCGGCGAGCTGATCCCGTTACGTCGACGCTTTGTCGCTCGGGATGAGTTCATTGCCATGTCACGCAACGCCGCAACCGTCTGATCCTGCGCCGCTGGGTTGATCCAGCCGAACTGCCAGTCGAGCTGGCGATCAGTGCGATCACTCTCGCCGAACTCTCTGCTGGGCCCCACCAAGTTCGACCGAACAGCGAGCAGGAGACCTACGACGAGCATGCGGAACGCGCTCGCCGCCTGGACTACTCCAGCGCGCCGAGCACGAGTTCGATCCCATTCCATTCGCGGAGGAACTACCGCTTTACACGACGAGTCCAGACGACTTCGATGGGCTTCGGGATCTACTCGTCGTCGTGTCGGTCGCGCGCCCTCTCATACCTCACGAAGGTCGCTGATCGTTGCCACGCTGTTCACCGCCAGTGCGATACTCGGTTCCCGGGTGGGATGGGCCGGACGACCTCGCCGGAGAACTTCATCCACCCAATCCAATCCATAGCGTGACGGTGGCATCCCTCGACGCTATGTTCGGGAACGTGTCCACGGAACCTGGGCGGGCCGTCGATATTTACATAGATGGCGTTTGCCACTCTGATCCTGGCCCGGGCGGTTGGGGCGCCTTGCTGAAGTACGGTCGCCACGAGAAGGAACTCGCCGGAGGCCGAGTGTCGGCGACCACGAGAGACCGCATGGTGCTGACGGCACTGATCCAGGCGTTCGGGAGCCTGACCCGGCCTTGTTCAGCCCGAGTCCACACGGACTGCAGATACCTTTCAGACGGGGTCACACGTACGCCGCCAGGTCCGCGGGTTGACGCAGCAGACAACGTCGACCTGTGGCGAGAACTCGGCACCGTCGTTGAACGGCACGAGGTGGATTGGCACTGGATCGACGGTGATCCGAACACCGCCCGCACGAATCGTCTGGCCATGGAGAGTATGCGGCTGGCGATGAGCGGAAGAGAGGACGTCACGGCTGACGCGTTTGCCGGCCCGGCGGAATCGGTAGAGACAACCGCCAGTCAGGATGCGTCGGACAACGGTGAATGTGTGCACGAGCTGCCCGTCGACTGGTGTTCCCTCTGCAAACCACCCAAGCCTGGCGTACTGCCGTACGGCTACCGCACCAAAGGCGGCAATGCCTACCACAACGACCCCGACTGCACGTGGCTTGACCGGGGACAACGGCGTGCAGACCGGCAGGGCAAGAACGTTCACGAGAAGGTCCGCATCGCCTGGGGCGACGTGACCCCGGGCGCGCTGGAGCCCTGCGAGTCCTGCTGCACTTCTCGGTGGTTGAAGCGCCACGGATATCCCAGCTAACGACTCCACCCTCGGCGCCGAACGGCCCAAGCTCGAATGGCGCATGAGTGGCGCAACCATCTCGGAGCACAACGAGACCGTTCCCAACGTGCCTTGGTCGAGTGAGCCTGATCCTCCCGATTGTCGGAGTGCACGCGTTCGAGATTCCGGTCGGCATCGAGAAGGCCGAGCAGAAACGCTCGCGCCTGCCTGCGCGGCTCCACCTCGCCCGAACCGGCCCGCGATCGCCGCGAACCCGGTGTCGAACTCAGCCAGCCATTCATCGACGACCTGTCTCGGCACCAGCACGTCGGCGGTTGGGAAGGCCGGTTGTTCCACACTCGAACGACGCTGGGGTCAAACCGCTACTTGAGCGGCTTGACCCCGGCACCTCAACGTCTTGGTTGCCGTTCTGACATCAATGCCTACGGCCCTGCCTCGGCGCTTACTGGTTGCGGCCGGCCATGACGCCACCGTCGACGTCCCAGATCGCGCCGGTGACCCAGCCGGCCTGGTCGGAGAGCAGGAAGGTGACGGCGGCGGAGACGTCCTCGGTGGTGCCGATCCGGCCGATCGGGTGGAAGCTGTCGAACCCGGCCAGCACGGTGCTGACCTCGGCCGGCGGGATGAAACCTTCGTAGATGGGGGTGGCCACCACGGCCGGGGAGATGGCGTTGACCCGGATCTTGTAGGCAGCCAGTTCCAGGGCCAGGTGCTGGGTCAGTGCGTGCAGGCCGGCCTTGGCCATCGAGTACGCCGACGACGGAGTCGCGGCGATGGCCTGCTTAGCCCACATGCTGCCGATGTTGACCATGGCGCCGCCCTGGCCGCTGTTCACCATGCCCTGTGCCACGGTCTGGGTGATCAGGAACGTGGCTTTGTTCAGGTCCAGGTAGCTGTCGTAGTCGGCGGCGGTGTGCTCCAGGAACGGCAGCGGCTTGAACACGCCGGCCGCGTTGACCAGCAGCGTCGCGTCCGCGTGCTGGTCGGCCAGTTCCTCGCGCACCCGGGTCGCCTCGGCGGGGTCACGCAGGTCGGCGGTGATGCCCCATGCCTGTCCGCGGGTGGCCAGGTCGGCCACGGTCTTCTCGACCCGCTCGGGGCGGGAGCCGATGACGACGGCGCTGCCGCCGCGGCTGACGACATCCGCGGCGACCTGACGGCCCATGCCGCTGCTGCCGCCGACAACGATGAGCTTTCGGCCGGTGAAGTCCATGTTCGTTCTCCTTACTTGGCTACCTACTAGTTGGAAGGTTCGTTGGTCCCGAAAAAGAGCACCGCAGAAGGCACGGTGCCCTCGGGGTGTGTTTCAGAGCAGAGCGTCGACCAAGGTTGCGGCTACCGACCGGACGACGTCCCGGTCGTTGCCGTCCGGCTGTCCATGAGCCCGGGCCAGCAACAGTGCACCCTCTAGGGCCGCCAGGTATGCCTCCGCCGCCGCGCCGGTCCGGGTGGCAGGCACGCCCGCCTCGGCCAGCACGCCGGCCACCCATTGCCGCTGATCGGCGAAGAATCCGTCCGTCGCCTGCCGCACTTCGACGGGCAGGCTCTCCGCATCCACGGCGAAGACGCCGCACAGGCAGATACGGCCGCCGTCGGCGAAGGTCTCGGCGTACAGCCCTGCGTAGTTCACGAGGCGCTGCCGCGCGCCCGCCATGTCGTCGTCGACCTCTTTGCGCGCTGCGGCGAACCGCTCCCGGTAGCGCGCGATCAGCGCCTCGGCCAATGCGGCCTTGGTGGGGAAATGGTGGTGGATGCTCGGCTTCGTGATCGACAGCTCGGCACTGATGTCGGCGTAGGAGAAGCCGTTGTACCCCCGAACCTGCACCAGCGCCTGAGCGCTGTCCAGGATTCGATCCGCTGTCGCCATGCCGGTATTTCTACCTTCTAGTTGGTAGGCAGTCAAGCCTGGTGACCGACGTCACCAGTCGGCGTGACCTTGCCACCGAGACAAAGTTCCGCCGATCTTGACGATGCACCCGTACACCCGCAGCCGACACCCGCAGCCGCGCCAGAACCGCCGCGACCGGCACGCCCTGCCCCAGCAGCGCAGCGGCCTCGCGCCACACCGACTCACGCTCGCCCCACGCCTAGGCAGTCAGACCACCACCGTCCGGACACCTCAGGCGGCCTGTCGTTCATCGACGACGTGAAGTCGCGGCTCTTCGACAAGCTGCCGGCACCTGGTTATACCGGGCTACGGGGACGACGCGATCCTCGGCACGGAACGTCCGAAGCTCGACGAATGGCGCGAGCGCGGCTGGTAGAGGCCGTCCGGGACAGAACGGAGCACGTCGGAGCGTGCGAACGGATGGATCAACCACTCGCACGGGCGATCCGTGCAGCGGTCACCAAGCTGATCCCAATGGTCCCGGTGCTCTGTTGACACCTCGAAGCCGAACGGCTGCGGCACCTGACGCGCAGGTCGGACTATGCCAACCTTACCTTCCGGCGCCCTCCGTTCAGCGTGCGAGCCGATCTTGCCCGCATGCACATGAGGGCGAGCAGTTCGGGGGCGGACACGGCGGCGGGTACGGGACTACAGCCACGGACGGGCGTGCGCATGGCCACCTTGGCGGCAAGCCCTGCCGGCTCTCTCGGGCCAGGGCCTCGGCCTCAGCATCCGCCGGCGGGGACACTCTCACGGAACGTGCGATCGGTGAACCCGGCCGGCAAGATCATTCATGAGGTCGGGTAGTACCAGTTCCTCCTGGATGTGCACGCCGTGCTGTTGAAGGGCGGGGCGCAGGTCGAGGTCCCAGGCGGCGTCGACGGGGCGGCCGGTGAGTGTGCCGCCGGTCACCGACGTGAGGGCGGACCGGTACGCCCTCGCGTCGAACCGCCACGGTCTCCACTCGAACCGCTCTCGCAGTGCGTTGGCGATGCGGATGCCGCCCCAGTCGAAGTCACCGTGGTAGGCGAGATGGGCACCGCCGGTCGCCGACATCGTGAGCAGGCGGAGTGCCGCCGCGGACGGGTGGCCGCTCAGGCACACCAGAGGTGGGCACTCGGCACCCAGCTCGTCGGCGGCGCAGGCCAGCACGATCGGGTTCTCGCACACCCGCACCGGACCGACACCGACGCCGAGGTTCAGGTCGTCCTGGCCGAGTTGGCGCAGGGTCAGGACACAGGGCTCCCCGGCCTCGCGGGCCAGGGCGACCATTCGTGCCACGGCGGTCGCGGTGCCGCCGGGCAAACCCACGCACAGCACCGAGGACGACAACTCGTCCCGGTGCACGCCGACAGCCGCCCAGGCCGCGCGGCGTTCGGAAGCCGAACCATGGCCGGCCGGAGCCGCTCCAGCCAGCACGCGGACCGCGCCAAGCGACAGCGTGGACAGTGGCCTGCCATCATCCAGCGCGTGCGCGTCGCCGGTCGCCATCGCGGCCAGCCGGCCCAGTGGAAGACCGGTCGATGGCAAGGCGTCCAGGACCCGCACCAGCGCTTCGACGAGCGCCGTCGCGTCCGCGGGGGTTGACGCCATCCTGCGCACCATGCCGGTGGCGTCCAGCCAGGCGCGCCAGGTCGTCAGTTCGGGCCGGCGCGCGGCGAGCCCGTCCAGTGGCGCGCACGCCGCCGACCACGCCGCGGATTCCTCGGCCTCCGCCACGGACCGGTCGGACACCTCGCCGAGGAGAACCCTGACGGCCGCGACGAGTCCGTCCGGCGCGGCGCCGCTGGCGCGCACGACGGCGTCGACGTCGTCCAAGGACACCGTCAACGAGGTGCCGGTTCCGGCGCGGCGGCCGAGCAGCCGCTCGACCGCGCGTCGCTGTTCCAGGCTGGCTCCGGTGAGCGTGACCGCGCCCGTCACGGGCCTGCCCAGTTCCAGCCTGCGGCGAACCCGGTCGAGCAGCCAGGCGGTGTGGTCACCGCCGAGCAGCCGACGCAAGCGGACCTCGTCGACACCGTCCGCCATCACACGTCGACCCGGTCCTCGGGCACCGGGAGGTAGGAGGCAGGCCGGTCGAGGCGGACCCGCTCGCGGCCGTCCCACCGCCACGGGGTGACCAGCACCGCGTCGATGCCGTCGCGGCGGGTGAGCTGGGCGATGGCCAGGCCGGGCACCTGCGGGTAGCAACCCCACTCGCGTTCGCTGGTCATCACCACGTCCAGGTCGAAGGCCGCCAGCAGGCCGAGGCACTTCGCGCGGGAGTCGTCGTCCACCCCGGCGAACGCCTCGTCCAGGGCGACCAGACGTGGCGCGTGCGGGTTGCCGGCCGAGGTGTAGAACGACGACGCAGCGGCGAACAGCGGCACCGACGCGGCCAGCACCCGCTCACCGCCCGAGGCCGGTCCCGTCGCCGGATGCCACTGACCGTCCTGGTAGCGCTGGATGGTGAACTCGTGCCAGGCGCGGTAGTCCAGTGCCCTGGTCAGCTGCTCCACCCAACCACCCGAGGTGTCCTCGGCGTGCTCCCGGCGGATCTGTTCCTGCAGGAAGCCGCCGACCGCGGCCCGGTCCTCGGCACTCCAGGCGTCCGCGGTCTGGCGCAGCAGCCGGTCACGCACCCTGCCCAGGCCCTCAGGCGCGGTACGCGCTGCCCGCCACTGCAACCGCAGCCTCATGCCGGTCGACGTCGGGCGGTCCGCCAGGTCGGCGTTGATCGCCGTCACCTGGCTCTCCGCACCGGTGATCAACTCCTGCAACGTGCCGGCCACCTCGTTCACCAGGTGGTTCTCCAGGATCTCCCGCTCCTTCGCGGACAGCAGCGTCGCCCGGTGCTCGGTCTCCTCCGCGAGGCCCGCGACGAGTGTGGGGATGTCCTGGTTGCGTCCCTGGAAGAGCACGTCCACCACGATGATGCCGTCGCGGACGGTCATGCCGACCGAGTGCCCGTGCCGGGACAGCGCGTCGGTGAGCAGCTTGTGCTCGGCTGAGACGCGCTGCTGAACCAGTTCCCACGGCCGGTCGGCGTCGTCGACGGTCTCCAGGCCCGAGTTGACGGCCCGGGCCACCGCGACGGCCGGGTTCGGCGCCCATGCCTGCGCCGCGTCCGGCGTCGTCAGGTGGGGCAACACGGTGTGCAGCAACCCGGTGGCCACGAAGGCACGCAGCGCGGCGACGGCGTGGTCCCGTTCCCCGGCCGCGGTGTCGATCGACACCCGCAAGGTCGCCCGTCGGCCGTCGGCCTTACCGCGCTCGTCCCGCGCCCGGTCCGCGGACCGGCGAGCATCCCGCTCGTGCTCGTCGCGCACCGCCATGTCGGTCGCGACCGCGTCCAGCCTGCGGTACAGCTCCTCCACCCCGGCGCCGGCCGTCTCGACCAGCACCCGGTGGCGTTCGGCCGCGGCGTCCGCCTCGCCGCGCGCCCGGTCGGCCGCGACGACGCTCCGCTCGTGTGCCGCCACCGCGCCATCGTGTTCCTGTTCGGCCTGCGCGGCGGCGCCGCGTGCCCGGTCAGCCGCCCGTGCCGCCGGCCACAGGCCGGCCAGCGCCACCCGGTAGTCCCCGAGCGCGGCACGCACCGCCGACAACGCACGGTCCTCCGGTGGTAGCCCGACATCGCCGGCGAACTCGGTCATCTCGCCCCGTGCGGTTCGCTCCTCGGCTCCTCGCCGCGCCGCGATCTCCGCTGCCTCGGCCAGTTGCCCGTCGATCCGACGTCTGGTCTCGTGCTCGGCCGCGAGCTTGACGTGTGCCTGCAGCAGGTCGGCGTCGGACGGCCGCGCCCGCTGCTCCGCCACGAGGGCGTCGGCCGCGGCCGCCAGTGTGGCCGCGATCTCGGCCAGTTCGTCGAGCCGTCGTCGGATACCGGCGTGTTCGGCCTCGAGTTCGGCGAGCCTGATCCGGCGCGCGGCCTCCCGCGCGCCCTCACCGATGTAGCCGGCGGCGGGCTTGTGCCAGGAACCGGTGAGAGGGCCGTTGGCGAACCGGCCGTCGACGCCGACCCAGGTGGACGCCCCTGGGCCGAGACCGATGGTCGCCAGCACGGAGCCGACCGCGGCGTCGGTGAGCGTGGCCGCATGCGGCTCGTCCCGGTCGACGGCGGGGACCAGTACGGCGGTCAAGCCGCCGGCCGGCGCCCGATCACCGGGTCGCACGACGACGTCGTCGTGCACGTCACGCAGCTCGCCGTCGGGTGTGACCCACGCGTCGAGGATGCCCGCAGCTTCCAGGGCGGCCTCGACACCGGCCCGGTGATCTTCGGGAACGCCGGCGGCGAAGTCCACCACCTTCCACAACGGTGCGCCGGGCCGCCCGGTCCGGCCGCTCCTGTCGCGGGTGTGCGGCGTCGGCGGGACGTCGTGACCGCCTTCGGCCAACCGCTCGATCTCATCGGCCACGGCGACCCGCTCGGCCTCGGCCCCGGCTCGCCGCGTGTCCACGTCGGCCTGCCGCCGGCTCAGGTCGGCCGCGCCACGGCGGACCGCGTCGTCCACCGCCGACTCGGCCGGGTTCGACCCGACCGGCGCCTCGGTCCACGCCGCCAGCGCGGCGAGCACTTCCTCGGCCTCGTCCACCTGGAAGTGCACGGCTCCGGCGACGTACCGGGTGGTGGCGGCGATCAGCGCCGCGGCTCGTTCGGCGACCACCGCGTCCGCCGTGGCGATCCGGTCTGCCGCGGCCTGTTGCTCGCCCGTGATCCGGTCCACCTCGTCGCGGGCCACCCGCAGGGCCGCCTCGGCGGCGTGCAGCTCGCCCAGCAGGACCTCCAGCCGGGACAGCGCGGAGGACTGCCGGTCGATCAGCGCGTCGCCCGAGCGGCCGGCGTTCGTGAACGGCGGCGCCTCGGCGGCCAGTTCGGCGAGCAACGCCTCGTGCCCCTCGGTCAGCAGGGCCGTCTCGGCGGCCTGCCGCGCTGCCTCTCGCGCGGTGCGGAAGGACGCCTCGTCGGATTCGGCATCCGCCCTGGACCGCGCCAGCTGCTCTGCCCTGCGCCTGGCGGTGTCGGCCGCGGTGGCCTGGTCGGCTTCGCGGGTCGTGGCGAACCGGTCCAGCCGCTGGGCGTCCTGGCCTGCCGTCTTCAACGCCTCGGCATCCCGCATCTCGGGGCTCTGTTGGAGCGCGGTCCGGCGTGCTTCCAGGGTGGCCTCGGTCGCGGCCAGCTCCTCGAGCCGTTCCTCGGCGGCGGCGAGCGCCTCATGCGCCGCCGCGTGTGCGGCTTCGGCATCGCCGAGCTCACGACCCAGCTGCTCGTAACGGCTGTGAGCCTGCCGCACGGGAGTGGCGCGCCGCTTCGCCGCGATGCCGGCGTAGCGGCGGTAGTGGGTGAGGAACGCCTCCGCCGCGGACCTGGCCTCGGCCAGCCCACGCAGCGCCTCCCGTTCCTCGTCCAGGCCACGGAACGCCTCGGCGACCGTGGTCACGAGCGCCGGGTCGAGCGGCGGCAACGCCTCGGTCAACGCGCGGGACAGCAACTTCTCGTCCGGCCTCTTGGACAGCTGCGGCTGTCGCAGCTGGATCAGCAGGTTGACCAGCGCCTCGTACCGGTGCGTGCCGAGGCCGAACAGGCTCTCGTCCACCGCTCTGCGGTAGTCCGACGCGGTGTCGTACACCGTGCCGTGCCCGTCCACCGCGTCCCGCAGCTTCTCCCTCGTCAGGGCGACCCGCGTCGGGCTGAGCAGGGACAGGTCACCACCGACGCGCTGGCTGGTGACGAAGAACCAGTGCCGGGCTATGCCGCGCCCCGCGACGGCCTTGAGCCCGGCACCGATCGTGCGGTACTCGGCGGTGCCGTCGTCAAGTATCCGGCCGAACTCCAGCCACGCGTAGCCCAGCCGTTCCGGGTGGGGATGCTTCCCGCCCAGCAGCAGGTTCCACTCCATCCGCTTGTTGCGGTCGCCGTCCGGCTCGACCCGGTGCGCGGCGAGCTCGCCGTCCAGCAGGAAGGGCAGGGTCAGTGCGAGCACCTTCGACTTCCCGGTGCCGTTGTTGCCACGCAGGAGCAGCCGTCCGTCGTGGAAGTGGAACTCCTCGACGTCGTAGTAGAAGAGGTCGACCAGTCCGGTGCGCAGCGGTTGCCACCGGACACGGTGCGGGGTCGGGCTCACGTACGTCTCGCCTTCCTCGTCGAACGGTCCGCCGGCCCGGTGCGGATGGTCGGCGCCTGCACGGCATAACGCGCGATCGCGGGCCGGGCGATCACGGCGGGCGGCTCACCGGGCACGTCGGCGACGAGTCGCAGGGCACGCAGCTTGTCCAGCGCGATGGCGAGCAGCTCCGCGTCGGCGCCCGGCTCGGTGACCCCGCGGCGCCAGTAGGTTTCGTGCTCGACCGCCTTCGCCCGGACGTAGGCGCACAACCGGGGCACCGGGACCGGCTCGCCGTCGTGCGTGCGGCGGGCCAGGTACTCGGCGACCAGCAGGGTCACATGGCCGTCGGTGCGTTGCTCGGGCATGCGCACGTCGGTCAGCTCGTCGTCCGGGTCGACCATCGCGACGCCCTCGGCCCGCATCTCGGCGACCAGACCGGTGGCCTGCTCGATCCGCCGGGTGATCACGTGCCGCTGGCCGACCAGGTAGCCGCGCTCGTCATCGGTCAGCTCGTCGTAGTAGACCACCGGGTCGTCGAGCAGGCGTCTGGTCAGCCGGTGCCGGAGCGCCCGGTTGCGCAGGTCGTCGGTGTCGGGCAGGGGCTCGCTGGTCAGCTCCGCCAGACGCGCGGCATGCCCGGACGCCTCGACCGTCGACGGGCCGCGCGCACCGGTGAGCAGTGCGGCGAGCACCCGGCGGCGCACGTCGTAGAGCACGTCGCCGGTAGCGGTCAGGTAGGCGTCCTCGTCTCCGGCGACCCGCTCCAGCACCCCGAGACCCAGGAGCAGCCGGACGACGGCGACCAGGTCCGATCGCTGGTCGCGGCGGCTGAGGGTGAACACGACGCCGGCTTCGGCCAGTTCCGGCTCGCCCGCCGCGACCAGCACACCCTCCGCCAGCCGGCCGAGGGTGATCTGCGCGTCAGCCCGCTCCAGCACCGCCAACGCGAGACATGTCAGCACGTAGCGGCGGCGGCCGAACGCGGGCCGGCCCCTGCCCTCCCGCGCCGGATGGGTGCCGTCCTCGTGCCCGGCCGTCTTGAACAGGCGCGCGGATTCCGCGTCCACCACGAGCCGCCACCCGGTCTCGGCGGCCAGCCAGTCACGCAGGCCGGTGGCGTGCCGGCGTACCAGTCGCAGCACCTCGTCATCCGCGCCCGCGGTGAGCAACGGCTTCGCCAGGAGGGCACGCAGCGCCGCACGTCGCTGCGCCAGGTTCTCGTCGGTGACAGCCGTGGTCATGCCAGCGCTCCGGCGCCGAGGCGGGCCGCGGTCAGGTCGACGATGTCGACGACGTGTTGCGGACCGCGCAGCTCACCGTCCTCGGTCGGGACCACCACGATGCCGCCGTCAGGCACCAGCGACAGCCGGATCTCCATGGTGCCGTCGCCGGTCGTGGTGCGCACCTCCGTGTCGCCGGGCAGCCGGGCGGACAGCGCGTCCCCGAGCAACCCGAGAAACAACCGGAAAGCCCGGGTGTCCAGCACCCCCAGCTCGGAGAGCAAGGTCGGACCGTCGGTGCGGAGCCTCGCACGGGCCGCGCTGGTCTCGGCGACCTCGCGGGCGGCCTGCGCGGCCAGCAGCTGTCGCTGCTCGGCGCGGTCGGCGACCCGGTTGGGCCGGCCGCGCCGTTCGTAGGAGCCGGTCTTGCGCAGCTGCGGGCTGATCCGCACCGGAGCCGCCTCTCGCCACGGGGTGCTCGGCAGCGGCCGCTCCTGTTCCCACTCGGCGACGGTGTCCGGAGTGACGGTCAGGTGCCGCGCCGGGGTGAGGCCGAACGCCGCCCGCCACAGTGCGTGTGCCGACACGTCGTCCGGCGCCTCGGCGAACCATCGGGCCAGCGTGCGGAAGTCCGCCGACCGGTCCGAACGTCCGGACCGGCGCTCGTTGAACGCGGCGACCGTGTCGATGAGCTGTGTGATGGCCGTGACCGCCGCGCCACGCAGCAACCGTGCCTGCGACGGGTGGCGTGAGTCGGCCGAGACGAACCAGTCGCGCAGGCCGCGCCACCTGTTGCGCCACGAGTTGAGGGACTCGGTGACAGCCGCGTCGTAGGCATCGCCGGGCTCCTGGTCCCCCGGCCCGTCCTCGGTCAGGTCGGGCACCGCGTCGGCGGCCTCGCGACGGGCTGCCACGAGCAGCAGCCGTTCGACGCCGGCCGACTCGAGGTGGGCGAGCACCGTCGCGATCTCCGCTCCCCGGTTGGCCAGGTCGGCGATGAACCGGTTGATGTAGTCGATGAGCCGCTGCTTGTAGGCGACGAACGCGTCGACGTCGCCGTCCGCGAAGTCGATCACCCTACGCAGCGAAGCCATGAACGCCTGGGCGTTGTCGGCGAGGCCGGCGAACCGTTCGGCCAGTCCGAGGAGCAGCAGATGCACCTTGGCCGGATCCGGATCGGCCTGTCGTGCGGCCATGTCCACCAGCGAACGCAGTTGCGCGGCGATGTCGGCCAGCGCCACCGACTGCAGCGATCCACGACGTCCGATGGCCTCCTCGTAGACCGCGATGGCCTGCTCCGCCGCCTGCCCGCCCGCGGTGAGCTGGTACAGGTACCGGGCACGGTGGAAGTCCGCCACGCTCGTGACCCGGCTGGTGTCCGGGTCTGCCCGGAGGTTCCCCCACTCGACCAGCTTGTCCAGTGCGGCGACCACCTCGTCGGTCTCGCCGGGACGGCCGAGATCGGCGATGACGTCCTCCGGCCGCATGTGCACGATGAACCGGTCCCTCGCTCGCGCGAACGTCATCAGCACGTCGCGGTACAGCGGCGCGTTCGGCGCACTGAGGTGCGCGAACGGCTGCCGAGGCACTGTTTCGACGGTCGCTTCGTCGCGGCGCTGCTGCGTGGTCACCACGCCATTGTGGCGAACCGCACCGACAGTCCCGGCACCACCACGCGTCGTTGGTCAGTGACGTGGAGTCGAGCCGTTGATGTCGTCGTTCGTGGAGTGTCCGCAGGGTGGTGGTCGGGCGCCGGTGGCGGTCGGGTGGTGTTCACGGCGGTGAGTGTGCTGACCAGCGGTTCCCGCCCCGAGCCCGTTGGTCCGACGAGGCGTGCTCCGGCGTGTGGCCCACGCCGTGAATCCGTGCCGGTCGCCTACAGGACAGGTTGTCCGGAACGTTCAAGACCGTGGGGCCGGTCGGCGGCAGAATGGCGTCATGACTGTTGATCTCGGGGCTGCCGCGTCGTTCATGGCCACGCATGGTCGGGTGTTGGACCGGCGTCGGTTCGAGTTCTTGTTCGGGGGTGGGGATGCTGGGGCTGTCCTTGCCGCCGTTGACGGGTATCGGAACTCCGACGGTGGTTACGGGTGGGGGTTGGAGCCTGATCTCCGGGCGCCCGAGAGCCAGCCCGGTGGCGCCCTCCACGCCCTCGAGGTGTTCGCCGAGGTCGGGGATCGGGGGCGTGCTCTCGGGGTCTTCGACTGGCTCGGGCGTGTCAGCCTCTCCGACGGTGGGGTGCCCTTCGCCCTGCCCGTTGCCGACTCCGCCGGGTGTGCGCCCTTCTGGGTCGACGCTGATCCGCTTTCCTCCTCCTTGCAGAGCACCGCTTTCGTCGCCGGGGTTGCTCATCGGGTCGCTGCTGGCGACGCCCGGCTCGCCGGCCACCCCTGGTTGGTGGCCGCTACCCGGTACTGCTTCGACGCCATCGCCGCACTCGACGACGCGCCGCACGCCATCGCTCTCGCCTTCGCTGTCCGGTTTCTCGACACCGTTCACGACACGCACGTCGAGGCTGCTTCCCTGTTGACGAAGCTCGGTCAGTTCATCCCCGCCGACGGGCTGGTCGGCGTCGCCGGCGGGGCGGACGGGGAAACCTTGCGGCCGCTCGACTTCTCACCGTTTCCCGGGCAGGCCTCGCGGCAGCTCCTCGGGGACGGTGTCGTCGACGCCGATCTCGAGCGGTTGGCCTCGGGGCAGCACGACGACGGTGGGTGGCGCGTCGACTTCGACAGCTACTCCCCCGCCGCCGCCATCGAGTGGCGTGGGTACGAAACCGTGCGTGCCATCGATGTGTTGCGTGCCAACAAGGTCATCTGACCTCCGTCACGTCCGGGTGGGTCGGTAACCGGCCCGGGCGGCCCTTCAGGTGGCGGTCGAACAGGTACCGGAGTATGTCTCGCTGCCCGTGGACCACTCTCGGGCCCACCGTGCCGATCAGGCCCGTCGGGTCCACGTCCAGCTGCGGGATGAACCACTGGGCGTCCGTGTAGGTGTAGTGGCGGCCCTCCCGAACGGACAGGTCAGTGCGCCTGCCTGTCGACGCGTTCCAGAGCGTCGCCCATCCGGGGTCGCTCAGATGGGTGCGGACAGCGCCGAACAGTGGTGGCTGCTCTGGGTGCGACGCCGCACCCATCAGCAGTAGCGGGCGGTCAACGCCCCGCTCCGGGTGGTTGTCGCCGAACTCGAAGAAGCCGTCCAGGTTCGCCATGGCCCGCACGCGTGGGTCGGCACGCATGACGCGCGTCGCGATGACGCCGCCCGCCGAGTGGCCGAACAGGCCCAGGCGGTCGAGGTCCGCGTTGGGCTCGTCGACCAGTTGGTCCAGTACGAAGTGGACGTCCGCCTCCCTCGCGTCCATGTACAGGCGTTTCGCCGCTTCCAGGTCCGGCGGGTCGGCGGGGATGCCCACGTCCACCAGCCTGCCCCCGGGGAACTCGATGGGCGTCTCGTAGGTGTGGTCGACGGTGACCACCACGTAACCGTGGCTCGCCAGGTCCTCCACCAGTACCGTGCCCAACGCGCGGCTGTTGCCGGACCCGGGCGCGTAGACGACGACTGGGTGACGCCCGTCCGGCGGGGCTTGTCGGCGGGCCGTCACCGTGGGGGTAGCCCAGTCGACCGTGTCCGGCGGCACGCCCAGTACGCCGTCGGTCGTGTACTTCCTGGCCACCAGCGGGTCCAGGTACCGGGCGTGGGGACGGTCACAGTCGTGTGCCGGGTACCAGATGCTGATCATCAGCTCCCGGTCCGCCTCCGGGTGCCACGGGTCGGGTCGCCCGCGCTGCGCCAGGTGGCGCTGACGCACACCTACCGGGTGCGGCCCAGACGGTCTCGGCAGCGTGAACCGGGCGCGGGTGCTCGCCCGCGCGGGTGAGGCCGTCAGGAGCAGTGCTGCAGTGGACGTCAGGGCCAGGAAGCCGCGGCGTGTCGTGGTCATGGCGATGAGCGTGCCGGAAGTGAGGGCGGTCGCACATCGGACCGTGGTCTGTCAGACCCTGGTATGAGGTAACGAATCTCGCGGCGTGACGACAGAGCTTGCGGACAGGTGTCGAGAAACCCGTTGAGGTGACAACGAATGGATGTGACCGACTGGGTGCGGACAAGGCTGACCGGGGCGGGTATACCGGACACGTCACCGACCGCGTGCCGTCCACAGTGGATGCGGGACGGCATGCGGGCGATGGAGATCTTCGGCCACGACGACCTGCGGGTGGTCGGCTTGCCCGGGCACCAGGACGTCCTGTGGTCGATCGTCGGGCGGGACGCCACCGAGCCCGTCCGGCAGGACATCCACGCGCTTCTCGTGGCCGAGCACGGTAACCCGGTCGACCGCGACGCGGTCGCGGTGTGGCTCGGCGGGCACCGGATCGGGCGGCTCGCCTACCCCGACGCGGCGCGGCTGCGGCCGGGGTTGATCCGGCTGCAGCGCCGCCACCGGCGAGCCGTCGCCCTGCCCGGTCAGGTCCGCGGTGACCGCGACCACGGCTTGGGCGTGTTCCTCAGCTACGACGCGACCGCGTTCGGTATGCGTCAGCGGACGTAGTAGACGCCCATGGTGTCGTCGTCACGCCCCAACCGCCGGCAACAGCGACGGAAACCGCCGCCCTGAACCGCACGGGCACGGGTCGTGTCACCCGAATTCCCGGTTGGCGGCCGCGCGTGCGCGTGGCAGACTGACGCGGACCTTCGAGCAAGGGAATGCCTCATGCCTGACGCCCCGAACGGGCGTCGCCTGTAGTGCCGGTGGCGCCGTTCCGCTGTCATTCCCTCATGCTTTCGAAAGGTTCTTGCTCTTGTTGCAGTCACACATGCGCCGGGCTGCCGCGTCCGGACGCACGACCGAGCAGATCGGTCCCTTTCTCGCCACCTTCGCCACCGACTCGACCAACCCCTACCTCAACTACGCCATCCCGGACGACGGCGCGACGCCGTCGCCGTCCGATGTGGAGGGTTTGACCGCCGCGTACCGGCGGCGCGAGCTGCTGCCCAGGGTGGAGTTCCTGGTGGACACCGCACCGGCGGCCGAGACCGCGTTGCTGGCCGCCGGCTGGTCGGTCGAGCGGCGGATCCCCGTGATGCTCTGCTCACCCGGGTCCGTCGTCACGCCGGCGTCGGCCGCCGGCATCGAGCTGGTCGTGCCGGAGTCGGACGACGAGATCCGCGGCATGATCGCGGTGCAGAACGAGGCGTTCGGGCAGTCGGCGGACGTACCCGACAGTGAGATCGCCAAGACCAGGGACCGGCTCCGTGACGGCGGGTTCGCCGTGCTGGCACGCGATGTCGCGACCGGTGCGGCCGCCGGTGGCGGGGTCGCGGAGGCCGTCGTCGACGGGACCTCCGAGGTCGGCGGGATCGGCGTTCTGCCGGCGTACCGGCGACGCGGGATCGCCTCGGCGATGACCGCGTTCCTGACCACCGCGGTGCACGACGCCGGTGGCCGGACGGTGTTCCTCACGCCGGACGGGATACCGGAGCAACGGCTGTACGCGCGGGTCGGCTACGAGCCGGCCGGGGCGATGGTGCACCTAGTCCGTTAGCTCACGCAGCCACGCCACCACCACGTCCGCCTGTGCCTGCTGGAACGCACGCAGTTCCGGCAGGCCGGGCGGCGGCGGGTGCCTCGCGCCGTCGGCGAAGAAGCCGCCGAAACCCGCCAGTGCGCCGACCAGGTCCGCGGGGTCGGCGTCGACCGTGGCCAGGTCGGGGCGGCCGCCGTGGAGGCGGACGTTGATCAGCAGTAACAGCGTGTCGAGCCAGGCGGGGCCGCGGCTCGCGTGCGGCCAGTCGACCACGGTGACCGTGCCGTCCTCGCCGATCAGGAGGTTGTCGGCGCGGATATCGGTGTGGACGAGGGTGTCACCGGCCAGCGCGGCGAGACCGTGCTCGGCGTGCGCGCACAGGTCGTCCAGGTGGGTTGCGGTCCACGGGTCGAGGGTGGCCGGCGGGGTGGCGCGGAGGCGGTGCCAGCCGGTGAAGTCCTGTTCGAGGTGCTGCCGGGCGGTGGGCACGTCGGCAGGCGCGGGGGTGAGCACCCGGGCGAGGTCGTCGAGCGCGGTGCGGACGGCGGCCAGCTCGTCGGGGAGCCACGGGGTCGCCGGGTGGCGGCCCTCGACGTCGGTGAGCACGAGTGCGACCCAGTCACCGTCGTCGTAGCTGCCCAGGAGGGTGGGTGTGGGCGCGTGCGGCGGGAGAGTGGCGGTGATCCACGCCTCGCGGCGGTGGAGGGCGGGGCTGTGCTCGTTCTGCGCTGAGCTGACGGCCTTGACGAACGCCCGACGCCCGTCGACGGTGCGGACCCGGTCGGCGGTGCCGGGCGAGAAGCCGCCGGACTGGGAGGTCGCCTCGACGACCTCGCCGCCGAGGATGTCCGCGACGGCCTGTCGGACGTGGGTGGGTAGCTCGTGCCAGCCGATTCGGGTGCCCGACGCCATGGCGATCATGATGGTCCGCCGGGTCGCTGGTCGCACCTCGTTTTCAGCGCCAGATGGCGGCCTCGATGCCATCGGTACCGCGCTCCGGCGGGTCGGGGAAGGACTGGGCGGTACCGTCGTGGACTCGGCGGGCGGTCCAGGCCGCTATCGCGGCGTCCAGGATGTCGTCGACGGCCGCTTTGCCCGCTTCGCCCAGGGTGCCCACGGGGGTGATACCAGCCGACTTCAGCAGGTCGCGGCGTTGTTCGGCACCTGACCAGGTCTTCTTCGGCGGCAGCGGTACACCCGCCAGTTCCGTGAAGCACACTTCCGGGTGAACCTCGACCACCCGGCACGGTGCTCTCGGTAACCAGTCGTCCACCTCCTGGATCTTCGGCAGGAGGCTGAACGCCTGGATCGACAGGCCCTGGCCGGCCAGCTCGTGGTTCACGGCGCTCGCGTGGTCGTGTGCGCGAAGACCCAGCGTGGCGCGGACGGGGGTGAGGAAGACACAGGACTGGCGAGGGCGGATGAACGTCCTGGCCAGCAGGTCGGCCGGACGGTGACCGCGTTCCGGCAGCCCGATCGGAATGTCGATCGCGATGACCGCGACGGGGCCCGCGGCGTCGACCAGCTCCGCGATCGTGGGGGCGAGGTGGGGCGTGAGCGTGTCGCCGGACCAGGTCAGGCCCACCCAGCCGGTCCTGCAGGCGTCTACGCCCAACACCGTGTCCATGCCGGCTGTGTCGTCGCTACGCTCCCGTTCGTGTCGAACAGCGTGGAGATCTATACCGACGGTGCGTGCAGTGGGAATCCCGGGCCGGGTGGGTGGGGGGCCGTGCTCAAGTACGGCAAGCACTCGAAGGAGCTGTACGGGGCGGAGTCGTCGGTCACGACGAACAACCGGATGGAGCTGATGGCGCCGATCCAGGCGCTGGAGAGCCTCACCCGGCCGTCGGTGGTGGACATGTACACCGACTCCACGTACGTGCGGAACGGGATCATGCAGTGGCTGCCCCGGTGGAAGAGCAACGGCTGGCAGACGAGCGCGAAGCAGCCGGTGAAGAACGCGGACCTGTGGCGGCGTCTCGACGAGGCGATCAAGCCGCACGAGGTGCGGTGGTACTGGGTGAAGGGGCACTCGGGACATCCGGAGAACGAGCGCGCCGACCAGCTCGCGGTGAAGGGCTCCCAGGAGGCGTCCGGCCGTTAGCGCGCCGTGCCGGGGACAGGTCGGCGGCTCGTCCTCGGATGTCGTGGGAACAGCGGCCAGGAAGGACATTTGTCTTCGGCTTGCCTGTCAGGGGCTGGAGGTTGCCCGGACGCGAGGCGCACGCTGCCGACGGCTCCGGTCGAGCGTGCTCGGGTGCTCGCGGTGAGGCGCGGGGAGGTCGCGGGGCTCGAGGACGTGCTCGCGGAGATCGCCGAGGATCGGGAGCAGGTGGAGGACCTGCCGGCGACGGGGAGGACCCCGTTGCCGGAACGGGCCGACCTTGCCGCGATCTCCGAGTGGGCCGTTCGTGCGCACCGGAGGCATTGGGGTTGGCTCTCCGTGGGCCGGGCGTTCTCGTTCGAGGGGACGCCCGGTCCGACAGCCGTTCTATGTCAACGATTTCGCGGCGACCGTCGCGCCCATCACGGCGAGCGACAGAACCGTATCCCCCGGCATGCCCAGCGCCGCGAAGGCGGTTTGTACTGTCTCGACGAGGGTGTGCATCGTCAGCGCACGTCGCCGGTCGGTGATCTGCTCGGCTCGGTCGTCCGGCACGCCCCAGATCGCGAACGCGTCGGCTGTCCGGCCGTCCGCGGCCAGGCGAAACCCCTTACCCACTGGCATCGACTCGTCGTAGCCCGCCTTCGCCGCACCACGCACCAGGTCCTCGGAGGTCATGCACTGGAACCTGTCCAGCCAGTGGATGCTCCTCAGGTACTCGTCGGAGTGCGGGATGTCGAGCCGGGGTGACCTCGCGAACCACTCCCACTCGAACGACGTGCCGGACGGACTGAAGTCCGCGGCGTTCTCGGTCGCGGCCGCCATGTTGGTGAGGAAGATCCGGGCGAAGGTCAGGTCGCCGCCGTCGAGCCGGTCGAGGAGCAGCGATGCCCGGGTGGCGGCCTCGGGGTGCGAGACCCCCCGCCGGACGAACAGCGCCCGCTCTGTCGAATGCACCACGAGCATCGCTGTCAGTGCTCCGAGCGCGGACATGAGCCCTGCCGCCTCGGCGACCCGGTCAGCCTCCGCCTCGCCGCTCGCCAGTGCCTCCTGCCGCACGGCGAGCACACTTGCCCGGTACGCCAGCAGGTCCGCGTCGAGTTCTCGTCGCTGGTCGTCCGAACACACGGGAAGGTGTTCCCCCGGTGAGAAAGCGCTCGGCGCCGAGTCGTGACCGAGTGCGTGGTGGGCCAGCTCGTGCCCGACGATGAAGTACACCGCCATCGTGTGGAGCACGGCGATGTGGGGTTGGGCCGCGGGCGAGGTGTGTTCGACCAGTTTGGCGGCCAGCCCGTACACGCGTTGGCTCACGTTGTAGTAGCGGAGGAGCCCGGTGAGCATCGTCGGCTCCTCGCCGAACCCGCCTCGTCGCACGGCACGGAACGCACGCCACAGGCCCCGGACTCGGCCGCCGGACAGTATTCGACTGAACGCCTCGCCGACGTACCTGCTGTAGACGCCGCAGAGGGTGAGGGCCGCGTCGGAGATCATCACGAGGCCGGACCCGTCGGCGAACGGGCGCATCTGTGCCGCCACGTCTTCTCGCAGGATCGTCGTCACCCGCACCGTCGCCATCCGTGCCGGATCGGCGCCCAACCGGATCATCGCCCCGATCAGCTGGTCGGCCGAGCTACGGACGAGACCGGAGACCGGATCGCCGTACTCGGCCGCGAACTCGGTCCCGGACCACGCTTCCATCGCGTCGTCCAGCACCGCCGACTGCTCGGGGATGCCCAGCTCGGCCATGCGGATCTTCATGTCGAGCAGCTGGGCCGAACGGTCGGGCGAGAGACCTCTCATCCGTCGTTCGGCCATCGACTCCCCGGAGGTCATGCGGCGGGAGCGTTGGCGCAGAAGGCACCGAGGCCGACACGCGCGACGAGCACCGCCAGGACGGCCGCGTTGACCGCGTCCTCGCCCAGGTTCTGGAGGGTCTCGTAGATGGCGGCGGCGTCGATGGCGAGATCCGAGGTCGAGTTGCCGAGCAGGCCTTTGAGCTTCTCGTGGTGGCAGATCTTTCGTTGGAGCTCACGTCGCTTGTTGCCGAACCATTGTCTGCCGAACCGGCGATGCTCGTCCTTGTCCTCCGGTGAGAGGCTCACGCCGTCGCCCAGCAGTTCCGCACCGAGCAGTTCGTAGAGTTCGTCGTCGGTTTTCAGGAGATAGGAATCAAGCGTCATACAGCCCCCATCGCTGAACGTCGGTTGGTTGCGACGTCGTCACGGTGAGCGCGTGCGTTACTTTCGGGTGGGTTTACTCCACTGAGGTGATCTCAGCAAGATCAGCTTGATGGTGGTGCGGGTGGGCAACGGCGTGGATGTGCCGATTGGCTGATGGGCGCCGGTGAGATGTGGGCGCGGAGCTCCTGACAGGGCTGGATTTGCGAAGATCGAGTGCAAGGGCAGGGGCTCCCCGTGATTGCCTGTAGTGCCATGCTCGACGTGCCACGCGAACTCGCCGAGTACCGTGGGATCACGGCGTCTCCCGCGCCACCGGCTACCGCTGTCCGGACGAGGTCATCGACGTGCTCCCTGACCAGACAACCCGCCGGTGACCGAGTACTCCACGTGGACAACCGCACCCACAACACCCTGCGCCGCGGCATGCACTGCCTGGACGAACGCGCTTCGCCGTCCTCACCGGCCGCTGGCGCGCACTCCACCGCCACACCACCGCCAGCCCCGGCAAGATCGGCGACATCGTCACAGCCGCGCTCGTCCTCACCCATTTCGAACACAGCCGACTCAGATGGAAGTCACTGAGATCACGTCAATGAGCTGAACGTCGTCGCCAGGCGGTGCATGCCTTCCGATATTTCTTCTGGCGGGTTGGTCGTGAAGGACATGCGGAAAGTGGTGTTGTCCGGAGTGGTCGCGAAGAACGGGGCGCCCGGGACGAAGGCCACGTTGTGTTTCAGTGCCTCTTTCAGTAGGTCCGCCGTGTCGGTGGTGTCGGGGAGTTTGAGCCACACGAACATGCCGCCGTCCGGGTCTGTCCACTCGGTTCCTTTCGGGACCGTCGTGGGCAGGGCTTTGATCATGGTGTCCCTGCGCTCGCGGTAGGCGGTGCACAGGGCTGCCACGTGTGCGTTCAGGTCCGTGTTCGCCAGGTAGGTCGCCGCTGCCGCCTGGTCGATCGTGCTCGTGTGCAGGTCTGCCGCCTGTTTCGCTATCACCGTCGCAGGCATCAGGTCCTTCGGTGCCCTCAGCCAGCCCAGGCGCAGGCCCGGGGCGCCTATCTTTGACAGGCTTCCCAGGTACAGGACCTTGTCGCCGTAGGCCGCCAGGGGCGGGACGGGAGTGCCTCTGTAGCGCAGTTCGCCGTACGGGTCGTCCTCCACCAGCCAGGTGTCGTGGGTGGCCGCCAGTGCCGCTATCTCCTCGCGGCGTGCCGCGGGTTGGGTGCGGCCGCTCGGGTTGGCGAACGTCGGGACCACGTAGACCAGGGTCGGCTTCTCCCGTGTCAGGACCTCCGCCAGCGCGGACGGGACCATGCCCTGGTCGTCGCTGGCCACCGGGACCACGCGGGCGCCTGCCAGCTGGAAGCACTGCAGTGCCGCCAGGTAGGTCGGCTCCTCCACCGCCACCACGTCGCCGGGCTCCACCAGCGCGATGGTCGCCAGAGTCAGTGCCTGTTGGGAGCCCGTCGTGACCAGCAGGTCCGACTCCGTTGTCGGGACGCCCTTCGACGTCATGCGTGCCGCGAGCTGCGCACGTAGATGCGGGTCACCTTCCGTTGTGCCGTACTGCAGGTTGCGCCGGTCGGTGGCCGCTTTCGCGAACGCGTCTGCCCAGCCGTCCACATCGAACAGTTCGGGAGCCGGGAGCCCGCCGGCGAAGGAGATCACCTCCGGTCGGAGTGTCAGCGCTAACAGATCACGGACCGGGGAACTCTTGACACCGTGCAACCGGCGGGCTGGCGACATACACCAATGTTAACGAACGCTCACGTCGGCCCTCGCAGGCTCTGTCCCGCTCCGCGGGCTCCGCTCACGTGTACATGCCGCTCCCCGTCTCCAGCAACGACTTCAGGTCGCTTAAGACCTCAGGCCAGCCGCCGCCCGCGCCCTCCACGCTGCCGGACGTCTGGGCCGCGGTCTGTGGGGCGTCGCGCACGTCGTGGGTCAGGGTCAGGGAGCAGACGCCGTCCTGGCCCTCCCTGATCTCGTACGTGACCGTGGTGAAGGGCTCGTCCAGCCAGGTCGGGCGCCACGTCTGCACGAGACGGTGCGGCGGGTCGGCCGAGATCACCTCGCCCTCGACGACGCAGGCCGTCGGGTCCATGCCGGGCATTCCGTCACCGGTCAGGGCCTCGAACCTGCCACCCGCACGCAGGTCGTAGTTCACGACCGCGCGGTAGCCGTAGCGCTTCGACCATTCCGGCCTGGTGATCGCGTCCCAGATCGCCTGCGGGGTCGCCTTGATGTAGACGCGGTGCACCTGCACGGTCGTTGCGGTCGCGGCAGTAGTCATCGTCTGCTCCAGTTCTGTCTTGAGCGAGGTGAGCGCGGCCACCTGCGGCTCCGTGTACTTGTCGATCCACCTGTCGTGAATCAACCGGATGGGTACGACATTCAGGAAGTGCAACTTCTCCCGTCCGGCCTTGCGGGTCGTGACGAGACCTGCCTCCTCCAGCAGGCGCAGGTGCTTCATCACTCCGAAGCGGGTCATGTCCACGTCGGACTCGAGATCGCTCAGGCTCCGGCCGTCGCGAACGAACAGGCGGTCGAGCAGGAGCCTGCGCGTCGGGTCGGCCAGGGCTTTGAAAACCCGGTCGTCGTCGGTCACGAGGCAAAGATAGGTGACCATTTGGTCACATGTCAACCCGACTGGTCGGACGTCGCGGGCTCGCGGCTGGTTGGATGGGTCGGGCAACCAGAGGAACCAACCAAGGAGGAACACGCATGGCGCTCGAGAAGCCCGAGGTCGACCCGATCGAGGGGGCGCCGCCCGCTGACCTGGTCGTCGAGGACATCACTGTCGGTGACGGGGACGAAGCCACAGCCGGGAAGAGCGTGGACGTCCACTACGTCGGCGTCGCGCACTCGACCGGTGAGCAGTTCGACGCGTCGTGGGACCGCGGCTCGGCGTTCAACTTCCCGCTCGGCGCGGGTCGCGTCATCGCAGGCTGGGACCGCGGCGTGGCGGGCATGAAGGTCGGCGGCCGTCGCAAGCTCGTCATCCCGCCCCACCTCGGCTACGGCGACCGCGGCGCGGGTGGCGCGATCAAGGGCGGCGAGACCCTCATCTTCGTGGTGGACCTGCTCGGCGTCCGCTGAGGACGAACCAGGCAACCAAAGCAATATCGGCACGTCTCGTAGAAGACCCGGCGCTGGGACTCGTTGTCACCACTCCCGGCAGGAGGTCCACGAGATGACCACCATTTCGCGACGTGCGCTCGGCGCGCTCGTCGCCATCGTCCTGGTGGTGGGCGGCGGCGCCACAGCCGCCGCCCAGCCAGCCACCACCCTTCCCGCGCTGACCGCGATCCGCACCGGTCAGCACCCCGGCTTCGACCGCGTCGTCCTCGATCTGACGGGGTCGACGCCCCCGACGGTCACGAACAGATGGGTCGACGAGCTGACCGCGGACGGCTCCGGCGAGGTCGTCTGGCTCACGGGCCAGTACTTCGTCGAGGTCGTGTCCCACCCGGCCGCCGCACACGACGACGCGGGCAACAGGACCTACCCCGGCCCCGAGCGGTTCCGGACGCGCGACCTCCGCAACGTCATGGCGGTCGCCCTCACCGGTGACTTCGAGGGCTACCTCTCCGTCGGGCTCGGTCTGCGCAACCAGACGTGGGTGCGCACCTCCGTCCTGACGTCACCCAACCGGGTGGTTATCGACGTCGGCGTGTAGCCGGTCCAGAAGCGGCCACAACGTCGACGGGTCCTCGACGTGGGCGTTGTGGCCGACCCCCGCCAGCAGGGTCGCCGTGGGTGAGACCGCCAGCAGGTGCTCACGCGGGCACATCGGGTCCCGCTCCCCCGCCGCCAGGACCGTCGGGCACGAGGCCCTGGCCAGCAGCGACGGCACGTCGGGCGCACCGACCCCGAACGCACGCGGGTCGACCGCGACCCGCCACCCGTCGTCCCCGGCCACGACTCCGGGTCCGACCAGCGGCGACGACGGCGGCACCAGACCGGCCAGCCCCGACACCCTCAACCACCGGTCCACGGCCTCCTCGCGCGTGGCGAACACCCGCTCCGGCCGTGCCGCGACCCCGGCCGCCCTCTCCAGCTCCTCCGCCGACCACCGCAGCTTGATGCCCAGCCCGCACGCGGCCACGACGCCGTACGAACCGGCGGCCAGCGTCAACGCGAGCACTCCCCCGAGCGAGTGCCCCAGCACCACGACCGGCCGCCCCGCGGGCAGGACGGACGCGACCGACGCCGCCATCGCCTCGAACGTGTACTCGTCGAGCCGGGGCGAGCGGCCGTGTCCCGGCAGGTCGGGGGCGAGCACCTCCCCCGGCCACCCGCGTTCCAGCAGCTCGTGCCACACCTCGCCCGTGGCGCCGAGGCCGTGCAGGAGCAGCAGGACGGGATCGCCACCGGCGGCGTGCCGGGCAAGATGGAGTGCGGTCACAGCCCTCGATCGAACCGGCAGGATGCTGATCATGTCCAGTGCCAACGACATCTTCATCAACCCGGGTACGTACGTGACCGGGGTCCCGCACGAGGAGTTCGCCCGACTGCGTGAACAGTCGGCCGTGGTGTGGATGACCGAGCCCGCGCTGCCGCCGTGGCCCGCGGGTCCCGGGTTCTGGGGCGTGGTGCGGCACGCGGAGATCAAGCAGGTCATGCGTGACCCCGCCACCTTCTCGTCGTACGCGAGGGCCACGCAGATCATGGACCCGCCGACGGAGCGGGACCTCGCGTTCGTGCGGCAGATGATGCTCAACCAGGACCCGCCCGGGCACTCACGGCTGCGCCGGATGCTCGCCAGCGCGTTCACTCCCAAGGCGGTCGCCCGGTTGGAGGACCGCATCACCACGCGTGCGCGGGAGCTGGTGGACCGGGTGGCGTCCGACCACGAGTGCGACTTCGCCGAGCTCGCCGCCGACCTGCCGCTGCGGACCCTCGCGGAGATCTTCGGTGTGCCGCAGCAGGATCGCTGGCTGCTGTACGACTGGAGCAACCGGGTCATCGGCTACCAGGACCCGGAGTACGCGTTGAGCGCCAAGGCGAGCGCGGCGGGCTCGACCGAGATGGCCAGGCATGCCATGGCGCTGCGGCCCGAGCCGGACGAGAACGGGGTGCTGCCCAACCAGCGGACCAGGGACGGCATGCCCGACCTGTACGCCTACGCCGGCGACCTCGCCGAGCTGAAGCGACGGGAGCCGGGCGAGGACGTCATGAGCAACCTCGTCGCGGAGGGCGTCACGACGGCGGAGTTCGAGAACATGTTCTGGCTGTTCGCCGTGGCGGGCAACGAGACCCTGCGCAACGGGCTGCCCGGCGGCCTCCACGCGCTCATGTCCGACATGGACCAGTACCGCCGCGTGATGGTGGACCGGTCACTGCTGCCCGGCGCGGTCGAGGAGATGCTGCGCTGGTGGTCGCCGGTGATGCGGTTCCGGCGCACGGCGGTCGTGGACACGGTGCTCGGTGGCCAGGAGATCAGGGCGGGCGACAAGGTGGTCGTGTGGTTCTCGTCCGGGAACCGCGACGAGCGGGTGTTCGCCGAACCTGACCGGTTCGACGTCACCCGCTCGTCGAATGACCACCTGAGCTTCGGCCACGGGCCGCACTACTGCATCGGGGCACATCTCGCGAAGGCCCAGATGCGGGCGTTGTTCTCGGCTGTGTTCGACCGTCTCGGGGAGGTGCGACCGGCCGGGGAGATGGTACGGCTGCGGTCGAACTTCCAGCACGGGGTCAAACGTCTGCCGATCAGCTGGTGAGCGGAGCGAGCCCGACCCGCACCGCTCAGCAGCCGCCGCAGTTGTAGTACGTGATGTCCCAGTGGTTGCCTTCCTTGTAGTAGATGTTGCCGGCGCCGGACTCCCACTTGGAGCCGCCGATCGACGAGAAGTTGCCCTGGATGTAGTTGTTCAGGCAGGTCGACAGGCTGGTGTCGAGCTTGTAGCCGTTCCAGTGGCTGTAGGTGCCGCTGGCGTGGCCGGTCTCGGTGCCGCCGGTGACGTTGATCGCGCAGCCACTCGCCGACCGGAGCGTCTGGATGCCCTGGATCGTCGTCAGGTTGACCTGGTCGAACGACGTACACGTCGCGTTGTTGCGGTTGCTGCAGCCGCCACTGGAGGACCAGGTGATGCCGGACGACCGCAACCGCGCGGTCGCGTCCGCGTGGGTGAGCTTCGTGGCCAGGATGCCGATCGTCGCGGTGCCTGCCGGCGGGTTGTCGAACACCGGGTCGCTGCCGTTCGCGGTGGCCTGCGCGCCTGACGTACCGATGAGCAGGGCGGTCGCGGCGGCCGCGGCCACTGTGAGTGCACGAACTACCAGTCTCATTATCTCGATCCCTCCATCCTCGGGGCAGCACGAGGCCGCCGACGTGCGCCGGCAGCCGGCCCCTTTTCCGGGAATGAGCGAAAGAAAGCGGCCCTCGAACCGGGCGGGGATCAGCAGGGCCCACGCACACGGTCACCAGAACGCTTTCGGTGCGAAACGCTAGCATTTATTGACGAGGTGTCACAGTGTTCGATGAGAAACTTTCCAACTCGACGTTCCCATGGTTCCCAATTCGTCCACGTTCTTCCCGGACGGCCAGCACGAGGGCGATCACGATCACGAGCACGGCGGCGAACATGGCGGCCGAGAAGCCGTTCGCGTACGCGCCGGACGCGGTGGCTACGGCGTGGAACACGGCCGCCAGCAGCGCGGTGCCCACCGCGGTGCCGAGCCGCTGACCCGTCTGGAGCACCCCGCTCGCCACGCCGGCCATCCGGCTCGGCACCTGCGCGAGAGTCAGCGTCGTGTTCGGCGAGATCACCGCGCCGCCGCCGACGCCTGCCACGAGCAGCGGGACCGCGATCGCGAACGCGAGCGCGTCCTTGTCGACGAGGAACCCGATCACACCGACCGCGCCGAGCCCGACCGCCATGAGCACGAGACCGGAGACGGTCACCCACCGCCCCCAGCGCGCGACCAGCCGCCCGGCCAGCCACGACGACACGGCCGAGCCGGCCGAGAACGGCGTGACCATGAGCCCCGACTCGAGTGGCGTCATGTCGAGGTCGGTCTGGAAGTACACCGCGAAGATCAGCCAGATCCCGCTGAACCCGCAGAAGTAGACGGTCGCGATCCCGGCGCCGGAGGAGTAGCCGGGCGTCGCGGTGAACAGGCGCATGTCGACGAGCGGCGCCCGCTCCCGCGCCACGCGGCGTCGCTCCCAGCGCAGGAAAGCCCAGCTCAGGGGCACCGCGACGGGGATGAGCCACCAGAACCGGCGGAAGCCGTCGGCGTCGGACAGCACGATCGGGAACATCACGCACAGCACGGCGAGGCCGAGCAGCAGGATGCCTGCGTAGTCGATGTCGGGACGGGTCTGGCGCTTGGGTGTCCTCGGCACCAGGAACAGCGTCAGCACGAGCGCGAGGAGGCCGAACGGCAGGTTCACGAGGAACACCCAGCGCCAGCCGTCCGGCTGACCGGCGACGCCGAGGATGAGCCCGCCGATCACGGGCCCGGCCGCGGTCGAGATGCCGATGGTGGCGCCGAGCAGCCCGAACGCACGACCCCGCTCCGCACCTCGGAACAGGTCCTGGATCAGGCCGGAGTTCTGCGGCGTGACCAGGCCGCCGACCAGCCCCTGCAGCAGCCTGGCGATCACCAGCATGGTGAGCGTGGTCGACAGCCCGGCGAACACACTGGCGGCCACGAAGGCGGTCAGTGCGATGAGGTACATGGTGCGCCTGCCGAAAGCGTCGCCGAGGCGCCCGCCCGCGACCAGCGCGAGGCCGAAGGTCAACGGGTAGCCGGAGACCACCCACTGGACGCCGCTCGCCGACGTGCCGAGCCCCTGCTCGATGGCCGGGATCGCGACGGTGACGATGCTGACGTCGAGAAGGATCATGAACCCGCCGGCCAGGGTGACCACGAGGGCCCGCCATCGCCGGGGATCCGTTCCCGGCTCGTAGTCGGTCGGCTGCGTGGTTGGTCGTGGCACGTCTGATGTGTACCCCAGGGAAGCGATCTCCTCCACACGGGCGAACTGTCGCCGGGCAGACGGGCCGCGTCGGGTAACTTCGCGCGAGTGACCGCCCAGACCTGGGATCCGCCGGGGCATACCACGGATCCCCCCGCAGCGCCGGTCGACGTGGACGAGGCAGTGGAGTTCCTCCGGCTGTTCCACGCGGAGAACCCCGACGCGGGCTCGGCCGAGCACCGCGTCGCGTGGGTACGCGGCGAGATCGAGCTGACCGGCACCTACGCGCACACGAGCGACGAGCTGGCGTTCGGCGCGCGGGTCGCGTGGCGCAACAGCGCACGTTGTGTGGGGCGGTTGTACTGGCAGAGCATGCGGGTGCGCGACCTGCGGGCGGTCCGCGAGCCGGGTGAGGTGGCCGCACACTGCTTCGACCACCTGCGGATGGCCTACAACGGTGGCCGGGTCCGGCCGGTGATCACCGTGTTCGCGCCCGACGAGCCGGGTCTGCCCGGCCCGAGGATCTGGAACGACCAGCTCATCCGGTACGCGGGCCACCGGAGGGCGGACGGGACGGTGGTCGGCGACCCGCGCTACGTGAAGTTCACCGAGGCCGTCGCCCGCCGCGGCTGGCGGGGTGCGGGCACGGCGTTCGACGTGCTGCCGCTCGTGGTGTCAGCCGATGGTGTGACCTGCGTTACCGAGCTGCCGTTCGACGCTACGGCCGAGGTGCCGCTGTCCCACCCCGACCACGACTGGTTCGCCGGCCTCGGGCTGCGCTGGCACGCGGTGCCCGCGATCAGCTCGATGCGGTTGTCGATCGGCGGGATCACCTACCCCGCCGCGCCGTTCAACGGCTGGTACATGGGCACCGAGATCGGCGCGCGCAACCTCGCGGACGCCGACCGGTACGACATGCTGCCGACCGTCGCGGCCGAGCTGGGGCTGGACACGAGCAACGACCGGACACTGTGGCGGGACACCGCGCTCGTGGAGCTGAACCGGGCGGTGCTTCACTCGTTCGAGAAGGCCGGGGTGACGATCAGCGACCACCACACGGAGACCTCCCGGTTCCTCAAGCACCTCGCCAGGGAGGAACGGGCGGGCCGCACCTGCCCGGCCGACTGGAGCTGGATCGTGCCGCCGATGTCCGGCGCGCTCACGCCCGTGTACCACCGCTACTACGACACCGACCGGCTCAGGCCCGAGTTCGTCACCGACGACGAGTCCACACGGGCCGCCCTCGAGGGCGTGCCGCCGCGTGTCGCCACGCGGGGCACGCCCTCCCACAGTCCGCTGTGGACCTACCTGCGGACCGGTCAGACGAACGGCACCCAGGCCAGCTGAGCCAGCGAGCCCGTGTCGTTGACCAGCATGCCCGCCTCGGACACGGTCCACAGCTCGTCGCCGACCACCATCGCGCGCCTCGGCACCAGCGGCGTGTCGCCGTACTTCGGCGAGCGGTGGCCGAGCACCGCCACCTGCGTGAACCCGTTGTCCCGAAGGCGAAGCACGACCGCGCCGCCGTAGGGCAGGTTCGGGTCGCCGCCGCCGCTCATCGGCAGCACCACCAGGTTCGCGTCCGGCCAGTAGAGGAACGCGTGCGGGTCGCTCTCCACTTCGGAGTAGGAGGACGGCAGGTGGTACTGGGCGAGCCTGGTGGCGCCCGCCGGGTTGGACGTGTCGAACAGGGAGAGCTGGGCGCCCTGTGCCCTACCGGCCTCGCTGGCCTCCTGGCCGACACCGATCAGGCGACCGTCGCCAGCGGGATGCAGGTACGCGGAGTAGCCGGTGATCTTCAGCTCGCCGGTCACCTTCGGCGCGGCCGGATCCGACAGGTCCACCGTGTACAGCGGGTCGGTCTGCCGGAACGTCACGACATAGCCGATGTCGCCGAAGTAGCGGACGGCGTAGATCCGTTCACCGAGGCCGAGCCCGCCGACCTGGCCGACCCTGGTCAGCTGGTCGCCCTTGCGGGTCAGCACGGTGATCATGCTCTGCGAGCCGCTCCGGCCGGACGTCGTGGTGGCGACCCGCAGGTTGCCCTCGTACTCCGACAGCGAGTACTGGTTGAGCAGGCTGCCGTCGACGCCACCGGACGCCACGTGCACCGGCTTGCCCGGCCCGGAGATGTCGAACTGGTACAGCTCGGTGCGCTCGCCCTCGAGTGGACCCTCGACCGTCCCGTGCGTGAAGTGGTCGTCGGCGACGTAGAGGCTGCGCTCGGTGCCGTACACGGTGTCGCCGTCGGCGACGATCGTGACCGGGTCGCCGGTGCCGAGCTCCCTGGTCAGGTCGAAGGACAGCACGGTGAGCATGCCGGTCGCCGTGTAGTCGACGGGGTGGCTCACGTCAGCACAGGCGGTCAGCTGGCCGTTCGTCGTCGCGCCGCCCGCCACCGTCAGCTGGTAGCGGGGCAGCCAGTCCCCGATCGTGGAGTTGACCACGGTGTCCTTGTTCGCGAGCAGCGTCGCGAACTGGTCGCCCTCGGTCGCCGGGTAGCGGAACTCCATGTGCGGCATCGACCGCACGACGACCCTGGCGATGTCGCCGACCTGCCGCGCGTCGAGGTAGGTGCCGTCGACGGCCAGGGTGGCGAGCACCTTGCCGGCGCCGGTCAGGTCGACGAGCACGAGCTGCGAGCCACCGGGGAGGGTGTCGGTCGGCGCGCGTTTCGGGGTGCGCTCGCCCGGCGCGATGCCGGGCACGTCGTAGGCGATGGCCGAGGAGGTCATGACGAGCGCCCGGTCACCGGCGAGCAGCAGCTGGCTCGCCTGGGCGTTGCCGTCGAGCGGGACCGTCGCGGTGACCGCACGCGAGGCGACGTCGACGACCCGGATCACGCCGTCGGCGACGCTGACCACGCGCCTGCCATCGGTCTTCACGAGGTCGGGCTCGTCGACGCCCGCCTCGTGGACGTTGGTCGTCGAGTGCTCCCCCGCCTCCGGCGCCCCGGGGGCGCCCGCCTGCTTCGGCGCGGCGCCTGCCGCGTCCTCCATCGCACGCATGTCACCGCCCTCGGGCATCGCGACGTCGCCCGACTCGAGGCCGTAGGCGCCGACGTGCGGGAGGAGGCGGTCCTTCATCTCCCGGAGCGCGCTCGCGCAGCTGTCGTACGCCACGAGGCGGATCCCCTGTGGCACATGCGTTTCGCCGCCGCCGTCCGCCGCGCCGACGACCACTCCCGCGGTGATCATGCCTGCGCCGAGTGCCATCACGACGCCGGCCGTGAGCGCGGACCGTCGGGTGCTCGGTAAGTGGTGCCTCATGCCGCCAGGACGGACGCGGGTTGCGAGTGCGTTGCTCCATCAAGCGAAGTTCTTGGAAATCGGCGGCGGTACGGGTTCACTTACGGGATGCGTCCCAGTCAACACGTAGCGGCAGCGGTGCTCGCGCTGCCGGCCGACCGGGTCCGCCGCGTGGCGGTCGACGGGGTGGACGGTGCCGGCAAGACTCGTTTCGCCGACGCGGTCGGCGCCGAGCTGACCGTCAGCGGTGCGAAGGTGATCCGCGCGTCGGCCGACGGGTTCCTCAACCCACCCCGTACGAGACACCGCCGAGGTCGCGACTCGCCGGAGGGGTTCTACCGGGACTCCTACGACTACGGCCGCATGGTCAGACTGCTGCTCGACCCGCTCAGCCCCGGCGGCAACCGCGAGTACATCCGCGAGGTCTACGACATCAGGCGCGAACGCGAGGTGCGCAGGCTGCCGGAGCTCGCCGACGACGACGCGATCCTCGTGTTCGACGGGATCTTCACCCACCGGGACGAGCTGATCCGCTACTGGGACTACTCGGTGTGGCTGGAGGTCCCGTTCGAGGTGTCGATCCCGAGGGCGGCGCAGCGGGAGAAGACGCCCGACGCGGACCCGCAGTCGATGAAGAACCGCCGGTACGTCGGCGGTCAACGGCTGTACATGGCGGAGTGCCATCCGCGTGACCGGGCGACCGTGGTGATCGACAACGCGGACCTGACGAACCCGGTCCTGCTGGGCTGACGGGGGGTCTACGCCTCGTCGTCGGGCGCGGCGGGGACCACGGTCGACTCGGTGCGCTCGACCGAGACGTGCCAGCCGCCCGCGAGCGCCAGACCGGTGCCCGCGACGGTCAGCATCGGGGCGATCACGGCGGCGATCAGGCCCGCGTTGACCGGGATGTCCAGGACCTTGCGCCCGGTCCGGTCGGTGATCACGATCCGCCGGACGTTGCCCTCGCGCACGAGGTCGTTCACCTTGTCCAACAGTGCCTGTACGCCGGTGCCCTCGGCTTCCTTGCCCACGGTTCTCCCCCATTTCCGCCGCGTGGTCAGTCGGCGTGAAAGTCTGCCACGCCCTGGTCGCCGGGTACAGCACGCGGGAGTGGTCGCCGGATGGCCCATCATGGCGCCATGGCCACCGTTGCCCGTCCCACCACGACCACGAGGCTCGCGCACGGGGTCGTCGAGTACCGACACGACCGGCGCGGGGGCGCCACGGTCGTGGTGTTGTACGGCGGCCACATGCACGCGGGACTCGCGCTCGGCGAGGACGTGTTCGTCGACGCGGGCTACTCGGTGCTCGTGCCGTCGCGCCCCGGCTACGGGCGCACACCGGTGTCGACCGGCACGACGGTCACCGGGTTCGCGGACGTCGTCGGCTCGCTGTGCGAACACCTCGGCATCAGGCGGGTCGCCGCGGTCGTGGGCGTTTCGGGTGGCGGGCCGACCGCGACAGCGACCGCCGCGCGCCACCCGGACCTGGTCGAACGGGTCGTCCTGCAGAGCGCGCTGGGACCGCTGCCCTGGCCGGACCGCGGGACCCGGCTGGGCGCTCACCTCGTGTTCGCCGGCGCGACCGAGGGAGTCACCTGGTCGGTGGTGCACGCGATCATGCGTACCGTCCCGGACCTCGGTCTGCGGGCTCTGCTGGGGCCGCTCTCCACCCGCCCCGCGCGACAGGTCGTGACGGCCCTGTCGCCAGGCGATCGAGCGACCCTGATCGACCTGTTCTCCCGGATGCGGTCGGGTCGCGGCTTCCTCAACGACCTCGCCGTCACACCCGACTGTTCCGGCGACGTCACACAGCCCGCTCTCGTGATCGCCAGCCGAAACGACGCCGCCGTACCTTTTGCCCACGCCGAGGCACTCGCGTCCGGCATCCGGTACGCCACCCTCCTCGAGAGCGGGGCCGACAGCCACTTCGTCTGGTTCAGCCCGGACTGGCCGATGATCAGTCGAAAGCTCCGCGACTTCCTCACCGGGTGAGGGCCTTGGCGCACGTTGGCGCACGGGCGTGCTAGCCTGGGTGCATGTCAGGCCTGCGGTCCGCGCTCACCCGCGCCGGGTTGCGCGTCGAGGCCGACGAGTTCGTGTCGCTCGTGGAGGACGCCTCCAGGAGGCTCGCCCCCGTCGACCCGCGGCCCGCCGACTACTTCAGCGTCGACCAGCGTGCCGCCCTCGAGTCCGTCGGCCTGGACCTGTCACCCCAGCGGTCCGGCGAGAAGGACGTGCGGGCGCGGACGGTAGCACTGCAGGCCGTGCTGCGGGACACCGCGTTGACCGTGGCAGGCGCCGCCGACCGGCTCGGCGTCGACTCGAGCCGGGTGCGGCACCGGTTGTCGGCCGGTCAGCTGGTCGGCTGGAAGGACCGCGGCGGCTGGCGGCTGCCGGTGTGGCAGTTCACCGACGACGACGCGCTGCCCGGGCTCGCGACCGTGCTCGCCGCCGTGCCCGCGGACCAGCCCGCGCTGGTGGTGGCGGCGTTCATGACCACGCCGCAGGCCGCACTGGGCGACCCGCCGGTCACCCCGAGGGACTGGCTCCTGGCAGGCGGCGCCCCGAGACGGGTCGCGGCGCTGATGTCCGTACTGGGGACGCCTGCCTGACGTGTCCCGACTTCCCATGCCCCCGAACTCGGCCGTGTTGCAGAAGCTGCTGCGCCAGGACGAGGACGTGGTGGCACTGCCGACGTCCACGCGGCTGGTCAGGGTGTTCGTCGCGTCCGGCGCGCACCAGCAGCGGTGGAACACCTTCCGCCACACCGGTCCCCTGCCGCACGCCCGCTTCGACCCGCAACCGCCGCAGCCCGACGGCGGGGTGATCACGTCCCCGGAGCACGGGGTGCTCTACTTCGGTCTGTCGGTGCGGACCTCGATCGCCGAGGTGTTCCAGGCGTCGTCGATGGTGGACCGCACGACGCGGCGGCCACACCTCGCGGTGTTCGCGCCGACGCGGCCCCTGTGTCTGCTGGACCTGACCGGCCTCTGGCCGACGCGGGTCGGCGCCTCGCAGGAGATCTCCAGCGGTCCCAAGGACATCACGCAGGCCTGGGCCCGCACGATCCGTGACGCGTTTCCCCATCTCGACGGGCTCTGGTACCGGTCGTCGATGGACTCCGGCGACCCTGCCGTGTGCCTGTGGCACCCTCCGGCGGGTGACGCGCTGCCCCTGACGCCGGAGGTGTTGCTGCCGCTGGACTACCCGGGCCTCGACCTCCCGCTGGCGCGCATCTGCGACTCGCTCAACTACGTGCTCAACTGACCTACCGACCCCAGACCGCGTATCCGCAGGTCGCTGGGCCTTCGCTGTTTCATGATCAATGACGGCACAGAAGGTAACCCGGGCAGCCCCCACCCTGTCCCGGGGGCACCCCGCCACGCCAGTGTACTAGGTGGAACCGACAAAAGCCCTGTTCAGGGCGGCCTGTGGATGAATTTCGCCGACGAACGCGGGCGAAGGCGACATTCACGAGGGGACACCACCAGCGGCATTGCGCGGTCTGCGCCATCCTCTTGACGCAACTCATCGGTTGCCATAGTGTCGCAACTGTTCGGTTGCTACTTGGAGGAGGTTGCCATGGCCGTCATGACCGCGTCCGTCACCACCCCGGTGGCCGACCCACCACGTGCGGCCGCTCGACACAGCGTGGTGCTGTTCGTCCTGCTCGGAGTGGGTTTCATGCTCTCGGTGGACTTCTCGATCCTGAACGTCGCGCTGCCCGGCGCCGGCGCGGGCGTCGGGCTCGACCGGGCCGACCTCGCGTGGATCACGTCCACCTTCGCGCTGCCCGCGGCGGGCTTCACGCTCCTCTTCGGGCGCCTCGGTGACCTGTTCGGGCGCAGACGACTCCTGCTACTCGGCATGGCCCTTCTGGCAGGCGCCTCGATGCTCGGCGGTCTCGCGGCCGGCCCCCGGACCCTCCTGCTCGCCAGGGCACTGCAGGGGCTCGCCACCGCGATGGCGATCCCCTCCGCGATGTCGTTGCTCACCACCACCTTCGCCGAAGGACCTCGCCGTGACCGCGTGCTCGGGCTCAACGGCGCCCTGGCCTGCGGCGGCTTCACCGTCGGCGCGCTGCTCGGCGGCACCCTGGTCACCGCGCTCGGCTGGCGGGCGGCGTTCTTCGTCAACGTGCCCGTGGCCGTGGCCGCACTGCTGGTCACCCCCTTCGTGATCATCGAGAGCCGGGCGGCGACGCGGCCTCGGCTCGACGTACCGGGCGCCGTGACCGTGACCGGTGGCCTGCTCGCCGTGGTCTACGCGGTGATCGAGCGGAGCCTCTCCGCCTCGGCCGTCGGCGTCGTGTTGCTCGTCGCGTTCTGGCTGGTCGAGCGGCGTGCGTCAGCACCCCTGGTCCCGCCGCGCATCCTTGCCCGACCCTCGGTGCGCTGGGGGAACGTCGCGGGGCTGGTCACCTGCGGGTTGGTGCCCGCGATGATCTTCATGGTCACGCTGTACCTGCAGCAGGTACTCGGTCTGTCACCCCTGATGACGGGCCTGGTCCTCGGGGTTCCCGGCCTCGCGTCCGTTGCCGCGGGCGTGGTCGCCGGGCGGGCCATCGGGCGCTTCGGGCCCCGGCCGGTCCTGACCGTGGCCATGGTCGCGTCCGGTCTCACCACGATCGCCCTGCTGTTCACCTCCGCCGACCGGCTCTCGCTCGTGATCGTCGTCCCTGCGCTGTTCGTGGCGTTCTTCGGCCACGTGGCCGCGATGGTCGCCTACACCGTGACCGGCACCTCCGGCCTGCCGAACGGCGAGCAGGGCCTCGCCACCGGTCTCACCTCGATGACCCAGCAGGTCGCAGGTGCCGTCGGCATCCCGGTCCTCAGCGCGATCGGCGCCACGCAGGTGGCCCAGCTCGCCGGGCTTCGACTCGCGCTCGGCGTCGACGTCGTCGTCACGCTCGTGAGCGCCGGGCTCGTGTGGCGCGGGCTGCGGAAGCTGTCATAGGTTTGCAACCAACCGGTTGCGATGAATGGAGGCACGACATGGCATTCCCCGACCGCATCGAACGGACCCTGGAGGTCGCGCACCCGCCGAAGGCGGTGTGGGCGGCGATCACCACCGCCGAGGGGCTCGGCACGTGGTTCGGCAACGAGGCGACGATCGACCTGCGTCCCGGTGGCGCGGCGTCCATGCGGTGGACCGACGGGGCCAGCGCCACCATGCGCGTCGAGCGGGTGGAGGAGCCCACGGTGTTCGGGTTCACCTGGAAGATCTACGGCCTGCCCGAGGACGACCCGCGCCGCACGTACGTGGAGTTCACGCTCGAGCCCGCAGGCCCCGGCACGCGGCTCACGGTCGTCGAGACCGGTTTCGCCCAGCTGCCCGACGACACCCACGACACGGCGTTCGGCGGGAACAGCAACGGCTGGCTGCGCGAGCTCGACGAGCTCGTCGCCTACCTCGATGCCGCCTGACATCGAGGCGGTGGCCGAGCAGGTCTTCACGGCCCTCGCCGACCCCACCCGGCGCGTCATCCTCGCCGAGCTGGCGGCACGCGGGCCGGCCACCGCGACCGACCTGGCCACCCGCCTGCCGATCACCCGTCAGGCGATCGCCAAGCACCTGGCCCTGCTGTCCGAGGCGGGGCTGGTCATCGCCGAGCCGGGCGAGCGGCGCCGCGTGCGCTACCGGCTCCGCTCGGCACCCATGCAGGTGGCGCAACAGTTCCTGGCCGGTCTTGCCCGCGACTGGGACGGCCCGCTCGGCGCGTTGAGCGACCACCTGGACAGAACGGCGCGAGAACAGGAAGGGAGAGAACGATGAACACACCGGAGGTAGTCACCGCGAAGGAGTGGGAGGCGGCCCGCGAGCGGCTGCTCGTGAAGGAGAAGGAGGTCACCCGCGCCAAGGACGCGCTGGCGGCCGAGCGCAGGCGGATGCCGTGGCTCCTGGTGGAGAAGGAGTACGCGTTCGACGGGCCCTCGGGTCGGGTGAGCCTGCTCGACCTGTTCGACGGCAGGCGCCAGCTGCTCGTCTACCGGGCCTTCTTCGACCCGGACGTGAACGGGTGGCCCGACCACGCGTGCCAGGGCTGCTCCATGGTGGCCGACCAGGTCGCCCACGTCGCACACCTGAACGTCCGCGACACTTCGCTGGTGTTCGTGTCGCGCGCACCGCAGGGGCACATCGAGCGGCTCAAGGAGCGGATGGGCTGGACGATGCCCTGGTACTCGCTGACCGACTCGTTCGACGCCGACTTCGGGGTCGCCGAGTGGCACGGCACGAACGCGTTCTTCCGCGACGGCGACCGTGTGTTCCGCACCTATTTCGTCAACAACCGCGGCGACGAGGCGATGGGCAGCACCTGGGGCTGCCTCGACCTCACCGCGCTCGGGCGTCAGGAGGAGTGGGAGGACTCACCGGAGGGCTACCCGCAGACCCCGGCCTACGACTGGTGGAAGCCGCACGACCTGTACGACGCTCGGACGTCCTGAGGGGTCCCCGGTGGGGCTGCCCCTACCCCGGTTCGGGGGCTTCCCTGGTGTTTTGACCGGCTCTCGCGTCCTAGCGTTGGGACAACGGATCGTGAGTCGCATCACAGACACTGGGAGGGCGTCATGAGCCAGGAAGCCGCGGCAGACATGCCGAACCGTCCGCGGGTGTGGCTGGTCGGCAGGGTCGGGACCACCCCCGATCCCGCCGACCTGCCGCCGGTCCGGGACACCAGGATGCGGACCTGGGTGCCCGGCACCGACGGGATCTACCACTCCGCGGACGGTTGGCACCACGCCACCTGGACCGAGCTGCACACTCGGTACGACCTGGTCGAGGTGGCGTGAGCGGTCACCTCAGCGATGGTCGGAGGCGGTGTCCCCGGCCTCGACGGGTGACCGTTCGGCGGTGACGGCGGCACCGTTGGTGCCCCCGGCGGTCGGATCGTCTTCGGAGGGTCCCTCACCGGTCGACCTGCGCTCGTCCCGGTGGGTCTTCGCCAGGCTCGCCACGGCGGTGATCACGAGCACGCCGACGATGACCGACAGGGACAGCGGGATGCCGATCGTCGGCACGGACAGCGGCTCGCCGCCGTTGACGAACGGCAACGTGTTGGTGTGCAGGGCTTCCAGCACCATCTTGACGCCGATGAAGGCCAGGATCACCGCGAGCCCCATCGACAGGTAGACCAGCCGCCTGAGCAGGCCGCCGAGCAGGAAGTACAGCTGCCGCAGGCCCATCAGCGCGAAGGCGTTGGCCGCGAAGACCAGGAACGCCTCCTTCGTGAGCCCGAAGATCGCGGGGATCGAGTCGACCGCGAACATGAGGTCCGCTGAGCCGATCGCGATCATCACGATGAACAGCGGCGTCGCGAGGCGCTTGCCGTCGACCTTGGTGAAGACCTTGCCGTCGCGGTAGTCGTCCGTGACCGGGAAGAGCTTGCGGGCCCACTTGGTGACCCGGTTCTCCTCGTACTCCTCGTCGTGGTCGTCGCCGCCGAGGCCGGAGCCGGACAGCTTGACCGCCGTGTAGACGAGGAACGCGCCGAACACGTAGAACACCCAGCTGAACTGCGAGATGGCCGCCGCGCCGACCGCGATGAAGACACCGCGGAAGACCAGCGCCAGCAGGATGCCGACGAGCAGGACCTTGTGCTGGTGGATCGCAGGCACCTTGAACGCCGACATGATCACCAGGAAGATGAACAGGTTGTCCACCGAGAGCGAGTACTCGGTGATGTAGCCGGCGAAGTACTCCCCGGCATGCGTGCCTCCGGAGAACATCCAGATGCCGATGCCGAACAACACACCACAGGCGACGTAGAAGGCGACCCAACGGCCGGCCTCACCGACAGTGACCTCATGTGGCTTGCGATCGACGATGACGAGGTCGATGGCAAGTAGCACGAGGAGACCACCGATCGTGGCCAACCAGATCCATGCGGGCACGATCATTGAACCTCCGGTTCAAGCGCACAACAGGCCAAAACCGGAGGTCTCTTCCGCGGGCCTACCGCCCGCCGGGGGTGCCGGGCCCTGTCATTCCAGGTCCGTGCTGACGACACCGCCGCGAAGGAATACTCCCCTCCAACACGGCCCATTGTCCTTGTTGCGTCCGATTCGCACCAGTCGAGACGGGTTGTGATACATCACATCGGACGAACCCGACGATTTGGACACACCCTCTCAGCTACTCTCAGGAATCTTCCAATAGCTTCTCTGGCGTGCCCCGCATCCCACGTCCCCGACCACGCACCATCGCCGCCGCGCTGGTCGTCGTGATCGCGGCCGCGGGCGCGCTCGTCTGGCTGAACAGCGGTGACGAGCCGCCCCCGGTCCACACTCGAGACCTGACGCTCACCGGCGCCCAGGGTCCGGACGACAAGGCCCCCGTCAAGCTCGACGCCACCCTCTACCTGCCGGAACAGACGCCGGCACCGGCGATCATCGTCGCGCACGGGTTCGGCGGGTCGAAGCAGAGCGTCGCGAACGACGCACGCGAGCTGGCCGAGCGCGGGTTCGTCGCGCTGGCCTACTCCGCACGCGGTTTCGGGCGCAGCGAGGGGCAGATCGGGCTCAACGCGATCCCCTACGAGGTCGCGGACGCGTCCAGGGTCGTCGACTGGCTCGGCGAGCAGTCCGAGGTCACCAAGGACGGACCCGACGACCCGAAGGTCGGCGTGACCGGCGGCTCCTACGGCGGGTCGCTGTCGCTGCTGCTCTCGGGCACCGACAAGCGGGTCGACGCCCTCGCGCCGGTGATCACCTACAACGACCTGAGCCAGGCGCTGCTGCCGAACTCGGCGACCACCGGCAGCGTGCCGGGCACGCCCGCGGCCAACGCGTACGCGCCGGACGGCGTGTTCAAGCGGTCGTGGGCGGGCATCTTCTTCTCCTCCGGCCTCGGCGGCGCCGGGATCGCCGACCCGAGCGCGGACGCCATCGAGCCGGGCAGCGAGGACGACGACATCAACGCCCCGGCGGGCGGTGGCACCGCACCGGCGAGCGGGGTGCCCACGGACGGCGGGCAGGAGGCGCAGCCGGGTGGTGCGCCGCAGCAGCTGAACGCGGACAGCCCGTGCGGCCGGTTCCGCCTTGATGTCTGCGCCGCCTACGCCGAGGTCGCGACCACCGGCCGCGCCAGCCAGAAGACCGTCGACCTGCTGAAGTCCGTGTCGCCGATGACGGTCACCAAGAACATCACCCAGCCGACGATGCTGGTGCAGGGCGAGCAGGACACGCTCTTCGGCCTCGACCAGGCCGACGCCAGTGCCAGGCAGATCGCCGCGGCGGGCGGCGAGGTCAAGGTCGTCTGGTACACCGGCGGACACGACGGCGGCAAGCCCGGACCGGAGCTGCGGGCCGAGATCGCCGACTGGTTCGACTTCCACCTGCGTGGCCGAGGCACCGACCCCGGAACCGGGCTGGAGTACGCCGTGCAGGGCGCGTTGCGGGTGCAGGACGCGCCGTCGGTGCGGACCGTCAGCGCGAACGCCTACCCCGGCCTGCCGGGCGACCCGGCGACCCAGCGGCGTCAGGTGCGGATCTACGGCCCGGAACAGACGATCATCAACCCGCCGGGCGGCAACCCAGCGGCCATCAGCAGCCTGCCCGGGCTCGGCGCGATGATCGGGACGTCCTCGCGGCTGGTCAACCAGCTGTCGATCGACCTGCCGGGACAGTCCGCGCGGTTCGACAGCAGGCCACTGACCGAGCAACTGCTGATCGCCGGGGCGAGCACGGTGAAGGTGCGGGTCTCGGCCCTGCCGGGTGTCGCGCCGGCGAGCCAGGACGGCGCGGTGCTGTTCGCGAAGCTGTACGACGTCTCGCAGGACGGCGCGAGCCGGGTCCTGCCGGGCTCGGCGGTGTCGCCGTTCCGGATCCCGGCGCTGCCCGCGGACGGCTCCCCGGTCGACGTGACCGTGACGCTGCCCGCCGTCGTCCGCCCGGTCGAGACCGACCACCGGATCGAGCTGGTCATCGCGACGACCGACCAGGCGTACGCGACACCGACGCAGGCCGCGGCCTACCGGGTGTCGATCGCGGACGACGCGACCGTCGCGGCACCGGTCGTGTCCGGCACGCGCTCCGACGGCGGCCCGCCGGCCGGACCGCTCGTGGGCATCGCGATCGTGCTGGGCATCGTGGTCCTCGCGGCGATCTGGGGTGCGTTCCGGCGGCGCCGGGCGACCGACCACGACCCGTCGCTGGGCGACGTGCCGCTCGTGATCGAGGGGCTGTCGAAGAAGTACCCGGGTGACGTGGTCGCCGTCGACGACCTGTCGTTCCGCGTAGAGGCGGGTCAGGTGCTCGGCCTGCTCGGCCCGAACGGGGCGGGCAAGACGACGTCGCTGCGGATGCTCATGGGTCTCATCCAGCCGTCCGGCGGGTCCATCCGGGTGTTCGGCCACAAGGTGTACTCGGGTGCGCCGGTGCTGTCGCGGATCGGGTCCTTCGTGGAGGGTGCCGGGTTCCTGCCGCACCTGTCCGGCGAGGCGAACCTGGAGCTGTACTGGGCGGCGACCGGCCGGCCGCCGTCGAGGGCGCACGTGGCCGAGGCGCTGGAGATCGCGGGGCTCGGCAAGGCGGTGCACCGGCGGGTGCGGACCTACAGCCAGGGCATGCGGCAGCGGCTCGCGATCGCGCAGGCCATGCTGGGGCTGCCGGACCTGCTGGTGCTCGACGAGCCGACCAACGGGCTGGACCCGCCGCAGATCCACCAGATGCGGGCCGTGCTGCGCAGGTACGCGTCGACCGGGCGGACCGTGGTGGTGTCGTCGCACCTGCTGGCCGAGGTCGAGCAGACGTGTGACCACGTCGTGGTCATGCACCACGGCAGGCTGGTCGCGTCGGGTCTGGTCGAGGACATCGTCGGCGGGGGTGGCGAGGCCACGTTCCGGGTCGACCGTCCCGAGGAGGCCGCGTCGCTGCTGCGGTCGGTCGACGGCGTCGAGGGCGTGGAGATCGAGGGCAACCAGGTGCACGCGGACCTGGACGGCCTCCCCCGCGCCGAGGCTCTGGCGAAGCTCGTCGGTGCGGGTGTCGCGGTGGAACAGGCCGGGCCACGCCGGCGCCTCGAGGACGCGTTCCTTGCTCTGGTTGGGGAGTCATGACCGCGCAGGGAAACGGAGCGAGCCAGATGAGCACCGAGGTTCACACGGACGAAGCCGCTATCGAGCAGTTGGCCGAGGCCGCCTCCCACGAGGAGTCCGCGGTTCAGGCGGACGGGTCGGTCGCGGGGTACAAGGCGTCCCGGACGTTGCGGCTGCGGGTCGAGATGGCCCGTCAGCTGCGGCGGCGGCGCGTGCAGTTGGTACTGGCGTTCCTGGTGCTGCTGCCGTGGATCCTGTGGGCGGCGTTCGAGTTCGGGAGCGACTCGCGGGGCAACCGGTCGGGTGGGTTCGTGGACCTGGCGACGTCGTCGGCGCCGAACTTCGTGGTGTTCGTGCTGTTCGCGGTGTCGAGCTTCCTGCTGCCGATGATCGTGGCCCTGTTCTTCGGCGACACGATCGCGAGCGAGGCGTCGTGGTCGTCGCTGAAGTACCTGCTGGCGACGCCCGTCCCACGGCATCGGCTGATGCGTCAGAAGGCGATCACGTCGGCGCTGCTGTCGTTGTTCGCGATCACGTTGCTGCCGTTGGTGGCGCTCGGTGTCGGCGTGATCTTCTACGGCGCGGGTGAGGCGCTGAGCCCCACCGGGGACGCGATCCCGTTCGACCAGGCCATGCTGGCGTTGCTGTTCACGGTGATCTACCTGGCGATCCACCTGCTGTGGGTGGCCGGGGTGGCGCTGTTCCTGACGGTGTCGACGGACGCGCCCCTCGGGGCCGTCGGCGGCACGGTGTTGATCGCGATCCTGTCGTCGATCCTGGACCAGATCACGGCACTGGAAGGACTGCGCAACTACCTGCCGACGCACTACGCGTTCGCGTGGTCGGACCTGATCTCGACGGACATCGACTGGTCGAACATGGCCGCGGGCGCGTTCTCGTCGGTGTGCTACGCGGCGTTCTTCGGCCTGCTGGCGGCCCGCCGCTTCCGCACGAAGGACATCACGTCCTGACCCCGTGCACTGAAGGACGCCTTCGTAACGCTGGGCGCACTGAAGGAGTCCTTCGTGGCGCTGAGCGTTACGAAGGCTAGCGGGCTCGGCGGGTGCGCAGGTAGTCGCCGACCACCGCGGCGCCCAGGCCGTCCAGGTCGGGGGCTATCACGCGGCCGCCGCTGCGGCGGGCGACCATGTCGACGAACGCCTCCAGTTTCGGGTCCTCGCCCAGCATGAAGACACTCACCGACGCGCCCAGCTTGGCCAGTGCGTCCACCTCGGCGAGGGTCTTGCGCATCGTCCTGGGGGTCGTCGGGTAGTCGAACAGGGCCTCGCCGTCCGGTTCCAGGTGGGCTGTCGGCTCGCCGTCGGTGACCACCAGGACCACCGGTTGCGCGTCCGAGTGTTTGCGCAGGTGCCTGGCCGCCAGCAGCAGCGCGTGGTGCAGGTTCGTGCCCTGCTCCCACACACCCTCCAGGCCGACCAGCTCCGGCAGCTCCACCGGCTGGGCGTGCCTGCCGAACGTGATCAGCTGCAGCGCGTCGCCTCGGAATCTTGTCGTGATCAGCTGGTGCAGGGCCAGGGCCGTGCGTTTCATCGGCACCCAGCGGCCGTCCTGCACCATCGACCACGACGTGTCCACGCACAACGCTACCGCCGCGCGGGAACGCTGCTCGGTCTCCACCACCTCGACGTCGACGACGTCCAGCGTCACCGGGCCGGGGCCCGAGCGCAGGACCGCGTTGCGGATCGTCCTGGACGTGTCCCACGAGGACGTGTCGCCGAACTCCCACGGGCGCGTCGAGCCCGTCGGCTCGCCGGACGCACCGGCCAGTGTGGAGTCACGCTGGCCCGACGCCCGCGCCGCGTTCAGCACATCCTTCAGCGCGGTCTGGCCGAGCCTGCGCAACGCCTTGGGCGACAGGCGAAGCGAGCCGTCCGGGGCACGTTCCAGCAGGCCCTGCTGGCGCAGCTGCTGCTCCAGCTCGGCGAGCCTTCTGGCGTCCACCCTCGCGTCCTCGCCCAGCTGGCGTTCCAGTGCCTCCAGGTCGATGTCCTCCAGGCGGGCACCCGGGTACGACTGGGCCAGCTGCTCGGCGAGCGCGTCCAGCTCGGCGAGGTCGGCCATCGCCTGTGCGCCCTCGCCCATGCCCAGCGGCTGGTTGCCGCGGAACCGGCCCGAGCCCGTCCAGTCCTCGCCCGGCCGCAGCGCCCGCAGGTTCGCGTCCAGTGTGGACACCTGCTGTGCCAGCCGGGGATCGCCGAACGCCGAGGACATCAGCTCCGACAGCTCCGCCCGCTGCTGCTCGGACATCGAGTTCATCATCCGCTGCGCCGCCGCGGCCCTGGCGGCGAGCGTGTCGATCAGCTCCTCGGTGTTGCGGGGGTTCTCCGGGAAGAACTCCCCGTGCTTGCGCATGAAGTCCTGGAACTGCTGGGTGGTGTCGTCGCCGCGCAGGTGGGACAGCAGCAGCTCGTTGAGGTCCGCCATCATCTGGCGGATCCGCTCGGTGTCCTCCGGCGTCATGTTCTCGAGCGTCTGCTTCATCCCCTGGAAGCGGGACTCCATCAGCTCCTGGCCGAGCAGGTTGCGGATCTCCTGGTACTTCTCGCGTGCCTCGGGGGAACGCCAGTCGTACTCGGCCAGCTCCCGCACCGCTGCCGCCGTGCCGGAGGGCAGCGCGTCCAGCTGCGCCTCCCGGAACCGGGCGTCGTCGTCCGGGTCGGGGAACAGCGCCGTCTTCTCCAGCTGGACGGCCTCGTCGAGCAGCTGGCGCACCTGCTGCAGCGTGCCGTCGAGGTTGTGCCTGCGCTGGATCTGCGACCGCTTCTCCCAGAGCTTGCGGGTCAGCTCGTCCAGGCCCGCCGAGTTCCGGGTGCCGCGCCGGAGCAGCTCCTCCAGCGCGGACCTCGGGGAGCGGCCGTCCATGACGTCCCGGCCGATCGCGTCCAGGGCGTCCCTGAGGTCGACCGGCGGCGCCAACGGGTCAGGACCGTCGTAGTAGCGGCCATAGGTGAACTTCATGGGCCGTAGACCGTGGTTCCCTCGTCGGAGTCCTTCGCCAGCTTGCGACGCAGGTACAACGCCTCCAGTGCCAGCTCGACCGCGGCGGCGATCCGGCCGGGACTGTCCGTCGAGGACACGCCGACGCGGCTCGCGACCTCGTGCAGCAGCGGCAGCTCCGGGAGTGCCTCCAGTACCTCGGCACCCGACACTCGCTCGCCGGTGGCGACCAGGTGGCCGTCGACGACCGTGTCCACGAGTGGCCGCAGGTCCAGGCCCGCGAACCGGTCCTTCGCGGTCTCGGCCACCGCGCGGCGCAGCAGGTGCACGAGGTGCTCGGTCTCCCGGCCCTCCTCACCGGACTCGAACTCCAGCTTGCCGCGCAGCACGCTCGGCACGGAGTCGAGGTCGATCGGGCGGGCGACCGCCGGGTGCTCGCCGACCAGCGCGGAGCGGCGCAGCGCGGCTGCCGCGACCGTCTCCGCGGCGGCGACCGCGAACCGCGCGGACACGCCGGAGCGCTGGTCGATCGCGGTCGACTCCCGCAGGTTGCGGACGAAGCGGGCCAGGATCTCCAGCAGCTCGTCGCCGACCTCGGCGACGAGGCCCGCCTCCTGGCGGATGACCTCGACCTCGGCGGCGACCGTCAGCGGGTAGTGCGTGACGACCTCGGCGCCGAAGCGGTCCTTCAGCGGGGTGATGATCCGGCCGCGGTTGGTGTAGTCCTCGGGGTTGGAGGTGGCGACCATGAGCACGTCGAGCGGCAGGCGCAGCGTGTAGCCGCGGACCTGGATGTCCCGCTCCTCCATGACGTTCAGCAGTGCCACCTGGATGCGTTCGGCCAGGTCGGGCAGCTCGTTGATGGCCACGATGCCGCGGTGGGCCCTCGGCACGAGTCCGAAGTGGATGGTCTCGGGGTCGCCGAGCGTGCGGCCCTGCGCGACCTTGACCGGGTCGACGTCGCCGATGAGGTCGCCGACGGACGTGTCCGGGGTCGCGAGCTTCTCGGAGTAGCGCTCGGAGCGGTGCCGCCACGCGACCGGGAGGTCGTCGCCAAGCTCGGCGGCCCTGCGGCGGGACTCCGGCGTGATCGGGTCGAGGGGGTGCTCGCCCAGCTCGGAGCCCTCGATGACCGGGGTCCACTCGTCGAGCAGGCCGACCATGGTGCGCAGCAGCCGGGTCTTGCCCTGGCCGCGCTCACCGAGCAGCACGACGTCGTGCCCGGCCAGCAGTGCCCGCTCCAGCTGGGGCAGGACGGTCTTGTCGAAGCCGACGATGCCGGGCCACGGGTCGCGGCCCTCGCGTAACGCCGCCAGCAGGTTTTCGCGGATCTCGGCCTTGACGCCCCGGGGGACGTACTCGGCCGCGCGCACCTCCCCTGCTGTGCGTGGGAGGTTCTCGGGTGGGGTTGGTACAGCGCCTGTCACGATTACGACGCTACTGGCGTTACGTCGATCAGTCGACGTGGAGTGCGCTCGAACTATCCATTGGCGGGCACCTCGGGTTTCGCGAAGCTCAGCAGGATGAGCCACGCGGCGCCGCCGACCAGCGCGATGTCCGCGACATTCCCGACGAACCACCCGTTGTAGTCGATGAAGTCGACGACGTGCCCGCGCGCGAAGCCCGGCGCGCGGAACAGCCGGTCACCGAGGTGGGTCGTCGCGCCGCCGAGGAGCAGGGCCAGCCCGACCGCGCGGTTCGTCGGCTGGGGGCGGGTGAGGTACCAGAGCAGCGCACCGACCGCGACCGCCGCGATGATCGTGAAGAGCCAGGTCGCGTTCTCGCCCATGGAGAACGCCGCGCCCGGGTTGTAGAGCAGCCGGAACCGGATGAAGTCGCCGATCACCCTGATCGGGGCATGGTCGGTGAGGGTGCGCACGGCCCACAGCTTGGTGACCTGGTCGAGCACGACCACGACGACCGCGATGCCCAGGGCGAGCGGCAGCCTGCGTACTGGTGTGGTGTTCATCGCGGTCAAGCGTAGCCACCCCAGGTCAGGCGGGTTACGCTCGCCGGGAGCGCGTCGGGGACGCGCCGCGATCGGCCGGAAGGCTCGAAGCCACCCCGTTCTCCCACGAGCGAGGTGCATCCGCATGAGGACACTCCCCGACAACCCCGATCTCGGCCACCTGCGCCAGCAGGCCAAGGACCTCCTGGCCGGGCTGCGGGACACCGAACCGGCCACCTCCCTGGCCACCGCGCAGGCCGCCCTGGCGCGGCAGTACGGCTTCCGTTCCTGGCCCGAGCTCAAGGCCGAGGCCGACCGCCTGCGGGGTGGCGCCGAGGCGGGCGACCCGGAGCTGGCACGGGCGGTCGCCGACGCGTACGACCTCGGCGCGGTGACCGGCGGGCTGCGGTCGGTGGCCCGCCAGGACGAGATGGGCCGCCGCTGGTCGCTCGACACCGAACGTGGCCGCTGGGCCGTCCGCACGATGGACGCGTGGTGGCCCATCGTCAGCGCCGAGGACGACGTCGCGCTGCAGGAGGCCGCCGCGAAGGCAGGTGTGCTGCTGCCGGCCCCGGTCCTCGGCCGGACGGGCAACGTCGTCGAGTCGATCGGCGGGCACGACTGGCGGGTGTCCGAGTGGCGGCACTCCGGGCCGCCGCTGGTCGCACCCGCGGGCGCGGCTGTCACCCGGGCGGTCGGCGAGGTGCTCGGCACACTCCACGGCCTCGCACTGCCGGTCGACCGGGTCAGCCCGTGGCACGCGGCACGCATGTCGGACGTGAGCTGGGGCGAGCTGGCGGCGCGGGCCGGCAACGCCGAGTGGGCGGCAGCGTTGACCGACGCGGTGCCCGGCCTGGACGAGCTGGGTGCCATCGACGGCGAACCCGCCGGGCCGGTGCTGACGCACAACGCGCTCACACCGGGCGTCGTGCGGCGCGGACCGGGTGGGCGGCTCGTCGTGTTCGGGTGGGAGCACGCAGGTGGGCAGCCGCCCGCGTGGGAGCTGTGCGGCGCGTTGTTGGACTGGACGGTCGACGCGGGCCGCGGCGTGAACCCGGCCGGGGCACGCGCGCTGGTGGACGGCTACCGCGCGGTCACGGGCTCGGTGCCCGCGCTTCACCTCGGCGCGTTCCGAGGGGCGCTGACCGCCCTCGCCAACTACCTGTGCGGGCAGGTGCGGCACGCCCTGTCGGTGACGGGCGAGGACCGCCGGTTCGCGGACCGGAACGTGCGGCACCTGCTGTCGTCCCTGCCGACGCCTGCCACGCTCGGGCGGCTGCTCGACGCGGCACGCTAGGCGTCCGCGTGGCGGATCTCGTCGCGGGAGGCGCTGAAGCGGATCGACTCGACGACGTTCAGTGCGATCAGCAGTGCCGCGAGCACGCCGAGGCTGCCCAGCGCGGGCAGGTTCGCGACGAGTGGCACCAGCGCCACCAGCACGACGCCCGCGACCAGGCGGTAGACCTTGCGGCCCTGGTAGCACCGCCACGCGAAGCCGACGTGGGCCAGCAGGTAGAGGGCCGTGCCGCCGTACATGGCCCACAGCGGCGCCCCGTGGAGGGCGTCCGACAGCGAGTGGTGTTCGGTGTCACCCACATAGGTGAGGACCTTCTTCAGGCCCAGTGCCAGCATCACGATGCCGACCGTCATCGGCAGGTGCAGGTAGGTGAAGGCCGACCGGGCCATGGACACCCGCTTCTCGCCCTCCGCGCCGCTCAGTGCGTGCTCGCCGAGCAGGGCCGTGGTGTCGAAGTACACCCACCACAGGCTCGCCGACACCGAGAGGCCGAGGATCGCGGCGACCACGATCGGCCACGAGATCGCCAGGTGGGTGACACCCACACCTATGGCCACGATCGACTCGCCGAGGGCGATCATCACGATGAGCCCGTGGCGTTCGGCGAAGTGGCCCGCCGAGTTGAGCCGCCAGCCCTTCGCACCGATCACCAGCGTGCCGCCGTAGTCGGCCACCACAGCCGCGCCCCACAGCAGGAGCTGCGCGGTGCCGGACGTGTTCGCGGCGAACAGCAGTGCCACGGTGCCGCCGACCATCGTGAACGCGAACCGGCCGACCTGGCTGCGCAGCCCGGCGTCGTCGCCGCTAATGATCCAGAACAGCACGACGTGCACCAGCCGCAGCACGAGGTAGCCGAACGCGAACACCGTCGGGCCGTGCAGGCCGCCGGGCAGGTCGCGGAAGGACTCGGGGATGGCGAGCGCCAGCAGGAACATGGCCGCCATCGCCACGAGCATGACGACGCGTGCGACACCCTCGTCGGCCTTCACCAGGTTGGACACCCACGAGTACCCGACCCAGCACCACCACACGACCATCATCAGCAGCGTGCCGCGCAGCAGGCCCGTCGCGGTCGGCTCCTCGGCCATCAGCGCCGTGATCTGCGTGAGCGCGAACACGAAAACCAGGTCGAAGAACAGTTCCAGCGTCGTGGCCGAACCGGCCTCCCGTACCCTCTCGACCCGTACGCGGGCTGGACGTGACATGCGCACAGTCTCGCCCACGAGGCCACGACCTGGGAGGACGGCCACGGAATGGCGCTCGAACTGCGGTGGGACCCCGCGCCTTCCGACTGGAACGACGCACTGCGCGCGGTGTACCCGACCTACCGTTTCGCCCCCTGGTTCGGCCTGGGCCTCGGGGTGCTGGCCATCGTGCTGCTCGTGGCGGGGCAGCCGCTGCCCGGCTCGTTCGGGGTGCTGGCCGCGATGGTCATCGCGGCGCTGCCGATGGTGGCCGTGTGGCTGCAGTTCCGCCGCAACCCGGTCGCGGCCTCGACGGTCACGGCGACAGTGGACGACCGGTCGTTCCGCATGATGACCGTCGACGGCACCGCGTACACCGACCTGCGCTGGTCCGCGATGGACGGTTGGGTCGAGACCAGGCACAACTTCGTGCTGCGCACCGGCGGGACGTCGCTGTTCCCCGTGCCGGGCCGGGCCTTCGGCGAGCAGGGAGACCTCGACGGCTTCCGCGACCTGCTCCGCGCCCAGCTCGGGGAGCCTGCCAGGCGCTGAGCGCCACCACGGATCACCACCCGTGAGCCAGCCGACCATCGTCGCGTAATCTTTCCCTCGTGTCATCCCCCAGCGCGACATTGGCGGTGTGGAGCTCAGCCTGGCTGAGTGGCGCTGCTGCCGCCGACGATGTGCTCGACGCCCTGCAGGACTGGGCCGAGCTGCACGAGGTGGTGGCCGCGGACGAGCGGCTCGCCTCCACCCTCGAGATCCCCCTCCGCGGCGAGGCGGGCGGCTCACCGGCCGTGTTACTCGCCGCACTGCGCCGCTCCGGTGCCGAGAACGCCGAACTGGTGATGCCGGTTCCCGGCGACGTGCGCGGCCTGGGCGGCGCCAGCCGGTTCGCTTCCGAGGCATTACGAGCGGGCGAGGCGGTGGTGTTCAACGGCCTCGGCATCGTGCCGGAGCCGATCGGTGAGGGCATCATCCGCTGGACCGTCTTCGAGATCGACCGCACCACGCCGGCACCCAACGTGCCGCTCGGTGAGGCCGAGCACGAGCTGACCGGCGCGATGCGTGTCGCGGCAGGCATCCTGATCGAGCTGGGTGTGGCCAAGAAGCGCGCGGGTGTCCGCGAGGAACTGCAGGCCCGGGTCGCCGAACGCACCAAGTCGCGGTGGCCGGAAGGGATGCCGCAGCGGGCGCTGCGCGTCCTGCAGCGCGCGGCCGAGGTGGCGGCGATCCTGGAGCTGGCCATGGAGGACGAGCCGGGCGGGGCCCTGTCGGCTTCGGCGGCGCACAAGCGTGCCGAGGCCATCCGCCCGCTGTTCCACGCCGTCCGCACGGCCCGCTGCGCGGCGGTCGCCGAGGCGGTCCGGTCGCTGGACGTCTCGGATGCTCACTGAGCGAGCCGCCGGACTGAGGCTCGCGAAGCGCCGAGCGGAGCGAGGCCGTGTTGACTGAGCGAGCCGCCGGCGTCTGGACTGACGAGCAGCGGAGGCTCCTGCGCGAGGAACGAGCCCAGGGGACGAGCAGCGCAGGAAGGAAGACGCCGGACTGAGGCTCGCGAAGCGCCGAGCGGAGCGAGGCCGTGTTGACTGAGCGAGCCGCCGGCGTCTGGACTGACGAGCAGCGGAGGCTCCTGCGCGAGGAACGAGCCCAGGGGACGAGCAGCGCAGGAAGGAAGACGCCGGACTGAGGCTCGCGAAGCGCCGAGCGGAGCGAGGCCGTGTTGACTGAGCGAGCCGCCGGCGTCTGGACTGACGAGCAGCGGAGGCTCCTGCGCGAGGAACGAGCCCAGGGGACGAGCAGCGCAGGAGGGAAGACGCCGGACTGAGGCTCGCGAAGCGCCGAGCGGAGCGAGGCCGTGTTAATCGAGAAGCGGTTACACAAAGGCATACAGGACGGTTCCGTCACGGTGATGTTCCGGCGCTGGAAGCGTCGGCAGGTCACTGCGGGGAACACGTACCGGACGGCGGCCGGGCGGATCGTCGTGGACGAGGTGACCGAGGTGTCACCGTCCCGGATCCGCCTGGCCGACGCGCGTGCCGCCGGTTACGCGTCCACGGCCGAGGCTGTGGCGGATCTCCGTGGTACGCCAGGAGATCCGGTGTTTCTGTTGCGCCTGCACCCGGCCGACGGTGAAGACCCGCGCACCGAGCTGGCCAACAGTGCCGCACTGTCCTCTTCGGACGTCGAGGAGATCACGCGTCGGCTGGAGCGGCTCGACCGCGACGGCCCGTGGACGAACGAAACCCTTGCCGTCATCGAGAAGCGACCGGCCGTCCGGGCGGGCGACCTCGCGGCGGAACTGGGCCGCGAGACCGCACCGTTCAAACTGGACGTTCGCAAGCTGAAGAACCTGGGCCTGACACTGAGCCTGGTGGTCGGCTACCGGCTCTCGCCCCGCGGCGAAGCCTACTTGCGACTCCGCTGAGCAGGTTCACAACACCCCACGGCACACGGTGCGCCGTTGAGGGTGCAGCCCGCCACCGGGAACGCCGACAGCTTGCGCGCCGGCGCGCTCGCCAGCTGCTCCCGTATCAGCTCGACGACCAGCTGGGCGAACCGCTGATCACCGCTGGGCGCGACGGCCCGTGCGAAGCCCATGCCCAGTTCGGCGGCCTTCTCCGCGGCCTCCGTGTCCAGGTCCCACACGACCTCGAGGTGGTCGCTCACGAACCCGACCGGACACAGCACGACCGCCGGGACCTCCTTGTCGTGCAGGGCTTCCAGGTGGTCGATGATGTCCGGCTCCAGCCACGGCACCCTCGGCGGCCCCGACCGCGACTGCCACACGACGTCGTAGTCCGCCACGCCGAGGTCCATGGCCACGAGCCGGGCGGCCTCGGCGACCTGCTGCGAGTACAGGTGGCCCCCCGAGGACGGCGGGCCGGCGGCGGCGTCGGCGGACACCGGCACGGAGTGCGCGGTGTAGACCAGCCGGTAGTCGTCCAGACCGGACGCCGCCGTGCGGACCGCGTCCGCGTACGCCGACACGAACAGCGGGTGGTCGAAGAACTGCCGCAGCTTCGTCAGATCCGGCGCACCGTCACCGACCGCGGCGCGGGCACGGGAGATGTCCTCGTCGTACTGCCTGCACGCCGAGTACCCGCCGTAGGCGCTGGTCGGGAACACGAGGGCCGACTTCACGCCGTCGGCCGCCATCCGTTCGACCGTGTCCTCGACCATCGGGTGCCAGTTGCGGTTGCCGAAGTACACCGGCAGGTCGATGCCCTGCGCGGTCAGCTCCAGCTCGACCGCCTCGATGGCCGCCCTGTTCAGCTCGTTGATCGGGGACACGCCGCCGAAGCCGAGGTAGTGCTGCTCGACCTCGTCGAGCCGCTCCGGCGGCACGCCCCTGCCCCTGGTGACGTTCTCCAGGAACGGCCGCACGTCCTCGGGCTTCTCGGGCCCGCCGAACGACAGCCACAGCAACGCGTCCATCTAGATCCCCATCGCGTGGACTCCACCGTCCACCATGACCACCGAGCCGGTCGTGACGGGCAGCCAGTCGGACAGCACGGCGCAGATCGACCTGGCGACCGGTGTCGCGTCCTCGGCGTCCCAGCCGAGCGGCGCCCGGTCGTTCCACGGGTCGGACAGCTCGCTGAAGCCCGGGATGGACTTCGCGGCCATCGTCTTGAGCGGGCCCGCCGACACGAGGTTCACGCGGATGCCCTGGGCGCCGAGGTCACGCGCGAGGTAGCGGTTGACCGACTCCAGCGCCGCCTTCGCGACACCCATCCAGTTGTAGCCGGGCCACGCGACGCGGGCGTCGAAGTCGAGGCCGACGATCGACGAACCCGGCCCGAGCAGTGGCAGTGTGGCGGCGGCGAGCGACTTGTACGAGAACGCCGACACCTCGAAGCCGTTGGAGACGTCGCCCTTGGGCGCGTCGATGAACGGCGCGCCGAGGCAGGTCTCCGGGTTGGCGTAGGCGATCGCGTGCAGCACGCCGTCGAGGCCGTCCACGTGCTCGCGCACCCGGTCGGCCAGCGAGTCCAGGTGCTCCTGGTTCTGCACGTCGAGCTCGATCACCGGTGGCGGCTCCGGCAGGCGCTTGGCGATCCGCTCCACGAGGCTCATCCGGCCGAAACCGGTGAGCACGACGGTCGCGCCCTGTTCCTGGGCGACCTTGGCCACGTGGAACGCGATGGAAGCGTCGGTGATGACGCCGGTGATGAGCAGGCGCTTCCCCTCGAGCAGACCGGTCACTTGCCGTCCTCCAAAACGCTGGCGATGGTTCTGGCGTCAGTCTGTCAGTACCGGTTCAGTGCCCCATCCCTAGGCCGCCGTCCACGGGCAGGACCGCGCCGCTGATGTACGCGGCGGCGTCGGAGGCCAGGAACGTGACCGCCGCCGCGACCTCGTCGGACTGCCCGTAGCGGCCGGACGGGACGTTCGCGAGGATCGTCTTCCTGCGCTCGTCGGTCAGCGACTCGGTCATGTCGGTGGAGATGAAGCCCGGTGCGACGACGTTCGCGGTGATGTTGCGGCCACCCAGCTCACGCGTGATCGAGCGCGCGACGCCGACGAGACCCGCCTTGCTGGCCGCGTAGTTGACCTGGCCGGGGCCGCCCATCAGGCCGACCACCGACGAGATGAAGATCATGCGGCCCCAGCGGGCCTTCAGCATGGCGCGGGTGGCGCGCTTGGCGACGCGGAACGAACCCGTCAGGTTCGCGTCGAGCACGTTCGCGAACTGCTCGTCGGTCATCCGCATCAGCAGCGTGTCGTCGGTGATGCCCGCGTTGGACACCAGCACCTCGACGGCACCCTGCTTCTCCTCGACCTCCTTGAACGCCGCGTCGACCTGCTCGGTGTCGGTGACGTCGCACCGCACGCCGAACAGGTCGTCCGGCGCGGGCTTGCCCCGGTACGTCACCGCGACGCTGTCCCCCTGCGCCGCGAACGCCCTGGCGATCGCCAGACCGATCCCCCGGTTACCCCCTGTTACCAGTACTGAACGGCCCACTTCTGCTCCTTGCCCGTGCGACGGCCATGCCGGTCCAAAGGCTATCCGTCAGCACTGACGAAGTCGCCGCTGGCTCCGCGCGGTCAGGTGCGCTACGGCAGCCGTTGCCCGATCAGCAGCGCACTGCCCGCCGCGACCAGCGCCGCGAGGGTGCCCAGCATCAGCCACGGCTTGCTGGCGTCCGCGTCCTTGGTCTCGTAGCCGATCTGCTCACCCAGCGTGTCGTACACCCGGTGCAGCTGGTCGGCCGTGGCCGCCTTGTAGAACTCGCCGCCGGACAGGTCGGCGATCTGCTTCATCGACTCGTCGTCGACCGGCACCGGCTGGCTCTTGCCGTCGATCGTGACCTCGCCGTCGCTGGTGCCGAAGGAGATCGTGGACACCGGGATCTTCGCGTCCTTGGCGGCGCGGGCGGCGGTGAACGCGCCCCTGGGGTCGTCGGCGTCGTCGGTCGGGACGGTCTGCTTCCCGTCGGTCATCAGCACGATGCGGGCAGGCGGGGCACCCTCGGCGCCGCCGATGATCTGCGAGAAGCCCTCGATCGACTGCAGTGCCGCGAAGATGGCCTCGCCGGTCGCGGTGGACTCGGCGAGCTTCAGGTTGTCGATGGCCTTCGCGACGCTCGTCCGGTCGGTGGTCGGGGAGACCATCACGCTCGCGGTGCCCGCGAAGGAGATCAGGCCCAGGTTGATGCCCGGGGTGAGGCCGGTGGCGAAGTCCTTCGCGGCGTCCTGGGCGGCCCGCAGCCGGGTCGGCCGCACGTCGGTGGCCTCCATCGACAGGGACACGTCGACCACCAGCATCACGGTCGCCCGGTTGCGTGGCACGCGCTGCTCGTCGGTCGGGCCCGCCATGGCCGTGGTCAGCAGCATCAGCGCGACCACGAGCACCACCGCCGGGATGTGCCGTATCCAGTTCTGCCGCTTGGGCACGACCTTCTCGAGCAGCTCCAGGTTGGTGAACCGCATGGTCCGCCGGTGGCGCATGCGCTGCACCAGGACGTAACCGGCGATGATCGCGCCGACCACGACGAGCAGCAGGAACCACCACGGCGCCGTGAAGTTGCGGAAGCTGAGGCCGAACATCAGGCCACCCCTCCTCCAGACCACCGTCGCTTGCGGGCGACGACGAAACGTACGGTGTCCGCGATCCAGTCGGAGTCCGTGCGCAGCACCAGGTGCCCGCCACCGGCGCCGCGGATGGCGGAGGCGACGTTCGACCGGTGTTCGGCGGCCGCGGCGGCGAACTCCCTGCGCAGCAGCGCGGACGCGTGCACCTCGCGCTGCCGCCCGGACTCCGGGTCGGCCAGCACGACCGTGCCGACCTCCGGCAGGTCGAGGTCGCGGGGGTCGACCACCTCGATGGCGATCAGCTCGTGCCGCGTGGACAGGCCACGCAGCGGACGCTGCCAGTCGATGTCGCCGAGGAAGTCGGAGATCACCACGGCCAGGCCCCTGCGGCGGGGCGGACGGCGCAGCTGCTCCATCGTCTCCCGCAGGTCGCCGCGGACACCCTCCGCGGCGCGAGGGGTCTCGGCCATCTTGCGGACCAGGCCGCGGGCGTGCGCGAGGCCGCCCCGCGCCGGGATGCGGGTGATCTTCTCGCCGGTGGAGATGATCGCGCCGATGCGGTTGCCGCCACCGCCGGTGAGGTGCGCGACGGCGGCCGTCGCGGCCACCACGAGGTCACGCTTCTCGCACGCGGCCGTGCCGAAGTCCAGGCTCGCGGACAGGTCGACGACGAGCCAGGTCTCCAGCTCGCGGTCGGCGACCGTCTCGCGGATGTGCGGCACGGTCGTGCGCGCGGTGACCGCCCAGTCCATGCGGCGCACGTCGTCACCGGGCTGGTAGGTGCGGGCCTCCCCCGGCTCGGAGCCGGGCCCCGGCACGAGACCGAGGTGGTTGCCCTGCAGGAGCCCGTCGAGCCTGCGACGCACGTCCAGCTCGAGCAGCCGCAGCCCGTGCTCCATCCGATCGCCCTGCAGGATCGGAGGCGCCCAGGGCGGCCGCTCCTTCTCCCTGCTCAAGTCAGCGGCCCACCCCGACTGGCGGTGGCTGGACGCCACCGGACTGCGGGCGGGCGGAGACCTGCGGCAGCGGCACGGTCTGCAGCACGCGGGACACGATGTGGTCGATCGGCACGCCGTCGGCGAGCGCGTCGTAGGACAGCACGAGACGGTGGCGCAGCACGTCCGGCACGACGTCCACGACGTCCTGCGGCAGCACGTAGTCACGCCCGCGGATCAGCGCGAGCGCACGCGAGGCGGCGACGATGCCGAGGCTCGCACGCGGCGAGGCGCCGTAGGCCACCCAGCCCGCGACGTCGGCGAGACCGTGCTCGGCGGGTGTGCGGGTCGCGAGGACGACGCGGACCGTGTAGTCGACCAGCGCGTGGTGCACGAAGACGCGCGAGGCGACCTCCTGCAGGCGGACCAGCTCGGCGGGGCTCAGGACCTGGTGCGGCTCCGGCGCGGTCACGCCCATCCGGTAGACGATCTCGCGCTCCTCCTCCGCCGTCGGGTAGTCGACGATGATCTTGAAGAGGAACCGGTCGCGCTGGGCCTCGGGCAGCGGGTAGACGCCCTCGTTCTCGATCGGGTTCTGCGTCGCGAGGACAAGGAACGGGTCGGGCATCGGGAAGGTCTCGCCGCCGATCGACACGTGCCGCTCGGCCATGACCTCGAGCATCGCCGACTGCACCTTCGCGGGTGCGCGGTTGATCTCGTCGGCGAGCACGAAGTTGGCCACGACCGGACCCAGCTCGACGTCGAACTTCTCGCTGCCCTGCCGGTAGATCCTGGTGCCCAGGATGTCGGCGGGCACGAGGTCGGGGGTGAACTGGACACGCGTGAACGACCCGCCGACGACCTTCGCGAAGGTCTCGACGGCCAGCGTCTTCGCGACGCCGGGGACGCCCTCCAGGAGCAGGTGACCTCTGGACAGCAGACCGACGAGCATGCGCTCGACCAGCCGGTCCTGCCCCACGATGACGCGCTTGACCTCGAACACGGTGCGTTCGAGCAGCTGTGCGTCCCGGGCCGGCGTGCTGACGGGCGCGTCGCTCCCCGATCCGTTCACCGACTCCGCCGGCTCGGTCACTGACAAACCTCCTCGTGAAGCTGTGCTTCTCCGGGGTACAGGCAACCGGACAAGCGGTATGACGGCTGTGAACTACTACCGGTCGAGTCCGGCCAGGTCGTCCGGAGTGTCCACATCGTCCGCCTCACCGGCTTGCGCCGCGACCTCCACGAGCGCCAGGCCGCCGAGTGCACGACCGATGCCGCCGCCCGCCGGGTCCGGGGGGATGGCCGCGCGGAGCGCGTCGCGGCGCCAGACGCCGAGCAGCCACTGCCGGTGACCACCCGCGTCGACGAGGACGGCGCCGTCGTGGTCGCCGCGCGCGGCACGCAGGCGGCGGACGGTCTCGAGCGTCACGTTCGGCAGGTCCGCGGCCAGGACCGCCACCTCGTCGGCGGGGCCGAGTGCCGCGAGTCCCGCCGAGAGGGCGGCGAGCGGACCGGTGCCGGGCGGGTCCTCCCTGGTCCAGGTGACGGCCCGGTCGAGGGGGCGCTCGGGCCCGACCACGACGACGTCCTCCGCGTCGGCGACCGCGTCGACCGCGCGGGCCAGCAGGGACCGGCCGCCGACCTCGATGGCGGGCTTGTCCATGCCGGAGAGGCGCCTGCCCGCACCCCCGGCGACGATCACCGCGGCGAAACGCACGCGGGTGATTATCGGGGCCATGGCGGTGTCGCGTGTGGTCACCCCCGTCGAATGGCCGCCCGCGCGATAATCGCCGCCATGGCCTACGACCACGAGCTGGCCGACCGCATCCGTGAGCTGGTCGCCACCGAGAAGGGCGTCGACGAGAAGCGCATGTTCGGTGGGCTGTCGTTCCTCGTCGGCGGGAACATGTCGGTGTCGGCCAGCGGAAAGGGCGGGCTGCTGGTCCGCGTCGACCCGGCCGACGTGCCAGACCTGCTCGGCGACCAGGTCCACACGGCGGTCATGGGTGGCCGCGAGATGCGTGGCTGGTTGCGGGTGGACGCCGAGGCGGTCGACGACGACGCGTGTCTCGCGGAGTGGGTGGCGCGGAGCATCTCCTTCGTGCGGACGCTGCCGACCAAGTAGCTTCCTGCCCGTGTTGAGCGACGAACCTGCCCTGATCGCCGCGCGGTACGGGCTCGCGCCCCTGCCTGTCGAAGGCGGCCTGTTCCGGCGGACCTGGGCCGGACCGGTCGACGGGACCGGACGGCCCTCGGGGTCGGCGATCATGGTCCTGTTGTCCATCGAGGACGGGCTGTTCTCTGCCATGCACCGGTTACCCATCGACGAGGTGTGGCACTTCTACCGCGGCGACCCGCTGGAGATGCTCCTGCTGTCCCCGTCCGGGCAGGCACGTGTCGAGGCGCTCGGGCCGGACCTCGTGCAGCTGACCGTCCCGGCGGGCACCTGGATGGGTGCTCGGGTCGCGGACGGCGGGCGCTGGGCCCTGTGCGGCACGACAATGGCACCCGGCTTCGTCCCTGCCGACTACGAGGGCGGCGACGCCGACACGCTGTGCGCCCGCTACCCCGGCGAGGCCGACCTCATCCGGGCCCTGTGCAGGCCGGACGCGCCGACGCACCTCACGGAGGACCCCGATGCGTGACCCCGCCCTGCCCGACCTGACCGGCACGACGGCGCTCGTGACCGGCGCAGGCGGTGGCATCGGCCGCGGCATCGCGCTGCGGTTCGCCGAGGCGGGCAGTGCCGTGGCCGTCCACTGCAACACGCACCGGCAGGCCGCCGACGACGTGGTCGCGGCGATCGAGTCCGGTGGCGGCAAGGCAGCCGCCTTCGCGGCCGACCTGTCCGCCGACGACGCGTGCCACGGGCTGGTGCGGGCGGTCGTCGAGTGGTCGGGACAACTCGACACGCTCGTCAACAACGCGGGTATCCAGCCGGTGGAGCCACTGGCCGGGATGCCGGTCACCCGGTGGCGCGCCATGCTCGACACGAACCTGACCAGCGCGTTCTCCTGCACGCAGGCCGCCGCCGAGGTCATGACCGGCGGCTCGGTCATCCACATCGCCTCCATCGAGGCGACCCAGCCCACGCCGGGGCACGCGCACTACAGCACCGCCAAGGCGGCGCTGGTCATGCACGCACGCAACGCCGCACTCGAGTACGGGCCGAGGGGCATCCGCGTCAACGCCGTCTCCCCCGGTCTCGTCGACCGGCCCGGCCTCGCCGAGGACTGGCCCGACGGCGTGCGCCGGTGGCGGGACGCCGCGCCGCTGACCCGCCTCGGCACGCCCGCCGATGTGGCGAACGCGTGCGTGTTCCTGGCCTCGCCGCTGGCCGCGTGGGTGACCGGCCACAACCTCGTCGTCGACGGCGGCGTGTCGGCGCACCCGACCTGGTAGGTCAGAGCAGCCTGGTCGCGTAGCCCACGATGCCGCCGTACCGGACGGCGGCGACACGCACGTGCGACCCGGAGTACGGGGCCTCCACCATCCGGTCGCCGCCGATGTAGAGGGCGACGTGGTGGATGTGGCCCTGCGTGGCCCAGAACAGCATGTCGCCGGGCGCCTTCTGGGACAGCGGCACCCGCCTGCCCGCGGTCGCCTGGTAGCCGCTGTAGTGGGGCAACCGTTTGCCGACCGCCGCGAACGCGTAGATCATCAGGCCGGAGCAGTCGAAGCCGACCTTGTCGTAGTCGCCGTGCGCGTCGGCGACACCGCCGTCGTGGATGCCGCGGGTGGGGCCGCTCGCGTTGCCGCCGCCCCACGCGTAGGGCACGCCCAGCTGTGACATCGCACGGTCGATCACGGCCTGCGCGCCGCCGCTCGACGGTGGCGGCGCGGCGGCGGAAGGCTGTCCCCCGCCGGTGCCGGGTGGCGGCTGGTTCTGCGCCGCGTCCTCGGCCTGCCTGGCCGCGAGCCAGTTCAGGTACGCCTGCCGCTGGCCGGCCAGCCCGGACACGGTCGACTGCGCGGCCGCGAGGGCGGACTCCGCCGAGCTCTTCCGCGCCTCGAGCTGCTGGGTGGCCGCGGCCTGGCTGTCCTGCGCCGCCTGTGCGACCGCGGTGGCGGCGTCGGCGGCGTCCTTGGCGGCCGACGCGGCCGCCTGCTTCTGGTTCGCGACGTCGAGCGCCTGGCGGGCGGTCGAGTCCTTGTTGGCCTTCTCGGTCCTGGCCACCTCCATCGCGTCCAGCGCGTCGAGCTGGCTGGAGCCGACGGCGGCGAGCAACTGCGCCCTGGCCAGGAGGTCATCCGGGTTCTTCGACCCGATGTAGGCGGACATCGAGCCGATCTCGGTGCCCTGCCTGTAGCTGGCGGCGGCGAACCTGTCGACGTCCGCGCGGGCGTCGGTGATGTCCTTCGACGCGCCGTCCGCGGCCGCCCTCGCCGCGTCGGCCTCCGCCTTGGCCCTGGCGGCCTCGTCCTGGGCCAGCTGCAGGTCGACGAGCGCGCGGTTGGCGTCCTCCATCTTCAGCTCGACGTCGGCCTGGAGCTGGTCGAGCTGCGCCTCGGCCTGGGCGACCTGGTTGGTGAGCTGCCCGACCTCGGTCGCCCTGGTGTTCGCATCGGCCCTGCTCGCCCCGAGCTGGTCGTCACTCGGGTTGGGTGGCGGCGGCGGGGCCGCGACCGCCGTGCCCGCGGCCATGCTCGTGCTGAGCAACAGGGACGCCACGACGATCCGAAGTCTGGTGCCGCCCATGGTGCACAACCTCCCTCGAACAACCCTTCTGAGCTGCGGCTCAGGCAGGTCACTCTCCCACCCTTCGCACCTTTCGTACCGTCAGCAACACGAGTCACATCCACCTCTGGGGAAACTTTCACCCCTTTGGGCACGGCAAGGCTCACTGAGGGTGTCCGCCCCCGCGATGTCCGAGGGGCTGCCACCATGGGCCGGTGCTGACCAGAGACGCGACCCGCCCGCACACCGGGGCCGGCCTCGCGGGCGCTGTGCTGACCGCGCTCGGGTTGGCGACCGTCGCGGTCGGCACGTTCCTGCCGTGGGTGGTCTCGGGTTCCGTGCTGCGCGACAGCTACGAGTCGATCGCGATCATCCGGTCGACCAGGGTGCTCGACGGCAGCCCGTTGGCGCTGGTGGTCGTCGCGTGGACGCTGCTGATCCCGGTGAGCACTGCGTGCGTGGTCGCCTACGCGGCGGGGTTTCGCCGGTCGGCCGCAACGATTTCCGGGGTCGTCGCGATAATCAGCGGAACCATCGCCGGTGCGGCGAACGTCGTAAGCGGTGGCGAGGAAGTTCGCCTCGGCATCTCCGGTACCGGTCCGACGACGACGTTGATCGGGGCGGTGCTGACCTTGACCGGGGTCGTGGGCGTCTTCGTAGGGCGGCGCGGAAGAGCGACCGAACACGCAGGAGGGGAACCGTGACCTATCCACCTGGCGGCCAGTGGCAGCCACAGGATCCGAACCAGCCGGGAAGTGGCCCTTTCCCGGCCCAGCCGGGTGGTTACCCACAGCAGGGGTACGGCCAGCAGGGGTACGGCCAGCAGCAGGGCGGTTACCCGCAGACCGGGCCGCAGGGCTTCCCGCAGCAGCCGCAGACGGGCCCGCAGGGGTTCCAGGCGCCACAGACGCCGCAGTACGGGGGTCAGTACGGGCAGCAGCAGCCGCAGTACGGCGGCGTGCCGGGCGGCTTCGGCGAGGCGCCCAAGAAGAAGAGCAAGGGCCCGATCATCGGCGCCATCGCCGCGGTGGTCGTGGTGGCCGTCGGCGTTGCCGCGACGTTCTTCGTGCTCAACCGCAGCGACGCGGGCAGTGGCGGCGAGGACGACCCGACGCAGGCCGCGACCAACCTGGTCAACAGCCTCAGCCAGGGTGACGTGCTCGGTGTCCTGGAGAGCCTGACGCCCGCCGAGTCGGCGCTGCTCGTCGACTTCAACTCGAGGACGAGCAAGCGGCTCCAGGAGCTGAACGTCTACAAGAAGGACGCCGACCCCAACCAGCTGCACGGGGCGGAGATCAAGGCTGCGAACCTCAAGTACGACGAGAAGGGCGCGGAGAAGGTCAACGACCACCTGACCATCACCAAGCTCGTCGGCGGCACCGTGGCCTTCCACTCGGACTTCAACGAGCTGCCGCTCACCGAGGACTTCATGCAGGCCGCGTTCCCGGACGGGGTGAACTCCAAGCCGACCGACGAGAAGATCGACATCGCCGACGAGGTCAGGAAGAACGGCGGCGAGCCGATCCGCATCGCGACCGTGAAGGTCGACGACAAGTGGTACCCGAGCCTCTTCTACACGATCGCCGACTACGCCCTGCAGGACGCGGGCAAGAAGTGGCCTGCCAAGTCCATCCCGGACAACGGCGCGGCCACCGCCGACGAAGCGGTCAAGCAGATGGTCCAGGCCGCGGTCAACAGCGACGCCGAGCGCGTCATCGAGCTGCTCCCGCCGGACGAGATGGGCGCGCTGCACGACGCGGGTCCCGCCCTGCTCGACGAGATGGGCAACCCGCCCGCGGCCGGTGTCCAGGTCACGAAGCTGGAGACCGAGTCGACCGACGCGGAGACCGGCGGCAAGCGCGTGATGCTCAAGACGGTCGAGGTCAACGCCGACGGCCAGACCTACCGCGTCACCAAGGACGGCGACTGCTACAGCGCCGAGGGCGAGGGCGAGAAGCAGCAGCTCTGCGCCGAGGACATCGCCACCGAGCTCGGCGGCAGCAGCATGAGCCCCGCCATGCAGCAGGCGCTGGCGCACCTGGCGTCCGGCATGCTGAAGAACACCGGCGTGGTCGCGACCGAGGTCGACGGCAAGTGGTACGTCAGCCCGCTGCGCACCTACAGCGAGCTGGGCCTGACCGCTCTGTCCGACCTGACCCCGGACGACGTCATCGCCCTGGTGTCCAACGGCTGATCACTCCTTCTGTCCCGGACGGCCCGGCCCTCGCCCGAGGTGCCGGGCCGTTCGGCGTCTCAGCCCGCCAGGAACTCCAGTCGATTGCCGACGGGGTCGTCCGTGTGGAAGCGCCTGAGGCCGGGGATCTCCGCCGGGTCGGCCCAGCGGACCTCGTGGCCGGCCGCCTCGACCCTCGCGGCCGTCTCGTCGACGTCGACCACGAAGGCCGGGTGCGCCTTGCGCGCCGGGCGGAAGTCCTCCTCGATGCCGACGTGCAGTTCGGCGTCCGGGCCGCCCCTGCCGGGGACCTGGAACCAGCAACCGCCCCGGACCGCGAGCAGCGGGGGTTTCGCCAGCTCCCGCCAGCCGAGGGCCCCCGTGTAGAAGGCGCGAAGCCGATCTTCACTGCCGGCCGGTGCGGCTATCTGTACGTGGTGCAGCATGGTGGCTGACCCTCCCTTGGCGTCGAATACAGGACAAGCGTACTGTTTGCGTCGAGAGGACGTTCCCAGAAGACCACCACAGGCCAATGGAGATGGACGTGACCGCACCAGCAAGTAAGGACACCTTCGGCGCACGACAGTCGCTGACCGTCGGCGACGCCTCGCACGAGGTGTTCCGGCTCGACGCCGTCAAGGGCTCGGAACGCCTCCCCTACAGCCTGAAGATCCTGCTGGAGAACCTCCTGCGCACCGAGGACGGCACGAACATCACCGCCGACCACGTCAACGCGCTCGCCGACTGGGACCCCGAGGCCGAGCCGTCGACGGAGATCCAGTTCACCCCGGGCCGCGTGGTCATGCAGGACTTCACGGGCGTGCCGTGCGTGGTCGACCTCGCGACCATGCGCGAGGCCATCACCGCGCTGGGCGGCGACCCCGGCAAGGTCAACCCGCTCGCGCCTGCCGAGCTGGTCATCGACCACTCGGTGATCGCGGACATCTTCGGCCGCCCCGACGCCTTCGAGCGCAACGTCGACTTCGAGTACGAGCGCAACAGGGAGCGCTACCAGTTCCTGCGGTGGGGCCAGAGCGCGTTCGACGAGTTCAAGGTCGTGCCGCCGGGCACCGGCATCGTGCACCAGGTCAACATCGAGCACCTCGCCCGCGTCGTGATGACCCGGGGCGGCCAGGCCTACCCGGACACGCTGGTCGGCACCGACAGCCACACCACCATGGTCAACGGCCTCGGCGTGCTCGGCTGGGGCGTCGGCGGCATCGAGGCGGAGGCCGCGATGCTCGGCCAGCCGGTGTCGATGCTCATCCCGCGCGTCGTCGGCTTCAAGCTCGACGGTGAGCTGCCCGCGGGCGCCACCGCGACCGACCTGGTGCTGACGATCACCGAGATGCTGCGTGAGCACGGCGTCGTCGGCAAGTTCGTCGAATTCTACGGCGCGGGCGTGTCGGCCGTGCCGCTCGCGAACCGCGCCACGATCGGCAACATGAGCCCCGAGTTCGGCTCTACCTGCGCGATCTTCCCGATCGACGGCGAGACCGTCGACTACCTCAGGTTCACCGGCCGCTCGGCCGAGCAGGTCGCGCTCGTCGAGGCGTACGCCAAGGAGCAGGGCCTCTGGCACGACGCGGGGGTCGAGCCGGTCTACTCCGAGACGCTGACGCTCGACCTGTCCAGCGTCGTCCCGTCCATCGCGGGCCCGAAGCGCCCGCAGGACCGGATCGCCCTGTCCGACGCCAAGCCCGCGTTCCGCGGCGCGCTCGGCTCGTACACCTCCGACGCCCCGCACTCGCCGGTGGACGAGGCGGGCAAGGAGACCTTCCCCGCCTCCGACGCCCCCGCGGTCTCCGAGGGCAACGGCGACGGCAAGCCCGTCCACTACACCGCGGCCGAGGGCGCGGAGGGCAGGCCGAGCAAGCCGACGACCGTGACCCTCGACGGGGCGACCTTCGAGATCGACCACGGCGCCGTGGCCATCGCGGCGATCACGTCGTGCACCAACACGTCCAACCCGTCGGTCATGATCGGCGCGGCCCTGCTCGCGAAGAAGGCCGTCGAGAAGGGCCTGTCCCGCAAGCCGTGGGTGAAGACGACGCTGGCGCCCGGCTCGAAGGTGGTCATGGACTACTACGACCGCGCGGGCCTGCTGCCGTACCTGGAGAAGCTGGGCTTCCACCTGGTCGGCTACGGCTGCACCACCTGCATCGGCAACTCCGGCCCGCTGCAGGACGAGATCTCCGCTGCCGTCAACGAGTCCGACCTCGCCGTGGTGTCCGTGCTGTCCGGCAACCGCAACTTCGAGGGCCGGATCAACCCGGACATCAAGATGAACTACCTCGCGTCCCCGCCCCTGGTGGTGGCGTACGCGCTGGCCGGGTCGATGGACAAGGACATCACGACGGAGCCGATCGGCACCGGCAGCGACGGAGAGCCGGTCTACCTCGCCGACATCTGGCCGTCGCCGCAGGAGATCCAGGAGGTCGTCGCGTCGGCCATCTCCTCCGAGATGTTCACGAAGGACTACGCGGACGTGTTCGCGGGCGACGAGCGCTGGCAGTCGCTGCCCACGCCCTCCGGCGACACCTTCGAGTGGGCCGCCGACTCCACCTACGTGCGCAAGCCCCCGTACTTCGAGGGCATGGCACAGGAGCCGTCGCCGGTCACCGACATCGACGGCGCACGCGTGCTCGCCATGCTGGGCGACTCCGTGACCACCGACCACATCTCCCCCGCGGGTGCCATCAAGCAGGACTCCCCGGCCGGGAAGTACCTGACCGAGCACGGCGTGGAGCGCAAGGACTTCAACTCCTACGGTTCCCGCCGCGGCAACCACGAGGTGATGATCCGGGGCACGTTCGCGAACATCCGCCTGCGCAACCTCCTGCTGGACGACGTGCAGGGCGGCTTCACCCGCGACTTCCTCGCGGGCGGCGAGCAGACCACGATCTACGACGCGTCAGTGGCCTACGCGGAGGCCGGTGTGCCGCTGGTCGTGCTGGCCGGCAAGGAGTACGGATCCGGCTCGTCCCGTGACTGGGCCGCCAAGGGCACCTCCCTTCTGGGTGTTCGTGTGGTCATAGCGGAGTCGTTCGAACGGATCCACCGCTCGAACCTCATCGGCATGGGCGTGCTGCCGCTGCAGTTCCCGCAGGGCGAGACCGCGTCGTCACTGGGCCTCGACGGCACGGAGACCTTCTCCGTCGCGGGCGTGACCGAGCTCAACGAGGGCAGGACCCCCCGCACGGTCAAGGTCACCACGACCCACGAGGACGGCTCCACCAAGGAGTTCGACGCGGTGGTCCGCATCGACACCCCGGGCGAGGCCGACTACTACCGCAACGGCGGCATCATGCAGTACGTGCTGCGCAAGATGGTCAACAGCTGACAGCTCCCTCCTTTCCCCGGTGCCGGCGGCCACTCACAGGCCGCCGGCACCGTCACCTCCTGGCACCGTCACCTCCTGCCACGGTCGGCTTCCGGCATAGTCCACTCCCGGCACGGTCCGCTTCCGCCACCGTCGCCTCCCGCCAATGTCGCCTCCCGCCAATGTCGGTTTCCGGCGCCGTCCACTTCCGGCACACCGTGCCTGCCCGAGTGCGTCGACCGGCGCCTCCGGGCACCGGGCGGGCGACATCGACCCGAGCGGTGTCCGGGTGGAGGTTCCGGTCGGTGGCGCTGCCGCGTCAGCGCCACCGCGTCCGGACGACCATCGTGGAAGGCCGGCCCACTCGGGTCAGAGCGGTCGACGGCGTACTCACACCGCTCAGCGATCAGGCCGCCGGCCCGAGGCGATCTCCCCCGTCTCCTCCTCTCTGCGGACCCTCATCAGCAGCGCGACCCACGTGCGGAACGGCGCCCATTCCTCGGCCACCTGCTCGAGGTCGCTCCTCGTCGCGGCGTGGTAGGCGCGACGCATCTCCTCATGCAGACGGGTTTCCGCCACGGGGAACCCGTCCGGGTGGGCCGCCCCGCGCATCAACACCAGCTCCGCGGAGAAGTCGCCGATGCCGGGGAGCTGTTTGAGGCGGGCCAGCGCCTCCTTGACCGGCAGTGATCTCAGCTCCGCCGCGTCGAGCCGCCCGTCCAGCGCCGCCTCGGCGATCGCCTTCAGCCGGTCGCTCTTCAGCTCGCTCACCATGGGCACGTGTGGCTGCGACCGGAGCACCGCCGGCGCCGGGAACGTCGGCAGGGTCGTGCCGTGCACCTCCACCGGCTCGCCGAGACGCGTCGACAGCTGGTACTTGATGGTCGCGGCCTGCGTCATGCGGATGCGGTGCCCGATGATCGCGTAGCAGGCCGCCTCGTACGGCGAGTAGAACGCCACCGGGCGCAGGCCCGGATAGCGTCTCTGCAGCTCACCCACCACGGGGTCGCGGGCGCCGACGTCGAGGAAGCCGTCGCCGGACACGTCGATCGACAGGATGCGCCGCACCGCGGCCACCGTGTCGTCCACGTCGTCGGGAGCCGCCCGGACAGCCACCCGCAGGGGCCCGCCGGGCACGGGTTGTCGCACCAGCACGCCGACTGGCCGCCAGCTGGGCGCGACGGGGAACGCGAGGCGTAGCTCGCCGGGCTGGGTGGCGGCGTCGGCACGCGCCGCGGGGGCGAAGCCCTCGAGGAAACGAGCGCTCGCCGTCAGGTCGAAGGGTCCGTCGAAGTCGAGCTCAAGCCAGGTGACCTGGTCGATAGTTGTCATGGGGTGCACTCTGCCGGGAGGCACCGACAAAACCGCTCGGGTGGGCCGCACGAAAGGGACTTTCGCGCGGGAAGGTGTCTGACCTGCCGTTTTCGGGACGAGAGAGGCCGGTCGGCCCGAGGACCGACCGGCTCCCACGTCAGCTGGTCCGTGCGGGCGGCGGTGCCGGGAACGGCTGGACGTCCGGGTGGCACACGGTGCCGGGGCCCGGGACCTCGAGGTCGACCAGGAAGTCGGCCGCGATCACGTCGGTGCACGAGCTGTCGCCGAGGATGCAGTGGCCGAACGAGTCGACGCTGACCAGCCGTGCGTTGCCGAGCTGCCTGGACATGCGCTTCGCGAACTCGTACTGCGTGGCCGGGTCGTAGTAGTTGCCGAACACGAGCACCGGGTTGTCGGTCCGCCGGTTCCACGGGCCCCGGAACGCGTCCGCGTCCTTGACCGGCCACGACGGGCACAGCGCCGGGTCGGACCACGCCTGGTAGCGCCCGAAGTCGGGCATCTGCCGCTCCCATCGGTCGGCGATCGCGGGGACCTCCGACGGGCGGTTGTCGAACGGCTTGTCCGCACAGTTCACGGCCAGGTACGAGTCGTCGCTCGTGTAGGGCGTGTCCGGCAGGAGGTCGGCCCGCGGCCTGCCCGCAGCCTGGAGCGTCCGCAGGGTCGCGCCGGTGGCCGCCGGGGCCGACCGGGCCGCCTCGGCGCTCGGGCTGATCGCGGCCCACAGCTCCTGCAGCAGGTCGGCGAGCTGTGTGAACACCGACGGCGAGTACAGCGCGCTCGCCACGGTGCCCGTCATCGCGGCCTCGTCGACGACCGTGCCGTCGGACAGCGTGATCGGGCCCTGGTGGCGCAGGTAGTTGCGCAGCGAGTCGTACTTGTGGCGCGCGCCGCCGCCGAAGGAGCAGCCCGCGCCCGCCGAGTCGCACCTGGACAGGAACCCGTCGAGGGCGATCTCGAAGCCGCCGGTGCGCTGGCGGTCGTACTCGACGCCGTCGAGCAGGCGCAGCGTCGGGTCGACGTTGCCGTCGAGGATGATGGCGCGGGTCCTGTTCGGGAACATGTTGACGTAGGTCGCGCCGAGCAGTGTGCCGTAGGAGAACCCGACGTAATTCAGCTTCGCGTCGCCGACGGCCTGGCGCATGACGTCGAGGTCGCGGGCCACGTCCTTGGTCGCCATGTGCTCCAGCAGCGGTCCCGCGAAACGTGCGCAGAACTGGCCGTAGTCCTTGATCGCCCGCAGCGTGGTCCTCTCCTCCTGCGCGGTGACCGGCAGCGGGGCCATGCGGCCGAAGACCTGGTCGGCGTCCTCCTCCGTGGCGAAGCAGCGCAGCGGGGTGCTGCGCGCGACACCGCGCGGGTCGAAGCCGATCAGGTCGAACCGGTCGAGCACCTGCGGCTCGAAGATGGCGCGCCCGGACTTCGGCAGGGCGAACCCACTGCCACCCGGTCCGCCGGGGTTGATGAACAGGGACCCGATCCGCGCGGCCTGGTCGTCGGCGGCGCGCCGCATCATCGCGATGTTGATCGTGCCCTGGTTGGGCCTGTCGTGGTTCAGGGGCACCGCGTAGTCGGCGCAGCTGTACTGCGGAAGCTCCGCGGCGGGCACCCCAGCGAGGTCACCGGGCGCGCACTGGTGCCAGGTGACGGGCGCGGGGGCCTTGGCGGACGCGGCCTCGGGCGCGGCGGAGGCGGTGGGCGCGACCACGCCGACCGCCCCCGTCGCGAGGGCGAGCATCACTGTGGCAACCGAACGTGTGAGTCTTGCGGACACGACAATGCCCTTCTCCCGACCTGGCGTGACGCTTCGTCACTGCACCAGTCGCCAGAGTCACACGATGTGGTGCACTTCGATAGAGGCAAATCGGTCGTATCGGCTAGCTCGTTCGGTCAAGCCCGAAAGTAGGGCTCCGCTAGGTCGTCGCCTGGGAAAGGGACACGCCGAAGCGGCCCGCCCGGTCGGTCCACCATTTGGACAGGGTGAAACCGGCCTCGGCAAGCTCGTTCGCCACGCGGACCGGCCGGAACTTCGACGAGACCTCCGTACGCATCTCCTCGCCCGCCGCGAAGCTCACGGTCAGGTCGACGCCCCGGAGGTGCACGTCCATGGCCCGCGTGGCACGCAGGCGCATCTCGATCCACTCCTCCGTCTCGTCCCAGTGCCCCACGTGCTCGAACGCGGGCACGTCGAAGTCCGCGTCCAACTCGCGGTTCAGCACGTGCAGCACGTTGCGGTTGAACTCCGCGGTCACGCCGGACGCGTCGTCGTAGGCCTCGACGAGGGTGCGCGGGTCCTTCACGAGGTCCGTGCCGAGCAGCAGCCACTCCCCCGTCTGCAGGTTGTCGCGCAGCGCGGACAGGAACTTCGCGCGTTCGGCGGGCACCAGGTTGCCGATCGTGCCGCCGAGGAACACCACCATGCGGGGCGCACCGCCCGGCAGCAGCGCCAGGTGCTGGGTGAAGTCGCCGACCACGCCGTGGACGACCGCCGGGGCGTACTCCTCACGCAGCAGTGCCACAGAGGACTCGAGTGCCGCGTCCGACACGTCCAACGCCACGATCTCGCGCAGCGTCCTTCCGCGCCGCAACGCGTCCAGCAGCAGGTGGGTCTTCTCCGACGAGCCGGAACCCAGCTCCACCAGCGTGTGTGCCCCGGTGAGGGCCGCGATCTCGTCCGCGCGGTCGGCGAGTACCTCCCGTTCCGCGCGGGTCGGGTAGTACTCGGCCAGCCGGGTGATCGCCTCGAACAGCTCACTTCCCCGCGCGTCGTAGAACCACTTGGGCGGCAGCGTTTTCGGTGTCGCCGTCAGGCCGGTCAGCACGTCCGACCGCAGCCCCCGGACGATGTCGTCCCGGGTCAGGTAGACGGTCAGGTCGGTCATGGTTCTCCCAGTCGGGTCATGTCCACGAGGGACGGTGTGGCCGTCACGAGATGCCCGTCGGGGACCTCTCGCCAGCCCGGGTCTTCGTCGTACGGTTCGGACGCCACCACCACGGCACCGGGCAGCGCACGCACCCACAGCGCGTGCGTCCACGCGGTGCCGACGATCGTCGAACCATTGGTGAGCAACAGGTTCAGCCGCGAGCCGGGTGCCGCCGCGGCGACCTCGGTCACCACCGAGGCCACCGCCTTGGCCGGCGGCACCCCGTCGGAGAGCGACGCACGCAGCAGCGCCCACAGCAGCGCCGAGTCCGTCGGCGCGTCCATCGTCAGCAGGTCGGTCACCGGCAGCCGCCCGGCGAGCCCGGCCATCGACGACGGCCAGCCCCGCACCAGTCCGTTGTGGCTGAACAGCCACGGGCCCCCGGTGAACGGCGCGCACGCGGTCTCCACCACGGGCATGCCGACGGTGGCCGATCGGACGGCCGCGAGCACCCCGCCGGAGCTGACCGACGTGGCCAGTCCCGGCAGTGCCGCGTCCGTCCACATCGGACTCGTACGCCGCAGCCGGACGGGTTCGGGATCGCCCGCGTACCAACCGATCCCGAAGCCGTCCGCGTTGACCGTGCCGCCACCACGCATGTCACACGGCGCCCACGACTGCCGCAGCAACGAGTGCGGCGGCGTCAGCAGCAGGTCGGCGAGCCGCACGGGCTCGCCGACGTAGGCCAGATGCCGGCACACGGCTCAGGCCAGCTCCTCGGCACGTGCGTCCCTGGCACACCGGAACCCGGCAAAGATCTGCCGCCGGATCGGGTGATCCCAGTTACGGAACGTCGCGCGAACCGCCGCGGGGTCGGTCCCGAACGAGCCACCCCGCAGCATCTTGTAGTCGCCACCGAAGAAGACCTCGGAGTACTCCCGGTAGGGAAACGCCTCGAAGCCCGGGTAGCCGTGGAAGTCGCTGTCCAGCCACTCCCACACGTCGCCGACCAGCTGGTGCACGCCAAGCGGCGAGGCGCCCGCCGGGTACGCGCCGACCGGGGCCGGCGACAGGTGCCGCTGCCCCAGGTTCGCGTGCTCGGGGCCGGGATCCTCGTCGCCCCAGGGGAACCGCCGCGACCGGCCGGTCGCCGGGTCGAAGCGGGCCGCCTTCTCCCACTCCGCCTCGGTGGGCAGCCGTCTGCCCGCCCACGTCGCGTACGCGAGTGCCTCGTGGAAGCACACGTGCACGACCGGCTCGTCCGGCGGGATCGGCTCGACGTGCCCGAACCGGTCGCGTAACCACCCAGCCCCGTCCCGCACCCAGAACCTCGGCGCGGTCAGGTCGGCCTTCACCCGGTAGGCCCAGCCCACCTCGGACCACCAGCGTGGGTCGTCGTAGCCACCCGCGGCGATGAACGCCTCGTACGCGGCGTTCGTCACCGGCGCGGTGTCGATGAAGAACGCGTCCACGTGCACGTCGTGCGCGGGCCGCTCGTTGTCCAGCGCCCACGCCTCGATCGACGTGCCCATGGCGAACGGCCCCTCGGGCACGAGGACCTCGGCGACCGGCAGCGGACGTCCGGCCGGCGGTGCCGGTGCGTGCAGCACCGGGGCACCCCTGCGCAGCTGGTGGGTGGCCAGCATGGTCTCGTCGTGCTGCTGTTCGTGCTGGACGATCATGCCGAAGGCGAACCCGTCCGTCTCCAGCCGCCGCCCCTCCAGCCTGCTGCCTTCCAGCACGTCGAACACCTTGTCCCGCACCTCGCGGACGTACCCGCGGGCCTGCGCGGGGTCCAGCAGCGGCAGGGCGGGCCGGTCGGCACGCGGGTGCTGGAAGGCGTCGTAGAGGTTGTCGATGTCCTCGCGGACCGGCTCGCGACCGCCGACGTCGCGGACCAGCCAGAGCTCCTCCTGGTTGCCGATGTGCGCGAGGTCCCACACCAGCGGGGACATCAGCTTCGAGTGCTGGCGCACGAGGTCGTCGTCGTCGACGGCGTCGGTCAGCACCACACTCCGCTCCCTGGCCCGGCGCAGCTGCGTGGCCACGTGCTCGCGCAGTGCCTCGGTCCCCCTCTCGGCGATGCTCATGACGTACTCCTCACGATGAGTTGGTCGAGCTCGGCGACGATCGCCGCGGTGAGGTCGGCGGGCAGACCCATGCCCGGCACCGCCTCGGCGCCCAGCGTCAGCACGGTGCGGGCCGCGGCCGCGATCGCGGGGTCGGCGAGGCCGTCCCGCGCGGCGGGCAGCCACCGGTCGCCGACCGGCAGGCAGGCCTCCAGCACGGCGTCGACCGTGCTCTGGTCCGACATCAGCGCGGCGAGCAGCGTGGTCGGGGTGACCCAGCCGCTGCCCGGCTGCGCGTCGAGATAACGCACCTCCAGGTACCCGTGCGGCCGCACGGGCGGGAACATCGTCGAGATGTGGTAGTCGAGGTCGTCCGTTGTGGGACGGGTGGGCAAGCCGCCTGCCACCCAGTCGGCGAACGTCAGCCCGACCGGCGTCTCCCAGCGCTTCCCGTCGCCACGCACGCACAGGACGGGCGTGTCCAGCACGCGGCGGGCCCACGCCTGCGCCGGGTCGTCGACGATCGCGGACGGCAGCGACCTCGGCGGATCCGTGCCCAGGACCGCACGCATGCGGGCCGACGCCCAGCCGGTCGGCCTGCCGGCCAGCGTCGGCGAGTTGGCGAACGCCGCGACCAGCACCGGGCCCAGTGCGCACACCGCGGCCCACCGGTTCGCGAACGTGTGGGACTCGCCGACGTCGAGGCACACCTGCAGACCGGCGGTGCAGCACATCATCGTGATCCCGTGCGGTCCGATGGACTCGAAGACGTGCTCCATCGCCGCGTAGCGGGGAGTGTCGAGAACCCTGGCCGGAGACCGGTGCTGGTCGATCCCCCGATCGCCGAGCACCAGCCCGGCGTCGCCGAGCATCTCGGTGAGGAAGGCGTGGTCCGCGGTGACCACATCGAACAGTTCGGCGAGGGAAGTCTGTGGGAGGGAGGAGATCTCTACCTGCCCACCGGGTTCGACCGTGACCGGCGAACCTGACGGTAGTGGAAGCTGGGGACTCTCTTCGACGAGCGTCCCGGGGGCGTACGAACCGAGAGCGGCGGCCAGACGGGAGGCGTCCAGCGGCCGCCGTGGATCCTCCTCGTGGTGGACGGTCCACTCCAGCTCGACGCCGTGTAGTTTGGGCGGACCGTGCTTGAAACAGACGGACGCGACATATGCCTCGGCCTCCACGCGGTCACGCAACCACCGCCGATCAGGGCCTCTGACCAGCGGATCTTGAATAGCGGTCATGGTGTGCACACCTCCATCTCGAACTGAAACCGACGCTACACGCGGCCACCGACAATTTCGTGTCGTGCGGGTGTGGGTACGACGGCGAGCAGGAAGACGTACGTACGGATTGCATTGGCCGGACGGGACTGCCACTATCGATCGGGTGCCACGGGTCAGCCAGGATCATCTCGACGCTCGCCGCCACCAGATCCTCGACGGGGCCCGGGTGTGTTTCGCCCGTTACGGCTACGAGGGCGCCACGGTGCGCCGGCTCGAGGAGGGCACCGGGCTCTCCCGGGGTGCCATCTTCCACCACTTCCGGGACAAGGAGTCCCTCTTCCTCGCACTCGCCGAGGACGACGCGCTGCGTATGGCGGACGTGGTCGCCAAGGAGGGCCTGGTGCAGGTCATGCGTGACCTGCTCGCCACCCAGGACGGCGCGGACTGGCTCGGCAGCCGCCTGGAGCTGTCCAGACGGCTGCGCACCGACCCGGAGTTCCGGGAGCGGTGGGCGGAGCGGTCCCGCAACCTGACGCTCGCCACCCGGGCCAGGCTGCTCCGCCAGCGTGAGGCGGGCAACCTGCGCGACGACGTGGACGTCGACGTGCTCACCGCGTACCTGGAGCTGGTGCTCGAGGGTCTCGTCTCACACCTCGCGATGGGACTGCCGGCGGACGACCTGGAACCGGTACTGGACCTGGTAGAGGCCTCCGTCCGGCGGGCTGTCGGTGGTCCGTCCTAGCCTTGGACGCATGGAACTACTCGACGCACACGGCCAGGCCATGGACGTGTTCGACCGCGCGATGCACAAGGTCGGGCTGACCGACTGGGACTCACCGACGCCGTGTACGGACTGGACCGTGCGCGAACTCGTCAACCACATCGTGGTCGAACAGCTGTGGGTGCCGGACATGCTGGCGGGCCACACGGTCGCGGACGTCGGCGACAAGTTCGACGGCGACCAGCTGCACGACGACCCGATCGGCCACTGGCAGGAGGCCAGCAGCACCGCGCGGGCCGCGTGGCTGGCGCCGGGCGCCACCGAGGGGACGGTGGCCCTGAGCTACGGCGACGAACGCGTCGAGGAGTACGGCTGGCAGATGACCACCGACCTCGCGGTGCACGGCTGGGACCTCGCCACGGCCCTCGGCGCCGACGCCGGCATCCCGGACGAGCTGGCCACCACGCTGCTCGCCCACATCGAGCCGCAGGTGGCCGCGTGGTCGGGCACCGGCATGTTCGCCGAGCCCGTGCCGGTGCCGGACGACGCCCCGGCCCCCGCCCGACTGGTCGCGTTACTCGGCCGTAGGCCGTAAGCCTCGATCCGCCTTTACACTGGTCACTATCCCTACAGACATAGGAGTGACCTGTCACCGTGCCCGAAGCACAGTCCCCCAGCGACAGTACCGAGCCGGGCGAACCCGGCTGCCATACGAACCCGGTTCCCGGCGGTGAACACCGGTGACCGGATTACTGCTGGATCTCCTCGGCGTCCTCGCCGTCATCGCACTCACCTTCGGCACGGCGATCTTCGTCGCGGCCGAGTTCTCCCTGACCGCGCTGGAGCGCAGCCAGGTCGAACACCAGCTGCGCACGGTCGGCGACGCACGCGCCAAGCACGTCGCCAAGGCGCACCAGTCGCTGTCCTTCCAGCTCTCCGGCGCCCAGGTCGGCATCACGATCACCACGCTGACCATGGGCTACCTCGCCGAACCGATCATCGCGGGCTGGCTCGAGCCGGTGCTCGACGCGGTCGACCTGCCCCACGGCGTCGCCGTCGGGGTGGCGCTCGTGCTGGCGCTGGTCCTCGCGAACGTCATCTCGATGCTGTTCGGCGAGCTGGTGCCGAAGAACATCGCGATCTCCAAACCGATGGCCACCGCGCGGGCGGTCGCCGGTGCGCAGACGCGGTTCTCGACCGCGCTGAGCTGGTTCATCAACGCGCTGAACAGCTGGGCCAACTGGCTGGTGCGCAGGCTCGGTGTCGAGCCCGCCGACGAGCTGGCGTCGGCCCGCTCGCCCCAGGAGCTTGGTTCGCTGGTTCGGACGAGTGCCGAACGCGGCACCATCGACCCCGGCACGGCCACGCTGCTCGACCGCTCGCTGCGGTTCGGCGACCGGTCGGCCGACGAGCTGATGACGCCACGCGTGCAGGTGGAGTCGCTGCCGACGGACGCGACCGTGCTCGACCTGATCGAGCTGTCACGCCGCACCGGCTACTCGCGGTTCCCGGTGCACGAGGGCGACCTGGACGACGTGCGCGGGGTCGTGCACGTCAAGCAGGCGTTCAGCGTGCCGGTCGACAAGCGCGCGCTGTCGCCGGTGAGCGAGCTGATGCAGCAGGTGCAGACCGTGCCGGAGAGCCTGGACGGTGACACGCTGCTCGACCGGCTGCGGGAGTCCGGTTTACAGCTGGCCGTCGTCGTCGACGAGTACGGCGGCACCGCGGGGCTGGTGACGCTGGAGGACCTGGTCGAGGAGATCGTCGGGGACGTGCGCGACGAACACGACCGAGGCGAGATCAACCCGGTCCGCCCGCTCGGCCGGGACAGCTGGATGGTGTCCGGCCTGCTGCGCGACGACGAGCTGGCCGACGCGACCGGCTTCCGCATGCCGGAGGGCGACTACGAGACGCTCGCCGGCCTGGTGCTCGCACGCCTCGGCCGGATCCCGGAGGTCAACGACGAGGTGCGGGTCGACGGCTGGCGGGTCACGGTGATGGCCATGGACCGCCACCGCGTGGCGGAGCTGCGGGTGGCCAGGATCCCCGACGCGGAACAGAAGACGGACCGCGAGGAGGTGGCCGCGCGATGAGGGGAGCCCACGGACTCCGGCCGCACGAAAGTCCCCTTCGTTCGGGCCCGACGCACGAACGGGACTTTCGTGCGGGCCCCGGGGAGCAAGACATGCAGCTCGTTCGTTGCCATGGAGGTAGCGTCGGGCGGGGTGGGGCGGCGCCAGGCGAGGGAGCATCATGACGGGGGGAAGCGCGATCCTTGTCGCGGTCTTTTTGCTCGTGCTCAACGCGTTCTTCGTCGGCGCGGAGTTCGCTCTGGTCAGTGCGCGACGCGACCGGCTGGAGGCGATGGCCGAGCGAGGTGTCGACCGGGCGCGGATGGTGATGCGCGCGGCCCAGCACACGTCGGTGATGATGGCCGGCGCACAGCTGGGCATCACGCTGTGCACGATCGGTCTGGGTGCACTCGGGGAGCCGACGGTGGCGCACTTCCTCAAGGTGCTGCTCGGTCCGCTGGAGCTGCCCACCGCGGTGATGCACACGCTGGCCTTCGCGATCGCGCTGGTGATCGTGTCGATCCTGCACATCGTGCTCGGCGAGATGGTCACCAAGAACATCGCGATCGCCGCGCCGGAGAAGACCGCGGTGTGGCTGACGCCGGTGCTGATCGGCTGGGTCCGGCTGGTCCGGCCCGTGATCTCCCTGCTCAACGCGGTGGCCAACGCCGTGCTGCACCTGCTGAAGGTCGAGCCCAAGGACGAGATCGAGAGCGCGCACACGCCGGAGGAGCTGGCCAACATGATCGCGGAGTCGCGGCGTGAGGGCCTGCTCGACCAGGCGGAGCACCGCAGGCTCGCGCAGACGCTGTCGTCGGCGGACCGGACGGTCGCGGACGTGCTGGTGCCACTCGACGAGGTCGAGACCGTGCCGCACCCGCCGACCGTGGGCGACATGGAGGAGGCGGTCAACCGGACCGGCTTCTCCCGCTTCCCGGTACGCATGCCCGACGGGCGGCTGAACGGGTACCTGCACGTCAAGGACGTGCTGGACCAGGCGGACCAGGCGCGGTCGACGCCGGTGCCGTACCACCGGGTCCGCGGCCTGCCGGAGATCCCGGCCGACTCGCGGCTCGATGAGGCGCTCGCCGCGCTCCGCCGGGCCCGCAGCCACGTGGCCAAGGCCGTCTCGGCGGACCGCACGGTGCTCGGCGTGGTCGCGCTGGAGGACCTGGTGGAGGAGTACGTGGGCACCGTCCGCGACGGCACCCACACCGACCCGGACACGTAACGGCTGCCGCCGATCCGGGACGCGTGAAACGGCTGCCGTTCTCGGCCGGGATGGGCCATTCTGGTGCGATGGTGTCCCGGCCGAGGCGCGTGCTCGCGTTCGCGGCGGTCGTCGTCGGGGTGGCAGTCGCCGCCGTCGTGGTGAGCGTCCTGGTGCCTGCGCCGTCCGTGTCGCCTCGGCCCGTCGCCGACCCGCTCGGCCGGGCTACCGTCGGGCTCGGTTCGCCGGACCTCGGCGAGCGGCTGGCCGCGATCCACGAGCTGGAGGGGCTGATGTGGCGGTACGAGTCGCCACATCAGCCCGCGGTCATGACGGCGTTGTCGGCGTTCGTGCGGGAGCGATCGTCCGGGGGTTGCGGGCACGCCGAACCGGACGAGGACGTCGAGGTCGCGATGAGCGTGCTGGGGCACCGGGCCGCGACGCATGACGAGGGCACCGTCATGGACCTGCACGGGGTCTGCCTCGCCGGGATCGTGATGACCTACATCGACCTCGCCAACGCGAACCTCGCCGACGCCGACCTGACCGGGGCCACGTTCGCGGGTATGGCGTTGACCGGCGTCGACCTTCGTGGGGCACACCTCGCCGCGACGAACCTCCGCCAGGCCGACCTGGCCGACGCGGACCTGACCGACGCCGACCTCGCGGGCGCCGACCTCACCAGCGTTCGCTGGTCGGACGGGACGGAGTGGCCGCAGGAGTACGCGCAGGCCGTGCAGGCGGCCTCCGCACCTGACGGCTCCGGATTCGTCATCGGGGATCTGCGGCTGTGACCCGGTCACGGGTCCGCTGCGTGACGGCCACGGCAGCGATCACGAGGACCGCCCCGGCCGTGTTCGCCGGGGTGATCTCCTCGGAGAGCAGCAGCGCCGACCAGACCAGCGTGAGCACCGGCTGCATCAGCTGGAGCTGTGAGATCTTCGCGATCCCGCCCTCGGCGAGGCCGCGGTACCAGGCGTAGAAGCCGGCGAACTGGCTCACGACGCTCACGTACGCGAAGCCGAGCCAGGCGTGGAAGTCGGGCGAGTGCCACGGGCCGGACGCCAGGTTGACTGCCGTCACCGCTACCGTTACAGGGAGTGCGATGAGTAGCGCCCACGAGATGACCTGCCAGCCGCCCAGCTCGCGGGCCAGCACGCCGCCTTCCGCGTAACCCATCGCGGCGCAGCCGACGGCGGCGAGCAGCCACAGGTCGGCCACCCGGATCTGTCCGGCGCCCTGGATCATCGCAAACCCGAGGACGGTCACCACGCCGAACCCGCACGCCGCCCAGAACGGCCACCTGGGTCGCTCTCCGCCTCGCAACACCGCTAGCGCGGCCGTCGCGGCGGGCAGCAACCCGACGAGCACGGCACTGTGCGCGGATGTGGTGTCCCGTAGGGCAAGCGCACTGCACAGGGGGAACCCGACCACGACACCGGCGGCCACCAGCACGAGCCGCCGCCACTGTGAGCGGGTCGGGCGGACCGCGCGTGTCGCGAGCAGACAGACCGCGCCGAGCAGTGCGGCGGGCACGGCACGCCCGAGGCCGACGGTCACCGCGCCGAACGCGGGCAGGGCGGCGGCCGATGCCGGGAACGTGACGCTGAAGGCCAGGACGCCGATGCTCCCCCACCCGACGCCCGGCGCGAGTAACGGCGCACGCCGGCTGGCGATAGCGCTATCCTCTACTGACATGTCCAACGATAGCAGTGTCGGGCGGCTGGCCGGTGCGCTGCGCGAGCGGGCGGCGGCGCTACAGCCGGGCGACCAGCTGCCGTCCAGCCGGGCGATCGTGTCGCGGTACGGCGTCAGCCCGGTCACGGTCGGGCGGGCGCTGGCCAGGCTCGGCGCCGAGGGCACGGTCGTGACCGAGCCCGGCCGGGGCACGTTCGTGGCATCGAGGCGGGCGCCGCTGGAGGACGTGGCCTGGCAGACCGTGGCTCTCGGCGACGCGCGGGTCGACACCACGCACCTGCGCAGGCTCCTCGAGGTGCCGGGCCCAGGCAAGCTGGTGCTGTCGTCCGGCTACCTCGCCGACGACCTGCAGCCGACCCGGTTCCTGGCCACGGCGACGGCACGTGCGGCGCGCAGGCCGGGTGCGTGGGGAAGGGTGCCGCCGACCGGGCTGCCCGAGCTGCGGGCCGCGTTCGCCGCGACCATCGGTGTCGACGCGGGGGATGTCACGGTCGTCGCGGGCGGCCAGTCGGGGTTGTCGGCCGCGTTCCGGGCGCTGTCCCCACCTCGGATGCCGGTGCTGTTGGAGGCGCCGACGTACATGGGTGCCGTGTCGGCCGCGCAGGCGGCCGACCTGCGGCCGGTTCCTGTGCCGACGGATGTCGACGGGCTGCGGCCGGACCTGCTGGCCGAGGCGTTCGCCAGGACCGGCGCGGGCCTCGTGTACACGCAGCCGACGTTCGCGAACCCGACGGGCACGGTGCTGGCCGCGCACCGCAGGCAGGAGGTGCTCGACGTCGTCCGCGCGGCGGGTGCCTTCCTGGTGGAGGACGACTGGGCCCGTCACCTCGTGATCGACGGTGTCGCGCCGCCGCCGCTGCTCCGGGACGACCGCGACGGGCATGTCGTGTACCTGACGTCGTTGACGAAGCCGGTCGCGCCGAGCCTGCGGGTGGGGGCGCTCGTCGCGCGGGGGCCCGCGGCCGACCGGCTGGCGGCGGTCCGGCGTGCCGAGGACCTGTTCATCTCGCGGCTGCTGCAGGAGGTCGCGGTCGAGCTGTTCGGCTCGCCCGCGTGGCCTCGGCACCTGACGGCGTTGCGTGCGGCGTTGCGGGAGCGGCGCGACACGCTGGTCGCCGGGATCCGGCGGGACCTGCCGGGGGTCACGGTCACGCCTGTGCCGGCGGGCGGTCTGCACGTGTGGGTCCGGTTGCCGCCCGGTGTGGACGACGTCGAGCTGGCGGACCGCGCGGCCCGGCGGGACGTGGTGGTCGAGCCGGGCAGGCCGTACTTCGTGGCCGAGCCGCCAGCGCCGCACCTGCGCCTGACCTACGCGGCGGCCACCCCGGCCGACCTCACCGAGGCGACGCGCCGTCTGGCCGGGGAGCTACCGTGACCGGGTGATCCGGACAGTGCTGGCGCCCGCCGAGTGGCGGGCTCGACGCGACGCCCACGTCACGCGTGTGCGGCGGTGGACCGACCCGCTGCGTGAGCGGCGGTCACGCGGTGAGCGGCACCCGGTGCTGGACTTCCTCTTCACGTACTACTCCTACCGCCCGGCCAGGCTGTTGCGCTGGCATCCCGGTCCCGGTCCGGAGCTGTCCGACGCGTCGGAGTTCCTGCGCTGGCCCGCCTACCGCGAGACCGGACACGGTGTCGAGCTGGGGCCGCTGCCCGAGTCGCGGCGGTCGACGGTCGAGTTCGTGCGGGAGCTGCTGACCGCGACCGCCGGCCGGGAACCGCGGCTCGGCTGTCTCGGGTTGCACGAGTGGGCGATGGTGTACCGGTCGGCGGACGTGCGGCACGAGGACTGGCCGCTGCGGCTCGGCAACGCGGGCACGGACGCGGTGGTCGACTCGCTTCCCGTGCGCTGCACGCACTTCGACGCGTTCCGGTTCTTCACCCCGGCCGCGCGGCCGCTGAACATGCTGCAACCACAGCGATCCGACCAGGTGGCGCTGGAGCAGCCGGGGTGTCTCCACGTGGGCATGGATCTCTACAAGTGGTGCTACAAGCTGGACCCGTACGCGCCGTCCGACCTCGTGGCCGACTGTTTCGAGCTGGCGCTGGACATCCGCTCGCTGGACATGCGGGCGAGCCCCTACGACCTCGCGCCGCTGGGCTACGCTCCGGTGCGGATCGAGACGGCGCAGGGGCGTGCCGAGTACGTGCGGGAACAGGCCGGGTTCACCGAGCGGGCGCGACCGCTGCGGGCCCGTTTGATCGCGGTGTGCGAGGTGTTGCTCCGAGGGGAGTGATCGTGCGGGCAGCGTGGTTGTTGGTCGTGTTCCTGGCCCTGGTCGGGTGTGGCGCCGAGGTGTCGGGCACCCCGGCGAAGGACGACTCCCCCAGCGTCGGCCCGGTCGATCTCGCGGTCCCGATCGAGCTGCACCCTGTGGTCGAGGACGGCGGGACCGGCACGAAGGTCCTCGCCGATCCGACCGGCGAGCGCCTCACGCTGGCCGACCCGATCATGACGATCGAACGGCTCGACAGGGCCGAGATCGCCAACGACCAGAACACCGGCGGCTGGACCCTGAACCTCGACCTGAACGACGCGGACGCCAAGGCCTTCGGTGACTGGACGACCGACCACACGGGCGAGCGCCTCGCGATGGTCGTCGACGACGAGGTCGTCGTGGCACCCACGATCCAGAGCGCCATCACCGGTGGCGAGATCCAGATCTCGGGCGACTACTCCCGCGACGACATCGAGGCCCTGATGGACAAGGTCACCGGGCGTTGACGCTGCCCGTGGCGGAGTTCGCGTTCCCCGGGCCGCTGCGGGACCGGCTCGTCGCCGCGATCCTGTCCGGCGCCAAGACGACCACCTCGGCGCTGCTGCTGCCGGACGAGCCGGTGCCGGTGGCGGGACAGCGGCTCGCGGTGGTGGACTCGAACGGCATACGCGTGGCCTCGATCGAGCTGACCGAGGTGCGCCTGGTCCGGCTCGCGGACGTGGACCTGCGGCACGCCGTCGACGAGGGTGAGGGCGACCGGTCGGTCGCGCAGTGGCGTGCGAACCACGAGGAGTTCTGGCACGGTCCCGAGGTCCGCGCCGAGCTTGGCGAGGACTTCACCGTGGGCGACGACACCATGATCGTCGCCCAGCGGTTCCGTCTGCTCGAGACCTACTGATACGCCTCGATCGGCGGGCACGAGCACACCAGGTTGCGGTCGCCCTTCGCGCCGTCGATCCGCCGCACCGGCGGCCACAGCTTCGGGCCGGTCGCGCCCTCCGGGTACACGGCCTCCTCGCGGCTGTAGGCGTGTTCCCACTTGCCCGCGACTGACTCCGCCGTGTGCGGGGCACCGCGCAGCGGGTTGTCGTCCTTCGGCCAGTCGCCTCGGGCGACGCGGTCGATCTCGCGGCGAATGGCGATCATGGCGGTGCAGAAGCGATCCAGCTCGGCCAGGTCCTCGCTCTCGGTCGGTTCGACCATGAGCGTGCCCGCGACCGGGAAGGACATGGTCGGCGCGTGGAGGCCGTAGTCGGCGAGCCGCTTGGCCACGTCGTCGACCGTGATGCCCGTCGACTTGGTGATGCCGCGCAGGTCGAGGATGCACTCGTGCGCGACGAGGCCGCCCTCACCCGAGTACAGCACGGGGAAGTACTCGTCGAGCCGCTTGGCGACGTAGTTCGCCGCCGCCACCGCGGTCATGCTCGCGCGGCGCAGGCCCTCGGCACCCATCATCCGCACGTACGTCCACGAGATCGGCAGGATCGACGCGCTGCCCCACGGCGCCGCGCTGATCGGCCCCACGCCGGTCTTCGGGCCCGCCTTCGGCTGCAGCGGGTGGTTCGGCAGGTACGGCGCGAGGTGCGACCGGACGCCGATCGGGCCGACCCCGGGGCCGCCGCCGCCGTGCGGGATGCAGAACGTCTTGTGCAGGTTCAGGTGTGAGACGTCGGCGCCGAACTTCCCGAAGCGGGCCAGGCCGATCAGCGCGTTGAGGTTCGCACCGTCCACATAGACCTGGCCGCCGGCGTCGTGCACGAGCCCGCACACGGTTCGCACCGTGTCCTCGTACACGCCGTGCGTCGACGGGTAGGTGATCATGATGGCGGCGAGGTCGTCGCGGTGTGCGTCCACAGTGGCCCGCAGGTGGTCGACGTCGATGTTTCCCTTGTCGTCACAGCGAACCACGATCACCCGCATGCCGGCCATCGCGGCGCTGGCGGCGTTGGTGCCGTGCGCGCTCGCCGGGATGAGGCACACCCTGCGCTCGCCCTGGCCGGCTGCGCGGTGGTAGGCGCGGATCGCGAGCAGGCCCGCGAACTCGCCCTGGCTGCCCGCGTTGGGCTGCAGGCTGACCGCGTCGTACCCGGTGAGCTGTGCGAGCCACTCCTCGAGGTCACCGACGATGCCGAGCAACCCTGCGGCGTCGGCGGCGGGCGCGAACGGGTGCAGGTTCGCGAACTCCGGCCACGTGATGGGTTCCATCTCGGTCGTGGCGTTGAGTTTCATGGTGCACGAGCCGAGCGGGATCATGCTGCGGTCGAGTGCGACGTCCTTGTCCGACAGGGCGCGCAGGTACCGCAGCAGCGAGGTTTCCGAGCGGTGCGTCGAGAAGACCGGGTGCGTGAGGTAGGAGGACGTGCGGGCCAGCTCCGCCGGGTAGGCGTCGGGGGTGTCGGCGTCGAGCCGGTCGACGTCGCCGCCGACGCCGAACGCGGCCCACAGCAGGCGCAGGTGCTCGCGGGTGGTGGTCTCGTCGCAGGCGACGGCGACGTGGTCGTCGTCGACGCGGCGGATGTTGATGCCCCGGTCGCGGGCGTTGCCGACGATCTCGTCGGCGCGGTGGGGCGTCTCGACGAGAACGGTGTCGAAGAAGTGCTCGTGCGCGAGGTCGAAGCCGCCGGAGGTGAGGCCCGCGGCGAACACGGCGGCCATGCGGTGGGCGCGGGTCGCAATGTTCCGCAGCCCCGTCGGCCCGTGGTACACGGCGTACATCGAGGCGACGATCGCGAGCAGGACCTGCGCGGTGCAGATGTTGCTCGTGGCCTTCTCGCGGCGGATGTGCTGCTCGCGGGTCTGCAGCGCGAGCCGGTAGGCGCGGTTGCCGTCGGCGTCGACGCTCACGCCGACGAGCCGGCCCGGCAGCTGACGCTCCAGGCCCTGGCGGACGGCGAGGTAGCCGGCGTGCGGGCCGCCGAAGCCCATGGGCACGCCGAACCGCTGGGTGCTGCCCGCGACGACGTCCGCGCCGATCTCGCCGGGTGCGCGCAGGAGCGTGAGCGCGAGGATGTCCGCGGCGACGACGACCTGTGCGCCACGCTCGTGTGCCTCGGCGATCAGCTGTTCGTGGTCGCGGACCGCGCCGGACGCGCCCGGGTAGGACAGGAGGACGCCGAAGAACTCGCCGTCGGGCAGGCCGTCGGTGAGGTCGGCGACCTCGATCTCGATGCCGAGCGGCTCGGCGCGCGTCTCGATCACGGCGATGGTCTGCGGGAACGTGTCCGCGTCGACCAGGAAGCGGTCCACCTTGGCCTTGCCCGCGCGGTGCACGAGGGTCATGCCCTCGGCGGCGGCGGTGGCCTCGTCGAGCATGGACGCGCCAGCGAGCGGGAGCCCGGTGAGGTCGGCGACCATGGTCTGGAAGTTGAGGAGGGCCTCGAGGCGGCCCTGGGAGATCTCCGGCTGGTAGGGCGTGTACGCCGTGTACCAGGCCGGGCTCTCGATCACGTTGCGCCGGATGACCGGCGGGGTCACCGTGCCGTAGTAGCCGAGGCCGATCATCGAGGTCAGCGGCGTGTTCTTCGCGGCGAGGGCCCGCAGCTCGGCCAGCACCTGCGCCTCGGAGGCCGGTGGCGGCAGCTCCAGCTCGACGCCGACCTCGCGGATCGACTCGGGCACGGCCCGCTCGACCAGCTCGTCCAGCGAGCCGACACCGATGACGTCCAGCATGGTGGCCAGCTCGTCGGCTCGCGGGCCGATGTGCCGGTCAGCGAACTGGGTGCCGTCCTCGAGGGCGGCAAGGGGGATCCGGTCCTGGGTCATCTGGCGCGCCTCCGGGGCGTGGGGTGGGCATGTCCGTGTCTGCCCTCCCCCTCTGTCCCCGCACGCTATTCGGTGCGCCTGAGAGCTTCGTCCAGGGTCAGTGGACTTGCACCTTCGGCGGGCCATGCCTGGCCGCTTTCCAGAGGCGTCTCACCCGTGCGGTTCGGGTGCCTGAGAGGTTCCGGGGAGGATTTGCTCCTTCGGCGCCGAGCCGGGGCTCGGACTCTCCCGCACGGGATCTGCGACTACGAGGCAAGGGTACCCCCGCGAGCCCGCGTCACTCCTGGAAGGACACGAACGTAACGCGACCGACCAACGACCGGCTGACCAGCCCGAACGGGAGGTCAGCCCGCGTTGCGGGCCTTGCGGCGCGCGGTCAGCTCGTCGTCCGTCATGGTCTCGACGATGCCGCCGTCCGCGCGTTCGGCCGGGAACTCGTGGATCGTGCCCTTGATCTCCTGCATCGCGCCGGAGACGGCGATGCCGAAGACGCCCTGGCCGCCCTGGAGCAGGTCCACGATCTCCTCGGGTGAGGTGCACTCGTAGACCGTCGTGCCGTCGGAGAAGAGGGTGATCCTCGCGAGGTCGGCGACGCCCCTGCGACGGAGGTGGTCGACCGCTACCCTGATGTTCTGAAGCGATACACCCGTGTCCAGCAGGCGCTTTACCACCTTCAGGACGAGGATGTCCTTGAACGAGTACAACCGCGCGGAACCCGAGCCCTGGGCACTGCGGATGGTCGGGGCCACCAGCCCCGTCCGCGCCCAGTAGTCAAGCTGGCGATACGTGATGCCGGCGATCTGACAAGCCGCGGGCCCGCGGTAGCCGACGAGCTCGTCCGGTCCGGAAGAGTCCGGAAACAGCTCACCCTGCTCACCGGTGACGGGACCATCCTCGACCACGCCTGCCTCCAGTCTCCTGCCACACGCCCGAGCCTGAAAACCACAGGCTCGTAACACGACGGTAGGTCGGCGGGGCAACAGGGTCAACGCGACGCGCGGGCAACAGGTCGCAAACCTAAACCTGTTGTGGAGACTTTGTTACCGATCAGGTATCCGCGCCGCGAAAGTCTTCCGGTGAGACGCTGTCGAGGAACTCGCGGAACTTCTCGACCTCGTCCTCCTGCTCGTCCGGGATGATCAGCCCGGCCTCCTGCAGGACGGAGTCCTCCGCGTGGATGGGTACGCCGACCCGCAGCGCGAGGGCCACCGAGTCGCTCGGCCTCGCGGACACGCGGATGTCCCCGTCGAAGACCAGCTCCGCGAAGAACGTGCCCTCGCGCAGGTCGGTGATCCGCACCTGCTCGAGCTCTCGTCCGAGCGCGCCGATCACGTCCTTGAGCAGGTCGTGTGTCAACGGCCTCGCCGGACGCACCCCCTGCTGCTCCAGTGCGATGGCTGTCGCCTCCACTGAGCCGATCCAGATCGGGAGGTACCGCTCCCCTTCGGTCTCGCGCAGCAGCAAGATCGGTTGGTTTGCCGGCAGTTCCACCCGCACGCCCACGACTCGCATCTCGCTCATCGGGTTCGCCTCCCTCCGCAAGCTCAGCGAGGATATGCACCCACGTCATCGAGGATCGCGTATCGCTGACCACGACGCTACCCGCCATCCGGTTCCGACGCTTGTGTAATCCTGCGACGTTCGAGTATCAACTGGGCACAGACTGATCTTCAGACTACTTGCCGGTGATGCCCCGCAGTCCGGCCTTCACCAGAAGTGTGTGCAGGCCAACTGACAGTGCCGCCAGCTCGCGCACGGTCTCGTCGGCCTGTCCGCCCTTGCGCATGGGGGCGACGATCTGTCCGACCAGCCCCACCTCGCGGTCGGCCGCCGCACGGAAGCCACGCAGGTGGCGGGGCTCGATACCGAACGCGGACAGCGCCTTCGCGGTCGTGGCGATCTGCGCGGACACCGTGTCGTAGAGGCCTGCCTCGCCCGGTCTGACCAGGCCGTAGTCCTCGAGTGCGGCCAGCAGGGACACGTCGATGCCGGAGGTCTCGAGCAGCTCCTCACGGGTCATCCGCCGGATCGGCTGCTCGACGAAGTCCTCGGCGGTCGGCAGACCATCGGCCGGCACGGCCCGCAGCACCCTGGGACGGGCCGTCGACTCGTCGGCGGCGTCCAGCTGCTCCTTGATGACCTTCAGGGGAAGATAGCGGTCCCGCTGCGCGGCGAGGACGAACCGCAGCCGCTCGACGTCGGCGCCGGTGAACTGCCGGTACCCCGAGGCCGTGCGTGCCGGTCTGACCAGACCTTCCGCCTCCAGGAAGCGGATCTTGGAGATGGTGACGTCCGGGAACTCCTCACGAAGACGGCTGAGCACCGCACCGATGCTCAGCCGGTCGCCGAGTGGCCTTCCGGCCGCCGTCACACCTATACCTCCGCGGTATTCGTCTGGCTCGCTCCGCCCGCCGCCGACCGCTCAGTGCGCTATCGCGCGTTGGCGCCGGTCAGGAAGACCAGGCGGAACTTGCCGATCTGCACCTCGTCGCCACCCGCGAGAACGGCCGAGTCGACCGGCTCCCGGTTGACGTAGGTGCCGTTGAGACTGCCGACGTCGATCACCACGAACTCCCCGCCTTCACGCCGGAACTCGGCGTGCCTGCGGGAAACCGTGACATCGTCGAGGAAGATGTCGCTGTCGGGGTGCCGGCCCGCACTCGTCGTGTCGCGGTCGAGCAGGAAGCGGGAACCCGCGTTGGGCCCGCGCTTGACCACGAGGAGAGCCGAACCTGTCGGCAGGGCGTCGACACCGGCGACCGCAGGTTCCGCTGGCGGCTGCTCGGTCCCCTCTGTGTCGAGGAAGTCGGCCCGGAACACGGAAGTCCGCTCCGGCGACTGCTCCGGCGGCACGCCGGGCCCGTCGTTGGTGCTCACCTGAGCTCTCCTCCTGCTGATGCTGAATGTCCCTGGCCAACCTACCGTGCGCGATCGGCGCCCCTGGAGTTGACTCCCCGGATCAGTCTTTCTCGGTCAGCTCCTGGTAAGCGGCCGCGTCCATGAGGTCGTCCAGGGCGCCCAGATCCTCGGTGTTGATCTCCACGATCCACCCGTCGCCGTAGGGGTCGGAGTTGACCAGCTCCGGGGACTCGTCCAGCGCGTTGTTGACCGCGACGACGGTGCCGGTGACGGGCGAGAACAGCTCCGAGACGCTCTTGGTCGACTCGACCTCGCCGAACGGCTCACCCGAGGTCACCGCGGCGCCGACCTTGGGCAGCTCCACGAACACGACGTCGCCGAGCTGGTCCTGGGCGTAGGCGGTGATGCCGACACGCACGGTGGTGCCCGTCGTGGCGACCAGCCACTCGTGCTCTTCGGTGTACTTGAGGTCTTCCGGCGTCACTGAACTTCCTCCGCGCTCGGGGTTTGGCCGAAGCTTAGAGGTGTGGGACCAGCGGTGTCCGCACGCAGTGCCGCGCGTGTCTGCACCAGGTAGAGCAACCCCGACCAGACGAACAACGCGCTGCCCCAGACGACGAACGCGTAGGCGAACGGGCGGGCGACCGTGGCGAAGTCCGACGCGCCCTGCGCGACCAGCAGCAGCGGCATGGCGTACATCAGGTTGAAGGTGGCCGCCTTGCCGATGTAGGTCACCTCCGGCGGCCCGTACCCGGCTCTGCGCAGCAGCCAGATGCAGACGGCCACCAGCAGGTCCCGACCGACCAGGACCAGCGCGAACCACAGCGGGATGATGTCGCGCAGCACGAACGCGACCACGGTCGCGAGCGTGTAGAGCCGGTCGGCGGCCGGGTCGAGGATCGCGCCGAGCCTGCTGGTCTGGTCGAGCAGGCGGGCGATCTTGCCGTCGGCCCAGTCGGACACCCCGCTGTAGACCAGCACGGCGAGCGCCCACCCGTCGGCCTTCGGGCCGAGGAGCAGCCACAGGAACACGGGGACCAACGCGAGGCGGATCACGCTCAGCACGTTGGGGATGGTGAGCCACCGGTCCGGGAGCTCCTCGGCCTGGTTTGCCATGCCCGGAGCGTATTCGCCGGTCAGCGGGTGGCGCGGGTCAGGCTCCAGCCGTGCCTGCGCAGGTCCGCGTCGGTCAGCGACCGGGGCCTGCCCCTGTCGTCGACGCCGACCCAGCGGGCGTCCTCACGCACGAGGGCGTGTCCCTCGCACCACACCACGCGCCCTGGCGTGGTCGGAATCGATGACGCGGTGGTCGTGACTGTCTTGCTCAATGTCCTCACTACCTGTAGTTGATCAATCCCTCCCGCTGTCCTGATCGGATACCGAGGCCGATTCGTTATCCGGCCGATGGCCAGACGACCACGATGTGGACTCCCCTGTCGCGGCCACGGCGTAGCGGAAGGTCTTCGGCAGGCACACGGTGCCGTCCGGGGCGACGTTGCCGGACACCGAGTCGGCGAACGCCTCCCGGACCGCGGCCTCCCCGACCGCGCCGATCGCCGAGAGCATGTCCTCGCAGGTCAGCATGGCCCGCCACGCGGCGGCGGAGTTGGGGAAGGTGGCGGTGAACCGGACGTTCCCGCCGCCGCGGACGGTCAGCCCGGCGGCGGCCAGCTCGGCGGCCGGGTCGTCGTCGGTCTCGGGCGGCAGCAGCGCGAGCCGGCGCAGGTGACCCGCGAAGGTCTCCGTCCAGCAGCCGCGCGGCCGGGCCCACGTCCCGACCGCGACGAGACCGCCGGGGCGAACCACCCGCGCCGGCTCGGCGAGGACGGCGCTCCCTTCCGCGGTCCTCGTGGTGACGACGTCGAACGTGCCGTTGTCGAACGGCAGCGCGTCGCCGGGTTCGGTGAGCCGCAGGTCCGCGTCCGGCAGCGCCCAGCGCGCGACCTCCAGCCTGGTCACCGCCGAGTCGGTGCCCGCGACCAGCGCCCCGCGACGCTGCGCCGCCCGCAGGAACGACCCGACCCCGCACCCGACGTCGAGCAGGCACCGCCCCTCGAGCGGCCCCAGCGCGGTCAGGACGGCCTGGTGCAGCGGCCGGTGCTCCCGCTCCGGCAGCGGCGGCCAGTCCCGTCCCCCCTCCCGCGACGTCGTTGCGGCGATCATGTCGTCCCCCCTGCATCTCACCGGCACCAATGCTGCTCCGGTCGGTCGGGCGGCACATCGGGCATTGCCTCAGATCCGCCGGAGCCACGCCTTAGGCCGGACGCATACTGTCCCGGTGTCACGACGGGTCTCGGTGCCGGAGCTGATCGGCAGGCGGAGCGAGCTTGCCGTGCTCGGCGACGCCCTGGCCGACGCGGCGGCCGGGTCCGGGCGGCTCGTGCTGGTCGAGGGCGACGCCGGGGTCGGCAAGACCCGGCTGGTGGCCGAGTTCGCGGACAGGGCGGCGCGGGACGGCGCCACCGTGCTGTCCGGCGGCTGCCCGCAGCTCGAGGCCGACATCCCGTACGCGGCGTTCGACGAGGCGCTGCCGGGGACCTTCTTCACCGGCAGGGCCGACCGGGCGAGTGAGTTCCGCCGGGTCGCCGAGACCATCGCGGGTGCGGGCAGGCCGGTCGTGCTGGTGCTCGAGGACCTCCACTGGGCGGACGCGTCGACGCGGGACCTGCTCGTCTTCCTGCAGCGTGCGCTGCGGCACGCGCCGGTGCTGCAGATCGGCACGCACCGCAGCGGCGAGGTCGGCGGCGACCACCCGGTGGCGGGCATGGTCGCCGAGCTGGCACGCCAGCCGCACGCCGAACGGCTGCGGCTCGGACCACTGGACCCCGCCGAGACGACCGCGCTCGCCAGAGGACTCCTCGGCGTCGAGCCGGGCCGCGAGATGGTCAGGGTGCTGCTGTCGCGTGCCGAGGGCAACCCGTTCTTCACCGAGGAGCTGATCGCGGCGTGGCCGGCGCGCGGCGGGGTGCCCCAGACCGTGCGGGAGGTGGTGATCACCCGGCTCGCGCGGCTGACCGAGGGCGCACGGGAACTGTCGCGGCTGGCGTCGGTGATCGGGCGCACGGTGTCCCACGACCTGCTCGCGGAGCTGGCGGAGCTGTCCGAGGTGGACATCGGCGGCTCGGTCCGCGACCTCGTGCACCACGGGCAGCTGGTCGCGGGCGAGGACGGCTACGCCTTCCGGCACGCGTTGATCCGCGAGGCGATCTACGCCGACCTGCTGCCGGGTGAGCGGCGGACCGCGCACGCCAGGGTGGCGCGGCTGCTGGCGGCCCGGCCGACACCGGTCGCGGAGCTGGCACACCACTGGGACGCGGCAGGCGAGGTGGACCAGGCGCTGGTCGCGTCGGTGCGTGCCGGTGAGTCGGCGAGCGCGGCGTTCGCGCCCGCCGAGGCAGGCGCGCACTACGAGCGCGCGCTGCGGCGGTGGCGGGAGGCGTCCGCGCCGGAGGAGCTGACCGGCCTCGACCTGGACACGCTGCTGGAGCGCGCGGCGGCGGCAGCCAGCATGGCGAGCCGCAACCGGCGGGCCGTCGAGCTGACGCGGGAGCGGCTCGCGCTGCTGGACCCCGAGGCGTTCCCGGAGCGGGTCGCGCTCGCCAACGCGGAGCTGGCGCACCGGGCGTGGGCGTCGGCGGACTGGCCGCTCGCGCGGTCGGCGAACCTGCGTGCGCTGGAGCTGATCCCGGCGGACTCCCCGGAGCGGGTGGCGATCATGGCGCACCGGGCGGGTCTCGCGATGCTGTCGTCGCGCCACCGCGACGCGCTGCGGTTCGCACACGAGCTGCTGCCGGAGGCCGAGGCCGCGGGCGACACCTTCTCCTACGCCAGGGGCGTGATGGTGCTGGCGATCTCGTCGATCGGCACCGGCCACGTCGAGGAGGGGCTCACCTACCTGCGCAGGCACCTCGCACTGGCGAACGAGACCAGGATGCCGCGCCTGCTCGGCGTCAACTACGCGAACCACCCCGAGGCGCTGGTGTGGGTGGACCGACCGGAGGAGGCGCTGACGCTGGCCCGCGAGGGCATCGCGCGGGCTGCCGAGTTCGGCTTCGACTTCTACCTGCTGCTGATCGTGGGCAACCAGGTCAGGGCGCTCGCGGAGCTGTGCCGCTGGGACGAGGCGCTCGATGCGGCCGACGACCCGGTCGACCAGGGCGCCGACGCGTTCACCCGGCTGCCGATGGACCTGGCACGCGCGGACCTGTACCTGCGGCGCGGCGACCGGGCCTCGGCTGCCGTACTGCTCGCCACGTGCGCCGACGTGCTGACGGGCCAGGACGACGTGCAGCACGGCACCGAGCTGTCAGCGCTCCAGGCACTGCTCGCCGCCCGGGAGGGCCGGTGGGCGGACGCGCGGGCGGCGGCCGGGGAGGGGCTGCGGGTGGCGCAGTCGGCGGACAACCAGCACCGGGCGGCCCGGGTGCTGGCGGTCGGGCTGCGGGTCGAGGCGGACGCGGGCCTGCCGGACAGCCCGGCACACGCCGACGCGCTCCTGTCGGCCGGTGAGGCGCACCTCGCGGCGATGGCGGCCGACGGGGCGCTGCTGCTCGCGAGGACACGCCGCTACCTGGCCCTGGCGCGGGCGGAGCACTCCAGGGTGGCGGCGCCGTCACCGCAGGCGTGGGCCGAGGTGGCCGAGGTCGCGGCACACGACCGCCACCTGCTGGGCTACGCCAGGTTCCGCTTCGCCGAGGCGGTGCTGCTGACCCGGGGCGCACGTCAGCAGGCGGTCACCGCGCTGGCCGAGGCGAGTGCCGTCGCGGCGTCGCTGAAGGCGTTGCCGCTGGCCGAGGACGTCCGGGCACTGGCGGAGCGGGCGCGGCTCACGCTGCCCGAGGTCGCCCCGGCGCCCGCCGGGGAGGACCCGGACGGGCTCACGGCACGCGAGGCGGAGGTGCTGGCGCTGGTGGGTCTCGGCCGTACGAACGCCGAGATCGCCGACGAGCTGTTCATCAGTGTGAAGACGGCGAGCGTCCACGTGTCGAACATCCTGCGCAAGCTCGGCATGCGGAGCCGGATCCAGGCCGCGGCGGTGGCGCAGCGCCGCGGCCTGTCACCCTGAGACTCAGGAGGCGGCGGGTATCGCCTGCTCCCCGACCACCGGCTCGGCCACCCCGACCTTGCCGCTGCGCGGCCTGCCGAACCAGGACGCCGCCGCCGCGATGAGGCTCGCGATGATCGCGAACCAGAACGCGATGTGCAGGCCGTCCGCGAACGGCTGGGTGACCAGGCTCGGGAAGAAGCTGTGCCCGGTCAGGAAGCTCGCCTGGTCCGGTGGCAACGACCCGAGGGAGTTGCCGAGGAGGTGCTGGATCGGGTTGTAGCCGAGGAACGCGGCGAACAGGACCGCGACCGCGGGCAGCTGCGCCAGCTGGTTGGCCGCGTCGGCCGGGACGCCGTGGGCGGTCAGGCCGGTGCTCATGGCCGTGGGCAGGGTCTGCGAGAGGCCCGCGATGATCAGGCTGAAGAAGATGCCGATCGACAGGACCATCGCCGAGTTCTGGAAGGTGGCGGTCATGCCGGCACCCGCGCCGCGTGCGTTGCCGGGCAGTGCCGACATCACCTCGGCGCGGTTCGGCGAGGTGAACATGCCCATGCCGACCCCGTTGACGACCAGCAGCGCGGCGAACATCGGGTACGGGAAGTTCACCGGCAACTCGGTCAGCAGGAAGAACGTCAACGCCGTGATGATCATGCCGCCGGTGGTGAAGAAGGCGGCGCCCCTGCGGTCGGACAGCAGTCCGGACAGCGGTGCGGCGATCAGGAAGCCGACCGTCATCGGCAGCATGTAGATGCCCGCCCAGAGCGGGGTCTGCTCGTAGGAGTAGCCGTGTTGCGGCAACCAGATGCCCTGCAGCCAGATGATCAGGATGAACTGGAGACCACCCCGGCCGAGTGAGGCCATGAGGTTGGCGATGTTGCCGAGCATGTAGACGCGGATCCTGAACAGCTTCAGGTTGAACAGCGGGTTCTCGACCCGCTGCTCGATCCAGGCGAACACGCCGAGCACGACCAGTCCGCCGATCAGCGCGGTCAGGACGAACGGGCTCGTCCAGCCCATCGAGTGGCCGCCGTAGGGCTGGAGGCCGTAGGTGATCGCGACCATCACCGCGATGAGCCCGATGGCGAAGGTGATGTTGCCGCCCCAGTCCATGCGCGCCCGGTGGCGCTTCGAGGTGTCGTGCAGCTTGACGTAGGCCCAGATGGTGCCGATCACGCCGAAGGGGACGGACACGAGGAAGATCCAGTGCCAGTTGATCGGGGCGAGGACACCGCCGACGACCAGGCCGAGGAACGACCCGGCGACGGCGGCGACGCCGTTGATGCCCAGGGCGAGGCCACGCTGGTTGGTCGGGAACGCGTCGGTGAGGATCGCGCTGGAGTTCGCCATCAGGAAGGCGCCGCCGATGCCCTGGACGACACGCCAGCCGATGAGCCAGAGCGCCGCGGCGTCCCCGGTCATCCACGTGACGGCCAGCAGGATCGACGAGACCGTGAAGATCAGGAAGCCGAGGTTGTACATCCTGGCCCGGCCGTACATGTCCCCGAGACGCCCGAAGCTCACGACCAGCACGGCCGTGACGATCAGGAAGCCCATGATCATCCACAGCAGGTAGCTGGTCTTGGCGGGGTCGAGCGGGTTGATCCCGATCCCGTTGAAGATGTCCGGCAACGCGATCAACACGATCGAGGAGTTGATCGTCGCGATCAGCATCCCCAACGTCGTGTTCGACAACGCGATCCACTTGTAGTGCGGGCCAAGTTCGGCGAGCGACCGCACACGAGACACGATTGTGCCCCCCTTCGCACAGGTTCCACAGCAAGGCTAACGCAGATAGTTCACGTCGCTAAAGACTTTGTGGTGAGGAGGACAGTGAGACGCAAGTCCCAGCCGGCCCCGGTGCACTGAAGGACGCCTTCGTAACGCTGGACGTAAGGAAGGCGTCCTTCAGTGCACGGGCGGCCGGTCGGTGGTGCGGTCAGTCCGCGCGATGGCGGCGTCTCGGGGTGGGGCGCTGTTCCCCCTCCGCCGCTGTCGAGGGCTCCGGCTGGGCCTGTGACGCGGTCGAGGGTGGCACCGGAGGAGATGACGGGCTCGAGGCGTGCTGCTCCGCCCGCTGCGCCATCTCACGCAGCAGCTGGTCGAAAATCGGCGTCGACATCACGTTTTCCCGTGCCATTCGCGCCCTCCTTGACATGAGGATCCGCCTGAGCCGGACGGTAACGCCCAAGCCGGCCCAGACTGCCAAACCTCGGCCGACACGATCGGGGGAACTCTGTGGTCAGTAGGACATACTGCGGGTAAAAGCCGAACGGATGAGGATGGCAGCATGACCGACAACCTGGTCTCGCTGAAGGTGGATATCGCGGACGGGGTCGCGGACGTAACACTCCTCGGCCCGGGCAAGGGCAACGCGATGGGCCCGGACTTCTGGCGGGAGCTGCCGATCGTCTTCGGCGAGCTCGACCGGGACGACGCCGTCCGCGCGGTCGTGCTCACGGGCAGTGGCGCGAACTTCACCTACGGTCTCGACCTGCCCGCGATGTCCGGCGACTGGGCGGGCCTGCTCGGCGACCGCGCCCTCGCGAAGCCGCGCACCGAGTTCCTCGGCAAGCTGCGCAGGCTCCAGGACGCCGTGACCGCCGTCGCGGCGTGCCGCAAGCCCGTGATCGCCGCCGTGAGCGGGTGGTGCATCGGCGGTGGGGTCGACGTGATCGCGGCGGCGGACGTGCGGCTGGCCAGCGCCGACGCGAAGTTCAGCGTCCGCGAGGTCAAGGTCGCGATCGTCGCCGACCTCGGCAGCCTGCACCGGCTCGCCGGGATCATCGGCGAGGGGCACCTGCGTGAGCTCGCCTACTCCGGCAGGGACATCGACGCGGCGCGGGCCGAGAAGATCAACCTGGTCAACGACGTGTACCCGGACCAGGAGGCGGTGCTCGCCGCGGCCAGGTCGCTCGCCGCCGACATCGCGGCCAACCCGCCGCTGGTCGTGCAGGGTGTCAAGGACGTGCTCAACAACCAGCGCGAGCACGACGTGGCCGCCGGGCTGCGTTACGTGGGGGCCTGGAACGCCGCGTTCCTGCCCAGCGAGGATCTTGGTGAGGCGGTGCAGGCGTTCGTCGAGCGGCGGGCACCGAAGTTCAACGGCGAGTAGGAGGCAGACAAGGTGAGCAGTGGGGCCACCGAGACGTTCCGCGCGGCACGGGACTTTCTCCTCGACCACAGGACCGACTACCTCCGCGCCACCGCGGAGTTCGACTGGCCTGCCCTGACCGAGTTCAACTGGGCGCTCGACTGGTTCGACGTGGTCGCCGCGACCGAGCCGACCGCGAGCAGGCCCGCGCTGTGGATCGTGGAGGAGGACGGCAGCGAGCTGAGGTGGACGTTCGCGGAGGTGTCCCGCAGGTCCGACCAGGTCGCGAACTGGCTGCGCGCGAACGGGGTCCGGCGCGGCGACCGGATCGTCCTCATGCTCGGCAACCAGGGCGAGCTGTGGCTCACGATCCTCGCCGCCATGAAGCTCGGCGCCGTCCTGATCCCGGCGTCCACCCTGCTCGGCGCCGCCGACCTGCGGGACCGGGTGGAGCGGGGCAGGGCCGCGCACGTGGTGGTGCGGTCGGCCGACGCGCCGAAGTTCGCCGACGTGCCCGGTTCCTACACCCGCGTCGCCGTCGGCGAGCCGGTCGACGGGTGGCTCGACTTCGCCGACGCCGAGCGCGAGCCCGCCGGGTTCTCGCCGGACGGCGTGACGAACGCCGACGACACGCTGCTGCTGTACTTCACCTCGGGCACGACCGCGCGGCCGAAGCTCGTGACGCACACGCACGTGTCCTACCCGGTCGGCCACCTGTCCACGATGTACTGGATCGGCCTCGAACCCGGCGACGTGCACCTCAACATCTCCTCCCCGGGCTGGGCGAAGCACGCGTGGAGCAACGTGTTCGCGCCGTGGAACGCCGAGGCGACGGTGTTCATCCACAACTACACGCGCTTCGACGCGCTCGGCCTGATGAGTGTGATGGACCGGTGCGCCGTCACGTCGTTCTGCGCGCCCCCGACCGTGTGGCGGATGCTGATCCAGGCCGACCTGAACGCGCTGCGGACACCGCCCGTCAAGGTCGTCGGGGCGGGCGAGCCGCTCAACCCCGAGGTGATCGAGCAGGTCAGCAAGGCGTGGGGCGTGACGATCCGGGACGGCTTCGGTCAGACGGAGACGTCCGTGCAGGTCGCGAACACGCCCGGCCAGCCGGTGAAGCCGGGGTCGATGGGCCGCGCGCTGCCCGGGTTCGGCATCGCGCTGATCGACGCGGCGGGCGTGCCGAGCGACGAGGGCGAGATCTGCGTCGACCTGTCGAGGCGGCCGGTCGGGCTGATGACCGGGTACGCCGACGACGAGGAACGCACGGCCGAGGTCATGCGCGACGGCTACTACCACACGGGTGACGTCGGGGCCCGCGACGCGGACGGGTACATCACCTACGTGGGGCGGTCGGACGACGTGTTCAAGGCGTCGGACTACCGGATCTCGCCGTTCGAGCTGGAGAGCGTGCTGATCGAGCACGAGGCGGTCGCCGAGGCGGCGGTCGTCCCGTCGCCGGACCCGATCCGGCTCTCGGTGCCCAAGGCGTACGTGGTGCTGGCCGCCGGCCACTCCCCCGACGCCGTCACGGCCCGGTCCATCCTGGCCTTCGCCCGCGAGAACCTGGCGCCCTACAAGCGGATCCGCCGCCTGGAGTTCGCCGAGCTGCCGAAGACGATCTCCGGCAAGATCCGCCGCGTCGAGCTGCGCGGCCGTGAGCACGACGTCCACGCCGACCCCGAGACCCGCGTGGCGGGCGAGTACCGCGAGGAGGACTTCCCCGACCTGCGGGACTGACCTCCCGAGCACCGACGCGCGAGCCCGGCGGGCTCGCGCGTTCTATTTGCTAGCCAACTCGAATTTGACAGTGTACTTTCATTTTCGTGTTGACTGTCGAAAGGTGGCGTACTCTCATGTCGGTCGAAGGGAACCGCCGGTGGTGGGCGTTGGGGGCGCTCAGCCTTGCCGTGCTTGCCGTGGCCCTGCCCGCGACGATCCTGTCCGTCGCGCTGCCGACGCTCGCCCGCGAGCTGGACGCGAGCGCCGCCGAGCTGCAGTGGTTCGTCTCCGCGTTCACGCTGATGCTGGCGGCGGGCGTGCTTCCGGGCGGACTGCTCGGTGACCGTTTCGGGCGGAAGAAGATGCTGGTCGTCGCCCTGCTGATCTACGCGGCCGGGTCCGTGTTCGCGGCCGTGGCCACCAGCCCGGGGATGTTCATCGCGGCGCAGGCCGTGCTCGGTCTCGGTGGCGCGTTCGTGATCCCGCTGGTGCTCTCGGGGCTGACCGTGATGTTCACGCCGGAGGAGCGGCCGAGGGCGATCGGGATCTGGTCGGTCGCGAACTTCCTCGCCCTGCCGCTCGGGCCGATCGTCGGCGGGTGGGTGCTCAGCAACCTCTGGTGGGGCTGGGTCTTCCTCATGAACCTGCCCGTACTCGCGGTCGCACTGGTCGCGGTGGTCGTGCTACTGCCGGAGTCACGCAGTCCCCACCGGCCCGCACTCGACCCGGTCGGCATGGTGGCCTCCAGCGCGGGGCTCGCGGCACTCACGTTCGGGGTCGTCAAGGCCGGTCAGGACGGCTGGGGTTCGGCGGGCGCGCTCGGCGGGATCCTCGGCGGTCTGGCGGTCCTCGTCCTGTTCGGGCTGTGGGAGCGGAGCCGGGGCAGCCGCGCGCTCGTCGACCTGCGCCTCTTCCGCGACGAGCGGTTCCTCTGGGGCACGGTCATCGCCGGGCTCGGCGTGTTCGCGTTCTTCGGCGTGCTGTTCGCGGCGCCGCAGTACTTCCAGGGCGTGCTCGGCACCGACGCGATGGGCAGCGGCATCCGGCTGCTCCCCCTGCTCGGCGGCATGATGGTCGGCGCGGGCAGCGCCGACCGGATCGCCACGCGGCTCGGGTCGAAGATCACCGTCACGATCGGGTTCGCGATCCTCGCGGGCGCGCTCGTGCTCGCCACCGCCACCACCGTGGCCAGCGGCTACGGTCTCGCGGCAACGTGGACCGCACTCGGCGGACTCGGCGCGGGCCTCGCGCTGGCCACGGCGTCGAGCGCGGCGCTCGCCACCATCGACGCCGACCGCGCGGGCGTGGCGTCCGCGTTGATGCAGGCCGTGCAGAAGCTCGGCTCCCCGCTGTCGGCGGCGATCCTCGGCAGCGTGCTCAACGCCGGCTACACCGCCCACCTGACCCTGACCGGACTGCCGGCGCAGGTGCGGGACGCCGTCCGGGACAGCGTGTTCGCCGGCGTCGCGGTCGCCGAGAAGGCCGGCTCCGCCGCGTTGCTCACCGAGGTGCGGACGGCGTTCGTCGAAGGGCTCTCACAGCTGGCGTGGGTGGCGGTCGGGATGGCTGTCCTCGGTGCCCTGTTGACCCTGCTCTTCCTGCCCGCACGCGCGACCCGGGTCGCCATCACGGCCCCACAACCAGCAGAATCGGGTCATGACGTCGTTGTTCGGTAGAGCCGCCGAGACCGGGGCGGGCGGGCTGCGCGAGCGCAAGAAGGCGAGGACGAAGATCGCCATCCAGTCGCACGCGGTCCGCCTGTTCCGCGAGCAGGGCTACGCGGCGACGACCGTCGAGCAGGTCGCCGAGGCGGCCGAGGTGTCGCCGAGCACCGTCTTCCGCTACTTCCCCACCAAGGAAGACCTCGTCGTGCACGACGACTACGACCCGGTGATCTACGCGGCGTTCGAGTCGCAGCCACCGGAGCTGAACCTCATCCAGGCGTGGCGGGCCGCGATCCGCGAGGCGTTCGCCCAGATGACGCCCCGCGACGTCGAGATCCAGCTCGACCGGGGGCGGCTGCTGCTGTCGGTGCCGGAGCTGTGGGGCGCGACCCTGCACGGCACCAGGGAGACGCTGGAGATCATCACCGACCTGTCCGCCGCACGCGTCGGCACCTCACCGGAGGACCCCGCGCTGCAGGCGACCGTCGGCGCGATCTTCGGCGTGCTCCTGACCGCGGCACTGAACTGGGTCAGGACCGAGGACCCGAAGATCCTCTCGACGCTGGATGCCGCACTGGTACGCCTGGACGAGGGTCTGCTGCGGTAGAACTCCCGTATGGGGGTTTTATCGCATGCGCGGTTCCGCTGGCTCGCGGCCGCGCGCACGACCGGGTTCCTCGGCAACGCCGTGGCGCCGATCGCGCTGTCCTTCGCGGTCCTCGACCTCACCGGCTCGGTGGGCGACCTCGGTTTCGTGGTGGGTGTCCGCGCCATCGCGAACGTCGTGCTGCTGCTCGCCGGCGGGGTGCTGGCGGACCGGCTGCCGAGAGCGTTGCTGCTGCAGGGTTCCAGCCTCGCCGCGGCGGCCACCGCGGCACTGATGGCGGCCTCGGTGGTGGCGGGCTTCGCGTCGGTGCCGCTGCTGGCCGCCATCGGGCTCGTCAACGGCGCGGTGGCGGCGGTCGCCCTGCCCGCGTCCTACTCCATCACGCCGGAAACCGTGCCGCCGGAACAGTTGCAGCCGGCCAACGCACTGCTGCGGATCGGCACGAACTCGGCCGCGATCACGGGGGCCTCACTCGGCGGCCTGCTGGTGGCGTCGGCCGGACCGGGCTGGGCGATGGCGGCCGTGGCCGTGGTTTTCACGCTGGAGGCACTCGGCTACGTCCGGGTCGGCGGCGAACGGGTCGTGCGGCCCCGCGCCAACCCGCTGGCCGAACTGCGTGAGGGCTGGACGGAGTTCGTGTCACGGAGCTGGGTGTGGGTGGTGGTGCTGCAGTTCATGATCGTCAACGCGGCGGTGGTCGGCGGCGCGCAGGTCCTCGGCCCGGTGGTCGCGGACGAGACGTTCGGACGCGCGGCGTGGGGCCTGTCGCTGGCGTGCCAGACAGCGGGCGCGGTGGTCGGCGGCATCCTGGCGGCACGGTGGCTGCCAAGACGGGCACTGCTGTTCGGCGTGGCGCTGGTGACGTTGGCCGCGCCGCCCCTGCTCGTGCTCGGCGTGGTGCCGCACCTCGCGGTACTGATGCCCGCCATGTTCCTGTGTGGACTGGCACTGGAGCAGTTCACGATCGCGTGGGACCTGTCGCTGCAGGAGAACGTGCCGGGCGACCGCCTCGCCCGGGTCTACAGCTACGACATGATCGGCTCGTACATCGCGGTGCCGGTAGGCGGTCTGGCGACAGGCCCGATCGCGTCGGCCGCCGGCACGGGGCCCACCCTGGTCGGCTGCGCGGTCCTGATCGTGGTCACGACGCTGGTCGCCCTGGTGAGCCGCCAGATCCGCACGTTGCGTCGAGGCTCAGAGGTCAGCGAACCGACCCCATGAGACGAGGAGCGCGACCACGAGGATGCCGATGTTCGTCGAGATGGCCTTCGGCTCACGCAGCCGCGCGTGGACGGTCGCGGCAAGCACCATGACGACACCGAACCCGGCCGCGGCGACAGGCGTGAGGACCCGGGCGATCCCGGTGGCCCACGGCAGGATGACCCCGACCACGCCGAGAAGCTCGGTCACACCCGCCACCCGCATGAACGGCAACGGCACGATCTTCGCGGCCGTCTGACCGGTCTCGACCATCCGCTCCGCACTCTGCGTGGACTTGAGCGACCCGGACAACGCGAAGATCCCGGCGAGCACGATCTGCCCGATCCAGAGAAGGACGTTCATACCCGAGTGGACGAAACCTCCACAGGAGACGTGACAGGTTCGAGCACCAGGACGGGGATCTGTCGGTCGATCCCGCGCTGGTAGTCGGCATAGTCCGGATAGGCGTCCACGGCCCGCCGCCACCAGAGCGCCTTCTCGTCCCCGAACACCTCACGCGCCAGGAACCGACGGGTCACCGTACCGTCCTGCAACTCGACGGCGGGCTCGGCAAGCAGACTCGGATACCACTGCGGGTTGGTCGGTTGAGCACCGTTGGAAGCGACGGCGGCGTAGCGCCCCTCGTGCTCGACACGCATCACCGGAGTCTTGCGAAGCTTGCCGGACCTGGCGCCCCGATAGGTCATCAACACCACGGGCCGGTCGCTCATCGTGACCCCGTCCGTCGTGCCGGTACGCATGATCTGCTCGACGTGCTCACGCACGAACCCCAACGCGCTGGGTTCGTAGTCACGGTCCTGCTCGACGAGTCCGGCCCGACCGTGTGGATGGCGCCTGGAGTCCACGTTGCCGGTCAACGTGTTGAGGATGCCGGGAAGGCCCGCCACAGTTTCGGCGGGCAGACCGGCAACAGTCTCCTCCCCGAGAGCGCACCAAAGCTCCTTGATCCGACCGACCAACGCAATGCCGCTGTCGGTGAGTTCGACGACGCTGGCGCGCTTGTCGGAGGGAGCGGGCGAGCGACGGATGTGACCGGAGGCGTCGAGCTTGCGGCTCATGAGCGTGACACTGGGCGGCTCACACCCGAGGGCGTCGCTGAGCTGGGCCTGGATCATCGGCCCGGTCCTGGCGAGTTCGAGCAGGAGCGCCTCCTGCCCAGGATGCAGCCCAAGCGGGGCAAGAAGGGCAGCGGCCCTGGCCCGATGACGCAGGCTCAGGAGACGGATGGCCTGGTTGATGGCGTCGGCTTGCTCGAAGTCCACAGTCACTCCTTGACGAAACTAGTTATGCGCATAATGTTATGCGCATAACTACCTCCAGGGAAGAGGCGCCGATGACAGCCCTCAAGCACGAAGACCTCTTCCGCGAGGCCTGGCACGACCCCACCTCGACCCGGTACGAACTGTCCCCACTCGACGTCAACAAGGTTCTCGAGGACAGGTACGTCCTCGACGAGCCGCTGGTGTTCACCCGAGCCATGCTCTGGGACCTGGAGACCCGCAAGGCCCGTCACCCGGACGTCTTCATCCCGGGGGTGGTAGCCGCAGGCAGCGCGGCGGCCTGGGGCAACGAGGACGTCTTCGCCCGCAAGTCGACACAGCGCCTGTGGCTGGCCCCGGAAACCTACGGACTGGTACTGGAACAGACCAAACTCGACCACGACGCACAAACCGTCACGTTCATCGGAACGACCGAACACCGAGGCCCAGACGGCGACCTCCTGCGGGCGACAACCGCCCAACCGATCTTCCACGTGGAGCACTCGGTCGGCGGCACCGAAACCCAACCGCTGAACCTCTGGCGCACAGTCCACCGCACAGCCACACCAGACGCCCGACTGATCACGACGTTCGCCAAGATAGAAGCAAACCCACGACTACCCGAACACATCGAGATCTACATCCGACACATCCTGGGAATCCCCCTGACCTACCGCCCAGAAGTCTCCGCAAAGTGCGACGGGCCACACCCAAACGACGGAGGGCGATGAAGGGCTGAAGACCCCAGACAGGTTCGCCGCCCCAAACCGGGGGTGACTGGGGAGGGTTGGGTAGGGGGTGGGTTGGCAGGGCCTGGTTGGGGTGGCGTTGTGTCGGGGAGGGACATGCATCGGCACCCCAGCTCCGGCTCTGGCTCCCGCCCCGCTCCGCCTTTGACTCTGGCTCCGGCTCCCGGCCCCAACTCCGGCCCTGACTCTGACTCTGGGCCTGGCTCTCGGCTCCCGGCCCCGCTCTGGCTCCGGGCCTCGCTCTCGGCTCCCGGCCCCACTCTGGCTCTGGCTCTGGCTCTGGCTCTGGCTCTGGCTCTGGCTCCGGCTCCGGCTCCGGCTCCGGCTCCGGCTCCGGCTCCGGCTCCGGCTCCGGCTCCGGCTCCGGCTCCGGCTCCGGCTCCGGCTCCGGCTCCGGCCAAACTCAACCAGTCCTTGCCCACCGACCCCCCACGCCCAACTCTCCCCACACACCCCGACCCGGCCCCGGCCCCGGCCCCGCACAACCTCAACCGGCCCTGCCAACCCAACCCCCTACCCAACCCTCCCCACGCACCCCGGCCCCGGCCCGCCCCCGCCCACAACCGACAACCCAACTACTTGACCCCAGCAGCATCCATCCCCCGCAACTCCTTCTTCAGATCAGCGATCTCATCCCGCAACCGAGCCGCCAACTCGAACTGAAGATCACGCGCCGCGTTCATCATCTGATCGGTCAACTGCTGCACCAGATCCGCCAGCTCCGCCCGAGCCATCGACCCGACGTTCTCCTTGACGTAAACCCCGGAAGAACGACCACCCGGCTCCCCCGCCGCCCGACGACCACGGGACGCGTTACGACCCGACCCACCGATCGGAACCGACTCCGTCGAGCCGTCCTCGGCCTCGTTGTACACACGGTCCAGGATGTCGGCGATCTTCTTCCGCAACGGCTGCGGATCCAGGCCCCGCTCCTCGTTGTACGCGATCTGCTTCGCCCGACGACGGTTGGTCTCGTCGATCGCGTGGCGCATCGAGTCCGTGATGCGGTCCGCGTACATGTGAACCTGGCCCGACACGTTCCGCGCCGCACGGCCGATCGTCTGCACCAGGCTCGTGCCGGACCGGAGGAACCCCTCCTTGTCCGCGTCCAGGATCGACACCAGCGAGACCTCCGGTAGGTCCAGCCCCTCACGCAGGAGGTTGATGCCCACCAGGACGTCGAACTCGCCGAGCCGCAGCTGACGCAGCAGCTCCACCCGCCGGAGCGTGTCCACCTCCGAGTGCAGGTAACGAACCCGGATGCCCAGCTCCAACAGATAGTCGGTCAGGTCCTCCGACATCTTCTTCGTCAGCGTCGTGACCAGCACGCGCTCGTCCCGTTCGGCACGCACGCGGATCTCGTGGACCAGGTCGTCGATCTGGCCCTCCGTCGGCTTGACGATGACCTCCGGGTCGATCAGGCCGGTCGGGCGGATCACCTGCTCCACGAACTCGCCCGCGGTCTGGCCCATCTCGTACGGACCCGGCGTCGCCGACAGGTACACGGTCTGGCCGATGCGGTCCTGGAACTCCTCCCACGTCAGCGGGCGGTTGTCCATCGCGGACGGCAGGCGGAAACCGTGCTCCACCAGGGTGCGCTTCCTCGACATGTCGCCCTCGTACATGCCGCCGACCTGCGGCACCGTCACGTGGGACTCGTCGATGACGAGCAGGAAGTCCTCCGGGAAGTAGTCGAGGAGGGTCGCTGGGGCGGTGCCGGGGCCGCGGTAGTCGATGTGGCGCGAGTAGTTCTCGATGCCCGAGCAGAACCCGACCTGGCGCATCATCTCGATGTCGTAGCTCGTGCGCATGCGCAGGCGTTGCGCCTCCAGCAGCTTGCCCTGCTTCTCCATCTGGGCCAGCTGCTGCTCCAGCTCCGCCTCGATCCCCCTGATCGCGCGTTCCATCCGCTCCGGACCCGCCACGTAGTGGGTCGCCGGGGAGATGCGGACCGAGTCGACCTGCCTGACGATGTCGCCGGTGAGCGGGTGCAGGTAGTACAGCGCCTCCACCTCGTCGCCGAAGAACTCGATGCGGACGGCCAGCTCCTCGTACGCGGGGATGATCTCGACCGTGTCGCCGCGCACCCGGAACGTGCCGCGGCTGAAGGCCACGTCGTTGCGGGTGTACTGGGTGTCGACCAGCGCACGCAGCAGTACGTCCCGCTCGACCTCGTCGCCGACCGCCAGCGCGATCGTGCGGTCCAGGTACTCCTGCGGGCTGCCCAGGCCGTAGATGCACGACACCGAGGCGACCACGATCACGTCGCGGCGGGACAGCAGGCTCCACGTCGCCGAGTGGCGCAGGCGCTCCACGTCCTCGTTGATGGACGAGTCCTTCTCGATGTAGGTGTCCGTCTGCGGGACGTACGCCTCCGGCTGGTAGTAGTCGTAGTAGCTGACGAAGTACTCGACCGCGTTGTTCGGGAAGAACTCGCGCAGCTCGTTGGCCAGCTGGGCGGCCAGCGTCTTGTTCGGCGCGATCAGCAGGGTCGGGCGCTGCAGCCGCTCGATCAGCCACGCCGTGGTCGCCGACTTGCCCGTGCCGGTGGCGCCGAGCAGCACGATGTCCTTCTCGCCCGCGTTGACGCGGCGCTCCAGTTCGTCGATGGCCGCGGGCTGGTCGCCTGCCGGCGCGTAGTCGCTGACCATGCGGAAGCTGCCGTCGGTGCGGGGGATGTCACCGATGGGTCGGAACTCGGAGTTAGCGGTCACGGTTGCCACGACAAAGAGGTTACGCCGGGGGTACGACAGTTTTGGTTCGCGCAGGTCAGAGCATGTTCGGGCCGTTGGGCGGCGGTACTGGCAGGCTGGGGTCGTGACCGACCTGCACCCACCGAAGATCGAGCTGTTCGACGTCGCCGCGATGACCAACACCGACCCGAAGGGGATCGTGCGGGTGGTCGACCGCTACGAGACCACCGACTTCGGCCTGTACATGGGGCGGCCGGTGGAGGGTCATCCCCACATCGGCTACTTCCGGTCGTGGCTGCTGCCCGGCCACGGCCTGCGGATCGGCCGCTGGCTGCCGCACCCCGGCCAGACGCTCGGCCACGACGTGTACATCGACATCGTCGACGTCGAGCGCGGACCGGTGTGGCGGACCACCGACCTCTATCTGGACATCCTGGTGCGCGACCGCCGGGACCTCCGCGTGCTGGACACCGACGAGGTCCTCGAGGCGCACACCGCCGGGCACCTCGACCGGGTGACGGTCGAGCGCGCGTTCGAACGGACCTTCACAGCGGTGGACGGGATCGCGGCAGCGGGGTACGACGTCGAGGCATGGCTCGACATTCCCCTGACCTGGGACGACAAGGTCTAGCGAGAGCGCCACGCACGGTCAATGGCTACTGACCAGTCGGGTGATGCATTTATCAATTCGGTACCTGACTGGGTACGAGTCGTGACATAACGAATCGAAACCCGTGGATCACCGACAGCACGCCGACGACTACCCTTCGACAGGTGGGCACGGCGATCACCCCCCAGCTCGTCGACGTCGTAGACACCTTCACGGCGTCGCGGACGTACTCCTCCGGCACGACCCGGCACCTGCGAACGTGCCAGGTCGAACGCTGGGGGCTGCGCACGGAGTGCCCCACCCCCGAGGACCCGTTCCACGACGCCGAGGTGACGTGGCTGCTGCCCACGCTCAACCTCCGCCTCACCCACCAGCGCCCGCGCTCGCGGCACGCGAAGGCGGGTCCGAGCGTGCTCACCGCGGTCCGCGCGACCAGCGACGGGCGCCACTGGCGCACCACCGACCTGCTGCTCGGGCTCGAGGCGCCGACCGGCATGCGGGCGCGGATCGTGCAGTCCGAGGAGTTCGCCGCGGCGGTCGCCAGCCAGGTCATCCGGGTGGGTGACGCCGACCTGGCGATGTGCACGGTCCACAAGACACTCGAGGAGTTCAGCCAGTTCCGGCACGACCTCTCCTCGTGGCTGGCCTACAAGCACATCTTCGACGTCTGGCCGCCCTACTGACCGGGCATCCACCGATCGGTTGATCAGCTGACCCACCGCAGTCGATCAGAGGCCTGGCCGCGCGGTCGATTCGGCGGACCCCTCCCGGAAGCCACGCTTGTGGCATGGCAATCATCGAGGTCAACAACCTCGTCAAGCGCTACGGGGACCACACCGCCGTCAACGGGGTGAGCTTCGCCGTCGAGCAGGGCGAGATCTTCGGCATCCTGGGCCCCAACGGGGCGGGCAAGACCACCACCGTCGAGTGCATCGAGGGGTTGCGCTCGCCGGACGGCGGTTCCATCAGCGTCGGCGGCATCGACCCGCGCAGCGACAGCCGCGAGCTGCGTGAGCTGCTCGGCGTGCAGCTGCAGGAGAGCGAGCTGCCCGACAAGATGCGGGTCGACGAGGCGATGGAGCTCTACAGCTCCTTCTACCGCAACCCGGCCGACTGGCGTGAGCTGATCGGGATCCTGAACCTGACCGACAAGCTGAGCACGCAGTTCAGGCGGCTCTCCGGCGGTCAGAAGCAGCGGCTGTCGATCGCGCTGGCGCTGCTCGGCAACCCGAAGGTGGCCGTGCTCGACGAGCTGACCACCGGCCTGGACCCGCAGGCCCGCCGCGACGCGTGGGACCTCATCGAGGGCATCCGCGACCGCGGCGTCACGATCGTGCTGGTCACGCACTTCATGGAAGAGGCGGAACGGCTGTGCGACCGGCTCGCGCTGGTCGACTCGGGCCAGATCGTCGCCGTCGACACGCCCGCCGGCCTCGTCGCGAAGGTCGACGACCGGCAGCGGATCCGGTTCCGCCCGTCCGCGCCGATCGACCACGCCCTGCTGACCGCCCTGCCCGAGGTCGCGTCGGTCGAGCGGGCAGGCAGCCAGCTCGTCGTCACCGGCACCGGCAACCTGCTGCTCGCCGTGACCACCGTGCTCGCCCGCAACCAGGTCGTCGCAGGCGACCTCAGGGTCGAGCAGACCTCCCTCGACGACGCGTTCGTCGCACTCACCGGCCGCAAGATCGACGCCTGAGGAGCATCACAGACATGTCCGCACTGACTCGACTCACCCGCACCGAGACCAAACTCTTCTTCCGCGAACCGGCAGGCGTCTTCTTCGCGATCGTGTTCCCCCCGCTCCTGCTGATCATCCTCGGCTCGATCCCGGCGATGCGCGAGCCCGACAAGGGGCTCGGCGGCCTGCGGGTGATCGACCTCTACGCGCCGATCATCGTCGCGATGGCGATAGCGACATTCTCGCTCAGCGGCCTGCCCCAGCAGTTCGCCACCTACCGCGAGAAGGGTGTCCTGCGGCGGATGCGGACCACCCCGGTCAAGCCGTCGGTGATGCTCGGCGCCCAACTGCTGATGTGCACGGTCATGTCCGTGCTCGTGATGGTCGTGGTCCTGGCCATCGGCCGGGTGGCGTTCGACGTCAGCCTACCGAGCCAGCTGCCCGCCTACCTCGTCTCCTACGTGCTCTGCGCCCTGGCGATGTTGTCGATCGGGCTGCTCGTGGCCTCCCTCGCACCGAGCGGCAAGGGCGCCGGCGCGATCGGGACCGTGCTGTTCTTCCCGGTGCTGTTCTTCGGCGGCCTGTGGGCGCCCCGCGAGACCATGAACAACGTGCTGCGGACGATCAGCGACTTCACACCGCTGGGTGCCGGCGTGCAATCATTGCAGGACTCCGCCGCAGGTCACTGGCCGCAGCTACTGCACGTGGCTGTCATGCTGGGGTGGACGATCGTGGCCGGCGGACTGGCCGCGCGGTTCTTCCGCTGGGAGTAAGTCGTGAGCATCGAGGCCGAGCTGCGTGCGGAGAACGCCCGCTGGGAGCGTGGGGAACGGGCCGTCTTCAAGGTCCTTCCCTACTACCTCCTGGCGGCGGGCGCGCTCATCACGCTGGCGCAGCCGCTGTGGGACCAGCCGGTGCCCTACGCGCCGATGCTGGGACTCACGGCCGCGACCGTCCTCTGGCTCCTCTGGTTCCACACGCTCCACCCTGCCTGGCACGACAACACCCCGCTCATGGCCTTCTACTACGCCGGCGTGATCGCGCTGGCCTTCGGGCTGGTCGCGATCGCGCCCTGGTTCGGCTTCTTCACCTTCGCCGGCTACGCGATGGCGTTCGAGTACCTGCGGGGCCGGTGGCGTTACGTCGGGACCGTCGCCACGGCGACGGTCGCGTCGATGTCCTACGTCGGCGGCTTCGCCAACATCGTGCACGAGAACCTGTGGTGGGGCTGGGTGGCCCTCAGCGCGATCGTCTCGGTGCTCGCCGGGGCGTTCTCCTACTTCGCCGAGATGGCCGACCGGCGCAACGCCAACCAGAAGCAGGCACTGGTCGAGCTGCACGAGGCCAACGTGAAGCTCGAGGCGGCACTGGAGGAGAACGCCGGTCTGCACGCACAGCTGCTGGTGCAGGCCCGCGAGGCCGGGGTGCTGGACGAGCGGCAGCGGATGGCGCGGGAGATCCACGACACGCTGGCGCAGGGCCTGGCAGGCATCCTCACCCAGCTCCAGGCCGCGGAGCAGACCGCGGACGTGCCCGCCACGTGGCACCGGCACGTCACGAACGCGATGAACCTGGCCCGCGAGAGCCTCACCGAGGCCCGCGAGACGGTCCACGCGGTGGAGCCCTCGATGCTCGCGGACGCCAGGCTCCCCGACGCCATCAGCGACGTGACCAGGAGGTGGTCGGAGGTGAACCGGATCGACGCGGTGCTCACCACGACCGGCGACCCCCGGCCGATGCACGCGGACGTCGAGGTGACGCTGCTGCGGACCGCACAGGAGGCGCTCGCGAACGTGGCCAAGCACGCGAAGGCCTCGCGGGTGGGCCTCACACTGTCCTACATGGAGGACCTGGTGACACTGGACGTGCGTGACGACGGCGTTGGCTTCGAGGCGAACGTCAAGCGCGCCAACGGTTCCGCGAACGGCGGCTTCGGCCTCACCGGCATGCGCCAGCGCGTGCAGCGGCTCGCGGGGCGGTTGGAGATCGAGTCCGAGCCAGGCGGCGGCACGGCGATCTCCGCGTCGGTGCCCGCGATCCCGGCCGGAGGCCCGAAGTGATCACGTTGCTGATCGTCGACGACCACCCGGTGGTGCGCGACGGGCTGCGCGGCATGTTCGACGCCGACCCGAGGTTCGAGGTGCTCGGCGAGGCGGGCGACGGCACCGAGGCGATCGCGGCGGGCGAGAAGCTGCGGCCGGACGTGATCCTCATGGACCTGCGGATGCCGAGGACCGACGGCGTCACGGCGATCAAGGAGCTGGCGAAGCGGGGCGTGCCTGCGCGGATCCTGGTCCTGACCACCTACGACACCGACAGCGACGTGCTGCCCGCGATCGAGGCGGGTGCCACCGGCTACCTGCTGAAGGACTCGCCGCGCGACGAGCTGTTCCGGGCGGTCGAGGCGGCGGCGCAGGGGCAGGCGGTGCTCTCCCCCGCCGTCGCGACGAGGCTGATGGGGCAGATGCGCCAGCCGGCCTCGGAGCCGCTGTCGCAGCGTGAACTGGAGGTGCTTGGCCTGATCGCGCGCGGGTCGACGAACCGCGAGGCGGCCAGGACCCTGTTCATCAGTGAGGCGACGGTCAAGACCCACCTGCTGCACGTGTACGCGAAGCTGGGCGTCAACGACCGGGCCGCGGCCGTGGCCACGGCGTTCTCCCGCGGGTACCTCAATTCTTCGCATTTCAAGAGTGGCGACGAATTGGCCGATAAATAATGGCTATCGCCATTCTGGCGTAAATGGGGATCGGCCTATAGATTGGTCGGGTGGCAGTTCGGGACGACGCAGGCTGGGTGCTCGACACCTACCGCCGACCCCTGCGCAACCTGCGGATCTCGGTGACCGACAGGTGCAACCTGCGGTGCCGGTACTGCATGCCGGAGGCCGAGTACACGTGGCTGCCCAGGCGCGACCTGCTGACGTTCGAGGAGATCTCGACGCTGGTGGACGTGTTCGTGGACCTGGGTGTCGACAAGGTCCGCCTCACCGGTGGCGAGCCGCTCCTGCGGCGTGACCTTCCGTCGCTCGTGACCATGCTGGCCGCCAAGCCGTTGCGCGACCTCGCGTTGACCACCAACGGAGTGTTGCTGGCCGGACACGTCGAGGCACTGAAGAAGGCCGGCCTGGGCCGTATCACGGTCAGTCTCGACACCCTGCGTGCCGACCGGTCGAAATCACTGTCGCAGCGAGCCACCCACCCGTCGGTGCTGAAGGGCATCGCGTCGGTGGCCCCGGCGGGCTTCACCGGCACCAAGATCGACACCGTGGCGTTGAACGGCGTCAACGACGACGAGCTGGTCGACCTGATCGAGTTCGGCAGGACGGTGCCCGCGGAGGTCCGTTTCATCGAGTACATGGATGTCGGCGGCGCCACGACGTGGGCGCCGGAACGCGTGCTGTCGCGGGCGGAGATGCTCACCCGGCTCACGGCGCACTATGGCCCGATCACCCCCCTCCGCAACGAGGACGGCGCCCCCGCCGACCGTTTCGAGCTGCCCGACGGCACCACGTTCGGCATCGTGTCCTCGACGACCCAGCCGTTCTGCGCGACCTGCGACCGAAGCCGCCTTACCGCCGACGGCCTGTGGTACCTGTGCCTGTACGCGATGGACGGGATCAACCTGCGCGACCCCCTTCGGGAGGGGGCGACGCACGCCGAGATGGCGAAGCTGATCACGGACGCGTGGTGGGCGAGGTCGGACCGGGGCGCGGTCGACCGCCTTGCCGAGCGCGACCGGCTGCCGTTCATCCCGCTGACCGCGTTGAAGCGCGACCCCCACCTGGAGATGCACACAAGGGGCGGCTAGCCAGCCCGCCTCTCCGAACTTCTCTGTGTGGGTTACCTCCCGACGAAGGTTCCACTGCCGAGGTGGATGGTGGTTGGCTACCGTCACGTTTCCCTGAGGTCTCTGTCGAACAGTGCGGGCTTCACGCCAAAGAACCATATGACCACGTTCAGTCAGCGTAGCTGGGTTGCCATCCGGTGCGTTCTGCCCACTCCCCCGCGCGCACGGCGGCGTCGTCGAACCAGGGCTCCTTGCCGTCCGTGTAGCGGTCGCTGTCCTCGTCGTCCCGGTAGCGGGCGGAGAGGGAACGCTTCAGCTCCTCGTAGGCCGCCAGCTCGGCCGGGTTGGCGCGCAGCCAGTCGGGGAAGAGCAGCGCGTAGCGCCATCCGGGGGTGCCCTCGACGCGGACGTGCACGTTGGCGGGGCGGCCGGGGTCCGCGGCGGAGTGCAGCCGCTTCTGCCACAGTGCGGGGTCCGGTGCGTGGTCCTTGGGGTTGTCCCGGTCGATCCCCTCGACGCGGGGGAACCCGGCGGAGGCGAGCGGCTCGGCCAGCGCGTCGGCGTCCCCGATCGAGCCGACCGTGACCTGCAGGTCGATGACGTCCTTGGCGGCGAGCCCCCCGACCGAGGTGGACCCGGTGTGGTCGACCCGCCGGACACGCTCGCCGCCCGCGAGCGCGATCCGCTCCCGCAGACGCCGGGCCTGGGCGGGCCACGCTGGGTCGGACTCCACGAGACGGGGACCGCCGTAGTGGGCCCGGCGACCGAGGCGGACGTTGGACTCGTACCGCACGAGCCGGTCGGCCCAGAGAGCGTCGACCGCGGCGAGGACCTCGTCCGGTGAGCCGCTGTTGTCCAGCCAGACGTCGGCGGCGGCGCGGCGGTCGGCCTCGCCGGCCTGTGCCCTGACACGGGCGCGCGCGTCGGCCTCGTCCATCCCCCGGTAGCGGACGACGCGGTGGACCCGTACGTCCTCGGGCGCGTCGACGACGAGTACCAGGTGGTAGACGGGCCCGAGGTGGGCTTCGACCAGGAGCGGCACGTCGTGGACGACGACCGCGTCGGCCGGGGCGGCGGCCATCAGCTCGGCGGTGCGGGCGCGGATGCGGGGGTGGACGATCCCGTTGAGGGTGTCGCGTGCCGACTGGTCGGAGAAGACCCTGCCCGCGAGCTTCGCCCGGTCGAGGGCGCCGTCGCTGATGACCTCGTCGCCGAAGGCGGCCCGGACCTCGGCGAGCCCCTCGGTGCCGGGCTCGACCACCTCGCGGGCGATCTTGTCGGCGTCGATGAGGTAGGCGCCGTGCTCGGCGAGTCTGCCCGCCACCGTGGACTTGCCGGAACCGATTCCACCTGTCAGACCCACCCGCAGCATGCGGGCATTGTGTCACCGGCCGGTCAGTGCGAAGTCCGCAACCTGGCCGAGGATCAGACCGGCGTCGTTCTCCCGCACCAGCGCCGGGACGGCCTGGACGACGACGGTCGTACGACCGCGGGTGGCGACGAGCATCCAGTTCGCGGACCTGATCAGAACCCCTCGGTCCGAGCCGACCGCGACGTCGTTCACGCCGACGGTGCCGGTCGCGGCCCGGGCGTCGGCGACGGTGGCGGCGACGCGTTCGCGGGCCGACCCGTCGTCCACGTAACCGGCGAGGCCGATCCACACCGGGGCAGCGGAGGTGGGTTGACCTGCGGGGACGCCGTAGTAGCAATCGAGGCGGGCGGTGCGGCCGATGTTGTCCTGGGGCACGCCGACGACCCGCTGGACGGGCCCGGTGACGAAGGTGGCCAGGATGCGCGAGAGGTCGTCGAGGGTGGCGACCGCGTCGCAGCTGTCGGGAACGGTGCGTTCCCTGCCCGCTTCGGGGCGGGCACTGGTGAAGACGGGGACCGCGGGCGCGTCGGGTGGCGTGCTCGTGGTGCATCCGCCAAGAGCAAGCGCGGCGATCAGCGCGACGAGCCCGATCCTCATCGGCCAACGGTAGGCGACGAATCCCGTCGTACCCAGGACACGGCTCCACTCGTTACGCAGAAGGGGCCCCAGCTGACTCGTCGGCTGGGGCTCTTCGGGATCTGCTGGGTGTCAGGTGGTCGGCCCGAACGTAGCTCGCGGGCAGCAGATCGGCGATGGGGACGGCCCGTCGGTCATCGTCTCCACCTTCGTTGCCGCCACAGCAAAAGGCCCCGGCCGGGGGTCACAACTCCCCCGGCCGGGGCCTCACGCCGACTCAGAGATCAGACGCCACCGGAAAGCTTCTCCCGCAGCGCGGCGAGCTGCTCGTCAGAGGCGAGCGTGCCACCGGACTTCTGCTTGTCGGCACCGGCGGACGAGTACTCCCGCTCCGTGCCCTCGACCTCGGGGCCACCCTCGGTCTCGGCAGCTGCCTCGGCTTCCGCGGCCTTCTTGACCTGCGCCATGTGCTGCTCGTAGCGCGTGTGGGCCTCGGCGTACTGGCGCTCCCACTCCTCCCGCTGCTTGTCGAACCCTTCCTGCCACTCCTGGGTGTCGGGGTCGAAGCCTTCGGGGTAGATGTAGTTGCCCTCGTTGTCGTACTCCGCCGCCATGCCGTACTGGGTCGGGTCGAACTCGGTGTCCGCCGTGAAGCCCTCGTTGGCCTGCTTCAGGGACAGCGAGATCCGGCGACGCTCGAGGTCGATGTCGATGACCTTGACCATGACGTCGTTGCCGACCTGCACGACCTGCTCCGGGATCTCCACGTGGCGCTCGGCCAGCTCGGAGATGTGGACCAGGCCCTCGATGCCCTCGTCCACGCGGACGAACGCACCGAACGGCACCAGCTTCGTGACCTTGCCCGGCACGATCTGACCGATCGCGTGGGTGCGGGCGAACTGACGCCACGGGTCTTCCTGGGTGGCCTTCAGCGACAGGGAGACGCGCTCGCGCTCCATGTCGACGTCGAGCACCTCGACCGTGACCTCCTGGCCGACCTCGACGACCTCGGACGGGTGGTCGATGTGCTTCCAGGACAGCTCCGAGACGTGCACCAGACCGTCGACGCCACCCAGGTCCACGAAGGCACCGAAGTTGACGATCGAGGAGACGACACCCTTGCGGACCTGGCCGCGCTGCAGCTGGTTGAGGAACTCGCTGCGCACCTCGGACTGGGTCTGCTCGAGCCACGCCCGGCGGGACAGGACCACGTTGTTGCGGTTCTTGTCCAGCTCGATGATCTTGGCTTCCAGCTCGCGACCGACGTAGGGCTGCAGGTCGCGGACACGACGCATCTCCACCAGCGAGGCCGGGAGGAAGCCACGGAGGCCGATGTCCAGGATGAGACCACCCTTGACGACCTCGATGACGGTGCCCTTGACCGGCTCGTCGCTCTCCTTGAGCGCCTCGATCGTGCCCCACGCGCGCTCGTACTGCGCACGCTTCTTGGACAGGATCAGCCGGCCCTCCTTGTCCTCCTTCTGGAGAACCAGGGCCTCGACCTCGTCACCGACCTTGACGACCTCGTTGGGATCGACGTCATGCTTGATCGACAACTCACGAGAGGGGATGACCCCCTCGGTCTTGTAGCCGATGTCGAGCAGGACCTCGTCCCGATCGACCTTAACGATGGTGCCCTCGACGATGTCACCATCGTTGAAGTACTTGATGGTCTTGTCGATGGCGGCGAGGAAGTCCTCACCCGTCCCGACGTCGTTGATGGCGACCTGCTGGCGCGGCGCGGTGTCAGCCGGGACGATGGTGGTGTCGGTGGACATTAGCTAGGAGGCTCCGGTACGGCTTGGTTGAGAGTTGAGTGGGGATTTGCAGTTGTGGTGCGACAGCGGCATAGTTCCCCGGGCGGCCCCCTCGCGAGGAGGACGGCCAACCGTGCAACGCCGCGCAACCGGATCTGATTCCCGAGATGATGAACAGACGGCAGCACGAAACCACTGCGCGGATGTATCCTACGCGGCCGTGCATCGACCGGGCAAACCTGGTTCCGGGGGTTTTCGCACCAAGGGGGCGGTAGATGTCGACGGTCGGGGCAGGCGAGGACGTGAGTCCGCCCCCGCAGCGGGCCGCCGAACGCCTTCTGGGCACGGTGGGTAGCGAACGGCGGTGGGCCGACTCGGCCGAGTCCGTCGCGGCGAACAGCGCGTGGTGGGACGCCGACGCCGACGACTACCACGTGGAACACGGCGAGTTCCTCGGCGTCGCCGACTTCGTGTGGTGTCCGGAGGCGGTCCGCGAGGAGAACGCCCGACTACTCGGTGACGTCAACGGCAAGGACGTCGTCGAGGTCGGCTGCGGCTCGGCGCCGTGTGCGCGCTGGCTGAGATCCAACGGCGCACGGGTTACCGCACTGGACCTTTCGGCGGGCATGCTGCGCTACGCGGCGGCCGCCAACGAGGCGACGGGCATCGACGTGCCGCTCGTGCGGGCGAACGCGGAGCGGCTGCCGTTCGCCTCCGGGTCGTTCGACATCGCGTGCTCGGCGTTCGGCGCCGTGCCGTTCGTCACCGACGTGGCCGCGACCTTCCGCGAGGTGGCCCGCGTGCTGCGGCCGGGCGGCTCGTGGGTCTTCGCCGTCACTCACCCGATGCGGTGGATCTTCCCGGACGATCCCGGCCCGAACGGGCTGCGCGTGACGGGCTCGTACTTCGACCGGACGCCCTACGTCGAGGTCGACGAGGACGGCAACGCCACCTACGTCGAGTACCACCGCACGCTCGGCGACTTCGTCGGTGCGTTGACGGCGGCCGGGCTCACGATCGTGGAACTGGTCGAGCCGGAGTGGCCGGAAGGGCTCACCGACGAGTGGGGCCAGTGGAGCCCCTTGCGTGGCGAGCTGTTCCCCGGCACGGCGATCTTCGTGACCCGGCGCCTGGTGTGAGTGGCGTTCGTGTCGTCGCCGGGCTGCTCGACGCCCAGACCACCCGCTTCGAGAGGATCGACCCGCTCCTTCCCCCTGCCGCACTGCCACCGGAGGGCGACGTCCTCACCGCGGCGCTGCCCGACGGTGACCGGGTCGCGGCCGTGCTCAGCCATTCGAGCTTCGAGCCGGGCACCGCGACGACGCTGTGGTCCGCGCTGGAGCTGTACGAGCTGCACCCGCTGCTCGGCGCGGCGGCGGGCGACGGCATGGACGCGCTGCTGCGGGAGTGGCGCCACGTGCTCGACCACCTGGCCCCCGGCTCGGACTCCGCGTGCCTGCTGACGTGGCCGAGCCGTGACGCGGAGGCCGCGAGACCTCTGCTCGCACACGGCTTCACCCCGCTGACGTCCATCGCGGTGCGGACGGTCCGCGCGGGCACCCCGAAGGCCAGGGCACCCCAGGCAGGGGTGACGGTCCGCCTGGCCACCCCGGCCGACCTCGAGGCGGTGCTCGCGCTCGAGCTGGCCGAGCTGGCGTACTCGGCGCTCGTGGGGGCGGCGGTGCTGCGGCCGGACGCCGAGGCCGTCAAGCGGGTCGCGCTGGCCGGCCACTTCGAGCAGGGCGACCTGATCTGGCTGGCCGAGCGCGACGGCGTCGTGACGGGTGTCGCGCACTGCAGGCTGCTGGACGTCACCGCGACGGGCCTGACCGGCACCCTGGTGCGGCCGGGCCGCTGGGGGTACGTGAACTGCGTTTCCGTGGCGGAGGGCGCCAGGGGTGGCGGGGTCGGCCGTGAGCTGATGGCCGTCGCGCACCACGAACTGCACGCGCGCGGCGCGACCGGCACGTTCCTGTACGTCAACCCGCCCAACCCGCTCGCGTCGGTGTTCTGGGCGCGGCAGGGCTACCGGCCGCTCTGGACCAGCTGGGAGCTGCGGCCCGCGGGCGCCATGAGATAGCGAGAACCTGAGGCGGCCCCCATGCCTCTTGCAATCAGGAATGGGGGTGTGGTGACCGGCGAGACATGGTTCGCGGAGCTGTACCAGGCCAGCTATCGACGCCTGGTGCTGACCGCGTATGCGATGACGGGTGACCTCGGCACGGCCGAGGAGATCACCCAGGAGGCGTTCACACTCGCCTACGGCAGGCGAACAGGGTCGTCCGCACGGAAAGCCCGGAGGGCGGGCTGCTCGTCGGTCAGTGCGGGGCCAGGCCGACCGGCTCGGGCGGGTGCGGGCGGATCGGCTCCATCGACCCGGGCTCCGGCGGTTTCGTCGGTGTGCCGACGCAGCCGCCGTTCGCCGTCAGGCAGGTCGGTCCGACTCCCACGAAGAGCGGCAGGTGGTGGGCGAGCGGCACGAACCCGGAGACCGGCACGTTGGTGATCGCGACGAGCGCCGACAACGGCCTGACGTGGTCCGCCTCGGGGGGCGGCGCTACCGGCCGCTGGTGATGGAGGGCCGGAACTCCCCGACCTGGTTGACGTGTGACGGCTTGCCTGCGAGGGCCCGCTTGACGGCCTCGAGCACGCCGTCGGAGATCTCGCGATGGGTGAGCCAGCGGGTGCGACCGGCGTGGCGCACGTAGCCGAGCACGACCTGCTGGGTCGCGTGGCTGTCGAGGACGGGGTCCGGGCACCCGCCGACGGGGTTGGCCGACGCGCTGCCGTGGACCTCGACAACGGGTGCGCCGTCCGCGAGCAGCGGGGCGACCGCTCTCAGGACGCCGGTGCGGACCTCCCGGTGCACCCACGCGACGAGCAGGTCGGCGGGGCCACCGAGAGCGTCCTTGACGGAGTCGGCGAGCGCCGTGGGAACCGACCAGTCGGCCTGGACCCAGTGGGGGCGACGGTTGTCACCGTTGGTGGCGGGTATGCGGGGGCGGCGCCTGCTCGGCAGCACGACGTACCAGTCGTCGTCGAGCAGGGCCGCCGCAACGCCGGCCAGCATGCCGGTACCACCCAGTACGAGAGCTCGACGCGCGACCATGCACCCTCCGCTGATCGGCTGTGTGCCCTCACATTAGCCGGACTGGTCCCGCTTTTCCTGCCAGAGAGCCTCGGTGAGGCTGTAAACGTTGCCTGAGTCGTCACGGAACGTGGCCTCGACGCCGTAGGGCCGCTCGACCGGTTCCTGGAGGAAGACGACTCCCTTGTCGCTCAGCTCCTGATAGGACTTCCGGCAGTCGTTGGTGGCGAGCACGCCGACCCCGAGCGCCCCCTTGGCGACGAGCTCGAGGATGACCTTGGCGTCCTCCGGCGCGTGCCCCATGTGGGGGTCGGCAAGGATGAACTCGACGTCGGGTTGGCCGGGCGGGCTGACGGTGAGCCACCGGAACCCCTTCCCGCCACCCTCGAAGGCGTCACCCATGACGATGTCGTTGCGCACCTCGAACCCGAGTTTGGTCGTGTAGAACTCCTTGGCGGAGTCCTGGTCAAGCACGTAGACGCTGGTGTGGGACATCTTCTCGATCATGCGGGCCACGTTAGAGCGCCTGGCCGTCCCCGGCTTGTCCGCGATTGCTGCCCCGTGGCCGGGCCCATGCCATGACCACGCACCCGGGTATCGCGGGCGCCACCACCCTGGCCCGGAACTCCGACGGCGAGCACCCGGTCAACTCGCGAAACCGGCGTGAGAACGACCCGAGACTGGAGAACCCGACCACCATGCAGATCTCGGTGACGGTGAGGTTGGCGTGCGTCAACAGGTCCCTGGCCCGCTCCACCCGCCGCCTGCTGAGATAGGCCCGAGGCGTCTCCCCGAACACCACCCGGAACTCCCTGGCGAAGTGGTACCGGGAGAACCCCGCGGCAGCGGCCAGGTCGTCGAGGCAGAGCGGCTCCGCGTACCGGGCGTCCATGAGATCCCGCGCCCGCCGAAGATGCACCACCTGTTCGAAACCCACGCCCCCGACCCTAGCGCGAAGGTAGAGGGTGTTCGCGTTGCCGTCGGGCAGGTGCGCGCGAGGGAGCCGTGGCGCGGGAGGTGCTGGTTGTGTCTGACGACGTTGGGGAGACGTCGGAGCCACCGTCGCATCGGCAGCGGCGCGGGAAACCGTGGCGGTGGCGTGGCCAACGCGCCCGTTCCGTCCGGGCAGGCGGAAGCCGGTCGCCGACGTGATGCACCTCGACACCTGGTGAAGGCCCGGAGATCGGTCGTCCGCTCGACTGGTCTCCCCGGGCCCGCGGCACCACCTCAGTGAGCGGCGTCGTTCCAGGACCGTCCGAACCCGACGGACACATCCAGCGGCACGTCCAACTTGTACGCCGACCCCATGCCCTTGCGCACCAGGGCCTCCGCCTCGGCACGCTCCGACTTCCGGACCTCGAGAACCAGCTCGTCGTGCACCTGCAGCAACATCCGAGTCTGCAGCCCGGCCTGCGCCAGCTCCCGGTGGACGTTCAGCATGGCCACCTTGATGATGTCGGCCGCGCTCCCCTGGATCGGCGCGTTCAGCGCCATCCGCTCCGCCATCTCCCGCCGCTGACGGTTGTCCGACGTCAGGTCCGGCAGGTACCGGCGACGACCGAAGATCGTCTCCGTGTAGCCGTCCATCCGCGCCCGCGCCACGACCTCGTTCAGGTAGTCGCGCACCCCGCCGAACCGGGCGAAGTACTCCTCCATCAGCCCCTTGGCCTCGTCGGTGGAGATCCTCAGCTGCTGGGACAACCCGTACGCCGACAACCCGTACGCGAGCCCGTAGTTCATCGCCTTGATCTTGGCGCGCTGGGCGCCCGTGACCTCGGTCGGCTCCACCGCGAACACCCGCGCCGCCGTCGCGGCGTGGAAGTCGAAGCCCGACTGGAACGCCTCGATCAACGCGCTGTCCCCGGACAGGTGCGCCATGATCCGCATCTCGATCTGGCTGTAGTCCGCCGTCATCAGCTCGTCGAAGCCCACGCCCACGACGAACGTGTCGCGGATCGTGCGGCCCTCGTCGGTGCGGATCGGCACGTTCTGCAGGTTCGGTTCCAGCGACGACAGACGGCCGGTCGCGGCGATGGTCTGGCTGTAGGTCGTGTGGATCCGGCCGTCGTCCGACACCGACTTGATCAGGCCCTCGACCGTGATCTTCAGCCGCATCGCGTCCCGGTGCTCCAGCAGGTGCGCGAGGAACGGGTGCTCGGTCTGCTCGAACAGGCCGGTCAGCGCGTCGGCGTCGGTCGTGTAGCCGGTCTTCGTGCGCTTGGTCTTCGGCATCTGCAGCTCGTCGAACAGCACCACCTGCAGCTGCTTGGGCGACCCGAGGTTGATCTCCTTGCCGATGACGCCGAACGCCTCCTGCTCGGCGTGCTTCACCCGCGAGCCGAAGTGCGCCTCGAGCGCCGCCAGCTGCTGGGTGTCGACCGCGATGCCGACGGCCTCCAGCTCGGCGAGGACCCGCAGCAGCGGCAGCTCGATCTCCGAGAGCAGGCTCGTCTGGCCGGTCTCCTCCAGCGCCGTCGCCAGCGCGTCGGCCAGCTCGGCGATGGCCCGCGCACGCACGATCTCGCCCTCGGCGATCTTCGCGTCGTCGCCCTCCACACCGTCCAACAGGGACAGCTGGCGCTCCTCCGGCTGCTGCTCCACCCGCAGCTCACGCTTCAGGTAACGCAGCACCAGGTCGTCCAGCGCGAACGACCGCTGGCCTGGGCGCACGAGGTAGGCCGTCAGCTGGGTGTCGGTCGCCAGGCCGTCGAGCGTCCAGCCGCGGTGCCGTAACGCGTGCAGGGAGGGCTTGACGTCGTAGGTCAGCTTCAGCGTCGACTCGTCGGCGAGCCACGCGGTGAGTGCCTGCTCGTCGGACTCGTTCAAGGAGGTGACGTCGACGTGCACGCCCGTGCCGTTCGCGCGGGACAACGCCACCGAGCGCAGCTCGACCGACTCGCCCGCGACACCGGTCGAGCCGAGTTGGAACGAGAGTCCCACTCGTGCACCAGACGGGGCGTTCGCGGCCAGCCACGCGCCCAGCTCACCCGGCTCGTACGCGCCGCCGGTCACCTCGAAGCCGTGCTCGGCCTCCGGCTCCGGCGTCTCCAGCTCGGCGAAGAGCCGGTCCCTCAGCACCCGGAACTCCAGGTCGTCGAACAGCCGGTGCACGGCGTCCCGGTCCCACTGCCGGACGGCCAGGTCGTCCGGCCGCAGGTCCAGCGCCACGTCCCGCACCAGCTCGGTCAGCTGGCGGTTCATCAGCACGTTGGCCAGGTTCTCCCGCAGCGCGTCGCCCGCCTTGCCCTTGACCTCGTCGACCCGGTCGACCAGGTCGTTCAGCGAGCCGAACTGGTTGATCCACTTGGCGACCGTCTTCTCGCCGACGCCCGGGATCTTCGGCAGGTTGTCCGACGGGTCGCCACGCAGGGCGGCGAAGTCCGCGTACTGGTCGGGGCGCACGCCGGTCTTGGTGTGCACCGCCTCGGGGTCCATCCGGCTCACGGTGGACACGCCCCTGGTCGGGTAGATGACCGTGACCTGGTCGTTGACCAGCTGGAACGCGTCGCGGTCACCCGTGAGGATGAGTACCGAGTAACCGTCGGCGGTGGCCTGCGTGGTGAGCGTCGCGATGAGGTCGTCGGCCTCATAGCCGTCCTTGTCCAGCGACGGGATGGCCAGCGTCGCCAGCACGTCCTTGATGAGGCTGATCTGCCCCTTGAACTCGTCCGGCGTCGCCGAACGGTTGGCCTTGTACTCCGCGTACTGCTCGCTCCGGAACGTCTTGCGGGACACGTCGAAGCACACGGCGAGATGCGTCGGCGCCTCGTCGCGCAGCAGGTTGATGAGCATCGACGTGAAGCCGTAGACACCCTCGGTGTGCTGCCCGGTCTTGGTGACCAGGTTGGCTTCCTTCAACGCGTAGAACGCCCGGTACGCCATCGAGTGGCCGTCGATGAGCAGCAACCGGCGCTCGGAGGTCTTGACAGGATCTGTGGCGGGCGTCTCAGGCACACGGCGAGTCTAGGGTGGGGCACCGACAATCACGCGCGCCCCCCGCGTGACCAGCACAAGGAGACCGTGTGGCGAACATCCCTGGCAACCTGCCGGGCATCAGGCAGGACCTCGTCGACCAGTGGCTACCGAACCGGATGGGCATCGAGATCACCGAGTGGCAGCCCGACCGGGTGGTCGGCACGATGCCCGTGGCGGGCAACCTCCAGCCGTACGGGCTGCTGCACGGCGGCGCGAACGCCACGCTCGCGGAGACCCTCGGCTCGACCGCGGCCGCGCTCAACGCCCCCGACGGCAAGGTCGCCATGGGCCTCGAGCTGTCCTGCACGCACCACAGGGCGGCACTGAGCGGGCACGTCACCGGCGTCGCCACCCCGATCCACACCGGCCGGTCCACGTCCACGTTCGAGATCGTGATCACCGACGAGGCGGGCAAGCGCACCTGCACCGCACGGCTGACCTGCATCCTCCGCGACACGCCGCCCGGCTCCTGAACACGAAGAACGGGGCCACCGAGACCTCGGTGACCCCGTCCGTCTCACTGAGCTACGTACCGAGGTAGGCCTCGCGGACACGCTCGTCGGCGAGCAGCTCGGGACCGGGGCCCTCGAGCGTGGTCTGGCCGAGGTCGACGACGTAGCCCCGGTCCGACAGTGCCAGCGCGGCCAGCGCGTTCTGCTCGACGAGCAGGATCGTGGTGCCCTGGCCCTGCAGCTCCTTGATCGTGTCGAAGATCAGCTGCGTCATGATCGGCGAAAGCCCCATCGACGGCTCGTCCAGCATGAGCAGCTTGGGCTTGGACATCATGGCGCGGCCGATCGCGAGCATCTGCTGCTCGCCGCCGGAGAACAGGCCCGCCTTCTGCGTGCGCCGCTGGCCGAGCACCGGGAACAGCTCGTACACGCGCTTCATGTCCGACTGGATGCCGGACTCGTCCTTGCGGGAGTACGCGCCGAGCAGCAGGTTCTCCTCGACGGTCATCCGCGCGAACACCCGCCTACCTTCCGGCGAGTGCGCGACGCCCCGGTTGAGGATGACGTGCGCCGGCTCCTTGACGATCGACCGCCCCTGGAACGTGATGTCACCCGACCGGGGACGAAGCAACCCCGAGATCGTGCGCAGCGTGGTCGACTTGCCCGCGCCGTTCGCCCCGATGAGGCACACGATCTGCCCCTCCTCGACGACGAACGACACGTTCCGTACCGCCTCGATCGCGCCGTAGGCGACGGACAGCCCGCTGACCTCCAAGAGCGCCGTCATGGTTGGTCCTCCCTGTACTGCTCCATGACGGTCGTCTGATCGTCGTCGTACCGCGGGATGATCGTCGTCCTGGCACCCTCGACGTCCGCCTCGACCTCCTCGCGCGGCTTGCCGAGGTAGGCCTCGATCACCCTGGGGTCGTCGCGCACGGTCTCCGGCGAGCCCTCGACCAGCACCTCGCCCTGCACGAGCACGGAAACCGAGTCGCACAGGGAGAAGATGAACTTGGTGTCGTGCTCGATCACGACGGTCGAGATGCCCGTCTCCCTGATCCGGAAGATCAGCTGCCGGGCGGCCTCGGTCTCCTGCGGGTTCATGCCGGCCGTCGGCTCGTCGAGCAGCAGCACGGTCGGCTCGGTCGCCAGTGCACGGGCGATCTCCAGCCGCCGCTGGTCGCCATAGGGCAGGTTGCGCGCGACCTCGTTCTCGATGTCCCGCAGGCCGACGAAGTTCAGGAAGTCCCTGGACTTCTCCCGCGCCGCCCGCTCGTCCCGCCGGAACCACGGGCCGTGCAGCACGGACGCGATCGGCCCCTGCTTCATCTGGATGTGCCGCCCGACCAGCACGTTCTCCAGCACGGTCATGTTGGGGAACAGCCGGATGTTCTGGAACGTCCGCGCGATCCCGGCCGAGGTGACCTTGGCCGGGTCCGACGGCAGCTGCGCACCACGCAGCCGCACGGAGCCCTTGGTCGGGGTGTAGAGGCCGGTCAGGCAGTTGAACAGCGTGGTCTTGCCCGCGCCGTTCGGCCCGATCAGGCCGAGGATCCGACCCTCACCGAGCTCGAGCGACACGTTGTTCAGCGCCGTGAGACCACCGAAGATCATGGTCACGCCGTTGGCCGCGAGCACCGTCTCGGCCGCCCGATGCTGTGCAGACATCATGCCCGCCCCTCCTGAGGTCCAGCGGGGGCCTGATGTTCTCGTTCCGCCTCTTCCTGTTCTCGCACCCGTTGCTCCTCGATCTCCTCGATCGATCTGCCGTCGGCCGTCTCACCGGCGAACTCGGCCCGCCGCACACGGTCCGGCACGATGCCCTGCGGCCGGAACCGCATGATCAGGATGAGCGCGATGCCGAAGAAGAACAGCCGGTAGTCCTGGAACTCACGCAGCTTCTCCGGCAGGACGAACAGCAGCGAAGCGCCGAGCACGGCACCCGGGATCGTGCCCATGCCACCAAGGATGACAGCCGCGAGCAGCGTGACCGACTCGAGGAACTTGAAGCTGTCGTAGGACGCGGTGCCCAGCTTGTGCACGAAGATCGAACCGGCCAGACCGGCGAGCGTCGCGCCGACCAGGAAGGCGAGGATCTTCATCTTGCCGGTGCGGATACCCATGGCCCGCGCGGCGTCCTCGTCCTCGCGGATGGCGATCCACGCGCGGCCGATGCGGCTGTTCTTCAGGTTCGCGAAGACGGCCATGATCAGCGCGACCACGCCGACGATCAGGAAGTAGTACAGGACACCCGGCGGCAGCTTGATGCCGAACGGCTCGATCGGCTCGTTGAACGCCGTGCCGAACATGCTGATCTGCGGGATACCCGGGATGGCACTCGCACCGCCGGTGAGGTCACCGATGTTGTTCTGCGCCGCGCGGGTGAAGATCTCGCCGAACGCGAGCGTCACGATCGCGAGGTAGTCACCACGCACCCGCAGCGTCGGCGAGCCGACGATCGCGCCGAAGATGCCCGCGACCACCGCCGCGCACAGCGCCGCGACCGGGAACGGCAGGTCGATGCCCAGCTGCGAGGCGGCCGCGCCGGACAGGTTCGCCGCGACGAACGCGCCGATGCCCATGAACGCCACGTACCCGAGGTCGAGCAGGCCCGAGAGACCCACCACGATGTTCAGGCCGATGGCCGTCGCCGCGTACACACCGATCGTCGCCGCGACCTGCATCCAGTACTGGCTGCCCGCCCCCGTGAACGGGAACGGCAGCAGGACCGCGCAGGCGAGCAGCACGATGATGCTGAACACCCGGTTGTTCTCCGAGAGCCGCGAGACCCAGCCGGTGAGGCCGATGCCGTGCAGCGCGCCGAGCAGACCACCCGCGAACCCGAGGAAGGCGAGGAAGATCCCGCCCGCGTACGGGAAGGCCGCGCCGCCGATGCCACCCGCGGTCAGCGTCTGCGCGACCAGCCACAGCACCGCCCCGAAGGCGACGATCAGCACCAGCCACGACACCAGCCGCTGCGCCATGCCGGTCAGCCCGAAGATCGAGTCCGGCCAGTGCGGGATCTCGCCGAGCCCCGTGGCCGAGGCGCCGAGGATCACCAGGATCCCGCCGACCAGCGTCACGATGCTGCCGAACGCGTACACGCCGTCGACCGCGGTGATCGCGCCGAGCCCGCCGCCGTCACCGGTGACGAAGATCGCGGTGATCAGGCCGATGGCCAGGCCACCGAAACCGAGTGCCCGCAGCGCCCGTTCCCTGCCGCGAAGCGGCACGAACGACAGCACCACCACGGCGACGCCGAGCAGCAGCACGTGCCAGCGGAAGCCGGTCAGCTCGAACGGCGCGTCGAAGAACTGGAGCGTCGCCTTCTCCGGGTAGGGGCCGTCGTTCAGCAGGAACGTCACCCACGGCAGCATCGCGCCGATCAGGAACAGCACCCCGCCGATCGCCGTGAACGGCCGCGCGAGTGCGGCCGGCAGTAACCCGTTCAGCCTGCTCATGCGCGCACCCTCTCTGCCTCACCGAACAGCCCCTGCGGCCGGAAGACCAGCACGAGGATGAGCACCACGAAGATCCACACGTAGTCGTACTGGGTGCCGCCCGGCATGTACTGGCCGCTGAGCGTCTTGATCAGGCCGATGATGAAGGCGCCGACCACGGCACCCCGCAGGCTGCCGATGCCACCGAGGACGGCCGCGGTGAACGCGAAGATGCCGTTCTGGAAGCCGATCGAGGTGTCCACGTTGTTGATGTTGGCCCCGTACAGGACCCCGGCGATGCCCGCGAGGGCCGCGCCGATGACGAACGTGACCACGATGACGCGGTCCGGGTTGATGCCCATCAGCCGGGCAGTGTCCCGGTCCTGGGAGGTGGCCCGCATCGCACGGCCGAGTTTGGACTGGTTCACGTAGGTCTGCAGCAGCACCGCGAGCACGATCGACACGACGATCAACAGGACCTCGGTCGCCTCCAGCTCGACCGGTCCGATGTGGATCTGCGCGTCGATGAACACTCTGGGGAACGGCTGCGCCGCGTCGGCGTCGGGGAACCAGAGCCGCACGGCCTCCTGCAGCGCCACCGACACACCGAGAGCGGTGATCAGCGGCGCGAGTCTCGGCGCGTTTCGGAGCGGCCGGTACGCGAACCGTTCCATGATCACCGCGATGACCACCGCGACCACGACGGCGCCGACCAGCATGGCCGGCAACGAGATGTACCAGTCGTCCCGAGCACTCTCGGGCAGCACCCAGCGCCACACGGCGAGTCCGCCGAACGTGCCGACCATGAACACCTCGCCGTGCGCGAAGTTGATCAGCTGGATGATGCCGTACACCATCGTGTAGCCCAGGGCGATCAGACCGATCGTCGCGCCGAGTACGAGCCCGTTCGCGATCTGCTGTAACAGGGTCGTCACATCTACCTCCACAGGCGGCGGGGGTGGGCTCGGCCCACCCCCGCCGTCGCGTCATTCATCGTTGATAGATCTACGAACCTGCGGTCATTCCTCGAACTTGCCGGTCTTGACCGACTTCCACGCACCGCCGGTGACCTGGTAGACGGTCAGCGTGGTGTTCGTGCTGTCACCGAACTCGTCGAAGGCGACCGGGCCGGTCGCACCGTCGGCGCTGTAGTCCTGAGCGGCCGCCACGACGTCGGCGTGCATGTCGTCGGACCAGTCCTTGCCGTCGACCACCTTCGCCGCGGAGGCGATGATCGCGTTGGCGGCGTCGTAGGAGAAGGCACCGTAGGCGGAGTAGTCCTCCGGGTAGTTCTTCGCCTTGTAGGCGTCGACGAAGGCCTTCGCGCTCGGCAGCTCGTCGGTCGGCGCGCCGACCGAGGTGGCCAGGTCGCCTTCCTTGCCACCCAGCTTGATGAACTCCGGGTCGAAGATGCCGTCGCCACCCATGACGGGGACGTTCAGGCCTGCGCTCGCGAGCTGCTTGGACAGCGGGCCCGCCTGCGGGTACTGACCGCCGTAGTACACGCCGTCCGGTGCGAACGGCTTGATCGCGGCGATGACGCCGGAGAAGTCCGTGTCCTTCTCACCGATCTTCTGGCGGGTGACGATCGTGGCACCGTCGGTCTGGGCCCGCTTGGTGAACGAGTCCGCGAGGCCCTCGCCGTAGGTCAGACCGTCGGTGATGATCGCGATCTTCTTCTTGCCGGCTTCCTTGACCATGTAGTCGGCCGCGAACGGACCCTGGTAGCCGTCGACCGTGCAGGTGCGGAAGTAGGTCTTGTAGGTCCGCTTCGGGCTGGCCGGGTCGTCGCCCTTGGTCAGCGAGTCGGCGGTGTTGGCAGGCGAGATCTGCAGGATGCCGGCCTGCTCGAAGATCGGCTGCACGCTCTGCGACACCGAGGAGTTCAGCGTCGAGACCACGCCGATGACGTTCGGGGTGGAGGAGAGCTTCGTCGCGGCCTGCGCACCGAGCTGCGGGGTCTTCTGGTCGTCCTCGGGCTGCAGCGCGAGCTTGTAGCCCTTGACGGTGCACTTCTCGTTGGCCTGGTCGACCGCGAGGCTGGCCGAGTTCTGGATGCCCTTGCCCAGGGCAGACAGCTCGCCGCTCAGCGGGGCGATCACACCGACGATCAGCGTGCCCTTGCTGGTGTCACAGGACTGGTCGTTGCCCCCACCAGCCGGCGCGCCTTCCTCCTTGTTCGAGCTGCAGGCTGACAGCAGCAGCAGCCCCGCTGCTACGACAGCCGCGGCTTTCACCGTCTGGTTTCGCACGTTGCGTGTCCCTTCTCCGCATTTCGTTCCGGCAGTTGCCGCATAGCATGCCGAACCCAACCCACGCTCTTGTCAGAGGGCTGGCCGGAACCTAGTAATCACACGCGGTCGTAGTCACGTCCCAACGGCCCTCGTGACCAGACTGCAACGAAACTGACCGTCCGTGTCCGCTCTTCGGACGAAGTCGGATCTTCCGGTCATCACCGGGTAACACCATCTCAACTTCGCAACGGACCCCCTGACACCAAGGTCAGCGCTTCTACTCTGCTGACGTGGCCAACAGAACGCGCGTGCTGATCTGGTTCGGCGCGGTGGCGCTCATAGCGGGCGCGGTGGTCACTCTGCGTGCTACAGACGAGCCTCATACCAAGGACACGAAGAGTGACGACACGGAGAGACCCGTGGTCGTCGACCGCTACGCGGCGGACTACGTCATCCTCCCCCAACCCGGCCGGGCACCGGCGCCGCCCGCCAACGTGGTCGCCGTGCCCGACGGCGCGACCCGACTGCGGGTGTCCTGGGCCGACGGCCTGCCCGGTGGGGTGACGCCGAGCGGCGCCACGGGCTACGAGGTGCGGTGGCGACAGAACGGCGCGTCACACGTGGTGCTGGTGGCGACACCGGACGTGTTGATTGACCACCTCGACGAGGGACAACGGGTACGAGTCGAAGTACGCACGGTCGACGCGTTCGGGCAACGCTCGCGGCCCGCGGTCGCCGACGGGACGCCCAAGGTCGTCGCCGACCGGTGGCGGGGCGCGATGACGGGGATGTACGACGACTTCCGCGACCCGCCACGTCTGCAGGAGCGCTGGCACCTCTCGGGGTACCGCGGCTGCGTCGACGTGGTGAACGAGCACGGTCACGGGTTGCCGATCGAGCTCGGGTGCGGCGCGGACCTCGCGGTGCTGCGTGCGAGGCAGCCGATGACGCTGACCGCGCCGGACGCGTCAGGCGAGCTGGGCAGGGTCGCGGTCCGCACGGACACGGCGGGCACCGGCGGCGAGCTGACGATCACCCTCGCACCCGGCCCGGTCGACCGGGTCGGCGTGGAGAACGAACGGGCCGACAGGTTCGAGGCACGCGACGCCACACTGCCGGGCGGCACGATCAGGGTCGGCATCGACACCTCGGGCGTGCACGTGAGCGCGGCGCCGGACGTGCCGACCGGGACACCGGGACCGCTACAGGTGTTCCCGACACCGGCGCGCGGGCCGGGGGTGTCGCACCTGTACGAGGTGGTGCTGACGACGGCCGGGCTGCGGGTCTACCAGGACGGCCTGGCGGTGGCGGTGGCAGGCGTCGTGCCGACGTGGCAGGCGGCGTCGGTGCTGTTCGGGTTGCGCGGGCCGGACCAGCGGCGGTCGCGCGTGCACGTGCTGTCGGCGGGCTTCACCGGCAAGGCGACGGAGGTGGCGCCGGTGCACGAGGTGCCGATCAACGCGGGCACGCAGCGGGTGCTGGACCTGTCCGAGCAGTCACCGCAGCTCGGCATCGCCCGCACCCCGCTGACGAACGCGACGTCGGCCCGCCTGGTGGCGACGGTCACGATGGCCGCCGGGATGGACGCGGGCGGGGTGGTGGTCCAGCTGGGTGGCATACGTGTGCCCGCGCCGGCCGTGGCGCCACCGCCGACAGCGAACGGAGCGGCGGTAACCGTGAGGGCGGAGGTACCCGCGGCGCTGCTGGGAAGGTCGGGCGCGGACTCGATCACGCCGTTCGTGCTGCGTGCCCCGGGCGCGAACCAGCAGGTCCGCGTCGTGGAGACGTACCTGGAGGTCACACAGGCCGGAGGCGGCACCCCACCGCCGCCGACACTGCAGCCGGGCAGGACACCGGGCCCGGACATGCTGCCGTCGATCGACGCCGTCCTGGCCAACTCGGCAGGCGAACCCCTGACGAGCGCGGTGGTGCCGAGAACGGGCCAGATCCTGCTGGACCTGAGCCTGGACGGCGCGTCCAACCAGTGGGAGACAGGCTCGATCGGCGGCGTGCAGGGCTTTCAGGTGTGGCTGGACGGCAAGCTGGCGGCGGGGCTGCCGACACGCGCGGACGGACCGGGACTCGGTGGCCGGCACACGCTGTCGATAGCGACGCGTGGCCTGGCGCGAGGCGCGCACGTGATGGAGGTGCGCGAGTACGCCATGGACGGCACCGAGCGGCCCCAGTCCGCCGTGCTGAACTTCACGGTCAGGTGATGTTCTCCACTACTGCCTGGGCGACGGCCTTCATCGTGGCCCGCCGGTCCATGGCCGTGCGCTGGATCCACCGGAACGCCTCGGGTTCCGAGAGGCCCTGCTTGGTCATGAGGAGGCCCTTGGCCCGCTCGATGAGCTTGCGGGTCTCCATCCGCTCGGACAACGTGGCAACCTCGTTCTCGAGCGCGGCCAGTTCCGAGTACCGGCTGACAGCAAGCTCGATGGCAGGCACGAGATCGTGCTTGGCGAACGGCTTGACCAGATAGGCCATCGCCCCCGCGTCACGAGCCCGTTCCACGAGATCCCGCTGACTGAACGCGGTAAGGATCACGACAGGCGCGATCCTTTCTCCCGCGATCTGCGCCGCGGCGTCGATCCCGTCCATCTTGGGCATCTTCACGTCGAGAATGACGAGGTCGGGCCGCAGCTCCTTGGCCAACGCAACGGCCTGTTCACCGTCCGCGGCCTCCCCGGCGACGTGATAGCCCTCTTCCTTGAGCATCTCCACAAGGTCGAGCCGAATGAGCGCCTCATCCTCCGCGACGAGCACACTTCGCTGCACGGCCGGGCCGGACTGGGCCTCGGCAGCCTGATCGGTCACCGGGGTCCTCCTGATCGATAGGTCGGAGCTTCCAGCCTACCGGCGCAAGTCGGTAGGAGACCCGTACACAAGGCGTGATCAGCACAACGTTAACGGCCCGGCAACAGACCGAATGACGCAGACCACACCCTGGACGTACCTGGTCACGAGCAGTAACCCAGAGTACACGCCCCATCGCCCTGTCTCCTACGAGAACCCTGACGACCTCGACACGACCGATCCCGTAGAGTCATCCCGCACCAAGCCCCCGTAGCCCAACCGGCAGAGGCAACGGATTCAAAACCCGTCCAGTGTGCGTTCGAATCGCACCGGGGGCACCCTCGCAAACCCACTCTGACCAGGCCCTTTGACCTGCCATGATGCCTTCGAAGCTGATCATGAAGGATCCGGCTCCGTCCGGCTGGGACCGGCCAAATCCGGGTGATCGTCCCCCATGCGTACCCCCGTATTAGGGCTGGCGGTGCTGGCTGCGCTCAGGTGGTGAGGCCAAACCCGGCCCGCATGTCGCACGACCTGCAGCCGCCGTCGGCGTTGCATCGGCATCGTCGGGCCTGTCGTGTGGTTCAGTGCCTGGCGTGAGTTCGAGGGCTTCGTGGTCGCATTCCGCGGTGAGTATGACGCTGCGTCCGCCGCGGGTCGTGATCGTGATCGACGGTGGCGAACAGTGGAGCTTCTGGGCCCGACGCGCGTTGTTTCGTGCTGGTCGAGTTTGGGGTGGCGCCGGTCTCGCCGTCGTGCCTCACCACGACGGTGAAGTCCACCCGGTACTGCTACGGGCATGCCAGGCCTACGACCCGGACTACGTGGTGACCTATCCCCCAACCGTGGGTGACCTCGAGTTCTTCGATCCCGGCTGGTTCCAGATCACCAGTGCTGACGGAGACTGCGTCACCGGCGAGGAGCGACTCCGGTTACTGGAACAGGCCAGCGCGGAGGTGGTTCCTGTTCAGACGGACGCAGCGGCGCGGGACCAAATTGCAGCGGAGTGCTCGACCTACCAGACCAGCGAACACGGCGAGCTCCACGAAGCCATTGAAATTCTCGGCGAGAACGATGTCCAGCACTTCCCGACAGTCCTGAACATGCAAAGCACCTGGCATGGATCGGTGCTTGCCTGTCCCAGCGACTGGGGCGGCGCTCTCGGAGCCGCAGTCGCATGCTACGCCGGGGTCGCCGCACCACCAGCCCGCGACGCCTCCGAACCAGAGATCACCGGAGAAGTCCGCAAGGACATAGCGTCTTGGCTGCTCGGTAACGCGGGAGCCACGCCACCGAACGAGCTGCTGTGGCACCCGACCAGCGCGTTAGGCATCGACACAGCAGCGGCCACAACCGCGAACGACCGCACCATGACCCACCTGCTCCCCATCACCGCTGGGTTCCCTCACCGGCAGACCGGTCTGCTGGTGCTCGGCGACACCGCCGAAGACTTCGCCCTGTCCCGCCTGTGGCGACTGACCTTCGGCACGGCGCACTGGCTGCCGTCAGTACTCGGAGTCAGCGAGGAGCACGTACCGTGGCCGATTGAACGGGGTGTCACCCGTATCGCACGGCGCCTGAACGAGCACGCAGGCAAACTCGCAATCACGTCAATGTCTCTGTCGCACACCGAACTCACAGAGGCTCGTGCACATCTACGCGCGGCACGCCCAGTCACCAACCCGGCACCGGCACGCAACACCGACCTTGACGTTCTCACCAGCCAGAACCTGCCATGGAAGCAATCAGCCACAGTTAGCCTCGCAGTAAACGACCAATGGGACAGCATCGTCACGATCCCGGTGACCGTGGACGACATGGCAACGACGCGCATGGCGGCACCTCTGCCGCCACCGATACTCACCCACCCTGAACTCGCCGCCCAATCGGACACCAACTGGCATGTCGACGTCCAGTGGCGTCCAGGCCAAGCGGTACGCAGGCGAGGTCTGGACAGTCTCGCGCTGTTCGCCGACCGCCCGACCATGATGCAGACTTGGGCTCGCAGCAGCCGTGACGGAGTCACCTACCAAGCCCAGCGGTATGACCTCGTCGTCGCCGGCACGAGAAATGAAAACAGACTCGCTCGCGTGGCCCTGCGCGATCTGAGTCTTCAAGCATGGGTAGCCGCGAAGGGCACCGAGCACGGCCTCCAAGTGCGAGTTAGTGATGCAGGACGCCGTGCCACGCTCTTGGCTGACATGCTCGGGGGCCGCCAGTCCTACACCGAACTCTTCGGAGGAGTCCTGCTACCCGCACTTCGTGCGATGCTCCCAAAGAGCGCGTCCACGACCGCGGCATACCCAGATCGCCAAGGCATCGCCCTATCCGCAGGTGAGGGTGTGCTCAGCTTCGCCGGAATATGCGCCCGCACCCCCAATTTGCCCAAGGACGAAGTTCGCAGACGCATCGACGCGGCATCCCGTGCCGGCGTCATACGCCGGGGTCTGGTTCTGAGGTGTGCCACCTGTGAACACAAACAGTTCCAGACGATCGACAACATAAGTCAACGGTGGACGTGCCAACGATGTGACGCCCTCAGTGACCTCGACCAGTGGTCATGGAAGGCTCCCAATGACGAACCAATCTGGTTCTACGATCTACACCCAGTCGGGCGCCAAGTCCTCCGTGACAACGGCCACGTACCCGCCCTGCTCTCGACCTACCTGCGCAACAAACAAAACCCTCGAAACACGTTCGATGACGTAGCAGAAGTCGAGTTCGTAAAAGATGGGCAGCCAGAGGTCGAACTCGATCTCGTAACCTACACCGACGACACCATCACAGTCGCCGAATGCAAGAGCTCCGGTAACGACCTCGTCGGCCGCTCAGGTCGCGCGGAAATAACCAAGAAATGCACCGCAGCCAGTCGGATACGAGCAGACCAACTCGTCTTCGCAACCACAGCAGAACGTTGGACCTCCGCAAGCAGATCCACCATCGAAACAACCACACAGAACTACAGTTCATGGCGACCCGCAGGGGCACCGAAGGTTGTCCTGATAGCAGGTCTAGGCACTGACGACGTCAGCGCCGAAGTATCCGGATCGAACTAGGTGTGCCACGACGGGATCGATGAGTGCTCAGGTCTGTCAGCTATTCAGGATGGCCAACGCGTTCATGTCTACAAAGCCTCACAGCCAGGCGAGACTGTCGTGCTCAGTCCGGCTTGCGCCGAAGAGTCGATACTGCTGTTGAACTGACCAGCACGCGGACACACGTCATCCGCATCGCGGACTACAGGTAACCGAGGTAGAGGCGACCGCTTCCGTCGGACCGCTCCATGCCGAGCGGGCACCAGATATTGCCGGCGTCAAGCTCGACTGGGTGCGCGTACGTCATGCCAACCGACGACGTGCTTGAGCTAGCCGGCATCAGCACGCGTTCTACGATGAACGTCTTCCCCGCATCGGTTGACGAGGCCAGCATCGCGGCGCGGGTGACGGTGTGTCGGTAAACGGTGTAGATCCGGCCATTGCTTGCCCACACGCTTGCCGAGTTGCCGGTCGCGTGGGTGATCACGGATCTGCGCACCGATGACCATGTCACTCCCCCGTCGGACGTTGAGCGCGTTGCGATCGCGTTCCAGTCACCATCACGGAACAGGTAGACCGCAGTCGTTCCGTTGGTGACGACCCATGGTTCGGAGTAAGGGGTCTTCGTGTCGATCTCATTCGCGATGCGATTGCTCGCCCAGGTCTGCCCGTTGTCGGTTGACCAGGCAGCCCATGCGGTGTTCACGACTTCACCGGCCTTGCGCGCATAGAACGCGGTCATCAGCTTGCCTCCAACCTGCACGATGGGCGAGCTGATCGCGGCGTAGGGCAGGTTCGGGTCGATGCGCACGGACGGGCCGAACGTCGCGCCGCCGTCGGTGGAGCGCGCAGCACGCGCCCCAGCCGGTATGCCGTTCGTGGAGCTGACGAAGTAGGTCAGCCACACGTCATCACCAATAGACGACAGATGTGGGTCGCGAATGTCCGGGCCGATGTCAACCTGCACGAGGATCGGCGGCGACGACCATTCGCCGGTCGCTGGGTTACCAATCGCGGTGTATAGCCGGCCGTCATCGCTCACTCCTGCCGTGCCCTGCCGCCACACCATGCGCACCGTGCCATCCCGCAGTCGGGTCGCCGTGGGGTAAGCAGCGTGCGGCGCCTCGTCGAGGCCGAACGGGGCGAACTGGGCCGGCGTAGGCGCGCTCGTTGCACTCTGCTCGGCACCGGTCGCGGAGAAATGCTGCGAGGGTGTGAAAGCGAGTGCGGCAGGAGCCACGAGAGCAGCGCCGACGCGACCGAGGATGCGCATCCGTCTGCCCGTTCCTGCTAAGAGGTTGCGGACCTGCAGCATGAGCTTCCCCCCTGATCGTGGAGGACTCCTCTATGCGGCTCGGTTGGCCGCAGCGGTCTCGTAGTCGATCGGGGATTGCATGCCACAGGAACTGTGGCGACGTCGTCGATTGTAGAAGTCGACGACCCATTTCACAATAGTTTGTTGCGCTTCTTTCCGGGTTTTGAAATGATGCCGGGAGAGCACTTCGTGTTCCAGTGTTGAGAAGAACGACTCGGCCGCGGCGTTGTCGAAACACGACCCGGTCCGACCCATCGACTGCCGAACACCGAGCTTGTCACAGAGCACGGTGAAATCGTGCGCGGTATAGGTCCCGAACTCAACCGGTGGTCGCAACACCGGTTATTGTTGTGAGAGTAGCAGCTCGTTCAGTGCTTCGGCCGGTGTTTTCCATTCGAGTGTCTTGCGTGGACGGTTGTTGAGTGTGTTGGCGACGGCGGCGAGTTCGGTGCGGTTCCAGCGGGACAGGTCGGTTCCTTTGGGGAAGTACTGTCGTAGCTTGGATTCCAGTGGTCGTCGCAACGTTGGGGTCTACGTGGCGTTCAGTAAAGCAGTCAGGCGTTCGGCCGGGGTGTCCCAGTCGAGGGTTTTTCGTGGTCGTTCGTTGAGTTCGTTGGCCACAGCTTTCAGGTCGTCGGTGCTGATTGCTGAGAGGTCGGTGCCCTTGGGGAAGTACTGCCGCAGCAGGCCGTTGGTGTTCTCGTTGCTGCCTCTCTGCCAAGGCGCTCCGGGGTCGGCGAAGTAGACGTCCATGTTCGTGGCGATGCTGAATGCCTTGTGTTCTGCCATCTCGGCGCCCTGGTCCCAGGTGAGCGTGCCGCGCAATGAGTCAGGCAGGTGAGCAACGGTTGTGATCAGGCTGTCTCGAACGGCGTCGGCGCTGCGCTCACGGCCGAGATGCCCGAGCAGCACGAACCGGCTGGATCGTTCGACCAGCGTGGCGATCGCTGATCCACCTGCCGCGCCGATGATGAGGTCACCCTCCCAATGGCCTGGAACCTCTCGGGACGCGACGTGGGCGGGCCGGTCGCTGATCGCCTTCATAGGATCCACGAACCGCGGGCGACGCGCGTCCGGCTGCTTGCGGGGCTTGCGAGCTGCGCGTCCTCGACGCAGCTGTCGGCCCAGCTCGCGCTTCAACTCGCCGCGTGCGTGGACATAGATCGCCTGGTAGATCGTTTCGGTGCTCACGCGCATCTCCGGGGCGTCCGGGAACTTCTTGATCAGCCGGTTGCTGATCTGCTGGGGCGACCACTTCTTCTTCAGGCTTGCCTGCACATAGGCGCGCAGCTCGACGTTCGCCACGAGCTTCGGCTGCCGAGGTCGTGCTCGGCGTCGAACCGACAGCCGATGGGCTGTATGCGGCATGTAGCCCTGCGGCGACGCGGTGTTGCGTTTCAGTTCACGACTGATCGTCGACGGCGCCCGCCCCATTTCCGCAGCGATCTGGCGTATCGATATACCGGACCGTCGCAGGTCCTGAAGTTGCTCGCGCTCTATCAGGCTCAGGTAGCGGGCGTGGATGACCTTCTCGACCACGTTGAGGTCGACGCTCCCGCCGATCGCGCGGGTTCTCCGTTCGGGCACGCCGTCAATGATCGGCTCTGGGTAACGCACGACTCGCCCACCGGGGTAGACACGCCCGCGATTGATGATCGTGATCCCCTTGTCCCAGTCGGTCGCCGACCGGGCGTCGGCACCAACGCGTTTCCTCGCATCGGCCCTCGACAGGCCGGAGGCCCGCAGCCGAAGGAACTCCTCACGCCGAGGATTCACCTTGCGGGCCTCGCTGGTGAAGATGCCGGCCCTGTGGGCCCACGCGTAGCACGTGACCCGCGGGAACCCTAGACCCTTCGCGACAGCCGACACATTCGGGTTGACAGCCAGCCTTCGAAAGAACTCGGCCTTGTCCTCCGCCGAGTACACCCGCGGCGTTGCCCGCTGCATTGTCAGGCCAGCGTTGCGTAACCAGGTATAGGCCGCGCTCTCGTGGACGCCCGCGGCCGCAGCCGCGGCTCTGACAGTGCCACCCCTGTCGACCAACTCGAAGAAGCGCTCCTTCTGCTCCATGGTGTACTTCGGAGCTGGCATCGACCAACACCTCCGGTAGGTGTTGCAACGACTGCTGGAATCCAAGCGGTGCGGTGTTCGGTGATATCGGCCAGCCACAACAGGTTCGGTGCGGCGGCGGTGAACTCGCGCCGGACAAGGTCGTCGTGAACCGGCGGGCCGGTCTTCTTGCCGGTGCGGCCGCGTTTCTTGCCGAACGCGCTCCACCAGCCCATCGCCGAGCAGATCCGCCACGCGGTCCGATCCGCCATCGACTGGCCGGCGTCGCGGGCCTCGTCGGCCAGGAACCGGTAGCCAAACTCCGGATCGTCGCGGTGCGCGTCGAACAACACATTCGCCCGATACGCCCGATCGAGTTCGGTGACGGTGACCGGCCGGGCACGCCACCGGTAGTAAGGCTGTCGAGCGATGTCGAGTACCCGGCACGTCACCGCGACAGGGATCCCGTCCGCGGCCAGCTCGGTCACGAGCGGGTAGAGCCTTTTCCCGGCAGGTTCGCCTGCGACAAGTACGCCGTCGCACGACGCAGGACCTCGTTCTCCTGCTCCAGCAGCTTGATCCGCTTGCGGGCCTCGCGCAGCTCGGCCGAGTCGTCCCTGCTCACACCGGGTTTGGCGCCCTCGTCGATCTCGGCCTGGCGCAGCCACTTGAACAACGTCATCGGGTGGACCCCGAAATCCTTCGCGACCTGCTCGACCGTCACACCGGGCTCACGGCCACGGGCGACCCGCACAACATCGTCACGGAACTCCTGGGGGTAAGGCTTGGGCACAGCGACATCCTCCCAGCTCACCACCTGGGCAAGCCAACTCAGATGTCACCTACTCGTGCAGCAGACCCCCCGCAGCCCGTGCAGCAGGGAGTGACCAACAAGGAAGCGTGGTGTTGGCCAGTCAGGGGCAACCCAACGACTGGCAGGCGTTCGCGCAGCGCGTCCTGCAAGAACAAGGCGGCACCACCGATTACCGCAGTGGTGCCGCCTTCCACGTCATGGCTGCCACCCACGCACGAGGACGACCACATCCGCATCGCCGATCGACTGCAGACGGCGACGAGCCGGAAGAACTTGGTCGCAGCATGACCACGTTCGGCCGGGAGGCCCGCCGCGACAGCAGGGGGCGATCCTGCGGAGTTAGCTTACGGCTTCCCGCAGGCGGCTGAGCAGTTCGTTGTGCGCCCGTTCCTCGTCTTGAACCCTTTGCAGTTCGGCCTGGAGATAGGGCGTCACCTGTGGGTCGGAGTCCCGGAGAACGGTTACTGCGCCGGCAGCGTCGAGTTCCGGCTCGACCTGTATGGAAGCGGTGGAGGAGGTGGTGTAGGCGGCGGTTACCAACTGATGCGCGCGAATTACCTCGCCGATCTTTCCCCAGTGCTCCCGCGCGTGGTCGGCAAGGTTAATTTGCAGACCGAACGGTACGCCATTACACGCATTTTCGATACTTGTCGGAACTACCTCTTCAACCCAGGCGGGCATTTGATCAGCCAGTGCGGCCATGGCGTCCGTGAAGGCAATGCGCTTTTCATCGGAGCGCTCCTTCTCCTGTGCGCGCTGCTTCCGCAGCAGCGCCGCCTGCGCCTCCGTCGCCCGCAACAAGTCTTTCAGCTGTCGCACCAGCGCTGCCGCGTCAACGTCGTCCGTGATCTCCATACTGAGCGAATCGTCAACAAGGGCGACGAACCGGGTGTCGGCACGATCAAGAGCCATCAATGCGGTGGCGAACGCTTCGCGCCAGTCCTCGTACATCTCCCGCGGGGGCAGATCAGTCAACTCGAATGTAGCCACCCTCCGGCCCACCGTGTGCCGCTTCAACGTGACCGACTCCAGTCGTGCCGGACGGTCGGTTGCTCGCGTTTTGACTGCGAGTCGTTCCAGTCGCCTACCGCGACGAACCGTCTCCGGAACGATCGTCTGATTGATAGCCTCCCACCGAACGATCCACCAGAACACGAACGCCAACGCGCGCCTTGCTTCCTCGCTCGTCACCGTGATCGGGTCGACATTCCGAAGGTAGGAATACCAGGTGTACTCGGCCGGATCTATGGCAAATGACTGCGCGATGACGAGGTCTCGCGTCTGCCTCAGCGCCTTGTCGACTTCCTCGAATCCATCGATATGGATCGAATAGTAGGTAGCGAACCCGTTTCGGTGCGCTCTGGAGTGCTGGCCGAGCCAGCGATCGAAGGCCTGCCGGAATGCTCTCCCGATGGCGTCCATCGCCGCCACGACATCACCGTCGGTCAATGCCTCCTCGCCGTTGCGCACTTCGGTCGCGATGTCCGGATCAGTGATGGCGTCCGCTAGGTGGACCTCGTCGATACTGACGGTGAACACAGCCTGGACGAGTGACCGGGTGTACTGCTCCGTTGCGATCGCCCACCCTGGTAGCAATGCTGGATCCGCACCGAGACCTTCGTGCTGAGCGTTGTTGCGGGCACGGTGCAGCTTCCGCACCTCCGCCCACCCGTGGTCTCGTGACCACCTCGAAGCAAGAGCCTCCCGAACCTTGCTGTACATCTCCTCGAACAGGTCACGGGCTCCGACCCGTACGTCGGGCAGTGTTTGTACGGCGAGATGGGTGACGCGTTCGTTGACCGCATCGAGCAACACCAACGCCGTCAGCCGACCCACCGGTGACGTCGTACTCGCTGACTGTCGCGCTTGTTCGAGCAGCGCGCGCAGCTGCACCAACGCGTTCGCGTGATCTGGGCTGAGGCTCGTCATCGTCGACTTATACCTCGTCAAACCGTCCACTCGGGACATCGACACAAGTTATGTCCGAAGGCCACCTCAAAGGACGACATCACCGGGCCTGACGACAACCCCCTGTGGTGAGCCACCGCCGGGTGCGCAGGACCTTGGGCGATGACGTTACCGACGGAGTGCCCTTCTCACGGTTCGCCAGCGGCGAGACGCTGACTACGGGCCGACGAGAGGGATGACCATGAGAAGAGACCATCTGCCACATGTTGTCGGTGTCGCGGTCCTGATCGTGGGACTTGTCGTCGGTATCGCGTTCGCCGCCGTGTCGGTCAGTGCTGTGCTCGGGGGTCTGCTCGTCCTGGCTGGGTCTATGGCGGGGCTTTGCGCACTCAGCAAGCGCGGCGATGCCGACGAGCCCGATGAGATAGCCGACCTGGGGCCGCTCGACATCCCGTCTGCGACCGCGGACTTACCGCCGGCCGAGCAGAGGCAGCCGCGTGCAGAGGCGCACAGGGCTCTGCTCGAAGAGAGGCCGACTCTGCCATCCGTCAACGCTTGAGAGGAGTACGTGATGCCGTACCAGATCGACGTCACCGACACCGTTCCCGGCAACGTGCTCACACTTCGCCGCGTCGTTCGGGTCGACCGGGCCGGCACCGACGTCGGCACGAGCCTGGCCGAGTTGTACGCCTCGGCGCGGGCGGCCGGGCTGCACCCGTCGGGGCCGCCCTCGGTCACCTACCTCGACCAGCCGAGGTCCGGCGGGCAGGTCCACGCCGACCTCAGCGTCGCCGTCGCGCCAGGTATCGGGTGCGCCGACCCCTGCGACGGGGCACGTATCGTCACGCGGCACTCGCAACCCGTCGCACGGGCGGTCCACCACGGGGACTACGCCGGGATCGGCGGCGCCTACCGGGCTTTGGAGGACTGGGTCCTCGACCACGGCTACCGCTCCGCGGGACCGCCCACCGAGACCTACCTCGTGGGGCCCGGTACCGCGTCCGACCCGGCCGGCTACCGGACCGAGGTGTGCTTGCCCGTCCGCCCGTCGATCGGTCTGTCGATCCAGGTCTCCCATGACTTCGCCGAGACGGTCGAGCGGACCAAGGAGACCTTGTACGCGGCCGGGATGGACGTGTTGACCGAGGTCGACATGCGGAGTGTCCTGCGCAGGGAGGTCGACGCGGAGATCGAGGACTTCCTGATCCTCGGCGTCTGCGGCCCACGGCTCGCCGAGCGAGCCATCGAGGCCGACCAGCAGGCCGGGTTGCTGCTGCGGTGCACCGTGGCCATCCGCACCGAGGACGACGTCACCGTCGTCGAGGCCCTCGACCCCATGATCCTGGTGCGGGCCAGCGGGCTCACCGCGCTCGAGCCGTTCGCGGCCGAGGCACGGATGCGGCTGGCCGTCGCGCTGGCATCGCTGCGCGAGGCTGACCAGTCGTGGGCCGGATGAACCCTGTGTTCGTCCACGTGGAGGGCACCGGGTTCGTGGCTGCCGTCGTGGGGTGAACGGCTACCCGGTGTCCGGCAGTTCCAGCGTGTCCAGCACGAAGCCGGTCACCAGCTGTGGCCGGATCCGGAGCACGTGGTCCATCGGCAGGTCCACCACGGGCCGCAGCATCCGCTCGTAGCGCGCGACGGCCTCCGGGCGGTCCTCGATCTCGACCTTGCCGATCACCACTACGCTCCAGACGAGCGTCGGTGCGTCGTCTACGAGGTCGGCCTCGTACCCCACGACCTGGCCCACGGTTCGTAGGACGGCGGCCCCCGTGTGGGTGCGCATGATCACGGCGCCGTCGTCGACGACGTGGTTCACCGGGCGGACTGCGGGCAGGGCGCGGTCGGTGAACACCACCCGGCCGTACGGCACGCTGCCGAGCAGGCCGAGCGCCTCCTCCTTGGTCACCGACCGCATCCGGCCCGACCGACTGTCAGACATCCACATCCCCCCGCTCTCTGTCGCCAGTGAGATGGTCACGTACAGAGCCGTATCGGGGAACTGGACCAAGGTCGCCATCACTCGGGGACTTTCGACCCTACGGAGCGGTGGTCCGATCATGGGTGGTCCGTGGTCGAGTGGAAGGCGGTGGCTCACTTCCTACGTGGGCGAAGGGCGAGCACGAACAGCAGCGAGCCGCCGAGCAGCAGCACGACTCCGGTGGACAGCGTGACGATCGCGACCGGACGCAGCGCGGGCGTGGTGGCGGCGAACGCGATGTTCGCCGCGACCGCGGGCTGTGCTCGGGTGTTCATCACGACGAGTGACCACTCACCGGGCTGAGGTGTCCAGTCGAGGGTGAGCGTCCCGGTGCCGGACCTCGACGCGACCCAGATGTCCGTGCCCGTCGGCATGCCCGGTGGGCGGGCGTGGGACATCATCGAACCGGTGGCGGCCATGTGCCGGTAGTCCTGGTAGCCGTCGAACCTGCGGTGCGGCACGCCGTCGAGGTAGCGGGCGACGTCGGCGGTGCGGGCGATACCGGCGAACACCGGCTGGTCGTCGGTCGTGGACACCTTCACACGCACATCGCCGAGCAGGTCGTCTGCCCAGGGCTGGTCGTGGATCGGGGTGAGATCGCCGGTGTCGAACCGCAGCGCGTAGCCGGCCTCGGTGTAGCGCGTGGCCGGGGTCGCCACATAGCCGGCCGAGTCGCGTTGTCCCTCCAGCCACAGCAGGAACCCGCCGCCGCCGGCGCCGCCGAGACCGAGGAGCAGGAGCAGCACGCCGACGACCACACCGGCCGTGCGGGCAGGCGTCGGGCCGGTAGCGCGCGCCTCCGGCTCGATCGGCTCGGGCGCGGCCGGGTCCGAGCCGCCGAGGTCGAGCCGGAACGGTGGGTACTCGTCGGTCATCAGCGCGGCGTAGGCCCCGACGCGCAGCATCCAGCGGTTCATGCCGATGACGAGGTCGAAGATCCCACCCGGGTAGCGACCGGTGAACAGCAACGCGATCCCCGCGAACACGCTCAGCAGCGTCACCAGGCCGCCGTCGAAACCGAGCCAGCCCTGGCCCCACTGCCACAGCACGAACCCCCCGCCTCCGGCGAAGAACGCGATCACGAGGTAGTGCGGGATCGCCAGCAGCCACCACTTGACCAGGACGAGCCCTCGGGACAGGTGTTCCGGGTAGGCGATGTCGAGAGTGGCCGGGTAGTCGGGTTCGGCCTCGAGGCTGAACGGCGGGTACCGGTCGGTGGCCAGCGCGCCGTAGCCGTAGCACCACATCCGCCACGTCCAGCGCAGCACGCCCAGGTTGAAGTCGAACAGCGCACGTGGATAGCGGCCGGTGAACAGGATCGCGACCAACGCGACGAACGTGACGAAGGGAAAGGCCAGCCACAGGAAGAACAGCACGACCAGGTGTGGCACCAGCAGAAGCCACTTCACCAACCACAACCCGCGACTGAGGTCCCCGTCGAGTCGAGCGGTCACCCGAACCGGTGATGTCATGGCGTACTCCTTCCGGACGTCCTGCCTCCACCGTCGGCTCGGGCACGGACGGCGAACAGGGTCGGTGGACCATCGCGGGCGGGCCCTTCGTCACGCCGGTTCGGGCACAACAGCCCTCCCCCACCGCGGCCGGTGGGACGACCGTGGACCGCATGAGACGAGAGGCAAGGAGGCCGAGATGAGTGACCGCACCCCGGACCAGAACACGGTGCTCGGCGCCATCGCTCTGGCCAACCGCGCGCCGTCGGTGCACAACACCCAGCCGTGGCGCTGGCTTATCGGCAACGAGACCGTCCACCTCATGGCCGACCACACCCGAGGGCTGCCGGCCACCGATCCAGACGGGCGCGACCTGCTGCTGTCCTGCGGAGCGGCACTGCACCACCTGCGCATCGCGCTGGGCGCACTGGGCTGGCGCGCGGTCGTGCACCGCCTCCCCAACCCGGGCGACCCCGACCACCTCGCCGCGGTGGAGCTGACCACGAAGACACCCTCGACGGAGGAGATCACCCTGGCCGGAGCCGTCCCCCGCCGGCGCACCGACCGGCGCCGCTTCTCGTCCTGGCCGGTACCCGACGGGCACCTCGACCTCATGGTGCGGCGGGCCGGCAAGGCGGGTGCGCTGCTCGTCCCCGTCACCGACCCGCTCACCCGGCGACAGCTCACCCGGGCCATCGACCAGGCAGCGGTCCTCCAGCAGGACAATCCCGCCTACGCGGCGGAGCTCGCCGCCTGGACTGGTCGAGGACGGCTAACACAGGACGGCGTGCTCACAACGAGCACCCCACCGGTCCGGCGTGTCCACGGGGACACCACGATGCGCGCGTTCCCCATCGGCACCCTGCCAGAGACCGAGACGGGTCGTGGCGAGGGCGACGCCGGCGAACTGCTGGTCCTCGCGACCGTCGCCGACGACGTCGTGTCGGTGCTGCGCGCCGGCGAGGCGGCCAGTGCCGCCCTGCTCACCGCCACCAGCATCGGCCTGGCCACCTGCCCGCTCTCCCAGGCACTCGAGATCATCGACACCAGAACCCTCATCCGCGACCAAGTGCTCGACGGCGCCGCAGTGCCTCACCTGATCCTGCGCACCGGCTGGGCACCCACGGCCGCCACCCCGCTGCCGCCGAGCCCACGCCGCGCGACGGGCGACACCGTCGGCTACCTACCCGGCACGCACCGCCCCGCTCACATTCCATGACGGTTTCGCCGTCATGGGTGGCTCTCGCCGCAGCAGGAGCCGCCGGACCGCGCGCTGGCGGTGGTCGAGACGGGCGAGGGCGCGCCGACGGGCTTCACGGCGTGGACGATGGCGGAGTGCATGCCGTCCGCCACTTCGTGGGTCGGCGTGATCTCCACATCGGTGAACCCGGCTGCCTCCAGGCCCTGGCGGTACTCACTGATGGATAGGGCGCCGGCGATGCAGCCGACGTAGGAACCGCGTTCAGCGCGCTGTTCGGGGGTCAGCGAGTCGTCGGCGACAACGTCGGAGACGCCGATCCGGCCACTGGGGTTCAGTACTCGGAACGTCTCGGCGAACACGGCCGGCTTGTCCACCGACAGGTTGATCACGCAGTTGGAGATCACCACGTCCACAGTGTTCGCCGGCAGCGGGATGTTCTCGATCGTGCCCTTCAGGAACTCGACGTTGGTCGCGCCGGCCTTCGCCGCGTTGGCGCGCGCGAGAGCCAACATCTCCTCGGTCATGTCCACCCCGTACGCCTTGCCGGTCGGCCCGACCCGTCGCGCCGACAGCAACACGTCGATTCCCCCACCCGAGCCGAGGTCGAGCACCACCTCGCCCTCCCGCAACTCGGCGACGGCGGTCGGGTTGCCACACCCCAGAGACGCGGCGACCGCCTCCGCGGGCAACTCGTCCCGCTCCGAGCTGCCGTACAACGCGGACCCGAAGTTGTCGTCGACCTCGACGGCCTGCGGGCCGCAGCAGTCGGCGTTGGCCGCGCGGGTGCCGTCCACGACGGAGTTCGCCGCGGCCGCGTAGCGGGCACGCACGGTCTCCCGCAGGTCAGTGGTCTCACTCATGATCGATCCCTCCGGCGCTTGCTTCGACGTTTGTCTATGCAGTGTTGCCGTCTGGATCGAGATCTGTCAATATAGAAGTGTGTCGATGCAAGAGTCACCGGTCGCCGGGCAGGACGTGTCCTGCTGTACCGACCTGACCTCCGCGCCGCTGTCGGAGGAACGAGCCGTCGAGCTGGCGACCGTGTTCAAGGCGCTGGGTGACCCGATCCGCCTGCGGCTGCTGTCGATGATCGCGTCCCGCGCGGGAGGCGAGGTCTGCGTGTGCGAGCTGACTCCCGCCTTCGACCTGTCACAACCCACGATCTCCCACCACCTGAAGCTCCTGCGCCAGGCCGGCCTGATCGACTGCGAGCGACGCGGCACGTGGGTCTACTACTGGTTGGTGCCCGAGACGACGGACAAGGTGGCGGCGGTCCTCACGCGCCCGGCCGAGGCACTGACGTGAACGGGCGGCCCTCAGTGCTGTTCGTGTGCGTGCACAACGCGGGCCGCTCCCAGATGGCCGCCGCGTTCCTCAGCCACCTCAGCGACGGACAGGTCGAGGTCCGCTCCGCGGGCTCGGCACCGGCCGACGCCCTCAACCCCACAGTCGTCGCCGCGATGGCCGAGGTGGGCGTCGACATCGGCGCCGAGGTTCCGAAGATGCTGACCGTGGAGGCCGTCCAGGCCAGCGATGTCGTCGTCACCATGGGCTGCGGCGACGCCTGCCCGGTCTTCCCGGGCAGGCGCTACCTGGACTGGCGACTCGACGACCCCGCCGGCCAGGACCTCGCCGCCGTACGCCCCATCCGCGACGAGATCCACCGGCGCGTCCGTCGACTGCTCGACGACCTGAGGCCGTAGTCCCTTCGCCTATCTCGTGTCGGTCGCGGTCTCGCCGACGGCGGCGCGACCGGTCTCGAGGCGGGCGATCGGCACCCGGAACGGCGAGCAGGACACGTAGTCGAGGCCGATCTCGTGGAAGAAGTGGATCGAGGCGGGGTCGCCGCCGTGTTCGCCGCACACACCGAGCCCGAGGTCCGGGTGGGTGGCGCGGCCGTCCCACGCGGCGAGGGCGATGAGCCGGCCCACCCCGTCGCGGTCGATGGTCTCGAACGGCGAGGACTCGAAGACGCCCTCCGCGACGTACTTCGGGACGAACGAACCCTCGACGTCGTCGCGGGAGAAGCCCCACGTGGTCTGTGTCAGGTCGTTGGTGCCGAAGGAGAAGAAGCTCGCCGCGTCGGCGATGCGGCCGGCAGTGAGCGCCGCACGTGGCAGCTCGATCATCGTGCCGATCTCGTACGGCACGGACACGCCGGTCTCACGCGCCACGTCCGCGACGACCCGGTGGGCCCGCGCGGCGACGATCTCCAGCTCACGGACGTCCCCGACGAGCGGGATCATGATCTCCACGTGCGGCGACCAGCCACCGGCCAGCCGCGCGGCTGCCGCCTCGGCGATCGCACGCACCTGCATGTCGTACAGGCCGGGGATGAGCAGCCCGAGCCGCACCCCCCGGGTGCCGAGCATCGGGTTCTCCTCGTGCAGCCGGTCCACCGCGCGCAGCAGGTCCTCCTCCGGCGCTGGCCGGCCGAGCGCCTTCGCGACCGCGACGCGGGCGGTCAGCTCCGTGCGGTCGGGCAGGAACTCGTGCAGGGGCGGGTCGAGCAGGCGGATGGTGACCGGCAGGCCGTCCATCTCCGCGAGGATGCGGGTGAAGTCGTCGCGCTGCAACGGGAGCAGCGCCGCGTGCGCCTCCTCCCGCGCCGCGTCGTCCGGCGCCAGGATCAGCCGCTCGACGAGGACGCGCCGGTCGCCGAGGAACATGTGCTCGGTGCGGACGAGCCCGATGCCGGTGGCACCGAGCAGGCGCGCCCGGTGCGCGTCCTGCGGGGTGTCGGCGTTGGCGTGCACCGCCAGCCTGGCCCGGCGGTCCGCGTGCCTGATGATCCGGTCCACGGCGCGCAGCAGGTCGTCGCGCTCGGGTGGGCGGCGGCCCTCGAAGTAGTCGACCACCGGCGACGGCACGACCTCCAGCTCGCCGAGGTAGACCTTCCCCGCGCTGCCGTCGACGGAGACCACGTCGCCCTCGGCGACGACCGTTCCGTCGGCGGTGGTGAAGCGGCGGGCCTCGGTGTCGATGGTGAGCGACTCGGCACCGCACACACAGGTGCGGCCGAGCCCGCGTGCGACGACCGCCGCGTGCGAGGTCTTGCCGCCCCGGCTGGTCAGCACGCCGCGGGCGTGGATGAGGCCGTCGAGGTCGTCGGGGTTGGTCTCCCGGCGCACGAGGATGACCGCGGCACCTTCCTCGGCGCGGCGGACGGCGGTGGCCGAGTCGAACACGACCTCGCCGACCGCGGCACCCGGCGACGCGGCCACACCCGTGGCGACCGGCGCGCGCTCGGTGTCACCGAAACGCGGGAACATCAGCTGTGCCAGCTGGGCACCCGTCACCCGCCGCAGCGCCTCGTCGGCGTCGATCAGTCCTTCCTCGCGCAGCGCGTCGGCGATGCGGAAGGCGGCGGCCGCGGTGCGCTTGCCCACACGGGTCTGCAGCATCCACAGCTTGCGCCGCTCGATGGTGAACTCGATGTCGCACAGGTCGCGGTAGTGCTCCTCCAGAGTCCGCATGATGCCCATCAGGCGCTCGTAGGCGTTCGGCTGCAGGTCGGCGAGGCGGTGCAGGGGCAACGTGTTGCGGATGCCGGCCACCACGTCCTCACCCTGGGCGTTGGCGAGGTAGTCGCCGTAGACGCCGGGGGCGCCGGTCGCCGGGTCACGGGTGAACGCGACACCGGTGCCGGAGTCGTCGCCCAGGTTGCCGAACACCATCGCGCACACGTTCACCGCAGTACCGAGGTCCTCGGGGATGTGCTCGGCGTGCCGGTAGGTCCGCGCCCGGTCGGTGTGCCAGGACTCGAACACCGACGTGACCGCCATGTCCAGCTGCTCGCGGGGATCCTGCGGGAACTCCCGGCCGGTCCGCTGGCGGACGATGTCCTTGAACGTGGCGGTCAGCGCACGCAGGTCGGCGGCGTCGAGACCGAGGTCGCCGTCGACGCCCTTGGCCCGCTTGGCGTCGCGCAACGCGCCGGCGAAGTCGTCGGCGTCGATGCCCAGCACGGTCGTGCCGAACATCTGCACCAGCCTGCGGTAGGAGTCCCACGCCAGCCGCTCGTCCCTCGCCCAGGCCGCGAGCCCGGCGACCGAGTCGTCGGTGAGGCCGATGTTCAGGACCGTGTCCATCATGCCGGGCATGGAGAACCGGGCACCGGAACGGACCGCCACCAGCAAGGGCTCGTCCACCTGGCCCAGCTTGCGGCCCATCGCCCGTTCCAGGGTGTGCAGGTGTTCACCGATCTCCGCGGTGAGGCCCCGCGGTGGTGCGCCGGTGGTCAGGTAGGCGCGGCAGGCCTCGGTGGTGATGGTGAACCCCGGCGGCACCGGCAGGCCCATCACCGTCATCTCCGCGAGGTTCGCGCCCTTGCCGCCCAGCAGGTCGGCCATGAACCGGTTGCCCTCGGCGAAGTCGTACACGTACTTCGTCATCGTCGTCTCCTGGTCTCAGTCCTGTATGGACCTCAGTAGTTCCTTCACGGTGCGGTCGACCTCGGGGTGCTCGCCCAGCATCAGGTGGCCGCCGTCCTCGATGACCAGCAGCCGGGAGCCGAGGACGCGCTCCGAGAGCCCAACAGCGGCCCAGGAGGGCATGAGTGCGTCGTCCCGTGCGTGCACGACCAGCGTGGGTGCGATGACACGCCGGAGGTCGCAGTCGTTGACGGCCGGGTTCGACACGAACGCGTCGAACAGCACGCCGTCCACCCGGCGGGCGACGGGGAAGAGCCCGTCGAGCTCGGCGGCCACCCGAGCGCGGTCGGCCGGACTGAGCGCTCGGCTGCCGGGGACGCCGACGAAGCGGGCCAACCGCTCGGGGAAGCGGTGCCGGAGCAACCACATCAGCCGGTCCGACCCCAGGAGGAACCGCGCGACCGACGGTGGCATCCCGCGCTCGTCCTGGTGCGACCCCGGGACGTTGGGAGACAGCAGGACCAGCGCGGACACCCGGCAACGGTGCCGGATGGCCATCTGCAGGGCGGCGGTCGCACCCGCGGACACCGCGACCACGGCGGCCCTGGCGATGCCGAGGTGGTCGAGCAGGTCGGCGAACACGTCAGCCTGACGCGCCGGCGTCGCACCGGCGGGCAACGACGACCCCAGGTACCCGAAGCGGGACGGCACGATCAGCCGGAACCCGTCGGGGATCAGCGGCCCGAGCTGGCGCAGTGCGGCGTCCGAGCCGCCGAACATCCCGTGCACCAGCAACACCGGTCTGCCGTGCCCGATGTCGAGGTAGCGGACCGTACCGTTCGGGGTGCGCAGCTCCGACAGGCCGAGCGCGTCGACCCGGTCGTTCGCGATCCGCATCGCCGACGGGAAGTCCGGGCCGAGCGGGCCCATCTTCCTGTCCATGGTGGTGTGTGGGCGGATACTCGCGGGGACAGCCGGTACCGGGCGGCGAGACGCCCGGTAGACGGCGGCGTTCACCATGCGCGCGACCGTGTCGCCGAGCCCGGGGCGGGTGGCCCGGTCCGCCGCGCCTGCCCGCGACTCCCTCGCCGCACGAAGATCGTCCGCACCAGACATGACATCTCACCTCTTTCTCGTTCGTGGTTCCGTCCCGGCAACCTTCCGGGAAGAAGGCGGCGGGGCCGCGGGAGTGGGGAGGCGGTGGCCCCGCCGCCAGTCGTTCGGTCACCTGGTGACCTTTGGCGCCGAGCACGCACTTCCCAGTGCGTGGAGGTTCTCGATCCGAGATCGGGGAAGAACGGGCGCGGCGCCGGACCTGGCATCTGCTCTCCTTCCTCTGGGGGCCATACGTCCAGCGAACCGCCGGGCAGGCGAACCGGACAGAGCGACTCGTCCCCACCCGGCAGGGACCTTCGACACTGTCCACTATGGACTCCAGGTCGGAACGGAAGGCTCACCGTGGTGGTGGACCGAAGGTCCCGCGCATCGGCGGCCAAGGACCGTGGAGCCGGGCGTGCTTCCCGGGAGAGAGTTCTGTCAGAGATTCCGGAGAGGAGAGGTCGCCATGACCGCCACCGAGGTGCGCACAGCCGCACTTTTCACCGCCGCCGACCGCTGCGACTGCTGCCCGGCCCCGGCCACCACGCGTGCCGTCCTGCGGACGGGCGACGACCTCGTGTTCTGCGACCACCACTTCCGCCGGAACCAGGCAGCGCTCATACCGCTGGCGACCATGTTCGAACGGCACGTGGAGCTCGACGAGGCACTCGCCTTCGTGCCCGCGTTCACCGGCAGGTGAGACCACCGCACGCACCGGCGCCGGACACCCGACGAGGGACCAACGCTGCGACGTGAAGGACCTTGGACTCCAGAGCAGGTCGTGCGTGCCCGAGAGGATTTGACCAGATCCCAACGAGAAGGAGGCAAGCGATGTCCCTCAAGGACCACCCGCAGCAGCACAAGAACATCCCGGTCCCCCGCACCCAGGAAGCCGCGACCACCAAGACCACCTCGAACGCCGCGGGCCCCGTCGCGGCCGTCCTGCGCATCGTGATGGGTCTGGTCTTCGTCTGGGCGTTCCTGGACAAGACCTTCGGCTGGGGCTACGCCACCACCGCCGAAAGGTCATGGATCAACGGCGGATCGCCCACCAAGGGCTTCCTCGGCAACCTCGACCACGGACCGTTCGCCGACATGTTCCGCGGCTGGGCAGGCACGGGTTGGGCGGACTGGCTGTTCATGCTCGCCCTGGCCGGCGTCGGCCTGGCACTGGTGCTCGGCATCGGGCTGCGGGTCGCCGCGGTGTCCGGCACGTTGTTGATGCTGCTGATGTGGGCCGCGGAGTGGCCGCTCGACCAGTTCACCGACAAGGGTGAGCCCACGATGTCGACCAACCCGATCATCGACTACCACATCATCTACGCCCTGGTGCTCATCGCCGTCGCGGTCCTGGCCGCGGGCAACACCTGGGGCCTCGGGAAGTTCTGGGCGAAGCTCGACCTCGTCAAGAAGAACCCGTGGCTGCGCTGAGCACCCGACCAACCCATCCGGTTCCGCCGGCCACCCCATGACGGTGGCCGGCAGGGCCGTGAACAGACCAGGGAGAACAACAGGAGAGGAAGGTGCGCGATGGCAGCGCCGGTGATCGAGCCGACAGCGTTCGACGCGTGGTCGGGATACCGCGGCCAGCGGTGGCGTGACGAGATCGACGTCCGCGGGTTCGTCCAGGACAACTACACGCCGTACGAGGGGAACGCGGGGTTCCTGAGCGAGCCCACGGAGCGGACCACGCGGCTGTGGGGACGGCTGGAGGCGTTGTTCGACGAGGAGCGCAGGCGGGGTGTGCTGGACGTCGACGCCGCGACGCCGTCGTCGATCACCGCGCACGCGCCGGGGTACATCGACCGCGACCGGGAGCTGGTCGTCGGCCTGCAGACAGACGCGCCGCTGAAGCGGGCGATCATGCCGGTCGGTGGACTGCGGATGGTGGAGTCCGGTCTGGCCGCCTACGGCTACGAGCTGGACCCGGCGGTGAAGGAGATCTTCACCAGGTACCGCAAGACCCACAACGACGGTGTGTTCGACGCCTACACCGAGGAGATCCTGCGGGCCCGGCGGACCGGGGTCATCACCGGCCTGCCCGACGCCTACGGGCGTGGCCGGATCATCGGCGACTACCGCCGGGTCGCGCTCTACGGGGTGGACCGGCTGGTGGCGGCCAAGCGGGCCGAGCGTGCCCGTCTCGACACCGAGCCGTCGACCGAGGCGGTCATCCGCGACCGCGAGGAACTGGCCGAGCAGGTCCGGGCGCTGGACGAGCTGCGGCGGATGGCGGCCACCTACGGCGACGACATCTCGAAGCCCGCGCGCACGGCGCGTGAGGCGATCCAGTGGCTCTACTACGCCTACCTGGCCGCGACCAAGGAACAGAACGGTGCGGCCATGTCCATCGGCCGGATCTCCACGTTCCTCGACATCTACCTGGAGCGGGACCTCGAGGCAGGCGTGCTGTCCGAGGTGGACGCGCAGGAGCTGGTCGACGACCTGGTGATCAAGCTGCGGATCGTGCGGTTCCTGCGCACGCCGGCCTACGACGCGCTGTTCTCCGGCGACCCGACCTGGGTGACCGAGGCGATCGGCGGCATCGGTGAGGACGGCAGGCCGCTCGTGACGCGCACCAGCTTCCGGTTCCTGCAGACCCTCTACAACCTCGGCCCGGCACCGGAACCGAACCTGACCGTGCTCTGGTCGCCCCGGCTTCCGGCCGGCTTCAAGCGGTTCTGCGCACAGGTGTCGGTCGACACCAGCGCGATCCAGTACGAGAGCGACGAGCTGATCCGGCCCCGGTTCGGCGATGACGCCGCGATCGCCTGCTGCGTGTCGGCGATGCGGGTGGGCAGGCAGATGCAGTTCTTCGGCGCGAGGGCCAACCTGGCCAAGGCGCTCCTGTACGCCGTCAACGGCGGCCGCGACGAGGTCACCGGCGAGCAGGTCACGCCACCGTTCGCACCGCTTTCCGGGGAGTACCTGGACTACGCGCAACTGCGGGCGGCGTTCGACCGGACGACCGACTGGCTCGCGAAGACCTATGTGGACGCGCTCAACATCATCCACTACATGCACGACAAGTACGCCTACGAGCGGATCGAGATGGCCCTGCACGACCACCCCGTGGAGCGGCTCCTCGGCTGTGGCATCGCCGGCCTCTCGATCGTGGCCGACAGCCTGTCCGCGGTCCGGCACGCGCGGGTGAAGGTGGTCAGGGACGAGTCCGGCCTCGTGGTCGACTACGTGGTGGAGGGCGACTTCCCGCGCTACGGCAACAACGACGACCGCGCCGACGCGCTCGCGGTGGAGATCGTCGAGGACTTCATGGCGAAGGTGCGGCGCTATCCCGCCTACCGGGACGCGGTGCACACCCAGTCGGTGCTGACCATCACCTCGAACGTGGTGTACGGCAAGCACACCGGCAACACCCCGGACGGCCGTCGCGCGGGCGAGCCGTTCGCGCCCGGCGCCAACCCGATGAACGGCCGCGACACCCACGGCCTCGTGGCCGCGGCGCTGTCGGTGGCGAAGCTGCCCTACGACCAGGCCCAGGACGGGATCTCCCTGACCGCCACCGTCACCCCCGACGGCCTGGGCCACACCAGACAGGAGCGGATCGCCAACCTGGTCGGCATCCTGGACGGCTACGTCGACGCGGGCGGATACCACCTCAACGCCAACGTGCTCAACCGCGAGACCCTGCTGGACGCCATGGCGCATCCCGAGAAGTACCCGCGGCTGACCATCCGCGTGTCCGGCTACGCGGTCAACTTCACCCGGCTGACCCCCGAGCAGCAACGCGACGTGGTCAACCGGACCTTCCACGAGTCGCTATGACGGTCACCGGTTCGGTGCACTCGTGGGACATCTCCACCGGTGTGGACGGTCCCGGCACCCGGTTCGTGGTGTTCACCAGCGGCTGCCCGTTGCGCTGTCTCTACTGCCAGAACCCGGAGACCTGGCGGATGCGTGACGGGCACCGCACCACGGTGGACGAGCTGCTCACCGAGATCACCAAGTACCGGCGGTTCATCGAGGTCGCGGGCGGCGGGTTCACCGTCAGCGGCGGCGAACCGCTGCTGCAGCCTGACTTCGTGGCCGAGCTGCTGCACCGGGTCAGGGCACTCGGCCTGCACACCGCGCTCGACACCTCCGGCTACCTCGGTGCCAGGGCGACCGACACGCTGCTGGCCGACACCGACCTGGTCCTGCTCGACATCAAGTCGTGGGACCCGACCCGCTACCGCCGGCTGACCACTGTGGACCTGGCGCCGACACTGGCGTTCGCCCGCCGGCTGTCCGAGTTGGACAGGCCGGTGTGGGTCCGGTACGTGCTCGTGCCGGGACTCACCGACGACCTGGACGACATCGACGGGCTCGCCTCGTTCGTCAGCACGCTGCACAACGTCGAACGTCTTGAGGTGCTCCCGTTCCACCGGCTGGGCACGGTCAAGTACACGAAGCTCGGCATCCCCTTCCCCCTCGAGCACACGCCGACACCCGAGCCCGACCTCGTCCGGCAGGTCCGCGAACGGTTCGCCAGACGGGGCATCACGACCACCTGAACGGCCGCGTTGAATAGGCTTGCGGATCATGCGCACTCTTTCCGACACCCAGCTCGCGGCCCTGCTCGCCCGTGTGGCCGGTGTGCCGCGGGTGGTGGTCAGCGGGAACTTCGCCACGCCCGCCCACGCGCTGGCGCTGCTGGACGCGGCGGTGGCGGAGTACCGGTTGTTCGCGCTCAACGCCCAGCCCGGCATGCCCGACCGCGAGGGGGTGACGCTGGAGACCCCGTTCGTCGGCGCGGGCATGCGTGGCAGGCAGCGGCTGCGGTACTTCCCGTCCCGCCTCTCGCTCGTGCCGAAGCTGCTGTCCGGGTCGCTGCCGCCGGACATCGTGCTCGTGCACACGTCGACGCCGGTGGACGGCACGGTGTCGCTGGGCACCGAGGTGAACATCCTGCCGGCGGCGATCGAGGCCGCGCGTGCCCGGGGCGGCATGGTGATCGCCCAGCTCAACCCCCGGATGCCGTTCACCTACGGGGACGCGGTGCTGTCCTGCGACGAAGTGGACTACGCGGTCGAGGCCGACGAGCCGCTCGCCTCGCCGGCGGCCCGCGTCGTCGGGGAGGTCTCCGGGCGGATCGGTACCCGCGTGGCCGACCTGGTACCCGAGGGCGCCACCCTGCAGCTCGGGATCGGCGCGGTCCCTGACGCGGTGCTGGCCGCGTTGACCGGACGGCGTGGCCTGTCCGTGTGGTCGGAGATGTTCAGCGACGGCGTCCTGGGCCTGGAGCGGGCCGGTGCGCTGGACCCGGACGTGCCGGTGACCGCGTCGTTCGTGTTCGGCGGTGGCGAGCTGTACGAGTGGGTCGACCGCAACCCGAGGGTCAGGCTGCTGCGCACCGAGAAGACCAACGACCCCGGCCTGATCGCCCGCAGGCGGTCGCTGGTGTCGGTCAACGGCGCGTTGCAGGTCGACCTGTACGCACAGGCCAACGCCAGCCGCGTGCACGGGGTGATCTACTCGGGCTTCGGCGGGCAGACCGACTTCGTGGTCGGGGCACTGCACTCACCCGGCGGCAGGGCCGTCATCGCCCTGCCGTCCTGGCACCCGAAAGCGGATGTGTCCACGGTGGTGCCGCGCCTGTCCGGGCCGGTCACCTCGTTCCAGCACACCTTCATCGTCAGCGAACAGGGCACCGCCACCGTCTGGGGCCACGACGCGGGCGACCAGGCACGGCAGATCATCGACAACGTCGCCCACCCCAGCGCCCGCGACGAACTCCGCGCCGCCGCCGGCCAGCTCGGGTTCCTCCTGCCGGGCCGCTAGCTCGAGGAACCGGTCAGTCCCGGGATGCGCCGGGGCGCCTCGGGTCAGCTGTCGCCGGGTTCGATGATGTCGTCGACGGCGCGGCGGGGAGTGGCCGAAAGCGGGTCGGCGCTGATGGGTGCCCAGCCGAGCCGGATGACCAGCTGTGGCTCGGCTGTTCCGCCGAGCACGCTGTCGCGGACCGTGTCGCGGGCGGCGGCGATCTCCAGGGGTTGCGACAGCGGGCAGCTCGCCAGGCCGAGCTCCGTCGCGGCGAGCAGCGCGGCGCTGGTGGCCTCACCCGCCCGGAGCCGGGACAGCACGTCGTCACCGGAGGTGGCGATCACCAGCAGCTCGGTTCGCTGGCCGTAGCGCTTGCCAGTGGGCCGGGTGAGCGTGCCGTGCGGGAACTCACGCGAGTCGGCGTCCTGGATCCCCCCGGTCGGGATGTTCGCGGCCGGGACACCGTCGTCGCCGCCACGGGCGCGCCCGGTCCAGGTGGCCAGTTCGACGGCGTAGCCGGCGCGGCCGCGCTGGATCACCGCCGCCTGCGCGATCGCGCCCGCGAGTTCGAACCGGGCGCCGGGGTCGGTGATCGGCACCGCGAGCGCCCCTTGGGCGCGTGCCCGTTCAGCGATATGCGCGAGATGGCCCGGTGACACGGGCCAGTCCGACATGGGCCGCCGGTCGGCACGCCGCTGGGAGATCATCGCCGCGGCCGCGACGTCCGCGCCGGTGGGTTCGCGCGAGGTGAGTTCGAGGCTGGCCAGGTGGTCGGGCAGAGCGGGGTCGGGCAACCGGTGCACGGACGTTGCCCACCCGAGGGCCGCGAACGCGACACGCAGGTGGTGCAGCGCCGCACCGCAGCTGACGATCAGGTCCCGACCGTCCGGATCGGTGGCGACGACCTGCCGGCCCCGGTCGGCGAACAGGTGAACCGACCCGTCGCCGATCCGCCACCGCCAGGGCTGGGTGTTGTGGATCGACGGAGCATGGGAGGCGAGCGCGAGCGCCGCCCGCACGGTCTTCCGGTCCGGTTCGACGGAAGTCATGAATTCCCCTTTCCTGGCTGAGCCGAGGTCGAACGCGTCGCCCGGGCGGACGTTCGACTACCGATCCAGTGTCCGGCGAGAGCACGGCAGCACGCCGGGGTCCAAGGTCGCCTCCCCCGCTCCGTTGGTCCCGTCACCGGGCGGACCTGACGGATCGGCGACATGCGCGAGGGTGCCCGTTCAGCGGGACACCTTGCCGTCCACGTTGATGGTGTGGAACCCGAGGTAGGGGACCAGGGCCTCCGGCATGCGGACCGAGCCGTCGGCACACTGGTACTGCTCGAGGATGGCGGCGACGGTGCGGCCGATCGGCAGCCCGGAGCCGTTGAGGGTGTTGGCGAAGCCGCGGGTGCCGTCCGTGGACCTGGTGCGGATGCCGGCCCTGCGTGCCTGGAAGGTGCCGAAGTCGGAGACACTGGAGATCTCCCGGTAGCGTCGCTGACCCGGTAGCCACGCCTCCAGGTCGTAGGTCCGGCGCGCGGAGAAGCCGGTGTCGCCGGCCGCCAGCCTGACGACGCGGTAGGCCAGCCCCAGCTCCCGCAGGCACGCTTCGGCGTGACCTCGCAGCAGGGCCAGCTCGTCGTCCGCGTGCGCCGGGTCGCACAGGCGGACCAGCTCGACCTTCCTGAACTGGTGCACCCGGACCAGTCCCTTGGTGTCCCGGCCGTACGACCCGGCCTCGGAGCGGAAACACGGCGTGTCCGCGGTGTAGGCCAGTGGCAGGTCCTCGGTGCGCAGGGTCTCGTTCGCGTGCAGGTTGGTGACGGGGACCTCCGCGGTCGGGATGAGGAACAGCTCCCGGTCGGCCACCTGGGTGCGGAACAGGTCCGCCTCGAACTTGGGCAGCTGCCCGGTGCCGGTCATCGTCGGACGGGTGACCATCGCCGGTACCGAGAGCTCGGTGTAGCCGTGCTTCTCGGTGTGCAGGTCCAGCAGGAAGTCCGCCAGCGCGCGTTCCAGCCTGGCGCCCGCACCCCGGGCGACGGCGAACCGCGGTCCGGACAGCTTGGTGGCACGGGCGAAGTCGAGGATGCCGAGCCGCTCACCGATCGCCACGTGGTCGCTCGGGGTGAAGTCGAACCGCTGCCGGTCGCCCCACACACCGACCAGCTCGGCGTCCTCGTCGGAGTCCCCGTCGGGCACGTCGTCGGCCGGCAGGTTGGGCACCTCGAGGAGGAACGCCTGCAGCCTCTCGGCGAGACGTCGGCGGTCCTCGGCCAACCGGAGCGTCCGTGCCTTCGCCGCACGGGCGTCCTCACGCAGTGCGGTCACGTTCTCGCCGCGCCTCGTCGCCGCGCCGATCTCCTCGGCCGCCTTGTTGGCCTCCGCACGGGCTTCGTCGAGCGCGCTCACGGTGGCCGTGTGCCGGCCGAACAGGTCCGCCAGCCGTGCGAGGTCCAGCTCGTAGCCGCGGCGGGCGAGCGTGCGGACCGCCTCGGTCGCCGGGTCCAGCAGGACGCGGGGGTCATGCATGAGTGCTCCATGGACGAAGGGGAGGTGGTGCCACCGGACCAGGATCACCGCAGGACCGGGGCGACGGCCGCGGGCGAAGGTCCCGACTCCGAGGGACCGAAGGCGTGCGAACCCGGGATCGTGCGGCAGGGACCAAAGACCCTGCCTCGAGGGGCGAACAGCGGTTACCGGGGCGTCACGCGGGTTCTACCGTCGAGTTCGGTCGGGGCCGGTCGATTGGGGTGGTCCGTGTGTTCCGGCAGGCATTCGTCGCTGTTCTCGTCACGTCAATCACCGCCGGGTTCCTCGCCGTCGGGGCGCCCGCTCCCGCCGATCCCACCGCGGTCCCGGTCCCGGTCGCGTCGACGTTCACGTCCCTGTCCCCCGTCCGCGTGCTGGACACCAGGGCGGGCTCGGGCCCGGTCGGTGGAGGCGGCACCATCACGCTCGACCTCGCGGCGTGGGTGCCGGCCGGGGCAACCTCCGTGGTGCTCACCGTGACCGGGGTGTCGTCGACGGCGGCGACGTACGTGACGGTGTTCCCCGGCGGCACCGGCCGGCCCGCCACGTCGAGTCTGAACCTGCCCGCGGGCGACACCCGCTCCAACCAGGTGACCACCGTGCTGGGCGCCGGCCGGACGGTGAGCCTGTACAACAACGCGGGCCGCGTCCACCTCGTCGCCGACCTCGCCGGCTACTACAGGCCGGGGCCGGGCGCCAGGTACACGGCGCTGTCGCAGGGCCGGTTGCTCGACACGCGCTCGGACAACACCCCGGTCGGCCCCGGCGAGACGCGGACGGTCGACCTGACCGGCCGGGTCCCCGCGTCGGCGGTGGCGGTGACGTTCAACCTCACCGCCACCGCGGTCACCGCACCCACGTTCGTCACCGCGTGGCCGACCGGGACGACCCGGCCGGTCGCGTCCAACCTCACCGTGCCTCCTGGTGACACCCGGGCCAACCAGGTCACCGTCGCCGTCGGCACCGACGCCCGGGTCAGCCTCTACAACAACAGCGGCCGGGTCGACCTCGTGGTGGACCTGGCGGGCTTCCACACACCCGACTACGGCGCCACCTTCGTGCCGCTGCCCCCGAAACGGGTGCTGGACACCAGGGACGGCACCGGGACGGGCGGCGTGACCGGCCCGCTCGACGAAGTGAACAGGACGCTGGAGCTGGGCTTCGTCGACGACGTGCCGCTGACCGCGACAGGCGTGGCGTTGAACGTCACCGGGGTGGCCGCGACGACCGGGACCCACGTGCTCGTGTGGGGATCGCAACCGAGCAGGTGGAACTCGCCGACGACCTCCACACTCAACCTGTCCCTGGGCCAGACCGCCGCGAACGCGGCCACCGTCGCGTTCGACGAGGAACGCCACCTCTGGTTCATCAACGCCCGGGGCAGCGTGCACCTGGTCGCCGACCTGGTCGGGGTGTTCGTCGCACCCGCCGTCCCGTGCACGACCGACTGCCTCTACGCCTGGGGCGGGAACCAGAACCGGAAGCTGGGCACCGGGGAGGCCGTGTACACCGCGCCGACGCCGGCACAGGTGCTGCTGTCCGGGGTACGTGCCGCCGACGGCAGCTCCCGCAACGGGTACGCGCTGCGCACCGACGGCACCGTCTGGGCATGGGGCGACAACTCGACCGGCCAGCTCGGCAACGGCTGGACGAGCCTGTGGAACGGGGGTGGTTACCACGGGTCGGGGATCCCGGTGCCGGTGCTGGGACTGACCGACGTCACCGCGATCGCCGGCGGCGAGTGGGGCGCCCACGCGTTGCGGGCCGACGGCACGGTGTGGGCGTGGGGCGACAACGGCTCCTCCGTGCCGGTCCAGGTGTCCGGGCTGACCGACGCGGTCGCGATCGCCGGCGGTTCGAGCGCCACCTACGCGGTGCGCCGCGACGGCACCGTCTGGGCATGGGGAGGCGCGTACCTCGGCAACGACCCTCCCACGTCGTCGCCGGTGCCCGTCCAGGTCGCCGGGCTGACCGACGTCACCGCGGTCGCCAGCAACGGCCGGGGCGCCTACGTGCTGCACGCCGACGGCACGGTCTCGGCGTGGGGCGACAACGGCGTCGGCCAGCTCGGCAACGGCCAGCCGTGCGCCCCGGACACGCCGTGCCTGTCCACCGTCCCGGTGCCGGTGTCCGGGCTGACCGGGGTGGTCGGGCTGGCGGGTGGCGGCGACCCCGGCTACACGACCGCCAACGGGTACGCGCTGCGTGCTGACGGCACCGTGTGGGCGTGGGGCGGCAACCTGGCCGGCGCGCTGGGCAACGGCGTCACGTGCGGGCCGGCCACGCCGTGTGAGTCGCGGGTGCCGGTGCCGGTCTCGGCGCTGCGCGGCGTCACGCGGATCGCCGCCTTCGGTGGCGGCGGCTACGCGTTGCGGACCGACGGCACCGTCTGGGGATGGGGCTCCAACGGCGACAACGCCCTGGGCAACACCTCGGTGGTCGACCACACGACCGTGCCAGTGCCCGTCGTGGGGTTGAGCGGCGTCAGTGCGATCGGCGACGGCTGGTACGCGGGTGCCGCGATCGTCCCGAGCCCGCAGCGGTGAAGGACCGTACGGTCAGGGCTCAGTCTTCCCCGCCGGTCCGCGCCGGCGACGCGGTGAGACCGACGGTGGTCACGCCGGCGACGGTGCGGGCGAGGGCGGCCACGAGTGACTTCTCCGCGTCGTCGGCGAAGTCGCCGCTGATCGTCACCGCGCCCTCGTGGACCTCGACCGACCACTGGCGGCGGGTGCCCGCGTACTGGTCGAGCAGTCCGCGGACACCCCCGGTGATCACGTCGTCCTCGCGGACCAGGACACGCAGCAGGTCCCGCCTGGCGACCATGCCGATCAGCAGTCCCTCCTCGACGACCGGCAGGGCGCGCAGGTGCCCGGCGAGCATCCGCTCGGCGATGCTCGCGACGTCCGTGTCAGGGGCGACGACCTCGACAGGTGTGGTCATGGCGGAGGTGACCGGGGTCCTGCCGTGCGGGTCGGCGCGCAGACCGTCGGACTCGCTGAAGATGCCGATCACCCGGCCGTCCTCGTCCACCACGGGCACGGTCGCGAAACCGTGCTCGGTCAGGGCGGTGACGGCGTCGCGGACGGTGCCTCGGGTGTCCACACTGATCACCGGCCTGCTCATGACGTCTCGTGCGCGCATGGGGTGCCTCCTCGCTACTCCGCGGTTTCCGTACGCACCACCGCGACCGGGCCGGCCGCGTGGTGCAGAAGGTGCTGGCTGGTCGAGCCGAGGACGAGGTCGCGGAACCCGCCGCGGCCGCGCCGGCCGACGACGACGAGCCGTGCCGTCCTGGCGCACCGGCGCAGTGCCCTGGCGGGCCGGTCGTGGACCAGTTCGCGCTCGACACGCACCTCGGGGTACTTCTCCTGCCAGCCGGCCAGCCTCTCGGCCAGTGCCTCGGCGGCGACTTCGCGTTGCCGGTCCCAGTCCAGCGGCGCGTTCGGGCCGGCGATCGCGGTCTCGAACACCGACTCGGCCCACGCGTGCAGTGCCACCAGGGTGGCATCCTGCGCGGACGCCTCGGCGAACGCGAACGCGACGGCCGCCTCGCTGGCGTCCGTTCCGTCGACGCCGACCACGATCGGACCGGACGGTGTCGGAGCGCCGTCCTCGCCGCCACGCACCAGCACGACCGGGCAGTGCGCCTGGGCAGCGAGTGCCTGGGACGTGGAGCCCACGAGCAGGCCGGTGAGGGCGTTGCGGCCGTGGTTGCCGAGGACGAGGAGCGCCGCGTTCTCCGTCTCGTGCAGCAGAGCGGTGGTCGGCGCCGCGGCGGCCAGCGCCGCGGCGGTCTCGAGGGTGGGCGCGACCTCCCTGGCGAGATCCTGTGCCGTGGCCAGCCACCGTCTGCCCTGCCGGCGCAGCCCGTCCAGGATCGACTCCTCCACGGTCACTCCCGTGGGGAAACCGGGCGGCAGGTGGTACGCGTGGACGATGCGCAGTGGCCGGTTGGTCCGGGCGGCCCGGTCCGCGGCCCACCGGACGGCGTGCAACGCCGCGGTCGAGCCGTCGATACCGACGACGACTGGTCGTCTGGTCATGGTTTGTCTCCCTCGCTGGGTGTCGGGACAGGGATCAGCCGAATGCTCTGGCGTCGTTCTGCCGGGACTCGTGGTTCGGGCGGGCCACCACGACCGGGCAGGCGCTCTCGCGGATGAGGTGGCGGCTCACCGAGCCGAACAGGCCCGAGGCGAGGCGCCCACGCCCCCGGGAGCCGAGCACCAGCAGTGCGGCGTCCCGTGAGGCGTCGGCGAGTACGTACCGGGGGTCGCCGCGCACGATCTCGTCCTCCACGGCGACGTCCGGGTACTGCTCGCCGAACCCGGCGAGCGCGCGCGCCGCGTTCCTCGACGTGTCGTACGGACCTGGTGGCAGGCAGTGGACCGCGGTGAGCGGCCGGTGCGCCCGGGCCGCCGCCGCGAAGGCGTAGGCGACCGCGGCCCGCGAGGTGCCGTGCCCGTCGAGTGCCACCACGACGGGGGCGGACGCTGGCGTCGTCCACTCCCGTCGTGGCACCACCGCCAGCGGGCACGGCGCGGTGGTCAGCAGGTCCCCGGGTATCGAGCCGCTGATGGCCTCGACGAACGGGCTCGCGTCGTCCGCGCCGACCACCAGCAGGGCGGCGTTCTCGGCCGCGGCACGCAGGACCGAGGCAGGCGGCCCGGTCGCCAGGTCGGTCGAGACGGCCACGCCCGGCAAGCCGTCCCTGACGTACCGCACCATCTCGGTGAGCTGCCGTTCGGCCTGTGCGCGGTACTCGGGCGCGGGATCGGCCGGCAGGTACTGGTCGGGCGCGGCCGGTCCCGGACGCGCCGTCAGCAGGCGCAGCTCGGCGTCCCGTGCGGCTGCCTCGGCGGCGGCGAAGGCCACGAGCGAACGGCGTGAGTCGAAAGTGGACACTCCGGCCACCACCAGGCGGCCTTCGTCGTTGGCGGCCATGGTCAGTTCCGTTCCTTCCGCACGACCGCGACCGGGCATCCGGCGTGGTGCAACACCTTCTGGCTGACCGAGCCGAGACCGAGCCCGGTGAACGTGCCGTAGCCGTGGGATCCGACGACGACCAGCTGCGCGCCGGACGCGTGCTTCACCAGCGCGCGTCCCGGCCGGTCCCGTACGACCAGTGGCCGGATCTCGACCTGCGGGAACTTCCCCTGCCAGGCGCCGATGCGCTCGGTGAACTCCCGCTCCTCCTCCGCCTGCAGCCAGTTCCAGTCGATCGTCGACGGCAGGGTGGCCCACGTGGGACTCACGTCGATGTCGAACCAGGTGTGCACGGCGACCAGCGGCACGCCGCGAGCCGCCGCGGCCTCGCACGCGAAGGTCATGGCGGCGTCGCTCAGGTCGGAGTCGTCGACACCGACGACGATGTGGCCGGTCTCCGGCGGCACGCCGTCCTCGGCGACGGAGTGCGTCACGACGACCGGGCAGTGCGCGTGCGCGGACACCGTCACGGCCACCGAGCCGACGAGCAGCGAGGCCAACCCGCCGAACCCACGGGAGCCGAGCACGAGCAGCCGCGCCGTCCTCGACTCGGCGACGAGCACCTCGCTCGGCACGCCGTCGCGGACCTCGGCGGTGACGTCGATGTCCGGCACCGCACGCCGCGCGGCGCGGGTCGCCTCGGCCAGCCAGTGCCGGCCCTGCTCGGTGTGCGCGGCGCGGTACTCCCACGGCGGGGAGACCTGTCGCGGATGCCGCACCGGGGCCAGGTGGCACACGTGCACGAGCCGCAGGGATACGTTGCGGCGCCGTGCTTCCCTCGCCGCCCAGCGCACCGCGTGCAGCGCGGAGTCGGAACCGTCCACCCCGACGACGACGCTGTGCTCACCGTCGAATTCGTCGCTCATGTCATCTCTCCTCGCGGTGACCGCGGAACACTGCTGGTACTTCTCGCTTCACACTCAGCCTGGCCGGACGGCAAGCGGCGCGACAGCGGCGAGATTCCCTTACCGGCAGGGCATTTCGTCCCAACCAGCCGGGCCGGACGGGTGGTAGCGGCACTAACCCAGCACGAGTCGCGTCGCCTCGGCCAGCGCGCTCGCCGGGGTGTCCGAGGTGTCCACGGCGACCGCGTCCGGCCACGGGTCCGCTGCCGCCGCCATGGCCTGCGCGATCGCGGGGTCGGCGTCGGACAGGGAGCCCGTCCTGCCGCGCAACCGAGCTTCGGTGACCGCTGTCGGTGCCGCACAACGCAGCTCGACGAGTCCGCTGCTCGTCCGCTTGGCCACGTCCCGGGCGAGGAGCCGTTCCGCCTCGGCCGACCAGGACGCGTCCAGCACCACCGACTCGCCGCGTGCCAGCAGTTCACCCGCGCGCCGCAGCAGCTCCGCGTAGGTGCGCGTGGTGTGCTCGCGGGTGTAGATCCCGTCCCGATAGGCGGCATTCGCGTGGTGGCCGGGATCCAGGCCGGCGAGCTCCTTGCGAAGCCGGTCACTCGACAGCAGCACGGCGCCCAGCCGGTCGGCGAGCAGGCCACCGATCGTGGTCTTGCCGCTGCCCGGCAGTCCGCCGACCAGGACGAGCCGGACCGCGCCGCGGCGGAGGTGCCGCACGGCGATGTCCGCGTACAGTCGGGCCTCATCCGCCGCCGACGCGTCGCCCTGCGCGTGCCGCAGGCAGGCGACCTTCACCCGGACGAAGGCCCGGTAGGCGATGTAGTGCGCACGCAGCGAAGCCGGTGCTGGATCAGCGGTGTGTTCGGCGTAACGGTCGAGCAGCAGCTCACCGAGCTCCGGGGCGCCGAGCCGTTCCAGGTCCATCGCGAGGAACGCGATGTCGTCGAGCCCGTCCAGTCTGCGCAGGCGGTCGGCGAACTCCAGGCAGTCCAGCACTCTCGGGCCGTCGTCGAGGACGAAGATGTCGTCGGCGATCAGGTCGCCGTGCCCGTCGACGACGCGGCCGTCGTCGATCCGTGACTGGAACAGGGTTTCGCGACCGGCGAGGAAGTCACGGGTGCGGTGTTCGATCTCGGCGAGCAGGTCCGGGTCGAGCACACCGCCGCCGACCGACTCGACCTGCGCGAAACTCGCCTCCCAGCGGCCGGCGAGTGCCTCGCGGGTGCCTTCCACGTCCACGTGCGGGCCCCGTTCGGCGGTCGTGTGGAACGCCGCGATCACACGCGCCAGCCGGCCGATCGCGTCCCGCACCGGCGCGCTGGACCGCACCAGTGTGCTGAGCCGCCGGTCGTCGGGCATCCTCCGCATCACGACCAGGCTCTCACCGGGCGTGTCGTCCACGTCGGACAGTTGGGCGACGCCGAGGTAGACGTCCGGCGCGAGACGCCGGTTCAGCGCGACCTCGCGCCCGCACGCCTCGCGCCGCAGCTCCGGCGTGCTGAAGTCGAGGAAACCCATGTCCACTGGTTTCTTGAGCTTGTACACCCTGTCCCCGACGAGGAAAACCACCCCGATGTGGGTTTCGCGCACGGCGGCGAAGGGCCTGTTCTCGGTCACACGACCAGGGTCGCGACGAAACCCGCACCGGGCCAGGGAACAACGTCCCCGGAAGTCCCGGCCGTCGCGCACCGCCGGGACCTTCACCGCACGTATGGGGACATAGGGCCCTCCATGTGACGAAATCCCGTACATACGGTCGTGGCGATTGGTTCTGGGGAAGGAGAAATCATGAAAGTACTGAGATCGACGGCGCTCTCGCTTCTCGCGGTGGTACTCGCGTTGTTCGGCGTGCCGTCGGCCGCGGCGGCTCAGTCGCCGCCGGTGGTGAGCGGCGGTGTCCCGCCGACGTTCGCTCAACTGCTCACGGCGACGAACGACGGCGGCCTGTTCCACGCTCTCCGCTCCGAGAACGGCGCGTGGACACCGATCGGCAACGTGAAGCTCGTGGCCGGCGATCCCGGCTACGTGTACGACGCCGCTGAAATGGTCTCCCTCGGCCAGCTCCACGTGGTCGTAGCGACCAGTCTCGGGCTGTACCACGCGATCCGGGACAACAGCGGCGCGTGGACCGCGTTCGGCGACGTGTTCAACGAGGCGGGCAACCCCGGCTACGTGCTGAATGTCGCCGCGGCCGACGTCGGGGGATCGCTGCACGTTCTCGTCAGCACGAGCAACGGCGGTCTGTACCACACGATCCGCGACCCGAACGGTGCCTGGACCCTCTTCGACGACGTCAGCACAGAGTCGGGAGGGCCGGGATATGTGACGGACATCGGTGCGGGTGGGACCTACAACGAGCTGCAGATGGTGGTGACCAACAGCTACGGCCGTGTCTACCACGCGATCCGCCACGCCGACGGCACGTGGACACGTCTCGGTGACGTGAAGCAGATGACCGGGAACCCAGGATGGGTGGTGCGTTCCGCTGCCGCCGTTGTCAACAACGACCTGCACGTCGTCCTCTGCACGGACGCAGGTGGCGTGTTCCACGCCGTCCGGGACTACTACGGCACGTGGACACGCGTCGGTGACGTGAAGCAGGTGACCGGCGACCCGGGGCGGGTGAGCGACGTGGCCGTCACCGGCATCTACGGGGTGGCGCAGATCGCTGTCGCGACGGAGTACGGCGGCGTGTTCCACGCGATCCGCCGCTACGACGGCACGTGGACCCCGATGGGCAACGTGAAACAGGTGACCGGCGACCCGGGAGCGGTGTCACGGGTGAGCATCGCCGTCCAGTAGTCGACAACACAGGTGGCCGCTCGATCACACCGGTCGGGCGGCCACCGCGCCGTGCAGGTAGGCGGCGATGTCCAGCGTCCACTGGTCGTGGGCGGGCCGGTCACGCAGGTCGCCGTACCTGGCCACCGCAGATCCGCGGCATGATCCGGGCTACGAGCGGCAGTGCCCGGTCGTGCACCGCGCTGCCGGCCACGAGGGCGTCATAGCCCGCAAAGCGTGAGCCGGCCGGCGAGGTCTCGGACATCGACCACGGGAACCCGGTCCACTGGTCGAGACGAGTGCCCAAGGTCCCGGTCCGACGGGACCGGCGACCGCCTCTGCCGGACAAGGACCTTCGACCCGTACCGCACCGACAGCGGTCCCTGTCGCACCAGGGGCGAGTCATCCAGCATCGGGGAGGAGAGAGAGGAGGAGCCATGCGCAAGATCAACGGGGTCGCGGCGGAGTTCCTCGCCAAGAAGCGGATCGCGGTCACGGGTGTGTCGCGTACTCCGGAGGGGCACGGAGGCAACGTCGTGCACCAGCGGCTGCGGGAACGCGGCTACGAGGTGTTCGCGGTGAACCCCAACGCGGACGAGATCGCGGGCGAGCGTTGCTACCACGACCTGAAGTCCATCCCCGGCGGCGTGGACGCGGTGGTGATCGCCACACGGCCGGAGGTCGCGGACGCCACCATGCGGGAGTGTGCGGAGCTCGGTGTCGGGATGGTGTGGATGCACCGCTCCTTCGGCGAGGGCAGTGTGTCACCGGACGCCACCCGCTACGGCCGCGAGCACGGGATCACGGTGATCGACGGTGGCTGCCCGCTGATGTTCCCGCCCGCGTCGGACCCCGGTCACCGGTTCATGCGGTGGTTCTGCCACGTGCCGAGGAGCGTCTGACGGTCGGGTGGACGAGGTCCTCGAGCTCGTCGCGGACGACGCCGAAGGTGGTCACCGCCGCTGCCGCGCTCGTCCTGCCGGCCTTGCCGGGGAAACGCTGGAGGACGGCCGCGAGCACCGAGTCCAGTGACACGGCGCGGGTCAGCGCCGCGAAGCCACCGGCGAGGGTCGCGTCGAGACACGGCTGGCCGATCAGCTTGCGGGCGATCTCCGTGGCGGGCACGGTGATCGCCCGCTCCGGCCGCAGTGCGAGTGGCGGCAGGCCGAGGTTGTCGATCCGCTGGCCGGAGTTGACCAACAGGTAACCGTCCTCGGGCAGCCCGTCGAGCACGTGGTCCAGCAGACCGGCGTCCGCGACGATCAGCGCGTCGACGCCGTGCTCCCCCGCCCCACCGAGCCTGCATGACGCCACGACCTCGCCCTCCACCCGATCCGCGGTGAACTCGGGGGACGCCTGCGCTGACAGGCCCCCCATCGACGCCGCGATCGCCAGCAGCTCGGCGGTGGCGAGGACACCCTGCCCCTGCCGGCCGTGAATGCGAACCTCGATCATCGGGCCCGCCCCCTTTCGCGTTCCGCGCGGTACTCGTTCATTGGTATCCACGACGGGGATTCACTGTCAGGGACGGATGTCCTCGGTGGCGCGCCACAAGTCACCACCCGCCCGTGTCCGGCGCGGTCAGGGACCTTCGACCGTACCGGGCACGGGCCAAGGGCCGTGGGGACACCACAGGCGGGCGCGCACACTCGGGGTGCGAAGGAAGTGATGGAGATGAACGGCATGGTCGTCGGTGTGGACGGTTCGGCGGCGAGTGTCGCCGCGCTGCGGTGGGCGATCGCGCAGGCGAGGGCACACGGGTGCCCGATCACGGCGGTCGAGGTGCGAGCTCCGGCTCACCCTCTGCCGGGAGCCTCGTACGCGGTCCAGCCCTACGGGTCCGCGCCACCGGTCGAGCGGACCCGGACACGGCTGCACGACACGGTCACGGCCGCTGTCGCGACGGTCGCGGACGCTCCCGAGATCGTCGAGATGCGGCTGGAAGGCGACCCCGGTGCCGAGTTGGTGCGCGCCGCCCACGACACGGGCTCGACGCTCGTCCTCGGCTACACCCCGCACACCCGGCTCACCGAGTTCCTGTTCGGCCGGGTCACCGGCGAGTGCCTGCGGCTCTCCCGCCAGCCCGTGGTGCTCGTGCCCGACAGCGGCCGGCGGTGACGCCTCCCGGTGCCGGCGTCGAACGTCACCACGACGTCGACGCCGGCCACACAACCGGGACACGGGTGACCGCGCCGGCCGTCCTCTTCGGACCCTAGAACCGGAACACGAGCCGGGCGGGCACGCGGCCGTTGACCACGTCGTCGAAGCACTCGTTGACGTCGGCCAGGTCGCGGGTCTGCGCGATCACCTTCGTTCGGCCGGCCGCGTGCAGCGCGAACACCTCCGACAGGTCCTCACGCGTGCCGACGATCGAGCCGATGACCGAGATGCCACCCAGCACCGTCTCGAAGATCGGCACCGCGAGAGTGGCGTTGTCGGCGGGCAGCGCGACCATCACCAGCCGGCCGCCGCGGCGCAGTGACCGGAAGGCCTGTTCGAACGGCCCGGGCTTCGCGGCGAGCACGACGGCGACATCGGCGCCACCTACCCGGCGGATGGCCTCGGCCGGGTCTTCCTTCGCCGCGTTCACGAGGTGGTCGGCACCCAGCTCCTCGGCCAGCTCGAGCTTCTCGTCCTCGATGTCGACCGCGGTGACGAACCCGCCGACGACGCGTGCGTACTGCACCGCCATGTGTCCCAGGCCGCCGACGCCGAACACCGCGACCCGTTCGGCCGGCACGACCTTCGCGACCTTGATGGCCTTGTAGGTCGTCACCCCTGCGCACGTCAGCGGTGCGGCGTCCACCGAGGTCACTCCGTCCGGCACCTGGACGATCCCGTTGGCGTAGGCCAGTGCGTACTCGGCGTAGGCACCGTCGATCGAGTACCCGCTGTTGACCTGGCTCTCGCACAGGGTCTCCCAGCCCGACACGCAGTACCGGCAGTGCCCGCAGGACGACCCGAGCCACGGGATTGCCACACGCCTGCCCACCAGGTCGGCCGGCACCCCGGCACCGACGGCCTCGACGCGGCCGATGCCCTCGTGGCCGGGGATGAACGGGGGGTTGGGCCTGACCGGCCAGTCGCCGTGCGCGGCGTGGATGTCCGTGTGGCAGAGCCCCGATGTCTCCATCCGCACCAGCACCTGGTCAGAGCCAGGCCGCGGCACGGGGAGTTCCTGGATCTCCAACGGCTTGCTGAAGTCGGTGACAACCGCTGCTTTCACCGTCGTGCTCCTCTCGATGAGTGGTCCACTTCCTCGGTCCACACTCATCAGTGACCAGCCGGCGCGACAGGGACATTGGTCCCAGCTCGCGAGGCCCAACGCCTCCGGCGGCACAGGGGACCGCCGTCGACAGTGAGGACATGGGCCCCATGACCGTCGACACCGACATTCGAACGCAGGACCCCCGCGAACCCCTCGACCGCCTGCTCCGCGAGCTGCGGTCCAAGGCGGACGGGCTGCCTGAACGCGAGGCGGCACGGCGCCGGGTCGTGTACGGACCGAACGAGCTCTCCCGCCGCAGGCGTCGGAACTGGCTCCGTGACCTGCTACGCCAGTTCACCCACCCGCTCGCACTGTTGCTGTGGCTCGCGGCCGCACTCGCACTGTTCTCCGGGACCACCGTGCTGGCCTGCGCGATCGTCGCGGTCATCGTGTTGAACGCGGGACTCGCGTTCTTCCAGGAGCAGCAGGCAGAACGCGCGGTCGAGGCGCTCGCCGCGTACCTGCCGGCCCGCGCGGTGGTGCTGCGTGACGGACATCGCACGGTCGTCGAGGCACGGGACCTGGTGCCCGGCGACGTCCTGGTGATCGAGGAGGGTGACCGCGTATCGGCGGACGCGCGGCTGCTGTCCGGCGCGGTCGAGGTCGACCTGTCCACCCTGAACGGCGAGTCGCTGCCCGCGTTCCGTTCGGCGGATCTGACCGATGTGGACGGACAGCTGCTCGACGCACGTGATCTGGTGTTCAGCGGAACCAACTGCACGGGCGGCGCGGCGACCGCTGTCGTGTTCGCCACCGGCATGCGCACCGAACTGGGTCGCATCGCGGCGCTGTCGCAGCGGGTCGACCGCGACGACAGCCCACTCGAGCGGCAGGTGAAGCGAGTCGCGTGGTTGATCGCGGCCGTCGCGATCGGGGCGGGCATCGCGTTCCTGCCGCTCGGCGCACTCGTCGCCGGGCTGCCGCTGCCCGACGCGGTGAACTTCTCGATCGGCCTGCTCGTCGCCAATGTCCCGGAAGGACTGCTGCCGACGATCACGCTGGCGCTCGCGGTCGGCGTGCGGGTGCTCGCCCGCGGAGGCGCGGTCGTCAAGCGGCTCTCAGCGGTGGAGACACTCGGCTCCACCACGGTCATCTGCACCGACAAGACCGGCACCCTCACCCAGAACCGCATGCGGGTCACGGACATCTGGACGCCGGCGGGGGTCGTGGAGCTCGACACGGGAGAACCCGTCACGCCGGGCGTACGGGCATTGACCGCCGCGGTCGCCGCCTGTTCACACGCCGAGTACGACCCGGCCGCGCCCGACGCCGCGACGGGTGACCCGACCGAGGTCGCGCTGCTGCGCGCGGTCGCGGGTCTCGGCTCCGACGTCGCCGCCTCGTCACGCGACGCGGGCCGGCTGTGCCAGTTCCACTTCGACCCTGCGCTGCGGCTGATGTCCACCGTGGACTCCGTGGCCGGCGAGCGGTTGGTCCACGTTAAGGGCGCGCCGGAGGAGGCGCTGGCGCGCACGACCCTGATCACCGACCCCGACGGCACGTCCCGCCCGATGACCGAGGCCGACCGCGCGGACGTGTCCTCGGTGATCGCCGGGTACGCCGCGCACGGCTTGCGGTTGCTGGCCGTCGCCCGGCGCACGCTCGACCCCGGCACTCCCCTGCCGGACCGGCGCGAGGACGCCGAGACCGACCTGGCGTTGCTCGGTGTCGTCGCCATGTTCGACCCGCCGCGGCCCGAGGTCGCCGACGCCGTCGCCCGCTGCCACACGGCCGGGATCCGGCTGATCGTCGTCACCGGCGACCACCCCCTCACCGCCGCCGAGATCGCCCGCGGGGTCGGCATAGCCCGCGCCGACACCACGGTGCTCACCGGCGCCGACCTCGAGGCCATGAGCGAGAAGGACCTCGACGCGCTGCTGCGCCGTGGCGAGGAGCTGGTCTTCGCCCGCAGCTCCCCCGAGGTGAAGCTCCGCATCGCCGACGCGTTGCGGGCACAGGGAAACGTCGTCGCGATGACCGGCGACGGGGTCAACGACGCACCCGCACTGCGCCGTGCCGACATCGGCGTGGCCATGGGCGTCAGCGGCACCGACGTGGCCCGCGAGGCATCGACCATGGTGCTCACCGACGACAACTTCGCCACGGTCGTCACCGCCGTCGAGGCGGGCAGGCGGGTCTACGACAACGTGCGCAAGTTCATCGTGTACATCTTCGCGCACGCCACTCCGGAAGTGGTGCCGTTCCTGGTCTTCGCCCTGTCCGGTGGCGCGATCCCGTTGCCGTTGACCGTGTTGCAGATCCTCGCGATCGACCTGGGCACCGAGACCCTGCCGGCACTCGCACTCGGCCGAGAACCCGCGGAACCCGGGCTCATGCACCGGCCGCCGCGCCGCCACACCGACGGCGTCATCGACAGGCGGATGCTCGGCCGGGCCTGGGGCCTGCTGGGTGGCATCTCGGCGTTGCTGGTGCTCGCGGGGTTCTTCGTCACCCTGCTCGCCGGCGGCTGGCACCTCGGTGCGCCGACCGGGCCGGGCAGCCCGCTGCACGAGGTGTGGCTGCAGGCCACGACCATGTCGTTCCTGGGAATCGTCGCGTGCCAGATCGGCACGGCGTTCGCGTCCAGGACGCGACTCGCCTCCCTGCGGGCGATCGGACCGTTCAGCAACCGGTTGCTGTTGTGGGGCATCGCCTTCGAGGTCGCCTTCGCCGCCGCGCTCGTCACCGTGCCGTGGCTGCGCGACCTGTTCGGCACCGCCCTGCCACCGGTCTCGCACCTCGCCCTACTGCCCCTGTTCCCCGTCCTCGTGTGGGGTGCGGACGAACTGTGGCGCCGCCGCGCGCGGGCCCGCGACTGAAGGAGCACCCCATGGAACCCCGGCTGGAAGTCCTGGACCGCGCGGAGTGCCTGGCCTTGCTGGGCACCGTGCGGGTGGGCAGGCTTTTCTTCACCGAGGGCGCGTTGCCCGCGGTGCAACCGGTCAACTTCCGCCTGTACCAGGAGCAGGTGGTGATCCGCGTGGCAGGCGGCGCGAAACTGGGCGCCGCGGCCGCCCATTCCGTCGTCGCCTTCGAGGCCGACGACCTCGACCCAGACCTGCGCGCCGGGTGGAACGTCACAGCGGTGGGCCGCGCCGAGCGGATCACGGCCGTGGACGACCTGGTCGCTGTCTCCGGCATGTGGCTGCGTCCCTGGGTCGACGGTCGTCGCGCCCACTTCGTCCGGATCGGCCTGGAGAAGGTCACCGGCCGCAGGCTTCACCCGAGGTGAGCGGGAAGTGGGCAGGGCCGTAGGTCCCTCCGTGCGGGGCCGGTTGGGTGTTCGTCTCACAGGGCCCTACGTCGCAAGGGATTCGCGGACTTGGCCTCTGCCGGTGTCGGCGGCAATCCGCGAGGCTTGTGACAACGAACACAGCAGCGGAGGCGATCCACATGGGTATCAAGGACTTCACCGCGAGGCACCGCTCGATACTGCGGGCCATCGCCGACGGCCGAGGGCAGATCGTCGTCAACCGGCGCGCCAACCTCGCCGTCGACGGCCTGTGGTGCGACTTCTCCGCCACCAACGACCTCGTGGGCAACGGACTGGTCGGCCCCGCGTGGTCGGCCCCCGCCGGGGCGACCGCACCGGCGGTGCTCACCACGGGCGGCGCCGAGACACTGGCGCTGTTGATCACCTAGCCCGTCGCCAGCCGAACTTTGTGATGTTTGTGCTGTCTTCGTTAATATGGCTGGTTCTAGCACCGGACTTGGTAGCGACCGAGACCGATGTCGGTTTTGACGATCGGGAAGCACTCCTCGCGAGCCCATCGGGCGCATGCGACTCGGACCGGTTCCTCGTCCAGCGGGGTAGCTAGGGTGCAGCACAGGTAGTAGACGAGTTCGAATTCCACTCCAGTCGGGGTGATCTGACGGTAGACGAGCAGCCGACCGTTTTACCCATCAGGATGTTCTGGTGGCCGTTACACAGGCGCAACGTCGGGATCCCGAAGCACCGTAGCCGACCGATCGGCATTTCCAAGATCAAAAATCCACGAAGGCATGATCACAAAGTGTGACTGAGTACTAATTCTTGCACGGTTGCACGCCATCGGGAATAATTCAGGCACCCAAGTCGACACTCGAAGAACGTGGACAACCAGGGATCTTGAGGTAGGCTAACTGATCATGGACGACGAGTTTGACGATCTCGAACCCGCGGACAGGTCAAACATCGACGATGCCCCTGATATCATATCTCATGAAGAGGAGGTACCCTCCGATCCAGAGGCACTCAGTGCCCAGCTTAAAGAAGAGATATGTAATGAATTGCGCACCCCTGAGAGCGTGCCTTGTTCCTCGTCGTCATCAGACAACGACGAATCGACCGAAAGACCCGATGGCATGATTCGGGATACCCCAGAAGACAAGCTTAACCAGTGCTACGGGATGAATCGTTACTGATCAATGATCGGGACAACGTATTGAGACGAGCCATTACTCCGTAGCCAGCCTGCGCAGCAGGTCGGTCGCGGTCACGATCCCGGCTATCCGGCCGTCGTGGGCGACGACCGCCGCGTCGGTCTCCGCGTCGACCATCGCCCGCGCGATCACGTGCACGTCGTCGGACACGCCGACCACCGCCATCGGTGTCCGTGCCACGGCTCTGACCGGCGGCGGCATGGCGGTGGCCGTGGACCACAACCGCCACAGCACGTCCGACTCGTGCAGCAACCCGACACAGCGGCCCTGGTCGGCCACCAGGAGATGGCGCACTCCCGCCTCCGCCATCATCCGCAACGCCACCTCCAGCGGCGCCTGCGGCACGATCCCGAGCACTTCCGGCGTCATGACGAGCTTCGCCGTGGCATCGGTCGTTGACATGACCACCTCCGTGGAGAAACCGCCGGGTGGCGGGGACGCCCCGCCACCCGGTTCGTTTCGGTCACCTGGTGACCGAGACCTCGATCTGCCTCGTGTCCGTCTCGGGCTTCACCGGCACGACCACCTCGAGGATCCCCGCGTCGTAGGTCGCCGAGATCTCGTCGGGCACCGTGCCGGCCGGCAGGCGGACCGTCCGCGCGAACTTGCCGTAGAAGAGTTCGCTGTGGGCCTTCTCGTGCTTCTCCTCGGCCCGCTCGGCCGCGATGGCCAGCTCGTTGCCATGGACCTGGATGTGGATGTCCTTCTCCGGGACCATGCCGGGCAGCTCGGCACGCAGCACGTACTTCCCGTCCTCCCGGTAGTCCTCGATCCGCACCGCGTGGCGGTCGCCGAACGGCCAACCCTCCAGCAGCCGGACGACGTCCGGCAGGATCAGCGAACGTGGCATCAGACTCGTCATCTTCTTCTCCTTTCCTCGGAGTGCCACAGTTCCAGCGAACCGCCGCGCCGCGACCGAACACAGGGCGAGAGGTCCTCATGAGACGGGACCTTCGGCACCGTCCGGGTGGGACCCGCACCCGCCCCGGCGTCGCCCTACACACAGGTACGTGATCGGACCGACGAAGTTCACCGCGATCACGAACGCCCACAACGGTTTCCGCCCGCGCACCGCCGCCATCGGCCGGCGGGCGAGATCGGTCCACGCGGTCGCGGCGAGCCCGACCTGTATGGCGAACATGCCGGCGAACGCCCAACGTTGACCAGAAGTGAGGTCTCGCCAGTGTTTACGTGCCATGACCATCTCCCAACTCCTCAGTGTTCGCGGTCGGCGAGCACGAAGTAGTCCTGCTCCTCCTGCGCGAAGTGCAGTGTCAGTACGGCGTCGAGGCCGTACAGCGTCGCGCGCAGGTCGTCCACCTGGTCCGCCGTCGGTTCGGCGGCCAGGTGGCGACCGAGCCGCCCGGCCAGTCGTTCGATCTCCGCGTGGCCTCGGCTCATCGGCGCGATACCGGCCCGTCCCCCGACCATCGGCGCCACCGCCGGGTACAGCTCCTGCTCCTCGGCTCGCTCGTGCGGCAGGATCCGGTCGACGAGCGCCTGGTGCGCGGCCCGGACCCGTGCCCGGGCGAGTGGTGTCAACCCGCCGGACAGCGCGTCGGCCGCGCCCCGGACCGCCGACCTCGCGTCCGCCAGGTCGGCGTGCTCGGCCCGGAAGCGGGTGATGAGCCTGCGGGCGACCAGCGGCACCTCCGCGGCGCCGTTGCCCCGCAGGGCGCGGAGTGCGTTGCCGACGGCGAGCACGTCGATCAGTTCCTGCACCAGCGCGCCTGCCGCGGGAGCCAGGAACCCGGACACCGCCGCGAGCATGGCTACCAACGACAGCCCGACACCGAGCGCCGCGCTCTGCACGGCGATCCCTCTGGCACGACGCGCGCTCTCGACCGCGTCGGCGAGCCGGTCGATGCCCTCGTCCGTGAGCACCGCGTCCGCGACCTGTGCGGTGGCGGTGAGGCCTCGGGCGGCGACCGCCACCCCGACGTCCGCCGCCGCGAGCGCCGGGGCGTCGTTGACGCCGTCGCCGACCGCCATCGTCGGCGCGTGCTCCTGCTCCGCCAGGACACGTGCGACCTTCTCCCGCGGACTGGCGTCGGCGACCACGTCGTCGAGGCCGAGCAGGCGGCCCACGTCCTCGGCCACCTCGCGTCGGTCACCGGTCACGAGGACGAGCCGGTCCACACCGGCGGCGCGGAGCCGGCCGAGGGTACGGCCCGCCTCCGGCCGCAGCTCGTCACGGACCAGCAGCGCGGCCACCGGTTCCCCGGCGACCCGCACCCACACGACGCCGGCCGCGTCGAGCCGGGCGCGGCGCACCGCCGACCGCGCCCAGCCGGGCAGGTCCGTGGTGGCCGCCCTGCCGACGGCTACGTCGAGCCCGTCGACCACACCCTCGGCGCCCGCGCCCGGTACGTCCCGCACGGCCGTCGCGGTGCCGACCGGCACCCGGGCCCGCCTGGCCGCTGTCACCACCGCGGTGGCCAGTACGTGCGGCGACTCCCGCTCCACCGCGGCGGCCAGGCCCAGTACCCGGCCCGTCTCCTTTCCGGGTGCCGTGAGGACCTCGGTTACCACCGGAGCGCCCACAGTCACCGTCCCGGTCTTGTCGAGGATCGCGGTCCGGACCCGACCGAGGCGTTCGAGCACCGCGCCGTCCTTCACCACGACGCCGCGCCGCGACACCGCGGACATCCCGCCCGCGATCGCGACCGGCACCGCGAGCAGCAGCGGGCACGGGGTCGCCGTCACCAGCACCGCCACCGCCCGTGCGGGCTCCCCGGTCCACCACCAGCCGAATCCCGCGACCGCGAGCGCGACCGGTACCAGCACCACCGCGAACCGGTCGGCGATCCGCGCGACCGGTGCGGCCCCGGCGAGTGCCTGCTCCGCCAGCCGGACCACACCCGCGTAGGCACTCCCCTCGGCCGTGCGCACCGCGCACACGGCCACCACCGCACCCGCGTTGCACACACCGCTCCGAACCACGGTGTCCGCCTCCCTGGCCACCGGCAGCGGCTCGCCGGTCAGCGCGGACTCGTCGAAGACACCCGGCTCGAGCAGCCGGCCGTCGACCGGCACGACCTCACCGGAACGCACCACCACGACGTCCCCGACCGCCACCTCGGCCAGCGGTACGGCGAGTACCGCACCACCGCGGCGAACCCGGGCCGTGCGCGGCGCCCTGGCGAGCAACGCATCCAGGTCGCGGTGCGCCCGCCCACGCGCGTAGCACTCCAGTGCCTGCCCAGTCCCCAGCATCAACGCGATCAACGCGCCGGCGAGGTGCTCACCGACGAGGAGCGTGCCCACCAGGCTCGCGGTGGCCAGCACGTCCGTGCCGAACCGACGCGCGCGCAGGTCGGACACCACCATCGACAGCGAGAACACGAGCCCCGCGACCGTGACCGCGACCCAGACCCACGGCAGTGCCGCACCCGCCAGGGTGGCCGCCGCCAGCACGGCGACGACCACCACCCACGGGCGCCACGACACCCGTCCATCCACAGCAGACCTCCGTCGGGTGGCCGTCATGGCGTCACTCCTGGTGGTCAGGCTCCGTGTGCACGACCACGACCGGGCACGGGGCGTGGTGCAGCAGGTGCTGACCGGTCGAGCCGAGCACCAGGCCCTGGAACCCGCCGCGACCACGGGTGCCGACGACCACGAGCCGCGCCTTGCCCGCGTAGCGCAGCAGTGCCCGCGACGGGTGGTCGCGTACGACCTCGCGAGCAACGTGCACGTCCGGGTACTTCTCCTGCCAGCCCGCCAGCCGCTCCGCGAGTGTCTCGTAGGCGCGCTGCTGGGCCGGCTCGAAGTCGGGCGGCTCGGGATGACCGAGCAGCACCGTGTCGACCGCGGTGTCGGCCCAGGTGTGCACGGCGACCAGATCGGTGCCGTGCAGGGAGGCCTCGGCGAACGCGAACGCCACGGCGGCCTCGCTCTTCGGCGTCCCGTCCACCCCCACGACCACCGGACCCTGGACGGGTTCGGTGCCGCGGACGACCACCATGGGGCAGTGCACGCGGCCGGCGAGCAGCACGGCCGTCGAACCGATGAGCAGCCCGGTGAAACCACCGAGTCCTCTGGTCCCGAGCACCAGAAGCGAGGCGTTCAGCGACTCCTTGACCAGAGCCGGAACGACCGACGCCGTCATCAGCACGAGCTGGGGACGCAGTTCGCCCGACACCTCGTGGGCGACCTGCCTGGCCTCGTTCAGCCACAGCTTTCCCTGGTCGTTCAACGCCTTCTGGACCACGGCGGGCTCCACGATGCCGCCGGGCAACCCGATCGGCGTCGAGTACACGTTGACCAGCCGCAGCGGCACGCCGCGGCGCTTGGCCTCCTCAGCCGCCCAGCGGACCGCCTGAAGGGCCGACGGGGAGCCGTCCACCCCGACCACGATCGGATACTTCATGACCGTCCTCCCTCGGAATTCTCCTGTCCGCCAACGGAACCGGTCGCGACCTGGGTTCGTGCCACCGCGACGGGGCACTCGGCGTGGTGCAGCAGAGACTGGCTGACCGAGCCGAGGCCGATACCGGCGAACGCCCCGCGCCCACGCGAGCCGACGACGATGAGCTGGGCGCCCGCCCCGTGCGTCAACAGAGCGTGGTCCGGCCGGTCTCGCACCACGACGGGCCGCACCTCGACCTGGGGGAACTTCTCACGCCAGGCGACGAGCCGCTCGGCGAGGAGTTTCTCCTCCTCCTTCTGCAGCCAGTCCCAGTCGATGGTGCCGGGAAGAACCGCCCACGCGCCTGCCATGTTCACGTCCAGCCAGGTGTGCACGGCGACCAGTGGCACCGCTCGTGCCGCCGCCTCCTCGAACGCGAAGGTCAGCGCGCCGTCGCTGAGCTCGGAGCCGTCGACCCCGACCACGACCGGGCCGTCGACGGGTGGCGCTCCATCCACTGTGGACGCGTGTATCACGACGACCGGGCAGTGCCCGTGCGCGGCCAGTGCCACGGCGACGGAGCCGACGAGCAGCGAGGCGAACCCGCCGAGTCCACGGGAACCGAGGACCGCCAGCTGCGCGGTATGCGTCTCGTTGATCAGCACGTCCGCGGCAAGACCGGCGTGCAGGTCGGTCGACACGGCCAGACCGGGAACGACGTGGAGGGCGGCCTCGGTCGCCTCGGTCAGCCAGTGCCGTCCCTGCTCCAACACCGCGTTCTGGTACTCCGCGGGCGGCGAGATCTGCCGGGGGTGGCGAACCGGCACCAGGTTGGTCGCGTGCAGGAGCCGCAACGGCGCGCCGCGGCGCTCGGCCTCACGTGCCGCCCAGCGCACGGCGTGCAGCGCGGAATCCGAGCCGTCCACACCGACGACCACAGGTTGTCCGTATACGTTGGTCATGATCATCTCTCCTCAGGGGTGGTTGGGATGGCCGAAGCGGAGCAGCAGCTGTGGAAACCCGTTCAACGACAGGGCCTCCACCAGTCCTGCCCGCACCTCGCGCAGTTGGAACGGTTGGGTGAGCAGCGAACCGACCAGTCCGGCCGCCGTCGCGGTGAGCCAGACCTGTTCGGCCGCCATGCCGGCGCGCACGTGGTCCGGCGGGCCGTCGTCCGTGGTCTCGACCAGGATCAGGAGCTCCCCCGCGAGCCGGTCGGCGAGGGTGTCGACGTCGGGCACCGAGGTCGTGCGCCGGACCAGGCCTGCCCACGGCAACGTCGCGGTGCGGCGGATGGCCGAGGACACGCCCTCGCCCGGCAGCGGGTCCCGGACCGGCGCGGTCCAGGCCGTCAGCTCCCGCTGGTACGCGTGGTCGGCGCGCAACACGAGCACGGCGTGGTGCAGCAGCCGCGCGACGACCTCGGTCTCGGTCACGAGCCGGACCCCGACGCCGTCGACTCCCTGTGCGGCGGCGAGCGCGGTCCGCAGGCCGGCCTCGACGGGCTCCGGGGCGAACGGTCCGCGGTAGCTGTGCCGGCCGTGGATCGCGCCGTGGCGCGCCACGTCCACTTCGGACGGCTCGGCGCGGCGGATGGCCGTCACGCACGCCACCTCGTCCGGCCGGGTGCGGTCGGGCCGTAGTTCGACCTCGGGCACCCAGCCGAGGACTCGCATGGCGAGCAGCACGTGTTCGAGTGCCGCCCCGCAGGAGATCAACCGGTCGCGGCCCAGCGGGTCGTGGTGCGGCAGTGCCCGGTCCAGCCGTTCGTACAGCGAGACCCGGTGGTCGTCGTGGAACTCCAGGACCCATGGCCGGGTGTTGTGCACCGAAGGCGCCCGCATGGCCGCCGCGGCGATCAGGCTCTGCTCGTCCCGCGTCCAGTCGCTGATAGGACTACCTTCGTTCATGGCCGGGACCTCCGGGGAACGCTTGCTTCGCTTGTCCTGCGAGGACTGTCATGAGACGGCGTCCCTGGAG
>NZ_SOCP01000016.1 GCF_004364325.1 Actinophytocola oryzae | reverse complement strand
CTCCAGGGACGCCGTCTCATGACAGTCCTCGCAGGACAAGCGAAGCAAGCGTTCCCCGGAGGTCCCGGCCATGAACGAAGGTAGTCCTATCAGCGACGTCGACCTCGCGGTCCGGCTGCTGCGGGAGACCCCGACCCACGAGAACCGTCCCGAGACCCAGCTCCGGCAGTGGGCGGAGACCGCACTGTCCTATGCGGACACGCTGCCGCCACCGCCTTCCTGTGTCGTGAAGGAGAAGACCGGTGGTGTGCACGGCAAGGAGGTCGTCCTCGCCGAGTTCCACCACCGCACCAGGGAGATCACCGTCTACCGGGACTCACTCGAACTGCTCGCGAAGGTCGGCAGGAGGTGGCAGGTGACCGTCCCGCAGCTGCGTGAGGCGGCGGTCGCGCACGAGCTTGCGCACCACGTCGTGGACGTCCGCGACCTGAACAAGGCGTTGGGGCACACCGCGTTGCGCGTCGGCCCGTGGCGGCTGCGCGGCCACGTCGCGGGTGCCGACGAGATCGTCGCCCACCGCTACGCCCACCGGCACAGCTCGCTGCGCCCGAGCCCACTGCTACTCACGGCCGCGCTCGCGGCACGACTCGGAGGCTGACCCATGGGTTACGCGATCCTCGCACTGATGGTGGTCGGCGTGGTGCTGATGCTCACCCGCGTGCTGCCCACCGCCTTCGCACTCGCGCTGCTGGCACTGGGCATCGCGATCCTCGCGGGCGCACCACTGACCGGCGACGAGAACAGCATCCTGACGACGGTCCTGCAGACTGGGTCGGCCGCACTCGCGGCGACCATGATCGCGGTGCTGCTGGGCTCCTGGCTCGGCACCCTCATGGACGACACCGGCATCGCGGCCACCCTCGTCCGCCGGATCGTCGAGTTCGGCGGCGAGCGCCCGTCGGTCGTGGCGCTCGGCGTGTTCGCCGTGTCCATCCTGTGCGGCAGCATCACCGGCTCCGCGCCCGCCGCCATGCTCGCGGGCGTGGTCGGCATCCCCGCCATGATCGCCGTCGGCGTGAACCCGGTCGTCGCGGGCGGCACGGTCCTGATGGGTGTCGGTGCCGGGTCGCCGCTGGAGCTGCCGGTGTGGCAGTTCCTCTCCGACGCGCTCGGCGCACCGGTCGACGAGGTCCGCACGGTGATGATCCGCCTGTTCCCGTTCGCGCTGGTCGCGGGCATCGCGTACGTGTTGGTCGAGACCCGCCGCCGGGGCGCCCGGCACGCGTGGGCCGTGCGTGCGCCCGTCCGGGGCCGCCGGGGTACGGCACCCTGGTACGCGCTGCTGACCCCGATCGTGCCGATCGTGCTGGCACTGGGCTTCTCCGTGCCGATCGTGCCGTCGCTGCTGGTCGGCGTGGTCTTCGCCCTGGTCACCACCACCCGCCCCGGCACCTACGGCGAACGCGCGCTGCGGTCGCTCTACCGCGCGTTCGACACCGCGGGCCCGCCGATCGTGCTGTTCATCGCCATCGGCATGCTGCTGGCCGCGGTGAAGCTGCCGGGTGCGGAGTCCGCGCTGACGCCGATCGTCTCCGCGGTCAGCCCGGGGAACGCGGTGCTGTTCGCCGTCGTGTTCGCGATCCTGGTGCCGCTGTGCCTGTTCCGGGGCCCGCTCAACGTCTTCGGTCTCGGCGCCGGGGTCGCGGGCGTGCTGGTCTCCGGCGGGATCTACCCGCTGCCCGCGGTCGTGGGCCTCATGGCCTCCTACAACCAGGTCTTCGGCGTCTCCGACCCGACCAGCACGCAGACGGTGTGGGCCGCGCAGTACGCGGGCGTACGCCCGGAACGGGCGATGGTCTCCACGCTGCCCTACACCTGGGTCGTCGGCGCGGCAGGCATCGTGCTCACCGCGATCCTCTACCTGTGACCTCCCGGCCGAGGGCTTGCCATAGTCAATTGATCGGTATATAAAGACGATCATGACATACGCTCCGCTGCGGGAGCCGACCTTCCTCATCCTCACCGCGTTGGCGGCCCGCCCCCAGCACGGCTACGGGATCCTGCGTGACGTCGAGGAGATCTCCGACTGCCGCGTGGTGCTGCAGGCAGGCACCCTGTACGCCGCGCTGGACCGGCTGAGCGGGGACGGCTGGGTCGACGTCGACCGGGAAGAGGTCGTGGACGGCAGGCTCCGGCGCTACTACCGGCTGACCGAGCCGGGCGCGGCGAGGCTGGCGGCCGAGGTGGAGAAGCTGGCGGCACACACCCGCGTGGCGCGGCAGCGCCTGCGTGCGCGGTTCTCTGGAGGGACAGCGTGAAGAAGACGACGAGCTTGGCCGACCGCTACCGGCGCCTGCTGGCCTGGTACCCGCGGGACCACCGGGAGCGCCACGGAGAGGAGATGCTCGGTGTCCTGCTGGCGGGTGCGGGCGAGCGGACCGAGCCCAGCCGCAAGGAGATCTCGGACCTGCGCAGGGGCGCGCTGCGCCTGCACGCGCGGCGGGTGGTCGGCGCGGACGGCGGTATCGACCACCGGGACGTGCTCGCGATCGTGAGCCTGCTCGGCCCGGTCATGCTGCTGGGTGGCGCCATCCAGACGGTGGACTGGCTGTCCGGGGTGCTGCGGTCCGGCTCGCCGTGGTCGTGGCAGGCCCTGTTCGGCGACCTCCCGGACGCGCCGGTGTGGGGGCTGTGGTTCGTGGTGGCGGTGCTGAGCCTCGCCAGGATGCGGCGCACGGCCGCGGTCGGCGCGTGGCTCGGCACCGCCGGTCTGGTGCTCGCCTCGCTGTACGGGTACGCCAGGTTCTGGGACATGGTCGTCGTCAGCACCGCCTGGATGCTGCTCGGCGCGGTGGTCGCCGCCGCGCTGACCTGGTCACCAGGTCCGGCCCGCGGCTGGCGGCTGGTGGGCGGCGCGCGGTTCACCCTGCTCGCCATGGCGGTCATGGCGAGCGCGTTGCTGGTGATGAAGTCCTACGGCACCTACGGCCTGTTGTACTTCCCGCTGGGGCAGCTGACGGCGGCGTACGGGGCGACCAGCCTGGTGCTCTTCGGTCTGGCGCTGGTGGTGCTGGTCGTCGGTGCCGTGGTGGCGGGCGGTGTGGCGACGCGGGAGGGACGCCGGGCCGCGCTCGTGCTCTGCGTGCCCGTGATGGTGAGCGTGCTCATGGTGGTGCTGCCGAGGGACTCGCACCTCCTGGTGGCGGCCGCGGTCTGCTACGGCGTGTCCCTCGTGGTGCTCCTGGGGCTGGGCGGGCTGCCGCGCCGCGTGTCCGGGCCGAGGGCGAACGCCTGACGGGGTGTGTCAGTGCAGGGGCGCCAGCAGTCGCCGGGGACGGGCCAGGAGCGCGGTGACCTGGCTGTCCTCCGGTGACGGCGGCGGGAGGCCGGGGCCGGGCGTCATCACGGTCTCGGCCACCGGCACGTCGTCACCGCAGCGCACGCAGGTGCCCGCCGGACAGACCTCGCCCCCGCAGGCGTCGTGCACGTAGACGCGTCGCGGGCCCGCCGGGGCGTAGTACTCGTCCCCCCACGCCGAGAGGTCGCGGATGACCGGCCAGAGTGCGAGCCCCTTCGCGGTCAGCTCGTACTCGCTCCGCCTGCCGGGGCCGGGCACGCGGGTCAGGACCGCCTCGCCGACCAGGAACTCGAGCCGTTCGGTCAGGACGGCCCGGGGGATGCCCAGGTGTTCGAGGAAGTCGCTGAACCGGCGGACGCCGAACACCGCGTCGCGGACGATCAGCAGTGTCCAGCGCTCGCCGACGACCTCCAGCGTGCGGGCCATCGAGCAGGCCTGACGGGTGTACTCGCGAGGTAGCGCCATGTGTCCACTCTGCCACAGCCGAGTTCGGTCACCGAACAAAGGTGCTAGCCTTCCCGTGAAGAGTTCGGTCACCGAACAAGTGGAGTCTTCATGGGTCGTCGGCCGGGAGCCGTGCTCGTCGCCTCTGGCGGTGGCACCCTGCTCGCACTGTTCGTCTTCACCGCGCCGCTCTCGATCGTCCCGGCGGTGACGGGCGGCCTCGGCGCCGGTGCGACCGCGACGTCGTGGATCCTCAGCTCGATGAGCCTCGGGCTGGCCGTCGCGCTGCTGCCCTCCGGTGCGCTCGGCGACGACTTCGGCAGGCGGCGGGTGTTCGTCGCGGGTGCGGGCGTGCTGGCCGTGGGCTCGCTGCTGTGCGCGGTCGCGCCGGGGTCGCTGGTGTTCGTCGGTGGCCGGGTCGTGGAGGGGCTCGGTGCCGCGGCCGTGCTCGCGTGCGGCCTCGCGGTGCTCGGCCCGGCCTTCCCGGACGCCGCCGGCCGCGCCCGTGCCACCGGTGTGTGGGGCGCGTGCCTGGGGGCCGGCATCGCCACCGGTCCGCTCGTGGGTGCCGCGCTCGACGACGTCGCGGGCTGGCGCACGCTCTACGTCGTGGCGACGGTGCTGTCGATCGCGGTCGCCGTGGTCGGCCGGGTGCTGCTGGACGAGTCGGTGTCCGGGCGGCTGCGGCGGGTCGACACCGTCGGCTCGCTCCTGCTGGCCGGCGGGCTCGCCGCGCTGTTGGCGGCGCTCACCGAGGGGCGGCAGAGCTGGACGGGCCCACTCGAGCTGACGCTGGTCGTCGCCACGGTCGTGCTGCTCGGCGCGTTCTTCACCCACCAGGCGCGGGTCACGGGCGGGATGCTGGACCCGACCCTGTTCCGCCGCCCCGCGCTGCTGTCGGCGACGGTCGGCGCGTTCGTGGCGGGTGCCGGGGTCACCGCGCTGATGGTGTACGTGAGCACGCTGCTGGAGAAGGGGCTCGCGCTGACCCCGCTCGCGGCGGCGTCGACGGTGTTGTTCTGGTCGGCGACGAGCGTGGTGTCGGCGCTGCTGACACGCAGGCTGCCCGCCGGGCTGTCCGGTGGGGTGCGCATGAGCGTCAGCCTGCTGGTGGTGAGCGCCGGGCTGGTGCCACTCGCGTTCCTGGCGCCGGACTCGGGCGTCGCGGCACTGGCCGTGGGGCTGGTCGTGGCGGGCGTGGGCACCGGGGTGCTGAACGCGTCGCTCGGGCGGGAGGCGGTCGCGAGCGTGCCGCCGCACCGGGCGGGCATGGGCAGCGGGATCAACAACACGAGCCGGTACGTCGGCGCCGCGGTCGGTGTCACGGTGGTGACCCTGGTGGCCGTCCACCCGTCGGCGACCCCGGCGGCCCTGGTCGAGGGCTGGAACGCCGCGGTCCACGTGGGGATCGCGGTGTCCCTCGTCGGTGCCGCGGTGATCGCGGCACTGACCGCGGCCGGTCGGCGGTCCCGCGTCGAAAGCCCTGCCGTGGCACGGGAACCGGCGGCTCCGAGGTCCACGAACGGGTAGAGGTGGCGTGATCCGGCTGAGCGCGCGGCCGATCCTTGCGAGGCTTGGCCCATGGTCGAGGTTCGCGTCGAGTCCGGTGTGGTGCGTGGCCGGACGGAGGACGGGTTGGCCGTCTTCCGCGGCATCCCGTTCGCCGAGCCACCCGTGGGTGCGCTGCGGTTCGCGGCACCCGTGCCGGTGCGGCGCTGGGACGGGGTGCGGGACGCGGTCACGTTCGGGCCGCCCGCGCCGCAGGACCTCGGGTTCCTCGGCGTGCCGGGTGAGATCGACGCGCCACCGGGTGACGGCTGGCTGACGGTCAACGTGTGGTCGCCGTCGCCGGATCGTGCCGCCCGGCTCCCCGTCCTCGTGTGGATCTACGGCGGCGCCTACAAGCTCGGCTACTCCGGCAGTCCCGGCTACGACGCCCGCCGGGTCGCGGGTGAGGTCGTGGTGGTCAGCTTCGACTACCGGCTGGGCGTCGAGGGGTTCGCCTGGATCGACGGGGCGCCTGCCAACCGCGGCTTCCTCGACCAGCTCGCGGCGCTGACGTGGGTGCGGGAGAACATCGGGGCCTTCGGTGGCGACCCGGACAGGGTCACGGTCGTCGGCGAGTCGTCGGGGGCCGGGTCGATCGCGGCGATGTACGCGATGCCGGCGGCCAGAGGCCTGTTCCAGCGTGCCGTGCTGCAGAGCGTGCCCGGCACGTTCTTCTCCGAGTCGCTCGCGGCGGACGTGTCGAAGGCCATCGCGGCCGAGCTGGGGTTGTCGCCGACCGTCGCCGAGCTGTCGGCCGTGGCGCCGGCGACGCTGACCGCGGCGGGGGTGGCTCTCGCCGGGAAGATGGGTGACCACCGGGAGCGGTGGGGCTCGCTCGCGTACTCGCGGTTCCCGTTCGCGCCGGTCGTCGACGGCGCTGTGCTGCCGGTGACGCCGTGGGAGGCACTCGCGGCCGGTGCGGGCCGGGACGTGCCGCTGGTCGCCGGGCACAACCGGGACGAGGCCAGGCTCTTCCTCGCACTCGCCGGGGAGCTCGGCAGGGTCACCGACGAGCAGGCCGCGCTGGCGCTGCGGGTGTTCGGGCCGGGGCCCGGCAGCGAGCGGGCGTACCGGGAGGCGTACCCGGAGGCGTCGGCGGAGCGGCTGTACGAGCTGGTCCAGTCGGACCTGGTGTTCCGGATGCCGTCGGTGCGGGTGGCCGACGCGCAGGTCGCCGGGGGTGGCCGGGCGCACCTGTACGAGACGACCTGGCGCGGCGGGCCGCTGGGCGCGTGCCACGCGATCGCCGGCCCGCTGATGTTCGGCACGTTCGACACGCAGCTGGGGCCGATGCTGCTCGGGCCGGAACCGGGACCCGGGGTGGCGGCCCTGTCGGCCGACTTCCGCGGCGCGTGGACGACCTTCGCCGCCACCGGCGACCCCGGCTGGCCCGCCTACGATCCCGAGCGACGCCTGACCCGCCTGTTCGACGTGCCCCCCTCGGTCGAGCCGTACCCGGAGGAGCGGTCGCGCCTGCTCTGGCGCGACCACCCCTTCCCGCCCATGCCCCTGCACCCGGCTGTCAGCCCGTCGCCGTCCGGACTCCCGTGACCAGCTCGCGTGCCAGGTCGACGATCGGTCGGACCGTCGTGTCGTAGTTGCTCAGGACGACGGCCACCCAGCCGGCGTCGGGGAACACGTCGAGGTTGTTCGCCCGGCCGGCGCCACTGCCGGTGTGGCCGACCACGCGGTGGGTACCGATGATCGTCTCGACCTGGCCGTAGCCGTAGAACTGCGGGGGTTGCGGCCCCGTGGCCTGCTTCCCGCTCGTCGCCACCGCCGTGTACGCGAGGTCGAGCAGCCTGCCGCCGTGCAGTGCGGTCGCGAAGCGCAGCAGGTCCCCGGCCGAGCAGAACGCCCCGGTGAACGGACCGCCCACGTACGGGAAGTACGGCGAGGAGGTCGCGTCGGCGCGGCTGCCGTCCGGCTGGGTCGCGTAGGCACGGGCGATGCCGGCGTCCGCCCGGATCCGGGGCCTGGTGAAGAAGTCGGATGTGGACATGCCGGCCCGCGCGAAGACGTGCCGGCGCACGTAGTCGTGGTAGGTCTGGCCGGACACCGCGGCCACGATCTCGCCGAGCACGAAGTACCCGTCGTTGCTGTAGTCGAACCGGGTGCCCGGCGGGAACCGGAGCGGCAACGTGCGCAGGTACGCCGACATCCCCTGCCACACCTCCTCGACGCTGTCCCACGCGTCCTCGCCCGGTGGGCGCTGGTTGGTCAGCCCCGGTCTGCCGACGCCCGCGGTGTGGGTGAGCAGTTGGTGCACCGTCGCCCCGGCCACGTCCGCCGGGTAGCCGTCGAGGTAGGTGCCGAGCGGTGCGTGGCAGGCCACCGCGCCCCGCTCCACCAACTGCGTGACGGCCACGGCGGTGAGGGACTTGGTGATCGACGCGAGGTCGATGCGGGTCTCCGGCCGGATCGGCACGTTCCCGTCGCGGTTGGCCAGGCCGTACGACCTGGTCAGCACCGGCCTGCCGTGGCGGGCCAGCAGGACCGTGCCGGAGAACTGGTCGGCCGCCGCGCGTGCCGCGACGAACCGTTCGAACCTCCCGCCCGGGCCCAGGTCCCCGGGGGACGGTTCGCCGGTCGCGGCACCGGCCGTGCCGAGCAGGCCGGCCGCCGCGCCGAACATGCCGAGTGCCGACCTTCTTGTCGTGGACACCGTTTTCCCCTTACCTGGTGAGTGACTCGTAGACGGCCGTGACGATGTCGGCCTGCAGCTCGCCCGCGCTCGCCTGCAGCGCCATGGCTTCCGCGAGCGAGCCGACGTTGCGGTCGAGGAACTCCGCGAACACCACCAGCCGACCGTCGGGCAGGAAGAGGTAGCCGGCCAGTGCCTTGTAGAGCTTGGTTCCGGTGCCACCGGTGCCGGTCTTCGCGTGGACGCGTCCCGCTACGGGGGAGTCGGGTGCGACGTCGGCGAGGGTGCCGTCCCGCCCCAGGATGGGCATGGCCCGGTGGTAGGGGGTGAAGTACGGCTGGCGGGCCATGTGGTCGAGGAACCGCACGAAGAAGTCCGGCGAGTAGGTGCCGTCGTTCGACTCGTCGGGGTCGAGTCCCGCCCGCGCGAACAGGGCCCGCTGGAGATCGACGCCGGTCGCCTTGGCGTCGACGGGATCCGCGCCGGCGATCGCGCCGACCAGATAGGGGAAGTGGACGGTGTGGACGTTGGAGCTGAGCTTGAGCATGACCTTCGACATCTCGGACAGCGGCGGTGAGACGTGCTCGGCCACCAGCCGCCGGGTCGTCCCTCCCGTCGCCGCGCCCGTGACGTCCACGCCCGCGTCGGCGAGTGCCTGTGCGAACGCGACCTCGACGTACCGCACCGGGTCCGGTACGTAATAGGGCCACACCGTCGGTGGCGCGCCCGCGACGACGTCCCCGGTGAGCCGCACGGTGTGCGTGCCGTCGGGGTTCGTGGCCACCTGGGTGAACGCCCACGGTCGCGCGGGCCGGCCCGCGCCGATCGTGCCCACGTCACCGAGCACGCTCACATACGCGGTCCGGGGCGAGATCCGCAGTGTCGCCTGCTCACCGACCGCCCCGGGCGTCACCACGACGTCGACCACGTTGTCGTTGAGCATCATCGGCGACACGGGGATCTCGCCGACGCCGTTCGCGATGTTCTCCCGTCCCTGGCGGAACAGCGAGGCGTCCACGAGCACCCGTCCCCGGACCCGCCGGATCCCCCGGTGCCGCACCTGAGCGGCCAGCTCCCGCAACTGCTGGAGCGGGTCGCCCGGCACGATCTCCGTGGCGCTGCCGTAGGTGTGGTCGGGGTAGGGCACGGCCACGGTGCCGTGGGGCCGGAGCCGGGGGCCGAGCACGAGGTCGCCGCTCGCCTCCAGCACCAGGTCGCCGGCGAGGACGCCGTGGCGAACGGAGCCGGTCCGGTGGACGCGTGTGCGGAAGCGGTGGCCGGGCCCGAGCGCCGAGTACGCCGACCCCGCGATGAGCACCTTGACCGCCGACGCGGGCAGGAACTGCTCCGCCGGGTTCAGCGAGCACACCGGCTCGGCGGTCCCGTGGACGTGGAACCGCATGCCCCAGCGCGCACCGGCGAACGCGGAGGAGTCGATGAGGTCGCGGATGCGTGCGGAAAGCGACGGGTCGGCACGTGCCTTGTCCGAAGTGGACAGCAGGGTCGCCGCGGCGACCGGGGCGGCGCCGAGCATGCCGAGCACGGCCCGCCGGGATCGTGGTGCGTTCATGACGGGTAGAGGTACGCGGTCGCCGGTTGCCCGGCGGTGACACGTCCGGTGTAACCGCGACGCAACGTCGCGTCCGGCACGCTGGCGCGCGTGCGGGTACTGGTGATCGAGGACGACGCCGAGCTGGCCGAGGCGATCGGCGTGGGGCTGCGGCGTGAGCGGATGGCCGTCGACGTGGTGTTCGACGGCCTGGCAGGGCTGGCACAGGCGCGGTCCAGCGACTACGACGTGATCGTGCTCGACCGCGACCTGCCCGGCCGGCACGGCGACGACGTGTGTGCGCGGCTGGTCGCGGGCGGCTGCCGGGGGCGGGTGCTCATGCTGACCGCCGCCGCGACCATCGAGGACCGGGTGGACGGCCTCGGCCTCGGCGCCGACGACTACCTGCCGAAGCCGTTCGCGTTCGCCGAGCTGGTCGCGCGGCTGCGGGCGTTGTTCCGGCGTGCCCAGCCCGCGTTGCCGCCGGTGCTGGCGCACGCGGGGCTCGTGCTGGACCCGGCGCGCCGGTTCGCCAGCCGGGACGGCCGGGCGCTGGACCTCCGGCCGAAGGAGTTCGGGGTGCTGGAGCTGCTGCTGGCCGCCCAGGGACGGCTCGTGCCGGCCGAGGAGCTGCTCGAACGGGTGTGGGACCAGATGGCCGACCCGTTCACGACCGCCGTGAAGGTGACTGTCAGCCGGCTGCGCCGCAAGCTCGGTCCGCCTGCGCTGATCGAGACCGTGCCGCAGGCCGGATACCGGATCGGCGAATGACGCGCCACACGGTCCGTTGGCGGCTCACGGGCCTCTACAGTGGACTGTTCCTGCTTTCCGGTGCCGCTCTGCTGGTGGTCACATACCTGTTGGTGGCCGGTGGGTTCCCGGTGATCCAGCTGCGTGGCGTGTCGGACGGGGACGGAATTCTGCGGATCTGTGCCCGGCAGGACGGCTCCGTGGTCACCGACGGCCGGTTCGACGCGTGTGCCGAGCAGGCGCGCGACATGATGGCCGCGCAGCAGGCCGAGACGCTGCGCCTGCTGCTTCTCCGGTCCGGCGCCGCGCTGGCGATCATGACCGGGGTGTCCGTCTGGCTGGGCTGGCTGATGGCGGGCCGGGTGCTGCGTCCACTGCGGACGATCACCGCGACGACCCGCCGCATCTCGGCAGGCGACCTGCACCAGCGCCTGGCGATGCCCGGCAGGCGGGACGAGCTGAGGGAGTTGGGCGACACGATCGACGGGCTGCTGACCCGGTTGGAGGCCGCGTTCGACGCGCAACGCCAGTTCGTGGCGAACGCCTCCCACGAGCTGCGCACCCCGCTCGCGCGGCAGCGGACCCTGCTGGAGGTCGCACTCGCCGACCCGGCCCCCACGGCCGTGAACCTGGCGGCCGTGTGCCGCCGCGCGCTGGCCGCGGGGGAGCAGCAGGAGCGTCTCATCGAGGCGCTGCTGACCCTGGCCCGCGGCGAACGCGGCCTGGACCGGCGCGACCCGCTCGACCTGAGAGCCATGGCAGGCGCCGTGGTCGAGGCCCGCTGTGCGGAAGCGGCGGCACGGACGGTCCGCATCGACACCGATCTGGCCGGTGCCCCGGTGCGCGGCGACGCCCGGCTGGCAGAGCGGCTGGTGGCGAACCTCGTCGACAACGCGATCCGCCACAACACGCCGAACGGCACGGTCGAGGTGTCGACGGGCACGCGCGGCGGGATGGCGACACTGACCGTGACCAACAGCGGTCCGGTCATCCCGCCGGAGAAGCTGGACCAGCTCTTCCAACCCTTCGCCCGTCTGGCCCCGGACCGCACCACCACCCGGGACGGTCTTGGCCTGGGCCTGCCCATCGTCGCGGCGATAGCCACCGCACACGACGCGCACCTCGATGCCCGCCCCCGTCCCGATGGCGGCCTCACGGTGACGCTGGCGCTACCGGCCGACGAGCCTGCTCGCGAATAGCGGACACTCGCCGCTCGGCCGGACGCCGTTGTGCGGCAACGGATGTCCGCTGCCGCACACGGTTTCTACCTCACGCACCGAACCAGCGTTACCGCAGCGTGTAGGCGCGGATCACGGTCTGCCTGACCGTGTTGCCGTCCGCGTCGGTCGCCGACGCACGCAGTGACACCGATGCCGCGGCGGCCGGGTGTCGCAGTGTGGCGACCAGTTTCGCGTCGACCGGAACCCGTTGCCACGACGTGCCTTCGTCGTAGGAGACCTCGACCGACAGCCGCTTCGGCCGGATCGACGCGCCGGTCTCGTCCAGCACCCGCAGCGGCACCCTTGTCGCACGGTGTGTCGCCCGTACTCGGCGGGAGGGCGCCAATAACTTCCCGAACACGGAAGCGACCGCCCCGCGAGCGCGGAGCGGTCCTCCGGAAACCGACTGCCTACCCGCTGATCGCGACCCGTGTGACAGGGCCCGGGTCACCGGACACCTGCTTCACGTCGCGGAGCGGGGTCCACGAGCCGTCGGCGAACCGCAGCGCGTGGTAGACGCTCCCGTTGGCGGCCACGGTGATCTGGATCTGCCCCGCGATACCGCCCCCGTCCTGACCGAACGCGGTACCCGCGGCCACGTCCTGAACCGCCCCGGGGTCACCGGTCGCCCCCTTCACGTCGCCGATCCGGGTCCACGAGCCGTCGGTGTGCCGGATCGCGTGGTACAGGCCGCCGGTGTTCGTGCCGGCCAGGATCTGCAGCTCGCCGTTGGCCTTGGTGCCCGAGACCCGGGTGACCCGACCCGGGTCGCCCGTCATGGACTCGACGTCACCCAGCCCCGTCCACGCACCGGTGGTCTCCCGCACCGCGTGGAACGTGTTCCCCTCGCTGTTGGTCACGAGGATGTGCAGCCGGTAGTCGATCAGAACCGCCGCGACATCGGTCACGAAACCGGGGCTTCCGGTCATCGCGGTCACGTCGCTGAACTGCGTCCAGAACCCGGTCTCGCCCTGTTCCGCGTGGAATAGCCGACCGTTTTCCGTGCGGACCAGGAAATGCGTCGTGTTCTGGATGTCGGCGATGGAGACGTCCACGATCCTGCCCGGATCACCTGCGCTGGCCTTCACGTTGCTGACCGGTGACCACGAGCCGTCCTGTTGGCGGATCGTCCAGAACAACCCGCCGTCGCTGCTCACCGCCGCCACGTACAGGCGGCCGTAGTTGATCGAGGCGGACGTGTCCACCACGCGGCCGAAACCGCCTGCCTGGGCCAGGACCGAGGCGAACGGCGTCCACGAGCCGTCGATCCCCGACCGGTAGGCGTGGAACAGGCCGCCGGAACCGGTCACCGCGAGAACCTGCGTGTCGGCCGAGCAGTTGCCCGGAACCGTGCACGGCGCCTGCGCGGCCGACGCGGTGGACGGCACACCGAACAACGCGACCCCCGCCGCGACGGTGGCGACCGCCATTGATCTTATCCTGCTCATTGTCAGTTCCCCTCTCGTTTGCCGGCTGACAGGACCTAGGACGTCGAACCCGGCGGGAGGTTGCCCGGAATTCCGGGAAGAATCCGCGAGGTTAACGGTCGTTAATTCGTTAGGGTGTGCGCGGAACCGTTATGCCGCCGGTGGTGGAGAGCCGTCAACGCCGTGGTCCCGCTGTCAGGGTGGTCACCGACGGCGCGGTGGCGCCGAGGATTCTCCCGACTTCCGCGCCGCGTGCGGGCTCAGCAGGCTCACCTCCAGTGCCCGTCCGAGCCGTGCCGTCTGGAGTTGTGCATGCTGGAAGACGACCTGTACGCCGCGTTCGAACGGCTCTCCCCGGAGAAGCGGGCCCTGCTCACCCAGGAGCTGACGCGGAAGGCGGCCGTGGGCCACACGGTGCCGCTCGTGCCCCGCACCGACGAGCTGCCGTGCTCGTTCGCCCAGGAGAGGTTGTGGTACCTCGACCAGGCGGACCCGGGTTCCGCCGCCTACGTGATGCCGGCGGCCGTCGAGCTGCGTGGCCCGCTCGACGTCGACGTGCTCCGCCGCGCACTGTCGGGGATCGTCGCCAGGCACGAGGCACTGCGCACCGGCTTCGTCGAGCGGAACGGCCTCCCGCACCAGCGGATCAGGCCACCCGAGGAGCTGGCGCTGCCGGTCGAGGACCTGCGTGGGACACCCCGCGCGGTCGTCGCCGACCGGTTCCGGGACGAGGCCACCCGGCCCTTCGACCTGACCGGCGACCTGCTCGTCCGCGCGAGCCTCCTGCGGGTGGCCGACGACGAGCACGTGCTTTTCCTGACCACACACCACATCGTGTCCGACGGCTGGTCGCTCGGCGTGCTGCGCCACGAGCTGGCGGCGCTCTACACGGCGTTCGCGAACGGCGAGCCGGACCCGCTGCCCCCGCTGCCCTTCCAGTACGCCGACTTCGCGGCGTGGCAGCGGAACCGGATGGACGACCCGGCACTGCTCGACCAGCTCGCCCACTGGCGCGCCCGGCTCGCGGACGCGCCCGTGCTCGAGCTGTTCCCCGACCACGCGCGCCCCGCCCGGCGCACCGACGCGGGCTCGTCGGTGCCCATGCGGTTCCCCGCCGAGGTCGTGGCGCGCATCGACCGGCTCGCGGAGCGGTCCCGGTCGACCCGGTTCATGGTGCTCCTCTCGGCGTTCGTGGTCGTGCTGTGGCGCTGGAGTGGTCAGGACGACCTGGTCGTCAGCACCCCGGTCGCGGGCAGGAACCCCACGGAGACCGAGGACCTGGTCGGGTTCTTCGTCAACACACTGGCCCTGCGCTTCGACCTGTCCGGCGATCCCGCGTTCGAGGGACTGCTCGCCGCGGTCCGGCAGGAGTGCCTCGCCGGGTACGCCAACCAGGCCGTGCCGTTCGACCGCGTCGTACAGGAGCTGCGCCCGGACCGGACCGCCGGTTCCGTGCCGCTGGTGCGGGTGATGCTCGCGCTGCGGAACACCCCGATGTCGCGGGACGAGCTTGCCGACGTCACGATGACACCGCTCGACCTGCCGAGCGAGACCACGAAGTTCGACCTGTGCCTCGACCTCGTGCCGGACCGCGACGGCGGCGTCGGCGGTCGCGCCGAGTTCAGCACCGACCTGTTCACCTCGGACACCGTGCGCCGCATGGTCGACGCCATGTACCTCGTGCTCGACGCGGCCCTGACGGACCCGGTCGCCCCGGTCTCGCGTCTGCCGATCGCCACCGCCGAGGAACAGGCACACATGATCGCCGAGTACAGCGGCGGCGGCACCGCGGCCGCGGCGAGGACCCTCGGCACCCTCCACGGCCTGTTCCAGCGGCAGGTCGACGCGCGGCCGGACGCGCAGGCGGTGGGTGGTGCCGGCACGCTGACCTACCGGGAGCTGGACGAGCGGGCCAACCAGCTGGCCTGGTACCTGCGCTCCCAGGGCGTCGGGCCGGAGCAGATCGTCGGCGTCTCGCTGACCAGGTCGCCACGCATGGTGGTCGCGGTGCTCGGCATCCTCAAGGCCGGTGCGGCCTACGTCCCGCTCGACCCCGGCTACCCGAGGCGGCGCGTCGCGAACATGGCCGAGGACGCCCGCGTGCGCCTCGTGGTCACCGAGTCCGGCGCGGCGGACGAGTCGCGGTTCGGGGGCGACGCGACCCCGGTGCGGTTGATCCGGCTCGACACCGAGGCCGCGCGGATCGCCGAACACCCCGTCGGCAGGCCGCCGGAGCTGGTGGCCGAACCCAACCTCGCCTACGTCGTCTACACCTCCGGCTCCACCGGGCGCCCCAAGGGATCGGTCAACGAGCACGGCCGCGTCGCCAACAGCGTGCTCGGCATGAACGGCGTCTACGACCTCGGGCCCGCGGACCGGATGCTCGCCATCTCCTCGCTGAACTACGACATGTCCGTGTACGAGGTGTTCGGCGCGCTGGCCGCGGGCGCGACGGTGGTGGTGCCGACCGACGCGGAGGCGACGGACCCGGAGCTGCTGCTGGACCTGCTCCACCGGGAGCGGGTGACCGCGTGGAGCTCCGCGCCCGCCTGGCTGGACATGCTCGTCGAGTACAGCCACTCCCGCGGCGGGCTCGGTGACGTCGCACTGCGTGTGGTCGGGGTCGGCGGCGACCGGATGCCGCCCTCCCTGCCGGAGCGGCTGTCCGAGCTGGTGCCCGGCGTGCGGCTGTTCAACCTCGCGGGCATGACGGAGGTCTCCTACTGCACGACCTTCCACCTGATCGAGGACGTGACCGCGGCCCGTTCCGGCGTGCCGTGGGGCAAGGCGCTGCCCAACCACCGCATCTACGTGCTGGACCGGCACAACCAGCCCGTACCGGTCGGGGTACCCGGGGAGCTGTTCATCGGCGGCGCCGGACCGGGCCGGGGCTACTGGCGGCGGCCCGGGCTGACCGCGACGACGTTCGTGCCCGACCCGTACAGTCCCGAGCCCGGTCAGCGGATGTACGCGACCAAGGACCACGCACGCTTCCTCGCGAACGGCGACCTGCAGTTCCTCGGCAGGCTCGACCACCAGATCAAGATCCGCGGCTTCCGCATCGAGCCCGGCGAGGTGGAGGGTGCGCTGGCCGAGCACCCGGACGTGGCGGAGCCGGTCGTCCTCGCCTACGAGGACGGGGCGGGACGCAAGCTCGCCGCCTACCTCACCACCCGCGACGGCGCCGACCCCGCCGTGGCGGACCTGCGCCGCTTCCTCGCCGAGCGCCTCCCCGACCACATGGTGCCGAGCGCGTTCGTGCTGCTGGACCGGTTCCCGCTGCTGCCTAGCGGCAAGCTGAACCGGGCCGCACTGCCCAAACCGGTGGCCACCGGGGCGGGCACCGACTTCGTGGCGCCCGCCGACGCGCTGGAGACGGTGCTGGCCGGGATCTGGGCCGACCTGCTCGACGTGGAGCGGGTCGGCGTCCTCGACGACTTCTTCGACCTCGGCGGCCACTCTCTGGTGGCGACCCAGGCCGTGGCCAGGACCAGGGACCTGTTCCGCGTGCCGCTCGGCATCCCCGACTTCCTCGCCGCGGGCACCGTGCGGGAGCTGGCCGCGCACCTGCGTGAGACGGCCGGGACCGACCTGGAGGCGACGGCCGGGCTCGTGCTGCAGGTGAGCGCCATGACCGACGCCGAGGCGGAGGGAGCCCTGCGCGAGTGAGTCAGTCCTCCACGTGGATGGCGGCGGCCGGACAGCCGAAGGCGATCTCACGCAACCGGGCCGGAGGCAGGCTCGCGGCGGCCGGGGTGGCCTCGGCCAGGTCGTCGGGGCCGAAGCGGAACGCGGTGGGTTCCTCCGTCACGCAGCGGCCGGAGCCGACGCAGCTCTCCCGGTCGACGCGTGGCGCCCGCGCGTCGACCGAGGACAGCAGCACGGGGTAGCGCGCCCAGTAGACCCGCTCGGTGGTGGTGTCCCGGACGGGCGGATCCGCGGGGTCGAGCCGCACGTCCAGCTCGAACAGCCTGCGCACGGCCAGGGTGATGAGACCGAACAGGTGGCCGTCGGGGGTCTCGGCGCCACCGCGCTGCACGACACCGGCGGCCAGGTCCTGGCCGATGCACACGTGCATGCCCGCGGCGAACGTCAGCCCGTACGGCGGCACGCCGTGCGGGATCACCCGGTCCGGGTCGAACTCCGCGGCATCGGCGCCGAACACGTCCGTGTCGCGGTTGACCGCCCGCAGGTCGATGACCACGAGGCTGTCCCTGGGAATCACGACACCCGAGCGCAGGGTGACCGCCTCGGCCGCCCGCCGCATGCCCACGTTGCTCGACGAGTTGAGCCGCAGCGTCTCGTGCACGCAGCGCTGCGCGAAGTACGGATCGGTGCGGAGCCGGTCGACGTCGCCGGGGTGCGCTGTCAACCACTCCAGCACGTGGTGTGCCGAGCGGACGAACGCGGTCGCGCTGGTGTGCGCCGCGACCAGCAGGAAGAAAGCGGTTTCCCGGCGCAGCACGTCGTCGGGCAGGCCCAGGTCGTCCTGGTGGTCCAGCAGCACGCTGAGCACGTCGCGGGACGGCTCCCCGCCCGTGCGCCGCGTCTCGAGCCGCTTGCGCCTGGCAGGGGAGTAGAACTGGTCGGTCCACTCGACGAGCGCCCGCTCGATCGCCGCCCGCCGCTCCTCCTTGTCCAGTTTGGACTGTTTGAGCGTGAGCGCCTCGGTGAACAGGCTCAGCTGCCCCTGCAGGTCGTCGACCGCGCGCACGTCCGTCGCGTCGAGGTCGAGACCGGCCACGAGCGCGGCGACGTGCAACATCATCCGGTGCCCCGCGTGCACCAGCTCGGTGCGCCCGGCCTCCGCGCCGGGCGCCAGCACGCCGTCGATGACGTCGGGGAAGACCTCGCGCTCGAAGTGGTCGAAGGTCGCGCGGCGGAACAGGGTGTTCTCGACCCGGCGGCGGTCGCGGTGCTCGGTGCCGTGCAGGTTGACGAGGACATCGGCCATGACGACGTCGGCGTCGTCGTACTGGGCCTGTCGAAGCTCCTTGCGGCGGTAGGCGTCCTGGGCGTCGGCGTACCGGTCGAGCACAACTCGTTCCGTCATTGACGTGAATCTAATGAGCGGCCTCCGAGGTCGGTTGTGGGGAATCTTCCCGACTGCCGACCGTGCACTCGCCACTGTCACGCTTCGACGGTGTTGGAAGCCTCGCTAGCAACGCTGGACGGGCCATGCGACTGACCCTCGTACAGCCGCCGAACGGATTCCTCGACTACTACGACCTGGCGCCGCCGCTCGGTCTGCTGACGCTCGCGGCCGTGGTCCGGCAGGACGGTGTGGTACCCGCGCTGCTCGACCTGAACCTGCGCGGCATGCAGGACCCGACGCTGTTCGGCGACGAGTTCCACGAGCGCACGGTCGAGATGATCCTCGAGACGACGCCCGACGTCGTCGGGTTCACCTCGATGGCGTTGGAGTCGCACGTCTGCCTCGAGCTGGCCCGCCTGCTCAAGGAACGGCGCCCCGAGCTCGTCACCGTCTTCGGCGGCCCGCACTTCTCCTCGATCGCGCGCCAGACCCTCGAGTACTACCCGTGGACCGACTACGTGGTCACCGGCGAGGGCGAGCGTGCCATCCGGGGGCTCGTGCGCCACCTGCGCGGCGAGGCCGAGCCGCCGACGAACGTGTGCTTCCGCCGCGACGGGGAGATCGTGCTGCGGCGCGAGCTGAAGACCATCGAGGGGCTCGACGAGGAGGTGCCGTTCGCGGCGTACGACCTCGTCGACCTCGACGAGTACTTCGCGCTCAACCCGTTGCGGCTGCTGAACTTCGACTCCGGCCGGGGCTGCATCTTCCGGTGCTCCTTCTGCTACAGCCCCGGTTTCTGGGGACAGGGCGAGCAGGTGCGCAGCCCCGGCGGGGTCGCCGAGGACGTGACCCGGCTGCACGCCATGGGCGCCAGGCACCTGTTCTTCGTGCAGGACAACCTGGTCAACTCCGTGGCGAACACCCTCGAACTGTGCACGGCGCTGATCGAGGCGGACACCGGCATGACGTGGAACGCCTACACCACGATGCAGCGGCTCACCCCGGAGCTGCTCGACCCGCTCGCGGCGGCGGGCTGCACCGAGGTCTTCGTCGGCGTCGACGCGGTGTCCACCGAGGCACAGGCCGCGTTCGGCAAGCACTTCTTCAAGGGCTGGTCGAGCCTGCGCAAGCGGCTGACCGACTGCCTCGACCGCGGCATCGTGCCGACGTGCGCGTTCATGGTGGACGTGCCACAGGACGGCGACCACGCCAACACCGACGCGGTGCTCACGACGGCCCTGCTGACCCGCAACCTCGGCTGCGGCATCCGCCTGAACACCCTCACCGTCTACAACGACACGATCACCGAGAAGCAGTTCGCGGGTCACCCGAGGCACTACTCGGAGCTGAAACCCCGGCTGCTGCTCGACACGCCGCCCGCCGTGTACCGCAACGAGTACGCACGCGAGCACCCGGAACTGTTCCCCTTCCACAGCACGCTGCTCGACCTGCCGGTCTACGAGCGGTTCGCGACCGCCATGCACCTCGCCTACACCCTGTTCACGAGCTTCCAACGCACACTGCTGCAGTACGTCGTCACCGACGGGCAGTCGCCGTGGCTGCTGCTCGAACGGATCGCCGACCTCGTCGGTGACCTCGTGCCGGTGCCCGCCAGGGAGCGCAGACAGCTGGAGCGCACGGTCTTCGAGCGCGAGTTCCGGGAGCTGACGGTGTCGACGCGGACGCGGGAGGCCTTCGAGCTGGAGAGCGCGGAGCTGACGCTGAGCCTGTCGCCGCCAGGGGCCGACGTCCAGGTGCTGAGCGCGGGCGAGCGTCGCTGGTACACCCCGGAGCCCTACGAGGTGATCCGGCTCAGTGAGCCTCTCGCCACGCTGTCCCGCGACGACGGGGCCGCGCGCGTGGAGAAACCCGGTAACTACCTGGTTCTCCGGGAGGGCGGTCAGCTCAGGTACTTCCTCGTGAATGACGAGCTCGTCGGCGAGCTGAACCGCATCGGTCAGGCCGGGACGGGCCGGGCCGCGGTCGAACTGTCCGCGGGCGCGCTGTCCGACCTGACGACGGCAGGAGTCCTGAAACCAATGAAGGAGGTTAGGTAGCCATGATCGAGGAAATTGGCGCACGGCGCCCGGCGCCGGTCCGGATCGCTCAGGAGGGCATCGCCCACGAGCGCACCGCTCAGGAGGGCATCGCTCACGAGCGCACTGCCCAGGAGGGCATCGCCCACGAGCGGCTCGCCGCCCGTTGACGATGTCACTCGGCTGAGCCGCCCGGAGCGGCCGGTTGATCGGAGTCACTGAACCCCTGGGTGGGGTGCGGCCGCACCCCACCCAGGGGCCGGTCCGTTGTGGAGGGTGTGCATGGCACGGTGGTTGCGCGACTGGACCTCTGGGGACGACGCCGTGGTGCGGCTCCTGTGCTTTCCCCCCGGCGGCGGCGGACCACAGGTCTACCGGCGGTGGGCGCGACGACTGCCCGACCGGATCGGGGTGCTCGCCGTGGAGCTGCCCGGTCACGGCGCCCGGCTGCGTGAGCGGCCGCCGACCAGCGTCGCCGAGATCGTCGACGGCCCCCTGCGCGACGAGGTCGAGGCGTTGCTGGACCGGCCGGTCGTCGCCTACGGACACAGCATGGGCGCGTTGGTCGCGCTGGAGCTGTTCCGCCGCCTCGGTGTGCGGCCCGACCTGTTCGTCGCGGGCGCGTGCGGCGGCCCGGAGCTCGAGCACGTGCCTGCCGACGTCGCCGCGGCGAGTGACGACGAGGTCGTCGACTTCCTGCGCACCAGCGGCGGCACCGACCCGGCGATCTTCGCCGACCCCGAGTACCTGTCGCTGCTCCTGCCGATCGTGCGTGCCGACCTCGCCATGATCGCCGGGCACCGGTTCGCACCGGACCCGCCGCTGGGGTGCCCGGTGCGGGTCTACCTGGGTGCCGACGACCCGTCGGCCACGGTCGCCGACGCGGCGGGCTGGGCCGCCCAGAGCGACGGCGACCACGGTGTCGCGGTGTTCCCCGGCGGCCACTTCTTCTTCCAGAACGACGAGGACGCCGTGCTGACCCGGCTGTCCGGTGACGTCGACGCCGTCCTGTCCCCGGCATGACCGTGGTGAGGACCGAGCGGGCGACACGCGTCGAGGACGTGCTGCTGGCCAGGGCCGCCGACGAGGGCACCCGCACGGCCGTCACGTTCCTCGACGACGACCTGGTCATGACCTACGCCGAGCTGGACCGGCGGGCCAGGGCCGTCGCGGTGGCGCTGGCCGCCGTGGCCGCACCCGGTGCGCGGGCGCTGCTGATGTGCGGGCCGGGTGCCGGTTACGTGACCGGGTTCTACGGCTGCCTCCACGCCGGGGTGGTCGCGGTGCCGGTGCCGCCGCCCACCGGCCGCCACGGGAGCGAGCGGGTGCTCGGCATCATGGCGGACTCGGGTGCCGAGGTCCTGCTGCTGGACCGGACCACCGCACGCGGCCTGCCGCCCGAGCTGGCGGCACCGCGCGTGGTCACCATCGACGACGTGCCCGACGACCTCGCCGACGACTGGTCCCCCCACGCACACCGGGGCGAGGAGACGGCGTTCCTGCAGTACACCTCGGGCTCGACCGGCGCGCCGAAGGGCGTGGTGGTCGGCCACGACAACCTGCTGCACAACTGCGCGGTGCTCGGTCGGGTCCTCGGCCCCGGCGACGGGGTCTCGTCGGTGAGCTGGCTGCCGCCCTACCACGACATGGGGTTGATCGGCGGCATCCTGGCGCCGGTGCACGCCGGGTTCCCGGTCGCGCTGATGTCGCCGACGTCGTTCCTGCGCAGGCCCGTCCGCTGGCTGCGGGCGATCAGCGAGCACCGCGCGACCGCGAGCGTCGCGCCGGACTTCGGCTACGCGGAATGCCTGCGGCGGGTGACCGACGAGGACCTGGCCGGGCTCGACCTCCGGACGTGGCGCTCGGCACTGGTCGGCGCCGAGACCGTCCGCGCCGCCACGCTGGACGCGTTCGCCGCCCGGTTCGGTGCCGCGGGCTTCCGGCGGTCGAGCTTCCAGCCCTGCTACGGGCTCGCCGAGGCGACGCTGTTCGTCACCGGTGGTGTGCCGGGCAGGGGAGTGGTGACCACGGTCGCGCCGGGCAGCGGCGTGCCCGTGGTCGGTTGCGGACACGTCCGGGCGCCGGACGCCGTGCTGGTCGTCGACCCCGAGACGCGCCTGACGTGCCAGGACCGGACCGAGGGCGAGATCTGGGTGTCCGGTCCCACGGTGACGCGGGGCTACTGGCGGGCAGAGCGGGCGACGGCCGAGGTGTTCGGTGCCGAGCGTGCCGACGGGCCCGGCACGTTCCTGCGCACCGGCGATCTCGGCTTCCTCGACGGCGGCGAGCTGTTCGTCACCGGCCGGCGACGTGAGCTGATCGTGTTGCGCGGGCACAACTACCACCCCGCCGACATCGAGGTGGTGGCCGGGAGAGCCGATCCGGTGCTGCTTCCCGGGCGGGGCGCGGCGTTCCAGGTGGGTGACGGCAGGCTGGTGCTGGTCCACGAGGTGTCCTCGGCAGGCGAGGGCGCGGCACGGGCCGCTGCCGCGGTGCGCGCGGCCGTGGTCACCGAGCACGGCGTCGACCTCGACGACGTGGTGCTGGTCCGGCGGGGAGCGCTGCCGCGCACCTCCAGTGGGAAGCTCCGCAGACTCGCGACCAGGGAACGGTATCTGGGCGACGGCTTCCGCCCCCTCGCGGTCACGTGGGCAGCCGAACCGGTCGACCCCGCGCCGGACGGGCCGCTCGCGGCGACGGTCGCGCGGGTCCTCGGCCGACCGGTGGACGCCACGCGCCCGCTCGTGGCGCAGGGGCTCGACTCGGTGCGTGCGGTGGAGCTGGTCTCGGTGCTGTACGACGAGTTCGGTGTGGACGTCTCGCCGGCGTGGCTCCTCGACGGGGCCACCGTCACCACGTTGGACGGGCTGCCACGCGGGACCCGGCCGGCGGGCGCGGCGGGCGTCGAGGCGGCGCACGGGCCCGCGTCGGCGGGACAGACCCGGCTGTGGCTGCTCGACGAGATCGGCGCGGGCGCGGCCCTCCACGTCGGCGGCGGCGTGCGGTTGCGCGGCAGGCTGGCCGTGGCGGCGCTTCGTACGGCGGTCGGCGAGCTGTTCCGCAGGCACACCGCGCTGCGCACGACCCTCGACATCGACGCGGACGGCGTGGTGTGGCAGACGGTGCGTCCCTGGGCGGAGATCGACCTGCCCGAGCTGGACGTGCGGGCGACCGAGCTGGAGGCGGCCTACCGGCGCGAGCTGGGCGCCCCGTTCGACCTGCGGTCGGCCATGGTGCGGGTCGCACTGGCGCGGTTCGCCGACGACGACGCGGCGCTGCTGGTGTGCGCCCACCACGCGGCCGTGGACGGGTGGTCCATGGGCGTGCTGGGGCGTGAGCTGGCCGAGCTGTACCGGGCGGTCACCGAGGGCAGGCCGCCGGTGTTGCCGAGGGTGGCGACCGTGGGCGCGGCTGGCGATGGCGGGGCCGAGTTCTGGCGACGGGAACTGGCCGACGCGCCGGTGCTGGAGCTGCCGGTCGACCGGCCGAGAACGAACCGGACCGGGAGCCCTGCCGGGTACGTGCCGGTCCGCGTCGAGGCGGACGTCGCCGCTCGGCTACGGGTGCTGGCCGAGGAGGAACACACCACGCTGAACACGGTGCTGGTGGCCGGGTTCGCCGCGTTGCTCGCGAGGTGGAGCGGACAGCGGGAGGTGGTGTTCGGCTCGTTCGTCGCGAACCGGCACCGACCGGGGGCCGAGCGGCTCGTCGGCTCGCTGGCGCTGGTGCTGCCGTTGCGGGTGGACACGGGGGTCGGGAGTTTCCGCGCGCTGGTCGACAGGGCGCGGGCGACCGGCCTCGCCGCGCTGGCACACCAGGACACGCCGCTGGAGGCCGTGATCCAGGCGCTGGGCCGTGAACACGGCGGGTCGCCGGGCGCGTCGGTGCGGGCCGTGTTCGGCCTCCGGCCGCCGGTGCCGGACTGGACCACGCCGGACCTGACCGCCGAGCCGTTCGAGATCCCACCCGCCGCGGCACAGTTCGAGCTGGCCGTCGAGCTGGTGGAGCTGACCGGCGGCGGCCTGGCCGGGCGGGCGTCGTTCGCGGCGGACCTGTTCGACGAGCCGACGGTGGCCGCCATGGTGACCGATCTCGGTCACCTGCTCACCGAGGCGGCGGCGAACCCGGACCGGGCACTGGCCCGGCTGTCCACAGCGGACGAACACGTCGCGCGCTGGAGCGACCCGGCCCCGCTGACGGACGACCCGGTGCCCGCGCACCGCCTGGTCGAGTCCCGTGTGGACGGACAGCCCGACGCGGTGGCGGTCGAGGCGCCGGACGGCCTGCTCACCTACCTGGAGCTGGACCAGCGGGCCAACCGGCTCGCCGCACACCTGCGGGGCCTCGGGATCGGCGTCGGGGACCTGGTCGGGGTGTACCTGCCGCACTCGGCGGCCGGCGTGGTCGCGTTCCTCGCCACGCTGAAGGCCGGGGCGGCGTACCTGCCGCTGGACGCGGGTTATCCGGCGGCGCAGCTGCGGCTCGCGGCGGGTGAGGCGCGCCCGGCGGCGGTGGTGTCGAGGTCGGACGTGCTGGCGGCGGGCCCGGACGTCGCGGCGGCGTTGACGGAGTCGGGTGCACGGCTGGTCCGGCTGGACACCGACGCGATCGCGCACCAGCCCGCTCACCGCGTGCCAGTGTCCCTTCGGTTGGGCGACCTCGCCTACGTGATCTACACGTCGGGCTCGACCGGCCGGCCCAAGGGCACCGCGAACACCCACCTGGGGCTGGCCAACCACACGCGTTGGCACGCGGCGACGTTCCCGCTGTCGCCGGGCGACGGGGTGCTGCACCGGACGCCGCTGGGGTTCGACATGTCCGTCACGGAGGTGCTGTGGCCGCTGGTCGCGGGCGCCAGGCTGGTGGTGCCGCCGGAGGAGGACCGTCGCGATCCGGCGCGGTGGGCGGAGTTCTGCCGGCGGCGCGGCGTGAACAACACCTACGTGGTCCCGTCGGTGCTGAAGCTCCTCGTCGCGGAGCGGGGTCCGTTCACGCGGTTGCTGAGCGTGGGGGAGCCGCTGACCCCGGAGCTGGTCGCCTCGGCCCGGCAGGCGATGCCGGGGGTGGCCGTCCACAACGTGTACGGCCCGGCGGAGGCGGCCATGGTCGTCACCCACGAGCCGGTGCCGGACGAGGCGGGACCGGTGTCGATAGGCCGGCCGATCGACGGCACGCGCTGCTATGTGCTCGACGCCCACGCCGCACCCGTGCCGGTCGGGGTGACGGGGGAGCTGTACCTGGCGGGGGCGTGCCTGGCGCGTGGTTATCTCAGCCAGCCGGGCCTGACGGCGACACGGTTCGTGGCGGACCCGTTCCGGGTCGGGGAGCGGATGTACCGGACGGGCGACCGGGCGCGTTGGTGGCCGGACGGACGGCTGGAGTTCCTCGGCCGGGTCGACGGTCAGGTGAAGATCCGGGGGCACCGGGTCGAGCCGGGCGCGGTCGAGGCGGCGCTGGCCGGTCACGGGTCGGTGCGGGACGCGGTGGTGGTGGCCGCGGACGGGCCTGGTGGCGACCGGATGCTGGTCGCGTACGTGGTGGGTGCGGACGTCGAGGAGGAGGAGCTGCGGACGTACCTGCGGCGGCGGGTGCAGGACTTCATGGTGCCGCAGGCGATCGTCGTCGTGGATGGCATTCCGCTGAACGCGAGCGGCAAGGTCGACCGCCGTGCCCTGCCGGTGCCGGGGTTCGCCGGCCGCCCCGGCTACCGGCCGCCGAGGGCGGGGGTGGAGCGGGCACTGGCCGACATCTGGACGTCGGTGCTGCGGGTGCCGAGGGTGGGCCGCGATGACGAGTTCCACCGGCTGGGCGGGCACTCGCTGATGGCGACACAGCTCGCGGCGCGGCTGCGGAGCGGGTTCGGGCTCGAGATCACGGTGGTGGAGCTGTTGGAGCGCCGCTGGACGCTGGCGGACCAGGCTGACGAGGTGCAGCGCAGGCAGCTCGAACAGGCGGACCGGGAGGAGGTGCTGGCCATGCTGCGCAGGATCGAGGCGCTCACGGACCGGGAGGCCGCGGGCCTGCTCACGGAGGGACGACCCGACGACGCGGCCCCGTGAACGTGGTCCGGCCCGTCACACGACGTGGGTGCCGCTCTTCCTGGCCAGCACCCAGACATAGTGCCAGTTCGTCTCGCAGAGGAGACGCGTGCTGTTCTCCGCCGCGGCGTTCATGTAGCTCCACAGGCCGCCGCTGGCGCCCAGAGCGGTGATCGCCGCCGCGAGGACCGACCCGCACACCGCCACCAGGACCGTGGCCACCGTGCCCACGACCGCGCCGGTCACCGCGACGGCCCTCTTCCGGCGGACGAGCTCCATCTCCGCACGCGCGGCGCGGACCTGCTCCCTGATCCGCAGGCCCAGCTTGGCGATCTCCTGGTCCGACTGGACCGCGTCCAGCGACTGGTCCATCTCCAGGAAGCTTCTGCGCAGGAAGTCGCGGAAAGCCGAGTAGGAGGCGAACTCCTCCAGGGTGACCTTGCTGAAGTCCCGCATGCTGAGGCCGTCCATGAACGGCAGGTCCACCTGCATGAGCGGTCGCACGAGATGGCTCTTGGTGGGCCACACGTCCGAGGTGTCCACCGCACGACCGTCCCGGACCAGGAAGTCGACCGCCTTGGCACGTTCCAGGGCGCCGTAGGTCTGCAGGTACGGATCACGCCGCTCTCCGACGTGGTGCGTCACCACCGAGTAGCTCGGCAGGTACCAGACCAGGCCGGCCTCGAGCAGGTCCCGCGCACCGAGGAGCCATCGGCCCAGCTCGTCCAGGTCCGGGCAGTGCATGCCGTAGACCGTCGTGCTCTCTCCCTGCCTGGCGTCGTGCTCGCGCTGCTGCGTCTGCCATTCCGCGACCGCGTAGTTCGAGTCGGCGACGGTGTACTTGGGGGAGATGTAGTCCCGCCCTTTTGGACCGCTCTCGCCGATACCGTGATAGGTGCCGGTCCAGTCGTGGCACAGCAGCAGAGTGTCCGACACCAGAGCCGTGCGCTTGGTGAGCTGGTCGAAATTCTCCCGGGCCGTCGACAGGCTGATGTGGTATCTGTCCCTGGACAGCTCGATCGCGTTGTCCAGGCTTTCGTTGACGCGATCCCACTGGAACGCGCCGTAGCTCTTGGCGACACCCTCGGGTCTGATCTCACGGAGCGACCGGAAGAACTGTCTCATCTGACGCGCGACGATCTCGTTCTTGACGACCGGCCGGCGGGGGAACATATCACCAGGATAGGCCGATTCGGTCACCGCGGACGCTGGAACAACGAGAACGTCACCCGGTCGGGTCTTGTGAATGGAGGTCATCGGTCGCCGAGCGTATGTGCGCGAGGTGGCCCGCCATTCCTGGTCCTTTGTTGCCGGCGCCTACCTGCTTCTGCGCGTGGTCGCGACGGGGGAGGCCAGAGCCTGGTCGATCAGGCCGAGTGGTGGACAGCCGAGGTCGAGCAGTGCCCGGTGGAACCGGCCCGGCGTGAAACCGGCTCCCCACTCGCGTCTCGCGCGGTCGCGGAGGTCCTGGATCGCGAGCTTGCCCCACGTGTAGCGGCCGTAGGTGGCGTCGAACGTGCCGCGTCGTGCCTCGCTGGCGGCGGAGGCCGGTGCCAGGTGCGCGTCGTCGACGAAACGTGCCGTTGCCTCCGCCACGTCCATGCCGCCCGTGTGCAGCCCGATCGCGCAGGCGAACCGGGTCACCCGGACCAGTGCCTCCAGCACGACGCCGATCGCGAACCGCTCGTCGCCCGCGCGGAAGCCCTCCTCGACGCACATCTCCTCGACGTAGTGTGCCCAGCCCTCCATGAACGTCAACGAGTGCAGGGTCCTGCGCACTGGACCACGCACCCTGCGCAGGGTCCTGCCGTGGGCGAAGTGCCCCGGCGCCACCTCGTGCACCGTGATCGCAGGCAGCGTCGTCGCGCTGAAGATGGTCAGCCACTCGTCGGTCCGCTCCGCCGGCCAGCTCTCGTCGGGCGGTGTCACGTGGTACCACGACGGGCTGTCCGGCTCGTTGGGCGCGGCCCACGTCATCATCGCCTTCACCCATCGCCGTGACGCGGGTGCGGGGCCGACCAGGCACTCCCCGTCCAGGTGGGGCACCAGGTCCCGCTCGCGGCAGAACGCGATGGCCTCCTCCGTGCACGCCTTCGCCGCGGCCACCACCTCGCAGGCACCCGGGTGGTCGGCCAGCAGCCGTCGGACCACGCCGACCGTGCCGTCGGGGTCGCGGTGTGGCGCGCACAGGTCCGTCAGCCGCGCGGTCAGCCGGTCCCGTTCCCGGTCGGCCTGCTCGGCCAGCCTGCCGAGGTCCACCTCCAGCGCCTCCGACGCGCCCATCAGCGCGGCCAGCGCGGGTGCGCCGAGCGCGGGGTCGGGATCGCCGTGTGCCGCCGCCTCCGCCACGTGGGCCACCAGCCGGGCGTGGGCCGCCAACGCCCGCTCACCCGTCTCCCCGTCCTCGGGACGGACGTCCGCCGCCAGGCCTCGGACCGCGTCCAGCAGCGCGCCCGCCACCGGGGCGCTCAGCCGGTCCAGCGAGCCGACCGCCATGTCGACCGCGTCCGGCCACTGCGCCAGATGCCGGTGGCGGGCCCGGTCGCGTTCCTCCCGCGGCGCGTACTCGCGTTCGTAGCAGGCCAGTTCCAGGTTCGCGAGGTGCGGGTAGAGATCACGCCGGTGCAGTTCCAGCTCGCCGAACGACACGCGCAGGGCCCGCTCGAAGGCGGACAGGTGCGCCTCCTCGCCCGGATCGTCCAGTGGGCCCTCCGCGTCGGTCGCGGACGTCATCGCGGACAGGCCGGCCGCCACGCCGGCAGGGGACAGGTCCTGGAGCCGGCCGTCGTACTCGTGGTTGCCCGACACCTCCCGGACCGTGGCGACGGACAGGTCGCACACCGCGCGCAGCCGCTGTTCCATCCCCCGACCGTACGGGCGGGGACGCCCGGTTCGGCTGTCGTGGATTTCCCCGACTGCGACTCGCCCGTTGTGGACACCAGCGTGTTCGACGACGGGGAACGGACCGGCAGGTGGTCGGGAAGCCTGGTCGAGTAACCTGTCTCCTCCCCGAGAACGGACGTGTTCATGCCCAGTTCGCTGCGGTACCTCGATGGCGCGACGGTCGAGTCGCTGTGCGCTCGGATCGATCCGCTCGAGGTGGTCACCGAGGCGTTCCTCGCGGTGCGTGCCGGCCGGTCGGGCGTGGCTCCCGAGGCGGCGCTGCGCTGGACGGCCCCGGACGGCACCGCGGCCCGCAGCCTGATCCTGCCCGCCCGGCACGAGGACACCTACGGCTGCAAGATCATCAACGCCTGTCTCGGCAACGTGGACCGCGGCCTGCCCCGTGCGGCGGGCCTGATCCTGCTGTACGACAGGGAGTCCGCCGCGCCGGTGTGCATCATGGAGGGCGCGCACATCAGCGCGCTGCGCACCGCGGCGGTCTCGGTGGCCGCACTGCGTGCCGTCCGTCCACTCTCGACAGTGAACCGGGTGGCCCTGCTGGGTTGCGGTCGTCAGGCCCGGACGCACCTGGACCTGTTGGTGGCCAACGGCGCCGTGGAGTCCGTGGTCGCCTTCGACAGGTCGCCCTCCCGCGCCGAGGCCCTGCGCGACGCACTGCCGGGGCTCGCGGTCGAGACGGTCAGCGACCCGGAACAGGCGGTCCGGTCGGCGCCGGTCACCATCGCCGCGACGACGACCACGACCTCCTACGTCCGGCTCGACTGGCTGCCGGAGGGCTCGGTCTTCCTCAACGTGTCCCTCGACGACGCCGCCGAGGACGTGCTGCTGGGCGCCGACCACCTCTTCGTCGACGACTGGCACCTGGTCAGCGAGGACGACACCCGGCTGCTGGGCCGCCTCGCGCAGGCAGGCCGCGTCACCGCACCGGGTGCCACGGCCCCGGGTGCCCGTCAGGTGGACGCGGACCTCGCCACCCTCCTGTCCGGCGCCTACCCACGGCCGATCACGCCGACCGACCGCACGGTGATCAACCCGTTCGGCATGGGAGTCCACGACGTCGCCATCGCCACCCGCGTGCACACCGCCGCCCGCGACACCGACACCGGCACGCTCCTGCCCCGCTGAAGCAGGCGCGCCCTCGTCCCGGGCATCTCGGACCACAGCTGACCCTGCGACTCACGCAGCTGCAGGGCCGGGGCCTCGTCGAACGCACGGTCGTGCCCACCACCCCGGTCCAGATCACCAACACCCTCACCCCCGACGCGGAGGAGCTGATCTCCGTCCTCCAGCCGTCGGCGCACTGGAGCGAACGCCACCTCCCACCCGCCGACGACTGACGAGGAGCCGGACTCAGTCCCCCTCGCGACCGACACCCGCCAGGACGGGGCCCGACAGGGCCGCGGCCTCGGGTCGGCGCAGGTAGGCGAGCACGAGCTCCTCGAGGCTCACGCCGCGGGCGGTCCACCTCGGGCCGAGCGTCACCGGGCCGGTGCGGGCCAGCAGGGTCGCCTGCCGGTCGGTGCGTGTCTCGTCCACGACGGACAGTCGGTCGCCGACGCCGTCCGCCAGCTCCGCGGGGCCGACCAGGAGGCGGTGTTCGGCGAGCAGGGTCTCGATGTCACCGGACACCTGCACCCGGCCGCGGTTGAGGACGACCAGCCAGTCGCACGTGTCCGTCAGGTCGGACATCACGTGCGAGGACAGCAGCACGGTCATCCCGCTGTCGGCGACCGCGGTCATCAGCCCGCGCATGACGTCGTGCCTGGCCAGCGGGTCCAGGTTCGCGAGCGGCTCGTCGAGCACCAGCAGCTCGGGTCGCTTGGCGATCGCCATGGTCAGCGCGACCTGTGCCTGCTGGCCGCCGGACAGGCTGCCCACCCTGCGGTCCGGCGGGATGTCCAGCTCCGCGAGCCGGCCGGTGGCGAGCGCGTCGTCCCACCCCGGGTTCAGGTGCGCGCCGAACCGCAGCATGTCCGCCACCGAGAACCTGTCGTACAGCGGCTTGTCCTGTGCCAGGAAGGCGATCCGGGACAGGGTCCGCGTGGTGCCGACCGGCTCGCCGAGGACCGTGGCGTTCCCCTCGTCCGGCGACAGCAGGCCGACGACCATGTGCAGCAACGTCGTCTTGCCCGCGCCGTTCGGTCCGACCAGCGCGACCACCCGGCCGGCGGGCAGCGAGAGCGAGCAGTCCCTGACCGCCCACTTCCGCCTGTACCGCTTGCCGAGTCCCGTCGTCGTCAGCGCCGTCATGCCGTGTCCTCCCCTACCCGAAACGAGTCCAGCACCACCGAGGCGAACAGCGCCTCGACGTCCTCGGGGTCCAGCCCGGCCTCCCGCGCGTCCCGCACCCAGCCCGCGAGCTGCTCCCTCAGCCGTGCGTGCTCGGCGACCGACGCACCGCCCAGCGAACGCTGGACGAACGTGCCGAGCCCCGGCCGACCCGCGACCAGCCCCTCGCGCTCCAGCTCGCGGTAGGCCTTCAACACGGTGTTGGGGTTGATCGCCAGCTGGTCGACCACCTCCTTCGCGGTCGGCAGCCGGTCTCCCGGCTGCAGGAACCCGAGCCGCAACGCGTGTTTGACCTGGTGGACGAGCTGCAGGTAGGTGGCGACCCCGGAACCGGGGTCGAGCCGGAAGTCCAGCACGAGCAACACCCTTTCACTAATCAAGGAGTGAAATAGTGAAGGAGGATGTGACCGTTGTCAAGCGGGCACGACCTACGACCCGGGAACGCCTCGCCGCGTCAGGCCGAGTCCCACCACGGACCGGCCGCTCAGCGCACCGGCCACCACCTGGAGCAGCGCCACCACCAGCGTCAGCGCGATCGTCACCGCCGGGGCCGCGGGTAGTCCGGCCAGTGCCGCGACGGTCCGGGCGGTGCCGCCGATCGTGTCACCGTCGGCCATGGCCGAGAACAGCACCGCCCCCCAGGCCAGTGGACCCAGCACGAGCAACGCGACCGCGGTCGCCGCGAAGCCGGGCCTCCGCACCGGGCTCACCGCGCCCAGCACCGCCCCGGCCACGAACGGCAGGAACCACAGACCGACCGTCGCACCCACCGCCACGGCCGCCGCGCCTACCGCGGTGCCCACGACCAGGCCCAGGTCGACCTTCCGGGCCGGCGTTGTCCGGTCGGGTGTCATCGCGCCGGCTCCAGTGTCCACAGTGCACTCTCCGGTCCGCCGTCGAGTGGGAGGTACTCGTCACGCCGCCACCGCGGGATCAGGTTGTCGTACAGCGGCGACGACGGGTTCTCGCTCTGCCCTGCGGGGTAGATCGCCAGCGCGTCCGCCTCGCCACCCTGCCACGCCACCACCATGCGCCAGCTCGGACCGAAGTCGGCCGTCATCCCGCCCACCGCCGCGTCCACCGTCCACGGGTCGCCGTCGGCAGCGTACGGGCCGTAGCCCAGCCCCGGGGTCCCGGTCAGCGACGGGATCTCCCGCTGGTGCGACCGCCCCCACGCCCAGGTCGACGGATCCGGCCCCAGCCGCGACGACAGCTCCGCCACCGCCTCGTCGAACGCCGCCCGCATCACCGTGGCCGCGTCCCGTGGCGGCCCGCCGGGCGGGGTGAACGCGCTGTTGTCCGGATCGTGCAGCGTCCACTGCTCCAGCGCCTCCCGCAGCGGGGCGGGCATGGTGGACAGGTCGAACACCCACGGATCGGTCTTCACCGGCACGTCGTAGGCCTCCCACCACGGTTGGAACACCAGGCGGAGGTACGTGCGCAGGAACGTGAACCACACCGAGGCCGCGGGGGAGTCCTCGCGCATCGTGTGGTCCCAGCCGCGGAGCAGGTCGGCGGCCGGACTTCTCCTGTCCCCCAACGCGGTCAGCAGTGCGGGCACCAGCCTGGCGGCCAACGAGTCGGTGACGTCCGCCTGCAGGTCGGTGACGTCCTCGGTCGTGTTCGGCTGCCCTGCCTGGAGGTCGGCGAGGATCACCGACTGCCGGTACCCGGGGTCGAAGTCCAGTGACGTGCCCAGGTAGTAGGGATAGTCGGGCCCCACCGACCTCTGGTTCGTGCTCGCGACCACGTGTCCCGGCGGGTTGTACACCAGCGGCAGAGCCGAGAACGGGATCGTGCCCACCGGGTCGGCTTCACCCGTCCCCGGCATCGGCAGCCACTGCCGGACCCCCTCGGGCACCTGGGGCACGTAACCGGCGCTGACGGCGCCGATGTTCCCGCCGCCGTCCGCGTACACGAAGTTCAACGCAGGCGCCCGCCAGTCCCGCAGCGCCGCGTGGAACTCCGTGAAGTCGCTGGCCCGGTTGAGCGACAGCAGGCTGGCCAGACCCGGTGACGGGTAGTTGCCCATCCACGTGACCGACACCCGCTGGTCGTTGACGGTCATCACCGGGCCGTGCACGGTCAGGTCCACCGTGAGCGGCACCGGGTCGCCGCCACGCACGTCGATCGTGTAGCGCGCCTGCTCCATGTCCCGCCACGCCCCACGCCAGTAGTACTGGCCGGGCCGCGACGGGTCCGTGCGCTCCACGTAGTACAGCGTCGCCTGGGTCTGCGCGTTGGTGATCGACCACGAGACGTGCGCGTTCCGCCCGATCACCACGGCGGGCATCCCGGGCACGCTCCCGCCCGCCACGTCGTAGCCGGGGGAGCGGAGCCGGACCTGGAACCAGTAGGAGGGCAGCGACAACGGCAGGTGCGGATCGCCTGCGAGGACGGCCCCACCGCCGGCGACCAGGGGACCGTTGGCCGCCCACGCGTTGCTGTTGGGATGCAGGTGCTGGGTGTTGACCGGCTGTTCGCGCACCGTGGTGAGCAACGTGGTCGCCGTCTCCGGTGTCATGGCCGGCGGCGCGCTTCCCGGTGTCGTCTGTGCGGGAGCCTCGTCCGGCGGTGCGGCGTTCGCGTCCGGGACCGCGAACGGTTCCGGTGGCAGCTTCGGGTCCGGGCCCAGGTCGTAGGGCTGCTCGGCCGTCTTCGTCACCGGCTGCACGGGAAACCACGCCATCGTGCGCTCCGGCCCCAGGGTCCTCCACAGCAGCGCGTAGTCCAGCGGCACCGTGGAGAAGTCGAGCTGCTGTGTCAGCAGCCCCTGCACCACGAGGCTGTCCACCGGGGTCCACTGCGCCGGCCTTGCCCCGGTCAGCTGGTAGATCTCCGGCCACTGGTCGTCGGCCGCCAGTTCGGACAGCCGGGCGTTCACGCCCCGCGCGTAGGCCAGCAGCGCCCTGCCTGCCGGGCTGTCGCGCGGTGTGTCCGCCCACTGGGCCCTCGCGGTCCGCAACAGTCCCAACCGCAGCTCGAACCGATCGGACTCCAGCTGTGCGGGCCCGTTCAGCTCCGCGAGCCGTCCTGAGCCGAGGCGCCGCGCCAGGTCCAGCTGGGTGAGCCGGAACCGGGCGGTGACATAGCCCTGCGCGAGGAACAGGTCGTCGTCGGTCGCCGCGGTGATCGCCGCGAAACCGCCTGCGTCGAAGGAGACCGTGGCCGGGCGGTGCATGCCGGGCAGGCGCAGCGTCTCGTCGGTCGGCGACGTGCCGACGGTGGCCGAGGACCACACGCCCTGCCCTGGCGCGAGTGCGGGCCCGAGTGCGGGCAGGGGGCCGTAACCGCCGCCCAGCACGGCCATCAGCGCGGACGACACGACCACCGCGCAGCCCGCCCCGAGCACCCGGCCGAACTTCCTGTGCATGTCGCTCCTCAGATCGGGTGCAGCCCGGCGAACCCCAACCCCGTCGACTCCGGCCAGCCCATGCGGATGTTCAGGCACTGCACCGCGTTGCCCGCGCCGCCCTTCACCAGGTTGTCCAGCGCGGCGACGGCGACGACGGCGCCGGTCCGGTCGTCGACCGCGAAGCCCACGTCGCAGAAGTTCGACCCGGTCAGGATCTTCGGCTCCGGCAGCCGGTACAGACCGCGACGCTGTGCGACGACGCGGACGAACGGCTCGTCGCGGTAGCAGTCGAGATAGCGGCGCCGCAGCTCCGCCTCGCGGCACGGCCGCGCCAGCGGCACCCGGCACACCACCTGCGCACCGCGCACCGCCTCGACACCCGTGGCGCTCATCCGCACGGCCAGCCCGGTGGTCTGCGTGATCTCGGCCTCGTGGCGGTGGCCTGCCGGGGCGAACAGCCGCATCACCCCGCTGCGCTCGGCGTGGAGGTTGACCTGCGTGGCACCGACACCGGAGCCGCTCGACCCGATCCGGCCGTCGACGGTGACCAGCGCGCCGGGCGCGGCCAGCGGGACGAGCGGGCGCAACGCCAGGATCGCGGCGGTCGCCATGCAGCCGGGCACGCTGACGGCGTCGGCCGAGGCGAGGTCGGTCCGGTGGCTCTCCGGGAGGCCCGGCACGAACCGGTCCAGCAGCTCCGGCGCGGTGTGGGGGGTTCCGTAGTGGTCCGCGTAGGTGTCCGGGTCACGCAGCCGGAAGTCGGGGCTCAGGTCGACCAGGCACTTGGCGCGGTCGAGCAGTCGGGGGACGAGCGCCATCGCGGCCGTGCGGGAGGCGGCGAGGAAGACCACGTCGTGGTCGGCGAGGCGCTCCGGCTCGCTGAAGGTCAGGTCGGTCTGGTCACGCAGGTTCGGGTGGACGGAGTCCAGCCTGCGTCCGGCGTACCGGGTGGAGGTCGCAGCAGACAGCCGCACCCGGGGATGGCCGAGCAGCAGGCGCAGCAGCTCTCCGCCGATGTAGCCCGACGCACCGACCACGGCGACGTCGGTCATCCTCGGTCCTCGCCAGTGCGCACGCCATCTCCTCGTCGCGGGCCGGTCGCTGTGCCGAGCATCGGTGGACGGAGGTGATCGCTGTAGTCGGGAGATACCCCGACCGCTGTTCAGCCCGCGGTGAGTCGCCTGCGGTGCAGGTCGTCGTAGAAGGGCAGGTGGTGGCGCAGGTGCCCGGACAGCACCGGGTGGTTCGCCACGTCGAGGTCGTACCGGTCGGGCCTGGTCGTGAAACCGGTGGAGGCGCTGGCGTCGCGGTGCCACCGCGCGGTCCTGCGCCACTCGTCGCGCTCTCCCGCCGACCAGGACAGCGCGTCCGGCAGGTACGGGATGCCCACGCGCCCGCAGTAGGCCGCCACGATGCCCTCGGGATCGGCGACGAGGTCCGCCGCGTCGAGCACGACCGGTTCGGTGCCGGTCACCTCCTCGGTGCGCCGGTACAGCTCGTGCAGGTGTGCCGCGCCGATCTGGGCGCAGCCGACGTCGGGGTTCAGCGCGTGGTAGGAGGCGATGGTCTCCTCGGGATGGCGGATGAGGAACGTGTGCGTCGCATCCCTGCCCAGGAAGTCCACATCGGACAGCACGTCGGCGTACCGCTCGTCGGTGGTGTCCTTGAAGAACAGCGGACCGTCGGCAGCCAGCCCCCGGATCGCGTCGACCAGCGCGCCTTCCGAGTGGACCGTCCGGCCGCCGACGTCGAGGTGGCCGAACTGCGTGAAGTTGGAGAACGGCTCGTGCAGCACCTGGAAGTCGCCGCGTTCGGACATCATGCGGAAGAACGCGGTGGAGCGGCTTCTCGGCATGCTCCACAGCGCGAGTATCGAGTGGCGCATCCCTGCCGCCCCTTCCGTCGTCTCACCTGCCGCACGGGAGCCTGTCACAGGCACCTCGCGGGTCGCGTAGGGGAACTGCCCGACTGGCCGCCGGTTGGCCCGGTTGCGAGCCTTCTGGGCAGAGCACGGTGAGGTGAGTCCCTTCGCCGGTTCGGAGATCGGAGAGACTGTCGTGCCTGTGGACGTGCGGAACCAGTCGGACCACGCCGCGAGAACCGGCGCGTGGGGGGACGCCCTCGCCGCGGAGGACTTCGTGCTGGTGCCGGGCGCCGAGCTGACGGCGTTGCTCCCGGCAGGCGACCTCGACCGGCTGGCGAACGGCTGGGACCGGCTCGAGCTGGACGAGGCACTGTTCGACGGGGGCACCTACCGCTACCGCCGCTACGGGCGACTGCGTGCCGATGGCGACTCGCCGGGACACCGGCGGTTCACCCCGCTGCCGCACGCCCCGTTCTGGCAGTCGGCCGAGTGCATGCCCGACTACGGCGGCCGGGAACGGGTCTTCGGCGCGATCTCCGACGAGACCCTGCTCGATCCCGCGCTGCTCGGCCTGGTGGCCGCCGACCTCTCCGTCGTCGAGCGGGTCACCGGCCACAGAGGACAGTGGGACGTCGGCCTGCACATGGTGCGGGTGGTCGCGGTCCCCGCCGAGCCGGGGAGCCCGACCCCGGAGGGACGCCACCGCGACGGGCACGACTTCGTCGGCATGCACCTGTTCCGCAGGACCGGCTGTGTCGGCGGCGAGTCCATTGTGTACCGGGAGGGCCGCGTGCCGGTCCACCTGACGCTCACCCAACGGCTCGACTCACTGGTGGTCGCCGACACCCGGCTGACCCACGAGGTGACGCCCGTGGTCTCCGACGGCATGACCGGCGTGCGCGACATGCTGCTGGTGGACCTGAATGCGACGTGACCGGGAACAGGACAGGGCGGCCGTCCGCGTTCTGCGCGACCTGGTGGCGATCCCGTCGTTCTCCGGCGACGAGGGACCCGCGGCCGAGTACCTCGCCGGGCGGATGGCCGACCTCGGCTATGCGGTGCGGATCGACGCGGTCGGCAACGTGGTCGGCGAGCTCGGCGGCGCCGGCGGCCCCACGATCATGATGGTCGGGCACCTCGACACCGTCGCGGGCACGCTGCCGGTCCGCGAGGTCGACGGCGTGCTGTACGGCCGGGGCACGGTCGACGCCAAGGGCCCGCTCGCCGCGATGGTCCACGCCGGTGCGCGGGCCGCGAGCCCGGCCTACCGGGTCGTCGTGGTCGGCGCGGTCGACGAGGAGGACGCCTCACGCGGTGCCCGGCACCTGCCCGCCACCCTCGAGCGGCCGGACTTCCTGCTGATCGGCGAGCCGAGCAGCGCGGCGGCGGTCGTCGTCGGCTACAAGGGAATCCTGCGGTTCGACTGGCGGGTGCGCAGACCGGCGGCACACACCAGCAGCCCCGCCGAGCGGGCCGTCGAGGTGGCCGCCGGGCTGTGGGCCGCGGTGTGCGACCGACTGGACACCGACCCGGCCGCGCCGGCGTTCGACCGTGCGATCCCGGCGCTGACCGCGCTGCGCGGCGACCTCGTGCAGGCGTACGCGCACCTCTCGTGCCGGGTGCCGCGCGGCTTCGAGTCGGCGCCCTTCCTGACCTGGCTGCGTGGCTGGACGGACAGCACGGAGGTGACCGTCCACGAGGACCTGCCCGCGGTGCGGACCAGCCGGGGCGACCCGCTCGTCCGCACGTTCGTCCGCGCGGTGCGGCGGGTGACCGGCCGGGCGAACGTGAAGGTCAAGCTCGGCACCTCGGACATGAACGTGCTCGTGCCGGCCTGGCAGGTGCCCGCCGTCGCGTACGGGCCCGGTGACTCCGCGCTCGACCACACCGACGAGGAACGCGTCGCCGTCGAGGAGTACCTGACCGCGATCGACGTCCTCGCCGAGGCACTGCCCGACGTCGCGGCCAGGCTGTCCACTCGCGATCCCGCGGCGGCGGGCACACCGGGAGGGTGACGATGTCCATTCGGGACGACCGGCCACTGGCCGTGCTCACCTCGATCGTCCGGCTCGAGGAGAAGCTCCTGTGCAAGGAGCTGGAACGCAGGCACGTGCCCTACGAGGTGCTGGACACGCGCCGGACGGTCTTCCGGGGCGGCACGAAGCTCCCCTACGGCGGCGCGATCAGCCGCGAGATCTCCCACACCCGCAACACCTACGCGACGCACCTGCTGGAGCGCGGCGGAGTACGCGTGGTGAACGACGCACGCACGGTGTCGCTGTGCGGGGACAAGCTGCTCACCACGCTCGCGCTGGAGGCGGCGGGCCTGCCGGTGCCGAGGTGGATGGCCACGCTCAGCCCCGAGGGGGCGCTGGACGCGCTCGACGAGTTCGGCTACCCGGCGGTGGTGAAGCCAGTGATCGGCTCGTGGGGCAGGCTCGCCGCCCGCCTCGACGGCCACGACACGGCCGAGACGGTGCTGGAACACCGTGCCGCGCTGAGCAACCCGACCAACCGGATCACCTACGTCCAGGAGTACGTCGACAAGCCCGACCGGGACATCAAGGCGTACGTGTTCGGCGGCGAGGTCGTCGGCGCCATCTACAAGGTCTCCACCGAGTGGCGCACCAACACCAAGCGCGGCGGTGCCCCGCAGGTGTGCCCGCTCGACGACGAGCTGGTCGACCTGCTCACCCGCGCCTCGGCCGTCGCCGGTGACGGGGTGCTGGGCATCGACGTCCTCGAACACCGCGACGGCACCCGCTACGTCAACGAGATCAACCACACGCCGGAGTTCCACGGGGCGATCGAGGTGCTGCCGGTGGACCTCGTCGCCAGGTACGTCGACTTCGTCCTCACCCGGTTACGGGAGGAGGACACATGACGGCGGACAAGCTCGCGTTGTTCGGCGGCACCCGTGCCATACCGCCGCGGCGGGCGAGCCGGGACCTCGTCGGCTGGCCGGTGATCACCGACGCCGAACGCAAGGCCGTGCTCGGTGTCCTCGACAGCGGGCGCTACACGTCGAACAGCACGGGTAACGGCGAGGTGCAGCTGCTGGAGCGTGAGTGGGCCGCCTACGTCGGCACCGCCCACGCCGCGGGCATCGCCAACGGGACGGCCGCACTCGAGATCGCGCTGGCCGCCGCCGGTGTCGAGCCGGGGTCGGAGGTCCTGGTGCCCGCGCTGTCCTTCATCGCCACGGCCGTCGCCCCCGTGCACCGGCTCGTCGTGCCCCGGTTCGTGGACATCGACCCGGACACCTTCACGATGGACCCCGCCGCGGCCAGGGCCGCCGTCGGTCCCCGCACGCGGGCGATCATCGCCGTCCACCTGCACGGGCTCCCGTGTGACATGGCGGGCCTGCGTGCCGTCGCCGACGACCACGGCCTGCTGCTGATCGAGGACGCCGCCCAGGCACACGCCGCGCACTACCGCGGCAGGCGCACCGGCTCGCTGGGCGACATCGCCGCGTTCAGCCTCAACGTGGTCAAGAACCTCCCGACGTGCGGTGAGGGCGGGCTGCTCAACACCGACGACGAGCAGACCCACCGGCGGATCCTGCGCCTGCGCCAGTTCGGCGAGGACCTGGAGGGCAGGCGGGAGCGCGACTACATCTCCCGCGAGCTCGCGGGCAACGCGAAGCTGTCGGCGATGCAGGCGGCGTTCACCCGCTGCCAGCTCGCACGGCTCGACGAGTACCACGCGGCACGCGACCGCAACGTGCGCGCCATGCTCACCAGGCTCGACGCGCTGCCGGGCCTGCGGACGCCCGCGTGTCCGCCGGACCGCACCCACGCGTGGCACATCCTGCGGTTCCGGTTCGACCCTGCGGCGATGGGCATCGACGGCGCGCACCCCGGCGCGGTCCGTGCGGTGCTGCAACGCGCCCTGCGCGCGGAGGGCGTCCCGGTGTCGCCCTACCAGCTGGCGCCCTTGCCGATGCAGCGCGCACTGCGCACCCGCGAGGGCTTCGGCGGCTACCCGTGGCTGCTGGCCGACGACCGGCGCCAGGAGGAGGCGGCGGACTACCCGCACACGGTGGCGGTCCTGGAGGACTCCCTGACGCTGCAACGCCTGCACCTCAACCCGAACGCCGGTCCGGTGCTGCGGGACTGGGCCGGGGCGTTCGAGAAGGTCTGGGAGCACCGCGACGCGGTCGCCACCGCCGCGCGGTCGATGGTCTACACCCCCGCGTGGCACGGGCCGGACTGGACGAGCGCGGAGGTGCCAGGATGACCGGCGCGAAGACGGCCATGACCTCGCTGGTCGCCGACCTCACCGAACGCGCCCACCGCGTCCGGGGCCGGGTGCTGGAGATGGGCGCGTCCTCGGAGGGCACCCACCTCGGCGGCAGCCTGTCCGCCACGGACCTGCTCACCGTCCTGTACGGGGCGGTCCTGCGGGTGCGACCCGAGGAGCCGGACTGGCCGGACCGCGACTGGCTCGTCCTGAGCAAGGGCCACGCGGCCGCCGCGCTGTACGCGGTCCTCGGCGAGTTCGGCTTCATCCCGGCGGACGAGTACCGGACCTACGCACAACCCGGCAGCCGCCTCGCGGGCCATCCGCTGCGGCGCCTCGACGGCGTCGAGTTCCCGACCGGCTCGCTCGGCCACGGCCTGTCCCTCGCCACCGGCGCCGCCATCGCCGCACGCAGGCTGCGCAGGCCGGCCCGCGTGTTCGCGGTCCTCGGCGACGGGGAGCTGCAGGAGGGCTCGGTGTGGGAGGCCGCGATGGCCGCGCCGCACCAGCGGCTCGACAACCTGGTCGCCGTGGTGGACCGCAACGGGTGGCAGATCACGGGCCGGACCGAGGAGACCGTCTCGCTGGAGCCGCTCGCCGACCGCTGGCGCAGCTTCGGCTGGGCGGTCGTCGAGGTCGACGGGCACGACGTCGAGGCGCTGGTCACGACGTTCGCGAGCCTGCCGGACCCGGAGGGCAGGCCGACGGTCGTGCTGGCCGCCACGGTGAAGGGACGGGGCGTGCCCATGCTCGAGGGCCGCAAGAAGTGCCACTACGTGAAGCTGACGCCGCAGATGTACCACCGCGCCAGCGTGGGGATGCGCAACCGCAGGGAGCGCCAGTCGTGACGGACACGATCGAGGACACGACCGAGTGGGCCCGGCGCTACGCCACGCCGAGCCGGGACGTCTGCCGCCAGGCGCTGCTCGAGCTGGCTCGGGAGGACCCGAGGATCATGTGCGTCGACTCCGACGTCGGCGGCCTCGAGGACCTCTTCGGCGACCTGCCCGACCAGTACGTCAACGTGGGTATCGCGGAGGCGAACCTGATCGGCACGGCGGCCGGGATGGCCGCGGCGGGGCTGATCCCGTACGCGCACACGCTGAGCAGCTTCGCCGCGGCGAGGGCGTGCGAGCAGATCAAGATCGACGTCGCGGGCAACGACCTGCCGGTGCGGATCGTCGTCACCCACGGCGGACTGTCCGCCGGACACTACGGTCCGACCCACCACGCCGTGGAGGACCTGGCGATCCTGCGGCTGATGCCGAACCTGACCGTCGTGGTGCCCGCGGACGCCGCGGAGGCCGAGCGGGCGCTGCTGGCCACCCACCGGCTGCCGGGGCCGGTGGTCATCCGGCTCGGCCGTGCCGCCACCCCGCTCGTCTACCGGGGCCCGTACGAGTTCGAGGTGGGCCGCGCGGTGCGGCTCGCCGACGGCGACGACGTCACCCTGGTGGCCACCGGCCCGTATCCCGTGGGCATGGCGGTGCGGGCCGCGGAGCTGCTCGCCGACGCGGGCGTGCACGCCCGCGTCCTGAACATGCACACCGTCAAGCCCCTGGACGTCGCGGCGTTGCGGGAGGCGGCGGCCCGGACGCGGGGCATCGTGACCGTCGAGGACCACCTCGTGGTCGGCGGGCTCGGTGGGGCCGTGTGCGAGGCCGTCGCGGCGGACCCGTGTCCGGTGCGGCGCATCGGCGTGCCGGACCGGTTCAGTGACCGGGTGGGTGGCGAGCTGGACCTGCTCACCGCCGCCGGGATCACGACGGAGGCGGTCGTCCGCGAGGCGATGGCGATCGTGTCGGCTCAGCCCTGACGGGCCGGGACGGGTTCGACCACGGTGCCGAGTGACCGCACCGCGCGATGTGTCAGCGGCACCACCGAGATCGCCAGCACACCCGCCGCGATCCACAGCGTGTCCCGCGCCCCGACCCCGTCGACGAGGTAACCGCTGACGATGGCGGCGATCGGCGTGGTGCTGAGATTCACGAGCTGGTAGCTCGCGTTCATCCTGGCGTGCAACGCTTTCGGCGTGAGGAGCTGCCGCACGGTCACGCTCGTCACGCCCGCGACACCGCCGCCCGCGAGACCGACCACCATGGCGAGCCCGCACAGGACCACCACTGTCGCCGCGGACCCGTGCGCCGACGGCAGCACCCAGAACGCGTTCACCGTGACCCCGATCGTGGCCAGCAGCGTGGTGCCGTGTCCGAGCCGACGGATGAGCGCGGGCGCGACCACGGCACCGAGCACCGCCCCCGCGCCACCGCACAGCATCGCGACACCGAACGCGGCGCTGCCGTAGCCGAGGTCGCGGACGAAGTACACGACGATCGCGACGCTCAGCACCTGCACGCCGCCGTTGAACAACGCCGTGTGGACCGCGATGTTGCGGATCGACGGCGAGCCGAACACCGTCCGCAGGCCCGCACGCACCTCCGCGAGGACCTGCCTGCGTCCGGCGTCCGGTTCGGCGGTCGGCCGGTCCCGGTGGTGCAGGCGCGCCAGCAGTGCGATGCCGACGAGGTAGGTCACGCCGTCGACGGTCAGCGCGAGCGACGGCCCGCCGAGGGCGGTGAGCGCGCTGGCGAGCACGGGACCCGCGGTCAGGCCGACCGCGAGGCCGATGGCGATCCTGCTGTTCGCGGCGGCGAGCCGGTCGGCGTGGACGAGCCGGGGGATGAGCGACACCTTGGCGATGTCGCAGACGATGATGGCCGCGCCGCCGAGCACGGCGACCGTGTAGAGCTGCACGAGCCCCAGCCGGTCCAGCACGTCCGCCACCGGGACGGACAGCACCAGGGCGGCGCACACGAGCTGGCCCGCGATCAGCACGGTGAGCAGCGGCCGCCGTTCGATCCAGACACCCGCCGGGATCGGCACCAGCAGGAACGGGAGCGTGTAGAGCGCCTGCAGGAGCCCGATCTGGCTGCCGGTGACCTCGAGGGTGGCCACCGCGAGGACCGGCAGTGCGAACAGGGTGATCTGCGTACCGACGTGGGAGACGACGTCTCCGGCCCAGAGCAGGCGGAAGTCGTGCTCGTCGACCGCGCGCGGCCTCACCCGGACCGCTTCCAGGTCGGTGTCATCGGTCCAGTCTCGGCGTGGCGGGGCGGCGCGGGCAGCCGGGGGAACTCCCGACAGCACGCCGGGCGCCTCCGCGTGTCAGATTGGCTGGCACGCGGGAGCCGAGGAGGAGACAGTGACCGGACGTCCGTCCACCATGGACACCTCGCCGTTGGTCAGCGTCATCATTCCCTGTTACAACGGCATTCCGTGGGTGGAGCACGCCATCCACAGCATACTGCGCCAGACCTACCCGAACATCGAGGTGATCGTGGTGGACGACGGGTCCACCGACGACAGCCGCGCGGTGATCGAGGCGGAGTTCGGGGACGCCGTGAAGGTCATCGGCATCGCGAACTCGGGTCCCGGCGCGGCGCGGAACGTGGCGCTCGAGTCGGCGAGCGGTGAGTTCGTGCAGTACCTCGACGCCGACAATGTTCTCACCGCGGAGAAGATCGAGCGGTCGATGGACTGCTTCCGCGAGCACCCGGACACCGACATCGTGTTCACCGCCATCCACCTGCCGGAGTCCTACGACTTCGTCGACGAGTCGGAGTTCACGTCGGCGGAGTTCCAGCGGACGGTGGACGGCATGATCGAGTACGCGTACGAGAAACAGTTCCCCGGCACCGGAATGCCCGCGCTGGAGACGTCGCAACCGCTCTACCGCAGCAGGGTGCTGCACGAGAACGGCGCCTTCGACGAGACGCTGGTGGTGCTCGACGACTACGAGCTGGTGTGCAGGCAGATCCTGTGCGGGGCGCGGGTTCGGCACGTGCCGATGGTCGGTGTGATCTACCGGGACCATCCCGGCGAGCGGTGGACCAGCAAGCTGCGCTACGACCAGGAGGTCTACTACCGCTCACTGGTGAAGCTGATCGAGCTGGTGCACGCGCACGGGCAGATGTCCGGCGCCATCAAGGACTTCGCCGTGACCTTCCTCGTCTGGGAGCTGGCGCTGGACTGTGTCCGGGAAGGAAAGCCCCGCAACGCCGAGAGGTACGTGTCGCTCGCGAAGGACATCAGCCCCCAGCTCCCCGGCCCCGTCGCCTTCCGCGCCCTGGCGAGCGCAGTCGGCACGATCCGGGCGCTGGCCGTCTGGCGTGTCGTGCTGGACGTCTACGTCAGGGCCTTCCCGGCCCGGGCCCGCGCCAAGCTCGGCCCCGTAGCGGACTGGGTGCAGCAGGCACACGACCGGGCTCGGGCCAAGCGCCAGGCCGGCACCGAAACGCACTGAAGGACGCCTTCGTGACGCCCCGCGCACTGAAGGACGCCTTCGTAACGCCCAGCGCACTGATGGCGTCCTTCGTATCGCCCAGTGCACTGATGGACGCCTTCGTAACGCCCAGCGTAAGGAAGGCGTCCTTCAGTGCACGGGGTCGCCCGGTACCCGCCACAGTGCGAGCAGCTCCGGGGCCACTGTCCTGGGCATGGTGTACTCGACCACCTCGCGGTAGGGCCGCTCGAACACCAGCACCCGTCCGTCCACTGTGTCCGCCCGCGCGGCGAGCGTGTCGCACACGGCTGCCGAGGACCTCGGCGGGCAGTCCGCCCAGCCGTCACCGCCCAGGAACCTCGCCGTACCGAGCAGGCGGGTCACCCGCTCCTGCTGCCGGGCCACGACCGGGCGCGGGTTCGCGGTGAGCCGATCGGTCACCGCGACGGTCCGGCTCGCCGAACCGAACCAGGTGACCATGAGCCCCCCGTGGTACGGGCACCGCGGCTGGGTGCCCCACGGGTAGGCCAGCGGCGGGGACGGGCGACCGAGGTCCAGCTCCATCACCGCCTCCGACAACGGCTTGTCCGGCGTGCCGAGGTGGCCGGTCGTGCGGTAGCCGAGCTTGCTGTAGAGCGGCGCGATTCCCCGCTCCACCAACGCCCACACGACGAGCCTGCGCACACCTTCGGCCAGTGCGGCCCGCTCGAGCCCGCGCACCAGCAGCCGCCCCAGCCCCGCACCCTGGTCGGTGAGTGCGACCGCCAGCCTGCGGATCTGCCAGACCCTGTCGGGTCGGGGGATCGCACGCACGCAGCCGACCGGCCGGCCGTCCCCGGCATGCGCCATCCACAGCCGTATCCCGGCATCCAGGTCCGCCCTGATCGACGCGGCGGTGTCGTGTGCGCCGTCCGCGTCCGGCAGGCCCGGCAGCATGTCGCCGACGGCGAACGCGCGCCTGGTGAGCACCGCCAGCTCCTCGAGCAGCGCGTGCTCGGACGGCTCGACTTCGGTCAGCTGCCACGTGGTCGCCCGCGCACCGGTGTTGGTCGCCATGGTGGGAAGTATTCGGCGCACGAGGGGTGTCAGGGAGTCGGGAGCCCTCCTGCGTGCCCGGTAGGGATTCTCCTGACTGCAAACGGTTACGCGGCTGGGGAACTCTGCACTCTGGACGCCTTCGCGCCTCTGTCAGCCGAGGAGACCCACCATGCCCCCTGCTACGAGTTCGCTGGCCGCATGCCCCGAGTGCGAGGGCGATGTCAAGATCGACACCGAGACCAGGCAGAACGAGATCGTCGAGTGCCCGGACTGCCGGTGCGAGCTGGAGGTGGTGGGGCTGGAACCCGTCGTCCTCGCGGTCGCGCCGGAAGCCGACGAGGACTGGGGCGAGTAGAGCCACCGAGGTGACGACCGACGGCACGAGCCTGATCGTGGTCAAGAGCGGCGGCACGGCAGGCGTCGACCCGGCCGTTGTCTGTGCCGCCGTGGCACGGGCGGTGGCGGGCGGCTGCCGGGTCGTCCTCGTCCACGGCGGTTCGGCGGAGGCCGCGGCACTCGCAGCCCGGCTCGACATACCGCTGCGGCGGATGGTGGCGCCGGACGGCTCGACCAGCCGCCACACCGACGACGGTGCCATGGAGGCACTGACCCTGGCGTGGTCGGGCCGGGTGAAGCCTGCGCTGGTCACCGCGTTGATCCGCGAGGGGGTCCCGTGCGCCGGGATCACCGGGCTGGACGGCGGACTGCTCCAGGCGAGGCGCAACGGCGCGCAGCGTGCCGTGGTCGGCGGCCGAACCGTCGTCGTCCGCGACGACCGCAGCGGCCGGATCGCCTCGGTCCGCCCCGGGATCCTGCGGGTCCTGCTCGACGAGGGACTGGTGCCCGTGGTCTCGCCGCCCGCGCTCGCCTCCGACGGCACCGTGGTCAACGTGGACGCCGACCGCATCGCCGCGGCCGTCGCGGTCGCACTGGGCGCCACCAGGCTCGTGCTGCTCACCGCCGCGCCCGGGGTCCTGGCCGACCGGCACGACGCGGGCACCGTGCTCGCCACCTACCGCCCCCCGCCGGATGGCCGTGACCCCGCCATCGCGGGCGGCATGGCCGTCAAGCTCGCCGCCGCCCAGGCCGCGCTCGCGGGCGGGGTCGGGGACGTGGTCGTGGCCGACGGCCGCGACCGGGACAGCGCCGCGCGGGCACTGGCCGGCACCGGCGGGACACGGATCCTGCCCACGACAGCGAGGAAACCATGACAGCGGAACCACTGACGAGCGAGATCACGACCACCGACCCGGTCCCGATGCTGCAGGACATGATCCGGTTCGCCAGCGTCAACCCGCCGGGCGGCGAGGGACCGTGCGTGCGGTATGTGGAGGACATCCTGCGGAGCGCAGGCGTCGAGTGCGTGCTGACCGGCGTCGACCCGGAACGGCCGAACCTGGTGGCCAGGCTGCGTGGCCGGGGCGCGGCGCCACCACTGCTGATGCACGCGCACGTCGACGTGGTGCCGGTCGAGGGCCAGGACTGGTCGCACCCGCCGTTCGACGGCGAGCTGCGTGACGGCCACGTGTGGGGTCGAGGCGCGATCGACATGAAGGGTGGCCTGGCGATGATGCTCAGCGCCATCCTGCGGTTCCGCACCGAGGGCATCGAGCCACCGGGAGACGTGGTGCTCGCGGTGTCGCCGGACGAGGAGGCGGGCAGCGCGGTCGGTGCCGCGCACCTGGTGGCCGAGCGCGCCGAGCTGTTCGCCGGCGTCCGGCACGCCATCGGCGAGGACGGCGGCGCGGTGTTCACGTGCGGCGACCGCCGCACCTACCCGATCGTCGTGGCGGAGAAAAGGGCGTGCTGGCAGCGGGTCACGCTGCGTGGCCCCGGTGGCCACGCCTCCCGGCAGGGCCGTTCCGGCACGGCGATGGGCCGGCTGGCCACGCTGCTGACGGCTGTGCACGACCGCAGGATGCCCGCGCACATCACCCCGGCAGTCGACCTGTTGCTGGCCGAACTGGCCGCGAACTCCGACGAGCCGCTGGCCGGGCGGTTCCGGGCGCTGCGCGAGGACCCGGCCGCGACGGTCCCGTTCGACCTGCTGTCCGAACCGGACGCGGTGTTCCTCGACTCCATCCTGCGCAACACCGTCAACGCGACGATCGTGCGCACCAGCGACAAGATCAACGTGCTGCCGAGCACGATCACGGTCGACCTCGACGGACGGATCCTGCCCGGCGACTGGACGGTCGCGGACTACCAGGACGAGCTGCGCGGCCTGATCGGCGACCACGAGTTCGAGGTACTGGTCGAGGGCGAGCGGATGCCCGCACCCCAGCTCGGGTCGTTCTACGAGCTGCTGACCGACGTGCTGCGGGAGGCCGACCCGGCGGGCCTGCCGCTGCCGATGCTGATGACCGCGTCCACGGACGCCCGCCTGTTCGCCTCACTGGGCATCGCCTGCTACGGCTGGCTCCCGCTGCGGGTCCCACCCGGCGCGCGCTACCAGGACACGATGCACGCCGCCGACGAACGCGTCCCGGTCGACGCACTGCGCTTCGGCGCCGACTGCGTCCACCGCATGGTCGAGCGCTACCGGTGACCATCCACAACCGAGAGGACGCCCCCGCATGACGGCCAACGCAACCGACGACCGGACTCCGACGCGGTCCGGGTTCGACCCGACCGCGGTCCGCGCCGGTTTCCCCGCGCTGGACGACGACTGGTCGCAGCTCGACGCGGCGGCCGGTACCCAGGTGCCCCAGACGGTCATCGACGCGGTCGCGGGTGCCTACCGGGCCGGGATGGCGAACGTGAACGGGGTCTTCCCCGCCAGCCACCGGATCGAGTCGATCGTGACCGACGCCAGGCTCGCCGTGGCCGACCTGCTCGGCGGACAGGCCGACGGCGTCGTGTTCGGCCCCAACATGACCACCCTGACCTACCGGATCGCCGCCACGCTCGCCTCGGACTGGCGGGCGGGCGACGAGGTGGTCGTCTGCCGGCTCGACCACGACGCGAACGTGCGGCCGTGGGTCCAGGCCGCCGAGCACGCCGGTGCCACCGTCCGGTGGGCCGAGGTCGACGTGCCCTCCGGCGAGCTGCCCGCCGAGCGGTTCGACGCGCTCGTCAACGAGCGGACGAAGCTCGTCGCCGTCTCCGCGGCCAGCAACGTGCTCGGCACGATGCCCGACCTGCCGGCCATCGCCGACACCGTCCACCGCGCCGGCGCCCTCCTCTACGTCGACGGCGTCCACGCCACCCCGCACCTCCCGATCGACGTCACGGCGCTCGGCGCCGACTTCTTCGCCACCAGCGCCTACAAGTGGTGTGGCCCGCACGTGGGTGCCGTGGTCGCCGACCCGGAACTGCTCGCACGGCTGCGGCCCGACAAGCTCGCCCCAGCACCCGACCGGGTGCCGGACCGGTTCGAGCACGGCACCCCGCCCTTCGCCGACCTGGCAGGCGTCACCGCCGCGGTCGACCACCTCGCCGGGCTCGACCCGACCGCCGGGGGCAGCCGCAGGGACCGGATCCTGGCCTCCATGTCCTCGGTCGAGGCCTACGAGCGCGCGGAGTTCGCCCACCTGCTCGGCGGGCTGTCCTCGATCCCGCACGTCCGCCTCGTCGGGTCCCCGCGCAGGCGCACGCCGACCGCGTTCTTCACCGTCGACGGCATCGCGCCTCGCGACGTCGCACGGAAGCTCGCCGAGGGCAACGTCAACGTCTGGAGCGGGCACGCCTACGCCTGGGAGGTGACCGGCGCGCTCGGCGTCCGCGACTCGGGGGGCGCCGTGCGCGCCGGCCTCGTGCACTACAACGTCCGGGCGGAGGTCGACCGGCTACTGGACGCCGTGGCCGGCATGCGCTGAACGAAGACGGCCCGCGGGGATCGCCCGCTGGCCGATCAGGGTCGCCACCTGGGTCCTGGAGCAGACACACAGCTTCTTGAAGATCCTGGCCAGGTATGTCTCCACCGTCTTGTGGGAGAGCGTCAGCGCGCGGGCGATCTGCTGGTTGGTGCGGCCCTTGCTGACCAGCACCGCGATCTCCAGCTCGCGCTCGCTCAACCGGTCGAGCTGGGGCTCGGCCGCCGCCTCGCTGTCGGCCGGGCTCCGGCTCTCCGGGACCGACGGCTGGTCCTCGGCCTCGGGTAACCCGCCCGTCGCCAGCTGGACCTGGAGGTTGCGTGCGACGTCCAGCAGGAAGGAGCTCTCGATGAGCAGTGCGGCCTGCACGGCGTCGTTCGCGTGCGCCGAGGCGGCGGCGGTGTCGCCGCGCCGGGCCGCCAGCGCGGCCAGCTCGAGCGCGATCGGCGGGACGAGCCCGGTGAGCAACCGGTCCCGCGCGATCTCCAGGCCGTGCTGCAGGTGTGCCCGCGCCTCGTCGAGCAGGCCGTGCGTGACCTCGACGCGGGCGACCCAGAGCAGCGTGTGGGGCAGCCGGATGACCTCGGTGGTGGTGAGCTCGTCGGCCAGCCTGCCGACCGCGCGGACGTCGACGGTGGTCCGCGCCTGCCCGGCGTCCGCGACGCTGAGCAGCGCGACCAGGTAGGCGTGGAGCGCGGTGTCGGTGCCCCCGGCCCGCGCGGCCTCGCGGACCGCGGCGAGGTCGGCCTGGTCCAGCTCGGCGTTGCGCTCCAGTGCGATGGCGGTCAGCTCGACGTGCAGCAGCAGCCTGGCGTAGGTGTCCTCGGCGGGCATCGACCGAAGGGCGTGGCGGAGCAGTGCCGCCGCGTGGTCGTGCCTGCCGAGCAGCCGCGCCGCGGCGCCACGCCAGCACGCCAGGTCGGCGCGGTGCTTCGCGTCGTCAAGGTGCCGCTCGTCCACCAGGTCCAGCGTGGTCGCCGCGGCCTGGACGGGACCGGCGAGCGTCAGGCTCTTGCCGAGCAACAGGTGCTGGCGCGCCACGGTCCCGCTGTCCAGCGACACCGAGCCGATGGTGGCCCGGACCCAGGACGCGGCCCGCGTCGGCCGGTCCCACAGCACCGACTCGGCGGCGTCCAGCACCGCCTCGACACTGGGCGCGTCGCGGATGTCGTCGCTGCCGAGCAGGTGGTGGGCCACCTCGACCGGCGGCGCGGACCGGGACCGCAACCACGCCGCCGCGCGCCGGTGTGCGCCGATGCGCCACCCGGTGCTCGCCGACCGGTAGGCGGCCGTGCGCAGCAGCGGGTCGCGGAACCGGAACGTGTGGGAGCCCTCGTCGATCCGCAGGACGTCGACGGCGGTGACCTCGTCGAGGGCGTGCCAGATCTCGGTCTCGGTGAGCTCGGCGATCGCCTTGATCAGGTCGGCGTCGGCGGGCTCGGCGTGCACCGCCGCGGCACGCGCGGCGAGCCAGCCGAGCCGCGACAGCGTCCGGAAGTCGCGGAAGCACGCGGTCAGCGTCTCGTGGGGGAGGTGGTGCAACGAGTCCTCCGGGCTGCCGGGCAGCATGCTGACCGACCCGATCGCCCGCACGACCCCGGGGTTGCCGCCGCCCTGACGCAGCAGCGACTGCCTGCGCAGGTCGCTGAGGTCGGGAGGCAGCAGCGCGGCGGCGTCCTCGTCGGCGAGCGGGGTCAGCTCGATCTCGACGTGCGGGTAACCCTCCCGCAGCTGCGCCAACGCGCTCAGCACCCGCATGTCCACCTGCCTGCGCCGGTAGGCGAGCGCGAGGACGAACCGCCCGGCCGGGGGCTGGCGCACCAGACGCGACAGCAGGTCGAGCGACCCGCCGTCGACGAACTGCAGGTCGTCGACCACCAGCAGCAGGCCCTCGGGGGAGGCGAGGGCGCACAGCAGGGCGTGGATGGCGTCGGTCGCGTCGCCGTCGGGCGCGGTCCCGTTCTGCGGCCACAGGTCCGCGAGGCTGGGAAAGATCCCGGCGAGGCACTGGCGGTGCTCGTCCGGCACGCCGGTCAGGTCCGGACCGGTAGCCATGAGCCCGTCGAAGGCGTCGGCGAGGACACCGTAGGGGATGCCGCCGGGTGGCGAACAGGACCCGGCGTCGGCCGAGCCTTCCAGGACCGTCCAGCCGCGGTGCCTCGCCATCTCGGCCAGGTCGGTCAGCAGCCGGGTCTTGCCGATCCAGGGGTCTCCGCTGACCTGGACCACCTGGACGCTGGTGGTCGCGGCGTCGACGACCGAGGCCAGCCGGGCGAGTTCCCCGGCCCGGCCCGCCGACCCGTCCGACCGGAGCCGTCCCTCGCCGGGACTGCGGTTCTGTGCATTCATCTCAGGCCCCCTTGACTAGAGTTTCCCGTTGCGCGACAACGCTTTTCTGCTAGTGAGCCTTCGTGTCGAGCACGTCCGCCGGTGAGTCCCGCGGGTGCCGTCCGATGATGTCGCCAGCACATCTCCCTTCCGTGGCTTGGTGGTGGTCGCATGTGGCCGTCCCCGCTCGACGGGGAGGTCGGGGCGTTCCGAAATGGTCACCCACACCGTTTGATCACAACCCCAGCGTGATCGGGACCGGTGGTGCGGGCAACGCCTTTTCCCGTGGCGGAAAACGTGCGTCAACGCAAGACGTCCGCGCCGACGAGCAGTTGTTCGCCGAGGTGGGTGAGATGGTGTAGAACGGAACGGCCCTGCCGCCGGGCCGTGGCGAGCCCCGCCTCCCGCAGTACCGCGGCCTGCTTGCTGGCGTTGCCGACGGACATGCCGAGGCGTTCGGCCAAAGTGGTCGTCGTGCACGGTGTGACAAGGGCCGCAAGGCATTCCGCCCGCGTCTGTCCGAGCAGGGCGACCAGTCGCCTCGGCACCTGCGCGCCCTCGGCCTGGATGCGGGCCGCGGTCGGGTAGACCAGGATCGGAGGGAGATCCGGATCGATGAGACTCACAGGGGATGCACAGAAATAGCTCGGCACAAGGGTCAGTCCCCGTCCCGCCAGGTGGACAGTGCGGGTACGCGGATAGCGAATGTTGAGCACCTGGCCGTCCCAGCCCTCGACGCCGGGAATCCCGGCGAGCAGGGCCTCGACGCCGTGGTGTCCCAGCACCTGGGTTCGCGCGGTCCGGTCGGCGGAGACGGACCCACGTACCGCGTCCCACTGCGGCGCGACCAGGTGTTCGTAGGCGGCGTGCACGGAATCCACAACGGAGCTGATCTCGCCTCGGTTGCCCTCGGCCAGCTCACGCAGCCAGACCGGGGGACGGGTGGCGTCGGGGAACGCGGTGGTGAGGTCGGTTCGCAGCCGTCCGCGTCCGGTGCCCGCGATGGCCTCGCACGCCGCGCCGATGTCCGCGAACGAGGGTGCCGGGGTGAGGAAGTCGGGAAACAGCCCGGGGTAGGGCACCAGCGTGAACAGGGTCTTCTGCCAGTGCTGGTGGGACTTCCCGCTGCGCAGCCGTACCCGGGTCTGTCGCTGCCACCGGGACAGCTGGACGCCGATCCTCGGGTCGCGCAACCGGTTGAGGCCGAGCACCAGCTCCCACATCACGTCCGGCCTGGACGCGAGCCGTACGCGCTGAAGGTCTTCCCAGTCGAACGCTAGCCGCAAACTCATACCGTCCCCATCATCGCCGACCGGGAAGGAACGTGAAGAGGTGTGACGAATTGGCTCTGCATGTCACATCATACCCATGACCGGACCACTAAACCACCTTGACCGGTCGGGCCGGACTGTCGAGGGACATCCTGCCCGGCAAGGAAACGGCCGTGCGGGAGGGGTCACCTGGGCGAAGCCATCGTCCACCTCGGACCGAAAAATCGGCATATCCGGTTCGTGTCGGGAGCGGCGTGTCGGGAGCGTGTCATCCCGGTACGTGGCGGCGGCGCGCGGCCCTGGTGATCGGCACCGCCGTCGGTTCGTCCCGGCGAACCGTGTCGAGCTGCGCCGCCACGCCCGCGACGGTCGGGTCGCCGAACAGCCCCTCCAGCGACAGCACCACCCCGAACGCGGCCTGGATCCTGGCGACCAGCTTGGCCGCGAGCAGCGAGTGCCCGCCGACGTCGAAGAAGTTGTCCTCGACCCCGACCTGCTCCACGTCGAGCACCCCGAGCCAGATGTCCATGACGCGGCGCTCGGTCGGTGTGCGGGGGGCGGTGGCCGGGCGGGCGAGGTCCCCGACCGGGGTCGCCGAGGGCAGCGCGGACCGGTCGAGCTTCCCGTTCGGGCCGACCGGCCACTCCGCGAGGAGCACGAACGCCGCCGGGACCATGTGCTCGGGCAGGTGCTCGCGGGCGTGCGCCCGGACCTCCTCGACGAGCGAGGCCGCCACCCGGTCGTGCGGGAGCAGGTAGGCGGTGAGGCGTGTGTCGCCGTCCTGGTCCCGGTCCACGGTCACCACGGCCCCCCGCACGGCCGGATGACGTGCCAGTACCGCCTCGGTCTCGGCGGGCTCGATCCGCTGGCCGCGGATCTTGACCTGGTCGTCGAGCCGCCCGAGGAAGGCCAGCGCGCCGTCGGCGAGCCACCGCACCCGGTCGCCGGTCCGGTAGAGGCGCCTGCCCGGCGTGAACGGGTCGGGGACGAACCGCGCCGCGGTGAGGCCGGGGCGCCGGTGGTAGCCGAGGGCGACGGCGACACCGCCGACGTACAGCTCTCCGGCGACCCCCACGGGGACGGGAGCCAGCTCCGGGTCGAGGACGTAGAGCCGGGATCCCGTCACCGGCCTGCCGAGCGGCACGACACGCGTGTGGTCCGCGAGCCCGGCGGGATCGGCGGGGAAGGTCGTGACGTCGATGGTCGCCTCGGTCGGCCCGTACAGGTTGTGCAGCTGGGTGCCCGGCAGCACGGCCCGGCACTGTTCGGCCAGGTCCCTGGTGAGGCTCTCGCCCCCGGACAGGACTCGGCGAAGCGACTGCCTGCAGCCCGCCGCCGCGGGGTCGGCCAGGAACACCCGCAGCATGGACGGCACGAAGTTGCAGGTGGTGACGTGCTCGTCCCGGATGAGCGCGGCCAGTCCCGCCGGGTCGCGTTCCACCCCGGGCCGCGCCACGACGACCCGGGCGCCGCACGTCAGCGGCCACGCCCACTCGCCCGTGGTGACGTCGAAGCCGATCGATCCCTTGAACAACGCGGTGTCGTCCGTGCCGAGCGGGAAGGTCGCCTGGCGCCAGCGCAACAGGTTCGTGAGCGCGTGGTGGTCGACGCTCACCCCCTTGGGCAGCCCGGTCGAGCCGGACGTGTACACGACGTAGGCGCAGTCGCCCGGCCGGGTCGCGACCGGCGGCCGGTCACTCGACTGCGTCGCCAGCTGGGCTGTCACGTCGTCGAGGAGCACGACGGGTGCCGTCTGGTCCGGCGGCAGGTCCGAGCCCGCCAGCACGACGGTCGGGTCGCTGTCCCCGACCATGAACGCGAGCCGGGCCTGCGGGTAGTCCGGGTCGAGCGGCACGAACGCCGCACCCGCCTTGAGCACGCCGAGCAGCAGCGCCACCAGCTCGGCGGAGCGCGGCAGGCAGACCGCGACCCGCTGCTCGGGGCCGATCCCTCGGCCACGCAGGAAGTGCGCGAACCGGTTCGCGCGTTCGTCGAGCTGGCGGTAGGTGAGCCGGACCGGGCCGTCCACGACGGCGACCCTGTCCGGTGCCTCGTCCACACAGCGCTCGAACAGCTCGTGCAGGCACGTGGGTGCCGGCGCGGGCACCCCGGCCCCGCTGAGGTCGTGGACCACCCGGTCGTACTCGGCGGGTCCCATCAGGCTCGACAGCGTGACCGGCCGGTCCGGCTCGCGCACCGCGGCGCCCAGCACGGTCACGAAGCTGTCGGCGAGGCGGCGAACCGAGTCGGCGGAGTACACCTCGGAGGAGTACTCGAGGACACCGGTCAGCGCGCCGGTCCGGTCGGGGCAGAGTTCCAGCCGCAGCTCGAACTTGGCCGTCGCGGTGCGCACCGGCGTGACCTCCATGCGCAGGTCCGGCAGGTCCACCGAGGGGTTCGGGTCGGCCAGCACGAGCGTGTGCCGCAGCAGCGGGGTGTGCGCGGTCCGCTCGCGTTCCGGGCGCAGCCGTTCCACGACCTGGTCGAAGGGCGCGTCCTGGTTGTCGTAGTCGGCGAGGCAGCCGTCGCGGACCTGGCGGACCAGCTCCCGGAAGCCCGGCCTGCCGGACAGGTCGACCCGCAGCGGCAGCGTGTTGACGAAGCAGCCGATCATCTGCTCGGTCTCGACCCTGGTGCGGTTGGCCGTCGACGCCGCGACCACCACGTCCGCCTGGCCGCTCCACCTGCCCAGCAGCGTCACGAAGCCGGCGAGCAGCACGGTGTAGGGGGTCGCCCGCTCGGCGGCGCCCAGCTCGTGCAGCCTGCGCACCAGGTCCGCCGGCACGGTGACGGGCAGGGACTCGCCCGCGAACGACGCCAGTGCGTGGCGGGGCACGTCGGTCGGCAGGTCGACCGGCGCCAGGCCGCGCAGCCGCTGCTCCCAGTACCGCAGCTGCGGCTCGACCTGCCGGGTGTGCTCCCAGACGGCGAAGTCGGCGTACTGCAACCCCGGTTCCGGCAGTGCCGCGGCCCGGCCGGTGCGCAAAGCGCCGTAGAGGACGGCCAGCTCACGCACCAGCAGTGTGAGCGACCAGCCGTCGGCCGCGATGTGGTGCAGGCACACGACGAGCACGTGGTCGTCGGGCCCGGTCCTCAGCAGCACGGTCCGCAGCATGAGGTCGGTGGTCAGGTCGAACGGACGGCGTGCCTCCCGCGCGGTCCGCGTGGCGACGGCGGCGTCACGTCCGGGCCGCGCCGAGAAGTCGTGGTAGGGCAGCGGAACCGGGCCGGCGGGCCGGACCCGCGCCCACGGCTCGTCCTCGTCCTGGTGGAACGTGGTCCGGAGGATCTCGTGCCTGCGGACGATCTCGTCGAGCGAGCGCTGGAGGGCCGCACGGTCCAGGCTGCCGTGCAGGTGGGCGGCGCCGACCACGTTGTACAGCGGCGAGCCCGGCTGGACCTGGTCAAGGAACCACAGCCGTCGCTGGGCCGCGGACAGCGGAAGGTGGCCCCGGTCCGCCTCCGACGCGGGGATGCGGGACGGCCGCCCGTCGTCGGACTCTCCCAGCAGGTGCCCCAGCAACCTGTGCTGGTCAGCGGAAAGCGGTCCGATCCTCATCAGCGCGCGGTCCTCTCGTCCATCCGCTAGACCATCTCCAGTGCGGTGCGTGGGTCGGTCCACAACGACGCGACGTCGCCGAAGTGCTCGGCCACCCAGCTGTCGGAGTAGATCGTGTCGAGGTAGCGGTCGCCGCCGTCGGGGAAGATCGCGACGCACGTCGCTCCCGGCGCGATCCGGTCACGCATGGCCGCCATCGCGGCGACGGTCGCCCCGGACGACCCGCCGACCAGCATCGCCTCCTGTTCCATCAGGCGACGGCACGCCACGACGCAGTCGAGGTCCGACACGTGTACCACCTCGTCGACCGTGTCCTGTTCCAGCAGCGGCGGCCGGAAGGCGGAGCCGTAGCCGGGTATGAGCCGGTTCCCGGCTTTCCTGTCCTGTCCGAAGATCTGGCTGCCCGCGGCGTCCACGGCGACCACGACCGTCGGCAACCCGTGCCTGCGCACGTAGTCCGAGCAACCCCGTACCGTCCCGCAGGAACTGGTGGCGCAGAACAGGTAGTCGACGCGGCCGTCGAGGGCCGTGCTGATCTCGCGCATCGTCTGTTCCTGGGCCTGCGCGTTCAACGGGTTCGCGTACTGGTTGGGCCAGTAGGCGTTCGGCGTGTTCTCCACCAGCTCGCGGACCCGGCGAAGCCGGGCGGGCAGGTACGCCCCGGTCTCCGGGTCCTTCTCGGTCACGATCTCGATGGAGGCCCGGTAGGCGCGGAGGATGGCCACGTTGTGCTCGGTCGTCCTGGCGTCGACGACACAGACGAACCGCAGTCCGAAGTACCTGCACACCTGGGCGAGCCCGATGGCGAGGTTGCCGGAGCTGGACTCGACCACGACCGAGACCCCCGGTCGCAGCTCGCCTCGGCGGATCTTGTCGAGCAGCATGTTCAGCGCGGCCCGGTCCTTCGCGCTGCCACCGGGATTGAGCATCTCCAGCTTCGCGAGGACCCGCGCGCCGGGGACGGGCGCCAGGCTCGCCAGGTCGACCAGGGGAGTGTTTCCCACCGCCGACAGGATGCCACCCGCGACAGAACCGGTGGACCGATGGGAAACCGCCATGTACCTCTCCGTCTCGCCGGCTTGCTTGCACTGGAGGCACCACGTGACACCCAACGGTAACGCCGAGGCCGACGCGAACCAGACCGGAGATCCCCCTACAGGCACGGCATTGACAGCCCGTGACCTGGCCCAAAAGACTGTCCGCATGACCGACCGGCCACCGGGCGCCGCGGGGAACGACAACCGCGTGCGGCACCTGATCTCGATCAGCGACCTCACGGACGCGGACCTCCGGTCCATTGTGGTCAGGGGGGCCGAGCTGTCGGCCGGGCGGACCGAGCGGCGGCGTTCACTGGCGGACCGGGTCGTCGGCATCTACTTCCGCAGGACCTCCACCCGTACCAGGACCGCGTTCTCCTCTGGCGCGCTGCGCCTCGGTGCCGACGTCGTCACCTTCGGCCCCGACGACCTGCAGACCAACACCGGCGAGACGTCACACGACACCGGCCGGGTGTTCTCGAGGATGCTGGACACGGTCGTGGCGAGAACCGCGGACGACGAGGCGGAACTGCGGGACTGGGCCGCGCAGGACCGCATGGCGGTGGTCAACGCGATGACCCGCGACGAGCACCCCACGCAGGCCCTCGCCGATCTCACCACGTTGTGGCGCCGGTTCGGCCGCATAGCCGGACTGCGGGTGCTCTACGTCGGGGAGGGCAACAACACGGCCGCCGCGCTCGCACTCGCACTCAGCCGCTACGAGGGCGTGCACGTCGAGTTCCGCACCCCGCCCGGCTACGGGCTCTCCGACACCGTCCGCGCCCGGGCCGGGCGCGCTGGCGCCCCGGTGGTCGAGCACCACCACCTGTCGGACCTGCCGCCGGACTTCGACGTCATCTACACCACCCGGTGGCAGACAACGGGAACGACCAAGGACCGCGCGGACTGGCGTGCGGTCTTCGCGCCGTTCCGGGTGACCGAGGCGCTCTGGCGGTACAGCCCGAACGCGATCTTCATGCACGACCTGCCCGCCCACCGGGGGGACGAGGTCACGGCGGAGGTTCTCGACGGCGACAGGAGCATCGTGTTCGAACAGGCCGAGAACAAGATGCACAGCGCGATGGCCGTACTGGAATGGTGCAACGGAACAACACCAGAGGACCGGACGGGGGCGGGAGCACGATGACCGACGTCGCACCCGAACTCCCGTACGTCATGACGGCCGGCTCATTCGACGAGCCGGTCACCGAAGTCGCGGAGACAGGCCGTTCCCTGCTGCGCGAACGCCTTTCCCGTCACGGCGCCGTGCTCCTGCGCGGCTACCGGGTGTCCGGAGTGGACGGTTTCGGTCGCTTCGCCACCACCTTCTCGGGGAGTCCGCTGATCGAGTACTCGGAACGGTCGTCCCCGCGCACCTCCCTGTCCGGCGCGGTGTACACGTCGACCGACTACCCACCGGACCAGACGATCTTCCTGCACAACGAGAACTCCTACCAGTCCTCGTGGCCGAGGCTGCTGTACTTCCACTGTGTACAGCCACCCGAGACCGAGGGTGCCACCCCGCTCGCCGACATCCGCCGGATCCACGACTCGATCCACCCCGACGTCCGCGAGGAGTTCGAGCGCAGGGGCTGGTCGGTCGTGCGCAACTTCCACCCGGGGTTCGGCGCCTCGTGGGAGTACGCGTTCGGCACGGACGACGAGTCGGTGGTCGCGGACTACTGCCGGGACCACCGACTCGACCACACCTGGACGGGTAAGGGACGGCTGCGGACCACGGCGGTCCGGACGGCCGTCCACACGCACCCGGACACCGGCGAGCGCGTGTGGTTCAACCACATCGTGTTCTTCCACCACACCACCCTGCCCGAGGAGGTCCGGGAGGGCATCCAGGCGATCTTCGCGGTCGAGGACCTGCCCACCAACACCTACTTCGGTGACGGCGGCGTCATCCCGGACGAGACGGTCGCGCACCTGAGGGACTGCTACGACAAGCACCGCGTGCGCTTCGACTGGCAGGCGGGCGACGTCCTGGTGGTGGACAACATGCTGGCGTGCCACGGCCGTGAGCCGTTCACCGGCGCCCGCAGGATCGCCGTGGCCATGACGAACCCCCACACCCCGGACTGAGGCCGGGTGCCCGCCTCACTGGTCGTTCGACAGCATGCCCTCCGGGACACCGGCGATCTCGACCTGGCGCCAGATCGACCGCGACCCCGGCAGCTCGTGGTAACGCCGCAGCGCGGCGATGCCGCCCAGCCAGCCCGCCCAGCCCGCGTAGGGCGGGTTGGTGGTGTCGAAGCCGCTGTGCACGATGGTGAACCGGGTCTCGCCCGCCGAGCCCGCCAGCTCCCACGTGGTGGTCTCGTTGTCGGCGAAGCGCAGGCTCGCCCTGCGGCCGGGCTCGAACTCGACGAACCTGGCCGGGTCGGGGTTCACGTCGAACCCGCCCATCGCGAACCGGCCGCCCACATAGGGCTCGATGTCCACGTTGGCGCCGAACCACGTGCGGAACACCTCGGGCTGGATCATCGAGTCGAAGACCTGCTCCGGTGCCGCGTCGATGACGACCGAAGCACGCAGCTCGCTCGACGTGAAGTCGACCCTCGGGGTCGGCGCACGGCCCGCGAGGTAGTCGGCCAGGTTGGCGATCGCGAGCGACCAGAACGTCTGCAGCGCGCCACGGGCGCCTGCCTTGTCGGCGATGATGTCCTCGAAGCTGGGCAGATCCGTCTGGCTCAGTGTGACCAGCGTGCCGTCCTCGTCCTCGTCCACCTCGAACTGCGACGTGGTCTCCACGCCGTCCACGGTCCAGGCGAACCGGATCGTGCGCTCGTCCACGTGCAGCACGCGCTGGTTCGGGCGCGCGCCGTCCGGGGTGAAGCGGCCCCAGAACTCGTACTTGCCGGGCAGGTCGACGTCGGCGTACTCGGCGAGCCAGACACGCAGCGCGGCCGGGTCGGTCAGCGCCTCGTAGGTGGCCTTCGGCGAGGCGGGCACGACCGCACGCAGGCGCAGGTCAGGGTCGGTCATCGGGTTGTCCCTTCGGGTAGCAGGCGACGGCCAGTCGGAACGCGTCGCCTTCGGCACCGCCGTAGCGGGTGAACAGGTCCTGCAGCGTCTGCTGCAGCTCGTCGAGAAACGCCTTGCGCTGCTCGGGGCGCACCCGGATGTCCCCGGACACGCCGATCGAGGGCAGGTCCGGCCTGCGCAGGTCGAGCGCGGCGATGTCCGCCTGCACGTCCTCCATCAGGTCGACCAGGTAGCCGAGGCTGAGCCGGTCACGGGTCTGACGCAGCCCGATCTGGCCGACCAGGCGCGGGGACAGCCAGTAGGACCGGCCGGCCGCCTGGTAGATCCCCTCGGTGATCCCGCGCACCCTGCGCTCGGCCACCTGACGGACCAGGTCGGCCTCCACCAGGCGTTTCACGTGGTAGTACACCCGCTGCGGGGTCTGGTCCAGCTCGGCCGCGACCTCGGTACACGACCGGGGCTCGGCGAGCTGCCGCAGCACTTCGATCCGCTGCGGCTTGAGCAGGGCCTCTGCCTGCTCGATCTGGTCGAGGTAGACGACGTCTCTCATGGCGAAAAGCAGTCTTTACGTACAAGAACTTTTTGTCAATAGGCTCGCGTGCGTCACGCCTCGTGGGCTGGCGGGCCGAACCCCAGCAGTGCCCGGGCCGCGTCGTCGCCCAGCGCCCCGCTCAGGTCCCGGATCGTGTGGTCGCCCAGCATCATCGGCAGCGGGAGCAGCAGGCCGTGCTGCTGTGCCACCCGGTAGGCGGTCACGGCCCGCAGCGAGTTCCCGCCCAGCTCGTAGAAGTCGTCGTTCGTCCCGATGTCGTCGACCCCGAGGACCTCCGACCAGATCCGCACCAGCATCTGCTCGGCGGGACCACTCGGTGCCACGTACGGCCGTGCCGTCCGCAGCGTCCGTCCCGCCGAAGCACGCAGCGCGGCCCGGTCCAGCTTTCCGTTGGGGGTCAACGGCAGTGCCGGCACCGTCACGAAGCTCTCGGGGATCAGCGCGGCGGGCAGGCGGGTCCGCAGGTCGGCCCGCAGCTCGTCGACTCCCGGCGCGGGCTCGCCACACACCAGGTAGGCCACGAGCCCGCGTTCGGCGCCGTCCCCGACCACGTCCGCGGCCGCCTGGTCGACCAGGGGGTGGGCGACGAGCGCGGACTCGATCTCACCCAGCTCGACGCGGTGCCCCCGGAGCTTGACCTGGTCGTCGATCCGGCCGAGGAACTCGAGGTCGCCGGACGGCAGCACCCGCACGCGGTCCCCGGTGCGGTAGAGCCGGGCGCCGGAGCCGAACGGGTCCGGCGTGAAGCGGTCGGCGGTCAGCCCCGGCCGCCGCGCGTACCCGCGTGCCAGCTGGACGCCGCCGAGGCACAGCTCACCGGGCAGGCCGGTCCGCACGACCCGGTCGTCGCCGTCGAGCACCCGCAGGAGGGTGCCCGCGATCGGACGGCCGATCGACACCCTGGGCTCGTGCTCGTCGCCGGGCACGACATGGCGTGCGGTGACCGCGATGGCGGCCTCGGTCGGGCCGTAGAGGTTGTGCAGCTCCGCACCGGGCAGCACCGCGAAGAACCGGGCGGCCAGTGCCGACGGCAGCTCCTCGCCGATGCACAGCACCCGCCGCAGCGTCGGCGCGCACGTGGCCGCCGCGGGATCGGCGAGGAAGTGGTGCAGCATCGAGGGCACGAAGTTGCAGGTCGTGACGCCGTGCTCGCGGACGAGTGCCGCCAGGTAGCCGGGATCGTGGTGACCGTCCGGCCTGGCGACCACCAGCCGCGCCGCCGCGGTCAGTGGCCACAGCCACTCCCAGCCCGCGGTGTCGAAGCCGATCGGGGTCTTGTGCAGGACGCCCTCGCCCGGTGCCAGACCGTAGGCCTCCCGCATCCAGCCGAGCTGGTTCGCCACCGCGGCGTGCGTGTTCATGGCGCCCTTGGGGGTGCCCGTCGAGCCGGACGTGTAGATCACGTAGGCGAGGTTGTCCCGGTCTGCCAACGGTTCCGGCCGTGTCGCGACGGTCTCGTGCTCCGGCCGGTCGACCCGGACGACCCGGCAGCCCCCCGGCGGGTCCGCGGGCAGCGCCTCGACCGTCGTCGCGTCGGCGACGAGCACCCGGGGCCGTGCGTCCGCGATCATGAACGCCAGCCGCGCCCTCGGATAGCCGCTCTCCAGCGGGAGATAGGCGCCGCCCGCCTTGAGGACCGCGAGCAGCGCCACCACCAGGGACGCGGACCGCGGCAGGCACACCCCGACCAGCTCGTCCGGGCCGACCCCGTTCGCGCGCAGGAACCAGGCCAGGCTGTTGGCGCGCTCCTCGAGTTCCGCGTAGGTCAGGCACCCGTCGTCGGCCACGACCGCGACCGCCTCCGGTGTCGCGTCGACCGCCGCCTCGACCGAGGCCACCACCCCGCCCGCCCACGGCAGCTCCGCGTCGGTGGCGTCCAGGTCGGCCAGCAACGCCGCCCGCTCGGCACGCGACAGCGGGTCGAACCGGCCCACGGGCACGTCCGGGTGCTCGGCCACCCACGCCAGCACCCGCTGCCAGATGTCGAGCACGTCGGTGACGTCGGCCGCCGTGCACTGCCCGGTCGCGTACACCGCCCGGCCGGTCACACCGCCGTCCGCGTCCGCGAACAGGGTCAGCGCCAGGTCCACCTGGGAATAGCGCTCCGGCACGGGAAACTGCTCGACGGACAGGCCCGGCACCTGCCAGCCGGGCAGGGCACTGGGCTGCAGCCCGAACATCACCCGCGCCAGCGGCCCGCCCGAGGCCGCCTTCTCGGCGATCCGCTCGAACGGCAGGTCCTGGTGCGAGTAGGCGTCCAGGCACGTCTGCCGCACCCGCGCCAGCAGCTCCCGGAAGGACAGCTCACCTCGCACGATCACCCGCAGTGGCAGCGTGTTCAGGAAGAACCCGATCAGGCCCTGCAGCTCGGCCCGGTTGCGCCCGGCCACCGGTGTCCCGATGACGAGGTCCTCCTGGTCGCACCAGCGGGCCGTCGCGACCGCGAAAGCCGCCAGCAGCACCATGAACGGGGTGGCGCGCTGCCGCGTGGCCAGGGCCGTGAGGTCCGCCCACGGCCCGGCGGGCACGACCACCGGCACACCACCCGCGGCCCAGTCCGACCCCTCCGCCCGCACCGGCAGCATCACCGGCTGGGCGCCGCGCAGCTGCTCCGCCCAGTAGTCCAGGTCGGCCTGGGGGACGGGCTGTTCGCGTTGCCATGCCGCCCAGTCACCGAACTGCACGGGCAGTTCGGGCAGCTCGGGCGCCACCCCCGCGAGATCGGCCCGCAGGCACCCGGCCACCTCGTCCAGGATGATGCCGATCGACCACCCGTCCGCGACGGTGTGGTGCACGGTCAGCCCGAGCACCCGGTCCGCGTCGCCCAGCCGCACCACGACCACCCGCAGCAGCGGCCCCTCGGTCAGGTCGAACACCGTGGTGACCGACTCCTCGACCAGCTTCACCGCGGCCGGGACCCGCTCGTCGGCGGGCCAGGCCCGCACGTCGTGGTCGGTCACGGGCAGGTCGATCCGGGGGTGGATCACCTGGACGAGCCCGCCGTCCAACGCGAACTCGAACGTGGTCCGCAGCGCCTCGTGCCGTGCCACGACCGTCGCGAGCGCCGCGTGCAGCCGGGCGGGGTCCAGCGGCCCACGCAGCCGGACGGCGCCGTTGAGGTTGTACGCGGGCCCGGCACCGAGCAGGTCGAGCGTCCACAGGCGTTCCTGCCCGAAGGAGGCGGGGAGGACGTAGACGTCGTCGTCGGTCGGCTCGTCGGTCACGGGATCAGAACCCGGCGCGGCAGCGCTGGAAGTACCGGACCAGTGCGGAACGGGCGATCATCGGCGCCTCCACCAGCTCGCCGTACCGCTCGTCGCCCGGCCCGTCGTCGGACTGGGCGTCGGCCAGTGCGTCCAGGCCCAGCACGCCGAGGGTGACCTCGTGCTCCGACGCGTTGATCGCGTGCACCCGTTCGAGCCATTCCTCCAGCGGCAGCAGGGGAATCGTGAACCCGGCCTCCTCGGCGATCGCCAGGAGGTAGGGCATGGACACCTTCTCCCTTGACCACAACGAGAACGTCTCACCACCGCGTGCCAGGCCCGCGGCACCGACGATGGTCGAGGCCGCGACGTCGGCTGCCACCCAGATCTCGGTGAACGTGATGTCCGGTGCCGATCCCACCTGCAGGATCATGTTGATCATGCGGACGGTGATGTCGTTCTCGTTGGGGATGCCGGTCCAGGTGTCCGGTGCGACGCGGGGGAGACGGTAGACCGACGCGGCCGTCCCGCCTGCCGCCGCCGCGAGCACCTTCTTCTCGGACAGGCGTTTGCTCTCCACGTAGCCGGTGTCGTGGCCGTCGGCGACGGCGTTGGCCGACAGGTAGTGCAACGTCCTCGTCGCGGTCGCGTCGGCAAGCTCGAGCAACGTCTCCGTGCCGCCCACGTTCGACGCCTCCACGTGGCTGAGCGGCAGCAGGTGGTTGACCGTGGCCCCGTTGTGGTAGATCACGCCGGTCCGTTCCGCGAGGCCGGTGAACGCGTCGTCGTCGAGCCCCAGCCGCGGCTCGGCCAGGTTGCCGACGGTCACGGCGAGACGGTCGGCGAGCGCGGGGTCCCACCGGTGGTAGCGCAGCAGGTTCTGGCGGATCCGTTGCCGCGCATGCGGTTCGTCCTTCGCCCGCACGAGGCAGTTCACCCGCGTGCCCGTGGTGGCGAGGAGCTCGGTCAGCAGGAACGCGCCGAAGAAACCGGTCGCGCCCGTGAGCAGCGGTTCCGAGTGTGGCACAGGCATTCCCTTTTCCCTCGGTGGGGGTCTTCCACGCCTGCGCCGACAGTAGGGCCGGGCAGGGCCGAACCGGCGTCGGGTGTTCTCCCGACTGCCTGCCCTTCGGCACCGCTGGGCAAGGTGAGGCCACCACTGGACTGCCCATAGGAGAACGTGTGCACAGTGCCGGTTTGGTCGAGGGCCTGTCATCCCAGCCGGGTCTGCCATGCCAGGGGCAGCTGCTGGACGTGGCGCTCGGCACCTACGCGTGGATCCACCTCCTGGTCTCCGGGCCGGCCCGCGACGAGGGATCGCTCGAGGTCTGGCTGCACCACGTGGACGCGGTCGAGCCGGAGTGGCTGCACCCCGGCGGACCGGACCACGTGCCGACGGTCGTCCGCGTCCCGGTGTCGCGGCCCGAGCCGCTCACGGCCGTGCGGCTGCCGGAGAGCACGGACCTCCGCGTGCACTCCGTGACCCTCGTCCCGTGGCCGAGCGACGACACGAGCGGCAACGCCGTGCCGGTCGACCTGTCCGCGCACCTGAACTGCGTCGGCATCGAGCCGAAGGAGCGTCCCGGCAGGGGCGCGTTCAACATCTGGCACAACACGTTCCCGATCGAGGAGCTGCCCCGGCCCGGGTCGATCACGGTCGTCGGCGGCGTGTCGTTCCGGTTCCCGGCCGCCGACGGCACGCGCCCGGACAACCTCCGCTGCCGGGGCCAGCGGATCGAGCTGCCCTCGTCCCGGGTGGACTGGCTCCACCTGCTGGCGGCGGCCGAGCGGCGCACCGAGGACGTGGTCACCGTCCACTACGCGGACGGCACCACCCGGCCGCAGTGGCTGCGGGTGTCGGACTTCTGGCCGGAGACCCCGTCGCGTTTCGGCGAGCTGCCTGCCTTCCGCACCTCGGCGATGCTCTACCCCAACCACGTCGACTCACGCATGCCGCCCGTGATCTGGCACCAGCGGGTGCCCGTGGCCGTCCGCGACGGGGTCGTGGCCGTGACCCTGCCCGACAACCCGGCCGTCCACGTCTTCGCCATGACCGCCGTCCACGGGGACACGGTGTCGCGATGAGGGTGGCGCTGCGTGACATCGTCCACTGGCGACACGACCTGACCGGCTGCCTGCACATCGCGATGGCCGTGCTGCTCGGTCACCGCGGCCTCGACCCGCTGGAGGTGCTCGGCGCGGGCTGGGGCTTCTACTGCGACCCGCGGGACCTGCGCCGCGAGGAGTACTTCTTCCCCACACCGCACGAGTCGCTGCTGTCCGGGCTGGCCCCGTACCACCCGGTGTCGTCCCGCTGGCACTCGCCGGTGGACGCCGAGGCGGGCTGGCGGGAGGCCCGCGCGGCGGTCGCCGCCGGTCGTCCCGTCGCCGTCGCCGCCGACAACTACGAGCTGCCGTTCCGGCCCGCGTACCAGGACGTGCACACCAACCACCTGATCGTCGTGTTCGGCTTCGACGACGAGGCAGGCGAGGCGCTCGTCACCGACCCCGTCCCGCCCCGGTTCACCGGGCCGATCCCGGTCGGGGTGCTCACCGCCGCGCGGGACTCCGGCAACCCGGTCGCGGGCGACCGCGACCTGTTCTTCACCGGCAACCCGATCGGCAACCGGTGGCTCGAGATCGAGGTCGGCCCCGGCGTCCCGGACTTCGACCGCGAGTTCGTCGAGCACGTCCTCACCGGCAACCGGGACGGGTTCACGAAGACCGACGCGGCGCCGCCGGTGCACGCCGGGCTCGACGGCGAGGCACGGTTCCTGTCCTCGATCGCGGACACGCTGGCCGCCGGCGACGAGTCGGCGGCCGACGACGGCTTCGTGGTGGCGGGCCCGACCCTGGCGGCGACGGCGCTGCACGCCGAGTGGCTGCGCCGCGCGGGCCGCCTGTTGGACAACACGCGGTTGCTCGAGGCGGCGCGTGCCGTGGACCGCGTGGCACACCACTGGACCGCCTTCCGCATCGCGGTGGCCACCGCGCGGACGGACCCACCGAGGGCCGAGGCGTCGGTGCGTGCCCGCGGCCGGGCGTTGGTGGCCGACCACGAACGCGCGCTGGACCTGATCGACCGTGCCGTGGCAGGCCGGTAGCTCGCCGCCCCCGACTGGAGAAGAGCCATGCCGTCACCAGACACCAGCCAGCCGATCCCCGTCCGGCCCAGGGCTGCCAGGTCCGGGTCGGCGGACGTGGCACGCGCCAGGCGTGCCCTGCTCGACCTCCGTGCCCGCCGCGCCGAGATCGACCGGACCGACATCGTGCCGGTCCCGCGCGACCGCATGCTGCCGCTGTCCTCCGCGCAGCAGCGGCTGTGGTTCCTCGACCAGCTGATGCACGGCCAGCCGGTCTACAACGCGCCGACGATCCTGCGGGTGCGCGGCCCGCTCGACCCCGCCGCCCTGCGTGACGCGCTCACCTCGGTGGTCCGGCGCCACGAGGTCCTGCGGACCAGGTACCCGACCGAGCGCGGCGTGCCCCACCAGGTCATCGACCCGCCGCCGGAGCAGGTGGACCTGCCGGTCGTCGAGGTGGCCACCGAGGACGCGGCACGCGAGGAGCTGACCCGGCTCGCACGCACGACGTTCGACCTGGAGCGCGGCCCGGTGCTGTGCGCCCGCCTGGTCCGGATCGCCGCCGACGACCACCTGTTCGGCCTCTGCGTGCACCACATCGCGACCGACGGCTGGTCGAACGGCGTCATGATCCAGGAGCTGCTCGCGGGCTACGACGCCAGGTGCGGCGGGACCGGTCCCGGGCTGCCCGACCTGCCGGTGCAGTACGCGGACTACGCGGTGTGGCAGCGCGAGCGGTTCGCCGGCGACGTCCTCGACCGGCAGATCGACTACTGGCGTGCCCGCCTCGCCGACCTCCCCGTCCTCAACCTGCCCACCGACCACCCCCGCCCGCCCGAGCTGTCGTTTCGGGGCACGACGTTCACCACCGACCTGCCCGACCGCCTGCGCGTCGAGCTGACCGACCTGGCGCGCCGCGAACAGGCCACGCTGCTCAGCGTGCTCCTCGCCGCGTTCACCGCGCTGCTCACGCGGCACACCAGCCAGCACGACATCGTCGTCGGGTCGCTGTTCTCCGGCCGCACGATGCCCGCGATCGACCCGCTGCTCGGGTTCTTCGCGAACACGCTCGTGCTGCGCACGTCCACGGCAGGCGACCCGACCTTCCGGGAGCTGTTGACCAGGGCCAGGGAGACGGTGCTCGGCGCGCACCTGAACCAGGAGGTCGACTTCGACCGGCTCGTGGCGGAGATCAGCCCGGACCGCGACCCCAGCCGCAACCCGCTGTTCCAGGTCTGCTTCACCCTCCAGGACGCGATGGCCGGGCGCGGGTCGGTCGGCGGCCTGACCGTCACGCAGGAGGCGGTCCAGGTCGGCACCTCCCGGTTCGACCTCGCCGTGCACATCACCGAGCTGGTCGGGCAGGGCCTGCAGCTGTGGATGGAGTTCTCCACGGAGCTGTTCGAGGAGGCCAGGATCCGGCGGCTCGCCGCACAGTTCGCGCGGGTGCTCGACCAGGTCGTGGCGAACCCGGACGTCCGGGTCGGCGAGCTGTCCCTGCTCGGCCCGGAGGAGCACGCGGCGGCACTCGGCCACGCGCGGGCACCGGTCTCGTTCGACCGCGCGGACCGCTGCCTGCACGAGCTGGTCCAGGAACAGGCCGAGGCGACCCCCGATGCCCCCGCGTGCCGCTACCTCGGCATCACCACGAGCTACGGCGAGCTGAACGCCCGCGCGAACCGGCTCGCGCGGGTCCTGCGGGACCGGTACCCGGGGCTGGGCGCGGAGTCCGTGGTCGGCGTGCTGCTCGACCGCGGTCCCGCGCTGACGGTGGCACTGCTCGCGACCCTGAAGGCGGGTGGCGCCTACCTGCCCATCGACCCGACCTTCCCACCCGAACGCGTCGAGTACGCCGTGCGGGACGCGGGCTGCGTGACCGTCCTGACCACGGGCAGGCTCGCGGGCCTACTGTCCGACGACGTGCCGGTCGTCTCGCTCGACCACCCGGACACGATGCGGGCGATGGTCGACCTGCCCGCCGACGACCTGCCGACGGTCGCCACCACGGGCAGTGCCGCCTACGTCATCTACACCTCGGGGTCGACCGGCCGCCCGAAGGGCGTGGTGGTCGAGCACCGCCAGATCGTCAACTTCACGCTGGCCGTGATCGACATGTTCCGGCTGAAGCAGGGCGACCGGGTGCTCCAGTTCGCGAACCCGGCGTTCGACACCGCCGCGTTCGACTTCTACGGCGCGCTCGCCTCCGGCGCCACCATGATCCAGGCCCCGACGGGAACCCTCCACCACCCGGGCGCGCTGGAGAACCTGATGCGCAACGAGGGGGTGACCGTCACCGACCTCCCGCCGACCGTGCTGGCCATGCTGGACCCCGACCGGCTCCCGGACCTGCGGGCGCTGTTCGTCGGCATGGAGCCGTTCCCGGCCGAACTGGTCAACAACTGGAACGGCTCCGGCCGCGAGTTCCACAACGGCTACGGCCCGACGGAGGCGACCGTCGCCTGCATCGACTACCTGTGCCCGGACGGCGTGCTCGCCGGGGTGCCGCCCATCGGCCTGCCGATGGCCAACAACACCGCCTACGTGCTCGACGAGTTCGGGCAGGTGGCCCCGCCGGGCGTGAGTGGCGAGCTGTACGTCGGCGGTGCCGGTGTCGCGCGCGGGTACCTCGGCCGCCCGGGCCTGACCGCGGACCGGTTCGTCCCGGCGCCGCACGGCCCGCCCGGCACGCGCCTCTACCGCACCGGCGACCTGGCCCGCCGGGACGAGAACGGCATCCTGGTCTTCCAGGGCCGCGCCGACAGCCAGATCAAGATCCGCGGCATGCGGATCGAACCCGCCGAGATCGAGGCCGCGCTGCTCGACCACCCGGACGTCCACCAGGCCGTCGTGGTGGCCGTGACCGACAAGGGCGCGGCCCGGCTGGTCGCCTACCTGCTGCCGGTCGCGGGGGCGAAACCGACGCCCGCGGAGGTGCGTGGGCGGCTCGTCGACAGGCTGCCGCTGTTCATGGTGCCGACGGCGTTCGTCGTCGTCCCCGCGTTCCCGAAGAACGCACACGGCAAGATCGACCGCGCCCGCCTGCCCGCCCCGCAGGAGACCGGGGAGGGCGGCGCCCCCGGTCACGTCGCCCCGCGCACCGAGACGGAGCGACGCCTCGTGGACCTGTGGCGGGAGACGCTGGGCGTCGACGAGGTGAGCGTCGACGACGACTTCTTCGCCGTCGGCGGCAACTCCATGCGGTTCGTGCAGATCGCCGCGCGGATCAGGGAGGCCTTCGACGTCTCGCTGGAGCTGCGGACGCTGTTCACCACCCCGACTGTCGCGGGCCTCGCCGAGGCACTCGACGGCCGGTTGTCCTGAGACGCGGAGGGAGTACGCATGCGGCGCACGGAGGTCTCCGTCCGCGCGGACGTCGAGGGACAGCACGAGTTCCGGGCGCGGGTCCGCGAGTTCTTCGCCTCGCCGAGGGTGCGTGAGGCGGTGACCCGCGTCAGGACCGCACCACCCGAGGACGAACCGGGCCTGCTCGACGTCTACCGGTGGCTCGGCGAACGCGGGTGGCTCGCCCCGAGCTGGCCGGAGCGCTACGGCGGCCTCGGCAGGGGGCTCGCCGAGTCGGCGATCGTCACCGAGGAGATGTGCCTGGCGGGGGTGCCGGACGACGCGCACGTGCTCGGCATCGACATCGTCGGCAACTTCCTGCTCCAGGTGGGCACGGACGCGCAGCGGGCACGCTGGCTGCGGCGCCTGGCCAGGGGCGAGTCACTCGCGGCGGTGCTGTTCACCGAGCCCGCGTGCGGGTCGGACCTGGCGCGCCTCACCACCCGGGCGGCACCGGACGGGGACGGCTGGCGCCTGTACGGGACGAAGATCTACAACCAGAAGACCCAGTTCGCCGACGTCGCGCTGTGCGCGGCCCGCACGTCCGAGAGCCCCGTCCCGTTCGACGGGATCACGTTGTTCCTGCTCCCGCTGCGGTCGCCGGGCATCGTGATCCGCCCGGTGGAGAACATCACCAACGACCGCTTCCACGAGGTCGTCGTCGACGGCGTGCGGCTCACCACCGACGACGTCGTCGGCACGGTCGGCGACGGCTGGGCCCTGATGAACGACATGCTCCTGCTGGAGCGGACCGGCATCGACTTCCACGCCAAGATCCGCCGCTGGCTGGACAGCGTCGCGGCGGAGGTGCGCGGGTCGGGTGACCTCGACCTGGAGGCGCGGTTCGTCGAGCTGGACGCGAGGTTGCGTGCCGGCCACGCACTGGCCTGGCGAGTGGTCGCGGAGCTGGCCAGGGGCGAGGCGGACCCGGCGACGGCCGCGATGGCCAAGTGGTACGTCACCGAACAGGCCCGCGCGGTGATCCGCTTCTGCCTGGAGGTCAGGGGCATGTCCGGCGTGCTGTCCACCTGGGACGCCGACCCGGTCGACAACGGCCTGGTCGAGGCGGCCGCCCGGTACGCGCCGACGCACCGGCTCGGGTCCGGCACCTCGGAGATCATGCTGTACATCATCGCGTCGTCGGCATTGGAGCTGCTGTGACCTCGCAACCCGTGGACGTCGACCGGGTGGACCTCGCCGAGCTGTTCCACGGCGACTACCTGCCCGCCATCCGGCAGCTGGGGGAGCGGCGCCGAGGCGTGGCCGACCCGATCGACGAGCACGACTCCGGCACCGGTGAGGCAGTGTGGCTGGGTCTCGTCGGTTCCGGCGCGCTGGAGCTGGGCATACCGGAGACCGTCGGTGCGCTGCCACGGCTGCGTCCCGTCGCGCCGGTCGCCGAGATGATCGGCCGGGCGCTGTACCAGAGCCCGTACTTCGACACGCTGACCGCCATGGACGCGCTCGCCGTGAGCGCCCCCGCCGACGGACACGGGCTGCTCGACCCGATCGCCGCCGGTGAGCTGACGGTGGCGGTGGCGGCCCACGACGACCTGAGCGCGTCGGCGCCGCTCGACGTCGACCCGCGCGGGCATCTCAGCGGGCGGCGGCGGTTCGTGGCGTTCGCGCCGGACGTCGACTACCTGCTCGTCGTCGGCGGGCACGCCGAACCCGTGGCGGCGCTGGTGTCGGCCGACCGGCCGGGTGTGCTGACCCGCAGGCACGACGACATCGGTCGCGGCGACCTGTACGCGGTCACCCTGGACTCGGTGCCGGTGGACCTCGAGCTGCGGCTGCCGGGCGGGTGGGAGGCGGTCCTGGCACGGGCCAGGCTGCGCCACGCGTGTTACCTGGTGGGCCTGTGCCAGGGGGCGCTGGAGCTGACCGTCGGCTACGCCAGGAAGAGACAGGTCTTCGGGCAGGCACTGGGAAAGCTGCAGGGTCCGGCGTTCCGGCTCGCCGAGCTGGCGGCGAGGACCGAGGCGGTGCGGACGTTGGCGCACCAGGCATGTGCGGACGCCGACGCGGGTGAACCCGTCGAGCTGGCGGCCTGCCACGCGGTGCTGCTGGCGGGCGAGCTGGCCACCGACGTCGGCGCGGAGGCGATCCAGCTGCACGGCTCCTACGGCATGACGACGGCGTGTGACGCGCAGCGGTTCTACCGGCGCGCCGTCGTCGACGGAATCCGCTTCGGCACCGGCGGACAGCTGCGCCGCGCAGCGATGGCACTGGTTTCCGGGGCGGTGTGAGGGAACCACCCGACTGGTCGCCCGGCCGTTGCCGGTCCCGGCAGCGGCCCCGGAACGAGACGACGGAGTGGACATGAGCGAGGACCAGGACGACACACGCACCTATCTGGTGGTCCTGAACGACGAGGAGCAGTACTCGGTCTGGCCTGCCGACCGGGAGGTACCGGCCGGCTGGTACGCCGAGGGCACCAGCGGGACGAAGACCGAGTGCCTGGCCCACATCGACGAGGTGTGGACCGACATGCGTCCGCTGAGCCTGCGAAGCCGCCTCGGTTCGTGAAACACCCCGGCACGGCGTCGCCGCCGTGCCGGGGTGTTCGCCGGACTAGTGCCGCGTCCAGGCGAGGAGGGCACGTTTCTCCGCGGCCCAGGCGGCCGCTGGCGGCGTTGCCGGAAAGCCCGAGTACAACCCGGTACGAGCGGCTTCCCGGCGCCTTGCCAGCGACCACCTGGATCCACGGATAAACGACCCTCCCCACCTGGACGCGGCACTAGCCGAAGTTCACGTCACTGCACCACATGTACGTCTGGTCCTGGTGTGATGCCTGCCAGATCGTGAAGATGACATGGCGTCCTCTGTAGCCAGAGGTCTGGACGTTGAACGTGATGTCGTTGGCAGGCGCGTACCTGCCGGTCTGCGTGATGAAGTCGAGGTTTCCCCAACCGAGGCGCTGGGTGGTCGGGTCGTACCCGTTCTTGCTGACGTAGACCCGGAAGTAGTCGGCGCCATGGCTCGCCTGGTCGTACAGGTGCATCGTGAAGTTGGCGCCGAGGTTGGTGGTCTTCCACTGCCCGGGGTTGTTCAGGGAGTCGTTGCGCGTCAGGGCGTTGCTGCACAGTTGCCCGTCCGGCGTGCGTGCCTGGAAGTTCCCGCCGAGACCGTCCCGCAGCGCGCTCATCCAGTTCCACATCGTGTCGGCGTTGGCCTGGAAGGCCTGCCAGCACATGGGATCCTGTTGCTGCATGGCCGGGTTCATGTGGTCGCTTCCCCACGTGCGCCAACACTGGTAGGCGCGCGAGGCGGGATCGACGATAGTGCCGTGGGCCGAGGCCGTCGGCGCCCAGATGAACAGGCAGGCCAGCGCGCCGATGACCACTGCCATGACGGCGCGCGGTCTGGCGACGTTTCCGGAGGTTATGCGGATACGCATGGATGAGGCCTCCATTTCGCCGACTGAGCTGATTTGGTGATCAATATGGGAGCGCTCCCATACATTTGTCAGACTAGCCGGGGAGGCGTGGAACTTCAACGAAACAAGGGGAATTCCCGTGGATAGGGGTTATGCCGTGGTGGTCCGGTCGCCGACGACGGTTCCCTTCATGAGCCACGTCGGCCCTTCGGTGTAGGTGCTCGCTTCCGCGAAGAACGCACCGAAGTGGGGGCCCGCGGCGTGCGCGTTGAACGCGTCGAGGTCGGTGTAGACCTCGTTGAGGTAGAAGAGATCCGGGTTCTCCTCGTCCGCGATGACCTCGAACCGCTGGGCGCCGGGCTCGTTCGCCGGCGAGTCGCGGGCCGTTTTCCTTGCGGCGCGGACGAAGTGGTCGCGGTGTCCGGACTGGACGGTGAACGAGACGAGGAACTGGTACATGGGTGAACCCTCCTTGGTAGTTCAGTCACTGAACCAGATCGAGTGTAGCATGATGAGTTCAGTGACCGAACTGTCGAACGGGCCTCAGCCGTGCGGCGTGGGCCGGTAGAGGAGTTCCTGGGTGTGCCCGTCGAACGTCCGGCTCTCGACCAGCTCGAGGTCGAAGTCGCCTCCGCCCTCGAAGACCGGGTCGGTCCCGGTGCGACCGGTGATCACCGGGAAGAGCGTCACCTGGACGTGGTCGACCAGGCCTGCGGCCATCAGTGTCCGGTTCAGCGACAGACTCCCGTGCGAGCGCAACGGCACCGAGGACTCCTCCTTGAGCCGGGCGACGATCCGCCCCAGTCACCGCGGTGGGCGCCGAAGCCGTCGAGGGTGGTGAAGACGTCGAAGGTGTAGGTGGCGGTCATGGTGTTTCTCCTCGGGGCGAGGGTGTGCCGAACGCGGCGTTCACGCGGAGGCCTGCCCGCCGACCACGAGCCCGGCGAGGTGGTGCAGCGAGTTGACGAGGTGCTTGGGCCCGAACGGCGGAAACTGGATGCCACGCTCGCGGACGAACCGCGGCACGGCCGACCAGTCGTAACTGAGCGTGACCTCGGTGCCGGACTGGTCGGCCGGGGCCAGGTCGTAACGCCAGACCCAGCCGCCGAACTCCAGGTCACCGTCGTCCTTCCGGTACCCCGTCAGCCACCCGATCGCACATGGCGGTTCGAGCACCACGACCTTGTTGACCACCTGGTAGTCACCGTCCGGGTGGTCGCCGTGATGCATGTCCATGCGGAAGGTCTGTCCGATCCCGGCCAACGGCGCCCGGTCCACGGCCTCCTGAACCCAGCCCGTCCCATCGATCGCGGCATGGGTCGTCGGATCCGCCAGCACGGCGAACACCCTGGTCACGGGAGCGGCGAGGGCCAGGGTAGCGCTGACGGTCTCCGCGGCGGTCCTGGTGACGGACATCGTGAGCCTCCGGTGAGTGGGGACCGGTCCGTTACCGGCCTCTCACCATGGCGACGAACGCATCCGCCCCCATCCGACACCGACCGAGGAAATTTCCAGAGGACATATGCGCGACTACGCTGGGTTACGATACTTGTGCAACAGAGCGTTGAACCTCCGTAGCTGGTCCACCGCGTCCTCGGGCACCGGATCGGGATGGAAGTGCATGACCTTGTTGCGGATGAGCCGGATCGCCTCGAGCCGTGAGATGAAGGTGGCCCGGTCCACCGGCCAGCCCAGCGTGTCCCAGGCGTCCTTGTTCTCCAGGACACGTTGGTAGTCACCGAAAGCGAGATCGTCGAAGCTCGTGATCGTCGTCTTGTTGCAGAGCTGCTGGACGGCCTTGATGTCGAAGGTGCGGCCCAGAATCCACCGAAGCGTCTGATCCAGCTCGCCAAGCTGGAGGAAGGGTGTGGCCATGTCGCCGTAGTGCTGTGCCACGTCCGCCATCGTGACTATGCCCGCGATCTCCTTGCTCTCGTTCTGTACGAACACGAACCCGCGCTGTTGCAACGCGGGGAGAACCTCGAAGAGGTCGCGTTCGTACGGAACCACATCCACATGGGGTTCGATGGCCTCGGCGACGCTCGCGTCGGGACTCAGTTGCACCGCCTGGGCGATCGAACGCCACGTCACCGCGCCGCGCAGGTTGCGAGGGCCGCTGAGAACCGCGAGCTGCGAGTAGTCGTCGATGAGCATCTTGGTGATCGCCTCGCCGATGCTGCTGTTGGGATCGACAGACATCACACCACGGAGTGGAGACAGGTTGCCCACCTTCAGACCGACGTCCAGGTCGCCTCCACCCTCGTCGTCCTCTGCGGCCGGGTCGGCCTGCACGGCCGACTCCACCGTGGTGGTCTCGTCCGTCTCGTCGGGTGGCGTGGTGAGTGAGACCGTCGTGTCGAGTGTCACCGCGCGGAAGCTCGGCGAGGTCACCAGTCCGTGGTTGGCCAGATCCGCCTCGATCAGGCTGACCTGGTCGCCACGATCCGTCGCACCCCAGAACGCCAACAGGTCGCGGACAGTGATGCGCTCGGGGTCCTGCTGGTCGGCCCGTCTGCGTGCCTGCCTGAGGCGCTCGTGGACGCGCTGCTGGGTCGCGTCCTTCGCCTGGCGGTCGACCGCGGCCGTCACCTTCGCGATTTCCTGGTCGAGCAGCTCCTGGCGCGCGGCGTCCAACAGCCGGTCCTGATCGACCACCACCCAGGCCAGCCAACCGTCGACCGCCCGCATGCCGGCTGCCACCGCGGCCGCCCGCGATGGCGTGCGGAACTCCTCGCCGCCGGGCTCGAGCCGGATCCGCCCCCTGTCGGTCACCGACGCTTCGTAGGTCCTGCCGATCCGCTTGCGCGTGAACCTGAGCTTCGCCCCGGCCGGTACGAGACCGGCGTCGACCAGGTCGGACACCGAGACACGTCGACCGCCGATCAGGTGCATCGAGCGGCCGGCCTCGTCGTCGTTCTCCACCGCATTCACCACTTTCGCAACCCGGCGAACTTGCGGCGAGCACCGATCGCCTGCTTGAGCATTCGCTTCTCGAGTTCGGCCGCCTTCAGGCGATCCACCCGCGTGAGCCGCAGCTCAGCGGCCACAGCCAGCAGTCCCTGCCGGTCCAGGGCCTGCGTGCGGAGGTACGCGGCGCCTTCCTCCTCGGTCTCGATCTCCCGCAGACGTGAGGCGATGGCCGCCGCGTCGACATGTGGCCGCGCGGTGTCGGGCATGGGACGCGCAGCTGTCGCGGAGGACTGCTCCTCAGCCTGCGTGCTGTCGTCGACGGCCTCGGGGACAGGGGGTGCCGATCTGCTCGGCTCACCTGCGGGCTTCTCGGCCTGGTCCGAGCTCCGACCGGCCAGCAGGTCTGTGAGTTCGGCCTTGCGTTTGTTGCTGTAGCCCGTCAACCCGAGCAGCTTCGCCACTCTTTTCAGCTTTTCCGTTGTCATCCCGCTCGCAGTCAGATAGACCCGCCGGTCGTGCGCCGATGCCAGCCTCGGCAGGTCCTGTGCCGCCTGGTACGGATCATCGGAAGGCGTCGTGGTGTGCGTGGCCGGCGCCGGGCGGGGAACATCGCGTCCAACGACGACCAGCTGTGCCGTTCCGCTGGCAAGCTGCTGCAGCGTGGTTTCGTCCTGTTGTTCCAGGAACTCGTACAACCGTGCTTGCAGGGTGACGAAACTCTTCAGACCGTTCATCGGTGATCACCCGACAACTCCAGGGCGCCGAGAACCTCGTCGGCAAGCTGGTCGAACTCCTTGACCACATCGTCGTTGGTCTTGGTGGACGCACGCAGAATTCCTGGTATCCCACTCTCGCCGGCGTTGCCGAAGTGGTTGGTACTGTTGCGTACTGTGCTCTTCAACACGGGAACGCGTGAGTTCAGGTTGACTTCCTCGATATAGGCGTGTTGGGCGAGGACCGGCTGTTGTGAATAGATCTGCACCATGGTGAAGACCACCCCGAGAAAAGCTGGGTCTATCGGACCGTGATCGCCGGAACCACGCTTGTGGTTGACGTAGTCGTTGAACTGCTCCACGAGTCCCGCGCAGTTGCCCACCAGGTAGTCCAGTCCCAACGTGGACAGGTAGTCCGCCTTCGCGGGCACGAGGATGTGCTCGCTGGCCACGATCGCCGTCTTGGTGACGAGGCCGAAGTTGGGCGCACAGTCGATGAGCACCAGGTCGTAGTCGCTGAAGCGGCTGTCCTGCAGCGCGCTTCGCAGACAACCGTGCAGGTCGAGGAACCTCCGCTTCGACCCGTCGAGCGTGGTGGTACCGCCGAGCCGGGCGGCGAGCTCGAGGTCTATGTCGATGAGACCCAGGTGTGAGGGGATCAGGTCGAGTTGTCCCGTGGATTTGCCGAGTGCCTGGTTGACGCGCTCCGGCGTGACCACGAGATCGGCGAGCGAGACGTCACGCCCGGGCATGTCGGCGTCGTACCACCGCCTGATCGTGCGCTCGTCCTTCAGGCGATCATGCCAGTCGTCGATCGAGAAGAAGGAGAAGGTCAGATTTGTCTGCGGGTCCAGGTCGAGGAGTAACACGCGCAGGCCGCGGCGGGCGGCGACCGCACCGAGATTCGCGGTGAGGGTGGTTTTGCCAACTCCGCCCTTGTAGTTCATGATCGCCACAACCCGCATGCGATTCTCCCCGGTGGTCTCGTTTCCATGCCGCCGTGGTCCGATAGCTGCCGAAGTCGCTACGGCAACGGAATCCGACAGTACCCACAGCGTGGGCGAAACTGAAATGATCGTTCTGGCGGACAGGGAGAAGCCCGCGGAATTGTCACGTATTTGTCCACTGGTGGAGAATTCCGGGTGTACTGACTGAGGTCAGTGCTCGGGCGCGGGTGCGAACACCAGTGGCTCGTCGTCCTCGGTCAGGTTGGTGAGGGGGGTCAGGTACACGAGGGTCTCTTCGGGTAGCTCGTGCCGGGTGGTCGTGCCGGTCACGCGGAGGACCCTGATCGCCAGTGGTTCGCGGGTCGAGCGGTCCGGGAAGTCGGCCTCGTCGATTCGCGGGTCGGCGCGTGCGGGTGACGGGTAGAGCATGATGTCGACGGTCACCACGCCGTCGTCGAGGTGACACTCCGTGAACCCGTCCGTCGCCAGGATGTGGCCGAGGCCCTGCTCCTCGTCCGGGAAGCAGTAGTCGCCCATGACGGCCACGGCTCGCTCGCCCGCCGAACCCTCCGGGTCGATCGCCACCGCGAGGACCACTCGTTCGGGGTGCTTCGGGTCGAGTCCGTCACGCAGCGCCACCTCAGCCATGCGGCGAACACTATCCGGCCGTCAGCGTCGCTGGTGTGCCATCCACTGCCAGATGTGGGTCCCCCCGACGCTCGGGTCGTTGCGTGCCACGTAGATCCACGACCAGTGGCCGGGGAACTGGTAGCCGTCCCACACGACGTGGTCGTACAGCGACAGCTGCGCGCCGGGGACGAGGTCGTGCGCGTGGACGGTGTTGGCCTGCGGGTTCACGGTGGTGTCGTCGCGCGAGGCGACCAGCCAGGTCGGGGTGCTGATGGCCGCCAGCTCGGCGTCGGGAACCCGCGGCGGGTTGCCTTCGACGACTCCGCAGATCGGCACCGACGCGGCGAACGCCGTCGGATAGACCGTGGTCATCTTCAGGCTCATGTAGCCGCCGTTGCTGCAGCCCACCACGTACACCCGGCCGGTGTCCACGGACCGCCGCCGCACGACCTCGCGGATGATCTCGTGGATCAGCGGGGCGAAACCGGGGCCGTCCTGCATCCAGGCGGAGGTGCTCTGCGGTGCGACCACGTGGGCGCCGCCGAAGACCCGCTGTGCCCGCGGGGTGGCGAAGCCGAGCGCGCCTCGGTTGGCGCGCAGCGTGGTCTCGTTGTCGTAGTAGCCGTCGGGCAGGGACGCGCCCTCGCCGCCGCCGTGCAGCCAGACGACCAGCGGACGCCTGCCGTGCCGGGCGGGGGAGTACAGCCGGTACTTCATGCCGGACCCGGAGACGTGGTACCCGAAGGCGTCGACCTCGGGGTTGACCAGCCTGCCCTGCTCGAAGCCCGCGAAGGTGACCGGCCTGCCGCGGCGCAGGAGGACCGGGGCGTTCTGCGTGATCGTGTAGACGAGGTCGAGCTGGACGTTGCGGCCCCTGCTGCCGAGGTAGCCGAGCGTGCCCGCACCGGGCCTGCCCTCACCCGACAGCAGCGACAGCACGATCCTGCCGTGCCGGTCGAGCCGGGCGGCGGTCACGGGCCGGTCGAGGTCGTACCCGACGGCCTGGCCGCCGGTGTCGATCGGGCTGGTGGCGGTGGCGTGCACGCCGAACGTGCCGGTCGTCAGGCTCGCCGGGTCGATCGGCCCGAACCGGGACGTGTCGAGGGTGACCGAGACGACCTGCTCACCACCGTCGAGCGTCACCGCGTCGAGGGCGAAGCCAACACGGCCCCTGTCGGCGGCCGCGACACCGGGCAGCGCCAGCCCGGCGGCCACACCGGCCCCGACGCCCAACACGACGCGACGACCGACCAGCGGGGACTCTCCGGAGATGGACACACACAGAAAGCTACGTGCTTTGTTGGCGACAAACCACCCCTTCGACGGTGGAGGCACCATTTCACACATCAACCGGGCAACTCCGCCGCGACCTCCACCGCCGTCCTGAACAGCTCCGGGTCCGGCCGACCCGAGACGACGGCCCCTTCCGCCACCACGAGCTGGTCCCGCCGCGGCCGGGACCGGAAGGGCGTGCCGGTGAACCGCACCCCCTGCTCGCGCAGCAGCTCGGCGCCGAGCTGGGTCACGCTGCCGGTGCCGTCGACGTCGATGAGGTCCTTGAGACGGCCTACGTCGCTCCGCTGCCGCATCCGAACCCACGACACCGAGACCACGAACGTGTTGCCGCCCGGATCCGCCAGCGTGAACAGGGTGCGGTCCAACGACCGGCACGGGTTGCGGAGGAAGAAGTCCCGCACCTGGCCGTAGGAGTTGACGGCGCAGCTCAACGCGGGCTCGGCGATCTTCCGCACGGTGCGCAGGTTGAGCTGTCGCCACGCGTCGTCGGTACGGCCCTTCCGCGCGGCCTGCTTGCTCTGCGTGACTCGGCTCGCCGACACCCCGCCGACCTCACTCGCGGTGCCTGCGGTCCCACCGACGCCGAGGCCGTTCGCCGCCAACGCGAACGCCGCGCCCGCGACCACCACCCCCGAACCGCGGGATGCCCATCTGCCCTGACTGTCCCTCGGCTGGTCGGATTTACCCACGCCCTCCCCCTGATTTCCGGCGATGCCCGCACCGTAATCAGGCCGGAGCCTCGGTCGGAAGGGGACGGTGCGGGTTGTCCAGGAACTGTCCAACGTGGACCAACAGGGTGAGGGTGGCGCCGGAGAACGCGGGTCCGGAGCCTCGACCTGGTTTCCGGCTCCCGACCGTCTCCCCGGGCCTCGGGACCCGGCGGCGGGCGACGACTGGATTTCGGTGAGTTTTTCGCCAGGCTGGTGATATGTCGCGTGGCCCTGCCCCTAGGATCGGAGGTCCCTGCGTGAGCCTGACGCACACCTTGCCGCAGCGAGGGTCTGGAGCGAAGCACGTGCCAGGAGCAGCGACATCCCACCGGCGTTTTCGCGAGCTGTCCGGGAATATCGATGACTTCATCCGAGGCAAGCCGGAGGTGGTCCGGCTCGCCCTGGTCTGCCTGCTCGCCGAGGGCCACCTCCTGATCGAGGACGTGCCCGGCGTCGCGAAAACCTCGCTGGCCAAGGCGATCGCGCGGTCCGTCGCGGGTGCGCAGGTGCGGCGGATCCAGTTCACGCCCGACCTCCTGCCCAGCGACGTGACGGGTGTGCAGGTCTACGACCAGGCCAGCGGGCGCTTCGAGTTCCGGCAGGGCCCCGTGTTCGCCAACATCCTGCTCGGCGACGAGATCAACCGCGCGTCGCCGAAGACGCAGTCCGCCCTGCTGGAGGTGATGGCCGAACACCAGGTGACGGTGGACGGCGTCGCCCACCCCGTGCCGCACCCGTTCCTGTGCATCGCGACCCAGAACCCCGTCGAGCACCAGGGCACCTACGCGCTGCCGGAGGCCCAGCTCGACCGGTTCCTGATGCGGATCACGATCGGCTACCCGGAGGAGCTCGCCGACGAGGTGTCGATCGTCGCGGACGGGCTCGCCAGGCGCAGGCCCGAGGAGCTGAAGCCGGTGATCGAGCTGGCCGAGCTGCGCAAGACGATCAGCGACCTGCGCAACCTCCACGTCTCACCGAAACTGCAGGCCTATGTCGCCACCATCACCAGGGCCACCCGCAGGCACCCCGACGTGCGCCTCGGCGTCAGCCCCCGGGGCAGCATCGCGCTGGCCACCGCCGCGCAGGCCTACGCCGCCTCGATGGGGCGGGAGTTCGTCACCGCCGACGACGTGAAGGCCGTCGCCGTGCCCGTGTTGAGCCACCGGCTGCTGCTGACCTCCGACGCCAGGTTCCAGCGGCGCGCACCGGAGGCGATCGTGACGGAGATCCTCGCGGGCGTCCCGGTGCCGCGTGCGGCGGAGGGGCCGTGATCACGCGCGCCGGTGCCGGGGTCGTCGGGGCGGCCGCGGTGCTGCTGCCCGCCGGGATGTGGGCCGACTACCCCGAACTGGTCATGCTCGGCCTCGCCTGTGTCGCGGCCCTGCTGGTCGGGGTGGTGTGGCTGCTCGCCCGGCCGAGTCTGGCCGCGACGCGGGAGATCAGCCCGAACCGGGTGGCGGCCGGGACCTCCGCCTACGGCGTCCTGACCGTGACGAACACCGGGCGACGGCGCAGTCCTCCCTCGCTGGTGGTCGAAGCCGTCGCCGGGCGCCGCCTCGCCGTGCCCCTGCCCAGCCTCGCCGCCGGTGCCGGGTTCGGGACCGTGTACCCGCTGCCCGCGGACCGTCGCGGCCGGTACGTGATCCCCCCGCCCGCGGTCGGTCACGCCGATCCGTTGCGGTTGTTCACCGTCGAGCGTCGCCAGGGTGGCGAGTCGGTGCTGTACGTGCATCCCGCGGTGCACCCGATCGCGTCGATGCCGCTCGGCGGACCGCGTGACCTGGAGGGGCCCACGTCGGTCAGCTCGCCCCAGGGCGGCGTCGCCTTCCACAGCCTGCGCGACTACCTGCCGGGTGACGACTGCAGGCGCATCCACTGGAAGTCCACCGCGCGGACCGGCACCCTCATGGTCCGGAACAACGTCGTCCCCGACGAGCCACGCCACCTCGTCGTCCTCGACACCAGTGTGGCGCCCTACGACGACGACACCTTCGAGGAGGCCGTCCAGGTGGCCGCGTCGATGTGCGTCGCGGCAGGCCACGCAGGCCACCCGGTCGCCTGCCGCACCACCGGGGACGTGCCGGACGAGACGGGATCACCGTGGGACAGCCGGGTTTCCCCGGCACTGGACCTCCTGTCCGGCGCGGTGCGTACCCCCGGCGACCCCGGCCTGCCCGCCCTCGCCGACCTCGTGCGCGACGTGGTCGCGGCGGGGGAGGGCGCCGCGCTCACCGTCGTCACCGGCAGGGCCGAGCCGAGGCACCTGGAACCGCTCGCGGCGATGCGGGCGGACTTTCCCACCGTCAGCGTCGTCCGCCTCGGCGCGACGACCGGGTCCTCGGTCTTGTCCGGCGTTCTCACCGTCGATGCCCGCACCAGCACGGAGTTCGCGGTCAGATGGAACCAGTTGTTCCCACGGTGAGCGGGAAGCGACCGAGAGCGGTGACGCCGGTCCGGCTCACCGAGGTCGTCCTGTGCGTGGTGGCGACGATCGCGACCGCCCTGCTGTACGGCCGTTTCTTCGGCGGCGCGGGATATCTGCCCTCGGTGTGCGCCGCGGCGGTGACGGGCGCCGCGATCGCCTCGGTCGCCGGGCCGCGGCGGTGGGGACCGTACCGAACGTCGGCGGCGGCGGTGGGCGGGTTCGTCCTCCTGGCCGTCTACGGCGTCTTCCGCGACACCGTCGAGTACGGCCTGCCCACCCGGGCGACGGCCGAGGCGCTGCGGCAGGGTGTGGTCGGTGGCTGGGTACGCATGCTCGCCGTCGCGCCACCCGCCGAGCCGACCGGTGAGCTGCTGGTCACGCCGGTGCTGATCACCTGGACCGCGGCGTTCGCGGCCACCGTGCTCGCCCTGCGCACCCGTGCGGTGTTCGCTCCGGTGGTGCCCGCGGTCGTGGCGTTCGCCGCCGCGCTGGTGCTGGTCGGCCGCCAGCCGGGCATCCAGGTCCTCGCCACCGCGGTGTTCCTGGTCGCCGTGTTCTCGCTGGTGTTGCTGCGAGCCGGGGACTCGAGTCCTGTCGCGGCAGGCCGCCTCGCCTTCGGCGGCCCGGTCGTCGTCGTGGTGGCGGTGCTCGGGGTGCTGGGCGGTGTGGTGCTGCCGCTGGCCTCCGGTGAGCAACGCTTCGATCCCCGAACGCTGGTGCCGCCGCCCGTGCGCGTCACCGAAGCGCTCACCCCGCTCGCCGGGCTCAAGGCCCAGCTGCGGGAGCAGCCACCCCGCACGCTGTTCACCGTCGGGATCGCAGGCGGCGCCGAGGTCGACCGGATCAGGGTCGCGGCCCTCGACGCCTTCGACGGCGTGACGTGGACGTCACGGGACCGGTTCCTGGTGGCCGGCAACCAACTTGCCGCGGACCCCGCGATGACCAGGGGCCGGCCGGTGTCCGCACGGGTCACGATCGAGGGCCTCGCCGGGCCGTACCTGCCCGTGGTCGGCTGGCCCGTCCAGCTCGACCTCGGCGACACCGCCGGCTTCAGCACCTCCTCGGGCGTCCTCGTCGGCACCCGGCGGACACCGCGCGGGACCACCTACACCGTCGTGGGACAGACCGCCGACCGCGACGGCGGCCTCGTGCGGACCTCACCAAGTGGCGCCCCCGGGTACACCGCCCTGCCCTCGGACATGCCACCACTGCTGGAGACGTGGGCGCAGCGGCTCACGGCAGGCGAGACCAGGCCCTACGGCAAGCTGGTCGCGATCGAGGAGTACCTGCGCGGCCTGCCCTACCGGCTCGACGTGCCGCCGGGACACTCCTACGCCGCGCTGGTCAGGATGCTGACCGCGAGCGGCGAAGGCTATGCGGAGCAACACGCGTCGGCCTTCGCGGTGCTCGCCAGGGTTCTGGGCTTCCCGGCGCGGGTCGCCGTCGGCTACCGGCTGGACGACAGCTCGGCAGGCACCCACGAGGTGACCACCCAGGACGCGCACGCGTGGGCGGAGGTGCACTTCGACGGCTACGGCTGGGTCGCGTTCGAACCCACCGACCTGCCGGGCGACACGCGTGAGCGGCCGGAGAGCCCCGCCGCGGCGCCGCGGCAGTCACCGAACCCGCCGCTGGACACCCCGCCGCCCGTGGCGGACCGGCCGAGCACACGAGCCCGCCCGGACGGCGACCAGGACGGCGCCACGCGGGCCGCCGTGCTCGCGGCGGGGGTGCTGGCGGCCGTGGTTCTCCTTGGTGCGGCGGCGGTCCTCGCGGCGAAGACACGCAGGCGCCGAGTCCGCCGGCTCGCACCGGGCAACGCGGCACGTGTCACGGGCGCGTGGCTGGAAGCCGTCGACAGGTTGGTCGAACGCGGCATCGCGGTGCCGGCGTCCCTGACGGCCCACGAGGTGGCCGAGCGGGCGGTGCGGGTGCTGGGCGCGGTTGCGGAACCGTTGGTGCCACTGGCATCGATCGCCACGGCCGCGGTCTACGCACCGGTCGAGCCGGACGACCACGCGGTCGAGGAGGCCTGGCGGCACGAGTCGGCACTGCGCCGCGGCCTCTACCCGGGGCGGCTGTCCCCACGCGGGCTGATCGCCAGACTCGATCCTCGACCGCTCCTCGCCGGCCTGCGCGCGTCCACCCACGCACCCGAGCCGGTGACGTGACCGGGAGACAGGGGATGACATGAGGATTCGGTTCCGCGCCGGCCCCGGACCGCGGCGGGTGACCGCCGGGGTGTCATGCGTCGGGGCGTTGGGTGTGCGTCCGCGTGGCGGGGCGGCCTGGGTGGTGTCCGGTGGGATCGGGCGGCTGTCGACGGGCTCGATCCTCGATCGCTCCCCACCGGCCTGCTCGCGTCCGAGCCGGTGACCTGACTGGGAGACAGGGGGATGACATGAGGTTTTCGTTCCGCGTCGGCCCGCGGCTGCGCCGGGCGACGGCAGGGATCGTCGCGGTCGCGATGGTGTTCGGGATCGTCGTGAGTTGGGACTCGCCCTGGGATCCTGTGCCCGGCGTGCGTCTGCATGCGGGCGCGGCCTGGGTGGCGTCCAACGCGATCGGGCAGTTGACCCTGCTGGACGGGGCGTCCGCGGAGGTGGCCGCCGGGGTTCCGCTCGGCCGGTCCGGTGGTGCCCTCCACACCGCCCAGCGCGGCGGGACCGGGTACGCGCTGGACTCGGGGCGGGGCCTCGTCTTCCGGATCGACGGCGCGACCCTCACCTTCGCCCGGAAGAGGTCACCGGTGGCGACCGGCCACGACGGGCTCGCCGTCTTCCCGACTCCCCACGCCTTCCTCATCCTGGACACCCGGCGCGGGCTGCTCGCCACGGCCGACCCCACCACCCTGGAACCCCGGGGCCGGCCGCATCCCCTCGACGTCGAGACGTCACCCGAGGACGTGGTGACGGACCCCGCCGGCCGCCTCTGGATGCTGGACAACCGCACCGGCGACCTGGTCTGGTTCGCCGACGGCCGCCGCCACTCACGAGCCCGCGCGGCCACCCCCGGTGCGAGCCGGCTCGCCGTCACCGACGGCAGGCCCGCGTTGCTGGACCCGGCTCGCCGCAGGATCCAGCTGCTCGACCCGGCGACCGGAGCGGTCACGAAGTCCGTCAAGGTCGACGTTCGGGCCGACGACGACGTCGCGGTCAGCGGGTCCCCGGAACGACGCCGGCTGCTGATCTCGGTCGGCTCGCGCGGGCGGTTCCTGAGCTGTGACCTCGACTCCGGCTCGTGCTCCCCGCCGGTCGCGCTCGGCGACGGGCCCATGGAACTCGGTCGGGCGGTCGAGGTCGGCGACCGCGCCTTCGTGCCCGACTACGCGACCGGCGGGGTCTCCGTCGTCGACCTCGCGACCTCGCGGGTGGTCGCGCGGCCACGGCTCTTCGACCGCCCCGTGCGGTTCGACCTGCTGACGCGGGACGGGGTGGTCTTCTACAACGACCCGGACAGCGACCAGGCCGGCGTCATCGACCCCGACGGCCGGGGCCGGCCCATCAGCAAGTACCGGCGTGGGGAGCTGAACCCGAAGGCACCCGGCACGGACGTCGTCGGCGAACCCGACGACGAGCCGCCCCTGGACGCCGGTCCCGACCCCCGGTCCGAGAACACGGTGTCCATCGCGGTCCGTCCCAGGGACCACGGGGCGGTCGGCGACGAGTTCGAGTTCACGGCCGTCGCCGGCGGCGACTCCGGTGTCACCAGCGCTCACTGGACCTTCGGCGACCGGACCCGAGCCACCGGCCTCACGGTGCGGCACCGGTGGGATCGGCCGGGGACCTACACCGTGAACCTCTCGGCGCTGCTGCGTGACGGGGAGGTCGTCACGGCGGCGACCCGGGTCGTCGTCGAGAACCCGAACGCGCCACCGCACATCGTGCGGGTCGACGTGGCACCCGACACCCCGCAGGTCGGCCGGCCGGTGCGGTTCAGCGCCGACCTGACCGGCAGACCCCCGCAGCGTACGGAGTGGACGGTGACCGGCGACCGGGGCACGGAGACGACGTCGCACGAGCCGCGGTTCGAGCACGTCTTCGACACGCCGGGGACCTACACCGTCACGCTCGAGGTGGGTGCCGGGGCCGCCTCCGACGCACAGTCCAAGCGGTTCACGGTGGTGCCCGCGTCGCGTGAGGTGAACTGCGGGGACACGATCGCCACCGACGCCGTCGTCACCAGGGACCTGGTCTGCCCCGGCGTCGCGCTCACGATCGCCGCGGGTGACGTCGTACTGGACCTCGGCGGCCACACCATCTCCACCGACCAGCCCCGCGACGACCGAAAGGGGATCGTGATCGGGGCCGGGCGGACGATCAGGAACATCACCGTGCGCAACGGAACGGTCAGCCGCTATCCGACCGGTATCGAGATGACCGACGTGCAGGACGTGACCGTCGAGACCGTCACGGTGTCGGCAGGCACGGCCGACGCGACCCCACCGGCCGTCGTGGGCGAGCACGCCGAGGAGGTACGGCTTCGCGGTGTCAGTGTGCGTGCCTACAACCCGTTCACGTTCGACCACGGCTCGAAGGTCGTCATCACCGGGTCGATCATCTCGGGGGACACCGGGCGAGGTGTGGCGAACTGCGGGTACGGCAGTTCGTGCTCGATCGAGGGCGGCGCCATCCGCCTGTACGGCCTTGGCTGCTACAGCGGCGATCTCGACGGGTTCAGCTCGTCCGTGAGCATCACGGGCAGCGACGACCTGAGCATCGCCTACCTGGGTCCCTACTGCGATTCGGTCACCGTGCGGGACAACGAACGGGTCACCCTCCTGGCCGACGCGAGTGCGAGACAGACCTACCTGACCGGAAATACCATGATCGGCAGAGAAGCACTCGGACTGTGGAACTCGTTCGAGGTCACCGGCAATTCCTTCAGTGGTTCGGAGACGAGGGGAATTATCATCTTCTCCGGTGACGGAGTGGTGTCGGGGAACAGGTTCGCGGGGAACGGCGGGTACGGGCTGCTGGTGAGTCCCATTCCCGGTGACGAGCCGCTCGGTCCGCTGGAGATCGTCGACAACGTGTTCGAGGGCAACGGCTTCGGCGGGGACGAGGGGGCGGGGTTCGACGGTCTCAGGGTCGAGAGCGCCGGTCCCGGCAGTGACATCACGGTGGCCCGCAACCACGCGAGGAACAACTTCCGCTACGGCATCAACGCGGACCCGGGGGCCGTCACCGACGGTGGCGGGAACACGAGCTCCGGCGGGCCGGAGAACTGCCTCGGCGTCGTCTGCGCGCCCGGCTGACCGGCCGTCACCGGGTGGCCGAGCACGGCGGGACCGGATCGGCCCCGCCGGGCAGGGCGGCGCGTTCTCCCGGCGTGTAGTCGCGGTCGTTGAGGTGGCACAGGTGCTCGATCCAGTGCCGGGGCTCCAGGTCGACCGTCAGCGGTCCCTGCCGGGTCAACGTGGTCAGCGTGTCGTCGTGCGTCGACCACGTGGTGGGCACGCCCGGCACGCGGAAGCTCGCGATCCGGCCGAGGACCTCCGAGTCCCACACGTGCAGCAGGCCGGCGTCCGAGGTCGTGACCAGCTTGCCGTCACGGGTGAACGTCACCATCGAGTGCGTGCCCGGCAACGACGCGAGGCGGGGCCGGGTGCCTTCGCCGTCGGGGTCCCACAGCTCGAGCCGCCCTGGGGTGAGGTAGTGCACGGCGACCCGCGACCTGGCCGGATCGGCGAGGATGTCCGGTGCGGCGACGCCGGAACCTCCCAGGGACTCCCACACGACCCGGTGGTCGTCCAGGTCCCACAGCTCCACGCCCGCGGTCGTGGCGACCAGCAGCCGGGCGGGCCGGATCGGCCAGCGGACCGCCACCGGATGCCGTTCGGCGCGGGGATCGTCCTCGACGCTGATGCCGTCGGCCAGGGAGGTCATCTCGCCGACGTGCTCGCCGGTGCTGATCCGCCAGGTCGTGACGTCGCCGGCGTACAGCACCGCCACCTTGTCGCCGGGCAGGGGGACGATCGAGGCGTGCGTGTCGGGAAGGGTCGGCGCGCCTGCGTAGACCGTGCGCACCACGGTCAGGTCGGCGGCCAGCAGAGTTGTCAGCTCGCCCGCGTTGCCCGCCACGAACAGCCTCTTCCCGTCGAGGCTGAAGGCGATCCTCGGGTTCGCGCCCAGAGTCGGCAGGTTGTCGGCGGTGCCCTCGACTCGCCGTCCCGTCCGCACGTCGACGGCGAGGATGCCGAAGTCCGGCCCCGCGCCGGTCAGCGCCACCAGCACCCGGCCGTCCGGGCTGAGCGCGGTCGCGGCGAGGTCCTGGGACAGGGCCGCCACGGTGGCGTCGTCGACCGACCGGGGTGGCGCCAGCCGCAGCAGCATCCCGGTCGACAGCACGAAGACCGTCGGGGGACCGGTGCCCGCGTCGGGGATCGCGACAGTCGTCTCCGTGCGGTGGCCGGTCAGGTTGTTCACCGGGTACTCGTGCCCCTCGGGCGGGGCGTCCACGAGGTAGGACCGGCCCGTCCCAAGGTCGACGAGGCCGCGCCGGGCGAACGACTCCTGCGCCGAGGGGCTGCCCGACAACGCGTACCTGCCGCTCAGGTCGGTGAGCCCGCCGTCGTCCGACGGGCAGTCGAGCACACGGGTGGTGCGCTTCGGCGCCCCGGTGGCGGGATCCAGGACCGCGAGCTGGGGCCCGCAGTCGGCGAACACGCCGTCCGGGGTGACGAAGTCCGCGGCTGTCTCGCCGAGCGCGGCGCCCGTCGACAGGTCACGCAGTACCTCGTGCCGCGTGCCGTCGGCGTGGTCCTCACCGAACCACGCGCGGCCACCGCCGGGTTCGGTCCGCCGCACGTGCACGTCCGTCACCCCGGGCGCGGCGCCGACGCCGCTCGTGATCTGCTGCCGCAGGGGCACGTCCCACACCTCGACGAGGTAGGGCGCACCCGGGGTCGTCGCGTACGCGTTGCGCAGCAGGGTCACGACGAGCACCCCGCCGTCCGGCGAGAACCGCGCGCTGCGCACGGAGTACGCCTCGAAGACGCGGGTTTCGTCCAGGCGCAGCGGAAGCGGGCCGAGGCCCTGGTCGACGTCCCAGAGCGTGACCCCACCGTGGTCGGTCGCGACCGCGAGCCAGCGGCCGTCCGGGCTCAGCAGCAGTCCGCGCTGCCCCGGGATGGTGGCCACGAACCAGCTGTGCGGAGTGGGTCCGAACAGACCGGTCCACACCGTGATCCTGCCGTCCTCCTCGGCGATGGCGCTCACCCGGCCGTCCTCGGTGCTGACGGCGGCGGTGACGGCGCCGGACCAGAGCCCCGACCGGATCTCGTCCACCGCCGCGAACCCGAGGTACTGGCGCAGCAACGCCGCGTAGGCCTCGGGTCTCGTCGGGTCGTGGCGCCACGCGGCCTGGGCGAACTGCAGTGCCGCGAACGGATCGGTGTCCGATCTGCGCTCCGCCTCCTGCCCGAGGGAGACCGCCACCGCGTGACGCAGCTGCTCGGCGAGCTGCTGATTGCGGTTGGCGGCCAGCACGGCGAGCGCGGTCGCCGTCAGGGCCAGCGCGCTGATCACCGCGGTGACGATCCGCCAGCCGAGCACGCCCCGGCGCTGGCGGACGCGGCTGGCGAGGACGTAGTCCCGTTCCTCGCCGGTGAGGCCGCGGGGGTGGTGGGCCAGCCAGTTCTCGGCCGTGGCGAGGGGGACGCCACGCAGCAGCGTGCTGGGATCGCGGCCGGACTGCCGCCACTGCCCGAGCGTGGTGCGCAGCTGTTCCTGCCATGACCGGAAGTCCTGTGCCGCGACGAGCCACTCACGGAGCTGCCGCCACCGCTGGACGAGTGCCTCGTGTGCCAGCGCGACGGTCTCCGGCCCGCCGGGTTCGATCCCGAGCACCACGAGGTGGTGCTCGGCGAGGGTTCTGGCCATGTCGCGTGCGTCCGGGTCGAGCTGGTCGAGCCGGACCGGGGTGTCGATGAAGGTGCCGTGCTCACCGGGTCTGGCGAGCTGAACCAGCAACCGCTCGGCGACCGCCAGCTCATCGGGCGCGAGCTGCCGCGTGCAGAGCCGGTCCGCGTGCGCGGCCAGGGCTCCGGCCACGCCGCCCTGCTCGTCGTAGGCGCGGTGGGTGAGAGTGCCGCCCTGCGCGGACTCCCACAGGCGCGTCAGGGTCAGCTCCACCACCGGGAGCCGGCCGGGGGCGTCGGTCGTGTCGGCGATGATCCGGTCCACCAGGCCGGGTTCGAACGACACGAGGTCGGCGGGCCCCACGATGGCGGCACGCAGCTCGGCAGGCCCCATCCTCGGCAGGGGCAGGGGGTGCGAGCGCTCGTCGGCGGCCAGGCCCGTGAACACCGCACGCAGTGGCGGGGTCCCGGCCGGTCGGGCCTGCGCCGCGCGCACGAGCCCCGCCACCAGCTCGGCCAGCTCCGTCGCCGAGTCCGGACTCGCCGCCACCAGCTCCTCGAACTGGTCCACGAACAGCACCCAGTGCCCGACGGCCTCGACGATCGCGTCGGCGAGCGGCGCGAGGTCCCCACGGGCCCGCTCGTGTCCGACGAGGGGCGTCACGGCGTTCGCCAGCAGCTCGGCCGGTGTGGTGTCGGCGGTCGGCCGCAGCACCGTCACCGAGATGTCCCGCTCACGCAGCGACGGAAGGAGACCGGCACGCACGAGCGAGGACTTGCCGCTGCCCGACGCCCCGGTGACCATGACGAGCCGGTGCTGCTCCAGCAGTGTCTCCAGCTGCCGGATCTGCGGGTCGCGGCCCCGGAAGAACCGGGCGTCCCGTTCCTGGAACGGCCGCAGCCCCCGGTAGGGAGACTCCGGTCGTGCCGTGCGGTGCAGCTCCGGGTCCGGTGCCGGCGCGGACCCCGGGTGCGCGTCGAGCAGCGCGATGAGCGCGGTGGCGTGGACGGTCCGCGCGGCCGCGTACCGGTGGTGCGCGAGGTCCGCCGGCGGCCGGAGCGTCGTCGCGGGCAGGTCGAGGAAGTCGGCGTAGGCGCTCGCCGCGCGGTGGAACTCGGCGCCACGGTCGAGCTCGGCAGGACCGAGCGCGAGGTCGTGCAGTGCGCGGAACAGGCTGCTGACCCGGTCGTTGGTGTGGGTGCGCAGCCGGGTCAGCCAGTCCCCGCCTTCCCTGCCGAGCAACAGAAGCCGCGCGGGAGGCGCGGTGGCCGCCCGCGCGCTCAGCGCGGCGGCCAGGGCGTGGACCTCCTCGAACCTGGTCTCGGCGTCGTCGACGACCACCAGCAGGGGTTTGTCGATCGCGCCGAGGTTGGTCAGGTCGGCGATGGTGGCGTTGTCGTGGACCAGCCCGGTGACCCAGCCCTGCCCCGCGACGTCCTGGCACAGCTGCTGGGCGAGCCGTGTCTTGCCCAGCCCGGCCGGGCCGGTGACCAGCTGCGCGGACACCTGTCTGGGGCCCGCGAGCCAGCGGGACAGGACGGCCAGCTCGCCGTCGCGCCCGGCGAAGGGCACGATGCGGTAGCCGGGGCGCAGCCACGCGACGGGTTCGAGCGCCCGGTTCGGTGGCGGCGAGGCGGCGAAGACCCGGTCCAGCAGGAGGTCGGGCACCAGGTCGCCGAGCTCCTCCATCAGCCTGGCGAGATCCCTGGTGTCGTTGCGGTGGCTCAGCCGCAGGAACTGGCAGCGCGCGAGCGGCGCGATGTCGGCGGGGAGGTCGACCTCGGCCAGCGCGACGGCGTGGTCGAGGAACACCGGGATGACCCGAAGGCCGTGGCGGAACGCCTCGGCGATCTCACGGTGCACCCAGTCGTCCGGCGCCTCGGTCTCCCTCCTGCGCTGCCGTTCGGTGATGGTCTGCCAGCGCGCGCCGATGATCGCCAGCAGCACGTCCGACTGCTCGAGGCGTTCCAGGATCTTCCTGGCGAAGTCCTCGCCGGGACGGATCGACCTGCTGGCCAGGAAGACGTGTTCCGCGCCGAAGCGCGAGGACAGCACCCTGGTGATCAGTGTGGCCGCGAACTCGCCGTCTCCGGTGCGGTAGTTGATGAATACCCCACCCACGTGCTCTCCCGCGGACACCGTCGCGTGATGGACCGTCGCTCAACGTGTCGAGGCTCGCAGTGTTCCCGTGGGATGGCAAGGGGTCGGTCGGGTCGGTCGGTGCGGTCAGAGCGTCGGTGTGCGCAGCGCCGCGCTCAGTCGCGGGTACACGTCGCGCACCGACTGCCGGGTGCGCCAGCGGGCGAGGGCCTGTGCCAGGCGGCGCAGGTCGTGGCGGATGGTGGCCGAGTCGACCACGGCGGCGGCGTCGAGGACCTGCTCGGTGAGCGCGCCGGCGTGGTCGACCTCGCCCGAGGCGAGACAGGCGAGTGCCCGCCGCGCACCGAAACGCGCGTAGGAGCGGCGGGCGGTCTCGGGGAGGATGAGCAGTTGCCGGTCGAGGACGTCCACCGCCTCCTGGGGCCTGCCGAGGTCGTGCAGGCACCAGCCGGCCACGAGCTCGCTCAGGCTCGCGCCCGCGACCGACGCCGAACCGATCACCGGGCCGGACGGCGAGTCGTGCTCGGTGTCGTCCAGCAGCGCCACCGCGATGTCGAGTGCCTGCCGGCACCGGTCGTAGTCGCAGGCGAGCGCGTGTCCCTGGGCCTCACGCAACGCGGCGAGCCCACGCACGCGCCGGGACGTCCCGGGGGCGGCCCGGGCCTGCCGCGCCAGCTCGATGGTGCCGACGGCGTCGTCGCGGTAGAGCGTGATCAGAGCCTGGCGGATCAGGGCGTAGGTGGCCAGTTCGGTGTCACCGGCCGCCTCACCCATCTCCACCGCGACACGGGTCCACCACAACGCGCCCCGTTCGTCGCCGGCCTCCTGGGCCATCCAGCCCGCGTACTCCGCGTAGCGTGCGGCCAGCCGCAGCAGCTTCTCCCGCAGCGGTGGGGAAGCCGCGCTGGCGATCCCGCGCAGCGTGTGGGTCTGGGCGATCACGGTCGGCAGCACGACGCTGGGACTCGTGGTCTGCCCCAGCAGCCGAACCTGCTCGAACAGCGAACGGAAGGCCGTGAGCGTGGCCTCCTGGTCGGCGGCTGCCGAGAAGCCCTGTGGGCGCAGGCTCAACCCGAACAACGACACGGCGCCGGTCGCGAGTGCCTCGCGCCGGGGCATGGGTACCAGCCAGCTCGATCCGTCCGGCGCCATGCTCATCACCCACAGTTCGCCACCGTGCTCGGCCTCGGCAACCGTCGGAGGGCTGTCGGGCTGGGTCTTGCCTGCCAGGGCGGCGAGTTGGCCGCCCGCGTCGAGGACCGCGTCACACCGGCGGGCGAGGTCGATGCCGGGCAGCTTGGACCCCGTCTCGACCTTGCCGAGGTGGCCCTTGCTGTAGTGCACCCGCTTGGCGAGCATCGACAGCGACCACCCCGCGGCCACCCTGCGCCGCCGCAGTTCCGCGCCGAAAGGGTCCGGCTGTTCAGTCATGAGCACCCCCGGCGCCGTCGACTGGTGACCAACGATGCCAGCCTAGCCACCGTGTCGGCCCCCGGAGCCGCGACGGGACATCGGCGACCGAATTCTCGAGCGTCCTGGCATGTCAGCCAGTCTGGTGCGCCGCGTCCTCCTTTCCCAGGCGTCGCCCGTCGCCAACACACCTGGCGACGGTCACCCGCTGTTCCGGGTCCCGTGACGGCGCCATGCTGGTAACCAGCGCACGACGGGCTTTGCACACGACCGGGGGGGTCGCCCGTCGGCCACTGGGGGAGGCGGCAGCGGGGGCCGGGCATTTCCTGCCTCGCCCCCCGCTGCCGCACAGGGCGACGGTCTCGGCGGCGAGATAGGTCCGAGATAGCCGCGTTCACTACTTTCATGGTGCGCAAGTCGTTCGTACGTAAAAGGAACGGAGCACCACCATGGCCCAGCTCGACACCCCGTGGCACATCAGGCGCGACGACACGTCGTCGGCACGCTGACCCGGCTCACGCGCTCGCCGCGTCGTCGAGGCGGTCGCCGAAGTGGCCCAGTGCCGACCGGAGCTGTTCGCCCGTCACCGGATCGGCCACCTCACCGGCGATCGTCAACGCGTCCCGCAGCCTGCGTTCGGCGCTCTTGTGCTGCCGCAGCGCCAGATGCGTGCGACCCAGTGCGTGCAGGACGTGCATCTGCCCGATCCGGTCGTTCCTGGCGCACACCAGCACCAGCGCCTGCCGCAGCCGCTGCCGCGCCTCCTTCGGCCGCCCCCGCGCGAGCGCCGCCTCACCCATCCGGTGCAGGGCCTGCGCCTGTGTGCGGTCGTGGCCGGTCAGCTCCGCCAGCCGCAGTGCCTCCTCCAGCTGCGCGAGCGCGGTGTCGGCGTCGCCGCCGGCCAGGTCGATCCTGGCCAGGCTGATGAGCACGTGCGCCTCGCCGACCTGGTCGCCGAGCCTGCGGAACTCGGCGAGCGCCTGCTGGTAGCGGACGCTCGACTGCCGCAGGTCGCCGTCGGCGAAGTGTGCCGCGGCGATGTTGCGCGCGGCCAGCGCGCGGCCACACGGGTCGCCCAGGGCCATGAACGTGCGCAGCGCCGGGATCAGGATGGACCGGGCGTGACCGGTCTGCCCGCGACCGACGTACAGCGAGCCGAGCGAGCAGAGGATCGCGGCCTCGCCACGCCGGTTCCCGGTGCGGCGCACCGCCTCCAGCGCCGCCTCGTGGGTCTCCACCCACTCGTCGACGTGACCGTGTGCCTCGAACAGCGTCACCAGCGTCATCGCGAGGTCCCACGCCAGCTCGTCGAGACCGGCGGCCCCGGCCAGGCGCACCGCCGCGCACAGGTTGACCCGCTCGGTCTCCAGCCAGTGCAGCGGGTCGCCGCGCACCGTCAGCTCCCCGGCCCCCCACCGCTGCGCGGAGCCGTGCAGGATCGTGAACTGGCCGCCGTAGAGCCGTTGGTGCGCCTGTTCGGCCAGGAGCAGCCAGCCGCCGCACACCCTGGTGAGCATGGCCGTGCGCGCCTCGGGGGAGTCCGTCGCGGACTGCTCCCTCGCGAAGACCCTGACCAGCTCGTGGATCCGGTACCTGACGCGGGCACCGTCGCTCACGAGCTCGACGAGCTGGGCGTCCACCAGGGTCTCGACCTGCTCGTCCGCGTCGGCGCGGTCGGTGTCGAGCACGGCAGAGGGCAGCCAGTCGGGCACGCCGTCCGTGTCGACCTCGCTCAGCAGCCGCAGGAGCAGCCGAGCCCGCCCCGGCACCGACTCGTAGCTGAACGAGATCGTCGAGCGGACACCGAGATCGCCGTGTGCCAGCTCGTCGAGCCGGTTGCGCCGGTCGGCGAGCCGCCGCGACATCGTCCCCAGTGTCCAGTGTGGACGCGCGGCGAGGCGCGAGCCGATGATGCGCAGACCGAGGGGCAGGCCGCCGACGAGCCTGCTCAGCTCGGTCACCTCGGCACGCTCGGCCTCGACGCGCCGCACCCCGGCGATCCTGCCGAGCAGGGCGGCCGCCTGGTCGTCGTCGAACGTGCGCACGTCGACCTGCGCGGCCCCGGCCAGCCCGGTCAGCGGGGTGCGGCTGGTGACGAGCACGCCGCACGTGGCGCTCCCCGGCAGCAGCGACCGCACCTGGGACTCGGCGACCGCGCCGTCGAGCAGCACCAGCACCTGCCGCTCGGCGAGCAGGCTGCGGTACAGCTCCGCCCGCTCGTCGACGTCGTCGGGGATCGCCGAGTGGAACACGCCGAGCGCGCGGAGGAACCTGCTCAGGACCTCACCGGGCTGGCGGGGGCGCGGCTGGTTGCCGCCGAGGTTCGCGTACAGCTGGCCGTCCGGGAACTGCTCACCGGCGAGCAGGTGCGCGACGTGCACGGCCAGCGTGCTCTTGCCGACGCCGCCGGTGCCCGTGACCACCACGACCGGCACCGCGGGCCTGCGTGACTCGCCCGGTGCGCGCACCAGCAGCCCGGTGAGCCGCTCGACGAGGGCGTCGTGGCCGACGAAGTCCCCGATGTCGGCGGGCAGCTGACGGGCCGGGGGCGGCGGGGCGGGTTCCTGCTCCGGCGCAGGGAGGCCCGCCTCGTCGGACAGGACCAGCGCCTCGGTCCTGCGCAGCTCCTCGCCCGGCTCCAGACCCAGCTGCTCGACGAGCTCGCGGCGGCCCTCCCGGTAGACCTCAAGGGCCTCCGCCTGCCTGCCGGACCTGTGCAGCGCCAGCATCAGCTGCGCCCGGCTGCGCTCACGCAGCGGGAACGACGCGACGCGCTCGGCCAGCTCGCTGATCAGCTCGCGGTGCCTGCCGAGGCGCAGTTCCAGCTCCGCGCAGCTCTCCAGCGCCACCAGGTGGTCCTCGTCCAGCCTGGCCGCCCTGGGACTCAGGGGGCCGCTGTTCACGTCGGCAAGGGCACGCCCCCGCCACAGCGCGAGCGCCTGGCGCAGGGTCGTCGCGGCGTCGGCCGTGTTGCCCTGCCTGGCGAGCTGGGTCGCGGTGGCGGTGAGCCTGGCGAAGCGGCGGTGGTCGAGCTGGTCGTCCTCGACGCGGATGAGGTAGCCGTTGGGCTCGGTGGAGATCAGGTGGTCCGCGCCGAACTCCCGCAGGCGGCGGCGGATCGCCGACACGCAGATGTGGATCTGGCTGCGTGCGGTGACCGGCGGCTGCGCCTCCCAGATCGAGTCGACCAGGGTGTCGCCGCTGACCACCCGGTTCGCCTCGAGCAGCAGCGTCGAGAGGATGACCCGGTGGCGGTGCGCACGCAGCTGCACGCGCCGGTCGCCGCACACCACGGCCACCGGGCCGAGCAGCTCGAAGCGCACGGGCTCGTTGCGCTCGTCGGGATCGGTCGCCGAGGTCATGACTGTTCCCCAAGCGGTGCGGCGTTCGTCAACCGATGGTAGCCAGTGGACATTCGCCGCTGTTGTCTCTCAGTGCGCTCTCCACGCCTCCCGCGCCGGCGGGAACCGCCGGGGATATGTCCACGAAGGCCGCGTGATGGACGCACGCAAGATCATGGGACCGGGCCCGCTCTCCCCGCCGGTTGCCCCGCCCGCCAACGGAAGGACCCGGATGCTGCACGAGAACATGATCGACGCGATAGGCCACACCCCACTGCTCCGCCTCGACCTGCCGGGACCCCGCGCCACGGCGTACGCGAAGCTGGAGCTGCAGAACATGTTCGCCATGAAGGACCGGGTGGCGAGGCAGATCATCCTGAGCGCGCGGGAGTCCGGCGAACTGCGCCCCGGCGCGCCGATCATCGAGAGCTCGTCGGGCACGATGGCGCTCGGGGTCGCGCTCGTCGGCACCGCGCTCGGCCACCCCGTGTACATCGTGACCGACCCGAGGATCGACCCCATGACGCTCGCGAAGCTGCGGTCGCTCGGCTGCGTGGTCGAGGTGGTGCCGAAGATGTCGGCGCACGGCTGGCAGAGCGCGCGGCTCGAACGGCTCGAGCAGCTCCGCGCCGAGCTGGACGGGGCGTTCTGGCCCCGCCAGTACAGCAACCCGCAGAACCCGGCGGCGTACCGGACCCTGGCCGAGGAGCTGCTCGCCGACCTCGGTCACGTCGACGTGCTCGTCGGCGCGGTCGGCAGCGGGGGATCGCTGTGCGGCAGCGCACGCGCGTTGCGCGAGTACCTGCCGGACCTGTGGGTGGTCGGCGTCGACTGCGTCGGCAGTGTCCTGTTCGGACAGCCGGACGAGCCGAAGCGGCTGCAGAGCGGGCTGGGCAACAGCATGCACCCGCCGAACCTCGACCATGCGCAGATCGACGAGGTGCACTGGCTCAACGACCGGGAGGCGTTCACGGCCGCCCGCGCGCTCGCCCGCGAACAGCAGGTCTTCGGGGGCAACACCGCCGGCTCGGTGTACCGGGTGCTCCGCCACGTCGTGGCCGGGCTGCCCGAGGGCGCCAGGGCGGTGGGGATCTTCCCCGACCGGGGCGACCGGTACGCCGACACGGTCTACGACGACGGCCACTGGGACACCCACCGCCTGCACGAGTTGCCGGACCGGACCGAGCCCGTGCGGGTGCCCTACGGCGTGCGCGTGCGCAGCTGGTCCTGCAGCTACCTCACCGAGTCGCGAAAGGACCTGGCGTGGCGCGTCGCCTGATCTTCGTCGAGTCCAACACCACCGGCACCGGCATGCTGGCGCTGACCACGGCCGCGCGGCTGGGCTTCGAGCCGGTGCTGCTGACGGGCGACCCGGGCAGGTACCGGGGCCTGGCGGACACCGGCGCAGAGGTGGTTCCCTGTGACACCAACGACTTCTCGGCGCTGGCCGGGGCCGTCTCCGGTCCCGTCGCCGGGGTCACCACGACGAGCGAGTTCTACCTGCTCGCCGCCGCCCGCCTCGCCGAGCGGCTCGGGCTGCCCGGCAACCCGCCGGCGGCCATCTGGCGCTGCCGCGACAAGGCACGCCTGCGGGAGCGGCTGGCCGAGGCCGGGATCGGCCAGCCGCGGTTCGCCGCCGTGACCGACGCGGGAGCGGACGTCGCGGCGATCGGCCTGCCGTGCGTGGTCAAGCCGGTGGACGAGTCCGGGTCGCAGAACGTGCTGCTGTGCCGGTCGTGGCCACAGGTGCGCGCACAGCTCGGGCGGATCCTGGCGGCCAGGGTCAACGCCCGCGACCAGCCCGCCGCCGGGGTCGCGCTGGTCGAGGAGTACCTGGACGCGCCGGAGTACAGCGTGGAGATGTTCTCCTCGGCGGGCGTGGCGACCTGTGTCGGCATCACGGCGAAGGAGGTGACCGGCGACCCGTACTTCGTCGAGTCGGGCCACCTCTACCCGGCACCGCTCGACGCCGGGACCTCCGCGCGGATCGTCGACACGGTGCGCTCCGCGCTCGCCGCGGTCGGTGTGCGCGAGGGCCCGACGCACACCGAGGTGAAGCTCGCGGGCGACCGGGTGGCGGTCGTGGAGATCAACGTGCGGCTGGCGGGCGGGATGATCCCGGCGCTGGTCCGCATCGTGGACGGGATCGACCTCATCGAGCAGCTGGTCCGGTCGGCGGCGGGGCTGCCGGTCGACCTGACCGCGAGGTCCGGACAGGACAGCCGGGCGGGTATCCGGTTCGTCATGGCCGACCGGTCCGGCACGGTGACCGCGGTGTCCGGTGTGGACACCGCGCGGACCCTGCCCGGGGTACGTGACGTGCTGGTGTCGGCGGTGCCAGGGGCCAGGGTGGCGCCGGCACGGGACGCCTACGGCAGGCTGGGGCACGTGATCGCCTGCGGCCCCACCCCGGAAGCGGTGGGCGAGACCCTGGACCACGCACTGGCCGCGGTCCGGGTCTCCGTCGCGGAGGAACAAAGCGCCTGACGTGACAGGGGGAGACACCTCGACGGTGTCTCCCCCTTTTCGCTGTCGCGCTACCGGTGTTCGCCGCCGTCCTCCGCCCGGGCGTGGACAGCGAGGTCGGCGATCGTGGGGTCGGCGAACATCTGCCTCGGCGTCAGCGCCAGCCCGGCCCGCCGCGCGGCCGCCATCACCCGGATCGAGAGGACGGAGTCGCCGCCGAGGTCGAAGAAGTTGTCGTGCACGCCGACCTCCGGCACCCCGAGCACCTCGCGCCACACCCCCGCGAGGATGTGCTCCACTGAGGTGCGCGGGGCGACGAACGAGGGCTCCTGCCCGGCGCCGCCGACCTCCGGCAGCGCGGCGCGGTCCACCTTCCCGTTGGGGTTCAACGGGATCGTGTCCAGCACGACGAACGCGGCGGGCACCATGTAGTCCGGCAGCCGGTCGTGCAGGTGGGCACGCAGCTCCGCCGTCGTGGGCGCGGGTGCCCGGTTCGCGACCACGTACGCCACGAGGCGCCTCGACCCGCGTGCGTCGGCGCGGGCGACGACCACCGCGTGCGCCAGGCCGGGGTGGGTCAGGACCGCCGCCTCGACCTCGCCGAGGTCCACCCGGAACCCGCGGATCTTCACCTCGTGGTCCAGCCGCCCGAGGAACTCCAGCGTGCCGCCGGGCAGCCAGCGCACCAGGTCGCCGGTGCGGTACATCCGCTCGCCCGGCGGCCCGAACGGGTCCGGCACGAACCGGCTGGCGGTCAACCCCGGCCTGCCGTGGTAGCCGCGGCCGACGCCCGCGCCGGCGAGGTGGGCCTCGCCCACCACACCGACCGGGGCGGGCGCGCCCGCCGCGTCCAGGACGTACACCCGCGTGTTGGCGATCGGCGAGCCCACCGACACCAGGCCGGCCGAGGAGTGGCACGACCACACCGTCGAGTCCACCGACACCTCGGTCACGCCGTAGAGGTTCAGCAGCTCCGTGTCGGGGCAGCGTTTCTCCCATTCCTCGAGCACGTCCATGGTGAGTGCCTCCGCGCTCGCGAGCAGCCAGCGCAGCGGCAGCCGCCGCTCGCCGAGCAACGGCAGCACAGCACGCAGCATGGAGGGCACCACGTGGGCGGCGGTCACGTTCTCGCCGACCATCGTGTCCACGAGGTACCTCGGGTCGCGGTGGCCGTCCGGCCTGGTCAGCAGCACGGCCGCGCCACGCGCCCACGGCCAGAACAGCTCGTACGCGGACACGTCGAACGACAGCCCCGCGAGCTGTGGCACCGTGTCCCCGCCGGTGAGCGGGAAGCGGTTCGCCATCCACCAGACGTAGTTGACGATGCCGCGGTGGCGGATGAGGGTGCCCTTCGGCATGCCGGTCGAGCCGGACGTGTAGGTCACGTACGCGAGGTTCTCCGGCGACACCGTGCGCGCCACCCGGCCGCCGGGGCGGGTCGCGACGCGTGCGGCGTCCTCGGCGCCGTCCAGGCAGATCACCCGGCCGCCGTGCCTGGGCACCCGGCCCAGCAACCGTTCCTGGGTGAGCACCACCGGCGCGGCGGTGTCGGCCAGCACGCGCGCCAGCCGTTCGGCGGGGTGCCCGGGGTCGAGCGGTACGTACGCCGCGCCTGCCTTCAGCACCGCCAGCAGACCGACCACCATGTCCAGGTCGCGCTCGACGCAGATGCCCACGAGCGACTCCGGCCCGACACCGAGGTCGACAAGGTGGTGGGCCAGCCGGTTCGCCCGCACGTCCAGCTCGGCGTAGGAGACCGACCCGGTGCCGGTGCGCACGGCCACGGCGTCGGGGCAGCGGTCGGCCTGCCGCTCGAACAGCTCGTGCAGGCACAGGTGCGCGGGGAACTCCGCCGCCGTGTCGTTGAACCGCTCCACCACCAGCGCACGCTCGGCCTCCGGCAGCGGCGCGAGGTCGCCGATCCTCGCGTCCGGCGCGGCCAGCTCGGTGAGCAGCATCGCGAAGTGCGCCGTGAGCCGCCTGGCGGCGTCCGGCGCGATCCGGCCGGGCCGGAAGTCGAGCCGGTAGGCCAGCTCGTCACCCGGCACCACGTTCAGCACCAGCTGGTAACCGGTCCGCTCCTCGGTGCGCAGCGGCGTGAACGTCACGCCGCCCTCCCCGGCGAGGTTCCGGTGCGTCGGCTCGAACACGACGACCGTGTCGAACAGCCGCTGCCCGGCAGGCACCTCGCTCTGGCGGCGCACGTCGACCAGTGCGCAGTGCTCGTGGGCGCGGAGGTCGACCAGCTGCTCGTGCACCCCACGCAGCCAGTCGCCGACCTTCGCGTCGAGGGGCACCCGCACCCGGACGGGGAGCGTGGTGACGAGCAGCCCGACGATCCGCTCTACGCCGGGCAGCCCGCCGGAGCGGCCGGTCACCGTCGTGCCGAACACGACGTCCCGGCCGCCGCCATGCCTGCTCAGCAGCAGCCCCCAGGCCGCGTGCACGACCGAGGCGACCGTCAACCGGTGCCGCCGCGCCAGAGCCCGCAGGTTCCCGGTGTCCCCGGTGGAGAGCCGGCCGAACAACGTCTCGACCTCCGGCCCGGCCGCACGCTCCGGCCGGGGGAGCGACAGCTGGGTGGGGGTGCGGACACCGTCCAGTACCTTGCGCCAGTACGCCGCCGCCGCACGCCGGTCGTGGTCGCGCAGCGCGTCCACGTGCCGGCGGAACGGCACGGGCTCCGGCAGGGCCGGGCGGGTGCCGTCGGCCAGGCTCCGGTAGGTGGCCCGCACCTCCTCGACGACGAGCCGCGCGCTCCAGCCGTCGAGCAGCACGTGGTGCCCGTGCCAGATCATCCGGTGCCCGCCGCCCGCGACGCTGACCAGGTCCAACCGGTGCGGTGGCCGGTGTTCGAGGTCGACGCCGCCGGCACGCTCGGCGGCCAGGTGCTCGTCGAGCCGCGCGGGCAGCCGGGACGGCGGGACGTCCCGCCAGTCCAGCTCACGCAGCTCGACGGGGGCGTGCCGGTGCACCCGCTGCACCGGCTCGGGCAGCCCGTCCCAGGCGAACGTCGTGCGCAGGATCGGGTGCCGGTCGACGACGTGCTCCCACGCGCGCCGCAGCAGACCCGTGTCGAGGTCGCCGTCGACGGCGTACACGAACTGCACCACGTGCTCGGTGCCGTCCGGGTCGAACAGCGTGTGGAACACCATGCCCGCCTGCGCGGGCGAGAGCGGGTAGGTGTCGACGACCTGCCACGGGTCGCCGTCGGCTTCCACGTCGGGCTCGGCCGTGCCGGCCTGCGCCACTGGTACGGCCACCGCGGCCAGCTCGGCGGGCCCCCGGCAGGTGAGCACCTGCCGGGGGTTGATCGCCCACCCGGCCTCCCTGGCGCGGGCGACCACGTGGATCGCCAGCACGGAGTCGCCGCCGAGGGCGAAGAAGTCGTCGTGCACGCCGACCGTGTCGCGGCCGAGCACCGCCGCCAACACCTCGACCATGACCCGCTCCGCCTCGGTGCGGGGCGCGGCCGGCCGGGACGGTCCGGCATCGTCGACGCAGGCGGACTCCGAGACCGGCGCGTGGCCCACGGGGAGTGGCCCGATCCCGTCGTCACCGCCACGCAGGGCGCGGGGGCGCATGTCCACCCACACGCGCTCGACGTGCCCGACGCACTCGTCCTCGGTGCCCCGGACCCCCGCCGCGGTCCAGCCCGCCGGGATCTCCCGCGCCGCGGGCCAGAGCGAGTACTGCTCCTCGTCGTTGACGACCACCACGTACTCGGACACGGGCATCTCCCTGGAACTCGGCCTCGGTGTCGCTCGCCTTCGACGACGCGGCGCCGACCAGGTCCCGCGCCGCGGCTCCCGACAGGACTTCCGTCACGCCGCGCGGGTGTTCTCCTCTGGCAGGCGTCGCCTGCCGTCGTCCGGCAGGGTCCGGTCGACCCACACGGAGCCGGTGATCTCGCCGCACGCCTGCTTCGTCCACTCGAGACGCTCGGGGTGCGCGGGCCGCGCGTCGTCGAGCAGCACGCCGAGCGCGGTACCGCTGTGGGTGGTGACCACGCCGAGACCACCGACCTCCCGGCAGATCGCGATCATCCGGTCGAGTGTCCCCTTCGGGCAGAACCGCTGGTTCAGCCGCGCGCTCTCGGTGGCGACCCGGCCGATGGCGGCCGTGTCGCCGGACCGGATCGCCGCCGACAACGTGTCCAGCAGCCGCGCGTAGGTGTCCCGGACGGCGGGGGAGAACACCTTGTGGCACTTGTTGAACCGCACGGTCGACACCGAGCCGCCCTCGTCGATGCCCACGATCGTCATCCTCGGCAGGTGGCCGAGGCGCGTGCGCAACCGGACCGCGCGGTGGTGGAAGGCCACCACACCCGGGTACATCACGCCGTCGGTCGGCTCGATCCCGCGCAGCAGCGTCTCGATCTCGGCGGGCCCCGGCACGACGCCGACGGCCCGCCCGACCGCCCGCGCGGTCGCGACGAGGTCGGCCGACGAACTGGCCAGGCCCTTGCCCTCGGGCAGGTCGCTCTCCAGCAGGAGGGTGCCGCCGCCACGCACGCCGTAGCGGTCGAGCATCATCCTGACCAGACGCAGCGACTTGGTCTTGTGCGCCGGCAGGACCGTCACGGTGTCGGCGTCGGGGTCGAGCCGGAAGGTGGCGGTGCTCCACCGCGCGATCGGCATGGTGACCAGGAAGTCGTTTCCGTCGGGCAGCGCACCCTGGAGCAGCTCGCCGAAGGTCCCGAACGCCGCGACACCGCCGGCGGCAGCCGTTCTCCTCGGCCGGTACAGCACCGACTGACGTAACGTGCTCACTGGTCGCCGCCCTCTCGCTCGTGCTGGTCTGTGCCGACCACGTCGTGGACGCGGGCCCGCGCCGCGTCGAGCGTGGCGTGTCGGGCCGCGACCTCGGCGGCCAGCGCGTCGTGCCGCCCTTCCTGTGCCGCGAGCAGGCGGGTGACCTCCGCCGGGTGCGCCGACCCGGCCGAGCGCCTGCGGTCGAGCTCGGACTCCGGGTGGAACGCCTCCCGCAGCAGCGCGTCGGTGTCCGTGACGGCGTGCCCGTGTCGCAGCGCGACCACGCGGAGCAACTCGCCATCCGCCGTGGCCGCGTCGTGCCCCCGCGCCAGTGCGGCCACCACGTACTGCCCGGCGATCACCTGCGCGACCCGCCACGGCACCTTCGCCGCCAGCGTCAGCCGGTTCGCGAGCGAGAACCCGCCGAGGTACTCCCGTGTGCAGCGGTCCCTGGCGCGTTCGGTGCGGAACTCCAGCCTGTCGAGCACCTCGGTGAGCAGCCGCAACGCGGAGCTCATCGTGGCCGTCGCACCCGCGAGCTGGGCCGAGCCCTCCTTCGACACCTCGACCGTGTTGCTGAACGGGGTGTTGCGCTGGGCCATCGCCACGTCGACGTACCAGGACGTGAGGTGGGCCGTGCGGCCGCGGATCCGCTCCAGCACCGGGTAGTTCTTCTTCTGCGGCATGGCCGAGGAGATCCCGGCCAGCTCGTCGGGCAGCTCGACGAGCCCGTGTTCGCTGCCCGCCCACGTCATCAGGTCGGTCATGAGCCGGGAGAGCCCCACGGCGAAGGTGGAGCACTCGCAGGCCAGCTCCAGCAGCCACGCCCGCGACGCCACCCCGACCAGCGCGTGCGGCTCGGGCCCGGCGAACCCGAGCAGGTCCGCCATCCGGTCGCGGTCCCACGCCAGCTCCTGTCCGGCGAGCGCGCCGGACCCGAGCGGGCAGCGGTTCAGCCCGTCGTAGGTCGCGAGCAGCCGCTCCGCCGAACGCAGCAGGTGGGCCGACAGGGCGCTCACGAAGAAGCCCGGGGTGATGACCTGCGCCGCCTGGAGGTGGGTGTAGCCGGGCATGACGTCGTCGGTGTACCGGGCGGCGAGCCGCCTGGCCGCGGTGCCCGCCGCCAGCAGGTCGCCGAGCACCGCCAGCGTCCGTTCGCGGCCGAACATGAGCTGCGTGCAGGCCTGCAGGTCGTTGCGGCTGCGGTCGACGTGCCAGACCGGCACGGTCAGCCGCTCGGTCACCCGGCGTTCCACCGCGAGGGCGATGTCGGACATGTTGCCGCCGCCGTCGGCGACCAGCCCGTCGGCCGGGATCCCGGCGAGCACGCCCGCGATCTCACGCACCCGCGCGGGGGAGATCAGCGCCATCCGCTCGTACTCGGCCAGCAGGACCAGCTCCACCTGTACGTAGTGGGCGAGCAGGTGCTCGGCCTCGTAGCGGAACTGCGGCTCCAGCACGTCGGTGCGCACGACGTCGCCGGGGGCGCCCGCGATCCGGCCGGTCAAAACAGTGTCGGTCATGGCAACTCCGTTCGGGGGTGGAGAACGCGTCCTCCACCGTGGCCAGTCACGGGTCGAGGTGCGCCTCCGCCACCAAGTCTTCGCACCGCCGCTATCACCGACCTTTCCCGGACATATCCCAGCCCGAGACGTGGTTCGGCAGGGGTGTCCTGTCCGGACACCGTGGGCAGGCGGCGCTCGACGCTAGCGGGCCCGGCTCGCACGCAGCATGGCGACGGACTTCTCGATCCGCCGCGCCCGCGTCCCGGGTGTCCTCGCCCCTTCGACGTTGAGCACGTGCCAGCGCTTGGCGCTGTAGGAGAGCCGGTCGAAGAACGCCCTCGCCGCCGGGTCCGCGTCCAGCGCCGCACCCAGGTCGGCGGGCACGTCGACCTCTCGCACCGCGTTGTCCGGCTCGACGGTGACCTCCACCTCGTCGCCCGCCGAGACCTTCGCGCGTTCCCGGTTCTGCGCCGACAACGGCAGCATGAACCGACCGTCCCTGGTCGCCACCGTGCTGCGGTAGGTGTGGCCGCCGATGGTCACGGTGACCTTCGGCCTGTTACCGGATTCCAGCGCCGCCACCACCTCGGCGGGCACCTCGATCCCGGTCGCCGACTTTCCGCCCAGTTCCACCTTCGCCCGAAATCGCACGTCGCTCTCCCCGTAGGTCGACCCCGACCCACACTACGGCACGCGGGCGAGACCAGCGTCCTTAGTGGACTGAACGTCGCGCCACCCGATCACCGGGAGTTGGCGGCGGCATCGTTGCGCACGCAATCTCACGTGCTCGCAAGGAGTTTCGGGTTCGCGGCGGAGGGGGCGGTGTCCACTGTGGTTTCTTTGTCGCTTGTCACGGCACGTGGTCAGGCCGTCGGGATGGGTGAGGAATGACGGACTGTGCCAGCTCGGATCTCCACCGTTAACGATGTCCTGGCACCGGAGAGCTGTTCGGTGGACATGCCTGCGCCGAACAGAAGCGACCGAAAGATCATTTGGGCTAACTGGGAGTTCTCCGGTCACGCGGTCGCGTTCTCCGCTCTAACCTGTCGTATCCCCACGAGGAGACAGTCCCGAGGAGCACGTTGCCCTGCCGTTTCAGCCCCGTACCCGGGGTGTGTTGATGTCCGCGACCACCATCCACCGCTTCATCGAGATCACCGAATCGCATTCCCGGCGACCGGCCGTGGTGACCGGCGACGGAGACCTGACGTACTCGGAGCTGGCCGAGCAGGCGGGCGGTCGAGCGCGTGCGCTCACTGCCGCGGGAGTGCGCCCGGGTGACCGGGTCGGCCTCGTCGCCGCGCACGGCGCACCCGCCGTCGCGGGGATTCTCGGCACGCTCGCGGCCGGATGTGCCTACGTACCACTGGATCCGAGCTTCCCGCCCGCTCGGCTGGCCCGGATGGTCGCCGAGGCGGGGGTCGCCGCGATCCTGGCCGATCCGGCACACGCCGAACTCGCGGGCGGCCTCGGCGCGGGGACCGTCGTGGTCGCCGACGATCGCGGCGCGCCACTGGTGCCCGTCGACATCGCACCCGAGGACGTCGCGTACGTGCTGTTCACGTCCGGCTCGACGGGGCGACCCAAGGCGGTCGCGCAGACGCACCGGAACCTGCTTCACGTGGTGGACAACCAGATCGCGAGCCTCGGTGTCACCGAGGACGACCGGCTGAGCCTGCTCGCCTCGTTCAGCTTCGACGCCGCCGTCCCCGACCTCTACCCGGCGCTGCTCACCGGCGCGACGGTCGTGCCGGTGGACGTCCGCACCCACGGCCTCGCCCACGCGGCCGCCGCGGTGGTCCGGCACGGCGTCACCATCCTCCACTCGACACCCACGGTCTACCGTCACCTCCTGCACGTGCTGGAGGGACAACGGGTTCACCGCGTGCGCACGGTTCTGCTCGGTGGCGAACAGGCCACCCACGCGGACGTGCGCCTCGGACGTGAAATCTTCTCACAGAACACCGTGTTCGTGAACGGCTACGGCGCCACCGAGATCACCTTCGCCGCGCACCACCGGCTCCGGCTGTCCGAGGTGGACCAGACCGCCGCGGGCCCGCTGCCGATCGGGACGGCGCTCCCCGGCTACGACCTCGTCCTGGACGACGGCGAGATCGTCGTACGCGGCGACTTCCTCGTCGGCGGATACGCCAACGTGGACAGTGCCGCGTTCGGGGCGAACACCTACCGCACCGGCGACCTCGGGGAGCGACTGCCCGACGGCACGTTCGTGTGCCTCGGCAGGCTGGACCGCCAGGTCAAGGTACGCGGGTTCCGGGTCGAGCCCGCGGAGGTCGAGGCGGCACTGCTCGCCAGGCCCGGTGTCACCGCGGCACGGGTGATCGTCCGTGGGGACGAGCTGCTCGGCTACGTCACGGGACACGGCCTCGACCCACGCACACTGCGCACGGCACTGTCCGGCGAGCTGCCGGGCTACGCCGTGCCCCGCGCGGTCGTGGCCCTCGACGACTTCCCGCTCACCGTGACCGGCAAGCTCGACGAACGCGCCCTCCCCGACCCACCGCGAACCGAGGCCCCCGACCACGACCTGACCCCGACCGAACGCCGGGTGCACGACATCTGGTGCGCGGTACTGCGCCTGGACCGCGTGGCACCCGCCACCAACTTCTTCGACGCGGGCGGGCACTCCCTGCTGCTCGGACAGGTGCAGCAACGTCTCGCGGCCGAGTTCGGCGTCACCGTGGCGCTGACCGGACTCTTCGAGCACCCGACGGTCGCCGCGCAGGCCCGCCTGCTCGACGGCACGCCGGGCAGGCGCCCGGCGGCCCCGCGCGAACGGCCCGAGTACACCGGCGACGAGATCGCGGTCGTCGGCATGGCCGCCCGGCTGCCCGGCGCGCCCGACCTCGAGACGTTCTGGTGGAACCTGTGCGCCGGCGTGGACGCCATCCACGACTACACCGACGACGAGCTGGCCGCTCTCGGCGTGGGCCCCGGGCTGCGCGGCGACCCCCGGCACGTCCGCGCGGACGGCAGGCTCGACGGGATCGGCGACTTCGACGCGGACTTCTTCGGCTTCGCCGCGGACGAGGCGGCCGTCACCGACCCACAGCACCGGCTGTTCCTCGAGACCGCCTGGGAGGCAATGGAGAACGCGGGCCACGTGCCCGACCCGGAGCTGTCGGTCGGCGTGTTCGCCTCCGCCTCGGTCAACCGGTACTTCCTGTTCCACCTCCTCGGCAACCCGGAGGTGACCGGCGCCGACCCGGACGACTGGGAGGCGATGCTGCTGGCGAGGCAGTTCGCCGACCACCTGCCCGGCCAGGTCGCCTACCGCCTCGGGTTGACCGGTCCGGCACTCGCGGTCCAGAGCGCCTGTTCCAGCTCGCTCGCCGCGGTGTGCCTCGCCGCGCAGAGCCTCGCCGACTACCGCTGCGACATCGCGCTCGCGGGCGGGGTCAGCGTCACCTGGCCACGGCACCGGCACACCCCCGACGGGATGGCCTCGCCGGACGGGCGCTGCCGCGCGTTCGACGAGGCCGCCGCGGGCTGCGGGTTCGGTTCCGGCGCGGGGGTCGTGGTGCTGCGCAGGCTCGCCGACGCGCTCGCCGACGGCGACCACGTCCACGCGGTCCTGCCCGGCTGGGGCATGACCAACGACGGCGCCGACCGCGCCGGGTTCGCGGTGCCGAGCCCTGCCGGGCAGGCCGCCGCGCTCGCCGACGCGCTGGCCGCCGCCGAGCTGGGCCCCGAGGACGTCCGGTTCGTCGAGGCACACGGCAGCGGCACCCCGCTCGGCGACGCGATCGAGGTCGCCGCCATCAACGAGGTGCTCACCGGTGCGCCGGAGTCGGTGGCGCTCGGCTCGGTGAAGACCAACATCGGCCACCTCGACGCCGCCGCGGGGATCGCGGGGCTCGTCAAGGCCGTCCTGGCGGTACGCACCGGGACGATCCCGCCGAACCTGCACTTCACCCGGCCCCACCCGGAGGTGGACCTGGCCGCGGGCCCGCTGTACGTGCCGACCAAGGCGCACGACTGGCCGGGCACCGACCGCAGGGTCGCCGGGGTCAGCTCGTTCGGCATGGGCGGCACCAACGTGCACGTCCTCGTGGCCGAGGCACCGGACGCACGCGCGGAAGGCCCGGCCGGACCGGTCGTGCTGCCGCTGTCCGCGCGGGACGACACCGCGCTGCGGGCGGTCGCTCTGCGGCTGCGGGAACACCTGGCGACACGGCGGCCCGCCCTCGCCGACGTGGCACACACGCTCGCCACCGGGCGCCGGGTGTTCGACCGCCGCGCCGCGGTGGTGGCCGCGACGGTCGAGGAGGCCGTGGCCGCACTGGAGACCGTCGCGCCAGGGGCGGTGTGCGGCGCCGGGCCGCTCCTGCCGGTGGCGCGGGCGTGGGTGGCACGCGGCGACGGGCTGCCCTCGGCCGGCGGGCGGCGCGTGCCGCTGCCCACGTATCCCTTCCAGCGCGGCAGGTTCTGGATCGAGCCCGCCAGAGGAGGCGCCCGGTGAACTGGTTCGTGGTGTCCCGGCCGCGTCCCGCCGCGGCGGTGCGGCTGTTCTGCCTGCCCTACGCGGGCGGCGGCGCGAGCGTGTTCCGGGGCTGGCCGGACGCGTTCGGGCCGGACGTCGAACTGCTCGCCGTCGCGCCACCCGGCCGCGAGAGCCGCATCGGCGAGGACCCACGACTCGACGTCACGGAGCTGGCCGAGGCCGTCGCGGCGGAGGCCGACCGCCCCTACGCGCTGTACGGGCACTCGCTGGGCGGCAGACACGCCTTCGAGGTCGTGCGGCACCTGCACCGCACGGGCCGCGGGCTTCCGCTGCGGCTCTACGTCGGCGGCTGCCGCGCGCCGCACGTCCGCGCGTCCGGCCCGTTCGACGGGTTGTCCACCCTGGCCGACGACGAGCTGCTCCGGCGACTGGCCGACGGAGGTGGGCTCGCCGAGGAGATCCTCGCGGAGCCGGAGCTGGTCGAGTTGCTGCTCCCCGTGCTGCGGGCCGACTTCCGGGCGCTCGACGAGTACGAGTTCGTCGCGGGTGACCCGCTGCCGGTGCCGGTCGTCGCGTTCGCCGGGCGCGCCGACACGGCGGTGCCGCTCGCCGACGTGCGCGCCTGGGACCAGCACGCGGGCGCCGGGCTGACCGTCGTCGAGGTCGACGGCGGCCACTTCTTCCTGACCGACCCCGCCAGCCGCCTCACGGAACGGCTCGCCGCCGACCTCCGCGCGGCGCTGCCGGCACGGCCGAGTGCGCACCGGGTGCCACTCGGCGACACGGGCTGGTCGGTGTGGCGGGACGCGTTGCTCCGCTCGGCCGGATTCCCCGCCGACGGCCTGACCGCGCTGTCCAGCCCGGCCGCCGCCGCGAGCGCGGACGCCCTGCTGGGCGGCCGGGACAACACGTTCGAGGCGGACTTCGCCGCCGCGGTCCTCGCCAACGCCGAGCGGATCGGGGCGGCCGCGGCGAACCCGCTCATGCGTGAGGCGGTCACGTGGCAGAACACCACCGCGCTGTACGCGTTCGAGGGCCTCGCCGCCGGGGCGCCCGGCGCACCACGCAACGTCCGCCGCCGCGACCGCGAACGGGCCGTCGTCAAGTACTGGCAGCGCTACAGCGGCAAGAACGAGACCATCGGGTTCTTCGGTCCGAGCTGCTGGGTGCGGATCGACGACGAGCAGGCCGCCGCCGCGCGGATCACCCCGGGCCCCGGCCTGACGCGCCGCCGCTGGGTGGTGTTCGAGGCGTGGGCACTGCACGCCTACGCCGACGCGATCGGCGCCGACCTCGCCGTGCGCCGCTGGTGGCCGCCGATGCTCGCCGCGCACCTCACCCGCGAGGGACGCCAGGTGCACAGCCCCGGCCGTCCACCCGTCACGCTGTCCTCCGCGGAGGCCGCGCTGCTGTCCGCGTGTGACGGCAAGCAGCCGGCCGCGGCGGTCGTCGCCGACCCCGCCGCCGGCCTGCGCCGCGAGGACGACGGCTACACGATGCTCACCCACCTCGCGGAACGCGGTCTGGTCACGTGGGACGCGGGGCTGCCGAACACCTCGGCCGCGGAAGCCGTGCTGCGCAGGAGCATCGCCGCGATCGGCGACGATACGGCACGCGCGCGTGCCGTAGAGGGACTCGACCGCCTGTGCGCCGCCCGGGACGCCGTGGCCGACAGCGCGGGCGACGCGGACGCCCTGCGGGTCGCGCTCGCCGGGCTGGACGAGGTGTTCACCACGCTCACCGGCGCCGCCCCGCACCGCAGGGCCGGTCAGGTCTACGCAGGCCGCACCCTCTGCTACGAGGACACCGCGCGGGACCTGGACGTGACGTTCGGCCGACCGCTGCTCGACGCCGTCGCCGCGCCGCTGGACCTGCTGCTGCGGGCCGCCCGCTGGCTGTCCGACGAGCTCGCCACCGCCTACACCGCCGCGTTCCGCGACCTCTACGCCGAACTGCGGGAGGACGCAGGCGACGCGCCCGTGCGGCTGTCGGAGCTGTGGTACGTCGCGCAGGGGCTGTTCTGGGGCGCGGAAGGCGAGCGTCCGGTGGACGTCGTGGGCGGGGAGTTCGCGCGTCGCTGGGCGGAGCTGTTCGACCTCGCGGACGCGACCGGCCCGGTCGAGACGACCTCCGCCGCCCTCGCCGACCGGGTGGCCGCCGCCTTCCCCGACCGCGTCCCGGCCTGGTCGGCCGCCCGGCTGCACAGCCCCGACCTCCAGCTCTGCGCCGACGGCCCGGAAGCGTTGGCACGCGGGGACTTCCAGGTCGTGCTCGGGGAGCTGCACACCGCGTGGGCGTCGTTCGACTGCGACGTGTTCACCCCAGCACACCCCGACCCCGACCGGCTGCGCTCCGCCCTCGCCGACGACCTCGGCACCGGCCGGGTCCGCCCGCTGTTCCCGATCGACTGGCCACGCCGCACGAGCCGGGTCGCCGAAAGCCTCGCGGGGCCCACGGACGTGCGCCTGGCGTTCGCCGACGCGCCGGGCGCCGGGCTGGACCGCACCCTCGCCACCACCGCACTGGTGGTGTCCGAAGTGGATGGTGAGCTGGTCGCGGTCGACCCGGCGGGCAGGCGCTGGCCGCTGGTCGAGGTGTTCTCCCAGCTGGTCGCGATCCACGCCGTGGACGCGTTCAAGCTGACCTCGCCGGCACGGCACACCCCGAGGATCACCGTGGACCGGCTGGTGGTCGGCCGCGAGACGTGGCGGACCACGGCGGACGCGACGGGCCTCACGCGTGCGAAGGGGGAACGCGACCGCTATCTCGCGGTGCGCCGCCTGCGGCTCGCGCTCGGCCTGCCGGACGCGGTGTTCGTCAAGCTCGGCACCGAGACCAAGCCGTTCTACGCGGACCTGACCAGCCCGGCGTACGCGTCGCTGCTCTGCGCCGCGCTGCGCACGGCCGTCGTCGACGGCGGCCCGGACGTGCCGGTGGTACTGACCGAACTGCTGCCGGGACCCGACCAGGCGTGGGTGCCCGACGCGGCGGGACACCGGTATGTCAGCGAGCTGCGCCTGCACATCGTGGACGCGACGGGAGACCGATCATGACAGCTTTCACCATCCCGGACCGGGTCCTCGCCCAGGCACGCCGCACCCCCGACGCGGTGGCCGTGCGGCAGTGGGACGACCGGCTGACCTACCGGGAGCTGGTCGGGCGGGCGGCCGGCGTGGCCCAGGCGTTGCGTGAGCTGGGGGTCGGGCCGGCGACCCGGGTGGGGCTGTGCGCCACCCGAGGCATCGACTACGTCCCCACGGTGCTCGGCGTGCTGCTGTCCGGCGGCGGCTACGTGGTGCTGGAGCCGGGCGGCCCCCGCAGGCGACTGCTGGACATCGCCTCGGACGCGGGCGTGACCGTCGTCGTCGGTGACGCCGCGGCGGCCGAGTTCGGTGCCGTGCCGGGCATCCGGGTGCTCCCGGCGGCGCCGCCCGCCGAGCCGAGGCCGTGCCCGGCCGCGGCGCACGACATCTGCTACGTCATCTACACCTCCGGGTCCACCGGCCGGCCGAAGGGCGTGCTCACCACCCACGGCAACCTGGCGGCGTTCGTCGCGGGCTGGCAGGAGCGGTACCCGGTCACGCCGGGGGAGCGGACGCTCGCCATCTCCTCGCTCGGGTTCGACGCGGCCGTGGTCGACCTCTTCGTGCCGCTCACCGCGGGCGGACAGGTCCAGCTGCCCTCCGCCGAGGACCGCGCCGACCCGGAGCTGCTGCGCCGGTTCCTCGTGGCGCACGAGGTGGAACGCGGCTTCATGACCCCGACCATGCTGTCCGTGCTGGACCCGGCGGACCACCCCGGCTGGCGGCTCCTGCACTGCGGCGCCGAGGCGGTGCCCTCCGACCTCGCCGCGCGCTGGGCCCCCGGCCGTCGCCTCACCAACGTCTACGGCCCGACCGAGACGACCGTCGTCGTGTTGAGCGGCGACCTCGACGGCCGCGACCCGGTGCCGATCGGCAGGCCGATGCCCGGCCACCGGGTCCACGTCGTGGACGAGGACGGGAACGAGGTGGCCCGCGGCGAGGTCGGCGAGCTGCTCGTCGGCGGCCCCGGCCTCGCGAACGGCTACCTGCGCCGGCCCGGCCGCACCGCGGCACGCTTCGTGCCGGACCCGTTCGGCACCCGCCCCGGCGAACGGCTGTACCGCACCGGCGACCGCGTCTACGAGAACGCCGACGGCGAGTACGTGTACGTCGACCGCATCGACCGCCAGGTCAAGGTCCGAGGGCAGCGCATCGAGCTGGGCGAGATCGAGGCCGTGCTGACCGACCAGCCCGGCGTGGCGCAGGCCGTGGTCGAGGCCGTGCCAGGACCCGGCGGCGCCAGGCTGGTCGCGATCCTCACCCCGGCCACCGCACCCACCGACGACGCGCTCACCGCGGCCACCCGGGACCGGTTGACCGACGCCATGCGGCCCGCCATCGTCGTGCGGCTCGACCACCTGCCGAGCGACCCGCGCTCCGGCAAGCTCGACCGCGACGCCGTGCGCGCACTCGCCGAGCACGCGCTGGCGGGCGCCGCCACGGAGTTCGCGGGCTCCGACACCGAGCGCGCGATCGCCCGCGTGTGGACCAGGGTGCTCGGCCGGACCCCGGCCCGGGACACGGACTTCTTCACGCACGGCGGCAACTCGATCGCCGCCATGCGGCTGGTCGCGGGCCTGCGGGACGGGCTGCGCAGGCAGCTGAGCGTCGCCGACCTGTTCGCCGCGCCGACCGTGCCGGGTCTCGCCGCACTGCTGGCACGCGCCGCGGTCCTGCCCGACCGGGCACCGACCACCGGCAACCCGCCGACGCTCGCGCCGCCCCAGACCCGGCTGTGGTTCACCGACCAGCTCGCCCCGGACGACGCGCCCTACAACATCGCGCTGGCCAACCGGTTGACCGGCCCGCTGGACGTGCCGGCGCTGCGCCGGGCGTTGCGGGCCGTGGCGGACCGCCACGACATCCTGCGCTGGCGGATCAGGCAGACCGCGGGCGAGCCCTTCGCCGACTGCGCGCCGCCCGCCGACGTGCCGCTCACCGTCGTCGACGTGGCCGCCGAGCAGGACCTGGCCCGGCTGCTCGCGGCAGGCGCCCGGCACGTGTTCGACCTGGACACCGGCCCCTCCTGGCTCGCCACGCTGTACCGGCTCTCGCCGGCCGAGCACGTCCTCGCGATCACCCTGCACCACGCGGTGTTCGACGGCTGGTCGCAGGCGCCGCTCTACGCCGACCTCGCCGACGCCTACCGACAGGCGGTCACGGGCGCGGTGCCGACACTGCCACCGCTCGCCGCGTCCTACGCCGACTACGCCGTGTGGCGGGGCGTCCGCGACCGCGAGACCGGCGCGGCGGACCTCGCCTGGTGGACCGACCACCTCGCGGGCGCCCCCACCGTGCTCGACCTGCCGCGTGACCGTCCCCGCCCCGCCGTGCAGACCTACACGGGTGCCGAGGCGAGCGTCCCCCTCCCGTCCGACGCGGACACCGCGGTGCGGGAGCTGGCCGCGAAGCTCGGCACCACGACCGCGAGCGTGTTGCTGGCCGCGCTCGCCGAGCTGTTGCGCCGTGTCACCGGAAGCGCCGACCACGTGCTCGGCGCGGTCGTCGCCGACCGGGGCCCCGAGGAGTTCGACGACGTGGTCGGGTTCTTCGTCGACATCGTGCCCGTGCGGCTGCGTGCGAACACCGACACCTTCGCCGACACCGTCCTCGCGAACGCGACGGAGCTGCGTGAGGTCACCGCGCACCCGGGCGCCCCGCTCGAACGGATCGTCGACGCGCTCGGCCTGCGCCGCGACACCGCCCGCGCACCCCTGGTGCAGGTGCTGTTCAACGTGCTGAACTTCGCGGAGCCGCGACTGCGACTGTCCGAGGTGGACGCCGAACCGGTCGCGGTGCCCAAGCCGGGTTCGCCGTTCGACCTCACCGTGTACGTGGCCGAGCGCGACGGCCGGTTCGTGTTCGACACCGTGTACAACCCGGACCTGTTCGACACCGTCCGGGTCGTGGCACTGCTCGCCGACCTCGGTGAGCTGGCCGGCGCGCTGGCCGAGGCGCCGGACACCTCGCCCGCCGAGGTCGCGCCGGGCCTGCCGGGTCCCGAGGTGTCGACGCCGGCACCCGGCGCGATGACCGTGACCGCGCAGGAGGTTCCCGAGCTGCCGGTGGGCACGGGGGAGGCCACCGCGACCGAGCGGCTCCTCGCGGGCATCTGGCGCGAGGTGCTCGCCCGCGAGTCCGTCGGCCTGGCCGACAACTTCTTCGACATCGGCGGCCACTCACTGGCCGTCGCCGCCGTGCACGGCCGGTTGACCGCCGCCACCGGCAGGCAGATCCGGTTGCTGGACCTGTTCCGGTACCCGAACATCCGCGCGCTGGCCGCGCACCTGGACGGCACCGCCGCCAAACCGGAGCTGGCCGCGGCCGCCCTGCGTGCCGCGGCCCGCAGGCAACGGTCCGGAAACCGGGCCAGACGCACCACACCGCGCCGCCCGAACGGCACAGCGCAGTGAGCAGCAGAGGGGAACGACCAGAGATGGACCAGCCGAACGAGATCGACCCGCAGGGGTGCGAGCCGATCGCCGTCGTCGGCATCGCGGCACGGGTGCCCGGTGCGAACGACGTGCACCAGTTCTGGCGCAACCTGGTGGACGGCGTCGAGTCCGTCACCACGTTCACCAGGGAGGAACAGCTCGCCAGGGGCGCGCTCGAGGTCGAGGTCGACGACCCGGGCTGGGTGTCCGCGGCGCCGGTCGTGGACGGCTTCGACCTGTTCGACGCCGGGCTGTTCGGCATGACCGACCGCGAGGCGGCGCTGACGAGCCCGCAGCACCGCCTGTTCCTCGAGAGCTGCTACACCGTCCTGCAGGACGCGGGCTACGACCCGGCCCGCTACCACGGCGCGATCGGGGTGTACGCGGGCACCGGCGGCAACGCCTACTTCTGGGAGAACATCAGGAAGAACGCCGCGGCGAGCGGCTCACCGCACAACGGCGTCTCGCTGGCCACCGGCAACCAGCCGAACTACGTGGCGACCAGCCCGTCCTACCGGCTGGACCTGCGTGGGCCGAGCATGACCGTCGCCACCGCGTGCTCGACGTCCCTTGTCGCGCTGCACCTCGCGTGTGAGGCGCTGCGCAACGGCGAGTGCGACATGGCGATCGCGGGTGGGGTGAACATCGAGCACCCGCAGGGCATCGGCTATCTCGGCATGGAGGGCTTCACCTCGCCGGACGCGCACGTGCGGCCCTTCGACGCGGACGCCAACGGCACCGTGTGGGGCAGCGGCGTCGGCACCGTCCTCGTGAAGCGGCTGTCCGACGCGGTGGCCGACGGCGACACCGTCCGTGCCGTCGTGCTGGGCAACGCGATCAACAACGACGGCGGCAACAAGGTCGGCTTCACCGCGCCGAGCGTGGACGGCCAGGCCGAGGCCGTCGCGCAGGCCGTCGGCATGGCGGGCATCGACCCCCGCACGATCACCTACGTCGAGGCCCACGGCACCGGCACCGCGATGGGCGACCCGATCGAGGTCACCGCACTGTCCACTGTGTACGCCCAGGACACCGCCGCCCGCGAGTGGTGCGGGATCGGCTCGGTGAAGGGCAACATCGGCCACCTCAGCCAGTCGGCGGGCATCATCAGCGTGATCAAGACCGTGCTGGCGATCGAGCACGGCCTGATCCCGCCCTCGATCAACTTCGAGCGGCCGAACCCCGCGATCGACTTCGCGGACACGCCGTTCTACGTGGCCTCCTCGCTCACCAAGTGGGACCCGGACGGTGTGCCGCGCACCGCGGGCGTCAGCTCGTTCGGCATCGGCGGCACCAACGCCCACGTCGTCCTCCAGGAGCCGCCCGCGCTCGCCGACCGTCGCGAGAAGCCGGGGCCGCAGGTGCTGGCGCTGTCCGCGCGCACCGAGTCCGCTCTGGACACCGCGGTCACCCGCCTGGCCGAGCACCTGGAGGGCACGCCGGCGGGGGAGGAGTACCTCGCGGACGTGGCGCACACGCTGCGGGTCGGGCGGCCGGAGTACACCCACCGGACCGCCGTCGTGGCGACCGACCTGCCGGACGCGGTGGCCGCGCTGCGGTCCAGGCGTCGTCAGCGGGGCGTGGCCGACGGGCTGCCGCCGAAGGTGGCGTTCCTGTTCTCCGGCCAGGGTGCCCAGTACGCGGGCATGGGCGCTCAGCTGTACGCCACCCGCCCGGCGTTCGCCGCCGCGGTCGACGAGTGCGCGGAGCTGCTCGTCCCCGAGCTGGGGCTCGATCTCCGCGACCTGCTCCTCGGGCACGACCAGGACGCCGAGGCGACGCTGCGCGAGACCCGCTACACCCAGCCCGCGTTGTTCGTCGTGGAGTACGCGCTCGCCGTGCTGTGGCAGGAGATGGGCGTGCGGCCCTCGGCGATGGTCGGCCACTCGATCGGCGAGTACGTCGCCGCGACCGTGGCAGGTGTGTTCAGCCTGCCCGACGCGTTGCGGGTGGTCGCCGCTCGCGGCAGGCTCATGCAGTCGGTGCCCGCGGGCGCGATGCTCGCGGTGCAACAGGACGAGTCCACGGTGGAGCTGCCGGACGGGCTCGCCGTGGCGACGGTCAACGGACCGGGCACGTGTGTGGTGGCCGGGCCGGTGGAAGCCGTGGCCGCCTACGCGGACACTCTCAAGGCTGCGGGGGTGAAGGCCAAGGAGCTGCGCACCTCGCACGCCTTCCACTCGTCCATGATGGACCCGGTCCTCGCCGAGTTCACCGACGTGGTGCGGGGCGTCGCGCTCGCGGCGCCCAGGATCCGGTTCCTGTCCAACGTGTCCGGTGACTGGATCACCGACGAGCAGGCCACCGACCCCGAGTACTGGGCCGCGCACCTGCGCAGGCCGGTACGGTTCGGTGACTGCGTCGCCACGCTCCTCGGGGAGGGCGGCCGGTGGTCGCTCCTGGAGTGCGGCCCCGGCAGGCAGCTCGCGGGCCTCGCCCGCATGCAGGTCGCGAAGGCACCCACGGCCGACCAACGCGCGCTCGTGCCGCTCACGAGCCTGCCCGGCGAACCGGGCGACGACCTCACCGTCGTGGCCGCCACCTCGGCGGCCCTGTGGCTGACCGGCATCCCGGTGCGGGTGCCCTCCGAGCCCGACGCGCTCCGCATCCCGCTTCCGGTCTACCCGTTCGAACGCAAGCGGCACTGGATCTCACCCGACCCGGTCACGTCCACCGCGGCCAAACCGGAACGCGGCGGCCCGCTGCCGCTGTCCGACTGGTTCGCGGTGCCGGCCTGGCGACAGGTCGCCACCGACCCCCGAACCGTCCCGTGTGGACGAACACTGGTGTTCGCGGACGGCCCCCGCGGCGCAGCACTGGGCACCGCGCTCGCCTCGGCGGGCGCCGAGGTCGTCCTGGTCGGCGCGACCGGCGACCACACCGTCCGCCCCGGCGTCCGCGAGGACTACGACGCGCTCGTGGCCGCCCTCGGCGAGGTGCCGTCGCGGATCGTGCACGCGTTCGCGCTCGACGGCGAGCCGGCAGGTACCGACATCGCCGCCGCGTGGGCCGCGCAGGACCGCGGGTTCTTCAGCGTCCTGCACTTCGTCCAGGCACTCGCCGGCGCGGGACTCGCCGAAGGGGCGCACCTGGACCTGGTCTCCTCGGGCACCGCCGACGTCACCGGCACCGACCTCACCCGCCCGGAGCAGGCCACCCTCGCGGGCCTCGCCAGGGTGCTGCCGGTGGAGATCCCCGGCCTGACCGTGCGGCGGATCGACGCGGACCCGGCGACCACCGACGTGCGCGCCCTGGCCGCCGAGCTGCGGCGGCCGGTCGTGGCGGACCGCGCGGAGATCGCGCTGCGGTCCGGCCGCGCCTGGGTCGGCGGCTACGAGCAGGTCTCACTGCCCGCCACCACCGGGAGCCCGGTCCGTGACGGCGGCCGCTACCTGGTCACCGGCGGGCTCGGCGGCGTCGGCATCACCCTCGCCGAGGACTTCGCCGTGCGGGCACGGGCGAAGCTGCTGCTGACCTCCCGCGCCGGGCTGCCGCCCCGCGAGGAGTGGCACACCTACCTCGCGGTGCACGGCAGCTCCCCGACCGACCGGGTCGGCCGCGGCATCGCCGCCATCCGGCGCATGGAGGCGGCAGGCGCCCGGGTCGTGGTGGTCGCCGCGGACGTGACCGACCCCGACGACGTGCGGCGGCTCCGCGCGGTCGCGCACGAGGAGTTCGGCGGGCTGGACGGCATCGTGCACGCGGCAGGCGTGGCGGGCGGCGGCATGGCCGAGGTCAAGGAACGCGCCGAGGCGGAGAAGGTCCTCGCGCCGAAGCTCGCGGGCACCCTCGCGCTCGCCGAGGTGTTCGGCGACGACGAGCTGGACTTCGTGGTGCTGTGCTCGTCGATCACGTCGGTGGCGGGCGGGTTCGGCCAGGTCGACTACTGCGCGGCGAACAACTTCCTCGACGCCCACGCCCGGGGCGGGTGCGGCTGGCGGGCGCCGGTCGTCAGCCAGAACTGGGGCGGCTGGGCGGAGATCGGCATGGCCGCCGAGACCGCGGCACCCGCCGGTTTCCGCGCGCTCACCCAGGAGGGTGCGGCCCGCGCACTCGACCACCCCGTGCTGACCGCGGTCGTCGAGGGCGCGGCGCACACCGTGGCCAGGGGACTGGTGTCGGCCTCGACGCACTGGCTGCTCGACGAGCACCGGATCGGCGGCGTGCCGGTCGTGCCGGGCACCGGGCACCTCGAGTGCGCGCGTGCGGCGACCGCGGCGATCATGCCGGGACCGGTCGGTGCCGCGCTGGAGCTGCGGGACATGGCGTTCCTGGAGCCGTTCGCGGTGCCCGAGGGCGGGTTGGCGCAGTACCAGGTGGTGGCGTCCACCGTGGACGAGGAGCTGGAGCTGGAGATCCAGAGCGTCGCGGCCGGTGTCACCCGCACCCACGCACGCGGGTCGGCGGGCTGGACCACCGACGAGCCCGCCGCGGACCTGGACGTCAACGGGATCATCGCCCGGTGCCGCAGGGTCGACGACGACGCGTCGTTCGGCCGGGGCCGCACCAGCATGCTGACCTTCGGCCCGCGCTGGAACGCGTTGCGGGAACACCACCTCGGCGACGGCGAGGAGTTGGCGAGGATCGAGGCACCCGCCGGTGCCGAACCCGGCTGGGGCCTGGACCCCGCGCTGCTGGACGTGGCCACCGCGTTCGGGCGGGGCCGGGGCGAGGGCACCTACCTCCCGCTGTCCTACGGCCGGATCGTCGTGCGTGCGCCGCTGCCCGCGGAGTTCTACTCCTACCTCACCCACCGGGGCGGCGCCGACACCGCGGACGTGGTCGCCGCCGATCTGCGGCTGGTCGACACGAGCGGCCGGGAACTGGTCGCCATCACCGAGTTCGTGCTGCGCAGGGTGGACCAGGACGCGGTCACCGGCGGCCTGACGACCGCGCCGGCCGCGGTCGCGACGGCATCGGCGACGACGAGCGACATCGCGCCCGCCGACGGCGCGGAGGCGTTCCACCGCAGCCTGTCCGTGGACCTCGGCCGCCAGGTCGTGATCACCACCCACCCCGTCGCCGACATCCTGGTCCGGGCAAGGGAGGTCACGACCGACTCCATCGCCACCGACCTGGACCTGGCCGCCGAGACGCCGTCCGACGACGGCACGGCGACGGCCCCGCCACGCACCGAGCTGGAACGGATCGTCGCGGGCGTGTGGCGGGAGGCACTCGGCATCGACGTGGTCGGTGTCGACGACGACTTCTTCGGCCTCGGCGGCAACTCGCTCGTCGCCGTCCAGCTGATCGCCGCGCTGCGCAAGGCGGTCGGCGTGCGGCTGCCGATGCGCAGCCTCTTCGAGACCCCGACCGTCGCCGGGCTCGCCGCCCGCGTCGAGGAGGTCCAGGCGGAGGAAGCGGCCGCCCCCGAACGAGAAGCGCCGAGGACGACCATCCCCCGGCTGCCCCGAGCCTGACCGTCCGAAGGAGACGAAGAACATGACTACCCCGACGAGCACGACGCTCGCCCACGTCGTGGAGAGCGACGGGACGGCCGTCCTGGACGTGGTCGCGGAACGGCGCGAGGAACTACGCGCTCAACTGGTGTCGCAGGGCGCGCTGCTGCTGCGCGGGTTCGACATCGGCGGCGTCGACGGCTTCGACCAGGTCGTCCGCGCGCTCGCGGGCGAGCCGCTCACCTACACCGAACGGTCCTCGCCGCGGCACGCGATCAAGGGCAGGGTCTACACCTCGACCGACTACCCGCCGGAGGAGGAGATCTTCCTCCACAACGAGAACTCCTACCAGGCGGGCTGGCCGCTGACGCTGTTCTTCTACTGCGTCACCCCGCCGGAAACCCTCGGCGCGACCCCGCTCGCGGACATCCGCACGGTGTACCGGGAGCTGGACCCGGTGGTGCGCGGGGAGTTCGAGCGCCGGGGCTGGCGGCTCGTGCGCAACTTCCACCCGGACTTCGGCACGAGGTGGCAGGACGTGTTCACCACCGAGGACCGCGACGAGGTCGCCGAGTACTGCGCGGCCAACGGGATCGACGTCGAGTGGCGTGGCCGCGACGGGCTGCGGACCACCGCGGTGCGCAGGGCCGTGCACCTGCGGCCGGGCAGCGACGTGCCTCGCTGGTTCAACCACGCCACGTTCTTCCACGTGACCACACTGCCGAAGGACCTGCGCGAGGGCCTGCTGGCGATGTTCGGCGAGGACGAGCTGCCAGCCAACACCTTCTACGGCGACGGTGAACCGATCCCCGCCGACGTGATGGACCACCTGCGAACCACCTACCGCGCGGCAAGCACACGTTTCGACTACCAGCGCGACGACATCCTCGTGGTCGACAACATGACCGCGGCACACGCCCGCGAGCCGTTCACCGGCGCCCGCAGGATCGCCGTCGCCATGGCGGAGGCCCACAAGCCGGAGGTGACCCGATGAGTGAGGAACGCTTTCTCGTGGTGCGCAACGACGAGGAGCAGTACTCGATCTGGCCCGACGGCCGCGAGCTGCCGGCGGGTTGGCACGACGCGGGTTTCGCGGGCACCAGGGACGAGTGCCTGGCGCACGTCGACGAGGTGTGGACGGACATGCGGCCGAAGTCCGCCCGAGAGGTGTCCTCATGACCCGGGAATGGGCGTTCCCCGCCTCCTACGCCCAGGAACGGGTGTGGCTGGCGAACCAGCTCGACCCCGAATCGCCGGTCTACAACGTGTCCCTGCCGGTCGTGTTACCCGCCGGGCTGACCGTCGAACAGGCCACCGAGGCCGTGGGTCGGGTGGTGGAGCGGCACGAGGCGCTGCGTACCTACCTGCGTGCCGACGGCGACGAGCTGGTGCAGGTCGTGCGTGCGGCAGAGCCGTTCACGCTCGACGTGGTCGACCTGTCCGATGTGGACCGCACCGACGAGAAGGACCGGCTGTTCGGGCTCGCGGGGGAGCAGTCCCGCACACCGATCCCCCTCGACGCACCACCGCTGTGGCGGGCCCGGCTCGCGCGGCTGTCCGGTGACCGCCTCGCCCTCCTGTTCGTCGCGCACCACGCGGTGTTCGACAGCCACTCGATCCTGGTGCTGCGCCAGGAGATCGGGGAGCTGTGCCGGGCGACGGTCGAGGGGCGGGAGCCGGCCCTCCCGGCGCTGGAGATCCAGTACGCGGACTACTCGGGGTGGCAGCGCGACCAGTCCGACGCCGACGGGCTCGCCTTCTGGCGTGACCGGCTGGCCGGCGCACCTCCGGTGATCGCACTGCCCACCGACCGGCCACGTCCGACCCGGCTCGGCTTCGAGGGCGACGAGGTGTGGTTCGACATGCCGGCCGGGCTGCTGGACCGCGTCGGCGAGGTGGGCAGGCAGGCGTCGGCGACCCCGCAGATGGTGCTGCTGAGCGCCTATGCCGCGTTGCTGTCCCGGCTCTCCGGCACCGAGGACGTGGTGCTCGGCCTCGCCGCGACCGGCCGCGACCGGCCCGAGCTGGTGCCGCTCGTCGGCATGTTCGTCAACCAGGTGGCGCTGCGGGTGGACGTGAGCGGCGACCCCACGTTCGCCGTACTGCTCGACCGGGTGCGGGGCGCGCTCCTGGATGCCATGGAGCACTGGCACACGCCGTTCCAGAAGATCGTCGAGGCGGTCGCGCCGCGGCGTGACCCTTCGGTGCAGCCGGTGTTCCAGGTCGCGTTCAACTTCATCCCCGACTCCGGCATCGACGAGATCAGGCTCGGCACCACGAAGGACGACCTCGCGTTCGACGTGACCGAGGGCCGCAGCCGCGTGGTCTACCGCACGGCACTGTTCGACCGGACCACCGCCGAGTCCACAGTGGACCGGTACCTGCGTGTCCTCGACGCGGCCGTGTCCCACCCGGACACCCCGGTCGCCGACCTGCCGCTCCTGACCGACGCGGAGCTGACCAGGGCCACCGCCGCCGGCGTGGACCTGGACGTCCCGGCCGCGACCGTCCCGGAGCTGGTGGAACGCCAGGCCGCCGCGTCGCCGTCGCGGACCGCGCTGGTCGTCGGTGACGTCACCATGACCTACGCCGAGCTGAACGCCGAGGCGAACCGGCTGGCCCGCACCCTCGTCGAGCGCGGTGCCGGGCCGGAGTCGCTGGTGGCACTGGCGCTGCCGCGCGGCGCCGACCTCGTCGTGGCGATCCTCGCGGTGTCGAAGTCCGGCGCGGCCTACGTGCCCGTCGACACGGCGTACCCGGCCGAGCGGATCGCGTTCATGCTCGCGGACGCCGCCCCGACGCTCGTGCTGGCGGACCGCGAGATCCCCGGCACGGTGCCCACCCTGGTCCTTCCCACCACGACCGGCGGCACGGACACCGACCTCACGGACGCCGACCGGCGCTCGCCGCTGCGGGGCGCACACCCCGCGTACGTCCTCTACACGTCCGGCTCCACCGGACACCCCAAGGGCGTCGTGGTCTCACACGACTCGGTCAACACCTACCTTGCCCACGCGCGGACCGCGTACCCGAGCCTCACCGGCACGGTGCTCATGCACTCGCCGGTGTCGTTCGACCTGACGGTCACCACGCTGCTCGGCACGCTGACCGCGGGCGGCACGATCCGCCTCGCGGCACTCGACGACCCGGCCGCCCGAGCAGGCGGTCGGCCGACGTTGGTGAAGGCCACCCCGGGCCAGCTGCCGCTGCTGGACGCCGAGCTGTCCCCGACCGGCGAACTCGTGCTCGGCGGCGAGGCACTGACCGCCGAGGCGCTGCGGGACTGGCGTGCCGCCAACCCGGGCGTGACCGTGGTCAACGAGTACGGCCCGACCGAGGCCACCGTCGGCTGCGTCGCGGCACGCGTGGCACCAGGGGAGGAGCTGCCACCCGGCCCGGTCGCCATCGGCCGGCCCGTCCCCGGTGCCAGGACCTACGTGCTGGACCGGCGGCTGCGCCCGGTCCCGACCGGCGTGGTCGGCGAGCTGTACGTGGCCGGTCCCCAGGTGGCACTCGGCTACCTGAACCGCCCCGGCCTGACGGCGCAACGGTTCCTGCCCGACCCCTTCGCGGCCGGCGAGCGCATGTACCGGACCGGCGACCTGGCCAGGTGGCGCGCCGACGACACGCTCGACTACCTGGGCCGCACCGACCACCAGGTGAAGATCCGCGGCATGCGGGTCGAGCTGGAGGAGATCTCCTCGGCGATGCTCGCCGACCAGGACGTCCGCGAGGCCGTGGCGGTACTGCGTGCGGGGACACTCGTCGGCTACGTCGTCGGCAGCCCCGACACCGGAGCACTCGCGACCGAGCTGGCCGCCGCACTGCCCGAGCACATGGTGCCGTCCGCCTTCGTCGTGCTGGACAGCATTCCGTTGACACCCAACGGAAAGCTCGACCGGGACGCGCTCCCGGAACCTGCGGCGCACCAGGGCGCGGCCTACCTCGCGCCACGCACTGACGCGGAAACCCTGGTGGCCGAGGTGTTCGCGGAGATCCTCGGTGTCGAGAAGGTCGGCGCCCTCGACGACTTCCACGACCTCGGCGGCAACTCACTGCGCGGCATGCGTGCCATGGCGCTGATCCGCGCCAGGATCGACGTCGACGTGCCGATGCGTGCGCTGTTCAGCTTCCCGGTGGTCGCCGACCTGGCGGCCGAGATCGAACGCCTGCTCGACGCGGAGCTGGCCGAGATGACCGACGACGAGATCGCCGCCCTGCTGGCGAAGGAGAACGACCAGACATGACCGCCCTGCCGGAGGCCACGGACCGCGGTGCGGCCAGGAAAGCGCTGCTGGCCAAGCGACTCCGCGAACGTGCCGACACGAAACGGGCCCACCGCATCCCGCCACGCCCCGATGGCGCCGTGGTGCCCCTGTCCTACGCGCAGGAACGCGTCTGGTTCATGGACCAGCTCGCGCCGGGAGAGGCGGCGTACCACATCGCGGTGCCGGTGCGGGTCCGCGGCGCGCTGTCGGTGACGGCCCTCCGGTCGGCGCTGGCGGGACTGGTCGCGCGGCACGAGTCGCTGCGCACCCGGTTCCCGGCCGACGCCGACGGTCGCCCGACCGTCGTGGTGGAGGAACACCTCGACGTGCCGCTGACGATCGCGGTGGCCGCCGACGAGACCGAGGCCCAGCGGCTGGTCGACGAGGCGTCCGTCGAGCCGTTCGACCTCGCCGCCGGACCGCTCCTGCGGGCACTGCTCGTCGAGCTGGCCGCCGACGACCACGTGCTCTTCCTGTCCCAGCACCACATCGTCGGCGACGGCTGGTCGGTCGACGTGCTGCTGCGGGACGTCATCGCCCTCTACCGCGGCGAAACCCCACCCGACCTGCCGATCCAGTACGGCGACTTCGCGGTGTGGGAGGCCGGACAGCTCGACGGCGACGAGACCCGGCGGCATCTCGAGTACTGGAAGAACCGCCTGGCAGGCCTCGAACCCCTCGAACTGCCCACCGACCGCGCCCGTCCCGCGACACAGACCTACCACGGCGACTACGTCGAGCTGACCGTCGACCGCGACACCACGGAAGCGCTCACCGCACTGTCCAGACAGGACGGTGGCACGCTCTTCATGACGCTGCTCGCCGCGTACCAGGTGTTCCTGTCCCGGCACGCGCGGCAGGACGACTTCGCGGTCGGCGCGTCGGCCGCAGGCCGCTCCGCGCCCGAGCTGGAGAACGTGGTCGGCATGTTCGTCACCATGCTGGCGCTGCGGACGGACCTCTCCGCCGACCCCACGTTCACCGAGCTGCTCACGGCGACCCGGCGCGACGTCCTGGACGCGTTCGAGCACGCGGACGTGCCGTTCGCGAAGGTCGTGCAGGAGTTGGGGCTGCCGCGTGACGTGTCCCGCTCGCCGGTGTTCCAGGCGATGTTCGTGCTGCAGAACTACGAGATGGGCCGGTTCGCCGGTGCCGCGACCGGTTCGGACACCGAGTTCCGGTGGACGCCCATGGAACTGCGGGCCACCCGGTTCGACTTCGAGCTGCACCTCGTCGAGATCCCGACTGGCCTGTGGGGCAAGCTCGTCTACAACACCGACCTGTTCGACCGGTCCACAGTGGAGCGCATGGCGGACCGCCTCGGTGTCCTGCTCCGCGCCGTGGCCTCGGCACCCGACACCCGCGTGTCCGAGCTGGCGATCATGCCCGCCACCGAGACCGCTCTCGTGGTCGACATGTGGAACGACACCGCCGCCGACTTCCCGCACGACACGACCCTGCACGGGCTCGTCGAGCAGCGCGCGGCCACCGACCCGGAGGCCGTCGCCGTCACCCTCGAGGGCGAGAACACCACCTACGCCCAGCTCAACGCCAAGGCGAACCGCATCGCCCACCGGCTCCTCGAAGCGGGCGTGGGCGCGGAAACCCTCGTCGGTGTGTGCGCGGAACGGTCCGTCGAGCTGGTCGCGGGCCTGCTCGGCGTGCTCAAGGCAGGTGCGGCGTACGTGCCGCTGGACCCCGAGTACCCGGCGGACCGGCTGGCGTTCATGCTTGCCGACGCCGCCGCGCCGGTCGTGCTGGTGCAGAGCCACCTTCGGGACGTGCTGCCGGACACCGGTGCGACCGTCCTCGCACTCGACGACGAGGCGCAGTGGGCAGGCAGGCCGTCACACGACCCGCCGCAGGTGTGGGCCGACCACCTGGCGTACGTCATCTACACGTCCGGCTCGACCGGCCGCCCCAAGGGCGTGCCCAACACGCACCGGGGCATCGTGAACCGCCTCGACTGGATGCAGAAGCGCTACGGGCTCACCGCGGCCGACGCGGTGCTGCAGAAGACCCCGGCGAGCTTCGACGTGTCGGTGTGGGAGTTCTTCTGGCCCCTGCGCGTCGGCGCGCGGCTCGTGCTCGCGAGACCCGGCGGCCACAAGGACGCCGCCTACCTGCGTGACCTGCTGGTCGCGGAAGGGATCACGACCACGCACTTCGTGCCGTCGATGCTCACCGTGTTCCTCGGCGAGGACGGCATCGAGGCGGCCACGTCGCTGCGCAGGGTGATCTGCTCCGGCGAGGAGCTGCCACACGCCGCCGCGGTCGAGTTCACCACCCGCTTCCCCGGCTGCGAGCTGCACAACCTCTACGGACCGACCGAGGCGGCCATCGACGTCAGCGCGTGGCACTGCGACCCCGCCGCCCTCGCCGACGTCACGAGCGTGCCGATCGGCGCCCCCATCGCGAACCTGCGGCTGTACGTGCTGGACGGGTGCGGCAACCCGGCACCCGTCGGGGTGGCGGGCGAGCTGCACCTCGGTGGCGTCGGCCTCGCCCGCGGCTACCACCAGCGCCCCGCGTTGACCGCCGAGAAGTTCGTGCCCGACCCGTTCACGCCGGGCGCCCGTCTGTACCGCACGGGCGACCTCGCCCGCTGGCGCACCGACGGCACGATCGACTTCCTCGGCCGCATCGACCACCAGGTGAAGCTGCGCGGCCTGCGCATCGAGCCGGGTGAGATCGAGGCGGCACTGCGCGAGCAGGACGGCGTCACCGAGGCCGCGGTGATCGTCCGCGAGGACAACCCCGGCGACAAGCGTCTCGTCGCGTACGTCGTCGCCGCAGCGTCCACATCGGACCTGAAGGCCGCGCTCAAGGACCGGCTGCCCGAGTACATGGTGCCCGCCGCGTTCGTGGAGCTGACCGAGCTGCCGTTGAACCCCAACGGAAAGCTCGACCGCAAGGCCCTGCCCGCGCCGGTCGTGTCCCGGGACGCGAGCACCGAGCTGGTCGCCCCGCGCACCGACACCGAGCGCCTGCTCGCGACGATCTGGTCGGAGGCACTCGGCGTCGGGACCCTCGGCATCGACGACGACTTCTTCGACCTCGGCGGGCACTCCATGCTCGCCACCCAAGTGGTCGCGCGGATCCGCAAGGACAGTGCCGACACCCGCGCGGTCGGCGTCATGGACCTGTTCACCCACCGCACGATCCGCGACCTCGCCGAGTTCATGGCGGGCGACGTGACCGACGACGGCCCGCGCAGGCTGCTGTACGAGCTGACGAAACCACAGCGCGGCAGGAAGAAGCTCACGTACGTGTGCGTGCCCTACGGCGGCGGCAGCGCGATCGTCTACCAGCCGCTCGCCGACGCGCTGCCGGACGGCCACGCGCTCTACTCGGTCGCGATCCCGGGCCACGACATCGGCCTGGAGGAGCAGGGCCTGCCCTTCGACGAGCTGACCACGCGCCTCGCCGACGAGGTCCTCGAACGGATCGACGGCCCGCTCGCGCTGTACGGCCACTGCGGCGTCGGCTCCGCGATCACCGCGGAGGTGGCCCGCAAGCTGGAGGACGCGGGCCGGGAGCTTGAGGTCGTCTACATCGGCGCGATGTTCCCGTTCGCCCGGCCCAAGGGTGCGTTCGCCGCACTGCGCAACAGGTTGGAGCGCCTCAAGAGCAACCGGCACTACGGCGCCTGGCTGAAGTCCATGGGCGTGGACACCGACGAGCTGGACCCCGAGCAGGCGGACCGGATCATCTCCAACATGCGAGCGGACTCACGTGCGTCGGAGGACTACTTCACCGGCCTGCTCGACCGGGGCGCCCCGAAGCTACGGGCACCCGTCGTGTCGGTGGTCGGCTCGGAGGACCCCGTCACCGACTACTTCACCGAGCGGTACGCGGAGTGGCAGTTCCTGTCCGACACCCTCGGCCTCGTCGTGCTGGACCAGGCCGGCCACTTCTTCCTGAAGTACCGGGCCGACGAGCTGGCCGAGATCATCACCACCACGCACCCGGCCATCGAACGCGCCGAGACCGAGCCGCTGGCACGCCCGGCACGCGGCGTCGACGCGCCGTGGGACCTCCGCGACTGGCAGCGGATCGGCGACCCGGCGCGGACCGGCGTGCGCCCGAGCATGGCGCGGTTCGTCAGCGTCACGTTCGGGCAGCTCGTGTCCACGACCGGATCACTGCTGACCTCGTTCGCACTGCCGATCTGGCTGTTCACCCGCACCGGCTCGGTCACCGACCTCGGCGTGCTGTGGGCGCTCGCGCTCGTGTTCGGCGTGCTGACACTGCCGATCGCGGGCGCGATCGTCGACCGGTCCGACCGGCGCAGGGTGATGATGCTGGCGAGCGGGATGTCCGGCACCATCCAGTTGGGACTCGCCACCCTGCTGTTCACCGACTCGCTGGAGCTGTGGCACGTCTACCTGCTGGTGTCGCTGTCGCAGGTCGGCGGGTCGTTCCAACGCATCGCGTTCCAGTCCGCGGTGCCGCAGCTGGTGCCGAAACGGTTCCTGGGCCACGCCATGGGCATGGTGGCGCTGTCCACGGGCACCGCGCAGCTGTTGATGCCGGTGCTGGCCGCGGGCCTGTACGCGGCGATCGACCTGAAGGGCATCCTGCTGGTCGACGTGGCGAGCTACGTGTTCGCCATCGGCGCGCTGCTGGTCGTGCGGTTCCCCGACCTGATGGCGTGGCGCCCGCGTGAGCCGCTGCTGGTCGCGATAGCGGGCGGTCTGCGGTACTCGTGGAACCACAGGGGTTTCCGCACGATGCTGGCGTACTTCGCCGTGGGCAACATGTTCCTCGCCCCAGCGCTGGTGCTGGTGACGCCGCTGGTGCTGTCGTTCGCCTCCACGACCGAGGTCGCGCAGGTGGCGATCGCCGAGGCGGCGGGCGCGATCGCGGGCGGCATCCTGATGTCGGTGTGGGGTGGTCCCACGAAGCGGCGCATGCTGGGGGTGCTGGTCGGCAACCTGGGCACGGCGGTCGGCTGCGTGGTCATCGGTCTGGACGCGTCGGTGCCGGTGGTGTTCTGCGGCATGTTCCTGATGGCGGGCTCGATGGCCACGGCGCAGGGCATCTACGCCACGCTCGTGCAGGTGAAGGTGCCGCAGCGCTACCACGGCCGGGTGTTCGCGCTGAACCAGACGATCACGTGGTCCACGCTGCCGATCGGCTTCGCGGTCCTGGCCCCCGGCGCGACCGCGTTGTTCGAGCCGCTGATGGCGCGCGACGGTGCCCTGGCGAACACGGTCGGCGCGTTGCTCGGCACCGGCGATGGCCGCGGCATCGGCCTCGGCTACGTGGTGTTCGGCCTCGCTCTGGTCGTGGTGACGGTCGCCGGGTTCTCCGTCCGGCTGCTGCGCCGCTTCGACACCGAGGTGGCGGACTCGCTCCCGGACGACCTGGTCGGCGCACAGGAACGCGAACGCCGCCTGGCCGCCAGGGAGAAGCCCAAGGTCGCCACCGCCGCCTGACACCGCACCGAAGGACGCCTTTCACACAATCCCCCCGCACGAAAAGCCGCCCAATTACGGCGCAGGTTCAGCCTGTCGCAGTATTCCGGTATTCGGCGGCGTGCGGGATGGTGTGATGGGACGCGCCCGAGCGGAGGCGGCACATGACAGCTGCGTCAACATCACGAGATATCCCGTACCTCGATATCATGGACCAGGAATTCGACTTCGAAGGTCGGGAGGCGGTCGAGGCGCAGGAGCGGAGCTGGTACGCGGACAGCCCGCTCGGCACCCTCGTACTGCGCTACGCCGAGGTGCGGGACCTGTTACGCGACCCGCGTCTCGACCACAACGGCAAGCGGTACCTCGAGATGAACGGCATCGTCGACGGCCCCATCCACGACTGGTTCGTCCCGATGATCGTCAATCGCGACGGGGAGAGTCACCGACGCCTGCGCGGCCTGGTGAACAAGGCATTCACGCCGCGAATGATCAGCGGTTTGCGCCCGTTCATCCGCGCGAAGGCAGAAGAACTCACGGATCAGTTGGCGTCGGTCGAGGTCTGCGAGTTCGTCGAGGATTTCGGCAACCCGCTACCGCTCGCCGTCATGTGCGAGCTGCTCGGCGTGCCGACCGAGGACTACGACACGTTCCGCGTGTGGACTGCGGACGTCGGCCTCGTGTTCAGCCTCGCACACGGCGGCGACATCCCCCGGCGGGTCGAGAACGCGCTCGTCGGGCTCAACGGCTACGTCGACGCCATCATGGCCGACAAGGCGGCGTCGCCCACCGGCGACCTCATCTCGGCCCTGGTCACCGCGCGGCGGGACGACGACGGCCTGGTCAGCGTGGCGGAGCTGCGCAACCTCATCGTCACGCTGGTGTTCGCCGCTCACGACACGACCCGCCACCAGCTCGGCAACGCGATGGTGGCCTTCGCCGCGCACCCCGACCAGTGGCGGTTGCTCGCCGGCAGGCCCGAGCTGGCCGCCCGGTCCGCCGACGAGGTGATCCGCTGGGTCCCGTCGTCGAGGTCGGTGTACCGGTTCGCCGCGGAGGACCTCGAGTTCCGGGGCGTGCACTTCCCCAGGGAGACGTTCTTCATGATGTGCGTCGGCATCGCGCAGCGCGACCCCCGCGTGTTCCGCGACGGAGCCACGTTCGACATCAGCGTCACCCGCGAGGCACCCGCACTCCAGTTCGGCGGCGGCCCGCACCACTGCCTCGGGTCCGCACTGGCCAGGACCGAGGTCGCCGAGGTCCTCCCCGTGCTGACCGGCAGGCTCGGCCCACCGGTCGTCGCGGGCCCTCTCGGCTGGCGCCCACCCATCGGGATCCACGGCCCGGAACCGCTCCCACTGCGCTTCGACACGCCCGGTCCTACTCGAACAGACCGGTGACCTGGTCGTAGGCGAGGTAGACGAACAACGCGAGACACGCCACCAGCAGAGTGTTGGACAGCCGGCCCGAGCGGCCCGCACTGTCCAGCCCGCGGGAGTTCAGCAGTACCAACAGGGTGCCGGCGAGGAACGGCATGAACAGGGCGCCGAGCGCGCCGTAGGCCACGGTCAGCCCGAACGGCTCGTCGAGGAACAGCAGGACCATCGGCGGGAAGGTCAGCCACAGGACGTAGGCCCGGTAGGCGTTGCTGCCCTCGATGGGTGCGGTCGTGCCACGCAGCGTCCGCCACCAGTCGGCGAACAACAGGCTCACCCCGTGCCACACCCCGATCACCGACGTGAACGACACCGCGAAGAACCCGATCAGGAAGGGGATCCTGGCCCAGTGCCCGTAGTCGGCGGCGAGTGTGTCCCCGAGGGTGAGCAGCCCCTTGTCACCGGAGACGATCTCGTGTCCCTGTAACAGCTCCGCGCCGACGACCAGCATCGCGACGACGAAGATGCCGGTCATGACGTATCCGGTGGCGTTGTCGGTGCGCATCATCGGGAGCCAGCGCGGCCCGCGCCAGCCCTTCGCGAGGGTCCAGTAGCCGTACGCGGCAAGGGTGATCGTGCCGCCGACGCCGCCGATGAGGCCAAGCACGTACACCATCGAGCCGTCCGGCAGGCGCGGTGCGACACCGGCGAACAGGTCGCCGAGGTGCGGCGTGACGAGGACGGCGGTGCCGACGACGGTCACGAACATGATGCCGACGAACGCGGTCATCACCTTCTCGAGCACGGCGTAGCGCCCGAACCAGACGAGCAGGAACCCCGCGAGCCCGCACAGCATCGCCCAGTACCGCACGGAAAGCCCGGGGAACAGGGCGTTGAGCGGCAGGCCGGAGGCGGACATCGCGGTGGCGCCGTAGATGAAACCCCAGACGACCGCGTAGACCCCGAAGTACCACAACGCCCACCGGCCGAGCGTGCGCCAGCCGGACAGGATCGTCTCGCCGGACGTCAGGTGCCAGCGGCCGACGGCCTCGCCGAGCGCCAGCTTGAACACCGTCCCGACGATCACGGCCCAGAGCAGCGTGTAGCCGTACTTCGAGCCGGCCACCATGGTCGCGACCAGGTCGCCCGCCCCGACGCCGGTCGCCGCCGCCATGACCCCGGGGCCGATCTGCCGTACCCGCTCCCGCCAGTGTGACGGTGCCTGACCCACCGCGGTGTGTTCTGCTTCACTCGACATGGTGGGACCGTAACCAGCGAACCGGGCCGGCGTGGATGGCTCGTGGCGAGACTTAACAGTCGCTTAGGGGAGATGAGGGTCATGCGGGTGCTGCTCGTCGAGGACGACGGGGGAGTGGCGGACGCGGTGACCGGCGCGCTCGCCGCGCACGGCCACGCGACCGAACGGGTGACCCGGGGCGAGGACGCGCTGGTCCGGCACCGCGTCGCCGACCTGGTGTTGCTGGACCTCGGCCTGCCCGACATGGACGGGCTCGACGTGCTTCGCAAGCTGCGTGTGGTGTCCGACCACCCGGTGATCGTCCTGACCGCCAGGGGCGACGAGCGTTCGGTGGTGCGCGGGCTGCGCCTGGGCGCCGACGACTACCTCGTGAAGCCGGTGCGCCTCGCCGAGCTCCTCGCACGGATCGACGCGGTGGCAAGGAGATCACCCGCGGCGGCGACTCGGACGAGCGTGGTCCGGGCCCGCGACCTGGAGATAGACCTGGACGCGCGTCGCGTCACTGTGGACGGACCGGGTAGGCGGACGCAGATAGAGCTGACGGCCAAGGAGTTCGACATCCTGGCGGTGCTCGCCCGTGACCCCGGCGCGGCGGTGAGCCGCGAGCAGCTGCTGGACGCCGTGTGGGGCGACGCCTACCTCGCCGTGTCGCGGTCACTGGACGTACACCTGACCACGTTGCGTGCCAAGCTCGCCCGGCCGGGGCTGGTGACCACGATCCGCGGGTTCGGCTTCCGGCTGGAGTGCTGATGCGCAGGCGGCTGCTGCTCGTGCTGCTCGTGTTCTCGGTGCTCGCGGTCGCCGGGTTCGCCGTGCCACTGCTGGAAAGCACGGCGGCGAGGCGCACCCAGGAGTACGTGCTGTCCCGCACGGGAGACCTGAACCGGTTCGCCACGCTCGCGCAGGAGGTCACGTCGGGCAGCGACCGCACCCGGCTCACGGGCGAGGTTCGTGGACACACCCGCGTGTTCGGCGACGGCGTCGTGGTGGTCGACGCGCGCCGCCGGGTGATCGTCGAGGAAGGGTTGCGTGCCACGGAACCGAGGGTGTCCGCGGCGATAGACGCGGCACTGCGCAACCAGCCGGCCGCCACACCGCAGACGCTGCGCCCGTGGTCCACCGGGGACGTCCTGCTGGCCCGCCCGGTCGGCACGGGCACCCGGGTGAGCGGCGCGGTGGTGCTGCGTTCCACCGTGGACCCCGCGGTCGAGGACATCACGACGAGCTGGTCGATGATCCTGCTCGGCGCTCTCGCGGCGCTGACCGTGTGCGTGGTCGTGGTGCTGCGGCTCGCGCACTGGGTACTGGGCCCGGTGCGGCAGCTGGCCGACGGGGTGCACGCGGTGGCGGCGGGACGCGAACGGGCGCATGTGGACATCGTGGCCGGGCCGCCGGAGCTGCGAGGACTGGCCGAGGAGTTCAACGAGATGTCCGACGCCCTGGCCGAGTCGGCACAACGGCAACGCAGACTGGTGGCGGACGCCTCACACCAGCTGCGCAACCCGATGGCGGCACTGCGGTTGCGGATCGACACGCTGGCGGCACGCGACGCGACGCACGGCCCGATGGTGACCGAGATCGAGCGTCTGGAAGCACTGTTGGACGGCATGCTCACGCTCGCGGCGGCGGACTCCAAGGCCACCGACCTGGCCGCGGACCTGGCCGAGGAAGACCACTGCGACGCGGTGGCCGTGCTGGCCGAGCGCGCGGAGGCGTGGCACGAGGCGGCGGTCGCCAAGGGGGTGCGGCTGGCGGGACCGACGCGGGTACCGCACGGAATCGTGGTCGCGTGCGCGGAGTCGGAGCTGGCCCAGGTCGTGGATGTGTTGCTGGACAACGCCATCAAGTACGCGGGCAACGGTGCGACGGCCCGCTGGTCCTGTGTGGACGAAGCAGGTCGAGTCCTCCTGACGATAGCGGACGACGGACCAGGGGTACCGGCGGGCGAGCTGGACCGCCTGACCGAGCGGTTCTGGCGCTCCGGCCGACACCGCGACGAACCGGGTTCGGGCCTGGGCCTCGCGATAGCGGAACGCCTGGTGACGGCCAGGGGCGGCACGTTCGGCGTGGACAACGGCGACCGGGGTGGCTTGGCGGTCAGCGTCATGCTGCCGACGACGGAGGAATGATGATCACGAGACGCGCCACGCTGCGACTGGGCCTCGGCCTGACGGCGGCCGCGGTGACGGGGTGCGCGACGGGGGAGTACGGCGGCCCGCCACGCGGTGTGCGGATCGCGGCGGGCGAGCCGGGCGGCTTCTACATCGAGTTCGCCCGGCTGCTGGCGAGGCAGCTGACGGCGGCGGAACCCGCCCTGGGCGTGGAAGTGGTGGCCACGGGCGGCAGCGTGGCCAACCTCGACCTGGTCGAGACGGGCCGGGCCGACCTCGGCCTCACCCTCGCAGACGTCGCCACGTCGGCGAACGCGGGCTCGGCGCCGTTCCACCGTGCGGTACCGCTGCGGGCGATCGGCCGGGTGTACGAGAACTACGCGCAGCTGGTGGTGCCGGTGGACGGTCCGGTGAGGACAGTGCGAGACCTGGCCGACGCCCATGTCTCCCTGGGCGCCAACGGTTCCGGCGCAGCGGTGTTCGGTGACCGGCTGCTGGCGGCCACGGGCGTTGCGGTGAGGGCGGACCACCACCCCCTGACCGTGGCGACCGCCGAACTGGCCACGGGCGCGATCGACGCGCTGCTGTGGTCGGGCGGCGTACCCACCCCGGCACTACGCGACCTGGACGCGATCCGCCCGGTGCGCCTGCTCGACCTCGCCGCCGAACTACCGTTACTACAGGCCGCACACGGCCCGGTGTACGAGGAGGTGACCGTCCCGGACGGCGGCTACGGCCACCCCGGCGCCATCGCCACGATCGGCGTACCCAACCTGCTCGTCACGACTCCCGACCTACCGGCCGACATCGCCGCCGCGGTGGCGACCGTGCTCGTCCGCGGCGCTCCGCACCTGGTGCCCGGCCAGGCACTGGGCACCCAGTACCTGGACCAACGCTCCCTGGTCGTCACCGGGGACGTGCCATTGCATCCCGGCGCCGCGACGGCCTACCAGGACCTCCGCGGCTGACCCGGCGTCCGGCGGGCGGGGGAATCGGTGCCGTCCGGCGCGTGCGTGGCGCGGATGCGGGAGGTCGAGCTTTCGTGGTCCGGGGGAATGACGGTGACAACGCGAGCATCGGCGAGAAGGCGGCGATCCCGGGGTGTGCGGGCGAAACCGTCGCACGCTGTTCGGGATCGCCGCCGGACGGGCTGTGGCGTCAGGCGGTCCAGGTGATCTCGGTGCGGTCCGCGTCGCCGAAGTAGAAGGCCAGTGTCACGTCCTTGATCTTCTGTCCCGTCGGTGCGAGGTACACGCCGCAGTCGGTGTAGGACTCGCCGACCGCCAGGTTGTCCGGCACGTCACCCTGGCACGGCGCGAAGTCGCCGATCAGGCTCAGGCGGTTCAGTTCGTCACCGGAGGTGTTGTGGGCGGCGATGACGCCGAAGATCCCACCCGGTTCCATCGGCAGCGGGCCGACGTTCGTGAAGCTCACCGTCACGTAGAACGGGTCGCTCACCTTGGCCTGGGCGTCCAGGTCGAAGTCCGCGAGGTCCCCGATCGAGCCCGCCTTCACCGACTCCGTCGTCACGGCGAGCTTCGTGCCGTCCTTGCTGAGGCTCTTCGTCTCGTACATCACCGTCGCGGTCTCGCCGACCGCTAGCTTGGTGCCGGTCGGCGTGAGCTCGCCGTCGCCCGAGGGCGGGGCCTCCTTCGACGGGGAACTGCTCGCCGCGACGGGCGTCTGTGGCACCGACGTGCCCGGCGCCGCCGTCTCCTCCTGCTCGCTCCCGCACCCCGCCAGGGCGAGCACTGCCGCGCACGCGACGATGACGATCTTCCTGTGGCTCATTGCCGGTCTACCCCTCTGATGATCACAACACGGCGATACGCCGGTGTCACCCAGTGGGCGTTCCGTCCCCGTTCCATCGGATGGAACGGGCCGTCAGGGCTCGTAGGAACAGAACATCCCCATGCGCACGGTGTCCCGCAGGTGGCCGCCCAGCGCGGGGTCGGCCTGCGCCACCCTGACCAGCACGCGGCGGATCGCCTTGCCCACCGAGATCCGCGCGCGTTCGGCCTCGTCGGGGAAGCGCCGGGCGCGGCCCGCGAGCCCGGTGGCCCCGGTCAGTTCCGTCAGCACCCATTCCCGTTCCACGCGGCACCGCTTCGCGCCCTCCTCGTCGTCGCGGGCCTCGTGCTCGGCGATGTCGGCGTTGAGCCTGCCCAGACGTTCCCGGTACTCGGCCATCGCGGTCTCGTCCAGCACCGGCTGCCCCGACATGCGTGCCGAGGCGGCGTCGGTGCCGCTGACGAGGTCGACGGCGGCCACCTCGGTGCCGGGGTTGGCGAGCAGCACGGCCAGGTGGCGCATGCCGACGCTGCTGGGGACGAGCGCCACCCGCTCGTCCCACTCGAGCCGCCAGCTGTCCCCGGTGCGCACGCATACCAGCGGCCTACCCGACGGTGTGGCGGCTGGTTCGTGCACGGTCACGCCCAGTGCCCGCGCCTCCTCCTCGGCGCCCGCCCGCTCCCGGGCGGCCTCCGAGGACCGTCCCGCCAGGGCCAGTGCCCGCGCGTACCGTCGGCGGGACATCGCCACGGCGGGCCAGTGCGCCAGCGCCAGGTTGGCCCGCACCGCGGCCCGCAGGTGGTCGACGGCCCTGTCCAGGTCGCCGGTGATCATCGCGGAGATGCCGAGCGAGTTGTGGACCGAGCCGAAGCACGCGATGCCCAGGCTCGCCATCGCGGGCAGGTGCGCGAAGGGCAGCAGCAGGTCGTACACGTCGGCGGCCACGTCCGCGTCGCCCAGCAGGAACGCGGCCTCGGCGATGCCGCTCATCGTCACCAGCCAGGTGCTCGACCTGGGCAGTGCGTCGAGGCCGCCCTGGCACAGCGTGGCGAGGGTGGCGCTCGCGGTCAGCCGGTCGCCCGCCTGCGCCGCGGCCACGGCGAACGCGGCGAAGTAGGAGTTGTCGACCACGCTGAGCGTCGGAGAGTGCACCAGCTCCGACAGCATCGGCACGAGCTCGCCAAGCCTGCCCTGGTACCAGCGGATCGCGAACAGTTGCCCGCCGTACCAGCCGGTCCAGTCGACGTCGCCCGCCGCGGCGCCCCGCTCGGCGCACCGGCCCGCCATCTCCTCGGCCTCGGCGAAGCGGCCCGCGCGGATCGCGAGCATCACCTCGATCGCGCCGACCACGAAGGCGACCGCGAGGTTGTCCCGCTGCGCCAGCATGTCCCGCAGTTCCGCCAGCCTGCGCCTGGCCTGCGGGTCGGCCCCGAGGAAGAGGTCGACGGTCTGCCACAGCTGGCCCATCAGCAGGTCGCTGCGGCGGCCGGTGCGGAAGCTCTCCTCGGTCAGCTCGGCCGCGAGGGCCGCGCGTCGCGCGCCGTGGTCGGGACCGAGCACACAGTGGTGGGCGACGCTCAGCGCCTCGGCCCGCACGACCGGGTCGACCGAACGGCGTGCCTCCTCGAGGCTCGCGAAGATCGCCTGGTGGTCCCCGGCCCGGTAGTCGGTCTCCGCGGCGAGCCGGACACGCAGCTGCAGGGCGAGTGAGCTGGCCGGCTCGACGAGCGACAGGGCGTGGCGCAGCCTCGCCCGCAGCTGTCCGCCGCCCGCGAGGGTGCGGTGCTCGTGGACCCACAGGCCACCGAGGCCGAGGGTGGCGACGGCGATCCCGTTGATGTCACCCGTCCGCTCCGCCTCCGCGTAGGCTGCCTCGAACAGCTCGCGGCTGGTGGCGAGGTCGCCGTCGCCGAACAACGCCTCGGCACCCCGCGCGAGCAACGACCCGGTCTCACGGTTCCTGCTGCCGACCGGCCCCACCCCGACGGGTCCGATCGCGACCGTTCGGGCACCCGGACGGTCGCCTCCCTCTGCATCCACTCGCACCATCGCTCGTTCGCCGCTTCACCGACGTTCTCGGGGAAAACAGACAGGATGTTACGCCGTCAAGGGGTTGGGGCACGGCTGGTCACGCCAGCGCACTGAAGGACGCCTTGGTAACGCTGGGCGCACTGAAGGCGTCCTTCAGTGCGGGAGGCCGGTTGTGGTGGTGGCCGCATGGCGTCATGCTGTTAACTTCTGTTCACTGTGCGTTCATGTTCCGTCGACCGCCTGAGGAGACGTCTTGACATCGTCGCGCCGCCAGTTCCTGAGCCGTGCCGGAGCCGCTGTTGTCGTCGCCGGATCCGTCGAGGCGCTGTTCGCGGCGCAGCCCGCGGCGGGGACCTCCGGGCCGCCTGCCGGGTATGGTCCACTGCTCCCGGACCCCGCCGGGATCCTGGACCTGCCACGGGGTTTCCGGTACACGATCCTCTCGCGCGAGGGGACCGTCCGGCCCGACGGGCTGCGGGTGCCGAGCCGGTTCGACGGAATGGGCGCGTTCCCCGGCCGTCGTGAGGGTGCCCGGCTCGTCCGCAACCACGAGTGCTCACCGACCTCGCGGATCAGGGTGGCGGCACCACCGGAGCGGACCTACGACCCGGCGGGCGCCGGTGGCACGAGCACGCTGGTGATCGACCGGCACGGCGACCCCGCGTCCGAGCACGTCAGCCTCGGCGGCACCGCCATCAACTGCTCCGGCGGACGCACGCCGTGGCACACCTGGATGACCTGCGAGGAGACCGAGGACAAGGCGGGCACCAACGGCTACACCAGGGACCACGGCTTCATCTTCGAGGTCGACCCCTACGACGACCGGCGCAACGTCGACCCCACACCGCTGACGGCGATGGGGCGGTTCCAGCACGAGGCCGTGGCGGTCGACCCGCACACCGGCATCGTCTACGAGACCGAGGACGCGTTCGTCGCGCCACTGGGCAGTCTCTACCGCTTCCTGCCCGAACGCCCCCGCGGCGGATGGGGGAGCCTGCGGGCGGGGGGCGAGCTGCAGGCGTTGCACGTGCCGGGCCTGCCCGACCTGTCCGTGGTGCAGGAGGCAGGCGAGGTGTTCGGCGGCGCCGAGTGGATGACCGTGCCCGACCCGCTGGCCACGACCGAGTCGGTCCGGGCGCAGGACTACCGCAAGCCGATCACGGGCGGCTACAAGATCGAGGGCATCTGGTGGGGTGAGCGGGACCGGTGCGTGTACTTCGTGTCGTCGTTCGCCCGCACCGAGCTGGGGCCCGCGATGAACCACGACGGCCAGGTCTGGAAGTACGACCCGCGCCGCCGAACCCTGCGGCTCGAGGTGATCTTCACCCGTCCGACGCCCGCGCCGGAGAACCCCGAGTTCGACGCGCCGGACAACATCTGCATGTCACCCTACGGCGGCCTGATGATGTGCGAGGACGGCGTCGGCGACGCGTACATGCTCGGCACCACCCGCGACGGCGAGGTCTTCCACTTCGCCCGCAACCGCGTGAACAACGGCACCCCGGAGGAGCCCTCGTACGGCGAGCTGGCCGGCGTGGGCTTCTCCACCGACGGGAGGACGATGTTCTTCAACGTCTACGACCCCGGCATCACCTTCGCCGTCACCGGCCCCTGGAACCGCCGCCACGACTGACGGCCGGGGCGCGCTCTCGACGGCACGGCCGGGGGAGCGGGTTTGACGTAGTCTCGACGCGTGGCGACTGAGGTGAAAGTGGACGTCGACCCGGCCGAGGTCGGGTTCGACGAGGAGCGGCTGCGGCGCATCGACCGTCGTTTCGCCCGGTATGTCGAGGACGGACTGCTGCCCGGCTACCTCGCGGTGGTCAGCAGGCACGGCCGGATCGCGCACGTCGCGTCCCACGGCAACCGTGACGTCGAGGCGGGCGCCCCGGTCGAGCCCGACACGATCTGGCGCATCTTCTCGATGACCAAGCCGATCACCTCGGTTGCCGCGATGACGTTCGTCGAAGAGGGCCTGATCGACCTCACCGACCCGATCTCGCGGTGGCTGCCGGAGTTCGCGGCGCCGAGGGTCTACACCAAGGGCTCGGCGCAGGCGCCGGTCACCGTGCCCGCGACCGAGCCGATCCGGCTGTGGCACCTGCTGTCGCACACCTCGGGGCTCACCTACGGCTTCCACCACACGCACCCGGTCGACGCGGCCTACCGCGCGGCGGGCCACGAGTGGGGCACGCCGCCCGGCCTCGACCTCGCCGCGTGCACCCGCGCGTGGGCGGAGCTGCCGCTGGTCTTCCAGCCCGGCAGCGAATGGAACTACTCGGTCGCCACCGACGTCCTGGGCAGGCTCGTCGAGGTGCTCGCGGGCAAGCCGCTCGACGAGGTGTTCGCCGAGCGGATCCTCGGGCCGCTCGGCATGGTCGACACCGGGTTCTGGACCGACGACACCGACCGGCTCGCCGCCCTGTACCTGCCGACCCCCGGCACGAGGAAGATCGTGCGCAACGAGGCGTTCGGCGCGCTGGGCACCGCCGCGCCCGACTGCTTCTCCGGCGGCGGCGGCCTGGTCTCCACCGCGGCCGACTACCACCGCTTCACCCAGATGCTGTTGCGTGGCGGCGAGCTGGACGGGGTGCGGATCCTCGGCCCGCGCACGGTCGCGCTGATGGCGAGCAACCACCTGCCCGGGCGTGTGGACCTCGAGGCCTACGGCAGGCCGCTGTTCGCCGAGATGCCGTTCGACGGCTACGGTTTCGGGCTCGGGTTCTCTGTGCTGGAGGACCAGGTCAAGGCCAAGACCCTGGCCACGCCCGGCGAGTACGCCTGGGGCGGCGCCGCCTCCACCGCGTTCTGGGTGGACCCCGCCAAGGGCCTCACGGCGGCGTTCTACACCCAGCTGCTGCCCTCGAGCACCCACCCGATCCGCCAGCAGCTGCGTCAGCTGGTCTACCAGGCGCTCCTCGACTGAGCCCCGGCGCGGGTCCGCGCCTCCTACGATGAGCGGCATGCGCCTCGACGACCTGACGTTCCCCGACAGCCCGGCGTGTGCGAACGCGGTCGAGGTGGCGACGGCCTTCAGCTCGCCCGCGTTGGTGAACCACTCGATTCGCGCCTACGTGTGGGCCGCGGCGCTCGGAGTCGGCTTCGAGTTCGATCGCGAGCTGCTGTTCGTCGCGGCACTGTTGCACGACGTCGGGCTCGTCGACGTGTTCGACAGCCACACCGTGCCGTTCGAGAACGCGGGCGGCAGCGTCGCGTGGGTGTTCGCGGCGGGTGCCGGGTGGCCGGTGGACCGGCGGGCGCGGTTGTCCGAGGTGATCGTGCGGCACATGTGGGCCGAGGTGGACCCGGTCGAGGACCCTGAGGGCCACCTGCTGTCGCGGGCCACGGCGATCGACATCACGGGGCACGGCGTCGACGACCTCCCCGGCGAGTTCCGGGCGGAGGTGCTCGCGCGGTACCCGCGGTCGACGCTGGTCGAGGAGTTCCTCCGCTGTTTCGCCGACCAGGCCGAGCGCAAGCCGGACAGCGCGGCGGGAGCCGCCATGCGCAGGGACCTGGCGACCAGGATGGCGGCGAACCCACTGGAACGGCCGGGAGCCGACCAATGACAATCCACTGTGGACAGTGAACGACGGTTCGCATCCGCCGTGTTGGCCCGTTCCTGTCAGAGCACTCTCATCACTTCCCCCGGCTGACGCTAGGATTCCCCTGCCTGAACCACGCGAAGCTCCTGGGGGTTGACGGGTATGAGCCCAGCAAGACCCGCGGTCGGGGGCTGAGGTGGCAGACCACGCCAACACCCCCGGCTCCGCCGAGCGTGAGCTCGTCCGGTTGGTGCTTCGGTTCTCCGTGCTCGTCCGCACCCTCGTCGTCTGTCTGACCAGTCTGACCTCGGTCGTGTCCGAGCCTGCGCGTGAACCCCTGGTCACCTGGTTGGCGGTGGTCGCGTTCTGCGGCTGGTCGGTCTGGTACGCCGCCGCCGTCCGCCGGGGGGCGCCGCGCTGGCTCGTGCCGGTGGATGTCGTGCTGCTCTCCGGTATCTGCCTCGCGCAGGTGTGGACTTCCGTGCCGGAGCCCGCTTTCGACGGCACGACGTGGCTGCTGGCCACCGTGTCGATCATCGTCGTGGCCTACCAGTGGCACGTCGGCCCGGTGGTCGGGGCGGTCGCGTCGGTCGTCGTGGTCGTCGCCTACCTTGCCGGGGCCGCCATCACCGCGCCCGACACCTGGACCAACGCCCTGCCGCTCGGCCTGTGGCTGGTGGCGGAAGCCGTGCTCTCACGCGGGGTTTCCGTCCTCGTCAGGCGCAGTGGGCGCCGCGCCGACCAGCTGGTCGCGCGTGAGGAGCAGGCGCGCCGTGACGCGGCCGTCGTCGCCGCCCGGCGGGCCGACGAGCAGGAGTACCTCGCGGCACTGCACGACACCGCCTCCGCGACCCTCCTCATGGTCGGCACGGGTGTGGTCACCAGCGGCGAACCCTGGCTGCGGGCCCAGGCCGCACGCGACCTCGACGCCGTCGGCAGCGCACCGGAACGGTCCGAGCAACCGGTCGACCTCGTGAACCTGCTCAGGGACACCGCCGCGCACGTGCCGCTGCGGGTCACCTGGCGGACCGAGGACGAGCCGCGCGTGCCCGCGGTGGTCGCCGCCGCCCTGTGCCACGGCGTGCGGGAGGCGCTGACCAACGTCGTGCGCCACGCCGGGGTCGACGAGGCCACCGTGACCGTGCGCCGCGACGACGAGGGCGGCGTCGTCGTCGAGGTCTGCGACAAGGGCGCGGGCTTCGACCCCGACCGGGTGTCCGATCACCGCTACGGCGTGACCCGCTCGCTCGTCGCGCGGATGGCCAGAACCGGTGGCCGCACACGGATCACCAGCCGGCCCGGGCGCGGCACCGCGGTGCGGATGGAGTGGTCCGGTGCCTGAGGACGACGCCGAGCTCATCGTCGCGAACGTCCTGCGCGGGCTGCGATGGGCGACCGTCGCCGTCACGCTGGCCGTGGTCTTCGGGCTGCAGGTGCCCGTCGTGCTCGCCAACCGGGAGGCCTACACCTCCTACGCCGTGCAGTGGCTGGTGATCGCGGTGTACGCCGGGGTGGCGCTGGTCGTCGCCGCGGAGACCGCGTGGCACGGCGACCTCGGCCGGTGGCGGTGGCCGCTCGTCGCGCTCGTGCTCGCCGCGTCGGTCGCCTCGACCGCCGCCCTGGCGCCGAGGCAGCGGTTCGGGGTCGCGCACTGGTCCTACGGCACGGTCGGCTGGCCCCTCGCGCTGCTGACCCTCGGCGGCGGGATCGGTGTCCTGGCAAGCCTTCTCGGCGTGTACTACTGCGCCACGGTCGTCCAGGTCGTGCTCGGCGGCGCCACCGCCGCGACGTTCGCGGGCGCGGTCAGCGTCACCGCGGTGACCGCGAGCTTCCAGCTGGCCGTCGGGGTGTTCGCGGCGTTGCTGCGCAGGGTCGCCGCGACCGCGGTCGCGATGGCCAAGGAACGAGAACGGCTTCGTACGGCCGAAGCGGTCGCCGCGCAACTGCACGCGGACCGCAGGGACCGCTACGCGTCGCTGGCGCAGAGCGTCACCCCGCTGCTCGGCGGGCTGGCGTCCGGCGTGCTCGACCCGGCGGACGAGGCGGTGCGCCGTGCGTGCGCGGTGGAGGCGGCCCGCATGCGGCGCCTGTTCGCCGAGGACCCGACGGCGCCGGACCCACTCGTGCACGAACTCCGCGCCTGCATCGAACTGGCCGAGCGCAACGGGGTCGCCGTGCAGTTCGCCGAACGCGGCGACCGGCCGCCGATGCCGAAGGAGGCCCGCAGGCTGCTGACCGAGCCGGCGGTCGCGGTGCTGGCGACCGCGAAGAGCACGGCACGGCTGACGGTCGTGGGGCTGGACGGGACCGTGACGGTGAGCGTCGTCGCCGACGCCCCGGCCGACGCGGTGCCCGAGGTGGACAGCGGTGGGGTCACCACGTCGACCGTGGTGACCGAGGACCGAATCTGGGTGGAGGCAACGTGGAGGCAGGCGTGAGGGGGAGCGGATCACCGATCACGGTGGTCGTCGTGGACGATCATCCGGCGGTCACCGCCGGGGTGCGGGCGTGGTGTGTCGCCGCGACGCCCCCGATCTCCGTCGTGGCCTCCGGCACGGATGCGGGCGCGGCCTGGCTCGCGCCCGGTGACTCCGCCGACGTGGTGGTGCTCGACCTGCAGCTCGGCGTCGCCGGTCCGGCGTACGGGGAGCTGAAGCGGCTGGTCGACGCGGGTCGCCAGGTGGTCGTCTACACCATGCGCGACGACCGCGAGACCGCGTTGACGTGCCTGGACATCGGCGCCTTCACCTACCTCACGAAGGCGGAGGGCGAACACCACCTCGTCGGCGCGATCCAGGCCGCGGCAAGCCACACGCCGTACACGCCACCCGCGCTGTCCGGCGCGCTCGGCACCGACACCCGCTCGAACCGGCCGAGGCTCGCGCCGCGCGAGGTCGACGTGCTGCTGCAGTGGTTCCACTGCGAGTCGAAGGAAATGGTCGCGCAGAAGCTGAACCTGTCGGCGCGCACGGTGAACTCCTACCTCGACCGGGTGCGGATCAAGTACGCGAGCGTGGGCCGGGAGGCCCCGACGAAGGCGGCACTCGTGGCCCGCGCGATCCAGGACGGTCTGGTCCAGGTCGACGAACTTTGAGGGGTGATTGACCGTCACCACGACCCCGCCGGAGTTCGTAGGGTTTCCACATGGTCGCGGTGAGCCTTGTGCAGACGAGTCATGACCCGCAGGGGTGGTCATGACCGGGTACCTGTTCGCCGGCATGGTCACGGTGCTGTTCGGGATCGGGGTGTGGGCCGCGTTCACCGAGGGGGTGCGCCGCGGCCGGGCGATGGAGCAGAGCAGGGCCGACCAGCGGATCCAGGACACCGCACTGCCCGCCCTCGACGCGATCGCCGTGCTCGCGGGCACCCCGCAGACCAAGCAGGTGGCCAGGGAGTACGCGGCGGTGCTCCGCAGGAACCTCGGCCGCAAGCGCAGGGGCAGGCTGAGCGAGGACCTCGCGGGCGTGGTCGCCGAACTGTCCTGGCACGGCATCCGCACCCGCCTCGAGCTGGACGGCCTGGACGAACGCGTGGACGCGGACCTGCCCGCCGAGCGCCGCAGCGCCCTGCGCGAGGCGATCGGCGCGGCACTGCACAACACGGCCCGCCACAGCGGCGTGCGCGACGCGCGGGTGACGGTCGAGACCAGGGACGGCGGCGTCGCGGTGACCGCACGGGACTCGGGCGCCGGGTTCGACCTGGACGACGGCCGCGCGGGCTTCGGCATCGGGGAGTCGATCGTGGGCCGGATGGCGGAGGTCGGCGGCACGGCGACGATCGAGTCACGCCCTGGCCGCGGCACACGGGTCACGCTGTGGGTGCCCGCGTAGCGAGTCGTCGGCGCCAGGGTCTTCGCCCATGCCGGAGGTTGTGCTGCGGGACGGGATCAACCCGGACGACGCGGACGAGGTCGTCCTCGCCGTGGTGATCGACGGGGAGGACGGCTCACCCGGTGAGCGGGCCGTAGCGGACCTGGGTGACCGCAGCGTCGTCGACGAGGACGCGGGCGTGTGCTACGTCCTCCAGACCGACGCGTGGGCCGACGCCAGCCTGGAGGACGGCACGCTGACCGTGGACGTGCTGATCTACGACGCGATCCTCGAACACTGGGGCTACGACCTGGGCGCGTTCCCGGACCGCTCCCCGATGGACCGGGACGCGGTGGTCGTCCTGCACGTCACGGGCACGACCACCTTCGACGAACTGCCCGACGTGACGCTGGTGTTCCCGACCCCGATCGACGAACCGGAGGAGGACGCCCTGCCGCTGCTGCTGGCGCCCCCACCCGACGAGGCGGACGACTGACGAACCTCGCCCGCGCCCGAGTCCGCGCCGCAAGGGCCCTGGGCTGCCGGGCGGTCGCGGGTGTGCTGTGCTGACCGTGTGGCTACCGACGAACGACCGTCCGAGGGTGTCCGTCAGGTCCGGTTCGGCATGGCCGAGCTGACGCGGGACCCCCGGCGGCGCAACGGGTGGCTGCTGACCGTCGGCGGCGTCGCCCAGTCCTATGTGGACACCGAGGATCCCCTCCACCTGGAGTTTCCCTACCAGCGGCACACGGCGGTCGCCCTGCACTGCGTGGCAGGGCCGAGGGTGCCGTTGACCGCGGTGCACATCGGCGGGGGCGCGTGCACGTTCCCGCGCTACCTCGCGGCGACCAGGCCGGGGTCGGCGCAGGTGGTGGTCGACGCGGACGGCGAGCTGGTGGACCTGGTGCGTGCCGAGTTCGCCGTCGACGAGGTACCCGGTCTGGCACTGCGGGTCGGCGACGGCCGGGAGTACCTCCACACGCGGGCGACGGCATCGGCCGACCTCGTGGTCCTGGACGCCTACGAGCGCAGTTCCTGTGTCGGCGGCACGGTGACCGTCGAGGCCACCCGCCAGGTCGCCCGCCTGCTGCGCCCGCGCGGTGTCGCGTTGGTCAACGTGATCGACGTGCCGGGGCTGTCGTTCGCCCGTCGCGTGGCGGCCACCATGACCTCGGTGTTCGACACGGTGGTGCTGCTCGTGCTGCCCGGCCTGCTGGCCGGCGACTCGAACGCCAACGTCGTCCTCGTCGGCGCACGCACGCTGCCGACCGAGGCGATCGCCCGCCTCGCCGGGCTCACCCTGCCGGCCGCGACCTGCCTGTACGGGGAGTCCCTCGCCGGGTTCCACGCGTCGGCGCCGCCCCTGACCGACGACGACCCCGCCGACGGGCCGACGTCGTTGCGTCCCCGCGTGGGCGCCTGCGGATGAGGCGTCAGACGTTGGCGTAGCCCGGGATCATGTCGCGGATCTTCTGCGCCTCGGCCTCGTCGGAGATGCCCTGGAAGTCGTACCGGGGCGTGTACGGCCGTTCGAGGGCCGCGAGTTCCCCGCCGGTGAGGTCGATCTCGAGCGAGGCGACCGCGTCGTCGAGCTGGGCGGTGGTGTTGGCGCCGACGAGCGGCGCGGTGACGACCGGCTTGGCACGCAGCCAGGCCAGGGCGACCTGGGCCCTGGTGACGCCGCGGTCGTCGGCGATCCTGCCGACCGCGTCGACGATCGCGTGGTTCGCGGCCTCCTCAGCGGGCGTGTAGAGCAGGTCGGCGTAGGCGCCGTCGGTCTCGGCGCGGGCGGTCGACTTCGCGTCGTCCCAGGCGCGGGCGAGCCTGCCTCGGGCGAGCGGGCTCCAGATGATCGTGCCGACGCCCTCGTCGAGGCACAGCGGGATCATCTCGCGCTCCTCCTCGCGGGCGAGCAGGTTGTAGTGGTTCTGCATCGACACGAACCGCGCCCAGCCGTGCTGCTTCTGCAGGTGCAGGGCCTTGGCGAACTCCCAGGCGTGCGTGGACGACGCGCCGAGGTAGCGGACCTTGCCCGCCTTGACCAGGTCGTGCAGGGCTTCGAGGGTCTCCTCCAGCGGGGTCGAGTGGTCGTTGCGGTGGATCTGGTAGAGGTCGATGTAGTCGGTGCCGAGCCGCCGCAGGCTGTGGTCGACCTCGGTCATGATCGCCTTGCGGGACAGGCCCCTGCCGTTGGGCCCCGGCCGCATCGGGTGGCGCAGCTTGGTCGCGATCACGACGTCGTCGCGGTCCGCGAAGTCCCTGAGCGCCCGTCCGAGGATCTCCTCGCTGGAGCCGTGGGAGTACATGTTGGCGGTGTCGAAGAAGTTGACGCCCAGGTCGAGCGCGTGCCTGATGAGCGGGCGGCTGGCCTCCTCGTCCAGCGACCAGACCGGGTGGCCGCGGTCGGGGTCGCCGTAGGTCATCGCGCCGACGGCGATCGGGGAGACATCGAGGCCGGTGTTGCCGAGCTTGAGGTAGTGCATGGTGCTCCTCTATTGTTCCGGAGAGGTCTCCACCTACGGTAGTGGAGAGTTCTCCGGTTAGCAAGGAGGCCTACGTGGTCCGCTCGGACGCCCGTGAGAACCGGGCGCGCATCCTGGAGGTCGCCAGGGCGGCCTTCCTCGAGGACGACACCACCTCGATGAACCAGATCGCGCAACGCGCTGGCGTCGGGCCCGGCACCCTGTACCGCAACTTCCCGACACGTGAGGCGCTCGTCCTGGCCGTCTACCAGCACGAGGTCGAGAAGCTGGTCGACTCGGTGCCGGAGCTGCTGGCCACGCTGCCGCCGTTGGAGGCGCTGCGGGTCTGGACCACGGAGCTGGTGGGTGCCATGCGCAAGAAGCACGGTCTCGGCGACGCGCTCAGCCCCGGCGTCCGCCAGTCGATCACCGAACAGAGCTACGGGCCGGTGATCGGCGCCATCACGCGGCTGCTCGAGGCGGGCCAACGCGACGGCACGATCCGCGCCGACGCGGATCCCGGTGACTACCTCCAGCTCACCGGCGCCCTCTGGCGAGCGGCGTCCGGCCCGCGGGACCGCTCACAGCCCATGCTCGGCCTGATCCTCGACGGCCTGGGCGCACACCAGGGGCGCTGACGGCTCAGGTGGTCGACGCCCGCCTCATCACCGTCGTCGGGAAGAGCCTCGGCTCCGGCTCGAGTGCCGGGTCGTCGATCATGTCGAGCAGCAGTCGCACCGCCGCCTCGCCGGTCTCCCGCAGCGGCATCCGCACGCTGGTCAGCGCCGGGCTCGAGTGGCTCGCGTAGTCCGTGTCGTCGAAACCGGAGACCTCGACCCGGTCGGGGACCGTCACGCCCGCCTTCGTCAGCTGCTCCAGCACACCGGCGGCGGTGCTGTCCGCGCAGCAGATCACCGCGTCCGGGAGGCCCTCCTCGACCAGCTCCGCACCCACCTTCAGCCCCGACGAGTAGCTCATCTCCAGCTCGCGCTCCTCGAACGCCGCCGACGCGCTGCCCGCCGCCCGCCAGAAGCCGTCCGAGCGGAGCTGGTAGGCCGAGATCCGCTTCGGGCCGTTCAGCAACACCAGCCGCCGCGCCCCCCGCGCCAGGTGCCTGGTCGTCACCTCGAAGATCGCGTCGTCGTGGGAGCAGTCCACCCAGGACATCCTCGGCCCCTGCTGCCGGTGCCCGATCAGGACGGTCGGGACGCCCTCCGCGACGACGCGTTGGATCAGCGGGTCGTCGCCGCCGGCCGCCGGGAGGATCAGGCCGTCGACCCTGCGCCGCTTGAACGCGTCGGCGATGTGCTCCACCTGCTCCGCCGCGGTGGTGGTGAACAGGCTGACGTCGTAGCCCGCGCGCTGGGCCGGGTCGCTGATCGCGCCGAGCAGTTCGGGGTAGACCGGGTGGATCACGACCTCGGACACCTGCAGCGGGAACACGATCCCCATGCTGTCGCTGCGGCCCTTCGACAGCTGCCTGGCGTTGGAGTCACCGCGGAAGCCGTGCTCGGCGATCAGCTCGGCGATGCGTGCGCGGGTGTCCGCGCCGACTCCCGGCTTCCCGTTCATCACCCGCGACACCGTGCCCGGCGACACGCCCGCCAGGCTCGCGATGTCCCGGATCGTCACCGGTTTTCGGCTCGTCATGCCTTCCTCCCCGCTGACAGGTCACTCTACTAAACCGGTTGCGTAAGTCCGCCGGTGCGTGTCACGATAGCGCAACCGGTTTACTAAACCGGTTGCGTGAATCTGGGGGCGCAAAGCGGAGCCTGGAACGGAGCATCGATGGCGAACGTACGAATCGGCATCGTCGGTCTGCACAACCACTACCACGCCTATCCCTTCGCCACCGAGCTCATTCGGGGCATCGAGGGCCTGGAGCTGGTCGGTGTCGCGGACGAACGCGCGGAGCTGGCGAAGTCCTTCGCGGAGACCTACGGCGGCAGCTGGACCACCGACTACCACGAGCTGATCGACAGCCCGGACGTCGACGCGGTGATCGTCACCTCCTACACCTCGGCACACGCCGACCACGTCGAGCACGCCGCGGCGGCGGGCAAGGACGTGCTGCTCGACAAGCCGATCGCGACCACGCTCGCCGACGCGGACCGCATCGTCGAGGCAGGCACCAGGGTCAAGGTCATGCTGGCCTACCTGCTGCGTTACCTCCCGGCCTACCGGCAGGTGAAGGAGGCGGTCGACGCGGGCGCGGTGGGGGACCTCGTGTCCGGTTTCTACTCGATCCGCTTCCCGGTCGGCGCCATCCTCGACTCCCCGGGGGCCGCCGACCAGGGCTGGTACGCCGACCCGGTGCGCGGCGGGGGCGGCGGCTTCCTCGACCACGGCGTGCACTTCACCGACTTCTTCCGCTGGTTCTTCGGCAGCGAGCCGCGCACGGTCACCGCGCACATGGGTTCGCTGACGTACAAGGACCTCGGCGTCGAGGACTACGGCATCGCCACGTACACACTGGACAACGGCGCGATCGTGACGGTCGAGAGCACCTGGCACGCGCCGGACTACTTCGGCCCACTGTCCAGTCCGGACCACGCGTCGCTGTCGGGCACGAAGGGCGAGATCGAGCTGCACTACCAGAAGAGCCCCCAGTACGAGATCCAGGGCACCGAGGGCGAGTGGGTCGGCCGCAGGTACGTCGACCTCGTCGGCGAGGAGCGCTACGACGCCTGCTACCGCGACCTGCTGGTCGAGTTCGAGCGGGCCGTCCGCACGGACACCCGGCCGGTGCCGGACGCGGCCGACGGACGCGCGGCGCTGGAGATGATCCTGGCCGCGTACGAGTCGCACCGGACCGGCAGGCGGATCGACTTCCCCTTCGACCCCAAGGAGCACTGAGCATGTCGGACACCATCCGGGTCGGGCTGGTCGGGGCGGGCCGGATCGCGAGGGTGCACGCGGCGGCGTACGAGCGGATCGCCAGAGGCTCGATCGTCACGGTCACCGACCCACTCGCCGAGGCCGCCGAGAAACTGGCCGCGGAGCACGGTTACACCGTCGCGCCGGACCTCGCGAGCGTGCTCGCCGACGACACCGTCGACGCCGTTCTCCTGGCCACGCCGAACTTCCTGCACGCAGACCAGCTGGTCAGCGCGGTGGAGGCGGGCAAGCACGTGTTCTGCCAGAAGCCGATCGCATTGACGCTCGCCGACGCCGACCGCGTGGTCGCGGCGGCGGCCGCGAGCGACCGGGTGGTGCAGTTCGGCTTCATGCTGCGGTTCACCCCGCCGCTGCCGCAGCTCAAGGCGCGGGTCGGTGGTGGTGAACTCGGTTCGCTGATCGCCGCGCAGGCGGCGGTGTTCGGGTGGGAGCCGTCCAACGACTGGTTCTACGACCCGCGCAACGGCGGCGGGGTCATCCTGGACACACTGGTCCACTTCGGCGACCTGGTGCTGTGGTTGTTCGGACCCGCGGAGCGGGTCACCACCGAGGGCGGCGCGTACAAGCTCGACGGCGCGAAGAAGTTCGGCAGCCCGGACAACGCGGTGGTGACCGTCCGGCACGCCAGTGGCGTGGTGTCCAGCATGTACGTGTCGTGGACGGCGGGGCGCGGCAACTTCACCCTGGACGTGTACGGCAACGAGGGCAGCGCGAGCGTCGACCTGGTCCACGCGCAGGCGATGAACCTGCACCTGGTCGACGGTGGTTGGCAGTACCCGGACCTGGTGTGGGACTACGGCTACGCGGGGGAGCAGCAGTACTTCGTGGACCGAGTCCTCGGCCGCGAGGACGGCTCGCTCGCCGCCTCGGCCGCCGAGGCCCGCGACGCACTGGCGCTGATGCTGGCCGCACAACGCTCCCTCGACGAGAACGCGACGGTCGAGCTGTGACCGCCGGGATCTGCGTGGTCGGGGCGGGGTTCTGGGCCACGTCCATGCACCTGCCCGCGTTCGCGATGATCGAGGACGCCGAGGTGCGGTGTGTGGTCGCCGCGACCGAGGCCTCGGCCCGGCAGGCGGCCGAGCGGTTCGGTGTGCCGCGGTGGTCCACCGACCTCGCCTCGTCGGTCGCCGAGGCGGACATCGACGTGGTGGACGTGGTCGCCCCACCCTTCCTGCACGCCGAGGCCGTCGAGCTGGCCGCGGCCGCCGGGAAGGACGCGATCTGCATCAAGCCGCTCGGTCGGACCGTCGCCGAGGCCCGGCGCATGCTCGACGCGGTCGAACGGGCGGGCACCCGGCTGTTCTACGCCGAGAACGTCCCGTTCATCCCGGCCGTCCGGGAGGCCAAGGAGCTGGTCGACGACGGCCGCATCGGGCGCGTGTTCCGCGTCAAGGCCTGCGAGGGGATCGGCGAGCCCCACTCGGACTGGTTCTTCGACCCCGCCCGCAGCGGCGGCGGCGCCGTGCTCGACATGGCCGTGCACAGCATCGAGTTCTGCCGGTTCTTCGCGGACAGTCCCGTCGAGACGGTCACCGCCGAGCTTGGCACGTTCGTCTGGGGCGACCGCACCACCGCGGAGGACACCGCCGTGCTCACGCTGCGGTTCGCGAACGGCGCCATCGGACAGTGCGAGGACAGCTGGAGCCTCACCGGCGCCATGGACTCACGCTTCGAGGTCGTCGGCACCGAGGGCCGCATCATGATCGACAACCTGCACCGCCAGCCACTCCAGGTGGTCAGCGGCGCGGGTGACTGGACCTTCCCGCTGCCCATCCCCGGCCTGGTCGCCGACGGCCACCTCGACATGCTCACCCACTTCCTCGACGCCCGGCGCACCGGCACGCCGTCGCGCTCGGAGGGGTCACTCGGCCTCGGCGTGCTGCGGGTCGTCGAGGCCGCACTCACCGCGGCGGAAACCGGGCAGCGCCAGACGGTCGCCGCCGACCAGGAAGGAGTACCCGCATGACGGGTTCGAAAGCAGGCCGAGCGCTCCCCGACCGCGCCTCAGGGGAACGTGAGGCAAACCAGCCACAAGTACGTCACCCAACAGAACCTCTCCTCGCCAACGCGACCGACACGGTGAATTCCGGGGAGGCGGTACGTATTGCCATGATCAGCTGGGCGCATGTGCACGCGGAGTTCCGTGCCCGCGCGATCAGCGAGGTCCCCGGTGCCGAGATCGTCGCCATCGCGGACGACGACGAGGCCCGAGGGCGGGCGGCCGCCCGGCGGTGGGGTGTCGACGACGTCACCACCGACTGGCGCGAGCTGGTCAACCGCGATGACATCGACGTCGTGATGGTGCACTCGGAGAACGCCGACCACGTCGACGCGGTGGTCGCCGCCGCTCGGGCGGGCAAGCACGTCTTCTGTGAGAAGCCGATCGCGACCACGGTGGACGACGCCCGCGCCATGGCGGACGCGGTGCGTGAGGCGGGTGTCGAGGGCACCGCCGCGTTCGTCAGCCGGTTCGCCAAGGAGGCCGACCGTGCCAAGGCCATCGTGGACAGTGGTGTACTCGGTCGGGTGATTTTCACCCGGAGCGTGATCGGGCTGGCAGGCATCGCCGAGATCGGGTGCCCGCCGGACATGGTGGAGTGGATGTCCGACCGCACGAAGAACGGCGGCGGCGCCTGGATCGACGAGGGCAGCCACGGCATCGACCTGCTGCGCTGGCTCGTCGGCGACATCACCGAGATCTCCGCGTTCACCGCGAACCGGGACAAGCCCGGCATCGAGGCCGAGGACGTGGCCCTCGCCATGGTCCGCTACGAGAACGGCGCCCTGGGTGAGATCGCCACGGCGTGGAGCATGAACATCGACATCAGGATGCGCAACATCCTGGAGATCTACGGCACGGACGGGACGCTGGTCATGCACGCCACCGACCCGGTGCCGAGGGTCGAGGTCTACCGCGGCGGTGAGCAGGAGCTCTATCGCGGGTGGACGGTGCCGGTCATCGAACCGGGACAGGCCGAGCCGCACGACTACTCGTCGTGGGCGCCGCACGTGCACCACTACAAGCGTGAGGTCGCGTCCTACCTGGACCGGGTCGCCCGTGACGAGCGGCCGTACGGGCCGACGCTCGACGACGGGCTGGCCTGCCTGGAAGTGATCGCGGCCGGCTACGAGTCGGCCGCCAAGGGAGGAACGGCGATCCAGGTCGCCGGCTAGGCACGAACGCCGGGGGAGCAGCACAACCCGCATTCAGCCTCAAAGGAGAGAGAATGTTCGCAACACAGCGCCAGCGTGGCTGGTACGCGGTTGTCGCGGCGCTCAGTGCGAGCGTCCTGGTCCTGTCGGCGTGCTCGTCATCGGACGAGGGCGGCGACTCGAACGACGGCACCCCCGACGCGAAGCCCGCCGCCGAGGGTGGCCCCTACGGCAAGTTCACCGGCCAGGACCTCACCCTGTCCCGCTGGGCGGGCGACCCGTGGACGGCCGGGCAGAAGGCCGCGGCCGACGAGTGGTCGAAACAGACCGGCGGCACACTGTCCCTCGACGCCGTGCCCTACGAGAACCTGCACGACAAGCAGGCGCTCACCCTCGGCGGCGCCGCCGACTACGACATCGTCTACGTGCACCCGAGCTGGTTCGGCGAGTTCGCCGAGGCCGGCTATCTCGCACCGATCGACGACTACCTGTCCGACGCCAAGCGCAACCCGCCCGGCTTCTCGGCCGACTCCTACCTGTCGAACGTGCTCGCGCAGGGCAAGTACGACGGCAAGCAGTACTGCTTACCCGACTTCGTCTCCACGGTCGTCGTCGGCTACCGCACCGACCTGTTCAGCCAGGCGGGCATCCCGGCACCGAAGAACACCGACGACGTGCTGGCCGCCGCGGCGAAGCTCAACGGCAAGGACGGTGTGGCCGGGATCGTGATGCCGGGCAAGGCGACCGGCGCGGTGGCGGACGTGTTCGGGTCGCTGCTCACCGCGCAGGGCAACTGGTGGTACGGACCGGACGGCAAGAAGTCCACTATGGACGTCAAGGCCGCGACCAAGGCGATGGACTTCTACACCGAGGCCGCGAAGTCGGCACCGACCGGACTGCTGAACATGGCGGTGGACGACGCGGCGACCGTGGCGGCACAGGGAAAGGCGGCGATCGTGGTGGACACGACCCCGGCCCTGTCGGCGCTGGAGGACAGCGCGAAGTCGACCACGGCGGGCAAGTGGGCGTACGTGCCGCTGACCGTCGGGAGCGGCAAGCCGGGCGGTGAGCTGATCTACTGGAACTGGTGCATCGCGGCGAACTCGTCGAACAAGTCGGCGGCCTACTCGTTCCTGCAGTACTACACCGACACCGCCCAGCAGGCGAAGGTCGCGATCGCGGCAGGCACCCTCGGTGCCACGAAGGACTTCTACCAGGACGAGAACGTCACCTCGAAGCTGCCGTTCCTGCCCGCGGTGAACAGCGCACTCGAGAACTCCAACCCGCAGCCGAGCGTGGCCAGCTGGCCGTCGATCCAGAACACGATCGAGACGACGATCCAGAAGGCCGTGCAGGGGCAGACGTCCGACGACCAGGCGGTCAAGGACATCCAGGAAGCCCTCGAAGCGCTCGGCTCCAGCTGAACGAGACCCCTGCCCGGGAGAGCTACCCGCTCTCTCCCGGGCAGGACTACACCGGGAGAACGCCGATGTTCACCTCGCAACGCGGCAAAGCCCGCGACCGGGAGGGCCGTAGGCTCGGCAACTTGTTGATGGTGCTGCCCGCGGCCGTGCTGGCGCTGGTGATCTTCGGGCCGCTCGTCTACTCGGTGGTGCTGTCGCTGGACAAGTGGCGCCTCACCCAGGTGAACCGGCCCAAGCCGTTCGTCGGCCTGGACAACTACACCACGCTGTTCACCGACCCGAAGGTCCTCGAGGCGGTCGGCAACACGCTGCTGTACGTCGTCGGCAGCGTCGGGGTCGAGCTGGTGCTCGGGTTCGTGATCGCGACGGCCCTGTTCGACATCACCAAGGGCCGCAAGCTCGCCAACACCCTGATCCTCCTGCCGATGATCATCGCGCCGGTGATCACCGCGTTGATCTGGCGCTACCTGCTCGACCCGCAGTTCGGTCTGGTGAGCCAGGTGCTGGCGCTGTTCGGGCACCACGGCGGCGTGGACTTCCTCGGCAGCTCGTCGCTCGCCCTGCCGTCGTTGATGGTCGTCGACATCTGGCAGTGGACGCCGTTCGTGATCCTCGTGCTGCACGCGGGCATGCTCGGCATCGCCGAGGAGCAGTTCGAGGCAGCGCACGTGGACGGCGCCGGACGGCTGCGGATCGTGCGTTCGATCGTGCTGCCCGCGCTGGTGCCGCAGATCCTGCTCATCCTGCTGTTCCGCACGATGGACACCTACCGGGTGTTCGACACGGTGTTCGTGCTCACCAGGGGCGGCCCCGGCGGCGCGACCGAGACCATCGGCCTCTACACCTACCGGACCGGCTTCTCCTTCTTCGACATGGGTTACGCGATGACGCTGTCCGTGTTCATCCTCGTCACCGTCGCCATCATCTCCGGCTTCTACATCCGGCTGCTGCGCAGGAGGTCGGTGTTCGCATGACCGCCACGTTCCGCACCGAAGCCGCGCCCGTGACCACCCGGCCCCGCCCGCACGCACGCCGCCCGCGCCGCGACCGGTGGGTGATCGGCTGCTACGTCGTGGTCACGGTCTTCCTGCTGTGGGTGCTGGTCCCGGTCCTCACGGTCGCCCTCAACTCGTTCAAGAAGCCCGGCGACATCTTCACGTCCACGCCGAAGCTCGCGTTCAGCCCCACCCTGGACAACTACGGCAAGGTGTTCGGGGAGCTGGACTTCGCGCGGTTCCTCGGCAACAGCCTGCTGGTCGGCGCCGGGAGCACCGCACTGTCACTGGTGCTCGGCGTGCCGTTCGCCTACGCGCTCGCCAGGCTGCCGATCCGCGGCCGGGAGTGGTGGGCGCGGTTCGTGCTGTTCAGCCGGATGGTGCCCGCGGTGGCGCTGGTCGTGCCGATGTTCGTGATCTTCCGGCAGCTCGACCTGGTCGGCAGCTACTGGGCGCTGATCCTCGCGCACACCTCGTTCAACCTGCCGATCGTGATCTGGATGATGCGGTCCTTCTTCGAGGAGCTGCCCCCGGAGCTGGAGGAGGCCGCGATGGTCGACGGCGCGAGCCGGTTCGGCGCGTTCTGGCGGGTCGCCCTTCCGCTGTGCAGTCCCGGGATGGCCGCGACGGCCGTGCTCTGCGTGATCTTCTCCTGGAACGAGTTCCTGTTCGCGCTGGTGCTGTCCGGAAAGGACACCCAGACGGTGCCGGTCGGGGTGTCGTCGTTCATCGGGTCGGTGTCGATCGACTGGGGTGGCAGCTCGGCGGCCGCGATCGTCGCCATCCTCCCGATCCTCGTGCTCGGCCTCGTCGCACAACGGTTCCTGGTTCGCGGCCTCACCTTCGGAGGAGTCAAGGGATGACAGTGCTCGGTGCGCAGTACTACCGCCCGCCGAACCCGCCACGCGGCGACTGGGCCCGCGACCTGGCGCGGATGAAGGCGGCGGGCATGAACACGGTGAAGCTGTGGGCGTGCTGGAGCTGGATCGACGGGCGCGAGGGCGAGTACGACTTCGCCGACCTCGACGAGCTGGTCTCACTGGCGTCCGGCAACGGCCTGCGGGTCGTGGTCAACACGATCATCGAGAACGCGCCCTACTGGCTGGAACACCGGGCCCCGCACGCCCGTTACGTCGACGAGGGCGGCAGGGCGATCCGGCTGACCGCGGCGATGAACACCCCGGGCGGCGGCTGGCCGGGGCTGTGCTTCGACAACGACGAGGTGTGGTCGGCGGCCTCGGCGTTCCTGCGGGCGGTGGCGTCGCGCTACGACGACGTGGTGTGGGACGTGTGGAACGAGCCCCACCTGGAGCCGGCGTCCTACTTCCCGGAGCGCATGTACTGCTACTGCCCGGCCTCACTGGCCAGGTTCACGTCGTGGCTGCGCCGGAAGTACTCCACTGTGGACGCACTGAACGAGGCATGGTCGCGGCGTTACTCGGACTGGGCGCAGGTGGCGCCGCCACGCGTGTTCGAGGCGGTGCCGGACCTGCTGGACTGGCGCGAGTTCTGGTTCGACAACCTCGCGGAGTGGTTGCGGCGCAGGGTCGAGGTGGTGCGCGAGGCGACGGACGCCACGGTCATGACCCACGTCGCGCTGAGCGGGTTCACCGGCCAGCTCGCCACGCACACGCTGGACGAGTTCCGCCTGACCGACCACGTGGACGCGTTCGGCACGTCGAGCTTCCCGACCTGGCTGATGGCCGACGACCACGTCGAGCACCTGTTCAACCTGGACGCCGCGCGGGCGGCGGCACGCGGGATCCCGTACTGGCAGGCGGAACTGCAGGGCGGGAGGGGCAGGCGCGACGGCGACCGCAGCACCGCGCAGCCACGCCCCGAGGTCGTGTCGCTGTGGATGTGGAACGCGCTGGCCGCGGGCGCGACCGGGATCGTGTTCTGGCAGTGGCGCCCGGAGCTGCTCGGCCCGGAGAGCCCCGGGTACGGCCTGTGCACGCCGTCCGGCGACCTGACCGAGCGCGCGGAGGCGGTGCGCGAGTTCGCGGTGGTTGCCGACGACCCGGTACTGGCTGGCCGGTCCGTGGTCGAGCCCACGGTCGCCCTGGTGGTCTCCCGGCGGTCCGCGCTGCACACGTTCGCCACCGACCGCACGATGGCCCTGTACCGGGACGCGGTGCTGGGGGCCTACCGGTTGCTGCTCGACGCCGATGTCGAGGTCAGGGTCGTGCACGAGGACGACCTGGCCACTGGCGTGCCCACGGGGATCGAGACGCTGTACTGGCCGATGCCCGCGGTGGCCGACGAGGCGGTGATGCGCACCCTGGCCTCGTTCGTCCGCGCGGGCGGCAGGCTGGTGGCGGAGGCCGGGCCGGGGGAGTACGCGCCGACCGGACACCGCAGGCCACGCGTCCCCGACGAGGCGTTCGACGGGATCTTCGGCGTGCGCGAACGGGAGACCACGGTGGCCGAGCCCGGCGCCACGATCGCGACCGCGTCCGGGGACCTGCGTGCTGCCTGGCAGCAGGAACTGCTGGCGCCCGCGGGTGCCGACGTGCTCGGCACGTTCGCCGCGGGTGACCCGGCGATCACCGAGAACCGGGTCGGCACCGGCACGGCGGTCCTCGTCGCCACCTACCCGTCGATCGCCTACCAGCGCGAACCGGACGCGTCGAGCCGCCGGATCGTGGCGTCCCTGGTGGCGCCACCGGTCCACGAGGTGCGCTGGGCGGAGCAGCGCCCCGGCCTGCTGACGAGGCGGGCGACGGCGGCCGACGGCGCGGGCCTGGTGTTCGCGTTGAACTGGACCGACGCACCGGCGGCTCTGGTGGTCCCGGCCACCGCGAAGGTCCTGCACGGCCGCGTCGACGAAGGGGGTCTGGTGCCGCCGATGTCGGCCGCACTGCTCCGCGTCGCGTAGGTCATCCGCACGGCGAGCACACAGCCGACTACGATCGGAGACGTAGTTCGGCTTGACCGTGTTCGTGACGTCGGGTGCTGCACGATCGGGAGTGGACGTCGGTGGCGGAGCTCGTGGAGCGGGACGCCGAGATGCGTGCGCTCACCCGGCTGTTGGTCTCGGCGCAGGGCGGGGAGGGCGGCCTCGCCGTCCTGGACGCCGGGCCTGGCCTTGGCAAGACGGCTCTGCTGCGCAACCTCCGGCAGTCGGCGGCCGACCGGGGCTTCGTGGTGCTGTCCGCGCGCGGGGCCGAGCTGGAACGGGAGTTCGCGTTCGGCGTGGTGCGGCAGCTCTTCGAACCGGTGCTGGCACGGGAGGACCTCGACCACGGCGAGTTGTTCCGAGGCGCGGCCGGCGCGACGAGGAGCCTGTTCGGCGCCGAGGACCCCGGCACCCCCGGCTCGCTCTACCCGCTGCTGAACGGGCTCTACTGGCTGCTGGTCAACCTGTCCGAGCGGACCCCGGTGGTCGTCCTGGTCGACGACGCGCAGTGGGCCGACCTGCCGTCGTTGCAGTTCCTGGGTTTCCTGGTGCGCAGGCTCGAGTCCCTCAGGGTGCTCGTCGCGGCCACGGTCAGGCACGCGGAACACGGCGACCATGGGCTGGTGGACGACCTCCTCGCCGCGGACCCCACCCTGCTGCGGCTGCGCAACCTCAGTGCGGCGGCGGTCACCGAGCTGGTGCGGCGGGAGCTGGGATCCGAAGCACACGACGACTTCTGCGCCGCCTGCTACGCCGTCACCGGCGGGAACCCGCTGTTCGTCCGGGAACTGTTGCGGGAGCTGGCCGCGGACGACGTGCGCCCGGACGCCGAGCGCGCGGAGGCCGTGGTCGCGGCGGGGCCGGACGCGATCCGCTGGCACGTCGCCGCCCGCGTGCGCCGCCAGCCGCCCGCGGTCCGGGCCGTCGTGCGGGCGGTCGCCGTGCTGGGGGACGAGGTGGCGCTCCCGGTCGTGGCGGAACAGGCCGACCTCACCGTGCCGGAGGCCGCGTCGGCCGCACAGACCCTGACCGGCCAGGGCATCTTCGAGAGCGCCGACCCGCCCGCGTTCGTCCACGCGGTCGTCGGCGACGTCGCGCGGTCGCTGATCCCGGCGGGGGAGCGCGGGGTCGACCACGAACGTGCCGCCGCGGTGCTGCGTCGGGCGGGCGCGTCGGTCACCCAGGTCGCCTCGCACCTGCTGCGGACGACCCCGGCCGGCATCCCCGACCGGGTCGGGTCGCTGACCGCCGCCGCGTTGCGGGCCTTCCAGCACGGGTCACCGGAGAACGCCGCCGTGTTCCTCGACCGGGCCAGGGTCGAACCACCCGACTCCGCGCTGCGTGCGGAGATCAGCAGGCAGCTCGGCAACTGCCGGGCACATCACCTCGCCACCGCCGACGCCGAGAACCACCTGCGGGAGGCACTCGCCCTGGCGCAGGACAGCAGACAGCGCGGGTTGTGCGCCTACAGCCTCGCCCGGTTCCGCAACGCCTGCGGTGCGCCGAGAGAAGCCATCCCGCTGCTCGTGGCGGCCCTCGACGACCTTGCCGAGGCAGGCGAACCCGCGCTGCTGCTGGAGGTGGAGGGCGAGCTGATCGGCATGGCCAGGGCCGACCTCGCGGGCAGGGACGTGCTGCTGCGGCACCTGGACTCCTTCGCGGCGAGGGAAGGGCGCCCGGACGCGGTCCTGGAGTCGCAGTGGTCGGCGGAGGCGTTGCTCGCGGGCCGCCCGGCCGACGAGGCACTGGCGATGGCGCGTTCCGCCCTCGCGGGCGACGCGCTCCCGCCGGAGCGGTGCGGTCTGTGGGCGGCGGTCAACACGCTGATGGTGCTCGACCACCTCGACGAGGCCGAGCGGCGGATGCTGCGGGCGCTCGACACCGTGGTGGACCGCGGCCTGCTGTTCCCCGTCGGCATCGTCCGCGGCTTCCTGGCCAGGATCGCACTGCAGCGCGGTGACCTCGCGCAGGCCGAGGAGCACGTCGAGCTGGGCACCGCCGCGGCGCCGGCGCCGAACATCGGGCTGCCGCTGCTGGAGTCCACGGCCGTGCACCTCCACCTCGAACAGGGACGGCTGCGGGAAGCCCAGGCCGTGCTGGACAAGGGCGTGCTGTCCGGTGACCGGGCACCGACGGCGTCCGTCCACATGTGGCTGCTGGAGGCACGCACGAGACTGCGCCTCGCCCGCGGCGAGCACGCCGACGCACTGGCCGACGCCGTCCTGGGTGGACAGTCGCACGAGCGGTGGGGCGTCTCGGGCGTCTGGGACGTGCCGTGGCGCCTGCTGGCCGCGGAAGCACACCGGGAGGCAGGCCGGCACACCGAGGCCGTGGCCCTGGCCGAGCAACAGCTGCGGCTGGCACGACAGCTCGCCGTCCCCCGCCACGTCGCGACCGCGCTGCGGGCACTGGCGGGACTGGCCGACGGCACGGACCGGCACCGGTGGCTGACCGAGGCGGTCGACCTGTTGCAGCGCGGACAGGGTCGGTTGGACCTGGCCCACACGCTGGCGGAGCTGAGCGAGCTGCAGCTGCGGGACGGCGACCGGGGCACGGCGCGGGCCACCGCGGGTCGGGCGGCGGAACTCGCGGCCGAGTGCCACGCGCCGCGGCTGGCCGAGCGGTTGCGGACCGGGCAGGCCCGCGGCGGTGGCCGGCCGAGGAGGCCGCGGGTCGCGGGCCTGCCCGCGCTGACGCCGTCCGAGCGGCGGGTGGCGCGGCTGGCCAGGGAGGCGCTGACGAACCGCGAGATCGCCGAGCGGCTGTTCGTCAGCGAGAAGACCGTCGAGGCCCACCTGAGTCGCGTGTTCCGCAAGCTCGGCGTCCGGTCGAGGACCGAGCTGGCCACTCAGCTGACCGCCTCGGACGGCACCCTCAAAGACGCGGGTTCCTTGTAGGGGTTTCCCCGATGATGGTCCCGCCGCGCCTTCCTAACCTCGGCTGTGTTCCCTCTTCCCGAACCGGAGAGGCAGAGACATGGCTATCGACTGGTGCGACGGACAGGTCGTCACGCTCCTCCCGGGTGACACCGCGGAGCTGGGCGAACTGGACCACGCGCAGCTCTACGGCGTCTTCCTCTACAACACGGCCGTCGACGGCACGTCTACCGAGGTCACCATCACCTGGTCGCGCACCCCCGGCAACGAGCCGGTGACCGTGACCGTGCCGGGCACCCCCGGGGGCCAGGGCCCGGCGGTGATCCGTTTCGTGTCGGGCCGCGACGCCGACCACATCACCGCCACGATCACCCAGGGCCGCCCGACCGCCCGGATCACGGCCTTCATCGGCGGCGTGCGGATGCCGGTAGACGGCGGCGGCCTCAACGACGCGCCGCTGCCGGACAACGGCAGGCCCCAGGCGTTCCTGCGGCTCACCAGGTTCTACTGCAGGCCGGCCGCGCGCAGGTACTGGACCAGGGTGAAGGCCGACGTCGACGAGTTCGTCGCGGTCCGGTTCGCCGAGGACTTCGCCCACGTGACCGTGGTCAACACGACCAGGGACCCGGCCGACCGCATCCAGGGCATCGGCGCCGCCGCGACGATGTTCCTCATCGACTCGACCACGGGCCGCTCCCACCAGTCGAGGTTCGACGGCGACGGCGGCCGCCAGGTCTGGGTCAACGCGGACTGCGTGCAGTACGCCCAGAACGCGACGGTGGCGCTGCGAACCGGGTGAGCGACGACGCGCCTAAACCCCTTGTCGCAGCCGGGGTTCGCCGATCATGGTGAGCATGTCGGTGTGGCGGGGCGTCCAGCCGAGTTCCTGACGCGAACGTGGTGCGCGGCTGCGGCTCGACGCGCCGAGCAGGAGCGCGTCGAACTCGCCCCAGACGGTCGCCGCCTCGTCCGGGGTCAGGCTTCTGGTGGGACAGCCCAGGTCCCGCGCGACCGCTTCGGCTATCCACCGGTTCGGGACCTCGCCCGCGACCGCGTGGTAGAGCGCGCCGCCGGTACCGTTCGCCATCGCGAGGGTGAACAGCCGGGTGACGTCGTCGAGGTGGACATGGGAGTAGGTGTTCAACCCCTCGCCGACGTAACAGGCCGCGCCGGTCCGCGCCGCGGCGCGGTAGATCATCGACACGTGCCCGTGGTCGCCGGGACCCCAGATCAGGCCCGGCCGGACGACGATCGTGCGCAGGCCGGCGGTGTTCGCGGCCCGGACGAGGTTCTCGACGGCCAGCCGGCCTGCCGCCAGTGGTTCGACGGTGAACGGGTCGTCCTCGGCGAAACAGTCCTCGCTCCACGCGCCGGCCGTGCGCTGCATGAGCACGCCGGTGCCGGAGGTGAACACGAAGGTCTTCCCACTGCCCGCGAGCGCATCGAGGATGCCTGCCACGACCTCCTCCTCGGTCCGCGGGTCCGGTTGGGCCGCGTAGATGACGGTGTCGGCCGCCGCGGCGGCGGCCCGGCTCGTCGTCAGGTCGCCCAGCAGCGGCGTGATGCCTTGTGCCGCCAGGGCTTCTGCCGCCTCCGCGGTGCGGGCCAGGCCGGTGACGTGGTGGCCTTGCGCGGTGAGGTGACGGGCGAGGCCGTTGCCCACGAAGCCGGTCGCGCCGAGGATCAGGACCTTCACGCGGTCCCCACGGTGCCGAGGTCGTGGAGGTAGGTCCGCACGGTCCGCACCAGCCAGTCCGGGGCCTCCTCCGCGACGAAGTGCCCGGTGGGCGCGACCAGTCCGGTCAGGTTGTCGGCGTGGGGTCGGAGCGCCTCGGTCGTCTGGTCCCCGACGGAGTTCCTGCCGCCGACGGACAGGATCGGCACGGTGATCCGGTGGGACTCCAGTGCCGCCCGGTTCTCGCGGCCGTCGTCGAGAAGCGTGCGGTAGTGCCCGAAACCGCCGCGCAGACGATCGGGCCCCGAGTAGGCGTGGGCGTAGTAGGCCAGCTCCTCCTCGGTGAAGGTCGGTGACGCGCTCAGGGCGGTGAAGGTCGTCTCGACGAACTCCTGTTCGTGGCCCGCGAAGAGCATCTCGGGGATGCCCGGTGCCATGAAGAACCCGAAGTGCCACGAGCCGCCGGTGACGACGTTCATCGACTGTTCCAGGTCGACACCCGGCTGGTAGGCGTCGAGCAGCACGACGGCCGCGAGGTCCTCGGGCCGGTGCACCGCCCAGGCGAAGGCGATCATGCTGCCGATGTCGTGGCCGACCACGACGACCGGACCGGTGCGGCCGAGGGCGGCGAGGAGGCCGCGCACGTCCTCGACCTGGTCGCGTTTGGCGTAGCCGTCGGCCGGGCGGTCGCTGGCGCCGGTGCCACGCAGGTCGGGGACGACGAGCGTGTGGTGCTCGGCGAGGGCGGGCATGACCCTGGCCCAGGCGCGGCCGGTCTGGGGCCAGCCGTGCAGGAGCACCATCGTCGGTCCGTGGCCGCCCACCGCCGCCGAGAGCCGGGTTCCGTTGGTGGTGGCGGTGTGGACCTCGAAGCCCGCGGGGAGCCAGGCGTAGGCGGTGTCGTGTTCGCGCAGTGTGTCGGGCATGGTGGTTACCTCCGGTGAACGTGGGTCAGGCGGCGGGCATGGCGCTGCGTACGCCGCCGTTGGCGAGCACGACGGTGCCGTTGACGTAGCTGCTGTCGTCGTCGACCAGGAACCGCACGATCCCGGCGATCTCCTCGGGTTCGCCGATCCGCGAGCGCAGGTTGGCCTGGCCGACCGCCTCGATGGCCTCGCCGAACAACGCGCTGGTGCCCGCGGTCCGGACCGGGCCGGGGGAGACCCCGTTGACGCGGACCCCGCGCGCGCCGAACTCGGCGGCCCACGAGCGGGTCAGCAGTTCCATCGCGGCCTTCGACGCGCCGTAGGCGGCGCCGACCGGTGCCGGTGACGTCGCCGAGGAGGCCGTGATGTTGACGATGGCGCCGTGTCCGCGTTCGGCCATGGCCGGGGCGAGCGCGCCGACGAGCAGGAACGGAGCCCGCGTGTTGACGGCGAAGTGCCGGTCGAAGCTCTCGACCGTGGTGTCGGGCGTGCTGGTCAACGCGTAGATCCCGGCGTTGTTCACCAGGACGTCCACCTCGCCAGCCGCCCTCGCGAGTGCGGTGACCTCGTCGGCGTTCGCGAGGTCCGCGGTCAGGAAGCGGGCGGTGCCGCCACTCGCGGTGATCTCCTTCGTCAGCTTGGCGCCGCGTTCGGGGTCGCGGCCGTGCGCGACCACGTGGAGACCGTCGGCCGCCAGCCGCAGCGCGACCGCGCGGCCGATGCCGGCGGTCGCGCCGGTCACCAGAGCAGTTCGGGTGGACATCGAGCCTCACTTTCTGGGTTGATCAATCCAAAACTACACCACAAACTGGATTGTGCAACCCACTTTTGGTAGGCTCGGGTCGTGGTGGAAGCAACACAGCCGCGTCGCCTGACTCCGAAGGGGCGGGCCACCAGGGAACGCATCCTCGAAGCCGCGATCGCGCTCATCGCGAGACAGGGCGTCGCGGGGACGAGCATCGAGGACGTGCGGGCGGCCGCGGACGTGAGCGGTTCGCAGCTCTACCACTACTTCGACAGCAAGCAGGCCCTGATCAGGGCGGTCATCACCCGTCAGGCCGAGTCGTTCCTCGATTCGGGCAGGCCGCGGATCTCCGCGCTGGACAGCTTCGACGCACTGCGTGCCTGGGCCGACGCGGCGATCGACCAGCAACGACAGACCGGCTGCCGGGGATGCAGCCTCGGCTCACTGGCAGGCGAGCTGGCCGTCAGCGACGAGGAGACCCGAGGCGACCTGGCCACCGGCTTCCTGCAGTGGAAGGACCTGATCCTCAACGGCCTGCGAGCCATGCGCGACCGGGGCGACCTCCGGACCGACGCCGACCTCGAGCAACTCGCGTTCGCGCTGCTGTCCGCACTGCAGGGCGGCGTGCTGCTCGCACAGACCGTGCTCGACGTCGAACCACTCGAGGCGGCCATGAACGTCACACTGGCGCACCTCGAGACGTTCCTCACCGGCGTGCGCTAGCGGGAAGGCACCCCGGCTCGCGCACTCGCCGCCCTGCCAGTCACGTGGTGACGTCAGCGTGGCGCAACCCGGTCCTGCGGGCGCGGGTGAGCAGGACCGCGCGCTGCACGATGAGCACCACGCCGAAGTAGCACAGGATCGTCGCCGTGCCCGCACCCGCCATGACGAACTGGTCGGTCAGGAGGTGCTGGCCGAGGCTCACCAGCCACAGCACTGCCGTCAGTGCGTTGCCCTGACGCATGGGCCGGCCGTTCTGTGACCAGATGCGGATCGTGAAGAGGGCGCGCACCGCGGCCAGTGCGGAGCCGATGGCGAGGCTCAGCACCATCAGTGCGACGTCGCCCACGTTCGGGTGGTGGTCCGTGAAGAACCGCGCGGACTCCACCAGTCCGAAGACGACCAGGATGACGCCGATCGTCGGTTTGTCCCGTAACGGGCGGGCGGTGAGCTGGCGGGCCAGCAGCAAGGCCAGGACCACCACGGTGATCGCGATGTTGAGCGGAGCCGGGTTGTTCATGGTTTCGACGATGCGGGACTCGGCCGTCGTGTGGATCAGCCCGATGGGTGGAGATTCGGGTGGAGATGCTGGGCGCGGCGCCTGCGGGCGGTGATGATGGACGGTATGGGAGTGCGTGAGCGGGTGTTGCGGTTGTGCCTGCACGCTGTCGGCATCGGGATGGTCGTGTCGCTGGAGTTCGTGCTGCCGCACCACCGGACGCCCGCGGCCGGGTCCGTTCTGGTGGTGGCCGCGCTGGCGGTCTGGGTCGTGCTCGCCGTCCTGGGTCGCGGGCTGGCGCAGCCGTGGCGGATGCTCGGCTGGGCGCTGGTGCTGACGATCGGTGCGATGTGTGTCGGCGCGGGTGTGACGTCGAGTCCGATCCTGGTGTCGGCGGGAGTGCTCGCTGTCGTGTCCGCTGTGGATGTCGCGGTGCCGTTGACCGCGGGTGTGCTGCCGGTCGCCGTCGTGGCGTACTTCGTCAGCCTGGCGATCCCCGCGTTCCACGGGACCGGCGACCCGTTCGCGGTGCTGTTCACCGTGGCGATCGCGGCCGTGATCGGGTTCCTGAGCCGGAACGGCACGCTGGAGCGCCGCACCGAGCAGGCGCTGGCGAGGCGCCGGGCCGACGCGGCGGTGCTGGGTGAACGCGCCCGCATCGCCCGCGACCTGCACGACGTGCTGGCGCACACACTCGGTGGCCTGGTGCTGCAGCTGGACGCGCTCGACGCCGTCGTGTCCACCCGGGACGACGCCGAGGTGGCGACCAGGGTGCGGCGCGCACGGGCGATGGCCGCCGGTGGCCTGGACGAGGCCAAGAAGGCGGTCGACGCCCTGCGTTCGTTCGACGACCCGCTCGACGTGACTCTGGCTTCCCTTGTGGACCAGGCCGGCATGGCGACCGGCACCCCGGTGCGGCTGACCGTCACCGGCGACACGGACGTCCCCGCGACGGTCGCCGACGTGCTGGCGTCGATCGCCGTGGAAGCGTTGACGAACACCCGCAAACACGCGCCGGGGCAACCGGTTCGGGTCGAGCTGTGCGGCGGCGGCACTGCCGTCGCCCTGCACGTCGAGAACCCCCTGACCGGGCCGCCGACCCGGGGTGGGCATGGCTTGCGGGGCATGCGGGAACGGGCTGAGCTGGTCGGGAGCACCCTCACCGCGGGCCCGGTCGGCGCGAACTGGGTCGTTCGCTGCGAGGTACCCCGTGCCTGACATCAGGGTGCTGGTCGCCGACGACCAGGCCGCCGTGCGCGACGGGCTGGTCACGATCATCGAGCACGCGCCGGGCATCGCCGTGGCGGGCGTGGCCGAGGACGGCGTCCAGGCGGTGCGGCTCGCCGAGGAACTCGACCCGGACGTCGTGCTCATGGACCTGCGGATGCCCGGCATGGACGGCGTCGCCGCGACGGCCGCCATCTCCGGTCCCGCGGTGCTGGTGCTCACCACCTACTCCGACGACGCGTCCATCGTCGCGGCACTGCAGGCGGGTGCCGCCGGGTACCTCACCAAGAGCGCGGGGCGGGAGCAGATCGTCGCCGCGATCACCGCGACGGCGGCCGGGCACAGCACCTTCGGACCCGAGGTGGCCCGGACCGTCGTGAAAGGACTGTCCGCGCGCACCAGGCTCGAGGAGCTGACGCAGCGGTACCAGCTGACCGACCAGGAGGCGAAGGTGCTGGCCCTGATGGCGCGCGGCAAGAGCAATCGCGCGATCGCCGACAGCCTCTACATCAGCGTGGCCACCGTGAAGACCCACGCGAACAACCTGTTCGGGAAACTGCACGTCGCCAACCGCGCCGAAGCCGCGGCGCTGCTCACGTAGGAGTTCTCGCGATTCCCCCCGCCATGACCGAGACGTCCGCGTGATCGCCATTCGAACACAAGTTCGTTAGAATGGGTTCGACGGGAGGCGAACCATGAAGGGCGACCGAGTGGAGATCGTCGTCGACGCCGGGGACACGGTCCGCACGTACGACGTGGGGGCGACTCGCGCCGGGCGGCGGGTGGAGATCAGCATCGGGCGTGGTGTGGTCGAGGTCGTCGAGGTCACCCGCAACGGCGCACCGGTCCGTACGGCGCGCTTCATGGCCGGCAAGGTCCTCGCCCTCGTCGAGCATCCCGCCGCTGCCCGAGCACTCGACGACGAGCGAGGCGCGAGCTAGAACCAGCCGAGTTCTCTCAGCCGGGCCTCGGACAGGCCGAGTGCGTGGCCGACCTCGTGGCCGAGGACTTTGAGTACGCGGCCGGGCACGTCCTCCGGGCTCGGGGAGGTGAGCAGGATCGGGATCCGGTACAGGGTGATCGTGTCCGGGAGCGAGCCCGACGGCCTGCCGGAGTACCGCGTGCGGGGAAACCCCCGGTAGAGGCCGAGCAGCATGACCCCTGGAGTCGCCTCGGCGGCGGGCTGTTGGTCCTCGACGAGCACCACGATCTCGGAGACGATCGGCACGACCCACTCGGGCAGGGCGTCCAACGCGTCGACCACCAGCGGCTCGAACTCCTCCGGCGGCATCAACCTGGGATCCATCACCCACGACCAACACCCGGGCGAACCGGCGCATTCCGCCGACGGGGGAGGAGTTGTCCGTGCACCGTCGTACGGGCTGGGAGCTGGATCGTCTGCGGGATCGCACAACTGCGACATATGGCACGGCGCTGACCTGCATTCATCGCCGATGCTCAGCCTTTACTCAGGTGCCTCTCACCCCGGCGGCGCAGGCTGGGGGCGGAGAGGACGACTCATGAGTGCGGATCTGCCATGACCGACTGGGACGGGCGGGGGCTCCCGCCGGTGGCCGCGCGACGCGTGCACCGGGCAGCCGAGAACGGCGTCTGGACCTCGCTGCTGTCCACGCCCGCCGCCGCGGGACTTCGGGTGGCCGGGCTGGAGCCCGTCGGCGAGGTGATGGGCTCCATGGTGCAGCAGATGAGCGTCACCGGCGCCAGCTGCGGCATGTACGGCCCCGGGTTCGGCGGCCCGGGGTTCGTCACGGTCAACCGCACCGGGTTCGACGCCTACGCCGAGGCCCTGCGCCGGGGCTACGCCACCGCGATGGACCGGCTGGGCCAGGAGGCCGGGGCGATCGGCGCCGACGGTGTCGTCGGCATCGACCTCACCACCGCCCCCGTCGGCAACGGGGTCGTCGAGTTCACCGCGCTGGGCACCGCGGTGCGGGCGCGGAGTGCGGCAAGGCCCGGCAGGCTGTTCACCACCGCGCTGCCCGGCCAGGACGTCGCCAAGCTCATGGGCGCGGGCTGGCTGCCCGCCGCCCTCGTCTTCGGGGTCGCGGTCGCGGTCCGCCACGACGACTGGCAGACCCGGGCGCAGGCGTCCTGGGGCGCGGGCAACACCGAGGTCGGCGGCTACACCCAGCTCCTCGTGCACACCCGCGCCGAGGCCCGCTCGCGGTTCACCCGGCACGTCCGCCAGACCGGCGCCGACGGGGCGATCGTGTCGTCGATGCCCCTGCGGATGTGGTCGATCGAGCCGTCGGAGAACCACCGCGACCACGTCGCGGAGTCCCTCGTCTTCGGCACCGCCGTCGCACGCTTCGCACCGGCACCGACCGCCGCCCGGTCGCTCACGTTCCTTCCGTTGCGACAGAACGACTCCAGGAGCAGGTCATGACCGCACTCGAGAACAACCCGACCGGGGTGCCGGCGGACGCCATGCGTCGCCTCGCCGAGATGCGTCCCGGCCAGGCGACGAGCCTGTTCACCTCCGACCTGTCGGTGAACGAGTTCCTGCTGGTCCGGGAGGCGGGCTTCCGGCCGGTGGGCCTGGTGCTCGGCTCGAGCATCTACCACGTGGGCTTCCAGATGGGCAGGTGGAACCGCAACCAGGAGCTGACCACCCTGTCCCAGGCGATGTACCACGCCCGCGAGCTGGCGATGACCAGGATGGAGGCCGAGGCCGACCAGCTGGGTGCGGACGGGATCGTCGGGGTCCGGCTGGAGATCGAGTTCAAGGAGTTCGGCAGCGACCTGGCCGAGTTCATCGCCGTCGGCACCGCCGTCACCGCCGAGGAGAGCACCGGCACGCCGTGGCGCAACAACAAGGGGCTGCCGTTCACCTCGGACCTGTCCGGTCAGGACTTCTGGACGCTGATCCAGGCCGGCTACGCGCCGCTGGGCATGGTGATGGGCACCTGCGTCTACCACGTCACCCACCAGCGGTTCTGGCAGGCGATGGGCAACATCGGGCAGAACGTGGAGCTGCCGCAGTTCACCGAGGCGCTCTACGACGCCCGCGAGCTGGCGATGAGCCGTATGCAGGCCGAGGCGGAGCAGCTGCACGCCGAGGGCATCGTCGGGGTCGACCTGCGGTCCCACGGGCACCGGTGGGGCGGGCACACCACCGAGTTCTTCGCCATCGGCACCGCCGTGCGGGCACTGCGCGCCGACCACCACATCCCGGTGCCACAGCTCGTGCTGCCCCTCACCGACTGAGATGGCGAACGAACCCAGCGGCCTCGGCCCACTCGGCGACGTGCAGGTGGTCGCCGCGATGCTGCGTACCGACGAGGCCGACGTGCGGTCCTTCGCCAGGGTGCTCACCGGCGCCCTGGCCGAGGCACTGCCCGCGGGCATGGTCGAGGTCGAGTACCGGCGCGGGTTCGCGGGCCGCCTCGCGGGCAGGGACCCGCGACCGGTCTCCGTGGTCGTCCACGGCGCCGAACAGGACCTCAGCCTGCGCGAGAGCGACCGAAGCGGCGTCGACACCGAGGTGCGCCACGTCGTCGGCGGGGTGGTGATCAGCCGCACCAGGGTCGACCTCGACACCTGGCTGTGGATGCTCGCCGAGACCGTCATGGCCGCCGCGACCCGCACGGCGGCCACCCAGCGCGCGTTCGAACGCTTCATGCACGGCGGTGCCTGACCCGGGGTGGTGCCTTCAGCCGCCCGGGTCGCCCTGTGTCGTGAACCACGGCTCCAGGCGGCGGTAGGCGTCGGCGAACGTGGCGTGCCTGCGCCGGTAGTCGGTGTGGCGGCCCGGGTCGGGGGTGAACTCGGCGGTCACGGTGGACAGTCCACGTGCGACGCCGAAGTCGTCAACCAGGCCGACGGCCACCGCGGTCGTGACGGCCGCGCCGAGGCTGTTGGCCTCCTCGACGATCGTGCGGCGCCGGACGGTCGCGCCCCAGACGTCGGCGAGGATCCGCAGCCACAGGTCGCTCGCCGCGCCGCCGCCGATCGCGTCGACGCTGTCCACCGGGATGCCCGCCTCGCGGAACGCCGTCACGCAGGTCGCCAGGTTGAACGCCACCCCCTCCAGGACGGCGCGGGTCAGCTCGGCGGGGCCGTGGTGGCGGGCGAGGCCGAGGAACGCGCCGCGTGCGCTCGCGTTCCAGTGCGGTGACCGTTCACCCAGCAGGTGCGGCAGGAAGTACAGGCCGGTCGTGTCGGCGTCGGCCGCCGCGGCCAGCAGGTCCGGCAGCGGCTCGGTGACCGACGGGCTGAGCACCTCCGCCACCCAGTCGAGTGACGCCCCACCCGCCTGCATCGTCGCCGTCGGCACGTAGCGGCCGGGCACCACGTGGTCGAACGTCATGGTCCGCATGTGCGCGTCGTGCAGGGGCTTCGGCGCCGACACGGACACCCACGACGACGAGCCGAGGTAGACGTACGCGCCGTCGGACGGGTCGAGCACGCCGGCACCCAGCGCGGCGAGCGGTCCGTCGCCGCCACCCAGCACGATCGGGGTGCCGGTCCGCAGGCCCATCTCGGCGGCCACGGCGGGCAGCAGACCGCCCGCGACCGTCGCGGACGGGACGATCGGCGGGAACAGGTCGGCCGAGAGCCCGGCCGCCGCGAGCAGGTCCGTCGACCACTTGCCCGCGTGCTGGTCGTAGGCGTTGGTCGACGACGCGTCGGAGTGGTCGGTCAGCAGCCGCCCGGTCATCTGCAGCACGACGTAGTCCTTGGCCAGGCACAGGTGCCGCACCCGCGCGAACACGTCCGGCTCGTGGTCGCGGACCCACACGACCTTCGCGAGCGAGTACGTCGGGTGGACGCGGTGGCCCAGCGTGCGGTAGGCGTGCCGGGCGCCGACGGTCTCGTTGAGACGGTCGGCCTGCGCCGTGCTGCGGTGGTCCGCCCAGATCATGGCAGGCCGCACCGGTTCGTGGGCCGCGTCCAGCAGGACCGCGCCCATCATCTGCGCGCCGAACCCGACGGCCACGACCTCGTCGGCCGCGACGCCGGTGCGGGTCAGCAGCAGTCGGGTGGCCGTGCACACGGCACGCCACCAGTCGGCGGGGTCCTGCTCGGCGACCCCGCCCGCGGCGAACGTCGTGGGGTAGCGGTGCAGGAACAGCAACTGGTCCCCCTGCGCCTGCCTGGTGGCCTGCGTCGTCGCCCGTTCGCGGTAGCTGGGTGGACTACATTCGACCTCGGCACCGCCCTGCGAGCCGCCCCACGGGCCGTGCTCGGGCTCGGCGTGCCACCCCGGCAGGTCACGTCAGGTCGTCGCGCCGTCCTCGAGATCGGCTTCGAGTGACAGGTAGACGCTCCGCATCTCCGCGAGCACGTCGGGGTCGGGCTCGGCCCACAGTCCTCGTTCTGCGGCCTCGTGCAGTCGTTCCACGATGCCGCGCAGTGCCCACGGGTTGGCCTCGCGCATGAACTCCTGGTTCTTCCTGTCCAGTACGTACTCCCGGGCCAGCCGCTCGTACATCCAGTCGTGCACGACGCCGGTGGTGGCGTCGAAGCCGAAGAGGTAGTCCACAGTGGCCGCCAGCTCGAACGCGCCCTTGTAGCCGTGCCGCTGCATGGCGCCGATCCAGCGCGGGTTCACCACCCGGGACCGGAAGACCCGGTTGGTCTCCTCCTGCAAGGTGCGGGTGCGGACGGCGTCCGGGGTGGTGGAGTCGCCGACATAGGCCTTCGGGTCGGACCCCGTCAGGGCGCGGACGGTGGCGATCATGCCGCCGTGGTACTGGAAGTAGTCGTCGGAGTCGGCGATGTCGTGTTCACGGGTGTCGATGTTCTTCGCGGCGACCTGGATGCGGCTGTAGTTGGCACGCATGTCGTCGGCGGCGGGCCTGCCGTCGAGCCCTCTGCCGTAGGCGAAGCCGCCCCAGGCGGTGTACACCTCGGCCAGGTCGTTGTCGTCGCGCCAGGTGCCGGACTCGACCACCTGGAGGATGCCCGCGCCGTAGGAGCCTGGGGCGGAGCCGAAGATCCGGGTCGTCGCCCGGCGTTCGTCGCCGTGCGACGCGAGGTCCCTCGACACGTGGGCGCGGACGTAGTTCTGTTCCGCCGGCTCGTCGAGCGCGGCGACCAGTCCGACGGCGTCGTCGAGCATCGCGACCACGTGGGGGAAGGCGTCGCGGAAGAAGCCCGAGATGCGGACGGTCACGTCGATGCGGGGGCGGCCCAGTTCGGTCAGCGGCAGTACCTCCAGCTCCCGCACACGCCGCGACGCCTCGTCCCACACCGGCCGGACACCCAGCAGCGCCAACACCTCCGCGATGTCGTCGCCGGAGGTGCGCATGGCCGAGGTGCCCCACACCGACAGCCCGACCGACGCCGGGTACTCGCCGGTCTCGTCGAGGTGGCGGGCCAGCAGCGAGTCGGCCATCGCGACACCGGTCTCGTAGGCGAGCCGTGAGGGCACCGCCCTCGGGTCGACGGTGTAGAAGTTGCGGCCGGTCGGCAGGACGTTCACGAGGCCACGCAGCGGCGAGCCGGACGGTCCGGCCGGGACGTAGCCGCCGTCGAGCGCGTGCAGGACCGCGTCCAGCTCGTCGCTGGTGCGGGTCAGCCGGGGCACGACCTCGGCGGCGGCGAACTCCAGCACCCGCACGACCACCGGGTCCTCGTGCAGGCCGCGCGCCGCGGCCGGGTCCCAGTCCCGCTTCTCCATGGCCTCGACGAGCGCGCGCGCCTGTGCCTCGACCGCGTCGACGGCGCCGGACTGCCCGTCGTCCTCCCGCAGTCCCAGCGCCGTGCGCAGGCCGGGCACGGCGGCGGTCTCCCCGCCCCAGACCTGTTGGGCACGCAGGATCGCGAGGACCAGGTCCACCCGCTGCTGCCCGGTTGGTGCCTGGCCGAGGACGTGCAGGCCGTCGCGGATCTGGGCGTCCTTGATCTCGCACAGCCAGCCGTCCACGTGGAGGACGAAGTCGTCGAACTCCTCGTCGTCGGGGCGTTCGTCGAGGCCGAGGTCGCGGTGCATGTGCGCGGCCTGCATGAGGGTCCAGATCTCGGCGCGGATCGCGGGCAGCTTCGCCGGGTCCATCGCCGCGATGTTGGCGTGCTCGTCGAGGAGCTGTTCGAGCCGGGCGATGTCGCCGTAGCTCTCCGCGCGGGCCATCGGCGGCACCAGGTGGTCGACGATCGTGGCGTGCGCGCGGCGTTTCGCCTGCGCGCCCTCGCCGGGGTCGTTGACCAGGAACGGGTACACCAGCGGCATGTTGCCGATGGCCGCGTCGCTCCCGCAGGCCGCCGACAACGCGGCGTTCTTCCCGGGCAGCCACTCCATCGACCCGTGCTTGCCGAGGTGCACCACGGCGTGCGCCCCGAAACCGTGCTCCAGCCAGCGGTACGCGGCCAGGTAGTGGTGGGACGGCGCGAGGTCGGGGTCGTGGTAGATCGCGACCGGGTTCTCCCCGAACCCGCGTGGCGGCTGGATGAGCAGCAGGACGTTGCCCGACTGGATCGTCGCGAGCACGATCTCGCCCGCCTCGTTGACGAACAGGGCGCCGGGCGGCTCGCCCCACGCCTCGGTGACCGACGCCCGCAGGGCGGGGTCGAGGGCGGCGAACCAGTGTTCGTAGTCCCGCGCCGGGATCCGCACGTGTGCCTCGTCGAGCTGGGCTTCGGTGAGCCACTCCTCGTCCTGCCCGCCCGCCGCGATCAGCGCGTGGATGAGGGCGTTGCCCGCCTCGGTGTCGTCCTCGAGGTCCAGGCCCGGCGGGTCGCCGACGTGGTAGCCCGCGTCGCGCATGCGGCGCAGCAGCCGGACCGCGGACACCGGGGTGTCCAGGCCGACCGCGTTGCCGACTCGGCTGTGCTTGGTCGGGTACGCCGAGAGCATCAGCGCGATCCGCCGCTGTGCCGGGGGGGTGTGCCGCAGCCGGGCGTGGGCGACGGCGATGCCCGCGACGCGGGCGCAGCGTTCGGGGTCGGCGACGTAGCGGGGGAGGCCGTCGGCGTCGATCTCCTTGAACGAGAACGGCGCGGTGATGATGCGGCCGTCGAACTCGGGGATCGCGATCTGGGTCGCGGAGTCCAGCGGGGTCACCCCCTCGCCGGAGGCCAGCCACTCCGTCCGGCTGGAGGTCAGGCACAGGCCCTGCAGGACGGGGATGTCCAGGGCGCGGATGCGGGCCACGTCCCACGACTCGTCGTCGCCGCCCGCGCCTGCCTCGGCCGGGGTGACGCCGCCCGCCGCGAGGACGGTGACCACCAGGGCGTCGAGCGTGCCGAGCGCGGTGAACAGCTCGTCCGGCGCCGAGCGCAGCGAGGTGGAGAAGACCGGTATGCCCACGGCCTGTCCGGTCGAGTCGACGGCGTCCGCGAGAGCGTGTGCGAAGTCGGTGTTGCCGCTGGTCTCGTGCGCCCGGTAGTAGAGGATGCCGATCCTGGGCCGGTTCTCGCCGGGGACTCCGCGCTCGGCGAGGCCCCAGGCGGGCACGGTCACCGGCGGTTCGAAGCCCTCGCCGGTCAGCAGGACCGTGTCGGACAGGAACGCGTGCAGCTGCGCCAGGTTCGCCGGGCCACCTTCGGCGAGGTACCGGTGCGCGTCCGCCGCGATCCCGGCGGGCACCGTGGACAGCCGCATCAGCTCCGCGTCCGGCGCCTGCTCACCACCGAGCACCACCAGCGGCAGACCGGTCGCCCGCAGCGCGGCGAACCCCTCCCGCCACGACTCCGGCGTGCCGAGCAGCCGCACCACGACGATGCTGGCGCCCGCGACGGCCGACGGCAGGTCGGCGAGGTCGAGCCGCGCCGGGTTCGCCCAGCGGTAGCCGGCGTCGGACGCGCGTGCGGACAACAGGTCGGTGTCCGATGTGGACAGCAACGCGACGGTGGGCATGCGGTTCTCCTCGCGGGGTTCGGGCGTCACGCGCCACAGCCTCTTGCGTGCACCCAGGCCGCCGCCTCGGCGGGGTCGCCGACCGTCGGGACCTCGCCTGGCGACGGCCGTCTGCGGATCACGACCACCGGGAGGCCAAGCTCGTCCGCCACCCGCAGTTTCGGCCAGGTGTAGGTGCCGCCGGAGTCCTTGGTCACCACGGAGTCCACGCGGTGGCCGGTCATCAGCGCTCGTTCGCCTTCCGGGTGGTAGGGGCCGCGGCCGGTCACCAGCGTCCACCGGGCGGGCAGGTCGATGCCGGGCACGTCCACCACCCGCACCAGCGCCGCGTGCGTGGACAGCGGACCCGTGAACGTCCCCAGCTCCTGGCGTCCGACGGTCAGGAACGGCCGCTCACCCAGGCACGCCACGCGGTCGGCCGCCTCGGCGTGGTCGTCGACCCAGTGCCAGCGCTCGGCGCCGGGGGCGTTCGACCAGCCCGGCCGTTCCAGCCGCAGCAACGGGGTCCGGGACGCGGCGCAGGCGGCGACGGCGTTCGCGGTCATGCCCTCGGCGAAGGGGTGGGTCGCGTCGACCACCGAGCTGACCGCGTGCTCGGCCAGGTAGTCGACCAGCCCGGCGACGCCACCGAACCCGCCGAGCCGCACCGGGCCGACCGGCAGGCGTGGCCGGGCCACCCGACCGGCCAGAGAGGACACGAAGTCCACCCCGTTGTCGTGGAGCAGGGCGGCCAGCTCACGTGCCTCCGCCGTCCCGCCGAGGACGAGCACCGTCACCGCGGTCCGCTCTCTTGCCCGGCGGTCAGCACGCAGTCGCCGCACTTCGGGCCGGCGTGCCCGGGTGCGGCGCGGTAGATCAGGCAGCAGCTGTTTCGCCGGAACCGGCCGTTCACGGTGGCGGCCGTCCCGCGCAGCGGCGGCACGGCGTACAGGGCCGCGGTCAGCGCGCGGACCCTCGTCGTCCACTCCGGCCGCGCGGTGGTGAGCATCGTCGTGGCGCCGTTGAGCGCGGACGCCACGTTGCCCCAGCGCACGTGGCTCGACACCGAGAACCGGGCGATCGCGGTGTCGAGCCGCCGCAGCGGTCCATCGACCAGGCTCGTGCACACGGCCGCCGCGAGGTCGTCGGGAACCCGCGTGTGCCGCTCGGGCACGGACAACGGCACGGCGCCGCCGACGACCGGCTGCCACCAGCTGCCGTCGAGGTCGAGCACCTCGCCGGAGCCCGCGGCCACGGCGAGTACGGGTGAACACAGCCGGGCGACCATCCCGAGATGCGTCACCGACGCGGCGACCCGCGGCTCCACCGCCTCGTCGGGTTGCCCGCCGCCCTGGGCGAGGAAGCGCCGGACGTAGGCGACCCGGTCGCGCAGGACCGGACCGTCGTCGAGGACCTCGGCCAGCGGCCGCCACGGCGCGACGGGCAGGTCGTCACCGTGGAAGCCGACGTCGAAGAACGGTCCCAGCCCGGACAGCAGGGTGCCGGCCGTCACGCGTCCGCCGTGACGCGGGCGGTTCCTTCCCTGGCACCACCGAGAACGCGCTCGGCGAGCGGTCCGAAGACGAGCCCGATCGTGCCCCAGAGGATCACCTGGGCGATCACCGAGTAGAAGCGGAACTCGAAGAGGGTGTCGGCCGGGAAGCCGGGGAACACGATCGTGCCGTCCGGGTCCTTCAACGGCAGCGGTGTCTCGGTCGCCTGGACCCCGTACTCGTTGACGTTGGCCGAAAGGTGGCCGAGTGGCGGCAGTACCGCCATCAGGATCGCCGTCAGGACGGCGAACCCGGCCGCGGCGACCAGGGTGGCGTTCCAGACACCCAGGCGTGGCGCCAGTTTCCTGCCCAGCCACAGCGCGCCGAGCAGGAACAGGATCGAGCCGGCGACCATGACCAGGTAGAGCCCGCTGCGGGCGCCGATGGTCTCCTCGTGCCCGACCGCGGGCGGGTTGGCGGGGTACTTCGCGAACGGTACGAGGTACATGGTCAGCAGCCCGGCACCCGCGATCAGCAGCGCGAGCACCCGCGCCCGAACGCGGCCCACCCGGCCGAGCGAGACCGTGTAGACGACGGCGAACAACGCGCCCATGGCGAGGCCGAACGCCACCATGCCCACGCCGATCCCGAGGTTGGCCTGGATGCCGCGGCTGAAGATCTCCATGCCCTCGGCGGCGGCGGGCCTACCTGCCGCCTCGTCCAGTGCGGCCTGTGCGGCGTCGCGCCCGGACTCGTAGTCGATGGCGGCCTGGATCCGCGGTTCGGCGAAGATCCGCGCGAACACGAACGCGAGCAGACCGCCCAGCGCGCCGGTGAGTGCGCCGCGCAGGATGAGCTTCGTCTCCATCTTCGGTTGTCCGTTCCGTGGCTCAGTGGCAGGGGAAGCCGAGGAAGTGCCTGGCGTCGTGCACGAACTCGTGCACGTGCGAGTCGTCGCCGAACAGCGACGTGGCTCCCTGGTCGATGCCGACGAAGTAGTAGATCAGCAACGCCACCAGCACGGTCAGGCCGAGCAACAGGGCGGCCTTGGAGACTGGCAGGACGACCGGAGTGGACGAGTCGGCGGGGATACTGGCCACGGAGTGACTCCCTTCGGGATTTCGCGTCCCTGGTACGGGCGAAACGACGACGGCACCTCGACCTGACTCACCCACCTGGACGGCGGGTACACAGTGGCGCGACCGCGCCGGATTCTCACCGGCTTCGGGAAACCGTCATGCGCTCAGAACGCTACGTGCCGGGTACGCGCACGTCAATCGTGCCCGGGTCGCGGCCGACGCCCTCGGGGCGAATCCCATACCGCGGCTCGGCTACCTGATCCGGCGTGCCTCGGCGGGGCTCGCGGGAGGGCCTACGTCGCGCAGGACCGGGTCGTCGTCGAGGAGCTCGGCCACCGTCCGCACCCGGTGTCCGGCAGGCCAGATCAGGTCCAGCCACTCGATCGCGGCCACCCGAGGCCGTGGCAGGACCGCGACCCGGGTGCGGACGGGTGTGTCGACGTCGTGGAGGGCGGACCCCTGGTGGCTGCCGCCAACCTTGTCACCGGCCGCCGTCGCGCTGTTCACGCGGGGGCGAGCGCGGCGTCCATGTCGTCGACGACGTTCAGGATCGGGGTCAGCCCCGAGAGGTCGAGGGTGCGCCGGACCACCCTGTTGCCTGCGACGACCCGCAGCTCCACCCCGGCGCCCGCGCACCGCTGGTGCAGGTCCATGAGCAGGGAGAGGCCGGCCGACGCCAGGAACGTGACGTCCGTCGTGTCGACCACGATCCGCGCCGGTGGCGACACGGTGTGCTCGACGCCTGCCAGCTCCTCCCCGAGTGACAGTGTGGTCGCGAGATCGACCTCGCCCGCGACGTGGACGACCAGTGCCTCGTCTCGCAGGTCCTTGCGCACGGTCAGCAGTTCGCCGGAGCTCATGGGTCACCTCCACACATACACAGAGTTGGTCGAAACAGTAGTCATCACGGGTAGCTCCCACCTGAGCGCGGCCGTGTGGGACCGGCGCCGGTCCCACACGGCCGCGCTGGTCAGGCGTTGATCGCCTCGGGGGCGTTGCCGACCGTGATGCGCCGGGGCTTGGCCTTCTCGGCGACCGGGATGCGCAGCGTCAGCACCCCGGAGTCGTGGTCGGCGGTGATGTTGTCGGTGTCGAGGGTGTCACCGAGGAACAACTGCCGGGAGAAGACGCCGAGGGGGCGCTCGGAGACCTGCATCTGCACGTCCCCGGGGAGTGGGCGACGTTCGGCCCTGACCGTCAGGACGTTGCGTTCGACGTCGATCTCGATGGCGTCGGGGGAGACGCCGGGCAGGTCGAAACAGACGACGAACTCGTTGCCCGCGCGGTAGGCGTCCATGGGCATCGTCGCAGGTCGTGACCACGTTCCGGGGGTCGCGGCGCCGAGCATCCGCTGGGCGAACCGGTCCAGCTCACGGAACGAGTCGGTGCGCATCAACATGGGGTTCCACCTCCTGTGTCGGGATCGGTGTCAACACGCACGACAGTTCTAACATGTCATCCATCCGATGACAACCCCCACGTCGTCGTGGTGATGACGACCGGCCGGTCGCGCACCATCCCCGCCAGGACGAGCGTGACAGCGGGTAGCGACATCGCCGACTTCTCAGCCGCGCCCAGGCTGAGAGCCGCGGGGGTGCCGAGCAGGCCAAGGAGATCCTGGGCTCCACCGCCGCTGCCGTCGACGCAGTGCAGACACGGGCCTTCGTCATCCGCGGCTGCAGCAGCTCGGAGTGATGGCGGCGACGGTCTCACTCCTGGAACGCGTGGGCACCGAGTTGCCGGGTGAGCACCGCGCGTGCGACCTCGAGCAGCGGGCTGCCCGTCCCGAACGCGTGCGCACGCAACCGCAGGAACGCGTCGGCGATGCTGATGCGCAGCTCGGCGGCGAGCATGCCGGTGGCGATGTTGACGTCGTCGTAGTGCCCCGGTAACTCGGCCTGTGTCCACGACGCCGTGTTCGCCTTCACGTCGGTCAGCAGCGCCGAGGTGGCGAGGTCGCTCAGGACGGCCGCGTCGCCCAGCTCCTCGGGGGACAGGCCGCGCGGGCGACGGCGGTACAGGCACAGCGTTCCCAGCCGGACCGCGCCACCCTGGATCGGCAGGGCGAACACCGCGCACAGGCCGTGCGCGCCCGCCGAGTCCACGAACCCGGGCCAGCGCGCTCCGGCGTCGGACAGGTCGGAGACCAGGACCGGGCCCGCCGTCCCGAACGCCTCCACCGCGGGTCCCTCGCCCAGGGTGTACTGCAACTCCTCCAGCCCTCGCGCCCACGTGCCGGTGTCCGCGACCAGCTCCTGGGCGCGGCCCGAGGTCCGCAGCGAGATCGCCGCGCCGTCGACGCCGAGGTGCGTGACCGCGACCTCGCAGACCAGCCGTGCCCAGGCGGGGCGTTCGCCGTGCGCCCGTTCGGCGAGGAGCCGCAACAGCCGCTGATGGCGTTCACCATCCACCGCCTCACGTACCTCCGCGTTCGATCCCGTGCTCCGTCGGTTGTCCATCATCGCCCAACGCGGGAACGGATGCCGACCGCGTGGGTGCTACCGGTCGGGCAGGCCGAGCTCGGTGTGGCGGGACGCGAGCGTGTCCGCGAGCTGGGCGAGCCTGACGTTGAGGTCCTGGGAGGTGCGGCGCAGCAGGTCGAACGCCTCGTCGGCGTCGATGCCGCGCCGGTTCATGAGGATGCCCTTGGCCTGCCCGATGACGTCGCGGGACTCGAGTGCCCTGCGCAGTTGCGTCTCGCGCAGCTCGGCCAGCCGGACCGCCTCGGTGTGCGCCAGCGCCAGCGAGGCGTGGGTGGCGAGCAGGAGCGCGTGGTCGCGGGTCATCTCGTCACCGAGCGCGCCGGGTTCGCGGGAGTAGATGTTCATGGCGCCGCGCAGCCGGGGTGGCTGGTCCGAGGACACGAGAGCCGTGGAGAGCACGGAGACGTAGCCGCGGTCGGCAGCCGCCGGGCCGAACCTCGGCCAGTCGGGCGACGCGGCGAGGTCACCGCTGTGGGTGTAGGCGATGCCCTCCTCGCGGGCGGCCTCCAGGCACGGCCCCTCGTCGAACTCGTACTGCAGCTCGTCGAGCTCCGTGCCCAGCGGATCGGTCTCCAGCGGGGTGTGCAGTTTCCCGTCCGGCGTCCGCACCGTGAGGCTGACCAGGTCCGCGGTCGGGATGACCGCGTGCGTCGCCTGCACCACGACGTCCAGGACGTCGGCCACGCTCCCGGTGCGCAGCAGTGCCCTCGTCAGCGTCGCGAACTGCGCGGCGAGAGGGCTGCGGATCTCGTCACCGTCCGCCGGGTGGGGGCCGTCGGCCGGTTCGGCGACGAACGCGGCCCTGTCGCGGCTCCAGTCGTCCTGCACGTGAAGACTCCGTTTCCGGTTCGGGAAGGGGTCGACGGCCACTCGTCCACAAGTTACCCCGACCGGGGGGAGTCCACCGGGGCACGGCTCCCGTCCGCCGACGGCCGCCGGAGCTAACCTGGGGTGGTCATCGGGACGGGTAGGGGATGGGGGGCGAGGAGTGGACGACATCGTCGGCCGCGGCGGCGCGGTGGATGTGGGACTCGACGACGAGCCCGCTGCGGGGTTGGCCGCCGGGTTCGCGTCGCTGACACAGGCGCTGCTCGGCGTGCGCTCGGTCTTCGACGCGTTGGAGCGGGTGATCCGCGCGGCGCGGGACACGGTGGCACCCGCCGACGTCGTGAGCGTCACCCTGCGTAGTCCCGACGGTACCTTCCACACCCCGGTGGAGACCGACGCCATCGCCACCGAGCTGGACCAGCTGCAGTACGAGTTCGGCGAGGGCGCCTGCGTGGAGGCGGCGCGACCGGACGGCCCGGCGATGGCCGTCAGCACCGACCTGGCCGCGGACCCGCGCTGGCGCAGGTTCGGCCCGGCGGCGGCCGAGAGGGGCTTCCGCTCGCTGCTGTCGACCGCCCTGCTGCCCGACGCGGTGCCTCCTCGGCTCTCGGGTGCGCTCAACGTGTACTCCCGCCGGCTCACGGCCTTCACGAACCGCGACCGCGACGTGCTGCTGCTGTTCGCCACGCACGCGTCCCTCGCCGTGGCGATGACCGAGGCCGTCACCAGGAGCGAACTGGAGCTCCAGCACCTGCGCCACGCCGTGGCGAGCCGGGACGTGATCGGACAGGCCAAGGGCATCCTCATGGCCAGGCGCAACCTGTCCGCCGCCGAGGCGTTCGACGTCCTGCGCCGGACCTCCCAGGACAACAACGTCAAACTGCGTGAGCTCGCGGAGACCCTGGCCGCCAACCCCACGGCGCTGAACCCCACCTAGTCGAACACCGCGGCGGAGGTCGGTACCGGTGACTCGCTGGCGGTGCTCGGCGCGGGCGGGCGGTTCACGGTCGCCCCGGCCAGGGCCGAGACGGTCGACCTCAATCTCGAGGAGCCCACCGCCGCCGTCGAGGCGTACGAGCCTCCGACCGCCGCGAGGAGGGCCGGGTCGCGACCGTGCTCGACGTGGCGGCCTGACCAGGATCGACCGGACCGTCACCGCAGGGCGTCGAGCGCGGCCCTGACGTCGCGCGGTGACGCGCCCGCACCCATCGACGACCACGGATCCTGCTTGCGCGACAGGCGTTTCGCCATGGTGTGGATGGTGTGCCCGGCAGGCGTCGCACGGCCCAGCTCCGCCCAGTCGAGCGGGGCCGCGGCAGGCGCTCCCGGCCGCGCGCGCAGCGAGTACGGCACCACGAACGTCTGCCCGTAGGCGTTGCGGTCGACGTCCAGGTACACCCGGTCGCCGCGCTTCTGCTTGCGGTGCGCGGTGGTGAGCGCGTCGGGATGCGCCGCGGCGAGCTGGTCGGCGAGGTCGGCCGCCAGCTCACGCACGAACTCGTAGTCGGCGCCGTGGTCCAGTGGCGCGACGACGTGGAAGCCGCGGCTGCCGGTCGCCTGCACGAACGGCTCCAGTCCGACCTCGCGGTAGAGGTCGCGCACCTGGCGGGCGATGGTGCGCAGGGTCGCCACGTCGGTGCCCTCGGGCGGGTCGAGGTCGACGACCAGCCGGTCCGGGTGCTCCGGACGGTCCACTCTGGACGGCCAGGCGTGCAGCTCCAGCGCGGCCTGGTTCGCCAGGTACACCAGGGTGTCGGCGTCCTCGCAGACCACGTGCCGCACCGTCCCCTCCCTGCCGCGCCGGGGCAGGTCGGCCGTGCGCACCCAGTCGGGGGCGTGGTCGCCGATGTCCTGCTGTACGAAGCCCTTCGTGTTGACCCCGTCCGGGAACCGGTGCAGCACGAGGGGCCGGCCGGCGAGGTGGGGCAGCATCGCGTCGGCGACCGCCCGGTAGTACTCGGCCACGTCGCCCTTGGTCAGCCCTTCGCCGGGATAGAGCACCTTGTCCGGGTTGGACAGTTCGATGTCGTGTTCGGTCGTGGCCGCCTGCCTGCCGTCGTGTGCCATGGCGAGCGCGTACCCGGCAGGCGACCCCGGAAACCGGCTGGTTCACCCCGCACTCCGGCGGGTACGCCGGGACCATGCCGGAGCTACCCGATGTCGAGACGTTCCGCCGCGTGCTGGCACGTCATGCCGTCGACCGTCCGATCCGGCGGGTCGAGGTCGCCGACCCCGGCGTGTTGCGGGACGTCGGCACCAGGCGGTTGCGCACGGTGTTGCGTGGCAGGCGGTTCGAGCAGCCGCGCAGGCACGGCAAGTGGCTCGTCGCGCCCACCGTGGACGGACCCGTGCTCGTCCTGCACTTCGGGATGACCGGCTCACTGCGCTGGGCGACCGACGGCGAGGACCGGCACCGGCACGACCGGGTCGTCCTCACCTTCGACGAGGGCGAACTGCGCTACCGCGACATGCGCAAGCTGCAGGGCGTCCGGCTCGTCGCGGACGAGGCCGCGCTCGACCGTCTCCTGTCCGGTCTGGGGCCGGACGCCCTCGACGTGTCCCGCGAGGAGTTCGTCGAGACCGTCGGCGGGCTGCGCCGGACCGTGAAGACGGCGCTGGTCGACCAGGAGCTGGTCGCCGGGCTCGGCAACCTGCTGGCCGACGAGATCCTGTGGCGGGCCCGCGTCCATCCCCGGTGCTCGTGCGCCCGGCTCGGCCGGCGCGAGCTGGGAGGCCTGCACACCGCGATGGGCGCCGTGCTCAGGCAGGCGGTCAAGGACGGCCGGGTCCCGCCGAGGAGGAACTGGCTGACCGGACACCGCGACGACCCGGACGGCACCTGCCCACGCTGCGCAACCCCGCTGCACCACGGCCGGGTCGGTGGGCGCGGCACCGTGTGGTGTCCACACTGCCAACCCGCGGCCCGCGGGTGAGCTCGGGGCTATCGTCGGGCAGGTGCACGGACCGACCGAGCTGGAACGCGTCAGGCAGGACTTGCTCGACGCGGTGGACTTCGCGTTCCGCCGGCTGCGTGAACGCGTCGGCGGGCTCACCGACGAGGAGTACTTCTGGGAGCCCGTCGACGGCTGCTGGTCGGTGCGGGCGACCGAGGACGGCACGTTCCGCGCCGACGGCTCACCCGTGCCGCCCGCACCGGCGCCGTTGACGACCATCGCGTGGCGGCTGTGCCACATCATCGACGTGCTCGCGGGCGAGCGGAACGCGACCTGGCTCGGTGTCGAGCCGACGGGACGTCTCGACCGCGACGGTGAGCCCGGCACGGCCGCCGAGGCGACCGACCGGCTCGAGCAGGCGTTCACGCTGTTCCGGACCCACGTCGCGGCCACCGACCCGGCCGGGCTGACCGCGGCGATGGGGTCGGTCGCCGGCGTGTACGCCGACGACACGCGGGCGGCCTTCGTGCTCCACGAGCTGGACGAGCTGGTCCACCACGGCGCCGAGGTCGCGACCATGCGGGACCTCTACCAGGCGACCCGGCCGGTCGAGCCGTTCGTGCGGGCCTGCCTGGACGCGGACGCCTCGGCCGCCCGGTCGATGCTGGCGGCGGACCCCGCGCTGCGCGACCGGCATGCCGGACTGGTCGCGCAGATGGCGGGCAGGCAGCACTGGCCCTCGGTCCGGCTCCTCGTCGACCTCGGCTTCGAGGTCGACGTCTCCGCCGGTACCAGCGCGCTGCACTACGCCGCCGGGGCCGGTGCGCTGCCGGTAGTGCGGCTGCTCGTCGAGCACGGCGCGGACCGCGACGCGCTCGACACCCAGTTCCACCTGGACCCGGCGGGCTGGGCTCGCTACTTCGGCCGGGACGACGTCGCCCGCTTCCTCGAACAGGACTGACCGGGCGCCGTACTGAGCGACCCCTCGACGCTCAGTCGCGACGCAGCGGCGAGTCCGCCGGCTCCTCGTCGAGGTCGTCGGGCAGCGCCGCGGCCTGTCGCGTCGCCATGCTCGCGGCCCGTGCGGCCGCGACGTCCTCGTCCGCCCAGAGCTCGCCCGCGGCCAGGTCGTACCAGCAGAGCTCCCCGGTACCGACCCGCTCCACGACCCGCCGCCACTCCGGCGCCGCGTCCGGGCCGGTGGCGAACTCCCGCCACCGCTCGGCCTCGGCGCGCAGCCGCCCCTCGGTCCGCCGCCGGACCTCCGCCACCGTCCGGTCCGCCGCCGCGAGGTCGGCGTCGACCACGTCGTCCAACGCGTCCAGGTCCACTCGTGTCACCTCGTTGCCACGTCGACGGGTTGGGCGATCTGGTCGAGCTGCCGCTGCGCGGACGCGGCCTGCTTGTCGGCGTCCGCCCTGGCCTTCTTCGCCTTGTCCCTGCCCTCGCCGAACTGCTTGGCGATCTCCGCCGCCTTGCTCGTCGAGTCCACCTCGGGGATGCCCGCCACCGCCTGCACCATCGCCTGGACGCCCTCGAAGTAGTCGGTCACGTCCGTGACGAGCTTGGTGAGGGTCTGGTGCAGGGTCCGCACCTGGTTCACCAGCTCGACGATCTCCTCGACGTCGGAGATGTAGGGCGCCTTGTCGAAGCCGCTCGCGACCCACTCGACGATCGACCACACCGTGCCGAACCCGGGGATCATCTTCCCGAACAGCTTGATGATCTTGTCGATGACGATGTTCAGCAGCGTGACGCACTTCTGGGCGATCCTGACCGACAGCTCGGACAGCTTGTCGAAGCCCTTCCCGACGTAGTCGCAGCCCTTCTCGGCCGCGTACATGCCCGCCCCGAACACGACGTCGACGTGGCTCGCGAAGGCGGTCGCCGCCTTGCCCTTCCAGTCGCTCGTGACCAGCTGCACCGACGTCCTGACCAGGTTCGTCTGCACCGTCCGGAGCATCGTGCCGCAGTCGGCCCACGCCTGGCCGTTGGCCTTGATGCGGCTGTAGTCCCCGGCGAGCGGCCGCACGAGGTAGTCGTAGAGCCCCTGGTCCCCGAACCCGAGCAGGTCGCCGAACTGGGACACCACCCAGTCGACGGCCTGCCCCGCGAAGCGCTTGTCGTCCTTGAGGATCGCGTTGATGTCGCCGGGCTGCGGGTTGATCGGCGCCGCCGTGACCGGGACCGGGTTGTGGTACTCGGTCATGACGCCGACGTCTCCCTCGGCGAGTCCTGGATCCTGGTCTGGTTCTCGTGGTCGACGTGCTGGTAGTCGTCGGCGGTCGCGATCAGGGCGTCACCCATCACGTTGAGCCGCTGCTGCGCGATGTCGCAGACCCTGCCGACCTGCTCACGCAGGAAGCGCATGGCGATCGTGAGCGGCTCGAGCAGGCCCGTGAACCCGGCCTCGTCGCACCCCTGCCGCGTCGCCTGGTTCCTGACCGTCGTCCCGATGTCCTGGCTCGACGGCTCGTGCCGCAGGTAGAGCGCGTAGTTCCGCAGCTCGTCCGCGACGACGTCTATGTCCGCCATCCCCTGGTGTCTCCCCCCGGCTCGGTTCCCCTGACCCGGAGGAGCAAAGCCGAAACCACTCACAGGCCGCTGTCACATGGGTGACACTGGACGGATGGCACTGGACTTCCGGATACTCGGTCCGGTTGAGGCCACTGTGGATGGAACGCCCGTTTCGGTGACGGGTCAACCGCTGACACTGCTCGGCGGACTGCTCGTGCACGCCAACACCACGGTGTCGATCGGCCGGATCGAACAGTGGCTGTGGGACAGCGACGACACCGCGCCGAAACGGGCGAAGAACGCGATCCAGACGTATGTCATGCGGCTGCGGCGGGCGTTCGGCGACGACCGCGTCGTCCGCACGGTGGCCGGCGGGTACCGGGTGGACGCCGACGAGTCGAGCCTGGACCTGCTGCGGTTCGAGTCGCTCGTGGCCCGCGGCGACGCGCGGTCGCTGACCGAGGCGGTCGAGCTGTGGCGTGGCCCGGCACTGGCGGGCGTCACGTCCGACGCGCTGGAGCGCGACGAGGTGCCCCGGCTCGTCGAGCAGCACCTCGACGCGTGGGAGCGGCTGGTCGACACCCTGCTCGCGAAGGGCGAGACGCCGGTCGGCGAGCTGCGCAGGCTCACCGCCGCGCACCCGCTGCGCGAGCGGTTCTGGGAGCAGCTCGTGCTCGCGCTGCACCGGTCCGGCAGGCAGGCCGACGCGCTGGCCGCGTACCGCAGGGCCGCCGCCGTGCTCGCCGAGGAGACCGGTCTGGACCCGGGCCCCGCACTGCGTGCGCTGCAGGAGCGGGTGCTGGCCGGTGACGTCCTCGTCTCGCCGACGGCCGCCCCGGCGACCGACGGCCGGGTCGTCCCGCACCAGCTGCCCAACGACGTCGTCGGCTTCACCGGCCGGGTCGCCGAGCTGGCCGCGCTGCCCACCGACCCCGGGCTGGTCGTGGTCGAGGGCACGGCAGGCGTGGGCAAGACGTCGCTGGTGGTGCACCTCGCGCACCGGGTCGCGGACGCGTTCCCCGACGGGCAGGTCTACCTGAACCTGCGTGGCTACGGGCCGGGCGAGCCGAGGGAGCGGCACTCGTCGCTGGACCTGCTGTTGCAGTCGGTCGGCTTGCGGCCCGACCAGCTCCCGGCGGACGTGGGCGCGCGGGAGTCGCTGTGGCGTTCCCGCACCACCGGTCGTCGGATGATCGTCGTGCTGGACAACGCACGCAGCACCACCCAGGTCCGTCCGCTGCTGCCGGGCCCGGGCAGCCTCGTGCTGGTGACGAGCCGCACCGAACTACGCGGCCTGGTGGCCCGCGAGGGCGCCCGCAGGCTGACCCTGACCCGCATGGCGCGGGACGACGCCCGTGCGCTGCTGGCCGAGGCGGTCGGCGAGGAGCGGGTGGGGGCCGACCCGGCGGGTGCGGACGAGTTCCTGGCCCGCTGCGCCCACCTGCCCCTGGCCATCCGCGTGCTGGGGGAGCGTGCCAGCCGCTTCGGGTCGATGCCGCTGTCGAGGTTCCTGTCCGAGTTCCTGCCCGCGGGCCTGTCGGGCTTCGACCTGTCCGACGACGACGAGACGGACCTGCGCGCGGTGTTCGCACCGTCCTACGAGGCACTGTGCGAGTCGGCGGCCCTGCTGTTCCGGCTGCTCGGCGGGCACCCGGGCCCCGACTTCGGCGTGGGGGTGGCCTGCGGGCTGCTCGGCGAGTCGGCGGAGCGCGCGAGGTTCCTGCTCGGCGAGCTGGTCCGCGCGCACCTGCTGGAACAGCTCGAGCCCCACCGCTACCAGTTCCACGACCTGCTGCGGGAGTACGCGGCGGAGCTGCTCGGCGACGAGGGCGCCACCGCGGCACTGGACTGGTACACGGGTGCCGCACTCGCGGCGTTCCAGCTGTTCTACCCGCACAGCAACCTGGCGGGCATCGACATCGAGCCGACCGTGGAACTGGGGGACAGCCAGGCCGCCACGGAGTGGTTCGAGCGCGAGTGGGGCAACGCGGTCGCCGGGGTGCGCTACGCGGCGGCTCACGGTCACGACCGCCAGGCATGGCAGCTGACCCGGCTGCTGCAGCCGTTCCTGGGTGCGGCAGGCAACCTCACCGACCTGCTGGCGACCCACACGGCGGGCCTGGCGGCGGCCCGCAGGCTGAACGACCCCCACGCGATCGGCTACATGGTCAACGGCCTGGGAGTGGTGAGGGCTCGGCTTGGCCGGTACGGCGAGGCCATCGAGTGCTTCGAGGAGCGCGTCACCATCGCACGGCGCCTCGGCGACCGGGCCGGGGAGCGGGCGGCGCTGGACAACCTCATCCTTCCCTACCAACGTGTGGGCCGGTACCGCGCGGCCCTGCGTGCGGCACGCCAGGCGATGCTGGCCGGCCGGGCCGCGACCCCCGACAAGCGCGCGATCACGTTGAACAACCTGGCCGAGGCCTACCTGTTGGCGGGGCGCCCCGACCGGGCGGTGACCGAGGCGGCGCGTGCGTACGACCAGGTCCCGCACGGCGCGTCGTCGCGGGTACTGGGCCTGGCCTACGAGGCCCTGGGTGAGCTCCCGACCAGTGCCGACCACCTGACCCGGGCGATCGCCTTCTTCCACGACAAGGGCGCGGAACTGGACGAGGCGGAGTCGTTGCGGCTGCTGGGCAGGGTCCGTCGCCGCCTTGGCGACGCACAGGGCGCCGAGAAGGCCCTGACAGCGGCCATGACCCGCTACCGACGCCTGGGCTACGCCGAAGCGGACCAGATCCTGGCCGAACTGCTCCACCCCGCACCGTGACCGCCGGAACCGGCGCGGGAAGGTCGTTCCCGCGCCGGTTCCCGCTGAATCAGCGGAACACGACCGTCGCCGTGGTCGTGTGGCGGGAACCCGCGCCGGTGGCGGAGACCTGTGCCCTGCCGCGCGGGGTGTCGGCGGGGACGGTGGTCGTGAGGGTGACCCGTCCCCGTGCGTCGGCGGCCGTGCGGCCGAGGGAGGTCGACGCCAGGCGGAAGTCGACGCTCTCGCCGGGGCGGTAGCCGCCTGCGGACAGGGTGGTCGGGCGGCCTGCGGTGGTGCCGACGACCTCCAGCCGGCCCGGGGCCCTCGCGTACTCGGCGCACACGTCCCCCGGCACGCCGACCTCGGGTGCCGGCGTGCCGGTGGTGACGCCGTCGTCCTCGCGGACGGTGAGGGTGCCGAAACCGTTGTCGCCCATCACCGCGCCGGACACGTTGGTCGCGGAGACCTTGAACGACGTGGTCGGGGTGGCGCTCGGCAGTGTGTCGCCGTAGGTCGGGACCGGCACGGCCACGCACGTCTGGCCGGGGGCGAAGGTCACCTTGCGCATGGTGACGCCCGCCCTGCCGGTGGCGGCCCCGAACACGCTGACGTACGCGACGACCGGGTGCCCGACCCGCTCCGAGAGCACGGCCGCGACCTCGGTGGTCCCGGCTGCCGAACCCTCCTCGACGTTGGCGGGCACCACGTCGACGGTCGCCTGCCGCGCGGGCACGCGTGCGCCGACCGCGCGGTTCTCCACCGACAGGTCGGACAGGTAGACACCGCCGGTCGGGGCGCCCGCGGTGAACCGCACCTCGCGGAGGTCGCCGGTGTCCAGTCCGGACAGTGCCCGCACCGGGATCGTCACCTGCTGCAGGATCACCTTGCGCAGCCACGGGGAGCTGACGCCGGGCATGCGGGTCACCGCCGCGGGGTTGAGTGCCGTGACCGGCGAGGACCACGTGCGTCCCCTGCGGTCGACGACGGTGACGGTGAGGTCGGTCGCGGTGGACACGGTCTCGTCGGCGGCCATCTTCACGGACAGTTGCTGAAAGCGACGGACGTCGCGGGCGGCCGGCGGCACGGCGACGGTCACGCGTCCGCTCGGCGAGGTCCACCGCAGGTGCAGCATCGGCGAGGACGGGCTGTCGAACGCCCACGTGGCGGGCGACCAGTGCGGCACGGCCGCCTGGTTGAGCGTGGTCGTGCAGAACGGCATCGGCTGGGGCACCGTGACCCCGCCGTCGCCGCCCATGCTCGCACACACCTCGGCGGTGGCGTCACCGGCGGCGCGGACGGCGCCGTCGGGACGTTCGAACGTCGTGATGTCCACCCGCGACCGCGCGGGCTGGGTCGCCGTCGAGGTGATGTGCGCGAACGACGTCGACGGCACCATCACGTTCGAACCGTCGAACAGCGGCAGGAACGCCTTCTCACCGCCGAGCGTCAGCCGGAAGAAGCCCGCCAGGTAGGTGGTGCCGACCTGCATCTGCTGGGCGGGGGTCAGCCGCGTCGTGGTGGGGGAGGCGGGAGCGCAGACGGGGTCGTCGGCACCCGAGGCGGCGAGCCAGTCGTCGCCGGTGCCCGCGGGCCAGCCGCCCGGCGTCCAGACGGAGTTGAAGAAGTTGTGGTTGCCGCCCATCACGAGGACGGCCGAGCGGAGCACGTCGTCGGCGAAGCCGTGCCGTGAGTCGTCGACGATGTGCTGGCCCATCAGGTTCTCCACGTCACCGTCGCAGTAGGGCAGCACCGTCGCCGTCGCCACGTTCGGCAGGGAGATGCGGTCGTAGTCGACCGGCGCGAGCGGGAGCACGGCCCTGATCCCGAACTGCCTGCCGACGGGGAGCGCGTCGTTGAGCGTCGAGGCGGCCACCACACCCTCGCCGCCGCGTGAGTGGCCCATGATGCCGATGTCGCGGAGGTCGAGCCGGCCCCTCAGCGCGGCGGGCGTGAGGTCACCGGTGAGCGCGGCGCGGAGGTCGACGTCGCGGTCGGTGAACGCGTCGTGGAAGACGACGGGTGTGCCTGCGTCGGCCTTCCTCAGCATCTCCAGGGTGTCCAGGATCAGCTGACCGCGTGCCTGCGCGCCGTAGTCGGCGGCGAGCTGGTTGTCGTTGGCGTTGATCGCGTTGGCGGACACGGAGATCACGGCGTAGCCGTTGCTCGCGAGCGCGCGGGCGGGCGCCTCGTAGCCGAGGTAGCTGGGGATCGTGAAGCGTTGCTCGGGGCTGTCCGGGGTGGCGCGGCACGGCCAGCGCGCGGGGTTGGCGGCGCCGGACCCGTAGCAGGAGGTGTGGCGGCCGTGCATGAAGACCACGACCGGAACGCGGCCACGGCCGGCGGGCAGGTAGAGCTTGCCGGTCATCTCGCCTCGGAGGCCGCCGATGTTGAGCATCGGGACCGCCTGGTCGCCGAAGTCGTACACGGCCTCCGCGACCCGGTACGGGCCGGGGGTCGACGGGTCGGTGCGCAACGTCTCGGGCGTGAGCCGGGGGAGGTCGGTCCGTGGCGTGGTCGCGCGCCGGGCGGCGGGCTCTGGTTCCGGGCCGAAGGCGTCGGTCGTGACGGTCCCCGCGCCCGCCACCGACGGGTCGTTGGTGACGAGCGAGAGCGACCGGCCGTCGGCGGACTCGGTGGCAGGACCCAATAATCGACCGTCGACCGACAGCGTCGGGGCGCCCGAGGTGACGGGAAGGTCCCGGTCCAGGCGGAGGGTCACCCGGAACCCGCCCGCGACACGGGTGACGGTCCACTGTGTGCCCGCGGCCACCGTGGTGTCGGGCGCCGCGGCGGCGGTACCTCCGGGGACGGACAGGCCGAGCACCACGGCCACGACCGCGGCGATGCGTCTTGATCTGGTCAAGTCTGGCTGCCTCACTCGAAACGGGCCTCGCGCCCAAGCCACAGTGGAGCCTCGGCGGCTGCCGAGCGATCGGCAGCGTATGGCCGGCTTGTGAAAAAATCCAGCAGATCCTGTTGCTGGGTTGTTTCATACCGCTACGAGAGCCCGAATGACGACCGTCTGCTGGTCCGGTGGGAAGACGGGACTGGTCCGGTCGGGTCCGCACCGGACCGTCGTCGATGATCACCGGCCGTCACCGGTCCGACGCCGTCCACTTCTCGATCTTGTAGGTGGGGGTCCCGGTCGCGTGGACCATCAGTTGATAGGCGTTCTCGGCAACGCGATCCGTGGCGACCCGGAGGTCCGAGCCCCTGACCACGTCGGCGTACGCCCGAGCCGGCGACGTGTCCGCGCCGGGGTAGTAGAAGGTCTGATAAGGAATGCCGGGTTGCTTCTTCAGATAGTCAGCCAGTGCCCTTTCCGTGACGAACCCGGTGAGATCGGGCAAGCAGTTGGAGTGGTACACGACCCATTCCGACCTGTCCGGCGGCATCTCGGAGAAGTTCGGTCCCACATCCAGGCCGCTGTATGAACAGTCGTCGTAGGTCGGAGCATCGTCGCGGATTTCGGACCAGGGTGTACCGGACGAGGTGGCCACCGAGAGCATGTGTTCCAACACTACCGGCGTCTGTGGGGACCTTCCGTACACGTAGGCGTCGAACGGAAGGTCGTTGTGAACCATCAGGCTCACGTCGGTGTCGGGCTCCGGGTACATCACTCGCGCCCTGACCGGTGTGCGGGTGCGTGAGCTGAAGTCGGCCTGGAGGCCGAGGGCGACGGACCGATGGGCGTCGGCGGTCTCGACGACCATGGCCACGGTCGGGTGTCCCCGCAGCGCGCTCTCGTGTTGCGCGAGGGCGGTCCCGACGATGATCGACCGCGTCCGCTCACTCGGTGCCGTCCCGAGCCGAAGGAACACCGCGACCGTCTGGTGCTCGGCAGAGGTCCGCGCCGCGCGATTCTCCTTCAGCAGCAGGCCGATCTCCGGGTACGTGGCGGCCATCCCGTTCAGCACGGTCTCCGGGACGACCCCGACGCACTCGTCGACGCCACCGCTGACCCGGCGCTGGTCGACCTCGCTGCCGGTCGAGAACGCCGGCGCACACCGCAGATGGTTGTACGTGACCAGGGTGACGACTCCGGTGGCGGCGAGCGCCATCACCGCGGCGGCGGCGACCACCCGGCGCCGGCGGGTCGGGTGACGTGTCGGACCGGAGTGTGGGTCGGACTCGTCCTCCGATGGCAGGGCGAGTCGTTGCTGCAGCCGGACATGCCGGAACTGGTAGGTGCCGCCGGACTGGCGCAGCAGGCCCAGCTTCCTGGAGTCGGCGAGGAACGCCAGGAGGCGCCACGGCAGCCGCCCGGTGGCCGCGAGGACGACCCTGGCGACGACGAACCGCGGCCACGCCCTGGTCGACAACGTCAGCGACGCCACGCTGAGGAACGGCACGACGGCCACGGTCCCGATCATCGGCCACACGCCGTCGATGTCCAGCTCTTCGGCGGGGCTCGGGAACTCGGCGACTCCCACGAGTCCGTACGACCCGGCGACGCCCTGGCTGAGCACGTTGCCCAGGAACAGCATCGTGACCAGGAACGGCCAGACGAGAGCCGCCGCGACGAGGCCGGCCACCGCGGCGCCGACGATCGAGGCGGTGCGGTCCCGCCGCACGAAGTCCAGCGGGGTGGCCTTGTCCGCGTGGTCGGGGATCGCGTCCAGCCAGTGGTGGGCGGCGACCGCGCAACCCACCACGCAGAGCACGGTGACGCCGATGCCCACGCCCGTTCCGAAGGCCTGGACGGTGGAGAAGGCGACGTCCTCGATGAGGAAGACGGTGACGACGATGATCAGTACGGGTACGCCGACGAGCGAGACGAGGGCCGCGCCGGTGCGGAAGCCGCGGCGCAGTCGGTCAAGGGAGCCGTCCCGCACGAAGCCGACCCTGCCGGGCGTCCGGCCGGACGAGCAGTACCAGAGCATCGTCGTCAGAACGGCCAGGAGGACGCCTGCCGTGATTCCGATCGACGAGCTCTGGCCGGGCTCCGTCATGCCCGTCACCGCCGAGACGACCCCGATGGCCAGACCCACCACCGCGCCTGCGGCGATGCCCAGGATCGGGGCGACCCAGGCCGAGAGGAGCCGGTCGGCGAGTAGCCACCAGGCCAGGTCCCGTTCCCGGTGGTCGTGCAGGTGGCGGGCGAGGAAGGTCAACCACTGCCGGCCCTCGTCGCTACTCCACCGGCTCGTTCCGCCGCGCTGGAGGTCCGGCGCGAACGCGGTGTCGATCGTGCGGTCCAGCAGGTGGTTCTCGACGCTGTGCCGGCTCGGGAACCGCTGTGGGTCGACCAGTTCGGCAGGGTCGCCACCGTGTCGGTAGCCGGCCACCGCGAGGGAGATCATCAGCGGGGTGGACAGTGCGGCCGCGACGGGACCGTCGGGTGCGCCGCGAAGGCTGTCGAACACCGTCGTCCAGGACGTGGCGGGAGGCCAGTCGGGCACGGCGGCGAGATGGACGACGACGTCCCCGACCCCGATCGGCGCGATGCGTTGCACGGGAGCGTGGCGCAACGCGGGCGAACCCGCCTCGATGAGGTCGTCGTACTCGACTGCCCGGCAGGTCACCACGATCGGTCGTTCCGCACCGACCGCGGCGTTGATCCGGTGTATCGCGTGCAGGCGGGCCACCTCGGGGATCTCGTCCAGCCCGTCGAGGATCGGCAGCACGAGCCCTCGGTTCAGCAGCATCCTCGGCGTGTCGGTCCGGCCGTTGTAGTACGCCCCGGCCAGCGTGTGCACGAGCCAGTCGTCCAGCGGTTCGCGGACCGGGTCCCACGACGAGGCGGACAGCAGTACCGGCACCTGTCCGCCCTCGGTGCGATCGCTCGCCAACCCGATGGCCAGCATCATCGCCAGGACCGTCTTGCCGGACCCCGGCTCACCCAGCATCACGAGGCGTCCGCTGCGGATCTCCCGATAGGTTTCGGCCAACCGCCGGGAAGCCTCGTCGAACCGGCCGTCCATGCGCCCGGTCGACCACGTCAACGGCAACACCCTGGGATCACGCAGTTTGCGCGACCCCGCCTCCTCCCACCATTCGGCGAGCACGGTGTTCGTGAGGTCGGCGGCCAACTCCTCCGCACTCCGCGTCGACCGTTTCGGCGGAAGGAGAGCCACGAGGGCGACGATCAACGCACCCAGACCGACAAAGGCGGAAACGACACTGGCCAGGACGTCATTGTGCTCGGCGCCATGGCCGACCATCATGATCGCCACCACGACGAACAACAGGCCGACAAATGCCACCACCACGGCCAGCACCCGCCGCACCGGAATATTTCGCAACAGTCACACTCCGATTGATCACTCAACCCCAGGTTGCGCGGCACCACGATACTCAGCCTGCTTCCGGGCGAGTCACGCCCTACGCCGCCTCATTGAACGATCGCGACCGTCATCAGCTGAATGAGCCTGCTCTACGATCAAGTGCCGCCAATCTGGACAAGGAGGACCATGGCCCGCCTACCCGACCTCGCACGTTTCCAGGCGGGTACCCGTCGGGACAGCCAACTACCAGCGCGACGTACTGCCTGAGATCCCGGCGATCACCAACAGGCACCCCGGTGAAGCTCTGTGAGAGAGGCCGGATCAACTGGCGAGTGCAAATCGCCGCTCTGGCCAGGATGCGGTTGGTGGAGACTCACGCCATCCATCCGAGCATCACGTTCCTGATGTACCTCGGCAGTAGGTCAGGAAGGGAACAGGGCGCAAACAGCCCAATCGTCGGCGAACAAAGCGATGAGGTCAGCTACTCGGCAGCCTGTCCGGGCAGTCTGCTTCGGTCCAGATCGAAATCAACTCACGACTGACGACGATGAGCGATCCGTCGAGGAAGCCGATTTCGCGGCTGCATCCGTGCTCGTGGGGCAGAATCTCATCCAACGTGACCGCACCGAAGCTGGCCCAGTCGGACTGGTTGTCCGCGTCCAGGCTGAGACTGCCGACGCCGACATAGCGAAGGCTCAGGTCTTCTTCGTGCTTCCAGCAGTTGTGGCGGAAGCCAGGCAGAAGACGCCGACCAGAGTGGGGCAACAGATCAAGATATCCATCGGGATCAAGGAAGTTGCCCGTCCCGGTCGCCTCCACCATGACATGTTTCCTCCGCTGGTCAACCCACCCCACGACGAGCAGCGCGACCCTCGGGCGGCGGATGGTCACCGCTGACCGGGGCCGGCTGATCCACTCGGAACCGACCTGTACGCGCGGCCTGGCAGGAGCAGCACCGAGACGAACAGCAACAGGGTGCCGCCTGCCGCGTTCGTCAACCCCTGGTGGAACTGGTCGAACGCGGTCGCCCCGCGGCTCTGCTCGAGGAGGAACAGGCCTGCCGTGGCCAGTCCGACCAGCATGGCGAGTGCCACCACGACACGAACTCCGGTGCCCACGCCGACGAGCGCCAGCACGGCCGCGACCGCCAACGGCACGAACAACGACGCCAACGGCTCGGTCGCATCGGAACCGAGCCGCTGCCACAGGGCGTCGAGCGGGATGTCGATGCCGTCCCGGCGGTCGGCCCACTCGCCGAACGCGCTCGACACCAGCGCCGTCGCACCGGCGAGCGAGCAGAGCACGGCTGCGACGAGGCGGACCGTTCGCCTGCGGGAACCTGTTTCCACTGGTCGTGCTCCTCTGCAGCCCGGTCGACCTGATCGCCTCGACCGTGACTGTTCCGCACCGCCGACCCGTGGACCATCTGCCGAAAGGCAGATTGTCGGAGAGTGTGCGGGAGCCGGCCCGGCCCCCGCACACCTGCGGTCAGCTCGTCGCGGGGCGCACCCTGGTCGCCGGCGCGATCACCGTGTTGTCGGACGGCAGCGCGTCGCGGACACCGCCTGCCTCGGCGACCGCCTTGAACACCACGGTGCCTTCCGCGAGGTCGGCGTCGGTGAACGTGTAGTCGAACGTGAACCGTGTCGTGCGACCCGCTTGGGCGGGCACCGGTCCGGTGAGCGCCCTGACCGCTTGGTAACCCGTCGAGTCGCCCCGGTAGAGGGTGACCGTCACGTTCTCGGCGTAGCGGGTGTTCGCCACGTCGACCGACACCTGCCTGGTCATCCCGACCCGGCCCGTGGCCGGCGCGGCGAAGCCCGTGACCGCGACGTCGTGCGTGCGGACCGACACGACCTTGCTGATCGTGGCCGTACGCCCGCCCGACCCCCGGATGTCCAACCGGACCGTGTAGTCGCCGTCGGCGGTGTACCGGTGGTACACATAGGACGATTGGGGATGGGCCACCGTGCCGTCACCGAGATCCAGCTCCTCGATGCTGGTCCCGTCGCCCTCGGGATCCCAGGAGTACCCGTCGAACCGGACGTCGTCGAACACGGACGGCGCCGCGGGGGACACCTGCAGATTCGGCTCCAGTGGACGTGCCGGCCACACGCCGAAACTCAGGTCCCTCGCACCCGTGCCCGCCGCGGTGAACTGGAGGTACACCGTGCGGTTCGCGTCGAAGCGGACCACGTTCTGGCCGGCGATGCACGCCACCTCGGTCAGGTCGGCGAGCGACGTGCCCGTGTATGCCCCGACGCGCGGGGTGTAGTTGCCGCCGAACGAGTCCGCGTCCACCACGAACGCCCCGCTCTCCTCGGGCGTGAAGCTGTACCAGACCGACGGCGAACCCGGGTTGAGGTCACAGCTCGCCGACGGCTCGCCTGCCTCGGACGTCGCCGCGGCCAGCGTGAGACGACTGGTGAACGGCAGCGTGCCGATGGGCTGCGCGGCGTCGAAGTGGTCGTTGACCGGCGGTGGCACGACCGCCGCGGAGAACTGGACCCGGGAGTACCAGTCGGCTCCCGCGAGCACCACGTAGTAGGTGGTACCGGCATGTGCCGGGAAGCTTCTCGGGTACCAGTCGGTGGCACACGTCCCCGGGACGAACCGCAGCGCGCCCCTGGAGCCGGTGAAGATCGCGCTGGTCATGGTGTTGTCCGTGTCGAACCGCAGCGTGACGTCCTCGGTCGCGGTGTAGGAGTACCAGACCGTTCGGTCGCCCGGCGCGATGCAACGGTCCGGGTCGTCGGGTGCGGCGCTCGCCTGTGGCAGGTCGACGTTCTCGGTGAACGGCAGGGTCAGTTCGGTTGCGTTGTCGATGTCGTCGTTGGACGGCGGCTCGGCGTGCGCCACCCCGGGCAGCAGCACCGCGACCACCGCGGCGACGATCGCCACCACTGCGGCGCGGGTGGGGCGGATCAGGTTCGGTCGCATGGTCAGCTCACCTCGTCGGTGCCGGGTCGAACGGTCGTCGCCGACGCGATGACCTCGTTGTCGACGAGCCGGACATCGCGCGCGCCCTGGGGAAGCGTGACCTCGGCCCGGAACGTCACCTTGCCGAACGTGGCGTCCTCCGGGGTGAAGGTGTAGTTGAACGGGAACGCCACGGTGCGGTTCGGCCGCGCGGGCACGTACTGCGTGGCGCGGGCGATCTCCTCGAAACCACCAGGCGTGCTCCGGTAGAGGACGACGGTGGCGTTCTCCGGGAGCCGCTCGTTGGCGACCTTTACCTCGATCGGCTTCGTCTGGTTCACCCGGCCCGCGGCAGGGGTGGTGAACCCGGCGATCCGCACGTCGTGGGTCCGCACGGTGACGGCTCGCGTCGCGGTGGCGGTGCGCCCGTCGGCGGAGGTGATGTTCACCCGGGCGACGTAGTCCCCGTCGGCCGGGTAGCGGTGCGTACCGGGAGTGCCGCTTCCCGTGGTTCCGTCGCCGAAGTCCCACTCCACACTGGTGATCACCTCGCCGACGGTGTCGTAGGCGTACTGGGAGAAGGTGATCGTGTCGAGCGTCGACGGGTCGAACACCGACGTGTAGAGGTCCGTCTTGAGGGTGGGTGCCAGTCCCAGCTCGATGCGGGTGGTTTGCGTGTCGGGGCGCCAGTTGCTCACCTGGATGCGGTAGGTCTGCCCGGCGGTGACGTTGAGGATCCGGCGGTCGTAGGTGCGGCAGAAGACCTCGGTCAGGCCGCCGAGCGAGTCCCCGGTGTACACGGCGAGGACGGTGTCCCACTCGAAGCTGGTGCGCGCCAACGTGATCGACTCCGTGCGTGGCGCGGTGAAGGCGAACCACGCCGACGGCGCTGCGCTGTACGAGCCGCAGGACGGGTCGGGCTCACCCGGTTCCGCGGTCGCCTCGGCCAGTGCGACCTCGCCGACGGCGGGCACCGACGTGAGCGGTGCGGCGCCTGCGAAGGAGTCGTTGCCGGGCGGTGCGGCGGCGGCCGTTGCCGGAAACAGGGCGGTGAGCCCCATCGCCGCGGTGACGACGGTCGCGGCACGCGCGCGAGGTCTTTCGGACGGCTGCATCGGTTCTCCCCACTGTCTGGCCTGCGGCAGGTGCCCCGTCACGCGTCGCGAGCCGTGTCGAAAGGCGAAGTATCGGCGAGGAGCGAAGCGGGCACCACGAAATCAGGTCGGCAACTCCGACGCGGGCACGGCCTCCGCTACGGTGCTCGCTACCTCCGCGACCGTCACCAGGTACGCGGTCGACCGCCCGACAGGAGTTGCCGATGCTCGCGAGGTGGTGCGGACGTCACCGCACACTGGTGGTCGTGCTGTGGGTCCTGCTGGCCGCGGGGCTGCTGGCGGGAGCACGCGTGGTCGAGGGCGACACGGCCGACGACGTCACGGTGTCCGGCAGCGACAGCGCGGCGGCCAACGCGCAGCTGTCAACGGCGGACGCGTCCGGCCAGGAGCGCTCGGAACTGGTGCTCACCGCGGGCCGCGGCGAGCGCGTCGACACGCCCGCGCTCCGGGCCGCGGTGGCCGACACCGTCGACGCGGTGTCGGCGGTGCCAGGCATCGGCACGGTGCCCGCGAAGGTCGAGCCGAGTCCGGACGGGACCGCCGTGCGGTTCACCGTCACGCTCGCCCCCGGGGTCACCGCCGACAAGGCGCTGGGACAGGAGGTGCTCGACGCCGCCGAGCCCGCGCGCGACGCGAGCATGGCCGTCGCGCTCGGTGGCGTGCTCGGCCAGCGGCTGTCCGCGCTCGACTCCCGGACCAGCGAGATCATCGGCATCGTGGCCGCGCTGGTGGTGTTGCTGCTCGCGTTCGGGTCGGCCGTCGCGGCGTTGCTGCCGGTGGTCACCGCGCTGATCGTGGTCGTCGGCGGGCTCGCCGGGCTGGACATGCTGAAGAGCGCGGTCGCCATCCCGGACGTCGCACCGACACTCGCCGCGATGATCGGACTCGGGGTCGGCGTGGACTACACGCTCTTCCTGGTCAACCGGCAGCGCAGGCTGCTCGCCGCCGGACTGTCCCCATCGGACGCGGTGGTCCGCACAGCGCGGTCGGCGGGCACCGCGGTCGTGTTCGCGGGCGCCACGGTCATCGTGGCGATCAGCGGGCTCATGCTCACCGGCGTCGGCTTCGTGTCCTGGCTCGGCTGGAGCAGCGCGCTGCTGGTCGCGGGTGCCGTGCTCTCGGCCGTCACACTCGCCCCCGCGCTGCTCGCCGTCGCCGGCACCCGCCTCGGCCGCGGCAGGCCGGCCGCCGCCACCGACGAGGACCTCGACCGGAGCGCCTGGGGCGGGTTCGCATCCTTCACCGCCCGCCGACCCGTGACCGTCGCGGTCGCCAGCGCGGTCCTGTTACTCGGACTCGGCGCGCCCGCGCTCGCACTGCGGCTCGGCCAGACCGACGCGGGCGACCGGGGCCCGGACCACCAGACGGGCCTGCACTTCGAGGCGGTCGCGGCGGCGTGGGGGCCCGGCGAGAACGGGCCGCTCACCGTGGTGCTGACCGATCCCGCCCAGGCCGGGCCCGCGTCGGCGGCCATCGAGAAGACGGCAGGGGTCGAGACGGTGTCGCCGCCCCGCCCGCTGCCCTCGGGCGCGGTGGCGCTGCGGGTCGTGCCGACCACCGGACCGTCCGACACGGCCACGGACGCCCTGGTCGCGCGGCTGCGGGACCACGTGCTGCCGAGATTCGACGACGCCCACGTCGGCGGTGGCACGGCAACCCGCATCGACCTCGCGAACCGCATCACGGAGCGGCTGCCGTGGCTCATCCTGGCCGTCGTCGGCGTGGCGTGCGTGCTGTTGCTGCTGGCGTTCCGGTCACTGCTGCTGCCGGTCAAGGCGGCGCTGATGAACATCGTGTCGGTGTGTGCCGCCTACGGGGTGGTCACGGCGGTGTTCCAGTGGGGCTGGGGCGCGACGCTGCTGGGGCTCGACGGCCCGGTGCCGATCGACAGCTACGTGCCCATGGTGTTGTTCGCCGTCCTGTTCGGGCTGTCCATGGACTACGAGGTGTTCCTGCTGACCTCGGTCCGGGAGCACTGGGTCCGCACCGGCGACAACCTGGTCGCGGTCCGCCGCGGCCTCGCCGAGACGGGCGGCGTGATCACCTCCGCGGCGTTGATCATGGTCTGCGTGTTCGCGAGCTTCGTACTGGTCGACAACCCGACCATCAAGATCTTCGGCCTCGGCCTGGCCAGCGCGATCGTCGTCGACGCGACCATCGTCCGCTGCCTGCTCGTACCCGCGACCATGGTCCTGCTCGGCCGCTGGAACTGGTGGCTACCCCGCCCGCTGGACCGGCTGCTCCCGCACGTGCTCGACCACGCCACCCCCGTAGCGGAGCCCAGGTCCGAACCCGTCGTGGCCACGGCCGCCGAGCGCACATGAACCGTTTGCCCCGCTCGGTGCGACGAACAGGGCATGGATGGTAGCTACGCATGCTGACAGGGCCGCCGGACCCGCGAGAGGACGCCCAGCTCCTCGCGGCGATCACCGACGGTGACCGGGCGGCGTTCGCCGAGCTGTACCGGCGGCACCTGCCGTGGCTGTTGGTGCGCCTGGGGCGGCGGTGCTCGTCGCCGGAGATCGTCGACGAGGTCGTGCAGGACACGTTCGTGGCGGTCTGGCGGTCGGCCGGGCGGTGGGATCGCCGGGGCGAGGTCGCCGCGTGGATCTGGGGGATCGGCATCCGTCGTCTGGTCGACGCGCTGCGTCGCAGCCGTCCGCCCGTCGACGAGCTGACGAGGTTCGCGGGCGTCGAGAACTCGGCCGAGGAGCACGTGCTGCTCGCCGTCCAGTACGGCGACCTCGGCGCGGCACTCACGAGCCTGTCACCGGAGCTGCGTGCCGTCGTGCAGGCCACTGTCCTCGACGGACTGACGACCCGGGAGGCCGCCCGGCTGCTGGGCATCCCGCCCGGCACGGTCAAGACACGGATGATGCGCGCCCGCGCCCTGTTGCGGGAGCGGCTGGCATGACGGGGAGGTCGGCATGACCGTCTGGCACCTGGATCCGGAGGCGATCCGCCGGTACTCGCGGGGGGACGCCCCGCCGGATCTGGCCGCGTCCGTCGAGGCGCACCTGATGAGGTGCGCGGCCTGCCGGGGCGCGATCTCGTCCCACGTGGACGTCGGGCGGGCCGAGGCGATCTGGCACGAGGTGGTCGACCGGGTCGACGCACCCCGCCTGCGCGGGCTCGAACGGATGCTGACCCGGCTCGGCGTCGGCGAGGCCACGGCACGCCTCGTCGCCGCGACGCCGACCCTGCGAGGGCCGTGGCTGCTGGCCGTCGCGGGGGTGCTCGCGCTCGCTGCGTGGGCGGCCCAGGTCGACGAGCGTCTCCCGGAGCGGTTTCTCGTGGTCGCCCCGCTCGGGCCGCTGGCCGGTGTCGCGGTGGCCTTCGCAGGCGGCCTCGACCCGACCAGGGAGATCGGCCTCGCCGCCCCGTACCCGGGGCTGCGACTGCTGCTGGTCCGAACGGTCGCCGTCCTGACCGTGACGGTGCCGATCGTGGCCGCCGCCGGGTTCGCGTTACCCGGCCCGAACTGGCCTGCCGCCTGGCTACTGCCCACCGCCGGGCTCACCTGCGCCGCGCTGGCCCTGTCCGCCCGCGTGACGCCTGTCGTCGCGGTCGGCGTCGTGGCCACGGCCTGGACGCTGCTGACCGCACCGACCACCATCGCGGGTCACCTCGACCTCGCCTTCGGCGGCGGCGCCCAGGTCTTCTGGCTCGCCGTGGCCGTCGGCGCCGCCACCTGGCTCGCCGTCACCCGCGACACCTTCACGATCAGGCTGGGGAGAAACGCATGACCACGGTGAGTGTGCGCGGCGCGACCAAGTCCTTCGGCCGCACGACGGCACTGGACAGCGTCGACCTCGAAGCCGACCCCGGGGTGACCGGACTGCTCGGTCCGAACGGGGCGGGCAAGACGACCCTGCTCCGCACGATCGCCACCGTACTGGCGCCGGACCGGGGCACGGTGACCCTGCTGGGCCGCGATCCGTCGCGCCCCGACGACCGCACCAGGATCCGCGAACGCCTCGGCTACCTGCCCCAGGACGCGGGCTTCCACCGGGGCTTCACCGTCTTCGAGTTCGTCGACTACGTGGCGATCCTGAAGGAGATGACCGACCGGCGGCCCCGGCACGACGAGGTCCGCCGGGTCATCGCGCTGACCGGGCTGGAGTCCGTCAGCGCGAAGCGGATCCGGGCCCTGTCCGGCGGCATGCGCAGGCGTGTCGGCCTGGCGCAGGCCATGCTGGGCGATCCCGACCTGCTCGTCCTCGACGAGCCGACGGTCGGCCTCGACCCGGAGCAGCGGCTGCGGTTCCGGGAGATGATCTCCCAGGCGGGCGAGGGGCGCACGGTGGTCATGTCCAGCCACCAGACCGAGGACATCACCGCGCTGTGCACCAGGATCGCCGTGATCCACCAGGGCCGGGCCCGGTTCGCCGGTACTCCGGCGGAGCTGACGGCGCGGGCCGAAGGTCGCGTGTGGACGGACACACGGCGCTCGCCTGCCGCGCTCGCGGCGTGGCGCACCGGTGACGGCGCCTACCGCAATGTCGGCGACCCACCCCGGGGCGCCGAGCTGATCCCACCGACACTGGAGGACGCGTACCTGCTGCTGGTGGGCGAGTTCGAACCGGAGGTCACCCACTCATGACCACTGTGGACTCCGCGGCCGCCATGACGCCGCTGATCGGCCGGGAAGCGCGCCACCTCGTCCGGCATCCCGTGCTGTGGCCGCTGCCCGCCGTCATCGCGGTGACCTCCGCTTTGGACAGTGCCAGCGACGGCCGGACCGCGGGTTACTGGTACGGCACCATCTTCGTCGCCGTCGCGTTCTTCGCGCCCATGTTCGTCCTCTTCGCGGCGAACCTGGTCGCGAGCGGCGCCCGCCGCGGCCACGCCGAGGAGGCGCTGGACGTCACGCCGACCGCGGACACCATTCGAACCTGGGCGATGAGCCTGGGGATCGCGCTCCCACCGGCCGGCGTCGGCGCGGTCGCGGCGGTGGCCATGGCTCTCGTCGACAGCGTCAACGACATCCCGCGGCAGGACGTGCTGACCGCGGGCGAGCTGGCCCAGCTCCCGTTCATCCTGGCGGGCGCCGGACTGCTCGGCGTGCTCGCCGCGCGCTGGCTGCCCTTCGCGGGCGGCGTACTGATCGTCTTCGTCCTCGCGACCCTGGGCGGTCTGGTGGCCTTCGGGCGGTTCGACGCAGGCGTCTGGTGGATGTGGTGGTCGACGGAGAGAATCCTGGGGGTCCGGTCGCCGGTGCAGGGCGAACCGTGGCTGCATGCCGCCTACCTGGCGGGGCTCTGTGCCTGCGCCGCCGTCGCGGCCGTCTACCGCGCACAGCGGTCCCGGCTGGCTCTCGTCGGCGGGCCGGTCCTGGCCGCCACGCTCGTCCTCGGCTGGCTCCAACTGTCATGACACCGTCCGTGGCATGGGAACTGGTTCGCAGCGGCCACCTGGTGCGCAGTCTGCGCCTGGCGCCGTTCGCGATCGGCGCTGTCGCCGGCGCGGCGTTCCTGGCGGTACGCGGCGGCGACACGCAGGACGTCGTCGGGGACCCGCGTGTGCTGGGCCTGCTGCTGGCACTGGGTGGCGGGTACGTGCTCGATGACGGCGCGGCGGTCACCCTGCAGGCCAGCCCGTACAGCCTGGCCCGCAGGCTCTGGCTGCGGATCGGCTGTGCCTGCGCCGTGGTAGGTCCACTGTGGACGATTGTGCTGGCCCGCTACCTCCCCACGGCACCGGCTGGTGATCGCCGGGCCCTCGGCGTGGGCCTCACGGTCGAGTTCGCCGCGGCACTCGCCGTGCTCTGGGCCGTGGCCGTGTGGGGCCGTCGCCACGGCTTCGACCATCCCGGGATCATCACCACCCCCGCGCTCCTGGCCGCGCTACTGCCGACGGCGTCGATCCCACAGGCGCCGATGATGGTCGGCTTCGGGGCGGAATGGACCCCGGCCCACCTGAGGTGGTCGGCCATCCTGGTCACCGCGATCTGTGTGCTCGTCGCCGGAACGCGCGACCCGGCCGCACGCCGGCGCTTGCCGGTCCGCGTAGGCCGGGCGAAGGACTAGCCGGTGCGCGGGGGAGCGGTGTCAGCTGAGTGCGCGGGCCCGGAGCAGTTCCCGAGGGAATGTGCCGTCGCGCAAGTCGTTCTGTGACACAGAAAATACCTGATCCGGCGGCCTGAGCGGTGTCGTCTCGGCCAGTCTGCGGCGACCGCCGCCGGTGACGTTCAACAACAGTGTCGCGTCACGGTCGACCATGCCGGTCGCGGCGGCTTCGCACAGGCACGCGAGTGCGACCGCCGCGGCCGGTTCGATGTCGATTCCCTCGACGTCCTGGAACAACCGCCGGGCCGCGAGTGCGGCGGGCCGGTCCGCGACGAGCATGTCGCCGTCACTTTCCAGCAGGCAGTCACGCACGCCGCCCAGGACTCCGTACGGTGGCAGGCGGTTCACCAGCTCGTCCGCGAAGACGGCGGTCCCCGTCGGGCGTGGCCACTCGCGGCCGTCGCGTTCGCGCCGCCAGGCGTCGTGGAGCGGCGCGAACGACTCGTTCTGGCACAGCAGCAACTTCGGCACCCGATCGGCCGTGCCCGCGGCGACCAGCCTGCGGGCCGCCTCGTGCACCGCGATCGCGCCCGCGCCACTGCCGACCGCCTGGACGTAGTAGTCCGGCAGGACCGGCATCGCCTCCGCGGCGGCCAGCAACACCGTCGCGAGGCCCGCGCGCCGTGCCACGTTCTTCGCGCCGCCCTCCACCTGCCCGTCGAGTGCCGTCGCGAGGGACTGGCCGAAGGCGATGGCATCGGTGTAGTCGCCGTGTTCCAGCATGACGAGCCGGACGCACGGGGCGAGTGGCCGCTGGAACATCAGCCGGTCCGTGGCCGCCGCGGGCACGACGATCACGCACGGCATCTCGTACCGGGATGCCAGCGCGGCGAACGCGGCGGCCGTGTTCCCGGCCGACGACACCACCAGCGTCGGCGCGTCGTGCGGCAGCCTGCCCAGTGCCGTGTACGCCTCGAGTTCCTTGAACGTCGACGTTGTCATCGCGCACCCGCGTTCCGGCCAGTAGCCGTTGAACGCGATCCACAGGTTCGGCAGGCCGAGCCGTCTGCCGAGCGCCGCACCGTGGTACACCTCCGGCCGGACGGCGCCGGTCAGCGTTCTGCGGACCGGGAGCCAGTCGCGATACCGGAAGAGACCGTCGTCGCCGCGTGGCCGGGGAAAGGCGTTCGTGGCGTACACGACCTGGAGCAGTCCCGGCGCGTGCGGTTGCGGGCATTCGAGCCGGAGACCGTCGTCGGGACCCCGCCAACCGCAGACGGGGCACAGCAGTACGTAATGTGAACTGGTTTCGGCAACGCTCAACAAGGCACGGACCCTTCGTGCGGTGGGGGTGGCGAATGAAGGGGCCAGTGGATGCGAGTTCACGACAAGCATACATTCGGTCGAATCGTGCGGTGGCCCGGAACAATCGAAAGTCCGTTTTTACGAATGCGCCGGACTTGTTGTGATAGTCGTCACAGTTGCCTTGGGTGGTTGTCGTGGGTGGCCCGCGACGCCAGACTGGATCGCGTTCGGGCGTCCTGGGAGGGGAACCCATGAGCAATCCGTTCGATGACGAAAACGGTCGTTTTCTCGTGCTGGCCAACGACGAGCGGCAGTACTCGCTCTGGCCCAGCTTCGCCGACGTGCCGCCGGGTTGGACAGTCGAACTGCCCGAGAGTGACCGCGAAACCTGTTTGGCCTACGTCGAGACCCATTGGACCGACATGCGGCCAAGAAGTCTCGTCGAGGCGATGGAGGCCGACGCGGTCCGCCGTTCCGGCAGCTGAAACAGTGATCGACCGGTGGAGCCTGCTCGCCTGACAGGGTGGGCTCGGCAGGCCTGTGTGCCGTGGGTCAGCACCGCTCGAGTTTGTTATGCTCCGCGTTCGGTTGAATGCGATGAGTTGGCGAACTTCGAGTCGCGAGGACTTCTGCGGTGCGAGTGAGCGATGTCAGCAAGCGTTATGGCCGGGACCGCACGGTGCTTTCCGATGTGGTCATGGACCTCGAGTCCGGTGACATCACCGCGATCGCGGGCGGCAACGGGTCCGGCAAGTCGACGCTGCTGCGCATTCTCGTCGGCGTCACCCGCCCGACGTCGGGCACGGTCACGGGTCGGCCGGCACGCGTCGGCTATGTGCCGGAACGGTTTCCGTCCGACGAGCGGCTGACCGCGCGTTCGTACCTGACCCACATGGGGCGGATCCGCGGGCTTTCCGGCCGGGAGGCCGGCCGCGCGGCCGAGCGACTGCTGGACCGGTTCGCGCTCGCGGGCGGGTTCGACACCGCGCTTCGCCGGCTGTCCAAGGGAAACCTGCAGAAGGTGGGGCTGGCGCAGGCGTTGGTCGTGCCACCGGAACTACTGGTGCTGGACGAGCCCTGGTCGGGCCTGGACCGCTCGGCACACGGTGTGCTCGCCGAGGTGATGGCGGAGTGTGCCGCGAACGGCGGCACCGTCGTGTTCACCGACCATCGCGAGGCGACAGTCCGGACGAACGCGACACGTGTCTACCGGATCGACCACGGCAGAGTCCGCCCCGGCGATGTCGAGGCGGTGCAGGCGACGCTGGTGGTGCGGCTGGTGCTGGAGGCGCCGTCCGGCGTCGACGGCTGGCCGCGCGATGATGTCGAGGCCGTGCTGGCGTCGGCGATTTCCACGCGCTGGGAAGGCGATCGCGTCCTGGTGCGGGTGGGCAAACCGGACGCCGACGGCCTGCTGCTGGCCGCCCTGCGACATGGTTGGTCGGTCGCGCGGGTGGACGAGGCCGTGGCGGAACGGATCACGGCCGCGTCCGACGGCGATGCCGGAGAAGTCCGGTGATGGCGTTGTTCCGCTACACGCTGGCCATCCTGCTGCACTCCCAGCGCTACCTGCCGCCGACGTTGTTGTACTGCGTGGTGGCGATGTTGCTGGTGCATGGGGACAATGCGCAGCCCGTGGCGCCGATCTTCGGTGTGATGACCGTGGCCACCCTGGTGCTCGCGGCATGGCTGACGGTGTCGCTGATCGGTGTGGAGGATCCGGTGCAGCGCACCATCACGGCGGTGAACGCGGGCCGGTCGCGCTCGCTGCTGATCGCCACGGCGTGGGTCGTGCTCGCGTGCTGTGCCGTGCTGAGTGCGCTCCTGCTCGCTGTGCCGCTGGTTTTCGGGTTCCGCGACGTGACCGGGTTGGAGTTGTTCGCCGGGGCGGAAGCCCTGCTCACCGGCGCCTGCGTCGGTGTCGCGATCGGCCTGGTTACCTCCCGGCTGATGATCCGCCGTCCCGGCTACGGCCTGCTGACGACACTGTTGCTGTTGCTGTTGTTCGTACTGGTGCGGTGGATCCCACCCGTCAACCCGGCGATGACACTGTTGACCCGCAACGGATCGGTCACCGGTGACACCGTGGCCTCCGCGACCGGGTACGCGGCCGTGGCCGTCGTGCTGATGGCCCTCAGCGTCGCCGCGACCCAGCTGGTCGCCGCCCGCCGGGACTGACCCGGAACACGTCTCCGCACCGTCGTCACGATGCCGGACGTGCGCGTTCCGCGGCCTCGGACAGCCCAAAAACGACAATATCGGAGGAATCTGGCGCAGAACTCCGACGTCAACATCCGTGACGCGGCGGGCCTGATTTGTTAGAGTTGCTTTGGAGCCACGACTGGATGCGGGTCGCAGCTTTCTGGGGATGACACACAAAAACGATCTCTGGGGGATCGGGGTGGAGCTTGAATGCCCGTGTAGAACGGGCGACTGCTAGTCGGAACTTGCTGCTCACGTGCGGTCGGCCGCGTGCCTCGTGCGCCGATTCGGCCTGCCGACGCGCTAAGAGGGACGTTCGTCGTGCCGACTGCCGGCCCCGGCGTTCGCGAATAACGTCGAAATGTCGGAATTCAGACGCCGGAATATCTTGCGATGACGGATTGGCGACGTATTCGTGTGTCCGTCGTAATGGCATTAGGGGGTATGAACTGTGGGCGACCGCAGAATCCGGAAGATCGTCGTGCTCGGTGGCGGGACCGCGGGCTGGATGAGTGCCGCCTACCTCGGCCGGGCGCTCGGTCAGCAGGTGTCGGTCACGGTGCTGGAGTCGCCTGCCGTGCCGAGGATCGGGGTGGGTGAGGCGACCATCCCGAACCTGCACAGGGTGTTGTTCGACTTCCTCGGCGTGCCGGAGGACGACTGGATGCGGGCGTGCAACGCCAGCTTCAAGATGGGCATCAAGTACGTGAACTGGCGCACGCCCGGCGCGGGCGAGGCGACGTCACGACAGCGAAGTGGTGCGCCGGACGAGTTCTACCACCTGTTCGGCCTGCTGCCCACCTACCAGAACCTGCCGCTGTCGCACTACTGGACGCACCGCGCACTCGCAGGCGAGACAGCTGAGCGGTTCGACCGGGCGTGCTACCCGCAGGCGCCCGCGCTGGACGCGAACCTGGCGCCCCGCAACGCCGACGGCACCCGGTGGACCAACTACGCGTGGCACTTCGACGCTCAGCTGGTCGCCGACTACCTGCGCCAGTTCGCCGTGGACAAACAGGGCGCGGTGCACATCGAGGACATGATGACCGAGGCGGTCCTCGACCAGCGCGGCCACGTGACGGGCCTGCGGACCCAGGGTGGCCGCCTGATCGAGGGCGACCTGTTCGTCGACTGCTCCGGATTCCGCGGGTTGCTGATCAACCAGGCGATGCGCGAGCCGTTCCTGGACATGAGCGACCACCTGCTCAACGACCGTGCCGTGGCGACCGCCGTCCCCCACGACGACGAGGCGCACGGCGTCGAGCCGTACACGTCGTCGATCGCGATGTCGTCGGGCTGGACCTGGAAGATCCCGATGCTCGGCCGTTTCGGCAGCGGCTACGTCTACTCCAGCCGGTTCGCCAACCAGGACGAGGCGACCCTGGAGTTCTGCCGGATGTGGGGCCTCGACCCGGAAGAGCAGACGCTCAACCAGATCCGGTTCCGGGTCGGCCGCAACCGCCGGGCATGGGTGCGCAACGTCGTCAGTGTCGGCCTGGCGTCCTGCTTCCTGGAACCGCTGGAGTCGACGGGCATCTACTTCGCCTACGCCGCGCTCTACCAGCTGGTGAAACACTTCCCGGACAAGAACTTCGAGCCGGTCATGCGTGACCGGTTCAACCGCGAGATCGAGGTGATGTTCGACGACTCGCGGGACTTCGTGCAGGCCCACTTCACGTTCGCGCCACGGGACGACACACCGTTCTGGCGTGCCTGCAAGGAACTCCCGCTCGCCGACGCCATCGCCGAGAAGGTCGCCATGTACCGGGCGGGACTGCCGGTCAGCATGCCGGTGGTCGGCGAGGAGACCTACTACGACAACTTCGAGGCGGAGTTCCGCAACTTCTGGAGCAACAGCAACTACTACTGCATCCTGGCCGGTCTGGACTTCCTGCCGGACCACTCGCTGCCGATGCTGGCCGCACGACCGGAACTGGCCGACCAGGCCGAGCCGCTGTTCGCGCGAGTCAAACAGGAGCAACGTCGGATCCTGGACACGGTGCCGACCTGCTACGACTACCTGCGCCAGTTACACGGCAAGTGACGCGGGCACACGTCGGACGACCACGGGGGTGTCGCGATGACGGTGGACCTGTCCGGAACCACCACGAACTGGACCGAGCCGGCAGGCACAGCGGCAGGCGATGCGCGGGACCGTCCCGCACTGATGGACCACCGGGGCGAGACGGTGACCTACGGCCAGGTCGGCGAGTTGATCGGCGCACTGCGGGACTCCCTGGTGCGCCTGGGGGTCCGCCCGTCGGAGGTGGTCTGCGTCGCGTTGCCGGACGCACCGGTGTCGGCGGTCGCGATGCTGGCGGTCACCGACGTCGCGGTCTGCCTGCCGTTGAACCCCACGCTCGCACCCGCCGAGTACCGGCGGTTGTTCCGGCTGCTGACCCCGAGGGCGGTGGTGCTGCAGCGTCGCCTCAGCGGTCGGCTCCGCGCGGTGTGCGCCGAGCTGTCGCTGCCGGTGTTCGACCTCGTGCCCGCACGGGGTGAGCTGACCGGCGCCGCGCTGGGCGAGGGTGGCAGGACGTCTCCCGTGCCTGCCGTCGACCGCGGACTGATGCTGGCCACGTCCGGTTCCACGGACCGTCCGAAGATCGTGCAGTTGTCCCGGGACAACATCGTCGCGGCGGCCAGGGCCACCGCGACGGCCTACGGGCTCGGCCCTGCCGACTGCCGGCTGTCGGCCATGCCGTTGTTCCACGTGCAGGGCCTGGTGGGTGCGGTGGTCGCGGCCCTGGTCTCGGGATCGTCGTGCCTGGTGCTGCCGCACTTCGACCCGGACCTGGTCCTGGCGCATCTCGCCGGTCCCCGGGTCACCTGGTACTCCGGTAGCAGCGCCATGCTGGCCGCGCTGCTCGCGAGCGCGCCGGACGACCTGGTGCCGGGCCCGGCGCTCCGGTTCATCAGGGCGGGCTCCGGCCCGGCGGCCGAGGACCTGCTGGCACGGGTGGAGCGGTCGTTCGACGTGCCGGTGGTGACCTCCTACGGCATGACCGAGGCACACCAGATCGCGTCCAGCCCGCTGCCGCCCGGGCGGCGCCGTCCGGGCAGCGTCGGGGTGGCCACCGGATCGCAGGTCGCGGTCGAGCGGTCCGGACGGCCCGTGCGGGAGCCGGACGTCGAAGGCGAGCTGCTGATCGCGGGACCGAACGTGATGACCGGCTACTGGGCCGACCCGGACCCGGACGCCACCTTCGTCGACGGATGGCTGCGCACCGGCGACCTCGGCCGTGTCGACGCCGACGGCTACGTGTGGATCACCGGGCGGATCAAGGACATCATCAACCGGGGCGGTGAGAAGATCTCGCCGGCCGAGGTGGACTCCGTGCTGCTCGGCCATCCGGACGTCGTGGACTGCGCGACGTTCGCCGCACCCGACGCGCTGCTCGGCGAGGACGTCCACACGGCCGTCGTGCTGCGGGACGGCCACGCCACCACACCGGACGAGGTCCGCGGCTACGCACGCGACCGGCTCACCCCCAGCAAGGTGCCGAAGCGGGTCCTGGTCGTCGACGCGCTGCCCCGCAGCCCGCAGGGCAAGCTGCGCCGCGCCGACGTCGCCGCGCTCTGCGCCGACCAACTCGCAGCCGGCTGAGGCACACGCCGGCCGATTCCTGGAGGGTTGCCAACAGATGGTGCTCGGTGCCGCTGATCGTGGCCGACACGAACAACTGCTGTGCGAGCTGTTCGCCGAGGTGCTCGGGCTGCCGCACGTGACCCCTGCCGACGACTTCTTCGCACTCGGCGGACATTCGCTGCTGGCGACGCGGCTGGTGTCGCGGATGCGTGCGGTGCTGGGGATCGAGGTGCCGGTGCTCTCGGTGTTCGAGGCGCCGACAGCGGCGGGCCTCGCCCGGGAGGTCGAGGAGGTCACCGGCACGGTACGACCGCCGCTGCGCCCGACACCGCACGGCGACTCGGCGCCGGTGTCGTTCGCCCAGCAGCGGCTGTGGTTCCTCCACCAGCTGGACGGACCGAGCGCGGTCTACAACCTTCCCATCGTGTTCCGGCTGGCGGGCGAGGTCGACCCGGCGGCCATGCGCGCGGCACTGTCCGACGTGATGGCGCGCCACGAGGCACTGCGGACCGTGTTCGGCGAGTCGGACGGCGTTCCGGTGCAACGCATCCTGCCCGCCCACACCCCGGTGCGGATGTCCCTTGTGGACACCGCGTCGGACCGGCTGCCGGGGCTGCTCTCCGGCGTCGTCGAGCACTGCTTCGACCTCGCCACCGAGCCGCCGCTGCGAGCCTGGCTGTGCCGGGTCGTCGACGACGGGTCGTGGGTGCTGGCCGTGCTGATGCACCACATCGCCGGCGACGGCTGGTCGATGGCGCCGCTGTCGCGTGACCTGTCGGAGGCGTACACCGCCCGGCTGGCGGGCAACGCACCGGCATGGCAGCCGCTGCCGGTGCGGTACGCGGACTACGCGGCGTGGCAACGGGAACTGCTCGGCGACCTCGACGACCCGGACAGCATCGCGGCCCGGCAGGTCGGCTACTGGTCCGCCCGGCTGGCAGGCCTGCCCGACCAGGTCGGCCTGCCGGGCGACCGGCCGCGGCCCGCCGTCGCGTCGCATCGCGGTGCCACCGTGGCATTCGAGATCGACCCGGAGCTCTACGCCCGTGTGGACCGGGTCGCCCGCGAGGCCAGGGCGAGTGTGTTCATGGTGCTGCACGCCGCGCTGGCGGCACTGCTGACCCGGCTGGGCGCCGGGACGGACATCCCGATCGGCACGCCGGTGGCCGGCCGGGCCGACGAGGCGCTGGACGACCTCGTCGGGTTCTTCGTCAACACACTGGTCCTGCGGACCGACACCTCGGGCGACCCCACGTTCGCGGACCTGCTGGCCCAGGTGCGGGAGACGGCACTGGCCGCCTACGCGCACCAGGACATGCCGTTCGAGCGGATCGTGGACGCGCTCAACCCGGCCCGGTCGCTGGCCCACCACCCGCTGTTCCAGATCGCCCTGGTGCTCCAGAACAACGCCGGGACAACGGTCGACCTGCCGGGCGTCACCGCCGTGCGGGACCGCGTGTCCGGGCGCAACGCCCGGTTCGACCTCACCTTCACCGTGCGCGACGACGGCACCGGCCGCGTGGAGTACGCCGTGGACCTCTACGACCACGCGACCGTCGTGGCACTGGCCGACCGCTGGGTCCGGCTGCTGGACGCGGTGACGGCCGACCTCGGGCGCCGGGTCGCCGATGTGGACATCCTCACCGACACCGAACGCCACCAGGTGCTGACCGGGTGGAACGTCACCTCCGGCACGCCCTCGACACTGCCGCTCCCGGTGCTGTTCGAGCAGCGGGCCGCCGCCACGCCGGACGCCGTCGCCGTCGAGTGGGACGGCGGATCGGTCACCTACGCCGAGCTGAACGCGCGTGCCGGCCGGCTGGCCCGGCGGTTGGCCGACCGGGGCGCCGGACCGGAGCGGCTGGTGGCGCTGGTGTTGCCGCGTTCGGTGGACATGGTCGTGGCGATCATCGCCGTGCTCAGGGCAGGCGCGGGCTACCTGCCGATCGATCCCGCGTATCCCGCCGAGCGCGTCCGGTTCATGATCGACGACGCGCGGCCGGTACTGGTGCTCGACGCGCTCGACCAGCTCACGGCCCTGCCCGGCGCGGCCCCCGGGGAACGGCGCACCCGGCCGACCGCGGGAAACACGGCCTACGTCATGTACACCTCGGGCACGACCGGTGCGCCGAAAGGGGTCGTCGTCACGCACGCGGACGTGGCCGGCCTGGTGTCGGCGTCCTGTTTCGCGGGCGGCGCGCACGAGCGCGTGCTGCTGCACTCCCCGTACGTGTTCGACGCGTCGACCTACGAGCTGTGGGTGCCACTGCTGTCCGGCGGCACGGTGGTCATCGCGTCGGGCGACGTCGACGCGCGGACCGTGCGGCGTGCCGTCGCCGACCACGGCGTGACGGCGATGTGGGCGACGTCGGGCCTGTTCCGGGTGCTGGCGGACGAGGACCCGGAGTGCTTCGCGGGGCTGCGGGAGGTGTGGGCGGGTGGCGGCGTCGTGCCCGCGGGCGCGGTCCGGCGGGTCCTGCGGGCGTGCCCGGGGCTCGTCGTGGTCGACGGGTACGGTCCGACCGAGACCACGACGTTCGTCACCAGCCATCCGATGGCGGCGCCGGACGAGGTGCCCGACCCGGTGCCGGTCGGCGCCCCGATCACCCACATGCGGGCCTACGTGCTCGATGACCGGCTGCGGCCGGTGCCGCCCGGCGCGATCGGCGAGCTGTACGTTGCCGGGACCGGCGTGGCCAGGGGTTACCTCGGCCGTGCCGGGCTGACGGCGAACCGGTTCGTGGCGTGCCCGTTCGGTCCGGGGGAGCGGATGTACCGCACCGGGGACGTGGTGCGGTGGCGGGACGGGGTGATCGAGTACCGGGGCCGGGCCGACGACCAGGTCAAGATCCGCGGGTTCCGCGTCGAGCCGGGCGAGGTCGAGTCCGTCCTCGCGGCGCACCACCTCGTGGCGCAGGCCGTGGTCACCGCACGGGCGGACCGTCCGGGTGAGCAGCGGCTCGTCGCCTACGTCGTGCCGGAGGACCCGGAGCTGGTGGACCCGGCGCCGCTGCGCGACCACCTGGCGGAGCGGCTGCCGGACTACCTCGTCCCGTCGGCGATCGTCCTGCTCGCGGCCATGCCGCTGACGGCCGTCGGCAAGATCGACGTGCGTGCGTTGCCCGCACCCGACTTCGCGGCACTCGCGGGCAGCGGCGGCGCTCCGCGTGACCAGCGGGAGGAGCTGCTGTGCGGGCTGTTCGCCGAGGTGCTGGGGTTGCCAGGGGTCGGTGTCGACGACGGGTTCTTCGACCTGGGCGGGCACTCGCTGCTGGCGACCCGGCTCGTGTCCCGGTTGCGCACGGCGCTGGGCGTGGAGCTGCCGGTGCGTGCGGTGTTCGAGTCGCCGACGGTGGCGGGGCTCGCCCGGCGGTTGCCTGCCGTGTCCGACGCCCGCAGGCCCGTCCTGCGGCCGGTACGGCGTGCCGAGTACCTGCCGGTGTCCTTCGCGCAGCAGCGGCTGTGGTTCATCGACCAGCTGGAGGGTGCCAGTCCCGTCTACAACGTGCCGCTGGTGCTGCGCCTAGCCGGGGAGCTTGACCCGGACGCGCTGAAAGCGGCCCTGGCGGACGTGGTGGACCGCCACGAAGCGCTGCGCACCGTGTACACCGAGGTCGACGGCGTCCCCATGCAGCGGATCCGGCCGGCCGGTGGCGGCGTCGAGATGTCCATCGCGGAGGTGGCCGCCGACGGGGTGTCCGACGCCGTCGCCGACGTGGTGTGGCATCCGTTCGACCTGGCGGCCGGGCCGCCGCTGCGGGCGTCGCTGGTGCGGGCCACGGCAGACGAATGCGTGCTGGTGCTGGTGTTGCACCACATCGCGGGCGATGGCTGGTCGTTGGCGCCGTTGTTGCGGGACCTGTCGCGTGCCTATGCGGCCAGGGCCGTTGGGGCGGCGCCGGGTTGGTCGCCGTTGCCGGTGCAGTACGCGGACTACGCGGTGTGGCAGCGGGAGCTGCTGGGGAGTCTCGACGATCCCGGTAGTGCGGTGGCGCGGCAGGTGGAGTTCTGGTCGCACCGGCTCGCCGGGTTGCCGGAGCAGGTGAGCCTGCTGGGTGACCGTCCTCGTCCGGCCGTGGCGTCGCATCGCGGCGCCGTGGTCGGGTTCGAGGTCGATCCGGTGGTGCACGCGCGGATCGTGGCGGTGGCGCGTGACGCGGGCGCGAGTGTGTTCATGGTGTTGCTGGCGGGTTTGGCCGGGTTGCTGACGCGGTCGGGGGCGGGCACGGACGTGCCGATCGGTTCGCCCGTGGCTGGTCGTACCGACGAGGCGTTGGATGACCTGGTCGGGTTCTTCGTGAACACGTTGGTGTTGCGGACGGATACCGGTGGTGATCCGTCGTTCGCGGAGCTGCTGGGTCGGGTGCGGGAGACGGCGTTGTCGGCGTATGCCAATCAGGATGTGCCGTTCGAGCGGTTGGTGGACGTGCTGAACCCGCACCGGTCGTTGGCGCACCACCCGTTGTTCCAGGTCATGCTGGTGTTGCAGAACAACGTCGAGGCGAGCCTGGAACTGCCCGGTGTTCGTGCCACTCGGGAACGCGCGCTGGGACGAAGCGCGCGGTTCGATCTCACGGTCAGCGTGCGCGAGCGGCCGGACACCGCGGGCATGACCGGGCGGGTCGAGTACAGCACCGACCTCTACGACCGGGGCACGATCGAGTCGCTGGTGCGGCGCTGGCTGCGCCTTCTCGACAGCGTCACCGCGGCGCCGGACCAGCGGCTCGGTGCCGTCCCGCTGCTGACCGACGCCGAGCGCCACCTGCTGCTGACCCAGTGGAACGACACGGCGGCGGCGGTACCGTCCTCGCCGCTGCCCGCACTGTTCGAACAGCAGGTCGAGCGGACCCCGGACGCCGTCGCCGTCCGGTCCGGGAACGAGTCGGTCAGCTACACCGAACTCAACGCCCGCGCGAACCGGTTCGCCCGGCAGCTCATCGCCCGTGGCGTCGGGCCCGAGGACCACGTCGCGGTCGCGCTGCCGAGGTCGACCGAGCTGATCGTCGCGCTGCTGGCCGTGGCCAAGGCGGGCGCTGCTTACGTGCCGATCGATCCGGACCACCCCGCCGAACGGATCCGGTTCCTGATCGAGGACGCACGACCGGTGTGCGTGGTCACGCCGGACGACATGGTCACCACGGGTCACTCCTCGGCCGACATCACCGACGCCGAGCGGGTCCGCCCGCTGCGACCCCACAACCCCGCCTACGTCATCTACACCTCCGGCACCACCGGCCACCCCAAGGGCGTCGTGGTGGAGCACCGGTCGCTGACCAACTACCTGGTCCGTGCCAGGTCGGCGTACCCGGCCCTTGGCGGCGCGACGCTGCTGCACGCGTCGGTGACGTTCGACGGCGCCGTGCCGCCGCTGTACGGCCCGCTGCTCGTCGGCGGGCTGCTGCATGTCGGCGACCTCGACGAACGGACCGCCGGACACGGCCTCCCCTACACGTTCCTGAAGCTGACCCCGACCCACCTGGCGTTCGCGATGACCGAGCACTCGGCCCAGGTCGCGCCGACGTCACAGTTGATGGTCGGCGGCTCGGCCGCACGCGGCGCCGACCTGGACCGCTGGCGCGCGGCACATCCCGGTGTCTCGGTCGTGAACCACTACGGCCCCACCGAGACCACGGTCGGGTGCACGGACTACGTGATCCCGGACGGCGAGGTCAGCGACGGCCGGCCGGTGCCGATCGGGAGGCCACAGGACAACGTGCGGGTGTTCGTCCTCGACGACCGCCTGCGGCTCGTGCCACCCGGTGTCTCCGGCGAGCTGTACGTCGCCGGTACCGGTGTCGCCAGGGGCTACCTCGGCCGTGTCAGGCTGACGGCCAACCGGTTCGTGGCGTGCCCGTTCGGTTCGGGTGAGCGGATGTACCGCACCGGTGACGTGGCGCGGTGGCGTGCCGACGGGAACCTCGAGTACCTGGGCCGGGCCGACGACCAGGTGAAGATCCGCGGGGTCCGGGTGGAACCCGCCGAGGTGGAAGTGGTGCTCGCCAGGCACGAGGCGGTGGCACACGTCGCCGCGGTCGCCAGGCAGGACCGGTCCGGCGAGCACCAGCTGGTCGCCTACGTCGTTCCGGCCGCTCCTCTCGGCGACCTGCGCGAGTACCTGCGGGAACGGCTGCCCGACTACCTGGTGCCTGCCGCTGTCGTGACACTTCCCGCCCTGCCCCTGACGTCGAGCGGGAAGGTGGACCGCGCCGCACTGCCTGCACCGGAGTTCGCCGAGGCAGGCCGGATGCTGCCGCGCAACCCGCAGGAGGAGCTGCTGTGCGGCTTGTTCGCCGAGGTGCTGGGGCTGCCCGAGGTCGGGGTGGCGGACAGCTTCTTCGACCTGGGTGGGCATTCGTTGCTGGCGACGCGGTTGGTGTCGCGGGTGCGTGCGGTGTTCGGCGTGGAGCTTTCGGTGCGGGCGGTGTTCGAGGCGCCGACCGTGGCCGGTCTCGCCGGACGGGTAGGGCGAGCGGCGGGGGTACGCAGGCCGGCACTGGCCCCGGTCACGCGTCCCGGGCAGGTGCCGTTGTCGTTCGCGCAGCAGCGCCTGTGGTTCCTGTACCGCCTGCGGGGCCCGAACCCGCTGTACAACGTCCCGCTGGTGATCCGCATGACCGGCGACCTGGACACCGACGCCTTCGCGGCGGCACTGAACGACGTCGTCGATCGGCACGAGCCGTTGCGTACGGTCCTCGCCGAGGTCGATGGCACGCCGGTGCAGCAGATCCTGGCGAAGGTCACTGTGCCGGTTCCGGTCGTGGACGACCGGGGGCCCGACCTCGTCGCCGAGGCCGTGCACCACAGCTTCGACCTCGCCACCGAACTGCCCGTGCGGGCGTCGCTGTCCCGCACCGGCGACGGATGGGTTTTCGTGCTCGTCGTGCACCACGTCGCGACCGACGGCTGGTCGATGGCGCCGTTGTCGCGGGACCTGTCGCGGGCGTACGCGGCCAGGGTCGCGGGCGCCGAGCCGGACTGGCCGCCGTTGCCGGTGCAGTACGCGGACTACGCGGTGTGGCAGCGGGAGCTGCTCGGCGACCTGTCCGATCCGGACAGTCGGATCGCCGGACAGCTCGACTACTGGACGAGCGCGTTGGCCGGGCTACCCGAACAGGTCAGCCTGCCGGGCGACCGGCCGAGGCCCTCGGTCGCGACCTACGAGGGCGCGAGCCTCGGTTTCGACCTCACCCCGGCCATGCACGCACAGGTGGCGGACGTGGCCCGTGACTGCGGCGCCAGCGTGTTCATGGTGTTGCAGGCAGCACTCGCGGGACTGCTGACACGGCTGGGTGCCGGCACGGACATCCCGGTCGGCGTGCCGGTCGCAGGCCGGACCGACGAGTCACTCGACGCCCTGGTGGGGTTCTTCGTCAACACGCTGGTGCTGCGCAACGACACCAGCGGCGACCCGACCTTCGCGGAGCTGGTGGCGAGGGTGCGGGAGACGGCGCTGTCGGCCTACGCCAACCAGGACGTGCCGTTCGAACGCCTCGTGGACGTGGTGAGCCCACAGCGGTCACTGGCGCACCACCCGCTGTTCCAGATCATGCTGGTGTTGCAGAACAACGAGGACGTGACGCTGGATCTGCCCGGTGTGCGGGCCGTTCGCGAGCGGGTCCGTGCCCGGGGCTCGCGGTTCGACCTGACGTTCAGCCTGCGGGAGCACCGCGGCACCGACGGCGGTCCGGCAGGGATGTCCGGGCGGGTCGAGTACAGCACGGACCTGTACGACCGCGGCACGGTCGAGACGCTGGTGGCGCGGTGGCTGCGGCTGCTGGACGCGGTGACCGGCGACACGGGCCGCCGTCCGGGCGGCGTGGACGTGATGTCCGACGCCGAGCGCCGCCGGGTGCTGGCCGACTGGAACGACACGGCGGGTGAGCCGCCGGTGGTGCCGGTGCCGGCGTTGTTCGAGCGGCAGGCGGCGCGGACACCCGACGCGGTGGCGGTGGTGTCCGACGGCGAACCGGTCACCTACGCCGAGCTGAACGCGAGGGCCAACCGGCTGGCGAGACACCTGATCGGCCGGGGGGCAGGGCCGGAGCGGCTGGTCGCGTTGCGGCTGTCCCGGTCCGTCGAGATGGTCGTGGCGATCCTGGCCGTGCTGAAGTCGGGAGCCGCGTACGTGCCGGTCGACCCGGAGTACCCGGCCGAACGGGTCCGGTTCATGGAGTCCGACGCCCGGCCGGTGTGCGTGGTCACGGCCGAGGACGTGCACGCGGCACCCGCCGGCCTGTCCGGCACCGACGTCACGGACGCGGAGCGCGTCGGCCCGCTGACCGTGGCAGGCCCGGCGTACGTGATCTACACGTCGGGCACGACGGGCGTGCCGAAGGGTGCCGTGGTCACCCATGCCGGCCTGGCCAACCGGGTCACGTGGATGACCGGGCGGTACGGCTTCTCCGGCACGGACCGCGTGCTCCAGAAGACGCCGTACGGGTTCGACGTCTCGGTGTGGGAGTTCCTGGCCACCCTGACCTCCGGCGCCACCCTCGTCATGGCGCGGCCCGGCGGCCACCGCGAGCCTGGGTACCTGGTCGACGTCATCCGCCGGGAACGGATCACCATCCTCCACTTCGTCCCCTCGATGCTGCGGGAGTTCCTCCGCAACCTCGACGCCGGGGCCGTGCCGACGCTGCGCCAGGTGTTCTGCAGCGGGGAGGCGCTGTCCGGCGACCTGCGGGACGAGTTCGTCGCGAAGGTGCCCGCCGGACTGCACAACCTGTACGGTCCGACCGAGGCGTCGATCGACGTCACCGCCTGGGACTGCGGGCACGGGGACGGACAGGCACCGCCGATCGGCGCACCGATCACCAACACGCGGGTCTACGTGCTCGACGGGCGTCTGCGGCCGGTTCCTCCCGGTGTGGCCGGGGAGCTGTACCTGGCCGGAACACCTCTGGCGCGTGGTTACCTGCGCCGCCCCGGCCTGACCGCGGACCGGTTCGTGGCCTGCCCGTTCGGTGCCGGTGAACGGATGTACCGCACCGGGGATGTCGTGCGGTGGCGGTACGACGGGAACCTCGAGTACCTCGGGCGCACCGACGACCAGGTGAAGATCCGCGGGTTTCGCGTCGAACCGGCCGAGGTCGAGGCCGTGCTCGCCGGGCATTCGAGGACGGCGCAGTCGGTCGTGGTGGCCAGGGAGGACCGTCCCGGCGAGCCGCGGCTGGTCGCCTATGTGGTCGCACACGGCGACTCCACCGGACTGACCGGCGAACTGCGCGAGTATCTGCGTGAGCGCCTGCCGGACTACCTGGTGCCCGCCGCGTTCGTGCCGCTGGACCGAATTCCGTTGTCGGCCAACGGCAAGGTCGACCGCCGGGCACTGCCCACACCGGACTACACGGCACAGGCCGGCAGTGGCGGCGGCCCGCGGGATCCGCGGGAGGAGCTGTTGTGCGGGTTGTTCGCCGAGGTGCTGGGGTTGCCCGAGGTCGGTGTGGCGGACGGGTTCTTCGATCTGGGTGGGCATTCGCTGTTGGCGACGCGGTTGGTGTCGCGGGTGCGTGTGGTCATGGGTGTGGAGCTGTCGGTGCGGGCGGTGTTCGAGGCGCCCACGGTCGCGGGCCTGGCGCGACGGGTACGCGACGCCACTGGCCTGGTGCGCCCGGCTTTGCGGCCGGTGGACTCACCCGAGCGGATTCCGCTGTCGTTCGCGCAGCAGCGGCTGTGGTTCCTTCAGCAGCTGGAGGGCCCGAACCCGGTCTACAACATTCCGCTCGTGCTGCGGATGTCCGGTGATCTCGACGTCGGGTCGCTGCGGTCGGCGCTGGACGACGTCGTGGCACGGCACGAACCACTGCGCACCACGTTCACCGACGTCGACGGCGACCCCGCGCAGACGATCCGGGATGGCGTGCGGGTGTTCCTACCGATCGCGGATCTGGACTCCGGAAGGCTCGAGGCCGCGGTCACCGAGGTCGTGGGCCACCGGTTCGACCTCGCGGCGGACCTGCCGCTACGGGCGTCACTGTTCCGCGTGACCGATACGGGCGACTGGGTTCTCGTGCTCGTGGTACACCACGCCGCGACCGACGGCTGGTCGATGGCGCCGTTGTCGCGGGACCTGTCGCTGGCCTACACGGCGCGGGTGGCCGGTGTGGCACCGGACTGGTCGCCGTTGCCGGTGCGGTACGCGGACTACGCGGTGTGGCAGCGGGAGCTGCTCGGCGATCTGTCCGATTCGGACAGCCAGGTCGCCGGTCAGCTCGACTACTGGACGACGGCGTTGGCAGGACTGCCGGAACAGGCCGGCCTGCCCGGCGACCGGCCGCGCCCGGTGGTGGCCTCGCATCGGGGTGGCAGCGTGGACGTGCGGCTCGACGCCGCCGCACACGAGGCCGTCGTCGACCTCGCCCGCCGCAGTGGGACGAGTGTGTTCATGGTGTTGCTGGCGGGTTTGGCCGGGGTGTTGAGCAGGTTGGGTGCGGGCTCGGACATCCCGGTGGGCACGCCGGTGGCTGGTCGTACCGACGAGGCGTTGGATGACCTGGTGGGGTTCTTCGTGAACACGTTGGTGTTGCGGATGGATACCGGTGGTGATCCGTCGTTCGCGGAGCTGCTGGGTCGGGTGCGGGAGACGGCGTTGTCGGCGTATGCCAATCAGGATGTGCCGTTCGAGCGGTTGGTGGACGTGCTGAACCCGCACCGGTCGTTGGCGCATCACCCGTTGTTCCAGGTCATGTTGGTGTTGCAGAACAACGTGGACACCGCGATCGAGCTGCCCGGGCTGACCGTCACCCGGGAGCGCCTGTCCCGCCCCAACGCCCGTTTCGACCTGACCTTCAACCTCAGGGAACGGCGTGCCCCCGACGGCCGTCCCGCCGGGATCACCGGCCGGGTCACCTTCACCACCGACCTGTACGACCAGGGCACCATCGAGTCGCTCGTGCGCCGCTGGTCACAGCTGCTGCGGGTCGTCACGGCCGATTCTGACGTCCCAGTGTGTCGTGTGGACCTGTTGAGCGAGTCCGAGTGTGGGTTGTTGGCGTCGTGGAACGACACGGCCGGGG
>NZ_SOCP01000015.1 GCF_004364325.1 Actinophytocola oryzae | reverse complement strand
CCGCCGATCAACAGGCACCGCGCCAGCTCCCGACCCTCCATCCGGTGGCGACCTCGTAGTTTTGTAGTACGTGGATGGCTTTGGCGAGGCGGCCGGTGCGGTGTGGGCTGACGCGGACTTTGTGCAGGATGCGCCAGTGCTTGAGCTGTGCGTTGGCGCGTTCACCTGGGCCGCGGAGCCGGGCGGGGCTCGGTTGGCGTCCTTCTGGGACTCGGGTTTGTTCTTGCCCTTGTACGGGGTGATCACGCGTTCCCGGGTCTGGTCGTAGCCGTGGTAGCCCTTGTCGCCGAGTGCGATGAGCCCGGCTTGTTCGAGGGCGGCCAAGACCTGCCAGATGCGGGCCGCGGCGGTGTCGTGGGTGCTGCCCGGCAGCTCACCGGACACCCACAGGATCGTCCCGTCCGGAGACGCGACGACCTGCAGGTTTACCCCATGGCGCTTGTGCTTGCCCGAGTAGAACGGGCGGTCGGCGGCGATCCGGTCGATCGGGATCAGCGTGCCGTCGATGACCACGTAGGCCATCCCGTCACGCTTGGCCTCGCGAAGCGAGGCCCGCAGCTTCGGCGCCCGCCTGGCGAGCAGTTCAACAGTCTCGTTCACATACCGCCAACACGTCGTGGTCGACACGCCGAACCCAGCCCCGACCTGGGCGAAGGGTTCACCTTTGCGCAGGTAGACCAGCACCAGCAGAGCCTGCTGGCCAGGGTCAAGCGCACGCCACACCGAACCGATCTCCCGGCGGTGAGCGCGGACCAGGCCGGACACGAACGTGAGGGTCCGATGTGACAACGGCAGCGCAGCACGGTAAAACAACAGCTGAAGCCCCTGGACACTTGGCAGAACGATCTTGGTCGAAAGCTCTGCTACCAGGGGCTTCGCCACGCCCAGGCCTCGACACGCCGGTGATCATCAACCTGTGATCAACGAGAAGCCCTACCAGACAACACATCCAGACCAGGATGAAAACGGCTCAATGTGAACCATGATCGTGGTCATTTGCGACGCGAACGTTCGACGCTTCCGGTGTAGCTCCAGAAGTCGCTCTTTGCGGGCCTCCAGTCGAGGTTTGAACAGCCATTCAATGCCGAGAGCAACCACCCCAGACGTCAAAGCTGCGATGAGAACAGTACTCACGACTGGATTCCTTTGGCTAGAGTCAGACGGGATATTATGTTGTCCTGGACTCAATCTTATCCAGCATTTTTAAGCAGGCTCGCGGTCATCACTGCTTCCGAAGCTTCTGTAACGTCGTCGAAGGAAACTTCACGATGGCCTGATGGGTTGCGAAGAACTGCGTAAGCACTGCGGAAAGAGCCATGGTGCCCTCGACTTCACCTGGTGGTGCGGTGGGGTCTGCAAGCGGTCCGCCTGGCCTGAACGCCTGCGTAATCATCGGAACGCCGATCATCTCGTCACCGCAGCAACACAGCTTCCTAACCCTTACTTCTACAGCCTTTAGTGCTACGAAGATAGCGTTCTCATATTCACCTAACAGTGCAGCAGACCCGACTTTTTCATAAGGACAATGTGGACCGCACGGTAGCCGCGCTGGTGGCATCTCAAGACGGAGCGGACCAGAAGCAAGCCGGGGGAGAGGTAGCGAAGAAGCGGTTGGCGGACGCCGAGGCACGGATACGCAAGTCCCAAGCGGCCATCGCGGCTGGCGTCGACCCGACCGCGCTCGTTGAGGTGATCAACGCGGCACAGGCCGAGCGGGTAGCGGCTCAAGCAGAGATCAACAACACGCCTGCGCCAGATCTGATGGACGCGGCCGAGGTCTATGAGCCACCCTGGGTTCGGTAGAGACTCGTTACTGGGGTCAGGCGAGCAGACTGATCAGGTCGCCCAGCTCGTACAGGGTCTCGAACTCGGTCGGTGGCCGATAGTCACAGGCCTTAGTGCGCAGATTTTCGCCGTTCACACGACGAAACCGAAGCTCAACAGCCAGCACCCTACCCAAGATCAGCGATCTTGAGCCGAAGTCAGGTAAGGTGACGGAATGGTCATGCGGGTGGCGGTTCCCGTGCTGCCGTGCGGAGATGTGCAGGCAGCGCGGTCGTACTTCACGGACGTGCTCGGATTCGACACCATATTCACCTGGGAGACCCCACCTAGCTACGCGGCCGTGATCCGCGACACCGCCGAGTTCCACCTGTACGCCGAAAGCAGCGTCGGCCCGGCCAGGGTGACGGTTGTCGTCGACGACGTCGATTCCTGCCACGACGAGCTGCGCGCCCGCGGCGCCGACATCGTCGAGCCACTGGCTGACCGGCCCTACGGGATGCGCGACTTCAACGTACGGACACCCGATGGGCACTTGTTGATCTTTAGCCAGCCGCTTACCGAGTACGGGTGACCATCAGCGGACCAGCCGGAAGAATGACCGGACCTCGTCGACGAACAACGCCGGCTGCTCGAACGCCGCGAAGTGGCCGCCCTTGCCGGGCTCGTTCCAGTACCGGATGTTCGGGAACCGGCGCTCCGCCCACCGCCGAGACGGGCGCTGCAGCTCCTTGGGGAAGACCGAACAGCCGGTGGGTACGGTCACCGGCGCGCCGGCCGACCCGGAGATCCATTCGTTGACCTGCCGGAGGCTTTCCCAGTACAGCCGGGCGGATGAGGCACCGGTGCCGGGCAGCCAGTAGAGCATCAGGTTGTCGAGCAGCTCATCCCGGGTAATAACCCGATGCAGGTCGCCACCGGAGTCGGTCCACGACCAGAACTTCTCGACGATCCAGGCGCAGAGGGCGGCCGGCGAGTCGACCAGCCCGTAGCCGACCGTCTGCGGCCGGGTCGACTGCTGCGCCGAGTATCCGGAGCCCCATTCGTCCGCCTCCCGCAGTGTCGCGAGCGCCGCCCGCTCGGCACCGGTGAGGTCGTCCAACGTGGCCGGATCGGGCGGTGCGAGCGGCGGCATGAGATGGATGCCGGCGACCGATCGGATTGCCGTTGACCGATGCTCGTGGCGATGCTGGTGCCCCAGTCGCTGCCCTGGGCGCCGAACCGCCGGTAGCCTAGCCGGGCCATCAGCTCGCACCACACATCGGATATCCGCTCGATCCCCCACCCCGGCGCGGCCGGCTTGTCGCTGAAGCCGTAACCGGGAAGCGATGGGCAGACCCCTAGAACCGGCCGCTTAGTGCGCAGATTTTCGCCGTTCACACGACGAAACCGCAGCTCAACAGCCAGCACCCTACCCAAGATCAGCGATCTTGAGCCAAGTCAGGTCTGATGACGACCGAGGCCGCCGAGCCCGTCGAGACCGAGTAGGTGTCGTTCGCCGACCTGCGTGTCGGTGACTCCGTGTACAGCGACAGCTAGAAGAAAGCCGGGGCGACTCGTCGAGATCGAGCCGCTGTTCAGGATGGTCATGCTCGAGGACAGCACGAGCGGGAGCCCGGGAGATCCTGCCACGATTCGCCAGTGACGCTGACCTCCGACACGGTCTCCACGACCAGGGTGGTCGATCGGCTACTTCCGGTCGCGCCGGTCGTTCGCGTAGGCGAAGTGGTAGTTGACCGCGCGACCAGACAGCCGCCGCGCACGTCCTGAGACCAGTGCCGATGCTCGGCCGACAAGGTCCACGCCATCCGGCACGACGTGCCGCGACGCCCTTTCCCCGCTAAGAACGAACCGTCCGGACTTCATCTCCCTCGCGCTGTCGACGTAGCTGCCGGCGGACACGATCATGGCGAAGTCGTCTACGCGGGAGGGTCGATGCGCAAGTGGCACGAGGGGTCAAAAATGGACCCGTTCGTGCGACCTGCCAAGTTTGGTGCGGGTGGGCTACTGGCTGCACTTGTGCTGGGCGCTAGCTGGTCGAAGTGTTTTTGAGGTTCGCTGTCCATCGCTGGATGGCGTCCGCGAGCGCGGCATCGTCAGCGTCGGCGCCGTCAGCGAAAAGAGTGAGTGACGTGATAACCCGGGGGATCGCGGGTTGCCCCAGGACACTGTCGTCTAGCTTGAAGCGGTGGATATCGCCGGCGCCGACTTCTTCGGATTTCGTCATGGTGCCGTCGGCGTTGCGTCGTCTGTCGCGGATTGTGTCGATCAGGCCGTATCGAGAGAGCATGCGGTGGGCTTCGAACCCTCGGTCGAGGTTGAACAGGCGGATTCGGTCTTCCTGTGCGAGGTATACGCCGTCTTCCGCATGGCGGCCTGGGAACGCTTGCGCCATTAACCGAAGCGTGAGATACGTGATGATCTCGTTGTCGGTGAGGGCATCTACCCAGTTGTTGAGAAAAAACTGCACCGGGATCGTGAGCATCTGACGTCTTGCCTTCCCGCTGCCGAGGGCAGGCGGCACGTGGTAAGTGACGCCGTCAGCGCCGCCGTTATTCGTACCTTCGTTCAGCACCGCGAAGTTTTCGTAACGACCATGAGTTCGCTCAGGCTTCAATTCGACGCGGCCACACTCGGCGAGTCGATCGAGAGCGCGCTTCACTTGCCGTTCTCGATTCGCCTTTGCGTTTCGCGCATGCGTTCGCTTCGACGTCTTGTCCACAGTTGGTAAGGCCGTGAACTCCACCCACGTTGGCAGAGTGGGATCCTCGCGGTAGCTGATAGGCAGCCGGGTACGTGCTCGACCGGATTTGGCGCGAATGGTGCCGACCTGCAGTTCAAACAGCGCGAGCAGAAGCACCTGGACGGCCGCGCTCTTCGAGGCGCTAATCGCCTGGATGCGCGTGCACTGGAGATGATTCTCGGTGCGACGTAGGAGAGCCGAGCGAACTGCGATCCACTCTGCGGGCTGACTCCTGGGACTCGGCTGCCAAACCACACGGCGGGCTGCCCGGGCCGTCTCGTCGACCCCCTCGTCGAGGAGACCCTGCAGGCGGACGATCCGCTTCGACAGGCGGTCGCGGGAAGTGCGACCTCCCTCACTTTCTGTAACCGACGATGAGGCCACCATGATCATCCAAGAAAGTTTCGACGTTTAGACTGACACCTATAGACCGCGCCTTGAGTACCTTGGCCTCATCGATCATCGCTCTTCGGCGCAGTCTACCGGTAAAAGCGAGGTATGTGACAACTGACCCTCTATCAACGCATCGTGGCTTTCAGCAGGCCGCAGGCGCCTGCGTGGGATGACACGTGAGGACGCAGGGGATGTTGATCTTCGGGTTCGCGATGGCGGCGTTCGTCGTGCTGGCTGCGGCGGCCGCAACCGGAGTCGCGCTGTTCCAGCCCGACCGGTACCGGCGCAGAGATGCTGTCAAGGTGCTTCGCATCGTGCTGGGCGCTGGCACAGCAGCCAGTGGCGCTGGCGCACTGTTGGTCAAGCTGCACGAGATGGGTGTGGTGTGAGCAACCCGGGCGACGACTGCGGGCGGGGGCCATTTTCGGCCCCCGCTGGCCGTTGCCAGCGCGATGAGGGCCTTGAATAAGGTGGTCCGATGAGTGAAGGCGAGCGTCGCCCGCGGTGGGGTTGGGTCGTGACCTGTTTCGTGCTCGGCGTGGTCCTCGTCGTGCTGGCTCTGTTCCTCGAAGATCGTTGGGCGTGGCAGGGGACCACGCCGTCCGTGCTGGTCAACGTCGGTACCACCCTCGGCCTTGCTGGGGTTCTAGTCTCAAGGTGAGGCGCCCCGAATTTTCCGGACAGCTTTCTTGCGGCTAGTTCATGCTGCGAGCTGTCGATTCAGGTACTCGGCGTGGACCTCTAGGGGGGTCTTGTACCCGAGCCCTGAGTGGAGACGTCGTCGATTATAGAACCCTTCGATGTAGTACACAATAGCCTGCCGAGCTTCGGCGCGTGTGGTGAATGTCATGTGATATATCCATTCGTTCTTCAAAGCACCAAAGAACGATTCGGCCATCGCATTGTCCCAACAGATCCCGGTTCGGCCGACGGAGTGGCGCATGTCCATGTCGGCGATCTTGGTGGCGAACTTGTAGGAGGTGTAGTTACCGGATTCAACTGGTGGTCGCAACACCAGCTTTATTGTTGTGAGAGTAGCAGTTCGTTCAGTGCTTCGGCTGGTGTCTTCCAGTTGAGTGTCTTGCGTGGTCTGCTGTTCAGTGCGGCAGCGACCGCTTCGATCTCCTCGTCGTCCCGCCGGGACAGGTCGGTGCCTTTGGGAAAGTACTGGCGTAGCAAGCCGTTGGTGTTCTCGTTCGTGCCGCGTTGCCAGGGGCTGTGTGGGTCGGCGAAGTAGACCGCGATGTCGGTGTCGATGGTGAATTGGGCGTGCTGAGCGAGTTCTTTGCCGCGGTCCCAGGTCAGCGATCGGCGCAACCATGCGGGCAGCACGCTCATTTGCTGCGCGATAGCGGCGCGCATCGCCTCGGCGCCGTAGCCGCCCAACGCCGGCCCGTTCTTCACTCGTGGTTCGATACCCCACCCCTGCTGGCGGGGCAGGTGAAGCAGCACGGTGAATCTGGTGGTGCGTTCGACGAGGGTGCCGATCGCGGATCGGTCGGTGCCGATGATCAGGTCTCCCTCCCAGTGCCCGGGCACGGCGCGATCCTCGACCTCGGCCGGGCGTTGGCTGATCATCACCTCCGGCGTGACGTGGCCGCCCGCGCGCTGCCGAGCGCGTGCTCGAGGCACACGCAGCGCACGCCCGGTCCGCAGACAGGCAACCAGTTCACGGTTGAGCCCACCACGGCTCTGGACATACAGCGCCTGGTAGATCGCTTCGTGGGAGATGCGCATGGATTCATCATCGGGGAAGTCCAGCCTCAGTCGCGCGGAGATCTGCTCGGGACTCCACGCCCTGGCCCAGCGGCGATCCTGCCGCCGTGGCTTGTTCCGCCCGTTCCACCGCGCCGTCACCGGCCCGGACACCGGCATTCCATCAGGATGACGCAGCTCGCCCGCAAGACGCTCCTGCACATACTCACGCAACCGCTCGTTCGCCACCAGCTTCGCCGTCTTCGGCCGCATAGCAACCAAATCTGCCTTCCACTGCGCGACCGAGGCCCGATACTCCAACTTCCCTCCACGAGTCGCAGCATTCCGACGAAGTTCCCGAGAAACAGTTGACGGGGCACGTCCCAACCGACGAGCGATGTCCCTCACTCCCACATCCCGGGCTCGCAGCACAGCGATCTCTTCACGCTCGGCAAACGACAAATAGCGACCCGTCACCGGTGTCAACATGAACGAAGGCATACCGCCACGCTGCCGGAACCATCGAGTGCCAGCCGCGGGCGACACGCCGACAGCGACCGCGGCGTCCTCGCTCGTGAGTCCCCTACCGACCTCCCGCCAGAACTCGCGCTCAACCTCCCGCCGCAACGCCGGCGCCCCCGGCGACTTCATCGGCGACCGCCCCGTCAACGCCTTCATCCACCCCGCTGGCCTACCCATCAACACCTCCATAATCGAGGTGTTGCGACGACCAGTTGAATCCGCCGTTCGAGCCGCGGTCGGAATGGAAGACGCATCCTGGCCGGAGGTCGATCGTGCCGGCCGCGGAATCGAGTGCGGCGGCGATGAGGGAGGTTTTATAGTGGTCGGCCATGGACCAGCCGATCACCATTTTCGAGTAGCAGTCGATCACCGTGGCCAGATACACCCAACCCTCCCCGGTGGGGATGTAGGTGATGTCGCCGACCAGCTTGGTGCCGGGTTCAGCGGCGGTGAAGTCCCGTTCCACGAGGTCTGGGATGCGGTGGGCCTGGTCGGGGTCGGTGGTGGTCGGCCGCCGCGGCCGCGGCTGGCAGGCCACCAGGTCCAGCTCACGCATCAGCTCCCGAACCAGTTCGTCGGACACTTGCTCGCCGGAGCGGGCGAGCACGGCATGGATCCGCCGGTAGCCGTAGGTGCCGTGGTTGGCCTGGAAGATCTCCGTGATCATCGCGGCGAGTCGTTCGCGTTGCTGGGTCGCCGGCGACGGCGGGCGGTCTTTCCACTCGTAGTAGCCCGAGGTGGACACGCCCAACCAGGCACACATCCTCACGATCGGGTAGGTGTCCTTCTTGCCGTCGATAAACGCGAACTTCGCGGTCACCGATACTCCTGGGCGAAGAAGGCCGCAGCTTTTCCCAGAAACTCGTTACGCATCTTGAGTTCCTGGTTCTCGCGCTCGAGTTCACGTAACCTGGCTCGATCGGAAACCGACAGCGGCTCCTCGTCGACCGGGTGCGCTCTACGATACTGGGCGACCCAGTTCCCCAACGTACCCGAGTTGATCCCCAACTCCCGAGCGACCTGCGCGGCCGGACGATTCCCCTCGATCACCATCTTGACCGCTTCATCCCGAAACTCGGGAGAGAACTTTCGACGTCGTTCCGACATTGATTATCCTCCATTCCAGACTGGATCTTATTAGATCCACTGTCCGGAAAGCGGGAGGCGCACCAGCCGGGCCGCTGTACTTCATGCTCATAGTTGCCATCTTCTCATTCTCTGCCCAATTCAAGAGACGGCGACACGACCTGGCAACTTTCAATCAATCGATTCAACAGTACCGCGCGTACCCATGGGGACACCCTTCGATGCTCGGTTCAGCGGGCCTTGGGGCGTTGAATGCCCACTCCCACCTCGCCCGCCGGCAGGGTACGCGGTCCTGCGTGAAGTACAGGACACCCGGAGTCAGGTAGGTGCCGCTGCCGACGGTGTCGACCAAGTCGATATGGTCAAACCGGCCGAATGGTCATGCAAAAGACAGGCAATTGCCAGCTACTTGTGATAGCGGGTAGCTTCGTCAGAGTGGGCGCGACAGTCGCGGCATCCTGATGGCGGGTGGAGTGTGTCGTGACGGAGTCTGTTGACGTGAGGTCCCGTTCGGTCCGGTGGGGAGCGTTGTCGCGGTCGGATCGTCGGTCTTTGGGCGGGATGTTCGGGTTCGTCCTGTTGTTGCATGTGGTGGGGTTCGGGGTGCTCGGCCTGTTGGTGATCCCGAAGCACTACGACCTGGGGAGTAGTGGGATCTTCGGGATCGGTGTCGGCATGTTGGCCTACACGTTGGGGATGCGGCACGCGTTCGACGCGGATCACATCGCGGCGGTGGACAACACCACGCGGAAGTTGATGGCCGACTCTCCGGCGCGGCGGCCGTTATCGGTGGGTTTCTGGTTCTCCCTAGGGCATTCGACGATCGTGTTCGGGCTGGCGTTCTTGCTGTCGGTGGGTGTGCGGGCCCTCGCCGGTCAGGTCGAGGACGAGGGCTCCGGGCTGCATTCGGTCACCGGGATCATCGGCGCGTCGGTGTCCGGGGTGTTCCTGTGGATTCTGGGTGTGCTGAATCTGGTGGTGTTGCTGGGGATCGTGCGGGTGTTCCGGCGGATGCGGTCGGGTGAGTTCGACGAGCGAGAGCTGGAGGAACAGCTGAACAAGCGTGGGTTCATGAACCGGATCCTCGGTGGACTCACGAAGTCGGTCACGAGGCCGTGGCACATCTACCCGATCGGTGTCCTGTTCGGACTGGGGTTCGACACCGCCACCGAGATCGGACTGCTGGTGCTAGCCGGGGGCGCGGCGGCGTTCAACCTGCCGTTCTACGCGATCCTGGTGTTGCCGGTCCTGTTCGCCGCCGGGATGTGCCTGCTGGACACCCTGGATGGGGTGTTCATGAACCTGGCGTACGGGTGGGCGTTCGCGAAGCCGGTGCGGAAGGTGTTCTACAACATCACGATCACCGCGTTGTCGGTCGCGGTCGCGTTGGTGATCGGGACGATCGAGCTGGTCGGTGTGCTCGTGGACCAGGCGAGGATTGACTCGGGGCCGTTGGTCGCGATTGCGGACATCCCGCTGGACTACGCCGGGTACGGCATCGTCGCGTTGTTCGTGGTCGCGTTGTTCGTGGTCGCGTGGTTGGTGGCGCTGGCGGTGTGGCGGTTCGGGCGTATCGAGGAGAAGTGGTCGGCCCGGCTCTCGGACGCCCCCGCGGCGGACTGAACATGGAAAGGTGAGATGCCCTCGCGACCGTGTCGCGAGGGCATCTCCGTTTCGGCAGGTCCGGTACTTTGTCGGAGCGCCAACCTGCCGAGCTCTTCAGGGTGATTTGTCCTCGTCGGACGTCCAGGTGTAGACGACCCGAGGGTCGCCGTTCTGGTTGCTGAACGACCCTCTGCGTTGCCAACCTGCGGACTCGTACAGTGCCGTGGCCGGGGCATCGGGGTGGGTGCACAACCACGCGGCAGGGTGCCCTTCTACATACTGCTCGATCAGCGACCTACCGATGCCGCGGCCACGGTGGGCGGGGTGCACCATCAGCTCGACCACCACGATCGCCGGCGCGACCAGGTCGCGCCGGACATGGGCAGGCACGTGGGAGACCAGCGTGTCGTGGAACGAGTCGCGCGGGAGTCGTGGCGGCGCGGGCCAGCCGTAGATGACCCCGGCTATCCCGTCGGTGGTTCGGACGACCAGTGCGGACATCCCGGGCTGAGCCAGGTGGTCGGCGAGTGCTGTGGCGTACGCACCGACCTGGGCGGGTGTCTCATGCCACGGCGGTTCGGTGAAGCACTGCCGATACACGTCGCACAACGCTGCTTCGAGGTCACGTAGCTCGGCGGGGCCGAGACGTTCTACCTGCACGGTTGTGGTCATCGAGTCGCTTCTCTCGAGTGGTCACTTGGCCGGTGCGTTGACGCCCAGGTGCCCGGCGCGGGCGGCGTCGAACCGGTGGGTGACGTCTGTCCAGTTGACCAGGTTCCACAGTTTCTGCACGTAGTCGGGGCGGACGTTGCGGTACTGGAGGTAGTAGGCGTGTTCCCAGGCGTCGAACACCAGGATCGGGGTGGTGTTCATGCCGACGTTGCCGTGGTGGTCGTAGAGCTGCTCGACCACGAGGCGCTGGGACAGCGGTTCCCACGCGAGCACGCCCCAGCCGGAGCCTTGCACGCTCGCGGTGGCGGTGGAGAGCTGCTTGCTGAACGCGTCGAACGAGCCGAAGTGCTCGTCGATGGCCGCCGCGAGCTCGCCGTCGGGGCGGTCGCCGCCGTCGGGGGAGAGGTTGTCCCAGAAGATCGTGTGCAGCACGTGTCCGGACAGGTTGAACGCGAACGTCTTCTCCAGGCCCACCAGTCCCGAGTAGTCACCGGCCTCACGAGTCTCGGACAGCCGTTCCAGCGTGTCGTTCGCGCCCTTCACGTACGCGGCGTGGTGCTTGCTGTGGTGGAGCTCCAGGATCTCCCCGGTGATCGCGGGCTCGAGCGCGCCGTAGTCGTAGGGCATGTCCGGGAGCACGTACTGAACGGTCATGGGCCGAACATACTCCCCCAGCTGCAAGTTATGTGCAACAGCCAGTTGGGTTCGATAGTGTCGAATCGGCGGTTCCGGGTCGTTGGGCTGGACGGCACAACCGGGGCTGAGCCGGATGCGGGCAGTGACGACAGGCGCGCCGGCCGGGTGTTAGAGTCAATCGTTTTGTCTGGTCTCTAACTCCATATTTGCTGCCTGTGATGGGGAAGCCGGTCGAAGTCCGGCACTGTCGCGCAACCGTGGGTCACCTTCACAGGTGACGAGTCGGGTTACCGGATCGGGCGGTTCTTGTCGTTACCACTGTCGCGAGGTGCAGGGGCGGACGTTCGGTGCGGGCACCGGTCTCTCCCTGGCACTGCAGGGGATGAGAGAGCGTGCAGCACACTGTTCACAGCCGGCTCGCGGTGATCGGCTTATCGGCCCTACTGCTCTTCGGGATATGCGCGGGACCGCCCGCAGTGGCGGAAGGCGCGCCGAGCAGGCCCGCGGCGAGGGCCAACTCGCAGTGGCTGGTCACACAGCTGAAGTCCGATGGCACGCTTGAGAACCCGCTTGGCGGTGCGCTGCCCGACCACGGGCTCATGATCGACGTCCTGTACGCCATGTACGCCTCCGGCGCTGGTGACCTCGCCGCGCCTATCGCCTCCTACCTCGAGCTGCACGCGACGGACTACTACACCTGGGACGGACTGGTCCCAGGCCAGGGGTTCGACCAGATCATCGTGGGTGGCGCCACAGCGAAGATCCTCGTGGCCGCCGAGGTTGCCGGGAGGGACCCGAGGAACTTCGGCGGGCACGACATGGTCGCCGAGACCCAGGGCACCATCAAGCGAGCGGGACCGGACAAGGGCCGGGTCAGCGACTACGCGAAGAACCCGGACATGGCGGACTTCGTCAGCAACAATGCCAACATGTTCGGGCAGGCCCTCGGGGTGATCGGCCTGGCAGGGGCGGGGGTGAACGACCAGTTCGCGATCGACACCATGCTGACCCAGCAGTGTTCCGAGGGCTACTTCCGGATCTTCTTCGGCTACGTCCCCACCACCGAGACCGGCGACCACGTCACCCCCAACGGCTACAAGGTCTCGACCTGCGACGAGGGCAAGGCGTTCGACCAGTCGTCACCGGACGGCGACAGCACCGGGTTCGCGCTGTCCGCGCTGCTCGCCGCCCGCAGGGCCGGAGCCCAGGGGCTCGACGAGCCGATCGGCCGCGCGGTCGCCTGGCTCACGGCCAACCAGACCGCCGATGGCGGCTGGGGCGGCGGTGTGGGGACCGAGGTGGCCAACACCAACAGCACCGGCCTGATCGTGCAGGCACTCGCCGACGCGGGTGGCGCGCAGGCCGCGGTCGACTGCGGTGTCGCCTTCCTCCAATCCGCGCAGGCCACGACCGCGGCCGACGCGACCACCAGCCTCGCTGACCACATCGGCGCCATCGCCTACAACCCCGAGTCCTACCGGGCAGCCCAGACCGGCGGTATCACCGGCATCGACACCTGGATCCGCGCCAGCGCCCAGGCCTCACTCGGCCTCTCGCAGGTCGGCTTCTACGACCTCACCCAGGGCAACCTCCCCGAGGACGACCCGCCACCCGGCGACAACCCGCCGCCAGGACCGGGCGGCACCACCCCACCGCCGCAGGCCGGGCCGACGCCGCAGGTCAGCAAGAAAGCGGGTCAGCCGGCGCCACCCAAGAAGAAGAGCAACACCCAGACGGTGCGACCGGCGACCACCACATCGGCGCCGGCCGATGACACACCGCCCGGCAGGCTCGGGGCATACCTGGCCGGCACGCTCGTCGATGGTGACCACGTCGAGGTCACCGAGGACGACACGACCTACGTCGACTACGACGCCACCGCCGACCTCGTCCTGGCGTTGCGGACGCTCGATGAGCAACCCGACGCGGTGGACCGCGCGTCCCGGTTCCTCCTGAACCCGGACTCGGTCAAGGCCTACGCGCACGGCGTCCCGTACGAGACGAAGCCAGCCGCCTACGCACAGCCGCTGGCGAAGCTCCTGGTGATCGCCGAGTTCCTCCGCGCCGACGGAGACGCACCCGAGGACATCGACGAGACCGTCGATATGTTGCGCCGCGATCTGGCGAAGCTCGGCAAGGACGGCCGGTTCGTCGACACCGGCGAGTTCGGCGACGCCGACGACTCGACGGCCCGGCTGGCGTGGGCGACCCTCGGCACGATCGCGGGATCCGGGGAGGCGGACCGGTCGATCGACACGCTGGTCGCCCACCAGTGCGACGACGGCACGTTCCCGGTCAGCCTGGACAAGGTGGACTGCGAGACCGGCGATGTCACCGCCACGGCCGCTGTGGTGGAGGCGTTGAACGGCCGGCGCCAGGTGACCCAGCCGACCACGGGTGTCCACGACGCACGCGGCATCGACGACCCGCGCTCCGCCGCGCCGAACAATGTCGTGCCGAAGAGCTGGTCGGACAGTCGAGCCGCCGCGCTCGTCCGCACGGCCGCTGCCCTCAACGACGCGACGGACACCGACGGCCTCGTGCTGGACAAGCGTGGCACCCCCGACCTCCCAGCCAGCGCCGCTGTCGCGGCTGGGCGCCAGGCTGCCGGGCTCGACTCGAGCGGGACCGCCCGGTCGATGGCCGCACTGCTGCTCGACGACGGCGGTTTCGCGGCGAAGGACGATGAGGACAGCGACCTGGCGACAAGCATCGCCGCGGCGCCGGGAATCGCCGGCCGCTCGTGGCTGAGCGCTGAACTGGCCCCGGTTACCGCCGCCGTGCGTCTCCCGCTCGCCAGCGAGCACAAGAACACGGACAAGAACGCGGACACCGGCGGGGTGGCGCGGCTCGGCTCGCACGAGGTCACGCCATGGAAGGCCGCCGCGTTCCTCAGCCTCCTGGCGGCCATCGCGATCGGGTTCGGTGCTCGGTATTTCTTCAACCGTCACAGGACTAACAAGGGGGAATCCTCCACATGAGACGGACATCGACTGTCCTGGCCGGTCTCGCGTTACTCGCGGGGATGGCCGTGACCGCACCGACGACAGCGGGTGCGATCGATCCGACCAAGGGCTACTCCGGGATCTGCACGGGCGCCGACGCACTGACCGGGGTCACGGTGGTGATCGACTTCCAGGAGCTGGACGGCAACGGCGGCACGGCGGCGCCGACGATCACGCGGTGCTCGCCGAACGCCAGCCCCGGCACCGCACGCACAGGGATCAAGGCGTTGCAGGACGCGGGGATCGCGGTGACCGGAGTCGTCCAGTGGGGCCTGGGTTTCGTGTGCCGACTGGAGTACCGTCCCTCGTCGACCGAATCGATCCCGCGTACGAGCAACCCGACCTACAAGGAGGCGTGCGTGGTCACGCCGCCTGCCGAGGCGTACTGGTCGTACTGGAACGCCGACGGGTCGGGCAACACCTGGACCTACAGCAGCTTCGGCGCGCTCAACCGGAACGTGATCCCGGGAGGGTTCGAGGGCTGGTCGTTCTCGCTGAACAGGACCGCGACCGGCAACCCGCCGCCGGAGGTGACCCCGAGCAACCCGGCCGTCGGGCCGAACACGCCGACCGTGAGCGTGTCGGTCAACGACCTGGATCGCAAGATCACCCTCGGGCAGACTACGTCACTGTCGTGGACGTCGACGAACGCGACCAGCGTCACCGCATCCTCGGTGTCCCCCGCCTCGGGTGGTGGTAGCTGGTCCGGGTCGCTGGCGGTACCGGGCGGCACGCAGAACATCACGCCGGCCGCGACCGGCACGTACACGTACACGATCAGCGCGACCGGCACCGGCGGCACCGTGTTCTCGACGGCGACCCTGACCGTCCAGTGAGGCGGTTCGTTCCTGGGATAGCCGTGATCGGGCTGGTGATCGCCGCCAGCCCGGTCGGGGTGGCCGGCGCGATCGATCAGTCCAAGGGCTATCCCGGGTACTGCAAGGACAACACGGGCGTCACGGTCGTGGTCGACTTCCAACAGCTGGGCGGCAGCACGATCGTGCGGTGCAACCCACAGTCCACGCGAGGCACCGGATTGGACGCGCTCAAGGGCGCGGGTTTCCAGATCGACGGCGTCGTGCGGTGGGGTGAGGGCTTCATCTGCCGCATCGAGAACCGACCGTCCGCCGTCGAGGAACTCCCGGTGACGGGGGACGAGGGCTACCAGGAGGCCTGCCGCGACACCCCACCAGCCGCTGCCTACTGGTCCTACTGGCACGCGGGCAACAACTGTCAGTGGGACTACAGCCAGTGGGGAGTGAAGAACCGCGACTTCATCCCCGGCGGGTTCGAGGGCTGGGCGTTCTCGCTCAACGCCACTGCGGACAGCAACCCCAAGCCACGCGTCGCCGCCGTCCGACCAGGTACCACGGACGAGCCGTGTGAGGCACCCGACGAACCGAAGCCGTCGACCAACGACCCCAACGAGCGTCAGCAGCCCGCGGGGCAGGGCCAGCGGCCCGACCCGACTCCGGGTGGCGACAACGGCACCAGCACGACGACACCCGGCGCCGACGGGACGGAGGGCAGTGGCGGGAAGACGTTGCCGCCACCGAAACCCCGCCCGACCAAGCCGACCGCGGACAACCCGGCCAACAATGTCGCGTTCACCGGCGGCGAGCGCGCCAAGGACGTCAACGAGGTGCTCAAGGAGCAGTCCGGCGCGAGTGACTGGGCACCGTGGGCCGCGGGTGGGGCTATCGTCCTATTCGGACTCGCGGGATGGCTGACGGCCCGGCGGCGTCGACGGTCCACGTGATGCGCGGCTACTTCCTGCCCCGTGACATGCACCCGGCGGCGTGGTGGGTGTGGGCACTGGGGCTGGCGGTGGCGGCGAGCCGCACCACGAACCCGTGGCTGCTGCTGACAATCCTCGCCGTCGCCTGCTACGTGGTGGTCGCGCGACGGGCGGATGCGCCATGGGCCATGGCGTTCCGGCTCTACCTGTGGCTGGGTGGGGTGATCGTGGTGTTCCGGGTGTTCTTCCGGTTCGTGTTCGGTGGCGGGGAAGGGGAGACGATTCTGCTGCGGCTGCCGGAGATCCCGCTGCCAAAGTGGGCGGCGGGCATCCGGGTGTTGGGTGACGTGTCGGCCGAGTCGTTGCTGGGCGGGTTCTACGACGGGCTGCGGCTCGCGACCATGGTCGTCTGCCTCGGCGCGGCCAATGCCCTCGCCAACCCGAAACGCCTGCTGAAGGCGATGCCGCCCGCGCTGTACGAGATCGGCACCGCCGTGATCGTCGCCATGTCGGTGTTCCCGCAGCTCGCGGAGAGCGTCCTGCGGGTGCGCCGCGCACGGAAGCTGCGTGGCGGCACGGGAAAACGGTTCCACGCCCTGCACGCGATCATCATCCCCGTCCTGGAAGACGCCCTGGACCGGTCGCTGCAACTGGCGGCCTCGATGGACTCCCGCGGCTATGGCCGGGCCGGGAAGGTGGCCGTCCGGGCACGGCTCGTCACCGGCACACTGATGGTCGTCGGGCTGCTGGGTGTGTGCGTCGGCATCTACGCCACACTGGACGGTTCCACACCACGGTTCCTCGCCGCGCCCGTTCTCGTCGCCGGAATGCTGTTGGCATTGATGGGTTTCCGGTTCGCCGGCAGACGGGTCCACCGCACCCGCTACCGACCGGACCGCTGGCACGCACCGGAGATCGTCGTCGCCGCGAGCGGGATCGCCGTCGCCGTGATGCTGTTCGTGACCTCCAGCGTGAACCCGACGAACCTCAACCCTTCGCTCATCCACCTGTCCTGGCCGCTGTTGGCGTGGCCGCCCCTGGCCGGCGTGCTGCTGGGCGCGGCGCCGGCGTTCCTGACCCCGACACCCGAACCGGTGCCCGCATGATCGAACTCGACCACGTCTCCTTCTGGTACCAGGGCCACGAGCTGCCGGTGCTCGCCGACCTCTCGCTCACCATCGGCGAAGGGGAACTGGTGCTGCTCGCCGGCCGGACCGGTGCGGGGAAGTCGACGCTGCTGGGCACGATCAACGGGCTGGTGCCGCACTTCACCGGCGGCCACCTCGAAGGCACGGTCGCCGTCAACGGCATCACCACCCGATCCCGCCCGCCCCGCGAGTTCGCCCACCTCGTCGGCGTCGTCGGCCAGGACCCGCTGGCCGGGTTCGTGACCGACACCGTCGAGGAAGAACTCGCCTACGGCATGGAACAGCTTGGCCTCTCGCCGCAGGTGATGCGCCGCCGCGTGGAGGAAACCCTGGACCTGCTGGGCATCGCCGAACTGCGGCGGCGTGCCCTGCGCACGTTGTCCGGCGGGCAGCAGCAACGCGTGGCGATCGGGTCGGTGCTCACCACGCACCCGAAGGTCCTCGTGCTCGACGAGCCGACCTCCGCGCTCGACCCGACCGCCGCGGAGGACGTGCTGGCCACGCTCGCCCGGCTGGTGGGAGACCTGGGCACGACGGTGATCATGGCTGAGCACCGCATGGAACGGGTCGTCCCCTTCGCCGACCGGATGCTGTTCGTGCCCGGCGACGGCTCTGTCGTGGACGGCACGCCACCGGACGTGCTGCGAGACATGCCGATCGCGCCACCCATCGTCGCGCTGGGCCGGCTCGCGGGCTGGGACCCGCTGCCGATGTCGGTCCGCGACGCCCGCCGCCACGCCGGCACACTCCGCGCCACACTCGCCCCACCACCCCAACGCTCGACGGCGACCCGCGGCACAGCTCCGGCGCTCACCGGAGCCGGGATCATCGTCCGCTACGGACCCACGGTCGCGGTGCGCGCGGTCGACCTCGACCTGCACGGCGGCACTGTCCTCGCCATCATGGGCCGCAACGGGTCCGGCAAGTCCTCGCTCCTGTGGGCGATGCAGGGTTCCGGACCACGGCAGGGCGGCACGGTGACCGTCGACGGCACCGACCCGAAGGACCTCGCCAGCGCCAAGGCCCGCGCGCTCGTCGGGCTCGTGCCGCAGACCGCGAGTGACCTGCTCTACCTGGAGACCGTCGCCGAGGAGTGTGTCGCGGCGGACCGTGAATCGGGCTCGGACCCCGGTACCTGCCGGGCGCTGCTGGACCGGCTCGCCCCTGGCATCGACCCGGACAAACACCCACGTGACCTGTCCGAGGGACAGCGGCTCGCACTGGTGCTGGCGGTCCAACTCTCGGCGGCACCGACGGTGATGCTGCTCGACGAACCCACCCGAGGCCTCGACTACACCGCGAAAGCCTCACTGGCACGCATGATCGAGGGACTCGCCAAAGAAGGCCGTGCGGTGGTCGTGGCCACCCACGACGTCGAGTTCGTCGCCACCGTCGCCGACCGGGTGATCGTCATGGCCGAAGGGGAGTTCGTCGCCGACGGACCCGCCGCCGAGGTGCTCGGCGGCTCTCCGGCGTTCGCCACCCAGGTCGCCAAGATCCTCGGCGAGGGCTGGCTCACCGTCGACGACGTCCGCGCCGCGCTCCCGGAGGCCGTGCGATGACCGCGCTCAGCAACGACTTCCTCGCCGCCGACCCGGCGCGACGGCGGCAGTGGGGGAGAGCCGACCAGGCCGTCCGCGTCGGCCCCCGTTCGGCGATCGTGCTCACCCTCGCATCGCTCGCCGGGCTGATGATGTTCGTGTGGCCGCTGCTGGTCCGGGTCGAGCCGCAGTCCATGCAACACGGACCGGACGCGCCGTTCGTTTTCATCGGCATCCTGCCGGTCCTGATCGTGGTGGTGCTGGCGGAGCTGTCCGAAGGCGGGATGGACTCCAAGGCCCTGGCCATGTTGGGTGTCCTGTCCGCGATCAACGCCGCACTGCGACCGCTCGGCGCGGGCACGGCCGGGATCGAGACGGTGTTCTTCATGCTCGTGCTCGCGGGACGCGTATTCGGCGCCGGGTTCGGATTCGTCCTCGGCTGCACATCCCTGTTCGCCTCGGCCTTGTTGACCGCTGGGGTCGGGCCGTGGCTGCCGTTCCAGATGCTGTCCTCTGCCTGGATCGGCATGGGCGCCGGCCTTCTTCCCCGTCGTGTCAAGGGGAAAGCCGAGATCGCGATGCTCGTCGGCTACGGCATCCTCGTCTCGTATGTGTTCGGGTTCCTGATGAACCTGTGGTTCTGGCCGTTCATCACCGGCGCCGAGGTGCCCTACTACGACGGCCACATCTCCTACGTGCCAGGCGATCCAGTGCTGGAGAACCTGCACCGGTTCGCCATCTTCACCCTCCTCACGTCGACAGCGGGCTGGGACACTGGGCGGGCGATCACGAACACGGTCGCGATCATCGTCATCGGACCCGCGGTTCTCGCGACACTCCGGCGTGCGGCACGCAAGGCCTCCTACGGCACCGTTCCCACGTTCACCGACGTGGCACGCACCCACCGGGACTAACCATGGGCAGACGCCCCGAACCACGCAGGACAGTGCTCGGCGGCGTTCCGGTCGTCATCCTGCGGGAACGCGACTACGAGCAACTCGACGCCCACCGCCGGCAGATCGGCGCACGCACCGCGCAACTGCACAACCTGCGCCAACAGCTGACGGACGCGGCCACACTGTTCGACGCAGTCGAGGCGGCCGTGACCAGACTGCCGGAATGCGCGGAAGAATGCGCCGACGACCCGTGTGCGCGGCACACCCTGCAGGCACTGCTGGCCGGCCGGCACGAGTTCCTCGGTCAGCCAGGCCACCGAACCTGACCCCATCAGCTCCGCAGGAACTCCTCGCGTGGGCGGTCGTTCTCGCCGGAACGGCTCGTGAGCACGGCGTGGTCGACCTCGGTGGCCATCGCCTCGTCCAGCGTGGCCGGCAGGCCGAGGTCCAGCACCCTCTTGGCGAGGCTCGTGGCGACGTGTGGCCGCGCCGCGATCTGATCGGCGACCTCGAGCGCGACGTCCTCGTGCCGGCCTGCCGCCGCGACTCGGTTCACCAGACCCAACTCGGCAGCTCGGGTGGCGCTGATCTTCTCACCAAGCACCAGCAGTTCCTTCGCGCGGTAAGGGCCCACCAGCTTTGGCAGCAGAGCGGAGATCCCGCCGGTTACCGACAATCCCACCCCGACTTCGGGAAATCCGAAGTGGCTGTCCTCGGCAGCGACGACCAGGTCACATGCCAGGGCGAACTCGCACCCGGCGCCCAAGGCATAGCCGTGCACTGCGGCGATGGCAATGCCGGGGAAGTCGCGGAGCGCGCGGGTGACGTCCTGGAGTCGTTCGACCCGGCGGCGCGTGTCGAGCATTGATTCGACGGGCACTGATTCCTTCAGGTCGTGCCCGGCGCAGAACGCGCGCCCCCTGCCGGCGAGTACCAAGGCCGCTGCCTTGTCGTCGTGCGCGCGCCGCAGGCAGCCGAGCAGGTTCTCGGTCAGCTCAGTGGTCACGGCGTTGAGCCGCTCGGGGCGGTTGAGGTGCAGGCGGGCAATGCCATCCCGCAGGTCGTAGTCGACGGTCACGCTGTCCTCCCCTGATCAGGTCATGATCGGATCGGGACGCTACACGGGGGCTCTAGCGTCGGGCGGTAGGCTCAGGGTGCCGACGGTTCGTCCGTGCTCTTTCGAGGGAGCGGATGAGGCAAGAGGGAACCCGGTGTGAGTCCGGGACTGCCCCGCAGCGGTGAGTGGGAACGAAAGCCGTCAACGAAGCACTGGGCCTCGACGGGTCTGGGAAGCGGCGGCCGGTAGGCGCGAGCGTTGTGCCCACGAGTCCGAAGACCTGCCGTTGGTGCGCGTACCGCAGGTGCGCGTGGTCCGGAGCCCCGTGGGAGGGCCACGGCCGCGACTGGTTCGCGTCGGCTTCTCCCGCGTGTCTTCGTGCCTTCGGCATGCTCGCGAGGAGAGAGCTTGTGACCATCGGTACCACTGTGCTCGGCTACCCCAGGATCGGCCCGCGCCGTGAGTTGAAGCGCGCCGTCGAACGCTACTGGGCAGCCAAGATTGATGCTCCTGACCTGCAGGAGGTGGCGCGCGACCTGCGTGCCAGGACCTGGACCGAGCTGCGTGACGCCGGCCTGGACTCCATTCCGTCGAACACGTTCTCCTTCTACGACCACGTGTTGGACACCGCGGAGCTGTTCGGCGCCATCCCGCGGCGGTTCCACGACCTCGACCTGTCCCCGTTGAACACCTACCTCGCCGCGGCGCGTGGCCGGGACAGCGCTCCGGCGCTGGAGATGACGAAGTGGTTCGACACCAACTACCACTACCTCGTGCCGGAACTCGGCCCCGACACGAGCTTGCGGCTCGCGGGTGACAAGCCGGTCGTCGAGTACCACGAGGCCCGGGAGCTGGGCATTGAGACGCGGCCGGTGCTGCTGGGGCCGGTGACGTTCCTGCTGCTGTCCAAGCCGGATCAGAACGGGTTCGACCCGCTGGACCTGCTCGACGACCTGCTGGCCGCGTACGCGGAGCTGCTGGGCCGCCTGCACGCGGAGGGCGCGGAGTGGGTGCAGCTCGACGAGCCGGCATTCGCCGCTGACCGTACGGATGCCGAACTGGCGGCACTGGGCCGTGCCTATGACCTGCTGGGCGCGGTACCGGAGCGGCCGAAGCTCCTGGTCACGGGCTACTACGGCGACCTCGGCTCCGCACTGGAGATACTGGCCACCACCCCGGTCGAGGCGATCGCGCTCGACCTGGTGTCCGCCTCGTACGACACCGTACCGGCGCTCCGTGAGAAGACAGTCGTCGCCGGTGTGGTAGACGGCCGGAACGTGTGGCGCACGGACCTGCGTGCGGCACTGGCCAAGGCCGCGGCACTGATCGGCTCGGCCGGCGAAGTGGCGGTGTCGACATCCTCGACCCTGCTGCACGTGCCCTACGACCTGGACGTGGAGACACGCCTCGAGCCGGAGGTGCGTGCGCGCCTGGCGTTCGCGCGGCAGAAGGTCGCCGAGGTCGTCCGACTCGGCGCCGCGCTGAACAAGGGTGTGGACGGCGCCTGGGCCGATGGCGCGGCAGAGGAGTTGCCCGCGCCCCTGCACAACGACGAGGTCCGGGCCAGAGTGGCGGCGCTGACCGAAGCCGACCGGGTCCGGCCGTTGTACGCCGACCGCGCGGCGGCGCAACAGCGCAGGCTGAACCTGCCCCCGCTCGCGACCACAACCATCGGCTCGTTCCCCCAGACGACCGAGATCCGTACGGCTCGTGCTGAGTTGCGCAATGAGACTCTCGATGAGGGTGGCTATCTCAAGCGGATGCGGGACGAGATCGCCCGGGTGATCGCGTTGCAGGAGGAGATCGGGCTGGACGTGCTGGTGCACGGCGAGCCGGAGCGCAACGACATGGTGCAGTACTTCGCGGATTTCCTCGACGGGTTCGCGTCGACCGAGTTCGCGTGGGTGCAGTCCTACGGCTCGCGGTGCGTGCGGCCGCCGATCATCCACGGCGACGTGTCCCGCCCGAAGCCGATGACCGTCGACTGGGCCTCCTATGCGCAGAGCCTGTCGGTCAAACCGGTCAAAGGCATGCTGACCGGCCCGGTCACGATCCTGGCGTGGTCGTTCGTCCGCGACGACCAGCCCCTCGCCGACACCGCCGCACAGGTCGCGCTGGCGTTGCGGGACGAGATCGCCGACCTCGAGGCTGCCGGGATCAGCATCGTCCAGGTCGACGAACCCGCACTCCGGGAACTGCTGCCGCTGCGGACGGTCGACCAGGCGTCCTATCTCGAATGGTCGGTGGGCGCGTTTCGGCTGGCCACCGCTGGTGCGGTGCCGTCCACCCAGATTCACACACACCTGTGCTACTCGGAGTTCGGCGAGGTGATCAACGCGATCGACGACCTGGACGCCGACGTCACCACCATCGAGGCCGCCCGGTCCAAGATGGAAATTCTGACCGACCTGAGGACGTCCGGCTTCGGTCGCGGTGTCGGTCCAGGCGTGTACGACATCCACTCGCCGCGAGTGCCCGGCGAGGACGAGGTCACCTCGCTGCTCACGGCAGCTGTCGACGCGGTGCCGGCTGCCCGATTGTGGGTCAACCCCGACTGCGGCCTCAAGACGCGTGGCTATGCCGAGGTCGAGCCCGCGCTGCGCAACCTCGTCGCGGCGGCGCGCCGGGTCCGGGCCACGCTGCCATGACCGGTGGGACGGGCGTGGATGACCTCGGCAGTGTGGTCACCCACGCCGCCCAGCGATGGCCCTACCGCATCGCCTGGACCTTTCCCGGCGTTGAGCGGCTCACCTTCACCGAGATCGAGCAGCGCACCGCCGGCTACGCGCACGCCCTGCGGCGCCGCGGCGTCCAGACGGGGGATCGGGTCGCGTTGATGCTGCGCAACCGCCCGGAGTTCTTCCTGCTCTGGCTGGGGCTGGCACGGCTCGGCGCGACTACGGTGCCGATGAACGTCAAGTACCGCACGGCGGACGCCAGCCACGTGCTCGTCCACTCGGATGCCGTGCTGGCAATCACGGAGCCGGACCTCCGTTCCGCCCTAACCGAAGTGGCGACCGTGCCGTCCTCGACGTGGAATCGCTCCGCCCGATACTGGGGCTGACTCTGCGGCCGGTCGAACCGGACACGCCTGTGAACGTCCAGTACACCTCCGGTACCACCGGCCTGCCCAAAGGATGCGTGCTGCCTCACACCTACTGGACGCGTCTCGCCGGCAGCCTCATCACCGAGTTCCCCCGGCTTACCCATAAGGACATCCTGCTGACAGCGCAACCGTGCCACTACGTCGATCCACAGTGGAACATCGTGGCCGGACTGCTGTCTGGCGCTGAGGTCGTCGTGCTCGACGGCTTCCACCCAACGACGTTCTGGAACGCGGTTCGCGAGCACAATGTCACCTACTTCTACTGCCTTGGCGCCATGCCAGGCCTGCTGCTCAAACAACCACGCGACGCCCGCGACCGTGACCATGTAGTGAGGCTCGTGCAGTGCTCCGGTATCCCACCCGCACTGCACGCCGAGCTGGAGCACCGGTGGGGCGTGCCGTGGCACGAGGCATTCGGAATGACCGAGACCGGCGCGGACCTGCGTGTCACCGACGCCGACCACGACGAGCTGGTCGGCACCGGCTGTGTCGGCGGCCCCCTGCCCGACCGTGAGGTTCGTGTGGTCGACGGAGAGTTGCGGTTACGCGGGCCGGGCATGATGTCCGGCTACCACGCCGTCGACAACCCGTTCGACGACGGCTGGTTCCGCACCGGTGATCTCGCCCGTCTCGACCAGGCCGGCCGGGTCTACCTGGTGGGCCGGCTCAAGGACATGATCCGGCGCAGCGGAGAGAACGTCGCCGCCCGCGAGGTCGAGGACGTGCTGCTCACCCACCCGGACGTGCGACTCGTCGCCGTCACCTCCGTGCCGGACGACCTGCGTGGTGAGGAGGTCAAGGCACACGTCGTCGGCATCAGGGACCCGGACGCGCTCGCCGCCTACTGCCTTGAACGTCTCGCGCCGTTCAAGGTGCCCCGCTACTGGGAGTTCCGCGACGACCTGCCCCGCACGCCGTCCGAGCGGGTGGCCAAACACCAGCTCAACGAACAGACCGCGGCCACCTACGACCGGGTCAACGGAAGGTGGTCGGCATGACCGGCCTGGTCCCGGCGTCCGCCCTCGACCGGGACCAGGCCGCCCGCACACGGACGGTGTACGAGGAGGCGTTCCCACGACAGTTGCGGACGCCGTTCGAACAGCTCACCGATCATCGGCCGGACGAACGTCTCCTGACACTCCTCGACGGTGGCGTGCCGGTCGGCATCGCGTTCATCCGCGAGCTGGGAACAACCGGGACGGTGTTCCTGCGGTACTTCGCTGTCGACAGATCCCGTCGGGGTCAGGGTGTCGGCACCCGGCTGTGGCACGCACTGTGCGCGGAACTGGCCGGCTTCGCCCTGCTCTACCTGGACATCGAGGACCCCGAAGAGTCAGGCATCGACGAGGTGGAACGAACCGTACGGCAGTGGCGCGTCACGTTCTATGCCCGACTCGGCGCCATCGTGCTTCCCGTCCGCAACTACACGCCACCCCACGGCGCGCAGCGTCACCCGATGCTGCTCCTCGCCGCGGATCTGCGCGCCGAAGTGCCCGGCCCGCTACGCCCCGGCGGCCTCGCGCACGCCGTCCGCTCGGTCTACGAATACCGTTATGGAATAACGGAAAATGACCCACTGGTAGTCACGACATTGACGCGCAGTGGACTGCGATGACGCACTCGGCTGTTCGGGCGATTGACGTGACCAGCCGCATACGCACAGAATTGTGCGGTTTCCCCAACTGAATACGCTTGGCAGCGGGGGAAGTCCGGTGTGAAGCCGGCGCTGACCCGCAAAGGTATACCGCATCACGCGGTGAGCCCTGATACCCGGTGCCGGGCGCGAGATTCTCCACTTCCCGTCGCGGTTCGCGGGCCGGAGCAGAGGCCGGGCCGGGTGCTGCCCGCCTTTCCGGTGCTGCGTCCCGGAAAGGCTTCACATGAGATTACGTCTCGTCGCGACGGCCGTCGCCTTCCTGTCGGCTGTCGCACTCGTCGTCCCGGCTGGTGCGGTCGCCGCGCCCCGGGCGGCCGAGAAGGCCGATGCCGCGGCCGGGTGGCTGGCACGGCAGATGACCGATGGTGACCACTTCGAGGTCGACTTCGGCGGTGTCTTCTTTCCTGACGCGGGTTTGACCATCGACGGCATCTTCGCGTTCGCCGGCACCAAGTCGGCCGACACGAACGGCGCGGCCGCGATCGCGTGGCTCGCCGAGCCGGCGAACCTGTCCGGCTACATCGGTGACGGCACGACCGAGGCCTACGCTGGCGCCACCGCCAAGTCGTCCCTGGCCGCGCAGGTCCGTGGACTGAACCCGGCGAACTTCGGTGGGGTGGATCTACCAACTCGGTTGCGTGGCCTGCTGACGCCGTCGGGGCGGTTCTCGGACCGGTCGGCGTTCGGTGACTTCAGCAACGCGTTCACCCAGTCGCTGGCGATCATCACACTACGGCGGACCTCAGGCGGGGCGCCGGCATCCGCGGTGAGTTTCCTCGCCGGCACGCAGTGCCCGGACGGTGGCTTCCCGATCGCCTTCGGGGTCACACCGTGTGCCAGTGACACCGACGCCACCGCGATGGCCATGCAAGCGCTGCTCGCTACGGGCCGAATCGTCAAGGCCGAGCAGGGCTTGTCGTGGTTGGCGAGCAAGCAACAGGCGAACGGTGGGATCTCAGCCATCGACGGCAACACGTCGGTCGCGCCGAACACGAACACCACCGGCCTGGCCGGTCAGGCGTTCCGTGCCGGCGGGCGACTGGGCGCGGCGCAGAAGGCGAAGAACTTCGTCCTGAGCCTGCAGCTCGGGTGCGCCGCCGCGGTCGAGGACCGGGGCGCGATCGCCTACGACACCACGGGATTCGACCCGAACACGGCGGTGCGTGCCACCGCACAGGCCGTGCTCGCGCTCGGCGCACCGCCGCTCGCGCGGCTGTCCTCCTCGGGATCGGTGCCGCAGGCGCCGGAACTGGCCTGTCCGTAAAGGAATGGCGCCGGGGCGTGAAAACCCCGGCGCCACCGGCCGATCAGAAGTTTCGTCGAGATTGACCGTGCCGGTTACGGGAGACGCGGCCGTTCGAAGAAAGTTGGACAGCGCCTGCACGTTCCGGAACTGCACCTCCGCGTCCACCGCCTCACGCAGCATCTGGTGTACCTGCGCATGGAGTCGATCATCAGGCGAGGGGAGGTCGGAGTGGGTTTCCTCTGGGACAGTCCGGTTTACTTCGACGAGTTGGACCTCAACGGAACGCTGCACAACTCGCGGTTCGCCGTGCATGTCGAGCGGGCGCAGTCGGCGTTGTTCGAGCAGTTGGGCAAGCGCTGGACCGCCTATGCTGACCGCGATCCGGATCTGCACTACGTCGTCCGGGAGCTGCACGTCGAGTTCCTCGCGGCCTTCGCCGCGCCGGGCCTGCTGCCTGTGGAGATCACCGCCGAGCACATCGGCACGACCAGCGCTCGGTACGGGTTCCGTTGCGGTCACTACGCGACGGGCTACCGGGTGATCGTGAAGATCGACCGCGAGACCGGTGAACCCGCACCCTGGAGCGACTGGTACCGGAAGGCGTTCGTGGAGCTGCACCGTGCTCAAGGCTGACCTGCTGCTCGTCAACGCGACGTTCGAGACGCTGGCCGAGCCCGCGTCGGCCGTCGCGATCATCGGCGACCGGATCGTCGCGCTGGCGGAGGTCCCCGCCCACGACGTGGTCGACCTGGGTGGCGCGACCATGACGCCGGGCTTCCACGACGCCCACAACCACATGGCGTGGTACGGGCTCACCCTGTCCGAAGTGGACTGCCGGGTTGACGGCCTCGACGCGCTGTACGAGGCCATCGGGAACGCGCCCGACGGCGAGTGGGTCATCGGCTCCGGGTACGACCAGAACAAGTGCGGCGGCCATCCCACCCGCGACGGGCTCGACCGCGTCGCCCGTGGGCGCAAGGTGCTGGTGAAGCACACATCCGGGCACATGTGCGTGGTCAACACACCCGTGCTCACCGAGCTGGGCATCGCCGACCAGTCGGTCGAGGTCGACGGCGGGAGGGTGATCACCGACGCCGCCGGCCGGCCGACTGGACTGCTTCAGGAACGGGCACAGGAGCTGGTGAACCCGCTGATACTGCCCTATCCCGTGGACACCCTGGTCGACGCGATCGACCGCGCCGGGCGCCGCTACCTCAGCGAGGGCATCACGAGCTGTGTAGAGGCCGGCATCGGCGGTGGGTGGATCGGCAAGAGCCCGGTCGAGCTGGCGGCCTACCAGCGTGCACGGAATCAGGGAAAGTTGCACGTGCGGGTCGAGCTGATGGTAGCTGCCGACGCTCTGCACCCGATCACCGAACTGGGCCTTGGTCTCGATCTCGGGATCCGCACCGGGTTCGGCGACGACTGGCTCGTCATCGGCCCGGTGAAGGTGTTCGCTGACGGCTCGCTGATCGGTCACACGGCCGCCTTGAGCCAGGACTTCGTCGACACTCCAGGCAACCGCGGCTACCTGCAGGGAGCGCCGGAGGCTCTGAGGGACACCATCGTCGCAGCGCACCGGGCCGGGTGGCGAGTGGCCACACATGCGATCGGCGACGTGGCCATCGATGTGGTGCTCGATGCCTACGAGCACGCCCAGCGGGTGCACCCCCGCCACGAGCCCCGGCACCGCATCGAGCACTTCGGCGTAGCACGTCCCGACCAGGTGTCCCGTACCCGCGAACTGGGCGTCGTCGCCGTGCCCCAGGGTCGGTTCGTGAACGAGATCGGCGACGGGATGGCACGGGCGCTCGGCGCGGAGCGGGTGGGCTGGGCCTACCGGCAGCGATCACTTCTGGATGCCGGCCTGGTCCTGCCCGGCAGCTCGGACCGGCCGGTGGTGACCGGTGCGCCTCTGCTGGGTATGCACGACATGGTCAACCAACGCACGGCGTCCGGTGCGCCGTTCAACCCGGCCGAGGCGATTAGTGGGCGGGAGGCGCTGCGCGCGTTCACCTACGGCTCGGCGTACGCGTCCGGTCAGGAACCCGAGAAGGGCACCATCGCGACGGGGAGACTGGCCGACCTCGTTGTCCTGTCCGACAACCCGGCCACCGTCGCCCCAGAGGGGATCAAGGACATCGAGGTGCTGCACACCATGGTCGGCGGCGCGTTCCGATTCCCATGACACACGATCATGGACTCCCCACTGCTTCTCTGGCTCTGGCGAGTGCCGTGAGGGCGTCGTTCGCCCACCCTTCGAACAGCGGGGTGACGAACCCTGGGAAGAAATCGTGCTGCGCGACCGTGGCCCAGCGCAGGTGCAGGAAGAACGCGATCCCGTAGGTCACCGGATCGACGTGGGGGAACGAGTCGATGCCGGCCTCTTCGAGGAGCCAGACGAGGTCGACGTCGGCGGGCGCGATCGCCGGCACCTGCCAGTCGATCACGCGATATCCGTTGCCTGTCGGAAATATGTGGGCGGGCTTGAGGTCACGGTGCACCAGGCGCGAGTGCGCGGCAACCACATCGAGGACCTCGGTCGACAAGACCCAGGGCTGGAGAACATCCACCGCCATGGACATGGTGCTGGCAAACCGGCCGTCGGACGCCAGCCGCCGAAGCTTGTCCAGCGTGGCAGCAGCTTCGCTGGACCATTTCTCGGGCGTACCAACATCAAGGTAGGTGGGGGAGTCCTGCGTCATCTCGCCGATCCGCGCCACGACGTTGGTCGCGTGTGTCAGCAGTTCGGCTTCGTCGAGTTCCAGGTCGGCGAGTGACGGGGAATCGATCCACTCGACCAGAATGTTGGCGCAGTAGTTGAATTCTCCGACGTGGTGGTAGCCCGGCAACAGAGGAGACGGCCCGGCCGCGTAGAACTCTGATTCGACCAGCGGTGGAAGCATCGCCTTGTAGGCGAACGTCCTGCCGCTCGAGAACATCACCTTCTGGGTCCAGGACATCGGCCACTCGGCGACCGTCTGCCTCGTCACCACGGTGTCTCCGGTGATCGAGCCCAGTTCGGCGTCGTCACACAGGACAAGAGCGTCACTCGCGGCACTCTTCAGCATTCGGCGATGCTACTGCGGTCTCCTCAGCTTCACGATAGCCTTCGCGGCGGCCTGCTCGGACAGCGAGCAGTCGCCGCATATGCGGGCCGCGCGGGAGCGGTAGTACAGACAGCAACTTCTGCGCACCACGGTGCCGTTCACGGTGTCGAGTCGGTTACGCAGTGGCGCCAGTGCCAGCAGCGTGGCGACGACCGCGTCGGCTCGTGCGTGTGCTGTGGTGCCACTGACGCGACCGAGCGCCAGGGTCGCGGCGGTGGCGGCATTGCCCCACAACAGCCCGTCCGCGATCGGTGTCGTCACCCGAATGGCCCGGTGCAACACGGCAAGGAGGTCGAGGACTGGCTCGGCAAGTGACGCGGCGACCCGGTCGGGTTGGTCGTCTGTGTGCCAGGCTTGTGGCCGCGGTGCGGCGAGACGCCACACCGCGGCGTCCGTACCGACATGAAGCCGGGTTACGTCCAGGACGAGTTCGTGCTGGCTCCACAGGGCGATGGCCACCGTCCACAGTCGCTCCGCGAGTTCGTACTGGACTGACGACGCGGCGACACGGTGCTCGGTCGTGCCCAGTTCCGTTGCTGCGGCGGCGATCCGCGCATGCACCGCCGCGGGATTGGCGCAGGCCTCCCGAAGCGGCTGGTCGCCCGGATGGGACTCGGTACGGACGACACCATGCTTGCTGATCGGGCGGATATCCGCCAACGCACGGCCGATCCGGTCACTGGTCGCCATTGTGCCGGGTACGGGGCGAACTGACCCGCCCAGGGACAGGCGCCGCGCCATTGTCTCCGTGTCCTCGGGACCGGGTTGCCACACCATGAAAACAGCATCTCAAACGGTGCTTTTGTCGGCACAGTGGCGTACGACACCGCTCACACGGTCAGTGGTGGATGCGGCGGTACGATCGCCGGATGTCGTTCGTACTCAGCAAGATCTACACCCGGGCCGGTGACGATGGCACCACCGCGCTCGGTGACATGTCGCGGACCTCGAAGACCGATCCCCGGCTGGATGCCTACTCGGCTGTGGACGAGGCGAACGCGGCACTGGGACTGGTCCTGGCTCTGGGCAACCCGGACGACGAGATCGCCGCCGTCGTACGGTGGATGCAGAACGACCTGTTCGACGTCGGGTCGGACCTGTGCCGGCCGATGGTCGAGGGCGACGGCGCCTCGCGGGTGGACGAGGGTTACGTGCGGCGTCTGGAGGAGGCGATCGATCGGCGCAACGAGGGCCTGCCGGCACTGCGGTCGTTCATCCTGCCGGGTGGTTCACCGGCAGCCGCTCTGCTGCATTTCGCTCGCACGACGGTGCGCAGTGCCGAGCGGCGCACGTGGGCGCTGATCGAGGCCGCTCCGGACAATGTCAACAAGTTGACGGCACGGTACCTGAACCGATGTTCGGATCTCCTGTTCGTGCTCGCCAGGCTCGCCAACCGCGACACCGGCGACGTCACCTGGACACCGGGCGAGAACCTGAAGTCCTAAGTGGATGGAATAGTACTGTTCTGGAGAAAGGCGTCGATGAGCGCCGGGTATCCGGCTGGATGGACGTGCAGGTAGGACGCGTGCACGCGCTGCTGCACGAAACCGTCTACCGCGAGGGCGTTTCCGGCCTCCTGCCACTGCCACGCCGAGCTCGCTGGATCGGACGGCTGTGTAACGGTGGTGTGGAACTCGTGGCCGGTCACACGAGTGCCGGCGGGGCCTAATATCGAGTCGGTAAGAGCGAGGGCGTCTCGGTAGCCGATGCGTAGTTGGTCGGTGCGTTCGGCTTCGGTGGCCAACACCCCGCACATCGGATGCCCGTCGAGTGATCGGGTGAGGTAGAGCAGTCCGCCGCACTCCGCGTGCACGGGCCCACCGTCGGCGGCGAACCGCCTGATCGCGGTGCGCAGGGGCTCGTTGTCGGACAGGGCGTTGGTCTGTTGCTCCGGGAAGCCGCCCGGCAGGACGATCCCGGCCGTGCCCGCGGGAAGGCTTTCGTCGCGGAGCGGGTCGAACACGACGAAAGTGGCGCCGGCGGCGGCAAGCAGTTCGTGGTGCTCGGCGTAGCCGAACGTGAAGGCCGGACCACCTGCAACGGCGATGACCGGCTCGTCCACGACCGGCGTGACATGCGCCGCGGGCTCCCACGGCGACGAGGTCAGTGCTGACCCGGTTGCGGCCATCCGTACGACGGCGTCGAGGTCGACGTACGCGTCGACCAGCGTGCCCATCGCATCGACGGCATCTGTGGCGGCTACTCCGTGTTCGGCAGCGGTGACCAACCCTAGGTGCCGCGACGGCAGCGCCAGGGTGTCGGTCCAGGGGAGTGCGCCCAGCATCGGCACCTCGACGTCCGCGCAGACCTCGGCGAGCAGTTTCGCGTGCGCGGGTGATCCGACCCGGTTGGCGATCACTCCGCCCAGGCGCACATCGACGTCGAAGTCACGAAATCCCCGCACCGTCGCGCCCAGGCTGCGCGCTTGGCCCGACGCGTCCACCACGAGCACCACCGGCGCGGACAGCAGCTTCGCGAGGTGCGCGGTGGAGCCGAAGTCCGAGTCGGAGCCTCGGCCGTCAAACATCCCCATCACACCCTCGACGATCGCGATGTCGGTGCCGGCGGTCCCTTGACTGAACAGTGGGTTGATCCGATCCTCGCCGACGAGCACTGGATCCAGGTTTCGTCCCGGCCGGCCGCTGGCCAGAGTGTGATAGCCGGGGTCGATGTAGTCGGGACCGATCTTGAATGGCGATACCCGATGCCCGCGTCGCCGAAGCGCGGCCATCAACCCGGTCGCCACCGTTGTCTTGCCACTCCCCGACGAAGGCGCCGCGACGACCAGTCGACGCATCACACCACCTCCCGCGTCCGCGACAAGAACCGATCAGGCCTCGCGGGTCACGGTGTCCCACCGTCCTCGAGGTCGCCCTCCAGCGACAGGTACACCGACTGCATCGCGGCCAGCACGTCGGGATCCGGCGACGCCCACAACCCGCGCTCCGCCGCCTCGTGCAGCCGTTCCACGATGCCACGCAACGCCCACGGGTTGGCCTGGCGCATGAAGTCCTGGTTCTTCTCGTCCAGCACGTACTCCCGCGCCAGCCGTTCGTACATCCAGTCGTGCACCCAGGCCGCGGCGTCGGCGGGGTCACTGACCGTCGGGACGTCAACGGGTGATGCTCGGCGGCGAACCACCACCACGGGCAGGCCCAGCTCGCCAGCGACCTGGATCTTCGGCCATGTGTAGCTGCCGCCGGAGTCCTTGGTCACGAGCGCGTCCACGCCGTGGCCGGTCATGAGCGACCTCTCGTCGTCGGGGTGGTAGGGGCCGCGGCTTGTCACGAGCGTCCACCGGGCGGGGAGTGCGATGTCGGGCACGTCCACCACGCGCACCAGCGGGGTGTGCCGAGACAGTGGGCCGGTGAAGGTCCCGAGGTCTTGGCGTCCGACGGTTGGGAAGGGTCGCTCACCCAGGGACGTCACCAGGTCGGCGGCCTCGGCGTGGTCGCCGATCCAGTGCCAGTCCTCGGCGCTGGGGGCGGTCGACCAGCCCGGCCGCTCTAGATGGTTGATTCCGTGAAGTTGGTGTTAGTGGTCGTAGGCGATGAGTGATCGTTTGCTGGTGACGCCGGTTGTCCAGTTGTGCCAGATGGCGGTGGCCATGGCCAAGAGGCGTTGGGTGACGCGGGTGAACACGCCTGTGGGGGTGCGTCCGCCGTGGCGTTCCAGGTCGAGTTGGCCTTTCAAGGTTTGGTTGACGGATTCGATCCACTGGCGGACACCGCCGAGGTTGCCGTTGCGGTAGGTCTCGTCCTTGGGGTCCGGGCGCAGCAGACGCAGGTGCTTTGACGCGGTGAGTTTCTTGAACTCCGCGCCGGAGAAACCCTCGTCAGCCAGCAAGATCTGGCCTTCTCGGATGAGGTGGTGGTTGTTGTCCAACAGGGCGGCCACCACCTCACGTTCGCCGATCTTGGGGTCGGCCAGGCACCACATGACGGGCATCCCGTCACCAGTGCACACGAGGTAGAGCTTGAACCCCCAGTAGTACCGTGAATGTGACGCGCAGTAACCATAGTTGGCGTGTCCGGCCAGGTCGGAACGCTTCACCGTTTCCCGGGACATGCCGCAGGGAACGGGGGTGGCGTCGGTCATCCACAGATCGTCGAACCAGGACGGGCAGCACGCGGCCAACGTCCAGATCGCCCTGCCTAACAACGGTTCCGCTTTCCGCAGCCGCTTGTTGTAGCCCGACTGTTTGGGCAGATGCGGGAACATGGCCCGCCAGTGCGGATCGCTGTGGACATGCCGGATCCACCGACGCTCACCAGGGAACCGCAACAACACCTGGGCGACAGCCACCGTCAGTAACTCACTGTCGGTAAAGACAGGACGGCGACCCCGCCCCACGCGGGGCGGGACGACATGGTCATCGACCAGCACGTACAGTGCGGTAAGGAGGGTGTCTAGCTCTTTGCTCACACATTGATCTTGGACACCCTCCTCCCATGCCCACCCATCAGGGTCACCTCACACGATCTTCACGGAATCAATCATCTAGATCGACCGTCGCGGCGACGTCGCTGAGACCCGCCGGATCGATGATCAGACTCCCGCCGGTGAGCAGGGTCCAGAGCAGGACGCCGGTGGTCAGGTCGAACGCGGGTGAATGCAGCAGGAGCACCCGACCGGCCGCGCCGTACTGGTCCACGCGCGCCGCGGTGGAGTTCAGCAGCGCCGCCTGCGGCACCACCACGCCCTTCGGCACGCCGGTCGACCCGGACGTGTAGATGACGTACGCGGGGCTGCCGGCGCTCGCGACGATGCTGGCGGCCGTGGCTGTGGCTGTGGCCGTCGCGGTGGTCGTCGTGTCGCGGCTGGCCAGATCCGAGTAGGTCACGACCCTCGCGGTCGTGCGCGCTCTGAGCCGGCCAGCACGCTCGGCGGAGGTCACGACGAGCGCCGGCTGGGCCTCGGCGAACACCTGTTCCAGGTACGCGTCCGGCGCAGCGGGGTCCAGCGGCAGGTAGGGCATACCGGTGGCGGCGACGCCCGCGACGGTGGCCACGAACTCGAGCGAGCGGTCCAGGACCACCGCGACGATCGACTCTTGCCCGGGGGCCATCACGGCCGCGCGCAGGCCGGAGGCGACAGCGCGTGCTTTCTTAGCGAGTTGTTGGTAGGTCCATGATTCCGATGCGGTGATCAGCGCGTCGGAGTCGCCGTGCCGTTGGTAGGCCGCCTCCAGCGCCGCGGCGAGGGACGGGCAGGCGAGTATGTCCGAGAGCGGCAGACGCATGCCGGGTCACCTCCGCCCGGGAAGGGCTTCGTGGGCGGTCTGCAGCCGGGCTCCCAGGTCTGCCCGTGTCGTGGGGTTGAGCCGGGCTCCGATGTGTCGTTCGCAGGCGCGCAGAAACGCCACCCGCTCGGCGGGAGTGAGTGCGGGTTGGTCGGCGAACACCACGTCGTGCGGGGTCATGACGCGCACCGCGAACATCGGCGCCGGGCAGCGCATCACGCGCAGCGCTCGGTTGTGCACCCCGCCGACAGTGCTGCGCGCGTGGAACTCGCCGAGCATCAGCCCTCGCTCGACGAACGCGGTCCGCAGCTCGCGGTGACCGCCGTCGATCAACGTGGCGGCGTGCTCGTCGGGCAGTTCGGGGAAGAAGCCGAGCAGCGCGGTGCTCGACCGGTCCGGCCCGGCGGCCAGGTCGTCGAAGACCTCCATCAGCACCGTGCCCGCGCCGACGGCGTGAGCAGGCGTGTATCCGGCCACGGTGAGGGCGACCAGCCACACCGTCTGGGCGCGGATCGCGGGAGCCAGCTGGGGGCAGACCGCGCCGGGCCTGCCCAGGTCGGGGTGCGGCTGGGTGACCCACTCGTCGACCCAGCGCATTCCGGCTTCGTACTGCGGGTAGCGGTCGAAGTGCATGGTGGCGGCGTCGGCTCGGATCAGCGACCGGGGGATGACGGAGGCCACCGCCGCCGACGTTTCGGGCGCGGACATCGCCGGTATCACTGCGGAACTACCGGGTCGGAGGTGTGCGCGGTGGCCGCGGGTTCGTCGAGCGGGTCACCCGCCACGGCGTAGGAGGTGAAGCCATCCGGGCCGACCGGGATGTCACCCACCGTTGAGATCCGGTGCATGATCCGGACAGCGCCGTCGAGGTGATCGATATCAGTAGCGGCCAGGTGCGCGGTGGACCGGTTGTCCCACACCGCCACCGAACCCGCCTCCCATGAGAAGCGGACCGTGTACTGCGGTCGGGTGAGTTCCTCGAACAGCAGTCCCAGCAGGTGCCGGCTCTCGACGGGATTCATGCCCATGATGCGGGCGGTGCGCGACGGGTTGACGAACAACGCCTTCTCCCCGTTCTCCGGATGCACGCGCACCACCGGGTGCACCGCCACCCGCCGGTTTCCGATCATGTCGATAGCCCGCTTTTCCTTCGGGACGGAAGGGTCGAGCTGTTGGGCGGGCCAGAAACTGTGCTCCGCGTGGAGTCCATCGCACAATTTCTGGAGCGGGGCAGACAAACCGTTGTAGGCCGCGACCAGATTCGTCCACTGAGTGTCGCCACCAAAGGGCGGTACCGCCTCCGCGCGCAGGAACGCGATCGCCGGAGGATTCACCACCTGCGAGGTGTCCACGTGCCAACCACTGATGCTCGACGCCCACCGACTGCGAAACACCGCCTCGTAGTCAGCGCCCACCAGCTTCCTGTCCAGTTGTGGAGAGATCGTCAAGATCTGCGGAAACTGGGCGAGGTCATCGGTGTCCTGCTGTCGAGCGCGCACCGCGAGCGGACCGAACCGCTGCCCGAACTCGACCTGCGCCGCGTGATCCAGACGTTGCTCACGAAAAAACAACACCTTGTGCGTCAGCAACAATCGGCGCAGTTCGGCGATCGTGGCGTCATCGAGCTCACTACTCAAGTCAACATTATCGACGTACGCGCCGATATATCCCGCAGCAGGACGCACGCCCAGCATGGCGGCCATTGATGATTCCGGCATTGTTTGTTCCCCATGGAGAAGGATAGATTTGTGCAACTGTCGATACCGCACAGTTGGGCGTCGAGCCGCTACTGAGCACTCAATGGCGCACCGTCCGTCAGACTGATATGTGAGCCGGAGCCGCCACTGACATTTCTGCCCGCCCTCGTCACCAAGTCACGAACTTTGCGCACGCGTTCGAGCAAACTCGAACGCCGCCGCTGGCGATAGGGCTTCGGCTGGTGCGAATGCGGTGCGAATCGACCTACCCGCGTGCCAACATCGCATCGACTACGCCAAGGTGAGCAGCGTGGGCACGACACGACTCGGACGAAACACCAAACTCGCGGGCCTGCTCGACGCAGCCGGATGGAGTCGGGCAGACACCGCTCGACGAATTCGGACACGCGCCCAGGAACTCGGCCACACCGGCATCGCAGTCGACGCCTCCCGCGTCACCCGCTGGATCAGCGGCGAACGTCCCCGACCGCCTGCCGGCGACATCCTCGCCGCCCTGCTCAGCGGACACTTCGACACCGAGATCACCCTGCTCGATCTCGACCTGGCACCGCCTCGGGCATCCGCACCGTTGCCCGCCGACCATGGTCTCGATCTACCCTGGGACGCCAAGGGTCTCCACCGACTCGCGGAGGAGTGGCACGTACACATGCTCAGCAGACGCACCTTCCTCACCGTCTCTGGAGCCGCGCTCACCGCACCGGGATGGGCCTCGTTCACCACCTCAGCGCCCGTCCTGGCCGCCGCCGCGCACACCGACGACCGCGTCACAGTCGACGAACCCCTGCTCAACGTCATCGACGGCGTCGTGGCCAACGCCCAACAGCTCGACGAGCAGCACGGCGCTGCCGGCGCGGAGTTCGTCGCCGACCAGTTTCACTCCGTCGCACGCCTCCTTCGCGTGGGCAGCTACACACCCGCCACCGGACAACGGCTCGCCGCCGCGCTCGCTCAACTCGCGCAAACCACCGGATTCATGGACTACGACGCCCTCCGGGACGGCCGAGCGCAACGCTGGTACCTCACCGGCCTCCACGCCGCCCACGCCGCCCACGATCGGCCACTCACCGCCAGCATCCTCGCCCTCATGAGCAACCAAGCCATCACTCTCGGGCAGATCACTGACGCGCTACAACTCGCCCCCGCCAGCCAAGAAGCCGCCGCCCACGCCCCCGCCCCGGTTCGAGCACTCATCGCCGCCCGCGCCAGCCTCGCCCACGCCGCCGCCGGCGACCTCACCAGCTTTCGCCACGCCCGCGACGCCACCCTCACCCACCTCGACCACCTCACGGCTGGCGAGCCCGCACCGCGCTGGGCCGCTTACGTGTCACCCACCGAGCTGGACGCGATCACCGGACGCGGCCTCGTCACACTCGCCACCCACCTGCCCCACCAGCAACACACGCTCCTCACCGAAGCCGAACCCCTCCTCCGGAACCGCGCCGACACCGACGCAACCAGCGTTTCCCAACGCTCAGCACTGCGACACGGTGTACTACTCGCCCTTGCCCACACCCGCACTGGCAACCTCGACCAAGCCGCCGCCACCACACGCGCCGCGCTCAACCGCCTGGACACCGTCGCGTCCCCCCGCATCCTCCAACTGCTTCACCAACTTCGCGGCCACCTCGCTGACCATGCCCACCGCAACGCCCACCTCCGCGGTCTTGTCACCGACCTCGAGACCCCATTTCCGCCAGCACGCGCAGCTCGCGGCCGCACCTATCGCTGAATCGCCTGCTGGTCAGCAGGCAGGAGCAGGCGTGACAAGCGGGGGTGTAAGAATAATGGCTCTGTCACTGGTTGCGTGATCAACTTTGCCGGGGCTGGGCGGCGGCGCCGATCGACCGTTTGTGATCATGGTCCGTGGGTGATCATCAGTGGTTGGACGTGCTACTACCGCACCTGGCGGGTGTGGTGGTGGAGCAGGTCGAGCGGACCGGGTCGGGTGTGCAGGTGTGGGCACGGGTCAGGGCAGAACACGCGATCTGTCCATCCTGCAATGGTCGGTCTCGCCGGGTTCACAGTCGTTATCACCGTGGGCTGGCCGATAGTTCGGTGGCCGGGCAGTCGGTGGTGTTGCGCCTACAGGTGCGTCGGTTCTTCTGCGACACCAACGACTGTGCTGTGCGGACGTTCGCTGAGCAGGTCGACGACTTGACCGCCAAGCACGCCCGCCGAACATCCTCGTGCCGCACCGCGTTGGAACACATCGGGTTGGCGTTGGCTGGCCGGGCCGCCTCGCGTCTGGCGTCCCTGCTGGGGTTTGTGGCGGGCCGGAACACTCTGCTGAGGCTGGTGCATGCGTTGCCTGACCCCGAAATCGGGACGGTGGCGGTGCTCGGTGTCGACGACTTCGCGATCAGACGAGGCCGCAAGTACGCCACCGTGGTGATCGACGCGGTCACCCACCGCCGCCTCGACGTGCTGCCCGACCGCAAAGCCGCCACGCTGTCCGCCTGGCTGCGCGAGCATCCCGGGATCGAGGTGGTCTGCCGGGACGGCTCGGCCGCTTATGCCGAAGCGATCCGCCAAGCCGTCCCGAAAGCGGTCCAATCCAGTGACCGATGGCATCTATGGCACGGCTTGACCGCAGCGGTCGAGAAGACTGTCATCGCCCATTCCGCCAGCTGGAACACCATCCCGCGCGCGCCTGATTCGGCGTTGGACGCACGCACCCGCGACCGGCACGCCGCCGTGCATGCCCTACTCGCTCAGGGTGTCGGGCTGCTGGAATGCGCCCGGCGGTTGGGGTGGGCACTGAACACGATCAAGCGCTACGCCCGCGCCCACAAGGCCGAACAATTGCTACGTCCGCCCCGCTACGGGGCTTGCCTGGTCGACGCCCACCGGGACCTGGTCCGACAACGCCTGGGCGAGAACGTCCCGGTCACCCGGATCCTGGCCGAGATCCGCCAACAGGGCTACACCGGCAGCGCGAACCTGTTGGTCCGCTACATCAACCAAGGCCGAGCCGACCCGCAACGCGCCACACCCTCACCGCGCCGGCTGGTCTCCTGGATCATGAGCAAACCCGCCAACCTGCCCGACCACACCCGCCGCCACCTCGACGACCTGACCACCAGCTGCCCCGAGATGACCACCCTCGCCACCCGGGTCCGCGAGTTCGCGGATCTCCTCACCCAACACCGCGGCCAGGACCTCGCAGACTGGATCACCGCCACGCGTCTCGACGCGCTGCCTGGCTTCGACTCCTATCTCAACGGCTTGGAGAAGGACTGGGACGCCACGGTCGCCGGCTTGACCCTGCCCTACAGCAATGGCCCTACCGAAGGAGTCAACACGAAGATCAAGCTGCTCAAGCGTCAGACTTACGGCAAAGCCAGCTTCGCCCTGCTACGCAAGAGAATCCTGCTCACCTAACCGCTCGCAACCGCTCAGGCATGGGTAGTTGATCACGCAACCAGGGACAGAGCCGTATCGTTGACATACAGACTGGACTCCCCGAATTGCATCGAAGATCTTAACCCTGAAGAACTCTCTGGATCGATTTACTCGAAATTCCGCCATTGCAGCGTGGATCTCAGATTCTGCGGAATCGACATCCGATACGACCTCGGAATAGACAACTTCAAACTCGGCAGGAACCCCCGTGGGGCGCGACAGCTCATGAACTCTCCTGGTAACGTCGCGGGTTGTCTGGCCAATCTTCACAATCCCGGGCATGTGCTCATTGATCAGGACGTAAATGATCCCGCGACGTTCTCTCTGACGCATGAATCCCTCCGGACTGTCAACTGGCCTGCAGTCTATCGACCTGGCACGACAGGGATGCGGTTCTTCGACGAACGTCCGCTGTCCAGCGCGGGACCACGTCAGCCCATGCAGGACACCCGACCGATCCGACTCGTCGTGCAACAGTCAGCAACCGGCGAGAGAGGAGCCGGGGTCGACTCGATGGCTCTCCTGCACCTGTGGTGCCACAACCCCCACTCACGTGACTTCGACCTGGACGAGTTGCTGGTGATCACCGCGATTATCTTCAGCTCGAACCACTGTGTCTGTGGTGTAGTCCTTGTGTCATGATCCTGAGTGGACAGTCCGTCGTGGACATATCAGGATGAGGTGTCTATGACGAGGACGGTGTCACGTGCGAGTGCAGAGGTTGGCCGGGGAGACGTCGGTGTCGTACACGGTGATCGGCGGGGATTCGTTGCCGGTGCCTCCGATCGAGGCGTTCTTGGTGCACCTGGTGGCGAAGGGTAAGTCGCCTGCGACGGTCAAGGCGTATGCCCATGACCTGAGGGACTTGTTCGAGTGGTTGGGCCAGCGTGGCCTGGACTTCGCCGATGTCGAGTTGGAGGATCTGGCGGCGTTCGTGGACTGGTTGCGTCGGCCGTCCGGGCTGCGGCGGCCGGGTGTGTTTGTGTTGCCTGGCAGTCCGTCGGCGTTGGCGGGTTCCACGTTGGTGCGCAAGCGGGCGGCGGTGGCTGAGTTCTACCGGTTCCATGCGGTGCGGGGCTCCGCTCGGCCGGTACTGGGTGGGATGACGCCGGGGACCCGGCGGGCGACGGGTGACTATGTACCGATGTTGGCGCACGCGATGAGCGGTCCGGTGGAGCGGAGCCCGCTGCGGATCACCACGAGTAGCAAGCGGCCCCGCGCGCTGACTGACGATGAGGTGTCGCTGTTGCAGGATGCGTGCCGGCGGTTGCGGGACCGGTTCCTGGTCACCCTGCTCTATGAGTCGGGTTTGCGGATCAGTGAGGCGTTGGGGTTGCGGCATGCCGACCTGGATCCCGCGGTATGCGCGGTGCACGTGGTCGCGCGTGAGGACAACCCGAACCAAGCGCGGGTGAAAGGGATGAAGGACCGCGCAGTGCCGGTGCGGGACTACCTGTTCAACCGCTACGCCGACTACCTCGACGCCGAGTACGGCGACCTGGACAGCGACTACGTGTTCGTCAACCTCTGGCGCGGCCAGCGCGGCGCGGCGATGACCTACAGCGCGGTCGAGGATCTCGGGGATCGGCTGCGCCGAGCCACTGGCATTGCCGATTCGACCTGGCACGCGCTGCGGCACTCCTACGCCACCCGGCTGCTGCGCTCCGGCGTCCCGATCGAGGTCGTCGCGGAGCTGCTCGGACACGCCTCACCCCAGACCACCAAGTCCACCTACGCCCACCTCGACCTCGCCGACTACCGCCGGGTCCTGGCCGAGCACGGTGTCCTGGACGGAGACCCAACCGCATGACCGGCACAACCGCTCCGGCGACGCATCCTGGCCTGTTGGCGCGGCTGATGGAGGCCGTGGAGCCCGCGTTCCGGGCCGAGGTGTTCATCCCTGAGGCCGATGACCCGGTGTTCACCTTCGGACGCTGCCGGGTGCCGCCCTGCAACCGACCCCTCAACCACGCCAAACCAGGGCTGTGCAACGGCCACCGCAAAGCCTGGCGCGATGCCGGCGAACCTCCTCTGGACGAGTGGGCGGCCACCCAGACGAGGGTGAACTACGGCAATGTCAGCTTTCCGGCCTGCCTGGTCGCCGGTTGCAACCGAGCCGGTGGCCGCATCGGACTGTGCCCTCGTCACCGCCACCACTGGCGAGGTGACGGCTGCCCGGACCCAGCCGAGTGGGCCGCTGACACCGCTTATGTCCCTCCCTGTCACGGTGAGCGCGACTGCCGGTTCACTGGCTGCGAACGCTGGGCCGACGTGACGGCGGGCTTCTGCGCGGGCCACTACGCGCGCTGGAAGAAGGCGGGCCAGCCCGCAGACCTCGAGGTGTTCAGCCGATACTCCAGTAGTCGGGGCATGCCGATGCTGGACATGCGGGACCTGTGTCCGCAGATCCGGTTGGAGCTCGGGCTTGGTCTGCAACGCCGCGCGGAGGCCGGCGATCGCAAGACCTGCCTGAAATCACTGGCCTTCGCGCTGACCTGGATCCGCGAAACCGGAGTGACCAGCCTGCTGGACCTGGACAACGACGCCTGGCGCACCCAGGCCCGCGGCCCGTCAGGCGCACGGCCGACCAATACCGCGCTGACCTTCGTGATCGACACCCGCTACCACCTGGAGGTGCTGCTCGCCGGCGGTGTATGGGAACGCGAGTACGACCGCGACGTCTGGGACCTGCGCCGGTTCGCCCGCGTCCCGGAGAACACCGCCCGCTACCTGCGGTTCACCGAGATCCCCCAGCAGTGGATCCGCGACCTGGCCAAACGCTGGGCCCGACGCATGATCAGCAAGAACTCGGGTTCCGGCACGATCGCCGGCAACGTGCGCTACCTCGGCGAGTTCGCCCAGTTCGCCGCCCGCCAACCCAACGGATGCCGGAAGCCTGAGCAGCTCACCCGCCACACCGTGGAGGCATGGCTCGCGTGGATGCAGGCTGAGGGCGTCCACGTCGCCACCCGCAAGCACAAGATCAGCGGCATCAGTGTCTTCCTCGACACCGTCCACACCCTCGGCTGGGAGCAGCGGCTGCCCCGTACGGCGGTCGTGATCCCGGGGGATGGGCCGAAAGCCCTGCCATCCAAGCCGCGGTTCCTCAGCGAGGTGGTCATGCGCCAGTGCGAGGACGAGATAAACCTCGCGAAGTTTCCCAACCGGCATGGCGAGTTGCTGTTGCGCATCGTGATGGCCTGCGGGCTGCGGTCCAAGGACGCGGCCTGGCTGCCGTTTGACTGCGTGGTCCGGGACAACTCGAGCGCGCCGTATCTCGCCTGGATCAACCACAAGGTCGGGCAACGCGCGGCGTTCTTCCCGATCACCGACAAGCTCGTCAGCCTGATCAGGGAACAGCAGGACCGCGTCCGCACCCGGTTCCCCGGTGGGTGCTCGCTGCTGTTTCTTGCCGAAACCGACAACCCCCGCGGTGACAAGCCGCTTCCCCGGAAGACCTGGGTTCACCACCTCACCGCCTGGCTGGCCGACATCGAACTGGTCGACGAGCATGGCCACCGGGTCCACGTGACGCCACACCAGTTCCGGCACACCCTCGGCACACGGCTGATCAACGCCAACGTCCCACAACACGTCGTCCAAGAGCTGCTCGACCACATGTCCCCGGCCATGACCGCCGTCTATGCCCGACTGCATGCCAAGACCGTCCGGGAGCACTGGGAGCGCGCAGTCACCGTCAACGCGCAAGGTGAGATCATCCAGCTTGCTGAGGGCGACCCTCTCAGCAACGCGGCCTGGACCCGCGTCAGCCTCGGCCGCGCCAAACAGACCCTGCCCAACGGCTACTGCGGGCTCCCGCTGGTCCGCGACTGCGAACACGCCAACCCTTGCTTGACCTGCCCCATGTTCCTCACCACCCCGGACTTCCTGCCTCAACACCGCGAGCAGCGCGGCCGGACACTCACGATCATCGAATCCGCGCGAGCAGCCGGGCACGACCGCATCGCCGAGAAGAACACCAGGATCCTGGACAACCTCGACAAGATCATCGAGACGTGTGAACGGTGCGACGATGGCGAGGTCGTGTTCGGCGGAAAGGTGGCTCAACTCGATGACGCCAGCTGACAACTCCCACCACCTCGTCGCCGCTGCTGCACGGCGGAGTGCAGAGGCTCGCCGTCGAGCAGAAGGCGCTCTACTGGCACTGCGCAGCTCCGGCCAGCCAGCAAGCGTCGTCACGCTGGCCATGGACGCCGGCGTCTCCCGGTCGTGGCTCTACACCCAACCCGACCTCATCGCGGGCCTACGTCAACTCGCCGGACAAGCACCGACACCACGAGCAACCCCAGCCAGTGAACGCTCCCTGCGCGTCCGTCTCGCTGCAGCTCAGGCGCGAAACGAACGGCTCCAACGGCGAATCGAGGCCCTCACCGAGCAGAACAACCAACAACGTCAACAACTCGAACACACCTACGCTGAACTACGCCGCCTCCGAGTTGCACTCCCACCTACCGAAGCGAAGGTACAGCGGCCCCTGTGAGGACCGGCGTAGCTACTGCCAGCTACAGTGAAGCCGCCGTTGCTGCCCTGAGTGTGATGTGCTGGCAAGAACACCATGGTCATGTCGATGCGCAGTCATCACGGACCGCCGTTCTGATCTGACCGGTACCCTCTCGATCACCGATCCCGCAACCGCCTCCAGTAACGAAGAGCACGATGCAGAGCGACGGTGAACGTGAGGACTGCGGTGGCCGCGCGCAGACCGATGGTGATGGCTGGCAGTGCGTCCACGAGATTGTGAATCATGACCTGGGCTCCTGTCCGTCGTGGCGTTCGTGTCCACGGTCGGGCCGGTGCCGTTCAGTTGGGTGCGAGGGTGGGAAAGTGGGCGAAACTGAACGAGTGGGGACGACAGCTCAGCAGCGTGCGGCCGCGGTACTGGCAGAACTGAGGAAGCTGGCTGGCTCCCCGAAATACGACGACTTGCTGGCGCGATGCGCGAATTCGAACGTGTCTCCGATAGGGCGCGGCACGATCACTAGCCTGCTCACGGGCAAGACGAGGGCCCGGCCTGCCACGCTCACCACGCTCGTTGTGCTGTGCCTGGATTACGCGCGCGCTCATCCCAAGATGTCGCGGCTGAAGGACGAGCAGAACAACGTCGACTATTGGATCAACCGCTACGACGCAGCTCTGGGCCGCACCGCCGCGAGTTCCGGTGAGGATGTATGGACACGGCTGATCGAGCACGAGGTCTGGCGTGCCGTGCGCACCGACGGTGTCCCTTCGATGGGCGATCACGCGGTGGCGGTGGCACGTCGCCTGGTCGAGCTCCAGGGGGAGGCTGAGCCCATTCTGGCCGACGATCGGTGGCATGATCTCGACTTCGCCAGCAGGATGTCAGAACGAATGGCTGACCTGGTCACGAGCCTCAAAGACCTGGACCTGTCAGCAGCGGAGGCGGCGTTACTGGTTCTCGCACCGTTTGCCTGTCAGGCCGATGCCACGCTTCGAGCGGCGCGGATGATTGGTGCCCGACCTGCCGATCTCGTTACGGAGCCACGTCCGGGCGAGGACCCAAATCGCGTCGACTACATGGCATTTCTTCGCCGGGAACCGTGTCGGCGGTTGGTACGTCGAGCCAATGGGCAAGCGACGTTCAATGGGGCTCAGGCGTCCGGAGAGATCGGCTGGTGGCTCTACCACTACTGGCTCGGCTCTCGTAGGTCGACGGAGCCGGTCTTCCGAGCGCTTCTCGACGATCCGGCCATCGGAACCGACTCGACTCGTCGACTGCTGGTCGAACTGCTGGATCCGCTCCTGCGTGTCGTGCGAGTGAGCCCTGAGCAGCTACGCAGCCTGGACCAGCTCGGACTGGACGCGGGACCAGGCGATTGCGACGTGTCCGCTCCATCGCGACGCGTGCGCGAGCGGTTGGTCGCTCTGCTGGTCAAGCTGGCCTACGTGCTGGCGATCCCGCTTACCGCACTGCCTGCCGTTGTAGCGGAGCACCTGGGCATCCCCCACCCAGTCGATCTCGACGATCTGAGAAACACGGTACGGATGTCGTCGTGGCCAGGTATGACGTTAAAAGCCGAATGCCACCATGAGGCTGTGCTGGTCGCGCTGCAGGAACACGCCGCCCATGTGGACGCGGTGGTGCGATCAATCAGTGCCGTGGCCACCAATGACGTGTCATTGGAACCGTTGCGGAAGCTCCCTGCTGTCGGCGCATCGGCGGACAAGGTCGTCGCCGCCCGGGACAGCCTCAATCACCCTCGCTTCATGACACCGGTCGACAGGTTTCGGCTCGACGAGCAACGGGTGCGCGAGCTTCTGATGGACAGAAACCTCTACCGTGACCCGGCGCTGGCGATCAGGGAGCTGTACCAGAATGCGCTGGACGCCTGCCGCCTGCGGGAGGCCCGCCAGCGGTGCCGCGGCACCAACCTCGGCTGGAAAGGCCAAATCGACTTCATACAGGGCATCGATGACGCGACAGGCCGACACTACCTCGAATGCCGGGACACCGGTGTTGGCATGGACGCGGCTGACCTGCGAGGCGCGTTCTCCCACGTGGGTGTCCGCTACATCGACAGCCCCGAGTTCCTCCATGACGAGATACAGTTCCACAAGTATGGCGTGGAGTTCGTGCCCAACAGTCGCTTCGGAATTGGCGTGATCAGCTACTTCATGCTGGCCGACGAGATCGAAGTCGAGACCTGCCGCATGGCGTACAACGACCGGCTCCAAGGGGTCGTCCAAACAGTCACCATCGTGGGGCCCGGCCATCTGTTCCGGATCCAGGAGAACCCCTCGACACAGAGCGAACCAGGCACCCGAGTCCGGCTGTACCTCCAAGACGGCGACCGTGCTCCGTCCTGCGTGGACCTGTTACGCAAGGTCCTCGGCATCGCCCAGTACCGGACCACCGCGACACACGACGACCAACAAGACGACCAACACGACGTATGGGAACCGGACGTCCTGCACGCCCGTGCACGTCCCGCCTTCGACCAAGACGGCATCGATGCGTTCGGCCACAGCATCACATGCTCCAAGCAAGACGACGGCCAGGTGATCTGGTGTGAACACGGTGGCGCGTTGCTGATCGACGGCATCTACGTCCGCGCCGCGAACCATCACGGCGGGCTCAGCCGCCCCGGCCAAGAGGACGACCTACGCGGCGCGGTCGTGAACCTCACCGGAAATCCACAGCCAGAATTGTCAATCGATCGATCACTCGTGCTCGACGACGTATCGCACCGCATCAAGAGGTTACTGACGGGCGCGATACACAAACTGGTCGAAGACGCACCCGCGTTTCTTCGAACCGAGTGGATCCATGACGTCGCGCAGTCCAGCCCATGGGTAGCCGACCTCGTCACCAAAACCGCCGCCACCAGCGGAACCTTGCTATCACTCGGCAACGACAAACCATCCAACACTGCCGTGACAGGCTGTTTCCCACCAGACATCGATCTCTTCACACCCGACCGCGATGACTTCCATGACTGGAAGCACCGCGGACGCCGAACGCACCGGCTCACCTACGACGCACCTCTCCCAAACCTGAATACCGACCGTTGTCCCGACCACATCGCGTTGTGGCGGTGGCTCGCTCACCACCCCGCTGAGGCCCTCGACCAACTGACCGACATAGCGCCGGAAATCGCACCCGGTATTGACGTTCTTCCGGCGCTGCCGTCTGACGCCGTCCTTCTTGCCGACGACGGGAACTGGTCACGTGGCGACGAGCGGGCGTTTGATCCTCCGCCACCACCCGGTCACCTCCTATGGACGGCCGCCGCAACCGGTACGAGCCCCCGCAAAACCGCTGAACGTGCTGTCGTGCTCGGCATGCGCGATGTGCTCCCCGACCAGTTCTCCACCGATCCCCACCTCGACAGCACCGAGCTCGCTCTGCTGAGCCACGGCCTGGAGGGCCAGCGGCCTTGGTTGACCACGGATGAACCAGTACCGGTCACGCATTTCCTGGAGGCCCGGCGCCGCCTACGACTCAGCGTCGCCGAATCGGCCGACCGGCTAAGCCGCTACGGCTTCACCGTCCCCTCCGCCGACCGCCTGTCCTACCTCGCCCATTTGAACAGCGACCAGATCAAGCTGCTCAGCCACAATCTGGACGGCGAAGCCCCCTGGATCCAGCACCGCCACCCCGTGGCCTTCGCCCATCTAGTCAAAGCATCCCTAGAACTCGACTACAACATTGCCGAGGCTGTCGACCAACTTGACCGGCTCGGCTTTCACGTCGCCGTTCCCGCAGACCTCCCCCCGCAGCTCGACGCGAACGACCTACGACTCATCAGCGCCCAGTTCGACGGGAACGGCCCCTGGCTCGACTACGACAAGCCCGTTCCGCCGGACCACCTAATCGCCGCCCCGCCAGCCTTCGGCGGTCCACGTAAAGTGGCTGAACGACTAACAGCCCTCGGCTTCACTGTCCGCGGTCTTGATCGAATCCCGGAACACCTGAGCGACATTGACCAGGAGATCGAGCGCGAAGACCGAACCGGCATGGACGACATCTTCGAGGTCACCAAGCCGGTGCAGGCCACATCCCTATTCCTGATCGCCATGCGCATGCCGGGCTACCGTGTACGCGACGTCGCGGAACGCCTGACCTGCTACGGCTTCGAGGTGGCCGACGACGTGATCAGGATCGCCGAGCAACTCACCGCAGCGGACCTTAAGCTTCTCAGCCGCGATCACGACGAGCAGCGACCATGGTTGGACGTCACGAAAACCGTGCCTACCGCCCACCTAATCCGCCCGTCTCTGGAAGCCGACCGTCGTCCGACCGATATTGCCCAACAGTTGCGCAGGTGGAATTTCGACGTCACAGAGCCCCCCGATCTCCCAACGCAGCTCACTCCCGAGGACAGGCAACTCGTACACGATCACTCCCGAGACGACTGGCTCGACGTCCGCGAACCCGTACCGCTGCACAAGTTGATCATGGCCGCACGCAGGACAAGAACTTCGGTCACCGCCGCTGCCCGACGGCTACGACAACTTGGCTTCGATGTCCCCAATCTGGCCAGCGCCGTCCAACAAGCGCTCGCTCGACTACCACGGCAGTGACCAAGGACACTCCCTCCTCAGAAGTCGATGCGGCGCAGCCTGACGCTTGTCGGTGAAGCCAGATCACGCGACGCGGATCCGAACCGATTCAGCAAGGCGATCAGAACCGAGTCGGGCTACACGTCCAACATCTGACTACAGCCGAAGCCCGTTTGGACGGCAAGCCTTGACTGGCTTGACGATGTCGAGGACATGTACACGACGTAGATGCCCTGGCCGGGAGGCCAGACCTGCGTGGAACTGGAGATAATGGCGGTCACCGGCGACGAGTACCGATCCACCATCGAGGCGGCCAACACCTACCTGGTGCCGATGCTTCGTGTGAACGGCATTCGCTTCCTGCAGGTCGCGCGCGGCGGACAGGCCACCCACAACGGCTATGACGTCCTTGCCGATAGCGTCAGCCCTAGCGAGCTGGTCCCGCGTGGCGCGTGGCATCTCGGCGAGGAGATGGAACAAGCGCTGACCGTCCCGCAGATCGTCTCGGGCCGTCGTCTCTGTAGCTACCGAGCAAAAGGCGAGGTGCTGGACTCCGCGATCGCGGATGAGATCACCGCCGGACGTGTGGCGTCGGACTTCCGGCATGTGATCGCCTTCGCGGCCGAGGAGAAGTGGCGTGCCAAGCGGGACAGCTCGTACACCACCAACGCGCGCCACCCGTGGTACCCCTTGATCGAGAAGCGTCGTGACCGGACGTGGTGCGCGGGTTACCTGAAGAGGGTTTTGAAGGGATTCGTCTACCCACGATCCTGCTGCGTAATCTGCTGTTTCCAGGCTCCACGAGCCGGCCGGAGTGCTCTTGCGGCTCGATGGCACGCCGAGCCCGAGGCCGGTGTGTACGCGCTCCACGTCGAGCGGCGGGCGTTGTCGATCAACCGTCGCATGCGGCTGTTCGGATCGTTGTCGGCAGCCGAGTTCGTACGTTCCCGCGGAATCGACGCCGTCATCGAACTGGCGGACGCACAACTCGCTGAGGCGACAACATGGACGGTGGTAGAGACCCGACGGGTGTATCGGCCCGCGTCGATCAAAGACCCGACCACGGGGAAAAGCCAGCGGGGCCGCGACGGACGGACCGTCAAAGACCCGACCAGGAAAGGTGACACCTGGCGGTCCATCCGCCCCCACGTCGTTACCGATACCCGTGAAGACGGCCTTGCGGCGCTCACTCAGCTAGCTCACGTGCACGACACGCTGGTGTGGACCGAGGCGGACCAGGTCCCTCGAGTGGATGTCCGGGTTCTACCGAACCGACCCCGGGAGTGGCCGATCACCACCCACGAGTACGCCTTGATGCCGGGTGTCATCGACGCGAAAGAGCACGCAGGGTTCGACCGCGAATGGCGCGCGGCCAGGAGCCGTGAAGTAGTGCGCGGCGGAGGCGCCACACCGCTACCCCTAGCGATGTGACGCGTCACGGCCGACCGGCATTCGCTGGCATCCGCCCACTGTGTTGTACCCCAGGCATCCATCTACGTCTGCGAGGAACTGTGTCCTCATCGCTCACACCCGTTGAGCTTGTCATTGCCCGCCAACTGAACACCTGGTGGGCCGCGCCGTTGCAGACCGCCCAGCTCTACGCCGAAGGACTCATCAGTGGTGCTGTCGCCGTCGTCGCGGATGCGGACGACTGGAGGCGAGTTCCGGCTGCTGTCGGTCACGCCATCGAGGAGGAGCACGAGGCGTCTGGCTTCCGCTGGACTCTGAACGCCGACGAGTGGCAGATCGGTATCGGCAGCATCCACGGCCTCGCGCACGGGGTCATCGAAAGCGTCGAGACCGGTACACGGTATGGGACTGAGACCGACCTGCACGTGGCCTGGTTCATCTATCCCGAGGACTTGGAGGACACGGACCTCACCTTGGAAGACCTCGCCACAGCCTTCGACAGCAACGTGCTGGCTGCCGCGTCCGCTTTCCTGCGCGCGTGTGCCGCCATGCCAGTTCGGTGAATCGCCTTCGCCTTCCCGACGACGTCGGACTCGAGGACACGGTGCATCGCCGCTCATCGGCTTGATTCCCACGCAGCCGACATGGTGCACCGAAATTCATTCACTGACGCCCGTACCCATTGGACGGCTGCGGAGCGTGTCCAAACATGCGGCGGGGGAGAGGTTCAGGCACGTGATCGTGGTCCTGTCGATCTGCCCAGATGCAATCAGGTCGTGCCGGGGTTCGTGGCGATGAACCTGGGCCACCCGCCCGGAGAAGACAAGCCGAGCTTCGCTCGGTCGCCTCCGGCGATCTTCCCCGACCGGCCGACCCAGAACCCCCGCCACCCCTTCGGGCCCCGGCATGACCTGATCACGCATGCGGCAGATCGACAGCACCACGATCCCGCACCCGGTGCGGGTGGAACTGAGAAGGAGACAGAACAATGGCTAACGAGCCGGTCGTCACCATCGTCGGAAACCTCACCGCCGACCCCGAACTGCGCTTCACCGGCAACGGGCACGCCGTCGCCAACCTCACCGTCGCCGAGACACCCCGCCAGTTCGTCCAGGGCGCCGGCTGGAAGGACGGCGACCCCCTGTTCATGCGGTGCACCATCTGGCGAGACATGGCCGAAAACGTCGCCGAGAGCCTTCGCCGGGGGATGGGCGTCATCGTCCAGGGACGCCTCAAGCAGCGGAACTTCGAGACCCGCGAGGGTCAGAAGCGTTCCGTGATCGAGCTGGAGGTCGACGCGATCGGTCCGAACCTGCGGTGGCACGTCGCCACGGTCGCGAAGGCCGGCCGTGGCTCCGCTCCGACCCGCGCCGAGGCGCCGTCCACGACCGAGGACCCCTGGAGCAACGCCGAGGCGGAGCGTGAGCTGGTCGGCGCGGCCGCCGGCGGCGGTGACAAGCCCCCGTTCTGATCGCGGCCGGACCAGTCTCTGACCACTCGACCGAGCAGGTGCCGTCCAGCCCCACGGACGCCGCCTGCTCCTCCTGGGGCCGGGCACCTCGTCAGGTGCCCGGCCCCAGGCCGTTCCAGGAGTCCTACCTTGCGCCCTCTCCTCCCATCGACTGCCGAGCCCGCCGGTCTGTTCGATTTCGGCTATGCCCGGCACGACTCACTCATCCCCAGACCGCCCTACCACCAGCCACTCCCGAGCACCCCACCACCTGCGGGCGACCCGAAGGCTGACCTGTGTGGCTGCCCCGCCTGTCTGAGCGGCCGCTACTACGACGTGTCCCCAGCCTGCCGGTTCTGGCGCAGGGACTGCGAGGTCTGCCACGGCACCCGCACTCACGCCCGCCGACTTCCCGGCATGCTCCGCCGCACCCTGCTGGACTGCGTGCTCTGCGCGACCGAGTGGAACCAGGACGTGACCTGGTTCTATCTCGCCTTGAGCGATTCGCCGGACAAGGCCGCCGTCACCCAACCGTCACGGGGGAGGAGCTGACGTGTCGCCCCGGCTCCGGCCTCTCCGCCGACGCTGCCAGCATTGCGGTGCGCCCGCACGTCTGACCTACCACGGCTGGTGTCCCGGCTGCGTCCGTCGCTGCTGCGATGAGGGTGACGGCCCGCGTGTCGGCCTACCCACACCCGTCGACGTCGACCACGCCCTCGGCCAGCTCGACGCCCACCTCCGCATCGACGGCTACCGACCACGTCGCTGCTGGACCTGCGCACTGCTCATCGACTACTGCCCGGAGTGCGACACCGCCGTCACGGCCATGACCGCGGACGACCTCGCCAGCCACGGCGTCGTCAGCAACCGGGTCGGCGGCGGCTGGGTCGTCATCGGTTGTGAAGGCTACGTCACCGCAGGCCTCCGCTCAGCAGCAACTCGAGCTGGGACCTGACCACCGCCCTCACCCGAGCTGGCGACCTCCTCACCAATCCCGATCCCACGAGAGGGCCTCATGTTGCACGATGAGCACACCATCCCGAACGGAGGTCCAGCCACGTTCGCCCTCCTGGCCTGTGGCTGCCACACCTTCTACCCCGGCCACGACATCGCGCCCGGTGACTCGGTCAGCTGCCCGTCGCCAGCTCAGTGCACGGGCGCGGCAAGCGGGTCAACCACCGTCACCTCGACCCTCACCGGAACGGCGCAGCCAACAGGCAGTATGGCGGCCGCATGACGCGACACGGCTGACGCATTTCCCCTGTACGAACGTACCGTGACCGGCGCTGCGGACACCGCGCGCGAAGACTTTCGACGTCCTCGTGCCGGGGTGTTCAGAACCGCTCGACGGCAGGTCGTGGGATCGTCTTACGCCGGGTTACGCGACGATCGGTAAGCCCCAGGGGAGGATGACGGGTGTGCCAGCGCAGAAGCCCGAAGGCTTACCGATCCCGAAGGGCCGGCCGACCAAGCTGCGCTGGCACGATGCCTGCCGCGTCACCCGGGCTGATTGACACCCTGGACGACAGGCTCGATCAGTCTATCCAGACAGTCAGTTTCAGCGGACGCGCCAGGGCTCGTGTCGTGACGTCCTGAGTGGGTCGCAGCCGCGCGTCACCAAACACCCTTCGCTTTTGAGCGTCTCATGGCGGGGTGGTCGCCTCAAGGGCGCCTGACGGCGTCGGCTTCGCCGATCGAGCAAGCTCGACCCTTGACCCGACCACCCCGCCACCAGTGCCGAAAAGCGCGAAGGGGCGGCAGGAAAAAGAGGGTAAACAAACAAAGCGCAAATATCCATTTCTTCCAATTTGTGCCGTGTCCATCTATTCCGCCAAAAAGACAGCAATTGATGCTCGAAAACCTTGTCAAATCGCTATATGAGACGATAGAATCGAGATTGAAGGAAACGCCGAGAACGACCAAGCTCGGCGGGTCACCGAAGTTGATTAAAGGATATTACTCGAAATGACTCAGTCGCCTTGTGTTTCTGACGCAATCACCGACGTTGCCGTGATGATCAGGAATGGCAAGCTCCGGGACGCCAAGCGCCTCATGGCCCGGTTGCTCGACAACGTCGAGCCGCACGTCCTGGCCCTGCTCACCGAGTGTGCCGACATCCTGTCGCATCCGAACGCCGTTGCCCGTCCCAAGCTGCTCGCTCTCTGGGGTGAGCACCAGGCACACCCCGTCGCCCTGAAGATCATCGCAGCGTGCGCGCCCGCGCGCGACGAATGGGAGTCCCGCGTGGTGGACCTCCCGGAGGCCGCTCCCGTCCGCCCGGACAGCACGCGACCCAGCAGCCCCGTTCGGACCCGCCGCAGCGCACCGGCAAGCCGTAGCGATCTCCGCGCCCGCCGCATCCGTGGCCGAGCTGCCCAGAACGCCGATGCCTACGCCGAGCACCGCGCAGGCGTCGACGACCAGCCCGCATACGGCCCACGACCCGACGCCTACGCGATCGACTACGACAACGCCGCCCTCTACGCCCTGCGCGGACTGGACTGCGTGACGTGCTGGACCGAGCGCACCCGCGCCGACCACGCCCCACGAGTCCGGGAAGGCGACCTGTCCGACGACGGACTGTGCTCCGAGTGCCGCGACAAGGGCCGCGAAGGCATCCCCAGCCTGCCCGCCAACTTCACCGTCGCCGACGCCGTGGCCGCCCGCTGCACCTACATCGCAACCCGCCACCGTCCCGCCACCGCGCGAACCCTGCTCAACAGCGAGTGGCACGCCGTCGGCCCCGAGGCCAAGGCACTCATCAAGGCATGGTGCGCGGCCAACGCGGACCTGGTCAACGCCGAACCACCCAAGGACGACACCGCCACGGCCGTGTGTGCGTGCACCAGCACAACCCGAGTGCGCGACGGACTGTGTGCCGACTGTCGGGAACTCGCGAAAGGGACGATCGCAGGCCCGCGCATGAACTCCGAGCGGGGTCGCGGAGAACTCCGGATGCGTGCTGCCATGGCGACCGCCGCAGCCTGACCCCGGCGGTGCGTGGCCCCGACCCCTTGGGGTCACGCACCGCCACCCGCCCTCCCAGCACTTCACGCCAGCCTCTATCCCCACGTACTCCTAAATGATCAAACCCCGGTTCACTTCAAGATCATTCATTACCCCTATCCCTCTCAAGATCAAAAGATCACACACCTCTGGCACTTGCAGTGTGCGGAAGCAAATCCACTCCGGACGTCGCGTAGACTTGGTGTCCTGGGGGGAAGGGGCCACGGGCCCGCACGGTGACCATGACGTGTCACGTGCTGCACGCTGGGGATGGCTATCAGTACCTGACGCGTCAGGTCGCCAGTGGGGACGTGCAGCGCTCCGCGCACGATCCGCTCGTCGCGTACTACACCGTTGAAGGCAACCCGCCCGGCCAGTGGGTTGGGTCCGGGATCGCCGATCTCGACGTGTCCGGGATCGTCTCGGAAGAACAGATGCTCGCCTTGTTCGGCGAGGGTCTGCGGCCGGACGCGAACGCGTTCATCGCCGAGCGGGTCGCCGCGGGGATGTCGTTCGAGAAGGCTCGCGGGCAGGCGCGATTGGGGCGCCGGTTCGCGCAGTACGACAACGAGATCCCGCTTGTCAGGGATGCGGCCGCTGCGTACGCGGCGTTCGAACGCGAGCATCACCGTCGGCCCTCTGTTGTGGAGCGTCGCCGGCTCAAAGAGGACATCGCCCAGGCGCACCTTTCCGGCCACGGGTCGTGCCTGGCCATCACCGCCGAGGCGATCAAGAAGTACATCGCCGACGAGTTGGGCCGCGCTCGGCACGCCGTGGCTGGGTTCGACCTGGTCTTCTCGCCGGTCAAGTCCGTGTCGCTGCTGTGGGCGCTGGGTGGTCACGAGATCCGCGCCGCGGTGGAGGAGATCCACGAGGCCGCCTGGCGCCGCGCGCTCGTCTACGGCGAGCAGGTCGCCGCGTTCACCAGAATGGGCGCCGGTGGCATCGCTCAGGTGCCGTCCAAAGGCTTTGTCGCCGTCGCGTTTGTCCATCGTGACTCGCGAGCGGGTGACCCGGATTTGCACACTCACGTGACTGTGGCGAACCGGGTGATGGGGGAGGACGGGCGATGGCGGACCCTGGACAGCAAACAATTGCACGCGGCTGCCGTCAGCATGAGCGAGGTCTACAATTCGACGGTTGAGCAAGGAATCGTCGACCGCTTCGGTGCGGAATTCGTCGATGTTCCAAAAGGGCCCGGCAAACGGGCCGTTCGTGAAATCGCGGGCATGCCCCTGGAGTGGATCCGTGGGTTCAGCCGCCGCCGTACGCAGGTGGAGGCAGGTTACGACGAGTTGGTCCGTGACTACGTCCGCCGCCACGGCCACACCCCGCCGCGCACGGTGCAGATCCAGCTTGCGCAGCAGGCCACGCTCGCCACCCGTCCGACCAAGTCCGCACTGCGCACGCTGGCTGACCAGATCGCCGACTGGACCCACCATGCCCACGAGCTGCTCCCCGGGGCCTCCATCCCCGACGTCATCGCAGGGTGCCTGCACCGGCAGACCGCGTCTCTTGAGTACGACCCCGAGCGCGTCGCCGCCGCGGTGGTGGATGTGGTGTCGGCCAACCGGGCGACCTGGAACATCTTCCACATCCGGGCCGAGGCCCACCGCCAGCTGCGGCCGGTCGACTTCGCCGGCGCCGAGGAGCGGATGGCAGCGGTCGAGACAGTCGCCCGCCTCGCGCTCGACCGCGATTCCGTGCTGCTCGACGTTGAGGTCGAGCCTGTTCCGAGCTTGCTGCAGCGGCCGGATGGGGAGTCGGTGTTCATCCGGCACGGTTCCCAGCGCTACACCAGCGAGCAGATCCTCGCCGCCGAACAACGCCTGGTCGACGCCGCGCAGACCGCAGCCGGGCCGGTGGTGTCTCGGTTCGCGCGTGACCTCGCGATCCGCCGGTTCGAGACTTCCAACCGCAAGAAGGTTCGCCTCAACCCCGGCCAACATGCGCTCGTTGAGCACTTCGTCTCCAGTGGTCTGTTCCTCGCCGTCGGTATCGGGCCACCCGGCACCGGCAAGAGCACTGCGATGCGCGCGGTCCGCGAGGCGTGGCAGTCCACCGGCGGACGTGTGCTGGGTTTCGCGCCGTCCGCCGTCGCCGCGAGCGTCCTCGGTGACGAGCTCGGCGTGCGCGCCAACACCATCCACAGTCTGCTGCTGGCGCACGCTCTCGGGGTTGACCTTGACATCCAGCGCGGCGACATGCTCCTGGTCGACGAAGCCGGCATGGCTGACACCCGCTCCCTGGACGGCGTCCGTGCCATCGCCGCCGAGCACGGAGCGGTCGTCCGGCTGCTCGGCGACCACCGCCAACTCTCCGCCGTCGAGGCTGGCGGTGCCTTGCGGTTGATCTACCACGACACCGGTGGGGTCGAGTTGACCGACGTCCGCCGCTTCGCCGACCCCGCCGAAGCCGCCGCCGTCCTGCAATTCCGGGTCGGCGACAAGCAGGCGTTGCGGTTCTACGCCGACAACGGGCGCCTGGTGGGCGGTGTTCGCGCGGTCGCTCTGGACCGGCTTTACGCGGACTGGAAAGCCGATGTCGCTGCCGGGCGCACGTCGATCATGATGTCCGACTCGACTGACGTCGCCCGCGAGCTGTCCGCCCGCGCCCAGGCCGAACGCCGCGCGACCGGCGTAGCCGAACTCGGCGGCGTCGACCTGCACGACGGCACGCACGCCGGGGTCGGTGACCGGGTCGTCACTCGCAAGAACCGCCGCCAGCTCACCGTGCTCGGCGGCCGGGACTACGTCAAGAACGGTGACCTGTGGGAAGTCGAGAAACGCCACACCGACGGACGTCTCACCGTCCGCCACGTCCAACACCGTGGCCGCCGCACCCTGCCCGCCTGGTACGTGGCCGAGTGGGTCGAGCTCGGCTATGCGGCCACCGTCCACCGCAGCCAGGGCATGACCGTCGACACCGCCCGCGCCTTCCTCACCATCGCCGCCACCCGCGAAGCCGCCCTCGTCGCCCTCTCCCGCGGCGTCCACGGCAACTACGCCTACCTCGACACCGAGACCGTGCTCCACCCCGACGAGCCCACGATCCTGCCCGGCGACCTGTTCTACCGCTACCGCGAAGCCACCCCAGCCATACGAGCCCTGGCCGCCATCCTCGCCCGCGAAGGCGCCGAACTCTCCGCGACAGAAACCCTCCGCCAAGCCCTCGCCGACCTCGAACTGCTCTCCAGACTCGTCCCCGAGTACGACTACGGCCTCGACGTCCATCGCGGCCCACACGCCGCCGAACAGGCAGAGCAATGGATCGGCGACGCATTCCCTCACCCCCGGGGTGAGGTTGACGCCGACGACGTCATCACGGACGACGCCTGGCCCGCGCTCCGCGCCCTTCTCCACAAGATCAACGACGCCGGCCGCGACCCCGTTGACCTGCTCCGCGAACGCGCCGCGAAACGCGAGTTCGCCTCCGACCCGCGCAACCCCGCCCGCTCGGCCGCCAAGGTCCTGCATTACCGCCTCGCCGACGACCTGCCCTACCCGCCGGACGGTGTCGGTCGGCCCGACCTGCTGCCCGGGTGGGTCTCCAGCCCACCCATCCCCGATCTTGACCGGCCCGACCTCGACCCCGATCGGAGCGAACTCGCCGGCTGGCTCCGTGCCCGCGCGCACCGCATCGCGGACCGCGTCCGCGACCTCGGTGAACACGCCGCCCACAACCCGCCGGTGTGGGTCGCTGGTCTCGGTGACCTGCCCCACGACCCCGTTGCTCGTGAGGTGTGGATCCGGCGTGCTGGCCACGTCGCTGCCTACCGCGAACGCTGGCAGGTCCCCGACAGCAACCCCGCCCTTCTCCCGCCGTGCGACCGCGGCGAACAAGGCCGCGCCCGCGCCTGGGTTGCCCACTACCTTGCCCAACACCCCGTGCCCGAACCGCTCGTCGACGACCAGCTCGCCGCGCGAACAAGTCAGGTGCGCAGCCGGCTCGACGCGCTGAAGATCCGCATAGCCCGACCAACGAACCCGGCGACCGACCACGAACCGAGTCCGAGCGAGGAACCAGCACCGGAGACCACGCCGGCTGCGGGACAGGACCTCGACATCGGACTGTGAATCCCGGCTCAACTCCTGCCAAGCACACCCAGAGCAAAATGGTCCGAGGAGAGAAGCATCGCGGGCCCCGACATCGCGGTGACCGAGCTGGAAAGCGCCGTTCTGTCGGGCTCCTCGGATCTACCCATTCTGGCGATGTACCGGCTGGTTGGCCGGCATCTTGTCGACCCTGTTATGCCGGAACATTGAGACACGGGAGGGCCGCCGCGTTCTGCTGGACGTGGGCCCTCCCGTCGTTCCTAGACCCGCTGGTACACGCCCAGCGTCGGTCGGTAACGGTCCTGCTCGACGAGGCGGTACCTGTGCTCGCCGTTGCTGTCGAGCGCCAGCGTGTCGTCGGGCTCCAGCTCCAGCAACTCGCCGCCCTCGGCGGCCAGCAGCCGGTTCGCGCCGTCGAGGTCAAGTTGGATCACGTCGGCGGCCTTTAGCACGACCCGCCGGCCCGCCTCGACGTCGAGCCACGGGCCAGGCAGCGGCGCGTACTGCATCTCTTCCTCGAGCCTCACGAACACACCTCCTCCAAGATGGACGGTAGCCCTTCGCAGGTCAGACGCCCAGCGGACAGTGCAGTTGACCTCTGCGGCCACCTCCGTCACGATGAACAAGCAGTTTTCTGCAAACTTCAGCAAGGAGGGCTCATGCGTGCTGATTTTCTCGGCAAGGACCCGGAGTCGACGGAGGGGGACTCGCCTACCCTGTTCGCGACCGACCGCACTGATCGCGTGACCTACATTGCCCAGGGGTGGAAGGTGACCGATCCCCAGGTCCTGGCCGACGTCGGCCCGGTACCCGATCACGAGACACTGATCGAGATCCCGGAAGACGTGCTCAAGATGTACGTGCGCCGCTATCAGCAGACGGAGGACGGCCGCTGACCCTCATCAAGCCCGGACCCGAGTTCGTTGAACTCTTCCGGTCCTTCGAACACACGGCGTTCCGGCTGGAGACGCGTGATCGGTACAACTCGCCGCGCGAAACTGAGTCGTTCCGCAAATTCCTGAGCGGCAAGCCTGACGTGTCGTATCACGAAGGCTGGTTGAGTATGGTCCGGGAGGCAACGTCCGCAGGTCGGTTGTTTTCTCGGGTTCGGGTTGTCAGCTTTCCGTTGACCGATTACACCCGCTTCGCCATGTGGGTAGCGGGCTATACCCGTGAGGCAGGCGACGACATCCGCTACCTCGCTCGTGACCAAGTCGATGCGGTCGAATGCCCTCGGCATGACTTCTGGTTGTTCGATTCGCACAAGCTGGTCATGATGAACTTCGATGAGGATGACCGCTTCGTCGAAGCAGAGGTGGTCGATGAACCGTCGGTCATCGTGGAACACAACTACTGGCGTGATGCGGTGCGTCATCACGCCATGACCCCGGATGAGTTTGTCGCCAAGTATGAACAGCGGAACGTCCAGTCTCGATGAAGCGCGTAGGGCGCTCGGCAAGCGACTCCGTGAGCTGCGCCAGGGAGCCGGGCTCACTGGCGTACAGCTCGCGGAGTCCTTGTCGTGGGTCGGCTCCAAGGTATCCAAGTTGGAGAACGGCAAGCAGACACCCACCGAGCAGGATATTCGGGCTTGGGTTGCCGCGACGAACGCCGAGGATCAAGCTGCCGGCTTGCTCGCCACACTCAGCAACCTCGAACAACAACATGCTGAGTGGCAGCGCCTGCTGAAGGCGGGTATGAAGTCGCATCAGCTGTCGCTTTCTCAACGGGATGAGAAGACTCAGCTATTTCGCGGTTTTGAGAACACGGTGATTCCGGGATTGGTGCAGACTCCTGAGTACGCTCGCGCGCGCTTTGCTCAGGTCGTGATGGTTCACAAGATACCCAACGACATCAACGAAGCCGTCAAACAGCGAATGCAACGCCAGGAGATGTTGTATCGGCCCGACAAGCGCTTCCATTTGATCATTACCGAGGCTGTCCTCCGCTATCGGCTTGTCGGGGCGGACATCATGCTAGGCCAGCTGGACCGCTTGATGGCGATCTCGCTGATGCGCAATGTCAAGCTCGGCGTCATCGGCTTCCAGACGCAGTATGTCACCGACCCTCGCCATGGCTTCTGGTTGCTGGACAACGACCTCGTGCGTATTGAAACCTACTCGGCCGAGCTGAACCTGCGCCAACCGCAGGAGATCGAGTTGTACAGCCGTGTCTTCGAGCAGCACGCGGCCGTCGCCAGCTACGGCGCTGCGGCGAGGGCGATCATCAGCCGCGTCATGGAGGATCTTGCAGCGGGGACGGAGGATCCTGTCGTCTGATTTCTACGAGATGGCGAGATCGAGTTTCTTCTAGAAAAACCGAGAAAATTTCTGGCGTGCTCGTGGCCGTCTCCCTACTGTCCTGAAGCAGATCAACCACAAGGTCCCCTCTCTGCTTCGGGAGGCTAGGTGCGTACCGCTGTCCCGCTGCTCACTCAGGAGCAGGTCGATCAGCTGCCAGACCGTGCCCGAGAGGTCGTCGAGTACCGCAAGTCCGGGCTGAGCCTGAACCACATCCAGGGCTGTCCGCTGGACTGTGCGTACTGCATACGGCACACCTACGGTCTGTGGGACCAGCGTCAGCCGCGGGCGCTGATGAGCGATGGCGAGGCTGTCGAGGAGCTGGTCAGTCACCGGTACTTCCAGCCGCACGTGACCCCGGTGCAGGTGTTCAACCGGGCGACTGACCCGTTCTTGCCTGCGGTGAAAAGGCACACCTTCGCGGTGTTGGAGGACCTCGACAGCCGAGGGTTCACCAACCACGTGCTCGTCATTACGCGCCACCAGGTGGAGGCCGAGGAGCTGCAGCGGCTCAACCGGATCCGAAACATCAGGCTGACACTGCTGTTCACCTACTCGGGCATCGACGACAAGCGGATCGAGCCCTACCCGTCCTCTGTCGCGGCCGAGTCGCTGAAACTCGCCGGCGGCGCCCGGCCACGGCGGTATCGGACCATCCTCTACTGGCGCCCCCTCGTGCCCGGCTTGAACGACACCGACGAGCACCTCAAGACCGCCTACGAGCTGAGCCGACACGCGGACGCCACGGTGTTCACCGGCATCTTCTACCGCGACCAGATCGCGGCCTACTACAAGGCGAACGGGCTGCCCGAACCCTACGGCGACACGGCACGTCGGAAGATCGTGCCCGAGACGCTGGAGCAGCGGGTACTGGCCGCCTTCATCGAATCGACCTCGCTGTTCCGCAAGACCTCCTGTGCCGTGGCGTACGCGCATGGTCTGCCGGACTACAACGGCCACTACGGCATCCGGGAGCTGTGTGACGTCTGCCCGATCAACCAGCTCAACCTGTGCCGACGGGCCCACCAGGCACCGACCGCCGAGCGGATCCACGAGGTCGCCCGCGCGCTGCCCGAGGCACGGGGCCTGAAGGTCGTCGACATCACCGAGCGCGCCGCGGTGGTCTCCGGGTTGGACACGGAACAGCCTCGCTACTACCTCCAACATGCGCTCCGCTTCCAGGTCCACGATGCTCGTCACCCGCACCATGCGCACCGGCATGGACGGGCCGACATCGGCTGGAAGGACACCACACCATGACCGACTGGACAAGCCTGCGCTACGCCGTGGTGGACGTGGAAGGCAACGGCCAGCAGCCGCCCGACCTGGTGGAAGTTGCCGCGGTGCCGATCGTCGGCGGCGTTGTGGGCGAGCCGTCGAGCTGGTTGGTGAAGCCGGCGCGGCCGATAACGCCTATCGTCCGCCGCATCCACGGCCTGAGCAACCAGGACGTGGCTGACGCGCCGTCGTTCGCGGAGGTCGAGGACGGGGTCCGCCGGGTGCTGGACGTCGACGTGCTGGTTGCTCACAACGCGCACGTGGACGTCGGAGTTCTGCAGCGTCACCTGGGCGAGTGGACGTGTCCGGATGTGCTCGACACGTTGAAGCTGGCCAAGCGCCTGCGCCCCAACCAGTCGAGCTACAAGCTCGGCGCACTAGTCGAGGCGTTCGGGCTGGCCGCAGGTCTACCGGACGGCCTCTCGCCCCACCGAGCCACCTACGACGTGTTGGTGACCGCCCGCCTGTTCGTGCAACTGGCCACCCGAACCGACAACAGACCGCGGTCGATCGAGGAACTACGCGGCGATCCACCAGGAGGAGACGAGGATGAACCTCCGACCCTTTTCTGATCACCAGCGCGGTGTGTTCGTCAGCGTGGATGGACCAAGCGGCGCCGGGAAGTCCACAATCGTCCATCACCTGGCTCAGCTGCTGGTCGCCGCTGGCGAAGACGTGCATGTCACGTCAGAACCAAGCAGCTCGGCAACGCCACGTCATCCGGCAGCACCTGGGCAAGGATCGCGGGCTTCGTCGAGACCCACATCGAGCAACTCCGGTTGTAGCAACTGAGCCCCCGATGACAGGCATGTACTGGCCATTTTCGGGGTCTATGAGAACACAATTACAGAACGACCGAATGTTGTGCCTTCACAGGTTCGGTCGCCGCTCGTCAAATGTCTAGGGCAGGATCTGGTGTATTGCTCCTGCGCCAAAGTCGGCGATATAGAGTGTTCCGTCGAGGTCGCTCGTCAGTTGGTTGGGGTTAACCAGACCGTCAGCGACCGTCACAGGCTCGGCCGTTTGGTCGTGGGGCAGTCGCAGGACGCGGCCTGAACGGGAGTCGCTCACGTAGATGTCGTCCCCTACGTAGGCGACTCCGCCGAGTTCGGTCAAGCATTGGTTTGCCAGTAGGTTGACGCCCTCCGCTTGGCCGTGCGGAATCCGCCACAACAAGTTGACGCGCTGCGGTGGCTCCGCGTTGGGCCGGGGGCCACACAGCACCAGGAGATCGTCCGCCGAACACGCGACAGCGATTGGTACACCCTCGAACGAGGCAAGTTGGGTCGCTGTGCTGTCCATGGCCACGCGGTGGATCGTGCCACTGTCCATGGCGACCATGAGGTCTTCGTTGTCCCAGACGAACGCCATGGGTGTGCCGAGGCAATCCGGGTTGATGATGTGGCTGGTGGCGTATTCGTCGTGATGATGGAGCACCTGGATTTCGCGGATCCCCGTGATCCGTACGGCGAGCTCGCCATCGGCCCTGGCGGCGAGGGTATCCGTTCCCAATAGGACCGTAGGCATCCGTGGCACGGCGGCGATCAGTCGATAAACCCCTTCCCGCCCGACTCTCCACAGTTGGGTCCCGCGGGTGCTGACCACTAACCCCTTCGCGGTGGAGGCGATTCCAGCAACGGGGGGCAAGCCGGTGAGCAGTTCGGTTACGGTGCCGCGCGGGTGGCTGGCGATTTCGACGCTGGCTTCGGCGGAGCAGCCGGCATGCAGGCATCGTAGCGTGGTGGCGCCTGGTGCCTTCGCGATTACCGCGCCGCCTTTGTAAAAGACGGTCTTCTCGTCGCTGGTCTCGATCTTCGGGTCGTCCAGTGGTTCGGTCCACCTCGCGGTGCCATCGGTGAGATGCGCGAGCACCCGCAGTGGCGTTTTGGCTCCGATGCGCAACCGTAGACGACTGGGTTCCATACTGATGTGCATCAACCGTATGGGGTGTGCAGGCGCGACCGGCTGGCCTTCGAACAGGGTCGAGACCTCCCAGAGCTTGCGCAGGGACCCGCCATCGCGGTCGCCTACCCACGCCCCGCCGATCGCCGCGGTACTTGACCAGTGCCAGCTCACGTAGTGACCGACCGTGTACGCCTCTCGCGTTGGCAGGATGCGTTCACTCGCAGTACCCGCCTCCAGGCAGTACAGCCGCACCCCACTGACGTCGAGTTGCTGCTCGCCCTCCGCGTCGCCATAGAGGGGCAGGTTCACCTCGATGACTCGGTACCACGAGGACAGCCCCGGCTCGCTGGTGAGCCAGACGGTATGAGCAGCACCCTGACGGTGGCCGTCGACCAAATGGATACGGTGCTCTCCAGGCGCCACGCGGGCGACGTCGACAACCAGAGTCCCTGGCCGATAGCTGAGTTTGTCCAGCCGAGTCGTCTCGTCCAGCCAGACCTCCACCTGGCTGCTCGCACGGTCGACCCAGAGGGTCAGGGTATGGCCCTGTCGGTGCTCGTAGCCCCGGACGATCGGGGCCCGATCGATGTCGCGATCCAGCAGGTCCAGCAACGTGCTTGCGTGGGCCAACAGCCGCATGCACTCGTAGCGTGACCGGCACGGCAGAAGGGGTCGATCTTTGTGCGACCGGTCGCCCTTGAACAAGCCGATGGCGCCGCTGAACAGCTCGACGAGTCGATCCTTGTCTTGCTCTCGGGCCGTAACACGGATCGGCTCGCGTCGCTCGACGAAGGCGGCCTTGATCAACTCGTTGCCGATCGCCGCGTTTTGTGTCCGTTGCTGGAGCTCATGTTCGACCCGGCGAAAGGCCGCGAAAATGGCGTCATCGAACCGGTTCGCACTGACGAGATCCGCGCTGACCTCGGTGATTTCCGCACGCAACATCGGCAGGAGAACGTCCAGATCCCCAGTCCGCGTCGGGACACCGGTTTCCACCTCAGTCAGTGCGCTCTGAACGGTCACCGGGCCGTGAAAGATATTCACTGATCCCTGGCGCAGGGAGTTCACGTTCTGGGCGGCCAAGCGCTCGCGCTCAGCCGACTCGGCGTACTCCAGGAGCGCGTCCGGCCCCTGCAGCCGCCGGTAGGGCCGTAGACGCCGGCGATCGATGGTGAGCTCCCACAACCATGGCTCTTCTTGCTGCCAATTAACGCCTATCCAGAAATGGGGAAGAAGATCAACCAGTACCCGCACCCGCGACAGCGCTGCTCGTGTGCGCACGAAGTCAGGCGTCTCGTCAGGGTCCTGCGCCGGTGCGGATTGCTCCGTCTCGGTATCGGACTCGGCGCCGGCTGCGGACTCCACCGGTCCAGGTCGTGCTGACTCAAGGGGCAACTCCAGGTACGCCGCGAAGTCCACGCTTTTTGCTACGAGCGGGGTCTCGCCGTCGTCCGACGCCTCACTCTCAACCTTCACGACCCAGGCGACGAACCGGGCCGAGAGGTCCAGGTCCTGCCGACCACCCGCGCACATCGTTACGCCGCGCAGGGTGAGGCGCACTGCATCGCGGTCCGAGAAGCCGTGGGCCTGCCATGGCCTGGAGATGTAACCTTCCGGGATCGCGAGCAACGCTGCTTGAGCATCCTCGACCCCCAGGTCACGGTCAGCCCGCAGGTCCACAGCCGTGAACGTGGGCCAATCTCCACGCTGACTCATCAGGTCGTAGATCAACTGAAGCAGGCCTTGATCGGTTGCGTTCACCGCAGAGCCGTTGTCCACACCCGTGACCCCCTTCCGTTCGCGCTGTCCCGTACCGCCGGGTGTGGCGAACACCGAGATCACTGTTGTTGCTAGAACGATAGCGGTGATCATCTGGGCATGAAGGCCCGACACGGCATGGTGGGACACCCGGCGAAATTTGTGTTCGGCGAAGCCGGCACGACCTCGACAGCATCGCCGAGCATGGGTCGCATCCCGGACCCGACAAGGGCCCGAACCGCAGGTCGCCGGCACGGCCCGGGCCCTGCTGACATCACGGAAGGGTTACGAATCCAATCTGCCCCCGCCCGACACGGTCCCTGACATACGCAGAGTCATCTGTTTCCCACGGCAGTGGTACTGGTACCGCTCGCGATGGTCGGTGGTACCAGTACCAGCCCGGCTGTGGATCGGTGCTGGTGTGTGCACAGATCCGACCTGACGGCTGACGTTGCGGCGGATTGACAAGACTATCTATCCACTGGTACCGGCTCCACGAGGGAACCGGTACCAGTACCACCGCGAGGTTAGCTGGCGAGCGGATGTGGCTCGCCGGTGAGAGCGGACAGCGCTGTGGCGACGTCGTGGACGGCGGCTTTGACGTAGGTCATGGTGGCGTTCTTGGTGTCTCCTTCGTCGAAGTGGCCGGCGTAGGCGTGGGCGATGGCGAAGCCGAAGTTGCGTTCGACCCAGGTGAGGGTGGTGTGGCGGATCCAGTGGGCGGATACGTTGAGGGTGGTGATCCAGGGGAGGTGGCGGCCGAGGCGGACCCAGAGGTGGTCGTAGCGTCGGTGGGTGATCGGGTTGCCGTTCCGGTACCGCAGCAGCTGCCCACTCGGGTCATCGGCCGCGCCTCGGGCCTCGGTGTGGTCGAGGAGCGCGGTCATCAGCGATCGCGAGACCGGTTGCCAGCGGGTGGTGCCGTCTTTCTCCCGCAGGTAGATCAGGCACTGGTCCTCGTTGAGGTCTCGGGGGCGTAGGGCTAGGGCGCCGCCGGTGCGGCAGGCTGACTCGGTGTGGAGCCGCAGTAAGAGCGTGTCGAGTTCCGGGTCGTCGCCGGTAGTGCCGGCGTAGAAGTTGATCTCGCTCATCTGGTCGTTGGACAGTGCGTGTCGGTTGGAGCCCTGGCGGCGGGGTTTGGCGGTCCGGCGGGCGGGGTTCTCGTCGGGTTTGATCAGCTCGTCGTCTTCGGCGTGGCGGTAGATGCAGCGGAGGGCGGCGATGAAGTTCTCGGCGGTGCCGCGGCCGCCGCGTGAGTTGCGGCGGGGGACGGCGTTGGCCTTGATCTCCTCCTCGAACTGCTTGATCTCGGTCGCGGTCGGTTCCAGCAGGGTCCGCGTACCCCACTTCGCGCGGATCCGGTTCCAGTACGAGCCGTAGGTCTTGGCGGTGCCGGGGGAGACAGCCTTCTCGACCTCGGAGATGTAGGCGTCGAAGGTGGGCACCGGTGGCCGGTCGGCGGGATCGGTCATCAGGTCGGCCGGGTCGACGCCCATGCGCTGGAGCATCATCCGCGCCGCCGCCATCAGCTCGCGGTCGCCCGTGGTTCCCGGTCCTGCGGGTGAAAGGTTGGTCGTCATCGTTGACCACCGCCCGCTGTGCCGGTTGTGGTCAGGGTGGCGTGGTAGGTGGTGATCATCGTGTCTAGCGCGGACAGGGGGTGCACGACCAGGACGTCGTGGTTGGGGTCGGCGGCCATCAGGACCAGATCCCGGGAGTGCAGGCCGCTGCGGTGCCGTACCGCGGCTGGGATCATGAAATAGGGCTTGGTGCCCATGGCGAACGCGCCGGTTTCGTCGCGGTGGGCCACGATCGAGCCGCCGACCAGGGCGATGTGGAGGCGGTCGCCGGTTGTCCAGCCGAGAGCGTCGATTGTGGACCGGTTGGTGATCACACCCCAGGTGTCGATCTTGCCCATGCCGTACACGAGCGTGCCCGTGCGCGGCGGGGCGAGGAGATCGACCACATCGAGGTGCGCGTTGCGGGCGGCGAGCCGCTGCCGTCCCGCTCCAGGCGTGAGCTTGGGCGGGATCAGCGGGGCGATCTTGCGGTCAGCCACGGCGACCACCCCCGGGAACGAACGCGGGGAGGACGCGAGAGATGAGCGCAGCGTGATAGGAAGGATACTGGCTGCTGCCCGGGGATTTCCTGGATATCGGTGTCCGAGGACGGAGTTGCACATTATTCACCCGTTGCGTGCTCCTCCGGTGAAAGCTCGCATGGGTGGAGCCGTGCAGCTTAAGAGCGTGTCAGCCGACCTCAGGCTGGGAGCACTTTTTCCACGGATGATGAAATATTGCTGTCGACCCCGTTCTAGGGGTCGCGTAGGTCCGGCCGTTCGACGATGATGTTCAGATGGAACCCAAGCGCCCGAGTCGGACCACTCGGGGTGTCGCATGGCTGCAGAACTTCAGCGAGCCGGATCGACCGGCTGCGGAGCTTCTTGTCGATAGTCTGCAGGTCGCAGACGCGACCATGATCCGCGTGGGCCTCCGTGAGAAGATCGAATCGCTCGGTAGTGAGCTACCGTCTGGTACGCATGCAGTATTGCTGCCGATCCTCTCCGCGGAAGATATACCAGGGTCGAATCAACCCGGGCATCGGCATGTTGCATATACGACTTTTTCCCCTGGCGATCCTATCTCATCTACGCCAGGTAGTGAGGGCGCCGTTGGGAATCTGATTCGGGATTTCACGGGTGATCGGCCAGGTCGAGAACCATCAATGTGGCTTCATCCGGCTACCGATGTTTACGACCTTTATCGAAGGCGTTGTCGTGCTTTCGTTCTTGTGACCGACTACTCTGGATCAGGTACTCAAGTGCAACGCTACGCCGACATGCTTGTTAGACATCCTAGGATCCGGAGTTGGCGTTCTTTTGGGTGGATAAAAATCGTTGTCGTCGCGTACGCCGTGTCAGCCGTGGCCCATCGGCGAATAGCGCGGACGTCGAGCGTTGACCGCTTGCTGGTGGCCGCTCCGGCACCGTCGTTTGAAACCGCCGATTGGACAAAAGAAGAGCAAAAGCAAGTAGAGCATATCTGTCGTCGATATGTGCCACGTTCAAAGTCAAGCGGCACGGGTCTCGGGTTTGCTGGTAGCGCTGGGCTGTTTGTCATGCACACGGGTGTGCCCAATAACGTCCCCGAGATACTGCGTAGCAGGAGAAAGGGTTGGTATCGATTCTTCGATGGCCGAGTATTTCCATCAGAGCTCGTGGCGGAATTGGGCGCCTATGTGCCCAATCGCGATCTTGGGAGAGTCGTCAAGCAGGCCAGTCAGGCGAGGCTGTCGAAAGCTTTTGATGCGGGTCGCTTCCGTCGCCCTATTGATCTGCTGCTGGCGGTTCTTGCATTGGTCGGACATAGTCAACAAACTGAGACTCTCATTGCCCACAGGCTGAATATATCCGAAACCGAAGTTCAGCAATACCTAAACTTGCTAGCAGGTCTCGGATTTGTCACTCTCCTGCCGCTTCGAGTAACCGCAGCGGGGCGCGCTGAACTTCAATTCTCCAAGAGAATGGATCGTGTCGCGACCGCGCATCTGGAAGGATCGACGTTGCCGTACTATCCTCAGCGGTTGAGGTGAGGAGACTTGTGGAACACCTAGTGATGCCGATACATGGTATCGGCGCGTTGAGTCCTATGGCTCAATGGTTGCGGCTGACTGCAACCGCCGGACGAGCCTGCGCTACGGTTGGCGAGGCGAAGCCCTCTGGCCCGACGGAGACTGGGGAGGACTTCGCCTCCCCTGTCGGGATATCACCAAAGTAGATGGACCACTCGTCTCCTCACCTCTACCGGCAGGCCGGACTTGCGGCTGGAGTCGAAAGAGCTGTGCTCGACCACGCCCTTGAACAGATGGTGCGCAATGAAGCCCGCGACGCATTGCCGATTTTGAGCCTCAAGCACTTGGCGCACCTTACCGGCGCGCCATACCTGTACTTGCGCGATATTGTCGCGCGTGTAGCTGATCCTTATACCGACATCGTGGCACCGAAGAGGTCTGGCGGAAAACGGCACATCTCTGCTCCTGAGCCGGGACTCATGGATGTGCAACGAGTCATATTGAAACGAGCGCTTGGAAACATTCCCCAGCATCCTTCTAGCTTCGCCTACCGGCAGGGTATATCGATTGTTGAGTGCGCCCGACGTCACTTGGGTGCCAGGTGGCTTGTCAAGCTTGACTTACATGATTTCTTCGGAAGTATCTCTGAGCGGCAGGTTTACCTGGTATTTCGCGCGAGGGGGTACTCTCGGCTGATGTCGCTAGAGTTGGCGCGACTTTGCACTCGTGCTGGCCTGTCCGGATCGCAGAGGGTTGGCTCAACTCGCTATAGTGCAATTCCATCATATGCGGTGAATACAGTAGGTTATCTACCGCAAGGTGGGCCAACAAGTGGCGCACTTGCCAATGCGGTTGCAACACCGATGGACTATGCACTTGCTGGGTTAGCTCAAGAGTGGGGTCTTGTCTATACTCGGTATTCCGATGACCTCGTATTTTCAGCTGGTCACGGGTTTAATCGGGCAATCGCTGTACGGATTATTGGTAAGGCTACAAGCGCTGTTCGTTCGCAAGGATTCATTTTGCATGAAAGGAAGACAAGAATCATCCCGCCAGGCGCTCGCCACATCGTGCTTGGACTGCTAGTCGACGGTGATGTTGTTCGCCTTACTCCGGAATTTCGACGCCGGATTAATGTACATTTACGTGGAGTCGATAAGTTCGGTCTCCGGTCCCATGCAATACACCGCGGGTTCCGATCTCTGTTTTCGTTTGTTAACCATATAGATGGTTGCCTGGCTTTTGCTATGAGTGTGGAACCGGAGTGGGCGCGTGAGACTGTCAGCGCTTGGCGACAGATATTGCGCGCACAAGCGTTTCCCGTCAATTGACATAGCATGCGCAGGTGTCACGATTGATGTCGCTCCGACTTTTGCATACTGCGCACTTATTTTGATCTTAGTGAAATGTCCCTGCGGGATATTGCGGGAGAGTGATAGTGACCATTACCGTTCTGATGGGCAACGGTGTGTCTATTGCGGACAACCCGGATTTGAATGTGACGAGCTTGTCAACTCGCCTTGCAGACGAGTTTGCCAAGCTTGGTGGCGATCAAGCGAATGAGGTGCTTGCCCACCTTGCGAATGCTATTAACCCGGAGGACGAGCCGTCTGGTTTCGAAAGTATCCTTGGTCCACTCGACCTAATGGCCACTGCGCTCGCGGCGATTGCGCCTTTGCCAGCAATGTTTGGGACTGATCAGACTGAGATCGTCAACCAGATAGAAGCTTCTTCCGGTTTCTTGAGAACTGTGTATACGCGAGGTGTTGCGATTACTCTGCGCGCCATCGATAAAGAAAGTATTAGCACGTCCACCTTGGATAAGTCAGTCACTACCCGCTTTGTTGAAGCTGTCAAGGCGCTCGACAGGTCGTCGTCCGTGACGATCGCGACACTTAACTATGATAGTCTGCTTCTGCAGGGTGTACTAGACGATTCTTCAAACGTATCTGATCTCGCTGCCGGATATGCGAAAAGTTCAAGTAGTATTACTGATGAAGCCTTGGTCGATTGTTGGGCGATACGAGGTGTGGACAACCTCCCTCCTTCTCCGATCGTCGTTATACAATTGCATGGCTCCTTAGGATGGCTAAATTCTCCCGAAGGAAGAGTGTATAAATTCAGGCTAGGCGACCTTCGAGCTGTCGAGTACTGGGAGAGACTCGAACAAGGTAGGACGCTCTGGACCCCGGCGGTAGTTCTCACCAGTCAAGCAGGCAAAGTGCGACTTGTCGCCGAGCACCCGTTCAGCCTAGCTTATGAGGCATTTCTTGGCCGCCTGCGCGCTAGCGATATATGGATCATTTGCGGATATGGATTTGGAGATCAAATCCTGAATCGTCGGCTAGGAGAAATTTTTCGTTCTAGCGCGAAAGTGAGACGAGTGCTAGTGATTACCTACGGAGAGCATCCTTCCGAGTCAACCGTGTATAAAGCGTTAGGCGATCCTGAGGATCAGTCTAATGATATTGTCATCTGCCGCGACGGATTGCCTGCAGGATTGAGTTGTGAACATTGGGATTTGTTTAGCTGATTCCGAATCCAATGTCCTTCTTGCCCGCCAGACCTGGACCTGGTTGCTGTTTGAGAGCCTTGTATGCTGCTTCACGGTTTCGGTGTAGTCCAGTTCGCTCGGCGGAGTGGTGTCTAAGAGAGTCGGCGCTGGTAAGCATCAGTGTGTCTCCGGCGAGCAGCGCTTGGTTGCTCCGTGACACCAAGATCACGGTTTCTCTTCGTTGTCCGGCTGGTGCTGATGGTTCGGTGTTATGAGGTCAAGTGTTGTGATGAGGATCTTCATCTCGTCGAGACGCTTGGCAATCTCGGCCACGTGCCTCTCAATGGCGGCCAACCGTGCATATACGGCGGCGTTGCTGGCACCTGGAGTGCTGCGGCCGGGAGTCTGCGAGCTGCGCATGTCGCCCCTTCTCTCGCCCTAGGCGTGGGCGTAGTGACCTGCAGTGACGCGTGTGCTTCACTTGAAATCATCGTGGTGTCAGCTCTAGATCAGCTCAACGATCTCGGTGCGACATCCCCACGACCTTGACGCGGCATCTGTGCAGGTGGGAGGGGCTTCAGCATGAGGTTGCATCGGACGTTGCTCGAACAGATGATCAAGGAACGGCTTCAGACTTTCGAGGAGTTCGCTGAGTTCGCCGAGCTCTTCGCTCGTGATCACGGTGAGCCTGGAACCATCAGTGTTCGGCATCTTCAGCGGCTCGTTGCCGGTCGGGGGGTCGGTGGCCAGCCGCTCGGCGCGGTTCGCCCTGCTACCGCTCGGTTGCTTGAGCGGATCTTTGGGGTAAGCGTCGAAGAGTTGTTGTCGCCACCTGCCGAGGTGGCCCCGGCTGACGCAGAGGAACCAGCCCCGGCTGAGCAACAGGAGCGTCACATCAGGGAGGTGCGGTCCGTTGAAGCGAATCTGAAGTTTCGGACTGCGCGAGAGTCGACGCCGTCTCCCACCACACCGGGCTACAGCATGAGTCGAGCTGAGCTGGCGGAAGCTGTGAACGAGTACCTGTGGCGGACGACCAAGAAGCACTACACGTCTCTCGACGCTCAGGCCGTTGGGCGGTACGAACGAGGTGAGGTTCGATGGCCGACGGCCGTGTACCGCACTGCCTTCCGAGCGGTCCTCGGTGTAGCAGCCGATATTGACCTCGGGTTTTGTCCCCCTCTTCGGGCAGGGAGCACGTCACGGAGGCCGATCGCATCAGCGTCGGCACCTGACTCGTTGGTGCGCTCACACGGTGAGGCTGCTGACGCGACCTCGGCGACTATGACCGGGGCAGGTGCGCGTCAACTCGGGGTGAACGCTGCGGAGGTTCGCCGCGCATCAACTGCCATTGGACCCGAGGGGAGGTCGGGCGTGGCGCGCGCCGAGTTGCTGGAGGATCTCGGCGGTTGGGTGGCCGATTCGACTCGGAGGAGGGTGGCCGAGCGGCTTGAGACGTGGGATCTCGGCGACGCGCGGGAGCGAGGCTTTGCGCTGCGGAACGTCGGCCGAGGCCAGCTCGCGCAGGCATTGACGGACTACTACGGCGACAGCGCCCCACCTCATCGGGTGTATACCGCAGACGTCGATGGTCAGCCAGTGTGCACCTCGGTCCTGACTCGAACGGACTGGTCCCATGCGGCCTTGCCGCTGAGGTCCGACACGGAGCAGGTGGCGCTGACCGATCCTGAGTTGGAGAGCATCGATCGAGTAGTCCACGTGGACAACCCTGTCGCCGTGGAGCGGCTCGCCGAGGCCGCGGCCCTGGGCGTGCGGATGACCAACAAGCCGCTGTATCGGCTGGTCGACGTCGACATCCGAGACGGTGTCCTGGCCGGGGGCGTGGGGTTGGCATCGTTCGGTGTTTATGCGCTGACGATGGACCTGCTGGAGCGCGAGATAGCCGAGGCGCTGGTGGCCGGGAGGGATACCCGCCCTGGAGACCTACCGCTGCGTGACCGGTACCTGCCCGACCTCGCTGCCGTGCTCGATCTGCCGAATCGGGTGTGCGCGGGTGGGGTCGCCGGGCTCACCGCGATCGCGCGGCCGGCCGACCCGTATCGCGGACCCGCGGACTACGCGCTGCTGGTCCAGGAGCGGTCCGGACAGGTCGTAAACGGTGCCGGGCGGCTCGCAGTCATACCCAAGGGGTTCCACGAGCCGTTGACCGACGTGCGCGGTGACGCGCGGATCAGCTCGACCCTGCTCCGGGAGATGGAGGAGGAGTTGTTCGGACGTGCCGAGGTCGACTCCACCACTGGGCACGGCAGAGCAGCGGCACCCATGCATCCTGGGCGGCTTTCCGAGCCGATGCGGTGGCTGCTCGACGAGCCTGGGCGGCTGCGGACCGAGTGCACGGGCTTTGGGCTCAACCTGGTCAGTGGGAACTACGAGTTCGCCGCGTTGGTGGTCATCGACGACGAGGAGTTCTGGCCTCGGTTCGGGGGAGTGATCGAGGCCAACTGGGAGTCGGCCGGTTTGCGGATCTACTCCAGTCTGGATGAGCACTTGATCAGCAAGCTGATCATGGACGAGTCGTGGAGCAACGAGGGGTTGTTCTCGTTCCTGCAGGGGGTGCGGCGGCTGCGTGAGATCGGTGGGCCGCGTGTGCGGCTGCCGAGCGTCGAGGTGGTGTCAGGTGGCTGACGGCCAGCGGACGACCATGACCACCGCGTCGGTCAGGGACTCGTACGAGTGGTCGATGCCTGGGCCCCACATCACGTAGTCGCCCTGCTTGGACAGGACCTTGCTGCCCTCCGTCAGGTCCACCCGGAACTCGCCCTGGATCAGGACGACCAGCGTTGTGCGCTGGTCGTCCTTCGTCCATTCATGGCGTACTTCGCCTGCCTGGTGGGTGGCCCACTTGACCTCTACGTCTTTGCTGTGGCGGACGCCTTCCGACGGGTGGATGAAGTGGCCCAGCAGCCAGCCGCGGTTGTCCTTCGTGTCCTCTGCGGCGTTGCCGGAGCACCAGTTCGCTGCCACTAGCTGATCTCCCACTCGATCGTCGGCGCACTGACCCTGTCTCCGCCTACTTCGCTCAGTCTGCGGAGGCCCTGGAGCAGTGCGAACAATCCCTCGTTGCTCCAGGTCTCGTCGGCTGCCAGTTCGCTTAGTAGATCACGGTCCCTGCTCGAATACTGCCGCAGACTCGACGCTTCCCAATTCGCCTGGATCTGGCCGCCGAAGCGAGCCCAAAATGTCTCGTCGTCGATGACGATCAGGGCTGGGAACTCGAAGTTTCCGCTGACCAGGTTGAGGCCGAACCCGGTGCATTCCATGCGGAGCGTGTCCAAGTGGTCCATCAGCCATCGCATCGGCTCGGACAGGCGGCTGGGGTGCATCGGGTCGGCTTGGGTCTGCTCGCCGTACGTGCTGTCGACGTCGTCGCGGCCGAACAGCTCCTCCTCCATCTCTCGGCGGAGGGTCGCGCCCAGGTGCGAGTCGGACCGGTAGTCGGTCAGGGGCTCGTGGAAGCCCTTCGGGATCACGGCCAGGCGGCGAGCTGCGTTGACCACGTGACCTGACCGTTCCTGGACCAAGAGCACGTAGTCGGCCGGGCCGCGGAACGGGTCTGCTGGGCGTGCGATCGCGCATAGGGCCAGCGTGCCGCCTGCGCAAAGGCGGTTCGGCAGATCGAGGACCGCGTCCGTGGTTGGTAGGTACGCGTCCCGCAGGGGGAGTGTGCCGGGTTGGACCGGGGTACCGGTCGCGATCGCGTCTACCAGCTCGCCTTCCAGCAGGTCCATGGTCAGGGCGTACCGCACGAAGCGGGTGACCTCGGCCGTCCCCGTGATGGCACCGGGACGCGGTTCGATGCTGACCAGGCGGAACAGCGGGCTGTCAGTCATGCGGATGTTGAGGGCCAGCGTCTCGGCGAGCCGCTGTGCTGCCCGGCTCGCCATGTCCTCGGACAGGTCGACGTTGACGTCAGCGGTCGTGTTCGTGACGGTCAGGCGGTCGGCGGGTGGGATCAGTGGACAGTGCAGGTCGAGCCATTCCGCGCGGGTCAGGACGCTGGTCAGCGCGCCTGCCGCGGCGTACTGGCCGTGGTCTCCGCGGTGGTCGCCGTAGTACGCGCGGAGCACTTCGGCGATCTGGCGTTGGTCGACGCGGCCGCGGCGCGTCCCTCGGTCCTGGAGTTGCCGCAGGTCGATGCGTTCCAGTCGGGCCGCTACGTCTCGGCGCGCTGTGCCCGGCTCCCAGCCTGCGTGCAGGTCGAGCCAGTGGAGAGCCGCACTGATGTTCGGGTCCGCGCTCAGGCGGTGCTCGGCGTCGCTTGACGGGGCGGCTTTCTCGCCGGTCAGCTCCGCGAACCGAGCCTTGACCGCGGGGGCGGCCCTGTCGAGCGCCGTGTCCAGGAGCTGCTGGATCTCCGACTGCGGGCGGGCTGTTGGCTTCTGGTGCCAACCGGCGATGGTGCGTGCGCTGACGCCGAGGTGCTGGGCGAACGCCTCGTGGCTCAGGCGCATCGCTGCCTGCAGTGCGCACGCTGTTCGGCCCGTCCAGCCTTCTGCCGCTGCCACTCAATTCCCCCGAGTTCGTGATTTATGCAGTGGTTTTGCGGTGCTTCTGCAGTGGTTGTGCATGGGTTCCCCGGCGAATTCGCCGTGGAATTGGAGGCATGGAAAACGCACCGCTCAGCAACCGGAATCGCACAGCTCTACCTGCCGGGTTTCACGTTCTTGATGACCGTCGACAGGCCCGTTTTCAGGTCGTCGAGACGCTCGGTGATCTCGTCGAGTCGCTGTTCCAGCGAGTCGAGGCGGGACCACAGGGTTTCGTCGTGGTCAGTCACCGGCTCGTTGGGTTCGGGCGGACGCCGGCCGTGGAGTACGGCGTCCAGGTGGTGCGGGTGCCAGCCCAGCGTGATGGACAGGGACTCAAGGGTTCTGGCACTTCTGCGGCGCTCCACCGTGTGGTGTTGAAGCTCGCGGACGATCGCCTGCGACACCCGGGAGCGTTCCGCCAGCTCGCGCTGGCGCCAGCCCAGCTCGTGCACGCGCTCGTTGATCGCCTTCGCGACCGCAGCCCAGTCTTCCGACACCCATTCCTCCGCGCTCCGCCTCAGCGCTGAGATTAGCGCTTCTCGTTCATTTCGCGGCTCAATACCGCGCGTTTCGCGGCGCGGGCGGACAACTGTGTCCGCGTTTGCGCTGAAATCAGTCTTTTCGAGCTGAATTCGGCTTGCGATCACAAAGGATTTTCTGTCATGGGGACACCTATGCCCAAATCCGGGCACCGGAAGTACTACAGCGTCGATGAGGCCGCCTGGCTGCTCGGCGTGGCGCGCTCGACCGTCAGCAGGGCCATCCGGACCGGGGAGGTGCCTGCGGTTCGGCGGCGCAACCGCCTCGTTGTGCCTGCTCACGTGGTGGAGCGACTTTTCGGCGAGGCGGCTGGGGGTGAGCGGCAATGAACTACTACGAGGAACTGGCCGCTCAGCTCGATCGATACGAGCACGTGCCTGATGACGTGCTCTGGGAGATCGTCACGCGTGACGGCAGTTGCACATGGCTCTACGCGAACGATCTTGAGCCGGATTGGACCGGCGACGAGCTGACTGACCGGGAGGTTGCCGCCCGGATCTGTGCTGGGTGCACCGTGCGGTGGGCCTGCCTTGAGCTGGAGCTGCGGACGCACGGCGGGCAGTCGCTCGGTGTCTGGGGCGCGCTGCCAGGTGCTGACATCCGGGCGCTCTACCCCGTGTGGCGGGCTCGGAGGGGGAGGTCGGCATGACGTTCGACCTGACTCCTACCGAGGTGCTCGCCGGTCTGGGCGTGCTGATGACGGTGTTCGTGGTCTGGCGGGCTGGTCTTCGTCGGGCGCGGCGGGCTGCGGACGCGGCTCGTTCGGGTGGTCGGCTGCTGTCGCTCGGCGGTCGTGTGCTGGCCCTGGCCGGGCTGATCGTCGGTGTTCAGTGGCTCGTGATCAGCCATCCGTCGGCCGATCCATGGCTGGTTCTTGCGGTGCTCGGGTTGCCTGCGCTGTTCGCGTCGTACGCGCTGACCAAGGCGTTGACCGTGACCACGTCGGATCGGGGTGGTCGGCGATGACGGCCCAGGACGCGCGGCACGTGCCGCTGAACACTGCGCAGAAGCTCGCGCAGGACGCGGCCGAGGCCGCCGAGACACGGGCGTACCTGACGCACCCGGATGTGGTGGCGTTGCGGATCGAGCGCGTTCGGTCGCAGGTGGACCGGATGTGCTGGGCCGGGATCGTGCTCGGGCTGGCGTTCACGATGACCAACGTGCAGGGGTTCGCCTCGGCGGGCAGTCCCGCGTGGTCGCTGGCCTGGCTCGCTGCTTGGGTGCTCGATCCGACCGTGTCGTTGGTGCTGCTCGCGATCCTGCGGGCGGAGCAGGTGACCGCTCGGTACCAGGTGCAGACCGGGCCGTGGGTGCGGCGGGCGAAGTGGCTGACGCTGGTCGCTACGTATGTCATGAACACGTGGGCGTCCTACGCGGCCGGGTCTCTGGCGTCGATCGTGCTGCACTCGGTGCCGCCGTTGGTCGTGTTCGTCGCGGCCGAGGCGATCACGGACCTGCGGGACAAGCTGACCGAGGCGGTTGGCGTGGCGTACTCGGAGGCGGGCGGTCGTCCGGCGGCGGAGCGGCCTGCGGTTCGGCGGAAGCTGTTCGCTGACTACCTGGAGGATGCGCGGTCGGCGTGGACGTCTGACGTGGTGATCTCCTCCGGCTGGGTTCGGGAGGTCACCGGGTGCTCGCGTGGGTTGGCTCCGCGTGTCGCTCGGGCGCTCGCGGATGAGGTTGGTGGTCGGCCATGAACGCTCACGAGCCGTCCACGGAAGGCCACGAGACCTTGCCCGTGCGGGCCGAGTCGCGGGAGGTCCTGCCTGCTGATCCGGTGTACGACGCTGAGCTGGTCGAGGAGCCGCACTACTACTCGCCTCGGCTCGGGTGGTTCGCGTCTTGGTGGATGCGGTCGCCGCGGGTGCCGGTCTGGCTCAAGAGCCGGCGGCAGGCTGTGCAGGTTGGAAAGGATCTGCTGGTCAGCGCGTTGCGGGCACCGGATCGGTTCCTCGGTGCGGTTGTGCGCGGGCTGGTCGTCGCAGCGCGGTGGTGGCGTCGGTGGGTGACGGTGCGGGAGTACCGGGAGGCCGCCGAGTCGTCCGAGAAGCTGGCGGACAAGTTCGTTGAGATACGGGCGTTGACCTTGTTCCGGTGGAAGGTGACCGGGGCGGTTGCCGTGGTCACCTTGCTCGGCGGTGCGGTCGTTGACCTGGTCTACGGGCGTCGTGGGCTGTGGTTGCTGATCGGGATCGTTGCGGTCGCGTTGGCGGTGCTCGGGCGGCGGCGGGATGGCAGTCCAGGTCGCAAGGCTGTGCTGGCCGGGCCTCGCACGCTGATGTGGACCATGGATCCACAGGTGCTCGTGGACGCCTTCCGGGACGCGAAGCTCATCGGCAAGGACGAGACGTTGCGGCTCGTGGAGCGGGCGACGCGTGTCGGTGACGGGTGGGCGGTCGTGGTGGACCTGCCTGCGACCCGGAAGGCCGCGGACGTGATCAAGAACCGGGAGGCGCTGGCGTCTGCGTTGGCGGTCGACGAGGTGCAGTTGATCGTGGAGCGGGTCCGCGGGAATGGCGGGCACGCCGGTCGGGTCTCGATGTGGGTCGCGGACTCGGACCCGTACGCGTCTCCTCCACTTCGGACGCCGTTGCTCGCGGCGCAGCGGTGGGACGCGTGGCGGCCGGTGCCGTTCGGCCGGGACGCTCGGGACAGGCGGATAGACCTGCCTCTGGTGTGGACGTCGCTGCTTGTCGGTGCGATTCCTCGACAGGGCAAGACGTTCGCCGCTCGGTTGGCCGCGGCCGGGCTCGTGTTGGACCCGCACACGCGGCTGTACGTCGCGGACTTCAAGGCCGGGAAAGACTGGGACGCGGCCGGGCAGGTGGCGCACCGGTTCATGTCCGGCGACGAGTCCGCGCACGTGGTCGAGCTGGTCGGATGGCTCGTGGAGCTGGTGGCCGAGGTCCAGGGCCGGTATCGCCGGATGCGGGAGCTGGATGACGTGATGTGTCCGGAGTCGAAGGTGACGCCGGAGATGTCGCGGGACCGGGCGCTCGGCATGCCGATCACGGCGGTCTTCGTCGATGAGGTGCAGGTGCCGTTGGAGGACCGAACGCCGGTCGACGTCGAGGGAAAGCGGCTCGCGGCGGGGGAGTACGTCGGGGAACTGCTCACGTGGCTCGCGAAGAAGGGGCCAGCCGCCGGGATCGTGCTCGTGTTGGCCACGCAGCGGCCGGACTCCAAGACGATCCCGTCGGGGCTGCGGGCGGTGCTCGGGTCGCGGTTCGCGCTGCGGGTCATGGATTGGCGGGATTCGAACATCGTGCTCGGGGAGCAGATGAACACGCGCGGGTACGACAGCAGTCGGCTGCTCGCATCGCACAAGGGGGTGGGCATCCTGCGGCCGGACGGCGACACGCAGGCTGGGGCGGACGTACTGGCTTTGACCGTGCGGACCTACTACATGCCGAACGAGGACTGGCAGGTCATCTGCCAGCGTGGCCGGGCGCTGCGGGAGGCCGAGGGCACGTTGACTGGTCATGCTGCCGGGGATGCCTCGATGTCAGCGCTCGACCACTCGGCGGCTGTCCGCGCGATCGGGACAGGTACGTGCCGACCGTCGCGATCGGATGACGTTCCCGAGCCTCTCGCCAGAATCCTTGATCACCTGGACGAGTTGGGTGACGTGCCGGAGTTCGTCTCGACTGCCGAACTCGCCGAGGCGCTGGAGTTCGATCCCGCGTGGCTCGGTCGGCGGCTTGCCGAGTTGGGATGCCAGTCGACGCGTGAGCGGGTGACGTCCGAGTCGGGGAAGGTCCGGCAGATCCGCGGCTACCTGACAGCCGACCTGTTCGCCGCTGCCGAGGACTCCGGATCATCGGATGGTGAGCTGTGACAGGACAGCGGGAATGCCGTCACACGGACCGGCCGATGCCGTCTTGCTGTCACACCGGCTGTGACGGCAAGAAATGTGGCTTGACCTGCGAAGACGGGCGATGTGACGGCATTTGCGGAGAGGCTGAGTGCCGTCACAACGCCCCGAATGGCCCCTCCCCGAGGGTCGAATCGAGGCGGATTGAGGATGCTGTCACAGCGTGGGCAGCCGGTGAGCGTGTCTGGCGTGAAATCAGCTCTCCCGAGGATGGGGTCACGGTGCGGCTGCCTGCCGGGCCTCCGACGCTGGCACCACGCGCGGCACGCGCTCTTCTTGCGATACTGGTCGAGCTGACTGACGCTCCGGTGCTGGACCGGCCGGGAAAGGGGACGTGCGATGACCGCTGAGATCAGCTCAGATCCGTGGGCGACGCTCGACGAGATCCTGGGTGTTGAGCCTGTCGCCGAGGTCGAGGAGGGGATCGGACCGGTCGCGTTCTACGGACGCTGCTCGACGGAGGACAACCAGGATCCGGAGACGTCGCACGGCTGGCAGTTGGGCAACGCGTCGAAGTTCGTCGGGCCGCTTGGCGGGGAGGTGGTTGCCGAGTTCTTCGATGTGGGTCAGTCCCGGTCGGTGCCGTGGGAGCGTCGGACGGACGCGTCTCGTCTACTGGCCGCGTTGAAGCGGCCGGACCGTGGGTGGAACGCGGTGGTTGTGGGCGAAGGGACGCGGTGCTGGTTCGGTAACCAGTTCTCGTTGATTGCGCCGCGGTTCGCTGCCTACGGGGTGGAGTTGTGGGTGCCGGAGCTGGGCGGGAAGTTCGACGCTCGGAACCCGTCGCACAAGATGCTGATGAGCGTCCTCGGCGGGATGAGCGAGTCTGAGCGCCAGCACGTCCAAGCCCGAGTGCGGGCCGCCATGGATGCGCAGGTGATCAACGAGGGAAGGCACCAGGGCGGTCGGGCGCCGTACGGGTACAAGGTCGTCGATGGCGGGCAGCATCCGAACCCGCGGAAGGCGGCGGAGGGCTATCGCCTTCGAGTCCTGGTGATCGATGAGCCAGCGGCCGAGGTGGTGCGGCGGATCTTCTCCGGGTACATGGCCGGTCTCGGCGACCGCGCTATCGCCAACGGGCTCAACCGAGATGGCGTGCCGTGTCCCTCGGCGCGACGGCCGGAGCAGAACACGCACCGGCTCGCCGATGGATGGCAGGGCAGCACGGTTCGGTCCATCTTGGAGAACCCGCGTTACACGGGATACGCGATCTTCGGGCGGTGGACCAAGCAGGAGGCGCTGCTCGACCCGGACGACGTAGCGGCCGGGCACGTGGTCCGGTTTCGTCGGTCCACTCCGGACCGGATCGTCCGGTCTCGGAAGCCTGCGCACCCGGAGATCATCTCTGTGGAGGACTTCACGCAGGCTCAACTGCTGCGGCGTTCCAAGTCGGCTGGTGGGTTGCGGACGGCTCGGAAGACGGAGCGTTCGGCGCGGCCGGTGAAGCAGTCGTACTTGTTCCGGGGTCGTATCCGGTGTGCGATCTGTGGGCGGAAGATGGAGGGGAGTCCGCGCAAGCATGCCATGTACTACCGGTGTCCTGCCAGGACGCTCGCGCCGGGTTCTCCGTCGTTGGCAACGCATCCGGGTGCGGTCTACCTCCGTGAGGACACGATCCGGGACGCGGTCAACGAATGGTTCGCTGAGTTGTTCCGCCGGGACCATGTTGACGAGACCGTTGCCGCGCTCGTGGCCTCTCAGGACGGAGCCAGGCGGAAGGCAGTCGGGCGAGACGCGGCGGAACACCGGCTCACCAAGGCGGAGGCGGAGATCCGGCGGTTCCAAGCAGCGATCGCGGCAGGGGTTGATCCCATGGCGCTGGTAGAGGTGATCAACACGGCGCAGGCTGAGCGGGCGGCTGCTCAGGCGGAGATCAACAACATACCCGCGCCGAACCTGATGGAAGCCGCCGAGGTCTACGCGCGTCTCGACTCCCTGGGAGACGTGCCTGCGACGCTGAAGCGGGGGAGTAGAGAACGATTGGCCGAACTCTATGCAGGCACAGACCTGCAGGTTCTGTATGAGCCAGGGGATTCCACCGCTAAGATTTCGATGCGGGTGAATAGTGTGCGTGTCCGAGGGGGGACTTGAACCCCCACGCCCGTTAAGGGCACTAGCACCTCAAGCTAGCGCGTCTGCCATTCCGCCACTCGGACTCTGTGGTGTGCATAGCGTAGCGGACGGTCTTCGGTGGGCTCGTGGGGGGTGGGCAGTGGTAGGAAGGGGCCGTGACCGAGCTGACTGACCTGGCCCAGGACGAGGCCGTTGAGCTCACTAGCGAGCTCATCCGGATCGATACCACCAACACTGGGGAACCCGAAACTACCGTGGGGGAGCGGGCTGCCGCCGAGTATGTGATCGCGAAGCTCGAGGAGGTGGGGTACGAGACCACCTACGTGGAGTCTGGTGCACCTGGGCGGGGGAACGTCTTCGCTCGATTGTCGGGGGCGGACACGGCGCGTGGTGCCTTGCTTGTGCACGGTCACCTGGACGTGGTGCCGGCTGACCCTACCGAGTGGTCTGTTCATCCCTTCTCTGGCGCTGTGCAGGACGGGTACATCTGGGGCCGGGGCGCCGTCGACATGAAGGACATGGTCGGGATGACCCTGTCCACGGCTCGGCGGTTCAAGCGGGACGGGATCGTGCCGCCTCGGGACCTTGTCTTCGCCTTTCTCGCCGACGAGGAAGCCGGGGGCGCTTTCGGGTCCCAGTGGCTTGTCGACCATCGGCCCGATCTGTTTGACGGGGTTACCGAGGCCGTGGGTGAGGTTGGGGGGTTCTCCGTCACCCTTGGGGAGGATCTTCGGGCTTACACGATCGAGATCGCCGAGAAAGGGATCGCCTGGATGCGGCTTCGGGCGCGGGGGAGGGCGGGGCACGGGTCGATGCTGCACGACGACAACGCCGTGACCAAGCTCGCTGCGGCCGTCGCGCGGCTTGGGGCGCATGAGTTTCCGCTTGTCGTTACCGACTCTGTGCGTTCGTTTCTGACCTCTGTCACCGAGTTGACGGGGCTCGAGTTCGATGAGGACAACCTGCCTGGCGCCGTGGCAAAGCTGGGGCCCTTTGCCCGCGTTGTGGGGGCCACTCTGCGTGATACGGCTAACCCTACGATGCTCACTGCCGGCTACAAGGCCAACGTCATCCCCTCGCTTGCCGAGGCCGTTGTGGACTGTCGGGTCCTTCCTGGGCGTGAAGCGGCCTTCGAGCGGGAGCTTGACGACGTGCTCGGGCCTGACATCGAGCGGGAGTGGGTTACGCACCTGCCCGCCGTCGAGACCACCTTCGACGGGGACCTCATCGCCGCTATGACCGCCGCCTTGCAGGCCGAGGACCCCGGCGCGCGGACGATCCCCTACGTCCTCAGTGGTGGGACCGACGCCAAGGCGATCCACACGCTCGGGATCCGGTGTTTCGGGTTCGCGCCGTTGCGGCTGCCGCCCGATCTCGACTTCACCGCCCTGTTCCACGGGGTCGACGAGCGGGTTCCTGTCGACGCCGTCAGGTTCGGGGCGCGTGTGCTTGACCGGTTCCTGCGTCACTGCTGACCTCGCGTGTTCGGGCAGCTCGGAGGCCGCCGGGCTGCCCGAACGTGCGCACTGCACCTCGGTCGGCGTGTGGGTGGTGCTTGCGGGTGAACCATTCGCCTTAGCGGTGCGTAACCAGCCCACAACGACATCCGAACACAGACGGAGGCATTCGTGCCCGAATTCATTGGCGGGCTCCCGGTCCACCCGCTGTTGGTGCACTTCACCGTGGTGCTGATCGTGATCGCCGTCGTCGGCTCTGTGCTCACGGCCGTGTGGCCCGCGGTGCGTCGCCGTTACGGCTGGCTCGCGGTGGGCGCCTCGGCGATCGGCACCCTGCTCGTGCCGTTCACGACCACCAGTGGCGCGAACCTGGCTGCGCGGTACCCGAACAACCCGGCTATCGAGAAGCACGAGGCGCTCGGTGACCTGATGATCTGGTGGGCTGCCGGTCTGACGGTGGCGGTCGGCGCGCTGATGGTGGTGCACACGATGGCCGCACGTCGGGTGACCACCAAGGTGGCGGTCGGGTCCGGCGGGGCCGAGGACGTGCGGGAGACGGAGCCCGCGAAGGCTCCCGTCCTGGTCGTGATCGTGCTCGCGGTGATCACTGTCGGTGTCGCGGTCGGTGCGGGGATACACGTCTACCGTGTCGGCGACGCCGGGGCGCGAGCGGTCTGGGAAGGTGTCGAGAACCTTCCCGTGCAGAACGGTGGCTGAGCGGGCCTAGGTACTCAGACCCGGCAGGAGGCCGCGGGCGCGGCGTCGTTTGAGCAGCACCCGTCGGCTTCCGTCGGAGTACAGCCGGACGTTGGACAGCTCCCACCCGGCGAACTCGGCGTGGATCGAGAGCTGCGTGGCCGCTGACCTGCGGGAAACTCCCGGCGGAAGGCGCAGCGGCCGATACTCCCAATCCCCGTCGACCACCTCTGAGCTCATATCGAAATCACCTGAATCCCATCTCCGGTGCCGGACGCGACAATGACGCGACCGCTGGTCGGGTCCACCGCGACGGTGTTGGGCTGGGACACCGTCGGGAAGCGGTACTTCTCCTTCGGCTGCTCGCCGGCCACGTCGTAGCCGACCACTTCGTTCGTCTTGGTCAACGTCACCCAGGCGATGTCGCGTTCCCGGTCGTACGCGATCGCGTACGGGGCGCCGGCCACCGGGTAGCTCTGCCGCAGCAGCAGCGGGTCCAGTGAGAACGCGAGCAGTGCACCGCCTCGGGTGTCGGTCACGAGGACCCTGCCGTAGCGATCCGTGACGGCGTTCGTCGCGCCGAGGCCCGCTCGCAGGCCCTGTTTGATGTCGCCTGCCTGGACGTCCAGCTGGAACACCGCGTTGCGCAGGCGGTCCAGGACGACCGCGCCCTTGCCGGTGGACAGGACCTGGTCGGCGCTCATGAGGTCGCCGGTGATCATGTTCTGGATGCGGTCGTCCTTGACCACCGCGACCGCGCGTTCGTCCTTCACGGCCACCAGGGTGCGGCCCTCGAATGTCGTGGCGCTGACGGGTTTGCCTCGGAACTCCTCGGTCGCCGGGCTCGTGCTGCCGTCGGTGGTGAGCCTGATCACCTGGTTCTTACCGGTGGCCAGGAACGCGCCCTGGTCCGCGGTGAGGGACTCGGACTGGAGCTGGACGGTCTTCGTCGGCGACAGCGTGTCACCGCTCAGGCGGTACAGCTGTATGTCGGTCGTGGTGGCGACCGCGAGGGTGTTGCTGTCGGGGTCGAACGCGGCGGCGGTGGCGGTCCCGTTCAGGGCACTTACCGTGCCTGCGGGCTTGGTGGCGGCCGGTGGTGAGGTGGCCGCGGTGGCCGCTACCGGGTTGTCGGTCACCATCAGCTCGTCGCTCGGCCCGTTCGAACTGCAGCCAGAGCCGACCGCCGCGCAGACCATCAGCAGCACGGCAACCTTGCGACGCAACATCGACCTCCGGCGCGTTACCCGGTCTCGCCGGGCTTATGCCGCGCCGGCGGGACATCTGTCCAGCATCCCCTAAAGACGCACTGGACGCTAACCCCCGTTACGGGGTGCCGGTACGCGGGGTCGACTACCGACTGTCAGCGGGCCGTAACGGACGCGGTCGAGAAGTCCCCGGCGTCCCTTCCACGATCGTTGGCTCCAGCTGTCACTCCCCCGACCTTGCGACTCAAAATCCACTACTAACTATATAGATGTCCGATTATTGCGCCGAGCGTGGGCGGCGCGAGCACGCCTGCCTCCAGCAGGCAATACGCAGAGAGGAGAAAAACCTTGAAGGAAACCTTGGGGAAGGGATAGCTGGGTGGGGCGCTCGTTGCGTGGAGAGGGCAGTCGAGGCTCGCTTCTTGGTGGGGTGCGGGGGAGCGGTAGCGCTTGTCGAGGCGCACGAAGGGGTGCCGTCGCTGGCGCTGGCCTGCCGATTTGCAGTCCTGCGTGGTGCGGGCCGGCGGCGGTGCCGGACGTCTGCGATGTGCGGCCGCCGTGCGTTCGTTAGTCGCGCGATAGTCGGGGCGGCATCACGGTGGACACATGTGTCCTTGCCGGATTCGAGGTCGTTGCCAGCCGGCGATGCGGCGGGCGGGAAGTCCTCGGGGTATCGAAGGCTGAGTGCGGGGCCGTCGGTGGTGTTTCCGTCTGTTGGTGGGTGGTGGCGCCGCACGATGGAGTGGCACCCGGGGGCTTGAACGTGATCAGGCCGGCACTCTACGCTATATGAAACGTTTCATACGGCTGTCGTGAGCCCGATGGAGGGAATTGCGATGGGTGAGGGCGTTAGTCGTCGGGTCTTCCTGCAGAGGTCGGCGGTGGGGGCGGGTGCGTTGGCGATTCCTGGAGGCGCGCCCGGCACTGCGGGCCATCCCGAGGTCGTGCGGACCACGGTCGAGTACGCGGATCGGCTCCTGGGCACGGATGTCGTGGCGCCTCGCCTGTCGTGGGTGGTCGGTGGTGGCGGTGAGCGGCAGTCCGCGTACCAGGTGCGGGTGGACGGGTTGTGGGACTCCGGGAAGGTCGTGTCGTCTCGGACGTTCGGCATCCCCTACGGCGGCCCCGCGCTCGCACCGCACACCCGCTATCAGTGGCGAGTCCGGGTGTGGGACGAGCGGGGTCGCGTCTCTCCCTGGAGTTCCGGTGGCTGGTGGGAGACGGGTTTCCTCGACTCGGCCTGGCAGGCACGGTGGATCGGTGCCGCGCCGGTGGCGGAGCCGCCCGGGTTCGAGGGTGCCTCGTGGGTGTGGGCGCCCGGTGGCACGCCCAGCGGGGCACCTCCCGGCACGTGTTGGTTCCGTTGTACGGCAACGCTTCGGGCGGGGAGGGTGACGGCTGCGACACTCGTTGTCACCGCCGATGACGACTTCACCCTGTATGTCGGCGGGGAGCAGGTGTTACACGCGCCCGAGCAGGTCGACGGGTGGAAGGTCGCGCGGTTCGCCGAGGTCACCGCTCGGGTCGAAGGCGGGTCGGTGACGTTCGCCGTTGTCGCCACGAACCGGGGGAGTGGGGGCGTCAACCCGGGTGGGCTGCTCGTCCGGCTGCTCGTCGAGTTCGACGACGGGAGCCGCCGTGAGGTGGTGACGGACGGGGACTGGCGGGTGAGCGACGTCGAGCAGGCCGGGTGGCAGCTGCCCGGGTTCGACGACGGTGCGTGGGCACGGGTGGCCGTCCTCGCGGCGTACGGCGGTGGTCCGTGGGGGAGCCAGGTGTCGGTTCTGGTCGAGCGGCCCGCGCCGGTGCTGCGGCGTGAGTTCTCGGTGGACAGGCCGGTCGCGTCGGCGAGGCTTTACATCGCCGGGCTCGCGTACTACGACGCTGTCGTCAACGGTCGTCGGGTGGGTACGCAGGTCCTCGACCCGGGTTTCACCGACTACGACGACACCGTCCTCTATGCGACGCACGATGTCACACGGCTGCTTTCCCGTGGTGTCAACGATATCCAGGTGACGCTGGGGCGCGGGTTCTTCGGTCTGACGAGCCCGAACGTGTGGAACTGGCATCGGACGCCCTGGCACGGTGAGCCTCGGTTGTTGGCCCAGCTCGTGATCTCCCATCCCGACGGGTCGCGGACGGTCGTCGGGTCTGGTGCGGGGTGGGAGGTGTCGGACAGTGCGACCGTGTTCGACTCGGTCTACGCGGGGGAGACCTACGACGCGAGGTGGACGCCAACGTGGGTGGCCGCGGCCGAAATGGACGCGCCGCGGGGGAGGGTCAGGGCTCAGCAGCATGAGCCGATCGAGGTGGCCGAGACGGTCACTCCCACCGGGGTGACAGCGCTGGCCGGCGGGTTCGTGGTCGACATGGGGCGGACGATGGCGGGGTGGGTTCGGCTGACCGTCACCGCGCCTGCGGGGACGCGGGTCCGGCTGCAGTATGGCGAGCGGCTTGCCTCGGACGGGTCCGTTCGTGGGGACAACCAGCATGTTCCGGGGCGTCACCAGCTCGACGAGTACGTGTGCGCCGGCGCGGGCCGGGAGACGTGGGAGCCTCGCTTCTCCTACAAGGGTTTCCGGTATGTGCAGGTCACGGGGCTCGCGGAGCCGCCGGTGCTCGAGGGGCGGGTCGTGCACAGCGCGGTGCCGGACACGTCTGAGTTCCGCTGCTCGGAGCCGTTCTTCGAGCGGCTGGAACGGGCCATGCGCCGGACTGTTCGCAACAACCTGCACGGTATTCCGACCGACACGCCGATGTATGAGAAGAACGGGTGGACGGGTGACGCTCAGCTCGGCACGCCGGTGATGGTGTACGCGTTGGGTATGCAGCGGTTCTTCACCAAGTGGCTGGGTGATGTCGCCGACAGCCAGAACGCTGCCGGGCAGCTGCCGGTGATCGTGCCCAGCGGTGGGTGGGGCTATCAGCAGTTGGCGCCGTCACCGGAGTGGACGACGGTGTACCCGTTCGTGTTGCGGGAGATGTACCGCGTGTATGGGGATGACCGGGTCGTGGCAGAGCACTGGCCTGTTCTGGTGCGGTACCTGGACTGGGAGCTCGCGCGGCTGCGGGACGGGCTCGCGGTCACGGCGCTGGGGGACTGGTTGCCGCCGGGTTACGAGGACGGGATCCCGCCGGAGGACACCCGGCTCACCGCGACCGCCTACCTGCACCGGGGCCTGTCCGCCGCGGCCGAGCTGGGTGATCTTCTCGGTCACACGGACGTGGCCGGCCGGTACCGGGTGGCGGCGGATGGTCTTCGGGACGCGCTCAACGCGGCCTTCCTGCGGGAGGGCGTGTACCGGACGGACCGGGATCCCGGGTACCGCCAGACTTCCAACGCCGTCCCGCTCGCGTTCGGGCTCGTGCCCGGCGACGCGACGGGGACCGTGGTCGAGGGTCTTGTCGCGGACATCCGGGCGCGCGGTAACCATCTCAACACCGGTGCGCTGGGTACGAGTGTGCTCCTGCCGGTTCTCACCGCGTACGGCCACGCGGATCTCGCCCACGCCGTGGCCACCCAGCGGACCTGTCCCGGGTGGGGTTACTGGTTCGACAACGGCGCGGACACGATGTGGGAGATGTGGCCGTTGGACTCGCGGTCTCGTGACCACTACTTCTTCGGCACCGTGGTGCAGTGGCTGTATGAGAACGTGGCGGGTCTTCGGCCCGGCGACGCGGGTTACGGGCGGTTCACGGTCCGTCCTGACGCGCGGGTGGGGGTTACGCGCGCCGCGACCTCGGTGGAGACGGTCAGGGGGCGGGCGTCGGTCGACTGGGTGATCGCCGGGTCGTCGATCGTGGTGACGGTCGAGGTGCCGTTCGGTGCGACCGCCGAGGTCCACGTGCCCGTCCTCGGTACGCCGCATGCCCCGGTCGGCGCCCGTCTGATGGGGACGGAGGCTGGTTACACGGTCTACGAGGTCGGGCGCGGGCGGTGGCGGTTCGGCGGCTAGCCGAGTCGCTGTTCGGGGTAGCCCAGCTCGATGTCGCTGACGTCGTCGAGGGCGGCGCGGATCGCGGCGGGCAGGGTCAGTTCCTCGGACACCAGTGATCCGAGCAGCTGGCCGGTGTCTCGGGCGCCGACGATCGCGGCCGTGACGCCTGGGCGGTCGCGGACCCAGGCGAGTGCCACGGACAGCGGTGAGGTCGCCAGGCCGTCGGCGGCGGTGACGACGGCCTGCACGATGCGGGCCGCGCGGTCGGTGCGGTGGTGGTCGACGTAGGGGGCGAAGTGGGTGGACGCGCCTCGGGAGTCGGCTGGGGTCGCCGCGCGGTACTTGCCGGTCAGTACGCCGCGGCCGAGTGGTGCCCAGGCGAGCAGGCCGAGGCCGTGGTGGGTGGCGGCGGGGCCGACCTCGCGTTCGATGCCGCGTTCGAGCAGTGAGTACTCGACCTGGGTGCTGACCAGTGCGGACGGTTTGTCGCGTTGGAGGGTGGCGGCTGTCGCGAGCTGCCAGCCCGCGTAGTTGGACACGCCTGCGTAGCGGACTTTGCCGCTGGTGACGGCGGCGTCGAGGGCCGAGAGGGTCTCCTCGAGTGGTACGGCGGTGTCCCAGGCGTGGAGTTGCCAGAGGTCGACGTGGTCGAGGGACAGGCGCCGCAGGGAGCAGTCGAGGGAGTGGAGCAGGGCGCCGCGGGAGGCGCCGCCGCCGAAGGGGCCGTCGTCGCGGCGTGCGACGGCTTTCGTGGCGATCACCAGTTCGTCGCGGGACACGAGGTCGTCGAGCAGGCTGCCCAGGATGCGCTCGCTCTCGCCGCCCGAGTAGACGTCGGCGGTGTCGACGAGGGTGCCGCCGAGGTCGGCGAAGGCCACGAGTTGGCTGGCCGCCTCGTCGGCGTCGGTGTCCTGGCCCCAGCTCATCGTGCCCAGGCCGATCCTGGACACCCGCAACCCGCTGCGGCCGAGGTGTCGTTGCTCCACCGGGCGAAGAGTACGGGCACGGCCACGTTCCCGCAGGCAGGCACACCGGAGAGGTGTTCGACGGCGATGCTACTGAACGGTAGGGTTCGGTCATGCGACTTGGACTGAACCTGGGGTACTGGGGTGGCGGCAACGACGCGAACAACCTGAAGCTCGCGCAGGAGGCCGACCGGCTCGGCTTCTCGGTGGCGTGGGCGGCGGAGGCGTACGGGTCGGACGTGCCGACCGTGCTGTCGTGGGTCGCGGCGCAGACCGAGCGGATCGACGTGGGGTCGGCGATCCTGCAGATCCCGGCGCGTCAGCCGACGATGGCGGCGATGACCGCGGCGACGCTGGACACGCTGTCGGGTGGCCGGTTCAGGATGGGGCTGGGCGTGTCCGGGCCGCAGGTGTCGGAGGGCTGGTACGGGGTCAAGTTCGACAAGCCGCTCGCGCGTACCCGTGAGTACGTGGAGATCGTGCGGCAGGCGCTGCGCCGGGAGCGGGTCTCCCACCAGGGCAGCCACTTCACGCTGCCGCTGCCGGACGGGCCGGGCAAGCCGCTGAAGCTGATCGTGCACCCGGTCCGTGAGGAGATCCCGATCTACCTCGCGTCGATCGGGCCGAAGAACCTGGAGCTGACCGGTGAGATCGCCGACGGGTGGCTCGCGATCTTCTACTCGCCGGAGTACGGCCCGGAGTCGCTCGAGCTGATCCGCAAGGGCCGGGAGAAGTCGGGGAGGACTCTCGAGGGGTTCGACGTGGTGACGACCACGCCGATCGTGGTGGCGGACGACTGGAAGGCGGCCGCCGACCAGGTTCGGGGTTACGCGGCGCTGTACGTGGGTGGCATGGGCAGCCGCGACCAGAACTTCTACAACAATCTCGCCTGCCGCATGGGTTATGAGGAGGAGGCCGCCGAGATCCAGAACCTCTACCTGGCGAAGGACTACGCGGGGGCGGCCGCGAAGGTGCCGCTGGGCTTCCTCGACTCGACGGCGCTGCTCGGTCCCAAGGAGCGCATCGCGGAGAAGATGCAGGCCCTGGCCGAATCGGGGGTCACCACTCTGTCCGTTTCCGCCGTACTGCAAGATCTTGAGCACAGTGTCGCTGCCCTGCGGGTCGCGGCGGAAGCTCTGGAGCTTGCGGGAGTGGGTAGTTGAGCTGGCTCGAAGCCGTTGTTCTGGGTCTCGTACAAGGCCTCACCGAGTTCCTCCCCATCTCGTCAAGCGCGCACATCCGGATCAGCGCGGCCTTCGCGGGCTGGGGTGACCCGGGTGCCGCGTTCACGGCGGTGACCCAGCTGGGCACCGAGACCGCGGTGATCCTCTACTTCCGCAAGAAGATCGGGCGTCTGCTGGTGGCGTGGTTCCGGTCGCTGCGCAGGCCGCGCGGCTGGAGCGACAACCCCGACTCGCGGATGGCGTGGCTGGTCGTCATCGGCACGATCCCGATCGCGGTGCTGGGACTGCTGTTCCAGGACGAGATCGAGCACGCCTTCCGTGACCTGCGCCTCATCGCGACGACGCTGATCGTGTTCGGCATCATCCTCGGCATCGCCGACCTCGTCGGCCGCAAGGAACGCGACCTGGACCACCTGACCGTGCCGCACGGTCTGGTCTACGGTTTCGCGCAGGCTCTGGCGCTGATCCCCGGGGTGTCCCGGTCGGGTGGCACCGTCACGGCGGGCCGGCTGCTCGGCTACAAACGCCACGAGGCGACGGAGTACGCGTTCCTGCTGGCGGTGCCCGCGGTGTTCGCGTCGGGTCTGTACAAGCTGACCGACATCGGGGGCAGTGACTCGCCGGCGTGGGGGCCGACGATCGTGGGCACGGTGGTGGCGTTCGTCGTCGGCTACGCGGTGATCGCGTGGCTGATGAAGTACATCTCCACGCACAGTTACATGCCGTTCGTCCTCTACCGGATCGCGCTCGGCATCGCGTTGTTCGTCCTCGTCGGCATCGGCGCCCTGGCACCCGACGCCGGGCCCGCTCCTTGATCACTGGATAGTCTGACGCTGTGGCCACCGTCGTATTACTCAGGCACGCACGCTCGACCGCGAACAACGCAGGCAGGCTCGCGGGCCGTTCACCAGGGGTGGAGCTGGACGAGACCGGCCGCAAGCAGGCCGAGGGTCTCGTGGAGCGCCTCACCGCGGTGCCGGTCGCCGCGGTCGTGTGCTCACCGATGCTGCGGTGTGAGCAGACGATCGCCCCGCTCGTGGCGTCCCGGGGGCTGACGCCGGTGACCGAGCCGTCGCTCTCGGAGGTCGACTACGGGGACTGGACGAACCGGGAGCTCAAGGAGCTCGGCAAGGAGAAGCTGTGGTCGGTGGTGCAGGCGCACCCGTCGGCCGCGGTGTTCCCCGGCGGTGAGGGGCTCGCGAACGTGCAGGCCAGGGCCGTTGCCGCGGTCCGGGCCCATGACGCGCGGATCACCGAGGAGCACGGTCCGTCCGCGGTGTGGCTGCTGTGCAGCCACGGTGACGTGCTGAAGGCGATCCTGGCCGACGCGCTGGGTCAGCACCTCGACACGTTCCAGCGGATCGTGGTCAACCCGGCGTCGGTTTCGGTCGTGCAGTACACCGAGACGAGGCCGTTCGTGCTCCGGATGAACGACAACGGGGGCGAGCTGGCGAGCATCGTGCCGCCCGCGCCGAAACCCGCGGACTCTCAGGACGGTTCTCAGCCGAGCGAAGCGGACGGAATCCGTCCGGGTGACGCCGTGCCGGGCGGCGACCCGGGCACCACGGCCTGACCTGGCCTTCCCGTCACGCAAAACCCAGTCACGATCTGGGTGAAACACCGGGGAAAACCCTGACGACTGTGCCAGTATCTGTGCACTCAGCATCACCGCCTCGGCGGGTTCATAGGAGTGGTAATGACACAGCCATACGGCCAGGAGCCTGGGCAGCAGGGGGGCGGGTACCCCCAGGGCGGGTATCCGCAGACGCCGGGCCAGGGACAACCGGCGCAGGGTTACCCGCAGAGCCCGCCCTACGGACAGCCTGCTCAGGGTTACCCCCAGAGCCCGGCCTACGGCCAGCCGCAGGGCTATCCGCAGACCCCGGCGCAGGGCTATCCGCAGGCCTCGCCGTACGGGAGCATGCCCGCCGCGCCGCCGGAGTACAGCTCAGGGCCGATCCCGCGGCCGGGCACGATCACGGCGGCCGCGGTGCTCGGCTACGTGCAGGCAGGCATCACGCTGATCCCGACCATCCTCATGCTCATCGGTGTCGCCCAGGGCACCAGCAACGGCGGCGACGTGGCCCTGGGGTGGCTCATCGTGGTCGCGCAGCTCGTCGGCGCCGCGCTGCTGATCGCGGGCGGTGTGCAGATCATGGGCGGCAAGGGTCGGGCGCTGCTCATCGCCGGGGCCGCCGTCGAGCTGGCGGTCTGTGTGTACTGGATCATCCAGGCCGCCGCCGTCGAGTCGGAGGGAATCGACGCCGATCTCGTCGACGCGGGCAAGGGCGTGATCATCGGCATCGCCATCTTCTTCGCGATCATGCCGACGATCAGTCTCGTCATGGCGCTCGGTTCGAACACCACGCAGTTCTTGCAGTCACGTCGCGGACACTGAGCCGCGCGAGAGGGGTAAACAAACATGTCACAGCCGTACGGGCAGCAGCCCCCCGGCAACTTCAACCAGGGCGAGGGCTTCGGGAGTATGCCTTCCGCGCCGCCGGAGTACAGCGGGGGTCCGGTGGCCCGTCCAGGTTCGGTCACGGGTGCCGCGGTGCTGGCGTTCGTCCAGGCCGGTATCACGTTGATCTCCACGATCCTCGTGATGACGATCCTCGGCGCGGTGACCAGCGCCGCCAACGAGTCGGTCGGTGGGTTCGACGTCGACGAGGGCGGCCTGGCGATCGCGTGGGTCGTGACCATCGTCGGCCTGGTCGGTGCCGGCCTGCTGATCTGGGCGGGGGTCAAGGCACTCGGGGGCACGGGCTCCAAGCTCATGATCATCGCGTGTGCGCTGCAGATCCTGCTGAGCATCGTCTGGATCATCCAGGGCGCGATGATCGGGTTCGCGTACCTGATCATGCCGATCATCGCACTGGCGCTGATCATGGGTGCCGCGGCCAAGCAGTACGAGGCTTCGAAGACCCGCTGACATCTCTCCGAGAGGGCGTCTTCCCGGTCACCGGGGAGGCGCCCTCTCCCTTCACGCCAGCAGCTCCACCTGGCTCAGCGACACGGCCTCGCCGCGCGCGCTCGCCGAGACGTCGAGCCGGTACTGGCGGTAAGTGCCGGGGCGGGAGACCGAGAACGGCCGGGTCTGGCGGCGCCAGCGGAAGCTCTCGCCCACCCGCTCGTCCACGACCGTCCACTGTGCGCCGTCGTCGGAGCCGCGCAGCGTCCAGGACCTCGGGTCGTCGCCGCGTGCACCGGAGGTCAGCGTGTAGTACCGGACCTCGGCGCCCTGGCCGGGCAGGCGGTAGGCGAGCCACGGCGTCGGTGTGCGGAAGGTGACCTGTGTGCGGCTGGTGTCGTCGAACAGGGCGGCGACGTTGATGCCGTCGCTGCCCTCGCCGTGGCCGTCGACCGCGCACGTGATGTCGCGCATGGTCGTCGGCACCGCCCCGTCCTGCGTGAGCGAGGCGGGCAGCGCGTCGGGGTTGCAGCCCCAGGTGGACGGTCGCGGCCCCATCCGGAAGTAGAGGGTGCCGCCGCCCGCGATCATCTCGTGTGGCAGGAACACCCGGTCCCACGGCGTGCCGTTGACCGTGAGTCCCTGCACGTAGACGTTCTCCCGGCTGTTGTTGGGGGCGTCGACGACCAGCTCGTTGCCGTTGTCCATGCGCACCACCGCCCTGCGGAACAGCGGTGAGCCGATCACGTACTCCGGGCTGCCCATCCGCAGCGGGTAGAACCCGAGCGCGCTGAACAGCCACCACGCCGACATCTCGCCGTTGTCCTCGTCGCCGCAGTAGCCCTGGCCGATCTCGCTGCCCGCGTAGAGCCGCGACATGACCTCGCGGACCTTCTCCTGGATCCGCCAGGCCTGACCCGCGTGGGCGTACATGTAGATGATGTGGTGCGAGGGCTGGTTGCTGTGCCCGTACTGGCCCATCCGCACGTCGCGGGCCTCGGTCATCTCGTGGATGGTGCGCCGGTACGCGCCACGCGAGCGCCCGGTCTCGGCGGTGGCGAAGAACTCGTCGAGCTTGGCCGCCAGCGCCGCCCGCCCGCCGAGCAGGCTCGCGAGACCGGCGCCGTCGTGCGGCACGCTGAACGCGGTGTTCCAGCCGTTGGTCTCGACGAAGTCACCGCCCCACGCGCGCGGGTCGAACCGGTCCGGCGCGTGGCGCAGCTGCCCGTTGTCCTTGCGTCCCTGGAAGAAGCCGGTGGCCGGGTCGAAGGAGTGGACGTAGTTCATGGCCCGGTCGAGCAGGTAGTCGTGCAGCTCGGTGTCGCCGAACTCCTTGGCGAGGCCCGCGATGGCGAAGTCGTTGAGGCAGCCTTCGAGCGTCCACGACAGGCCGTACTCCGTCGAGGTGGGGGTGTAGCCGAGGAAGATCGAGCGGTCGAGGCCCTTGCGGCCCACGCCGTCGCGGTCGGGGGTGACGGTCGCGTTGCGGACGGCCGCGTCGTAGGCGGACCGGACGTCGAAGCCGCGCACGCCCTTGCGGTAGGCGTCGGCGAACGCGACGTCGGAGCTGGTGCCGGTCATCAGGTCGGCGTAGCCGGGGGAGGACCAGCGTGCGATCCAGCCGCCCTCGCGGTACTGCTGCACGAACCCGTCGACCAGCTCACCCGCGTGGTTGGGGGTGAGCAGGGTGTAGGCGGGCCAGACCGTGCGGTAGGTGTCCCAGAAGCCGTTGTTGACGTAGATCCTGCCCGCCTCGACGGCCTTGCCGGTGTGGGTCGGGGTGTCCTTCCTGGCCGACGGCAGCACCGGGCTCGCGTGGGCGACGTTGGGCACCTCGTCGGTGCCGGTGTTCTCGTGGCCGCTGTTGGGGTAGAGGTAGAGCCGGTAGAGGTTGGAGTACAGGGTCGTGAGCTGGTCCTCCGTGGCCGCCTCGACCTCGACCCGGGACAGGACCTCGTCCCACTGGTTGGCGGCCCGGCCCAGGACCGTCTCGAACGTGTCGGCGTCGGCGATCTCCAGCCACAGGTTCTTCTTCGCCTGCGCGACGCTGATCAGCGACGTGCCCACGCGCATGGTGACCACGGTCGGGCCGTCGACGTCCGGCTCGAACTTCAGGTAGCCGCTCACCTTGCGGGACAGCCCCCGCCACAGCCTGCCGCTGCCGGTGACGGCACGGTCGAACGTCGCGTAGAAGAACATCCTGCCCGCGCCCTCGGACAGTCCACTCCGGACGTCCGAATAGCCCGTTACCACGCCGGCGACCGGGTCGATGGTGAGCCGGGCGTGGCGGGTGATGTTGTCCAGGACGAGGTTCGCGTCCTCGCCGGGGAACGCGAACCGCAGGATCGCCGCGTGGTCGGCGGGCGCGACCTCGGCGACGACACCGTTGGTGAACCGCACCCGGTAGTGGTGCGGGCGGGCCAGCTCGTTGCCGTGGCGAAACGTGAGCCGTCGCCTGCGGCGCCTGGTGCTCGGGCGTTTCGGCGCGACCGAGGGCAGCACCTGGAAGGTCTGCCGGTCACCCATCCACGGGCTGGGCAGGTGGCTCGCGGCCAACGCCTCCAGCGCCGGCAGGTTCTGCTCGGTGTTGCGGCGGTGGTAGCTGTAGAGCCAGCCGTGCGCGCCCGCGTCGGTGACCGGGGTCCAGAACGTGAAGCCGTGCGGCACGGCCGTGGCGGGGATGGTGTTGCCGCGCGAGTACGCCCTGGTGGAGTCGGTGCCTCGGGTCGTGACCACGTGGTCGACCGGGCGCCTGTCCTCGGGCAGGGGGCGTTCGGCGATGGAGACGTCGTCGAGCCAGCCCGCGAACTGGGCCGGGCCGTCCGGGTTGTCGTAGGTGAGGACAGCGCGCACCGCGGTCCTGCCTGCCGCCGCGCCCAGCCGCACCCTGCGCAGGTTCCACTGGTCGGGGGTGAGCGCCTTCGACTCGCCCTGCCCGCGCGCGGTGAGCGGGAACCCGAGCTGGTCGCGCGCGCCGAGGTCGCTGAGGCTCGTCCCGTCGGAGAACACCAGGTCGAGTGCCACGAACGTGCTGGGGAAGCGCAGGTCGTCGCCGGTGGACTCGGGGAGAATCACGTAGGACAGCTCGGTGTCGTCGGTGATCGCCACCTCGAGCAGGAAGAGCCTGTTGGTGACGCTGCCCGGCCCTGCGGCGGTGTGGCTGCCCGCGTACCGCATGGCTTGCACACCCGTGAAGCCCACCCGCGGCTTGGCGGTGGCGGGCCTGGTGGGGCCGGCGCCTTCCCTGGTGCTCAGGGTCGCGCCCGCCGCTCTCGGCACGTCGTTGCCGTCGAGGTCGGTCGTGTCTGTCCAGGTCAGCGGCGGGTCGGTGTTCTCGAAGGACGAGAAGAAGCCCCGGGTGGTCACAGTTCCGCTCCCCGCTGGAGGTGGCCGGCGTGGCCGTGATCCTATTGAATGCCGTCATGCACGCCGCGCGCCGACTGTGGTCCACCCTCGAACCGCTCCACGGGGTCCAGTACTTCACCCCCGAGGTCCGCGAGGCGGGCAAGGCGATCGGGCTGCGCGGCTACTGGGACACCTACTTCGCGTTCCGCGCCGCTCCGCTCGGGCCGGTGGACGCGCCAGGCGTGGTCGCGATGTTCGGTGTGTTCGAGCCGGGCATGGTGGCCAAGGCGCTGCCCGCGGCGTGGACCCGTTCCTCGGTGGAGGCCTGCCTGAGCGCCCGTTCGTCGGTGGCCGCCCAGGTGCTGCGCGGGATCGGGGTGTCCGAGGTGGCGTGCGCGTCGGCGGTCGCGTTGCTCTCGCCGCTGCGGCTGGCGGCGACGGCACGCCCGCTGGGCGCGGCCAACGCGGTGCTGCCGCTGTCCGAGGACCCGGTCGCGGCGTTGTGGCAGGTCGCGACCACGCTGCGGGAGCACCGGGGCGACGGGCACATCGCCGCGCTCATGACGGCCGGACTGTCCGGGTTGGACGGCATGCACCTCCAGCTGGCGCGCACCGGGTTCGACCCCGAGGCGATGCGGCAGGTGCGGGGCTGGTCGGCGCAGGAGTGGTCGGCGGCGCGCGAGTCGCTCGTCGAGCGGGACCTGCTGTTCTCGGACGGCCTCACCCCGGCGGGCTCGGCGGTGCTCGACTCGGTGGAGGACATGACCGACGCCCTCGCGTGGCAGGGCGGTCTGTCGTCGCTGCCGGTCGACGAGGTGGTCGAGGTGCTCGCACCGTCGGTGGCGGCCGTGTGGGACTCGGGCCTGATGCCGATGGCGAACCCGGTCGGCGTTTCTCGGCCTTGACCTCCAGTTCGGTGTAGCTCCTACGGTCGGGAACCGGAACTGTCGGTGGACCGTGCGAAGGTGCCCTCATGGACATGGAGACCACGGCGTGGATGTCGCTGCACAACGCGATGTACGCGCCGGACGACCGCAGACCCTTCTCTGCGGCGACGTTACGCCGGATCGGCGCCTTCGCCGTGCCGCACCGGCGGCTGCTCGCGTGGTTCCTGCTGCTGTCGGTGGTGACCGCGGTCCTCGCCGTGGCCACACCGGTGCTCGCGGGTTCGGTGGTGGACGCGATCGTGGCGCGTTCGTCGCTGCGCCTGGTGGTGCTGCTGGCCGTGCTGATCGCGGTGATCGCCGTCGCGGAGGCCGCGCTGGGGCTGGTCGCGCGGTGGCTGTCGTCGCGGATCGGTGAGGGCCTGATCCTGCACTTACGCACGGCCGTGTTCGACCACGTGCAGAAGATGCCGGTCGCGTTCTTCATGCGGACCCGCACCGGTGCGCTCGTGTCGCGGCTGAACAACGACGTGGTGAGCGCGCAGCACGCGTTCTCCTCGACGCTGTCCGGGGTGCTGTCCAACGTCGTGATGCTGGTGCTGACCCTCGCGGTGATGATCGGGGTGTCGTGGCAGATCACGGTGATGGCGCTGGTGCTCCTACCCGTGTTCGTGGTGCCCGCGCGGCGGATGGGCGCCCGGCTGGCCAGGCTCGAACGTGAGGCGGCCAACCACAACTCGACCATGAGCACGCAGATGACCGAGCGGTTCTCCGCGCCGGGTGCGACCCTGGTGAAGCTGTTCGGCCGTCCCGCCGACGAGTCGGCCGAGTTCGCGGCCCGGGCGCGGCGCGTGGCGGACATCGGAGTGCGCGGGGCGATGTCCCAGGCCGTGTTCATGACGGCACTCACGCTCGTCGGGGCGCTCGCGCTCGCGCTGGTGTACGGGGTCGGCGGCTGGTTCGCGTTCGCCGGGACACTGGAGGCCGGTGCGGTCGTGTCGCTGGCGTTCCTGCTGACCCGCCTGTACGCGCCGCTGACCTCGCTCGCCAGCGCACGGGTCGAGGTGATGAGCGCGCTGGTGTCGTTCGAGCGGGTCTTCGAGGTGCTGGACCTGCGGCCGCTCATCGAGGAGAAGCCCGACGCGGTGGCCGTGCCCGACGGGCCGGTGTCGGTCGAGTTCGACCACGTGTCGTTCGCCTACCCCGCGGCGTCCGAGGTGTCGCTCGCGTCGCTGGAGGAGGTCGCGAAGCTCGACACCCGCGGCGGCGTCGAGATCCTGCACGACGTGTCGTTCCGCCTCGAACCGGGACAGCTGGTGGCGTTGGTCGGCTCGTCGGGTGCGGGCAAGTCCACGATCGCCTCGCTGGTGCCGCGGCTCTACGACGTGGACTCCGGCGCCATCCGGCTGTCCGGTGTGGACGTCCGGGACGTGTCGTTCGCGTCGCTGCGCGAGTCGATGGGCATGGTGACCCAGGACGGTCACCTGTTCCACGAGTCGGTGCGGTCGAACCTGCTGTTCGCGGCACCCGCCGCGTCGGAGGACGACCTGTGGGAGGCCCTCGCCAGGGCCCGCCTGGACACCCTGATCCGCTCGCTGCCCGACGGGCTGGACACGATCGTGGGGGAGCGGGGCTACCGGTTGTCGGGCGGCGAACGCCAACGCCTGACGATCGCGCGGCTGCTGCTGGCCAAGCAGCGCCTGGTGATCCTCGACGAAGCGACGGCCCACCTGGACTCGACGTCCGAGGCGGCGCTGCAGGAGGCGCTCGCGGAGGCCTTGTCGGGGCGTTCGGCGCTGGTGATCGCCCACCGGCTCTCGACCGTGCGTGCCGCGGACCTGATCCTCGTGGTGGAGGACGGCCGGATCGTCGAACGCGGCACCCACGAGTCGCTGTTGGCGCGGGGAGGGAGGTACGAGGAGCTGTACACGACCCAGTTCGCCGAGACGACGACGGTCGCCTAACGACGCCCCTGGACGAACGCGGTCACCCCGGCGGCCGCGCCCGAGAGCACCAGCCCGATGGCGGCCTGCGCGGCGAGAGTGAGGGTGGACGCGGCCGTGCCGCTGAGGGCATCGAGGGTGCTGCCCACGGGCGGCAGCCAGGGTTGGCTCACGGTCAGGAACAGGGCGCCGCCGGCCAGGACGACGCTCCAGCCGACGCTGCGCACGACCGGCCGTCCACACACGAGCCCGATCGCCGTGCCCGTGGAGGCGACCGCGGCGTGCCCGAGCACACCCGCGACGACGACGTGCGCCGAGAAGGCGTACCCGGTGGTGAGCATCGGCCAGCACACGGCGACGGCGACGAGCAGCAGGTCGGCGAGCAGGCACGTGAGGAGCACACCGGCGGCGACCCGGCCACGCCTGCCCGCGGCGGCGATGGTGACATCGCGCTGCCCGGAATCCTCGGTGTTGGCGACGATGACGGCGAGCCAGCAGGAGACGGGGTAGAGCGCCAGGGCGGTGACGGTCCACGATTGCGGCGGTGGCCCGGGATCCTCCTTGAACAGCGGTGCGAGGAGGAGCACGTAGAGCAGGATGGGAAGCAGGAACCGCTGGGACCGCAGGAGGTCCGACGCGAGGTAACGCACCAGGGCGATCAGCGGACGCACTCGCGCACCTCCCGAACGGAACACCCGAGACCGAGAGCGGCCCGCAACAGGTCATCCACGCTCGCGGCGTCGACCAGGAGCACGAGCCCGTCGACCCGCCGCTCGACGACCCCGAACACACCGAGCCGCCCCGCGACCCGGTCAGGCGCGACACACCACAAAGTGACCGCGACCCGCCGACCCCCGGAACCCTCGCCGATCCGAACCCCGGCCCCGCCGTTCCCGACAGGACCCGGCCCGACTGTCCCGCCGCCGTCGACAAGACCGAAGTCCGCCCCGCCGGGCTCGACAAGTCCGGGGGCGGTCTCGGCGAGTCCGGTGTCGAGAAGCAGCACGGACCGATGCCCGGGCAAGGTCACCGCGGTGCGCGTGTGGTCGGCGAGCACCACCGCGATCCCGTCGCCGACGAGACGTGCGACGGCGGAGGTCAACACCGGGCGGGCGTCAGCGTCGAGACCGGACCAGGGCTCGTCGAGAACGACCAACGGGGCGCCGGCACAGAGAGCCTGGGCGAGCCCGACCTTCTGGGCGTTGCCCTTGGAGAGCTGGTTCATCGGCGTGTCCAGCCCACCGCGAAAGCCGAGGCGCGCGAGAAGATCGTGAGGATCACCCGAGGCAGGCCGCCCGGGACGAATCCGGCGCAGGTGACGGAGATAGGCGTCGGCGGGCATGCGAAGCCGTCCGGGAAACCGGTCCGGCACATAGCCGACAGTGGCGGGACGACCGGTAACCCGCCCGGTGCTGGGCGCGAGACACCCGGCGATGACACGCAGCAACGTGGACTTCCCGGTCCCGTTGGCCCCGTGCACGACGAGCGGCTCACCGACCCGGACCTCGAGATGAACGCGATCGAGGACGAGCGGCCCACGCCCGTACCGCTTGCCGACACCGACGAGCCGCATCATCGGCGAACCCGCCAGACGGTGACCACCGTCGAGGGAACAGCGGCGAGGAACCCACGAACCTGGCGCCGCCGCTCCGCCCGGTCACCACAGGCATGAAGCACCGCGACAACCTCCGACCGCCACGACTCCCGCTCCCCACGGGGCAACAAGACGGCAAGATGCCACAGCACGACGGACCCGCTGGGCACGCACCGCCGAGCACTCCCCAGCACCACAGCCGCCCCGACAAGAGCGGCGATCCACAACCAGAGCGTCCCGACGTACCCGACGGCACCGTCGGGTACCGCCAGCAACACACCCGTGGCCACCACCATCCCGACAGTCAGCCAGGGCCGACGCCCGACGAACGTGCCGACGAGGATCGCCACCCCCAGGAAGAGCAACGGCCACACCCAGCCACCGAGAACCCGGACAACGCCCAGGACCCCCACCACACCAACGAGCCCCACCAAGGCCGACCGCACCACCACGAGCGAGGTGACCGCCGACCGGGCCGGCCACCTCCGCGTTGCCACCCACCGCACCGCCACCCTCCGCGCCGCGACCGAGGGCGCTGCGACTGATGGCGCCGCTACCCACCGCGCTGCCACCCTCCACACCGCGACCGTGGGCGTCGCCACCCTCCGCGCGACTGCCGATGGCGCCGCTACCGGTGGCTGGTTGGGGGCCGTCTCCTCCGGGGCGTTGATGCCGGGTCGGTCCAGCTGTCGGTGGGCGGTCGGCGCCGGCCTGTCGGCTGGTGGGGCGGTCATGCGTGTTCCTGCCCCGGCTGGGGAGCCAGCAGTCCCGTCAGGCGGCCACGGTCTTTCGCCGCCTCGGCCAGGGCGTTCGTGGCCCGCGCTCGGCCCTCGGTGGTCAGCGAGTAGTAGCGCCTCGGCGGACGGCCATCCTCCTGCGCGGCCTCCGCCTGCTCCCAGCGGCTCGTGACCCACCCGACCGAGGTCAGCCGCCGCAGGATCGGGTAGATCGTGCCCGCCGGGAGCCCGCTCTCCCTGCTCAGGTCGAACCCCCACGACTCGCGTTCCAGCAGCACCGCCAGCACGGCCTGCGTCTGCAACGTCATCCGCGGAGTCGTCATATGGAGAACTCTATATAGCCAGACGACCCGCTCGCCATGGATGGATGATTATTCGGTTGAGTGCATGACTATCCTCAAAGGATGTTCGACGAACTGATGCGTGCGGGATGGCCCGCCATCGAAGAGGCCCGCGTCGACGGGTGGATCGCCCGGTTCTCCAGCGGCGTGACCCAGCGCGCCAACTCCGTCGTGCCGAAGGCCGCACCCGCCGACCTCGACGCCGCGATCGCCACCGTCCAGGACCTCTACGAACAACGCGGTCTCCCCACGTTGTTCCAGCTCACCCCGGGCACCGACCTCGACCACGCGCTCGCCGCCAGAGGCTACGTCGGCGGCTCGCCCACCTCTGTCCATACAGTCGACTTGGGAACGCCACGTGCAGCACCCGGGGTCGACATCGCCGACGCACCCGACCAGGACTGGCTCGACCTATGGTGGGCCGTCGACGGCCGCGGTGACAGCGACGCCCTGGCCGTCGCCCAGAAGATCCTCGCCGGCGGCCCCGCCCTCTACGCCACCGTGCGCGACGAACACGGCGCCGCAGGCGTCGGACGGCTGGCCCTCGTCGACGACTGGGGCGGCGTCTACTGCCTCGCCGTGCGCCCCGACGCGCGCCGTCGCGGTCTGGGGCGTCTCGTGCTCGACGGGCTGCTCGCCGCGGGCCGGGAACGCGGCATCACCCGCTCATGGCTGCAGGTCCGCGCCGAGAACCTCGGTGCCCGACGCCTCTACCAGCGCGCCGGGTACACCGAGGTCTCCCGCTACCACTACCGCTCACACCGTCGACAGGAACCGGTCCAGCACGTCCACCCCGAAACGTAGGCCCTCGACCGGCACGCGTTCGTCCACGCCGTGGGCCATCCGCTGGATGTCGTAGCCGTCGGGCAGGTACAGGGGTGCGAAGCCGTAGCAGTCGATCCCCAACGGCACGAACGCCTTCGCGTCCGTCCCACCGCCCATGCAGAACGGGACCACCACCGCCGCCGGGTCGAACGCACGCAGCGCCGCCGCCATCGCGTCGAAGTACGGCGACTCCACCGGCGCCTGCACCGCGCCCTGGCGGTGGACGAACTCGCGGGTCACGCCAGGACCGGTCAGGCGGTCGATCTCCGCCAGCAGCTCGTCCTCCGTGCCGGGCAACACCCTGGTGTCCACCAGCGCCGACGCCGTGCCGGGGATCACGTTCACCGCGTAGCCCGCCTCCAGCACCGTCGGGGTGGTGCTGTTGCGGACCGTGTTCTCGATGATCTTCGCGGCCGGCCCCAGACGCGCCAGGGTCTTGTCCATGTCGGTCAGGTCCACCTCGATGCCCAGCGCAGGCTCGGCCGCGCGCAGGAACGCCCGCACCGCGGGCGTCAGGTGCACCGGCCACCGGTGTGCCGCCAATCGGGACAGCGCGTGGACCAGCTTGATCACCGCGTTGTCGTCGTTGCGGCGCGAGCCGTGGCCTGCCCGCCCGTCCGCGGTCAGGCGCATGTGAGCGGTGCCGCGCTCGGCCGTCGCGACCGGGTACAGGTGGACCGGGCCGCCGTCGGTGTGCGTGGTGCGGACCGTGTAGCCGCCGGACTCGCCGATCGCGACCGCGCAACCCTCGAACAGCGACCGGTGGTGATCGGCCAGCCAGTGCGCACCCCACTGGCCGCGGTCCTCCTCGTCGGCCACGAACGCCAGCACCAGGTCCCGACGCGGCACCGTGCCCGCCGCCGACCAGCGCGACAGCACCGTCAGCAGCGTCGCGCACATGTCCTTCATGTCGACCGCCCCACGGCCCCACACGAACCCGTCGCGGATCTCGCCCGCGAACGGCGGCACGGTCCACTCCGCCGGGTCGGCAGGCACGACGTCGAGGTGTACGTGCACCAGCAGCGCGGGCAGCGACGGGTCGGTGCCCGGCACCCGCGTGACCACGTTCGAGCGGGTCGGCGAGCGTTCCAGGATCGCCGGGGCCAACCCGAAGTCGGTCAGGTACTCGGCGACGAACTCGGCGATCGCCCGCTCACCGAGCCGCGACTGGCCGGCGCCAAGGTTGGTGGTGTCGAACCTGATCAGCTCGGCACACAGCTCGTCAACGGCCAACTCACCCATAGTTTCCCTCCACCGCGCCACTGGCGATCGCCGTGACCACCTTGAACGCCTTCATCGCCTCGGTCATCGACTCGGCGTCGAACCCCACCCGCCGCACGTCGAACTGCTCCACGGTCGGCACCACCGCGGCCGCGGCGGCCAGGTGGGCGGCGTCGAACTCGACCTCGATGCGGTGCCCGCTCACCGACCCCGCGAAACGTCCCGCCCGCGCCATTCCCGCCCTGGACGCCTCCTCGATGGCCGTCGCGGTCACCGTGGGCGGCAGGCAGATCGCCGCGTACCGGCTCACGCACTCCTTCACCGCCACCGGCCGCGCCTCCGGTGCGTACGAGCCGGCGTCCTCGCAGGTCAGGTCGTCACCGGTCACCACGAGCACCGGCACGCCGTGCTCGGCCGCGAGTGCCGCGTTGAGTCTGCCCTCGCTCGCGTGCACGCCGTCGAGCCACACGCCGGTGATCTGGTTGGGCAGGTAGGTGTGGGACAGCACACCCTCCACCCCCGCGCCCGTGTGATATCCGAGGAACACCACACCGTCCATGCCCGTGTCGACACCCTGCATCATCGACAGCGGCTTGTGCCGCCCGGTCAGCATCCTCGCCCGCGTGTCGAGGTCCTCGAGCAGGATGTTGCGCTGGCTGGAGTGGGCCTCGTTCACCAGCACGTCGGTCGCGCCGCCCGCGAACAGCCCGGCCACGCACGCGTTCACGTCGCTGGTGAACATCTTCCGGAAACGTTGCCACTCATCGGTCCCGACCTGCACGTCTGCCGTCCAGGTGACGCCGCTGGCGCCTTCCATGTCGGCTGAGATCATGATCCGCACAAGCGCACACGTTACGTCTTGGCACACGTTGCCGACACAGATTGACTTCAAGTACCCATAAGTGGTTACTTCCTCTCAACTTACGAGGAAGAGGTGATCATCGTGAGATCGACGCTACGGGCGCTCGGTGTCACCCTAATGGCGTCGGCCCTGATCACAGGCCCGGTAGTGCTACCGGCCGCCGCCACCGCGGCGAGCGGTCAGAGCTCCAAGATCCTGCGTATCGGCGTCACGCAAGAGGTTGACTCACTGAACCCGTTCATCTCTATCACCCGAACGGGTACAGATATCCTGCGCGCGAACTTCGACTACCTGACGGTCTACAGCCAGGACGACTACTCCGTCGAGCCGAGCCTCGCGGAGTCGTGGACGACGTCGGATGACAAGCTGACGTGGACGTTCAAGATCCGCAAGGGCGTCAAGTGGTCGGACGGCAAGCCCGTCACCGCCAAGGACCCGGCGTTCACGTTCAACAAGATGCTGCAGGACGAGACCGCGCGCACCGCGAACGGCAGCTACATCGCGCAGTTCGCCTCGGTCAAGGCCACCGACGACTACACGTTGGTGATCAAGACCAAGGTGCCGCAGTCGACCATGCTGGCCATCGACGTGCCGATCGTGCCGGAGCACGTCTGGTCGAAGGTCACCGACTTCGGGGCGGAGCCACAGTTCCCGATGGTGGGCAGCGGTCCGTTCTACGTGACCGAGTTCAAGGAAGCCCAGTTCACCAAGATGAAGGCCAACCCGAACTACTGGCGCGGCAAGTCCAAGGTCGACGAGGTGCACTTCATCTACTACCGCAACTCCGACGCCGCGGTCACGGCGCTGCAGAGCGGTCAGGTCGACCTGGTCAACCGGCTCACCTCGACGCAGTTCGACGCGCTCAAGGGCCTGCCGAACGTCGCGACCAACAACGCGCAGAACCGGCGCTTCAACGAGATCGTGATCAACCCGGGCGCGGCCGCGAACGACGGGACGCCCATCGGCAACGGCAACCCCGCGCTCAAGGACGTCAAGCTGCGGCAGGCGATCGCCCAGTCGATCGACTCCAAGACGCTCGTGGACAAGGTGTGGGGCGGCTACGCCTCCGAGGCCGCCGGCTACATCCCGCCCGCGTTCAAGGACTACGCCTGGTCACCGGGTGACAAGAAGCGCACGTTCGACCTCGACGCGGCCAACAAGGCACTCGACGCGGCCGGCTACAAGAAGGGCCCGGACGGCATCCGCACCGACAAGCAGGGCAAGCCGCTCAACCTGCGGCTGCTGGCCCACGCGGAGTCGGTCGTCGACGAGAACGCGGGGCCGTTCATCAAGGGCTGGCTCAAGGAGATCGGCCTGAACATCACCATCGAGCCGGTGTCGGACACCCAGGTCAACGAGGCCACCACCCGCGGCGAGTTCGACCTGGCGTTCTCCGGCTGGAACGCCAACCCCGACCCCGACTACGTGCTGTCGCTGCAGACCTGCGCCAACCGCCCCAACGCACAGGGCAAGGGCGGCACACCGGACTCGTTCTTCTGCGACAAGACCTACGACGACCTGTACAAGAAGCAGCTCAGCGAACTCGACCCGGCCAAGCGGGCCGACATCGTCAAGCAGATGCAGGCACGCCTGTACGACCAGGCCCCGCTGGTCATCCTGGGCTACGACAACGCGCTCGAGGCCTACAACAAGGACGCGTTCGAGGGCTTCCCGCTGCAGCCCAACAAGGGCGTGATCATGAACCAGCAGGGGTACTGGGGTTACTACGGCGCCACCCCGAAAGGTGAGGGTCCCGTCCCGCACTTCGGCGAGGGCGGACAGAACACCGCCTCCGGCGAGGGCACGACCCAGGCCGCGGCCGAGGACACCGGCTCCAACACCGGGCTGATCCTCGGGATCATCGGCGGCGTCGTCGTGATCCTGCTGGTCGGTGGTCTGCTGCTCGCCAGGAGCAGGCGCAAGACGGCCGACGATCGCGAGTAGCGAACCGTGACCGACATCCTCGTCCCGACGGAGGAGGCACTCGCGGAGGCTCCGCCACCCACCCGTGGTGGCGGAGCCCTCCGCTACGTGCTGACCAAGATCGGCGGCGCGCTGGTCAGCTTCGGCCTCGTGATCGTGCTGGGCTTCCTGCTGTTCCGCGCGCTGCCCGGCGACCCGGTCCAGACGATGACCCGGGGCAGGCCCGCGACACCGCAGATGATGGCCGAGCTCGAGCACCGCCTCGGCCTGGACCAACCGCTGTGGAAGCAGTTCCTGAACTACCTCGGGGACCTGTTCCACGGCGACATGGGCGCCTCCTACTTCTACAACGTGCCCGTCCTCCAGAAGATCGGGGAGCGGCTCTGGCCGACCGTGCTGCTGGTCGGCGTGTCGACGCTGATCTCGGTGGCGCTCGGGCTGTGGCTGGGCACCCGCTCGGGCTGGCGGCGGGGCAGCAGGTTCGACCGGATCTCCACCGGCGTGGCGCTCACGCTGTGGTCGACGCCGACGTTCTGGCTCGGGCTGCTGCTGATGGCCGCCACGACCGGCCTGTTCCCGACCGCGGGGCTCGTCAACTCCGACACCCCGCCGGACTTCTTCTCGCAGGCCATCGACATCGCCCACCACATGGTGCTGCCGACCATCACCATGGTCGCGGTCACCTACGCGCAGTACCAGCTGGTGATGCGGTCGTCGCTGATCGAGGAGTCCGGCGCCGACTACCTCACGACCGCCCGCGCCAAGGGACTGCGCGACGACGTCGTGCGGCGCAGGCACGCCGTGCCCAACGCGCTGCTGCCGACCGTGACGCTGGTGTTCCTGCACCTCGGCATGGTCATCGCGGGCGCGATCAGCGTGGAGACGGTGTTCTCCTGGCCCGGCCTCGGGCTGCTGACCTACGACGCGCTCAAGGCCGGTGACCTGCCGCTGCTGCAGGGCACGTTCATCGTCCTGGCCGGTGCGGTGATCTTCATGAACATGCTCGCGGACCTGCTCTACCGCGTGCTCGACCCGAGGGTGCGTGCGTCATGACGGCTCCTTCGCCCCGTGCGCTGGCCTGGCGACGCCGCGGCGCGGCGTTCGCAGGCGGCTGGCGGGAGTTCGCCCGGCACCGGTCCGGTCTCGTCGGGCTCGCCATCCTGCTCGTGATCGTGGTGCTGGCCCTGCTGGCACCGGTGATCACCGACCAGGACGGCCTGGACGTCATCAAGGCGACCGGCGGCCCCATGGAGTCGCCGAGCGGGGAGTACCCGCTCGGCACCGACCGGCTCGGGCGCTCCGTGCTGCTGCTGACGCTGTGGAGCGCGCGGGTCTCGCTGTCCGTCGGGCTCGTCGCGACGCTGCTGTCGGTCGCGATCGGCACGATCATCGGCATCCTGGCCGCGCACTTCGGCCGCTGGGTGTCGGCGACCCTGATGCGGGTCACGGACTTCTTCCTGGTCCTGCCCTCGCTCGTGCTCGCGATCGCGCTGTCCACCGTGCTGGCGCGGGGGATGGGCACGATCATCCTGGCCATCGGGCTGACGTCGTGGCCCGCCGCCGCGCGGGTGGTCCGGGCCCAGACGCTCACCGTCGAGGCCCGGCCCTACATCGAACGCTCGAAAGCACTCGGCGGCGGCCACCTGCACGTGATCACCAAACACGTGCTGCCCGCCGTCATGCCGCTGGTGTTCGTCAACACCACACTCGCGGTCGGGTCGGCGATCGTGGCCGAGTCGACGCTGTCGTTCCTCGGCCTCGGCGACCCGGACCCGATGCGGCCGTCGTGGGGTTCGATGCTGCGCTCGGCGTGGCTGGACTCGGCCGCGCTCGTCGGTGCGTGGTGGTATCTCCTACCGCCCGGCATCGCTATCGGAATCGTGGTGCTGGCGTTCACGATGTGTGGACGAGCACTCGAGACCGTGCTGAACCCACGACTGCGGGAGGGCTGACGTGCCGCTGTTGGAACTGCGGGACCTGTCCGTCCGGTACCGGAACCGGTCGATCGAGGCCGTGCGTGGCGTGTCCCTGACACTGGACGCGGGGGAGACCCTCGGGCTCGCGGGGGAGTCGGGCTGCGGCAAGTCGACCCTCGCGATGTCCGTGCTGCGGCTGCTGCCCGCGAACGCCGAGATCGACGGCCAGATCCTGCTGGACGGCGAAGACGTCACCACGATGAAGTGGGGCCGTCTGCGAGCCGTGCGGTGGACGTCGGCGGCGATCGTGTTCCAGGGCGCGATGCACGCGCTGAACCCGGTGCGCCGGGTGCGGGACCAGATCGCCGAGCCCATCGAGCTGCACAGCACGGCGCAGCTGTCGGCCCAGGCCGTGCGCAAGCGGGTCGACGAGCTGCTGACCCAGGTCGAGCTGCCCGTGGCGAAGGGCGACTCCTACCCGCACGAGCTGTCCGGCGGGCAGAAGCAGCGCGTGATGATCGCGATGGCGCTGGCGTGCGAGCCGCGGCTGGTGATCGCGGACGAGCCGACGACGGCGCTGGACGTGATCGTGCAGGCGCAGGTGCTCGCGCTGATGTCGGACCTGGTCGAACGCAAGGACATCGGCCTGATCATGATCAGCCACGACCTCGCGGTGCTGGCGTCGACGTGCGAGCGGCTGGCGATCATGTACCAGGGGTCGCTCGTCGAGGAGGGTCCGTCGGCGTCGGTGATCGCCTCGCCGCGCCACGAGCACACGAGGACCCTGGCCGCGGCGTTCCCGACGGTCGGGGACCCGGTGTCGCGCTACGCGCCGGCGACGACCAGCGCGCTGGGGCTGCCCGACGAGGCCCCGGCGCCCGGTGAGGTGCTGATGCGGACCGCAGACCTGCACGTGACGTTCCGGTCGGGCGGCCTGACGCACGCGGTCAAGGGCGTGGACCTGGAGGTCCGCTCCGGTGAGATCGTGGCGCTGGTCGGCCAGTCCGGCTCGGGCAAGACGACGCTGGCCAGGACGATCCTGGGGCTGCAGGAGCCGACGAGCGGCTCGGTGACCTACGCGGGGAAGGCGGTGCCCCGGTCGAGTCGCGGGTTGAAGGCCTACCGTCGTCAGGTCCAGCTGGTGCTGCAGGACCCGACGAGCGCGCTGAACCCCAGGCACTCGGTCTACGAGGCGATCGCGGAGGGCCTGCGCATCCACCGCGTTCCCGGTGACGAACGGGAGAACGTGGCGGCGGCGCTGGATGCCGCGGAGCTGCGGCCGCCGGAGGAGTTCATGCCGCTGCTGCCGCACCAGCTTTCGGGCGGCCAACGGCAGCGTGTCGTCATTGCCGGGGCACTGGCGTTGGAACCGAAACTTCTGGTAGCTGACGAACCCGTTGCGTCGCTCGACGCGTCGGTACGGGGTGAGATTCTGGCGCTCTTGCTCCGGCTGCGGGCGAAACTCGGGCTGGCGGCACTGGTGATCACCCACGACCTGGGTTTGGCGTGGAATATCGCCGACCGCGTCGCCGTGATGTACAAGGGAGAACTCGTCGAAGTAGGCTCGGTCGACGAGGTGCTGAACAAACCCCAACACTCCTACACGAAGTCATTGTTGGCCGCCCTGCCGACCACTCATCCGAATGAGACGCTGTCGCGAGAGGGTGAAAGTCAAGTCTCAAGCGGGTGAACGCCGTTTCTGACGATCAGTATTAGCCGCGACACTCAGTGTGATGCCCATCCGAATTCGGTGGGATCGGCTCTGGGGGTCGCCCGATGGCGAGCAGAACCACAACGGTCGCGGTAGTCGCGCTGATCGGGTTCGGCGCCTACGCGGCGCCGAAGACGCTGGACCGGTTCGGCACGTTCCTCGGTGGCCTGGTCGGCGCGAACGACGCGGTCGTCATCGGCGAGGGAGAGGGGGCACTGATGGTCGCGGCGAACGCGGAGGCCAAGCTGGTCAACTGCGAGCGCGCCGCCATCCTCGCCCAGAGGTCCTGTGACGGACTGCGGATCCTCATCGTCGAGGCCGCGAAGGTGCCCTTCATCGCCCGGAACACGAAACTGGCATGGGAGTCGGGACTACCGGCCGTTCTCACGATGGATCGGGGCCGGCAGGTCGCCAACCGCAAGCAGGCCTGCGGGAAGTTCACGCGAGGCCATGGCGGGCAATGCGACGAGTACCCGATGGCGAGCACCAGGCAGGGAGGTGCGGGTGCCCGAACCGAGGAGGTACCGGCTCGCGAGAACCTCTGCCAGGGAGGCAGTTACCGCCACCAGTATCCACCGGACGGCGAGCAGTTCCTGGTAGTCGTCAGCCGTCCGGATCTCATCGCGTCAGGTTCGTTCACCGGTACCGACATCGCCGTCGACCAGGGTTGTCGGTAGGCCTCGGATGGAACTGGATGCTCTGGTCGGCAAATACGCCTGGGTCAACACGATCGAGGGGTGGACTGTCTCGGTAATGCGTCGCCGGGACCACGACGAGGTGGTCGAGATCTTCGGTCGCGGTGACGCCGTGGCCGTGGGTACCGCGGTCTTCACCGAACTGGATCGGCTTCGCGGTCCCGACCCCGGGCGCGTGGAGCCCTTTCTGCAGGTGCTGACGCGCGACGAGTACACGGTCACTCTCGAACACAACGGTTGGAGTGGGTCATTCCCGGAGATCGCACGCCGGTGTTCCGCCGACGGCGAGTGGTTCTTCAGCGTCTGCTGGAACATCCACGCCGCAGGCATGACGACGCAGGCCGTCGACGGGGTGGTCACCGCGAGCTTCGAGTCGGTCTTTCCCGTCGAACCGCGGCCGCGTGGGGGTGACCGGCGTCCGGCATGGGCCATCGGGCCCGAGGTCGAGTCGGCGGTGACCTGGCAGGTCTGTATGGCCCACCTCGAGCGGCAGACCGGCGTCGAGGTCGAGGAGCGGTGGCTCCATGAGCCCCATCCCACCTACCGGGTCCTCGAGCCGCACTGGCTCTACCGCGACGTCGACGGCGCCGACCGGATCTGATCCGGCCGGGTCAACACCTCCAGTGCGTGTCGCCGGTGCGTGGCGAACAACGCCTGCGCGGCCTCGGCGTCACGAGCGCGCAGGGCCGCTGCCAAGTCGCGGTGCTCGCCGGCCACGTGCGCCAGGTAGTCCTGGGCACTGACCCCGATCCGCGTCAGCAGGAACAGGTACACCTGCGACCTGATCGCCTCCCACGCCGCCCGCAGCCGGGCATGCCGGGCGGCCGCGTACACGGCGTCGTGGAACTCGACGTCATGACGGACCATCGCGTGCTCGTCCCCGGCCAGCGCCATCCGGTCGGCGGCCTGCTCGACGGCGACGAGGTCCTCGTCCGTCGCGCAGGAGATCACCCGCTCGACGGCCAGCCGCTCCAGCGCACCACGGAGACTGTCCAGCTCGGCGACGTCCTCGGGCGACAACGGCGTCACCGTGGTCCCCCGATGCCACGCGCTGTGGACGAGCCCCTCGCTTTCGAGCCGCAGCAGCGCCTCCCTGACAGGACCCCGGCTGACCTCCAGCACCCCCGCCAGCTCCACCTCCCGCAACTGCGCACCCGGGACGTAGACCCCCGCGAAGATCGCGTCGCGCAGGCGGTCCGCGACCTCCTCCGCCAGACCTCGGCGACGGGCGGGCGCGACACCGAAGTTCCCCATGTCCGAATGTTAACATCAGGACATGATGCCGAGATTCCACCTTGCCGTGCCGGTCGACGACCTGGCCGCCGCCCGCCGCTTCTACGGCGAGGTCCTCGGCCTCGCCCAGGGCCGCAGCGCGGACACCTGGACCGACTGGAACCTCCACGGCCACCAGTTCGTCACCCACCTCGCCCCTGGCCGCCGGGAGCGGGTGCACAACCCCGTCGACGGGCACGACGTCCCGGTCCCGCACTTCGGCCTCGTCCTGACCGTCCCGGACTTCCACGAACTGGCCGACCGCCTCCGTGCCGCGGGCACGGAGTTCGTCATCGAGCCCTATGTCCGGTTCGAGGGCCTGCCCGGTGAACAGTGGACGATGTTCCTGCTCGACCCGGCCGGGAACGCGTTGGAGTTCAAGGCCTTCGCCGACGACGCGCAGGTGTTCGCGGTCTGACGGGGCCGGTCCGCTACCTGCGGTGTCGCGCCCGGCACGCCCGGTGCGGCGTAAGGCCACGGTTCCGACGAACGGACCAACCGGCCTGTGTAATCTCAGACCGCCATGACCACGACCACCGACGCCCACGGGGTGCCCCCCGCAGTGAGCACCGTAGACAACGCGACATCCGCGCCCGCCACGCCGCGGCGCCGCGCGCCCGCGTTCCCGACGCGCACTGTCACGCTGGGCACCATCGGCAGCCTGCTCATCCTCGTGAGTGCGCTCGGCGCCGGCGCGATCCTCGCCGAGGACCCCCTCATCGGGCGGGGTCCCCTCTCCTGGATCCGGTACGGCCACGGCCGCATCCTCGCCACCCTCGTCCTCTACACCGGCTTCGCGCTGGTCGTCTGGGCGTGGGTGCTGCTGGGCAGGCACGTGCTCGCCGGTCGCGTCGGCGCGCGTCCCGTGCTGATCGCCGCCGCGTGCTGGACCATTCCGATGCTGTTCTCGCCGCCCGTGTTCTCCAGGGACGCCTACCTGTACATCGCGTACGGCACGCTCCCGCTGCACGGCTACGACCCGTACTCGGTGGGCCCCGGCATCCTCGACGTCGACCCCGTCGTCGACAACGTCGACTCGTTCTGGCAGGCGACCCCCGCCCCGTACGGGCCGCTGTTCATCCTGCTCGCCAAGGGCGTCATCTCGATCACCGGCACGAACATGATCGGTGGCGTCATCCTGATGAAGCTCGGCCTCGTCGTCGGGGTCGCGCTCATGGTGTGGGCCATGCCGGGGCTGGTGCGCCACCTCGGCGGCAAGCTTCCCGTCGCGCTGTGGCTCGCCGTCGCCGGGCCGATGACGGTCGTGCACCTGGTCGGCGGGCCGCACAACGACATCCTCATGGTGGGGCTCCTGGCCGTCGGCACGGTCATGGTGCTCGACAGACGACATGTGCTCGGCCTGGTCGTGGTGACCCTCGCGGTCGCGGTGAAGGCCACGGCTGCGGTCGCCCTGCCGTTCCTCGTGTGGGTGTGGGCCGGTCACCTCGAGTCGACACGATGGCGGAACTTCGCCAGGGCGTGTGCGTGTTCGGTCGGCATCTTCGTGGTGACCTTCGCCGCCGCCACCGTCGTGTCCGGGGTCAACCTGGGCTGGATCTCCGCGCTCGACGCGCCGACGGCCATCGTGAACTGGCTCTCCATCCCGACCGGCGCCGGCGAGATCCTGCACGGCCTCGTCGGCATCTTCGCCGACCTGCCGAAGGTGTGGTTCGTGACCGCGGTGCGGATCATCGGCGGCGCCCTCATGCTGTGGATCCTCGTGCGCCAGTGGTGGCTCGCCCGCGACGGCGGCCCGGACGCCATCCGCCGAGCCGCGATCGCACTCTTCGCGTTCGCCGTGCTCTCGCCAGCCACCCTTCCGTGGTACCTCGCGTGGGGGTTCGTGATCGCCGCCGCGTTGCGCTGGGAACGCCGCCAGCTCGCCGTGCTCGTCACCTTCGCCGTGTTCCTGGTCCTCACCTACACCCCGGCGGGCGACGACCTGCTGTACGACTGGCTGTTCATGGCGATCGCGGCGGGTGTGTCGATCCTGGCGGGTCTGTCCCTGCTGCGCCGTGACCCGCTGAACCTGTTCCCGCACCACGAGCCGCTCCTGCCGGGCGGGCCGAGCGTTGAGCGCTGACACGGCGCAGACCGCCCCGAAACCCCTTCCCGACGCGCAGGCGAACCCCCGGCCCACGATCATCCTCGGCACGGCGGGCAGCGTCCTGCTGCTGGCCGGTGGTCTCGGTGCCGGGGCGGGCTCGCTCCGGCACCCGTTCCTGAGTGGACCACTCGACTGGGTGAACTACGGGCACGGTCGGATGCTCGCCGAGGTCGCGGTCTACACGGGCTACGCGCTCATGGCGGCGGCGTGGATCTGGTTGGGACGGCTGGTGATCGCCGACCGTGTCCGTACCCGGCCGGTACTGGTCGCCGCCGCGTGCTGGACCGTGCCGATGCTGTTCGCGCCCGCGATGTTCACCCGGGACGTGTTCTCCTACCTCGCACAGGGCGCGGTCGCGCTCGACGGGTACGACCCGTTCACCGCGCCGCCCACGGTTCTGGGCATGTGGACGGAGTTCGTCAACAACGTGCACCCGTTCTGGCAGGACACCCCAGCGCCGTACGGGCCGCTGTTCATCCTGCTGGCCAAGGCAACCGTGTGGCTGGTGGGCTCGAACGCCTACGCGGGCATCGTGGTGACCAGGCTCCTGCAGCTGGTCGGTTTGGGGCTGCTCGTGTGTGCGCTGCCGGGGCTGGTGCGGCACCTGGGCGGGCGGCTTCCCGTGGCCGCGTGGCTGCTGCTGGCGGGGCCGATCACGATCGTGCACCTGGTCGGGGGGCCGCACAACGATCTCATGATGATCGGTCTGCTGGCCGCGGGGACTGTGCTGGTGCTGGACGGCAAGCACGCGCTCGGCATCGCGGTGGTGACGGTCGGCGTGGCGGTCAAGGCCAGCTCGGCGGTCGCGCTGCCGTTCCTGGTGTGGGTGTGGGCGGCGCGGCTGCCGTCGACGAGGTGGCGCAACTTCGTGCGCGCCGGGGCGTGCGCGCTGGGTGTGTTCGTGGTGGTGTTCGCCGTGCTGACGCTCGCGGCCGGGGTGGATCTCGGGTGGCTGTCGATGCTGAACGCGTCGTCGCGGCTGGTGAACTGGCTGTCGCCGCCGACCGCGCTCGGTGAGGTGATCCACGGGCTGGTGGGCATCTTCGTGGACTCGTCGCGCGATCCGTTCGTCACCGTGACGCGGATTCTCGGTGAGGTCGTGCTGGTGGTGCTGGTGGTGCGCCAGTGGTGGTCGGCGCGTGACGGTGGCCCGGACGCGGTGCGTCGGGCGGCTGTCGCGTTGCTGCTGGTGGCGGTCCTGTCGCCGACGATGCTGCCGTGGTACCTGACGTGGGGGCTGGCGTTGGGTGCCGCGTTGCCGTGGGGGCGGCGCTGGCTGGCGGTGGCGGCCGGGGGCTCGGTGTTCATGGTGGCCCCGTACTCGGCGGCGGGGGAGCAGCTGCTGTACGAGTGGCCCCTGATGTTCGTGGCCGTGGCCCTGTCCGCGTTGGCGGGCTACGCACTGGTGCGCCCGGTCAGGACAGCAAGCGTGTAGCGCGCCGGAGGCGTGGGCTGTGGCCGCACCTTGACATGCACCCTCGCGGCTGCCTAAATTAGGCACCCAGATGGCTGCATATGGAACGGGCTCCGATGGATGAGGTGTTCAGGGCGTTGGCGGACCCCAGCAGGCGTGCGCTGCTCGACCGGCTCAACGCCCGCAACGGTCAGACGCTGCGTGAGCTGTGCGCGGGCCTGGACATGGCGCGCCAGTCGGTCAGCAAGCACCTCGCCGTGCTCGAGGGCGCCAACCTCGTCAGCACGGTGTGGCGTGGCCGCGAAAAGCTGCACTACGTCAACGCGGAGCCGATCAACGCCATCGCCGAGCGCTGGATCAACCAGTACGACCGTCCGCGTGTCCACGCGCTCGCGGACCTCAAAACCGCCCTGGAGGCTCCCGTGAGCAAGCCCGAGTTCGTCTACACCACCTACATCAACGCCACCCCCGAACGCCTCTGGCAGGCCCTCACCGACCCCGCCTTCACCAGGCAGTACTGGGGCGTCGAGTTCGACACCGACTGGGCCAAGGGCTCGCCCATGACCTGGCACGAGCGGGGTGCCACGACAGCCGACCCCGAGCAGGTCGTCGTCGAGTCCGATCCCTACACCCGGCTCGCCTACACGTGGCACACCTTCACCGACGACTGGGCCTCGAACGCCAAGCTGCCCGCCGACCGGGTCGCGGACCTGCGTGCCGAACCACGCTCGACGGTCACCTTCCAGCTCGACCAGCAGGGCCCCGTCGTGAAGCTGACCGTCGTGCACGAGGGCGGTCCCGCGGTGACCTCGGCCGTCGGCGACGGGTGGCCCGCGATCCTGGCGAGCCTGAAGTCCCTGCTGGAGACGGGTTCCGCGCTGCCTACGGCCTGAGTGCCCGCACGGCGCCGACGACCTCGTCCACCTGCGCCGGTGTGGTCACGATGCTCGGCCCGAACCGCAGGTACTGCTGCGCGTACGGGGTCACGCTCGCGACCACGCCGGCCTCCCGCAGCGCACCCCTCGCCGTGACGGCGTCCACGCCGTCGACCTCGCAGCACACGATCCCCGCGGACATCGCCGGGTCGTCCGGTGTGACCAGCCGGACGGACGGGACCGTGGCCAGGCCCGCCTTGAGCCGGGTCGCCTGTACTGCCACCCGCTGCGCGATCCGGTCGCGGCCGATACCCCGGTGCAGCTCGAACGCCTCGAGGACGGCCCAGCGGTGTTCGAAGGAGTGGTAACCGCCCGGGGTGCGGCCGATGCCGCCGGGTGCGTCGTCCGCTTCGAAGGACGGGATGACCGGGGCGAGCGCGTCCCACGCCCGGCCCCACAGCAGACCGGTGCCCCTCGGGCCGAACAGCCACTTGTGGGTGCCGGTCGACAGGAAGTCGCAGCCCAGGCCCGCCACGTCGAGGTCAACCGCGCCGAAGCCGTGCACGCCGTCGACGCACAGCAGCGCCCGGTCGTCCGGTGCTCGGCCTGCGTTGACCTCCGCGAGCATGGCGGCGATGGCGGGGACCGGTAGTCGTACACCTGTACCGGAATGCACCCACGTCACGCCGACGACCCGTGTGTTCGGCGCGATCGCCGCCCTCAGCCGGGTGACGACGTCGGCCTCGGTCGCGGCGCGGGGGTCGTCGTAGAGGGCGATCTTGCGGACCGGGGCGCCGGTGCGGTGGGAGAGGGCGTCCAGCGCGCGGTGATGGGCGACGAAGTCGTGCGTGCTGGTGACCACGTCCTGGTCGGGGCGCACCCGCAGCCCCGAGTACAGCAGGCCGAGGCCCATCGTCGTGCTGTCGGTGAGCGCCACCTGCTCCGGTCTGCCGCCGAGGTAGGCCGCCGCTGCCGCACGCACGGCGTCCTCGCGGGGGCCGTCGTTGGCGTGCAGGTACCAGTCGGTGTCGAGGTCGAGCCCGCGACGATGCCTCTCGATCGCCTCCTGCACCGGTTTCGGGTGGGTGGCCAGCACGAACGCCGCCATGTGCACGAGCTTCGGGTCGAGCGGGAACAACGCCCGCACCGCGTTCCAGTCGTGCGGGTCGAACGCCGGCTCGGCCACGGGTGTCGGACTGTCGCACGCGGCGAGCCCGAGTGCCGTGGCGAGCCCGGCGGTCAGTACGGCCCTGCGCCCCAGTTCCTCCATCCGGGAATGGTAGGCGCCCCGGGTTCAGCTGAGCGCGGGTTCTGCCAGCGTGATCGTGGCCTGGTCCGCGTCCAGGGTGGCCTCCGCGCCCAGCGGCATGGTCAGCTGGTCGGGGCAGTGCCCGAACCCCAGCTCCCACACCATCGGGACGCCCAGTCCCACGAGCAGGTCGGTCACCACGTCGCGCACCGCGTCCGGCGGACCGCAGCCCGTCCACGACCCCAGCACGATGCCCGCGGCGCCGGTGAACCAGCCCGACCGCAGCAGCTGCGTGACCATGCGGTCGATCCGGTACGGGTCCTCGGTGACGTCCTCCAGCAGTACGAGCGACCCGTCCGGCGGGACGAACGCGTCGGGCGCGCCGACACCCGACGCCAGCAGCGACAGGTTCCCGCCCACCAGCATGCCGGTCGCCACCCCGTCACCCATCGACGTCGCCGACGGCCCGGTCAGCATCAGCTCCGACTCCGGTTCGAACAGCGTCTGCCGGAAGTGTTTCTGCCCGCCGACGTCGAACGACAGCTCACCGCCGACCAGCGGCGAGAACAGCGTCACCTGGTTCAGCCGCGACCCGATCTCCTCGTGGAGCGTGGTGATGTCGCTCGACCCGGCGAAGACCTTCGGGCCCGCCTCCGCCATGGCGTCCCAGTCGAGCAGGTCGACCATCCGCATCGTGCCGTAGCCGCCCCGCACGCAGACGACGGCGTCCACCGTCGGGTCGCACCACGCCTTCTGCAGGTCGGCGGCACGGTGGGTGTCGAGCCCCGCCAGGTACGGCAGCGTGGGGTGGCGGTCGAGGACGTGCTCGCCGACCTCGACGACCAGCCCCCAGCTCTCCAGGATCCCGACGCCACGCCGCAGCATCGGCTCGGCCACCGGGCCCGCCGGCGAGACCAGCGCGACCTTGCTCCCCACCCGCAGCCGCGCGGGCCGGACCCTGCTCACGACCTCAGCTCCAGCACCGGCACGCCGGGCGGGACGAACCCGAACACCTGCCCGTAGAACGACAGCTCGGCCTCCAGGGCCGCGGTCACCGACGACGCGCGCCGGAACCCGTGCTGCTCACCCTCGAACGTCAGGTACGCGTGCGGCAGGCCGCTGCCGTCCAGGCTCGCGACGAACCGGTTCGCCTGCTCCGGCGGGCACACCTCGTCCTCGAGACCCTGCAGCAGCAGTACCGGCCCCGCCAGCTTGTCCACGTGGTTGCTCGGCGAGCGCTGCGCGTAGCGGTCGGCGTGGTCGGGCAGCCTGCCGACGAGCCCCTCGATGTAGCGGGACTCGAAGTCGTGTGTCTCGCCGCCGTGGTCGGTCCACGCGGTGAGGTCCAGGATCGGGAACATGATCGTCGCGCACGCGTAGGTGTCCAGGGAGGTCATCGACGCGGCCGCGGTCCACCCGCCCGCACTGCCGCCCCGCACGGCCATCCGCGCGCCGTCCACGACGCCTTCGTCGGCGAGCGTGGCCGCGACGGTCGCGCAGTCCTGGACGTCGACGACACCCCACTGCTCGTTCAGCGACTCGCGGAAGGCCCGTCCGTAGCCCGACGAGCCGCCGTAGTTCACCGCGGCGACGGCAAGGCCACGGCTGGTGAAGAACGCGACCTCCCGCCTGAGCTGGTCGGAGGCCTTGCCGGTCGGGCCGCCGTGCACGGTCACGAGCAGCGGCGGCGCCCCGCCCTCCTCGCCGGCGAACCCGGGGTTGCGCGGCAGGTACACGTGCGCCGGGATCCGGCGGCCGTCCGGGCTGGTGAAGACCCGGTGGTCGGGGGTGGGCAGGTACTCGACGGGTGGCAGGTCCTCGCGGGGGCCGGACACGAACGTGGTCGCCGCGGTGTCGAGGTCCAGCCGCACGACGGCAGGCTCGGTGAGCGGTCCACCCGCCGCCGACACGACTGTGTTGCCGTGCACGGCAACGTCGGAGCTCCACGCCGTCAGGTCGGTGTCGACGTCGGTCACCGTGCCCGCGTGCTCGTCGAGGACCGCGAGGTGGTCGGAGCGCAGTACCACGTACCTGCCGTCACCGAGGGGCGCGAACCAGCGGCTGCCCAGCACCCACAGCGGGCCGCCGAGCTCCTCCTCGCATGGCGCCAGGTTCACGGCGGTGCCGTCGAGCCCGATCCGGAACAGGTTCCACCAGCCCCGCGGGTCGGTGAGCACGAGCAGTGTGTCGTCCGACTCCCACTCGGCCTGGCACACGCTCTCCCTCGGCCCGCCCGCCAGGGCCCGGTGCGGCTCGCCCGGCGTCGCCACGCACAGCTCGGTGCCGTCCCAGGGCATGTTCGGGTGCTCCCAGCCGAGCCACGCGAGCCGCGTGCCGTCGGGGGAGAGGCGGGGACCCGCGAGGAAGTGGTGGCTCGCCACCAGCGACGTCGGCCCGGACCCGTCCAGTGGCAGCTCCACGATGTCGCGGACCACGTCGACGGGGCGGTCGCCGGTGATCGTCTCCCGGACACACAGGACGGACGTGCCGTCGTGCCCGGGGGAGAGGTCGGCGTAGCGCAGGCCGTGGTGCCGCTCGGGTTCCGGCGTGATCGCGACCGGCCGGTCCTCGCCCTCGGTGTAGCGGTACACGCGCTGGTCGGCCCAGCTCGTGAACACGACCGTGTCGCCGAGCACGACCCAGGGCCTGCCGCCGTACTCGTGCACCCGGTTGCGCACGTTCCACGGCGCGGGCAGCACCTCGACCGGCTTCCCGTCCGGCCCCTCGCGCATCAGTGCGACCCGCCCGTCCTCGGTCGGACGGCTCTCCGCCCACCAGACGACACCGTCGTGGACGTCCACCCAGCGGGGTGAGACCCCGGCCGCGGCCACCGTCGTCGCGGTCAGCGGCGACTCCCAGCTACCGAACTGTGCGTTCTTTACCACGCGCAGACCCTAACCCGCCCGGGTAACCCGACAGAGTGGGTGGACCCAACATCAACACGGACGGGCACAACCGCTGTAGTGGGCCGCACCCACCTGGCGATAACGTTCCCGGTGCAGGGCGTGTCGGCTCGGGAACCGGCCTGCTCGAACACGACGTTTGCCGTAGGGTCGGAGGTGCCATGGCTCGAGTCATTCATGTCTTCCGCCAACCCGATCGTTTCGTCGCAGGCACGGTCGGGCAACCAGGCGACCGCACGTTCTACCTCCAGGCGTCCGAGAGCGCCCGCACCGTCAGCGTCGCGCTCGAGAAGCAGCAGATGGCGGTGCTGGCAGAGCGAATCGGATCCCTGCTCGAGGAGGTCCACCGCCGTTTCGGCGCGGACCTGCCGGACGAGACACCGACGGAGCTGGTCGACGCCGACCCGCTCAACGTGCCGGTGGAGGAGGAGTTCCGCGTCGGGACGATGGGTCTGGGATGGGACTCGGAGACCAGCGCCGTCGTGATCGAGCTCCTGGCGATCACCGAGAGCGAGGTCGACGAGTCGATCGTGCTCGACGACACCGAGGAGGGACCGGACGCCGTGCGGGTCTTCCTCACCCCCGCCGAGGCACGGGCCTTCGCCGAGCGCGCCGACCGGGTGATCAACGCAGGCCGCAAGCCGTGTCCACTGTGCGGTGAGCCGCTCGACCCGAACGGGCATGTCTGCCCTCGGCAGAACGGCTACCGGCGCACCGAGGAAGACGAGGCGGAATAAGGACGTTGCTGCCTGCTGACCGGGGCGTCACCGAACTGCTCACGCGGGGACGCATCGAGATCGAGGGGCGCCTCGTCGACGCCTCCAACGCCACCCTCTTCTGTGAGATCACCGGCGGTGACGCGCACGCCAACTGCGTGTACAAGCCGGTCAGCGGCGAGCGCGCGCTGTGGGACTTTCCCGACGGCACGCTCGCGGGCCGCGAGGTCGCCTCCTACCTGGTGTGCCAGGCCGCCGGCCTGTCGGTGATCCCGCCGACCGTGCTGCGGGACGGCCCGTTCGGGCCCGGCATGGTGCAGCTGTGGATCGAGACCAAGGAGGGCGACGACCTGGTCGACGTGCTCGCCCCGGTGGACGTGCCGCAGGGCTGGCGCACGGTGCTCCACGCACACGACCGGTTCGGGGACCCCGCGGTCCTCGTGCACGCCGACCACTCGGCCGTGCGGCTCATGGCCGCCCTGGACGTGGTGCTCAACAACGCCGACCGCAAGGGCGGCCACGTACTGCACGGCACGGACGGCAACGTGTACGGCGTCGACCACGGCATCTGCCTGCACGTCGAGCACAAGCTGCGGACCGTGCTGTGGGGGTGGATGGGGGAGCGGTTACCCGAGGACGTCGTCGGGATGCTGAAGACCCTGCGTGCGGGCCTCGACGACGTCTCCCAGACGCTCGCGGAGCACATCACCCGCGGCGAGATCCGCGCACTGCGGCGCCGCCTGCACGAGTTCCTGGACACCGACCGGTTCCCGTCGCCGGAAGCGGACTACCGCGCCATCCCGTGGCCCGCGTTCTGACCCAGCCTCCCGCAAGCCGCCGCGGAAGAGCCCGGTCGCCGCGCTGAACGGACCCCGCCACCTTCATCACCACTGCCCCTGCTCCCCCACCTCCCTGACCACAAATCCACTATTAATTATAAAGATGTCCAATTATTTTGCCGACTCGTCGGCGGCCGGACCTCCACCTGCACTACACCCAAAAAGACAGCACAGAAGAAAAGATTCAGGATTCGACCTGGATGTCCCTGGTCTCGGCGTCCTCGGCGAGGAAGTCGAGGAGTCAGCCGCCTTCGCCGGTGAGGGCGGCCAGGTCGGTCTTGCTGGTCCTGGCCCACGGGGTGATCGTCAGTACGGCTGACCTGCGTTGTCTGGTGACGCGCCACGAGCCGCGGACGAGGCCGTCGACGAGGAAGGTGCCGGGGAGGACGCCGTTCCTGACGCCGAAGAGCCGTTTGCGGTGTTCTTCGGTCATGAGGCGGGTGCGGTCGGCGTAGGAGAGCAGGACGTTGTCGAACTCGGGGAGGTAGCGGACGGGTGCGGGGGTGTCGGGGTCGGGGCGTGGGGCGTCGGGCAGGTCGTACAGTTCGCGGCCGTCGGTGTGGTAGGTGCGCAGGTCGAGGGTGTCGGTGAGGTCGCGGAGGCGGGTGAGGCCCGCCCAGGTCTGGATGTCGGCGATGGTGGCTGGGCCGAAGGCGGCGAGGTAGCGGGTGATGAGGTGTCTGGGGTCGGGCGCGGGGTCGAGTTCGCGGTCGAGCCAGTGTTCGGCGGTGTGGTAGGCGGTTTGTCCGCTGCGGCCCCAGACGGCGCGGGGTGGGACCTGGACGAGGGGGAGGAGTCCTCGGGCGGCGTGGGCGAGGGCGTCGGGGTGGCGGTCGGGCCAGTGTCGGGCGAGGGCGGTGCCGAGTTGTCGGGCGGTGTGGGGGTGGTCGGCGAGGACCTCTCGGGCGGTGGCGGCGAGTTGGGGTAGGTCGAGGCCGGTGAGGTGTCGGGCGTGGAGGGTGTTGGTGGCGAGGTCGCGGTCGAAGAGCGGCTGGACGAGGGGGCGGAGGTAGCAGGCGTCGGCGGCGGTGACGAGGTGGACGGTGCCGCGCATGAGTGCGATGCGGACGACGTGCCGGTTGAGGAGTGCGTCGGCGAGTTCGTTCGGGTGGAAGTCGGTGAGGCGGGTCCAGAGGCCGGTGTAGGGCGGGAAGGGTGCCTGGGCCTGCATGCCGACGAGGTGTTCGACGGTGGCGGTGGCGGTGTGGTCGGTGCGGGTGAGCAGGTGTTGGCGGGCGAGGGTGGCGCGGTTGAGTGCTCGTGGGGTGAGGGTGTCCATCAGGTGGTGAAGAGTTCGTCGAGGTGGGTGTCGAGGGCGTGTTCCGCGTCGGTGGGGGTGTGGGTGCCGATGAGGACGTGGGCGGTGAGGCCGTCGAGTAGGGCGAGGAGGGTGCGTGCGGCGCGGGTGGTGTCGAGGTGGACGGGGACGTTGCCGCGGTGTTGGCCTCGGCGGAGTTGGTGGGTGATGAGGTTCTCGAGGGTGGTGTGGGTTTTGCGGAGTTGGGCGGCCATGTCGGGGGTGACGGTGGCGTGGGCGAGGTAGGCGGTGGTGACGTGGGCTTCGAGGGTGCGTTGTTCGTCGAGGGGGAGGAGTTCGACGAGGGCGTGGCGGAGGACGTCGTGGGGTTCGGGTTCTTCGTCACCGGGGTGGCGGGTGGTGGTGGTTCTGGTGGTGATTCGTTCGGTGAGGAGTTGGTAGGCGAAGGTGAGGAGTGCGTCCTTGGTGGTGAAGTAGTGCTGGACCTGGCCGAGGGACATGCCCGCGTCGGCGGCGACGTGTCGCATGGTGACCGCTTCGATGCCGCCGTGCGAGGTCAGCCGCCATGCCGACTCGGCGATGGCGGCCCGGCGGGTGTGGTGGTCGACCTTTCTGGGCATGGTGTTGGTGACGGTACGCGTCGGGGCTGACGGTCGTCATGGGTGGCGTGGGCCACGGTGTGCTGGTCAGGGTGCTGGTTGCCAGAGTTGGAAGCGGATGCCCTGGTCGTCGACGCATTCGACGGTGAGGCCGTAGGGGCGGCGGTTGATGTCGCCGGTGGTGCCGCCGGCGGTGTGGACGCGGTCGGCGGCGGCGGTGATGTCGTCGACCTTGAAGCACAGTTCTGTCTGGGGTGGGGTGTTGTCGGGGGTCCAGGTGCCGAAGCGGGGGTTGGTGTCGTGGGCGTCCCATGCGCCGGCGACGCTGGCGGTGGTGAAGGGGATGTCGAGTACGGCTTCGTAGAAGGTCTTGGTGCGGGTGGCGTCGGGGGTGACCATGGTGACCTGGACGATGTCGCCCTGGCGGGCGCGGGTGGCGGTGGGTGGTGGGGTGACGATGAGCCAGCGGTGGCCGAAGGGGTCGACGATGGTGGCGCCTCGGCCGTAGGGCTGGTCGGCTGGTTCGCGTTGGACGGTGGCGCCTCGCCTGCGGGCGAGTGCGATGGTGGCGTCGACGTCGGGGACGTCGAGGTGGAGTGAGTGGCTGAAGGTGGTGGGGTTGTCGGGGGCTTGGACGGGGACGTCGGGCCAGAGGTCGGAGGCTTCGGCGAACATGAGGACGGCGTCGCCGAGGGCGATTTCCATGTGGCCGATGGTGCCGTCGGGGTTGACGTGGGGTTCGCCGCGTGGGGTGGCGGCGAGGACTTCGGTGTACCAGGCGAGTGCGGCGCGGGCGTCGGAGACGACGATGTAGGGGGTGAGGGTGGGTGGCCAGGCGGTTGTTCGTGGGGTGGTGTGGGTGGTCATGGTGTCTCCTCGGGGTGGTTGGTCGAGTACGGCGCGGGTGAGTTGGTCGCGGAGGCGGGCGGCGAAGGCGGGGTCCGGGGTGGCCGGGGTGGTGGGGTCGCGTAGTGCTTCGAACGGGTCGGTCATGGCGAGCCCTCCTCCCGGTAGCTGTTGCGGAATGCGGCTCTGGCTCGCACGAGGAGTGCTTCGGTGGCGTGGAGGGTGCGGCCGAGGTGTTCGGCGACGTGGGCTACGGGGAGTCCGTCGAGGTAGCGGAGGGTGAGGGCGGCGCGGTGGTGTGGGCCGAGTTGGGCGAGTACGGCTTTGGCGCGGATGGCGTCGAGGGTGTGGTCCCAGGGGTCGGTGGTGTCGTCGGTGGTGTTGTCGAGGAGGCGTAGTCCGCGTTGTTCGCGTTCGAGTCGTCGCCAGTGGTCGGCGAGTTTGTGGCGGGCGACGCCGATGAGCCAGGCGGTGGTGGGGTCGGGTGCGTCGGGTTTGCGGGTGGCGGTGACGGCGGCGAGGAAGGTTTCGGCGGTGAGGTCCTCGGCGAGTGGCCGGTCGTGGCAGCGGGCGAGGAGGTAGCCGTAGACGTGCGGGAGTGCTTCGTCGTACAGCTCCAGGAGGCCGAGCGCCGGGTCGGGCGCCACGCCTTCTCGCGTGCCCATGTCTTCATCGTCGTCCGGGACACGTGTTCTCCGACGGCTGAGGTGCGGGTTTTTTCAATCGGTACTGGATAGGGTGACTCGCCGTGCGAGCGGAGAGCTATGGCGGTGACATGGTGGGGCGGGGTCGGGCCCGGAGGTCGGTGCCGGAGGTGGTGGCCGAGCCTGGGGTGGTGGCGGAGGATCCGGCGAGTGGGTTCTGCGGGGCGGTGGTGGGGTTCGAGCAGGGGCATGTGGTGTTGGAGGACCGGCATGGGCGGACGCGGTTGTTCGCGTTGGCGCCTGCGGGGTTTCTGATCGACGGGGAGCCGGTGACGTTGGTGCGGCCGTCGCGGTCGCAGGCGCCGGGGCGGGTGGTGTCGGCGTCGGGGTCGGTGCGGGTGGCGGGGTTGCGGGCGCGTACGGCGCGGGACAGCCGGTTGTGGGTGGAGGGGGTGCACGACGCGGAGTTGGTGGAGCGGGTGTGGGGGCATGACCTGCGGGTGGAGGGTGTGGTGGTGGAGCCGTTGCACGGGATCGACGAGTTGGCGGCGCGGGTGGCGGAGTTCGGTCCGGCGGGGCATCGGCGGTTGGGGGTGTTGGTGGACCATCTGGTGGCGGGGAGCAAGGAGTCGCGGATCGTGGCGGGGTTGCGGGATGTGAATGTGCTGGTGACGGGGCATCCGTTCGTGGATGTGTGGGAGGCGGTGAGGCCGGCGGCGGTGGGGATCGCGGCGTGGCCGAGGGTGCCGCGTGGGGTGGACTGGAAGGAGGGGGTGTGTGCGCGGTTGGGGTGGGGTGAGCCTGCGGAGGGGTGGCGTCGGGTGTTGTCGGGGGTGGGTAGTTACCGGGACCTGGAGACGCCGCTGATCGGTGCGGTGGAGCGGCTGATCGATTTCGTGACAACTGGCGAAGAGTAGTGTCCTGCGCGGTTCCGTGGTGGAATCATTGAACTATGGCGGCATTGTTGTGGCTCCTCGGCGGATTCGCGTTGATGGCTGCCGAGATACTGTCCGGGGATTTCTTCCTGTTGATGATCGGTGTCGGTGCGTTGGCCGGTGCGGGTGCGGAGGGGGTTTTCGGTAACACGGTCGTGAGTGTGGTGGTGTTCGCGGTGGTGTCGATCGGGTTGGTGACGTTCGCGAGGCCGTGGTTGAAGCGGCGGATGCACGGTGAGCTGGTGGCCACGAACGTGGACGCGTTGGTGGGGCGTCGGGCGGTGGTGGTGTCGGCGGTGGACGGGCATGGCGGGCAGGTGCGGTTGGGTGGGGACGTGTGGTCCGCACGGACGTTCGATTCGGGGCGGCCGATCGCGGCGGGCCGGGAGGTGACGGTCGTGGAGATCGCGGGTGCGACCGCGGTGGTGTTGGCGGACGCGGAGTGAGCGGCGCCGGTCGTGCCCGTGTGCTGGGGGATTGTGTGATCTACTTCCTGAACATCGGCCAGGAAGCGCCGTCCGGAGTGGAGGCATGTTGACCATTCTCATCATCGTCGTGGTCATTGTCTTGTTCGTCATCACGGTCGTGGTGAAGTCGATCCTGGTGATCCCGCAGGCGCAGTCCGCGGTGATCGAGCGGCTCGGCAGGTTCCGGTCGGTGGCGGAGCCGGGGTTGAACTTCCTGGTGCCGTTCCTGGATCGGGTGCGGGCGCGGATCGACCGTCGTGAGCAGGTGGTGTCGTTCCCGCCGCAGCCGGTGATCACCCAGGACAACCTGACGGTGTCGATTGACACGGTCGTGTACTTCCAGGTGACGAATCCTCGGGACGCGGTGTACGAGATCTCGGATTACATCGTGGGTGTCGAGCAGCTCACCACGACTACGTTGCGTAACGTGGTGGGTGGGATGAGTCTGGAGGAGACGCTGACGTCGCGTGACTCGATCAACGGGCAGTTGCGTGGTGTGCTCGACGAGGCGACCGGGCGGTGGGGGATCCGGGTGGCTCGGGTGGAGTTGAAGGCGATCGATCCGCCTCTGTCGATTCAGGACTCGATGGAGAAGCAGATGCGTGCGGACCGGGAGAAGCGCGCGATGATCCTGACCGCGGAGGGTACGCGGGAGGCGGCGATCAAGACGGCCGAGGGGCAGAAGCAGAGCCAGATCCTGGCGGCCGAGGGTGCGAAGCAGGCGGCGATCCTGGCGTCGGAGGGTGAGCGGCAGTCGCGGATCCTGCGTGCGCAGGGTGAGCGTGCGGCGCGGTATCTGCAGGCGCAGGGGCAGGCGAAGGCGATCGAGAAGGTGTTCGACGCGATCAAGGCGGGTAAGCCGACGCCTGAGGTGCTCGCCTACCAGTATCTGCAGACGTTGCCGCAGATGGCGCAGGGCGACGCGAACAAGGTGTGGATGTTGCCGAACGACTTCGGGAAGGCGTTGGAGGGGTTCGCGCGTACGTTGGGTGCGCCGGGTGATGACGGGGTGTTCCGGTACGAGCCGCCTGCCTACGAGCCGCCGCAGCGTCGGGACGACGACGAGGACGAGATCGCGAGCTGGTTCGACACGTCGACTGATCCGAAGGTGGCCGAGGCGGTGCGGGCGGCGGAGGCGGTGGCGCGTCAGGAGGTTCCTGGTCCGTTGGCGGCGTCGTCGGCGTCGGTGACGCGGCCGGCGATCGGTCGTGCGCCGGAGCCGCCCGCGGCGGTGGTGCCGCCGGGGTATGCGCCGCCGTCGTTCGAGCCGGAGCCGCGTGAGCAGTCGCCGGGTCTTGGTCCGCAGCGGCCGCCGCAGCGGCCGGCGGAGTCGACGGAGCTGTCGGATGATCCGCCGCGCTATCAGTGAGTTTCGGTGTTGGTCGGCCCCTGATTCCGGTGTGGAGTCGGGGGCCGGTTTTGTTGCCGGGAATTGGGTGTTCGCGGTGCGGTGAATTCCGTTCCGGGCGGGGTGTTCGTGGGTGATAGTTGCCGGTGTGACGGAGTCGCGTCTGGACGGCGCTGTGCGGTTTCCTGACGGGGTGTGGGTGCGTGGCCGGGGTTTGCGGAACCCCGCGCCGGGTGGGCCTGCCCCGGATTTCGGGCTGTATCTGGGTTCTGGGCGGTTGCGGGCGCGGCATGTGTTCGGGTGGCCGCACGAGTGGTTGGAGTGGCCGGATTTCCGGCTGCCTCGGGACGGGGAGGCCGCGGTGGCGGCGATCCGGGATCTGCACCGGCGGGCGGGTGCGGGGGAGCGGGTCGAGGTCGCGTGCGGTGGGGGGATCGGGCGGACGGGGACGGTGGTGTCCGCGTTGGCGGTGTTGTCGGGGGTGCCCGCGGGGGAGGCGGTGGCGTGGGCGCGGGCGCACTATCACCGGCGGGCGGTGGAGACGCCGTGGCAGCGGCGGTGGGTCACGGCCACGTTCGGACCCTGACCGCGGTGAGGGTGACGGCGGGTTTGGGGGCGGCGCCGCAGCTGGCGGGGCGGGGTGGGCCGGTGTGTTCGGCGACGGTGACACGCCAGGCCCGGCCGTCGCTGTGGGTGACGTGCACGTCGTTGTCGGGTTGGTCGTCGACGGTGAGGGTGTCGGGGTCGGTGTCGCCGATGAGGCCGCGGACGGCGAGTTCGGCGACCTGACCGGCGGCCGACCAGGTGGAGCGGCCCCGGCAGTCGCCCGGGAGCGGGTCGCCCGCGAGGAGGCGGGCGCCGGTGTCGGCGGTGAGTCGACCGTAGGAGTATCCGGTGGGCAGGAGCACGGCGGTGGGGGCGAAGCGGTGGCCGCCGATGTGGGTGCATTCCCACACCTGGTCGCCGTGGGTGGCGGCCAGGGCGGCGGCGACGGGTCGGCCGCGCAGTGCACAGCACACGTCGCGTCTGCCGTTGGTGCACACCAGCAGCAGCGGTTGCGGTACGGCTGTGCAGGCGAGGCCGGTGGTGCCCTCGCCTGCGCGGGTGAAGTCCAGGTCGAGGAGTTCCTTGGGGTCGGTGAACGTGGTGCGTTCGAGCCGGGTGCGGCCGGGGGTGGTGTGGGCGAGGTAGACGCTGCGGGGGCTGGGGCGGTGGCGGTCGGGGTGGGCGCCGGGCCTGCGGATCAGCACGATCCGCACCCCTGTGCCTGCGGATGCGGACGCCAGCTCGCGGGCGAGGCCGGTGTCGAGGTGGCTCGCGGACAGGGCGTCACGTCCCCACGGCCCGGGTTGTTCGAGCGCGAGCCAGGTCGTGGCCACCGCCGACGTGCCGGCCAGTGGTTCCCCCAGTGCCTCGGCTGATTCGGCGCAGCGGATCCCGTCCATCCACTCCAGACTCTCACGGCCGGTACCGCGGGTGGTGTCGAGGCGTCGGTCGGTGTCGCTACGCCACGAGCTTGACGGGTGGCCCGAAAATCGGTGACGTGCCTGCCTAGGGTGGGAGACATGCGCCTGCAGGTTCCCTACGCCGATCCGGGCGTGCCCGACGCACGCGGCCCGCTGCGGTTCCTGTGGTGGCTGGTCCGGTGCCAGCGGTGGCGGGTGGCGCGCGGCGCGGCACTGTCGATCACGTGGATGGTGCTGCTGATGCTGCCGCCGTACCTGATGGCCCGCGCCATCGACGACGGTCTGCGGGCCCGTGACCTGGGGGCGCTCGGGGTATGGGTGGCGGTGCTGGCGGTGACGGGGGCGGCGAACTCGCTGATCGGCATCACCCGGCACCGCACGATGACGTTCATCCGCACCGACGCCAGCTACCGCACGGTGCAGGTGGTCATCCGGCACGCGGTGCGGGTCGGTGCGGAGTTGCCGAGGCGGGTCAGCTCCGGTGAGGTGGTGAGTATCGGTGCCGCGGATCTCGACCGGATCGCCCGCACCATGACTTCCACCGGCCCCGGGGTGGGGGCGGCGGTGACCTATGTGGCGGTGGCGGTCCTGCTGGTGGGGATCTCGCCGCTGTTGGCGACGGTGGTGCTGGTCGGGGTGCCGCTGCTGGTCGTGGCGGTGGGGCCGTTGCTCAACCGGCTGCGCAGCACCGAGTCCACCTACCGGGAGCGGCAGGGCAGTCTGACCGCCCGTGCCGGGGACATCGTGGCGGGGTTGCGGGTGTTGTGCGGGATCGGCGGCAAGGACATGTTCGCGGACCGGTATCGGCGCGGGTCGCAGGACCTGCGGGTCGAGGGCTACCGGGTGGGGGCGGTGTCGAGCTGGATCCAGGGTGTCGCGGTCGGGTTGCCGAGTCTGTTCCTCGCCGCCGTCACCTGGCTCGCGGCGCGGATGACGGCGGCGGGGGAGATCACCGTCGGGGAGATGGTCGCGGTGTACGGGTATGTCGCGGTGCTCGCCACTCCGGTGTTCTTCCTGATCGAGGGCGCCCAGGACATCAGCCGTGGTGTGGTGGCCGCCCGTCGGGTCACCACCGTCCTCGCGATCGAGCCCGCGGTGGCGGACACCCCGACCGCGTCGGCGCCGCCGGGGCCCGCGGCACTGTACGACCCGGACAGCGGGTTGACCGTGTGGCCGGGTGAGCTGCTCGCGGTCGCGGCGGCGACCCCGGTGGAGGCCACCGACCTGGTCGACCGGCTCGGCCGCTACACCGACTCGGCCGTCACCTGGGGCGACACCCCGCTCTCGGCGGTGCCGCTGTCGGCGGTGCGGGACCGGATCCTGGTCGCCGACAACGACGCCTACCTGTTCGCGGGCCCGCTGCGGGAGGCGGTGTCGCCCCGGGACCGCCGTGACGACGACGCCGTGTGGGCCGCGATCCACGTCGCCATGGCGCAGGACATCGTGGACGCGCTCCCGCACGGCCTGTCCTCGCTCGTGGAGGCGCAGGGCCGGTCGGTGTCCGGTGGTCAACGCCAACGGCTGCGGCTGGTGCGGGCGCTGCTCGCGGACCCGGAGGTGTTGTTGCTGGTGGAGCCGACATCGGCGGTGGACGCGCACACCGAGTCGGTGATCGCCGAACGGCTCGTCAAGGCCCGCGGTGGCCGTACGACCGTACTGGTGGCGACGTCGCCGCTGCTGCTGGACCGGGCCGACCGGGTCGCCTACCTCGTCGACGGGCGGGTCGTGGCGACCGGGACGCACACCGACCTGCTCGCGACCCAGCCCGGGTACCGGACGCTGGCGTTCCGGGGAAGCGACGAGGAGCTCGTCAGTGACTGACACCGAGTGGCGGCTGCCCGTCGCCGACGCCAGAGGGGTGCGCCGCGCGGCCCGCGACATCGTCCGCGTCGATCCCGGCGCCACCGCGCTCGTGGTCGTCGCGACCTGTCTGGCGTCACTGGCAGGGCTGGGCGCGCCGTGGCTGATCGGCCGGATCGTCAACAACGTCGAGTCCGGCACCCCCGACACGTCGACCGTCGACCTGCTCGCCGTCGCGATCGTCGCGTTCGCCGTGGCGCACATGGTGCTCACCCGCTTCGCCCACTACTTCGCCTACCGGTTCGCCGAGCGGTCCCTGGCGAGGTTGCGGGAGGAGTTCGTCGACCGCACCCTCGCGCTGCCGACGTCGGTGGTGGAGCGTGCCGGTACGGGTGACCTGATGTCACGCACCACCGCCGACGTCGCCACGGTCGGGGGCGCGCTGCGTGACGCCGTGCCCGAGGTGTTCATGGGCACCCTGCAGACCGTCCTCATCCTCGGCGCGATGCTGCTGGTCAGCCCGCCGCTCGCGGTGTGCGCGATGGTGTCGGTGTCGGGGCTGTGGTTCGCGGCCCGCTGGTATCTCAAGCGCGCCAGGACCGCCTACCTCGCCGAAGGCGCCGCCACCTCCGACCTGTCCGAGTCGATCGCCGCGACCGTGGACGGTGCCCGCACCATCGAGGCGTTCGACCTCGGCGCGCGCCGTGTCGCCGACGGCGACGCCCGGGTCGGCGAGGGCTTCCTGACCAGGGTGCGGACCCTGTTCCTGCGGTGTGTCCTGTTCCCGGCGGTGGACTTCGCGTCGATCGCGGCGATGGTCGCGGTGCTCCTCGCCGGCGGTGTGCTGTATGTGCGGGACCTGGTCAGTCTCGGTGCGGTGATCTCGGCCGGCCTGTACGCGATGCAGCTGATCAACCCGGTCAACCAGGTTCTCATGTGGATGGAGCAGGTGCAGCGCAGCGGCGCCTCACTCGCGCGGCTCAAGGGCCTCGGCGAGGTCGCACCCGCCGCTGTCGGCGCCGAGGCACCCCGCGACGACCGGCTCGAGGTCACCGGGGTGCGGTACGCCTACAGCGGTGACCGGGACGTGCTGCACGGCGTCGACCTGTCGGTGCGGCCGGGGGAGCGGTTGGCGATCGTCGGGCCCTCCGGCGCGGGCAAGTCCACCCTCGGGCGGCTGCTCGCCGGCGTCGACGTCCCCCGCGCGGGACGGATCACCGTCGGCGGCACCCCGGTGGCGTTGCTGTCGCCCGAGGAGCTGCGCCGCCGGATCGTGCTGGTCACCCAGGAACACCACGTGTTCCTCGGCACCGTCCGCGACAACCTCGCGATCGCCGCCCCCCACGCCCGCGACGACGAGATTCTCGCCGCGCTCGCCGCGGTGGACGCGACCTGGGTGCGGGACCTGCCCCAGGGGCTGGACACCGAGCTGGGCGCCAACGCCATGACGCTGGACGCGCCGCAGGCCCAGCAGCTCGCGCTCGCCCGCGTCGTGCTGGCCGACCCGCACACGGTGATCCTCGACGAGGCCACCGCGTTGCTCGACCCCGCGACGGCCCGTCACGCCGAGCGGGCGATGGCCGCCGTCCTCGCGGGCCGCACCGTCATCGCGATCGCCCACCGCCTGCACACCGCCCACTACGCCGACCGGGTAGCGGTCATGGCCGAGGGGCGCATCACCGAGCTGGGCAGCCACACCGAGCTGGTCGCCGAGGGCGGCGAGTACGCCGCGCTGTGGCACCACTGGCACGGCGACTGAGTCACGCGAACGCGTTCTCCCCGGTCAGCTCCGCCGACATCGCCCACAGGCGGGCGGCCTGCGCCGGGTCGGTGGCGTGGTCACGGACCCCGTGCATGGGGTCGTCGGGCCGGGCGGGCTCGGCGATCTCGCAGTCCTCCAGGTAGACCCCGCCCATGCCGGCGAGCTGCGGGGACGTCGCCGCCCACACCTGGGTCGCCGCGCCCTCGCCGACGGTCTTCCAGTCGCCGACGATGTTGCCCTCGGCGTCGACCATGCCCCGCTCCCGCATGTCGTCGGTGTCGACGTGGCGCAGCAGCGCGGTCCTGATGCGGCCCGGGTGCAGCGCGAACGCCCGGACCCGGGCCTCGGCGAGCGCGTCGAGGTGCACGGCGAACAGCACGTTCGCGGTCTTGGCCTGCCCGTAGGCGAGCCAGCGGTCGTAGCCGTCGGCGAACCACGGGTCGTCCCAGCGGATCCCCGAGAAGTTGTGGCCCCGGGAGGACACCATCACCACCCGCGCCCCGTCCGCGACGGCCGGCCACAACCGGTTGACCAGCGCGAAGTGCCCCAGGTGGTTGATCGCGAACTGGGCCTCCCACCCGGGCCCGACCCGGGTCTGCGGCATGGCCATGACCCCGGCGCTGGCGATCACGACGTCGATGCGCCGGTCCGTGGCGAGGAACCGGTCGGCGAAGGCGCGGACACTATCGAGGTCACCGAGGTCCAGCTCGTCGACCTCGACACCGTCGATGCCGGCCAGCGCCTCCGCCGCGTTCGCCGGCCGCCGCGCCGGGACGACGACCCGCGCGCCCGCGGCGGCCAGTACCCGGGTGGTCTCCAGGCCGATGCCGGAGTAGCCGCCCGTCACCAGCGCGAGTTTGCCCGTCAGGTCGACGCCCGCGGCGACCTCGGCCGCGGTCGAGTGGTACCCGAACCCGGAACCGATCTTGTGCTGTGGAGTGGTCATACACCGACGCTATGACCTGGAGCGCACACCACCTCAACTCGGCGTGACGGCCTTCACCGCCGCGTCACTCCTCCACGCGGACCTTGTCGGCCTGTGCCCCCTTGTCGCCCTGGACGACTTCGAAGCTGACCCGCTGGGCTTCCCTGAGGGACTTGAACCCGTTGGACTCGATCGCGCGGAAGTGCACGAACAGGTCGCCACCGGAGTCCGGGGTGAGGAAGCCGTAGCCCTTCTCGTCGTTGAACCACTTCACGACGCCGTTCTGCCGCTCGGCCATGTCCGCTCCAGGATCCTGTCTCGTCGGTGGCCGAAAGTGGCCCGTGGGAAAGTCTTGTCCACCCGTGGCCGGGCCGCCGCCCCACCGACGCGATGTTCACCCGAAGGAGGTGCGTCGGCATTGGCGTGGCGCCCCTCGTCGAGCTGGGCTACCGTGATCAACTTCCGGGTACCGCACCACCCGGCGCCCGTTGACATGTCGCTATGTCTACTTGTCGACGGCTGGTCCGGCGAGGCCGTGCAGCAGCAGCGACGTCAGCGTGTCCACGACCTCCTCGTCGCTGTAGGCGGTGTCGTCGCTGGTCAGGACCGCGTAGCCGAGCATGCTGACCATCCCGCCGAACGCCGCCGCCACCAGCGTCGGGTCACCCGGCAGCGTGTCGCCCCGGTCGCGCAGGAACTCCAGGTGTCTGCGGATCTCGTCGGTCTGGCTCGTCAGGGCCTGCCACGCCCGGCCGCGACCGGGGTTGTCGGCGATCATCGACTGCATCTGCGCCACGATCACCGGCAGGTGCTCGTGGAAGACCTGCCAGCTCAGCCCGACGTGGTCACGCAGCTGCGCGCGGTCGGTCAGGTCGTGGTCGTCCGGATGCGACCAGCCCTCCACCTCGGAGTCCGCGCGGTCGTCGATGTCGGCCAGCAGTGACTGCAGCAACGCCTCCTTGCTGGGGAAGTGGTCGTAGAACGAGCCCGTCGACCGGCCCGCCTCCGAGGTGATGTCGGTGATCTTCGTGTTCAGGTAGCCGCGGTCGGCGAACAGCCTGCGTGCCGCGTCCTTCAGCGCCTGCTGTGTCTCGGCGGCCCTCGCCCTGCGCACACCACCCATGCGAACTCCCTTGTTGACACGCTCTCGTCCAGCACATCATACTGAACCAGATTTCACTGAATATAGATTCACCGAACGATGATTCAGGAGGATGACATGCAGGTCACCATCGCCGGGGGAGGCGTCGCCGGAAGCGTCAGCGCCATCGCCCTACGCCGCATCGGCGCCGACGTCACCGTCTACGAGGCCTACCCCGACCCGGCCGCGGCCCTCGGCGGGTTCGTCAGCATCGCCAACAACGGCATGCGCGCCCTCGCCGCCGTCGACTGCCTCGACGCCGTACAGGCGTATGGCGCCGACATCCCACTCCAGCGGATCTGGTCCAGCACCGGCCGACTGCTCGCCGAGAACCTCCGCGGACGCAGGTCGATCGACCCGATCCACAGCATCACCATCCCGCGCGCCGACCTCGTCCGAGTCCTGCGCGACGCCGCCGTCCGCGCAGGCGCCCAGATCGTCACCGGCCGACGCGTCGTCGACGCCACCCAAACCGGGGACCGCGTCCACGCCACCCTCGACGACGGCGCCACAGTCGACTCGGACCTGCTCGTCGGCGCCGACGGCATCTGGTCCACCGTCCGCGGCGTCCTCGACACCGACGCACCCCGCCCCGCCTACTCCGGCATCTACACCGTCTTCGGCCACAGCAGTACCCCCACCGAACCCGGCGTCTTCAACATGGTCATGGGACGCGGGGGAGCGTTCCTCTTCGGCGCGGGCGAGGACACCACCTGGTGGGCCGCGCAGGTCATCGACCCGAACCCCGACCTCGACGCCGTCGACCTCGACACCCTGCGCGACCGCTACCGCCACGAGCCCCAGGCCCTCGCCTTCCTCGCCGACGTCACCGACATGCGCCGACCCACCCGCGACCACGTCGTCGCCCCCGTACCCCGGTGGCGCAGCGACCGCATCGTGCTCGTCGGCGACGCCGCCCACCCCGTCGGCGCAGGCCAGGGCGCGTCGATGGCCATGGAGGACGTCATCGTGCTGGCACAACGCCTCGCCACCGAACCCGTCCCCACCGCACTCGCCTCCTACGAGGACGCCCGCCGCGCCCGCATCACCAGGATGCTCAAGGTGGGCAAGGACAACCGGGCCCACAAGAAGGCCGTCGGACCCGTCCGCAGGCGCGTCACCGACGCCGTCATGACCTTCGGCCTCAAACACTTCTACGAGAAGGCCACCGGCTGGCTCTACGCCTACGACGTGGGCGAGCTGCCCGTCCGCGCGTAACGCGCCACCAGCTCCGCACCCAGGCGCGCCAGCTCGGCCTCGACGGCGGGGGAGTCCACGACCTCCAACAGCCCACCCCACCCGGCGAGCGGCTGGGCCACCATCAGCGGCGTCGGCGCCCCCACCCGCACCCGCACCCGGCCGTCGTCGAGCGTGCCGAGCACCTCGCAGTGCCGACCGAACCGGTCGACCAGCACCCCCACGAACCGGGCCGCCACCAACACCGTGACGAACACCCCCGACCGGCGTTCCTCGACCTCGGCCACCACCCGGTCCCAGACCTCGGACAGGTCGAACCCGGCAGGCCGCTCGAACCCCTCACCGGTCACCGCGGGGTCGGCAATACGATCGACCCGGAACGTGCGCTGCCCGCTGTTCGTGCCGGCGACCAGGTACCAGACGTCGTCCTTGTCGACCAGCCCCCACGGCTCCACCACCCGCTCCCCGCGGTCCCCGCCACGACTCGCGTACCCGAACCGCATCTTCCGGCGCCCCACCACCGCCTGCTGCAGCAACTCCAAGGCGCCCGACCGGACCCTCGTGCGCTCACCCCAACGCGCCGAATCGATCACCACGGCGGACGCGGCGGCCTCGGCGTCGGCGCGGAAGGTGTCGGGCAGGGCACGGACCAGCTTGCGCAGGGCCGCCTTCGCGTCGGGAGCGACAGCCGCGGCCGGACCCACCAGCAGGAACAACTCCTGCGCTTCGACCCACGACAACCCGGACAAGTCGGTGCGGGCGCCGCCGACCAACGACCAGCCACCGCCACGCCCCGGCTGCGGGTACACCGGGATACCGGCGGCCGACAACGCCTCGAGGTCCCGTCGCGCCGTCGCCACCGAAACCTCCAACTCCCCGGCGACCTCCGCAGCCGTCACCCGACCACGCGACTGCATCAACAGGAGAGTGGCCACCAGCCGATCGGCACGCATGACCCGAAGTCTGCCGCACAAAGTGCTCAGACGGTGCGCACTTTCGGCGGGAGAGTAAGCACAGACCTCCCGGAAAGGACCACGACATGTTCCGCGGCTTCGCCACCATCAACCACTTCGCCGACGACATGACCGCCGCCGAAACCTGGTACACCCGGGTACTGGGCACCCCGCCGTACTTCCGGCGCGACGCCGACGGCCGACCCGCCTACCTCGAATACCGCATCGGCGACTACCAGGCCGAGCTGGGGATCATCGACAGCCGCTTCGCCCCGCACGACACCACACCCGGCGCCGGCGTGATCATGCACTGGCACGTCGACGACCTCGACACCACTCTCGCACGCCTGATCTCGATGGGCGCCAAGGAGTTGCAGGGCATCACACCACGAGGGGAGGGTTTCGCCACCGCCTCGGTCGTCGACCCGTTCGGCAACGTCATCGGCATCATGAGCAACCCGCACTACCTGGAGGTCCTCGCCACCACCCAACCGCAGCCGGTCGGACAGTGATCAGGTGCGAGGGAGCAGACCGAACACCGCTCCCGGCAGAGCGGCGAGGAACCGCGTCGCCTCGCCGAGAGCGGTCAACGACACACGTTCGATCGGCTGATGCATCAGGGACTCCGCACCCGGGCCGAACAGAATGGTCGGCAAGTTGCGAGGAGGCGACAGCACGGACGCGTCACTGAAGTAGGCGACCCCCCGCAACGGCCGAGCCGAACCGAACGTCCGCGTCGCCGCGACCTGCGCCGCGGCGACGAGCGATGGTGTTGACACTGGCAGTCGGTGAACCCAGCAGGGGATGCCGCGGTTCGGTCGAGGAGAACACGTCGAGCGTCAACAGCCGAGCCATCGCCACGATGGCCTTCACACCCAACGCCGGGCGGACATTGGGCCGGCCCGGCGTTGGGTCCGACATGGCCACCGACAGATTCTCGCTGGGGGTACGGACAAGCCGCTGCGCGAGAGAAACCACCTCGTGGTCCGGGTTCATCCTGCTATTCCACACCCGTCGGAGGGGAGCCGTTCGAACGTCTTACTTAACATAATGTAGATTATCGAACTTTCGCGGAGGGCCGAGATGGCAGCGGTCGAGGTTCACCGAGACACCTCGAGGCGGCGAAATCTCAGGAGGATGCTTCTGGGCGAACCGTATGCGGCCCGACTCTCGCCATCGAGCCACTCGACAGCCCTCGGCGGACCAAGAGTCGGCGCCTGGGAAAACCGCGCGAACCCCGGCCTCGTTCCCGAGACAAACGTCCGACGAGCGCGTCCGACTCTCCGGGCGCCCTGGAGGCGACGGGTCGTCAAGCAGGTCACCAGGCTGCATCGGTGGGACTCTCACTCAGGCTCGACACCCCAGGTTGTGCACAGGCGATCCTGAGGAGTCGATCGCGTCGGTGGGCGTCGCTAGGCTGGATTCCGGGGGCCGGAGGCCGCCCACGCAACTCCCCTGCCGTTCCCCTGACCCCGACACTCTTTCGTCACGTGACGATATGGACGGCAGGGCGCCGGAGGCAGACGACAAGGCACGAACGAACACCGACGAGAACGAGAACACCAGCGCAGAACTACGCGGCCTGCGGCATCGTCGCGGCTTCGACCAGGACGCGTTCCACCCTGGCGATCAGCGACGCCCTGCGCAGGCACCACACCCTGAACGCGCGCCGGTCCCCGTTGTCCAGCGCCGCGTCGATCTGTGCGTCGGTGTTGACGATGCAGATCTGTAGCCCGCTGATCTCCGCCGTTGGGTTCGAGTTGGACATAGCGCACCACCGCCCACGAAAGGGATCTCCCACGACCCAGACGGATCGTTCCTTATGTGTACCGGGCGGTACTTGAGCGACGGTCGAGGATGTCAAGGAGTGTTCTCGGACAGCCGCCCCAGCTCCACGCCGTCGCTGTCCCCCCGCATCAGCCTCGGGCGCCGCATCCACGTGCCGTGCGGCCGGGACAACAGCTCCCGCAGCGGCTCCGGTTTCCCGAGGTGGAAACCCTGCGCCACCCGCACCCCGAGACGCTTGAGCGCGTCGACCTGACTGGCCCGCTCCACCCACTCGGCGACGACCGACACCCCCAAACCGCGGGCGATGTCGACGATGCCCTGCACCAGCACGGTGTCGCGGCTGCCGTAGTCGATGGCGCGGACGAACTCGCCGTCGATCTTCACGCCGGTGATCGGGAGCTGTTTGAGGTGCACGAACGAGCCGAAACCCGCCCCGAAGTCGTCCAGGGAGATGCGGCAGCCGCTGGCACGCAGTTGCTGGGCGAGCATGCGGGCCGCGGTCAGGTTCGTCACCGCGGCGGTCTCGGTGATCTCGAAACCCAACCGGCCCGGCGCGACACCGGCGGCGCCGATGCGGTCCAGGACGAAGTCCCCGAAGTCCTCGTCCTCCAGGGTGCGGCCCGACACGTTCACGTTGAACCGCAGGCCCGGGTACGGGTGCGCGACCAGCGCGTCGATCGCCGTGCCCGCTACCCACCGGTCGATCTCCAGGACGAGGCCGCTGCGTTCGGCCGCGGGCAGGAACTCGCCCGGTCCGAGACGCGGTTCGTGGCCGTCTTCCAGCCGCAGCAGCAGTTCGTGCCCGACGACGCGGTTGCTGCCGAGCTTGACCATCGGCATGGCGTGCAGTGCCAGGCCGTCGCCGGCGAGTGCGTTGCGCAGGCGGTCCAGGACCGTGACACGCAGCGCGGTGTCGGCGTAGTGGCCCTGTTCGTAGACGGTGACGCGGTTGCGGCCCGCGTCCTTGGACGCGTAGAGCGCGAGGTCGGCGTTGGCGAGCACGGCCTGCCAGCCGTCGCCGGAGCGGAACCCGGCCACGCCGCCGCTGACGGTGATGCGGGTGGTGCCGACACCGCCGGTGACCGGGATCGCGGCGACGGCGTTGCGCAGGCGGTCGGCGATCCGCACCGCGGCGGCCTCGTCGGTGCCGGACAGGACGACGGCGAACTCGTCGCCGCCGAGGCGGCCGAGGATGTGGCTGTTGCCGAGGCGGTCGCGCAGGACGTTGGCGAGGGTGCACATGACGCGGTCGCCGACGGGGTGGCCGCGCAGGTCGTTGATGTCCTTGAAGTTGTCCAGGTCGAGCAGCAGCAGCGCGCCGTCGCGGCCGAGGGCGAGTTGGCGTTCGAGCTCCCTGGTGAGGGCGCGGCGGTTGAGCAGCCCGGTCAGCGGGTCCTCGTCGGCCATCCGGATGAGGGCCTTCTGCCATTCGTCGCGTTCGGCAGGCCCCACACCGCGTTCACGCCATCGGGTCACGTCCATCACCCGGTAGAGGTAACCCTCGTTGAGGGGGTCGCAGCGGACCTCGAGCCACGTGTGGCGGTCCTCCCCCGTTCGCACGGACAGCACCAGGCCGGGGTGGGGGCCTTCGGAGGCGCCCGCGAGCAGGGCGGGCAGTGATCGGCCCGCGCACTGCCGGGGTTCGAGTTCAAGCAGGTCAGCCATGGCGCGGTTCACCCAGCGGACCTGGCAGCGTTCGTCGGTGACCGCCAGGGCTGTGTCGGCTGTGTCCAGCACCTCACCCATTGAGGTGCCGTCGATGTCCATTTCGGGTGCCTTTGGTCGTCCTGCTTGGCGTGTGCGCGCACGAAGCGTAGTCGACCGGGTGGGTTCAGCGCAGCCGCTCCAGGCCATGTGCGTTCTTGACGACCGCGTCGGCGAGGGACCGCAGCTCGGCGGGGCTCGCGCCGTCGTTGGCGGCGGTCATGACGTCCTCGGCGGCGCACCTCAGTTGGAACAGCCGGTCCTGCAGGTCGGCGAGCTCGGCCGCGGACAGCACGACGGCGTCCTCCGGCAGCCCGCCGCGCTGGACCGCGGAGCGGCGCTCGTAGGCGCGCTGGCGGCAGGACTGGGAGCAGTACCGGCGGGGCCGGCCGACTTTGCCGGCCTTGCTGTCCTCCGGCAGCCGCTGGCCGCACCAGCCACAGTGGCGGGTCTCGGTGCGGGTCTTGACGCGTTCTGGGGTGATCACCTCTCGAACCTCATGTCTGCGACGCTATCCGGACACTGTGCGTGTACCGGAGAGCCACGCCGTTGGGCCACACTGGACAGTGTGCATGACCACGCGTTCCTCTCCGGCCCGTATCCGCGTGCGTTCGTCCACCGCGGCTGGCACTACGAGGATCTCGAGGGGATGGAGAACTCGCTGTCGGCGTTCCGGCGTGCCGTGGCCGAGGGCTACCACTACCTGGAGACCGACGTGCACGCGACCTCGGACGGGGTGGTCGTGGTGCACCACGACGCGGTGCTCGACCGTACGACCGACCTGTCCGGGGTGATCGCGGCGCTGCCGTGGCAGGTCGTGCGTACCGCGAAGATCGGCGGTCGGGAGCCGGTGAGCCGGCTGGAGGACGTGCTGGAGGAGCTGCCGGACGCGTTGTTCAACATCGACGTCAAGGCCGAGGCCGCGATCCAGCCGCTGGTGGACGTGCTGCGGCGGGCGAACGCGTTCGGGCGGGTGTGTGTGGCGTCGTTCTCCGAGGCGCGGCTGGCGCGGGTGCGGCGCAGCGCCGGTGACGGGTTGCTGACGTCGATGGGGACGCGGGCGATCGCGCGGCTGTGGGCGTCGGGCCGGCTGCCCGGGTTGCCGTGGGCGCGGGGACTGCAGCGGATCGCGCAGGTCCCCGTCCGGCAGGGCGGGTTGACGGTGGTGGACCGGCGGCTGGTCGCGGCCGCGCGCAGGCGGGGCATCGAGGTGCACGTGTGGACCGTCGACGAGCCCGGCCAGATGCAAGAGCTGATCGACCTGGGGGTGGACGGGCTGATGACCGACCGGCCCGGCGTGTTGCGGGAGGTCCTGCGGGAGCGGGGCCTGTGGGCGGCCGTCTGAGGTCACGGCCGCAGTGACTCGGCGACCTCGATCGCCTGTGGTGCGGTGAGGTCGCCCTCCACGCGGTAGGTGATGCCGTCGTGTTCCCAGATCAGGGTGCTGCCGGCGACGCGGGCGCTCGCCTGGCGCATGACGCCGTCGCGGCCGGTGTAGAGGACGGGGTGCGGGCGGTTCACCCACACGGCCGGGTCGCCGGACACGGTGACGTGGACGATGTCCTCGGCGCGGGTGAACTTGCCGAACATGGTGGCGAGGCCGCCGTCGAACTGGTCGACACGGACCTCGCCGTGCGCGCCGAACGCCATCGACACGACGCGGGCGTCGTCGACCACCCGCACCAGTGTCGGTGGCCCCAGGGTGGCGGGCAGGCGCAGCGGGAACTCGGCGTCGCGGCGGGCCTGGGCCAGGGACACGTCGTGCTCGCCGGGCAGCAGCGGGTCGGCCCACGGCGGGGGGCTCGTGGGGGCGGGTTCGTTGACGTAAAACTCCACGCCGCCGATCCGGAAGAAGTCGTAGACGGCCGCGCGGACCGTCGGGGACAGCGTCATCGCGGTGGCCAGAGCGACGACGGCGGCGAGGACGGCCGCGGCGATGCGGTGCACGGTGGCGGGCTGCCAGCGGGGTTCGTCGTCGAGGCGGGCGAGGACCGCGTCGGTGAGGTCCGGGGGGTCGGGGACGTCGAGGCGGGCGCCCAGGGCACGCAGCGCGGTCTCGAGCTGGTCGTCGTTCACCGGGCCACCTCCTCGGCCAGCTGTTCTGGCAGTGCGCGGCGCAGTTTCACCAGCGCGCGGGACAGCCGCGACTTCACCGAGCCGCGCGGCCACGCCAGCACCTGCGCGGTCTCGGCCTCGGACAGGTCCAGGAAGTAGCGGCAGGTCAGCACGAGCCGGTCGCGGTGGGACATGGACTCGATCGCGGCCAGCAGGACCGCGGCCGTGTCGGCGGAGACCGCGGACTGCTCCGGTGAGGGCGTCAGGTCGGGTTCGTCCTGGCGGAGGGCGACCCGCAGCTCCAGCGACGTGCGGCGCAGCCACGACCGGTGCAGGTTGCGGGTCTCGTTCGCGACGATCCGCAGCAGCCAGGGCCGAAACGGTGCCCCAGGGCGGAACGTGTCCAGGGCGCGGTAGGCCTTCACGAACGCCTCCTGCGTCACGTCCTCGGCGTCGGCGCCCGCACCGAGCAGGTAGGCGGTGCGGTGTGCGAGCGCGCGGTAGCGGGCGACCAGGAACGCGTAGGCGTCCCGGTCACCTGACCGTGCCCGTTCGAGGGCCTCGTCCTCCGTGATGATGTCCGCTCCGCTCGGCCGAACTACCCCTGGCTACACCGCCGGAACCAGATCGGTTCCACCGGTGTAGTCAGGGCATGAACGGAGCTTGCGGAGCGAGTCATCGATGTTCGGGGCGGCACCTCGACTGCGGAGGGCGCCGGTGTAGCGGAGCGGTCGGGGTGCCGTCATGAGAAGAATCCTCGTGGTGGCGTTGACCGTGCTCGGCGCCGGGTTGCTGCCGGCCACGCCCGCGTCCGCGGGCAACTGGGAGGAGACGCTGCTGGACCCGCCGCCTGCGCGGATCGAGGCAGGCGTCACCTACACGTTCGGGTACTGGGTCCTCCAGCACGGCTCCTACCCGTACCAGGGCGGTGACCTCGGGCCGACGGCGCTGCGGGCCTCCGACGGGAAGGGCACCATCATCGACTTCACGGGTGTCGCGACCGCGACGGCCGGGCACTACTCGGCCGAGGTCCTGTTCCCGCACGACGGCGAGTGGTCCATCGGCTCGCAGCACGAGGTGCTCATGCCCGACCCGCTCGTCGCCACGGTCACCGTGCCGGGCGCGGCGAGGATCGAGCCGAGCAGCACGCAGTCGCGCGCCCCCTACGAGTGGGGTGCCGTGCACCCGTCGTTCCCGCCGCCCGGTCCGGACGCGGCGACCGGGGCCGTCCCCGGGGCCGCGCCGCCCGCGGTGACCAGGCCGTCGGAGACGGCCCAGGACGTGGCGCCCCGGAGCAACGCGGTCGCCGAACCGCCCGGCACGGACCTGCCGGTGTGGCTGGTGCTCGCGGGCGGACTCGCGACCATCGCGCTCGCGGTGTTCCTGGCACGCCGCCACCGGAGGACCAACTAGGCCCGCATGGGCACTGTTTCGCATCAGCTGGGCCCCGACGATCACCAGTGTTCACCCTCCCCCGGTAGGGTCCGCGCGTGCTGGCTCGAACTGCCGGCCCGGACAGCGTGGCGCGGAGGATCAATGAGCGTGGTGGACGACGGCCGCGAGACGGTGCCCAGCGCCCCGGACCGCAAACGCGAACAGCGCGGCTGGGTCTGGTACGACTGGGCGAACTCGGTGTTCCCGACCTCGGTGATCACCGTGTTCGGGTCGCTGTACCTGACGGCGGTCGCCGCGCAGGCCGCGATGGCCGACACGGCGACCAACGGCACCAACCCGTGCCCGGACGACGGTGACGGCGGCACCAACAAGCTGGTGGACTGCCAGATCGGCATCGTCGGCCTGCACTTCCAGGCCGGTTCGCTGTGGGGCTACCTGCTCGCGGTCGCCACGGTCGTGCAGGTGCTGATCGTGCCGGTGCTCGGCGCCATCGCCGACCGCACCCAGAACAAGAAGCGGATGCTCGCGATCTCCGCGTTCGGCGGCGCGACGGCCACACTGCTGATGTCGCTGGTCAGCGGCACGAACTGGCAGCTCGGCGTCGTCCTGTTCATCCTGGGCAACATCGGCTACGGCACCTCGGTGGTGATCTACTACTCGTTCATCCCGGAGATCGCGACCGCCGACGAACGCGACGCGCTGTCCACCCGCGGTTGGGCGTTCGGGTACCTGGGCAGCGGGGCGGCGCTGCTGCTGCAGCTGGTGATCTACCTCGCGCACGACGCGCTCGGCCTGTCGGAGGGCGGCGCCGCGCAGATCGCGTTCCTGACCTCCGGGCTCTGGTGGGCGGCGTTCACGCTGATCCCGTTGCGGCGGCTGAAGGACCACCAGCGCCCGCACGGCGGCGAGCACGGCGTCGGCGGGGTGATCACGGGCGGGTTCCGGGAGCTGGGCAACACCCTCAAGCTGGCTCGCGCCTACCCGCTGACGCTGGCGTTCCTGGGCACCTACCTGATCTACACCGACGGCATCTCGACCGTGGCGAACGTGTCGGCGCAGTACGGGTCCGAGGAGCTGAACTTCGAGGACACCGTCCTGATCACGACCATCCTGATCGTCCAGTTCGTGGCGTTCGCCGGCGGTGTGCTGCACGGCATCGCGGCCCGGCGCTTCGGCGCGAAACGCACGATCATGATGAGCCTCGGCGTGTGGGTGGTGGTGATCGCGGCGGCGTACTTCGTGCAGGCCGGGCAGGCGATCCAGTTCTACCTGCTCGCCGGCGGCATCGGGCTCGTGCTGGGCGGCACGAACGCGTTGTCGCGGTCGCTGTTCAGCCAGATGATGCCGCCGGGCAAGGAAGCCCAGTACTTCTCGATCTACGAGATCGGCGAGCGCGCCACCTCGTGGATGGGGCCCCTGCTGTTCGCGGCGGTCGCGGGCGCGACCGGCTCCTACCGGCCGGCGATCATCTCCCTGGTGGTGTTCTTCTTCGTCGGGCTGACGTTGATGTTCTTCGTCCCGGTCCGCCGCGCCATCCAGGCGGTCGGCAACCCGGAACCGGCGATCCTCTAGGCGGTCGCGACGGGCTGGCGGATCACCGTCCGCAGCTTGTCCGCCGCGACCCTGCGGGGGTCGCCGAGGTAGATCTCGTGGTGGTGGCCGGTCATGGTCAGGTCGTTGGCGGGCAGGTAGTCGTCGTGCAGGGCCGCCAGCAGCGGGGTCTCGTCGTCGTAGGAGCCGACGTGCAGGACCTGCGCGCTGGTGGCCTCGTTCAGGGTCTCGTGGCGGACGCGTGTGATCGCGGGGAGCTTCTTCTTCGCGAACGCGGTGTCCGTCGCGGCCGTGATGTCGTCCTGCGTCAGCCACGGCGGCTGGCTGATCAGCATGCGCCAGTGCCACGCGTGCTTGGCGCGGGTGGTGAACACCTCCGGGGTCGGCGACCACCACAGGCCCTCCAGTGGGCCCACCACGAAGTCCCGGCCGGCCTGTCTGCTCGTGAACTTCGCGGTGTAGGCCACCGCGTACAGGGCCTGGACCGCGTCGGCGTAGTCCTCGGAGGTGTTGGGGTCGCCGACCCCGTCGACCGCGACGAACTGCTGGCGCGGCACCTCGACCAGTTGCCAGTCGCGGTTCCTCGGCGCGTACAGCGACCTCAGCTCGCGTTTCACGTCGTAGGGGGTCACAGTTCTCCTCGGTAGGCGGCCAGCCAGCGCTGTTCGGCTTCCAGCTGGGTCAGTGAGTAGTCGAAGATGGCGCGCACGAACGGTGGGACCCGCTCCCGGGCCGCCGCCGCACGGACCTCGGTGATCTTGTCCGCCAGCGCCTCGGCTCGTCGGGCCAGCGCGTCGTGCAGCCGCGCCGCCGGGATGGTCGGCTGGTTCGCCAGGCCGACCAGCACCGGCGGGAACACCGGCGTCAGCGTGGCGATCGTCTCCTCCGCGCCGGCCGCGCACGCCCGGAATCCCTCGGGAGTCGGGGCGTACACCTTCCGGGCCTTGCCGCGGGCGGGTTCACCCGTCTCCGCGATCAGGCCCTTCGCGCGCAGCTTCGTGAGCAGGTAGTAGATCGAGCTGAAGCCGATCTCGGTCCAGTCACGCATGCCGCGGGCGGTGATGACCTCCTCCAGCTCGTAGCCGTGGCGGGGTTTCTCCACCAGCAGGCCCAGCAGGGTCAGTTCGGCCGGAGTCAGCTCCACAGCAGCTATCCTAGTACTAGAATAGTTGGGCGACGCAACCGGCTGTCGAAGCGGCAGTGTGGGTTACCTGCCGATCAGTGCTGCCTGACGCGCCGCGATCGGGTCGCGTAGACGCAGCGTCGAACCGTCCGTGAAGTCCAGACGCAGCAACGGCTTCGGCGGCAGGCTGTGGCCCGCGTACTCCGCGGCCACCGCCCTGATCCGGGTCGCAGGCAGCTCCAGCACCGACGTCATCGGCGGGCCCGGGTCCGGCGGCGTGGCCAGCAGCTTGGTCGCCGCCACCAACGCCAGCCGCGCCCTCGTCAGCACCAGCCGCGCCACACCCCTCGTGTGGGCCAGCATGTCCGCCAGCGCCACCGCGTCCCGCCCCGCGTGGTCGGCCTGCACCCAGAACGCGATCGTCGGGTCGTCCAGCCACCCGTTCGGGTTCTGCGACGTCGGCGCCGGCCTCGGCCACCGCAGTTTCGTCAGGTTCAGCGCGGGCATCACGCCCAGCGGCGCGTGCGGCACCCGCAGCTCCCGGCCCAGCTGCACCCCCACGTACCCGTGGTTGTTCGTGCCCGCCAGCAACACCTGCTCACCTGGGCGCACCAGCCGCTCGGCCAGCTTGCGGGACTTCTCCGCCAGCTTCGCCACCCACTCCGCCCGCGCCCCCGGCCGCAGCGACGGCTCGCCGTTGGCCAGCCCGACCGCGTACTCGCACTCGTCGCGGTCGGTCATGCCCACCAGGAAGTCGATGCCGGACCGGTCCACGAGCCGCAACCGCAGCACCGGCGTGTCACCGCGGTGCGCGACCTCGAAACCGGCGATCCGCGACCTCGGGATCTCCGCGAGCGGCTCCAGCGTCGGCAGCGCGACCGGCTCGTCCTCGACGTTCGCGCCGAACCGCAGGCGGGTCTCGTTCACCTTCTCCGCCAGCTCACGGCCCAGCTTCGCGACCTTCGCGAGCAGGCTCGCACCCTGCGACGGCTCCGGCAGCGGCGCCGCGACCTCGGTGTGCAGGGCCAGGCGCTGCGGGGTGAGCGTCCACAGTCGACGACGCCCCGGCGAGCTGTCACGCACATACCGGTGCGCGAGACAGTCCCGCGCGGGCCCCCACACGATCAGATCCGGGGTTTCGTCACACGCGAGCGTGCTGGTGACGCCGGGGATGTCGACGTCGTGGGCCGTCGTGTACGCGGCCCACAGCAGACGGCCCTCGCCGGGTTGCTGCACCAGCGCGCCCGCGACGGTCGCAGGGCCGAGAGGATCGGCCAGGAAGTCGGTCGTGTTCACGCCGACGGTGCTGGATGTCACGCGCACACGATCATCCTAAGCCGTCACGGGCACCCCGCTGAACGAGCGGACGAGCCTGGTCAGCGCGTCCCGCACCGCGCCGGGACCGTCCTCGACCCGCGCGCGGCCCCTCACGAAGTAGGCACCGTCGAGCGCGGCACGCACGCTCGGCCCATCGTCCAGGTCCGTCGCCACCACCTCCGCGCCGCGGGCGGCCAGCGCCTTCGCCGCGTCCGAGCCGGGGTTGCGGGTCAGGGCGCGGACGGTGAACTCGCCTGCCGGGTCGTCGAGGATCGCGCGGGCCACGCCGCCGCCCTGCTGGCCGGTCGCACCGACCACGGCGATGATCTTCTTGGTCATCGGGGATCTCCTTTCGGGTCACCACCGAGCCAACTCCGCCGCGATTGCCGTCTCGTGCACGTCTCGTTCACGTCGCCAGGTGCGCCAGCAACCCGTCGACGACGATCTCGATGCCCAGCGTCGAACGGGTCGGGCCCGTCGGCGGCGGGAGGTCGACGCTCATCGCGACCCGGCGGGCGAACGTGCCCGCCGCCGACTGGTTGAGGACCGTGCCGTACACGTGCCCCCACAGGATCCGGTTGGCGTGGCCCACCGACTCGTCGGGCACCCCGGCCTTGTGGAACGCCACGAACACCCGCTCCGCCAACGGCATCACCGCGGGTGAGGCCAGTCCGTCCACCGCGAGCGCGATCACCGCCCACGGGTCGGCCGCCAGCACCGTGTACCCGGTGGTCGCCACGGCCAGCAGCTCGTCGCGCGGTTCCGGGGTCGGGTCGGGTACGGCGGCGGACGCGTCGGCCGCGACCGCGTCGAGCATCGCGACCACGACACCGTCGCGGTCGCCCGCCACCCGGCGCACGGCGTTGACGTCGGCTCCCAGCTCGTGGGCGACCGCGTGCACCGACACCGCGGGCAGTCCCAGGCAGCGCGCGATCCGGCGGCCCGCGCCGGCGACCTCGTCCCTCGTCGGCTCCGCCGTCTCCCGCACCGGAGCCGGTGCGGGAGACGTGGTCGCGCCGGGTTCGCCGAGACGGCTGGCCAGGCCGTCGAGCATGATCGCGAGCTTGTCGTCGAGCCAGCCCCGCCGGTCCATGCGGTCGTCTGCCGGCGCGTACAGCTCCTGCAGGCTGCGGCTGCCGCGCGCGGACTCGATCAGTCGCCTGGTGCGGCGCACACCGATCTCGGCGGCGACGGTCAGCTCGGCGGTGAAGTTCACCGCGATCATCGCGTCGCGCCGCGACATCCCCTCCGCACACAGCCGCGACACGTAGTCCGCACCCATCTCCAGTGCCGTGGGCGGCAGCGCGGGCACGGCCTGCGACGCCTCCCCCATGCCCGGGTAGCGGGTCAGGAACCGCCACACCGCGTCGGCGAACGAGGTCAGCAGCTCCCGCCACGGCTGGTCCCGGCGCGGCCACGTGAACTCCCGCATCGCGAGGTCCAGCGCCGCGAGCAGCAGATCGTCGCGGTCGTGGACGTACCGGTAGAGCGTGGAGTGGCCGACCTCCAGCCTGCGGGCGACCACCGGCATCGACAGCTGGGCCACCCCCAGCTCCAGGGCCGCGCGTGCCACGCCGTCGCGGGTCAGTGACGGTGGCCGGCCGGGGCGTCGGCCGGGCGGGGGCGCTTGAGCCACCCGGGTACGGTACCCGCAGGTCAGGCGTCGCGGCGGCGCAGTGACAGGTAACCACCCGCGAGGGCGGCAGCCACCCAGCCCAACAGCACCAGCAGCGACCCGAGCACGCCGAATGTCAGCTCGCCCATGAACCACCTCGTGCCGCCGACGCGCATCAACCCCGCGCCCGCCTGGTCGGGCAGGTACTGGGTCACCGAGCGGATCGCCGGCACGCTCGACAGTCCCTGCGAGTTCAGGAACAGCAGCGGCAGCAGGATCCCCAGCGACAACGCGGAGCTGCGCAGCACGGTCGCGACACCCATCGCGAACACGCACATCGCCGTCAGGTACACACAGGCACCCAGCACCGCCCGCGTCATCCCGGGATCGGACAGCGACACGCCGTGCTCGCCCAGGCCCCACTGGGTGGCGAAGAACGTGCCGAACGCGACCACCACCGACACCACGCCCGCGACCCCGGCCGTGACCAAGGTCTTCGCCGCGAGGAACACACCGCGGGCCGGCACCGCGACGAGCGAGGCACGCACGGTCCCGGACGAGTACTCGGCGCCGGCCACCAACACGCCGAACGCCACGAGCGCGATCTGCCCGATCACCAACGGGAAGAACGCGATCAGCGCCTCGAGATCACCCCGCCCGTCCGACGACCCGCCGCCCACCTGGAACCCCAGCAGCACACCCAGCCCGACGCACAGGACCGTGGTGGTGAACAGGCTCCACCAGGTCGACCGGACCGTGGCGACCTTGGTCCACTCCGCGCGCAGCACCCCGGCGAACGCGCTCATCGGCCGAACTCCACGTGCTCGCCGGTCAGCTGCACGAACGCCTCCTCCAGCGACGCCGACCGGGCCGCCATCTCGTGCACCACCACCCCGTGTCGCGCGACCAGCTCACCCACCTTCGTCGTGTCGGTGCCGTGGGCGGCGAGCGCGCCGTCGTCGGTGTCGGTCACCTGTATTCCCTCCGCGGTCAGCGCCTCCCGGAGCCGCGCGGGCTCCGGGGTGGCGATACGTACGTATGACTGGGTGTTGTCGGCGATGAACCGCTCGACCGTCGTGTCCGCGAGCAGCCGCCCTCGCCCGATCACCACGAGGTGCTCGGCGGTCATCGCCATCTCGCTCATCAGGTGGCTGGACACGAACACGGTCCTGCCCTCGGCGGCGAAGCCCTTCATCAGGTTGCGCAGCCAGACGATGCCCTCCGGGTCGAGGCCGTTGACCGGCTCGTCGAACAGCAGTACCGGCGGGTCGCCGAGCAGGGCGGCGGCGAGACCGAGCCGCTGGTGCATGCCCAGGGAGAACCCGGCGACCCGTTTGCGGCGCGCCCCGGTCAGGCCGGCCAGCTCGAGCACCTCGTCCACCCTGGCCGTGGGGATCCGGTTGGTCTGCGCCAGCCACCGCAGGTGGTGGTGGGCGCGGCGGCCGCCGTGCACCGACCGTGCCTCCAGCAACGCGCCCACCTGCCGCAGCGGGTCGGTGAGGCCCGCGTAGGGGCGCCCGTCGATCAGGACCCGGCCCGCGCTGGGCCGGTCCAGGCCGAGCATCATCCGCATGGTCGTCGACTTGCCCGCGCCGTTGGGGCCGAGGAACCCGGTCACCAGACCCGGTCTGACCGTGAACGACAGGTCGTCGACCGCGACGGTACGACCGTATTGTTTGCTGAGGCCTTCCACTTCGATCACACCGGCACCGTAGGAAACCGGGGGCGTCGGCCGCTGTCGTCGAAAGTCGCCCGTACTGTCGACGAAAGTCGACCCGTAGCCTTCTCGGCATGGGCCGACCTCTCGCCGTTGCCGCCGTGCTCGTGGCCAACCTCGCGGTGTTCGTCGCCGCGGCACAGGCCAACCAGGGGCCCTTCGGGATGATGACCCTGCTCGGGTACGCGCTGCTGGTGTGGACGGCCTACCTCACCGGGCTGACCCTGCCCGCACGCACCGACCTCGCGGTCGTCGTCGGCACCGCGTTCGCCGCCGCCGCGGCGCAGGTCGCCGCCCACCCGGCCGCCACACCCCAGCACGTGTCCGGGTTCGTCGTGTTCACCGTCCTGCCGGTGCTCGTCGGCCGCTACCTCGCTCAGCACCGCCGCCTCGTGCGGACCCTCGACGCGCACAACCGGGCGCTGCGGACCGAACGGGCGCTGCTCGCCGAACGCGAACAGCTGCGGGAGCGGCTGCGGATCGCCCGCGACATGCACGACTCGCTCGGCCGGCGCCTCGGTCTGGTGTCCGTGCAGGCCGCGGCCCTCGAAGTGGGTGACCTGCCGGCGCGGCAGAGCGAGGCGGTGGCGGCGCTCGCCCGAAGCGCCCGCGACGCCGTCACCGAGCTGTACCAGCTGATCGGCTCCCTGCGCGGCGCCGCCGCGGACGGGCCCGGCGCGGACCGGATCCCGGCCCTGGTCACCGAGTTCCGCGCGGCCGGGGTCGCGGTGAGCGTCACCGGCGACCCCGACGCGCCGCTGCCGGTCGCGGTGTCGCGGACCGCCTACCGGGTCGTCGAGGAGGGCCTCACCAACGCCGCCAAGCACGCCCCGGGCCGACCCGTCGCCATACACCTGACCCGCGAAACCGACGTGTTGCTGGTCACCGTGACCAACCCCGTGACCGCGGGCCCGACAGCGGGCGGCGGGTACGGGCTGGTCGGGCTCGCCGAGCGGGCCGCCGCCGCGGGCGGGTTCGTCGACCACCGCGTCGAGAACGGCGAGTTCCGGCTCGTGGCGATGCTCCCCACCGCCACACCGGACCTGCCGCCGGTACCTCGCCTCACCCGCACCCGCCTCGCGCTGCTGGGCGTCTCCACCGCCACGCTGCTGTTCGTGCTGATGCCGGTCAGCTTCGTCGTCGGGATGGGTGGCTGAGGTGCTGCGTGTCCTGGTCGCCGACGACGAACCCCTCATCACCGCGGGTATCGCCACCGTGCTCGAGTCGGCGGGCGACATCGAGGTCGTCGCCACCGCCGCCGACGGCCACACCGCCGTCACGCAGGCGTTGCGGCACCGACCGGACGTGGTGTTGCTCGACATCACCATGCCCGTCCTCGACGGGCTCGCCGCCCTGGGCGAGCTGCGCCGCCAGGTGCCCGCGGTCAAGGCGGTCATGCTGACCTCGTTCGGCACCGAACCCAACGTGCTGGCCGCCCTGCACGACGGCGCCGCCGGGTTCGTGCTCAAACACTGCGCCCCCGACGAGCTGATCCGCGCGGTCCGCGCCGCCCACACCGGCGACGCCTACCTGTCCCCCGAGGTCACCCGCCTCGTCCTCGACATGGTCACCCCCGCCGCGGGTCGCCGGCAGCGGGCCGGTGAGCGGCTCGCCGTGCTCGGCGAACGCGAGACCGAGATCGCCGGGCTGGTCGCGCAGGGACTGTCCAACGCCGAGATCGGCCGCCGCGTCCACATGAGCGAGCCGACCATCAAGACCTACGTCAGCCGCGTGCTGTCCAAACTCGGCTGCGTCAACCGGGTCGAGGTCGCGCTGCTCGTCCGCGACGCGGGCTGACTCAGGCGCCGACCCAGGTCGTGGCCACCAGCTCGCCGACGAACAACGCCCGCACCCGCCGGTCCTCGCGGTAGCCCTCCGGCCAGAACAGCCGCGCCACCCGCCAGTCCAGGTCGGTGAGCCGCGCGTGCACCTCCGCGACGTCCGCGCGCGACGGGAACCCGGCCAGGCCCACCAGCCGCCACCGCAGCCCCTCCAACACCGCGCGGATCTCGCCGATGGCACGCAGCCCGATCCGCCACCGCAGCAGCGAGTTCTCGTCGGTCTGGCGGGCCAGCGCCTGGTCGAGCACCTTGCGCACCAACCCGATCCGCACGGCCGCGAGCCGCAGCCCCACCACCTCGGGCCGGTCACCGGCCGGGCGCAGCACGGTCAGTCCCGCGGGGAGCCGCACGTCCAGGATCGCGACGCCCTCGGCGGCGACCATGCCGTGCTCGACGACCGTCGCGTCCTCGTGCACGCGTTCCGCCGGCACCGCGGCGAACCCGCCTCGCGCGGCGGCGACCAGCTCGGTGTCGTCCAGGTCCACCAGCGCCTTGCCGAGGCCCGCGGACAGCCCGGCGTGGTAGCCGGCCAGCTCACAGCCGTCGACGTGCCCGTCGGCGAACACACTCGCGAGCCCGCTCACGTCCACGACCTCCACATCGGGGAGAGGGCGGTGGCGGCGCGTCTACCGCGGGGGGCTGGTCGGAGCCGAGCCGCCACCGGTACAAGAGGACCTTCCCGTGCATACACAACCGCATCGGCGGCGCCGAGACCAGGTACTTCGACCGGCACATCCGCAGGCATCGCTGCTCCGAACAGAGGTCGGGGTCGCCGCGCGGTGCGACCAGGCTGGACCAGCGACACTAGCGAGTGGCCGACACGCCGTCCCACCTCCCCCGCCGTGACCGGATCACGCGTGAGAATCAAGTCAGTCGACTCGAAACGCGAGTGGCGGATCAAGTAGGGGGATGTCCGTGGACCGGCTGGCCGCCCTGATCGACCCGATTCCCGTACCCACGCTGGTGTCGGTGCTCTGCGAGTGGCTGCGCGACGCCCACGAGGTCGCCGCCGAGCACCAGCGGCTGCGGCTGTCCGGTCCGCGCGGCGACTGGAACAACAGCCACAGCTTCGGCACCGACCGCTACCAGTTCCTCGTCCGCACCGCCGAGTCGCTCACCGCGCAGCTGCCCGACCTGCAGGTCGAGTGGGCGTTCCAGACCGTCGCGCTGAAGCTGCCGAAGGTCGGGATCTACCAGATGCAGGTCCACGGCGGCCCCAACGGCTCACTCGCCGACGCCAGCGACCTGCGCCGCGAACTGCTCAACGGCGCCGACCACCAGGCCCTGTTCAGCCGCCCGGACGCGTTGTTCGGCGACCGGGAACGCCTCGCGCTCGTGTGGACCGGCGCCGAACAACACGGGCTCACCGGCGCCTGGATCGGCCAGGGCGAGCTGGTCGACAACCGTGTGGACTGGGACTGGTGCGACTACCTGCTCGACATGACGAACGCGACCGGCGTGCCCCGCCGGACCGGGCCGCTGGACCCCACGATCTTCGACGTGTCCGAGCCCACACTGCCGCTGCGTCCCCGTCACTCGGAAGACGGTCGCCGGTCCGGCTGAGCATCGCCCCGAAGATCACCACTCTCCGTGCTGGACCACCATGGCACGGACCACCACCCCTGTCCCGAGAGGTCCTGCCGTGCACCCGGATGCCGCCGCCGTCGCGCAGGCATTCGCGCCCGCCCGGCTCACGATGGCCCGCGAGCTCGCCGGCATGCGCAAACGCGACCTCGCCGACGCCATCGACCGCACCGCCGCCGCGGTCTCCCAGTACGAGCTGGGACAGTCGCGGCCCAGCGGCGAGACCCTGCACCGCTGCGCCGCCGCACTGGACGTGCCCGTCTCGTTCTTCACCACCGGCCGCCCGCACCTGCGGCTGGACACCGCGAGCGCGCACTTCCGGTCCCTGCGCTCCACCACCGCCCACCAGCGCCAGCAGGCACTCGCCCACGTCGAGCTGCTGTGGGAGCTGATCGACCAGCTCGACCAGGTCATCGAGCTGCCAGCGGTGGACCTGGGACCGGACGCCGCGGCAAGCGACCCCGCCGCCACCGCCGTCCTGGTCCGCGAGGCCTGGGGGGTGCCGTCCGGGCCGGTCGTGCACCTCGTGCGCACCCTCGAACGCCGGGGGATCGTGCTCACCCAGCTGCCCGGAGTGGACGCCGAGACCATCGACGCGTTCTCCGCCGCCCTCCACGGCCGACCCATGATCGTGCTGTCGCACAAGGGCAACCCGATGCGGCAGCGGTTCTCCGTCGCCCACGAGCTGGGCCACCTGCTGCTCCACCCCGAACCCGCGCCCGGCTCGCGGGTGCACGAGCGGGAGGCCAACACCTTCGCCGCCGAGCTGCTCATGCCCGCCGCCGAGATCCGCGACCGCCTCCCCACCCCCGTCGACGTCACCGCCCTCAAGGAGACCGCCGACGGCTACGGCGTGTCGGTCGCCGCGCTCGCCTACCGGGGCAAGGACCTCGGCGTCTACAGCGAGTCGACCCTGCGGCGGGTCATGGCCACCCTCACCGGACTCGGGTGGCGCACCGACGAGCCCGTCGGGTCCCGCTACCCCGGCGAACGCCCCGAGCTGCTGGTCCGCGCCGCCGAACTGGCCGCAGGGCACGGTCTGCCGCTGCCGCTGCTCGCAGCCCGCCTGCACCTGCCGCTGCCCCGACTGCGTGACCTGCTCGGCATGGCGGCCCCGCGCCCACACCTACGCCTGGTCTGAGCGCCCGTTTTGACCGTGTAGCGCCATCCGAAGGGGTATCCCCGTTCAGGGCCGGTTCATGCGCTGTTAATAATCTGGCCATGATCGGGGACGCCTTATGCGGCTGAAGCCACGCGACACGAAGTTCTTCGACCTGTTCAGCGTGGCAGGCGCGAACATCGCCACCGCGACCGCCGTGCTGGCCGAGTTCGTCGCCGTGCCCACGGAGGAACGCGCGGAGCTCGCACGTCGCATGCGGGAGGCAGAACACGCGGGCGACGACGCCACCCACGCCATCATCGAGCAGCTCGACCGCGCGTTCATCACACCGTTCGACCGCGAGGACATCTACCGGCTCGCGGTGCGCCTGGACGACGTCGTCGACTACATGGACGCCGCGGTGGAGCTGACCACCCTCTACAACCCCGAGGCGCTGCCCGCGAACGTCCGCGCGCTGGTCGACATCCTCGTCAAGTGCGCGCAGCTCACCGCCGACGCCATGCCCCGGCTCGCGACACTGCGCAACCTGCGTGACTTCTGGGTGCAGATCAACGAGCTGGAGAACGAGGCCGACCAGGTGTACCGGCACCTGCTGCAGTTCCTGTTCGACGGCAGCCACGACCCGCTGACCGTGATGAAGCTCAAGGAGATCGTCGACCAGCTCGAGTCGGCCGCGGACGCGTTCGAACACGTCGCCGACGTGGTCCACAGCATCGCGGTCAAAGAGTCCTGACGCGGTGGACTGGCTCGCGCTGATCCTCGTCGTCGCACTGGCGCTGGGGTTCGACTACACCAACGGTTTCCACGACGCCGCCAACGCCATCGCGAGCGCGGTGTCCACGAAGGCCCTGTCACTGCGGGCCGCGCTCGCGCTCGCCGCGGTCATGAACCTCATCGGCGCCCTGGCCGGCACCGGGGTGGCGGTCACGGTCGCGAAGGGCATCATCGACACCCCGCACTCCGAACACGGCATGGCGGTCGTCGGCGCCGCGCTGGTCGGCGCCATCCTGTGGAACCTCACCACCTGGTACTTCGGGCTGCCGTCCTCGTCGTCGCACGCCCTGATCGGCGGCATGGTCGGCGCCGCGCTCGTGTCGACGACGACCGTGCACTGGTCGGGGGTGGTCGCCAAGGTGCTCATCCCGATGGTGGTGTCGCCGGTGGTCGGGCTGACGCTCGGCTACCTGGTGATGATCGGGTTGATGTGGGCGTTCCGGGCCGCGAACCCGCACCGGGCCAACCGGCTGCTGCGGCGCGCGCAGATCGTGTCCGCGTCCAGCCTCGCGCTCGGCCACGGCCTGCAGGACGCGCAGAAGAGCATGGGGATCATCGTGCTCGCGCTCGTGGTGACCGGCCACCAGAACGACTACCACGTGCCGCTGTGGGTGATCCTCGCGTGCGCGACCGCGCTCGCCGCCGGGACGTGGTCGGGTGGGTTGCGGATCATGCGCACCCTCGGGCGGCGAATCTTCCACCTCACGCCCGCGCACGGGTTCGCCGCGGAGATCTCGGCGTCGTCGGTGCTGTACCTGACGGCGTTCGTGTTCGCGGCGCCGGTGTCCACCACACACGTGGTGACCTCGGCGGTCATGGGGGTCGGCGCGACACAGCGACGCAAGGCGGTCCGCTGGTCGGTCGCCGGGGAGATCGCCACCGGGTGGGTGCTGACCTTCCCCGGCGCGGGACTGGTCGCGGCACTCGCCTACCTGGTGCTCAACCTGCTGTCCTGACGGTGTTTGCGGGATCGGGCGGTGCAGAGGTCGACGAGCCGGGCCAGGGTGGCGACAACGACGTCCAGGGGCGGGCCGCTGGCGGTGAGCTTCGCGAGCCGGTCGGGTGGGACGGTCGCGGCGGGGGCCTGCAGGAACGGCTTCACGAGCCGGTGGTGGTGGAAGGCGTAGGCGGCGCCGTGGGCGCGGCACACCGCGAGGAACCGGTCGGTGTTCGGGCCTCCCGGTGCGAGGCGGTGACGCAGGTCGGCCGGTGGGGTGCGTAGCCTCGGCTGGTCCTCCGGCGGCACGTACGGGTACTTCTCGGCGACGATCCGCTGGTAGAACGGGTCGGTCAGGTCACACAGGCCCAGGGCGAGGTCGATCTCGTTGACGGCCGAGTAGTCGCCTGCGTTCGCACCCCGGTACTCGGTGCCGCACACCACGTGGGGCTTGAAGTAGGGGCGGACGTTGAAGAAGAAGCGGTCCGGGTCCAGCTCGGCGGCGAGCGCCCTGTTGACGGCGAGGACCTCCTCGAGGGCGGTGTGGGCTAGGTGGGGTCGGTGTCGGCGAGGCGGGTGACGAGGGTGGCGCCGTCGTCGCGGAGGGTGCGTCTGCGCTGGTCGAGGTCGGTGACGTCGTGGAGGATCTCGGTCCTCGCCGCGAAGTAGGCCTGCTCCAGCTCGGTGTTGGCGTCGACGAAGTCGGTGTCGAGCCAGCGGGCGAGGTCGGTGGGCATGGTGGTCATCGTGTCCGGCGGGCGCGGGCCGCGACCAGGTCCACCTCGGGGGCGCCTGACTGGTCCGGTTCTTTCGCGCACCCCTCGCTACCCGGCGTCGGCACAGGGGGTGTCGCCATCGGGGAGCGGAGACGAACCCGGGCCCGTCGGCGGGCGGGTGATCAGGTATCCACTCCGCCAGGGGATCGAGGGGGCTGGGGCATTGGTTCGTGCTGGGGCGGGGTTCGACGGGTGAGCTGGTTGCGAGGTGCCACGGTGGCCGCCAGGTCGGCCCGGCGGGGGCTAGCTGGTCCGGTCGGTGAGGAGTTCGGCGAGCAGGCGGGTCCGCAGTTCGCCTTCGGGGAGGTCGGGGGTCAGGAGGACGTCGCGTAGGGCGGTGGTGGTGGCGCGTAGGCGGGTGAGGTCGTGTGCGGCGCCCGCGTTTCGGGTTGCCTCGGCTTTCGCTGCGGCGGTTTCGGTCTGGGCCTGGACGAGTTCGGTGCTCGACTGGGTGAGGGCGGTGGCGGCCGCGGCGCGGACGTTGGCGAGTTCCGCGGTCAGCTCCGCCTCGCGGGTCCTGGCGGTCGCGAGTGCGGCGACGGCGTTGTCGGTGGCCCGGCGCCGTTCCTCGACGGCCACGCGCAGGTCCTCGGCCGTGGCGCGGGCGGCGTCGCGTTCGGCCCTCGCGGTGGCGAGTTTCTCGGTGACGGCGGCCAGTGCCTTCGTGGCGGCTTCCGCGCGGGCCCGTTCGGCCTGCACGGCGTGTTCGGCCCGCGTTTTCTCGGTGGCGGCGACGCCCTCGGCCCGGGCCTGCGCCAGTTCCGCCTGGGTTCGCGCCTGCGTGGCGGTCTCGGCGTCGCTCACCGCGCGGTCGCGGTCCGCACGGTGACGGTCCGCCTCCTCGGTGGCGGCGCGGGCGGTGGCGGCGGCGTGTTCGGTGGCCCGCCGGGCCTGCGTCGTCGCTTCGGCGGCTGCTGTCTCGGCTTGTTCGCGTAGGCCGCGTTCGCGGGCGGCGGTCTCCTCGGCCTCGGCGACGCGGGCCGCGGCGGTGGCCAGTTCGGCGCCCAGCGAGTCCCGCAGCGCGGTCGCTACCGACAGGACCTCCTGCAGCGGGTCGGCCAGCCGGGTCGCGGTGGCGGTGAACGCGGTGGCGGCCGCGGTGATCGTGGAGTCGGCGGGGGTCCCGAGGGCTTCGGTGAGGGCGTCCTGTGCGGCGGCGAGCTGTTTGCACGTCTTGCCGCCGGGCCAGGTGCGGTCCGGGCAGTAGGCGAACGGGCGTCCGCCGCGCGGGCCCGGGGCCGGGAGCGGCGCCCGGCAATGACTGAACCCGCACAGCGAGTCGGACTCCACGGTTTCGGTGACCACATCGACCATGCCACCATCCTAGTATCAGTACCCATAACCTTATCTACCGGTTACAGATATCGAAACCTAAACCATCGTTGGCTACAGAACCGTGCTTTTGTAGCTAAGATGATGGGCGTGACTTCCACCGAGCTGACGAAAGCCTCAGAGGGGCCGTGGCCTGGCGTCGACAGGCCCGCCGAGCTGCTGAGAGAGATCGCCGAGTGGCTGGGCGGCTACGGGAACCGCGCCACGAGACGCACCTACGCCGAAGGGCTCGGCCTGCCCGTAACCGCCACCGACCTCCGCGACTGGTTGCCTGCCTCCGAGGCGCCCACGAAAACCGTCAGCGGCTCTGACTACTGGGCTTCGGCGGTCGCGCGGTACGCGGCGGTGGTCGGCGCCCGGCCCTCCCCCGGCGGCGGTCCTCCCCCGGCGGCGCGAGGCCGGCTGCGGCACCTGCACTGGTTCCGCTGGTGCGCGACCGCGGGCGTCGACCCGCTCACGGCGACCTCGACCCACGTGAAGGTGTGGCTCGACGCGCTGAACACCGCAGGCGCGGCGCCGGCGACCCGCGACCGGATGCTCGCCACGGTCAAGGCCCTCTACACGCACCTGGCCGACACGGGGCTCGCCGCCGGCAACCCGGCCGCCCTCAACCGCCGCCGCCTGGGACTGGGTGACGCGGCGAGCACCACGGGCACGGTCGTGCTGACGACGGCGCAGGTCAAGGCCCTCTACGACGCCGCGGCCACCCCGAAACGAGGCGCGTCCACCCTGGACACGGCGCGGGCGACGGCGGTGGTCGCGTTGTTCACGCTGGGGCTGCGGGTCAGCGAGCTGTGCGGCCTCGACCGCGGCGACCTGCACGTGACCCGGGGCCGCCGGGCGCTGCGGGTCCTCGGCAAGGGCGGCAAGACCCGCGTGGTCTACCTGCACAAGGCCGCCGAGGACGCCCTGCTCGCCTATCTGCGTGCTCGCGACACCACCGGCACCGCGGGCACGACGGTCACCCGCCGCGGGGCGCCGGTCGACGAGCCGCTGCTGGTGACCCGCACCGGTCACCGCTACCGCCGCCAGGCCGTGTGGCAGCTGTTGCGGCGCCTGTCCGCCGACGCACCGCTGCACCCCCACGCGCTGCGGCACTTCTACGTCACGACCGCCGTCGAGGCGGGCGCCCAGCTGGTCCACATCCAGGCCGACGTGGGCCACTCGAGCATCGACACGACCGAACAGGTCTACAACAACGCCGCCCGCGACCCGTCCCGCAGCGCGGTCGACCTGGTCGGCGACGTCCTCGGCCTGGACGGGTAGGTCATTCGAGGAGTGTGCGCAGCAGGTCGCGTTCGGTGTCGGTGGTGGCGTGGGTGAGGGCCTGCTCGAAGGCGACGGTGGCCTCGGCGGCGCGGCCGAGGCGGGCCAGGAGGTTGCCGCGCACGGAGTGGTAGAGGTGGTAGCGGTCCAGGTCCAGGGACTCGACCAGCGTGAGCGCCCGGGCCGGGCCGGCGACCTCGGCGACCGCGACCGCCCGGTTGAGCGCCACCACCGGTGTCGGGGTCACCGCCATCAGCTGGTCGTAGAGGGCGAGGACCTGCGGCCAGTCGGTGTCGGCGGTGGTGGGGGCGTCGCTGTGAACCGCGGCGATCGCGGCCTGCAGCTGGTAGGGGCCGGGCTGGTTGCGGCGCAGACACGCCCTGACCAGCGCCTGGCCCTCCTCGACCATCGCGGTGTCCCACCGGGTGCGGTCCTGGTCGGCGAGCAGGACCAGCTCGCCGGTGGCGGTGGTGCGGGCGGGGCGGCGGGACTCGCTCAGCAGCATCAGCGCCAGCAGGCCGGTGACCTCGGGTTCGTCGGGCATCAGGGAGGCGAGGACCCGGCCGAGGCGGATGGCCTCGGCGGCCAGGGACGGGCGGTCGAGGTGGGCCTGGGTGAAGATCAGGTAGACGACGGCCAGGACACCGCGGACCCGGTCGGGCAGGTCGGCCTCCTCGGGGACGCGGTAGGGGATGGCGGCGTCGCGGATCTTGTTCTTGGCGCGCACGAGACGTCGGGCCATGGTCGCCTCGGGCACCAGGAACGCGCGGGCGATCTCGACCGTGGTGAGGCCGCCGAGCAGCCGCAGCGTCAACGCCACCCGCACGCCGAGCCCGAGCGCGGGGTGGCAGCAGGTGAAGATCAGCCGCAGCCGCTCGTCCCGGACGGGGCCCTGGTCGGGTTCGGGGTCGGGCGCCAGCAGGTCCAGGGCCTGCCGGTGGCGTTCGAGCCGGGTGGACTCGCGGCGCAGGCGGTCGATGGCACGGTTGCGGGCGGTGGTGATCAGCCAGCCCACGGGGCTCGGGGGCTGGTCGCCGTCGGGCCAGCGGCGCAGCGCCTCGACGAACGCGTCCTGCACGCACTCCTCGGCGAGCCCCAGGTCGCCGAGGCTTCTGGCCAGCACGGACACCGCGCGGCCGTACTCCTGGCGGAAGATCTCCTCGACGGTCATCGACGTGGCGCGTACATGATCACGGCGACGCCGGTGAGGCAGAGCAGGGCACCGAGGTAGTCGAAGCGGTCGGGACGGAACTTGTCGACCACGACTCCCCAGGCGAGTGACCCGGCGACGAACACCCCGCCGTAGGCGGCGAGGACGCGACCGAAGTGCGTGTCGGGCTGGAAGGTGGCGACGAAGCCGTAGGCGCCGAGCGCGAGCACGCCCGCGGCGATCCACCACAGGCCGCGGTGTTCCCGAAAACCCTGCCAGACCAGCCACGCGCCGCCGATCTCGGCGACCGCGGCCAGCGCGAACAACACGAGCGAACGCAGGACCGTCACTGGAAGGGCCGCACCTCCACCGCGAGCGGCGCGAGGATCGACGCCAGGCGCCTGCCCCACCGCAGGGCGTCGTCGAGGTCCGCGGCCGTGATGATGGTGAACCCGCCGAGGAACTCCCTGGCCTCGATGAACGGGCCGTCGGTCACGAGCATCTCCTCACCGCCGGCCCGCAGCACGGTCGCGGTGTCCGGCGGGTGCAGCCCGCCCGCGAACACCCACGCGCCCTCGGCACGCAGCTCGTCGTTGAGCGCGTCGAGGTTGTTCCTGATCTCGGCGAGCACGTCCGGCTCCGGTGCGCCGTCGGGTTGGTAGATGCTCAGCAGGTACTGCTTCATGGCGTCGATCATGCCGTGCGGGCTCCTTACCCGCGCAGCCGCGCGTTGAGCCGCGCGGCCTGTCGGGTGAGGTGTTCGCGTTCGGCAAGGTTCGACGCCGACTGTGCGGCCTGGCTGTAGAGGCGGGCCGCGGTGGCGGGGTCGCCGTCACGTTCGTGCAGGTAGGCGGCGACGGCGGTGTGGCGGGGCAGGGCGGGGTCGAGCGAGGCGAGCGCGGTGAGGCCGGCGCGTGGGCCGTCGGCCTCACCGACAGCGACGGCCCGGTTGAGGCGGGCCACGGGGCTGTCGGTGAGGTGCACGAGCTCGTCGTACCACTCCACGATCTGCACCCAGTCGGTCTCCGCCGCGGTCTGGGCGTCGGCGTGGAGCGCGGCGACGGCGGCCTGGGCCTGGTACTCGCCGAGGCGGTCGCGGGCGAGGGCCTTCTGGAGGACGTCGACGCCCTCGGCGATCATGCCGGTGTCCCACCGGCCGCGGTCCTGGTCGGCGAGGGGCACGAGGCGCCCGTCGGGGCCGGTGCGGGCGGGGCGGCGCGCGTGGTGGAGCAGCATGAGCGCCAGCAGTCCCGCGACCTCCTCGTGGTCGGTGATGGCGGCGAGCTGGCGGGTGATGCGGATGGCTTCGGCGGCGAGGTCGACGTCGCCGGAGTAGCCCTCGTTGAACACCAGGTAGAGCACCCGCAGCACGGTGGCGACGTCACCGGGCCGGTCGAACCGGACACCCGCGACGGTCCGTTTGGCGCGGCTGATGCGTTGGGCCATGGTCGCCTCGGGCACGAGGTAGGCCTGCGCGATCTGCCGGGTGGTGAGGCCGCCGACGGCGCGGAGGGTGAGTGCGACCGCCGACGCCGGGGTCAGGGACGGGTGCGCGCACAGGAAGTACAGCCGCAGCGTGTCGTCGACGGCCTCACCGGGTTCGGGTTCGGGTTCGGCGTCGACGGCCACCTCGCGCCTGCGCCGGGAGGCGTCGGCGCGGGTGGCGTCGAGGAACTTGCGCCACGCGACGGTGACCAGCCAGCCCTTGGGGTCGCGCGGCGGGTCGTCCCGCCACACACGCACCGCCTCGACCAGGCTGTCCTGGAAGGCGTCCTCGGCCGCCGCGAAGTCCGCTCCGCGGCGGACGAGGACCCCGATCACCTCGGGGGTGAGCGTGCGCAGCAGTGCCTCGTCCATCGAGGTCACTCCGTGACGGTCGGCGGGTCGGTGTAGACGGGCCGCACCTCGATCCACTCGTGGATGGGTTTGCCGCCGGCACCCGGGGCGGCGGACAGTTCACCGGCCAGGTGCAGGGCGCGTTCGTGGGTGTCGACGTCGATCATCATCCAGCCGGCGATCAGGTCCTTGGTCTCGGCGAAGGGGCCGTCGGTGACCGGTGGGCGTCCCTCGCCGTCGTGGCGGACGAAGGTGCCTTCCGGGGAGAGCGCCTGGGCGTCGACGAACTCGCCCGCGGCTTCGAGCCGGTCGGCGAAGTCGCGCATGAACTGGATGTGGTCGGAGATCTCGTCGGGGGTCCACTGGTCCATCGGCACGTCGTTCACCGCTGCGGGCGCGCCGCGGTAGTGCTTGAGCAGCAGGTATTTCATGGTGGCTCCTCGGGTGGTTTCAGGCGTTCTCGCGCTCGGCGCGCTGTCGCGCGAGCTCCTCGACGGCGCTGGGCAGGGTGGTCTCGAAGTCGATCAGCTTGACCCAGGTGGGGGTCACGACGACGCGGACCATGCCGTCGTAGAGGGACCGCACCTCCTTCTCCCACTCGACGCGCTGCTCGGCGGTCATCTCGTAGGTGCCGTTCATCTGCAGGTACTCCGCCGGGATGCCGTCGACGACGTCGAGCTCGGCCCGGCCGCGGACGAGCAGGATCCTGGGCGGGTGCACCTCGGTGTCGATCGTCAGGGCCACCGCGGGGTTCGCGCGCAGTGACGGCAGCTTCGGGGCGTTCTTCGAGGTGCACATGACGATCTGCGAGCCGTTCCAGGTGAACGCGATCGGGACGTTGCGGGGTGTGCCGTCCCTGGCGACGTAGGCCAGGCGGGTCAGGTCACGCGCCAGCAGCTCCTTGCTGATCGGCCGGTTGAGGATCTCGGTGATCTCGTCCTGTCGCATCGTCATCTCCTCCATTGTTTCCCGCGGCCTGTCCGGTCGCTCGTGTCCCCTGGGACGGAGCCCGCCACGCATTCTCGACACCCCGATGTACTATGTTTTTCGTATCATCTGAAAACCGTAGGAAGGTGTGGCGATGTACCTGGTCACTGGTGCCACAGGCACTGTCGGGCGTCCCCTGGTCGAGTTACTACGCGGGTCCGGGGTGCGGGCCGTGTCGCGTTCGGTGACGGAGCTGCCCGGGGCGGAGGTGGTGACGGAACCGGAGTTCACCGGGGTCGACGGGGTGTTCCTCAACGCCCGCGCTGTCGGCCTCGACGCCGCGGACCTGCTGGCACGAGCCGGGGAGCAGGGGGTGCGGCGGGTGGTGGTCCTGGCCGCGTCCAACGTGGACGAGCCGCTCGACGAGCAGCCGTCGCGATTCAACGGCGACCGCAACGCCGAGGTCGAGGCCGCGGCGATCGACAGCGGCCTCGAATGGGTGAGCCTGCGGCCGACCTATTTCGCGGTCAACGCCGAGTACTCGTGGGGCGGGCAGCTCCGGCGGGGTGACGTGGTCCGGGCGCCGTTCCCGGAGGCGACCGAGGCGCCGATCGACCCGCGGGACATCGCGGCCGTCGCCGCCGCCGCGCTCACCACCGACGACCTGGTGGGCGACAAGCTGCTGCTGACCGGTCCCGAGTCGCTCACCCACACCGAGATGGTCGCGACGATCGGCCGCGTCCTGGGCCGTGACCTGCGGCTGGAGCCGGTCCCGGTGGAGATCGCGTCCCGGGTGCTGGTCGACAACGGACACCGGCCGGAGTTCGTCACCGCGTTGATGGACCGCTACCGGCGCGAGGCCGGGCGCCCGGCGCACGTGAGCGCCGACGCCGAGAAGGCGTTGGGGCGCCCGCCGCGACCGTTCGCGGAGTGGGTGGCCGACCACGCGGCCCTGTTCACACGCGCGTGACCGTCGTGCACGTCGTCGTCGTGGTGCTCGCGGCCGCGGCGAACCTGTTCTCCGCGGCGGCCGACTTCGCGCGGGCGGAACGGATCCGGTCGTCGATGTGGCGGATCGGGGTGCCGGCCTGGTCGCTGCCGTGGCTGGGGGTGCCCAAGGCGGTCGCCGTGGTCGGCTTGCTGGCGGGGTTGGCGAGGCCCTGGGCGGGTGTGGCCGCCGCCGCGGGGTTGGTGGTGTTCTTCGCGTTGGCGATCGGCACCCACCTGCGCGCCGGTGACCGGATGGTCGGGCTGCCCGCGGGGTTCCTGCTGCTCGCGGTCGCGGTGCTGGTCACGGCACCGGGGTGAGCAGGGTCCCGTCGGTCATGAACTGGCGCAGGTTCGCGAACGCGAGCTCGCCCATGGCCTCGCGGGTCTCGGTGGTGGCGCTCGCGATGTGCGGCAGGAGCACCACGTTGTCCATCGCGAGCAGCACTGACGGGACGCGGGGTTCGTCGGCGAACACGTCGAGGGCCGCGCCGGCGATCGTGCCCCCGGTCAGGGCGGCCACCAGCGCGGGTTCGTCCACGACGCTGCCGCGGGCGATGTTCACCAGGTAACCGGCAGGCCCCAACGCCTCCAGCACCCGCGCCGACACGAGCCCCTCGGTCGCCGCGCCGCCGGAAGTGGCCACGACCAGCACGTCGACGGCCGCCGCCAACGCTTCCGGGGAGTCGACGTAGCGGTACGGGGTGTCGGGGACCCGGTGGCGGGAGTGGTAGCTCACACGGGCGTCGAACGCGGTCAGCCGGTGCGCGATCGCCCGACCGATCCGGCCGAGACCGAGGATCCCGACCCGCCTGCCCGACACCCTGGTCGCGAGCGGGTAGGAGCCGGTGAGCCAGTCGCCCCGGCGCACGAACCGGTCGGCGGCGGACAGGCGCCGGAGCACGTCGATCATGGCGCCCACCGCGAGGTCGGCGACGCAGTCGGTCAGCACGTCCGGGGTGTTGCTCACCGCGATACCCCGGACGCGGGCGTGGTCGACGTCGGTGGTCTCGTACCCGACCCCGAAGTGGACGATCGCACCCAGTGCGGGCATGGCGTCCATCTGGTCGCGGGTGACACCGTGCCGGGAGGAGGTGACGGCGGCGACCACCTCCGGCGACGGGGTGTCCACCACGGTGAACTGGCCGCGCAGCGCCTCTTCGAGGGAGGGCAGCAGCGGGCAGACCTGCAGGACGGTCACACGGTCTCCAAAGCCGGTCGTTTCGGGTCGAACCGCCAGCCGGGCACGAGGTACTGCATGGCGACGGCGTCGTCACGCGCCCCCAGCGCCGCACGCCGGTACAGCTCGTGGGCGGCCTCGACCTGGTCGAGGTCGAGGCTCACCCCCAGCCCGGGGGCCGCCGGCACGGTGAGGTGCCCGTCGACCAGCGGGATGGGGTCGGTGGTGAGGTGCTGGCCGTCCTGCCAGATCCAGTGGGTGTCGATCGCGGTGACCTCGCCGGGGGCGGCGGCCGCGACGTGGGTGACCATCGCCAGCGAGACGTCGAAGTGGTTGTTGGAGTGCGAACCCCACGTCAGGCCCCACGCCTGGCAGAGCTGCGCGACCCGGACCGAGCCGTTCATGGTCCAGAAGTGCGGGTCGGCGAGGGGGATGTCGACGGCGGACTGGCGCACGGCGTGCCCGAGCTGACGCCAGTCGGTGGCGACCATGTTGGTGGCGGTGCGCAGGTTGGTGGCGCGCCGGAACTCGGCGAGGGTCTCGCGGCCGGAGTAACCGTCCTCGGCGCCACACGGGTCCTCGGCGTAGGCCAGCACGTCGCGGAGGGCGTTGCCGTGGCGGATCGCGTCGGCCAGCCGCCACCCACCGTTGGGATCCAACGTCAGGTCGGCGTCGGGGAACCGGCCGGCCAGGGCGTGCACGACCTCGACCTCCGCGTCACCGGACAGGACCCCACCCTTGAGCTTGAAGTCGGTGAACCCGTACCGGGCCTGCGCGGCCTCCGCCTGCGCGAGGATGCCGGCCGCGTCGAGCGCCTCCCGGTCCCGCACACCGAACCAGCCCTCGCCCTCGCCGGCCCGGTAGTCGAGATCGGTTCTCGTGCGGTCGCCGACGAAGAACAGGTAACCCAGCGCCCGCACCCGGTCGCGTTGGCGGCCCTCGCCGAGCAGCGCCGCGACCGGCACCTCCAGGTACTGGCCCAGCAGGTCCAGCATCGCGGCCTCGACGGCGGTGCGGACGTGCACGGCGACCCGCAGGTCGAACGTCTGCACCCCGCGACCCGCGGCGTCACGGCCCGCGAACCGGTGCGCGACCGTGGCCAGGACCGCCTGGTGCGTGCTCACCGGCGCACCCACCACCAGGTCACGGGCCTCGGTGAGTGTGCCGGTGATCGCGGGCCCGCCGGGGACCTCTCCGACACCGGTGCGGCCGTCGGAGTCGGTGAGGATCAGCAGGTTGCGGGTGAAGAACGGCCCGTGCGCGCCGCTGAGGTTGAGCAGCATGCTGTCCCGTCCCGCCACCGGGACGACCCGGTAGCCGGTGACCACGGGTGGGGTCACTCGGGTGCCCCGTCCCGCAGCCGCGCCACACCCAACGGGTTGCCGTCCCGCAGTTCCCCGGGCAGCAACGCCGACGGCAGGTTCTGGTAGGCGACCGGCCGCAGCCACCGCTCGATGGCCAGCGTGCCCACCGAGGTCGTGGCAGGCGCCGACGTGGCGGGGAACGGGCCGCCGTGCACGACCGCGTGACCGACCTCGACACCGGTCGGCCAGCCGCCGTAGAGCACCCGCCCCGCCAGCAGCTCCAGACGCGGCAACAACGCCGCGACGGTGTCGTGGTCGGTGTCGGTCGCGTGCACCGTCGCGGTCAGCTGCCCTTCCAGGGTGTCGAGGATCTGCTCCAACTGCGGCAGATCCCGTACCCGCACCACCAGCGACGCGGCACCGAACACCTCCTCACGCAGGCTGTGGTCGGCGAGGAAGGTGTCGCCGTCGGTGGCGAACAGCCTCGCCTGCCCGCACGTGGGCACCGCCTCGGCCACCCCGCCCGCCGCGACCTCCGTCACCCCCGCGGTGCCTGCGAGCCTGCCCGTGCCGTCGGTGTAAGCACGCTGGATCGTGGCGCTCAGCATCGCGGCACCCGGCGCGGCCTCCACGGCCTCGCGGGCGGCGGCGAGGAACTCGGTGGGGTCGCCGAGCGCGAACACGAGACCCGGGTTGGTGCACAACTGACCCGCCGAGGTGGTCAGGGACGTCACGAACGCGGTACCCAGCGCCGCGGCGGCGGAGTCGAGCGCACCGGGCAGCAGGATCACCGGGTTCACCGACGACATCTCCGCGTACACCGGGATCGGCACCGGCCGGGACGCGGCCGCCGCCACCAGCGCGAGACCACCGGACCGGGAACCGGTGAACCCCACCGCCGCGATCCTCGGATGCCTCACCAGGGCGGTACCGAGGCTGCGGCCCTCACCGAACAGCAGCGAGAACACACCCTCGGGCAGGTCGTGCTCCCGCACCGCCGCACGGATCGCGCGACCCACCAGCTCGGAAGTGCCGGGGTGGGCGCTGTGCGCCTTCACCACGACCGGCGCACCCGCCGCCAACGCGGACGCGGTGTCACCGCCCGCGACCGAGAACGCCAGCGGGAAGTTGCTCGCCGAGAACACCGCGACCGGCCCCAGCGGGATCTTCCGCTGCCGCAGGTCCGGCTTCGGCAACGGCGAACGGTCGGGATCCGGGGTGTCCAGACGCGCGCCGAGAAACCGCCCGTCCGCCGCGACCGACGCGAACAACCGCAGCTGGTTGGTGGTGCGCGCCAGCTCACCGCGCACCCGAGGGTCGGGGATACCGGTCTCGGCGACGACCCGGGCCACGAGCGTGTCACCGAGTGCGTCGATGTTGTCGGCGATCGTGGTGAGCAACGCCGCCCGCGCCGCCAGCGTCGTGGCCCGGTAGGTGGGGAACGCGTGCCACGCGATGGACACCGCCCGGTCCACGTCGGACTCGTCACCGAGCCCGAACGCCGGCTCGAGCACCTCACCGGTCGCCGGGTTCACGCCACGCACCTCACCCGCACCGCCCCGCACATCCGAGGCGCCGATCAACATCGACCCGGTCAGTGCCTGCGTCGCGGTCATGACAGACCCACCTTCCGCACGAGAGTGTTCAGCTCATCGAACTCGCCCGCCGTCAGGTCCGCCAACGGGGGTCGCACCGGGCCCGCGTCACGCCCCACCGCACGCAGCCCCGCCTTCACGATCGACACCGCGTACCCCGCGCGCCGGTCACGGATCTCGATGTAGGGCAGCACGAACTCGTCCAGCCTCCGGTAGACGCCCACCGCGTCCCGCGCCCGCACCGCCGCGAAGAACTCCAGCGCCCACCTCGGCGCGAAGTTGAAGATCGCCGACGAGTAGGTCGTGACACCCATCTCCAGCCACGGCATCGCATACGTCTCCGCGGTGGGCAGCCCGCCGATCGACAGGAGCCGCTCCCCCAGCCGGGCATGCACACGCGTCATGAGGTCGACGTTGCCGACCCCGTCCTTGAACCCGATCAGGTTCGGGCACTCCTCGGCGAGCCGTGCGACCGTGTCGAACGTGTACCGGGCGTTGGCCCGGTGGTAGACGACCACCCCCAGCGACGTCGCCGCACACACCGCCCTGACGTGCGCGACCAGGCCTTCCTGCGGCACCTCCGACAGGTACTGCGGCAGCAGGAGCAGCCCCGACGCGCCCGCCGTCTCGGCGTCCCGGGCCATCAGCACCGCCTGCGCGGTCCCGTACCCCGCGGGCGCGAGCACCGGGGTCTTCCCCGCGGCGGCGACCGCCGCACGCACCACGCGCGCGACCTCGTCCGGGGTCAGCGCCGGGAACTCACCGGTGCCGCCCGCCGCGAACAGGCCCGCCGCGCCGTGGGAGGACTGCCAGGCCACATGCTCCCGGTAGGCGTCCTCGTCGAACGCGAACTCCGCGGTGGCGTGCGTGACGGGAAACGACAACAACCCGGTGCCGAGCGTGACGCGCAGGGATTCCGGACTCAGTGTCAAGACAGGCTCCAGTGGTGTCGGGGCGACTACACCGAGCGTATGACCGGTCGTGATACCTGTCCAAGTCCCACAACGCATGTTGCGATACCTTCTCGACATGTCCTTTACGCTCGAGCAGCTCCGAGGATTCGTCGCCGTCGCCGAAGAAGGCAACTTCGGCCGCGCCGCGGCACGCCTACGCATCACCCAACCGCCCCTGTCACGCCAGGTCCAGAAACTCGAGCGCACCCTCGACGTACAACTGCTCGTCAGAACCCCCAGAGCCGTCCTCCTCACCCCCGCAGGCGACGCGTTCCTCCCCGAAGCCCGACGCATCCTCAGCCTCGCCGAAGCCGCCCCCATCACCGCACGCAACGCCGCCCGAGGCACCGCAGGCACCCTCCGGATCGGCTTCACCGCCATCTCCGCACTCACCGTGCTCGGCACCTGGATCCGCACCATCACCCAACACCTGCCCGCCGTCGAACTCACCCTCACCGAAATGGTCACCCGCGACCAGATCGACGCCCTCCTCGCAGGCGACATCCACGTCGGCCTCGCCCGAGGCGTCCCCGCCTCAGAAGTCCTCGACACCCGCCGCGTACACGTCGAAAGCCTCATCCTCGCCTGCCCACGCGGACACACCCTCACCGAACTCGGCCACCCACCCACCCTCGGCGACATCGGCTACCACGACGTCGTCACCTACACCCCCATCGCCGCCCGCTACCTGCAGGAACTCGTCATCAGCGTCTTCCACGACGCAGGCGTCGAACCCCACTACGTCCAACACGTCAGCCAGGTCCACAGCCTCCTCGCCCTCGTCGACGCAGGCGTCGGCGTCGGACTCGTCCCCCGATCCGCCGCCCGCCTACGACTACCCAACCTCGCCTTCACCGACATCACCGGACTACGACCCGACATCGTCGAAACCCACTGCGTCTGGCGCACCGCACACGACAACCCCGCACTCGACGCACTCCTACACCTCACCGACCCCACCGCCTGACCATCAGGACTTCCGCCTGGGCTTCGCCGGCCGGTCCGCCAGCCGGTCCGCCCGCTCGGACAACACCCTCACCCGCTCCACCAACCCAGGCCCCACCTTCCCCTCCTGACCGGCGATGTCCGCGGCCAACGCCGCATAGTCCGCCGCCAACCTCCGCTGCTCATCCGACACCGGACGCCGATCCAACTCGATGATCCGCTGCGCCAACACCGCCGCCTTCGCGTTCAACGACACCCGCGCATCCGACAACGCCTCACCCCCACCCGAACGACCCGCCGCCAACCGACCCACCCGACGACCCACCAAGAACACCGCCACAGCCCCACCGACCACCGTCAACACCGCAGCCACCGCCAACACATACCGAGGCGCCGACGGCTCGATCGTGCGCGCACCATCCGGCACCACCCCCGCCTTCACCAACGCGTCATAGTTGACCGCCACCACCTTCACCGCCTCCAACGGCCGATCCACGAACTGGTCCGCACCACCAGCCACCGCGTTCTCCGCCACGAACGCCTTACCGAACGCGTCACCCTCGTCGTCGTCCCTCACCAGACTCGAACACCCGTAGTGATCCAACTCGTCACCCTCGGGCTGGAAGAACATCACCAACGTCCCCGCCGCCGCGTCCTCCGTGTCCTCACACGCCTGCGACAGATCCGCGCCCCCATCGAGGAACACCACCACCAGACGCCGATTGCCCACCACCCGCTCCGCCGCCCCCACATCCAGATCGATCCCCGGCGCCGCATACACCGACGACGTCCGAACACGCCCGGCCAGCTCACCGTCGAACAAACCCGCCGACCACGCCGCCCAACCCGCCAACACCAACAACCCCAACACCGCCGCGGCGAACGGCGTACGCACCGAACGACTCAGCCACGCCACGACACACCACCCGCCAGATAGTTCACCGGCCGGTACTCGGCACGCCCCAACCCACGCGCCACCGAATCCAGATCACGCTGCGCATCCGACAACAACCCCGCCACATGCCGATCCGGCAACCCCTCCGCCAACGCCGACCGCGCCGCCTCCAACCTCCCCAACGCCCGCGTCAACCCAGGCGCATGAGACAACGACGACAACTCGACCGCCAACGTCGTCAACCCCGCCAAACGCCCCGGCGGCCTACGCGGCGGCGCCTTCGACCCCAACACCGACCGCACCGACAACACCAGGAACACCAACACACACAACCCGAACAACCACGGCAACGCAGGCAACGCCACCCGCAACGGGTCATACGGCTGATACGGCAACGGCCGATCGAACAACCCCGCAAAACGGACATCGGTCACCGAGTTCAGATACGTACCCAACACCGCACCCTGCGGATACGCATACGTACTCAACCGGCTCCCGAAACGCGCATAGAACCCCGCACCCACCACCTCCGCGAAATCACCCGCGAACGGCCCGTAGTACGCCACCCAGTCCCCGTACATCACCACGACCGGCACACCCGGGAACGCCTTCACCAACGCAGGCCCGTACTCCGCCACCGGCTGCCCGAACGGCTGCACCGGAAACGCCGCCACCAGCGGCCTCCGCCCCCCGAACGCCGTATCCGCACCCCCGGGCAACCCACCCAGCGTCGCCCCCGCAGCCACATGGACCCCGCCCGCACGCAGATCCGCCACCACCGGAGCCACCTCACCCGCACTCGGCACCCGCCACGAGAACAAATCCACCTCCGGCGGAGCCGACTCCTTCCGCTCCGACGCCACCAACGACAACAACAAACCCGTCACATCACCAGTCGCGAACACCCCACGCCACGACGCCAGATCATCCGGCGCCGCCCCGTACACCGACCCCGAAACGTCCAAACCCAAGATCCGGATCGTCGCCGCCTCCACATCACGAACCTGATCCTGCTGCCTGTCACTCAACCCAGGAGGAGCCACCAGAATGCGGATGTCCGCACCACCGATCGCCCTCTCCACCCGCCCCGTGTCCCAGTACGCCACCGAACCCGGCAACCGAACCACCCTGTCCCTCCGCACCATCGCCGTCATCTCCTCCACCGACGGCAACCCCACCCCCGACCACTCGCCCGCATCACCCTCCCGCACCGCGTCCTTCCCCGACGGCGACCTCGCATAACTGACATCCACATCCCCCTGCGTCTGCGACAACAGGAACACCACCACCAACACCACCGCCGCCCCCAGGAACACCCACCGAAGACCCCGCCAACGCCCGGTCACCCCGCGACCCCCCGCCACAACGCATCCGCCCGCGACGCACAGTCAGCAGCCTCCTCCGCAGCCGCCACCCCACCCCGATGCGCCGCCAGCAGCACCGCACGCGCCAACAACTCCTCAGCCCCCGGCAACTCACCCCCAACCGCATCACGACTCACCGACGCACTCTCGATCGCCGCACGCGCCGCCGACCACGCCGTCCGCCGACGCAGACCCCGATCCCGCGCCCACGGCACATACGCGACCACGAACCCGGCCACAACCAGCACCAACACCCCCACCACCCACACCAGCCAGGCCACAAGCGACTCCAGAAATCTCGGTTACCCGATTCTGCCCGACGCCCACGACACAACCCCCACGGCGTCCACAAAGGTCACAGACGCCGCCACCACCCCCACCGGTTCCCCACCCTCACCACCGAGGCGGCACCGGATCAAACCCCGCATCACACACCCGCCGGTAGTAACCCGTGTCATCCCGCTCCCTCAACCCACACGCCACATACCGCTCATGCAGCCGCGCCAACGCGTCCCGATCCAACTCCACCCCCAACCCCGGCCCCGTCGGCACCGGCACCGCCCCACCCTCGAACCGCAACACCCCCGGCACCACCACGTCGTCCTCCACCGCCTTCCACGGCCAGTGCGTGTCACACGCATACGACAGGTTCGGCGTCGCCGACGCCAGATGCGTCATCGCCGCCAGACTCACCCCCAGATGCGAGTTCGAATGCATCGACAGCGACAACCCGAACGCCTCACAGACCCCCGCCAACACCCGCGACCGCCCCAACCCACCCCAGAAATGATGATCCGACAGGATCACCTGAACCGCGTCCACCTCCACCGCGGGCCGCAACTGGTCGAACGCCACCACACACATGTTCGTCGCCAATGGCATCGGCGCCTCCCGCGCCACCCGAGCCATCCCCGCCACCCCCGACGTCGGATCCTCCAGGTACTCCAACACCCCCGCCAACTCCCCAGCCACCCGAACCGCCGTCCCCACCCCCCACGCCGCGTTCGGATCCAACCGCAACGGAACACCCGGGAACTCCCCCGCCAACGCACGAACCGCCGCCACCTCCTCCTCCGGCGGCATCACCCCACCCTTCAACTTGATCGCCCGAAACCCGAACTCCCCCACCATCCGCCGCGCCTGCGCCACCAACTCGTCCGGCCCCAACGCCTCACCCCACCCATCCGGCTCCCCACCCGGATGACCCGCCCACTTGTAGAACAGATACGCGCTGTACTCCACCCGATCCCGCACCGCACCACCCAGCAGATCACTCACCGGCCGACCCACCAGCTTGCCCTGAATGTCCAGACACGCCACCTCGAACGGCGACAACACCCGATCCGCCCCACTGCTCCCCGTGACCATGCCCCCCATCCCATGCCCACCCACCCCGTCATCCAGACCACCCCGAACCCGACGCGCCAGCTCATGCACATGCCACACGTCCACACCCCGCAACGCCTCCGCCGCGACACGCAACCGCGCCAGATGCCGAGCATCGCCGTAACTCTCACCCAACCCGTACGTCCCGTCCTCGGCCACCACCTCCACCACCGACCGCAACGCGAACGGCTCATGCACACCCACCGCGTTCAACAACGGCGGATCCCGAAAAGCCACCGGCGTGATGTGAACCTCGTCGATACGCACCCTCGGAGTCTAGGAGCGGGCGGGTACCCCACGAACCACGCCAATAAGGTGCTCGACATGCCCAAGACCAGCGCCGCACTGCTCCTGTTCCGCCGCCGACCCACCCTCGAGGTCCTCATCGCACACATGGGCGGACCGTTCTGGGCACGCAAGGACAACGGCGCCTGGTCCATCCCCAAGGGCGAGTACACCGACGAGGAACCCCTCGCCGCCGCCAGACGCGAGTTCGCCGAGGAGATGGGCTCACCCGCCCCCGACGGCACACCCATCCCACTCGGGTCGGTCAGGCAGTCGGGCGGGAAGGTCGTCACCACCTTCGCCGTCGAAGGCGACTTCGACCTCGACGAGTTCCGCAGCAACACCTTCGAGCTGGAATGGCCCCGCGGATCCGGGCGAATGCAGCAGTTCCCCGAGGTCGACCGCGCCGAATGGGTCACCGTCGAGGTCGCGCGGGACAAGCTCGTCAAGGGTCAGCTCCCGGTGCTCGACGCCCTTCGCGACCACCTCTCGGACCCCTCCTGACCGGCCCTCCCCCCTCTCTTGCCTTCTGTGGGTGGGTCCGGCTGGTGGTGCTGTCGGGCCCCCACGGCCAAGCGGCCCAAATATTGGACATCTTTATAGTTACTAGTTGATTTTTGTTCCGAAGCGTCGGGGGAGTGATGGGTGGGTTGTGAAGGGGCCGTGGCTCGGAAAAGGGTTGGACGGGTGGTGGTCGGGCTTGTAGCTTGCCGTTGACCGTGACACCGCCCGAGGAGGTGAGGCCCGTGAACGCTGTAGCGATGTGGGTGCTCCCCCTGCCTGTCACGGCCGGGCGACTGACGTAGGTGTCGCCGGGAGCGCCTCGACTCCCGAAAGGCAACACCTGATGTTCGACGTGATCATTGTCGGGTGCGGTCCGACCGGCGCCATGCTGGCCGCCGAGCTGCGGCTGCACGACGTGCGGGTACTCGTCCTGGAGAAGGACCCCGAGCCCGCGTCGTTCGTCCGCATCGTCGGTCTGCACATGCGCAGCATCGAGCTGATGGCGATGCGCGGACTGCTGGACCGCGTTCTCGAGCACGGCAGACGGCGGCCGGCCGCCGGGTTCTTCGCCGCCATCGACAAACCCGTCCCCAAGGGCCTGGACTCCGCGCACGCCTATCTGGTGGGCATCCCCCAGCCCGTCATCGTCCGCCTCCTCGAGGAACACGCGGTCCACCTGGGTGCGCGGGTCCGGCGCGGTTGTGCCGTGGCCGGGCTCGAACAGGACGACGAGGGCGTGACCGTCGAGCTGACCGGCGGGGAGCGGCTGCGTTCGCGTTTCCTCGTCGGCTGTGACGGTGGGCGCAGCACGGTGCGCAAGCTGCTCGGCGTCGGGTTCCCCGGCGAGCCGTCGCGGACCGAGACGCTGATGGGTGAGATGGAGGTCGGGCTGCCGCGGGAGGAGATCGCCGCCAGGGTGGCCGCCGTCAGCGAGACCCACAGGCCGTTCTGGGTCAGGCCCCACGGCGAGAAGGTGCACAGCGTCGTGGTGCCCGCCGAGGGCGTCCGCGACCGTGCGGAGCCGCCGACCCTCGAGGATTTCCGGCACCGGCTGCGCGCCGTCGCCGGCACCGACTTCGGGGTGCATTCACCGCGGTGGTTGTCCCGATTCGGGGATGCCACCCGGCTGGCAGAACGGTACCGGGTGGGGCGGGCACTGCTGGCGGGCGACGCGGCGCACATCCACCCGCCCACCGGCGGGCAGGGGCTCAACCTGGGCGTTCAGGACGCGGTCAACCTCGGCTGGAAGCTCGCCGCACAGGTCCGGGGCTGGGCGCCGGAGGCGCTGCTGGACACCTACCAGGCCGAACGTCGCCCGGTCGCCGAGGACGTGCTGGACAACACGCGTGCCCAGACGGAGCTGCAGTCCGCCGAGCCGGGGGCGCGGGCCGTGCGCAGGCTGGTCAGCGAGCTGATGGACTTCGACGAGGTGAACCGGCATCTGATCGAGAAGATCGCCGGGATCGGGATCCGGTACGACTTCGGTGCGGGTCCGGACCTGCTCGGCCGCCGCCTGCGCGACCTCGACGTGAAGCAGGGGCGCCTCTACGGTCTGCTGCGTCGCGGCCGTGGCCTGCTCCTGGACCGCACCGGTCGCCTCACCGTCGGCGGCTGGGCCGACCGGGTCGACCAGCTCGCTGATCCCACCGCGGCGCTGGCGGTTCCGTGCGTCCTGGTACGCCCCGACGGCCATGTCGCCTGGATCGGCGACGACCAGCGGGACCTGGACGTCCACCTGGCCCGCTGGTTCGGCTGAGGTCGTCGCGCTAGCTTCTGCGGGCCAGGCCCTGGCGTTGCCCTTCGTGTGCGTCGAAGACCCAGTCGAACGCGGCGAGCCGCGGGTCGGCGGGTGTCTCGCCGTCACGAAGGGCACGCACGTAGGCGCGGTCCTGGTCGATCCGTGCCCGCGCCTGGTCGGCGTCGCCGACGGAGCCGTGGCCGGGGACGACGACGTCGACCTCGCCCGCGACGGCGTCGAACAGTCGCAGCGCGGCGAGGTAGTCCTCGACCGGGTCCGCGGTGCCGTTCAGGTCGAGGATCGGGATCAGCAGGTCGGAGAGCATGTCGCCCGCGACGAGGACCCCGCGGTCCTCGACCAGCAGCGCCGCGTGGCCCGGGGCGTGCGCCGGGTGCTCGATGATCCGGACTCGGGGACCGTCCCAGGGGACCGAGGTGGCGTCGGCGGGCAGCCCGGTGATCAGGCCGAGGAGGTCCAGCGGCACCTGCTCGACGATGTCCGCCGGGATCACGGTGGCGACGCGGGCCCTGAAACCCGGGTCCGACAGCCGGTCCCGGACGGCGGCCGCGCAGCGGGCGGTGCCGTAGCGGGGTGCCTCGCCGAACCCGGCGCGCCAGAGCAGGTGGTCCCAGTGGGGGTGCGTCGAGAAGCCTGCCACGACCGGCTGGTCCAGCTCGCGGAGGTCGTTCACGAGGCAGTCCAGCTCGTGGCCCAGCACCCCCGGGTCGACCAGCAGCACCCCGGCCCGGCCCCGCACGACGACGGCGTTGCTCTGGCAGAACGCGCTCTCGTGGACGAGCACGCCGTCCGCGACCTGTCTCAGCACGGCAGTCCTTCCGCTTGCGATTGACAACCACTTCGCTGTGGGAACGTAGTGCCAGCGGTTGTAGGATGCAAGCAGTATGGGAAGAGTGCAGGAGCCGCGGTCGGGGTGCCCGATCAACGCCACCGTCGAGGTGTTCGGTGATCGCTGGAGCCTGCTCGTCCTGCGCGACATCGTCTTCGGGGACCGCCGCTACTTCCGGGAGCTGCAGGCCGGCTCGGAGGAGGGCATCGCCTCGAACATCCTCGCCGACCGGCTCAGGCGGCTCGTCGAGCTGGACCTGCTCACCCGGGAGGACACACGCGCGGGCCAGCGGGCGCGCTACAGCCTCACCGAACCCGCGATCCAACTCGTGCCGGTGTTCGCGCAGCTCGGCAGCTGGGGGCTTCGTCACCGGCCCACCAGCCGCGTGCTGCGTGTTCGTGCCGAACTGCTCGAAGAGGGCGGCCCCGCGCTCTGGGCGGAGTTCATGGACGAACTGCGCCACGCCCACCTCGGCGCCGACCTCCCGCCGAGGTCACCGAGCGTCCGTGAACGCCTGAGGGCGGCCTACCTCGCCGCGAGTGTCAGCCGAGAGGGTCGCTGAGCAGCCCGGCGGCAGGGGCGGGCGCGTAACAGGTGACCGCGTAGTGCCGCACGCCCGCCGCGACCAACGGGTCGAGGTCGAGGGCGCGGCCCAGCTCGGATCTGGAGGTGGTCGCGAAGATCGTCAGGTTGTCGACGGGCACCCGGCTCGGGAGCAGCCACCCGCGTTCCCGTTGGTCGAGGCACCAGAGCAGGTGCTGGTCGACCAGGTCACGGTTGGCAGGCGCGTCCGGACAGAAGTCTCCGCGGTTGTGCCCCAGCGCCACGTACAACCGCTCCGGATCTTCGGGACTCACACCTAGATAGTGCACCACCCGGTGCCGGCCGTGCCGGGACGCCCACGAAAACTCCAGTCCGCCGCGAGCCGACCTTCCTGGCAGCGGACTCGGCGGGTCGGCCCCACGACGGTCGTGCGTGACTGTTCAACGTTGAGTATTCACAGTCGACTGTCGGTTCGGCGCTGTCCACAGGGGTTGCCGAAGGGGTCCGAGCCCGCACGGTTCGTGTGGCGAGGTCGGCGACGCGAACGCGGCTGGTCATCGTCGGGGGTGAGCCGGGCGGCCAGGGACGCCGCCCACCTGGCCTCGGCCTCCTGGAGAGCGGCCACCAGCTCGTAGCTCTCGGCGACGTGGGCTGGGACGCGGTCCTTGTCGGCGCTCCGGACGTCGTCGGCCATGGTGCGGTTGTCGGCGGCCTGGACGCGCAGGGCCTCGGTGCGGCTGCGCAGCGCCTCCCCAGCTCGGCGGGAGGGACGTCCGGGAGGAAGGCCAGGCCCGCGAGCAGCGGGTGGTTCGGGAGGCGGGCCTGCGTGAGGGTCTCGCGCAGCAGGCGGCTGTACTCCCCCTCCCCCGACTCCGTCAGGCGGAAACACGTGCGCTCCGGGCGTGCGCCCTGGCGGTCGGTGCCCAGATTCTCCAGGAAACCCTCACGCACGAGGGTCCTCAGCGCGTTGTAGATCGAGCCGGGGGCGACGTTCGCCCACGACGTCGCGCCCCGGGACAGCAGCGTCCTGCGGACGTCGTACCCGTGCACGGGGCCACCCGCCTCCCGGACGACCCCGAGCACCAGCAGTTTCGTCGAGCCCACGATCATGGGCCAAGGCTACGACCGGGTGCGTGCCGCCACGAGCCTGGCGTACCGGGCGCCCGCGCCGAGCAGCACCAGCCCCGCGACGAGGAACGCCACGACCCTGGCCATGCCGTCGAGCGAGGACAGGTCGAACAGCACGAGCTTCGCGAGCGCCGCGACCACCAGCGACAGGCCCGCGACCCGCGGCGGCACCGAGTCGATGCCGCGCAGCAGCAGGGCCAGCGCGGCGACCGTCCACGACACGGTCACCAGGACGTGGCCGAGCAGGAACCCGTCGCGGCCCGGCGAGACCAGCAGGCCGACCGCGAGCAGCGCGGCCGTGGAGCCGTAGAGCGCGACGAGGCCCGCGGGCACCCAGCCGTGGGGTGCGGTCGTCTCGTCCGACAGGACACCGAGGCGGAACACGGCCCAGCAGAGGGTGATCGCGACGGCCGCGAACAGCGCGCCCGTGAGACCGAGCGACACCGCCGCGGCGACGTCGGTCCCGCCGGGCATCGGGCGTGCGAGCAGGTCCGGCCGTGCCGCGAAGGTGAGCCCGAGGACGAACCCGACGAGCGCGAACAGGCCGGCGGGCAGCAGCGCGGCGCCCAGACGCAGCCGCACGGCGACCGCGGTGAGGATCAGCGCCTCGGCGAGGAAGGCGATGGCGCGGGCGTCGCCGTCGAAGCCGGTGGCGGTGGCCTGGAGGAAGGCCAGTGACGCGATGCCGCCCGCGGCGAGCGCGAACGTCCCGGGCAGCGGCGAGACGCGGCCCAGGACCCAGACACCGAGCAGGAGCACGCCGACGGCGGCGGGCAGGATGGTCGCGCCGAGGCGGGGCAGCAGCACGGCGGCCAGCAGCCCGGGGATGGCGGCGACCAAGAGCACGACGAGCGGGTACTCGTCGTCGGGCCTGCGCAGGGCGGTGGCCGTCGCGAGGACGACGGTGATGCCGCTGGTGACCCCGGCGAGGACCGCGGTGGTCGTGGGGTGCCCGTCGTGGACGGCGAGGCCGATCCGGACGAAGCAGACGATCACCGGTGGCACCGCCGCGGCCAGGAGCAGGCCGTTCCACTTCCTGGCCAGCTGCACCGGGGTGGTGCCGAGCTGCAGCACGAGCAGGAAGCAGAGCAGGAGCGTGCCGAACCCCTCGGCGATGACCGGTGCGGAGACCGCGCAGCAGACGACCACGAACACGGCCAGCAGCTGGGAGTCCCACCAGCCGGCGAGCGCGATCCCGGCGGCGGTGACGACCAGCCCGGTGGCCAGGCCACCCCAGGCGGGGAGAAAGTGGTAGAGGGTCGTGGCGGCGACGACGGCGAGGTAGACCACGGCGATGCCGGTGGCGGCCAGGGCGTAGGCGCCGGTGCGGGCGGTGGGGGTGCGGTGCAGCCAGGTGCCGATGCCGGTGAGGACCAGCCCGAGGCCTGCGCCGAGGAGTACCCGTGGGAGCGGTCCGAGGTAGCCGCGCTGGATGGCGAGGATGAGTAGGAGGACGACGCCCGCGAGAGTGACCGCGCCGCCCGCCCAGGCGAGGATGCGGCTGCCCGCGCCGTCGCGGCTGAGGCGTTCCCAGATGGTCGGGGTCGGCTCGGTCGGTCGGGCGGGTTGTCCGGACCAGAACGGCCGCGGCGGTTGGTGGCTGGCGGCGTGGGCTCCGGGGTAGCCGCCGTACGGACCGGGGAAGCCGGGCTGAGGATAAGGCTGCCCGGCGCCGGGGTGGTGGGGGCCTGCGTGGGTGGCGGCCGTGCTCTGCCGCTCCCCGCCCGCGGGCGGGGCACTCGTCGGGCCCTGCGCGGTGGACGGCGTCGGACCGCTCCGCGGGGAGGTGGACCGGGGAAGGCCGGGTTCGGGGGATGCGACTGGAACGGCGGGACCTGCCGACGTGGGTGGGGTCCCGGGCACGGCTGGGAGGGCGGGACTCGACGGGGTTCGGGGTGCGGAGGGCGTACCCGGCTGGGCCGGCATCGGGGGTATCGGGGTTGGAGCGCCTGATGGGACCGACGTCGAAGAGGGTCGAGGTGTGGCCGGAAGGCCGGGCGCGGTTGGCGTCGGTGGGGTTCCCGACGGCGGCGGGGAGGTCTCGGCCGCGGCGCTGGGTGGGGCCGAGGAGGTTCCCGGCTCGGGGACACCGGATGTGGTTGGTGTCGGCCGAGTTCCGGGGGAGGTTGGCACCCCGGGCGGAGCCGGTGTCTGCGAGGGGGCGGGCGCTGCCACCGAGTGTTGCGCCGCTCCGATGGAGGGCCTCGCGGGTTGCGCCGTTCCCGGGGTGGCTCCTCGGGTCGGCGTCACCGCCGTGGCGGGGGTCAGGGCGTGTAGCTCCACGCTGATCTCACCCAGGCGGGTGCCGACCTCCAGTAAAGCGTCGGCCAGGCGCGGGAGGGACGCCGATATCTGGTCAGCCATACCCGCCAGTACAGCAACGACCCACAGCGGCCGAATCCGTACGACTACTCATGACCGTGTCACGATGCGGTCACCTCACCGGGTAGGCGTCCACCACCGTCTGTTTGATCGTGCGGCCCTCCGCCGCCGACGCCTCCACCCGCACCGACACCTTCTGCCCTGGTTTCGTCACCACGCCCGGAACTATTACGCGGTAGCTGCCGTCCCGGTTGGGGATCACCATGCCCTGGTGCCAGCGGACACCGCGATCGGTCGACGCCCAGAACCGCATCGCGCCCGGCTCCAGCCGGGTCTCCCCCGCCGACCAGGACGTCACGCGGATGCCCATGTCCAGGATCCGCCACGCGGGCAGCCGTCCCTGTCCGTCGGCACCCGGCTGGTAGTCGACGGACAGCAGCCTCGGTTTCGTGTCCCACGCCTCGGGGTCGGTGGGCGCGGCCGACGGGAACGTCCACGCGGTCGACGTGCTGGTCCCTATCGGGAGGCGCTTCGTGTCCGGTTCCGACGTGTACTCCAGGCGGAACATCGCGGGTTCCGGGGCCGTGTCGAAGTACCAGCTGTCGTTGAACCTCGGCTGTTCCACACCGTTGCGGTACAGGCGGAACGTCCGGGTGCCCGCCGCGTCGACGTCGTACAGCGAGCCCTCGTGGTCGCCGTCGGTGAGGTCCACCGGCAGTTCCATGCGGTCCCGGTTGTGCGAGGCCATCGTCACCGCGGGCACCGGCGCGCGGAACCACACCGCTGGCCTGCGCTCCCCCGGCCGGTAGGTGGTCGTCGGCTGGCACAGCACGGCTACTCCTTCCTGGGGGCCCGCGACACACTGTCGCCACCGCACGTCCTTGCTCGCCGTGACCCACTCCGTCCGCCTCGTCGGCGCCGCCAGCGGGTGCACCCACCGCCCCGTCACGTACACCAGGTCGGTGTACGGCTCCTGGTAGGTCTGGTACGAGTCCGGGCGCCCGCCGAGGGACCGGTAGTCGGCGTCGAGCCTCGCGAAGCTCGACGGCCTCACCGTGAACGCGGGTGGGTCCGGCACGTTCGGTGAGCCGAGCACCACCGCGTACCGGTCGTCGCCGCGGGCCAGCTCCCAGTGGGTCTCGAAGGTGGCGAGGCCGCTGCGGACCTTCGGTGTCGGCTGCACGAACACCGTGCCGCGCGCCAACTCCTCGCCGGTGGCGTAGATGCCGTCGCTGATGCCGCCGTCCCGTTCGGCGTCTTGGCGTCCGTAGTGGACGGACATGGTCGACACCGTGGTGCGGACGCCTTCCACCGCAACGGGTTTGAGCTGTTTGGCCCGGCGCGCGTCGATCGTGTACGCGAGGTCGCGGTCCAGCGTCAGCTCCGGGGTGCCCGCGAACGACACCGACTCCGGGGTCCTCCCGGACGCGGGCGTGACCACGCGGGCGATCGCGCTGATCGGGCCGGGGGTCATCCGCGCGGTGCCCCGGCCGTTCTCGTCGAGCTGCAGGATCGTGAAGCCGCCGCCCGTCTCCGGGTTCATCTCGGCCATGTTCCCGAGCCACACGGTCCCGTACGCGTCGGGCTCGCCGCGCCGGTTCAGCACGGTCACCGTGAGGTCCTGGCGGGGTGCCTCGTGGTAGAAGCCCAGCGGCAGCCTGGTCGGCTGCTTTCCCTGCCGTGCGAGGGTCACCGCGCCGGTGTACACGCCGTTCCCGCCGGGGGTGAGCCGGACGGTCACCGACGCGGTGCCGCCCGCGGGCACGGTCAGCGTCGCCGGGGTCACGGTCACCATCCCGGCCGGGGCTCGTGCGCCCGCGGGGTCGGTCTCCTCGTCGGTGAACGACACGGGTTGCGGTGTCGTTGCGTCGTTGGTCAGCTTCAGCGTGATGTCGTGCGTGGTCGCCTTCGCCCCGTACTTGAGGTAGCCGAAGTCGACGTTGCCTCGGTCGAGGTGCAGGGTGTCGGTGAGCGCGCCGGGGATGTCGAGCAGGCCCGCGCCCTCCGCGTACGGGGCCGGGGCGGCGATCCGCGCGTCCGCGGTGGTCATGAGCGCGTTCTTGAGGTGCTGCCAGTCCCAGTCGGGGTGTGCCTGGCGCAGCAGGGCCGCGGCGCCGGTGACGTGCGGGGTGGCCTGGGAGGTGCCGGAGAGCGTGGTGTAGCCGTCGGTGCCCAGCAGCGCGCCGGTGATGTCCACGCCGGGTGCGGTGATGTCGGGCTTCGCGCGGTAGGTCCCGCGCGTCGGGCCCTGGGAGGAGAAGTACGGGGGCAGGCCGGTGGGGTCGGCGGCACCGACGGTGAGCGCGTCGGCCGCGATGCCCGGTGTGCCGATGGTCGCGAACCCGGGGCCCGCGTTGCCCGCCGCGACCACGAACAGGGTGCCGGTGTCCCTGGACAGGGCGTCGAGTGCCTGCGCGGTCGGGTCGTCGCCGTCGCCCGCGTCGCCGCCGAGGCTGATGTTGACCACGTCCGCGCCCTGCGCGGCGGCCCATTCCATGCCTTCGATGAGCCAGGACAGCTGGCCGCGGCCGTCGGCGCCGAGCACCTTGCCCGACAGCAGGCGGGCGCCGTACGCGACCCCCTTGCGTGCGCCGCCCGCCGCCGCCCCGGAACCGCCGATGATCGACGCCACGTGCGTGCCGTGTCCGTGGCCGTCCTCGGCGGTCGGGTCGTCGGTGAAGTTGGCCTGCTGTACGACTTTCCCGCGCAGATCGGGGTGGTCGACGTCGATGCCGGTGTCCAGCACCGCGACGTCCACCCCCGCGCCCGACAGGCCCGCGTCCCACGCCTGCGGTGCGCCGATCTGCGTGAGGTTGCCGTCCAGCTCGGCGGCACGCACGCGCCGGTCCAACCACACCTTCGTGCCACCCGCCGCCCGGTCGAGGGTGGTGGCGAACCCGTTCTTCTTCGGCAACCGCACCGCGGTCGCCCCGATGCTCGACAGTGGCACCGCGTCGCTGCCCGCCGCCCGCGGGGACGCGCCGCCGCGGACGATCACCGGCAGCGTGTCGGTGTCCGCGTCGCCGTAGCCCTGGGCGATCAGGCCGGTGACGTTGAACAGCTCCAGGTCCAGCGTGTCCGGCACCAGGTTCTCCACCGACGCGGGCACGACGTAGAGGTCCGCGCCGCGGCGCAGGGTCGTGAACGAGGTGGGGTGGTCCCCGGTGGGCGTCATGCTCACCCGGGGCTCGCCGGTCGCGTCCCTGCTCAGGGTCGCGGTGTCGCCGGTGATCAGTGTCACCGCAGCGGCCGGCCCGGCGGGAGCCGAGGCCGGGCCGGCCACCGAGGCGGCCGCCGTGGGCGCGGCCGAGACCGCTGACGCCGACACGCCGGCGACAGCGAGGAGACAGGTGAGCACCACCGCCACAGGTGCGGGGAGCCACGGCTGATGCATGGCCCAGTCCTACGGCATCCGAATGGGGCAAGGAACGATTCAGGCGTGGCGTGTTGCCGCCATGGCGGGAACTGGCCAGGATGGCGCGCATGCTCGAAGCTCTGGGCATCAGCAACTTCGCCGAGTCCGTCTACCGCGCGCTGCTCGCCGCCCCGGGGCGCACCGTGACCGAGCTGGCACTCACCGTGGACAAGCCCGTCAAGGCGACCAGACGGGCGGTCACCGAGCTGGAGGAGAACGGGCTGGTCACGCGCGCGCCGGGCCGGCCGGTGCGGTTGCTCGCGGCCCGCCCGGACACCGCGGTGGACCTGCTCGTCGCACGACGCCAGAGCGAGCTGACCGCGTTGCAGGTCAACGCCCGCGCGCTCGCCGCCCAGATGAGCGGCCCCCGCCAGCCGGACGAGCTGCTGGAGATCCTCGTCGGCAGGCGCGCGGTCGGGCACCGCTACACCGCGCTGGTCCGCAACTGCGAACGCGAGCTGCTCGTGATCGACCGGCCGCCCTACGCCGCACCGATCGAACCCGCGGAGGAGGAGGTGTCGACGCGGCTGTCCGACGAGGTCGTGGTGCGTGGCCTGTACGCGCCGGAGTCGCTGGAGCCGCCTGGCGCGCTCGAGGCGGTGCGGCGCGCGATCGAGAAGGGCGAACAGTCGCGCATGCACCCGAAGCTGCCGATGAAGCTCGCGATCGCGGACCGGTCCGTCGCGCTGCTGCCGCTCGTGCTGGAGGACATGCTCGAAAGTGCCGTGGTGGTACGGAAGTGCGCGTTGCTCGACGCGTTGATCGTGTTGTTCGAGATGCTGTGGGAGCAGTCGTCGCCGGTGGTGCCCGGGCCGGGTGCCGCGCCGCCGGACCTGGGGTTGCTGACACTGCTCGCGGCGGGCGCGAAGGACGAGACGATCGCGCGGCAGCTCGGCATCAGTCCCCGGACGGTGACACGACGGGTGTCCGAGCTGCTCGACCAGCTCGGTGCGCGCACGAGGTTCCACGCCGGTGTCATGGCCGCGCGGAACGGGTGGCTCGTCGACTAGCGAGGCGTCAGGCGGGGAGCACGTTCGCCGCCAGTTTCGCGGTCGCCTCGTAGGGGTTGCCCGCCGCGCGTTGGCGGGCGGCGCCGGTGCCGAGCCTGAGCAGTCTGCGGACGCCGCTGGACGCCGTGATCAGGTCGCCGTTGTCCTCCAGTGCCGGGCGGACGGCCGCGAGCAGTTCGCTCACCAGGACGGTCGCGGGGGCCGTGCGTTCCAGCACGGGGTGGATGCCGGGCCCGGACATGCCGTGCCGGGCCGCGGACCACAGCGCGGCGGCGGCCACCTGCTCGCCGATCGCGGGGGCCTCGCGGCCCGCGGCGAGGTCGGCCAGCGCGGTCTGGACCAGCGCCTTCGACAGTGCCGCCTGCAGGACGGTCGACTCGACGTCGACGCCGGTGTCCGCGACGTGCAGCTCGACCTCGGAGCGGCGCGGGACGGGGTGCGCGAGCCAGTGCGGGGCCGTCTCGGCCACCAGGACACCCATCTCGACCAGGCGGGACACGCGCGCCTCGTAGGCGCGGACGGACGCGAAGTGCGGGGGCATCCCGCCCGCGGGCAGGCGGGACCGTTGCGCGTGGCGCCAGCTGGCGTAGCCGGTGTCGGCGCCGTCCTGGTACGGGGAGTTCGCCGACAGCGCCAGGAGGGTGGGCAGCCAGGGGCGCAGGTGGTTGACGACGGCCACCGCGGTCTCCGGGTCCGGGGCGGCGAGCTGGAGGTGGCAGCCGCAGGTCACCTCGGCCACTGCGGCGGCGTAGGTGTCGGCGACGGGCCCGAACTTCGCGCGGGGCGCCGCCGGTCCGCCCATGGCGGCCGTGGCGCTGGGGACGATCCAGGTGCCGGCGGCTCGTGCCGCGGTCGCGAGCCGCATCCGGTTGTGGATCAGGCGTTCGGACAGCTCGTCGAGTCCCGCGCAGCGGCCGGTGCCCGCCTCGAGGCGGGTGGCGAACAGGTCGGCGGTGACGGCAGAGTCGGGGGCGGGTGCGTCGAGGGCGTCGGCGTAGCCGCGGACCTCGTCGGCGGCGTCGGCCGTGCGCCCGGTGCCGGGGTCGACGAGCAGGTACTCCTCGCGGGCACACAAGGCAGGCGTGTCCGCCATCCCCGACCTCCGTCCACGCTCCCGTCCGCGCCCGCCGACCGGTCGTGACCTGGCAACGTGGTCAGTGGGCCAGGTGCGCGGACACGATCTCGACGAACCGGTCCGGGTCGTCCGGGGTGAACGCCGGTCTGACCGGGCTGCCGGTGTCCAGAACGACCAGTGTGTCCTTCTGTGGGCGGCTGCCGTCAAGGGGCAGCCAGTAACCGGGGTGCGCGGTGCCCCAGAGGCGGCCCTTTCCGGACCACCAGCTCATCTCTCGGGTCCACACGCGCCGGATGCGTCGGTAGGGGATGTGTTTGCTCGTCCCGATCGGGAAGTAGTAGCGCCGCAGGGTGACGCCACGGCTGTCGAGAGCTACCCGACCGTCGTCGTAGAGGACGTCCGTGGTCACCCCTCCACACTAACCCCGCCCACGGTTTTCGCACCTCGGGCGAACTACCGCAGCGTGCCCGTCGCGGTGACGCGGCCGGTGCCGTCACGGACGGTCGTGTTTCCCTTGTCCGCCTTGACGATCAGGCCCTGGTGGTCGAACAGCGGGGCGACGAGCCGGTACTCGAGGCGGGTGCCGCCGCCCGCTCTCGCGGCCTCGGCCATCGCGAGGGCCTGCAGCGGGCCGTGGACGAGCAGGCCGGGGTAGCCCTCGACGTCGCGGGCGTAGTCGCGGTCGTAGTGGATGCGGTGGGCGTTGTAGGTGAGGGCCGAGAAGCGGAACAGCAGTGTCGGGGTCACGTCGATGGACCACTCGTCCGCGGTGGGCGGGACCGAGGGGGTCGCGTAGGGCCCGTGCCGTGGGGTGGTGTCGCGGTAGACGAGGTGCTGTTCCTCGTCGACCACCAGCTCGCCGCGCTGGGTGATCCGGTGCCGGGCGACGACGAACGTGAGCGGCCCGGTGCGGCCGTGTTTGTCTTCCACGGACTGGGTTTCCGAGTGACGGGTCGCGGGTTCGCCCACCCGCAGCGGGCCGTGGACCGTGACGCGACCGCCCGCCCACATGCGGTGCAGTCCCGGCGCGGGCGGGACGGGCACGACACCTCTCGTGGGGTGGCCGTCGGGGCCGAGGTCGGCCTGGGCCGGGCGGTCGAGCAGGTAGAGCCAGTGCCACAGCAGCGGCAGGCCGTCGCGTTCGAGGTCCGGGACCGGGACGTCCAGCAGCGCGCCCAGGGCGTGCGCGGGTTCCGGGGTCAGCAGCTCGGTGCGTTCGGTCATTCGGCCACCTCCGCGCGGATCGCCGCCGTGTGCTCGCCCAGTGCGGGGACCGGGCCCATCACCGGGGGCCGGCCGGTGACCTCGACGGGCGGCAGCAGGGCGTCCATCATCCCGCCGGGGACCTCGACCGGACGCCAGCGGTCACGGGCGGTCAGCTGCGGGTGGCGGGTGAACTCCTCGGGGGTGCGCAGGCGGGCGTTCGCGATGCCGGCGCGGTCGAGCTGGTCGGCGACCTGGTCCGCGTCGAGGCCCGCGAAGGCCGCCTCGATGATCGCGGTCAGCTCCGCGCGGTGGGCCACGCGGTCGTCGTTGGTGTGGAAGCGCGGGTCGGCGGCCAGCTCGGGTCGACCGAGGACCGTGTCGCACAGGGTGGCCCACTCGCGTTCGTTCTGGATCCCGAGGAAGATCTCGCCTGCCGCGGTGCGGTGGGGGCCGTAGGGGGCGATCGACGGGTGTGCCGCGCCGGTGCGACGCGGTGGTTCCCCGCCGTAGCGGGAGAAGTAGGCGGGCTGGCTCATCCACTCCCCCAGCGCGTCGATCATCGCGACGTGCAGGGTCGCGCCCTCCCCGGTCCGCTCCCTGTCGTACAGGGCGGTCAGGATCCCGCTGTAGGCGTACATCCCGGTCGCGATGTCGGCGATCGACACGCCGGCCTTCGCGGGTGCGTCGTCGGTGCCGGTGGACATGACCAGCCCGGTCTCGCACTGCACGAGCAGGTCGTAGGCCTTCTTCGTCCGGTACGGGCCCTCGGGGCCGTAGCCGGAGACGGAGCAGTGGACCAGCTCGGGCCGGGCGGCTCGCAGGGTGTCGGCGTCGATGCGCAGGCGCTCGGCCGCACCGGGCACGAGGTTCTGCACGACCACGTCGGCCCTACGCACCAACGCGTCCAGCACGCCGCGGTCGGCCGGGTCCTTCAGGTCCAGCTCGACGCTCTCCTTGCCGCGGTTCAGCCACACGAAGTAGCTGGACTGGCCGTGCACGGTCCGGTCGTAGCGGCGCGCGAAGTCGCCGCCGGGGCGCTCGACCTTGATGACACGGGCGCCGAGGTCGGCGAGCTGGCGGGTCGCGAACGGCGCGGCGACGGCCTGCTCGACCGACACGACCGTGACCCCGTCGAGTGGGTGACCGCTCACGCCGGGTACCGCCTGACCAGCTCGCGGGCGATAACACCCCGCTGGATCTCGTTGGTGCCCTCGCCGACGATCATCAGCGGCGCGTCCCGGAAGTACCGTTCGACGTCGAACTCCGTGGAGTAGCCGTAGCCGCCGTGGATGCGGACCGCGTTCAACGCCACCTCCATCGCCACCTCCGACGCGAACAGCTTCGCCATCCCGGCCTCAAGGTCGGCGCGCTCGCCGGAGTCGTAGCGGCGGGCGGCGTGGTGGGTGAGCTGGCGGGCCGCCTCGAGCTTGGTGGCCATGTCGGCGAGATAGTTGCCGATGGACTGGTGCTGCCAGATCGGTTGGCCGAAGCTCTCGCGTTCCTGGGCGTAACGCAGGGAGTCCTCCAGCGCGGCGCGCCCGACACCCAGCGCCCGGCACGCGACCTGGATGCGGCCGATCTCCAGGCCCCGCATCATCTGGGCGAAACCCCTGCCCTCGACGTCGCCGAGGAGCCGGTCGGCGGGCACCCGCAGGTCGTCGAACGCCAGCTCGCAGCTCTCGACGCCCTTGTAGCCGAGCTTGGGCAGGTCGCGGGAGACGTGGAACCCCCCTTCCAGCAACAGGATGCTCATACCCCGGTGCCTGGGGGTCGCGGCGGGGTCGGTCTTGCACAGCAACGCGACCAGGCCGGCGCGGCGGGCGTTGGTGATCCACGTCTTCGACCCGTTGACCACGTACCCGTCGCCGTCGCGGCGGGCGGTGGTGCGCATGGCCTGCAGGTCCGAACCGCCGCCCGGCTCGGTGAGCGCCATCGTCGCGCGCAGCTCGCCCGTGGCCATCCTCGGCAGGTACCGGTCACGCTGCTCCGCCGTACCGTGGTCGACGAGCAGCTTCGCCACGACGGTGTGGCCGCCCATGGCACCCGCGAGGCTCATCCAGCCCCTGGCCAGCTCCTCGGTGACGGCCGCGTAGCACGGGGTGGACACGCGTGCCTCGCCCCACGGCTCCGGGACCGCCAACCCGAAGACCCCCATGGCCTTCATCCGGTCGACCAGCGCCTCCGGGTAGGTGTTCGCGTGCTCGAGCTCGCGCACCACCGGCCGCACGTCCCGGTCGACGAACTCCCGCACCACCGCCACGATCGCGGCCTCGTCCTCGGTCACACCATCAGTCGCCACACCCCCATCATGACGCGGGGACGATCAGCTCGCGGTTCTCCCGCTCGGGCGACCACGTAGAGTGGCCACTCCTGGCGCACGCGCAGTAGGGGATGGGCGGATGCTGAGACCTGGCACGAAGGTGGGGCCGTTCCGGGTGGTGGAGCACGTCGGCGCCGAAGGCACCATGGCCGAGGTGTACCGGGCGCTCGACGACGCCGACCAGACCTTCGCGCTGAAGCTGGTCCCGGCGCGCGGCACACAGGGAACCCGCGAGGTGGAGACCGTCCGGCGCCTCGACCACCCCGGCATCGTGGCCACGTTCGACGTCGCGAAGTGGGAGGGACGGTTCTGCCTGGTCCAGGAGTGGGTCGAGGGCCGCAGCCTGGAGGTGGAGCTGGCGACGTTCGGCCACCTCGAGGTGGGGCAGGTCGTGGAGATGGGGATCTCGGTGGCCAACGCGCTGGCCTACGCCCACGGCCTCGGCGTACTGCACCGCGACATCAAGCCGTCGAACGTGCTGCACGCCGTCGGCGGCGGCTACAAGGTCACCGACTTCGGCGCGGTGGGCCTGCTCCAGCCGGACGTCGCGCAGACCGACGCGGGCGAGATCGCGGGCACACCCCTGTTCATGGCGCCCGAGCAGGCACTCGGCGCACCGCAGACCGCGGCGAGCGACGTGTACGGCCTCGGGCTGCTGATGTACCGGTGCCTGCACGGCAGCGTCCCCGGCGAGGACTCGGCCGACTACATCCAGCTGCTGTCGAGCAGGCTGTCCACCGAGATCGAGGTGCCGCCCTCACCGCTGCGGGACGTGCTCCTGCGGTGCCTGGCCCGCGAGCCGGAGCAGCGCTACCAGTCGGCGCGCGAGGTGCTCGACGCACTGGTCCCGCTCTCGGGTTACCGGCAGATCAGGCCGCCGTCGTGGACTGGGCCGGCGCCGGGAGACAGAGTGGCGGGGCAGGTCCCGTCGAGTGCGGTGGGCCAGATCTGGCCTCTGCTGGCAGTGCTGGCCGGCGCGTGCGTCGGTGGGGCGGCGCTGGGCTGGCTCGGTGGGTCGGCCAGCCACGACCCGGGGTTCTGGTGGCCGGTCGTCGGCGGCGTGGCGGTCGCCGTGGGGGCGCTGGTGGCGGCCTGGCGGGTCCGTCGACTGACCGGGCGGTCACCGGAGGTCGCGCGGCAGGCGGCGGGCATCCTCACCGGCGCCGGCGAGCGGGACGCGCTGACGAGGTCGATGGTGGTCGAGGTCGAACAGGTCGTCGCGCGGCTGAAGGGGCTCGACGCGCGGTTCCTCGGCCTCACGATGGTGCTGCTGATCCGTGAGGCCGAGGAGGCGAAGGAGTCCGCGGACCGCGTGGCCGCGCTCGCGCAGATGGTGACCCTGATGGAGAAGCTCTCCAAACAGCTCTCCCCCTGGCACGTCCGGCACAAGGAGGCCGTCGCGACGGCCATCGCGATCGTCGGCGCGCTGGTCGGGGTCGCGGGCGTGGTGAGCGGGTTCCTCCATTAGCCCACCACGGGACCACGTTCCCTCCTGCCACGCCACCAGCGTGCGACCGGTCGCTCCACGAACCGGTGTGCCAGCCAGGCGAGGCCGATCATCACGGCCGCCACCACACACACCAGCACCGCGGGCGGCACCCTCCCCTGCCACCGGAACAGCACCGGCGCGCCGAGGTCGAGGTGCAGCAGGTACAGCGGATACGTCACCGACCCGAGCACGACCAGCCACCGGCCACGCAGCCAGGCGAGCCACCCGAGCGCGACGGCCGCGACCAGCGCGAAGCACACCGCCGTCAGCACGACCGCCGGCCACGTCGGCACGACCTGGCCCGGGTAGGCCTCCTGACCGGCGCGGAACCGGGTCGTCGGCACCGACAGCACGAACGACGCGCCGATGATCCCCCACGTCACGAGCGTCGGCCGGAACCGGTACATCAGGTAGCAGCCGACGCCGCCCACGAACAGCGGCGCGTAGTCGGTCATCAGCACGGTGTGGACCACCCCGACACCGTCGGGCACCACGACCTTCGCCACCGCCACCGCGGCGAGCCACGCCACACAGAATCCGACGACCTGGCGGTAGGTCAGGCCCCACCACACGACAAGGGAGAACAGCAGGTAGAACCGCAGCTCCGCCCACAGCGTCCAGTACACCTCCGCGACCGGCGACACCCCGAACGCGTCCTGGAACATCGTCAGGTTGACCAGCGTGGCACCCAGTCCGGCGTGCTGCGGCCTCCACGGCCACACCGCCGCCACCGCCGCGACGACCACCACCGACAGCCAGTACGCCGGGTAGAGCCGCACCACCCGCGACGCCAGGAACGCCCCGACCCCACGGCCCCAGCTGCTCATGCAGATCACGAAGCCGCTGATCAGGAAGAACAGGTACACACCCAGCCAGCCGTAGGCGAAGGTCTGGTCGGGGAACACCTGCGCCGCCGGCCGCTGCCAGACCCGGTCCAGGGTCGTGTAGTGGTAACCGACCACCACGATCGCCGCCACGAACCGCAGGCCGTCGAGCACCTCCAGCCGAGGGCGCGCCACGACCCGGACCCGCGCCGGCATCGTGTCGTGCGCCATTCCCCGCCTCCCCGCCGATCACCGCTTCGCACTACACACGTGGCCCGCCCGCGCGCGGTTTCAGGCCAGGCTGAACTTCTCGGCGTGCACCTGACGGCCGGGCACCCGCAACCGCCGCAGGGCGGCCTCGACGGTGGCGGTCATGGCAGGCGGCCCGCACACGAACACGTCGCGGTCGGCGATGTCCGGGACGAGCGCGTACAGCCGCTCGGGGTCGAAGGGCCGCACACCGTCCGCGGTGCGGCCGGTCAGCAGGAACAGCCGCCCACCCCTGGCCTGCACGAGCCGGCGGACCTCGTCGAGCAGCACGGCCTCCCGCTCGTCACGGACCCGGTACAGCACGATCACGTTGCCGCCGGAGTGCTCCTCCAGCAGCGCACGCACCGGCGTGATGCCGACACCACCCGCGATCAGCACCGTGCCCGGCCTGGTCCGGTGCAGCGAGGTGAACGCCCCGTACGGGCCTTCGAGGTACGCCCTGCCGCCGACCGGCACGTGCCGCAGCCCCGCGCTGGTCTCGCCGACGGCCTTCGCGGTCAGCCGCAGCGAACGGCCGTCGGGTGCCGCGGACAGCGAGAACGGGTTGGCCGGCCACCAACCGTTGTGGCCCGGGAAGCGCCAGATGAAGAACTGGCCCGCCCGCGCACGCAGCTTGTGCAGGTCACGACCGGTGACATACACCGAAACGACCCGGTCCGACTCCGGCACCACGGCCGCGACCCGGAACCCGTGGCGGGCGTTGCGCACGAGCGGCAGCACGAACCGCCCGGCCACGAGCGAGCCGAACGAGAACAGCCACAGCACCCACCAGTAGGCCACCGCGAAACCCGAGGACGAGAACGTCGTCGTCTCGATCAGCTGGTGCACGAACGCCAGACCCAGCACCACGTAGACGAGCAGGTGCAACGCGTGCCACGTCTCGTAGCGCAGGCGGCGCCGCACGCCGCGCATGGAGGTGGCCGCGATGACGACCAGCACGGCCGCGGCGAGCATGCCCATCAGCGACTCCGGCACACCCGCGAACACCACGAAGGTCCTCGTCACGGGTTCGTCGCCCAGCCTCGAGTAGCCGAGGATCACGAGCGTGCCGTGCGTGAGCACCGTCCACAGCAGCGTGAACCCGACCCACCGATGCCACACCGACAGCCGGTCCATCCCGATGCGCCGGTCCAGCCACGGCAACCGCGAGATCAGCAGGAGCTGGCAGAACAACAGCAGGGCCGCGTGCACGCCGAAGAACTTCGCGACGGTCAGGACGCCGTTCTTGCCCGACCCCTCCGTGAAGAACAGCACCTCGACGACCACCACGTTCACGGCGACGAACACCCACATCACCCACCGCGCCACCACGACAGGAGGCACGACACCTCCGCGCGCCTGGACCGTCGCCACCATCGCCCACCTCCGGGTCGCCCAACACGGGTCAGTCAGTGTCCATACATCGGTCCGACGACGGATCTCGTGACGATCACAACCCGGACAAGTGGGATACGCGCCCGTGACCCGAAGGGTTCAGCGGACAGGAATGCGCTTACCTCGTGCGCGACGTGTTGACGACACGCGCCGCCAGCTCTACCGTGAGTCACAGGAACCCGCAAGGAAAGCCCATTCCTGATCTTCCAGCAGAGGGACGACGATGTCCGAGCTGTCCCGCCGAAACCTGTTGATGGGGACCGCGATCGTCGGCGCGGCGGGTGCACTCGGTCTGCCCGGAAAGAGTGCGTCCGCCGCGTCCGACCCCGGCCAGGTCGGCCAGGCCCGCTGGCTGGAAGGCACCGCCCCCGCCGCCACCCCCGGCGTCACCTGGGGAATGCCCTGGCCACGCGGCCACCTCCCCGCCGACCGCGACCTCGCCGTGTCCACAGCGGACGGCACCCAGATCCCCGCCCAGACCTGGGTCACCGGATGGTGGCCGGACGGCTCCGTCAAATGGACCGCCCACGCCATCAGCACACCCCACCCGACCGCGACGACCTACCAGGTGACCCCCGGCACACCCCTCGCACCCGCCACTCCCCTGTCGGTCACCACCGGCCACGACACCATCGACGTCGACACCGGCGTCATCCGCGTCCGCCTCGCCACACACGGCAACGCCCTCGTACGGTCCATCACCCGAGACGGCAGGCAGATCGCCCGCGACGGCACCCTCGTCTGCCACCGCGCCGACAACCCCGACTCCCCCAGCCGCCGCGAGTCCTTCACCAGCACCATCGACACCGTCCGCGTCGAACAGACCGGACCCGTCCGCGCCGTCGTCCGCTTCGAAGGCAGCCACCGCGCCGACCACGGCCACCGCACCTGGCTGCCCTTCGTGGTACGCCTCTACCTCTACGCGGGCAGCGACGGCGTCCGGCTGGTCCACACGTTCACCTTCGACGGCGACCACGACCGCGACTTCATCGCAGGCCTCGGCATCCGCTTCCACGTCCCCCTCACCGACGAACCCCACAACCGCCACGTCCGCCTCGCCGGCGCGGGCGACGGCGTCCTGTCCGAAGCCGTCCAGGGCATCACCGGACTACGCCGCGACCCCGGCGCCCCCGTCCGCGCCGCACAGGTCGCCGGCCAACCCACCCCCGACGTCTCCACCTGGGCCACCACCGTCTCCGGCAGACTCCAGTGGATCCCCGAATGGGACCAGTACACCCTGCGCCAGCTCACCGCGGACGGGTTCCAGATCCGCAAACGCACCGGCGACGGCCAAGGCTGGGTGAACGTCCACGGCGGCGGCCGCGCCACCGGCCTCGGCTACGTCGGCGGCCCCAGCGGCGGCCTCGCCCTCGGCATGAAGGACTTCTGGCAGCTCCACCCCACCCAGCTCGACATCCGCGGCGCCGCCGGCCCCGAAGCCTCACTCACCCTCTGGCTGTGGTCCCCCGACACCACCCCCATGGACCTGCGCTCCTACCACGACGGCATGGGTCAGGACACCTACCACAAACAGCTCGACGCCCTCGAGATCACCTACGAGGACCACGAACCCGGCTACGACACCCCCTACGGCATCGCCCGCACCAGCGAACTCGTGTTCTGGGCACTGCGGGCCACCCCGACCGCCGAACGGTTCGCCGCCCTCGCCGCAGCCACCAGCACACCACCACAGCTCGTCGCACCACCCGCACACCTCCACGCCGCAGGCGTCTTCGGCGACTGGGCACCCGTCGACCGCACCACCCCCGCCAAGGCCCACATCGAGGACCACCTGGACTTCCTCGTCGACTTCCACCGCGGCCAGGTCGACCAACACGGCTGGTACGGGTTCTGGGACTACGGCGACGTCATGCACACCTACGACAACGACCGCCACACGTGGCGCTACGACATCGGCGGCTACGCCTGGGACAACTCCGAACTGTCCACCGACATCTGGCTCTGGTACCAGTACCTGCGCACCGGCCGCGCCGACGTCTACCGGTTCGCCGAGGCCATGACCAGACACACCGGCGAGGTCGACGTCTACCACCTCGGCCGCTACAAGGGCCTCGGCACCCGCCACGGCGTCCAACACTGGGGCGACAGCGCCAAACAACTCCGCATCAGCACCGCAGCCAACCGCCGCTTCTACTACTTCCTCACCGCCGACGAACGCGTCGGCGAACTCATGCACGCACTCGTCGACACCGACCGCACGTTCCTCGAGGTCGACCCCATCCGCAAGATCCGCACCGGCCCCTACACCCCCGACCCGCACGCACTCGACATGGGCTTCGGCACCGACTGGGGCGCCCTCGCCGCAGCCTGGCTCACCGAGTGGGAACGCGGCGGCGACCCCAGCGCGCTACGACGGCTGCGGTCGACCATGCGGACCATCGGCGCCCAGACCAACGGGTTCGTGCAGGGCAGCGCACTGTACGACCTGGACACCGGCGAGTTCGCCGTCGCGTCCCCGCCCGCCGTGTCCGTCTCACACCTGTCGGCCGTGTTCGGGCTCGTCGAGATGTGCGCCGAACTCACCGAACTGATCGACGAACCGGCCTTCACCCGAGAATGGCTGCGGTACTGCCGGTACTACAACGCCACCGAGGCCGAACAGATCACCGAGTTCGGCGTGTCGTTCGGCAACCTCAACCTCCGACAGGCACACGCACGGCTCACCGCCCGCGCCGCCGCGTCCACCGGCGACCCCGCACTGGCGGCCAGGGCCTGGCGCGAGTTCCACGAAGGCGGCGCGGGCTACGGACCGACCGTGTCGTGGCGGACGACGACCGTGTCACCACCACTGGTCCTGGCGCCGGTGGACGAGACCGACTTCGTGTCCACCAACGCCTCGGCCCAGTACGGACTCGCCGCCATCCAGTGCCTCGCCCTGGTCGGCGATCAGCTCCGGTAGGCGAGCACGACCTGACGACCACGCGACGAACGCCGGTCGTCCCGGCCCGGCGGGCGGCTGCGCGTCTGCCGGGGACGAGCGATGTCGTACTCGACCTCGGGCTCGTCGAGGACGTACTCCACCGGCCGCGGCGCACGGGCGAGGACCGCGAGCCCGATCATGCTGGCGACCAGCGCGACGTGCAGGCCCGCGTTCGTGCTGTGGAGCGGCACCAGCGACGGGTCGAGCACACTGCCGAACTGCCAGAAGAGGAAGTACGCCACCCCACCGCCGATGAGGAAACCCCGCGCCGAGTTCGGGTCGCGGCTCAGTCCGAACCCGACGAGCGCGAACCCCAGATGGACGAGGTTGTCGAGAACCCCGGGGCCGACGTCGAGAATCGCGGCCAGAGCGAACAACCCGGCCACGACCAGCGTGACGACCTGACCCGGCTCACGACGGGCCTCTGTGTACTCCCGCAACTGCGCACCTTCCCCTCACCCGCACGACAAGGGCCCGGAATGCCCCACCGAAGTGGTGCCCGCCCACCATGCCTCCAACAACACAGACGCACACGGCGACACACCGGGTTCCCCAAAGATCAACGCGAACGAGTTACCCGGGGTGAACGAATTCAAACCGACCGTTCCTTTCCTGTCCTGGCATTTTTGGGAGTCCGCCGCGGGACACGACGGCGCAAGATAATTGGACATCTATATAGTTGATAGTTGATTCGTGACTGGAGGAATGGGGGAGTGGAAGGAGAGGCGGGATGGGGATGGACGGATGGCCGGAGGTGAGGGCGTGATGCCGGTGCGAGGCCAACGCGGGTGGCTACTGGCACGGCTGGACGGGACTCCGCGCCGACGGCGCGGAGTCCCGTCCAGCGTCGACCGCGGTAGGGAGGCCGAGTTCGATCGGGCAGCCTGCGGGTGATCACCCCGTCGTGGATCGCCGCAGGTGGGTGTCGTCGATGGTTTCGGGCGGGTGCCGTCGGTGCGCGGCCGGCCGTCAAAGGGCTGCGGGCCGTGCTCGGGCGATCGGCGCGGTTGGGGGGGCTGGGCGGCTGTCAGCGGGTGATCGTGTCCGGGAACGGGCGGGGCTCGATGTCGATCTCGGTCATGCGGGTTACGTAGGTGCGGTAGCGGCGGCGGGCCTCGCCGTGGCTGCCTGCCGCTGCCAGGGCTCGGACCAGCACCAGGTGGGCAGGCTCGTGGTACTCGTCGCGGGCCAGGACTCGTAGGCAGTACCGGCTGGCCGTGATGTGCTCCCCCTGGTCACTCGTGTGGCCCGCGAGCACCGTGGCCACCTGCACGTACATCAGCCGCGCCTCCTCGCGCAGCTCGGTCGCCCAGTCCTCGTACGGGTCCTCCTCCAGGAAGTCTCCCGTGTACGCGGTCTCCGCGGCGCGCAACAGGGGCCACGCACCCGTCAGGCGGTGCCGCCACGCACGCAAACCCCGGTGGGCATCGACCAGGAAGGCCAGTACGTCGACGGTCACGACGGTCAGGTCCAGGCGGACGGTGTCGCCCTCGGTCACGACGGGGCCGTGACCGAGCACCGACCTGGCCGTGGACAGGGCCACGGACAGGCGGTTGCCCACCCGGTCGGCCGGTTCGCCACGCCACAGCAGGGAGATCAGTGTCTCCCGCGTCACCGGGCGGCCCCGTCTCGCGACCAGGATCTTGACCAGGTCCCTGGCCTTGCGGGACTGCCAGGCGGTGGCCGGGACCGGTTCGCCGCCCCGCAGCACCCGGAAACCACCGAGGGTCCTGATCAGGAGCACCCTCGGTTGGCCGACCACGCCGACCACGCCGTCCACGTCGTTCCCTTCGCCGCACCGCGCCCCCGCCTGCACGGAACGTCGTGTGCGGCACCGGGTTCCGTAACCACCCCTGCCCTCAGGTCACGTTAAGAGCGCCTTAACGGGCGGCGCTTTCATTGGCCTGTCCGTCTTTCCCGACTGTTCTGGAAGGTGGCAGCATGCTTCGAAGATCGCGCACCCGGATCGGCGTCGCCGCACTCGTCCTCGCCGCGGCTCTCGCGGGCACCGCCGTGGCGGCGGCTACCACGTCCTCGGCCAAGGCACCTGCTCTGCCCAGCCCGAAGGACTTCGTGTCGAACCTCGATCTCGAGTGCTTCCGGACCTCCGCCTATACTCCCCCGCCCCTGCACTCGCCGCTCACACTGAGCCACCTCAACCCCGTGCTCGCCGGCCTGCCGCGCTGGACCGTCGAGACCCTCGGCCCACGCACCCAGCTGTGCTCCCCGGTGGCGAAGAACGACGTCCTCCCACCGAAGGAGGTCCTGGAGTTCGTCCGGTACGTCGACCTGTCCTGCTACCGGATCAGCGGGCCGGCCGTCGGCTTCCCGCTCACGCTCAGCCACCTCAACCCGCAGCTCGCGCACCTGCCTCGCAGGCAGGTGACCGTGGTCTCCCCCGAGCAGCTGTGCGTGCCGGTGATCAAGAACGACTCGGTGCCGCCCGACGAGGTACTGCGGCTCGTGCGCTACGTCGACCTGGTCTGCTACCGGGAGACACCACAGGCCTCGCTCGGCCTGTCGCTGCTGCTGACGCAGCTCAACCCGGTGCTCGCGGACATCCCGCCGACGAAGGTCGACGTCACGCCGAACCGGCAGCTGTGCGTACCGGTGCGCAAGAACAACCAGGACATCCCCGACGACGTGCTGAAGATCGTGCAGTGGGTCGACCTGGAGAAGTTCGACGTCGTGGCACCCGCCATGCACCAGATCGACCTGAAGCTGCGCCACATCAACCCGCTCCTGGCCGACCTGCCCGCCGAGCCCGCGACGCTCGTCAGCCGCCACCAGCTGGCCCTGCCGGTGGCGAAGAACGGCAACACCCCGGGCTGAGCCCTCCTCCCCCCGACCGGGTGCGCGCCATGCGGGACGCGCACCCGGTCACTCACGTCCGGTACGCGCCGCGCGGGCGGTGGAAGCCCCAGCGGGTCGCGATGTCCGCCGCGCTGGAGTCGGCAGCCCGCAGCTCGCGGTGCGCCTCGCGCAGGCGGATCTCACGCAGGTACCGCATCGGCGACATGTTCAGCGTGCGCTGGAAACCGTGCTGCAGCGCGCGGACGCCGACGCCCGTCGCACGCGCGATGTCGACGACCGTCAGCGGTCGCGCGGCGTTCGCCTCGATGAACGCCTGCGCAGTGCGGACCGCCGGTGTGCTCACCGGCGGCACCGGGGCGGCCAGCTCGTCGGAGTACTCGTGCCGGGACGCCAGCAGCAGGCCTGCGACGACGTCGTGTGCGAACGGCGCGGCCACCATCGGCTGCCGTATCGGCGCGTTCTCGTCGGACAGGGTGCCGGACAGCGACTGGGCCAGCGCCAGCCACCGCGCGCCCCGGCCGGTCGCGACGTCCATGCCCAGCGCGAAGGTCGGCGACCGGCGCACCGGGCGGTCCAGGAGCTGCTCCAGCTCGTGGTCGAGGGCCTGCCTGCTGATCCGCAGCGCCAGCACCGGCGCCGGGACGGTGAACGCGGCCGGGCGGTCCGGGTTGTAGATCGTGGCGAGACCCGCGCCCGCGACCACCTCCTGGTCGCCGCAGGTGGCCACCATCCGGCCCGCGGCCGCCACGTTGACCTGGTAGCTCCCGGGGTGGTCGCTCTCGATGCGGACCGCGGTGTCGTAGTGCAGCCAGCCGAGGTCCAGCACGCCGAGCGACACCATGTGCAGGTTGATGCCGTAGCGGGTCGGGTCGCCGATGACGGTCAGCCGGTGCGGGTGCAGGACGCGGGTGGCGATCTCCCGTGTCTCGTCGAGGTCGTTGCTGCGCAGGGACAGCTCCGGCACCGGACCGGGCCGGGTCACCACCGCCATGTCACCACCGCCATCGTGCCTCCCGCCGGAGTCGGGCCTCTGGAGCGGACATCATGGGTCGGTGTGCGGCTCGGTGTCCCGGGAATCGGGTTTTCTCGGGTCCGGGGTGTCCGCCGGCTCGCGTCGTCACGGTGTTGATCTCCCCCGCCCACCGGCGGTAGTATCGGAAATCAATATAGGGCTTAGCGTCTTGTTTGTTGGAGGGGGCGGCACGGTGGAGGACGTCAGCGAGATCGGCAGGCTCCTGTTCGGGCGGCCGTGCCGGCTGCGGGTGGCGCTGTGGATCCACCAGCGCGGCAGGCAGCGCTTCTACCAGTCGGAACCACCGGACGACGTGATCCCCCAGAGCGCCGCGGGCACCGAGCTGCGCCGGTTCGTGCACCTGGGCATGCTCACCGAGCACCGCGAGGTCGGCAGCCGCCGCGTCTACTACGAGACCACCACCAGCCCGCTGTGGAGCATCATCACGGCCGCCGCACGGGTCGTCCCCGCGTGATCAGCGTCCGCACGTCCGGGAACCGGTGGGCCATCAGGTGTGCAGCGTGCACGGCCAGCGCCGACTCGCCGATCCCGCCGGGGCCCGCGACCACGGCGACGGGGACGCGGGCGAGCCGGTCGATCTCCTCGGCGCGTCCGGTGAACCCGGCGACGTCCGGTGGCAGCTGGCGCGGCAGGACGGCCGGCGCGCGGCCGTCTCGCGGACGCAGCACGGGGTCGTCGGCGAGGACCCCGGCTCGCAGGTCTGCCAGTGCCTGCCCCGGCGCGACCCCCAGCTCGGCCGCCATCTCGGCGTGCAGGCGCTCGTAGGCGGCGAGCGCGTCGGCGGGGCGGCCCGCCCGGCACAACGCGTGCATCCAGTGCTCGTACAGTCGTTCCCGCAACGGATGCGTGGCGACCTCCCGCCGTAGCTCGGCGGCCACGTCGTGGTGGCGGCCCGCGGCGAGCGCCGCCTGCGCCCACCTCTCCACGGTGGCGAGCCGCCGCTCGGTCAGCTCGTCCAGGCGTGCCAACCACTCCCCGTCGAGCGGGACGTCCTCGAGTGCCCGGCCGCGCCAGAGGTCGAGGGCCTCCCGCAGGAGGTCGGCCGCCGGGGCGGGTTCGGCATGTGGTACTCCGTCAACGGCGGTGCCCGCGTCCCGATCTCCGGCGGCGGTTCGCCGGTCTCCATCCCCCAGTGCAAGTACACGGCCTACCAGATCTCCGGCGAGCCCGCGCCCGGCGTGGTCGTCGGCACCGCGACCCTGTTCGTCGACGGCGTCTGGTTCGACAACCAGAACGTCGCGCACTTCTACACACGCACCGGCACGTACGACAACCCGTTCAACTGAGCGAGGCGGGGGACCTCGCCCGGTGTGCGGGCGAGGTCCCCCGCGGGGGGACGCCTCGGTAGGGTTGCGCCACATCGCACCCTGGGGAGGTCGGCGTTGCCGGACGAGGACACCTTCACCGTCCCCGGGTCGTGGCGGCGGATGCGGCACCCGCGCCGCGGCGGGGAGCCCGGGCCCGCGCTGAAGGCCGACCGTGCCGCGGGGTGGCGGCTGGCCGCCGAGGTCCGGGACAGGATCGACGACCTGCTCGCGACGACCGACGAGCCCGAGCCGTTCGCACCGGCGCTCGCCTACCTGGACAGCGGGGGCGCGACGGCGACCCCGGACGCCGCGGCGGTCCTCGCGAGGATGGTGACCCGGTACGTCACCGAGGGCACCGCGTGGAAGCGTGCCGGCGAGCTGGCCGGCTTCGTCGACACCTGGGTCGCCGACCACGGCATCGTGTTCGCCGTCGCCGCCGTCCGCGCCTACCAGCGAGTCGTCATCGGCTGGCGGGGCAGTCCGATGCGGCCGAGCTACTACGTCACCGCCCTCGACCCCACGCCGCCCGACCACCGGGAGGCCGACCCGCTCGTCCGGCGCCTGCGTGCCCACCTCGCGGTCGCGACCGACGCCGACCACGACGCGGCGGTCGCCGAACTCGCCACCCGGCGCGACGACGTCGACGACCGGCTGCTGGCCGCCTACCTCGTGCCCGGCCGGGCAGACTGGGTCACCGACGCCTGCGCGGCCACCGGCGCGCTGCCGCCGATCCTGCTGTGGACGCTGGCGTCCGCCGACGTCGTCAACGAGCGGGCCGCGAAGGTCGACGGGTGGACCGTCACCCACGACACGAGCACGCTGCCGACGCTGGTCGAGGGCGCGGGCGTCGGTGTGGCACCGGCGCTGGCCGTGTGGCTCGACTCGGCGCACACCTCCGCGGACGGCCTCAAGCGCCTGGCCGCCATGCTCGCGATGCTGCCGACCGACGAGGCGTTCGACCTCCTCCTCACGCGACTGGGCCGGAAGTACGTGCGGGCGGCCGTGGTCGAGGCGGCGACCCGCTTCCCGGTCCGGGCGGCGCGGCTGCTGGCACGGAGCACCGACCCGGCCGCGGCGGAACTGTTGCGCACCCACGTGCTCGGCAACCACGACATACTCGCCGCCGCGGACCTCCCGGCGGACGTCCGCGCGGCGGTGGACGGGATCACCGGGTCGGCGGAGGGGATCGAGGAGGCGGCGCCGGACGCGCTGCCCGCGCTGCTCGTCGAACCCCCGTGGACGCGTGGGAACAAGGCCACCGCACCGGTGGTCGTCGAGGGCCTTCGGTCCGGTGACGACGTCGAGGTCGTCTGGGCGCCCGGGGAGCGGGAGAACTGGCTCGCCGGGCGGGGCTGGGAGCCCGAGGACGTGGCGTCGACGCCGTGGGCCGAGTACGCCGAGGCCTACCTGGCGCACCGGTTGCCGCCCTACAAGGAGGCCGCGTTGTTCGGCTGCGGGCCGGCCGAGGTCGTGCGCCCGCTGCTGGCGGACTGGCAGCCGGCCGGGTCGTGGCACCTCGAGGGGTGGCTCGCGCCGATCGCGGCACGGTACGAGCGCGACGCGCTGCCCGCCGTGATCCACCTCGCGAAGGCCGGCCCGGCCACGCACGTCGGGCTGCTGGTTCCCTTCGCCGGGGCGGAGCTCGCCGGGTTGATGGTCGACTGGCTCGGCCTCAGGTCGGTGCGCCGGTCGGTGCTCGCATGGCTTCACCGCCACCCCCGCGCGGCGGCCCACCACCTGGTGCCACCCGCACTCGCCAGGCCCGGCGGGGCAAGGCGCGGCGCGGAGGCCGCGCTGCGGCTGCTCCCGCCGGACGAGGTCGCGTCGGCGGCGAAGGCCCACGGCGGGCCTGCCGAGGCCGCGATCGGCGTGCTGCTGGCCACCGACCCGCTCGACCTGGTGCCCGCGCGTCCACCGAAGGTCCCCGAGTGGGCCGACCCCGGGCCGCTGCCTCGGCTCGTGCTGCGTGACGGCGGCCGGGCGCTGCCTGCGAGCGCGGCCCGGCACGTCCTCACGATGCTCGTGATGTCGCGTCCCGGCGAGGTGTACGCGGGTGTCGACGTGGTCAGGCAGCTGTGCACACCGGCGTCGCTCGCCGACTTCGCGTGGGGGCTCTTCCAGGCGTGGCAGGGAGCCGGTGCGCCTGCGAAGGAGAGCTGGGTGCTCGAGACTCTCGGCCGGTTCGGCGACGACGGCACCGTACGGCGGCTCTCGCCGCTGATCCGCGCCTGGCCGGGCAAGGGCGGGCACACCAGGGCGGTCAACGCGCTGGAGGTGCTGGAGTCGATCGGCACCGAGGTCGCGCTGAGGCACCTGTACGGGATCGCGCAGACCGTGACGTTCAAAGGGCTGCGGACCAGGGCGCGGGAGAAGATCGAGGCCGTCGCGGCCGAGCTGGAGCTGTCGGCCGACCAGCTCGGCGACCGGCTGGTCCCCGACCTCGGGCTCGACTCGGCAGGCGGCCTCACACTGGACTACGGGCCACGCAGGTTCACGGTCGGCTTCGACGAACGGCTCAGGCCCTACGTCGAGACCGAGGACGGCACCCGGCGCGAGGACCTGCCGAAGCCCGGCGAGCACGACGACCCGGCGCTGGCACCCGACGCGTACGCCTGGTTCACCGCGTTCAGGAAGGACGCGCGCACCGCCGTGGCCGAACAGGTGCGCCGCCTCGAGCGGGCCATGGTGTCGGGCCGCCGGTGGCCGGCCGACGAGTTCGTGGGGCTGTTCGTCGAGCACCCGCTGCTGTGGCACGTCGTGCGCCGCCTGGTGTGGACGGTCGAGGGCGAGACCACCGCGTTCCGCGTCCTCGACGACCGGACGTTCGCCGACCTCGCGGGCGAGACGCTGACGCTGCCCGAGGCGGCCGTCGTCGGGATCGCGCACCCCGTCACCCTGGCGGCGGCCGTGCCGGCGTGGGCCACGCTGTTCGCGGACGAGCAGATCACGCAGCCGTTCCCCCAGCTGGACCGCCCGGTCCACCAGCTGACCGCGGCGGAGGCCGGGAGCACCCACCTGAGCCGGTTCGAGGGACGCACGGTCCCCAGCAGGGCGGTCCTGGGCCTCACCCGCCGCGGCTGGCAACGCGCCGCGCCGGAGGACGCCGGTGTCGAGCCGTGGCTGATGCGCCCCGTCCCGAACGGACACGCCGTGGTCGTCAACCTGGAACCCGGGCTGGCGGTGGGCGCGGTGGACGCGGTCGAGGAGCAGACGGTCCAGCACGTCTGGCTCAGCGGCACGGGCCGGGGCGCGTGGGCCCCCAGTCCCGGGCCCGGCTTCGGCGCGCTCGATCCGGTCACCGCGTCGGAGGTGCTCGACGACCTCACCGGACTGACGGCCTGAGCCGGGTGCGGGAGGATGGCGGCATGAGCATCGTGAAGATCAACGCCCTGACGGTCCCCGACGAGATGCGGGAGACGCTGGAGAAGCGGTTCTCCGCCCGGGCCGGGGTGGTCGAGAGCTCGGACGGGTTCGAGTGGTTCGAACTGCTGCGGCCCGTGGAGGGCACCGACAAGTACCTGGTCTACACCCGCTGGCGCAGCGACGAGGACTTCCAGAAGTGGATGTCCGGCCAGGCCAACCACGGCGGCGGCGGCCGGCCCGTGGCGTCCGACTCCTCGGTGTGGTCGTTCGAGGTCGTCACGCAGGCCGGCCCCAAGGCCGACTGAACGAGCGCTGAGGCCTGGGGGCGCGCGGGCAGGGTTCCGCGCACCCCCAGGGGTCTCTCAGCCCACGCGTTCGATCACGGCGCGGCGGATGAGGTTCTTGCCCGGCTCCCGGACCTGCTCGAAGGCCGCGTCGTTGAGCAGCGCGCAGCTGCCCGACGCGCCGGTGACCTCGACGGTGACGGACTTGTCGTTGTCCAGGTTGGTCACCCTGAGCTTCGTGCCGACCGGGAACTGGTTGCTCGACGCCGCCGGGGCGCCCGCCTCACCGGAGAGCGTCACCGTGGAGCCCGCGCAGACCACCTCGCCCTCGGCCTGCGGCTCCTCGGCCGGGGCCTCGGCGGGTGGTTGCTCGGCGGGTGCCTCCGCCGGGGGTTCCTGCGCCGGTGCTTCCGCGGGCGGCCGGCCGCCGGCCTGGACGTCCTCGGTGCAGCCCGCCGCCTGCCTGCGCTGCTGGATGAGGTCGACGACGGCCTGCCGGTTCTCGATGCGTGCCGCGGACTGCGAGTCCGGGTTGGCGCGCTGCCCGTCGATGAAGTTCAGGTTGTTCAGCAACGCCTGGTCCAGGCCCGCGCACGACTCGCCGGAGCCGGTGTCGATGGGCTGCGCCACCAGCTCGCCGTTGCAGCCGGCAACCTGCCGCCGCTGCTGGATCTGGTCGACGACCGCCTCGCGGTTCTCGATGCGCGCCGCAGACTGGGTGTCGGGGTTCGCCTGCTGCTGCGCGATGAAGTTCAGGTTGTTCTGCAGCGCGGTGTCCAGGCCCTGGCAGGACTCCGCGGCCGACGCCTCGCCGTTGCCGCCGCTGAACGCGACCACGGCCACGGCGATACCCGCGAGGCCGAGCAGTGTCGCCAGGCCGACGGTCGCGCGCCTGCGATGCCGGCTGTTGCTTCTGAACTGGGACATGGCCACTCCTCAACGGTCCTACGTGTCTTCTGCCCAGGACACGAAGAGGTAACGAGAGTGGTTCACACCAATTTTGAACGTCCTTCGTAGACAGTGGGGCTAGCGGACGGCGTAGGCCCTGATGACCGTCTCCGTCACCGAGTTGTCCAGCGCGTCGGTCGCGGTGGCGCGCAGGCTCGCGAAGCCGGTGCCGCCGGGGAGGGCGACCTTCCAGCGGTCGCCCTCCCTCGACACCCGCGCCTGCTTCCAGGTCGCGCCGTCGTCGAACGACACCGCCACGGACAGCGCACGGACCAGGGAGGAACCGCCGCCGCCCTGGCGGACGACGTCCACGTGTCCCGCGACGCCACCGGCCGGTGCGCTGTCGCGGCCGTCGAGGGGCAGGTCGTACCGGACGTCCAGCAGCGGCAACGCGGTCCGCTCGGTCGACGGGGTGGTGGCGAAGGTCCACTCCGCCCTCGTGCGTACCGACAGCGGCCACTCCGGGCCCGTCTTGGCCGCGTCGCTGACCAGCGTGTACCTGCCGGTACCCCGGGGGATGTCGAACTGGCCGCGGCCGGGGGCGTCGTTGCGGCCGACCTCCCGGCCGTCGCGGTAGAGCACGGTCGTGCCCGTGTTCGTCGAGTCCATGAACGTGAACGTGCCGGGGTCCGCGCTGCCGAACATCGGCACCTCGAACGTCAGCTTGTCCCCCTGCCGGTAGGCCCACGGCAACGGGGCGCCCGACTGCGAGTCCGGTTGCGGCTCCGCCAGCTCCGGGCCGAACGGCGCGCAGTACAGGCACAGCGCCCGCCGCTCCCCCGCCCGCATGTCGATCACCGACGTGATCTCGTAACCGCTGTACTCGTAGGTCTGCGGGTCGAAGCCGATCGCCGTGGCGTACTGCCACTGCGCGCCCGGCGAGACGTAGTCGGTCCGCTTCTGCGGCCAGCGGGTGTTCACCTCGAAGCCCGCCCGCAGCTCACCCGAGGTCATCGACACCTGGATGCGGCCGAAGTAGTCGCTCTGCCGCAGCGACGCGAACCTGCCGTCGATCCGGCCCATGTCCGCCCTGTCGAACCGGAACGCGTACCCGTCCGGGACGCCGCCGGGCACCGTGGCCGCGTTCAGGTAGGAGTACGGGCTGTCCCGCCTGCCGTCCACCCGCACCTCGACCGGGCCCTTCGCCAGGTCGGCACGCAGCCGGGCGATCGCCTTCGGGTCGTAGACCTGCACGACCGGCAGGACGCTCAGGTCCGCGACGTACTCGTACGCCAGCACGAGCCGCGCGCCGTGCTCCTTCAGCAGCCGCACGCGCCTGGCCAACTCCTCGTCGCCGGGCGGGGCGCCGATGGCCAGCAGCGGCACCTTGCCGTGCAGGTCGCCCGGGGCGGTGCCGTCGCCGACGTCGACCAGCGGGCCGGTGACGGCACCGACCCAGCCCGCACTCGACTGCTCGAGCGCGTCGGCCAGTTCGTAGCCGTTCTCGCCGGTCACGGTCACGGTCGTCCACGGCCGCTGCCACTGGCTGACGTGTGCGAACTCGACGCCGTCGATCTCGGGGCTGCCCAGCGCGTACAGCGGGACGGTGGGGCCGCCGCCGAACAGCACGCCCGCGGCCGAGGGGCCGGCGTCCCCGTCCACCGTGGACACCACGCCGGTGCCGCCGTTGGAGATGTCCGGCCGCGCGGTCGGGTCGTCCACCGACACGGTGACCCGCCCGGCCGCCGCCGTGTCGACGGTGACCTCGGTGTCGCCGCCGACCTCCCGGCCCGCCAGCGCGAAGGTGGTCACCGCCGCCATGTTCCAGCCGTCGTCGAGCACCTGGCCGATGACCCGGTACCGCCCCTCCGGCACGACCGGCGCGAACACGCCGTCCTCCACGATGTCCGAGTACGACTCGCCGGTGGTCTCGTTCTGCACGGTCACGTTCGCGACGGCCGGGTTGCCCTGCCGGTCGTTCAGGTGGACGGTGAACGCGTGCTCCTCGCCGGCGAGGGTGGCCGACACGGGTGTGGTCAGCCTGACACCGTCGCCGGTCGCGTCGACCGTGCCGACGAACTGCCCGCTCTGCCGTGGTCGCGGCGTGACCGACAGCGAGAGCGTGGCGGTGCCCTTGGCGGGGACGCTCAGCAGCGTGTCGCTCAGGCCGAAGAGCCCGTCCGGGGCGGGGTCGCCGTCGCGGCTGCGGAGGTCCGCCGACACCGTGAGGTCCAGCGGCTCGTCACCGTCGTTGACGTACACCAGGTCGGCCTCGGTGGTCGCGTTCATGGTGATCGCGGCAGGTTCGACGCGGGTTGGCTGCGTGACCGCGCGGGCGACGTCGACCAGTCCGGCGCCCTGTCCGAACGCGTTCACGTCGTCGATCGGGTTCGCGCTGCTCACGAGCGCGTTCTTGAGCTGTTCGGCACGCCAGTCGGGGTGCTGACCGGCGACGATCGCCGCCGCGCCCGCCACGTGCGGGGTCGCCATCGAGGTGCCGGAGAGCTTCGCGTAGCTCGCGTTCACGGACTCGGCCGCGAGCGTGCCCGCCGCCCTGGCCGCCACGATGTCGGAGCCGGGGCCCGCGATCTCGGGCTTCATGCCGTTGTCGCCGAGCCGGGGACCTCGGCTGGAGAAGCTGCTGAGCTCGCCGGACTTGGTCACGCTGGCCACGGTGAGCGCCCGGCCGGCGGTCCCCGGCGAGCTGACCGTGGCGTCCTCGCCGAAGTTCCCGGCCGCCACCACGAACAGGGCGCCGGAGGTCTCGCTGATCTCGTCGAGTGCGACGGACATCGGATCGGTGCCGTCGTCGGGGTACCCGCCGAGACTCATGTTGATCACGCGGGCGCCCTGGTCGGCGGCCCACTGCATGCCCGCGATGATGCCGGACTCGGCGCCGGAGCCCCTGCTGTCGAGGACCTTCCCGACGAGCAGCCGCGCGCCGGGGGCCATGCCCCGGTAGCGGCCGCCGGACGCGGCGCCGCTGCCGAGGATGGTGGAGGCGACGTGCGTGCCGTGCCCGTGGTGGTCGACGGTGTCCGGGTCGTCGGAGAAGTTCCGCTCGGCGTCGATCCGGCCCGCCACGTCCGGGTGGGTGGCGTCGATGCCGGTGTCGAGGACCGCGACCGGCACCCCGTCGGCCTGGTAGCCGGCCTGCCACGCCTGCGGCGCGCCGGTCATCGGAACGCTCTGGTCGAGCGTGGCGGACACCCTGGCGTCGAGCCAGATCCTGGCCTCGCCCGCGGTCGCGAAGAAGTCGGCCGCGGTGGCCTTGGGGACGTCCAGGCCGAGCATGTCGACCGGGCCGAGGTCGGTGGTGACCCGCGCGCCCGCGGGCACCGCGCTCCTGGCGCCCTCCGGCGCGGCCACGATCACCGGGAGGGCGCCTGTGTGGCGGTCGTCGTAGCCCTGGCGGACGAGGCCGGTGACGTCGAAGAGGCGCTCGTCGAGCCGCCCGCCCGCGAGTGCGCGAGCGGCGTCCATGGGGATGACGTAGTCGTGCCCGTTCCTCGTCTCACGCCAGTACCGCACGGCCGCGCGGCGCGGGTTCATCGCCACCGACACGACCCGGTCCCCCCGCACGGCGACGCGGTCCCCGGTGATCAGCGTGACGGTGGCCGACGCGGCGGCAGGCGGCGTGCCCGTCGACGGGGGGTCGGCCACGGCGGGCGCCGGCGGCAGAACCAGCACGGCCACCGCGGCGACCAGGGCAAAGCGTTGCCTACGCAAGTCTGATCCAACTTCCGTGAGTGGTGTGGGATTCCCCGACGCAGGTAAGGCGTCGTGGCGAGGAACCAGGTTGCACGGTGAGTCGATCGTTTCACGTAGCGCGACGAAACCCGAACGGGTGATGGACGTTCAGCTGGACAGTTCCTGGTTGAGCCTGCGCAGGCCCTCGGCGATCTCCTGGCACTCGGGGCACGCCTGGACGTGGTCGCCGATGCGCCGCATCTTCTGCGGCGCATAGCGGTCACGCACCCAGCCGGCCAGTTCGGTCACCATGCCCCGGCAGCCACGCGGCACCTCCGAGGGGAGGTGCTGGTCCAGGTACGCCTGCCGCAGTCCCTCGCGGGCGCGGTAGGCGAGCGCCGCGACGCCGTTCGGGGTCATCCCGAGCGACCTCGCGACCTTCGCCGGGGCCTCGCCCTCGATCTCGGTGCGCCACAGGACCAGGCGCCAGCGTTCGGGCAGGCACGCGAAGGCGTCGGCGGCCAGCGCCGCGTGCATCCTGCCCGCCACCACGGTCTCGGGGCCGGTCGTCGGCGCCACCTCCGGCACGTCCGCGACCACCGACACGGCCGCGTCGCGGCGGCGCCAGCTGATCAGCACGTTCCGCATGGTCGTGATCAGGTACGGACGGAACTCCTCGCTGGGCCCCCCGCCCGCGCGCAGCACCCGCAGCAGCCGGACGAACGCCTCGGCGACCAGGTCCTCCCGCTCGGCGGGAGTGGCCGTCAGCGACCCCGCCGCCCGCCGGGCCGCGAGCAGATGACGTTCGTACAGCACGGCGTAGGCGGTCGCGTCGCCCTGCCGCACCGCGTCCGTCAACTCCGCGTCGCTACGTCCGGCGACCTCGTCGGTCCCCGCCCCGGCTACGGCCTGGCGCATCCACACCTCCCCAGAATCGTGCATCTGCACGTGCACGTTGTGGTCTGACACACACTAAACGACGAGCACGGGCGAAGGTTGCTGTTTCAACTCACGGATTCCGGAAGATCGTCCGAACGGCCGTGACCCTGAGTCACAGTCCGCGGGCCACCGCCACGGCCTCGCCGACGCGAAGGTCCAGGTCGACGGCGGGTGGCCACCCCCGGAACACCATCCGGAGGTCGTAGCCGTCGACCTGGACGGACTCGGCACGCGCGGGCAGCCTTCCCGGCGTGCCGCGCATCGGGGGGTGCGGGCTCGGCAGCCGGACGAGCACCGCCGTGTGCGGCGAGACGGCGCCCTGACCCTCGGTCACCTCGAAACAGGCGACCCCGACGTCGAACCCGGCCAGCCGGCCCGCGGCGAGGATGCCGCCGGTGAACAGCCTGCTGTCGGCCACCGCGTACCCGGCGAGCCCCGCGACGCTGGTGTCACTGCGGCCGTCGTGGCGCACGGCCCACGCGGTCACGTCCACCGCGGCGTCCTGCCAGCGCAGGATGTCGCGACGTGTGCCCGCCGCGGACATGGCGAGGACGACGAGCCCGGTCGCGCCCGCCGCGACGGGCAGCAGCACGGTCACCGGCCACGGCAGGCCGAGCACGAGCCCGACGACGAGTGCCACCAGAGCCGACGATGCGACGAACACCAGACCGGTCCTGCCGTCGGCGCCCTCGCGCATCACATCGCTCCCGAACCCGCGAAGCACTCATTCTTCCCCCGCGACCTCGCGAGATCAATTGTCCGGCGTGGTTGGCGGTCGTGGACAACTCCCGGTCGCGTTAGACAGGAACGGGACCGGGACCACGGCTCGTGAGTGCCCCTCTCGAGCCCTAACCTGGGGGGAAGGCGGGTGGCGCTGTGACCTGGGGGACAGCGCCACCCGTACCCGGGCATGGTCAGAAGAGCGTCAGCGCGGTCGGTTCCGGCGGGCGACCGCCTCGGAAGCCGTGCAGGGCGAACCTGTCCTCGATCGTCTCGTCGGGAGCCGGCAGGCCGTGCCGTTCGATGATCGGGAGGATGCGGGAGCGCAGGCCGTCCCGATACGACCGTACTGCCTCCGAGCCCGACGAGTAGAGCCGCGTGTAGACGTCGAGCAGGTCCGGCCGTGCCTGCCGCAGCCAGGTGAGGAACACGTCCTTCACGCCCGAGGACAGGTACAGCGGCGTGTACAGGACGCTGGTCGCGCCCGCGCCCGCCACCGCGCCGACCAGTTCCTCGAGCTGGGCCTCGGTGTCGTTGAGGTGCGGGAGGACCGGCGACAGGAACACCGTGCATTCCAGCCCGGCGTCCGCGATGGCACGGACGGTGGCGAGCCGGGCGGCCGTGGTGGCCGTGCCGAACTCGACCGACTCCCGCAGGTCCTCGTCCAGCAGGGAGATCGAGAGGCCCAGGTGGACGGTCGTGACCGCGCTCGCCGCGACCAGCCGGTCGAGGTCGCGGCGGATCAGCGGGCTCTTGGTGAGGATCGAGAACGGCACCCGGTGGCCCGCGAGCGCGTCGATGATGCCGGGCATCAGCTCGTAGCGGCCCTCGGCCCGCTGGTACACGTCGGTGTTGGTGCCGAACGCGACACGCGGCGGGAGCCTGCGCCGCCGCGACAGCTCGGCCCGCAGCACCTCGACGATGTTGGTCTTGACGATGATCTCGCGGTCGAAGTCCTCCGCGACGCCCAGCCCGAGCCGCGTGTGGGTCGGGCGGGCGAAGCAGTACTGACACGCGTGGGTGCAGCCCCGGTAGGGGTTGAGGGTCCACTCACCGGGCAGCATCCGCGCGTCTTCCGGCACGTGGTTGAGCGCGCTCCTGGCGTGCACCTCGTGGAAGGTCACGCCCCGGAACTCGGGTGTCCGCACGCTCCGCACGAAGCCGGACAGCCGCGCCAGTCCCGGCAGTGTGCCGCCGTCGACCCTGTCCGTCCGCTGCCCGCTCCACCGCACGGGAACGTTCTATCCGACCTCGCCGGGTGCGTTCCGGCCGTATCCGGACGCCAACCGCACACCGGGCGTCACACGCCGGGCGTCTGCTCCTCACGCACCGCGTCGGGAACCGCCGACGTGATACAACCTTCCGCCAACCGGGCACGCAGCCCGGTCACTCGCCGTCGTGCCGCGCGAAGCCTGCGCCGACGCGCGACCGTGTTGGTGGACCACCCTCCGACCTGGTGCAAACGGTGCTCATACATGACACAACCCCAACCGCCGCTCTTCTCCGCTATGCCCGGCGGGTACCCCGGACGTGTCAAGATCACTCTTATGGTGGCTTTTTCGTGACTTTCGGGTGATGGGGATCCAGAGACGCCTCAGAGAGGGTCACGCGTCCGCCAATAGACTCGCGGCACGGGTCACGGCCGAACCGGGTGGAGGCGAACAGCCATAAGGGAAAGCCAGCTCGACCGCCTGCGTGCCGCGGCCTCCCGCGACGACTACCCCTCGATGGCCCGCCTCGCCACGGCCCTCCACGAGACCGGGCTGGACCCCGGCGAGGTCCTCGACGAGTGCTACGGCGTCGAGTTCCCCCGGGAGTTCTTCGTGCTCGCCGAGGCGGACCCGACGCTGCTGTTCGACGTCACCAACCAGCCGTGGAAGCTGGCGCTCCCCCACCCGCCCGCGACCGCCGCGCCCATGGCCGCCCTGGAACGGGAGATCTTCTCCCGCGACGGCGACCTGCTTCCCCTCGGCCGGTGCCTGGACATCGACGCGGGCTTCGGCGGCCTGTTCCTCTGCTACCGCCTCACCGACCTCGCGGCCGACCGGACCACGGTCTACAGCGTCGAGCAGCACCCGACCGCGACGAGCCCGATCGTGCCCCGGGCCGACTCACTGCTCGCCGCACTGCACGAGCACCACACCGCGCACCTGGCGAGGACCGCCGCCGAGGACCGCAGAACGGCCGCGAGCGGCGAGGACACCCGGCTGGCGCGGAAGTACCTCACCCGGATCGCGGAGCTGCGCCGCCGGGTGTCTGCCCGGGGCCGCGGCTGAGACGTGTGGCGCGGTCGGGTGACCGCGCCACAGCCGGGCCTCACGCCGCGATCGACCAGAGCTGGCAGGTGTTGTTGAGCCACATCCACAGCTGCGCCTTCGTGCCGTTCGCCGTGCCGCAGTTCTGGTCGTCCAGCACCATGCCGCTGTTCTCGACCACCAGCTCGTAACGGCCGTTGCCCGCGGGGATCACCGCCCACTGCTGGCAGGTGTTGCCGAGCGACTGCCACAGGTTGACCGCCGTGCCGAGCGCCAGCCCGCAGTTGACCGCGTCCAGGACCTTGCCCGCGTTGACGTTGGTGATGGTCCACTTGTTCGCGCCCACGCTGGTGAACCGCCACTGCTGGCAGGTGTTGCCCAGCGACTGCCACACGTCGATCTGGGTGCCGTTGGCCGTGCCGCAGTTGACCGCGTCGAGGACCTTGCCGCTCACGAGGTTCGTCAGCCGGTAGGTGGCTCCGTTCACCGGGAACGTGACGCTCTTGCCGTAGCCGACGGAGACGATGTTGGACTGCACCGAGTTCTCCGTGGCGTCGCTGGGATAGCCGCTCGTCATGACGCCCTCGAAGAACGAGCCGACCGAGCCGTTGCTGTTGTCACCGCCGATCCCGAGGATGATCGCGCCCTGCTTGGTCATCGGCCGGTAGCCCGACTGGCTCGGCAACGCGCCGTCGTACCGCGTCGCCAGGCCGCCGGACTGCGCGTTGCCGTCCTTGATGGCGTAGGTGGAGGTGCCGTTGTTCTTGAGCACGGCCGTCACGAAGGCGCTGCCCCGCCCGGTGTTCGCCGTCCAGGAACCGTTGCCCCCGGCGAAGAGGCCGTTCTCGAGGTCGGCGGCGACCCTGGGGCCCGCCGAGCACGGGGAGAACCAGCACAGGTTGCCGAAGTAGATCGCGTCCATGTCGCCGTTGCCGGTGTCGAGGTTGTTCGTCTCGGCGTTGCCGTAGTCGAAGCAGCAGCGGTCGTTGACGTGCGTCCCCTCGGTCACCATGTACATGCCCTCCGGCTGGCTGCCGGTGGCGACTCCGTTGGTCGCGTTGTTGCGGTAGCCGTTGCCCGCGGAGATGTAGACGCCGTAGACCTTGTGGCCGCCCGCCGTCACGGGCAGCGCCGCCGCGTTGGCACCCTGGTCGGCGGTGGGGTTGGCGCCGCCACCGGGTGCGATCGTGAGGTCGTTGTGCCGCGAGGTCTGGTCGTAGATGCGCACGATCGTGCAGTACGTGCCCGAGCAGAACGAGTCCTGCGTCGCGGCGTTGGCGTAACCGCCCGCACCGAGCACGCCGACATTGGTCGTCGCGCCGTCGGACCAGCGCCGCACCTGGTAGAGGGAGCCGCTGTAGGAACCGAAGAGCGCGCGGGTGGTGCTGTGGGCGGCGACGCACGGCGTGCCGCCGCTCGCGTAGATGTCGCAGGGCAGGGTGCCCGCCGCCCGCGCCGCACCGGGCAGGGCGACCAGTGCCGCGGCGGCCACCGCCACGGTCGCGGCGGCGGCGAGGGTCGTTCGCCACACAGTCCGCGAGGACCAGAGCTTCATGGTGAGCCTTTCGGGAGTGAGGCAACGCCGTACTCGGCGGAAACCCGCCTGAGTGTTAACGCTCATACTGGATCGAGCACATGCCGAGACGGAAAACAGTCATGCCAGTAGCAGGAATACTGGTGGATCATGTGCGTGAGCGGCGTCGCGTCACTAAAGAGTGTTATCGCTAACAATCGTGGTGTCAAGACTTGGCGAGTCAGGGCGGGTCAGTCCTTGCTGGGGACCGCCATCGGGACCACGCGCATCGCCGCGCCCGCCACCGCCGCGTTGCCGACCCGGTCCTGGCCCGCCACGAGTGTCGAGGCCACGTGGGACGGGGTGGTCATCGAGCCGGCGTCCGTCACCTCGGGCAGGGTCACCTCGCCGGGGTCGTGGCCGAGCAGGCCGACGTCGCCGCCCCAGCCCATCGGGTACTCGAACACGCCGTTGCCGAGAGCCAGCTCCTGCGCCAGCGCCACCGGGGCCTCGCCGTAGGCTCGCAGCAGGCCGTTCCGCCGCAGCCGTACCGTCGCGCTCAGCGCCCGGCGCATCGCCATGCGGGGCGGCCGGGGTCTCCGCGCCGACGGCCACCAGGAGCGCCACGCTCGGCGCCCGGCGGTTCAGGTTGTCGACGACGTAGGCGTGGACGCGCTCGTAGGCCGCGTCCAGCTCGAGGGCGGTCGCCGCCCCACCGGGTGATCAGGTAGCGCAGCAGCAACGCCATCGGCGGCTTGCGCGACGTCGGCGCGTTCGGCGGCAGCACGCGGACCGGCGGCCGGTTGCGTGAGGTCGGGTCCTCGGCGATCTCGTACAGGAAGATCGTGAGCTTGTGGCCGGTCACCGGGACGTTCTCGGCCAGATCGTCCACAGTGGACCGGGGATTTCGGACGACCGTCACCGGAATTCCGGTGGACTGACCACTCACTCGAGGTGCGCGGTCGCCAGGAGTTGGGTCGTCGCCAATTCCGCGTAGAGCGGGTCCCCGGTGACGAGATCGGCATGCGTGCCGACCGCGCGGACCTCGCCCGCGTCCATCACGACGATGCGGTCGGCCATCGTGACCGTCGACAGCCGGTGGGCGACCACCAGGACCGTGGTCGTGGTGGCGGCGTCGGCGATCGTGGCCCGCAGCGCCGCCTCGTTGACGGCGTCGAGCTGCGAGGTGACCTCGTCGAGCAGCAGCAGCCGCGGCCTGCGCAGCAGCGCACGGGCGATCGCGATGCGCTGGCGCTCCCCGCCGGAGAGCTTGATGCCGCGGTGCCCGACGGGCGTGTCGAGGCCGTCGGGGAGCCTGGCGACCATGGCGGACAGCCGCGTGACGCCCAGGATGTCGTCGATCTCCAGGGGGGTCGCGGCCGGGGCGCCGAACAGCAGGTTCTCCCGCAGCGTGCCGGACAGGACCGGGGCGTCCTGCTCGACGTAACCGATCGCCGCACGCAGCCCGGCCAGCGGCCAGTCCCGCACGTCGGTGCCGTCGACGAGCACGCGGCCGGACTCCGGCTCGTAGAACCGTTCCACGAGCGAGAAGACGGTGGTCTTGCCCGCGCCGGACGGCCCGACGAACGCGGTCATCCCGCCGGGTGGCACCGTGAAGCTGACGCCGCGGTGCACCTCCGGCAGGTCCGGCTGGTAGCGGAACCGCACCCGCTCGAACGTCACCGACGCGGGCTCGTGCGTGACCGACGGCGGCTCCCCCGGCGTCTCCACCGGCAGCGACTCCACCTCGCTGATGCGGGCGACGGCCGCGGCACCCCGCTGGTACTGGGTGGCCGCGTTGACGAGCTCACGCAGCGACGGCATGAGGTAGATCAGGTACAGCAGGAACGCCACCAGCGTGCCGATGTCGATGGCGCCGGACGCGACCCGGCTGCCACCCAGCCCGATCACGGTGATGAACGCCAGCTGCATCACGAGCCCGCCGACGTTCCCGACGATCGCCTCCCACTTCGCGGCACGCACCCCGGCGCCGTAGGCGTCACCCGCCGCGGCGTGCAGCCGGTCGCGCTCGCGTTCCTCCGCGCCGGAGGCCTTGACCGTGCGCAGCGCGCCGAGCACCCGCTCCAGCGCGGCACCCATGATCCCGACGGACTCCTGCGCCTGCTTGCTTGCCCTGCGGATCCGCGGGATCACCAGGCGCATGACGACCTGCGCCACGAGGAGCGCGCCGAGCGTGACGACCAGCAGGACCGGGTCGAGCGTCGCCATCAGCACGACCGTGGCGACGAGGGTCAGCGTGCTGGTGACCGCGCTGACGAACGAGCCGGTCGTGACCTGCCGCAGCAGGGTCGTGTCGGACGTGACCCGGGACATGAGGTCACCCGGTTCCGCCGCGTCGACGGCCGGGACCCGCAGCCACAGCAGCCGCGACACGAGCCTGCGCCGCGCGAGCAGGACCACCGACTCCGCGGTGCGTTCGAGCAGGTAGGACCCGTACGCGCCGATGGCCGCGTTGCCGAGGATCAGCAGCGTCATGAGCGCGAGCAGCCCGGCAACGCCCTGGTCGGACTGCAGCCCGGTGACCAGCTCGCGCACCACCAGCGGCAGCGCGAGCCCGGTCGCGCCGGTCATCAGGCTCAGCACCGCCCCGGCGACCAGCACCCACCGGAACGGCCGGACATACCCGAGCAGCACCCGCCACACCGGTGTCTGAAGCTGTACGGTCACCCGCGGCCCCTCCCCTTCCCGCCAGGTTCATCACCCTCATTGAACCTGAAGGGAAGGGGGAGGCGGCGGGTCACGACGCCGGGTAGTCCGTCACGTACACGGGGACGCCGACCTTCGTGGTGTCCGCCGGGTCGCCGACGCCGTTGACCACGTGGTCGATCGTGCCCGCGGCGAGGTTGACGGTCATGATGTGGTGCAGCCGCACCCCCGGCCGGTTCGGCGCCTCGAACCCGTTCTCGGTGTGGATCGACGGGTTGTTCTGGTTGAACACGTACACCCCGGCGCCGTGGAGGGTGTGGGTGCGGACCCGGTCGCCGACCTTGTAGCCCGCGTAGCCCTCGACCCGCCCGTTCATCCAGTCGGCCTGCGTCGGCGGGTCGTAGGGCAGCTCGTTCTGGTAGAGCACGACGGTGCCCTTCTCGCCGTTCCAGACGGTGTTGTACTGCTGGAAGTGCTCGACGAACAGGCCGGTCGCGGTCACCCGGTCGCCGTTGACGACCACGCCGCCCCGGCCGGTGTTGGTCTGCCACCGCTGGGTGTCGGTGAAGCCCTCGACGCCGTGGTCGGCACGCCACACCCAGGTGTGGTCGATGAGCACGTCGTCCGCGTCGACCTGCAGCGCGGTCCTCGTCTTGCCGACGTGCGGGCCGCCGACCCGGAAGTACACGTCCGACAGGGTGGTCGGGTCGTGCGGGTCGGACCGGCCGTCGCGGACCCGCAGCAGCACCGGCGACTCCGTGAGGCCCGCGTCGATCGTCACACCCGCGACGACCACGCCGGGCACCCCGGCCACGTCCAGCGGGACGGCGCCGTGCACGGCGGTGAGCGTCGCGTGGCCGATGCCGAGGACCACGGTGCCGGGGCGCCTGACCTCGATGCCCCGGGCGATGTCGTACACGCCCGGGGTGAGCAGCAGGTTCTTGCCCCTGGCGAGCTGGGCGTTGATCTTCCGCACGTCGTCGCCGGGCTTCGCGACGTAGAAGTCCGACAGCGGGACGGTGCGGCCGGGGGTCAGGCCGTCGGCCCAGGAGACGCCCCGGGAGTTCGTGCGTGCGGAGGGCACGCGGACGTTGTAGCGGCCACGCGTGTCGCGGAACAGGTACGGCTTCTCGCGGCTGACGAGGGTCCGGTCGATCGTGGTGTAGGGCGGGTTGGGGAAGGCCGCGTCGTCGGGGGCGCCGACGACGCCGGAGAACACCTGGTTCCACACGCCGTTGGACCAGCTCGCGACCTCGCTGTTGCGGGTGAGCCACTGCTGCTGGGAGCCGTTGGTGGTCGCGGGCAGGCGCGAGTCGGCGATGAACCCGCCGCTGGCGTACTGCGGACCGGCGGTGCAGTAGTCCATCAGGGACAGTGTGCCGCCCCTGATGTCCAGGCGCCGCAGGGAGACCGCCTGCGACACGGCCCAGAAGTTGGCCGACGCGCGGCAGTCGTCCTGGCCGGTGGCGTTGATGTCGATCGAGAGGTTGGACAGGGTGCGCCAGAAGTTGACCAGCGCGAGGCAGTTGCTCGTGCCGCCGTCGGCGAGGCACCGGTTGTAGACCTCGACCTTGCCGTTGATCACGACGTCGTCGGGCGAGGCGCCGAGCCCGGCGATCTCGGTGTAGTAGCCGACCTTGATCTGCAGCGGGTGCTCGGCGGTGCCGTAGGTGCCCGGCGCGAAGAGGAACGCCTGGCGCGCGGTGCCCATCTCGGCGTCGACCTGGCGCGCGTGGGCGGCGTCGAGGGTCGCCTGGATCTGCTCGACCGGCATGCTCGGCTCGAACACCGTCACGTTCGGCCCGAGGTTCGGCGGCGGCGACGCCTGCGCTGCGGGCACCGTCACCGCGGCGGCCACCACCACGGCGAGTACGAGGACCCGGCCCATCCGGCGACGTGCTTTCGACATGCGTTGAACCCTCTCCGGCGAGGAAGTCTTCGCGCATCCCGTGGAAGCGCTCTCATGTTGTACCGGGTCGCCATCCGCACGTCGACCCCCACACACGGAACGCAACCGGACAATCACCCCGAGCTGCGATGTGTCGGCCGTGAAGACTGGTGATTACGCCGATGTTGCGGCCGGCTCGCGTTGTGCACCCTGGATGAGTCCCACCTCTTTTCCCTGCTTGGAGGGATTCATGCGTCGAATTCTCGGGATAGTCGCGGCGTTCGCGGTCGCGTTCGCCGTGTTCTCACCGGCGCCGTCGGCCAGTGCGGCCACGACGACGCCGGTGATCTTCGTGCACGGTTATACGGGCAGCGCGTCGAACTGGACCACGGCCATGGCGGTGTTCCGGTCGGCAGGCTGGTCGAGCAGCAACCTGTTCGCCTACGAGTACAACTCCTACGGCAGCAACGTGACGAACGCGCAGGGCCTCCAGTCCTACGTCAACCAGGTCAAGTCGCGGACCGGCGCGTCCCAGGTCGCGATCGTCAACCACTCGATGGGTGGGCTGGTCAGCCAGTACTACCTGAAGGTGCTGGGTGGCGCGTCGAGCGTCAGCCACCTCGCCTCGATCGCGGGCGCGAACCACGGCACCACCTCTGCGGGGGCCTGTCTGGTCTTCATCACCTGCCAGCAGATGTACCCCGGCTCGTCGTTCATCGCGCAGATCTCCGCCGGTGACGAGACGCCGGGTGCCACCCGCTACGCCACGTGGTACTCCGCGTGCGACGGCGTCATCCTCCCCTACACGAGCACCCGCCTGGACGGCGCGACCAACAACCTGGTCGCCTGCCAGACCCACATCGGTTTCCTCACCGACGTGGGCGTGCTCGGGCAGATCGCGAACTACGTGAGATCCTGACCGTCCACATCGGACGCGCAGGACGCGCCGCCCACCGGCTCCCGTACCGGTGGGCGGTGACGTGCGTGTGACGTGGCCGCGACGCGTGGGCTGCCAGCGTTGCGGGTCGAGCCCGGTGACGAGTCGGCCACGCCGCGGCAGGGCGTGGCCGGGTGCCCGTTCGTCGACCTGCCGGGGCGCCGGTTGTTCACGGTCATCGACGGAGAGGTCACCCACACGAGCACGGTGAACAACCCCGGTCCGTCCTAGGGTGGCGACCGTGCAGATCCTGGTTGACGACCTGACCGGCGCCGACGTCGCCGAGCTGCTCGGCGAGCACCTCCGCGACATGCGGACGATCACGCCGGTCGAGCACGCCTACGCCCTCGACCTCGACGAGCTGCGGCGGCCCGAGATCACCTTCTGGACGGCGTACGACGACGGCGTCCTGCTCGGGTGCGCGGCGCTCAAGCAGCTGTCGCCGACGCACGGTGAGGTGAAGTCCATGCGCACCAGCGCGAACCGGACGCGAGGTGGCGTCGCCTCACTGCTGCTCGACCACCTCGTCGGCGAGGCACGGCGGCGCGGGTACACGAAGCTGAGCCTCGAGACCGGCACCGACGAGTTCTTCCTCCCGGCACGCAGGCTCTACGAGAAGTTCGGCTTCACCTACTGCGACGCCTTCGGCGAGTACGAACCGAGCCCGCACAACACCTTCATGACCAGGGACCTCTAGCTCCGACGGCGCCGCCTGGCGGCACGTGATCGATCCGGCCGCCGTCAGGAACGCCTGTGTCGTCTCGGACCTCCTCGCCCCGTACCGCGTCTCGCACTCGCGGAGGCACCCTCTCCCCGGTCCGGGAGGAGGGTGCCTCCGTCGGTGCGGACTACGCCGTGACCCGGTACGCGTCGATCATGCCGACCGACGTGCTGCGGTTGACGATCCTGATGGTGTGCTGGCTCCTCGACAGGCCCGACTTCTGCCACACTACCTGCTGTACCTGTCGCGCGCCGGAGACGTTGAGGTTCACCGTGGCCTGGAAGGCGTTGTCCAGGTAGACGTCCACGGAACCCATGTCGCCGTTGCGTTCGGACAGGTACTGGATGCCCGTGCCGGTGAACGTGTACGACGCCGCGGCGTTGACGACCGTCGAGTGGTGGGTGTCGTCGTTGTAGTCGCCGTAGCCCCTGGCCGTGGTCAGGTGCCAGTTGCTGTCGTAGGTGCCCTCGGTGTCGTTCACCAGACCGCTGCTGCCGGACCCGTTCAGGCCCAGCGTCGACGCGGTGCCGCTCAGCGACTTCGCGCCCTGGTTCTGCGAGCCGGTCAGCCTGGTGGTCGAGTACGACGTCAGCGGCTTCGCCGTGCGCTCCACGACGTAGACCGTGTTCGACGCCGTCGCGAACTCGAACTCGGCCGACGACGAGGTCAGCAGGATCGCGTTGTCCGACGCGCGCCGCACCCGCACCTGCTGCGTGCCCCACGGGTTCACCACCCGCGCGGTCGCACCCCACTGGCTGCGGAGGCCGACGTACTTCGTCTCGTTCGCCTCGCGTTCCGAGCTGACCAGGAAGCCGTTCTTGGCCAGCAGCGTGAACTTGCCGACGAAGTTCGAGTTGCTCGGCGCCGCCGGGAACACGCGGATCTTGTCGTTGTACGACTGCAGCAACGCCTCGTTCATCGCGGACAGGTGCACGCCGTGGTACTCGAAGACACCGTTGGTGTTGTTGGTGAACCCGTTCGGGTAGTTCTGGTACTGCTGCAGCATCCGCTTCATGCCGTTGAACGTCTGGTCACCGAGGCCCAGCCGGGCGGCCTGGACCGCGTCGTTGGCCCACACGTTGCCGTAAGGGAAAGGCCTGGCGTTCCACGTGTTCACCGCGGTCTGGTAGTCCGGGTAGCCGATGCCGGTGACGTTGTACGGCCAGATCAGCTCCGACGCCACGTTCTCGCCGTTGCGGGTCTGCGACAGCGGCGGCTCGTGCGGCAGGTACTGGCCGTTCTGCTGCGGGTAGGCCACCAGGTTGTCGAGGACCCGCTGCCACTCGGCCCGCAGCCCCGAGTCAAGACCCAGCTGCTGGGACACCGACAGCGCGATCGGGAAGATGCTCCGCACCGCCGCCAGGTCCGTGATCGCATTGCGCACGTTCCAGTACGTCTCGTGGGAGTTCGAGTTCGCCATGTAGTACCTGCCGCTGACGTCGACCGACAGCATGCGTGAGTAGAACTTGGCCGTCTCGCGGATGTACGGGTAGGCGACGTTGCGCAGGTAGTTGGCGTCGTTGGTGTACCGGTACTGCAGGTACATGTTGTACGCGGCCTCGTACCCGGTCGACAGGATGTTCTTGGTGTAGTCGCTGCCGACCGTGCCGCGGGCGTTGCCGTCCCAGCCCATGGTCTCCGGCACCCACAGGCCGTCGACGCCGTACCTCGTCTGGGTGTAGGACTTCAGCGCGTTGTAGTTGCGGCTGTAGAGGTTGTTGAAGGTGTTCATCAGGTCGGTGTGGTTCGACGCGAGGAACGAGTTGTAGACGTCGCGCTGGTTCCAGTACCAGTACGCGTTGCTCCACTTCGTCGAGTCGCCGGTCGAGCGGAACACGCCGTTGATGAAGTGGTACGGGTAGTTGCCGTAGCCGCCCGCCGCGATCAGGTACGTGGACAGGTAGTAGACGTTCTCGAGGTAGTCCGCGTCGCCGGACAGGCCGCCGTACTGCACGAACGACTTGCCCCAGAAATTGTGCCAGAAGTTGCGGTAGTTGGTGAAGGTCGTCCCGTAGCCGGTCGACTTCACCGACGCCAGCGCGTTCTTGGCCTGGTTGATCGAGTTGTTGCTCGGCGCGTTGAGCCTGGTGCTGGCGGTGAACCAGACCGTGTAGCTCGACGTCGGGGTGATCGTCAGCCGGACCCGGCTGTTGTTGACCACCGACGCGCTGTAGTTCGCGCCCTCGACCGTCGCGGCCAGGGTGTAGCCGAACTTCTGCGGGTCGTTCTGGCCGCGGCTGATGCCGGCACCGGTCGAGTCGGCGTAGCTGGAGACCTGCCGCCAGGTGTTGATGTCCGGCACGTCGCCGCTGTTGCCGAGGTTCGCCACGTCCCACAGCGACAGCTCGACGGTCACGCTGCTCACGCCGCCGCGCGTGTCGTCGACGTGGATGCCCATCACCTCGGAGCCCGGCTGGCCCATGATGGTGACGGTGCGGTTGCTGTCGTACTTCGTGGTCAGCGTGCCGTCGTAGAGCGACAGGCGCTGCTGGTAGGCGCTGTAGCCGGAGTCCATGGCGGGCGAGGTGTTGAGGTTGACCAGCCCGGCGCCGAACGCCGTCTGCTGTGAGGCGTCCACGTTGGACACCTGCATGGTCAGCCCGTTGGCCTGCCACACCATCGCCCCGGTCCGGCCGTTGCCCGCCGTGAGCCCGTAGGCGGGGTTGGTGTTGGGCCGGTTGTAGACGATGTCGTGCTTGGCCAGGTAGCTCGCGTAGTCGACGTCGAGACGGCCGGCCGAGGTGGAGAAGGCGGCGTCGGTCGGCGAGGCGAGCGCGGGGGTGGTGGCGGGTACTGCGGTGAGCGCGGCGCCGATGACCACGGCGACGGGCAGGAGTCGTAGCGACCTCATGGCGCACCTTCCGAGGCAGGGGTGAAGGTGTACGGGGGACGTTGTCACGCCCAGTTAACATCTGATGTATATGGGACGTCAATACGCAACATCGCGACAGCAACGGGAAAATCGCCCATTAGATCCGATCAATCACCGTCCGCATCACCCGTGGCGGGGAGGGTGGCGATTGTTCAGCCCCGGCCGGCGGGGACCTGGCCGACTCGGACAAGCCGCGTCCCGGCGCGGTGCTGACCGGCCTCGGGGGCCCGGTGAAGGCGGCGGTGTTCGGACCCGACGGGAACGTGCTCGCGTTGGGCAGCATCGACACCACGGTCGCGCTGTGGGACGTGCGCGACCCGCGTCGCCCCGAGCTGCTGGGGAAGCTGACCGGTCACACCGACCGCGTGGACGGCGTGGCGTGGCGCCCCGACGGCCGGACGCCGGCGTCGGCGAGCCTGGACCGGACGGTCCGGCTGTGGGACGTGACGAACCCGCGCCGACCCCACGGCCTCGCGACGATGACCGGCCACACGGACCGTGTGTACTCGGTGGCGTTCGCCCCGGACGGCACGCGGCTCGTGACCGCGAGCGAGGACCGCACGGCCCGGCTGTGGCTGGTCGACGTGGACCGCGTCGCCTCCCGGCTGTGCGCGTCGTCCTCTCCGCGCGTCACCGAGGCGCAGTGGGAGGAGCACTTCACCGGCCTGCCCTTCGACGCGCCCTGCCCGTGACCTCAGGTCGTGCGGCGGCGCCGGGCCGACCGCACGACCAGGTACACGACCAGGCCCACGGCGACGAGCACGATCGGGCCCCACGCGAGGTAGCGGCCGACCACCGCCAGGGACGCCGAGAAGCCGTAGCCGAGCAGCACGCAGCCGCCGCCCCAGATGACGGCGCCCGCCAGGTTCCACGGGAGGAAGACCCGCAGGTAGGGCAGGTGCGCGGCGCCGGCGACCCCGGGGGTGAGTGCCCGCAGCACCGCGGTGAACCGGCCGAGCAGGACCGCCTTGCCGCCGTGGCGGTGCAGGAACGCCTCGGCCTTCGCCCAGCGCTCGACGCCGATGCGCCGCCCGATCCCCGACCCGAGCAACTTCGGCCCGAGCCACTTGCCGACCTCGTAGCCGACGCTGTCGCCCAGTGCCGCCGCGAGGACCGCGACCACGACCATCGGCCACAGCGAGACCCACCCCTGGTGCGCGCCGAACCCGGCCACGAGCAGCGCCACCTCGCCGGGAAGCACCATCCCCACGAGGACCGCCGCCTCGGCGAACGCCAGTCCGCCCGCGATCAGATACAGCCACGCCCCGACGTGCTCGCCGAGCCGCTGCAGCTGGTCCAGCACCAGTACCTCCTGACGACGCGTGCCCCCGACCGTACGTCCCGCCGGGTGGTGGCGCTCCTGGAGCCGCTCCACGGGGCGCGGGCCGCGCGACCGTGCCAGAATCGGGAAACGTGCATGCTGGAGAAGCGGGAACCATCGACGTCGGCGGTGACCTCACGGTCAACCGCCTCGGCTACGGCGCCATGCGGATCACCGGTGACGGGATCTGGGGTGCGCCTGCGAACGTGGACGAGGCCAGGGCGACACTGCGCCGCGCGGTCGAGCTGGGTGTCAACTTCATCGACACCGCCGACTCGTACGGGCCGCACATCAGCGAGGAGCTGATCGGCGAGACGCTGCGCCCGTACCCGGACGACCTCGTCATCGCCACGAAGGGCGGCCTGGAGCGGACCGGCCCCGGCAGGTGGCCGGTGAACGGCAGGCCGGAGCACCTGCTCGAGGCGTGCGAGGGCAGCCTGCGGCGGCTGGGACTGGACGAGATCCCGCTCTACCAGTTCCACCGCCCGGACCCGGAGGTCCCGATCGAGGAGTCGATCGGCGCGCTGGTGACGCTCAAGGAGCAGGGCAAGATCCGCCACATCGGCGTGTCCAACGTGACGGAGGACGAGCTGCGGCGCGCGCAGAAGCTGACGCCGGTCGTGTCCATCCAGAACCGCTACAACCTGTCCGACCGCAGCTCGGAGTCGATCGTCGACCTGTGCGAGCAGGAGCAGATGGTGTTCCTGCCGTGGGCGCCGATCCAGGACTTCGACAACTCGGTCATGAACGACGTCGCGGGCGACCACCACGCGACGCCGCGTCAGATCGTGCTGGCCTGGCTCCTGGCCCGCTCCCCCGCGATCCTCCCGATCCCGGGCACCGGCACGGTGTCCCATCTGGAGGACAACATCGCGGCGGCGGGCATCAGGCTCTCCCCTGCCGAGGTGGAGGCGCTGACCAAGAGCTGAAGCGGGGTGTGACGCGGACCCCATGCCGGGGCGTGAGCAGTGCGAGCGACTGGATCTAGTGTGGCGCCATGACGAACGTCCAGGACATCCCGCTGCACACGCTTTCCGGTGAACCCACCTCGCTGGCCGCCCTGCGGGGGCAGGCCGTCATGATCGTCAACGTCGCGTCCAGGTGTGGGCTGACCCCGCAGTACTCCGGGCTCGAGCGGATCCACGAGCGGTTCGACGGCTTCTCGGTCGTCGGGTTCCCCTGCAACCAGTTCGGCGGCCAGGAGCCCGGCACGGCGGAGGAGATCCAGACGTTCTGCTCCACCACCTACGGCGTCACCTTCCCGATGATGGAGAAGGTCGACGTCAACGGCCCCGACCGGCACCCGGTCTACACCGAGCTGGTGAACACCGCGGACAGCGACGGCAACGCGGGCGACATCCAGTGGAACTTCGAGAAGTTCCTCCTGGACCCCTCCGGCAAGGTCGTCGCGCGTTTCCGACCGACCACCACGCCGGAGGACGACGCCGTGATCGCCGCGATCGAGGCCGTGCTGCCCGCCTGACCTCTCAGGCGCACCGGACGGCGAGGTCGTCCGCTGGTTCCCCCGCACCCGTGACATACAGCCGGTTCGTCGTTACCGTCTGTTCTGGGTCGGGGGAATCTGTCTACCTGGGGGGTCGACACAATGCGCAGGTCGCTGCCTGCTGTCCTCAGCATGCTCACCGTCCTCTGGTCCCTGCTCGCCTGCCCACCGGCGAGCGCGGCACCCGAGACGCCGACGGCGTCGACGTTCACACCGCTGTCCCCCGTGCGCGTGCTCGACACCCGCGACACCGGTCCCGTCGGCGCACAGGGGCTCCTCACCCTCGACCTGGCGGAGCGGGTACCCGCCACCGCGACCGCGGTGACCCTCAACGTCACCGGTGTGACGCCGACGGCACCCACCTACGTCACGGTCTTCCCGGCGGGTGTCGCGGTGCCGACCGCGTCGAACCTCAACCTGGCGGCCGGGGACACCAGGGCCAACCAGGTGACGGTCGCGCTCGGCACGGAACGGAAGGTCGGCCTCTACAACAACGACGGCGCCGTCCACCTCGTCGCCGACCTCGCCGGGTACTACGCGACGCCCGCGAGCGGCGCGAAGTACACCGCGCTGGCCGGGAGCCGGGTGCTCGACACCCGCGCGAACGGTGGTTCGCTCGGCGCGGGCGCGACCAGGGTGCTGGACCTGACCGGGCGCGTCCCCGCGTCGGCGACCGCGGTGACCGTGAACCTGACCGCCACCGGCGTGACGGCCCCGACGTTCGTGACCGCCTGGCGGGCGGACACCCCTCGGCCCAACGCGTCGAACCTCAACGTCACGCCGGGTGAGACGCGGCCGAACCTGGTGACTGTCGCGCTGGGCCCGGACCGGAGGGTGAACCTGTACAACAACGCGGGCACCGCGGACCTGCTCGCCGACCTCACCGGCTTCTACACCCCCCAGTACGGCGCGGCGTTCACCCCGGTGAGCCCGACACGGGTGCTCGACACCCGCGACGGCACCGGCGCGCAGGCCGGGCCGGTCGGATCGGGCTCGAGCGTGTACGTGAACCTCGGGGCGAGGCTCCCCACCAGCTCGACCGGTGTGCTGCTCAACGTGACGGGCGTCGACGCGACCGCCTCGACGTACGTGGCCGCCACGGCGCCGGTCGGTAGCCTTCCCGGCACCTCGACCCTCAACGTCTCCCCTGGCCGGACCGTCGCCAACGCGGCGTCGGTCGCGTTCTGGTACGGCGGCGACGTCGCGTTCTACAACAACACCGGATCGATCCACCTGGTGGCCGACCTGGCGGGCGTGTTCGCCGTGGTCGACGAGGACCCGTGCACGGCGGACTGCCTGTACGTCTGGGGCGGCGGCCCACGTGCCGACGCCGAGCCCACCGTCGGCTCCTCCGGCACCCCCGCGCCGGTCGTCGGCCTCTCACGGGTCCGCGCGGCGACCGGCACGTACGCCCTGCGCGCGGACGGCACCGTGTGGGCGTGGGGCGACAACTACCACGGCCGGCTCGGCAACGGCTGGACCGTCCAGGGACAGTACGGCGGGTCGCCCGTGCCGGTGCCGGTGGTCGGGTTGACGGGCGTGACCGAGATCGCGGAGGGGGCGGCGTCGGGGTACGCGCTGCGTGGCGACGGCTCGGTCTGGGCGTGGGGTGAGAACTTCAACGGCCAGCTGGGTACCGGCACACACGACCACGCGACCGTGCCGGTCCGGGTGAGCGGCCTGACCGGTGTGGTCGCGATCGCCGCGACGCGCACGCACACCAACGCGTACGCGCTGCGGGTCGACGGCTCCGTGTGGGCGTGGGGCAGCGGCTGGGGTGGCCTGGGCAACGGCACGAACGACGACGGCTCGGCGGTACCGGTCAGGGTCTCGGGCCTGACGGGCGTGACGGCGATCGCGGGCGCGGCCATGGGCGGCTACGCGGTGCGCGACGACGGCACCGCGTGGGCGTGGGGCTACAACGGCACCGGCCAACTCGGCAACGGCGACCCGTGCACGCCGGGTGAGTCGTGCGTGTCGACCGTGCCGGTCCAGGTAGCCGGGCTGACGCATGTCACGTCGGTGGCGGGTGGCTGGGACAACGGCTACGCGCTGACGGACGACGGCACGGTGTGGGCGTGGGGCCTGAACACGGACGGGCAACTGGGCACCGGCGCGGCGTGCGAGGGCTCGTGCGTCACGTGGTCACCGGTGCGGGTGCCGGGCGTAGCGGACGCCACCGCGGTCGCGAGCTTCGACAACGGCGCCTACGTGCTGCGCGCCGACGGAACCGTCCTGTCGTGGGGCCGCAACGACTACGGACAACTGGGCACCGGCACAGTAACCGGAACCAGCCGAGTACCGATCGCGGTGCACGGCGTCACGGAAGCGAGATCGATCGGCAGCGGCTCCGGCAGGGGCTACGCACTCATCCCGTGACCCACCCGACACCCGCCGCACAGAAAGCCAAGCGGACGGTGAAACCAGGAAGCGCGTGGGCGGCCCACCAACGCAGGGGCAGACCGATCAGCGAGGGCGCGGAAGCGAACAAGCCGACCCAACCCAGCGAGGAAAACGCAGGCTCCGGTAAACCCCGATCCAAAGCGAAGAGACCGTGCAACCCCGCAACGCGTGAGCGGGCCGCCGGCGTCTGGACTGACGAGCACGAAGGTCCCTGCGCGAGGAACGAGCCCAGGGACCTTCGCGCGCAGGAGGGAAGACGCCGGACAAAGGCCTGCTCACCAGCGAGCGGAGCGAGCCAATGTCACCGTGAGCGGGCCGCCGGCGTCTGGACTGACGAGCACGAAGGTCCCTGCGCGAGGAACGAGCCCAGGGACCTTCGCGCGCAGGAGGGAAGACGCCGGACAAAGGCCCGCTCACCAGCGAGCGGAGCGAGCCAATGTCACCGTGAGCGGGCCGCCGGCGTCTGGACTGACGAGCACGAAGGTCCCTGCGCGAGGAACGAGCCC
>NZ_SOCP01000014.1 GCF_004364325.1 Actinophytocola oryzae | reverse complement strand
CAGCCGCCCATCCCAGACAGCAGTCACGATCACGCCACCGTCCAGGCCCACACGCCGCAAGCGATCAGCCAAGACGATCTAAATCAGTGGCATTGCGGCTAGGACCCGCTCACGGGTGCCGTCGTCGTCCGGGTGCGGGCTCCGGCCAGCACCAGTACGCGGCCAGGCGCTGGCCGACCACCCGGAGGTCGCGTTCGCCGCCGCCACGACCGGTCCGACGAACCTCGCGGCGGCGGTGGTGTGCCGCGACGTGTACGAGCTGCACGACTACCTGACCGGGCGGCTCGGCACGCTGACCGCGATCCGGGGCATCGAGACCGACCCGGTGATCCGCACCCTCAAGGGCGCGGCGCCGATCCTGCGCCTGCCGGCGAGCCGGTAGCCACGGCGTGGACCGCCCGCCGCGACGCGCGGTGCTGACCGGCGGGCACGACCGCGACCGGGCAGCAGGCGTGGTAGAGCATCGAGTGGCTGATGGAGCCCCGCAACGCCCGGCGTGCCGCGTTGTGGTGGTGGCTCCCGACGACGACCAACCGCGCGCCCACCGACCGCTCGACCAGTGCGTCGGCGGGCCTGCCGCCGACGAGCTCGGTGCGCACCTCGACGGCCGGGTAGCGCACCCGCCACGACGAGAGCACCCGGTCGAGTGCGTCCTGCCCGCGGGCGTGGTGGTGCCCGTGCACGGCGAGCAGCGGCGAGCGGTGCCGTGCCGCGAAGTCGAACGCGAAGTCGATGGCCTGCCCGTCGGTCTCGGTGCCTGCGAGCCCCAGCACGACGGGCCCCGGGGAGGTGGTGCCACGCACGACGACCACCGGCCGGTCGAGCAGGTGCACGAGGTCGGCGGCGGTCGACCCGAGCACGAGCCGTGCGATGGGCCCGTGCCCACGGGTGCCGAGCACGACGCTGTCGGCCCTCAGCTCGGTGGCGAGGGTGTTGAGCACCTGCCCGGGATGGCCTGCCCGAATGGCGGTCCGCACCTCGAGGCCGGGGTGGTCGAGTCGGCACCGCTCGGCGAGCAGCTGGAGGGAGTGTCGGCACCACCACGCGCGGGCGTCGTCCGGCGGCAGGCCGACGGGGGTGAACGTCAGCTCACCGACCTTGATGGGCCGCTCGTAGGAGCGCGCCAGAACCAGTGGACAACCGAGCGTGTCGGCCTCGGCAGCGGCCCAGAAAGCCGCGTCGCGAGCCACATCGGAACCGTCGAACCCGGCAAGAATCCCGTGTCGTTCTGCCTTGCCGGTATTCGCGGTGATGGAATCGGACATACCAGAACTCCTTCCTGGTACCACCACCATAATCCCGCCGAAGCGGGCCTGCCGCAAAGATTGCGTAATGGTTTGGCGACGTTGACCGATCGATAGCGTAGGGTGCGGCCCGTTTATCCACGGGCGCGTCCGTTTTGGCTGTATCCGGGCAATCCCGCGCCCCGGCGGCCCGGTCCCGGTATTCACGAGACGTACTTCATATCGGTTCACCTGGTCGTGCGTGGCCGGGGAACGGGATTTCTTTACCCGTCACTCCCGCGCGGGCACGGCCACGAGGCTGACCATGCGTCGGGTGCGTCCCTGGCCGGGTTCGCGTCCTGTTCTGGAGGTGACCGCCGCGCGTATCTCGGTCAGCAGTTCGGCCGTCTCCTCGTCGGTCAGCCACAGTGCGGCCTGTTGGTAAGTCACGCCGTCGGTGTCGGGGGCGACGGCCTCGCCGTCGAGGTACTGGTCGAAGTCGGCCAGCAGCCCGCCGACGAACGCGGTGAACGCGCGTCGGTGGTCGTCGGTGGTCATGGCGGCCCGGTCGGCGGGGCCGAGCGCCGCACGGTCCCAGCACACCCGGTAGGTGCGCTCGACCGTGCCCCGCACCCGCTTCTCGTCCAGCACCTCGAGGACGCCCGCGCCCGCCAGGGTCGCGACGTGCCGGTACATGGTCGCGGGCGGGATGTCGGGCAGCCGTTCGCGCAGCTGTGCGGTCGTGGCGGGACGGCCGTCGAGGAACGTCCGCAGGATGCGCAGCCGGACGGGGTGCAACAGGAGGTCGAGCGTAGCCATGGACGCATCATTCCAACCTCTGGTACTTTTATCAAAATTGATAACGATGGGGGTTGGCGACATGGAGGTACTGATGACCGAGTCCGGTGCGACCGTGGGTGCGGACGTCACGCGAGAGGTCCGGATGGCCGCCACGGCCGCCGACGGCGTGGCGCTCGCGGGCACGCTCACGCTGCCCGCCGGACCGGGGCCGCACCCGACCGTGCTGTGCCTGCCCGGCTCGGGAAAGGTCGACCGCGACTCCAACGCGGGGCGCGTGCGCATGGACCTCGGCCGCCCGCTGGCCGTCGTGCTGGCCCGGCACGGCATCGCCTCGCTGCGCTACGACCGCCGAGGCGCGGGCGACACCCCGGGTGACTGGCACACCGTCGGCTTCCTGGACAACAGGGCCGACGCCGCCGCGGCGCTGCGGGCGCTGCGCGACCGGCCCGAGGTGCGGCCGGGGGCCGTCGGCGTGCTCGGGCACAGCGAGGGCGCCGTGCACGCGATGTGGCTGGCGGCCCACGCCCAGGCGGCCGCGGCGGTCCTGCTCGCCGGCTACGCGCGTCCCGGTGAGCAGGCCGTGCGCTGGCAGGGTGCCCGGCTCGCCGACTCGCTGCCGCGTCCGCTCCGGCCGCTGCTGCCCCTGCTGCGGCGTGTCGCGAGCAGGCAGCTGGCCAGGGTGGCCGCCACCACGGCGGACGCCGCCCGCATCGGCGGCATTCGGGTCAACGCCAGGTGGTGGCGCGAACAGCTGGCACACGACCCGCGCCAGGACCTCGCCGGCATCCGGGTCCCGGTCCTCGCGGTCACCGGCGACAAGGACGCACAGGTCGACCCCGGCGACCTGGACACCATCGCGCGCCTGGTGCCCGGCGGGGCCGAGACCCAGCGGGTTCCCGGCCTGACCCACGTGCTCCGGCGCACCGACGGCGCGGGAACCGTGTTGTCCTACCGCCGTCTGCTGCGTGAACCGGTCGACGCCGAGCTGCTCACCGGTGTCGCGCGCTGGCTGGCCGACCGGCTCCGGTGAGCCGCCGGTCCACAGTGGACCATGAGTCGGGGTCGCGTGCCGGGGTCCGGTGTGCGGCCCCGACCGGCGTGCGTGGTGCGCCGCCACCAGCGGTGACGCGGGGTGCGAGGTGCCGCGATGGTAGACTGCGCCCGTCGATGGCTTCCCGAGTTGGCGGTCGAGTCAGCACCGTCGTCGACCACCCAGTCCGGTCCGGTTCAGACCGGGGACGGGAGTGCCACGCGGCGTCGGTCCACTGTCGGACCAGCCGGAGGAGCGCGTTTCGACGCCATCACGTTCCGCTCGCGCGCTCGACCTCCCGGCCACCGTCCACGCCGCACTTCGCCGACTGGGCCACCCCTCGAACGTCTGGAGCATCACATGGCGGCTCGCCGCCCCCGAGGAACTCGTTCATCCACATCAGACAGCCCGGTGGCGCAAGCCGTGACGTTCGACCGACTCGGGGTGCCCGCCCGGTTGGTGGCCGCACTCGCCGACCACGGTGTCGTCACGCCGTTCCCCATCCAGGCCGCCACGTTGCCCGACTCGCTCGCGGGCCGCGACGTGCTCGGCAGGGGACAGACCGGGTCCGGCAAGACCTACGCGTTCGTCCTGCCCGCGCTCGCCAGGCTCGCCGCCGACCCGGCACCGCCGAGGCCGGGCAGGCCACGCGCGCTGATCCTCGTCCCCACGCGTGAGCTGGCCGAGCAGATCGCCACCGCGATGGCGCCGCTCGCCAGGGCCATGTCGCTGCGTGCCATGACGGTCTACGGCGGCGTCGGCCCCCAGCCGCAGATCGCGGGCCTGCGTGCCGGTGTCGACGTCCTCATCGCCTGCCCCGGCAGGCTCGCCGACCACATCGCCGCAGGCCACGCGCGGCTCGACGCCGTGTCGGTCACCGTGCTCGACGAGGCCGACCACATGGCGGACCTCGGCTTCCTGCCCGCGGTGACCAGGCTGCTCGACCAGACCCCGCGCGACGGCCAGCGGCTGCTCTTCTCCGCGACCCTCGACGGGGGCGTCAACGTGCTGGTCCGCCGGTTCCTGCACGACCCGGTCACCCACAGCGTCGACCCACCGTCCTCCTCGGTCACGACCATGGCGCACCACGTGCTGCACGTGGCGCCCGCCACCCGCCTCGCGGTGCTGGTCGACCTGGCCTCGGCGCCGGGCCGCACGCTGGTGTTCACCAGGACCAAGCGCGGCGCGACGAGGCTGACCCGCCAACTGGTCGCCGAAGGCGTGCCCGCCGTCGAGCTGCACGGCAACCTCGGGCAGTCGGCACGCACCCGCAACCTGCTCGCCTTCGCGAGGGGCAGCGCGGCGACCCTGGTGGCCACCGACGTCGCCGCCAGGGGCATCCACGTCGACGACGTGGCGCTGGTGGTCCACGCCGACCCGCCGACCGAGCACAAGGCGTACCTGCACCGCTCGGGCCGCACGGCGCGGGCCGGGGCGTCCGGCACCGTGATCACCCTGATGACCGACGAGCAGGTCGGCGACGTCCGCGACATCACCCGCAAGGCAGGCATCACCGCCACCATCACGCGGGTTGGTCCCGGCCACCCGCTGCTCGCCGAGCTGGCACCGGGCAAGCGCACGTTCGTGGCGCCGCCTGCCACGGCACCCGCGGCCCGCCCGGCCAGGGGCCGCCGGACGGCCGAGACCACACCGAGGCCCGCCAAGGCCGTCAGGACCAGGGGGCGGCCCGCGGCGTCGGCCACCCAGCAGCCCGTGGCGGTGAAGACCGGCGGTGCCGCCGCGTTCTCGGCGGGCACGCGCGCCGGCAGGCGGCGCGGCCGTTGACCCGGATGGTCGGCCGTCACGACCGGGGCTGCGTCTGCACGACGAAACCCGCCACGACGCACTGAGCGGACGGGGTCAGCGGTTGTCGCGGTAGCGGGGCTCGGACTTCTTCGGAGGCCTGTTGGCCCAGGAGTCCACGCCCACGACCAGCAGCGCGAGGATGATCAGGACCAACCCGAGGCTCGCGATGCCGCTCCACATGACGAAGACGCCCGCAATCAGCAGCGGTACTACGGCGAACAGGCAGAACGGGTCTACCTTGCCGAAGTACTGCTGCTTCTGGCCCGAGGAGCCACCGTACTGTCCCGCGATCGTTCCGTCCCCCGTAGTCGTGCCGTCCCGGGCCCCCGCCCGAGGAGATCCCGGGCAATCATAGTGGGCACGCGCGGCGGCCGGCAGCGGTCCCACCGACTCACGCGTCCGGACCTACGGGAGGTCACGGAGCCGTCACCGGCTGAACCCGGCGGCCAGGCCGCTGAGCAGCTGGCGGCGGCCGAACGCGTACAGGACGAGGATCGGCAGCGTGGTGAGGACGACCGCGGCCACCACGGCGGGCACGTTCACGATGTACTGGCCCTGGAAGGTCCACAGCGCGAGCGGCAGCGTCCGCTGGCCGGGGGTCTGGGTGAGGATCAGCGGCAGCAGGAACCCGTTCCAGATGTTCAGTGCGCTGTAGATGGTCACGGTGACGATGGCCGGGCGGGTGAGCGGTGCCGCCAGCCGCCACAGCGTGGTCCACTCGGTGGCGCCGTCGACGCGCATCGACTCGAACAGCTCCTTGGGCACGTCCCGGATGAAGTTCGCGAGCACCAGCACCGACAGCGGGATGGAGAACGCGATCGACGGCAGGATCATTCCCAGCAGGCTGTCGTACAGGTGCAGCCTGATGATGATCAGGTAGATGGGGATGACCGTCGCCTGCAGCGGGATCGCCAGGCCCATGAGGAACAGCCCGTTCACCAGGCGCAGGAACCTGCGTTGCCAGCCACGCACGATGGCGTAGGCGGCCATGAAGGAGAACGTGACGGCCGGTACCACCGCCCCCGCGGTGACCACGACGCTGTTGACGAAGTAGTTGACGAAGTCCGACCGGATGACCATCAGGTAGTTGTCGAACGTCGGGTCGCCCGGCGGTACCAGCGGGTTGCTCGAGTAGTAGCTGTTCTGCTCCTTGAAGCTGGTGATGACCGTCCAGTAGATGGGGATGACGACGATCGCGAGCCACACCAGCGAGGCCAGACCACCCAGCCAGTTGGGCCGTCGGGCCCGCCCGTCGGGGCGCCGGCGTACGCGCTGGGGCGCGGCCCGGTGCCGTGGTTTCGTCAGTGTGGCGCTCATGTCAGGCCCCCTCGAACTGGCTCTGGCTCGCGTCGTCGCCGCCGAGCCTGCGCAACACCAACGCCAGGGCGAGCCCGACGAGCACGAGGATGACCGCGATGGCGGCCGCCGGGCCCATCAGGCCGGCCTGGAAGCCCCGTTTGTACATGTCCAGCGCGAGCACCCGGGTCGCGTCCGCAGGCCCGCCCTCGGTCAGCACGAAGATGAGGTCGAAGAAGGTCAGCGAACCGACCACCATGAGCGTCGACGACGTGATGATCGTGTACTTCAGCTGGGGCAGGGTGATGCTGAAGAACTGCCGCACCCGCCCCGCGCCGTCCATCTGCGCCGCCTCGTACATGGACTGCGGGATCTGCCGGACGCTGCCCTGGTAGATCAGTGAGTGGAACGGGATGAACTGCCAGGAGACGACGAAGATCACGAGGCTGAACGCGAGCCCCGGCCTGCCGAGCCAGTCCTGGCTGAGGAAGTCGAACCCCAGCCCCGCGCCGAGGCCGAAGTTCGGGTCCAGCAACGCCTTGTACGCGATCGCGATCGCCGCGGAGCTGAACAGCAGGGGGATGAAGTACACGACGGCCAGCACGCCCCGGTAGCGCTGGTGGCCCGCCAGGAACACGCCGAGCAGGATGCTCAGCGGTGTCTGGACCGCCCAGGACGCGACCATCACGAGGAACGTCACCCAGACCGCGTGCGGCAGCCCCGGGTCGCTGAGCACGGTGCGCCAGGTGGTCAGGCCGGACGGGTGGATGGCGCCGATCCCGTCCCACGTGGTGAAGCTCAGCGCGACGACACCGACGACCGGGATGACGGCGAAGCCGACGAAGAAGAACAACGCCGGCGCGACCAGCCACGGCAGGATGCCGTGCCGGTCGCGCCGCCGTTGGTGCCCGGTACTCGTGCTCACGACGAGGTGACCGCGTTGAGGTTGTCGGCGAACTGCTGGGGCGAGATGGACAGCTGGAAGAGCTTGACGATGTTGTCGAGCAGTGTCTCGGCCGCGGTCGGCTGGAGGGCCTGGTCCCAGGACTGGGCGAAGACCTTGGCGTTGGTGGCGATGTCGTAGACGAACGAGACGAAGTCGGCGTTCTTGTTGGCCTTGAGCTTGTCCTGTTCGCCCTGCAGGATCGGGACCCCACCGGAGTCGATCCAGTCCTTCACCTCCTGGTCGTCCAGGACACCGTCGGTGAAGAACTTCTTGGCCGTCTCCTTCTGCTCGGCGCTGGCCTTCGCGGAGATGGACAGGTACTGGCCGGGGTTGCCGACCGCGTCGCTCACGTCGCCCTTGCCGCCCTCGACCGGCGGGAAGTTCATGTAGCCGAGCCCGTCGCTCGGCACGAAGTCCCCGCCCTGGGCCTGCTGGATGCCGTAGGACCACGAGCCGTGCAGCATCATCGCGGCCTTGCCGGTGTAGAGCAGTGCCTGGTCGGCGTTCGAGTCCGCGGTGATCGAGGAGAAGCCGTCGACGAAACCCTTGGCCCGGACCAGGTCCTGCACCTTCGTCAGCGCGGTGATGGACGCCGGGTTGGACCACGCGTCCTTCTCGCCCTCGAAGGCGGCCTGGAACACCTCGGAGCCGCCGATGCGGTCGAAGAGGAACTCCAGCCACATCATGTTCGTCCACCGCGACTGTCCCGCGAGGGAGAACGGCGCGATGTTCTTGGCGTTGAACTTCGGCACCAGCGCCATGATGTCGTCCCACGACTGCGGCGGCTCGACACCGACGTCGTCGAAGACCCTCTTGTTGTAGTACAGGACGATCGGCTCCACCGTCTCGCACGGCATCGCGTAGATCTTCCCGTCGACGGTGGCCGGGGCGAAGGACGTCTGGATCAGCTTGTCCTTGACCTTCGCGTTCTGGTCGAACCACGAGGTGAGGTCCTCGACCTGGCCCGCCTTGACGTAGGTGCGCAGGGTGCCGCCGCCCCAGCCCCAGATGATCGTCGGCGCCTTGCCGGCGCCGATGGCGGTCTTGATCTTTGTTTTGTAGGGGTCGTTCTGGAACGTCGTGGTATTGATCTTCGAATCGGGGTTCGCCTGGTTGAACCGGTCGACCGCACCCTGCCGAATGCCTTCCTGGGGCGGGCCGCTCAGGAACCAGTACGTCGCGTCAGCGCCGCTGGTGCCCGGACCGGACGAGCCGCAGGATGCCAGTGCCATAGAGAGAGGCACGCCGGCCGCGAGGCCGAGCATGGTGCGTCGAGAGATGGGGGTTGCCACGGGGAGTTCTCCGTTCCCGAGAGCCGCCGACTTCTTTGAGGTCGTCTCCGAAAACTTTCGAAATATCGAGTTCGACCAGACTAGGTTTCATGTTCTTCGAGTGTCAAGGTTTACTTGTTCTGTTGCCCGAAAAACCTTATCTACGTACCCTTGTATCGCGCTCCGAAATATTTCGAAAGTCGAGACCCGGAGTGGAGGAGGGCGCGATGACGTCGGCCGACCGGCCGTCGGAGACGGGCCCGGCGAGCCCAGGACGCACCACGTTGGCTGCCGTCGCGCGGCTGGCCGGCGTCTCCGTCGCGACAGTGTCCAAAGTGGTCAACGGACGCAGTGACGTGGCGCCCCAGACGCGCTCCCGGGTGCAGGAGCTGCTGCGACAGCACGACTACGTGGCACCGGCACCCCGGCACGTCGAGGCGGCGAACCGCGCGACCATCGAGGTGCAGTTCGGCGGGGTGCTCAACCCGTACGTGGCCGAGGCGCTGGAGGGCATCGTCGACGCGGCGGCCGAGCTGTCGGTCTCGGTGACGGTCAGCAAGCCCGACCGCGACCCGAACTGGGCGAGGGACCTCGTCTCGGCCGGGCGGCGGGCGCTCATCGCGGTCACCAGCGTGTACACCGCCGAGTTCCTGAACGCGCTGACCAGGGCGGGACTACCGCTGGTCGTGCTCGACCCGCTGCACCTGCCGCACAGCGAGGTCAACAGCGTCGGCTCCACCAACTTCGCAGGCGGCTTCGCGGCGACCCAGCACCTGCTGTCCCTGGGTCACCGGCGCATCGCCTACCTCGGCGGCCCGGCCATCGCCGCCTGCGACCAGGCCCGTGTGCACGGCTACCGGGCCGCGATGGAGGCGGCGCGGGCGCCGGTGCCCCGCGGCTACGTCCGGCCGGGGGAGTTCAGCTTCCAGAACGGTCTCGCCGGGGCCGCGGCGTTGCTGGACCTCGCGGAACCGCCGACCGCGGTGTTCGCGGGCAACGACGACATCGCGCTCGGCGTCATCGAGACCGCCAGGGGCCGGGGCCTGCGTACGCCGGAGGACCTGAGCGTGGTCGGCTTCGACGACACCATCCTCGCCAGGACGGCCTCCCCGCCGCTGACCACGGTCCGCCAGCCACTGCGTGAGATGGGTGGCGTGGCCCTGCGTACCGCGATCCGCCTCGCCGACGGGGAGAAGGTCGAGTCCCACCACATCGAGCTGGCCACCGAACTGGTGGTGCGAGCCTCGACCGCGCCCGTCTAGTTCGGGTCGAGCAGCCAGGTCATCGTCACCGTGGTGCCGTGGGCGGTGCTCGACACGTCGGCCCTCGCACTGAGGCCACGGATGAGCACGAGCCCGCGTCCCCGCCGGACCGGGCGGGGGGAGGGGATCTGCCACCGGCCGTGGTCCACCACCACGACCGTCACCTCGCCGCCCTCCCGGGTCGCGTGCAGCTCGACCTCGCCGCCGTCCTGACCGAGGTAGGCGTGCTCGACGGCGTTGGCGAGCGCCTCGTAGCCGCTCAGGACGACGGCGTGGGTCGTGTCGGAGTCCAGGCCCACGCTGGTGGCCCACCGGGTCAGCAGCCTGCGGACGTACGCCAGCGACCCGACGGAGAGGTGGGCCCTGTGGTGCAGAGCGTTGGTCAGGCGCTCCGCTCCCGTGCTTTCGCTGCTCACTCGGCTCCTTTCTCGGTCATGGTGGGTCGGCGGGCGGGTGATGATCGTGCTGGTGCGGGTGGTGCCGTCCACGACCTGGCGCGCCAGGTCGGACAGCCGGTGGTGGTGGGTTCTCGCGTAGGCGCGAAGCGCGGTGAACGCCTTCTCGGGGGTCAGGTCGCTGTGCGCGGCGAGCATGCCCTTGGCCTGCTCGATGACGACCCGGCTGTCGAGCGCGGTCCGCAGCTGCTCGGTGACGAGGTCGGCGCGCTCGATGTCGCGTTGCTGCAGGATGCCGATGGTGGCGACGTCGGCGAGGGCCTGGCCGAGCCGGATGGACGTCGGGTCCACGCCGTCAGTCTCGGTGCCGAGCAGTGACAGCGCCCCGATCACCTCCCGGCGCAGCCGCATCGGCAGGGCGTGCACGGCCCGGTAACCGCAGAGCGCCGCGGCGGCGGCGTAACGCGGCCAGCGGTGGGCCTCGGCGGCGAGGTCGGTGCTGACCACGGGAACACCGGTACGCACACACTCGACGCACGGACCGCCGTCGGTGTCCGCGGCGAACACCTCGAGCAGCTCGGCCCGCTCCGACGACGCGGCCGCCGTGCGGACCCCGCCGCGCTGGTCGGCGAGCAGCACGCCCGCCGCCTCGACGCCGAGCAGGTCCACGCAGTGGTCGACGAGCATGTGCAGGAACTCGGCGAGGTCGAACTCGTCGACCATCGTGTCCGCGAGGCTGACGAACGCCCGCGCGATCCGGTGCTCCCGCCACCTCTCACCGTCGCCACCGCCGGGTGGGGGTCTGGTGTCTCGGTGCACGTCACTGAGCTACCCCGTCCCCGCCTCTCCACACCCGTGGACGACCACCATTCGGTCAGACCCGAGGAAGGTTTGGTGTCGTGCGGGAAGGGCATCCCACCTGCAGTCGCCCCAGACCCGGTGACGTTTCGACACACAGTCGCCGGAAGGTAACAAGGCATGACATCCACGCTCGAACGGCCCGCGGCGGGCCGGCGTGACGGACCGGAACCGATGCTGTCCGGCGAGAAGTCCCGGACCCAGCTCAACCTGGTCAAGCTGTTCGCGATCGTGCCCCTGCTCGCCCTCGTGGCGGCCGTGCCGTTCGCCTGGGGATGGGGGCTCGGCTGGGTCGACATCGGCCTCGCGGCGTTCTTCTACACCCTCACCTGCCTCGGGGTGACCGTCGGCTTCCACCGGTACTTCACCCACGGCGCGTTCAAGGCGAGGCGGGGCCTGCGCATCGCGCTCGCCTCCGTCGGCAGCATGGCGATGCAGGGCCCGGTCGTCGGGTGGGTGGCCGACCACCGCCGCCACCACGCCTACGCCGACCGCGAGGGCGACCCGCACTCGCCGTGGCGCTTCGGCACCACGCCTGCCGCGCTGGTGAAGGGTTTCTGGTACGCGCACATGGGTTGGATGTTCGAGCGGGAGCAGACCAACGCCCAGCGGTTCGCGCCGGACCTCCTCGCGGACCGCGACATCCAGCGCGTCGACCGCCTGTTCCCAGTGCTCACGATCGTCACCATGCTCGCGCCCGCCGTGCTGGGCGGGTTGATCACGATGTCGTGGTGGGGCGCGGTCACCGCGTTCTTCTGGGCGAGCCTCGTCCGTGTCGCCCTGCTCCACCACGTCACGTGGTCGGTCAACTCGATCTGCCATATGATCGGGGAACGTCCCTACGAGGCACGGGACAAGTCGGCGAACTTCTGGCCGCTGGCCATCGCCTCCATGGGCGAGTCATGGCACAACTCCCACCACGCCGACCCGACCTGCGCCCGCCACGGTGTCCGCCGTGGACAGCTCGACATCTCCGCCCGGCTTATCTGGGTCCTCGAGAAGCTCGGGTGGGTCAGCAACGTCCGTTGGCCGAAGCCGGAACGTTTCGCCCGCAAACTGAAGACGGCCACCGTCGACGCGTGAGTGCCGGCTGTGGACGGCGCGACATCGGAGTCTCACCACCGGAGGTAGACATGCTCGTTCTCGTCATCGTCCTGATCGTGGCCTGGATCATCGTCTCGGTGATCGGGTTCGCCATCAAGGGCCTGCTGTGGCTCGGCGTCATCGGCATCGTCCTCTTCCTCGGGACGGTCGCGATCGGCGCGGTCCGGCGCAAGTCCCTCCGCCGCCGATGACCGACCGGTCCACAGTGTCCGGTGAGCCCGAGTACCGCCGGGTCACTGTCGTGCCCGGCGGTCCCCTGCTCGTCGAGGGACCGGTGGAGCTGGCGCTCGACGACGGCACCACCGTCCGGTCGGAACGGTTCGTGGTCGCGGTGTGCGCCTGCCGCCGCAGCAAACGCTTTCCCTTCTGCGACACCAGCCACCGCGAGCGTGTGCGAGTGTCGCCTTCTGTCACCAAAAAGGACTCGAAAGTGTGAACCGGTGAGTTTGGGTTGCCGCGCCCGTGGCATCCTCCCGGGGTTGATCACTTCCGAGCCGATTCCCGCAGCAGGTTGAGCAAGCAGCCTCCCGGATCACGGCGGAACACGCCGTTTGTGAGGTTGCTCCATGGTGATGCTCAGTGTGCCTCCGCACGTGGACGAAGCCACGGCGCGGGGGGCGGCCATGGGTGTCGAGGAAGAGTTCCTGTTGCTGGCGCCCGACTCCGGGCTGCCTGTCGCCCGTGCCGCCGCGGTGCTGGACCGGGCATCCTCGGTGGCCGCGCACGCGCCGGACGCGACGCTGCACGCCGAGCTGCTCGGCACCCAGGTGGAGGCGGCGACCGGCAGGTGTACGTCCCTCGCCGACCTGCGCACCCAGCTGCTCGACGGTCGCCGTCGGCTGGCCGGGGCCGCGCGGGCCGAGGGGGCGCTGCTGGTCTCCTGCGGTGCTCCGGTCCTCGGCGACCACCCGCAGGCGACGGCCCAGGGGGAGAGGTTCGCGCTGATCGCGCGGACCTACGCGGGGATCGTCGCCGACTACCAGGCCTGCGGATGCCACGTCCACGTGGGAGTGCCCGACCGGGACACCGCGGTCGCCGTGGTGAACCACCTGCGCCGGTGGCTGCCGACCCTGCTCGCGCTGTCGGCGAACTCGCCGTTCGAGCGTGGTCGCGACACCGGCTACGCGAGCTGGCGAACCATCGTCCAGCAACGGTTTCCCGGTGGCGGCGTGCCACCGCACTGCCGGTCGGCCGAGGCGTACGGCAGCCTCGTCGCGCGTCTGGTCGACTGCGGCGTGCTCGTCGACGAGCGGATGACGTTCTGGATGGCACGCCCGTCGGCGCATCTGCCGACCGTGGAGCTGCGTGCTGCCGACGCCGTCGGCACGGTCACGGACGCGGTCCTGCAGGCGGCCCTGTCCCGTGCGCTCGTGCGTACGGCTCTTGCCGAGTTGGCCGCCGGACGGGAGGCACCGGCGCTCGACGACCAGATCCTGGCCGCGGGCGTGTGGAACGCGGCCCGCTACGGCATCGGCGGCCCTGGTGTCCACCCCGTACGCGAACGTCCGGTTCCCGCGACCAGCCTGCTCGACGAGCTGCTCGCGTGGGTCACCCCCGCGCTCGAGGACAGCGGCGACCTGGTCGACGTCCGCGACGCGGTCACCGAGGTGGTCACCGGCGGCACGGGTACCGACCACCAACGCCGTGCGGCGCGGGACGGACCGCTGGCCGTCGTGCACCTGCTCGCCCAACGCACCCAGCTCGCCGACCACATCGGAGTACCGTGACCACGCTCGCCCCCGTCCCCACCGAAGACGACACCACCGACCCGGCCCTCCCGCTTCCCCGAGGGCCGCTGTCGGCGATGGTTGTCGACCTGCTGCGGGGTGCTCGTCGCCCGGCCCGGCTCGACCTCGCGCCGGTCGACCACGCCGACCCCTACGGCGAGGACCTCACCCTGGCCCTGCACGTCTGTTACGAGCTGCACTACCGCGGCTTCGACTCGGTCGACCCGGAGTGGGAGTGGCAGCCGGACCTGTTGCGCCTGCGGGCCTGCATGGAGCGGTCGTTCCTGGACACCCTTCGGTCCGATGTGGATGGTGGGGACGACGTGCCTGCGGCACTGGCCGGTCTGCTCGTGGAACCGGTGCACGGCAACGGGGTCTCGCACTACCTGCGCGACAGCGGGTCGTGGTCGCAGCTGCGGGAGTTCTTCGTGCACCGCTCGATCTACCACCTCAAGGAGGCGGACCCGCATGCCTGGATCATCCCCCGGTTACGGGGCCAGGCAAAGGCTTCCGTGGTGGCCGTCGAGTTCGACGAGTACGGCGGCGGCCGCGCCGACGACGCCCACGCCCGCCTGTTCGCCAACCTGATGACCGGTGCCGGCCTCGACCCGCGCTACCTGCGCTACCAGGACCGGGTGCCCGCCCCGGCCATCGCCACCGTGAACCTGATGTCGATGCTCGGCCTGCACCGCGCGCTGCGGGGTGCGCTCGTCGGGCAGCTCACCGCGGCGGAGATCACGACCTCGCCCAGTGCCCACCGGATGGTCCAGGCGCTCGAGCGGCACGACGCCGCGCCGGACTGCGTCCGGTTCTACGCCGAACACATCGAGGCGGACGCCGTCCACGAGCAGGTCATGCGTCGCGACGTGGTCGGTGACCTGCTCGCGAGGGAGCCGGGACTGGCGGGCGACATCGTCTTCGGGGTGCAGGCCACCGAACTGCTCGAGTCACGCCTGAGCGACCACCTGCTCACCGCGTGGCGCTCCGGCACGACCTCCCTCGCAGGCGACGACGCGTGGTGACAGTGTCCATCACCTCGTTTAGCCGCGTATCCGGCGGGAATTCCTGTTCGCGAGTACGGTGAGAACAGCGACCGAATTGAGCGGAAATTTTCTGCCGGTCCGGCTTTCGCGCGCTGCGGAAAAGACTTCGTCGAGTCCCATGACGGCCTCGATGCCTGAGTGTCACACGGAAGGAAGCAAGATGAGCACCGAAGACAAGATGCAGGGCAAGGCCGACGAGCTCAAGGGCCACGTCAAGGAGACGGTCGGGCACGCCACCGACGACCAGGACCTCGAGGCCGAGGGCAAGGGCGACCAGATGAAGGGCAACCTGAAGCAGGGCGTCGAGAAGCTCAAGGACGCCTTCAAGAAGTAACCTGCCACGCTTCGACGAGGTGACCTGCCGTGAGGACCGGGCGACCACGCCCGGTCCTCACGACGTGTCACGGCAGGTGGTCGAGGATGTGCGCGTGCTGAGCAGCGAGAGCTCGCCGATGACCTCCTGGCGCAGCCGCATCGGCAGCACGTGTACCGCCCTGAACCCACAGGTGTCCGCGGCGACCACGTACCGTGGCCACCGCTGCGCGTCCGCGGCGATGTCGGCGCAGTGCTCGACCAGCATGTTCAGGAAGTCGGCGACCAGCGTGTCGGCCACCTCGACGAAGGTCTGCGCGATCAGGTGCTCCCGCACCTGATCAGCACCGCCGCCCGATCCGGGTACGCTCCCAGAGGCCATTCTGGTCACTCTCCGTCTTCGAGTCGCAGCCGGCCGGCGAACAGCGCGTTGATCCTCGCTTCGAGGGCCTCCGAGGCAAGCCCCGGCCAGCGGGACTGTTCCGCCGGGCACCAGCAGGGGATGCCGGAAGGTGAACGCGTCGAAGCACGGACCGACTCCCGCCGTCGTCGCGAGGTCCTCCAGCCGCAGGCCCACCGAGTCCGTCGCGTACACCACTGCGTCGAATTTCGGAATGAGTTACCGCATCGATCCCGAAAGAGCGAAAACGCCCGTCTCGCAGAAGGTGCCCCGGCGAACGGGTTTCCTGTCGCCGGGGTTGGGGGTGGCGATGCCGGGTATTCCTGAATTGCGAACGAACGAAGGAGAACACGATGGCCGGCCTGCTGAACCGGATCAAGGACTTCATGCGCAGCCCGAAGGGGCGGCAGATGACGAACAAGGCGCGTGAGATGGCGAAGGACCCGCGCAACCGCGAGCGTGCGCGCCAGGCCGCGCAGCGCCTCCGCCGGAGGCGCTAGCCGCGGAGGAGCGGTCATCCTGCTCACATGGTGTTCCCGGTCGTGGGGCTCTATCTTGAGCACACACCGAGGACACACGGAGTGGTGAATGGGCGAGTTCGGTCGGGGCGGGCGGCTCCAGGTGTTGGAGTTCGTCACCGACCGCGCCCTCATGGAGTTGGACTTCGAGAAGCTCCTCAACGTGTCGCTGCAGCGGGTGCGCGAGCTGTTCGATGTCGACACCGCCACCGTCCTCCTCGTCGACCCGAGTGGTGAGTACCTGGTCGCCAGGGCCTCGGTCGGTCTCGACGAGGAGGTCTTCCAGGGCGTGCGCGTGCCAGTCGGCAGCGGCTTCGCCGGGCGGGTCGCCCAGCTGAGGCAACCCGTGCACATCGAGCGGGTCGACGAGTCGACGGTCGTCAACCCGCTGTTGTGGGAGCACGGTCTGCGGGCCCTGCTCGGGGTGCCGATCGTGGCGCAGGGGGAGCTGGTCGGCGTGATGCACATCGGCAGCACGACGCCCCGCGACTTCACCGACGAGGAGATCGAGCTGCTGCCGCTGGTGGCCGACCGGATCGCGATGGCGGCGCACCTGTACCGGTCCCGCGCGGAGCAGACCGCGGCGGCGGCCCTGGTGGAAAGCCTGCTGCCCGCGAAGTTACCGGCCACCGACAGCTGGGAGTTCGCTGCCCGCTACGTCGCGGGCGCCGACACGGGGGTCGGTGGTGACTGGTACGACGTGTTCCCGCTGCCGGGCGAGCGTCTTGGTGTCGTGATCGGCGACGTGGTCGGCAAGGGCCTGCCCGCCGCCGTCGTGATGGGCCGCCTGCGCAGCGCGCTGCGCGCCTACGCGCTGGAGTACGACGACCCGGCCGAGGTGCTCGGCAAGCTCGACCGCAAGGCGAGCCACTTCGAACAGACGACCATGGCCACGGTCGCCTACGCGGTCATCGACACCGCCGCCGACCGCGTGCAGCTCGCGCTCGCCGGTCACCTGCCGCCGATCATGACCCTGGCGGACCGCGAGGGCACCTTCGTGGAGGTGCCGCTCGGCCCGCCCATCGGCTACAACCTCGCGGTCACCGGGCGCCACAACGCCACCGTCGACGTGCCGCCCGGTGCGCTGCTCGTCTTCTACACCGACGGGTTGGTGGAACGGCGCGACACGGACATCGACGAGCGCATGGAACAACTGCGCGCGACCGTGCAGACCGCCGCCGCGGAGGCGGTCTGCGCCCGTGTCATGGCGACCATGGTCGGCACGCGGCCCCCCACCGACGACATCGCGCTGGTGGCGGTCCGCCGTACCGCGTGAGGCCCCGGCTCAGTGGTGTCCGCCTGCGCGGAACCAGCGGAAGCCGTACGCCTCCACGGTGATCTTCTCGCCGGGCTCGGCGTCGTCGTCACCGAACAGGTCCCGAAATTCGGTGCAGTCCTTCGGCAGGGTCACGGTCGCCGGTTCGTCGCCGAGGTTGTGCACGGCCACGACGGCGGTGCCGTCCCACACGCAGCGGTGGACCAGCACCGCTCCCTTGGTGTGCAGTAGTTCCAGCTTGCCCCAGCCGAACTCGGGGCACTCCTTGCGTTGTCGGATGAGGCGTTCCATCCAGTTCAGCAACGAGTGCGGGTCGCGCCGCTGGTCCGCGACGTTCGCCGCGTGGTCCTCGGGCAACGGCCTGCACAGCCTGGCGCCCTCCGGTGCGCTCGAGAAGCCGGCATGGGGACCGTCCGACCACTGCATCGGGGTGCGGGAGCTGAGCCTGCCCTCGACGTCGAGGTTCTCGACCATGCCGATCTCCTCGCCGTAGAACAGCGCGGGGGTGCCGGGCAGCGAGAACATCAGGGAGTACACGAGACGGACGCGCCTGTCGTCGCCGTCCAGCATGGACGGTAACCGGCGACGCAGGCCGCGACCGTAGACCTGCATGTCCTCCTCCGGCCCGAACGCGGCGAAGACCTCCTCCCGCTCGGCGTCGCCGAGCTGGTCGAGGGTCAGCTCGTCGTGGTTGCGCACGAAGTTGGTCCACTGGCACTCCGGCGCGATCTCCGGCAGCTCCTTGAGCGTCTTCACCAGCGGCGCGACGTCGCGGCGCGCGAGGGCGAGGAACATGGACTGGTTGAGCCGGAAGTCGAACATCATGTTGAGCTCGTCGCCGTACTCGCCGAAGAACTCGATCCCCTTGTCGTAGGGGAGGTTCACCTCGCCGAGCAGCACCGCGTCGCCTCGCCGGCGGGTGAGGTAGGTGCCGAGCTCACGCAGCAGGGCGTGCGGGTCCTTGCCGTCGGCGGCGACCCCGCTCACCTCCTCGAGCAGGAACGGCACCGCGTCGATCCGGTAGCCGGTCACGCCGAGCGCGAGCCAGAACGCGCCGATCTTCGCGATCTCGTCGCGTACCGCGGGGTTGGCGGTGTTGAGGTCCGGCTGCTCGGAGTAGAAGCGGTGGAAGTACCACCGCTCCGCCTGGTCGTCCCACGCCCAGTTCGACGTCTCCTCGCCGGGGAAGACGAGCTTCGCCTCGTTCTCCGGTTTCTCGTCGGCCCACACGTAGTAGTCGTGGTAGGGCGCGTCGCGTCCCTTGCGTGCCGACTGGAACCACTTGTGGAGGTGGGAGGTGTGGTTCACGACCAGGTCGATGATCACCCGGATGCCCCGGTCGTGCGCGGTGCGCAGCATCTCGGCGAAGTCGCCGAGGTTGCCCAGCTTCTCGTCCACTGCGTAGAAGTCGCTGATGTCGTAGCCGTCGTCGCGCTCGGGCGACGGGTAGCAGGGCATCAGCCACAGGCAGGTGACGCCGAGGCCCGCGAGGTAGTCGATCTTCTCGGTCAGGCCGACGAGGTCACCGCACCCGTCGCCGTCGGTGTCGAAGAACGTCTGGACGTCCAGGCAGTAGATGACCGCGTTCTTCCACCACAGGTCGCTGGTCGCGGTGCGCTTGCCGGTCATGAGCGCAGCTCCGGCAGGACGTGCTCGCCGAAGCAGTCGAGGAACGGGCGCTGCTCCTTGCCGACGTGGTGCACGTAGATCTCGCCGAACCCGAGGTCGGCGGCCTCGCCGAGCCACTCGACGAACCTGGCAGGTTCGGAGCCGATCAGCACGTTGCCGCGCATGTCCTCCGGCCGGACGTGCTTCGCGGCCAGGTCGAACTCCTCGGCCGTGGCGATGTCCCAGCACAGCGGCGCCTCGAAGACGTTGGTGCGCCACTGGTCGTGCGCGATCTTGAGCGCCTCGTCCTCGTCGGGCGCCCAGCTCACGTGCACCTGTAACGCGAGTGGTCTGCCGTCACCGCCGCCCTCGCGGAACGCGTCCACCACCTCCCGCAGCCGGTCGGCGGGCTGCCAGATGGTGATCAGCCCCTCCGCCCACTCACCCGCCCTGCGTGCGGTGTCCGCGCACACCGCCGTCGCCAGCAGGCGGGGCGGCTCGGCGGGCAACGTCCAGAGCCGGGCGCGGTCGACGCGGACCAGGCCGTGGTGGGTGACCTCCTCGCCCGCGAGCAGCGCCCTGATCACGTCGACGCACTCGCGCAGCCTCGCGTTGCGCGTCGGCTTGTCCGGCCAGCCGTCACCGGTGATGTGCTCGTTGGAGAACTCGCCGGTGCCGAGCGCGACCGACAGCCTGCCGGGGAACATCTCGGCGAGCGTGCCGAGGCCCTGCGCGACGATCGCCGGGTGGTAGCGCTGGCCGGGCGCGTTGACGAAGCCGATGGGCAGCGAGGTCGTGGCCAGTGCCGCGCCGAGCCAGGAGAGCGCGAAGCCGGACTCTCCCTGCCGTTCGCTCCACGGGGAGAAGTGGTCGGAGGACCAGGCCGCCTCGAACCCCGCCGACTCGGCGTGTCGGAGGTCGGTGAGCAACCGGCTCGGCGGGATCTGTTCGTGCGAGGCGTGCCACCCTACGACCGGCATGGAGTAGGCCCTTCGGTTGTCGATGCGGACACATCAGACATGCCCCCCACGCCGCCCACCAAAACCCGTGGCGCGCCCCGGAGTCAGGGATGCAGGCCGGGCCCCGGCTCGGGCGTGGCCTCCTGCGCGATCCGCGTCGGGCTCAGTGCCGAGTCGTCCTCGCCCTCCTCCAGCAGGGTCTCCGCGGCACCGACGATCAGCGGGTCCGGTGTGCCGACGACCTCGGAGTCCCTGTCCGCGTAGGGGAAACGCGCGAGCACACTGCGCATCGCCTCGACGCGCGCGCGTTTCTTGTCGTTGCTCTTCACCACCGTCCACGGCGCGACCTCCGTGTCGGTGGCGCGGAACATGGCGACCTTCGCGGTCGTGTAGTCGTCCCAGCGGTCAAGCGACTTGATGTCGTTCTCGCTGAGCTTCCACTGCCGCACCGGATCGATCTGCCGGATCACGAACCTGGTCCGCTGTTCGCCCCTGGACACCGAGAACCAGAGCTTCACGAGCAGCACGCCGTCGTCGACGAGCATCCGCTCGAACTCCGGCGCCTGGCGCATGAAGCGCTCGTACTCCGGGTCGGTGCAGTAACCCATCACGCGCTCGACACCCGCGCGGTTGTACCAGGAGCGGTCGAACAGCACGATCTCGCCGTTGGTCGGCAGGTGTCGGACGTAGCGCTGGAAGTACCACTCGCCGCGCTCGCGTTCGCTGGGCTTGCCCAGTGCCACCGAGCGTGCGCCGCGTGGGTCGAGGTGCTCGGTGAACCGCTTGATCGTGCCGCCCTTGCCCGCCGCGTCGCGGCCCTCGAAGAGGATCACCAGCCGCTGTCCCGTGCCGGTCACCCAGTACTGCAGCTTCAGCAGCTCGATCTGCAGCAACCGTTTGCGCCGTTCGTACTCCGGGCGGGACATCCGTTCGTCGTACGGGTGGTTCTCCCGCCAGGTGTCCACCTCGGAGCCGTCGGCGCGGCGCAGGACGGGCTCGTCGGCGTCCGGGAACTCGGCCGTGAGGCCCTCGGCCATCCAGCCGTCGGGGTCGATGATGCTGTCGTTCACGACTCGTACATACCCGACATTTCGCTCACTGAACCACGCGTGACGACGCCGAGGCGCCCGGACGGTTGTCCGGACGCCTCGGCGCTGGTCCGACGACAGGTCAGGGGTTGACCTGCCAGTGCACGTTAACCTTGTAGCTGCCGCCGTGCCCGTTGAAGGTGAACGTCCCGGTCGGCGCGCGGAAGTTCGTCCAGCCGTAGTCGCCCGCGTTCTTGTACATCCACTCGTACCGGTTCGGCAGGTACACGTAGTGCGTGCCCGGGGAGAACAGGTCGTCCTGGAAAAGCTCGAACAGCCAGCTGAAGAACGTGGTGACGAGCCAGGCGACCGCCTTGCCGATGGCCTCGGCCAGCGCGGCGCCGAGGTAGCCGGTGAGCAGGCCCGCGACGGCCTTCTCGATCACGTTCTGCACGTCGTCCTTGACCTTCGACCACACGGTGTTGATCGCGTCCGCGAAGCCGGAGCCGTCCTTCTCCGCGAGCATGACGACCGTGCTGTAGGTGCGGGGGAAGGTGCCGGCGTTGGTGAGGTCGAACCGGTGGAAGAGCTTGCCGGGGTCGGCGTAGACCTTGACCTCGTTGTCGTCGAAGTCGTCGGCGACCATGAACTGGTTGACCTTCGCCGTGCTGCCCACGTGGTTGACGGCGACGCCGCCCATCGCGATCTCGTCGTCGCCCGGCCACTCCGGGTTGGTCTCGTCGGCGCACTTCACCCGCTCGATCCGGTAGTCCAGGCTCGTGAGCGTGGGGATCTGCAGCTTCAGCGGGATGTTGTACTTCGCGGCCATCTCCAGGGCGTTGGCCTCCTCGAGCTTGTGGGCCGCCTCGATCTGGGTCGCCCTCGCCGTGAGCCGCCGCTTGAGCGCCGCCGCATCCACGGGCACGTTCTCCGTGGTGAACACGCCGTGGAAGCCCAGCTGGGCGTACTTCTCCGGCTCGATGCCGCCGAACCGGCCGAACTCGCGCTTGCGGACCGCCGGGTCGGCGATCATCGCCCGCGCGGCCTCGGCGGCGGACTTCTGCCGCTCGGCGGGCATCGTGAGGATGCCCGTGCGCAGGTCCTCCTCGATGCTGCCCTTGGCGAACTCCTTCGACGGGTCGGCGGCGACCACGGCCATCGAGTACTTCAGCGCGTAGTCGGCCTCCTGCATCACCGACGCGATCTCCGGGTCGTCCCTGAGGTCGCCGGGTGTGGGCGGTGCCGGGTACTCCGGGTCCTCGGCCGACACCTGCGGGGTGGGAGCCGCCGCCTGTGCCGCCTGGGCGGGGACCAGCGTCGCCGCGACCGCCACGACCGCGATCAGCGGCAGGCCGTAGCGTCGTGGACCTCCCGCACGAGACCTAAAATGTGAACGCATGGGTATTTTCCTTCCATGACATGGGCAGGTGCCCCGTGTCCGTCCTGGTAGGAGGTCTACCGACGAGCAGTTGCGGGGTGGCTGTGGTGCGGCTGTCCGGCGGCTGCGCCACTGGAAGGAGCGACTGGTGACCGGTCTCGAGGTCCGCGTACTCGGTGTCGTGGAGGCAACCGGCCCGGCCGGGACGATCGCCCTGACCAGCACGAGACGCGTCATCCTCGGGGTGCTGGCCGTGCGTGCCGGGCAGGTCGTGCCCTACACCGAGCTGGTCGACGTCCTCTGGGGAGAGTCGCCGCCACGCACCGCGTTCAAGACGCTGCACAGCCACGTGGCGCGGATCCGCCAGGCGTTCACCTCGGCGGGCGTGGGTCCGGTCATCACCACCCGCGACCCCGGCTACGTCCTCGACCTCGCGCCGGAGCGGGTCGACGCGCACCGGTTCGAGCTGCTCGTGCACGCCGCCCGCGCCGACCTGGCCCGGGGTGACACGCGTGCCGCGGTCGAGACCCTGCGCACGGCGGACGGGCTGTGGCGCGGCGAGCCGTTCTCCGGCATCGACCTCGGCGAGTGGGGACACCACGAGCTCGACCGATTACGCGAGCTTCGGCTGTCGGCCACAGAGGACCGCTGGGACGCCGAGATCGCCACCGGCGGGGCCCCGGCGGCGGCGCTGGAGTTACCCCGGCTCGTTGCGGCGGAGCCGTTGCGGGAGCGGCTGACCGGGCTGCTGATGCTGGCGCTGCACCGCTGTGGCAGGCATGCCGAGGCCCTCAACGCCTACGAGCGGCTGCGCCACCGCCTCGCCGACGAGCTGGGTGCCGACCCCGGCCCGGAGCTGTCCGAGCTGCACACCGCGATCCTGCGCCGCGACGCCGCCCTCGCCGCCCCGCCCGTGCCACCCGCCCCGAGCCAGGTGCCCGCCCAGCTCCCCGCGCGGGCGGGCCACTTCACCGGCCGCACCGGGGAACTGTCCGATCTGGACGACGCGCTCGGTGGCGACGACCCGCCGATCGTGGTGATCTCCGGCCCGGCAGGCATGGGGAAGACGTCACTGGCCGTGCAGTGGGCGGCCCGCATCGCCGACCGGTTCCCCGACGGCCACCTGTTCCTCGACCTGCGTGGCCATGACCCCGACCACGCCGTCACCGCCGAGCAGGCGCTCGCACACCTGCTGCGTGGGCTCGACGTGCCGGAGGACCGCATCCCCGCGGGCGTGTCGGCGCGCTCGGCGCTGTACCGGACCCTGTTGCACACCAGGCGGTGCGTGGTGCTGGCCGACGACGCGGGCGCCGTGGACCACGTGCTGCCGCTCGTGCCGGGCTCGGACACCAGCGTGCTCGTCGTGACGAGCAGGCGCTCGCTCGCCGGCCTCGTCGCCCGCCACGCCGTGCGCCACATCGTGCTCGACGCGCTCGACGACGCCAGTTCGGTGGCACTGCTGGAGAAGGTGCTCGGCAGGACACGGGTCGCCCGTGAGCCGGAGGCCACCGCGCGGCTGGCGAAGGTCTGCGCGGGAATGCCGCTCGCCTTGCGGATCGCGGCCGCGCGGCTCGTCGGCGTGCCCACCCGGTCGGTCGCCGAGCTCGTCGCCGAGCTGTCCGGTGCCCGGCTCGAGGGGCTGGCGCTCGAGGGTGACCTCCGCACGGTCACCGCGGTGCTCGCCAGCGCCTACCGGCCGCTCTCGCCGGGTGCCGCGCGGCTGCTGCGGCTCCTCGCCACGGTGCCGACGCCGACGCAGAGCGGCCACCTCGGCGCGGCAATCGCCGACGTGCCGGTCGCGACCGCCCACGTGGTCCTCGGCGAGCTGTCCGGTGCACACCTGGTGATCGGGGCGGGGGAGGACCGCTACCGGCTCCACGACCTGATCCGCGAGTTCGCCCGCGACCGCGCCGCCGCCGAGGAGCCGGAGCCGGACGTGGTGGCGGCGCTGCTGCTCGACTGGTACCTGCTCGTCGCCGACGAGGCCAACCGGCTGGTCAACCCCGACCGCGACGCGGTGAAGCCGGTGTTCCGGTTTCCCCTGCCGCCACTCCCCTTCGCGGCGGGTCGGCACGAGGCGACGGCGTTCCTGGAGTCCGAACGGGACGGTTTCCTCCCGGTGGTCCAGTACGCGCGTGAACAGGGGATGCCCACCGCGGCCTGGCACCTCGTGTACCTGCTCGCCAGCTTCTACGAGGTGAGCGGCCACTGGACCGAGCGGGTCGAGCTGTGCCGCGCGGGACTCGCCGCCGCCCGCGACGCGGGGGACCGGGCGGGCGAGGCGGAGATGCTGCGTGCGCTGGGCGTCGCCTTCTACATGACGAGGCGGCTCACCGAGGCGGTGGAGACGAACCTGACCGCGCTGGACGTGGTCCGCGACCTCGGTGACCTCGCGGGTGAGGGACACGTGCTCAACAACCTCGCCAACGCCTACGCCGACCTGCGCCGGTTCGACGAGGCGGAGCCCGCGTTCCGGGTGGCGGCCAAGCGCGCCACCGCGGCGGGCAACCGGCTCGGCGTCGGGCTGGCCCAGCGCAACCTCGGCTACGCGCTCGTGCGGATGGGCCGGGCCCGGGAGAGCCTCGCGCCCCTGGCCGCCGCGCTCGCGATCTTCGACGGCATCGGCAACGTCCGGCTCCGCGCCGGGACACTGGACACGCTGGGCGAGGCACGCCGTGAGCTGGGCAGCCACGCCGGGGCGCTGCGTGACTTCGCGGAGGCACTGGCGATCAGCCGGGAGATCGGCGACCGGTGGCTGGAGTGGGAGCTGCTGCGTTCCTGCGGGATCACCCACCTCGCGGCGGGCGACCCGGCCGCGGCACTCGACTACTTCGGACAGTCGCTTTCGGTCACCCGTGCCGTGCACGACCGCAACGGCGAGGCGATCGCGCTGCAGCTGATCGGCCACGTGCACCTGTGTGCCGGCCGGACGGCCGAGGCCGCCGAGCACCTGGCGCTGGCCCTCGCGGTCCGCGCCCAGGTGCCCGACGGCTACGAGGAGGCACACCTGCACCGCGACCTCGCGGCGCTGGCCGCCGCACGCGGTGACGACGCGACCGCGGCCAGCCACCGCGGTCGCGCCGTGGACCTCTATCTCGGCGTCAACGCGACGGCCGAGGCCGAGGCACTCATCCCTCCCGGAGGGTGACCCGACCTCGCGCCACCCCGATGGTGCCCGCGTTGACGTCCGTGATCTCGACGCCGAAGTACTGGCCAGGCGCGGCCCCCGACAGCAGCTCGACGGGCACGTCGACGTGGTCGGCGCCGGTGGGGATGGTCACGACCTGCTTCTTGATCGGGACGTAGTCCTTGCCTCCCACCGCGGTCCCGTCGACCGTGCGCAGGCTGAGCGTGACGGGCGCCCGCGCGATCGTGTTGAGGTGCACCGGGATCGTGCAGTGGTCCGACGGCCACCAGCAGATCCCGCCTGCGGGGACCGCCACGACGACCCCGATGCCGAGCGCGCTCGCGTCGTCGTTGAGGACCGTCGCGGTCGCCGTGTCGGCCGCGATCGTCACCCCGCGCGCCCCGAACAGCTCGACGGTGAACGTCTCGTCCGGCTCGTAGGCGTCGTCCCGCGCCACCTGCACCGCGACCACCCGGGGACCGGGCGTGGTCCAGCTCAGCGTCGACGTCGCGGCCACGTAGTCCTGCCCGGCGTCGGCGGAGCCGTCGACCGTCCGGTAGCGCACCGAGCCCGTCGTCGGGCACCCCGCCTCTGGTGGCGCCATCGTCACCGTGAACGCGAACGACTTCGTGCCCCCCTCCGACCCCTCGTAGTGCCGCACCCCGGCGATCGACACCTCCGGCGGCGCACACACCGCGGGCGCCGCGGTCGCGACGCCGCCGCCTGCCACGACGCTCCCCACCGCGGCGGTGACCACCGCCAACACCCTGGCGCGCATCCGCCCTCCCCTCACGTTGGAACTCATGGCGGAAGGTCTACCCAGGGGCGGTTGTGGCGTGGTTGTGACCGCGCCGGCTCACAGGCTCTCGATCACGGGACGGCGTGTGCCGAGGCGGGCGGGAACGGCGGTGAGCGCGCTCACCACGACCGCGGTCGTCACGATCACGGCGAGCAGCTGCCAGAACGAGGGGAGCGTCGCCCTGTCGCCGTCGCCGCCCGTGATGCCCATGACGAGGGCGAACAGTGCGAAGCCTCCCGGGAACACCCCGAGGACGGCGCCCGCGAGCGCGGGGAGCACCTGCGCTCCCGCCAGCGCCGTGCCCATGTCGCGCGGGGTCGCGCCGAGTGCTCGGGCCAGTGCCGAGGCGTGCCGGTTGTCGAGCACCGTCGCCCAGGTGATGACGACGGCGTTGACCGCGGCCAGGCACAGGAGCACGACCGTCCAGACCCCGAGCACCTCACGCAGCAGGTCCACCTGAGCACCGCTGTACCCGCCCACGGACGGTGCCGAGGCCAGGAAGTCGTCGAGCACCAGCACGACGAAGATCCCGCTCACGGTGACCGCGATGCTCACCACGTTCAGCACCATCCGCCGTGGCCTGCGGGCCGCGACCCGCAGGGCGAGCAGCAGCGGCACGGGCAGCCGTGCCGAGGCCGCGATCAGCCAGCCGGTGCGTCGCGGCGGCCGGGCGGAGTCGGCCAGTGCCCGCACTGTGCTCGACCGGCCGGCACGCAACGCCGGGACGGTGGTGGCGAGGACCGCGACGCCGAGCGCGACGCCGGTCACGAGAACGACCGTGGACAGGGTGACCGACGGCGTGCCCGCGCTGCCGATGAGGCCCGCGGTGGACTCGGTGAGCAGCGGCGCGGTCAGCGCGCCGGTCGTCAGCCCGGCGGCTGCCGCGGCGATGGCGACGACGACGTACTCCGCCAGCAGCACGGCGGCGACCAGGCCCGGGGTGCCGCCCGCGGCCTTGAGGAGCCCGACGCGCCTGGTCTGGTCGGCCATCCGGCCGCCGACCAGCACCGACACACTGGCGACGGCGAGCAGGCCGAGCAGCCAGGCGCCGATCATCAGGAGGATCTGGGAGTCGCCCGCCAGCTCGGTGGCGTCCGCGAGGATGTCCTGCCAGGGCATCAGGCCCAGGGGGAACGGGCCCGTCGTGGGATCGAACGACGACTGCCGGATGGTCGCCTCGACGAACGCCTGTGCCGCGTCGGGGTGGGCCAGCCGCAGGTTCACTGTGTAGGTCAGGGGGGTGCCGAGGCTCCGGACGTCTGCCTGGGTGAGCCAGACCAGACCGGGCGTGCGCAACATCTCGGGAGGCAGGTTGGTGCCCTCGGGCGGCGAGCCCCGCACACAGCCGACGGCGACGAGGCAGGTCGACCCCGGATAGGGCGCCATGGCCGCGGTGACGGCCGTGCCCGCGACCGTGAACGACCGGCCGTTCAGGGTGAGCGGATCGCCGACGTACAGGTCGAGCGCACTGGCGAAGGCGGCTTCGACCACCACGCCGCCGTCACCGACCCAGCTGCCCTGCGTCAGCAGGGGCCGGTCGACCGACGCGGACGCGGTGTCGCGCCCCACGGCCTGCACGTCGGCCGTCCGGCCCTCGGCGTCGAGCTTGGCGGGGGCGACCGGAAACGGTCCGCTGTGGTCGGTCACGCCCTCGGCGCCTGTCAACGCCTCGAGGTCGGGGAGCGTGTCGGCCCGGAGGGTACCGGCGACGATGTCCGGTCCCCCGGTCGCCGACCTGGTGCTCTGGTAGGGGTCGCTCGCCGCGTCGCGCAGGACGAGCCCGAGCGTCAACGTCGTGGTGGCGGCCATGATGGCGAGCAGCAGGAGCGCGGCCTCGACGCGGCGGCGCCGGAGGTCACGCCCGGCGAGCCGGGCGACGAGCAGGATGCGGCCCATCGTCCTCAGTCCTCCAGTCCGACGAGGGCGCCGAGCCGTCCGGTGCTGCCGCCGGTCAGCCTGGTCTCGTCCACGAACGCGCCGTCCCGCATGGTGATCAGCCGGTCCGCCGTGGCCGCGATCCGCGCGTCGTGCGTGACGATGACCAGCGTCTGGCCCGTGTCGTGCAGGCTCTCGAAGAGCCGCAGGACGTCCAGAGTGGCCGCGCTGTCGAGGTTTCCCGTCGGTTCGTCGGCCAGCACGACCCGGGGTTCGTTGCAGAGCGCCCTGGCGACGGCGACCCGCTGCCGTTGGCCGCCGGACAGCGCGGAGGGCAGGAACCGCGCCCGTTCGGTGAGCCCGACCCGCGCCAGCAGCTCCTCGGCACGCCGTCGCGCCGCCCTGGGGGAGCGTCCGGCCAGCAGCGCCGACAGCTCGACGTTCTCGATGGCCGTCAGCTCCTCCATCAGGTGGAAGGACTGGAAGACGAACCCGACGTCGGCCCGCCGGAGCCGTGCCAGCGCCCGCTCGCTCATGAGGTCGACACGCCTGCCGTCCAGCGACACCTCGCCGCCGGTCGACCGGTCAAGTCCGCCGAGCAGGTGCAGCAGCGTGGACTTCCCGCAGCCGCTCGGCCCCATCACCGCCACCGTCTCACCGGCGCGGACGTCGAGGTCGACCCCGTCGACGGCACGCACCAGCCCTTCCCCCGTGCCGTACTCCTTGCGCAGCCCTCTGGCGCGAAGCACGAACTCGTCGATGGCGGTCACGATCCACTCCTCCTGTCGGTCCAGCTCTTCTCGCACGCCTCGAGCCAGCGCAGGTCCGCCTGCAGCCGGAGCACGATCCCCTCGAGCAACAGCGCCGCGTTCGAGCCGGCAGGCTCGGCCATCGCGGCGCGCTGTGCGTCACGCAGCCTGCGCAGCAGCTCGCGGCGCTGGGTGTCGATGATCGTGATCGGGTCGGCCAATCCGGCCGACGCGGCGGCGATCAGCTTGAGGTGGAACTCCGCGAGGTCGGGCCTCGGCCAGCTCACCTCGGCGATCCACTCGGCGACGCGCTGCTGGCCGTCGGCTGTGAGCGCGTACACCTTGCGGTCCGACCGGTCGCCCGCCTCGGCCCTCCCGGCCGTCAGCAGCCCGGCCTTCTCCAGCCGGGTCAACGTGACGTAGACCTGCCCCGCGTTCATCCCCTCGCCCAACGGGCCGAGCGCGTCCCGCAACCGGGCACGCAGCTCGTAGCCGTGCGACGGCTCCTTGGCCAGCATCGCCAGCACTACTTCCTGCTGCACTGCACCCCCTCTAACCGTTAGCCTCGGCATATCTAACGGTTAGCCCCCATCGGCTGTCAAGCCCGGCTCGTGCGACGGGAGGCGGCTCCACCAGAATCGCCGGGCATGAGCATGATCACCCAGTACCTCCGGCTCACCCCCGCCGAAGCCGACCAGTTGCGGCGGCTGCTCGCGGAGGCCCCGGACGAGGCCTACGAGTTCGTCGACCGGGACGAGGACCAGGCGCGTGGGATGGACACCGACAAGGCGTGGGCGGGCCTCGAGTTCCTCCTGGCCAAGCTCGGGCCTCCGGTGAACGTGATCAGCGGCGGCACGGCCGTGACCGACGACGAGTGGGGGTACGACTCGCCCCGCCTGCTCGGCCCCGACGAGGTCGCCGAGGCGTCCCGGTTCCTCGACGGGACACCGTTCGCGCGGCTGGCGGAGCTGTACGACCCGGCGGAGCTGACGGCGGCCGAGGTCTACCCGATGATGTGGGACGAGGACTGGGCGCTGGAGTACCTCGGCGGTGTCCACACCGCGCTCGTCACCTTCTTCCACGACGCCGCGGCGGCCTCCGACAGCGTCCTGCTCTGGCTCAACTAGCGCCCTTCCCCCGTGCGTGGAGCACGGGCATGGCCAGGTCGTCGACCACGTGCGCCAGGAACGCCGCGTCCAGCGGCAGCCGCCACAGCCAGCGCATGAACATCACCGACGCGACGACCTCCTCGAAGAGGCGGTGGTCGACGGGAGCGGTCACCTCGCCACGCGCCACGGCCCGTTCGACCACCTCGGGAGCGAGTCGCGCGCCGCTGGAGAACCGCGCGTCCAGCTCGTCGAGCAGGTCCGGGTCCGACGCGCGTGCCTGCACCAGGCCGACCGCGAGCCGTCCGCCGAAGCCGCCGAGCACCTCGGCGAAGCGGTGGACGTGTGCGAGCAGGTCGCCGCGGAACGTCCCGGTGTCGACCGACCACGCCGTCTGCGCGCCGTGGTAGCGGGTCATGGCGGCGAGCGCGATCTCACGCTTGTTGCGCCACCGCCGGTAGATGGTCGCCTTCGACACCCCGGCCCGCGCCGCCACGGCGTCCATCGTCATCGACACGTAGCCCGACTCGGCCAGCAACTCCAGCACCGCGTCGAGGATCCGGGCGTCCCGGGTGGGATCCAACGGGCGGCGGCCACTCATCGCACGAGCATAGGGTTCCTCGACGTTGACTCCCCCATGCGCATTGTTTTCGCAGTTCACAGCTTTAAACAGTACGGTACGGTTTCGTACTGTAGGGTTGGTGAAAGCCCACGAACGGATCACCGGGAAGGGACACCCATGCCCGTCACCTCCTACGCGGCCCGCTCCGCGGGCGCCGCCCTCGAACGCCACGAACGCGAGTCGGACCCCCTCGGCCCGCTGGAAGCGGATGTCCGCGTGACGCACTGCGGGGTCTGCCACAGCGACATCGGGCAGATCGACAACGAGTTCGGCATCACCCGCTACCCCTGCGTCGCCGGGCACGAGGCCGTCGGCGTGATCGAGGCGGTCGGCGACGCCGTGGACACCGACCTCCTGCCGATCGGCACACGCGTGGGGGTCGGCGCCATCGCGGGCGCCTGCTTCCGCTGCCCGCAGTGCCTGAGCGGCCGCCACAACCTCTGCCCGAACCGCGACGACACCGTGATGCGTGGCGACCGGGGCGCCTTCACCGAACTGCTGCGTGTCTCGGACTGGCGCACGGCCTACCCGATCCCCGACGCCATCCCCTCCGAGCAGGCGGCGCCGATGATGTGCGCCGGTGTCACCGTCTTCGCCCCGCTGATCAGGCACGGAGTCCGTCCCGTCGACCGGGTCGCGGTCGTCGGCATCGGTGGGCTCGGCCACCTGGCGCTGCGGTTCCTCGCCGGGTGGGGCTGCGACGTCACCGCGATCTCGACGTCACGGTCCAAGGAGGACGACGCACGCCGCTTCGGTGCCACGTCGTTCGTCGCCACCCGCGAGGAGGGCGCACTCGCCGCCGCGGCGGGGTCCTTCGACTTCGTCCTGTCCACGGTCTCCGCGAACCTGCCGTGGGACGACTACCTCGACCTGCTCGTCCCGCAGGGCAGGCTCAGCATCGTCGGCGTACCGCCCGAGGCGATCTCGGTCCGGCCCATGCACCTGCTCCCCGCCGAGAAGACGATCTCCGGCGGCGTGCCCGCGTCCCCGACGGAGACCCGCCTCATGCTCGACTTCGCCGCCCGCCACGGCATCGGCCCCCAGGTGGAGACCTTCCCGGTGGCGGAGATCAACAAGGCGGTCGACCTCGTCCGCGGCGGCCAGGCGCGCTACCGGGCAGTCGTCGCCTTCTCCTGACCCCCGGTCACCGAAGGCCGTCGAGGTCGCCGTTCTGCATGACACGCATGACCTGCCCGACCGGGGTGTCGTCAGGCGGCGGTGGCACGGTGACCCGCACGAGGTCCCCGTCCTCGGTGACCTCCGCGCCGGGCAGGACGTCGTGCCAGGGGCGGGCGGTGGAGGGCATGTCCCCGTCGAGCGCGTCGGACACCCGCGCCCGGTCGCCGTCGAGGCAGATCAGCTGGGTGCCGTCCTCGCGTACTCCCACTGCCTGCCTGGTGGCCTGGAGCTGGGCGGCGACGACGTCACCGAGACACCTCGCGAGCGAGGCGAGCACGTCGTCGCCTGCGAGCGTCTCGTCGCCCGCGTCGGTCACCCAGTCGATGCCCGCCGCCGCGGGCGCGAACGCGAACGACCAGTCGCGAGTCAGGATGTCGTTGAGCTGTGGCGTCGGCGCCAGGTCGGCGAACGGCCCGTTCGCGAGGTCGATCTCGTAGTCGTCGGCCGCGCGCCAGCGGGTGGCGTCGTCAGCCGCCCTGCCGTCGATGCCGAGCCCACGCAGCTTCCCGTCCACGGCGGCCACGTCGTACTTGCCCCACAACACGGTCGCCTGCTTCGGGGGCTGTCCGACGGAGATCGCGCTGTCGAACTCGTCGAGGTGCAGGCTCAGCGTCTCCCCGACGACGATGGCGTAACTCGCGATCGTGCCGTAGCCGAACCCCTGAAGGAGCTGGTAGCGGTCCCTGTCCTCGGCCAGGAGCGCCCTGACCGCGGCGGGCTCGCCGTACTCGACGGCCTTGCGCGTCTCCGGGGTGGCGCGCACCTGCCCGAGGGCACTGAGCAGGCCACTCTCGTCACCGGCGTCGTCGTTCGAGCAGCCGGCCAGCACCAGTCCGGCACAGAGCAGGATCACCGCGGGCTTGAGCACGGCGCGACCTTACAGCCGGACGACCGCTGTCACATCGAGTTCGGGATCACTGGGCGCCGGGGTCGTAGGTCATGGCGCCCACGACGTTGCCCGACGGGTCGGCGAGCCAGACGAGGTGCCCGACACCGGCGATCGTGGTGGTCTCCATGAGCACCTGCCCGCCCGCCGCGAGCGCCGAGGCCCTGGTGGCGGCCACGTCGGCCACCGCGATGGTGCACTCGAACCCGGTGGTCGGCCTGCCCGGCAGCAGGTCCCGGCGCTGTTGCAGTGCCGCGGTGACCCCGGGGCCGCCCGGCGCCCCCGCCTCGATCCGGTAGAAGCCGGGCGGACCCCACGGGGCGAAGTCCCAGCCGAAGGTGTCCCGGTAGAACCGCCGGGCCACCGGCACGTCCTCGACGTTGATCGCGAAGTGCGAGAGTTCGTTCATGCCAGCACGGTAGAAGCAGGCGCGGGTTGCGCGCAGTCGCGGACGCGGCCGATTCTGTCGCGTATGCGTCACGCCGAGCCGGACCTGCGGGGCTACGCGGTCACCCACCCGCCGGGGCCGCTGACCCCACCCCAGGCGGCGGAGTGGCACCAGCTGATCTACGCGACGTCCGGGGTGCTGGTCGTGGACACCCCCGAGGGCCGCTGGACACTGCCACGGCACCGCGCGCTGTGGGTGTCGGCAGGCATCGTGCACACGCTGCGGGTGATCCACCGCAGTGCGCTGCGCATCCTCTACACGGGCGAGCGGGCCCAGCTCCTGCCGGACGGGTGCCGGGTGCTGGACGTGTCGCCGTTGCTGCGTGAGCTGGTCGTGCACCTGGTGGAACACGCGCCGCTGCACCTGGCCGACCCCCGGCACGCCAGGCTGGTCGCGGTGCTGCGGGACCTGCTCGCCGACCTGCCCGCCGACGCGGCACTGCTCCTGCCGACACCCGTCGACCCGAGGGCCGTGGCCGCGTCGGAGCTGGTCACGGACCTGGACGTCGCGGCACTGTGTCGGCGGGTCGGTGTCGGCAGGCGCACCCTGGAGCGGCTGTTCCTCGCCGAGACCGGCATGAGCGTCGGGCAGTGGCGCCGCCGCAGGCGGATGCTCGACGCGGTGGCACACCTCGCTGGCGGCCTGCCGGTCGCCGACATCGCGCAGCGGGTCGGCTACACCACGCCGAGCGCGTTCAGCGCGGCGTTCCGGGCCGAGCTGGGCGTGCCACCGTCACGCTGGCAGCCCTAGCTCGGGCGGGCTCGGGGGCACGAGCCCGTCCCGCACGGTGAGCGCGACCGCCTCCAGCCGGGAGTTCACGCCCAGCTTCGCGAGCACCGACTGGACGTGGGTGCGCACGGTCGCGTCCGACACGGTCAGGCGTTCGGCCATCGCCCGGGTGTTCAGGCCGTGCACCATCAGCCCGAGGCACTGCCACTCGCGCTGGGTGAGCCCCGCGGCGAGCCGGTGGGTCTCGGTGGGCTCGGGTGGCTCGGTCGCGGCGTCGGTCATCCTGGCCAGCCGCGACAGCTCCCGGTCGATCAGCTCCAGCCGGCGCCGAAGGGTCGCGGGGACGTCACGGTCGGTGCGGGCCGACTCGACCTCCCGCCGCAGATGTGTGAGGTCGGCGCCGACCGCCCGCAGCAGCTGCGTGTTCCTGAGGTCACCAGCGCGCCGTCCCTGGTTCCTCCGCCGATCCGTGAACTGACTCATCCCGACCACCCAACCTGGCGACGACCCGGGCCGATCCGCCACGCCGGTTACCGGGCCGCCCGCCGCACGACACCTTCATCGTCGCTGGTGGCGGCCCTGTTTCAGTCACTTCAGGGCGGCGTCGACGATCAGGTTGTCGCGGTAGCTGCGCGCCGAGTGGTCGAACGAGCCGCCACAGGTGACCAGCCGCAGGGCGGGGACGGGCAGCGGCGAGTACACGAGGTCGGTGGGGAACGCGGTCTTGGCGACGCGGGTCGTGCCCGTCACCGTGAACACGACCGACGTCCCGTCCGTGCGCACCACCGTCACCTCGTCGCCAGGCCGCAGGTCGACGAGCCGGAAGAAGACCCCGGGGCCCGCGACCGAGTCGACGTGCGCGGCCAGCAGCGCGGGCCCGACCGCGCCGGGCGCGGGCCCGGCCGCGAACCACCCGGTCACGTCGGTGGTCGGCGGCGGCACCAGCACGCCGGTGGCGTCCACCCCGATGTCGACGATCGAGCTGTCCACCCCGATCGCGGGAATTCTCACCCGTGCGGGTGGTGCGACGGCGTCCTGGGTCGGCGTCGGTTCCACCGTCCAGCTCGGCGTGGGTGGCGGTGCCTCGGCGGCCGTGGACGGGCTGTCGGTGCCGAACACCAGACGGCCCGCGATCACGAGACCGCTGAGGAGGAGCACCACGCCGAGCAGGATGCCCAGCCCGACACGCCTCACGCGGCGCGACGGCGACGCGTCGCCAGCACGAGCACACCGCCCGCCGCAGCCGCGATGCCCAGCAGCAGCGCCCCGACCCCGAGGTCCGGCCCGGCGGTCCCGCCGAACCCGGTCTCCACCCCGCCGTTCGGCACGACCGCGGTACCGCGTGCGTCGAGCCGTACCGCCGCCGAGAGCACGCCGTTCCGCTGCAGCACCAGCACCGTGTAGACCCCGCCCGCCTCGAGTGTCACCGGCAGCGTCGTCGCGGCGGCGTCGGCGGGCGCGACCGTGAGCGTCGCGGCACCCGACGGCACCATCGTGTACTTGCTGGCGTCACCGAACGCGGCGTTCTCGATGACCGGCGTCGCGTCCCTGCGCACGCTCAGCATCCCGGTGAGCGGCGCCGCGTTCACCACCCGCATCCTGGCCTGTCCCGCGACCGGCAGGCTGATGTCGTCGTCGAGCACCCGCAGCGCGAGGTCGGAGAACTTGCCGAGCCCGGCGACGGTGTACGCGCGGCCCGCGACGGCGTCGAGCGTCGCCGAGATCACCGGGTCGGACTTCGGGTCGGCACCCGCCGGGCGCATCGCGATCGTGTACGTGCCCGGCGCGATCTGCTGGTAGGCGGACACGTCGCCGTAGCTGACGCCCTTCACGAGCTGAGACCCGTCGGGGGAGCTGAACGCGCTGACCGTGACGTCGACCGACGGCGTGTCCGGGGACAGGTGCGCGAGCCGCAGGTACGCGCCGGTCTGGGCGGACGCGGGCACGGGCACGACGGCGAACGCCGCCAGCGCGCACGCGAGTACGCCGAGTTTCACCATGACGTTGCGCATCGGGTGCCACCTTTCATCGTGTGGTGTTCTCGAAGATGTCGGGCAGCCGCCACCGCAGGACGAGGCCGCGTGGGGTGGACCGCGTGTCGGCCGGTGCGAAGGGCTCGCGCTGGGTTCGTAGCCAGTCCAGCAGCGGTTGGGCGGTGCGCTGGTCGGTGACCGACCTGCCGTCCACCGCCGTCACGACGACCGTGCGTTCCGGCAGCCCGTTGCCGCGTTCGACCGGCGAGTTCTCGGTGGTCACCAGCGTGATCTCGTGCTCGGCGCACAGTGCGGCGAGCACGGCCATGACCCGCAGGTCCACGTGCCCGGCCCGCAGCGCGGCCCGCACCGGCCCGCTCGCGTGCAGCCGGATGTTCGTCGCGAGCTGGCGGCCCGCGGTCGCGCGCTCGGTCGGGTCGAGGTAGGTCCGGTCGATGTCGGCGGCGAGCAGCGTGAGCGTGCCGAACCGGCCGAGGACGAACCCTCGGCCGCGTCCGGTGGTGACGACCAGCGGGCCGGCGCCTTCGCGGACCGCGTTGGGCCTGCCGAGCCGCACGAAGTCGCGGTGCAGGTCGGCCCACACGGCGTTCGACGCGGTGATGGTGGCGCCGTCGTCCAGCTCACGGGTGACCCAGGCGGCGAGCGCGGTGTGGTCGGGTCTCGGCGCGACCGGCGGGACGACCAGCAGGCCCGCGACCGCCGCCGCCGCGACCGCGGTCGTGAGCCCCGTCGCGACCGAGGGCCGCCAGGCCAGGACCGCGTCCAGCACGAGCACGCCGGTGATCGCGGCGCCGACGACGGTGGCGGGCAGGAGGGCGTCGGCGTCGGGCCCGAACCCGATGGCGAGGCCGAGCCCGGTGAGCGTGGCGGCCACGGCGGGCCACGTCTTGGGCACGGCGACCCCGATGACCGCGACGGCCGTGAGGGCCACGAGCAGCGAGGTGCGGTGGTCGGCGACCGGGCCCGTCGGCGTGAGCAACAGGCCCGTCGGCCACAGCGCGCCGACGACGCACGCGCCGAGGACCACGACACCGATGGCCGGACGACGCCAGGTGGTGTGGGGGTCGTGGCGTTCGAAGTCGAGGAACCAGAGCCACACGGCGACGCCGACGGCGAGCGGCGCGACCAGGAGCGGCACGGTGGCGAGCGCCACGAGGAGGGCGACGAGGCCGAACACACCGGACACGCCGAAGGCCGGGTGCCAGCCCTCGTGGCGTTCCCTGGCTACGTGGACCGCGACCGCCAGCGCCACCGCGAGCCAGCCCGCCGCGACGACGCCGGGACCCACGGCACCGAACACGGCGACCACCGGCCCGGGCGCGGCGAACGCGACCAGGACCGCGGCCGTGAGCAGCGGGTGGACCCGCAGGGCGGCGCAGATCGCGATCAGCCCGCCGACCACGACCGCGGCGGCGAGGACGGACAGCTCCCTGGCGCCGGTCAGGACGTCGAGGTGCCTGCCGAAGGGGTCGGTGATGACGGCGTAGACGTTGAGATGGGCCTTGGTGACGGTGAGCGGCGCGGGCAGTGACGTGCCCGCGAGCCCGGTGACCATCCGGTACCCGGCGTCGGCGAGGGCCCGCTCCGCGGCGGAGGCGGGCAGCGTCGCGGTGGCGACGGCGACCCTGACCACCACGGCGACCCCGACCACCACCGGCGCGGCCCACGCGAGCACCCTCGGCCGCACGGTCACCCGGAGCACGTCGACCGCGTCGACGACACGCAGCAGGGGGAACGCCAGCGCGGCGAGCGGCAGCCTGCGCGTGACGGCGATCGTGCGCAGGTAGTCGCCGACGAGGAAACCGCCGAGGAGGTAGCGCGGGTCGAGCACCGTCACCGGCCTGCCCGCGACGGCGAGCCCCGCACCCGCGACGGCCGCGACCAGCACCGCGACGACGAACAGCGCCGTGCCGAGCCGCTCGCCGAGCCGCGCCCGCAGCCCGAGCCCCTGCCGGTCCCAGCGCGGCGGCCGTCGGCGGACGGCCGCGTCCGCCCCGACGAGCATCGCCCGCCGGGCCTCGCGGTAGCGGGCGAGTGCGGACAGCGCACGACCCCCGGCCGGCGCGGGTGGCAGCAGCACCGCGGGCGGACCGGGGGAGAGCACGACGCGGCCGAGGTGGTCGCGGTAGATCTGCAGCATCGCGTCGAAGTTCGGGACCGAGGGAGGCGGCAGGTCCAGCTCCAGCCGTTCGAGCACCTCCGTCCGGTACAGCCGCGCGACACCGGGCGCGGCGTGGGTCACCGACGAGGGCGCCACCGTCCGGCCGCGTCCGCCCAGCCGGGACAGCGCGTAGGTCCTGGCGAGGTAGCGGCCGAGCAGGCCGGGGCCGGTGACCCGTGCCTCGACCGCCGCCACCCCCGCGTCGCCGAACAGGGGCAGCGTCGCCGTGAGGTAGGACGGGTCGAGGCGGACGTCGACGTCCAGCACCAGCACGAACGCGTACCGCTCCGCGAGCCGGAAGGACTGCACCCCCGCCAGCACGGACCCGCCGGGACCGAGCGGGCGAAGGGTCTCCACGACCTCGGCGCCGTGTTCGAAGGCGCGCTCCGCGGTCGGGTCGGTCGAGCCGTCGGACACCACGAACACCGGCACCCCGGTCTCGGCTGCCGAGGCCACCGCGCCACCGATCCGGTCGGCACGGTCGCGTGCCACGAGCAGGATCGCCACGTCACCGGCGGGCGCGTCACCGGCCCTGGCGCCGGTGCGTCGCAGCGGCGCCACCAGACCGCGGACGACCAGCCCCACGCCGAACACCACGACGGCGACCACGACGGCCACCAGACCGGCGACGATCACGGCAGATCACCGCCGCGACCCGCGTACCCTGCTCCCACCCCGAGCACTGTGCCCGAGGGGGAGTGCGGGGTCCTCATACAAACAGATGAGAACGTGAACTTTCCTCGGTGCCGGCCCCGGTGGCGTCGTCCACTGAGGAGCGGCCGGGCCCGGCCCTGGGCGGTGATCAACTGGTGTCGAGCGGCACCCCCTGGTCGTTGACATGATGTATGTCATGGCTTCTGGGGTGAGGACGCGAGCCAACATGTTGCTGCGCCGAGGTTTGCAGTGGGCGCTCGACACGCTGTTCATGGTGGTGCTGTCCGTGGTGGTGTTGCTGGCGTTCGTCGGGTTCGCGGTGCTGGCGTTCCTCCTCGGCCTGCGGGAGATCTGGCTGGTGTACCTGCCGCTGTGGGTCTGGATCGGGACGCTGGTCGTGGGCGAGCTGTACGTCGACCTCTGGTTCCCGTACCGGCGCGGTGGCACGACCCCCGCGATGAGGTTGCTGCGACTGAGGATCGTCACGCTGAACGGCGGCGTGCCGAAGTTCCGGGACTACTTCCTGCGCTGGCTGCTGATGGTCGTGGACGGGATGTTCCTCGGGCTGGTCGGTGCCGTGCTCATCCTGGTGACCCCCAGGCACCAGCGGCTGGGTGACATGGTGGCGCGGACCCTCGTCGTCAGGGACGGTGTCGACGAGAGCCCGCGCCGGCAGTCAGCGGAGGTCGCCGTTCGCGGCGGCGATCCGGTCCGCCACGGACTCACGCAGCTCGGGTAGTGCCTGTGCGGCAAGCAGTTGTGCGCCGGCACGGGTCGTGACGGGGCCGGCGACCGGGAACACCTCCGTCTCCCCGAGCAGCGGCACACCGGGGCAGACACTGTTGCCCGGCCTGGAGTTCCGCAGCAGGAACACGTTCACCATCCCGTCGACGCACGGGTTTCCGCTGATGGTGTACTGACCGTGGAACGGCGAGTCGTCGACGGCGACCATCGTGACGCCCGGCGCCGCCCGCACCGCTGCCCGCGCCTCCTCGTAGCCGGTCTGCGGGTCCAGCTCACCCTGCACGACGAGCACCCGGCCCGCGACCTCGGCGGGAAGCGACGGCAGCTCCTGCTTCGGCGCGTCGGACCAGAAGCCGCACGGCTCGGACAGCCCGTACGCCCAGCCGTACAACGGGTACTCCGGCCCCTGCCGGTCGCTCAGCCGCTGGTACCACCGCGCGGACTTCGTCGGCTGGTCACCGCAGGCCACGGCGTAACGCGTGCCGGACACGTGGGTGTAGTCGTCGGCACGCAGTGCCGCGGCCACGATGTCGGTGGTCAGACCCGCGACCGGCACACCGAACGCGGCCGTCGACTGCTCGTCGAACAGCGTCCGCAGCCCGGCGGGCGGGGTGGGTTCGGTGCCCTGCAGCTCGGCGGCGCCGAGGGTGAGGATCAGCGCGCCGACGACCCACCGCAGCTCACTGCCCATGCCGACGAACACGGCGTCGTAGGTGTCCGGGGCGAGAATGCCCTGTTCCGCGAAGAAGGTCCGCACCCGCTCCCACATCTTCCCGGCGTCGGCCGGTATCGTGCCGACGAGGTCGGGGAACTGCCTGCTCGTCCACGGCAGGAACGAGTCGTCGAACATGCGCTGGTTGATCGGCGGCCACGCCTCGAAGTCCGCCTGCAGCCTGCCCTGCCAGTTCACGCTCGAGTCGAGCACGATCTTGCCGGCACTCGCGGGGAACAGCGACGCGTACTTCGCCCCCAGCCAGGTGCCGTAGGAGTAGCCGACGTAGTTCAGCGCGGGTTCGGCGAGGAGCTGCCGGATCAGCTCCATGTCGTAGGCGGTCTGCCAGGTGGTGATGTACGGGGTGAGCGCGTCGCTCTGACAGGCCTCCGCGACGGCCCTCGGGTACTTGAGGTGCTCGGCGATGCTGTCGGCCGACCGGTCCCGCGCGTCGAGGTCGGTGCGCTGGGACAGCCGGTCGGTCGGCACCGCGCAGTCGAACGGCGCCGTGCCGCCTTCCTGGCCCGTGCCACGGGGATCCATCCCGATCAGGTCGTACCGCTCGGACAGCGCGGGCTGCAGCGCGCCGATGGCACCGGGCAGCGACGTGCCCTGCCCACCGGGTCCGCCGGGGTTGAACAGGACGACGCCGAGCCGCTCACCCGCGGCCCGCACTCTGCTGATCGCCACCTGGAGGTCGACACCGGAGTCCGGCGCGGCCCAGTCACGGGGCACCGTGACGAGTGCGCACTCCGAGGGCAGGGCACCCTCCTCCGGCGTGAACGGGCAGGGCCCCCAGGTGAGCTGTTGCTGGTTGTAGCGGTCGAACGGGTCGTCCTCGGCGTGTGCGCCCGAGGGCGTCCCGCCGAGCACCAGGGCCACGGTCAACATCGCGACGGTTCCGGCACGGCGGCGCACGGCGCTCCCTTCCAACGTGGGATTTCGGTAGGGAGCCATGGTCGGACCGGCGGGCACCGGTGGACCACGGCCGCGCGGACGAATTCCGCCCCCGCGCACCGGCCGAAAGTACTAGGGCGGCTTCCGTTGGCGTGCAATGACTTCGACCGCGCCATACGGTCGTGATCATGACTACTGACACGACACGGCTGACGCCGCCCGGCACGATCATCGTCGCGTTCTTCGGTTTTCTGGTGTCCACGGTCGCGGCACTGGTGACCGCGGGGTTCCTGCTCGGCGCCCGCGACGAGCTGGCCGCCGTGCTGCGCAAGCCGAATCTCACCCAGCAGGAGCTGGACCGGGCGGTCACGCTCGCGCAGGGCTTCGCGATCGGGGTCGTCCTGCTCGTCGGGCTGGTCTACCTGTGGCTGTCGTTCAAGCTGAAGGCGGGCCGCAACTGGGCACGTGTCATGCTGACCGTCTTCACACTGCTGCAGGTGGCGTCCCTGTTCGCGACCGAGGGCGACACCACGACCGGCTACGCGGGCTGCGCCATCGCGGTGCTGGCACTGGTGGCGAGCTACCTGCCGCCGTCGAACGTCTACATCGCCGAGCGCAAGCACGCGTCCTGACCGGAGAATCACCGCATGACCGCAGCCGGGCCACGAACTCGTCGGGGTGTGTTCGTGGCCGAGATCGCCCTGCTGGTGGCGACCTCCGTCGTCGACACCGTGCTGGCGGTGCGAACAGCCCAGCCAGGCGGGCTGAGCACGAGCGTGCTCAACACGCTCGTGCCCTACTCCGGGTCCGCGGCGGCCGTTCTCGCCGTGCTGCGCCGCCGTTTCGCCGCACGCACGGACCTGCTCGCGGCGTCCGTCGTCGCGCTTTCCGTGCTCAGCACGGCGGTGAGCGTCCTGACCGACCGGGCGCAGGTGCACCCGACGAGCACGGAGACCGTCGCCGCGGTGCTGTTGGTCGGCGCGGCGTGCAGGCGCCTGGCCCCGGTCATGGCGGCGGGAATCGCGGTCCTTGCGGGGATCGCGGTGGTCGCCGCGCCGATCCTGCGCTACGGCACGGACTCGCCGATGGCGTTGCTCGCCGCGCCCGCGGGACTGATGTGGGGTGTGGCACTCGCCATCGGCCTGATCCTCCGCGACGCCGACGCCCGGCAGCGCGCCGGGCTGATCAGGGCGAGAACGGACGACCGCCTCCAGGTGGCGAGGGACCTGCACGACCTGGTGGCACACCACGTGAGCGGCATCGTGGTGCGGGTCCGTGCCGCGCAGGCACTCGCGGGCAACCCGGCAGTGCCACCCCAGGACCCGGCGGAGGTCTACGGCGAGATCGAGGAGGCGGCGGCGGAGGCACTGGTGGCCATGCGCCAGCTGGTCGGGATGCTGCGCAGCACCGACCAGCCGCTGCCCCTGCCCGACGCGAACCTGGGTGACGTGGTGCGAGCCGCGGCAGGAGGCAGCACCGGCCTGGACGTGGCCGTGGCGGTGGCCGACTCGGTCGACGAACTGCCCGCACCGTCCCAGGTCACGGCCGCCGTGCACCGAATCGTGTTGGAGGCGCTGACGAACGTGCACCGCCACGCTCCACACGCGACAGACGTCCGCGTGTCCGTGCGCCGTGACGAGGGCAACGTCGTACTGGACATCGACAACGACGGAGTTCTTCCGGACACCCCGGGAGGCGGCACCGGCTACGGAATAGTGGGGATGACCGAGCGGGCGGGTGCGCTGGGCGGCACACTGGAGGCCGGCCCGCGGCCGGGCAGCCGGTGGCAGGTCACCGCGCGAGTGCCGCTGGGTGACGAGGACGAGCCGTTCGCGCACCTGCCGAAGGGGATCTGATGCCGATCCGCGTGCTGGTCGCCGACGACCAGACCCTGGTGCGCACCGGCTTCCGCCTGATCCTGGGTGCCGACCCCGACATAGAGGTGATCAGCGAGGCGGCGGACGGCGAGGCCGCGGTACGCCTCGCGCGTCAGCTACGCCCCGACGTCACGCTGATGGACCTCCGCATGCCCAGGCTGGACGGCCTGCGTGCGACGGAACTCCTGGCGGGCCCGGGCGTGGTGGACCCACTGCGGGTGCTGGTGGTGACGACCTACGACCTGGACGAGAACGTCTACGCGGCGCTCCTGGCCGGCGCGTGCGGCTTCCTGCTCAAGGACATCCGCCCCAGACTGCTGGTGGAAGCCGTCCACGCGGCGGCGAAGGGCGAGGCGATGGTGTCGCCGTCGGTGACGGTGCGGCTGCTCGCGAACTTCACCGGCAACGCGGCCCCCACCGCGGTCGACGTGCCGCTGACCGCGCGTGAGCTGGACGTCGTGCTGGCGGTGGCACGCGGGCGAACGAACTCCGAGATCGCCGCGACGCTGCGGATCTCGCTGTCCACGGTGAAGTCCCACCTGGCGAGCGTGCAGGGCAAGCTGGGTGCCCGCAACCGCACGGAGATCGCGATCTGGGCGTGGCAGAAACGCCTAGTCACCTGAGCGTGCGGGGGCTTCAGGCATGCGCACCCCGATCCGCAGGATGTGGGCGAAGACGAGCGCCGCGAGCCCGGCCGCGAGCGCCCACCAGGGGAACTCCGCACGCCACTGTGCCACCCAGTCCGTTGACGGCACCCCGGAGATCATGCTGGTACGCAGTGAATGCACGGACAGCGCGAACAGCAGCTCGCTGACCGGCCCGCCGACGAGCACGAACCAGCCGAGCGCCGCCAACCGCCCGGGCACGCTCGCCTCGTAGGGACCCGCGTCGGATGCCGTGCGGAGGAACCGAAGGAGCAGCCACAGGGCACCGAGGGCGAACAACGCCTGGGGAACCTGGTCACCGATGTCGGCGATCCGTTGCGTGCCGGTGGGGTTGTCCACGCAGACGCTCCCACCACCCGCGGCCACCCGAGCGTCCTCCCTGAGCGGCCCGACATCACCACCGACGTCGACACAGGTCGGGTTCGCCCCCGAACCGGGCAACCACCCGAGCGCGGCAACATTGGCGATGACGATCGCCAGGGCGGCGAGCCCGAAAACCCAGGTGACAAAACGAGCGACACCGGCCAGTGACCGTAGGGGGTTCCACTCCGCGCGCATGGCCTGCACCTCACAACCTGCCGGTGGACGGTGTCGAAAGAGCAGTAACCACAACGACTCGGACCGAAACCCGTTTCCGCCTCGTCGTGTGGAATTCCGGGAATCCGCTCCCATCACCAGTACTGGTGCTGCTTTCCGTCCGTGTCGGTGATGAAGATGACCGCGTCGGCGGCCGCCAACTCGGCGGGCTTCAGCGGGAAGTGGCCGCGCACGATCGGTTCGCCCGCGTCGATCGACGGCGGGAGGGCGGCCCGCAGCGCCGGCGCGGAGAACAGGGCGCGGCGGTCGGTCGCCTCGGCCAGCACCCCCTGCACAGTGCCGGGCGCACTGCGAGGGTTCGCGTCGGTCGCCACGAACACGTACCGGTCGCCGAGGGTCAGCTCCACGAGCGCGCCCGCACTCGACCAGCTCACCTCCTCCCTCCCCACCGGCAGCTGCCGCAGAAGGTGCACGTTGTGCGCGAACACCAGACTCGGCCCACGCCGACGCTCCCGCTCGACGATCGCGAGCAGGTTGTCGGCCATCATCTCCGTGCGCAGGCTGAACAGGGCCCCGACGCGATCGGGTGCGGAACTGGCCGCCGCCGCGTGATAGCGCAGCAGTCCCCGGGCAGTACGCAGGTGCGCGACCGCGTCGGCATACCCCGCCGGGTCGGCGGCACGCAGACCGGCCGCCGCGCGACGGTACGCACTGACGAGGTCGTCGGCCACGATGCGCAGAGCACGCGCCCGATCGGAGTCGCCAACCGACGCCGCCGGATCGCGAATGGCCGCGGGGTTCGTCCAGTCGGCATCCTCGCCGAGCAGCGTCTCGAGGTCGCGTGCCGACCCGGGCCGCAACGCCTGCGGCAGGTAGCCGTAGGCCGACGACAGCGCCCGCCGAGGGCTCGGCGCCGTGAAGTTCTCCAGCGGCGCGTCGAAGCCGTGGAAGCGAACCCGGTCCCGCGGCGCCCGGCCGGCGTTGTGGTCGCGAAGCCACTCCACCAGCTCCCGGTTGCCCGGCACGTTGCCGAACCCGTGGCTCAACCCCGTCGCCAGCACCTCGTCGACCTCCGCCTGCCCCCCGCACACGTACTCGTCGACGACGGCCGCGGCGAACATGTCGACCTCCAGCACGACCGACCGGTACCCGCGCCCGACGAGGTGGCCGAGCAGCTCGTTGCGCAGCGACGTGAACGCCGCGATCCCGTGTGTCGGCTCGCCGAGGCCGAGCAGGACAGGCGGCTCTGCCCGCGCGTCGAGCAGCTCGTCGACGGCACGGCCGAATGCCGACGCGTCGTCGAGCTGGCGGCCGATCCCACGCACCGAGGCGGCAACGGACATGGCAGTCCCCTTTCGAAGAAGTTGTACCCTCGACGCTATCGTTGGAGAATCGGTTGAAGGTTTTTCCACGAATAACTGGACATGAGAGCGAGAAGCCTCAAACGGAGGTACACCCTGCGACCCGTCGACCTCGCCAGGGAACACGCCATGTCCGCACAGGCGGTCCGCAACTACGAGGACGCGGGCGTGCTCCCGCCCGCCGAACGCGGCGACACCGGCTACCGGCACTACACCCCCCTGCACGCACAGGCCCTGCGCACCTTCCTCGCCCTGCGTGCCGGCCACGGCCACGCTCACGCGACCGAGATCATGCGCGCGACCAACCGGGGCGACACCGAGTCCGCCTACCGGCTCGTCGACGCCACCCACCTCGCCCTCCACGCCGAACGCGACACGCGGACCGAGGTCGCGACGGCCCTCGACACCCTGTCCACCACGACACCCGCCCCAGCAGACGGCCGGCCCCTGACCGTCGGCGAGCTGGCACGCAGGCTCGGCGTGCACCCGGCGACCCTGCGCTCCTGGGAGACCGAGGGCATCCTGAACCCGGAACGCGACCGGCCGACGGGCTACCGCGTGTACGCACCGGACTGCGTGCGCGACGCCGAGATCGCACGCCAGCTGCGCCGGGGCGGCTACCCACTCCGCCAGGTCGCACGGTTCGTCGAGTCGCTGCGCGAGGCCGGCGGCGCGGACGCGTTGAGCGCCTTCCTCGGCTCCTGGCAGGCCAGGCTGGCGAACCGGAGCCGCAGCCTCCTCGCGGGTGCCGCCCAGCTCGACGCCTACCTCACGATGCTCGACCGGACGTGACCGGGTGTGCCGACGTTTGGCTCATCTGGTCGAAACGTGAGACGATCGCCCCACACGGCCCGCACTTCTGTGCCTGGCCCTGACAAGGCCCTGACGGCCAGGCGGTTCCTCGTGCCACTCGACGTCGTGCTCGAAGTGGACGACGAACTGTGCCCGTGGAACGCGGGCCGGTGGCAGCTGGTGGTCGGACCGGACGGCCGGGCCGTGGTCACCCGCACTGACGCCCCCGCCGATCTGGCGCTGGACGTGTCGGCACTGGGCACCGCGTTCCTCGGCGGCACCCGGCTGACCACGCTGGCCGCCGCGGGTCGGGTCCGTGAGAGCACGCCCGGGGCGCTGGCGCGTGCGTCGCTGGCCTTCCTGCACGACGACGAACCGGCCTGTCTCGAAATGTTCTGAGGGACCGGCGCGTCGCCTATGATCACGCAGCGGATGCATGAGTTTACGCGTCGGGGCGTGCTCTGGCCCTGGCGCGTGCGCGCCGAAAAGGGAGACGTGATGTTGCGCGTCCACTTCACCCCGGAGGACCTGGCCAGGACCCGGATCAGCACCGGGCCCCAGCCGATGTGGGAGCTCCTGCTCAGCACCAACCGCCTGCGTGGTCGGGAGGGCGACATCGTCTTCGGTGCGTGGCGCCGGTCGGTGGCCGCCCGCACGCCGGCGACCACCCGGCTGCTGACCGACCTGGTCCCGGTCACGGGCTACTTCGCCGACTTCCTCACCCCGATGACGGAGGCACCGTCACTGGACGAGGCGCTGGAGACCCTGCGGCGTACGCCCCGGGGCAGGCTGCGCACCGACCTGGCCATCCTCGCGGGCAGCCGCAAGCTCCCGGCGTGGACCGCGGAACTGGCCGACGGTCGCCCCGAAACCCTGAACACGCTCGTCGAGGCCGCAGAACGGTACTTCGCGGCGTGCCTGGCGCCCTACTGGGCGCGGGTGCGGGCCGGCGTCAACCAGGAACGGGCCCGGCTGAGCGCGGCCCTGGCCGACGGCGGCTGGGAGGCGGCACTGAGCGGCCTCCACCCCACGGCCCGCTGGCACTACCCGGTGCTGGAGGTGGGTTATCCGGTGGAACACGACCTGTACCTCGGCGGGCGTGGCCTGCACCTGGTGCCGTCGTTCTTCTGCTGGGGCCTGCCGACGACCTTCCGCGACGTCGAGTTCGAGCCGACGCTCGTGTACCCGATCGAGCACGCGGTGGGCTGGTCGGAACCCGACGACGACCGCAAATCGCTCGCGGCGCTGCTCGGCCGCACCCGTGCGCGGGTGCTCGAGGTCCTCGGCGAGTACCCCGGCACCACGAGCGACGTCGCCTCCCGCACCGGCACCAGCATCTCGGCCGCCAGCCAACAGGCGACCACCCTGAGGGCGGCGGGCCTCGTCGACACCCGGCAGAACGGCCAGTCGGTGCTGCACTCCCTCACCCCACTGGGAAGAGCCCTGCTCTGCGAGAACTAGTCCGCCTCCCCGCATTCTCACGTGCGGGTTGCGTCCCGGCGAAGGTCGGGCTGCCGGGGTGGACTGTGGCCGGGCGCCGTCATGTTCCCCCGGGGTATCTGTTGGTGGGGCGCGGGCTTCGCACAATGATCCGAGGCCCGCGCCCCAGCCTCACTTCCCGGCCTTGAGCGCACCCCAGGTGGCCGGTCCGACCTGACCGTCCACGCCGAGGCCCCGGGAGCTCTGGTACGAACGCACCGCGGTCTCCGTGGCCGGGCCGAAGTCGCCGTCGATGCCGACCGTCGTGCCGAGGGCCGCGGTGAGCGAGCGCTGGAGCCTGCGCACCGCGGTGCCCGTCGAGCCCTGGCTCAGCGCCGGTGTGTCCCCTGTGGACAGCAGCGCGGTCCACGTGTGGGCACCGACGATCCCGTCGGCAAGAAGACTCCGCGACTGCTGGAACGCCTTGACCGCCGCGACGGTCGCCGCGTCCATGCTCCCGCTCGGGTTGGTGGCCGCGGGCAGCTGCCCGGAGGTCGCCAGCAGGCACTGGGCCGCCTTGACCGCGTTGCCGGTCGTCCCCGACGACAGCGACGGGTAGGCGCTGAAGTCCAGGCTCACCGAGTCACACGGCACCGGGTTGCCCGTGCCGACGTCGAGGTAGTCGCGGTCGATGTTGATGCGGACGCCGCCGTAGGTCTCCTGGTTCTCGCCGACGTACTGGTGGATGCGCTGGTGGCTCGCCCACTGGCCGGCCGGCACGTACGAACCCGTGTCGGTGTCCGCCGCACTGTTCCACCAGGCGAAGAAGATGTGGTCCGGCCGGGTGTAGGCCGTGCTGCTGTAGGCGCTCGACAGGTCCTTGATGCCCGACGACGCGCTGGAGTACACACCGGACAGCCAGCCCTTGGCGTGGAGCCGCTCGGTCCAGCCGCTGACGTAGGACAGCACGCTCGCCTTGCACGACGCGGTCGACGTGTAGTTCTCGATATCGCTGTAGATCGCGCTGCCGCTGCCGAACCCGAGTGCGGTGGCGGCCGTGACCGCGGCGTCGGCGGCCGTGACGCCCTGGGACTTCGCGGTGGCCGGGTCCGTGGACATCTTCAGGCTGAAGGAGGTGCACGGCGCCTGCCTGCCGACGTCGGTGAGGACGAACTGCCAGCCCTTCGAGTACTGGGTGGCGACCCAGCTCGCGGTCAGGTTGGGTTGCGAGCAGCCGCGGAAGCTGCCGCTGATGTAGATGCCGATCGACCGGTAGGGCGAGGCCAGCCACGCGTTCATGCTGGCCTGCGGGGGTGCCGTGCAGGCGTCGAAACCCTTGCCCTCGAAGGTGCCCGGCGCCACGATCGACGCGGCGGCCACCAGCGGGGTGGCGGGCAACGCCGCGGGCGTCCCACCTGGCACGAGCCGTGCCGTGTCCAGCAACTCGCGCACCGCCGACTCGGTGGTCTCGTTGTGCGCGGCGGTGACCAGCACCCCGGCGTCCTCGACGGCGAGCCGGATCGCGCCGTCGTGGGAGGTGGCGTCCTTCGGCGGCTTGGCCGAGCCCTCCGGCGCGGTCACCACCCCCTCGGGCACCTGCTCGGGCGGCAGCCCGGCCAGTGGTTCGACCACCAGCGAGGCCGTGCGGCCGACGAGACGAGTCGGGCAGTCGTTCTGCGCGCCGGGCCGTCCCAGGTAGACGGTCTCGACGTCGAAGCGGACACAGGTCTCGGGTTGCTTCGCCAGGTCGACCACCCGCCAGCCGGCGGGAACGTCCACTTGGTACCCGTGGTAGGTAACGGTTCGGGGCGCGGGCGCGGCGGCGGCGGACGCCGACGCGGTGAGCACACCCCCGACCAGCAGGGCTGCGACGGCGATGGCGCGCATTCTCAGTGATGGCGGGACCATTGGGGTTCTCCCTTCGGAACCGCCGCAGCCTATGGACGCGCTGTCGGCCCGGGAAGCGTTTCGGTGCTGGCGAAAACCCTTCCTGTCCCGGTCGCCCGCTGGTACAACGCACGAGGCCTGGTCCGTCAGGACAGTTCCGTGCGGGGCTGGTCCCACGGGCCGGTGGGGACTCCCGCATGTTCGTGGCGCGGGTGAACACGCCGTGCGACGGGGTGGTGAAGGTCCACAGTGCGGTGTGCGCCGCCGAAGTCCTGGAAGGCGCTGATGGCCGTGCGGCCGTCGCGCGGGCAGTGCGACTCCCCCTCTACGAGGCCGTGGGTCCCCAGAGGCCCCGGGAGAGGTCCAGCCGCTCGGGAAGCCGCTCGAAGCCGGCGGAGGCGTAGGTCGCGACGGCACCGACGTTGGCGCTGGGAGTGCAGACGACCGCACTGGACGAGCCAAGGTCCCGTAGGGCGGCCGCCGCGGCGAGGGTGATGCCCCTGCCGTACCCACGCCCCCGCTGGTCCCGGTGCACACCCACCGGCTCGAGCACCCCGGGTTTCCCCGTGCCGGCCGACCACACCGTCGCCACCGCCACCGCGTCGCCCTGCTCGTCGAAGGCGACAAGACACCGCGCGTCCGCGAAGGGCGACCCGGTAGCCATTGCCTGCCAGCGCTCGTCGGTGAACGTCGACCTGTCGAAGGACGCCCGCAGGACGAGGGACCACAGGTGCGCCTGCCCGGGCCCGACCACTTCGATCCGCACGCCGGGGTCACGGACCGGCGTGGCGAGGTCGAGCCGCAGCGGAGTCCAGGGCTCGTCGTCGTGCCAGCCGTCCTGGAACAGCAGCTCACGAACCAACACCCCGGGCGGCACCTCGACGAACACCTTCCCCGCGGGCAGGACACCGCCCTTCAGGTCCTGAACCAGCCGCCACGCCAGTTCCTCGTCGAGCCGGGCGTCCGGCGCGACCGTCAGCCGCAGGAGCGCGGGCCCGTCGAGCAACCCGACGGCGAGAACCCGCCCGTCCCGGCTCCAGGTGCGGAGCGCCGCGGCCGTCGCCGCCGCCCCGAACCGCCAGAACCAGCCCACGTCCCCGGGGTGCAACTGCGTCGGCGCGTCGTCGCTCTGCCACTCCCGCAACGCCTTCACAGCCGCGCCCAAGCCGTCGACCTCCGGCGTATGCAACACGATCGCCATGCTCGCGATCACACACCACCACGAAGGCAGCCACAAAACCTGACGGATGGGCGGAGGACCGGGCTCGCCTGCCGAGACATCACTGTCGGTGGTCTCCCGTATGGTTGCGGTCACCGTCGGTTCGCGGGTTCGTACTGGGGAGGCTGGTGTGCGCAGCGATGGGGTGGACGAGGTTCCGCATCAGCTGGCGCCGTGGCCCGGCCGGTTCGTGAACCGGGAACGGGAGCTGGCGGTCGTTTCCGGGCTGGTGGCGGGCGAAGGCCGGTCAGGTACGCGGATCGCGGTGTTCACCGGCCTCCCCGGCGTGGGCAAGACGGTGCTGGTGCGCAAGGCGGTGGAACGGCATCGTGACGCCTTCCCCGGGGGTGAGCTGCTCGTCGAGTTCGCCCGTACGGAGGACGGTGGCGTCTCGGTGAGCGACGCGTTGGCGTCGTGTCTGTTCGCGCTCGGGGTGTCGGCGTCGGTGCTGCCGGCTGCCGAACACGACCGTGTCCGGCTGTTCCGCACGAGGACGGCATCACGGCCGGTGCTGATGGTGCTCGACGACGTCGCCGAGCCGTCGGAGGTGACCCCGCTGGTCCCGAGTGCGCCGGGCAGCGTCGTGTTGGTGACGAGCACCGCACGCCTGACCGAGCTGCGGCTGGACGGCGCGGAGGTGGTGGACGTGGCGCCACTCGACGAGGCCGCGGGCGTCGCGCTGCTGCGGGAGCTGTGCGGTGAGCGGCTGGATGAGGAACCGGTGGCGGCCCGGCAGCTGGTGGCGTTGTGTGACGGGCTGCCGGTGTCGCTGCGTGCGGCGGCCGGGCGGCTCATCCGGCGCGGCGGCCTGACCGTCACCGAACTGGTCGCCGACATCGAGGACGAGCGTCGCGAGGGCAGCTCGGCGAAGGAGACCGCGGTGTTCTCGCTGATCTACCGGCAGCTGCCGGGCGACGTGGCGGCGATGTACCGCGTGCTCGGCGTGCTCCCAGGACCGGACGTGGCGTTGGGGCTGGCCGCGGTCGCGGGTGGCGTCACCGAGCGGGTCGCCGCCCGGCTGCTGGAGGACCTCGTCGAGGCCGGACTGGTCCAGGAACGGGACGGCGGACGCTTCGCGTTGCCCGGCGTGGTGCGCCGACACGCCGAGGAGCGGGCGTTCGCCGAGGACACGGCCGACGAGCGGACCGCCGCCGTGCACCGGACGATGGCGGAGCTGCTGGTGCTGGCCGCGTTCGCGGACCGCGCGGTCCTCGGAGAGGGCCGGTACCGGTGCACGCCGCACGCCCGACTGCTCGCCGGCAGGCAGGATCCCTTCCCCGGCCCGCAGGGACGGCGCCAGGCGCTGCGCTGGCTGGAGGCCGAGCGCGGGCTGCTCGGAGCCGGGGTCCGCCTGTGCGCGGAACACGAGTGGCACGAGCTGACCTGGCAGCTGGCCGAGGCCGCCACCGCCCTGTACGTGACCCGGCGCTACCTGCTCGACTGGACCGAGACCAGCGACCGTGGCGCCCGCGCGGCGGCCCTCGCCGGACACGCCGCGGCCGAGGCACGGTTGCGGAGCTTCGTGTCCCGCCCGTGGACCGACCTCGGCGATCTTCCTCGCGCCCGCCGCGAGGTGGACGCCGCGTTCGCGCTGGCCGACAGGCTGTCGGACCCCCGGTTGATGGCGTCGATCCACGAGATGGACGGTCGTCTGCGTGACGCGGAGGGCGATCCGGCCTCGGCGGTGGTCGCGTTCGGGCGGGCACTCGAGTTGTTCCGCACGGAGGGCGACCTCCGAGGCGAGGCCTTCGTCGGCGTGTTCGTCGGCAACGCCCAGCTCGGCGCGGGCGAGCCGAGTGCGGCCGTGGCGACGTTGAACAGCACCCTGGGACTGGTCGAACGGGTCGGCGACCCACGCATGGTGGGCCGGGCGATGACCGGCCTGGCACGCGCGCACCTCGCGACGACCGACGTCCCGGCGGCACGATCCTGGTTCGAACGGGCGATCACCGTGTTACGCGACAGCGGCGACGCCGTCCACGAGGCGCACGCACAGCAACTGCTGGCCGACCTGCTCGCGGACGACGGTGACGTGCGAGGCGCACGAGAATGTCTGGTCAGGGCAAGAGATCTGCACCTGGGACTGGGCAGCGGCGCGGTCGACGAACTGGAGCGTCGGCTCACCGACCTCGGACCGGCGTGACACGCACGGCGAAACGCCTGCCGCCAACGGAAAGTGTCCGCTCGCCAGGACCGAGCTCTCCCGCGAGCAGACGCTCGTAACAGAACGACCCGAGTGCGGGGACGTCGACGGCCCCGCCGGCGTCGACGAGGAACTCGGTGCCGCCGCGCACCGCGACGAGGCAACCACCGGGTACGGCCACGACGGCGAGCCGGGCGCCGGGATGGGTGTCCAGGGCATTGTGTGCCCAGCCGCGAGCGAGGTCGCGGTCGATGACCCGGTCCCGGCAGACGACGGCGGCACGCTCGTGCAGCCGAAGATCCGTCTCGTCGTCGGTGACCACGAGGTGCCCGGCGGAGCGGGGCTTCGCGGCGGCGGGATACCGGACGAGCACGGTGGTGTCACCGTCCGTCGAGGCTGCGGTCCGGAACGACCAGGGCCCCCGGCGGGTGACGACGGGATCGGCCACGCGGTGGAGACCGTGGTCCGAGTGCGGTTCGAGATCGAGCGCCCGGTAAAGCTCCCGCTGGAGCCGGGAGACGGCCTCACCGCGGTGTGCGAAGGCACGATCGGCGACGAGTCGCAGCGACTCGTCGGTCCGCGCACGCTCGACCTGTGGCGCGAGTGGGGCGTGGCGGTCGAGGTGCCGGGCGGTGGCGACGAGGTCGGCCACCGGGGTGCCGGGCACGACCTCGGTGGCGTTGCCGGTGACCAGCAGGGGCTTGCCGAGCGCGGCGGCGTAGAGCGCGAGCGAGCCGTGGTCGGCGATCACGACGTGGCTGGCGACGAGGGCGGCGTGCCAGCCTGCCTCGGGTGGGAGGAGCACCAGGCCGGCGTCGAGGGCCCCGGCGAGGTAGTTCTCGACGCCGAGGGAGCCGTATCTGGCCCAGACGTTGGGATGGAGGGCGAGGCAGACGCGGTACTCGTCCGAGGGCAGGGCGGCGAGCAGGTCCGTCGGCAACGTCCACCAACGGCCGACCGAGGACTCGCTGCCCCAGGTGGAACTGACGAGCACGGTCCGCGCGGTGCCGGCGTGGAGCAGCTCGCGGTAGCGGTCACGCAGCGGCAGACTCGCGGCGAGCTGGTCGAGCGTGGGATCACCGGTGACGACGGTGTGCCCGACGACGTCGGCGCACAGGGCACGCAACTGTGTGTCCTGCGAGGGATGGGCGAGCGTCAGCCGGAGCCGACCGGTGCGCAACGAGGCCGCGTCGGGCACACCGGCGACCCGCACACCGGCCCCGTCGCGGGTGGGGACGAACTTGTTGAACCCGACACCGTGCGGCAGCACGATCACGTCGCCTCCGAGTGCGGCCATGTCGACGTTCTCACTGGCCGCGAGCGTCAGGTCGGGCCGCAAACCCCGCACGTCACCCCACCCGACGATGTCCGGGGCTCCGGCCAGCCGCAGCAGCCGCTCGGCGGTGGCCCCGAACCGAGAGCCTTCGTCGACCGCGAAGAGAAACCGCAGACGGACGTCGTCACGGAAGAGCTGGTGCGTTTCGAGCAGCCTGATCGTGGACGTGAGGGTGCGACAGACCATGAGCACGACGCGCGAAACCGGGAAGGTGTCCCAAACGGACGTTCCTGCCTGGTCAGGCAGCATGACACAGCCCCAGTGCCCTACCTAGCTCCCGGCTCCCGGCTCCCGGCTCCCGGCTCCCGGCTCCCGGCTCCCGGCTCCCGGCTCTTTCGCTTATTGTACCGGCGGCGTCACCCTGGGTGTCGATAGGCGTGTAGGGAGTGCGGATCTCGAGGTCCGCACGAGCGGCGTTGGTGAATGCCGCCACTGCCTCCCGCAGCCGGTCGACGGCGTCCCGGTGATGCGGGGCGAGGCGTCGGTCGATTCGATCGCCGTGTCCGGGGCTGCTGTCCGCACGGATCCGCGTCACGAGGCCCGCGAGTTCGTGAGCGGAGGCCAGCACCGGCCCTAGCGTGGTACTGACACTCGAAGGCGCGAAGAAGGCAATGCGGTCGACGAGCCGTTCGATCTCGGCGACGCGGTCACGTGGATCCGCGGTGTCCGGCCAGACAGCCAACTCGGCGAGCCTGGTGGCGGCCCCGAGCAGTTCCGGATAAGCGGCAATCTTCTCGGTCCTCGCGAGCCGCCGCCGTTCGGTTCGCCTGTTCAGGATGCCGAGGGTGACCGTGGCTGTCGTCGCGAGCAGGCCACCTCCAAGGGTGAACAGGCCTGAACCCCACCACGGTGCCGTGTCCATGCTCTACAGAACATAGCCGGTCGGTTTGCGACGGCACCTCTCCATGGTTCTCCAACGCGGTCGGCCGGCTGCGATACTCGCGGCTGGCCGTCGGCCCGCTGCGACGGGCGTTGATCGCGCGCGACCGGGGCTGCGTCGCGCCGGGCTGCGACCGCCCACCCGAGTGGTGCGACGCCCACCATCTCGTGCACTGGTCCGACGGCGGGGCGACGTCGATCGACAACACCGCGCTGCTGTGCGGCTACCACCACACGCTGGTCCACCAGGGTGAGTGGACGGCACGCATGATCGACGGCATCCCACCTCCATGGATCGACCCCGCCCGGGACCCCCAGCGGAACGCGCTGCACCTTTGCGGCAGTTGCGAAGCGTCGTGACAGCAGGTCGTCGAAACCACCGGGAAGCGCGTCGGTGACCAGAACGACCGCCCTGGTGGCGTGGCTGCACCACAGGGCGGCGAAGTCACCGGTCTGGTCGGGCCGGGCGGGCCGTCGGACAGAAGGCGAACCGCGGTGTGCGCGGCGGCAGCCCCGGAATTCACCCGGTGTGGTGAAACGATCCGATGTGGACAGTCAACGGGGCGCGGGCGGTCGTAGAGTCCGTCGGTGTAGCGCCGATCGCCGTGGTGGGCGCGTCGCGCGAACCCAGGGGACCCACGAATGACCAGTGCGTTGAAGCACCAGAAGTTCAGCATCGTCTTCGACTGGTTCGACCTGGACGAGGACGGCAGCCTCACGCAGGACGACCTCGAGGCAACGGCCCACGTCTTCGCGCAGGTGGCCCGGGCCGACGACCAGGTCGCCATCACCGCCATCCACGACGCGTTCGGCCTGCTGTGGCAACTGCTGCTCGAGCACGGCGACACCGGCGGCGACGGCAGGATCTCCCGCGACGAGTTCGTCACCGTCATGCGGGTCAACGTCACCACCCCCGAGTACTTCGAGGACGCGATCATGGCCATCGCCGACGCGGTGATGAGGGCCCTGGACACCAACAAGGACGGCATTCTCGACTTCGACGAGTACGTGCGCATGTACGAGGCACTCGGAGTCTCCCCGGACCACTCCCGCGAGGCGTTCAGGAGGCTGGACCTCGACGGCGACGGCGTGATCAGCCACCCCGAGTTCCGCCAGGCCGTCTCCGACTTCTACCTCAGCGAGGACCCCGACGCCCCGGGCAACTACCTGCTCGGGCCGATCACCTCGTAGTACCGACGCCGACACCGCACCCGCTCCTGCCCGATGAGCGGATCACGACACCGTCGTGCAGAGTGTGGAGATGGTGTCGATGACGCGTCCGCCGCGGGTCCTGTGCATCGTGCTCGCCGGCGGGAAGGGCTCTCGGCTCGGGCCGTTGACCGAGGGGCGCGCCAAGCCGTCCCTTCCGGTCGGCGGCCACTACCGGTTGATCGACATCTCCCTGTCCAACGCTGCCCACAGTGGACTGACCGAGGTGTGGGTGTTGCAGCAGTACGAGCCGCACCTGCTCAACGAGCACCTGGCCAACGGGCGACCGTGGGACCTCGACCGGACCAGGGGCGGCTTCCGGATCCTGCCGCCGTTCCAGGGTGAGGGCCAGGACGGCTTCGCGGGTGGGAATGCCGACGCCCTGGCCGAGAACTGGTCGATCATCGAGGCCGCCGAGCCCGATGTGGTCCTGGTCTGCAGTGCCGATCACCTGTTCAGGTTCGACTACCGCGGGGCCGTCGAGGCTCATGTGGACGGCGGGGTGGACGCCACCCTGGTCACGACCACGCTGCCGCCCGGCGAGGACGCGTCCAGGTACATGCTCGTGCACACCGACGGCGACCGGGTGCGCGACGTGGCCTACAAACCGGACTCCCCGGACGGCAGGCAGGTGAGCACCGAGGTCTTCCTCTACCAGCCGAAGGCACTGGGCAACCACCTGCGCGAGCTGTCCAGGTCCGGCGAGAATCTGGGTGACTACGGCGAACGCCTCCTGCCGAGGATGATCGAGGCCGGCAGCGTGTCCTCGGTCGACCACGACGGCTACTGGCGTGACCTGGGCACCCCGGCCGCCTACCTCGCGGGGAACCTCGACCTGCTCGCGGACCGCCCGAAGATGCGGATGGACGATCCGTCGTGGGCGATGTTGACGTCGATGCCGTCACGCGCGCCCGCCAGGGTGAACGGACAAGCGAAGCTGGACCGCGCCTGGCTCTCGCCCGGTTCGCGGGTGGCGGGCACGGTGGTCAACAGCGTCATCGGCCCCGGGGCCGTCGTCGAACGCGGCGCCGAGGTGCGTCACAGCGTGCTCATGGGCGACGTCACCGTGCGGTCGGGGGCCTCCGTCGCCAAGTCGGTACTCAGCGAAGGAGTGACGGTGGGCCGGGGTGCGCACGTCGGGTCACCACGCGCCACGAACCCCGTGCTGATCGGCGCCCACCGCAGGATCGCCGCGGACGCCGAGGTCCCCACCGGGACCCACCTGCCACCGACCGCGCCGCACGGACTGCTGCGCCCGCGCGAAGCCGATTCGTCCGCGGGCGGTTGAACCCGTCGCGCCGGGGCATCCCGGGTTGGACGGAGCCACACCTGAGGGAGGGGGCGCCATGCGAGCACACATCAGCACAGGAGCACTCATCGTCGTGTTTCTGGGCGTCGCCGCAAGCTCACTACTGGGTGCCACGCTGGTGCTGGGCGTGACCGGTGCCACCGGGGCATGCACGTGGACAGGCTCCATCGGCGCGGTCATCCTGGCGATCTGGCTGGTAGCACTCAACGGCAAGCCCCGAGCCCGCCACGAAGAGGCGGTGACGAGGCCGCTGACCAGAGCCATCCAACCCTGACCGTCGAGCGGGTGAACCCTCTCGTGAACGGCTACCGTGCGTGTCGGGTCGGCAGTGGTGAGGAGGCGTGCGGCGGTCAGAGTCTGGGCTGGCCGGGTTGGTAGAGCCAGGTGCGGAAGAACGCGCCGAGGTCGCGGTGGGTCAGTCGTTCGACGAACTGGATGAACGTCCGCGTGGAGACGTTGCCGTACCGGTAGGTGGTCGGCCACTGGTTGAGCAGCCGCATGAAGGCGTTGTCGCCGATCGTCATGCGGAGGGCGTGCAGGGTCAGGGCGCCGCGGGTGTAGACGAGGTCGTCGAAGATGTGGTCGCGTCCGGGGTCGGCGACCTTGCCGCTCCAGTCGTCCTCGTCGGCGTAGGCCTTCGCGAAGGACTGTTGTACGGGGACACCGTCGAACTTCTCCTGGTAGAGCCACTCCGAGTAGGTGGCGAACCCCTCGTTGAGCCAGATGTCCGACCAGCGCACCGGACTGAGGCTGTCGCCGAACCACTGGTGGCCCAGCTCGTGGGCGAGCAGGTCGCCGTCGACGTCGCTGTCGGTCTGGTCGTAGAAGGGTCGGCCCTGCGTCTCGAGGGCGTAGTGGACGCCCACGTCACCGATGATCCCACCGGTCGAGTCGAAGGGATACCGCCCGTACAGCGAGGACTCCCAGTGGACGACCTGTGCCGTGGTCTGGTTGAACACCTTGCCCTGACCGGGTTTGGTGTCGATCGACGTGCCGATCGCCGTGATGTTCGGGAGTCCATCGGCCGTCACGCCACGGGTGACGTCGTAGTTGCCGATGGCGATCATGCTCAGTTCGCTGGCCATCGGCCGGTTCATGGTCCAGCGGTAGGTGGTCTGACCGGCGTGCGTGGTGGTCGGTCCGGGTTCCCCGTTGGCCAGCACGGTGAGGCCGCGTGGCACGGTGACGGTCTGGGTGTAGGTCGCCTTGTCGTTGGGGGTGTCGTTCACCGGGTAGTAGGTGGCCGCGCCGATCGGCTGGTTGAGCGCCACCGCCCCGTCGGCCGTGGCCACCCAGCCGGACACGCCCAGCGCCGGGTCGTCGATGTTCTGCGGGACACCGGCGTAGCTCACCGAGACGGTGAACGTTCGCCCCTTCCGCAGTCCGCCAGGCGGGGTGATCACCAGCTCCTGCGCGCCACTGCGGGTGAAGGCGGCGCCGCGCCCGTCGACCGAGAGCCTGCTGATCGTCAGCGGCCCCTGGAAGTCCAGGTCGAAGCGGGAGAGATCCTGCGTGGCCCTGGCGACGACCGTGGTGGTCGCGGCGATCGCCTTGGTCGCGGGGTCGAACGCGAGCCGGATGTCGTAGTGGCTGACGTCGTAGCCGCCGTTGCCCATGTCGGGGAAGTACGGGTCTCCCGCGCCCGGCGCACCCGGGGTGAACCGCGTCCGTCCCGGCGTCGCGTACGCCGCGGGGTTCGCCGCGGCGACCAGACCGACGGCCAGCGCACAGCAGAGGATCAACGGCCTGACGCGTCCCATGTCATCTCCCTCGACCCTCACCGACGTGCGGACGTGTAGACGATACGTCCACAGTGGGCCGGACGGGCGGCCCTTTTCCACGCGGCCTTTGGTTGACCTCCGACGAAAGTTGCCGTTTGCTGTGAGTAACGCAGTCGTCGCGCATCGGAGCGTGGGGCGCGTTCCGGTCTCCGAGGAGAGGGCCCATGCGGCTGCCCGTCGCCCTGCTCGCCGCGGTCGTCACGTTCCTGGTCGTCCCCGTTCAGGCCTCCGCGCAACCCGACCTCCCGCCCCAGGAACCGGGCGTGACCCTGCGGGTGTTCGACGTGCAGGTGCCGCTGGACGACTACTGCACCCTCAAACCCGGCCAGACACCCAACATCGACAAGCTGATGCCGACGGTCGACTGGTCCACCGCCGAGGACTTCGGCCTCACGGACAGGTTCGTCACCGAGGTCACCGGCTACCTCGACATCACCACAGCCGGCACCCACGACTTCCGGCTCACCAGCGACGACGGCGCCAGGCTGTTCCTCGACGGCGCGACCGTGGTCGACCACCCCGGCAGGCACGGCGCAACGCCGAAGGACGGTTCCGCCGAGCTGGCCACGGGCTACCACGCGCTGCGGATCGACCACTTCGACGGCGACTTCGACCAGGCGCTGAAGCTGGAGTGGCGACCGCCGGGTGCGGCCGGGTTCGTCGTCGTGCCGAACGGCGTGCTGAGCACCGACGCGGGCGTCACCCGCGTCACCTCGCCCGGCCGCAAGGAGTGCGAGGGCGTCACCGACTCCCCGGGCGACGGCCTGCCGCTGACCGGCGTGCACCCGGACTACACGCTGACGAACCTGCGGCCCGCCGGTTTCGAGCCGCAGGTGACCGGCATGGACTGGCTGCCGGACGGCCGCCTGGCCATCGCCACCTGGGGCGGCGCCCAGGAGTCCGTGATCGGCGAGGTGTACCTGGTCGACGGCGTCACCGGGAACACCGACCCGTCCAGGGTGACCACGAAACGGATCGCGACCGACCTCCAGGAGCCGATGGGGCTCAAGTACGTCGACGGCACCATCTACGTGTCCGAGAAACCCGGCCTGACCGCGCTCGTGGACAACGACGGCGACGAGGTCACCGACGAGTACCGCAGGGTCGCGACCTGGCCGTTCAGCGGCAACTACCACGAGTTCGCGTTCGGCATGCTCTACGAGGACGGGTACTTCTACGTCAACCTCGGCATCGCCATGAACCACGGCGGCACGACCGCCGACCCGCAGCCCGCGCCCAACCGCGGCACCAGCCTCAGGGTCGACAAGGACACCGGCGAGGTGTCCGTCGTGGCCGGTGGGCTGCGCACACCGCACGGCATCGGCTGGGGTCCGGAAGGCGACGTCTTCGTCACCGACAACCAGGGCATGTACGTGCCCGCGTCGAAGTTGGTGCGCATCAGGCAGGGCGCCTTCTACAACCACCACATGAACCCGGACGGCCCGTACGACAGCGAGCCGGTGACCGAACCCGTGCTCTGGCTGCCGCACGGCGAGATCTCCAACTCGCCGAGCAATCCGATCGTGTTGCCCGACGGCGTGTTCAGGGGCCAGATGGTCTTCGGCGACGTCACCTACGGCGGCCTGCAACGCGCGTACCTGGAGAAGGTCGGCGGCGAGTACCAGGGCGCGGTGTTCCGCATGACGCAGGGACTGGAGTCCGGGGTCAGCCGGATCAGCCTCGGTCCGGACGGCGCGATCTACACGGGCGGCATCGGCGCGGACGGCAACTGGGGCCAGACCGGCAAGCTCAAATACGGCCTGCAGAAGCTGACCCTCAACGGCACCAACGCGTTCGACATCCACGCCATGCGCGCGGTCGACGGCGGCTTCGAACTCGAGTACACCCAGCCGCTGTCCGACGAGACCGCGCGGGACCTCGTCGCGAAGTACGAGGCCGAACAGTGGCGGTACGTACCCACCCCGCAGTACGGCGGCCCGAAGGTCGACCAGGAGACCCTCGGCGTCACCTCGGCGACGCTGTCGCCGGACCACAGGAAGGTGACACTGCGGGTGGCAGGGCTGAAGCCGGGCCGCGTGGTGTACGTGCACTCACCTCGGCCGTTCGACTCGGCATCCGGCGAGGAGCTGTGGAGCACCGAGGCGTGGTACACGCTCAACCGGCTGCCCGACGGCACCACGGCGCCCCCGGAGTACGAGGCCGAGTCCGCCGCACTGGCAGGCGGTACCGCGTGGAACACCAACCACACCGGCTACTCCGGCGCCGGTTTCGTCGACCACAACTGGGCTCCGGGCACCAGCACCAGGTTCTCGGTGCGCGCGGGCAGCGCAGGCACGTACGACCTCGCACTGCGGTACGCGAACGGACAGAACTCCGACCCGAACCCCCTCCCCAGGTCGATGAGCCTGTACGTCAACGGCGTGAAGCAGAAGCAGATCTGGCTGGCCAGCACGGTCGGCTGGGACACGTGGGCGACCCACGTGGAGACGGTGACGCTCAACCCGGGCGCGAACACCATCACCTACGCGTACGACCCGACCGACACCGGACACGTGAACCTGGACAAGCTCACCGTCACCCCGTCGACCCGGGAGACCCTGTTCGACGGCGACAACCTGGACGCCTGGGAGTCGACGGCAGGCGGCCCGGCGACGTGGCCCGTCGCGGACGGCTCGGTGGAGTCGAGCGGCGGCGACATCCGCACGAAGGACACCTACGGCGACTTCCGGATGCACGTCGAGTGGCTTGAGCCGGACTACCCGCCGGAGGTCACGGGCCAGGCACGCGGCAACAGTGGCGTGTACATCCAGGAGAGCTACGAGCTGCAGGTGCTGGAGTCCTACGGCCTGCCACCGGTGTTCGACTCGGCAGGCGCGATCTACCGGAAGAAGGCGCCGGACGTGAACGCGGCCACTCCGCCGGGCACCTGGCAGACCTACGACCTCGAGTTCCACGCGGCCCGCTTCGACAGCAGCGGCACCAAGGTCGAGAACGCGCGGATCACCGTCCGGTGGAACGGAATGCTGGTGCACGACGACGTCCCCGTCGACGGCCCCACCGGCGCGGGCAGACCGGAAACGCCCGCGCCCGGCCACGTCAAGCTCCAGGACCACGGCGATCCCGGCGCCAACCCCCGGTTCCGCAACATCTGGATAGAACGCCTCTGAGCCACGCCGGCGGACCAGCGACGGCGAGTGCGCCGCCCGCTACCCCCGGCCGCGCTCGCCGCCGATCAGCGCGCCGAGCACGACCACGGCGACGGCGAGCATGAGCCAACCGCCGACGAGCCCGGCGGGCACGCACAGCAGCACCGCGGCCGCCGCGACGAGCCTGCGCCATGGCCAGCTCGGGGTGAGGGCGCGGTGGAAGAGCGCGAGGCCGACCAGACAGCCGGCCACGCCGAGCGGCATCAGCCACAGCGCAAGGCCGTGCAGCGGCTCGTCGAGGTAGGTGACCGCCTTCTTCATGCCGACCGCGGCCACCGTCACCCCGGCGATGATCACCAGGTACGAGTGGCCGAACGACGCCAGCGCGGCGCGGCCACGCCGGTCGGGCGGCATCTCGTCGAGCAGCGCCTCGCTGTCCCGTTCCTCGCGGTCGAAGTACAGCCACCACAGGCTCGCGCTGACCGCGAGCGCGAGCAGCGGACCCGCGATCATGGTCAGCACGTGCCCGTCGTGGGACGCCGCGGTCCCGACCGCGATGATCGACTCGCCGAGCAGGATGATCAGGGCGAGCCCGTGACGCTCGACGAAGTGCCCCGCACCGACGGCGAACCCGCCGATTCCCACCAGGGCAGGCGATGACCACGCCACCGCGACCGCCCCGAGCAGCACCCACACACGCGCGTCCGGTGGCACGATCCCCGCGGTCACGACGAGCAGCGCGCCGAGCACGTTCACCGGCCCGATCCGCGCGATGCCGGCGCGGCCCGACGTGCCGAGGAAGCCCACCGCGTGCACCACCACGACGACCAGGTAGGCCAGGCCCATGACGAGCCCGAACGGCCCGTCGTCGAAGAACCTGGGCACCGCGAGCGACATGACGAAGTACGCGGCCATGCCGGTGAGCAGCAGTAGCCGCGGCCCGGTCCGCTCGAGGTCGAGCGAGTTGGTGAGCCACGCGTACCCGCCGTACATCCACCAGACGAGCCCGAGCAGCACGACCGTCCTGAACAGCCCCGTCCCGTCCGGCGCCGCGGTGAGCACCGCCGCGACCTGGGTGATCGTGAACACGAAGACCAGGTCGAAGAACAACTCCAGCGTTCGCACCCGCTCAGCCGGCGCGGCTGCCACACGTGGTTCCGACACTCACCGCTCCACTCGTCCGTACGCGACCTTGGACTGTGAGAACGATCGCGGAGCGGAATTATTTCCACGGGCCCCACCTCCGACGGCCAGGCGTGGAACGGAATGCCAAAAGCAGCCATCCGCCGGCTTCGTCGAGTGTGTGGACAGGGCTCTCGCGCGCACCACACGTCGTCGACCGCTGCTACTCGCGTCGGCGGGCCCGGTAGGCGGCGGCGTGCGTGCGGTTCCCGCAGGCACGGGAGCTGCAGAAGCGGCGTGACCCGTTGCGGGAGAGGTCCACGAAGGCGTTCTGGCAGCCCTCGGCGTCGCACACGCGCATTCGGTCCGCGCCGCCCTCGGCGATCACGGACAGCAGGGCCGCCGAGGTGGTCGCGGCGACCCGGTCGGCGATGCCTGCGCTGCCACCGCGCCGCCGTGGTGCTGCAACGGCTGATCGAGCAGGCAGGCATGCCCACCGTGATCATCGCGTCCCTGCCCACGGTCGCCGCGCAGCTGGGCGCGCCCCGCATCGCGACGGCCGACACCCCGATGGGTGCCGCTCTCGGCGCGCCGAAGGACACCGCCCAGCAGCAGCGCATCCTCACCGCCGCGTTGCGCCTGCAGGAAACGGCGGTCACACCCGGCGAGACGGCCTACCTCCCCGAGTCCTACCGGAGCTGAGCACCCGGGGCGTCGGCAGTGTCGTCGGCATCCTCCGGGACACCGGGGCGGGGCGGTCGCAGGTGTTGCCACAGGGCGTCGCCGACGAGGAAGGCCAGCAGCGAGACGCCGAAGACCGGGAAGAAGACGCCCAGTGCGATGGCCACCGCGGCGGCCACGCCGACTGACGCGGCGCTGGGCTTCAGCTTTCCGCCGGGGGCGGTCGCGCCCGGGCGGGTCGGGCGGCGGAGCCACCACATGCGGTAGCCCCAGAGGACGACGAAGATGATGCCCACGGCCAGGACGACCAGCAGGAGCTGGTTGGTGATCCCGAACAGGATGCCCATGTGCAGGGAGATGCCCGCGGTGGCGGCCTGTGCCATGAGGGGCCAGTCGGCGAACCGGACCGTGTCGAGCACCTGTCCGGTCGACGGGTCGATCGCCATCGCGTCCTGGCGCAGTGGCAGTGAGCGCTTGACCTGTGCCACCCGCCAGGCCTGACCGGCTTCCGCGGCCGGGGTGATCGCCACCGGGTCGGTCATGCCTGCCTCGTGTGCGGCGGCCAGCACCCGGTCGGCGGTCTCGCCGAGCTCGTCGGGGTCGGTGGCCGCGGCCGTGCCCGATCCCGTGGGCAGCTCCTGGGACACCTGCGGTGTCGTCCAGTCGAGATCGGCTCGCAGTGCGCTCACGTTGGCGCCCGCGAAGGTCGACCACGTCAGCCCGGTCACGGAGAGCACCAGCATGCCGATGGCGATCCAGAGCCCGACGGAGCCGTGCCAGGACCGCAGCCGTGCGCGGCCGCGGGCGGAGCGTTCCGGGAGCAGGGTGCGCCGGACCTTGGCGGTGCGGCGCCGTCGGACGGTCCAGATGGCGATGCCCGAGAGCGCCAGCACCCAGAGCCAGCTTGCGGCCAGCTCCGTGTACATCCGGCCGACCTGCCCGAGGTGCAGGGTGCGGTGGAGCGTGTCGATCCACGCCCGCGCCGGGAGCCATTCGCCGAAGGTGTCGAGGACGGCGGTGACCTTGCCGGTGTAGGGGTCGACGAACGCGGTCCGCGCGTAGTCCTCGGCCACGCCCGGCGCGGCGAACGTGACCCGGGTGGTCGAGTCCGGGGCGATCGGCGGGCGGATCTCGGTGACCGTCCCGTTCGGAACCGCGGCCGACGCGGCCTCGACCTGGTCACGCAGGTCGAGCTGGTTCGTCCCGACGGGCACGTGCAGTGCGTCGTCGTACATGATCTGGTCGAGCTGCGGGGTGATGGTGTACAGCAGCCCGGTTATCGCGGCGACGAGGATGAACGGGCCGACGAGGACACCGACGTAGAAGTGCAGGCGCAGGACCAGCGGACGCAGGTCCGACCACCAGGAGAAGTTCCGGCCGCGCTGGGACGGCACGGGCAGCTCGTCGGGCTCCGGCGGTTCCTGGTCAACCCGCGAATCGACCTGTTCGGACATGGGGATGTCCTCTCCGTGTGCAGGGGTTTCAGAGCATCGCGACGAGCATCCCGGCCATGCCGAGACTCATCAGTACGTGACAGCCCACGTCGATCCGGACTCGCGGGACGGCCGGGGCGAGAGTCGCGACGCCGCCGCTCGACGCCGGGCGAGCCTCCTCGTCGGTGCGGAGGACGCGAAGCGCCCACCAACCGGCGGCAGCCGGCAGCAGGACGGCGAACCCGATGGTCACCGCGGTCACCCAGCCGGGCGTGGGGGTCACCGTCGCGGGGCCGTCCATGCCGGGCATCTCCGACGGCGCGGCGGAGCCGTGGTGACCGCCCCCACCGGAGGAGCCGCCGGAGGTCCCCATCATCAGCGGCATGGCGGCGACCATCCAGGTCATCGCCGCGGCCATCACGAAGTGGTAGCCGTTCGTGAGACGGCTGTGCGTCGCGGCGCGGTAGACGAACCAGATCGTGAACGCGCCGAAGAAGACGATCTGCGCTCGGCCGCCCGTGGTCTCCGGGCCGCCGACGAACGCCCACGCCATCCCTACCATCGCGAGGCTCATCACCAGGTGGAACAGCTCGACGAGCCGGTCCTCCGGCGTGCCCTCACCGGCCAGCACCGCGGCCAGTCGAGCCAACGAGTAGATCCCGGTCACGGCGAACACCACAGTGAACACGAAAGACAGCGCGGTCGAGGCAAACACGACATCTCCTCACACTCACCACACTCGGTGCCCACAAGTCGTCCACGACCGGGTGGAAGTTCCCGGCAGTTCGAAAAACTTCGTGGCGATGCCGCGGCGGGCCCGCCCGGACTCAGCCGGCGACCTCGAAACCGGCCTCCCGCACCGCGTGGACGACCTGCTCGACAGGCAGCGGCGCCTCGCTGGTGACGACCACCCGGCCGGTGTCGACGTCGACCTGGACCCCGCGCACGCCGTCGAGCCCGCCGACCTCCTCGGTCACCGAGGCGGCGCAGTGCCCGCAGCTCATGCCGTTGACGATGTAGATCGATTCGGTCATGTCCGTGTGAGGTCCTTTCGGTCGGCGGCCACGGCTCGCTCTAGCGGAAACGCCGTAGCCGCAAGCTGTTGGAGACGACGAACGCCGAGCTGAACGCCATGGCGGCGCCTGCGATCATCGGGTTGAGCAGGCCGGCGGCGGCGAGCGGCACGGCGGCGGCGTTGTAGGCGAACGCCCAGAACAGGTTGCCCTTGATCGTCGCCAGGGTGCGGCGGGACAACCGGATGGCGTCGGCCGCCGCGCCGAGGTCGCCGCGGACCAGGGTGAGGTCGGCGGCCTCGATGGCGGCGTCGGTGCCGGTGCCCATGGCCAGTCCGAGGTCGGCCCGCGCGAGCGCGGCCGCGTCGTTGACACCGTCGCCGACCATCGCCACGACCTTGCCGTCGGCCTGAAGACGCGTGACCGCGGCGAGCTTGTCCTCGGGCAGCGCCTCGGCGATCACCTGCTCGATGCCGACCTCGTGCGCCACCGAGCGGGCCACGGTCGCGTTGTCCCCGGTCAGCAGCACGGGGGTCAGGCCGAGCCGCCGCAGCCGGGCGACCGCGTCGGCCGAGGTGGACCTGACCGTGTCCGCGACCACCAGAACCGCGCGAACCCGTCCGTCCCACGCGGCGAGGACCGCCGTGTGACCCCGTTCCTCCGCGTCAGCCTGGGCAGCCGCCAGTTCGGGCGGCACGCCGTGCCGCGCCACCAGAGCCGGTCGGCCGACGACCACCGTGTGTCCGTCCACGACTCCCCGCACGCCGAGGCCGGCCTGGCTCGAGAACGTCTCGACGTCGGGCAGCTCACCCACCTTGTCCCGGGCGGCGTCGGCGACGGCACGGGCGATCGGGTGCTCCGAGGCGTTCTCCACCGCGCCGGCCAGCCGCAGCGCGTCGACCGGATCGACGCCGCCGGCCGTGTGCACGTCCACAAGGGACATCCGGCCGGTGGTGACGGTGCCGGTCTTGTCCAGGACGACGGTGTCCACCCGGCGAGTGGACTCGAGGACTTCCGGCCCCCTGATCAGGACACCCAGCTGGGCACCCCGACCGGTGCCGACCAGCAACGCGGTCGGGGTCGCCAGACCGAGCGCGCACGGACAGGCGATGATCAGCACCGCGACCGCGGCCGTGAACGCGACCGTCGCGGGCTCACCGACACCGAGCCAGAACGTGAGGGTGCCAACCGACAGCCCGATCACGATCGGCACGAAGACCGCCGCCACCCGGTCGGCCAACCGCTGCACGCGTGCCTTGCCGGCCTGGGCGTCCACCACCAGTCTCGTCATCCGCGCCAGCTGGGTGTCGGCGCCGATCCGGGTGGCACGCACGACCAACCGGCCGCCCGCGTTGACCGTCCCACCGACCACCGCGTCCTGTGTGGACACCTCCACCGGGACGGACTCGCCGGTCAGCATGCTCGCGTCGACCGCGGAGCTGCCCTCCTCGACCACGCCGTCGGTGGCGATCTTCTCGCCGGGCCGCACCACGAACCGGTCGCCCACCGCGAGCGCGCGGACCGGGATCCGCCACTCGGCTCCGTCCCGCAGCACGGCGACGTCCTTGGCGCCCAGTTCGAGCAGAGCCCGCAACGCCGCCCCCGAACGCCGCTTGGCCCGCGCCTCGAAGTGCCGGCCGGCCAGGATGAACGCGGTGACCCCGGCGGCCACCTCGAGATAGATACTGCCGCTGCCGCCCGTGGCCTGGAGAGTCAGCGTGAACGGATGCTTCATGCCCGGGGTGCCCGCGGTGCCGAAGACCAGGGCGTACAGCGACCAGCCGAAGGCGGCCAGGGTGCCGATCGAGATCAGCGTGTCCATGCTCGCCGCACCGTGGCGCAGGTTCAGCCAGGTAGCGCGGTGGAAGGGCCAGGCCGCCCACGACACCACCGGCGCGGCCAACGCGAGCGAGAGCCACTGCCAGTACGGGAACTGCAGCGCCGGGGCCATCGCCAGCAAGATCACCGGTGTGGACAGGAGGATCGCACCGACAAGTCGTCGGCGCGACGAACGCAGTGCACCGTCCTGTTCGGACTCGGCGGTTGCCGCCGGTTCGGGTAGGTGTGCCGAGTAGCCCGCGGCCTCGACCTGTGCGACGAGCTCGCGTGGTTCGACTCCCGAGGGGAACCGCACGGTCGCCTTCTCGGTGGCGTAGTTGACCGTGGCGGTCACACCGTCGAGCCTGTTCAGCTTCTTCTCGACCCGCATCGCGCACGCGGCGCAGGTCATGCCCCCGATCGTCAGCTCGAGCTCTGCGTGCTCCGGCGCCACCGTCATCGTCATCCACCATGTCCGCTGTCGCCGTGGCCCGTCCCGGAAGGCGCGGATGGGACCGGCTGGTCGCCGACTGGTCCAACCACCGACCCGAGCGTCCATCCCGTGGCCGCCACCAACACCAGCACGACGCCGAACACGGCCAGCTTGGCCATCGGGTTCAACCGCGCCACCAGATCGCCGACACCACCCCTACCGATCACCACGCCGCAACCGGCGACGAGTACCAGCGCGAGCACACCCGCGACGACCGCGATCATGAACGCCCCGCCACGTCAGCCGGGCGAGCGACGACCAGTCGCGGACGCCGGGAACCCACGCGCGTGTGCGGACGACTGTTGCCGGCTGCCGGACACCGCCGATGCGCCGGACCGGTACTGGCTCCACGCGGTCCGGCGCGCCGGACCGCCTCGTTGACGGACATGACCCCAATAGTCGTTTCGTGCCACGTGGAAGTTCCCGGGGTGTCGTCGGGAACTTCCACGCCGTCGCATCCCCGTCGCCGGGTGCGGGCGGGTCAGGCCGCGCGGTGCCGCCCGGCAGGGCGCAGGTGCCGCTCGCGGCGCGTGCTCCCGCCGGGCTTGTCCTGGGCCGCCGGACCGGCTTCGACGGTTCCGGGCTCCGGGGGCAGATCATCACGGGCCTCGTCGAGGGACTGACCGGGCTGGGGCGTCGGCTCGTTGTACCGGCGGTTGATCACGACCAGAAGCCCGAACCCGAGCAACAGCAGGCCGTGCCCGATCACGCGGGACGCGGGCGCCACACCGGTGGCGAGGTCGTGGGCGGAGTAGATCCCGAGGAGCACGACGAACCCACCCAGCACCGGGATGAGCCCGGAGGTGGCGCGCGAACGGAAAGCGGCCCACAGCAGGCCCATCCCCAGCGCCAGGTTCCACGCGGTGCTCTCGTTGAACAGGTGCCCGGCCACCGGCACCTCGCCGTGTGCGACCGCGTGCGGGACGCCGATCCCCAGCATCTGGGACAGCGCGAGGCTGATCTGCGCCGCCGCGACGGCGACGAGGGCGATCCGCGCCCACCAGCCGCGGACGCCGGACGGGGGCGCCGCCAGGTCCAGGATGGCGGCGCTCAGGTCGGGCACCTCGGCCGCCGGACGGACCCGAAGCAGCCGCGACGTCTCGCCGGCCCGCGTCTGCCAGGACCGGCACGCCGAGCACGAGGCCAGGTGCTCGTCGGTCTGCTCGGCAGGCACCGGTTCGGCCTCGCCGTCGAGGCGGGCCGACAGGGCTTCACGGCACGTCATGCAGTCCACGTCAGTCATGGTCGCTCACATACCGGGATTGGTTCCCATGGATATTCCCCAGATCACTGGCTTGTCGTTATCATTCCGTTGTGCGGGTTCCTACGGATGGTGACGAGTTGACCGGATTGGCGCTCGCCGCCCGATCCGGCGACCGTGCCGCTCTGGAGAGGTTCGTCCGCGCCACTCAACGCGACGTGTGGCGCCTGATGGCCCACCTCACCCGTGTCGATCTCGCCGACGACCTCACGCAGGAAACCTACCTCCGTGCGATCCCGAGCCTCACCCGGTTCGCGGGCCGGGCCTCCGCACGGACCTGGCTGCTGTCCATCGCCCGGCACGTCGTGGTCGACCACCTCCGGGCCCTGCGATGCCGGCCGCGTACCGCCGGTTCGGCCGACTGGACGCAGGTCGCCGACCTGCGACAGGCGGCCGCGCACCGGAACGTCGCCGGCTTCGAGGACATCGTCGAGCTCACGGTCCTGCTCGATGCGCTCGACCCGGAACGCCGGGAGGCACTCGTGCTGACGCAGGTCCTCGGCCTGTCCTATGCGGAGGCGGCGGCCGTCTGCCGTTGCCCGGTCGGCACCGTTCGCTCTCGCGTCGCCCGCGCCCGCGACGACCTCGACCTCGTGCGGAACGGCGACCAGCGCCGCGACGAGACCGGCTGACGCCGACATACCGCGGTCACGCCGGACCAGTACCGAACGGACCGGCGTGACCGCCGTCGCCCGGTCCACCACAGCCGGGTCGTGTCAGGGCTGCTGCTGATCGACTCCGCGTGACAGCGGGTCGTTGGCCGGTGCGGTGACGAAGTGCGGGCGGCCGGTGAGCGGGTGGGTGACGATGGCGCTGCGCACGCCGAACACGTCCGCGACCCGGTCGGCGGTCAGGACCTGCTCCGGAGTACCGGTGGTGAGGACCCGGCCGTTGTGGAGGAGCACGAGCCTGTCGCAGTAGGCGGTGGCGTGGTCGAGGTCGTGCAGTGCGGCGATGGTGGTGAGCTCGAGCTCGCGGACGAGGTCGAGCAGATCGAGCTGTGCGCCGACGTCGAGGTGGTTGGTCGGCTCGTCCAGCAGCAGCACGGGAGACTGCTGGGCGAGGGCTCTCGCGACGAGGACCCGCTGCCGCTCGCCGCCGGAGAGCCGGGCGAACACCCGGTTCGCGGCCCAGTTCATGTCCACTCTGGACAGTGCGGTGTGGATGATCTCGCGATCGGTCCCGGTGTCGCGTTCGAGGAGTCCCTTGTGCGGCAGGCGGCCCATCGCGACGGTCTCCAGCACGGAGAAGTCGTTGTCCAGGTCGTGGTCCTGGGTCACCACCGCGGTGCGGCGGCCGGCCTGTCGGGCGGTGCCGCGCCACACGTCCTCCGCTCCGATGTGGACGGTGCCGGCCACCGGACGCAGCGCGCGGTACACACAGCGCAGCAACGTGCTCTTGCCCGACCCGTTCGGGCCGACGAGCCCGGTGACGCTGCCGGGTTCGACCGACAGGTGCGCGTCACCGAGGATGTCGTTGTCGTCGATGGTCACCGACACGCCGCGGACGTCGACCCTCATCATCGTCTGTTCGCTCACCTCGGCACCCGCTTTCGCCCCCGCAGCAGGACCAGGAAGAACGGCGCGCCGAGGACGGCGGTCACGATGCCGACCGGCATCTCGTTCGGCCGTTCGACGGTGCGGGTGACCAGGTCGACCAGCACCAGGAACACCGCCCCGGACAGCAGGGACACCGGTAGCACCCTGCGGTGGTCCGGCCCGACCACCAGCCGCACGGCGTGCGGCACGATCAGGCCGACGAACCCGATACCACCCGCGGAGCTGACCACCGCGGCGGTCAGCAGCGACGACGCCACCAGCAGCAGGACCCGCAGTCGGTTCACGTCCACCCCGAGGCCGGCCGCCGTGTCGTCGCCGGTGGCGAGTGCGTTCATCGGCCGGAGTCGGGTCGCCAGGACGGCCGCCGTGACCGCGGTGGCCGCGAACGGCACGGTCAGCGACGACCACGACGCGCCCGCGACCGAGCCGAGCAGCCAGAACATCACGCCCCGCAGCTCGGACGGATCGGCCTGCAGCTGGATGTACCCGGTCAACGCGTTGCCGAGGTAGGCGAGGGCCACCCCCGCGAGCACGAGGCTGGAGCCGAGCAACCGCCCGCCGCGCTGGGCCATGGCGAACACCAGCAGCAGGCTCAGCAGCGAGCCGACGAACGCCGACCCGGCGACACCGACCGCCGCCACGGCACCGGCACCCGCGGTCAACGCGATCACCGCGCCGAGCGACGCACCCGCGGACACGCCGAACACGTACGGGTCGGCGAGCGGGTTGCGAACCAGGGTCTGCAGGCACAGGCCCGCGAGGCTCAACCCGGCACCCGCGACCGCCGCGAGCAGGACCCGGGGCGTGCGGAAGTCCCACACGATCTGGTCGACCAACGGGTCGAGCCCGCCGGTGTCACCGGACAGGTGCCCGGAGATCACCGCGAGCACCTGGTCCACCGGCACGGCGACGGTGCCGACGCCGATCGCGAACGCGGTGGCGGCGACGAGCGCCACACCGAGCCCGGCGACCAGGAACGCGTACGAGCCGCCGGAGACCAGGTGCGGGCTGCGCTCCACGCGGTCACGACTTCGCGTGCGCGGCATCCGCGATCTTCCGCACCGCGACGGTGTTGAACGGCCCGAGGTAGAACCCGTCGGACACAGTGGTGTACGTCTTGGTCTTCGAGGCCGCCCAGCCCGGGAACTTCCGGAACAGGTCCTCCGCGAGCAGCTTGCCGTCCTCGTTCGGTTGGAAGAGCCCGATCACCAGCACGTCGACCTTGGCGGAGGCGAGTGCTTCGGCGTTGATCTCCGCGAGTTCGGTGGTGTCCTTGCCTGCGAAGGCGTTCACGCCGCCTGCGCGGTCGATGATGTCGTCGTAGATGCCTCCGCCGAACACCGCGGGCAGCCCGTTGTTGTTCATCATCGCCATGCCCGGGTAGGCGACCAGCACGCTCTTGGGTTCCGCGCCCTTCACCTCCGAGGAGATGTCGGCCAGCGTCGTGCGGGCCTCGTTGACATAGTCCGCGGCCTTCTTTTGTACGTCGAAGATCTCGCCGAGTGCGAGCAGGAGGTCGAAGGAGGACTCGACGGACTGGTGGTCGTACTTCTCCTGGTCCTCCTGGCGTGCGTCGGGGGCGCCGTACGCGCAGTTGACCGGGGTGACGAAGCTGTCGATGCCGGCCTGGTCGAGCTGGTCGCGACTGATCGAGCCGATCTTCTCGTCGAACCCGCCTGCCCACGTGGAGATCACGAGATCCGGCTTCAGCGCCAGCACCTGCTCGCGCGGGACCTCGAAGTTCTCGTTGAGCGACAACCCGTTCGTCGGTACGGCCGCCACCTTCTCGACCATTCCCGGCTCGTCCGAGACGCCGTAGGACTGGCTGTTGGCGAGGATCCGGTCCTGGATGCCCAGGGTGACGAAGCTCTCGACCTCCGCGACGGAGGTGCCGTTGAGCAGCACGACCCGGCTCGGTGCCTTGTCGAACGTGACCTCGCGGCCGCAGTTGTCGATGGTCAGCGGGTACTTCGTGGCCTGTGCCGTGGCCGACGTGGGTGGCGCGGTCGGCTCGCCGTCGGCGTCGGCGGGGGATTTCTGCGCGGAGCAGCCCACGGCCAGCATTGACACCAACGTGGCCGTGGCGACGCGCCCGGCCCGGGCGCGGGGTGATGACGACATGGCCCAACAGTCGGACAGCGGTCGGCAATAGTTCCCCAGTTCGGCCTCGCACTCGGCTTCGCCGCCGTCGGCAGCTGGTACCGGCTCGTGCTCGGCGGCACCCCCGGTGCGCCGGACGCGCCCACCGGACTCGACGGGCACGTACGGGCATACTCGGCCGCGATCGGCTTGCTGATCGCGCTCGCGGTGGTGACCGCGCTGCTGTGCCTGCGTCGCGTCCGCACCCCCGCGGCGGTGTGACGCGGGTCAGGCTGCGCGGTGGTGGCCGACCGGGCGCAGGGGTGGCCGCGCGGCGTTCCCGCCACGGTCCCGGGCCGCCTCGGTGGCCGCGGTCGTGCCCACCTCGTCGCCGCTCCTTAAGTCGAGGGCGTGTCCGGGGCGCGCCCCACCTGCCGACCGGTGGACCAGGACCAGACCCAGGACGCGAGGCACGGGTGCGGTACCGGTGATCAGGTTGTGGGTCGAGTAGGCCAGGAGCAGCGCCAGGAACGCGGTGAGCACCGGGATCAGCCCGGACGCAGTGCGAGGCCGGAACGCGGCCAGAACAACCCGATACCCAGCGCCAGGTTCCACGCGGTGCCCTCGTTGAACAGATGGCTCGCCACCGGAGGGGTGCCGTGTAGGTGCTCGCCCACACCGAAGAGCTGCCCGAGGGCGAGCTGCGCGACCGCGGCCCGAACCCGCAGGGATCTGGAGAAGGCAACCACGTCGTCGTGCCACGTCCGGCGGCCCGCACACGACCGGACGTGCTCGTCGACCATCACGGTACGTACGGGTACGGCCGCACCGTCGACCCTGGCCGACAGCGCCTCCCGACAGAGAGAGCAGTCCACGGTCCGAACAGTCGCAGAGAAGGACGGATTAGTTGCCGACGAGTCGAGATCCGTTACGCTCCGGCTCCGTGACTCCGACTCCCCGCGACGGCGACGAGCTGACCGAGCTCGCCCTGTCGGCCGGACGGGGTGACCGATCCGCCCTGGAACGGTTCGTCCGTGCCACCCAGCGTGACGTCTGGCGGCTGGTCGCACACCTGGCCGGGATCGACCTGGCCGACGACCTGACCCAGGAAACGTACCTACGCGCACTGCCGAGCCTGCCCAGGTTTGCCGGACGCTCCTCCGCGCGCACCTGGCTGATCTCGATCGCCCGCCGCGCCGTCGTCGACCACATCCGCACGGTCACCACCCGCCCCCGCACCACCCGCTCGGTGGAGCTGACCGACGCCGCCGACTGGCAACAGGCCGCGAACCACGGCGTGGCCGCAGGTTTCGAGGACCTGGTCGAGCTGAACCTGCTGCTGCGAGGTCTCGAACCGGCGCGAAGGGAGGCGCTGGTACTGACCCAGATGCTGGGCTTCTCCTACGCCGAGGTCGCCGAGATCTGCCAGGCGCCGATCGGCACCATCCGGTCCCGCGTAGCCAGAGCCCGCGAGGACCTGCTCGCCGCGGAAGGCACCCGCCGCGAGGGCATCGGCTGAACCACCACCGTCGCCGAGCCGCCGCCAGCGAACACCGTCACCGCCATGGCTCTGCCGGCAGCATGCCGACGACCAGCGATCACGATCGACACCACGGCCATGATGGCGCGCGTTCGCACAACTGTCCGGACGGCTCCGACTTCCGCTGAACCGCGGCAGTGGTCGTAGAACCCCGATCGTGGGCATGCCATTTCCAGTGCCCGTAGGCGGTCCGGCGCGGGCGTCAGGCCATAATCTAGTAGCCACGGGCAAGTACGGTCCGTACGGTAGGCGCTGCGCAGTGACACGAAGAGCGTCCGGGTGCCGAACGCTCGTCGACTGAAGGGCCCGGTCCCGGCGTTGCGTGAACCTCCTCCCGTCGGCGGGGTAGTCGACGCGCGACTGTGGAACCCGGACTTCCGCCGGTTCTTCATCGCACGCACCACGTCGCAGCTCGGCGACCAGATGCTCCCGATCGCGATCACCGTCGCCCTGGTCAACACGCGATACGGCACGAGCGGCGTCGGCTATGCCCTGGCCGCACACATCGCGCCGTTCGCGGTTCTGTTGATCTTCGGCGGCGTACTGTCCGACCGCTTCGGCGCACGTAGGTTGATGATCATCTCGGACGCGGCGCGGCTGGTGTTCCAGGCGGTGCTCGCCGTGCTGCTCATGATCGGCGAACCGCGGCTGTGGCAGATGCTGGTCCTGCTCGCCCTGCTCGGGGCCGGTGGTGCGACGTTCCAGCCCGGCGTGGCCAGCATGATCCCCCGACTGGCGAAGGACGTTCAGCGTGCCAACGCGGTGCTGCGCGTCGCCGAGTCCGCGACCGTCGTCATCGGACCGTCGATGGCCGGCCTGCTGCTGGTGTTCCTGTCGCCGGCGGCGATCATGGTCGTCGACGCCGTCACCTACGCGGTCAGCAGTGTCTGCCTCTACCTCATCCGCACGAACCCCACGGTGGCGCGCGGCGCCAGGACCTCGTTCCACGATGACCTGGTCACGGGCTGGCGGGAGTTCCGCTCCCGCACGTGGCTGTGGGCCGTCATCGTCGTGTTCATGTTCTGGCAGGTGAGCGCCGCGGGCCCGACCCTGACCGTCGCATACAGCACGATCGCGCTTCGGCACGGAGACGCGGTCTTCGGGCTGATCATCTCCGCGTTCGGCGTCGGCAACGTCCTCGGTGGGTTCGTCGCGATCCGGTTCCGGCCAGGGCATCCGTTGCGCACGGGCGCCTTCGGCCTCGCCATGTTCCTGCTGCTGCCTCTCGGCACAGGGCTTGGGGAACCGGCCGCAATCCTTGCCGTGTTCTGCCTCGCCGGCGGCGCGGGCATGGCCTTCTGGGGCGTCATGTTCCACACCAGCGTCCAGACACACGTCCCACTGGAGGTGCTGGGCCGGGTACACGCCTTCGACGCGGCGGGTTCGATGGTCATGAAACCCGTCGGCCAGGCCGTGTCCGGTCCTGCCTCGCTCGTACTCGGCGTCACACCCATGCTGTTCATCGCGACGGGCGCCGGAGTCGTAGCGTGCGTACTCCTGCTACTGGTACCCGCCATCCGAAACCTCGAAAGCAAGACCCCGACAAACAGCGGTGAACACCGACCAGAGCCCAGCACGACGAACCGAGTGTAGACGCGCTGTTACAGAGCCCACCTCCTTGCGGACGTCTCCAGTGGTCTCTGGTTCGGAGGCGTTACGGGTCGGTGGTGTGGCGACCCCGGTGTGGCTTGCGACTGCGGCTCCGAGAGCACCGCCCCAGTCGTTGGGGAGGCAAGCACCGATCCGTGCCAGGTGCCTGGCACGTCCGGAACAGCCGAGAAGTACTGAACGTCGTTCTCGACGAGAATCTCGATGCTTCGTGGAGCTTGACGTGTTCGTTGGTCTGGTAGGCCGAGCCCGCCGCCGCGATCCGGGATCGCGCCACTGTGTCGGCCTTGAAGGAAATCGCGTCCTCGCTGGCCTGCCCAAGGAACCGGAGTCGTTCATCGCCGATGATGCGGCCCCCGTCAGCACCAGAGGTACGGCAGGCCGGCGGCCAGGACAACGTCGGGAGGTTTCTCCTTCGGAGGATCCGGCACTGCGGCGAGGACCCCCGGGCCGCTGACCGCGTCGCTCACGACGAACGTGACCGGGACCCCTGCGACGAAGTCGGACAACGCCTGTCATGCCAGTCCGGCTGCGCAATTGTTCACGAATAAACTTGTTTGCTCCGACGAGGAGGAGCGCGTCGGACAGGCGGTTCACAGTGCCCTGACCTCGGGGAACCTACGATCGCCTCGTCGCGTGTGATCTCCAGTCGTGGGGTGGAGGGGTCGTGGGGGTCTCGTTCGCCGGGTTGCCTGATCCTGGGCAGGTGACCACTCTCGACGAGTTGGTCGAGCGGCTGCGGCTGTTGCGTGTCTGGGCTGGTGGGCCGCCCTACGAGACGATCAAGAACCGTGTCAACGCGGCGTGGGCGAACATGGGGCGGCCTGCCGGCGAGTTGGCGGGCAAGACCACCATCGTCGACTGTTTTCGGCTTGGTCGGCGGCGGTTGAACACCGATCTGGTCGTGGCGGTGGTCCAGGCACTGCATCCGGACGCGGGTTACGTGGCGCAGTGGCGGCAGGCGCTGCGGGTCGTCTGCGGGGAAAGTGTTGCGGCGTCTCAAGTTCGGGTCCAGGACACGCTGCCACAGGACGTCGCCGGGTTCACCGGCCGTGCCGCCGAGCTGGACCGGTTTCGCCGAGGCGCCGCGACGGTGTCCGTGATCGAGGGCATGGCCGGGGTCGGCAAGACCCAGCTCGCCGTGCGCGCCGGGCACGTCCTCGTCCAGCAACGGCGGTGTGACCGGATTCTGTTCGTCAACCTGCGGGGGTTCCACCCCGACACCGCCCAGCCGCCGGCCGACCCGACCGCCGTGCTGGACGGGTTCCTGCGCCTGCTCGGGGTTTCCGGGCGGAAGATTCCCCACGAACTGGACGCTCGCAGCACGCTCTACCGCCGTCTGCTCGCCGACACCCGCGCGCTGGTCGTGCTCGACAACGCCGTCGACGTGGACCAGGTCCGGCCGTTGCTCCCGGACACCCCCGGCTGCGTCACGCTGATCACCAGCAGGCGCAACCTCGCCGACCTGCCCGGCGCCGACCACCTCGTCCTCGACATGTTCTCCACCGACGACGCCCAGCGGTTCCTGACCCGGGCCGCGCCGGCGGTCCCGGTCGGCGAGGACCCCGAGGCCGGTGCGCGGATCGCCCGGTGTTGCGGCCACCTGCCGTTGGCTCTCGGGCTGGTCGTCGGGCACATGCGGGCCAAACCTGGCTGGACCATGACCGACCACGCCGACTGGCTCGACGAACGCCACCGCGACCGCAGGCTGGACACCGGGATCGAACTCGCCCTCGACCTGTCCTACCAGAACCTGTCCGCGCAGCGGCAGCGTGTGCTGCGGCTGCTGGCCCTGCATCCCGGTCACGACCTGGACGCCTACGCCACCGCCGCCCTGGTGGGCACCGACCTCGACACCGCCCGCGCTCACCTGCACCACCTGCGCGACGACCACCTGCTCCAGCAGGAGCGCCACGGCCGGTTCACCTTCCACGACCTGGTCCGTGCCTACGCCGGCACCCATTCTCTCGACGAGGACCGCCAACCCGACCGCCGCGCCGCGCTGACCCGACTGTTCGACCACTACCTCGTCACCACCGCGAACGCCGTCAGCTCCGTGCACCCGGCCGAGACCCGCCACCGGCAGGGAACTCCGCCCGCCGCGACCCCAACGCCGGACCTGACCGACCCGTCGGACGCCCGCACGTGGCTCGACGTCGAACGAACCACCCTGATCGCGGTCGTCGCGCACACGGCCACCCGAGGGTGGCCGACGCACACCGTCCGCCTGTCCCGCGCCCTGTTCCGCCACTTCGACGGCGGTCACTTCACCGACGCGGTGACCGTGCACGAACACGCCCACCGCGCGGCCCACGACAGCGATGACCCGATCGCGGAGGCACACGCCCTGACCGACCTCGGTCTCGCGTACCGGCGGCTGAGCCGAACCGAACAGGCCGTCGAGTGTCTGGAACGGGCCCTGGACCTGTTCCGGCAGGCCGGAGACGCGCTCGGTCAGGCCCGCGCGCTCGGCAACCTCGGTGGCGTGGCGAACCTGTCGAACCGCTACGGGGCGGCCAGCGACCACTACGCCGAAGCGCTGACCATGTACCGACAGGCCGGTGACCGCATCGGCGAGGCCCGCGCGCTGGCCGACCTCGGCAACGTCGAGCGCTTGCGCGGCCGCCACGGGATGGCCGTCGACTACTACGCCGAGGCGCTGCCCCTCCACCGCCAGGTCGGCGACCGGGAAGGCGAGGCATGGGCACTGACCTGTCTCGGTGACATCGAGATCCGGCGGGAACGGTACGAACCGGCTCGTGAGCACGTGCGGCAGGCCCTGGACCTGTTCCGGCGGAGCGGCAACCGCAACGGCGAAGCCTCGACGTTGATCCTGCTCGGTACCGTCCACACGCGTCTCGGCCACCCCGCGGATGCGGCGGACCTCCATCGGCGGGGCCTGGCGTACGTCCGCGAAACCGGTGACCGGGAGAACGAAGCCTTGGCCCTCAACGGCCTCGGCGAGGCCGCCCTCGCCGACGGCCGTCCGGCGGATGCCGTGTCGCATCACGCCACCGCGCGCACCGTCGCGATCGAGGCCGGGTCGCGCGGCTTCCAGGCCGCGGCAGAACGTGGTCTAGGTGATGCCCACCACGCCCTCGGCGACCTGATCACGGCCCGGCAGCACTACCGCGACGCACTGACCCTCTACAGCGAACTGGACCTGCCCGAGGCCGTTCAGGTCCGCGAGCGGCTCACGAACCTCGAGTAGGCCGAACGGCGGCACCGATCGTCGGGCGGACGTTCGGATTCGGTCGGGATTCCTCCGCCCCGGCCCTCGGTTCGGGACGGTTGCCCCCAGGCGGGTGACCGACAGCCCGCTGGCCGACGTGGCCGGTTCGCCGGCCACCGGACTCCCCGAACCGCATGACAAGAGGGTTTTCCTGTGAAGGGCTCGTTGTCCCTGCTCGCCGGGATATCACTGGCGCTCGTCTCGACAGTCGACGGCTCCGTCGCGACCGCCGACCCCACCGACCACCTCACCGACGCCGGTTACACCAACCAGATGTCCGCCGCGTCGGCCGACACCAACCCGAACCCCGCCCGGATCACCGACGAGTCGTGGTGGCTGATGCAACAGCTGCTCGCACTCCAGCCCGGCAGCCAGAACGGCGGTATCTACGACAACAAGCCCGGCTACCACAACACCAGGGACGCGAACGCCGCGGACGACTACTCCATCCGCGACCCGGAGGACCAGGGCGGCCCGTCCGACAAGGCTGCGGCCTACGACTGGACCTTTCCCGACGCGCAGAGCGGGAACTACGCCACGATCGCCATGTACGCACAGCGTCTGCTGGCATCCGGGCAGGACCCGAACGACCCGCGCATGGACGGCTGGAAGGAGTTCTTCGGACAGACCAACAACGACAGTCACGTCGAAGGGTGGGACTTCCGCCGCGACAAGGACGCCACGTCGAAGCCGTCCCACCTGTGGCACATCCACCTGAGCGAGGACCGCGACAAGGTCACCAGCCTGGACAACAAGCTCGCCGCCCTCAGCGTCCTGCGAGGGGAGACTGTCGCGCAGTGGCGGGGCAAGCGGTCCGCGGTCGCGGTGGGCGCCGACGGCCAGCTGCAGATGTTCGCAACGGGTGCGGACGGTGTTCCCTATGTGCGGCACCAGATTTCGTCCGGTTGGAGCGACTGGGCGAGCATGGGCGGCCGGGTCAGCGGTCTGACGGTGGCGCAGAACCCGGATGGTCGTCTCGAGATCTTCGGCACGGGCACCGACGGCACGCCGTCGCACAACTGGCAGCTCGGCACCGGGGGCTGGAGCGGCTGGGCCAGCCTGGGCGGCAAGGTCAGCGGACTCGCGGTCGGGCGGAACCCCGATGGTCGCCTGGAGTTGTTCGGCACGGCGGCCGACGGGACGTCGACGCACAACTGGCAGCTCGGCACCGGCGGGTGGAGTGGCTGGGCGAGCATGGGCGGCAAGGTCAGCGGGATCACCGCGGCCAGTAACGCCGACGGCCACCTCGAGATCTTCGGTACCGCGCCGGACGGCACGTCCTCGCACAACTGGCAGACAGCCAGTGGCTGGAGTGGGTGGGCGAGTCTCGGCGCGAAGATCAGCGGGATCACCACAGCCACCAACACCGACGGCCGCCTCGAACTGTTCGGCACCGCGCCGGACGGCACGCCGTCGCACAACTGGCAACTCGGTGCGGGCGGCTGGAGCGGCTGGGCCGGCATGGGTGGCAGGGTCAGCGGACTCGCGGTCGGGCGCAATTCCGATGGTCGCCTGGAAGCGTTCGGCACCACATCGGACGGCACGTCGACGCACAACTGGCAGCTCGGCACCAGCGGGTGGAGCGGCTGGGCGAGCATGACCGGCAAGTTCACCGGAATCACCGCGATCAGCAACACGGACGGCCGCCTGGAGATCTTCGGCACCGGAACCGACGGCGCGATCTGGCACAACTGGCAGCTCGGCCCCGGTCAGTGGAGCGGCTGGGCGACGCTCGGCAGGCCCGCGTGACCACCACTGCGGAATTCGCGTCACAAGTCGTTCTAGCGATGGGAAAAGCTATGTCCGGAAAGAGACCCGCTTTGAACCTGATCGTGGGACTGGCCGTGTCGGGCGTGGCGATGCTCGGCCTCGCCACGCCCGCGCCCGCCGAACCCGCGCCGCCGCACGAGCCGCTGCCCGCGGCGACCACCATGTCCGCACTGGCCGCGGTCGCCGCGTGCGACCCGGCCGGCACCAACTCCGGTGACACCGACATGGCGAACGCGCTGAACCCCGTGCTGACCAAGGACATGCGCGGCTACATGAGTGCCTACCGGGCCTCCTGTGCGCGGCGGGTCGTCCAGGCGGTCCGCGAGCGGGGCCTCGACCGCAAGGCGGCCGTGATCGCGCTCAGCACGACCATCGTGGAGACCCATCTGCAGAACATCAGCGAGGAGGTCGACCACGACAGCCTCGGTCTGTTCCAGCAACGCGCGTCGTGGGGGAGTGCGTCCCAGCGTCTCGACCCGATCTGGGCGACCAACGCGTTCCTCAGCTCGATGCTGTCGAAGTACCCGAACAACAGCTGGCTGGACGCGGACTCGGACGCCGAGATCGGCGCGGTGTGCCAGCGGGTTCAGGTGTCCGCCTACCCCGACCGGTACGCGGAGCAGGTCAGCGACGCGCGGATCATGGTCGACTACCTGTGGAACCCCGCCGGGGTCAAACGGGCCGCGGTCGCCGTGGACGCAGGCGGTCAGGTGCAGATGTTCATGACCGGTGCGGACGGTGTTCCGTATGTGCGGCACCAGATCTCGTCCGGGTGGAGCGACTGGTCGAGCATGGGCGGCAAGGTCAGCGGTCTGGCGGTGGGCCGGAACTCCGATGGTCGCCTGGAAGTGTTCGGGACGGCGTCGGATGGCATGTCGGCGCACAGCTGGCAGCTGGGTAGCGGCGGTTGGAGCGGCTGGGCGAGTCTGGGCACGAAGATCAGCGGGATCACTGTCGGCACGAACACCGACGGCCGTCTGGAGATCTTCGGTGTCGGAACGGACGGGACGCCGTCGCACAACTGGCAGCTCGCCAGCGGCTGGAGCGGTTGGGCGAGTCTCGGTGGCAAGGTCAGCGGTCTGGCGGTGGGCCGGAATTCGGACGGTCGCCTGGAGGTCTTCGGGACGGCGTCGGATGGCATGTCGGCGCACAGCTGGCAGCTGGGTAGCGGCGGTTGGAGCGGCTGGGCGAGTCTGGGCACGAAGATCAGCGGGATCACTGTCGGCACCAACACCGACGGCCGTCTGGAGATCTTCGGTGTCGGAACCGACGGCACGCCGTCACACGACTGGCAGCTCGGCCCCGGTCAGTGGAGTGGCTGGGCGAGCCTGGGTGGCAAGGTGAGTGGCTTGGCGGTGGCCCGGAACACCGATGGTCGCCTGGAGGTCTTCGGGACGGCGTCGGATGGCATGTCGGCGCACAGCTGGCAGCTGGGCACCGGCGGCTGGAGCGGCTGGGCGAGCATGTCCGGGAAGATGACCGGAATCACCGCGATCAGCAACACGGATGGCCGCGTGGAGCTCTTCGGCACCGGCACGGACGGCGCGATCTGGCACAACTGGCAGCAATCGCAGGCCGGTTCGTGGAGCGGCTGGGCCACTCTGGGCCGACCCGCGTAACCCCTGCGGTGGCCCGGCCGCGCGTCGGCGTGGTCGGGCCAGTCAGTATGCCCGGGTTGATCGAGTCGCCCGTCGGCGGCGGCGCGGCCCGGAGGAGGACCAGCATCGCCCACACCACGGCGCCCAGCCTCGGTCACGGGCTCCTGCGCCTGACGGCCGACGGATCCGGCCAGGCGTACTTCGGTTCGGACGTGCTCCGTCGTCTGGCCAAGGGGATCGACGACTACCAGCGAGAGTTGGAGCAGCTCACGTTGCTGCGGACGCGTGCCGGGGTGGCGGACAGGCGCGCCGCGGACTTGTCGGCTGTCGCGGTCGACGGCTGTCCGACGCGCCGCTGCCGCAGGTCGGCTGCTCGGCGGGCCGGGCGGCCGCGAGGACCGGGCGCAACGGGGGGCTGTACGGCATTGGTCACTACCGTGCTCTTTCCTGAACCTGCACGCCCGTGTACCACATCGACATCGCGCCCGTCAGGAGAGCGCAATCGGTTCACCAGCAGTGCCGCGCTCGGATGTGCAGCCATGATCGGAGGACGGGTCAACTGATTTCTGCGTCGATGCCGGGTGACCGTGGCGGCGACTGCCTCCGCATTGTCGGTGACTGTCGAAGAATTCGCACCATGAGAAAGGACTAAGTTGATTTGGTCGACTCGGTCGGTTCGCAGGCTAAGGGTGTTTGTGTGCGTGTTGCGGTCGCCGATCTGCACGCCTTTGCGGCCGTGCACATCAATGTAGTCAGCCGACGCGCCGCTTTTTGGAGTATTGCGCTCGTCAGAGCCTTGAGACGTCATGAGGATCTAAGCGCCGAAGTCATTGGTCTGCGTGTTGTGGTCACCCACTTGCACGCCTTTGCCGTCGCGCAGCTCCACCAGGTACCTACCGGTCTTGGTGGTCTCTGGTTCAGAGCTTGTATCCGCATCTGCGGAGCGGCGCTCCTGACGTATTGCAACCACCAAAGCGGCCACCGCAAAGGCCAGCCCGATGATCCCCGCGATCCAGCTCAACGCTTCCATCACGGGACGCGCCGGATGCTTCTCATCCCCCAACCACGCCAGCACTCCGAACCGCAACGCCGCCCACACCACCAGGCCGCCGGTCAATGCTGCACAGGCCACCCACCACGCGTGACGCCTACGCCTAGTCACACAGTCTCCTTGCTCGGCCGGTCCCAAACCAGGTCATCGCACTCCTTCTGTCAATCGCTACAGAGGGGTCAGGCCAGCGCCGATGGGCGGTCGGGCTGGACGCGCCGTGGGCCGCGGTCACGACTTCGGTACCGAGAACGAAGCGCCGGCCACGCAGGACCGCCAGGCCCGATCGCACCAGAAACGGGGGTAGGCATGGGGGACGATCACCCGGATTTGGCCGGTCCCAGCCGGACAGAGCCGGGTCCTTCATGATCAACTTTGAAGGCAAAATCGCAGGTCGTAGGGCCTGGTCAGAGTGCGTTTGCGAGGGTGCCCCCGGTGCGATTCGAACGCACACTGTACGGGTTTGAACCCGGGTCCTCGGGGGCGCATCGGGGGAGCACGGATCAGGACAGCCTGGCTCACTGATCGCGCAGGTGGATCGAGCCCGGGGGGCACGCTTCGTGCTCCGCACGAATCAGCAGGTCGGAGGAGATCTCGGTTGCTGATCAGCCAGAGCAGGAGGTAACGTATCTAAGTAGATACCTGGCTCGAGTTCGTGGGGAGGCGGTGGCAGGTGTCAGTTGCAGGGTTGTTGGAGGAGGCGCGGCACAAGGCCGGTCTGACTCAGGATCAGCTCGCTCAGCAGGCGCACACGTCGCGCACGGCGGTGTCGGCGTATGAGAACGGTCGGAAGAAGCCAACGCTGGACACCGCTGAGCGCTTGTTGAGCGCCTCCGGTTTCGAACTCGACATGCGCCCGCGCATCACGTTCCACCCTGTCCCAGGCGCTCGGGGTCGCGTCTACCAGGTGCCAGACCAGCTCCCATCGCTCCCGCTGCCCAAGGCCTTGGCGACTGTGGTGTTGCCGCTGTCGCTGAACTGGTCTCAGCCCGGCCGGCAGTACCACCTCAGGGATCGGTCGGATCGTGCCCGTGTGTACGAGGCGGTGCTACGTGAGGGCGACGAGAAGGAAGTGCTCACCTACATCGATGGCGTGTTGCTGGTCGACCTGTGGGACGAGCTGGTCCTGCCTCGCGACGTTCGCGCGGCGTGGGATCCGCTGATCGCGGAGTTGGTTCCTGCGTAGTGACAACCAGCTCCGAGGAGATCCCTCTCACCGCTTTCCAACTTGAGGTCGCGCAGCTGTTCTTCAGCCTGCCCGCCAGTGAAGGATTTGTTCTCGCCGGTGGCGCCGCGCTCATCGCACAGCATCTGACGTCTCGCCCGACCCAGGACCTGGACTTCTTCACCGCGCAGCAGACTGACGTCGTTGCGGCGCGCGACGAACTGATCGCAGCAGCGCACGAACACGGATGGACCGTCCACACCATTCAAGATGAAGAGACCTTCAGCCGCTTGCAACTGGCCGGCCCAGAAGACCTCCTCGTGGACATCGCCCTGGACGCGCGGCCAGAACAGCCACCGACGATGAGCGTGGCCGGCCCGACGTACGCCCCGCGGGAGCTGGCGGCCCGCAAGGTGATCGCCCTGTTCGATAGGTTCGCGGCCCGCGATTTCGTGGACGTCTTCGCGCTGATCCACACGTATCGCAAAGAGGAACTCCTGGCCTGGGCCAGCGATCTCAACCCAGGCTTCGACCTGCGCTACTTCGTTGAAGCCCTGGACACGCTCCCGCGCTACACCGACCTGGACCTGAGCCTGGGCGTTGTAGATGTAGCGGCCCTACGTGCCTTCTTCTCCGAATGGGTCCACGAGCTTCGAGAGATCCCCGTATAGCTTCTACGGCCATTGCCAGGGTGCCGGAGGAGCCGCCGGAGCTGGCGGTGGTGAAACACGACGACACGATCGTCGAGGTGGCGGCGGTGATGGCGCGGTTGCAGTGCCCGCTGGCCGCGGTCATGGACGGCAAGACCCTGGTGGGTGTGATCACCGCGTCGCGGCTGTTGGAGCTGGCGCTGCGGTGACCCGCGGATGGCCTGCGTGATGTGGGTCGCGGTGGCCGTGTTCGTGGTGGCCTACGTGTTCATCGCGGCCGAGCGGCTGCCGAAGATGGCGGTGGCGCTCGCGGGTGCGGGCTTGGTGCTGGGGCTTGGTGTGGTCGGGTCGGAGGACGCGTTCTACTCCCACGAGACCGGCATCGACTGGGACCGTCATCTTCCTGCTGCTCGGGATGATGATGATCATCGTCGGAGTGCTGCGACGGACCGGGGTGTTCGAGTACACCGCGATCTGGGCGGCCAAGCGCGCCAAGGGCTCGCCGTTGCGGGTGATGGTGCTGCTGGTGCTGATCACCGCGACGGCGTCGGCGTTTCTCGACAACGTGACGACTGTTCTGTTGGTCGCGTCGGTCACGTTGTTGGTGTGTGACCAGCTGGACATCGATCCGGTGCCGTTCCTGATCGCCAGGGTGCTGGCGTCGAACATCGGTGGCGCGGCGACGTTGATCGGGGATCCGCCGAACATCATCATCGGTAGCCGGGCCGGACTGACGTTCAACGACTTCCTCGTCCACATGGCACCGATCGTGGTGATCGAACTGCTCGTGTTCACCCTGGTCCTGCTGGTGCTGTTCCGTGGCTCTTTCACCTTCGACCCCGAACGCGCGGCGAGCGTGATGGAACTGAACGAGCGGGAGGCCATCCAGGACATGGTGCCGCTGGTCAAGTGCGGTGTGGTGCTGGTCGCGGTGTTCGCCGGGTTCATCGGGCACTCGGTGTTCCACGTCGAGCCGTCAGTGGTCGCGTTGCTCGGTGCCGGGATCCTGGTGCTGATCTCGTCGAGCAAGCCGAACGAGTTCCTGGCGAGCGTGGAGTGGGAGACGCTGCTGTTCTTCGCAGGGCTGTTCGTGATGATCGGTGCACTGGTGAAGACGGGGGTGATCGGTGATCTCGCCGGGATGGCCGCCGAAGCGACCGGCGGTGACGCGCTCACCGCGGTCGTGCTGGTCCTGTTCGTGTTTGCGCTGCTGTCGGGTGTCATCGACAACATCCCGTACGTGGCGACCATGAGCCCCACTCGTCTCGGACCTGTCGGCGGGGATCGCGAACCCGGTCCACGCCGACGCGTTGTGGTGGTCGCTCGCGCTGGGTGCCGACTTCGGCGGCAACATGACCGCGATCGGCCCGAGCGCCAACGTGGTCGTCCTGGGTATCGCCAAACGCAACGGCACCCCGATCTCGTTCTGGGAGTTCATTCGCATGGGAGCCGTGGTCACGGTGATCACTGTCGTGATCGCGGCGCCGTACCTGTGGCTGCGGTACTTCGTGCTCGTCTGACCGGCGCCGCCGGAAGCCCTGCGCGCCGGGTCGTGAGGTCTATCTGGGACGGGGCCAGGACCGGGAGCCGAGGTTCAGTCCGGTCGTGGAGGATCGGCCTCGCTGAGGGCACGGAGTGTGTGCAGGAGACCGGGGAAGCGTTGCTCGAACTCGGTGCGGCGGAGCCGGACGAAGGTGCCGTTGCCCGCGTCGCGCTGGACGATCAGGCCGGCTTCGCGCAGGGCTCGCCAGTGATGGGTCCTGGTGGATTTCGTCACCGGCATGGGGAATGACGAGCAGGCACGCTCCATGTCGGACGGGTCGGCCGCGAGCTCGCTGATCACCTTGCGGCGCAGTGGATCCGCCAGGGCGCGGAGCACCTGGCCGAGGTCGACGGCCGTCATCGGCGGCATCGGCATGGTCATCGGCGCTCCTCGACAAGGTATGAATCAGATCGTACCTTGTGGTACGAATGTCATCGTACCTTTCGGAGGCGACCGTGCTGTGTGTGTTCGACGTCAACGAGACCCTGCTCGACCTCGCCGCGCTCGACGAGTTCTTCGCTGACGTCACTGGCGATCCCGCTGCCAGGCGGGAGTGGTTCGACCTGATGATCCACAACGCCCTGGTGATCACCGCGACGGGTGGGTACCGGCCGTTCGGGCAGATCGCGGCGGCGTGCCTGCCGACGGTCGCGGTGACGCGTGGCCGTACGGCGACGCCGGAGCAACAGCGTGAGCTGGGGCAGCGGCTCCGGCGGCTGCCCGCACACCCGGAGGCCGCCGGGGCGGTCACTCGGCTGCGCGACGCCGGGTTCGCGGTGGTGGCGTTGACCAACTCGGTCCTCGATGTCGCCGAGGACCAGTTGCGGAACGCGGGACTGTCGCCCCTGTTCGACGCGGTCTACTCGGCGGACCAGGTCGGCAGGCTCAAGCCGGCGCCGGAGCCGTACCGGTTCGTCGTCGAGGCACGGCAGGCCTCACCGTCCGACGCGGTACTGATCGCCGCCCATGACTGGGACGTCGCGGGGGCGACGGCCGCGGGGCTCTCGGCCGCGTTCGTGGCACGGGAGGGGCGGGTGCCGCTGTCCTCGACCGACGCTCCCGCCGTTGTCGGCGTGGACCTCGACGACATCACGGCATCCCTCATCGGCTGACCGGCCGTGTCGCCGTGTTGTTCACCGATCGGAAGCCGCGCTCGCCGGTGCTTCGGGTGACGGTCCCCTCAGGTGAGGACGAAGTACCGCAGCCACAGGTAGGGCGCGGCGAGCGCGATGGTGATCAGGGTGATCACGGCGCCCTTTCTGGTGAACTCCCAGAAGGAGATCGGTGAGCCGGCGCGCATGGCGATGCCGAGGACGACGACGTTGGCGCTCGCGCCGACCGCGGTGAGGTTGCCGCCGAAGTCGGCGCCCAGCGCGAGCGACCACCACAACGCGTCGGCGTGCACCGGGTCCTGGATGTCGTTGGCCAGTTCGAACACGATGGGGCTCATCGTCGCCACGTAGGGGATGTTGTCGATGATCCCGGACAGCAGCGCGGACACGACGAGGATCAGCATGACCGCGGTGAGCGCGTCGCCGCCGGTCGCGTCGGCAGCCAGCTCCGCCAGTTGACCGATGACGCCGGTCTTGACCAGTGCCCCGACCATCACGAACAGGCCGGCAAAGAACAGCAGCGTCTCCCACTCCACGCTCGCCAGGTACTGCTTCGGCTTCGCCCCGGAGATCAGCACGAGCACACCCGCGCCGAGCAGCGCCACCACCGACGGCTCGACGTGGAGGACGGAGTGCCCGACGAACGCGGCGAACACCGCGAGGAGCACCCCGCCGCACTTGATCAGCAGGCGACTGTCCTGGATGGCCTCCCGTTCGTTCAGGTCCATCACGCTCGCCGCGCGTTCGGGGTCGACGGTGAAAGAGCCGCGGAATACCCAGGGCAGGACCAGGGTGAACACGAGCAGTTCGATGGCCACGATCGGTGCCATGTGGACGAGGAAGTCGTTGAACGTCAGTCCGGCCCGGCTGGCGATGATGATGTTCGGTGGATCGCCGATCAGGGTGGCGGCGCCGCCGATGTTGGAGGCGAGTACCTCGGCGATCAGGAACGGTACGGGGTTGATTCCGAGCCGTTCGCACACCAGCAGCGTGACCGGGGCGACCAGCAGGACGGTCGTCACGTTGTCGAGGAATGCCGAGGCGATCGCCGTGATGAGCACCAGCAGGATCATGACCCGCAGCGGCGAGCCCTTGGCGCGCTTGACGGCCCAGATCGCGGTGTACTCGAACACGCCGGTGCGCCGGAGGATCCCGACGATGATCATCATGCCGAGCAGCAGGAAGATGACGTCCCAGTCGATGCCGGTCTCGTGGGAGTAGAACGCGTCCTCCGACCCGACCACGCCAGCGGCGAGTACCAGGGCGGCGCCGCCGAGAGCGGCGGCGGTCTTCGGGATCTTCTCGGTGGCGATGAACAGGTACGCCACCACGAACACGACGACCGCGATACCGGTGCTCACGCCGACCACCGGCCCGTGACACCGCGTGTGCCGGCGGTCGAGACGTGAGAGCGAGATATCGGGACGCGGTGATGGCCGTAGCGGAAGGCCAACCCGGTGGCACCGGTGAGTCGAACGGGGAACAACGCCACCAGGCGGCCCTCCTTGGGGAACGGGTCGGAACCCCGGTCCCAGGGGTTGGGACGGGTTCGCCGACCAGACTTCCCGGCACGCCGTCCACAAAGATGCCGTAAAGATCGGCTGAGGGCAAACCGGGACCTGGGAGTCGCCCGGCTACGGGCTCGCGCGGCCTGCCTCGGGTCCGTCCTCATCGGTCCCCTGGAGCTGTCGGATCCGAGCTGGGACCGTGTGGTTGACGACCTGGGCTCAGTTGGCGGGTGCGTCGGCGACTTCGGCTATCAGGGACACCACGTCGGCGAGGTCGGCTGGGGTGGTCAGGTGGCCGACGCCGGCGAAGACCCGGAGGTCGAGGTCCATGGTGCGGTGCACGGCCGGTGCCAGTCTGCGGGGTGGTAGGAACCGGTCGTGTTCTCCTACTCCTATGACACACGGCGTTTCGGTGCGACGGGCCAGTAGTCGAGCGGGTAGTGGTGGCGGGGCCAGGGTCGTACGGCAACAGGTGGCCATGAGGGCCATCCACTCCACCTCGGTCTCGGGCGGTTCCGTGCCGGGGGCGACGAACAACCGGATCATGCGGCGGGTGTGTTCGGGCGTGGGACGCAGCAACCACGTGGCTGATGCCAGCGCCAGCGTCGGGTCCACCGTGAGGCGGACGAAACCGGCGGGCGAGACCAGCGCCCGCGCCCTGATCCGGGGTGAGTCGGCGGCCAGTGCCACGGCAGCGCCCAGTGAGTTGCCCACCAGCACGATCCCGTCGGCGTGCATGGCCGTGAGGATCTCGTCGAGTACCCTGCCGTACCAGGCGAGCCGGGCCCGGCGAGGTCGACGCGGATCGCTGAGCCCGGGTTGGCCCGGTAGATCCACAATCGTGGTCGGCCAGGGTGCAGGCATACCACTGGTCCACGCCACCCCGATGCCCTACGACAACTACTTCGACGGCAAGTATCCGGACTTCCTGTACCTGGAACGGTTGCTGGACGATGCGAGTAGCGGGCTCAACGCTCCCGCGGCGGTGATCGTCGAGACAGTCCAGGGTGAGGGCGGGATCAACGTGGCTCGTTCCGAATGGCTGACCTCGCTCGCCACGCTCTGCCGCGAACACGGGATCCTGCTGATCGTGGACGACGTCCAGATGGGCTGCGGGCGCACCGGCCCGTTCTTCAGCTTCGAGGACGCGGCGATCGTGCCGGACATCGTCTGCCTGTCCAAGTCGATCAGCGGCTACGGGATGCCCATGGCACTCACGCTCGTGCGCCCGGATCTGGACGTGTGGGAGCCGGGAGAGCACAACGGCACGTTTCGTGGCAACAACCCGGCGTTCGTCACCGCGACCGCCGCGCTGCGCGCGTACTGGAGCGACGACCGGCTGGAGAAGAGCACTCTGGTCAAGGGCGAACAGGTCGAGCGGGTACTCCAGGACCTCGCCGCGGCCGTGCCCGGCAGCCTGGCGAAGGGGCGCGGACTCGCTCGAGGACTGTCCTTCGACGAGCCAGGGCTCGCGGGAAGGGTAGCGGCGGCGGCGTTCCAGCGCGGCCTGCTGGTCGAGACGTCCGGACCGGACGACGAGGTGGTGAAGGACCTGGCCCGGCAGGTTCGCTGCCCGACGCTGATCGTGCATTCCCGTGACGATCCACGCGTGCCGATCTCGCAGGCGAAGGAACTGGCCGAGCTCATCCCCGACAGCAGGCTGGTCGTGCTCGACGGTCGCAACCACCTGCTGACCGCGGACGAACCGGCATGGCCCCGGTTCCTGGACGAGCTGCACGCCTTCCTGGCTGAGGAAGATCCCAGCCACGGCTGAGCCCGGCCATTCGCGCCAGGGGGCCGGTTTCCCTATTCGCCGAGGCCGGGCGTGCGGCGGGGGGCCAGCAGGACCCGGAGGATCATGGCGGGAGTCAACAGCGTTTCGGGCCGGGCCAGCAGGTTCTGCACCCGCAACGTCTGGCGGGCCACGGGGACCGAGGTGTGGCAGGCCCGGAACACCTTGTCGAGGTAGCGGCTGACGAGGTCGGTAGCAGCCGGTCTGGGACCGGTGGTGCGGGGATCGGCGAAGTCGGCCCAGGCCGCGAGCCGCCACGGCACGTCGACCGCCCTGGCGGCTCGCCGGTAGAAGGCGCGGACCAGTCCCGGTGATGTCGGGCCGTGTCGTGTGATGGCCCGGTCAAGGGCACTGGCCTGTAGCGCCGCGGACGACATCCCGTGCGCATGGACGGGGTTGACGCTGCAGATGGCGTCGCCGAGCACGAGGAACCCCGCCGGGGTCTGCTTCAGGCCTTCCACGTGGCGGCGCAGGCTGGTGGGCATGCGGTGGGTCAGGACCGGTGATGGCGCCTCGGCCTGCGCCAGGACGTCAGCGATCAGTGGCGACGGCAGGGAGCGGGCGAAGTCCGCGTAGGCGGCAGGCTCGGTCGGGGGGCCGTCATCGTGGAAGGAGGCCAGGGTGACGATCCACCGGTCACCCTCCACCGGCACCATGATGCCGATCCGGTGGCGCGGCGCCGGGTCGTCGACCACGACGGCGGGGGAGCCCGTGTGGTCCCCGTGGTACCACGCACGTTCCGCAGGCCACGTCGATGTGGACTTCCGACACCCGCGGCGCCGGGAACCCCGTTTCGGCCAGCTGGTCGAGGAAACGGGTGTGGCGGCCGGAGCAGGCGACGACCAGGTCGGCCCGGTGAGCCACGCCGTCGACCCGCACGCCGGTCACCCGACCGTCCTCGAGCAGCAGGCCGTCCACCGCCGTCTCGTCGGCGACCGACACGTTGGGTCGCTGCCGCGACAACCGTTCGCGGATCGTTCCCTCCAGCAGCGGCCGACTCGCGGACACGGTGAGGAAGCCGGGATCAGTCGGTATCCGGTAGGCGCCGCCCTGGTGCCAGACCAACTCGGCGGCGTCCAGGGCGACCGCGCCGGCCGCGACCAACTCGTCGGTGAGGCCCGGGAACCAGCCATCCAGCAGTCTATGACCGGCGGCCAGCAGCACGTGGGCATGGCGTCCCTGCGGAACGCTCGGACGCGTGACCGCTTCCCTGGCCAGGCGGTCCCTCTCCAGGATCCGTACCCGGTCGACGTGGTCGCTCAGGACCCGGGCGGTCAGTAGACCGGCCACACCCGCGCCGATGACTATCGCGCTCGTGCCCTCACGCATGCCCTCCGCCTTCCCGGTTCGAATCCGGACTACCGAGTGGCTGAGGCAGGAACTGGTGCGAGGGGCGCCTCGGGTTCGTACGTACCCGCTCCGGGTGCGTCGCTGTACAGGGCCTCGATCTCGGCGGCGTACTTCTCCGCGACCGGCTTGCGGCGCAGCTTCGAGGTCGGGGTGAGCTCGTCGCCGCCCGGCTCCCAGAAGGTCGGCAGGATCCGGAAGCGCTTGACCTGTTCGGTTCGGGACAGCCTGTCGTTGCCCTCGGCGACTCCTGCCCTGATGCGGCGGATCACGTCCGCCTCTGCGGCGAGTGTGGCGGCCGAGGCGTCCGGCAGCGCGTGCCGGGCGGCGTAGGTGGCCGCGGTCTCGGCGTCGAGCACGACCAGCGCGGTGTTGTAGGGCCGCCGGTCGCCGATGGTGGCGATGCCGCCGATCAGGGGACACGCGGCCTTCATGACGTTCTCGATGTGTGCCGGTGACATGTTCTTTCCGGCGGCGTTGATGATGAGCTCCTTCTTGCGGTCGACGATGGTGAGGAAACCATCGTCGTCCATGGTCACCACGTCGCCGGTGTGCAGCCAGCCGTCGCCGTCGACCGCCTCGGCGGTCTTCGCGGGCTCCCCGCGGTAGCCCTTCATCACCAGTGGTCCCCGTACGAGGAGCTCACCGTCCTGCGCGATCCTGCCCTCCATCCCGGTCACCAGCCGGCCCACGGTGCCCAGCCGGTGCTCGGCAGGCGACACCACGCTGGCCACACAGCTCAGCTCGGACATGCCCCACAGCTCCGTGATCGGGACGCCGAGCCCGCTGAAGAAGGCCAGCACCTCCTTCGGGATCGGCGCCGCACCGGAGACCGCCCACCGCAGCCGGTCCAGCCCCACCCTGGCGCGCAGCCCGGACAGGACCAGCTCGTCCGCCTTCGCGTACTCGGCACGCTGTTCCGCGGACAGCTCCACCCCGGTCAGCCCGGCCTCGGCCTTGCGGGCCGCGACACCCAGCGCCCACGCCAGCCCCTGCCGTCGGGCCTCGTCCGGCTCGGCCGCCACCGCGGCCTCGACACCCGCCCTGAGCTTCTCCCACACGCGGGGCACCGCGCCCCAGATGGTCGGCCGGCAGTCGGCAAGAGCCGCGGCGATCTGCCGCGCGTCGGGCACCACGGTGATCTGCGTGCCCAGCACCTCATGGAGGTAGAGACAGAACACCCGGTCCGCGATGTGTGCCGACGGCAGGAATGACGTGATCCGGTCGCCGAACTCCACCGGCAGCACGTCGGTGACCGCGAACACCTCGAACAGCAGGTTCTCGTGCGTCATCTCCACGCCCTTGGGCTCACCGGTCGTGCCCGAGGTGTAGATCAGCGTCAACACGTCGTCCGGCTCGACCGCCCGCCAGGCCGCGTCGAAGTCGAAGCCAGGCGAACCGCGGCCGACCAGCTCCTCGACGGTGATGGTGCCCTCAGGCGCGCCGTCGACGCACACCACGTGCTCGACCGGAGCCCCGGACCTCCGGACGCGGTCGACGTACTGTGCCTCACACACCACGACCTTCGCGCCGGCGTTGGTGAGCACATGGGCCAACTGCTCGGCGGACGACGTGTTGTACACCGAGAACGACGCGGCACCGAGATGCTGCGCCCCGACTTCGAGGGGGTAGAACTCCATCCGGTTGGCCATCATCAGCGCGACGGTGTCTCCCCTGCCGACACCGAGTGCGCTCAATCCCGCGGCCACTCCTCGAACCTCATCCGCGTACTCCCGCCAGCTCAGGGTCCGCGTGCCGCCGACCGTGCGCAGTGCGACCGCGTCCGGCGCCACGGCCGCGGCCCGCTGGAACGCTTCGCAGAACGTCCTGGGCCGCTTCGGACCGGCCACCGGACCACGTCCGAGAGCGGCTCTCTCGGCGCCGACGGCCGTCGTACCGGTGTCCGTGTGGATACTCAATCCAGTCCTCCCGTTCGACGCCCGGACCGTGGTGGACCGGGACCGTTCAATCGTCGGGGCTGTCCGGGGCCGACGCTTGGGCGAAGTCTGAGGAACCCATGAGGAAGTACTGAGTTCGGTGTACTGGCTGGAAAGAAAGTCAGTCGCCAGTAAGTCGGTGGCTCTAACAGCATTGGCGGGGAACGCCAGAAGACCCAAACCCGACAACACTTGCAGGATCACGCGTTGTGGCCGTTCGTCGAGCGTGGATACGAGGCGACGACGGTGGAGCGGATCGCGGCCGCGGTGTCGCTCATGATGTTCTTCCGGTACTTCCAGACCCAAGGAAGACGCGGTGCCAGTGCGTTGTCCACCGACGATCACCGGTTTGGCGACACGCCGACGTTGGACGGCCAGGACATCGGGGTGGCGGTTGTTGGCACTGCGCCAGCGCAGGTAGGTGAGCATTTTCCGGCCAGTGCTGGGTGGTCGGAGCTGGCCATAGTGAACCGGCCCAATGCCGTTGCAGGTGTTGCCGCACGATCCTCACTGCAGCGACCGCAGGAATCCGGCTGTCCACCGCTGTGGGTTTGGGCCGGGCCTGGAGCCGTGCCGCAACCTGATCGGCGGTCGCGGCACGGTAGCCGTGCTGGGCTATCTCCCGGGACACGATCGACGCATCACGCCCTTTCCCGTAGGCCGTGCGGGAGCAGCTCTGGACGACCGGGTACGCCGGACCACCATGGACGAACTCGCACGCGCGACCGGTCTCGGCAAGGGCAGCCTCTACGGCGCTGGCTCTGGTGTTCCACAGTGGACATGACCGGGAAAGCACCGGCGGAATATGGCAGGCAGGTCACAGATGCTTGCCGAGGAACTCCACCGTGGCCTCGGCTGCCTGGCCGACGTACGGCTCGACGTCGTACAGGTCGATGTGGACTGTCGTGTCCAGCCAACGGATTTCCGCCGGGCCAGGGGTACGCTCGGACAGCGCCTTGGCCAGGTCCGGCGAGCAGAACGCGTCCTCGACGCCGTGCACCACAAGCAGCGGTGTGGCACGCAGCAGGTCCGCCGCGCCCAGCACGTCGAGCGTCATCAGCGAGTGCAGCGACCCCCTGGTCACCTCGTTGCGCCAGTGCGGCGACGCCGATCGGTCCGTGCCGTAGTACGCGTACGGCTCGTCGCCGGGCATGGCGGCCTCGCCGGACAGCGCCACCGCGGGCAGAAACTCGTCGTACCGGTCGAGCATGCCGCGCAACGCGGCCCGGTACGTCTCGATTCCCATGCCCTCGGCGAAGGCCGCCGGGCTGTTGTACGCGCCCGCGATCCCCGCGACGGCCCGCACCCGGGGGTCGACCGCCGCCGCCTTGACCGCGTAGCCGCCGCCGAGACACACGCCGACCAGGCCGAGGCGCGCCGGGTCGACCTCGGCCCGCGCGGCCAGGAACCCGACCGCGGCACGGAGATCGGCGAGCTTGCCCTGGCTGTCCTCGTGCTGACGGCGGCCGCCGCTCTCGCCGAAGCCGCGGTGGTCGAACGCCAGCGTGACCAGCCCGGCCGCCGTGAGCCGCTCGGCGTAGGTCGCGACGACCTGCTCCTTGACGCCGGTGAACGGGCCGGTCAACGCGACCGCGGCGAACGGGCCCGCGCTGTCGGGGACGCGCAGGTCGCCGACCAGCTCGATGCCGTCGCTGTCGAACGCGACTCTCATGCGGCCAACTCCTCGGCGACCGCGTCGGCGCCGTGGGCGACCAGCCAGGCGAGCGGCGCGTCGGGCAGCAGGTGGGTCATGGTGGCGGTCAGCTCCTGTTTCTGCGCGTCGGTCAGCCGGTCGGCGCCCGCGGCCAGCTCGCGCACGCGGTCGCGGTAGGCGCGGAGGTACTTCTGTTGGCGGGCGAGCAAACCGACGTCTCCCGGCGCGCCGTGGCCGGGATAGAGCGGCAGCCCGGCCAGGTCGGTCACCAGGCGGTCGAGCGTGGTCAGCCACCGCGCGGAGTGGCCGTCGGCGGTGTAGGAGTGGACGCCGTCGAAGGCGAGGTCGCCGACGAACGCGAGCCGCTCCCCGCCGGACTCGACGATCAGGTACGAGTCGGCGTGGCTCTCGGCGGGGCCGACGTCGTGCAGGGACACGCGCAGGTCGCCGAACGCGACGCCCTCGGCTGGTGCGGGATCGGGCACACGGTGGCGGTCGGGCCACTCGTCGCCGTAGGTCGGCTGCCACTGGGCGCGTTTGTCGTCGGCGCTCTCCTTGACGACCTGCGCCACGGCGGCCGTCGAGTACACGGGCACGTCCTCGCTCACCACGTAGGGCAGGCCGTTGAAGTGGTCGGGATGCGGGTGGGTCACGAACGCGGCGAGCACGGGCAGGCCGGTCGCCGTGATCCGGTCGGCGAGGGCGCGGGCATCGGACACGAGCAGCCCGGCGTCGATCAGCACGACGCCGTCGCCGGTCGTCACGATGTGGCTGTTCACGAGGATCCCGGCCTCGCCAGCCGTGTACGTTTCCACCGTCAGGTTGTTCACGGCGGCGACAGTAGGCCGGTGCCGGGGCAGCCCACCAGAAGGCACTTCGCGGTGCCCATCCCGGGAGGTGCCCCGATGGCCCTGATGATCCCCGACGTGCTTGAGGAGAGCTGTGCTACGCGCCAGGCACTGGAACGCCTGGCCGCCAAGTGGCGCGTGCTGCTCGTCTACGCACTGCTGGCCGGTCCCCAACGCCACGCGGAACTGCGCAAGCGCCTGCCGGACATCACGCAGAAGGTGCTGACGGAAACCCTGCGCGGCATGACCGCCGACGGCCTGGTCGAACGCCGTGTCATCAAGGACACCGCACCGCAGCACGTCGAGTACGCCCTGACCGAACTGGGCAAGACCCTCCAGGCCCCACTGGCCGCGATCTGCGACTGGGCCATCCAGCACCAGCCCACCCCCTGAACACAGGGACGAGGCCGAGGCGGCGTGCTCATCGGACGAAACCGACGACCCGCCCCGGACGACGAGATCTCGTCGTCGTGGGGCTGCGCGGCGGACCGACACTTCCCGATCGCTCCGAGGAAGGTGTCTTGTGGCGATTTCTCGTTCCGCGTTCCGGCATGCTGCCCGCACACCGTGCGAACGATCCAGCATGCTCACTGACCTGCTCAAACGCCAACCCCACCACACGCTCAAGGAACTCCCGCGAGTACCTCTTCCCGTTCCCGGCCATGATCCACATCCTCACTCAACGAGTGAGCCTCCATCAAACCCGGAGCGGTTCAAGGTTTGGTCTGGGTCTGGCCGATATAGGGCACTCCCGGACGACTTCGAGTCACGCTGGAGTGATTTGTGGCTTGCATCACAATTTCGACTCTGGGGAACTTGATCACTGCTCTGAGCGACCATGACTCGTGTCATTGACCGCTGATCTCGCAATGTGGTCTTGCCGGGTGGATCGAGCATTCGGGCGGGGTGCTGCTCTCGGGGGCGCCACGCCGGGGACTGGTCCCGCCGGGAGATGACTGCGGGTTCTGGGAGGACTCGGTGGTGGACGACCTCATTCGTGGTGTCGGGCTGTTCCCGTCCGGCGATGTGCGAACCCGGCACGGCCTGGCACGCGTTGCGAAGCCGGGTCTCGGTCTGCCGGCGCCGGCATTTCCTGTGGAGCAGGTGTCAGTCGACCGGGAGGTCGACTTTGTGAAGTTGAGTCCTACACAGAACATGACTGTCCTGGTGCGGACCGAGTACCCGGAGTGGGAGTTCCAGGATATCGCCAGGAAGATCATGGCTTACGAACATCTGCACGCCGAACAGGTCGGGTTCGTGCGGAAACCGGTGTCGGCCAGCGTGGACTCCGGCCTGCGCATGGCCGGTGGTGAGTTCTGCGGCAACGCGTGCATGGCGTTGGCGGTTCTGGTCGCGTTCGAGAGGAATGTGGAAACCGGCGGCGAGGTGGACGTGGTGCTGGAGGCGGGTGGCGTGGCGGACGTCGTCAGGTGCCATGTCGTGAGGCGGTACCACGACTACGTTTGTCGGCTCGGCGTGCCGGTGCCGGTCGTGGTGGAGGACCGTGCCCCGGCGGACGGTGTCGGTGAGGTGTCGGCCTTCTTCTCGTATGGGGATTCGCTGCATGTGGTGATCGAGGCCAGGCGGCTCGATCGGTCTGCCAGGAAGGGGGCGCAGGCCCTGGCGCGGCGGCTCGCCGGGAGTCGGGATGTGTGTCTTGTCGGGGTCATGTTGTACGAGCCGGACGCGAATCGGTTGACCCCGCTCGTCCATGTGCCGTCCCTGGGCAGCATGGTCTGGGAACGGGGGTGTGGATCGGGTGCCGCGTCGCTGGGGGCGTACCTGGCCCGCAAGCACAACGCGTCCGTTGTCGCGGATGTCGTCCAGCCTGGCGGCGCGATGCGGGTGCGGGCGGACTACGAGCGCGGTCGCGTGACCGGGATCGAGGTCGAGGGTTCGGTCAGGATCGTGGCTGAGGGAAAAGCGTACTTACCTGCAGGCGACTGATACCGATCGGACGATTGCGCGGGCGGGAGGGAAATGTGCACGACTGACCTGCGGCGGTTGATGGACGAGTATTTGGCGAGACTGCAGGATGCGGCCGCGCGGTACGACGGGACGACGCGCCACAGTGCGGAGATGGAACGGATGGTGGGCGACTATTCGCGGTTCGTCACCGACCTCCGCCATCATGAGGCGTGGGACGCGCTCGTGTGTGAAGGTGCCGATGATTTCGCGAGTCTCGTAACCGAGCTGAGGACGCGGTCCGCGCGTTGTGCGGCGATCATGGAGAAGTACCGGGCGCTCCACCTCCTGCGGGGCCGTGCCGAGTCCGCCGGGTACTTCGACAATGTCGAGGCCTGCATCGAGGAGGAGTTCGGGACCTTTCGGCTGACCTCCGAGGCGAAGGTCCTGCTCGTCGGTTCGGGCTCGTTCCCGATGTCTCCGCTGCTCATCGCCAGGCGCACCGGCGCCAGTGTGGTCGGTGTCGACATCGACGCCGAAGCCGTGGAGCTCGGCCGGCAGGTTGTGTCGACGGTGGGGAAAGACCTGGACATCAGGCTGGAGAAAACGCCGGTGCGAGATCTTCCGTTCACTGGGGAGGCCTCCCACGTGATCTTCAGTTCGACCGTGTCGGTGAAATACGACCTGCTGGCCGAGATGCACGCGTCGACCCGTGCTGACGTGGTCGTGGCCATGCGGTACGGCGATCATCTGAAATCCCTGTTCAACTACCCGATGCGGGAGGTCGACCCGCGCAAGTGGCAGCTGGCCGAGAACGTGCTTCGGCCTAAGCACATTTTCGACATCGCGTTGTACCGGAAGACAGGGCGGGGATGAACGACTTCGAGCGGGTTCTGATCGCGGGTACCGGACCGACCTCGCTGCAACTGGCGGTGATGGTGAAGGACCGTCCGGGCAGCGTGGTCGCGATCGCGGGGCGGAAGTCGGTTCGTTCGGACGGGTTCTTCTTGGCGTTTCGGGAGAGCGACCGCAAGGTCAGGGTGGACGTCCAGAACGACAAGAACCGCGGCGCGGCGGGTGAATGTGTGGTCGACGAACTGTTCCAGGGTTTTGAGACCGTGGCGGGTGAGTGGCGCATGCTTGTCCTGGCGGTGACCGCGGACGCGTACACACACGTGCTGCGTCAGCTCGATGACCGGGTCCTGGCGCGTGTCCGTTGCGTTGTCCTGGTGTCTCCCACCTTCGGGTCCAACAGCCTCGTGCGGAACTTCCTGACGAGCCAAGGGCTGAATGCCGAGGTGATCAGCTTCTCCAGCTACCTCGGAGACACCCGGTGGCCGGAAGGAGTGCCCGCGGACCGTGTCCTGACCGCGGCGGTCAAGAAGCGGCTGTACATCGGCTCGAGCCGGGGCCAGTCGGCGAACCTGGACCTGCTGTGCGAGATGCACCATCGGCTGGGCGTCGCCATGGAGGTCGTGGACGACCCGGTGGAGGCGGAGACCAGGAACATCTCCCTGTACGTCCACCCGGCATTGTTCATGAACGACATCGCGCTCAACGCGGTCTTCTTCGAGACCGAGCCGGTCAAGTACGTGTACAAGCTGGTGCCGGAGGGGCCGGTCGCGCCGTCGCTGGTCCACGAGATGGTGGCCCAGTGGAAGGAGCTGACGGAGATCTGTCGCCAGATGGGCGTGCCGGGCGTGAACCTGCTGCGGTTCATGGTCGACGACAGCTATCCGGTTCGCGAGGAGAGTATCTCGCGCCGGGACGTCGAGCGGTTCGAGCGGCTGCCGTCGATCCACCAGGAGTACCTGGTCTACGTCCGCTACGCGTCGCTGCTGGTCGACCCGTTCTCCGAACCCGACGCGGACGGCAGGTACTTCGACTTCTCGGCCATCCCCATCCGCCGGGTCTTCGTGGACGGCGCGGGCCGGTGGGAGGTGCCGAGGATGCCGAAGGAGGACTACTACCGGACCAAGGTGATCCAGGGTGTCGCGCGGCACATGGGCGTGGCGTGTCCGACGATCGACACGCTCATCGCCCGATACGAGCACGCACTCGAGGACGCCGGCCGTGCGCACACGGACCGTCCACTGTCGGACGCGTTCGTGGTGCGTGACTTCCGCGAGGATGTCGCCATGATCTGCGACGAGATCGGGAAAGCCCGCGGGGATCGCCGAGCCGACATGGGGAGGCCGACCACGTGACCCAGCAAGCAGACCGTGCCGACTCGACGAAGCCAACCGGCTCGTCACCTGCGGACGAGCCGCGCAGTGACTGGCGCATCGCCGGCGCGGTGTTCCCGACCTTGTTCGCGTCCGTGCTGGGACTGTTGCCGTTCACCGTGTACAGCACGTTCCTGGTGTCGATCGCCGACGCAGTGGGGGACGGGGACGCGGCCGTCGGCGCGTTGCGCGGCCTGGGCGGGATCGGCGCCGTCGTGGTCGGCGTGGCGGTGGCGCCGCTGATCGGGGCGGTGGCACCGGGCCGGGTCGCGGCGTGGGGGTTGGTGCTGCTCGCTGCGGCAGCGCTGGTCGGGACGGTCGCCTGGCTTCCCGCGCTGGCGGCGTTCTGTCTCCTGGTGGGTGTGTCGAACGCGGTGCTCTACCCGGCGTTGACCACTGCGGCGGCCGACCGGTTCGGGACGGGGCCGAACGCGACAAGGGCCGCGACACTGGTGACGGCGACGAAGACGCTGGCGGCGACCCTGGTCGCGCCCCTCGTCGCGCTGCCCGCGCTCTGGTGGGGCTGGCGAGGGGACCTGATCGCCATCGCGGTGGTGGCGGTGGTGCTGACCCCGGTCCTGCTTCGGTACGGGCGGGAACGGCACGTCGACGAGACCGCACCCCGCCACGGCTACTTCGGAGCGTTCCGCGCGTTGGCGGCGGTACCGGGGGCCCGGGCCCTGCTGCTGGTGTCGTTCGGGCAGGCCGCGGCCTTCCAGGGGTACCTCGCTTACCTGGCCGCGTTCTACGCCGACGAGTTCGGCCTGTCGCCCAGCGTGTTCGCGTTCGTCTGGACCCTGAGCGGAGGGTCGTTCTTCCTCGGCAACCTGGTCGCCGGGCGGGTTGTGAACGCGACCGAGTCGGACGGGCGGGCCGTTCGCGCGCTGCACGTGTTCCTCACGGTGGCCCTGGTCTCGCTGTTCGGCGTGTTCCTGGCACCCACTCTGCCGTTGGCGCTGACCGCCACGGCGATCCTGTCGGCAAGCCACGCGGTCGGCGTCGCGGCCGTCGTGACCTTGCTGGTGCGCCGCGCCGGCACCCTGCGGGGGACGGCACTGGCCGTCAACGCCTCCGGCATGAGCATGGGCCTGTTCCTCGGTGCGGCCGCCGGCGGCGTCGGTCTGGCGGCCGGGGGCTACCTGGCCGCCGCCGCCGTCTTCGGCGTGTTCACCGCGCTGTCGGTAGTCGCCGCCCTGACTGTCAGACAACGCGGCCGGACGTGAAACGCCGGGAACTTACCGCGCTCCACAAACGACCATGTGGCGTACTGGGGCCGTGACGAGATCTGGAGGTTGTCGATGACTGGTCGCACGGCGGGACTACCCGGCCGACGCCGTACCGCGCCACTGATGGCGGCATTGTTCCTGGTGCCCGTGCTGACCGTCGGATGCGCCGACAGCAACACCCCGTCGAACGCGGATGGTGCGGCGGCTTCGGACCACTACCCGGTCACCGTCGAGAACTGTGGTCGCCAGGTGACCTTCGACAAGGCGCCCAGTCGCGTCTACCTCGGGTTCCAGTCGGCGGCCGAGCTGTTCTTCGCCCTCGGGCTCGGTGACCGGGCGATCGCCCAGATCAAGCCGATGGACCCGCCGCTGCCAGCGCAGAAAGCCGACTTCGACCGCGTGCCGGACGAGTCACCCGACGCCTACGTCCCGGTCGGCAAGGAGCAGATGTTCGCGCTGCGTCCCGACATGCTCTTCGCGTACGTCAACTCCGAGTACGGCGGACCCGACGAGCTGGCCCAGGGACTGGCCACGGTCGAGGACCTACAGGGCATCGGGGCGCAGGTGTACGCCCTGGTGTGTCCCGACGAGAACCCGGTCCAGACCGCGTTCACCTACCGCGCCCTCACCGACCTCGGCAAGATCTTCGACATCGAGGACAAGGCGAAGGCGGTGGTCGACGACATGAAGGCACGCATCGCCGACGTCCAGCGGCGGGTCGCGGGCAAGGAACCGGTCCCGGTCTTCTACTACTACGGCGGCGAAGGCCCGATCATGACCGGGTCCAAGGACGCCTTCGTCAACGAGGTGATCACCCTGGCGGGTGGGAAGAACGTCTTCGGCGACACCGGCGGCGGACGCCGCGGGTTCATGGACGTCTCGCTGGAGAAGGTGGCCGCCACCGACCCCGCGGTCTTCCTGGTGGGCGCCAGCCCCAACGACGACACGGATGTCAAGGCCGGCACCGACTACCTGTACCGCACGTTCCCGGACATGAAGGCCAGCAAGGACCGGAAGGTCGTCCTGACCTACGACACCGCGAACACGCCGGGGTGGCGGTTCGTCGACGTGATCGAGGACCTCGCCAGGACGCTGCACCCGGACGCGTTCGCCGACGCACCGCCCACGTCATCGGGGACGCGGTGACCTCGTCCGTCACGGGTACCGAACGGCCGGCCGAGGCGCGCGGCAGGCCCGCGTTGCTGGTGGTGGGCCTGGTGGTCGCGGTCCTGGCCAGTGTGGCGCTCGCGACCTGTCTCGGTCCCGTGATGGTGCCGTTGCGCGACACCATGCAGACCGTGCTCTATCACATCTCCTCGGACTGGTTCGCCAAACCGGCCGATCCCGTGTACGCCCAGATCGTGTGGCAGTTCCGGCTGCCGCGCGCGTTGCTCGGCGCGGTGGTCGGCGCGGGCCTGGCCGTGGTGGGCGTCGTGCTGCAGGCGGTGGTGCGCAACCCCCTGGCCGATCCCTATCTCCTCGGGGTCTCCTCGGGAGCCTCGTTCGGTGCCGTGCTGGTGCTGGTGATCGGTTCCTCGGCCGCCGCGGGGCTCGGGCTGTCGTCGTCCGCGTTCGCGGGTGCGCTGATCGCGACGCTGCTGGTGTACCTGCTGGCTCAGCGCGCGGGGCGGGTGACCCCGTTCCGGTTGATCCTGGCCGGGGTGTCGCTGGCGTACCTGTTCCAGGCGCTCTACGGGCTGTTGCTGTTGCACGCCAGCCCTTACGACGTGCAGGGTGTACTGGTCTGGCTGTTCGGCAGCCTCGGCGCCACCTCCTGGAGTGACGTGGGCATTCCCGCCGCGGGTGTGGTCGCGGGCCTGGTGTACCTGCTCACGCAGGCCAGGCCGTTGAACTCGCTGCTGGCAGGTGAGGAGACGGCGGTCGCCCTCGGGCTGGACGTCGCCCGGTTCCGGGTGCGGATGCTCGTGGTGACGTCGTTGATGGTCGGGGTGATGGTCGCCGTCAGCGGCGCGATCGCGTTCGTCGGGTTGATCATCCCGCACCTGTGCCGGCTTGTCGTCGGTGCCGACCACCGGCGGCTGCTGCCGGTCGCGGCGCTGACCGGCGCGGCGTTCCTGGTCCTGATGGACCTCGCCGCCCGCACTGTCCTCGCGCCGACCGAGCTGCCGTTGTCGATCGTCACCGCCGTGTTCGGGGTGCCGTTCTTCATCTGGTTGCTGCGCCAGCGTGAGGCAGGACGGGAGGCGCGGTTCGGGTGAGGTCGCACAACGGGTCAGCACCGCAGGTCGTCGTCGACGGTGTGTCCGTCACGCTGGACACTTCCACGATCGTGTCCGAGGCGACGCTGACGATCGGCGCGGGGGAGATGGTCGGCGTCGTCGGACCGAACGGCAGCGGGAAGTCCACACTGCTGCGGGTCATCTACCGCGCACTGCGGCCCTCGGCCGGTGCGGTGCGGGTCGACGGCTCCGACGTGTGGTCCCTGAGCGCTCGCCAGTCCGCGCAGCGGACCGCCGTGGTCGTCCAGGAGAGCGGGAGCGACTTCTCCCTCACGGTCGCCGACGTGGTCGCGATGGGTCGCAACCCGCACAAGGGCCCGCTGGACCGCGACAACCGCGACGACCGCGACATCTGCGCGCAGGCGCTCGCCAGGACCGGCACCACCGAGCTGGCGACACGCGACTTCGACACGCTGTCCGGCGGGGAGAAACAGCGGGTGCTGCTGGCCAGGGCCCTGGCACAGCAGCCACGACTGCTGGTGCTGGACGAGCCGACCAACCACCTCGACATCCGCTACCAGCTGGACCTGCTCGACCTGATCCGCACGCTCGGCGTGACCACACTGACCGTCATGCACGACCTCACCCTCGCGGTCGGGCACTGCGACCGCGTGTACGTCCTGCACGGCGGCCGGATCGTCGCGGACGGGCCACCGGCCGACGTGCTCACCCCGGACCTGGTGGCCGAGGTCTTCGGCGTCCGGTGCCACCGGTGGGTCGACCCCGGCACCGGCCAGGCACATCTAGGGTTCTCCCGGCTGACCGATCAACCAGGAAGGAAGGTTCGTGACCGCCCCGAATCAGACCAACCCGTCGCCTGACCTGCTCGCCAGGTGGGACGTCCAGCAGACCGCCTACATCCAGGACCGCGACCGGGTGTACGAGGTGATGTTCGAGGTGCTCACCCACCTGTGCCCGGCCGAGGACCTGGCGGCGCTGGACCTGGCCTGCGGGCCGGGGGCGATCAGCGACCGGCTGCTCCGGCGCCTGCCCAAGGCCAGGTCGGTGGCCGTCGACGTCGACCCGGTGCTGCTGGCGATCGGACAGGCCGCGCTGGGCGACGTGGCCGGCCGGCTCCGGTGGGTCCGGGCCGACCTGCGTGACCAGGACTGGACGGACGCGCTCGGCGCCGACGGTGCGGACGGGACCTTCGACGCGGTGCTGTCCAGCACGGCGCTGCACTGGCTGGACCCCGCGACACTCGTCGCGACCTACCGCCGCGCGTACCGGCTCCTGCGTCCCGGCGGGGTCCTGCTCAACGCCGACTACCTCCCGCACCCCGAGGGGAGCAGGCTGCGCGCCGCCTGCGACGCGATCGCGCTGGAGCGGCGCAACGGCGCGCTCGCAGGCGGTGCCGAGTCCTGGGAGACGTGGTGGGAGGCCGTGGCGGCCGAACCGGCGCTGGCCGGCGCGCGCGCCCAACGCGCCACGCTGTGGCCCGAGGGCGCGCGGGACTGGACCGGCGCCACGCACCACTTCCACGAGTCCGCCCTCCGCGAGGCCGGGTTCGGCGAGACGGGCGTGGTCTGGCAGGACCTCCAGCAACGCGTCGTCGCCGCACTCCTCTGACGGGGCACGGGGTGCCGTGCCTGTCGTGTTACCGTCCTGTCGAGCCAGTGAAGCCCAGGTGGGCCAGGGAATCCGGTGTGAGTCCGGAACTGTCGCGCAGCGGTGAGGGTGACCGGCGGAACACGCGCCACTGGACCGGATGGTCCGGGAAGGCGTTCCGTTGGGGTGATCCCGAGTCCGAAGACCTGCTGGTTCGTTCGTCGACCAACCGGGCTCCGCGATCTGGCCCCCGGCGAAGGCGGGTCCGCATGGCGGTCGTGGCGTGGCGTGGCCGGTAGCGCGCGCCGGCTGCCGGTCGTGCCGCTGCTGCTCGCCGGTCTCGTTGCCAGCATGGTCGTCGCGCTGGCCCTGGGGTCCGAACCGTTGCGGCTGGGCGGGGTCTGGGAGACCGTCGGGGCCCGGCTGAGCGGTGCCACGGGTCCCGACCCGGTGTACGACGCGATCGTGTGGGACCTGCGTGCCCCGCGGGTGGTGATGGCCGCCGTGGTGGGAGCGGGGCTGGCGCTGGCGGGCGCGGTGATGCAGACGCTGGTCCGCAACCCGCTGGCCGACCCGTACCTGCTGGGTGTCTCCGCCGGTGCGGGTGTCGGGGCGACGCTGGTCATCGTGGTGGGGGTGTTCGGCGTGTCGGTCGCCCAGGGCGGCCTGACGCCGTTGCGACTGGTGCTGACCGGGGTCGTGCTGTCCGCGGCGTTCTCGTCGGTCGCGCGACTGCGACAGGGAGAAGGCGGCCGCCTTGGAGATCGAGTAGGACGGGATGACCGGTATCGGAGCCCATGCGGTGACCGAAAGTACGTTCACGATGACTCCCCGGGACCGGGTCAGCAGTGGTAGGAACGCCTGTGTCATTCCGTAGGTGCCGAAGAGGTTGACAGCGAGTAGTTGTTCGAGCGCGGCCCGGTCGTTCAGGTCGTCATAAGCCGACAGTCCAGCGTTGTTGACGAGGATGTCGAGAGAACCGACTGCCTCGACCGCGGCCCGGATCTGCTCGGTGTAGGTCACGTCCAGCGGGAGCGGGGTGACGCGGTCGTCCGGGTTTGTGAGTGGTTGGCGGGTGCCGGCGTACACCCGCCGCGCGCCCCTGCCCAGGGCTTCCTCGACCAGCGCCTGTCCGATACCGCGGTTGGCGCCGGTCACCAGGATCGTCTTGTCCGCGACTGTCATGCATCCTCCTCGGTGTCGAGTTGACGAGGAGGTAGACACCGCGGGCCTGGAGAACTGGCCGCGGACCGACCATTTTTCGGCGTGGGCGGTGTCTATCCCTTCGAGACGGACCGCACGGAGAGGAGCCACCATGCCAGGGAACACACCGAGGTCGGGGACCGGTGTCGAGGCCGACGGGCGGCGTTCGGCCGAGGATCTGCTGGCGTTGGCGCGGGGCGGGGACGGTGAGGCGTTCCGTGCGCTCGTCGAGCCGTACCGACGTGAGCTTCAGGTGCACTGCTACCGGATCCTCGGCTCGGTGCACGACGCCGAGGACGTGTTGCAGGAGACGTTGCTGGCGGCGTGGCGGGGGATCGGCGACTACGAGCAGCGCTCGTCGACACGGACATGGCTCTACCGGATCGCGACCAACCGCTGCCTCAACGCACTGCGGGCCGACTCCCGCCGTCTGCGTGAACGTGCGGCCCCGAAACCGGAGGTCCCGTTGCCCGAGCCGTCGCGCCGCCGGTCGGAACCGAGCTGGCTGGAGCCCTACCCGGATGTGCTGCTCGACCAGATCGCCGACCACCAGCCTGGGCCGGAAGCGCGTTACGAGGTCAGGGAGTCGGTGTCGCTGGCGTTCCTCGCGGCACTGCAACTGCTGCCGGCGAGGCAACGAGCGGTGCTGGTGTTGCGGGACGTGCTCGGGTTCCGGGCGAGCGAGGTGGCGACCATGCTCGACACGACGGCGAACGCGGTGACCAGTGCGTTGAGACGAGCACGGGGTGCGCTGACACATGAATTGCCGAGCGTTGCCGCTCCATTGCCGAACTCGCCGCGGGAACGCCGGATCGTGGCTGACTTCAGCCGCGCGTTCGAGGCGGGCGACGTCGACGCGATCGTCGCGTTGCTGACGGACGACGCATGGCTGACCATGCCGCCGCTTCCGCTGGAGTACCACGGCCTGGACGCGATTCGGCACTTCCTGGCGACGGTGGTGCTGTGTGACGGTCGCCGGCACGTGTTGGTCCCGACGCGGGCTAACGGCCAACCGGCGTTCGGCTACTACCTGCGTGATCCGCGGTCGCCGATCCTGCACGCGCACGGCCTGCTCGTGCTGACCGTGTCCGGTGACCGGATCGACGCGCTGACGCGGTTCCACGACACCGCGCTCATGGCGATGTTCGGACTTCCACGGTCACTACGGGACTCTTTCGAGGTGGACAGTGGGCACTGACGTGACGGAGTTGACGGCTCGTGCCGAACGGCTGCGCGGGCTGCACCACGGGACGATGCTGGTGCTGCCCAACGTGTGGGACGCGGCCAGCGCGACCATCGTGGCGGAGGCGGGGTTTCCCGCGGTCGCCACGGCCAGCGCCGCGATCTCGGCGATGCTCGGTTATCCCGACGGCGAAGCCGCGCCCTGGCAGGAGATGTTCGCCGCGGCCGGTCGGGTCGCCAGGGCCGTGCCCGTCCCGACCACTGTGGACGCCGAGGCGGGATACGGCATGCGGCCGCACGAGTTCGTGGACCAGCTGCTCGAGACTGGCGCGGTTGGCTGCAACCTGGAGGACACCGACCACCGGGCGGGCGGCCTGACCGACGCCGGCGTGCACGCCGCATGGCTCGCTGCCGTCCGGTCCGCCGCGGCCGATGCCAAAGTTCCGATCGTCATCAACGCCCGGATCGACGCCTTTCTACCCACCAGCGGGATTCCCGAACCGGAACGGGTCGCCGAGACGATCCGCCGGGGCCGCCTCTACTGGGCTGCCGGCGTCGACTGCCTCTACCCGATCGGCGTACGCCATCGCCACGACATCGCCACCCTCGTCACAGAACTACCCGGCCCGGTCAACGGCAACACCGGTGAGGACCTCGACCTGGCCACGCTCGCGGAGATGGGTGTGGCGCGAGTGTCCTACGGCCCCCGTTACTACCGCGCCGCCCTGGCCAACCTGAAATCCAGTATCCAAGAAACTGGCCTGAATACGGAGAAGAAACGATGACTCTTCCAGAGGTCGTGTCCCGCAACGAGTGGCTGGCAGCCCGGCGGACACTGCTCGACCAGGAGAAGGCGGCCATGCGGGCACAGGATTCGGTGACCGCGCAGCGCCGAGAGCTACCCATGGTCAGAATGGACAAGGAGTACCTCTTCGAAGGCCCGGCCGGTCGGATGCGCCTCGTCGACCTGTTCGAAGGCCGCCGCCAGCTCATCGTCTACCACTTCATGTGGCACAACTCGGCAGCCAGGGCCCGCGGCGACCAGAGCATGGACGAGGGTTGCGCGAGTTGCTCGTTCACCATCGACAGCGTGGGCCGCCTGGACCACCTCCACGCCAGCGACACAACCTTCGTGCTCGTCTCCCGGGCACCGCTGGCCAAGATCGAGACCTTCAAGGCGCGGATGGGCTGGACGATCCCGTGGTACTCGTCGGCCGGCAGCGACTTCAACTACGACTTCCACGTCACCAACGACGAGTCCGTCGCCCCCGTCGAGTTCAACTACAAGGACAAGGCGACCCTGGAGCGGAGCCCGAAGACCGCGTTCGTGACGAACGGCGACGGACAGGCCCTCAGCGTCTTCGTCCGCGACGACGAATCCGTCTTCCACACCTATACGACCTACGGGCGCGGCACCGAGTTCATGATGAGCACCTACCAGCTCCTCGACCTCACCCCGATGCCCCGCCCACGCTACGTCAACCAATGGCCCTACCACGACACCTACGGCAGCGAAGCGAACAACTCCCACCACTGCTGAACCCGAGCGAACGGGTGATCGAGTCAACGCCACTGAGGTTGACACTCCTAGTTGTACTGGTGGCCGCCGGCGTGTGGTTCGTGTGGTGCGGCCTGCGTTCCGGCTCCGGTGGGACGACACGGCCCGCTGCCGACAGGATTTCCGACCTGGCCCACGCCATCATGGCCGTGGCGATGATCGTCATGATCTGGCCGATGGCCTAAATGAAAACCACGTGAAGATGCGCCTGATGCGCGACGGGCGCCGCGGGTAGCGGAGACCTGCGGCGCCGTCGTCGTTCTGGTTACGAGGCGTCTCGGGCGTACTGGTGGGTCAGGAGGGCGAGACCGTCTCCGACGGTGTGGGTGTCGACGAGACGCATCGGCATGACGGCGCGGGTCGGGCCGAAGAGTCGCTCGCCCGCGCCGACCAGGACGGGGCAGGTCATCAGCCGCAGCTCGTCGACCAGGCCGTGGTCCATCAGCGTGTGTGCCAGCTGACCGCTGCCGTAGACGATGATCTCCCCGTCCACCTGTTCTTTCAGCGTGGCTACCTCCTTCACCGCCTCGCTCGTGAGCGCGGTCGAGTTGGTCCACTCCGGGTTGTCGAGGTCGGAGGAGGAGACGACGTACTTGGGCAGGCTCCGCAGCCTGTCCGCCCAGGCGCCGGTGCGGGCCGGCCAGCCGCGGGCGACGAACCACATGTAGCTGCGGCGCCCCATGAGCAGGGCTTCGGCGCCGAGCGCCTCGTTCAGCTCGACCTTCGCCCACTCCTCGCGGTCTGTGCGTCCCATTCGGGTGAACCAGCCGCCGCGTTCGTGGCCGTCCTCGCCGGTCGGGTCCTGGATCACTCCGTCGAGCGAGATGTTCTCGCTGATGACGATCTTCCCCATGTCGTTCTCCTTGGTGGTGTCATCGACTGCCACCGGGGTGGACGACGTAACGTCGGGAAAGGGGGCGCTGCTCGGCCGCCCCTTTCGCGCCCTGCCCGGCGTCCATACAGGATGGAGGCAACGAGGAGAGGTGGCCGGAGTGGACCTGATCAGCAGGGCGCGGGCCGGGGACGGTGAGGCGTTCCGTGCACTGACCGAACCGCACCGTCGGGAGCTGCAGGTGCACTGCTACCGGATGCTCGGGTCGTTCCAGGACGCGGAGGACGCCCTCCAGGACACGTTGCTGTCCGCCTGGCGGGGTCTGGGCGGGTTCGACGGCCTCGCCTCGCTCCGCACCTGGCTCTACCGGATCGCCACCAACCGTTGCCTGACCACGCTCCGGTCGACCAGCAGGCGCCCGGTCAAGGAATGGGACATCCCCGGGGTCGAACCGCCAGAGCCGACACGGTTCGGCGAGGTCCCGTGGCTCGAGCCGTTGCCCGACGCGCTCCTCGACGGCGCGCTCAACCTGCCCCTCGGACCGGAGGCCCGGTTCGAACAGACCGAGTCGATCTCGCTGGCCTTCGTGACCGCGCTCCAGGTCCTGCCACCGCGCCAGCTCGCCGTCCTCATCCTGCGCGACGTCCTCGGGTTCCACGCGAGCGAGGTGGCCGACATGCTGGACACGACCGTCGAGTCGGTCAAGAGCACCCTCAAACGGGCGCGCGCGAGCCTGCGGCGACGCCGGTCGACGGGCGCCGACCGGGAGCCGCCTCCCGCCGCCGGATCGTCCTCGGAGGACGCGATCGTCGCGAAGTTCGTCAGGGCGTACGAATCCACCGACATCGACGCGGTGGTGGCCCTGCTGACCGACGACGTGTTCATCTCCATGCCGCCGCTGCCCTTCGAGTACGAGGGCCGGGACCTCGTGGGCCGCTTCTGCGCGGGTCTGTTCGACGCGGGCCGCAGGTTCCGTCTCGTACTGACCCGCGCGAACGGCCAGCCGGCGTTCGGCGCCTACGTCCGTGCCTCCGATGGGACCCACCACGGGGCCGGCCTGTTCGTCATCGCCCTCACCGGCGACCGGATCGATGGCATCGAGCTGCACGACCGGGTGTGGCAGGACCGCCGACGGCGGCTTGGCGGTCAGACTTCCTCGTTACAGGTTTCGGCGGCGCGAGCAACACTTACGGGGCCGAAGAAGCACTTGCCCAGGCGACTACCCATTGGCAGCCTTCGGTACGAGAGCCTCACCATTTCGGCGACCGGGGTCCTGGTGAAGCTAAGATCTCATCAAGGGAAGACTTTTCGCTTTGACTCGCTACCTTCTTTGTTATAGGTGACCCATTCACCGGTCTTCTTGCCTGCGTTGTACTGTCCTTCGTCCAACAGGTTGCCGTTGCTGTGCCAACGGCGCCACTCGCCGTGTTGCTTGCCGTCCACGAGAGCGCCTTGTTGCAGGAGGCCGCCGCCTTCGCGATACCAGACCCACTCGCCTTCGAGTTCGCCGGCCCTGTAAGCGCCCTCCGCCTTCACCTTGCCGTTCTTGAAGTAGAACGTCCACGGTCCACTTCGCTTACCGTCCAGCAAGTCGCCTTTGCCTGACAGGGTTCCGTCCTTGAAATGCTCCTCTGCCATGGAGAAGAGTGTAGAGCTAAGGTGCGCCTCGGACTCCTCGCTGGTCACCCTCCGTTACGGGCCGGAGCAGCAGGGATCGGTCAGACAAGAGGGATGAGCATGACGGCCGGCCCCGCGTTCCCGCCGGTGGCGTCGGTCGCGAGCCGGCCGAGATCAGGCCCGGCCAGCCGTTCGTCGATCTTTCATCGGCGCTAGTCAGTGGGGCACGGTGACGGTGACGGTCAGTCCTCCGTCCGCGCGGGCCACGGCGGCCACTTCGCCGCCCTGGGCGTGGGTGATGGCTCGCACGATGGACAGGCCGAGCCCGAACCCCGGTCTCCGTTGGCTCGTTCGTGGTCCAGCCGTCAGAACGGAGGAGTGGAAGGTTGACCTGATCGCATGGTGGAGGGATAACGGTGGTCTCTCCCTCGGCTCGCAGCGTGTGGTATGGGTATGACTCGACCGATCAGGTGAGGTCGGGCTCAAGAGCATGGCGGTACGGGCCGCCGACATCGGCAACATCCGCTGGCGCTGTGGCGTCGCCAGCATCGGCGGATCGCAAACCGAAACGTGCGCGAACGGCACGGTTGGCCATCCGCCTGACCGATCGCGGTGACATTGTTTCCTGCACACTGACTGGTCGCGCAGCGTGCCGTCGGCGGAACCGGCAGATTCATCGGTGGCGGGCGCGGGCGGTGCGTATGCCGTAGGCGATGGCGCTGGTGGCGAAGAAGAGGGCGGTGAGCAGGAGCCAGCGGACGAGGAAGGGTTCCTGGGTTTGTCCGGTGGCGGCCAGGTAGGTTTTCTGGCCCTGCCGGATGATCCCGGGCAGGAACAACAACAAGAGCAGTCCGGAAGCCAGGGCGGGGATTCGGACGTGGTTGACGAGCGGGACCCGCCTGGACCGTCGGGTGTCGTCGCCCAGCACGTGGTGGAGTGTGTGGTCGGCCGCGGTGTAGAGCGGGAACAGGATCAGGTCGTGGCCGATGACGGCGGCGGCGAACCAGAGGGCCATGGTGAGCAGTTTTGGATCGGATCTGATCTGGAACACCGCGTACCCGGCGAGGGCGAACGACGCGAGCAGGATGAGCAGGTGCATGGGGTAGGCCCCGTAGAAGGTCCGGAAGTGGCCGCGGTTGGCGGGCATGTCAGTCCTTCCGGAACTCGATCGAGTGGACCCATTTGGTGTTGTGGACGCCGGGTAGGGCCGGGACGATGATGCGGGCGGGGTAGCCGTGGTCGGGGCTGAGATCGGCGCCGTTGACGCTGAGCGCGAGCAACGAGTAGGGGTTCAGCACCTGGTTCGACTGCAGCGTCGCCTTGGCGAACGCACCCCTGCGTTCCAGCGATCGCACGTGTGCCGAGGCGGGTTGCGGCACGCCGGCGAGGCGGGCGAGGTCGCGCAGTCGGACGCCGGTCCAGTTCTCGGTGGTGGACCAGCCTTCGACGCAGGCGATCGGCAGTGTCGCGGTGTGCTGGGGCATGGCGACCAACTGGCGTCGGTCCAGCCTCACCGTGGTTCGGCCGCCGCGCAGTTCGAGTGTCCAGTCGGGTCCGGTGTCCGACGCTGTGATGCGTGCGGCGGCCGCGGTGCGGTTGACCTGGAAGTCGTTGGGTCCGTCGCCTCGGGTGCGGCCGCGTGGCAGGAGCAGCGCGAGCGGCCGGAGGACACCGCCGACGGTCTGTCCGGCGGTGAGCACACCTACCAGCAGTGATCCGCCCGCGACGAGTCCGAGTGCGCCGCGTCGGCTGATGGTGGGTTTCGTGGGGTCGGTGGGCACGAGCCCGTACGGGTCGGCTGGTTCGGGTGTGGTGCGGGCGAGCGGGGTGCGTAGTTCGGCGCGCAGTGAGCGTGAGCGCAGGGCGCGGACCATGTGCGGCAACTTGAGCGCGACGTGGGTCACGAACGCGGCGATGAACACCCAGGCGCCGATGTAGTGGGCGGTGTAGAAGCTGAAGCCGAAGATGTAGTCGTACTGGATGTTGAGGACGCCGGTGACGATCTCGAACAGGATCGAGCCGACGAGCAACAGCAGCGACAGACGTTCGAGCACCTGTGCGGCGGACCGGGCCGGTGGCCAGGCGAACAGTTTCGGTACCACCGACCACAGCTTTGCCAGCACCACCGGGATCAGGACCAGCCCGAGGCCGACGTGCAGGCCCTGGTTGAGGCGGTAGAGCCAGGACGGGCTGGTCGGCCAGTCGAAGTAGGGCAGGTGCAGCAATCCGACCTCGCCGGGGATGGCCTGTCCGAACTGGGGGCCGTAGGCGATGTAGGAGAGCAGACCGGTGATGGTGACGACGGGCAGGGCGATCAGCAGCACCAGTCCGAACATCGAGGTGAGCCAGGGGCCGCGCAGCGGGCTTCGCCACGACCGTGGGCGGAACGGGCCGCCGGGCCGGTGGCGTTCCAGCGTCTGCCACAACCGGGCGGGGAATCCGACGTGGTCCGGTTCGGTGCGTGCCATGGCTGGTCCTCTATCCGCGTTCGAGGTGGGCGAAGTAGCGTCCCAGCCGGTGGCGAGCCGTGCCCACCACGGTCAGTCCGGCGAGCCGCCCGACTGCGGCGATGGCGTCCATGCCGACGAGTGCCCAGGGGAACCACGGGCCGATCGCGTGCTGCTCGTCGCGGAGCCGGGCGCCGCCGCGCCACAGGCCGGTTCTCGGGCCCTCGGCCTCCACGACCACGCTTCCGCCGGTGTCGAGCAGCGCGTTCGCCCTGCGCAGCAACCGCACGGGATCGCCGCCGATACCGATGTTGCCGTCGGCGAGAAGGACGTGCTGCCAGCGGCCCTCACCCGGAAGCCCGGCGAACACGTCCCGCTGGATGACAGGCACGCCTCGGCCGCGGCATCGGGCGACGGCGTGTCGCGACAGGTCGACCCCCAGCGCCGGCACCCCACGGGCGCGGAGCGCCTCGACAAGACGGCCGGGGCCACAGCCGAGGTCGATGGTCGCGCCGCGGCAGCGTTCCAGCAGACCCTGGTCGCCGGCGTCGCCGTGCTGCCAGCGCGCCGCGTGCATGAGCAGTCGTCGACCATCCGCGAGCTCCAGTTCGCCCGCACCGCCGGTCAACGCGCTGTCGAAGGTGTCGTCCCGGTATCCGGTCACGGGCGCGCGGACCACGACGGGGGTCGCGTCCCCGGGTGTCACAACAACACTCTGGCGGCGGAGGCGAACCGGGTGCCGGGTGCCTCGGTCGCCACTCGTCGCACGTCGTCCACGACGTCCACATCGGACAGCACAGGCGCGGTGTCCACGCGCAGGCCGCGGCGGCACAGTGCTAGAGCGGTGCCGTGCCCGGTGTCGGCTCGGGAGGTCGGGACGCCGGCGACAGCCTGTGCGTCGAGCGGATCGCGAAGTCCGAGGATCCACCAGCCGCCGTCGGTGGCGAGGCCAAGTACCGCATCGGTGCCCGCGCAGTTCAGGGTCACTCGACAGGACTCGAGCAGTTCCGTGGTGATCTGCGGTGTGTCCATGCCGATCTGCAGGATCGGTCGTCCCGGCACCGCCGTGGCCGCGTCGGCGTGTGCGGCGGCGATCCGTTCCCCCAGCGACTCGCCGCGTTGCGTGACGACGGTCAGGCTCCGCAGCGCACGGCGGATCTCCTTTCCCCGCACGGCGCCGGTGAGGTCGCCGGCCAGGGCGACCACGGGCACGAGGTTCGGCGCGGCACACACGGTGGCAAGGGTGTCCAGCAGTGCGGCGGCCGCGATCTCCGCCGCCTGGTGTGGTGTCGCAGGTGGACAGAGCCGGGTCTTCACCTGGCCGGGATGCGGCGCCTTGGCCAACACCAGCATGATCGTCTCCCCGCTCATGTGCGGATCGCCACCATCGACATGTCCCGCACCGCGCGCAGTGTTCCCCGCACCGAACCAGACACCTTGGACCTTCCGCCCGCGCGTGGGCGGTACTCGATGTCCACCTCACGCAGGCACCAGCCGTCGGATGCCGCTCGCAGCAGCAGTTCCAGCGGATAGCCCAACGCCCGGTCCCTCACCCCGAGGCCCAACAGCCGATCACGTCTGCCGACACGGATCGGCGCGATGTCGTGCACCGGCACGCCTCGACGCCGCAGCAACGCGGCCAACGCCGCGTTGCCGGCGCGTGCGTGCCAGGGCTGCACGTGCCTGCCCGCCGCGATCCTGCGGCCCAGCGCGAGGTCGACACGGCCGTCGGCGTCACCGTCGAGAACCAGGCTGACCAGCGTGGGCAACACCGCGGGATCCAGTGAACCGTCGGCGTCGAGCACGGCGACCAACTCGCTCGTCGCGCTCTCCAGTCCGGTGTGGACCGCGGCGCCGTAGCCGCGGCGAGGCTCTGCGACCACGCGGGCTCCCCACTCGCGGGCCACCGCCGCTGTGTCGTCCGTGGAGCCGTTGTCGACCACCAGTGCGGTGAAACCCGTGGGTAGGCCCCGCAACACTGCCGGCAGGGCTTCTGCCTCGTCGAGGCAGGGCAACACGACATCCACGTTTGTGGTCATAGTTGGCATTCGTAGCCCGAACGGCAAAGGATTGCCAATCGGTTCAGAATAATGCGGCTACGGTTCGTGGTGGTCAGGCGCGCGCCGGGACCGCGAACGGGTTATCGTTCGGAGCAGTGACTACACAGCGAACCGGCGCAGACCGAAGAGTCGAGACCAGTCGTCGGAATCTGGTCCTCGACCTACTCGCGGTCGGGCTTGCCGTGTGCGTGGTCGCGGCCGCGATGGTGGTCGGGTGGCAGCTGAAGCACGACAGTGTCGCCATCTTCCTCCCGTTCCCTCCGCTGGTCGCCAGCTGGCTGCCGCACGTGGGGCCTGGCACCGTGTTCGCACCGGTCGTCGCCGCGGTCTGCGTGCTCTACGGACCGACGTTCGCGACGAGAGCGCGGTGGCCCGTCCTGCTGGCCGCCGCCTGGGGTATGTCGGTCGCGTGGACGACATCCCTCGCACTCGTCGACGGATTCCACACCGGGATCGCCGGCCGGTTGACCACCTACCCGGAGTACCTGCACGACGTGCCGTTGGTCGGCGACATCTCGGCCATGCTGCGTGACTTCACCGGCCACATCCTCGTGGACCAGCCACGACACTGGACCGTCCATGTCGGAGCGCATCCACCTGGCGCGTTTCTCGTGTTCCTCGGACTGGACCGGATCGGGCTAAGCGGCGGCGCCGCCGCCGGCATGTTCTGCGTCCTGGTCGGCGCGTCCGCCTGCGTCGCGGTCGCGGTGACGCTCCGCGCGCTCAGCGGCGAGACCCTTGCCAGGACCGTGCTGCCGTTCGGGGTGCTGTTCCCCGGCGCGGTGTGGGTCGGCGTGTCGGCTGACGGACTGTTCGCGGCCGTTCTGGCCTGGGGCCTGGCATTGTTCGTCGTCGGTGCCACGAACAGGGGCGTGTGGGCGGCGGTGCCCGCCCTGTGCGGCGGAATGCTGCTCGGCTACACCCTCTACCTGTCCTACGGCCTTGTCCTTGGCGGACTTCTGGCCGTCGCTGCGGTCGTGGCGACCCGCCGGTGGTGGCCCACACTGTTCGGCGTCCTCGGCGCCGGCCTCGTGGTCGCGGCGTTCACCGCCGCGGGCTTCTGGTGGTTCACCGGGTTCGAGCTGACCAAGACCCTCTACGCGGGCAGCGTGGCCCGAACTCGCCCCTATTCCTATTTCGTGTGGGCGAACATCGCCGCACTGCTGTTCGCGCTCGGACCGGCGACAGTCGCCGGTCTGCGCCGCTTGGCCGTCACGCGGCGCGCACTGGGCTGGGGAGCCGGGTTGCTCGTCGCCGCGGCGTTGGTCGCGGTGCTGGCCGCCGACGTCTCCGGGCTGAGCAAGGCCGAGGTCGAACGGATCTGGTTGCCCTTCGCGGTCTGGATGGTCGTGGCGTGCGGGTCGCTGCCCAGGGCACAGCACCGTGGCTGGCTGATCGCCCAGGTCGTTCTGGCGCTGCTGGTCAACCATCTCGTGCTCACGGTCTGGTAGCCGAGGCCCGCAACGGGGCACGCGCGAACTCGTCGATCCCGTCGGCGAACGACACGGCCGCCCGGAATCCCAACAGCTCGGTGGCCCGGCTCGGATCGGCGACGATATGCCGGACATCACCCGGACGGGCACCGCCCACGACTCGTGGTGGCGGACCGTCCATCGCCGCCGCGAGCGTCTCGGCCAGTTCGCCGACCGTGTGCGGCTGCCCGGAACACACGTTGATCGCTGTGCGGAGACCGGCCGCCGGCGACGGCGCCTCCGTGGACAGCAACGATTCCAGGGCCAGCACGTTGACTCTCGCCACGTCCGAGACATGCACGAAGTCGCGCCGCTGCCGCCCGTCCTCCATCACCTCGGGTGCCTCACCCCGCTCGAGCGCCGAGCGGAAGATCGACGCGACCCCGGCGTACGGGGTGTCCCGAGGCATTCTCGGACCGTAAACATTGTGGTAGCGCAACGCCCACACCCGACCGCCCGTCTGTCGTGCCCACGCACCCGCCAGATGCTCCTGCGCCACTTTCGAGGCCGCGTAGGTACTGCGCGGATCCAGCGCCGCGTCCTCGGGTACCAGCCCAGGTGTCAACGCCTTCCCACACAGAGGGCAGAGCGGATCGAACCTGCCAGCGGCGAGGTCGTCAGCGAGTCGCGGCGCGGCAGCCACCCCGTGATGTGTCGGGCAGACGTACCTGCCCTCGCCGTAGACAACCATGGAACTGGCCAACACCAACCGACCCACCCCGTGCGCGTGCATGGCCGCGAGCAACACCGCCGTGCCGTAGTCGTTCACACTCGTGTAGTCGGGCCCGTCCGACGGGTACAACCCGTGCCCCACCATCGCCGCCTGATGACACACGGCGTCGACACCAGGCAACACCCGGTCCAGCACCACCCGGTCCCGAACATCACCCAACACCACCTCATGACCGTCCAACCAGGACGGAACCTCGGCGCCGCCGTGCGCCTGAGGCAACAACACGTCCAGCAACACCACCGAATGACCGGCAGCGACCAACGCGTCCGCGATGTGCGAACCGATGAACCCGGCTCCGCCCGTGATCAGTATCCGCATCAGGCAACCGTAACCGCTCCGGAGGTGGTCGGCTCATGCACGCCGTCCCGGAGCGAGGCGCCGACATCGTGCGGATGTGACTTCCGCCTGGGTCTGGGGCGCTTCTCCACGGGTTTCCCATGGGTGTCGATGCCAAACGCCACGAAGGATGTCGTCGAAGATCGCCCCCAACCAAGCCGAAACGGTGTCCGCTGCGAATACGGAGTGTTGTCTCGGCCCAGACCCGCCGGATCAGCGCTAGGCAAGGAGCTGAGGATGAACAAGCTAGGACAAGGCGCCGCGCTGGTAGTGGCCGGTGCTGCGGCCCCGACTCCGACCAGTCGGCCTGGCATGGAAACCCGCTGTATCTCAGCCATTCTCACGACCTCCTCGCTCCGAAGACCCCACTGAGGTGATCTCAGCTAGATCGTGTTTGGTGGGCGTGGTGTGAACGTGTGTCGTTGGTGCGGCTCGGTGGATCGTGGGAGCCGGTGAGATGTGGGCGGGGAGCTCCTGGTAGGACTGGATTTGCGAAGATCAAGTCCGATGTCAGGGGCTCCCCGTGATTGCCTATCGTGCCATGCTCGACGTGCCGCGTGAACTCGCCCAGTACCTCAGCCGACCGCTCCACGCTGAACGCTGTCGGCGTGGCACCCGCCGCAACAGCAGGGCGTTGACCTGCTTTCGGCAAGCGGTGCTGGGGTTGCGCTGGTTCCGTCAGAACGTCGAGGTCACCGCGTTGGCGCGGGATCACGGAGTCTCCCGCGCCACCGGGTACCGCTACCTCGACGAGGTCATCGAGGTGCTCGCCGACCAGGCGCCGGATCTGCATGAAGGCCTGGAGAAGGCCAAGGCCGACGGGGTGGCGTACGTGATCCTGGACGGGAAGATCTTCTCCGCGGACCGCTGCAGCGAGCAAACCATGAGTGTCAAAGGAAAACCGATCGACCTCTGGTACTCAGGGAAAGCCCACGAGCACGGCGGCAACGTCCACGCACTCTCCGGGCCGGACGGGTTCCCACGATGGGTGGCCGACGTCGAACCCGGCTCGGTGCACGACATCACCGTGGCCCGAGAACACGTCCTCGGCGCCCTGTACTGGGCCTACTCCCACCTCGACCTGCCCACCCTGACCGACCGCGGCTACGAAGGCGCCGGGATCGGCGTACACACTCCGATCAAACAACCCCCCCGGTGACCAGGTACTCCACGTGAACAACCGCACCTACAACGCCCTGCTCCGCGGCCTACGCTGCATCGGCGAACGCGGCTTCGCCGTCCTCACCGGCCGCTGGCGCGCCCTCCACCACACCACTGCCAGTCCCAGCAAGATCGGCGACATCGTCAAAGCCGCACTTGTCCTCACCCATTTCGAACATGGCCTACTCACCTGAAAGTCGGTGAGATCACCTCACTGAGAGACCATGGCGCCGTCTGGTCAGCACCGCCCCAGCGTCGACGGCACCCAAAACGGGGGTGCGTATGGGGGACGATCACCCGGATTTGGCCGGTCCCAGCCGGGTAGAGCCGGATGTTTCATGATCAGCTTCGGAGGCTTCGTCGCAGGTCAAAGGGCCTGTTCAGAGTGGGTTTGTGAGGGTGCCCCCGGTGCGATTCGAACGCACACTGGACGGGTTTTGAACCCAGATGCCAAACCAGCGCTGACCTGCCCTGATAGGCGATGTCGCCGCTCTTCGGGGGCGTATCGGGGGAGCGCAGGTCAGGGACAGCCTGGCTCACTGATCGCGCAGGTGAAGCGAGCCGGGGTGTCACGCTGTGTGCTCCGCACGTATCAGCAGGTCAGAGCGGCTCGGTTGCTGATCAGTCAGAGGAGGAGGTCTCGTATCTAAGTAGATACCCTGGTTTATGTTCCTGGGGAGGTGGTGGCTGGTGTCTGTTACGGGATTGTTGGAGGAGGCACGGCATAAGGCCGGCCTGACTCAGGATCAGCTCGCTCGGCAAGCGCACACGTCGCGCACGGCGGTGTCGGCGTATGAGAACGGTCGGAAGAAGTCGACGCTGGACACTGCTGAGCGCTTGTTGAGCGCCTCGGGCTTCGAACTCGACATGCGTCCGCGCATCACGTTCCACCCTGTTCCAGGTACTCGGGGTCACGTCTACCAGGTGCCGAACCAGCTCCCATCGCTCCCGCTGCCCAAGGCCTTGGCGACTGTGGCGTTGCCGCTGTCGCTGAACTGGTCTCAGCCGGGCCGGCAGTACCACCTCAGGGACCGATCGGATCGTGCCCGTGTGTACGAGGCGGTGCTACGAGAGGGCGACGAGAAGGAAGTGCTCACCTACATCGATGGTGTGCTGCTGGTCGACCTGTGGGAAGAGCTGGTCTTGCCTCGCGACGTTCGCGCGGCCTGGGATCCGCTGATCTCGGAGCTGGTTCCTGCGTAGTGACAACCAGCTCCGAGGAGATCCCTCTCACCGCTTTCCAACTTGAGGTTGCACAGCTGTTCTTCGCCTGCCCGCCAGTGAAGGATTTGTTCCCGCCGATGGTGCCGCGCTCATCGCACAGCATCTGACGGCCCGCCCGACCCAGGACGACTGCGAGGACTAGGATTTTCGCCCTTACCCCTGGTGAATTCGGTTCTCCTCCACCCTGGGACCGCTGTCTCCGTCGGTCGCTCCCGCTTGCTGAGAGCGATGGGGTTGGGCTCTCAGCAGTGACGTGTGATCTCCCACGGTGAACCCATCACTCTGCACAAGCACCCTGCACAAGCTGCGTGTCGCCACTGGCGCACAAGTCGATCAGGCAGCCGGGTCGGCCGTTGTGGGGACGAGTGAGCGTGAGGGCCAGCAGAGACGGCATCGTGGCCGCATCGGTTCCTTGTGAGCGCGCATGCGTCGGTGGCGGTGGCGGTGTCGGTGGTGCAGCCTGACACCGATCGCGCCAAGCGGGTGACAACTACAAGAAAGAACACCGCCAACGAAATAAAAATGAACTAGTAACATTTCTTGTCGCAGAGAATCGTCAAGGACATTCTCGGAACCAATAGGGTATGGATGATCGGTGTGTTGATGACTTGGGATATCAGTGGATTGCCATGGGTGCTATGACGCCGATCTTGGTTGACGGGTCATCCAAAATTAAGATCTGTTTCCGCAGGTCAGCGACTTGCTGCTCGGTCAACCGACGTCGAGATGTCCCTGTCGGACACCAGTCATGTTTGACACAGCCGGTGTCTCGTGGTCTACTTCTGACCTCAGCGCCGATCTGGCGCCGCTTCCGCTATTCCGCTCAAAGAGGGCAAGAGGTGTTTTTTCTGCCCTGAGGAGTAGCGATGGACGGCGTGGTCTCGATCGTTGAGGCGCTGAGTCATCGGGCATTGCCGGTCGCCGCGCCGGTCGTTGCCATGGTCGGCGTGATCGTCCTGCTGCGGAGCCCGCTGGCCCGGGCCGTCTGCTGGAACGTCTTCCTCAAGGCCATTGGTGTGCCGCTTGACCGGCGGCAATCCCTCCTTGCTGATGCGGCCAGGGCGGATCTCGGACTGCCTGCGGGTCTGGATGAATCGCGACCCACTCCCCGTGCTTCGACCGACCTCAGCCGCCAGAAACGGCGGCCACATGGTCTTAGTCGCGGTCGCCTTCGCCGCCGACGGGCCGGTCGATCACCACGGACGCCGCCAAGACGCGCCGGTGGACGATGATGACCATGCCAACCGATCACGGCTTACCGCTGGCGGTTGACCGCGTCGGTCTTGGTCACCAGCGCGTTGAAAACCCGCTGGGAGCCCACGGGCGCAGGACACGTACGCAAGCGCTGAGATGATCTCGCGCCCAAGCCGGTGTGACGCGCGGCTGTCCTCTCAATCGGGCGGCGCGGGTGCAGGCGGAGGGCTGATGAGGGTGGTGTCGGAGGTGGTTCGTCCCACCAGCCAAGAAGGGAGCCGCGCGCGATGTACTCGAACGTAGGGACAAGCATCGGGGCTTCCTTGGCGTCCCGGACGCCACCGAGTCCGCCAGCGTTGAGACCCCAGGGACTTCTTGGATGGCGGCGTTCTCCTGAGGGTGGAGTGTCGTAGCCAATGAATGGAGGTGCCTTGGTTGGCGACCCAGGGGAGTTGGTCGCCGAGGTGTTTCCGGGGTGTGGTCGTAGCGTCTGCTGGTGAATGGTTGGTCGTTGCGGTACCGAAGCACGTGGTCGGTGGGAAAGATGATGCCGCGCTAACCGCCGCGTGTCAGGGTTTCGAATAGACAGGAAGGCTGGCGGTGGTACGGAGACTCTCGAAGCGGACATCGTCGTCAACGCGATGGGTCGCTCGGGCCGGGCCGGAACCTGGTTGGAGGAGTGCGGCTTCCCGCCACCCCCAGCAGACCGAGTCCGGATCAATGTTACCTATGCCACCCGCCACTACGCGTCACGACGGAACTCCGGCGGGAACGCTTTCGACATGGCAGACATTGTTCCAGCGAGGAACGCATCTTCACAGATCAGGAGCCAACCAAACCGGGGGACTCCTCTCGAGGTGGTGAACAAGCCTAGATTCTCGGCGTAACGTCTGGCGAGCGGCGAACGACGGAGTTCCCGAACTGGCGGGTAAGCATGCGGGCAAGTCGAGGGGGCCATGTCGCGTTTAACCGGCTCCGAGGCGCGCCACAGCGTCGATCTGCATGGCCGATGGCAGGCACTGCAGCTGTTGCAGCCGGTGTTCGAGCTCGTCAACCGCGCGGGGCCGCGTGCAGATTTCGATCATCGAAGCTACGACCTCGCGCAGCTTGCGCTACGCCTGATCGACTACGTGGTCCTCAACCAGGCGAGCCTCGAGGGATCGGTAAGTCCTGAGAGTGTCGTCGACCACCTGGCACAGGTCAGTCGCCGGATGAATCCGGAGGATCCGGCCCGGCCATGGACCAAGATCGCGAAACTCGTGCTTACGACGTTGCTCAACGACGGCCGCCCGCACGAGGCGACCTGGCGTGAACTGGCCGGTGACGACGAAACATGTAGTGAGGCTCGTCCATACCGGTACCGGCTGCTCCGTTTGGGCGAGGGTGAGGAAGGCACCACGATCACTGCCACAGATCCGGCGATAGTGCTCTACCTGCAGGCGCTGAACTCGGACCTGGCGAACCGTGCGCTCGCGCTCAAGCTGCTCGTCGAGATCCAGATGAAGGCGGGTGAGTTCGACAAGGCCTTGGCCACGGCCCGGCAGGCCACCCGCACGGCCCAAGGACTATCAGCCAGTCTTCGCGAGAAGCTCGATGACACACGGCGCGACATCCGCAGTGTTGACTGGCATGGAGAGATGCCGTCCTGGCTGCATGACGTGATGGGACAGATCGAGCACCAGATCGAGAAGGACAAACAACTGCGCGACCTCGCGGAACGGTCGAGTGAGGACCCGACAGCCACGGACGCCTGCCGGAACATCGTGTGGGAGGTTCGACGGGGCGAGGATGTCTGGTTGCGCCTGGAACGGCATGTGGCGCGAGCTATCCCCGTGTTCCTTGCCGCACAGGAGGTACAGCGGTTCCAGCCACGCGGTCTCGCCGCGGCCATCGACTTGGGTGACGATCTCCTCCGGCCTGCCCTGCTCGCCGACGACAGGTTGCTCATGGACGTGGCGGACACGATCGTCGCCGGCGGCTTTCCACCGCGGACGCAACCGCAGTGGGGTGTCGATGAGTTGGTCAGGCAACTTCTCCGGGAACCGCTGACGCGTGAGCAGCAGGACCCCGACATCGATGAGCCCGGCGACCTGGGCGAAGCGCTCGGTGACTCCATCGCCGATGACGTGGCGTCCTGCGCCACCGACATCTTGGCCATGGCCGCCCGGGAGCCGATGCGGCTGTCGGACCTGCTGGCCGTCGCTCGGCAACGGGCCGGCGACGTGGACGAGCCGCTCAGGTTGCTGGACATCATCTGGGCAGCTGCCCTCTATGTGTTCGTCGCGGGCGGCGAAGCGGCTGCCGACGATCGACCTCGGCGTGCCGACCTCGCCGCAGCGGTTTCGGCACTGGTCGCGATCGACTACGGCCACATGCTCGATGACGCCCGGTATCTCGGCCCTGACCTGCTGCTCGCCACTCCCGCGACATTCGACCAGAGGGACGCGGACACCGACAACTCGATCGGAGCGGCATGAACCTGACGGATGTGACCGCCGCGGCGAGACTGATCCGGTACGCACTCGCCACCAAGGAGCGGCCGTCCGGCGACGGTCAGTACCGCGTCCTGCTCGACCGCTACCGCACAAACACGGAGTTCGCTGAGATCGTCGGCCGAGTGGCGGACGGGCTCGGCCTCGACGTGCGGATGCCAACCCAGCTCGGCCTGCTGATCGCCGGGCACGCCGACGGGCCTTTCGCCGTAACACTGGACAACAGCGGCCTGCCCCTGAGGACACAGCACAAACTGCAGGACCGACGCTGCTTCGGCCTACTGCTGGTCGCGCTCGTCGCGTATGCCTACCCGAACGGCGAGGCACTCGTCGACACGACCAACCCGACAGTGCGGGCCATCGAGTTGGAGCGCTTTCTCACACGGCACATCACGACGGCGATCGAGGCCGCGGACGAGAGCGACGACGAGATCGACCAGCAGTTGGGTGCGGCAGCACGCACGTGGCTGGACCTCCCCGAGGTACTCCCCTCCGAACGTGGAGGGCTACGCCGGGACTGCCGACGCGACTACGTCCAGAAGACCCTCGACTACCTGGTCGTGCAGGGACGGGCCCGGCGGGAGATGGCGCTCGACGACGAGCACGGCAGCGTGTACGCACTCAACGACCGGTTCCGGGTGGGCATCTCCGAGGTGACGGAGTCCGTCGTCTTCGAGGTGCTCGCCCGCGCGTCGCGGGACGTGGACGACGAGGTGGAAAGCTAGATGTTCCGGCTACGCCGCTTCTACCTCGACTCGATCGGAGTCGCAGACAACCGGTTCTCCGACCTGACGGTCGACCTTACCGACCGGGCAGGGGAGCCAGCGGACTCCATCGTGTGGCTGAGGAACGGCGCCGGCAAGACCACGATGCTGTCTCTGCTGCTCGCACTGATCCTCCCCGACCGCAGGGACTTCCTCGCCACCAGAACGAAGAAGCGAACCCTGGAGGACCTCGTCCTCGGTCCGGACACATCCCATGTGGTCGCCGAGTGGGTCGATCCAATCGGACAGCTCCTTCTCACCGGTGCGATCTACGAATGGGACAACCGGACCCGCCCGCGGGACTACAACGCCGCCGGAAAGGAACGTCTGCGGCGGACCTGGTGGTGCGTGAGCCCGGATCCGACGGTCGAGGGGTCGACTCTGGACGACCTGCCATTCACTCTGCGCTCCAAGGGAAACGTCAACCGGGACGGCTTCCGTGCGCACGTTCGGGGTCTCGCCGCCCAAGGCGTGAACGCGGTGGTGGCCGACCAGTCAATCGCCGAATGGCACCGGGCACTACGCGAACGCCGGTTCGACCCGGAACTGTTCCACTACTTCACCGAAGTCAACGCCGCCGAGGGCGGCATCGACGGCCTGTTCTCCACCATCGACTCGCCAGGCGCCTTCGTCCGCTACCTGCTCCGCTTCACCGGTGACCGGCAGCGGATGCAACCGGTTCGGGACCTGCTGGCGGAGACCGCGGTGGAGATCGCGAAGCGGCCGACCTACCTGGTCGAGCAGGACTTCTGCGTCCAAGCACAGCCCAGGGTGAGCGCGCTCGGCGAGGCGCACGAGAAGGTGCTGACGGCGACAAGCGCTCATGAGACGCGAAGGGAGATCGCCGCCGGGTACAAGCGCGCGCTGCTCGACGCCGCGACGGCCGCGGACGCCATGCGGCGGATCGCACTCACGAGGCACGAGACGATCGAGGCCGAACACAAGGAGGTCCGCAACACCGGTGACAGCGCCCGTCGCCGTCGTGACGAGTACCTCCGGCTCGCGGCCGAGTTCCGGGTACGAGCCGCCGAGACGGCCTTGTCGGCTACGCGGGAACAGGTGACCCGCCTCCGGCTCGAGGTCGATGCGTGGGTCGCGGTCGCGGACCTGGTGTCGATGACCATCGCGCAGGCGGAGCTTGAGATCCGCGAGGCCGCGCTCGCCGCTGCCGCAGAGGGTGCTCTTCCTCTTGTCGAGGCGCTCGACCATGCCAAGTCCGTGCTCGCCACGGCGCTCGACAACGCGATCGCGGAGGCCGAGACGGCGCTCGCGGAGTGCCACCGGCGTCTGGACAGCGCCAATGCGGGTAAGTCGGCGGCCGAGCGGATGCGGCGGGCTCACCACGAGGAGCAGGTCGTGCTGGACAGTGAACAACGGGAGCACAACCGAACTGTCCTGCGATTCACCGATGCCACCAACGCCGCGGTCGCGGATGGCGTGCTCGGCGAACATGAACGCCTCGATGCCGCGGTGACCAGGCTGACCAGGTCGGAGTTGGCGGCCATCACCAGCATCAATGGCCTGGTCGGCGAACAACGAGCGTTGGTCGGCGCCGTGGAGGAAGCGGTGGGGGCGCAGCGGGTTGCTCGCACGGTGACCAGTCGCGCGGTTGATCGTCACCGCGTGGTCGCCGGTGAGCTCGCCGCACTCGAGACCCGGGCCGCCAGGATCGGGGACAACGCTCGACTCCGCATACTGTTGCAGGCCGATTCCATAGATCTGGCCGAGAGTGGGGACGACGCGGTCGCTCTGCTGCATCAGGCCATCGCCGCCACCGACTCGACCATGGTCGACGTGCGTGCGGCCAAGGCCGATGACACCCGCGCAGTGCTCGCCCTGGAGACAACCGGACTGATGCCGCCGAGGCGCGAGGTCTCGGAGGTCGTCGACGCCCTCGCGTCCGCCGGCTTCACTGCCCACTCCGGCTGGCGCTACCTGGCGGAGAACGTGCCCATCGAGGAACACCGGGCCCTGATCGACGAGCTGCCGGAGGTGGTCGACGGCGTTATCGTGTACGGCGACCCGGCCGACGCGGCGGCCCGGATCGAGGTCGAGCTGGATGATGTCGTCGTACTCTCGCCGGCCACCGTCTTCCGGAACCGACGCGAGCCACGCGTGGTCCTCGGACCGGTTCCGGCTCGCCACGATCCGGCGGAGGCCAAGTCGGAGCTCGGTCGCCGCCAGGAACGACTGGCCGGGCGGTCCCAACTCCTCGTACGGCTTGAGGCACAGCGGCGGTCCGACGAAAGCCTCGCAGGTCAGATCGAGGCATGGGTCGCCGATCTCCCCACAGGCGGCCTGGTCGGACTTCGGCGGCGTGTCGGCATCGCGGCTGATGCTGTGGCGAAGGCGAAGGATGCCGAACAGAAGGCTGACGAGCGGCTGGAGGAACTGCGTGAGCGGCTGGCCGGAGTCCGCGAACGGCTGGCCGATGAGCAGACCTCCCTGGCTCGCCTCACCGAGCAACTGAGGCGGACGACTCACCTCGACACTGAGAACCGCGAGGAGGTCGAGCCCGCGAACGCACGCCTGGCGGCGATCCCTGGACTGCTGCAGGCGGCAGGGGAGGAGGAGGCAGCCGCCAAGGCGCGGTATCACGAGGCGGATGAACTCATCGAAGGATTGAAGGATCGGATTCGTGAACTGTCGGCGCGGCGCCGTGAGTGGAGCAATAGCCGTGCCGTTCTCCCTCGAGCCGAACCGGGCACGGAGCTCAGTGTCGAGGCCGCGTCGGCGGCCGTACGAGAGGCCGAGTTCCAGCTGCGTGAGCGTTTCCCCGAGAGCGAGCTTCGCCGGGCACTCCTCGAGGCAGAGGGCAAGGTCACGAGGGCGGCGGACCCGTGGAACCGACACACACAGCCGGTACGTGCCCGCGCGTCTGAGCTTGCGGCCGGGTCGGTTGGGAGCGATCGGGAGCTCCGGACGGAGGAGGCCGCACGGGTCCGAGCCGACCTCGACATCGCGAACCAGAAGGTTGGTGCGGCTGCCAACGAGCACGTGACCGCCGAGACCGAGCTGCGGAATGCGACCCCGCGCGGCCGCCTGCGCCACACTGAGCAGGTGATGGATGTCGCCAACCGGGTGCACGCACAGCGGCTGGCCTCCGAGGCGAATGAAGAGGCCACCCGGATCCAGCTGCGCGTCGGACAGCTGGAACGCGACCGGGACGCGGCGAAGGGGGAGGCGGAACGCGCCCGGACTCGCGGCGGAATGCTCCGCGACCAGGCCGATCGACTACGCGACATCGAGCCGGCCCCGGCGCCCACCGGCACCGTTCCGGACGACGACGAGGACATCCGCGCGGCCGTTGGGGACCTGGCCGAGGCGCTGGACAAGGTCAGAACCGCATACCAGAACGCGGCGTCGGTCCGGTCGCAGCGGGCCGACGCACTGCGGACGTGGGCCGACGACGACCGGTTTGCCGCCGTGGCGGAGGACGAACACGGACAGGCCGTCCGCCGGCTCCGGGAGCTGTTTCGCGGTGACCAGGTGATCGACCGCGTCGGCAGCCGGGCAGGGGAGCTCACCGAGGACCTGGCCGTGCGCGGGCGGGCGATCGGCCAGCAGCTCGAGCAGGTGGAGGCACACAAGAAGAACGTCGTGCAACGCCTGGCCGAACTCGTCGACGACGCGCTCACCGTGCTGCGTCGCGCGTCCACGCTCTCGGAGCTGCCGGCCGGAATCGGGCCGTGGGAGCACCAGCGGTTCCTGGTGGTCGAGGCACAACAACGTCCGTCGAAGGAGCAGGTCACGCTCCGGGTCGGCGAATTGGTCGACCGCATGGTCAGTGGCGGCAAGATCGAGCTCGACGCTGTCGAACTGCTCTGGCGCGCGACCGAGGCGTCGGTGGTCGAAGGATTTCGGGCGACGGTTCTCAAGCCCGCACCCGACCAGCCGACTGCCCGTACCAGGGTCGAGGACATGCGCAAGTGGTCGGGTGGTGAGAACCTCACGGCGTCGCTCGTGCTGTTCTGTGTCATGGCTCGGCTGCGTGCCGAGCAGCGCACGGGGGCGAAAGCGGGAAACGCGGGTGGGGTCGTACCGCTGGACAACCCGCTCGGCAAGGCGAACTACCTGCCGTTCCTGGATCTGCAGCGGCGGGTCGCGGATGCGAGCGGGGTGCAGCTGGTCTTCTGGACCGGGATCGGCGATCTCGGTGCGGCCACCGCGTTCCCGCGCATCGCGGCGATGCACAAGAGACCCTCGGCGACGCGTCCCGGCCGGGCCTACGTGCGTAGCGATCCGAACAGTTCGTTCACCGGTGATCAGGTCGTTGACGTCGTCACGTCGGTGCGGCATGACCCGTGAGCCGGTTTTGGCCGAGGCGATCGCGAGCGTCGTCGCCGGCCATCCGATCCGCCGGGTGCCGCTGAAGGACGTGCTCGCGGCGGCGGCGTCAGTGGATCGCAGCGCTGTGGCATCGGTGGACTGGCGCTCGCGCGTGCTGGCCGCGATCACGTCGCTCGCCGAGCAGGGCAAGGTCGAGCTTCCCAAGACTCGTGCGGACGTGACTGCGTTGCCACCGTTGCCCAGTTACCTGCAAAGACCTGCTGCCCCGACGTCGGCTCCGGTCGAGACGGCCTCCGTCGTATGGCATGCCGATCTGACGTGGGTTGCGGTGGCCGAGGATCAAGGGCGTCTCAACTCTGCTACACGGCGTTTCCTCAGCAAGGTGAACACCTGGTTGCCGCGACGGCGAGGTGTGTGCGTGCCACTTCGCGAGCGGTCGCTGGAGATCTTCGGCGACGAGAAGGAACTTGAGAGCTGGGTTCTAGGTCCATTGTTCGATCCGGACCGGCTCAGCTTCGAGCTCCTCGAATGTGAGCCCTGCTGGCCTCCCGTGGAGCAACGGATCTTCGGCGACGCTGACTGGCTGATCATCGAGAACTACACGACGTACGTCTCGATCTGTCGTGTGGCTGCTCGACGTGGTTTCGAAGGACGCATCGTCTGGGGATCCGGCAACCAGGTGGGCACACGATTGTCGGCACTGGCCGCGGAGGGAGACCGCCCGGTTCGATGCTGGTACTTCGGCGACATCGACGCTGGCGGTTTCCGGGCTGCCCGCCATGCCTGCGTCCGTGCGGAACAACTCGGCTTCGATGCTATCGCCCCCGCGCGAGGGCTGTATCGCCTCGCGACCATCCACGGTTCGAAACGACGGGTTCGCGGGAATGGTCGCGCCAGTCAGGAGCTGATCCGCTGGATCCACACCTGGCTGGAAGGCACCCTAGCCACGATCGCGGCTGAGGTCGCCGGGGCGGGCGATCGGATCGTACAGGAGAATGTCGGGATCGAGGTGCTCGAAACGGTGAATTCGATATCGGACTGGTTTGCTGTTGAGGATTAGGTCGAAAAGGCCTTTCAGAGAAGACCCTCGGAGAGGAAGGGCCTCCCGATGTCGAGCGTTGTGCTGCTGTAACCAGGTCGCCCCGCTGATATTGTCGAATTTGATCCCGTCAATCCGCTCAAGCAGACACAGCAGCACTCGTCGGCCAGCGTGAATCCCTAGATGGAATCGATGAGATGGAGCTGCGGCGCGGAGGGTCAGTTCGCGTGCCGATAGAATCCTGAACAAGCCACGAGGATGGCACGATACTCGTTAATCGCGATACCAGACGTGGCTGTACGCCGTATCCATGGGAGGGTGTCTCTAAGCCCGAGGATAGCTATTTCCGCTATGACGATGTCGAGGTGACGATCTGCTGCGCTGCGCAGTACGAGTACAGCGCCGCAGCCGCTAGGGCGCGAGGACGGCTGTGAGCTGATTGAGTATGCCGGCCGCGCCGACCTGCAGGGAGATCGCGTCGGACCGGGTGTAGACGAAGTCCTTCGTGACTTCGTCGGCGTGCGCCGCACCGCACGCCTGCGCCCACAAGCTCCTCAATATGACACCCCACCGTACGTCCTGGGACCACTTGGTCGGGTCGGGCTGGTCCTTGGGCGGTTTGGTCGGCCAGTGTTTGAGTTCCTGCATCCGTTCCAGCGCATGGCGGACCTTCACGACAGCAGGTTCGTACTTGCCGTCGGTGATGAGCAGCTTTGCCTCGCGGAGGTAGTTGCCAGCGTCGGCTAGGTGGGCGCCGTCCGGTGGGAGCGGTACAGCGATGGTGATGGACACGGCGCGGCCGAGACTTTCGAGCTGCTGGCCCCATCGGCTCGTCGGGACGCGGAGGATCTCCTGGTCGTGAGCGAACGGGAACTCGCCGGGTCCCTGGGGCAGGACGCCCGTCAGATTTATCCGGATTTGCAGTTCCTGATCACCGCGAGTCTGTTCCAGGGCGAGGATCTGCTGGTCAGACAAGGAGCAGGCGATGTCGGCAGGGCGGGACCTGCCCTCAAGCAACGAGACCGCGACCGGGACGACATCCCCGAGCCACTGTGGCGCCGGATGCTCGGCGTACAGCTCGCCGCTGAGCTGAAGCACCGTGATCCCGGCGGGAAGCGCGATCGGTTCGACGAGAAGTGGTACCCGCATTCGGTGAGCTCCCAAGCCAGGGGTAAGGCTCACCGGTTCCTGGTCTGGGGCAGGAGTGATCCGCAGCTCCACACCTCCGTCGAACTTCAGGTACACCGAATGTCTCCTTTCACGGCCTTCTCTCCGTACAGTGTCCATCACAGGGTCGCGATCCGCGCACCGAAATACGCCCGCTACTGGTCGTTGATGCAGCCGAATCGACTCACCGGAAACGCCTTGACCTGGCGGAATATCATTGCGAGAGTGCCCAGGCATCACCTCGTACCGAGGTTCTACCTCCGTCGGTTCGCTGACGATAGGCAGAACCTCGTGGTCGTCGACCGCGATCCGCCGCATCGGTCTCGGATGCGGCCGGTGAAGAGGGTGTGCGCCCAAGAGGGCTACTACGCGATGCCGACCGAGACGATCGCTGAGAGCCACCGCGTAGGTCACGATCCGGAGATGGTCGAACGGGTGCTCTCGCAGATCGAGCACAAGGCCGCTCAGGCTCTTACGCACCTGCTTGACGGCCAGTTTCCACCGACCGTGGAGGACCGCTACCGGCTTACCCAGTTCATCGCGTTGCAGAAGACCAGGACCCGGCGGTTCCGCGAGGACGCCGAGGCCGTGGGGACCTTGGCTGCCCAGCAGTACATCGAGATGGAGTTGACGAACAACCCAGAGCGAATTCCCCAGTGGTTGAAAAGTCGCGGCGAAGCCCACGACGTTGCCGCGGTCCAAGCAGTCCGGGACAACCTGAGTGAGAGGTTCCCCAAGCTCAGGATGTCTCAGACGTTCGCCGTCCAGCAGGCCCTTCGTATGGCGATCGACGCCTACCACCCACACCTAGTACAACGGCCCTGGCGACTGTTCCGATTCGACACTGACTGCCTCGTGACCAGCGACAACCCAGTTGGCACTTGGTCGCCGCGGTCACCTGACGAGCAACCTGCCGTTGACGGCATCAACGCGACGATGATCGTGATGCCGTTGGACCGCCGCACCGCTCTCGCCCTCATGGACCGTGGCACGGAGCGGGTGGTCGACCTTCCGGCAGCCTCGACGCGCGCCAGGCAGATCAATCTAGCCGTTGTGAGCGAGGCCTCCAGGTCGATCTTTCACCACCCTGCCGACCGTCCGCTGGATGGAATCGAGGTACCGCGTCGTACCGCGTTCATCGACGAGGTGATCGGCATTCGCATCCCCGGCGACGGAACGATCAGGGAGCAACACCGCGTAATCAAGCGTCCAATCTCATAGACATCGGCTCGTGTACTCGCACGCAGGCCCACCAAGAAGGACCGTCGTCCGGTGAGCATGGATATCCGACATAGAGCGATATCGACCTCGGGTATATACGCGCCTTCGCGGCTGTTCCGTCGCTAAGGGCTGTCTCGACGTGCTTGGCGCGGCATTGGCCTACAGGGCAGGTACCTCCTCCAGTCCGATGACCGTCAAGTGCGGTCGGTGCACGTCCACGCCCGGCGGTTCGTCACCAACGGGTGGCGCCGCAGAGAGCCGATCCGGGTTGGACACCGTGTATCCCCGGGCTGACATCGACCGCAGGCTCCAGAGAGCCAGATGCGCGCATCTTACGTAGAGATGTTGCCTGCGACGCGCGAAGATATGGCCTATCGTCGCAGGTAGTGCGGATGAACGACGGCGGTGGGGGGATGCCTGGCGTCGCGATAGAGGATCTCCGAGGAGTGTGATGTGACGGTCGGTAGCGAACTCCGGCGGGGTCTGGATCGTCATGTGCTACCGGTTCGGCGAGGGTCGTCGTGGTCTGGTGGCTCGGTCGGTACCGAGGTGGTGCTCGACCGTCACGGGTTCCTCGACCTTGAGCCGGATAGCGAGTCATGGTTCGGCAGCGGAGCGCGGCCGATTTCGGTGACGGAGCTGGTCTTAGGTGACGGTGGTGTGCTGAGCTTTGTGTTGCTCGCGCCGGGTGGAGTGGGGAAGTCCACGGTGCTGGACGCTTTGCGAACGCTTGAGCCGAGCGGGGTCGTGGTTGATCTTCGGTTGTTCGACAAGAGCGGCATGCACCGGGAACTCGCGGCGGCGATTGAGGATGGTGGTCCGGTCTATATCGACGGTCTCGACGTTGTCGCTGGTGAGGAGTCGTCGGTGTTTCGAATCCTCGAGCACCACATGACGAGCCCAGTGGGACGGCGGGTGCGGTGGCGTTTGGCGTGTCGGCCAGCGGCGTGGGACGTGTCTCTGGCCACCGCTCTTGCGGGGACGGTGCCGGACTTTGAGGAGCTAAAGCTACTGCCGCTGAGCCGGGCTGCGGCGGCCGCGCTGCTGGTGAGGGCTGCGGTACCGAACGGTTTCCTTGATGCGGTAGCGGAGGCGAAGCTTGGGCGGTTGGCCGCGTCCGCGATGCAGTTCGAAGCTGCGGCCAAGCAGTGGCGGGCTACTCGGAGGCTGCCGACAAGTCACTTAGCTGTGGTTGAGTACGAAGTGGAGCAGTTCCTTGTTGAGACCGGTGCCGATGTGCAGCCCTTGGTGCCGTTGGATCGACGCCGTCGGATCGCGATGCGTTTGGCAGCGATTTCGGTGTTCGGGCGCGTCAACCGTTTCGGGCGAACCGTTGAGCCTGCCGCGCCCAGGCGACAGTACATCGCCGGACTGCCGTCTACACCGGAACCCGACGAACCCGGAACCCCTATCACGCCGGCTCAAGTCAGCGAGGTGATTGGAACAACGTTGTTCGACGCCGCCCCCGACGCGGCATTGGCGTTCCGGCACCAGCAGTACGCTGAGTATCTAGCTGCGCGGTACGTCGTGGAACGAAAGGTGACACATGCTCAGCTGCGTGGCCTTCTCGGAGCACGAGAGGACGGCAGGGTCCCCGGCGTTCTGGCGGGGATAACCGCATGGCTTGCGGCGATCGCTCCCGGACTCGTCGAGGACTTGATCGCGGTGAACGCGATAGCGCTCATCCAGACCGGCGTGGAGATCCCATCCGATGACGTCCGCGCCGCCGTGGTCCATGCATTGCTCACCAAAGCCGCGGAAGGCGATACGGATCCAGACTGGGGCCTGGACCTGACGGCGCTGGCGTATCCGGGCCTGTCGGATGACTTGCGGCAGCACCTCGCCAACGGCCTCACGCATACCGAGGAGGTGTGGTGGATCGGCCGGCTTGCCGAAGCAGGCAGGTGCGGCGAGCTTGGCGAGGACCTTCTCACCGTGGTCCTTGATCCGGCGTGGGCACCCTGGACGCGCCGGCCGGCCGCTGCGGCCACCGCTTCCTTCGGCAATGATGCGGTGACCAGCCGGATGCGGCCGCTGCTGTCCCTTGAGCCAGATGAGGATCCTGATGACGAATTACTCGCCGCTGGTATCGAGGCGTTGTATCCGACGCTGCTGAGTACTCCTGAACTGTTGGAGGTGTTGCGGCCGCGCCGCAACACCGACCTCGTTGGTGCATACCTGGTTCTTCTGGGCCAGCTCAGCGATCAGATCCCGGTCGACGACCTTCCGACAGTCTTGTACTGGGCCGCGGAACGCGTCAGTGACGGTGAGGAAGCCCACGGGCGGTTGATACCCCAGCTCGTGCGCAGGGGATGGGCCCACCAAGAGTTTCATCCGATCCGTATCTCGCTCGCCGCTCTTGTGGCGACGTTGATCCAGACCACTCGGTGGCACTCATGGCATGACCGTCGTAAAGGACCTCCGTGGACGGACGCAGGCTGCGATTCACGTATACAACTGGCGATTGTCGTGGCTGAGCGCCTCGACGAGCATCACTGGTCCGATCTGCTTGACCTCGGTCTGGTGACCGTAGACGATCGCGACTCGCTCGTCAGGGAGCTACCCCAACTACCCTCGCCTGCGCGTCCCGTGTTGGCCAACTGTGTGCCCTCGCTGCTCGATCAGCCAACCCGCTGCACGGCAGATCTAATCCTCTCTCTTCCAACCGATCATCCCGCCTACGAACCAACCCGACCCCTGCGGGAGTCGATCAAATTAAACTCGTCACAAGCACAGCGATCACGTCGAGCAAGGACGGCGGAACGCGATGTAGAACTGGAGCGGAGAAAGCGTCGCGATACTCAGCGACAACAGCTCACCGAATCGCTCCACGCCACCGCCAGCGATCTCTCCAACTGGTGGAAGATCGTTTACTCGCTTGCCTGTGACGGCAGTTCGAGCGCAGCTCGGCACTTCCATCACGACCTGACCACTCGTGCCGGGTGGGAACTCCTTGGCCCCGAGGATCAACAACTCATCGTGGACCTCGGACTCCGCTATCTCCGAGCGCACCAACCGTCCCTGAGTGTTTCTATCGGAGTCGACCGGATCACGGTCACGCAAACGATGCCCGACTGGTCAGGCGTGTACTTGCTCGCCACACTCGTCCGGCACCAACCGCACCTGGCCCGTTCTCTAGAGGTGTCGGTGTGGCAGAAATGGGCGTCGACGATCGTCTCGGCCTGGAGCGCTGGCAGCGAGGACGACGACCAACTACGTGGCGATCTGATCGACTTCGCGCCCGACCAGGCTCGTGCAAGCCTGGTCGACGCGGCACTCAAGAGACTTGAGATGTATCAGACGCAGAGCCGTGCACCCATTAGCATCCACTGCGTCTACGAGCGCCTGATCGTGGACCTGGCCCAACCGGTAGGACAGCGCCTCATTACAGGTGCCTATAGCGGCGGCCTCGCCGCGACCCTCCTCGACCTCCTGATAGCCCATGCGCCGGCCACCGCCCGCTCCACCTGCCAGCAACTTCGCACGGTCGGGGACACGACACTCGCCGCGCTCGCCCATCGCGGACAAGCGGTGTTGGACCCGGACAGTGTTGTCGCCGAACTCGTGACCCAGTGTGCGACGCTCGACGTACTTGACAACGTGGTTCCGGGCCTCGAACTCGCCAGTCTAAATGACCACAACCTTATCGGGCTCGGCCGGCTGCTTGTCGATCAACTGCCCATAGAGGAGGATCCGGACTGGCGATCGAACGACTACTCACCGTTCGGCGTTCGACATGCCCGAGGGCGAGTCCTCGAGCAACTCGCCGCACGCGGCCTCACACAAGCGCTCACAGACCTGCGAGCCGGTAGGCCCGAGGCCGACCGATACGTGATTTCCGTATATCTGCGCAGGGCCCGCGCACAGGAAGCAAATCTCGCCTTCAAACCCTTGGACCCACGCGGCCTGCTGACTCTACTGGGCCGTGCCGACAGCCGGCTGATCCGCACCAACGAGGACCTACTGCAGGTCGTGATCGAAAACTTGCGCGATCTTCAACACGAGATCACACACGGCAACGCCTGGCGGGACCTGTGGAATCTCGGTGACGAGCCGACACCCAAGTCCGAAGACGACATCTCCGACTGGATACAACGCAACCTCAGAACACTCCTCTGCAAGAACAGTATTATCGATCGCGAGCCCCAAGTGCGCCGACGCCACAAACAGGGAAGCGGCACCCGTATCGATCTAAAAATTGCCCTGGCGACCGCCACTCAACCTCAAACCCACGCCCAAGTCATCATCGAAGCCAAACTCATCAACCACGCGAAGCTATTCACCGCGATGCACGCGCAACTCGTACAGCTCTACCTGATCCCGTCCGGAGTGCAGTACGGGATCTACCTGGTGTACTGGATCACCCCAGAGCAACGATCGGAAGTGCGAATACAGCGAGATCGGCGCGACCGCTCTGAGGTGCAGCGACAGCTAGACCAACAGGCCGCGTCTGCGGGACATGACGTCGTCATTCAGTCATTCCTACTCGACATCAGCCGACCCCATTAGTTCGGCACTCGCCTAATCTGCCGACAAAGGTGGCAACCCGCATACCATCTCGATGAGTGGTGGGGGCGCAGCGCTGTGAAGCGGGTTCCGTACGTCAGTCTCGGACGACCCGTCCATACCAGCGGCGAGCGCTTAGTCATTGGAGATGAAGGAGCACTGCTGGCGATGCAGCCGGGGGATCTGCCTCCGCAAGCCCACCGATACCTGCGCGTGGCTCACAGCGCACTTGGCGTGCCCAGCTCAGACGGTCAACGACGTTAGTGACGGCGGTGAGGTGAAGTACAGGTCAGGTCTGTCGGGGAAGGACGACGTTCGACAGTCAAACCCCCCGTACCCGTCCTCGGCGTTCTTGTTCTTCCGCTTTGTCTCGGAGTGTCTTCTGTCGGATACAACCGGCTTCGGCTACTGGGAGCAGGCCGGGCTCCTTTTCGCTAAGCATTTGAAAGAAGTGCAGGAGGTGCTTGTGGTGGAAGGATTCGGAGCCGAACCTCGCGCCCAAGAGGACGCCGGCGTGCTCGGCGATGTGGTCTGGGTCGGCACCGCGGTCGAGGAGTAGCGGTCCGAGTTGTTCGAGGACGATGCCGCGTTGTCCGGTGACCGCGTCAAGCAGGTGTTCCGTGGTGATGACCTTCTCGTCGAGGAGCCGTTCGGCCAGGTCCCGGTCATGACCAACCAGGTGGGTGAGCAGGGTGATGTGAGTGCGCGGCAGGTGAAGCAGTTGGGCGTACTGCCGTGTGAGGCGTTCGCGGTGCTCTCGGGGGAGGTGGGTGAGGAGTTCTGTGCAACCATCAGGTTCCGGTGGCCGCAAATATTCTCTCGTCTTCTGGTAGTCGAGTTGGCGGGCGAACCAATACTCGAACAGGTCTGGGTCGTTTGTAGCGAGGTGTTCGAGCACTCGTGTCGCTTTCCAGCGGGCGTGTTGGTCCATGTCCTCGACGTTCATGTCCTGGATCGCGGCCCGCCAGTCGTCTTTCCACGCATCCGGCAAGGTGGGGCCGTAGGGTTGGGCGTCGGCGAACTCCAGGGCCGCGGCGGTGGCGATGGCTGGGTTGGGGTGGGTCAGTAGCCGGTGCAGCACGTCGGTGGGGGAGTCGGTCCGAAGGTGACGGTCGAGCAGCGGTGCGTCGGCTGTGCCGAGGTCGTTGATGACCTGGTCGGTGAACTCGTCGACGTCGGATCGATCCACTGCGACGGACACGATCGCCGCGCGCAGGCCAGGATCACTCATATGGGTGATGAGTTCCTCTACGGGCACGGCTTCCGGTGCGGCCTTGAGGATTTGCTGGATCGCCGCGTGTAGTAGCGCTGGGTTACGGTGCTGGTTGGCGAGGCGGACCCAGGCGGCGGGGTCGGTCATGTGGGGCGCGATGCGCAGGGCGAGAAGGGTGGCGTGGCCGTCCAAGCTGTGGGTGGCGAGGCAAGCGGCGTGGGTGAGGTCTGTGTAGCGGGTGATTCCAGCAGCAGGGCCTAGCGAGGTGATGCGCTGGGCGAGCTGGTCGAGGCGCAGGTGCCTGGCTTCGATCCACCCCGCGGTGTCCTCGTCGGGTTCTCGTGTCCCGCCGAGAAGGTCGACAAGGTCCGAGTCGAGTTGGAACGCGGCGATGGGAGCGTTGTCGTCTTGGTCATCGGTCGGCCGGTTGTCCAGGACGCGCTGGGCGCGGACAGCGAGACCGGGCACAGCTCTAACAACGGGTCGCAGAGTTCGAAGGATGCGGCGGGCGCCGGCCCGGGCGGCTTGTCGTTGCTCAGGACGCAGCTCTCTCGCGTCAAACCGAACGCCGGCGGCGAGTCGGAACCACTCGCTGACGAGGTCGATCAGCGGGCACAGCGCTTCCGGCGGGCACACCGTCATGACCTTGTCCGGGTGGACGGTGAGCAGGTTGTCTACCTGGGTCCATAGGTCGAGTAGCTGCTCGAGATTGGTGGCGGTGTCGTAGCCCTGGGAGTAGCTGAAGGTGTTCAGATCACCGGGATCAGACCAGGTTCCGGATACTTCGGGGGAGAACAGCGTCGCCAACATCTTTGTGGCGACTGTCCAGTGCGCTGGATCGGGGTTGGCGGTGAGCCAGCCTAGGGTGAGGGTCAGGACTCGTTCGCGGATTTGTATGGACGTGCCGTGGTCGGGGTCGATGATTCGTGCCAGGTCGCCGAGGACCCGCAGCGGGTGCTCCTGGGTCGAGTGCCGTGCACGAGTGTCGCCAATCGCCAAGTCGAGCAGCGCTGATACGGCCTCGGGTAGGAGCCACTGCCGGGCGGCGCGAATCAGCAGCGTTGTGGCAGAACGGGCGATCGGATCGAAGTGGAAACCGCCGATCTGGTGGGTTGGGCGAGGTGTCGAGAGCGCGGCAAGGGCTTGGATCACGGCCTGACGCGCCGTGTGTTCATCAATGGTCGAGTACTGAGCCAGCAGCCCGAAGTCGACTTCCTCACCTGTGCCAGGTGCCAGCAGCGACGCGGCTATGGCTCGCACCGCTTGGTGGGCGAGAGCGGACCCGGTGCGAGCCGCGGCGATCGCGGCGGCCGTCAACGCGCGGTGGTGATCGGGGAACGTCTGGACCAGGCTGTCCCAGGGTCGGTGTGTGGGCTCGGTGAAGAACCACCGGGCGACGAGCGGTGCCCGCAGGGACGGCTGCAGCGACCAGCCGTAGGGTGTGGAATCGAGAAGGCCGTGTCGAGCGAGTCGGTCGAGGAGCCCGGTCAATTCGGCTGGCGGGATACCGACCAGTGGCGCGAGCTGATATGCGGTCTCGCCGGATAGGGTGCCGAGTGCGGCCAGGCAGGCCAGGACATCAAGCGCAGTCGGTGACTCGGTGACCCGGCGCAGGTAGCGCTCGACGTTGGCGCGATGAGCGCTCCCGGTGACGATGTCTTGCCCGCCGCCGTTGACGAGCACTTCGCACAGGGCCAGCGCCCAGCCTGGCCTGCCTTCGGCTTGATCGAGCACGACGACCCGCGCTCGATGCCCGGTCACTCCTGCCGCACGAATCAGGACGTCCATGTTCTTACGTTCGAGCAGGTCAATCACGACAACTTGGGCGCTGGGCAGCGCGGTTCGCACGTCTTCGGCCTGGTCGGGCCAGGTAGTCGCGATGATCGAGAACGTCGTCTGCTCCTGAACCCTGATCCGGCGGAGAACCTGCAGGTCCGGGGCACGGCTATGAGCGTCGTCCACAACGACTGCGGCCGGTCGGGTGCCCACGACGGCGTCGAGGACTTGGCCTGGTTCGCCGCCCTGGAGGAACAAGACGTCATCACCGAGTTCAGTGGCTAACCGGGTCTTGCCGACGCCAGGTACCCCCACCAGCATCACATCGGTTCGATCATCGACCAGCTTGCGCAAGGTCGACAGTTCAACCTCTCGCCCCACCAGAGTCAGAGCCGGAGCAGCGGGCTCAAGGACGTCTAGGGGTCGTTCGAGCAGGAGCTCCAGTTGACCGCCGACGCCGAGGAGCCGTTGCCGCCATTCTGGTTCGGACACCAGTTCGTTCACGAACCAGTCCCGCGAGTACACCTGCGGCGCCGGCAAGCCGTAGCTGTGGCACAACTTGTCGAGCTTCGCCAGCTTGGTGGCGTTCACGGGTTGCAGACACGCCATTACGATCAGGTCAACGCGGAGCCCTTCCTGGGACATCCGCTTCAACCCATTACGGAGGTTGGCGACGGGGTCACCGATCGTGGCCAGAAGGCGGCCAAGCCTTTGGGGATCACCATCGTCCGACGGGAAGTAGATGTCCGCGTCACGTCCGAAGTCATGGCCGCCCTCCACAGCGGACACACCGGGATAGCGCGTACGCAACAACGCACACGCGCATCGCTCAAACTCCGCCGGGTTGACCGGATGTCCCTGGATCGCCCGCAACACCTGTTCCACCAGATTCATAACTACGGCAGCCTACGCCGAACGCCTGTATAATGATGACGCACGCGTCGGTGTTCTTGTTCTCCTTGGCCCTGCCGCAGCGGCCACTGAGGAGCGCCCTCAGATGGCCTCGGCCGGAGTTCTCAGAAGCGCTCGTCCCAGCCGTCCTGCCTTTGGGGATCCGGCCGGGAGGTGCCATCACGAGCGATACCGGTGGCGGAGGCGGGGAACCCCCGTTTCGCGACGCCAGATACATGTACGGCCGCCTTCTTCGCTTGACGGTCCGACCCGGACTGCGCAGATCGACTTCTCGATCTGTACGCCGGCCGTCATGAGACAGGACCTGCCGGTGCCAGCCGGTGAACGTGTGGGTCGAGCGGAAGCATGATGGGACCTCCGGTCGCACTTCGCCGTGGGCGACGACATCAAGGTGCGTTATGCGGACCAGCAGGTCGGGCGATCCGTCCACCAGGACCACCCGGATGTGAGTGAGATCCTCTGGGCCGACTGCGCGAGCAGCTCGTGCACTTGGTCGCTCTCGTCGAGCGGCCGAACATCACGCTGCAAGTGATCCCCTACGCTGCCGGCGGCTATGGCACCATGAACGGCTCTTTTATCATCGTCGACTATCCGGAACCCGACATAACGCCTGGTGTCTATCTTGAGTATCCCGCTGGCGGGGCCTGGGTCGACAACGCGGAAGACGTTGGACGTTTCACCACGACGTTCGACCAGGCAGCGGCTCAAGCGTTGTCTCCGGTGGACACCATCGATCTGATCCAGCGGCGCGTGCGTGCACTCACTGTGTCGTGAGGACGGATCGCGCGACTCCAGATCGTCGGGCGGTCGCGTTGGAGACCGACCTTCTCGACGTATCGCCGCGTCATCCCTGATGATCCGTGCTCAGGAGGCTGAGTGCGGCGGCGTGGTAGGTGGCTTGGACCGTGGGGATGGTGTCGAGGCGGATGCGTTCGTCGGTGGCGTGTAGGCCCGTGTAGGTGACGCCGAAGCCGGCGGTGGCGGGTATGCCGAGTCCGGCGAGGTAGTTGCCGATGTTGGACGGGCCGGCGATTTTGGCCTCGACCTCGACGCCAATGGTGCTTGCGGCGTTGAGGATGGCGGCGCGTAGCGGTGAGGTGGGGTCGAGTGCGTAGGCGGGCCAGCGCGTGTCGGCTCTGATGTGGGTGGGTCGGGTGTCGGGCCAGGCGTCGTCCACCTGGGTGACGAGTTGTTCTAGGAAACCAGCGGCGGCTTGGTCGTCGAACGTGGGTGTGGTGCGGATGTCGACGTTGAGCGTGCAGAGGTCTGGGGTGACTGAGTAGCCCTGTCCGCCGGTGATGGCGGTGACGGTGACCTTGCCGCTGATTGGGAACGCGTCGGTGGCGCCGTGTGGTGGGTCTGTTGTGGACAGGATGTGGATGAGGTGAGCGGCTTTCTCTATGGCGCTGGGTGTGGCTTTCCTGCCGCCGGAGTGGGATGAGGTGCCGTGGACGTGGAGTTGGGCGCGGTGGACGCCGCGGCCGCCGACGACGAGTTTGTCCATGCCGGGGTAGCCGATGATGACGCCGGCGACGTCGGTGGGGGCGTCGGGGCCTTGGAAGTAGCGGCGGGCGCCGCCGAATCCGCCGGTGTGTTCGTCGACGTCGAAGAGGAGCACGAGGGTGCCGGCGAGATTGTCGGCGGTGTCGGCGACGCGGGTGGCGATGTGGCAGAAGATCGCGGCGCCGGATTTGGAGTCGGCGCTGCCGCGTCCGTGCAGCCAGCCGTCGTCGATGGCCGCTGAGGTGGGGGAGTGGGTCCAGGCGTGTTCGTCACCGAAGGGGGCGGTGTCGAGGCAGGCGTCGAGTACCCATCTCGGGCCTGGGTGCGCGCCTTTGATCTCGCAGGTGAGTCCGACGGCTGCGCCGGTGTCGTCTTTGAGTACCGCTGTGGGTAGGTGGTGTTGTGCGAGCCAGTCGCTGGTGCTGTCGAGTATCGGTTCGTATGGGTCGATGCCGCCTCGGCTGGGGATGGTGACGAGGTCGCGGGTCAACTCGATCACCGATTCGTGATCTTGTGTGGCCGCGGCGTGTACGTCGTGGATGCTGTGGCTCACGACGGGCACCTCCTCTGCGCGGGTCTCGACCAGTGGTGGGGGTTTAGCTTCGTAGCGTTGGCAGGTTTCGCAGGGTTTGTTCAGTCTCTACCTTGCGGGCTGCGGCGTAGCACTGGCGTGTGTGGTCGATGAGCCGTTCCGCCACTCTGGTTTCGAACAGGACACCGGAGTCGAATGTGGTGGCCGATGAGCAGTTGTGGAGTCTCCGAGGTGGCGGTGAGCTGTTGGTCCTGGTGCGCGAACAGCTCCTCGGGAGGCCGGCTGTAGTACTCGGCGAGGACACGGCGGTACTTGATGCTGGTGATGTGTCGACCGAGTTCCCAGCCGGAGAGCATGCCCGGGGTGACTCCGGATGAGCCGTCGACGGAGAGTTTGTCGAGGTCTTCGCAGACCTGTTGAAGCGTCGCGGGAATTGATGCTCTCGCCATGCGCAACGGTGAGAGCACGTGCTCTCTGCTGGGTGCCTTCGAGTCTCGTCGTCGCCCGGCGATCACCATTCTCGCCCCCTTCACTCCCCGTGAGCGTCAGGATACGGAGGCGGGATGCTGTGCCACCAGTTCACGCATCATGGTGGCGGCGGTGAGTGAGTCGCAGACGCTGCTGAGCTGGGGATGGCGGTCGATGAGTGTGTAGCCCTGTGGCGGGTGGAACTTCCCGAGAGTTCCCGCGAGCTCGTCGGCGGTGAGTCCTGGGTATTCGCGCACTCGTTTGATCGGGATCGCGAAGCCGCGTTCGAGGTCCTGGAGGTAGTCGTGCACCGAGTGCCGTTGCCCTCACGTGCGTGTTCAGCAAATGTCGGCGATGCGGCGGGGAGTGTCCATGATGGCCGCGTCCAGGTCGATCACCGCGGCTAGCTTCGAGGCCGGCGCGGTCAGATAGACGTACCAGGTCGTAGCCCGGCCAGCGACGTAACGGCGTCGGAACTCGTGCCGTTTCAGGCCCTGCCAGATCAACTCGTAGTACTCGGGGTTGAGCGACATCAGCACCCGTTCGGGCCGAGTCGGCAGGTCCAGGTCGGCAGCACTGAAATTCCTACTACCAGCGCAAAAGCGCAGCCGGGAAGAGTCACAAGGAAGCACTGCGCTGCCTCAAACGCAGCCTTGCCGACACCGTCTACCGCACCATGACCCGAGACTCGGTTTCCTCTCTGTCTCCAGCGACTTGACACAGAGGGGTGCCGATCTTGGAACAGTCCCGCGGCGCAGCGTTTCAGGGGTCGGCAGACGGGCTCTTTCATGAAGCTCGACGAGGCGGATGAGCTGGTCGAGGGTGCTGGCGGAGTAGTAAGTGTTGCCGTGGACGCGGCACAGGGTGAGGGCGTGGTGGCAATTGTTGATAGCTTGGGTGTGTGGTCGTCGGTGTAGCCGAGGCTGACCAGGGTGTTCGCTTCGCTTTCTGGGTGGTGCCTGCGCACGATTCCCGGGTTGAGCCGGCTCATTGGGCGGCTCGCGAGTTGGTGTGCACCGGTTGTGGTGGGGCGTGTGTACGCAGCCAGGAGCGGTGGTTGCGGCGCGACCGAGTCGCGCCTGGTCGGGTCACCACGACCGTGGATGATGGCGGTCGTACCTGGCGTGGACTGACACGGAAGCGCGCGGTCGTCTTTCTACAGAGCCGGTAAGCTCAGAAAGAATGTTCTCAGTTTCGCAGCGTAGACTTGGCGCTCCTGGAATGAGACGAATTCTGGTATCGGTTCCGATGTGTAGAGGTTGTCGCCGGCGAATCGCGGGAATGCATGTGCATGGAAGTGCCATACATCTTGATCTCCCGCTGGTTCGTTGTGTTGTCGTGTTGATATGCCGTGGCAGTCGTAGGTGTGGCGGATGGCGATGGCGATTTCGCGGAGTAGGTCTTGTACGGCGTGTCCGTGTTCGCGTGGTAGTTCGTACAGATTCTCGTAGTGGTGTTTGGACACGATGAGTACGTGGCCTTTGTTGTTCGGCCACCAGCGTGGGGAGATGAGTGCGATCGCGTGGCGGTTGGTCCGCACGATGTCGTGTTGGGTGTTGTGGGGTGTCTCGCCGCCGGTGGCCACGATGCAGAACGGGCATTGCTGGTCAAGGGGCTCGTCCTCGGTCCGGGAGTGGGTGGTTGTCGCGGTCACCGTACGAACCTCGAGTTGACCGTGGTGGGGTCGGGTGAGGTGCTGGTTGGGGTGATCGTTTGCGGCATTCGGGCACCGTACCGGGCGCGTGCACCCGCGGGTGCACGTTTGGTGACGGTCCGTACCCTTGGTCGGGTGACTGTTCCGGTTGCGGTGGACTGCGTTGTCGTTTCGTACAACAGTGCCGATGACCTGCCGTTGTGTCTCCGCTCGTTGGCTGACCAGACCGGTGTTGAGGTCGTTGTGACGGTCGTCGACAACTGCTCCAGCGACGACAGCGTGGCTGTGGCTCAGGCCCACGGCGCACGGGTGCTGGCGAACACGAGCAACCGGGGGTTCGCTGCCGCGGTGAATCAGGGTCTTCGCGGCGGGGCGTCACCCTGGGTGTTGATTCTCAACCCGGACGCTCGTCTCGCACCGGGTGGTGTGCGCGCGTTGATGGATGCCACGAGCCGTGGTGGTCGGGTGGGGTGTGTTGGTCCGAGGACAACGGATGTGGAGGGCACTGTGTATCCGAGTGCCCGTGCGTTTCCGGGGGTCTTCACGGCTCTGGTGCATGGGTTGTTGGGGCGGGTGTGGCCGGGGAATCCGGCGACGAGGCGCTATCACGCTGGTCACCTCGCCGGTGACGTCACCGGCGAGGTGGATTGGGTGTCTGGGTGTTGCATGCTGTTGCCGCGGGCCGCGTGGGAGCAGGTCGGTGGCTTCGACGAGCGCTATTTCATGTATGTCGAGGACATGGATCTGTGTTTCCGGTTGCGGCAGGTAGGGTGGCGAACGGTGTTCGAACCGGGTGCGACGGTGGTGCATGTCGGGGGTCGGTCATCGCGGCGCCGACCGTTGCGGTCGATCTATCATCACCATCGCGGTGCCATCCGTTTCTATTGGCGGTCGGCGGCGCCGTGGCACCGGCCGGTGACGGGTCCGTTGGCGACGCTGGTGCTGGTCATCCGGGGAGTCGTGTTGGGTGTGTTGACGGCGGTGTCGTCGCGGAGGTAGTTGGCGAGGTGGGTGGGTCGCCAGTGCGGGTCGTGGCGGCGGTGTTGGAAGCCGTGGATGGTTGTTCGGCAGGTCGCCGCGCCGCATAGACAGTGCGCGACGGCGATGCTGACGTATTCGCTTGTCTCGTAGTCCCAGGTGATCTCTTCGGTCGGGGCGATGTCGCGGAGGGCTACGAAGTCGAAGCCGTTGTGGTTGTTGTCCTGGATTCCGGTGTTCGGGTCGCAGGAGTGGTTGATGTAGCGGGCGGGTTCATCGAGGTCAACGTGGGTGTCCCAGGCGATCTGGAAGGAATGGCTTGTTCGATGCGGCACGACCTGGACGGCGCGGCCGATGACGACCCGCTCACCTGGTCGGAGTGCGCGTACGGCGACGACCATCAGGCCCTTACGATTATGTGTTTCGATCCGAACGGCTGCGGTCACGTCCGGGGTCACTGTTCCTCCGCGACGGTCAGTGATCGCAGGTAGGTGAGTTTCGATTCGCCGGGACGGTGGGCGATCCCGGCCCGGTCGAGATATGCCGCGGCGGCGTTCCTGATGGTCAGGAGCTCGGTTTCGACCGTGTGTCGTGCGGTTTCGTCGCGTGTGCGGCTGTGGAGGTATTCGACCTCGACCTGGTAGAGATGTGGTGCGTCAGGGCGGTCGAGAGGGCGGCACCAGTCGACCATGAAGCCGTAGACGTTGCCGGTCTTGGTGAACTCACACGTGCTGTCGAATCGTGTGCGTCGGAACGAGCCGAGGAACCGGATGTCACCGTCCACGTGCGACCGGGCATAGTCCTCGAAGCTATCGACGGTGCGCGGGATCCGCACTCCTCGCCAGCGGCTCTCTCGCCGGCGGAGGGAATCACGGGTAAACCACTTCCTCTTGACGATCACGGTGCCGGCGGAGTCCGGGATGAACGAGATGTACCCGGCCTCTGGCGATGGGCTGGTGACTTCGAAGAGGTGGTTGTTGAAGTCCCACAGTTGGTAGTCGTCGCGGTAGTCCCAGATCGTGCCGGGGAGGTGCTCGGTGCCGACGAGGTTGCGTAGGCCGACGGTCACGGCGTGGAGGTCGACCGGGCCGAGCATGGTGATCTTGTGTTCGAACTCCACGTCGGGCCACCATTTTTGGTAGCAGCATTGATGGTTGTTGAAGAACTCGCGGTCTTCGCTGGTGATCGTCAAAACCGTCGGAAGGATCTTCACGACGTCGACGAGGCCGCCGTTGTGGGTGAGTTCGCCGACACGGATGAACAGGCCGTCGTGTTCACCGAGCCGCACCAGGGTGTGTGCGGTGATGGTGGCGGCGGATCGGCCGAGCAGGAGCAGCGGTGCGGCGGCGAGCCCCGACCAGTGCTGACGAGCCAGGTTCTCCAGGACGTTGCCGGGTTCCAATCGGTTGAACAAGGCTGTGGTGAGGGCCACCGGCACGTCATGCTCGGGGGTGAGGAGGCGTGCTCGCGCCCCGATCAGGTCAGTCCATGTCAGGTGGACGGTGTTGTCCAGGACGGTGTTGCCGCCAGCCAGAGTGACAGCCAGGATCGGTTGCGCTGGACTCCATGCGTCGCTAAATCGCCAGATGGCTGGGCCGATGATCAGGATCTGGGAGCCGTCATGGTCAAGCACGGCCGCTCACCTCGCTGGCTGTCGTGTGCCGGTCACGGAGGTGGTCGAGGACGCGGTGGACGGTCTCGGTGGGGGTCGCGGTGTGGGTGGTGAGGGTGAGCTCGGTGGGAATCCGGCTCATCAGAGGCCCGAAGAGCGCGGGTTCGTCCAGGGTGGAACGGTCGTCGCGGCCGGCGAGGCGAGCGCGTCGGATGTCGTCGGGGCATATCAGGCGGATCAGGCGGAAACCAGCCGTAACCATGCCCGTCGCGTCTGGTTCGAGGACGCGGAGATCGTCGTTGACGACCGCGGTGTCGGGTGGGGTGGTCGCGAGGGTGGCGAGGAAGTGGTCCAGCAGGGCGGCGGGCGAGATGCTGCGGAGCCGGGTGGCGATCTCCGCCATTAGCTCCTGGTCCTGGCGTTCGGGAGCCAGGGCGACGCCGGCCTCGCGGTAGTAGACCTGTTGTAGTCGATACAGCGGCGCGGCGAGCTTGATCAGTCGTGCCTGCTGGCCGCGGCGGCGCAGTTCCTCGATCAGCCCGGCGGCGATCGTGCTCTTGCCGGTGCCGGTGAACCCCACCAGCGCGACACGGACGGGGTGCGGGGCGCTCATGAGGTATGTCCCCGGTGTAGTTGACCGTCGGTGCCGACAGCGACGGCCTCGCCGTCTTGGGGCGCCTGGTCGGCGGGGACGCAGACCGCTGGAGTGTGGTTCTCCCGCAGCAGGATCGCCAGGTGACATAGGCGCGCGGCAGGCTGGGTGAACACGAACCCGGCGACGTAGGGGATCAGCGTGGCCAGCACCGCGTACGGGCGGTCGACGACCACGACGGGCGGCTCGGCGAGTTGAGTGATGGTCTCGTACAGGTCGTTCACGGCGGTGTCCGCGGGGTGTGGCAGGCGGGCGCCCACGGAGACCACCGGTGCCACGCTGTCCCGGGTCAACATCTCGGTGGCCGAGGCGGGGATCACCAGGGCCGGGCCTCGACATGCACCGCTACTGATCACGCTTGCTTGGCTAGCGGGGAGCATGGCTGTCGGGACGGTGTCGACGAGCGAATAGTCGACGAGGACCGGGCGGCCGGCGCGGAGCACCCATTCCACTACGGCGTCACCGTGGCGATCCGCGAGGTGTCGTGTGACGCGGTCGATGACCGCCAGTGTCGAGTCGGACCATTCCGGCGGCACGGTGGTGAGCCCATGGTCGCGGCTGCCCTCGAGGGGAATGATGAACTCGTCCGTGGATGCGGTACCTCGGTTGAGGTGCAACAAGCCGTCCCGGCTGACCTCCACGCGGACGTCGTCGCCGTCGACGGCGCTGACCGCTCCGCAGTCGCCGGTGATGAACTCGCGGATCACTACGCTGCGCAGCCGCTGGGGATCATCGCCGCAATGGGCCGCGAGGACTTGTCGCAGGTCGCTGGTGGCGACGATGACTTGACGCTCACGTTCGGACAGGTCGAGTACAGCGTGCGGGCCGAGCTGGCCGACCAGGTCACTCCATCGCGGGCCGTGTAGTCCTAGCGTGTTGAAGTGCAAGATGAGGGCTGTTCCCAGATCGCAGTCGTGTTCGGACCCGATGGCGTAGAGGGGCCGGCGCTTCGTGCGGTAGTGACCGATCACTTCCGCCACAGGCCCGAGGGGGAGCACGTCGTGAGGAGCGGTGTCCGCATACAACTCGGCAGTTCTCAGTACGGGGTGCTCGCTCGAGCTGACCCAGCTCACACCGGCCGACGAGGGGAGTGGCGCGGTCAATGGTCGGGCCTGGACGATCCAGACCCGGTCCTGGTCAGCGGCCCATTCGACGTCGAGATCTCCCACACCAAGCTGGCCACGCAGTGCCCACGCCGCAGCAGCGGCGTGTTCGACGCGCCCGCGTGGATCCCGCATCGGCGCGGTGACCAGACGCCGAGCCGGTTCGACGCTGCCGTCGACCAGCCGATCACCCCTGCCGGCGACCCACTCGACCTCGACCGCCTCCCGATAGGCCGCCGCGACCCCCGCCTCCTCAGCGTCGATCATGCGCTGAACCACCACCGCCATGACAGGTGGTCGCCACGTGTCGGCGCTTCGGTGGGTGATCGCGGATACCGAGAACCACGAGCGCCACACCGCGACGATCGCCTGCTCAATGTCGGCTCGCGGCACGTCGAGCACCGAATCGTAGAGACCGGCGAAGCTGCGGTCCGGACCGTCTTCACCGGCGGCTGACGAGCGCACGGCGAACACCTCGACGTCAGGGATGAACTCGTCGAGCTGAGTACTCAACGTGTGACGCATTGCCGTGGTGAGATGGACGGCCGCCAGACGCCGAGTGCTCTGAACGCTCTTCTGATGGGCGGTGTCCCACCGGCACCAGCGGTCGGCGATGTCAGCCAACTGCGGCCCGGCCGCGATGGTGAACCAGCTCGACGGAATCACCACGAACTCGGGCACTCGCACTCTGTGGCAGATGTCGAGCAGGAACGCCGCCTTGCCCCCAACCTCGGTCCCGGGGCGAGTTGTCCGCGCGTCGAGCTGCGGAACTATGAGTGGTTCAACCGATGGTGAAGTCATGATGAATCCTTGTCGCACATGGTCCTGAACTGCCCTGGTACTTGCCGTGATAGAGATCGACTTCGCCAAGTGGTTTCCACCACATGATCTGGCCGATCTCCATTCCCGGATAGATACGGAGATTGGTTGCGGGGAACAGCTGGAGCGTCCACTGCCCGAGGTAGCCGATATCGCCTAGTGATGCCGACAGGTTGATGAACAATCCCAGTCGTGCGACCGATGATCGGGCCGCGAAGGTCGGCGCGTAATAGTCGCTGCCCATGACTTCTACCGTGGACGCCAGATAAAGGCGATGCGCCTCCAGTACGAATCCCGATTCCGGCATCGCCACGAGATCGGTAGCAGGGCGTGTCCGCGGGTCGATGATACGGTCTCGGTAGACACGCAGTGAGGGGCCGATTCGGAAGTTGTAGCTGTTTGGGTTGACGTTCTCGGGCAGGAAGGGATCGATGGTGATCCGCCGGAGAGCGACCTCAGACAGGATCTGCTTGCCGGTGAGGATCACCCTGTCCGTCCCAGTGTGAAGTGTCGATCCGCGCGCATCGCCGACGGGCGTACCGTGGCCGAGGACTGGTACCGGCCGTCGTACGGGACGATCGTGCCGTAGGTGCGCCAGAACGCGATCTTCGCAATCGTCATCCCTGGGTACACGACAAGCCGGTGCGCGACACGGATCTCCAGCGTCCAGCGAATCACCGCGCCCGTGTGACCGAGCGGGGCGCTGAAATGAATCCACATCCCCATCGACGCGAGAGATCGCGTGGCATACAACGTCGCAGCGAACCGCGTCGAGCCCAGGACCTCGCTGGTCTCCCCAAGGTAGAACCGGCCCGGCTCAAGAACGCGCCCCTCGTCTTCTAAAGCGCTGACCGACATCAATGGTTCGGATCGTGCATCCAGCGATTCAGTCGTGCAGTCAAGGAACCTCGGTCCGAGAGTCACGCGATAGCTGTTGGGCTCGAGGTTTTCAACAGAATACGGCTGAATCGTGATCGCTCCACCCTCTACCTCGGTGGCAATACGACTTCCCGTCAGAATCATCGACATCTCCCGACCATGGGGCGCGTTCATGATGGACACGATCAGCAAAGCCGATACGCGAGGCCTGTGGGAGGCTCACGACGAGGGCTCACAGATCACACACCGGGTTCACGAACAGAACATGACCTACTACCGTAGGTAGCGAGCCGGTGTGGGCTGGCTAACTGGAAGCAGGGCGTCGTGGCCGAACAAACGCAGCCAATATGCGCTATCAACACGAGATTGAACGCGCTGATCATGGCGTCTGGCGCCAGCCGGAAGAGTCTCGCACTGAGAATCAACGAACTCGCCGCCGTCGACGGTAAGCACACCGCCTACACGCACACCAGCGTGGCCAACTGGACCCGCCGTGGCATGATGCCCGACCGTGAGATCCGACCCCTGATCGCGCTCGCACTAGCCGAACGACTCGGCCGACCCGTGACCGTGGCCGAGATCGGGATGCAGGTGGATGATCGTGACCCCGCTACCGCGGGTCTCGAGTTCCCCCGAACACTGCCGAACGCGATCCTCGCCGCGACCGACTACTGGAGCCTGGTGGACCGTCGAGACTTCCTCACCGCCGCGAGCCTGGCCATGACCGGCTGGGCCACGCCCGTCCGGCGCTGGCTGACCACCCCCGCCGACTCCGACGCCACCCACCTCGTGAGCCAGCGCCACGTCGGTGCGGCGGATGTCGCCGGCCTTCTCACCGCCGCTGAAGACGCCCGCGGGTGGGACTCCCGATACGGTGGCGGAAGCTGGCGGTCATCAGCCGTGCTGGCCTGCCTGCGTGAACAAGCCGCACCCCTTCTGCACGGCCGCTACAACGACCACACCGGTCGGCAACTGTTCGCCGCGACCGCCCAACTCTCCCGCCTGGCCGGATGGTCCGCGTTCGACTCAGGCCACCAGGCCGCGGCCCAGCGTCACTACATCCAGGCCCTGCGTCTCGCCCGCGCCGCCGGCGACGTTCCCTTCGGCGGCTACGTCCTGGTCTGCGCCGCACTCCAAGCCTCACTACGCGGCTTCCACGACGACGCCATCGACATGTGCCAAGGCGCCTACGAACGCGCCAAACACACCGCCACCCCACGCGTACTCGCCTTCTACCGCCTCATCGAAGCCCGAGCCCACGCCCGCGCCAGCGACGCCCCAGCAGCCGGACGCGCACTCGCCGCCTCAGACACCCTGCTCAACCGAGCCGGCAACCACCACGGCGACGACCCCACCTGGATCGACTTCTACACCCACGCCCGCCTCGCCGCCGACGCCGTCGAAATCCACCGCGACCTCGGACTACCCACACCCGCCCTGCGCTGGAACAGCGAAGCCGCCATGCCCACCGACACCTTCGCCCGCTCCTACGGTCTCCGGCTCGTCGTACTCGCCAGCACCCGCCTCCTCGGACCCCACCCCGACCTCGACACCGCCCTCACCCAAGGCAACCAAGCCATCGACGTCCTCACCCACGTCTCCTCCGCCCGCGCCACCGACTACGCCAACAACCTCCTCCGCCGCCTCCACCCCTGGAAACACGAACCAGACGTCACCCACCTCGCCCACCGCATCAGAACCGAACTCACCGCAGCCTGACCCCGGCCCACCACGAGCCGACGCTCAAACACAGCGCTGACCGGAACGGCGAACCACGGATCTGGGACCACCGACCCATTCGACGACATTCCCAACGCCCGCCATACCTGCGTACTGCCGGCCGCGCTGACGCGCTGGATGCCCTCGGTGCGGGACTATGACGGGCACGACGTATCGGCGGCCACGTGCTACGGAGTGGACCGTGACCCCGATCCCCTTACAGCCCCGACGTCCGGAGGCGCACCCAGCAGCTCCACCGCGAACAACTCGCCATCTACGATGCGCCGACGCGACCGGTGGCGATGATGGCATCTTCAGCGCGTCTTCTGGGGGCCTTCTTGTGCAGGTAGACCCGGGCCATGCGACACAGGACGTTTGCGCGGCGGGCGCAGGACAGACCGAGGAGCCGCCTTGCGTCCGCCGAGGTTGAGGCCGGCGGACACGCGGCAGGATCCACAACCCTTGTCCGATACGAGGCCACTGGCGTTCGGAGGCCACGGACTACAAGGCGGTCAACCGCGCCCACCGGGGTCGGCAGACGGTGGGCAGGCGCGACGCTGGGGACGCCGGCCCCTGCCGGGATAGCCGGAGGGAGAGGCGAAGAGTGCGCCTCTGCCTCGACCCCGGCCGGTCATCAGAATGGGAAGTGGATCACGTGGTGTAGCGCCGCGAGTCGGTCGAACGTAACCGGTGAGATCCTCCCCTGAGGTTTCCGTAGCAAACGAGTGACAGTCTACTTTGGATCATGCCATGCCACGTTTTTCCCTGGGATGAACCTGGCGAGGTAGTTGGCGAGCTCGAGGTAGGAGCAGCCGACGAAGGTGGCGAGTTCGCGGACGGATGTTGGTGGTAGTTCGACGATGCCGTCGGGGAAGTCGTTGAGTTTGTTGCGGGCCCATTGGTGCATGGGGCGGAACTTGTCGCTGCGGTCGTGGAGCATGGCCAGGAGGTCGACGTGCAGGACGAGGTTCTGCAGGTGGATTCGTGCTCGTTGGAGTGCCTGGTTGAGGAGTGAGGGTGCTGGGGTGTCGAGGGTGTGGCACAGCTCGATGAAGCGCAGGATGGTGAGGTGGCGGGTGCCGTGTTCGTAGGAGAGCAGGGTTCTGTCGCCGATGCCGGACGGTAGGCGGGCGACGAGCTGGGCTCGTGACAGGCCCTTGGCCTCGCGCAGGCGGCGCAGCTCCTCACCGACCGCCCGCGAGATGGCATCCGCTGATCCTGTTGCGGCGGTGCGATGTTCATCTGTGATCATGGTCAGTCAAGTCGTTCGGTCGGCTTCGGCATTGTTCAGGTGGTCCATCTGTTGCAGCGCGTCGTCACAGAGTTCGGCGAGGGCTCGTATGGCCTCGCGGTGGATGACGAACTCGAACGACTCTGTCGGAGGTCGCCCGCAGGTGATCTGTGCCTGCTCCGCGTTGTCGATGGTCATCGCGATAGGACAACCTTCTCTGATGATCACGTACGAGCTGACGATAAGGCTCGTTCCCCACATTTCGGTCTCCTGGTCGTTTTGGTATCTCGACCTTGATGTGTGCCTGAGCGACGACAACCAGTCCCATCTGATCAACTTGGACCTCCGAGGGGCTGGTCTTGATACTCAGTTGCAGGCCACCCGACTTGATAGTTGGACGGTCCCTCCCTTTCGGTGTCCCAGCGCGGTGGTTGTCGTAGGAGCGTCGTGGCCTCCGTAAGTGATCCTGCGAAGTCCTCAATCGCTATCGTGCGAGAGGAGCGCCCGACGATGGGTCGTCGGTTGATGGCGACCAGTCCGTCGTCCTCCAGCACGACAGTCTCCACATAGGTCTCGTATGCCCGCACCAGGCACAGCTCGTTCCTGCGCTGCAGCGGGAGGCGCCATTCAGGTCCCGGCATCTCGGCCAGCAGCCGAAGGCCCTGGCACCGTGGGCAGGACCCGTCGGCGTTCATCGGACGGCCCGTGAGCGGCGCAGCGGTGGAGCCGAGGTCGGGGGATACCCCGGCCCCACCGCTGGACGGATGGTGGTCCCGCGCCTGGCGGGACAAGCGCAGGACGGCCATCCATCGGAAACTCGACCGCAGCGCGAGCGGCCGAGCGAGAACGTGGATCTAGTCGCCAGGGCGACAACCTGGCGTGGGAGCAACGGTCGGGCGTTCATGGCCTGTCCCGAAGGCTTCGGCCCGCCATCCAAACCAGGGTCGCTAGCAGCATCGCGACCAGAAGAACGCCCATCCACGGCCCTGCGAGGTCCCAGAACATCGCGCTCCTCCCTTCCTGAGCTGCAGCTAGGTAGCTGTAGCATCGGTACGAATGATCAAGGTGGACATTCATAGTTTGAAGGTCGCAAGGTAGAATTTCTACCTTGCGAGCACCATCCGTTCGGGTGGTTCCGCGCGATACGCTCGGTAGCGGCAGAACTGGCGTGATGGCATCGCAGGTACGAACCCCGTCATCTGGAGAGAGGGCGCACTACGGCATGGCCACCGTTCGTACGGCGCGGAAGATGGTGCTCGGTCGGGAGATCGAGCACATGATCAAGACAGCGGGCAAGAATCAGACCGAGATCGCCAAGTTCATGGAGACCAGCCCGTCACGGGTCACCGGGCTACTGGCCGGCCATCACAACATCTCCCTCGGCGACCTGGAACGACTCGCCACCTACCTCGAGTTCACCGACGAGGGGTATCTGGAGGCGCTTCGAGCGCTGTGGCGCAACAACCAGAAGCGTGGGTTCTGGAGCACCGGCTACCGCCGCGCCTACAGCGAGGAGATGCGGTTGCGTGTCGACGTCGAGAAGAACTCGGACCGCATCAGGTCGTTCGAGGTTGAGGTCATGCCCGGCCTGGTTCAATGCGAGTCCTACGTCCGCGCTCTCTACAGCGGTCTGCCTGACCCTGATGTCAACGGTCTGTCGCTCGAGGATCATGTCCTGGCGCGGGTGGCCCGGCAGGACATCTACGACAAGGACGCACCGCCGAGCGTGCACTTCGTGCTCTCCGAGTCGTGCTTGCGGCGGGTCTGGGGTGACGCCGACGTCATGCGGGAGCAACTGGACTATCTCGTCAAGCTGTCGCAGCGGGAGTTTATGATGGTTCAGGTGTTGCCGTTCGACGCACCGGTCGGTCGCCGCACTCCAATCAGCAACCGGTTCTCGCTGCTGCGAATACCTTCTCCAGGAGCCGCTGGTCCGCTTGAGCTCGCCTACACAGAGGGCGAGGGCGAGTTCCGATACCTGGACGACAAGAAGGCGCTCGACGCCTATGACTCAGCCTGGACCCGACTGTCTACCGCCGCGTTGAGCTTCGAGGAGTCTCGAAGGTTCCTACGCCAAGTGGCACGCGACTTCGGCTAGGTAACCCCATCGCACACTAGGAGTCTGCATGTACACCTGTCGACCGCGATTCGCTGAGTATGACTTCCGCAAGTCAAGCTTCAGCAACCCCAATCAGGACTGCGTGGGAATCGCTCAGCGCAGCGGCTGGGTCGAACTACGCGACTCGAAGACCGAGTTCGGCACCCCCAGCGATCAACGAATCGTTCTGACCGGCGACGTGTTCCGGTCCTTCCTCACCGTGATAACCCGGTCCTGACTTCTGCGGGACTGTTCGAAGATCGGGACTGTTCGACGAGCTCGTGTTGGCAGACCCGGGCTGCGGGGTGTCACTTCCCGGGGTCGGTACTCCGCGTGGAGTGTGTGTTTAGTTCAGTCCGGCTCCCAGCGGTTGACCGGTAGCCCGACGGCAACGCGTCGTCCCGGCAGCGTCCCGAGGCTTCGCGAGCGGTGACCACGACGCGCCTCGGAGAGAGCCCGCGTGGATCGTCCCAACAGTCCACGTCGTGTGCCGGTCCCTGGATGAAGACATGAGGGCCCATGACAGGCAATCAGCGGGTGAACTCCGCTGGCCGTGCTGAACTGCCGGTCAGGGCACACTCGTGCGACGACCGTCCGGCAGACCCCCAATCCGGCATGCTCCCTGACCTTGACGCGATCACTGCCGGCGACGGCACGTCCGCGCTGGCATGGGCATGGTGTGTAGTCGGTGCTCGAATGCGCCTTGGTCAACCACGGCGAACGACAGGGTTGCGCGCGCGACCAGAACGCCCACCCTGAGCTGGTCGTGGACCTCGACGTACCAGGAGCTGTGGTGCCCGTCAACGGTGACCGCTCGGGCAGTGATGACCAATTGCGTACCGATCCGGGCCGGCGCGAGGTGCTCCAGACATTGGCTGGCACCCAAGGAGCACTCGTGCGCGGCAATACGCTCGCGCAGGAGGTCCATGCACGGCCATTCGCACACCGCGAGCAGCCGAGCGCTGGCCATCACAGGGGGCTTGAGGGCGAACTCGCTGCTCAGCGGAATATTGCGGACCGAGTCCTGCGGCGTCACGGTGTAGGTGACCGTCCGGACTAGCGGACCCGCCAGGGTCTCGGTCAGTACGGCGGGCTGGGTTGAAGTCACCATGTCGTGCCGTCCGCAGCACGGTGGGGAAGCTCGTCCAGCACGTGATCAGCCTGCTCGACACAGTGCCAGCCGCCGTGTTCGGTGTCGGGAGGACAGGGTTGCAGAGTGTCTAGGCACGTCATCACCGGCTGCTGGACCGGTGACGTATGATGGGCCGCTATCAACGTGATCATGTTTGTCACCTAACTGTGTGCGGTCCGCCGGGATCACCGGCCTGACACGAGGGAACGTCGGGTATTGGTGGAAGAACCTCGCCACCGGAGTAGAGGCCGTGGTGCTGTTAATGGCCCGCGCGGCTGGCGCATCGACAGCACCCAATCCTGCGTTCGTTGATAGCAGGGATGCTGAGTCCGGCGACGTAGTTGCCGATGTTGGACGGGCCGGCGATCTCGACTTCGATGGTGGAGGCGTCGTCGAGGATGGCGGCGGCACAAGTGCTCGTCACTCCCGCAGTCCATGACCAACGAGCCGCTGTCGAAGGCAGAAGTCCACACAGGACTCAAGGTGGTGATGACGCACTGCTACGGGAGCTGATCAAGTGTGAGGGTGCAGGTATTGAGTTGTTTGTAGTGTTGGGTGATCCACTGCCGCACGGTGGTGCTGGACATCGCGGAGAGCGTGCCGGACAGTCTCCCGGTCAGCAGGTAGTCGCTGAAGTCCGCTGCAACGTTGCTCATTTTCTTGAGCTCTTCTCCGCGCCGTTGGCTGTTGTCGCAGGCGTTGACGCCTGCCAGGTTCTCTGGGACCTGTGTGTGGATGGTGCCGTCCGGGTTGAGCCATGCGACTTCGAGGCCGCGGGCGAGGCCGGCGTCGATTGGGTGGAAGGTCAGGGCCTGGTCCCAGATCTGGTTGAGGGAGACGGGCTTGGTGCCGTAGCGAACGATGATTGGGTCCACCGCGTGGACGAGGTCGATGAGACGGGATTGGTTGTCGGCGTGTACGCAGTACCGGATGTCGCGTCGTTCCATACATGACATGGGCGGCTTTTGGTCGACGTTGAACATGACCGGTTGGTGGATCATCGAGAGGGTCACCATGACGACAGGCGCTGTGGCGTAGGTCGCGATGTCGCGGATCGCGCGTCGCGATCTTCCCGGTTCGATGTCTCGGTGGCTTCGGGATCTTGCTGCCAACCCGGCGGCCGTGATGGTGATCATGATGAACAAGGCGATACGGAACACGACTAAGGGCAGCGACTCCTGCTGTCCGAACAACGGCTCGAGAGGTAGTACGGGTATCGCCGTTACGTAGCCTCCTCTCGTTGCGTTCGCGAGCACGAGCAGTGTGCAGAACCCGGCCGCCACGGTGGGCGCCGCCGCCATTGATCGAGCGACGGCGCCCACTGCGTACCCGAGTGCGGTGGCCGCGCACATGGCGAGCACACCCGAGAGCATCGCCAGCGGGTCTGGTGTCCCGATTCCGTTGTTGATGACTGTGGACACCGCGAGCGGTGACAACGCGAGTAGGTAGGCGCCGGCGAACCACCCGACCAACTGCGCCAGGTCGCGAGTCACTGCCGGGATGGGCCCCTTCGAGTGCCGGGCGATGCTGCACCAGCAGGCGGCGGTGGCGGCGATCGGTCCTGTCCACATGAATTGTTGGTGGAACTGGGCGGAGGTCTGTTCCCAGACCGGGTATGGCCAGTCCAGTCTCGGCCACGTCATCGTCACCACGACGGCGACTATGGCGACCGCAGACGCGGTCACTGATGGCCTGGCGAGGGACCATGATGACATGCGTGGCCACTCGCCGGACATCAGAGCACGGAAGCTGCTCAATGGCTTGATCAGCACAGGTCGACTCGACCCGATTCCACGCTGTCGCCGCTCGCTCCAGTCGCGGTGGACGTATGGGTGTAGTACGAGCCGCTGCCGTCGCAGGTGCCTGTCGCGGCGAACGTTCCGTTCTGCACGTAGTTTTGGCCGTTGACCGCTCTTTCTGAGTCCGGCCATAGCGTGATGTCCTTGTATACCCGCACCCATAGATACGTGACCGTGCTCGAGCAGCCGCTGCGGGAGCCCTCGCCACGAAGCTTCGTCGGCGCGCCATTGGACTTCGGTGGGTTGGCGGTGATCCGGCACACGGCGGCACTCGTTCCGGACGCTGTTGTGTCGGCCGCCCATGCGGGTGCGGCCAGCGCTGCGCCACCGCAGGCAGCGGCACCCACCATGAGTGCGGTAGCGGTGATCGATCGAAATGACATTTGCTGAACTCACTTTCAGAGAGATTTACTGTTTACCGGGTCAATATCGCGAGAAAGGCTCCGCCGAACATCGCCGGGCCGAAAGGCCACTCCTGTCGAAGGCGTGAATTGACGCCGCACTTCGCAAGGGTTGCCATCGCGCTGAAGATCACGAGGCTGAACAATGTCCCCGCCAGCAGAGCAGACCAGCCGGCCCATGCGAGCGTGAGACCGATCGGTCCGGCGGCTCGGACGTCTCCCGCTCCCAGGCCGCCGTGGGACAGCACAGCGGTGACGAGGTAGGCCACGAGCAGGACGAACATGCCAGCGGCGGCCCGAGCGAATCGCGGTCCGTCGTCCTCGATGACTGCCGCCAGCGCGAGCGGTGATACGCATATCGGATACAGAGGGTGGACGAGCTGTCTGGGGAGGCGCATCGTCACCGCGTCGATCACGGCCAGTGGGACTCCGAGCGCCGCCAGGCAGCTGAAGGCGAGCAGTTCGATCCGCACGCCGAATCGCCACGCGAGCATGCCGAACAGAACTGCCGTGATGGCCGCCTGCCCGATGGCGAGGCCGTCGTCCGGTGGTGGTCGTGGCGCCTGGGCGACCGTCACTTGTTCGATCGAGTGGTGCGAGCGGAACGCGGCCGGTCCCCTCAGGTGCGCGGCGGTGATCGACCGCATCGTGACAGCTGTCGTGGCGCCGACCGCCGCCCAGGTGCTGATGGTCAAAGTTGCGTTGAGTGACATGGGTCCTTCTGGGTTGATGGGTGCTCTGGTTGGACGCGTCGCGGAGAAGGCGAGGGGGTAAGCACTTCTCCGCGACGCTGGATCGTGGCCTCCTTCCCCTCAGGTAGTGCCGTGACCAGTCGAGATGTAGCGGACGGCGGGTGTCCGACGGCAAGGTTGGGGCTCGTCCAACTTCAGGGTTGGGCGAACATTCAGGCCGGATCTCACTCATTTGGACATGCGTGATCGCGCAGAGTAGGTACCGTTTGGAAGCAGAACGTGGTGATCTTCGGGGGAGGGAGAGTGATGGCTCTGACGAGTTCGGCCGCCCCGATCGTGAGCGGAGAGGCCGGTACAGGGGTCGGCGGTTCGGCGATGTCGTACCGGGAGGGCATCTACGAGGCCATGGCCCTGCTCAACGGTGAGTGGGTGGTGGCCGTGCTGGCCTCTCTTGCGACGCGGCCGTTGAAGTACATGGAGCTGCGCGAGGAGATCAACCTGGCGGAAGAGCGGCGTGGATGGTCTTCGCACGCTCGGCCGGTGAGTCAGAAGGTGCTCAGCGCGACGTTGCGGCGGATGCGGCGCGACGGGCTGGTTACGCGGTCCGAGGAGAAGGCGTCGTTCAACCCGGTGTGGTACGAGCTGACACCCCTGGGGCAGACGCTGTTGATGTCGTTACGTCCGGTGGCGAAGTGGGCCCAAGGCAACCGCGCCGAGGTCGAGGCGGCTCGGGCACGTTACGAGGACGAGGAGCTTGCTGAACGGTCCTGAGCTGGTTGGTGTCGGTGATCGAGTCGCATCGCTACTCGATTGCGGCCGTTGTCCTTCGCAGCGAACAGTGCGATGCCCGCGGCTCCCAGAAGATCCTCGAGGCTGGTGGCCGACAGGGGGTAATGGGCCAGGCCGATCGATACCGTGACCGTCGCGACGTCCGCGCCTGTACGCCCGTCACTGGCCTCAGCGGCCGATAGCTCCAGCTCTGCCACGGCCGCGCGGACGCGCTCACCGACCGCCAGCAGCTCCACCGGTGTCACCTCGGCGCAGAGCACTACGAACTCCTCGTCGTGGCGCCCGACGAGGTCCACGTCGCGGACCTCGTGCTGGATCACGTCGGCGACGGCGTGCAGCACCGTGTCCCCGAACTGTTCGCCGTAGGTGGCGTTGACGTGGGTGAAGTGGTCGAGGTCGAGTCGCAGTAGGCCCAGAGACGTGCCGTCGCGTTGGGCGCGGTCGAACTCGCGCCCGGCCACCGCGAGCCACGCGGCGGTGTTGAGCATGCCGGTCTTGGCGTCGGTCGAGCTGGCCTCCTCGAGTTGGCGGATCAGCACGCTGTTGTGTAGGACCACCAGCACGGGGATGAGAAAGACGACCGCCAGCGGCGAACGCAGCAGCAGGATCGCGGCCAGCACGCCCATGGCCAGCGTGGCGTACTCGAGCATCGCGTCGGTCAGGGTGCCGAGCAGGCGACGCGCGGTTCGCTCGCTGGTCATGAGCGCGTAGGCGCCGGCGACCAGGCCCAGGTTGACCACCGAGTACAACACGACCGCGAGCACCAGTAGTGCGACTGTGCGCGGAGCCGCGGCATCAGCCAGCGCGGGTCGGCCGATCAGGTGGGCGACGCCGCTGGCCGTGTGGCAGGACAAGACCACGGCAGAGACGCTGACCAGCACCTTCCATGGCCGAGCGGTGTGCACGCGGCGCCAGGTGCGGAACCACAGGTGGGCGTACAGAAAGACCACGACCGCCGCGGACAGGCCGGGTGGGAGCACGAGCGCGGCCGCGAGGGTCCACACCGAGGTCATGTTCTGGTACGGGGTGTCCGCGAAGCGCCGGCGGATACGTTCCACGTGCCGGGTCAACTCTTCCTTGACGACACCGAGCGCGGTGATGCCGGCGAGCATGCTGAGGTCGGCCAGGGCGACGCGTTGACTACCGGTGAGCAGAATGGTGACTATAAGTGCTGCAAGCTGCACCGTGAGGACGTAGACGAGGAGGGGACGGCGAAGGGACCAGAACTCCCAGCCATCGATCGCGCGGCGGCGGACACGCGTCGAGCGTTCCTTAGTGCTATGCCCAGCACTGGTGCGGAGGGGGTGTTGCGCGGCCCGGTCCCTCATCGTGACCTCGTCTCGCGTGGCGCGGCCGGATCCCGGGGAGGAGGTGCCGGGAGTGCGTAACCGTGATCTGTAGTCGTTTCCTCAGGTGTTCCGTGACCAACGTCGTGTCCGCCGTCGGGGCTCTGCGAGTTCCGGGGGCGGGCGCGACGCCACATTGCGCCACAAGTGCTGGCCAGCAGTGCGGTGACGAGGCCAATCAGACCGATGGCGCGATAGACGCCGATCTGGTCGCCCATCGCCCCCGCTGCCAGGATCACCAGGCCCTGCGAGGTCTGCAGACCAGCGCTGGCCAGTCCGATCGTCGCCGCTCGCCGCTCGTTTGGGATCGAGCGCGTCAGCAAGGCCTGTGCCTGGATGAGAACCATGGTGGTGAAAGCCCCCGACAGCGCCCACAGGAGCAGGGAGGACACCAGGTTGGGGTGGAGATGGCAGGGGACGAGGGCGAGCCCGGCGAGGATCGCCAGCGGAATCATGGCCTTGGTCCTCGCGTCGGGTGAACGCCAGCGTCCGATCCACCAGGCGCCGAGCACGCTGCCGAGCGGGTCGGCGGCCAGCAGCAGACCCACGGCCATTGCAGAGGCGTTCAGCTCGGCCGCGTAGGGCGCGGCCACGCCTTCGGGTGCCACGGTCAGTCCGGCGAGGACGATGAACCCGACCAACGCCATCGATCGTCGGTCCTGGATCAACAGCCTGATCGCCGAAGCCCGTCGCCGGTCGTTCGCTTGATCCTCTCGGAGCCACGCCACCGGGCGGTTGCGCACGCCGGCTTGGATGATCGCCGCGGACAGCACGAAGGTCAGCGCGTTTCCGCCGAGCACCACGTACGGGCTGACCAGGAGAAGTGCTGCGCCGCCGACGGCGAAGCTGATCAACTGGACCGTCTGCGTCGACGCGGTGCGCAGGGCGAGTCCGACGGGATACCGCTCGCCTTCGAGCACATCCGGTAGCAGCGCGAGTTGAGCGGCCTTGAATGGCGCCCCGGCCAGCGCGAGGGCGAACACCGCTGCCCACAACACCAGAAGGGGGACACCCGGCAGTGCGAGGACACCAGCCAGCGCCGCCCGTGTCAGGTCGGCCGCGATCAACACCGCGCGGCGTGGGAGCCGGTCGGCCAGCCCAGCTAGCAGGGCACCGCCCAGCAACGCGGGCGCGAACGTCAACGCATACGTGAGCCCGGTCAGCGCCGCCGAGGACGTCCGTTGGTAGACCAGTACAGCCAGCGCCACGCGCGCCAGTTGGTCACCGCATACCGAGATCAACTCAGCCAGCCACAGCGCTCTGAATTCCCGGACCTTTACAACGTCACGGAAGCTCGCTCGGTCGTTCATGCATCCCCCGACGCAGTGGTTCGCCGCCCGATTCGACCCGGTGTCGAGTCTGTACCTGTGAACGGATAGTAGCCATCCGGAACGGATTCGATCGTTACTCAAGTTTAGATACGAGCAAAATTACTCATGCCTTGGTGTACTGGGCGCGGTAGTGGTGAGTCACATTCCGTTGTGGACTTGCGGGACGATATCCACCCGATCGTGCTACCTGTGGCTGAAGTAGGTCACCTACCGTGCATCGCTGCTTCGGCAACGAGTTGCCAGTGGCGTCCCCCTTGGAACGTCGGCTCATCATGAGCCCGCGCTTGCTCACTGTCTCGTGTAGAGGTTTCACAAGAGAAATTTCGACGTGAATCCCCAGCTGAGGGCGACATACCGCGAGGTAGGGCGACTCGCAACCTTGCGGTTTCCCGAAGACCGTCGGGTAGATGTCGGACCAGGACGCCGTCCCGAACTCGTCCATCGACGTTCACATCGACAGGGGACACCATGACCGCCAGATTCACTCAAGCGTGGCCGCGAATCCGCCGGATGCACGTCGGCTGTGTCGCAGTCGCGCTCGTGACGATCACCGCCTGCACCTCGGACCCCGCCATCGTCGCGCCGTCCAGCACGACGCCGCTCTCGACACTCCGGCCCAAGGCGCCGATGGGAGTGTCGGCAGCCGAACTCGCCAGTCGCACGGCGGTCGAGTCGTACACGGCGATGTGGATGACCATGGCGGACGTCGCGGAGACCGCGGACTGGCGGTCGCCGCGTCTGAGCCAGCACGCGACCGGCACCGCGCTCTCCACGATCTCGCGCGGCATCTACCTCGACCACACGAACGGCTGGGTCAGCCGAGGCCGCCCGGCCCTCTCGCCTTCCGTGGCCGGCGTCGAGCCAACCGACAAGCCGACCCGCGTGCGGATCACGGACTGCGGCGACTCGACCAGTTGGCTCAAATACGACGCGACCACCGGGCAGTTGGTCGATGACGATCCTGGCGGCCGACGGGCGATCACCGCCGTGGTCGACAAACAGGACAACGGCGCCTGGATGGTGTCCGATTTCGCGGTGCAGGAGCTCGGCTCATGCTGACCCGACCGGCGAGGATGTCGATCCTCGTGGTTCTCGTCCTTTGTGCCAGCACCGTCGCCGCGGCCGCCGACGACGGGTGGGGCACTGTCGAGTGCGACCAGCTCCCCTCACCCCAATGCGACGTCGAAGTCGGCTCAGCCAGCCGACCGAACTCGGTGCCGACCCCAGCCGACGCGCCAGCAGGCAGCCCTGGCCAGGACAGCGCGCAACCCACCTGCGTGTACCAGCCCAGCCCGTTCCAGGGCCACCCGAACGCCGACTCGTGGCCACCGTCGTTCTGGTACGAGGGCTTGTGCGAGCTCACCGGCGCGATCATCACACCGACCCCCATTGCCGCGCTCACGCCCGGTGAGGTGGCCCGGCTTGCCCGCAACCAACTCCGGCCACCGCGTCCGAGACCGGCCGCGAACCCGGCGGGGGACCAGCTCGTCAATTTGCCCACCTGGCTCTATCTGACCAGCGCATGGCGGCCCGTGTCCGCCTCCGCGTCTGTTCCCGGAGTGACGGTGACCGCGACGGCATCACCGACCTCGGTCACCTGGGTAGTGGGTGACGACACCACCGTCGAGTGCGCCGGCCCGGGCAGTACCTACGACCGCGACACTGACCCGCGGTCGGAATCCCCGACCTGCGGACACACTTACCGCCGCTCCTCAGGGCACTCGACGTTCCCAGTCATCGTCACCATCCACTGGGCCGTCACCTGGACCGGTGGCGGGCAGGCCGGCGCGCTGCCCGAGTTGACCACGACCGGCACCACGGCCTTCCGGGTGCGCGAGTCTCAAGCGCTGAACATCGCACCGCCGACCCGCTGACTTCGGCCTCGTTCACCTATCGCCACTTCTGGAGAACACGCATGTCGACAACCACGCCCGTTCCCGGTCACGCTCCACCCGAACGACCTCAGACCAAGCGGTCACACGTGTGGGCCGCGCGTCGGTCGGTGCCGCATCTCGTGCTCGGTGTCCTGCTGGTCACCGCGTCCATCGCGGGCGCTGTGCTCTGGTCCATCACGACCGGGGAACGCAGCCTTGTCCTGGCGTTGACCAGGTCAGTGACCGTCGGGCAGCCGATCGCGAGCGCTGACCTACGTGAGGTCAGCGTCGCGCTCGATGGAGCCGTCGACGCCATCCCGGCGACGGACGCTGCCTCAGTCGTTGGCCAACTTGCCGCGGCATCACTGCCCGCCGGCGTGCTCCTGCCACGCGCCGCGCTCGGCACCAGCATGATCCCCAAACCCGGAGACGCGATCGCCGCTCTTGCCCTCGAGCCCGGGCAGGTGCCGCCAGAGGTGACCCAGGGGACCCACGTGGTGGTCGTGTTGTCCGCCGATCCCAACACCGAGTCCGGCTCATCGGATGACGTGGCGCTCGAGTCGGGATGGCCGGCGGTGGTGACAGGGGTTTCCCGTCCGGCCACGGAGCGGGCGCTCGTGGTGTCCGTGCTGCTGGCCGAGGACGACGCTCGTCGGGTCGCGGCCTCCCCAGTCGGGCGGCTGTCGCTCGTGCTCGTCGCCGAAGGCGGTCGATGATGCTGATCGCGATCGGCTCGCTGAAGAACGCGCCCGGAGTGACCACCTGGTCGCTGGCACTCGCCGCACGCTGGCCCCACCCCATGCGGTCGGTCCTCGTCGAATGCGACCCGTCCGGCGGCAGCATCGCGGCACGATTCCGCCTTGCCCAAACCCCTGGACTGGCCAGCCTCACCGCCGCTACCCGCCGCGACGGCCATCCGCACCTGCTGTGGTCGCACGTCCAGCAACTGCCCAACGGACTCCCGGTCGTGTGCGCACCCGAGGGCGCCCAGTTCACCCACGCCGCACTCGCCGCCCTGCTGGCAAGCCACCCCACGTCAGCGCTCCGCGCCGCCGCCCTCCCGAACACCGCGGTCATCGCCGACTGCGGTCGACTCACCCCCGACTCGCCCGCCATGGCGATCGCCCGCGAGGCCGACCACGTCCTGCTGCTGACCCGTCCGCGCGCGGACGACCTCGGCCAACTCGCCGCCGCGCTCACCATGGTCGACCTCTGGTCTCTGCGTCCTCGACTACTCCTGGCGGGCGCTGGGCACTCGCCGACCGAGATCACCCATGAACTGGGGATACCGGTCGCCGGCAGCGTCCCGCACGATCCGGCTGGCGCACGCGCACTGGCCGGCTACGCGGACCCACATCAAGGCAGTCGCCGCAGCCCACATCGATCCCGGATCGGCCGTGCCGCACTCACCGTCGCCAACGTGCTGCTCACACCGCCAGCCGACCGACCTCGTACCCAGCCCACGCCCGTCGAACGGCGGGTCTCACCGACTGACCTTCCTGGACTGGCGCCGCTCATCTCCCCCGCCACAACCAACCCGACGCCCGGCAACGGGCAGGAGCTGTGAGGAGACAGCCATGATGAATTCCGCGACACTGCCGGACCAACTCGGTTCGGCAACAGACAGTGCCGTCACCCGGCTCCGTTCACGGCTGCGCGACGTCCTCGCCGTCGAACTGCCCCGACGCGTCGACGAGCATCGTGGCGACGGCCCCCCGCTCACTCCGTCGATGCGGCGCGAACTCGCCAGCGGCATCATCGACGCCGCGATCACCTCACACAACGAGGAAGAACTGCGAGCCAACCGTTCGCTCCTGTCCCCGAACACCGAAGCTCACACGGTGATCGAGGTCCTCAACGAAGTCTTCGGACTCGCGGGCCTGCAACCACTTCTCGACGACCCAACAATTGAAACGATCAATATCAACGGTCACGACCGCGTGTTCGTCCAGTACGACAACGGACGCCGAGCACAACTCGCACCAGTCGCCACCTCTGACGCCGAGCTCGTCGACCTCGTCCGCACACTCGCCGCCCGAGCGTCCACAGAAGAACGACGGTTCGACCGCGGCAGCCCGGCCGTGAATGTGCAACTTCCGGCCGGCGAGCGCCTGTTCGCGGTCATGGCCCTGACCGCGGCCGGGCGGCCAGCGTTGTCGATCCGCCGACACCGGTTCCGCGCTGCCACACTCGCCGACCTGGTCGAGACCGGCACCGTCGACATCGGACTACGCGTGTTCCTCACCGCGCTGGTGCGGGCACGCCGCAACATCCTCATCACCGGCGGGACCGGCGTCGGCAAGACCACCTTGCTGCGTGCGCTGGCGAGCGAGTTCGAGCCCGCGGAACGCATCGTTACGATCGAGGACGTCCACGAACTCCACCTCGGCCACGACCCCATCGCACACCCCGACGTCGTCGCTCTGCAGGCCCGCGAGGCCAACATTGAGGGCGAGGGCGAGGTCACCCAGTCCGAGCTCGTCCGGTGGGCGCTGCGGATGACCCCGGACCGGGTCATCGTCGGGGAGATCCGCGGGCCTGAGGTCGTGCCGATGTGCAACGCCATGAGCCAGGGCAACGACGGCAGCATGGCCACCCTGCACGCCTCGTCCTCCCAGATCGCGTTCAACCGGCTCGCGTCCTACGCCGCCCAAGGCCCTGAACGACTGCCGCACGAGGCGACCAACTTGATGATCGTCAGCGCGGTGCACTTCGTCGTCCACATCGTCCGTGCCACCGATGGCGTCACCCGGGTCGTCTCGTCCGTCCGCGAAGTCGTCGGCGCCGAGGGCATCCAGGTGATCTCCAACGAGGTCTACCGCCCCGGCCCGGACAGGCGCGCGACCCCAGTCCCCGGAGCCCTGCGCAGGGACACCGCCGAACTGCTCAGCGACGTGGGATTCGACCCACTCATGCTCGAGAACTCGAACTGGCGACGGGGCGAGAGCCGATGACCACCACGACATCCGTGTTCGTCGCGGTGGGTGCCGGTGTAGGCATCGGGCTCTGGCTCGTCATCACCGGATGGCGGACTGCAACGCACCGACGACCGCGTCCGACGTGGTGGCGGCCGAGTGAACCACTGGTCATCCGTGGCACCATCGCGGCGGGAGCAGGCGTCGCCGGCGGGGTACTGACCGGCTGGGTCGCCAGCGTGCCACTCATCGCCGCGGGAGTGTGGTCGCTGCCCCGGCTACTCGGCCGAGACACAGCACACGCCACGCGCGTCGCGCGCATCGAAGCGATCGCGACCTGGACCGAGATGCTCCGCGACACTCTCGCCGCCGCGGGACTCGAGCAGGCCATTCTGGCCAGCGCACCGATCGCTCCCACGGCGATCAGCCACGAGGTCACCGCTCTCGCCAACCGGCTCGAAGGAGGCGAGGCGCTGGCGCCGAGCCTGCGGTACCTCGCCGACGACCTGGCCGATCCCACCGCCGACCTGGTCGTGTCCTCCCTGCTGCTCGCGGCCACCCAACAGGCCCGCCAACTCGGCGAGCTACTCGGCTCCCTCGCGATCACCGCCCGGAACCAGGCCGCGATGCGGATGCGGGTCGAGGCCAGCCGATCGCGCACACGCACCACCGTGCGCATCGTCGTCGGAACCACCCTCGCCTTCGCCGCAGTGCTGACCGTGCTGAACCGCGAGTACCTCGCCGCGTACGACACAGCCATCGGCCAACTGGTGCTCCTCGCGACCGGCACTCTGTTCGCCTGCGCGTTCGCGTGGCTGGTCCGGATCGCCGCACTGACCGAGCCGGGCCGCGTACTCGCTCGAGTCGATAACAAGGACATTTCGCTATGACCGTCATCGTGGGGATCGGTGCCAGCCTTGGGCTCGGACTGTGGGCGCTGACGGTGTGGCTGGTGCCGCCGAGGCCCGCGCTCCGCACGGCGATCGCACGCGGCACAACGATGCCCACCCCCGACACGCCGGCTAAACGGCGAGTCATCGGTTCCGCGGTCGCGGTGCTGCGCTCCGCTGGCCTGCCCTCGCCGAAACTGACCCGCGATCTAACCGTGCTCGGCCGCGGCGTCGACGACCACCTGGCCAAGAAACTGGCGCTGGCGATGGTCGGCCTAGCGGCACCGATTCTGGCTGTCACCGCAGCCGCTGTACTTGGCATCGCCGTAGGGCTACACGTGCCGGCCGCGCTGGCGCTGGCCTGCGCTACAGGTGGCTTCTTGCTACCAGATGTTCGTGTTCGCCAAGCAGCACGGCAACGCCGGGCCGACTTCCGTCACGCCCTGTCCGCGTACATCGACCTCGTCGTCATCTCACTGGCCGGCGGCGCCGGCGTCGACAGCGCCCTGAACGACTCCGTCGCGGTCGGCCACGGCTGGGCGTTCACCCAACTCCAACGCGCCCTGGCAGCCGCCCGATTCACACGAGACACCCCCTGGACCGCCCTACGGCGGCTCGGCGACGAACTCACCATCCCCGAACTGCCCGAAGTCGCCGCGTCGCTGTCCCTCGCAGGCACCGAAGGTGCGCGAGTACGGCAATCACTCAGCGCCAAGGCCACCTCACTGCGGACGCGACAACTCAACGACGCCGAGAGCCGCGCCGCGTCCGCCACCGAACGGATGAGCCTACCGATAGTGCTGCTGTTCCTCGGCTTCCTCATCTTCATCGCCTACCCAGCCGCACACCAGGTCCTCAACGGACTATGACCAGATCGGAGAGAACCATGAGGACGTACCTGTCGCTGCTGTGGACCCTGGTCCGCGTGCGCATCGAATCGTTGAAGGAGCAGCCAGAAGCCGGCTACACCACCGAGGCAGTAGTCGGCATCGCGCTACTGGTTCTCATCGCCATCGCCACCTTCGCGGTCATCGCGGCCAAGGTCGCGAACAAGGCCGAGAGCATCGACCTGGGCCTGTGACATGAAACGCCCCCACATCCGCCAACACCTGACCGGCGATCGAGGATCGGCGAGCGCGGAGTTCGTGATCGCGACACCGGCGATCCTCTTCCTCGTACTGCTCATCATCCAGTTCGGACTCTGGTCTCACGCGACCCACATAGCCCAGGCCGCCGCGGCACACGGCCTCGCCGCCGCACGCATCAACGACGGCACCGCAGCCAAGGGGACCCGCGCCGCCGAGGACACCCTCACGCGCCTCGGCCAGGGACCACTGCGAGACACACACGTCACCACCACCCGCACCGCAGCCACTGCCTCCGTGGACCTCGATGGCGTGACCTCCACCGTCATCCCGTTCCTCGAGCTTCCGGTCCACGCACTGGCCACCGGCCCGGTGGAGCGATTCGTGGATGGAGTTCAGTGATGACGTGGCGTTCCGACCGCGGATCGGTGACCGCCGAGATGACCGTGCTGACACCGCTTCTAGTACTGCTGCTCGTCGTCGTGGCGGTCGTCGTTCATCGAGGCGTGTCCGCCAGGTTGCGGCTAGACACGGTCGCTCACCAGGCCGCACGAGCCGCGAGCATGGAACGCACTGCCGGCGCAGCGGACGCTGCCGCACAGTCCGCGGCAGATACCGCGCTCGCTCAGTCTGGTGTGGTCTGCGAGTCGCGTCGTGTCCGTAGCACCATCAACGACCTGATAGCGACCAGCACCATCACGGTGACAGTCGCCTGTTTGGTTGACCTCACCGATGCGGTGTTGCCCGCACTCTCGACGACATGGCTCTCATCCACCGCCATCGAACCCATCGACACGTGGCGGGAGGCACCGAGATGAGCGCACGCCATTGGCGGACAGCCGACCGCGGAACCGTCACCGCGTTCGTCGCCACACTCCTCCTCGCGCTCATCGTCCTCACTGGCCTCGTCCTCGATAGCGGCCTCGCACTCGCGACGAAGATCCGCGCCGACGGCCAAGCAGAAGCCGCCGCCCGCGCCGGAGCCCAGGCACTCGACCTGACCGCCTACCGCGCCACCGGCGCCATCACCTTGGTACCCGATCAGGCGGTACACAACGCCCAGGCGCACCTGGCTGCTCAAGGGGCGATGGGGACCGTCGCTGTCGCCGGCGACTCAGTCACCGTCACCATCACGGCCAGCCAACCCACCCAACTGCTCGGCCTGATCGGCATCACCAGCCTGACCGTCCACGGCGACGGCAGCGCACGCCCACAACAGGACTAAAGAGGAGCACTCATGGCCACCACACACGAGATTCTGCGTCGCGTCGAGGAGGCAGACACCGTCCGCAGTGCCAAACGATCCGCCGCAGCCCAGCAGATCGGAGATCTCGCGCAGCGGCGAAACGCCATCGCCGAACAACTGGCCGACATCGAACGCCAACTCGGCGACATCCTCGAGACCGCCAGAGGAGTCATCGAGATCGACGAACTCGCGAGGTTCACCGACGTGCCGGTTGCCGACCTCACCCGCTGGTCGACCAGCAGGAAGACACCGCGCACCCGACGCAAACGAACAAACGCCGACGTGATCGACGGCTCGAACCGCGAGCCTCCGGCAGGACCTGTGCCGATGCGACACACCTCGCCTGTGCCGCGTCCGGGCGGTGCGACTGCCCCGGGACGTGACACCCCAGAAACGACATGACGATGCCTCGCCGCTCCGTGTGGGCGGCGACAGCAGCCCGACTCGTCGCCGGTCTGCTCGCGGCGGCGGCGCTGCTGACACTGACCGCAGGGCTGCCGTGGGCACTGTGCCGGTTCGTCGGCTGGCCGCTTGCCGATCACGTGCCCAGCATCGCCGAGCTTAAGTCCGTTTTAGTAGCTCCGCTCTCGCCGAGCATGCTGCTCGACCTCCTGGCGTGCCTCTGCTGGCTCGCATGGGCAATGTTCGTAGTCGACGTCGGCCGCTGTGGGCTCGCCGTCGTTCGACAAGGCGTACGCGGACCGCAACTGCGCACGGGTGGACCCGCACGCCGGGTAGCTGGAACTCTCGTTGCCACCATCCTGCTTGCCGTCCTCGGCAGCCGAACCGCCACGGCGGCACCTCATCCACCGGCACACGCCGCACCAACCATCCCCGCCGCAACCGCACCACCCGTCGCCAGCCCAGCGACGACAACGGTCACTGAGGTCGTGCGCCCGCCGGAGAACGGCGTCCACGACAGCCTGTGGCACGTAGCCGAACGAGTCTGGGGCGACGGCACCCGCTGGCCCGAACTGTTCGCACAGAACCGCGGCATCATCCAGGCAGACGGTCACGCACTCACCACCCCCGACCTCGTACGACCAGGCTGGCAACTCATCGCACAAATACCGGCTCCGGCTCCCACCCCAGAGACGCGACCGAGCCAGGATCAGCCCTCGCCGACATCACCGCGGCCGGCTGATCCGCCGGCGCAGCCCGAACCCGCGAACGAACCGAGCGTCGACCTGACCACCGGCGCCTTCATCAGCCTCGCACTAGCCGCCGCGGCGACCACCGCCGTGACCATCTCGCGGCTACGGCGTCGCCACCGTTACCGCGTCGGAAGTGGAGTCCGCGAGGATCTCCGTCAACCCCTCGGCCCCGTAGTACGTGCCCTCCTCGTGCCCGTCCCTCCGCGTGCAGCGCAACCGCAGAGCACCGCGACCCCTCTGGGCGAACGTGACGGCCGGCAACTAGCCATCGACCTGGCTTCGCATAGGGGAGTGGGACTGACAGGACCTGGTAGCCACTTCGCCGCACGAGCCCTCCTGCTTCACCTTCTCGCAGTCCCGCGGCCAGACGGCACCGCGACTGTCCTCATACCTGCGCCCGATCTCGGCTTGCTCCTGCCGAATCGCGCGACCACACGAACGCCGTCAAACCTCGTGCTCACCGACTCCGCGTCGACCGCGCTCGACCACATGGAAACAGCACTCACCACCCGGATACGCACTGGCGAACACCCCGGCCCGCTCGCGCTGTTCATCCGACCAACTCAGCAGGTTGACGACCGGTTGCACGCGGTGCTCAACGCGGGCGCCGAGCACGGTCTCGCCGCCGTCCTACTCGGACCGTGGTCCCGAGGAAACTCACTGCACGTCGGCGACCGCGGAGTCGTGGAGGCAGCCAATCCGACCTTGGACGTGATCGGCACCAGGCTGTACTCGCTGTCCGACGACGACACGGCGGATCTGGTCGAACTTCTCTGCCACGTCACTGACGCCCCAACGCCGCAGGACGTCGCGGTCGAAGAACGACGACCCGATCCAGACCGGCAGCCGGCCAAACCACCCCCCAAGGCGACCGCCGCGCAGGTCGACCTCCATGTGCTCGGCCGGATCCGACTCCTCCGCAACGGAGTCGACATCACCAACGCGGTAGCTCCCAAACAGCGAGAAATCATCGTTCACCTGGCGCTGCACCCGGACGGCGTGCGGCGAGACGCCATCGTCGCGGACATCTGGCCAGACGCACCCGGTCACCGGCCACAGAACAGCTTCCACGCCACTCTCTCCCAACTCCGACGAGCGCTCCGCACGGCGACCGACGGCGCCGTCGAGACCCTCACCACCACCCACGACAGCCACTACGCCCTCGACCCACACATCGTCGACGTCGACCTGTGGCGTCTCCACCGCTTACTCCGGGACCCATCCGCCGATGCCGTGTCCGTCACCGACCTCTACCGCGGCGAGCTAGCGGAAGAACTCGGTGCAGAATGGCTCATCACTCCTCGAGAAACCATCCGTCGAGACGTACTCGACAGCTTGGAAAACGCCGCGAAGAACAGCGACATCACGCTGGAAACCAGGCTGACAACCCTTGAGGACATGCGCCGCATAGACCCATACAATGAAGGTGTCTACCAAGACATTATCCGGATTCAACGCGAACTTGGACGTGAAGAATCGGTTGCCCGGACGATCGCGTTGTTGAAGGTTGCCCTCGCTGAAATAGGGGAGAGTCCATCCAGCGAGACGACATCTCTCCTCTGATCGATAACATTATCTCGAACGTACCCGCTCTCCTCGTGGTGGGACGGCCGGTCCTGCTGCCGATCTGCCTTCCTGTCGGTCTACCTTGTTGACTACCCATTAGAGGAGAAGTCGGCCAAACGTCGTACTCCCAGCTCAGGGGCCCTGTAGGGCTTTCCTGTCGGAGGCGCGACTTCGGTGCCGGCAGGCAGGTGAACAGTTGGGCGGGCCCGACTCGCATCGACGAGAGGGTCACCCGTCAATAACCCAAAGGGCAGGAAATCAGCAATTCTCCTTACTTGCGGAATTTTATGCGCTGCAAAAGAGGTGAAGCTGTCGGAGGAGTTTGACTCCATTCGCTGTGAGCGGTCAGGAATCTGCGGCTCTTACAGGCTGTTGATGGGCTCACGTGAGGTGGGAGAAGAATTTCTGGCGAGCGATTGCGTCGCTCGTGATTTTGTGTATTGTCGGTCATGTCGGAGTGATGAGGGTCGGCAACCCCGCATCTGACGAAATCCAACACCGCGAGATCCGAGCAGGGGAGAGATCTGTCATGAGTGCCCTAGAAGTGTCCGCCTCACGCTATTCGCTGACCGTGGACGCAACTCAAACCTTCGAGTCACTGTCCGATGTAGCGGAGAACGAGTCAGGAGACCGGCTCCGCGACGCCCTGGCCATGGCACTGACCGCGAAGGTCACCTACGCCACGGTAGCGGACCGTGTGGTCACGTCCGAGGACATCCGGCCGGGACCGGGTGACTCGCCTGACCTGACGTGCATGAGCTGTCCTGCCCCATGGAGCATCGTGAAGACGCTCGAGTCTGCGGGTTTCCTCACCGCGCAGAACGTGCTCGTCGAACTCACCGGCGACACGTACCTGTCCGAGGGACGATCGGTCACGATCATCAACGTCGTAAAGCCGTTCACCGTGGTCACAGTCGACTACGGGTTCTCGAGCTCGGAACGGTGGACCGCCACCGATCAGTCCGACGCCGTACCTGCAGGTTGGTACCTGCTCGGAGAGGTACGCGAACACTTCGACACCAAAGCGATCGCGTGCGCGGTCGGCATGAACGAGCTACCGGACGACGTCGTCGCCTGGTTGTTCGAACTGGAGGGCTTCGGCGCCTCGACATGCCTGGCCGGCTGTAGCTCATGTGGCAGCCAGTGGCGCGCCGAGTCCGGCGACTGGACATTCCACCCAGACGGGTGCGATGTCGGCTCCTGGGTCTACGACGACGCAGACGACTTCCACGCCGACACGATCGCCTGCCCTGAGTGCGAGACCGGACGCGTCGGCTTCACCGTCCACTGACCATCGCTAGTGACGCCGTGGGGACGGCAACCCCACGGCGTCACCCAGGACCGACACCACATCACACCCCAAGGGGAGTACTCGTCATGCCCACAGCAACGCGGAAGACCCGAACCACCAACCGCAGCAAGCCGCGCCCACGCCTCACACCCGAGGAACGCGCCGAACGACTCGAGGCCGCGAGGCAACAACTGCTCGACGGAGTCGACGCGCTCATGACCTCGGAGGGCTGGAAGCTGCTGGTCACGTCCCGACCCTGGCTACGCCGCTACAGCTTCAACAACGTACTGATGATCCTGCAGCAGTGTCCCCACGCGACGGACGTGCGTCCGATGTCCGAATGGCGCGAAGCAGGCTACCCACTGATGCGCAAAGGCACCCACAAGATCAAGATTTGGAAGCCGGTCTTCCGGAAGTCAGACTCGGAGGACACGAACAGGCCCGGCCCCGAGATTCGCGACGCGAACGGAAACCTGATCGGCACGAACGCACCGGAACTGTCAGGGTTCATGCTCGTACCGGTGGTGGACAGCTCCCAGCTACAGGGCGTACCCGCAGAGAGCGACGGCGTCCGACCCACACCGGTAGAGCTGTCGGGCGACGCGCCAGCCGGACTGTGGGACGGCATCGCAGAACAGATCACGACGCTCGGCTACCGCATCGAACGAGCCGACTGCAGCCCCGCGTACGGCGTGACGAACTTCGACCAGCGCCGCGTGGTGATACGTCCGAATCTCGCGGACAGCCAGGCCGCCAAGACGCTCACCCACGAACTCGCCCACATACTGTGCAACCACGACACGCGGTGGAAGACCGCCACACGTGACCTCTTGGAGGTCGAGGCGGAATCGGTCGCGTGCATCGTTACCGCCGCCTGTGGCCTGAACGCTCTGGACTACAGCGTCCCCTACGTAGCCAGCTGGGCAGACGACCGCGACACCGTCCGCAAGTCGGCTGAACGGATCCTCACCGTGGCAGACAAGATTCTCGAACGCCTCGAAGCAAGCGGCGTGACAGCGATCCCCAGCCACACCGCCTCCGACGAACACCAGGCCGCCTGACATGCGTGGGCCCGGCGGGCGAACGCCTCCCCAAGGGGAAGCGCGGCAATTCGCCCGCCGGGCATCCAACACCGCTCACCACAAGGGACGAGCGACCTGTCACTCTAGCCAATCCCGGCCAATCCTACCGCCAACCGACGCTATGTAGTGTCATACGAGACAGTCGAGCACAAATACTGTCGATGCACGCTGATGGGGACGACCGCTCTCGGGCTACCGCTCGGCAATGGCCACTCGCGTCGCTCGGTTCGTGCTTGACAGCGCGCCCCGCTAATGTGCGTCGGAAGGTGACGACAGATGTGGGCCCTCGGAATCTATTGCCCAAGGGACGTCGATGCTTGACCTCGCCGGCGGCATCCGAGATCACCGTCTTCGACCGGGCACTATTCTGAACGTCCGTCGTTTCCCAGCCCGGACGACGCGTCAGATCCCGTCACGAGCACCCTCTGGCCCACATGGACACGATCGCGGTGAACACCGCCCGCGCTGGCAACCCCGCCGTCCCGCCCCACTGCGGCCGAGCCCGAAACACCGGAACCAACCGTGCCGACAACCGATCAGCCACGCTCAAGTTCACGACCACAAGATCATAGATCCAGGTGAGACAGACGGTCTTAGCGGTGGTTTTCTGTCGCCGTTGGCCGCAGAGGCTCGCTACCGACCAAGAGAAGAACTGGTCGTTGTTCTCCTGCGCCGAGCATCTGCCGAACTTGGGGAACGGTCCAGGCCAGTTCGTGGGCGAGGTCTGCGATGGTCAGGCCGTGCTCGCAAGCGAGGTTGAATGCCTCGACCAGGAGTGCGGACTGTTCGCCGGGGTAGCCGGCTAGCGCCTGCGGGGCAAAGCCGGGTTGGCCTTGTAGGTCATGTAGACGCTGGTAGGCGCGGCTAGCGGAGGAGTCTGACAACAGGCCGAGTTCGCGGCAGCGGTAGAGCAAGGAGTGCACTGACACTCCCCAGGAGTTGCGCAGTTGGGAGAGTTTGTGCAGATCTGCTCGGGTAGGTAGTTCGGGCAGGATCGTTTCCCGAGGGGTCAGGAACTCTGCGGCGAAGGCGTCGGCTTCACGTTCTTGGGCGATGTCACCAGGACTTACTTCGCCATGCAAGATCAGGTGAGCCAATTCGTGTGCTGCGCTGAAGCGATGCCGGTACACGTCGTCAGTCCGGTTCGGCGTCAGCACGACGACGGGGCGAGGCAGCCGGGAGGTGGAGAAGGCGTCGACGGTCTGCAGGTCGTCGTCGCGTTGTGGGGTGAGCACGACGATCCCGTGTGATTCCAGTCGCCGGATCAGGTGAGTGATCGGTCCGGTACCTAGTCCCCAGGCAACGCGGAGGGCCCTGGCCGCTGCGACCGGGTCACTCGGCAGATCGGTGCCGGGATGAACCTCCCCGCCCGCGAAGCCAGGAAGGTCGACCAGCGGGAGTTGGACACGTTTCTCCAGCGCGTAGGTCAGCTCCCAGGCCTGCTCGGTGTACGCGATGGCCTTGGCGCGTTGGTAGGCGCGAGTGCTGCGGAGGCTGCGGAAGTGCGCGGCTGAGCCGTCCAGTCGTGCATGAGGGCGTCCCGCCAGAAAAAAGGAAAGCGGCACCTTGAGGACCTCGGCCAGCCGTGGCAACAAGTCTGGGCGTGGACGGTTGGTGCCCATCTCGTACTGGCTGATCGCCGCCGGGGTGACTCCGAGTTCGTCGGCCAACCACCTTTTGGTTTTCCCGAGAAGATTGCGCGCCTGAGTTAGCCGCGTCGGGTCGAACACCTCATGCACCGCTGCCGGGGAGAGTCGCTCTGTCCGGGATCGGCTCCTGTTGTTGGTGCCGCGCTTGCCAGATGACGGAAAGAGTTGGGGCTGACTATCCTCACTCATCGCCGTCTTCTGCTGCTTCGGAAGTGGCCGGTTCAGGCTCAGCGGAAGGGCGCTGGACCGTCTCGGTGTGCACGTTCATCTTCAACGGTGGTACCTCGCCCTCGGCGAAGCCCGGCGAAGCCGCGCCCGCACCCACGGAGTGGAGACCACCTTGAGGTGAATCGGCCGACTGCGCCGTGGCGAGACTCATGTCTAGCCGCTCTGGCGACCACAGCATGGTGCCGTCCTCCTCCAACGTGTCCGGTGTGCCCCACCAGGCGGCCAACACATCGTCACTATCTGCGTTGGCCACGTAGGCGACGTACACCACCTTGAGCTTCTCCCTCTGAGCCGCCGCGTCAGCCTCGGCCACCGAAGGATCCGACGCCGTTTCGCTGCCACCGGGGGTGTCGAACAGCGTCGGAGCCGGTTCTACACCGTGGGCACGAGACACCTTGAAGGGGATCTTGTTATCCAGCTTCGCGCGGGAGATCGGCACATTCAGCGAGGTGGCGTGTCGAAAGGGGATGAGTACCCGTCCGTTGATCACGGCCAGACTGTACGAGGCACCCTTGGGCTTGTGAGCTTCATACCCAGGCAAAGCGGCCAACTCGAACTGTTCGACCACCAAGCGGTAGCGGGTGGCTCACATGCTGCCGTAAGGCAACTTATCCTTCGCTCCCGCGCTCTCGGCCACGGTCTGCACCAGACGCGCCCCGCGCTGGCCACGCGCGAGCCCGACGATCACATGCCGCCTCACCTCCGCAGCATGGTCGCCAAACTGCTCGACAGCCCACCGCGACGGTCCGACCTCGCTAGTCATGCAGCCCTCCACGGGACCAGATGCTTACGTGAGTGAGGCCAACCTAGCACCATCGCTTAACTTTTTCACATGGCATGCCCATTCGTATGCAGTTCGATCCTGGCCGGAGTGTGCGGGCGGCGTGGTTCACAGTTCCGGTAGCAGAGCGTTGGGAGCGGAGGCGTCCCATTCGACGAGAAGGAGGGTGGCGTCGTCCGAGAGGTGCCCGTTCTGGTGGTGCATGACCGCGCGGGTGATGCGGCGCAGCGTTTCAGGGGTCGGGAGACCGGCTCTTTCATGCAGTTCGATGAGGTGGATGAGCTGGTCGAGTCCGAACATCTCGCCGTCGGTGCTGCGGGCTTCGGTGACGCCGTCTGTGTAGAAGAGCACCTTGTCGCCGGGTTGGAGCCGCACGGTCACCGGGCCTCCGCGGGGGTGTCCGAGGTGACCGAGCCCCAGGGGCATGCCGCAGCGGCGGTCCAGGTGCCCGACCACCTTCCCCGCACGCAGCAGCACCGCGGGCGGGTGTCCCGCGTTGAGGTACCGCAACACGCCGGTGTCCAGGTCGAGCTCGGCGATCAGGGCCGTGGCGAACGGCACGAATCCTTTCGGTGCGACTACCTCGCGGATCGCCTCGTCGGCCAGTTCGACGCCCTTGCTCGCGGAGAAGCCGTTGCGGCGGGCGTTGCGGGTCGCGGCGAGGGCGACCGAGGTGATGAGGCCGGCGTTCATGTCGTGGCCCATCGCGTCGAAGATCCCCAGGTAGGCGCGGCCCGCGTCGATCGCGTAGTCGTAACCGTCGCCGGCGACCCGGCTGGAGGGCTCCATCAAGGCCGAGACCACCAGCTGGTCGCAGGCGAAGGTCTGCGGCGGCAGCAGCTGCCGCAGCAGTTCCGACGCCACCGACAACGGCTCGGATCTGCGAACGGTGTGGAACAGGTCGCTGTAGTGCTGTTTGCTCATCACCAGGTGCGCGGTCAGGCCGACCAGCGCCCAGCACTGCTCGCGAAGCCACGTGTCGTGCGGGTCGGCATCGGGCGGTAGGTCCACTCTGGCCACGCCGAGTCGCTCGGTGCCGTTCAGCAGCGGTATCCACAGGTACGGCGGTGTCGAACCGACGGCGTCGACGGGGACGATCTCGGTTCGCTGGAACGCCTCGCCGGCCGTGGTGGAGTCCACGAGCAACGCCGGACCGGACTGAACCGGACACAAGCGACCCTGGCTCATGTCCGCGAGGTACACCTGCACCGACACCCCCACCGGGGCAGCGGCGTTGTTCACGATGTCCGCGAGGTCACCAGCCGAGGCCAGATGCGCGCGATGCAGGACCTGACCGAACGCGCGGTGCCATTTCTCCACTTGCTCGACCACTCACGAAGGGTAGATGAACGCGGCGCGGTTGCACTCCTCGCAGCACGGCACCCAGGCCTTGGTAGCAAGGTGTACTGCTGCACGCGCCCATCTCGCTTCAGAACAGGTCCGCCATCCAACGTGGCACGGGCCGTCTTTCAGTAAATAGTCAACTCCCGGTGAGACCAGATGTGCTCGCCGTTCGGCACGGAGGGCTGCTGGCGGTCGTAGACACAGGAGGAGTACGCAACATCCTCGAGATCTGCCAAGTCTGCCGGATCGTGATCTTCACGCCGAACGAGTTACGTCGTGGGCACTGGGAGTGTGACTGTAAGTAAGCTTGGCATGGCGCCGAAGCCGCTGATCAGGTAGCGGTACCTCGCGGGCTGCGTGACTGAACGAGTGTGGCTGGCCGCAGCGCCAGCTGCGAGGATCCGAAAAGAACGTGCTGTCGCGCTTGTGCGGTGACACCCTTTTGAAGCCAAGAACACTCAACGACAGCACGATCTCATCCACATCCGTGGGCTGGCGTGCAGCCTCTTCACGACCTGCGGTTCGAACGTGCTTTCCCATCCCGTGGTGCGGCGATCCCGACCTCGCCAGCAGTGTCAGAGATCATTGTCTTCAACCGGCTCCGTTTGGACGTTCGCTGAGTCCAGGTCAGGTTCGGCCTGGTTCTTCTCATGACACGGTCCGTCGGGAACTCCGGGAAGGGCCTCTGGCCTTTCGCGACACTGGTCGGCTTCGGGGTCGCCCCGCCGACGCCGACCGGAACCGGCATCCCCGAGGTCGGGACGAGCTGGCTGCCGCCCGTGCGGTCGGCGAGCTGGCACACCTACTGCTGGACGCGACCACCCCCACGGCGACGGGCAGGCGTTACTCCCAACAGCAGGAGTACCTCACGATCGCCACTCCAGGCGACGACGGATTATCGCCCGAAGGCGGGCGGGTGAGGGGATGAGCGCTGTCCTCCTGGGCGCCACCGAGCTGGGCCTGGCGACGTGCCCGCTGTCCGAGCAGGGACGGCGTCCACGGCGGTGCCGCGGCTCGTCGCCCGACTGGGGTGGGCGCCGAACGCCGCCGCACCGCTGCCCACACGCCTCGCAGCGCCGTCGCCGATGTCCTCCTGGACAGGTGACTAAGGAAACCGCGTGCGGGGACGTGGGTCCCTGGTCCCCGTGTGCGGGCTCGGCACAGCGTGAGTGTCGGAACTGTTCCTGCTCCACGGGAAGGTGAACACGATGAGACGTCGGTCAGACGTGATCCGCCGCGCCGCGGCGGTGACGGCGGCACTGGTGATGACAACCGGCATGGCGGCCGGCACATGGGTGCCCGCGGCGGCCGAGCCCGCCGCGGCGCGGTGGGACGTGGTCATGCTGGAGCAGTGGTCGCCCGACGCGATCAACGTCGCGTCGTTCATCGACGACCGCGGGGTGATCATCGGCACGAACACGACAGCCGAGACGCTGCGGGTGGTGCGCTGGGGTCTCGACGGTCACGTCGTCGCGCTCGACCCGACCCCGCCTGGCACGCGGTTCGCCTGGCCTACCGACCTCAACAGCAGGGGTGAGGTGTCCGGCTTCACCGATCCGGTCAGCGGCACGGAACGTCCGGTGCGCTGGGACGCCCGCGGCCACCTCACGGTGCTGCCGACCCTGACCGGTGGTGGGACGGCCCTCGCCAACGGGATCGCCGACGACGGCACGGTCGTGGGCTCGTCCACCGCCGCGGACGGCATCCACGGCCACGCTGTGCGGTGGACGCCGGGCGGCAGTGTCGTCGACCTCGGCACCCTCCCCGGGACGGACAACAGCGGGGCGTGGCGGGTCAGCGACCACGGGGTGATCGTCGGCAGCACGATGAGCGGCGACGGTCCGCAGAACGGCATCCGCTGGTCACGGCACGGCGAACTGACCGACCTGGGCGTCGCCGTGATCGAGGCGGTGAACGACAACGGCGACGTGGTCGGCTGGACCGGCAGCGGCCTGCGTCCGCCACAGCAGGCGGTGCGCTGGGACGCCCGGGCCGTGGCCATCACGTGTGAGACACCCTCGGGTGAGAGCGCGACCGCGATCGGGATCAACAACCGGGGCACGGCCATCGGCAACACCACCTACACCGCGTACCCGGTCGCGCTGCGCTGGGACCGCGTCGGGCACGTGACCCTCTTCGCGACTCCGCCGAGCGTCGACAGCGGCACCGTGTCGGACATCAACGACCGGGACGAGGCAGTGGGTACCGTCCACGACGCGGCGACCGACACCTCGCACGCGGCCTTCTGGGACGCGCACGGCGTGTTCACCGACCTCGGAGTGCCGCCCGGGTTCGTCGCGAGCTCGGCACATGCCGTCGACGACCGCGGCGACATCATCGGCGACGCCATCGCGAGCGACGGCACCGGACAACCGGTGCTGTGGCGAGCCAGGCGACACACGATGTGAGACCACGACCCACCATGTGGCGGCCGGACACGGTTGTCGCCGAGGAAACCGTGTCCGGCCGGGCTAAGAAGGGCTCACGGACCGGTCGGCGTTCACATCGGCACCGCCCGGCGGGACTGGACGTGAATCCAGACATGGCTGGACTTTCGGAGGTGTCCCACAGGGACGAACGCCTCTGGGGCAGTCGACTGCTGGCTGGGCAGCCTGGGAATGTGACAAGGAATGTGGTGGTACTCGGCGGCGGTACCGGCGGCACGATCGCGGCGAACCGCCTGCGGCGGATGCTCGGCGACGATGTCGAGATCACGGTCGTGGATAGGGACGACGATCACGTGTACCAGCCGGGTCTGTTGTTCGTGCCGTTCGGGACCGCGGATGCCGCGGACCTCGTGCGGTCGAGGGCCCGTCAGCTGCGGGCCGGGGTCGGTTTCACCGATGTCGCGGTGGACCGGGTCGATGTGGACGCCCACCGCGTGCATCTGATCGGTGGTGGCGTCCTGGACTACGACGTGCTGGTGGTCGCGACCGGGGCGCGGCTGCTGCCGGAGGAGACCGAGGGCCTGACCGGGCCGGGCTGGGGCGAGCGGGTGTTCACCTTCTACGACCTGCCCGGGGCGACCGCGCTGGCCGGTGCGTTGCGGCGCTTCACGAGTGGCCGGCTGGTGGTGAACGTGGTGGACCTGCCGATCAAGTGCCCGGTCGCGCCGCTGGAGTTCTGTTTCCTGGCGGACTGGCACCTCCGCGAACGGGGTGTCCGCGACCAGGTGGAGCTGACCTACGTGACTCCGCTGGACGCGGCGTTCACCAAGCCGGTGGCCGCCGCCACGCTCTCGGGGCTGCTCGAGGAGAAGGGCATCGAGTTGGTGACCGAGTTCAACACCGGCAGTGTCGACGGCACCGGCGGCCGGCTGGTGTCCTACGACGAGCGCGAGGTGCCGTTCGACCTCGTGGTGGTCGTGCCGGTGCACGGTGGCGAGTCCTATGTGGAGCGTTCACCGGAGTTGGGGAACGCGTTGGGGTTCGTGCCGACGAACCCGCGCACGCTCCAGTCGACGGTGCGGCCGAACATCTTCGCGATCGGTGACGCGGCCGCGGTCCCGACCTCCAAGGCGGGCTCGGTCACGCACTTCGAGGGCGAGGTGCTGACCCGCAACGTCGTGCGGTTCCTGGCCGGCGACGAGCTGGACGAGGGTTTCGACGGGCACACCAACTGCTTCATCGAGAGCGGCTTCGGCAAGGCGCTGCTCATCGACTTCAACTACGACACCGAACCGCTGCCCGGCCACTTCCCCGGCGCGGTGGGGTTGCCGCTGCTGAAGGAGTCGCGGCTCAACCACCTGGGCAAGCTGATGTTCTCGTGGCTGTACTGGCACAGCCTGCTGCCTGGCCGTGACATCCCCGGCATCCCGGGGAGCATGCCCACCGCAGGCAAACACCTACCACCTGCCACTGAGGAGGGCGCGAGATGACGACGAAGACGTACGCGGGGACCGAGGTCACCGTCGGCGACGACGGCTTCTTCACCGACCCCGAGCAGTGGCGCGAGGAGATGGCGCTCGAGATCGCCCGCGAGTCGGGCATCGACGAGCTGACCGACCGGCACTGGCAGGTCATCACGTTCATGCGCAGGGAGTACGCCGAGAAGGGCACCGGGGCCACGGTCCGCGTGCTGGGCAAGACGTCGGGGGTGGGTGTCAAGGAGCTGTACCAGCTGTTCCCAAAGGGCCCGGCCAAACTCGCCGCGCGTATCGCCGGTATCCCCAAGCCCCGCGGCTGCATCTAGGAAGGGAGTGCCGACATGGCCGACACCATCGAGAAGGTCTCGATCATTGTCTCCAAGGGTTCGCTGGAGGGCGTCTACCCGGCGCTGATCATGGCCAACGGCGCGCGCGCCGAGGGCATCGAGGCGAACCTGTTCTTCACCTTCTTCGGGTTGGACGCGATCCGCAAGGGACGGCACGAGCACATCAAGCTCGCCACCGTCGGCAACCCCGGCCTCCACCTCGCCACCTGGGCCGGCGGGCTGCCCGGTGTGTCGAACCTGATGACCCACTACCTGGCCGGGAAGATGGAGAAGCTGGACATCCCGCCGATCCCCGAGTTCGTGGAGATGATCGCCGACACCGGTGCCGGCCTCTACGCCTGTCAGGCCTCGGTCGACCTGTTCGGCCTGACCAAGGACGACTTCATCGACCAGGTCGACGGCATCATCACGGTCGGCGAGTTCTACGAGTTGGCCGCGGGCGGCCAGATCATCTACACCTGACGGCCGGTTCGCTCGACTTGCGCGAAACCACAGGGATTACCGCCACACCGGGGCTGCTGGGGACGATGATGTCGAGCACGTGGTGGGACCGGCGGTGCGGGGTCTCGGAACTGGTGTGGACGGCCAAGCCCAACCGGTTCGTCGCGGCCGAGGTGGCTGGCGTGGCTGCCGATCGTGCGCTGGACCGGGCCGCGGTGAGGGCCTCGACGCGGTGTGGCTGGCCGAACTTGGCTGGCAGGTCACCGGAGTGGGGCTTGTCCCAGGTGTCGTTGGACAGGGCGCGTCGGCTGGCGGAGTGGGCGGGCGCTGGTCGTCGCGCACGATCTTGCCAATCCGGGCGACGGCGGGGGTGGCCGCAGGACGCCGGCGTGTCGTACCCGCCCGAGGAGGCCGTGGCGGAACTGAACGGGATGCGGATCGGCAGCGCGGAGCGGGGGCGCCGTCCGGTCGGGAACGGCGCCTCGGTCGACACACTCTTCTCGCTCGCGTCCGCCACGATGCGCGTGCTGCCGGGGCACGTGGACACGGCCGATGTTCCCGCGTCACCGGGACTTTGCTCCCTTGCCGCGTCGGCCCGCAGGACGTTCGATAACCCGGTGGGCAGGTATCGAAGAGTTGTCGAGCGAGGAGGCGGACGATGCCACGGCCCGTGACGACGGAGAGCGCCTGGATCGAGCTGGCCGGCTCGCGACTGGCGTTGCTGGACCGGGCGCGGATCTACGTCTGCGGCATCACGCCCTACGACGTGACGCACCTCGGGCACGCGGCGACGTTCGTGTGGGTGGACACCCTGGCCCGGGTGTTGCGTCGGTGCATGGCGGTCGAGCCCGTGGTGTGCCGCAACGTCACCGACGTCGACGACGTGCTGGACGGTGCGGCGATGCGAGCCGGCACGCGCGCGGACGACTTCGCCGCGTTCCAGGAGTTCCAGTTCGAGGGCGACATGACAGCACTGCACGTGCGCCGCCCCGACTTCGAGCCGTGGGCGCACCGCTACGTCGACGCGGTGGTCCGGCTCGCCGCGGCGTTGCTCGCCGCGGGGGCCGCCTACGAGCGGTCCGGCACGGTGTACTTCCGCGGCGCAGGCGTGCCGGAGCGGGCCGGGCTGGACCGCACGACCGCGCTGGCGCTGGCGACGGAGTTCGGCGGCCACCCGGACGACCCGGACAAGGACGATCCGCTCGACGTCCCGTTGTGGCAGGCGACCGAACACGACCACCAGATGTGGCCGTCGCCGTGGGGGCCGGGCCGGCCGGGGTGACACGCCGAGTGCGTCGCGATGTCGCTGTCGGTGCTCGGGGTCGGGACGGACGTGCACGCGGGCGGCGCGGACCTGGCCTTCCCGCACCACGCCTACCACGCGGCGATCGCCGAGGCGTTCACCGGTGTCGCCCCGCACACCCGCGCGTGGTTCCACGTCGGCACGGTCACCGTCGGCGGCGCGAAGATGGCCAAGTCCACCGGCAACCTGGTGCTGCTTGCCGACCTGCTCACCGAGCATCCCTGGGCGGCGGTGCGGATGATGATCCTGCACCGGCCATGGCACCGGAGCTGGGACTACCACCCGGACCTGCTGGACACCGCCGCCGCCCGGGTCCGGGACCTGCACGAGGCCGCCGCGCGCCCGGGCCTGGGCGACCCGGACGCGCTCGCGGAGATCCGGCACCTGCTGGCCGACGACCTCGACGTGCCGGCCGCACTCGCGACCGCGGTCAAGGCAGGTGGGGACGCCGCCCGGCTACTCATCTCCGTCCTGGGTCTTGCCTGAGCATTCACCCGCGCCACTCGCGGACCGTCGGTCGGCCGAGCAGCGGACTCGTGGTGTCACCGGTTCGGCGCCGCGTGCTCGAGCGCGTCGAGGGCGGCAGACGGGCGGGCTCGTCGGCGACCGGTTCGAGTGCCTGCTCGTCGGTGATCGTGACCGTGGCAGCCGGGTCGATCGCCTCGACGAGGGTCTGCGCGCCCTCGCTACGCACGACCACGTCGCACCGCGGCGGCAGGTCGACCCGCCGGTCGACACCGAGAGCGCGATGGGCCAGTCATGGGTCGCAGGCGCCGAGGATGAGGTAGTCGTCGATCCGCTCGCCGATCTTCTCGCACAGGGCGGCCCGGACGTCGGTCTCGGTGAGTACGCCGAGCCCTGTCCATTCGTTCACTGGACCGTGTCCGCGAACGGTGTGTCCAGCCGTGTAGCGGGCCGGCCGAGGGCGAACGACTCGTCGTCGGCGTGGGCCACCACGACGAGGGCCTGCCGGATGAGTGGGAGAGTCATCGTCGATCTCCTCCTTGTCGGTGCAGTACGGAGTGGACAGCCCTGATGTGGGCCTCACGCGGCTCGAGTGCCGAGCGTCCAACGGTTCACCGGTCCCACCTCTGGTGGGCTCCGGACCCTGTGTGGATGGGACAACGACTCGTCGACCACCCCCGGGGGTATGCCCGGCGGCGGTCGCGCGGTGGGCGCGTCACGGACGACCGATCGTCGAGGTTCGTTCCGCGCGGTCCCGGATGCCGCGCAACATCTTCCGGCTCATCAGGAAACTGATCACCGCGACGGGTTCGACGAGCAGGGCCGCCCACCCGCGGGTGTAGGCATACCTTTCCCGCACGAGGAGTCTCGTGGTGCCGTCCGGGCGCTCGGCGACGACGAACGCCCAGGTGAAGTCGTATGGTGGCGGCACGTCGTCCATCGGCACGCCACCGCGCAGGACCAGTGCCCGGCCGGGACTCACCGCGGCGACGGTCAACGCGACCTCGGGATGCAGCCGCACCTCGTCGCCGACGGCGATGTGCTGCCACTCGGACACGACCCGGTCCGCGTTGTGGATCCGGCAGCCGACGAGGTTCTCGAGCACGTCGTAGGAGTAGAACCCGCCACGGGACTGACCGAGTTGGACGATCCACGGCCACACCTCCTTCGGCGTGGCGGCGACGGTGACGGCTCGCGTGGCGACCAGGTCGGCGCCTGCGAGAAGCTCGTCGCCCGGCAGGTCACCGCTCACCTCGTCATCGGTGGCACCCCACCGCAGTTGCCTGTCCCTGGCGAACGCCAGATATCCGGCGAGCACACCGGCGACGGCGATCGCCGCTCGCCCCGCCCTGTTCCGGTCCACGATGGTCATGACTCCACCGTCGGCGCTCCGCGGACTCCACGACGAGAGGCGAAGGTCCCGGGGGTGTGGGGCCACCTGGTCGCACCGCCGACCGCACCCGTGGTCTGCCCGGGGCAGGACCCTGCGCGCCGTTGTCGCCCGCTCGGGTATGCCCTGCCACCTCTGCCGCCGCGGCGGGCTGTTGGTCTCTGGTCCGCGGGGACCTTGTGCCCTGTCCGGGACTTTTCGCCTCCGCGAGGGTGATCTGTGCGGGAAGGCGGGAGATGAGGGAGGTCGGGTTGAGCCGGCAGCGAGCGTCGGGTCGGGTCGTGGTGGAGACGGTTGGCGACGTGCTGGACGGCGCGCGGGAGTATGCGCGTAGGCAGGTCGCCGGGTTCTGCGCGGGTCTGTCCGGGCGGCTGGCGGCGGCGCGGGTCAAGTTGACGGTGTTCGCGCGGCCGAGCGTGCGTTGGCCGGCTCTGGCGCAGGCCAATGTCGAGGTGGACGGGCAGTTGGTGCGGACGCAGGTCGCGGCGGCGTTCTTCCACGAGGCGAGCCGCCTGCTGCGGGAACGGTTGGGGCAGCAGGTGACACGGCTGTCCCAACCCGCTGTGCCCCGTCCGTGGCCGGTGGACGTGGTCCGCCCGGAGCCGGTCCCCCGGCCAGTCGGGGAGCGCGAGGTCGTGCGGTACAAGGCGTATCCGCTCGCCCGGTGCACCCCCGACCGGGCCGCATTGACGATGGACGTGCTGGACTACGACTTCCACCTGTTCGTCGACGCCGACACCGGGCAGGACAGCGTCATCTGCCGGGTCGGCCCGACCGGCTACCGGCTCGCCCGGCTCGTCGGCATGGCGCCGCCGGCCGGGCGGACGTCGGTTCCGCTGACCATCAACGTGTACCCGGTGCCCGAGCTGACGGCGGCGCAGGCGGTTGAGCGGCTCAACGATACCGAGCTGCCTTACCGGTTCTTCCGTGACGCGGGTACCGGTCGCGGTTGCGTGCTCTACCGGCGTTACGACGGCCACTACGGTCTGATCTCACCCGAAGAGTCCACTGTGGAGCCATTGTGACGGCGGCCGAGCCGGAAACGGTCGCCTCGCGGCCGGAGCGGTTCCGATGAGTCCGGGTGGCGTGCTGGGGCATGTCCGGGGCTGGGTGGGGAGGGTCTACCTGAAGCGCCTGAGGCGGCGCGGCTTCACCCGGCTGGGCCATCTCCCTGTCCCGGAGGCCGCGAGGTTTCCCCTGCGGCGCGACGGATTGGACCCGGTGCCGGAACTTGGCCGCGTCCGCGCCGAACAGCCGGTCAGCCGGCTCCCGCTGCCGTTCGGCATGACGGTGTGGCTGGTCACCGGTTATCCGGAGGCGAAGGCCGTCCTCGCCGACGACACCTCGTTCAGCAACGACTTCGCCAACCTCGGTGCGGTCGGGCTCACCCCCGAGCAGGACCCGGGTGGCCTCGGTTTCCGCGACCCGCCGGAACACAGCCGGCTGCGCCGTATGCTGATGCCCGAGTTCACCATCCACCGCCTCAGGCAGCTGGCGCCACGCATCGACTCCATCGTGGCCGATCGACTCGACCGGATGTCGAGCGCCCCCCAACCGGTGGACCTGGTGCGGGAGTTCGCGCTGCCGATCCCGTCACTGCTGATCTGCGAGCTGCTCGACGTGCCCTACGCCGACCGGGCGGACTTCCAGCGTCTCGCCATGGCGCGGTTCGACGTCGCGGGCGGCACCGGCGCCTCCATCGGCGCGGTCTCGGAGTCGCTGCGCTACCTGCGCGGCCTGGCCCGCCGCCAGCGCGCCGCGCCGACCGACGGCATGCTCGGCCGGCTGGTCCGCAGGCACGGCGACGAACTCGACGACGACGAACTGACCGGCCTCGCCGACGGCCTGCTGACCGGCGGGTTCGAGACGACCGCGAGCATGCTGGCGCTCGGCGCGCTGGCCATGCTGCGCGACCCCGTCCTCTTCGGACAGGTGGCCGGCGGCGAGGACGAGGTCCACCGGGCCGTCGAGGAACTGCTGCGACACCTCTCGGTCGTGCAGATCACCTTCCCCCGCTTCGCCCGTACGGACGTCACGATCGGCGCGACCGTCGTCGCCAAGGGCGACGTCGTCCTCTGCTCGCTGAGCGGAGCGAACCGCGACCCGGTGCTCGGCGAGGACATGGAGCACCTCGTGCCGGGACGCGCACCCACCCAGCACCTGGCGTTCAGCCACGGCGTGCACCGTTGCCTCGGCGCGGAGCTCGCCCGGATGGAGCTGCGGATCGCCCTCCCCGCCCTCGCGCACCGCTTCCCCCGCCTTCGGCTGGCCGTCCCGCCCGAGGAGCTGTCGTTACGGGAGCTCTCGCTCGTCCACGGCGTCGACGCCCTGCCAGTGTACCTGGGCTGACCGGTGTGCAACGGCCCAGCCGGACGGACCCCTCCCAGCAGAAGAGTCGCCGCCGTCCGCCGACCGCGGGTGTGGTCAGCGGGTCTGGCGGCGCAGGGTGGCCGCGCCGAGGACCAGGGCGAGAGCCGCGGCGCCGGTGATCACGAGGAGGTCGCGGGTGAGGGCGCCGGTGAACTCGGCGGAGGTGGTCACGTCGTTGGTCGCGTCGACGGCATAGGACAGCGGGAGCACGTCCGAGAGCAGTTCCAGCGGCCGGGCCATCTCGTCGCGGGCGACGAACAGCCCGGACAGGAGGATCTGCGGCATGACGATGGCCGGCATGAACTGGACGACCTGGAACTCGGTGCGGGCGAAGGCGCTGACGAACAGGCCGAGCGCCGTGCCGAGCAGGGCATCGAGCACCGCGATCACCAGCAGCAGCCACAGGGAGCCGGTGATGGACAGGCCCAGCCACAGGGTCACCGCGACGACCACCGCCACCTGGACGGCGCCGCCACCGCGTCGGACGACGACATGCCGAGCAGTGCGAGTGCCATGACAGACAGCGAGATGAGAACTGATCTCAGTCGGGGCATGTTGTTCTCCTTCCCCAGATTTACCTCTCGGTCGAACGCTATGCACAGCGTTTTCCTTGGTGGCAGGGCACAAGGTCCCTGCGTTCGCGGGCAAGGTCACCGTTCGGGCGCGTTGTCGCCGATGCCGTCACGCCGTGAGCAGCACCCACGTCTGCCCAGGTGCCAGTGGGAGTTCCAGGCGGTCGGCCAGGCGGAAGGTCGTCGGTGACCGTGGGGTCGGCCGTGACCAGGTGCCGGTGAACTGCCGGCCGTCCCGCAGCACGACCGCGTCGCCCGCGCCGACGGTGTGCGCGACCGGGCTCCGGTCCGAGGTGACCTGGACCCGTTGCCACACCACGGTTGCCGCACCGACTCGGCCGGTGTCGGTGGAGCACAGCGGAGTTCCGTTAAGCGACACCGACCACAGGCCGACGGCCGCGGACCAGGTGAAGGCGAACGTCGCAGCCGGGTACCCGACGCGGTAGGTCGCGGTCGGCGTGCCGGTGTCCGGTGCCGGGCCGAACAGCAGCGGCGAGACCGCGGGGCCCCTGGCGCCGCCGGGCAGGCGGGCGGGCCGCACGTAGAGGTTGTGCGGAGCTCGCCGCCCGCGATCGCGGTAGAACGCGGAGGCCGCCCGTGCCGGTGACGCGTCGACCACGTCCGCCGCGTGCAGGGCCGGCAGCAGCTCCGGTGCGGCACCGGAGTAGGCCAGCGCCGGTCTGCCGTACTGGGCGAGCAGCTCGACGTCGGTGAGCCGGGCGCTGCGCACCGGCCCGACCACCGCGGGGGGCGTGCCGGTGTAGACGGCGACGAGCCGGGTCAGTCCCGCCTCGACCGGCTCGACGTACACGACGTCGGCCGCGCCGAGCCCTGTCGCGGGTCGCGCGGCAGGCACGTTGTCGATCTTCACGACGAGTGCGGGTGCCGTGAACGGCGCCGGCTCGGTGGAAGCTGGTGCGCGGTCCCGGGACGTGGCCGGGGGAGCGGGTGGTGCGCCCGGGTTCCCTGAGTCACCGTTCCTCTCGACCGCGACAAGGACACCGGCCACGACCGTCACCACGAACAGCGTCGTGACGATCTCCCACACCAGCCACTTCCGCGGCTGCCTCCTGGTCGTCCCCATCAGATCGCCTCCTCGTACGGAGCCGTCCACTCCACTGTGGACAGTCTGCCGACCCTGTGACGGGCGACGTGGTGACTACGTCTGCTCGTGCCGGTCGGCGGGATGGTCGAGACGCCGTGCCTCACGGTCCACCTCGGCATCGGTGATCGGCTTGGCGAGGAAGGCGCTCCAGGCGTGCATCACCAGGCCGGAGCCCCAGAGAAGAAGCGAGAAGACCGGCCAGAAGAAGTTGTCCGTCCCGGTCGCCGCCCAGATCACGACCAGTCCCGCGTTGAGAACGAGGAACATGATCAGATGCGGGACGAAGCCGCGACGCTCCTCCAGCCGCTTGCGCGCGGTCGCACGCACGTCGTCGGATGCGTCGGTCATGCCTCAACACCTCCTTGACTCGACTGCACTGTGAGCCTCGACCCCCGGCCTGCGCCGCCACAGGGACCTCGGTAACCGGCCGACGGGACCGAGGTCCCTGATCGCGGAAGCGCCACGGCTGCCCAGGACCGCGGGCGCCGTCGCCGGCCTGTCACCCGGAGCGCTGCGTGTGGGCGTGGCGGGTGAGCTGTTCACCCCAGACTCGAGCGCGCGCGAGCTCACCGTCCAGCAGCGGCCCCGGCGTGCCGGAGACGTGGAAGTTCTCCGCCTGCGACACGGTCCGGAACCCCGCGCGCCGCAGCCGGTTCCGGGCGGCGCGAGCCGCCGAGCCGGGCAGCCGCGGCCGGCTGACCTTCGTGTCGAAAGCGGCCACCGCCGGGCGGGCGGTGCCCGCGGCCAGCCCCTCGACGAACTCACGCAGGCCGGTGCCGGCGGCGGCCTCCCGGTCGGCGCCCTGCCTGCCGGCGTCGGCGCGGGTGGACCGCCTGCTCATGCCGAACGCGTGGGTCGGGCCACCGACCACGAGGAGGTCCACCTCGGAGCCCAGGACGGCCGGCGCCGAGCGTGCCTCCGCGACTTCCACGGTCAGCTCCGTGCGCAACCCGTCGGCGACCGCCTCGGCGATCTTCTTGGTGTTGCCGAACATGGACTCGAACACCACGAGGGTGTGTGTCATGGTTGACCTCCGGATGTGCGGTACAGCGAGTCGATCTGGTCGGCGTACTTCGCGAGGACCTGGGCGCGGCGGATCTTCTGGGTCGGTGTGAGCTCCTCGCTCACGACGAAGGCGTTCGGCACGACGTGGAACCGTTTGATGGCCTCTGCGTGGGAGACGGCCGCGTTCGCGGCGTCGACGGCGGCCTGGAGGTCGGCGATCAGGTGCGGTGTGCGGCACAGATCCGCGAGGGAGAGGTCGATGGGGACGCGGTGCCGGCTTCGCCAGTCGGCGAGGGCGTCCGGGTCGAGGGTGACGAGTGCGGCTAGGTAGGGCCGTTGGTCGCCGACGACGACACACTGGTCGATGAGCCGGTGGCCCGTGAGCCGGTTCTCGAGGAGCTCCGGTGCGACGTTCTTGCCGGACGCGGTGACGATGATGTCCTTCTTGCGGCCGGTGATGGTCAGGTAGCCGTCCGGGTCGAGGCGGCCGAGGTCGCCGGTGCGCAGCCAACCGTCCTCGGTGAGCACCGCCCTGGTCTCGTCGGGGTTCTGCCAGTAGCCACGGAAGACCATGGGTGCCCTGACGAGGATCTCGCCGTCGTCCGCGACGCGCACCGTGCCGCCCGGCAGTGGGCGGCCGACGGTCCCGATCCGCTGCGCGGACGGGGCGTTCAGGGTGATGCCGGCACTGGTCTCGGTCAACCCGTAGCCCTCCAGCACGGTCACGCCGATGCCGCGGAGGAAGTGGCACAGGCGGGGCGACAGGGGAGCCGCGCCGCTGACCGCGTGGGTCACCCGCCCACCCAGTGCGGCGCGCAGCCGCACGTAGACGACGCGGTCGAGCACCCCGCGCAGACGACGCAGCCACCACGACGGACGGCCGTGGTCCATGGCGCGGCTGTAGGCGACGGCGACCGCCTGGGCCAGCTGAAACAGGCGAGCGTGCCCGTCGGCGACGGCGGTCCGCCGCGCGGCGGCGGCGAACTTCTCGAACACCCTCGGCACGCCGAGCAGGACGGTCGGCCGGAAGGAACGCAGGTGCGCCGGCAGGTTCGCCAGGTCACCGGTGTGCGCGGTGAGTGCGCCGTTGCGGATCGCGGCGAGCTGCACGACGCGGGCGAAGACGTGCGCGAGGGGGAGGAAGAGCAGGACCGAGGAATCCTCGGTCAACACCGAGTCGCTGACGCCCTCCGTCGTGGTGACCGCGCTGACCTCGGCGCAGAGGTTCGCGTGGGTCAGTACGCAACCCTTCGGCCGCCCTGTGGTGCCGGAGGTGTAGACGATGGTCGCCGGTGAGTCCGCGCGCACGGTCCGCCGCCGCTCCCGCAACACCGCGCTCGTGTCACCGGTGGCCGGGAGGGCGTCGAGACCCGTCATCGTCCACACCGGACGCACGTGTGGCTCGACCAGGCGCCGACAGCCCTCGTCCGCCACGAACGCGGCGGCGGCGCCGGAGTCGGCGAGGATCCAGGCGACCTGCTCTGCCGAGGAGGTCTCGTAGACCGGGACGCTGACCGCGCCGGCCGTCCAGATCGCGAAGTCGCACAGCACCCACTCGTACCTCGTGCCGGACATGATCGCGACCCGGTCGCCCGGCCGGATCCCCGCCGCGACCAGCTGCCCCGCAAGGACGTTCACCTGTCGGGCGAACTCCGCCCAGGTGACGGTGGTCCAGCCGGTGGCGTCCTGGCGCGCGAACGCCGCACGTTCCGGTGTGCGGGCCGCTCTGGCGGTCAGGTCGTCGGTGACACTGGTCTCCTCACCGACCTCGTAACGGGGTGCGGTGGTCGCCTCCTTGGGCAGGTCGGTCATGTGTTCAGCCTGTGTGACCGCCGAGTCCTTGTCATGGGCCCAAAGTCTGGCCGGTGCGGGACCTTCGACCGCGACAGCGGCTCACGGGATCACTGTCGCCGTGGGCAGGTGGCCAGGACCTCCTCGACACCCGTGCGGAGGCAGTCGACGAAGACCTCGGTGTCCGGGACTGCCGCGGTGTCGAGGTTGGTGGCTATGTGGCACGTGCCGTCGTAGGACAGCAGCGTGAGGTTCGCCGCGCAGCCCATGGTCGGTCCGAAGGCCGCGTGGGCGGTGACCTTCGCACCCGCGAGGTAGAGCGTGACGGGTGCTCCGGTCACGTCGCTCGCGAGGAAGTCGACCCGTTTCAGCATCCCGCCGACGAAGGCGGTGGGCAGCAGGTCGAGGCCCGCGGCGATCGCGTCGGTGAAGGGCAGTGACCGGGCGTGCCGGACGTCGCGGGCACGGGCGCTGATCAGCCGCATCCGCCGTTCCGGGTCTGGCTCCGACACCGGTACGAGAAAGCGCATCAGCGTGATCCGGTTGCTGGCGAGCGGGTCGGCGGCCGTGCGGATGCTGATCGGCATGGTCACCCGCAGCTCGTCGACCGGTGCGTCGTGCTTGTGGTGGTAGTGGCGCATGCCGCCGGTCACGGCGGCCAGGAAACCGTCGTTGACCGTCACACCAGCGGCCGTGGTGGCTCGCTTGAGGTCGAGGAGCGGGACAGACACGACATCGAGACGTCGACCGAGCCCTCGGCCACGCATCACGGGCGACCGGATGTCGGTCACCGGCGCCACGGTCCTGGCGACGGACCCCGCGGTGTCCACAGCCGAGCGCAGGCTCCCGACGGGGTCCCGCAGCAGTCCGAGCGCGGCCGGGCCGGCGGCGCGGACCGCCTGCCCGGCCAGACCGAGCAGTTGCCCCGCCGTGTGCGCGAGTCCGGCGGCCACCAGACCACCGCCGGTCCTCGTCGGCTTGTCCGGGTGCGGCGTGAAGTCTGGCAGTGGGTCCGTGTCGAACAGCGTCGGCGCGAGCCGGACCGCCCCGATCCCGTCGGCCAGTGCGTGGTGCAGCTTCATGAGCATCGCCGCCCGCCCGTCCGGGAGGTCCTCGACGAGGGTGAACACCCACAGTGGGCGGGCCCGGTCGAAGTCCGTCATGGCCTCGATGGCGGCGAGCCGCAGCACGGCGTCGTCCGTCCTCCCGGTCGTACGCCGCAGGTGCCAGGACAGGTCGAAGTGGTCGTCGGTCACCCAGCGCGGCACGGTGAGGGGCACCAGCAGCTCCGCCACCCGCTGGCGCAGGCGTGGCACCAGCCGGGTCGCGCCTTCCACCCGGTCGACCAGACGTGCCCAGTCCGGCGCCCGGTCCAGCCAGGCGACGGTCACGATGGTGGCGCGCATGGCGGGATCGGACTCCTGGTACCACGTGAACGCGTCGCTCGCCCGCATGAAGTCATCCTGTGTCGACATCGTTTGCTCCCATCACGGCATTCATTGGCACGGCGGCGAAGGAGGGCCAGACGGCGAGCCAGACGACGATGTCGCGACGTCGCCGCCCGAGGTCGTGCGGTCGCCAGGTGTGAGTTCGGCCAGCACCGCCGCGACGATGTCCGGGATCGCCGAGGCGACCGGAGGGGAGAGGCCGGTTCCGTAGCCGGTGTCGGTGACCTCGACGGTGTAGAGGACGAGGTGGACGGGCAGGCGGTCGAGTGCCCTGGCGAGTTCGACGGCTTCCGGGATGCCGAGGCCGTGTGAGCTGTTCTCCTTGGTGCCGCGGGGAATCTCGTCAACGGCCAGGCGGTGGACTCGGCCGGGTGTGGAACCGGTGCACACCACGGCATCGACGACGACCGCGGTGTGCCTGCCCGTCCAGGCGTCCAGGACACGGGCCGGCTCGCCGTCGGTGGTGACGACCTCGACGCCGGGCGGCACGTGGCGCCTGAGCCGCTCCGCGACAGCCGGTCCGATGCCGTCGTCGCGGCGGTACTCGTTGCCGACGCCGATGACGACGGCGGTCATGTCCGGCTCACCGTGAGGTCGAGGAAGTGCGCCGAGCAGGAGATACACGGGTCGTAGTTGCGGATGGCGCGCTCGCACAGGTGGGCCAGTGCGTGGTCGTCGAGGTTGAGCGCGGCCTGCACCACGTGGTGGAGGTCCTCCTCGATGGCCGGCTGGTTCTGCGCTGTGGGCGCGACGATCGTGGCGTCGGCGATGGTGCCGTCCTCGGTGAGGCGGTAGCGGTGGTAGAGCAGCCCGCGGGGTGCCTCGGTCACCCCGTGCCCGACGCCGGCGCGGGGTGGCACGTCGACGCACGCCGCCGAGGGCGGGTCGTACGCGGCGATGATGCGCAGGGCCTCGTCGATCGCGTGGACCGTCTCCACGGCGCGTACGAGGATGCCGCGGAACGGGTTGCGGCACCGGGGACCGAGTCCGATCTCGCCGGCCACCTCGCGTGCGACCGGGGAGAGCCACCGGTGGTTGAGCGTGTAGCGGGCGAGTGGGCCGACCAGGAAGGTCCGGTCGTCCAGTGTCGCGTGCAGCGCGGTGGAATGCGGGACCTGGTGCTCCTCGACGTGTGCCAGGTACTCGGCCGGCGAGAAGGCGAGGCCGCCGCTGGAGACCAGTGTGCCGGTGTCGATCGGGTAGCGGCCGGGGTCGTGCAGGGACAGGAACTCGTGGTCGACGGTCATGTCCGGGAACTCGAACGTGGTCGCCCAGCGTGCCGTGGCGACCGCGTCGTCGAGTGCGCGGCGCAGCGGCTCGGTGAGCGTGGCCAGCTCCCGAGGGGTCGGCAGGCGGTAGAAGCCACCCAGCCGGACGTTGACCGGGTGGATCGAGCGGCCGCCGACCAGGTCCATGACGGCGTTGCCGGCCTTCTTGAGCGCGAGGCCGCGTTCGACGGTGGCGCGGTCGCGCCGCGCGAGGGCGATGGCGTCGGGGAGGCCGAGGAAGTCCGGCGCGTGCAGCAGGTACATGTGCAGCGCGTGGCTCTCGATCCACTCACCGCAGTACAACAGCCTGCGCAGCTCCGCGAGCTGACCGCCGACCCGGACACCGCACGCGTCCTCGATCGCCCGGCACGCGCTCATCTGGTACGCCACCGGGCAGATCCCGCAGATGCGGGCGGTGATGTCGGGCGGCTCGGTGTGGCCGCGACCGCGCAGGAACGCCTCGAAGAACCGCGGCGGCTCGTAGATGCGGAGCTGCACTCCCGTCACCTGTCCGTCGTGGACGCTCACGTGCAGGCCGCCCTCACCCTCGACCCTGGTGAGGGCCTTGACGCCGAGGCGGCGGCTACCGCTCCTGTGTGTCATCGGAACCTCCCTGGCCGGCGAACGCCGGCGCGGTGAACGTGCGGAACACGCGCTCGACGTCCACATCGGACATGCCGCAGGCCCGCAGTCGGTGGGTGAGCGCGGCGGTGTTGGGGTCGCGGACCGGGCCGAAGCAGCCGTAACAGCCGCGCCGGTAGGCCGGGCACAGTGCGCCGCAGCCCGCGTGGGTGACCGGGCCAAGGCACGGCACGCCCTCGCTGACCATCACGCACGTGATCCCGCGCCGCTTGCACTCGGTGCACACGCTCTCGTCGGGCAGGTCGGGCTCGCGGCCGACGAGGAACGCCGACAGCACCTCCAGCAGCTGGTGGCGGTCGATGGGGCAGCCGCGCAGCTCGTAGTCGACGGGCACGTGGGCGGACACCGGTGTCGACGTGGCCAGCGTGGCGATGTGTTCCGGTCGGGCGTAGACCAGCGACCGGAACTCCGCGACGTCGCCGAAGTCGCGCAGCGCCTGGATACCGCCCGCCGTGGCGCACGCGCCGAGCACGACCAGGATCCTTGACTGGTCCCGGATCCGTACGATCCGCTCGGCCTCCTCCGGCGTGGTGACCGAGCCCTCGACGAGCGACACGTCGTAGGGGCCGGGTTCGACGACGCTGGACGCCTCGACGAAGTGCCGGATCCGCACCTGGCCGGCCAGCGGCAGCAGCTCGTCCTCGCAGTTGAGGAGGGTGAGCTGGCAGCCGTCGCAGGAAGTGAGCTTCCAGACCGCGAGAGTGGGGGTGTCCATCTACAGCTCCTTCACCCGGAGCAGGTCCGCGACCTGCCCATAGCGGACGACCGGGCCGTCCCGGCACACGAGCAGTGGCCCCAGCTGGCAGTGCCCGCACAGGCCAACCCCGCATCTCATGTTGCGTTCCAGCGAGAGCCGGACGCGACTGGCCGGGACGCCGCGCGCGCACAGCAGTTCGGCGGAGAACCGCATCATCACCTCGGGGCCGCACAGGAACGCGACGGTCCGGGCCGGGTCCAGCTCGGCGTTCGCGAGCGGCTCGGTGACCAGTCCCACCCGGCCGTGCCACCCCGGCGTCGAGTGGTCCACAGTGGACAACACGGTGAGGTCGGCCCGCTCTGCCCAGGCACGGATCTGGTCGCGGTAGAGGAACTCGGCCGGTGTCCGCGCGCCGAGCACGAGCGTGATCCGCCCGTAGCGCGCCCGGCAGGCGAGCGCGCCGAGCAGGACCGGGCGCAGGGGCGCGAGCCCGATCCCGCCCGCGACCAGCAGCAGGTCGAAGCCCGCGGCGGTGGGCAGGTCCCAGTCGGTGCCGAACGGACCGCGCAGTCCGAGGACCGTGCCGGGGGTCGCGTCGTGGATCGCGCCGCTGACGGCGCCGACCGCGCGCACGGTCTGGACCAGCACGTGCTCGAGACGCGGGTCGCCGCTGACGGACACGGCGATCTCGCCGACACCCGGCACGTAGACCATCGTGAACTGGCCGGGCCGGAACCGGGGCAGCGACTCCTCGACCGGGGCGAGGGTGAGCGTGGCGCTGTCCCGGGTCTCGACGGTGCGGTCGACGACCGCGTACCCGACCGGCACCATGGGGTTGCGCGCGGCGGGCGAGCGGGCGAGCGTCTCAGTCATGGCCGCCGGCCTCCTCGGGGAGCAGTTCGGCCAGCTTCGCCGCCTCGGCGGTGATGTCGATGCCTGCCGGGCACCAGGTGACGCACCGGCCGCACCCGACACAGCCGGACATGCCGAACTGGTCGTGCCAGGTGGAGAGCTTGTGACTGATCCACTGGCGGTAGCGACCCGCGGTGCCGCTGCGGACGGCTCCGCCGTGGAGGTAGGAGAAGTCGGGGTTGAAGCAGGAGTCCCAGCGGCTCATGCGCTCCGCGTGGTCGCCGGTGAGGTCGGTGACGTCCTCGGTCGTGGTGCAGAAGCACGTGGGGCAGACCATGGTGCAGTTGGCGCAGGACAGGCAGCGGCTCGCGACGTCGTCCCAGTGCGGGGACTCGCGGCTGTCGGCGAGCAGCCGCCGCAGGTCGACGTCCGGCATGGCCCGGCCCATCCGCCCGGCCGCGTCGGCGAGGTCGGCGTCGGCCGCGTCGACCTCGGCGGTGCTCGCCGACCGGTTCGGCACGCGGTCGAGAACCCGCCTGCCCGCCTCGGTTCCCACCTCGACCACATACCGGTGACCGGTCGCGTCGAGCCGTTCGGTCAGCGCGAGGTCGTAGCCAGCCCCGGCACGTGGACCGCCGCCCATGGACACGCAGAAGCACGTGCCCCCGGGCTCGGTGCAGTTGACCGCTATGACGAACACGCCGTCGCGGCGCGCGGTGTAGCCCGGGTCGGGGTGTGCGCCGAGGGCCAGCACGCCGTCGAGCACCTTCATCGCGGCGAGGTCGCACGGCCGCACTCCCAGGAACGCGTAGCGCGGCGCCGGTCCCACCTCGGCGCGGAACACCATGCCGGACTCGTCCCACGTGCCGATCGGCTCGCGTGCGGGGTGCAGGAACGACTTCCACGACAGCGGTCCGGCCGAGTGGGCGAAGGCCGCGCCGTCCGTCCTCTCGACGAGGCGGTAGCGGCCCGGGCCGGTCTCGACTCCCCAGCCCACGGGCAGTTCGTCTGCCCCGCCCAGCTCGGCGAGGACGACCGCGCCGCCGCGGACCGTCGGTCCGACGACCGTGTACCCCTCGTCACGCAGCACGCGCAGCACCACGTCGAGGTCTTCGTGTTCGACGGCCTTCTCTTCCATGGCCGGCCTCCCTCAGCAGATACGGGGTAGTTGCTCACCGACGAGCATGTCCAGGACACGGGTGGACCCGACGAGCGTGCGTACGGTGACGCGACCGGCCGGTCCGTCGCCCACCCGGCCGACAGCGCACGCCGCGGCGCCTTCCGGGCGGCGGCGCATGGCGGCGAGCACGCGGTCCGCCGACTCCGGGGCCACCATCGCGATCAGGCAGCCCTCGTTGGCCACGTGGAGCGGGTCCACGCCGAGGATCTCGCACGCGGCCGCGACCTGGCGCGCCACCGGCAGCGCCGTCTCGTCCAGCTCGACCGACACGCCGGACGCCTCGGCCAGCTCGTTGAGCGCGCTCGCCACCCCGCCACGCGTGGGGTCGCGCAGGGCGTGCACGGCCGCGCCCGCGGTGTGCAGCATCGTGCACACGAGCCGGTGCAGCGGCCGGCTGTCCGAGCGAATCCCGGAGTCGAAGCCGAGGTCCTCCCGAGCGGACAGGACCGCCATGCCGTGGGCGGCGATGGGGCCGGACACGAGGACCACGTCACCCGGCCGGCAGCGGGTGGCCGACGGGTCGACCCCGGGAGCGCGGACGCCGATGCCCGTCGTCGTCACGTAGACGCCGTCGACGCCGCCGCGCTCGACCACCTTGGTGTCGCCGGTGACGACCGGTACACCCGCCGCGCCCGCCGCCGCCGCGACCGAGGTGGTGATGCGGCGCAGTTCGGCCACCGGCAGGCCTTCCTCGAGCAGGTACGCCAGCGACAGCGCGACCGGGTCGGCTCCCCGCATCGCTATGTCGTTGATCGTGCCGTTGACCGCGAGGGATCCGATGTCCCCGCCGGGGAAGAACCTCGGTGTGACGACGAAACCGTCGGTGCTGAACACGATCTGCGTCGAGCCGACGGAGACGACTGCGGCGTCCTCCAGCACGCCGCTGCCGCCCAGCGCCGGGGTGATCACGTCCCGGAGCAGCTCAGCCATGAGCTGGCCGCCGGAGCCGTGCCCGAGCAGGACGCGTTCGGTCTCGTTGTGCGGCACGGGACAGGTGAGTGCGTCGAGGGTGCTCATCGTTCCTCCACTGTGGACTTCCGGCCGGCCTGGTAGAACGCGGCGCACGTGCCTTCCGTGGACACCATGGGTGCGCCGAGCGGCGTGCGCGGAGTGCAGCGGGTGCCGTAGGCGGGACACGAGGTCGGCAGCCGTACGCCGCGCAGCACGGCGCCCGCGACGCAGTCGGGGTCCTCGCGGGTGTCCAGGTCGCCGACTGCGAAGCGGGTCTCGGCGTCGAAGGCCGCGAACCGCTCGGTCAGGGCGAGGCCACTGGTGGGGATGGTGCCGATACCGCGCCAGTCGCGGTCGGTGAGCCGGAACACCCGCCGCATCGCCGACTGTGCCGCGGTGTTCCCGGTGCGGCTGACGGCACGCACGTACTGGTTCTCGACCTCGGCCCGTCCCTCCTCCAGTTGGCGGGTCGCCATGAGGATGCCCTCGAGCAGGTCGAGCGGTTCGAACCCCGTGACCACGACCGGCACGTGGTAGCGCTCGGCGATCGGCTCGTACTCGGTGAAGCCCATGACCGCGCACACGTGCCCGGCGGCGAGGAACGCCTGCACCCGGTTGTCCGGCGCGTCGAGGACGGCCGTGATCGCCGGCGGTACCAGCACGTGGCTGACCAGCACGGAGAAGTTGTCGAGCCCGAGCTCGTCGGCCCGCAGCACGGCCATCGCGTTGGCCGGCGCGGTGGTCTCGAACCCGACGGCGAAGAACACCACCTGCCGCCCGGGTTCGCGCTCCGCGACGCGCACGGCGTCGAGCGGTGTGTACACCACGCGCACGTCACCGCCCCGCGCCCTGACACCGAGCAGGTCGCCCGTCGTGCCGGGGACGCGGAGCATGTCGCCGTAGCTGGCGAGGACCACGTCCGGGCGCGCCGCGATCGCCACCGCCTTGTCGACGGTCGCGAGCGGGGTGACGCACACCGGGCAGCCGGGCCCGTGGATCATGCGGATGCCGGCGGGCAGCAGCTCGTCGATGCCCTGCCGGACGAGGGTGTGCGTCTGGCCGCCGCACACCTCCATGATCGCCCAGGGTCTCGTCGCGGTGGCCGTCAGCTCGGCGAGCAGCCCTCGGGCCAGCGCCGGATCGCGGTACTCGTCGAGGTACTTCATCGCTCCGGCCCCAGTTCCCCGGCCAGGGCGCCGGGTATGGCCCTCAGGACCGCGAAGGTGCGGGCGGCCTCCTCCTCGTCGACCCGGCTGATCGCGAAGCCGACGTGCACGATGACGTGGTCGCCGAGCCGCGCCTCCGGGGTGTAGGCGAGGCACACGGGCCGCCGCACGCCGTCGAAGTCGACCGTGCCCAGCCACGGATCGTCGGCGTCGATCGCCACGATCCGGCCCGGCACACCGAGGCACATGACGCTCACCCTTCCCGCAGTGTGGCGGCGGCGACGGCGGCCTGCCCGTAGCTCACTCCGCCGTCGTTCACCGGGACCAGCGCCCCGAGGTGCACCTCGAGGTCCTGACCGGCGAGCGCGGTTGTCAGCTCGCCGGCCAGGAGCTGGTTCTGGAACACGCCACCGCCGAGGCAGACCGTGCGCACGCCGGTCTGCCGTGCGCACTCGGTGACCATCGCCACCGAGACCTCGGTGACCGTGCGGTGGAAGCGCCGCGCCACGGTCTCGACAGGACCGTCCGCGGTGATGACGTCCACCAGCGTGGGTGCCGGGTCGTAGACCCAGAGACCGGCGCGCCTGCCCAGCCGCCACCGCAGTGGTGTGGACGGCCCGCCGCGGGCGGCCGCCGCCTCCAGCAGCACGGCGGCCTCGCCCTCGTAGGTGGCCTCGTCGCAGAGGCCGAGCAGCGCGGCCACCGCGTCGAACAGCCGGCCGGCACTGGACGCCCTCGGGCAGTTCACGTCAGCCTCGATCATGCGCCGCACCAGCGTGACCTGCCGGTCGCCGAGCCGCGCGAGCAGGCCGTGGTCCTCGGTGACGTGGTCCGGCAGGCGGTTCTCGGCACCGAACAGGTAGCCGAGCGCCATCCTCGCCGGCCCGCGCACCGCCGCTTCGCCGCCCGGCAGCGGCGCGGTGGCGAACCTGGCGAGCCTGCGGTAGCGCGTGTAGTCGCACAGCAGCAGCTCGCCGCCCCAGAGGGTGCCGTCGTCGCCGAGGCCGAACCCGTCGTAGGCGAGACCGAGGAACGGCCCGGCGACGCCGTGCTCGGCGGCGGTCGCGGCGACGTGGGCGTGGTGGTGCTGCACCCCGATCCTGTCCCGCGCGGACCACCACCTCCGCGCGTGCTGGGTGGACAGGTAGCCGGGGTGCAGGTCGTGGGCCACGACCTCGGGGGTGACCGCGTGCAGCCCCGACAGCGCGGCGATCGACTCCTCGAACGCGGCCAAGGTGCCCACATCGGACAGGTCGCCCAGGTGTGGACCGGTGACGGCCCGGCCACCGATCCCCAGGGTCACGGTGTTCTTCAGCTGTGCTCCCACCGCCAGCAGAGGCGCCGGCGCGCTCGCCGGCAGCGGCATCGGCGCGGGGGAGTGGCCACGCGCCCGCCGGAGGACGCGTGGGTGCTCGGCGACGACCCGCACCACGGAGTCGTCGTAGCGGGACCAGATGGGCCGTTCGTGGAAGAGGATGCCGTCCACGAACGGGCCGAGGACCGCGTCGGCGTGGTCGTCGGTGATCGCGATCGGCTCGTCGGTCCGGTTGCCGCTCGTGACCACCAGCGGCCTGTCGAGGTCGGTCAGCAGCAGGTGGTGCAGGGGGCTGTAGGGCAGGAACACGCCCAGCTCGGCCAGCCCTGGGGCGACCGCGCCGGCCACCGGGGCGCCCGGGTGCCGGGGCACCAGCACGATCGGCCGGGCAGTCGAGCGGAGGGCGGACTCGGCGTGCGGGCCGACGTCGCCGAGGGTGCGGGCCACCGCGAGGTCGCGCACCATGACGGCGAACGGCTTGCGCGGCCGGTGTTTCGCCGTGCGCAGGCGCTGCACCGTCTCGTGGGCGTCCGCCGCGCACACCAGCTGGTAGCCGCCGATTCCCTTGACCGCGACCAGCCCGCCCGCGGCGATCACCGCTTCCGCGGCCGCGAGCGCGTCCGCAACCCGGTCGGTGGACCAGCGCAGTCGTGGGCCGCAGTCGGGACAGGCCGTCGGCTCGGCGTGGAAGCGCCGGTTCGCGGGATCGCGGTACTCGGCCGCGCACGGTCCGCACATCGGGAACCCGCGCATGGCCGTCCTGGCCCGGTCGTAGGGCAGGTCGCCGACGATGGTGGCCCTCGGGCCGCAGCCGGTGCAGTTCAGGAACGGGTAGCGGAACCGGCGGTCCGCCGGGTCGAACAGCTCACGCAGGCAGGCGTCACAGGTGGCCAGATCCGGTGGCAGCTCGCGTGGCCCGGAGCGCTCGTCGGTGCTGGCTCGGATGGTGAACCGGCCGCGCGTCGCGTCGCTCCCGTCCGGTGAACCGGACTCCCGGGTGACGACGACCCGGTCGACGGCGGACTGCCCGGGTGCCTCGCCGGTGAGCCGCGTGAGGAACTCGTCGACGGCGACGGCGGGTCCCGCGGCCCGGACCACCACGTGCCCGCCCGCGTTGTGGACCTCGCCACGCAGCCCCAGACCGGTCGCGAGCCGGTAGACGAACGGCCGGAAGCCGACACCCTGGACGGTCCCGTGCACCTCGATCCGCACCGCTGCCTCGGCGGCGGCGCCTGGTTCGGCCCGTGTCCTCACAGTTGTCGAGCGTGGCGGCGGGTGATGAGGACGGACAGGGCACTTGGTCCCGGCGGCGACCGACGAACGGTACTGGGTGAGCGTTGTCGCCGGAGGGAGCGTGGTGTTGCTGCACAAGGAAAGGAGTGCGCGATGTCCACACGTCCACCGCTGGCACGGCTCGGGCTCGACACGGGCAAGAAGGCGAGGCTGCACCGCATCCTGCACCAGCACGGCCTGCGCAACGGTACGGCACTGTTCCTGCCGTACGACCAGGGTTTCGAACACGGTCCCCGGGACTTCTTCGCCAACCCGGGGGCGAGCGACCCGAAGTACGTGACGCGGCTGGCGCTGGAGGGCGGGTTCAACGGGATCGTCCTGCAGGTCGGCCTCGCGGAGAAGTTCTACTGGGACTTCGCCGGTGAGCTGCCGCTGGTGCTGAAGCTGAACGGCAAGACCGACATCCCGTCGGACCACGCGGCGCTTTCCCCGGTGCACGCCGACGTGGCGGACGCGGTGCGGCTCGGCGCGGACGCCGTCGGCTACACCCTCTACGTCGGCACCCCGGCGCAGGAGCAGGACTTCGCCCAGTACCGGCAGGTGCGGGTCGACGCCGAGCGGCTCGGCATGCCGCTGATCGTGTGGGCCTACCCGCGCGGCGCGGCCGTCGAGGCGAAGGGCGGCAAGAACTCCTTCTACGCGGTGGACTACGCGGCCCGGGTGGCGAGCGAGCTGGGCGCGGACATGGTGAAGGTGAACTTCCCGCACCCCGACAAGCAGGACGACGTCCCCGAGCAGTACCGCGCGCCGGTCACAGCGCAGGAGGCCGTCGACGCGGTCGTCCGCTCGGCCAACCGCACCATGGTGCTGATCTCCGGCGGCGCGAAGGCCGGTGACGACGCCATGGTCGAGAAGGCCCGGCAGTCGATGGAGGCCGGCGCGACCGGGCTCATCTTCGGCCGCAACGTGTGGCAGCGCGACCACGACGACTCGCTGCGGTTCGTCGAGCGGCTGCGCGAGGTGCTCACCAAGTACGACAGCGCACCATGAGGAGAGCAGCCATGACCAGAACACTCGCACATCCCGTCGTGACCACGAAGCAGGTCTGGCGACAGCTGGCCAAGGCCTCGTTCGCGGTGGTCAGCCACGTCACGCCCACGGGTTCGCCCCGGTCGGGCGGGGTCGTGTACGTCGCCGAGGACGACCGGCTCTACGTGGTCGTCGCCGAGGACAGCTGGAAGGCCCGGCACCTGGCCGTAGACGGCCGGGTCTCGGTGACCGTGCCGGTGCGCCGGGGCGGACTCCTCGCGCTGCTGGCGCCGATCCCGCCTGCCACGATCACCTTCCACGGCCACGCCACCGTGAAGGCGGGCGGCGACCTGCCCAGCCGGCTGGTGTCGCTGGTGCCGCCCGAGCGCCGCAGGTCGTCCACGCTCGTGGAGATCGTGCCGGAGGGCCACTTCGTGCTCTACGGCATCGGTGTGCCGCTGCTGCGCATGCGGACACCGGCCACCGCCCGGGCCCGCGTCCCGGTGGGGGTGTAAGTGCGGGGTGCGGGTGCACGGACGGGGCCGGCGGAGTGGCCACCGCGGCGGAGCCGCTGTCGATGGCCGCACGGATGGCGACCAGTACGAGACCGGCCACCGGGCGCCGCTGTCGACGTACCGGGGCGCACGGTCACCTTCGACGTCATCCAGTACCTCACCGGAGAGGCGGCGGGAGCACACGTTCCACCAGGACCACCCGGAGATCCCCGGAGGTCCGCCGAACGGGTTCTACATCGCGACGAGAACTCCCGGCTGCGCACGCTCCCGGTGCGTGAGGACGTGGGTGTCGAGGTCGTCTGGCTGGGTGACGGCAACCATCCGGAGAGGGTCTCCTTCGAGGAGCTCCCGGCCTACTTCGCCCACGACGCGACGCCGGAGGACCAGTACGTCTGGCACGACCCGTTCTGGCTCACCGTCCACAACGACCGCGTCGAGTCCATCGTCGAGCAGTACCTCCCGTGATCGGGCGGTCCGTCGGCGGGGAACCCGTCGTCGCGGTCGGGCCGATGCCGCGGTCAGTCGCTTCTCGGGAGGGTCAGAGACAGGACGGCACCGCCGTCTTCGTGGTTCCGTGCGGTGACCGTGCCGCCGTGGCGGGCGGCGATCTCGCTGACCAGCGACAGGCCGAGGCCGTAACGGCGCCGCTCGTCGCGCGTGGTGTCGGCGGGTACGGAGGCAAACCGGGTGAACAGCGTGGGCAGGAGGGCCGCCTCGATGCCGGGACCGTCGTCCACGACGTCCACCCGCACCCGCCGGCCACTGCTGGTGAGCACCACCCGCACGGCGGCCTGCGCGTGTCGGATCCCGTTGTCCAACAGGGCGTTCACCGCTCGCCGGAGACCCCCCTCGTAGCCGTGGACCTTCGCGGGCACGGTCGTCAGGGAGAGCCGCACACCGCGCTCGTGCGCCGCGGGTTCCGCGGCCGCCACGGCCTGACCCAGCAACGCCGCCAGGTCGACGGGCCGGCGAGGCGTCTGCTCGCGTGGGTCGGCGGCCAGCAGCAGGTCGTCGAGGATGGCGGCGAGCTCGTGGGTGTCGGCCACCAGTCCGTCCACTTCGGACTCGGCGGGCATGCGGCGGCGGAGCATCTGGGCTCTGGTGCTCAACAGGGTCAACGGCGTGCGTAGTTCGTGGCCCGCGTCGGCGACGAACCGGCGTTGCAGTGCGAGAGCGGCGACGAGCGGGGTCACCGCACGCCGTGCGACCCACGCGCCGGTGAGGCCGGCGATCAGGAGCCCGACGCCGCCGGCGAGCAGCAGGACCTGGAGGAGCCGGTCGCGTTCCTCGTGGGCGTAGCGCAGGTCGAGTGCGGCCTGGACGACCGCGTCGCCGCGTCGGTCGGTGCGGACCCGGTACTCGTGGTGTCCGGAGTGGACGTCGACGGTGCGGCTCATGCCGTCGGCCGCAACCGCACCGAGGGAGGCCTCGTCCGGCAGGCCTCGCGGCGAACGCGGGGTGCTGACGGTCCGCCCGCCGCGTCGCACGGTGAGCCAGACGCCTGCGGGCGGGTCGGTCACGTCGTCCGCCGTCGCGATGGCGGTGGCCAGCTGGCTGTTCTGCTGTTCGACCTGGGTGTGCTGGATGATCAGCACGACCGCCACGCCGAGCAGGGTCACGGCGACGAGCACGGCCGCGGCGGACTGCAGGCCGAGCCGCGCCATCGTGCGGCGGACGAGCCGGGTGTCGGGGTCGCGGCTCACCGGGTGCGTCCGAGCTGGTAGCCGCGCCCCCGAACGGTGTCGACCACCGCGCGGCCCAGCTTGCGCCGCAGGTAGTGGACGTAGGTGTCCACCACGGTCTCGCTCTCCGCGTCGTCGAACACGAGCGCGAGCAGCTGGCGCCGGGAGAACACTGTGCCCGGCCGGGTCGCCAGGACCGCCAGCAGGTCGCATTCCCGCATCGACAGCCGGATCGGGTCCCGCTCGCCGAGACAGGCGGTACGGGTGTCGAGTTCGAGTCGTCCGCCGGGCAGGGGAGAGATCGCGCGGTGTCGAGGTGCCGGCGACGCAGAGCGCGTAGCCGGGCGAGGAGTTCGTCCAGGTCGAACGGCTTGCCGAGGTAGTCCTCGGCACCGGCGTCCAGGCCCGCCACCCGGTCCGCCGGGTTGGCCAGTGCGGACAGCACGAGCGTCGGGGTGACCATGCCACGCAGGCGTAGGCGGCTGAGCAGGTCCAGCCCGTCGATCGCGGGCAGGCCGCGGTCGAGCACGACGAGATCGTACTCGTGCGTGAGGCCGAGGTGCAGGCCCCGCTGACCGTCGGCGGCCACGTCCACCTGGTAGCCCTCCTCGGTGAGCAGGGTCGCGAGCATCGCCAGCAGCTGCCGGTCGTCCTCGACGAGCAACAGGCGGGGGAGCGTGCTCACCTGAGCATTCTGTCCAGGCCGGCGGACCGGCGCACCTCGCGGTCCCTGTCGACCGCGAACACGAGACAGCCGGGCTGGGCGTCGGCCCACGCGATGCCCTCCGCGCCCATCGCGAAGGCGGCCGTGGAGACGGCGTCCGCGGTGGTGAGGTCGGCCGCGACCACGGTGAGGCTGACGAGGTCGCGCACGGGCCGGCCGGTGCGGCCGTCGACGATGTGGTGGCCGCGTTCGTAGGTGCCGGACGTGGCCACGGCTCCTTCCGCGACCTCCAGCACGCCACACACCCGGTGCGCCTCATCCGGGTGGCGGATCCCGACCGACCAGCGACGCCCTGCCGCGGCGATGTCGCCGCCGACGTTGAGGCAGAACTCGGTGACTCCGGCTGCCCGGAGCATGTCCGCGGCCTGCTGCACGGCCCAGCCCTTGACGACACCGCACGGGTCGAGCGGGTGACCGGGCAGCCGGACCCGGAAGGCGCCGCCCGTGTCCCGTTCGTACCCGGCACACAGGTCGAGCAACCCTGTCAGGTCCCGGCCGTGCCGGCCGGTCCGGACCTCGCTGTCGGGACGGAACGGGCTGAACCGGTGGTCGACGTCGCGCAGCCATGCGAAAACCGCGTCGGCGGCGTCCCGGTGGGGGACCTCGACGGAGGCGGGCATTCCCATCACGTGTTCGACGAACCGCACGTCAGCTCCCGTTCGCGTCGACGGCGGCCTGCAGGGACCGCGCGTAGGCCTCGCTGGTGATGGTCGCGCCGGACACCGTGTCGATGTGCGCGCTCTGCGCCTGCAGCGCCTCGCTGCGCAGGGTCGGCTCGGCGCGGCTCGCGATGCGCTTGCTGTGCCCGTCGTCCGGCTCGGTGATGATCTGGACATCGGCGATCGTGGTGCCGGAGAAGGTGACCCTGACCTGGTACGGCCCGAACTCGGTGTCGACCACGGAACCGTCGACCGTCCTGGCCGCCTGGGAGCCGCCCGACCCCGGCTGGGGCGGCGCGGTGACCACGGCCGGGGCTGGTGAGGGCGCGGGATGGTAGCGCACCAGCGGGGCGAACCCGGCGAAGAGCAGTGCGACGATGATGAGTGCTTTACGCATGAGTGCCCTTCCTCAGGCGGCGAAGGCGAAGCGTTCGGTGTGGACCTGGTCGTCGGGGACACCGAGCCGGCGCAGCGTGTCCCGGACGGCTCCGGTCATGCCGGGTGGTCCGCAGACGTACACGTCCCGGTGTCTGGCGTCGGGCACCAGCGTGGACAGGCCCTGGAGTCCGGGCGCGCCGCGTGGCCCGACCACGAGGTGCAGCCGTGCGCCGCACCGCCGCGCGATCGTCCGCAGCTCGTCGGCGAGCACCACCTCCTGGGGGGCGCCGGCCCGGTACACCACCACGATGTCCGCGCGGGCGTGCGCGAACTCCTCCATCAGCGCGCGGATCGGCGTGACCCCGACGCCGCCCGCGACCAGCAGCACCGCGCGGCGGGTCGCCCGGGCGCCGGTGAACGCCCCGTACGGTCCTTCGGCGAACACGCGGGTCCCGGGGCGGACGTACTGCAGCCAGGCGGAGCCGTCGCCGAGGGCTTTCACCGTGATCCGCAGGAACCGCCCGTCCGGCATGGCCGACAGGGAGAACGGGTGCGCCTCCCACCAGCGCCGGCCGAACCTCCACAGGAAGAACTGACCGGCCCGTGCCGGCAGCCGGTGGAGATCTCGCCCACCGACCCAGATCGTGACGACGTCAGGACTCTCCCGCACCACAGACACCACCCGCAAGCGGTGCCGCAGGTTGCGCAGCACCGGCAGCCCGACCCGGCTCGTCGCCACGGCGCCGAGCGCGCACCCGTACAGCGCCCACCAGTACAGCCGCCCGGCCGGCGAGGAGGTGAAGTCCTCCCCGAGGCCGACCTGGTGCAGGAAGCCGAGCAGAACCGCCAGGTAGACCAGCAGGTGCACGGCGTGCCACGACTCGTACCGCATCCGCCGCCGGGCACCGCGTGCGGAGGTCACCCCCACCACGACCAGCAGCACCGCGGCGATGGTGGCCAGACCGACGTCCTCGGTGTCGAACACCAGCGTGTCGAGCTCACCCAGCACATGGCTCCCGTCCTGGGCGGCGTAGCCGAGGGTGACGAACACCAGGTGTGCCAGCACCAGCCACAGCACCCAGAAACCGGTCCACCGGTGCCAGGCGGTCAGCCGGTCCATGCCCAGCCGGGTCTCCAGCCAGGGCAACCTCGCGACCAGCACCAGTTGCACGACCAGGGCCAAAGCTCCGTACAGCCCGGTCAGCCGCCCCACCGCGGTCAGCAGGCCGCCCGGCTCACCCAGCCGCTCGAAGCCGCGCCCGAGCACGAACAGGTCCGTCACCCACACGAAGTTCAGCGCGACCAGCGCACACAACCACTGAACCGGTTTCATGAGACAGAGTCTCGGCCGGGTTTCTGGGTGAAATCTTGGAGCGTTGCGACAGGCGAACACGCGCCCGGTCGGGACCGCGGTGACCGGCACGCCGTCTTGGTGGCGGTGACGAGGGAGGTCAGGGCGACGTGCGCACGATCGAGTCGTCCACCAGCCGTGCGCGGTCGGTCTCGCTGATCAGCAACGCCCCGACCGCGGCCACGACGACACCGCCCACGACCTCGACGGTGAACATCACGACGACGCCCGCGCCGACCACGACACCGCCCAGCAGGCAGCGCATCCGGACCACGATGGTCGCGGGACGTTCGGCGTCGCGACGCCGGCGCAGTGCCGCGTAGATCATCTGTCCGCCGTCCGTCGACGCACCTGGCAGCAGGTTCTCCACGACGACTAGGCCGTGCATCAGCGCCAGCCACGCCAGTGCCGCCGTGACGATCGGTTCGAGGCCCGAGCCGGCACCGGCGCCCGCGACGGTGAGCAACAGCAGACCGGTTCCCAGGCTCGTCGTCGGCCCGGCCGCGGAGATGAGGAACTCCGCTCTCGGGCCGCGCGGACTGGTCGCGAAGCGCGCCGAGGTCACATGGAGTAGCGGGTGATTCTCGCCTTCGTAGACTCGGTGACCGAGCCGCGGTTCGGCGTCGCCAAGGCCTGGAGTCTGGCTGCCAGCCGGTCGCAGAGCTGGTCGATCGACGCCCGGGGGCAGTGGCCGGTGCCGCCCACCCGGACGGAGCGGCCGCGTACCACCGCCGTGGCGTCGCCGGTGACCGTGGACGGCCCACCCGGGGTGGCCGTGCGTGTCAGCCGGGCCCGCACCGATTCCACCTGGTGGCCGGCGCACACCGCCCGCAGCTGGACGAGTGCGTGGTCGATCGCGCCGGGATCCACGCCGGAGCCCGTCTGAACCTGTACGGAGGGGACCTGGTCCGTCGTCACCTGAGTCACGGTTGACGATCCTGCTGCGGTGGGTCGCGTCCGACCAGGGCAGTTGGTCCCGGCTCGCGGTGACGTCCGGCTCTGCCGGACCCGGTGGCGCAGGCGCAGCGTGAGGGTGTGTTGGCCGTACAGCGAGACGTTCGACCGGCTCGCTGTACGACGAGCGTCGGTTCCGAGAGATGGGAGTTGTGATGTCCAGTCATCTCGACGTCGGTCCGGTCGCGGTCGGGGTCGACGGGTCCGAGTCCGTGTCGCGGGCGACCGCGTGGGCGGCGACCCGTGCGTACCAGCGCGGCGTGGGACTTCGCCTTGTCCACGCTTTCGAGTTGCCGTCCCGGCACCATTCCGAGTTCGCCGAGGACAAGCGCATTCGCCACCTCCTTCGCGCGCAGGGTGACCGCTGGCTGGCACAGGCGCGCGAGGTGGCGGTCGCGGCCGCGCCCGAGGTGGCCGTCGAGGTGGTCGGCTCGGACGGGTCCGCCGCGGAGCTGCTGGTGCGGGAATCGGCCACGGCGTCGCTGGTCGTCCTCGGCACACGTGGCCTGGGTGGCTTCACCGGTCTGCTGATCGGCTCCTCCGCGGTGACCATCGCCGCTCGGGGACACTGCCCGATGGTCGTGATGTGTGGCGAGGGCGAGATACCCACGGCGGGGCCGGTCGTGGTCGGTGTCGACCACAAGACCAGCGAGGCCGCTGTCGGGTTCGCCTTCGCCGAGGCGGTGCAGCGCGACACCGACCTGGTCGCGGTGCACAGCGGCACTGGCGACCGGAACGGGGACGCGGCCGGCGGGGGCCTCGCCGAACTGCTGTCCGGATACGAGCGGAAGTACGCGGAGGTCCGGGTCACTCGCGCGGTCGTGGACGACAGCCCGGCCAGGGCGTTGCTGGAGCATGCCGCGTCCGCCCAACTGGTCGTCGTCGGCACCCGCGGCCGAGGGGGCCTCCGCGGGCTGGTACTCGGCTCGACGAGCCAGCACCTCCTGCACTGCTCGCCGTGCCCGGTCGCGGTCGTACGAGCGGATCACGCCTGACGGGCTCCGATGTCGCGGTGTGTTCCAGGGCGAACGATGTGACACTACCGCGCGGCTACTCGCGGGTCTGTGTGGCGAGGGGCCGCGCGGCGGACGGCTCCGACGACTGTCCCCTTCGGCCCGGTGGCCGGAGCGAGTAGACCGGCAGGCCGGGGAACTCGGTCGGGTGGTGGGTGACGATCAGTGCCGTCCGGGCTTCGGCCAGTGTGCGGAGGTCTGCAGCGAGGGCTGCCGCCGTCTCGTGGTCCAGGTGAGCCGTCGGCTCGTCGAGCAGGAGTAGGGGGCGGTCGGCGAGGAGGGTGCGGGCGACGCCGAGGCGTTGGCGTTCGCCGCCGGACACGTCGGTGCCGTGGGCGCCGAGTGCGGTGTCCAGGCCGTCGGGCAGGGCTTGCAGCCACGGGCCGAGGCTCGCGGTCGTCAGTGCTTCGGTCAGGTCGGCGTCGGTCGCGGAAGGGTTGGCCAGCAGCAGGTTCTGGCGCAGGGTGCTGTCGAACAGGTGGGTTTCCGGGCCACACCAGGCGATTCGGGTCCGGATGTCGTCGGCGGGGACGGTGCGGGTGTCGGTGCCGTCGATCGTGATGTTGCCTGCCGACGGGTCCAGGTCGCGCATGAGTGCGGCCAGCAGTGTGCTCTTCCCGGCGCCGGACGGGCCGGTGAGCAGTGCCGCCCGGCGCTCGTCCAGGTGCAGGTTCACGCCGGTCACCGCGTCGTGGGGGGTGTTCGGCCAGCGGACCGACACGTCGGTGGTCGTCAGGGTGGTCGCGGTGGGCAGGGGCGCCGGGGTCGTCGGGTCCGTGGTCGGGGTCGGGGTGGCGTCCAGTTCCGCGAGGCGTCTCGCGCTGTGCGTCGCGCCGAGCAGTCTGGTCGCCGCGTCCGGTAGGCCCGCCACCAGCTCGGCCGCCGCCAGTGGCGTCAACGCCAGCACTGCCAGTTCGGGGCCCGGCAGGGCGCCGGAGCGCAGCGCCGCGATGCCCAGGACCAGGCATGCCACTGTCGTGAGGCCCAGTGACAGGGTGCCGACCGCGATGCCGGCGCCGCGGGCGAGCGTGCCGCGGCGCCGTGTGGAGGTCAGCTCGTCGTCGGCCGCGCGCAGGATCGCGTGTCTCGGGGTGGCCGCGCCGAATGCCAGCAGGTCCGGGGCCGCCGTGAGCAGCTCGACCGTGCCGGTGGCGACACCTGCCCGCAGGGCTGTCGTCCTGTGCTCCGACTTCCGTGCCGCTGTCAGCGACAGCAGTGGTGCCACGGCGCCGGCCGTCGTCAGTCCGATGGCGACGGCCAGGCCGGCCGAGGGGAGCAGCATGCCGATGCCCAGGGCGGTGCCGGCCGCGACCAGCGTTGCCGACAGCACCGGGACCACACCGCGGACCAGTACGTCCTGCTGGTTGTCCACGTCGGACACGAGCCTGTCGAGGAGGTCGCCGCGGCGGTGGCGGGCGGTGACCGCGGGGCCGAGGCGGACCAGTGTGGTCCACACCCGCACCCGCAGGTCGGCCAGCGCTCGCAGTGCGACGTCGTGGGATAGGAGCCGTTCGGTGTACCGCAGCACGCCCTTGGCGAGGCCGAACGTGCGGACGGCCACGATCGCCACCATCAGCGTCAGCACCGGTGGATGCAGTGCGGCCGACGAGATGAGCCACGCGGACGTCGCGGTGAGTGCCACGCCGCTGGCGAGTGCCGCGGCGCCGGCCAGGCAGGCCAGTGCCACCCTCGTCCGGTGCGGGCGTACCGCTGTGCGCAGCCACCGCCAGGTGCTGCGGGCACGTTCGGGTGCCGTGCCGTCCGTGACGACGGCGCTCGGCGCCGGCCGGGCAACCGGGGCGGCGGCTGCCCGGCCCGGCGGTACGGCTGATGCCGGCACGGGGCGGCCGGCGAGCCGTACGACTCTGTCGCACAGGGAAAGCAGGCGCTCCCGGTGGGTCACGAGCACCACGGTTCGGTCGGTGAGCAGGGGCGGCAGGCGGTCGAGGATCGCCTGCTCGGTCTCGTCGTCGACGCCCTCGGTCGGCTCGTCGAGGACGAGCAGCGGGCGGTCGGCCAGCACGGCACGGGCGAGCGCGACCCGGCGCCGCTGTCCCGTCGACAGGCCGGCGCCCAGCTCACCGACCGGGGTGGACAGTGGCACGTCCAGTGCCGCGGCCTTGGCGGCGGCTTCGACCCGCTCGTCGGACGCGGTGGGTGCGCCGAGGCGGATGTTGTCCGCCACCGTGCCGGTCACGAGCCGCGGTCGCTGCGGCACCCACGCGATCCGTGACTGCCACGCGTCACGGTCGACGGACGCCAGGTCGACGCCGTCCACGTACACGTGCCCGCTGTCCGGCGGGTACCAGCCGAGCAGCAGGTCGAGCAGCGTCGACTTGCCCGCGCCGCTCGGACCGGTCACGCCGAGGACCTCGCCCGGCGCGACGGTGAGGGAGAACCGGTCGAGCACGGGCGCGGACCGGCCGGTCACGGTGACCTCGCACAGCCGCAGGGGCGAGCGGGACGGGTCTGGCGCCGGCACGCGGGTCCCGGCCGCCGTGTCGGGCTCGTCCAGCAGGGCGAGGATCTCCTCGGCAGCGGCCACGCCCTCCGCGCTGTCGTGGAAGCGGGCGCCGACCGCGCGCAGCGGCAGGTACACCTCGGGGGCGAGGATCAGCACGACGAGCGCGGTGTGCAGGTCAATGCCACCTGCCACGAGCCGCAGGCCGATGGACACCGCGACCACCGCAACCGACAGCGTGGCGAGCAGCTCGAGCACGAGTGCCGAGAGGAACGCGACCCGCAGGGTCCGCATCGTCTGGCGCCGGTAGGTGCGGGTGATCTCGGCCAGGGCGGCACGCTGTGCTTTGGCCCTGCCGAACGCCGTGAGCACCGCGAGCCCGGCGACGAGGTCGACGAAGTGGTTGCCCAGCAAGGAAAGTGTTCGCCATTGCCGTCGCACGCCGCGCTGGGTGTAGCGGCCGATGAGGATCATGAACAGGGGGATCAGCGGGATGGTCAGCCCGACGATCAGGGCGGCCACCCAGTCGGCGAGCAGGATGCGGCCCGCGATCACGGCCGGCACGATCGCCGCGATCAGCAGCTGTGGCAGGTATCGGGCGAAGTAGCCGTCGAGCCGGTCGACGCCCCGCGTGGCCAGGGTGGCCAGTTCGGCGGGGGAGCGGTCGGTGTGGCGGCGGTGGCCGAGCGCGAGGGCCTTGTCGACGACCGCGGCGCGGAGCTGGCCGAGCACGGTGGCCGACGCACGGTGTGCGGCGGACTCGGCGAGCCACGCCACCGCCGCGCGGGCCAGGACGACGGCCGCGATCAGTCCGATGGGGACGGTCAGTGCGGCGAGGCCTGCCCGGCCGAGGAACGCGTCGGCGATGACACCGGCGAGCAGGTCGGCCTGCGCTGTCACGAGTCCGGCGGTCACCAGCCCCAGCAGCGCGCAGACGAGGACGAACGGCCGGGCCGCGGCGGCGTGCCGGAGCAGCCGGGGGTCGAGCGGCCTCACGAGCGTCCCGCCGGAAGTCCCTGTGCCGCCGGGATGTGTGCCCGGCTGACGCGCTTGCGGAACACCCAGTACGTCCACGCCTGGTAGGCCAGCACGACCGGGGTGAAGATCACCGCCACCCAGGTCATGATGCCGAGCGTGTACGGCGTCGAGGACGCGTTGGTCGTCGTCAGGCTGTTCGCGGCGTCGTTGCTCGCCGGCAGCACGTCCGGGTACAGCGACCCGAACAGCACCATCACGGTGGCCACGATCGCGAGCGCGGTGCCCGTGAACGCCCATCCCTCACGACCGAGCCGGGCGGTGGTGACGGCGGCCACGAGCGCGACGGCGGCCACCAGGACCGGGGCCCACGTCCACCCCGTGCCGTACGCGAACTGTGTCCACAGCAGGAACGCCGCGCCGAGTACGATCGCGGTGCCACCGAGCGGCAGGGTGAAGGCCTTGGCGCGGGCGCGGACCTCACCCTCGGTTTTCAGCGCGACGAACACCGCGCCGTGGAAGGCGAACACCGACAGCGTGGTCAGCCCGCCGAGCAGTGCGTACGGGTTGAGCAGTGTGAGGAAGGTGCCGGCGTAGTCGTGGTCGGCGTCGAGCGGCACGCCGCGGACGATGTTGCCGAACGCCACGCCCCACAGCAGGGCGGGCACCGCGGAACCCGTCATGATCGCGATGTCCCAGCCGCGCCGCCACCGGTCACTGTCGATCTTGCCGCGGAACTCGAACGCGACGCCGCGCACGATGAGCGCGACCAGGATCACCAGCAGCGCCAGGTAGAAACCGGAGAACAGGCTCGCGTACCAGAGCGGGAACGCGGCGAAGGTCGCGCCGCCGGCGACGAGCAGCCACACCTCGTTGCCGTCCCAGACCGGGCCGATGGTGTTGATCAGCACGCGGCGGTCGGTGTTGTCGCGGGACAGGACGCGCAGCAGCATGCCGACGCCGAAGTCGAACCCCTCCAGGACGAGATAGCCCGTCCACAGCACCGCGATCAACAGGAACCAGACGTCCGTGAGTGCCATCGAGAACTCCTGAGTCAGTACGCGAAAACGGGGGCGGGCTCTTCGGTGTCCACATCGGACTCCGGAGGTGCCGGGTCCGGTGGCCCTGCCTTGGCGTACCGGTACATCAGCACGCCGTCGACCACGGCGAGCGCGCCGTAGAGGACGGTGAAGACGATCAGCGAGGTCAGCACCGTGCCGGCGGACACCGTGGGGGACACGCCGTCGGCGGTGGTCATCAGCCCGAACACCGACCAGGGCTGGCGGCCCATCTCGGTGAAGATCCAGCCCATGCTGTTGGCGAGGGTCGGCAGGGCGAGGGAGGCGATCGCGGCACCGTAGAACCAGCGCGGCACCCGCCCGCGGCGCAGCACCCACAGGCCGATGAGTGACAGCAGGCCCATCAGCATGCCGAACCCGATCATCAGCCGGAACGTCCAGTAGGTGACCGGGATGTTCGGCCGGTAGTCGCCGGGACCGTACGCCTTCTCCTGTGCCGCCTGGATGTCGTCGATGCCCTCGACCGTGCCGTCGAGGTGGCCCGTCGCCATGAACGACAGCACACCCGGCACACGCAGGCTCCAGACCTCCTCTGACCCGTCGAGCGTGCCGATGGTGAACAGTGAGAAGGAGGCCGGGCCCGCAGTGTCCCACAGGGCTTCCGCGGCGGCCATCTTCATAGGCTGCTGCTCGGTCATCAGCCGTGCCTGGAGGTCGCCGGTGACGATCACGCCGAGACTCGCGACGAGCACGGTGACGAGTGCCGTCTTCAGCGACGGCCGGAACACGTCGTCGGCCTTCTGGCGGCGCAGCTGCCACGCGCTGATCCCGACGACGAAGATCCCGGCGGTGACGAAGCACGCGGTGATCGTGTGGGCGAACGCCCCGACCGCCGTGGAGTTGGTGAGCACCGCGCCGAAGTCGGTCAGCTCGGCGCGGCCGGTCGTGCCGTTGACCCGGTAGCCGACCGGGTGCTGCATCCACGAGTTCGCCGCGAGGATGAAGTACGCGGACAGCAGCGTGCCGGTCGCGGCGAGCCAGATCGTGGCCAGGTGCAGCCGCTTCGGCAGCCGGTCCCACCCGAAGATCCACAACCCGAGGAAGGTGGACTCGAGGAAGAACGCCAGGAGCCCCTCGATCGCGAGCGGCGCGCCGAAGATGTCCCCGACGAACTTGCTGTAGTCACTCCAGTTCATGCCGAACTGGAACTCCTGCACGATCCCGGTCACCACGCCCATGGCGAAGTTGATGAGGAAGAGCTTCCCCCAGAACTTCGTCATGCGCAGGTAGCGCTCGTCCCTGGTGCGGACCCAGGCCGTCTGCATGCCGGCCACCAGGAAGGACAGTCCGATGGTCAACGGCACGAAGATGAAGTGGTAGACGGTGGTGATGCCGAACTGCCACCGTGCGATGTCCAACGCGTCCATCCGGCCTCTCCAGGTACAGGTGTGCTCGATGTCGGTTGCCAGCATCCGCCGGCGTGGTCGTCGCGGTCAGTGCCGAAACGGCCGGATGGGCAGGGACCAAGGTCCTTACCGGACGCGGGGTGGTTGGGTGATGTCGACGACCATCGCGTCCGGCATGTGGCCGCGGGTGTCGTCGTACTGGTAGGTCATCGACACCGTCACGTCGACCACGCCGTCGATGTGCCGGGTCATGTCCTCGACGAGCGTGAGCTGGCTGCGCAGGTCGAGCTGCCCGGTGAGGGTGACCTCGCCGTCGTGGACGTCGACCGTGACCGTGGCCGGGTTGACCGCCATGCCGATGCCCCGGGTAAAGACGCGCTCGACGACCTCGTCGCGGATGTCCTCGTCCTTGCGCAGGAACACGGCCAGCAGGTCCTTGCGGCTGACGATCCCGACCAGCGTGCCGTCGCCCCGCACGACCGGCAGTCGCTTCACGTTGTGCTCGGTGAGAACGCGGGCCGCGCCGGCGACCGTCGTGTCCCCGGTGACGGTGATCGCCGGTGCGGTCATCAGCTGTGCGGCCGTGGTCGCCGAAGCGCGGCGGATGTCGCGCCGGTCTCGCCACCACCGCAGCAGCGAACGTGAGAAGTCCAGCTCCTGCGTGCCCTGCTTGACGAGCAGGTCCGCCTCGGAGACCACGCCGACCACCCGTCCGTCCCGGCCGACGACCGGAACCGCGCTCACGTCCCGCGCGGCCAGCGCGCGGGCGACGTCCTTGAACGGCGTGTCCTCGTGGACCGTGGTGACGTCCGTGCTCATCACGGTCCTGACCTTCTGGTGGCTCATCACGACCTCCTCGTCTCGGTGTCCCCAGCGTGCGCGTCCACCAGTGCTGTCGCTGCGGTCCGTTGGCCCGGGTTGACCGGGACTTCGGTCCCTGTCGCGTGCCTGGCTTCCGCGGCGAGGCTGAGGGCACGACGGAGGAGGAGGGGCTGTGCCTGGGATCCAGACACCGGCGGCGCCGGTCGACGCCTACCAGTTGTCCACAGTGGAGGTCATGGCCGGGTTGGGCGTCTCGGCCGATCGGGGTCTGTCCTCGACCGAGGCAGCGGGCAGGCTCGTGCGATTCGGCCCGAACACCCTCGCGCCGGAGCGCGGCGCGGGTCGGGTGCGGCGCTTCCTCGCCCAGCTGGACAACCCGCTCATCTACGTGCTGCTCGTCGCCGGTGCGGTCACCGCCGCCTTCGGCGGGCTCGTGGACGCCGGCGTGATCGCCGGTGTGGTCGTGGTGAACGCCGTGATCGGGTACGTGCAGGAGTCGCGGGCGCGCAAGGCGTTGGACGCGTTGTCGCGGATGGTGCCCGCCGAGGCGGCGGTGGTCCGCGACGGCGAGACCCGCCGGGTGCCGGCCGCCGAGCTGGTGCCCGGCGACGTGGTGTCACTCGCGGCGGGCGACCAGGTGCCAGCCGACGTGCGGCTCGTCGACGTGCGGGCGTTCGAGGTGGACGAGTCGGTGCTGACCGGCGAGTCGCTGCCGGTGGTCAAGGGAACCGACCGGTTGCCGGGGGCGACAGGGCTGGCCGACCGGACGAACACGGCACACGCGGGCACGGTGGTGAGCCGGGGGTCGGCGCTGGCGGTCGTGGTCGCGACCGGCGCCGCCACCCAGCTCGGCGCGATCGAGCGGATGGTGGCCGGCACCGAGGCGGTGGCGACGCCGTTGACACGCAAGCTCGCCGGGTTCGCACGCCAGCTGTCCGCGGTGATCGTCGTGGTCGCCGCGGTGGTCTTCGTGGTCGGGTTGTCGCGGGGCATGCCGGTGGCGGAGGCGTTCACCGCCGTGGTGGCGCTCGCGGTCGGCGCGATCCCGGAGGGCCTGCCCGCGGCGGTGTCGATCGTGCTCGCGATCGGCGTGGTGCGCATGTCGCGTCGCAGGGCGGTGGTCCGGCACCTGCCGGCCGTGGAGACCCTCGGCGGGACCACGGTGATCTGCACCGACAAGACCGGCACGCTCACCGAGAACCGCATGACCGTCACCGCCGTGGTGTCCGCCGCGGGAGGCGAGGACGAGTGCCTTGTCGCGGGCGTGCTCTGCAACGGCGCCACGCTGCACCACGAGGACGGCGAGTGGGTGGCCGACGGCGACCCGACCGAGACCGCGCTGTTCGCCGCGGCGCGGGCCGCGGGGATGGATCCCGCCGCGCTGCACCAGGAGTTCCCGAGAGCGGACGTGCTGCCGTTCGAGTCGGCGCGGCGACTGATGGCGACGGTGCACCGGCGTCACGACGGCACCCGGGTCGGCTATCTGAAGGGTGCCGTCGAGGAGGTGCTCGCCCGCTGCGATCACCTCGACGCCGAGGCCGTGCTGCGACACCAGCGCGCACTCGCCGCGGACGGGCTCCGGGTGCTGGCGTTCGCCACGTTCGACCCGACCACCGCGCCCGTCGAGACCCAGATCGACAGTCCACATGCGACTTTCCTCGGCCTGCAGGCGATGCACGACCCGCCCCGCCCGCAGGCGGTCCGGGCGGTCGCCGCCTGCCGTGCCGCCGGAGTGCGGGTGAAGATGATCACCGGGGACCACGCCGACACCGCACGGGCGATCGCGGCGGCCGTCGGGATCGTCGACTCGGCGGCCGAGGCCAGGGTGCTCACGGGCGTTGACCTCACGAACCTCGACGGTGACCTCGCCGAGGCGGCGGGTGCGGACGTGTTCGCGCGGGTGTCGCCGGAACAGAAGCTCGCACTCGTGAAGGCGTTGCAGGACCGGGGTCACGTGGTCGCGATGACCGGCGACGGGGTGAACGACGCGCCCGCGTTGCGCCGCGCGGACATCGGTGTGGCCATGGGTGCCGGCGGCACCGACGCGGCGCGGGGCGCGGCGGACATGGTCCTGCTCGACGACGACTTCGCCACGATCGAGGCCGCCGTCGAGGAAGGCCGGGGCGTCTTCGACAACCTGCGCCGCTTCATCGCGTGGACCGTGCCGACCAACATCGGCGAGGGCCTGGTGATCGTCGCCGCGGTCCTGCTCGGCGCGACGCTGCCGATCGTGCCGGTGCAGATCCTGTGGGTCAACATGACCACCGCGGTGTTCCTCGGCCTGACGATGGCCTTCGAGCCCAAGGGCCCCGGCATCATGTCGCGCCCGCCGCGGCCACCGGACCGCCCTCTGCTGACGAGGACCCTGCTGTGGCGGATCTGCATGGTCGGCGCGTTGCTCGTCGTGGCCGCGTTCGTCGCCTTCCGGTGGGAGATCGCGGCGGGCGGGTCGATGGCGGAGGCCAGAGCCACCGCGGTGAACGTGTTCGTGTGCGTGCAGATCGCCTACCTGTTCAGCTGCCGCTCGCTCGACCACCCGCTGCTGTCGGCCCGCCCCGGGCGCAACCCCGCGTTGTGGCTCGGCATCGGCCTCACCGTCGGGCTGCAGCTGCTGCTCACGTACCTGCCCGCGATGAACACGCTCTTCCACACCGCCCCCGTCGGGCCGGGTGCGTGGCTGCTCGCGCTCGGCGCGGGGGCGACCGCCTTCGTGCTGGTCGAGCTGGACAAGGTGTTGCGGCACGGCAGGCCCGGCTCCTGAGCCGGGACAAGGCCGAAGGTCCTCGTCCTGCCGGGACCTGTCGCGGGACCTTCGCCGGAGCCGTCGTTGCCTCCGCCTCTGATCACGGCCTCGCCGTGCGACGAGGCTGGTGGCAGAAGGGTTCGACGTTCGAGGAGGCGTGATGAAGGTGATCACCGGAGTGCCGGTGCCGACCGTCGGGAGCGTGATGACGCGGTGCCCGGTCTCGGTGCGCGCCGGCGCCCCGTTCGCGACCGTCGCGGCGGTCCTGGCACGCAACGCCATCGGCGCCGTGCCCGTCGTGGACGACGTCGGAGTGCTGATCGGCGTGGTGTCGGCGGGCGACCTGATCGGTGGGCGGGATGGCGCTGGATCGACCGCGCGGGACCTGATGAACCCGCACCCGCACACGGTGGGCGAGAGCACGACGGTGCCGACCGCTGCCCGGTTGCTCGTCGGGGCCGGGGTGCGACGGCTGTACGTGACCGATCGCGGCCGTCTGACCGGTGTGGTGTCGCGGCGTGACCTGCTCACCACCTACCTTCGCGCCGACGACGAGATCCGCGCCGACGTCGAGCGTGTCATGGCGGACCAGCCCTCACTGGTGGTGAGCGTGCGCGACGGGGTGGTGCTGCTGCTCGGCCGGGTCGAGTGGCGCAGCGCGCGGGCGTCGCTCGCGGAGCGGGTGCGGACCGTGCCCGGTGTGGTCGACGTGCTCAACCGGGTCGGCTACGTGTTCGACGACGCCGTCCGCGCGCGAGTCCTGGAGGGTCACCGATGAGCGCGGCGATCGACGCCGGCGGTGTGCGTGCCCTGCTGGCGGACGGCCGTGTCGTCGTGGTGCGCGACATCGTTCCCACGGACGCCGACGCGGTGCTCTCCCTCCACGAGCGACTGTCCGACCGCGACAGGTATCTGCGGTTCTTCGGCAGCGGCACGTGGGTGCTGCACACCATCACCGACCGCATCACCAGGGCGCCCGACGGCAGGCATGCCGCGGTCGGCGCCTGGCTGGGCGGGACCCTGGCAGGTCTGGCCCACTACGAGGCGCCGTCGGGCGGCCCGACCGCCGAGGTGGCGCTCGTCGTGGACGGCACCGTGCAGGCGCACGGTCTCGGCACGCTGCTGCTGGAGCACCTCAGGTCCGAGGCGCGACGGCACGGTGTGACCCGGTTCGTGGCCGAGGTGCTCGCCGAGAACTACCGGATGATCAAGGTGTTCGTCGACGCGGGCCTGCCCTGCCGCGTGACTCCCGACGGGCCCGATCGGCACGTGGAGATCTCCCTGTCCGGGGACGAGACGTTCGCCGCCGCCGTCGACGAGCGGGACAGGGTGGCCGATGTGGCCAGCCTGGCGCACGTGCTGCGGCCGTCCTCGGTCGTGGTGGTCGGCGCGGGCCGGCAGCCGGGTTCGATCGGGCACGCCGTGCTGCGCAACCTGCGCGACAGCGGGTTCACCGGTCGGCTCACCGCGGTGAACCCGCACGCGGAGGAGATCGCCGGGGTGCCGTGCCTGCCTTCGATCGCCGAGCTGACCGATACCCCGGACCTCGCCGTGGTCTGCGTTCCCGCGGAGTCCGTGCCGGACACCGTCGAGGAGTGCGGCCGCGCGGGCGTTCCCGCCGTGGTCGTGATCTCGGCCGGGCTCTCCGGGACGGACCTGGCCACGAGGGTGCTCGGTTCCGTCCGGCGCCACGGCATGCGGCTGGTCGGCCCGAACTGCGTCGGCGTGGTCAACACCGATCCGGCGGTCCGCATGGACGCCACATTCGTCCGCGGGTCGGTTCCCGAGGGCGGGATCGGCGTCGTGACCCAGTCCGGCGGCGTGGGTATCGCGCTCGTCGAACTGCTGCGCCAGCTCGGCCTCGGTGTCTCGACCATGGTCTCCACCGGCGACAAGTACGACGTCAGCGGCAACGACATGCTGCTGTGGTGGCGGCACGACGAGGCCACCTCCGCCGCGGTGCTCTACCTGGAGTCGTTCGGCAACCCGCGAAAGTTCAGCAGGTTGGCCCGTGGGCTCGCCAGGACCAGGCCCGTCATCGCGGTCCGGTCGGCGGAGAGCGAGGTCGCGCAACGTGCCGCCGCCTCCCACACCGCCGCGGCGGCCACCCCGGCCGTCACGAGGGACGCGTTGTTCGAACAGGCCGGCGTGATCGCGGTCGACACCGTCAGCGAGGCCACCGACGTGCTCGCCGCCTGCGCGTGGCAGCCGCTGCCGGCCGGCAACCGGGTGGCGATCCTGTCCAACGCGGGCGGCGCCGGAGTTCTGGCCGCCGACGCCTGCGTCCACCACGGGCTCACGGTGGCGCCGCTCGCGCGGGCGACAAGGGACGCGCTCGCGAACCTGCTGCCGCCACAGGCCGGCCTGGGCAACCCCATCGACACGACGGCAGGTGTGGACGCCGCCACCTTCGCCGGCTGCCTCGAGATCCTGCTGGCCGACGACGACATCGACATCGTCCTCGCGGCGGGTGTGCCGACCGCCGTCGGCGACCCGGTCCTCGCGGTGCCTTCCATCGCCCGGCGGCGGCGCAAGACCGTGCTCGTCGCCCGGCCGGGGCAGCTGGCCTCGGTGACCGGACTCGGCGACGACACCGATCCGGCACCGGCCACGGCGAGCTTCGCCGACCCGGCGCCCGCGGCGGCCGCGCTCGGTCGGATCGCCACGTACGCGCGGTGGCGGCGACGGTCCGACGGCACCGCCACCTTCCCGCCGGACATCCGGCTGGGCGAGGCGCACGCGCTCGTGCGGGAGTTCCTGGCCACCGAGCCCGAGGGCGGCTGGCTCGCCCCGGACCTCACCACGCGGCTGCTGGACATGTTCGGCCTCCCGGCGGTGCGCTCGATCCTCGCGCCCGACGACGAGGCCGCCGTCGCGGCACTGCGGGAGCTGAGCGGGCCAGTCGCGGTCAAGGTGGTCGCGGCGGGTGTGCTGCACAAGGCCAGGGTCGGTGGCGTCGTGCTGGACGTGGTGTCCGAGGAGGAGCTCCTGGCCGCGGTCGCGGGGTTCCGCGACCAGTTCGGCACCTCCGTGCACGGCGTGCTGCTCCAGCCGATGGCCACCCCGGGCCGCGAGCTGATCGTCGGCGTCGACTCCGACGACACGTTCGGCCCGCTCGTCGTGTTCGGGCTCGGCGGCACCGACACCGACCTGATCGCCGACCGCGCCGCCCGCCTCACCCCGCTGTCCGACGCGGACGCGGCGGAGATGGTGCACGGGCTGCGGTCCTCGGCCGCCCTGTTCCGCGGCGACCACGCACTGCCCACCGGCGGGCTCGTGGACATCCTGGCCAGGGTCGGTCGCCTCGCCGAGACCGTCCCCGAGATCACCGAGCTCGACCTCAACCCCCTCGTCGTCCGCGAGGACGGCTGCCAGGTGCTGGACGCACGGGTGCGGCTCGTGCCACGCGCACCGGCCGACCCGTTCCTGCGCCGGCTGCGTGCCTGAACCCCAGAGAAGGAGAGAACCATGCGTGCTCGCGACATCATGACCACACCGGTGACCACGGTAGGGGCGGAGACGTCCATCAAGGAGGCGGCCGCCGTCCTCGCCGAGAACGGGTTCACCGCGCTGCCGGTGGTCGACGGCGACCGGCTCGTCGGCATCGTCACCGAGGCCGACCTGGTGCGCGACCGCGTCCCACGGGACCCGAGAGCCCGCTGCCACCCCGGCGAGGACCTGCCCACCGTGGCCACCACGACGGTCGGCGAGGTGATGACCACGCCGGTGACCGGCATGGGTCCCGGCACAGACGTCGCCGTGCTGGCCAAGGCGTTCCTGGACGACGGCCACCGCAGCATGCCGATCGTCGAGGGCGCGCGGTTGGTCGGCATCGTGACCCGCCGCGACATCGTCCGCGTCATCGCCCGTGACGACGACACCATCGCCACCGACGTCCGCCGCCACCTGGCGGCCTACGGCGGCGACCGGCGCTGGCGGGTGGGGGTGCACGACGGCATGGTCACCATCGCCGACGAGTTCGACGACGAGACCGACCGACACGTGGCCACCGTCATCGCCGAGGCCGTACCGGGCGTCGTCCGTGCCACCGCGTTCGCCGCCCGGGACGGGGACGACCGGTGAGCGCGCCGGTCGTGGTCGGCGTCGACGGCTCCGAGTCCGCTCTCGAGGCCGTGCGCTGGGCCGCGGAAGAGGCGAGGCGCCGTCACACCCCGTTGCGGATCGTGCACGCCCAGGAGATCCCCGCCGGCTACCCGCCGGGGTTCGTCGACTGGCACGCACTGCACGAGGCCCTCGCCGCGGCGGGACGATCCGCGGTGGACGATGCCAGGCGAGCGGCTCAGGAGGTCGTCGCAGGGCTGACCGTCGAGGCGGTCCACGTGAAGGCCGGGGCGGTGCCGACACTTACCGAGGTGTCGGCGCACGCCGCTCTGGTGGTGCTCGGCACTCGCGGCCTCGGCGGCTTCACCGGGTTGCTGCTGGGCTCGACCGCCGTCGAGGTGACCGCGCACGCCCAGTGTCCGGTGGTCGTCGTGCGTGGCGCCCACCGCGCCGGTCCGGTCGTCGTCGGCGTCGACGGCACGCCGGTCGGCGAGGCGGCCATCGGTTTCGCCTTCGCGGAGGCGTCGGCGCGCGGCACCGGCCTGACGGCGGTGCACACCTGGACGGATCTGCTGCTCGAGACGGCGTTCGCGGGCGGCGCCGCGGCGCTGGACTTCGCGCCGTTGGCGCAGCAGGCCGAGGAGGTGCTCGGTGAGCGGCTCGCCGGCTGGCAGGAGAAGTACCCGGACGTGATCGTCACCAGGGAGGTCAGCAGAGACCGGGCGAGCCGCGCGCTGCTGCGACACGCCGAGCACGCCCAGCTCGTGGTGGTCGGCACCCGGGGCCGAGGCGGCTTCCAGGGACTGCTGCTCGGCTCGACCAGCCAGCACCTGCTGCGGCACGCGCGCTGTCCCGTCGCGGTCGTGTCGACTCACGACGGGGCCGAAGGTCCCTAGAGGTCTTGCCGGGTCTCGATAGGCTGGACTCGTTCACATCGCGAGAGCGGGGTTGCCACCATGCCCGACACCGCGGACGAGGCCGGACCACGCCGGTCGTCGATGGGTGTGTCGTTGGCCGGGCTCCGGCTGGACGAGTTGCTGGCCGAGCTGCAGGACCGGCTCGCCGAGATCGGCAAGACCCGTGACCGGCTACAGGGCCTCCTGGACGCCGTGGTCGCGGTCGGCGCCGGGCTGGAGCTGGCCGGAACGCTGCGGCGGATCGTGCGGACGGCCGTCGAGCTGGTGGACGCGCGGTACGGGGCGCTCGGTGTGCTCGGCGACCACGACGGGCTGGCGGAGTTCGTCTACGTGGGGATCAGCGAGGACGTCCGAGCCGAGATGGGTCACCTGCCGGAGGGCAAGGGCCTGCTGGGGCACCTCATCGAACAACCCGTTCCCATCCGGTTGCGTGACCTGGCCGCGCATCCCTCGTCGGTCGGCTTCCCGCCCAACCACCCGCCCATGCACAGTTTCGTGGGTGTGCCGGTGCGGGTGCGGGACGAGATCTTCGGCAACCTCTACCTGACCGAGAAGCACGGTGAGGTCGAGTTCAACGACGACGACGTCGTGGTGCTGGAGGCGTTGGCCGCGGCAGCCGGTGTGGCGATCGAGAACGCGCGGCTGTTCGAGCAGGCCAGGCGACGGGAGCGCTGGCAGCACGCGTCCGGCGAGGTCAACGCGTTGCTGCTGGGGGGAGCGGACCGCGCGGAGGCGTTTGACCTGATCGCGCGCCGCACGTGTGAGCTGTCCGGGTCGGACACGGCGCTGATCCTGCTGGCCGGCGAGGCGAGCGACACGCTGCGTGTGGAAGCCGCGGCGGGGTCGAGGGGTGCGGAGATGATCGGCCGGGCGTTGTCTGCGGCCATCCCGGTGATCACGACGGTCATCACCGACCGCGAGCCGGCGGTCTACGGCGACTTCGCGGAGGCGCTGGGGTCGGAGGCCGGTCTGTTCAGCGAGTTCGGCCCGGCGGACGTGGTGCCGTTCGGCTCGGCGACAGGCACGTCCGGGTTGTTGCTGGCGTTGCGGAACAAGGACGGTCGCCGGTTCACCGGGGAGCAGCTGCCGATGCTGGCGTCGTTCGCCACGCAGGCGGCGCTGGCGTTGGAGCTGGCGGACAAGCAGCGCCAGCAACGCATGCTGGACCTGCTCGCCGACCGCGACCGGATCGCGGGCGACCTGCACGACCACGTGATCCAGCGCCTCTTCGCGTCGGGGATGAGCCTGCAGTCCATCGTGGGGCTGATCGGTGACCCCGAGGCCCGCAACCGCGTGACCAGCGTGGTCGGCCAGCTGGACGAGACGATGCGGGAGATCCGCACGTCGATCTTCGACCTGCACACCTCCGGCGAGGAGAACCCGAAGAGCCTGCGGCGGCGGATGCTCGACCTGGTGGCGGAGACGAGCGCGAACACGGAGATGTCGCCGTCGGTCCGGATCTCCGGGGCGGTGGACACGCTGGTGCCCGCGAAGGTCGGCGAGCACGCGCTGGCCGTCCTGCGTGAGGGCGTGAGCAACGCGATCCGGCACGCGCGTGCGTCCGACATCGTGGTGACCGTCGAGGCGGGTGCCGAGCTGATCGTCGGTGTGACCGACAACGGTGTCGGCATGCCGGCCACCGTGGCCCGCAGCGGCCTGCTCAACCTCGAACGCCGCGCGACCGAGTGCGGCGGCAAGGCCACGATCGCACCCAACCCCACCGGCGGCACCCGCCTGGTCTGGCGAGTGCCGCTGCCTCAGCCGTGATCGCCGTCGTGCTTGCGGGTCCGTAGCTCGGCCGCGAGTGCGGCGGCCTGTGTGCGGCGCTGCATGCCCAGCTTGTTGAGCAGGTGTGAGACGTAGTTCTTGATCGTCTTCTCGGCGAGGAACATGCGTTCGCCGATCTGGCGGTTGGTGAGCCCCTCGCCGATCAGGTCGAACACCATCCGTTCCTGCTCGGACAGCTTGTTCAGCGGGTTCTGGTCCTCGCGCTCGCGGCGGATGCGGTTCATGAGCGCCGCGGTGGTCCTCGGGTCCAGCAGCGAGCCGCCCGCGCCGACCGTGCGGATGGCGTTGAGCAGGTCGAGGCCGAGCACCTGCTTGAGCACGAACCCCGACGCGCCGGCCATGATCGCGTCGAACAGGGCGTCGTCGTCGGCGTAGGAGGTGAGCATCAGGCAGTTCAGGTCCGGCATCTCCGACTTGAGGTCCCGGCACAGCTCGATGCCGTTACCGTCCGGCATCCGCACGTCCAGCACCGCCACGTCCGGTGTGACCTGCGGTGCCCGCGCCAGCGCCTCGGCCACCCCCGCCGCCTCACCCACCACCTCGAGGTCCTTGGCGGTGCCGATCAGGTCGGCGATGCCCCTGCGCACGATCTCGTGGTCATCGACCAGGAACACCCGAACCGTCATCGCGTTGTCCTCCTTGTTGTCTGCCGCAACGGTATGCCCACGCGCAAGCCCTCCGCCGTGGTCCGACGGCATCAACGGACGGGGACGAAAGTCCCTTTCACAGAACCGACCGAACCTGTCGAGCGATTTCGACGTCCTCGCGAGCCGGCAGTACCAGTGTGCGGACGGTGGCGTCGCCTGCGGAGATGTCGGTCGCCCCGCCCTCGTTGGCCTCCGTGGACACCCGGACCCCGAGAAAGCCGAGCCCGTCCGAGGCGGCAGCTCGCACCACCGGCTGGTGTTCGCCGACCCCGCCGGTGAACACCAACACGTCCAGCCCGTCCATGGCCGCCGCCATGGCCGCGATCTCTCCCCGCAGCCGGTGGACGTAGACGTCGAACGCCAGGCGGTCGGCCGGGTAGCCGCTCGTGGCGATGTCGCGGAGGTCGCCGCTGCCGCCGGCGAGCCCGGCCAGGCCGCTGCGGTGTTCGAGTACGTCGGAGAGTTCGTCGGCGTCAATCCCGCTGTGGTGCAGCAGCCACAGCACCAGGCCGGGATCGACGTCTCCGGACCTGGTGGCCATCACGAGTCCGGCCAGCGGGGTGAACCCCATGGTGGTGTCGACCGAGCGCGTGCCGGCGATGGCGGCGAGCGAGGCACCCGAGCCCAGGTGACAGCTGACGATCCGCAGGTCCGGGCCCGCCAGTTCGGCCACGCGCCGTGCGATGCAGGCGTGGGACAGGCCGTGGAAGCCGTACCGGCGAAGGCCCCACCGCTCGTTCCACTCGCGGGGCAGGGCGTAGGTCGCGGCGGCGGCCGGGAGGTCGTGGTGGAAGGCGGTGTCGAAGCACGCGACCGCCGGCACCCCCGGCAGGACCGCGCCCACCGCGTCGATGCCGGCCACCCCGCGTGGCTGGTGCAGCGGCGCCAGCTCGGCGAGGTCCGCGATCGCGTCGCGGACTTCCTCGTCGAGGCGGACCGGACCGGTGAACCGGCCGCCGCCGTGCACGATCCGGTGACCGACCGCGTCCACCCCCGGCAGCCGGTCGACGAACGCCGAGAGGTCCCGGGTCTCGTCCTCGCCGGACCACCATTCGAGGGTGACCGAGTCGAGCACCCGGTCCGGCTCGTCCAGCAGCGCGAGCTTGAGACTGGACGAGCCGGAGTTGACGACGAGGACGAGCATCAGAAGGGCCAGACCCAGTCGCGGACCTCGGGGAGGTCCTCGCCGTGCTCGCGGGTCCACACGTGGTGGCGGGCCCGCAGGTCGACCATTCGCTGCCGCAGCAGCGCGGTACGCGCGCCGAGACCGGGCACCTGGTCGAGCACGTCCATGACCAGCCGGAACCGGTCCATGTCGTTGATGACCAGCATGTCGAACGGTGTCGTGGTGGTGCCTTCCTCCTTGTAGCCGCGGACGTGGATGTTGTGGTGGTTGTGGCGGCGGTAGGTGAGGCGGTGGATCAGCCACGGGTAGCCGTGGTAGGCGAAGAGCACCGGCTTGTCGGTGGTGAACAACGCGTCGAACTCGGCGTCGGTCATGCCGTGCGGGTGCTCGGTTTGCGGCTGCAGGCGCATCAGGTCGACGACGTTGACCACGCGCACGGTCAGATCGGGCAGGTGTTCGCGCAGGATCGCGGTGGCGGCCATGACCTCCAGCGTCGGCGCGTCTCCCGCGCAGGCCAGCACGACGTCCGGCTCGGTGTTGATGTCGGAGCCCTGCTCGTTGCCGGCCCAGTCCCAGATGCCCGCACCTCGGGTGGCGTGCAGGACGGCCTCGTCCATCGGCAGCCAGTCGGGGCTGTCGTTCTTGCCCGCGACGATGACGTTGACGTAGTCGCGGCTGCGCAGGCAGTGGTCCCCGACCGACAGCAGCGTGTTGGTGTCCGGCGGCAGGTAGACGCGGGTGACCTCGGCCTTCTTGTTCATGACGTGGTCGATGAAGCCCGGGTCCTGGTGGGAGAAGCCGTTGTGGTCCTGCCGCCAGACGTGCGAGGTGAGCAGGTAGTTCAGCGAGGCGACCGGGCGCCGCCACGGCAGCTTCTTGCTGGACTTGAGCCACTTCGCGTGCTGGTTGAACATCGAGTCGACGATGTGGATGAACGCCTCGTAGCAGGAGAACAGCCCGTGCCTGCCGGTGAGCAGGTAGCCCTCGAGCCAGCCCTGGCACAGGTGCTCGGACAGCACCTCGACGACCCGGCCCTCCGGCCCGAGGTGCTCGTCGACCGGCAGGACCTCGGCCTCCCACTGCTTGTCGGTCACCTCGTACACCGCGTCGAGCCGGTTGGACGCCGTCTCGTCCGGTCCGAAGATCCGGAAGCTGGTCGAGTTGTCCCGGGTCACCTCGCGGAGGAACCGGCCGAGCACACGGGTCGGCTCGGACACCGTCGCGCCGTGCTTCTCGACGTCCACGGCGTAGGCGCGGAAGTCGGGCAGCTGGAGGGGTTTCAGGAGCAGCCCGCCGTTGGCGTGCGGGTTGGCGCCCATCCTGGCGCCGCCGTCCGGCACCTGGGCCAGCAGCTCGGCCACCGGCTGCCCGTGCTCGTCGAACAGCTCCTCGGGACGGTAGGACCGCAGCCATTCCTCCAGCATCGCCAGGTGTTCCGGGACGTCCCGCACGCCGGCGAGCGGCACCTGGTGTGCCCGCCAGGTGCCGGTCACCGGCACACCGTCCACTTCGGCCGGTCCAGTCCACCCCTTGGGGGACCGCAGGACGATCATCGGCCAACGCGGTCGCCGGTGGTCACCCGACCTGGCGCGCTGCTGGATGGCGTCGATCTCGTCGAGCACCGCGTCGAGCGTCGCGGCCATGTCCTGGTGCATCTGCCCGGGGTCCGACCCGGTGACGTAGTGGGGCGCGTAGCCGTAGCCGCGCAGCAGGGCGTCCAGCTCGTCCTGGGGGATGCGGGCGAGGACCGTCGGGTTGGCGATCTTGTAGCCGTTGAGGTGCAGGATCGGCAGGACGGCGCCGTCGTGCGCGGGGTTGAGGAACTTGTTGGCGTGCCAGCTGGTCGCGAGTGGACCGGTCTCGGCCTCGCCGTCGCCGACCACACAGGCGACCACCAGGTCGGGATTGTCGAACGCGGCGCCGTAGGCGTGCGCGAGGGAGTAGCCCAGCTCGCCGCCCTCGTGGATGCTGCCGGGCACCTCGGGTGCCACGTGGCTCGGCACGCCGCCGGGGAAGGAGAACTGGCGGAACAGCTCACGCATGCCGTGCTCGTCGCGGGGCACACCGGGGTTCGCCGATGTGTAGCTGCCCTCCAGCCACGTGTTCGCGAGCATCGCAGGACCGCCGTGACCGGGACCGATCACGTTCATCATGGTCAGGTGTCGATCGCGGATCACGCGGTTGAGGTGCGCGTAGAGGAAGTTCAGGCCGGGCGTGGTGCCCCAGTGCCCCAGCAGCCGCGACTTGATGTGCTCGCGGCGCAACGGCTCGCGCAGCAGCGGGTTGTCCAGCAGGTAGATCTGGCCGACGGACAGGTAGTTCGCCGCCCGCCAGTACGCGTCCAGCACCCGCAGCTCTTCCTGGCTCAGTGGTGCGGTCAAGGTCTCGGTCAACGGTCTTCTCCCTGATCTCGGCCTGCTCGTGGTTCCGCCGGCCACCGTCATCGGGTGGCCGGCGGAACCGGATGGGTTGGTCGGGTGCTCAGCGCAGCCACGGGTTCTTCCTGACGAGGTCGAGGTTCGCCCACGCCTTGCCGAATCCCCAGGTGTTCCCCGCGGCGACGAGTGCCAGCGTGATCAACACCAGTGCGTAGATGATGTGGTAGTCGATGATCGGGTTGGTGGACATGGTCGGCTGGCCGGCGTCGGTGAACCGGGCCAGCGGCCACTCAGCCAGCCACATGAACAGCATCATCAGGGCGCCGGACACCGCCGCGACGCGCATGCCGATGCCGAGGACGACGGCGATGCCGACGCCGGCGAGGCCGAGCATGAACAGCCAATCGACGAAGCCCGCGCCTGCCCAGCTGCGGAACATGTCGGCGAACGGTCCGTGGTCGAGGTTGCCGAGGAAGCCCTGGGTGGGTGATCCACCGTTGATCCACGACCGCTCGGCGGCGGTCGCGTAGCCCCAGCCGAAAGTCTTGTCCAGGAACGCCCAGACGAAGACCAGACCTGTCACGACACGGAGCACGGCCGCGACGGGACCCACGACGGTCGACGCGGTGGCCGGAGCCTGCGCCTCGGCGGTCTGCTGGACCGGGGTGTTCCTGTGCTGCCGCGGGTGGTCCTTGATGGACATTGCTGCCTCCCTTTTCTCTTGCCTTCGATACAAGTCTCGGCGGGTGAGCGGTCGCGCTCTGGAGTCCAAGGTCCCCGTGTCGTCGGCTTTGGTCCTGTTCCGACCCTGCCGGGGTGTGCTCACCCCGGCGACGCGGGTCGCCCGGCCTGGCCCGCCTTCCCGTCGCGCAGCAGGTTGCTCAGCCGGCACGCGCTCATCGGGTCTAGCGTGGGCGGGGGAGTCCTCGGTTCCGGCACGGGCGGCTCTGGCGTGGACACCTCCGGCGACACGCGCCCCTCTGACGCGGTCAGCCCCAGCATGTCGAGGAGCAGGGCGAGATCCTCGGCGTCGTGTGCCTGGCAGGCAACTGTGCGGGCGGCTCGATGCCGTTGCCACGCGCGGGACATCGGCCTGGGGTTGTGGTCGGTCGCCATGGCTCCACGATCAGCCGTGGCGTGCCGGGGCGGACAGCGACGAAGGTCCCTGCCCGCATGGCCTTTCGACCGCTTCGCGGGTACGCGCCGCCGGACACCCTGGCCGCATGATGACCATGCGGGAAACAGTTTCAGGAGGGGACGGTGCCGCGATGACGGCGAAGCAGGTGGTCGAGCTGCCGGAACCGGTCCTGGTCGTTCGGGGTGAGTTCGGCGACGGGCTGGTGGAAGTGGTCGGGCGAAAGGTTGCCACCATCGCGAAGCACGCGCACGAGCCGGTGCTGGCGATCCGCTTCGAGTTCGACCGGCACACGGATCCCGCCGTCGCCGACCCGGTGACCGTCCACGCCTCCGTCGACGTCAACGGCAGGCTGGTGCACGCGACCGCCACCGGACGAGGTGCTCGCGACGCACTGGACCTGGCCGTCGACCGCGTCACCCGGCAGCTGGACGACCGTCCGCACGCGCACCGCCGCCAGCGGCGGCACTAGCCGTCGGGGGCCTTTGGTCCCACGGCTCGGGGCGTTGGTGCTCTGTCGCCGGGCAGGCGGTGGGACTTTCCTGGGAGAGAAGGCGACTTGCCGTGACCCGTGGGGAAGGAGAAGTGATGTGGGAGCCAACCGTTGAGTCCGTGATGACGAGAGAGGTCGTCACCGCTCGGCCAGGGACGGCGTTCAAGGAGCTGGTCGCACTGATGAACGAGCATCGCGTCAGCGGGTTGCCCGTCGTCGACCGCGCGGGCCGGCCGGTCGGGGTCGTCTCCGAGGCGGACACGCTCGTCAAGCAGGAGCACCTGACCACCGCGACCAAGCCGCTGTTCGGCCGGCGGCGCAGGGACCGGTGGCGTCGGGCCACGGGCCGCGACGCGAAGGACCTGATGACCGCGCCCGCGATCACCGTCGCGGCGGACGCGACGGTCACCGCGGCCGCGCGGCTGCTGGCGGAGAGGAACGTCCGCCGGCTGTGCGTCGTCGACGGCGACGGCCTGCTGGTCGGCGTCGTGTCCCGCCGGGACGTGATCGGCACGTTCCTGCGCGACGACGACGCGATCCGCGCCGACGTGGAGGAGTACGTGTTCAAGAGGGGCATGTGGTTGTTCCCCGGCAGCCTGACCGTCGAGGTCGCCGCCGGAGTGGCCACATTGGACGGTCAGGTGGAACGCCGGACGACGGCACAGATCGCCGGCCAGCTCACCGAGGCCGTGGCCGGGGTCGTCGGTGTGCACAACAACGTGCGCTACGAGCTGGACGACACCGTGACCAGCCCGCTGTGACCCGACCGGGGGTTCCGCGGCCAGCACCCCCGTGGTGCTGGCCGCGGCCGTGTTCACCCGGGATGCGCGCGGTCGGTCAGGCCGTTCGTCGATACCGGGTGGGCACAGTGACTCTGGCCGGCCGGTCCTGCCTGCCGAATGCTCAGGACCATGGGAGATGTCGAACGCGGTACGGCGACCGGCGCCCGGTCGTCGACGACCATGACGCGGCTGCGGCGCGTTTTCGGCGTGGACATGGTGTTGTTGCACGCGCCGTCGGTGTGGGACTTCCGCGACGAGGTCATCGTGGCGGGCCCGCTGGCGGACGTGATCCCGTCCACGACCGAGTTCGAGATGTACCCGGTCGGGCTGACGAGCATCGCCGCGTATCTGGAGGCGAACAACTACAACGTGCGCATGGTCAACCTCGCCTACCGCATGCTGAGCAGGCCGGGCTTCGATGTGCCGGCCAGGATCGCGCGATTGCGCGCGCCGGTGTTCGGCATCGATCTGCACTGGCTGCCGCACGCCAACGGCGCCCTGGGTATCGCCGAGCTGGTCAAGAAGATCCACCCGGAGTCGAAGGTCCTGCTGGGCGGGATGTCGGCGAGCTACTTCCACCGGGAGCTGATGGACAACCCGGCGATCGACTTCGTGCTGCGCGGCGACTCCACCGAGGAGCCGTGCCGGCAGCTGTTGCAGGCGCTGCGTGAGGGCACGCCCCTGTCGGAGGTACAGAACCTGACCTGGCGCCGCGACGACGGCACGGTCGTGGAGAACCCGCTGTCGTTCGTGCCCGCCGACCTGGACTGGGTCGACGTCCCGGCGTACGAGTTCATGCTGCACGCGGTGTTCAAGTACGGCAGCCTGTCGGACTTCCTGCCCTACCTGCGGTGGCTGCGCTACCCGTCCACCATGCTGCTCAACTCCCGCGGCTGCCCCTACGACTGCGCGGCCTGTGGCGGTGGACGGACCGGCTACGCGACGGTCGCCGGCCGGGCCCGCGTGGGCCTGCGGTCACCGGAGAAGCTCGTCTCCGACGCCCAGCTGATCTCGACGTTCTCCCGTGCCCCGATCTTCATGGTGCACGACCCGCGTGCCGGCGGCATGGCCCGCGCGCGCCGCTTCTTCGAGCTCTTCGCCGCGTCCGGGGTGCCGAACGAGCTGGTGACCGAGGTCTTCTTCCCCGCAGACCGTGACTTCTTCCGCATGGTTCGCCGTGCCACCAAGGGGTGGAGCCTGCAGATCACCATCGAGTCCCACGACCGGCTGGTGCGCAGGATCAACGGCAAGTTCCCCTGTGGCAACGAAGCCGTCGAGCGAACCATCGCGGCCGCCCTCGCCGAGGGCTGCGGGAAACTCGACCTGTTCTTCATGGTCGGCCTGTCCGGGCAGACACCCGAGTCCGCGATGGGCACCGTCGACTACTGCCGCCACCTGGTGGAGAGGTTCGGCGCGGACCCGCGGCTGCAGTTCTACGTCGCGCCGCTCGGCCCGTTCCTCGACCCCGGCAGCAGAGCCTACGAACACGCCTCCCGACTCGGCTTCCGCCGCCGGTTCACGACCCTGGCCGAGCACCGCACCGCGCTGCTCGGACCCACCTGGCAGGACATGCTGTCCTACGAGACCGACTGGATGACCCGTGAACAGATCGTCACCACCACCTACCGGGTCGGCGCGGCGCTCAACGACCTCAAACGCCGGGCGGGGCTGATCGACGAGGCCACCCACGCCACGGTCGGCGCCCACCTGCGGACCGCGGTCCGTGTCCTGGCCGAGGTCCAGGCGCTGTCCACAGTGTCCGAACCTGAACGGCAACGGCGACTGGCCCTGGTAACCAAGGCGCTGAGCGCCGCCAACAGCGCCAACCTCGTCGCCGAGGACGAGCTGAGGTGGAAGACCGCCAACGGTATCCGGGTCAGCTTCCTGCTGCTCCGGCGTCTCGCCGAGGCCCTCGCCCGGGAGACCGGCCGTGGCATGGCTCGCTACCACGGTCGGTACGACACCCACATCGCGACACCGCGCTGCCTGCCGCCACCTTGACCCGGCGGCGTCCGTCCTCGTGTCCCGCCGCGGACGAAGTGCGTGGAGAAGCCCCCGGCCACCCGCCGGGGGCTTCTCCACACGATGGTCACATCGCCCGCGCCATCAGGTTGGCGAGGTCAAGAGTGCGGTTGGCGTAGCCCCATTCGTTGTCGTACCAGCCGAACACCTTGACGAGATCACCCTCCACCTTGGTCAGGGACGAGTCGAGGACGCACGACGCCGGGTCGCCGATGATGTCCCGGGAGACGATCGGGTCGTCGGTGTACCGCATGATCGACTTGAGCCTGCCGCTCGCCGCGTCGGCGAACGCGCGGTTGACCTGGTCCGCGGTGACACCGCGGGCCGCGACCCTGACGGTGAGGTCGGTGAGCGAACCGTCCTCCACGGGTACGCGGACGGCGATGCCGTCGAGCCTGCCGGCGAGTTCCGGCAGCACCTCGCCGACCGCGGCAGCCGCGCCGGTGCTGGTCGGGATCATGTTCACCGCTGCGGAGCGGGCCCGGCGCGGGTCCTTGTGCGGGCCGTCGAGGAGGTTCTGGTCGTTGGTGTAGCTGTGGATCGTGGTCATCACCCCGTTCACCACGCCGAACGCGTGGTGGAGCACCCAGAGCATCGGTGCGAGGCAGTTGGTGGTGCACGACGCGTTCGACACGACGTGGTGGTCGGCCGGGTCGTAGACGTCCTCGTTGACACCCATGACGATGGTCGCGTCCACACCCTTGCCAGGGGCGGCGATGATGACCTTGCGCGCGCCCGCGGTCAGGTGGGCTGCCGCGGCGTCGCGGGTACGGAACCTGCCCGTCGACTCGAGCACGAGGTCGACACCCAGGTCACGCCAGGGCAGGTTGGCGGGATCGCGTTCGCTGGTGACCCGGATGCTCTGGCCGTTGACGGACATGGCGCCGTCCCGGGGGTACACGGGTACCCGCCACGGCCCGTAGGTGGAGTCGTGGCGCAGCAGGTTGGCCAGCGTGGCGGGATCGGTGAGGTCGTTGACCGCGACGATCTCGATGCCCAGCTCGCCGTTGTCGACGCGCTCGGTGGCCGCGCGCAGCAGGTCCCGCCCGATGCGCCCGAACCCGTTGATACCGATGTGGACTGTCATGTTCTCACCTCTCGTACAGGCATGCGCCCGGTAGATAGCCGACGGTGTCCTCGGTCCTGCGGACCGGGCTGTGCGGTAGGAGGGGCGCCGAGGTCGGCGCCCACCCGACGCGCAGGATCAGGTGGGGGTACGCGGTGCCGTCGAGCACCTGGTCGCGGATGGTGGTGCGGGTGTCGGTGACTTCAAGGGGTTGCGACAGCGGGCAGGTGGCGAGTCCGAGGTCGGTGGCCGTCAGCAGGGCCGCGCTGGCAGCCTCTCCGGCGCGCAGGACCGCGAGCGTGTCGTCGTCCCGCGACGCGAGCACCAGGAGCCGGCCACCGTCCTCCTCGCCCCGGCCGGTCGGCGCGTCACCAAGCGAGCCGCCGGGGAACGCGCGCATCGCGGTGTCGTCGTGCCGGGTGGGAACGGGTGTGCCGCTGACGGTGAGCACCCCGTCGTGGGCGGCGAAGCTGCTGCGGCTCCACGAGGCCACCTCGAGCAGGTAGTCGGGGTCGTCCGCCTGGTGTAGCGCGGCTGCGTCGATGGCGCGGGTGAGCCGCCACCGGGTCGCGCTGTCCGTGACCGGCACCAGCAGGCCACCCGCGTGGGCGGCGCGCCGCACCAACAGGTCGAGGTGTTCGGCGGGCACCTCCCACGAGGTGAAGCGGCGGCGGTCGGTGCGGCGTCGGGGGAGGGCGCCGGCGAGCGCGATGTCCTCGTCGGTGGGTTCGCTCGGCCGCATCACGACCGTGGCCAGGTGGTCGGGGTCGTGCTCGTCGGGCAGGTAGTGGACGACCGCCTCCCAGCCGGTCGCCACCAGCGCCGTCCGCAGGTGGTGAAGTGCCGCCCCGCAGGACAGCAGCAGGTCCCGGCCGTCGGGGTCGGTCGCCGGCACGTGGCGGGTCCGGTCGGCCACGAGGTGCACGGAGGTGTCGCCGACCAACCAGCGCCAAGGCTGGGTGTTGTGCACCGAGGGGGCGCGGTTGGCGAGTCCGACGGCGGCGAGCACGGTGTTCCGGTCCGGTTCGACGGAAGTCATGTAAGCCTCCCTTCCTGCCGTCCACAGTTGTGCGTGGGACGTGGTCGCGGCAGGGCTGTTGTGCCCCTGTGTCAGGTGCCTTGGGCCCTCGGGGCGAGGACCTCCGTCTCTGCCGGAGCACGCGGCTCGCGGGGAGCATTGAGGTGCCCAGAGATCGGGGAAAGGACGAGCGATGCACGCCAAACCGGGTGACTGGCTGATCGTCGAGATCGCCGGAACCGACCACGCCGCCCGGCGCGCCAGGATTCTGGACGTCGGCTCTCCGGACGGCACGCCGCCGTTCACCGTGCGGTGGCTGGACACCGAGCGCGAGGGACTGGTCTTCCCCGGTGACGGTGCTCGCGTGCTGACACAGGAGGAACTCACCGCACTGGACGCACGAGTAGCCGACCGGGCCACCAGGCTCCAGCGGCTCGTCGCGCATCCGGAGGCGACGTCATGAAGGCCACACCACCGTCCCCGTTCCTGCGGCTCGTCCGGTTGCTGCGGCCCGGCCGGAACCCACTGGCGCGCGGTGTCGACCGGATCGAGGGGACCACCCTGCTTCTGTTGTCGCTACTGGCTCTGGTGCTGTTGCCGGTGATGCTGACGTTCGGATCGCTGACCTACGAGAACCTCTCCGCACAACAGGCCCGGCAGGTTCGCGACAGGCATCAGGTGGTCGCCGTGCTCACCAGCCACGTGCCAGAGGAGACCGCCGGCGCGCCCGGTTACGTCGCCGCAGGCGGCGCGAAGGTGCCAGCCCGCTGGCGGGCGCTGAACGGAACGGTCCACACCGGACTGGTCTGGGCTGACGAAGGGCTGAGGGCCGGCACCGAGGTGCGGGTGTGGCTCGACGGGTCGGGTCGGCCCACGGACCCGCCTCTGTCCACGGTGGACATGGCGGGTGCGGCCGTGCTGGTGGCCGGGTTCGGCTGGCTCACCGCCGTCGGACTGCTCGCGTTGAGCGCCACCGGCCTGCACCGGCTGTTCGAACGGTACCGCGTCCGAGCCTGGGACGACGAATGGGCCCGGACCGAACCGGACTGGCGACAGCGAAGCCGCTGAGCGACGACGAGCCACAGGAGCAATCCCATGACCACCACCGAGGTGATCGAGCAGGCGTTGCGCGCGGCCGTCCGCGCGCCGTCGGTCCACAACACGCAGCCGTGGCGGTTCGTGGTGACCCAGCCTCTCGTCGAGCTGCACCTCGACCGCGACCGGGTACTGCCCGTGGTCGACCCGACCGGCCGCGAGGCGCGGATCTCCTGCGGCGCGGCGCTGTTCAACCTGCGTCTCGCGTGCCAGGCAGCCGGTTTCGCCGCGGTGGTGGATCCGTTGCCCGATCCCGCTCGCCCGGACCTGCTGGCCGTGCTGCGCGTGAGTGCCTCGCGACCCGCGACCCCCGAGCAGACGACGCTCGCGCACGCGATCACGCGCCGGGCGACCAACCGCAGGCCGTTCAACGACCGGCCCGTCCCGCCGGCCCACCTCCGGGCGCTGGTCCGGGCCGCCGAGGTCGAACGCTGCCACCTCGTCGTGCTCGACACGCCCAAGGGACTGGGCACCTTCGCCACCTTGTTGCGACGCGCCGACCACGTCCAGGAGCAGGACCCGATCTTCCAGCGAGAGCTTCGCGACTGGACCGACGGGGGAGCGGACGGCGTGCCACGCGCCGCCGGTGGCCCACGTCCGGAGGTGGGATCGCTGCTCGCACTGCGCCAGTACCCGCCGGAGTCCACAGTGGAGCGTCCGTACGAGCGCGACCCGCTCGTGGCCGTCCTGGTCACGCACGGCGACACCCCGAGGGACCACCTCCGTGCCGGGCTGGCCATGCAGCGTGTGCTGCTGACCGCGACCGTGGTGGGACTGAGCGCGTCGTTCCTGTCCCAGCCGGTCGAGGTGCCACACACACGCACCGCGCTGCGGACACTGTTGGACCTGAGTGGGCAACCCCAGACCGCACTGCGCGTCGGCTACGGCCATCCTGCCGCGCTGACCCCCCGTCGACCGGTCGACGCGGTGACAACGCTCGGAACGGAGGTGCCGTCATGAGACACCTTCTGTCAACCTCAGGCCGCTGTGGGCGGTTGAAGGGCCTTGGAGCGGTTGCGAATGTGAATGTTCTCGTCGTAGCGGACGCCTT
>NZ_SOCP01000013.1 GCF_004364325.1 Actinophytocola oryzae | reverse complement strand
AGGCGGCGTTCGCGGGTCTTCGTCTCGAGGGTGACGAGGCCACTGGTGCGCAGATCGTCAAGGTCGCCGTCGAGGCGCCCCTGAAGCAGATCGCCGTCAACGCGGGCATGGAGGGCGGTGTGGTCGTGGCGAAGGTCAGGTCCCTGCCGCCTGGCGAGGGGCTCGACGCCGCGACGGGGGAGTACCGCGACCTCGTGGCCGCGGGCATCATCGACCCGACCAAGGTCACCCGTTCGGCGCTGCAGAACGCCGCGTCGATCGCCGCGCTGTTCCTCACGACCGAGGCGGTCGTGGTGGACAGTCCCGAGAAGACGGTCTCCAACCCGTCCGGGGGAATGGAGTTGTGAGAATCGCCGTTACCGTGTTCTCTCGGTAATCATCCGATCACCGGGAGGTAACACGTGTCGATTCCCACGGAGCCCATCGGCAGCATGCCGCGGCCCGCCTACCTGCTCGACGGGATGGCTCGGGCAGTGCCCGCCGACGAGCTGGCGGGGTTGGCCGAGCAGGCCCTGACCGAGACCATCAAGCGGCTCGAGGAGCTCGGCTCGCCGGTCGTGACCGACGGGGAGCAAACCAAGCCCAGCTTCGCCACCTACCCGCTGACCGGCATCGACACGCTGGTGCCGGACGGGGTGGTGATCCCGTTCGCGGACGGTCACACCCGGCAGCTGCCCCGGTTGACGGCCGGCCCCTTCCGGTACGGGACGTTCGCCGCCGGGTACCTGGCCGCCGCGCGCCGGATCGCCACCGTGCCGGTCAAGCAGGCGGTGATCGCGCCGTCGGCGTTGAGCCTGCTCTACCCGGCGGACGGGATCGACGGGTACCCGCGCGAGCAGTTCATCGCAGACCTGGTCGACCAGGCCGAGCGCGACATCCGGCAGTGCCTCGACGGTGGTGCGGCCTCGGTTCAGCTGGACTTCACCGAGGGCAGGCTCTCGCTCAAGCTCGACCCGTCGAAGGGCGTCCTGCGGGACTTCGTCGATCTCAACAACACGGTGCTCGACCGCTTCAGCGCCGAGGAGCGCACGCGGATCGGCGTGCACACGTGCCCCGGCGGCGACCAGGACTCCGCGCACAGCCTGGACGTCGACTACGCGGAGCTGCTGCCGGAGCTGTTGCGCCTGCACGCCGGCAACTTCTACCTGCAGCTCGCCAGTGAGCAGGACCGCAGGCGGGTCCTCGGGATCGTCAGGGACCACGTCACGGACGGCCAGCGGATCTTCGTCGGCGTGGTCGACCCGATCGACCCCCGCGTCGAGACCGCGGAGGAGGTGCGTGACCGGGTCCTCGAGGCGGCGGAGTTCCTCCCCGTCGACCGGCTCGGCACGTGCGACGACTGCGGTTTCTCGCCGTTCGCCGACGACACGTCCACGTCACGGGACACCGCCTTCGCCAAGGTCCGGGCCAGGATCGAGGGGACAGCGCTGGCGGCGGAGGCCCTCGGCGTCTGACGCGAAGGGGAGGGGTGCCCACTTGCCATAGTTCGATCATCGGTATATACCGGTCGTATGAAAGATGGGGCGTTGCGGGAGCCCACCTTCCTGATCCTCACGGCGTTGGCGTCCAGGCCCCAGCACGGGTACGGGATCCTGCTCGACATCGAGGAGATCTCGGGTGGGCGGGTGCGGCTGCGGGCCGGCACCCTCTACACCGCGCTCGACCGGCTGGCCGCCGACGGCTGGGTGGCCGTCGACCGCGAGGAGGTGGTCGACGGCCGGTTGCGCCGGTACTACCGGCTGACCGAGCAGGGTGTCACGCGGCTGGCGACCGAGGTGACGAGGCTGCAGGCACACGCCCGCGTGGCCGACCAGCGCCTGCGCGCCCTGCCGGGGGGAACCGCGTGAGCGGCCTGGAACGGCGCTACCGCCGGCTGTTGGCCCTCTACCCACGCGACCACCGGGAGAGCACCGCCGACGAGATGCTCGGTGTCCTCTTGGCCGCCGCGGGCGATCGGACCCGTCCCGGCTGGCGGGACACCGCCGACCTGCTGTGGGGTGCGCTCCGGCTGCACCTGCGGCGGATCGTCGCCGCGGACGGGGGTGTCGACAGCCGGGACGTGCTCGCCGTCGTGAGCCTGCTCGGGCCGGTCGCCATGCTCGCAGGCGCCGCGGCCGCCGTGCACGAGGTCGCGTGGTGGCTCAAGGCCGGCGCCCTGTTCAGGATGTGGTGGCAGGCGCAGATCCCTGGCGCACCGGTGTGGCTGATCTGGATCGTCGTCGCGGTGCTCGCCGCGCGCCGGCGGCGGATCGCCGCCGCGGTGGGTGCCTGGGCGGCCGTGCTCGTGCAGCTGGCGCTCAACGTCTCCTCGCCCTACTACATCGTCGAATGGCACGGCATGGACGCCGGCTGGGTGCTGCTCGGGGTACTGACGGCCGCCGCGCTCACGTTCTCGCCGGGGCCCGCTCGCGGGCTGGCACTGGTGCGGTGGCGCGGGTTCGCGGTGATGGCGTGCGCGGTCGTCGCGTCCATCGCGCTCGCGGTCCTGGCCCACGGCATCCGCTACGTCGACCCGGCGGCTCTCGCCGTGGTCGGTGCCGGCGGTCTCGTCGCGTGCGGCCGCCGCTCGCGGGTCGGCCGCCGCGTCGGTCTCGTGCTCATGCTGCCGTTCATGGCGGTCGTGCTCAGGTACGTTTTCGGCGTGTCGTCCTTCGCCGTGGACATCGCCGTGTTCTACGGGCTGCCGATGGTGCTGCTGCTGGCGAGCGGCAGCCTGCCGAGGGGCCGCACCGTGGCTCGCTGAGATCGCGGCCCGTCGCGCACAACACATCCGCCGGCCGGCGGATGTCATGGGTGACGGCGTCCGGAACTGGGGAGTCACCTGACGTTCGACGAGTTCACGGCGGCGCGGTTGCGCGCGTTGCCGCGGTTCGCGGTGGTACTGACCGGGCGTTGGCCGAGGACGTCGTTGCCGAGGTCATGGTCCGCGTGTACGAGAGGTGGGCGCGGATCGGCGGGTTCGACGCGCCGTCCTCGCGTAGGTCATCATCCATCATGTTCACGACAGACGCCTTGGTACCTGCGCTGTTAGGTGCCAGTTCCCGATCACGTCCTCGACGAGTGGAAAGGGGCTTCGTCGTGGGAGCCGCACCCGGGATCGGTCGGGCCAGGTTGGCGAACCATTCGGTGTAGGTTTCGGCCTCCTGTTCGGGCAGGGGCGAGGTGGTCCCTTGCGGCCCTGGGGGTCGAATCAGGTGGAGGTCAGGGGGAAACCCTGATGGCATGGCGTCTGGTCATGGGCAGGCTGGAGTTGTACAGGAAATCCGTAGTTCGAGGAGAGTCATGAGCGAATCCAGGCCCGAGTACTCCCGTTCCGCCGTCGACTCGGTGGTCGACGCCGTGCGCGGGCTGGTCGGCGAGGGCGTCAACCGTCGGGTGGTTGTGCGGGACAGCAAGGACGACGTCGTGTTGGAGGTGCCGGTGGCTCTCGGGGTCGTCGCCGCGTTGGCCGCTCCGGTGGCCATGACGATCGGTGCTGGTGTCGCGCTGGTGGGCAGGTGTGAGATCAAGTTCGAGGATCGTCGCAGGTCCGGTGCCCAGTCGGCGTCGGCGGTCGACGGTGAGCAGGTCTAGGCGGTTGCCGCGGCTGGCGTCGTCGTTCCTGGTGACGACGGCGCCCGGTGAGTACCGGGAATGCGGGCGTGATCGAGTGCACTGGTGAACGCGGACTCGGGGTGGGGGGCGTGATTCGGTGTGCTGGGCGACGACCGGCTCCACGTGAGCGGTGGGCTCCGGCTCGTCCAGCCCCACAGACAGCCGCTGCCGCGGTCGGCGCAGGTGGTCGGTCGCAGCGTCGACACAAGGTACCAGCATGCCCATCATCGCCTGCACCGACGACACAATGGTTCTCGGCCACCAACGGGCTAGGTGTCCTGTGACGGTCAGACCGTCCAGGACACGGTTGACGGCCGCGGTGCGGCCGGATTCGCCAACAGGGGTGCGTGCGTAGGAACCACCAGCCGGTGTGTACCTCTTCGTTGTGGAGGGTTTCGACCGCGGGGCCGAGACGTGTTGAGCGAGCGTCTCGGCTGTCGAGCAGTCGGTGAATTCGATGCGCACCTCGTACCGGCCGCAGCGTCCTTTGTTGAATTGTGCGTTGGTAGCGAGATGGTCGGACGGGCGAGCGTGATCAGCCGATCGCGTTCGCCCGTGGGAGTGGCGCGCCTGGGTCATCCTGGGGTCGGTCATCGTTATCATCGGGCCCGCGAACCGAGCCGAACACGAGGATGGTGACGTGTCGTTCGCCGTTTATCTGTCTACTTTGGACAATGAGGCGCTGGTGGCGCTGCTGGCCGCGCGTTCGGACGTGCGGGTCGAGCCGGTGCCTCGTGGGTTCTCGCAGCTGGCGCAGCGGCTGTCCGGACCGGGTTCGATCGTCGCCGCGCTCCACCGGTTGAACCAGGACACGCTGGCCGTGGGGCAGGCGGTGGCTGTGCTCGGCGAGTCGGCGACCGTGTCCGCCGTCGCGCGGTTGCTCGACGTGCCGGAGCGCGCGGTGCGTGCGGAGGTGGACGTCCTGTTCGGCGTCGGGCTGGCGTGGCCCGACGCCGGCGTGGTGCGTCTGCCCGACGACCTGCACAACCACTGGACGGCCGACATCGGCGGTGGCCCGCCGGTGGCCAAGCTCGCTGCCACGGTGCTGGTCGACGACCTACGGGACGCGGTCGCGGCGCATGGGGTCGCGGCGGCTGGCAAGCGCAAGTCCGAGCTGGTCGCGGCCCTGAGCGAGGCACTGGCGGACCCGCGGCGGCTGGCGACGGTGATGGGCGAGTTGCCGGCGCCGGCTCGGCTGCGGCTGGAGGAGCTGCGCCTCGGCCAGTCCGGGATCATGTTCGGGTTCGTGGACACGCGGTCGCGCCGGTCCGACCCGACCGAGCTGCTGGTCCGGGCCGGTCTGGTGCTGCGGACGAACAGGCAGCCGCAGGTGCCACGAGAGGTCGCGGTCGCGGCGTGGCTCGCCGAGAACGCGAGCGGGCTCACGGGACGACCCGAGATCGCCGCGGCGACGGTCCCGGCCGCCCGGGTGCGAACAGCCGCGCAGGCCGCGGCCCGGGAGACGGTCCGGGCGCTGTCCACACTCCTCGACGAGGCCGGCCGGACACCGGTCGCCGCGCTGAAGAAGGGCGGCGTAGGCCCTCGGGAACGAGGCAAGCTGGCGAAGCGGCTGTCGATCGGCGACGACGTGGTGCCGTTGTGGATCGACATCGCCTACGCCGCCGGGCTGCTCGGCGAGGTGCCCGACGGCTACGCGCCGACCGGTGCGTACGCGGCGTGGCGGGACGCCCCGCCGAGCCACCAGTGGGCGGTGGCGACAGCCGCGTGGCACGAACTGGAGCACGCACCACTGATGCGGGACATCGACGACGACCGGGAGCTGCCGCCACCGTTGCCGCTGATGTCGATGGCCGGTGGGATGCGCCGGGCGGTGCTGCGCGCGGCCGGCGACGGGCTGTCGGTACGGGGCGCGGGCGCGGCGGTCGACTGGTTGTGCCCGCTGCACGGCTACCCGCCGGAGGCCCGGGACGAGAAGCTGGCCGCCACGGTCCGGGAGGCGGAGCTGCTGGGTGTGGTCGCCGACGACCGCGTGTCCGAGCTCGGCGCGGCGCTGCTCGCCGGAACCGATGTGGACGACGTGGTCGCCGACATCGCCCGGCGCTGTGCACCGTTGCTGCCGGAGACCCCGTGCGGGGTGACTCTGCAGTCCGACCTCACCGCGGTGGTGGCCGGGCAGCCGACCGTGGCCGTGGCCAGGCTGCTCGCGGCGGTGGCGGTCAACGAGACCCGCGGCGACGCCGCCGTGTGGCGCTTCACCCCGGCCAGCGTGCGTGCCGCCCTCGACACCGGCTGGACCGCGCGGGAGCTGCTGGAGGAGCTGGCCGGGGTCGCGGACCGTGCCGTGCCGCAGCCACTCGAGTACCTGGTCACCGACACCGCCCGCCGGCACGGTCACGTGCGGGTCCGGGCGGCCCGGTCGTGCGTCGTCGCGGATGAGGCTCTGGTAGCCGAGATCCTCCACACCCAGTCGCTCGCCAAGCTGGGGTTCGCCCAGTTGGCCCCTACGGTGCTGTCCAGCCTCGCCGAGCCGGACCGGGTGCTCGCCTCCCTGCGGGCGGCCGGCATGGCGCCGGTGGCGGAGGACGAGTCCGGGGCGATCGTCGTCGAGCGGGACGAGGAGCACCAGGCCGACACCGAGGTCGGAGTCCGGTCCAGGACCCGGGTCTCAGCGTTCGACCTGGCCGGGAGCCTGGCGGCGGACCCGAAGGGCGAGCACGCGCCGAAAAGCGACACCGTTGCCCTGCTCGCGAAGCTCAACTCACGGCTCGACGACGCGGAGCTCGCACTCCTGAGCCACGCGGTGGACCATCAGGAGGACGTCCTGATCGCCTACCGCGACAAGAACGGCTCGCGCACCATCCGCGAGATCCGCCCGACGCAAATCTACGGCCGTTGGCTCGACTCCTACTGTCACCTACGAGGCGCCGACCGCGAGTTCACCATCGCCAACATCGAATCGGTCGCGCCACCGCGCTGACGACCGCTACCGGTCGTCGCATGACGGCGGGCATCGATCCCTTTACTCGGCCAAGTACACTGAGGACTGACCTCGAAGAACAGATCAGAGCATGCCGCTTGGCCTTTCCGCGACTGGGGGCCGAGGTGATGGTCCACCGTGGTCAACTCAGGGCCGCGACGGCCAGGCCTCGGCAGCGAAGGTCGCGGCCCACGCGACGGGCGGGCCGTTCCTGAACTTCCTGGCCGACCCGTCCCGCACCCACACCGCGTTCACGGCCGCAAACCACGCCCGCCTGCGCGAGCTGAAACTGGTCCACGACCCGGAGAACGTGTTCGGCCTCGCGAAGAACATCCCGCCGGTCGACCGGGAACCGGCCCGGCGCGTAGCGCGCCCGAACCGCACCGGGGATCGGTCGACCGGCGTGGGCACCCAACGGCCACGAAGGCGTCCTTGATGGCCATCAGGGGTCGGCCGGCCTCGGCGCGTGACACGAACGGAGCCGGGGCTGTCGAGGTACTCGGGCGAGCCTGCGCCGGGGCTGCTCGCGTATTCTGTCAGCCCTGGCGGAGGTAGCGCAGCACTGTCTCCAGTACCGTGCGCAGGTTCTTGTCGCCGCCCGCCTCGATCCTGATGTCCACCTCGGAGTCCTTGGTCCTGCGGCGGAAGTGGAACCTCGGGCGCAGGATGGCCGCCGCCGCGGCGATCACCAGGATGTCGGCCGCCATGTCGGACAGCGGAAGGGTGCCGACGCGGCGGGCCCTGGCCGCGGCGTCCTCGATCGTCTGGCGGGACTCGGGGACCTCCGCCCCGATCGTCTCCACCACGGCACGCAGTGGCGGCCGGTCGGCGGAGGGGACGATGGCCAGCGCCGTGCCCGCCTCGTCGAGGAACTCGCGGTCCTCGACCGTCCGGACGGCCAGCTCCTCGGCCGTGATGGCCAGCTCGCCCGACTCGTCGAACCTGCTGACCAGGTGCTGGAGGATCTGGCCGAGCTGTGAGTCGTCCAGGCCGTCGAGGTCCATCATGCTCCCATCAGTTTGAACGCGGCCCAGTGGTAGAGGTGCCGCCACGCGTCGGCCTCCGACGCCCGGTACATGTCCCGCTGCGCCTCGGTGAACGCCTGCGCCTTCGACTTGCCCGCGCCGAGCCACGAGTCGTAGAAGCCGCCGAGCAGCCGGGTCGAGGAGTGCAGGTCGGCGTTCCACATCGGAGCCAGCACGCTGCTCGCACCCGCCAGCAGCGCCGACCGCGCCGGACCCCACAGCTCGTCGCTCGCCGAGGTCACCACCCGGCCGACCGAGCACGCCTGCAACGTCAGGTGCGTGCCGGCGAGCCTCGCCCGCGACAGCCCGGAAGCGGTGAGCAGGCCCGCGGTCCCGGTGCCCGGCGACAGCGCCAGCCCGGCGTCCATGATCGCCCTCGGGTCGGCGGGCGTGGTGCCGTGGGCCAGCACGTGCAGCAGGTCCGACCGGTCCGCCATGGACATCACCTCGGCGGGGGTGACGTCGCGACCGAACAGCGAGTCCACCGTGGACAAACGGGGCCGCAGCGCCGAGACGACACGGGAGTGGCTGTCCTGGAACAGGTCCCGCTCCGGGTCGGCGAGCGGGTAGGCCGCCACCGACGCACGCGACGGCATGCCGCCCGCCCGCTCGAACAGCACCGAGGCCGTCGCGAGGCTCGGCACGTACGACAGCGCCGGGTTGCGCCCGGAGTCCCACAGCTGCGGCAGCAGCAGCGCGTGCACCGGGAGGTTGTGCCACGCCCCGTGCGGTGCCACCAGGACGAACGGGCTGTCGCGCAGCACCGGGATCATCGGCGTGAACGACGCGCCCAACGCCCGCAGCCGCGTCAGGAAGTGGTCCGGCAGGTCGAAGGGCCGCTCCGGGTCTATCGGCGCGTAGATCCCCGCCCCCGAGAAGCCCGCCTGCAGGTACCGCACCGCCACCGCCAGGTCCCGGCGGGACACCGGCACCGACACGTGCACGCTGCGTTCCGGTGTCGCGCAGCTGACCAGCGTGAAATCCCGCGCCTCGTAAAACGTCACCAGCGCGGCCCCTTCCGGCAGCCGTGCCCGCAACGCGGTGACCCGCTCGTCGCGTGACAGCGCCGTCAGCCGGGCCGGCTGGTCGCGGTAGACCTCGCGGTCCACACTCGCCTGGCCGGACACCAGCTCCGCGCGCACGCGGTTCGCCCACGTGCTGAGCCGCTCGTCCAGCCCGGCCGGTGTGGACACCTCACGGTCGAGATCCCGGTTCAGCCACCGGCTCTTCGCCGTCTCCACCCGCCACCGCAGCACCCGGAACCACGTCAGCAGCTCCTGTTCGGGCAGCTCGCCGGACCGCTCCAGCGACCACCACGCCCGGCACATCCGCGCGAGCGTGTCGACCGACCGGTCGCCGCCGTGCGCCTCGGCGGGCAGCGGCGTCCGCGCGGTGCGGACGTCCTGCCACACCTGCAGCTCGTAGGCCTCCTCGGCCGCCATGAACGCCTCGGTGAGCTCGCCCGTCGCGATCAGCCGGTCCGCGAGGAACGTGTCGAGCACGATCCGGCGGTCGACGAACCGCATGCCGGGATCCTGTGCGGCGGCGAGCAGCACCTCCTCGAAACGCGGGTCGTCGAGCGTGCGCAACGCCGCGAGCCGGAACAGGACGGTGCTGGCACGCAGCGGCCGGTAACCCGCCATGGCCGGGTCGTCGACGAGTCGCGCCAGCTCCGCCTCGGCCCGCTCGTGCTCGCCGAGCAGGGCCCGCAGCCGCCACCGGTGCGCGGGGATCGCCAGGCGCGCCCAGCCGGTCTCCTCCTCCGGCGCCGCCATCGTCAGCCGCTCGCCGACGTCCAGGTGCGCCAGGGCCTTCCGCGCCAGGTCCTCGTCGAGCGGGTCGTCCTCCAGCTCGTGCGTGGTGAACAGGCTGACGCACGTCGTCGCGTAGCTGATGTGCAGGTTCCGCTCCAGCCACGCGTCCTCGCAGGGGCCGTCGACGTCGAGTGCGTCCTCGTAGTGCGCCAGCGCGGTCTCGAACAGACCGGCGGACTCGCAGGCCATGGCGGCGTGCCGCAGCAGCGCGCGCCGCGCGTCGGCCTGCCCGCGCCGCCCGGCGAGCCGTGCGCAGGAGGTCGCCACCCACTCGGCCGCGTACGTGAAGTGCCCGTCCGCCAACGTCTCCGTGAGCGCGAGCCCGTCGCGGACGGTGTCGTCGGCCGCGTCGGACTCCGGGTCGGTGAACCGGAAGTGGAAGGTGAACTTCTCGAACGCGGTGAGCAGCGCCTCGTCGGTGTGCTCGCCGGAGAGGATGTTGTGCAGGTCGCGGCGGTAGGTCTCGGCGTGGAAGGCCCGCAGCTGGTCCCACGTCGCCGCCTCGGCCTCGATCCGCTCGTCGGGCGGCGGCCAGTCCTCCGTGACGGCCTGCATGACCGTGACCGGCTCGTCCTCGTCGCGCCGGACGCCGTACGCGTAGCCGCCCTGGGTCGGCCGCAGCCACACGCAGGTGAGGCCCGCGTGCTCGTAGTGCGTCGCGAACCGCAGGACGGCCTCGCCGAACTCGGCGGTGGTGAGCGCCGAGGCCCCGCACCGCACCAGCTCCGGCGCCGACCGGCGGTCACCGACCGGCACGGGGCTGCTCGCGATCCAGTGGAAGTCCGTCAGCTCGGTGGTGCACAGCTCGACGTACAGCAGCCGCCGCGCCAGCTCGTCGTCGATCGGCTCCTGGTCGACGGTGACGTGCGCGACGCGCCGCGTCTGCCCGGCGAAGTGGCCCGACAGCACGAACGAGCACGCCACGGTGCCCGCCACCCGGTACGGCCCGCGCACGGTGACCGGGGTGGCCACGCTGACGAGCGCGTCCGCCGCGAGGTCGGGGGTCGCCCGGTAGGGGAGGAGGTCGGTGCCGACACGCAACAGGACCTCGACGTCCCACGGGCACCGGTCCCACAGTTCGGCGAACGCGTTGGCGTCGAGGTCGGCCGGCTCGTCGCCGATCGTGACCACGCGTCGCTCGGCGCCCCCGTGCCTGCCTGCCCACACGACCGCGACCCGCCCGTCCGCACCGGTCACCCGCTCGCCTCGGGCCACCGGGTCGGCGGGCGCGGGTAACTGCGCCACGATGTGTGCGAGCACCTCGCGCGGCCGGTCCAGGTCCGACGCGGCCTCCGCGGCCCGCGCCTGCCTGACGGCCCGGTCCGCGTCCGCCCGCAGGCCCGTGAACGCGTACCGGAGCCACAGCGCGAGCGCCAGCTCCGCCTGCGCGAGCGGCCATCCGGTCGCGACCAGCTCCAGCGTCTCGACGGCCCGGTCGAGATCGGCGACGTCGTCGGTGATCAGCCGCGCACGGTCCCGCCACGCGAGGCCGAGGTAGAGCCGCTCCTTCGGCGTGCGGAAGCCGCGTGCGACCAGGTCCGGGTTGGCCCGCACGGCACGGTCGAGCGCGTGGGGGTCCCCGGACCGCGCGACGCGCAGCAGGTCCCTGGTCGTCCTGATGATCGACAGCACGCTCACCCCGCCCGCAGCCCCTCGAGCGCGTCACGCAGGACCGGGACGAGCGGGTCGCCGGCAGCGAGCAGCCGCGATGCCGTCGTGTAGCAGGAAAGTGCCTCCTCGTCGCGCCCACGCCGCTGCGCGATCTCGCCGAGCCGGAAGTACGCGTACGGCACCTGGGTGTCGTCCTCCTCGGCGTGGGAGAGCCCGTGGCGCAGCACGTACTCGGCCTCGTCGAGGACCTCGAGGTCGCCGGTCCTGTCCGACCACGCGCCGAGCGCGCCCGCGTAACCTGCCGCGTGCAACAGGAACGACGGCCGGTCCGCGGTTCCGGTGGTCACCGCCTCGCGGCCCCGGTCGAGCGCCTCGACCAGGTCGTCGACCGCGCCGGCGTCCCCACACGCGGCCCTGGCGGTGTAGCGGGTCAGCAGGGTGGCGCTGAGGTTGTGCAGGACGCTCGGCCGTGCCTCGTCGGCCACGCGCCGCTCGGCCTCGCGGCTGACCTCGACGGCCGACGCGAGCAGGCGCGGGTCGGCCCGTGGCCCGTGGTGTGCCCGGATGACCTGACCGACCAGCGAGAGCAGCCACCCGTCCGCGGCGGTGTCGGCGAGCAGTCCCGGCACGGCCTCCTCGGCCAGCGCCGCCGCGTGCTCCTTCTCGCCGCGCCGGTCGTGGACGACCGCGAGCCAGCCGGTCAACAGTGGACGCTTCGGGTGCGCGGCCGGGGTCATCGCCGCGGCGGCGCCGAACACCCTCGCGAGCCACGCGAGCGCGTCCGGTCCTGCTCCGACGACCTCGCCGAGGGCCGTGCACAGCTCGGGGATGCCCTGGGAGACAACGCTGAACTCGACGTTGCGCTCGTCGAACCCGGCGAGCGCGTCCCACAGCGTCTCGGGCACGAGCGTGCGGTCGTGCCGGTACGGCAGGAGGAACAACACCATGGCCGCGTGCAGGTTGACCTCGTCGTCGGCGAGGGCGGTCAGGCGACGGCGCCAGTACAGCTGCCCCGCGGTCGCGAGTGCCCGTGCCCGGTCGTCGTCCTGCCCACGTGCGCCCTCGATGATCGCGGCGGCCTCGGCGGTGGCGTCGTCACTGAACAGTGGCTCGGTGTCCCCGATAGTTTCGAGCATGTCCAACCGTCGGCGCAGCGCGGCCACTGCGCCGTTCGGACCTCCCACCGCACTATCGTGCCGCCGATCGTGCCCGAGTGTCGACGGCCAAAGGGGCAGTGTTGCGGTTGGACACGTCCCGGCGACGCGGCGCCGTCAGTCCGTCCGCACGAGGGTGGCGAACCACGTGCCGAGAACCTGCTGCACCTGAACCCGCGCGGCGTCCTGGTCGTCGGCCTCGGCGACGAAGTGCGCGGCCTCCATCACCGTGGCGAGCACCAGCCGCGCGAGCGCGTCCACCGGCATCGGGTGGAACACGCCGTCCTCGATCGCCTGCGCCAGCATGGCGGTCAGCAGGCCGAGCCCGTACTCGGCCTCGATCTCGCGCCACGCCTGCCAGCCCAGTACGGCGGGCGCGTCGGTGAGCGAGATCCGCTGGACCTCCGGTCGCAGGCAGGCGTTGAGGAACACCTCGAACGCGGCGCCCATCCCCGTCACGACGTCCGGCGCCTCGGACAGCGCGGCGGCCACCTCCGCCGTGATCTCCCGCTCGAGGTCCTCGACGACCGCGCGGAACAGCCCCTGCTTGTCCGCGTAGTGGTGGTACAGCGCACCTCGGGACACCCCGGCGGCCCTGACGATCTCGTCGGCGGGCACAGCCTGGTACCCCCGGGCGGCGAACAGCTTCCTGGCCGCCGACACGAGCGCCGCGCGGGTGCTGATGGAACGATCATGCTGGGTGCGTCGCACGCCTCCTAATCTGCCATGACACCCGCGAACTCGATCACGTGTGCCACCACCTCGGCCGGGCGGTCCTCGGACATGAACGTGTAGGTGTCCGCCACCTCGACCACCCGCGCGTCGGGCAGCACGCCGGCCAGCCGGTGGGCCAGCTCCGGCGGGAACAGCTTGTCCTCGGCGCCCCACAGCAGGAGCACGGGCCGGCCGAAGCGCCGTAACGCCTCGGCCGCGGCCAGCGTGTGCCGGGGATGCACCTCACGCAGCAGCTTGCGCAGGTCCCGCCGCACCCCGGCCGAGGCCCCCACCGGCCACAGGTACGACTCGATGATGTCGGGCGGCACCGGGCGCTTGGTCACCCAGCCGAACACGAACGGCAGCCGGTGGCCGGCCCGCACCCGCAGCAGCGCGGCCATCACCCGCAGCGCGCCCGGCACGCGTGCCACGTACGGCAGCGCCCTGAAGATCGGCGGGAAGAAGTACTCGAAGCAGTCGGACGGCAGCAGGACCACCCGGTCCACGCGTTCGGGCCGCCGCGACAGCATGATCTGCGTCAGCGCGCCGCCGGTGTCGCATGCCACCAGGATCACGTCGCGCAGGTCCAGCGCGGCCAGGAAGTCCGCGATCAGCTCCGCGTTGCCGACCGGCGAGAGGTCGGCGTCCGCACGCAGCGGGTGCTCGTGCGCACCGAGTGGCAGGTCCGGGGCCAGACAGCGGAAGCCCGCTGCCGCCAGGTCCGGCACCACGGCCCGCCACAGGTCGGCGTTGGTCAGGACGCCGTGCACGAACACGATCGGGCGTCCTGACCCTCGCTCGAAGTAACGCACCTCGCCTCGCGTGAGCGTGACGACGTGCTCCTTGCCCAGGTCCGCACTACGGGTCATGCCCGCATCTTACGTACGGACTGTATGTATGTAAATCAGGTGCCGAGCACCGACAGCTCCCACAGCGAGTAACCCCACTGCGTGGCGCGTTGGGTGCCGGTGACCCGGACGTACCTCGCACTGGCGGACACGGTGATGTCGTCGGTGCCACCGTCGCCGGTGGTCGTCGAGTACACCTGCTGCCAGGTCGAGTTGTTGGTCGAGGTCTCCACCCGGTACGCGCGCCCGTACGCGGCCTCCCACGTCAGGCGCACGCGGCGGACCTGGCGTGTCGAGCCGAGGTCGACACTGATCCACTGCGGGTCGGCGAACGCGCTGCTCCACCGGGTGCCGGAGTTGCCGTCCACGGCGTTGGCGCCGTTGTGCGCGGTGCCCGACTCGACGCTCGACACCGTGACGGGACGGCCACGGGCCAGCTCGATGTCGGTGGGCGGCGGGGTCGTGGTCGTCGCCTTGGCCGCGATCCTGATGCCGCCCAACAACATGCGGGTGAACAGGGGGTCGGAGTACGACTCGATGGTGTGGCCGAGCCCGGTGTACCAGGCCCGTCCGCTGCCCACGTCGTGCCACCACGTGATCGGGTGGTCCGAGCCCATCGTCCCGCCGCTGTAGGACGACTCGTCCAGGCGCATCAGCACGTGCACGTTCGGCCGGGGGTTCGTCCGGTAGTTGTACAGCTCGTCGAACCGGCTCCACGTGGCGGGCAGGTGCGCCGTCGAGTCGCTCGTCCGGTCCTCGACCACGACCGTCGCCTGCTGCTGCGCCGGGTGCGACGAGAAGTAGGCGCCGCAGCAGCCGCCGTACCACGCCCAGTCGTACTCGGTGTCGGCAGCGGCGTGCACGCCGACGTACCCGCCGCCGCCGTTCACATAGGACTCGAACGCCGTCTGCTGCGCGGCGTTGAGCACGTCACCGGTGGTCGAGAGCCAGACGACCACCTGGTACTGCGCGAGGTTCGCCGTGGTGAAGGCGGCCGCGTCCTCGGTCGCGTCGACGGTGAAGCCGTTCTGCGAGCCGAGGGTGCGGATCGCCGCGATGCCCGCGGGGATCGAGTCGTGCCGGAAGCCCGCGGTCTTGGAGAAGACCAGGACCCTGGTCAGCGTTGCCGCGGCCGCGACGGACGGGAACATCGCGAGGCCGCCCGCGCCGATCCCGATGGCGCCGATGCCGCGTAACACCGCGCGCCGGGAGAGTTCGTTCATGGCTGCCCTCTCAGGAGGAGATGGTGAACGTGTCGATGTCGAACAGGGAGCCCGCGCCGCCGGTGAACACGAGGAACAGCGGGCCGCTGGCGTTCGCGGTCCACGAGACCGAGACGTCCTGGAAGGTCTCCCAGTTACCGGTCACCGGCACGGTGAGCGAGCCGAGCAGGGTGCCCGTCTGCGACCCGGAGCGGATCTGGATCGTGCCGCCCGCGCCCGCCGAGGAGATCCTCGCCGTCAACCGCCGCATGCCGTTGGTGTTCACCGTCGAGTACCCGGCCCAGTCGCCGTTCTCGATGTAGCCGAGGGTGAAGCCGCCGCTCGCGCCTGCGTGCGCCGCCGCCTGCACACCCGAGAGCGACGACGGCGTCTCCGCCTCGACCGTGGTCGTCGGCGAGGTGGTGGCGGTGCCGAAGGTCCAGGAGTCGAGGTCGAACAGGTTGCCCTGCCCGGTGACGCCCTTGAACACCAGGTAGAGCGTGCTGGTGCCGGACGGACCCGCGCTCAGGTTCGCCGACACGTTCGTGAACGTGTCCCAACTGCCCGTCGGGGCGACCGCGACCGAGCCGAGCAGCGTCCCGGTCGCCGACCCGGCACGCACCTCGATCGTGCCGCCGGGGCCACCCGACGAGACACGCGCGGTGATCGACCGGACGGCGTTCAACGCGTAGGGCGTGAACGAGATCCAGTCGCCGTTGTCGGTGAACCCGACCGTCGTGCCGCCCTCGGCACCCGCGTGCGCCGCGGTCTGGAGGCCCTGCTGCGCACCGAAGTGCTCGGCCTGCCGGTGCCTTGGCTGCAGGATGCGCTGACTGTGCGTGGTCAGGCCGCCGTTGTCGGTGTACTCGGCGTCGATCACGCCGAACACGTTCGCCGACGGGTCGTGCTCACCGTCGATCGGCACCGCGATCGAGCCGGAGCACCCGGTCTTCTGGGTGATCTGGTGCTGGTGCTGGTCGTGGCCGAGGAAGTAGGTGACCTTGACCCGGTTGCAGTCGATCGTGCCGTCCTCCGGGTCGGACACGCTCACCTGGAACGGCACCGTGTCACCGAAGGAGAACAGCTGACCGTTGACCGGGTTCGTCAGGTTCACCGAGGGTGCCGTGTTGCCGACGGAGATCTGCACGTTCGCCGAGCCGGTCAACCCCTGCGGGTCGCGGACCGTGAGCGTCGCCGAGAAGTTGCCGTTGCCCGTGTAGGTGTGCGAAGGGTTGGCCGCCGTCGACGTGCCGCCGTCACCGAAGTTCCACTGGTAGGACAGCGCGCCGCCCTCCGGGTCGGAGCTGCCCGCGGAGGAGAACGCGACCGTCAGCGGTGCGCGCCCCGAGGTCGGGTTGCCCGCCGCCTTGGCGATCGGGTTGCGGTTGGTGCCGCCGATGTACTCGACGCGGAACAGGGCCGCGTTGTTCGCGCCGGTGCCGTAGTCGAGGACGTACAGCGCGCCGTCCGGACCGAAGGCCATGTCCATGACCTGCGTGCCGGTCCACGGGAACGCGCCGATGTCGCCGACACCGCCGCTGCTCGTGACCTCGATGGCCTTGATCCACTTGCGGCCGTACTCACCGGCGAAGAACCGGCCGTTGAGCGACTGCGGGAACTTGACGCTCGAGTTCAGGTTCGCGTCGTAGCGGTAGACCGGGCCACCCATCGGGGACTCGGAGCCGCCACCGAACTCCGGCGGGGTGCCCGAGTCGCCGCCGTACTTGATCCACGCGGGCTTGGGCGCGGGCAGCTTCTGCTGGCCGGTGTTGCGGAAGGAGTTGTTCGTCGGACCGGTGGAGCAGTCGAACTTCCCGCCCGACGGACCGCTGGGGAACGTGAAGTCGTTGTAGGTCTCGCTCGAGGTGTTCGTGCCGGTGCAGTACGGCCAGCCGAAGTTGCCCGGCCCGGTGATGCGGTTGAACTCGACCTGGCCGCCGGGGCCGCGGTTCGCGTTCGTGGCACCCGCGTCCGGCCCGTAGTCGCCGAGGTAGACGACGCCGGTGGCCTTGTCCACGCTCATGCGGAACGGGTTGCGGAAGCCCATCGCGTAGATCTCGGGCCGCGTGCCGGACGTGCCGGGCGCGAACAGGTTGCCGGACGGGATCGTGTAGGTGCCGTCCGGCTGCGGGTGGATCCGCAACAGCTTGCCGCGCAGGTCGTTGGTGTTGCCGGAGCTGCGCTGCGCGTCGAACTGCGGGTTGCGGTTCGTGCGCTCGTCGATCGGCGAGAAGCTGTCCGACTGGAACGGGTTGGTGTCGTCACCCGTGGTCAGGTACAGGTTGCCCTGGGCGTCGAAGTCGATGTCGCCGCCGACGTGACAGCACTGGCCACGGTCGTTCTGCACGACCAGCGTGACCTTCTCGCTGCCGAGGTTGAGCGTGTCGTCGGAGTTGAGCGTGAACCGCGACAGGTGCAGCTCGCCCTTCCAGCGATCCCAGTCGGCCTGCGTGCCCTCGGTCGGCGAGTCACCGTCCGGAGTGGACAGTCGGGCGGAGTAGTACAGCCAGATGTAGCGGTTGCTGGCGAAACCGGGATCGACCGCGACGCCCTGGAGCCCTTCCTCGTCGTGGGTGTAGACGTTGAGCTTGCCTGCCGTCTTGGTGTTGCCCGCGGCGTCCGTGACCCGGAGTGTGCCGTCCCTCGCGGTGTGCACGACCGACCTGTTGGGCAGGACGGCGAGTGACATCGGTTCCCCGAGTTCGCCCGACCCGCTGGCCAGCGACACCTGTTGGTAGTCGCCGGGCGGGATGACCGAACCGGCCTGTGCGGCGGGCGTCGAGACGGCCATGGCTGCCACCATGGTCGCCGCGACGAGCAGGGATCGCCGCCGCGATCCGTTGACCCTCATGGTTCTCCTCGGTTGGTGATCAGATCGAACTTGCCCGGGGGCTGGCCACGCTGTGGTGCGCGGTCAGTGGCGATGCCCCCGCGTTCTCCGCGCACGAGTGACCGGCACGGGGCGGGAAGCCGACCGTGCCGTTCGTTGTGCCAGTCGTGACGCGGAAGAGGGAGGGCGTGGGGACGACGAGGACGTCGTCCTGCCACGCCGGGATACCGGGCGCGGCCACCGTCTGCGGGACGGCGACCACGGAAGCCCTGTCGCGGTGGTGGCGAGCACCGCGAACGACAGATGCCGGCGAGTCATCGGATCTCCTTCGGACAGCCGTTGTCCTTGATCGATCCAAGCAGGGAACTTGCGCGACCTTACGTCGGATCTTTGTAGATTCCGATACTTGCTGTCAAGAAATTTCGCAGGCGCCCTTCACTTTTTCCGGAACCGGTTCCGGAGCCCGCGTCCGCCCCCGCCCTCGACCGACCCGCCCGAATGCACTGAAAGACGCCTTCCTAACGCTGGGCGTTACGAAGGCGTCCTTCAGTGCGGACCGGAGGCGAGGCGGCGGGTTACTTGACCAGGTCTGCCGCCAGGTGGGCGGCGGCCAGTGCGTCGTGGTCACCGGTCCTGGCGAAGGACTCCACGGCCGTGTCGGCGAACTTGATCACGTGTTCGTCCTGGTGGTCGGCCGCCCGGTCGAGCAGGACGCCGACCGGGTCGTCACCGCGCGGCAGTGCCGAGGACCGGGTCGGCGGCCCCGCGTAGGTGACGGTGACGGCTGCCGCGGCGGCCCAGGCCGCCGCGAGACTCCGGCGCCACAAGTCCTTGGGCAGCACGGGAAGGCAGTGCAGCACCGCGTTCGGCGCCGTCGCCGTGTGGACCAGCAGCACCGGGGAGGACCGGCCCACGCTCAGGTACCGGACCGTCGCCGCGTCGACCAGGGCACCCAGCACCTCGGGCACGTCGTCCGGGTCGGCGGGCACCGACAGCGACCCGACCGCGGCAGGCCACTGCGGCAGTGCGGCGAGTCTGGTCAGCCGGTGTGCGATCAGGCCGGACCGCGACGGCAGCGTGGGCAACGCCGAAAGCGCGGCAGCGGGGGAGAGGGCCCCGACGCCCCGGCCACCCGGCAGCACACGGGACCGGGCCGCCCAGAACGCGAGCCCGTTGGCCAGCTCGTCGAGCACGAGCGGCCCCGACCTCACCCGCAGCGCCCGCACCGCGTGGCCGACACGGATGACCCCGTGCGTCGACCCGGCCGCGATGCCCGGCAGGAGACGCGGCCACCACGACGCGAGCACCTCCCGCCACGGCCGCGACCGGACCTCCGCCCGGAAGAACGCCGTCCAGTCGGCGAGGCGGCGGGGATCACCGAGCGCGGCGCGCCAGTCGGTGATCGGCTGACCAGGTGACGGCAGTGGGGTCAGCCGCTCGACGTACCGGTCGAGCCACCTGTCGAGCCGGAGGTCCAGGCCACGCCGGACCACCACCTCCGCCGCCATCGGGCCGTGGTTCGTCAGCCCGTGGTCGCCCTCCTCGTCCCCACCGAACTCGGGGCCCGCGTCGTGCAGCCGTTCGTAGGCCGTCAAGAGGTCGTCGCACACGAGCACGACGATGACAGGCGCTTCGCGACCCGGCCGACGATTAGGCACACGGCTAATCTCACGCCTCGTGATCGAGCTGGAGTTCACGCCAGAGGACTACCGGCGGATCCGGTTCGCGTTCTCGCCGGTCGCCGAGGCCGTGGCGAGCCTGCGTGCGTACTCCCTCGGCCGCCGCAACGGCCTGCACGGCCCGTGGCTCACCACCGTCGCCGACCGGCTCGGCGGCGTGGACATGGAGCTGCTCACCGCACTCGTCCGACCCACCGGCTACGTTCCGGACTTCCTCGTCCCCACCCCGCCCGGCCGCACCACCAGCATGGCGGCGAGCCTCGCCCAGGTGGCCGACACCGACATGGACACCGTGGTCCACGAGCTGTCCCACCTCGCCGGGCACGAGGTCGCCCAGCGGGGACCGGGCCGGGAGCGACGCGCCGACCTCATGCGTGAGCTGCTCGCCGACCCCGCGCGAGCCCGCGGCCGGATCGTCGACGAGCTGGCCGCGTACTTCCGCGCCGCGGTCGAGCCGCACTGGCCGCGCATCCACGCCCTGCTGCGGGCCGACCTCACCCACCGGCTCGACGAGCTGGCCACCGGCGGTGTCGCACGGCTCTTCGCGACCCTGCACCCGTCGGTCGCCATGCGCGGCGACCTGCTCACGATCGTCAAGTACTACGAAGGCCGCGCGCGACTGCGGGAACGCGGCCTGCTGCTGGTCCCCTGCGCGTTCGCGTGGCCGGACGTACTCGTGAGCACCGCCGACCCCCTCCCGAGCCTCACCTACTCGCCGCGGGGCCTCGGCAGGCTGTGGGAGTCGGCGCCCGACGTCACCGACTCACCGCTCGCCGACGTCATGGGCCGCACCAGGGCCACCATCCTCGCGCTGCTGGAGCTGCCGATGTCGACCACGCAGCTGGCCGCACAGCTCGCGCTGGCCGCGCCGACACTCAACGTGCACCTGAGGTCGCTGCGGGCCGCCGGAATCCTTTCCTCGCGCCGGGACGGCCGCGCAGTTCTTTATCAGCGGACCGCACTCGGTGACCAGCTCGTCGCGGCGAACTGATTTCCGCGAAATAATGATTGACGTGCCCGCGCGTTTCGGTGATGATGAACGCATGACGAACGAGCGGGAGCAGGTGACGCGGCGCCGGGCCATGGCGGTCGCGGCTTCCGGCATGCTCGTGTCGTCGAGTCCCTCCTCCCTGCTGCGACAGCTTCTTGGCAGCTCAGGCTCCCCGCCATGACGTAGAGGGTCATGACACGGGAGCCGCCCGTCGGGAAACCGACCAGGGCGGCTTTCTTCGTTCGGGGTGCGCGAGAAATGCATTCCGCCCGCGGCTGTAGCCCAACTGGGAGAGGCACCTGGTCGAGAACCAGGCCAGTCGGGGTTCGAATCCCCGCGACCGCACGTATTCGAAAACAATGCCCTCGTAGCCCAACGGTAGAGGCGCCGGACTCAGAATCCGGCCAGTCCAGGTTCGAATCCTGGTGGGGGCACCGTTCCCGGTTGGTGTAGAGGCAGCACAGCGGCCTTTGAAGCCGACAGCCCAGGTTCGACCCCTGGACCGGGATCGGCGATGCCCGTTGGTCCAGTGGCACGGACGCCGGACTCTGACTCCGGAGACCGAGGTTCGACCCCTCGACGGGCAGCGATGGAGGGCTGGCCGAGAGGCAAGGCACCGGGTTGCTACCCCGTGGTCCGGGACGACGTCCCGGCGCGCGTTCGATCCGCGCGCCCTCCGCGCCCCACCCCGGCGACGAACCCGTTGCCGGACAAGGAGGATTGGCCGAGTCAGGTAAGGCAGCCGTTTCGAAAACGGCAGTCGGTGTGAAAGCCGCGCGGGTTCGAATCCTGCATCCTCCGCGCCAGAGAACCCATCGACCACGCGCGTGGCCCGGCGGCCACCCGGAGCTCATAACCCCGGGATGCCTGGATCGACACCAGGACGCGCGACCGAGTTCGCTACCCTGCGCGTTGTGTCCAGCGCCCGCCTGCCCGCCCGCCTCAGCAGCGGGTACGGAGACGTCGCGCTCGCCGTCCTGATCGTCCTGCTCTCGTTCGTGCCGGGGCTGTCCGACAAGGGCACCGACCTCGCCGAGTTCCCGGACGGGCGCCCGCTCGACTGGCTCGGCTGGCTGCTCGTCGCGGCCATGGTCGTCCCGGTCGCGCTGCGACGCCGCTGGCCCGCCACCTGCCTCGCGGTCGTGTGCCTCGCGTTCGCGGCCTGCCAGCTCCTTCGGTACGCCCCGCCGTTCGCCGGGGTCGCTGTCGGTGTGCTGCTCTTCACCGCGGGCCGGTACCTGACCTGGAAACACGCGGTCCCGGCGGTGGCGGCGTACGTGTCGCTGGCCGTCGGACTGCGTGTCGCCGGCTCGCCCGCCACGACCTCGGACTACCTGACCTTCCTGATGGCGCTCGGGGTGATCTGGGGTGCGGGTGCCTGGATGCGGAACCGGGTCGAACTGGTCGCGCGGGAGCGACGACGTGTCGAGGAGGCCGTGGTCGCCGCCGAGCGCGCCAGGATCGCCCGCGAGCTGCACGACGTGGTCACCCACCACGTCACGGCCATGGTCGTCCAGGCGGACGCCGCGCAGTACACCCCGGACGGGGCCGCGAGCCTGCCCGCGATCAGCCAGGAGGGCCGCCGGGCGCTCACCGACCTGCGGTACCTGCTCGGCGCGCTCGACGGGAACGCCGACACGGTCACGAAGCCCGAGGCGCTGCCCGACCTCGTGGCCCGTTCCCGCGCGGCGGGACAACCCGTCGAGCTCGTCGAGGACGGCGAGCCGCGCCCCATGGCCGGCGCCGCCGAGACCGCCGCCTACCGCGTCGTCCAGGAGGCGCTCACCAACGCGCTGAAGCACGCCGCGGGCGAGCGCACGGTCGTTCGCCTCCACCACGGCGACGAGTGGCTCGACCTCGAGGTCACCACCGACGGCCCCGGCCGCCCGAGCCTCGGCCGGGGCAGCGGCCGAGGACTGCTCGGCATGCGCGAACGGGTCAGCGTCGTCGGCGGCGACCTGCGGGCCGGTGCCCGCCCGGACGGCGGCTTCTCCGTCCAGGCCCGCATCCCGCTGGCGATGTCGTGATCCGCGTCGTGGTCTGCGAGGACCAGGCACTCGTGCGCGCGGGTTACGTGACGATCTTCAACGCCCAGCCGGACATGTCGGTCGTCGGCGAGGCGGGGGACGGCGAGACCGCGGTCCGGCTCGTCGGGTCACTGCGCCCGGACGTCGTGGTGATGGACATCCGCATGCCGGTCCTCGACGGCATCGAGGCCACCCGCCGCCTGGCGGGCCCCGACGTCGAGACTCCCGCGAAGGTGCTGGTCGTGACCACCTTCAACCTCGACGAGTACGTCTACGACGCGCTGCGTGCAGGCGCGAGCGGCTTCCTGCTCAAGGACGCGCCGCCACCCGAGCTGATCAACGGCGTGCGCACGGTCGCGGCGGGGGAGTCGCTGCTGGCGCCCGCGGTGACCAGGAAGCTCATCGGCCGCTACGCCGACCGCGTCCGCCCGTCGGAGGCCGAGAACCGGCCACTGCGTGGGTTGACGGCCCGCGAACGCGAGGTGTTGACGCTCATCGCGGACGGCCTGTCCAACGCGGAGATCGCCGAGGCACTCGTGATCAGCCACGAGACCGTCAAGACCTACGTGTCACGCATCCTCACGAAACTCGACCTGCGTGACCGGGTCCAGGCCGTGGTCCTCGCCTACCGGACCGGCCTCGTGCACCCGCGTTGAGCCAAGGTCACAAGCGAGGCCATCAGCACGGCGGGCCACCCGTACGAGCCGACCTCCTGGGCGCCGTACCAGCATCTGGGCCGTGAGCCCGGTGTGTGACACTCGGTCGTGCCCAACTCCGTGCTGACCAGCCCGCCAGGCTCGTTCCCGTGGACCGTCCTGCACGACCGCCACCCGGCACTGATCGCGAAGGTCGGCGACGGCCTCCCGTACTCGCCGGACCGGCTAAGTGCACTGGACGCACTGGCGTCGGAGATCACCGGCCCGATCCGGCCGCTGCCACCGGACGCGCACGATGCCGGCACGTGGACGGAATGGAGCCGCGACTACGTCGGCGAGTCCTGGTACGACGTGCCGTTCCTGTTCGCGGAAAGCTACTTCTACCGCAAGCTCCTGGAAGCGGTCGGTTACTTCCGCCCCGGCCCGTGGCAGGGCGTCGACCCCTTCGAACCGGCGAAGTCCCCGGAACTACGCGGCGCGGCCCTCGCCGAGGAACTGGCACTGCTGTCCGAACTGCCGCCCGGCCAACGGGACGAAGGCCTGCTGACCGCGTCCCTGTGGGGCAACCAGGCGGATCTGGGCTTCCAGCTGAGCCAGACGGACGGGGGACGGTCGACGGCACTGGTCGCGGACGACTCGGCGAGCCTGTGGCCGCTGCTGAACGGCACGGTGTGCATCGTGGCCGACAACGCGGGCAGGGAGCTGATCCCGGACCTGCTGCTGGCCGACCGTCTGCTGGAGACCGGCCGCGCCACCCGCATCCTGTTGCACGTCAAGGCGTACCCGTACTTCACCTCCGACGCCACGATGGCCGACGTGCTGGCGTGCCTGCGTCGTCTGGCTGACGACCCTGCGGGCAAACGCCTGTGGCAGGCGGTGAGGACCGGAGCCCTGACCGTCAGGGCGCACCCGTTCTCGGTGACCCCGTTCTCCTACCACGACGCACCGGCCGACCTGGCCGAGGACTTCGCCACGGCCTCCGTCACGATCATGAAGGGCGACCTGAACTACCGCCGCCTCGTGGGCGACAGGGCATGGCCGGCCGACATTCCGTTCAGGACGGTCACGGAGTACTTCCCGGGCCCGGTGGCCGCCGTCCGCACGCTGAAGTCCGACGTGGTGACCGGCGTCCGGCCGGAGATGCTGGCCCGCTTGGACGCGACCGGCGAACCGTGGCGCACCAACGGCACCCACGCCATGATCCAGGTGTCCACCTGACCCTGGCCAGGGATGGCTACTCGCGAGTAGCATCACGCGGCGGGAGGTTCCCATGCGCCGCAGCACCGTCCTCGGAGCCGTACTCGCACTGCTTGCCGGTGTCGTCACGTCGGTCGAAGCGCGGGCCCAGACCGACGACGGCTTCCTGTGGGGCGTCGCCACGTCCGGCTACCAGTCGGAAGGCGGCGCGCCGGACAGCAACTGGCGCCGGTACGAGCAGGCCCACACCTCCTCGATCAAGGACCCCTACGCCGACGCCGTCGACTTCCGCCACCGGTACGCCGAGGACATCGCCAACGCGAAGGCCATGGGGGTCAGGGTGTTCCGGTTCGGCGTCGAGTGGGCGCGGATCGAACCTACGAAAGGCGTTCTGGACCAGGAGGAACTCGCCTACTACGACGACGTGGTCGACCATGTCGTCGACGCGGGCATGCGGCCGATGATCACCCTCGACCACTGGGTCTACCCGGGCTGGGTGGCCGACCAGGGTGGCTGGGACGCCGACGCCACCGTCGACGACTGGCTCGCGAACGCCCGCCGGGTCGTCGACCGCTACAAGGGCAGGAACGCCATCTGGATCACGGTCAACGAGCCGACCGTGTACGTGCAGAACGAGATCGGCAACGGTGGCATCGAGGCGTGGCAGGCACCCTGGATGCTGTCGCGCCTGGTCACCGTGCACCGCCGCGCCTACGACCTGATCCACCGGCTCGACCCGGGCACCATGGTCTCCAGCAACACCGCCTACCTCCCCGCGGGCGTGCAGGCAGGCTTCGACGCCACGTTCGTCGACCGCGTCCGGGACAAGCTCGACTTCCTCGGCCTCGACTACTACTACGGCGCGAGCCTCGACAACCTCTCCGCCGTCCACGGCGCGGGCGGCGAGTTCTGGAGGATCGACCCGCAGCCCGACGGCCTCTACTACGCGATGCGTTACTACGCGAGGAAGTTCCCCACACTGCCGATCTACGTCGTGGAGAACGGCATGCCGACCGACAACGGCCTGCCCCGCCCCGACGGCTACACCCGCTCCGACCACCTGCGCGACCACGTCTACTGGCTCCAGCGCGCCAAGGCCGACGGCATCGACGTGATCGGCTACAACTACTGGAGCATCACGGACAACTACGAGTGGGGCAGCTATCGCCCGCGCTTCGGACTGTACACAGTGGACGCGCTGGCCGACCCGGCGCTGACCCGCCGCCCCACCGACGCGGTCGCCACCTACCGGAGCCTGATCGCCGACCACGGCGTGCCGAACGGCTACCTCCCGGTCGGTCCACCCGCGGTCTGCTCGGTGGTCGACGGCCTCGACAGCTGCCTGTTCCCCGCGCGGTATCCCGGTCCACTCGCCCCACTGGCCTAGACCAGTGCGACATCCGCGCTGACGGGCAGGACCTGGTCGGTCTCAGGGGGTTCACGCAACGCGCGCCGCACCAGCTCCGCGAGGCGGCGCAGCTCGTACGGGTCGCCCGCGGACAGTGTCGCGTACCGGATCCCCGCCGCCTCCACGAACATCCCGTACCGCCGGGGCGTCATCGCGTGCCGCACGGTCCGTGGCAGCAACAGCAGTGCCCACAGCGCGGGAACACACGCCACCAGGAGAAGGCCCCACCACGCCAACACAGCCGTGACCAGCGCGAGCACGACGAGCCAGAAGACCCGCCTGCGCTGCGAACCTCGCGGGACGAACAGCGGCACGACCTGCACCCGCGCGATCGTGAACAACGGGTACACCTGCCGCCCGACCCGCAGGTCCCGCTCGGTAATCCTGATTTCCCCCACCTGTTGCCTCATGACGCCCCTTTCGTGACCGTCGCGGCCCGCCACCGAAGGATGCTGCACACCGATTGGTCCAGACATCCAGCAACGTGCGCATTTCTCACCGCCGCGACGAGTTCGGCTGGTGTTCCGCCCCCCGTCACCGGCACGCCAGGGAGCCCGTCGAGGCTGTCGGCCGTGGACAACGTCTCCCGCCGTAACCTGCTGTGGGCCGCCGCGAGCGCCCCGCTCGCCGCCGTCGTGTCCGGCACCGTGGTCCCCGCGACCGCCGAGCCGGAGCCGAGGAAGGCCGACACCCGTGCCGAGCGGTTCATCGTCGCGGTGCTGCCGGACACCCAGTACCTGCTCGACGAGGGTGGGTCGGACCACGAGCCCGTGCGCGAGACACTGCGTTACCTCGCCAGGGCGGGTGTCGTGTTCATGGCCCAGCTCGGTGACATCACCGAGCACGGCACCGAGACCGAGATGCGCGCCGCCGACCGCGTGTACGTCCCGAAGATGCCCTACAGCGTCCTTGCCGGCAACCACGACATCGACTCCGGCACCGACGACCAGCGCGGCGACTCGCAGTACCTGCGTACGTTCGGGCCGAGGCGGTTCGCGAACGTGCCCACCTACCGCGGCTCGTCGCCGGGCGGCTACAACAGCTACCACGTCTTCACCGCGGCCGGCCGCGAGTGGCTCGTGCTCGCCATGGACTGGCGCGTGTCCGACGCAGGACTCCGCTGGGCGCAACGGGTCGTGAGCGACCACCCGCACCTGCCGGTGATCCTCACGACGCACGACGTCGCGTGGGCCGACGACGACGGCAACGCCCAGCTGTCCGAGCACGGGCAACGCCTGTGGGACGGGTTGATCCGGGGCAACGACCAGATCTTCCTCGCGCTCGGCGGTCACTACTGGCCCCCGGGGCGCGTGACGCTCCGCAACGACCACGGCAACGACGTCCACGTCCACCTCACGAACTACCAGGACCGCTACTACGGCGGCGCCGGCATGGTCCGCCTGTACGCGTTCGACCTCGCCAGGGACACGATCGACGTCGAGACGCTGTCGCCGTGGCTGCTGGCCAAGACCGATCGCGACCAGCTCGAGGCCGAGAACGTCGAGCTGACGAGCGACGTCGACCGGTTCGGCATCGCCATCGACTTCCGGGAGCGGTTCGCGGGCTTCGCCCCACCCGAGCTGCCCGCGCCCCGGCCGCCGCGTGCGGTGATGCCGAGGGGAACCGTGGCGTACTGGCGTTTCGACTCCGCCGGCCTCACCGCGCCCGGCGCGGACGGCACGCCGGTCGCCGAGGGGGCGGTGGCCCGCGACCTGACCGGCAACGGCAACGACCTCACCGTCACGCGCCTGCACGACGGCCCGGCCGAGGTGCTGACATGGTCGGGCGACCACCACGACGCGGCACCCGCCCACGCCAGCCTGCGCTTCGACGGCGGCCAGGGCCCCGACCGGGGTGCCGTGCTGCGCACCGGTGCGAACGCGCCCGTCAACGGCATGAGGTTCGAGTCCGGCTACACGATCGAGACGTTCCTCAAGCTGCCGGACCCGTTCGTCGGCGAGCACGCGTGGATGGGCATCCTGAGCTGGGAGGGCCGCTCCGGCGACGCCGGCAAGCACAGCGGTTGGTCCCCCGACGAGCCGACGTGCAGCCTGAACCTGTCGGGGGAGCGGTTCCTGCAGTTCGTCGTGTACCCGGTGCCGGGCGACGCGGACCCGACGTCGTGGAGCCACGCGCTGCCGGTCGGCCGCTGGATGCACGTCGCGGTCGTGAACGACGGCCGGCACACGGTGATCTACGTCGACGGCTCGAAGATCGCCCGCAACGCGGCGGAGGAGTCGCGGGGGATCTCCACGCTGGGCAAGCCGTTCGTGATCGGCGGAACGCAGTTCGCCGAGCAGTTCGGCCAGGGCTTCTACGGCTGGATCGGCGACACGCGCATCGTCTCGCGTGCGTTGCGGCCCGACCAGTTCCTCAGCGCCGTCTGAGGCCGTGGCCCCTGCGACGGGGCCATGCCGGGTCGACGTGGGAAAGTAGCCTCGGGCCCCGGCTCTGGCAGTCGCTCGGTTTCGAACCCGACATGGTGGCGCCGTCGCTGTACCCGTGAACGCGGACCGGGGCCCCGGCGAATGCCTGGCCCCGGTCCACTAGGGGGTCACGCCACCGTGCAGGTGGTTCCGTTGAGGGCGAACGAGGTCGGCTCAGCGGCGTTTCCGGTGTGGTTGGCCTGGAAGCCGAAGCTCACCGAGCCGCCCGCGCCGATCGTCGCGTTGTAGGACGCCGGGGTCGCCGTGACCGCGCCGCTGGTCGGCGAGTACGAGGCACCCCAACTGCTCGTGACGGTCTGGCCGCTCGGCAGGGTGAACCGCAGCGTCCAGCCGCTCACCGCGGCAGTCGTCGCGTTGGTGACCTTGATGTTGGCGGTCAGGCCGGTGTTCCACGAGCTGACCGTGTACTCGACGGCACACGGTCCACCGGTCGGCGGCGGGTCGTCCGACGGCGGGTCGTCGGGCGGCGGTGTGCTCGAGTTGAGCCCGAAGAACGCGATGGCCATGGCGGCCATGCCGCTCATCGGCAGGCTGTGCCCCACACCGTTGACGCTGATGGCCTCGACCGGCGCCGTCGTGCCCGTGCCGCCGTACCGGGTCCGCGTCCAGCCGGACTGCGGGGTGTCGGTCGACGACGGGGTCTGGCTCACGCCGAGCACGTTGGTCCACTGCTTGATCTCCTCACCGAAGTTCGGATATCGCAGTGTCGGGTCCGTGGTGCCGTGCCACACCTGCATTCGTGGTCGCGCACCCGAATATCCCGGATACATGTTTCGAACCGCGTCGCCCCACTGTTGCGCCGACTTGATGACGTTCCCGTTGGCGCAGTCGCTGTTCCACGTGTTCGGCGGCGTGGTCGCGAAACACGTGGCGGGCACACCCATGAACGCCGCGCCCGCCTTGAACACGTCCGGGTAGTCACCGAGCAGGACGTTGGTCATCATCGCCCCGGAGGACGCACCGGTCACGTAGATCCGGTTCGAGTCGGCGTTGTAGCGCTGCTGCACGTAGCCGACCATCGACCTGATGCCCACCGGGTCGCTGCCTCCGTTGCGCCGCAGCGCTTCCGCGGTGTAGACGTCGAAGCACTGCCCGCTGCGCGTCGCGGAGGGGTAGATCACGATGAACTTGTACTGGTCGGCCAGCCTGGCGAAGTCCGTGCCACTGTAGAACGCGGGCCCGGTCCCGGTGCAGTAGTGCACGGCGACCACGACCGCGGGGTTCGACCCCACGCCGTCCGGCACGTACAGGTGCATCCGAAGCCCGCTGGGGTTGGTGCCGAAGTTGGTGACCTCGACCAGCGACGCCGCCGACGCGGGTGTCGCCGCCTGCCCCACCATGACCCCGGCGGCCAGCAGGGCGGCGCCCAGCCAGCTCAGGATTCTCTTTCTGATCATCACGAGATCTCCTCGTTGAGATATCTCGAATGTCCTGTTCCCGAAAATTTCCGAAAACTATCGGAATAATGGTTCCACAGTGAACTCTATCATGATTGTCGGCGCATTTAGGAGCGCTCCCAGACGCCGGAAGTTGCGGCCGGGCACGACGGCACCCGGGCGATCGGGCGATCGACCCGGGTGTGGTGTCCCGCAGGCGTCAGGCGGCCTCGAGCTGACGCTGGGGCAGCACGTACCGCAGCGTGTTGAGGGCGTGGTGCACCCGGCTCTTCACCGTGCCGACCGGCACACCGAGCACCGAAGCGGCGGACGTGGCCGTGCGGTCGGCGAAGTAGACCTCCACGAGCGTCGTGCGGTGCTCGGCGGACAGGTTGTCCAGCACCGCGTCGACCACCACGCGGGTCTCGACCTCGTCGCTGGGCGCCGGGATCACCGGGGCGCCCGGCACGTCCAGCTCGGGCAGCTCCACCTCGGTCGGCCTCGCGCGGCGCCCCCGGTGCTGGTCGATGGCGATGTTGTGGGCCACCCGCATGAGCCAGCCACGCACCGACCCCCGGTCCTCGGTCAGCCGGTCCACGTGTCGCCACGCCCGCAACCAGGTCTCCTGCACGACGTCCTCCGCGGCGTGGCGGTCGCCGCCGGTGAGGCGGGTCGCGTACGCCAGCAGGGCGGGTCCGTGTGCCGCAACAACGCTGTCCATGGTGGCCATTCGCTGTCCCTTTCCCAGTTGTTTTGCTTGGGAACGGTCTTGTTTCGTTGGGATGAGCCTGGCCGATCACGGCAGTGAAATCGCTGGGTCTGTCCCTCCTGTCGGGAGGGCTGTCCCGCCGCCACGGGTAGGGCTATCCCCACCCGTGAACCTCCCGCGCCCCACGAGCCGTGTGCGGGACAGGGGGCGAGGAGGCACGATGGCGAACGTCTGGGAGTCCGTCGCACTGCGTGGCGGGATGATCTCGCTCGGCGACGTCTGGCGCCACCGCGACCGGCGGCCCTGCGACGGCCTGGTCGTCACGACGACCTCCGACGGCGCCGTGATCCACCGCGCGGGACAGCCCGTCCCGGACATCACGCCGCTGCGTGCCACCGCGCGCACCAGGGGCCGCACACTGCACATCGGACCCGGCGTGGCGTTGTCCGAGGTCGGCGCCTTCGTGGCCTCCCTGCCGATGGACATGCGACCGGCCAACTACACGGTCGCCCCCGGAGTGCGAACCTAGGTCAGGTCCTTGCAGGGCGTCGCGTCCGACACGTGCGCCTCCCAGCGGACGTCCGAGAACGTCGCGTCGAACACGCCCGCCGTGTACACGAGGAACGGCGTGTTCACCATCTCCGCGTCGAGTCCCTTGTCGACGAAACAGCTCAACGGGATCCTCAGCGTCGTCTTCTGCTCGGTGGGCAGGCCGCGGAACAACGCGGTGGCCTCGACCTCCGCCGCACACGGGTAGATGCAGTGCACGGCGACCGTCGTCCGCGCGGCGGGCGGCGTGTGCACCACCGTGTCGAACACGAGCGCGCCGCCGTTGTCCACATACGACGTCAGGTCCCGCGCGTCGGCGATGTTCTGCAGGTAGATCTGGCCGGGCGAGCCACCAGCCCACCGCACCCGCAGGTCGCCCGCCTCGTCGGGCATGGCCGAGATCGGGTGCTGGCTGGCGCCGCCCTCACCGAAGTCGATGCCCGCCCAGTTGTCCGTCGAGGCGATCAGACTGTGGAACGGCGCCACCGGGCCGCCGTCGAAGACCCACAGCGTCGGCAGCGCCACCGCGGCCGTCTTCTTCGACGTCGTGGCCGTGCCGCCGACCGGGGGCGCCAGCGACGGCGCGGGGCTGTCGGACGTGGACGTCGACCCGGCGGCCACGTCGAGCCCCGGGCTCGGGCTCGGCTCGTTGGTCGCGACCAACGTCCCGATCACGGCCGCGACCACCACCAGCGCCGCGGCGACCGTCGGCACCTGCCACCTGCGCCGCCGCCCGCGCCCGGTCCTCGGCGTCACCGACACCGTGCGGGGGATCTCCGCCGTCTCCGCGTTCGTCCCCACGGCGAGCCCCCGGGAGGCCGACGCCGTCGCGGGCCGGGACGACACGGCCGCCGCGCCGAGCGCCACGGTGAACTTCGGGTGCAGCGCGGCACGCACCGGCGTGCCGAACTCGTCCCGCACCAACTGCTCGACCAGCGGGATCCGCGACGAACCGCCCGCGAGCAGGATCGCGGACAGCTCCTCGGGCCGCAGCCCGGCAGACGCGATCGTGCGGCGCAGCCCGTCGGTCGTCAGCCGGACCGCGGGCCGGATCATCTCGTTGAACTGTAGCCGGGTGACCAACAGCTGCCGCGGCCCCGACGGCAGTGGCACGGTCAGCTCGACGTCGGGCTCGGTCGAGAGCTCCTCCTTGGCCCGCACGCACACCGCCCGGATGTCGGCGAGCGCCCTGGCCTGTGCCGGGTCGGACCGGTCGAGCGTGCCGATCGCGCCCCCGAGCCGCTCGTCCACGTGCGCGAGCAGGGTCTCGTCGAAGTCGACGCCGCCGAGGTGCTCGATGCCCTCCGGCGTGCCGAGGATCTCCATCCCGTGTGCGCGCATCCGCAGGATGGTCGAGTCGAACGTGCCCCCGCCGAGGTCGTAGACCGCGACGACCTCGCCGTCGCCGAGCCGCCGCTCCACCGAGTAGTGCGTCGCCGCCGCCTCCGGCTCGGTGATCAGCCGGCTGGCGGGCACGCCCGCGAGCCGGGGGACCTCGGCGAAGTGCTCCTGCCGGTAGGGGCCCCAGATGGCCGGGCAGGTCAGCACGACCGTCGACGGCGGCTCGCCGAGCAGGGTGCTCACCCGGCCGAGCACGTCACGCAGCTGTGCGGCCATCAGCGCCGCGGGAGAGTAGGCGGCACCACCGAGGACCAGGGGAGTCGGGTCCCCCAGGCGTCTCTTGAAGCCCCTGGCCACCCGGTTGGCCTCGCCGCCCCGCGCCGCCTGCTCGGCGGCGTCGCCGGTGAGCAGGCCACCACCCGGCGTCGCGTACGCCACCGACGGGGTGACCACGTCGGGGGAGAGCGCCACCATCTTCGTCCCGTCGGGTGCGAGCACCGCCGCCGAGGTGAACGACGTCCCGAGATCGATGCCCACTCCGTACGGCATAGCGCAACTCCCCGCGTCCGGTCGGCGACAGCCGGTCAGATCCTAAATGCAGGTGGGGATGTCCCTACCCACCGGTGGGGCCGGCACCCTTGCCTGGTGCCTGTTCGGGCAACGACGCTGGTGCGGTGGAGCGAGGTGTACGTGCGTGGTCGAGGCCGGCCACGTGGTTGCGCGCACCCGACCGGGACGTCACCCGGATGAGACTCGACCTCGAACGTACCCTGCACGACGGTGCGGCCGCGGACATGTCCGCGCTCGCCCTCGAACTAGGCTTGATCTCCATGGCGGCTGACGACCCAACCACCGGTGCCCGGATCGAGGCGGCGCTCGACATGCTGCGCCGCGCTATCGACGACCTGCGCGGCATCGGCTCCGCGCTGTACCCGCCGGTGCTGGTGAGCGCGGGGCTGGGACCGGCGCTGACCGCGGTCGCGGAGCGCCGGGAACTGCGGCTGCGGCTGGACCTGCCCCGCCGCGAGCTGGGCGTGGAGGCCCGCTCCCGCACGGGGTTGCTGGTGGTGGACCACCTGCGGACACTGTGCCCGGGCAGCTCGGTGCGGGTACGGGTGCGTGGCGCGCGGTTCGTGCGCGTGCACATCACCGACGCCCAGCCGGACCGCAGCACGCGCCACCACCGGGCGGTGTTCCGATGCGCGTAGCCATCGCCGAGGACGGCGCCCTGTTCCGCGAGGGCCTGGTCATGCTGCTGGAGGCCGCGGGCCACGAGGTCGTCGGCTGCGTCGGCGACGGCGACGCGCTGCTCGCGATCGTCGCGACCACGGACGTCGACGTCGCGATCCTCGACATCCGCATGCCGCCCGAGCCGGACGGCGGCCTGGTCACGGCCGAGCGGATCCGCGCGATGCGCCCCTCGACCGGCCTGCTGCTGCTGTCGCACTACGCGGAGACGCACTACCTCATGCGGATCCTGGAGATCGGCGCCGAGCGGATCGGCTACCGGCTCAAGGAGCGCGTCGCCGGTGTCCAGGTGCTCGCCGACACGCTGGACCGGATCACGGCCGGGGAGATCGTGATCGAGCCGGCGCTGGCCAAGCGGCTGGTGCAGGCACCGGCCGGGCGCGCGGGCAGCCCGCTGTCGACGCTGTCGGAACGCGAGCTGGACGTGTTGCGCCTGATGGCCGAGGGACGCGCGAACAACGCGATCGCGAAGGAGCTGTTCGTGTCGCCGAAGGCGGTCGAGAAGCACACGGCGGCGATCTTCAGCAAGCTGACGCTGCCGGGCGACCAGACCGTGCACCACCGCAGGGTGCTGGCGGTGCTCGCCTACCTGCGGGCCCAGAAGATCGACGGCTGACACATGAAGGGCGTCCGCCCGCACGAGCTCGCGACCGTCGCGCCACCGCACCAGCTCGTCCACGCGCTGGTGCGCAACCTCGCCGAGGCCGTGGAGGGCCAGGCCGTCTACGGCATGCCGTCCGCGACCGGGCTCGTGAGCGTCGCGTCCTGGCCGCTCGGCCCGAGCCTCGGGGCGGAGGCCGCGCGTGAGCAGGTGGCAGGCGGCGGGGTGGTGATCGTCGCCGAGGTGCGGCGCTGGAGCGACGCCCGGCAGGCGCTGCTGCGGGAGACCGCGTTGTGGCTCGGCATCGCGCACCGCCTGTCGTGGCTGCGCTCCGACCACCACCACGCGCGGTCCCGCGCCGACGGCCTGCGTGCCGAGCTGACGACCGCCCGCGAACGCCTGGCGCAGGTCCGCGACCTGGAGCGCCGGCGGCTCGTCGGCGCCATCACCACCACGACGCTGCGTGACCTGGCGGAGGTGCGGACCCGGCTGCGGTCGGGCCCGGCGCGTGCGCGCGGCGCGCTGGACGACCTGATCGACAACTTCCGCACGGTGGTGCGCGGCGTGTACCCGGCGATGCTGCCCGACCGGGGCCCGCGTGAGGCGCTGGAGGAGCTGGCGGCGACGCTGCCCTACCCGGTCCACTTCACCGGCACGCTGGGCAGGCGCGTCGGCTGGCAGGTCGAGTCGGGCCTCTACCACGCGGTGGCCGCGGTGTTGAACGTCGTGGACGGGCTGGTGGAGGTTCACTTCCACCGCGACGACGCGTTGCGTGTCCGCATCACGGCACCCGCGCCCGCCGACGACCTGGACGCGGCACTGGCCCACGACGCGGAACGCATCTCGGTGCTCGGCGGGGCGATGGAGTGCTCGGTGAGCGACGGGACGGCGGTCGTGCGGGTGACGGTCGCGGACCGCATCGAGCCTGCCGTGGGCCCGGCGCCGCCGCTGGACCACAGCCCGCTGTACCGGCAGGTGCGTGACCTCGTGCGCCAGGGACAGGAGGCGGTGGGCGGCCCCGAGTGGGAGGCGGTGGCACGGCGCCTGCTGGACCCGCCGAGGATCGCGGTGGTCGGCTCACCGGAGTCCTCGGCCGGGGTGACGGTGTTCCCCGGCCCCGCGAACAGGTCGCTGGCACAGCGGCTGGCGGCCGACGACGGTGTCGACGCGGTGCTGTGCCTCGTCCCGCCGCCGCACGCGTTCCGCGCGGCGCTGCGGTTGGCGCGGCAGCGGGTGGAGCTGAGCGAGTCGGCCACGGTCGAGCAGCTGACCGACAGGCTCGCCGCCTGGCGGCCGGTGCTGGCGGCCCGGCGCGCGCTGATCGAGATGACCAGGCTCGTGCGGGCACTGCCGGACGGTCACCCGCTGCGCTGGTCGGTGGACCGGACCGCGACGGAGGCACACGAGCTGGCCGAGCTGGACCTGCTGGACACCATCGAGCGCGGCGACACCAAGCTGCTGCGCGGCATGACGGTGGACGCCGCGAGGCTGCTCGGCACCCACGGCACGGACGCGCGGACCCGGCTCGGCCTGCCGCAGGACGCGGACGAGCCGCAGATCCGGGCGGCGGCCCAGCAGGCGGCGACGCACTGGCGAACCCAGGCGGAACACCCGGCGACGGGTGGCCGCGACCGCCTCGCGTGCGAGGTACTGGCCCGCACGGCCGAGGGCATCCTGAGGTCCTGACCCGGGTTCAGAGTGGCACGAAGCCCTGGACCGTGGTGCCCTCGCCGGGCGTGGAGCTGACCTCGACCGTGCCGCCGACGGCACCGGCGCGTTCGGTCAGGTTGTGCAGCCCGGAGCCGGTCGCCGACACGACGAACCCCGGCCCGTCGTCGGTGACCGCGAACTCGAGTCCCCGGTAGCTGTCGCGCGCCGACACCGTGATGTGGGCGCCGGACGCGTGCTTGTGCGCGTTGTTCACGGCCTCCATGCACACGAAGTAGACCGCGGACTCGACGACCGCCGGGTACCGCCTGCGCAGCCCGTCGATGTCGAGCGCCACGTCGTCGTGGTTGGCCAGCTCGGCCTTCAGCGCGGCCGCGAGCCCCTGCGACACCAGTGCGACGGGCAGGACACCCGCCGCGGTGTCGACGAGCACGCGCTCGGCCGTGTCGAGCCGGGACAGCAGGTCGTCGACGGAGCCACCGGAGTGCTCGGCGATCGCGAAGGCCATCCGCAGGGCCACGAGGTGGTGCTGGGCGCCGTCGTGGAGGTCGCGTTCCAGCCCGCGCCGCTCCTGCTCCATCTCGGCGGCGGCACGCCAGCGGTCGTCCACGAGCTGGCGGGCCGCGCTGTCACCGGCACGGCGCAGTTGTTCGGTCTCGATGCGCAGGCGCACGAGCGCCAGGGGAGCGCCGAGGACGGCGACGACCTCCGGCATCGGCCCGACCGACGCGGGCGCCAGGTCGAGCGTGCCCTGGGCCTCGCCGTCGTAGGTGACCTGGAACGACACCCACGCGTCACCGTCGCCCCACTGGAAGCGTTCACCCGCGACAGTCAGGGCGCAGCCGGTCGCCCCGGCAGCCGAGCCGATCACGGAGGTGAGCACCCGTGGGTCCGGCTCCGGTCCGAGCCAGGTCACGAGAGCCTCGACAACCCGCCGTTCCCGCATGGACCGACACTAACGCCACGACCAACTACAGGGATACGGTGACGGGGTCGCCACACTTCATGCTCCATCCACAGTAGACGCCGAGACGGGCGCGACCACCACGTCTGCGGCCCCGCGCCGCTGGTCCCAATGGCACGAACCTCACTTCGTACCCGGGGAGCAACCGCGCTGTCCGCCCGGCCCGTCTCGGCGTCCTGGCGGCGGATACCACCCGCAACCCGACACCAAACGCGTCCGGCGGTGTTGTTTCCGCGAAATTGTGGTAATTCCGCTTTTCCGGCGACGAGACCCGTCGAGTGTGGCCAAGGTGCCACCCTACTCGCGAGTAACCGTACAGGTGACACGGTCGGCGAATGACACCTCCAAGATCCCACAACCCGATCTGCCTGCAGAAACGTCGAATCCGCCAAATGCGCGGGCGGTATGTGGAGCAATCCGTTCACGTCGTCGAGTCAACGCGCCCAGGCCCTCTGCCCGGCAAATCTGTCCGCTGGTGACAAATTTCGAAAGAAGAATTGTTGTCCAGGGCAGTTGTCATGTGGCACAGCTGATCGAGTTCGAGGAGCGCACCGGACCAATAGGCGGCGACTATCCAGTCGCCGGGTGATGCATGTCGATGACTGTCATGCCCGCTGTCGTAGGCGGCCGGTCCATCGCGGTCAGCGCGGCAGGCGCCTCGGCGAGGCCGATCACCCTGCCCACCAACAGCTGGGGCCGCAGCGTCCCGTCCGCCACGAGGGCGAGCATGTCCGGGTAGTCGGCGGCGGCCATGCCGTGCGACCCGTTGATGGACAGCTCGCGTGCGACGACCAGGTCCATCGGCAGTGGGGTCGGGCCGTCCAGCAGCAGACCAGCCTGCACGTGGCGACCACGGCGACGCAGGCACGACACGGACGCCGCGGCAGTCTCCGGCGAGCCGAGCGCGTCGATCGACACAGTGGCACCGCCCGCCGTGAGCGCGCGGATCGCGGCGACGGGTTCGGCGTCGACGGTGTGGGTGGCACCGAGGGCCCGTGCCCGGTCGAGTGCCGCGGCCGAGACGTCGACCGCGATCACCCGCGCGCCGAGAGCCACCCCGATGAGGACCGAGGAGAGCCCGACGCCGCCGCAGCCGTGAACGGCCAACCAGTCGCCCGCCCGGACCCGACCGTGCACGGTGACCGCCCGGAACGCCGTGGCGAACCGACAGCCGAGCGAGGCGGCCGTCACGAAGTCGACCGATTCGGGGAGCGCCACCAGGTTCGTGTCCGCCGCGTGGATCGCCACCAACTCCGCGAACGACCCGGGCCCGGTGAACCCCGGCTGTGTCTGGTGTGGACAGACCTGGGCGTCGCCTGCGAGGCAGAACTCGCACACCCCACACCCGCACACGAACGGCACCGTCACCCGGTCGCCGACCCGCCACCGCGTGACTCCCGCACCGACCGAGGCCACCACACCGGCCAACTCGTGCCCCGGGATGTGCGGCAGCGCGACGGGTTCGTGCCCACGCCACGCATGCCAGTCCGACCGACACACGCCGGTCGCCCTGACCTCGAGCACCGCGCCACCGTCAGGCGCGGTGGGTTGGGGCACCTCGGTCACGACGGGCGACTCGCCGTACGCCCGATAAACCACAGCTTTCACGACCCCACCTCACATCCCCGCCGATACTCCTTCGAGGTCCCTGCCAAGTTCCTCGCCGCCGAGATCTCCGCCTCGATGCTTGCCGCCGAGGTGCCCGCCGGGTTCGCTGCGGCGATACCTGCTGCCGAGGCGCCTGCGGTGATCCCTGCCGCCGGTATGCCTGCCGAGATCACTGCCGGGATGCCTGCTGGGATCCCCGCCGCGGACGTTTCCGCCTCGATCGCTGGCGAGGTCATCGTCGTGGCCGTGGTACGGGACGCCGTGCTCACCGTGCCGGTCACCACGCACGGCCTCATCGTGGCCCGCGCCTCCCGCCATGCCGAGGCCCGAATCGGGCAGCAAGAAGTCGTGTCGCCGCCTGCCTGGCGCGCGCTTCCGGCTGGAGCGGCTTGTAGTGGTGCGCCGGTCGGCCGAAGCGAACCGGACCACCGCCGAGACAAGGACCGCCACGCTCACCCCGCCACTCCCCACGCACGCCGTAACCGCCGTCTCCCACCCGATCCCGCCACCCCCGCCACGACGAGAAGCCAAGCTGTGTCACCGACCCCCAGAAATCCGCCAACCCCGCCCTGCGTCAAGGCGGACCCGGCCGTCATCACCGCGTCCCGGCCCGGCAACGACTCTCCCCACCACGTCCGCCACCCCACCCGCGGCACTCCTCCCAACCCATGCCACCACTCTATGGACCATACGTCCATTTTGGAAACAAAACGATCACGACAGCGACACCAGCAGAACTGCCGGATCTTGCCGGCAGCGGACGACGCCCACCGGCAAGATCCGGCAGTCACCCGATCGGGTACAACCCCTCGTGACGATCCGCTCCTCCCACCGCGGCCCACGACAGCCGACACGCCCCGGCAGATGGCACCCGCCCCCGCCTATCCCGCCACGGGCGTGCACCCAGGTCGTTGATCTTCGCCCCGCATTGACGTCACGCCTCGTGACCCCACCCGTATTCCCCGCCGCCCTGCCAGCGCGAACGATGTATCCACGCGCCGGATATTCCCGATGATTATCAGGCGCACCCACTCCGACGCCGCCGCCACGCCTGCCCGACACCCCGGAAGAGGATCAAGTCACGGTGGCACAGGACCATGACACTCGCCCGCCGGTGGGGGTCCCGCCCATCGCGACTGGGCCACGGTAGGGTTTCCCCATGGATTCCAGCGGCATTCCAGGACGACGGGGAAATACTACCGAGATCGTCTCGTCATCCGTCCGCGACCAACGAGGTCCGCACGGAACGTGATTACCACACTGCGGGGCATCACCGGTGACCAGACCGCGCGGCCGCGACATGGCGTTCCGCTCGCGCCCACCCCCGAGACCGGCACTGGCGCGCATTTGACGGCTGGCCAGCGGGAATGCCGAGGACAATTGTCGTTCGGTTACCGAACCGATATGTTCGGCCGGCATTTGTCAATGCCGGTGCCCCGGTCTTACCTGTCTATCTGACCACAGCGCAATACTTTAGCCGCTACAATTCGGCACCTGTTCTGCACGTGCAGACGGCGCGTGCACGCACTGGTTGCCTGGCGGCAAACAATCAGCTCGCACTTATGTGACGTACCGGCGTTGCATTGGCAACTTCTACTCAACAAAATGGCTTCACGTCTCCCGTTATTTCCCTGGAACCTTCAAACTCGGTTGGACGGCACCGCGTAAGGACAGGGATGGCTGGCCTGCTACTCGCCGGTCTGGGGAGATGCGCCCCGGACAGGTACGCCCACCGAGAGGACCTCGCCATGTTGACCAAACCCCCGACAGCGATCCCTTTTGAGTCGATCGACCCGGTGCTCACCCCGCAGGGGCATCGGATCCGACCGTTGGTCGACGGGCGTCCGGACGGGAATGCTCCGGAGATCAGTATCTGCGCAGGCGGTCTCGACGTGCCCGCAGGGTTCATCGCCAACGCGCACTGGCACACGGAGACCGACGTGATCGTCCTCGTCTACGAGTGCGGGGAGGAGGGTGCGCTCACGTTGTTCGGCGACAACCTGGAGTACGAGGCGGTCCAGCACCGGGGCGACCTCCTGCCGATCCAGAAGGGCTGGGCGCACACGGTGGTGAACCTCAGTCTCACCACACCGATCCGGGCCTACGAGTTCCGCGGCAACAACACCGTCGTGGTGGACAACCCGCTGCTCTCGCACCTGCAGCCCACCGCGGCACTGCGTGGCCGCGAGTACCTGGTCGACCTGCACGGCGCGGACGCGGTCGAACGGTTCGACGCCGCCAGGCGAACAGTCACGAGAGTGTGATCACCGTGTCCTCGCACTGAAGTCCCGCGGCGTGGCCGTGCTCACCGTCCCCCGGGCACGGTCACGCCGCCTCCCGCTCGTCCACTGTGGACGGCGGACCGGTCCGGGTCGGTCGACGGATGGAAACCGACCTGTCATCATGCTGTCGTGGATCAGCGTGGTTTGCGGACCGTGGCGGCTACCCGGTACGTGACGCCGTTTCGGGAGGGAGGCTCGCTGCCCGGGCTGGTCGAGGCGGACGACCTCGGCATGTACGTCCTCAAGTTCCGGGGCGCCGGACAGGGGCTCAAGGCACTCACCGCGGAGATCATCGTCGGGGAGCTGGCCCGCAGGCTCGGGTTCCGGGTGCCCGAGATCGTGCTCGTCGAGCTGGACCCCGAGCTGTCGCGGTCCGAGCCGGACGAGGAGATCCAGGCCCTGCTGCACGCGAGCGCCGGGGTCAACCTCGGCATCGACTACCTGCCCGGCTCGTTCGACTTCAACCCGCGCGTCCGCGACCCCGGGCCGGAGCTCGCCGCGCGCCTGCTCTGGTTCGACACCCTCGTCCTCAACGTCGACCGCAGCTGGCGCAACCCGAACCTGCTGCTCTGGCACCGTCAGGCCTGGCTGATCGACCACGGCGCGTCGCTGATCTTCCACCACCGCTGGCTCCCCGGCTGGCGACCGGCCGCGACCTACCGGTATGACGCAGCCGACCACGTCATGATGGCCGCGAACCCGGCGTCGATCACCGGCGTCGACGCCGAGCTGCGCCCGAAGATCACCCGCGAGCTGGTCGAGGAGATCGTCGGCCTCGTCCCGGACGACTGGCTCGACCCCGAGTTCGGGTCGCCCGACCAGGTGCGGGCGGCCTACGCGGCATACTTCACCGCACGCCTTGCCGACGCGTCCAACTGGGTCGCCGCGCTGGAGGAGACCCGTGCCGCACGTGTTTGAGCACGCACTCGTGCGTGCCGTGCCGCGCCCGGAGCGCGGCGAGTTCATGAACGTCGGCGCCATCGTCTACTGCGCGCCGCTGCGTTACCTGCGCTGCGCGGTCGAGGTCGACCGCGACCGGCTCCGCGCCCTGGACCCGGAGCTGGACCTCGAGGTGCTGGAGGACGCCCTCCGCTCGCTCCACCAGGCGTGCGAGGGCTCCGGTCCGATGGCGCAGAGCTCGGTGGGGCAGCGTTTCCGCTGGTTGACGGCCCCCCGCAGCACCATCCTGCAGACCTCGCCCGCGCACACCGGCCTCACCGACGACCCCGACGTGGACCTCGGCCGCCTCATGTCCACGCTGGTGCAGATGTAGTACGCCTCGTTCCTGGTGGCGAGGGGTGGCGGGCTAGGCTGCGCCGGGTGGCGAAGTACTTCGACGTGCACCCGGACAATCCGCAGCGCCGGTCGATCGGCCAGGTCGTGGACCTCGTCCGGCGCGGTGGCCTGATCGCGTACCCGACCGACTCATGCTTCGCACTGGGCTGCCAGCTCGGCAACAAGGACGGTCTGGAGCGCATCCGCCAGATCCGCCACCTCGACGACCGCCACCACTTCACGCTGGTCTGCAGCGACTTCGCGCAGCTCGGCCAGTTCGTCTACCTCAGCAACACGGTCTTCCGCGCGGTCAAGGCCGCGACACCGGGGCCGTACACATTCATCCTGCCCGCCACCAAGGAGGTGCCGCGCAGGCTGATGCACGCCAAGAAGAAGACGGTCGGCGTCCGCATCCCCGACCACGTGGTCACCCAGGCCATCCTCGAGGAGCTCGGCGAGCCGCTCCTGTCCAGCACGCTGCTGCTGCCGGGGGAGGAGGAGCCCATGACGCAGGGCTGGGAGATCAAGGAGGCGCTCGACCACTCGGTGGACGCGGTGATCGACTCCGGCGACTGCGGCACCGAGCCCACCACCGTGATCGACTTCTCCGAGGACGAGATGGAGGTCATCAGGGAGGGCGCCGGTGACCTCACGCGCTTCGAGTGATCACTCGTCACCGAACGTGACCGCGGTGGCCGGTGTCGAAATAACTCGGTCGTGTCCGCCGTTAGGCTCGTAACGAGATGACTACGCCTTCCGGCCTGCGTGCCCGCCTCCCCGAGCTGATGCTGCGCGACGAGCGTCGCCTGAGCCGTCGCATCGACGGGCTCGGCAAGATCAAGAACGACCGGGTGCGGCAGGCACGCGTCGAGGAGATCACGGCGGAGGTGGACAAGGCGGCGAACCGGGTGGCCGCCCGCGCCTCGGCCCTCCCGAAGATCACCTACCCGGCCGAGCTGCCGATCAGCCAGCGCCGCGACGACATCGCCAGGGCGATTGCCGAGCACCAGGTCGTGATCGTCGCGGGGGAGACCGGTTCGGGCAAGACGACGCAACTGCCGAAGATCTGCCTGGAGCTCGGCAGGGGCGTGCGGGGGATGATCGGGCACACGCAGCCGCGCCGGATCGCGGCACGCACGGTGGCCGAGCGGATCTCCGACGAGCTGGACGTCAGGCTGGGTGACGCCGTCGGCTGGAAGGTCCGGTTCACCGACGACGTCAGCGACCGCACGTACGTCAAGCTCATGACCGACGGCATCCTGCTCGCCGAGCTGCAGTCCGACCGGCTGCTGCACCAGTACGACACGCTGATCATCGACGAGGCGCACGAGCGCAGCCTCAACATCGACTTCATCCTGGGGTACCTGCGGCGGCTGCTGCCACGCAGGCCCGACCTCAAGGTGATCATCACCTCGGCCACCATCGACCCGGAGCGCTTCTCGCGGCACTTCGACGACGCGCCGATCGTGGAGGTGTCGGGCCGGACCTACCCGGTCGAGGTCCGATATCGCCCGATCGTGGATCCCGACGACCCGGACGCCGACTCGGAGCGTGACCAGACGCAGGCCATCCTGGACGCGGTCGACGAGCTGTCCGCCGAGGGCCCCGGCGACGTGCTGGTCTTCCTCTCCGGTGAGCGGGAGATCCGCGACACCGCGGACGCCCTGGTCGCCCTGGAGAAACCGGGCCTCGAGGTCCTGCCGCTGTACGCGCGGCTGTCCGCAGGCGAGCAGCGCCGGGTGTTCCAGTCACATCGCGGCCGCCGCGTGGTGCTGGCAACGAACGTGGCGGAGACGTCACTGACCGTGCCTGGCATCAAGTACGTCATCGACCCCGGCTTCGCCCGCGTCTCCCGGTACAGCAGCCGGCTGAAGGTCCAGCGGCTGCCGATCGAGAAGATCTCGCAGGCGTCGGCGAACCAGCGCAAGGGCCGCTGCGGCCGCACGTCCGACGGCATCTGCGTCCGGCTCTACGCGGAGGACGACTTCGACGCGCGCCCCGAGTTCACCGACCCGGAGATCCTGCGCACCAACCTCGCGTCGGTCATCCTGCAGATGGCCGCCGCCGACCTCGGTGACATCGCCGAGTTCCCGTTCGTCGAGCCGCCGGACCGCAGGCACATCACCGACGGCATGAACCTGCTCCACGAGCTCGGCGCGCTGGAGACGTCCACGAAGGACACCACACCGCGCCTGACCCCGTTGGGCCGCAAGCTGTCCCGCCTCCCGGTCGACCCCCGTCTGGCCCGCATGGTGCTGGAGGCCGACCGCAACGGATGCGTCAGCGAGGTCACGGTCATCGCCGCCGCACTGTCCATCCAGGACCCGCGTGAGCGGCCGGTGGACAAGCAGGCGCAGGCCGACCAGCAGCACGCCCGCTTCCGGGACCCCGAGTCGGACTTCATGTCCTACCTGAAGCTCTGGGAGTACCTGACCGAGCAGAAGCGCGACCTGTCGGCGAACCGGTTCCGCAAGCTGTGCCGGTCGGAGTACCTGAACTACCTGCGGGTGCGGGAGTGGCAGGACGTCGCCGGGCAGCTCAAGCAGATGACCAGGAGCCTCGACGTGGTGCCGAACGAGACACCCGCGAAGCCCGACGCCGTGCACCGGTCGCTGCTCGCCGGCCTGCTGTCCCACATCGGTCTGAAGGACGCCGCCAAGCACGACTACCTGGGCGCCCGCAACGCGCGGTTCGGCATCTTCCCCGGGTCGGCGCTGTTCAGGAAGCAGCCGCGTTGGGTGATGGCCGCGGAGCTGGTCGAGACGACCCGGCTGTGGGGCCGGATCGTGGCACGCATCGAGCCGGACTGGATCGAGCCGCTCGCCGGGCACCTGGTGCGCAGGACCTACAGCGAACCACGCTGGGAGAAGAAGCGGGGCGCGGTGATGGCGACCGAGCGGGTGACGCTGCTCGGTGTGCCGATCGTGGTCGACCGCTCGGTGAACTACGGCCGCATCGACCCGCCGGTGGCGCGGGAGCTGTTCGTCCGGCACGCGCTCGTGCAGCGCGAGTGGGAGAGCAGGCACAAGTTCCTCGCCCGCAACGCGGCCCTGCTCGAAGAGGTCGAGGAGCTGGAGCATAAGGCGCGGCGCCGGGACATCGTCGTCGACGAGGAGACGCTGTTCCAGTTCTACGACGAACGCGTAGGCCAGGACGTGGTGTCCGGCAGGCACTTCGACACGTGGTGGAAGAAGACCCGCCAGACCGAGCCGGAACTGCTGACGTTCACCCGTGACCTGCTGGTGAACCCGTCGATCGGCGTGAGCGAACGGGACTTCCCGGATGCCGTGCGGCACAACGACATCCAGCTCCCGCTGACGTACCGGTTCGAGCCGGGCGAGGCGACCGACGGCGTGACCGTCAAGGTGCCGCTGCCGCTGCTGAACCGGGTGAGCGCGGACGGGCTGCCGTGGCAGGTCCCCGGCATGCGCCCGGAGCTCGTGACCGCGCTGATCCGCTCGCTGCCGAAACCGGTGCGCCGCAACTTCGTCCCGGTTCCCGACCACGTGGTCGCGGTGCTCGACCGGCTGTCCACAGTGGCTGAACCGACGGTCGACGACGTGGCCTCGGTGCTGCGTGACCTCACGGGTGTCGTCGTGCCGCCGGAGGCGTGGCAGCTGGACCAGGTGCCAGAGCACCTGCGCACGACGTTCCAGGTCGTCGAGGAGTCGTCGGGCGCCCCGATCGTCCAGGGCAAGGATCTCGGGGCTCTCAAACGAGAGCTGGCCGAGCGGGTCCGCGAGTCGCTGGCGTCGGGGGAGGACGGCATCACCCGCGACGGTCTGACGACGTGGGACCTCGACGAGCTGCCGCGTTCGGTATCGCTGCGCAGGGCGGGCCAGCAGGTGACGGCGTACCCGGCACTGGTGGACCAGGGCGGCTCGGTCGCGGTCCGGCTGTTCGACAACCCGACCGAGCAGCGCCGGGAGATGGCCCGGGGCACCCGCAGGCTGGTGCTGCTGACCGTCCCTTCGCCGGTGAAACAGGTGGTCCGCCGCCTGGACAACGCGGCGAAGCTGGCGCTGTCGGCGAACCCGCACGGCAGTGTCCCCGGCCTGCTGGAGGACTGCCTGAACTGCGCGGCAGACCACCTGATAGCGCAGGCTGGCGGTCCGGTGTGGACGGCGACCGCCTTCAAGACCCTGTGTGACAAGGTACGCCAGGACGTGCACGACACGCTGTACGACGTGCTGTCCCGCACGAGAGGTGTGCTGACGGTCCACGCGACGCTGGACGCGGCACTGTCCCGCATGACGGGCAAGGTCTTCGCGTCGTCGGTCGAGGACATGCGAACCCAGCGCAAGCGCCTGGTGTTCAACGGCTTCGTGACGGCGACCGGCTACACGCGGCTGTCCGATGTGGAACGCTACCTGACGGCCATCCTGCGCCGCATCGACAAGCTCCCGGAACGTCCCGCCCGCGACGCCGACTGGACCTACGCGGTCCAGGGCGTGTGGGAGGCCTACGAGGAGGCCCGCGCCCAGTTGGTTGACCACCCGGGTCTGGTCGAGGTCCGCTGGATGATCGAGGAGCTGCGCGTGAGCTACTTCGCCCAGACCCTCAGAACCGCGTACCCGGTGTCGGAGAAACGCATCTACCGGGCCATCGACGAGGCCCTGGGCTACTGATCGGGCGCCGACACGTACTCCACGAAGAGCGGGCTCGCGACCACGAGCGGCAGGTCGCCGGTGTCGACGGTGACGCGCGCGTAGCCGGCCATCCACGCCGCGGTGTGCGGGTCCACGTGCTGGTCGAGGAACTCGTTCAACACCGGGAGGTCGCTGTGGTAGTCCCCGTGCGAGGTCTTGCCGTCCAACTCGGTCGCGAGGTGCCAGATCAGCGGCCGGACCATCCAGCTCTCCGAGGCGGGCACGTGGTCCCTACCGCCGGCGGGCTCGGTCACGCGACCGAGCAGGTGGTCAGGCGCGCCGTGCAGCACCAGCCGCGGCGGTCCGGCGTGCCCGGGCGGCTCGGCGAACAGGACCACCCGCAGCCCGGACTCGCCGCTGTCCACCATGCACTGCCCGAGCCGTGCCTCGAAGTGCACCCAGCCGCCGACCGGGACCTTCTCCTCGTACCAGCGGGCCATGCCGTCCAGGTGCTCGACCACCGCGTCCAGGTGCGAGACCGCCTGCGGCTCGATGCCCACCTGGCCGACGCCCGGGATGCCGATCTCCCTGATGGAGAAGCGTCTCTTCCTCGGTGCCCGGAACTGGCGCAGCTTGCGTTCGGACAGGTAGACGAGTTCACGCACCCACCCATCATCTCGGTCAGCTGAACGGGGACTTCGGGCGCTCCTGGAGCACGCCGTCCAGGTAGAGGTCGACCTTCTCGTTGTAGAAACAGGCCATGCCGGTGACCTTCTGGCTCTCCGGCAGGGTGGTGCGGTAGATCCACACGATGTCCTCGTGGTCGCCGACATGCCAGTACGACGCGGTTCCCTTGTAGGGACACGAGGTCCGGGTGTCCGACGGGCGCAGCCGATCCATCCGGACGTCCGGCAGCGGCAGGTAGTACCTCGGGGGCAGACTCGTCTCGAACAGGATCCGGGGCTGGTTGGACGACGCCACCACGTCGTCGTCGACGCGGACCTCCACGTGCCGCGAGCTGGCCAGGATGTCCACCCGCTTGTACGGGTCGCGCGGGTGGACGTAGATCGGCTCGTCCTCCTCCAGCCACTCGTCCATCGCACCGAACTCCAGCCGCACGAGGTCCTCGTGCCTGCGTGCGGCGCCTGGCAGGGTCACGCCCCCGGCGACCACGTCGTACGTGTCGCCACCACCGGGTTTCAGCTCGGCACGGACGTCAGCGGCCGGCAGGTAGTAGGTCGGGTAGTACGGGACCTCCCACACGAGAACCGGCGCGTAGCTGTCCGCCACAAGTTGCCCGCCGGCGTACACCCGCACCCGCTTCGGACTCACCTCACTGCGCATGTCCTCGAAAATAGACTGGACCTGGAGCGCGCTCCACCCGGCACGATGACGAGGTATGAACAGTGAGGGAGCAGCGGAGGCGCCGCGTACAGGCTCGCGAACCGCCGAGCGGAGCGAGGCAATGCAACACAGAGTCATCGGGAAACGCGAGGTCAGCGCGCTCGGGTTCGGCTGCTGGGCCATCGGCGGGCCATTCTCCGACGACGAGGGCAGGCCGCTCGGCTGGGGCGAGGTCGACGACGACGAGTCGATCGCGGCGATCCGGCGGGCGCTGGACCTCGGCGTGACGTTCTTCGACACCGCCGACCTCTACGGCGCCGGACACAGCGAGCGCGTGCTCGGCCGGGCCATCGCGGGCCACCGCGACGAGGTGGTCGTCGCCAGCAAGTGGGGCAACATGTTCGACGAGGACACCAGGACCCGCATCGGCCCGAACAACACGCCCGAGTACATGCGCAGCGCGATCCGGGCCACCCTCACCCGTCTCGGCGCCGACTACCTCGACCTCTACCAGCTCCACAGCGCACCGTCCGTCGAGGACGCCGAGGCACTGGCCGACACGGCCGAGGACCTCATCGAGGAGGGCCTGATCCGCGGCTACGCCTGGAGCACCGACGACCCCGAACGCGCCGCGGCCTGGGCCGGCCGTCCCGGCTGTGTCGCGCTGCAGCACGAGTGCAGCGTCCTGCACGACGCGCCGGAGCTGCTCGCCCTGTGCGACGAGCACGACCTGGCGAGTGTCAACCGCACGCCGTTGGCCATGGGCCTGCTCGGCCGTCGCGACCACACCAGCCGCACGACCGGCACCGACATCCGCTCGGTCGCCCCCGAGTGGCTCCGCTTCTTCGCCGACGGCGTGCCGACCAACGAGTGGGCCACCAGAGTCGACGACCTGCGCGACATCCTCACCAGCGACGGCCGCAGCCTCGCCCAGGGCGCGCTGGCCTGGCTGTGGGCCCGCAGCGACCGCACGATCCCGATCCCCGGCTTCCGCAGCGTCGCCCAGGCCGAGGACAACGCGGGTGCACTGGCCCACGGCCCGCTGACCGAGGAACAGCTGAAGGAGATCGCCGCGCTAGTCGGGTAGCTGGTAGACCCGCGACCGCTCGACCTCGGCGACACCCGGCACGGTCGACAGGGAGCCCAGCGCATCCCCGTCGACCGTGCCGGTCAGCACGCCGACGCTGTCGAGGACCTCCGACACCCGCAGACCCGCGTGGCGGAGCGCCTCCACGACGGCGGCCATGTCGCCGAACCGGTCGTCGGCCACCGAGATGACCACCTGCTCTTCCGCCACGTGGCCTCCTCGGTGAATCCGGTCAGAGCGCTTGTGCCAATCCTGCCCCAACACCCGTGCCCGGCAAAGAGAGCCGGCAGCCATCTGCGAGGAGTTCGCTGTCCCAGCATGTGGTGTAACGGGCTTCACAGAATCCGGCCTGGATCAACCTGGCGAGCGGGACGTTTATCGTCAAAGGCATGCAGAGCTGGCCATCCACCCCGGTACCCAGGGTGCCAGGCACCCCTCGCCCGCTGCGGCTGTACGACACGGCGGCCCGCGAGGTCCGCCCGACGTCGCCCGGCCCCGTCGCGACGATGTACGTCTGCGGGATCACCCCGTACGACGCGACCCACCTCGGGCACGCCGCGACCTACCTCGCGTTCGACCTGGTGCACCGCCAGTGGCTCGACAACGGCCACGAGGTCCACTACGTGCAGAACGTCACCGACGTGGACGACCCGCTGCTCGAGCGCGCCATCCGGGACCAGGACGACTGGGTCGTGCTCGCCATGCGCGAGACGGCCCTGTTCCGCGAGGACATGGCCGCGCTGCGGGTACTGCCGCCGAGGGAGTACCTGGGTGCGGTCGAGTCCATCCCGGAGATCGTCGAGTCGGTGGCGAAGCTGCTGTCCGCGGGCGTCGCCTACCGCGTGCCCGACCAGGAGTACCCGGACATCTACTTCTCCCACCAGGCGTCCGGCCGGTTCGGCGAGGTGTCGCACTACACGCCGGAGGAGATGGCCACCTTCTTCGCCGAGCGCGGCGGCGACCCGGACCGGCCCGGCAAGCGCCACCCGCTCGACGCGCTGCTGTGGCGTGCCGCGCGGCCGGACGAGCCGAGTTGGGAGAGCGAGCTGGGCCCGGGCCGTCCCGGCTGGCACATCGAGTGCAGCGTGATCGCACGCAACCGCCTTGGCATGGGCTTCGACGTGCAGGGCGGCGGTTCGGACCTGATCTTCCCGCACCACGAGTTCAGCGCGGCCCACGCCGAGGCGCTGACCAGCGAGCACCCGTTCGCGCGGCACTACGCGCACGCGGGCATGATCGGCCTCGACGGCGAGAAGATGTCCAAGTCGCGCGGCAACCTGGTGTTCGTGTCGCGGCTGCGTGCCGACAAGGTCGACCCGATGGCCGTCCGGCTCGGTCTGCTCTCCGGCCACTACCGGTCGGACCGCGCGTGGACCCAGGAGGTCCTGGCCGAGGCCGAGGCCCGGCTGGCGCGTTGGCGCACGGCGGTCGAGGTGGCCGCCGCGCCGCCCGCCGAGGACCTGGTCACCCGGCTGCGTGACCACCTCTCGGATGATCTGGACACGGTCGGTGCGCTGGCCGCTGTCGACGCGTGGGCCGAGGCCGCGCTGTCGGTGGGCGGCACGGACGCGCAGGCTCCCGCCGCGGTCCGCGACGCGGTGGACGCCCTGCTCGGGGTGGCGCTGTAGCTACTCGGGCTCGACGAGGAGGCGGGCGTAGTTGGCCATGGACCGCTGGTAGCGCGGCAGGTGCCTGGCCAACGCGCCCACCGCCAGCGACACAGCCTCCCGCTCCCGGCCCACGTCGGTGAGCGCGAGGGCCAGCACGGCCCGGACGGCGTCGTCCAGCTCGTCCGAGCCCGCGTGCATCTCCTCGGTCAGCAGCTCGACGGCACGCTCGACCTGGCCGACGTTGCGCAGCGAGCTGGACATCTGGATCACCGCACGCCGCCGCCGGATGCCGGTCAGGCCGGTCCAGAGCGCCCGCTCGTACAGCGGGACGGCCTTGTCCGAGTGACCCGTCGAGTCCCACGCGCACGCGCGCTCGAAGTCGGCGACCGCCGAGCCGTCCGGCAGCTCGGCCGCCAGCCGGTCGATCTCGGCGCGGAAGTCCTCCTCGGTCAGGTCGTCGAGCCGTGTCCACGCCTGCGCCGTGCGCGTCTCCCAGTCGTCGGTCATGGGCCCACCCTCGCACGACCCGCGCGGAGCAGGGCGATCGGCGCCGCGACCGCGAGCAGGACGGCCGGGATGCCGAAGCCGAGCACCGGCGAGGCGTGGTATGGCGCTGTGAACGCGATCGGCGCCGCCGACGTGCCGATGAAGCGGAAGGCCTGCACCACCGAGACCGCGCCCGCGGGGTTGTCCTGACTCGTCAATACGAGTGTATTGAGTCCGACCTGCACGAACTGGGCGCAGAACCCGCACAGCGCCCACATCAGGGCCACCGCGGGCAGCCACGGGAGCACCCCGACCAGCAGCACGGGCACGGCCGAGGCGACGGTGCCGAGCATGGCGCCGCGCCGCCCGCCGATCCGGTCGACCGCGTGCCCCGCCAACGCGGCGGTGAGCATGCCGACCACGCCGAACGCGGTCAGCAGCAGGCCGCGTTGGCCGGAGGACAGCCCGAACGCGTCCTCCGCGCGGAACGCGACCAGGAACGTGAGACCGCCGAGGCACCCCCAGCCGACCAGCGCGACCGCCGCGGCACGCAGCACCTCCGGTCGCCACGCCGACCGCAGCCGGACGACCTCGGCCTGCCCCCGCTCGGGCGTGTCGGGAAGCCCGACGAACGCGAGCACCGCCGCGGCGACGCCGACCCCGACGAACGCGAGCCGCCACGTCGCTTCGGCCGCCAGCCCGCCGACCAGCGGTCCGCTCGTCTGTCCTGCCGACTGCAGCGACGCGAACAGGCCGAGGGCGCGGGACAGCCGGGCACGGGGCGTGGTCGCCGCGATGGTCGCGAGCAGCAGGGGAGTGGTGAACGCGTTGGCCATGCCCTGGACGCCCCGCCCGACGAGCAGGACCGGGAACACCGGGGCCACCGCGCACAGCACGGACCCGACGAACGACACCACATAGGCGCCGAGCACGCACCGCCGAGTGCCCCAGCGCGCCCCGAGCGTGCCGGAGAACAGCATCAACGTCGCGAACGGGATGAAGTACGCGGTGATCGTCGCGGACGTGGCGTTGACGGTGACGTCGTAGTCGTGCGCCAGCTCGGGGAGCATCGAGGTCGTGATGCTGCCGCCGAACGGACCGAGGAACCCGCCCGCGTAGAGCCCCGCCCGGACCAGCCGGTCACGATCGGCGCTGCGCGGCGCCATGCGCTGGTCAGACGCCCGACTGGCCCCGGCCCGGCCCCGGCCTGCGTCGCCGCAGGTAGCGCTCGAACTCGGCGGCGATCGCGTCGCCGCTGGTCTCGTTCAGCTCGAGGTCGGCGTCGCCGCGCTCCTCGAGCGCCCGGACGTAGTTGCGGACGTCCTCGTCCTCCTCGGCCATCTCGCTGACCGTGCGCTGCCACTCCTCGGACTGGTCGGGCAGGTCGTCGAGCGGCACCTCGACGTCGAGGATCTCCTCGACGCGGTGCAGCAGTGCGAGCGTGGCCTTGGGCGAGGGCGGCTGCGACACGTAGTGCGGCACGGCTGCCCAGATGGAGATCGCCGGGATGCCCGCCTGCACGCACGCGTCCTGCAGCACGCCGACGATGCCAGTGGGACCCTCGTACCGGGAGCGCTCCAGCCCGAACTGGGCGGCGGAGGCCGCGTCGTAGGCCGTGCCGGTCACCGGCACCGGCCGGGTGTGGGGCGTGTCGGCGAGCAGGGCGCCGAGCGTGATCACCGTGGTCACCCCCAGCTCCTCCAGCTGGCCGATGAGCTCGGTGCAGAACTTGCGCCAGCGCATGTTCGGCTCGATGCCGTGCACGAGCACGATGTCCCGGGTGGCGCCGGGCGGGCGGCAGATGGACAGGCGGGTGGTCGGCCACTCGACCCGGCGCGTCACGCCGTCGACCAGCCGAACCGTGGGGCGGGTGACCTGGAAGTCGTAGTAGTCGTCCGGGTCGACCTCGGAGAGCTCGGTGGCATTCCAGGTAAGCTGCAGGTGCTCGATGGCGGCTGTCGCGGCGTCGCCCGCGTCGTTCCATCCTTCGAATGCGCATACGACCACAGGTTCGACTAATTCTGGTCGCGGGTCGGGTGCGGTTGGCTGCAGGTCCGGATCGGTCACTGGGCAAGCCTACGACCCGAGGGTGTCGGCCGGAGATCGTAGGCTGGTTCGCATGCCGGCCGAGACCCTTCCGAGGTCCCCTGACACCCCTGCCGCCGTCCTCTGGGACCTGGACGGCACCCTCCTCGACTCGGAGAAACTCTGGGACATCCCGTTGTTCGAGCTGACCGAGAAGCTCGGCGGCCAGCTGTCCGCCGAGACGAGGGCGGCCATGGTCGGCACGAACGTCATGGTCACACTGCGTCTCATCTACACCGAGGTGGGCATACCCGACCCCACACCGGACCAGCTGGCCGACAGCGCGGCGTGGGTGGACCGCAGGATGGCGGAGGTGTTCCGCCAGGAGCTGCCGTGGCGGCCGGGCGCGGCGGACGCGCTGGCCCGCGTGCACGCCGCAGGCCTGCCCATGGCTCTGGTGACCTCGACGCAGCGCGACCTGACGGAAATCGCCCTGGACACGATCGGAAGATCACTCTTCCGGGTGACAGTATGCGGCGACGAGGTCGACGGCCTGAACAAGCCGCTGCCCGAGCCGTACCTGAAAGCGGCACGGCTGCTCGGCGTGTCGCCCCGGTCGTGCGTGGCGGTGGAGGACTCGCCGACAGGCGTCGCGTCAGCGGTCGCCGCGGGCTGCACGGTGATCGTGGTCCCCTGCGAGGTGCCCGTCGACCAGGGAGAACGCCGAGTGTTCCGCACCTCGCTGGAGGGCCTGACCGTGGCCGACCTCACCGCAGCCATGACTGACCCGAAAGTGGCTGGCGCGTGATGGCAGGATCAACACCTGTGAAGACGTTCGACGAGCTGTTCGCCGAACTCCGCGACCGGGCGGCCAACCGTCCAGAGGGCTCCGGCACTGTCGCCGCGCTCGACGCAGGGGTACACGCGCAGGGCAAGAAGGTACTGGAAGAGGCCGGCGAGGTCTGGATAGCGGCGGAGCACGAGTCAGACGAACGCCTGGCAGAGGAAGTGTCACAGCTCCTGTACCGGGTGCAGGTCCTCATGCTGGGCCGGGGCCTGACCCTCGACGACGTCTACCGCCACCTCTGAGGAGATCTGATGCTGCGGGTTGCCGTGCCGAACAAGGGCGCGTTGTCCGCCCCGGCCGCGGAGATGCTGGCCGAGGCCGGCTACCGGAAACGCTACGACCAGCGAGACCTGACTGTCCTCGATCCGACCAACGACGTCGAGTTCTTCTTCCTACGCCCGAAGGACATCCCCATCTACGTGGGTTCAGGAGAGCTGGACCTGGGCATAACGGGCCGAGACCAGGCCCTGGAGTCGGGCGCCCCGGTCGGCGAACGCCTGTCGCTGGGCTTCGGCGCGTCGACGTTCCGCTACGCGGCGCCGACGGGCACGGACTGGAAGGTCTCCGACCTGGCAGGCAAACGCCTGGCCACGTCATACCCCCACCTGGTGAAGCAGGACCTGGCGTCACGCGGCATAGAGGCCACGGTGATCCGCCTGGACGGCGCGGTCGAGATCTCCGTGCAACTGGGCGTGGCCGACGCGGTGGCGGATGTGGTGGACTCGGGCCGCACACTGCGCCAACACAACCTGTCGGTGTTCGGCGACCCGATCTGCGAGTCGGAGGCCGTGCTCGTGCACGGCACCAACGCGGCGGACACACCGGCGAAGGAACAGCTCGCGGGGCGTCTGCAGGGGGTGGTGTTCGCGCAGCAGTACCTGATGCTCGACTACGACTGCCCGAAGACACTCCTGGACGAGGCCATCACACTGACCCCGGGCCTCGAGTCCCCGACGGTGGCCCCGCTGGCGTCCCCGGACTGGGTGGCCGTCCGAGCGATGGTCCCCCGCAAGGAGACGAACGTGGTCATGGACCGTCTCGCGGCTCTGGGCGCCAAGGCGGTACTGGCCTCGGACCTCCGCTCCTGCCGCCTCTAGCCGCCCCGCACTGAAGGACGCCTTCGTAACGCCCAGCGTTACGAAGGCGTCCTTCAGTGCATTCGAGCGCGAGCCGGCCGCCTGGACGAGCAGGAGCCGCCGGGCCACCACCCACACGTCCGACACGTGCACCCGGCCGCGGGCCGGCGTCGCCCCGGCCAACCCGCAGGCGACGCGGAAGAAGTGAACGAGCCCCCGAAAGGCCTCCAAGCCGCTCCGCCCAACCCAGCCCTCTCCCCGACAAGCGGTCGTCCCCGCCCGGCCCCGAGGGCCCCACCCGAAGAACTACTGAGGCCGAACCAGAAGAGCCTGAGCCCCACGCCCAACCGCCCCCGACGTGTCATGCAACACCGAGAAAGCCGACCCCACCCCGTCCGGCCCGATCGCGGTCGCGGCGTCGAGGGCGATCCACTCCCCAACGGGCTCCCGGTACACGTGCACGGTCAGATCAGCGTTGATGAACAGCCACTTCCGCGGATCCAACCGGTTCGACACCCCGTTCCCGGAGTCCGCCACCACGAGCAACCGCTGCACCCCCGTCGGCACCTCGTCCCCGACCAGCGGCACACTCTGCCGCCCCCACACCGTCGCAGGCCCAGGCTCGCCCAACGACCCCTTGAGGGTCCGCCACTCCATCACGTCCAGATACCCGCCACCCCACCCTTCCGGGCGGCTCATCGCCGTCCCGGCGTCAGGACCGGCCAACGGCGAGTCGACATCCGCCGCGACCGCCCGGGAGTCCGACCGCACGATCCGCCACGCCCTGGCCCGCGCCGCCACCTTCCCGCCAGCGGACAGGGAGGCCCCCAACAGCTCGACCGACCGCCCGGCCCGTTCGACACCGGCCGAGATCGACACCTCGGCGACCGGCACCGGTCCCAGGATCTCCACAGTCACCCTGGCGATCATCATCGGCACCGGTGCGGGCAGCTGCTCCATCGCCCGCACGAGCAGCGCCGACGGCGGCCCGAGGTGCTGGGTCAGCGGCGACCAGGGGCCGGTCGTGTGCACGGTCGACCGGAACCGGCCGTCGCCGAGTGGTTCGTAGAACATTCAGTCCGCCCTGTCCAACACCGTCTCCTCGCCCGCGTCCGGTTCCGGCCAGCCCGGGTACGGCGGCGGGGTCCCACCGAACTCGGGGCACAGCGCCTGGTGCGAGCACCAGTCGCACAACCTGCTCCTGTTCGGCCGGAAGTCGCCTGTCCTGCCGGCACGCAGGATCGCCTGCCACACCGCGTCCAACGTCCGCTCGAACCGGAGCAGCTCGGCCTCGTCCGGGGTGTAGGTCAGCGACTGGCGGTCGGCCAAGTACATCAGTCGCAGCTGTTTGGGCACCACGCCACGCAGGCGCCACAACACCAGAGCGTAGAACTTCATCTGGAATAGTGCCTTAGCCTCGCCGACCTCACGTGGCGCGGCACCGGTCTTGTAGTCGACCACCCGGATCTCACCCGTCGGAGCGACATCCAACCGGTCGATGTAGCCACGCAGGAGCACCCCCGACGCCAGCTCCGTCTCCACCAGCAGCTCGCGGGCCTCGGCGTCGAAACGGCGCGGGTCCTCCAGCGTGAAGTAGGAGTCGATCATCCGGTCGGCCGTCGCCAGCCACTCGTCCTGACCCTCGGAGTCGTCGGCGAACAGCTCCGCCAGCTCGGGACGCTCCTCGAGCAGCCGCGCCCAGACCGGCGCCAACAACGCGTGCGCCCGGTCGGGCACCCGCTCCGCCGCGGGCAGCCCGAACAGCTCCTCCAACACGGCATGCACGGCGATACCCCGAACCTGCGCGGTAGTGGGCGTCTCCGGCAGCCGATCCACCGCACGGAAGCGGTAGAGCAGAGGGCACTGCTTGAAGTCACCAGCCCGCGACGGCGACAGCGCGGGCCGCCGAACGACCTCCGTCTCGGTAGCAGCAGGGGATTGCGTCATGGCCCAGACAGTAGGGCAGACCCCCGACAGTGTTGGTTTGGCTCGCTCCGCTCGCTGGTTCGCGGGCCTTCACCCGGCGTCTTCCCTCCTGCGCGCGAAGGTCCCTGGGCTCGTACCTCGCGCAGGGACCTTCGTGCTCGTCAGTCCAGACGCCGGCGGCCCGCTCACGGTGTTGGTTTGGCTCGCTCCGCTCGCTGGTTCGCGGGCCTGTTCCCGGCGTCTTCCCTCCTGCGCGCGGAAGTCCCTGGGCTCGCTTCGCTCGCGCAGGGGCTTCCGTGCTCGTCAGTCCAGACGCCGGCGGCCCGCTCACGGTGACATTGGCTCGCTCCGCTCGCTGGTGAGCGGGCCTGTTCCCGGCGTCTTCCCTCCTGTGCGCGAAGGTCCCTGGGCTCGTTCCTCGCGCAGGGACCTTCGTGCTCGTCAGTCCAGACGCCGGCGGCCCGCTCACGTGTTGCGTGGTTGCACGGTCTCTTCGCTTTGGAGCGGGGCGTTGGTCTGGAGTCCGCTCTCCGTGGTCGCGCCCTCAAGGGTCGTTTTCCCTGGCCTCGTGCTCGTCGATGTAGGTACTGGCCCGCATTGTGATAGTGGCTCGCCGCCGGGGCCTGCTCCTGGTGTTCTCCCTCGTGCGGACGGTAGCTCCTTGGGCTCGTTCCTTGCGCCGATAGCTTGCCCCGCTTGCTGGTGAGCGGGACTTCATCCGACGTCTTCCCCCATGTGCGCGGAAGTCCCTGGGGCGGTCCTCGCGCGGGGATCTCTCTTCAGGCCAGAAGTCGGCAGCACGTGTTGCCTGGCTGCACGATCTGTGTTCGCTCGTGCAGCCAGCCTTCCCGGAGCCTTCGCTTTCCTCGCTCCGGCCGGGGCGGTCGTTTCTGTGCTCGTTGGTGAGTGGGCTCGGCATCCTTCCTGTGTGTTGCTCGGCGCGTCTCATCCCTCGGCTACCGTGATTCGCGGTGGTCTGTCGTGGGTCGGTGGTGGTTACTCACGGTTGCTGTGGGGTTGCCGGGTAGGTGGTGTCTTTCCCAGCGGTGGTCGGGTTGGGGGGTGCGCTTGTGCTGGGTGGTTGTCCAGGTGGCGGCCGGCTGGCTGAATCCCCTGAAAGGACCACCCGTCACACCGCGTTCCCACACAATTCCCCCTACTCTGCAACGCATGACGAACGGGACGAGCTGGACTGATCGCGACGGCGGTCTCCTGCTCTTCCGGTTTCGGGGGGTGCCGGTGCTCCTGTCGCCGTCCTGGTGGATCGGGTCGGTGGCGATCATCGTGTTGTACGCGCCGCTCGTCGAGCGGTTCCTGCCCGAGGCCGGGGCCGTCGTCTCGCTGTCGCTCGCTGCCGCGTTCGCTGTGCTGCTCGGGGCGTCCGTCCTGGCCCACGAGCTTGGTCACTGTGTCGTCGCGCTCAAGCTCGGCATCCCCGTCCGCCGGCTGCGGTTGTTCCTGCTCGGCGGGCTCGCCGAGATCAGCCGTACGCCACGAAGACCCGCCCAGGAGGGCATGATCGCCGCGGCCGGGCCCGTCGTGTCCGCGGTGCTCGCCGGGTTCTGTGGGTTCATCCTGCTGTTCATGCCCGCCGAAGGGCCCATCTGGCTGCTGGTGCTGGAGTGCGCGGTCGCCAACGTGGCCGTCGCCGTGTTCAACATGCTGCCCGGCCTGCCGCTCGACGGCGGGCGCATGCTGCGGGCCGGCGTCTGGGCCGTGTTCGGGGACCGGGGGACCGGCACCCGTGCGGCCGTCGCCGGGGGCTGGGTCGTCGCCGCCCTGCTGATGTTCTGGGCGCTCTGGGGTCTCGCCGACGAGAGTCCGGACCGCTGGCTCCGCCTGGGCGTGTGCGGGCTCACGGCGTGGTTCGTCGTGTCCGGGGCGCGCGGCGAACTGGCCGCCGACCAGCGCAGGTCCTGGCCGGACGGGCTCGTACTCGCCGACCTGGTCCGTCCTGTTCTGCAACTGCCTGCCGAGAGCCCCGTGGCCGACGCGCTCAGCGCCGCCGCGGGCCGGGGCGTCGTGCTCGTTCGTGCCGACGGCGTCGCCGCAGGGCTGCTCGATCCCGTCGCCGCCGAGCGGCTGGCCGAGCGGTCACCGATGGCTCCCGCCGAGCAGGCCGCCGAGCCGATCCGGCCGGAGTCCGTACTCCTGGACTCCGAGCCGGGGGAGGACATCGCCGAGCGGGTCCAGGAGACCGCCGCCTGGCAGTTCCTCGTCGTCGACTCCGACGGCAGGCCCTCGGGGGTGCTCCACCGCGAGGACCTGCGCGCCGGCCTGTCCGGTCGCCGACCGTTCTAGCTGGTCTTGGGGATCGGGTTCGGGATCGAGCCGCCGTTCCCGCCGTCGCCGTCGTCGTCACCGCCGCTCGACGACGTCTCCCCGCCGGTCGAGCCCCCGCCCGGCTCCTCGCCCTGCTTGCCGTACAGCCCGCACACGACGAAGTTGTCGCCGCTCTTCTGGACGGTCATGTCCAGCGGGTTCTCGCCCTTCCCGTCCTCGGACTTCGGCGTCATCGTGAACGTGGCGCCGCCGTTCGACTCCTTGAAGTCCGAGATCGAGAAGGACACCTTCTTCGCCCCGGCCTTCTTGGTCGCGGTGCTCTGCTGCTCCTTCGCGTCCTTCAGTTCGGCGTTGAGCTTGTCGTAGTCCGACGAGCACGTCAGCGGCTTGAGCGCGCTGAGGTCCACGGAGTCGACCGACTTGCTGAGCTGCGTGCCGAGCTCCTTGACGAAGCTGTCCGCCGCCGCACGCGGGTTCTCGGCACTGCCCGACCCGTTGTCACGCAGCAGGAAGAAGGCCGCGACCCCACCGCCGATCACCAGCACGGCCACGATGACGAGGGTCGTGATCAGGCCGGTCCGCGACTTCCTGGGCGGTGGGCCGACCGGGTAGCCGGGTTGTCCCCACTGGGGCGCGCCGTACTGCGGCTGCTGCCCGTACTGGGGCTGCCCGTACTGGGGTTGCTGACCGTAGGGCGGCTGCTGGCCGTACTGGGGTTGCTGTCCGTACGGCTGCTGGCCGTAGGGATCCTGTGGACCGTACGGCCCCGGCTGCTGAGGTGGGTAGGTCATGATCCCCCTTTGATCGGCCTTCGGCTCGCCCGGTCAGCGTAGAGGCGGTCACCGACAACGGCCGTGACCGGGTCTGGGACGATCTGCGGACATCGGACACGAAGAAGGGAACCGGGTGGCGGAGGTCAGGGCGAGCGGACCGTTCCGGGTCGGCGATCGGGTGCAGCTCACCGATCCGAAGGGACGGCACTACACGCTCGTGCTCACGGAGGGCGAGCACTACCACACCCATCGCGGCGCGGTGGCGCACGACGACCTCATCGGCAGTCCGGAGGGCTCGCTGGTCACGTCCGTCGGTGGCACCGCCTACCTCGCGCTGCGGCCGCGGCTCGCCGACTACGTGCTGTCCATGCCACGCGGCGCCCAGGTCATCTACCCGAAGGACACCGGGCAGATCGTGATGTGGGGCGACATCTTCCCCGGCGCGCGGGTCCTCGAGGCGGGGGCGGGCTCGGGCGCGCTGACGTGCTCGCTGCTGCGGGCGGTCGGCCCCAGCGGCTGCGTGACCTCCTACGAGGTGCGCGACGACCACGCCGTGCACGCCGTCCGCAACGTCACCGCGTTCTTCGGCGAGCGCCCGGCCAACTGGGACCTGCGGATCAACGACCTGGCCACGCACGAGGGCGAGGTCGACCGCGTCATCCTCGACATGCTCTCGCCGGAGGAGGTGCTGCCGACCGTCGCGGCCAACCTCATCCCCGGCGGCGTGCTGGTCGTGTACGTGGCGACCACGACGCAGCTGTCCAGGGTGACCGAGGCGCTGCGTGAGCAGCAGTGCTGGACCGAGCCGGAAGCCTGGGAGACGCTGATGCGCCCGTGGCACGTGGTCGGCCTCGCGGTGCGCCCGGACCACCGGATGGTCGCGCACACCGCGTTCCTGCTGACGGCCCGCCGCCTCGCGGACGGAGTTGTGACCCCGCGCCCGCAGCGGCGGGGCCGTCAGACGACGACGTAACCCCGGCCCGTCAGGGGATGCACCAGCGGCCGTCCCGCTTGGTCAGCGGCATGGGCACCTCCGCCGGGTCGGCGCCCTCGATCGTGACCCGCACGTTGATCGTCGCGGTGTCGCCGTCGACCTGGGGTTCTCCGATGACCTCGACCTTGGCGCCCGCGTCGAACGTGTCCTCGCTGTCGTCGACCGTGCCGGGCTCACAGCTCAGCTGGACGAGCGTGGCCGCGTCGGCACCCGTGATGGCGTCGGCCACCTGCTCGGCGACCGACTGGGCGGCATCCGCGTCCCCGCCGGTCGAGCCCGCGGTGCCCGTGGACGGTGCCGTGACCGTCCCGGTCGCCGAGGACGGCGGCGGCGCGGGCGCCCCACTGCTCGGCGAGTTCGCGTCGGTGATCGCGGGCACCGACGGCCCGCCCGCCTCGTCGGCCGGGTCGCCCCTGGTGACCAGGAAGACGACCAGTCCGGCGACGACCAGCACCACCACCGCGGCGGCCGAGAACAGCAAGGTTCTACGCCGGTTCGCGGTCGAACTCTCGGAAGCGGCGGGCTCGGCCGGAGCCGCGGGCTCAGCCGGGGGAGCCGCCTCCGCCTCGACGGTCTGACCGCCGTCGGTCCGAACAGTCTCGCTCTGCCCGGTGTCGGTCTCGCCGGTCTCGGTCTGGTCGGCGGCTAACGGCTCGTCCGCCTCCGGCTTCTGCGCGTCAGACGGAGACACACCAGGATCCGTCCTTGAGCTCGAACAGCAGCGGGATGGCCTGGCTGCCGCCACCCTGCACGGTGAAGTCCACCGTCGCCGACTCGTCCGAGATCATGTTCACCGCGCCGGCGTCCACCTGGACCGTGCCGGCGAGCTGCTCGTACACGACACCCGCGTCGGCCTTGGTGCACGTCAGGTTGACCGCGGCGTCGCGCTGCTGGCCGTTGACCGCGTTCGCGTAGTCCTTGGCCGTCTGGGTCAGGTCCGCCTGGTCGCCTCCGCCGCCCGTGTCGGTATCGGTGTCGGTCGGCTCCTCCGACGGCGTGTCCTCGTCGGTGGACGGTTCGCTGCCGCCGGTGTCGGCGGGCTGGGACGTCTCCTGCGCCGCGTTGTTGCCGCTGTCGTCGTCCTTGTTGAGCAACCACACCGCGACGCCACCGCCGCCGAGGACGAGCACCGCGATCACCACGATCGCGATGATCATGCCCTTGTTGTTCTTCGGGGGCTGACCACCCGGGTAGCCCGGCTGGCCGCCGTACTGCGGCTGCCCGTAGGGGTCCTGACCGAACTGGCTGGTCTGCCCGTACTGACCGTACTGCCCTGCCTGCGGCTGGGGGCCCGTCTGGGGCTGACCGTACTGCGGCTCCTGGCCGTACTGGGGCTGCTGACCGTACTGACCGTACTGCCCGGGCTGCTGCCCGTACTGGGGCTGGCCCTGCTGCTGGCCGTACGGGTTCTGCTGGCCGTACGGATCCGGCTGGCCCCCCTGCGGCGGGTACGTCATGACTGTGGCTCCGATGTTTGTCGGTGGATGGTCAGGCCTCGTCCTCGCCGCAGAACCGCCACTTGCCGTTCTCGTCGACGATCTTGATCAGGATCTTGGCGTCCTGCGTGTCGTCCGGGCCCGATAACGCCAGGTCGATCTTCGCGGTCGCCGTGTCCGGGTTCTTGCTGTCGACGTCGACGTCACCGTCCGGCGTCGCCGTGATGTCGTAGTCCCGCAGCTTGGACTCCAGCTCGGTCGTGTCCGTGCCGAACTTCTTCTTGTACGCCCCGCACGAGTTGTCCACGACGTCCGAGAAGTCGTTGTTCTCGTACGCCGCCATGTAGTCGTCGCGTACGTCGTCTGGAGAGTTGCTGGCGTTCGAGTCGTCGCCGCCTTGACCCTGGTCACGATCTGATGACGCGTCGTCGGACGGATCCGAGGACTTGTGGTCGCTGCCCGTGTCCTTCGTGGAGTCGCCGCTACTCCGTTCGGAGGACGCGGTGTCGCTCGACTTGTCGTCGCTCTTGGTGAGGAAGTAGGTCGCGACGCCCCCGCCCGCGACCACCAGGACGACGATCGCGATGATCGCCACCATCCGGCCGCGGTTGCGTTTCTTCTCCGGGCCGCCCGAGTACGTGCCGAGGCCCTGGTAGGGCGACTGCCCGGGCTGCTGCGGTGGATACGTCATCTTGGGGCCCCGAACTCCTCACGCACGTCTCTCTGACCAGACGGAGCGCGTGCGCCGTCCGTTCCCACGAACTTCGGTGTCTGCCCACGGGACGAGACCCATCGTAGGAGAGCCCCACGACAACGGCCGTCGCCGGGACACGCCCGACGACGGCCGCGTTGACCGTTTCGTTATCTCTCAGGTACCCGCGCCGAACGAGGACAGGCACCAGTCGCCGTTCTCCCTGGCGAGGTTGAGCTCCTCGTCCTGGGACTCGCCGACCTTGACGTACTCCTCCATCGAGGCGGGCACCTTCGTGACCGTGAAGGTGATCGTCGCCGTCGCCCTGTCGTCGCCACGGGTCCTGACTTCACCCAGCTCAGCGGTCGCTTCGAAGGACTCGTCCGAGCTGCCCCCGATGCCGAGGCCCTCGCCACCCAGCGCCTTCTCGACCGCGTCCTTCGTCGCCGAGCAGGTGACGTCCTTGATGGCGTTGGCGTCCTTGTCGTTGAACGCGTCGACCGCGGCCTGGGCGACACCCTCGGGACTGGACGTGTCAGCGCCGCTCGTCAGCACCACGACGAGAATCACAATGACCGCCAGGACGACCACACCGCCGCCGGCCAGGATCCAGGGCATCGGGCTCTTCTTCCGCGGCGGATAGCCGTACCCGGGCGGCCCAAACGCACCGGGCTGGCCGTACTGCTGAGGCTGGCCGTACTGCTGTGGCACGGGTCCGCTCTGGGGGAAGCCGCCTTGCTGCGGGTAGCCGCCCTGCTGGGGATAACCGCCCTGCTGCGGGTAGCCACCAGGCTGCTGACCTGGGCCGGGCTGCTGCCCCCACCCCGGCTGCCCACCCCACTGCGGCGGTTGCGACATCGCTCTTCTCTCCCTCTGTCGTGGCGGACCCCCGCCGAGTCTCCCGGGTCGTCGCGCGCGTGTACGCGCGCGGTCGACTACCTGACGCACCGTAGTGGGTCGAAGGTTCCGTTGAGCGCCGAGATGGCCTAATCCACTTCCGACAGACTCAGTTTCCGCTAGATGACGCGACGGTTCCGAGATGTGGATGGTCTTCTTTTGTCGGTCTTCACCGGTACCGTGTGGGTAAGCAGAAATTCGGGAGGAGGTGCCGACATGCAGCACGATCGTCCCGGTGGTCGGCCAGAGGAGGCCGACGAGCACGGCGCTGGACCGGAGCCGGGTACTGGGCACGAGCCATCAGAGGCTGCCCAGATCCGGTTTCTCGAAGAAGAGGTAGCGCTGCTGCGCCGGAAACTGACGGACTCGCCTCGGCATGCCCGCCTGCTCGAGCAGCGGTTGGCCGAGGCGTCGGAGCGGGTCAGCCAGTTGACTGAGCGTAACGCCAAACTGGTCGAGACCCTGCGGGAGGCGAGGAGCCAGCTCCTCGCGCTCCGGGAGGAGGTCGACCGGCTCGCGCAGCCGCCGAGCGGCTACGGCGTGTTCCTCTCGGGACACGAGGACGGCACGGTGGACGTCTTCACGGCGGGCCGCAAGATGCGGGTGGCGTGCTCACCCGCGGTCGAGGTGGGTGACCTGCGTCGCGGCCAGTCCGTGCGGCTGAACGAGGCGCTGACCATCGTCGAGGCGGGCACGTTCGAGCGGATCGGCGAGGTGTCGACGCTGCGCGAGCTGCTCGCGGAGCAGGACGACACGCCGCCGCTGCGTGCGCTGGTGGTGGGGCACGCGGACGAGGAGCGTGTGGTTTGGCTGGCCGACCCGTTGCGCGAGTCGACGCTCAAGCCGGGTGACTCGCTGCTGGTCGACTCGAAGTCGGGCTACGCCTACGAGCGGGTGCCGAAGGCCGAGGTCGAGGACCTCGTGCTGGAGGAGGTCCCGGATGTGCGCTACGAGGACATCGGCGGCCTGTTCCGGCAGATCGAGCAGATCCGCGACGCGGTGGAGCTGCCGTTCCTGCACGCGGAGCTGTACCGCGAGTACGAGCTGCGCCCGCCGAAGGGCGTCCTGCTCTACGGCCCGCCCGGCTGTGGCAAGACCCTCATCGCCAAGGCGGTGGCCAACTCGCTGGCCAAGAAGGTGGCGGAGGCACGGGGTGACGGCACGGCACACGAGGCCAAGTCGTACTTCCTGAACATCAAGGGCCCCGAGCTGCTCAACAAGTTCGTCGGCGAGACCGAGCGGCACATCCGGCTGATCTTCCAGCGCGCGCGGGAGAAGGCCTCGGAGGGCACACCGGTCATCGTGTTCTTCGACGAGATGGACTCGATCTTCCGCACCCGGGGCAGCGGCGTGTCCTCGGACGTGGAGACCACGATCGTGCCCCAGCTGCTCAGCGAGATCGACGGCGTCGAGGGCCTCGAGAACGTCATCGTCATCGGCGCGTCCAACCGCGAGGACATGATCGACCCGGCGATCCTGCGGCCCGGCCGCCTGGACGTCAAGATCAAGATCGAGCGGCCGGACGCCGAGGCGGCGCGGGACATCTTCTCGAAGTACCTGACGTCGACACTGCCGATCCACACCGAGGACCTCGCCGAGTTCGGCGGTGACACCAAGGCCACGATCGACGCGATGATCCAGCACACGGTCGAGCGGATGTACGAGGAGACCGAGGACAACCGGTTCCTCGAGGTCACCTACGCCAACGGCGACAAGGAGGTCCTCTACTTCCGCGACTTCAACTCGGGCGCGATGATCCAGAACATCGTGGACCGGGCGAAGAAGGCGGCGATCAAGTCGGTGCTGGAGACCAAGCAGCCCGGCCTGCGCGTGCAGCACCTGCTGGACGCGATCGTCGACGAGTTCGCGGAGAACGAGGACCTGCCCAACACGACCAACCCGGACGACTGGGCGCGGATCTCCGGCAAGAAGGGGGAGCGGATCGTCTACATCCGCACCCTCGTCACCGGCAAGAACCAGGAGTCGGGTCGGGCGATCGACACGGCGACGAACACGGGCCAGTACCTGTAACACGTGAACAGGCTCGGACTCGGACTGGCGGCACTCGGCCGGCCGGCGTACATCAACGTCGGCCGGTCCGAGCTGCCGCCGTCGCGCTCTGTGGACGCGATGCGTGACGCCTCCTGGGCGGTGCTCGACGCCGCCTACGAGGCCGGTGTGCGCTGGGTGGACGTGGCCCGCTCCTACGGCCTCGCCGAGGAGTTCCTGGCAGGCTGGCTCGCGTCACGCTCACCCGACGACGTCACGGTCTCCAGCAAGTGGGGCTACGCCTACGTCGGCGACTGGCGCCTGGACGCGGCCGTCCACGAGGAGAAGTCCCACACGCTCGACCGGTTCCGCACGCAGTGGGGCGAGAGCTCCGCTCTGCTCGGCTCCCACCTGGCCCTTTACCAGGTGCACTCGCTGACCCCCGACAGCCCGCTCTTCGACGACCCCGCGCTACAGGACGCCCTGGCGGCCCTCCCGGTACGGGTCGGCTTCTCCACCTCGGGTCCCGGCCAGGCGGACGTCGTACGTCGTGCGCTGGCCCTCGAACGCCACGGGGTCCGCGTCTTCACGGCCGTACAGTCGACCTGGAACATCCTGGAGCCGTCGGTCGGCCCCGCGCTGGCCGAGGCCCACGAGGCCGGGGCGCACGTCCTGGTCAAGGAAGGCATGGCCAACGGCCGCCTCGCCGTCGAACCGCCGGAACCCGTCGCCGCGCTCGCGAGGTCGCTGGGCGTCGGTCCGGACGCCGTGGCGCTGGCCGCCGTGCTGGCCCAGCCCTGGGCGGAGACCGTGCTCTCCGGCGCGGCAGGCACCCAGCAGCTCGCGAGCAACCTGGTCGCGGCCGGGATCGGCGAGGTGGACCTGCCGAGCCTCGCGGAGCCCGCGGCCGTCTACTGGAAGCACCGCTCGGCGCTCGCCTGGGCGTAGCCCGAAGCGGCACCCGTATGGCCCCGAGCACGCTGTCGGTGCTGGCCCGTAGGCTCTAGAACATGCGCCGGATCATGGGTACCGAGGTGGAGTACGGCATCGCCGTCCCAGGTGACGCCACTGCCAACCCGGTACTGACCTCAACCCAGGTCGTCCTCGCCTACGCGGCCGCGGCGGACATCCCCCGTGCCCGCAGGGCCCGCTGGGACTACGAGGTCGAGTCACCGCTGCGGGACGCGCGGGGCTTCGACCTCGGCGCGCCGGGGGTGCCCCCGTCCGATCCCGAGGTCGAGGACCTCGGCGCGGCCAACGTGATACTGACCAACGGCGCCCGCCTCTACGTCGACCACGCGCACCCGGAGTACTCCGCGCCGGAGGTCACCAACGCGCGTGACGCCGTGATCTGGGACAAGGCGGGCGAGCGGGTCATGGAGGAGGCGGCCATGCGGGCCGCCACCGTGCCGGGCCAGCCGCGCCTGCAGCTGTACAAGAACAACGTGGACGGCAAGGGCGCCAGCTATGGCACCCACGAGAACTACCTCATGGCCCGCAACACGCCGTTCACCTCGGTGATCGCCGGCCTGACGCCGTTCTTCGCGTCCCGGCAGGTCGTCGTGGGCTCCGGCCGCGTCGGCGTCGGCTCGGCAGGCGAGGAGGCCGGCTTCCAGCTCTCCCAGCGTGCGGACTACATCGAGGTCGAGGTCGGCCTGGAGACCACGCTCAAGCGCGGCATCATCAACACCCGCGACGAGCCCCACGCCGACGCGGACAAGTACCGCCGCCTGCACGTCATCATCGGCGACGCGAACCTGGCCGAGACCTCCACGTACCTCAAGGTCGGCACTGCGGCGCTGGTCCTCGACCTGATCGAGGCCGGTGTCCGGTTCGACGCGCTCAAGCTGGCCGACCCGGTCCGCGCCGTGCACACGATCAGCCACGACCCGACGCTGAAGGCCACGGTCGAGCTGGCGAACGGCCACAAGTTCACCGGCCTGGACATCCAGAAGGCCTACCACGAGCTGATCACCGAGCACATCGACCGCACCGAGCAGGACCCGGTGTCGATGGACGTCCTGCAGACCTGGGGTGACACGCTCGACGCGCTGGCCCGCGACCCCATGGAGTGCGCCGACCGCCTCGACTGGCCCGCCAAGCTGCGGCTGCTGGAGGGTTACCGCGCCCGTGACGGCCTCGCGTGGAACGCGCCGCGCCTGCACCTGGTCGACCTGCAGTACTCGGACGTGCGGCTCGCGAACGGCCTCTACAACCGTCTCGTCGCGCGTGGCTCGATGAAGCGCCTGGTCACCGAGGAGGAGGTGCAGGCGGCGATCACGACCCCGCCGCTGGACACCAGGGCGTACTTCCGAGGCCAGTGCCTCGAGCGCTACCCGAACGCCATCGCGGCCGCCTCCTGGGACTCGGTGATCTTCGACCTCGGCCGCGAGTCGCTGGTCCGCATCCCGACGCTCGAGCCGCTCCGGGGCACCAAGTCCCACGTCGGGGAGCTGCTGGAGGCGTCGGCGACGGCCGAGGAGCTGGTCGACGCGCTCACGGGCGGGCCGCGCAAGTAGGAGACCGGACAACCGCGTTCGCCCAGAGCGAATGTCCCGATTCACGATCATCGTCCGGTCGGTTCAAGAAAATGTCAGGGCCTGTCGGTAATCTGGCGGAGACAGGCCCCGATCCGGGAGGCGAGATGGCCCAGGAACAGACCCAGCGCCAAGGTGACGGCGACGACGACGTCGACGGTGCCGCGCCGGCTGGTCAGGAGCGCCGCGAGAAGCTCGGCGAGGACGTCGACACGATCTTGGACGAGATCGACGACGTGCTCGAGGAGAACGCCGAGGACTTCGTACGCGCATACGTGCAAAAGGGTGGCGAGTAGTTTTTCTCGCCGTCCCCACCGAACGGACTGAAAGCAGGCATGGAACACACCTCGAATCGCGCCATGCCCGGCGCATCGCTCCCGGCTGCCTACATGACCGCCGAGACGTCCTCGTTCATGGACTTCCTCCGGGTGCAGGCCCCACACCTGCTCCCGAGCAGCGGTGGACTGGGCACTGAGGAGCCGGTGCGTGCCCGGCACGTGTCGGACCTGATGCAGCAGCCGGCACACGGCACCACCATCGTCGCGGTGTGCTTCGCCGGCGGCGTGCTCATCGCCGGTGACCACCGCGCGACCTCGGGCAACCTCATCCTGCAGCGCGACATGGAGAAGGTGTTCGTCACCGACGCCTACTCGGCGGTGGGGATCGCGGGCACGGCCGGCATCGCGCTGGAGATGGTCCGCGTCTACCAGGTCGAGCTGTCGCACTACGAGAAGCTCGAGGGCGTCTCGCTGTCACTGGACGCCAAGACCAACAAGCTGTCCGCGCTGGTGCGGGGCAACCTCGAGGCCGCCATGCAGGGCCTCGCGGCGATCCCGCTGTTCGTCGGCTACGACGTGGACGCGGACGACCCGGACCGTGCGGGCCGGATCGTCTCGTTCGACGTGGTCGGCGGCCGCTACGAGGAACGTGCCGGTTTCCACGGCGTCGGCTCGGGCTCGCTGTTCGCGCGCTCGGCGCTGAAGAAGCTGTGGGACCCGGGCTGTGACGAGGAGACCGCGATCCGCATCGCGATCGAGGCCCTGTACGACGCCGCCGACGACGACTCGGCGACCGGTGGCCCCGACCTCGCCCGCAAGATCTACCCCAGCATCATCACGGTCACCGCGGCCGACGGCGCGGCCGCCGTCGCGGAGGACCGCATCGCGACGGTCACCGAGTCCGTGGTGACCGCACGCGGCAGCCGCCCCCGCGGCTGACGACCCCGACCAGCGCCAACAGAGGAGCCACCACCGTGACCATGCCGCTGTACGCCTCTCCCGAGCAGTTGATGCGGGACCGCTCGGAGTATGCCCGCAAGGGCATCGCGAGGGGCCGCAGCGTCGTGGCTCTCAAGTACGCGGGCGGCGTGCTGTTCGTGGCCGACAACCCGTCGGCGACGCTGCACAAGGTGTCGGAGATCTACGCACGCATCGGGTTCGCCGCGACCGGCCGTTACAGCGAGTACGACGGCCTTCGCCGCGGCGGCATCCGCCACGTCGACCTGTGGGGCCTTGCCAACGACCCCCGGGACGTCTCGGCGCGCCTGCTCGTCAACGTCTACGCGCAGACCCTGGCATCGGTGTTCTCCGACCAGCTCAAGCCCTACGAGGTCGAGCTGTGCGTCGCCGAGGTCGGCGCGACGCCGGAGGCCGACCAGCTCTACCGCCTCACCTACGACGGCTCGATCGTGGACGAGCCGTCGTACCTGGTCATGGGCGGCCAGACCGAGCCGGTCTCCACGAAGATGAAGGAGATCTACGAGGAGGGCATGGACCTGGCGGCCGCGCTCCGCTTCGCGGTGGCGGCTCTCGGGGCGGGCTCCCAGTCGGGCAACGGGGACAGCGGCGTCGGCAAGATCGAGGTCGCGGTGCTCGACCGGGCACGGCCCAAGCGGGCGTTCCGACGGATCGAGGGCGCCGCGCTCGCCGCGCTGCTCCCTGCCGAAACGCCCGAAGCCACGGACGAACCTGCCGAGCCCGAGGCGCCTTCCGACTCCGAGTCCGGCGGGACCAACGAAGCGTGATGGGACAGCCTTCGATGACTTGTTCATCTCACTCACGAGCGGTCACAAGAAACGTGGCCGGGAAAAGCCTAGGCTAAAGGGATGCAGCGGCGGATCTTCGGCATCGAAACCGAGTTCGGCGTGACCTGTACCTTCCATGGGCAGCGCAGGCTGAGCCCGGACGAGGTCGCGCGGTATCTGTTTCGACGGGTGGTGTCCTGGGGCCGTTCCTCGAACGTGTTCCTGCGCAACGGTTCTCGTCTCTACCTCGATGTCGGCTCGCACCCCGAGTACGCCACCGCGGAGTGCGACGACCTGGTGCAGCTGGTCACGCACGACAAGGCGGGGGAGCGGATCCTCGAGGACCTGCTCGTCGACGCCGAGCGACGGCTGGCGGACGAGGGCATCGGCGGCGACATCTTCCTGTTCAAGAACAACACGGACTCGGCGGGCAACTCGTACGGCTGCCACGAGAACTACCTGGTCACCCGTGCGGGTGAGTTCTCGCGGATCGCGGACGTGCTGCTGCCCTTCCTGGTGACACGCCAGCTCATCTGCGGCGCGGGCAAGGTGCTCCAGACCCCGCGTGGCGCCGTGTACTGCCTGTCACAGCGTGCCGAGCACATCTGGGAGGGCGTGTCGTCCGCGACCACGCGGTCCCGCCCGATCATCAACACGCGGGACGAGCCACACGCGGACGCGGAGCGTTACCGCAGGCTGCACGTCATCGTCGGCGACTCGAACATGGCCGAGGCCACGACGCTGCTGAAGGTCGGCAGCGCGAACCTCGTCCTGGAGATGATCGAGGACGGCGTCCAGTTCCGGGACTTCAGCCTGGACAACCCGATACGCGCCATCCGCGAGATCAGCCACGACCTGACGGGCCGCCGCCTGGTGCGCCTGGCGGGCGGTCGGGAGGCCTCCGCGCTGGACATCCAGCGCGAGTACTTCACCCGCGCGGCCGAGCACGTCGCGCAGCGTGGCCCGGACCCGGTCGCCGACCGCGTGATCGAGCTGTGGGGCCGCACCCTCGACGCCGTCGAGGCGCAGGACCTGAGCCGCATCGACCGCGAGATCGACTGGGCGATCAAGCACCGTCTCGTCGAGCGCTACCAGGCCAAGCACGGCATGGAGCTGTCGTCGCCACGCATCGCGCAGCTCGACCTCGCCTACCATGACATCAGGCGCGGCCGGGGTATCTTCGACCTGCTGCAACGCAAGGACCTGGTCGCACGGGTCACCGAGGACGGCGAGATCGAGGCCGCCAAGGACACACCGCCCCAGACCACCCGGGCCAAGCTCCGCGGCGACTTCATCGCGGCGGCCCAGCAGGCCGGGCGCGATTTCACGGTCGACTGGGTACACCTGAAGCTGAACGACCAGGCGCAGCGCACGGTCCTGTGCAAGGACCCGTTCCGCGCGGTGGACGAGCGGGTGGAGCGCCTGATCGCCTCGCTCTGACGATTGCCGAGCCGTGGTCGGGGTGACGGCCGGGGTGAGGTGTGGGTTGAGTCGGCAGGGACGGCTTGACCGGGCCTGTTCGGGAGCTTCGGCCCGTTCGGGCAGGCCTGCTTCGCCGGTTGAGTGTGTTTCGAGCCGGTCAGGAGCCGCTCATGGCGCTCACCGCGGGCGTCGTGGCGCGGAAGGTGCGGCCCAGTTCCGCGCCTCTGCCGACGTAGTGGCGGAACACGTAGAACAGCGGTGACCACTCGTCCACCCGCACGTGCCGCAGGTCCGGTTCGGCCAGCTCAGGGTGTACGTGCACCCGCAGTACGGCCACCTCGACCGCGCAGCCGTCGCCGGTCGTGAGTGGCCGAGCGTCCAGGACGCGTGCCTCCACCTGGATCGGGCATTCGGCGACGCGGTCGACCGCCACCAGCTCACCACGCACCGGCGTGAGGCCGGACGCGCCGAACTTGTCGCGTTCTGTCCGGAACTGGGCGGCCTTCGAGGCAGGCACGGGGGACGCGCCGGTCAGCGGTGCGAGGCGCTCGATCGCGGTCCACAGGTCGGCGCTGGCGTAGTTGAGCACGCAGTCCGGCCGCGCGGACAGGTTCTGGTAGGTCTGCCCCTCCGCGCCGAGCCCGAGCACGGCGGTGTGGCCGAGCGCCCACGCCGACGACATCGGCGCCAGGTTGGTCGTGCCGTCGGGGTTCACGCTGGAGACCAGCACGACCGGCGTTCCGGGGTAGAGGACGGGCGGTTCGATGATCATGACCCCAGGCTGCCGCCTCGACGCGTCGGCGTGCGCCGACATGTCGATTGCCTAGCATCGAGGTATGAAGCTCGCCGAGGTGGCCGCCGTGCTCGCCGACAACAGCCGCGCCACGATGTGCATGGCCCTGATCGACGGCCGGGCCTGGACGGTCGGGGAGCTGGCCCACACCGCGCGGGTCGCGCCGTCCACGGCGAGCGAGCACGTCCGCACCCTCACCGACGCCGGCTTCGTGCGGACCCTCAAGCAGGGCAGGCACCGCTACATCCGTCTCGCGGGCCCCCAGGTTGCCGAGCTGATCGAGCGGCTGTCCAGCCACGCGGGCCCGGAAGCACCGCGCGGGCTGCGGGCCAGCGTCCGCGCACGTCGTCTCGGCGAGGCCCGCACCTGCTACGACCACCTCGCCGGCCGCCTCGGCGTGGCACTGCGCGACGGCATGTTCGCCGAAGGCCTCCTGAGCGACCGCGACGGCCTGGCGGTCACCAGCCACGGCCGCAACACGCTCACCGAGCTGGGCGTCGAACTGCCGAACACCCGCCGCGCCCTGCTCCGCGACTGCCTGGACTGGACCGAACGCCGGGAGCACCTGGCCGGCGCCCTGCCCGCCGCGATCCTCACCAGGGCGCTCGCCGCGGGCTGGCTGGTCCGCGACCCGCACCGCGCCATCACGATCAACGACAGTGCCTGGTCGGCGCTGTCCCGGCTGGGCATCACCCCGGACGGAGTCGTGGCGGACGAGACCGAGGCCTCGTCCGCCACGGCGCTCTAGGCGTTCACCCGTTCCTCCTCGCGCAACCCGACCCGCTCGTGCAGGCGGCGCAGGAACGGTGGCGACCACCACGCCGCGCGGCCCATCACCCGCATGCCCAGTGGCACGAGGATCCCCCGGATCAGCGTAGCGTCCACGAGGATGGCCAGGCCGCTGCCGATGCCGAACATCTGGATGAAGCTGACCCCGCTCGTGCCGAACGCCAGCAGGTTCACCGCCAGCAGCACCGCGGCCATCGTGACGATCCGGCCGATGCGTGACAGCCCGTGGGTGACCGAGTCGTCGATGCTCGCGCCGCTGTCGTGTGCCTCCTTGATCCGGCTGAGCACGAACACCTCGTAGTCCATCGACAGTCCGAACACGATGCAGAAGAAGAGCACCAGCATCGCCGTGTCGAGCGGCTGCGGGGTGAAGCCCAGCCACGACGACAGAAAGCCCTCCTGGAAGACCAGCACTAGCACGCCGAGCGTCGCGGACAGGCCGAGCACGTTGAACAGCAGCGACCGCAGCGGCTGGAGCAGGCTGCCGGAGAACAGGAACAGCAGGACGAACGTGCTGATCGCGATGAGCCCGGCGGCCAGCGGCAGGCGGCTGCCGATCGCGTCCTTGCTGTCCACGAGCGTCGCCGCGGCCCCGCCGACGGACACGTCGAGGCCCTCGGACGGCGCCGCGCGCACGGTGTCGACCAGGTCCTGGCCCTCGGTCGAGTGCGGGTCGTACGCGCTGAGCACGGCGAGCCGCTGCAGGCCGGTCTCCGAGGCGTAGTTCGGGTTGCCGGGCCCGGTGGCGCGGCCGTCGGCGAACGTGCCGACGCTCGCGGTCACCGACTCGACGCCCGGCAGCCGCGACAGCTCGAGCGCGTAGTCGCCGGTGACGTTGGTGCCCGCGGGCTCGTGGGTCACCACGTCGAGCACCTTGGCGTTGTCGTCGGGGAAGTCGGCACGCAGCACGTCGCCGACCGACCTGGTCTCGGCGGCGGTGGTCAGCACCCGGTCGTCCGGCGTGCCGAACTGGACGCCGAGCAGCGGGACCGCGGCCAGGGCCAGGACGAGCACCATCGGCACCCCGGTCAGCACGGGCCTGCGCAGCACCACCTTCGCGACCCGCGCCCACAGCGCCGACGCCGACCCGGGTGTCTTCTTCACCCAGGGCAGGCGCAGGGAGTTGACGCGCCTGCCGAGCAGCCCGAGCAGGGCGGGCAGCACGATGATCGCGCTCGCCATCGCGATGACCACCACGCCGATGCCCGCGTAGGCGAAGGAACGCAGGAAGAACAGCGGGAACACCATGAGCACGCCCAGCGCCACCGCGACGGTCAGCGCGCTGAACACGATGGTCCGGCCCGCGGAGCGGACCGTGCGGACGACCGCCTCGACGGTGTCGTGGCCGGCCTCCAGCTCCTCGCGGAAGCGGGACACCATGAGCAGCGCGTAGTCGATGGCGAGGCCCAGGCCGAGCGCGGTGGTCAGGTTGATCGCGTAGACCGACACGTCGGTGGCGGACCCGAGGATGGCGAGCAACGCGAACGTGCCGAGCACCGCGAGCGCGCCGACGGCGAGGGGGAGCAGCGCCGCCACGACGCTGCCGAACGCGATCACCAGCAGGACCATGATGATCGGCACCGCGATCGACTCCGCGACGGCGAGGTCGCCGCCGACCTGGTCGCCGATGTCGACGCTGATCGCGCCCGCGCCGCCGATCCGGACCCGCAGCGGACCCGAGTCGCCGCCGTAGGTCTCGCGCAGCTTCTCGACGTCGCCGCTGTCGGTGAGCTTGCCGACCACGAGCGCGTGGCGGCCGTTCTCGGCCCGCAGTTGTGGCGCCCTGGTCGTGAAGTAGGAGACGACCCTGGTGAGCCCCGGGTCGGTGGCCAGCTCGTCGGAGAGCTCGGCGCCGGCACGCAGGCCGGCCTCGTCGTCGACGTCGCCGGAGGTGGGGGAGACCAGGAACACGACGTCTGTCTCACCGCTGAACTGCCGCTCGACCAGCTCTTGGGCCTGGCTGGACTCGGCTGCCGGGTCGGCGAAGCCGCCGTCGGTCTCGAGCTTGCCGAACGCGGTGACGCCCAGCGCGCCCGCACCCAGCATCACCAGCAGGGTGACCACCAGGACGCCGCGCGCGTGGGTTGCGGAGAACCGCCCGATTCGTCCGAACACCGCGCCTCCTTTCCGACTAATGTGTACATGCGTAAACTTGTCGTCTGTTAACTTGCCACGCGATGTTAGCTGGTGTCAACATCGGTTCATGGACTCCTCGGTGCCCGGCAAGCGCGGCTATCACCACGGCGACCTGCGCAACGCGTTGATCGAGGCCGCCGCCGAACTGGCGGCCAAGGGTGGCCCGCGGTCGGTGACGATCCGCGCGGCGGCGAGGGAGGCCGGTGTGACGCCGACGGCCGCGTACCGGCACTTCGCGGGGCACGAGGAGCTGCTGACGGCGGCGAAACAACGCGCGCTCGACGCGCTGACGGAGACGATGCGCGTGGAGGTCGAGGCGCGGTCGCGGCCGACGGGCGACCCGGTCCAGGACGCGCTGGTCCGGTTCGGCGCGATCGGCCGCGGCTACCTCGCGTTCGCGCTGGCCGAGCCCGGCCTGTTCCGCACGGTGTTCTCGCCGGACAGCCTGGTGCTGCCGCCGCCGGAGGAGCGCAACGGCAGCGGCCCGTTCACGATGTTGGTCGCGGCGGTGGACGAGCTGGTCAGGATCGGCTACCTCAGCCGCGAGCGCCGCCCGATGGCGGAGTTCGTCGCGTGGTCGACCATCCACGGCCTTGCGACGCTGTTCGACGGCCCGCTGCGGGACCTGCCGGAGGACATGCGTGACCAGACGATCGTGCGGAGCATGATCGTTCTCGGCCACGGCTTCAAGGGCACCGGCCTGACCCCGGAACAGGAGAAGCTGCTGTCCGAGCAGCTCACCGCCAGGCGTTAGGACGAGTGCAGCTCCCGCGCGGTCGGCGAGTTCGCCACGGTCCGTGCGTCCGGGTAGGTCCCGAGCACCCGGTCAGCGGTCCCCGAGGTGGTGACGGTGAACCAGTAGTGCTCGTTCTTGTAGTGGTGGAGGCGGTGGTTGCGCCAGACCGCGCGGTAGAGCCGTGAGCGGGGCCGGTAGTCGCTGTGGATGAGGTAGTGCGTCCACTCGTACCCGATCCCCAGCAGCCCGACGACCGTCATGAACGTGAGCCCGAGCCCCGCCCTGGGGAAGAGCAACAGCCCGATCGCGAGGATCACGGGCAGCAACCACAGGAACACCTGCCACGGGATGAAGACGAGTGGGATGTCCCGTGGGTCGACGTGGTGTTCACGGTGCTTGCGTGACAGCAGGGGGTCGACGGTCAACGGTCCGAGCCGCCGGGGCCGCCAGTGCAGGACGCACACGTGCACGACCCACTCGAAGAACGGGAACACGGCGAGCATGACCAGCGGTGTCACCGCGTCCGACCACCGCCAGTCCCCGACGACCACCCGTGTCACGCCGATCGCGACCAGGAAGACGGAGATCAGCCAGGGGGAGGGGTGCCGCCAGAAGTCGCGTGCGGCATCCCCGAGTCCGATCGACCGGCGTTTGGCCTCGTCGGCACGAAGTCGTTCCCTGGCGAGCCTGTCAACCTCGCTCATGTCGCCCCCTACGGCATCGCCTCGAGCTTGCGGATGGCGGCGAGCATCGCCTCGGTGGCGGGCGTGAGCAGTTCCTCGGCCGCCCGTCCGGCCCTGCCCGGCTCACCCGCGACGATCGCGTCCGCGACCGCCCGGTACATCTCGACCTTGCCGACCTCGGCCTCCATCACGGTCGCGAGCGCGGCGAGCGCGGGCTCGTAGGAGGCACGCAGGCTGTTGAACATCAGCCGGAAGACGATCGAGTCGGCGCCGTCGACGATGCGGTCCCAGAAGACGAGCGAGTGCCGCTGCCGCAGGACCGGGTCCTCGTCGCCCTCCAGCCCCGCGATGGACTCCATCAGCGCGTTCCCCAGGCGGGTGCCTGCCTTCTCGGCCGCCATGGCCGCGACCTTGGGGCCGATCAGCAGCCGTGCCTCGAGCACGCTGCGGGCCACCGCGGGATCGAGCTCGCCACGCGGCAGCAGGAGCCGGGGCAGCAGGTCGAGACTGGCGTGGCGGCGGTAGTCCCTGACCGTGGTGGCATCTCCCTGACGCACCTCGACGAGCCCCGCCTGCGCGACCCGCTGGAGGGCCTCACGCACGGCCGGTCTGGAGACACCGAGCACCTCGGCGAGCTTTCTCTCGCTCGGCAGGGACTCCCCGGGGGCGAACTCACCGCTGACGACGTCGTCGATGATCTGGTCGAAGACTTCATCCGGCACAGAGCGCCGGGCAACTGGTTGCAGGGCCATAGGAGAAGTCGTACCTGCAAACCATGCTAAAGGTCAATTGGTCAGACCAGATCTGTCCACAGGTGCGGAGTTGTCCACAGGCTGTCAGTCGTAGTCGCGCATCCTGCCGTGGTTGTGCCAGGTGACGGCGAAGGAGTCGCCGAGCGTGCCGGGAGAGGCCAGCAGGTTGTCCCCGTCGGGCGGCTCGTCGGTGTCGTCGACCATGGTCACGCCGGTGACCTGCCCGTTCAGCCGGGAGATCGGCAGGCCGTTGACCCTGACGTCCTCGAACTCGACGGTGCCGAAGTTCGTCAGCTTGCCGATCTTCTGCACCCCGGCCATCACCGGCGCCTCGACGATGATCTCCGCGCTGTTCATGGCGGGCAGCGAGGTGCCTGTGGGGTAGTGGTGGACCTTGTCGTAGGTCCAGCCCCGCGTGAGGTTGCGCAGCCGGATGTCGAACTCGAGCCCGCCGAGGTAGGTGATGGCGCAGGAGAGCCGGTCGCCGGCGGGGGCCGCGTAGTCGTCGCCGAGGTCGGTCGCGCCCACCCGACCGTTCACCTCCATCGCGTACCAGGCGCCGTACTCCGGTGCCGGCGGGTTGTCCGGCTCCTTGTAGTCGTTGACGTTGCACCCGGCCTGGGTGAGGCAGACCGGGGAGATCCTGGATCCGTTGAGCCCCACCCAGATGCTCGCCAGGGTGTTGTACTCGTCGGACGGGCCGGCCAGCGCCCTCGGCACCCGCCAGGTCGCGGACACGCTGCGGAACGCGTCGTCCTCGCCCGTGATCACATAGCCGCACCAGTTGGTCGACGTCTCGGCGCCGACCTGGAGTCCGGCGAGAGTTTCCAGTTCAGCGGCCATCGGGACCTCCTGGGAACGCGTGATCAATTCCCCTGGAGCAAAGCAGCGATCGACGTCCGAGGAGCGTTGTGACACCTGTCCGGGGTACCGATATCACCCCGTGGAGGGGTTCCGCGGCTCAGTCGAGCGCGTGCTGGTGGTCGCCGGTGGACTCACGGGTGTTCGCGGCCATCCCGCGCAACAGCGTCGCCACCAGCGTCTCTCCCTGCGCCGGTCCGTGGCCGAACAGGGCCCGGCAGTAGACCAGCGACCCCAGCAGGTCGACGGCCAACTCCACGTCGAGGTCGGCTCTGAGGTCGCCGCGTGCCTTCGCCCGGTCGATCACCCGTCCGACCGTGTCCCTAGGCGGGTGGAACAGCTTCGTCATGAACCTCGACCGCAGCCCGGGCTGTCCGGTGCAGTCCGCGAGGAGCGCCGCGAGCACCCCCGGCGGCATCTGCCCGTAGGCGGTCTGGAAGACACCGACCGCGTCGACGAGGTCGCACACCACGCACCCGCTGTCCGGCACCCGCGTCACCGACAACCCGAGCCGCCTGACGAGCGCGTCCAGGACGAGGAACTGCCTGTTCGGCCACCGGCGGTAGACGGCGGGCTTGGTCGTGCCCGCGCGCCGCGCGACCTCCTCCATCGTCAGCCGCGCGTACCCGACCAGCGACAACACGTCGCTCGTCGCCTCGAGGACAGCGTTGTCGATGTGTGGGTCGCGGGGCCGGCCGGTCCGGTCCATGGACGGCACTCTAGTTACGTCCCTGCGCGGAACGAAACGTCAATGGAGCCTTCGTCCGCACTCCCTGGCGCGCCAACGGGACTCCCCCAACCCAGTCGGGCTAGAGTTCGAAACGTGTCCGTCGTCCGCGCAGAAAGACTCGTGAACCTGGTGCTGTGCCTGCTGTCCACGCGCCAGTACCTGCCTGCCGAGAGCATTCGCAAGATTGTTCCCGGCTATGCCGACGCGCCCAATGACGACGCGTTCTTCCGCATGTTCGAACGCGACAAGACCGAGCTGCGCGAGCTGGGGATCCCGTTGGAGATCGGCCGCAACTGGTCGTTCGACAAGGTCGACGGCTACCGTATCGCCCGCCGCGACTACGAGCTGGGCGACATCGAGCTGGAGCCCGACGAGGCGGCCGCCGTCGCGCTGGCCGTCCGGCTGTGGGACTCCCCGGAGCTGACCGGCGCCGCACACGGCGCTCTGCTCAAGCTCCGCGCCGCTGGGGTGGACGTCGACCAGGGCGTGCCCTCGGTGGTCGAGCCGAAGGTCCGTACGACGGAGCCGGCGTTCGGACCGCTGCTGGCCGCCGTGCAGGCGGGCCAGGCCGTCAGCTTCGACTACCGTCGCCCGTCCCCGGCCGAGCTGCGCGGCCGCACCCTCGAACCGTGGGGCGTGGTGTCGTGGCGCGGCCGCTGGTACGTGGTCGGCCACGACCGCGACCGAGGCGCACCCCGCTGCTTCCGCCTGTCCCGCATAGTCGGCGACGTGCGCATCCTCGGCAGACCGGGCACCGTGAGCCGTCCGGAGGAGATCGACCTGCTGAAGTTCGTGGCGAGCAGCAGCAACGAGCCGAGCGAGACGTCCACGGTGCGCCTGTGGCTGGCCGAACACCGGGCCTCGGGCCTACGCAGACGCGCGAAGGTCGTCGGCGAGAGCGAGATGGACGGCGAACGCGGCGACCTGGTCGAGCTGGAGGTGCTGCACACCGACTCGGCGGCGAGCTGGATCGCGGGCTACGGCCCCGACGCGGTCGTGCTCGAACCGGACGTGCTGCGCAAGGCAGTGCACGAGCGCCTCCTGGCCGTCGCGGAGGTGACATGAACGTGAACCACACGTCGCAGGAACGCCTGCCGAGACTGCTGGCGCTCGTGCCGTACCTCATCGCCCGCCCGGGCATAGCGGTCGACGAGGCGGCGGCCGACTTCGGCGTGACGGCCAAGCAGCTCCGCAAGGACCTGGAGCTGCTGTGGATGTGCGGCCTGCCCGGCTACGGTCCGGGCGACCTGATCGACCTGTCCTTCGAGGGCGGCACGGTGTCGGTCAACTTCGACGCGGGCATGAGCAGACCCCTGCGCCTGACGGGCTCGGAGGCAACGGCGTTGCTGGTAGCGCTGCGGACGCTCCTGGACGCCCCCGGCGTGGCCGACGCCGACGCGGTCAGGCGCGCGGTGGCCAAGATCGAGGCGGCGGCAGGACAGGCGCAACCGGCAGGCGTGGCGGTGGGCCTTGGCGTGCGCGAGGGCAAGACGACGGCGAAGGCCCGAGAGGTGGTGCAGTCGGCGCTGCGCGCGGGAAGGGCGTTGCGGATGACGTACTACACGGCGTCGAAGGACGAGATAACCGAACGGACCGTCGATCCGATGCGGATGCTCATCGTGGAGGGTCGCGCGTATCTGGAGGCGTGGTGCCGTAGGGCCGAGGGTGTGCGCCTGTTCCGTCTGGACCGGATCGACGACGTGGTCGCACTCGAGGAGGCAGCGGCCCCACCTCCGTACGCGGAACAGACCGACACGACGGCGGGCCTGTTCCGGCCGAGGCCCGAGCAGCCGGTGGCGCAGATGGTGCTGGCCCCGGACGCGCGGTGGGTGTCGGAGTACTACCCGATGGAGGAGGCGGCCGAGCTGGCGGACGGTCATCTGCGGGTCTGGATGCGTTACGCGGACCCGTCGTGGATGGTGCGGCTTGTTCTCGGGCTGGGCGGGGATGTCGTGGTCGAGGGCCCGCAGCCGTTGGTGTCGGCGGTTCGGGAGCGGGCGGCGGCGGCTCTGTCTCGCTATCGGTGAGTTGGCTGTCTGGCGTGCTCGGCTGGGCTGGTGGGGCCGGGCCGGGGTGGGGCCCCGGGGGTGGGGGAGCGACCGGCATGTGGAGTGGGCTGATCGGTCGGCACGGTTGAAGCCCTGGAGGGCTGCGAACACCACGCGCGGCGGGCTGTTGAGCCGCGCTGGCAAGCATGCTGAAGCGCCTCAACCCTTCGCCCGACAAGCACCCGATCGTCACTCGGCCACCCACGACACCTCGCAAATCAGCCGGTGCTCGGATGCTCCGCCCGAACCAGCTGCGCTCCACACCACCAACCCGGTCGACCTTTCGGCCCCACACCTCGGCCTCGACCGCCGCGAACCGATCACCGACCCCCCGAGCCCGGCCGACCACCTACCTCGGTTCGGCTCGCTCGGTTCGGTTCGGTTCGGCTCGCTCGGTTCGGCTTCCCGTCCTCGCCTGCTTTGGCCGCCTTCGCCCGTCCGACCCGCCCGCCCCCGCTCCTCGCTCGCCGACCGCAAACCTTCCAGAGCCTTCGTCTCCCAACCTCTGGCGCCCAACTCGGGCGCCCCTCCGCCGCCCCCTCCGCCTGCCCCGCTGTCTCCCCGCCTCTGTCTGCCGCCTCGCCCCCCACCGGCCTCGGTTCGGGCCATCTCCCCTCCGCGAGAACGCCCACCGCCGTGGCCAGCGCAGACCCCGACCCGCCTACCAGTCGATGTATGATCCGTGTGAAGTGGATGGCCGGGCATCGTATCTCCATCTCACGCCCACTACGGTAGAAAACGTGATGTCGTACCTGCCGGCCTTGATCCTGGTCGTAGTGGGGTTTTCGGTACTCGTTGTCGTTCTCGTCAGGGTGCGGCGGCATGTTCGGGCGTTCAACCGGGCTGCCGACGACCTGATGAGCCACTTCGGCCATGAGTCCGGGACCCTCAAGGCACGGCTGGCTGCCGTGCAGGTAGCAATACGGGAGACCCGGGCACGGGTTAAGCGCACGCCGGCTGCCGTACCATCGAACAGCCGGGGGAGACAGGAGGAAGACCGTGGGTAACCTGGGTGTGCCCGAGCTGCTGATCATCGCCGGGGTGATCATCCTGCTCTTCGGAGCCAGGAAGCTCCCCGAGATGGCGCGTTCGCTCGGCAAGTCCGCCAAGGCCTTCAAGGAAGAGACCAAGGGCCTGCGCAAGGACGAGGACGCCCCCGAGGAGAAGCCCGCCGCTGTCCAACCGCAGCAGCAGCTTCCCCAGGCCCAGCCGCCGGCTCCCGAGCCGCCCGTGCAGCAGGCCCAGACCAACGGGGTCACGCCGAAGTCCGTCGAGCAGCCGAACAAGAACGTCTAGTAGAACGGGTAACTGAACGGTGGCGCGCTCGCACCGCCGGGACGACAACCGCCACGAGAAGAAGCGTCTGCGCAGCCGTCGGCACAATCCCGACGGCACGATGACCCTTCGTGACCACCTGTACGAGTTGCGCCATCGGCTCGGGCTGGCCCTGCTTGCCCTCATCGCCGGCTGCATCCTCGGCTTCCTGTGGTTCCAGTGGCGCATCGGCCCGATCCCATCACTCGGTCAGCTCATGACCGGCCCCTACTGTGAACTGCCGGTGCCCCCTCGGTTCGAACCGATCGCGGGCAAGTGCCAGCTGCTCCAGACCCAGCCGTTCGAGGCGTTCCTCATCCAGTTCAAGGTGGGGCTCGCCGCGGGTGCGGTCTTCACTAGTCCCCTGTGGCTCTACCAGATCTGGGCGTTCATCACCCCCGGGCTGTACGACAACGAGCGCAGGTTCACGCGCATCTTCGTGCTCCTGGCCTCCTTCCTGTTCGCCTGCGGCGCGGTGCTCGCCTACTACGTGGTCCCCAAGGGGCTCCAGGTCCTGGTCAGCTTCGGTGGCGACCAGTTCGTCACGGCACTGGCCGCCAACGAGTACATCTCGTTCATCCTCGTGATGCTGCTGATCTTCGGTGTCAGCTTCGAGCTGCCGCTGGTGATCACCATGCTGAACCGGATCGGCGTCCTGCCCTACCGCAACCTCAAGAAGTGGCGCCGAGGGATCATCTTCGTCCTGTTCGTGTTCGCCGCGTTCGCCACGCCCGGCACCGACCCGATCGGCATGCTCGCCCTCGCCGGCGCCATGACCGTCCTGTTCGAGCTGGCCGTGCAGGTCGCCCGCATCCACGACCGAGGAAAGGCGAAGGCGGCCGTCGCCGACGGCTGGGGGGACCACCCCGAGGACTACGACTTCTCGGACAAGACCGACGACGTGACGTGACATGAGAGCCGCCATGGTCGTGCACCCCGCGTCCGGGCTCGGCCGGGCGGGGCGTGTCGCGGGTACCGTCGCCGCGAAGCTGCGGACCGTCGTCGACGACCTGGTCACCGTCGCGGCCGGCACGGTCGAGGAGTCCCAGCGCCTCATGCGCGCGGCACCCGACCTCGACCTGCTGGTCGTCGTCGGCGGTGACGGGTCGGCCCACCAGGGTGTCCAGTTCTGCGCGGACACGGGCACCGCACTCGCCATCGTGCCCGCGGGCACCGGCAACGACCTCGCCCGCACCCTCACCGGCGCGCCCCGCGACCCCCTGGACGCCGCGGACGCGTTGGTCACCGCCATCAGGGACGGCCGCAGCAGCATGATCGACCTCGGCAGGGTCGAGAACGGGCCGTGGTTCGCGGGCGTCCTGTGCGCCGGGTTCGACTCCTCGGTCAACGAGCGCGCGAACAGGATGCGCTGGCCGTCCGGCCCGCGCCGCTACGACCTCGCGATCCTCGCCGAACTGGCGAGACTGCGACACGGCCGCCTCACCGTCGAGGACGACAACGGTCGCCGGGAGCTGGACGCCACCCAGATCGCCGTCGGCAACATCCCCTACTACGGCGGCGGCATCCCGGTCTGCCCGACCGCCGACCCCGCCGACGGGCTCTTCGACGTCACCCTCGTCAGGCGGGCCACGCGCTTCGACCTCGTCAGGATGCTGCCCGGCCTGCGCACCGGCAACCACGTCGACAGCCCGCTGGTCGACACCTCACGAACGAGGCGGATCCGCATCGGTGAGGCCAACGGCTGGGTCGCCTACGCCGACGGCGAGCGCCTCGGGCCCCTCCCCGTCGAGGTGACCTGCATCCCCAACGCACTGAAGGTGGTCGGCCAGGCCACGTGACGCGGTGTTGGTTTGACTCGCTCCGCTCGTTGGTGTGCGGGGCGGTGGCGTCTTCCCTCCCTGCGCTGCTCGGCGAGGTCGCTTCGCTCCCGGCGCCTGCGCTGCTCGGTCAGTCCAGACGCCACCGCCCCGCACACGTGTGACAACCTTGAACACGTGGCTACCAGCCCTTCTCCGGCCGACGCCTATGCGGCGTCCCGCCAGCGCGCGAGCTACCCGATGCTCACCGAGTTCAGCTCGGTGCTGGCGTTCTCGCTCGACCCGTTCCAGCAGCAGGCCTGCGCGGCCCTGGAGGACGGGCACGGCGTGCTGGTCTGCGCCCCGACCGGCGCGGGCAAGACCGTGGTCGGCGAGTTCGCCGTGCACCTCGCGCTCGCCAGGGGCCAGAAGTGCTTCTACACGACACCCATCAAGGCGCTGTCGAACCAGAAGTACGCCGACCTCGTCGACCGGCACGGGCCCGACCAGGTGGGCCTGCTCACCGGCGACACCTCGATCAACGGCAACGCCTCGATCGTCGTGATGACCACCGAGGTGCTCCGCAACATGCTCTACGCGGGCTCCTCGACCCTCGACGGCCTCGGCTATGTCGTCATGGACGAGGTCCACTACCTGGCCGACCGCTTCCGCGGCGCCGTGTGGGAGGAGGTCATCCTCCACCTGTCCGAGTCGGTGCGGCTGGTCAGCCTCTCCGCCACGGTCAGCAACGCCGAGGAGTTCGGCGACTGGCTCGTCGAGGTCCGCGGCGACACGACGGTGGTCGTCGACGAGCACCGGCCCGTGCCGCTCTGGCAGCACATGCTGGTCAACAACCGCATGCTCGACATGTTCACCGGCGAGGGCGCCGACGGCGAGCCGCGCGTCAACCCCGAGCTGCTCCGGCGCACCGAGAACGAGAACCGCAGCCAGGTCACCTGGGGGCCACGCAACGGGCGGGGCGGCCGCTCCGGCGCACCCCGAGGCGGCCCGAGGTTCCGGCCGCCCTCGCGCGTCGACGTGATCACCCGGCTCGACGCCGCCGCGCTGCTGCCCGCGATCGTGTTCGTGTTCAGCCGCATCGGCTGCGACGCCGCCGTCAGCCAGTGCGTGCGGTCCGGCCTTCGCCTCAACACCGAGGTCGAGGTCGCCGAGATCCGCCGGGTCATCGACAGTCACACCAAGGACCTCAACGACGCCGACCTGCGCGTCCTCGGGTTCTGGGAGTGGCGCGAGGCCCTCGAGCGCGGCTTCGCGAGCCACCACGCGGGCCTGCTGCCCGCGTTCAAGGAGACCGTCGAGGAGCTGTTCGTCCGCGGCCTCGTGAAGGTGGTGTTCGCGACCGAGACCCTCGCGCTCGGCATCAACATGCCCGCGCGGACGGTCGTGCTCGAACGCCTGGTCAAGTACAACGGCGAGGCGCATGTCGACCTGACGCCGGGGGAGTACACGCAGCTCACCGGCCGTGCGGGTCGGCGGGGCATCGACGTGGAGGGACACGCGGTCGTCATCTGGCAGCCCGGTGTCGACCCCCGCCAGGTCGGCGGCCTCGCCTCGACCCGCACCTACCCGCTGCGCTCGTCGTTCCGGCCCGGCTACAACATGGCCGTCAACCTGGTCGACCGCCTCGGCGCCCAGCAGGCCCGCGAGATGCTGGAGCAGTCGTTCGCCCAGTTCCAGGCCGACCGAGGCGTCGTCGGCCTCTCGAAGCGGATCGAGCGCAACCGCGAGGCACTCGAGGGCTACGCGACGTCGATGACCTGTCACCTCGGCGACTTCGGCGAGTACGCCGCGCTCCGCGCGAAGCTCGGTGAACGCGAGAAGGCGTTGTCCCGCAAGAACTCCGTGGCCCGCCGCGCCGAGGCGGCCCGGTCACTGGAGGCACTGCGCAAGGGCGACGTGATCGCGGTGCCCTCCGGCCGCCGCGCCGGGCTCGCCATCGTCGTCGACCCGGGGCTCGACCCCTCCGGTGACGCCCGCCCGCTCGTGATCACCGAGGACCGCTGGGCGGGCAGGCTCTCCGTCGCCGACTTCCCGACGCCGGTGGAGGCGCTCGGCCGGGTCAAGCTGCCCAAGCAGGTCGACCTCCGCTCGCCGAGGTCGCGCCGCGACCTCGCCTCGACGCTGCGCAACACCGGCATCGAACCACCCCGGCACCGCCGTCGCGGCGGCGGTGAGGTCGTCGGTGAGGACGCCGACGTCGCCGCGCTGCGCAGGGCGCTGCGCAACCACCCGTGCCACGGCTGTGACGACCGTGAGACCCACGCGCGGTGGGCCGAGCGCCACCGCCGCCTGCTCGCCGAGACCCAACAGCTGGAACAGAAGGTCGCCGCACAGACCCACTCGCTGGCCCGGGGCTTCGACCGCATCCGCAGGCTGCTCACCGAACGCCGCTACCTGGAGTCCGGGCCGGACGGCGAGGACGTCGTGACCGCGGACGGCCGCCGCCTCGCCCGGCTCTACAGCGAGTCGGACCTGCTGGCCGCGGAGTGCCTGCGCCACGGCGTGTGGGACCAGCTGCCCCCACCCGAGCTCGCGGCCGTGGTGTCGGCGCTGGTCTACGAGGCACGCCGGGACGGGCCGAGCGAGCCGCGTGTGCCGGTCGGGTTGGTCACCGACGCGCTGGCCGAGACCGCGCGGCTGTGGGCGTCGCTGGAGGCCGACGAGCGGCGGCACAAGCTCGACCGCACCCGCCAGCCCGACCCCGGCTTCGCGTGGACGGTCTACCGCTGGGCACGGGGCGAGTCCCTCGAACGTGTGATGACCGCGGCGGAGTCCGCGGGCAGCGAGTTCTCCGCCGGCGACTTCGTGCGCTGGTGTCGGCAGGTGATCGACCTGCTGGACCAGCTGCGCGACGTGGTCGGGTCCGACGCACCCGTCGGCGGCGCCGCCAAGGAGGCCGTGAAGGCGATGCGCCGGGGCGTGGTGGCGCTCGGCACGGTCTGATTCACCGCCGGGAACGGCCGGAACAGCGTGCCGGACCACACGGGATACCCACGTCCCGCTATGGTTTGATCGCGCGCAGGCACGAGCTCGATTTGGCGGAGGCGAACAATGACCAGCCCCTACGGGCCGCCCGGTGGGAACGACCCGCAGCAGTGGGGACAGCAACCGTACGGCGGTGGGCAGCAGCCCGGCACGCCGTCCGGTGGGATGCCCGCGCAGCCCGGGTACCCGCACCAGCCTGGTCAGCCTCAACAGCCCCAGCAGCCCTACGGCGGCTACGGTCAGCAGCCGCAGCCGACGCAGCAGTACGGCCAGCCGCAGAACCCCTACGGCCAGCCGCAGAACCCGTACGGGCCGCCGTCCGGCGAGTTCGCCAGCCCGTACTCCCAGCACCCCTACCAGCAGCAACAGCAGCCCAAGAAGGGCGGCGGCGCGTGGATCTGGGTGCTCATGGTGGTCGTGGTGCTCGGCGTCGCCGCGTTCCTGGTGCTCGGCCTCGTCACGCCGGGCTTCCTCAACACCAAGGTGTTCGACCAGAGCGCGCTGCAGGGCGACGAAGGCGTGAAGAAGATCCTCGTCAACGACTACAAGTACGAGAACATCGAGTCGGTCAGCTGCCCGGCCGACCAGGAGGTCAAGCAGGGCAACAAGTTCGACTGCACGGTGAAGATCGGCGGCGACGACCCCAAGGACCTGACCGTGCAGATCACCGTCACGAGCGACGACGGGCAGTACCAGGTCGCGCTCCCGGAGGAGCCCAAGTAGCGGCACGGCCCGGCCGGTCAAATCACTCGATTGCGGCGCGCTGACCAGGCATCATCTGGGCCGTGACTCAGACACTGCTGCCCACCGGGCTCACGTTCCACGCCGTCGCCGAAGACGGGCTCCGCGGTGCGAACGACATCTTCCGTGCCGCGCTGCACATCAAGCCGGCCTCCGACGAGTCATGGGCGATACTGAAGGACGGCTACCGTGCCGACCGCACGTTCGGTGCGTTCGACGGGGACCGCCAGGTCGGTACCGCCATGTCGTTCCCGTCGGCCCTGACGGTGCCCGGCGGGGCAACGCTGACCGCGGCCGGAGTCACCTACGTCGGCGTCCGGTCGGACTACCGGCGGCGCGGTGCGCTCACGGGCATGATGCGGGCACAGCTCGAGGACTGCGCCGCGCGCGGTGACGTGCTCGCGGTGCTGCACGCCTCGGAACCCGGGATCTACAGCCGGTTCGGTTACGGCCTCACGATGCTCAGCCGCACCGTGACGGTCCGGTCGCCGCGAGCGGTGCTGCGGCCGGAGGTCCCCGTCTCCGGCGTCGTGCGCCTGCTGGACCAGGACGAGATCGTGTCGACCCTGGAGGCGGCCTACCCGTCGCTGCAGTCACGGGTCGGCGCCATGGCCAGGCCGTCGGAGTGGTGGGCGTTCGTCTACCGGCGTCGCCTGCACGACGAGTTCACACGGGTCGCGGCCCACTACGGCGCGGAAGGCGCCGTCGACGGCTGGGTCACCTACCAGGTCGTCGGCGACGAGTCCGACGACGACCCGCGCGGGCAACCCAACCTGCGCGTCCTCGACTTCCAGGCCGCCGACCAGGGCGCGGCCAACGACCTGTGGCGGTTCCTGATCGGCGTCGACCTGATCGACGACGTCGTCGCCTACCTGCGGCCGACCGACGACCCGATCGAGGAGATGCTCGTCGACTCCTTCGCGGTCCGCAGCGAGCGCGACGAGGAGCTGTGGCTGCGGATGGTCGACGTGCCCGCCGCGCTCGCCGCCCGCACCTACGGCACGGGCGAGCCCGTCGTGATCGAGGTCGTCGACTCGTTGCTGCCGGACAACTCCGGTCGCTACCGGGTGGGACCACACGGGACCGAGCGGACCACCGACGCGCCCGCGTTGACGGTCACCGCGTCGGTGCTGGCGATGCTGTACTTCGGCACGTACCGGGCCGGCACGCTCGCGGGCATCGGCCAGGTCTCGGTCGCCGACCCGGCCGCGCTGCCGGCCGTCGACCGGCTCTTCGCGGTCGACCGGCCGGCGTGGAACGGCACGATGTTCTAGGCGGCGAATCGGTCGGCCCGCTCCTGTCCGGACAGCTCGGCGATCGAGCACATCACCTCGTTCGTCACGACCCTGCGGGTGCGGGCCGACGCGGCGTCGCCGGTGAACCGCAGCGGCGGTCCGAACCGGACGGTGACGCGGTGGGGGCGGGGAATCCGCTTGCCGACGGGTTGCAGGCGGTCGGTGCCCTCCAGCGCGACGGGGACGACCGGCGCGCCGGAGGTCAGCGCGAGCCACGCGACGCCGGTGCGTCCCCGGTAGAGGCGTCCGTCCAGCGAGCGGGTGCCCTCGGGGTAGATGCCGAACACGTTGCCGCCGTCCAGGACCGTCAGTGCGGTCGTGAGCGCCGCCGTCGAGGCCCGGTGCTGGCCACGCTCGACCGGCACCGAACCGACGGCCGTGAAGAACCAGCGGACGAGCCTGCCACGCAGCCCGCGGCCCGCGAAGTACTCGGCCTTGGCCAGGAACGCGACGCGGCGCGGCGCGGCGAGCCGCAGCACGACGCTGTCGATGAACGAGAGATGGTTGCTGGCAAGGATCACCGGCCCGTGCGGCGGCACGTGATGCCTGCCCTCGGTGCGGATCAGGGACACGTGACGACCTGCCCGGCCCAGGAGAGACCACCGCCGAACCCGAGCAGCAGCACGGAGGCGCCCGGGGTGACCTCGCCGCGGGCGACCAGCTTCGCGAGCGCGATGGGGATCGACGCGGCCGAGGTGTTCCCCGACTCGACGACGTCCTGCGCGACGAGCACGTCCGGCACGTCGAGCTGCCGGACGACCGCCTCGATGATCCGCAGGTTCGCCTGGTGCGTGACGATCGCGCCGAGGTCCTGTGGCCGGATGCCGGCGCGCTCGCACGCCTGCCGCGCGATCGGCACCAGAGTCGTTGTGGCCCAACGGAAAACGGTCTGCCCGTCCTGCGCGAAGGTCGGGTGCCAGTCGTCGAGGATGCGCACCGCGTTGCCCAGCGTCGGGTCCGAGCCCCAGACGACGGGCCCGACGTGTGGCGCCTCGGCCGCCGACAGCACCGCCGCACCGGCCCCGTCGCCGAGCAGGACGCACGTCGACCGGTCGGTCCAGTCGGTGACGTCGCTCATCTTCTCGGCCCCGACGACGAGTGCGTGCCGCGCGGCACCCGCGCGGAGAGCGTGGTCGGCGGTCGCGAGTGCCGTGGTGAAGCCCGCGCACCCGTTGTTGACGTCGAACGCGGCCGCCCCCGGGATGCCCAGCCGCCCGGCGACCTGCGCGGCGATGCTCGGACAGCGGTCGATGGCCGTACAGGTGGCGACCTGCACGAGCCCGATGTCGGCCGGGTCGAGCCCGGCGGTGGCGAGGGCCTTGCCCGCGGCGGCGGTCGCGAGGTCGGTGACCGACTCGTCGCGTGCGATCCGTCTGGTGGCGATCCCGGTGCGCCGCCGGATCCAGTCGTCACTGGTGTCGACCATCCCGGCCAGGTCGTCGTTGGTGAGCACGTGCTCCGGCTGGTAGTGGCCCGTCGAGGTGATGCGCGATCCGCTCATCGCACTCCTTTAGCGTCCGAACGTTCGGTCGCCAAATGCTACACTGTCGTCCGTGAGTCCGCGACGCTCCGCCACCGAGGCCCGCCAGACCAGGTCGGACATCCTGGCCAAAGCCGTGCGCCTGGCGTCGATGGAGGGTCTCGAGGGTCTGACGATCGGCCGCCTGGCCACCGATCTCGGCATGAGCAAGTCAGGTGTACTGGGACACTTCGGTTCCAAGGAGGACCTGCAGCTGGCCACGATCGACAGGGCGGCGGAGATCTTCGCCCGCGAGGTCGCCCACCCTGCCGAACGTGCGGCCCCCGGCCTGCCGAGACTGAGGGCGATGCTCGCCGCGTGGGTGTCCTGTCTGGAACGCAGGGTCCTCCCCGGCGGCTGCTTCTTCACCGCGGCGGCGGCGGAGTTCGACGACCGCCCGGGCCGCGTCCGCAACACGATCGCGGGCCTCGCGTCGGTGTGGAACCGCGACCTCTACCGCCAGATCCGCACCGCGACGGCGGCGAAGGACCTTCCGGAGGAGACGGACGCGGACCAACTGGTCTTCGAGATAGAAGGCGTGATCCTGTCCCTGAACAACGCGTTGCAGCTCCACCGGGACACCACCGCACCGGCGAAGGCACGAAAGGCCCTGACCCGCCTGGTGGGCCACCCGATAGCGGCGCTGACCCTGCTGCTGACGGTGCGGGCCGCCTGACCCCCACCGACCCGAGGCCGCGGGTCGCGGAGGAGCCGGACACCGAGCCCGGAGCCCACCCGCCGACCTCCTGGGAGGCCTCGACAAACCGGTTCTGTCGGTGCCCCTTGGTAGCGTGGAACCGGGGGCCGGAGGCCAAACCGGTAGCGTGACCCCGTGCCTCGTCTTCCCGCCGCCGTCCTCGTCGTAGTGCTCGCCCTGGTCGCGGGATGCGGGCCGGACAGCGACGGCCCCGACCTCTCCCGCTTCGCAGGCGTCAGCCCGGCAGCGCCGCCAGCAGTCGGTCGATAGGCGCACCCAGGTCCCACTTCTCCTGCAGCTCCCGCACCCGGTCCAGGTCACGCGGCTTGGCAGGCACCACGTCGTCCCGGTCCTGCACCACGTCCGCGTCCAGCGCCACCCGAACCACCAGCGGCGCGGCCGCCACGTACTCCGCCGCGTCCGACAGCGCCGAGCGGACCCGCAGCGGCACGTCACTCGGGTCGGCCACCGCCGCCTCGAGCAGGCCCTCCAGTGAGCCGTACTTCGTGATCAGCTTCGCCGCCGTCTTCTCACCGATGCCCGCGACACCCGGCAGCCCGTCCGACGGGTCGCCACGCAGCAGCGCCATGTCCACGTAGGCCTGGCCCGCGTTCACCTCCGGCAGCCCGTAGCGCTCCGCCAGCTCCCGGGGCCCGAGCACCTCCGCCTTCGCCCAGCCGCGGCCCACGTACACCACCGTCGCGGGCGTCGGCTCGACCCGGACGCACTGGAACAGGTCGCGGTCGCCCGTCACGACCTCCACCGGGTCGACCGTCTCGCGGTGGGCCAGCGTGCCGATCACGTCGTCGGCCTCGTAGCCGTCGGCGTGCGCCACCGCGAAGCCGAACGCGTCGAGCACCTCCAGGATGATCGGGACCTGGGGCGTCAGCGTGTCCGGCACCTCCTCGACGTTGTTGACCGGATCCGCGACCCGGTGCGCCTTGTACGTCGGCAGCGCCTCGACCCGGAACGCCGGACGCCAGTCCGCGTCCATGCACGCCACCAGGCGGGTCGTGGGACGGTCGGTCAGGATCCGCGCGATCGTGTCGGCGAACCCGCGCACCGCGTTCACCACCGTGCCGTCCGGCGCGGTCAGCGAATCGGGTAGCGCGTAGTAGGACCGGAAGTACAGACTCGCCGAATCCAGCAGCACAAGACTCACGTGGGTCAGCCTGCCATGCGAACGCCAGGGGGCAGAATCAGCAGGGTGCGTGTCGCGATGCTCGGGCCCCTGTCGATCAGGGCCGACGACGGGTCGCCGGTCGAGATCACCGGCGCCCGGCTTCGCTCACTCCTGATCCTGCTCGCCCTCGAGCCCGGCCGCGTGGTCACCACCAGCACGCTCGTCGACGGCGTCTGGGGCGACGAGCCGCCCGCCGAAGCCGCCAACGCACTCCAGGCCCTCGTCTCCCGGCTGCGCCGCACCGGGCTCACCGTCGAGTCGCGGCCAACCGGCTACCGGCTGGTGCTCGCCCCCGACGACGTCGACGCGCACCGGTTCGAGCGGCTCGCCGCGCGGGGGAGGGCCACGCTCGCCACCGACCCGGCCGCCACCAGCGCGACCCTGCGCGAGGCGCTGGCGCTCTGGCGCGGGCCGGCACTCGCCGACGCCGCGACCGCCGCGTTCGCCCAGGCACCCGTGGCGCGGCTGACCGAGCTGCGGCTCGCGGCCACCGGCGACCGGATCGAGGCCGAGCTGGCCGGCAGCGCCGACCTCGTCCCCGAGCTGGAGTCGCTCGTCGCCGAGCACCCGCTGCGTGAGCGGTTCGCGGGCCTGCTCATGCGTGCGCTCGCAGGCGCCGGCCGCACCGCCGACGCGCTCGCCGTCTACGCCCGGCTCAAGGAGTCCCTGGCCGACGGGCTGGGGGCCGACCCGTCGGACGAGCTGGCCGCGCTGCACGTCGAGCTGCTGCGCGGGGACACCGGGACGACACCGCGGCGCAGCCGGACCAACCTGCGCAGCGGGCTCAACAGCTTCGTCGGCCGCGACGAGGACCTCGCGAGCGTGACCGCCCTGGTCGGCGAGGCGCGGCTGGTCAGCCTCACCGGCCCCGGCGGCTCCGGCAAGACCCGTCTCGCCACCGAGGTCGGCAGGACGCTGGTCGACCGCCAGCCGGACGGCGTGTGGTTCGTCGAGCTGGCCCCGGTCGGCGACGGCGCCGACCTCCCGCAGGCGGTGCTCGGCGCACTCGGCATGCGTGCCCAGATCATCGCGGGCGGCACCCGCGGCATGGGGGAGCCGGTCGTGGAGGCACCCGTCGACCGCCTCGTCAGCGGGCTCGCGCATCGCGCCCTGCTGCTCGTCCTCGACAACTGCGAACATCTCGTCGCGGCGGCGGCCGAGCTCGCCGACCGGCTCCTCGGCGACTGCCCCCGCCTGCGGATCCTCACCACCACCCGCGAGCCGCTCGGCATCACCGGGGAGACGCTCTGGCCGGTCGCCCCACTGGCCCTGCCGCCCGTCGACGCCGATCCCGCCACCGCGCTGACCTTCTCGTCCGTCCGGCTCCTGGCCGACCGGGCACGTGCCGTGCGGCCCGGCTTCACCGTCGACGAGACCACCGCGCACTCGGTGGTGCACGTCTGCCGGGCGCTCGACGGCATGCCGCTCGCCATCGAGCTGGCCGCCGCGCGCCTGCGCACCATGTCGCTCGACCAGATCGCCACCCGGCTCGACGACCGGTTCCGGCTGCTCACCGGCGGCAGCCGCATGGCGCTGCCGAGGCACCAGACGCTGCGCGCGGTCGTCGACTGGAGCTGGGACCTGCTGGACGACGACGAGCGGACGCTGCTGCGGAGGCTGTCGGTCTTCTACGGCGGCGCCACGGTGGAGGCCGTCGAGCAGGTGTGCGCCGGCACGGACCTGGCGGAGGACCGGGTGCTCGACCTGCTCACCGCGCTCGTCGACAAGTCACTCGTACTGCTCGTCGGCGACCGCTACCGGCTCCTGGAGACGATCAAGGCCTACAGCAGGGAACGGCTCGAGGAGGCGGGGGAGTCCGAGCGCGTGCGGGACGCGTTCGTCGACTGGTTCAACCGCCTCGCCGCCACCGCCGAGCCGCACCTGCGCCGCGCCGAGCAGCTGGAATGGCTCGCCACGCTGGGGGCGGACCACGACAACCTGCACGCCGCGGTCCGCGCGGCCATCGCGTCGGGCGACGCCGTCGTCGCGGCCCGTCTGGTTGCCAACGTCGGCTGGTACTGGTGGCTGCACGGGCACAAGATCGAAGGCGCGCACCTCGCCGCCGAGGTCGTCGACATGCCGGGGGAGGTGCCGCCCGCGGACCGCGCGCTGTCACTCGCGCTGGCCGCGATGCTCGCCATCGACGGCAACCTCGACCAGCGGTGGGCGATCTCGTGGTTCAACGAGGCCATCGGCATCATCAGGTCGGAAGGGACGCGCGACCACCCGATACTGCGGTTGGTCGTGGCGCTGGCCGAGGTGCTCCACATCTACGGGCGACCGACCGAGGGCTTCCGCCTGTACCTGGAGGACGTCCTGTTCGACGACGAGGACAAGTGGGTGCTCGGGGCGGCACGGGTGATGCGGGCACACGCCTCGCTCAACGCGGGGATCTTCCTCGAGGAGGCCGAGGAGGACTTCCGGATCTCGTTGGACGCGTTCCGCGAGACCGGCGAGCGCTGGGGCATGTCGTTCGTGCTGTGCTCTCTCGCGGACGTGCTGGCGTGGCGCGGCGACTACGAGACGGCGCTGCGGCACTACGAGGAGGCGGCCGCGCTGTTCGCCGAGCTCGTCACGAACGAGGACCTCGTCCGTTACCGGCTGCGGATCGCCGACCTGCACGCCCGCCTCGGCAGGCACGACGAGGCCGAGGCCGCACTCGACGAGGCACAACGTGTCGCCGAGCGCAGCGGCATGGTCGAGAGCTTCGCCGCCGTCGCACACGCGCGGGGCGACTCCGCGCGGCTCGCCGGCGACTACGCGGAGGCCGCGCGCCAGCTCTCGACCTCCTCCGAGCTGGCGTGGACGGTGTTCCGCACCCGCAACGAGACGGTGGCGCCGCAGTTCTGCGCGATGATCGAGGGGTCGCGGGGCTACCTGGCCGCCGCGACCGGCGACCTGCCCGAGGCCGCGGCCCGGCACAGCGAGGCACTGACGCTGGCCGTCGACAGCAAGGACGCGCCGGTGATCGCGCTCGTGCTGGTCGGGGTCGCGGACCTGGCGCTGCACAAGGGTGCGCCCTCGGCCGCCGCCGCACTGCTCGGCGCGAGCGAGGGCATCCGGGGCGCGAAGGACACGTCGATCCTCGACTACGCCAGGGTGTCGGCGACGGCGAGGGACGAGTTGGGGGAGCAGGCCTACGCGGAGGCGTACGCGAAGGGCATGACCACCACGGTCGACACCCTCCGCGCACTCACCGACGAGATCCTCACCCCGACGCGACGCCCAGCGCACTGAAGGACGCCTTCCTTACGCCCAGCGTTACGAAGGCGTCCTTCAGTGCGGTCGGGTGTCAGGCGCGCCTGCGGAACGCACGCACCGAGAGCGGGCCGAAGACCACCAGGATGCCGAGCGCCCAGAGCAGTGAACCCGTCACCGGGGATCCGACCGGGCCGCTGACCAGCAGCCCTCGGATCGCGTCCGCCACGATCGTCACCGGGTTGACGTTCACCCAGGCCTGCAGCCAGCCGGGCATGGTGTCGGTCGGCACGAACACGTTGCTCACGAACGTGAGCGGGAACATCACGGCGAACCCGAACACCATCACCCGTTCCGGTTCCTTCACCAGCACGCCGACCAGGACCGAGATCCACGAGAACGCCAGCACGACGCCCAGCAGCACACCGAACGCGCCGAGCAGGCCCGCCACGCTCGTGCCGACCCGGAAGCCCATGATCGCGCCGAGGCCGAGCAGCAGCGCCATGGCCCACGCCTGCTTCACGACGTCCGCCACGATCCGGCCGGTGAGCGGCGCCCACCTGGCGATCGGCAGCGCCCGCAGCCGGTCGAACACGCCCTTCGTCAGGTCGTTGCACAGGCCGACGCCGGTGTTGAGCGTGCCGAACAACGCGTTCTGCACGATGAGCCCCGGCAGGGCGAAGGTCAGGTACTCGCCGGGCGAACCGGCGACCGCGCCACCGAACACGTAGGTGAACAGCAGCAGGAACATGATCGGCTGGAGGCTGAAGTCGATCAGCTCCATGGGGTTGTGCTTGATCTGCACGAGGGTGCGCCACGACAGCGACACGCTCTGGCGCAGACCCTCCACGGGCCGTACCCGCGGCGCGAGAACAGCGGCGGTCATGCCGGTCCGCCTCCCCGAGATTCGATGTGTTGGTTACGTGAGCGACGAACGGTTTCCGCCCGGTCACGTAGTTGTGGCTGGTGTGCGGCACGTTCCCCCGAGGTGCGGTCGGGGAGCGCCCGGTCTGGTCTCGTCATGCCGACGTCCTTTCCAGGTCGGATGTACTGGGTTCTGCCTCGGGACGGTGGCCGGTGAGGCTGAGGAACACCTCGTCGAGGCTCGCGTCCCGCAGCGCCAGCTCCGCGACGGTCACGTCGGCGTCGTCGAGGCGCCGGACCACGGCGGGCAGCAGGCCCGCGTCCGTGACCGAGGCCGTGACGGTGGTGCCGTCGACCTGCGGCGCGTTGCCGGTCAGGTCGTGCACGATCGAGACGACGACCGGCAGGTCGGTCGGGTCGGCCGGGCGCACCACGAGTGGCTGCGCGCCGGTGCGGGCCTTGAGCTGTGCAGGCGTGCCGGTGGCGATGACGCGGCCGTGGTCGACGACCGCGATCTCGTTCGCCAGCTGGTCGGCCTCGTCGAGGTACTGCGTGGTGAGCAGCACGGTCACGCCGTCGGCGACCAGCTCACGCACGATCTGCCACAGCTCGAGCCTGCTGCGCGGGTCCAGCCCGGTCGTCGGCTCGTCGAGGAAGAGCACACGTGGGTCGCCGACCAGGCTCGCCGCCAGGTCGAGGCGCCTGCGCATGCCGCCGGAGTAGGTCTTGGCGGCCCGGTTCGCGGCGTCGGACAGCTCGAACCGGTCCAGCAGCGTGCGGGCCTTCTTCTTGGCCTCGGCGCGCGACCGGCCGAGCAGCCTGCCGATGAGCAGCAGGTTCTCCGCTCCGGTCAGCATCTCGTCGACCGACGCGTACTGACCGGTGAGCCCGACGAGCTGGCGGACCTGGTGTGCGTCGCGGACCACGTCGTAGCCGCAGACCTCCGCGTGTCCCGCGTCCGGCTCCAACAGGGTGGCGAGGATGCGGACGGCGGTCGTCTTGCCCGCGCCGTTGGGCCCGAGCAGACCGAGGACGCTGCCCGCGCGTGCCGCGAGGTCGACGCCGTCGAGCGCCATCGTCTCGCCGAAGCGCTTGGCCAGTCCCTCGGCCAGCACCGCGTTGTTCATGGTGGTATCCCCTCGAAAAGGATCAGGACTTCGTGTCGAGGAGACGATGCGCCGGGCCGCTGACAGGGCACTGAGATCCCGCTGACTCGGCCTGACACGGCGCTGACGCCGGTTCCACCGGCCGGGGACTAGGCTTTCCGCCATGTCGACGACCGTCTCCGCGATCAACCCCGCTGCCCTCTCGCAGCGCCTGGACCGGGCGAGCGCCGCGGCCGAGAAGGCCGGGGTGGACGCGCTGCTCATGGCACCCGGCTCGGACGTCCGGTACCTGCTCGGCGCCGACGGCGGCTCGTTCGAGCGGCTCACCTGCCTGGTCGTGCCTGCCGCCGGGACCCCGACGCTGGTCGTGCCGAAGCTGGAGGCCCCCGGTTACGACGCGGTGCCGACCGGTGAGCTCGGGGTCGGGATTGCGACGTGGGTGGACGGCGAGGACCCGTACGCGCTGGTCGCGTCACTGGTGGCGGGCGCGGGCCGGGTGGCGGTCGGCGACATGATGGTCGCCCTGCACGTCCTGGGGCTCCGTGTCGCGCTCCCGAACGCCGAGCAGGTGCTCGCCGGGCCGATCGTGCGTGAGCTGCGGATGCGCAAGGACGCCGGCGAGGTCGACGCGCTGCGCAGGGCGGGGGCGGCGATCGACCGGGTGCACGCGCGGATGGTCGAGTTCTTACGAGTCGGTCGTACCGAGGCGGCGGTCGGCGCGGACATCGCCGCCGCGATCGTCGAGGAGGGCCACACGGTCGCGGAGTTCGTGATCGTGGCGTCCGGCCCGAACGGCGCGAGCCCGCACCACAGCCTGTCCGACCGGGTGGTCGAGGCCGGCGACGTGGTGGTGATCGACATCGGCGGCCCGGTCGAGGAGGGGTACTGCTCGGACAGCACCCGCACCTACGTCATGGGTGAGCCACGCGATACGGACGTACTGGCAACGTACGCGGTCCTGCAGGCCGCGCAGCAGGCCGCCGTCGACGCGGTGCGGCCCGGTGTCGCGGCCCAGGACGTCGACGCCGCCGCCCGCCAGGTGATCGCCGACGCCGGGTTCGGCGAGTACTTCATCCACCGCACCGGCCACGGCATCGGCCTCGACGTGCACGAGCACCCCTACATCGTGGGCGGCAACGACATGCCGCTCGAGCCGGGGATGGCCTTCTCGGTCGAGCCGGGCATCTACCAGCCGGGCCGGTGGGGCGCGCGGATCGAGGACATCGTGGTGGTCACCGAGAGCGGCGTCGAGCCGCTGAACACCCGGCCGCACGACCTCGTGTCGCTGCCGGCATGAGCGCGGTCTCGGAGCTGGAGCCGATCGACCAGGCGATCGCGCGCGAGCTGGCCGCGGACGGCCGGTGCAGCTTCACGGACCTGGCCGAACGGGTCGGGCTGTCGGTCTCGGCCGTGCACCAGCGGGTGCGCCGCCTCGAACAGCGGGGCGTGATCCGCGGGTACCACGCGCAGCTCAACGCCGAGGTGATCGGCCTGCCGCTGACCGCGTTCATCTCGCTGACGCCGATCGACCCCGCGTCGCCCGACGACTACCCGCACCGGCTCGAGCACATCCGCGAGATCGAGGCGTGCTACTCGGTGGCGGGCGACGAGTCCTACATCCTGCTGGTCCGGGTGACCTCCCCGGCGGGACTGGAGGACCTCCTGCGGCAGATCCGCGAGGCCGCGAAGGTGTCCACCCGGACCACGGTGGTGCTGTCGACCCCGTACGAGGGCCGCATCCCCGCCATCTAGCGAACGGCGACCAGCACGTGATCGTCGCCGAACTGCCACACCGGTCCCGCCTCGGCGAACCCGGCCTCGCGGAGCAGGTCGGCGTGCTGCCACACGGTCAGGCCGTTCTCGCCGCTGTGCGCGATGGCGGCGCCGGAGCGCTCGTCGAGCAGCGGCGCGAGGTCGTCGTCCTCCCGCAGCGCCTGCCACCAGGAGCTCCACTCCTCGTTGGCGTCGGTGCCGACCCTGCGCGTGCGGGCCTCGCGGACCGCGTCGGCGAGCGCGTCGAGCCGGGGATGCCCGAGGCCCATGTGGTCGGCGTTGACGAACACGCCGCCGGGCCGCAGGTTCTCCGCGAGGATCCGGTACAGCTGACCGAGATCCGCGGGCGCCAGCCAGTGCAGCGCGGTGCTGGACACGGCCGCGTCCCAGGGGCCGGGCAGGCCGGTCGCGTCCGGCCAGCCCGGGTTGGCGAGATCCGCCTCGACGAGCCGCACCCTCGGGTTCATGTCCGCCCGGCCGAGGCCGAGCAGCAGCGGGTCGGCGTCGACACCGACGACCCGTACCCCGGGCAGCGCGTCGGCGAGTCGCCGCGACAGCGAGCCGGGCCCGCAGCCCAGGTCGACCACGCTCGCCGGGCCCGTGCCCGCGACCTCCCGGACCACGTCGATCACCACACGGAACCGCTCCTCCCGGTCAGGCACGTACCGTTCCTGCTGCGCGTCCCACCGCTCGAGCCACCTGGTCGCGGTCTCCACCTGCATGTCGGTCCTCCGTAACTGGCGTTAGGCTCTATGGCAGTGACGCTAGTGGAGAAGGGAGTAACTGGTCAAGTGGACTTCGACAGTCACACGAGCGGTGTGGTCGAGTGGGCCGTCGCCCTGCTCAACGAGGTGACGCCCGGCGAGCGGCACGGTCGCCCGTTCGCGGCGCCGACCGGGGACGCGCTGCTCGCGGCCGTGCGCCAGGCCGTGCCCGAGTTCCGGCCGTCCGACGTGCCGACACAGGCACAGGCGGCCGAGCTGGCCGAGTGGGCGGCCCGCCTGCGTCACGTGGTCGAGCTCGTCGATACGGGTGACCTGGATACGGCGTGCACCGAGCTGAACCGGATCATGCGGGAGTCGAACGCCGTCCCGACCCTGTCCCGGCACGGCGGGGAGCCGTGGCACCTGCACTTCCACAGCGCGGACGCCGCGTGGGCGATCAGCTGGGCCGCCTCGATGGCGACCGGGCTCGCGGTGGTGCTCGGCAACGCGGCCGTCGAACGGCTGGGCCTGTGCAACGCACCCGCGTGCGACCGCGTCTACATCGACCTCTCCCGCAACGGCACCCGCCGCTTCTGCTCGACGGCCTGCCAGAACCGGGTCAAGGCGGCGGCCTTCCGCGCCCGCAGGGCAGCCCCGTGAGCGCGGAAGGCGTCGACCGCTACCTCACGGACTGACGCAGGAACTCGGCGAGCCCGGCCAGGTCGTCCGTATTGAGGTGGTCGACGTGGGCGGCGACCAGTTCGCGCCAAACCGCGTCACGCGCAGCACCCGACGCGTCCGGGGTCTCCCAGAAGCGAACCCGCTGCCCGGCCCGGTGTGCGGTCCGGACGATGGCTCGCAGCCTCGCCCGCTCGGCTGCGGGCATGGCGCCGACGCCGCGCCAGGTGAACAGGGTCGTCCAGTTGTCGGAGACCAGTGGCGTGAGCCGCGCGTCCGAGCCGGGACCCAGGTCGGTCGGGTTGGCGATGCGCCCGTCGTAGAACGCGACCCGTGTCGGCTGGGCCTCCATCGTGGCCCTCGGCCGGTTGCCGGAGACCACGGCGGTGACGGCCCCGTGCCGAACCCGCCCGTGCCGGAAGGCGGTCCACAGGAACGCGTACCTCGGGGCTCGCAGCAGCGTGTCGAGTGCGGCGTAGGTGGACTCGCCCTCGGTCTTGATGTCGATCAGCAGCTGGAAGTCCCGGTGGCCGAGGTAGACCGCGCCGTGGTTGCGGACCACCCTGTCCCGCAGGGGATCCAGGTACAGCGTGGACAGCGTGCGGGCCGGGTCGAGGTCCTCCGGGTCGTGCGCGACGAGCAGTTCGGTGCCAACGAGGTAGATGTCGGCCTCGACGCTGGTGAAACCCTGGTCGAGCGCGTCGAACAGGGGGCGGGGATGGTCGTAGTCGTTGTGCGCGTGGGCTTGCGCGAGTGGTCGGACCCGCTCGTGCGTCGTGGCCCCGGCGGGCAGGGCACCGCCGACGAGCCCGAGGACAACGGTGAGCAGCAGCAGGGAACGCCGCACTGGCAACCTCCGTGGTAGCAGGGAGTCGTCACGCTAGGCCACGGGGGCGAACCGGGGATGAACCACCGATGAGCGTCGCCATAGCATTGTCCGATGCGGTTCCTGCGCCGGTGGTGGTCCCGGCTGCGCGGCTGGTGGGTGCTGACGGCCGCGGCCGCGGCCGCCGCGGTCCTGTCGGCAGTGGCCCGGCTCTACACCGGTACGACCGCCGCCGTCGCGATCGCGGTCGGGCTCGCGGTCGTCGGTGTGCTCGCCGACCGGGGCCGCACGCAGCTGAGTGCCAGCCGACCGGCCCCCGGTCTGCTGATCACGCGTGTCGACCGGCTCACCGACCCGTTGCGCCTCGGTGTACACCGCGCCGCGGCGCTGGAAGGCGACCAGGTTCCCCCGTTCGTCCCGCGTGACCTCCTGCCGGAGTTCGTCGCCGCACTGGGCAGGGGCGGCTTCGTGCTGGTCGTCGGCGACTCGACGGCTGGCAAGACCCGTCTCGCCTACGAGGCCATGAGGCTGTGCCTCCCGCGCCACGTCTGTGTCGCCCCGGACGGCCCGGATACACTGCGCGCCGCCCTCGGCGCCGCGAAGGTGAACCGCCCCAGCGTGTTGTGGCTCGACGACCTGGACCGCTACCTCGGCGTCGGCGGTCTGACGCGGACCGACATGCCCAACACGCTCGTGCTGGCGACGATGCGCACGCACGAACGCGAACGGCTGAGCCATCGCAACGACGCCGCCCGCAACCACCTCGACAGACGCCTCGCCCGCGCGGGCAGGGAACTGCTCGACGTCGTGACCACGGAAATCCACCTGGACCGCATGTGGACCGAGCGGGAGCTGTCGGCTGCGGCAGACAACGGCGACCCCCGCATCGCGCGCGCCGTCGTCGCGGCCGAGCGCCACGGCATCGCCGAACAGCTGGCGGCCGGGCCGGAGCTGGCCAGGGAGCTGCGGGATGCCCTGGACACCCGCGCGCGAGGCGCCGCGCTGGTCACTGCCGCGATCGACCTCCGGCGTGCCGGGTGCCACCGCCCGGTCCCGCTCGAGGTCCTGCGCACCCTCCACGAGTCGTACCTGCGGCCGGGCGTCCGCCCGGAACCGTGGGAGGCGGCGTTGGCGTGGGCCACCGAGCCACTCCACGCGACGAGCAGCCTCCTGGAGCCCGTACCGGACGGCTACCTGGCCTTCGACTACCTCCTGGACCGCACCGACCCCATCCCCGACGCGGTATGGACCGCGATCGTCGAGTTCGCCTCACCGGTGGAACTGCTGGAGGTCGCCGCGGAGGCCGCGTTCGTCGGCAAGCACGACTTCCTGCGCGCCGGGTACGCGAAAGCGTTGGCACACGAGGACTTCATGGTCGCCGCACAACTCGCGGAGGAACTGGGCTCCGTCGGTTTCGACGAGGAGGCGGTCGAGCTGCTCGGCGCGCTCGTGGCGGCGGCGGGCGACGCGATCACCGACGAGCAGCGGCTGCGGATCGGCCATATGCGGATCTGGCTGACGGGACAGGTCTTCGGCGGGCGCGGTGAGCCGGAACGCGCCTTCGCCATGGCCAGGGAGCTGGTGGCCGAGTGCATCGAGCTGTACGGCGCCACCGCGGTGGACACCTTGCAGGCCAGGTTGATCATGGCTCGCAACACGTCCGACCCTGAGGAGGCTCTCCGCGAGTCGAGGGCGGTGATGGCGGACGCGACCCGGCACCTCGGCGCCGGACACGGCATCACGTTCCAGGCGCGGTTCGAGGAGGCCGTCTGGGTACGCGAGGTCGAGGGCCCGGAAGAGGCGGCGGGGCTGTACCAGGCCTTGCTCGACGACGCGGACAACACGACCGTGGCGCCGGGCCTGTACGTGGACGCCCAGTGGAACCTCGGCGGCTCACTGCTGTCGGCGGGCGAGGCGCGCGGTGCCGCGGCGGTGCTCGAGGTCGCTGTCGAGAACGCACTGCTGCTCAACGGCCCCGACCACGTCGCCACCTTCGAGATACAACTGACCTACCTCAGGGCGCTCGACGCCGACAACCGCGTGGACGACGCACTTGAGCTGGCCGGACAGCTGGCCCAGAACACCGAACGAGTGCTCGGCCACGACCACCCCACCACCGCCGAGGCATGGCTCGCGGTCGACCGACTGACCGACCGCCGGGCGTGATCGGACTGGTCCGCCGCGCGGAGACCCCGCCGCCGTGCATGGTCGACGTCCGCACCGACGTCCGCGCGTTCGCGGGCCAACTCGGTTGGGGCACCTCGAAGGCCGCGCCCGCTGGATGGTCTGCGCTGTCACCTAGTCCGGGCTCGCGGCCGCGTGCAGGTTGCCGTCCTTGGCGGGCAGACACGCGCCTGCGCGGTCGGTCGTCGCGAGGAACTCGGTGAGGCACTCGCCGAACTCCTTGTGCCCGGCGGCATTCGGGTGGAACGACTCCTGCAGCGCGTGTGTCGCACGATCGTCGTGCTGGAGGTCGGTCCACTGCACCGCTAGGCGGCGGAACCACTCCCGGTCCGGATCGCGCTCCGACGAGCACGCCTCGCGCCCGACCCCCGCCCGGGACAGGTCCAGGAAGCGGACACCCGCCCTGGCCGCCGCGGTCCGCACCCCGGCGGTGAGCACCGGCACCGCGTCCTTCTCGACCCACCTCAGGTCGGTCGACAGCAGCGGGCACCCCGACAGGTCCTGCAGGTCCCGCGCCACGTCCGGGCCGACCGGCGCGGCGTAGGACTGGACGACCAGCTGGTAGTCCCCGCGTTGGTAGCCGGCGTTCCTCATCACCGTCTGGATGTCCCGCAACGCCTTCGTCAGCTTCGGGATCATCCTGTCGATCCGCCGCTCCCACTGCGGGCCGATCGTGGCGCTGCACGGCCGTTCCTTGCCGACCCACGCCTGCACGCACGAGTTCAGCACGTGGGAGAACGCCGGGTCGTCGTTCGCCCCCGACGCGACCGCGATGGCCACGACCCGGTTGCGGGTCGCGATCCGCGCCAGCTGCTCTGACTGCGACTTCTCCGTGTACTGCTTGACCTTCCCGAGCCCGACCTGTGCGGAGGGCGCGCCGGAGCAGGCGAGGTTGTAGGCCCGCGTGACGTCCGGCAGCCGTACCTGGTTGATCGAGGCGTTGGGGGAGCGGTGGCACCAGTCGCCCTTCTCGCCGTCGGTGCCACGCTCGTAGTCGCCGGCGCCCTCGCCGGACATCGTGCTGTCGCCCATGCCCACGATGACGCGCGGCGCGTCCTCCGGCGGGCCGGGCAGGGGTTTCGGCGCGGGAAACACGTGGTCACCGCCCAACCCGAGGGTGGCCACCACAAGAACGAGGAAGAGGACAAGCCATCCCGACGGTCGCATCGGGGATGATTCTAGGGAACGCGCTCCGTGGTCCCGCCCGAGGTCGATCACGTCGGGCGGCACCACGGGCGTTCGCACTAGATCGGGCGGCGCTCCAGGTCCGGGTTGCGGGAGTCGAGCGCGGACCTCGGCGAGGGCGCCGTCGCGGGCACGCCTGCCCAGCGCTGGACCGTCGCCCTGGCGGCCGCCGCGTCGGCGGGGTTCAGACGCGCGATGTTCGAGCCGTGGTTCCAGCCAGGTGCGGTGTAGGTGTAGGAGTCCTTGTTGCTGGGGTGGAACGGTTCCGCGCCCCACGGGTCGTTCGAGCCGTAGACGAACAGCATCTGGCTGGCGCTCGTGCGGACCCAGTTGTCCACGTCGGAGATCGGCCACTCGTCGAACTTCGACCGCAGCTCGACCGGGAGGCTCGAGTTCGCGACGTAGAGGTTCGGGTAGTGGAGCAGGTCCTTCAGCTCCCGGAACTTCGGCTGCGGCCAGCCGAGCTGGGTCGCCGCCTGGTAGAAGTACGGCGCGTACGACAGGATCCCCTGGTCGGCGTAGAAGCCCATCCCGATGACGCTGTCGAAGAAGGTGTAGATCTCGTCGCTCGACGCGGTCACCGACGGCACCTGGCCGCAGTCGGACTCCAGCGAGTACTGCCAGAACGTCCACGCGAGGTCGAGCACGGACATCTCGAACGCCTTGTCCGCGGTCCCGAAGACCTGGTCGAAGGTCCAGCCGTTGGCGTCTGCCTGAGCCTGCAGGCGGTTCACCATGTCCGTGCGCCGCGTCAGCGCCTCGCGTTGGATGGCCTCCAGCGAGTCCTGGCACGCGGGGGTGCTGCCGACGGAGTCGAAGAAGTCGTCGTACGCGTGGTCGTCGGCGTTGTCCACGTCGTTGGGTGCCACGTACGCGACCACGCCGTCGAGGTCACGCGGGTAGAAACGGCGGTGGTAGACCGAGGTCATGCCGCCCTTGCTGGCGCCGGTCGCGATCCACTTCCTGGTGTAGATGGTCTTGAGGGCCTCGGTGATCCGGTGGTGGTCGGTCGCCGCCTGCCAGATGTCGAGCTTCTTCCAGTTCGCCGGGTTGGGCCGCGACGGCGTGAAGAACCGCTCCTCCACCGAGATCTGGTTCCCGTCGACGAGCTGGGTCGGCTCGCTGCGGAAGGCGAACTCCGGCATGTCGTAGCCGGTCGTGTGCAGGATCATCGGCCTGTTCACGTCGCGGTGCAGCAGCTGCAGCCGCTGCTCGAACGTCCCACCTCGGGGGTTCGTGTGGTCGGCGGGCTGGCGGTAGGTGAGGAAGAAGAACCGGAACCCCGCCCCGGGCGCCGGTTGCTCTGACACCACCGTCATGCCCGGGATCGCGGCGAGCTGGTCCGCGATGTCGACGGGCGCGGCCTGCGCCGGAGCCGAGGGGACGAGACTGAGGACTGTGGTGGCGATGGTGGCCACCAGCGTGCTTCTCCCGATGCGCATGTACGAGAACTCCCGGTCGCAGGGTCAACCAGGCCGGATTCTCGCTGAGTAACCGGCCGAGCACCAGCCGCCGATCAGCCGAGTCTGTGCCCCACGCTCACGCCTCCTCGTCGGCCGAGTGGTCCCGCCACCAGCGCCTGCCGGCCTCCGGCAGCGTCGCGATCGGGTCGTAGTAGGGATACTGCCTGGTCAGTGCGTCGTTGTCGCGTCGTTCGATGCCGGTCCGGTAGTTCTTCGTCCAGTAGGAGATGCCGCGGTCGCGGTCGTACTCCGTCACCTGGTGGACCCAGCGCTTCCCGACGTAGGGCACGTCGCAGATGATGCGTGGTGTCGCGTAGCCGGGCAGGTAACCCATGATCGCGTGCTGTAGCTGCTGCGCCTCCCACACGGCGACCCGCCAGTGCTCGGCGTTCGGGATCATGTCGCACATGTAGAAGTAGTACGGCAGGATGTTCGCCTCGCCCTGCAGCGCGAAGCACAGGTCGAGCAGGTCGTCCGGCGTCGCGTTCACACCCCGCATCAGCACGCCCTGGTTGCGCACGTCCCGCACGCCGACGTCGAGCGCCGTCCGCGCGGCCTCCGCCACCAGCGGCGTCACCGACTGCGCGTGGTTCACGTGCGTGTGTATCGCCAGGTTGACCCCGCGTCGGTGCGCGGTGCGGGCGACCCGCTCCATGCCCTCGACGACCTTCGGCTGCAGCCAGTGCTGCGGCAGGCCCGCGAGCGCCTTGGTCGCGAGCCGGATGTCACGCACGGTCTCGATGTCCAGCAGGCGCATCAGGAACGACTCGAGCTGGGGCCACGGCACGTTCGCGACGTCACCGCCGGAGACCACCACGTCCCGCACGCCGGGCGTCCGCTTGAGGTAGTCGATCATCTGGTCCTGGCGGTCGACCGGCTTCAGCGACAGCTTGTGCTTGTCGACCGACGGCGTCGAGTTGCCGACCAGGTCCATCCGCGTGCAGTGGCCGCAGTACTGCGGGCACGTGGACAGCAGCTCCGCGAGGACCTTCGTGGGGTAGCGGTGGGTCAGCCCCTCGACGACCCACATCTCCGCCTCGTGCAGCGAGTCCCGCGACGAGTGCGGGTGGTTCGGCCACAGCGGGTCGCGGTCGCTCGCCACCGGCATCATGTAGCGGCGGACCGGGTCGGACAGGAACGCCTTCGTGAGGTCACTGTCCGTGACGTCGGGCGCCATCGTGTTGAGCATCTGCGGCGGCAGCAGCATCGACATCGTCGCCAGCCGCTCCTGGTCGGCGACGAGGTCCTCGTAGAACGTCTCGGCGAGCCGGTCGCCCATCACCGCGCGCAGCTGCTTGACGTTCTTGACGCAGTGCACCCGCTGCCACTGCGCGTCCCGCCACTGCGCGTCCGTCACCTCACGCCAGCCGGGGAACCGGCGCCAGTCCGGCTCCACCAGTTCTCGCCTGACGTACTCGTACGGTTGCCTCGCGTAGTTGTCCACCGCGTCCGAGATCGACGTGTCGGCCGCAATCCCATCGTGCAACGCCGTCATACGTCCTCCTGGTCGCCGAGTTGACCTAAAGATATGCTGCCAGAATGTAGTGCTGACGTAAATCCTACGGAAGAGGTGTCGTGTCGTCCTCCCCCTACGGACTGCATCGCGTGCTAGAGCCCGCCGGGGTCCTGCCCCAGCAAGCGTGGCGACTGTCGGCAGAGGCACGCTTGTGGCCTGATGAAGTCCTGATCGACGTCGAGCGGCTCAACCTGGACGCGGCGTCCTTCCGTCAGCTACGCGAGGAGCACGGCTCACCCGACGCGGTCCGCCGCGCGGTGGCCGGGATCGTCGAGGAGCGCGGCAAGATGCACAACCCGGTCACCGGATCAGGGGGAATGCTGCTCGGCACGGTTCGCTCGGTCGGGTCGGAATCCCCGTTGGGGCTGACCGTCGGTGACCGCGTCGCTACGCTCGTGTCGCTCACGCTCACCCCGCTGCGGATCGACGACGGGCTCGCCGACTGGTCGGGGGAGAGCGAGCAGGTGCCGTGCCGGGGCACCGCGATCCTGTTCGGCCGCTCCATCGCGGCTGTACTGCCCACTGACCTGCCCGACGAGCTGGCGCTGTCCGTGTTCGACGTGTGCGGGGCACCCGCGCTCACCGACCGGGTCGTCCGCGAGGCCCGTTCCGGGTCATCCGTACTGGTACTCGGCGGGGGCGGCAAGTCGGGCAGCCTGTCGCTGGCCTCGGCCCGCCGTGCGGGTGCGGGCAGGCTGGTCGCGCTGGTGCCGACCGAGTCCGAGGCGGCAGCCGTGCGTGCCGCCGGGCTCGCCGACGAGGTGGTGGTCGCCGACGCGCGGAACCCGGTCGCGGTGGCCGAGGCGGTCGGCACGCCGGTCGACGTGACGATCGTGTGCGTCGACGTGCCCGGCTGCGAACACGGCGCGGTCCTGGCCACCGCCGACGGTGGCACGATCGTGTTCTTCTCGATGGCCACGTCGTTCTCGGCAGCGGCCCTCGGCGCGGAGGGCCTGGCCGCCGACGTCCGCATGATCGTCGGCAACGGCTTCGTGCCGGGCCACGCGGACTTCGCACTCGACCTGTTCCGCGCCACGCCAGGCGTGCGCGAGCTGTTCGAGCAGCGCGAACGGCAGACTGCGACACCATGACCACGCTGTACACGAACGCCGCGATCCGTGGCGGCGACGCGACCGCCATGGCCGTCGAGGACGGCCGGGTCACCTGGCTCGGCCGCGACTTCCCCGGTCAGGCCACCAATACGGTCGACCTGCGTGGTGCCGACGTGGCGCCCGCGTTCGTGGACGCCCACGTGCACGCCACCTCGGCGGGCCTGCTGCGCACCGGCCTCGACCTCACGGCGGCCGAGTCGCTGTCCGACCTCCTCGACGGCGTCCGCGAACGGGCCGGTACGGACGTACTGCTGTGGGGCCACGGCTGGGACGAGACCCGCTGGCCGGAGAACCGCCCACCCAGCCGCGCCGAGCTGGACGCCGTGGCAGGCGGCACGCCCGTGTACCTGTCCAGGATCGACGTGCACTCCGCGCTCGTGTCCACCGCGCTCGTGGACCTCGCCCCGAGTGCCCGCACGCGGCCGGGCTGGACCGACGACGGCCCGCTCGCCAGGGACGCCCACCACGACGTCCGCCGCGCGGCCCTCGCGTCGATCACCCCGGACCAGCGGGAGGCCGCGCAGCTGGCGTTCCTCCGCCACGCCGCCGCGATGGGCGTCGCCTGCGTCCACGAGTGCGCGGGCCCCGACATCTCCGGCGCCGACGACCTGGCGGCTCTGCTTGGCAGGTCAGGTGACCTGCCAAGGGTGATCGGCTACTGGGGTGCGTTCGGCGCCGCGCCCGCCGGCGTCGCCGGCCTCGCGGGCGACCTGTTCGTCGACGGCGCGCTCGGCTCCCGCACCGCCGCGCTCCGCGAGCCCTACACCGACCGCCCGGACACCAGGGGCGCCCTCTACCACGACGCGAGACGCATCGCCGAGCACGTGGTCGCCTGCACCGAGGCGGGCACGCAGGCCGGCTTCCACGTGATCGGCGACGCCGCCGTCGCCGAGGTCGTGGCCGGGTTCACGCTGGCGGCGGAGGTCGTGGGGGAGTCGACACTCGCCGCAGCCCGCCACCGCCTGGAGCACCTGGAGATGGTCACGGCCGAGCAGGCGGGCGTGCTGGCCGGGTTCGGCGTGGTCGCGTCCGTGCAGCCGCTGTTCGACGCCACCTGGGGCGGGCGCGACCGCATGTACGCCGAGCGGCTGGGCCCGGACCGGGGCAGCGCCCTCAACCCCCTCGCGACGCTCGTCGAGGAGGGCGTGACCCTCGCGTTCGGCTCGGACACACCCGTCACCCCGCTCGACCCGTGGGCCGCCGTCCGTGCCGCGGTCGAGCACCGCACGCCCCGCCAGGGCCTCGACCGCGACCGCGCGTTCGCCGCGCACACGGTCGGCGGCTGGGCGGCGGCCCGCGAGACCGGCGGCATGCTCGACGTGGGCGCGCCCGCGACCTTCGCCGTCTGGCGGGACGAGACCTGCCTGCGCACAGTCCTTGCCGGCCACACGATCTACGAGGTGCCGTGATGCTCGACCTGGATCCCGACGTCGTCGCGACCGCGCGTGAGCTTGCTGCCCGCGCCGCGGAACCAGTCGTGCGTATTGCCAAAGCGCACACCACCGTCGCCGTCGAGCGCGCGACCCTGCGCCTCGCGGGCATCACCGGCGCCGACTCCGGCCACCGCGCGGGTGACGTGCCGTGGGTGAACCGCGTCGTCGACACCGTCCGCGAGCACTGCGGCCTCGAGCACGGCGTCGTCGTCCCGGCCTTCCACGCCATGCGGGAACACGACCTCGGCTCGCTGACCGAGTTGGCGGAGGCCACCGCAGCGGGCCAGATCCAGTACCGGATCCCCGACCGCCGCGCCGCCGACCGTGCCGCCAAGGCGGCGCGCACCGCGGTCGCGAAGGGACTGCGCACGGTCGACCGCAACCGCGCCCAGCGCGACAAGCTCGTCGCCAGGCTCGGCGACCCGCCGCAGCGGCCGTGGATCTACCTGATCGTCGCGACCGGCGACATCGACGAGGACGTCGTCCAGGCCGCGAGCGCCGCCCGTGCCGGCGCCGACATCATCGCGGTCATCCGCTCGACAGGACAGTCCCTGCTGGACTACGTGCCCGAAGGCGCGACACACCACGGTTTCGCGGGCACCTACGCCACCCAGGAGAACTTCCGCATCATGCGCGGCGCCATGGACGACGTGTCCAGGGAGGTCGGCCGCTACATCCGCGTCACCAACTACGCGTCCGGCCTGTGCATGCCGGAGATCGCCGTGCTCGGGGGGTTGCAGCGCCTGGACATGATGCTCAACGACTCCATGTACGGCATCCTGTTCCGCGACATCAACCCCATCCGCACCTTCGTCGACCAGCGGTTCTCCCGACAGGTCCACGCCCGGGCGGGCATCATCATCAACACCGGCGAGGACAACTACCTCACCACGGCCGACGCGGTGGACGCCGCGCACACCGTCACCGTGTCACAGCTGCTCAACGAGCACTTCGCGCACGAGGCGGGCCTGCCGGACGAGTTACTCGGCCTCGGCCACGCCTTCGAGATCAACCCGACGGTCCCCGAGTCGTTCCGCCTCGAGCTGGCGCACGCGCTGCTGGCCAGGGAGCTGTTCCCGGACGCGCCGCTCAAGTGGATGCCACCCACCAAGCACATGACCGGCGACGTGTTCTTCGGCCACCTGCTGGACGGGTTCTTCAACCTCGCGGGTGTTCTCACCGGACAGTCCATCCTGCTCGTCGGCATGATGACCGAGGCGGTCGTGACGCCGTTCCTGTCCGACCGGGACCTCGCGATCCGCAACGTCAAGTACGTGCTCAACGCGGCAGCGGGCCTGCGGGAGGACTTCCACCCGGCACCCGGCGGCTTCATCGCCAAGCGTGCCCACCAGGTGCTCGGCGAGGCGGTCGACCTGCTGGACCGCATCGTCCGCGACGGCCTGCTCGACGCCATCGCCGACGGCACCTTCGGCCTCATGAAACGCCCGCCGGACAAGGGAAAGGGCGCCGACGGAGTGATCGAGAAGGCCGACGCCTACCGCAACCCCGCGTCGGAACTCCTCGAGTCCGGGGCGACGACATGACCAATTCCGTACGGCCGTATGGCGACACTACCGGTGACGGCATGGTCCAGACGTCGTTCACCCTTCCGGTACCACCCGGCCCGAAGGCCGAGGGCGCGGCCCTGCAGCTCGCCAACAAGATGGGCATCGAGCCCGCGATGGTCGTGCACTCCCACGGCATCGGCACCGACTTCACCTTCTTCGTGGTCTACGGCTCGGTGAAGCACGTCGTCGACCTGGACGCGGTCACGGTCGTGGAACGCGAGTACCCGCTGCTCTCACCGTCCGAGGTCAACGGCGAGGTCCGGAAGTCGTTGCGCCGCAAGCTCGTCGTGGTCGGCGGCTGCATCGGCACCGACGCGCACACGGTCGGCATCGACGCGATCCTCAACATCAAGGGCTTCGCGGGCGAGAAGGGCCTCGAGTACTACCGCGAGCTGCGCGTGGTCAACCTCGGCGCCCAGGTGACCGTCCCCGAGCTGGTGAAACGGGCCCGCACGGAGAAGGCCGACGCGGTGCTGGTGTCCCAGGTCGTCACCCAGCGGGACGCGCACATCCTCAACACGCAGGAGATGTCGGCCGCCTTCCGCGAGGCCATGGGGGACCGGCGGCCGGTCCTGATCGCGGGCGGCCCTCGGTTCGACCCGATGATGGCCGGCCAACTCGGCGTGGACCGGGTGTTCGGCCGGGGCACCACGCCTGGTGAGGTGGCCTCGTACCTGGTGCACGCGATGAAGGAGGTCAAGTGAGTCTCGAGGTCGGGTTCTCGGTGACACACCGGCGATATGTGCCCTACGCGCACGCTCACTACGGCGGGAACCTCGTGGACGGCGCGTACGGGCTGGCGATGTTCGGCGACGTCGCGACGGACCTCGCCATCCACACCGACGGTGACGAGAGCCTGCTCGCCGGGTACTCGAAAGTGGAATTCCTGGCGCCGATCCAGGCCGGTGACGTGGTCGAGGTGACCGCGTCGGTCACTCGTATTGGGACCCGCTCCCGGGACCTGTCGTTCGAGGCCCGCGTCCTCTGCCGCGCGGCACCGGAACGCGGACCGTCCGCCGCGGACGTGCTCGACCCGCCCGTCGTCGCGACCAGGGCGACCGCCACGATCGTGGTCCCGGCGAAAACCGGGGGCGACGCGGCCGGCTCCTGACTTATCGTCGACCGGCATGGAAGTCATACGACTGACTGGCGACGACTGGCGGACGTTGTGCGAGGTGCGGCTGGCGGCCCTCGCCGACGCCCCCCACGCCTACGGCTCGACGCTGGCGGGCGAGGCTGCGTCCGACGAGGCCGACTGGCGGCGCAGGCTCGACACCGCGCTGTGGGTCGTGGCCGTCCACGCCGGAGGCCCCGCCGGGCTCGCGGGCCTGTACCTGTCCGAGCCGGACACACCGATGCTGATCTCCGTGTGGGTGAGTCCCGACCACCGCGGTCTCGGCGTCGGCGACGCCCTGGTCACCGAAGTGTTCCGGTGGGCGAAGGAGAACCGCTGGTCCAGCGTGGTGCTCCGGGTCGCGGACGGCAACGACGCGGCCCGGGGACTGTTCCTGCGCCACGGGTTCGCGCCGACGGGACGCAGGGAGCCGCTCGAGAGCGACCCCGGGGTGCTCACCGAAATGCTCGTTCGCGCACTATAAGGTCCACGTCACGGAACCGGGTCTTGCTCCGAATGGAGCATGCTGCTAGTAACACTAGCTCCGGGCGTTCGCCCCGCGGACGGAGGAGCATGGCGACCGATCTCGTTGAGGTGACAGAAGTCCTCGACCACCCTCTCGATGAGGTGTGGACGCTGCTGACGGACCTGGAGAGCTATCCACGGTTCGTCGCGGAGGTGGCCTGGTGTGAGCACATCGGACCCACCGACGCCGGTCGCTACGAGGTGCGGTTCAGCGTCGACCGGGGACCGGTCGTGCGCCACGAGATCGAGGTGCTGGTCAAACGGCCGCAGGAGCACTTCGTGATCGTCAGCGACCGCTGGCCGGGCGGGCACGTGTCCCTGCGGTTCACCTCCCTCGACGGCGAGCGCACGGAGGTGCAGCTGTCCGTGTCGCTGCCCAACGTGGACGCCGGGATCTCCGCGACCTGGCTGCGCAAGCGCGTCCGCAAGGCGTTCCTCTTGTTCCACCACCACCTCGCGGGCATCGCGATCACCTCGTCCCGCAAGGGGATCGACCAGGCCGCGCAGAGTCAGTCGCAGCTGACGGTCGCACGGATCCTGACCAGGGCCGGGGTGCTGACGCCCGGCCGTCCGGACAAGATGCTGCGGCAGCTGAACGTGCTGGCCAAGTGGGGTGCGACCGTCGCGGGCGGCTACCGCGCCATGCGCATGCGGTTCCCGAAGCTGGCGGCGATCTCCGACGAGCTCGGCACGCTCACCTTCGAGGAGGTCGACCAGCGCACGACCCGCCTCGCGAACGGTCTCGCGGAGCTGGGAGTCCGGCAGGGCAGGCGTGTCGCGGTCATGTGCCGCAACCACGCAGGCATGATCGAGTCGACCGTGGCGTGCGGGAAGCTCGGCGCGAGCGTGCTGCTGCTGAACACGAGCCTGTCGGCCAACCAGGTTCGCGACACGGTGATGACGCACCGGCCCGCGGCGGTCCTCGTCGACGAGGAGTTCCTGCCACTGATGCACTACCTGCCCGCGTCGCTGGTCAGGGTACTGACCTGGGGGCACGAGCCGGGCGACATCACCATCGACGGGCTGGTCGAGGACTCGTCGCCGGAACGGATCAAGGCACCCTCCGCACCCGGCAAGATCATCGTGTTGACGTCGGGCACCACCAGCAACCCGAAGGGCGCGCGGCGGCGCAACCCGCACGGCATGCGCACGGCCGCCGCCCTGCTGTCGCGGATCCCGTTCCAGGCGGGCGAACGGATGATGATCGCGGCGCCGCTGTTCCACACGTGGGGCCTCGGCGCGCTGCAGATCGGCATGCCGCTGCACGCGAAGCTGGTGCTGCACCGCAAGTTCGACCCGGAGGCCACGCTCGCCGCGATCGAGGAGCACCGCTGCACCTCGCTGATCGTGGTGCCGATCATGCTGCGGCGCATCCTCGACCTGCCGCGCCAGGTGATCCGCAACTACGACACGTCGTCGCTGCGGATCGTGGCCTCCAGCGGTGCTTCTCTGTCGTCGTCGCTGGTCAACGCGTTCATGGCGGAGTTCGGCGACGTCCTCTACAACCTGTACGGGTCGACCGAGGTCTCCTGGGCGAGCATCGCGGACCCGGAGGACCTCAAGGCGGCACCGACGACCGCGGGCCGGTGTCCGGTCGGCACCAAGGTCGGCATCGTCGACGCCACCGGTCTGCCGGTGCCGCCCGGGGTCGTCGGCCGGATCTGCGTCGGCAACGACATGCTGTTCGAGGGCTACACGGGTGGCGGGACGAACCTGGTCTACGCCGACATGATGGTGACCGGCGACCGCGGCTACCTCGACGCCGACGGCAGGCTGTTCGTGTCCGGCCGGGACGACGACATGATCATCTCGGGTGGCGAGAACGTCTTCCCGCGTCCGGTCGAGGAGCTGATCCTGACGTTGCCGCAGGTCATGGACGCCGCCGTGGTGGGGGTGCCGGACCGCGAGTTCGGGCAGCGCTTCGCGGCCTACGTCGTGCCCCGGCCGGGGGCGGCGATCACTCCCGGCGTGGTCAGGGACTACGTGCACGCGCACCTGCCGAGGTTCGCCGTGCCGCGTGACGTGATCTTCGTGAGTGCCCTGCCGCGCAACGCGACCGGGAAGGTCGTCCGGCGCCACCTCATGACGGAGAGCTAGGCGCTCTTGTCGATCACGCAGAACCGGTTGCCCTCGGTGTCGGCGAGCACGGTGAAGTCGGCGTTCGGCGGGTAGTCGGGCCAGTCGACCCTCGACGCCCCCAGCTCGATCAGCCGGTCGATCTCCCTGTCGGGTTCCGAGGCGTAGAGGTCCAGGTGGACGCGTGGTCTCTCCTGGACCGGGGTGTCGCTGCGCATCAGGGAGATGTTCTGGCCGACGCCGTCCGCCGGGACGAGGACCACCCAGGTCTCGTCGATCTCCTTGTCCCTCGGCACGTAGCCGATGGCTCGGCCCCAGAACTCGACGGCGCGCCGGACGTCGGACACCCCCAGCACCGTGGACCCCACTCGTAGCATGTCGGCCATTGTCGTAGTACCCCAGTACTACGTGCAGGTTGGCTCCACAGTGTGACGCTTCGTAGCCCTCCCCTGCATAACGTAGTCGCCATGAACAACACCGCATCCCACCTCCTCTACGCCCTCGACATCCTCCCCGGCCGCGGCCGACTGGCTGCCCGCCTCGGCTTCCGGCCCCGCGCCTGGTCGCTGGCCGCGTTCCCGTTCGCGGCACTCATCGTGTTCCTGGTGTGGTTCAGCTGGCTGTACCCCCTGCGCCCCGACGCGATCGGCGCACTCGGCCACCCGTTCACCTCGGACCCGCTCTTACACAACGCCTGGGGTGGCCCGACGCTGATCGGCGCCTGGTTCATCCACGCCATGGCCGCGCTCGGGATGCAGGTCATCTGTATGGCCGTGATCCGCCGCCTGAACGGCAGGGCGCCCGTCGAAGCGGTCTAATGGGCGCCGTGACGATCCGCCGCCTCGGCCTGTGGGTGACCGTGGCCGCGCTGCTGGTGCTCGGGTTCCTCGACCTGGTCCAGCACTACGCGACGCACACCGATATGGCGATCGTGCTGGCCTACCTCCGGGTGGTCCCGCTGGTGATCTACCGGTGGCCGGTCGCCGCGTGGGTCATCGAGCTGGTCGCCGTGTTCATGACGGCGTCGATCACGATCCCGGTGTCGTCATCCGAGCCGTGGCCGTGGGCGGTGAGCAGCATCGGGTCCCTGGCGGCGACGGCCGGACTGGTCGCCACACTGGGCCGCCGGACGCTGTCGAGTGTCATGTTCGGCATCCAGCTCGTCGTGTCGTTGCTGCTCATGAGCAATGAGCACAGCGACTGGCAGTCCGCGGCGGTGGCCACGGCGGCGTGCGGCCTGGCGATCATCATCGGCGACTTCGTGCACGGCCGCCGCGCGATGGTCGTCGAGCTGGCGGAGGAACGCCAGGTCAGTGCGGCCGAGCGCGAGCTGCGCTCGGTGGTGGAGGAGCGCGCCCGCATAGCCCGCGAACTGCACGACGTGGTGGCCCATCACATGTCCATGATCACCGTCCAGGCCGAGTCGGCCCGTTTCCGGCACCAGGACCTCCCGGAGCCGGTGGCGACCGAGTTCACCGAGATAGCGAAGGTGGCGAGGGCGTCCCTGTCCGAGCTGCGAGGCCTGTTGTCCGCCCTACGCGACGAGAGCGAGGACCCGAACCGAACCCCACAACCGACACTCGCGGACCTACCGGCGCTGGTCGACCGCATCACGACGGCAGGCACCCCGGTGACCCTGAGAGTGGAGACGGACACAGAGGACCTGCCGCAGGTCACGCAGCTGGCCGTGTACCGGATCGTGCAGGAGGGCCTGAGCAACGTGGTCCGCCACGCCGGCAACGCGAAGACGACCGTGGACATCACCAGAGCGAACGACACCCTGCACATAGAGGTGACGAACGAACGCCCGCCCGTACCGCCGAAACCCGCCCCCCGGGGCGGCCACGGTCTGGTGGGCCTGCGAGAACGAGCGACACTGCTGGGAGGAAAGTTCGAAGTGGACCAACCGGCCGAAGGCTGGCGAGTAAGGGCGGAGCTACCGCTGTGACACCCCGCGTACCACCCCCGTGGCCGAGGTCGAAGTCGTGGCCAGGGCAACGGCCGAGGCCGTGTGGCGGTGGGCTGTGTGACGAGGCGTTCGGCGTCGCCGTGCAGGGCGGGGTCGTAGGACGGGTGGTTCTGCCGACAGCGCCCCACGACGCGGATCCAGGCGCGGCCCAGGTCGCGACTGGCACGTGGACGGTCCACGCCGGAAGGCTCAGTGACTGGGGCGACCCCGGCCGACGCGGCTGTCGCGTCCGGACGGTCGTGCGCCGCGAGCTGGTTGGTGGCGGCCACCCGTGCCTTGACCAGGTCACCCCAGGTCTTGAGCACGTTCGGCATGACTGGTATCGCGGGGTGCACCGATGACCCTCGAACACGCGACCAAGGTCGTCGTGGTCGACGACCAGGACATGGTGCGAGCCGGCTTCGCCGCGCTGCTGAACGCGCAGGCCGACCTCGAGGTGGTCGGTCAGGCCGCCGACGGCCAGGCCGCGCTGGAGGTATGTGTGAGGACCGCCCCGGACGTGGTCCTGATGGACGTCCGCATGCCGGTGATGGACGGCGTGGAGGCAACGAGACGCCTGGCGAACACCAGGGCCCGGGTACTGATGCTGACCACGTTCGACATCGACGACTACGTGTACGCGGCACTGCGAGCGGGTGCGTCGGGCTTCCTGCTCAAGGACGCGACGCCGGAGGAGCTGGTGGCGGCGGTGCGAGTCGTGGCGGCAGGGGAGTCGCTGCTGGACCCGGTGGTGACCAGCAGGTTGATAGCCCACTTCGCCAGCAGGCCCGCGCTGGCGAGCACACCACCGTCACTGGAGGTACTGACCCCACGCGAGCGAGAGGTGCTCGTGTGGGTGGCGAGAGGAGAGTCGAACACGGAGATAGCGACCAGGTTGACCCTGGCCGAACAGACCATCAAGACCCACGTCAGCCGCATCTTCCTGAAACTGGGCATCCGCGACAGGGCGCAGGCGGTGATGGTCGCCTACGAGACGGGCCTGGTGTCGCCGGGCGTCTTCTGAGTGGCGGCGAGCACCCGCGACAGGGCGGCGTGCAGCTGCTCCAGCTCGGACAGCTCCATTCCCAGGGCCTCGACCACCCGATAGGGAATCTTCTCGGCCTCGCGCCGCAGCTCGACCCCCTTGTCGGTGAGGTCGACGGACAGCGCCCGCTCGTCCCGGGGGTCCCGGGCCCGAGAGATGTACCCGAGGGCCTCGAGCCGCTTGAGCATGGGCGAGAGCGTGGCGGGCTCGTGCCGAAGCGTCTCACCGATGTCGCGAACGGTGCGGGGTGCTCGATCCCAGAGCGCGAGCAGCACGAGGTACTGGGGATGGGTCAGCCCGTGGGGCTCGAGGAGCGGCCGGTAGATGGCGATGACACTCCGCGAGGCAAGCGACAGGGCGAAGCAGACCTGCCGGTCCAACGCCAGCGGGTCAGGTCCGAGATCAACGGATGGCATGGCTCAGATCACCTCAACAGTTAGTGTACTAAATGTTAGGCTACGAAGCATGAAGCGACCAAACCCAGCCCAGTGGTTGTGGTACGCGGTCGGCGGCAGACTGCCCGCCAACCTGGCGCCCTGGGTACTGCACGACGTGACAGCCAAGACCTGGGCCCTACGCCACGCGGCGCGCGGCTGTGTGGTGCTCGCCCCGATAGCGGCAGGCTGCCTGCTGGTCCCAGGCCCCCTCGGCCTGAAACTGGCGATGATCCTGCTGGTAGCCATCGTGGGCGTCTACTTCTCCCTGTCGTACGTGGACGAAAGCTGCGAACTGAGAGCAGCCAAACACGGCTACGCCCACGGCATAGCAAGAGCCACCCGAGAATCCCGAAACGCCGACCGCGACGCCGAGGAACGCGCCCGCTACGCCGCCAACTTCCGCACCCCGAACCCCTGACCCCAGAACGGGCCATTGGGGATCGGCACGCTGCTGGTCCTCATCACGCGCTGCCAGAGTGTCATCCCACCGCGGCGTGCCGCAGGACTGACCGAACGGACGGACCGCGGGGCTCCGTCCGCGCGAACTGCTGAGGCACGGCCCGGCAGCGGGTGGCGCGCAGACCTGCCGGCGTTCCTCGCTGTCGCGGGCCCTGCGAGCGCCGGAACGGCGACTTTCGGTATCCGCGTGCCAGCCCATCACTCGGTCGATCCCGTCGACGACGTGGCTACTCGCGACAGGCCGTCGCGGGTTGAGAGGCGTTGTTCCGCAAGGCCCTGGAGCGCTGCACCGGAGGCCCGGCGCCTACCTCACCTGGACGCTCTCGGCGAGCCGACCGCCCTCGACGAGCGACCGCCCTCGGCGTCGCCACCGATCCTCGCCGACACTGCTCTAACCACCACCCGCCCGACAGGCCCCGGCGCCTGCTTGGACTCTCGCCACCAGCGACTCCGGGCACGGCGTCCGCGACCTCCCCGTCGCCTTCCGTGACAACGGCTGTCCGCCATCCGGGCGCGGTTCCAGCGCGCCGTCGACGACGGCGGCCCGCCCTCGTGTACCAACCCGGCGCTACTCGCCGCTACGTCACCGTCCTGACCTCCGGTATCGCCGTGCAGGCCGCCAATGGTGTGGGTCGCGACCAACTCCAGGAAATGGCCGACACCACCCTCCGCAACTGGCCACCGTCCTGACAACGCCGCGCCGACCGGCCGCCGGCCGAACCCCCCACCCGCTGAGTCCGGCTGAAACACGCAGTGAACAACCGACGCCGTACGCTTGTCGGGTGATCGCACCCGCAGTCTCGTCGGACGAGCCGGCAGTGTCCGACAAAACGGACGTTCGTGCGCCTGCCTGGCGAAACGTCCTTCTGCGTGTCCTTCTCTCCGTGGGCGCGGGTGTCCTGATCTACCTCGGCAACCCGCCCCGCACGCTCTGGTGGCTCGCCCCCGTCGGGATCGCGATCCTCGGCGCCGTCATCTACGGCCGCCGTGCCCGCGCCGGGTTCGGTTACACGCTGTGTGCCGGCCTCGGCTACTTCGTCCCCCTGCTCGCGTGGACCGGCGAGTTCGTGGGCGTCGTCGCCTGGCTGCCGCTCGCTCTCGCCGAGGCCGCGCTCCTGGGCCTCGCCGGCGCCGGGATCGCCGTCGTCAGTGTGCTGCCCGCCTGGCCGGTGTGGGCGGCCTTCGTCTGGACGGCGGGGGAGTACCTGCGGTCGCTCTTCCCCTTCGGCGGGTTCCCCTGGGGCCGCCTCGCCTTCTCCCAGCCCGACGGCATCTTCCTTCCCCTCGCCGCGGTGGCCGGCACACCGCTGATCGGGCTCGCCGTCGCCATGTGTGGGTTCGGGCTCGCCTCCCTGGTCCGCACGCTCGTCCTGGACCGGCAGCCTCGACGGTTGGTGGCGCCCGCGCTGGCCTTCCTGCTCCCCGTGGTCGCCGCGTTCGGGGCGTTGCCGCTGGTGGGGACCGACGCCAACGACGGCACCGCGGTCGTGGCCGTGGTGCAGGGCAACGTGCCGAGGGCCGGGCTCGACTTCAACTCCCAACGGCGCGCGGTGCTCGACAACCACGTCGCACGCACCGAGCGGCTCGCCCGGGACATCAAGGCAGGCCGCGCCGAGCAGCCCGACCTGGTGATCTGGCCCGAGAACTCCTCCGACATCGACCCCTACCGCAACCCGGACGCCTGGTCGCGCATCGACGACGCCGCCCGGGCGATCAAGGCACCCATCGCGGTCGGTTCGGTGCTCGTCGGCGACGACGGGCTGCCCCGCAACACGATGCTGCTGTGGACGCCGCAGAACGGACCCGTCGAGCAGTACACCAAGCGCAAACTGCAGCCATTCGGCGAGACGATGCCGTGGCGGTCGTTCTTCCGGATCTTCACCTCGGAAGTGGACCGTGCCGGGCAGTTCGTGCCGGGCGACAAGGCCGTCGACTTCAGTATGGCGAACGCCCGCGTCGGCCTCGCGACCTGCTACGAGGTGGCGTTCGACGACGTGGTGCGCGAGTCGGTGAAGGGTGCGAACATCCTCGCCGTGCCGACGAACAACGCGACCTTCGGCTACACCGAGATGACCTACCAGCAGCTCGCGATGGACCGCGTGCGCGCCGTCGAGCACGGCAGGACGGTGGCCGTCGCGGCGACCAGCGGGGTGAGCGCGTTCATCCGCCCCGACGGTTCTGTGACCCAGTCCACGGGCATGTTCACCGACGCGGCACTGGTCGAGCGGGTACCGCTACGGTCGACGACTACGCTGTCGGACCAACTGGGGCCCGCCCCGGAGTGGGCCATGGCAGCCGTGGGACTCGTCGCGCTCGCCATCGGGATCGTCGTGCGGCGGCGTGGCAGGGCAAGCAACTGACCGACAGGAAGTGACCGGCGCGAAAGGCGTGCCGGCGAGGAGGGTGACGAATGGCGGAGCAGCTCGAGCCGGTGCTCGTGGTGATCCCGACGTACAACGAGCGGGACAACATCGAGCGGATAGTGAGCCGGCTACGTGCCGCACTGCCGAAGGCACACGCCCTGATCGTGGACGACGGCAGCCCCGACGGCACCGGTGAGATCGCCGACCGGCTCGCCTCGGCGGACGAGCTCATCCACGTCATGCACCGCACGGAGAAGAACGGCCTCGGCGCAGCCTACGTCGCGGGCTTCGCATGGGGCATGGAGCGCGACTACGCGGTCCTGGTCGAGATGGACGCCGACGGCTCGCACGCGCCGGAGGACCTCCCGAGGATGCTGGACGCGCTGGACGACGCCGACCTGGCGATCGGCTCCCGTTACGTCCCCGGCGGCCGGGTCGTGAACTGGCCCAAGCACCGGTACCTGTTCTCGTGGGGTGCCAACACCTACACGCGTCTCGCGCTCGGCGCTCGGGTCAAGGACATGACGGCGGGCTTCCGCGCCTACCGCCGCGAGGCCCTGCAGAAGCTCCGCCTCGACAACGTGGCCTCCCGCGGCTACTGCTTCCAGATCGACCTGGGCTGGCGCACCATCGAGGCGGGCTTCACGGTGGTGGAGGTCCCGATCACCTTCACCGAACGCGAGTTCGGCGTCTCGAAGATGGGCGTCGACGTGATCCGCGAGGCCCTCATCCGCGTCACGAAGTGGGGCCTGCGTCGCCGCCGCGACCAGGTGAAGGCCGTCTTCAAGCGCTGATCACGACGCCACGGGGGCGACTCGGACGCCGCCCCCGTGCACCGCGCCGCTCAGCAGGACAGGTTGCCGCCCGCCGGGACACCCAGGATGCCGACGAACCGGGTGTAGTTGTTCACCCGGCTCTGGACCTGGCCGGGGTTGCCGCCGTTGCACTCCAGCGAGCCGTTGATGCTGCGGATGGTCTCGCCGAAGCCGCGCTGGTTGACCATGGCGTCGTGGGGCGTCATGGTGCCCGGTCCGCGCTGGGTCATCCAGTACCACAGGGCCGTCTTCCAGGAGACGGCCGCGTTGTTCTGCACCTGCCACGGGTCGTTCAGCAGGTTGATGCCCAGGTAGTCGCCTGCCGCCTTGTAGTTGAAGTTCCAGCTGAGCTGGATGGGTCCTCGGCCGTAGTAGGCCGACTGGCCCGCGGGGCAGCCGTAGGACTGGCTCCAGTCGCAGTAGTGCGGGTAGTTGGCCTGGTTCTGCTCCACGACGTACACCAGGCCGCCGGTCTCGTGGTGCACGTTCGCGAGGAACGCCGCCGCCTCCTGTTTGCGGATCGTGTCACTGCCGGTCCCGGCGAACGCGGCGAAACTGTCCAGCGCCGAGGTCAGGCCGCTGTAGGTGTAGAAGGAGTTCCTGTTGGGGAACATCTGGTTGAACTGCGCCTGCGACACCACGAACGCGCGTCTCGGCGCGGCGGCCACCGGGACGGTGGTGCTCGCGGCGAACAGGGAGGCCAGCAACGCGAGCGTCACCAGCAGTTTGGTCTTCCTCATGGTCACTCCTCGGGGCAGGGTCGCTTCGGAGTGTCACCAACCATCCCAGCATTGGTCCATACCAGTCAAGACATAGGTCTAGACCAGATAAGTCGTGGTTGCGGGAAGGGCCCGAAAACGTCGGATGCCACACCGGGCGAACCGGTGTGGCATCCGACGTGTGTGCCCGCGGGAGGGCTGGTCTAGGCGGAGCGGCTGCGGCGCACCTTCAGTTCCTGCAGCCGTTCGGTGAGCAGGTCCTCGAGCTCCGGAATGGTCCGGCGTTCGAGCAGCATGTCCCAGTGAGTCCGTGGGGGCTTGACCTTCTTGGTCTCGGGTTCTGTCCCGTCGATGAGCTTCGATGGGGTACCGTGCAGCCGGCACTCCCACATCGACGGCACCTCGGCGTCATCGGAGAAGGGGACCTCGAACTCGTGGTCCTTGGGGCATGCGTAGCGGATCGTCCGCCGTGGGGCGAGGTCGTGGTTACGATCTGTCTCGTAGCTGACCGCGCCAAGTCGGCTTCCACGGAGTACACGGTCGGCCATGGCGACGTCCTTTCGTTCGGCTCACAGTGCCCACACTGGAGCCAGGGTGGTGCTCACCATGTGCAACGTCAGAGCGCGTCAAAACGTTCCCACCCGCCACACTCCGTCGCGCACGGTGACCCGCGGCAACCCCTGCTTCTATAGCTTCCACCGTAGAGACATGACTCAAACATGTTCGTGACGCGCGACTCCGCGTATTGCTCTAGGACGTCCCCCACTTGGGGGAAAGGGTTCCCCAGGATGGCCCTCAGGCGAAGCTGAGCTGGCCGCGGCCTGCCACCGCCGGACCGAGATCACCGACGCGGAAGTGGCGCCGACACAGCACTTGGTAACGGACGGTAGCCGGGGGAGCGGAATCGGGTAGTTCACGGTCCGTGTCCGCGACGAGCACCGTGTCGCCTGCCCTCATGACCACGCCGTCGGCCACGCGCGCGTTGAACCTTGCGGGCAGCCCGCACCAGCACAGCACGTCCACCTGCACCGGCTCCAGGTCGTCGGCCAGCTCGAACAGCCGCCGCGAACCGGGGAACATCCTGCTGCGGAAGTCCGTGGCGATGCCGAAGCAGTACACGTCGACCTGCACGTCGTCGGCCAGCTCCGCCAGCTGGTCCACCTGCGCGGGCGTGAGGAACTGCGCCTCGTCGACGATCAGGTAGTCCACGCGCGTGCCCTCGGCCCACCTCGCTCGCACGAGGTCGCGCAGGTCGACCTCGCCGTGCACCTCCAGCGCCTGGCGCGTGATCCCGATCCGGCTGCTGATCTGCGGCTTCCCCGACCGGTCGTGGTGCACCAGCAGGAGGCCCTTGCGGCCCTGCCGCGCCTGGTTGTGGTCGACCTGCAGAGCGAGCGTGGACTTCCCGCAGTCCATCGGCCCGTAGTAGAAGCGCAGGTGCCCCACGACGGGCGTGGCCCGCCGTGAGCCCGCGGCTGGCACGGACGAGAGTGCGTCGGTCGGGTCGCTGAGCAGCGGCATCGGTTCCACGGCAGGACACCCTATAGCGCGGCGGCGACCGTGGTGCCCAGGAACGCCGCACCGAGACCGGCGAGCAGGCTCACGACCACGTTGAGCACCGCCAGCAGGTAGGTCCGGTTCTGCAGCAGCCGCAGCGTCTCGTAGGCGAACGTCGAGTACGTGGTGAGCGCCCCGCAGAACCCGACACCCAGCAGCGAGGACAGCGGCGCGGCCACGGGCAGGCCGACCAGGACGCCGAGGACGAGGCAGCCGAGGACGTTCACGGTCAGCGTGCCCCACGGGAAGCCCGACTCGTGTCGGCGCTGGACGGCGCGGTCGAGCAGGTAGCGCAGCGGCGCGCCGACCGCCGCGCCGGCGGCCACGAGGAGCACGGTCATCGGGCGGCCGCCTGCCGCCGGACCACGAGCGCGCGTGTGGCGTACCAGCCGACGGCCACGGCGACCACCGCCGCGAGGACCGTGCCGCCCAGGTACAGCAGGCCGAGGCCCGCGCGACCCGCCTCGGTCAGGTCCCGCACGTCCACCATGGCCGTCGAGAACGTCGTGTAGCCGCCGAGGAAGCCCACCCCGAGGAAGGGCCGCACGTACCGCTGGGCCGGCCACACGTCGGTCACGAACACCATCAGCACGCCGATCAGCAGGCAGCCGCTGACGTTGACGACCCAGATCGCGAACGGCCCGTCCGGGATGGCCTCGGCGAGCCCGTAACGCGTCACCGCCCCCAGCGCGCCGCCCAACGCGATCACGGCCAGCAGCGTGGGCGTCAGCTCCCGCCGCTGTCGCGGGTCGTGGAGATCGACATCCGGGTCCGTCGGCACCTGCACACCGGTTTCCTACCCCAACCGCCGTGAACGCGCGCGCCCGGTGCGGCGATCAGGCGGCACCCGCCACGAGGGTCACCCCGATGGTGACCATCGTGGCGGCGACCAGGCCGTCGAGCAGCCGCCACGAGGACGGGCGGGCGAAGAAGCCGGTGAGGAGGCGCGCACCGAACCCCAGCGCGGCGAACCAGCACAGGCTGGCGACCGCGGCACCCGCCCCGAACGCCCACCGCAGGTCGCCCCGGTGGGCCGCGACCGTGCCGAGCAGCAGCACCGTGTCCAGGTAGACGTGGGGGTTCAGCCAGGTCAGCGCCAGGCACGTGAGCACGACCCGGTTGCCGCCCGGCGCGGTGGTGACGTCCATGGCCGACGGCCGGAACGCCCGGCGCGCGGCCAGGAACCCGTAACACAGCAGGAAGGCGCCGCCCGCGATGCCGACGACCGTGAGGATGGTGGGGAACGCGAGCACGACGGCACCCACGCCACCGACGCCGAGCGCGATGAGAACCGCGTCCGAGAGCGCGCAGATCGCCACGACGACGAGCACGCCGTGGCGCCGGATGCCCTGCCGCAGGACGAACGCGTTCTGCGCGCCGATGGCGACGATCAGGGACAGGCCGGTGCCGAACCCAGCGATGGCCGCGAGCAGGACATCTCTCACGTCCCCGAGGCTAGGTCCGGACGTGTCGACAGTACAGCTAAGGATTCTTACGTAACATTAGCGGCCGTGATGACAGATCTGCCGCTCGACCAGGTCCGCACGCTGCTCGCGGTCGCCGACGAGGGCACGTTCGACGCGGCGGCCGCAGTCCTGCACGTGACGCCGTCGGCGGTGAGCCAGCGGGTGAAGGCACTCGAGCAGCGGTCGGGCAGCGTGCTGGTGACCCGCGCCAAACCCGTGCGGCTGACCGAGTCCGGGCAGGTGGTGGTGCGGTTCGCCCGCAGGCTCGCCGCGCTGGAGCACGAGGCGCGTGCCGAGTTGGGCATGACCGACGAGCCGGTCCGCGTCCCGATCGCCGTCAACGCCGACTCGCTCGCCACCTGGTTCCTTCCGGCGCTCGCCAACGTGCCGGACGTGTGCTTCGAGCTGCACCGGGAGGACCAGGACCACACCACGACGCTCCTGCGTGACGGCCGGGTGATGGCGGCGGTGACGTCGTCGTCGGCCCCGGTGCAGGGGTGTTCGGTCCGACTGCTTGGCCTGCTGCGGTACCTGCCGCTGGCGAGCCCGGCCTTCGCGGCGCGGTGGCTGACCGGGTCGCTGCGCGAGGACCTGGCGCGGGCACCCGTGGTGGTGTTCGACCGGCGCGACGACCTGCAGGACGCGTTCGTGCGGTCGTTAGGCGGTCGAGGGGCGAGTGCGGCGCGGCACTTCGTCCCGGCCTCGGAGGTGTTCGTCGAGGCGGTGGCCGCGGGCCTGGGCTGGGGGATGGTGCCGGAGGTGCAGGCCGCGTCGCGACCGGGGAGGTTCGAGTCGCTCGCGCCGGACAGGCCGGTGGACGTGCCGCTGTACTGGCAGCAGTGGAGACTTGATCTGCCGGCGTTGTCGACGGTCGCGACCGCCGTGGCGGACACCGCGGCCCTGGCCCTGAGAAGTGGAGCATGAGGTTCGAGGATCACACGTTCGACGTGCCGCTGGACCACGACCGGCCCGACGGCGAGCGCATCACGCTCTACGCGCGGGAGGTCACGGCCGACGACTCGCTGCCGTGGCTGCTGTTCCTCAACGGCGGCCCCGGGTTCCCGTCCCCGCGGCCCCTGGGCGACGAGGGGTGGCTGCGGCGTGCGTCGCGGGAGTACCGCGTGCTCCTGCTCGACCAGCGTGGCACCGGCCGGTCGACGCCGGTGACGCGCCGGGTGGCGCTGGCGAGGGGCGCGTCGTACCTGACGTATTTCCGCGCGGACTCGATCGTGCGTGACGCGGAGATGATCCGCGCCGCGCTGCGGTCTCCACCGTGGACGGTGCTGGGGCAGAGCTTCGGCGGTTTCTGCACGGTGACGTACCTGTCGTTCTTCGGGGACGGACTGCGGTCCGCGCTCGTGACGGGTGGCCTGCCGGGACTGACGACGGACGCGGCCGACGTGTACCGGTCGCTGTACCCCGTGGTGGCGGCGAAGAACGAGGCGCACTACGTGGCGTACCCGGAGGATGTCGTGATGGCGCGGCGGGTGGCCGCGCACCTGGCGTCGACGGACGTGCGGCTGCCGAACGGCCGTCTGCTGAGCGTGGCGGCGTTCCAGTCGGTCGGCACCCTGCTGGGCGGGCGGGACGGCCACGCGAAGCTGCACTACCTGCTGGAGTCGCCGTTCGACGGTGACCAGCTGTCGGACGCGTTCCTGCTGGCGACGCAGGAGGCACTGTCGTGGTCGTCGGCGGCGAGCCCGCTGTACTACCTGCTGCACGAGCCCTCCTACGCCCAGGGGTTCGGCGCGACATCCTGGGCGGCGCAACGGGTTCGTGCGGAGTTCCCGGCGTTCGACGCCCACCGGTCCCTGGCGGGCGACGACCCGGTCTTGTTCACCGGCGAGATGATCTACCCCTGGATGTTCGACGACGACCCGCTGATGGCGCCACTGCGTCCGGTGGCGGACGAGCTGGCGGAACGCATCGAGTGGCCGCCGCTGTACGACGTGAACCGGTTGGGCGCCAACAGGGTCCCGGTCGCCGCGGCGGTCTACGACACAGACCTGTACGTCAGTCGCGACCTGTCCCTGCGAACCGCCGCGGCGATCGGTGACCTCCGCCTGTGGCACACGGCAGACCACCAGCACGACGGCCTGCGCGTGAGCGACGGCGAGGTGCTGTCACACCTGCTGACGCTGCTTGCCTGAGAACCACCAGGCGGTCCCCGCCACGAGAGCGACCCCCACCGCCCAGACGAACGCGGGCCCCCGCCGCGCCACGGGTGGCCCGACGGGCAGCTCCTCCCGCCCGCGACCGGCGTCGGCGAGCGCCCACAACCGGTGCAGCTCACGCAGCTCCGGCGGCGTGGCCCCACACGCACCGGCGAAGCGTGCCAGCGTGCCGTAGTCGGTCGGCACGTGCGTTCCCGTGCAGTAGCGGTGCAGTGTCGAGCTGCTCATGCCCGTGCGTCTCGCCAACGCCGCATAACTTCGGTCCGCCCGATTCTTGAACGTTCGCAGAAATGCGGCCAGTTGCTGTACCTCCGCGGATCGCGACACGAATTCCCCACTTCCCCCAAGACCCGGGCCCCCGCCCCGGCCACCATCCCGTCGCCGTCCCACCAGCCCGCGATACGCGCAGATCGGCCTGTACGGGACGACCCAGCGTCCCACCGTACCCGAAATACTTGTCCCACCGATACTTCATATGCAGCATTTCCCCGTGTCGGAGACGACGCAATTTCGATCATTCAGCAGTCGATCACAAAACTGGGGAAATCATGAAAAAGGTACTGGTCGCCGTGGCGACATGTGCGTTCGCCGCTTCCGGGCTCGCCCTCGCGTCGCCGGCGAGTGCGGCACCCAAGAACGAACCGGTCGACGTCACGCCGAGGCACGCGCCGTGTGGCACCGCGGGTCCACTGCTCGACGGCTCGATCGACGCCGACGCGCCGGTGAGCGGCGCGGTCAACCAGCGCAGCGGCACGATCGCGAGCTCGCCGACGAACTGCACGATCGTCGGGCAGCTCCAGGCGACCGACGACGCGCGCTACTACTGCTACACCGTCGGCAACGACGGCTTCACGTGGACCTACCTGCAGAACACCCGCACCGGCGTGCGTGGCTGGAGCCGCGACAACCTCCTGGACAACTTCGGCAGCGGCTACTACTGCGGCTTCTGACGGCCGGGTCCTGACACCTCAGCAGGCGTCGACGTAGCGGCAGGCCACCACGGACGGCTGTTCCACCGGGTGGCCTGCCGTCAGCGACCAGGCCAGGCGGACGTACTGGGCGTGTGTCCACGCGAGCGGGGTCGCCGACGTCGTGGGGGTGCCGGCGCGTTGTGGCGCCCGCTCGTCCCACACCTGTTCCGGCAGCATCAAACCGCTGTTGGCCGTCGCCGCGATGGTCCTCAGGCGGCTGTTCGCCGCTGACGGTTCGCCGGCCAGCAGCTCGTACTCGCCGCGTTCGCCCGCGAAGATCGGCCACAGGCGGCCGTACGTGCGGGTCGGCGTCGGCCAGTTCACGTTCCACGGGCCGCCGTCGGCCTGTTCGCCGTAGCCGTCACCCGTGAAACGGTGCCACAGCTGGCCTACCGGCGTCCGCTCGCCCAGCGTCTCGTCCACCACCTCGACGGTGTTCTCGACCACCGGGTCGTTCGCCGGGCGGATGCCCAGGCGCACCAGCTCCAGGAAGCTCGGGTCCACGACCGCGCGCTGGTCCACCTCGCCGACGTTGTTGTCGCCGAGGTTGTACGTCGTGCCCGCGTTCGGGTTGCCGTCCTTGGTCAGGCGCAGGTAGTACGGCGACGGGGACAAAGGGCCGGTGCTCGTCGCCGTCCACGACTCCACCTTGGACTCCCAGTCGTCCGCGACCCGCAGATAGCGGTTCGCCGACGCCGGGTCACCCGCGCGGTTCAGCAGATCCGCCAGGCACACCAGGCCCGCGATCTCCGCGGCGATCGTGCCGGGGGAGTAGCCGCTCTGGTTCTCCCACCGTTCCTGTTCGGTGAACGGGGCGTTCGGGTACGACACCATGAAGTCCGCCGCGCGCCGCAGTCCGTCCAACGTGGACCTGTCGGTGCGCTTCAGCTGCCACGCCAACAACATTGGGGCCGCCGACTCGTCCAGCTGTACGCTCGTCCAGTACGGTTCGCCTGTCACACGGGTGTTCTGCGCCAGGTGGCCGTCCGGCTGCTGCTGCACCGTCAGCATGAAGTCCAGTGCCCGGTTCGCGCCGGCCTTGTCGCCGGCGGCGAGCAGCCCCGTCGCGATCTGGTACAGGTCCCTCGGCCACACCAGCGCGTACGAGCCGAACTCCGGCGCGATCTGCCGGTCGAACCCGAACGCCCACGGGAAGCCCGGCGCCGCGATGTACGCGCCGCGGTGGCGCTTGTCCTCCGACGCGGCCAGCACCAGCAGCGAGCTGCGGTACACCGCACGCTCCTTGGCCGACGCCACCGACGACGGCGGCTTGCGCAGGCCGGAGACGTACTCCTGCCACCCCTTCGCGTACAGCGCGGACGTCGACCTGAAGCCGGTGGACAGCGAGGCACGTGCCGTCCGCACCGCCTCCGAACGGGTCGTGCCGAAGCCCAGCGCGAGCGTGTCCTTCTTGTGCCGCACACCGTCCAGCGTCAGCTCGCCTGTCTGGACGACGTTGCCAGGACCCGCTTTCGGGTAGCGCCAGTCCATGCGGTGGTCGGCGAGGTCGGTGCGGCCGTCGCTCTTGCCGAGGTAACCCGTCGAGGTGGCGCGGAACCCGTCGCCGGCGACCAATGCCGTCGCAGCGCCTGCGTCCGAGGCGACGAGGGTGTCGCCGCTCGCGCCGGTGTCGTCGTTGCCCTCACGGGACAGCGCCGGGTCGTACAGCGCGAACACCTTGAGCGGTCGCGTGGACGTGAACGAGACGTCCACCAACACCGTGGCGCGCTTTGGATCCGTGACGTACGTGGCCGTCGCCGACCACCCGGTGCCCCGCGCCGACTGCCGGTAGGTCAGGTCGCCGACCTGCTCGGTGCGGCCGCGGAACTCCTCGGTGAACGACCGGCCGTCGGTGACCAGCAACGCCAGCTCACGCGTGGCCGGTGTGCTCAGGTCCGGGTAGAACACCTCCGTCATGCGGCCGCCGCCCAAGGTGAACCACACCGGGCTCTCCGGGCCGCCGTGTGCCGTGCCGAGTCCCTGTTTGTCCGCGGGCTGGTAGACGGCGGGGTCACCTGGCGCGCCGGGCGCCTCACCCCCGCCGGCGGGCGCAGCCGCGGTCGTCGCCACCAACGCCAGGACCGATAACAGCACTGTTGATCGCACGGATCCACCGTGCCCTACCGGACGGTGTTCCGCACAACGAACTCAGCGTGCGTCGGCCGTCGTGCTCAGCCGGATCTGCGCCGCTATCCACGCGCTGACAACGGTTTCCGGGCTCGTCACGGCATCCGCGAACCCGTCGAGCGCGGTCGCCGCCCTCGGCAGCCCGACCTCGCGCAGGCTCGCCGCGGCCTCGGTAACCCGCACGCCGAAGTCCTTTGGCAGGTGGCGCAACCCGCGGTGCACGGCCTCCGCGCACACGCCGAGCGCCCCGTCGAGCGCGACCGTGACCGCGTCCTCCCGGGTGGCCGTCGCACCCATGAGCGACGAGCTTCCGTCGCCGGGTGCGAGGTCCGGCACCACCACGGTCGAGTCCACGACCAGCGTTCCCCGCGTGCGGCGCACCGCACCGGCCACGAACCGGGGACCCGACCGCAGCGCCGCGTCCACCGCGTCGAGTGCGGCGGGCGACGTGGGCCGGTACGTCGCCGACACCACCGCCGTCGTGCCGGCCTCGTCCGCGACCACCGCGGTCAGGCGTTGGTCGCCGGGGTGGTAGCCGATGTCCAGGACCTCCGCCACCGTAACCACCCGCAGGTTCTCCGCCTCGACCCTGGGCCGCACCAGCCGGGGTGCCAAGTTCGCCCGCGACCGGTCCAGCGCCGCGAGGTCCCGCACGAGCACCGGCCCCGGCAGCGTCTCCCAGCTCCCGTTCGACGGCCTCACGCTCGTCTTCCCCACCCGGCTCGACACCAGCCGCACGACCCGGCTAGCGCTGCGTGCCGCCGACTCCGACACAGCCGACGCCGCACGCACCCAGTCGAGGCGGTCGGGTGCGAGGAACGCGGTGACGAGCTTGCCGTGGTCGGTCTTCCGGTACTCGGCGAGGATCTCGACGGCGGCGCGTGCTCGTCGTCCGTGGCCTCGGCGAGGTGTGCGCGGAGCCGTCCGGCGGTCGGCTCGACACTCACGGTGTCCAAGTTGAGGCGCAGGCCGCCCGTGTGGCGTTGGAGGGCGGCCTTGTAGACGTGCAGGGCTGGCGCTCCATGATCGCCCGCACGGCGAAGTCCAGCCCGTGGCCGGCGACCCAGGTGTCCACGAACGCGCCGGCCTCGCCGGAACGCTCGTCGAGCGCCCACGCCACGATGGTCGCGACGACGGCCGCGTCGTAGGGGGTGCCCTGGCGGGTCTCGAGGTAGGTGAGCGCGTCGCGGGTCGCCGTTGCCGCCGCGCCGCTCGATGACGCCGACGGTCTTGTCGCGGAACTCGTCGACGAGCCGCCACGCCCGCTCGGGGTCGCTGTCCAGTGGCGGGCTGAAACGGCCGCCCCGGCGCGGGTGCAGCCGGTCCTCCCAGCCGTCGGGGAGGATGAAGGAGTCCTCGTCGCGCAGCGGGTCCTGCCCCTCGTCCACCGACCAGGACCTCCGCGAACTGCCACTGGCGTAGGTGAAACGCCGCGCGCTACCCCCCATCTCGATGTCCGGTCCCCGACCCCGGCGAGATCCTGAACCCAGCGAAACTCGCGCCGGCAGGGCAGGATGACAGGACCATGGCAGCTGGCAAACAGGTCAAGAGAATCAGCATCGCGGTCGCGGGCGGCGTCGTGCTCCTCGTCGGGGTCGCGCTGCTCGTGCTGCCGGGACCCGGCCTCCTCCTCGTGCTCGCGGGCCTGCTGATCCTCGCCTCCGAGTTCCCCAAGCTCGAGCAGTACGTCGATCCCGTGCGGGACAGGGCGATGAAGGCCGCGGAGGACAGCGTGTCCTCGCCGCTGCGGATCGCCGGGTCGGTGCTGTGCGGCCTCGCGCTGCTCGCGGCCGGCGTCCTGTGGGGCCTGCGGGTGTTCTCCTGGCTGCCGCTCCCGGGCTGGAGCACCGGGTCCAGCCTCATCCTGTCCGGGATCGTGCTCTTCGCGCTGCTCGGCTGGAGCTACAAGAAGGTCAGCGAACGACGGAGTCGGTGACGTGCTTGCCGAGCAGGTCCGGCGCCTGCGCGTGCGCCAGGTGTCCCTGCCCGGCCATCCGGATCGTCCGCGCCTGGGGGAGCGCGCCCGCGAACAACGCGAACGGCTTGCCGTAGGGGAACCCGCCCTCCGAGCGCTCGCCGACGATCAACGTGACCGGCATGTCCAGGCCCGGGTACCGGCCCAGCGCCGGGCTGTGCGCGTTCAGCGCGGCCAGCTCGGCCGCGAGCGGCTCGGCCAGCGGCACCAGCGACGGCCACACGGACGACTCCCGCAGCGACTCGACGTACTCCGCCGAGAAACCCGACACGTCCCGGTTCACGATCTCCACCGCCCGGTCGAGGTCGCCCTCCGCCACCGCCTCCCGCAGCGGCGCCACGTACTCCCCGGCGAAGGGCACCGCGACCGGCTCGTACAGCGTCAGCGACCGCACGTCGAACCGCTCGGTCGCGGTCTCGACGGCGATCAGCCCGCCGTAGCTCCAGCCGAACAGGTGCGCGCCGGGGCCCAGCTCGTCCAGGACCAGGTTCAGGTCGTCGATCTCGGTGCGCACCGAGTAGCCGGGACCCAGCGGACCGCTCGGCGTGCGTCCCCGCCGGTTGACCACGACCACCGGGTTCGGCAGGTGGACGGCGTCCACGACGGGCCGCCACGACTCCGCGTCGGCCATCACCCCCGGCACCATCACCAGCGGTGTCCCGGCACCCTCCCGCATCAGCGCGGTGATGGTGGTGCCGGCGCGCTCGAAGCGCAGGGTCCGCAAGGCAGTCAGTGTTCCACTTCCCCGATCTGGTGGGTCATGACGGCGAACGGCCCCCGGCACGGGATCGTGCCGGGGGCCGCTCGTCAGGTCAGGCGCCGCCTCCCGGCTGCACCACTCCGTTGACCGTCAGCTTGTACGAGGCGTACTGCTGGACGAGCTCGGTCGGCTCGTCGTAGGCCACCACCGCGACAACCTTCGGGAACACGGACAGGACCAGCAGCTGCAGGAACCCGAGCTGGACCTTGTTCTTGCCGTTGTACTCGAGCTGCAGCGCGATCTGGTTGCGCTCGTCGTACGCGACCAGCCGCAGGTTCCAGTTGTCCACCGGGTTCGGGTGGATCTCCGTCGGCGAGTCGAACGGCGCCAGCGACGAACCGTCACTGACGACCGTGCCGCCGACCGTGATGTCGTCCACGAGGAGACCGCCCTCGTTGACGCCGCCGTCGGAGATGTACTGGATGCCGAGCAGCACGGTCTGGCCCGCGTACGCGGACAGGTCGTACGAGTGCGGCTCGAAACCGTCGGTCGTGCCGTTCAGCGCCGGACCGGCCGGCCCCGGCACCGTCCTGTCACCGGCGATCGGCGTGTAGGTCGCGCCGCCGTCGGTGGAGACCACCACGTAGCCGTAGTCGTAGCCCAGCTCGGCGCCGTACTTCGCCTCGAAGCGCAGCGTCGGGTCGGCCGTGGGCACGGCGACCTGGGTCACGGCCGTGGCGTTGGTGTTGTTGGCGTTGCCCGAGAACAGCACCGGGTCACCGGGGCTGTCCGGGTCGTCCGTGACGACCGTCCACGACAGCGGGATCGACGGCAGCGTCGTGGCGCCCTCGAACTTCAGCGACCGCAGGTCACTGCCCTTGAGCACGGTCCCGTTCGCCTTGCGCAGCGCCAGGTAGTCCGCGCCGTTGGGGGCGGCACCCGGGGTGGCGTAGGAGGCCGGGTTGTCGAGGTTCACCGTCGAGCGCAGGCTCGGCGAGGTCACCCGCTTCTTCGGCACCCCGAGCGTGATGCCCCGGTTCGAGTCACCGACGATCTTGTCGAGCAGCGTCGCCGACTGGAAGTCGTGCAGCACCCCGTAGATGTCGGTGCCCTGCTCGGCGAGGAGCGCCTGGAGGCTCGCGATGCCCTGCCGGTCGTCGTGGTGCAGCTTCGACATGAACTCGAGGCCGTACCGGTCGAACAGGAACTGCATCAGCGAGTAGGCGTGCCCGTAGTCCGCGAGTACGGCGTTCGGGTTGCTCTCACCCCACAGGTTGAGCGAGTTCTCCGGACCGCCGCAGTCCCGGGGGTTCGTGTTGTACGGCGTCTGCACCGTGCCGAAGCCCTGGTAGCAGTAGATGTGGCTGTCGCCGCCCTTCTCGGCCACCGTCAGGCGCGGGTCGACGTAGCCGACCAGGGTCTGGGCGAAGTCCGAGAGGCCCTCGTTGACCCAGTTCCCCTCGAACGGGTCGGTGTAGTACATGAGCAGGTGCTGCCACTCGTGCGCGAACGTGCCCTCGTAGAGGTGCGGGCGGCCCGGGCGGCTGGTGCACAGGTCGTTCGTCGGCTCGTCCGGCGGGGTGGCACCCGTGCGGTGCGCCCAGTCGAACGCGTCGATCGTCATGACGTTGCGGTCGACCAGCTCGTTGAACTGCGACGAGAAGAAGCCGGCGATGTAGGTCGGCGCGGCCGGGAACTCGTAGAAGTTGTCGTCCCGGACGTTGTCGATCAGCGCGACCGTGTTGTCGCCGTCACCGGTGAAGTCGAGGCCGTCGAGGGCGGGGTCCGCGTTCGAACCGTCCCGGTCGGGCGGCGTCGAGAACGCGGCCGTCTCCTTCGGGTACATGTTCGTGTCGAACTCGGTGACGAGCGAGCCGACCTGCGCGTCGGTGACCGTGGTCGAGTTGGCGATCTGGTTGCGGCAGTCGCCTGCCGGGAACGACAGGTCGTTCGCGACCCAGACCTCGATCTTGTCGCCGACACCACGCAGCGTGTAGTCCTTGAGGTACAGCTCGCCGTTGAAGTCGTCCCTGGCGAGCCACGGCTGCACGGTCCCGACCGGCGGCGTCACGCCCGCGGCGGCGGACCGCCTCGCGCTCGGCGTGTAGTGGTCGGGTGTCACCACCGGCTTGCCGTTGTACTTCAGGTCCTTGCGAACCTGCGTGGTGGTGTCGTTCAGCGGCTGCGTCGCGGCTGGTGCGCCTGCCGCCGCCGAGGCGGGTAGCACCTGCAGGAGTGGAACCACGAGCAGAGCGGCCGCGGCCGAGACTAATCGGCGTCGTCGCATCGAAACCCTTTCGACATGCGCGTCCGCCCCGTGGTCCGAGCCCACGTCGGCGGGCGCGGTTTTACATGCCCCCGTATCCGACTTTCTCGGTACGGGAGGTCCGGGCGTTTCAGGATGCGGCGACGAGTTTTTCCCGGTTAAGTCGTTCGGGTGGGAAAGTCCTGATCAGCCGGTTACCGGGGCCGGTTCACTCGGGACGGTCGCGGGGTTGACGATCACGACGTCACAGTGGACCGTCCGCCACAGCTCGCGGCTGGCGCTCGCGTCCATGAGCGCGGGCAGGCCGCCGTGGGTGGGGGCGCCGATGACGACCGCGCGTGCCGCAAGCTCGTCGGCGTGCGCGCTGATCAGCCTGCCCACCGCGCCGTGGTCGGCGGCGTTGAGCAGCACGTGCCCGACGGCAGGGACCCCCGCGGCCTCCAGCCGGGCGAGGTGTGCACGGACGAGCGCCTCCGCCTGTCCGAGTGCCTCGCCGTTGGCGCTGGACTCGCTGGTGCTGGCGTGTTCCTGCGCGTGCAGGACGTGGACGGCGCGGCCGTGGACGGCGGCAAGGCGGGCGGCGGTGGCGGTGACCTGGGCGGCGACGGGGGAGTCGTCGACGGCCGCGATGATCACCCCGTTGCCGGTGCCGCCGAGCGCGGTGGCCAGCTCCAGGGTCGCGGGCGGGTCGGCGGGCCTGGCGGGCCGCACGGACTCGGCCTGCACACGCTCGGCGACGGCCAGCTCCTTGTGCGCGGTGCGCAGGACCGCGATGCCGACGACCAGCGCGCCCGCGCCGATGAAGAACGGGACGTGGACGTTGGTCGCCTCGACGAGCTTGCCCGCCACGTAGGGGGCGAGGCCGCCGCCGATGAACCGCACGAACCCGTACGCGGCGGAGGCGATGGGCCGCTCGACGGGCGAGATCGTCATGACGGCCTGCGTGGTGACCGTGTTGTTGATGCCGATGAAGACACCCGCGACGATGACCGCCACGATCAGGACCGTCGGCGTGGTCGTCCAGATCGCGATGACGAGCACGACCAGGGCGAACAGGAACAGGTTGAGGTAGAGCGTGCGTGCGATGCCCAGGCGTGCCTGCAGCTTCGGCGCGCCGAAGACGGAGAAGATCGCGACGAGCACGCCCCAGCCGGTGAACACGAGGCCGAGCTGGATGGCGCCGAGGCCCATGGGGAACGGCGCGTAGCCGAGGACGGTGAAGAAGGCCCAGTTGTAGCAGAGGGCGGTCAGCGACATGGTCGCGAGCCCTCGGTGCCTGAGTGCCCGGAGCGGCTCGAGGATGCCGGTCTTGCGTTCCGGTATCGGCAGTGGCTTGACGAGCACCAGCGTCGCGATCGCCGCGATGGCCATGAGGACGGCCACGCCGAAGAACGGCCCGCGCCAGCTGATGTTGCCGAGCACCCCGCCGAGCAGCGGCCCGACGGCGATGCCGAGACCCAGGGCGGTCTCGTAGAGGATGATCGCGCCGACGAACCCGCCGGACGCCGAGGCGACGATGACGGCCAGCGAGGTCGCGATGAACAGGGCGTTGCCGACACCCCAGCCGGCGCGGAACCCGACGATGCCGCCAATGCTGCCGGACGTGCCCGCCAGCGCCGCGAACACGACGATCAGCGCGAGCCCGACGAGGAGGGTCTTCTTGGCCCCGATGCGGCTGGAAACCCAGCCGGTGATCAGCATCGCGACGGCCGTGATCACGAGGTAGCTGGTGAACAGCAGCGTCACCTGGCTGGGGGTGGCGTTCAGGTCGTGGGAGATGGCGGGCAGGATCGGGTCGACGAGGCCGATGCCCATGAAGGACACGACACACGCGAACGCCACCGCGAAGACGGCCTTGGGTTGCTTGAACGGACTGGCCGCTTGGCCGGTCATAGGTGAGCTCCTTCCGCTCGCGGCCGGTCGTCGACCTGTTCGGCCGGCTGGATGAGTGCGTGGATGGCGGGCAGCGCGGTGACGAGCGCGGCCTGCTGGTCGTCCGGCAGCCGGTCGAACAGCTCCCCGAGCCGCTCGGTCCGGATCGCGCGGCGCCTGGTCAGCTCGGTGCGGCCCGCGGCGGTGAGGTGCACCAGGACGACCCGCCCGTCGTCGGCGTCGGGCCTGCGTTCGGCGAGGCCCGCGTCCTGCAGGCGCGTGACGAGCTGGGTCATCGCGGGCTGGGTGACGCCCTGCTGGACGGCCAGCTCCGTCAGCCGCGCGGGGCCACCGCGGTCGAGGCTCGACAGGGTCGCGGCGGCGGTCAGGCTGAGGCCGGTGTCGGGACTCAGCCGCCGGAAGAACCGCACGAGTTCCTCGACGGCCACCGACAGGTCCGGCACGGCAGGATGCATAACCTATTTATATCACGTGCTTATGTACTTTGCACCCCGGTCAGAAAGCAGTCCACCGCCCGGGTGAACAGGGCGTCCGGGTCGAGGTCGGCCATGTGGTCGTTCGCCGCGAGCGTCGGGTACTCGGCGGCGTGCGCGCGGATGTGCTCGTGCGCGCTGTGGCGGGGGAGCCGCGACTCCGTGCGCCAGGTCGACTCGGTCAGCGCGGACCCGATGGTCAGGTTGGCGAGGCCGTGCGTGGCGGCGGCCAGTGCCGGTCCCGCCAGGCCCGACCTGGCCAGCGTCGACTGCAGGAACTCGGTGCGTGCCAGCACGTTCGGTCCCAGCATCGGGCGGCCGAGCAGCGCGGGGGACCACGGGTGGCGCAGCATCACCGCGCGCCAGCGGTGGACGAGGGTGCGCGCGTCCCTGGCCCAGTCGGCCGACCGACCTCCTCCTGCTCGACGAGCCGGACAACTACCTCGACGTGCCCGCCAAGCTGTGGCTGGCGGAGCGGCTGCGGGCGAGTGCCAAGACCGTCCTGCTGGTGTCCCACGACCGCCAGCTCCTCGCCGAGGCCGCCGACCGGGTGCTCGCGGTCGAGCACCGGGACGTGTGGGTCCACGGCGGCGGCTTCGCCACCTTCGGCGAGGCCAGGCGCCGCCGCGTCGCGGAGCTGGACGAGCGGCGCCGCCGCTGGGAGGCCGAGCACCGCCGCCTCCGCGTCATGACCCACACGTTGCGCCAGGCCGCCGCGAAGAACGACGCGGTGTCCTCGGCGTACAGGGCCGCCAGGACCCGCCTGTCCCGGTTCGAGGACGCGGGCGCCCCGCGACGACCGCCGCGCGAGGCGAACATCCGGATGCGCCTGTCCGGCGGTCGCACCGGCAAATGGGCGCTGACCTGCGAATCCGTCGCCCTGGTCGGTCTGACCGAGCCGTTCGACCTGGAGGTCCGGTTCGGGGAACGGCTCGCGGTGCTGGGTGGGAACGGGTCGGGCAAGTCGCGGTTCCTGCACCTGCTCGCGGGTCACGACGTCGACCACACGGGCACCGTCACGCTCGGCGCCCGCGTCACCCCGGGGCACTTCGCGCAGACCCACGTCCGTCCCGATCTCACCGGCCGGTGCGTGGCGGACATCGTCATGGCCGACGCGGCCCTGGCCCGCGACGACGCGATGGCCGCGCTCGCCCGCTACGAGATCGCCGCCGCCGGGCGGCAGACGTTCGACACCCTGTCCGGCGGCCAGCAGGCCCGGCTGCAGATCCTGCTGCTCGAACTCGCGGGCGTGACGCTGCTGCTCCTGGACGAGCCGACGGACAACCTCGACCTCGCGAGCGCGGAGGCCCTGCAGACCGGGCTGCGGGAGTTCACCGGCTCCGTCGTGGCGATCACCCACGACCGCTGGTTCGCCGCCGAGTTCGACCGCTACCTCCACTTCGGCAGGGACGGTCGAACAGCGGAGGTGGACGCGCCGGTGTGGGACTAACCTGTCCCGCGTGATGACGTTCTTCTTCTCCCTCGGCTAGCGATCCGCCGGCCGGTTCGAGGAACCCCCGCGGCCGGCGATGTGGGTCGGCTCCCTGCCGCCCAGGTCGCACTTCGGGAGTGTCGTCATGCCATCGCACCGCCCCTCGGCGGTGGGGTCTCGCCTGTTCGCACGCACGGTCCACGGGTTGGAGCACGTCGCCGCCCAGGAACTTCGCGAACGGGACTGCACGGTCGTCGCCGTGTCCCCACGTCAGCTCGTCCTCGACGGACCCGACTCACTGCTCGACCGGCCACCCGGCACGGTCGACGACCTGTTCCGGCTCGTCCTCGCCGCGCCCGATCCCGGGCCGACCAAGCCGGCTCTCCCCGTCCTGGCCCGGTTGCTGGCACGCACCCCGCTCGGCGAGGTGGACGCGCCGGTCGTCAGCGTCTCCGCGTCCGTGGTCGGGCGCCGCACCTACAGCCGCTACGACGTCGAGGACATCGTGGGCGCCGTGCTCGCGGACCGGCTCGGCGCGGTCTACGTGTCGAGGAGGGACGGTCGCGTCCCGCCGCGCGGGGCGGTCGACTGGCGGGTGACCCTGGACGCCACCGGGGTCCACATCGGACTCCGGGGTGCCCGGCCGCCACTGCACCGGCGGCCGTGGAAGGTCGCGTCCGTGCCGGGCACGCTCCACCCGCCCGTCGCCGCCGCCATGGTGCGCGTCGCGGGCATCGGCCACGGCGACCTCGTGGTCGACCCGTGCTGCGGTGCGGGCACGGTGCTGGTCGAGTCGCCGGTCGCGGGTGTCGGCAGCGACATCGCCGGGGTCGCTGCGGCGCGGGTGAACGCCCGCCACCGGCCGGACATCGCCTGGCTGACCGTCGACGCGCGGCGCCTGCCCTACCCGGACGGCTCGGTCGACCACATCGTCACCAACCCGCCGTGGGACCGGCAGGTCAGAACCGTCGGCGTCGCGGGGGAGCTGCTGCGTGAGTGGCGTCGGGTCCTGCGGCCCGGGGGGCGGCTGACCTGCCTCGCGCCGTGGCCGACGCTGCCCGGGTTCCGCACACTCGCGCGGTACCCGATCAGCCTCTTCGGCCGCCACCCGGTGATCACGGTGTGCGAGCGGGGACCCCTCCCGGACCGGAGCCGTTAGAAACGAGGGCATGACCACGGTTGTCCGCGATACCAACGAGGTGCGGGACCGCGTGGTGCGTGCCCTCGCCGACTACGTGGAGCTGTCGGCGTCCATGCGTGAGCTGGAGGACGCCTTCAGCGCGCGGGTCATGCACACCGCGCGGCAGCTGCAGGAGATCGTCGCCACCCGCACGCGGCTCGAGGCCGAGTACCGGCGCATCCGGGACCGCGTCGAGCGCGGCGGGTACGGCAGCGACGAGGAGCTGGCCGACGACGTCGAGTCCGTCCTCACCGACGAGCCCGACGCCTACCAGGTCCAGCCGGCGGAAGCCCCCGCCGAGATCGAGGCCGACGACCTCGACGCGGCGACCAAGGAGCGGATCGTGCGGGAGTTCAAGCGCATCGTCCTGCCCAAGGTGCACTCGGACACCTCCGAGACGCCGTACGCGATCTTCGAGGTCGCCTACAGCGCCTACCGCTCGCGTGACTACACGCTCATGGCGGCCTTCGTCGTCCAGTACCGGGGCGAGGTCACCGCCACCGGCGACGACGGCCGTCCCCTCACGCCGGACCAGCTCGCCACCCGTCTGTCCGACTACCGGGCGGCCGAGCACCGGCTCGCCGACCGCGTCACGGCGTTGCGTGCGAGCCTCACCGAGGACGAGGTCCGTGACCCGGTCGGCACCAGGGAACGCATGGCCCGTCAGCAGGAGCAGTTCCACCGCGCGATCGCCAGGGAGGCCGACCGGCTGCGGGAGCTGCGTGAACGTCTGGAGGCACTCGCGCGGAGGGGAGCGGGCTGATGCCCGACGACAACGCCCTGAGCCGCCGCGCCACCGGTCCGCGCGGCGAGGTGCGGGACCTGATGCGCCGCTTCCTGCGCGAGACCGAGGCCGACGACGAGTACGAGTGGGACACGCTGACCACGAAGGACGGTCTGCCGCACAACTGGGTCTACGACCTGTTCGAGGACTCGCGCGGCCGGATGTGGGTCGGCACCTGGGGCGGTGGACTCGGCCTGTTCGAGGACGGCCGGTGGCGCACGTTCACCCGCCGCCACGGCCTGCCGAGCAACGCGGTCACCTGTGTCCGTGAGGACCGGCGTGGCGGGATCTGGGCGGCCACCGACGGCGGGCTGAGCAGGCTCGCGGGTGACCGGTTCGTGCGCGCGGGTCTGACGGGCGCCAGCAACCTGAACATGTGCTTCGACCGTGACGGGAAGCTGTGGGTCGGCAGCTGGCGTGCCACCCGCTCCGGCGGCGGACTGTCCCGGTTCGACGGAACCGGCTGGCGCACGTTCACCGCCGCCGACGGGCTGCCCGGCCTGGAGATCCTCAAGGTCTTCGAGGACTCGCGCGGCCGGATCTGGGTCGGCACCTACGACCACGGCCGAGGCGCCGGTGTCGGCTGCTTCGACGGCAGGACGTGGCGGGGGTACGACCATCGCGACGGGCTCGCGGACGACTGCGTGTACTCGATGTTCGAGGACCCGGAGGGCCGGATGTGGTTCGGCACGACGGGTGGGGTGTCGGTGTTCGACGGCGACACCTGGCGCCTGCTCTCCACCGAGGACGGCCTGGTGAACGACCGCGTGTACGCGATGTTCATCGACGACGACAGGAAGATGTGGTTCGGCACCGAGGGCGGCGTGAGCCGGTTCGACGGGACCACCTGGCGGTCGTTCACGCGCGACGACGGCCTTGCGGAGAACCTCGTGCGGACCATCACCCAGGACCGCGACGGCACGATCTGGTTCGGCACCTACCCGTTCGCGCGGTGGCGCGGCGGGATCAGCCGCGCCCGCCGCCGGGCCGACCGCGGGAGCATCACCGAGCGCGCGGGTCGCCTGCTCGGCACGGCCGACAGAAACCGCCTGCCTAATGGGAAGTACGGGAAATAAGGGACTCTTTCGGCTGTGGTGCCCGGCCTGGTCGTCCTGCACGCTCGGAAGGTCGTCCTTCCCACCCTGCTGGAGGCAGCGACCATGCGTAAGTTCCTCGTGTCCCTTGCCGTCACGGCGCTCGTCGCGGTGGCCGCGCCCGCCGCCGCGGCGGCGCCGGTCGTGCTCGCCGCGCCCGACATCCCCGTCGCGAACGTGCAGGCGCACCTGAACCAGTTCCAGTCCATCGCCACCGCGAACGGAGGGAACCGCGCACACGGCCGAACCGGCTACCGCGCGTCCATCGACTACGTACAGGCCCAGCTGAACGCGGCCGGCTACACGACCTCGTTGCACTCGTTCACCTCCGGCGGCGCGACCGGGTGGAACCTGCTCGCCGAGTGGCCGCGCGGCGACGCCAACAACGTGCTCATGGCAGGCGGCCACCTCGACAGCGTCCCGGCCGGACCCGGCATCAACGACAACGGCTCCGGCTCGGCGGCACTGCTGGAGATCGCGCTGACCATCGCGCGGCAGAACTACACGCCGGACAAGCGGATCCGCTTCGGCTGGTGGGGCGCGGAGGAACGCGGCCTCGTCGGCTCGACGGCGTACGTGAACAGCCTGTCGAGCGCCGAGCGTGGGCGGATCAAGGCGTACGTGAACTTCGACATGATCGGCTCGCCGAACCCCGGCTACTTCGTCTACTCCGCGAGCGGTCAGCCGTCGGGATCGCTGGCGCTGCAACAGGTTCTGCAGGAGCCGTTCGCGGCAATGGGTGTGCCGACGGAGCTGACGTCGGTCGGCGGCCGCTCCGACCACGCCGCGTTCGCCAGCGCGGGCATCCCGGTCGGTGGCCTGTTCACCGGCGCCGAGGTCACGAAGACCGCGGCACAGGCCCAGAAGTGGGGCGGCACGTCCGGTCAGGCGTTCGACCGCTGCTACCACGCGTCCTGCGACACCACGAGCAACATCAACGTGACCGCACTGGACCGCAACGCCGACGCGATCGCCTACGCCATCTGGACGCTGTCCGCAGGCACGCCGCCGCCGTCCGGCCCGCGCTTCGAGAACACCGCGGACGTCGCGATCCCCGACCAGTCCAGCGCCGAGAGCCCGATCACGGTGAGTGGCGTGTCCGGCAACGCACCGGCAACGCTGCAGGTCGGCGTGGACATCACGCACACCTACATCGGTGACCTCGTCGTGGACGTCCTCGCCCCGGACGGCAGCGTCTACAACGTGCACAACCGTTCCGGCGGCAGCGCGGACAACATCTCGACGACGTACACGGTCAACGCGTCGAGCGAGGTCGCGAACGGCACCTGGCGCCTGCGTGTCCGCGACGCGGCCGCCCAGGACACCGGCACGATCACCGGCTGGAGCCTGCAGTTCTGACCGGACCGCACCGACCGAATCGCACTGATCGACCGCACTGAAGGACGCCTTCGGTACGCCGGGTGTTAGGAAGGCGTCCTTCGGTACGGCCAGTGTGAGGAAGGCGTCCTTCAGTGCGGCCGGTGTTAGGTGGTGGTGGCGGGCTCCGTGCGGACGATTGCCACGTTCTGGGTGCGGGACAGGCGCTCGTACGGGGCCGGCTCGTCGCCGAAGAAGACCGCGAGCGGCGTCCAGACGCCCACCACCAGCAGGGAGAACACCAGACCCACGGGGATCAGCAGCTGTAGCGGCTGGCTGAAGACGTTCCAGTGGTCGACGCTCAGTGCCACCCACGTCAGCCAGAACGGCGACAGCAGCACCCCGTTGCGGGCGAGCAGCGCGAACGGACCCGGCCGTTTGCCGTCGGTGCGTTCGATCCGCATCAGCATGGCCCGTTTGCCCACGGTCGAACCCGTCTGGACCGGCACCAGCAGGAAGTAGAGCACCGCGAGTGCCGCCGTCGCCGGGTTGCGGACCGCGGGGGGCACGCCGAACAGCTGCAGCAGGCCCAGCACCACGACCGTCAGCACGCCGAAGGCGACTCCGTCCGTGAGCAGGGCCAGCACTCGCCTGCTCGCCGTCACACGGGCCGCGTAGCGACTGCGGTCGCGTTCCGAGTCCAGCTCGGGCAGGATCTTGATCAGCGGGCCCGCGACCAGCCAGCCCAGCACGGCACCGACCGTGTTCAGGATCAGGTCGTCCACGCTGAACAGGCGGTACGCGCACGGGTAGATGAACCACACCCCGGTCAGCTGGGTCAGCTCGAAGAACAGCGACGCCACGAACCCCAGGGCCGCGGCGCCGAGGAAGCGCACGCCGGACAGGTAGCGCACGAAGAAGCCGAGTGGCGCGAGGAGCACCACGTTCAGCGCGGTGCTCCACATCGCCGGGTTGAGCCACGTGCCGGACACCCGCGCCCGCGTCTCCAGCACGTCCCAGAAGTAGAAGGGCCGCAGCTGCGGTGTGCTGGCGTAGGTCTGTTCGGCGCAGTACTCCGCCGGGTTCGCGGGCAGCGGGATGATCGTCTGCAGGAACGCGGCTAACAGGTAGAACAGGAAGCAGTAGAAGACGGTCGTCGTCCACCCACCTGCCCGGCCGCGCCGCCGGTAGCTCATCACCGCGACGGGCAGCATCACCACCAGCGCCAACAGCGGGAACAACGTGACCGCCGTGCGAACCGGCAGCAGGTAGGTCTCGAACACCCGGAACTAATACCTCACCAGGTCGACGGCCCTGGTGGCGGCACCACCGGAGGCCTGTCGTCGCAGGTGATGGTGTTGGGGAGCATCCAGGGGGCGAGCCAGCCGCCGTCGTTGCCGCCGAGGTCGATGACGGTGAACTCCGAGCCGGTCGGCGGGAAGTTGAACGAACCGCAGTTGTTGACGCCGACCGCGCCGACGTTGCGGGCGTCCGTGTTCGCGAACGACGCGCCGCCCTTCGCGCGGGCGCTCAGCACCGACGTGCCCGTCCCGTCGACCCGCGTGTCCGCGAAGTGGACGTTCGTGATCGAGTACAGGTCCTTCACGGCCCAGTCGCTCACGAACATGACGGCGTTGTAGGTGTTGTCCAGGAAGTGGTTGCCGACCACCTGGACGTCGGCGGACAGGTCGCGTTCCAGCGCGTAGAACCAGATCGCGCCGAGGCCGATCTCCCAGTTCAGCTCGTAGGTGCCCGCGCGGACGGTGGTGTTGGCGGTGACCCACACGTGGCCGGTGAACGGCTCGGCGCCGAACCGCGATCCCAGCTGGATGGCGCTGCCCTCCCGCACCGGGTCGGCGACCAGGTTGTTCGACACTGTGTTGTCGGTGCCGCCGTAGAGGGCGATGCCGTTGGCGAGCACCGGCGACTGGACGGTGTTGTGGTCGAAGGTGTTGCGGGCGTCCTGTTCGTGCTCCGCCCACATGGCGAGCCCGTCGTCGCCGGTGTTGCGGACGAAGTTGTTCCGTACCACCGAGTCGGTGACGCCGACGTGGAAGTTGAGCGCGTCGGCGACCTGGTCGGTGAGCACGTTGTCACTGATCGTGGTCCGTGCCATCGGCCCGTCGAACCACATGCCGACCTTCGTGTGGTGGACGTACAGACCGGACAGCGTCGAGTCGCTCATGGCGCCGCCGATGCCGTTGACCTGGTCGGTGTCGACCCGTTCGCGGACGTCACCCTCGATGGTGAAGCCGGACAGGTGGACATTGTGGCTGCCACCGTCCGCAGAGGACCTGCCGTAGAAGCCGACGCCGGTGTGGACCGAGCCGTCCGGCGCGGGCGGGTCGAGCGCGACCTCGCGGCCCCTGACGATGGTGTGCCAGTTGCCCGCGCCGGTGATCGTCACGTCGTCCACGATGATGTGGCGGTTGACCTGGAACGTGCCCGCAGGCAGGTAGACCGGCACGTTCAGCAGTCGTGCCAGGGAGATGGCCCGCTCGATGGCGGGTGCGGCGTCACGGCGGCCGGTGGGGTCCGCGCCGAACAGCCGGACGTCGAGGCCGCGGGTGTTGAGGCGTGGCGCGGCGACCAGTTCGGAGTCGAGCAGGTCGATGACCGTCCACGCGGCCCGGTCACTCGCGGTGAGGCGGATCTTGTCGCCCGCCTGGTGGGTGCGGTCCAGCTTCAGCCGCTGTTCGTCGTAGAAGTGGCTGGGGCGGAGGGGTTTCTGGATGACCGGCGGCGGTGAGGTCTGGGCGGGGACGCAGTCGCACTCGGTGATCCACCAGTCGGGGTGGAGCAGGTCGGCGTTGGGGTCGTTGCTGAACGGGTACTGGTTGTAGAGCCAGGCGTGCTGCGAGGTCAGCGTCATCGAGGTGCGGTGGTTGCCGTTGACGGTGACGCCGAGCGGCGCGGTGATGCCGCCGCCGGCGGGCGCGTCGGGGATGCTGTAGCGGACGGTGATCGCGTTCGCCCTGTGCGGCAGCGTGAACTCGACGTACTGGCCGGGCGTGAGCCTGACCGCGGTGCGGCCGGACGCCTCGGACGGCAGCGTGTAGGCGGTCCGGTCCGGGCCGATCACGGTGCCGGTGGTGCGGGCGTTCTCGGCTTCCTGCTCGAGGAACGGCACGGTCGCGCCGCGCCCGGCGACGAGCGCGGGGTCGAGCCCGGCCCTGGTCACGACCGGTGGCGTGGAACGCGTCGGCGATGCCGCCGCCACACCTCCGCCGGTGAGAAGAGCGACGACCGACACCATGGTCCACGTACGCGTCCACCTCATGGCCGACTCGTTCCTCTCGTCGGGAAGGTGAGCAGACGATAGGCGGCCGATCAGCCATCCCACAAGAGACTGCCAAATATTTGCGCTACTCGTTCGGAAAGTTGCGCTTCTGCGGCCACTCACGCCCCCCGATGCACTGAAGGACTCCTTCCTAACGCCCAGCGCACCGAAGGCGTCCTTCAGTACGGCCGGCGGTGGGGGACTTCGGCGGTGGGGCGGCGGTTTCCTGGGCTGGTGAGCCCGTGGATCTGGTGATCTGCAACGTGCACACGGTCGCACGCGTGGGTAGGGATCATGAACCTGCGCAGAACCACCGGCGCCGTCGTGGGGATCGTGGTCGTGGCCTCCCTGGCCGCCGCGAGTCCCGCCGGTGCCCAGGACCCGGCCGCGAGGGACCAGCTCGCCGGGCGCCCACAGACCGTCACACTCCTCACGGGAGACGAGGTCCAGGTCGTCGGCGGCAAGGTCGCCGGGGTGCGGATGGCCGCCGGCCGTGAGACCCGACGGGTCTGGCGGTACGAGCTGAACCACCACCAGCACGTGGTCCCCACGGACGTCGTGCCCATGCTCCGCGCGAACCGGCTCGACGAGCGGCTGTTCGACGTCACCGAACTTCTCGACCAGGGACTCGACGACGCGTCCACCGCGACCGTCCCGCTCATCCTCCAGGGTGCCGTACCCGTCTCGGGTGAGCGGAAGGCGTCCGGTCGCGGGCTCGCCGTCCTCGACGCACCCAAGGACGGCTCGGCCTGGCGCGAGATGACCACGGCCAGGGCCGCCACCGGCAAGGTCTGGCTCAACGGCCACGTCGAGCCGCTGCTGGAGGACAGCGTGCCCCAGGTCGGCGCGCCGCAGGCGTGGGCGGCCGGCTTCACCGGCACCGGCGCCACGGTCGCCGTGCTCGACACCGGCTACGACGCGACCCACCCGGACCTCGCGAACGTCGTGGTCGGCGAGCGCGACTTCACCGGTGAGGGCATCGCCGACACCGTCGGGCACGGCACCCACGTCGCCAGTACGGTCGCCGGGTCCGGCGCGGCCTCCGACGGCCGCCGCAGGGGTGTCGCACCCGGTGCGAAGCTGCTGGTCGGCAAGGTGCTCGGCGAGTTCGGCGGCACCGAGGCCGACATCATCGCCGGCATGCAGTGGGCCGTCGACCAGGGTGCCGACGTGGTCAGCATGAGCCTCGGCACCAACGGCACCTCCGACGGCACCGACCTCATGTCCCAGACGCTCGACGAGCTGTCCGACACGACCGGGACGCTGTTCGTCGTGGCCGCGGGCAACGCGGGCGCCCGCGAGAGCATCGGCAGCCCCGGCGCCGCCGACCGCGCCCTGACCGTCGGCAGCGTCACCAAGGACGACGAGCTGTCCAGCTTCTCCAGCCAGGGCCCGCGGTCCGGCGACTTCGGCCTCAAGCCCGAGATCGCCGCACCCGGCTCCGACATCATCGCCGCCCGTGCCGAGGGCACCTTCCCCGACTCGTCGGTCGACGAGTACTACACCCAGCTCTCCGGCACCTCCATGGCCACACCGCACGTCGCGGGCGCCGCGGCGATCCTCGCGGGCGAGCACCCCGACTGGACCGGCTCGCAGCTCAAGGACGCGCTCGTCGGCAGCGCCAAGCGCCTGCCCGGCATCGACACCCTGGCCCAGGGTGCCGGGCGCCTCGACGTCGCGCGTGCCGTCCGCCAGCAGGTCCGCGCCGAGGGCGTGCTCGCGTTCGGCGAGGCGTGGGCGGGCGAGGCGGACACCGTGGCCGGCAAGGTCGCCTACGCCAATGACGGCGACACCCCGGTCACCCTCGACGTCAACCTGCGCACCAACCACGACGTGTTCACCGTGGACAGTCCGAGGGTGACGGTTCCCGCGCACGGCAACGCCGCGGTCACCGTCTCCGCGCACGTCCCGCACAAGCGGATCGGTGACGTCACCGGCGCGCTGGTCGCCACCTCGGGCGAGGTCACCCTGACCACCCCGCTCACCGCGAGCCTGCCCGGCGAGAAGCACACGCTCACGGTCCGGACCGTCGATCGCGACGACACCCCGGACGCTGCCCTGATCGCCGTGCAGGACGAGAGAACCGGTCTGGCACAGGCGGTCTTCGCCGACAGCGACACCACCGCGTTCACCGTCCCGACTGGCACCTACCGCGTGCTCGGCCAGGTGGCCGACTTCACCGCGCCGAACGACACGCTGTTCGTGCTGCCGACCGGGAAGGTGGACAAGGACACCGAGCTGGTCGTGGACACCAGGAGGGGCAGGGAGATCACCTCCGGTGTGGACGACCCGGACGCGCGGGCGCAGCTCGCGGGCGGTCTCGGTGTGCTGTCCGAGGTGGGCGGTGGCGCGGCGAGCGTCGCCAGGGGCGGCAACGTGTCACGCGACGCGAAGCTGTACACGATCGGCAGCCCCAGGATGAACGGCGTCAGGCTCGGCTACTTCGGCTACTGGACCCGTCCGTTCGCCACGGTCCGCGTCGACGGCCGGGACGGGTTCGAGGCCGAGGACATCTACGTGTCCACCTACCCGCGCCTGGACGGCACGGTCACCGGTGAGATCGCCCACGTCGGCCACGGTGAGCGCGAGAGCATCGACGCGGCGGGCGAGGTCCGAGGCAAGATCGCGGTGATCGCCGCGACCGGCCCCGACGACCCGACCAACCCGTCCGAACAGCAGCTCCAGGACGCCGTCGCGCTGCTGGCCGAGCGTGGCGCGAAGCTCGTGCTGTCCAACTACAACCCGCAGTACAGCGCGCCGAACCCACCCGCCCTGCCCCTGCCGGTGATCATGGTGTTCAACCTCCGGGACCTGCAGGAGATGGTGGCGCGCACGGCGAACGGCCCCGTGACCGCCACGGTGACCGGGCGGGTGAACAGCCCGGTCGCCTACTTCCTCGCCGACGTGGTGACCGGTCGGATCCCCGCAGGGCACGCGTTCCGGTTCGCCCGCGGGGACCTCGGCATGATCGACCGGGAGCTGGTGGACACGTTGCCCGACAAGAGGTACCGCTACCAGATCGCGACCTGGTCGGCCGACGGCTTCGTCGCGAACGGGGACGTCGAGCTGGACTGGCCGCACCACCGCACCGACTACGTGTCGCCCGTCGCGGCGCTCGGCGTGTACGGCGACGCCGGCTACACCGACGAGGGCGCGTTCGGCAGCGAGGTCACGCTCCCCATGACCGTGAAACGGGGTGAGACCAGGCACGTCCGCATGTTCGGGGCACCGTTCGGTCCCGAGCTGACCACCGGGCCGACGAGCCGGCAGGACGGCACGGTCGTGCCGGTCGCCTACCGGCAGCACGACAAGCTGGTGCTCGCGATCCCCATGTTCGCCGACGCCGACCCCGCCGACGCGAGCTTCTACGACACGACCAACCACGGCTCGACGGTCGTGCGCGGGGACGGTGTCGAGATCGGGCGACGCGACGACATCGCGGGTCTCGGCACGTTCACGCTGCCGTCCGGGCCGGGGACCTACACGGTCGTCGCGGACGCCGAACGGCAGGCGTCCCTGCTGCTGGAGCCCGCGCTGTCCACACGTACGTCGGCGCGGTGGACGGTCCACACCCGCGCCGGCACGGGGGAGCGGGTCGCGTTGCCGTTCCTGGACGTCCGGTGGTCGCTGCCGCTCGACGACCACAACCGGGCGGGGACCGGCACGCTCACGGGCGGGCTGACCGTCGCGACGCAGCCGGGCGTCACGGCGCGGGAGGTCCGGTCGGTGTCGGTGGAGGTGTCCTACGACGAGGGCGCCACCTGGCGGAAGGCGACCGTCACGCCCCGGGGCGACCGCTTCGACGTGCGCATCCCCGGCGGCGGCACGTCCGGCGGCTACGCCTCCCTTCGGGCGAGCGCGACCGACGGCGCGGGCAACGCGGTGACCGAGACGGTCGTACGCGCCTACGCCACTCGCTGATCGCAGGGGAAAAAGGCGCGTTCGGGCCGTCCCGAACGCGCCTTTCCCGTGTCTTTACCTCCGAACGGTCCTTGTTTCACCCCGGGCCGGGTGGTTGCGTGCCACCGGGTCGGGGAAGTCGATGGAGGGAATGCCAGTGCGAAGAACACCCTTCCGAGCCATGGTCGCGGCATCGGTGGCCGCCTGCGCCGCCAGCCTGTGCGTCGCGACCGCGGCGCCTGCGGCGGCACAGGATGCCCCCGAGGCGCATTTCGTGGTGCTCGGACCCCAGCACGGCTCGCTGCACCGGACCGAGGCGTCGATCCGCGCGGCCGGTGGCGACGTGCTGAAGAGCTGGCCGCAGATCGGGGTCGTCATCGCGACGTCGACGAGTGCGGACTTCGCGGCGACCGTCCGGCGCAAGCCGGGTGTGGAGGCCGCGGGTGCGTCCCGCAACCTCGCCGAGCTGGGCGCCGCGGCGGCCCGCGCGGCGAGCGGTGCCGCGTCGAGCCAGCGTGCGGAGATGCTCGCGCCGATCGACGCGGTCGCCGGGAAGACCGTGGCGATGACGAGGCACTCGGGCACGGCGACGCCCGAACCGCTCGAGGCCAACCAGTGGGACCTGCGCCAGATCAAGTCCGACCGGGCCAACGCGATCTCCGGTGGCAGCAGGAAGGTCCTCGTCGGTGTGCTCGACTCGGGCATCGACGCGACGCACCCGGACCTCGCGGCGAACGTCGACGCGTCGAAGTCGGTCGGCTGCGTGAACGAGGGCGTGCCCGACACGTCCCCGGCCGCGTGGGCGCCGACGACCAGCTCCCACGGCACGCACGTCGCGGGCACGATCGCCGCCGCCCGCAACGGGATCGGCGTGGCGGGCGTGGCACCGAACGTGCGGCTCGCCGCGGTGAAGGTCGTCGACGACGACGGCTACATCTACCCGGAGTACGCGATCTGCGGGTTCCTCTGGGCCGCGGACCACGGCATGGACGTCACGAACAACTCGTACTTCATCGACCCGTGGTTCCTGTGGTGCAAGACCGACCGCGACCAGGCCGCGGTGATCCAGGCCGTCAAGCGGGCCGTGGACTACTCGGTGCGCAAGGACGTGGTGAACGTCGCCGCACTCGGCAACAGCAACTGGGACCTCTCGCACGAGATCACCGACACCGGCAGCCCGAACAACGGCACCCCGGTGTCGAGGACCGTCGGCAACGAGTGCCTCGACATACCCGCCGAGCTGCCGGGTGTCGTCGGCGTCTCGGCGATCGGGCCGGAGGGCCGCAAGTCCTACTACTCGAACTACGGGATCATCGAGACCGACGTGACCGCGCCGGGTGGTGACTCGCGGCAGGTCGCCGACACGCCGGACGCCAGGGGATCGGTCCTGTCGACGATCCCGGGCGGCGGCTACGGCTACTCGCAGGGCACGTCGATGGCGTCGCCGCACGCCGTCGGGGTGGCCGCGCTGATCCGCAGCACCCACCCGCACTGGTCGGTCGGCGCGGTGTTCGCGTCGCTCGGCGTCCGTGCGGACCGGCTGCCGTGCCCGCCGGGTGTCTACGACCCGGACGGCACCGGTGCGTTCCTGGCCACCTGCCAGGGCGGCCGGACCGGCAAGGGCTTCTACGGTGCGGGCGTGGTCGACGCACTGGACGCGGTGACCCGCTGAGTCGAGACCTCCCGGTGGCCGAGGGACTCCTCGCGGCCATCGGGAGGTCCTCGCAGGCCAACCGGCCTGAACAGGCCTGATCGCCCGGCCGCGCGAACGTACCTTCGGGCAGTTCGTTGACTCGTCCTCGCGGCGGCGCCACCGTCGACGACATGGTCGCCACGCGGAGGGTTCTCGTCATCACGCTGCTCTCGCAGGTGGCGTGGGCGCTGCCGGCGGGCCTGGTTCTCGGGGTCGCGGTGGACTGGGCGTTCCTGTACGCACTGGGTGCCTTCGCACTCGTCGCCGTCGTCGTCCTGCTGGCGTTCATGCTGCGCTGGCAGCGGGCCGACGGCCGCAGGGCGGCGTTGCTGACCTCGGGCACGCGTGTCCACGCGCGGCTGGTCGACTCCCGGGCCACCAACACGCGGATCAGGAACCGGACGCTGCTCGCGCACACCTTCGAGGCCCGGCACGGAGGCCGGGTCGTGCAGGCCGAGACGCGTGCCTTCACCCACCTCCCGCTCGGCTCCTGCGCCACGATCGCCTATGACACGAGGAATCCGGCGAACGCGGTCGTAGTGGAGGACCTCGATGCGCGAAACGGCGGAAAACGGTCGTAACGCAGTCACTGGTTCGGGTGGAATTTGGTTCACCCATTCGGTGACGAGCCTCGGCGAAACCGCAGTTGGGCCGCCATATATGCGATTTCGGACATCCATCGTGTAGCGGACAACACACCCGGTCGTCAGGTTTCCTGGTGTCATGATCGAGCCAACGAAAGAGGACCTGCCGCCGCCCACGCAGTCCTGGGTGTCGCGGGTCCGGAACAATCTCAAGCACGACCTCCCTGCTTCTCTCGTCGTATTCCTCGTCGCCGTGCCGATGTCGCTCGGCATCGCGTTCGCATCCGGGGCACCGCTCATCTCCGGCCTGATCGCCGCCGTCGTCGGCGGCATCGTCGCCGGACTGCTCGGCGGCTCACCGCTCCAGGTCAGTGGGCCGACCGCGGGTCAGACCGTGATCATCGCGGAGGCCATCCAGCGGTTCGGCTGGGCGGAGACCTGCGCGATCACCGTCCTCGCGGGCGTCGTCCAGGTGGTGCTCGGCAAGAGCCGCGTCGCACGGGGCGCGCTCGCCATCTCACCGGCGATCGTGCACGGCATGCTCGGCGGCATCGGCATCACGATCGTGTTGTCACAGCTGCACGTCGTGCTCGGCGGCGACATGCACTCCGCGCCGCTCGACAACCTCATCGGGCTGCCCGCCCAGGTGCTGGACGCGAGCGCCCCGGCGACGACCGTCGGCCTGCTGACCGTGGGTCTGCTGGTGGTGTGGCCACGCCTGCCCGCCGCAGCGCGCAAGGTGCCGGGACCGCTCGCCGCCGTGGTCGGGGTGACGGTGTTCTCGCTCGTGACCGGCATGACGCTCGACCGCGTCGCGGTGCCGGACAACGCGTTACGCCTGGAACTCGTCCCCTCGCTGCCCGACGGCGAGTGGACCGCGTTCATCGTCACCGTGTTCATGATCGCGGCGATGGCCAGCATCGAGAGCCTGCTCTCCGCCGTCGCCGCGGACAAGCTGCACGGCGGGCCGAGAGCCGACCTCAACCGCGAGCTCGTCGGCCAGGGCACGGCCAACATCGTCTCCGGCGGTCTCGGCGGGCTGCCGGTCACCGGCGTGATCATCCGCAGCTCCACCAACATCTCCTCCGGCGCCCGCACCAGGGCCTCCACCGTGCTGCACGGGGTGTGGATCCTCCTGTTCGTCATCTGCCTCGCGGGCGTGCTGCGGTCGATCCCGCTCGCCGCGCTCGCCGGGCTGCTGGTGTACGTCGGCGCCCGGCTGGTCGACCTCGAGCACATCCGGGCCGTGCGGCGACACGGCGACCTGCTCGTCTACCTGGTGACACTCGGCGGGGTCGTGTTCCTCGACCTCATGTCCGGCGTGCTGCTCGGCCTCGGTGTCGCGGCCCTGCTCACGCTGCGGCGGCTGCTGTGGACCGGGATCCGCGTCGAAGGGGACGGGGACGGCAGGCGGATCGTCGTCGAGGGCGCGTTCGCGGCCGTGTCGATCCCTCGGCTCACGTCCGTGCTCGCGACGGTCCCGCCCGGCACCACCGTGACACTCGAGCTCGTCGTCGACTACCTCGACCACGCGGCGTTCGACACGCTGTCTGCCTGGCAGCAGGCACACGAACGCACCGGTGGCACGGTGATCGTCGAGGAGCCCGGCCACCCGTGGTTCGCCCACGGCAAGGCGGGGACGCCGACCGTGTCCAGGACGAGGGTGCTGCCGAGGTGGTTCGCGCCCTGGTCGGAATGGGAGCGTGTCGCGGCGGGGGCCGTGGTGCCCGCGCAGCGGTCCGGGCCGCCGTCGGTCCTGCGCGGCACCGCCGAGTACGAGCGGCACGTGGCCCGGTTCATGCGGCCGACCCTGCGCCGCCTCGCGGACGCCCACAAGCCGGCGACGCTGTTCCTCACCTGCGGGGACGCGCGGATCGTGCCGAACGTGATCACGTCGAGCGGGCCGGGTGACCTGTTCACCGTGCGCAACATCGGCAACCTCGTGCCCGCGGGCACCGACAGCTCGGTCGCCGCGGCGGTCGAGTTCGCGGTCGGCACCCTCGGCGTGCGGGAGATAGCGGTGTGCGGCCACTCGTCGTGCGGCGCGATGAGGGCGCTGATCGGCGGCACCCCGGTCGGCGCGCCCGCACTTCGTTCGTGGCTGCGGCACGGGTTACCGAGCCTGGACCGGGCCAGGACGAGTGAGCCCGTGACGCTCGACGGCCTGCTGCCCGAGGCGGAGTGGGACCGGCTCGCGCTGCACAACGTGCTCACGCAGCTGGACCGCCTCAGCCGTCATCCCACGGTGGCGACGGCACTGGAACGCGGCGAGATACGCCTGATCGGCATGTACTTCGACGTCGCCTCCGCGCGTGTCCACCTGTACGACGAGGCCACGAACGACTTCCGGCCCGTGTCCATCCACAGTGGACAGATAGCCGAGTAGTCGTCGGTTCGACCACCGCAGTTCGGTTCACGTCAGAGGCTTACCCGCTTACGCTGCTCAAGGTAAGCGGGTAACCACTCTTCGGAGGCATCCACGTGAAGCGACGGAACTTCCTGCGCGCCGCCGTGATCGGTGCGGGGGTAACGGCGTTCGGCAACACGCTCACACCAGGCGCGATGGCCGCGCCCGCCCAGAACGGCCCGAGTCCGTACGGCCCGCTGCAGGCCGCCAACGCGAACGGAATCCAGCTGCCTGCCGGTTTCACGAGCCGGGTCGTCGCCAGGTCCGGCCAGCAGGTGGCCGGGTACACCTGGCACAGCGCGCCCGACGGCGGCGCCGTGTTCGCCGACGGCAGCGGTTGGATCTACGTCTCGAACTCCGAGGTCAACCCCGGCGGCGGCGCGAGTGCGTTGGTCTTCGACGGGGACGGCGTGATCACCGGCGCCTACCGGGTCCTCTCCGGCACCCGCCAGAACTGCGCGGGCGGCGCGATGCCGTGGCAGAAGTGGCTGTCGTGCGAGGAAGTAGACCGCGGGTTCGTCTATGAGACCGACCCGTGGGGCGGCGCCTCGACGCAGCGTCCGGCGATGGGCCGGTTCACCCACGAGGCCGCGGCGGCGGATCCCGTCCGAGGCGCGGTCTACCTGACCGAGGACACCACGGACGGCTGCTTCTACCGGTTCGTGCCGACGACCTGGGGTGACCTGTCGGCAGGCACGCTGCAGGTGCTCGTCGCCGGGAGCGCCACGAGCGGTTCCTTCACGTGGGCGACGGTGCCGGACCCGGACGGCTCGCCGACCGCCACCCGCAACCAGGTCGCCGGTGCGAAGCACTTCAACGGCGGCGAGGGCCTCCACTACGCCAACGACACCGTCTGGTTCACCACGAAGGGTGACAACCGGGTGTGGCAGCTCGACCTCGTGAACGACACCTACGAGCTGGCCTACGACGACTCGCTCGTCACGAACGGCTCCGCGCCGCTGACCGGCGTCGACAACGTCACCGGGACCTCCTCCGGCGATCTGTTCGTCGCCGAGGACGGCGGCAACATGGAGATCTGCATGATCACCCCGGACGACACCGTGTCGCCGTTCCTGCGGGTCAGTGGGCAGAGCGGATCGGAGATCACCGGACCAGCGTTCACTCCGGCGGGTGACAGGCTCTACTTCTCCTCACAGCGTGGCACGTCCGGCTCGTCGAGCGGCGGCATCACCTACGAGGTCACGGGACCATTTCGGAGGTGAGGTCGGCGTGAGCCCTCGTCACCGCGCGTGTAGCGTGCCGCCCGGTAACACCATCCGCTGACACGGGTGGGTTCTGGGGAGCTGAGAGCCGGTGGGAAGGGCGGGCGATGCGGGTTCTCATCAGCGGAGTGACCTCCGACCTCGGCCGCGCGTTCGCGAGAGCGGTGCTGGGGGCCGGGCACGAGGTCGTGGGCGTCGGCGCGAGCGCGCACCGCGACCTGCCGGCCGAGGTGGCGTTCCACGCCGGTGACGCGGCGACCGCAGAGTCGCTCGTCGCGGGCACCGACGTCGTCGTGCACCTGTCGCCGGTGGACCGCGAGGCACCCGAGTCCGGCGGCATCCCGGCGCTGCGGCGGATGGCGACCGCCGCCGCCCGCCACGGGATCCGCTTCGTCACGCCGATCGCGCACGGCCCGGATGCCGCGGACGCGGACCGGGTCGTGCGCGACACCGGCACCCGCCACGTCGTGGTGCGGTCCGCGCCGCTCGGCGGCAGGGTGCTCGACTGGCAGGCCTGCCGGACCGTCGCGACGCTGCTGTCCTCGCCGAAGGACACCCAGTGGCGGCTGCTCCACACCGACGACCTCATCCGCTTCCTGCTGTACACGCTCACGTCCGACCGCACCGGGGTCGTGGCGCTCGCCGCGCAGGACATCGTCCTCGCGGGCGCGGCCCGCGAGGTGCTGCGTGGCGCCTCGGCGCGCGGCATCCCCAGCTGGCCCATGATGTCCACTTCGGACCGCAAGGGCACCGCGCGCGACTGGGGCTTCGAGTGCGGCTGGACCTCGGCCGACGTGCTCGTCGACCTCGCGCGTGGCATGCGGGGCCGCACCCTCACCAAGGACGGCGCGAAGGAGGACGTGACCCGGCTGCCCATCCCGACCGAGCCGCTGCCGCGCCGCCGCCCGCCGGAGGAGGGGACGCTCGTCTCCGTCGCGCTGCCGAGCATGGCCGTCGAGTGCGACGACCGGATCGACGCGCGCTACCCGGTGTTCAGCGCCTCCCAGACCGCGGAGCTGTTCCCCTCGCGGCTGACCCCGCTGTCGATCGACGTGCACCTGGCAGGCCTGCGGGCCGCCGGTCGCGCGCTGGCACGGATCGCCGGGCTGACCGGCGCGGTGGCCGACGAGTGGGAGAGCCGGGGCCACGCGGTGTTCGGCCACCACGTGTACGCCGGGGTCTCGTCCGCCGCTGCCGCTCCGCTGCCGGGCTGGACCGAGAGAACCGTGACCGAGCAACACCTCGGTCCCCGTGCCGACGTCGACCTGTTTCCCGACGGGCGCCCTTCGGTGCCGTCGGGGCTGCGTGGGATCGCGACGCGCATGGGTGCGCGGGCGCGGTTCCTGCGGATCGCGCGCCGCTACCGGGCCGCCGTGCGGGGTTTCGCGGCCGCTGTGGAGGCCGAGCGTCTCGACGAGGGACTCGCGGCCCTGCCCGACGCCGTGCTGGCGGTGCGCGCCAGGCTGCTCGCCGACCGGCTCGCCGAGGGCTGGACGCTCACGCAGGTGGGTGTGCTCGTCGCCCACGCCGCGGCCGGTCCGCTGCGCAGGCGCGCCAAGGGTGACGTGGCCGCGCTTGGCCGGGGCGCGGACATCGTGCACGAGCCGACGTTCGCGGCGATCGCCGAGCTTGCCGGGCTGCTGCGTGCCGACGAGGACCTGCGGGCCCTCGCGGAGTGGGGTGACCCCGAGCCCGTGCGGCAGAAGTCGCCGGAGTTCGCGAAGGCGTTCGACGACGCGCTCGCCCGCATCGGCCACCGGGGCCCGAACGAGACCGAGCTGTCCGCCGCGCCGTTCGCGGAGCGGCCGGAGCTGGTGTTCCTCGCCGCGTTGAGCGCGTCACGCAAGCCGGAGCCGGAACCACCCGCCCCTGCCGCGGAACCGGCGCCCGAGACACCCGAGCCTGCCGAGACACCGGCGTGGCCGACAGAGGCGGCCACCCGCACCGACTTCGTCCCGTCGCCGACCAGGCGCGAGCCGGACGACGCGGTCGAGGAGCCGGACACCGCGACCGAGCCGACGAGGCCGACGCCGGACGAGCCTGCCGCGCCTGCGCAGAAGGCCAAGCGCCGCTTCGTGGAGAAGCTCGCCATCGCCGGACAGCGCCAGCAGGAGCTGGCCGTGGACGCGACCATCCGGTACACGGGTGAGCTGCGCAGGCTGGTCAGGGAGTGGGGGCGCCGCCAGGTCCACGCGGGACGGCTGGTCGACGTCGACGACGCGTTCTACCTGACGCTCGACGAGCTGCTCGCGCTGCCCGCCGACGCGCTGAACCGCGTCGAGCGCCGCAGGGACGACCGGGAGCGGCTGGCCGGTGTGCGGATGCCCGCGGTGGTCACCGGCTCGTGGCGCCCGGAGGTCGTGGACTACCCGACGCCGGAAGGCAAGCAGCTGCACGGGATCGGCGTCTCTGCCGGTGTCGTCGAGGGGCCGGTCCGGGTGCTGACCGACGCGAGGGCCGATGTCGAGCTGGGTGACGTGGTCGTCGTGCGTGCCGCGGACGTCGGGCACGCCGCGGTGCTCGGTGCCGCGGGCGCGATCGTCACCGACCTCGGCGGCCCGCTGTCCAGGGCGGCGGTCGTGGCCAGGGAGCTGGGGGTGCCGTGCGTGACCGGCACCCGCGACGCCTCGGCGCGGCTCGCGCGGGGCACGCTCGTGCGCGTGGACGGCGTGACCGGCGACGTCACCGTGCTGAGCCCGGCTCCGGCGTCGGTGCGGGCCTAGGCTCCGGCCGGCCGAACGCGCCCGGGCCGGCGTGGAACAGGCCGATCAGCAGGACTCCGGCGCTGACCGACGCGAACGCCGGGCCGGGGTGGCTCGGCAGGTCCGCCCACCACAGGCACAGCGCCGCGAGGACGGACAGCACCCAGCCGCCGACGAAGTTGGTGACGGGACCGTTGCCGAGGGCGGACGGGTAGCGCCGCCTCGTGATGCCGCTCGCGAGGTGCGGGAACGCGTTGCCGGCGAGCAGCCCGCCGAGGAAGCCGAGCAGGATCACGTGCCACATGCGGGTTTCCTCACAGCTGGGGTAGCAGGACGGTGTCGACGAGCTTGGCGAGGAACTCGTCGTCGAGCGGCTCGCCGGTGACGAGCAGCCGGGAGAGCAGGGCGGCGGAGGTCAGCTCCGCGAGCCACGCGTGGTCGGCGTCGGGCAGCAGGGCGGCGAACGCGTCGTGCTTGTGTGCCAGGACGGCCTGCCGCACGGTCCGCGCCAGCTCCGCGTCGTGCCGCATGGCGCCCAGCAGGCCGAGGACGAGGTCGGCGTCCTGGTCGCGCAGGCTCCGGCGCAGCCGGTCGAGGAGCGTGAGGAGGTCGGCACGCAGGTCGCCGGTCCGTTCGACCGGGGTGACCGTGCCGGTCGCGTACCGGCTGACCGCGGCCGTGACCAGCTCCGCCTTGCCCGACCAGCGCCGGTAGACGGTGGCCTTGCCCGCCTTCGCGCGCTCGGCCACGGCCTCGACGCTCATCCGGTCGTAGCCGATCTCGGCGAGGAGTGCCATCGCCGCGAGGAGGATCGCCTCCTCGCGGACGTCGCTGCGTGCTCGTGCGGCCATAACGAGACGGTAGCGTCTCGAAATGCTGGTGTGCAAGACAGCGCTATGGTCGGGTTCATGACCGAGGAACCGCTCGACGCCGAGATCGTCGAGGACAAGAAGGACCTCACCGCCACGCCACCGGTCGTGGTGCCGGAGGGTGACTACACCGAGGGCGGGGTGCCGACCTTCGACTTCGTCCGCGACCGCATCGAGAACCGGGTGGCCACGGGCATCGGCTCGCAGGAGCTGGCCGACGCCACGCAGGAGGGCAAGGCGGTCGAGGACCAGTTCGAGGCCCGCAAGAAGGCCGGGCAGGACAAGCTGGCGGAGATCCGCCGCTCGATGCGCGGCGGCTCGTGAGGAATTGCGGACGGAAACTGTCCGCAGTGTGCGGCATGCTGTCGCCATGACACGAGCCGTCCAGATCACCTTCGACTGCGCCGACCCGGCCGGCCTCGCCCCGTTCTGGGCCGAGGCGCTCGGCTACCGGGTACAGGACCCGCCGGCGGGCTTCCCGTCGTGGGAGGCGGCTCTCGAGGCGATGAACGTGCCGCCGGAGCACCGCAACGACGCGTCGGCGGTGGTCGACCCGGACGGGGTCGGGCCGAGGCTGTTCTTCCAGAAGGTGCCCGAGGGCAAGCAGGTCAAGAACCGCGTGCACCTGGACGTGCGGGCGGCCCCGGGCCTCGACGGCGACGCCAGGATGAAGGCCCTCGAGGAGGAGGCTGACCGGCTGGTGGCGCTCGGCGCCGCCCGGGTCCAGCGCCACGAGCCCGCCCCGCCGCTGGCCGCGGGCCACATCGTGATGACCGACCCGGAGGGCAACGAGTTCTGCCTGGACTGAAGGACGCCTTCGTAACGCCCAGCGCAAGGAAGGCGTCCTTCAGTGCGGTCGGGGGGCTCAGCCGTTCCGGGGCAGGACGATCCGGAAGGTCGCGCCGTCGCCGGGCGCGGTGACCAGGTCGACGGTGCCCCTGTGGGCGGTGACCAGCGACCACACGATCGCGAGCCCGAGACCCGCGCCGCCGCCGTGGTCGCGGGCCCGCGAGGTGTCGGCGCGGTAGAACCGCTCGAACACCTGCCCTGCCTGCTCCGGCGGCAGTCCCGGGCCGGTGTCGGCGATCTCCAGCACGGCGTCGTCCCCCACGCAACCCACGCCGACGCGGACCGCGCTGCCGGGCGGGGTGTGTGCGACGGCGTTGCCCACCAGGTTGCTCACCACCTGCCGCAGCCTTGCCTCGTCGCCGACCACCGGGGCCGCTGCCGGGTCCTGCGCGGTACCGGGGCCCGTCAGGCGCACCGGGCGGGCCGGGTCCAGCGCGCGGAGGTCGTGCAGCGCGTCGGCCGCCAGCGTGCGCAGGTCCATCGGGGCGCGACGCAGCTCCAGGCCGCGTTCGTCCAGCTGTGCCAGCAGGAGCAGGTCGTCCACGAGGCCCGTCATCCGCAGCGACTCGCGTTCGATCCGGTCCATCGTGGCCTCGATTTCCGCACCGCCCATGCGGTACAGCTGCGCGAAGCCGCTGATCCCCGCCAGCGGCGTGCGCAGCTCGTGGCTGGCGTCCGCCACGAAGCGGCGCAGGCGTTCCTCCGAGTGCGTCCGTGCCGCGACCGCCGCCTCGATCTGGGCCAGCATCCCGTTCAGCGACGCCGTCAGGCGCCCGACCTCGGTGGCGGGGGAGGTCGTGAACGGGACCCTGCGGGACAGGTCGCCACCCGCGATGGCCGCCGCCGTCTCCTCGATGCGGCCCAGTGGCCGCAGTCCCGCCCGCACCCAGAACCAGCCCACGCCGGCCAGCACCACCAGCAACCCCGCGCCCACCAGCACACACAGCAGCAGCACCTGGTTCATCGTCGCGTCCACCTGGGACAACGCGCCCGCCACGACGACACTGCCGCCCGCCCGCGTCGGCAGCGCGACCACCCGCCAGCCAGGCACCTCGAACACCTGCCCGCGCTGCTTCGTGACCGCCGCACGGTCCAGGCGCGGCAGGTCGGGCACCGACGGACCGTGCAGCGACAGGGTCGGGCTGCCGTCCGCGTCGAGGAAGGCGAAGTAGTAGTCGGCGGGCGGGACGACCTGCTTGCGCCCGGCGGGGGCCTGCGCCGCGAGCATCGTCAGCAGCGACTCCGGCACGTAGCCCAGGACCCCGGCCCCGATCCGCACCTGCAGGTCCACCCGTTCCACCAACGGTTTCCGCAACGCCACGAGCACCACCGCGTCGCTCACGGCCAGGCCCGCGGTCAGCAGCGTCATCGCGACGACCAGGATGCGTGCCCGCAGCGACAGCCTGCTCATCGCGGGCTGCGCAGCACGTAGCCGACGCCGCGGACCGTGTGGATCAGCCGAGGCTCCCGGTTGTCGACCTTGCGCCGCAGGTAGCTGATGTAGGACTCGACGATGCTGGCGTCGCCGCCGAAGTCGTAGCGCCACACGTGGTGCAGGATCCTGCCGCGCTCCAGCACCCGGTCGGCGTTGTCCATGAGGAACCGCAGCAGGGTGAACTCGGTGGGGGACAGGGAGATCTCCTCACCGCCCCTGGTGACGAGCCGCGCGGCGGGGTCCAGCTCCAGGTCGGCGACGGTCAGCACCTCGCGTGCGGTGCCGATCGTCCTGCGCAGGATCGCGTGGATGCGGGCGATCAGCTCCTCCAGCCGGAACGGCTTGGTGACGTAGTCGTCGCCACCGCCGGTCAGGCCGGCCACCTTGTCCTCGCCGCCGTCGCGTGCGGTCAGGAACAGCACCGGCACCGCACGACCGGGTGCCGCGCCGCCCCGCAGCCTGCGCAGCACCTCGAAACCGTCGACGTCGGGCAGCATCACGTCCAGCACCACCAGGTCCGGCGGCCTGCTCGCGGCGATCCGCACGGCCTCGGTGCCGCTCGCGGTGGTGGACACCGCGAATCCGGCGAACCGCAGGCTCGCCGCGAGCAGCTCCCGAAGCGTCGGGTCGTCCTCCACGACCAGCAGGTTGGCCTTCACGGATGTTGACGATGCCAGTACCGGACGCCTTCGACGAGCAGGCATGCCGCCAGCCCCGCGAGCAGCCCGACCCCGGCCGCCACGAACACGTTCCCGCCGACACCCAGCTCGATCGCGAACGGTCCCGCGTGGAACGCCACGTTCGCGCCACCCAGCAGTGCCATGCCGCCGAAGCACACCGCCGCGACCCACGGCGCGTGCCACCCGGCGAACACCGCGACCAGCACGACGACCACCGCCGCGAGCACGGTCAGCGGCCACACCGGCGCGCCGATCGGCCCGAGCCCGCCGGTCTCCACGGTCGGCAGTGGGAGGTCCGGGCCGTGCACCGACCACGCCGTGCCCAGCCCCCTGGTCAGCGCCACGCACAGCAGGTTCGGCGCGGCCAGCACCATCGTGCCGAGCACCCGCGCGCCACCCGCGATCGACGCCAGCGCCCCCACGACCGCGGCGACCCCCGCCGCACCGAGCAGCACGAGCACCACGTACCGGACCCGGGGCACCCACCACATGGCCACCCGCAACCCGAGGACGACCGCGAGCCACAGCAGGCCGCCGAACAGCGTCGGCCCCGGCCGGACGTCCAGCTGTCCGGCGGGCAGGAACACGAGCACGACGAGCCCGACCACGAACGCCGCCGCGGCGCCCGCGACGCGAAGCCACGTCGTCAGCAGCACCGCCAGCAGCACGGCCCCGACGAGCGAGATACCCAGTGGCAGCACGGAGATCGACCCGGTGAGCGCGGCGCGTCCGAGGTCCTGGCTGATGCCGGCGGACCCGCCGACGGCCAGTGCCATGGCGGCCGGGGTGACCGCCGCGCCGAACCCGGCGAGCGACACTCCCAGCGACGCCCAGCCTGCCATCCCGGCCCACGACACGAGCCCGGCGGCGACGCCGACCATGACATCGGTGACCGTGGCCTGCCTGGCTCCGGCCCTGGCGGAGGTGGTGGTTGTCATGGCGCCACGCTGTCGCGGCGAGGTGACGGGTTCCTGGGAACGCGCGACCCGTCCTCGGCCGACCGGCCGTGGTTCCCAGCGAACTCCCAGGAATCACCAGGCGGTGCCCGCCACCAGCCTCGGTGTCGAGCCGGGCGGGGCGAACAGGCCGACGATCGCCCCGTTGGGCACGACGACACCCTCGGAGAACCGGTGGAACGCCCGCATGCCGTCGTGGTCGGCGGCGCCGTCGCTCAGCACCACCCACATCAGCGCGCGGATGAAGAACCCGTGCGTGAACACGGCGACCGTGCCCGTGGATTGCACTGTGAGACGGTCGAGGCAGTCGCGGACCCGCTTCAGCAGGTCGGTGAAGGACTCGGCGCCGTCGACCGACAGGTCCGGGTCGGCGCGCCGCCAGTACTCCTCGACGTAGGGCCTGCGTTCCTCGCTGGTGCTCACCCGGTCGTGGAAGCCGCCGAGGTAGGTGAACTCCTGGACCGGCCACTCCTCGACCGACGTGTCCGGGTAGCGCTCGATCGTCGGCTCGGCCGTCTGCGCGGCACGCCGGAACGGCGAGGTCACGATTAGCCCGGGCGCCTCCGGCAACCGCGCGGCGACCCGTTCCGCCTGCTCCCGGCCGCGCGCGGTGAGCGGGCTCGCGCCGGGGTCGGTGGACGGCGCCCCCGCGTTGGACTCGCTCTCACCATGCCTGACCAGCCATACCCGCAGCACGGACGGGAAGCCTACCGGGCGAGACGTCGGTGCCTGCCGCTACGGTCGTCGGCATGATGGTGATCGAACTGGCCCGGTTCCGAATCCACGACGGCGCCGAGGAGGAGTTCCTGGCCGAACGACCGGGGATGATCGCCGCGCTGCGTCGTCGGTTTCCCGGCTGTCTCGCGGCGTTCCTGACCAGGGAGGACGACGGCGGCTGGCTCGACGTGATCGTGTGGCGCGACGCCGAGGCGGCGGAGGAGTCCGCCCAGCTCATCACCACGGTGCCGGAGTGCGCCGCGTGGCTGCGGCACATCGCGGACTCCAGCGGCATCCGGCACGTCAGCGTCGCGGACTCCTGGGTGGCCGAGCGCCTGGTCGTCGCCGGGTAGTCAGGTCTGGCGATCGGTCACGACGCCGTCGACCACGTGCAGGTGGCGGTTCGTGTGCACGGCCGCCAGCATGCGCCGGTCGTGCGTGACGAGCAGCAGGGTGCCCGGGTACTGCGCGAGCGCCGACTCCAGCTGCTCGATGGCGGGCAGGTCCAGGTGGTTGGTCGGCTCGTCCAGCACCAGCAGGTTCACACCGCGTGCCTGCAGCAGGGCCAGGGCCGCGCGGGTGCGTTCGCCGGGGGAGAGGCTGTCGGCCGGCCGCCGGACGTGCAGGGCCGTCAGCCCGAACTTCGCCAGCAGCGTGCGCAGCTCCGTCGGCGGCACCTGGGGCAGCTGCGCCTCGAACGCGGCGAGCAGCGTCTCACCGCCGGTGAACAGGGCCCGGGCCTGGTCGACCTCGCCGACCCGCACGCCCGGTCCGAGCGACGCGCTGCCCGTCGCCAGCTCCGCACGGCCCAGCAGCGCGGCGAGCAGCGTCGACTTGCCCGCGCCGTTCGCGCCGGTGATGGCGACCTTGTCCGCCCAGTCGATCTGCAGGTCGACCGGCCCGAGCGTGAACGACCCGCGCTCGACCACCGCGCCACGCAGCACCGCGACCACGGCACCAGCCCTGGGCGCCGCGGCGATCTCCATCCGCAGCTCCCACTCCTTGCGCGGCTCCTCGACGACCTCCATGCGCTCGATCAGCCGGTCGGTCTGCCGTGCCTTCGCCGCCTGCTTCTCGGTGGCCTCGACGCGCTTGTTGCGGCCGATCTTGTCGTTGTCGGGGGCCTTGCGCCTTGCGTTGCGGACACCCTTCTCCATCCAGGCGCGCTGCGTGCGGGCCCGCTGCTCCAGTGAGGCCCTGGTGTCGGCGAACTCCTCGTAGCGCTCCCGGGCGTGCCTGCGCGCCACCTCCCGTTCGGCGAGGTAGGACTCGTAGCCGCCGCCGTAGGTGTTCACCTGCTGCTGCGCGAGGTCCAGCTCGACCACCGAGGTGACGGTCCGCGCGAGGAACTCGCGGTCGTGGCTCACCAGCACGGTTCCCGCCCGCAGGCCGGTCACGAACGCCTCCAGCCGCGCCAGCCCGTCGAGGTCGAGGTCGTTGGTCGGCTCGTCGAGCAGGAAGATGTCGTAGCGGGACAGGAGAAGCGACGCCATGCCCGCCCGCGCGGCCTGCCCGCCGGACAGCGACGTCATGTGCGCGTCGAGGTCGACGGTGAGCCCGAGGTCCGCGACCACCTCGGCCATCCGCTCGTCGAGGTCGGCGCCGCCGAGGGCGAGCCAGCGCTCGAGCGAGGTCGCGTACTCCTCGTCGGCGCCCGGCTTCTCCTCGGTCAGCGCGACGGTCGCGTCGTCCATCGACGCCTGCGCGGCGCTGACCCCGGTGCGGCGCCCGAGGAACGCGCGCACGGTCTCGCCGGGCCGCCGATCGGGTTCCTGGGGCAGGTAACCGACGTTCGCCGTCGGCGGGTTGCGTCGCACGACCCCGTCGTCGGGTGTCGCGACCCCACCGAGAATCCGCAGCAGGGTCGACTTCCCGGCCCCGTTGACGCCGACCAGGCCGACCACGTCACCGGGTGCCACCACGAGATCCAGGCCGGAGAACAGGATCCGCTCGCCGAAACCGGCGGCCAGCCCCTTGGCGACCAACGTTGCGCTCACCGTCGGAAAGGGTAGACATGACGAAACCCCGCGGTGCTGCCAGGTCGGGGGTCCGCCAGCACCGCGGGGTCACCTGTGTCATCGCCGCCACCCGCCGACGCGTTACCGGTGATGCCCCCACTACTTGTGGCGTGCGCCACAAGGTCAACTCTTCTCGATCGCCTCGTTGACGCGCTCCGGGTCGAGCAGGTGCTCGATGACGAGCCGGGCGCCGCCGGTGACCCCGGCGAGGTAGCCGGTCCGGCTGGCCCGGACCTGCAGTCGTTCGGTGGCCATGGGCAGGCAGCGCTCGAAGACGGCGGCGCGCACGCTCGCCACGAACGGCTCCGCACGGCCGAGCTGACCGCCGATCACGAGCGCGTCCGGGTTGAAGAAGTTGACCACCGTCGCCAGCAGCTCACCCGTCGCACGGCCCGCCTCCCGCAGCAGCCGGGTCGCGGTCGGCTCCGCGTCGCCGGCCAGCGCGACCACCTCGGCGGGGCTGCCGACCGTGACGCCCGCCGCGTTGAGGTCACGCACGAGCGCGGCACCGCTCGCGACCGCCTCCAGACAGCCGTTGCGGCCACACGAGCACTCGACGTCCTCGCGGCCCGGCACCGGCAGGTGGCTGATGTCGCCCGCCGCACCCGCCGAGCCGCGGTGCAGTCGGCCGGAGGCGATCACACCGCATCCGATGCCGGCACCCGCCTTGACGAACACCATGTGGTCGACGGGCTCGGCGCTGTGCTCGCCGAGCGCCATCAGGTTGGCGTCGTTGTCGACGAGCACGGTCGCGGGCGGCCCGTACCTGGTCATCTCGGAGGCGACCCGCACCCGGTTCCAGCCGGGCATCCGCGACGGGGACACCACGCGGCCGGTCCGCGCGTCCACCGGCCCCGGCACCCCGATCGTCACGCCGCGCAGCCGTGCGGGCGAGTCCGCGAGCATGGCGTGCACCCAGCCGAGCACCTCGTCGGGACCCTCCGCGATCCGCACGTCCTTCGTCAGGTGCGTGACCAGCGTGCCGGACATGTCGAACCGCGCCACGGTCGCGTGGTGGCTGCCGAGGTCGACGGCGACGACCTCGCCGAAGTCCTGGCGCAGCGCCAGGCGCCGGGGGCGGCGGCCGCCCTGCGGCTGTCCGTCGGCCGTCTCCCGCACGTAGCCGTGGTCGATCAGCGCCTGGACGCGCAGACCGGCGGTCGACGCCGACACGCCGAGGTGCTTGGCGAGCCGGGCACGGGAGGACACCTCACCCGATCGGATGAGCTGCAGGACGGCGCCGGGGGAGTCCGGGGCGACGCCGCGACTGGGCGTGGACACGAAGCACACCTTAGTGCGATTTCGGCTTGACTTACTACGATTTTCGTACCTATGGTTCCGATATTCGAAGCAAGGTGGAGGAAAATCGGATGAAGCGTCGTGTGTTGTTGGCCGGCGTCGGTGCCCTCGCCGTGGTGCTCGCCGGCTGCTCGAGCGGGGGTGACTCGGCCGTGCCGCCCGCGGGCGGCGGCGCGACGAGCAGCCCGGACCTGTTCAGGGACGCGCCGGTGGCCGCCGCGTCGGCGATCCTTCCCGGCTCGACCATGGAGAAGATCAAGAAACGCGGCAAGCTGGTCGTCGCCGAGGCGCTCGACGCGCCGCTGCTGTCCCAGCAGAACCCCAGCAATCCCGACGAGGTCACGGGCTTCGACGCGGACCTCGCCAAGCTGCTGGCGGTCTACATCCTCGGCAAGCCCGAGGTCGACATCGTGCCCCCGGCGACCGAGACCCGCGAGGCACTGCTCGCGAACGGCACGGTCGACGTCGTGTTCAACACGTACACGATCACCGAGGAGCGGGCGCAGCAGGTCTCCTTCGCGGGCCCGTACTTCGAGTCCGGCCTGGCCGTGGCCGTCAAGGCGGGCAACAAGGACATCAAGGGCGTCGACGACCTCGACGGCAAGAACGTCATCGTCGGCGCGAACACCCCGGCCGTGACCGAGGTGCCGAAGGTGGCGCCGTCGGCGAAGATCACGACCTTCGGCACCGACCCGCAGGCCGTCACGGCGCTGCTGCAGGGCCGGGGCGACGCGTACGTGCAGGACCTGACGCTGCTGGCGAGCGACGCGAAGGCCAACCCGCAGCTGGCCGTCGTCGGCAACCCGTTCACCAAGGAGCCCTACGGCATCGGCCTGGCCCACGGCGACGACGACTTCAAGGAGTTCGTCAACGACTGGCTGAAGAAGATCCAGGACGGCGGCCAGTGGGCGCAGGCGTGGAAGGGCTCGCTCGGCACCGTCGTCGAGTCCGACCCGCCGACCCCGCCTGCCATCGGGTCCGTGCCCGGTTCCTGATGCAGGCACTGCTCGACGACCTCGGACCACTGCTGACCGGCCTGCTGACCACGCTGTGGATGGCGGGCCTGTCGGCGGTGGGGGCGCTGGTACTCGGCGTGGTCGTGACGGCGATGCGGGTGAGCCCGATCCCGGTGCTGCGCGGGGTCGCGTTCGCCTATGTGCAGCTGTTCCTGAACGTGCCGCTGCTCGCGCTGCTGGTGCTGTTCGTGTTCGCGCTGCCGGACGCGGGTCTGCTGATGCCGCTGCCGGTCACGGCGGTCGTGGTGCTGATCATCTACGAGGCGGCCTACGTGGCGGAGGCGGTGCGCAGCGGCGTGAACACCGTCGCGCTGGGCCAGGCGGAGGCCGCGCGGGCACTGGGGCTGACGTTCCGGCAGACGCTGGGCTCGGTGATCCTGCCGCAGGCGCTGCGCGCGGTGGTGCAGCCGGTGGGCAACGTGATGATCGCGCTGGTGATGAACACGTCGCTGTTCGCGGCGGTCGGGATCGTGGAGCTGACGGCGGCGGCGAACAAGACGAACCTCGTGCACGCACAGCCGATCCCGATCTTCGTGGGCGCGGGTTTGACGTACATGGTGCTGGCACTGCTGATCGGCCTGAGCACCGGCTGGCTGGAGCGACGGGTGGCGATCGTGCGATGACCGTCCTGTACGACGCGCCGGGCCCACGCACGCGCAGGCGGATCCTGGTCTGGTCGGTCGTCAGCGGACTGGTGCTGGCGGGTGTGCTGGCGTTGGCCGTGTGGCAGTTCGCGAGGCATGGGCAGCTGGACGCGGCGAAGTGGGCGCCGTTCACGCAGTGGCCGATCTGGAAGTACCTGCTGGTGGGGCTGCTGGGCACGCTGGAGGCGGCGGCGTACGTGGCGGTGCTGTCGTCGGCGCTGGGGATCGTGCTGGCGTTTGGCAGGCTGTCGCGGGTTCGGGCGGTGCACTGGATCGCCACGGGCTACATCGAGATCGCCCGCACACTGCCCGTGCTGCTGATGATCTACGTGACGCTGTTCGCGCTACCGGGTGTCGGGGTGAACCTGCCGCTGCTGTGGAAGCTGGTGCTGCCGCTGACGGTGGCGAACTCGGCGGCGTTCGCGGAGATCTTCCGCGCGGGGATCCTGAGCCTCCCGAGTGGACAGTCGGAGGCGGCGCTGTCGCTGGGGCTGACCCGGACGCAGTCGATGCGGTACGTGGTGCTGCCGCAGGCGGTCCGGCACGTGCGGCCGTCGCTGGTGAGCCAGCTGGTGAGCCTGCTCAAGGACACGTCCCTGGGATATGTGGTCGCTTTCACGGAGCTGCTGTACCGGGCGCAGGTGCTGTCGGCCTACAACCACCTTCTGGTGCCGACGTTCCTGGTGGTGACGTTCGTCTATCTGGTGTGCAACAGCTCCCTGTCGTTCGTGGCGCACCGGTTGCGCCGGTCGGAGAGGAAACATGGCTGAGCTGGCGGTGGTGACGCGGTCGGGTTTCGTGGAGAGCAGGCACTTCGGCACGCTGGTGGGTCTGGCGTCGGACGGCTCGGTGGCCGTGTCGCTGGGCACCCCCGAAGAGCCCATCCTGCCTCGCTCGTCGACGAAACCGTGGCAGGCGGCGGGATGCCGCGCGGCGGGGTTGGTGTTGTCCCCGGCCGCGACGGCGCTGTCGGCCGGCAGCCACACGGGCGAGGACCGGCACGTGGCCGTGGCCCGCGCGATCCTGGCGGATGCCGGACTGTCCGAGGAGGACCTGCAGTGCGTGGCGGACTGGCCGGAGGACGAGGAGACCCGCCTGCGCCTGATCCGTGCGGGCGAGGGCCCGAGCCGCGTACGGATGAACTGCTCGGGCAAACACGCGGCGATGCTGGCGTGCAGCGTGGTGAACGGCTGGTCGACGGAGGACTACCTGTCGCCGGACCACCCGGTGCAGAAGGAGATCCGCGCGAGGCTGGAGGAGGCGGCGGGCCCGGTAACGCATGTGGCGGTGGACGGCTGCGGTGCCCCGCTGTTCTCGACGACGGTGCTCGGCCTCGCGCGGGCGACCCGTTCGCTGGTGCTGGCCCCCGCGGGTTCCCCGGAACGGGCGGTGGCGGACGCGATGCGTGCCGAGCCGGAGTACGTCGGCGGTGCGGGCCACCAGAACACCGACTTCATGCGCCTGGTGCCGGGCACGGTGTGCAAGGGCGGCGCGGAGGGCGTGCTGATGGCCGCCGCCGCGACGGGCCAGGCGGTGGCGATGAAGGTGATCGACGGGAATCCCCGCGCCACGACAGTCCTGGCGCTCGCGGTCCTCGGCGCACTGGGCGTCGACGTGTCCTTGGCCGACACCCTGGCCCACGTCCCCGTTCTGGGCGGCGGCCACCCGGTCGGCGAGGTGGTGGCCGGCCCGGAGGTGCTCCGCGCACTCGCGTGAGGGCCCGTCAGGGCCGGCCGACCTCCGGGAGGAGGCGGGGGCCGCCCTGGTCGCGGAGGCGGCGCACGAAGCCGAGGATGCCGGTCAGGCCGACCGCCCAGGAGACGCCGTCCCGGTCGGTGGTGGAGAACGACACCGGCTCCGGCCGGTCGTGGGTGCCCGCGCTGCGCAGCAGGATCTGTTCGGCGGCGGCGTAGGCGTGGCCGGTGAAGCGCTCGCCTCCCGGGACCGCGCACAGGTCGAGCATGAGGTCACCGATCCCGGAGACCCCGCAACACTGGCCCAGGTGCGCCGAGCGGGGGATCCAGCCGGTGAGCGCGTCCCCCGCGGCCAGTGCCAGCCGGGTGCAGTCGGGGCGGTCGCGGCGCCGTCCGGCCTCGGCGAGCACCCGGGCCACGCCGGCGAGGCCGTTGCACCACGACGCCGTCCTCAGTGTGTCACCGGTCCCCGCCGCGGCCCGCGCGATCAGCGGTCCCGCCGCGTCGACCAGGGCGGTGAGACGGTCGTCGGCCGGACCCGGGTCGACGTCGGCGTGGTCCTCGGCGAGCAGACCGAACAGGACGACGCCCGCCGTTCCGTGTGCCAGCCCGGGTTTCGTCGGCGCCGCCGCGGCGAGCGTCTCGGCGCACCGGCGGACCACCTCGCGGTCGCGGGGATCTCCGTCACGCCGGAGGAACCAGACGTGGCCAAGACCGATCCCGGCCGTGCCGGACACCAGGTCGAACTCGTCCGGCGCCGGGGGCGGGTCCGGCCGGTCTCGGGCGGCGGCGGGCAGGCCGAGCCGTTCCCGCGCCTCCCGGACGAAGATGTCGACGCCCGTGCGTCCGGCGAGCAGCCCGGGACCCAGCTCGACGGTGCCGGCGTCCGTGGTCACCTGCGCGAGGAGCCTGCCGACCCGGTCGTGGGTTGCGGGGCCGTGGTGCAGCAGTTCCAGGCCGATGCCCGCCAGACCGCCGTAGAGCGTCGAGTTCGGGCGGCGTCGCCCGCCGGGCACGGCCAGTGCGGCGTCGACCTTGTCGATCAGCTGGTCCAGCAGGACCTCGGCCAGTGCGGTGGTCGACCCGGCGTCGACCACCGGTGGTCGCGGCAGCCGGGACCCGGTCACGTGGTCGGGGGCGCCGGTCCGCAGGCGCCGCGCGGCAACCCCGGCGACCGCGACGTCGTCGTGCACCAGGTCGACCACCGTGCCGAGCACGCCGTCCGGGGCACCCCACCGGGACCGGATCGTCTCGAGCGCCTTCGTCCTGGCCTGGTGGGCGTCCACCCTGGACACCGGGCGCAGTCCGGTGGCGGCCTCGATGAGCGTCATGCCCAGTGCGTACAGGTCGTCGGCGGGCCGGGGCGGTTCGCCGGTGGTCTGCCGGTCGGGTGCGTATCCCGGGGAGCCGCCCGGCAGGTGCAGTCCGTCGAGGGCCGCGATCCCGAAGTCGACGAGGCTCACCCGGGGTGTGCCCGTCGCTCGGACGATGATGTTCCCCGGCTTGACGTCGCGCATCACCACACCGCGGTCGTGCACGTCACCGACGATGCGGGCGAGGTCCTCGGCCAGCAGCCGCAACGACCGCGTCCCGTCGCCGTCGGGCCGGTAGGGGCCGTTGCGCGCCAGGTCGTCACCCAGGTTGGTGGGTCCCTCGTCGGTGACCACGAGGAACTCGTCGTCGGCATGCCGGAAGTGGTCGAGGAACCGCGGCACGCCCGGCACCCCGTCGAGCGCGTGCAGGACCCGGCGTTCGTTGCGCAGCCGCATCCGCGTGTCCACCTCGCCCGAGGACTCGGCCACCAGCGCGCGGGCCTGCTTGATGACGACCGGTCGACCGGTCCCGCCTTCCACGCCTCGGTAGACGTTGCCTCGCGCGGACTCGCGGATGCCCTCGGTCACCAGGTACCGGCCGCCCAGCAGCGGGCCCGCGTCCGGCAGCGGGTTCGTCGCGTCGGGGAACGGGTCGCTCACCCACGACGGCTGCCGGTAGCCGCGGCTGTCGGCCTCACCGTCGAACACCTCCCCGCCCGGCCCGCGGATGACCAGGTCGGTGTGGCCCGACCGGTCGGTGCGCCAGTCCGGTGCGAACGGCCCGTACCGGTAGTAGACGGGCGCGGCACCGTCGATCCGCCGGTCGCTGACCACCCTCGGGCCGTCGTGACCGGCGAGCAGCTCGACCAGGGCGAGGCCCAGTTCGCGTACCCGGTCGGGGCGCGGGTAGACGGTGACCGCCTTGCCGACCGCCGCCGGTGCGGTGATCCCGTCGTTCAGCTCGGCGAGCACGGCGGGTGAGCGGGCGAGCTTGAACACGCAGCCCTCGCCCAGCAGGACGGGAAGGAGGCGCTGAACCAACGCGGGGAAGGTGGCGGCGCGCGTCGAGACGTGCAGCTTCCACCCGTGGTCGGGCGCCTCCGTGTCCGGCGGGAGGACCACGAGCCACGGATCCTCGCGGTGGACGCGGTGGCCGGCGGCGTGTGCCAGGTCACGCACCCGTGTCTCGGTATCGGTCTCTGTCACGACCCGAGCCCCCCGGACCGCGGTCCGGGGGGCTCGGTCGTTCAGCGGATCACTCACCTCGGCGATCGGGTGCTCAGAACCAGGTCGCGACGATGGTCCAGGCGTCGTCGCACGGGCACGGCTGCCCGGACAGCCTGTCGCCGTCGGCACTGGCGAAGGCGACCTCCGGCTCCCGGACTACGAGGTCGACCTCTCGTGGTTCAAGGGTCATCAGGTGTGACACTTCACGCCTCCTTGTATAGGTCGGAGGCACACATCTAGCATGATCGAGAACGAGTCGGCAAAGATGCACGTGATTTTCAGACGAACGGGCATCCGGGGTGACCCCCGGTGCCGAACGGCGGGAGACCGGTCAGCGGCGCCGGTTCGTGCGGGCCGTCGGGGTGGCGGTCAGCGGGTCCTGCGGCCACGGGTGCTTCGGGTAGCGGCCACGCAGCTCGGCGCGGACCTGGTGATATGCCTCCCGCCAGAAGGTGTTCAGGTCCGCGGTGACCGCCACCGGATGGCCCGCGGGGGACAGCAGGTGCAGTAGCACCGGCACCCGACCGTCGGCGATCGTCGGGGTCTCGGTCCAGCCGAACGTCTCCTGCAGTTTCACCGCCAGCACCGGGTCGTCGGCCCCGTAGTCGACGCGGATCCTCGCCCCAGTCGGCACTTCCAGACGATCCGGGGCCAGCTCGTCCAGCCGCGCCGCCGCGGGCCAGGGCAGCAGCAGCGACAGCGCGTTGTGCACGTTCACCCTCGCCAGGTCCGCTCGTCGACGGGCCTTCGCCAGCGCCGGGCTCAGCCAGCCCTCGATACCCGCCAGCAACGCCTCGTCGGACACGTCCGGCCACGGCTCACCCAGCACCCGGTGCAGCAACGCCAACCGCTGCCGCAGCCTCGTGGCCGCCTCGGTCCAGTTCAACAACCCGAGGCCCACCGCCCGCAGACCCGCCACCAGTGCCTCCCGCACCCGCGCGGGGTCGGGGTCCCGCAACGGCCGCTCCCGGAGCACGATGGCGCCGAGCCGACGGACGTGCCTGGCCACCACGTCACCGTCCAGCCACGCGATCTCGTCCGCCTCCGACAGCAGCGCTGGTGCCGCCCGCTCCGCCAGCGACTGGTCCGCACGTGCCGCCAACCGGATCTTCCCCTGCGCACGCCCGGGCTGCCGGTCCGCGCTCGCCACCGCCAGCCACTCACCACCCTCGGACAGCTCCGCCGCGGTCCCGCCGGCCATCAGGTACACCGGCGAACCAGGCGACCGCCTCCGCGCCAGCCGCTCCGGGTAGGCCAACGCCACGACCAGCGCCGGGTCGGGCGTCCCCCTCGGCCGACCCGCCACCAACGCCGTCAAGCGGCGCACCTCCCGGTGCCACCGCGGCGACCCGTCGTCCCGCAGCCGCCGCAGCGTGTCCTCCACCGAGGTGCTCGTCGCCAGCGTGTCGTCGTCCAGCAGCGCGACCACCTCGGCCGCCGCCGTCGCGCCCACCGCCTCCGCACCGTCCAACAATGCCCTGGCCAGGCGCGGGTGCAGGCCGACCCCCGCGATCCGGCGCCCCCGCTCGGTCACCGCACCCGACGCGTCCAACGCCCCCAACGCCGTCAGCACCGCCCGACCCGCGGCCAACGGCCCCTGCGGCGGCGCGTCCCACCAGTCCAGAGCCGTCCCGTCCGGCGTCCCCCAGCACGCCAGCTCCAACGCGAGCCGCGTCAGGTCCGCCGTACGGATCTCCGGCTCCGGCTGGGCAGGCAGCGTCGCGTGCTCGTGCTCCGGCCAGCACCGGTACACCCACCCCGGCGCCTCCCGCCCCGCACGACCGGCCCGCTGCTGCGCCACCGACGCCGACACCCGCGTCGTCACCAGCCCCGACAGACCCCGGCGATGGTCCATCCTCGGCACCCTCGCCAGCCCCGAGTCCACTACCGCCCGCACACCCGGCACCGTCAGGCTCGACTCGGCCACCGCCGTCGCCAGCACGACCCGCCGCCGGTCGCCCGGCGTCAGCGCGGCGTCCTGGCGGCCCGCCGAAAGCCTGCCGTGCAGCGGCACGACCTCCGCGCCCTCGACCAGCGGCGCCACCCGAGCGATCTCCCCGGCACCCGGCAGGAACACGAGCACGTCACCATCCGACGCGGACAGTGCCGTGTGGACCACCCGCGCCACGTGCCGCTCCAGGCGCTCACCACGGGCAGGCGGGTGGTAGGTCACCGTGACCGGGTAGGTGCGCACGTGCGCCTCGACCACCGGCGCCTCGAGCAACGCCGCCACCCGGTCCGTCGCCACCGTCGCCGAGGTGGCCAGCAGTCGCAGGTCCGGCCGCAGACCGGCGCGGGCGTCCAGCAGGAGCGTCAGCAGCAGGTCCGCGTCCAGGTGGCGTTCGTGGATCTCGTCCAGCAGGACCGTGTCGACCCCCGGCAGGCTCGGGTCGTGCTGCAGCCGCCGCACCAGCAAACCCGTGGTCACGACCTCGACCCGGGTGTCCTTCGACGTCTTCCGGTCGCCACGCACCGCGTAGCCGACGGTCCGGCCCACCGGCTCGCCCAGCAGCGCCGCCATGCGGGTCGCGGCCGCCCGTGCCGCCAGCCTGCGCGGCTCGGCGACGACCACGCGGCCCGGCAGCGCCAGCGGCACGATCGTCGTCTTGCCGGTGCCGGGCGGGGCGACCAGGACCGCCGTGCCGTGCCCGTCGAGCGCGGCGGCCAGGTCGTCGAGCACCGCGCGTACCGGCAGGTCGGGGAGGTTCGGGGGCAGGCGCACGGCCACCAGTCTGCCGGGTGCCGCCGACGCGGTGAGTAAGGTCTCGTGGGTGGTATCCAGGGTGGACGTCGCCGCGGCGGCGAAGCGGTTCGCGGGCGTGATCCCGCCGAGCCCGCTGCAGCACAACGCGCGCCTGTCCGCGCGGCACGATCTCGACGTGTGGCTCAAGCGTGAGGACCTCAACACCGTCCGGTCCTACAAGGGACGCGGCGCCTTCAACTTCGTGAGCCTGCTCGGCGCCGCCGACCGGGAGCGCGGCGTCGTGTGCGCGAGCGCCGGGAACCACGGGCAGGGCGTGGCGTTCGCGTGCGCGTCGCTCGGGGTGGCCGCGCGCGTGTACCTGCCACGCACCACGCCCCGCCAGAAACGCGACCGCGTCGCGACGCTGGGCGGCAGGCACGTCGAGATCGTCGTCGAGGGCGAGACCTACGACGACGCCGCGCACGCCGCGTCCACCTACGCCGCCGAGACCGGCCGCACCCTCATCCCCGCGTTCGACGACCCGAGGACGATCGCCGGGCAGGGCACCGTGACCGCCGAGATCGTCACGCAGCTCGGCCGGGTGCCGGACGCGCTGGTCGTGCCGGTCGGTGGCGGGGGACTGCTGGCGGGCACGCTCGCCTGGCTCGGGTCGGGGGCGCACGTCATCGGCGCAGAACCCGCCGGTGCGGCGAGCATGGCCCACGCCATCGCCTCCGGTGGACCGGCGCCGCTGGCCGAGCTCGACCCGTTCGTCGACGGCGCCGCCGTGCGACAGGTCGGTGCGCACACCCACGCGCTCGCCGCCGCCCACGGGCCGAGGCTCGTCGCCGTGCCGGAGGGCCAGATCTGCGTCGAGATGCTGGACCTCTACCAGTCCGACGGGATCATCAGCGAGCCCGCCGGCGCGCTCGCCGCTGCGTCGCTCGGCGTGCTCGACCTGGCGCCGGGCGCCACGGTCGTGTGCGTGCTGTCCGGCGGCAACAACGACGTGAGCCGGTATGCGGAGGTCGTCGAGCGGGCGCTGGTCTTCGAGGGCCGCAAGCACTACTTCCTGGTCGAGTTCCCCCAGGAGCCGGGTGCGCTGCGCCGGTTCCTCGACGACGTCCTCGGCCCGGACGACGACATCACGCTGTTCGAGTACGTGAAGCGCAACAACCGGGAGACCGGGCCCGCGCTGGTCGGGATCGAGCTCGGCGCGCCGGAGAACCTCCAGGCCATGCTGAAGCGGATGGAGGCGGCACCGCACCGCATCGAGCGGGTGCCGCCGGACAGCCCGCTGTTCACGTTCCTGGTCTAAGTCCCGCACCTGCCCCCCGTGCACTGAAGGACGCCTTCGTAACGTCCGGCGTAAGGAAGGCGTCCTTCGTTGCGCCCAGCGTAAGGAAGGCGTCCTTCAGTGCATGGCCAGCCCGCGAGAGAGTGCTGCGGCGAACTCGGCGGGCGCTTCCAGGTGGGGGCTGTGGCCGGAGTTCGCGATGACGACCTCCTCGTAGGTGCCGCCCGCCGCCGCGTACTGGTCGAGGACCGCGCGGGTCTGGGTGACCATCGGCTGTGGCGGGTGGGTCTCCGCGCCCGGCCAGCCGGGGATCGCGCCCAGCTGGCCGAGGTAGGCCAGGTCGAACATCGACGTGTCCGACACGATCTGGTCGTCGGCCCCACGTAGCCACAGGATCGGCGGCTTCGGCTCGACCGTGTGCAGGTCGTCCAGGCGGAAGTAGTTGGGTGCCATGGTGTTCAGCACGCCGCGGGTGCCGGGAGCCGCACCTGGCCACGTCTGCGACTCGCGGCCGTCGCCGGGATAGTTGTCCTCGCCCGTGACCGTGCTCAGCATCGACTCGACCAGCTCGTCCTCGTCGGGAACGACGAACGGGGGCTTCACGTAGAACGTGCGCATGACGTTGCGCGGGGAGAACGGGTCCGCGTCGGTGCGGTCACCCTCGCTCAGGCGGCGCACGAAGTCCGGGTTCGCGCCCGCCGCGCCCGCGCACGCGCCGTCCGGCGAGATCAGCGTGCCCTCGGCGTCCCGGGTGCCGCCGAAACCGTACGGGGACACGGGGTTCACCAGTGTCAGTGTGCGCACCAGCGTCGGACGGTCGCGCAGCAGCCGCATGACCACGCCGCCGCCCATGCTCCAGCCCACGAAGTGCGCGTCGGACAGCTCCAGCGCGGCGCACACCGACTCGACGTCCTCGCTGTAGTCCCGCAGGCCGCGTGTCGCGTCGACGGGCAGCGGGTCCGAGCCGCCGAAGCCCCGCAGGTCCACCGCGATCGGGCGGTAGCCCGCCGGCAGGGCGAGCATCTGCCGCTGCCAGAACAGGCCCGACGACACGTTGCCGTGCACGAACACCACCGGCTCACCCGCCCGCTCGGGCACTTCCAGCACCTGCGCGGTCAGCCGCGGCGTCGTGATCCGGCTGCTGACGATGCCATCCACCATGGACACTCCACTCAGGACAGGGTTGCGCGCCGCACGGGCCGACCGTCGGCCGGCGCACCCCGCAGGCCGACGGTCACCGTGCCACCCGCGACCGGAACCTCGGACACCGATGTCATGTCCGTACCCTCGTCCGCGCCCGTACACAGGTCAACGTGGACGGTCGCCATCCACGGGTGACCACACATGTGGGTGACACACATCCATGGCCACCGCGGTATGGCTGGCGCACACGTGGAGCGACGCTCCGTGACGGGCGTAGCGTCGGTGGCCATGAGTGATCTGGCAGGGCGGCGTGCGGTGGTGACCGGGGCGGCCGGCGGCATCGGGCGTGCCTGCGCCGCGCGGCTCGCCGCGGCAGGGGCCACCGTGGTGGCCGTCGACCGGGACGCCGACGCCCTCGCGAAACTGACCGCCGAGCTCGACGTCCGGCCGGTGGTCGCCGACCTCGCCGACCTCGACGCGGTCGACACCCTCGACCTCGACGTCGACATCGTCGTGAACAACGCCGGGCTGCAGCACGTCGCGCCCGTCGAGGAGTTCCCGCCGGAACGGTTCTCCTACCTGCTGCGCGTGATGCTGGAGGCGCCGTTCCGCATCGTCCGACGGGCCCTGCCGCACATGTACGGGCGCGGCTGGGGGCGGGTGGTCACCATCTCCAGCGTGCACGGGCTGGTCGCGTCCCCCTACAAGGCCGCCTACGTCGCCGCCAAGCACGGCGTCGAGGGGCTGTCGAAGGTCGTCGCGCTGGAGGGCGCCGAGCACGGGGTCACGTCGAACTGCGTGAGCCCCTCGTACGTCAACACCCCACTCGTGGCCGGTCAGGTCGCCGCACAGGCCGAGCAGCTCGGCATCGGCGAGGACCGGGTCGTCGACGAGGTGATGCTCGGGCCGGCCGCGGTGAAGCGGCTGATCGAGCCGGCCGAGGTCGCCGAGGCCGTCGCCTTCCTGTGCGGGGACGCGGCGTCGGCGATCACGGGCTCGTCGCTGCGACTCGACGGTGGATGGACGGCGAGATAGCCACTATGTAGGAAATGAACACATCGAGCCCCGTCCTTGTGGATGTGCTGGCCATGTTGCATACAGTCGACAAGCTCTATGGTCGTCGACGTGACCGGCGCCACACCGATGTTGCGTACGCGTGGACTCGCGAGGGAGTTCAACGGGTTCCGCGCGGTCGACGACGTCGACCTCGAGGTCGAGGCCGGCACCGTGCACGCGCTCGTCGGACCCAACGGCGCCGGCAAGACGACACTGTTCAACCTGCTCACCGGGTTTCTCACGCCGACGGCCGGCTCGATAGAACTCGACGGCGAGGACGTCACGGGCCTGCGTCCCGAGCGGATCGCACAGCGCGGCGTCGCGCGGTCGTTCCAGATCACGAGTCTGTTCGACGAGCTGACGCTGACCGAGCACGTCGAGCTGGCACTGCAGGGCCGCGACGGCGGCGGCACCCAGTTCTGGCGCTCGGCGCGGCGACTGCGCCGGTACGCCGACGAGGCGGCCGGCCTGCTGGCCGAGGTCGGCCTCGGTGCACACGCCCGCCTCCCGGCCGCCAGCCTCGCCTACGGCCGCAAACGTGCACTCGAACTGGCGCTCGCACTCGCGCTGTCGCCACGTCTGCTGCTGCTCGACGAGCCGACCGCCGGCATGGGCGTCGAGGACGTCGCCCGCACGGTCGACCTCATCCGCCGCGTCCGTGCCGACCGCACGGTCGTGTTGGTGGAACACAACATGAAGGTCGTCGGCGACCTCACCGACCGGGTCACGGTGCTGCAGTTCGGCAGGATCCTCGCCGAGGGGCCCTACGACGAGGTGCGCAACGACCCGAGGGTGATCACCGCCTACCTGGGGGAGGCCCGTGCTTAGTGTCCGGGAGGTGAGCGCCCACCACGGCGAGGCCTCGGTGCTCCGCGGGGTGTCGCTGGAGGTGGCCGCCGGCGAGGTCGTCACGCTCGTCGGCCGCAACGGCGCGGGCAAGACCACGCTGCTGCGGTGCCTGACGGGACTGCACCGCTCGATGACCGGCGAGGTCCGGCTCGACGGCCGCGACATCACGAAACTGGCGCCGCACAGGCGATGCAGGCTGGGTCTTGGCTACGTGCCGGACGACAGGGGCATCTACGCGACGCTCACCGTCGAGGAGAACCTCACGCTGCCACCGACAGTCGGGCCGGATGCGTGGCCGCTCGACAAGGTGTACGAGGCGTTCCCGGCGCTGGCGGACCGACGCAGGCAGGCAGGTACGCACCTGTCCGGCGGGGAGCAGCAGATGCTGTCCGTGGCAAGGGTTCTGCGCATGGGTGCCCGGCTGCTGCTCGCGGACGAGCCGACCGAGGGGCTCTCGCCGATTCTCGTGCGGCAGATCGGGGACATCATCCGGACGGTGAAGGAACACCGCGTCACCGTGTTGCTGATCGAGCAGAACATCCACTTCGCGTCGACGGTCGCGGACCGGCACTACCTCATCAGTCAGGGCCGCGTCGTCGAGACGCTCGACAACGCCGAGGTCGAGCGCCGGGAGCACGAACTGCTGGAGTACCTGGGAATCTGAAAGGGGCACGACATGGCTACCAAGATCCGGGCAGCGGTTGTGATAGCGGGAGTCGTGCTCGCGGGATGCGGGGGTGGGCCGCAGAGCGGGGGCGGGAAGGTCAGCGGAGACGCGATCAGGCTCGGCGTCATCACCGACCTGTCCGGTGTGTACTCCGAGGTGGGTGGGAAGAACTCGGTCGAGTCGGTGCGGATGGCCGTCGACGACTTCACGAAGCGCCACGCCGACGACGCCGTCACCAAGAACATCGAGGTCAGCTCGGCCGACCACCAGAACAAGCCGGAGATCGCGAACACCGCGGCGCGGGAGATGTACGACCGGAACGGTGTCGACGCGATCTTCGACGTGCCCACCTCGTCGGCCGCGTTGGCCATCGCGACCGTCGCCAAGCAACAGAAGAAGCTCTACTTCAACACGGGTGCCGCGACTACCGAGCTGACCGGTGCGCAGTGCAACGCCTACACCTACCACTACGCCTACGACACGTACATGCTCGCGCACGGCACCGGCACCACGCTCACCGAGCAGGGCGCGAAACGGTGGTACATCATCTATCCGGACTACGCCTTCGGCCAGGACATGAACAAGAGCTTCACCGCCGCGGTCGAGGCCGCGGGTGGCACTGTCGGTGCCGCAGACCCGACGCCGTTCCCCAACGACAACTTCGCCACGTTCATGACCAAGGCACCCAACCTGAACCCGAAGCCGGACGTGCTCGGCGTGATGCAGGCCGGCGGTGACCTGGTGAACGTCGTCAAGCAGTACAACGAGTTCGGGCTCAAGGACAAGGGTGTGGGACTCGCCGTGGGCCTGATGTTCGACACCGACATCGCGTCAATCGGCGTGGAGTCGTTGGCGGGCACCGTGTTCACGACCGCCTGGTTCTGGAACCTGGACGGGGAGAGCAAGGAGTGGGCGGACCGGTTCAAGGAGCGCACCGGCAAGCGGCCGACGTTCGACCACGCCGCGACCTACTCCGCCGCGACGCAGTACCTCGAGGCCGTGCAGCGCGCGGGCACCGACGACGCCGACACGGTGCGCAAGGAGCTGGACGGCAGGGAGTTCAGCGACTTCTTCGCCCGCAACGCCAAGATCCGCGCCGAGGACCACCGAGTCGTGCACGACTCGTACCTGGTGAGGGTGAAGGACCCCGCGGACATGGAGGAGGACGGCGACTTCACCGAGCTGATCGAGAAGATCCCGGCGGACGAGGCCTTCCGCAAGGCCTCCGACAGCGGCTGCGACATGGGGTGAATTCTGTGCGCGGAGCTTGCGGAGCGATCCCAGGATATCCAAGAACGGCAGCTCACCTGCCTCTGCACGCACGAGTGGGACTTTCGCACGGGTTTCGTACGCGTCCGGGGAGCAGGACGGCCGGTTCGCTCGTTGCCATGTGGACAGCGTCGGGCGGGGCGGGCGAGGGGGCGTCGTGAACGAACTTGTGCAGCAGCTGTTCAACGGGTTGGTGAGCGGCAGCTTCTACGCCCTGCTGGCGCTCGGCCTCTCGGTGATCTTCGGCATGCTCGGCGTGGTCAACTTCGCCCACGGCGCGTTCTACATGCTCGGCGCGGTCGGGGCCTTCGTGCTCCTGGACACGGTCGGGCTGTCGTGGTGGCTCGCGCTCGTGGTGGTGCCGGTCGTGCTCGGCGTCGTCGGGATGGCGTTCGAGCGGCTGCTCGTCGCACGGCTCGTCCGGCTCGACCCGCTGTACAACTTCCTGCTCACGTTCGGCGTCGCGTTGATCCTCCAGGACGTGGTGCGCCTGAAGTACGGCGTGGCCTCCCAGCCCTACTCGAGGCCGGCGCTGCTCGACGGCACGGTGAACCTCGGGTTGTTCGACTACCCCACCTACCAGGTGTTCGTGTTCGCGTTCTCGGTCGTGGTGTCCGTGCTCGTGTGGTTGGTGCTGGCGCGGACCCGCGTCGGGATGATCGTGCGTGCCGCCACCGAGCGGCCGGAGCTGACGCAGGCGCTCGGCATCGACGTCCGGCGGTGGGTCACGCCCGTGTTCGGGTTCGGCATCGCGCTCGCCGGGCTCGCCGGGGTGCTCGCCGCGCCGATGCGTGCGGTGAACTCCGGGATGGGCGCCGACCTGATCATCGTGATCTTCGCCGTTGTCGTGATCGGCGGGCTCGGGTCGGTGTTCGGGTCGGTCGTCGCCGGCTACGTCGTCGGGATGCTCGGGGCCGTTGGGAGCGTCTACCTGCCCGCCTTCTCCCAGAGCCTGGTGTTCGTGCTCATGGCGTTGGTGCTGCTGCTGCGGCCCGCGGGGTTGTTCGGGCGCGAGGAGGGCGTGCGCACGTGATCATCTCCAGGTTGCTCGACGGCCGGTCGCCGTTGGCCCGGCTCTCGCTGTTGGTCGTCGGGCTGGGGGTCGCGTTCGGGCTGCCCTGGTGGGTCTACCCGCCCGTCGCCCTGGATATCGCCGCCTGGGCCCTGTTCGCGGTCGCGCTCGACCTGCTGCTCGGGTACACCGGACTGCTCTCCTTCGGCCACGCCGCCTTCTGGGGGACCTCGGCCTACACCACCGGTGTCATCGCCATCGACACCGGTGTGCCGTTCTACGTCGCCGTGCTCGGGGGCGCCGTGCTGGCGGCCGTCATCGCGGTGCCGATCGCCCTGCTTTCCGTCCGGCGCACCGGCATCTACTTCGCCATGGTGACGTTGGCGTTCGCCCAGCTCGTGTACTTCGTCGCGAACCAGTGGCGGGTCGTGACCGGTGGCGAGAACGGGCTGCAGGGCATTCCGCGTGAGGCGTTCGGGATGGACCTCTCGGACTCGTTCTACTTCTACTACGCGGCAATTCCGCTGGTCCTCCTCGGGCTGTTGGGTGCCTGGCGTGTCGTGCACTCGCCGTTCGGGCGGGTCATGGTGGCGATCCGGGAGAACCCGGCCCGCGCACGCGCGCTGGGGTATCCCGTCGACCGGTACAAGGTGCAGGTGTTCGTGATCTCCGCCTTCCTCGCGGGCATCGCGGGGGGCGTCTACGCCGTCGGGCACGGGTTCGCTTCGCTGCAGGAGGTGTACTGGACGACCTCCGGCAAGGTCGTCGTGATGAACATCCTCGGTGGCATGGGCACGCTGTGGGGTCCGGTCGTCGGCGCGGGGATCATCGTCGTGCTCGAGGACTACCTCGCCACGGCCGGGATCGACGCGGTCGGTGTGGTCACCGGCGTGATCTTCGTGGTGACCGTGCTGGTGTTCCGTCGCGGTATCTGGGGCACCGCACGGCGGCTGCTCCGGCGCCGTGTCAGGGAAGCGCCGGGGCCGGTGGCCGACGAGGCGGACGACGACGCACGATCAGCTGCTGGAGCGCGATGAACACGAGCAGCAGCACACCGATCACGATCTTCGTCCACCACGGGCTGAGCGAGCCGTCGAAGGAGATCAGCGTCTGCACCGTCCCCAGCACCAGGACCCCGACCACCGAGCCGAGCACGTAACCCAGGCCGCCCGCCAGGAGCGTCCCGCCGACGACCACGGCCGCGATCGCGTCCAGCTCCATGCCGACGGCATGCAGGCTGTAGCCGGAGAGCATGTAGAACGAGAACAGCAGGCCGCCCAGCGACGAGCACAGCCCGCTGATCACGTACACGCCGACCTTGACCCGGCCCGTGCGCAGCCCCATCAGCGTGGCCGAGGTCTCGCTGCCGCCGATGGCGTACACGGTGCGCCCGAACCGGGTCAGGTGCAGGACGTACGCGGCGACGACCACGACGGCGACCGCGATCAGCACGCTGTAGGTGATCGTCACCTCGCCCAGCTCGACGGTGGCGATCGCGATGTCGCGGAAGGTGTTCTCCTTGATGGACACCGACTCCACGCTGATCACGAAGCACAGCCCGCGGGCCAGGAACATGCCCGCCAGCGTGGCGATGAAGGGCTGCACGCCGAACCGGTGGATCATCGTGCCCATACCCAGGCCCAGCAGGGCACCGGTGGCGAGCACGGCGACCATCGCGAGCCAGGCCGGCCACCCGGCGCGGAGCGTCGCGGCCGCGATCATCGTCGACAGCGCGACCACGGACCCCACGGACAGGTCGATGCCGCCGGTGAGGATCACGAACGTCATGCCGACCGCGACGACGATGAGGAACGAGTTGTCGATGAACAGGTTCGCGAAGATCTGCGGTGTGCCGAACCCGTCGTAGCGGATGGCCCCGGCCCCGAACGTCAGCACGAACACGACGAACGTCGCGATCACGGGAAGGAACCGCGACGGAGTCCTGGCGAGGAGGTTCACCGGGCACCCGCTTCCTGCGGCACTGCCGCCACCGGTGGGGCCGTCGGGCCGACCGGGCGGCGCAGCGCACCCGTGAGGCGGGGCGCCTGCAGCAGACACACCACGATGACCACGGCCGCCTTGAACACCAGCGTGGTCTCCGGTGGCACGCCGATCGTGTAGACGGTCGTCGTCAGGGTCTGGATCACCAGGGCGCCGATCAGCGTGCCGGTCAGCGAGTAACGGCCGCCCGCGAGGGACGTGCCGCCGATGACCACCGCCAGGATCGCGTCCATCTCGATCCACAGCCCGGCGTTGTTGGCGTCCGCCGCGTGCACGTTCGACGCCATCATCAGGCCGGCGACGCCCGCGCACAGCGCGCAGAACACGTACACCAGCCAGATGATCGTGCGTGACCGGACGCCCGCGAGTCGGCTCGCCTCCGGGTTCACCCCCACCGCCTCGATCAGCATGCCCAGCGCGGTACGGCGGGTCAGCAGCGCGACCGCGGCCAGCACCACCAGGCTGATCAGGATCGCGATCGGCAGCACCACGAAACCGCCGCTCACCGCGCCGAAGGTGTCGTTGTTGACGGTGATGATCTGGCCCTTGGTGATCAGCATCGCCACGCCCCGGCCCGCGGTCATCAGCACCAGCGTCGCGATGATCGGCTGGATGCCCAGCACCGAGACCAGGAAACCGTTCCACAGTCCCAGAACCAGGCACAGGCCGAGTGCCGTCGCCATCGCCGTGAACGCGTCGCTGCCCGACGCTATGTACGTGCACGCCACGGCTCCCGCGATGGCCGCCACCGCGCCGACCGACAGGTCGATGCCGCGTGTCGCGATCACCAGCGTCATGCCCAGTGCCACCAACAGCGTCGGCGCGCCGTTGCGCAGGATGTCGACCAGACTGCCGAACAGGTGCCCGTCGAGCAGCCGCAACGAGAAGAACGACGGTGTGAACACCAGGTTCAGCAACAACAGGGCCACGAAGGCCAACAGCGGCCACAGTAGACGTCTCACGTTGGTACCTTCTCCGCCTCGCCCGCGATCAACGCCAGCACGTCGTCCACGCCCGCGTCGCCGCCCAGCTCGCCGATCTTGCGGCGGTCACGCAGCACGACCACCCGGTCGGACACACGCATGACCTCCTCCAGTTCCGCTGAGATGTACACCACCGACATCCCCTCGGCCGCGAGGTCGGTGACCACCTTCTGGATCTGCGCCTTGGCACCGACGTCGATGCCGCGCGTCGGCTCGTCCAGGATCAGCAGGCGCGGCTGCGTGATCAACCACCGTGCCAGCAACACCTTCTGCTGATTACCTCCGGACAGGGTCGCGACCACCGCGTCCGGATCGGACGGTCGGATGTCCAGAGCGGACACGTACTTCGACACCAGCTCGTCCGCCGTGCGGCGCGGGACCTGGCGGGCCCACCCCCGCGCGGCCTGCATGGCGAGGATGAGGTTGTCCCGCACGGTCAGGTCCGCGACGAGCCCCTCCGCCTTGCGGTCCTCGGAGGTGAACGCGATCCCCTTCGCGATGGCGGCCCGCGGGTTCCGCAGTCGCAGCGGCCTGCCGTCCAGCAGCACCCGGCCGGAGTCGGCGTGGTCCGCGCCGAACAGCAGGCGCGCCAGCTCGGTGCGGCCCGAGCCGAGCAGGCCCGCCACCCCGACCACCTCGCCCGGGTGCAGCTCCAGGTCGAACGGGGCGATCGCACCCGTGCGACCCAGGTTCTCCGCGCGCAGCAGGGGAGTCTCGGACGGCACGCGTCGCTCGGCCCGCCGTTCGACCTCGTCGAGCACCCCGAGATCCCGCCCGATCATCGCGCGCACCAGCTCGAGGCGGCTGACCGTCGTGGGATACTCGCCGACCACGGAACCGTTGCGCAGCACCGTGAGCCGGTCGGCGATCTCGTGGACCTGGTCGAGGAAGTGGGACACGAACAGGATCGCGACCCCGGACTCCCGCAGCACCCGCATGATCCGGAACAGCTCGGCGACCTCACCGGCGTCCAGGCTGGACGTCGGCTCGTCGAGGATCAGGACGCGTGCGTCGACCGCGACCGCGCGGGCGATGGCCACCAGCTGCTGCACCGCGATCGGATGGCTCCCGAGCGTGGACGCCGGGTCGATGTGCAGACCGATGCGGGACAGCAGCTCCGCGGCCCGCGTCCGCATCGCCCGCCCGTCGATCGAGCCGAACCGGCGGGGCTCGCGGCCCAGCAGGATGTTCTCCGCCACCGACAGGTTCGCGCACAGGTTGACTTCCTGGTACACGGTGCTGATGCCGGCGTCCTGCGCCCGCGCGGGACTGCTGAACGACACCGGGACGCCGGCGAGACGGATCTCGCCGGCGTCGGGGGTGTGCACCCCGGTGAGGGCCTTGATGAGCGTCGACTTGCCGGCACCGTTCTCGCCGAGCAACGCGTGGACCTCACCGGGGAACATCCTGAAGTCCACGTCCTGCAACGCCTTCACGCCGGGAAACGTGACGGTGATGCCCTGGATGTCGACTACGGGGGAGGACTCGGCCACCTGATCAGTACTTCCGGTCCGGCAGTGCCGTCTTGGCCTGGTCCTGGGTGAACGTCGTCTCCTCGGTCACCACCCGCTCCGGCACCTCCTCGCCGTCGACGACCTTCTTCGCGAGGTCCATCAGCTGTGGTCCGAGCAGCGGGTTGCACTCGACGATGAAGTTGATCTCGCCGCCCGCGAGCGCGGTCATACCGTCCTTCACCGCGTCCACCGTGATGATCTTGATGTCCACGCCGGGCTTCTTGCCCGCCGCCTTGATCGCCTCGATGGCGCCGAGCCCCATGTCGTCGTTGTGCGCGTACACGACGTCGATGTCCGGCTGGGACTTGAGGAACGCCTCCATCACCTGCTTGCCGCCGGACCGCGTGAAGTCACCGGTCTGCGACGCGACGATCCTGATGTCCGGCTTCGACCTGATGACGTCCTCGAAGCCCTCCTTGCGGTCGATCGCGGGCGCGGCACCCGTGGTGCCCTGCAGCTCGACCACGTTCGTCGGGCCGCTGCTGTTCTCCACCAGCCACTGGGCGGCCTTCTTGCCCTCGTCGATGAAGTCCGAGCCCAGGAACGTCTCGTACAGCGAGGTGTCGTCGGAGTCGATGGCGCGGTCGGTGAGGATCACCGGGATCTTCGCGCGCTTGGCCTCCAACAACACCGTGTCCCAACCGGTCTCCACGACCGGGCTGAAGGCGATCACGTCCACCTTCTGCTGGATGTAGGACCGGATCGCCTTGATCTGGTTCTCCTGCTTCTGCTGCGCGTCGGAGAACTTCAGCTCGATCCCGGCCGACTTGGCCGACTCCTGGACCGACTTGGTGTTCGCCGTCCGCCAGCCACTCTCGGCCCCGACCTGCGCGAAGCCCATCGTGATCTTGCCGTCGTCCGCTGCGTTGCCCCCGCCGCTGCCGCACGCGGTCAACGCCGTCAACAGGACCGCGGTGAGAGCGGTCGTCATCGTCTTACGCACTGCGATTCCTCCGTTGGACCGTGCGTGACCGATGTCACTGGGCCACTAGAGTGAACGTTCACAGTGCGTGCGTCAACCCCCGTGATTACACCGTGTCCTCGGTTGACACTGCGATGGGATCGTCCTATGTTAACGCTCACTTTGCGAGTCGCAGCCGACCCTCGGAGGACCCACATGCGGGCACCTCTCGTTCGCCGCAGGACCGCCCTCCTCCCGCTCGTGCTGGTGGCGCTCGCCGCGTTCCTCGCACCGTCCGCGTCCGCGGGACCTGCCTACGGCGGGTACCTGTTCCTCTACTTCACCGGCGAGGGCACGGCCAACGGCGAACAGGTCTACCTCGCCGCGAGCCGTGGCAACGACCCACTGCACTGGGACGAGCTGAACGGGCGCCGCCCGGTCCTCACGTCCTCCCTGGGGGACAGGGGAGTCCGCGACCCGTTCGTCATCCGCTCACCCCGGGGCGACCGCTTCTACCTGCTCGCCACGGACCTGCGCATCTATGGCAACGGCGACTGGGACGCCGCGCAACGCCACGGCAGCAAGTACATCGAGGTCTGGGAGTCCACCGACCTGGTGACCTGGTCGGCGCAACGCCACGTGCGGGTCTCGCCCGACACCGCGGGCAACACCTGGGCACCCGAGGCGTACTGGGACCGCACGATCAACGCCTACGTCGTGTTCTGGGCCTCGAAGCTCTACGCCGCGAACGACCCCAACCACACCGGCAGCACCTACAACCGCATGCTCTACGCCACGACCACCGACTTCCGCACCTTCTCCGCCGCCCGCGTCTGGGTCGACCCCGGCTACTCGGTGATCGACTCGACGGTGCTCGAGGACGGCGGCTGGTACTACCGGTTCACCAAGGACGAGCGCAGTGCCGGTCCCGGCGCGCCGTGCGGCAAGTTCATCACCGAGCAGCGGTCCACGCAGCTGCGCGACACCACCTACGACCTCGTGAAGGACTGCGTCGGCTCCGGCGCGATCAGCCAGGGCGAGGGGCCGACCGCGTTCAGGTCCAACACCGAGAACAGGTGGTACCTGTTCATCGACGAGTTCGGTGGGCGCGGCTACGTGCCGTTCCAGAGCACGAACCTCGCGGCGGGCCAGTGGAGCCCGGTCAGCGGCTACACGCTGCCGAGCAGCCCCCGGCACGGCACTGTCCTGCCGGTCACCTCGGCCGAGCTGGCCAGGGTGCGCGCCGCCTACTCCTGAAAACCGGTACATCCCCTGCTATCCAGGAGTCACCCATGTCCCGATCCCGTGTGTCCGTGGCGGTTCTCGTCGGGGGCGCACTCCTCGTCGCGCCGCAGGCAGGACAGGCGGCCGTGCAGGACTACACCGTCACCGTGGATGTGAACGCGCACGGTGCCGACATCGCCGACACCATGTACGGCGTCTTCTTCGAGGACATCAACCGCGCGGCCGACGGCGGCCTCTACGCGGAGCTGGTGCAGAACCGCTCCTTCGAGTACGACACCGCCGACAACGCCGCCTACACCCCGCTCACCGGCTGGGCGCCGAGGGCGGGCAACCCGCAGGTCGTCGACGACGACGGCAGGCTGAACGCGCACAACCGCCGCTACCTGCGGCTGCCGCTGCCCGGCGGGATCATCAACGCCGGCTACAACTCCGGGATCGTCGTCGAGAAGGGCAGGAAGTACGACTTCTCCGTCTGGGCGCGCACGGACCGGGCGACCACCCCGCTGACCGCCACGCTCACCGACCCCGCGGGCACGCAGCTGGCCGCGCCGGTCAGGGCGACCGTCAGAGGCGCGGCCTGGACCCGCTACACCGGCACCTTCACCGCGCAGACCGCCGCCATCACCGGACGGCTGCTTGTCGAGGGCGGCGGGGTGGGCACGCTCGCACTCGACATGGTCTCGCTCTTCCCGAAGGACACGTACAGGAACCGGCCGAACGGCATGCGGCGCGACCTCGCCGAGAAGATCGCCGCGCTGCACCCGGAGTTCGTGCGCTTCCCCGGCGGCTGCCTCGTCAACACCGGCAGCCACTACGGCTACGACGCCCCCAACTGGGAACGAAGGCGGTCCTACCAGTGGAAGGACACCATCGGCCCGGTCGAACAGCGCAGCACCAACGCCAACTTCTGGGGCTACAACCAGTCCTACGGCATCGGCTACTACGAGTACTTCCAGTTCGCCGAGGACATCGGCGCCATGGCGCTCCCGGTCGTGCCCGCCCTCGTCACCGGCTGCGGGCAGAACCGGGCGACCGACGACCCGGCGCTGCTCCAGCGGCACGTCCAGGACACACTCGACCTGATCGAGTTCGCCAACGGCCCCGCAGACTCCACCTGGGGCCGCAAGCGCGCCGAGATGGGTCACCCCGAGCCGTTCGGGCTCACCCACCTCGCCGTCGGCAACGAGGAGAACCTGCCGGACGCCTACTTCGAGCGCTTCGTGCGGTTCCGCGCGGCGATCGAGGCCAGGTACCCGGAGGTGACCGTGGTCGGCAACGCGGGCCCGGACGACTCCGGCGCCACCTTCGACCGGCTCTGGCAGCTCAACACCGACGCGGGCGTGGACCTGGTCGACGAGCACTACTACAACAGCCCGACCTGGTTCCTGCAGAACAACGAGCGCTACGACTCCTACGACCGCGCGGGCCCCAAGGTGTTCCTCGGCGAGTACGCCTCGCAGGACAACCGGTTCTACAACGCGCTGACCGAGGCCGCCTACCTGACCGGCCTCGAACGCAACGCCGACGTCGTGCGCCTCGCCTCCTACGCGCCCCTGCTGTCCAACGAGGACTACGTCCAGTGGCGGCCGGACCTGATCTGGTTCAACAACCGCGCGTCGTGGGGCTCGGCGAGCTACGAGGTGCAGCGGCTGTTCATGAACAACGTCGGCGACCACGTGGTGCCCAGCACTGCGACCGGCACGCCGTCGCAGGAGGACCGGCCCATCTCCGGCGCGGTCGGGCTGTCCACCTGGGGCACCGCGGCCGCCTACGACGACGTGCGCGTGTCCACACCGGATGGCACAGAGCTGTTCGCCGACGACTTCTCCGGCACCGACGCCGACTGGACCAACATCGCCGGCCGCGGCTCGTGGGCGGTCACGGGCGGCGCGTACGTCCAGTCCGACACCGCCGCCGAGAACACCATGGTCATGGCGGGCGACACCGCGTGGCAGGACTACGACCTCGGCGTCAAGGCCACCAAGCTGTCCGGCCGCGAGGGCTTCCTCCTCGGGTTCGGCGTCAAGGACTCCGGCAACTACTACTGGTGGAACCTCGGCGGGTGGAACAACACGCAGTCCGCGGTCGAGAAGGCCGAGGGCGGCGGCAAGTCCACGCTCGTCGCCGACGGCACCGCCGTGGAGACCGGCCGCCAGTACGACCTCAGGGTCCGGATCCGGGGCCGCACCGTCACCCTGTTCCTGGACGGGCAGAAGTGGGGCGAGTTCACCGACACCCAGAAGGTCGAGCCGTTCCGCCAGGTCGTCACCCGCGACACGCGCACCGGCGAGCTGGTCGTCAAGGTCGTGAACGCCCAGGCCGACTCCGCACGCACGACGGTGAACCTCGACGGCGCGGGAGCCGTTGACCGGAGCGCGAAGGTCACTACCCTGCAAGGCGATCCGAACGACGTGAACACCCAGTACACAACACCGATCGCACCACGGGAGTCCAGCGTGAACGTTGCCACGACGTTCACCTATACGTTCCCGCCGTACTCAGTGACCTTCATCCGAGTGAAGACCAGGAGCAGCTCGTGAGCCTCGACCGCAGGACCCTGTTCCGTGCCGGCGGTCTCGTGGCCACGGCGAGCGTGATACCCATGACCACAACAGGCAACGCATCCGCGGTGACCAGGGGAAAGCACGCGGCTGCCGGACCACGGACCGGCCCCGTCGCCCTCACCACCGTCAACCCGCTCGTAGAGCAGCGGGCCGACCCGTTCATCACCAGACCCGTCAACGGCATGTACTACCTGACGGGGTCGGTGCCGGAGTACGACCGCGTCGTGATCCGCGGCGCGACCACGCTCGAGGGCCTCGCGACGGCCCGCGAGCGCACCATCTGGCGCCGCCCGGCGTCCGGCTCGATGGGCGGCTACATCTGGGCGCCGGAGCTGCACCGCGTGGGCGACCGCTGGTACGTCTACTTCGCGGCAGGCGACTCCGACGACCCGTTCCGCATCCGCACCTACGTGCTGGAGTCGATCAACGACGACCCGAGGTCCACCGGCTGGCTGCCGCCCAAGCGGATGGTCACCGGCTGGGATTCGTTCACCCTCGACGCCACCACGTTCGCCCACCGGGGCAGGCAGTACTTCGTGTGGGCGCAGAGCGAGCCGGGCATCGCCACCAACAGCAACCTCTACATCGCGGAGATGGTGTCCCCGCTCGAGCTCGTGACACCGGTCGTGCGGATCGCCGTGCCGACGCTGTCCTGGGAGACCCAGGGCTTCCGCGTCAACGAGGGACCGGCGGTGCTCGTCCGGGGCGGTCGCGTGTTCGTGACGTTCTCCGCGAGCGCCACCGACGCCCGCTACTGCATGGGCCTGCTCTACGCCGACGAGAACGCCAACCTCCTCGACGCCAGGTCGTGGACCAAGGTGGCGAACCCGGTGTTCACCACCAACACCGAGACCCGCCAGTTCGGCCCCGGCCACAACTCCTTCACCGTCGCCGAGGACGGCACGACCGACGTGCTCGTCTACCACGCCCGCGACTACCGCGACATCAACGGCGACCCGCTGTTCGACCCGAACCGGCACACCCGCGTGCAGAAGCTGTACTGGAACGAGGACGGCACGCCGTCGTTCGGCGTCCCGGTCGGCAAGGGCGGCGTGATCGTGCGGCTGTCCCCTCTGGACGCGCCGGACCTCGTGGTGCGGCACGCGGAGTTCCGGCTGCGGGTCGAGGGCAACGTCCGCGAGGTGGCCGACTCCTGGTTCCGCTTCACGCCGGGGCATCTGGGCGCGGGCACGGTGTCGGTGCAGTCGGCGAGCTTCCCGAACCACTACGTGTGCGCCGGGGAGGGCGTGCTGCGGATCGAGCCGTTCACCGAGACCGACGACTACGGTCGCGCCGCGAGCTTTGTCCGGGTTCCCGGGCTTGCGGAACGCTCGGCCGTGTCGTTGCGGTCGCTGGACGACTCCGGAGCGTACATCTCGCACGACAACGGACGGCTTGTCATCGCCCGGCCGGGCAGGGGACGCGCCGAACGTGAACGTTCCACCTTCCGACTCGGGTGATGGTGCGACACTGGTAAGACGGACGTCCAGGGTGGGCTGGACGGGAGTGACCGAGGAAGAAGGTTCCGAGTGGACAGCCCGGTGATGGGGAGCAAGGTCACGCGGGATCCCGCGATGACGGACGTCGCCCGGCTGGCAGGGGTGTCCCATCAGACCGTGTCACGCGTGTTGAACGGGCATCCGAACGTGCGGGAGCAGACGCGGTTGCGGGTACGGGCGGCCATCGCCCAGCTGGGTTACCGGCCGAACAAGGCGGCGCGGGCACTCGTGACCGGCAAGTCGCAGCTGATCGGTGTCATCGCGCAGAACTCGTCGCTGTTCGGGCCCTCGTCACTGCTCGGCGCGTTCGAGTCGGCCGCGGCGGAGGCCGGCTTCTCGGTGAGCCTGCGGCGGGTGAAGGTGCTGGACCGCGAGTCGATCTCGGCCGCCGTCGAGCACCACCGGGACGCGCGGGTCGCGGGCATCGTGGCGATCGCGCCGACCGCCTCCGCCAACGAGGCGCTCGCCGAGGTGCCCGCCGGCGTGCCGCTGGTGACCGTCGACGGCGACCCGGAGCGGGAGTCCCCGCTGGTGACCGTGGACCAGTTCCGCGGCGCGTACCTCGCGACCAGGCACCTGCTCGACGCCGGGCACGAGACGGTGTGGCACGTGTCGGGCCCCTCGGACTGGTACGACAGCGCGGGCCGTGTCCGGGGCTGGCGCAGGGCGCTCGACGACGCCGGCGTGGAGGAGCCGCCGCTCGTGGCGGCCGACTGGAGCGCGGAGTCCGGCTACAAGGCGGGCCAGATGCTGGCACGGATGCCCGAGTGCACGGCCATCTTCGCGGCGAACGACCACCTGGCGCTCGGCATCCTGCGTGCCATGTACGAGCGGAACCGGCGCGTGCCCGACGAGGTGAGCGTGGTCGGGTTCGACGACGTGCCGGAGGCCGCCTACTTCATCCCGCCGCTCACGACCGTGCGGCCCGACTTCGACGGCGTAGCCCGCGAGACGCTCAACCTGCTGCTGGCCCAGGTGACCGACGGCGAGGTGGGGGAGACCCACCGCACGATCGCCCCGATGCTCGTGGAGCGGGCGAGCGTCACCCCACCGGTCCGACGCCGATAGTTCCGGTGCGCGCCGGGAGTCGCGTATGTCCTGTTCACCGTCCTTTGTGCACGTTCACTAACGATCTCGACAGCAAACGCACCCAACCCTTGACGGGGTAGTTGTTAGCGATAACACTCCTCGCATGGCCAACGATCGCGGGGACGCGCTGGTGGTGGGCGTCGACTTCGGCACGCTGTCCGGGCGCGCGGTGGTCGTGCGGGTGCGTGACGGCGCGGAGCTGGGCAGCGCGGTGCACGAGTTCGGCCACGGGGTCGTCGACCGGTCGCTGCCGGGGAGCGACCGGTCACTGCCCCCGGACTGGGCGCTGCAGGTGCCGAGGGACTACCTCGACGTGCTGCGCACGGCCGTGCCGGAGGCGATCAGGGACGCGGGCGTGGACGCGTCGGCCGTGATCGGCATCGGCACCGACTTCACCGCCTGCACGATGATCCCGGTGACCGAGGACGGCACGCCGCTGTGCGAGCTGCCGGAGTTCGCGGACAACCCGCACGCCTACGTCAAGCTCTGGAAGCACCACGCCGCCCAGCCCCAGGCGGACCGGATCAACGCGCTCGGCGCCGCCCGGGGCGAGAAGTGGCTGCCCCGCTACGGCGGCCTCATCTCCTCGGAGTGGGAGTTCGCCAAGGGCCTCCAGCTCCTGGAGGAGGCGCCCGAGGTCTACGACGCGATGGCGCACTGGGTCGAGGCGGCCGACTGGATCATCTGGCAGCTGACCGGCAACTACGTCCGCAACGCCTGCACCGCGGGCTACAAGGGCATCCTCCAGGACGGCGAGTACCCGTCCGAGGAGTTCCTGCGCGAACTGCACCCGGACTTCGGCGGGTTCGTGAAGGACAAGCTCGACCACCCGATCGGCCAGCTCGGCGACCGCGCCGGGGACCTGAGCAAGCTCGCCGCGTACTGGACCGGCCTGCCCGCCGGGATCGCCGTGGCGGTGGGGAACGTCGACGCGCACGTCACGGCACCCGCCGCACAGGCGGTCGAGCCGGGCCGGCTGGTCGCGATCATGGGCACGTCCACCTGTCACGTCCTCAGCGGTGCGGAGCTGCGTGAAGTGCCGGGCATGTGCGGGGTCGTGCGAGGCGGCATCGTGCCCGGGCTCTGGGGTTACGAGGCCGGGCAGAGCGGCGTCGGCGACATCTTCGCGTGGTTCACCGAGCACCAGGTGCCGCCCTCCTACCACGAGGCCGCGCGTGCGGCGGGGAAGTCGCTGCACGGGCACCTCACCGACCTCGCCGCGAAGCAGCGCGTCGGCGAGCACGGCCTGCTCGCGCTCGACTGGCACAGCGGCAACCGCTCGGTGCTCGTCGACCACGAGCTGTCGGGGGTCGTGCTGGGCCAGACCCTCGCCACGAGGCCCGAGGACGTCTACCGGGCGCTGCTGGAGGCGACGGCGTTCGGCACCCGGATGATCGTCCACGCCTTCACGGACTCGGGTGTGCCGGTCACCGAACTGGTCGTCGCGGGCGGGCTCATACGCAACGAGCTGCTGATGCAGATCTACGCCGACGTCACGAACCTGCCGCTGTCGACCATCGGCTCCGCGCAGGGGCCGGCACTCGGCTCGGCCATGCACGCCGCCGTCGCCGCCGGGGCCTACGAGGACATCCGCGCGGCGGCCTACGCGATGGGCGCGGTCAACTCCGGGGTCTACCAACCGATCCCGGAGAACGCGGCCGTGTACGACCAGCTGTTCGCCGAGTACGCCGCACTGCACGACCACTTCGGGCGCGGCGGCAACGACGTCATGCACAGGCTCAGGGCACTGCGGAGGGCGGCGGTGGCCGGCCGATGAGCACGCTCGCGGAGCTTCGCGCCACGGTCGCCACCCTGCACGCGGAGCTGACCAGGTACAACCTCGTCAGCTGGACCGCGGGCAACGTGTCGGCCCGCGTGCCCGGCGAGGACCTGATGGTGATCAAGCCCTCCGGCGTGTCCTACGACGACCTCGGCCCGGACACCATGGTCGTCACCGACCTGCACGGCGAACTCGTCGAGGGCGCGCTCGCACCCTCGTCCGACACCGCCGCGCACGCGTACGTGTACCGGCACATGCCCGAGGTCGGTGGGGTCGCGCACACGCATTCCCCCTACGCCACGGCATGGGCCGCACGCGGCGAGCCGATCCCGTGCGTGCTCACCATGATCGCCGACGAGTTCGGCGGCGACATCCCGGTCGGCCCGTTCGCGCTCATCGGCGACGACTCGATCGGCCGAGGCATCGTCGAGACGTTGCGGGACTCCAGGTCCCCGGCCGTGCTCATGGCGGGACACGGCCCGTTCACCGTCGGGAAGGACGCGCGGGCCGCGGTCAAGGCGGCGGTCATGCTCGAGGACGTGGCCCGCACCGTCCACTTCGCACACCAGCTCGGCACGCCGCACGTCATCGACAAGGCACACGTGGACCGGCTCTACGCCCGGTACCAGAACGTCTACGGGCAATAAGGGAGTCTTCATGTCCTCTGCCGCCAAGCCACAGGTCTGGTTCCTGACCGGCAGCCAGCACCTCTACGGTCCGGAGACCCTGGACCAGGTGGCCGGGCAGTCGCAGCAGATCCAGCGCATGCTCACCGACTCGGGCGCGATCAGCGCGGAGATCGTCTGGCAGCCGGTGCTGACCGACTCGCCTGCGATCCGCGACGTCCTCCTGAAGGCCAACAGCGACCCGTCGTGTGTCGGCGTGATCGCGTGGATGCACACGTTCTCCCCGGCCAAGATGTGGATCACCGGGCTGGACGTGCTGCGCAAACCGTTGCTGCACCTGCACACCCAGCTCAACGAGACGCTGCCGTGGGCGACCATCGACATGGACTTCATGAACCTCAACCAGGCCGCGCACGGCGACCGCGAGTTCGGCTACATCCAGAGCCGCCTCGGGGTGCCGCGCAAGACCGTGGCAGGCCACGCGAGCGATCCCGTGCTGACCAGGCGGATCGACGAGTGGGCCCGAGCGGCCACGGGCTTCGCGCACCTGCGTTCGCTGAAGCTCGCGAGGTTCGGCGACAACATGCGCGACGTCGCCGTGACCGAGGGCGACAAGGTCGAGGCGGAGCTGCGCTTCGGTGTCTCCGTCAACACCTACGGTGTCAATGACCTGGTCGATCTCGTCGTCGACGTGGCGGACGACGAGATCGACCTTCTTGTCGCGGCCTACGCCGACTCCTACCGGCTCGCGCCGGAGCTGGCGCGCGGGGGAGAACGGCACGAGTCGCTGCGTTACGCCGCGCGGATCGAGGCCGGGCTGCGCCGGTTCCTCACCGAGGGCGGCTTCGGCGCGTTCACCTCGAACTTCCAGGACCTGGGCGGGTTGCGGCAGCTGCCGGGTCTGGCCGTGCAGCGGCTGATGGCCGACGGCTACGGCTTCGGCGGCGAGGGCGACTGGAAGACCTCCGCGCTGCTGGCCGCCGTGAAGGCCATGGGCGCGGGCGCGCCGGGCGGCACCTCGTTCATGGAGGACTACACCTACCACTTCGGACCGGGCACCCCGAAGATCCTCGGCGCGCACATGCTCGAGGTGTGCCCCTCGATCGCCACCGGCACGCCCTCGTGCGAGATCCACCCGCTCGGCATCGGCGACCGCGAGGACCCCGTGCGGCTGGTGTTCGACACCGAGCCAGGACCGGCCGTCGTGGTCGGCCTCGCGGACGTCGGCGACCGCTTCCGTTTGGTGGCCAACGAGATCGAGGTCGTGCCGCCGGACGAGCCGCTGCCGAACCTGCCCGTCGCGCGGGCCGTGTGGCAGCCTTCGCCGTCCCTGCAGACCTCCGCCGAATGCTGGCTCACGGCAGGCGGTCCGCACCACACCGTCCTGTCCCAGTCGGTCGGTTCGGCCGTGCTGAAGGACTTCGCACGCATGGCGGAGACCGAGCTGGTGCTGATCGACGACGACACCACGACCGACGCGTTCGCCGACCGGCTGCGCTGGAACCAGGCCTACTACCGCCTCGCAGGCGGCCTGCACTGACAAGGATAGGAGAAACGATGAGGTTTCCACGGCTCGCGGCGGGACTTGCCGCAGGCTTGGTCCTGACCATGACCGCCTGCGGCTCGTCAGAGAAGACCGCCGACCAGGCACCGAAGGCAGGTGCGGACTCGCTCGTCGGCGTCACCATGCCGACCCGCTCCTCGGAGCGCTGGATCCACGACGGCGACAACATCAAGAAGGCCCTGGAGGCCAAGGGGTACCAGGTCGACCTCCAGTACGCGGAGAACGACATCCCCACGCAGGCCAACCAGATCGAGAACCAGATCACCAAGGGCGCGCGGGTGCTGATCATCGCGTCCATCGACGGCACCGCGCTCACCTCGCAGCTGCAGCGCGCCGCGGACGAGAAGATCCCGGTCATCTCCTACGACCGCCTGATCCGCAACAGTCCCAACGTCGACTACTACGCCTCGTTCGACAACTTCAAGGTCGGGGTCCAGCAGGCCACCTCACTGCTGACCGGCCTCAAGGTCCTCAACGCCGACGGCTCGCCCGGCACGGCGAAGGGGCCGTTCAACATCGAGCTGTTCGCCGGTTCGCCGGACGACAACAACGCCACGTTCTTCTTCGACGGCTCGATGTCCGTGCTGCAGAAGTACATCGACGACGGCACGCTCGTGGTCAAGAGCGGGCAGAAGGACTTCAAGACGATCGCGATCCTGCGCTGGGACCCCTCGACCGCACAGCGGCGCATGGAGGACCTGCTCACCTCGACCTACGGCGGCGCACACGTCGACGGCGTGCTCTCGCCCTACGACGGCCTCTCGATCGGTATCCTGTCGGCGCTCAAGAGCGGCGGCTACGGCACCGGCGGCCAGCCCTACCCGATCGTGACCGGCCAGGACGCCGAGGTCGCCTCGGTGAAGTCGATCATCGCGGGCGAGCAGTACTCGACGATCCACAAGGACACCCGCGAGCTGGCCAAGGTCGCCGTCAACATGGCCGACTCGGTGCTGAAGGGCGAGAAGCCGGACGTCAACAACACCAAGGACTACGACAACGGCGAGAAGGTCGTGCCCGCGTACCTGCTGCAGCCCGTGATCGTGGACAAGTCGAACTACGAGAAAGAGCTGATCGGCACCGGCTACTACACAGCAGACGACCTGAAGTAGCGTCGCGTGTCGAACGAGATCCTCGCGATGCACGGCATCACCAAGTCGTTCCCCGGCGTGACCGCGCTGCGGGACGTGGCGTTCTCGGTGCGCAGCGGTGAGATCCACGCGATCTGCGGCGAGAACGGAGCGGGCAAGTCGACGCTCATGAAGATCCTCTCCGGGGTGCACCCGCACGGGACGTACTCCGGAGAGGTGATCTTCGAGGGCGAGCCGTGCGCGTTCGCCGGTATCCGGGACAGCGAGTCCCGGGGCATCGTGATCATCCACCAGGAGCTGGCGCTCGTGCCCCAGCTCTCGATCGCGGAGAACCTGTTCCTCGGCAACGAGATCACCCAGCGCGGGATGATCGACTGGAACAGGGTGAACCACGAGGCGGCCAAGCACCTGCGCCGCGTGGGGTTGCGGGAGAACCCGGTGACGCCGGCCGGTGAGCTGGGTGTCGGCAAGCAGCAGCTCGTCGAGATCGCGAAGGCACTGTCCAAGAAGGTCAGACTGCTGATCCTCGACGAGCCGACCGCCGCGCTCAACGACGACGACTCCGCGCACCTGCTGGACCTGTTGCGCGGCCTGCGTGACGACGGCATCACGTGCGTGGTGATCTCGCACAAGCTCGGCGAGGTCATCGAGATCGCCGACACCATCACGATCCTGCGTGACGGCAGGACGATCGAGACGCTCGACGCCACCGACGTCACCGAGGACCGCCTCATCTCCGGGATGGTGGGACGCGACCTGGAGCACCGGTTCCCGCCGAGGGAGCCGCACATCTCCGACGAGGTGCTGCGCATCGAGGACTGGACGGTCCACAGTCCCACCATCGCGGGCCGGGTCGTCGTAGACCGCGCCAACCTCTCGTTGCGGCGCGGGGAGATCGTGGGGCTCGCGGGCCTCATGGGCGCGGGCCGCACGGAGCTCGCGATGAGCGTGTTCGGCCGTTCCTACGGTGTGGACATCACGGGCCGGGTGTTCAAGGACGGCCGCGAGATCGACGTGCGGACCGTGGACGCCGCCATCCGCAACGGGATCGCGTACGTGAGCGAGGACCGCAAGCGGTACGGGCTCAACCTCGTGACGGACGTGAAGCAGAACGTGTCGGCCGCGGGGCTCGGGCTGCTGTCCAGACGTGGCTGGGTGAACGAGAACGAGGAGTTCCGCGTCGCCGAGAAGTTCCGCGCGGCGCTGCGGATCAAGACGCCGACCGTGCAGGCGCCGGTCCAGACCCTGTCGGGCGGCAACCAGCAGAAGGTCGTGCTGGCGAAGTGGATGTTCACCGAGCCGGACGTCCTGATCCTCGACGAGCCCACCCGGGGCGTCGACGTCGGCGCGAAGTACGAGATCTACACGATCGTGAACTCGCTGGCGGAGCAGGGAAAGGCGGTTCTGGTGATCTCGTCGGAGCTGCCGGAGCTGCTCGGGCTGTGCGACCGGATCTACGCGCTGTCGGCGGGCCGGATCACCGGCGAGGTGCCGCGCGCGGAGGCGACGCAGGAGCGCCTGATGGAGTACATGACGCAGGAGGTAGGCCGTGAGTGACCTGGCGAGCGAGTCGCGGACGTCCGAGGTGGACGAACCCGCGTCGCGGACGACACCGCCGGAGTCACCGCGGCGGATCCGGATCAACCTGCGGCAGAGCGGGATCTACGTCGCGTTCGCGTTGATCGTCGTGCTGTTCACCGTGCTGACCGACGGCGACCTGCTCGAACCGGGCAACATCTCGAACGTCATCGTCCAGAACTCCTACGTGCTGATCCTCGCGATCGGCATGATCCTGGTGATCATCAGCGGCCACATCGACCTGTCCGTGGGCTCGGTGGTGGCCGTGACGGGTGCGATCTGCGCGGTGCTGACCGTCAACTGGGGCCTGCCGTGGTGGCTGGCGGTCCTGGTGACCCTGGTCGCGGGCGCGGCGATCGGCGCGGCGCAGGGGTACTGGATCGCCTACTTCGGCATTCCGGCGTTCATCGTGACGCTCGGCGGCATGCTGGTGTTCCGGGCGTTGACGCTCACCGTGCTCGGCAACCAGGGCATCGGCCCGTTCCCGGACGAGATCCGCACCCTGTCGAACGGCTTCACGAGCGGGTACCTCGGGAACGTCGGCCTCGGCCCGCTCGGTGGTGCCGACGTGGTGTCCCTGCTGGTCGGCATCCTCGCGGTGGCGGGCTTCGCGGTGGCGCAGTGGCGCAGGCGGCGGGCCCGGCTCGGCTACGGCCAGACGGTCGACCCGTTCCCGCTGTTCGCGGGCAAGATCGTGCTGGCCGCGGTGGTCGTGATGTTCGTGGTCGTGCAGCTGGCGCGGTTCAGGAACCTGCCGTGGGTGCTGGTGCTGCTGGCCGTGCTGGTGCTGGGCTACTCGCTCACCGCGAACCGCTCGGTGTTCGGCCGGCACATCTACGCGGTGGGCGGCAACCTGCAGGCGGCAACCCTGTCGGGTGTGCGGGTCAAGCCGGTGACGTTCTGGGTGTTCGTGAACATGGGTGTCCTCGCCGCGCTGGCGGGCGTGATCTTCGCGGGCCGCCTGAACCAGGCCGGACCGACCGCGGGCATGTCCTTCGAGCTGGACGCGATCGCGGCGGCCTTCATCGGCGGCGCCGCGGTACAGGGCGGCGTCGGCAAGGTGATCGGCGCCATCACCGGCGGCCTCATCATGGGCGTGATCAACAACGGCATGTCCCTGATCGGCGCCCCGAGCGAACGCGTCATGCTGGTCAAGGGCCTGGTCCTGCTGGCGGCGGTCGCCTACGACGTGTGGACCAAGCGCCGGGCAGGCACGGTCCGGTAGCGGCCCCAACGCACTGAAGGACGCCTTCCTGACGCTCAGCGTCAGGAAGACGTCCTTCAGTGCACCTGGGCGCCGTGCGCGCTCCCAAATTTAGGCTTCGTTACTGAACCGGTTCATCGTCAGGTCTGGTTTTCGGCTTGACGGCTGTCGTAAGCTGCGCGTCGACAAGCGCTCGACCACCGGACCGATACTTACGCGGTTCAGTTGGCGTGCGTGCTGGGAGGCGACGATGCTTCTGCACGACGGGCAGCCGTGGCTCGGTGCCAACTTCTGGTCGCGGTCCGGTGGGCCGCTGATGTGGCGCGGCTACGACTCGGGCCTGATCGCGCGGGAGCTGTCCGTGCTGCGCGAGCACGGCATGAACCTCACCCGCTCCTTCTTCTACTGGCCCGACTTCATGCCGGAGCCCGACCGGGTCGACGACGTCATGGTCGAGCGGTTCGCCGACTTCCTCGACCGGCACACCGACGCGGGGATGGCCACCGTGCCGACCTTCATCGTCGGGCACATGTCCGGGGAGAACTGGGACCCCGTGTGGCGGCAGGGCCGCGACCTCTACGGCGACGTCTGGATGGTCGCCCGCCAGGCATGGTTCGTCGAGCGCATGACCGCCCGGTTCCACGAGCACCCCGCCGTCGCAGGCTGGCTGATCTCCAACGAGATGCCGATCTACGGCGAACCCGCCACCAGGGACACCGTCACCGCCTGGGCGCAGCTCATGGTGCAGGCCGTCCGCGCGGGCGGCGGCACCCAGCCCGTCTCCATCGGTGACGGCGCCTGGGGGATGGAGGTCACCGGCTCCGACAACGGCTTCTCCGTGCGCGACCTGGCCGAGCTGACCGACTTCGTCGGGCCCCACGTGTACCGCATGGAGAACGACGTCGTGCGCCAGCACCTCACCGCGGCGTTCGTCTGCGAGCTGGCCGGGTTCAGCGGCAAACCGGTCGTGCTGGAGGAGTTCGGCGTCACCGACGCGTTCGTCTCCCGCGAGCACGCCGCCCACTACTACCGCCAGATCCTGCACAACTCGCTGCTCGCCGGCGCCACCGGCTGGATCGGCTGGAACAACAGCGACTACGACAACCTCCACGAACAGGACCCCTACCGCCACCACGCGTTCGAGATGCGGTTCGGGCTCACCGACGTCGACGGGAACCCCAAGCCCGCGCTGCGTGAGGTCAGGGCGTTCGCCGAGGTCATCGCGCACGTCGACCTGCCCGGCTGTGTGCGGCCGGACAGCGAGACCGCACTCGTCGTGCCCTCCTACCTCGAACACGCCTACCCGTTCACCGAGGCCGGTGACCACACCTACGTGTTCGACGTGCTGCGCCAGGCGTTCGTCGCCGCGCGCGAGGCGGACCTGCCGGTGCGCACGGCCCGGGAACGGGACGGCCTGCCCGCGGGCCGCAAGCTCTACCTCGTCCCGTCCGCCAAACAGCTCACCGCCCCAGCCTGGCGTGACCTCGCGGGGTTCGCCGAGGACGGGGCCGTCGTCTACGTGTCCTACAGCCCCGGCAACCACGGGGTGCAGCGCGGGCTGTGGCACGCGGACGTCAACGGGATGTTCGGCGTCGAGCACCGGCTGCGGTACGGGCTGGTGGACCCGGTCGCCGACGACGAGGTCACCGTGAGCTTCGTCGCCGACCTCGGGTCGCTGAGTGCGGGGACGACGCTCACCTTCCGCGCCGGGGGCAACGAGCACGCCCGGTCCTACCTACCGGTGCGGGCCACGGACGCGGAGGTCGTCGCCGTCGACCAGCACGGTGAACCCGTGCTGCTGCGGCGGTCGCACGGTGCCGGCCACCTGGTGCTGTGCACGTTCCCACTCGAGGGGATGGCCGCGGCGCTGCCGCACGTCAACCCCGAACCCACGTACCGGATCTACGACGCGCTGGGGGCCATGGCCGGCGTGTCACGGCCGGTCACCGTCGCCGACCCGCTCGTCCACTCGGCCGAGCTGCGCCACCGGGACGGCAGACGGTTCGTCTGGCTGGTCAGCCAGGCGGAGGAGGAGCTCACGGTGAAACCGGTTGTGGGGGGCCGGTTGACCGACCTCGCGACGGGGGAGCCCGTCGACGAGGTGACCATGCACCCGTATGGCGTGCGGGTGTTGTCACACAAGGATTCCTGAACTAGGAGAAGGCGCCATGCGGCAACGTAAGCGTTTCCTGACCATCCTCGTCGCGGCCGGCTTACTCGCGGCCGCCTGTACGGGGGCGGAGGGCGACGGTGCGAGCAGCTCCACCGGTTCGTACCCGCGCAACGAGACGCTCTTCACCAGCGGCACGCAGTGGGGGCCCCCGAGCAACGCGAACCCCTTCCGGCAGAACGACTACGCGACCGGCACGGTCGGGCTCCTCTACGAGACCCTGTTCCTCTACGACCCCCTCACCGACAAGTTCGAGCCGTGGCTCGCCGACAGCGAGAAGTGGGTCGACGACAAGACCTACGAGGTGACGCTGCGCGACGGTCTCACGTGGAGCGACGGCAAGCCGATCACGGCCGACGACGTGGCGTTCACGATCAACCTCGGCAAGATGAAGACGGTGCCCTACAACCCGCTGTTCGGCTCCATCGAGTCGGTCACGGCCGTCGACGACAGGACGACAAAGGTCACCTTCGAGGAACCGCACTACCAGCAGTGGGCGAACTGGGTCTACTTCAACCCGATCGTGCCCAAGCACGTGTGGGAGGGCAAGTCCGAGAAGGACGTCATGCAAGGGGCGAACTTCGACAAGCCGGTCGGCTCCGGGCCGTACGTGGTCGAGACGCACGACCAGGACCGCATGGTCTGGAAGAAGAACGACAAGTGGTGGGGCAAGGACGCCCTGGGCATGGACATGAAGCCCAATTACATCATCGACATCGTCAACACCAGCAACGAGGCCGCGCTCGGCCAGGTGCTCCAGGGTGACATCGACCTGTCCAACAACTTCCTGCCCGGCATCGCGTCACTGGTCAAGGGCGGCTACAAGCTGCAGACCTACTTCAAGGACGCGCCGTACATGCTGGCCGCCAACACCACGTGGCTGATCCCCAACACCACCAAGGCGCCGATGAACGACGCGGCCTTCCGCCGCGCGCTCGCCTACTCCATCGACACCGACAAAATCGTGAACTCGGTGTACAGCAACATCGTGGAGAAGGCGAACCCCACGGGCCTGCTGCCCATCTGGGACAAGTACATCGACAAGGGCACCGTCGACGAGCTGGGCCCGACCTTCGACACCGGCCAGGCCAAGACCCTGCTGTCCCAGGCGGGTTACCGGGACACCAACGGTGACGGGTTCGTCGAGAACAAGGACGGCTCGCCGGTCACGCTGAAGCTCGCCACGCCGTCGGGCTGGACGGACTGGAACGAGGCCGCCCGCGTGATCGCCGACAGCGCCAAGGCCGCCGGCATCCAGATCACCTCCGAGACCCCGGCCGCGGAGGTCGTGCAGGACCAGCGCGAGTCCGGCCAGTTCGACCTGATCCTCAACAACGACCGTCAGATGGACAACACGCCGTGGCGGTACTACGAGTACGTCTTCGGGCTGCCGGTGCTCGAGAAGCAGACGACGATCAACTACGGCCGCTACGAGAACCAGCAGGCGTGGGACCTCGTCACCCAGCTCGACGCGACGAAGGTCGACGACCTGGCCGGCATGAACGCCGTCACCAAGCAGCTCCAGCAGATCCAGCTGACCGACGAGCCGGTGATCCCGTTGTGGTACAACGGCCTCTGGTCCCAGTACAGCAACTCCGTGTGGACGAACTGGCCGTCCGACGCCGAGGGTGCGCAGGTCCTGCCCACGATGTGGCACGGCTACCTGCAGCGGGGCGCGATCAAGATGCTGGCCGAGCTGAAGCCAGCACCGCAGGAGAAGTGACGTAGCGATGGGACGGTACTTCGGCAGGAAGCTCGGGATCTACGCCCTGACGTTCTTCGTCGCGGTGACCATCAACTGGCTGATCCCGCGCTTCATGCCGGGGGACCCGGTGCGCAGCATGGTGACCCGTGCCGGGTTGCAGGACCCGGCCGGGGTCGCCGCCATGCAGGACTACTACACGCGCCTGTTCGGCTTCGACCTGCCGATCTGGAAGCAGTACCTCAACTTCTGGGGTGAACTGCTCCAGGGCAACTTCGGCACGAGCCTGTGGGCCTACCCGCAGCCGGTCGGCTCGATCATCCTCGCGGCCGTGCCGTACACGCTCGGGCTCCTGTTGCCCGCCATCCTGCTGAGCTGGTGGGCGGGCAACAAGTTCGGCGCGTACGCGGCACGCAAGAAGGTGCTCGACAACGCTGTCCTGCCCGTCTGGTACATCCTGACCGCGACGCCGTACATGTGGCTCGCGATCCTGCTGGCGTGGGCACTCGGGAAGGTCGCGGGTGTCTTCCCGGTCGGCCGCAGCTTCTCCGCGACGCTGCAGCCCGCGTGGACCTGGGTGTTCATCGAGGACCTGATCAGCCACTGGTTCCTGCCGTTCCTGTCGCTGTTCCTGGTGATGTTCGGCGGCTGGGCCATCGGCATGCGCAACCTCGTGATCTACGAGCTGGAGGCGGACTACTCGCACTACCTCGGCGCACTGGGCGCGCCGCAGCGGCTCGTGCGCCGCTACGCCTTCCGCAACGCGGTGCTGCCGCAGGTCACCGGCCTCGCACTGCAGCTCGGGGTGATCATCGGCGGCCAGGTCGTGACCGAGATCGTCTTCGACTACCGGGGGCTCGGCTACCTGGTGCTGCAGGCCATCAGCGCGAACGACCTGTTCCTGCTGCAGGGTGTGTTCCTGTTCGTCGTCATCGGAGTGCTGGTGGCGAACTTCCTCATCGACGTCGTCTACGTGCTGGTCGATCCACGCACCCGCGTGGGGATGGGAGGTGCGGCGTGACCGAGCCAAGGGCCGACATCGCCGACGTCGAGCCGACCCCCGTCGGCGCGGCGGCGTCCGAGCTGGCCACCGTGCCCGGCGTGGCGACCATCCACGCGGGCCCGATGCGTCGCGAGGCACTGCACTTCGCACTGCGCAACAAGAAGCTCGTCGGCGGCCTTGCGGTCGTGGTGGCGTTCCTGCTCCTCGCACTGCTGGGGCCGTTCTTCACCGCGGACGACCCGCTCGCCTACGTCGGCCCGCAGTCCGCGCCGCCGTCCGGCGAGTACTGGTTCGGCACCACCACGTTCGGGCAGGACGTGTTCAACGAGTTCGTCCACGGGCTGCGGGCGACGTTCCTCGTCGGGAGCATCGCCGCGCTCATCGCCGGAGTGGTCGGCATGGTCGTGGGGTTCACGTCCGGCTACCGGGGCGGCATGCTCGACGAGATCCTCAACATGGTCACGAACATCGTGCTGGTGCTGCCGGTGCTCGCGGTGCTGATGGTCATCGCGGCCTACCTCGACGTGCGCACCGTGCTGTCCCAGTCGGTCATCATCGGCCTGTTCTCCTGGCCGTGGGTGGCCCGTGCCGTGCGGGCGCAGACACTCTCGTTGCGCAGCAGGGAGTTCGTTGACCTCGCGAAGCTCTCCGGTGCGCCCGTGCGGCGGATCATCTTCCGTGAGATCGCGCCGAACATGGCCTCCTACCTGTTCATGGTGGTCATCCTGCTGTTCGGCAGCGCGGTGCTCATCGCCGCGACGCTGGACTTCATCGGCCTCGGCCCCTCCGAGGGCGTCTCGCTCGGCCTGATGCTCAACCACGCCAAGCAGTGGAGCGCGATGAACCTCGGCCTGTGGTGGTGGTTCATCCCACCGGGACTCGCCATCACCACGATCGTCGGCTCGCTCTACATCATGAACGTGGGCCTCGACGAGGTCTTCAACCCCAAGCTCCGGGAGATGTGATGAGCCGAGCTTGCGGAGCGAACAATCAGACACAGGGCGACCGCGAGCGGCGACCCGGAGCCTGCGAGGGGTCGTCATGAGCCTGACGGTTGAGAACCTCGAGGTTCACTACCAGACGACCCGCGGGCCGGTGCACGCTCTCGACGGCGTCACGTTCTCGTTGGCGGACGGGGAGATCATGGGCCTCGTCGGCGAGTCGGGGTCCGGGAAGACCACGCTGGGCAAGAGCCTGATCCGGATGGACGGCCGGATGCGGCACGTCGGCGGCACGGTCACCCTCGACGGCGTGGAGCTGCCGATCGGCGACACGGTGGCCATGAACAAGTTCCGGTTCTCCGACGTGTCGATCGTCCCGCAGTACGCCATGAGCGCGATGAACCCGACCCGCAAGATCGGCAGGATGGTCCGCGAGCTGGTCGAGTCCCGCAAGATCAGGTTCTCGACCGTGCGGGACGAGCTGAACCGCCGCCTCGACCTCGTCGGCCTCGACCGCGCGGTGCTCGACCGGTACCCGATCGAGCTGTCCGGCGGGATGAAGCAGCGCATGGTGATGGTGATCTCCACGCTGCTCAACCCGTCGCTGCTGATCGCGGACGAGGTGACCTCGGCACTGGACGTGTCCACGCAACGCGCGGTCGCGCTCGCGCTGGCGTCCTTCCGGGACCACGAACTGGTCCGCGGCATGATCGTGATCACCCACGACGTGTCGCTGGTGTACCAGATCGCCGACTCGATCACGGTCATGTACGCGGGCAGGCTGGCCGAGACGGCACCGACCGACGTGATGGTCTCCGAGCCACGGCACCCGTACACGCAGATGCTGATCTCCTCGCTCCCCGAGGTCGGCGTGCGCTACAGCGGGAAGCGGCTCACCGGCATCGCGGGCAGCCCACCCGCGCTGCTGAACCCGCCGCCCGGCTGCCGGTTCCGCGACCGCTGCCCGCTCGCGTTCGACAAGTGCGCAGAGCAACCGCCGTTCGTGGAGATCGCGGCGAACCACAAAGTGGCGTGCTGGAAGGCGATGTGATGCTCAAGCTGGACCGGGTCTCCAAGACCTACCGCGTCGGCGCGTTCGGCAGGGGCACGCTCCAGGCCGTCCGCGACGTGAGCTTCGAGCTGAAGCCGGGACAGGTCATGTCGCTGATCGGGGAGAGCGGCAGCGGCAAGTCGACGATCGGCAGGATGGTCCTTCGGCTCCTGCGCCCGACCGAGGGCACGATCACCTTCGACGGCCAGGACATCACCGGCCTGCGGGGCGGCGGCCTCAAGGAGTACTACCGGCACGCGCAGGGCGTGTTCCAGGACCCCTTCAGCACCTACAACCCGATCTTCCGCGCGGACCGCGTGTTCGCGATGATCCGCCAGTCCTACTTCCCGGGCGTGAAGGACGACGAGTGGGGCGACCGGGTGGTGGAGTCGGTCCGGTCGGTGAACCTCAACCCGGACCTCGTGCTGGGCAGGTACCCCCACCAGCTCTCCGGCGGCCAGCTGCAGCGGCTGCTGGTCGCGCGGGCGCTGCTGCTGGACATCAAGCTGCTGGTGGCCGACGAGATCATCAGCATGCTCGACGCGTCGACCCGCATCGACGTGCTGAACCTGTTGGCGGACCTCAAGGAACGCGGTCTCGCCATCATGTTCATCACCCACGACCTCTCGCTCGGCAACTACCTCTCCGACCAGGCGGTGATCCTGCACAAGGGCAGGATCGTCGAGCGCGGCGGCACCGAGCGGGTGTTCGGCGACCCGAGGCACCCGTACACGCGCACTCTGCTTGCCTCGGTGCCCCGGCTGGGGGTGCGCTGGGAGGACCTGCCGGTGCCGGAGACCGGTGCGCACGAGTGTGACGCGCCGCTCGAACAGGTCGAGGACGACCACTTCGTGGCATGCTTCGACGACGCGGATGTCCACCATGGACGGAAGAGCGAACCGGTGTGACGAAACGAGTGACGATCGCCGACGTCGCCAGGCAGGCGGGACTGTCGAAGGGCGCGGTGTCCTACGCCCTCAACGGCCAGCCAGGCGTGTCGGAGTCGACCAGACAGCGGGTGCTGCGGCTCGCGCTGGAGATGGGGTGGCACCCCAACAGCGCGGCCAAGGCGCTGTCCGGCGCGCGTTCCGGCGCGTTCGGCCTCGTCCTGGCGCGGCCGGCGAGCACGCTCGGGGTCGAGCCGTTCTTCATGCGGCTCATCTCGGGCATGGAGACCGCCATGGCGTCGACGCAGACCGCGCTGCTGCTGCAGGTCGTGCCCGACCACGACGCCGAGATCGCCACCTACCGCCGCTGGTGGGCCGAACGCCGGGTCGACGGCGTGTTCCTGATCGACCTGTGCGTCGACGACAAGCGGGTGCCGGTCCTCGAGGAGCTGCGCCTGCCGGTGATGGTCGTCGGCGGCCCCGGCCACCACGGGTCGCTGGCCGGGGTGTGGATCGACGACGCGAGCGCCATGGTGATGGTGGTCGAGTACCTGGCCGCGCTGCGTCACCGGCGGATCGCGCGGGTCGGCGGCGTGCCGGGCATGCTGCACGACGAGCTGCGCTCGGCCGCGTTCGACTCGGTGGCCGACCGCCTCGAGCTGGAGTGGTCCACCACGATCCCCACCGACTACAGCCCGGAGCGCGGCGCGCAGGCGACGCGGCGGCTCCTCTCCGGCGCGAACCCGCCGACCGCGATCATCTACGACAACGACGTGATGGCGGTCGCCGGCGTGTCGGTCGCCCACGAGATGGGCGTCCAGGTCCCCGGCGACCTGTCGATCATGGCGTGGGACGACTCGGTGCTGTGCGAGATCACGCACCCGCCCCTGACCGCCGTGAGCCGCGACATCACCGCCTACGGCCGCCAGCTCGCCGAGCACCTGCTGGCGCTGCTGAACGGCGAGGTCGTCACCGAGGTCCAGGACAACCCGCCCCGCCTGGTGGTCCGGGGGAGCACCGCCCGCCCGACGGACCACCGGCCCGCCGCGGTCACGGGATGATCTGGACGTCCGCGTCGCCGGGACCGTCGAACACCGTCGTCGGCCTGCCCCGCAGCCACAGGTCGAAGTAGGCGGCGAGGTACTTCCGCTGCGCGGCGAGGCTCCGGCGCGGGTCGATGGTGCCGATCGACGCCGTGAAGTCGCCGTCGACCTGGGGGAGCATCACCTGGGCGTCGGTGAAGCTCAGGTGTTCGGCCTCTGACAGGTACAGGTCGCGCCGCCACCCGGTGGACGCCGACCAGAACGCACCCCAGTCGTCGCTGTTCGCGTGGTTGTGCGGCGCGCCGCTGGTGAGGCCGCCGCCCATCAGCAGGAACGGTCGCGTGACGCCGACCGTGGCGGCCTGCCCGAAGCGGGGGTCCATGCTGCCGTCGAGGTTCGCGCCCGCGTCGATCCGCGTCTCGCCGATCATCGCCTCGGCGGTGGTGAACCCGCCCATCGAGTGACCGAACATCCCGACCCGCGTCAGGTCGGCGAAGGGCACACCGGCCAGCTCGTCGAGCACGAAGCCGGTGTCCCGCACGCGTTCCCGCATGACCTGCGCGGCGTCGACGCCCGGTTGGGGCAGCACGACGCGGTCGGGGAACTGGACCGGGCCGACGGGGGTGTGGTCCATGCCGACCACGACGTAGCCTCGGCTCGCGAGGTCCTCGACCAGTGTCGTGCCGAGGAACCGGGAGTGGCCACCGCCCGGTGAGTACAGCACGACCGGGCGCCTGCCGGGCAGCGGTGTGGCGCCGGTCCTGGAGTGGGTGCGGGTGGCGGCGAAGTCCGCGGTGCCCGGCGGGACACCGGCGTTCTGGTCGTAGAAGGCCGCCACACCCGGCGGGAACTGCCGCGCGATCGGCCCCTTCGGGATTGCCGGGTACCACAGCGACACCATCAGCTCCCGCGCCTGGCCCGTCCACGGATCGATCCGGTCGTGGTCGACGAGGTGCAGCTCCCTGGTGCCGACCGGATAGGGCCCGGTCGGTCCCGGCAGTGCGAGCACGACCGGCGCTGTCGCCGCCGCGGGTGCGAGGCCCGCCGCCAGTGCCACCGCGGCAAGACCGGCGGCCAACATCCACTTCTTCTTCATGCGGCCAGTCTGTTCGGCGCCGGTCCGTCCGGCATCTGTCGAGGGTGAACGGACGCACTGGCCGAAGGTCATAGGTTCACCGGGACACCGCGCTCCTCGGGACGGTCTCCTTGACCACGAGGCGCTGGTCGGCGAAGCACAGGCGGTAGAACAGGCGGTCGTCGGTCTGCACGGTGGCCCAGTACTGCCTGCAGTCGGCGCCTTGTCTCGGCGTGGGCAGCATGCGCTCGGGGTCGCCGAGGATCTGGAAGCGGGGCAGCACCCTCTCGACGTCCGCCTGCGGCTGCCCGAGGTAGAGCCTCCCGTACACGGCCGGGTCGAGCCGGTTGTCGGACCCGACGAACAGGTACAACCCGATGCCCAGCACCACGACGACGGCGGCGGCGAGCAGTGGTGCCCGCGCGAGCCGCCAGAGGCGGGGCCGGTCACGCCCGGGTGGCGCCACCGCCGTGTCGTGCGGCAGCCCGGCCTCGACGACGAACCGACCGTCGCGGACACCGGCGTCGAACGTGCCGCCGAGGACGGCGACCTGCTCACGTAGCCCGGCGATACCGAACCCGTTGCGGCCCGGGGCTTCCACGCCGGACAGGGCGTTCTCGACGGTCACGGTCGTCCGGTCGCCGCTTGTCGTGACGCGGACGGTCACCGGTGTCCCGGGTGCGTGCCGGGCGGCGTTGGTGAGCCCCTCCCGCACGACCCGGTGCACCGCGGCGGCGACCTGCGGGGGCGGATCGCCGGGTGCGACCAGCTCGACAGTCTGGCCGGCGGCGGTCGCGCGGGCGACCAGGGGTGTGAGGTCGGTGCCCTCCGGCTCGCCGAGCAGGCCGACGATCTCGTGCAAGCGCTCGGTGGCGGCGGCGATCCCGGCACGCAGCTCGCCGGCCTCGGCGCGGGTGTGCTCGTCGAGGTGCGGCGCGACCTGGAGCGCGGCGGCCCGCAACGCGACGAGGCCCAGCTCGTGCCCGAGGGAGTCGTGCATGTCCCTGGCGATGCGGGCCCGCTCGGTGACCGCGACCCGCTCGAGCCCGGCGACGAGCAGTTCGGCACGCTGGCGCCGGTACCGCCCGGCGAGCCAGGGCAGGCCGACGGCGAGGAGCAGCAGCAGGACCAGCACGAACCAGTCGTAGAGGCCGAAGAGCACACCGAACGCGCCGCGGTCGCCGACGTCGATCAGCACGCCGACGGGCAGGCCTGCGAGCAGGATGCCGGCGAGTGCGGTCACCACCGACCGCTGGTCGGCGAGTCGCCGCGCGGCGAGATAGCCGAACACCGCGGCGACGAGGAAGGGCCAGCCACGCACGGGGCTTGTCGCGATGGGGGCGAGTACGAGGGTCGGGACCAGCACTCCGACCACGGCCAGTGAGAACAGCGCGAGCGGGAAGCGTGGGAACGATGTGACGGCCGCCCCGACCACGACGAGGCCGACGGCCAGCTCGACCCAGTGCCCGGCGACCTCCAGAGACAGCGGCAGTGCGATGACCAGGAAGGCGGCGACGCCCTGCCGCCGGAACCCGACCAGCCGGCCCCGACCCATGCCATCAGCCACGGCGACCACCGTACCGATGCGGGTCCGGCGTACTGAAGGACGCCTTCGTAACGCTCAGCGCACTGAAGGACGCCTTCATAACGTTCGGCCGGGCCACCAGTGAGTGGCTTGCACCTGGGAGTGCGTGTTGGTCGTCGAACACGGGTCGCGGTGGGGGCGGGTGAGGGCGCTGCGGGCGACCACCGAACGTCCTCAGCGGTGCGGGTCCGGCGTACTGAAGGACGCCTTCGTAACGCTCAGCGCACTGAAGGACGCCTTCATAACGTTCGGCCGGGCCACCACTGAGCGGGCTGGCACCTGGGTGTGTGTCGGTAGTTGCACCAGGCCCAACGTTACGAAAGCTCCCTTCAGTGCATTCAAGGGCGCTAGTCGTACGGCCGGGGCACGTGCACCCATGCTCGCGTGTTCAGCTCCTTCACCGAGACGTGGATCGCCTCGTAGGTGGAGGGGTCCAGGCGGCGGTAGCGGTGCGTCACGAGGCCGGAGTACACGACGTCCGTCACCACGACCACGACGTCCTCGTCGGGCCGTTGCTGGAGATACCGGCGCACCACGGGACTGTCGACGAGCCGGCACGCGGTGATCATGTCGCTGCCCACCCAGCCGGTCGCGTCGCGGTCCACGACGCCGACGTGTAGTGACACGCGCAGCCGGATGCGGGGCTCGGCCGACTCGTTGTGGCGGCGGACGCGGGCGGCGAGCACCGGGATCACGGGGTCGAGCAGGCGCACCGTCGACTTGGTCGCGGGCACCAGGATGATCATCCCGTCGCCGCGGTTCTCGACCGCGATGGACCAGCGGATGCCCGCGCGGCGGAAGGCCTGGCGCACCATGGTGTTGAGGGCGGCGCGGACCCGGGTCTGGGCGCGGTTGTCCAGGCGGCCGAAGCCGGTCACGTCGATGACCATGATCGACATGTGGCGTGGGGCGCGGTCGAGACGCAGCCGGTCGGACAGGAAGCGGGCGCGTCGTCGGACGTCGTCGGCGGTGGCGAGCAGGAGCATGGTGGATCACCTCGGGGTCGGCTAGCCGTGCAGCTGCCGGTAGGCGGAGACCGCACCCGGGTGCATGGGCACTCCGAGCAGGTTGATGAGTGCGCGGCGGTCCAGGAACTGGGTGCCGACCGCCTGGGGCGGGACCAGCCTCCCGGCCTGCCCGACGACCACGGCGGTGATCGCCGCCGCGATGTCGGTGGGCAGGGATCGCCCGCACACCAACAGGTTCGCCACGCCGATGGTGTCGACGCCGGAGTGGCCGTAGCCGGTGGCCGGGATCGTGACCGACTGGTAGGCCCCGTCGTAGGTGTTCCGCAGGGCGGGCAGTGCCTTGGCGAGCGGCAGCAGCCTGATGCCGACCTCCCTGTGCAGCTCGGCGATCGGCGGCGTCGGCACGCCGCCGGACCACAGCAACGCCTCCACCTCGCCCGCGGCCACCTTGTCGACCGCGACCTCGAGCGTGTCGTTGCGCTCGCGCACCGCGACCGTCGCGGCGGCCATCAGCCGCTCGCCGGTCATGGCGGTGCCGGAGCCCTTCGCGCCGAGCGACACCCTTGCGCCCGCGAGGTCGGTGATCGACTCGATCCCGCTGTCGGCGCGGACCACGAGCTGCAGGTAGTCCTCGTACATGCGGCCGATGCCCGCCACGGACTGCACGTCGCGGTACGGGTCGGTGCCCGTGACGGCGGCGAGCGCCACGTCGGACTGGCAGACGGCGATCTCCGCCTCGCCGGACTCGATCTGTTCGAGGTTGTCCTTGCTCCCGTTGGTGCTCACCGCCGTGCAGTGCAGGCCCGGCTCGGCCGCGTTCACCTCGTGGGCAAGCAGCTGGGCCACCTCGAGGTAGAAGCCGCCCCGCAGGCCGCCCGCGATCGTGATGTCGCGGTCCGGCCCCCGGTAGAGCTGCGCACCGCAACCGGTCAGCGCGGCCGCGGCCGCCGCGACGGCCGCCTGGCACAGTGTGCGTCTGGTCAGCGTCATGGGTCCGTCTCCTTGGCCAGGGGCACGGTCAGCTCGACCACGAGCCCTCTCGGACGGTTGGCGCGCAGGCGGAACGTGCCGCCGCGCGCGGTCACCAGCCGTTCGGCGATGGCCAGCCCGAGACCGGAGCCGGGGCCGCCGTGGTGGCGTCGCGACCGCCAGAACCGGGTGGTGGCCACGGCCATCTCCGGCTCCGGCAGGCCGGGTCCGTCGTCGGTGATGGCCACGTGCCCGGCCTCCGCGCCGGTCGCGCAGTCGAGCCGGACGTGTGCGCCGGAGCCCGCGTACTTGATGGCGTTGTCGATCGCGACGTCCAGCACCTGCTTGAGCTCGATCTCGGAGAGGGCGAGCGGCACCGCGTCCACCGAGTCCGGCGCGGACAGTCGCACACCGGCCCGGTCCGCGACGGGCAGCCACGTCTCCCTGCGTTCGACCAGCAGCTCGGTGGCGTCGCAGCTGTCGGTGGAACCGCCGCCCGCGGCCAGCTCGGTGGCCCCGTGGTCCGCGGCGGCGAGGTCGAGCAGGCCGCCCGCGAGCGACTCCAGCTCCTCGACCTCGGCGACGATGCGGCCGTAGGGCACCTCGCCCGCGGGCGTGACGTAGGGGACCAGCGAGTCGACGGTCAGCCGCAGCCGGGCGATCGGGTTGCGCAGCTCGTGGGAGGCGTCCGCGACGAGCCTGCTCTGCTGTTCCGCCGCGGTCGTGACAGCGCTGGCCATGTCGTTGAAGGAGGCCGCCAGCGCACGCAGCTCGCGCGGGCCGAGCCGGTCGCCGACGTGGGCGCCCTCGCCCGCCGCGACGGCGAGCACACCCCGCGCCAGCTCGCCGAGCGGCCGCAGCACCCAGCGGGCGACGAACAGTGCCAGCAGTGCGCAGACGACCGCGGCCGCCAGCGCGGCACCGAGCACGACGAGCCACGCGGCGCCGATGTCGGACGCCGCGGCCGTCACCGACGACCGCAGTACCACCGCGCCGCTCACCCTGGTGTCGGTGCCGATGGGAACGGCGAACAGCACGTGCTCGGAGGACCACGGCCGCAGGTCCTTCGGTGCCGTCGCCGGCTGGTTCTTCAGCGCCTTGGCGACCGCGTCGGCCACGTCGGGGTCGCCGAGCCTCAGGCCCCCACTGGCGATCGTCCCGCCCGTGTTGTCGACCACGAGCACGCCGTCCGCGTAGAGGTCGTGGTAGGCATCGACCTCCGCCTTCAGCTCGGCCGCCAGCTCGGTGGAGTCGAGCGTGCCCTGCTGCGCGATGGCCGCGATGCGCTCGAGGTCGGCCGTGCGGGCGATGCGGAAGTCCTGTGTGCGTTCGCCCGCCGTACTGACCAGGAGCGGCCACGCGAACGCGGTCACCGCCAGCGCCGAGAACGCCAGCAGCACGACCAGGAGCCTCCTGCGCACTCTCTAGACCTCCAACCTGTAGCCGAGCCCGTGCTGGGTGACGATCAGCCCGGGCCGGTTGAGCTTCCTGCGCAACGTGGTCATCACGACCGAGAGCGAACGGTCCCGGGTCTGGTCGCTGTCGCCCCAGCCGATGTCGAGGAGGTCCTGCCGGGTGACGAGCCTGCCGATGTGGCCTGCCAGCACGGACAGGACGGTGAACTCCTTGCGGGTCAACTCCACCTCGGCACCGCCGACCAGCACCCGTCGTTCGGCGAGGTCGATCCGCACGTCCCGCGTGACGACGACGTTCGTCGGCTGTGCGAGCGTGCGCATCCGGCCGCGCCGCACGACCGCGTCGATGCGGGCGAGCAGCTCGTCCTTGCCGAACGGCTTGACGAGGTAGTCGTCCGCGCCCAGCCGCAGTGCCCTGACCAGGGTCTGGTTCCCGGCGACCGCGGTGACCACGAGCACCGGGACCGTGCTCTCGACCCGGACGCCACGCAGCACGTCGAGTCCGTGGCCGTCGGGCAGCAGGAGGTCCAGCAACACGACGTCGGCCTCGTGGTGACGGGCGAGCGCGTCGGCGGCGTGCGTCACGACCGTCGGAATGTGCCCAGCACGGACGAGCTGGGGTTTCACGGCCTGCGCGAAGGCCGGATTGTCCTCGACCAGCAGAACTCGCAGCCCGAGGATCGGCTCGAGATCCAGCCTCTCCTGTACCGGAACGGACACGACCCACCTCCTTCGTGATGGGTTCAATGTCTGCAATGCTGTCCGACGGAGCAAGAATCCGTGCCCACTTTTGACATTTGTTTAGGAATTCCGACGGAAAGTGACTACAAAAGTGTCCGGCCGCCACTCTTTGGGGTGACAGCGGGTTCGGCGCGGCGCGCGTGTGCCTGATCGAGAAGGGACATCAGTTCCTCCTGCGCGCGGATCCGGGCCCGGTACTTCTCCGGAAGCCCGCCGAGGACGGCTTCCTCTGCGTGGAGTTTCGCGTAGATCTCCTCGCGGTGCACGGGGTCGTTGTCCACGTGGAGGTATTCGCGGGCGTGCCGCCGCGCCGCGCAGATCACGTTCTGGGCCCGGCCCCAGCGACTGGTCAGCGAGGCGGCCACGGTCACGACGAGCACGCCGAAGATCACGGCCAGGGACAGCCCGGTGCCGATCTCGACGACGTCGACCGGGTCGCCGTCGTTGACGAACGGGAGGTTGTTCTCGTGCAGTGCGTGGAGGATGAGCTTCACCCCGATGAACGCGAGGATCGCGGCCAGCCCGTAGGTCAGGTACACGAGCCGGTTGAGCAGCCCGTCGAGCAGGAAGTACAGCTGGCGCAACCCGAGCAGTGAGAACGCGGTCGCCGTGAACACCACGTACACGTCCTGGGTCAGCCCGAAGAGCGCGGGGATCGAGTCGAGGGCGAACAGCAGGTCGGTACCGCCGATCGCGACCATGACCAGCAGCATCGGCGTCATGGTCCGCACACCGTCCCGCACCGTGAACAGGCGGTCGCCGTCGTAGGTGTCGGTGGTGCGCACGAGCCTGCGCGCGGCACGGATGACGACGTTGTCCGCGTCGTGGTTCTCCTCGGACGCGGGCTTGGCCAGGTTGCCCGCCGTGAGGAGCAGGATCAGCCCGAAGACGTAGAAGACCCACGCGAACAGGTCGATCAGCGCGGCGCCCAGCAGGATGAACCCCGTACGTGCGACCAGCGAGAACGTGATGCCGAACAGCAGCACCTTCTGCTGGTTCGCCCGCGGCACCCGGAAGCTGGACATGACGACCAGGAACACGAACAGGTTGTCCACCGACAGCGCCTTCTCGGTGACCCAGCCCGCGAAGTACTCCGCGCCCGTGTCCGCACCGCCGAACACCAGCACACCGAGCCCGAACAGCACCGCGATGCCCACGTAGAGGGTCGACCACAGCGCCGCCTCACGCAGCGTCGGGACGTGTGCCCTGCGCACGTGTGCCAGGTAGTCGAACAGCAACAGGGCCGCGATCCCGGCAGTCGTCGCCCACCACACCACCTGAGGCACGCCCACACTCTGCCACGAACCCGCACCGAACCTGTTGACTGAGCATGCGTTGAGAAAGATCATTTCTCACAGATGAATCATTATGTCATTTCTTCACGGTGGAGGTCGTCATGCGGGTGTTCGCGGTTGTCCTGCCCGTGGTGGGTGCCTTGCTCGTGGCACCCACCGTCGCCACCGCGGCCTACGACGACCCGTTGACCACGACCACGAAGCAGGGCCTGGTCTGGCACGCCACACCCGCCGCGGCGCTCGCCGCTCTCGACGGCGTGATGACCAACGTCAGCGCCAACACCGTCGCGCACGACGCCGACCACGCGATGACCGGCTGCACCAGCAACGAGAAGGCCGCGCTGCCCAGGGTGCCGACGGCGACCGCCGCGCTGTGCTGGGACGCCGACCGCGCCGGGAGCACGGCGTGGGTCCCGCAGGGCATCACCACCTCCGGGGACGCCGACGACGACGGCCTGTGGGGCGCGGACAGGATCATCCTGTCCGGCTGGCACGGCACCGACGAGCTCGGTCGGGCCAACGACGCGCGGATCCACTTCATCAACTACGACGACCCGGCCGCGCCTGCCTTCCGCATGGTCTACCTCGCCGTGCCCAACTCGACCGGCACCACCTTCACCGCGGCCAAGGCCCACATGGGTGGCATGGCCTGGTACGGCGACAAGATCTACGTCACCGCGGTCGGCAACACCTCCACCGCCATCCGCGTGTTCAGCACCACCCACATCCTGCGGATGACCGACAGCGCGAGCGCCATCGGCAGGACGAGCAGCGGGTACGCGGCCTACGGCTACGAGTACGCCATGATGCAGATCGGCTACTACAGCTACGCCGCGGGCACCTGCGACATGGCGACCGACACCGGCACGCCGTGCTTCTCGTCCCTCTCGCTCGACCGCAGCACGTCGCCCGCCAGCCTGGTCACCACCGAGTACTTCGCCGACCAGACCCTGCGCGGCCGGCTCTACCGGTACGGCATGGGCGCCGACTTCCTCCTCGCCGCCGGCTCCTCGGGCACCGTGGCCGCCACCGAGGCCTACCGCGGCTCGGTCGGGAACATGCAGGGTGTGTTGGCGCACGACGGGAAGTGGTACGTGGCGCACAGCTCGGCGACGCAGCCGGGCCAGCTGTGGACCCAGACCACGGCCGCCAGCGTCTCCGCCACCTGCGGCACCACCCCGACCAGGGCGTGCTGGGCCGTGCACCCGGAGGCACTCACCTACGACTGGTCCACCGGCCTGGTCTGGTCGCAGTCCGAGTGGTCCAACGGCGACTGCGCGGGCGCGGGCCAGGCCTGCGGACGCACGGTGTTCGCCGTGCCCCTCTCGAGCCTGCCTGCGTGAGACGGGATCCCCGGTCCCGCCAGCGGCGGCTGGCGGGACCGGGGCCGTGTGGTCGCACACGCCGATGTGCACGATCACAATCTCCGACGCGGGGGATGTGAACGCTCTCCCGATCGCTTGGCGAGAGTGTGGGCGGGTCGCCGGTTGCCACGGGCCGGCGACCCGCCCTGTGTCAGCGTCCGGAGGGACTCCCGGACACTGACCGAGGCGGCGCGCTGCCCCAGAGGACTGCGCCGGCCGCGTTGGTCAGGACGATGCGGCTCGTGTTGGCCGGTTGTGCGCCGCTGCCCGAGGGCAGCCCGCTGTACGACCAGTCGTTGGTGGGGTCCCACGTGCCTCGGCTCGTCACGCGGACCTGGATCTCCCTGCGGTACTGGCTCTGCCCGGCCGGTGCGATCGAGTCGGGGCAGGGCACCTCGACGTAGTAGACGTTGCCGCTCCACTGGATCGGGGCCGACGCCGCGCCGCACTGGTTGTAGTTCGTGGTGACCGTGAGCTGGTCCGGTGTCGTCGTGCCGTCGAGGGTGAAGAAGTAGCGGACCTTGCCGCCGACCAGGGCCCGCGCGGGCCACGCGGACTGGTTGGCGACGTACAGCTTCACCTCGGTGAAGGTCGTGCTCTGCTGCGTTGCCGCGCCCTGGACGTACAGCTCGGCCCCGTCCGGGGTCTCGGCGGGCGGGAAGTCGGCCAGGGGGGTGCCGCCGTACTCGTCGTACAGCTTCGCGAGCGCCCCGGTGTAGGCGGCGTTGTAGTCGAGCGCGACTTCGCCTGCCACGTAGTCCTGGCGGCTGTCGGTGTAGGCGTCGCTCGAGTTCGGGCCGCCGACGAGCGCGCCGTAGAGGATGTGGCGGCTCTGCGCGGGCTGGGTGATGTTGTCGGTCCAGCTGCCGTGTGCCGTGCGGTGGTGGGGGTTGCGTGGCGGGTTCTGCCCGAAGCCCACCATGAAGCTCGCGTTGCGCGGGTTCTGGCCCAGCGTGTAGTTGATCTGGCGGACGCCGAAGTCGTGGTAGCGGGCCCTGAGCGTCGGGTCGGTGACGTTCTCGCTGTGCACCAGCGCCACGAACGCGGTGTTGGCGGCGTAACGCAGTGAGCCCCACGTGTCGAGGAAGGCGAGACCGCCGGGGGAGTAGGTGACCCGCTGGCCGTTGACGCCGACCGTCCAGAAGTCCAGCCAGCGGTTGGCGTCGGTGAAGTACTTCTGCTTGCCGGTCAGCTCGGCCAGCAGCACGTAGTCGCCGTAGGACTTGTCGTCCCACGCGATGGTCCAGCGGTAGGACTTCGTGGTGGTCTGCTGCTCGTTGGCGAGCGCGTCGTACTCCGCCTCGGCCTTCGCGAGGTAGGTCGCGTCGCCCGTGGCGCGGTAGAGCCAGATCGCGCCCCACACCAGCTCGTCCTGGTAGCCGCTCCAGCTGCGGTAGAAGTTCTGCGCGTCGGTGATGCAGTCGCTGTACCTGCCGCGCCGCTGGTCGGCGAAGGTGTAGAGCTGCTTCGCGTGCGTCAGCAGGGTGTTGCGGTAGCTCGCGTCGTCGGTGAACACCATGGACGCGGCGGCCATCGCGGCGGCGGACTCGCCCGCGAGGTCCGAGCCGGGGCAGTTCGCGTCGATCTTGTAGGCGGGGCGGGCCATCGGCATGACCTCGGCAGGCCCCCACCACTGGTGGTCGGCGTTGCCGTTGCCCACCTGCCCGTAGAGGACCTGCGCCTGCGGGTGTGCCCTGATGAGCCAGTCCATGCCCCAGCGCAGGTTCGACTTCAGCGCCGCGAGCTGGCCCGCACGCTGGTAGGCCGCCTGCTCCTCGATGGCGCCCCACGCGAGCATGGTCATGCTGGCGGTGAAGGGAAGCCCGAACTTGACGTGGTCACCCGCGTCGTAGAACCCGCCGGTCAGGTCGAGTCCGACGTCGCGGCCGTCGTTCAGCGCCGAGTCGCCGCGCCAGGCGACGCGGTTGCCGGAGCCGAGGGCGCCCGAACGCTGGGCGTCGTAGAACCAGATCGACTTCTGCAGGGCCTCGCCGTAGTTGAAGGCGGGCGCCGCGGCAGCCGTCGTGACACCCGAGGGTGCCACGAGCACGGCGCAGGCCATGGCCGGCACCGTGAGCAGTGAGAGCCGGTTGCGCACGGGTCCTCCTCGTCGAGGGCTTCCGGTCGATCCGCCGAGCGGGGCGCCCTGGGAGCGCTCCCAGAAGTGTAGGGGTTCGATGTTGGATTTGGGAAGGGGGCTGCGCCATCCGTACGAGGACGGTTGTGCCGGTGTCGATTTCGGAGTAGAGCAGTAAAGCCATGAAGCGCGTCGCCCTCATATTCCTGGCCGCGTTCTGTGTGCTCACGGGCTGCTCCGGCGTGCAGCAGGGCGCCACCAGGGGCGCCGCGGCCCTCGGCCAGCGGCTGACCACAATGGACGAGCTCGTCGACTGGATGCGGGACTCCGCAGGGGGTTGCGACGAGGTGATCCCGCAGACGTCGGAGGCGCTGGTCGAGTTCCTCGGCCCGGACAACGCCGCGCGCTTCGAGCCCTACGTCGCGGAATGGGCGACCTGTTCGGTGTCCGCGGAATTCCCGCGTGTGGGGCTGGTGTTGTTCGAAGGCGATGCGCAGCGAAAATTTCAGGAATCGTGGCACGACGCGATGACCGACGGCGAGGTGGCGGACGGGCCGTCGTTCGCCTTCGGCAACGGGTTCGGGGTCTCGGCAGGCGCGCTCGGGGTGAGCAGGCTCGGGCTGTACTGGTTCCTGTGCGACTACACGGACCCCACGGCCCACCGGATCCCCGCCGACGAACAGGACTGCGTGTTCGCGAACTCCGAGCACGCGCACGGTTGACACCACTGAAGCCGCCGATCCAGTGGTGTCGGCGCACTACGGACTCGAACAGGTCAGCGGCGGCGCGGTACTGCTCGACGAGTTCGCCGTCAGCCCGAAGGACCTGGTCGTGTTCGGCGCTATCGAGCCGTTCCAGCCCACACTGCTCACCGTCGCCTGTGTGCCCAGGCTGTCGGTCGTCAGCGTGCCGTTCCAGACGCTGTTGATGGTCGTGCCGCTCGGGATCGACCAGCCGACACGCCAGCCGGACAGCGTCGTCGTGCCCGGGTTGCGGACCGTCACCTCCGCCTGGTAGCCGCCGTTCCAGCTGCCGGTGACCGCCCAGCTCGCGCTGCACGCGCCGTTCGCCGGGGCGCCCGGGTCCGGCGGGTTGTCGACCACGCCGACGCCGGTGACCTCACCGTTGCCGCCGTCGAACGTGACGTCCGAGCAGCCGTAGAAGGTCTCGTTGGAGTCCGAGCGCTTCCAGACCGAGTAGATGACGTGCCTGCCGGACTTGCCCGACGGCAGGTTCGCGGTCCACGAGTACTTGGCGTCGACGCTGCCGACCGAGCCGGCGAGCGGCGGGTGGTCGGCCGAGGCGAAGGGCTGGGACTCGATCTCGTCCCAGCGCAGCGGCTGGCTCGGGTCCCAGCCGTCCTTGGTGACGTACAGGTAGAACCAGCCCGGGTGGGCGGCCCACGCGTTGTAGGTGAAGTTCATGCTCGCACCCGAGGTCAGGTGGGTGAGCGGCCAGTTGCCGGTCCGGTCGAAGCCGGCGAAGTTCGGGTTGCCGCCCGAGCAGAGCTGGCCGTCGGCGATGAAGCCGGTCGTGCGGCCCGCGCCGTCCGAGCGGAGCACGGAGAACCAGTTGTAGAGCGAGTTGGCCCCGCTCTGCGCCACCGCGCCGGCGCACGCCGAGTTCTTCGGCTGGATGTCGCCCTGCTGCGACAGGCCGTCGCGCCAGCACAGGAACGTCCTGCTGCCCGGTGTCATCAGCGCGCCGTGTGCCGCCGCGGGCGCCGCGGTCACCGTCGCCGTTATCAGGCCGGCCATCAACATCCCGACGGCGGCCAACACCGTTGTTGCCCATCTTCGTGTCATCGGTCCTTCTTTCCTCACGCGTACTGGGAGCGCTCCCAGTACTGGTACGGTAGCGTGCGCGGTTGCGGACGGGAAACATCCCGTCACGGGCCGCACAACGTTGCGCCCAACGGGCTGGGCCGTTCGGTCGACGGCGCCGGTGGTTTCGACCGCCCGCGCCGTGGTCTGCCCAGCCGGGGCGGGTGTGGTCAGATTGTGGGAGCGCTCCCAATCGGTCGGTCCCAGGCAGACGGGAGATCACGTCGTGGTGATCAAGAACTGGTGGCGGGCGATGACGGCCGCTGCTGTCCTGCTGGCGCTCGGCGCGCCACTCGCGGCATCCGCCGAAGCCCTGGAAGCCGTTGACTACGAACGAGTCGTCAACGGCGCCTTCGACTCCGGCGCGGCCGACCCGTGGTGGACGGGTCCCGGCACGGCCGGGCGGGTGAGCGGCGGCGAGTGGTGCGTCGACGTCACCGGCGGCGCGGTGAACGGCTACGACGCGCTGGTCGGCCAGAACGGTGTGCCCTACGAGGCGGGCCAGTCCTACACGCTGCGGTTCGACGCGCGGGCCGCGACGCTGCAACAGGTGAGCGCGGTGGCCGGTGAGGCCGTGGCGCCCTACCGGCAGATCGCGAAGCTCGACGCGAACCTGACGCCGACGGCCCAGACGTTCACGTTCACCTTCCAGTCGTCACTGGACTTCCCGGCCGCAGGCAACGGCCAGCTGACGTTCTGGCTCGGCGGCCAGACCTTCGACAACACGGTGTGCGTGGACAACGTCTCGCTGGTCGGCGGCGTGCTGCCGCCACCGGGCCTCGAACCGGCGCCACCCGTCCGGGTCAACCAGGTCGGCTACCTGCCGAACCTGCCCAAGCGCGCGACCGTGGCCACCGAGTCGACCACGCCGCTCGTCTGGACGCTGAAGAACGCGGCGGGCACCGCCGTGGCACGCGGCCGGACCGTGCCGAAGGGTCTCGACGCGGGCTCGGGGGAGAACGTGCACATCGCCGACTTCTCCTCCTACACCAGGCAGGGGAGCGGTTACACGCTCACGGTCGGGGACGACACGAGCTTCCCGTTCGACATCTCGACGACCGCGCTCACCGGCCTGCGGTACGACTCGCTCGCGTTCTTCTACCACCAGCGCAGCGGCACGCCGATCGAGGCGCAGTACGTCGGCGCCGCCCACGCGCGGCCCGCCGGGCACGTGAACGTCGCACCCAACCGGGGTGACAACGCGGTGCCGTGCCGGGCGGACCTCGCCTGCGGCTACACGCTCGACGTGCGTGGCGGCTGGTACGACGCGGGAGACCACGGCAAGTACGTGGTGAACGGCGGGATCTCGGCTTGGCAGCTACAGAACGAGTACGAGCGCGCCCTGCGCCTCGGTGACGCCGCCGCGCTCGGCGACGGCACCCTCGACATCCCCGAGCGGTCCAACGGCGTGCCGGACGTGCTGGACGAGGCCCGCTGGGAGGTCGAGTTCCTGCTGCGGATGCAGGTGCCCGACGGGAAACCGCTCGCAGGCATGGCCCACCACAAGATCCACGACGAGCAGTGGACCGGCCTGCCGACCCGGCCGGACCAGGACGCCCAGCCCCGCAGGCTCTCCGCGCCGAGCACGGCGGCCACGCTCAACCTGGCCGCCGCGGCAGCACAGGCCGCCCGGCTGTGGAAGACCTACGACCCGGCGTTCGCGTCCCGTGCCCTCGCGGCGGCGGAGAAGGCCTACGCGGCGGCGAAGGCACACCCGGACGTGCTCGCCGACCCGAACGACGGCCAGGGCGGCGGCACCTACAGCGACTCCACGGTGTCCGACGAGTTCTACTGGGCGGCGGCCGAGCTGTTCGCGACCACCGGCCGCTACCGCGCGGACGTGACGGGCTCGCCGCTCTACGCGGGCAAGAGCCTCACCCCGCGCGGCTTCGACTGGGCGGCGACCGGCGCACTGGGTGACATCACGCTGGCGATCGTGCCGACGAGCCTGCCGGCCTCGGGGGTGAGCGCCATCAGAGCCGCGCTGGTGTCGACCGCGGACACGCACCTCGCGAACATGGCGTCGGCCGGGCACCCTGCGCCCTACCGCACCGAGGACGGCCGCTACGAGTGGGGCTCCAACGGCCTGGTCGCGAACAACGGCGTCGTCCTGGCGCTGGCCTACGACCTGACCAGGGCGCCGAAGTACCGCGACGGCGTGTTCACCGCGCTCGACTACCTGCTCGGCAGGAACCCGGCCGACTACTCCTACGTGGCGGGCTACGGCGAGCAGGCCGTGCGGAACGTGCACCACCGGTTCTGGGCCAACCAGCTCGACCCGTCGCTGCCGAACGCGCCCGCGGGCGCGATGTCCGGCGGCCCGAACAGCCGGCTGCAGGACCCGGTGGCGGCGCGGCTGCTGACCGGCTGCGCGCCGCAGCGCTGCTTCGTCGACCACATCGAGGCGTACTCGGTCAACGAGGTGACCGTGAACTGGAACTCGGCGTTCGCGTGGCTGTCGAACTGGACCGCGGAGCAGTCCGACGCGGCGGGCGCGTGCCGGGTCACCTACGACGCCAGCACGTGGGCGACGGGCCTGACCGCCCAGGTGACGCTGACCAACACCGGCACCACCCCGTGGCAGGGCTTCGCACTGCGCTTCGCCTTCGGCGGCGACGAGCGGCTGACCAGCGGCTGGTCGGCGACGTGGTCCCAGCAGGACCGCCAGGTGAGCGCGAACAACGAGTCGTGGCAGCAGCCGGTGCCGCCCGGCGGGACGGTGACGCTCGGCTTCAACGCGGGTAAGACCGGGCAGCACACGCCGCCGACCAGGTTCACGGTGAACGACCACCTCTGCGCCGCGTGACCGTGAGCGGGCGGGCCCGCGCCGCCGGGCCCGCCCGCTCCGGAGTCAGCTGCGCGTCACGTGGACTCGCGGATGATGAGCTCGGTGGGGAGGATCACCGGGCTGAGCTTGGTCTCCCGGTCACGCAGCTGGGTGATGAGGAGCTTGGCCAGCTCGCGGCCCATCTGCTGCATGGGCTGGCGCACGCTGGTGAGCGCCGGGTCGGTGTGGCGGGCGACCTCGGAGTCGTCGAAGCCGATCACCGCGACGTCGTCGGGGACCCGCCTGCCCGCGGCCCGCAACGCCCGCAGCGCGCCTGCCGCCATGAGGTCGCTCGCGGCGAAGATCGCGTCGAGCGTCGGGTCCTTCGCGAGCAGCTCGCGGGTCGCGGCCTCGCCACTCGCCTGGCCGAAGTCGCCCTGCGCGATCAGGCGTGACACGCCCCGCTTGCCCCGCAGCGCGGACCGGTAGCCGGCCAGCCGGTCGACGCCCGCGGCCATGTCCTGCGGGCCGGTGATCGTCGCGATGCGGCGCCTGCCCTGGTTGTACAGGTACTCGGTCGCCGACCGGGCACCCGACTCGTTGTCCGCGTCGACGTAGGGGGCCGCGCCGATGTCCGACATGGGCCGGCCGATCACCGCGACCGGTGCGCCCGCGTCGATCAGGTTGCGGGGGAGCGGGTCGTCGCCGTGCAGCGAGATCAGGAAGACGCCGTCGACGTGGCCGTTGCGCACCTGCTGCTCGACGCGGCCGTGCTGGCGAGCCGTGTTCGCCATGATGAGGTTGAGCTGCAGCGGGGTGGTGGACAGCTCCAGGGACAGCCCGCGGACGAGGCTCGCGAAGAACGGCTCGCCGAACACCCGGTCCTCTGACTCCGACACCACCAGCAGCACCGTGTCGCTGCGCTGCGTCACCAGGCTGCGTGCCGCGTGGTTGGGCACGTAGCCCAGCTTGCGGATCGCGTCCTGTACCGCCTTGAGCGCCCAGGGACTCACCTCGAGCGAGCCGTTGACGACCCGCGACGCCGTGCCGCGGGAGACGTTCGCCTCGACCGCGACCTGTTCGAGGGTCGGGCGCCCGCTCGCCCGTGTTCGACGACCGTCGCTCGTCATGCCGCACTCCCGCAATTCCCGCTGGTTGAAAAGGAATTGGTCGCCGCACGAAAGACGCCGCCCGCCCCCGGAGTGTGCTCGCCCTCTTACCCTGTGCGCACGCCGCGGCCGGGACAGTGTCCGCCTCGTCGCGCGCACTCCCGCATCCCGGTCATGATACTGGGAACCTTCCCATGGCCGGTGGTTCCTTGACTCCGCGTGGCGAACCACGCACACTGGGGAAGCTATTCTTGGGAACGCTCCCATCCGTCTTCACGTGTTTTCTTACGGAGGCTTGGATGGGAATCAGGAAATGGGTGGTCGCCATCGGCGTGGTTGCCGGTGTGGCCGCGTCGGCGACCCCGGCCGCCGCCGCGCCGTCGGTGTTCTACGTGGACCCGGAGACCAACGCGGCCCGCTGGGTCGCCGCCAACCCGAACGACGGCCGCGCCGCGGTCATCCGGGACCGGATCGCGAGCGTGCCGCAGGCGCGCTGGTTCACCACGACCAACACGAGCACGGTGCGTGCACAGGTCAGTGCCTTCGTGGGCGCCGCGGCCGCCGCCGGGAAGATCCCGATCATGGTCGTCTACGACATCCCGAACCGCGACTGCGGCGGGGCCAGCTCCGGCGGCGCGCCCTCGCACGCGGCCTACCGGGCCTGGATCGACGAGGTCGCGGCCGGGCTCGCCGGGCGGCCCGCGTACATCGTTCTCGAGCCGGACGTGCTGCCGCTGATGACCGACTGCCAGAGTGCGGCCCAGCAGGCCGAGACGCGCAACTCCATGGCCTACGCGGGAAAGCGGCTCAAGGCGGGCTCGGCGCAGGCCAAGGTGTACTTCGACATCGGACACTCGGCGTGGCTCCCGGCGGCCGAGGCGGCGGCCCGGCTGCGGGCGGCCGACATCTCCAACAGCGCCGACGGCATCTCGACGAACGTGTCCAACTACCGCACCTCCGCCGCCGAGGTCTCCTACGCCAGGTCGGTGCTCTCGGCCGTCGGCGACGGGCGGTTGCACGCGGTGATCGACACGAGCCGTAACGGCAACGGCCCGCTCGGCAGTGAGTGGTGCGACCCGGCGGGGCGGCGGATCGGCACGCCGAGCACGACCGAGACGGGTGACGCGCGGATCGACGCGTTCCTGTGGGTGAAACTGCCCGGCGAGGCCGACGGCTGCATCGCGAGTGCGGGCCAGTTCGTGCCCCAGCGCGCCTTCGAGCTGGCCGGCGGCTGATTAGCGCGACGTTCTCGGAAATATCGGCGAGGCAATTCCGGCCTCGCCGATATTTTCGTTTCGGTGACCGTTACCGATCCGCGAGAAGTTCGCACGATCGGGCTAAGATCAACAGCCGAACAGCCCAGCACGGCTGCGTTCCGGTGGCGTAGGCACTGGTCAGCCATCGAACACCCCCCGAACGGCCTAGTCCGTGACCGTTTTGTCCGGTCGGAAAATCACAGTCCGTCGCCAGTTCGGGTCGGCTTCGCCCGTTCAAGCTTCACGTGTCCGGTCTGCACCGTTACAGTCAGTCGCTGGGAGCGTTCCCAAATTCTCCCCTGAAAGCCTGAGGACAAAGGAGTCATCATGCGTTCAGCCATCGCACGGGGCATGCCGGGGACCGGCCTGCTTCGCGCCCTGGCCGCCGCTGCTCTCACGTCGGCATCGGTTCTCACCGTCGCCGCCGGCACCACGTCCGCGACTCCCGCCCCGAGAGTGGACAACCCCTACGCGGGTGCCCGGGTCTACGTGAGCCCCGAGTGGTCGGCGAAGGCCGCCGCCGAACCGGGCGGCAGCCGGATCGCCGACCAGCCGACCGGCGTCTGGCTGGACCGGATCGCGGCGATCGAGGGCGCGGGTGGCGGCATGGGCCTGCGCGACCACCTCGACGAGGCGGTCAGCCAGTCCGGCGGTGAGCCGACGGTGATCCAGCTCGTGATCTACGACCTGCCCGGCCGCGACTGCGCGGCGCTCGCGTCCAACGGCGAGCTGGGACCGGACGACCTGCCCAGGTACAAGTCCGAGTTCATCGACCCGATCGCCGAGATCCTCGCCGACCCCGCCTACGCGGACCTGCGGATCGTCACCGTCACCGAGATCGACTCGCTGCCGAACCTGGTGACCAACACCGGTGGCAGGCCGACGGCGACACCCCGGTGCGACGTCATGAAGGCGAACGGCAACTACGTCAGGGGCGTCGGCTACGCGCTCGGCAGGCTCGGCGCGATCGAGAACGTCTACAACTACGTCGACGCCGCGCACCACGGCTGGATCGGCTGGGACGACAACTTCGGCGCGGCCGTGGACCAGTTCGCCGAGGCGGCCCGCGCCGAGGGCGCGACCCCGGCGGACGTGCACGGCTTCATCACCAACACGGCGAACTACTCGGTGCTGCGTGAGCCGTACTTCACCGTCGACGGCCTCGGTGACCCCGTGCGCCAGTCCAGGTGGGTCGACTGGAACCGCTACGTCGACGAGCTGTCCTTCGCGCAGGCGTTCCGGCAACGGCTCGTGCGGGCCGGCTTCGACCAGGGGGTCGGCATGCTGATCGACACCTCGCGCAACGGCTGGGGCGGGAGCGCCCGGCCGACCGGCCCCGGCCCCCAGACGTCCGTGGACGCCTACGTCGACGGCGGCCGCGTCGACCGGCGCATCCACATCGGCAACTGGTGCAACCAGTCCGGTGCGGGTCTCGGTGAGCGTCCAACGGCCGTGCCGGCGTCGGGGGTCGACGCGTACGTGTGGATGAAGCCGCCGGGCGAGTCCGACGGCGCCAGCCAGGAGATCCCGAACGACGAGGGCAAGGGCTTCGACGAGATGTGCGATCCCGCCTACCAGTGCAACCCGCGCAACGGCGACAACCCCTCCGGCGCGCTCGCGAACTCGCCGCTGTCCGGTCACTGGTTCTCGGCCCAGTTCCAGGAACTGATGCGTAACGCCTACCCACCGCTGTGACGAAAGGGCGGGCCCGCCACGAACGCGGGCCCGCCACCGTCCACAAAGGATAGAAAGGAGTGGAGAAGTGTCTATCCGACTACGTGCCATGGCCGTTCTCGCGGCGGTGGCAACCCTGCTGGTCGGTTTCGCGTCGACCGCGTCGGCGCACGGCACCACCATCGACCCGCCGTCGCGCAACTACGGTTGCTGGCAGCGCTGGGGCAGTGACTTCCAGAACCCGGCGATGGCCACGCAGGACCCGATGTGCTGGCAGGCGTGGCAGACCGACACCAACGCCATGTGGAACTGGAACGGCCTCTACCGCGAGGGCGTGGCAGGCAACCACCAGGCAGCCATCCCGGACGGCCAGCTGTGCAGTGCCGGCCGCACCCAGGGCGGCAGGTACCGGGCCATGGACACGGTGGGCGACTGGAAGGCCGTCAACAAGTCGCGGAACTTCACCGTCGACGTGTACGACCAGGCATTCCACGGCGCGGACTACTACCGCGTCTACATCACGAAACAGGGCTTCAACCCGATCACGCAGGCTCTGCGGTGGTCGGACCTGGAGCTGGTGACGACCGTGGGGAAGACCCCGCCGCAGGAACACACGTTCCTCAACGTGAACGCGGGCAGCCGGACCGGTCGCCACATCGTCTACACGATCTGGCAGGCGAGTCACCTGGACCAGTCCTACTACTGGTGCAGTGACGTGAACTTCAGCTAGCCGTAGGGAGGGTGGCGGTCGCCTCCGGAAGGTGACCGCCACCTCTTCGCTCACTCGGCGAGGAAGGCGAGCAGCTCCTCGTTGACCTCGTCGCCGTGTGTCCACAGCAGGCCGTGCGGCGCGTTCTCGATCTCGACGTACCTCGCGGCGGGCAGGAGCTCGTGGAAGCGGCGCCCGGTGGCGTCGATCGGCAGGATGTTGTCGGCGGTGCCGTGCAGGATCAGCGTTGGTACGTCGATCTTCGGGATGTCGGCGCGGAAGTCGGTGAGCCACGTCGGCACCGCGGCGCTGGAGGCGAACCACGACGCACCCGCCGCGACGTTCCAGCTGTTGCGCAGTGCCTCCTCGGACAGCCGCGTGCCGAGGTTGTCGTCGGTGTTGTAGAAGCTCTTGTAGAACTCGGTGAAGTAGGCGTAGCGGTCGGCCTTCACCGCGGCCGAGATGCCGTCGAAGACCTCCTGCGGCACGCCTTCCGGGTTGTCGTCCGTCCTGAGCAGGAACGGCTCGAGCGAGGCGAGGAAGGCTGCCTTCGCGACCCTGGCCGACCCGTACGTGCCGAGGTAGCGGCCGACCTCACCGGTGCCCATCGAGAAGCCGACAAGCACGGCGTCGGTCAGGTCCAGCGTGTCGAGGACCACCTTCAGGTCGCCTGCGAAGGTGTCGTAGTCGTAGCCGGTGGTGGGCTGGCTCGACCGGCCGAAGCCGCGGCGGTCGTAGGTGACGACACGGTAGCCCGCGGCCAGGAGCGCGGCGCTCTGCTTCTCCCAGGAGTGCCCGTCGAGCGGGTACCCGTGGATGAGCACGACCGGCTGACCCTCGCCGTGGTCCTCGTAGTACAGGTCGACGTTCGAGGCGTTCTCTGTCCCGACGGTGATGAACGGCATCGCGCTGTTTCCTTTGCTGGACCCGGGAGAACGGACGTTCTCCGCTGTCCGGCACAACGGTGCGGCGCGAGCGGGTCATTCCGGGTGCGCCCCGGTTGTGAGCGTTGACACGGCGCGGTGCGTGCGTGGCTGGAGTGGTGGGCCACGTACGCACCGCGCGCGAGTCCCCGGTCAGTCGGCCGCGCAGCTGGGGGTCACACCGGTTCCGGTCCCGGTGCCCTGGTAGCCGAACTCGACCGACTGCCCGGGAGCTATCGAGCCGTTGAACCCGACGTTGGTGAACTGGACCGTGCCCGAGTTGCCGCTGCGGTTCGCGTTCCAGCCACTGGTCAGGGTCGCGCCGGAGGGGAGCGTCACGGTGACCGTCCAGCCGTTGACCTGGGCCGAGCCCGCGGTCACCCGTACGGTGCCGACGAAGCCGCCCTGCCACTGGTTGGTCGTCACGGTCGCCGCGCAGGCACCGTCGGCGGGCGGCGGGTCCTCCGGGTCGTCCGGCGGTGGGTCGGTCGTGCCACCGTTCAGCTCGTTCAGCACCGACGTGTACGCGGCCTTCTTGCCGTAGTTGTCGTTGAACAGCAACGGCGTGCCGCTCGCCCGCCACGAGTACTTGTCCGGGATGCCCCACACCGTGATGCCGGTGCAGCGGGACACGCCGAGGCAGGCACGCACGACGTTGGCGTAGTTGTTCGCCTGTGCCGTGCCGGAGCCCTCGATGTCCAGCTCGGTGATCTGCACGTCGACGCCGAGCGCGGCGAAGCGTGCCAGGTTCTGCTGGTAGTTGCTCGGCACCGGGGACTGGGCGTTGAAGTGCGACTGGAAGCCGACGCAGTCGATCGGCACGCCTCGGCTCTTGAAGTCCTGCACCATCGCGTAGACGGCGTTGCTCTTCGCGTTCATGCCGTCGGTGTTGTAGTCGTTGTAGCAGAGCTTGGCGTTCGGGTCGGCTGTGCGGGCGGCGCGGAAGGCCTCCTCGATGTAGCCGTTGCCGAGCTTCTGCTGGAACACCGACTCGGAACGACGGCCGCCGTTCTCCGCGAAGGCCTCGTTGACGACGTCCCAGGCGTAGATCTGGCCCTTCCAGTGCGCCATCACGCCGTTGATGTGGTTGAGCATCGCCGAGCGGAGGTTGGTGGCGTCGAGGCCACTCACCCAGCCCGCGAGCTGGGAGTGCCACACCAGTGTGTGCCCCCGGATCGTCATGCCCCGGCTGCGCGCCTGGGTGACGATCTGGTCGGCGGAGGAGAAGTTGAACTGGTTGCGGTTGGGTTCGACCGTCTGCCACTTCATCTCGTTCTCGGGCGTGACGCCGTTGAACTCGGTTGTCCACGTGCTCGCGTACTGCGCCTCACCGAGGTGGTTCGCGGCCACCGCGGCGCCGAAGTACCTGCCGCGAGCCGCGGCCGCGGCACCTAGCGTCGTGGCGGCGTCGGCGGTGCCGGCCAGCGCCACCGCGCCCGAGGCCGCCATCGCGCCTGCCGCCACGAACACCGCCGCCTTCCTGGCGACGGCTCGCAGGGATTCCTTGACCATGACTGTTTCTTCCTCGCTGTACTAGACCAAACCGGAGTTGGATTTCGCGCAACGCTGAGCGACGACTCGATCGCGACCAGCTACAGCTCTTCCGATTCTCAGTGCGAGGCAGAACGAATGTCAATCATTGTTTTCCGGAATATTATCGGAAAGTTTCGGCCGGTTGAGCCGCGTATACGCTGAGCTGCTGGTTTGCGACAGCCGGTGGAGTGTCGAAACTTTTGTGGAAGTATCGATCAGGTCGTCACGGTGATTTCCCGGCCCAGTGACGCGCCTGCCAGCAGCGGCATGTCGTCCCCGCTCCAGAAACGGCCGGGGTCGTACCAGTTGGCGCGGCGCCGGTCCGGCAGCAGGCCCATGGCCTGGTAGGTGAGCGCGACGACCTCCGCGCAGTACGCGGTCTCCAGCTTCGCGTCGGTCGTCCTGGTCTTCGGGATGGGAGCGCGTCCGTAGAGCCACCGGCTGAAGAGCTTGGCCGTCGAGGGGAACGGTGTCCCGTCCAGGCGCGCGACCGTCCGCAGCGCGGCGTCCTCCATCTCCTTGCCCGCGAGCGGCTCGAGCTGGCGCAGCCACGCACGCTGCCGGTACCGGGTGGTCCACAGCACGACCGCTTCCCGCAGGTCGTGGAGCTGCACGCCGCGCTGGTGGCCGCCCGTCCACACGTCCCGCAGGGACCGTCCCAGCTCCGCGTGCCACATCAGCGGCGGCAGGTCCTCGATGACGATCGCCATGCCGACGTGGTTGACCGGGCTGTTCGTGGTGATCCGGATGGTCCGGTCCGCCACGGTCGACCCTCGGAACAACCACACGTCGCCGGTGCGGGTCAGCTCGACTGCCTCGTCCAGTGAAACGGCCATCCGGGTAGCCTAGGCCCGTGCGCTGGTGGAAAATCGTCGGCTTGGCCGGCCTGGCCGGAGTCGCGGCGACCGGGGCGGCCATCGCCCGCGCCGAACGCAAGCGACGCGCCTACACCCCGGACGAGATCCGCACCCGCCTCCACACCCGCGCCGCCGAGGCGACCGAGGCCCCCATGCACTGAAGGACGCCTTCCTTACGCTGGGCGTTACGAAGGCGTCCTTCAGTGCACTGGGGGGCGGGCCGGACGCGGTGGACGAGGAGGCGGGGCCGGTGGCGGTGGAGCGGGCGTTCTGGGTGCGGGAGCCGGGCTACGGGGAACTGCGGGCGGTCGAGCTGCCCGACCCCGGGCCGGACGACGTGGTCGTGCGCACGCGCTACTCGGCCGTCAGCCGGGGCACCGAGGCGCTCGTGTTCCGGGGTGGGGTGCCCGCGAGCCAGCACGACATCATGCGCGCCCCCTTCCAGGAGGGTGACTTCCCCGCACCCGTGAAGTACGGCTACCTCAACGTCGGGATCGTCGAGAGTGGACCGGCGGAGCTGCTGGGGCGCACGGTCTTCTGCCTCTATCCACACCAGACCCGTTATGTCGTCCCCGCCGACGCCGTGACCGTCGTGCCCGACGCCGTGCCCGCCGCACGCGCCGTGCTCGCCGGCACCATCGAGACCGCGCTCAACGCCGTCTGGGACGCCTCCCCGCAGGTCGGCGACCGGATCGCCGTGGTCGGCGCCGGGATGGTCGGGGCCTCCGTCGCCCGCATCCTCGCCGGCATCCCGGCCGCGAAGGTCCAGCTCGTCGACATCGACCCCGCACGTGCGGAGATCGCCGACAAGCTCGGGGTGGAGTTCGCCCTCCCGGACGACGCCCGCGCCGACCGTGACCTCGTCGTGCACGCCAGCGCCTCCGAGCAGGGCCTCACCCGGGCACTCGAGCTGCTCCGGCCGGAGGGCGTCTGCGTGGAGCTGAGCTGGTACGGCGACCGCCGCGTCAGCATCCCGCTGGGGGAGTGGTTCCACTCCCGGCGCCTCACCATCCGTAGCAGCCAGGTCGGCACCGTCTCGCCCAACCGGCCGCGAAGCTACGGCCAGCGCCTCGCGACGGCCCTGGACCTGCTCGCCGACCCCTGCTTCGACGCGCTGGTGGCCGACCAGTGCCGGTTCGACGACCTACCTGCGGCTTTGCCGAAGCTGATCAGCCGTGAACCGTCTTCGCTCTGCCTGCGTGTTACCTACGACAGCGACTAAGCCGACCGTAGGAGGCGCAGGGTGTTCAGCCTCACCGTCCGCGACCACATGATGGTCGCGCACAGCTTCACCGGAGAGGTGTTCGGCCCCGCGCAACAGCTGCACGGCGCCACTTTCGTCGTGGACGCCACGTTCTCCCGCACCGAGCTGGACGCGGACAACATCGTCGTGGACATCGGGCTCGCGACAGACCAGCTCAAGGCGGTACTGGGCGAGCTGAACTACCGCAACCTCGACGAGCTGCCGGAGTTCACGGGGGTCAACACCTCCACGGAGTTCCTCGCGAAGGTCATCGCCGACCGCCTGGTCGACCGTGTCCACAACGGATCCCTCGGCGACAGCGCCACCGGGCTCGCAGAGATCTCGGTGACACTGAAGGAATCCCATGTGGCCTGGGCGACCTACCGGCGGTCCATGTGACGGTCTTCATACTGCCGGGGGACGTCGACGACGTCACCGTCGCGAGTGGCGGCAACACCTATGACAGACGGATGTGCGAGCTGCTGGGCCTCGAGAAGGCGACGGTGCCGGGCCGCTGGCCGACACCGAGCACCAAGGCCCGCGTCGCACTCTCCCAGACCCTCGGCGAGATCCCGGACGGGTCCGTCGTCCTGATCGACGGGCTCGTCGCGTGCGGTGTGCCGGAGGTGGTGGTGCCCCAGGCACGCCGCTTACGTCTCGTGGTCGTGCTGCACCTGCAGCTCGCCGACGAGACCGGGCTGCCCGCCGAACGCGCGGCAGGCCTCGACCGGCGCGAACGCGAGGTGCTGCGTGCCGCGACCGCGGTCGTCGCCACCAGCGAGTGGGCGGCCCGCCGCGCCATCGCGCACCACGGGCTCGACCCGCGCCGCGTGCGCACCGCGCCCCCCGGGACCGACCCCGCGCCCCTCGCGGCCGGCACGGAGTCGGGCAACCGGCTCCTGTGCCTGGCGTCGGTGACCCAGCGCAAGGGCCACGACGTGCTCGCCGAGGCGCTCGCGAACCTCTCCGACCTGCCGTGGACGTGCGTCTGTGTCGGCTCGCTGAGACGGGACCCCGGCCACGCGCGCCGGATCCAGGCCATGATCGACAAGCTCGGTCTGACGCACAAGATGATCCTCGCCGGCCCGCTGTCGGACGAGGACCTGAACCAGACCTTCAACCGGACCGACCTGCTGGTGCTGCCCTCCCGTCGCGAGACGTTCGGGATGGTCGTCACCGAGGCACTCGTGCGCGGCGTGCCGGTGCTCACCACCAACGTGGACGCACTGCCGCACACGCTCGGCCGGGACATCAACAAGACGCCGGGCCTTCTGGTCCCACCCGACGACGTGCCCGCGCTCACCGAGGCGCTGCGCCGCTGGCTCACCGAGGCCGAGCTGCGCGACCGGCTGCGTGACGCGGCACGGGCACGTGAGATCGAGGACTGGCCGACGGCGGCGAAGAGGCTCGCGGGAGTATTGCGGTGAACGGAGCTTGCGGAGTGAACAATCGGTATTCACGCTGCTGCCGAGCCGGCGGAGAGCGCCGGAGCAGCGGAGCCTGCGGAGCGTTCCGGCGCTGCGGAGCAGGCGAGGTGGCGGCGTGAACGGGAAGATCTGGACGTGGCTCAAGCTTGCTTCTGGCGTGGCGATCGTGGGCGCTCTCATGTGGAAAGTGGGCGGCGGGGGGTTCGTCGACGGATTCCGGGTACTCGACGGGAGTGACGTCGCGGCCGCGCTCCTTGTCGGGCTCGGCACCACCGTGCTCTGTGCGCTGCGGTGGTGCCTGGTCGCACGGCGTCTCGGCCTGCGACTGTCGCTCGGCAAGGCCGTCACCGACTACTACCGCGCGTTGTTCCTCAACGCCGTGCTGCCCGCCGGGGTGCTCGGCGACGTGCAGCGGGCCGTCTCGCACGGCAAGCAGGAGGGCGACGTCGGCGCCGGTGTCCGCGCGGTCGTGCTCGAGCGGACGGCGGGGCAGGCCGTGGTGATGGTCGCGGGAGTGGCTGTGCTGCTGTCCGGGCCGGCGCGAGGCCTCGGCCTGGCGATCGTGGCCGTGCTCGGGGTGGTCGTGCTCGCCTACCTGGCCGCGCGGCGGTGGGTCGGCGTCGGCTCGCGGTGGCGCCGCACGATCGACGACGTGCGCAGCGGCCTGCTGTCGAGGGACGTCTGGCCGAGCATCGCGGCGCTGTCCGCCGCGGCACTCACCGGGCACGTGACACTGTTCCTCATCGCCATGAAGGCGGCAGGTGCGCCGCAGTCGCTGGAGCAGCTGCTGCCGATCGTGATCGTCGCGCTGCTGGCGATGGGGCTGCCGCTGAACGTGGGTGGTTGGGGGCCGAGGGAGGGCGTGACGGCGTTGATGTTCGCCGCCGCGGGCCTCGGGGCCGCGCAGGGCCTGACCGCCGCGGTGGCGTTCGGATTGCTGGGGCTCGTGGCGAGCCTGCCGGGTGCGCTGACGCTCGTGCCGTGGGCGAAGCTCGCGGCGTACGTCCGCGGTCCCGTCGCCATGGAGCTTGTCCGGAAACGAGAGAGGGTGGCATGACGGACCTGGCCGACGTTGGACCAAAGGTCGAGGACTCCGCGGAGACGGTCGAACGCATGGTGGAGACCCGCCTGCCGACCACGTACGGGGAGTTCCGGGCGGTTGGCTACCTCGACTCGAGGTGGGGACACGAGCACGTCGCGCTCGTGTACGGCGAGGTCGCGGGGACCACGCCGCTGACACGGCTGCACTCGGAGTGCCTCACCGGGGACGTGTTCGCCTCGACGCGCTGCGACTGCGGCGACCAGCTGGACGCGGCGATGCGCGGGGTGGTGACCGAGGGCGCCGGGGTGGTCATCTACCTCAAGGGCCACGAGGGCCGCGGCATCGGCCTGCTCGCCAAGCTGGCCGCGATGCGCCTGCAGGAGGAGGGCCTGGACACCGTCGAGGCGAACCTCGCGCTCGGCCTGCCGGTCGACGCCCGCGAGTACGACGTGGCCGCGCAGATCCTCCGCGACCTCGGGATCGAGCAGGTGCGGTTGCTCTCGAACAACCCGGAGAAGCTGGACTCGTTGCGCCGCAACGGGATCAGTGTCGTGGAGCGGGTGCCGCTGCTCATCGCCCCCAACGAGGACAACCTGCCGTACCTGCGCACCAAGCGGGAGCGGCTCGACCACCTCCTCCCGCACCTGGCCTAGAAGTATCCACAGAGGAAGGGCGCGTCCGCTGCCGGACGCGCCTTTTCTCGTGCCTTCAGTGGTTCAGCGCGGCGAGCACGTCGCCGAACGCGGTGACCAGGTAGGCCAGCGCGTCCCGGCCCTTCGCGGGCGTGGCCAGCGACGGCCTGCCGATGACGCCCGACCGCGTGTACGCGCCGAGGCCGAGGGTGAGGAACCGGTCCCGCTCGTCGGCGCGCTCGTCGTGGTCGGCGTAGTCCTCCGGCACCAGCTCGGGGTGCGCGTGCAGGAGCAGCGAGGTCTCCAGCTCACCGGCGTGCATGTCGGTGTCCGGCCCGGTCTCGACACCGCCCGCGGCCCGTGCGGCCAGCCAGTCGGTCTCGGTGGGGAACAGCGCCATGCGCTCGCCGCGCGCACTGGCCTCCTGGACGACGTTGCCGAGCACGTAGTTGCCGCCGTGCCCGCTCACCAGCGCCAGCTTCCGGATCCCCTGCAGCCGCAGGGAGTCCGCCACGTCCCGCACGATCGCGTACAGGGTCGCCGCCGAGATGCTGACGGTGCCGGGCCACGCGGCGTGCTCGTGCGAGCAGGAGATCGTGACGGGCGGCAGGAGCAGCACGGGGTGCGCCGAGGCGACGGCCCCGGCGACCGTCATCGCGATCACCGAGTCCGTCGCCAGGGGGAGGAAGGCGCCGTGCTGTTCGAAGCTGCCGACCGGGAGCACGGCCACGTCGCGGTCCCGCGCGTCGACGGACGTGCCCGTCGGGAGCAGTGAGGTCATATGCCGGGATGCCCGCTGGGCGGCGCGGCGAACGTGTCCAGGAACCTGTTGCGGAACGAGTCCATCTTCCACACCGGCGCGGACGGGCCCGGGTTGAGGCCGTCCTGCCAGCCCCAGCCGCTGACGCTGTCGAGCACCGCGGGGTCGCCGGCCACGATCGAGATCGGCACGTCGTGGTTCTTGGTGTCACCCGACACCGACGGACCCGGCTGGTGGTCGCCGAGGAACACCATGACCGTGTCCTTGGACCCGTAGTGGGTCATGTACTGGATCAGGGTGTCGAGCGAGTACTGGATGGACTGTCCGTACGCGGCGCGGACCTTCATCGGGTCCGGCCACACCTCGGCCTGCGTCTTGCCCTGCGCGGGCATGGGCCCGAACACCGAGCCGTCGCCGACCGTGTTCCAGTCGATCATGGTCGGCAGGTGCGTCCACGGGATGTGGCTGGACACCAGGTCGATCTCGGCCATCACCGGCTTGCGGTTCGCGGGCTGGATCTCGTTGCGGTAGAACGCGGACATCGTGTACTGGTCGGGCATCTTGGCGTAGGCGAAGTTGGGGCCCTCGTAGCCGACGTTGTCGCGTGTGTACGCCTTCTGGTAGCCGAAGAACTTCGCCTCCGGCCAGTCGCGGACGATCGAGGGCGAGATGCCGACAGTGCGCCAGCCCGCCCGCGCGAACGCGCCCGTGAGCGTGAGCCGGTCGGTGCCGATCAGCGTGTCGTAGCGCGGCTGGGAGTCGACCCACAGGCCGGACTGCGTGGTGGAGTGCGCGAGCCAGCTGATGCCGCCGAAGGTCGCGGAGGTCATGAAGGCGCTGCGGGAGTCGAAACCGGCGGCCTTGAGGGTGTCGGTGCCCCCGTCGAGGACCTTGTCCACCCCCGGCGCGATGTCGGTGCCCTGCACGGCGACCCGGCCGTAGCTCTCGATGAACACGAGGATGACGTCCTTGCCGCGCAGGCCGTTCAGCAGCTTGTCGCCGTGGGTGTAGCGGTACTTGTCGACCGCGGCCTGCTGCGCGAACACGTCCGGGTCCACGATGTCGGCGCGGGCCTGGCGCAGGTCGTCGTACACCTCGTTGGCCGCGGAGTTCGCGGCGACGGGCTGGCCGAGCACGGCGGCGGCCACCCAGACCACGCCGAGTGCCGCGAGACCGCGGGTGGCGAACGTGCGCCTGCCGACGGCGACCTTCGTGAGCCGCAGCACCGACAGCACCATGACCGCGACGAGCCCGATGACGAGGAGGACCGCGCCGACGATCGCGGCGACCGAGGCGAAGGAGCCCAGGGAGTCCTGGACGAACTCGACGGCGGGTCGCAGTGCCGAGAAGTCGTAGACGGGGTGGAACTTGCGGCCGAGCGCCTCCTCGAAGCCGATGTCGAAGAGCTTCATGATCGTGATCAGGGCCAGCCCGACCCCGACGAGCGAGGCGGCGACGCGCCGTGCGCGGCCGGGCAGCACGAGCACGAGCCCGGCGACCAGGAGCCCCTCGACGGGGATGCGGGTGAACGCGGCCGGGGTCAGCTCGGAAAGGCTCGCCGGCGCGAGGAGCGCGAACAGGACCAGCACGCACGCGACGGGTGTGAGGATGCGGCGCCTGCGGGTGGCCCTCGTGGTCGTCTCCGGAGTCGCCGTGGCGGTCGCGACGGCGGGCGCGGTGGCCTTGTTGCGGTGCAGCCAGCGGACGTCGTACGCGAAGGACCAGATCAGGGCCAGCAGCGCGAGCCCGGTGAGGATCATCGCGGGCGTCGTGGGCAGCAGCAACACGACGGTGAGCACGATGCCCTGCGCCGCCGCGACGGCCTTGCTGGACAGGCGGACCGGCAGCGGCGCGCCGAGCCACGGCCAGAGCCGCGCCGCGGCGACGAACAGGTAGCGCATGGCGCCGATCGCGAGCACCCACCAGCCGAGCTGGGTGGCGACGTAGGCGCTGAGCACGAGGATGAGGAACGCGTCGACCTCCATGTCGAAGCGTGCCCCGAACTCGGAGACGGTGTCGGTCCGCCGCGCGACCCTGCCGTCGATGGCGTCGGTCGCGAGCGCGAGCGCCGCGACGATCGCCAGGGGCCACAGTGACGTGCGGGGGTGGCTGGTGTCCACGACCATGGCCGTGACCACGCCGACGAGTACCGCCCGCGTCATGGTGACGAGGTCGGCCGGTCCGAACCGCGTGAGCCCGTAGCGTGACGCCGCCTCGGTGAGCACGGCCCATCCCGCGGCCGCGAACGCCGTGCCCGCGAGCCAGCCCGGTGGGCCGAGTCCTGCTGACCCGGCCAGTGTCAGCAGGGTGAGCAAACCCGCCATCGCCCCCGCGGCGATGACGAGTGTCCGGGTGATCGGTGCGGTCACGGTCCCTCCAAGATCTGTTCCGCCCTCAACAAGATCTGATTCGACTGTGAATACGCACGCCGCGTCCGTATGGTTCTGAACCACCGACATGGCCCCCGCGTGTTAGGGATCGATGAGCGACTTCTCAGCCCAGTGGCTTGCCCTCCGTGAACCCGCCGACGCGTCCGCGCGTGCGGAGGAACTCCTCACGACGCTGCGTACGTCCCTGAACGGGCCGGACCTGGTGGTTCGTGACCTGGGCAGCGGCACGGGGGCGATGGCCCGGTGGCTGGCGCCCCGGCTCCCCGGCGAGGCGACGTGGGTCCTGACCGACCTCGACCCCGCGTTGCTGCAGGTGGCGGCCGCGTCGGTGCCCGGGGCCGTCACGGACCTGCGGGACATCACGACCATCGGCGCCGCCGAGCTGTCGGGTGTCTCACTCGTCACGGGCTCCGCGCTGCTGGACCTGTTGACCATGGCGGAGGTCACAGAGCTGGCGGCGGCGTGTGTGGGGGCGGGTTGCCCGGCGTTGTTCACGCTGTCGGTGGTGGGGCGCGTGGAGCTGGCGCCCGCCGACCCGCTGGACGAGCAGTTGATGGCGGCGTTCAACGCACACCAGAGACGTACCGTGGGGGGTCGTGTCCTGCTTGGACCGTCCGCGGTCCCGGCGATGGCGACGGCGTTCACCCGTCTGGGTGCGACGGTCCACAGACGACCGAGCCACTGGCGGCTGACCTCGTCACCGCTGCTGTCCGAATGGCTCGGGGGGTGGGTGTCGGCCGCCTGCGAGCAGAACCCGGAGCTGGGTGCGGGGGCGGAGGAGTACCTGTCCCGCAGGCTGGGCGAGGACCTGCGGGTGACCGTCGAGCACGAGGACCTGCTGGCGATTCCGGCCTAGCCGCAATGCTGGTCGGTTAGGTTGTGACAGGGCCGGTAGCCTGCGGTTTGTGGATCTTGAGACGGACGCAGGCCCGGGCCCTAGCTTGGCTGACCAGG
>NZ_SOCP01000012.1 GCF_004364325.1 Actinophytocola oryzae | reverse complement strand
CTCCAGGGACGCCGTCTCATGACAGTCCTCGCAGGACAAGCGAAGCAAGCGTTCCCCGGAGGTCCCGGCCATGAACGAAGGTAGTCCTATCAGCGGAGCTTGCGGAGCGAATCATCGATGTTCAGGCCGGCTCGGAGCCTGCGGAGGGCGCCGGTGGAGCGGAGCCTGCGGAGCGTTCCGGGGGCACGGAGCGGGCGAGGAGCCGGCATGAGTGAGTCATCCCGGCTTCTCGATCTCCAGACCGGCAACGGGCTGACGCAGGAGTTCCTGATGTCGCCCGCGATGCTCGACGCGGTCAGCCCCACCGGCGACCGGGGCGGCATGATGCTCGGCTCGTCGCCGCAGGGCGAGCCGATGACGATCTCCGCGCTGCGGCCCGCGCCGACGCGGCTCGTGCTCGTCGGCGGGCTGTACCTGGCGCGGCAGGTCGCGTTGCGTGCCATGGCGGTCGGCGCGTGGGTGGTCGTCGCGACCGGGCGGCCCGGCTCGTGGCAGGTCCTGCAGAAGGCCGCGGGCACCGGCCCCGACGGACGTCCCGCGCCGCTCGTGCAGATCCGCAGGCTCAGCCCCGTCGAGCTGCCGCGCCCGTCGGAGGACGCGCCGCTGCTGGTGGTCCACGACGGCGGCCCGACCCCGCAGGAGCTGTTCCCGCCGCGCACGCCGTGGCAGACGACGGTGTACGTGCTGCCGTACATGCACCCGCAGGCGGGCGCGACCGCCAACGCCGCGGATCTGGTGCTGCTGCAACGGTTGCCTGTCGGCCAGGCACAGCTCGCGGCACGCGTGTGGCGCCTGCCCCCGCCGATGGTGCACGAGCTGACCACCCTGCCCGACGACGAGGTGATCGCACTCGGGCACATGCTGTGGAAGCGCATGCGCCTGATCACCAACACCAAGGAGCAGCAGATCCTCGGCCCCGTCCGCAGAGGCGACTAACCCAGGAATGTGACACGCGGCACACGGCGCAACTCGCGCCGCCGTTCGGGCCAACTTGTTCCCACATTGTGGAGCGAGTGTTCATAAGTGGCTCTCCGAACACGAGTGACTCTATTGCGTCACCGGGCTTCGCGGACAAATGTGGACATCGGTCGTTCGTTCGCGGACGGCCGGATCTCCCCTACGCAATCGAGGTCCCATGGTGAGGGCTTGAGACCTCGTGCGCCCTGCGACAAGGAGAAACACCTATGGTCAGGCCTCGTGCCGTCTCAGTGAGACGGCTGTTGTCAGCTGGGTTCGCCACCGCCGCGGCGGTCGGGCTCGCGGTCGTCGCGACCGCGCCCGCCTCGGCGGCACCGGAGGGTCACGTCCTCGGCACCGACTCCGCCACAGCGGTCGCCGACAGCTACATCGTCGTCTACAAGGACAACGCCGCCGCGGAGGCGAAGTCCACCGCCGCGTCGTTCGGCGCCAAGGTCACCAACCGCTACAGCGCGGTCTTCGACGGCTTCGCGGCCTCGATGAGCGAGCAGCAGGCCAAGCAGCTCGCCGCCGACCCCGACGTCGCGATGGTGCAGCAGAACCAGGTGCTGTCGCTGACCACCGACCAGACGAACCCGCCTTCGTGGGGCCTCGACCGCATCGACCAGCGTGACCTGCCGCTGAACAACCTGTACTCGTACTCGACGACCGCGAGCAACGTGCACGCGTACATCATCGACACGGGTGCGGACCTCGACCACCCCGACTACGGCGGCCGGATGTCGAGTGGCTTCGACGCCATCGACGGCGGCACGGCCGACGACGGCAACGGCCACGGCTCGCACGTCGCGGGCACCATCGGCGGCAACGCCCACGGTGTGGCCAAGGGCGTGTCCCTCGTCGCGGTCCGCGTGCTGAACAACCAGGGCTCCGGCACCACTGCACAGGTCGTCGCGGGCATCGACTGGGTGACCGCGAACGCGATCAAGCCTGCCGTGGCGAACATGAGCCTCGGCGGCGGCGCCGACAGCGTCCTCGACGCGGCCGTCGCGCGGTCGATCTCCAACGGACAGGTCACCTACGCGATCGCGTCCGGCAACTCGAACGCCGACGCCTGCGGCTTCTCCCCGGCCCGCGTGCCCGCCGCGATCACGGTGAACGCGACCACCCGCACCGACGCACGTGCCTCGTTCTCGAACTTCGGCAGCTGCACCGACATCTTCGCGCCTGGCGAGGGCATCACCTCCGACTGGCTCAACGGCGGCACGAACACGATCAGCGGCACGTCGATGGCGACGCCGCACGTTGCGGGCGGCGCGGCGCTGTACCTGGCCGACCACCCCACGGCGCTCCCCGCCGACGTGAGCGCCGCCCTGACGGCCGCCGCGTCCAACGGCCGGGTCTCCAACCCGGGCGGCGGCTCGCCGAACAAGCTGCTGTACACGGGCCCGGACGCCAACGAGCCCCCGCCGACCAACGGCCCCTGCCCCGCGGCGACCAACGCGAACAACTTCACCATCAACGACAACTCGACCGTGAACAGCCCCATCACCATCTCGGGCTGCTCCGGCACGGCGAGCAACGGCTCGACCGTGGCCGTGCAGATCCAGCACACCTACATCGGTGACCTGATCGTCGACCTCGTCGCGCCGGACGGCACGCTGTACAACCTGCACAACCGTGCGGGCGGCAGCACGGACAACATCAACCAGACCTACACCGTGAACCTGTCGAGCGAGACCGCCAACGGCACGTGGAACCTGCGGGTCCGCGACGCGGCCTCCGTCGACACGGGCTTCATCGACAGCTGGACCCTCGACCTCTGAGGTGACGAGGAAGCTGAGGGGCCCCGTGCTCGGCGGGGCCCCTCAGCCTGTCCCGTCGACCAGGCGCGCGATGCCGTCCAGCACGCGCGCCAGGCCGAACTCGACGTCCGGACCGGTCGGGCTGTCCGCGTACGCGCCGCTCACGAGCATCCCGGCGAGCAGCGGGTAGCCGCGTTCGGCCAGCAGTGGGTACAGGAAGCCGACCACCTCGGGTGACTGGACCGGTGACGCCTCGCTCGCCGCGAGGTCCCGCGCCAGTGCTGCGATGCTCCTGGCGTACCCGTCGAGCAGCATCGCGCAGGACAGCTGGTCACCGGGCGGCAGACCGGTCCCACCCAGCACCCGCAGCAGACTCTCCAGCCACGCCAACAGGTTCGGCGTCACCGGGGCGCCCCGGATCGGCAGGTCGACCAGCCACGGGTGTGCCCCGTAGCGGGCGATCAGCGACCGCACCCACGCCGAGGCACCCTCGCGCCACGTGTCCGGCAGCTCGGGCGGCGGGCCGACACCCGCGTCCAACAGCAGCAGCACCAGCTCGTCCTTGCAGCTGACGTACCGGTACAGCGCGGTGGGGGTCAGGTCCAGCCTGCGCGCGATCCTCGGCAGCGACAGGCCTGCCACGCCCTCCCCGTCGGCCAGCGCCATCGCGGCGGCGACGATCTCCGCGACCGTGTGGGCCGGCTTCGGGCCGCGCCTCGGCGCGGGCGGGAAGCCCCAGACCAGGGCCAGGCCGTGCGTCAACGGAGACTCTCCCGCCCTGTCAAGCATGCTGGTCCCCCCTTCGTCGTGCCTGCTCGCCCCATCGCCCGAGAACTGTGCCGATCATAAACTGTTCATGTCATTCACAGATATGGACCGGGGTGCGACGACCATGCAGGACTACTTCGAGCAGGTTCTCCAGCCGACCGACAAGCCGACGACGGCCAAGCGGGTCGTGACCGCGCTCTGGCTCTCGGTGCTGCTCGTCGAGTTCACGGTCTGGCTCCTCGTCGGCATCATCGGCGGCTTCGACGGGCCGTGGTGGCTGTGGACCGCCGCGGTCGGCGGTGTCGTGGTCGGCTGCCTGCACCTGGTGGGGCGCGAGCCGCGAGAACATCCGTGATCCGCCTGGCGCGGACACAGGGTCGCCGCGGTGTCCCTGGCGGCGCCCTAGGATCGGCGGCGGTGAGACGCCCGAACCCGGTGCTGTGGCTGTACTACCAGTACGGCGGCAGGCTCCCGGACCGCTACCGCGACTGGGTCCTGCACGACGCGACGTGCAGGACCTGGCTGGTTCGCGCGCTGCTGCGGCCTCTCGTGTGGCTCGCACCGGTCTTCGCGGTGCTGCTGGCCGTGCTGGTGCTCACGGGCGGCTCGTGGCCGATCGCCCTCGGCGCGATCCTGCTCGGCGTGCTCGTCAGCCTGCGGCTCGCGGTGGCCAACGCGATGGAGAGCGTGGACGCCCGGCTCGTCAGGTACGGCTACCCGCCGGGACACGCCTCGGCCACCCGCCGCGCGAGGGACGCCGAGGCCAACGCCGAGGAGCAACGCCGCTACCGCGAACAGTGGCGCGACCGGCCCTGACGCCTCCGTGTCGAGACGGGCGGCACGGCTCCGACTACTCCGTGACGGCGCCGGGAGGCGGCGCCGAGCTGAGCCGGAGGGTCGCGATGAACAGGATCGTGCTGGACGTGTCGGTTTCCCTGGACGGGTTCTCGGCCGGACCCGACGTGCGGGCGGCGGAACCGATGGGTGACGGCGGCGAACGCCTCCACTCGTGGATGTTCGACGGCGGGGAGACCGACGCCGCGATGCGCAGGGAGGTGGACGAGCGCGTCGGCGCCACCATCATCGGGCGGCGCACCTTCGATCTCGGCGTCGGCCCGTGGGGCGGGACGCCGTGGCCCGGTGTACCCAGTTTCGTGGTGACCCACCGGTTGCGGGAGGACCTCCTCGGCGACAACGGCGGCACGTTCGCCTTCGTGGGGCTGGACGAGGCGGTTCGGCGCGCCAGACAGGCCGCGGGCGACAAGGACGTGCTGGTGCAGGGCGCCGATGTCGCCAGGCAGCTGCTCGGCGCGGGCGTGCTGGACGAGCTCCACCTCCACGTCGCCCCGTTCCTCCTCGGGGCGGGCACACCGCTGTTCGACGGGGAGCGAGCCGAGCTGGTCCCCGAGGGAACGCCAGTGCGCGGGATGGCGACCCACCTGCGCTACCGGGTCGCGGCCTAGGGGTGCTCGCGGAGGTTGCGGGTCTGTTCGGCCCGCGCGGCCAGCAGGTCCGGCGGCGGGTAGTCCACGCCGACGAGGGTCAGCCCGTGGGCCGGGGCGACGGTGACCGTGCTGGGGCGGGTCTCCGCCTTCAGCAGTGAGGCGGGCCATTCGGCCGGTTTGCGGCCCTCGCCGACGGCCAGCAGGGCGCCGACGAGGCTGCGGACCATCGAGTGGCAGAAGGCGTCGGCCGACACCTCGGCCTCGACGAGCGTGCCGGTGCGTGTCCAGTGCAGGCGTTGCAGGTCGCGGATGGTCGTGGCGCCCTCGCGTCGGCGGCAGAACGCCACGAAGTCGTTGAGGCCCACCAGAAGCCGGGACGCCTCGTTCAGGGCGTCGACGTCCAGTGGACGCGGCCACGTCACGGTGTCGTTGCGGCGCAACGGATCCGCTGACCACTGCTGGTCGCACACGCGGTAGCGGTAGTGCCTGCGGACCGCGGAGAAGCGGGCGTCGAAACCCTCGGGGGCCGGCTGGATCGACAGGATCCGCACGTCCGGGGGCAGGGCCCGCGCCAGGCGGTTCAGGTCCGGGGCGGCGGGCAGATCAGTGTGGGCGACCTGGCCGGACGCGTGCACCCCGGCGTCGGTGCGGCCCGCGACGGTCAGGCGGACGTCGTGGCGCAGCACCATCGACAGGGTGTCCTCGATGACCGCGCACACCGTGCGACGCTCGGGTTGGCGGGCCCAGCCCGAGAAGTCCGTACCGTCGTAGGCGATCCCCAGCTGGAAGCGGACGAGCCCGCCACCTTCCAAGGTGGCGGGCTCGTCCGTGGAAAGACCAGTCAGGACTCGTCGTCCTGGCTCTTGGGCCGGCTGTAGCCGGCGGCCTCCGCGTCCTCTGCCGTCGCGAACCACACGTCGGCCTCGGTCTGCGAGTAGTGCGACGACTCCTCGTCGTGGAACAGCATCGAGTTGGCGTTGCCCTTGATCGGGAAGCCCTCGGGCTGCGAGCCGTCCTCCAGCGGGGCGTGGCTGCCCGCGCCGAAGGGGTGCTCGTCGTCCGACTCGCTCTCCTCCACGTCGACGTCCGCGTCGTCGGCCACGGCCTCGGTCGCGGTCTCGTCGGCGGCCTCGGTCGCCGCGGTCGACTCGGACTTCTTCTCGTCCTTGGCGAACCGGGTCTTGCGCGCGGCCTCTGCCTCGGCGGTGACCGTCTTCTCCTGCACCAGCTCGATGATCGCCATGGGGGCGTTGTCGCCCTTGCGCGGGAGCGTCTTCAGGATCCGGGTGTAGCCACCGTTGCGGTCGGCGAAGTGCGGGCCGATCTCGGTGACGAGCCGGTGCACGATCGACGGGTCGTGGATGACCTGCATGATCTGGCGCCGGTTGTGGAGGTCACCCTTCTTCGCCTTGGTGATCAGGCGCTCCGCGTACGGCCGCAGCTTCTTGGCCTTGGCCTGGGTGGTGTGGATCCGGCCGTGCTCGAACAGCGATGTGGCAAGGTTTGCCAGCATCAGCCGCTCGTGGGCCGGCGAGCCGCCCAGGCGGGCGCCCTTCGTTGGCGTGGGCATTACAGCTGCTCCGTCTCCGCGTAGTCCTGGCCATCATCGTGGCTGGCGTCCGCAACACCGCTGTCCGAGGACCAGCCTTCGCTCGCGTAGTCCGAGGCGGCGGTGGTCGGGTCGAACCCGGGCGGGCTGTCCTTCAGTGCGAGACCGAGGCCGACGAGCTTCATCTTGACCTCGTCGATCGACTTCGCGCCGAAGTTGCGGATGTCCAGCAGGTCCGCCTCGCTGCGCGACACCAGCTCACCCACGGTGTGGATGCCCTCGCGCTTGAGGCAGTTGTACGAACGCACGGTGAGGTCGAGGTCCTCGATCGGCATCGCGTAGGCGGCGATGGTGTCCGCCTCCTGCGGCGACGGACCGATCTCGATCCCCTCGGCGTCCACGTTGAGCTCGCGGGCGAGGCCGAACAGCTCGACCAGCGTCTTGCCGGCCGACGCGACGGCGTCCCGCGGGGTGATCGAGGGCTTCGTCTCGACGTCGAGGATCAGCCGGTCGAAGTCGGTGCGCTGCTCGACACGCGTCGCCTCGACCTTGTAGGTGACCCGCAGCACCGGCGAGTAGATCGAGTCGACCGGGATGCGGCCGATCTCGGCGCCTGCCTGCTTGTTCTGCACGGCAGGCACGTAGCCGCGACCGCGCTCGACGACCAGCTCGATCTCGAGCTTGCCCTTGCCGTTCAGGGTGGCGATGTGCAGGTCCGGGTTGTGGACCGTGACACCGGCCGGCGGCACGATGTCACCGGCGGTGACCTCGCCGGGGCCCTGCTTGCGCAGGTACATCGTGACCGGCTCGTCCTCCTCGGAGCTGACGACCAGCTCCTTGAGGTTGAGGATGATGTCGGTGACGTCTTCCTTCACGCCCGGCACGGTGGTGAACTCGTGCAGCACGCCGTCGATGCGGATGCTCGTCACGGAGGCACCGGGAATCGACGACAGGAGCGTGCGGCGCAGCGAGTTGCCGAGCGTGTAGCCGAAGCCCGGCTCCAGCGGCTCGATGGTGAACCGGGAGCGTGTCTCGTTGACCGGCTCCTCGCCGAGCGAGGGCCGCTGAGAAATCAGCACTTTCTTGTTCCTTTACCTCAGGGGCGACCGCTATTTGACGCCCACCGGAGATGAACCGGGAGGTGGGCCTTGGCCCACCTCCCGGTGATGAATCACTTCGAGTAGAACTCGACGATCAGCTGCTCCTGGACGGGCACGTCGATCTGTGCGCGCTCGGGCAGCTGGTGGACGAGGATCCGCAGCGTGTTGGGCACGACCTGCAGCCAGCCCGGGATGGGCCGGTCGCCGAAGGACTCCTTGGCGGCGACGAAGGGCAGCGTGGGCAGCGACTTCGGCTTCACGTCGATGATGTCGAACTTCGACACCTGGAAGCTCGGGACGTTGACCCTCTTGCCGTTCACGACGAAGTGGCCGTGGCTGACCAGCTGCCGCGCCTGGCGGCGGGTGCGGGCGAGGCCCGCGCGGTACACCACGTTGTCCAGCCGCGCCTCGAGCAGCTGCAGCAGCGCCTCACCGGTCTTGCCCTTGGTGCGCGCGGCCTGCTCGTAGTAGCGACGGAACTGCCGCTCCAGCACGCCGTAGGTGTAGCGGGCCTTCTGCTTCTCCTGGAGCTGAAGCAGGTACTCGCTCTCCTTGACCCGACCGCGGCCGTGCTGGCCGGGCGGGTACGGGCGGCGCTCGAACGCGCGGTCGCCGCCGACGAGGTCAACCTTGAACCGCCGTGACTTGCGGGTCACGGGTCCGGTGTAACGAGCCATTGTTCTCTACTCCCCCGTTCCCTAGACCCGGCGCCGCTTGGGAGGGCGGCACCCGTTGTGCGGCTGTGGCGTGACGTCCTGGATGGTCCCGACCTCGAGACCGGCCGCCTGCAGCGACCGGATCGCGGTCTCCCGGCCGGAGCCGGGGCCCTTCACGAAGACGTCGACCTTGCGCATGCCGTGTTCCGCGGCCTTGCGGGCCGCGTTCTCGGCGGCCATCTGCGCCGCGAACGGGGTCGACTTGCGGGAACCCTTGAAGCCGACGTGGCCGCTGGAGGCCCAGCTGATCACGTTGCCCGCGGGGTCGGTGATGGAGACGATCGTGTTGTTGAACGTGCTCTTGATGTGGGCGTGCCCATGGGAGACGTTCTTCTTTTCCTTGCGCCGGACCTTCTTGACGCCGGCGCCCTGGCGGGTCTTGGGTGGCATTGCTTCGAGGTGCTCCTGTTAACGCGAGGAAGTCGAGGTCTGGGTGCTCGCGGCCGACTCGTGGTCCGCGTCGCGCACGACCGTGCCGGGAACCCGGTAGAGGTCGCGAAGTGCCTGTGGCCGGGCGTTCTTGGGTGCCACCTGGAGGGCAACGAACTGCCGGTTGCGCCGCCGCTGTGCGACGACCGATACGACCTGGCTCACTTCTTACCAGCCTTCTTCTTGCCGGCGACCGTCTTCTTCGGCCCCTTGCGGGTACGAGCGTTGGTCTTCGTCCGCTGACCGCGGACGGGCAGCCCACGGCGCCAGCGAATGCCCTCGTAGCAGCCGATCTCGATCTTCCGGCGGATGTCCGCGTTAACCTCGCGGCGGAGGTCGCCCTCGACCTTGTAGTTCGTCTCGATGAACTCACGGAGCTTGGAGACGTCCTCGTCGGACAGGTCCTTCGCACGCAGGTCCGGGCTGATCCCGGTCTGGGTGAGCAGCTCCTTGGAGCGGGTACGGCCGATGCCGTAGATATAGGTCAGCGCGATCTCCATCCGCTTCTCGCGGGGGAGGTCGACGCCAGCAACGCGTGCCATATCTCCTCTTGAAGGTAGTTTCCAGGTCTGCTCCCCAGCCGTCCCGCGCGGTGGCGGGCCCCGGCCTGGATCCGGGGGTGAACCGAGCCCGTGTGGCTCGGCAGGCTTGGGGAGGGCCTCTTCTCGTGGTCCGCGAGTGGTGCGGGGATCAGCCCTGGCGCTGCTTGTGGCGCAGGTTCTCGCAGATCACCATGACCCGGCCGTGACGGCGGATCACCTTGCACTTGTCGCAGATCTTCTTGACGCTCGGCTGGACCTTCACGTCCCTTGTCTCTCTATCGGTGGCTCTACTTGTAGCGGTAGACGATTCGGCCGCGGGACAGGTCGTAGGGCGAGAGCTCCACGACCACTCGGTCCTCCGGCAGAATGCGGATGTAGTGCTGCCGCATCTTGCCGCTGATGTGTGCCAGGACCTTGTGTCCGTTCTCCAACTCGACTCGGAACATCGCGTTGGGGAGCGGCTCCACCACACGGCCTTCGACCTCGATGGCCCCGTCCTTCTTGCCCATGTCCTCCGCGTTTCGTCTTTGTGTGTCGACATACGTCTTGGTCGACGCAGCCCGCCGCGCACATACCCGACTAGCTTGGGGACACGCATGACGGAGACGGCGCAACGGGTGCGCCACCGAATCAGTGTACGCGTGCCCCGTGAACAGGAAAAATCAGCCCCCCATTACCGGGGCTTGGGCACGAACGGGGGTCACCCGTCCGAGTGAGACGACCGTCACGGGGACCACGATGGGCGACCGGCGCGGTGTCTTTCTGGTGGTCTTCGGGGCCTCCGGGTCCGAAGACCCACGCACCATCTCAGGGGGCGGTCAACACCCAGGGACCGTCTTCGGTGACCGCCACCGTGTGCTCCCAGTGTGCGGCCCGCGAGCCGTCGACCGTCACGACGGTCCAGCCGTCGGACAGCTCCTCCGTCGCGTGGCTGCCCAGCGTCAGCATCGGCTCGATGGCGATGGCCATGCCCGCACGCAGGCGGGGGCCCTTGCCCGGCTTGCCGAAGTTCGGCAAGAACGGCTCCATGTGCATGGACGTGCCGATCCCGTGGCCGCCGTACTCGCGGATGATGCCGTACGTCGTGCCCGCGGCCCGCTCGGTCGCGTGGACCGACTCCTCGATGGCGTGCGAGATGTCGGTCAGGCGGTTACCGATGACAACCGCCTTGATACCCGCCTCCATGGCCACGCGGGTGGCTTCCGACAGCGCCAGGTCCTCCGCCGGGACAGTGCCGACCGGGACCGTGACGGCCGAGTCGCCGTGCCAGCCTTCGAGGATCGCGCCGCAGTCCACGGAGATCAGGTCACCGTCGGACAGGACCTGGGTCTTCGACGGGATGCCGTGCACGATCTGGTGGTTGACCGACGCGCAGATCGTCGCCGGGTAACCGTGGTAGCCGAGGAACGACGGCACAGCCCCCGCGTCGCGGATGGTCTGTTCGGCCAGCTCGTCGAGCTCGGCCGTGCTCACCCCGGGGCGGACCGCAGCCACGACATCGGCCAGGGCCTTCGCGACCACCAGACCGGCGGCACGCATGGCCTCGATCTCGGCCGGGCTCTTCAGCTCGATCATGGAACGCCCACGCCACTGGCGCAGGGTGTCGACGAGCGCACGGGTCACGTCCGGTCGCGCAGCGCGGCGAGCACCCGGTCGGTGACCTCGTCGACCTCGCCGACGCCGTCCACGGTCACCAGGCGGTCCCGGTAGTAGTCGAGCAGCGGCGCGGTCTCCGACTGGTACACGTGCTGGCGGTGCCGGATGACGTCCTCGTTGTCATCCGAGCGGCCGCGTGCCAGCAGCCGCCCGACCACGACGTCCTCCTCGACCTCGAGCTGCACGACCGCGTCCAGCTTCTGGTCGGAGTCGGCCAGCTCCTTCGCGAGCACCTCGGCCTGGCCGATGTTGCGCGGGAAGCCGTCGAGCAGGAACCCGTTCTTCGTGTCCGCCTGGCGCAGCCGCTCGATCAGCATCTGGTTGGTGATCTCGTCCGGCACCAGCTTGCCGCTGTCGAGGATGTGCTTGACCTGCTGACCCAGCTCGGTCTCGTCCGCGATGTGCTTGCGGAACAGGTCACCGGTGGAGATGTGCGGGATGCCCAGCTTGTCGCCCAGCGCGGTCGCCTGAGTGCCCTTGCCCGCACCTGGCGGACCCACGAGAAGGAGTCGTGTCACTTCAGGAACCCTTCGTAGTTGCGCTGCATGAGCTGGCTTTCGATCTGCTTGACGGTGTCAAGTCCCACGCCAACCATGATCAGAACAGCGGTGCCACCGAAGGGGAAGTTCTGGTTCTGACCGTCACCGGTGATGTCCAGGAAGAAGTTGGGCAGCACAGCGATGATGCCGAGGTACATCGAGCCGGGCAGGGTGATCCGGCTGAGTACGAACTGCAGGTACTCGGCGGTCGGGCGGCCGGGGCGGATGCCCGGGATGAAGCCGCCGTACTTCTTCATGTCCTCGGCCCGCTCCTGCGGGTTGAACTGGATGCCGATGTAGAAGTACGTGAAGAAGATGATCATCGCGAAGTAGATCGCGATGTGCACCCAGTCCGACTGCTTGGTGAGGTGCTCGGAGACGAAGCGCGTCCACCAGTTGTTGTTGTTGCCCGCGAGCCTGGTGATCAGGTCGGGCAGGTACAGCAGGGAGGACGCGAAGATGATCGGGATGACGCCTGCCTGGTTGACCTTCATCGGCAGGTACGTCGAGGTGCCGCCGTACATGCGCCGGCCGACCATGCGCTTGGCGTACTGCACCGGGATGCGGCGCTGTCCCTGCTCGAGGAACACGACGCCGACGATGATCGCGAGGCCGAAGGCGCAGACGATCGTGAAGACCAGCGGGCCGTTCTGCGTGAGGATGTTGCCACCCTCGGCCGGGATGCGGGCCGCGATGTTGACGAACATCAGCAGGGACATGCCGTTGCCGATGCCGCGCTCGGTGATGAGCTCGCCGAACCACATGATCACGGCGGTGCCCGCGGTCATCGTCACGACGATGATGGCCAGTTCCCAGATGCCGTTCTTCGGGATGATCGGGTCCTGGCAGTCACCGAACAGGCCGCCGCGGTTCGCCATGGCGATGATGCCCGTGGCCTGCAGGATCGCGAGACCGATCGTCAGGTACCGGGTGTACTGCGTGAGCTTGCCCTGGCCGGACTGGCCTTCCTTCTTCAGCTGCTCGAACCGCGGGATGACCACGGTGAGCAGCTGGATGATGATGCTCGCGGTGATGTACGGCATGATCCCGAGCGCGAAAACGGACAACTGGAGCAGAGCGCCGCCGCTGAACAGGTTCAGCAGCTGGTAGATGCTCTGGTTGTCGACGTCGGCGATGCACTTCTGCACGTTCGGGTACGACACCCCTGGGGATGGAATCATCGCGCCGATGCGGTAGATCGCGATGATCATCAGGGTGAAGAGAATCTTGCGGCGCAGGTCCGGCGTCATGAGAGCCGAGCGGAAGGCGCTGAGCACGCAAGGACCTCCTAGGCGTCGCCGACGATCTTCGCCGACGATCGGCTTCGCCGGATTGGTCACCGGCCGGGGACACGCACCTGGCCGTCAGGTAACTGGCAAGCCAGAACGCTTCGGGGGACACTCCACCCGAAGCGTGCTCCGACTTTAACAGTTGCGCCGGGGGCTCCTGCACCCCCTCGGCTGTTCGGGCCGAGGTGGGGCCGTTCGGCCTACGGAGATCGGACACTCCGGCGACGACCGGGCGCACGGCGAAGGACCACCTCGGTTGCCCGCGAGGCGCTCCGAAGATCGCGGGTGCTCAGGTACGCGGCGGCTCGGCCAGCGGATCCTCGCTCGCCGGGACCGCGGGACCCGGCGGCGACGGCGGCGCCTCCGGCAGGACCACCGGCGCGGCCTGCGCCGGCGAGGCGCCGTTGACCCCCCGGACCGGCTCGGGTGAGAACGGCTGTACGGGTACGCCGGTCGGCGGGCTCTGCGTGAGCGGCTGTCCGGTGAGGGGGTCGACGGCCCCTGGTCGAACTGTCAGCTGGTCGACGGCCGGTGTGGGCAGCGGCTGCCCGGTCAGCGGGTCGACCGCGTGGACGCGGCCCTGTCCGGGGTCCACGGGTGCCATCGGGGCCATCCGCATCGGATGGACCACCGGGAGTCCCTGGGCCGCCTGCGGCGGGATGGGGATGCCGTAGGGGGGCGTCGGGAGGAACGGGTTCACCGGGGCCTGCGGGGGCACCCACTCGGGCCTGCGGGACGGCAGCAGCGACAGCACCGCCGCGACGAGGCCCAGCAGGGTCGCGAACAGGAGGAACCAGAAGCCCACGAGGTAGATGGCGTCCGTCGCGATGCCCTGGCTCAGCGTGCCGAGCAGGAGGATCGAGTCGACGGCGTTGGTGACCAGCAGTGCGATGGTCCAGACCGTGCCGACCATGAACGCGGCGCTGACCGCCGTGACGGTGCCCGCCACCCGACCCGCGGTGCGGCCCGCGCCCGGGTTCGCGGCGGCCCAGCACGCGACCGCGGCGCAGATCAGCCCCACCGCCGCGAACACCAGCGGGTAGCCGAGCCGGAGGGCCTCACCCGGGGCCGCGTTCATCGACGGGTCGTCGTACTCGACGCTCCACGCGTTGAACGTCATCTCCAGGCTGTTCTGGCCGCCGACAGTCCCCCCGTCGATCGTCAGCTCACCCGAGTACAGCGGCAGGAACAGGCCCGCGACGACCATCACCAGCGCGAAGAAGCACAGCACCGCCGCGGTCACCCTGGCGGGCTGCCAGCGGCCCGGCACCGTCATCGACTGCGGTAGCGCCGCCATCGCCACCTGGTACATGGGCATGGCCGGTCGCTCCCCCATCGTCATTCCTGGAGCGTCGCGTATCGGGCGCTCCGACCACAAGGCGGAATTGTCACGATTGAACGCGAAGCGGCCGGTGGGGTGAAACCCCACCGGCCGCTCTGTCGTACGCGAAGAAACTACAGCTTGGTGGCGCTGCCACCCGCCGCCGTCAGCTTCTCCTGCGCGCTCTTCGAGAACGCGTGCGCGGTGATGTCGAGCTTCACCGACAGCTCGCCGTCGCCGAGCACCTTGACGAGCTCGTTCTTGCGGACCAGGCCCGCCGCGACCAGCTCCTCGACCCCGACCTTGCCGCCGTCGGCGAACGCCGTGGCGATGGCGCCGAGGTTCACCGGCTGGTACTCGGTGCGGAAGCGGTTCGTGAAGCCACGCAGCTTCGGCAGCCGCATGTGGATCGGCATCTGGCCGCCCTCGAAGCGCGCGGGCACGTTCTTGCGTGCCTTCGTGCCCTTGGTACCGCGGCCGGCGGTCTTGCCGCCCTTGCCACCCTCACCACGACCGACCCGGTGCTTCTCCGTCTTGGCGCCGGGCGCCGGACGGAGGTGATGGATCTTGATGGCCATCAGTCTTCGACCTCCTCGACCGTCACCAGGTGACGGACGGTGTGAATCAGGCCGCGAACCTCCGGGGTGTCCTCACGCACGGTGGACTGGCGGATCTTCCGCAGGCCCAGCGTGCGTAGCGACTCCCGGTGGTTGCGCTTGGTCCCGATGACGCTGCGGACCTGGGTCACCTTGAGCTGTGCCATGTCACTTCCCCTGACCAGCCTGCGCACGCGCACGGAGCATGCCGGCGGGGGCCACGTCCTCCAGCGGCAGACCGCGGCGGGCCGCGACCTCCTCCGGACGCTGCAGGCCCTTCAGCGCGGCAACCGTGGCGTGCACGATGTTGATCGCGTTGTCGCTGCCGAGCGACTTCGACAGCACGTCGTGGACACCGGCGCACTCCAGCACGGCACGCACCGGGCCACCGGCGATGACACCGGTACCGGCGGAGGCCGGACGCAGGAGCACGACACCGGCGGCACGCTCGCCCTGGATCGGGTGCGGGATGGTGCCCGCGATCCTCGGGACCTTGAAGAAGTTCTTCTTCGCTTCCTCGACACCCTTGGCGATCGCGGCAGGCACCTCCTTCGCCTTGCCGTAGCCGACACCGACCATGCCGTCACCATCGCCCACCACGACCAGCGCGGTGAAGCTGAAGCGACGACCACCCTTCACGACCTTGGCGACCCGGTTGATGGCCACCACGCGCTCGAGGTGCGGGGTCTTGTCCTGGGCCGCCCCGCCACGGCCCCCATCGCGACGGTCCCGACGGTCCCGACGGTCACCGCGATCGTTGCCGCCGCGGTTGTCACCGCCCTGGCCGCCCTGCTGGTGGCCGCCGCCGAATTGCCGTGAACGTCCCGGCATCAGGCGATCCTTCCCGTGTTCTTGTGCATGTCTAGAACTCCAGCCCGGCTTCCCGAGCCGCGTCGGCGAGCGCCGCGATCCGGCCGTGGTAGTCGTGGCCACCCCGGTCGAACACGACCTTGGTGAACCCGGCGCTCTTGGCGCGGTCGGCGACCAGCTGGCCGACCTTGGCCGCGCGGGCCTTCTTGTCGCCGTCCAGGGCACGGACGTCGGCCTCGAGGCTGGTCGCCGAGGCGACCGTGTGCCCGGTGAGGTCGTCGACCAGCTGGGCCACGATGTGGCGCGAGGAACGCGTGACCGACAGGCGCGGACGCTCCGCGGTGCCCTGGAGCTTCCGGCGGACCCGGAAGTGCCTGCGGGCCTTCGCGACCCGGCGACGCGTCGAGATGTCCTTGCCAAGCGGCTTGCGCTTGGTAACAGTCGCTTCGCTCATGATCACTTACCCGTCTTTCCGACCTTGCGGCGGATCTTCTCGCCCGCGTACCGCACACCCTTGCCCTTGTACGGGTCGGGCTTGCGCAGCTTGCGAATGTTCGCGGCGACCTCGCCGACCCGCTGCTTGTCGATCCCCTGAACGGAGAACCGGGTCGGCGCCTCGACCGCGAAGGTGATGCCCTCCGGCGGCGAGACCTTGACCGGGTGGCTGAACCCGAGCGAGAACTCCAGGTCCGAGCCCTTGAGCTGCACGCGGTAACCGACGCCGTGGATCTCGAGCTTCTTCTCGTAGCCGTCGGTGACACCGACGACCAGGTTGTTCACCAGCGACCTGGTGAGGCCGTGCAGTGCGCGGTTGCGGCGCTCGTCGTCCGGGCGCTTGACCTCGAGGACGCCGTCCTCACCGCGCTCCACGACGATCGGCTCAGCGACCGTGTGCGCCAGGGTGCCCTTGGGGCCCTTCACGCTGACCTGCTGCCCGTCGATCTTCACGTCCACGTTGGCCGGGACGGGGATCGGCAGCTTTCCGATGCGAGACATCGTGTCTACTCCCCTTTCCCGCTACCAGACGTAGGCGAGGACTTCCCCGCCCATCCGCTGCTTGCTGGCCTGCCGGTCGGTGAGGAGGCCCGCGGACGTGGAGATGATCGCCACGCCGAGACCGCCGAGCACCTTCGGCAGGTTGGTCGACTTCGCGTAAACCCGAAGACCGGGCTTGGACACCCGGCGCAGACCGGCGATGCTGCGCTCGCGGTTCGGGCCGTACTTGAGCTCGACGACGAGGTTCTTGCCCTTCTCGCCGTCCTCGTCGCGGTAGCCCATGATGTAGCCCTCGCGCTTGAGGATCTCCGCGATGTTGGCCTTGAGCTTCGAGTGGGGCAGCACGACCTCGTCGTGGTACGCCGAGTTGGCGTTACGCAGACGGGTCAAGAAGTCTGCGATCGGGTCGGTCATCGTCATGGTGACCTGTCAACCTTTCTCGCCATGGTTCCCATACTCCCGGGGCAACCTGGGGTATTCCGGGCCTGTGGCGGGATGGATCCTGTGGGTTTACCAGCTGGACTTGGAGACGCCGGGGAGCTCGCCGCGGTGGGCCATCTCCCGCAGGCAGACACGGCAGAGACCGAACTTGCGGAACACCGCACGCGGACGGCCGCACCGCTGGCAGCGGGTGTAACCCCGCACCTTGAACTTCGGCTTCTGCGCAGCCTTGTGGACCAGAGCTTTCTTGGCCATGCCTCAGTTCTCCTTGAACGGGAAGCCGAGGCGCCGCAGCAGCGCCCTGCCCTCCGCGTCGTTGGTGGCGGTGGTGACCACCGTGATGTCCATGCCTCGCGGCCGGTCGATGGCGTCCGGGTTGATCTCGTGGAACATCGACTGCTCGTTGAGACCGAAGGTGTAGTTGCCGTTGCCGTCGAACTGCTTCGGCGACAGACCCCGGAAGTCACGGATACGCGGCAGCGCGATGGTCAGCAGCCGGTCCAGGAACTCCCACATGCGGTCGTTGCGCAGGGTCACCTTGGCGCCGATCGGCATGCCCTCACGCAGCTTGAACTGCGCGATGGACTTCGTGGCCCGCCGGACCTGGGGCTTCTGGCCGGTGATCAGCGAGAGGTCGCGCAGCGCGCCCTCGATCAGCTTGCCGTCGCGGGCGGCGTCGCCGACACCCATGTTCACCACGACCTTGACCACGCGGGGCACCTGCATCGCGTTGTCGTAGGTGAACTCGTCGCGCAGGCCGGCCACGATCTCCTCGCGGTACCGGGTCTTGAGCCGCGGAACGATTTTCTCTGCGGTGGTCATCAGACTTCCTTCGGCTCGCCGTTCTTGTCCAGGCCGGCCTTGCCGCGTGCGACGCGGACCTTCTTGCCGTCCTCGCCGATCTTGTAGCCGACACGGACGGCTTTGCCGTCATGGACCAGCATCACGTTGCTGACGTCGATCGCGGCTTCCTGCGTGACGATGCCGCCCGACTGGGCGCCGCGCTGCGTCTGCGTGATACGGGTGTGCTTCTTGATCCGGTTGACGCCCTCGACGAGGACCTTGCCGCGGTCGGGGTAGGCCTGGATGACCTTGCCCTTCGCGCCCTTGTCCCGGCCGGCGATGACGACGACCTCGTCACCCTTCTTGATCTTCATCTCAGAGCACCTCCGGAGCCAGCGAGATGATCTTCATGAACTTCTTGTCGCGCAGCTCGCGACCGACCGGTCCGAAGATGCGGGTGCCCCGCGGCTCGTTGTCCTGCTTGATCAGCACGGCGGCGTTCTCGTCGAAGCGGATGTAGCTGCCGTCCGGGCGGCGCTTCTCCTTGGTGGTCCGAACGATGACCGCCTTGACGACGTCACCCTTCTTCACACCGGCACCCGGGATCGCGTCCTTGACCGTCGCGACGATGATGTCGCCGATGCCCGCGTAGCGACGCGCGGAGCCGCCCAGCACACGGATGCAGAGGATCTCCTTCGCACCCGTGTTGTCGGCGACGCGCAGTCGCGATTCCTGCTGGATCACTTTGCCTTCTCCACGATCTCCACGAGCCGCCACCGCTTGGTGGCCGACAGCGGACGGGTCTCCATCAGCAGTACGCGGTCGCCCACGCCTGCCGTGTTCTCCTCGTCGTGCGCCTTGACCTTGGTCGTGGACCGCAGCACCTTGCTGTAGCGCGGGTGCTTCTTGCGGTCCTCGAGCGAGACCACGATCGTCTTGTCCATCTTGTCCGACACGACCAGGCCCTCGCGCACCTTGCGGCGACCGCGCGGCTTCGGCTGTGTCGTCTCGGTCTCGGTCGTCTCACTCATGCGGCACCCTCACCACTCGGAACCTCGTCGGGGGACACCGACAGGCCCAGCTCGCGCTCGCGCATCACGGTGTAGATCCTGGCGATGTCGTGCCGGATCATCCGAAGGCGGCGGTTGTTGTCCATCTGTCCGGTCGCCATCTGGAACCGAAGGTTGAACAGCTCCTCCTTCGCCTCGCGGAGGCGGAGGACCAGCTCCTCGTCGTTCAGCTCACGCATCTCGGAAGCCTGCGTACCAGCGGCCATCAGAAGTCACCACCCTCGCGCGTGACGATGCGGCACTTCATCGGGAGCTTGTGGATAGCCCTCGTGAGTGCCTCGCGCGCGACCGTCTCGTTGGGGAAGCTCAGCTCGAACATGACGCGACCCGGCTTGACGTTCGCGATCCAGTACTCCGGCGAGCCCTTGCCGGAACCCATGCGGGTCTCGGCGGGCTTCTTGGTCAGCGGGCGGTCCGGGAAGATGTTGATCCAGACCTTGCCGCCACGACGGATGTGCCGGTTGATGGCGATACGAGCGGACTCGATCTGCCGGTTGGTCACGTACGCCGGCTGGAGCGCCTGGATACCGAACTCACCGAAGGTGACCCGGGTACCGCCCTTGGCAGCCCCACCCCGCTTCGGGTGGTGCTGCTTGCGGTGCTTGACCTTGCGCGGGATGAGCACTGCTCAGCCCTCCCCATTGGTCGTCGAGGCCTCGCCGCTCCCGTTCACGGACGGGGTCTGCGGCTCGGCCGATTCTGCTGGTGCCGAGGCCTCTGCCGCGGCGCGGCCTGCCTCGGTACTCGTCGGCGTGGTGCCTGAGGAGCCGGAACGGCGGGCCCTGGTGGGACGCTCCCGGCGCGGCGCGCGCTCCTGCGGGGCCTGGCTGCGCGCCTCGACCTCGCGGCGACCGCCGACGACGTCACCCTTGTAGATCCACACCTTGACGCCGATGCGGCCGAAGGTCGTGCGGGCCTCGAAGAAGCCGTAGTCGATGTCGGCACGCAGCGTGTGCAGCGGCACCCGGCCCTCGCGGTAGTGCTCGGAGCGGGACATCTCGGCACCGCCGAGGCGGCCGCCGCACTGCACGCGGATGCCCTTCACCTGCGGCGAGCGCATGGCCGACTGGATGGCCTTGCGCATCGCGCGGCGGAAGGACACGCGGTTGGACAGCTGCTCGGCGGTCACCTGGGCGACCAGCTGCGCGTCGGCCTCGGGGTTCTTCACCTCGAGGATGTTCAGCTGCACCTGCTTGCCCGAGAGCTTCTCCAGCTCGCCGCGGATGCGGTCCGCCTCGGCGCCGCGGCGGCCGATGACGATGCCCGGGCGGGCGGTGTGGATGTCGACGCGGACCCGGTCGCGGGTGCGCTCGATCTCCACCTTCGAGATCCCGGCACGCTCCATGCCCTTGGACAGGAGCTTGCGGATCTTGACGTCCTCGGCCACGTACTCCGCGTACTGCTTGTCGGCATACCAGCGGGACTTCCAGTCAGTGGTGATCCCGAGCCGGAAGCCGTGCGGGTTGATCTTCTGACCCACTAGCTGGCACTCCTCTTCGCACTGGACTTACGGCTCTTGGCAGCCGCCTTCTTCACCGGCTCCTGCTTCGGCCGCGACTCCACCTCGACGGTGATGTGGCTGGTCCGCTTCCGGATCCGGTAGGCACGGCCCTGGGCCCGCGGGCGGAACCGCTTGAGGGTCGGGCCCTCGTCCACGTACACCTGGCTGATCCAGAGGGTCTCCGGGTCGAGGTCCAGGTTGTTCTCGGCGTTGGCCATGGCGCTCGCGAGCACCTTGGCCACCGGCTCGCTCGCGGCCTGCGGCGCGAACCGCAGGACGTTGAGCGCGTCCTCGGCGTTGCGGCCCCTGATGAGCTCGACCACCCGGCGCACCTTCATCGGCGTGGCGCGGACGTAGCGAGCCCGAGCAATCGCGCGGGGAAGCTCTTCCACCGCGGTCTCGTCACTCATCGCTTACTCCCTTGTCCTCTAGCGCCTACGCGCCTTGCGGTCGTCCTTCACGTGGCCCTTGAAGGTGCGCGTCGGGGCGAACTCGCCCAGCTTGTGCCCCACCATGGACTCCGAGATGAACACCGGCACGTGCTTGCGACCGTCGTGCACCCCGATCGTGTGCCCCAGCATGTCGGGGATGATCGTCGAGCGGCGCGACCAGGTCTTGATGACCGTCTTCTTGCCGGACTCGTTGAGCGCGTCCACCTTCTTGAGCAGGTGGTCGTCGACGAACGGGCCCTTCTTCAAACTCCTAGGCATCTGTCACTCCCTCCTGCTCTTTAGCGCTTCTTGCCGGTCCGGCGACGACGGACGATCATCCGGTCGCTGGCCTTGCCCTTGTGGCGGGTACGTCCTTCTGGCTTGCCCGCGGGGTTCACCGGGTGGCGACCACCGGAGGTCTTGCCCTCACCACCACCGTGCGGGTGGTCCACCGGGTTCATCGCGACACCGCGGACGGTCGGGCGCTTGCCCTTCCACCGCATGCGGCCCGCCTTGCCCCAGTTGATGTTGGCGTGCTCGGAGTTGCCGACCTCGCCGACCGTCGCGCGGCAGCGCACGTCCACGTTGCGGATCTCGCCGGAGGGCATACGCAGCTGGGCGTAGGGGCCTTCCTTCGCGACCAGCTGGACGCGGGTGCCCGCCGAGCGGGCGATCTTGGCGCCGCCACCGGGCCGCAGCTCGATGGCGTGGATCACCGTGCCGACCGGGATGTTGCGCAGCGGCAGGGCGTTGCCCGGCTTGATGTCCGCGCTCGGCCCGTTCTCGATCCGGTCGCCCTGCTTGAGCTTGTCCGGCGCGATGATGTACCGCTTCTCGCCGTCCGCGTAGTGCAGCAGCGCGATGCGCGCGGTGCGGTTCGGGTCGTACTCGATGTGCGCCACCTTGGCGGGCACACCGTCCTTGTCGTGCCGGCGGAAGTCGATCAGCCGGTACGCACGCTTGTGGCCACCGCCCTTGTGCCGGGTGGTGATCTTGCCGTGCACGTTGCGGCCGCCTCGGCCATGCAGCGGGCGGACCAGCGACTTCTCCGGCTCCGAGCGGGTGATCTCGGCGAAGTCGGAGACGCTCGCGCCACGACGCCCTGGCGTCGTCGGCTTGTACTTGCGAATGCCCATCTCTACGCAGTCCCTAGTGTCTCTGTTCGCCAGCTCAGGAAGCCGGGCCGCCGAAGATCTCGATCGGCTTGCTCTCCTCGGACAGGGTCACGATCGCGCGCTTGGTGTCCTTGCGCTTGCCGTAACCGGTCCGCGTGCGCTTGCGCTTGCCCTGCCGGTTCAGCGTGTTCACGTTGACGACCTGCACGCCGAACACCTTCTCGACCGCGATCTTGATCTCGGTCTTGTTCGCGTGCGGTGCGACGACGAACGTGTACTTGTTCTCCTCGAGCAGTCCGTAGGACTTCTCGGAGATCACCGGCGCGAGCAGCACGTCGCGGGGGTCGGGGATCACTTGTCCTCCTCCTGCTCGACCTCGCCGGAACGCGCGCTGCCCTTGGCGGAGCGGCCCTGGACCGGGCCCTCCAGGAAGGCCTGCAGCGCGTCCTTCGTGAAGACGACGTCGTCGTTGACCAGCACGTCGTAGGTGTTGAGCTGGTCAGGCGCGATCACGTGCACGTTCGGCAGGTTCCGCACGGACAGCCAGCTGGTCTCGTCCTCACGGGTCAGCACGACCAGCAGGTTCCTGGCCTCGGTGACCGAGGCGAGCACCGTGCGGGCGACCTTGGTGGACGGCTTCTCGCTGTCGACCAGAGCGCTCACCACGTGGACCTGGCCCGCGCGGGCGCGGTCGGAGAGGGCGCCCTTGAGAGCGGCGGCCTTCATCTTCTTGGGCACCCGCTGCGTGTAGTCACGCGGCTGGGGGCCGTGGACCGTGCCACCACCGGCGAACTGCGGCGCGCGGGTCGAGCCCTGACGGGCGCGGCCGGTGCCCTTCTGCCGGTACGGCTTCTTGCCACCGCCGCTGACCTCACCGCGGGTCTTCGTGCTGTGCGTGCCCTGACGGGCCGCGGCCTGCTGCGCGACGACCACCTGGTGCATCAGCGCGACGTTGGCCTGCACGTCGAAGATCGCCTCGGGCAGGTCGACGGTGCCGTCGGTCTTGCCGTCCGGGGTCTTGATCTCAACGCTGGTCACTGGGCATCACCCTTCGCGGCGGTCTTGAGGAACACCACGCCGCCCTTGGGCCCGGGGACCGCGCCCTTGAGGAGGATCAGCCCGTCCTCGGCGTCCACGCGGTGGACCGTGAGGTTCTGGGTGGTGACCTTGACGTGGCCCATGCGGCCGGCCATGCGCAGGCCCCTGAACACGCGGCCGGGGGTGGCGCAGCCACCGATGGAGCCGGGCGAGCGGTGCTTGCGCTGCGTGCCGTGGGAGGCGGACAGGCCCTTGAAGCCGTGCCGCTTCATGACACCCGCGGTGCCCTTGCCCTTGCTCGTGCCGGTGACGTCGATGACGGCGCCTGCCTCGAACACCTCTGCGGTGATCTCCTGGCCGAGCTCGTAGCTGTCGGCGTCGGTGGTGCGCAGCTCGGCGAGGTAGCGGCGCGGCGTGACGCCCGCCTTGCTGAAGTGACCCGTCCGCGGCTTGTTCACCTTGCGGGGGTCGATCTCGCCGAACGCCAGCTGCACCGCGACGTAACCGTCGGTGTCCTGGGTACGGACCTGGGTGACCACGTTCGGGCCGGCCTTCACGACGGTCACCGGGACGATCCGGTTGTTCTCGTCGAAGACCTGGGTCATCCCGAGCTTCGTGCCCAGGATCCCTTTCATCTGCCGGGAAGACATTAGTGCTCAGGCCTCACTGAATGTTGACGTCGACGCTGGCCGGGAGGTCGATGCGCATGAGGGCGTCAACCGTCTTCGGCGTCGGGTCGAGGATGTCGATCAGACGCTTGTGCGTGCGCATCTCGAAGTGCTCGCGCGAGTCCTTGTACTTGTGCGGCGAGCGGATGACGCAGTACACGTTCTTCTCGGTGGGCAGCGGCACCGGCCCGACGACCCGAGCGCCCGTGCGGGTAACCGTCTCCACGATCTTGCGCGCCGAAGCGTCGATCGCCTCGTGGTCGTAGGCCTTGAGCCGGATGCGGATCTTCTGTCCCGCCATGGTGGCTTGCCGTCCTTGTCTTAAGACTCGTGCCGCTCCGGTCCACGCGGTCGGGTGTGTCGCGCCCTATGCACAGACCGGCCCCTTGGACCTTTGTCCTTCGGGAGTGGTCATAAGTGGCCCGGCGATCCGTACTCGATGTCGAACACGGTAACCGCGAGCCCGCCCGAGCATGGCCGATCGCAAGACCGTCCATGACGAGCAACCTGTCAAGGATGCCACACGCGTTTGGAGGCACCCAAACCGGGGGGCCCCAGGTGCTTGACCTGGGGCCCCTGCCGGGCTAACTACTTGATGATCTTGGTGACGCGACCCGCGCCAACCGTCCGGCCACCCTCGCGGATGGCGAACCGCAGACCCTCGTCCATGGCGATCGGCTGGATCAGCTTGACCAGCATGCCCGTGTTGTCGCCCGGCATGACCATCTCGGTGCCCTCGGGGAGGGTCACGACACCGGTCACGTCGGTGGTGCGGAAGTAGAACTGCGGGCGGTAGTTGTTGAAGAACGGCGTGTGCCGCCCGCCCTCGTCCTTGCTCAGGATGACGACCTGGGCCTCGAACTCGGTGTGCGGCGTGGTGGTGCCGGGCTTCACGACGACCTGGCCGCGCTCGACGTCCTCACGCTTGATGCCGCGGAGCAGCAGACCCACGTTCTCACCGGCGCGCGCGTCCTCGAGAGTCTTGCGGAACATCTCGATGGCGGTGACGGTGGTCTTCTGGGCCTTCTCGCGGATGCCGACGATCTCGACTTCCTCCATCGGCTTGAGCACGCCGCGCTCGACACGACCGGTGACCACGGTGCCACGACCGGAGATCGTGAACACGTCCTCGACCGGCATCAGGAACGGCTTCGCGATCTCGCGCTCCGGCTCCGGGATGCTCTCGTCGACGGCGTCGAGCAGCTCGAGCAGCTTGCTGCCCCACTCGGCGTCGCCCTCGAGGGCCTTGAGCGCGGACACACGCACGACCGGGAGGTCGTCACCCGGGAACTCGTACTCGGTCAGCAGCTCGCGGACCTCGAGCTCGACGAGCTCCAGGATCTCCTCGTCGTCGACCATGTCGGCCTTGTTCAGCGCGACCACGATGTAGGGCACGCCGACCTGACGGGCGAGGAGCACGTGCTCCTTCGTCTGCGGCATCGGGCCGTCGGTAGCGGCCACCACCAGGATCGCGCCGTCCATCTGCGCGGCACCGGTGATCATGTTCTTGATGTAGTCCGCGTGACCCGGGCAGTCCACGTGCGCGTAGTGGCGCTTCTCGGTCTCGTACTCGATGTGCGCGATCGAGATCGTGATACCGCGCTGCTTCTCCTCCGGCGCCTTGTCGATCTCGTCGAACGGCGTGAAGGGGTTCAGGGTCGGGTACTTGTCGTGCAGAACCTTGGAGATGGCCGCGGTCAGCGTGGTCTTCCCATGGTCGATGTGACCGATGGTCCCGATGTTGACGTGCGGCTTGGTCCGCTCGAACTTCGCCTTCGCCACTTCTCTCGTCCTCCTGGACTTGTTCTCTCCACCGTCTTTTGGTTAGCGACGATGGCATTTAAAAGGTCAGTTGTGCGGAACCATAGAGGGCACTACCCAGGCAGCCCGCACCGGATTCAGTTACTCGCCGGTTGCCTTGGCGATGATCTCCTTCGCGACGTTCGTGGGAACCTCGGCGTAGGAGTCGAACTGCATGGAGTAGTTCGCCCGGCCCTGGGTCTTCGACCGGAGGTCGCCGACGTAGCCGAACATCTCCGACAGCGGCACCAGCGCCTTGACGACGCGGGAGCCTGCCCGCTCCTCCATGGCCTGGATCTGGCCACGGCGGGAGTTCAGGTCACCGATGACGTCACCCATGTACGTCTCCGGCGTGGTCACCTCGACGGCCATCATCGGCTCGAGGAGCGCCGGGCTCGCGAGGCGAGCGGCCTCCTTGAGCGCCATCCGGCCCGCGATCTTGAAGGCCATCTCCGAGGAGTCGACCTCGTGGTACGAACCGTCGAGGAGGGTCATCTTGATGCCGACCAGCGGGTAGCCCGCCAGCACGCCGTCCTGCATGGCGTCCTGCGCGCCGGCGTCCACCGACGGGATGTACTCCCTCGGCACACGCCCACCGGTGACCTTGTTGTCGAACTCGTACATCGCGCCGTCCGCGGTCGACATCGGCTCGATCTTGATGATGACCTTCGCGAACTGCCCGGAGCCACCGGTCTGCTTCTTGTGCACGTAGTCGTACTTGTCGACGGTCTTGCGGATCGTCTCGCGGTACGCCACCTGCGGCTTGCCGATGTTGGCCTCGACCTTGAACTCGCGGCGCATGCGGTCCACCAGGATGTCCAGGTGGAGCTCGCCCATGCCTGCGATGATCGTCTGACCGGTCTCGTCGTCCTGGTGGACCCGGAACGTCGGGTCCTCCTCCGCGAGCTTCTGGATCGCGGTCGACAGCTTCTCCTGGTCGGCCTTGGTCTTCGGCTCGATGGCGACCTGGATGACCGGCTCGGGGAACGTCATCGACTCGAGGACGATCGGGTTCGCCGGGTCGGACAGGGTCTCACCGGTGGTGGTGTCCTTCAGGCCGATCACCGCGTAGATGTGACCCGCCATGGCCTCGCCGACCGGGTTCTCCTTGTTGGCGTGCATCTGGAAGATCTTCCCGATGCGCTCCTTGCGGTCCTTGGTCGAGTTGATGACCTGGGCGCCGCTCGCCACCTTGCCCGAGTAGACCCGGATGTAGGTGAGCTTGCCGAAGAACGGGTGGACAGCGATCTTGAAGGCCAGCGCCGAGAACGGCTCGTCGGTGCTCGGCTTGCGGAAGGCCGGCGTCTCGCCGTCCTGCAGCGTGCCCTCGACCGGCGGCAGGTCCGTCGGCGCGGGCAGGTAGTCGATCACCGCGTCGAGCATGGGCTGGACGCCCTTGTTCTTGAACGCGGAGCCACACAGCACCGGGTAGGCGGTGCCCTCGCGGACGATCGTGCGCAGGCCCGTCTTGATCTGGTCGACCGTGAGCTCCTCGCCGCCGAGGTAGAGCTCCATGAGCTCGTCGTCGGTCTCGGCGACCGCCTCGATCAGCTTCTCGCGGTACTCGGCGGCCCGGTCGACGAGGTCGGCCGGGATCTCCTCGACCGCGTAGTCCTCGCCCTTCTGGACCTCGCCGCGCCACGTGAGCGCACGCATGTTCACCAGGTCGACGACGCCGATGAAGTCGCTCTCCGCGCCGATGGGCAGCTGGAGAGGCAGGGGCTTCGCACCGAGGCGCTCGGAGATGGTCCGGATGGTGAAGTAGAAGTCCGCACCCAGCTTGTCCATCTTGTTGACGAAGCAGATGCGCGGGACGTCGTACTTGGTCGCCTGCCGCCAGACCTGCTCGGACTGCGGCTCGACACCTTCCTTGCCGTCGAAGACCGCGACCGCACCATCGAGCACGCGCAGGTTCCGCTCCACCTCAACGGTGAAGTCGACGTGTCCCGGCGTGTCGATGAGGTTGATCTGGTGGTCCTTCCAGAAGCACGTCGTCGCGGCGGACGTGATCGTGATGCCGCGCTCCTGCTCCTGCTCCATCCAGTCCATCGTCGCGGCGCCGTCGTGCACCTCGCCGATCTTGTAGTTGATCCCGGTGTAGAACAGGATCCGCTCGGTCGTCGTGGTCTTGCCCGCGTCGATGTGGGCCATGATGCCGATGTTGCGCACCTTGGCCAAGTCGGTCAGCACGTCCTGTGCCACGGGTCTCTTCCCCTGTCTTCAATCAGCGTTGGTGCGGCCGGGTCTGTTCGGCCGCGGCCGTCACCAGCGGTAGTGGGCGAATGCCTTGTTCGACTCCGCCATCTTGTGCGTGTCCTCGCGGCGCTTCACGCTCGCCCCGAGGCCGTTGCTCGCGTCGAGCAGCTCGTTCATCAGCCGCTCCTGCATGGTCTTCTCCCGGCGCGCCCGCGAGAAGGTGACCAGCCAGCGCAGTGCCAGCGTCGTGGAGCGGCCCGGCTTGACCTCGATCGGCACCTGGTAGGTAGCGCCACCGACGCGGCGGCTCTTCACCTCGATGGTGGGCTTCACGTTGTCGAGCGCACGCTTGAGCGTGACCACCGGGTCGGTGCCGGTCTTGTCGCGCGCGCCCTCGAGGGCGCTGTACACGATCTTCTCGGCCACCGAGCGCTTGCCGTCGCGCAGCACCTTGTTGATCAGCTGCGTGACCAGCGGGGAGCTGTAGACCGGGTCGGTGATCAGCGGCCGCCGAGGAGCGGGTCCCTTGCGAGGCATCTCAGGCCTTCTCCTTCTTCGCGCCGTAGCGGCTGCGTGCCTGCTTCCGGTTCTTCACGCCCTGCGTGTCCAGCGAGCCACGAATGATCTTGTAGCGAACACCAGGCAGGTCCTTCACTCGGCCGCCACGCACGAGCACCATCGAGTGCTCCTGCAAGTTGTGGCCCTCACCCGGGATGTAAGCGGTGACCTCGATGCCACTGGTCAGCTTGACGCGCGCGACCTTGCGCAGCGCGGAGTTGGGCTTCTTCGGAGTGGTGGTGTACACACGGGTGCACACGCCACGCCGCTGCGGACTCCCCTTGAGGGCCGCAGTCTTCTGCTTGGCGACCTTGTCCTGGCGGCCCTTACGGACCAGCTGCTGGATCGTGGGCATGGACCGGCTTTCTCCCTGGTGTACTGCTTATTGCTGTTGTTGGCGCTCCCGCCGTATCACGAGGTCGGGCGTGTCGCCCTTCCCTGTAACGCTCGCGCAGGATTGAATCATCCCTACGAGGCTCGGAAGGAACTCCGCGGTTACTGCGAGGTGTCCGCTCACGCGAACTCCGCGCACAGGCACGCGGATCGACCCGACATAGGTCGGGCGCGAGTACCAACGATACCTGGCACCCCACAGAGGGTCAAAACCGGGGTCGACCTACGCTGCAACGCCCTACCGGTCCTTACTGTTCCCGGCACGGAAAGGGATCTTGCCAGCCAGCCGCCACCCTGGTCAGGGGCTATGTCAGACGCCGACGATCTCAACGAGGTCGCCGAGCCCCACGAAATCCGTCACGTTGCGGGTGTACAGCGGCAGCTCACGACACGATGCGATCGCGGCGATCATCAGGTCCATGGCGCGTGGCCGAGGATCCCGTTTCGCTGCCACAGTCATCGCGACCAGCGACCCGTACCTGGTAGCGGCCTCGCCGTCGAACGGCAACGGCTCGAAGGCGGCGATCGCCGCACCCAGCCTCTCGGTGCGCGCCGCCCTGGTCGCGGGATCCTTCGCTATGACCACACCTTTGTGCAGCTCTGCCAAGGTGATGGCGGTTATTGAAGAGCGCATCGGAATGACCGACCGGTCCAACAGATCGAGGTCGATGTACAGGCACGTGTCCAGCACCCCGGTCTCGTGGCGTTCAGCCACGGGCCCGCTCCCACGGGTCGTAGTCGCCTACCCGTTCCTCGCCGAAGAACTCGTCGGACTCACGACGCATCTCCTCGTAGTCCACCCGAGGTAGCTTCCGAAGACGCTCGACAAGCTCCTCCGTGGCCACCTGCTGGCGCCGACGTATCGGTCGCAACTCCGCGATCTCCACGCCGTTGCGGGTGACGTGGAACGTCTCTCCCGCCTCCACCGCGTCCATCACCGCTGCGGAGTTGTTGCGGAATTCTCGCTGGCTGATGACCTTCACAAGGACGGTGTAGCCGCGTGTCGCACGCGGGGCTACACAACGCCCCTGGTGACGTCGTGCAGGTGGTGGACCGGGTCGTGGACGAGGTAGCGGGCGAACGTGTCGACGGTGAAGTGCGCGCCGTCGCTCCGGCTGCCGGTCCGGTCCCACTGCTCACCGGCGACCTTCGCGAAGTCGCCCGCGAGGCGGTCGGCCGCCTCCGCCAGCTCCCCCGCGACCCTCGTCGGGTCCTGCTCGCCGTAGCGGTCCTCGACGGCCGTCGCGTCCTGGTCCCAGTTCGGGTAGGTCGGGCCGTCCTGGGTGAGCATCAGGTGCAGGCGTTCGGTGAAGACGCGGCACACGTCGCGGACGTGGGCGGCGTACTCCAGCGGCGACCAGGTGTTCTCGTCCGGGCGCTCGCGGACGGCCGGGCGGGTCAGGACCTCCTGCCAGGCCGAGGCGTTCGCGCGTAGCAGGTCGGGGATGTCGTCGTGGTGGATCTCGCTGGTGTCGAGCCCGCACTCGGGGCAGGGGCGCTCGAGGACCCAGGTCCAGTCCTTGGTGTCCGGTTCCATGCCGTCAGCCTCGGGGACGCGGCGGCCCGACACCAGCGAGGGTTGCTTCACGGTTCGTTAAGCGCGGCTTCAGATCCCGCAGTTCGGGGCGGACCAGAGCTGGCCGGACCGCAGCGCCACGTGGACGTGGTCGTTGTGGTCGGGGTAGCCGGGGCCGAGGATCTCGGTGAAGCCGTGGTTGCGTGCCTGGCGGGCGATGTTGCAGAAGCCCTGCGCACCGGCGCCGAGGTCGGCCGCGTCGCCGTAGAGGTGGCGGCTGTTGGTGGCGCCGCCCGCGTTGTTGTTGCACGTGACGCTGCGGAAGCCGCCGTTGACGGTGACTGGCCGGTCGCCCATGGCATGACGCAGAGCCTGGAGCTTCCACATGGTGACAAGTGCGTTCGCCTTGGCCGCGCTCGCCGAGACGCGGCCGCCGGACCAGTCGGAGTTGCAGTTGTTCAGCTCGTCGTAGCTGAAGTTGACGGGGGTGCAGTCGTTGTCCTGCAGGTCGTAGAGCTTCGCGAAGGTCTGCGGGCCCGCGATGCCGTCGGCGGACAGGCCATAGGCCTGCTGGAAGCGGGTGACCGCGGCCTTGGTGGCCGGGCCGAACTCACCGTCGAGGCCGAGCACCGCGTTGTAGCCGGGGTAGCCGGCGACGCGGATCTGGAGCTGGCGCACGTCGTCGCCCGTGGCGCCCTGGGAGAGCGAGCGACTCCACGTGTAGCAGGCGTCCGCGGCGTGGACGTCCTGCGTGGTGACCTGGCCGGGGTCGGCGGTGGCGGCGGTGGTCGCGGCGGTCAGCGCGAGTAAGCCCGCCGCCAGCACGGACATGAGGATCTTCATCTGTGGGGCACCTTTCGAGGCAGGGGTGAAGGCACGCCCAGGAAGGTTGTCCGAAAGATCGCGTTTCGGTCAATGAATCACGACAAAGTGCCCTGTTTCGGTCGTATCCCACCAGCTGGTTGGCCTAATACTTTCGGCGGGATTGACGTGGGTCAGAGTCGTGTGCCGCAGTCCGAACAGAACACCGAACCCGGCTTGTTCGCCGCGGAACCGCAGCCGCCGCACGTCGTGGTCACCGCGAGGGACGACCCGCAGGACGAGCAGAACTTGCCGCCGTCCACCTTGCTGCCGCACGACGGGCAGCTCACCTTGGCCCGCGTGGCGAGGTCCAGGTCGGCGGTCCAGTCGGTCTCCCTGGCCCTGTCCCAGATCTGGCCGCGCTGTGCCTCGGCCTGCGCGCGGGACATCTCCTCCGCGACGCTCGGCGAGCAGCGCAGACACTGCCCGATCTCGTCGTTCCAGCACTGGGACGAGCACATCCAGTCGCCGCATCCCCGGCACTGGCGGAAGTTCGGGCTGATCTCCTGGACCGCGGCGGCCAGTGCGGCGTCTTTGGCGGGCGAATTCGAGGCGCGGTTGTAGCGCCACTGCTCGGCGGAGTAGCTGATCTCCTGGAGCTTGCCACCGAAGAGCGAGCCGACGGCCCGCAGGGCGCTGCGGCCCAGCTCCATCTTGTCCCTGACGAACGCCGATCGGAAACCGTTGCCGCAGCGTTCGCAACGGAACTCGAACTGGTAGCCGTCCTGGTTGGACAGGTCGCTGACGTTGTCGGTGAAGGGAACCGGAGTAGGCACGGTCGGAAACTATCATCGCGTCCGGCCATGTGAAGGTTGTTCGTGACAACGGCATCACCGCAGGTCGCCCGCTATGCGACAGATGCCCGAGTTCTCTGAGGACAGTCCCCGGAACGCGAGGGAGCCCCCGACCGAGATGGTCGGGGGCTCCCTTTCACATCGCTTATCGGTAGTCGCGGCCGAAGTCGTAGTCGTCCAGGGGGACGGCTGCGCCCGTGCCGGTGCCGAACACATCCGGGGTGTAGTAGCCGTCGTCGTAGCTCGGGATCGCGTACGCCGCGACCCGCGCCTCCTCGGTCGGCTGGACCTGGATGTTGCGGTACTTGTTGATGCCGGTCCCCGCGGGGATCAGCTTGCCGATGATCACGTTCTCCTTCAGGCCGACCAGCTTGTCCGACCGGCCGTTGATCGCGGCGTCGGTCAGGACACGCGTGGTCTCCTGGAAGGAGGCCGCCGACAGCCACGAGTCAGTGGCCAGCGACGCCTTGGTGATGCCCATCAGCACCGGGCGGCCGGAGGCCGGCTCGCCACCTGCGGCGACGACCCGACGGTTCTCCCGCTCGAACTCGGCCCGCTCGATGAGCGCGCCGGGCAGGAACTCCGCCGAACCCGAGTCGAGGATCGTGACCCGGCGCAGCATCTGCCGGACGATGACCTCGATGTGCTTGTCGTGGATGGACACACCCTGCGCCCGGTACACCTTCTGGACCTCGTCGACGAGGTGCAGCTGCGCCTCGCGCGGACCCATGACACGCAGAACCTCGTGCGGGTCAGGCGTACCTTCGAGCAGCTGCTGACCGACCTTCACGTGGTCGCCGTCCGCGAGCGGGCCGTCCGGCGTCACCGCGAGGCGCTGACGCTTCGACAGCTTCTCGAAGATGATCTCCTCGCTGCCGTCGTCCGGGACCAGCGTGATCTTCCAGTAGCGGTCGCCGTCCTCGATGCGCACGCGGCCGTCGACCTCGGCGATCGGGGCCTTGCCCTTGGGCTGGCGGGCCTCGAACAGCTCCTGGACACGCGGCAGACCGGTCGTGATGTCCTCGCCGGCCACACCACCCTGGTGGAACGTACGCATCGTGAGCTGGGTACCCGGCTCACCGATGGACTGCGCCGCCACGATGCCGACCGCCTCGCCGACGTCCACCAGCTGGCCGGTCGCCATGGACCGCCCGTAGCAGGTGGCGCAGACACCGACCACCGACTCGCAGGTGAGCACCGACCGGACCTTCGCGTCGGTGACACCGGAACCGAGCAGCTTCTCGATCGCCGGGTCGCCGAGGTCGTCGCCCCGGTTGAGCAGGACGTTGCCGTCCTTGTCGGTGATCTCCGAGGACAGCGTGCGCGCGTAGACCGAGGTCTCCACGTGCTCGGCGCGGAACGCCGTGCCATCCGGACCGCCCGGCTCGCCGACCTTCATCATGATGCCGCGCGTGGTGCCGCAGTCGACCTCGCGGACGATGACGTCCTGCGACACGTCCACCAGACGACGGGTCAGGTAACCCGAGTCGGCGGTACGCAGCGCGGTGTCGGCCAGACCCTTGCGGGCACCGTGCGTCGCGATGAAGTACTCCAGCACCGACAGGCCCTCACGGAAGTTGGCCTTGATCGGACGCGGGATGAACTCACCACGCGGGTTCGTCACCAGGCCGTTCATGCCGGAGAGCTGACGGATCTGGGTCATGTTGCCCGCCGCGCCCGACTTCACGATCGTGGGGATCGGGTTGGTGTCGGGGTAGTTGGCCTCCATGGCCTTCGCGACGTCCTCCGTCGCGAGGCTCCAGACCTTGACCAGCTCGTTGTTCCGCTCGGTGGCGGAGAGCTGACCACGCTGGTACCGCTTCTCGACCGCGTCGGCCTTCAGCTCGTACCCGTCGAGGATCTCCTGCTTGTTCGGCGGCACGACCACGTCGGAGATCGCGATGGTGACACCCGAACGAGTGGCCCAGTGGAAGCCGGCGTCCTTCAGCTTGTCCAGCGTCCTGGCCACGGTGACCATCGGGTACCGCTCGGCGAGGTCGTTCACGATCGCGGCCTGACGCTTCTTGGGCATCGGCTCGTTCATGAACGGGTAGTCGTCGGGCAGCAGGTCGTTGAACAGCACGCGACCGAGGGTGGTCTCGGCCAGCCACGGCTGACCGGGCTGCCAGTCCTCCGGCTGCATGCCCGGGCCGGGCGTGCGGTCGGCGATGCGGATCTTGATCAGGGCCTGCAGGTCGATCACTTCGCGGTCGAAGGCCATGATGGCCTCGGCAGGCGACGAGAACGCCAGTCCGGTGCCCTTGCCGTCCTCCTTGAGGCGGGTCAGGTGGAACAGACCCGTCACCATGTCCAGTCGCGGCATGGCCAGGGGGCGACCCGAGGCAGGCGACAGGATGTTGTTGGACGACAGCATCAGGATGCGTGCCTCGGCCTGGGCCTCGGCCGACAGCGGCAGGTGGACCGCCATCTGGTCACCGTCGAAGTCCGCGTTGAACGCCTCGCAGACCAGCGGGTGCAGCTGGATGGCCTTGCCTTCCACCAGCTGCGGCTCGAAGGCCTGGATGCCGAGGCGGTGCAGCGTCGGCGCGCGGTTGAGCATCACGGGGTGCTCGGTGATGACCTCTTCCAGCACGTCCCACACCGCGGGGCGTGCGCGCTCCACCATCCGCTTGGCGGACTTGATGTTCTGCGCGTGGTTGAGGTCGACCAGCCGCTTCATGACGAACGGCTTGAACAGCTCGAGCGCCATCGCCTTGGGCAGACCGCACTGGTGCAGCTTGAGCTGCGGGCCGACCACGATGACCGAACGGCCGGAGTAGTCGACACGCTTGCCGAGCAGGTTCTGGCGGAACCGGCCCTGCTTGCCCTTGAGCAGGTCGGACAGCGACTTGAGCGGCCGGTTGCCCGGGCCCGTCACCGGCCGGCCGCGGCGGCCGTTGTCGAACAGCGCGTCGACGGCCTCCTGCAGCATCCGCTTCTCGTTGTTGACGATGATCTCGGGCGCGCCGAGGTCGATCAGCCGCTTCAACCGGTTGTTGCGGTTGATGACGCGGCGGTACAGGTCGTTCAGGTCCGAGGTGGCGAAACGGCCACCGTCGAGCTGGACCATCGGCCGCAGGTCCGGCGGGATCACCGGGATGCAGTCGAGGACCATGCCCATCGGCGAGTTGTTCGTCTGCGAGAACGCCGCGACGACCTTCAGCCGCTTGAGGGCGCGGAGCTTCTTCTGCCCCTTGCCGTTGCGGATGGTGTCGCGCAGGTTGTCGGCCTCGGCGTTGACGTCGAAGTCGGCGGCCAGCTTCTGGATGGCCTCCGCGCCCATGGCACCGGTGAAGTGGTCGCCGTAGCGGTCGACCAGCTCGCGGTACAGGAGCTCGTCCGCGATCAGCTGCTTGGGCTCGAGCTTGGTGAAGGTGGTCCAGATCTCCTCGAGCCGGTCCAGCTCACGCTGGGTCCGGTCGCGGAGCTGGCGCATCTCCCGCTCGCCGCCCTCCTTGACCTTGCGGCGGACGTCGGACTTGGCACCCTCCTCCTCGAGGGCGGCCAGGTCGGCCTCGAGCTTCTGCGCGCGGGCCTCGATGTCGGCGTCGCGCCGGTTCTCGACCTGCTTGCGCTCGACCTGCATCTCGCTCTCGAGCGTGGGCAGGTCGGTGTGCCGCTGCTCGGTGTCCACCGTGGTGATCACGTACGCGGCGAAGTAGATGATCTTTTCCAGGTCCTTCGGCGCCAGGTCGAGCAGATAGCCCAGCCGCGAAGGCACACCCTTGAAGTACCAGATGTGAGTGACAGGCGCGGCCAGCTCGATGTGGCCCATGCGCTCACGGCGCACCTTGGCGCGTGTGACCTCGACGCCACAGCGCTCACAGATGATGCCCTTGAAGCGCACGCGCTTGTACTTGCCGCAGTAGCACTCCCAGTCCCGGGTGGGGCCGAAGATCTTCTCGCAGAAGAGTCCGTCCTTCTCCGGCTTCAGGGTGCGGTAGTTGATGGTCTCCGGCTTCTTGACCTCGCCGAAGGACCACTGGCGGATGTCGTCAGCGGTCGCCAGGCCGATGCGGAGCTCATCGAAGAAGTTGACGTCAAGCACGTCGGGTCTTCCCCTTTTGTTGGTTCAAGCCTTGAAGATTCTTCTGGGGATCGGGGCGGGCGCGGCGAGAAGGCCGCGCCCGCGACCCGGTCAGTTCACGACGTCGTCAACAGACGGCGACTCATTGCGAGAGAGGTTGATGCCGAGGTTCGCGGCCGCACGCTCGAGGTCCTCGTCGTCCCCGTCGCGCATCTCGATCGCGGCGCCGTCGGACGACAGCACCTCGACGTTGAGGCACAGGGACTGCAGTTCCTTGAGCAGCACCTTGAACGACTCCGGGATGCCCGGCTCCGGGATGTTCTCGCCCTTGACGATCGCCTCGTAGACCTTGACGCGACCGAGCACGTCGTCGGACTTGATCGTCAGGAGCTCCTGGAGCGTGTACGCCGCGCCGTAGGCCTGCATGGCCCAGCACTCCATCTCACCGAAGCGCTGGCCACCGAACTGCGCCTTACCACCCAGCGGCTGCTGCGTGATCATCGAGTAAGGGCCGGTCGAGCGGGCGTGGATCTTGTCGTCCACCAGATGGTGCAGCTTGAGGATGTACATGTAGCCGACGGCCACCGGGTACGGGAACGGCTCGCCCGAACGCCCGTCCAGGAGCGTCGCCTTGCCGGCCTCGCTGACCATCCGCTCGCCGTCCCGGTTGGGGAGCGTCGAGCCGAGCAGCCCGGTGATCTCGTTCTCCTTGGCACCGTCGAACACCGGCGTCGCGGTGTTCGTGTCCGGGGCCACGTCGTACAGCTCCTCGGGCAGGTTCTTCGCCCAGTCCGGGCTGCCCTCGACCTTCCATCCCTGGGAAGCGAGCCAGCCCAGGTGCAGCTCCAGCACCTGGCCGATGTTCATACGACGGGGCACACCGTGGGTGTTCAGGACGACGTCGACCGGGGTGCCGTCGGACATGAACGGCATGTCCTCGACGGGCAGCACCTTGCCGATGACGCCCTTGTTGCCGTGGCGGCCGGCGAGCTTGTCGCCGTCCTGGATCTTGCGCTTCTGCGCCACGTACACCCGGACCAGCTCGTTGACACCCGGGGGCAGCTCGTCCTCGTCCTCGCGGGAGAAGACACGCACGCCGATGACCTTGCCGGTCTCGCCGTGGGGCACCTTCAGCGAGGTGTCGCGGACCTCGCGCGCCTTCTCGCCGAAGATCGCGCGGAGCAGCCGCTCCTCGGGGGTCAGCTCGGTCTCGCCCTTCGGGGTGACCTTGCCGACCAGGATGTCGCCGTCGCTGACCTCGGCACCGATGCGGACGATGCCGCGCTCGTCGAGGTCGGCCAGGACCTCCTCGGAGACGTTCGGGATGTCCCGCGTGATCTCCTCGGCGCCCAGCTTCGTGTCGCGCGCGTCGATCTCGTGCTCCTCGATGTGGATCGAGGTGAGCACGTCGTCCTGGATGAGCCGCTGCGAGATGACGATGGCGTCCTCGTAGTTGTGGCCCTCCCACGGCATGATCGCGACGAGCAGGTTCTTGCCGAGCGCCATCTCACCGTTCTCGGTGCACGGCCCGTCGGCGATGACCTGGCCCGCCAGGACCCGGTCGCCCTCGCCGATGATCGGCCGCTGGTTGACGCAGGTGCCCTGGTTGGACCGGCGGAACTTGTGCAGCCCGTAGGTCCGGCGGGTGCCGTCGTCGGCCATCACCGTGATGAAGTCCGCGGACAGCTCCTCGACGACGCCGTCCTTCTCGTTGACGACGACGTCACCGGCGTCGACGGCGGCCTTGAGCTCGGTGCCCGTGCCCACCAGCGGCGACTCGCTGCGCAGCAGCGGGACGGCCTGGCGCTGCATGTTCGCGCCCATGAGGGCACGGTTGGCGGCGTCGTGCTCGAGGAACGGGATCATCGCGGTCGCGACGGAGACCATCTGACGCGGCGAGACGTCCATGTAGTCCACGTCGAACGGCTCGATGAACTCGACCTCGCCGCCCTTCTTGCGGACCAGGACGCGGTCCTCGGCGAAGTGGCCCTCGGGGTCGAGCGGCGCGTTCGCCTGGGCGATGACGTGCCGGTCCTCCTCGTCGGCGGTCAGGTAGTCGATCGTGTCGGTTACCTGGCCCTCGATGACCTTGCGGTACGGCGTCTCGATGAAGCCGAACGGGTTGACCCGCGCGTACGACGAGAGCGAGCCGATCAGGCCGATGTTCGGGCCTTCCGGGGTCTCGATCGGGCACATGCGGCCGTAGTGGCTGTGGTGGACGTCGCGGACCTCCATGCCGGCACGCTCACGCGACAGACCGCCCGGACCCAGCGCGGAAAGGCGGCGCTTGTGGGTCAGACCGGCGACCGGGTTGGTCTGGTCCATGAACTGCGAGAGCTGCGAGGTACCGAAGAACTCCTTGATCGCGGCGACGACCGGCCGGATGTTGATCAGGGTCTGCGGCGTGATGGCCTCGACGTCCTGCGTGGTCATGCGCTCGCGGACGACACGCTCCATGCGGGACAGGCCGACGCGGATCTGGTTCTGGATCAGCTCGCCGACGGTGCGGAGGCGGCGGTTGCCGAAGTGGTCGATGTCGTCGACCTCGACGGGCACGTCGTCCTCGTTGGCGCCACGCATGGTGGTCTCACCGGCGTGCAGGCGGACGAGGTACTCGATCGTGGTGACGATGTCGTCCTCGGTCAGCACCCCGATGTCGCTGGCGGTGGTCAGGCCAAGCTTCTTGTTGACCTTGTACCGGCCCACCTTGGCCAGGTCGTAGCGCTTGTCCTTGAAGAACAGGTTCTCCAGCAGCGTCTGCGCGGACTCCTTGGTCGGCGGCTCACCCGGGCGCAGCTTGCGGTAGATGTCGAGCAGCGCCTCGTCGGTGCCGGCCGTGTGGTCCTTCTCCAGGGTCGCGAGGAGCGTCTCGGAGAACTCGAAGCGCTCCCGGATCTGCTCCGTGGTCCAGCCGAGGGCCTTGAGCAGGACCGTCACCGGCTGGCGGCGCTTGCGGTCGATGCGGACACCCACCGTGTCACGCTTGTCGACGTCGAACTCCAGCCAGGCACCACGGCTGGGGATGACCTTGGCGACGTACACGTCCTTGTCGGTGGTCTTGTCGACGGACGTGTCGAAGTAGACGCCCGGCGAACGGACCAGCTGCGACACCACGACGCGCTCGGTGCCGTTGATGATGAAGGTGCCCTTGTCCGTCATGACCGGGAAGTCACCCATGAACACCGTCTGGCTCTTGATCTCGCCAGTCTGGTGGTTGGTGAACTCGGCCGTCACGAACAGTGGGGCCGCGTAGGTCATGTCCTTGTCCTTGCACTCCTCGGTCGAGGCCTTGACCTCGTCGAAGCGCGGGTCGTCGAAGGACAGCGACATGGAGCCGGAGAAGTCCTCGATGGGGGAGATCTCGTTGAGAACCTCCTGGAGACCACCCACCGGGTTCTCGTCACCGGCGTCGACACGGCGTTGGAACCACGCCTCGTCACCGGTGAACCACTGGAACGATTGGATCTGCAGGTCGAGCAAGTTCGGCGTGCCCAGCGGCTCGCGGATCTTCGCGAACGAGACCCGTAGCGGCGCGCCTGGGATGCCAGAGTTCGACATGGTGGAGTTGGTCGCAGCAGTGGCTTGGGTCGCGCGGGAGACTGCCAAGATGCGTCCTTCCAGGACTAATGTGCGGTTGAGCAGCCTCGTTAGCAACTGTAACTGAACTGCTCAGGGGTGCGGTCGTGCCCAACTAGTCTAGGGCAAGCAAAAGTGGGCAGCGCAAAGGGGCAGTCTAGCCATAGAGTTGGCGACTGTCTAGGCCCGCACTCAACCGTCCTCCCGCCGAAGGCGTGCTTGGTGAATAGCGTGACCCTGAGGTGGCCCTGAGTCAAGATGCCGCGCCATGATCTCACGGGCTTTTCCGGTGGGATGTCAGCGATGTTCAAGCGGTAGTTCAGCAGGTGAACGCAGGTAAGCGGGGTTCTGAACCGAGCCAGCCGCGCTTCGGCGGAGCTGGTTGACGGGTACCGTTCCGCGACGAAGTGTTATGTGCGCAACATCACATTTTCTGGTCTTGTCAGTCGTCGTCCTCGTCGCCGATGACGGCCGGGGCCACTGGTGGGGAGTCGTCCCAGAAGTCGTCGTGGTAGTCGACGAGGTAGGCGGGGCCGCGGTGCTCGTCGTCCTCGTCGTCCCGGCCGCGTCCGGCGCCGACCGGGGTGATTCCGGTGCTCCCGGCCCTGCCGGCAGGCTGGGCGGTACCGGCTCGTACTGCCTCCCCATTCGCCCCGCGGGCGCCGACACCTCGCAGCCCGCCTCGTCCGTCTGGTCCGGGCTCGCCCGTGACGCCGCCGCGCGGTGAGGCCGTGGTCGGCCGTTCGCCGAAACCGGTCAGGCCGACGAGTGGCGCCGAACCCGCCTGACGTGGTGTGTCGACCGCACCAGGCGCGGGTCCGAACGAGGCCCCGGGGCCAGGTGATGACGACAAGCCCTGGCCGGTGGCCGCGCCTGGTGTGGTTGCTGCCGGGCTCTCTCCGGTCGTGGATCCAGGTGGGCGGTGGTCGGGACCCGACTGTGGCCGTGGCGTGCTGTCCGGCTCGCCGACCTCGCCCGTTCGGGGACCAACCGGCGGTGGCGTGCTCACCCTGGGGCCGTCCACCTTGATCACGTCCGGCGACTCGGCCCTGGACACGGTGGCAGCGGGCGCCGGCTCGAACCGGGGAAGCGCGCCCGCCGCGTCAGCCGCGGCGGTGTCGTAGGACCGCGCGAGGTCCCGTGCTCGCTGCTCGGCCTCGTTGGCGGCGGCCTCGTGCGCGGCGACGTCGTGGAAGTACTGCGCGATGTTCCCGGCCTGTGCCTCGAGGAAGATGTTCTGGCTGGGTGCCGGGGTGGGTTCGGGCAGCGCGAGCGCGGTCGCCTTCGCGTGGGCGAGCTGGCCCACCGTCGTGAAGCCCGCCTGGGTGGCGGCGTCCTTGGCCCGGAGGGCGTGCTCGGCCAGCGGGCTCGCGGCGTCCCGCATGGCGTCGGCCGCCGCGCCCTCCCACTCGATACCGGCTGCTCGCAACGCCTCGTCGACCTTGTCCGCGGCGGCCTGGAAACGCGCGGCCACGTCGTCTGTCACGGCATCGGTCCAGGCCTGCATCTCCACCAGCCGCGGCTCGGCGAACCATTCCCACAACTGCTGGTGCGACACAGCATCCCAGTTGATCTGTTCCCCGAACGGCTCGTACTCACTCATCGCCGCCCCCTCAAGCGTCCGGCAGATTTCTGATGACCTCACTCATGATTTCCTCGGCGAAGCCACACGGGTCACCCTTCCCCGGCGCGTTCGCCGAGACCCTGGTCAGCTCCATGTTCAGTGTCTGCTCGTTGGAGACACCCATGATCAGAGCGCAGGACTGAGTGGCGAAGTTGACACGCACACCCGGATATCCGTCGACGTTGGTCTCGGCGAAGTTGTCGAACGAGTTCTTGGACCTGTATGCGCGATCAAGTCCGTCGCCGAGGACGGTGTTCGGGGAGAAGCTAATGCCGACAACCGAGCCCCCAAGATCACACAACTGCTCTCCCCATGGCGACATTTCCTTCTCGTCAGGAGCGGTGAGCTGGAGCTCCGCTCGTTGCTCCGGCGTGACGAACTCGCACGGATCGATGCCACGGAGATCCTTGGGTTTCTCCACCGATGGTGACAACCGCTCCGAGGTCGACGGGGACGTGCTGTCGGCCGTGTCCGGACGGTCGGAGGAGGCCCTGGGTGATCCCGCCACCGCGCTCTCGCACCCGGCCAGCATCAGCGCCACCAGCAGCATCATCGTGCCGAGAGCCGCGCGCCGAGTCGTCATGACCGCAACCGCCGAGTCCGACTCTGCGCCTCGTCCTCGCTGCCCTGGTAACCGGCCATTACCCGATCCAACTGGTCGATCACGCTTTGATACTCGGCAGCCGCACTGTCCGCCGCCATTGTCACGGACCCTCGGTCCCCATAGCCGACCTCGGCCAGGACGGAGAGGTACCGGTCCACGACAGGATTTACACTTCCACCGCTCAGGAACTGCATGTCGGTCATCGCCCGCCGCGCCTTCTTCAGCATCAGGATGGCTTCCTCGAAGGCGGCCCTGACGGCCGGGGCGGCGGCTGGGTCCACCCTGAAGCCGCCGGCAAGGTGTCTCGGCGCGCCCGACTTCGTCAGCGAACCGTCACCCGAGATGTTGGTCGAGAACCACTCGTCCCGACTGGCCATGTCACCCTCCCCCGTCACGACCAGTAGCTGCTCAACTCTGTCATGCGACGGAAGCTCGCCGCTAGCGGTTCCGGGAACCGACCACCCCTTCGGAGTGCAGTTCCCGTACGACCGTGACCAGCCAGTGCGTGCTCGCGCCCACGATCGTGCGATAGCCGCGACGTTCGTAGGTGGCGTAACGCCCTCGATCGGTGTCGAGAACATGGATCACCCACGGGACCCGAGTGCCCCTCCCCCACTGGTCGTAGGCCGTCGCGCCGATCTGACCCGCACGCAGCCTGCGTGCCTCGACCACATCGCGCCAGACCCGGGCATCGTCGCGGGACACCCCAGCGGCGACCAGCCGACGCTGGAAGAGCCCGGCGTCACCATTGCTCTCACGGGACGCACGCCCCACCGCCTCGGCGGGCGTGGTCACCGACCGACCAGCACCAGGCGGCGACTCGCCCAGCACCGCCACCAACTCGTCCGGCGCCGCGACGCTCCTGACCCCTCGGAGCGTCACCGACTCGCCGTCCCACAGAGCGAGGACACCGCTCCTACCACGCACCGCAACGAGACCCCGCAGCTCCGCCACGCCCCCACCGCGCGCCCAGCGGAGGTCCACCTGCGTGGCAGGCCGGGCGACCGTGTTCAACAGCCCGGCCACCTTCACCGCCGGGTCGTCACGAACCAGCAGGTCACGCCGTCGAAGCGCCTCAGCGGCCCGCGCGGACAGTCGGGCCGCCTCTGCCAGCGTCGCCCCCTGCGCCGGAACGTTCAGCTCCAGTGGCCGGGCCGGCAGGTCGAGCCGCCGCCACAACAGGTTGAACTCCGCAGGCTCCAGCCGCACTCGACACCCCCTGTTACCAAGTGTGCCCCGAGTGTAGGCACGCTAACAGGTGGTGACAGCCACGGAACGACTCAGCAGGTCGGCGCTGGCTTGCCGTTGAACAACGGCTGGCCGAACATGTCGAACTCGGTGATCTTCCAGTGGCCGCCGTCGCGTTTGGCCTGTACTGCGAACTGGCCGCCGACCGCGACGGTCTTGTTCACGTCGACCCTCGTGGAGAGTTGGTCGATGTAGACGAGGGCCTCTGCCCGGTCGCCGTCGATGCGGACCACCGCCAGCTCGCGGACCGTGGTGTCCAGGACGATCTTCTGCTGCGGCGCGTACTGCTTGACCTCCCCGAACAGGAGGTTGTACTCACACAGCGCCTTGCCGGTCAGGTTCTCCTTGACGGCCTTCTCCGTCGAGCCGAGGTCGGTGTAGTTGTAGCTGAACGTCTGCTTGATGGCGTTCGTCAGCTGACCCTTCACCTGGCTGGTGGTCGCGCTGTCCGTGAGTGCCGTGTTCGAGTCGTCGCTGGCCAGAGCGTCGGCCTTCCCTCGGAAGAACACCGCCAGGCCTGCCAGGACCACCGCGACCACGACCAGGATGATCGCCACCGAAATCTGGGTCTGGGCGGGCGTGCGGGTCGGGCGCTGCGGCGGGCGCGGGCGGCGGGGCTCCGTGTCGGTCTCGGCCGCCGACAGGTCGTCGGGGCGAACGCTGCCGGTGGACCGGCGTTTGCCTGCCGGGCGGACCGCGACCTTCGCCACCTGTGCGGTCTTCCTGCGTGGCTCGGGGCTCGGGGCGAGTTCGGGCTCGTCGACGACCGCGGGGGGCTCGTTCGTCTCCGGGTCGATCTCGCGGTCGTCCTCGGCCCGCGGCTCGTCGTCGGTGATCCTCGGCAGGACGGTCGTCTCGGCGTCGTCTTCGGGCCTGGACGGCGGGGTGCCGCGCAGTCCACTCAGGACACCAGTGACCCGGTCCTCCGAGAACTCGTCCACGTCGGACGGGCGGTTGCGCATCCCCGCGACCTTGGGGCGGCGGATCGGCGGTGCCTGGCCCTGGCTGGGGGCCGGGCGGCGGCGGTGCGGTGGCACGTCAGTCCTCCCTCACTGGCCCGGCTGCAGATACGGGACCTGCCCGATCTCGTACAGCTTCCAGCCGTCGGCGGTGCGCTGGAGCTTGCCTGCCAGACGCATGTACTTGTCGGCGGGCTGCTGGCCCTTCACGGCCACGTTCACCTTCAACGCGACCAGCACCGACGCCTGGCCCGCCCGGTCGTCGAGCTCCGAGACGGCCGAGGACAGCACGGTCGCCTTCGTCACCGACTGGGCGGCGACGATGGCGTCGCGGCTGTCCTTCTTGCCCTTCACGACCTCGTTGTGCAGGTCGCCGGTGGTGGCGGACTCCCAGTCCTTCAGCCCCTGGTCGACGCTGCGGTAGTCCAGCGTGTTCATCGTGACGATCGCGGCCTGGCCGACGCGGTTGACCTCGTCGCGGGTGCGCGAGAACGACAGCGAGTCGTCGTTCGACGCGTTGAACCACGACACGCCGTACCAGCCGGCCACCGCGGCCGCGGCGACGAGCAGCGCGACCGCGACCGTCATGAACAGCTGCGGCCCCTTCGGCCTGCCCGAACCGACGCGGGCGTCGGCGTCCTTCACGTCCTCGTCGCCGGACGAGGTCTTCGAGTCAGACAACGTGCATCACCCCGGTAGTCCGAGAAGTGTGGCGAGGCTGAGTGGGTCGCCACCCGGCTGGCTCACCGACCCCGGCAGGACGGCGAGTGGGTTCCTTGCGGCGTCCGAGCCGCCACCCGGCGGCGTGGCCGGCTGGTCCTGCGCGACCGGCACCCCACCGAACGGCGCGTTCGCCGAGCCGCGGACGTTGACGGGACTGCCCGTCGGCTCGGCACAGTAAGTCTGCTCCGGCACCGGCTGGGGTGCTGCCCCGATGTCGGTGCCGTTGCGGCGCGGTGTCTGCTCGTACCCCTTGGTGCACGGCGGCGGGTTGAACAGGTTGAGCACCAGCCCGAGGTGGACCTGCCCGGGGTCGGCCCCCAGCAGCCCCTGCCCGGCCGCACTGAACAGCGGGTACGCCACGAACGCGTACTCGAGCCCGTCCTTGCGTGCTCGCAGGATGTCGGAGGTGGTGAGCAGGTTCGCGACCGTCACGCCGAGGCCCGGACCCGACTCGGCCAGGAGGTCGGTCACCTGCGAGGCCACCCTCGGCGCCTGGGTGATCAGGTTGCGCAGGTCCGGGTCGGAGGACTTCAGCTGGTCGGACAGCAGGTGCAGCGAGTTCGCGAACGACGTGATGTTGCCTGCCTGCGCGTTCTGCGTGTCGAGCACCGAGCCGCCGTCGTCGATCAGCGTGATCGTCTGCGGCAGGTGCTCGCGGGCCATGGTCGTGAAGTCGCGCGTCGAGTCGAGCAGGACCTGCAGGTCGTCGCCGGTGCCCGCGAAGGCCTCGTCCAGCTCGTCGACGACCGTGCGCAGCGAGTCGGTCGGCACGGAGCTGGCGAGGCTGTCCAGGTCGCGGATGACCGTGTCGGTGCCGACCGGCGTGACCGTCCGGTCCGCCGAGATCACCGACGCCCCGGACAGGTACGGGCCGTCGCCGTCACGCGGCCGCAGGTCGACGTACTGCTCGCCGACCGCGGACCGGTTGGCGACCACGGCGTCGAGGTCCTCCGGGATCCGCGGCGCGTCCGAGTCGATGTTCAGGTCGACCTGGATGCCGTCGTGGGTCAGGTGGATCTCCCCCACCCGACCGACGTTGAAGCCACGGTAGGTGACCTCGGCGTTGGTGAAGATGCCGCCGGACTCCTTCAGGTTCATCTTCACCGTGTAGCCGTCGGCGCCGAAGACCTTGCCGACGTCGGTGAACCGGAACGCCGCGTACACGATCGCGACGACCGCGATCACCGCGAACGCGATCAGCTGGATGCGGACCCGCCTGGTGAGCACTACTTCCCACCTCCCAGCAGGCCACCCAGCAAGCCGCCCAGTCCGCCGCTGTCGGCCGGCGGCTGCTGTTGCTGGCCGGACGAGGAACCGCCGATGATCGGGATCGGCAGCAGCGGGCTGTCCGCACCACCCGACTGGCCGCCCAGGATGTCACCGACGACCGGCACGTTCTGCAGCGGGTTGTTCCTGCTGCGGGACAGGTTGTCGACGATGTCCTGCAGGTTGAGGTCGATCTTGGCGTACAGGTTGAAGTAGTCGCCCTCGATGCCGTTCACGGCCTCGTCGCTGAACGGGATGGTCAGCAGCAGCTCGAGCGACTTCGGCAGGTCCGCGCCCGCCTCGCCCAGCTTCTGCAGCGCGGGGGTCAGCGCCTTCAGGTCGGCGACGATGTCCGCCTGGCTCGCGTTCACCGTGTCCACGGCGACGTCCGACAGCGAGTCCAGCGACTGGAGCATGGTCACGAGCTGCGACCGCTGGTCGTTGAGCACCTGGAGGCCGGGGCCTAGCGAGTCGATGGCACCTGCCAGCTCGTCCTTCTCACTGGCCAGGGTGCCCGCGAGCTGGTTGACGCCGTCGATGGCCCTGACGATGTCCGACTTGCTCTCGTCGAGCGTGCCGACCAGCGTGTCGAGGTTCGTGAGCGTGGCACGCAGGTCGGGCTCCTTGCCCTCGAGCGCGGCGTTGAGCTCCTTCGTGATGCTCTGCAGCTGCTCGACGCCACCACCGTTGAGCAGCATGGACAGCGCGCCGAGCACCTCCTCGATGTCGGTGTTGCGGTTGGTCCGCGCGAGCGGGATCACCGCGTCGTCCGCGAGCCTCCCGGTCGCCTCGCCCTGCGGTGGCGCGGACAGCTCGACGTACTTCTCACCGAGCAGGCTCGACTGGCGCAGCATGGCGAGCGCGTTGGCAGGCAGCTCGACGTCGCCGTTGACCCGCATGGTGACCTCGGCGGTCCAGCCGTCGGGTGCGAGCTGGATGTCCTCCACCCGGCCGACGGGCACCTCGTTGACCTTGACGCCCGACTGCGGCACGAGGTCCAGTACGTCCTTGAAGTGCGCCTTCACCGTGTAGGGGTGGTCGCCGAGATCCGCGCCGCCCGGCAGCGGGATGTCGTAGATGCCGGTGAACGAGCTGCACCCGGACAACGCGAGCACGGCGGCCAGCAGCGGGACCAGGCGCTTCATCAGTTGCCCCCCGCGATGGTGCCGGGGATGGGCAGCTGCGGTGCCGTGCCGTTCTGCAGCGCGGTGAGGATCTGCGCCGGCGTCGGCAGCGCCCCTTCGAGCAGTGGTTTGAGCTGGTCACAGGTGTCCGCAAGCGCTTGCGGCAGCTGGTCGGGAGTGATCTGGCGGACCAGGTTGCAGACTGTCACGATCGGCGGCTGGGCCAGCTCGTTGAGGTCGGCACGCGCGTCGAGGGTGCCGGACGAGCCGTTGTAGGCGTTGATGATGTTCGACAGGGCGACGGGCGCGATGTCGAGGGTCTCCGCCAGCGCCGCCCGCTGGTCGACCAGCACCTGGGTGATCGACGCGAGCTTGTCGACGTTGGTCTTGAGGTGCTCGCGGTTGTCGTTGATGAACTGCTGCACGAGGCCGAGCGCGATGCCGAGCTGCCGGACGGCCTCGCCGAGGTCGCCACGCTCGTCGGCGAGGAACTTGGTCGCGTCGGCGGCCTGCTCGGCGAACGCGTTGACCGAGTCGTCGTTCGCGGCCAGTGACGAGGTGAACTTCTGCAGGTTGTCGACGGTGGCGAACAGGTCGTCGTCGCTGCCGGAGAGCGTCTTCGCGGCCTGTGAGAGCTGGGTGATGGTCTCGTTGGTGATCGCGCCGTTGCCGGACAGGTTCTTCGCGAGCACGTTCAGCAGGTCGGCGAGCGCGCCGTCCTTGTTCACGCCGTTGGGGCCGAGGGTGACGCTCACCCGGTTGAGGCTCGCGTAGAGGTCGTCGACCTCCAGCGGCGTCGCGGTGCGCTCCTTCGGCAGGACCGTGCCCTCGCTCAGGGTGGCGCCGCTGGTGTAGACCGGGGTGAACTGCACGTACCGGTCGCTGACGAGTGACGGCGCGACGATCACGGCCTTGGCGACGGCCGGGATCGTCACCGTGCGGTCGACCAGCATGTCGACGCGGACCGTGTCGCCCTCCGGGGTGACCTTGTCGACGTGGCCGACCTTGACGCCCAGGATCCGCACGTCGTTGGACTCGTAGAGCCCGACGACGCCGGTGAACACGGCCGAGTACCGGCGCTGGTTGCCCTCGACGAGTGCCCACCACAGGAAGAACGCGATCAGCAGCCCGAGCACGACGGCGATGGCGACGCCACGGGCGAGGTCGCGGGACAGCCGGGAGGCGAAGCTGCTCATGACGTTGCCCCCAGACAGCCTTCCTGGTTGACCGGTCCGACGGCCGGTGGCAGCAGGCCGCAGATGTAGTTGTCGAACCAGCGGCCGTTGCCGACCGCGTTGTTGAACAGCCGCACGAACGGGGCCATGTTCTTGATGCCCTGGCTGAGCGCGTCCTGGTTGCGGGCCAGCATGCCGGTCAGCTGGTCGAGGCTCGTGAGCACGGGCCCGAGCTGCTTCTGGTTGTCCCCGACCAGGCCCTGCAGCTCCTTCGCGAGCGCCTGCGTGCCGTCCAGGAGCGTGCCGATGGCCTCGCGACGGTTGTTGATCTCCTCCAGCAGCAGGTTGCCGTCCTGCAGGAGCTTCACGACCTCGGCGTCGCGGTCGGCGAGCGTGTCGCTGATCTCGCGGGTGTTGGACAGGAGCGTGGCGAGCTGCTGGTCGCGGCTGGAGACCGTCTGCGACAGCTGCTGCAGGCCGGTCAGGGCGCCGCGCACGTCGTCGGAGGTGTCGCCGAAGGTCTCGCCGATCACCTGGAAGCTCTGCGCGAGCTGGGTCGTGTCGATGGCGTTCGTGGTCTCGGCGAGTCCTCGGAACGCCTCGAGCACGTCGTAGGGCGCCACTGTTCTGTTCCGTGGGATCGGCGTCGACGGGTCGAGCACGTCATGCCCGTCCGGGTCCAGCGACAGGTACTTCTGACCGAGCACGTTCTTGATCTTGATGGCGGCGGACGACTGGTCGCCCACCCACGCGTCCTTGACCTTGAACGTGACGACGACCCTGTCGCCGGACAGCTCCACGTCGGTCACCTTGCCGACCTTCACCCCGGCGATGCGGACCTCGTCGTCGTCGCCAAGCCCGGCCGCCTCGCTGAACTCCGCGGAGTAGCTCGTGCCGCCGCCGATGATCGGCAGGTCGTCGGAGAACATCGCGACCGTCAGGGCGAGCCCGATCACCACCAGACCGGCGATACCGATCGGCATCGGATTCCGTGAACGGAACGACCTCATCGGGTGCACCTCGCCGAGCTGGCCGACGTGATCGGGACGTCGATGGGCTGGGTGATTATCCCCGGGATGCCGATCGAGCCCTCCGCCGAGCAGAGGTAGAAGTTGAACCAGGAGCCGTAGCTCACGAGGCGGGTCAGCTTCGCGGTCTTCTCCGGCAGGAACTGGATGAAGTGCTCGACCACCGACTCGCTGTCGTTGAGGTTGTTGACCAGGCCGCCGAGTGCGGAGATGTCGTCCTTCAGCGGCTGGCGGGCCTGTTCGAGCAGGCCGGCGGTGGTGTCGGTGAGCCCGCCGAGCGCGTCGATGGCATCACCGATCGGTTCGCGGTCGGCGGCGAGGCCGGACACCAGCTGTTGGACCGTCACGATCAGGTCGGAGAGCTTCTCCCCACGCTGGTTGATCGTGCCGAGCGCGCTGTTGAGGTTGTTGATCACCTCGCCGATCACCTGGTCCCGGCCGGCGATCGCGCTGGTCAGCGAGGCCGTGTGGGACAGGAGCGACTCGACGGTGCCACCCTCGCCCTGCAGCACCTGGATGATCTCGTAGGACAGCTTGTTGACGTCGTCCGGCGACAACGCCCGGAACAGCGGCTTGAAGCCGTTGAACAGCTCGGTCAGGTCGAGCGCGGGCCGGGTGTGCTGCAGCGGGATGGTCTCTCCTGGCTCCAGCACGTCGTTGGGGTCGCCGCCGCTGCCCTGCGCCAGCGACACGTACCGCTGGCCGACCAGGTTGCGGAACTTGATCTGCGCGGTGACGTTCCTCGGCAGCTTGCGCCCGGCGGCGACGGAGAAGGTGACCTCGGCCTGCTTGCGGTCGACGATGCCGACGTCCTCGACCTCGCCGACACGCACCCCCGCGATGCGCACCTCGTCACCGGGCAGCAGCAGGGTCGCGTCGGTGAAGCGGGCCTTGTAGTCGGTGGTGTCGGACAGGTCGACGTTCGCGATGCTGATCGCCAGGAGCGCGGTCGCGGACACCGTGACCAGCGTGAAGATGATCAGCTTGACGAGCGGCGCGACGATCCCCCTCATGCCGGCACCTCGCCCGCTCCTCGGCAACGCGCTCGATGGTTGGCTCCGCTACCCCGGCACCCCCCACGGTCGAGGCGCCGGCCTGACCATCGATGATTCGCGCTCATTTGACCGTCACCTCCGCTCCCCTGAACATCGGCCCGAGCAGGTAGGTCGCCCAGCCGGGCACCTGCGAGGGCGCGATGCCCATCTGCGGCGCGATCAGCTGCGCGAGGAAGTCGTTCTCGGCCGGGGTGTTGGCGATGGAGTCCGCGCTGCTCATCGCCGCGTTCGGGGACGTGGTGAAGCCCGAGGCGTTCGCGGGCGGCGACACGCCGTCCTCCTGCGTCCGGTTGGCCGGGCCGTGGGAGGTGCCGTCCCGCAGCTCACCGTCCGGCGGCTGGTCGGGGAACGGTGTGCCCATCTGGGCGGGGTCGTAGCAGCGCGGGCCGCGGTGCTCGTTGAACTCCGGGGTGTCCTTGCCCGGCTCGTACGGGCCCTTGTCGACGACGACCTCGATCGTCGCGTGCAGCCCCGGCTGGTCGGTGCCCCCGCCGAACACCGGCTTCGCCGCGTCGACCAGCGACGCCATCTGCTTGAGGAAGCACGGGTAGGACGGCGAGTACTTCGCGAGGATCTCCAGGGTGTCCCGCGAGCTGTCCGCCAGGTTGATCAGGTTGTCGGAGTTGGCACGCAGGAAGGACTCCAGGTCGCGGCCGGCCGTGGTCAGGTCGGCGAACAACGCGCTCAGCTCGGCACGCTGCTCGTAGATCGTCCGGGAGGTGACCGTCAGGTCGTCGAGCGCGCCGACGAAGTCGGGGATGGCCTGTGAGTAGGTGTCGCTGACGTCGACGAGTGCCTGCAGGTCGTGGGTCAGCTGCGGCACGTGCGGGTTGATCTCGTCGACCAGCTGGCCGAGCTGGACCAGGGTGTCGCCGAGCTGCTTGCCCCGGCCGTCGAGCGCGGTCGAGATGGCGGTGAGCGTGGTCGACAGCTTCTGCGGCTGGACCGCCTGCAGGACCGGCAGGAGGTGGTCGAGTGCCGTCGACAGCTCCACGGCAGGCGCGGACGTGTCCTGCTTGATCAGGTCGCCGTCGGACAGCGTGCGCTGGGCGGGTGTCCTGGGGATCTGCAGCGCCACGTACCGGTCGCCGAAGAGCGTCTTCGGGATGAACCGCGCGGTGACGTTGTCCGGGATGAGGTCGACCTTGTCCGGGTCGAGCGCGAGGTCGAGCTCCGCGCCGTGTTCGGTCGGCGTGATCCTGGAGATGGAGCCGACGATCAGGCCACGCACCTTGACGTCACCGAGCGGCTGGAGCTGGTTGCCGAGCTTGTCGGTCGTCAGCTTCACGTTCACCACGGGCGTGAACGCCTTGTTGTAGAGGGCGATCGAGAGGCTGACGAGCCCGGCGATCACGACGATGAAGCCGATGCCGAGCAGGCGCCGGCGGACCGTGGCCCACGTTCCCGTCCTCATCCGCCGATCCTCACCGTCACGTTCGTGCCCCAGATGGCGAAGCCGATGAAGAAGTTCAGCAGCGCCGCGGTCACGATCGTGGTCCTGACCGAGCGGCCGACCGCCACGCCGACACCGGCAGGGCCGCCGGAGGCGCGGTAGCCGTAGTAGCAGTGCACCAGGATGATCACCACGGCGAAGATCAGCACCTTGCCGAAGGACCAGAACACGTCCTGCGGCGGTAGGAACAGGTTGAAGTAGTGGTCGTACGTGCCCGCCGACTGGCCGTAGAAGTAGACGACGATCATGCGTGACGCGAGATAGCTGGACAGCAGCCCGATGATGTAGAGCGGGATGACCGCGACGAACCCGGCGATGATCCGCGTGGTCACCAGGAACGGCAGGCTCGGCACACCCATGACCTCGAGTGCGTCGATCTCCTCGGAGATCCGCATGGCGCCGAGCTGTGCGGTGAAGCCCGCGCCGACCGTGGCGCTCAGTGCGAGGCCCGCGACGAGTGGCGCGACCTCGCGGGTGTTGATGTAGGCGGAGGCGAACCCGGAGAACGCGGCGGTGCCGATCTGGTCGAGGGCCGCGTAGCCCTGGAGGCCGACGACCGTGCCGGTGAAGACGGTCATGCCGACCATCACGCCGATGGTGCCGCCGATGACGGCGAGCGCGCCGGAGCCGAAGCTGACCTCGGCGAGGATGCGCAGCGTCTCGCGCAGGTAGCGGCGGAGGGTGCGGGGGATCCACCCGAGTGCGCGCAGGTAGAAGGAGAGCTGGTCGCCGAGGGTGTCCAGCCACTTGAGCGGGGCGTTCGCCACCCGCCGCGCGGTGTCGCCGACGGCCATCTCAGCTGCCCTTCTGCGGGACGATGGTCAGGTACACGGCGGTCAGGATGAAGTTGACGAAGAACAGCAGCAGGAACGTGATCACGACGGACTGGTTGACCGCGTCACCGACGCCCTTGGGGCCGCCCTTGGGGTTGAGCCCCCGGTAGGCGGCCACGACGCCTGCGATGAACCCGTAGATCACGGCCTTGATCTCGGAGATCCAGAGGTCGGGGAGCTGGGCGAGGGCTGAGAAGCTGGCGAGGTAGGCGCCGGGGGTGCCGCCCTGGAGGACGACGTTGAAGAAGTAGGACCCGAGCACACCGACGACCGACACGAGACCGTTGAGCAGAACCGCGATGACCATGGCGGCGAGCACGCGGGGGACGACGAGCCGCTGGATGGGGTTGACGCCGAGGACCTCCATGGCGTCGATCTCCTCGCGGATGGTCCGCGCGCCGAGGTCGGCACAGATCGCGGAGCCGCCGGCGCCGGCGACCATGAGCGCGGTTACGAGGGGGGCGGCCTGCTGGATGATCGCGAGAACGGCGGCAGCACCGGTAAAGGACTGGGCGCCGAGCTGGACGATCAGCGAGCCCAGCTCCAGGGCGACGACCGCGCCGAACGGGATCGCGACCAGTGCGGTCGGCAGGATCGTGACGCTGGCGATGAACCAGCACTGCTGGATGAACTCCCGGAGCTGGAACGGCCGCCGGAAGGTCTGGACGATGACGTCGAGCGCGAGCGCGAACAGCCGCCCGGTCTCGCGAAGTGCGCCGGCGCCGGGAAAGTTGACGGGCTGACTACGGGTGGCGGTCATAAGACGCCCACCAGCAATTTCGCCGCTGCTGAAACAGCGACCCCAGATGGTTGCGCAGGCAGCCCCCACCCTGTCCCGGGGGCACCCCGCCACGCCAGTCTACTCGATGGCACTGACAAAAACGCTGGTCGGAGCGGGCTGTGGACAACATTGGCCATCGGGGTCGAGCGAATGGGACACCCGTGCGCTGCCGGGGTCATGCGCCACCGCCGGGCGGGGCGTTGCGCCAGCTCGAGTTGGGCAGCTCCGCCACTTCGCCGTCGCCCAGGTCACCGGACGAGCTGCGCCACTCGCCGGAGTCTCTCGGGCGCGGGCTGGGCCGGAACTGGCTGGCACCCACGCCGTAGCGGGCCTTCTCGTCCTCGGTCAGCGACTCCTTGATGCCCTCCTGCGCCGCGGGCGGCAGTGTGTGCAGGATCGACATGACCCGGTCGAGGCGCCGACCGACGGCGGACCGCTCACCGAGTCCCGGCGTCGGCTGGATCTGCGGGACGACACCACTCACGTCGTCGGTGGAGCCATCGTGGTGACCCGCGTCCACGTGCGCCTGCTCGGCGGCCATCGTGGCCTCGTCCTTCTCCTCGGACATGCCGATCGGACCGAGCCGCGAGCCGTTCAGGAACTGCTTGACGACCGGTTCCTCGCTGGTCAGGAGCACCTCGCGCGGGCCGAACATCACCAGCTCGCGGCGGAACAGCATGCCGATGTTGTCCGGCACCGTCCGCGCGAGGTTGATGTTGTGGGACACGATCAGGATCGTGGCGTCGATCTGTGTGTTCAGGTCGATCAGCAGCTGGGAGATGTAGCTGGTGCGGACCGGGTCGAGGCCCGAGTCCGGCTCGTCGACCAAGATGATCTCGGGATCGAGCACGAGCGCGCGGGCCAGGCCGGCACGCTTGCGCATGCCGCCGGAGATCTCGCCGGGGAGCTTCTTCTCCGCGCCGTTGAGACCGGTCATGTCGAGCTTCTCGAGGACGATCTTGCGGATCTCGGCCTCGGACTTCTTCGTGTGCTCGCGCAGCGGGAAGGCGACGTTGTCGTACAGGTTCATCGACCCGAAGAGCGCGCCGTCCTGGAACAGGACTCCGAAGAGCTTCCGGATCTCGTAGAGCTTGTGCTCCGAACAGGTGACGATGTCGACGCCGTTGATCTCGCAGCTGCCGCGCTCCGGCTTCAGCAACCCGATGATCGACTTGAGGAACACGGACTTGCCGGTGCCCGACGGGCCGAGCATGACGCTGACCTCACCGGGTGGCAGCGTCAGCGTGACATCCCGCCAGATCGTCTGGCGCCCGAAGGACTTCGTCAGGCCCTCGACGACAACCTCGGCGCCCATCCGACCCTCCCGCTCCACTGCGGCACACCACCGACACGTGCCGTCGTACGTGCAACGAGCACATCCCACCTTGGTTACTGGTGAGTCAGCACCCGCATGGAGGGCGAAGGTACTCAGTTACTCACCGTGCGTGAACCCCGGGGTGCACCCGAACGAAGGAACGGGCCGGCACCCAAATGGGTACCGGCCCGTTTCGTCCTGTTAGGACGGAGTCACTTGAGGCTGACGGTCGCGCCCGCGCCTTCCAGCTTCTCCTTGGCGGCCTCGGCGGCCTCCTTGGTGATCTTCTCCAGGACGGCCTTGGGGGCGCTCTCGACGAGCTCCTTGGCCTCCTTCAGGCCGAGGCCGGAGACGACCTCGCGCACGACCTTGATGACCTGGATCTTCTTGTCACCAGCGGCCTCGAGGACGACGTCGAACTCGTCCTGCTCCTCGGCAGCCTCGGCGACGGCCGGGCCGGCACCCGGGGCGGCAACCGCGACCGGAGCGGCGGCGGTGACGTCGAAGGTGGTCTCGAACTCCTTCAGGAAACCTGAGAGCTCGAGAAGCGTCATCTCCTTGAACGCGTCGAGCAGCTCGTCGGTGCTGAGCTTCGCCATGACGGCATTTCCTTTCTAGAAGTGATTTCAGCTCTCGGCGGGAGCCGCTTGCTCGGCGGACGCCTTCTTCTCCTGCAGTGCTGCCGCCAGGCGAGCCATCTGCGAGGCCGGGGCGTTGAACAGCCCGGCGGCCTTGGAGAGGTTGCCCTTCATGGCGCCCGCCAGCTTGGCGAGCAGCACCTCGCGGGAGTCGAGGTCGGCGATCTTGTCGACCTCGTCGACCGTGAGCGGGCGGCCGTCCATGTAGCCGCCCTTGATGACCAGGCCCTTGTTGTCCTTGGCGAACTCGCGAAGTGCCTTCGCGGCGTCCACGGGCTCGCCCTCGACGAACGCGATCGCGGTCGGACCGACGAACAGGGCGTCCAGGCCCTGGATCTCGGCGTCTTCCGCGGCACGCTTGACGAGGGTGTTCTTAGCGACCTGGTAGGTGGTGCCCTTGCCGAGAGCGCGACGCAGGGACGTCAGCTGGGACACGGTCAGCCCGGTGTACTCGGTGACAACGGCTGCCGAGCTGCTGCGGAACCGGTCCGCGATCTCAGCGACGGCCTCGACCTTGCCTGCCTTCGCCATGGTCGCCTCCTCTCTGTGGCTGTAGCCACTGGCCCTTTCGGGGCCCGGAGACGACGAACGCCCCGGCGCAGAACGGCACGGGGCGTAGCTTGGTGCACGAGTGCACGGCCTCGTTCTCGCCTGCGCGGGCCGCCCGCGGTCGCGGGACCTTCGCCTGCCCGTGGGCAGGAACCAGCGGTCTTCGGTAGAACCACCGACAATCGTACGTTGCGGTTGTGAGACCCCCCGAACCGGGTGTACCCGTGAGCCGACACGGCATGATGGGGGCCGTGGCCACCAACGAGCACCCGGGTGAGGAACCCCCCGCGCTACCGCCTGGCCTGGTGCCGGGCCCGGGCCCCGCTCCCCCGCCCGCGCAACGGCCACCCAACGACATCACGCCGGAGCAGGTCCGCCAGTTCCAGGAGTTCCAACGCTTCCAGGAGCTGATGCGCAAGGCCGCCGACGAGGGCATGCCGCCCGGCAACCCGCCACCCGGCCTCCTCCAGCCGTGGGGTCAGCCCCCGCCGAAGGAGAGCCTGCCGAAACGCATGCTGAAGGCGGCCGTCAGCAAGATCATCACGGGCCTCGTCGTGCTCGCGGTTCTGGTAGTGGCGGGTTATTTCGCCGTCGACTACTTCCTCGGCGAGGACCACGACCAGCCGCCCGCGCACGAAACCGGCGGCGGCAAGGCGACCACGAACCTGATCTTCGAAACGTCGCCGAGAAACGCGGTGCAGAAGGTCTACGACGACATCGCGCAGGGCGACGCCAAGAGCGCGTGCAGCCGTTTCACCGACGACGGGCGCGCCCAGTTCACCGAGAACATGTCCGAGTACGGGAACACGTGCTCGCAGATCGTGATGACCATCCACAACGGAATCGCCGCGAAGCACATGAAGTCCGAGTACGCCAACCCGTGGATCCCCACTTCCGCGGTGCCTGCGACCGGCGACACGGTGTCGGTCAGCTCCTGTGCCCTGGAGGTCACCGGCGGCCCGCGACTGGGCCTGCTGACGCTGAGCAAGATCCCCAACTCCGAGGGCGCGGGCGGCGGAGACGCCCAGTGGATTGTCTCAGGCCACCAGGTAGAACCGGAGAACTGCGGCGGGTCCGCAAGCACTCCTCCGACCACCTGACGTTTCGTTTCGGCTGAGTCGATCACGGCTTCCGTGAACCGTTACCAAATCTTTCTCGTGTGTGGGTGGACACCAGTGCGCACCAATCCACTACCGAGGAGGTCGCGAATTGCGTGCCAAACACAAGCCGGCCACGCGGAAAGCCCTGTTCCTGGGAGCAGGCGGCGTAGCGCTCGTCGCACTCGTCGCGGTGCTGTTACCGCAGGCCAACGCGGAGGACGCCAGGAGCGCGCCCTCCGGGGACCGTGATCTGGCGACGTTGAGAACGATGCGGCAGGACCACATCCCCGGCACGGCGTGGGCCACGGACCCCACCACCGGGAAGATGGTCGTCACCGCCGACTCGACCGTCACCGGGAACACCTGGGACAACCTCGAGTCCACCGTGAACGCGGTCGGGGACGACGTCGCCACGCTCAAGCGGACCAAGGGCAAGTTCGAGCTGCGTGCCGAGGGCGGTGACGCGATCTTCGCGGAAGGCGCGCGGTGTTCCCTCGGCTTCAACGTCGCCACGGCGGACGGCAACCCCGCCTTCCTGACCGCAGGCCACTGCGGCGTCGCCTTCGACCAGTGGTCCGACGAGCAGAACGGTGGCCCCATCGCCACCGTCCAGGAGGCGCTCTTCCCCGGTGATGGTGACTTCGCCCTGGTGACCTACGACGACGAGACCACGAACGCCCCGAGCGTCGTGGACCTCGGCAACGGCCAGCAGTTCCAGATCAACCAGGCCGCCGACGCGCAGGTCGGCCAGCAGGTCTTCCGCATGGGCAGCACCACCGGCCTGTTCGACGGTGACGTCGTCGCGCTGGACGCCACGGTGAACTACCCGGAGGGCACGGTCACCGGTCTGATCCAGACGACCGTGTGCGCGGAGCCCGGCGACAGCGGTGGCCCCCTGTTCACCGACGACGGCAGCGCCATCGGCCTGACCTCCGGCGGCTCGGGTGACTGCACCGACGGTGGCGTGACGTTCTTCCAGCCCGTCACGACCGCACTGGAGGCGGTGGGCGCAGAGATCGGCTAGCCGGAACGACGAGAGCGGGCCCCCTTCGCCGAACGAAGGGGGCCCGCTCTCGTCGTGTCAGAAGGGGATCAGACCGGCTCGTCCTGCAGCAGGTTGCGGGTGCGAGCGGGGTCGACCGGGATGCCCGGGCCCATGGTCGTCGAGAAGGTGACCTTCTTCAGGTACCGGCCCTTGGCGGCCGACGGCTTCGCACGCAGGACCTCGTCGAGGGCCGCGGCGTAGTTCTCCACCAGCTTGTCCTGGTCGAAGGACGCCTTGCCGATCACCAGGTGCAGGTTGGCCTGCTTGTCGACCCGAAAGTTGATCTTGCCACCTTTGATCTCGGTGATGGCCTTGGTCACGTCCGGGGTGACGGTGCCGGTCTTCGGGTTCGGCATGAGGCCGCGCGGGCCGAGGATGCGGGCGATGCGACCGACCTTGGCCATCTGGTCGGGGGTCGCGATCGCGGCGTCGAAGTCGAGCCAGCCACCCTGGATACGCTCGATCAGGTCCTCGGCGCCCACCTCGTCCGCACCGGCGGAGACGGCCTCGTTGGCCTTGTCACCGGTCGCGAACACGATCACGCGTGCGGTCTTGCCGGTGCCGTGCGGCAGGTTGACCGTGCCGCGCACCATCTGGTCGGCCTTGCGGGGGTCCACGCCGAGACGGATGGCGACCTCGACGGTCGCGTCCATCTTGACCCTGGACGTCTCCTTCGCGAGCTTCGCGGCCTCGAGCGGCGAGTACAGCCGCTCACGGTCGATCAGTTCTGCGGCCTGACGGTAGGCCTTACTGCGCTGTGCCATAACACTTCCTTACGAAACGAAGCCAGTGGTTGGTGAGCCAGCGCCTGGCTCTCCCACGAGTTCAGTGACTATTCGACCGTGATGCCCATGGAGCGAGCCGTGCCGGCGATGATCTTGGCTGCCTGGTCGACGTCGTTGGCGTTGAGGTCCGACTTCTTGGTCTCGGCGATCTCACGCACCTGGTCCCAGGTCACCTTGCCGACCTTGGTGCGGTGCGGCTCGCCCGAGCCCTTGTCGACGCCCGCGGCCTTGAGCAGCAGCTTCGCGGCAGGCGGGGTCTTGAGCTTGAAGTCGAACGAACGGTCCTCGTAGACCGAGATCTCCACAGGCACCACGGTGCCGCGCTGCGACTCGGTCGCGGCGTTGTACTGCTTGCAGAAATCCATGATGTTGACGCCGTGCTGACCGAGGGCGGGACCCACGGGCGGCGCCGGGTTGGCCTGGCCGGCCGTGATCTGCAGCTTGATGATCGCGGCCAGCTTCTTCTTCTTGGGTGGCATTTCTTTCCCTGACTAGTGAATTCGGCGGCGATCAGGCTCAGATCTTCGAGACCTGGCTGAACGACAGCTCGACCGGAGTCTCGCGGCCGAAGATCGACACGAGGACCTTGAGCTTCTGCCCGTCCGCGTTGACCTCGCTGATCGTCGCGGGCAGGGTGGCGAACGGACCGTCCATGACGGTGACCGACTCGCCGACCTCGAAGTCGACCTCGACGACCGGACCCTTGGCCGGCGTCGCCGTCGTGCCCTTGCCGGCTGCCGCCGGTTTGGCCTCCTCCACCTGCGGAAGGAGGAACTTGAGGACCTCGTCGATGGTGAGCGGCGACGGCTTGGACGTCGCGCCGACGAACCCGGTGACGCCCGGGGTGTTGCGCACCGCGGACCACGACGGGTCGTTCAGCTCCATCCGCACGAGGATGTAGCCGGGCAGCACCTTGCGCTGCACCTGCTTGCGCTGGCCGTTCTTGATCTCGGTGACCTCTTCGGTCGGCACCTCGACCTGGAAGATGTAGTCCTCCATGTCGAGGGTCCCGATGCGGGTCTCGAGGTTGGTCTTGACCTTGTTCTCGTAGCCCGCGTAGGAGTGCACGACGTACCAGGCGCCCGGCGCGCGACGCAGCGCGTCACGCATCTCGGCGGCGGGGTCGACCTCTTCCTCGACCGCGTCCTCGGCCACGTCGTCCGCATCGGCGTCGTCGTCAGTGTCCGTGTCGTCGACGTCGTCCGCATCGGCGTCGGCGAGGTCGTCGACGTCGTCGTCATCCTCGGCGGCGGCCTCGACCTCTGGGTCGACGGCCAGCGCGGCCTCGGCGGCCGCGACCTCCTCGGTGCGCACGTCGCCGTCCTCGGACAGGCCGGTCAGCTCGTCGCTGTCGGCCACACCGTTGTCGGAGCTCACTGTTCGGTCCCGCTTCCTTTCATCGATCGCGTACTCCGCCCACCCTGCCGGCGCGCCCGCGTGGGCGCGGCTCAGCCGAACAGTGCCAGCACGCCCTTGGCGAGCCCGAAGTCGATTCCCGCGATCAGCGCCACCATGAAGGCCACGAAGACCAGCACGACGGCCGTATACGTAATCATCTGCTTGCGCGTCGGCCAGATGACCTTGCGCAGCTCCGCGACCACTTCCTTCAGGAAGCGGAAGATCCTCGCGAAGAAGCCGGGGCCCGACTCCTTGCGGTCGCGCGTCGGCGTCGGCCTGCCCTTCTTGTGCTCGCCCTTGGTGGCGGCAGTCTTGGCATCCGACTTCGCGTCGACCTTGGCCTTGGCCTTCGGCTTCACCTTCTCGTCCGCGGTGCTCTTCGCACCCGTCCGCGCCGGCTTGGCGGCCTCGTCCGTCGAGGCCTCCTTCCGCGCCGCGGGGCGAGCGGAAGCACGGCGCTCACGCCGCGCAGCGGCGGTGACCGGACGAGAGGGGCGTTCCTGTCCCTTGCTCTCTTCCTTGTCCCGGTCGTCGACCACGCCAGTTCCTCCGCTCGAAGATCATCACGGACCCGGTGTTCACCGGCTTGCGCCTGACGCAGGGGTGACAGGACTTGAACCTGCAACCTGCGGTTTTGGAGACCGCTGCTCTGCCAGTTGAGCTACACCCCTTCGCGCCACCGATCACTCGGCAACCCGATTATTGGACGCATTCGACCTGCCCCGTGTCGCACGCGGAGCGGGATCGGCAACTTCCAAGTTCAAGAGTGTACGGCAAGGACGAAACCCGCCCGCAACCGCGCCGGTCAAACCGGCTCAGACGAACCCCTGCTCGGTCAGCACGCACCCGTCGCGGGTGATCAGGTGCCGCTGGCCGGAGCCCCCGACCACTCGGCTCCAGCTCTCGACCGCGAGCTCCTCACCTCGCAGGACGATGTGGAAGCCGCCGTACATTCCCGGCACGGCGAACCACAGGCCGGGGTCGCCGAGCTCGGTCAGCACGACAGGCTCCGGCAGGCGCAGCTCCTGCTCGTCCACCAGCTCCGCCGCGCGCTCGCGGACCAGCCCGTGGAGGTGGCGCCGGAGCGCGGTCAGGGTGTCGGTCGACACCGGGTTGCGGACCACCGGCACGAGTGGCCCGTCGAGGTGTGCGCGGCCGCCACGCAGTGCGATGTCCAGCGGCCGGTCGCCCCGCGCGTCACGCAGCGTCAGCCACGGGCCGTAGGTGAGCAGCCTGCGCACGGTCGGCAGGTCGACGCCGTGCCAGGCCGCCTGGTGCACCGGCGTGTACCAGCTGGTTCCACCCGGCCGCCAGGCGTTGACCAGCGACGGGTCCTCGTCGAGACGGGCGAACACCTCGTCCCACCTGCCGTCGCGGGCGGCGTCCGCCAACGCGTCCCTGTTCGCGAGCACGTGTTCCTTGTAGGTGTCACGGCGTGTCACACCGTCCCACTCCGCCGTAGCCACGGGTTCGACGTTAACGGCCAGTCGCTATCACGTTTGCCGAATCTGCGACGATGCCAGCATGAGCGAGACCACCGTCACCCCTCGCCGGATCTCCGCACGAATCGGCGGCATCGCCGAGTCCGCCACGCTGGCGGTGGACGCGAAGGCGAAGGCGCTGAAGGCTGCGGGCCGCCCCGTCATCGGCTTCGGCGCGGGTGAGCCCGACTTCCCCACCCCACCCGAGATCGTCGAGGCCGCCGCGGCGGCGACCCACGACGCGAAGAACCACCGGTACACCCCGGCCGGCGGCCTGCCCGAGCTGCGCGAGGCCATCGCGGCCAAGACGCTGCGTGACTCCGGCTACGAGGTCGCGGCAAGCCAGGTGCTGGTCACCAACGGCGGCAAGCAGGCCGTCTACCAGGCGTTCGCCACCCTGATCGACCCGGGCGACGAGGTGCTCCTGCCCGCGCCGTACTGGACCACCTACCCCGAGTCCATCGGCCTCGCGGGCGGCGTCACCGTGCCCGTGGTGGCCGACGAGACGACCGGGTACCTGGCCACGGTCGAACAGCTCGAGGCCGCCCGCACGCCGAGGACCAAGGCGCTGCTGTTCTGTTCGCCGTCCAACCCGACCGGCGCGGTGTACCCGCGTGAGCAGGTCGAGGCCATCGGCCGCTGGGCCGTCGAGCACGGCATCTGGGTGATCACCGACGAGATCTACGAGCACCTGACCTACGACGGCGTCGAGTCCGTCTCCATGCCGGTCGTCGTGCCCGAGCTGGCCGACACCTGTGTGGTCATCAACGGTGTCGCCAAGACCTACGCCATGACGGGCTGGCGGGTCGGCTGGATGATCAGCCCCGCCGACGTCACGAAGGCCGCCGCCAACCTGCAGTCGCACCTGACGTCGAACGTCGCGAACGTGTCGCAGCGGGCCGCCCTGGCCGCCGTGTCCGGTTCGCTGGACGCCGCGCACGGGATGCGCACCGCGTTCGACCGCCGCAGGCAGACCATCGTGAAGATGCTCTCGGAGATCCCCGGCGTCACCTGCCCGACACCCCAGGGCGCGTTCTACGTGTACCCGTCGGTCAAGGACCTGCTCGGCAAGGAGATCCGCGGCGTGCGTGCGGCCACGAGCGTCGACCTCGCCGCTCTCGTGCTCGAGCACGCCGAGGTCGCGGTCGTGCCCGGCGAGGCGTTCGGCACGCCCGGCTACTTCCGGCTTTCGTACGCGCTGGGTGACGACGACCTCGTCACCGGGGTCACCCGGATGGGTGCCCTGCTGTCGGAAGCGAAGTAAAGCCCTGCCTGAATGACGCCTTCCGCGGATCCGAGAGCCCGGAAGGCGCCATTCAGGTTCCTCCGGCAGGGTCAGGGCCGGAAGAGCCATCGCGGGGGTTGCTCCGAGGCTGACAGCGCGCGGGTCCCGGTAGAAAGTCGTAAAATTTCAGATAGTGACAAAGCCGCGCTCGCGGGACGGTGACGCATGCGCGACAGTGCGCCCCAGCCAACGGACCTGATCCAGTCCGTCTCCCGGGCCTTCCGCATTCTGGAGGAGGTCGGGCGCAGTCGCGCGCCCCTGACGGTCAAGGCCATCGCCCGTCGGTGCCAGCTCAACCTCTCGACCGCGTACCACCTCGTGCGCACCCTCGCCTACGAGGGCTACCTCGCACGCTCACCGGACGGCGGCTTCGTGCTCGGCCCGTCGGTCGCCCGCCGCTTCCACGACCTGATGGCGTCCTTCGACCAGCCGCCGCAGGTCCGTGAGGTGCTGCGCCACCTGTCGGCCATGACCCAGCGCACCGCCTACCTCGGCCGTTTCGTGTCGGGCCGGGTCGTCGTCGCGGACATGGTCGAAGGCCCGATGTCGCCGTACCTGGAGGACCTGGAGGTCGGCCTGGACGTGGCCGCCCACGCGACGGTCCTCGGCAAGGTCCTGCTGGCCGAGCTGCCGAAGGCCCAGCGTGCCGAGTACCTGACCGACCAGGGCATGCGCCGTTTCACCACGCGCACGGTGATCGACATAGAGGCCCTGGACCGGGAGCTGTCGTCCTTCGGCACCGGGCCGGTCATGGAGCACGGCCAGTACCGCGATGGCGTGTCCTGCGTGGGTGCCGTGGTCCGCCGCGACAGCCCCGAGTCGTCGTGGGCGATCGTGGCGTCGACCAGGGAGGACGAGGTGCCGCCCGAGGTGATCTGGCACACGGTCCGCGCGGCTGAGGACCTGGCCCCGGTGCCGTTCTAGCCCTTCGGCAGGCGGACGACCGCGGTCGCCTTGCCCAGTACCGCCTTGCCGTCGAACTTGGCGGTGATGTCGACGCGGGCGGTGCCGTCGTCGCGGACTTCCTTGACCTTGCCGGTCAGCTCGACCAGCGCGCCGTCGGCGTCGTTGGGAACCACGACCGGGCGGACGAACCGCGCGCCGTACTCGACGAACGCACCCGCGTCGCCGAGCCAGTTGGTGACGAGGCGTCCCGCGAGCGCCATGGTGAGCATTCCGTGCGCGATCACGTTCGGCAGCCCGACCTCGGTGGCGAGCTTCTCGTTCCAGTGAATGGGGTTGAAGTCGAGTGAGGCACCCGCGTAGCGGACCAGGTCCGCGCGGTGCAGCCGCACCTCGAGCGGGGGCAGCTCGTCGCCTGCGGCGGTCATGCTTCCTCCGCCCGGATCACGAGCTGGGACAACGCGGTGACGACACGGTCGCCCGCCTCGGTGTCGATCTCCGAGCGCAGCGTGAGGAAGTCGTTGCCCATGCGGGTGTCGATCTCGGCGATGTGCGTGGTCACGGTCAACCGGTCACCCGCGTACACCGGGCGCTCGTAGGCGAACTTCATGTCGCCGTGCACGAGGCGCTCGTAGTCGACGCCGAGCTTCTCGTCGTTGACGATGTCCTCCATGGCGTACCTGCCGAAGAGGATGGTGGCGAACGTCGGAGGCGCGACCACGTCCGGGTGGCCGGCCGCTTGCGCGGCCGCCACGTCGCGGTACATCGGGTGGTCGTCACCGATCGACTCGGCGAACTCCCGGATCTTGGCCCTGCCGACTTCGTAGACCTCCGAACGCGGGTACACGTGACCCACGTACGCGGGATCCAGCGGCACTGCTAGCGGGTTTCCTTGTGCGTCCGGTGCGTGCCACAGTTCGGGCAGAACTTCTTCATCTCCAAGCGGTCCGGGTCGTTACGCCGGTTCTTCTTGGTGATGTAGTTGCGGTGCTTGCACTCCTCACACGCAAGCGTGATCTTGGGGCGAACGTCACTGCTGCTAGCCACCTGAGGTCCCTCTTCTCCGAACTCAACGGCCCCGACCCATCGGCCCGCAGGGCTATGGGGGTCCGGGGGCTAGCCCCCGGCCGGGGTCTGGGGGCTGGGCCCCCAGTGTTATGCGAAGCGATCAAGGTCCGCGCACTCCGCGGACACATGTCGCCCGATCGCGTAGCGGTGGCCGGACTTGAACCGGCGACACAGCGATTATGAGCCGCTTGCTCTACCGACTGAGCTACACCGCCTTGACATGCCTGAACCGCGGTGCCCGGAACCGAACACCGCGGCCAGCTCACCGAGCCCCAATACGGAATCGAACCGTAGACCTTCTCCTTACCATGGAGACGCTCTACCGACTGAGCTATTGGGGCGGATCCAGAACTCGGAAGTTCCTTTGGAGCCGTGAGAAGACTACATGGTCCGTCCGTGCCGATGAAATCGGGTGCCTCCTAGGACAGCAGCGTCAGCACGGTCTCGTCCCGGATCCCTCTGGCCTGCGCGGTTCGCGCCTGGAGCCACGCCTCGAGCCGCTCCTCCGAGAGCGGCCGCGAGATCAGGTACCCCTGCGCGACGTCGCAGCCCATCGCGGCCAGTTGGTCGCGGGCCACGTCCTCCTCGACGCCCTCGGCGACGACCGTGAGCCCCAGCGAGTGCCCCAGCTCGACGATCGACCGCACCACGGCCAGGTCGCCGAGGTCCGAGCCCATGCCGAACACGAAGCTCTTGTCGATCTTCACCTCGTCCACGGGCAGCTGCCGCAGGTAGGCCAGCGACGAGTACCCGGTTCCGAAGTCGTCGACGGCCAGCACGACACCCAGGTTGGACAGGGCCCGCAACACCGGGAGCGCCCGCTGCGGGTCGGCCATCACGCCGGACTCGGTCAGCTCCAGCGTGAGCAGCTCCGGCGGCACGTCGTGGCGCTTGAGCACCGCGGAGACACTGTCCGGGAAGGAGAGGTTCGCGAGGCTGCGCACGGACAGGTTGACCGCGACACCGATCCGCAGCCCCCGGTCCATCCACTTGCGGACCTTGATCAACGACTGTTCGAGCACGAAGTCGGTGAGCGCGTCGACGAGCCCCGCCGCCTCGACGGCGGGCACGAACTCGTCGGGGTGCAGGTCGCCGAACTCCGGGTGCCGCCAGCGCACCAGCGCCTCGACGCCCAGGATCTCGCGGCTGGGCAGGGAGATCTTCGGCTGGTAGTGGATCTTGACCTGACCGGTCTCCATGGCCTGCCGGAACTGCGTGACCAGCTGGAAGCGCCGCAGGAACATCTGGCCCATGCTCGGCACGTACGCGCGGGCGGGCTCGCCGCTGGTCCGCGCCGCACGCAGGGCGACATCCGCGCGTTTGAGCAGCTCGTCGACGTCCATGGTGGCGGGCGCGACGTCCCTGGCGTTCGCGGACGTGGTCTCGGAGAAGAGCACGCCGTCGGCCATGGACGCCGAGGAGTAGCCGATCACGACACCAGCCTCGATGGACAGCCGGTCCACCGGGTAGGGCGTCGACAGGCTCACGATCAGCTGGTTGGCGACGAGCTGCGCCTGGTCGAAGTCCGAGTCGACGAGCAGCGCCGCGAACGCACCGCCCTCGAGCCGGGCGAGCGGGGTGTCGGCCCCGAGCGTGTCCCGCAGCCGCCTGCCCGCCGCGATGGTGATGCGGTCGCTCCAGGCGTAGCCGAGGGCGTCGCTGATGGCGGGCTGGACCTCGAGGTCGACGCGCAGCATGACGGAGCCGGGGTTGGTGCCGAGCAGCTCGGTCGCGACCTGCCGGAAGCCGGGCCGGTTGTAGAGGCCGGTCAGCGGGTCGTGGTAGGCGTCGTGGCGCAGGGTGGCGAGCAGGCGCCGGTTGTCGAGCGCCGTGGCGAGATGGCTGGCGGTGGTGCCGATCATCCGGATGTCGGCCTGGCCGAAGCCGCGCCAGCGGGAGAGCTTGTCGTGTGCCTCGACCACGCCGAGCAGATGGCTGGCGCTGCGCAGTGGCACGACGAGCGCCTCCTGGGCGTCCCGCTCGACGAGGGCGGTCCTGACCTCGGGTAACGCGTCGACGCGGCGGAAGTGCCGCACGTGCGAGCCGGGCAGGCGCAGCAGGGCGTCGGCCCTGGCGCCGGTGGCCTCGAGGTCGTACATGGCCTTGGCCATCTCGTCGCCAGCGACGACCGTGTGCATGGGCTGCTGCGGGTCGAACCTCAACCGCAGCACGACCCGGGCGGCGCCGAGCTGGTCCTTGATGCGCTGCGCGATCCCGAGCCAGTCCTCGGAGCTGACGGCCGCGGCGGTGTCGGCACCGGCGGCTGGCCGTGCGGCGGCACGACGGCCCGACCGCGCGACGATGAGGCTGACCTCGGACAGGGCCTCGAGGTCGCGCTGCTCACGCAACAGGCCGGAGTAGGCGAGGTAGAGCGCCCAGAGCCCGCCGAGCATGGCGAGGACGAGCGGCCACCCGTTGTCGACGTTGGTGGCGACCTCGTAGCCGACGACGCCGACGGAGGCGTTGACGAGCCCGAGGACGAGCGTGCGGGACACGAGCTTGGTGGCGGCACCCAACCGGATCCGCCGCCCGAGGACGAAGACGGCGACGAGAGCGAGCAGCGTGCTGGTGACAGGTGCCGACAGTGCCCCGGCGAACACCGCGAACCATCCCGGCCGCCCGGACAACGTGTCGGTCAGGAACGCGAACACGGTGAAGGCGACGGCGATCTCGAGCGTCTCCGCACCGGTGTTGTAGAGGACCCGGTCCTGGACCCGCCTGGCGAGCAGCGTCCCGACCCCGGCGACGAGGTGGGCGGCGAGCACGACGGGGAACGGCGCGACGAACAGACCGATGGCCAGCGGAATCTCGGTGAAGGAGATAGTCCACGACACGCCGCCGCGAACGTCGATATTGACGGACAGCTGTTCGACAATGAGGAAGCCGACAGCGAGGAGGAGCCCGGTCCAGATCAGCTCGGAGCCACCGTCGAAGGGCAGCCACCAGGTGACCCCCAACGCGGCAGCGACTCCGGCGACCAGCACGAGGACCGAAAAAACGCCGAACCGGCGGTTCAGCATTGGGTAGTCCTCTGGCGTGCGGTCAGTAGACGCCGGCATGGGATGGTCCGGCATGCAACCTCCTAGGCCGCCCCATTGGCGACAACTCCCCCGCACGGTGACGAAGCCCCCCGATTGGGCTAGTCACGGTCGCGTAACTGTACCCCCTCCGTGCACAGAATCCGACTGTGCTATTCGGCGAGGATCAGGCCGCTGGACCGAGGAACCAGCTGGTCAGTCGGGTACCGCTCCGCCCGGTCGGGAAGAGCCTCCCCGACCACGGCGGCGACTCTACGCAGGTCAGCCCCTACGAGAGATAGTTCACAACGCAACCGTTCCAAGATCGTTGTGAACGCGGCCACCTCCCGCGAACGAGCCGCCGCCTTTGACCCACGTGTCCACACCGTGAGACAACCCCGGTTGCCAGATTCAACCTTCCGTGTACTTGCCACCCAAACTCACCACGCTAAGTAACTCCAACTCCTGGGGTGCGCGCGGCGTCAGCCCTTGACGATGACCAGTCGGCGACCACGCAGGTCGGTGCGGGTCCACGCCTGAGCGATGCGGCTGAGCGGCATCGTGGTGACCGGGATGGTGAGGGCGCCGCTACGTACCCATTCGACGACCTGCTGGTGGGCGGCAGGCATGGCGACGGCGTTGCGGGCGGCGCCGTAGACCTCGAGCCCGGAGGTACGCAGGGCGTCGGCGGCAAGCCGGAGATCCGGTCCGGCGGACTCACCGATCTGCACCAGCCGGGTGGACTTGGGCATGGCGAAGCTGTCCGGAACGAGGGCGCGAGTGAGCATCTCGGCAGGCCGCCCCCAGAGGTAGTCGACGACGACGTCATATCCGTCGCCGGCGTGCTCACGGAAGGCACGTACCAACCGCTCGTCGTCGACGGTGGTATCGATGACCGCGTCGGCACCGAGGGCGACGACCTCCTCGAGTGCGGCCTGGTCGCGTCCAGTGGCCACGACGCGCTTGGCACCCAACAGCCGGGCAACCTGAACAGCGAGACGGCCGGCAACACCCGTGGCGCCCTGAACCAGCACGGTCTCCCCAGCAGACAAACCACCGGCAGTCTGCATACACATGGCGCTGATGGCCGACGACAACGCCGCGGCGACCGGCGGCTCGACCCCGTCAGGGATCGGAACGGTGTGCGCCGCCGGGACGGCGACACGCTCGGCGAGCGCGCCACGAGGCGGTCGCAGCCCGCCGAAACCCACCACGGTGCCGTCGGGAAGACGACCGATGCCGTCAAAACAGGGAACCGCCGGAAGCACCTCCTGGAACCCGGCGGCGGTGTAGTGGGTGCCGGCCACGATCGCCCGGTCCACGTTCTCGACAGCGACCGCCGCTACGGTCAGCAACACCTCACCGTCATTCACCTCCGGTTCGGGGACGTCCAGGTATTCCGGAACCCCACCCCGCCGGTCGACCACAGCAGCCTTCACATCAATCTCTCTTACACCGTTAGAGAACTACCGTATGTCTAACACCGTTAGAGACACGGCGCAAGGAGTAGTCGGGTGCCGCTCAACCGCGAACAAGTCCTGCACGGGGCAATGCAACTGCTCGACGACGTCGGCCTTGAGGCACTGACCCTGCGCACCCTCGCAGCCCGCCTGGGCGTCCGAGCGCCGACGCTGTACTGGCACGTCAAGAACAAAGCCGAGCTACTGGACGCCCTGGCCGACGCGATCATGGACGAAGCGATCGCCACCACGCCCACCCCGAGCGCCGAAGAAGACAGCCGACTGTGGCTGCTGGCCGCCCTCAGCCAGTTCCGGACGGCACTGCTGCGGCACCGCGACGGCGCCCGCGTCGTCTCGGGCGCCCGCTACTCGATGCGCCGAGGCGACTTCACCGAAAGGGCCGTCGCCACCCTCGTCGACCACGACGTCGACCTGCACCAGGCGCGGCTGCTCGTCCTGGCCGGCGAGCGCTACACCGTCGGTTGGGTCCTCGAAGAGCAAGCCCCGGTGCCCGACACGCCGGAGACACCCGACATCGAGGTCGAGGCACTGAAGGCCCGCTTCCCGATGACCACCCGAGCGATCACCGAGTACTTCACCGTCGGGCGTACCGCGGACGATCTCTACGAGGACATCGCCCGCCTGGTCCTGCATCTCCCACCCAAGAACCGCTAGAGCGTCGGCGAAGTCCGACGCACCGCCGATCACGCCCGTTGCCGCAGCTGCCGACCAACAGCAACTCGTCAACCTGCTGACACGCTTCGCCGGGGACGATCGACACACCGGCCAGTCTTCGCAGGCCAATCCGCATACATCGGCGTCGGGTCGCGAGGGACAGGTCCAGCAGCCCGTCAACGGCGGAACCTATGCCGCGTATTCGCCGCGACCAGCCCAAGATTGCCCGACATACAACGGACAGAAAGCGAACGGCACGTTGACCTGTTTACCTGGTCAGCGTGCCGTGTGTGCATATGGTGGCGGGTGAAGGGTTCGAACCTTCGTAGCTTGCGCGACAGATTTACAGCGCCATCCCGGTGCGGAGATCGAAATAGGCTCTGACCTGCACTTCTGTACGTCCATTCAGGTCACCTTGGGTCACCCATGCCCCCCAGTTGCCCCCAGCGCGACAGATTTACAGCGGGCATACCAGTTCAAGATTGACATGCGCTCTGAACTGCAAGGATCTATACGGTTGTCAAGCGTTACCAGTGAGAGGCCCACGGATGGCCCACAGATCCTGATATCGCTGCCGCTGCAGCCGGCATCTCTACCTACATCGATGACCGGTACTCGTTGGCAGAATGATCGCCAACGAGTACCGGCCCCTGTGCTTGATCAAGATTGATCAGTGGTCTCGTCGAGTCATCACACCCACTCGGCCGGGGTCAGGGCGCTGCGGAGCTTTGCCAGCGCACGGTGCTGCGTCACCCGGACCGCCGTCGGTGTCAGGCCCACCGCGGTCGCCGTCTCCTGGGCGGACAAGCCCACGATCAGACGCAGCACCAGGATCTCCCGCTGCTGCGGCGCCAGCGTGCCCAGCAACTCGGTCAGACGCTCACGCAGATCCGCCGCCATCATCATCTGCTCCGGGCTGGCCCCCACGTCCACCCCGTCCGGCACGTCCGCGGCCGGGTCCGACCGGTCGCGGCCCGCCCGGCGGTAGTGGTCAGCCAACTTGTGTGCGGCGACGCCGTACACGAACGGGAGGAACGACTCCGGCTCGTCGCTGTACCGCGCCAGCGCCCCCAGTACGGCCATGCAGATCTCCTGAGCCACATCGTCCGCCGACGAGTACGCCGAGCCGCTACGGCCGATGCGTGACCGACAGTAGCGAACTATGGCCGGCCGGATCCAGGTGAACAGTGTGGAGACGGCTTCCTGATCCCCCGCCATCGACGACCTGACCAGCTCATGGAACGCGGCGCTCTTGAGACGAGCAAAGATCTCATTAGCATCTGTAGTTGAGCTAGCCGCCAATATGTAAGAAGCATTCTCCTCAGGCGAACGCGAGGTAAGTCGATACTCGACATCCGCCAAATTTAGCGGCGGGATGCCGTCGTCTTCTGGGCGATTGAGACCGGTCATCGCTGATCCTTCTAGTGATGCGCTGCGAGTTGCCGAGGAGTCTGCAGCGAGCGACCCTTACGTCGCGGCTGTCGAGTGAACCTGTTCGCATCGATGTCAGTCGAGATCGAGTAGAACGGCTTCGATCTCGCGGCGCATGTCGATCTCGTAACGTCCGTGCCTTCCGTGCAGTTTGGCGGCGCGCTGCAACACAGCAAGGGCTTGCTCTTGGCTGAGTTTACCCTTCTCCCGCCAGTAGTGAGTGAAGGTCGCTGCTGCTTCATGCATGATGTCCGTCATCAGGTTTTGATCGTCACACACGTGCGTTCGCACGTAGATCGCCAGTTCAGACCAGACAGCACGAAGTATCTCCACTCGACGAATTTCGCTGTTGTCGCCCTCTGACATGTCTACAACGTTACTGCTGTCGATCGAAGGTTCAGAACCATTGGAGAGGTCACCCGGCCCGGAAGATTCATCCGAGAGCGCATTCAGGCACAAGTTCATGAGAGAGCGCGCTTCCTCAACGCCGGTGTCGACGGCGTGCCGGAGGTGACGCAGAGCCTCGTCGTACTTTTCGCGCTCCAACTCAAAAACGCCGATCGCGAATGACCTGTACGCAAGTTCGACCTGATGGGCTCGGGTCGACCAGGAGTCTTGTTCAGTGGAAACGTGCTGCGTGGCAGCACGCAACATCCTGTCGAGCTTGATGTCTAGAATTTCGACGTCCTTGTTGTTCATCAGCGCACCTTCGGCTCATATGCGGGAGTGCGGTAGTCAGCGAGTACTGGAGACTCCGTGAGCGTTGCCTTTGCGCTCCGCAGCAGATTGTTCAGCTGGGAGGGGGTCGCTCCCAGTAGCGCCGCGACTAGTTTCTGGGGTAGCTTCCAACCGTAGGCCAACACGGCCGCCTGACGTTGCCGCAAGGGCAGCTGTTTCAGCGCTCGACGCACGTCTATTCGCAACACCAGGTCATGAGCAAACTCACGACTGTTAATGATCGTTTCTGCGGTCTGAAGCTGCGCTTCGACGTCGTCAGATAGATCCTCAGGGTGGCGACCCAGTTGGCGTTGTCGGTCGATGCACCTCAACCGAGCTATTTGGAAGAGGAGGTTCTCGGGCTCGCGGAGCTCCCCTTGCTTTTGCCAACGGGCCGCCAATTCACCCCATGCTCGCTCTGCAACCTTCACGCTGTCACAATCATCGCGCAGCAAGCGACTGACTAGCGCGTCGAGGACGACCGCGTACTCTGCCATCATCGCGCCCAGCGCCTCTCTGCTGAAGACGATCGAGCTGGCAATGATCGGCGGGTGTTCATCAGGTGTGTCAGTAGGCGGAACTAGTGGCCCGGTCACAGATGCTGCGACTTCTCGGTAGCTGACAGCGCCAGCGCGTCGGTGGAGCTGAACGCGACCGACCACTGGTCGCCCTTCTGGCGGCTGACGACCGTCCCGTTCCGCCCGGAATCACGAAGCACCTCGGCGACAGCCGCGATCGTGTGACCTCGCTCGCGGGCGATCCTCTGTGTGGTCCTGGCTCGGACGAACATCAGGACTGCACTAAGCAACGATCGCGGACGGGGAACGCGGATGAAGTCACCTTCGCTGTACTGCTCCACTTGCGCCTCCTTCGGTATTCAACGCTCTCTACTCCTTGAACCGAAGAAGGCCGGCCACTTCAGCGTCGCTCGTACAAATTCCTACGACTGGGGACTGCGGCTTCGATTGCCGCAGGCTAGTCCTGCAGAGGGGTCGCTTGAACAACGGGGTAGCAAGGACAACGAGCCAGACTACCAGTGTTACACGCATCGAGCCGCCGAGAACTATAAGTCGTTGAAGATCAGTGTGGATCTGACCCCAGTTGCCAATGGAACGTTATTCGCCGACTTCACTTAAAGATCAATATACGCTGTGACCTGCAATGATTTGATCCTCCGGTTCCCGTCAGGTGGTCACTGGCCCACAGACCGCGATAGATTCCGGATCTGTCGAGCCGGGCCAGAGACCCACCGCCAGGCGATCATCCTTCCCACGTGGCCCAGTGCAAATGCGGCTCAAGCTGCGGAATCGCCTCTGCGAGCGTGCCGCCTCGTCCCAGCGAACGGCACGATCGGACTACGTCACGTCGACAGGATGGCGGCAGCCCTTCCTCGTGACCACTTGGTCCATTCGGGGTAAGGGCGCCGAACCGTGCTGTCACCAGTTCGCTGCCGGTCAACCCCGCAGTGGCCGGCCACCACAGCATCAACACCACAACATCAACACCACAACATCAACACCACAACCGCAGTGAGGAGCACGACTCCCGTCGTGGCCACTGCCAGCGCCATTCCGGACAGCGGCTTCCGCGCAGGGCGATCAGCGCGCGACGGTAGTCGCGCCGGGGGATCTATCACGCCCGGGATCATCGCTCGTCGAGGTCACGATGTTTACCAATCCTTTAAGCCACGTGTCCTACGCAGGTTCGAATCCTGTCGTGTTCATACCTGCTCCAGGCCGTGGTCACGGCTAATCCCCTTGCTTGGATGGCGCGTTGACTAACGGGTATGTCGCCTTCAAGGCGGGCGCCTGCCAGCGCCCGCTGGCCCACGATGACACAGCCCCGTCGAACCGCGAAGGGAAACGCGCTCATCGCGCGGCAGGCCGCCGGGGTGGCCGAACCGCGGCGACGCGGCAGTTCATCGGCAACAACCTGCCGTCCCACGACCTCCGCACGGGCTACAGCCCGGGTCAAGGGACACGCCCAGCTGACACGCTGGCCATAACGAGAGAGCCCCGTCGATCCGGCAGGATCGGGCTCCCGCCACGTCGACGGGATTGCAGGAAGCCCTTCCTGAGGAAGGATCCTCAACATGACGACACCCGATGTGTATCGACTTGGTAACGCCACGGCATGTTGTGGCGTGGCGCTCCGCGCGTCCCGACTACGCTCTGCCCCGCTAGCGCGGGCCCGGAGGGTACGGCAGAGCGTAGTCGGGACCTAAGTGCATTCTATGTTTATGCAGGTCAGGGCACTATTTCAGTCGAATCGATCGACTTACACTACTCCATGTAGCCGCCGTACTGCACTGCGTGGCTAGCATGTGACGGAACCCTCCCCGGCTCTCTTGTCGAACTCAGAGTTGGTGTTTCTTCTGGGTTTGACCTGGTCTCCGAGCCGGAACCGTCTGGAGGCGCAGCCGTGCAGGACGTCCGATCGGGTGGTTGTAACACCCGGGCCGTATCGGCGATCTACCTCGTACGTTACATTGGTGTAGTTGCTCCCCGCCGTCCTCCGGGACTGGCGGGGCTTTTTTTGGGGGTAGCCGTGGAGGCTCCGCGTGTCTGCGTGGTGATCGACTATCAGAACATCCACCTGACCGCACGTGACCTGTTCGCGCCTAACGGATCGCCCCCTGAGGACTGCTTGATCGATCCTCTCAAGTTCGCCGAACAGGTGCTGCAAGTGCGAGCCAGTTGTCAGCGGGATGAGCTGCAAAAACTGGCGGAACTTGCGAGTGTTCGAGTGTTCCGAGGGCAGCCAAGCAACTCGCGCCAAGCCTTCGTGTACGGGATCTCCCAACGCCAACGATCCGAATGGACGCGCGATCGCCGGGTCGAGGTGACGTACCGGACACTCAAGTATCCGCCGTCCTGGCCGGACAAGGCCGCTCAGGAGAAGGGCATTGACGTGCTCGTCGCCCTTACCGTGGTGCGTCAGGCTTTGACCGGCGATTACGGGGTAGTGATCTTGGCATCTCACGACACCGACCTTGAGCCGGCGCTCGAGATGAGTGCCGCTGACGGCGCGAGCAAGATCGAAACGGCTGGGTGGCAAGGTGGGCGAGTCTTGCGCCTTCCCGGTGGACGTCGCCTCTGGCATACCGCCCTGTCAGGTGCCGACATGGTCCACACTCGGGATCGTCGGAACTATTTGCCCCCAGATCGTCGATAGCTAGCCCCGACGAACCCCCAGAGGGGCGACCACCGGACTACGCACATCGACGGATATAGGCCCGTCTCGCGAGTGGTCCACAGGGCCCGGACAAGATCACTTTCCACTTCTATCCCCAAAGTGAGTTGAGCTACACCTGGGTGTAGCGACAGCTCAACTCACAGCCTCTGACCAGGTGTTAATTACATCTAACTGGATTCGTCAAAGCTGCACTTGGAGTGCAAATCAACTCTAGAGGCGAGGCCAAAGGCCACTCGATTAGTTACCTAAGAGGCGCACGTGTGGTCATAGATAGATCGTTGTAAGCGCGCTGGCCTTCCGGCCTGTTCAGCTCTGGTCGGGGCCTCGTCCTAGCCAGTCTTCGACTCGTCGAAGCGCTATGGCTTGACCACCGTCGACGAATTTGGCGTACACCTTCATGAGGACAGCGACGCTGTGTCCCGCCCAGTAGGCCACTCTGGTCGGTTCGACGCCCGCAGCAAGCCAACCAGACACGCAAGCGTGTCGGAGGTCGTACGGTCGTTTACCCAGCGTGGAGGCATAGAGTTCTGCGGTGAAGGTCTCGGCGCGTGCGCTTTCCCATACCCGGCCGTACACAGAGCTGGACAGTCTCCCTCCGGACCGGACACCCCAGAACAGGTGTCCGTCAGGGGTCGTGCCGAATTGCCGCAGGTGGTCGTGAAGCAGGATGGTCAGGTCTGGCCAGCAGGGCACCGTACGTGTGTCCTTCTCCCCGCGGCCCTTGAGTGACCTCTCTTCGTGCCGTTCTCCGGAGTCTGTCCATTCCCCGCTGATCTCCGGGACGGCCCGTTCAAGCCGCAACTCCCCCCGGCCGTCGACTCCGTCCGGGAACACCCACCGCTGGTGAGTGTCGTCCCAGTTGGCAGATGGCAGTGACAGGTTCGACTTGCGGACGTTCACTGCTTCCTCTGGCCGGAGGCCGCCGAAGTACATCAGGCCGAAGAACGCGACCAGCCGCGGCGAGTTCTCGCGGACAGCGTTCAGAAGCGTTCGCGCCTGCATTGGGCTCACGACTGCGGCCGTTTCAATCTCACGAAGAGCGGTCTTGTTCTTCCGAACTCTGACCTTCCGCAGCGGGTTGAAGCTAAGCGCTTCTTTCTCGATCGCGTAGTCGATCACGCCCACCAGCGCTGTGCGACGCAGACGGATCGTGTCTGGTGCGGCCCTCGTACCATCACCCTTCTTGTCGAGTGCTGTCATCAGCCGCCGAAAGACGTCCACGTCTTCGAGTGCCCGGACTGCGCCGCCGTGTCGCTTCACCCACGTGACAGCGTCGGCGATCTCAGCGGAGGGCTCAGCATCCCTTTTCGGGTTGAACGCGATGCGAAGCGCCTTGCTGAGTACCGGACGGTCCGGCCGACTGCGGTGCGCTGGCAAGAGGGCGATGGTGACGTCGGAAAGGTCTCGGACCAGGTTGCGCCGCGAGCCGGGCGACAACTCGTCCCATCGCGCAGCACAGTGTGCGGTCACGAGGTCGAACCAGGTTGTGTCCGTCTGTTCAGGTCGGAGCATCGAGAGAGGCAGTCCGGAGCCGATGTCGAACGGTTCGCCCTTGCGGGCCGCCGTCATCAGCTCCGAGCGGAAGCTATCCGCCTGCGTCGACCGTTTGAAGCCTCGCTCACCCCTTTTCCGATCCACCGACCACCGGACGATGTACCGCGTCGGCTTCTTTGCCCCGTTGTCGTAGCGCCTGTGGATCTCGTGCACCCGCACGTCGTATGTCGTCGCCATCAGGCGGCCACCTCGCACGTGTCCCACCACGTGTCGACGTCTCGGCGATCCATGCGTAGCTTGCCGTTGGGCAGTTTGCGGTGCAGTGGCGCACGGCCCTTGGCTACCCATTCGTAGAACGTGGATCGAGAGATTCGCGCTTCTTGGCAGAAGTCGTCGACGGTCAGGAATTCGCGCTTCGGTGCCACATGTCCTCCCCTGGCTCGCGGGTGACTGGCTGACGTGGGTGTCACAGGTGGTGTCACAGCTGTTCTCCCTGGTCAGCGGGGGGTGGAGTGACTGAGTGACAGGTGTGACAGCGGTGGCGTGCCACTGGCGTTGCCGCTCGGTTCTGGCGGGTAGTACTCGCCGCTGGGGGTCTTGCGGACCTGGCCTTGGTCGGCCATGCGAGCGAGGGTCTTGCGGACCGTCGCCGGGTTGGCGTGGAGGGCTTCGGCGAGCTGGGCCGGTTTGAGGCCGGGGTGGTCGCGGATGATCCGCATGAGGTCTGCGCGGGTGTCGCGCAGCTCGTAGTCCGCAGCGGGGCCGTCGAGCTTGGTCCACGCACCGTTCTGCGGGTCGAAGCTCATCGCGTACTCAGCCTCTTCGACGTCGCGACCGGTCACGTACAGCACGCCGTCGGCGCTACCGCGAGACCGCTTCAACACGAGCGTGGCGTCTGCGGCTCCGGTCAGGCCGTTGGTGCCGGACACGAGGTCCTGCCAGTCCTCTGCGCCCTGCTTGCGGACGTGGTGAATGAGCAGGAACGGCACCCCGTAGGTGTCCGCGATGGTCTTGAACCGGGATGCTGCGGCGTAGTCGGCCGCGTAGGCCGATGCGCCGGGTAGGGTGGCGCCGCGCATTTTTTCGAAGGTGTCGATGATGACCAGTCGCGCCGCCGGGTTGTCTGCCAGCCAGTCCACGATCACGGCGTCTCCGCCGTTGGTCATGGTCGGGCAGGCGGTCTCCAGGGTGAGCAGCGGCGCGGTCCGTCCACCTCCGGCGAGCATCTGACGGCGGCGGCGCTGCAATCGGCGGCCGGTGTCCTCCAACGCGCAGTACAGCACCGGCCCGCGCTCAACCTCGATCGCGTTGAGCGCCAGATCTCCGTTCGCGATCGCCGCACCCAGTCCCAGGGAGAGCCACGACTTGCCCAGCTTGGGCGCACCGGCCAGCAGGTTCAGTCCTTCGGAGAGCAGGCCGGGCACGGCCCACCGCGGCTCCGGGAAGTGCTCCCGCATCAGCTCCGAGTCGGTCCACCGTGTACGCCGCTCCGGTCGAGTCTCGACCGCGTGCAACGGGCGTGCGGCGCTCATGCCGCCACCTGCCGGGGCCGGTTCGCGCCACGCGCGATCCCGGAGGCGATGGTGGCGCGGGCCTGCCGTTCGCTATACGCCCCGACCGCGATGTGCCGTCCGGCGGCGGTCAACAGCGTGGCTTCCACGTCGGCGGCTGCCAGCTCTCCCCCGGCGACGAGCTGTCCTAGGGCGAGCGCGGCGGCGTACAGAGTGGAGTTGCGCTCTCCTTTTCCCGCGTGAGCGACCTTCGCAGCCTCAGCTCGCACCGCGCACTGAAGGTAGCGACCACGGCGGTCACGACCCACGCTCACCGGCTGAGCAGGGGCGGCCGGGAGCGGCGCGGGTCGCAGCAGGTCACCCAGCCAGGCCGGTAGCGGAGCTGGCGGTAGATCCACAACCACCCGGTAGTCGCCGTGGCCGGCACGGGAGCCGGGCGCGACGACGTAGCCGCCATGGCCGCGCGTGTCGATCTTCCACCCGAGCTTGCCCTGCGTGTTGCGCAGTGGCTCCCCCACCTCGGGGGCGAGGAAGTACAGGTGCACACCGCTCGACGGTGTGGCGACGGTGAAGGTGTACAGCGGCACGTCTTGGCCGTGGAGGTCGGCGAGCACCGCGAGCACGTCTTGCCCGTCCCGGACACCGGGCAGGTCCCACTCCGCGGGCGGAGTGTCATCGGGCTTGGCGGTGTCGAGGTCGACCACCAGCAGCCCAGCCGGCCCGGTGGCGAGACCGATGTTGAACCGGCCTGCCGTCCAGGCGGCGCGGATGCGCTCCGGGTCGGTGGTGGCGCGCTGCTCCCACCCCAGATGACCCGTTCCGCACAAACCTGTGTGGTCGCAGTCGGTCAGGCCATGCAGCGCCGGCACCTTGGTGCCAGGCCGGAGTGGAAAGACGTGCCAGCCAAGTTGGGCAGCATCGAGCGCGGCGGTGAGCAAGTCAGCCGTGTTGTTGTCCCGAGTAGACATCGAACTACTCCCCTATTGGTCACATTGAGTGACCGTCGATGGGCATAGCTGGCCGCAGCGGGCACCGTGAGTGGCACCCGCCGGGCGGGTTAGCTGTTGGGTTAGGTCGAGAGGAACGGGTTAGGTTCCTAACTCGACTGGTTAGATCGGTGATGTTGCCGCTGGCCAGCGGATAGTTACGAGTTATGCGAGTTAGGCCAGTCGAACCAGAGCACCTGCGAGGCGGGAATGTGCGTCGTTTGTGGCGCTGTTCCGGCCTAACTCGACGGTGTTGCCGCTATCCCTGGTCGTCCAGGTCGGCAGTCGCCCGCCTGGCTAGAACATCACGTACGGTGACAGGGTCGACGGGCCAGCGGTTGCCCGTTGAGGCGACCTTGACCCCGAGGTCAGCGAGTTGCTCGCGGAGCTGCTTGCCGGTCAACCGCTGGTAGGCCGGCCACGTGGGTGCGCAGCGCTTGAGCAGAGCGGGCACGTCGGCCGCAGGCACCGGGTCGGCTCCCAACACCTCGTCCAAGTCCTCCAGGAGGTCCCGTGCTAGTTCGGTCTGCCGGACTGGCGCCGGGCCACCGGGCAGCGTCCCGCGCTCCCGCACGGCGGTCATGGCACGCTCGATGATCGGCGTGACCTGGTCGTTTTCCCTTGCTACGTCGAGGAAGTAGACCTGCACGATGTCTGATCGCTCTCCGGTGAAGCCCTTGACGACCGCAGTTCCCTTGTCAGTGCCCGGAATAAGCTCGGTAGCGCGGTGCCCAGCGGCGTACGCACCCTGCCCAAGTAGTGCGTCGTTGGCCACGTGGTCGCCCACGGCGAACGCGATGCCGTTGGAGCAGTTGCGGGTCACGTCACGGGGCATGCTGTCCTTGGTAGGGGCCTGTGTGGACACGATGAGATGGATACCGCGCTTACGTCCCAGCCGGACGATGTCGACCAGGAGCTTGGAGATCTCTTTGCCGTAGTCGGGATGCTGGATCGCTACGTGCGCCTCTTCGAGCAGGCAGAACAGTGGGTGCAGCCCGATGTCCCTGTTCGCAAGCTCGCGGGTAGCGGCCGGGGTCTCGAACTTGATCAGCAGTTCACCCCGGCCCTGCACCTCCGCGTGCAGCTCACGCAGGTGATCCAGGATTTCCGCGATCTTCTCGTCCTCCGCGCCCATGACGTAGCGGGAGCAGCGCGGCCGGAACACCTCGAAGTCAAAGTTGGCGTCGGGCACCCAAATCCGCAGCTCAGCCGTCGGGTCCAGCGCGGCACCGGCCATGATCACGCGGGCTGCGGACGACTTGCCTTGGCCGGGCATGCCACCTGTGATGGTGTTGCGCTCCATCAGTGGCGCGTTGAGCGGCACTCCGCGCAGGGTCTTGCCGAAGGGAACGCCCTTGAACACGTCCACTGCACCATCGGTGAGCAGCGGATATGCTCCCGCACCCTCCGCCAGCGCACCCTTGTCCGCCACCCACACGTCCAAGATCCCTGCTTCCGCGCCAGTAGTCGGCCACACCTCCTTGGCCAGACGGTGCAGGCCCGTGGCGAGCTGGGCGCGTTTGCGTGCGACCGTCTCCGCGGTCACCCCGGCAGGCAGACGGACGATGGCGTGCGTGCCGCGACCATCCACACGGGCCGGGGTGATGAACTGCAACGGCAGACCTTCCTTGAGATAGGCCGTGACCTGTGGGATACGCAGCGCCGCGAGCGCGCCAGTGATGGTCAGCTCGTTGATAGCAACATCCACATCGGCATCCCGCGCCGTCTGCAACCAGCCGGGCCGATGCCCGCGGCGGCGGCCTTCACGCCACGCAGCAAGCAGTACGAACAGCGGCAGGCCCATGATGAACGGCGTCCACGCGAACGCGATCGCTCCAACGATCCAGGCGACCCCGGTCATGAAGCCGCCGACTACTGACGTGAACTCCCCCGCGCCGGCCAGCTGTACGACTAGCCCGATGACTGGCACCAGTACCGCCGTGCCGAACATGAACACCAACGTGGCTAGGAAGATCTTCACGATCTGCATCGGCAGTTCACGCAGCCGCTCTGTGCGACGCTGGGCCTCGTTCTGCTTGCGCTCCAACCACTCAGCCAGCAGTTCCTGATTGCCGCTTATCTCCGCAGCCTTGATCTGACGGCGGTAGACACCCATGGTGGACGCGTCATAGGCGCGCTTGGCCCATGACTCGACTCCCTGCACCACGTCCAGTCCCGCGCGCAGCACGCCCTTACCGGCCTGCTGGGTGCGCTCAGACTCGCGCACCACTCGCACCACCTTCACCGCACGAGTAGCGGCGGTCTTCGCGGCCGGGGTGAAGCGGCCCAGCACGGCGGCACGGGGCAGCCGCCGGTCCACAGCGGAGTTCTCCTCCGGAGTCAGCAGCTCCCCGTGCGAGCGCCACTTCACGACCGTGCCCGTCGACTCCGACCCGGGGCCGTGTTCACGGTCGTCACGGCGTGGCTGCAACGGGATCACGTTGCCCACCACTCCGTCGATGTTCACGACCGTGTTCGCCGGATCGTTCACCGACCCGTTCACGGAGGTGGGCACCTCGCTGGCGTCGTGTACGTCCCTCGGAAGGCTCGCGAATACCTCCGACGTGGTGTCGTGACGAGACTCGTGAACGCCGTCATGAACGGGCTCGTGAATGCGAGCGTCGTCCTGGTTCGGGGTCATCACGCGGCCTCCCGTCCGGTGTTCACCTCGGTATGCGGGGTGAGTGCGGCCGGGTGCGCCTCGGCGACGTCGTCACGCAGCGCGGCAGCGACCTTGGACGACAACCCCGCAGAGCATCCGGTAGCGCGACGAGCCCATGCCGGGGTGATCTCGACCCCGGGCGACCACGATGCGCGGGCGTCGTTCACGTAGTCCGCGAGCATCTTCCGCGCGGGCTTGCGCTTGCTCGGCTTCGCGCGCTTCCGCGCCTGCCTGGTCGGTACCTGCTCGACAGTCCCGCCGCCGATCGCCGAGTCTGGCTCGGTGTCGGGCAGCGTGAACCCTGCCGACACGGACAACGCGGGCGGCGCTGCCGGCGTGAGGCGGCACCGACCCGTGAGCGAAGTGCGAGCAAAGGTGTACGTGCCGGGGGCGAACACCAGCCGTGCACTGCCGTCGACGTCGAGTTCGGCGATCGCAGCGCGGACTGCGGCTCGCTGCACCCTGGCGACCTTCCGTGCCACTCGCGCCGCCATCCGCACCGCGTTCCGTTCGACACGCGAACGGCGCGGAGAGGCAGTCACCAGCTGGTGCGCCACGACCCCGGCGACGCTGGCCAGGCCCATGACCGCGCCGTCGAACACGCTGCCGGTGCCCTGCCAGCCATGGCCGAAGTTCACGCCGAAACCTGCCGCAGTGAACGCCCACACCCCCACCTGCAACGCCCACACCGGACGCTCCGGATACCGGTGGCGAGCGACGTGTACCGCGATGGAGAACGCCCACATACCCAGCTCAGTGATGAAGAACAGCGCGAACCCTGTACCCGAGTGGTACAGGTCGTAGCCGTAAGCGGCCATCGCTGGCACTGCCATCAGCGCGGACACCAGCGCCAACGGATAGATCAGCAGGTCCACCACATGAAGACCCACCCAGCCACGCACTGCGGCTATCTGGGCTGCCCGGCGAGCGCGGGACTTGTCCCGGTCAGCGTTCTTCTCAGCGCGGAGCTGGCGATGCAACCGGGCGTGGTACTCGGTGTCTGCGCGCTCCCGCTCTGCCCGCGCGGCGTCCTTCGCGGTCTCGATCTCGGCGAGCACCACCGCGTTCTTACGTGCCTCCTCGGCTCGCGCGGCCTCGTCCAAGCGCCGCTGTGCGCGCCGATCGGGCACGTGGCCCGGCGCGTAGCTGGTGCCTACCATTGGGGTCTCTCCACTTCCTTGCAGGTGGTTGGGAGTCCCGACCCGGTGGGGGTTGCTGGCCGGCGTCGCCACCGGGTCGGGGTTGAACATGTGTTGGTTGGACATCACGCCACCTCGTCGACCACGTCCGAGACGCTCAGCCGGGCCGGCAGCACTCGCAGCACCGTCCGGTCTTCTCGACGGCGCGCTCGACGTGCCCGCGTCTGGTCGGTGAACACCTGTGACACTCGCGCGGCCTCCCGCTGCTCAGCGGCGGCCCACTCGCGCTCGGCTTCCTCGATGAGCGTGTCGATCTCGGCGACTTCGGCCGCTGAGGCTTCGTCGCTCGCAACGGCGGCAATGTCGTCGTCCAGATGCGGCATCAGCGCCTGCGTGACGCGCTTGTCTGTGATCTTCAGGGAAAACATCGGTCTCCTCGGACGTAGTATCTGGACTAGGCCAGATTGGAATACTGGGACAGTAAGTAGTCCAGATGCACGTTGTCAAGGGTCTGGCCTAGGCCCAATGCCGGTCGTTTAGATCGCCAAGGGTCTGCTTGTGGATCTTGGTCGTGCCTGTTTCCGCTGGTCGCCGATCGTCGAGTTGATCTTGCACTGGCTTAAACGACCGGCATTGGGCCTAGGCCAGCTATGATCGAGGCGGTGAAAGGGGCCTAATGCCAGGTCGCAAGGACATCGCTGACGTGCTTCGAGACCGGATCAGAGCCGGTGACTATCCAGTCGGCAGCAAGATGCCGAGTACGCGGGAGATAACCGGCGAGCTTGGTGGTTCCCGTGCGACGACGAGCGCCGCCCTGCACCTGCTCGCGGACGAGGGCTTCTTGACTCTCAAGGACAAGAGCACCGCTGTCGTGCGCTCGCCGGAGGCGACGGGTGAAACGCCGGAGGCTCGTATCGCTGACGTGCGTGAGGAGCTGCTGGCGCTTCGCGATGACGTCGCCGAAGTGCAGCAGCGGCTCGACGAGGTGACCGATCGACTCGCGAACGCACTGGATCGGCTGAGGACCTGACTGGGCGAGTCGCGTCAGCCGGCGAGTCGCTGCACGAAGGTCCACAGTCCCTCGATCACGCCGACGAAGGCACCTCCGACCACCTTGAACATCGCTGCCGCCTCGCTCGGATGCCTCACCACGATCACGAGCACCACCAGGCCGACGAGCACGCAGATCAGCTTGGGGAGCACCTTGCCGCCGGTCGGCATCATCGGCGTCTGGGTCTTGGCCATGGCTTCCTCCTGGGCCTTCGTCTGGGGCGTTGTGTGCCATGGCTCTATGAAACCGCTGCCTGACCAGCGGAAACAGGGCACACTAGGGGGCACACTTGAGCACTCAGGGCACAGTCGGGGAGCGTGATGACGGGTAACGCACAGCTCGAGGCCCTGATGTCGACCGCAGGGTTCCTCCGGGAAGACGGCGCGGTCGGCCTGAAGGTGTTCGGCCGTGCGGTCAGCCGGCACGCTGGGCGCGACCTCAACCACACCTACGTCCGTCGCTGGCTCAGCGGCATGGTCCCGCGCGAGGAGAAGGTGCGCCGCGCCATCGCGCAGGCACTCGGCGAACGGCTCGGCCGGCAAGTCAGCCTCGACGAGATCGGATTCGGCAAGGCCAAGTCTGTGCCCGCTGACCTGGGTCTCTCCTATCCGGACAAGGCGTCAGACGGGATCACCGCAGTCACCGACCTGTGGCAAGCGGACCTCGCGGGCGTGCCGACGCTCATCACGGCCCCTGCGAACGTCGGGGCATGGAACGACGCGTCGCTGTCCTGGCTGGTGTCGGCCCGGCATGACGCGGCACAGAGCACGGGCAGTCGGCGGGTGGGGCCGGGCGACATCGCAGGCATCCACGACACGACCAACCTGTTCGATCACCTCGACGGCCAGCACGGCGGCGCGCACGCGCGAAGCGCGCTGATCCAGTTCCTGCGTACCGACCTGGCAGCCTTGCTGCACGGGACCTACAGCGACGAGATCGGCCGTGACCTGTACAAAGCCGCCGCGCAGGCGACCCTCCTGGGCGCATGGATGTCGTACGACGCTGGCCTTCACGGTCTGGCTCAGCGGTACTTCATCCAGGCTCTTCGACTCGCCGAGTCGACCGGTGACCGGCTTCTCGGCGCGAGCATCCTCGACGCGATGAGCCACCAGGCCAACTTCCTCGGGCGGTACCGCGAAGCGGCCAACCTTGCTCGCGCCGCTCGACTGGGGACGACCACGGCAGGCTCAGCGAGCGCGGCGGCGCATTTCTACGCGATGGAGGCCCGTGCCCTGGCGCGGCTCGGCGACGCGGCCGGATGCGACGAAGCGATGTCCGGCGCCGTCCGTGAATTTGAACGACGGAATGTCGACACCGACCCTGCCGAATGGTTTGAGTACTTCAACGACGCGGAACTAGCCGCCGAACTCGGCCATTGCAACCGCGACCTGGGCCGTGCCGTACACGCGAGTGCTTACGCGACGCAGTCACTAGGGCCGACTTCCAGCGGGTACGTTCGTAGCGATTTCTTCGCGACGATGGTCCTGGCTGACTCCTACCTTGAGCAGGGCGAGACTGAGGAGGCTTGCCGCATCGCGCTGAGCGCACTGACGATTGGTGAGCAACTCAAGTCAGCGCGATGCGGGGCGTACGTCAAAGAGTTTCGAGAACGGCTAACGCGCGTTGGCAACACAGCAACGGTCAGGGAGTTTGTGGAGCAAGCGTCAGCAACTCGCCTGTGGACTCCTCAGGATGCTAGAACGGCGCCCAATCACGGCGACTTCCGCCAGACCTGATCGACTCCACGCGCTTACGCACCTCTGCGGCCGCTTCCTCGTCGGCGCCAGCCTTTCCAGCGAGCCACAAGGTCATCGAGATCTCGCGGTAGCCGGCTAGGATGCGGTACCCAGGCCACGACATGATATCGAATCCGTACACCTCGACGAACGTCCTGTATTCGTCCTCCGTATGCCACCCGAAGCGCTCGTAAAACAGTGCCGTCTGAACCAGGTCCCATTCACGCGGACCGATCGCGAAATCATCGAGGTCGATCAGTACCGGCTCGCCGTCTCGACTCAGGATCACATTGCCGACGTTGGCGTCACCGTGAATCACACCGGGCGCCAGCGGGAAGTCCAATGTCTCGTATCGACTTCGCAGTTCGCCGATCAGCTCACGCAGAAAATCCGCGTCCGACTCGTCGAGGTTCGCCAGCACGGACAGTCGGCTATCCAAGTCGGCGAAGGGTTGCGCGGCCGGAAGCACGAAGTCACTCGGCGGATCGAGGTCGTGCAGTTGCCGTATCAGGTCGGCAACCTGCTGGATCGGCGCGTACTCCGCGGTCTCGGCCACGGATACCCAGAAGGTCGCCACATGACCATCTATGTCAACCGGCTGATCAACGTCGAGTGCCCGGGTGGCCGGGTAGCCGGCCTGCTCCAACCATCGCGCGACCTGGACTTGCCGCGTGACGTTCTCCACTGTGTCCACGTCGCGGCTTACCCGCACGATCACAGGTTCTGCCAGCCGGTATACGGCGTTCGAGCCCAGTCGGACGAGCTTCGCTCCTGTCGGGTCCGCTCCGACCTGCTCACAGGCTTTCGCCAGGACGCCGTACGCCGTGCTCTCGGTCAGAGCTGCTGCGCTGCTCAATGTCTACGGTCCCTTCGCTGTACCAGCTGTTGTCTAGTGTCCGCCAGAAGCCAACCCTCTGCCTCGCTGGCGTACCGAGGCACAGACGCACCGGTCGTGCGGTCGCCGGCGGTGCGGCGTGTTCGTGATCCGGAGGTGCGCGGGTCCACCCGAACCCTCACCCGAACATGTCTGGCCTCTTGCTCTCCGTCGGCGTGTCCTCCGGCGCGAATCGGGCCAGATAGTTGAGCAGGTCGCGGTACGCACAACCCACGAACAGGGCAAGGTGTTGGACCACGTCCGGCGCGACGTCGACGATCCCGTCGGGGTGTTCGTTGAGTAGGTTGCGTGCCCACTGCCGCATCGGCCGGTAGACGTCGCTGTATTCGCTGAGCAACGCTTGCAGGTCGATCCGGATGGTCATGTTCTGCAGGTGGATACGCGCTCGCTGGAGCGCCTGACGGTGCACCGACACCGAGTCGACCTCCAGACCCCAGCACACCTCGATGAATCGGAGCATGGTCAGGTGGCGGGTGCCGTGCTCGTAGCTGAGCAGCGTGCGGTCACCGATCCCGGACGGCAATCGAGTGATCAGTTGAGCCCGGGACAAACCGCGTTCTTCGCGTAGGCGCCTCAGCTCGGTGCCAATCGCCCGGCTGATGGCCCTCTCCGTCGCATCCCCGACGATGGGCTCCGACGCCCTCACTGGTCACCCTCATTGAGCCGCCGCTCGATGTCCTGCGCCTTGCGGATTTCTATCGCGGCACACTGCAACGTCTCATGCTTGTGCCGGGTGTCAACCGCAGCGGTCTGTGCATACACAGTCGCGCTGTGCCGGTGGAACTCCGCCCACATCAACGGGTCCGCATCGCGCGCCGGCCGCTGACGCCACAGCACCTCGTGCGCCTCCGCCAGTGTCGTTGGCCCATCAGGCTGTTTCTTCGCGGAGCCACCGTGTGGCAGCGTGACTGACACCGCGTCTCCTTCCATTGATCTTCTTTGTCTGATGTGGATGCGGTCCGCCTCCCAGGATGGAATGAGAGGCGGACCGCGCCCGATCACGCGCGATGTCGGGGAAGCACGCGCGACCGGGAGTTTCGAGGCCCCGTCTTGAGGGGGTCTCAAAACGGGGCCTGCCCGTGCACACGGCTGGTGGAGAACGGTCCACCTGGGGGTGAGGCCGTGCACACTGGGACAGTCCGCTCCCGAACTGGTAGCCGGGGAATCGAGAAGCGGACCGCACCCCAGCCGCGCGAGACAGGACAGCGTTCGCGGCCGGGAGACTCTTGATGGAGTGGCGTTTCTGGCCGACAGCAGCCAGGGCGTTGAGCAACCGCTTCCTGGCATCGAGGGCGACCAACGCGGCCGGAGCTAGCTCGGCGGTTGAGGCGCATTCATCGGTGGCCTGACAGTGAGGTGCGAGTTGCGCGGCATTCGTACACTTTCGGTCAGGCTGTTCCGAAGTTCGCGAGGAAGAGCACAGGCAGGCGGAGGCGACATCAAGGGCCGGTAGGTCCGCTCCTTGCCGCACTCGTCCCACGTGAGAGCGACCCGAAGCGTGTGGGCAGGCACTCCCGAACTCCACTCGGTAATGAACTCCGGAACAAACACGTCGTGGCATGGGGGCGTTCTGTAGGCCACGGCACCGTGCCGACGCACGAGCACGACGTCAGCGACGCCGTTGTCCCAGAAGAACGCGGCGCCACGCACCTCGGGCTCGGCGCCGGAACTGTGACCCCACTCGTACAACGTCCACCCGCGCTGAGTCATCTTGTCCAGCAGCAGGTGGATCTCCAGGTCTCCAACTTGCGGCGTGTTCATGACTTCTCCCTCGTGATCCCAGGGCCGGTGGGGCAGCAGAGAGGCACTCGTTAACCGTCGAATCGCGGAGCACCTCTCAGGTCGAACCGGGCGTGCCCCACCGGCAAACAGGAAACTACACCGGAATTTCTGGTTGGAGTTGGCGAACGGTAAAGTTGCACCGAACGGAGTACGTGGGGTGCACAGGGAGTGAGCATCACGGGAGGATGTCGGCCATGACCAAAGCGGACGAGGGCGACGAGGACCCCGGCGCGCAAGCGGACCTCGGGTCGTTCGTGCAACGGATCTTGCTGGGCGCCCGGCTACGTGCTGCCCGCGAGTCCATCGAGCTGAGCAGTACGGAGGCGACAAAGGCGCTCGGGTGGTACGCGGGCAAGCTGTCCAAGATCGAACAGGGCGACGTCCCGACGAGTGACAAAGATCTCGCGGCAGCCATCCGTGCCTTCAAGATCGAGCCAAAGGAGGCCGGCGATCTGCAACGGCTCGCGAGTCTCGCCCGGCGGAAGCTGCCGCCGAGCCGGGTTGCGGAGTGGGCGGCCAAGTACGTGCACCTGGTCGCGGCGGCGCGCGAACTGAAGTTGTGGAACGCCGACGCGTTCCCGGGCACGGTGCAGACGGCTGACTACGCACGCGCCCAGCTGGAGCGCGTGGTCACCGTACGGCCGGCCGACGTGGAGCCGATGGCGCAGGACCGCGCGAAGCGAGTCGAGCGCCTACGGGCGCCGGGCGCTCCGCGGTTGTGGCTGGTTGTCGGGGAGGAAGCGCTGCACCGCGCGATCGGCGGCGCCGAGATCTTGCGTGGACAGCTCGAACAGGTGCGCGATCTCGCCGAACTGGAGAACGTATCCGTCCAGGTCATGCCGTTCGAAGCCGGCGCGCACGCATCCCACGGCGTGTCGTTCTCGATCGTCAACCTGATGGAAGGTCGATCAGGGCTCGTGTACGTAGCCGGTCCGACTACCTCGGCCGGGAGCACGTACGCGTGTATGACCTGGTCTTCGACAAGCTACGGGCCGACGCGCTCAGCACGCAGGGGACAATTGAGCTGATCAACCGTCGGATCGCTGAGCTGTAGGAGTCCCCCCGATGCAAACCCCCATCCCCATCACCAACAACGCACAGTGGCGAAAGAGCACGTGGAGTGATCAGGGAGAGAACTGCGTAGAGGTGTGGCGTGACTCTCAGGTCGCCGCCGTGCGCGACTCCAAGAACACGGCTGGCCCCATGCTGAACTTGCCCGTGTCTGCCCTAGTCAACCTTCTCGGCATCGTCGCAGAGTAAAACACCAGAAGCGAGGGCTCCCGGGATTCAAAGACATTCCCGGGGGCCTTCTTATGAGCAAAGCATCCACCACTAGCAAGGCACACAACCAATGACAATCACTCGACTCTACATGCCTTAAATAGCACGACGTCGCATTGGAAAAGAAATGATCGCCGCCACACCCCCAACCGGGCCAGCAGCCAGCATGACTCCAAGGGCCCAAGCCAACAGCGGTCTAGCGACAAACACCTCGTTCTGCCGCAAAGCCTCGACACAACTTACAGATCCAGAAAGTGTGCGCTTTGAATCCTCTTGACAGTATGCGATCTCATCGGGACTCACAGGCGCATCGGGTCGCGTCACGATGTCAACCACAAATAGCGCAGCACCAATAATTAAGAGTGCTCCCATCAAGGCATACACCCCCTTCGATACCCGACTTCTCGTCCGATGAACGTCCTCCGGAATGAGTTCGTCACGAACAACGTCGATATCCACAAGCGGGGATTCAATTCTGGGAGACCTTGAGCCAGAGACCAAAGCTGTCACCTCCCAAGACTTCTTCCTTTTCAGGAGAGAAGGCATAAATTCGACAACGCCAGCCGACCCTATGGCGCCGATGCGAGCATTCGGCGTGGCGTCGGAGCCTGACGACTCTAGCAGCCCATACATCTTGCAACCCAGGTCGACTTTGAGGGGTTGCCCGTTGTCGAAATGCACACTCGTAAGGTCCCGTTGCCCCACATTGGTAAGCTTGATAGTCACAACATATGGATCGGGGACTTCAACATCTCGATAAGAAATCTTCAGCTGGTCACTCGCCCCATCCCTGGTCAGCAAACGAGTGCACTCGTACTCAAGTCGAAGCTTCCCTCGCAGCGTCCCCCACCGCCTGGTGAAGATTGCCGAGGCGACAATGGCCACCACGCCAATCGCAACACCGGCAACTGCGATCACGTCGCTCCAAGTCCAGGTCATGGGATCTATTATGACGGCCCATTGCCAATCTTGAGAGACCACCGCTAACACAGTGCGCACCGAGATGACAGGCGCACCAGGTGTCCGGCGGCGTCAACCACGGGTGACGCACCTGCCACAGTGTCACTCGATAGGCTTTGACCTGCAGAAATAGGTGTGTCACCTGAGTGACACCCACAAGCCGCACTCGCCTCTCACACTCTCTCTATGTCACATGAGTCCTCCTCAGCGGCTGGACCATTGTTAGGTGCGCATCACTGGGAGATTGCCAGCAGGAGCAGAATAGGCTGATGTCACCCGCCAAGTTCCGGTGACGCAACCACGTCTGGAACAACCGGAACCTTTCGTCACACGCGAGAAGCCCTACAGCAACACTCGGACGCCCACCGTGGCGACACTCACCGCCAGACAGACTCGCGTGACCTGTACCGCATCAGCCGCAGAGATCGAACGATAGGTAGGCCGTATACGGCCAAGCGGCGACAGAGTGGTCCGATCCATCGACCCGTGCGCTTGGGAGCCCAGACATCGCCTGATCGTGCTCATGGTCCAGCCGCTTCAAGGCGCATCGCGCCGAACACATACCGAGCAGCGTCTAGCGGCAACAAGTACTCGCCCCATCCTGAGATGTGCCCCCCATGTGCCCCCAACTGGCCGTAGTTGACCAGTGAGAGCCGGACACAGTCGGACAGACGACAAACGGCCCGCTGACCTGTTTTCGCAGGTCACGGGCCGTTTTGGCTGCTGGTGGCGGGTGAAGGGTTCGAACCTTCGTAGCTTGCGCGACAGATTTACAGTCTGCTCCCTTTGACCGCTCGGGCAACCCGCCGGGAGTGTCCGTTCTGGCTGGACGGCCGAAACCTTACCCAACGCCCCTGCGGGGCTGCCAACCGGTATCCCCCACAGCGGTAGGCTCGCCCGAGTACCCGGTAGGCACGGCCCGAGAGGTGAGACTGGTGGCGGATCCGTCCTTCGACGTGGTGAGCAAGGTTGACCGGCAGGAGGTCGACAACGCGCTCAACCAGGCGAGTAAGGAGCTGACCACGCGGTTTGACTTCCGTGGGACGGGCGCCTCCGTCAAGTGGTCCGGTGAGGAGGCCATCACCATCGAGGCGGAGACCGAGGAGCGGTGTAAGGCCGCCATCGACGTCTTCAAGGACAAGCTGGTCAAGCGGCAGATCTCGCTCAAGGCGTTCGAGGTGGGTGAGCCCGCCGTGTCCGGTAAGACCTACAAGGTGACCGGGCAGATCGTGCAGGGGATCTCGTCGGAGAACGCCAAGAAGATCGCCAAGAAGATCCGGGACGAGGCGCCCAAGGGCGTTCAGGCCCAGATCCAGGGCGACCAGCTGCGGGTCACCGGCAAGAAGAAGGACCATCTGCAGGACGTCATCCAGCTGCTCAAGGCCGCCGACTTCGGTGTCGCCCTCCAGTTCACCAACTACCGGTGAAGGGCATCGTCCTCGCGGGGGGCAGCGGGACTCGGCTGCACCCGATCACGCAGGCGGTCTCCAAGCAGCTTCTGCCGGTCTACGACAAGCCGATGATCTACTACCCGCTGTCGGTGCTCATGCTGGCCGGTATCCGGGACATCCTGATCATCACCACACCGCAGGACATGCCCAGCTTTCAGCGGCTCCTCGGCAGCGGCAACCAGTGGGGCATCGAGCTCTCCTACGCCGAGCAGCCTCAGCCGAACGGGCTCGCGGAGGCGTTCATCATCGGGGAGAGCTTCGTCGGTGGTGACGACGTGGCGCTGGTGCTTGGTGACAACATCTTCTTCGGGGCCGACTTCTCCGCGGTCATGCACGAGCACGTCGAGGGGCTCGACGGGGCTGTGTTGTTCGGTTATCCGGTGAAGGATCCGCATCGCTACGGCGTCGGTGAGGTTGACGAGACCGGGCGCCTGCTCACTATCGAGGAGAAGCCGGCCAAGCCCAAGTCCAACCGTGCGATCACGGGGCTGTACTTCTACGACAACGACGTGGTCGAGATCGCCAAGGGGCTGCGGCCTTCGGCTCGCGGCGAGCTTGAGATCACTGACGTGAACATGACGTATCTCAGGCAGGGGCGTGCCCGGTTGCTGGACCTGGGCCGCGGCTTCGCCTGGCTGGACACCGGGACGCATGACTCGTTGCTGGAGGCTGGGCAGTTCGTCCAGGTGCTCGAGCACCGGACCGGGGTGCGTATCGCCTGTCTCGAGGAGATCGCCATGGACGGTGGTTTCATCAGCCCGGACGACTGCTACGGGCTCGGTAGCAAGCTTGCCAAGTCCGGCTATGGCGACTACGTGATGGAGGTCGCCCTCGCGGCGGGTGCCACCGGCTGACTCGTTCCTGTCACCTGCAGAGGCCCGGCTTCCTCGTGGACGCCGGGCCTTTGTCCTGACCTCGGGGAATCGCGGCCGACTTTGCCGCCGTAGTGTGATTTTGGTAACGCTCGACGACGTCTTGCCGACTATCCTGGCATCCACTCGGGAGGTCGTTATGGACATTGCCGAACGTACTCAGGCATTGGCGCTCAAGATCCGGAAGCAGAAGGCCGCCATCGAGACCGAGGAGGCGACCAAGAACGCCTTCGTCATGCCGTTCATCAGTACGGTGCTCGGTTATGACGTCTTCAACCCCGCCGAGGTGATTCCCGAGTTCACCGCCGACGTGGGGACCAAGAAGGGCGAGAAGATCGACTACGCCGTCGCGCACGACGGGAAGATCCAGCTGCTCGTCGAGGTCAAGAAGGTCAACGATCCGCTGAAGATCGAGCATGCGTCTCAGCTCTTCCGCTATTTCGCGGTGACCTACGCGCGGATCGCCATTCTCACCAACGGCGAGGTCTACCAGTTCTACACCGACCTCGACGCGCCCAACCGGATGGATGCCAAGCCCTTCCTGGTGCTCGACTTCTCCGCCCTCGACGAGACACTGCTGCCCGAGCTGGCGAAGCTCACCAAGGAGTCGTTCGACCTGGACTCGGTGATCAGCGCGGCCGGGGAGCTGAAGTACATCGGGCAGCTCAAGCGGGTGCTCGCCGCGCAGTTCAAGGAACCCGAGGACGAGTGGGTCCGGTTCCTCACCACCCGCGTCTACGAGGGGTCGTTCACGCAGCGCGTGCGCGAACAGTTCGTCCCGCTCGTCACCAAGGCCACGCGGCAGTTCCTGAACGAGCAGGTCAACGACCGTCTCAAGAACGCGCTCGGTGGGCCCGACTCCTACGTCAGCGTCTCCAAGGACGCCGTTGAGGACACCGCCGCGCCCGACGAGCCCGCTGCCGAGCCCGTCGGTGACATCATCACCACCGACGAGGAGATCGAGGGTTACCGGATCGTTCGGGCCATTGTGTGCAGTGAGGTGCCGGTCTCGCGGATCGTCGCGCGTGACACCAAGACCTACTGCGGCATTCTGCTCGATGACAACAACCGCAAGCCCATCGCTCGGCTCTGGCTCAACCGGTCCAGGAAGTATCTTGGTGTGTTCGACGAACACAAGGTCGAGACGCGTATTCCTATCGACGATGTGCAGGACATTTATCGGCATGCCGAGTATCTGCGGAAGACCGTGACCAGGTATCTCACCAAAGGGGCCACCGAGGAAACAGTTGCCGCTGACGGGCCCGTGCTCGCCGTGTGACCGTCTACCGCAGGTCGTTGCGGCGGGCCATTTCTTCCAGGCGGTGGATTCTGTCCGGGATCGGTGGGTGGGTCGAGAACAGGCGGGCCATGTGCTCGCCTGGGCGGAACGGGTTCGCGATCATCAGGTGCGACTGGGAGACCACCTGGGGCTCCGGTGCCAACGGCGCCCTTGCCGTGCCGGTCTCCAGCTTGCGCAGGGCCGACGCCAGCGCCAGGGGGTCGCCCGTCAGCTGTGCACCCGACTCGTCGGCCTGGTACTCACGCGACCGGCTCACCGCCATCTGGACTATCCCGGCCGCCACCGGACCCAGGATCGCCAGCAACAGCATCGCCAGTGGGTTCGGGCGGTCGTCGTCACCGCCGCCGAACAGGCCCGCGAAGATCGCCAGGTTGGCCAGGACGCTCACCACGCTCGCCAGCGCGCCTGCCACGCACGAGATCAGGATGTCGCGGTTGTACACGTGGGACAGTTCGTGGCCCAGCACCGCACGCAGTTCGCGTTCGTCCAGTAGTTCCAGGATGCCCGTTGTGCAGCAGACGGCCGCGTTGCGTGGGTTCCTCCCCGTCGCGAACGCGTTCGGGGCCATTGTCGGGCTGATGAAGAGCCTTGGCATCGGCTGGCGGGCGGAGGTCGCCAGCTCGCGGACTATCCGGTACATCGCGGGCTGTTCCGCCTGCGACACCGCTCTGGCGCGCATCGCACGCAGCGCCAGCTTGTCCGAGCTGAAGTACGCGTACCCGTTCATGAACAGTGCGATCGCGAGGCCGATGAACAACGCACCGCGGCCGAACAGTCCGCTGATCAGGATGATCAGCGCGCTCATGCCGCCCAGCAGCAGCGCCGTCTTCAGTCCGTTGTAGTGCCTGTGCACCTTGCGCCTCCGTGACGTCTCTCCCGCCCGGACAAACGGAGAACCATGGTCGGAAGTTCCCGTGGCGCGGCGAATCCGCAGGTCAGTTGCCTGTTTCGCCTCTTCGCCAGTACGTCGTCGGGCGGACCCCCGCGCGGTCGTGGCCTCGGTCGGACAGCAGGTGGCGTCGCAGCGCGACCATCGAGGACCGCTCCCCCGCCAGCCACGCGTCCACGCGTCCGGACGGTAGGTCGGCCGCCGCCACGGCCCTCGCGAGCAGGTCGTCGGTGCCGTCGCGGTGTAGCCACGTGACGTGCGCGCCCGGGGGCAACGGCTGTTCGTCCGTCGCGTCCGTCACCTCGACGAACACGTGGACCGGCACGTCGTCACGCAGCTCGCGCAGGATGGCCGTGATCGCCGGGAGCGCGGTCTCGTCGCCTGCCAGCAGGTGCCAGTCGGCGGTGTGGTCGGGCTGGTAGGCCGGTGAGGGGCCGACGAAGATCAGGTGGTCGCCCGGTGCGGCCTGCTTCGCCCAGTCGGAGGCCGGGCCCGCGTCGGAGTGCAGGACGAAGTCGAAGTCGATCTCACAGGTCTCCCTGTCGTATCGGCTCACGGTGTAGGTCCTGGTCAGCGGCCTGACCTGGGACCACATGCCGCGTGCCGACTCGAGAGTCAGCGGTTCGGGTAGTTCGACATCGTCTGGGTAGAAGTAGAGCATCACGTTCTGGTCGGTGCCCGCTGCGGCGAAGTCGGCGAGGTCCGGGCCGCCGACGGTGACCCTCGTCATGCGAGGCGTCAGCCGTGCCACCCGCAGGACCGGGACCCGCCACAACTTGGTCTGCTGCCGGCGCGAACGCCTGCTCACGGTCGTGTTCATCGCGCCCATCCTCTCACCGTCCTAATGTCGATCTCATGATCGAGGGGTTGGGGGCACAGGCACGCCGCCTTGCGGCCGGGGAGACGACGTCGGTCGAGCTGACGCGTGCGGCGCTGGACCTGGCGGCGGACACGCAGCCGACGCTCAACGCGTTCCGCCGCCTGCGCCGTGGCGCCGCGCTGGTGGAGGCCAAGGCCGCGGACAGCGCCTTGCCGCAGGCGAGCGCCGTCCGCTGCTCGGGGTGCCTGTGGCGATCAAGGACGACATGGACCTGGCCGGGGAGCCGACGGCGTTCGGCTGTGCCGGCGAGTACCCGGCCGCCGACGAGGACAGCGTCCTGGTGCGACAGTTGCGTGTGGCCGGTGCGGTGATCATCGGGAAGACCAACACGCCGGAGTTCGGGTTGTGGCCGGTCACCGAGGGGTCGGCGTTCGGGGTGACGCGCAATCCGTGGCACCTCGGGCACACCCCGGGTGGGTCGTCCGGCGGGTCGGCGGCCGCGGTGGCTGCGGGGGTCGTCGCGGCGGCTGTCGGGTCGGACGGGGCGGGCTCGATCCGCATTCCGGCGGCGTGGACGCATCTGGTGGGCATCAAGCCGGGGCGTGGCACGCTGCCCGGGCCGGAGGCGTTCAACGGGATCACCGAGTGGGGGCCCCTGGCTCGGACGACGGTCGATGCCGCCTTGCTGCTGGACGTGCTCGCTGGTGGATCGCGGTTCGTGGCCGCGGCTGGGCGTTCTCCTGGCCGGTTGCGGGTCGGGTTGTCGTTGCGGCCCGCGTTCATGGGTGGCGTGCGGGTTCGGCTCGATCCGGCGGTTCGTGCGGCGGTGGTCGGTGTGGCGCGGCGGTTGCACGGGCTGGGGCACGAGGTGGTGGTCGCCGAGCCGAGTTTCGGGCTGTTGGCGTTGAGTTTTCTGCCTCGGTCGCTGGCGGGGGTCGAGGCGTGGTGTGTGGCGGCGCCGGACCGGTCGCTGCTGGATCCACGGACGAGTGAGACGGGCCGGCTGGGGGCCCGGCTCGCGGGGCGCGCGCTGCGGTGGTCGACGGCGTCGCTCGACCACTACCGGCGGCGGGTCGGGCGTGTGTTCGACCGGGTCGATGTGGTGCTGGCGCCCACGACCGCGACGCCGCCGCTGCCGGTCGGGGCGATCGACGGCCTGTCCGGGTGGCGCACGGATCGTGCGGTGATGGCGGCTTGTCCTTATGCGTGGCCGTGGAACGCGTTGGGGTGGCCGGAAGTGAACGTGCCTGCGGGGATTACGGCGGGTGGTCTGCCGGTGGGTGCGCAGCTGTTGGGGCCTGCCGGGGGTGAGGAGGTGCTGATCTCGCTCGCCGCGCAGTTGGAGTCGGAGCTGCGGTGGTCGGAGCTGGTCCCTGGTGGCCGCTCGTCATCGATCGGCTGATTCGTACCGGGATGGGTTACATCGTCCTGCCGGGAAACTCAGAATGACCTCATGACGGAGACGCCACCGAAGTCGCGTTCTCCGGGGACGTCGGTGGACGAGCGGCGGGTGCTCAGGGGGACGGAGGCGGCTGCGGCTCGGACCGAGGACGCCCTGCGGCAGAGCTGGTGGAGCTTCGCCGCGAAGTGCGTGCGTTGGCCGAGCGACAACGCCCTGGTCACTGACACCACAGACGGCTCGGCCAGCGCCGGTTTTCCGAAGCCGCGGATGGGCGGCGTTCGGGCCTGACGCTGGCCGAGGAGTTCTGTGGCGGGGTCAGTCGCGGATCTCCAGGGTGCAGCACTTGGGACCGCCGCCGGACTTTCGGAGTTCGGCGATGTCCACGAAGGTCGGCTCGTAGCCCTCGGCTATCAGGTTGGCCGCCAGGTGTGTCGCCTCCATCGGGATGACGACGTTGCGGCCGTCCGAGACGCCGTTCAGGCCCAGGCACTCGGCGTCTGCCTCGTTGGCTATCACCGCGGTGGGGAACAGGCGGGCCAGAACCCGCCGCGAACCCGGTGAGAACGCCTCCGGGTAGTACGCCACGTGGGCCGGGCGGGTGGGAGACGCCTCCTGGAGTACGAACAGCGCCGTGTCCAGGTGGTAGTAGCGCGGGTCCATGAGCTGCAGCGACACCACCGGCACCCCCAGCACCTCCTGCGCCTCCCCGTGGGCGGCCGGGTCCGTGCGGAAGCCCGTGCCTGCCAGCAGGAACTCGCCCGTCCACGCGAAGTCGCCTTCCGCCTCGTTGATGGCGGTCGGCATGACCACGTCCTGGTAGCCGTGGTCCAGGAACCAGCGGCGGTAGTGGTCGGCCTCGGCGGTGCGCTGCCTGGCTCGGAACCTCGCACCCAGCACCCGCCCATGAACGACGGTGCCGGAGTTGGCCGCGAAGACCATGTCCGGCAGGCCCGCCACTGGACGGATTGTTTCGACCCGGTGACCGAGGCGGCGGAAACTGTCCGCAAGCTCGGTCCACTCCTTGACGGCCAGCTCGGCGCTGACCGGTTCGTCCGGGTTCATCCACGGGTTGATCGAGTACTCCACGGCGAAGTACCTCGGCTCGCACATCAGGTAGCGGCGCGGTGTGGCTGTGCGCCCGGGGCTGCCCGTCATGATTCCAATGTAAGTGCACGGATCACCGGCGATCAATGTCGCACTAGTGCACTTCAAGCGGCAGAATGTTGCGTGTGGACGTCATAGATCAGCGAATCATTTCGCAGCTTGTGTCGGACGCCCGTCGTAGCTACTCGGAGATCGGGAAGGTCGTCGGGCTGTCCGCGCCCGCGGTCAAACGGCGGGTCGACCGGTTGCTCGAGGCGGGCATCCTCAAGGGGTTCACCGCCGTGGTCGATCCCGAGGCCCTCGGCTGGGGCACGGAGGCGTTCGTCGAGGTCCACTGCATGGGAAACGTGACACCCGAGCGGATCCGGGCCCGGCTCCTTCCCCTCCCGGAGGTGGTCGCCGCCTACACCGTCTCCGGCGCCGCCGACGCGATCGTCCACCTGCGGGCGGGCAGCATCCACCACCTCGAGGACGCGCTCGAACGGCTCCGCGCCGTCGACATGATCGACCGGACGGTGTCGACCGTGGTGCTGTCCACACTGTTGGAGCGACCACCGGCCCCGGAGGTCACCGGGGCTTAGGGTCCTGCCATGAGTGTTTCGCTTGAGCGGCGTGACGGGGTCGGGGTCATCACGATCGACCTGCCGGAACGCCGGAACTCGCTGACCATCGACATGTCCGCCCAGCTCGCCGGGCACGTGGCCGCCTGCGAGGGCGACCAGGACGTCGCCACGATCGTGGTGACCGGGGCGCCGCCCGCGTTCTGCGCCGGCGCCGACCTCACCGCGCTCGGCGAGGCACGCGAGGAGGGTCTTCGGGCCATCTACGCGGGGTTCCTCGCCGTCGCGAAGTCCACGCTGCCCACCATCGCCGCCGTCAACGGTGCCGCCGTCGGGGCCGGGCTGAACCTGGCGCTCGCCTGTGACGTGCGGCTGGCCGGACCGCGGGCGAAGTTCGACACGCGGTTCCTCCAGCTCGGGCTCCACCCGGGTGGCGGCATGACCTGGATGGCACAGCGGCTGGTCGGGCCACAGACCGCAGCCGCCATGACCCTGTTCGGCGAGGTCCTCGACGCCGAGGAGGCCGTGCGGACCGGGCTCGCGCTCCGCGTGGTCGACGACGTCGTCGCCGCGGCGGTCGAGCTGGCCCAGCCTGCCGTCAAGGCACCTCGGGAGCTCGTCCTCTCCACCAAGCGCTCGCTGCGGACCACCGCGGCCCAGGACCGGCACGACGACGCCATCGAGACCGAGCTCGTCGCGCAGCTGGCGTCCATGGCAACACCGGAGTTCGCCGAGCTGATCGCCGCGATGCGTGCTCGGATATCCCGCAACGCGTGACAGGCCTCCCAGAATCTGGGAACCGGCACTGTGACGTCCACCGCGAATACCCTGAGCACAAAGGAAACCGTTGGTAAGGCGCGGCTACCCTTGGGCAGAGGCACGTAGCCGTGCGAGAGAGGGACCAGCAGAGCTATGAGCACCAGCGTCAACGGAGGCGGCAGAGCCACCAAGGTCACCAAGCTTGACCGGGTGGTGATCAGGTTCGCCGGTGACTCGGGTGACGGGATGCAGCTCACGGGCGACCGGTTCACCTCCGAGTCGGCGGCCTTCGGCAACGACCTCGCGACCTTGCCCAACTTCCCCGCCGAGATCCGCGCACCAGCAGGCACCCTGCCGGGCGTGTCGTCGTTCCAGCTGCACTTCGCGGACTACGACATCCTGACCCCCGGCGACCGGCCCGACGTCCTCGTCGCCATGAACCCGGCCGCGCTCAAGGCCAACATCGGCGACCTGCCCGTCGGCGGCACGGTCATCGTCAACACCGACGAGTTCTCCAAGCGCAACCTCACCAAGGTCGGCTACGACGCCGACCCGCTGCAGGACGACTCGCTGTCCAGCTTCCAGGTCCACCAGGTCGCCATGGCCACCCTCACGCAGGGCGCGCTCGACGGCACCGGGCTCTCGAAGAAGGACGCCGAGCGCTGCAAGAACATGTTCGCGCTCGGGCTGCTGTCGTGGATGTACGGGCGGCCCACCGAGGGCACCGAGCGGTTCCTGCGGGAGAAGTTCGCCCGCAAGCCCGACATCGCCGAGGCCAACGTGCTGGCGTTCCGGGCCGGTTACAACTACGGCGAGACCACCGAGGCGTTCGCGGTCACCTTCGAGGTGCCGCCCGCCGAGTTCCCGCCGGGCACGTACCGGCAGATCACCGGCAACGCCGCGCTCGCGTACGGGATCGTGGCCGCGGGCCAGGTGTCCGGGCTGCCCGTGTTCCTGGGCAGCTACCCGATCACGCCCGCGTCGGACATCCTCCACGAGCTGTCCAAGCACAAGAACTTCAACGTCACCACCATGCAGGCCGAGGACGAGATCGCCGGTGTCGGCGCCGCACTCGGCGCCGCCTACGGCGGGTCGCTCGGGGTCACCACGACCTCCGGGCCCGGCATCGCACTGAAGGCCGAGACCATCGGCCTCGCGGTCATGTCGGAGCTGCCGCTGCTGGTCATCGACGTCCAGCGCGGTGGCCCCTCGACCGGCCTGCCGACCAAGACCGAGCAGGCCGACCTGCTGCAGGCCATGTTCGGCCGCAACGGCGAGTCGCCGGTGCCGATCATCGCGCCCAACTCCCCCGGTGACTGCTTCGGCGCGGCCATCGAGGCGACGCGGATCGCACTGCACTACCGGACGCCGGTGCTGCTGCTGTCGGACGGCGCCATCGCGAACGGCTCCGAGCCGTGGCTCGTCCCGCAGGCCGCGGACCTGCCCGACCTGCGGGTACGGTTCGCGACCGAGCCGAACGCGCTCGACGGCAGCGACGAGCACTGGCCCTACGTCCGTGACACCGAGACCCTCGCCAGGGAGTGGGCCATCCCCGGCACGCCCGGCCTGCAGCACCGCATCGGCGGCCTGGAGAAGGCCGACGGCAAGGGCAACATCTCCTACGACCCCGACAACCACGACCGCATGGTGCGGCTGCGCCAGGCGAAGGTGGACGGCATCACCGTGCCGGACCTCGAGGTCGACGACCCGACCGGCGACGCACGGGTGCTGGTGCTCGGCTGGGGCTCCAGCTACGGACCCATCGGCGCGGGCTGCCGGCGCGTCCGGGGTCAGGGCATGGCGATCGCGCAGGCACACCTGCGCAACCTCAACCCGTTCCCGAAGAACCTGGGTGAGGTGCTGCGCCGGTACGACCGGGTCGTGGTGCCCGAGATGAACCTGGGACAGCTGGCGTTGCTGCTGCGTGGCAAGTACCTCGTCGACGTGCGGTCCTACACCAAGGTGGCCGGCCTGCCGTTCAAGGCGGAGGAGCTGCAGCACGTCTTCACCGAGCATGTTGAAGGGGTTGGCGCATGACCGCGGTCGATCTGGGGCTTCCTTCGTTGGGTGGGCTCGACCTGGTGCCCACCGACGACGCGCCGCAGAAGGCGAAGGACTTCAAGTCGGACCAGGAGGTCCGCTGGTGCCCCGGCTGCGGGGACTACGTCGTCCTCAACGCCATGCAGTCCTTCCTGCCGAGCCTGGGCCTCAAACGCGAGAACATCGTGTTCATCTCCGGAATCGGCTGCTCCTCCCGATTCCCCTACTACATGAACACCTACGGCATGCACTCCATCCACGGACGTGCCCCCGCCATCGCCACCGGACTCGCCGTGACCCGACCCGACCTGTCCGTGTGGGTCGTCACCGGCGACGGCGACGCGCTCTCCATCGGCGGCAACCACCTCATCCACGCGCTGCGCCGCAACGTCAACCTCAAGATCCTGCTCTTCAACAACCGCATCTACGGCCTCACCAAGGGCCAGTACTCGCCGACCTCCGAAACGGGCAAACTCACCAAGTCCACCCCCATGGGGTCACTGGACCACCCGTTCAACCCGCTCTCACTCGCCATCGGCGCCGAAGCCACCTTCGTCGCACGCACCCTCGACAACGACCGCGCGCAGCTCACCGACATCCTCACCGCCGCCGCCCAACACCGCGGCTCGGCACTCGTGGAGATCTACCAGAACTGCCCGATCTTCAACGACGGCGCCTTCGACGTCCTCAAGGACACCGGCGAGAAGGAACAGCGCCTGATCCCGCTGGAGGACGGCAAGCCGATCCGCTTCGGGCCGGAGGGTGAGTTCGGGGTCGTGCGGTCGGCGTGGGGCGGCCTGGAGGTCGCGAAGGTGGCCGAGGCGGGCGAGGAGCGGCTCGTGGTGCACGACGCCACGATCGAGGACCCGTCGTACGCGTTCGCGCTGTCGCGGCTGTCGACCCAGGACCTGTCCCACACGGTCACCGGCATCTACCGGAACGTGAACCGGCCGACCTACGACGACCAGGCACGGGCGCAGGTGGCCGCCGCGTCGGAGACCAAGCCCGCGAACCTGCAGGCGCTGCTGAACGGCAACGACACCTGGACGGTCGGCTGAACAAGCCGAGGACACGTCGACGGCCCCGGGAGATCCTCCCGGGGCCGTTCTCGTGTCGCTACTTCTTCGTCGCCGCGCGCTTCTTGTGGTCCCACGCCTGGAAGCCCGCGCCCTCGGCGTCGGCCTCGGTCTTGAACCAGACGTCGGCCTTCGTACGGGTGAAGTACGGGGACTTCGCGGTGTGGAAGAGCTTCGACGACGTCTTGCCCTTGACCGTGAAGTCGGCGGAGGGCGCGGAGCCGTCGGCGGCGGGTTTGCCGGAGCCGGGACCGTAGGGCCCTTCCGCCTGCAGCTCGGCGGTGATGCCCTCGACGTCGAGGGTGCTGATCGCCGGGTCGCTGCTCTCGCGCCGGACCTCGGCGGCGGGCTCGGCGACCGGTTCCTGCACCTCCGCGACCGGTTCCACCGGCGGGGCGTCGGCGACCGGGGTGTCGGTGACGGGCTCGACGGGCGGGGCGTCGGGCTCGCTGACCGGGACGACGACCTCGCTGGCGGTGGGCTCGTCCGCGATGATCGGGGTTTCGGTGGCGACCGGCTCCGCGGTGGTGACCGGTTCCTCGGCCGGGGCGGGCTCGGTCGCCGCCACGACGGTCGGAGCGGCGGTACCGGCGGGCGTCTCGCTCGTCGGCTCGTCCGCCACGGTCGGCTCGGCGGCGGTCGAGGTGGGCTCCTCGGTCGTCGCCGGCCCGTCGGCCTCGGTGGTGGCTTTCGCCGAAGCCTTGTCGATAGTCGTCGGGGTAGCTGCGTCCCCTTCAGCGGTCTTGCCTCCGAAAGCCGACTTCAGCTTGCCGACCAGTTGCTGCAACCAACTCACGGCGTCTGCCTCCTCGCGGATATGACGCGGTAACGATCACCGGTAGGCGTGAACAATAGGGCAAGCGGAATGTCGACTGGTGACCGGCCGTCAAGTCGGTGTCAAGAAGATCATCCGACCGGACGGAAGCCCACCCTTTCGGCCTCCGCCGCACTACGGAACCAAACCTCCGCCACGGTACGCCCGAACTGCGTCGATTCCGGTGTGCAGTACCGCAGTGCTGCCACGCTTGCCTTGATGGTGAACTCAGGTGACGGGGACGCGCCACCCGGGAGCGGCATCGCCGAGCCGGGTCCGAACGGGCCGCGGCCGGGACCGCTGCCCTGCCGCAGGCGGTGCGGGGGCGGCGGGGTGGACGTGCCCTCGTCCTCGGCCGGGACGATCGGCTCGAAGAGCGACCGCTGCGGGTCCGGCTGGTCGCCGACCGCCACCGCCGAGGGCTCCGGCGTGGATGACGGCTGCACACCGAACGGGACCTGATGCCTCGGCTTGCTCGGCACGCGCTTGGGCAGCGCGACGGGCGTCGGATCGACGCGCACGGACACCCCCTGCGAGATGCGGTTCTGCTGTGGCACGCGCTTCGGCAGGTTGCCGGACCGCGTGGTCTCCGCCGGCTTCTCCTCCGTCGCCGACGTCATGGAGGAGACGATCTCCGTCTGCTCCGCGGGTGACTCCGCCGGGTAGCCGGCGCTCTCGGCGGCCTGCTCCAGCTTGGCGAAACGACCGGAGGACTCGCCCCGCCCGAACCGCCTGCCGAGGGACTCCTGCTCGCCGAACCCCTCGGACGACTCCGGCTCCGTGAACCCTCGGGCCGCCTCGTTCCGCAGGGCACGCCGCCCGGAAGGCGTGGGCTCCTCGGGCTCTTCCGAGGGCTTCGACTCGGCCAGCGCCGCGATCGTCTCGGGGCGCAGTGCCCGCCGCCCGGTGGACTCGGGCTCGGTGAACCCCTCCTGCGGCTCCTGCTCAGCGGACTCGCCGTCGGACGCCGGCTCGCTGAACCGGTCCTCGGACTGCGGCTGGGCGATCGCGGCGGCCGTCTCGGGCCGCAGTGCCCGCTTGCCGGAGGACTCGGGCTCGGTGAACTCCGGCGAGTTCTCCGTGAAGAAGCGTCCCGACGACTCCGGCTCGGTGAACCGGTCCGCCGAGCCCGACTCGGTGAACCCGCTGGGGGCGGTCTCGGAGGTGCGCTCGGCCCTGGCGTCCTCTTCCGGCTCCTCGGCCAGGTCGTCGACGAGGCTGTCGGACTCGGCGCGAGCCAGCTCCGCCTTGCCGGACTCGTCGATCCGGCGGATCAGCTCACCGGGGATCGGGTGCGTGCGCTGGGTGAAGACGGTGCCGCCCGAGTCGTCCTCGATGGCCGGTCGCTCGTCGTCGTCCGAGAAGGGGTCGTCGTCCGAGAAGGGGTCGTCGACGACGAGCCGCGAGTCGTAGGACTCGGGCTCCTCGACCAGCTGGTGGCGGTTGCGCGGGACCGCGGCCTGCTCCTCGGGTGCCTTGTTGGCCGCGTCACCGTCGAGTTCGTCGTCGAACCAGCTTCGGTTGGCGGGCGGCGGCGACATGGCGGGCACCTCGGGCGGTGCCGAGAGGTTGCCAGCGGACACGTCGAGGTACTGGGTGGCTATGCCGGGGCGGCCCTGCTCGGCACCTGAAGCAGGCGGTGCGTCGAGCTCCGGGTCACGCAGCGGCTCGGGAGGCAGCGGCGCGAAGTCGCGGTTGGGCTCGGGCTCGGCGTAGGCGGCGAGGCGGTCGCGCTCGGGAGGCAGCGGCGGCGGGGTGTCCCGCAGCCCGTACGCGCGAGTGCGGTAGTCGTCCTGGTCGCGGTCGCCCATGCCGGGCGCGAACGTGCTCTCGACGTCGCTGTGGCGGTCGGGCTCGAAGCGCTCCGGGATGGACTGACGGCGTGCTCGCGTGGCGAGCTGGGCTTCCAGCTCACCGACGCGGCCTCGGGCCGGCCGGGCCACCAGCAACCAGCAGAGCAGTGCTCCGAGCAGGAAGGCCAGCAAGCTCCACAACCAGACCTGCCCAAAGATCGGCATCGATCGAACTCCCTCCGCGCGACGCGCGAACACACAAGCAGGGTGGGTGTCAGGTTACTGCGGCGGGTACGTGCGTAAGCACCACCCGGTCCATTTGGCAAGCCCGACACGCACCGTTGTCGCCTATCGTGTACGGGCCACCACATAGCGCGCCAGCATGTCGAGGGCATCACGCGCTGAGCAGGGCGGAAGCACCTCGAGCTCGGCACGCGCCCGATCGGCGTAGTCACCGAGCGTGCGCGCCGCCTGTTCGAGTCCCGGTGACTTACGCAACAGGGTGAGTGCCTCCTCGACCGCGTCGTCGTCGGTGATCGGACCGGCGAGCAGCTCCGCGAGCCGTGGGTCTGGGTCCTGCGCGAGCGCGTAGTGCATCGGCAGGGTCTTGACGCCCTCGCGGAGGTCCGTGCCCGGGGTCTTGCCGGACTCGTCGGCCGGAGAGGCGATGTCGATGACGTCGTCGGAGATCTGGAACGCGGCGCCGATGATGTCGCCGAACCGGTACAGCGCCTCGGTGTGCTCGGGAGCGGCGCCGGAGAACATGCCGCCGTAGCGCCCGGCCGTGGCGATGAGCGACCCGGTCTTCTGCCCGATGACGTCGAGGTAGTGCCGGACGGGGTCGTCGCCCTCCTGCGGGCCGACGGTCTCGCGCATCTGCCCCGTGACCAGCTTCCCCATGGTCTCGGCGATGATCCGCGCCGCGTCACTGCCCAGCTCGGCGACCAGCCCTGACGCGTGGGCGAAGAGGAAGTCGCCGGTGAGGATGGCGATGGTGTTGTCCCAGCGGGCGTTGATGCTCGACACCCCGCGCCGCATGGTGGCCTCGTCCATGACGTCGTCGTGGTAGAGCGTGGCCAGGTGCACCAGCTCCACCGCGGCTGCGGCCGTGACGACCTCGTCGGTGTTGCCGCCGGCGAACTGCGCGGACAGGAGCGTGAAGAGGGGACGGAACCGCTTGCCACCGGCCTTGACCAGGTGTGTCGCCGCCTGGTCGACGAACTCGACGTCACTGCGGACGACCCTGGTCAGGACCTCCTCGACCCTGACCAGGCCGCTGGTGATCGTCTCGACCAGCGCCGGGTCGGCCGTGTCGAGACCGAGCGACGCCGGTAGCCGCGGCACGGTCTGGTCAGCTGTCACTCGGCATCCGCTCCCCAACTTGGAATCCCTGGCTACAGCGTAATGTCCAGCGGTTTCACGTACTCCACGAGTGGCTGTGACACGGGTGACGGTGAGGGAGACCCCGCACAGACCGGCGCCCGCCTCCGGTGGGAGACGGGCGCCGGCGGGAGAAGCGGTCAGCGGATGGCGAAGGTGCCGCCACTCGCCCAGTCGAGCGCGAAGGCCGGGACGATGCCCAGCAGCAGCGTGATGACCACGCCGAGGGTGATGGCCGCGGTCGTGAAGGCACCGGGCACCGTCACGGACGGGCCGTCCGCCGCGGGCTCGCTGAAGTACATCAGCACGATCACCCGCAGGTAGAAGAACGCCGCCACCGCCGAGGCCACGAGAGCGACCACGACCAGCGGGGCCATGCCGTTCGACAGGGCCGCGGAGAAGACCACGAACTTGCCGATGAAGCCCGAGGTCAGCGGGATTCCCGCCAGCGCGAGCAACAGGAACGTGAAGACCGCCGCCACCAGTGGTGAGCGCTTCGCCAGGCCGGCCCACTGCGACAGGTGCGTTGCCTCGCCGTCCGCGTTGCGGACCAGGGAGATCACACCGAACGCCGCGACCGTGGTGAAGCCGTAGGCCAGCAGGTAGAACAGCGTCGAGGACACGCCGTCCGGGGTCAGCACGATCGCGCCGATCAGCAGGAAGCCCGCGTGTGCGATGGACGAGTACGCGATCATGCGCTTGATGTCGGTCTGGGTCAGGCCCAGCACGGCACCGATGACCATCGACACGATCGCGACGCCCCACAGGACGCCTCGCCACTCCCATTGGGTGGACTCGAGTCCCACGGACAGGACGCGCAGGATGCCACCGAAGGCCGCCACCTTCGTGCAGGCCGCCATGAAGGCCGTGATCGGTGTCGGGGCACCCTGGTAGACGTCCGGGGTCCACGCGTGGAACGGACCGACCGAGCCCTTGAACAGCAGGCCGACGATCAGCAGCGCCATACCACCGAACAGCAGCGTGTCCGAGCGGTCCGAGCCGGCCGCCGCGTTCGAGATGGCCGACAGGCTCACCGAGCCCGCGTAGCCGTACAGCAGCGCCAGGCCGTACAGGAAGAACGCCGACGCGAAGGCACCGAGCAGGAAGTACTTCACCGCCGCTTCCTGGGACAGCAGGCGACGGCGACGCGCCAGACCACACATCAGGTACAGCGGGAGGCTCAGGACCTCGAGCGCGACGAACATCGTCAGCAGGTCGTTCGCCGCGCAGAAGGTCATCATGCCGCCCAGCGCGAACAGCGTGAGCGGGAAGACCTCGGTCTGCATGCCGTAGCGGGCCGCGTCACTGCGTGCCGGGTGGGCACCGAGGCGCTGCTCGCGGTCCTGGATCGTGCCGGGGCGGATGGCCGCCGTCGCCACGAAGGCACCACCCGGTTCCACCGAGCGGTCCGCGATCATCAGCACCGCCCCGAGCGACAGGGCGAGCAGGGTGCCCCACAGGAACAGGGCCGGACGGTCGACGGAGATGGCGTTCGAGAACGTCGTCTCGCCGCCCGAGGGAGCGTCGGACAGGTAGAGGGCCAGTGCGACGCCGGAGCCGACCAACGCGAGCAGCGTCAGGAACACCTGCGCCGACCAGCGCTGGTGCTTCGGCAGGAACGCCTCGAACAGCACCCCGACGCACGCCGCGCCCAGGATGATCAAGACCGGCAGGACCGCCGGGTAGTTGATCGGCGCCAGCGTTTCCTTCGCCGGCGGGTCCTGGGCGAGGTAGAGAAGCGCGGACAACTCAGTTGCCTCCGTCCGAGATACCGACCGACTGGAGCGTTGCGTCCATCGTCGGGGTGATCACGTCGAGCACCGGCTTCGGGTAGAACCCGATGCCGATGACCAGGATCATGAGCGGGGCCAACACCAGCTTCTCCCGACCGGACAGGTCGAGGATCGCCCTGCGGGCACCGACTTCCGGCGCGATCGCGGTGCCGGGACCGCCGGTCACGTCCACCAGCGCGTTGCCGCGGACCGGGCCGTGGAACACCCGCTGGTAGAGCCACAGCACGTACACCGCGGCGAGGACCATGCCGACCGTCGCGATGATCGTGAACACCGGCTCCCGGCCGTACGAACCGATCAGCACCAGGAACTCCGAGATGAAGGAGTTCGTGCCGGGCAGCGACAGCGAGGCGAGACCGGCAAGCAGGAACACACCCGCGAGCGCGGGGGTGATCTTCGCGAGACCGCCGTAGTCGGCGATCAGCGACGAGCCGCCACGCGCGATCACCATGCCGATGACCAGGATCAGCATGCCGGTCGAGATCGAGTGGTTGACCATGTAGGACACCGCGCCGACCTCGGACTGCTGCGAGAACGCGAAGATCCCGAGCGCGATGAAACCGAAGTGGGCGATCGACACGTACGCGATGAACCGCTTCATGTCGCGCTGTCCCGTGGCGAGCACGGCGCCGTAGAGGACACCGGCGACACCCATGACCAGCACCAGCGGTGCGAGCGAGCGGGACGCGTCGGGAGTCATCGGCAGCAGGTAGCGCAGGAAGCCGAACGTGCCGACCTTGTCCAGGATGCCGACCAGGATGACCGCGACGCCGATCGGCGCCTCGGCCGCCGCGTCCGGCAGCCACGTGTGCAGTGGCACCAGTGGCGCCTTCACCGCGAACGCGAGGAAGAAGCCGAGGAAGATCCAGACCTGGTTCGACAGCGGCGCGTCCGACACGACCCGCACCAGCGTCGCCCAGTCGAACGTGCCGGAGCCCAGCTTCTCGGAGGAGAGCGAGTAGGCGCCGATCGCCGACGCCAGCATGATCAGGCCGCCGAGGAACGAGTACAGGAAGAACTTGACCGCCGCGTACTGCCGCCTGGCGCCGCCGTAGTTCCCGATGAGGAAGTACATCGGGATCAGCATGACCTCGAACAGCACGTAGAACAGGAACACGTCGGTCGCCGCGAACACGCCGACCGCGATGGTCTGCTGCAGCAGGATCAGCGACAGGTACCCGCCCTGCGAGCGCTCGGCAGGCAGCTTCTCGGTCCAGCCCGCGCCGATCACGACCGGCACCAGCAGGGCGATCACCGCGATCATCACGAGCGCGATGCCGTCGATGCCGAACGAGATGTGCACGCCGAGCGTGGGGATCCAGTCGAACGAGAACGCCTGCTGGAGCCGGGCCCCGGAGGGCTCGTAGGCGATCCAGGAGATCACCGCGACCACGAACTCGACGAGCGAGAACGCGAGCGCCACCTGCTTGGCGAGCTTGTCGTTCTCCCGCAGGAAGGCCACCACGACGGCGCCGACGAGCGGGATCAGCAGGAGCAGTGCCAGAAGGAACGCTCCGGAGGAGGAAGTGCTCACGCGTACCTCACCGCCAGGAAGGCAATCAGTACCAGGATGGAGCCGGCGAGCATGGACGCCGCGTAGGAGCGGACGAACCCGGTCTGGAGCCTGCGCAACCGGCCGGAGCTGCCGCCGAAGCCTGCCGCGATGCCGTTCACGAGCCCGTCGACTCCCTTGTTGTCCACGTACACCAGCGCCCGCGCGAGCCAGGTGCCCGGGCGGGCGACCAGTGTCTCGTTGAGGGCGTTGCCGTACAGGTCCTTGCGTGCCGCGCGGACCGGCCAGGCCACCGGCGACGGCTTGACCACCGGCACCTCGCGGCGGCCGACGACCAGCCACGCGATCAGCACGCCGAGCAGCGACAACGCGATCGTCAGCCACGGGATGAGCGTGTGGTCGATGGCCGTGTGCTCCGGCTCCTGCAGTGTGCCCAGTGTCGGCTTGAGCCAGTCGGCGAGCCGGTCACCGGCGGAGAAGAACCAGCCCGCGCCGATCGAGCCGATCGCCAGGATCGCCATCGGCACCCACATGACCGGGCCGGACTCGTGCGGGTGGAAGTCCCTACCGTCCTCGGACTTCAGCTCCTCCCACCGCTTCTTGCCGAAGAAGGTCATGAACATCAGGCGCGTCATGTAGAAGGCGGTCAGGCCGGCACCCAGCAGTGCGGCGAGCCCGAACGCCCAGCCGCGCCAGCCCTCGGCGCCGAACGCGGCCTCGATGATCGCGTCCTTGGAGAAGAAGCCGGAGAACGGCGGGATGCCGATCAGCGCGAGGTAGCCGAGGCCGAAGGTGGCGAACGTGATCGGCATGACCCGCCACAGCCCGCCGTACTTGCGCATGTCGACCTCGTCGTTCATGCCGTGCATGACCGACCCGGCGCCGAGGAAGAGCCCCGCCTTGAAGAAGCCGTGCGTCAGCAGGTGCATGATGCCGAGCGCGAACCCGAACGGGCCGAGGCCCACGGCCAGCATCATGTAGCCGATCTGGCTGACCGTGGAGTACGCGAGGACCTTCTTGATGTCGTCGTACGCACAGCCGATGATCGACCCGACCAGCAGTGTGACCGCGCCGACGAGCGTGACGACCAGCCTGCCGTCCTCGCTCATCATGTAGATCGGGTTCGACCTGGCCACCAGGTACACGCCCGCGGTGACCATCGTCGCCGCGTGGATCAGGGCCGAGACCGGGGTCGGGCCCTCCATCGCGTCGGGCAACCACGCCTGGAGCGGGACCTGGCCGGACTTGCCGCAGGCACCCAGCAGCAGCAGGATCGTGATCGCGGTGATCGTGGCGGGCGAGAGCTGGTCGAGGTTCGCGAACACCTCGGTGTACTGCGTGGTGCCGAGGTTCGCGAACAGGATGAAGATCGCCAGGGCCAGGCCGACGTCGCCGACCCGGTTCATCAGGAACGCCTTCTTGGCGGCGGTGGCCGCGGACGGGCGGTTCGTGTACCAGCCGATCAGCAGGTAGGACGCGAGACCCACGCCCTCCCAGCCGAGGTAGAGCGTCACGAAGCTGTTGCCGAGCACCAGGATCAGCATCGCGGCGACGAACAGGTTGAAGTACCCGAAGAACCGCCGCCGGTCGGGGTCGTCGGCCATGTAGCCGACCGAGTAGATGTGGATCAGCGAGCCGACGCCGGTGATCAGCAGCACGAAGCTGATCGACAGCGGGTCGATGCGCAGTCCGAAGTCGACCTGGAGGTTGCCGACCGGGATCCAGTCGAAGACGTGCAGGTTCTGCACCCGCTCGCCCTCCTCGAGCCTGGTGGAGGAGAAGAAGAGGATCGCGCCGTACACGAACGACGCGATGACGGTCAGGCAGCCGAGCAGGTGGCCCCACGCGTCGGTGGCCTTGCCGCCGAACAGCAGGACGGCGGCCCCGATCAGCGGGAAGGCGACCAGCAGCCAGGCGCCGCCTGCCACCCCCGAGGCTTCGTGGACCTGCTGGGCCACGGTGAACGTAGACGACACGGATTACCCCTCAGTACTTCAGCAGGTTGGCGTCGTCCACGGAGGCCGACCGGCGGGTACGGAAGATCGACATGATGATCGCGAGCCCGACGACCACCTCGGCCGCGGCCACCACCATCACGAAGAAGGCCATGATCTGCCCGTCGAGCGAACCGTTGATCCGCGCGAAGGTGACCAGCGAAAGGTTGACCGCGTTCAGCATCAGCTCGATGCACATGAACACGACGATCGCGTTGCGCCGGACCAGCACACCCACCGCGCCGATGGTGAACAGCAGGGCCGACAGCAGCAGGTAGACGGTTGGGGTCATCAGGCGTCCCCTTCCCTGGTTGGGTTCAGCGCTCGGGCTTCGGCCGGTGCGGTGCCCGCGACGGCCCTGCGGTCCTCGTCGAACCTGTCCGCTGCGGCCGACTCGATGAGCGCCGACAGCGACTCGGGTGCGATCGAGCCGTCCGGCAGGAGCGCGGGGGTGGCGACCGAGGTCGACGTGGCGAACACGCCGGGACCGGGCAGCGGCGACGGGCGGTCGTGCTCGCCGCGGAAGCGGGCCTCGACCAGCTCCCGCTGGGTCTTGCGGCCCCGGGTGTGCCGGTCGACGTACCCGAGGACCATCGCGCCGACGGCCGCGGTGATCAGCAGTGCGGAGGTCAGCTCGAAGGGGAACAGCCAGTCGGTGAAGATCGACCGGCCGATGTTCTCGACGTTCCCGTTGCCGCCGTTGGCCTCGGTGCCCTGCAGCCCGACCGGGGTGACCGAGGTGAACGAGCGGGCGACCGCGGTGACCACCAGCACGGCGAGGCCGATGCCGAGGATCGTGGCCATCAGCCGCTGTCCTCGCAGGACCTCGACCACCGAGTCGGAGGAGTCCCGCCCGACCAGCATCAACACGAACAGGAACAGCATCATGATCGCGCCGGTGTAGACGATGATCTGCACGAAGCCGAGGAACGGCGCCTGCTGGACCATGTACAGGATCCCGAGCGACAGCATCGTCAGCACCAGGAACAGCGCCGAGTGCACCGCGTTGCGGGCGAAGATCATGCCGAGCGCACCGAGCAGCGCCAGCGGGCCGAGCACCCAGAACGAGATGGCCTCACCCGTGGACATGTGGTTCTGGACGTCCTGGGCGAGAACCAGCGCGGAGTCCATCGTCATTTGACTTCCTCCTTGGTCGCGTCCGGGTAGCCCCACTTGCGCGCGAGCCGCGGCGCGTCGACGTAGTAGTCCTTCTCGTCGTCGCCGAGGCGCATCGGGTGCGGAGGCTGCTCCATCCCCTTCATCAGGGGCGCCATCAGGTCTTCCTTGGTCCAGATCAGGTCCTGGCGGTTGTCGTTGGCCAGCTCGTACTCGTTGACCATGGTCAGCGAGCGGGTCGGGCAGGCCTCGATGCACAGGCCGCAGCCGATGCACCGCAGGTAGTTGATCTGGTAGTCCTTGCCGTAGCGCTCACCCGGGGAGTAACGCTCCTCCTCGGTGTTGTCGCCACCCTCGACGAAGATCGCGTCCGCCGGGCAGGCCCACGCGCACAGCTCGCAGCCGACGCACTTCTCCAGCCCGTCGGGGTGCCGGTTGAGCTGGTGGCGGCCGTGGTAGCGCGGCGCGGCGGGCGCACCGGCCTCCGGGTACTCCTCGGTGACGACCTTCTTGAACATCGTCGAGAAGGTGACGCCGAAGCCCTTGAACGGATCAAACATCGCCATCGGTGGACTCCTTCTCCTGCGCCGTGCCGACGGCGGCCCGCTGGCGGCGGCGCTCCCGGCCGCGGACGGCCTTGCGCTTCGGGGGCTCGGGGATCTGCAGGTCCAGCGGTGGCACCGGATAGCCCCCACCCGTGATCGGCACGCGGTCCTCGTCGTCCTCGACCTTGCGGTCCGGCAGGAGCAGGGACAGCAGGATCAGGATGAGGATCGCGCCACCGCCCAGGAAGATCCACTGCCCCGCGGAGACCTCGTTCTCGTTGCGCACCGCGCGTACCGCGACGACGAGCACGATCCAGACGAGGTTGGCCGGGACCAGGACCTTCCAGCCGATCTTCATGAACTGGTCGTAGCGGAAGCGCGGCAGCGTCGCGCGGGCCCAGATGAAGCAGAACAGCAGCACGAAGGTCTTGGCGAAGAACCAGAGGACCGGCCACCAGCCCGTGTTGAAGTAGTTGTGGTTGATCAGCGAGATCGGCCACGGCGCCATGTACCCGCCGAGGAACAGCGTGGTCGCGAACGCCGAGACGATCACCATGTTGACGTACTCGGCGAGGAAGAACAGCGCGAACTTCATCGAGCTGTACTCGGTGTGGAAGCCGCCGACCAGCTCCGACTCCGCCTCGGGCAGGTCGAACGGTGCGCGGTTGGTCTCGCCGACCATCGACACCAGGTAGATCAGGAAACTCGGGATCAGCAGGTAGAAGTACCAGCCGCCCTGTTGCGCGTCGACGATGTGGCCGGTGGACAGCGACCCCGCGTACAGCACCACCGCGACGATCGACAGGCCCATCGCGATCTCGTAGGAGATCACCTGTGCCGCCGAGCGCAGCCCGCCGAGCAGCGGGTAGGGCGACCCGGACGCCCAGCCCGCGAGCACGATGCCGTACACGCCGAGCGAGGAGCAGGCCAGGACCACGAGCACGCCGACCGGCAGGTCGACCAGCTGCAGCACCGTCTCCTCGCCGAAGATCGACACCTTCGGGCCGACCGGCATCACGGAGAACGCGAGCAGCGCGGGGATGGTCGCGATGACCGGGGCCAGGAAGTAGACCTTCCGGTCCGCGCTGTTCGGGATGATCTGCTCCTTGAACGGGAGCTTGATCGCGTCCGCGAGGGACTGCAGCAGGCCGAACGGGCCGACCCGGTTGGGGCCCGGGCGCTGCTGCATGCGGCCGATGACCTTGCGCTCACCGACGATCAGACCGATGGTCATGATCGGTCCGATGAGGAGCACGACCACGACCTTGATCAGGATCAGCCAGATCGGGTCGTCGGCCAGTAGTGCAGCCCTGTCCATGCTCACTCGCCTCCTGTACTACCGGTGAGCAGGTTCTCCGCGCTGACGGAAACGACGTCGCCGTGTCCGGCCCGCAGTACACGCCGGACCTTCGACGATCCGGAGTTGCCCGGCAGCCAGACCACCCCGTCCGGGAGGTCGGCGTACTCGACCGGCAACGTGATCGAGCCGTGCTCGGTCTTCACCGTGGCCGTACCGTTGACACCGAAGCGCGCCGCGGTCTCCGGGTTGAGCCGGACCACCGCCGGGCGCCGGGTGCCTGCCAGGTGCGGCTCGTCGGACTGCATCGTCCCGTTGTCCAGCAGCTGGCGCCAGGTCGCGAGCACCGCCTGCTTCTCGCCGAGGACCGGCGCGGCCACGACCGTCGCGACCGGCAGCGGCGCCTTGCGCAGCACGCCGGACAGCTTGGCCAGGTCACCGGCGGCGGCCCTGGGGGTCTGGGTGAACAGGTCGACGTCCATCTCGACGCCGAGCGTGTCGAGCACCCGGCAGTCCGGCAGCGCGCCGGTGTTCTCCAGCGTGGCGCCGAAGACGCGGCGGCGGCCCTCCCAGTTGAGGAAGGTGCCGGACTTCTCGACCGCCGGGGCGACCGGCAGGACCACGTCGGCGAACTCGGTGACGGCGCTGGCACGCAGCTCCAGGCTGACCACGAAACCCGCCTTGCGCAGGGCTTCCTCGGCAAGCACCGGGTCGGGCAGGTCGTCGACCTCGACGCCGCCGACCAGCAGGCCGTCGAGTGCGCCACCCGCCGCGGCGGCGAGGATGCCGCTGGTGTCCAGGCCCTCGGTGGCAGGCAGCGTGCCTTCCGCGAGGCCCCAGGCCTGCTCGACCTCGGCCCTGGCTGCCGCGTCGGTGACCAGGCGGCCACCGGGCAGCAGCGTCGGGGCGGCACCGGTGTCGAGCGCGGCCCGCTCACCCGCGCGACGCGGGATCCAGGCGAGCCCGGCGCCGGTGACCTCGGCGAGCTTGACCAGTTCCGTCAGCAGGCCCGGGACCTGCGCGGCACGCTCGCCGACCAGGATGACCGCGCCCGGCTTGGACAGTCCCTCCGCGACGTCGGGGGCGTGGGTGACCAGGCCCTCGACCGCGGCGGTCTCGCCACCCGGCTGGCACGCGAGCAGCGTGCCGATGGAGCCCTTGTCCGCGCTGAACGGCCGGATCGTCTTCTCGACGGCCGGTGAGGTCCACTGTCCGATGTGGAAGATCCGCGCGCCGTGCTTGCGGGCCGCCTTGCGCAGCCGCAGGAACACGATCGGCGCCTCTTCCTCCGGCTCGAACGCCACGCACAGCACGGCCGGCGCGGCCTCGATGCCCGCGAAGGTGACCCCGTCCGCGGGCGTCGTGCCGACCACCCGTGAGGCGAGGAAGTCGAGCTCCTCGGCGGAGTGCGGGCGGGCCCGGAAGTCGATGTCGTTGGTGTGCAACGCGATCCGAGCGAACTTGGCGTACGCGTACGCGTCCTCGACGGTCAGCCTGCCGCCGGTGAGGACACCGACGCCCTTGCCGTCACGGGCCTTCGTGAGGCCTTCCGACGCGACGCGCAGCGCGTCGGTCCAGGAGGCCGGGACCAGCTCACCGGTCTCCGCGTCGCGCACGAGGGGCCGGGTGATCCGGTCGCCCGCGTTGACGTACCGGAACGCGAAGCGGCCCTTGTCGCAGATCCACTCCTCGTTGACGTCCGGGTCCTCGGCGGCGAGCTTGCGCATCACCTTGCCGCGCCGGAAGTCCGTGCGCTCGGCGCACCCTGAGCTGCAGTGCTCGCAGATGCTCGACGTCGACACCAGGTCGAACGGCCGCGACCGGAACCGGTACGCGGCGCTGGTGAGCGCGCCGACCGGGCAGATCTGGATCGTGTTGCCGGAGAAGTAGGACTGGAACGGCTTGTTCTCCGCGATGCCGATCTGCTGGTGCGCGCCGCGCTCGAGCAGGTCGATGAACGGGTCGCCCGCGATCTGGTCGGAGAAGCGGGTGCAGCGCTGGCAGAGCACGCACCGCTCGCGGTCCAGCAGGACCTGCGTGGACACCGGGATCGGCTTGGCAAAGGTCCGTTTGGCCTCGACGAACCGGGAGTCCGTGCGGCCGTGTGCGAGGGCCTGGTTCTGCAGCGGGCACTCGCCGCCCTTGTCGCAGATCGGGCAGTCCAGCGGGTGGTTGATGAGCAGCAGCTCCATCACACCCTGCTGGGCCTTGTCCGCGACCGGCGAGGTCAGCTGCGTCTTGACCACCATGCCGTCGGCGACGGTGATGGTGCAGGAGGCCTGCGGCTTGGGCATCGGCCGCCCACCCATCTCGACCTCGACCAGGCACTGGCGGCAGGCGCCCGCCGGGTCGAGGAGCGGGTGGTCGCAGAACCGGGGGATCACGGTGCCGAGGCGCTCCGCCGTGCGGATCAGCAGCTCGCCCTTCGGCGCGATGACCTCGACCCCGTCGATGGTCAGTTTGACGTGTCCCTCGGGTACCACCGTGGGCTTTTCTTCGATGGCAGTCATTTACTGGGCTCCCGCAAGCGCAGGGGTGGACTTGTTCTGGTCGCACAGCGCGAGGAACTCGTCCCGGAAGTACTTGATGCCGCTCTGGATCGGGCTGACCGCGCCGTCACCCAGCGCGCAGAACGAGCGGCCGAGGATGTTGTCGCAGACGTCGAGCAGCGTCTCGATGTCGGACTCGGTGCCCCTGCCGTCGACCATCCGCTCGAGGATGCCCGCGAGCCAGTACGTGCCCTCACGGCACGGGGTGCACTTGCCGCAGGACTCGTGCTCGTAGAACTGCGTCCACTTCATCACGGCCCACGGCACGGAGACGGTCTCGTTGAACACCATCACCGCGGTGGTGCCCAGGATCGAGCCCGCCTCGACGGCGCCCTCGAAGTCCAGCGGCACGTCGAGGTGCTCGGTGGTGAACATCGGCGTCGAGGACCCGCCCGGCGTCCAGAACTTCAGCGGGATGCCGTCCTTCATGCCACCGGCCAGCTCCAGGAGCTGGCGCAGCGTCGTGCCGAGCGGCGCCTCGTACTGGCCGGGCCTCTCGACGTGACCGGAGATCGAGTAGATCTTCGGACCGGGTGAGCGCTCGGAGCCCATGGTGCGGAACCAGTCCGCGCCACCGTTGACGATGAACGGCACGGACGCGATGGTCTCGACGTTGTTGACCGTGGTCGGCGCCGCGTAGAGCCCGGCGGCCGCGGGGAACGGCGGCTTGAGGCGGGGCTGGCCGCGGCGGCCCTCGAGCGAGTCGAGGAGCGCGGTCTCCTCACCGCAGATGTACGCGCCGGCACCGGCGTGCACGGTGATCTCCAGGTCGAAGCCGGTGCCGAGGATGTCGGCGCCGACGTACCCGGCGGCACGTGCCTCGCGGACCGCCGCGTTGAGGCGGCGGATGCAGTGCGGGACCTCGCCGCGCACGTAGATGAAGGCGTGGTGCGACCGCATCGCGTACGCGGCGATGACCACGCCCTCGATCAGCGAGTGCGGGTCCGCCATCATCAGCGGGATGTCCTTGCAGGTGCCCGGCTCGCCCTCGTCGGCGTTGATGACGAGGTAGTGCGGCTTGTCCTCGTTGGGCGGCATGAAGGACCACTTCACGCCTGCCGGGAAGCCCGCGCCGCCACGGCCACGCAGCCCGGAGTCCTTGACCAGCTGGACGAGCTGCTCCGGCGTGCCCGCGAGTGCCTTGCGCAGTGCGGTGTAGCCCTCGAGCTGCTCGTAGGTGTCGAGGCGCCAGGAGTTCGGGGACAGCCAGCGCTTCGTGAGCACCGGGGTCACCGGGTCGGGACGGTTCTCGGTGGATGTCATTTCTTCTCGACCTCCGGAAGCTCCGGCGCCTTCTCCGGCATGGCGGGGGCGGTCCAGCCCCGGTCCGCGGCCAGCTGTGCGCCACGCAGGGTCTCCACCGCGGCGGACGGGCCGTCGATCCTGCCGCGGAACTCCGCGTCGTCCTCGGGGTAGAAACCGGCCAGCTCCAGCTCGACCGTGCGCAGGTCGGTGAGCGGTGCGCCCCGCGTCGGCGCGGGCTTCTCGCCGCGGCGCAGGGCGTCGACCAGCTCGACCGCCGACTCGGGCGTCTGGTTGTCGTAGAACTCGTAGTTGACCTGCAGCACCGGACCGAGGTCGCAGGCCGCGAGGCACTCGGCGTGCTCCAGCGTGATGGAGCCCGTCTCGCCGGGGGTGCCGGAGGTGTCCTCGTGCTTGAGCGGGCTGCCGTCGTTGGACAGGTGCTTCTGCAGGCGCTCGTAGATCGCGTCGCCGCCGAGCACCGCGCACAGCGTGTTGGTGCAGACGCTCACGAGGTGCTCGCCGCACGGCTTGCGCTTGTACATCGTGTAGAAGGTGGCGACCGCGGAGACCTCGGCGTTGGACAGCTCCAGCTGCTGTGCGCAGAACTGGATGCCCGCCTGGCTCACGTAGCCCTCGACCGACTGCACCAGGTGCAGCATCGGCAACAGCGCCGACCGCGACTCCGGGTAGGTGGCGATCTGCACCTGTGCCTTGGCGATGACGTCCGGGCCGAACACGGAGAGGTCCGGCATGGCCGGCTCGACCAGCGCCCTGGTCTCCTCCGGGCTCACCGCGGAGGTGGCGATCACGTCCGTGTCGGGGCCCGTGGCGGCGTGGGTCTCCCCCGCGCCGACGCTGGAACCGCCATACGTGGAGCCGGTGTTGAGTGGTTGGTTCACGACCGCGCCTCGCTCTCTCCTCGCAGGCTCCGAGAGACCGGCGCTGGTCGTGGTGTCTGATGGTTCACTCCGCAAGCTCCGTTCACCGGTCAACCCCTCCCATCACCGGGTCGATCGAGGCGATCGCCGCGATGACGTCAGCGACCAGGCCGCCCTCCGACATCGCGGGCATCGACTGCAGGTTCACGAAGCTGGGTTCGCGGACGTGGACCCGCAGCGGGCGGGTGCCACCGTCGGACACCAGGTGGTAGCCCAGTTCGCCGCGTGGCGACTCGATCGGCACGTACACCTGGCCTGGCGGCACCTGGAAGCCCTCGGTCACCAGCTTGAAGTGGTGGATCAGGGCCTCCATGGACTGGCCCATGATCTTGCGGACGTGGTCGAGGGAGTTGCCCATGCCGTCCGCGCCGATGGCGAGCTTCGCGGGCCACGCGACCTTGCCGTCGGCGACCATGACCGGGCCCGGCTCGATCTTCTTCAGGCACTGGTTGATGATCCGCAGCGACTGGTGCATCTCCTCGACCCGCAGCAGGTACCGCGCGTAGGCGTCCGCCGCGTTGGAGGTGGGCACCTCGAACTGGTAGTCCTCGTAGCCGAGGTAGGGCTCGGTCTTGCGCAGGTCCCACGGCAGGCCCGCCGACCGCAGGATCGGTCCGGTGACGCCGAGCGCGAGGCACGCGTCGACCGGCAGGTAGCCGATGCCCTTGAGGCGGTTCTTCCAGATCGGCTGGCCGGTCAGCAGCTTGTCGTACTCGGGGAGCCGCTTGTGCATGACCTTGACGAAGTCACGGACGACCTGCTCGAAGCCCTCCGGCATGTCCTGGGCGACGCCACCGGGACGGATGAACGCGTGGTTCATGCGCAGGCCGGTCAGGTACTCCAGGAGGTGCAGGCACTCCTCGCGCTCGCGGAAGCCCGCGGTCATGGCGGTCATCGCACCCAGCTCCATGCCACCGGTGGCCAGCGCCACCAGGTGCGAGGAGATGCGGTTGATCTCCAGGAGCATGACCCGGATGACCTGCGCGCGGATCGGTGCCTCGATGCCGAGCAGCTTCTCGACGGCCAGGCAGTAGGCGGCCTCGTTGGACAGCGGCGCGAGGTAGTCCATGCGCGTCACGAACGTGACGCCCTGGGTCCAGGTGCGGTACTCGCAGTTCTTCTCGATGCCGGTGTGCAGGTAGCCGATGACCGACCTGGCCTGCGTGACCGTCTCGCCCTCGAGCTCCAGCACCAGCCGCAGCACGCCGTGCGTCGACGGGTGCTGCGGACCCATGTTGATGATGATCCGCTCGTCGTGGATCGCGTCCTCGAGAGCGGAGTCCCAGTCGCCGCCGGTGACGTTGTAGATCCGGCCCTCTGTCGTCTCGCGGTCGCTCGCGTAGGTCTGGGGCCGACCCGAGTCGGCCTTGGTCCCGGTGGTGACGTCGCTGAGGTTCTCGGTCATGAGTACGACCTCCGCTGGTCGGGCGGTGGGATCTCCGCGCCCTTGTATTCCACGGGGATGCCGCCCAGTGGGTAGTCCTTGCGCTGTGGGTGGCCGTCCCAGTCGTCCGGCATGAGGATCCTGGTGAGCGCCGGGTGGCCGTCGTAGACGATGCCGAACATGTCCCAGGTCTCGCGTTCCTGCCAGTCGGCGGTCGGGTAGACCTCCACGACCGACGGGCAGTGCGGCTGGCCGTCCTCTTCGCCGTTCCAGTCGATGGCGACCTCGAGCCGGATGCGGCGGCGCCAGGTCATCGACGTGAGGTGGTAGACCGAGTGCAGCCGCTGCGGCACGCCGACGCCGTAGTCCACGGCGGACACCGAGCTGCACAGCTCGAAGCGCAGCGCCTGGTCGTCACGCAGCATCTTGCAGAGCCGTACGAGGTGGTCCGGGTGCACGTAGTAGGTGATCTCGCCTCGGTCGACCGTGACCTGCAGGATCGATTCCGCCGGGATGCTCCGGTCCCGCATGGCGCTGAGCATCTGGTCCGTGAACTCGTCGAACCAGCCGCCGTAGGGCCGCTCGGCCGGGGCGGCGACGTGGGCGGGCAGCCGCAGGCCGCCGAAGCCTGAGGTGTCGCCGGAGCCGGACACGTTGAACATGCCCTTGCGGCTCTTGCCGGTGACCAGCGGGTCGCCCGAGGTGCGCAGCACCTCGCCGGACTTGGGCAGCGCGTCCTCGGTCGTGGGGCGCAGCTCGGTGTCGGCGGGTCGCTCCGCGCCCGAGTGCTCGTCGCCGGGCGGTGGTGTGGTGGGTTCGTCAGCCATCGTTCAGTTCACTTCTTCGCGTACTTGACGGAGGAGGCGATCATCTCGGTCCGCCTGCCCTCGGCCTCACGCAGCGCCGCACGGCGGGCGTTGAGCGGCTCGTCGGCGATCTTGGCGTGCAGCTTGAGGATCGCGTCGAGCAGCATCTCGGGGCGGGGCGGGCAGCCGGGCAGGTACATGTCGACGGGGACTATGTGGTCGACGCCCTGGACGACCGCGTAGTTGTTGAACATCCCGCCTGACGACGCGCAGACGCCCATGGCCAGGACCCACTTGGGCTCGGCCATCTGGTCGTAGATCTGGCGCAGCACGGGGGCCATCTTGTTGGTCACGCGCCCCGCGACGATCATCAGGTCCGCCTGGCGCGGCGTGGCGCTGAAGCGCTCCATGCCGAAGCGGCCGATGTCGTAGCGCGGGCCGCCGGTCGTCATCATCTCGATGGCGCAGCAGGCCAGGCCGAACGTGGCCGGCCACAACGAGTTCTTGCGACCCCAGTTGACCAGCTTCTCGAGGCTGGCCAGCAGGATCCCGTTGGGAAGCTTTTCCTCTAGTCCCATTGTTCGCCTCCCCCGTCAGTTCCAGTCGAGCCCGCCGCGCCGCCACACGTATGCGTAGGCGAAGCCGAGCGTCGCGATGAACAAGAAGATCTCCACCAGCCCGAACAACCCGAGCGCGTCGGCCGAGACCGCGAACGGGTAGAGGAACACCATCTCGATGTCGAACAGGATGAAGAGCATCGCCGTCAGGTAGTACGCCACCGGCACTCGCCCGCCGCCGACGACCGGCTGCGGGCTGGGCTCGATGCCGCACTCGTAGGCCTCCAGCTTGGCCTTGTTGTAGCGCTTGGGGCCGACAAGGGGCCCGAGCAGTGCGGAGAACGCCGCGAACGCCGCGGCGAGCACGAAGAGCAGGACCAGAGGGAGGTAGCTCCCCAGCCCTGCGGAGACGTTCTCGTTCTGTGCTACAGATGTGCTGACAGCCGCGAGTGACACTTCGCCAGTCCTTTCCCGGTGAGCGGAGCTTGCGGAGCTCACCATCACCACCGCCCGTCGGGCACCTTATGGGTCTTCCCGACGCTGCTCCGGGTTAGGCATGCCTAACCCGGGCCTTGTGAAAATCTTCACAAGCTCCCGCAAGCTTCGAGTGAAGCGATTCACAAGGCCGGGGCTCAGTGTAGAACTCGTAAAATCCGCCTGTAACACAGGCTGGCGGGTTCCCGGAACGCACTCCCGGCTCCTCGGCCGGACGCCGGTTTCCCACCCGATGGTGTGAGTCCTACCGCGACGTTCTCCACAACAGGTCGCGACCGCGCGGCGACATGACCTCGGCGTTCAGGCCGCGACCGCGGCAGGCTCGGGGCCGGTCAGCTCACGGGCCTTCCGCAGCGGCGAGAACATGATCGGCACCCACACCAGGGCGATGGCCGTCGCACCCGCCGCCACGGCCGCTCGCGGGGACGCCACCTCGCCGATCACCCCCGCCGCGGCCGCGCCGAGTGCCAGCGCGCCCATCAGCACGAAACGGAACGACGCCGTCATCCTGCCGAGCAGCCGGTCCGGCGTCACCGTCTGGCGGAAGCTCACCAGCACCACGTTGTTCGAGCCGGACATCGCGGTCACCACCACCCAGCCCGCGCCCGCGAGCCACAGGCGCGGCCCCTCCGCCACGAACGGCATGCCGAACCCGCACGGCGCGGCCACCAGCGAGCCGATCAGCGACAGCCTGCCCGCACCGACCAACGCCGCCAAGCGCCTGGCCAGGAGCGATCCCGCGAGCGTGCCGATCCCACCCGAGGCGAGGAAGAGCCCCAGCACCGCGGGCGAGACCTTCATCTCGTCCACCAGCACCACCGGCAGCATCGTGACGACCAGCACGAAGCCGAGGTTCGCCAGCGCCCCCGACGTCGCGATCGTCCGCAGTACCCGGTGGTGCCAGACGAACGAGATGCCCTCCGTCATGTCCGGCCACAGCCGGGTCGCCGACGGTGCCGGCACGGGTTCGCGGTGGCGCACCCGCAGCACGCACCAGGCCGACACCAGGAAGCTCGCCGCGTCGACCAGCACCGCCACCGGGGCCGTCACCAGCGCGACCAGGTAACCGGCCACGCCGCGGCCCGCGATGTCGTTCACCGCGTCGACGCTGACCAGCCTCGTGTTCGCCGCCAGCAGCGCCGACCGGCCGACCACCTGCGGCACGTAGGACTGGTTGGCCACGTCGAAGAACACCGTGCCGATCCCGCACAGCAGCACCACGACGTACAGCTGCGCCATGTGCAGCACGCCGAACCACCACGCCACCGGGACCGAGCACAGGACCACCGCTCGCCCCACGTCCGCCGTGACCATCACGCCGCGCCTGCGCACGCGGTCGGTCCACGCGCCGGCCGGCAGGCCGATGAGCAGGAACGCGACGGTGCTCAACGTGGCGAGCAGGCCGACCTCCCCCGGCGTCGCGTCCAGCGCGGTGACGGCGATCAGGGGTGTGGCCACGTAGCCGACGGACGTGCCGAGACGGCTGACCGCGGCCGCGGCGAAGAGCAGGTGGAAGTCACGGTTCACGTGCCAGAAGGTCACACGCGCCACCGGCCACCACCGACTGATTTAGGCTCAGCTGAATGTTGGAGCTGTCCTTCACCGCGGCGGACGTGGCCTACACGCGGTTCGCGTTCTCACCGCTGTGGGAGGTCGTGGCCTCGGTGCTCGTGCTGAAGGGCGAGCTGGGGCACGACATCCACACCCGCTGGACGGCACAGGCGGCCGGACGTCTCGACGGCTTCGACTGGCACCTGCTCGGCGACCTCGTCGTCCCGAGGGCGCGGGTGATCCCCGGCTTCGTCTGCCCGCCGCCGACCTCTCCCCTGCCCGACCTCGACGCCGAGCTGGCCACGCTCCGGGTCACCCCTCGGGACCAGATCGTCGGGGAGTTGGCGGCGATCCCGGCCATCACGACCGAGCCACCGGACGCGGCTGCGCTGGCCGACGTCATCCGGGAGTACTGGGACCGCGCGCTCGCGCCCTTCTGGCCGCGGATCCAGACCCTGCTGGAGGCCGACGTGCAGTACCGGGCCAGACGGCTGACCACTGGCGGCGCGTCCGCGTTGTTCGCCGACCTCAACCCGGCGGTGCGGTGGGAGGACGACCGGCTGCGGATCGACCACCCGAGGCTCTCCGCACGCAGGGGGCTGCGGGGCAAGGGGCTGTTGCTCGTGCCGTCGGCGTTCGCGTGGCCGAGGGTCTTCTCGATCACCGTGCCGGGTTGGCAACCGACCCTGCGGTACCCACCGAGGGGTGTCGCCGAGCTGTGGTCGCCACGGAAGGTGACACCGAGCAGGGCGCTCGTCGGCGTGTTCGGCACGACCCGCGCACGGCTGCTGGCCGAGCTGGACAACCCGGCGTCCACGAAGGACCTCGCGCAGCGGACCGGCCTGACCCCAGGCGGGGTGAACCAGCACCTCACCGCGTTGAAGGAGGCCGGGCTCGTGTCGTCACACCGGGTGGGACGGTTCGTGCTCTACGCGCGGACGGCGGTCGCGGAGACCCTGCTCCGGACATGACGGAGGGGACGCCCTGTCCGTACGACAGAACGTCCCCTCGATGTCACTCCGAGACTAGTCGGAGTTCAAGTAGTACAGCAGTCGCAGGATCTCCAGGTACAGCCAGACCAGCGTGGTCATGAGGCCGAAGGCCGCGTACCAGGCCCACTTGGACGGCATGCCCGAGCGGATCATCTGGTCGGCCATGTCGAAGTCGAGCAGGAAGTTGAACGCCGCGATGCCGATCACGATGATCGAGAAGACGATCGACATCGTGCCGCCGCCGCGCAGCGGGTTGAGGCCGAAGAACGACGTGATCAGGTTGATCAGCATCAGGGCGCCCGCGGCGATGGTCGCGCCGATGATCCACTTGGTCAGCTTCGGGGTGACCTTGACGGCACCCGTCTTGTAGACCACGAGCATCACGATGAACACCAGCGCGGTGCCGAGGATGGCCTGCAGCGCGATGCCGGGCACGAGGTACTCGAACACACCCGTGAGCGCGCCGAGGAAGAGTCCCTCGGCGGCCGAGTAGCCGAGCACGAGCCCCGCACTGGGCTTCTGCTTGAAGATGACGATGAGCGACAGCACGAGGCCGACGATCATGCCGATGATCATCGGCGGGAACGGGCTGATCGTCTCGGTCAGCACGGCGAAGGCGGTGATGATGCCGATGACCAGCGCGAGGCCGAGGGTCAGCGCGGTCTTGGTGACCACGTCGTCGACCGTCATGGGTCGCTCGGACGCGGTCGGCGGCGCCTGGTTGTAACCGCCGTATCCCGGCACGTCCGCCTGGGGCTGGGTCTGGAAGCCCGCGTAGCCGCCGCCGAGCCCGCCTCGCGGCAGGTTCCGGAACGCGGGATTACTGGTAGAACGCACTGTTCCTCCTGGGCCTGATGGCTCCTTCACCGGCTTGAACGCTCGACCGCGCCAGTCGGTTCCCGATGAGTAAAACGTACTTTACCCGGCCGTCGTGATCGCCGCGACAAACCCTGCCGGAACACTAACTGTCACGACGCCACGCCGCTTGGGGTCCCCCAACAGGGGCACTACCCTCCGTTAGCCTGACCGGCATCACTGGGGAGGCGCGAGATGAACCGGCGCTGGGGACCGATAGCCACCGGGGTCGCGCTCGCTCTCACCTTCCTCATCCTGGTGCTGCTCGGCACGGCGGGCGGCTCGGACACGCCGGCACAGACCGGTGACGAGCCCGTCGCACAGGGCAAGGCAGCGCCGCCCGCCTGGATGCGCAGGCTCCGGGACGGGGAGAAGCCGCCGCAGTTCGTGTTGTTCTCCTTCGACGGCGCGGGCTCCCACGACCACTGGCAACGCGTCCTCCCGCTCGCCGACAAGGTGAACGCGCACGTCACGGGCTTCCTCTCCGGACTGTACCTGCTCCCCGACCAGCTGCGTGGCACCTACAACGGACCCGGCCACGGCACCGGCCGCGCGTCGATCAGCTTCGGCGGCACCGACGCCGACGTGGCGACCCGTGTCAAGGACCTCAACGCCGCGCTCGCGAGCGGCCACGAGATCGGCACCCACTTCAACGGGCACTTCTGCGCGGGCAACGAGCCGAGCGGCGGCGTCTGGACGGGGGCCGACTGGACCTCCGAGCTCGACCAGTTCTTCGACATCGTCCGCGCGGCGTCCGCACGCGGGTTGCGCGTGCCGGAGACCGAGATCAAGGGCGGCCGGATCCCGTGCCTGGAGGGCGACCCCAACGCGTTCCTGCCGGTCATGGCCGACAGGGCGATGACCTACGACACCAGCCTGACCAGTGACGGCATCGCGTGGCCCTCGCGCAAGGACGGGCTGTGGGAGTTCTGGGTGCCCGTGGTGAAGGTGCCCTCGCTCGGCGGCAGGAAGGTCGTCATGCAGGACTACAACCTCTGGTACGCCATGAACGGCGCGAAGGAGGAGCCCGGCCGCGACGCCGAGCTGACCGCGGACACCCTCGACACGTACCGCGCCGCCTACCAGGCCGCGTACAACACCAACCGCGCGCCGCTCACGATCGGCAACCACTTCAACGACTGGTCGGGTGGCGCGTTCAGCCTGGCGACCGAACAGTTCATGACCGAGGTGTGCGTGCGGGCCAACACGGTGTGCGCGACCTACAGCGAGGTCCTCCGGTGGATGAAGCTGCAGGACCCTGCCGTACTCGACACCTTCCGCGACAAGCCGCGCGCCCAGATCTCGTGAGCGAGGACGGTTCGGTACGAGCCGGCCTCGGGACTCCACCCCGGCGAAAGTCGTCGCAGGCGATGTGTCGAACCGTCCTCGATGGGATGCTGTGCTCCGGCGAAGGGAGCACCTGATGGTGACCTACCTGGTGACGGGGGCGACCGGCCTCATCGGCCGGCACTACGTGGCGGAGATCCTGGCCCGACAGGACACCGAACGGGTGTGGCTGCTCGTGCGGGAGCGGTCGCGTGACCGGCTCGCCGAGGTGGCCCGTGACTGGGTCGGCGGGGACAAGGTCCGCCCACTCGTGGGAGACATCCGCGCCGAGCGCCTGGGCATCACCGACGAGCAGGTCGCCGAGCTGACCGGCACGGTCGACCACCTCGTGCACCTCGCCGCCCTGTACGACATCTCCGCGGACGACGACGCGAGCATCGCCGCGAACGTCGAGGGCACCAGGCACGTCCTCTCGCTCGCCGAGGCACTGCGGGTCGGCTGCCTGCACCACGTCTCGTCCGTGGCCGTCGCCGGCGACTACCGGGGCCGGTTCACCGAGGAGATGTTCGACGCCGGCCAGCGCCTGGTCACCGCCTACCACCGCACGAAGTTCGAGTCCGAGCGCCTCGTGCGCACGCAGACCGAGGTGCCGTGGCGGGTCTACCGGCCCGCGATCGTGGTGGGCGACTCCGTCACCGGCGAGATGGACAAGATCGACGGGCCCTACTACTTCTTCTCCGCGCTCCAACGGCTCTCGTCGGTGCCGAGCGTGCCGTTCGTGTTCCCGGACATCGGCAACACCAACGTCGTCCCGGTCGACTACGTCGCGAAGGCCTTGGCGCACCTCGTGACCGTGCCGGGGCTCGACGGCCGCGCGTTCCACCTGGTCAACCCGCAACCGCAGTCCGCGCGCGAGGTGTACAACGCCTTCGCCAGGGCGGCCGGCGCGCCGCTCGCGACCGTCGAACTGGGCAGGCAGTTCGCGAAGCCGCTGGTCGGCCTCGTGAAGCTCGCCGAGCACGTGCCCGGCGTGACGATCGCGCGGGACGCCGTGCTCGACCGCCTCGGCATCCCGCCGGTGCTGCTCACGACGCTCACGTTCGACCCGGTCTTCGACTCGACCGAGACCAGGAAGGCCCTCGCCGACTCCGGCGTCGACGTGCCCGCCCTCGGCGACTACGCCGACGTGCTGTGGCGGTACTGGCGCGAGCACCTCGACCCGTTCCGGGCACGCAGGCACGGGCAGCGCGGCGAGCTGGACGGGCGGCGCGTGGTGATCACCGGCGCGTCGTCGGGCATCGGGCGGGCGGCGGCGCTGAAGATCGCCGAGGCGGGTGGCGTGCCGCTACTGGTGGCGCGGCGGCAGGCCGAGTTGGAGGAGGTCCGTGCCGAGATCGCGGCGGCGGGTGGGCAGGCCCACGTCTATCCCTGCGACCTGACCGACGAGGAGTCGGTGACGAAGACCGTCGCGCAGATGCTGGTCGAGCAGCCGTCCGTCGACATGCTGGTCAACAACGCGGGCCGGTCGATCCGGCGGTCGGTGCAGCTGTCCTACGACCGCATGCACGACTACGAGCGCGCGATGGCGATCAACTACTTCGGCGCGGTGCGGCTGATCCTCGCGCTGCTGCCGCACATGGTCGAGCGGCGGTTCGGCCACATCGTGAACGTGTCGTCGATCGGCGTACAGGGCATCGCGCCCCGGTTCTCGGCGTACGTGGCGTCGAAGGCCGCGCTCGACTACTTCTCCAAGATCGTCGCGACCGAGACCCACGGCGCGGGCATCACGTTCACGACCGTCCACATGCCGCTGGTCAGGACGCCGATGATCCGGCCGACCAAGATCTACGACGCGTTCCCGACGAAGTCGCCGGAGCAGGCCGCGGACATGGTGCTGGAGGCGTTGGTGCGCAGGCCCAAGCACATCGGGACGCCCACCGGCCAGGTGATGTCGGCGGCGTACTCGGTGGCGCCCGGCCTGGTCGACGCGATCGCCTACCAGGGGTACCGGATCTTCCCCGACTCGACGGCGGCGGGCGGCGGCGGGCGGGTGAAGATCGGCAAGGGCGACCGCCACCTCGGTGCCGCGGCGATGGCGCTGGCCCGGCTCACGAAGGGCTTCCACTGGTGACCCGGACGGCCGCGACACGCCGTCCACTGTAGACAGTTCGGTCGAATATGTTGCGGACCGTGGTGATCCGAGTACGGTTTCATCATGGCAGTCGCCGACGACCGGGAACCCGTTGGTTTCACCGTGGTGCGCCACGGGTTCGACCGCACTCAGGTCAGACAACGTCTTGACGAGCTGACCGAGGTCGCCGAGAAGGCGACGACCGAGCGCGACGAGGCGCTCGAACAGGTCGCCGAGCTGCACGGCGAGCTGGAGATCGCCCGCCGCGAGATCGCCGCGCTGGCCGAGCGCCTCGAGACCCAGGGCGACGACGAGAGCTCGACGCGGCTGCTCGCCGTGGCGAAGTCCCAGGCGGCGGAGATCACGGCACGCGCACGTGTCGCCGCGGAGCAGACCTGGGCCGCGGCCGAGCAGGCGGCGGCGACCATGCGGGACCGCTACAAGGCGATGATCGCCTCCCTCGACGACCAGAGCGACGAGCTGAACCGCACCCACAAGTCGGTGATGGCGGCGGCGAAGACGCAGGTCGAGGAGATGACCACCGAGGCGGAACGCCGTCGCGAGGCCATCGACAAGGAGGCCGAGGAGGACCGGATCCGCATCGACCGCGAGTTCTCCGAGACGATGGCCGCGAAGCGCGAGGCGCTGCGCATCGAGATCGAGGAGACCACGGCCTCCTGCGAACACGACGTGGGCGCGCGACTGAGGGCGGCGGACGAGGAGGCCCGTCGTCGCGTCGAGTCGGTGACCGAGCAGGTCCAGCGCCTGACGTCGGTCCGCGACCAGCTGAACGAGCGCCTCCGTGACACCAAGGAGCTGCTGGACATCAGCTCGTCCCTGCTCGAACCGGTGGAGGGCGAGTCGACGACGCCCGCGGAGGAACCTCCGGCCAAGGACGACGGCTCGAAGGTCCCCCCGCAGCGCGCGACGAAACGCCAGCCCGCGAAGCGCTAGGCCATCCCGTACACCCTGGTGACGGGGATGCGCAGGACCAGCCGCTGGTCGGCGACCATGGCCGCGCGGTACTCGTCCCAGTCGGGGTGCTCGCCCGCGATCTCGCGGTAGACGTCGACGAGGTCGTCGACCGTGGCGTCGTCCGGGGCCCCGGCCACCGGGGTCAGCTCGGCGTCGCCCTCGGCCACCACGTAGGCGCGGAAGTCGGGGGCGGCGACGTAGAAGCTCACCCTCGGATCGCGGCGGAGGTTCTTCGTCTTCGCGCGGCCGTCGGTGATCGACGCCCGGATCAGACGGCGGTCGGGGTCGAAGGTGTAGCTCACGTTGGACAGCTGTGGGCGGCCGTCACGCTTGAGCGTGACCACCACGCCGCCGTGGTGTTCGGCCAACAGAGCCAGGAGGCGTTCTTCCATACCCTGATCCTGCAACCTCCAGCATTGTCCAGGTCAAGCGGCCCGGTCGGCCGCGGCGGACGCGCACGTCGCCAGGATCAGCGCCGCCACCTTCTCCGGCTCGTCGATCATCGGCACGTGCCCCGCCCCGTACAGCCACACGTGCCGGGCCCTTGGCAGCAGTGCCGCCGCCCTGCGGGCCTGGCGCGGCCACAGGATGCGGTCACGGGTGCCCCACGCGACGGTCACCGGGACGGTCGGCGGCGGGGCCGCGAAGGTGTACTCGCGACCGGCCTTCGCGACCAGGTCGAAGCCCTTCGCGCCGACCATCGACAGCAGGTCGGCGAGCATGATCTCCGCCGTCATCCGGGAGGGGTGGCCGTAGAGGAGGCTGGCGGCGGCCAGCCGGAAGTACCGGTTGCGCACGGCCGCGGTCCGCAGCCAGTCGGGGGTGCGCCCACTGGACCGGATGAAGGTCAGCACCCGCAGCGCCCACGCACGGTCGCGTGCGGTCCAGAACCCGGCGGGCGCCAGCGCGGTCGCCGACGACACCAGGCCGCGCGACGCCAGCTCCAAGCTGATGGCGGCACCGAGGGAGTTACCCGCGACGTGCGGACGGCCCAGGCCCAGGTCGGCGAAGATGTCGGCACAGGCCTGGACCGCGCTCGGCATGTCGTAGCCGCGCTCCTCGGGCAGCAGCGGCGACCCGCCGAAGCCGGGCAGGTCCACCGCGATCACGTCGTGCTTCGCGCTCAGCGCGTCCAGTACCGGTGCCCACGCCTGCCAGCGGTGGCCGATGCCGTGCAGCAACACGAGCGGGCTGCCGTTGCCCCGCCGTTCGAACGCGACCTCGATGGACATGTCCGACCTCCCCGGTGAGTGTTACCGGGAATCACAGTAACTCAGTACTCGTCGTGAAGTCGCCACCAACTGCTCGGTTCGTCGTTGCCCCGACCGGACTCCTCCCACGCCTCCTGACGTCCGAACGGGGTGAGGTCGAGGTAGCGCAGGGTGCTGACCATCAGGTCGCCGCCCCTGCCGGTGGTGAAGTAGGTGCGGAACACGTCGTCACCGTCGCGGAGGAACACGCTGAAGCCGAAGCCCGTGCCTGCGCCGCTGTCGGGCGTGAAGTCCGAGCCGAACGTCGAGTACCACGGCACGGTCCAGCCCATCCGCTCGCGGTAGGGCTCGCTCTCCTCCAGCGGTGCCGGCGCCGTGACCACGAGGGTGGTGTCGCGGGCGTGCAGGTGCTCGAGGTTGGCGATGTTGTCGACGAGCAGCGAGCAGCCGGGGCAGCGGTGCGGGTCGCCGGGATGCATCATGAAGTGGTAGGTGATCAGCTGGCGGCGGCCGTCGAACAGGTCCAGCAGCGACTTCTCACCGTCACGCCCGTGGAAGACGTACGACTTGTCCCAGCGGACCATGGGCAGCCGCCTGCGCTCGGCGGCCACCGCGTCGACGGCCTTGAGCGCCGCCTTCTCCTTGGCCAGCAGGGCTTCCCTGGCCTTCGTCCACTCCTCGACGGAAACCACCTCTGGCAGGGTCGTCGTCGTGGTCATGCGTGTCCTCCTCTGTCAAGAGATGATGCTGGCGCGCCGTGGCAGGTTGTGGGCGTGGATTCGTGCGTAGCGCCTCCCAAGCTCGGCGCAGGTTGTGCGGGACCTGGCGGCACAGTTCCTCCCAGCCCTTGGCCGCGTCGTTGGTCGCGAACCGCATGTCCCACTCGTCCAGGCCGGGTGGCGGTGCCACCCGGTACATGCAATTGGGCGTCATGACGCGGGAGGTATGGGTACTGCCCCGTAGTCCTCACCCTCTTGAGTGGCGGCAGCGAAGACCTCAGGGTCGGCGTAAACCTCGGCAGTGTGCCGCCACCCGGTGATCACCTGAACCACCGGGGCGGGACTGCCGAGTTCTCCGATCGCGTGCTTCGATCGCGTGCAAGGTGCCGATCATCTCGACGAGAAAGGCCTGTACATCCGCTCTTGGGAGGAACCGCACCCACGGGAATGCCTCGGGGATCACTGGAGTGGTGGGTGATCAGCCGGCAGCGGCCGCCGAACTTCCCCGAGGTAGGCGCCGAGGTCGTCGAAGGTCTCGCGCCAGCCCTCCTCGTGGCCGTCGCGTTCGCCGGCGGTACGGAAGATCGCCTGGTGGAAGGTCATCTCGGTCTTGCCGTCGCGGTCGTCGAAGGTGATCGTGACCAGCGTGTCGTGGCCGGGGCCGCCCGTGGGCTCGTCCCAGGCGAAGCTGAACACGAGGCGTTCCGGAGGCGTGATCTCGTGGTAGACGCCGCCCGACCAGTGCTCGACACCGTCCGCGTCGCGGATGCAGGTCCGCCACGCGCCGCCCTCGACGAGCTTGACCGTGCAGGACGGGGTGGTGAAGCCCTTCGGGCCGAACCACCTGACGAGCTGGTCCGGTTCGGTCCACGCCGCGAAGACCAGCTCGCGTGGGGCGTCGAAGACACGGGTGATCGTGAGGTCGAGGTCAGTCATCGTCATCCTGTTGCTCTTGTCGCTTCCGCAGCTCGCGGAGGTGCTCGTCCAGGCGGTCGAAGCTGTCCTCCCAGAACTGCCGGTACTCGGCGAGCCACTCGGTCGCACCCCGCAGTGGCGCCGCCTCCAGTCGGCACGGACGCCACTGCGCGGTGCGCCCGCGCGTGATCAGCCCCGCGTGTTCGAGGACCTTCAGGTGCTTCGACACCGCGGGCAGGCTCATGGCGAAGGGCTCGGCCAGTTCCGTGACCGTCGCCTCTCCCGTCGCGAGCCGCGCGAGGATGGCCCGCCTGGTCGGGTCCGCCAGTGCGGCGAACGTCGTGCTGAGCTGATCCACTGCCATACTCAACCGCCTAGTTAATTAACCAACAGGTTGAACATAGCACGCATCCGCATCCTGTCAAGCACACGGGGTTAGCGCTTTCCTCGTCGCGGAACGCGACCGGTCATGTATTCAGCGTGTTGACGACGCCCTCACCTGCAACGACCCGAACCATTCCACGAAAACATGGCGGAATGAGAACACACTGCGTGTCAACGCAATTGCTGGGAGTCGCCGAGAACGGGCAAGAAACTGTCGCTGTTGTGCCCCCGACCGGATTCGAACCGGCACTCCACCCCTTTTAAGGGGGCTGCCTCTGCCAGTTGGGCTACGGGGGCAGGCGCAGCCTAGGGCGAGATCATGTGGCAGCGGAGGGGTTTTCGGAAAATCCCTCCGCTGGACCAATCCGCGATACGCCGGTTGGCTCCATCCGCGCTGGGCTGGATAAGGCTACCGAACGGTGTATCCGAAATCGTTATCTCAGCCGCGTGACACGCGGTCGAACTCGGCTCGCGGATTGTTGATCTGGCCCATCGAGATGACCTCACGCCGTAACAGTCCACTCAGTAACCAGTCGGCTACTACGCGGAATTTCCTGTTGAACGTCGGGACCCGCGCGACGTGGTATCCGCGGTGCATCCCCCACGCGACGAAGCCCTTGGCCTTGATGTTGTAGACGTCCGCGACGCCCTTGTGGAGGCCGAGGCTCGCGACCGAGCCGACGTTCTTGTGGAAGTAGTCCTTCGGCTGCCTGTCACGCAGCACGGCGACGATGTTGGCGGCCATCACGTTGGCCTGCCGCACGGCATGCTGGGCGTTCGGCGCGCACAGCGCGTTCGGGTCCTCGGCGATGCGGGACAGGTCCGGCACGGCGGCGTTGTCACCGGCGGTCCACACGTCGGGCATGCCGTCGACCTGGAGCGTGGCGGTGGCCTTGAGGCGTCCGCGCTCGTCGAGGGGCAGATCCGAGGTGGCCAGCACCGGGTTGGACTTCACGCCCGCCGTCCACACGATGGTGTCGCTGTCGAACTCGGTGCCGTCCGAGAGGACGACGTGCCCGTTCTCGAAGGACTTGGCGAGTGTGGACAGGTACACCTCGATGCCGCGCTTCTCCAGCTGCAGCACGGTGTAGACGCCGAGGCTCTCGCGCACCTCCGGCAGGATCCGACCCGCTGCCTCGACGAGGACCCAACGCAGGTCGGTCGGCTCGAGCTCGTTGTAGTAGCGGGTGGCGAAGCGCGCCATGTCCTCGAGCTCGGCCAGCGCCTCGATGCCCGCGAACCCGCCGCCGACGAACGTGAACGTCAGCAGCTTGCGGCGCAGCTCGGGATCGCGCGTAGTCGCCGCCGCGTCCAGCTTCGCCATGACGTGGTTGCGGAGGTAGATCGCCTCGCCGATGGTCTTGAAGGAGATGCCCTGCTCCGCGAGCCCGGGGATCGGCATCAGACGGGCGACCGATCCCAGCGCCACGACGAGGATGTCGTACTCGACCCGCTCGTGGTGCCCGTCCGGCGCCTCGATCTCGACCGTCCTCGTCGCGTGCTCGATCCTGGTGACGCGCGCGGTCAGCACGTGACAGCGCTTGAGCGTCTTGCGCAGGGGCACGACGACGTGCCGGGGCTCGATCGCGCCCGCGGCGGCCTCGGGCAGGAACGGCTGGTAGGTCATGTGCGGCTGCGGGTCGATCACGGTCACGGAGGCCTCGTTGCCCTTCAGCTTCCGCTGCAGGCCCAGTGCGGTGTAGAGGCCGACGTAGCCGCCGCCCAATATCACGATCCGCTTCGGTTGCGAAAGTCCTCGACCCATATGTCCATGGTGTCACCCCTGTCCTGGCAATGCCCGTCACCCCGGGTCAGGTGTAATGCTTAACACTCACCTCACACGCTGCAGCTGGATCACCAGCACCGCGACGCCGGCGAGCCCCACGAGCGCGACCGCCTCGACGACCTGAGCGGTCGGACCGGTGGGCAGCAGCGCGGCGATGCAGACCAGTACCGCCATGGCCGCCTGGACGAGCAGGAACCGCCGGGCAGCCACCCACACGGCCGACACGTGCACCCGGCCGCGGGCAGGCATCACCCCGGCCAACCCGCAGGCGACGTGGAAGAGGTGGACGAGCGGGATCAGGACGAGCACCTCGGCCCGCAGCGGGTCACCGCCGCCGAGCGTGACCAACACCGCCGCGACGACGACCACTCCGGCGGGTGCCGGGCTGGCGGGCGCGTAGGCGGAGGCCAGCACCGCGGGCAGGAGGACGACGAGCGTCCCGACGGTGACACCCGCGTGCAGCGGCACGGACACGATCGCGGCCCCCACGACGAGAATGGTCACCCGCAGCAGGTAGGCGGGCACTCCCCGCCCGACGACCAGTGCGTCCCTCGCGTTCGAAGCCGCCACCCCGCGCGAATGTCCCACTCGTGCACGCGGGGGCCCCCCGCTTTCCACGCTACCGGGCGGCACCGACAGTTCCTGGCGGCGAGCGGCCGGGTCCGACTCGGTCATGAGCGCCGCCTCCTTCGAGCGGATCGCAGCATGGCGCCGAGCGGTGGCCCGCTCTGCCAGCGGACGACCGCCACGCCGTGTTCCTCCATCGCGCGGATGCGGACTCGGTGCTCGGCACGCAGGACCGACACCACCGCCGCGCCCCACGGCGTCGACGCGTCCGGGGTCAGGTCGTCGGGGAGCAGGTCGACCGCCACCACCAGACGACCCCTGCGGGCCACGCGGACCACCACGTCCACCAGCTTGTCGTCCAGGAACGGGGACAGGACCAGCACCGTAGCGCCCGCTGGGATCTGGGCCGGGTTCAGCACCGGGTCACCGCTGCCCGCCACGCGTTGTGCCGCGTACACGAGCTGGTGGCGGATCCGTTCCAGGTGCCGCCGCCCCGAGCCGATCGGGACACCGCTCCTGGGATGGCCGAGGTCGACGAGGCCGACCCGGTCGCCGTGGCGGAGGAACGCCGCCGCCAGGGACGACGTCGCACGCACGCCGAGGTCCAGGCTGCCGCCGGGCCGCACGCCGGAGCCCGGCAGCCGCGCGTTCCAGTCCGCCACCGCGCCGTCCACGTCCAGGCGCGTGTCCAGGGCGAGCACCAGGTCCGCGTCGGCCTCCGCGTGACGTTCGCGGACGTGCAGCGTGCCGGGTGCCAGCTCACCGCCCCTTGCCGCGGCCGCACGCAACGACACCCGCCAGTCCACGCGGCGCAGGCGGTCACCCGAGCGGAACGGGCGGATGTCACGCAGCTCCATGCCGTCGCCGGGGCGCGCGGACCGGTGCGCCCCGACCAGTCCCGCGGCACGCGGCGGCAGCGGGCCGGGCGGCAGCGGGTCGATCGGCGGCAGCACCGTGTGGTGCGCGACGACCCCGACCACCGGCCCGTACATGTACAGCCCCTCGTGGCTCGCGAACAGGTAGTCCGGCCGCAGGTAGATGCCGTGTCCCCACAGCCGCCACGACAGTCGCGTGTGGACCTCGCCCGCGACCGCGGGCAGCAGGTGGACCTTGCCTGCCCCCGGCATGTTCGGCATCGGCATGCGCAGCGCCGCGAACGCGGCACCCTCGCCGGGGTCGACCGTCACCGCGACCGTCGAGTCCTTGCCCGCGTCGACGGCCTCGTGACGCGGTTCCGACGTGACGGTCGGTGTGCCCGTCGGCGGTCGCGAGAGCAGCAGACCGACCACCAGCGGCATGCCGATCAGCACCAGTTCCAGGCGGTGCAGGACCAGGCCGACGGCCACCAGCCCCAACCCGCACACGGTCGCGCGGACCAGTGCGTCGGTTCGCCGCCACCCCTGCTCGCGGGCCGCGCGGCGGCCCGCGAACCACGCGTGGGCGCGGCTCTCCCGCCTCTCGGTCACGACGGCCGCGTCGTCGCCGGTCCGGGCACCTGGTCGAGCAGCTCGGTCACCACCTGCGTGCTCGTCACGCCGGAGCTCCACGTCTCGGCCCGCATCGTCAGCCGGTGCGCGAGTGCGGCGACCGCACAGTCCTTCACGTCCTCCGGCAGCACGAACTCACGGCCGTCCAGCACGGCAAGGGCCCGTGCCACCAGCAGCAACGCCTGCGACCCGCGTGGCGACGCGCCCACCTCCACCGCGCGGTGAGCACGGGTCGCTCCTGCCAGGTCGACGCAGTACCGCAGCACGTCGTCGTCGACCTCGACGCGTTCAAGCGCCGCCTGCAGGTCGGCGAGGCGGGTGGCGTCGATGACCGCGGACAACTCGGCCGTCTCCTGCCGCCTCGCGATGCGCCTGCGCAGCACCTCCGCCTCCTCCTCCGGCGGCGGGTAGCCGACGTCCAGCCGCAGCAGGAACCGGTCGAGCTGCGCCTCTGGCAGCGGGTAGGTGCCCTCGTACTCGATCGGGTTCGACGTCGCGAGCACGTGGAAGGGACGCGGCAGCGGGAACGTGCGGCCCTCGACCGTGACCTGCCGTTCCTGCATGGCCTCCAGCAGCGCGGCCTGCGTCTTCGGCGGCGTGCGGTTGATCTCGTCGGCCAGCAGCAGGCCCGCGAACACAGGCCCCTCGCGGAAGCTGAAGTCGCGCTCGGTCGGGTCGTAGACGAACGAGCCGGTGATGTCCGCAGGCTGCAGGTCCGGCGTGCACTGGATGCGCCGGAACTCCAGGCCGAGGGTCTGGGCGAGGCTGCGGGCCATGAGCGTCTTGCCGAGGCCGGGCACGTCCTCGATCAGCACGTGGCCGCCCGCGAGCACGGCGGCGAGCGCGAGCCGCAGCGTCCGGTCCCGGCCGACGACGACCTCGCCGACCGAGGCGAGCACGGCCGTGGCCTCGGCACGGATGTCGGTGGTGGTCAGCAAAGCTCCTCCAGACGGCGCATGAGCGCGGCGAACTCCTTGGGCGGTGGCAGTTGGGCGTCGGTCGCCGTGAGCAGGGTGTGCAGCTGTGGACCGAGCCGCTCCCTCGCCTCCGGCGTGTCCAGGTCCTGCTGGAGCGCGGCCGTCGCGATGCGACGAAGGCGCGGCTGGATCCGCGACGTGAAGCGGTACTGGTCCAGTGTGGACCGTTCGAGGCGTTCGGTGAGGGAGGTCGCGTGCAGCGTGACGCTCGAGGACGGCGCCTCCGGCTCGACGGTCCAGTCGGCGTCGAAGGTGCCGGACAGCAGGCAGCCCGCCAGGGTGACCGCGCCTGCCGGGGCCGCGAAGAGGAAGGCCCAGACGACCGGGGTGTTCATGCCCGCGTAGGCGGTGACCCCGACCGCCACGGCGACGAGGGCGGCGATGACCGAGGCACGCAGGAGCGTCATCGGATCGTCGCCAGGATCCGGTCGAGTGCGTCCCTGGCGTCGGCCGCGTCCTGCTCGCCGCTGTCCCGGCCGAAGCGGGCCCGGTGGTAGAGGGCGCGGAGGTCGGCCAGTGCCCGCTCGTCGGCGGTCTCACTCGCCAGCAGCGACACGGTGAACTCGGTGGCGGTCTGGTGCGGCGCCCGCCGGTGCTCCGTGGCGTTCTCGAGGGTGACCCACGCACGGATGACCGCGTCGCGCGGCTCGCCGCCTGGGCGGGCGAGCACGTCGCGGGCCTGTTGGACGGCCTCCCGGAGGCGCAACCGCATGACGGTGTCGACGGTGCCCTCGACCGGCTCGATCACGGCCCCGATCCCGGAGTTACGGGCCAGTGCCCGCCCGCGCAGCGCGGCGAGCACCGACAGCGCGACGGCGAGCAGGAGCATGACGGCGATGACCGCGAGGACGATCTTGAAGGCCAGTCCTGGGTCCACGTCCGCGACGCGTGGGCCCTTGGTGGGGCTGTTGCCTGCGCCCCTCGGCAGGAACGGCAGGCCGGGCTCGATGTGCGGGTCGGCCATGCGGCTGGGGACGGCCGACTGCCCGCGTGCCACGACGACCACGAGCATGAGCACTGCCGCGGCCAGGAGCGACAACGCCACCCTGGGTCCCCTCATCCCAGACAGCATGCCCGACCGCCCGCTTTCCGGCGGACAGCTTTTCCGTATCGAGACCTACGCGTGCAACTCAGCGCGCGGCGAGTTTCTTGGCGTTTCGGAGGACGGATTCCAGCATCGCGGGAGTGAGGCGCCCGGTGAACGTGTTCTGCTGGCTCACGTGGTAACAGCCGAGCAGGGTAAGCGGGGCGGGCCCGTCCAGTGCCACCGTCACCCCGTGCCCGAATTTCGGGCGGGGCACGGGAATGCGCCATCCCGCCGAGGAAAGCACGGGTAGCAGCGCCTGCCAGCCGAACGCGCCGAGCACGACGATCGTCCGCAGGGTCGGTGCGAGCAACGCCAGCTCCTCGGCGAGCCAGGGCCTGCAGTTGTCCCGCTCCCGCGGGGTCGGTTTGTTCTCCGGCGGCGCGCACTTGACCGGCGCGGTGATGCGCACGCCGTAGAGGGTCAACCCATCGTCGGCGGAGACGGCGGTCGGCTGCGAGGCCAGGCCGACGGCGTACATGGCGGCGTAGAGCACGTCACCGGAGCGGTCGCCGGTGAACATCCGGCCGGTGCGGTTCGCGCCGTGGGCCGCCGGGGCGAGTCCGACGATCGCTATCGACGCGTCGGCGGGGCCGAAGCCGGGCACCGGGCGTCCCCAGTAGTCCCAGTCCATGAAGGACGCCCTCTTGACCCGGGCGACCTCCTCACGCCAGGCCACGAGGCGTGGACAGCGGCGGCACCCGGTCACCCGCCCGTCCAGATCGGCCAGCTCCTCGCTCACCCGGAACAGCATGCCAAACCCGTAATGTGCGGGCATGGCAGACACCACCGACGAGGACCGCACCCCACCAGAGCCGACCGACGACCTCGTCACGACCTCCCACACCCTCACCGTCAAGCGCCGCAAGCTGACCTACACCGCCACGACCGGCCGGCTCGTGCTGCGCAAGGAGGTGCTGACCGACGGCAAGTTCGACGGGCACCTGCCCAAGGCCGAGGTCTTCCTCACCGCGTACACCCTCGACGACGCCGACCCCACCCAGCGCCCCGTCACGTTCGCGTTCAACGGCGGTCCCGGCGCCGCCAGCGTGTGGCTGCACCTCGGGCTGTTCGGTCCGCGCCGCGTGATCTCGGGGGACGCCGGTGACCCGGCGCCGCCGCCGTACGGCCTCGTGGACAACCCGGAGTCGCTGCTGGCACACAGCGACCTCGTGTTCATCGACCCGGTCGGCACCGGCTACTCGCGGGCCGCGAAGAACGAGAAGCCCGGCGACTACCACGGCTTCAAGCCCGACATCGAGTCCGTCGGCGAGGTCATCCGGCTGTGGACCAGCCGCAACGGCCGGTGGCTCTCGCCGAAGTTCCTGGCGGGCGAGTCCTACGGCACGACCCGCGCAGGCGGGCTCGCGCACCACCTGCAGACCCGTTACGGCCTGTACCTCAACGGGCTGATCCTGATCTCGGCCGTGCTCGACTTCGGGTCGCTGGACTTCACCAAGGGCAACGACCTGCCGTACTCGACGTACCTGCCCACGTACGCGGCCATCGCGCACTACCACGGCCTGCTCGGCGACCGCCCGCTGGCGGACGTGCTGGCCGACGCGGAGGAGTTCGCGTCGAAGGACTACCCGTGGGCGCTGTCGCAGGGCAGCAGGCTGTCGGACGAGGACCGGGCGACGACGATCGCGAAGATCGCGGCGCTGACGGGCCTGTCCGAGGACTTCGTCGACCGCGTGGATCTTCGGGTCGAGCACGTCCGTTTCTTCACGGAGCTGCTGCGGCACCAGCGTCGGACGGTAGGGCGGCTCGACGGCCGGTTCACCGGCTGGGACCCCGACTACGGCCGCGAACACTGGGAGACCGACCCGTCGTTCACGGCGATCTCGGGTGCGTACACGGCGGCGCTCAACCACTACGTGCGGGCGGAGCTGGAGTACCCCAACGATCTGCCGTACGAGGTCCTGAGCGAGTCGACGATCGAGGGCTGGTCGTACAAGGAGTTCGAGAACGCACACGTCACGGTCGCGGACAAGTTGGCGTCGGCGATGCGGGCCAACCCGCACCTCAAGGTGCACATCGCGTCCGGCTACACCGACGGCGCGACGCCGTACTTCGCGACCGAGCACGTCCTCGCGCATCTCCAGCTGCCTGCCGAGCTGCGGTCGAACATCGAGGTCGCGTACTACGAGGCCGGGCACATGATGTACGCGCACGAACCATCCCGGGTCCAGCAGTCGAAGGACATCGCGGCGTTCATCACGAAGGCGTCGAACCGTTGAACTGACGGAGAGCCCGGCGACTACGCCGTCCACCGCGAACCACTACCATCAGTCACCATGGCTCGGCCGCTCGTCACGCCGAGTCATGGTGACATGGGGCTGGGTGGGTTATGCGTGCAATCATCAGAAGGTAACGGGAAGGAGCGCGGAGTGGGCGATGTCGTGTGGCTTATGGATCGCCCCGTGTACACCTACCCGCAGGTCGACCGCATGTTGACGTTGACCAAGGGGACAGCGATGCGGTGGCTGAACGGATACCGCCGTGACGGAGTGTCTTATGCGCCCATCCTGCGGACCGAACCGAGCAGGACTCGGTGGGTGACCTGGGGTGAGTTCGTCGAGACCCGACTGCTCGCCGGCTGTCGAGACGTCGACCGCATCCCGGTTCCCCAGCTTCGACATGTCGTGGAGGTGCTGCGCGAGAAGTTCGACCGCAGGTATCCCCTGGCGAACGCACAACCGTATCTCAAGCCCGCGGGCCGCCTGATGCTGTGGAGCGCACAGGACGAGGCCGGGCTGTCGGGCATGTTCGGCGAAGAGGTGACTGGTCAGCTTCTGCTCGCCCCGTGGGTCGAGCAGTTCGTGAACGCCGCGCAGTTCGATGACGACAACGAGGGCGATGTCGCGACACTTCGACCAGATCCGGACTTCCCGGCCGTGCGACTCGATCCGTACCTGAGAGGCGGCGAACCCGTCATGGACGGGCGCAGTGTTCGTGTCACCACCATCGCCGGCCTGGTCCGTGCGGGTGAACGACCCGCCGACGTCGCCGAATGGTACGAACTGACGGAGGACGAAGTCCGTCAAGCCGTCAGCTACGACCGGCTCCACGCACGACGTGGTGACCGGGTCACACGAACCAGTGAAGGAGTTTATCCCGCGCAGGGATGAGGAATGGATTCCGGCGGTCGCCAAGCGCGGATGGGTCGTGATCACCGCCGACCGCCACATCCGCACCCGCCATTACGAAGCGAAGGCCGCGCTTGAGCATGCACTGCTTTGCGTATGTCTGAGGCCGGCTGGTGGCAACGCCTCGCGCTGGGACTACGTTCGGCTACTCGCCGCACACTGGGAAGCAGTCGAGCTGATGCGCGCCGGTCACGGTTCGGACTGGCTCGAGGTGAAGCTGCAACGCACCCGGCATCTGGACTATCAACCCGGGAAACCTCCACGGCTGCCGCACCTCGAGACCTGACTCGGTCCTCACCGACCTGGCCCGGCCCGCTGAACGGAACACGGAGGCGTTGAAGGCGTCTTCGTAACGCCCGGCTCAACTTCAGCGTGCCCGGCCAGAGACGCTGAGGCAACCGAACGCGTGGCTCACGCGTGAACCGTGGGACCGCAAGTCGTGCGCAACCCCGCGGGGAGCACATTGTGAGACCGTCGAGCAGACCATTGACCAGGCTTGGCATGGCGCTGACCGTCGTCGCGTTCGGGTTGGTCGCCGTTACCGCGGTGGCGATCGCCGAGCCGAGCGACGTGCCGTCCACGCCGTCCTCGCCAGCGGGGACGCCCTCGGCGACACCAGGGGAACCGCCCTCGGGGACGCCGTCCTCGTCGGCGGAACCCGAGACCACCGCCGTGTCCCTTGACGACCTCGACGTCAGGGCGTCGTTCGACAGGTCCGCCTACGCCACCGGCGAGGACATGGACATCACCGTGACCGTCACCAACAACGGTGCCGAGGAAATCCGCGCCAGCACCGTGATCCGCGACGAGTCGGACGCCGTCTCCGTGACGTCGGCCAACACCCTCGACAGCCTCACGATCGGCGCCGGCGAGACCGTCGTTCGGAAGCTGACCGGTGTCATGGCCCGCGCCAGGTTCGCCACCGGCACGCTGTACCTGCTCTTCACCAGCGGCAGCGACCAGCGACAGTTCGCCTTCCCCGTCGCCGTCACGCCTCGGTTCGGGCACGTGACCGGCACGGTTTACCGCGACGCCAACGGCAACGGCGTGTTCGACCGCGGTGAGGGCCTCGCGGGCGCCACGCTCACCTGGGACAGCGACCTCGACGACGACTCCCCACCGACCGTGACCACCGACGGGGCCGGGGCCTTCGCCTTGGACGTGCCCACCGGGGCCTATCACGTACGTGGCGAGGCGCCCGGCGTCGAGATCGGGTCCCGCGCGGTGGACGTGCCCGAGTCGGGGATCGACGGCCTGCTCTTCCGTGCCACGGCACCCCTGCGCGACCTGACCGCGACCGCCGCGTTCACCAAGGACACCTACGAACCGGACGACGTGCCGACCCTGCGCATCACGCTCACCAACACGGGCGACCTCGCGCTGACCGGGATCGTTGCCCGGTGCGCCGACTACCCGGCCAGCCTCAAGGGCACGGGCGCCGGCTGGGGAAACCTCGCCGGTGCCGGCATGACCGTGTCACCTCACTCGACCGTGTCCATCGACGTCACAGAGCCGATGCCGGACGGCGTCGCCGGGCACGGCTTCGTGGTGGCCGACTGCACCCTGTCCTACGCGGGCGTGTCCTCCGACCTCAACCCGCGCTTCCAGGTATCCGCGCCGGTGCCGGGCACGTCCGCCGACGTGACCGGCACAGTCTCGTCCTCCGTGGACACCGACCTCACCGGGTTCCGCGTCGTGGTCACCGCGCGCGGCGGCGGCTGCCCGATCGTCGCCGAGGCGACCACCGGGCGGGACGGCTCGTTCTCGCTCGGGCAGCTGCCCGTCGGCCGTTACCTCGTCATCCTGGTGCCTCCCACCGACGACTGGCGGGTCGCCACGCACAACTTCGCCGACCTCGACGTCGTGGCAGGTCAGGAGAACCGCATCGGGTTCGAGGTCTCTCCCGGCGCGCGGAACAGGGACTTCAAGGTGCCGCCGAACTGCACGGCCGCCCCGCAGGGCAGCGTCCTGCCGCCGCTGGCCTACACCGGCGCGAGCCTGGTCCTGCCCGGTGTCGCCGGGCTGGTGGCGCTGATCCTGGGGGCCGGCACGCTCCTGCTCGTTCGCAGGCGCGGGGACGGCTGACCAGGCCGGGTGCTCCCGTGCGATCCCAGCTCGCACGGGGGCACCCCGCCAGGCTCAGCCCAGGTACTTCGCGCCGTCCGTCACCGCGGCCAGTGCGTCCACGTTCCCGTTGCCGTAGAAGCCGTTGAACTCGGTGTCACCCTCACAGGTCGCCGTGTAGGAGTCGTCGCGGCCCTCGTTCTTGTACTCGACCGTGCGTGGTTCCGGGCACGGTCGGGCGGCTGCCGTGTCCTCCATGATCCGCTGCACGTCGTCCGGCCTCATGGTGACGTCGTCGCCGGTGTACGTGCCGTACTCGGACACGATCAGTGCCGCGACACCCGCCGCGTGCGGTGCGGCCATCGAGGTGCCCTGCAGGTACTGGTAGTACCCGCAACCGTTGTCGTCGCAGGCTTTCTGCACACCCGCCCTGACTCCCGCGTTCGTGATCTCGCCGGTCGTGCCGTCGATCATTCCCTCCGCCACCCCGACGTTCCTCGGGTACGCGGACAGGATCGCGTTCGTGTTGGTGTTGAACTGCGAGGTGCCGAAGTAGTCGCGGAGGTAGCCGCCCGGGGCGGACACCGAGATCTGCTCGAGGCCGTAGCTCGAGTAGTCGGCCTTCTTGCCGGACGGGCCGTACGCGGCGACACCGATCGTGTGCGGACCCTCGAGCGGCAGCAGGAGGCACGAGTCGTTGTCGATGTCGCGGGAGTGCGCGCTACCGGCCGGAAAGTTCGGGCTCGACGTGTCGACCTGCGGGTGGCCGCTGTCCTCGTGCTGGTTGCTGAGCGCCACGACCTGGGTGACGCCGTTGCGGTGGGCGTAGTCGAGCGCGCGGATCATGGCCGTGACGATCGTCCGCTGCTGTGCCTGCTGCTCCGGGCTGTCCGCCGGGTTCGCCTGGCAGTTGTACAGCCACGGGTCCACGTAGAACGACATGTTCACCACGTCGAGGCCCGCGTCGCCTGCGTAGGTGAGCGCGTCGACGACCGGCTGTAGGAAGAACGTGCCCGAGTCCTGTCCGGCGCGGATGTTCACAATGGACACCTGCGGGGCGACACCTGAGATGCCGAAACCGTTGGCCGCCGCGGCGATCGTGCCGGCGACGTGCGTGCCGTGGCCGCCGTCGTCCCAGTTCACCGGGTCGACGCAGCCCTCGAACTCGCACGGGCCGTCGAAGGTGTTCCCGTTGTCGTCCACGGGCATGTCCCGGGTGAAGTTGCGCGACAGCTCCTCGTCGAAGTTCGGCGCGATGTCCGGGTGCGTGCCGTCGACGCCGGTGTCGAGCACGCCGACCCGCACCCGGCTGTCGCCCGGCTGGACCGTGCGTGCCTGGTCGGCCCGGATGGACGTGAGGCCCCACAGACGACCGTCCATCGGGTCCATCGCGACGGGTGCCGGTCGGCTCCCGACCTGACCGTGCCGCCCGGCGCGGGCCTCCTTCTCGACGGCGTCCCGGTCGGTGGCCGCAGGATCGACCGGCGAGTGTCCGATCGGGACCGTCCGGCTCGCGAACTGCACGTCCGGCGCCGTCGAAAGCCGTTCGGTGAAGCCGTTCTCCGGCGCTGTCACGGTGAGGAGACCCGTCGCGGCGTTGCCGCGGGTGACCGTGCCACCCGCGGCGACCACCGCCTGTTCGAGCGCGCTCTCGGTCGCGCCGACACGGGCCAGGACGCTGTACTCGACCGTCTGACCGAAAAGGTCCGGTGCGGCGCCGGCCGGTACCGCGACCACGGCGGCACCCACCACCGCCGCGACGGCCGACACGAACTTCAGTCTCACGCACTCCTCCTCGAAGGACCAGTCAGGGCACGACCGATCTTTCCTCAGAGAAGTGACACGCGCTGGGATGAGCACCTCCCCGCGACACCAGGGCGGGCTCCTCGGAAGCACAGACCTCCTGCGCTTTCCAACACCTGGTACGGAAGCGACACCCGGATGGGGGATCGACAGGGCTCGGCACGTCACCCTCAAGGCGGATGACCTGTCGCTGCCCGCGCACGGTCGGATCGGCCACCGGCACCGCGGAGAGCAGCGCCTGCGTGTACGGGTGCATGGGGTGGTTGTAGATCTGCTCCTCGGTGCCCAACTCCACCACCTTGCCGAGGTACATGACCGCGACACGGTCCGAGAGATGGCGTACCACCGACAGGTCGTGCGCGATGAACACATAGGACAGTCCGAACTCGGACTGCAGCTCCCCCAACAGGTTCATCACCTGCGCCTGGATCGAGACGTCCAGTGCGGACACCGGCTCGTCGCAGATGATCACCTCGGGTCGCAGCGCGAGCGCGCGGGCGATCCCGATGCGCTGGCGCTGACCTCCGGAGAACTGGTGGGGGTAGCGGTTGAGGTGTTCCGGGTTGAGCCCGACGACGTCCAGAAGCTCCCGGACCTTGCCCGCCCGCGATCCCTTCGGCGCCACTTCCGGGTGAATCTCGAAAGGTTCGCCAATGATGTCGCCGACGGTCATCCTCGGGTTGAGCGAGGTGTACGGGTCCTGCAGCACGATCTGGATGCTGCGCCGGAGCTTGCGCAGCTCGGCGCCGCGCATGGCGAAGATGTCCCGGCCCTGGAACCGGGCGGTGCCGCCGGTGGGCGGCTCGAGGCGCATCAACACCTGCGCGAGCGTCGACTTGCCGCAGCCGGACTCGCCGACCACGCCGAGCGTCTCGCCCTTGCCGAGGTCGAACGAGACGCCGTCGACGGCACGCACGTGCCCGACGGTGTGCTTGAACAACACCCCCACCCGCACCGGGAAGTGCTTCACCAGATCGCGAACCTCGAGAATCGGCTCGGTACCGGGGTTCTGCTCAGACACGCGACACCAGCTCCTCCGCGAAGTGGCACTTCGACACCCGCCCGAAACCCAGCCCGTGGTCGCCGGGTACCTCCGTGCCGCACCGGCTCACCGCCATCTCGCAGCGCGGGTGGAACGGGCAGCCCGGCGGGATGTCGAGCAGGCTCGGCGGCAGACCCCTGATCGTGTTGAGCGTCGAGCCCTTCTGGTCGAGCCTCGGCAGCGAGTCCATCAGCGCGGCCGTGTACGGGTGGCCGGGGTTGCGGTACAGCGACACCGCGTCCGCGTGCTCCACGATCCGCCCCGCGTACATCACCGCGATCCGGTCCGCGACCTCCGCGACGACCCCGAGGTCGTGCGTGATGAGGATCAGCCCCATCTGCCGCGCGACCTGGATCTCCTTCAGCAGGTCCATGATCTGGGCCTGCACGGTGACGTCGAGCGCGGTCGTCGGCTCGTCCGCGATCAGCACCTCCGGGTCGAGCGCCAGCGACATCGCGATCATCGCTCGCTGACGCATCCCACCGGAGAACTCGTGCGGGTACTGCCGCACCCGCCGCGCCGCGTTGGGGATCCGCACCAGGTCCAGCAGCTCGACCGCGCGGGTGCGGGCGTCCCGCCGCGACATCCCGAGTCGCACGCGCAGCTGCTCCTCGATCTGGAACCCCACGGTGTAGACGGGGTTCAGCGCCGACAGCGCGTCCTGGAAAACGATCGCGATGCCCTCGGCACGCACGTCGTTGCGCCGCTCGTCGCTCACGGCCAGCAGGTTCTCGCCGTGGTAGCGGATCTCGCCGCCGGTGACGACCGCGGGTGGCGTGTCGAGGATGCCCATGATCGCCTGCGCGGTCACGCTCTTCCCCGACCCGGACTCGCCGAGCACGGCCAGCGTCTCGCCCGCGTTCACGTGGTAGGTCACGCCGTTGAGCACCTTGGCCACGCCGTCACGCGTGCGGAACTCCACGAAGAGGTCCTCGACCTCCAGCAATGGCGCCACGCTTCACCTCAGCTTCGGGTCGAGGGCCTCGCGGACCGCGTCGCCCAGCATCACGAACGCCAGGACGGTCACGGTCAGGAAGCCCGCGGGGAACAGGAGCATGTGGGGCGCGACCCGCACGTAGTTGCGGGCGTCGGAGATCATCACGCCCCACGACACGGCCGGGTCGCGCAGGCCGATGCCGAGGAACGACAGCGTCGCCTCCACCCCGATGAACGCGCCGAGCGCGATCGTGCCGTACACGAGGACCGGCGCCAGGCAGTTGGGCAGCAGGTGCCGGAAGATGATCCGGCCGGGCCGCGCGCCCAGCGCCCTGGCCGCCTTGACGTAGTCCTGCTGCTTCGCCGCGATGGCCGCCGACCTCATGATGCGCATGGCCACGGGCCACGACAGCACGGCGATCGACACCACCACCGCGAGCACGATCGGCAGCGCGCCGTCGATCCGCGCGTTGCGGACCAGGTTGAGGATGACGATCGCGCCGAGCACGAACGGCAGGCCGAAGAAGATCTCGCCGATGCGTGAGACCAGCCCGTCGACCCACCCGCCGAAGTACCCGCCGAGGATGCCGAGGAACGCACCCACCAGCACGGTGAGCACGCTCGCCGAGACGCCGACGAGCAGCGTCCACCTGGTCCCGTAGATGACACGGGCGTACACGTCCTGGCCCTGCAGGTCGTACCCGAACCACGCGTCGCCGGACGGCGGCTGCCGCGAGAAGTCCAGGTCCCGGTGGTTCGGGTCCACCGAGGAGAACAGGCCGGGGAACAGGGCGATCACCACGAGCAGGACGATCACCGCGCTCGCGATGATGAACAACGGCCTGCGCCGCAGGTCGCGCCACGCGTCCGACCACAGGCTGCGTGGCTTGCCGGGCCCGCCGCTCTGGTGCTCGGCCGAGGTCACGAACGCCGAGGAGTCCATCCCGGCCATGGCGGTGCTCGGTTCAGTCATAGCGGATCCTCGGGTCCAGAACGGCGTACATGAGGTCGATGAGCAGGTTGACCACCAGGAAGACCACCACGAGCAGCACGACCACGCCGACGACGATCGTGCCCTGCTTGTCGATGATCCCGTCGTAGACGAGCTTGCCGATGCCGTGGATGCCGAAGATGCCCTCGGTGACGATCGCGCCGCCCATCAGGTTGCCGATGTCGGTGCCCAGGAAGGTGAGCACCGGGATCGCCGAGTTGCGCAGCAGGTGGACACCGACGATCCGGCGTTTCGGCTGGCCCTTGGCGAGCGCGGTCCGCATGTAGTCCGCGCGCCGGTTCTCGGCGATGGACGTGCGGGTCAGCCTCGACACGTAGGCCATCGACAGGCTCCCCAGCACGAACCCGGGGATGATCAGCTCGCCCCAGGTCGCGTCGGAGGAGACCGTCGGGGTGAGGATCTCCAGCTGGAAGCCGAGCACGATCTGGATCACGAACCCCGTGACGAACGTGGGGATCGCGATCAGGAACAGCGTCGACACCAGCACCAGGTTGTCGACGAAGCCGCGGCCGCGCAGCCCGGTGAGGATGCCTGCCGTGACGCCCACGATCGCCTCGATGGCGACCGCGACGACCGCGAGCCGCAGCGACACCGGCGCCGCGAGCGCGATCAGGTCGCCGACGGACTGTTCGGAGTAGGTCTGCCCGAAGTCGCCCGTGAGCAGGGCGCCCATGTACTTGAGGTACTGCACGATGACGTTGTCGTTGAGGTTGTACTTGTCGGTCATGGCCGCCACGAACGCGGGCGGGCACGGCCGGTCGCCGCACATCCCGGTGAACGGGTCACCCGGCACGGCCCACACCAGCACGAAGATCAGAAAAGTCGTGCCGACGAAGACCGGGACCAGCTGGAGCAGGCGGCGCAGAACATAGCGTCCCATCGATGACTCCCGAATACCCGTGAGGGCCGGCTCCCCGTCGCCGCGGGGAGCCGGACCTCTGGCCTGCGGTTACTTGACCTCGACGTAGCTGAGGTCGAGCTCGCGCTTGGGGGTCAGCCGCACGTTGGTCAGGCGCTCCGACCACGCGCTGATGGACGGGGTCTCCCACAACGGCACGGCGGGCATGTCCTCGGCGATCAGCTCCTCCGCCTCGTGGTAGAGCGCGTAGGCCTCGTCCGTGGTCTCGGCGGAGTCCGCCGCGGCGAGCTTCGCGTCCACCTCGGGGTTGGAGTAGGCGTTGTCGTTCGAGGCACCGCCGGTGCGGTAGATCGGGTTCAGGAAGTTCTCGATCAGCGGGTAGTCCGCGAGCCAGCCCGACCGGTAGATCTGGGTCATGGCGTGGGCGTTGATGGCCTCGCGGATCTGCCCGAACGCCTGCACGGGGACGAACTTGCAGTCGGCGCCGAGCGACTCCTTGATCTGGCCGCAGACGGCGTCGATCCACTCCTTGTGGCCGTTGTCCGCGTTGCTGGTGATCTCGATGGGGCCGGTCCAGCCCGACCTGTCGAACAGCTTCTTCGCCTCGGTCGGGTTGTACTCGCACCACTTCCCGCACGCGCCGCCCTCGTAGCCGGGCACCAGGTCCATGGCGTACCCGTCGAGCGGCTTGCGGTTCCCCTCGAAGATCGTCTTGGTGACCTGCTCGCGGTCGATCGCCATGGAGAACGCGTGGCGGAAGTCCGGGCTGGCGTACTTCTTGTCGTACAGCGGGAACGACACCGTCTGGACCGACATGACCGGGTACGCCTTGGCGCGGCCCGGCAGGTCGGTCTGCCACACGTTGCCCGCGATGCCCTGCGGCGGCACCGTGTCGATGAAGTCGAGCTGGTTGCCCTTGACGTCGGCGTACGCGGCGTCGGCGTCGGTGTAGGTGAACTTGACGCCCTTGATCTTCGGCTTGTCGTTGCCCTGGTAGTCGTCGTACCGCGTGAGCTCGACGTTCTGGTTGGGCGTGCGGCCGACGTACTTGAACGGCCCGTTGCCGATCGGGTTCTTCTTCCACGCCTCGGGGTCGGCGAAGAACGAGGCGGGCATCGGCATGTAGGCCGTGTAGCCGGTCTTGATCTTGAAGATCGCGTGCGGCGACTTGAACTTGATCTTGAACTCGTAGTCGTTCACCTTGGTCAGGCCCGACATCTTGTCCGTGGCCGGGGTCGGTGGCACCTGTGGGCCGTCCGGCCCGTCCGGGTCCTCGGTGTAGACGTCGTCGAAGCCCTCGATCTGGATGAAGAAGCTCGCCATCTGCTGAGCGTTCGGGCCGTAGGCCGTGTAGTTCCAGGCGTTGATGTAGCTGTCGGCCGTGACCTCGGTGCCGTCGTGGAACTTCCAGCCCTTCTTGAGCTTCACGTCGTACTCGTCGGGCGCGGTCAGCTCGAAGGACTCCGCCATGGCCTCTCTCGGCTCGCCGGAGACCGGGTCGTAGTCCATCAGTCCGGTGAACATGGCGTCGATGATCTTGCTGCCACCGGTCTCGTTGGTGTCACCGGGAACCAGCGGCCGTTCCGGCTCCGAGCCGAAGACGGTGATCACGGCCGAGCTGGTCTTGCCCGCGTCGCCGCCGCCACTCGCCGGTTCCTCGCCGCCGCCGTCTCCGCCGCTGCAGCTCGTGATCACGAGCGCGACGGACATCGTGATCGCTCCGGCCGCCAGCCAGCGCGGTCTACGCATGAGGTGTCTCCAGTTCGAGTACCCCAGCGGTCCGCCGCCCGCTTACTTGGCCGGGGGCAGTCTCGTTGTGCGCCCGGACTTCGTGAGAGTGGACGTTAACGGCAGCGGCTGAGCGTGCCCAACCACGAAGCCGTCACGAATCAGTCACGATCTTCGGCGACGCCTCGTCAACCGGTCACCTGATCGACGCGGTCAGCGGAGGGAGAGCACGATCCCGTCGAGGATGTCGTGCTCGGAGACCAGCAGCTCGTCGATCCCCGCGACCTCGGCGAGCCGTTTCGCCAGCACGTCGGTGATCAGCGCCCCGCCGCCGATCACGTCGACGCGACCGGGGTGGATGACCGGATTGGCGGCGCGCTCGTCCCTCGTGGCCGCGAGCAGGCGTTGCGTCGTTCGGCCGATCTCCGCACGCGAAAGGCGGGACAGGTGTGTGCGCTCGGAGTCGTACTCCGGTAGTCCCTGTGCGTAGGCCGAGAGCGTCGTGACGGTCCCGGCGACGCCGATCCACGTCCGTGCCTCGCCGACCGGGACCGTGTCGAACGCCGGCTGGAGCCGCTCGGCGGCGAACTCGCGGGCTGCGGCGATCTCGGCCTCGGTCGGCGGGTCGCCGGGCAGGCACCGCTCGGTGATCCGCACACAGCCGATGTCGACGGACAGCGCGCCGGTCACCTCGGCCCGCTTGCCGTCCCACGTTCCGACGACCAGCTCGGTGGACCCGCCCCCGAGATCGGTGACGACGAAGGGACCGTCCTCCGGCTCGAGGTCGCCGACCGCGCCGGTGAAGGAGAGGCGGGCCTCCTCGTCGCCGGTGATGACCTCGGCCTCGACCCCCAGCGTCTCGCGGGTCATGGCGAAGAACTCGTCCCGGTTGGCGGCGTCGCGGGTGGCGGAGGTCGCGACCATGCGGACCCGCTCGGCGCCCTTGCGCCGGCAGATCATGGTGTAGTCGGCGAGCGCGTCCCGTGTCCGCTTGATGGCCGCGACCGAGAGCCGCTGGGTGGCGTCGACGCCCTCGCCGAGCCGGACTATCCGCATCTCGCGGTGCACGTCACGCAGGTGCGCGGTGCCGTCCTCGTGCTCGGTCACGTCCGCGACCAGCAAGCGGATGGAGTTCGTCCCACAGTCGATCGCCGCAACCCGTGCCATGGCGCCAGCCTAGGCGAGCGCCGTGCACGGGTTGTGGACAACCCTGTGGACAACCCCTGTCAGCAGCTCGGGGCGGGCGTGGTGGTCGGGTCCGTGGTCGTCGGGTCCGTCGTCGTGGGAGTCGACTCCGTCGGCTCGCTCGGCGGCGGCTGCTCCGTCGTCGTGGTCGTCGTCGTGGTCGTGGTCGTCGACGACGGGTGCGGGATGCACGGGAGCGACGGGACGGTGCTCACGACCGGCGACTTCGACGTCGTGGTGGTCGGCGGCGGCGAACTCGGCGGCGTGGTCGGCGGGTTCGTCGTCGGCGTGACCAGCGGCGGGGTCTCGCCGTTGGACGACGGGCCCTGTCCGTAGCCGGGGTCGTAGGTCGTGTCGGGGCCGTAGTCGTAGTCGTCCGGCGGCACGTAGTCGTCGGCCATCGGGGTCACGCCGTCGGCGTAGGCGTCGGCCCACAGGAGCACGGTCGCCACGTAGCTGTCGGAGTGGTTGTAGCGGAACACGGCCGTCGCGCGGTCCTGCGGCTTCGCCAGGTCCAGGTTGCCGGAGCACAGGTACTTGCCTGCCGCCAGCGTCTCGTCGTACACGTTGTGCGGGCTCTTCACGCCGTCCTCGTTGCCGTCGGAGGCGTAGCCCTCCCACGTCGACGGGATGAACTGCATGGCGCCGACCGCGCGGTCCCAGCGGGCGTCGCCGTCCCACTTGCCGCCGTCGGTGTCGCGGATCGCCGCGAAACCGCCGCCGCTGAGGACGGGCCCGAGGATGTTCGGGGTGGTGTTGCCGTCGAGGTCGACGCTGCCGTGGCGGGCGTGGTTCGACTCGATGCGGCCGATGCTGGCGAGCAGCGACCAGTCGAGGTGGCAGTTCGGCTGGCTGGCGGCGAGCATGTCGGCCGCGTTCATGTACGCCTCGAGCAGCGTGCTCGGGATGCCGAGCTCGTCGTCGGAGGGGGCGTCCTCGCCGAGTTTCAGCAGGCTGTCGACGTCGTCGGCGTTGTCGAGCAGGTAGTCGCCGATCTTGTCCCGGTCGTTCAGCCGACCGGACGCGCCGACCTCGCTCGGGTCGGTCATGCCCTTCAGTCCGCCGCCGATGCCACCCGCGACCTGGGTAGCGCCTGCCGCCAGACCGATCGGCTCACCAGCGACCGCCGCGGCCGCCAGCAGGACCGTGCTGGTCGCCGCCACCAGCTTACGGCGCCGCCGCCGTAGCCGCCGCTCGGCTGATCTTCCGTTCGCAGCACTCACCTGTACCGAACCCCTTCGCGCCGTGCTCCGCCGAACTGGTCGCCGTTCGTCGCAGCCTGTGTGCCGCCTGCCACCGTCTCATGAACCATCATCACAAGAAAGGGGTCAACCGACGGTCAAGTTGTAACCGTTCCCCTCTGGGACGTAGATATACGGGCGCGAGGTTGCCCTTTCGGGTACATCAGCTCAACCGGGCACGAACTTGCCACTTACCAGTTGGCGCGACACGTCTCCCCAGGCCAGTCGGCCCTGAGCAGCTCGACGGCCTCGTCACCGAAGGGGTTCACACCGGGCCCCATGGCCAGCGCGTGGGCGACGTGCACGTGCAGGCACTTCACGCGACCAGGCATTCCGCCCGCGCTCACGTCGGTGCCCAGCGGCTCGATGGCGTCCCGCTCCGCGAGATAGGACCGGTGCGCGGCGAGGTAGGCGGCCGCCAGGTCGGGGTCCGTGGCGAGCCGGTCGGTCATCTCCTTCATCAACCCGCTCGCCTCGAGCCTGCTCGTGAGGGAGGTCAGGCGCGGACACGTCAGGTAGTACAGCGTCGGGAACGGGGTGCCGTCGTCCAGCCGGGGCGAGGTTTTGATCACCGCGGGATGCCCACTCGGGCAGCGGTACGCGACCTCCCGGATGGCCCTCGGCGGGCGGCCGAGCTGTTCCGCGACCGCGACCCGGTCGGCCTCACTGACGTTCACGGCGTTCCCTCGCCGGCTCGGTGCCGCCGCTCGCTGCCGCCCTGTGCCCGATGGTTCGTTCACTCCCCCGACACCGCGTTCCACAGCAACTGGTACCACGACTCGTCCTTCGCCTTGCCCTTCGCCGGCTCGTCGCCGGGCACGTCACTGCCCGAGTCGCCGGGCAGCTCGACCATGTACGGGGTCTCCCCCGGCATCACGTACCGCAGCCGCCGCCGTGCCTCGGCCTCCACCTGCGCCGGGTCGGCCAGCTGCGCCTTGCGCTCCTCGAGCGCCTCGACCTGGGACCGCAGCTCGGCCTGCCGCTGCTCCTGGAGCGCCACGTCGTCACGCTGGCCGAGGTAGGTCCGCAGCGGCACCGCCACGGACAGCGCCAACGCGCACACCACGATCGCGAACACCGCCGCCCGCCGCGTGGTCGACAGCCCGAAGGCCGCCGCCGCGCGGACGGTCCGGCTACGGCCCGTGCGCGCAGGCACCACCGGGCGGGCGGGACGCCCGTCCTTCGGCCTGCGCACGCTCTGCGGGCGCCTGCCACCGGTGGTGCGCTGTCGTGGTTCGCGCGCGGGCTCGTCCGCCATCAGCTCTCCGGGTTGAACCTGGGGAAGGCGGCGTCTCCGGCGTACCGGGCGGCGTCGCCGAGGATCTCCTCGATACGCAGCAGCTGGTTGTACTTCGCCGTGCGCTCGCCGCGTGCCGGGGCACCCGACTTGATCTGCCCGACGCCGGTCGCGACGGCCAGGTCGGCGATCGTGGTGTCCTCGGTCTCGCCGGACCGGTGGCTCATCATGCTGCGGTAGCCGTAGGAGGTGGCCAGGTTGACCGCGTCCAGCGTCTCCGAGAGCGTGCCGATCTGGTTGACCTTGACCAGCAGCGCGTTGGCGGCGCGCCGCGCGATGCCCTCGTCGAGGCGTTCCGGGTTGGTGACGAACAGGTCGTCGCCGACGATCTGCACGCGGTCGCCGATCTCGTCGGTCAGCCGCACCCAGCCGTCCCAGTCGTCCTCGGACAGCGGGTCCTCGATGGACACCATCGGGTACGCGTTGAGCAGCTCCGTGTAGTACGCGGTCATCTGCTCCGCGCTGCGCTTGGTGCCCTCGAACGTGTAGGCGCCGTCGGAGAAGAACTCGGTGGCGGCCACGTCCAGGGCGAACGCGATGTCCCGGCCGACCGTGTAGCCGGCCTTCTCCACCGCGGTGACGATCAGGTCGAGCGCCTCGCGGTTGCTGGGCAGGTTCGGCGCGAAGCCGCCCTCGTCACCGAGGCCGGTGCCGAGGCCCCGGCTCTTCAGCACCGACTTGAGCGAGTGGTAGACCTCCGCACCCCAGCGCAGCGCCTCGCGGAAGGACTCCGCCCCGATCGGGGCGATCATGAACTCCTGGATGTCCACGTCGGAGTCGGCGTGGGCGCCACCGTTGAGGATGTTCAGCATCGGCACGGGCAGCACGTGCGCGTTCGGGCCGCCGATGTAGCGGAACAGCTCGAGGCCGCTGGACTCCGCGGCCGCCTTCGCGACGGCGAGCGAGACGCCGAGGATGGCGTTCGCGCCGAGCCGCGACTTGTCCGGCGTGCCGTCCAGGTCGACCAGTTTCTGGTCGACGATCCGCTGGTCGACGGCGTCGATGTCCTTCAGCTCCGGCCCGATCTCGTCGAGCACGGCGGCCACCGCCTTCTCGACGCCCTTGCCCGAGTACCGCTTGGCATCGCCGTCGCGAAGCTCCACCGCTTCGTGCTCGCCGGTGGACGCCCCCGAGGGGACCGCCGCACGGGCCAGCGTGCCGTCGTCGAGCGCGACTTCTACCTCGACGGTCGGGTTACCACGCGAGTCCAGGATCTCACGCGCACCGACCTGCTCGATTACCGCCACGTGCTTGCTCCTCAACCGGTTCAGGGAAGTCTCGCCACGAGGGTACCCAGCCCTCCGATTCCCCCGTTGGAGGCTCGCTCTGGACCTCCCGAACACAGCGTCACCACCCAAGAGGATCTTTCTGGAACACCTTCGGCGCGGGTAGCGTTGTCGCCACCATGACCGGAGACGCCCAGGAGACGTTCGAGGCGTTCCGCCGCGCGGAGTCGTTGGTGGCGCAACGCCGGCCCCTGGATGCCCTGGCGGTGTTGGCCCCGGTCCTCGACGCCGAACCCGACAAGACCTCGGTGCACCTGCTCGCGGGCCGCGCCTACCTCATCTCGGCCCAGCTCAGACGGGCCGAGATGGCTTTTCGGCGGGTCATCGAGCTGGATCCGACCGACCACTACGCGTTGTTCGCGCTCGGCAAGACCCTCCAGCGGATGAGCAGGCTCACCGAGGCGCAGACCCAGCTGCGGCTGGCGGTGGCGATGCACCCCGACCCCGCGTACCAGGAGGCGTTGGGCGAGGTCAGCGCCCGTATCTCGGTCGAGCGCGACCGCTAGCCGGCGGCTTTGGCGTAGGCGTCCGCGCCGCTGAAGACGTTCCTGCCGTAGGTGACCGACTCGTTGTACGTCAGCACGGCCTTCCACCAGCCCTCGGCGCTGGACAGGTCGCCGCCCGCCGCGCACAGGTACTTGGCCGCGCTCATCGCGGCGTCGTCCATGTTCTGCGGGTCGGGTGAGGTGCCGTCGCCGCTGGCCCGCACGCCCCAGCGCATCCAGGTCGTCGGCAGGAACTGCATGGCGCCGACGGCGCGGTCCCACCGCCTGTCGCCGTCGAGGCGGCCGCCGTCGGTGTCGGGGATGGCCCGGACCCCCGGCGAGCCGTCCAGCGGGATGCCGATGATCGGCGGCGTCAGCTCGCCGTCCGCGCCGATCTCCGTGCCGCCGTACCGGCCGTGGTGGGACTCGACGCGGCCGACGCCGGCGAGCGTCGCCCAGTTGATGTTGCAGCCGGGCGTGGTCTGCCGGGTGGCGATCTCCGCCTGGGCGTAGGCGACCAGGCTTCGCGCCGGGATCTCGGTCTTCTCGGACAGCCGCGCCGCCCACGCCTCCACGTTCGAGGAGTCGGCACCGGGCACGACCGTCGTCGTGGGTACGGCGGCGCCGGGTGCGACGTCGAGCTCGGGCACCTCGAACCCGGGTGGTGGCTGTGCCGGCGTGGTCAGTCTGTTGGGCCGACCCGTCCCGACCACGACGATCGCGACCACCGCGACGAGCGCGGCCACGATCACGATCAGTCCACCCAGCCTGCGGTGGCGGCGGGTAGGCGGCTCCGGCTCGGGTCTGTCGTGAACCGGAGGCGAGGGATGGGACACACCTCCAGGCTACGGATCCGCGTGGCGTGGTGTGGCTCACCACGGCTGGAAGTACCGGGAAAGATCCGGTTCGAGGTCGTTCATCCCTTACCTGAACTGGACAAACACGCGCATCCGGACACCGACGGGTGCATTTGGATCTCGGGTGCCGGGGCCGACTGGACATGACAGGTAAGGCTTGCCTATTTTCAGCAAGGTTAGGCATACCAACACCGGGAGGCACCGTGCTGACCAGCAGCGCGCTGATCGGCCTGCGCGAGGGGCTCGAGGCCGCGCTGGTCGTCAGCATTCTCATCGCCTTCCTGGTCAAGTCGGACCAACGGGCCGCGATCAAGTGGGTGTGGGGCGGGGTCGCCGCGGCGCTGCTCATCTGTGTCGGCATCGGGACCGTCGTCGCCTACACGATCGGGGAGATGCAGTTCGAGCACCAGGAGATCGTGGGCGGCTCGCTGTCCATCGCCGCCGTCGGCTTCGTCACGTGGATGATCTTCTGGATGCGGTCGACGGCCAGGACGCTCGCGAAGGAGCTGCGCGGCAAGCTGTCCGACGCACTCGCGATCGGGCCGGTCGCGGTTGCGGTCATGGCACTGCTCGCGGTGGGTCGCGAGGGCCTGGAGACCATGGCGTTCTTCTACGCGAACGTCCGCACCGCGGAGGCGGGCACGCGGGAGCCGCTGATCGGGTTCATCGTCGGCATCGTGGCCGCGGTCGTGCTCGGCTGGCTGATCTACCGGGGCGCGGTCACGTTCAACCTCGGCAAGTTCTTCACCTACACGGGTGTGCTGCTGGTGTTCGTCGCGGCGGGCATCCTCGGCTACGGCCTGCACGACCTGCAGGAGGCCGGCGTGCTGCCCGGCCTGAACACCCTCGCGTTCGACCTGTCCGGTCCCATGCCGGAGGACTCCTGGTACGGCGCGCTGTTGAAGGGCCTGCTCAACTACTCCGCCCAGACCACGGTCCTGCAGGCCGTCGTGTGGGTGCTCTACGTCGTGGTCGTACTGACCCTCTTCCTGTGGCCGCGCAAACAGACCACGCCGGCCGCGTCCCCATCCACCCCCGTTCCAGTCAAGGAGCACTCGTGACCTCGACCCGTGCAGTCCTCGTCGGCGCTTTGGCGCTGGTGACGCTGGCCGGCTGTGGCACAGCCACGCCGTCGGAGAAGACCGGCGGCGCCATCACCGTCTCGGCAGGCGACGACAGCTGCAAGGTGGCCCGCACCTCGTCGGACGCGGGCAACATCACGTTCGAGGTGACCAACAAGGGCAACCGGGTCACCGAGTTCTACCTGTACGCCGAGGGCGACCGGATCATGGGCGAGGTCGAGAACATCACGCCCGGCCTGACCAGGCGGCTGATCGTCGAGGTGTCCGACTCCGGCAAGTACGAGACGGCGTGCAAGCCGGGCATGCAGGGCAAGGGCATCCGCGGCGACTTCACGGTGACGGGCAACGCCAAGAAGGCGACCGACACCGACGAGAAGCTGGCCGACGCGACGGCGAGCTACCAGCGCTACGTGAACTCGCAGGTCGTGGCCCTGGTCGACAACACGAAGCAGTTCACGACGGCGGTCAAGGCAGGCGACGTCGAGAAGGCCAAGTCCCTGTACCCGGTGGCCCGCCTCTACTGGGAGCGCATCGAGCCGGTGGCCGAGAGCTTCGGCGACATCGACCCGAAGACCGACGGCCGCGAGGACGCCCTCGACCCGGGCATGGCGTTCACCGGCTACCACCGCCTGGAGAAGGACCTGTGGTCGCAGGGCCTGCAGCCGGACTCCAATGCGATCGCCGACCAGCTGATGTCGGACATCGAGGACCTGGCGACCCGCGCGAAGACCGTGGAGCTGACCCCGCTGCAACTGGCCAACGGCGCGAAGGACCTGCTGGACGAGGTCGCGACGGGCAAGATCACCGGCGAGGAGGACCGCTACTCGCACACGGACCTGTGGGACTTCCGCGCGAACGTGGACGGCTCCCAGGCGGCGATCAACTCGCTGCGCCCGGTGATCCAGGACCGCGACCCGGACCTGCTCACCACTCTGGACAAGCAGTTCGCGGCGGTGGACGCGGTGTTGGAGAAGCACCAGAAGGGCGACGGCTACAAGCTGTACACGGAGCTGACCCAGGACGACATCAAGGAGATGTCCGAGGTGGTGGACGCCCTTGGTGAGCCGATCAGCCAGGTGGCAGAGGTGGTGGCAGGGAAGTGACGCTCTCGCGTCGCAGACTGTTCGGTGTCGTCGGCGCCGGCGCGGCAGTAGCCGGCGTCGGCGCCGCGGCGGGTGTGCTGGCCACGGAGGCGCTGTCCGACGACCAGGTGACCCCGACCTCGGGCGCGGCGGAGGCGGTGCCGTTCTACGGTCGGCACCAGGCGGGGATCGTGACGCCTGCGCAGGACCGCATGCACTTCGTGGCACTGGACGTCCGCACCGAGGACCGCGAGGAGCTGCGGACGCTGCTGGCGGACTGGACCGCGGCGGCGGAACGCATGACCCGCGGCCTGGAAGCCAAACCGAACGGCGCGGTGGGCGGCGTGGCGGACGCGGCCCCCGCGGACACGGGAGAGGCGCTGGACCTCCCGGCGTCGGCACTGACGCTGACCATAGGTTTCGGCGCGTCGCTGTTCGACTCCCGCTTCGGCCTAGCGGACAAGCTGCCCCCGGCGCTGGCCCCCCTGCCGAGGTTCCCGGCCGACGAACTGGACCCGGCGAGGTCGGACGGCGACATCTGCCTACAGGCCTGCGCGAACGACCCCCAGGTGGCCGTCCACGCCATCCGCAACCTGGTGCGGCTGGGATTCGGCAAGGTCGCGGTCCGCTGGTCGCAGCTGGGCTTCGGCCGGACGTCGTCGACCTCGAAGGCGCAGAAGACGCCGAGGAACCTGTTCGGCTTCAAGGACGGCACGAGGAACCTGAAGGCCGAGGAAGCGGACCTGCTGGACAAGCACGTGTGGGTGTCCGAGAAGGACGGCCCGGACTGGATGGTGGACGGTACCTATCTGGTGGCCCGCAGGATCCGCATGCACATAGAGATCTGGGACAGGACGACCCTGGCGGAGCAGGAGGCGATAGTCGGCCGGACCAAGGGCGAAGGTGCGCCGCTGGGACAGGTGGCGGAGTACGACGAGCCGGACCTGAACGTGAAGGGCGAGGGGGGCGTCCCGGTGATAGCGGAGGATGCCCACATCCGTCTGGCGTCGTCGGAGACGCAGAAGGGCACGAAGATCCTGCGGCGGGGCTACAACTTCACCGACGGCACGGACGGTCTGGGGCACCTGGACGCCGGACTGTTCTTCGTGTGCTTCAACAGGGACTCGAGGAAGCAGTTCGTCCCCATGCAGCAGGCGCTGTCGTCGAAGGACAAGATGATGGAGTACCTGGAGCACACGGGCTCGGGCCTGTTCGCGGTGCCACCCGGGGTCGGCAAGGGCGGCCACTGGGGCGACACACTGTTCGGGTGACCATAGACAAGATCGCCTGGCTGGAGATACGCGACGGCAGGATCCTGAGCACGAGGTCGAAGGGCAAGGACCCCTTCTACCTGCCGGGCGGCAAACGGGAGCCGGGCGAGTCCGACCTGGACACGCTGGTGCGGGAGATCCGCGAGGAGCTGGCCGTGGAGGTGGACCGCACGACGGCGGTCCACGCGGGCACGTTCACGGCGCAGGCCCATGGCCACGCCGAGGGCGTGGCGGTGCAGCTGACCTGTTACTCGGCGGATCACGAGGGCACCCCGGTTCCCAGCAGCGAGATAGAGGAAATCCGCTGGCTGACGTACGAGGACCGCCCCAGGGTGTCCCCAGTCGACCAACTGATCTTCGACTACTTACATGGGGCAGGCCGCCTACGCTGAAGTCTCGCGAGGCCGCCTGGCCCGGATGGCGTAGAGCAAAGGAATCCGCGGCGAGGAGTCGGGGAAACGGAACCACCCGTCCTCCCCGCGAGCCATGTCGCCGAACCGAGGCCAGGGAAGGGCCCCGTCCTCCCGCAGCACCTCGATCGTCAACCCGGCCGCGGCGAGAGCGGTGACGACGTCCCCGATACCGTGCCGCCACTCATAGGCGACTCGGGCGGAGGTCAGGGCAGGGCCGTCGGTGTAGGTGCGGGTGGCGTCGCGCTTCTCGACCCCGCGCCCGGCGAGGTAGTCGAAACGCAGCAGCGGCTCCCCCGCCCCGTCGGCGGGCGGCACGACCCCGAGCGAGTAGAGCAGGGGGTGGAACTCAACGAGATAGACAAACCCGCCGGGTCGCAGCAACGCGAAGACCACGTCCGCCCAGGCCGGAAGATCCGGCAGATAGCAAAGCGCCCCCTTTCCTGTGTAGATCACATCGAAATCCCGCCCACCGAACGCGGCGACGGCGTCGTAGACATTTGCTCGCACGTAGGAGACGTCCGCCCCGAACCGCTCGGCGACATCCCGAGCCCCCAGAACCGACTCCGTCGAGAAGTCAAGACCCACAACCCGAGCCCCCCGCCGAGCGAGCGCGACGGTCTCGACTCCCAGGTGGCACTGGAGATGGGCGAGGTCGGTTCCGCGCAGCTCCCCGAGGTCCTCCCACTCGTAACCGGCGAACCAGGACTCGGGCTCCCGGGAGCCGTCGACCCCGTAGAACGAGCTAGCGAGGTGGACAGGCGTCCGCTGATCCCAGTTGGCCTCGTTGGCTGACATCATTCGCTCTGTTTCAGGCTCGAACCCACGCACCAGCACATGGAGCCACAAACCCACCCCCAAGTCCACCCAACAGGAAAGGGTCCACCCCAAAGATCCCCGAGAGCCGCTCGCTTCGAACGGCAGGCAGGCAGGACACCACTCCACCCGCCGCAGCCATCGACAGCCCTCTCACCTGCCTTCCAACTCTCACCCTTCGCTGGCCGGACACGCGCCGGGAGCAGCCCTCTGTCGCCACAGTCGACCCGGCCCGTCTGCAGGCGCGCCGCCCCCACCTGCGAGCCGCTTCCAGTGCCGGAGCCGCCTTCGGTGGCCTGACCGCCGCCTCACCCGGGTCGTCCACGTCCAGCACGGCCGACCCAACCCACCTGCCCAGCCGACCCAACCATCGGCCGCCACCCTCAACCGTCTGACGGCCGCCTTCGGCGCCAGCCGCCTACACAACCGCCCCAACCCCACCCGCCAACCGACAGACCCCGTCTGCCAGCCGCCGCCACTGCCGGCAGCCGATCCCACCCCCTAGGCAGTCATCCGCGCCCGCCGTGCAGCCGTCATCACGCACCGGCAGCCGCCCCCACCGGTCTCTGCCTCTCACTCGCGCCCGGCCTCCCGGCGGGCGCCAGCAGCCCCTCGCAGCCCGCCTGTCAGTCGGGCCCTAACGAGCCAGCAGCCGTCATAACCACCTCCAACCCACCTTCCAGCCGTCACTGCCAGTACTTCCAGCCGCCGGCGGCAGTCCCCAACCGCGTTCAGTCCGAGCATCCACCGTCCAGTCCGCCAGCCATCGCCAGTCCGCCCGCCAGCAGTTATCCCCAACCGCCTCCCACTCCGCCTTCTAGTCGCCGGCAACCGCCGCCCCTTCCCACTGCCAGCCCGTTCCCCAACGCCAGCTCTTCAACTCTTCAACCCACTGTCAGTCGTCCGACCCGCCTACCGGCCGTCTCCGCCCAACGGGAGACTCCCTCATCCACTACCGGCCGTATCACTCGCCGCCAGACGGCCTCGTTCGCCTTCCGACCCGCCCGTCTGCGACGAGGGCGGCCTCCTTCCTGTCCACCCGCCCACTGTCAGCCATCCACTCGCCTACCCGCCAACCCCAGCCCCGTCACACCCACTGGCAGCCCCACACCCACGGCAGCCGCCCTGCCTGCCGGCTGACCCACCATGACTGTCAGCCGACACCTAACCCGGCAGCCGTCCCGACCAAGCTGCCTTTCTGACGAGGCTGCGTTCCCGACCCCGGCTGCCTTCCCGACCCCGGCTGCCTTCCCGACCCCGGCTGCCTTCCCGACCCCGGCTGCCTTCCTAACCAGACGGCCGTCCTGACCAAGCTGCCTTCCCGACCCGACGGCCGACCAATCCCAACCGTTGGCAGCCCGCGCCGCCCGGCCCATCCGGCCGCGCCTACCCGCCCGCAGCCCCACCCGCCCGTAGGCCCGCGAGTCAAGCCAACGGCGGCAGATCCGGCTGTGAAGCCGCAGGGGTCTCCGCCAACGCGGTGAGAGCCAGGCGGATCGCCTCATCCAGCTGGGGGTCTCGACCTGCGGCGTAGTCCTGCGGGGTCACCACCACCTCCACGTCCGGGTCCACCCCGTAGTTCTCGACTCCCCAGCCGGGGCCGGTCATCCACGTCGCGTACCGGGGTTGGGTGACGAGAGTCCCGTCCACCAAGCGATACCTGTTGTCGATCCCGATGACTCCGCCCCACGTCCGGGTTCCTACTACGGGCCCGATCCCCAATGCCTTAATCGCGGCGTTGACGATGTCCCCGTCCGACCCGGAGAACTCGTTCGCGACCGCAACCACCGGTCCCCGCGGCGCGTCCACGGGATAGCTCTCCGCCGCGTTCCCGTCCCGCGTGATCTGCCAGCCGATCACCTTTCGCCCGAGCTTCTCCACGACGAGTTGTGAGAGGTGGCCGCCGCGGTTCTCCCGCACGTCGACGATCAGCCCTTCGCGCCGCACCTCCAGCCGCAGGTCCCGGTGCAGTTCCGCCCATCCGCTGGCGATCATGTCGGGGACGTGCAGGTATCCGAGCCGCCCATCGCTGGCGGAGTGCACGTAGGTCCGTCGGTCGGCGACCCAGTCGTGGTAGCGCAGCGGCATGTCGTCCACCAGCGGCACGACCACGACACTCCGGTTGGCGCCACCCCCGCCGGGCGCGATCACCAGCTCCACCGGTTTCTCCGCGGTGCCCGCCAACAGCGGGAACGGACCGGCGACGGGGTCGACCGCCCGCCCGTCCACGGCGACGATCGCGTCCCCGACCCGAACCGCGACGCCTGGCGCGCGTAGCGGCGACCGCGCGTGCGGGTCCGACGACTCACCCGGCAGTATCCGGTCGATCCGCCACACGTCCCCGTCCCGCACCAGGTCCGCGCCCAGCAGACCGATCCGCCGCGCCGACTGGATGCCCCGTCCCGGAGGTGACACGTAGGCGTGCGAGGTGCCCAGCTCTCCCTGCACCTCCCATAAGAGGTCGACAAGCTCGTCGTGTGAGTTGATGCCGTCGACCAGCGGGCGGTACCGCTCGAGCACTCCCACCCAGTCGACTCCGTTCATGTCCGCCCGCCAGAAGTGGTCGCGCATCAACCGGCCTGCCTCGTCGAACGACTGGCGCCACTCCGCGGCCGGGTCCACCTGCACGCGCACTCGTGACAGGTCCACCCGCACCGCGTCGTCCCCGTCGTCCGACGAGTCGAACTTCTGGTCCGCCGCCTGCACCCGCAACCGCCTGCCGGACCGCACGAGGAGCCGTTCGCCGTTTCCGGTCACCCACACGCGGTCGACGTCGCCGGCCAGTGTCTCCAGCTTGCGTTTGGTGAAGTCGTAGCGTTCCAGCTCGACCTTGCTCTGGTGGTGGTCACCGTCCCCGTCGTGGCCCAGCTCTCCGGACAGCGGGTACCGCAACCACACGAGCCCGTTCTTGACCGCGTGCAGCACGCCGTACCGGGCGGCCTGGACGGGCAGTGCCACCACCCGGTCGGCCAGGCCGTCGAAGTCGACCTCGGTGCGCGGCGCGGAGTCGTCGTCGCCGTCCTTGTCCTTGTCCTTGTCGGCGGGCTCGTCCTCCACCGGCCTGCCCCTCAGCTGCGGGGAGAAGGGCGACGGCGTGGTCGCCGCCAGCGGCACCAGGTGCGGCCGAGCGCCGTACGGGAACGACATGTCGAAGACGTGCGTGTCGTACACGGGGTCGAAGCTCCGCACGGACATGAACGCGAGATGTTTGCCGTCGACGGTGAACACCGGGTCGGTGTCGACGAACCGCAGCGGCGTCACGTCCATGATGGACAGATCGGTCGTGCTTGCCATCCTGATGTGGCGCAACGGGCTCGGCCCCGGATGTGACCACGCGAGCCACGCCGAGTCGGGTGAGAATCTGAGATCGCACGGATCGCCGTCCTTGGTGTGCACCAGTTCGCGGAACTCACCGCCGTCGATGTCCGCCAGCAGCACACGGCCGTCGTGCGTGGCGACCGCGACTCGCCGCCCGTCCGGCGACGCCGCCAGCTCGAGCACGCGGCCGAGCTGCCCGGACCCGATCCGGCGTGGCGGCGCGGACGATCCGTCCACCGGCGCGATCTCCAGCGCCTCCTCGCCGTCGGCGTCCGTCACCCAGACGACCTGCTCGCCGAGCGTGCGTGGATACCGTGCCCGCACACCCGGCTCGGCCGACAACGCACGCACCGGACCGTCCCGATGCGTGAGCCAGTGCACCGTGCCCCGCACCTCGACCGCGCTCCCACGACCGGTCTGGTCCGGCCCGATGTCACCGAGCTCGTCGGCCGCACGCACCGGATACGGCGCCCTGGCAAGGCGTGGCCCACCGAGCCGGACGTCGAGCTCGCGCGGCTCGCTGTCCAGGCCGTCCACGAGCCAGAGCCGCCCGGCGCGGTGGAAGATCACGCGGTGGCCGTCCGTGGTGGCGTTGCGCGCGTAGAACTCACCGGGCGCGTCGACCGCGTGCCGGCGCAGATCGCTCCCGTCCGGCAGGCACGAGTACAGGTCGCCGACGCCCTCGTGGTCCGACAGGAACGCGACCCGGTCACCGACCCACATCGGTGCCGAGAGGTTGCCGTCCAGCTCGGGCAGGAACCTGCTGAACTCACCGGACCCGTCCGCGTCGAGCCACAGCTTGCCCACGGTGCCGCCTCGGTACCTCTTCCACCACGCGGGTTCCCGCGAGTTCGCGCTGACGACGAGGGCCGCGCCGTCAGGCCCGTCGGCCACTCGGCCGACGGGACCGTAGGGCAGCCGCCGGAACACCCCGTCCTGGTCGACCGCGTACGCCCAGGTGCGGCGAATGCTCGGCTGCCCGACCGTGCTGATGGCCAGCACTTCGTCGCCCCGCCACCCGAACACCTCGGTGTTGACGTCGGCCCAGTGGGTGAGGCGGCGACTCGGGCCGCCCTCCACGGGCGCGACGTGCACCTCTGGTTCGACGTCACGCCAGCTGGTCCAGGCGAGCCGCGTGCCGTCCGGTGAGAAGCGAGGCGAGCTGACGGCGACCTGGTCCGCGGACGCACGCCAGGCGCGCCCGCCGCCGAGCGGGGCGAGCCACACGTCGTCCTCGGCCACGAAGGTCACGAGTTCGCCGTGCAGGTGGGGGAAACGAAGGTACGAGTCGTTCACGGCCGCCACGTTAGCCGCGATCACCGACAGTGCCACGGCCAAAAGGGGCAGTTTGTCGGACGAACCCGAACGAAGGGTCCATTCATGCGCTCGACTCGACGCGGCCGGGAGCCGCGTCCGTCCACAGTGGCCAGTCGACGGGGAAGTCGAACGAATGGGACTTTCGCTCGGCCTTGTTCGTGACAACCGTCCCGACCGACGTCATCGTGGAGTCATGACACGAGCACATTCCGTCACCACGGTCGTTATCGCGGCTGTCATCGCAGCCGTCACCCGAGCCGTCAGCGCGGCCAGAACCGACGCCAGTCCGACTCGTCCATGCCGGCCGGGTCGACGCCTTCCGAGCGCGCGGCCTGCTCCGCGACACGGACGGCCTCGGCGAACCGGCGCGCCTCCGCACGCAGCGAGTCCTCCGGGTCGTCGCCGGAGAGTTTGGCCATGGCCGCCGCCGCGAACAGCGGCGAGTCGGGCAGCAGGTCGACTGGGAGACCCACGCGCCTGGTGCGCTGTACCAGCTTGGCGACCAGCGCGGCCGCCGGCTGACCCATGGCCACACCGTCCACACTGGACTCGCGTTTCTTCTCCTGCTGCTTCAGCTGTTCCCAGCGGTTCTCCTGCGAGCGTGCGTCCCGCACCTCGGGATCACCGCCGCCGAACACGTGCGGGTGCCGACCAACCAGCTTCGCGACCAGCTCACCGGCGACGTCGTCGATGGAGAACGGCTCGTCCGACGCTTCCTGGGCGACCCTGGAGTGGAACAACACCTGCAGCAGCACGTCGCCGAGCTCTTCCCGGAGAGCCGCCCTGTCGCCGTCCTCGATGGCTTCGAGCAGCTCGTAGCACTCCTCGACCAGATACTGCCGCAGCGAGTCGTGCGTCTGCTCCGCGTCCCACGGGCAGCCACCCGGCGAGCGAAGGCGATCCATCACGGCAACCGCTTCCAGCAGCCTGCCGCCGTACACCGGCTCGGGGCGGACGACCTCGGCGCCGAGTGCCAGCAGGACAACGGCGTTCGGGTCGTCAAGCTCGGCGGTCAGCAGCACCACGGGGCTGGTACGCGCCTCGTCCGCGAGTGTGGCGGGCGCGTCCGCCGTCGTGTAGACGGCGGACGCCGAACGGACCACCGGCAGTGCCGCGCCCGGGATCGCACCGCCGGGGCCGAGCAGCACCACGGCCGTTCCCGACGGGATGGGCCCGGCCGCCCGCGTCACGACTTGTCGGACGTGGGCCGCACCACGAAGCCGGACACGTCGGCCTCGTTCTTGGGCACGACGGTCAGCGTCACGTCGTTCCAGACGCCGTAACGCGGGCTGATCCTGAGGTCCTGGCCCATCACGTACGGGCGCAGCACGTACCGGCCGAGTGCCGGGAGCTGGCTGCCGTCGACCTGGCTCAGGTCGATGTCGGGGGACATGGTGGCCGCGGTCTTGGTGGAGAGCACCTGCACGACCTGGAAGCCGCTGCCGCCCGAGGCGCCCTGGCTGGCCGGCAGGACGAACACCGAGTTGTCGGGCGCGGAGAGGTACACGCCGTCCGGGGTCTGGCCGGTGTCCTGGTTGATCTGCGGCTCGGCCCCGGCCTTCGCGGCGGCGGCACGCATCAGGGACGCGGCGTCACCGGGGTTGGCGGCCACCTTCTCGGCGAGGTCGCGCGCCTCGTCGCCGTTCTCGATCGAGACCAGGCTGTAGGAGGCACTGTCACGGCCGATGTGTGCCCTGGCCAGCGCGTCGAGCAGCAGCTGGTCGTTGGCGTACGCGTCGAAGCCGCGTGCCCGGTAGACCAGTTCGGGCACCAACTGCTCGGTCGGCACGCTGCTGTCCGCGGACAGCTTCTGGTCGAACGGGTTCTGGCTGCGCAGGTCCGACAGCAGGTCCTGGTCGACCTTGACGCCCTCGCGCTTGGCGACGACGCCGAGCACGTCGTGCACGATCAGCTGGCTGACCGCCTCGCGTGCGACGAGGTCGAGCTTGTGCTGCTGGGCGAGGCTGCGTGCCGCGGGTTCCTTCACCACCTTGTCGACCAGGCTCTGCACCTCGTCGACCGAGATGACGTGGTCGCCGAGAATGACGGCGGAGTTGACCTGGCTTGGCCCGGTGCCACACGCGGACAGCGTCGCGACCAGCACGGCCACGGCGGCGAACGGCGCTACGACACGGCTAAGGACACTCGTCACGGTGGCCAAGCCTCTCACAGGCCCCTACCCGACCGGCGCCGGGGCGATCACAAGGGACTTGAGGAACTTCGCGCACCACTCCAGCAGCTCGACGTCGCGCAGTGGCGGGGCGCCGATCCGGCCGCCCGCGCCGCCCTCGGTCGGCCTCGGCACGGTGATCAACTCACTCACCGGCTTGTAGTTCGCCTTGGGGTGCAGGCGCCTCAACCGGACGATCTGCGAGTCACGAAGCGCGAGCGGCGCGATACGGATGGAGCTGCCCTGCGTCGTCACCTCGCGGACGCCGTGCTCGCGGCACGTCTGCCGGAAGGCTGCCACCGCGAACAGCCGCTGCACCGGCAGCGGCGGCGTGCCGTAACGGTCCTTGAGCTCCTCCTCGACGGCGGTGAGCCCGTCGGCGTCCACCGCGGCGGCGATCTTGCGGTAGGCCTCGAGGCGCAGCCGTTCCCCCGGCACGTAGTCGTGCGGGATGTGTGCGTCGACGGGCAGGTCGACCCGCACCTCGGCCAGCTCTTCCTCCTCCTCGCCCGGTTCGGCGCCCGCGTGCTTGCGGAAGGCGTCGACGGCCTCGCCGACGAGGCGGACGTAGAGGTCGAAGCCGACGCCAGCGATGTGGCCGGACTGCTCGGCGCCGAGGATGTTGCCGGCTCCTCGGATCTCCAGGTCCTTCATCGCCACCGCCATGCCCGCACCCAGCTCGGTGTTCTGGGCGATCGTGGCGAGCCGGTCGTGGGCGGTCTCGGTGAGCGGCGCCTCCGGCGGGTAGAGGAAGTAGGCGTACCCGCGTTCGCGGCCGCGGCCGACGCGACCACGCAGCTGGTGGAGCTGCGCGAGGCCGAGCAGGTCGCCACGCTCGACGATGAGTGTGTTGGCGTTGGCGATGTCGAGGCCGGTCTCGATGATCGTGGTGCACACGAGCACGTCGAACTCGCGCGCCCAGAAGCCCTCGATGAGCTTCTCGAGGCGGTCCTCGTTCATCTGGCCGTGCGCGGTGACGATGCGGGCCTCCGGCACCAGCCCCCGGAGCTGACGTGCGGCCTTCTCGATGCTGGAGACCCTGTTGTGCACGAAGAACACCTGGCCGTCGCGCAGCAGCTCGCGGCGGATGGCGGCGCCGACCTGCTTGTCGTCGTAGGCGCCGACGTAGGTGAGGATCGGGTGCCGGTCCTCCGGCGGGGTGAGGATGGTCGACATCTCGCGGATGCCGGCGAGCGACATCTCGAGCGTGCGCGGGATCGGGGTGGCGGACATCGTCAGCACGTCGACGTGGGTGCGGAGCGCCTTGATGTGCTCCTTGTGCTCGACGCCGAACCGCTGCTCCTCGTCGACGATGACGAGGCCGAGGTCCTTGTAGCGGATACCGGTCTGCAGGAGCCGGTGTGTGCCGATGACGATGTCGACCTCGCCGGAGGCGAGGCCCTCGACGACGGCGTCGGCGTCCGGGCCGTGGGTGAACCGGGACAGGCCCTTCACGTTGACCGGGAACGAGGTCATGCGCTCGGTGAACGTGTTGAGGTGCTGCTGGGCGAGCAGCGTGGTGGGCACCAGGACCACGACCTGTTTGCCGTCCTGCACGGCCTTGAACGCGGCGCGCACGGCGATCTCGGTCTTGCCGTAGCCCACGTCGCCGCAGATGACGCGGTCCATGGGCACGCCACGCATCATGTCGGCCTTGACCTCGTCGATCGCGGCCATCTGGTCGGCGGTCTCGGTGAACGGGAAGGCGTCCTCGAGCTCGCGCTGCCAGGGAGTGTCGGCGCCGAACGCGTGGCCGGGCGCGGACTGGCGGGCGGCGTAGAGCTGCACGAGCTCCGCGGCGATCTGCTTGACCGCCTTCTTCGCCTTGGCCTTGGTGTTCTTCCAGTCGGAGCCACCGAGCTTGTTGAGCGTCGGCAGCTCGCCGCCGACGTAGCGGGACACCTGGTCGAGCTGGTCGGTCGGGACGAACAGGCGGTCACCCGGTTGACCGCGTTTGGAGGAGGCGTATTCGAGAAGTAGGTACTCGCGGGTCGCACCGCCGACGGTGCGCTGGACCATCTCGACGTAGCGGCCGATGCCGTGCTGCTCATGGACCACGTAGTCGCCCGCCCTGAGCGCGAGCGGGTCGACCGCGTTGCGCCTGCGGGAGGGCATCTTCGCGGAGAGGTCCCTGGTGGAGGTGCCGTGCCGGCCGCCGGTCAGGTCGGTCTCGGTGAGCACCACCAGGGCGCACTCCGGGGCGATGAAGCCTTCCTCGAGGGCGCCGCGGACGACGGTGACGATGCCGCCCGCCGGTGGCTCGGCCAGGCCGTGCTCGACGAAGGTGGCCGGCACGTCGGCGTCGGAGAGCTGCTCGACCGCGCGGCGGGCGGTGCCGGCACCGGGGACCACGAGGACGGCGGCGCCGCCGGTGGCGGTGTGGGCGCGGAGGTCGGCGAAGGCGCGGCTGACGTCGCCTCGGTAGCCCTCGACGGCCACGATGTCGAGCTGGACGACGTTCTCGTCGGGGGTGGTGAGCTGGGAGAGCGTCCACCACGGGTGGCCGGTGTCGCGGGCGTGCGAGGCGATCTCGGTCAGGCCGCGGTAGGCGGATGCGCCGAGGTCGAGTGGCGACTTGCCGCCGCCCGCCGCGGCCATCCACGCCGCCTCGAGGAACTCCTGGCCGGTGCGGACGAGGTCGTGGGCGCGGGTGCGGACCTTCTCGGGGTCGATGACGAGGACGTGTCCGCCCTCGGGCAGGACGTCGGTGAGCAGGTCGAGCTCGCCCTCGCAGAGGACGGGGATGAGGGCCTCCATGCCCTCGACGGGGATGCCGCCGGCGAGCTTGGCGAGCATCTCGGCGAGGTGGGCGTCGGCCGAGCCGTTGGCGGCCTGCTCCTCGGCGAGTTCCATGGCGCGCCGGCGAACGTCCTCGGTGAGCAGCAGCTCGCGGCAGGGCGGGGCGTTGAGCTCGGTGATCTCGGTCGGCAGCGAGCGCTGGTCGGCGACGGAGAAGCAGCGGATCTCCGAGACCTCGTCGCCCCAGAACTCGACGCGGGCGGGGTGCTCGGCCGTCGGCGGGAAGATGTCGAGGATGCCGCCTCGGACGGCGAACTCGCCGCGCTTCTCGACCATGTCGACGCGGGTGTAGGCGAGCTCGACGAGGTACTCGACGAGCCCGTCGAAGTCGTGCTCGGCACCCACGGTGAGGTGCACCGGGTCGAGCTTGCCCAGGCCGGGGGCCATGGGCTGGATGAGGCTGCGCACGGTGGCGACGACGACCTGTGGCGGGTCGTCGCCTCGGAGGCGGTGCAGGACCTCGAGCCTGCGGCCGACGGTGTCCGCGCGCGGGGAGAGGCGCTCGTGCGGCAGCGTCTCCCACGACGGGAGGTTGACGACGGCGTCGCGGCCGAGCAGGTCGCGGAGGGCGGCCGTGAGATCGTCCGCCTCGTGGCCGGTGGCCGTGATCGCGAGCACGGGCTTCCTGGCGGCCAGGGCGGCGGTGACCAGTGGCCGGATGGCGGTGGGGCCCTCCAGCTCGAGATTGGCGACCCCGACAGCCTCGGTGATCTTTGTCAGGGCTGGGTCGGGCAGCACTGCTTGCAGCAGACCGGACAGAGACACTGGAAGTAACCCCTCGGAGCACACGTGGACATACCCCTGCCCAGGACGAGCCCGGCGAAGGGGTTCTCACTACCCAGCCTACGTGCCCCGATCCACGGATTTCATGTCGAGGCGACGGGCGGCCGTGAACTGTCCGCCCGCCGGATGCGGATGGGTGGTGGCCCTGCCGCCTGCGAAAGAGAGCCCGATGCACGAACCCGACGAGGACCATGTGACGGTCGTCGAGCGGCGGGCCGCCGATCCTCGTCTTCGACGTAGACATCCACGCCTATCTGGGCATAGCGAGACGGCACGCGAGTAGTGGTGCCGCCCTCGAACAGACCAGGTCGGGCAGTTTCCCCGAGTCGGGGGCCGGGCGTTTCAGAAGCGGGGTGGGCGCTTCTCCAGGAACGCCCGCACGCCCTCTGCGTAGTCGGCGCTCGTCACCGACCTCTCGTAGAGGGCGTGCACGGTCTCGTCCTCGTCGAAGCGGCCTTCGGTGATCCGGTCGATGATGAACTTCGCGCCCAGCACCGAGACCTGGGACCGGCCCGCCATGGTCTCGGCGAGGGTCATCGCCCGTGGGACGACCTCGTCCGCCGGGTGGGACTCGTTGACCAGGCCGATGCGCAGTGCGGTCGACGCGTCGAGCAGCTCGCCCGTGAACAGGATCTGGCGGGCCCACGACGGGCCGACCGCGTCGACGAGCCGCTTCGTGGACGTCGCGTTGTAGACGATGCCCAGCTTCGCCGGGGTGATGCCGAAGCGGGCGTCGGCAGCGGCCACGCGGAGGTCGCAGGCCAGGGCTATCTCGCAGCCGCCGCCGACGCAGACGCCCGTGATCGCGGCGATCACCGGCTTCTCCAGGCCCGCGATCGACCGCTCCCCCGCGTGCACGGCGTCGCTGTAGCGGCGGGCTCCCTCCGGGTCGGCACGCAACGAGGTGAACTCGCTGATGTCCGCGCCCGCCGAGAAATGGTCGGTGCCGCGGATGACCAGGGCGCGCACCGAGTCGTCGGACGCCACCTTGTCCAGGAGGCCCGGCAGGGCCGACCACATCTCGAAGCTCATCGCGTTGCGCTTCTCGGGGCGGTCGATCGTCAGCACCGCCACCGCGCCCGTGCTCTCCAGGTTCAGCGTCACTCGGCCACGGTAGCCAGCGCGGCACGCAGCGCCGCCATGTCGTCGGTCACCCTCGCCTGGCGGTCGTGCAGCTCCCGCCTCGTGCTCGCGAACAGCTCCACACGCTCGGCGACGTCCGCGCGGAGCCTCTCCCGTTGGGTCACCGCGTGCTCCGCCGCCTCCCGACGCAGCCTCGCGTCGGTCATCAGCTGATACACGCCCACACCCACCGCACCGAGCGCCACGAACACCCAGCCCCATCCGGCGACGACCGCCAGCACCACGAACAGGACCGCGACCACACCGGCCCCGATCGCCGCCTGCCTGCCCCTCGACTCGGGCCTCGACACCTGCCCCACCATGTCCTCGGCCTTCTGGAGCGATGTCCCGTCCGCCTCCGTCGGGGTGATCGTCACCTGGCCGTAGCGGCTGCGGTAGGTCACCGTCGCGGGCGGCTGGGTGCGCGTAGCCGCCTCGAACTTCTCCGCCACCGACAGCACCACCGCGGCACTCGCACGCAGAGCCAGTGCCCTGCGGCCCTTCCGCTCGGCCACCAGGTCCTCGCGCAGCAGGTCCGTGGCCTTCCCGACCTGGCCGTCCCACGTCCGCGACTCGGCGCTCGTGCCCTCGATGACCGCCCGCAGCTCCCGCTCCCGCACCAGCAGTGGCAGCTCGACCGGGCTGCCCTCGTCGATCAGCAGGTCGAGCGTCCGCCGCACCAGCGGGTCCGCGGTGGCCTCCCGCTCGCCGGTGTGGGCGTCCAGAGTGGACGTCACCCAGTCCCGCAGGCCCGTCAGCCTGTCGGCCGCCTGCAGGGCCGTCACCAGGTCGGCGACGCCGTCGAGGTCCCTCGGCATCTCCACCTTCGTCGGCGACGACGACGCGGCCCGCAGCGTGTCCTCGAGCGAGGAGTCGGCGAGCTTGCTCAGCAGCGACCCGCACTCCGACCAGCCCCCCGGCCCGAAGAAGCCGTCCGCTGCGAGCAGCCACATCGCGCGCTCGTACCTCGACACCGTCTCCGACAGCGCAGGCACGACCTCGCCGAAGGCCTGCGGCGTGCCACCGACCGAGGACGCGAACAACGCGTGGAAGGCCTTCGTACGCAGCGGGTCCCTGGCTTCGGCGAGCGACAGCGCCTCCGCGTCGACCACGCCGTCGGCCACGCCGCGCAGTGCGACGAGCGCGGGCGCGAGCCAGTAGCCCTCCGCGTCGGCCACGTCGACGACCGGCTCGCCCGCGAGCAACCGCTTCATCTGGTGGCGCACCCGGCCGTGCGCGTGGAACAACGCCAACGTCACCCGCAGGTCGCTGATCTCGACGAACGCGTCGAACGCCGCCGAAAGCCTGGTCAGGCGCTGTTCCAGCGAGCCGCTGACCTTCGACAGCTCCGACTTCAGCCGGGCCGTCGACGCCCGTGCGGCCGACAGCGACGAGCTCACCGAGGTCAGCTCGTCCTCGAGCCCCGAGAGGCGCTTGTTCTGCTGCCAGTCAGTCCAGTAGTTGTCGCTCATCCCGGTTCCTCCCTCGGCGCCACCACACAACAGTGCGACGCGCGACCGGGCATTCTGGACTCATGCGAACCCGGACGAGTTTCGCCGTTGTCGCGACCGTGCTCGCCACCCTCACCGCCTGCACCGACAGCCCCGCGCAGCGTGACGTCGGTCAGGTGCCCGGCACGAGCGAGCCGACCTCCCCGAGCAGCGCGCAGACGCCGCAGCTCAAGGTCGAGACGGTCGCGGGCGGGCTCTCCCACGGCTGGGACATCGGCTTCCTGCCCGACGGCAAGGTCCTCGTCTCCCAGCGCCCCGCCAAGATCGCGCTCCTCTCCGGGAGCGCGCCGGGCGCGACGACCACCGAGCTGAAGGCCGACCTGTCCGACGTGCTCGTCCAGGGCGAGGGCGGTCTCCTCGGCCTGGTCGTCCACCCCGACTTCGAGCAGTCCCGTGAGTTCACGACCTGCCAGACCCACACCGAGAACGGGCAGCCGACCGACATCCGCCTGGTCACCTGGCGACTGTCCGAGGACGAGAAGGTCGCCACCCGCGTCAAGGACCTGCTCACCGGCCTGCCCCTCAACCCGTCCGGCAGGCACTCCGGCTGCAGGCCGACGCTCGCCCGCGACGGCGCGCTGCTGGTCGGCACCGGCGACACCGCCAGAGGCAACATCTCGCAGGACCGCACGATCCTCGGCGGCAAGGTGCTGCGCCTCGACCTGGACACGGGCGAGCCCCTGCCGGACAACCCGTTCGTCGGCTCGGACAACGAACGCGAGCGCTACGTCTACACCTACGGCCACCGCAACATCCAGGGCGTGGCACTGCGGCCGGACTCGGACCAGGTGTTCACCGCGGAGCACGGCCCGGACAAGAACGACGAGGTCAACCTCGTCCAGGGCGGGAAGAACTACGGCTGGGACCCGTCCCAGGGCGGCACGGTCGGCGGCTACGACGAGGGCGTGCCGATGACCGACCTCGGCCGCTTCCCGGACGCCGTGCCGTCGAAGTGGCAGACCGGCGACCTCACCGAGGCGGTGTGCGCGGCGACCTTCCTGGACGGCAGCCAGTGGGGTGCGCTCGACGGCGCCCTCGTGATCACCGCGCTGAAGGGCGCGAAGGTGATCATCCTGTCGCTGTCCGAGCAGGGTGACGTGACGTCGGTTTCGGTCCCGAAGGAGTTCGACTCGACCTTCGGCAGGTTGCGTGCGGCACGAACGGGGCCCGACGGCGCGCTCTACATCACGACCAGCAACGGCGACGACGACAAGCTGCTGCGCGTCACGCCCGCCTGAACCCGGCACACCGCCTGCGCGTAATAAGAGCGCATGAGCACCTTCCCGCAGCCGTTGCTCGACGCCCTGGCCGAGGACCCGAGGCGGACGGTCCTCGAACACGGCGACCGGAAGGTCTCCTCGGGCGAGCTGCTCGCGACCGTCCGCCGCATGGTCGGCGCGCTGGAAGAGAACGGGCTCGGGCGCGGGAGCGGGGTCGCCATGCTGACCGGGGTCTCCCCGGAGGCGTTCGCGGCGTACCTGGCGGCGGCGGTCGCTGGCTGCCGGGTGATCGGTGTGCGGCCCGGGTACCCGCCCAACCAGCTGCGGCACGTGCTGACCACCGGTGTCGACGTGCTGGTCACCGACGGCCCGACCATCTACGGCAGGACCATCACGGTCGCGGAGCTCGCCGACGGCCCCCGGCGCGACCTCGATCCCGCCGGCGGGCCGGACGACGTGGCACGCCTGATCTACACGAGCGGCAGCACCGGCACGCCCAAGGGCTGCATGCAGAGCTACGAGGCCATGTCCCACCACTGGTCGTGGGCGCCGGACATGTGGGACGACGACACCCGCGACCTCGCGGGCCACGGCGAGCGGTACCTGCTGTTCGGCACGCTCGCGTCCGCGGTCGTGCAGGACTACGTCGTGCTCGCGCTGCACAGCGGCGGCACCGCGGTCATCCCCGCCGTGGACGAGCCGCTGCCCTACGCGATACAGCGGTACGGCATCACCGGCACGATCCTGAACGTCCCGCGCCTGTACCAGTTCCTCGACATCCTGCGTGCCCGCGACGTCGACACGTCGTCGCTGAGCGGCATGGTCGTCGCGGGCTCACCGCTGCCGCCGCACCGCTTCAAGGAGGCCGTCGACCGGCTCGGCCCGGTGGTGTACCAGGCGTACGGCCAGAGCGAGACCGGCAACCTCACCCTGCTCACGCCGGCGCACATCGAGACCCACGGCCCGGACATCCTGTCCTCGGTCGGCAGGCCGCACGCCCACGTCGACGTCGCGGAACGCGACGGCGAGCTGTACGTCCGCACCCGCTACGCCATCTCCGGCTACTGGGCGGACGATGAGGAGACCGCCGACCTGCTCGCGGACGGCTGGGTTCGCACCCGCGACCTCGGCCACCTCGACGAACGCGGGTTCGTGCACCTCACCGGCCGCGCGCGGGACGTGATCATCGTCAACGCGACGCCGTACTACGCGGGTCCGATCGAGGCGGTCCTCGCGGCGCAGCCGGACGTCGACCAGGCCTACGTCGTCGGGGCGCCGGACGAGCTGACAGGGGAGGCGGTGCACGCGTTCGTGGTGGCGGCCCCCGACCGCGTCCCGTTCGACGACGCGCTGCGCGGCGCCGTCCTGGACGCACTCGGCCAGGCCTGCGTGCCCAAGACGATCACCCTCCTCTCGGAGGTGCCCGTCGCGAACAGCGGCAAGCCCGACAAGCACGCACTCCGCGACTCACTGCGGTAAACGCCTGGACGCGTCCGGGACGATGGAGGGCGTGCCGGACCCACAGGACCTCGACGCGACCACCGTGGCGCGACTGATCGCCGCGCAGTGTCCACAGTGGGCGGACGAGCCACTGCGGCCCGTCGCGAAACCCGGTGTGGACAACTCCACGTTCCGCCTCGGCGACGACAAGATGGTGCGGCTGCCCCGGTTCGAGCGGTGGATCGGCCAGGTGACCCGCGAGCAACGCTGGCTCCCTTGTCTGGCGCCGCATCTGCCGCTGCCGGTGCCGAGACCACTCGCACAGGGCGAGCCTGCCGAGGGTTTCCCGTACCCGTGGTCGGTGTACGAGTGGCTGCCCGGCGAGCCCGCGGACGCCGCGGAACTGACCGACCTGCGCCAGGTGGCCGTCGACCTCGCCGAGTTCCTGCTCGCACTGCGGGCGGTCGACGCGACGGACGGCCCGCCACCCGAGTCCAGCAACGGTTTCCGCGGCTGCGACCTCGCCGACGAGCGTGACTCGCCGGTCGTGCGGTCCTACCTGGCGTCGCGCATCGACCGGCTCGACGGGATCCTCGACACGGGTCCGGTCCGCGAGCTGTGGGACGAGGCACTCGCGACCCCCGTGTGGTCCCGTTCGCCCGTCTGGGTCCACGGCGACCCGGCCCCGTCGAACCTCCTGGCCCGCGACGGCCGCCTCAGCGCGGTGATCGACTTCGGCACCCTGGCCGTCGGCGACCCCGCCGTCGACCTCATCGCCGCGTGGACCCTCCTGGACGCGGACAGCAGGAAGGTCTTCCGCGACAGGCTCGACGTCGACGACGACACCTGGACACGCGGTCGCTGCTGGGGTCTGTCCGCGACACTGCCCGACCCCGCGACCATGACCGAGAAGTCCGTGGCGGACCTGAACGCGGTACTGGCGGACCGCTAGGCGACGGGACCGTTCTCCAGATGGGACAGTCCGTTCCACGACAGGTTCACCAGGTGCGCGGCGACCTCCTCCTTGCGGGGCTTGCGCACGTCCAGCCACCACTGCCCGGTCAGCGCGACCATCCCCACCAGCGCCTGGCTGTACAGGGCGGCGAGCTTCGGGTCGTAGCCGCGCGAGCTGAACTGGACCCCGAGGATGTCCTCCACCTGCGACGCGATGTCGTTGAGCAGCGACGAGAACGTCCCCGTCGCCGACGCGACCGGCGAGGCACGCACCAGGATCCGGAACCCGTCCGCCGAGCCCTCGACGTAGTCGAGCAACGCGACGGCCGCGCGTTCCAACAGCATCCTGGGATGTGCTTCCTCGGCGAGTGCCGAGGTCATCTTCGCGAGCAGGTTGTGCATCTCCCGGTCGACCACGACCGCGTACACGCCTTCCTTGCCGCCGAAGTGCTCGTAGACCACCGGCTTGGACACGTTCGCCCGGTGGGCGATCTCCTCGACCGACGCACCGTCGAACCCCTTCTCCGCGAAGAGGGTCCGCGCGACGTCCAGCAGCTGCTGGCGCCGTTCCTCACCCGTCATCCGTACGCGAGGTTTCGGCGCCTCCCCTCGTCGGGGAGGCGCCGAACGTGCGCGTTCCCGCCGCCTGACTGCCACTTCGCTCACCCTAGGCGCAATTACCGACAGCAGACGGGTTAATTACGCTTCCTGCCCTGCCGAGATCTTCGCGAGGCGCTGTGGCGTCGGCCAACGGACGCTGTGCACCCAGCCGAACTTCTCGAAGAGCCAGATCATGCGGGCCGAGGTGTCGATCTGTCCCCTCTTGACACCGTGGCGCGCACAGGTCGGGTCGGCGTGGTGCAGGTTGTGCCACGACTCGCCGAAGGACAGGATCGCGAGCGGCCACACGTTGGCGGCCCGGTCGCGGGACACGAACGGCCGGTCGCCGATCATGTGGCAGATCGAGTTGGTGGACCACGTCACGTGGTGCAGGATCGCGACCCGCACGAGGCCCGCCCAGAAGAACGCGGTCAGCGCGCCCCACCAGGACCAGGTGATCAGGCCACCCGCGACCGCGGGCAGCAGGAACGTGACCGCCGTCCAGACCGCGAACAGGTCGTTGACCTTGACGATGTCCTTGTCGGCCATCAGGTCCGGCGCGAAGCGCTCCTTGTTGGTGATGTCCCGGTCGAACAGCCAGCCCATGTGCGAGTGCCAGAAGCCCTTGGCGATCGCGACCGGGCCGGTGCCGAACAGCCACGGCGAGTGCGGGTCGCCCTCCTTGTCGGAGTAGGCGTGGTGGCGGCGGTGGTCGGCGACCCAGATGATCGGCGGGCCCTGCACCGCCATGCTGCCCGCGACGGCGAGCGCGATCTTCAGCGGCCGCTTGGCCTTGAACGAACCGTGCGTGAAGAAACGGTGGTAGCCGATCGTGACGCCGTGGCCGGTGATCTCGAACATCACCACGGCCAGGATCACGTCAGTCCAGGTCAGCCCCCATCCCCACGCCAGCGGAACCGCGGCGATCAGCGCCGCGAACGGCACGAAGATGAAGACGTACACCCCCAGCTGGACATAGTTGTTGCGGCTGCCGACCGTGATCGGCTTCGGGCCCCCGTTGGGCGGCGCCGCGCCGCCTGATGTCTCGTCGAGGGTCGTCGTCATATAGCTACCCCGTCTTCTTCACGTCGACTTAGGCGAGCCTCGCCTACGGAACCGTAACTTACGTGTCCCAATGAACCAGGCAAGGTCCCCACCCCGCCACTCGCGTGATCCACGTCACACCCATTTGGACGCGCTTGGGGGTAGTTGGCCGGGTACTGATGCCACGGCGACAGCGCACATGCCACGATGTCCTACCGAGGGTGACAACCATCGCCCTCGATCCGCCGTGGTGTAAAGGCAGCACCTCAGATTTTGGTTCTGATGGTCCAGGTTCGATCCCTGGCGGCGGAGCTGCTCGTGCCGAGGCGGGCAAAGGTTCGATGGTGTGAAGGTGGCAGCCGCGTGGTTGGCGAACGGGACGATCTCGTCGCGTTGGACGAGCGCTCTGACGCGTGGCTGGTGGGCAGGTCGAGAGAGCTCCTCGCCATCACCCAGGCGGGCGAGCGAGCCGATCCCGGCCGCCACATCGACGAGATGGACCGCCTCCTCGACCAGGCACGCCAGCGCGGCGAGGAGCGGATGGTCGGACAGCTGCTGCGTGCCGCGACCGCCATCCGCGTCGTCGACTCCAGCACGGCCGAGGCCGCGAGCGACATGGTGGAGGAGTTCCTCGACCACGCCCGCCGCAACGACCTGCTCGTGCTCCAGGCCGACGCGCACGCGCTGCGTGGCCTGCGCCTGCTGCTGATCGGCCGCGAGGACGACGCGCTTTCCGAGGTCGCCGTCGGGCTGGCGATGCTGGACGAGAAGATCGCACCGGACCTGGGCTTCGGCAGCCGCGCGTGGCACGTGCTCATGGCCTCGACGCTCATGGACCTCGGCACCGTGCTCGGCCAGCTCGGCGTGTACGAGACCGCCGACCAGGTGATGAAGAAGGCCAACCGGCACATCCGCAACGGCGCCGGGTCGCACGACATCTCCGTGCACCTGCTCACCAGGACCCGGCTCCAGCTCGGCTGGGGCCTGCGGCTGGAACGCGCGGGCGACGCCACGGCCGCCGCGGAGCACTTCGCCGAGGGCGCGGCCATGGCGGAGGCCATCGAGCTGCCGTTCCGGGAGTCGCTGTTCCGCAGGCGCAACGACCAGACCGCGGCGGAGCAGATGCCGGTCATCGGCGCGGCACACGCGCTCGCCAACCCGGCGGACAGCCACATCGACCGGATGATCCGCCTGCTGGAGATCTCCCCGCCCCGCGAGCTGATCTTCGTCGGCATCGCGCTCGCCCGCTGCCTCGAGAAGTCCGGAATGGTCGAGGAGGCCATCAAGACGGTCGGCGCCGTGCAGAAACGCATGCACAGCTCGCCGTCGGAGCAGGGGTTGTACCTCTGCCTGGTCCGCGAGTTCACCCGGCTGTCGGAGTACGGCCCCAACGACGGTGGCGAGCGGACCGTCAGCGCGCTCCAGCTCTACGTCACCGAACTCGAGGCGCAGCTCTCCGACGACCGGAAGTCCCGCAAGGCCACACTGGACACCCGGCGTGAGCACGAGCGGCTGTCCCGCAGGCACGGCACCGTCGCCAAGCAGGCGCTGCAAGACCCGCTGACCGGGCTGCCCAACCGGCGTGCGCTGGACGAGCGGCTGGCGGAGCTGGCCGCCGAGATCGGCGACAAGCCACTGGCCATTGCGCTGGTCGACCTCGACGGGTTCAAGGGTGTCAACGACCGGATGTCGCATGCGGACGGTGACGACGTGCTGCGGGTCATCGCCTCGACCGTGCGGGACACGCTGCGCGGGTCGGACATGGTCGCCCGTTACGGCGGCGACGAGTTCATCGTCCTGCTCCCCGGCGCGCCGCTGACACCGGCGACCGCGGCACTGCGCCGCGCGGCGGACGCCGTGAACGCCCTGCCGCAGGACCTGTCGCGCGGGGTGACGCTGTCGGTCGGCGTCGTGTCGCTGCGGCCGGGCGAGTCGGCGGCGCGGGCCCTCGCGCGGGCGGACGCCGCGATGTACCAGGCGAAGCGGGCGGGCGGCAACGACGTCGTCGCGATCTCCGAGGAGGAGCCGGAGCCCGCGGAGGAGACCGCGGCCACGCCGTAGCGGGACTCCGCGAACCAGCCGCAACACCCCAGAACGCGCCTTTCAGGACAGCGCGAGGGACAACGTAGGATCGAAAACCTGGCCGGAGAACCGGCTCGGACAATCGTCGCGCCAATAACGAGGAGACGGCTGATGCCGAAGGGCCGTAGCGGGCTCGGTGAAGTCAGCACGATCATTCTTGCCGCCGGTGAGGGGACGAGAATGCGGTCCCGCACCCCCAAGGTGTTACACCGGCTCGCCGGGCGCTCGCTCGTCGAGCACGCCGTGCGCGCCGCCGCCGGGGTGGGGCCGGTCCGCATGGCCGTCGTCGTCGGGCACGGCAGGGACGCGGTCACCGAGCACCTCAACGAGGTCGGCAAGGGCATCGACACGACGATCACCATCGCCGTCCAGGACGAGCAGCACGGGACGGGGCACGCCGCGAGCTGCGCGCTCGAGGCCCTGCCCGGCGATCTGGCAGGCACAGTTCTGGTCACCTACGGTGACGTCCCGCTCCTCGACACCGTCACGCTCTCCGCGCTGCTCGCCGAGCACGCGACCGAGGGCAACGGCGTGACGGTCCTCACCGCGGAGGTCCCGAACCCACGCGGTTACGGCCGCATCGTCCGCGACAAGGACGGCACGGTCGCGGCCATCGTCGAGGAGAAGGACGCCACGCCGGAGCAGGCGGCCATCACCGAGATCAACTCCGGGGTCTACGCGTTCGACGCGCACGTGCTCGCCAACGCGCTCGCCCAGCTGTCCACCGACAACGCCCAGGGCGAGCAGTACCTCACCGACGTGCTCGCCATCGCGCGCGGCGACGGGTACCGCTGCGGGTCGTGGACCTGCACGGACCCCTGGCTCGTCGAGGGCGTCAACGACCGCGTGCAGCTCGCCGCCATCGGCGCGGAGCTGAACCGGCGGCTCACCGAGCGCTGGATGCGGGCCGGGGTGACCATGGTCGACCCCACGACCGTCTGGCTGGACGCGAGCGTCGAGCTGTCCCCCGACGTCGTGCTGGAGCCCAACGTCGTGCTGCGAGGCGCGACCACCGTCGGCGAGGGCGCCACCATCGGCCCGGACACCACCCTCACCGACGTGCGGGTCGGCGCCGAGGCGAAGGTGGTCCGCACCCACGGCGGCGAGTCGACCATCGGCGAGCACGCGAGCGTGGGCCCGTTCGCCTACCTGCGTCCCGGCACCGTGCTGCACGACAAGGGCAAGATCGGCACGTTCGTCGAGGTCAAGAACTCGGAGATCGGCGAGGGCACCAAGGTCCCGCACCTGTCCTACGTCGGTGACGCCACCATCGGCGAGTACTCCAACATCGGCGCGGCCAGTGTGTTCGTGAACTACGACGGGACGACCAAGCGCCGCTCGGTCGTCGGGTCGCACGCACGCACGGGCAGCGACAACATGTTCGTCGCCCCGGTCAAGGTCGGCGACGGTGCCTACACCGGCGCGGGCGCCGTCCTGCGGGAGGACGTGCCGCCGGGTGCCCTGGCCGTCTCGGCCGGTTCGCAGCGCAACATCGAGGGCTGGGTGCTGCGCAAGCGGCCCGGCACGCCCGCCGCGGACGCGGCGCGACGGGCACTCGGGATCACGGAGGAGCTATGAACGCGAAGTCCGGGACGCCGAAGAAGAACCTCATGTTCTTCTCCGGGCGTGCACACCCAGATCTCGCCGAGGAGGTCGCGAAGCACCTCAACGTGTCGATCACGCCCCAGTCGGCGTACGACTTCGCGAACGGCGAGACGTTCGTGCGGTTCGAGGAGTCGGTGCGTGGCTGCGACGCGTTCGTCATCGAGAGCCACTGCGAGCCCATCAACCAGTGGGTGATGGAACAGCTGATCATGGTGGACGCGCTGAAGCGCGCGTCGGCCAAGCGGATCACCGCGATCATGCCGTTCTACCCGTACGCGCGGCAGGACAAGAAGCACAAGGGCCGCGAGCCGATCTCCGCGCGCCTGATCGCCGACCTGTTCAAGACGGCGGGCGCGGACCGGATCATGACCGTGGACCTGCACACCGCGCAGATCCAGGGCTTCTTCGACGGCCCGGTGGACCACCTGTTCGCGCAGACGCTGCTGTCCTCGTACATGCGGGAGAAGTACGGCACGGACAACGTGACGGTCGTGTCCCCGGACGCCGGCCGCACGAAGCTCGCGGAGAAGTGGGCCGACGACCTCGGCGGTGTGCCGATCGCGTTCATCCACAAGACCCGCGACCCGTTGCGCCCCAACGACGTCGTCGCCAAGCGCGTGGTCGGCGAGGTGCGTGGGCGGCTGTGCGTGGTGATCGACGACATGGTCGACACCGGCGGCACGATCGCGAAGGCCGTGGAGCAGCTCGTCGAGGAGGGTGCCGCCGACGTGGTCGTCGCCGCCTCCCACGGCGTGCTGTCGGGCCCGGCGCCGGAGCGGCTCTCGAAGTGTGGCGCGCGGGAGGTCGTGTTCACCAACACGCTGCCGATCCCGGACGAGAAGCGCTTCCCGACGCTGACGGTGCTGTCCATCGCGCCGCTGCTCGCACGGGCGATCCAGGAGGTCTTCGAGGACGGCTCGGTGACGAGTCTCTTCGACGGGAACGCCTGAGGGGACTCGTGCCTGTAACCCCCGGGTGCACTTGCGGAAAGCGAAGAAGTAGACTAGCGGGGTTGCCTCGGCGAGGGCAGGCGTTTTCACGCCTGGCGTGATCGACGCGGCGGTGTTCTACTGCCGCGCGTACTCACTCGCCGACGGCCACCACCGCCGCCCCCGAAGGTTTTCTTGTAACAAGGAGTGCACCACCGTGTCCGAGGTCCGTCTCGCCGCCGAAGCACGTACCGAGTTCGGCAAGGGCGCCGCGCGCCGCACCCGTCGCGCCGGCAAGATCCCCGCGGTGCTCTACGGCCACGGTTCCGACCCGAAGCACCTGGCGCTGCCGGCGCTCGAGTTCGCCCGCGTGGTCCGCGAGCACGGTCAGAACGCCGTGCTGACGCTGGAGTTCGACGCCAGCAGCGAGCTGGCGCTCACCAAGACCGTCACCACGCACCCGATCAAGAACTACATCGAGCACGTCGACCTGCTGCTCGTCGTACGCGGCGAGAAGGTCGCCGTCGAGGTGCCGATCGTGCTCACCGGCGAGACCTCGCCCGGCACGCTGCTCACCCAGGACCTGACCACCATCGAGGTGTCGGTCGAGGCGCTGCACATCCCGGAGCAGTTCGAGGTGTCGATCGAGGGTGCCGAGGCCGGTTTCCAGGTCTTCGCCAAGGACGTCGAGCTGCCGTCGGGTGCCGAGCTGGTGACCGACCCCGAGGCGATGGTGCTCGCGGTCAACGAGGCCCAGAGCGCCACCGACGCGGACGAGGACGCCGAGGCGGAGACCCCGGCACCTGCCGAGCCCGCCGAGGACTGAGCATGACGCCCGGGCGGTTCCTTCCGGGGCCGCCCGGACCGGTCTCGCACGACCTGGTTCACCACTACCTGGGTTCGCCATGACATCGCCAGACGAGCCGGTCCTGGTTGTCGGTCTCGGCAACCCCGGCCCCCGCTATGCCGCCAACCGGCACAACATCGGTTTCCTCGTGGTGGACGAGCTCGCCGCGCGGGTCGGCGGCAGGTTCAAGGCCCACAAGGGTGGCGCCGAGGTGCTCGAGTGCAGGCTCGCCGACCGCAGGGTCGCGCTGGCCAAGCCCCGGTCGTTCATGAACCTCTCCGGTGGCCCGGTGGTGGCCACCGCACGTTTCTACAAGGTCGCGCCGGAGAACCTGATCGTCGTGCACGACGAGCTGGACCTCCCGTTCCCGAGTGTGCGCCTCAAGCTCGGCGGCGGCGAGAACGGCCACAACGGTCTGCGCTCGATTTCCAAATCGCTGAGCACGCGGGACTACCTCCGAGTACGGTTCGGCATCGGACGGCCGCCAGGACGGATGGACCCGGCAGACTTCGTGCTCCGGGACTTCTCCGCGACCGAACGAAAAGAGCTGGCCATCAGCGTCGACCACTGCGCGGATGCGGTGGAGGCGCTGGTGGGCAAGGGCCTGGAGGCGGCGCAGAACCTCTTCCACGCACGGTAGGAGCGGGCTTGTGGACGTTGTCCCCCTCACCCCGGTGGTCGTCGACTGCGTGACGTTCGACCGGGCGCCCCTCGGTCGTCGCGGCTACAACGAGGACCAGGTGGACGACTTCCTGGACCGTGTCCAGGCCACGTTGGAGGGCAGGGACTCCCTGACGGCCCAGACGGTTCGGGACGTGACGTTCGACCCGGCTCCGTTCATCCGTCGTGGGTACCACGAGGAGCAGGTGGACGAGTTCCTGGATCTCGTGGTGGAGGAGCTGTCCCGTCGCGAGGGGACGCTGCGTATCCCCGCCCACCTGCGGCCGACGCCTCCGCCGACGGCCGCCGAGCAGACGACGCCCATGCGGTTGGCCCAGCCGCCGTCGGTGTCGAGCGCGCGGTCACGCAGGCACGAGGCGGCCTCCGGCCCCCCGAGATCCACGCTACCGGCAGCCACCGACAGTTCCGGTGCCGTGGGGAACGGCGTGCGGGGAACGTCGGCGCAGGGGGTCTCCGCGATCAAGCCGGTCGACGCCGCACCGCCGGTCGAGTCCGTTGTGTCGCGACCTGCACCAGTCGACAGGACGGCACGGTCGGAGTCCGACCCGGTGGCGGCCGGGGACAAGCCGACCACCTCGGAGGCGCCGGTCAGTCGGCCGGATGAGCCGCCTGCGGTGGGAGACGACGGGCCGCAGGCGCTCGAACGGCACAGCCCTCCGGCGGTCGAGGCGGGAACCGACCGGCAGCCGACGGGACTCGCCACAGTGCTCGCGCCGATCGATCAGCCGGGAGCAGTCGACGCGCGAGGACCGGCGTCCACCGAGTCAGTGCCGGCAGCGCCGGCCGAGTCCGGCGCCCTGCCCACGTCGATCGACCGGCCGGACGCGGACCCACAGAGCACCCCGCCGGCCGACCAGCCACCGTCAGTCGCGCCGGCGGCCGCCGAGCCCACCTCGGAGGTGGGAGGCAAGTCCGTCGCCTCGCACACGCCGGAAGATCTGCCGGCCGGTACCCCACCACAGCCTCCGTCGGCCGAACCGGCAGCCACGCCCGCCGCCTCGGCGTCGGCCGACCGGCCAGAAGCGGACGGCCACGAGACACCGCCACGGTCCTCGGCCGCAGTGGCACCCTCCGGCGCCCTCGAGACGGATGCCTGGCGCGACTCCGACCACCTCGTGCTGCCCGTTCCGCCGGCGCCGCCCGGTGAGCGGGGCTACCGACCCGGCGACGTGGAGCGGCTCATGCGCCTGCTCGCCGCCGCGCTCGACGACCCCGGCTCCCCCGATCCCGACAAGCTGGCCGCGCTCAAGCTCGGCAGGACCTTCTTCGTCGGGCAGGGGTACCACGTCGAGGCCGTCGACGCGGTCAGGCAGGCCTGGCTCGACGAGCTGGGCCGCCGGGCCCTATGACGCGGCGGCCCTGATCGACTCGGCCAGCTGCTCTCCCGCCGCCGCTCTGCGGAGCTTGCCGGACGGGGTCTTCGGCAGCGTGCCGGGCGGCAGGACCAGCACGGCCGACGGGCGGGCGTTGACCGCCTCGAACACCCGCGCGCCGATCTCCTTGCGCAGCACCTTCACCTTCTCCGCGTCGGACGCGAGTCGGGACTCCGCCACCACCGCGAAGCGTTCCCGACGTGTGCCCGCGTCGAGGCGCACCGCCACCGCGTTCCCGGCACGCACGCCCTCGACCGACGTCGCCGCGCGTTCGATGTCCGTCGGGTAGATGTTGCGGCCCGCCAGGATGATCACGTCCTTCGCGCGGCCGCAGATGACGATCTCACCGTCCACTGTGTACCCGAGGTCGCCGGTCGCGAGCCAGCCGTCGGCGTCCTGTGTCGCCAGTGGGCCGTCCACCGTGAGGTAGCCCGGGGTCACCGACGGGCCCCGAACCTGGATCTCGCCGACTTCCCGTTCGCCCACAACGGAGTCGCCGGAGACTATGCGGGCCTCGAACCCCGCCAGTGGCGGGCCCAGGATCGCGAACGTGCGGCGGTCGGCCTCCGGAGTGGACTCCTCCACGGGGACCGCGTGGTTCTCCGCTTCGAGCGACACCGCGTCGACGTGGTCGAGGCGCAGGCCGATCATGGGGCTGGCGAAGGAGATCGCGAGCGTGCCCTCGGCCATGCCGTAGGCCGGGAAAACGCATTCCGCGGGCATCTTGAACCGTGCGCCCGCCGCGACGAACGACGCGACGGCCTTCTCGTCGATCGGCTCCGCGCCGTTCAGTGCGATACGTAAGGTGGACAGGTCGTAGGCGCCGTCCTCCTCGCCGCCAAGTCGCCGTCCCAGCAGGGCGTACGCGAAGTTCGGGGCCGCGGTGATCGTCCCGCCGTGGGTGGAGATCAGCTTCGCCCACAGCAGCGGCGCGGTCAGGAAGTCGACCGGGGTGACCTTGACCAGCTCTATCCCGAACACCATCGGCGTGGTGTAGAAGCCGACCATGCCCATGTCGTGGAACATCGGCAGCCACGACACCATGATGTCGTTCGCCGGGTCCAGCTCGGCACGCTCGGCCATGGCCGAGATGTTCGCGAACAGGTTGCCGTGGGTGATCCGCACGGCCTTCGGCTCGGCGGTCGAGCCGCTCGTCAGCTGCAGCAGCGCGGGCATGTCCTCATCGACCTCGACGAACGTCTCCAGCGGCGTGCCGGACAACAGGTCGGCGATCAGCAGGTAGCCGATGCCGTGCTCGTCGAGCACCGGTCCCAGCTGGTCGAACGGCTCGCCGAGCAGCACCAGCTTGGAGCCGATCATGTTCAGCACCCGGACGGTGTCCTCCGCCCACATCGCGAGGTCGGACCTCGGTGTCGGCTGGTGCAGCATGGTGACGCTGCCGCCGGACAACCACACGGCGTGGATCGCGGGCCCGATCGCGGCGGGTGCCGCGGCCAGCACCGCGACCGCGTCGCCCGGCGCGAGCCCGTGCCCGACCAAGCCGCTCGCGACGACCCTGGCCTGCTCGTGCACCCGCGCCCACGTGGTACGCACCGGCTCGCCCGGCTCGCCAGTGGTGACACCCCGATCGCTGGTCCTCGCGGTGGCGACCAGCTTGTCGACGAAACGGCTCATGCGGCAAGGGTAAACGGCACTATTCGGCCACGTCCGCCACGTCCAGCCAACGTTGTTCGACAGTTGACTTGTCCGCCAGCAGCGACCGCAGCTCGGCGTCCAGCTCCAGCAGCCGGTTCCCGTCGGTCGCGGCCTCGGCCAGCGCCTGGTGCAGCTCGGTCTCCCGCCTGGTCAGCTTGTCCAGCTGGCGTTCGAGCCTGGCCAGCTCCTTCTGCGCGGCACGCCGCTCCGCCGCGTTGGACACCGGCTTGTCGGCCTGCTTCGGCGCGGCGGCGGGCACGATGGCGTCGCGGCGGTTCAGGTACTCCTCGATGCCGCCGGGCAGGTCGGTGATCCGCCCGTCGCCGAGCAGGGCGACGACCGTGTCGCACACGCGCTCGACGAGGTACCGGTCGTGCGAGACCACGACCAGCGTGCCCGGCCACGAGTCGAGCAGGTCCTCCAGCTGCTGCAACGTGTCGATGTCGAGATCGTTCGTCGGCTCGTCCAGCAGCAGCACGTTCGGCTCGGCCATGAGCAGCCGCGCGAGCTGCAGCCGCCTGCGTTCGCCGCCGGACAGGTCGCCGACCGGCGTCCACTGGCGCGCGGGCGGGAACCCGAACCGCTCGGTCAGCTGCGACGCCGACATCTCCTGCTTGCCGAGCGTCACCCGCCTGGCGACCTCCTCGACGGCCTCCAGCACCCGCAGCTGCGGCGGCAGGTCGTGCAGCTCCTGCGTCAGGTACGCGGGCCGCACGGTCTGGCCCTGCACGCGTTTCCCGGTCTCCGGCTCGATCTGACCGGCCAGCAGGCGCAGCAGCGTCGTCTTGCCGGAGCCGTTGACGCCGACGAGCCCGATCCGGTCGCCGGGGCCGACACGCCAGGTCTGGTTCTCGACCAGCAGCTTGTCGCCTGCCCGGAGCGTGACGTCCTCCAGCTCCAGCACCGTGCGCCCGAGGCGCCGCCTGGCGAACGCCAGCAGCTCGACGGAGTCGCGCGGCGGCGGCACGTCGGAGATCAACGCTTCCGCGGCCTCGATGCGGTAGCGGGGCTTGGACGTGCGCGCGGGCGGACCCCGGCGCAGCCAGGCCAGCTCCTTGCGGGCGAGGTTGCGCCGCTTCTCCTCGAGGGTGGCGGCGAGGCGGGCGCGCTCGGCACGCGAGAACACCCAGTCGGCGTAGCCGCCCTCGTACTGCTCGACCTTGCCGCCGACGACCTCCCAGGTGCGGGTGCAGACGGTGTCGAGGAACCAGCGGTCGTGTGTGACGACGACGAGTGCCGTGCCCCTGGCGAGCAGGTGCTCGGCGAGCCAGCGCACGCCCTCGACGTCGAGATGGTTGGTCGGCTCGTCGAGGATCAGCAGGTCGAGGTCCTGGACGAGCGCGGCGGCCAGCGCGACGCGGCGGCGCTCGCCCCCGGACATGTCCCTGACCGGCGCGTCCAGTCCGAAGGCCGTGATCCCGATGCCGTCGAGGATCGAACGGGCGCGGGGGTCGGCGGCCCACTCGTGTTCCGCGGTGATGCCGAGCGGGTCGAGCACGGCGTTGCGCACGGTCGCGCCCTCGGCCAGCTCCGTCCGCTGCGTGACGACGGCCTGCCGCAGGTCCCGCCCGCGGCTCACGCGCCCGCCGTCAGGCGGCTCGAGCCCCGCCAGGACCTCCAGGAGGGTGGTCTTGCCACCACCGTTGAGCCCGACGACGCCGATCCGGTCTCCCGCGGCGACACCGAGCGAGACACCGTCGAGCAGCGGCTTGACGCCGTAGCTCTTGGCGACCGCCTCGAGGTTGACCAGGTTGACCACGACGCTGACGTTACCGACTGTCGGTAGGCTTGCCGCATGCGCCCGCGTCCTGGTGAGGTGCTGCACTTCTCGGAAGACCCCACGATCACCCGGTTCGAGCCCCACGTGGCACCGACGGCGCAGGTAGGGGACCCGTACGTCTGGGCGGTCGACTCGGAACGCTCGCCGTCGTACTGGTTCCCGCGTGACTGTCCGCGGGCCATGGCCTGGGCGACGGAGACGTCGACCCGCGCCGACCGCGACCGCGTGCTCGGGCCAGGGGGCGGCGACCGGGTGCACGCCATCGAGTACGGCTGGCTGGAGGCCATGCGTGCGGTCCGGCTGTACGCCTACCGCCTGCCCGTCGCCAGTTTCCGGCCCATCGGCACGCCCATCCCCAACGCCCACGTCTCGACGAGACCGGTGGTGCCGCTCGGTCCTCCCGAGCCGGTCGGTGACCTGTTGGCGCTGCACGAGGAGTGCGGGATCCAGCTGCGGGTGCTGAACAACCTGTGGCCGTTCTGGGACGGGGTGGTCTCCACGACGCTGGCGTTCAGCGGGATCCGCCTGCGGAACGCGAAGCCTCGGCGCTAGGCGTGCACCTGCGGGGGCGCCGACCTCGGTTCGTCGTCGCCGCCGATCACCCGCGCGCCGGGGACCGGGCCGTGGACAACGCGGACCGTCCGGCAGACACCGGCACCCGACAGCTCCGCCGCCACACGCAGTGCGTCGTCGGCGTCCGCGCACAGGAACGCGCACGTCGGCCCGGAGCCGGACACCGTGCCCGCCAGCGCGCCCGCGGCAACGCCCGCGCGAAGCGTCCGGCGCAGGCCCGGTCGCAGGGAGACCGCGGCCGCCTGGAGGTCGTTGCCGAGCAACTGCGCCAGCCGGTGCGGTTCGCCGGAGGCCAGTGCCTCCAGGACCGGCTCCACCTCGCCCACCCTGGGCGGTTCGCCCTCCAGGCGCAGGCGGTCCAGCTCGCCGTAGACCTTCGGGGTGGCCAGGCCGCCCCTGGCGAACGCCAGGACCCAGTGGAACGTGTGCCGCGACAGGACGGGGACGATCGCCTCGCCACGGCCGGTGCCCAGTGCGGTACCGCCGTGCAGCATGAACGGCACGTCGCTGCCGAGGTTCGCCGCGATGCCGGCCAGCTCGTCGCGGCCGATCTCGAGCTTCCACAGGTTCGCGAGGCCCACCAGCGTGGCCGCCGCGTCGGCGCTGCCGCCAGCCATGCCGCCCGACACCGGGATGCCCTTGCGGATCAGCACCCGGACCTTCAGCTCGGCGAGGTCGCGGCCGACGTGGCGCGCCAGCTCCTCCACCGCGCGCCACGCCAGGTTCGCTCCGTTGGTCGGCACCGCCGACGCGCCCTCGCCCTGGACCTCGACCCCCGGGTCCTCCGCGACCGCCACCGTGACCTCGTCGGTGAGCGACAGCGACTGGAACACCGTCGTCAGCTCGTGGAAACCGTCCTTGCGTACGTCACCCACCGCGAGGTGCAGGTTTACCTTGGCAGGCACCCGGACGGTCACCGGGCGAGGGACAACAGCAAGCACTCCTTAAGCCTACGGGCACCCTCACGACCGGCCGTTACGCGGCCGCGACCTCCCGCAGACCGGCCCGTGCGCGCTTCACGAACGCACCCCGCTCGGCCAGCCAGCCCAGTGCCGCGTCGACCCGCTCGCCGCCGGTCATACCGAGGCGGAACCGCGCGACCGGCGTCTCGCCGATCTTGGTCACGCCACCGCCGGACACGGTGATCTCCGTGTCGAACCGGCTCGCGGCCTCCGGCAGCAGCGCGCCGATCGACGCGAACCCGACGAGCACGACGTCCGCGACGCCCTGGGTGGCCGAGTCGACCGACGGCAGCACGGCACGCGCGACGCGGCTGTCCGGGTCGCGCACGAGGTCGAGCAGCTTGCCCTGCTCCAGGATGCGGCCGTGCTCGAGGACGGCGACGTCGTCGGCGATCCTGCGCACGACGTTCGTGTCCGGGGTCACGACCAGGACGGTCGCGCCCAGCTCGGCGCGTGCCCGGTCGAGGACGGCGAGGACGCCGGCGGCACCCGTTGCGTCCAGCTCACCGGTCGGGTCGTCGGCCAGCACGACCGCGGGCTCGCCGACCAGTGCCCGTGCGACCGCGACGCGCTGGCGCTGGCCCGCGGTCAGCTGGTCGGGGTAGTTGGCGGCGCGCTCGGTGAGGCCGATCAGGTCGAGCAGCTTGCCGACCTTCTCGCGGCGGCGCGGGCCGTCCATGCCGGCCTGCTCCAGCGGCAGCGCGATGTTGCCCGCGGCGGTGCGTTGCGGCAGGAGCGACTCGCCTGCCGGCACGACGCCGATCCTCGAGCGCGCGGCCCGCAGGCTGCGCTGGTCGAGGACGCCGGTGTCGAGCCCGTCGAGGCGGACGACCCCCGCGTCGGGGCGCTCGCGCAGTGCCAGCACACGGGCCAGGGTCGACTTGCCGGAGCCCTTGGCGCCGACGACACCGGCGATGACACCGGTCGGCACGTCCAGGTTGATGCCATCCAGCGCGACGACGGCGCCGGTAGTACTTCGGAACGACTTTGTCAGGTTCTCGACGGTAATCACGTGCTTGCTCCAGTCCAGGCTCACGCTGCGCGTTCGTGTCGCGCGTGTGGGTGATGGCCGCGAGTGTGCGGCCGGGAATCGTCGGAGTGGCTCTAATCAGATGTCGATGAGCGTCAGCGACGACAGCCTGTGACAGTGCGACGGCACTGGTCGATTACCCGCCGGGTGGTGAGGATGGGCACCGTTCTCACTCCTCCATCGTTCCTGGCGGTAGCACCTGCCCGGTGGCGGGTGGTTGCTGCGGCGTCTCGGAGCCAGGTCTCTCGGCCGCTCGGGATGGATACCTCAAGTAGTACACCTGACGGGTCCTGTTGATTGCAACCCGTCGCAGGTCAGATTAAGTCCTGATATTCGGCGGATCACACCCCTTACGGGTGGTCCTTACCTGCCATTCGGGTGATAGCAACGTAGTCACTTACCGTCAGGGTCTCGCCGCGCATGGTCGGATCGACACCCGCTCGGGTGAGAATCTCGGCCGCCTGGTCCGCCGAACCGGCCCAGGAGGCGAGCGCGGCACGCAGGGTCTTGCGCCGCTGCGCGAAGGCCGCGTCGACGAGCTGGAAGAGCGAGTGCCGGTCGGCGTCCGGGGTGGGGCGGCGGGTGAGCAGGACGAGTGCGGAGTCGACGTTGGGCACGGGCCAGAAGACGCTGCGCGGGACGGTGGCGACCCGCCGGGCCTCGGCGTACCAGGCGATCTTGACGCTGGGGACGCCGTAGACCTTCGAGCCGGGCCCGGCGGCCATCCGGTCGGCGACCTCGGCCTGGACCATGACCAGGGCTCGCGCCATGGTGGGCAGCTTGGCGAGCAGGTGCAGGACGACGGGGACGGACACGTTGTAGGGCAGGTTGGCGACGAGCGCGGTGGGGTGGCCGAGTTGGTCGGCGGTGACCCGGAGGGCGTCGCCGTTCACGACGGTGAGCCGGCCGGCCAGGTCGGGCGCCCGCTCCGCGACCGTGCGCGGCAGGCGCTCGGCGAGCACCGGGTCGATCTCGACGGCCACGACCCGCTCGACGGCGGGCAGGAGCGCGAGGGTGAGCGACCCGAGGCCGGGGCCGACCTCGAGCACGGTGTCGTCGCGGTCGAGGGCGGCGGCGGCCACGATGCGCCGCACGGTGTTGGGGTCGTGGACGAAGTTCTGGCCGAGCTTCTTGGTGGGGCGCACGCCAAGCTCCTCGGCGAGGCGCCGGATGTCGGCGGGCCCGAGCAGAGCACTGGTGTCGCCCTCAGTCACCGGGCGAGCCTAGCCATCGGGTGGAGGTCGCCCGGCCCACCCCCGACCGACGACGTGATCGGCGATCGACCATCACACGACAGGGACGCGATCGGCGGGAGAGCCCGCCACTATCTCCCGCTCCCGCGACACCCGACGCGGCGACCCGGCCTGGCAAGGCGCCGCCGCCCAACACGGTCGCGGTCTCATGCACATCCCGCCGTGCACGAAACCGCGGGTCTTCGAGAGGTGGACATGACTGTGGGCCGGGCTCCCTCGGAAGGGAGTCACCGGCCCACGGTCAGGAGTTCCTACGTGGGGAGGCCGAGCTTGCGAGCGCAGGCAGGCCACGCGCCATAGCCGCCGCGGTTGTCGCGGACCTTGGTCGCGATGGCGATCTGCTGCTCGCGGGTCGCCAGGTCCGGACGCGACGCGTACTGGCCGCCGCCGTTGGCGTTCCACGTGCTGATGTTGAACTGGAGGCCGCCGTAGTAGCCGTTGCCCGTGTTGATGGCCCAGTTGCCGGTCGCCTCGCAGTAGGCGAGGCGGTCCCAGACGTCGCCGTCGGAGATGACCGGCTGCGGCGGCTTCTTGGTGCCGACGCGGACCACCTTGGGCTTGGCCTCCTTGGTGACCTTGGAGCCGATCTCCTCGCGGCCGACCTCTTTGCCGTTCTTGATCGTGATGCGATAGGTCGCGATGCGCTCGCCCGCCACGCCCGGGTCCACCACTACCTCGGTGCCCTTGTCGGCGTTGGGGTCCTCGATCTCCTGGACCTCGGGGTCGATCGCCTCGGTCTGGTTGACCACGGTCACGCCGTTGCGGGTGACCCGGATCTCGGCGCCGTCGGTGATCTTGACGTCGGCGCCCGGCGCGATGGAGTCCTCGGGGCCGAGGGAGAGCTTCAGGTCCTTGAGCAGCTCGCCCGCGGTGACCGCGTTGGTCTGCATGGCCTGGGGGGCGTTGCCGCCGTCGAAGAACGTGATGTTCTTCAGGGTCTTGACCTCGACGGCCATCCCGTTGAGAGGGATCTCCTTGTCGAGGTCCTGGGAGAGCTTCGCGCCCTCCGGGGAGAGGTTCAGCTGCTTGAGCGCCTCGCCGACGGTCGTGGCGCGGACCCAGAAGTCGCGCTTCTCGCCGTCGACGGTCAGGTGCAGCTGGCGGCCGCGCTGGAGGACGATCTTGCCGTCGTCGTTGATGGGCGCCGCGGGCGACGGGGAGAGCGCGTCGTGGCTGCCGACGGTGATGCCCTCGTCCGCGAGCACCTCGCCGACCGTGTCGGCGTACGTGCTGACCTGGAGCGACTCGCCGTCGACGTCGACCGTGACGGACTTGTTCATCGCGATCGCCGCGGCACCGCCGCCGATCAGCGAGACCAGGATCGAGGCGATGGTCGCCTTGAGGACGGACTTCTTCCAGCGCTTGATGCCGGTGACGACCTCGGCCGGAGGCTCGTCCTCACGCGACAGCTCGTACGCGGTGCCGTCCGCGGACAGCGCGTCCGGGATGACCGGCAGGACCGTCGTCTCGGCGTTGATCAGCTTGATCAGCTGGTCGACGTCGACGTTCGCCGCGGCCATGAGCTCGTCCGCCTGCGAACCGAGGGCCACGCGGACGTCGTTGTCGGTGATCGACAGCGAGCCGGAGTAGGCGTTCTCGTCCGAGTCGGGCAGTTCGTAGAAGTCGGGGAACTCGGAACGCCACGCACGGAAGTCCTCGTCGAGAACCGTCGTCGCGGGTCCGGCTTCGACCGGGGTGAACCAGTCCGTGTCGGCGTTCGCCGAGTCACTTCCTGGTCTGTTTCCGGAACCAGTCACAGGGTCGATACCTCCTGAAGGCCGCAGCCGAGCCCGACTACTGCAGTAGCTACGCGCTTTCGCTTGTTACGACTTCCGCGGCTGGCCACCGGTCCCCGACCATCCGGCCTCACCGCGGACTGTCCCTGGAACAACTTCGTCCCGGGGGTACGGTCACGGGACAGTAACGGGGGCGGGCAGGTTGCGCAAACACATCGGCGGGTGTCGTGACCCTGCTCACTCCACGAATGGAGGAGTACCCGTCACCCGATCATCGCAATTCTCACATCCAGCCGACAGATGATCAGCGCGCTGTGACGCTCGGCAGGTCGAACACACGCTCGGCCGTCGCCGTGACCTCGGCGGCGAGAGTTTCGGTCGGGACCCCTCTGAACTGCGCAAGCGCCGCCAACGTGTAAGCGGCGCAGTACGGCTCGTTCGGCCTGCCCCTGAACGGATGCGGCGTGAGGAACGGCGCGTCGGTCTCCACCAGCAACTGGTAACTGGGAATGACCGCCAATGCGTCACGAAGGGCGTGCGCGTTGCGAAAGGTGACGGTTCCGGCGAACGACAGCACGTAACCCCGCGCCACGCAACGGCTCGCGAACGCCGCGTCCCCGGAGAAGCAGTGGAAGATCACCTTCTCGGGTGAACCCTCCTCGGCGAGGATCCGGAAGATGTCCTCGTGCGCGTCGCGATCGTGGATCATCAGCGGCTTGCCGACCCGCTTGGCGAGGTCGATGTGCCAGCGGAACGCCTCCTGCTGCGCCTCGGGCGGCGAGTAGTCCCAGTAGTAGTCGAGACCGGTCTCCCCGACCGCGACCACCCGAGGCTGGTGCGCCAGCTCCTCGACGACCGCCCGGTCGGCGTCGGTGAACGCCGCCGTGCGCGTCGGGTGGACGGCGACCGCCGCGAAGACCCGTGGGTCCCACGTGGCGGCCTGAGCGGCCCACTGGGCCGCCGCCAGGTCGTCGGCCACGGTCACGACCCGCGTCACGCCGGCAGAGGCCGCCCGGTCGACCATGGCGGTGACGTCGGCGGCGTCCTTGGCGCCACAGGCGTCCAGGTGGGTGTGCGCGTCGACGACGGGAAAAGGGAGGGCCTCCGGGATGGGAGGCCGCTCCCCTCCGCGTTCTGCCATCAGTCGCCGACCGGCGCCCAGTCCGGCCCGGTCTCGCCGAGCTTCGGGTCCAGCTTCGTGAACAGCGGTGTCGGCTTCTCCAGCGGACGGCCCGCCTCGATGGGCACCGACTCCCACCTCGCCTGCTCACCCGCGTAGTCACCGGTCAGGATCGGGTTGATCTGACCGGGGACGTCCAGGTCCTCGACGTCCTTCACCTCCGGCTGGGCCGCCCACACGCCCTTGCCGCCCAGCGCCTCGTGCACCTTCTGCGCCGAGTGCGGCAGGAACGGCGTCAGCAGCGTGTTCGCGTCGGCCACCACTTGCAGCGCGGTGTGCAGGATCGTGTCCCGGCGGGCCGGGTCGTCCTTGCGCTTCCAGGGCTCCTGGTCGGACAGGTACTTGTTCGCCGCGCTCACGACGCGCATGGCCTCCGACGCCGCCTGCTTGAACCGCGAGCTGCGCAGGTGGCCGCCGACGACGCCGAACGCGTCACGGGCCGCCGCCTTGAGCGCCTCGTCCTCGGCGGTCAGCGCGGTCGGGGTCGGGATGGCGCCGACGTTCTTGTGCGCCATCGAGATCGACCGGTTGACCAGGTTGCCCCACTCGTTGGCCAGCTCGAAGTTGACGCGGCGGACGAACTCCTCCCACGTGAAGTCGACGTCCTGGGTCTCGGGCCCTGCCACCGAGATGAAGTAGCGCAGGCTGTCCGGCCCGAACTCACGCAGGAAGTCGTGCACGTAGATGACCGTGCCGCGCGAGGTGGAGAACTTCGCCCCGCTCATCTTCAGGAACTCGGACGACACGACCTCGGTCGGCAGGTTCAGCGTGCCGAACGCGCCGGGCTCGCCGCCCTTGTCGCCGGCGCCGTTCTGCCCGAGCAGCAGCGACGGCCAGATCAGCGAGTGGAAGACGATGTTGTCCTTGCCCATGAAGTAGTAGCCCTGGGCGTCGGGGTTGGTCCAGAACTCCTGCCACGCGTCGTCGTTCCCGGAGCGGCGTGCCCACTCGACCGAGGCCGACAGGTAGCCGATGACCGCGTCGAACCACACGTAGAACCGCTTCATCGGCCGGTCCCGCCAGCCGTCGAGCGGGATCGGCACGCCCCAGTCCAGGTCACGGGTGATCGCACGCGGCTTGAGGTCGTCGAGCAGGTTCAGGCTGAACTTGAGCACGTTCGGCCGCCAGTCCTGCCTGCTGCTCAGGTAGTTCCCGAGCGCGCCGGTGAACGCGGGCAGGTCGAGGAAGAGGTGCTCGGTCTCGACGAACTCGGGCGTCTCGCCGTTGATCTTCGAGCGCGGGTTCTTCAGGTCGGCCGGGTCCAGCTGGTTGCCGCAGTTGTCGCACTGGTCACCGCGGGCGCTCTCGTAACCGCAGATGGGGCAGGTGCCCTCGATGTAGCGGTCGGGCAGCGTGCGGCCGGTGGACGGGCTGATGGCGCCCAGCTGCGTCTTCTCGACGACGTACCCGTTCTTCCACAACCCCAGGAACAGGTCCTGCACGACCTTGTAGTGGTTGCCCGTCGTGGTGCGGGTGAACAGGTCGTAGGACAGGCCGAGCCCCTGGAGGTCGCCGTTGATCTGGCGGGCGTACTTGTCCACGGTCTCGCGTGGCGTCGACCCCTCGTTGTCCGCCTGGACCTGGATCGGCGTCCCGTGCTCGTCGGTGCCGGAGACCATCAGCACCTTGTGCCCCGCCATGCGCATGTACCGGGAGAAGACGTCGGAAGGTACGCCGAATCCGGACACATGACCGATGTGGCGGGGGCCGTTGGCGTAGGGCCAGGCCACCGCTGTCAGCACGGGGTTGCTCATGTTTGCTTAGCCTACGGAGCAGTACTTGTCGAGGACGAACGGGTTATCTGAGGAGGCAGGGTGTCCGCCACGCGGCTCTTGGTGCTCGGCGTCGTGCGGATGTACGGCAGTGCGCACGGCTACCAGGTCCGCCGCGAGCTGCTGACCTGGTCAGCGGACAAGTGGGCGAACGTCGCACCCGGCTCGATCTACCACGCGCTGAAGAAGATGGCGGCGGAGAAGCTGCTCGAGGAGGTCTCCACCGAGGAGGAGGCGCAGGGCCCCGACCGCACCGCCTACCGGCTCACCCCGGACGGCGAGACGGAGTTCGGGCTGCTGTTGTCGCGCTACCTCGCCGAGAGCGACGACTCGGCGCAGGGTTCGCACCGGCTGGCCGCCGCGGTGACGTTCCTGCCCGCGCTCCCCCGCGCCACGGTGTTGAGCCTGCTGCGCCACCGGCTGACGCAGGTGGCCGGGCAGCGGGCCACCGCGCAGGACATGCTCGACCACGGGACGGAGTGGGGTCAGCCCGAGCACGTCGAGGAGCTGTACGGGCTGTGGGTGGCGTCGGTGGGAGCGCAGGAGGTGTGGCTCCGAGGGCTCGTCGAGCGCCTCGAAGCCGGCAGGTATGTGATGGCCGATGACGAGGGCGCAGCCTTCGGCTCGCCCTCTAATCAAATTTGACTGTTGCGGCCCGGTCGACCATGCTGTCTCCGCCTAGTCAAATTTGACTACATGGAAAGGACAGACATGATCGAAGCTCGCGGTCTCGCGCGGACCTTCCGATCGCGGGGCCGTACCGTCGAGGCCGTCCGCGGGGTGGACCTCGACGTGCACGCTGGGGAGCTGGTCGGTTTCCTCGGCCCGAACGGCGCGGGGAAGACGACCACGCTGCGCATGCTCACGACCCTGTTGCGCCCGAGCTCCGGCACCGCCACCGTCGGCGGCGTCGACCTGCTCGCCGACCCGGTCGGGGTGCGCAAGAAGATCGGCTACGTCGCCCAGGGCGGCGGCACGGCACCCGAGTGCCGGGTGATCGAGGAGATCGAGATCCAGGGCCGGTTCTACGGCCTCTCGAAGGCCGACGCGGTGCGGCGCGGCGCGGACCTCGCCAAGCAGCTCGACATCGGCGGCCTGGAACAACGCCTGGTCAGGACGCTGTCCGGCGGCCAGAAGCGCAGGCTGGACATCGCGCTGGGGTTGATCCACTCGCCGGGGCTCGTGTTCCTGGACGAGCCGACCACCGGGCTCGACCCGCAGAGCCGGGCGAACCTGTGGGAGCACATCCGCTCGCTGCGCGACGAGCACAACGTGACGGTGTTCCTCACGACCCACTACCTCGACGAGGCCGACTCGCTGTGCGACCGGATCCTCGTCATCGACCACGGCCAGATCGTCGCCGAGGGCACGCCGGACGAGCTGAAGGCGCAGGTGTCCGGCGACGGCGTCGTGGTCGGGGTGCCCACCGACTCGGTGGCTCACGCCGCCGAGATCGCGGGCAGGCTGCCGGGTGCCACCGAGGTCACCACGGCCGACAACACCGTGCGCTTCCGGGTCCCGCGTGGGGACACCGCACTGCCGGAGCTGCTCCGCGCGCTCGACGCCAAGGACATCGCGATGACGTCGATCCAGGTCCAGCGGCCCTCGCTCGACGACGTGTTCCTGGCCATGACCGGCCGCACCCTGCGTGACGCCGAGGAGGGCCACCATGCGTGAGGTCTGGCTCGTGTTCCGCAGGCACATGGCGATCTCGCTGCGCAACCCCGCGTGGGTGATGATCGGGATCATGCAGCCGCTGCTGTACCTGCTGCTGTTCGGGCCGCTGATGACGAAGATCGTGTCGTCGACGCCCGGCTTCCCGCCCGGGGACAGCTGGCAGATCCTCGCGCCGGCACTGCTCGTGCAGCTCGGGCTGTTCGGCAGCATGTTCGCCGGGTTCGCGTTGCTCGGCGACCTGCGCAACGGCGTGATGGAGCGCCTGCGGGTGACGCCGGTGAGCAGGCTCGCGCTGCTGCTCGGGCGGGTCCTGCACGACACCGTGCAGCTGCTCGTCCAGGCGGTGTTGCTGCTGCTGGTGGCCTACCTGGTGTTCGGCATGCGGGCACCGGTCGCGGGTGTCCTGCTGTGCCTGGTCATGGTGATGCTGCTCGCGGTCACGCTGTCGTCGGCCTCGTACGCGATGGCCATGATGGTGCGCAGCGAGGAGGCGTTCCCCGCGCTGCTGACCACGATCTCGGTGCCGTTGCTGCTGCTCACCGGCATCCTGATCCCGATAACGACGGAGCTGGCGCCGCGCTGGCTGTACGTGCTGTCGCGGATCAACCCGTTCGCGCACGTGATGGACGCCGAGCGGGCGTCCTTCCGGGGCGACTACTCGGTGGACGGCCTGCTCACCGGCAGCGTCGTGCTGTTCGTGATCACGATCCTCGCCGTCTGGTGGGGTGCGCGGACGTTCCAGCGAGAGAACGCCTGAGCGCGCACCCCCGCGAGGTGACACCTACCTCGCGGGGGTGCGCGTGCTCAGAGGTTGACCGCCCGCATTCCGCCCGGCGTGTAGCGGTCGCCCGACACCGAACCGACGGGGACGACCGACTCGATCTCCGCCAGCTGGTCGGCGGTCAGCGTCACGTCGGCGGCGGCCGCGTTCTCCTCCAGGTACTTCACCCGCTTGGTGCCCGGGATCGGGGCGATGTGCTCGTCCTGTGCCAGGAGCCACGCCAGCGCCACCTGGACGGGGGTCACCCCGAGGGAGGTCGCGACGCCGTGCACGCGCTCGGCCAGCGCGATGTTCAGGCCCAGGTTCTCGCCCTGGAACTGGGGCAGGCCGTGCCGCATGTCGCCGTCCTGGAGATTGCGCATCGTGTCCAGGTCGCCCGTCAGCATGCCCCGGCCCACCGGCGAGAAGGGCACCACGCCGATCCCCAGCTCCCGCGCGACCGGCAGGACCGCCTGCTCCAGGTCGCGGTTGAACAGCGAGTACTCCGACTGCAACGCGCTGATCGGGTGCACTGCGTGCGCCTTGCGCAGCGTGTCCGCGTTGACCTCGGACAGTCCGAGGTGGCGCACCTTGCCTGCCGCGACCAGCTCGGCCATCGCGCCGACCGTGTCCTCGATCGGGACGTTCGGGTCGCGCCGGTGCAGGTAGTACAGGTCGATCGTCTCGACATCGAGCCGCTTCAGCGACCGGTCGACCGCGTCGCGGACGTACTCCGGGCTGCCGTCGACCTCGACGACCCCACCGCCCACGACACGCAGGATGCCGCACTTCGTCGCGAGCACGACCCGGTCCCGCCGGTCCGCGATCGCGCGGCCGACGAGGTCCTCGTTGTGGCCCTGACCGTAGACATCGGCGGTGTCCAGGAAGTTCACGCCGAGGTCGATCGCCCGGTGGATCACCTTGATCGACTCGGTGTCGTCCGCGGGTCCGTAGACCTGGGACATCCCCATGCAACCCAGCCCCAGTGCCGAAACCTCCAGGTCACCGAGCTTGCGCCTGCCAACCACGGGCTCTCCTCCTTCGCTGTTGGCTGACACCAGCCAACACCCTGGAGCGCGCTTCAGGTCAACTCCGGACGGCCGCGTCGTAGAGCGACTTCTTGCTCACGCCCGCGCTCGTCGCCACCTGCGCGGCGGCGTCCTTGAGTCGCATGCCCTCGTCGGCGAGGCGGCGGACCTCGGCCGTCAACGCGTCCATGTCCTGCTCCCGGCCCGGTTCGGCACCCGCCAGCACGACCGTGATCTCGCCGCGCACCCCGTCGGCCGCCCACTCGGCCAGCTCGGCGAGACCGCCGCGCCGGACCTCCTCGTAGGGCTTGGTCAGCTCCCGGCAGACCGCCGCCCGCCGGCCGGCACCCAGCACCTCGACCGCCAGCTCGAGCGTCGCGGCGATGCGGTGCGGGGACTCGAAGAACACGGCCGTCCTCGGCTCCTCGACCAGCGCGGCGAAGAACCGGCGCCGCTCGCCGTCCTTGCGGGGCGCGAAGCCCTCGAAGCAGAACCGCTCGCACGGCAGACCCGACAACGCGAGTGCCGTGGTGACCGCGGAGGGCCCCGGCAGGCACGTCACCGGCAGGTCCTTCGCCACGCATGCCGCGACCAGCCGGAAGCCGGGATCGGACACGCTGGGCATGCCCGCGTCGGTGACCAGCAGGACGGTCTGCCCGGCCTCGACGGCGGCGACCAGGCCGCCGAGCCTGCTCGTCTCGACCGCGTCGTAGAAGGACACGACACGCCCGGACAGCGTGGCGCCGAGGGCCATGGCGAGCGACCGGGTCCTGCGCGTGTCCTCCGCGGCGACCACGTCCGCCGTGTTCATGGCCTCGACGAGGCGCGGCGAGGCGTCCCGCGAGTCGCCGAGCGGGGTGGCCGCGAGGACGAGCCTGCCGTGCTGTTCAACCATCGTGTCGCTCCGTGTTGGTGATCCCGACGCGGACACCACATCGCGCCGCCTACGATCCTTGCCCGTGAGTCTTACCGTCGATCGCCAGGCTGCGGTCTCACCGAGCTTCGGTGGTGCCGGCGGGAGGCCCCTGTCGGAAGCCGACCTCGCCGAGATCCACCTGATCGGCAAGCCGATGCCGACCGACCGGCTGCGTAGCTGGCTGGTCGCGGGCTTCCTCGCGGTGTTCGGCGGTTTCGTGCGACTGCAGAACCTGGGCTTCCCCACGGACAAGGGCACCCCGGTGTTCGATGAGAAACACTACGTGCCGCAGGCGTGGGAGTTTCTCCGCAACGGCGGTTACGAGGACAACCCGGCCTACGAGCTGACCGTCCACCCGCCGCTCGGCAAGCAGCTGATCGCGATCGGCGAGTGGATCTTCGGCTACGACGGCTGGGGCTGGCGCTTCACGTCGGCGCTCGCGGGCGCGCTGATGATCCTGCTGATCATCCGGATCGCCCGCAGGCTGACCAGGTCGACGCTGCTGGGTGCCATCGCGGGCGTGCTGCTGATCTGCGACGGCGTGTCGCACGTGCAGAGCCGCATGGGGATGCTGGACATCTTCCTGGCGTTCTTCGTGCTGGTGGCGTTCGGCTGTCTGCTGCTCGACCGCGACCAGGTGCGCAAGCGCCTGGCGGTCGCCGTCCGGGAGGGCTGGGCGACCGAGTCGGCCTACGGCCCGTTCCTCGGCTTCCGCTGGTGGCGGTTCCTCGCGGGCGTGTCGCTGGGGCTGGCGTGCGGGTCCAAGTGGTCCGGCGTGTTCTTCATCATGGCGTTCGGCGTGCTGACGGTCCTGTGGGACGTCACGGCGCGCCGCGCGGCCGGCATCGAGCGGCCGTGGCGGGGCACCATCTACCGCGACCTGCTGCCCGGCCTGTGGGCGTTCGTCGCGGTCGGCATTCTCGTCTATTTGTCGACATGGTGGGGCTGGTTCATGTCGGAGACGGGGGTCGACCGCCACCTGGCCGACGAGTCCGTCCACCACGGCTGGTACGACTTCCTGCCCACCGCGCTGCGGTCGCTGTGGCAGTACTCGGGCAACGTCCTGGACTTCCACGAGAACCTGAAGACCCCCGCGACCGGCCAGCACCCGTGGGAGTCGAAGCCGTGGACGTGGCCGATGGGCCTGCGCCCGATGCTCTACTACTACGACGGCGGCACCGTCTCCTGCGGCGAGGAGCGCTGCGTCAGCGCCACGATGCTGATCGGCACACCCGCGCTGTGGTGGGTCTCGCTGCCGGTGCTCGGCTGGGGCCTGTGGCGCATGATCGCCCGGCTGGACTGGCGCTACGCGGGGGTCGTGGTGGCCTACCTGGCTGGTCTGCTGCCGTGGTTCACCAACCTGGACCGCCAGATGTACTTCTTCTACGCGACGCCGATGGCCGCGTTCCTGGTGTTGGGCATCGTGCTCGTGCTCGGCCAGATCATGGGCACCGCCCCGGACGGCTACGAACGCCGAGGGACCGGTCTGCTCATCGTCGCCCTGTACGTGGGCATCGTGGTCGCCAACTTCGTCTGGCTGTGGCCCGTCCTGAACGGCGACTCCATCTCGGAGGTCCGCTGGCAACAGGAGCTGTGGCTACCGAGCTGGCGCTAGCCCGACAACCGGCCCCGGCGTACTGAAGGACGCCTTCAGTACGCCGACCGTTACGAAGGACGCCTTCAGTACGCCGGGGTCGGGCGTGTTCACCGCCGGTTGATCTGGGCGCGGGGGACGATCTGCGTCACCGGGCCCGCGGTCTCCTGGCCCGCACGGGCGATCCACGCCGTTATCTCGCGCTGGATCGCCGCCAGCGTCGGCCTGCGGGCCGGGTCCTTGTCCAGTGACGCCGCCAGCAGTCGCAGGTGGGTGCTCCGCTGCGGCAGGTGCGACAGCGGCTCGGCCTTCGCGGCGGCCATCAGTGCGGCCATGGCGTTCTCGCGGACACCACGCGGCGGGTGACCCGCGAGGGCGAAGCTCACCGTCGCGGCCAGCTGCCAGGCGTCCGACGCCGGTGTCGCGGTCGCGCCCGTGGCGGTCTCCGGGGCCAGGAAGTCGGGGGTGCCGACCATCATGCCCGCGGCCGTCAGCGTCTGGTCGCCCTTCGAGCGGGCGATGCCGAAGTCGATGAGGTGCGGCATGCCCTCCGGGTCGACGATCACGTTCGCGGGTTTGACGTCGCGGTGCAGCACGCCCTTCGCGTGTGCCGCGGACAGGGCGCCCGCCATCGTCAGCCACAGGCGGGCGGCCTGCAGGTCGCCCAGCACGCCCTGTCCGTGCACGACCTCCGCCAGCTGCTCGCCCTCGATGTACTCCATGATCAGCCCGAGGCCGTCGCCTTCGGAGACGATGTCGTAGACCCGCACGCAGTTCGGGTGGTGCACGGCCGCGAGCGCCCGCGCCTCACGCAGCATCCGCTCCTCGGTCTCGGCGTCCGGCGCGTGCGCCATCTTGATCGCGATCGTGCGGTTGAGCTGCGTGTCCTTCGCCAGCCACACGGTCCCGAATCCGCCGGTGCCGAGCTGGCGCAGCTTCTGGAACCGCGAGCCCGCGGGCCGGATGACCGCGGTCGGCTTCTCCGACGCGAACGGCAGCGGACCGGGGTCGGCCGCGAGCGCGGCGAGGGCCTGACGGTCGGGCTCCGGCTCGGGCATCCTCGGCGCCACGCGCGTCGGCGGCGGCGTCCTGACCGGCTGGGCGGGCGGCTGCGGCTTGTAGGGCGGCGGCTGCGGCGGCGGCACGTACGGGGGCGGTCGCTGCGCGCCCTGCTGTTGTGGTTGCTGCTGCGCGGCGGCCTGCTTGTACCGCCGTTCGATCACCGACCAGCTCGGCGGACCCACGACGAGCAGCGGCAACAGCCCCAGCACGCTCGCCAGCAGCACGCCGATCCACATGTAGGTGGCAACGTTCACCGCCACCGCCACGCTCAGGACCAGGGCGGCCACGAACGGCAGCCAGTAGAACCGGCCGGGCCACTTCGGGCCACGGCGGAACGCGAGCCGCGCCTGCAACCACACGAACAGGATCGCGATGCCCGGCACCACGAGCAGCATCGCGTACCGCAGCACCAGCATCGGGCCGCTCTCGAACGGGTGGAACAGGACCTCGTAGACGTTGGCGCGCCCACCCATGTAGGAGACCTGGGGGTCCATGTTGCAGAACGCCTTGCCCATGGACCCGGCCTCGGTGGCGGTGAGCCCCGTGCCCACGCTCGTGTCGCCGTTCGGGTTGACCTCGGCGTTGTGGAACACGGTGCGGAACGTCTCGGAGACGCCGTTCGTGTACAGCCACGGCAGCAGGAACGCGAAGACCCCGCCGAACAGGCCGAACACCGTGAGCGTCGCCGCGTTGTAGGTGTTGCCGGTCCCCTTGCGGACCAGCGCGATGAGCACCGCACCGAGTGGCGGCAGGAGGCCCACCAGGAAGCCGGCCATGATCGAGGCCCACACCCAGTCGCCAGGGCAGATGCTGGGCTGGAAGATGTCGTGCGCCAGGGAGATCAGCGAACTACCCCAGTCGACGAGCAGGTTCACCGCCCCTCCCTCCCTATCCGTTCATCAGACCAGACGAACACGTCCGGCGTTCCACCCTATGTCGACCTGTTATGACGACGTTGGAGACGGTGACCAGGTTGCCGCCACGAGCTAGGTTCGGTACCTATGGGCAGCTACCAGGACTCGTACCGACAAAGCCTCGCGGACCCCGAGGCCTTCTGGTTGGCGGCCGCCGAGTCCATCGACTGGGTCACCCCGCCCACCAGAGCCCTCGACGACAACACGGCTCCGTTGTACCGGTGGTTCCCCGACGGCGTGCTGAACACGTGCCACAACGCGCTCGACCGGCACGTCGACGGTGGCCGCGCGGACCAGACCGCCCTCATCTACGACTCGCCGGTGACGGGTAGCAAGGCGTCGTTCACCTACCGTGAGCTTCGGGACGAGGTCGCGACCTTCGCGGGCGCGCTGCGCTCGCTCGGCGTCGGCCATGGCGACCGGGTGATCATCTACATGCCCATGGTGCCACGGGCGGTCGTCGCGATGCTGGCGTGCGCCCGGCTCGGCGCGGTGCACTCCGTGGTATTCGGCGGGTTCGCCCCCAAGGAGCTCGCCAGCCGCATCGAGGACGCGCGGCCGAAGGTGATCGTGGCGGCGTCCTGCGGCGTCGAGCCGACCAGGGTCGTCGAGTACAAGCCGATCATCGACGAGGCACTGGCCGCGACGTCGCACCAGCCCGACCGGGTCGTCCTGCTGCAGCGCGAGCAGGCCCCCGCGACGCTGGGCGAGCGGGACGTGGACTGGGACGAACTGGTCGCGGACGCCACGCCCGCGGAGTGCGTGCCCGTGCAGGCGACCGACCCGCTGTACATCCTGTACACGTCCGGCACGACCGGCAGGCCGAAGGGCGTCGTACGGGACAACGGCGGGCACGCGGTCGCGCTGGCCTGGTCTATGCCGAACATCTACGACCTCCACCCCGGTGAGGTGTGGTGGACCGCGTCGGACGTCGGTTGGGTCGTCGGCCATTCCTACATCGTGTACGCCCCGCTGCTGACCGGCTCGGTGACATTGCTCTACGAGGGCAAACCGGTCGGCACCCCGGACGCCGGCGCGTTCTGGCGCGTCGTCGCCGAGTACGGGGTGAAGGCCCTGTTCACGGCCCCGACGGCGTTCCGGGCGATCAAGCGGGTCGACCCGTCGGCCGCCGAACTGGCGAAGTACGACCTGTCCGGATTCGAGACCCTGTTCCTCGCGGGTGAGCGGCTCGACCCGGAGACCTACCACTGGGCGAGCGAGAAGCTGGGCGTGCCCGTCGTCGACCACTGGTGGCAGACGGAGACGGGCTGGGCGATCTGCGCGAACCCGCGTGGCCTCGACGACCTGCCGATCAAGGCAGGCTCGCCGTCCGTGGCGGTGCCCGGCTACGACGTCCACGTCCTCGACGGCGACGGCAACGACATGCCCCGCGGTGGTGAGGGCGCGATCGCACTGAAGTTACCCATGCCGCCAGGCACCCTCCCGACCCTGTGGGGCGACGACGACCGGTACGTGGAGTCGTACCTGTCCCGCTACCCCGGCTACTACCTGACCGGCGACGGCGGCTACGTCGACGAGGACGGCTACGTCTACGTCATGGGCCGCACCGACGACGTCATCAACGTGGCGGGCCACCGCCTGTCGACCGGCTCGATGGAGGCGGTCCTCGCGGCGCACCCGGCGGTCGCGGAGTGCGCGGTGATCGGCGTCGCGGACGACGTGAAAGGCCAGCTGCCGCGTGGTTTCGTGGTGCTGAAGGCGGGCGTGGAGATCACCGAGGAGGCACTGCGGGCCGAGCTGGTGGCGGCCGTCCGCCGGGACATCGGCCCGGTGGCGGCGTTCCGCGACGTCTCGGTCGTCGACGGCCTCCCGAAGACCCGCTCGGGCAAGATCCTCCGCAGGACGATGCGCGGCATAGCCAACGGCCGCGACGAACCCGTCCCCTCCACGATCGAGGACCCCGCGGTGCTCGACGCCATGCGGACTGTCCTCCGAGGTGGTGACCGCACCTCCTCCTGACTGCTGATGACGGGCCGTCGGTCTCTCCCTAGGTTCGGTAGCAGGGACGAACTGGGGAGGAAACATTGCGGTACCTGGGGGTAGCGGCGTTGTTGGCGCTCGCGGGCGGGCTGGTCGCCGTGCCTGCGGGCGCGTCGACCGCCGCGTTGCGCGGCGACACGGTCGTACTGCCGAACCTGGACGACGACAGCCGCCGCTGTCTGGTCACCGACGCCCAGCTGGACGCGCTGGGGTCGGCGGTCGACGACGAGCTGGCCGCGTGCAACGACGCCGGGGACGACGTGGTCAACGGCCGCGCCGACGAGCGGGACCTGGCCCGGCTGACGGCCCGGGGCGCCGAAGCGGGCCGGGTCACGGTCTCGGGCCGGGCCCACGTCTTCGTGCGACGCGGCGGCTCGTGGACACCTGCCGCCACGCTGTCGGCCGCGGAGCTGCGGGACGGCGTCGAGCTGGGTGTCGAGGCGACGGACGTCCGCAGACCTGACTGGGACGGCCGGGTCACCGTCACACTCACGTCAGGCGAACGAGTGGTGAGTCACCACCTTCGGGTGGCGCCGCTGCTGTTGCAACACGACCTGCAGCCGGTCACCACGGCGTTCGCCGCCCGTCCGGGTGGCGGAGCGGGTCACCCGGACGGCTGGACCTGGATCGACGGATCGTGGGAGCCACACGACTGGGAGTCGTTCAGCGCCGGGCTCAGGTCGGCGCCGATGCGCTACCTGACCGGCACCGACACGTGGTGGCAGGACGTCTGGTGGCAGGACTTCTTCGAGCCCGCCTACGCGCGTGCGGGTGGGCAGACCATGCGGTTCGCGATCCGCTCGGCGAACATCTGGGACATCGACGGGGTGCGCACTCCCCGGCCCGCGGCACGGGCGGTGTTCCGCGACCTGCGCGGCCCGGACGTCGCGGTCGTGCAGGAGCTGGTCGACGACGGCCGGGACGCCGTGCAGGACCTCCGCAACGCGACCGGCAACATCGAGTCGCTGCCGCCGTACGAGGGCTACCCGCGCGGGCGGCTCGTGTACGGCTCGGATCCCAGCGGCGAACTGACCCCCGACCCGGCGTTCGTCGGGCTGCTGACCAGCCAGGACCAACAGCCGCCGGTGGTGGTCGACACGTCGTGGCTGCTCGTGGGTCACACCGACGAGACCACGCACGTGGTCCGTGCCGCCAACGACCGGGGCTGGACGCTGATGGCCGCCGACCCGCGCCTCGCGCTGGCGACCATGCGGTCGGCACAGGCGGGCGGTCGCGGTGACGCCCGGTTCACCGGCCGTGACACCGGCACCATCGACGAGGTGCTGGCCGACCCGACCGTCCTGGCCGACAACGAGGAGGCCGCCAGGCACGTCGACGACCAGCTGTCGGTCCTGCTGGCCGAGACCGGCCTGCGCGCCGACGAGGTGGTCCGGGTGCCGGTCCTGTTCAGGAAGGTGGCGTCGGCGGGGCTCTTCGTCGCGGCGACCCCGGGCATCCCGAACGGCCTGTCAGTGAACGCGCAAACGTTTGCGGCACCCGATCCGCACGCGCCCGTCGTGAACGGCGTGGACATCTTCAAGTCGGTGGCCGAACGCGCGCTCCGAGGTGTGCACGTCGACTGGGTCGAGGACCTCGGCTGGGCACACCTCGGCGGCGGCGAGGTCCACTGCACGACCAACGCCTGGCGCGCGTTCTAGACGGACGGGTCGCCGCCGCACCGCGCGGCGGCGACCCCGGCTCTCACAGGTTGATCATGTGGCCCGCGAGGCCGTGGATGGCCTCCTTGACGGCCTCGCCCAGCGTCGGGTGGGCGTGGATGTTGCGGGCCATCTCGTGGACGGTCAGGTCCCACTGCTGGCCGAGCGTCAGCTCCGGCAGCAGCTCGGTGACGTCCGGGCCGATGAGGTGCCCGCCGAGCAGCTCCCCGTACTTCTTGTCCGACAGCAGCTTGACGAACCCGCGTGCGTCGCCCAGGCCGTGCGACTTGCCGTTGGCCGTGAACGGGAACTTGGCCACAACCACGTCGAAGCCTGCCTCGCGGGCCTGCTCCTCGGTGTAGCCGAAGCTCGCGATCTGCGGCTGGCAGTAGGTCGCGCGCGGCACCATCCGGTAGTCGATCGGCATGGTCTCGGCACCCGCGATGGTCTCGACCGCGACGATGCCCATGGCCTCGGCGTTGTGCGCGAGCATGAGCTTCGCGGTGACGTCGCCGATCGCGAAGATGTGCGGCACGTTCGTGCGGCCGTACTCGTCGATGTCGATGGCACCGCGGTCGGTGGTCGCCACGCCCGCCACGTCGAGGCCGTAGCCCTCGATGTTCGGCTGGAAGCCGATGGCCTGCAGGACCTTGTCGGCCTTGAGCGTCTTCTTCTCGCCGTTCGCGGAGACCTCGACGGTGACCTGGTCGCCGGAGTCGTCGATCGACTCGACCCTGGTGGAGGTCATGACGGTGACGCCGAGCTTGCGGTAGTGCCGCGCCAGCTCCTTGGAGACCTCGACGTCCTCCAGCGGCACGAGCCGGTCGAGGAACTCGACGATCGTGACGTCGACCCCGTAGTTGGCCAGCACGTACGCGAACTCGACGCCGATGGCACCCGCACCCGCGATGATCATGCTGCCGGGCAGCTCCGGGTTGAGGATCTGCTCCTCGTAGGTGACCACGCGCTCGGACAGCCGGGTGCCCGGCAGCAGCTTGGTCTTCGCCCCCGCCGCGATGACGCAGTGGTCGAAGGTGATGGTCTCGCCGTTGACCTCGAGGCTGTTGGCGCCGGTGAAGGTGCCCCGCCCGGTGTACTCGGTGATCCCGTTCTTCTTCATCAGGTAGTGCACACCCTTGACCCGCCCGTCCGCGACGGTGCGGCTGCGTGCGTGCGCGACCCCGAAGTCGAACCGGACCGTGCCGTCGACCTCGATGCCGAAGGTCTTCGCGTCGTTGTTGAAGATGTGCGCCAGCTCGGCGTTGCGCAGGAGCGCCTTGGAGGGGATGCAGCCCACGTTGAGGCAGACCCCGCCCCAGTACTTCTCCTCGACGACCGCCGTAGAGAGCCCGAGCTGCGTAGCCCGCACGGCGGCCACGTACCCACCGGGCCCGGCACCGAGAACCACGACATTGAAATGTGTACTCACGACCCAACCCTAGGCGAAACGGGTGCGGTCGTGCCGCCCACGGTCGGCAACCCCACTGACACGCCCGCTACCGCAGACCCTGGGCCCGCAGCTCGCCACGCAGCCTGGACAGCGCGCGGTGCTGCATGACCCGCACCGCACCCGGCGTCGACCCGAGCATCTCGGCGGTCTCCCCCGCGGTCAGCCCCACGACGACGCGGAGCACGACCACCTCGCGCTGCTGGCACGACAGCTCCCGCAGCAGCTGGTCGAGGCGGACGGCGAGGTCCTGGCGGACCGCCTCCTCGGCCGGGTCGTCGTCGCTCGCCCTCGGCTCCGGCACCTCGGCGTAGGGCTCGTCACGCATCCGTGCCCTCGCCCGCCAGAAGTCGGCGACCTTGTGCGCGGCGATGCCGTAGACGAACGCGAGGAACGGCCTGCCCCGGTCCTGGTAGGCGGGCAGGGCACGCAGCACGGCGACGCAGACGTCCTGCGCGACGTCGTCCGCGGACTCGAACATGCCCGCGCCCCGGCCGATCCGCGACCGGACGTACCGCACGACGAACGGGCGGACAGCGGCGAGCAACCGCTCGCGTGCGTCCGGCTCACCCCGTCGGAAGCGCGCCAGCTGGACCTCGACGCTCTCGCGGAGACTTGCCTGGCCGTGCTCGTCCATCTCCAAGACAACACACCGACCTTCCCCCACCCGTCCTCCCGATGTACCCATGTAGTCCAAGAGCGTCGAACCGCGGCACACGTGCGAAAAGCACCCGAAACTTCCAGTTTTTGTCCACTTTTCGCGACGCGGGGAACCCCGAGGCCAGACGGTGTGGCCACACCCGATCAGTGAAAGGTTCTCCGACCAATCCGGCATCTCGTTTGCTGTCAACGAAAACGGACGGACAACGTCTTCGCGGATTGCCTTGACAGGGCGCACGGGTGGGACCAGAGTTCTCCCATTGGTCTAAACCACTAGGTCTATACCAGTAGGTCTGAACCACAGAGCGGACGCGCGGCCAGCGCACGGAAGGACAAGATCGTGAAGCGCTTGACGAAGCTGATGGCCGGCGCGGCGGCCATCGCGTTAGCCACCGCCGGTTGTGCCGGCTCCGGTGGAGGTTCCAGCAGCGACAGTGGCGGTGGCGACAAGACGCTGACCGTCTGGCTGATGAACGGCTCGGCCCCCGCGACCCTCACCGACGCTCTCAACAAGGAGTTCGAGGCCGCCAACAAGGGCGTCACGGTCAAGTACGAGGTCCAGGAGTGGAACGGCATCCAGGACAAGCTCACCACGGCCCTGGCCAGCCAGGACCCGCCGGACGTCATCGAGCTCGGCAACACCCAGGCGCCGTCCTTCGCCGCCGACGAGGTCCTCACCGACCTGACCGGTGACGTCGACTCGCTCAACGGCGGCCAGTGGCTCTCGTCGCTGAAGGACTCCGGCGAGTGGGACGGCAAGCAGTACGCGGCGCCGTTCTACGCGGCCAACCGCGTCGTCCTGTACCGGACCGACATGTTCCAGCAGGCGGGCATCGCCGCGGCGCCCACCTCGCGTGCGGAATGGCTCGACGCGATCACCAAGCTCAAGGCCAAGTTCGGCAGCGACCCGCAGTTCCAGCCGCTGTACCTGCCGGGCCAGAACTGGTACTCGCTCCTGTCGTTCATCTACGACGAGGGCGGCGACATCGCCGAGAAGAGCGGCACGGACTTCAAGGCCACGGTCAACTCCCCCGAGGTCAAGTCGGCGCTCCAGTTCTACAAGCAGCTCGTCGACACGTCCGGCACGACCGCGCCGAAGGACAACGACGAGCAGAACCCGGAGCAGGCGGGCATCTACGGCCAGGGCAAGGTCGCGATGATGATCGCGCTGCCGTGGGAGCTCGGCACGGCCGCGAAGGACAACCCGGACATCGAGAAGAACTCGTCCGCCTTCGCGATCCCGTCGAAGACCGCTGGTAAGACGGCGCCGGTCTTCCAGGGTGGCTCGAACCTCGCGATCCCCGTCAACAGCAAGAACCCCGAGCTCGCCAAGAGCTACCTGAAGATGCTGCTCTCGGACAAGTACCAGAGCCAGCTCGCCGAGGCCGGCATGGTGCCGGGTGCCTCGACCGACCTTTCCGCACTCGACGCCAAGCCCGTCAGCAAGGCGATGGCGGCTGCGTCCAAGGACGGCAAGGCCGCCCCGGCCACCCCGAAGTGGGCGACCGTCGAGGCGGGCCAGAACCCGCTCAAGGACATGCTGACCGCGTACCTGACCGGCGCCAAGGACCTCGACACCGCGACCAACGACGCGAACTCCGCGCTGGACGCCGCGTTCAAGGGATGACGGCGACGGTGAACACGGCGGTGCCGACGGGGACCTCCCCGCCGGCGCCGCCGCGCGCGCGTCGCCGGCGCACCGTCAGCCTCGGCGACCGGACGATCCCCTACCTGCTCCTCGCGCCAGCGGTGATCGTGATGCTGGTCCTGCTGGGCTGGCCCGCGGTGCAGGTGGTCGGGATCAGCTTCCGCCAGCTCGACCTCGGTCAACTGGTGCGTGGCGAGATCGTCTGGGTCGGGCTCGACAACTACACGTCGGTACTGGCCGATCCGGAGTTCTGGACCATCACCCTGCGGACCGTCGTGTTCACGGCCGCGGTCGTGGCGGGCACCGTCCTGTTCGGCGCGGTGATCGCGCTGCTCATGCGTCACCTGTCCGGGCCGGTGCGGGTGATACTCCAGGTGACCCTGGTGCTCGCGTGGGCGACCCCCATCCTCGCGACCACGACGGTGTTCCAGTGGATCTTCGACCAGCAGTACGGAATCCTGAACAAGACGCTGGTGAAGCTGGGCTTCGGCTCGTTCGAGCACTTCTCGTGGTTCTCCAGCGGCGCGAGCACCCTCACGGTGATCGGTCTCCTGATCGTCTGGCAGGCCGTGCCCTTCGTCTGCTTCACGATCTACGCGGGCCTGCTGCAGGCGCCGAAGGAGCTGTACGAGGCGGCCGCCATGGACGGCGCGACGCCGTGGCAGACGTTCTCGACCGTGTCCTGGCCGTCGATCCGCCCGCTGGTCACGCTGGCCACGTTCCTGTCGGTGATCTGGGACTTCAAGGTGTTCGCGCAGGTGTGGGCGATCCGCCAGGGCGGCCCGGACGGCGAGAGCACCACGCTGCCGCTCCTGCTGTACCTGCGGGGCATCGCCGGTAGGCACTTCGGCGTGGCGTCCGCGGTAGCGGTCCTGATGATCCTGGTCCTCGTCGTGCTCACCGCGCGTTACCTGCAGTTGCTACTGCGCACCCGGGAGGGTGACATCTCGTGAGCGGAGCTTGCGGAGCGAATCATCGATACTCAGGCCGGCTCGGAGCCTGCGGAGCGGTCCGGTGCCACGGAGCGGGCGAGGAGGCGGCGTGAACAAGACGAAGGGTCAGCGCATCGCGCTCAACACGGCCGGCGTGGTCGTGGCCGTGTTCTTCGCCTTCCCGACGTACTGGCTGCTGACCAGCGCGTTCAAGCCATCCACCGCGTTGCTGACGCCGGACTACGACCTGCTGCCGCTGTCGTGGACGTTCGACAACTTCGCCAGCGCCTGGTCGAAGCCGGGGTTCCTCGGGCACCTGACCAACAGCCTCATCGTCACGGTCGGCGCGGTGCTGTTGTCGCTGGTGGCGGGGGTGCTCGCGGCGTTCCCGTTGGCACGACTGCGTTTCCGCGGCCGCAAGGGCTTCCTGCTGCTGGTGCTGATCGCGCAGATGGCGCCGGTCGAGGCGTTGTTCATCCCGATGTTCCTGCTGATGCAGGACGCCGGGCTGCTCAACAAGCTGCCGTCGCTGCTGCTCGTGTACTTCGCGATCACGCTGCCGTTCACGGTGTGGACGCTGCGCGGGTTCGTGCAGGGCATCCCGTACGAGCTGGAGGAGGCGGCGATGGTCGACGGCTGCGGCCGCTTCGCCGCGTTCCGGCGCGTCGTGCTGCCGTTGCTCGGCCCCGGCATCGTCGCGACGTCGGTGTTCGCGTTCATCACGGCGTGGAACGAGTTCCTGTACGCGCTGGTGTTCATGCGGGACAAGGACAAGCAGACGCTGCCGGTGTGGCTGTCGACGTTCAAGACCATCTTCGGCACCGACTGGGGCGGGATCATGGCCGCGTCGGTCATGTACGCGCTGCCCGCGCTCGTGTTCTTCCTGCTCGTGCAACGCAAGCTGGTGTCCGGCGCGACGGCGGGGGCGCTCAAGGGCTGACCGCGTCGGAGGGTCATGCGTGACCTTGTGGTCTGGACCACTGGTGGTCTATACCTGGATGTCCGACCCTTCGGGAGGATCTTGTGTCCAGGTTCCCTGCGCCTCGTTCCATAACTGTCCTGGCCGTCGGTGCGTTGACGCTGCTCGGTCTCGGCGTGCCGGCATCGGCCGCTCCCGCTCATGAGGAGTCCCGCATGACCCAGGTGATACCGGCGCCGGTGTCGGTCACACCTGACCGCCACGGCGGCGGTTTCGAGCTGTCCCGTGACACCGTGATCAGCACCGGCCGCGGCGCCCGCGGCGTCGGCGAGTACCTGGCCGGCGTGCTGCGCCCGTCGACCGGCTACCGGCTGCCGGTCGTCACGGACCACCGCGGAGGCGGCGGGATCACGCTGTCCCTCGGCTACGTCCCCCCGAGCCTGGGCAACGAGGGCTACGAGCTGACCGTGACCCGGCACGGCGTCGCACTGAAGGCACGCACGTCAGCGGGCCTGTTCTCCGGCGTGCAGACGCTGCGCCAGCTACTCCCGGCGAAGGTCGAGAGCCGCACCCGGCAGCGCGGCCCGTGGACCGTGCAGGCGGGCAGGATCGTCGACTACCCGCGCTTCGCCTACCGTGGCGCGATGCTCGACGTGGCGAGGCACTTCTTCTCGCCGACCGAGGTCAAGACCTACATCGACCAGCTGGCCATGTACAAGATCAACCACCTGCACCTGCACCTCGCGGACGACCAGGGCTGGCGCATCGAGATCGAGGGCTGGCCGAGGCTGACCGAGTACGGCGGCTCCACGGAGGTGGGCGGCGGCCCCGGCGGCTACTACACGCAGGCCCAGTTCCGCGACCTGGTCGCGTACGCGGCGGCCCGCCACATCACGATCGTCCCGGAGATCGACCTGCCGGGCCACACGAACGCCGCGCTGGCGTCGTACGCCGAGCTGAACTGCGACGGCGTGGCGCCGCCGCTGTACACGGGCATCGAGGTCGGCTTCAGCTCCCTGTGCATCGACAAGGACACCACGTACGACTTCCTCCAGGACGTGATCTCCCAGCTGGCGAGGCTGACCCCCGGCCCGTACCTGCACATCGGCGGCGACGAGGCCCACTCGACCACGGACGAGGACTTCGTGAAGTTCTTCGACCGGGTCTTCCCGATCGTCGAGGCAACCGGCAAACGAGCGGTCGGCTGGCACGAGTTCCTGAAAGCCACCCCACCCACGTCGGGCGTGGCCCAGTTCTGGGGCACGACGACGAGCAATGACCTGGTGGTCGACGGGGCGGCGGCAGGCAACAAGATCCTTATGTCGCCGGCCAACAAGGCGTACCTGGACATGAAGTACGACGCGAACACCCCGCTGGGCCTGTCGTGGGCAGGTTTCACGGAGGTGGACGACGCGTACGACTGGAACCCGGGGGCGTACGTCGAGAACGTGCCGGAGTCGGCCGTGCTCGGCGTGGAGGCGCCGCTGTGGTCGGAGACGCTGGAGAACATCGACAACATCGAGTTCATGGCGTTCCCCAGGCTGCCTGCCATCGCCGAACTGGCGTGGTCCCCGTGGTCGACCCACGACTGGCAGTCGTTCCGCTCCCGCCTGGCCGAACAGGGCCCGAGGTGGGAAGCGATGGGCGTCGACTTCTACCGGTCGCCACAGATCCCCTGGTGATCACGCGCTGACCGGCGGCCACCTCGCGCTGAGGTGGCCGCCGTCATGTCGCGGAACTGCCCTGCCGGACAAGGGCGTGATCGCTAGCGTGGGCAGCATGACGTCGAACGAGACCCAGCCGTCGCCGTGGGAGGTGTTGGCCCCGATAGCCGACCTCGTGACCCCCATGGCGGTCCGAGTGGCGGCCACCCTGCGACTGGCGGACCTGATGTCCGAAGGCGTCACGGAGGTCGAAGAGCTGGCGACCCGAACCGAGACGGACGCGGATGCCCTCGGCAGGCTGCTACGCCACCTGACCTGCCACGGAGTGTTCACCGAGCCGGCGCCGAACCGGTTCGCACTGAACGAGACCGCCGACCTGCTGAGGTCGGATCACCCAGGGGGCATGCGAGCGGCGTTCGACCTGAACGAGTTCGGCGGCCGCATGGACCTGGTGTTCACGAACCTCCTGCACACCGTCCGCACCGGTGGGCCAGCGTGGGAGACCGTGCACGGTGCCCCGTTCTGGGAGTACCTGGCCACCAACCCCACCATGGCGGCGTCCTTCGACGCCTCGATGGCGGGCTCGACACGCACCGCGGCAGCCACCGCCTACGACTGGACCGACGTACGGCATGTCATCGACGTCGGCGGCGGCACCGGGGCGCTGCTGGCCGAGATACTGGCAGCCAACCCCGACATCCGGGCGACGCTGGTAGACCTACCCGACACAGTCACCAGAGGCCGAGAGCGCCTGGCGGAACGAGGCTTGGGCGACCGGTGCGAGTTCGCAGGCCAGAGCTTCTTCGACCCACTGCCCACAGGCGGGGACGTGTACCTGCTCAGCGCCGTACTACACGACTGGGACGATGACCAGGCCACGAAAATCCTCCGCGGATGCGCCCAGGCCGCAGGTAAGACGGGCCGGGTGGTCATAGTCGAGTCCCACGGAACAGCAGGCGACGACCCCGGCATGTTCGCCGAGATGAACCTGCGCATGTTGGTGCTCTCAGGCGGCCGCGAACGCACCGTCGAGGACTACCAGGCACTGGCCACAGCGGCAGGCCTGACCACGACCGATGTCAGAACAACCTCCACCGGCCTGGTCGTCATCGACTGCGAGCCGACTTGATCCCACCGCAGAGTGGCCCCAAACCAGCTGACCACCCTCGGGCAGACCACGAACGCAACGCCAAGCCCCCGCCTGCGCCGACGGGGAACGCCCCACTGAACCCGAGACGCGACGACCGCTCAGGCTAGCCCGATGCCGCAACAAGCTCCTCGACGACGCCTTGGTGAAGGCAGAGGACAAGGACTCCGAGCGGAGCCCCCGGACACATTGGCACCGATCCAAGACCTGCCCCAGAAGCCCGAACCCGCTCCGGGCCAACCCGACCTCGAGCCCAGCCCGAGGCCAACCACCGCTCCTGCAGCCCAAGCCCGATGGCGACCGGAGATGCCGGTCGCCCGCCACGGCCAACCCGATGCCGAGGCAGATTCAAGGCCCGAGCCTCCGCCAACAGCCGGGCCACGCGCCGAGATAGGTCACCCGGGCCGACCCCACCAGACCTGATGCCGACCGGAGACCCGGTCAACCGCCCGCAGCCAACCCAGCGCCGACCCCAACCCGAGGCCCCCGCCAACAGCCCAACCACACACCGAGGCAAAAACGGCCACCCCGCCCGATCCCCACAAACACAATGCCGACCGCACACCCAGTCGACCACCCCTTGGCCAACCGGACGCCGACACCAACCCGAGGCTCAAGCCTCCGCCGACAGCCCAACCACACGCCAACGTTAGTGGGCCACCCCGACACATCGACTCCTGTTTCCCGGCAGGGGAAACCGGGATGGTGACATCCGAACAGGACACGGGCTCAGCCGTGGCGGACCGGTGTGGGCAACAACCAAGCACGACGCCAACCGGAGACCGCTCAACCACCCGCGGCCAACCCGACCCCGACACCAACCGGAGGCCCAAGCCTCCGCCAACAGCCCAACCACACGCCAACGTAGGTCAGCCACCCGAGCCAACCCCACAAGCACAATCACCGCCCCGACCAACTCAATCCCGACACCACCCGAGGCCGGTCACGCGCCCCGAACCAACCCAACTTCCGACACAAACGCGGGTCCAAGCCTCCCCCGACAGCCCCAACCACGCATCGAGGCAAGTCGGCACCCCCGACAGCCCCCACCATGCACGATAAACCGCCCCGCCCGCACCAACCCCGATACCAACCCGAGGCCCGGCCCACCGGCCCACCGGCCCACCGGCCCACCGGCCCACCGGCCCACCGGCCCACCGGCCCACCGGCCCACCGGCCCACCGGCCCACCGGCCCACCGGCCCACCGGCCCACCGGCCCACCGGCCCAGACGGGCGAATCACGGGTCACACGACCTCCACGCCACCCCCCAACCGCGCCCGTTCAGCGGCGAACACCGCCAGATGCGACTCGAGCGACTCCGCCGCGCCGGACAGGATGTGCCCCGACTCCCCGGTCTCCACTGCCCGGGTGAACGCATCCATCAATCCGGCGTCACCACCCCCATGTCCCTCCTCCGTGTCGATGCCCGCGCTTCCGGCCTCCAACACCTCGACGGCCCCCGACGTGAAGTCGTGCAGCCGGACAGTCTCGCCATCGCCTTCCAGGTATCCCCGTGTGCCGAAGATCCGCGTCTGTCGATCCATGTGCGGTGTGAACGCCGTCATCGTGAAGGTCGCTGTCACGCCACCGCCGAACTCCAGCGCCACCACCTGGTGATCCACCACATCGTTGTCACACGCGTACACGCACCGCCCGTACGGACCAGTCCGCAACGCCTCCGTCACCCCGTTCTCCGTCACGTCGTCGGTCAGCACGCTCACTGGCCAACCCTTCCGGCCCTCGCTGAGCATCCCCAGGTACAGCCGCGGTGCCGAGTAGGGACACGTCGGCTCCACCGCACAGTCCAGGCACCGGTCCGCCGCCCCGGCGGGCTGCGACTCTCGTCGGAAGTGCCGCAGCGAGCCGAAACTCGACACCCGTTGGATCGGTCTGCCGACCACGTGCCGCAGCCAGTCGATGTCGTGCCCCGACTTGGCCAGCAGCATGAACGACGCCTCGTCGGTGCGGCGCCAGTTCCCCCGTACGAACGAGTGCGCGTAGTGCCAGTGCCCGACCGGCTCCAGGTGCTGGACGCTCACGATCTCACCCAGCCGACCATCGTCCACCAGCCGCTTCACCAACCTCGTGTACGGCCGGTACCGCATGACGTGGCAGACCGCGAACAGCACACCTGCCTCGGTCACCGCGTTCACCAGCGCCGTGCACTCCTCGGCGGACGGTGCCAGCGGCTTCTCCACCAGCAGGTGATAACCCTTGCGGGCCAACGCGATCGCCGGTTCGACGTGTTCGGCGTCCTGTGTGGACACGATGGCCACGTCCGCGAGCCGAGGCGCGGCAGCCAGCTCCTGCCACGACGTGAACACGTGCTCGACACCGTGCTCCCGCGCCAGCGACTCCCGCTGGTACGCACGGGGTTCCGCGACGGCCACGACCCGTGCGCGGTCGCCGTGCCTGCCGATCCACCCGGCGTACCCGCTGCCACGCTGTCCGGCGCCGACAATGGCGTATCGCACCATCACTACTCCTTCACGTACCTCGTCACCGTCACCGACGCGGTCACCCGCACCGGCTGCGGCAGGGCGGACACCCGCTCCGCCAGGACGTCCCCGTCCACATGCCACGCGCTCGGTCCCATGCCGACCAGCGCCAGCACCTGCCCGTGCGTCAACGACATCCCGAACTCACACCTCTCCTCCCCGGATACCACGAAACCCGGTAGGGACGCCGACACGCGGGCGGCCTTGTCCGCATCGACCGTCAGCAGGTGCAGGGCCGACACCAGCTCGCGGAGGTGTGCGGGTGTCGGCGACACCACGACCAGTCGACCGTCCGAGGACAGCACGCGGGCGGTCTCCGCAGCGTTGCGTGGGGCGAACACGTCGAGCACCACCGAGATCGCACCGTTACGTACCGGCAGGCGTTGCCACGTGTCGGCACCCACCGCACCCAGGCGGGGATGCGCGCGAGCGGCCCGGCGCAGCGCGGGCTTGGCGATCTCCAGCGCTATGCCCACCCGGTCGGGTGCGGCGTCCAGGACCGCCGCGAGGTAGTGGCCCGTGCCGGCACCCAGGTCCAGCACGCAGCCCTCCCCCGAGGCCGCCGCCACGGTCGCGGCCACGATCGGGTCGTAGTGGCCCGCCGACAGGAACTCGTGCCGGGCCGTGACCATGTCCGCGTTGTCCCCGGTCACCGGGGCCTTGCCTGCCTGCAGGTTCACGTACCCCTGCCGGGCGATGTCGAAGGTGTGTCCCGACTCGCACCGGAGCGAGCCGGGTGAGGCCGTCAGCGTGGTCGAGCAATGTGGACAGCACAGGTAGGAGAGGACGTCGGCGAGCACCGTCCGACCCTAGTGGCGCGTGGTTGATGTTCATGGTCAGGACGATGACACGGGGGACCGACAGTTCCGGGACTGGTGGTGCTAGCCCCACCCCGGGTTCGGGTGGCAGCGCCAGTGATTCGGACACACTGCGGAGCCAGGCTTAATCCCATGTTCCTGCGCCGTCACCCATTCACTGTCGCTGGGCTCGTCGTGATCGTCACGCTGGGCCTTCTGTTCGGCTCGTTCGTCACACCACTCGGTGAACATGCCTGGGGCGAGCGACTTTCGTACGGTGTGCCCGCCTTCGCGGACGGCAGGTGGTGGTCGGTGTTCACCGGCGTGCCGTTCGCGATCACGCCGCTGTGCTACGTCGCCGTGCTCGCGAGCTTCGCCGCGTTCGTCGGCCTCGCCGAGCACCGGCTCGGCACCGCCAGGACCATGGGGATCTGGGCGATCGGCCACGTCGCGGGCGTGTTCGGGGCCATCGGCCTCGTCGACCTCACCGGCAGCGCCCTGACCTCGGCCATCGACGTGGGCCCGTCCGGCGGCGCGATGGCGGCCGCGGCAGTCGTCACGGCGACCCTCCCGTCCCGCTGGCGTTTCTGGGCACGCGCCGGCCTCGTCACCTACGTGGTCGGATCGCTGCTGGTCATCGGGCACCTCGCCGACGTCGTGCACCTGGTCGCCGTCGCGGTGGCGCTGCCGCTCGGCCCCCTGTTCGTCCGCCGGGCCGCCAGGAACACCGGTAGCGACCAGGCGATCGACCTTCTCGAGGCGCACGGCGGCGGCACCCTGTCCTGGATGACGACCTGGCCGGGCACGGAGTACCTCTACGGCGAGGACGGCTACGTCGCCTACCGCCGTCACGCCGGCGTCGCCATCGCCGTCGGTAACCCGGTCGGCTCACCGGAGTGGCGACGGAACGCCCCTGCTGCCTTCGCCGCCCACTGCGACAGGAACGGCCTGGTCCCTGCCTGGTTCTCGGTCAGCGCCGAGACCGCGGACAACGCGGGCACACACCGCGTCCAGGTCGCGGAGGACACGCTCGTCGACCTGCCGGGACTCGAGTTCCGCGGCAAGAAGTGGCAGGACGTCCGCACCGCGCGCAACCGCGCGACCAAGGACGGCATCCAGTTCCGCATGGTCAGCCTCGCCGACGAGTCGCTCGCCGTCAAACGGCAGGTCAGGGAGGTGTCGGCGGGCTGGCTGAAGAGCAAGCACACGCCGGAGCTGGGCTTCACTCTCGGCGGCGTCACCGAGGCCATGGACCCACGTGTCCGCGTCGGCATCGCGGTCGACGGCGACGGCACGGTCCACGGCGTGACGTCGTGGCTGCCGGTCCTCGACGGCAACGGCAAGCCGCGTGGCTGGACCCTCGACATGATGCGCCGCAGGGCCGGCGGCTTCCGCCCGGTGGTCGAGTTCATGATCGCCGAGGCCTGCCTGACCTTCCAGTCCGAGGGCGCCGACCTGGTGTCGCTGTCCGGTGCACCGTTGGTCCGCTCGGACAGGAGCAAGGTCGGCGGCATACAGAAGGGACTCGACCTCATGGGCAGGCTCATGGAGCCGCTCTACGGGTTCGCGTCACTCCACGCGTTCAAGGCGAAGTTCCAACCGCGTACGGAACCACTCTTTCTGGTGTACCGCGGTACGGGTGACCTGCCACGGATCGGAGTCGCGATCCTGCGTGCGTACCTGGCTAAGCCGGCCAGCGCCGAGCAGCGGAGGACAGTGCCGAACGTGCTCCGGCGGCCAGCTCTCGCACCAGCTCCGCTGCAGGCAGGGGTCGGGCGAACTCGTACGACTGTCCTGCCCACAGGGACATGGCCTGCTGGTCTCCGGCCCGCCGCAGGTCTCTGGTCAGCTGGTGGACCTGCGGATATGCCGCAGGCGCGGCGGCGGAGTGCTCGGTCAGGAAGCGGTTCACCAGCCCACGCGCGGGCCGGCCGGTGAAGGCGCGGGTGACCGACGTGGGCGTGTCGCCCGCGGCGAGTGCCGCGAGGTGGAGCGGGTTCGCCCCGCTCTCCGGGCAGGGCAGGAACATCGTGCCCAGCTGCGCGGCACTCGCGCCCGCGACGAGCACGGCGGCCACGTCCGCGCCGCTCGACAACCCGCCCGCCGCCACCAGCGGCACGTCGACTGCGGCGGACACCTTGCGCAGCAACGGGATCAGACCCGTGTGGTCGGTACCCTCGTTGACGAAGGAGCCGCGGTGGGCACCGGCCTCCTGGCCCTGCACGCACAGGCCGTCCGCGCCCGAGGCGACCGCCTCCCGTGCCTCCGCCGCCGACGTCACGGTCACGAGCACCTCGCAGCCGTGCGCCTTCACCTCGGCGATGACCTCGGACGAGGGACACCCGAACGTGAAGCTGACGACCGGCACGTTGGCCTCCGACAGCAACGCCAGCTTGGCCTCCCAGGCGTCGTCCCCGCCGACCGGATCGCCGAGTGGGACGCCGTACCGCTCGGCCTCGCCACGCAGCGCGGCCGCGTACGCCTCGACCGCCGAGGCGTCGACCGGCGTTCGTTCCGGCACGAACACGTTGAGCCCGAACGGTCTCCCGGTCAATGCGCGGGTCGCGTCCACCTGCGCCCGCACGGCGTCCGCCGTCAGGTAACCCGCGGCGAGGAAGCCGAGGCCCCCGGCGTTCGACACGGCGGCGGCCAGCTCGGGCGTCGACCCGCCACCTGCCATCGGCGCCTGCACAATCGGCTCGGGCAGTTCGTCGATGATCGTCACGGCGCCAGCTCCTGTCCCGTCAGCCGCAGCAGCGGCGCGGCCTTCACCACTGTCTCGGCCATCTCCTCGTCCGGTGTGGACAGTGCGATGATGGCACCGCCGACGCCGTAGGACACCCGGTCGGCCCAGGCCACGAGCGTACGGATCACGATGCTCAGGTCGGCGGCCCCGGACAGCGAGAAGTAGCCGAGCGCGCCCGCGTACACACCCCGGGAACCGCCCTCGAGCCGGTCGATGATGGCCATGGTCCGCAGCTTCGGCGCGCCGGTCATCGAACCGCCCGGGAAGGCGGCGCGAACCACGTCGACGGCCGTCCGGTCCGGCCGCAGCCTGGCACGGACCGTGCTGACCAGCTGGTGCACGGTCGGATGTGTCTCCACGTCGAACAGGTCCGCCACGGTGACACCGTCGAGCGCGGCGACGCTGCCGAGGTCGTTGCGCACGAGGTCGACGATCATGAGGTTCTCGGCGCGGTCCTTGGCCGAGGTCGCCAGTTCGTGGCGCAGTGCGGCGTCCCGCGCCGGGGTCGCGCCCCTGGGCCGGGTGCCCTTGATCGGCTTCGACTCCGCGACGCCGTCTGCCGTGACCCGCAGGAACCGTTCCGGCGACGCGGAGAGCACGCTCAGCTCGCCGAACCGGAGCAACGCGCCGAACGGCTCCGGGTTGACCCGGCGCAGGCGCCGGTAGGCGGGCCACGGGTCGAGCTTGCCGTGCGCGGTGAGCTGGTTGGTGAGGCACACCTCGTACGTCTCGCCCGCGACGATCTCGCGCTGGCAGGCGGCCACCAGGTCGAGGTAGGCGTCGCGGCCGTGCCGGGGCCGGAGCGGTCCCAGGTCGGGAACCCGCAGGTCAGGAGAATTGTCGGGGCAGGCGGGTAGCGTCGCCTCGACCTCGTCGAACCAACCGTCGTCGCTCAGTGCAAGGAGGTGGACCTGACGCTCGAGGTGGTCGAACACGATCGCGCGGTCGGCGAAGATCATGGCCGCGTCCGGGTGCTCGGACCGGTGCGTGTTCGGCGAGCCGCACTCGGCCTTCAGCTCGTAGCCGAGGTAGCCGACCCAGCCGAGGGCGAACTCGAACGGCAGGTCGGGCGGGGTGACCCGGTGCTCGGCGAGGTCGGCTGCGAGCCAGTCGAGGAACCCGCTGTGCACGGTCTCGTCGCGGTCGGCGCTGCGGACGGTGACCGTGCCGGTGGTGACATCCGCTGTGGCGACTCGGGCGTGGGGACCGCTCGCGTCACCGAGGAACGAGAACCGGCCGCCCGCGCCGCCCTCGTCGGCGCTGTCGAGCCAGAAGGAGTAGTCGGAATGAGCGAACAAAGCGTCGAACACGGTCTCGGCGGAGGCGCCCGTGGTGACCCGCCGGTGCTCGATCGTACGTGCCCGTCGTGGCGAACGGACCTCCACGACGGGTCTCGTCCTCGGCTGTCGTAGGAAGTTCGCGAGCAGCCGGTGGCCGTGCCGCGTGCGGATCGACTCCGGGTGGAACTGCACGCCCCACTGCGGCCGGTGGCGGTGCCGCACCCCCATGAGCACACCGTCGTCGCTGGTGGCGATCGGTTCGAGGGTGTCGGGCAGCGTCGTCGCGACGAGTGAGTGGTACCGGACGGCGTCGAACGGCGACGGCAGGCCGGCGAACAGACCGGAGCCGTCGTGGAGGATCGGCGAGGTCTGGCCGTGCCGCACGTGCGGGGCCGGGCCGATCGTGCCGCCGTGGACGTGGCAGATGCCCTGGTGGCCGAGGCAGACGCCGAGCAGCGGGATGGTCGCCGTGCGGATCACGTCGGCACAGACGCCGAAGTCACCGCGTCTCTCCGGGCGCCCGGGGCCGGGCGACAGGATGACGTGGGTGTAGGCGTCGAGGTCGACGGGCTCGTCGTTGCGCACGACTGTCGGCGCCACGCCGGTGACCGCGCCGACCAGATGGCACAGGTTGTACGTGAACGAGTCGTAGTTGTCGATGATCAGCGTGCCCATACCACCTCGGAGCTTCACCGATGGTCGATGCGCGGCGCAAGGCGTCATCCGTCACGTGGGGACTGGCCGGCAGCGTGGCTGTCCGCGCCGCTGCCGGCCAGCGGTGGTGAGGAGCGGTTGGTTCCCACTGTGGGCAAGGGAACCGGGTCGACAACGCTCCTCGACCAATGCTCAACCCACGCGAGTTCCCGAGACGAGGAACACGGGCAGGGCGACGAAGAGCCGGTCGTCGCGGGCGCGGGCGACCTGGTCGTCGAGCCAGTCGCCGTCGCCGATGGTCTCGAGCATCGCAAGGATCATGGGGTCGGTGAACACGAACGTGTGCACCTGGACGGTGACGTCGGTGAACCCGTTGTCCAGCAGGAGGTTCCGGTACCGACGGCCGGCGCGCGGGGTGGCCATGCCGTCCGCGCGGGCGTGGACGAGCGCACGCGTGCGGTCCGGGTCGGACGAGTCGATCAGGATGGTGTCCCAGTCCTGACCGACGAGCACCGCGCGTCCGTTCCTGGCCAGCACCCGCCGCGCCTCGGCGACGGCACGCTCCGGCTCGGGAACGGCGTGGAGCACCTTGTCCGCGCGGTACCCGGTGAAGGCGCCGTCGTCGAAGGGCAGCGCGGTGGCGTCGGCGAGGCGAAACTCGGCCTCGGGCCAGCGTTGCTTCGCGGCCGCCAGCATGTCGGGATCGAGGTCGACGCCGACGGCGGCCACCCCGCGAGCGGTGAGCTCGCCGGTGGCACGACCGCCGCCGCAACCGACGTCGACGACCGTGTCGCCGAGTGATTCGTAGGTACGTTCGCGCAGGTCACGCGCCTCGGGAAGGTCGTCGAGGGCATCGAGCATGGTCAGTAGCGTGGACATGCCGCACATCGTGCGACTTAATGTGAACATGAAGTCAATCGGCGATGTGGCGGCCCAGTTCGGCGTGGCGACACACGTCCTGCGGCACTGGGAGGCCGAGGGGCTGCTCGCCCCGACGCGCGACGGCGATCGCCGTCGCTACACCGAGGCGGACGTGAACCGGGTGGCGGCGATCATGCTGGGCAAACAGGCAGGCTTCACCCTGTCCGGCATCCGCGCGATGCTGTCAGCCCCGACCGCCGCCGCCCGTCACGAGGTGGTGACCCGCCACCGCCAGGAGCTGGCCGAACGAATCGCGCTGGCCCAGGCGGCGATGTCCATGATCGAGGGCGCGCTCGTCTGCACCCACGACGACGTCATGGCCTGCCCTACCTTCCTGCGGCACCTTGGGCAGCCGGCTCCTTCTTCTCCGCCGGATTCGGCGCCAGCCCCAGCTCGATGAGGCTGTGGGCCGTGTCCAGGATGGTTTCCCTGGTCGGCCGCAGCGTCAGCCCGAGCTCGCGGCTCGCCTTGTCGTGGCTCACGTCCTCGCGACGACCGACGAAGCCGAGCGCGTGCCGCAGCGACGGGTCGAACCGGGCCATCACACGCAACACCCACGTCGGCAGCCCACCCGTCGGCACCCGGTAGCCCCTGGGGTTGAACTCCGCCGCGAGCACGGCCGCGACGTCCCTCATCAGCGTGAACTCGCCTGCGACGATGTACCGGTTGCCCGCGGCCCGCGGCGTCTCCAGCGCGAGCCGGTGCGCGGTCGCCACGTCCCGGACGTCGGCGATCGCGAACCCCATCTTGGGCGACGCGGGCACGTCGCGAACCAGCAGCCGGTGCACGACCGCCACGGACGTGCCGATGTTCTCGCTGAGCAGTGGCCCGAGCACCATCCCCGGGTTCACCACCACCAGCTCGAGACCGGACTCCTCGGCGAAGTCCCACGCCGCCCGCTCCGCCAGTGTCTTGCTCTTCGGATAGGCGGGACTGCGCTCCAGGACCGACCAGTCCTCCTCGGCCCGGACGACGCCGCCCGGATGCCCGCTGACCACGGCCGCGATGGACGACGTCACCACGACGCGCTTCACCTTCGCGTCGGCCGCGGCACGCAGGACCCGCAACGTCCCGTCGACCGCGGGCCTGATCAGCTCGTCCTCGGACGCGGGCACCCCGTTGGGAAACGGCGAAGCCACGTGCACGACGTAGTCGCACCCGTCGACCGCCTCGGCCCAGCCCGCGTCCCGCGTGAGGTCGGCGGCGACCGTGTCCCCGCCCACCGGCCGCCGCGCAGTCCCGCGCACCTCGTAGCCGTGTGCCTCCAGGTCCTTGACGACGTGTCCGGCCACGTACCCCGACGCACCGGTCACCAACACCCGTCCAGACATGCACATCCCCGATCTATGCAGTGTTCAGATAATCTGAGCACTGTATATATCAACCAGGTGTGCAAAAGCAAGGAATCACTTAGTCTCATGGCGTGGCCAGGCCCAACTACCACCACGGCGCATTGCGGGAAGCGCTGCTCAAGGCGACGCTGGAGTTGATCGAGACCGAGGGCATCGGCGCGGTGAGTCTGCGACAGGTCGCCCGCTCGGCAGGAGTCAGCCCAGGCGCGCCGTACCACCACTTCCCCGACCGTGCGGCACTACTCACGGCCCTGTCCGACGAGGGCTTCCGCCGCCTGGCGGACACGCTGACCAGAGCACACGAAACCACGAGCACGGCAACAGAAGCCCTGGAGGCCATCCTTCTCGCATACGTGGAGTTCGCCCAAGCCAACCCCGCCTACTTCCGCCTGATGTTCCGGCCGGAGCTGAAACAGTCCCACAAGGGCGACACCGGAACGGAAGCGGGTGAGGCGGCCTTCGCCGTCCTCGACACCACGGTGTCCGAGTGCCTGGCAGAGAAGGAAAGCGACATCAACCAGGACGTCCTGGCGATGACGATGTGGAGCCTCGTGCACGGCTACGCATCCCTGTGGCTGGACGGCCAACTGACCAACCGGACGACCAACCCGGCCAAACTGGCAAGCCAGATAACGAAACTGACGACAACCCTGATCCCCGCCGTCTGAAACCCGGTGCCGGCCACCCAGGCGTCAACCCGGGGTGGCCGGCACGAAGGACGGTCACCGCCACGTCCTCGGGTCGTGCGAGGGGTCGTCGTACATGGGCGGGCAACCGCCGTCGACGGCTTCGGGGCGCAGTTCGTAGTGCCATGGTTCGTTGCGGTAGATCTGGCAGAGCCCGTACTCGGTACCGTGCTCGGACAGCCAGACCCTGCCAGCGGGCGGTCCTATGTCGACGGCGTGCCCCGACACGTGCGCGGACGTGTCCGGAGTGGCCACCCAGCGGGCGGCTTCCTCGGCTGAGCCGTACTTCGAGACCGCATCGTGCAGCAGCTGCTCCTGGTACTCCGGGGAACGCCAGCCGCCGTTGACGAACAACTCGACCCCGTCACCCTCGGCGGCGGTCGCCGCTCGACGCAGGGCACCGAGCAGGTCGGGATCGAGGTTGACCACGGCAGGCGTCTCCTCGTCGAAGACCGTCACGGGGTCGGGGACAGCGCCGTGCGCCTTGCCGAGGACGTGCCGGGCGGCAGGCAGTCGGGTGCGGTGCGGCGCTGTTCGACTCATGCCGACAGCCAAGGCCGCGTGCCGTTACCAGCATGTACCCGGTTTTCGATATGCCGGCGAGATGGTGCGGGACGTAGCGTCGAGAGCATGCGTGTGTTGATCGTCGAGGACGAGCCCTACCTGGCGGAAGCCATCCGCGACGGCCTGCGCCTCGAGGCGATCGCCGCCGACATCGCCGGTGACGGCGACACCGCGCTTGAGCTGCTCAGCGTCAACTCCTACGACCTCGCGGTCCTCGACCGTGACATCCCCGGCCCGTCCGGCGACGAGATCGCCGAAAGCATCGTCTCCTCGGGCAGTGGCATGCCGATCCTCATGCTCACCGCCGCCGACCGGATCGACGACAAGGCCTCCGGGTTCGAGCTGGGCGCCGACGACTACCTCACCAAACCGTTCGACCTTCGCGAACTGGTCATGCGACTGCGGGCACTCAACCGCAGGCGAGCACACGCCCGGCCCCCGGTCAGCGAGATCGCGGGCCTGCGGCTGGACCCCTTCCGCCGGGAGGTCTTCCGCGACGGGCGCTACGTCGCGCTCACCCGCAAGCAGTTCGCCGTGCTCGAGGTACTCGTCGCCGCGGAGGGCGGTGTCGTGAGCGCAGAAGAACTGCTGGAGCGGGCGTGGGACGAGAACGCCGACCCCTTCACCAACGCCGTCCGCATCACCGTCTCCGCCCTGCGCAAGCGGCTCGGCGAGCCGTGGCTCATCGCCACCGTGCCCGGGGTCGGGTACCGCATCGACACCGGCCCCGAGGGAGCGAACCGTGGCTAGACCGGCCGGTATGAGCGTCCGCCTCAAGCTCACCCTCAGCTACGCGGGCGTGATCATGCTCGCGGGCACCCTGCTGCTCGCGGTCGTGTGGGTGTTCCTGCTGCGCTACGTACCCGAGACGATCTTCACGGCACCTCCCGGAACCCGGCCGAGGATGGGCATGATGGTCATCCCCGACCGCTCCGACCTGTTGAGAGCGTTCGTCCCGAAGGCAGCCGCGATGCTGGTCTTCCTGCTGACGTTCAGCCTGCTGGGCGGCTGGGTCCTCGCGGGCAGCATGCTCGCGCCGCTGACACGCATCACCAACGCCACCCGCCTGGCGGCGAACGGCTCGCTATCCCACCGGATCCAGCTGGAGGGCCGCAGGGACGAGTTCCGCGAGCTGGCCGACGCCTTCGACGCCATGCTCGCGCGGCTCGAAGCACACGACGCAGAACAGCAGCGGTTCGCGGCCAACGCCTCCCACGAGCTGCGCACCCCGCTGGCGATCACGCAGACCCTGCTCGACGTGGCCCGCAACGACGTGAACCGCGACACCGGCGAGCTCGTCGACCGCCTCCACCTGGTCAACAGCCGGGCGATCGACCTCACCGAGGCCCTGCTCCTGCTCAGCCGCGCCAACCAGCGGTCCTTCACCCGTGAACACGTCGACCTGTCCCTGACAGCCGAAGAAGCGACCGAGACGCTCCTCCCGCTGGCCGAGAAACACGGCGTCACCGTCGAGACGTCCGGTGAGATGACCCCGACCACGGGCTCCCGGGCTCTCCTGCTGCAGATGACCACGAACCTCGTGCACAACGCCATCGTCCACAACCTCCGCGAACACGGCACCGTGCACGTCGACACCGCCATCCGCGCGGGATCGGCCGTGCTGACCGTCGAGAACACCGGCGAGAAGCTGTCCCCACAACTGGTCTCGACCCTCACCGAACCGTTCCGGCGCGGCACCGACCGCGTACGCGGCGACCACGCGGGTGTGGGCCTGGGACTGGCCATCGTCAAGAGCATCGCCAAAGCACACGACGGAACCCTCACCCTCACCCCGCAGGCAGGAGGCCTGCGCGTCACGGTGGAACTGCCCGCCGCCCCACCACAAACCAACAGACGACGATCGACGGAACTGCAACGCGACCACCAGTAACGCGATCCTCACGACGCGAACCCACGCAGTGGTCGCGAAACAGTGATGGGAAAATCGAAATACCGGTCCGGATACGGTTCGTCCGTCAACGTGTAATGCCACCACTCACGGTCGTACGAACTGAACCCACAGGCCTCCATGACATAGCGAAGATGCCCACGATTACGCGCCTCGATCGGCGTAACTCCGTCAGCCCCGTGATGCGAGATCGAGTCCATCAGATCATGGTCACCACCCATGGGAGCAAGCTCACCGGTAGCCAGATCGTAGAACGTCAGATCAACCGCACTTCCCCGACTGTGACCCGACTTCTCGGCCACATACCCTCTCTCGAACATCTCGGCCCGGTCGATGTTCGGATAGTGCCGCGTCTTCGTCCGACCGTCCTCAGGCTGCGCAGACCAACGCACAAAGCGATCGACGGCACGCTGCGGACGATAACCGTCCCAGAGAAGCAGGCCGAACCCCAGGGCCGCGGCCATCTCCTGCGCACGCTCCAGGGCCGCACACAAAGCCCGCGTACCGACAATCCGGTTCGCCACGTACCCGTCCACAGGCTTGCCGGTGAAGTTGTCCCAGGTGGCGTATTTGGCATCCCAACGTATCCCGGGCACAACCTCGTCAACGAACACGAAACCGTCCTTCATTGCGCCTTCCCCGTCAAAGCCAACGACACGATCCGGTCGATCACCTCGACAAGCGACACACCCGCGGCAGCCATCATCCTCGGATAACGACTGTACGAAGTAAGACCGGGCAAAGTATTGACCTCATTGAGAACCACCGTTCCGTCCTCCTTGAGGAACATGTCCACACGCGCCAGCCCCCGGCACCCCAGCGCACGATAGACAGCCTTGGCCGTCTCCAGGACGAGCAAGCGCGACTCAGCCGAGATATCAGCGGGCACGGTAACAGTCGAGTTCTCGGAACCACTCTCAGGATCATCCTCCTGATGAATTCGAAAGAACCCATGAGACATGGTGATCTGATCCGGCTCGCCAGCGAACAACTCCGACTCGTTCCCCAAGATCGCACACCCGACCTCGCTGGCAACGATGGCCTCCTCGATCAACACCTTGGAGTCGTACTGCCGCGCGACCTCCACGGCACCATTCAGCCCTTCTCCGCTGAATACCTTGGTGACACCGAAAGACGACCCCGATCGCGCCGGCTTGACGAAGACAGGATACGTAAGCCGACCGGGATCGATCTCCTCGCCCGCACCGAGAATCCAGAAATTCGGCGTAGCGATCCCAGCGCCCCTGGCGACGACGTAGGCGAGGGACTTGTCCATACACAGAGCAGAACTTTGGAGATCACAGCCGACATAAGGAATGCCGGAGAGTTCCAACAAACCCTGTATCGCACCGTCCTCACCAAGCTTGCCGTGCAACACGGGCAGCACGACGTCCAGACGGATCGCCTCGTACCGTTCCTGCTCCAGCACAAGCAGTCCGTGAACGCCCCTGTCCGGCGACAACACGACCGGCCGACAGGCACCGGCTTCCCAGTCCGCGTCAGGACCGTCACAGAGCTTCCAGGCACCGCTCCGCGTGATCCCGACCCAGAACGGCTCATACTTCTCGGCATCGAGACTCGCGGCGACCTCCAGCGCGGACTTGACGGAGACGGGATGTTCCTCGGAACAACCCCCGAACAGAATTCCGATCCTCATACCCAGTCCTGCCTTCCACGTTGCGATTCCCGACAGTTGACGATGGAGTTCTCGACGATGTCGACCAGGGCGTGGTCCGTGTAGTAAGCAGCGTGCGGACTGACGACGACGTTCGACATTTCCTGCAGCCGCAACAGCTGCTTGCTTTCGACAGGCTTGTTCCGGCAGTCGGCGTAGAACGTCCCCTCCTCCCCTTCGAGAACATCCAGTGCCGCACCGCCCAAACGACCGCTCTCCAACGCAGAAACGAGGGCCTCGGTGTCAAGAAGAGCACCACGCCCGGTATTGACGACAAACGCGCCATGCTTGAGACGACCGATACGCCGACGATCCAGGAGGTGGTGCGTATCCACACCAAGCGGCGCATGAAGCGTCACAATGTCACTAACCGACAACAACTCGTCGAGAGGAACATAGTCGGCAGAGGACCGAGGACGAACGTCATAGGCCAGCACCTGACAGCCAAAGCCACGCAGCCTGTCGATGACCGCCGACCCGATGCGCCCGGTGCCAATCACCCCGACGGTCAGGTCACGCAGCTCTCTCCCACGCACGTCCTGCAGCCGGTAGTCATGGGCATCCACCCGCCGAATGATGGATTTCGCTCTACGCACGACCATCAACATCAACATCAACGTGTAGTCGGCAACACTGTCCGGCGAATAAGCAACGTTCTCAACAGAGATGCCAACACTCGCCGCATACCCGACATCGATGTGGTTGTACCCAATGCTCCGGGTGGAGATGTACTCCACACCGACACGACTGAGCGCAAGAAGAGCAGAGTTCGCAACCTCAGCCTTGTGACCAACACTCACACAGCGATTCCCGGCCACCAGCCCAACATTGCCATCGGACAACGGCGCCTCGACGAGAACAGGAACAACGCCAAACCGAGGCCCCAACTCCCGAAACAGAACAGCCTCATCCGGCCCACACCCATAAACCGTGACCCCGACAGCCGAAACACCCGAAGAAGCCAACGGCTGAACAAAGCGATCCGCAGGAAGGGACGACTCACCGAAGGTCATGCCCCCAAGTCAACCCAGCACAACGTTGCCAACACGTATGCGGTTTCGGATACACAGACGACACACGGCCGCAGCCAACATCCGGGTTCAAGCCCGCACCGGGGGTCCGGGGGCAGAGCCCGCCGGGCGGGGCATGGGGGTTGCACCCCCACAAACACAGAGGAGCGAGCCGGTCAGCGCCCTCCGCTGACACAGCTCGCCCCGAGTGACGTGGAGCTGCGGGGAATCGAACCCCGGACCTTCTCGATGCGAACGAGACGCGCTACCAACTGCGCTACAGCCCCTGATCTGTGTGCGGGCGAAGCCTATCAGACTCCTACTCGCCCACCGCGCGGCGGTAGGGCGAGTTGCCCGGCTCCTCGAGGTCGTCGAAGACGGGGTCCTCGTCGTCGACGTCCACGACCATGGCGTTGCCCCGGTAGGCGGGCGGTGCGGGTGGTCCGTCGACCACACGCTCTCGCTGTCCGGGCTCGTCGTGGTACAGCTCCTCGACGTACTCCTCGACCGTCCTCGGCTCCCCGGTGGGCGCCTCCTCGGCGTACTGGGCAGCCCGTGCGTACGCCTCGGCCTGCGCCTGGGCGTGGTAGGCCTGCGCGCGCCTGACCCGCTGCATGCGGACGAGACGTCGCTCGCGGATCTCGTCCTCGATGCGGACCTGGCGGCGCAGGTAGACGAGGTAGGACACGAGGACGACGTCGATGAAGCCGTGGGCCCACCAGAGCTGGACGAACACGAAGCCTGCGAGGACACCGGTGACGATCGCGCCGATGATCATCGCCAGGACGACCCGCTGGCGGTACGTGTACCTGGCGCGGGCGATGACGGCGGCGGCCTCCGGGTCGAACCCGCCCCGGCCAGGGCGGTAGCGGCGCGGGTAGCCGTCGTCGTAGTAGCTCATGTCAGCCTGGCCCGTGTCGTCATCCGGCACATCCTCCGAGGCGTCTGTGACCTCCGCCACCAGATCTTCCTCGAAATTCTCCCGGATCTCATCCTCTTCGTGCACGGGGGCCTCCTCCGGGTCGAGCTCGGCCCCCGCCTCCGCCTCTCCGCTGCGCACGACGCGTGCCGCCAGTTCCGAGCCGCCGGTCTTCGCGACCTCCTGGCGCTTGCGGACGATCATGGGCACGAGGACGACGAGCCATGCGACGACGAGCGCGACCACGACGAGTGAGCTCGGCATGACACCTCCCCTTGCGCACCGCGAACACACCAAGACGACTCGGTCGCCACGTTAGTCACAACAGTCACAGGAGTGTCGGAGGCGCGCCGACACGCAGAACGGCGCGACCAATCCAACACAACCAGGTGATCATGCCCGGTCAGGCGCGCGCGGCACGTCCGTCGGCGACCAGCTTGGCGATGAGTCCACTCGGGACGTCCTCTGTGGTCAGTGCGAAGCACAGGTGGTCCCGCCAGGTGCCTGCCACGTCGAGGTATCTGCGGAACAGGCCCTCCTCGCGGAAGCCGAGCTTGGTGAGGACCCTGATGCTCGGCGCGTTCTCCGGCCGCACGGTCGCCTCGAGCCGGTGCAGCCCGGCGTTGAAGAAGCAGTGGTCGACGACCAGCGCGGCGGCGGCCGTCGCGACCCCGCCGCGGACCGCGTGCGTACCGACCCAGTACCCGATCCACGCCGAGCACAGTGAGCCACGGACGATGTTGCCGACGGTGACCTGCCCCGCCACCTGGCCGTCGACGGTGACCACGAACGGAAGCGACATGCCGCGTCTGGCCAGCGCCCGCAGCGTCGACCACTGGCCCGGCCACGCGAGGGCGGCATTGTTGGCGTCCCAGTCCCCCGGCGTGGTCGGCTCCCACGCCTCGAGGTGGCGCCGGTCGCGCCTGCGGATCCTGCTCCACGCGGCGGCGTCCGACAGCCTCGGCTTGCGCACCTCGAGCAGGCCCGCCGCGACACGCAGCGGCCCGAGCCGTGCCGGCCAGCCGGGGTGCCGCCCCATCGGGCCCTGTCGTTGGCTCAACTGCTCAGCCACGCTGCGCCAGGAAGCTGACCTGGACCTCTTCCCCGACCACGACCTCGGTCGTCTCGTCGTCGACGAGGATCAGGCAGTTGGCCTCGGCGAGCGAGGCGAGCAGGTGCGACCCGGACTGGCCGAGCGGCTGGGCCAGGTACTCGCCGTTGTTCTCGTCGCGAAGCAGCTGCGCGCGCAGGAAGCCTCTTCGTCCCTTGACCGACACGACTGGCGACAGTAGCCGGGCGGCGATCTGGCGCCGGTGCGGGTTCCGTTTTCCTTGCGCGGCACGGATCAGCGGCCGGACCATCACCTCGAACACGATCAGCGCGCTCATCGGGTTGCTCGGCAGGAAGAACGTCGGCACGGCGTCCGGGCCGAGCCTGCCGAAGCCCTGCACGGAGCCGGGGTGCATGGCCACCCGCGTCATGTCGATGTCGCCGAGGTCCGACAGCGCCGCACGGATCTCCTGTGCGGCCTCGCCGCCGACACCACCCGCGATGACCACGATCTCGCTCAGCAGCAGCCTGCCCTCGATGGTCTCGCGCAGCCGCCTCGAGTCGGTGGCCACGATGCCGACCCGGTTGACCTCCGCACCCGCGTCGCGTGCCGCCGCCGCGAGTGAGTACGAGTTGACGTCGTAGACCTGGCCCTGGCCCGGCGTGCGGTCGATGTCCACCAGCTCGTCACCGAGGGTGATGATCGAGACCCGGGGCCTCGGGTACACCAGCACCTTGGCGCGCCCGACGGCCGCGAGCAGACCGACCTGGGCCGACCCGATGGCGGCGCCCCGGCGCACGGCGACATCTCCGGTCTGGACGTCCTCGCCGGTGCGCCGGACGAACGCGGCCGAGGGCACCGGCTGGTTGACCGTCACCCGAGCGTGGTGCCCGTCGGTGTACCCCATCGGCACGACGGCGTCGGCGAGCGTGGGCAGGGGCGCGCCGGTGTCGACGCGCACGGCCTGTCCCGGCTGCAGCCGTCTCGGCTGCCGCGAGCCGGTCGAGATCTCGCCGACCACGGGCAGCAGCACGGGCTCAGTGCCCGCCGCCTGGACGTCCACGCTGCGTACCGCGTAGCCGTCCACGGCGGCCTGGTCGAACCCGGGCAGCGCCCGTTCCGCCACGACCTCCTCCGCGCACAGCAGACCCTGTGCCTCGGAGATGGCCACCCGTACCGGCGCGGGCCGGACTGCGGCGGCGAGCGCCCGCCCGAGCTGCTCGTCGACTGACCTCATCGCGGTGCCCTCACCGATTGTCTTGGTTTACTCCTCCACCCGCACGCGCAACCACTCGCGCAGTTCTGGCCCATATTCGGGGTCTTGGAGCGCAAAGTCCACGGCGGCACGCAGGAAGCCCCCAGGATTGCCCAGGTCGTGACGTCCACCCCGGTGAACCACCACGTGGACCGGGTGACCTTCGGAGATCAGCAGGGCGATCGCGTCGGTGATCTGGATCTCCCCGCCCCTGCCGGGCTCGGTGCGCCTGATCGCGTCGAAGATCGCCACGTCGAGCAGGTAGCGGCCTGCCGCGGCGAAGGTCGAGGGGGCCTCCTCCGCCGACGGCTTCTCCACCATGCCGTTGACCTTCTTGACGTCCGGGTCGTCGGTGTCCTCGACGTCGAACACGCCGTAGGGCGAGATCTCCTCACGGGGGATGTCGAACGCGCACAGGACGGTGCCGCCGTAGCGGGCGCGGGTGTCGATCATGCGGCCGAGGACGCCACGCGGGAGGACGAGGTCGTCGGGCAGCAGGACGGCCACGGCCTGCTCGTCGGCGTCCAGGTTGGCCTCGGCGCAGCCGATGGCGTGGCCGAGGCCGAGCGCCTTCTCCTGGATGGCGGTCTGGACGGAGGACAGCAGGCCGGGGGCGCGGGTGATCTTCTCGACGAGCGCGGCCTTGCCCCGGCTGCGCAGCTCCTCCTCCAGCTCCGGCTGCGGCCGGAAGTACTGTGCGACGGCGTCCTTGCCCGGCGAGACGACGAGGACGAGCTTGTCGAGCCCCGCCTCCGCCGCCTCGGTCGCGACGTGCTCGATACCGGGCGTGTCCACGACCGGGAGCAGCTCTTTCGGTACGGACTTGGTGGTCGGCAGGAACCTCGTGCCGAGGCCGGCGGCCGGCACGATGGCGGTTCGGATCCCGGCTGGCTTGGTTACTTCATGGCCGGAAGTGACTGCGGTGGGTTGCGCCATGGACAGCGACTCTAACCTCATCACGTGGCCCGGCCTGGGAGTGATCCAAGTCAGCAAGCCGCACACACCAAGTGGCGGTGGCGCAAGGAGCTGCTTTCCGAACGACGTCGCGTGCCCGCAGCAGTGCGGTTTTCCGAGGCGATGTCACTGTCCACCCATCTGACCAGCGGCAGAATCGTGCGTCCCGGGCAAACCGTGTGCGCGTACGTGCCGATCGGGTCCGAACCGGGGTCGGCGCAGATGCTCGACGATCTGGCCGAGTTCGGGGCACGGGTGCTGTTACCGGTCGTCACTGGCGACGGTCCGCTCGACTGGGGCTGGTACGCCGGTAGAGAGTCACTGAGAGCCGGGCCCTACGGGCTGCGCGAACCGGTTGGCGAGCTGCTGGGCTCCTTCGCCCTGCGGATCGCTGATCTCGTGCTCGTGCCCGCGCTCGCGGTCGACAAGGACGGGATCCGCCTCGGACGTGGTGCTGGTCACTATGATCGGTCCCTCGCGGACATCGCCTCCGGAACCCATCTCGTGGCCGTGGTCCGTGACCAGGAGATTTTCGAGGCTCTGCCGTCGGAGGCGCATGACATCCGGATGACCGCGGTGCTCACACCCAATCGCGGACTACTGCGTTTCGTGTGAGACGCGAGGACGTGTTTGCGCTCCGGGGCTGATCTGTCGCATCATGGCGATTGGCACTCCATCGTCTGGAGTGCCAGCCAGTTGGGGAACGAGGAGTCACCGGTGCCCACTTACCAGTACGCGTGTACGGCGTGCGACCACCGTTTCGACGCGGTGCAGTCCTTCAGCGACGCGTCGTTGACCGAGTGCCCGGAGTGCGGCGGCAAGCTGCGCAAGCTGTACGGCTCGGTCGGCGTGGTGTTCAAGGGCAGCGGCTTCTACCGCAACGACAGCCGGTCGGAGAGCAAGTCCAAGGCGACGGCGCCCGCCGCCACGTCCTCGACGGACAAGGCCGCCTCCTCGACGGCCTCGTCGTCGGAGAAGTCGTCGTCCACCGCCGAGAAGTCGTCGTCCTCTTCGGAGAAGTCCTCGTCGTCCTCGACCTCGTCCACGGACAAGGTCGCCTCCTGAGGGAGTTGTCCACAGCTCACTGAGTTGTCCACAACTCGTCGGTAACCAGACCGGCCCGACGGCGTTCCCGCCGTACCGTCGTCCGCATGAAACGCTCCCGCCGCCGTCTCGACGGCTGGCCTCGCTGGCTCGCGCTGCGCCGGATCACCTCGCTGGTCCTGGTGCTGGCCGCCGGTGCCCTGGCCGTGCTGCAGGCGAACCGCGATACCGCGGCCACCGTGCCGATGCTGGTCGCCGCCCGTGACCTGGCCCCCGGGATGACCCTGCGGGCGGCGGACGTCGAGGTGACCCGGTTACCTGCGTCGTTGCGTCCGCCCGCCGCACTGACGTCCCCCAGGGAGGTCGCCGGGCGGGTCCTGGCCAGTGCCACCACCGTTGGGGAGCCGCTGACGCGTGTCCGGTTGATCGGCGTGGAGAACAGCCGGCTGGCCGCGGGTGGCTCCGACGTTGCGGCGGTCCCGTTCCGGCTGTCCGATCCGGCCGTGGCGGACCTGTTGACGCCCGGGGCGGCCGTGGACGTGGTCACGGTCGAGCCGGACGACACCGGCCCGTGGGTCCTCGCCGCCGACGCGACGGTCCTGACGGTCCGCCGTGCCGATGACGACGCGCGTCTCGTGGTGCTCGCGTTACCCAGGGAGGAGGCGACCCGGGTGGCGGCGGCGGCGCTCGACTCACCGGTGACCGTCACGTTGCGCTGAGGCGTTCTGCGGTGCCGGCGTGAGGCGTGCGGTGCCTGTGGCGTCCGTCCTCGTTCTGGATCGACTGAGCCGTGCGTACTCGTCGTAGTCGTCGGGCTCGCGTTTCCGCAGGTCCATGCCCTATAAGGCAGAGAACGTCCGCCTGTTGGGCAGTGCTGTGCGTAGCTCACTACGCTCCGTGCGACAACCGACGCGAAAGGAGCCGCTGGTGCTCAAGGGCTTCAAGGACTTCCTGATGCGCGGGAACGTCGTGGACCTGGCCGTCGCCGTCATCATCGGCACGGCTTTCACCGCGATCGTGACCGCGCTCGCCGACCACTTCATCAAGCCACTGATCGCGGCCTTCGGCGGCGCCGAGGTGACGGGCCTGTCCTGGAACATCGTCGACGGCAACCGTGAGGCGACGATGGACTTCGCAGCCATCATCACGGCGGTCATCAACTTCCTCATCGTCGCCGCGGTCGTCTACTTCATCATCGTCATGCCGATGAAGAAGCTCCAGGAGCGCCGCAAGCGTGGCGAGGAGACCGGCCCGTCCGAGCCGTCGGACATCGAGCTCCTCACCGAGATCCGTGACCTGCTCCGCCAGCAACAGCAGGGCCAGGCGACCCAGCAGCTGCGCCAGCCGTCGTCACCCCAGCAACAGCCCCAGCAGCCCCGTAGGCAGCCGCCTCCGACCCGCCCCCACTGAACCGGGTCCGGCTCAGCGCTCACCACAGAGCGCTGAGCCTCACCGGTCGTGGTGAGGCGGGCGTTCCCGCTCGTACCACTCGTCCGTGTCACGCTCCGGCGGTTCCGGGTCGCGCTCGTCGGACGTTGTCTCGGGAAGGATCTCGCCGAAGATGTCGTCCAGGTCCTTCCGGTTCCGGTCCGGGGTCGTCATTCCAGGGCGGACAGCTCGTCGATCACGTGCGGGACGAGCGCCGACAGCGTCGCCATCCCGTCGCGGACGGCCGAGCGCGAGCCGGCCAGGTTGACCACGAGCGTGCTGCCCGAGATGCCCACGAGCCCACGCGAGATGCCCGCGTCCACGGCACCCGCGGCCAACCCGGAGGACCGGATGGCCTCGGCGATGCCCGGGATCGGCCGGTCCAGCACCCCCAGCGTCGCGTCCGGTGTCACGTCGCGCGGGGACACACCCGTCCCACCGACGGTGATCACCACGTCGACGCCGCCGATCACCGCGGTGTTCAGCGCGTTGCGGATGTCCACGTTCTCCCCGGCCACCGCGACGGTCCCGTCGACGATGAACCCGTTCTCCTCCAACAGCTCGGTGACCAGCGGACCCACGGTGTCCTCGTTCTCCCCGTGTGCCACGCGGTCGTCCACGATCACGATGAGAGCCCTGCCAAGCCGCTGTGCACTCCGTTCCATGCGCTCACCGTAGTAGGAGCTACCCGTCCGCCAGCGGCAACCCGGCCAGCCCGGCGAGCAGGTGCCGCAGCCCGAAGTCGAACTGCTCGTCGAGGTCGAGGTCGAAGTCGGCGCTCGCCGCCACCGCCTGGAACGTCGGGAACGCCCCGGAGGCGATCACCGAGGTAATCGCCTCGCCGCGCGTGTCGATGAACTCGTCGTAGGTCAGCCCGGTCTCCTGCTCGGCAACGACCTCGGGCTCCAGGCTGACCGCGAGCCCCCGCACGTAGCTGAACATGGTCAGATGCACCTGGAAGATCGGCCTCGTGCCGAGTCCCGCGGCCTGCAACGCACTCATCACCCACTCGCTGTAGGCCAGCACGTTCGGCGTGACCTGCGGGCGGGTGAGTGACATCACCGCGGCCACCCACGGGTGCGCACGGAAGATCACCCACAGCCGACGCGCCCCCGCCTCGACCGCCGCGAGCCAGTCCCGCGGCGGCGGGGTGTCGAACCGGTGGTCGGCGAACACGGTGTCGATCATCCGCTCGACCAGTTCGTCCTTGCTGGGCACGTGGCGGTAGAGCGACATCGTGGCGACGCCGAGCGCCGTCGCGACGCGTCGCATCGACAGCGCCGGGGAACCCTCCGCGTCGGCGATCGCCATCGCGGTGCGGACCACGTCCTCCCGGGTGACCTCGGTGTGAGTGGCGCGCGGGCGAGGCGTGACCGTCACGGCTGGTGCCGTACTCGCCACGACCGTGCCGATGCCGGGGCGCGCGACGACCAGCCCCTCCTGCCGCAACGTGGTCAGCACTCGCGTGGCGGTCGCCATCGCGACGCCCCACTGCCGCGTGATCTGGCGGGTCGAGGGCACCCGGTCGCCCGGCGCGAGCTCGCCCGAGGCGATGCGCCGCCGGATGCCGGCCAGGATCTCGGCCGAGTCGGCCACGTCGACCTCCCCGTACTAGTGCACCTGCTTTCAACTGCACACGCAAAGCCTAGTGCACTAGTACAGATACAGTGTACGTACACCTACAACAAAGGGGAGCACCCATGAACGTCCTGATCTCCGGCGCGAGCGTCGCCGGCCCGGCGCTCGCCTACTGGCTGAACCGCCACGGCGTGCGGACCACGATCGTCGAGCGCGCGGACGCGGTCCGTCCCGGCGGGCTCGCCGTCGACTTCCGGGGCACGGCCATGCGGGTGCTCGACCAGATGGGCATCCTCGACGAGCTTCGCGCCCACGCCACCCTCTCGGGTGACGCCTCGGTCGTCGACGCGGACGGCAACCACCTCGCGACGATGCCCGGCGCGATCTTCGCCGGCGAGCTGGAGGTGTTGAAGGCCGACCTGACCCGCATCCTCCACGACCTGACCCGGCACGACACCGAGTACGTCTTCGGCGACTCGATCGCGACGCTGACACAGGACGCGGACGGCGTGCGGGTCGAGTTCGAGCGGGGCGCGCCGAGGTCGTTCGACCTCGTGGTCGGCGCGGACGGCCTGCACTCGCGCGTCCGCACCCTGGCTTTCGGCCCCAAGGAGCGGTTCACCCACCCGATGGGATACGCCTTCGCCACGTTCAGCACCGACAACTACCTGAACCTGGACCGCACGGGCATGTCCCACGTGTCCGGCGACCGCTCGCTGAACGTCTTCGCCGCCAGCCACAACGCCTTGCTCCGGGTGATGCTCATGTTCCCGGCGCAGGACGTGCCGCGTGACCGCGCGGCCCAGGAGGAGGCGATCCGCCTGGCGTACGAGCACGTCGGCTGGGAGGCGAAGCACCTGGTCGCCGCGATGCCCGCGGCGACCGACTTCTACTTCGACGAGCTGAGCCAGATCACCATGCCCAGCTGGTCATCCGGCCGCGTGGCACTCGTGGGTGACGCCGGCTACTGCGCGTCCCCCATGTCCGGCCGTGGCACCTCGCAGGCACTGCTGGGCGCGTACGTCCTGGCAGGCGAGCTGTCCACACAGGACACACACGAGATGGCGTTCGCCGAGTACGAGCGAGCCCTGCGCGACTACGTGGCCGGCACGCACGAGATGGGCCGCCAGGCACGCGACTCGTTCACCATCCCGGTGTCGCAGGAGCTGTTCGACGCGATCGCGGCCATGGACACCGGCGAGGACTCCCCCGACGACATCGAGCTGAAGGACTACGCGAATCTGACCATTCGGTGACGTGTCCCCCCGTTTCCTCGCGCGCACCCGGCGACACACCTAGCGTCGCCGGGTATGCGAGTAATGGTCACCGGCGCCGCCGGCTTCATCGGCTCCCACGTGGCGGAGGCGTTGTCCGCCCGAGGACACGGGGTGGTGGCGATGGACAACCTGCTGCCCAAGGCACACGGCGACGGAGCCACGTTCGACGGCGTGGTGGGTGACGTCCGGGACCCCGCGCTGCTCGCGGACCTGCTGACGGGCGTGGACGTGGTCTGCCACCAGGCCGCGATGGTGGGCCACGGCGTGTCGCCCGCCGACGCCCCGGACTACGTGCTGCACAACGACCTCGGCACCGCGGTGCTGCTGGCGGCCATGCACGAGGCAGGCGTGCGTCGTCTCGTGCTGGCGTCGTCCATGGTCGTCTACGGCGAGGGCCACTACGAGTGCCCGGCCCACGGCCCGGTGGCACCGGCACCGCGCCGCATGTCCGATGTGGACAGTGGGAGGTACGACCCGCCGTGCCCCGTCTGCGGCGCGAACCTGTCCTCCGGGCTGGTGTGCGAGGACGCCGCACTGGACCCGAGAAGCACCTACGCGGCGACGAAGGCCGCACAGGAGTACCTGGCGTCGGCGTGGGCCAGGCAAACAGGGGGCACGGTGTGGGCGCTGCGGTACCACAACGTCTACGGCCCGAGAATGCCCCGGGACACCCCGTACGCCGGGGTCGCGTCCCTCTTCCGCTCGGCACTGGAGCGCGGCGAGGCCCCGACCGTGCTGGAGGACGGCAGGCAGCGGCGGGACTTCGTCCACGTGACGGACGTGGCACTCGCCAACGCACTGGCCACCGAGACGGCGGGGTCGGAGGGAACGCTCACCCCGGTGAACGTCTGCTCCGGCACCCCGCACACAGTGGGTGAGCTGGCCACCGAGCTGGCGAAGGCCTGCGGCGGACCAGCCCCGAGAGTGATCGGCGGCACCCGCCCGGGCGACGTCCGCCACGTGGTGGCCGACCCGGCGAGGGCCCGCGAGCTACTGGGCTTCACCGCGAGGACCACGTTCGAGCAGGGCATCGCCGACTTCGCGACGGCACCGCTACGTGCCCCGGCCGCCCTGGTGTGAGGTCACACCGCGGCCAGCGGGAGGCGCACCTCGAAACGGCAGCCCGGCCCGTGGTTGTGGGCGTCGATCCGGCCCTTGTGCGCCTCCACCAGGCCCTTCGCGATCGCCAGGCCCAGGCCGCCGCCCACCTGCTCCTCGTCCGACTGCGACGGGGTGCGGGCCGCGCTCCCCCGGAAGGCCACGTCGAAGACCCGCCCCAGCTCCGCGTCCGGGATGCCGCCGCACGCGTCGTCGACCGCCAGTACCGCGTCCCCGCCGTCCACGCCGATCTGCACCGCGACCGTGCCGTCCGGCGGTGTGTGCCGGATGGCGTTCGACACCAGGTTCCTGACCACCCGCGCCAGCTCGGGGTTCGACCCGAGCACGATCGGCGCCGTCGGCGCGTCGGCCAGCACCCGCACCCGCTTCCGCTGTGCCACCGGCACCTGCGCCGACAGCACGTCGCTCACCACCTCGCGCAGCGCCACCTGCGACATCGTCAGCCGCAGCGCGCCTGCCGTGATCCGCGACAGCTCGAACAGGTCGTCGACCATGCCGGACAGTCGCCTGGTCTCGCCGCCGATCCGGTTCGCGTAGCCGGACACCTCGGTCGGCGACGACACCACGCCGTCCGCCAGCGCCTCGGCCATCGCGCGGATGCCTGCCAGCGGGGTGCGCAGGTCGTGGCTGATCCACGCCACCAGCTCGCGCCGCGACGCCTCGGCCGCGCGTTCCCGTTCGCGGGCCTCGCGTTCCCACACGCTCCGGCGCGCGATCGCGTTCCCCAGGAGCAGCGCCACCGGCAGCGTCACCAACAGCACCAGCAGGCACACCAGGGACATCGTCGTCAGCGTCGCGTTGAACATGAAGCCGCTGACGCCGAGCACGCCGGTCAGCATCGCCACGATCGGCACCAGCACCAGGACGGTCATCGTCGTCGTCAGCGAGCCGCGGCGGACCCAGTACAGCAGCGCCGCGCCGACCGCGATCACCGGCAGCACCAGCACCAACGCCACCGGCAGGATGTCCAGGGCGTGGCTGAGCATGTCCGAGAATGACTCGTTCGGGTCGAGAATGCCCGGCGCCTGCTCACGCACGGTCATAGCGGTACCCCACTCCCCACACCGTCGCGATGCGGGTCGGCTTCGCCGGGGTGGTCTCGATCTTCTCGCGCAACCGCCGCACGTGGACGGTCACGGTGGACTGGTCGCCGAAGTCCCAGCCCCAGACCTTCTCCAGCAGGTGCTCACGCGTGCACGCCTCGCCGGGGTGGGTCAGGAAGTACGCCAGCAGGTCGAACTCCCGCGTGGTCAGCGACAGGTCGGTGCCGCCGCGGGTCGCCCGCCGCGCACTCACGTCCAGCTCGAGGTCGCCGTCGGCGATGGTGCCGGCGAGCGGTGCCGGGGCGGCCCGCCGCAGCACCGACGACACCCGCAGCGCCAGCTCACGCGGGCTGAACGGCTTGGTCACGTAGTCGTCCGCGCCGAGTTGCAGTCCGGCGATCCGGTTCTCCTCCTCGCCGAGCGCGGTCAGCATCACCACCGGCACCGTGCTCGTCGCCCGGAGCCGCTGACACACCTCGAGCCCGCTGATACCGGGCAGCATCAGGTCCAGCACGACCAGGTCAGGCTTGTGCGCGGCGATCCACGCGAGTGCGTCCTCGCCGTTGTCGGCCAGCGCGACCTGGTGTCCCGCCAGCTCGAGATACCTGCGCACGACGTCCCGCACGGTCAGGTCGTCGTCCACCACCAGCACGGTCGTCACGTCCGCCACCTCACCAACTCGTCAACAACAGGTGCTCGACCACGAGCGCCACGCCGGCCTGTGCCGCGAGCCACCACCGCCGCGACGCGGGTGGGAGCGTTACCGCCGCGAGCACCAACCACACCGCGAACGGTAGCCATATTCGTTCCACCTCGGCCTTCGAGAGTCCGGAAAGGGTCGCGGTGAGCACGGCGAGTGCCGCGCCCCGGACCAACGCGTCGACCGGTGCCGCGGGTCTGCGCAGGCCGGTGAGGAAGTCGACACGCCGCAGCCCGGCGAGCACCGGACCCACCGCCAACGCGAGGCACGCGAAGTCCGCCCACACCCAGTACCAGTACGGACGGTGCGCGGCGATGCCCTGGTGGTAGCGCTCGACGACCAGGTGGTAGCCGTCGAACCACCAGAAGCCGGCGAGGGCGAACACCGCGACCACCGCCAACGCACCCGGCACCGCGTAACACAGGGCACGCCAGTTCCGCGTCACCAGCACGACCGCGAGCGCGATCGGCGCCATGAGCGGCAACCCGTAGGACAGGAAGACCCCGAAGCCGAGCACGGCACCGCCGGCGAAGCACAACGTCCGGCCGCCCCGGCTCGCACCCGTCGCGAACAGGGCGACCCCGCACGCCGTGACACCCGCGAACATCGCGTCGGCGGACACGCCGAGCCAGATCGCGCCGGGCAGCAACGCGACGAACGGGACCGAGGCGCGTGCCAGGTCGTGCCTGCCGAGCGCGGCGACCGTCGCGGGCACGGCCACCGTGACCGCCGCGCCGGCGAGCACGCACACGACGCCTGCCGCGCCACCGCCGGACAACCCGATGCGGTCCAGCCAGACAAACACGAGCGTCGCGCCGGGTGGGTGGCCCGCCACGTGCGTGGGCCAGGAGGCGGGCTGGAAGTCGAGGATGCGCGAGGTGAAGGTCTCCAGGAACCTCGGGATGCTATCGACCTTCGCGGCGACGCCGAGGTACTCCCCACCGGACTCGAGCTGGTGCGCGACGCCGCGCTGCCAGCCGTCGACGAGCGCGAGCGCGAAGATCCAGGCGACGGAGGTCGCGTAGCCGGCGGCGAGAAGCGTCCGCCAGCGGAGGCGGTCCGCGAGCATCGGTCCCCATGCGACGGTGCCCGCGGCGATCATGACCGCGAACACGGTGCCGGGACCGACCCTCGGATAGAGGTCGGCGAGGACGGGGTACTCGCCGAACCGCGGCGCGGCCCGGGAGTACAGGTCGGCGCCGTAGTTCCTGGCATGCGTCAGGAACCCGACGGCGGTGGCCAGCAGCACGAACCCGATGACCGCGGCACCGGCGACCAGGTCGCCGCGAACGGTTTTCCTCACTGGCGGAGACATCACCACTGGACGGACGGTAGTGTCCCGCGGAGTTTCCGCGCGGTGGAGACGGAATCCGTCAGAACTCCGTAAGAACTGCCGCGCCGTCATTCTTTGGTAAGCACCGCAAGCATTTCCGGAACCCGGTTGCCGCCCTAGTTTCGTTGGTATGAACTCAGTCGACGTCGTGCTCCCCTGTCTGGACGAGGCCGCCGCGCTGCCCGGTGTGCTGTCGGCGCTGCCCGCCGGCTACCGGGCGATCGTGGTGGACAACGGTTCCACCGACGGCTCGCCCGCGGTCGCGGCCGCCTACGGCGCGACGGTGGTGCACGAGCCGCGGCGTGGTTACGGCGCGGCCGTCCACACGGGTTTGTCCTTGTCCAGCACGGAGATCGTGTGCTTCCTCGACGCGGACGGCTCGCTCGACCCCACCGAGCTGGTACCGCTGGTGGCGGCCGTGTCCGGCGGCGCACGACTGGCGGTGGGCAGGCGGGTGCCGGTGTCCCGCGACGCGTGGCCGTGGCACGCACGCGCGGGAAACCGCGTGCTGGCAACGATCCTGCGGCGGCGTGGGTTGCTGGTGACGGACATCGCGTGCATGCGGGCGGTCCGGCGCGCCGACCTGCTGGCGCTGGACGTGCGGGACCGGGCGTTCGGGTACCCGCTGGAGCTGCTGGTCCGTGCCGCCGAGGCGGGCTGGTCGGTGGTCGAGCGGGACGTCACGTACCGGCCGAGGGCGGCGGGCACGAAGTCGAAGGTGTCCGGTTCGGTGCGCGGCACGTTCCGCGCGGTGCGGGACATGGCCGGGGTGCTGTGATGGACGCGGTGGTGTTGGTGGTCGCGAAGGCACCCGTGGCGGGGCTGGCGAAGACCCGGCTCGGCTCGTCGATCGGCTTCGAACGGGCGGCCGACCTGGCTGCGGCGGCACTACTGGACACAGTGGACAGTGCACGCGCGGTGCCGGACGCCCGGGTGGTGTGCGCGCTGACGGGTTCACTGGCCTGCGCGGAACGTTCGACGGAACTCGTCGCCGCGCTGCGGGACTGCGTGGTGCTGCCGCAACGCGGCCAGGACTTCGCGGACCGGCTCGCCAACGCACATGCCGACGTGGCGGCCCATTTCCCGGGTTGGCCGGTCGTGCAGGTGGGGATGGACACACCACAGGTGCCACCGGCGCTGCTGATGGCCGCCCTGGCGCGACTGCGTGAGACGGACGCGGTCCTGGGCCCGGCGACAGACGGCGGATGGTGGGCGCTGGGCCTGCGCAGGCCCGCGGACGCCTCGGTGTTGCGGACCGTGCCGATGTCACGCCCGGACACCGGCGCCCGCACGCTGTCGGCGTTGCGGAAGGCAGGCCTTTCGGTCGAGCTGCTCCCGTCGCTGTCCGATGTGGACACGATCGGCGACGCGGTCACCGTCGCCGCCCAGATCCCGACCTCACGCTTCGCGCGGACGTTCGCGGTGATGTCCCGATGATCGACTTCGAGCCCGGCCTCCTCGGCCGCCCCTGCTGGCTGGAGCTCGCGACGGGCGAGCGGATCACCCTGCCAACGGAACGGTGGCGGGCCGCGCCAGACCCCGGCGACGAGCTGCTGCTGAGCAGCTGTGCCGGCCCGACGCTCGACATCGGCTGCGGCCCGGGGCGTCTGACGGCCGCGCTGACCGAGCGGGGCGTCGCCGCGCTGGGCATGGACGTGTCCGAGGTGGCGGTGCGCCTGACGATCGAGGCGGGCGCACCGGCGGTCCGGCGGGACGTGTTCGACACCCGGCCGGCCGATGGCGGCTGGCGCCACGCGCTGTTGGCCGACGGCAACATCGGCATCGGCGGCGACCCGGTGCGCCTCCTGACGCGGGTGCGTCAGCTGCTGCGCCGAGGTGGAAGCGCGCTGGTGGAGGTGGACCCGCCCGGCATCGGGCTGCGCAGCGGCCGGGTCCGGGTGTCGACGGACGACGGCGCGGGCCCACGCTGGTTCGACTGGGCCTGGCTGGGGGCGGACGCGGCCTCGTCGACAGCGAGGCGGGCAGGCCTGACGGCGCGTTGGGTGCGTGAGGCCGGTGGCCGGTGGTTCACCGAGCTGGTGCGCTCATGACCGACGACGAGCCGCGGCACCAGCGGGTCAAGCGGCGGCTCCTGCCTGCGGAAGGGAGCCGTCTCGCCCGCCTGATCGACCGGGTTCAGCCCCGGGAGGAGGACTTCCGAGGGCCCGCCCACCATGAGAAGGTCACCGCGCGACTCGGGGTCTGGCTCGGGGTCGCGTTCCTGCTCTGCTTCGCCACGGGGCTGCTCAGCCACGCCATCCAGAAGCCGCCGGGCTGGTTCGTGTGGCCCGCCGCGCCGGTCAACCTCTACCGGGTCACCCAGGGCGTGCACGTCATCTCCGGGATCGCCGCGATTCCCCTGTTGCTCGCCAAGCTGTGGTCGGTCTATCCCAAGCTCTTCTCGCGCCCGCTGATCCGGTCCCTGCCACACGCGCTCGAGCGGCTCTCCATCCTCGTGCTCTCCGGAGCGGCGTTCTTCGAGCTCGCCACCGGACTGTTCAACGTTGCCCAGAACTACCTCTGGGGGTTCTACTTCCCGGCCGCCCACTACGCGGTCGCGTGGCTCGCCGCCGGGTCGATCCTCCTGCACGTCGCCGTCAAGCTGCCCGTCATCCGACGTGCGCTCGGCAGGCTCACCGAGGACGAGCCCGACCGTCGGGGCCTGTCGCGACGGGCGTTCCTCCGCACCACCTACCTCGCCACCGGGGTCGCGGTCGTCGCCACCGCGGGCGCCACGGTTCCCCTGTTGCGTGAGGTCTCCCCGTTGTCCTGGCGTTCGGATCGCGGCCCGGCAGGGTTGCCCGTCAACCGGACCGCCGGGGCCGCGCGAGTCACCGAGCTGGCGATGAGCCCCGACTGGCGGCTGGAGATCGTCCACGGCACGCGCACCACGGCCCTGTCGCTCGCCGAGCTGGAGGCCCTGCCGCAGACGACCGCGGAGCTGCCCATCGCGTGTGTCGAGGGGTGGAGCCAGAGCGCGAGCTGGACAGGGGTGCCCGTGGTGGACCTCCTCCGGCTCGCGGGCGCGGGGCCCGACCACGAGGTGCGGTTCACGTCGCTCGAACAGAAAGGCGCCTACCGGACCAGCACGCTGCCCACGACCCACACCCGCGGGACGCTCCTCGCCCTGCGCCTGAACGGCGAACGACTCGCGCTCGACCACGGCTTCCCGTGCCGCGTCATCGCGCCGAGCAGGCCGGGTGTGCTGCAGACCAAGTGGGTCCACCGACTGGAGGTGCTGTGATGCGGGTTCTCCTCGCGCTCGCCGGGCTCGTCATGCTCGGGTACGGCGGCGTGCTGGCCTGGGAGTTCGGCTCGTCCCGCACCATCAACGCGGTCGAGGGTCTCGCGTGGTTCGCAGGTGGCCCGATCGTGCACGACGGGCTCGTCGCGCCCGTGGTCGGGATCGTCGGGTTGGGGATCGCGCGGGTCGTGGCCAGGCCATGGCGGACGCCGGTCGCCGTCGGGGTCGTGCTCAGCGCGGTGCTGACCCTGCTCGCCGTTCCGCTGCTGTGGCGGCCGTTCTACGTGGCCACCAACCCCGGGCTGCACGACCGGGACTACGGGACCGGACTCGCCATCGCGCTCGCGGTCGTCTGGGTCGGCGTCGTCGTCAGCGGATTGGCCCAGCGCAGATGGTCTCGATTGGCACTTGGACGGGACCAATCGAGTTCCTAGGGTGGTCAGCATGACCAAAGTGGACATGTGGTTCGACCCGAAGTGCCCCTGGGCGTGGATCGCGTCGCGGTGGCTGCTCGAAGTGGAGCGGGTGCGGGACGTCGACGTCCGCTTCCACGTGCTCAGCCTCGCCGTGCTCAACGAGGGGCGCGAGGTCGAGGGCTGGTACCGCGAATGGCTGGACGCCGCGTGGGGACCGGCCCGTGTCGCGAAGGCCGTCGAGCAGAAGTGCGGGGACGTCCGCGGCCTCTACACCGCGCTCGGCAACCGGATCCACCTGGAGAAGAAGCCACTCGGACGGGACCTCTACGTGGCGGCGCTGGAGGAGGCCGGACTGCCTGCCGAGTTCGCCGACGCCGCCGAGTCGACGGAGTACGACGAGGCCATGCTCGCCGGCAACCAGGCCGGGCTCACCCCTGTCGGCGAGGACCTCGGCACGCCCGCCCTCCACGTGACCATGCCGGACGGCTCGGTCAACGCGTTCTTCGGGCCGGTCGTGTCGCCTACTCCCCTCGGTGAGGCGGCAGGGTTGCTGTGGGACGGCGTGCTTCTCGTGTCCGCCACGCCGGGGTTCTTCGAGCTGAAGCGGGCCCGGTCACGACCCGTCGTCAGCTGAGGTCGATCTCGATCACGGCCGGGTGACCCAACACCCGGTCGAGTGCGTCGGCGAACTCGTCGGGTGTGCGGACCCGTTCGCCACGCGCGCCGAACGCGTGGGCGTACGCCGCGAAGTCGGGGTTCACGAGATCGGTGCCGTACTCGCGGCCGGGGAAGCGCCGCGCCTGGTGGTCGCGGATCGTGCCGTACGAGCCGTTGTTGACGACGACGACCAGCGGCGCGAGCCCGTAGCGAACGGCGGTCGCCAGCTCCTGGCCGGTCATGAGGAAGCACCCGTCACCCGCGAACGCGATCGCCTGCCGCTCGGGGTGGACCAGCTGCGCCGCGACCGCGGCGGGCAGTCCGAAGCCCATCGACCCGGACTGGGTACCGAGGTGCGCCGGGAACGTCGTGAACCGGTGGTGTTTCTGCGGCCATGCCGTGTACGCGCCCGCCCCGGTGCTGATGATCGGATCGGGCACCCGCTCGTCCAGCACCCGCATGAACTCCGTGGCGACCGACGGCGCCGGGCCACGAAGGTAGTTCTCCCGCAGCTCGCCGAGCCAGGCCGACGGCTCCCGCGACTCGACCGGCAGAGCGGCGGCGAACCGTGCCTGCCCGGCCACGATCGCGAGATCCGCGCGATGAACCTGTTGCAGCACACCGGGATCGGGATGCACGTGGAGCAGCTTCTGTGTGGGGGCAGGCACGTCGAGCAGCTCGAAGTCGTCGACGGTCAACGCGTCGGGCCGGGTGCCGACGAACGCGAGCACGTCGGCCCGCGCGACCGCGTCGGCCAGCCCGGCGGTCGTGTTGAGCCCGAGCGTCCCCACGAAGGCGGGTGACCGGTGGTCGACGAGATCCTGGTGCCGCACGGCGGTGGCGAGGGGAATCCCGGCTGCCTCGGCGAAACGCCGCACGGCGAGGGTCGCGTCGACGTGCCACCCCGTCCCACCGACGACGAGCAGGGGCCGGTCAGCGGCGAGGAGCGTCCGCGCGAACGCGTCGACGTCCTCGGGCGCGGGCCCAGGCACCACCGCGGGCACGGGAGCGACCACCGGGGCGGTGGTGGACGTGGACAGCACGTCCTCCGGCAGCTCCACCACGACCGGCCCTGGTTGCCCGGACACGGCCGTCACCATCGCCCGCGCGACGAACTCCGGCATGCGGTTCGCGACATCGACCCGGTACACGGCCTTGGCGAGCGGCGCGAACATGGCCCGGATGTCGACCTCCTGGAACGCCACCCGATCCCGGTTGGTGGTCGGCACCTGCCCGACCAGCAAGACCATCGGACACGCGTCCTGCCGAGCGACATGGACACCGCCACTGGCATTGGTGGCGCCAGGCCCACGGGTGACGAGACAGATTCCGGGGCGCCCGGTCAGTTTCCCGTAGGCGGCGGCCATCATCGCGGCCCCGGTCTCCTGCCGGGCGGTCACGAGCCGCACACGGTCGCGATGGGCGTAGAGACCGTCGAGAACCGGGAGGTAGCTCTCCCCGGGCACACAGAACGCGAGATCGACCCCGTACGCGAGAAGTTGTTCGACGAGAACGTGACCAGCTAGCCGCATAGGAGGACCTTAAGATCGTCCACCGCACAACGCTGGGTCGACACCGCTTCCCTGCCGTCTGACGGCGAACACCGCACGCGGGCGAGCGAGGGGTTTACCGTCCGCGTGCGGTGTCGCACAGAGCCCCGTTGGGAGCTCTTCCCGGCTCGGGGGCATCGAGCCGGAGTTGGTCTCGGCCGCTGTCCTGCGGCCGAGCGTCTGTGGTGGGAACGGTCGAGCAGTTCCCGACTAATCATTCAGTCTCTACCGTCTGACCGGCAAGTGTGGCCTCAACTGTGCGCGAACCGTTGCTCAACTCAAGCCGAACCTTGTCTCCCGGCTTGTGCGAACGGACCGCGGCCACGAGTGCGTCGGACGTGTCGATGTGGCGGTCGTCGAGCTTGGTGACCACGTCACCCGTCTTCAGACCCGCCTGCGCGCCGGGGCCGCCCGCGGTGACGTCGACGATCAGCGCACCGCCGCCCTGGTTGTCACGCACACTCACGCCCAGGATCGTCTGCGTGGCCTTGCCCGTCTTGACGATCTCGTCGGCCGTGCGCCTGGCCTGGTCGATCGGGATGGCGAAGCCGATGCCGATCGAGCCTGCCTGCTGACCACTGCCACCGCCGGTCTGCGGCGAGTAGATCGCCGAGTTGATGCCGATGACCTGACCCGCCATGTTGACCAGGGGGCCGCCGGAGTTACCCGGGTTGATGGCCGCGTCGGTCTGGATGGCGTCCATCACCGTCGCCTGCGAGCCGTCCTCACCGCCCGCGCGGGTCGGGCGGTGCAGGGAGCTGACGATGCCGGACGTGACGGTGCCGGACAGCTCGAACGGCGAGCCGATGGCCACCACACCCTGGCCTACCTTGAGCGCGTCGGAGCTGCCGAGGTCCACGACCGGCAACCCGGTCTTGCCGTCCGCCTTGACCACGGCGACGTCGGAGGTCGGGTCGCGCCCGACGACCGTCGCGGAGGCCGTCGAGCCGTCCGAGAAGACCGCGGTGATCTTCCCGCTCTTGGCGGCCACCTCGACGACGTGGTTGTTGGTCACGATGAGCCCGTCGGAGCTGATGATGAACCCGGAGCCCTCCCCTGCGGCGTTCCGGCCCTCGACCTGCAGCTGCACCACGCTCGGCGACACCTTCTCCGCCACCGCCTCGACGGTGCCGGACGGCGACGACGACGTGTGGTCGGCGGGCGGCTGCTGGTCCAGCGCGTTGGTCACCGGCGCGTTGTTGCCGTTGTCGCTGGCGAGGTAGCCGCCGAGCGCGCCCGCGCCGCCCCCGACGAACAGCGCGAGCACCGCCACCCCGATCACCAGCGCGGCACTCCCACGCTTCTGCTGCTGGGGCTGGGGCTGGGGATGCGGTTGCGGCTGGCTCGGCCGGATCAGGTAGTTGCCGCCAGGTGGCGTGGGTCCTCCCGGCGCCGCCGTCCCGTAAACCACCTGTTCCGTTGGCCGCGCCCACTGGTTCTGCTGGGGGTGTGCCGCGCCCGCGCTCCACTCGCTCGGCGGCACACCGATCCCCTCGTGCCACGTCACGCCGGGCGGTGGTCCCGACACCCCGCCCGGCGTTCCCGCGACACGGCCGGCCGGCTCGTCCCCCGACGGACCCGGCTGACGCGTGTTCCCCGCCCCGGCGAACCAGACACCACTCGCGGGGACACGCTGCTCCGGCAGTGTGTCCCCACCCCCCAGGGTGTTCGGCTCGCCGGCTCCCTCATTCCCCGACCCGCTCGACGGCCCGGCCTCCCCCGAGGCCGGGCTGTCGAAACGGGCTTCCTCCCCACTGCCCGAGGTGTCGGCACGCCCGTCGAAGGCCTCGCTGGACTGGTTCGCCGGCCCGGTGGACCACTCGTCGTTCCCCGGGTTCGTCGGCCGGTTGTCCTCGGTCATGTGCCCACCTTCCGCCATGGTCCTGAGAACGGCCTGAGACCAACCTTTGCGGACTCAGAGAATCGGCTCGGGACTTCCTGGCAGCCTCATCGCGATGAGTGCCCCGCCGTCCGCGGACCTACCCGCGAACACCGCTCCACCGTGCCGCTCCGCGGCGCTTTTCACAATCGCGAGCCCGAGCCCCGAGCCGGGCAGCGTCCTGGCCTCGTCGGAGCGGTAGAAGCGGTCGAACACGTGCGGCAGGTCCGCGTCCTTGATGCCCGGCCCCGCGTCCGCCACCTGCAGGAACGCGTAGCCGTGCGCGGCGGCCCGCAGCTCGACCCGCACGGTCCCGCCGGCCGGGCTGAACTTGACCGCGTTGTCCAGCAGGTTCAGCACCGCCCGCTCCAGGGTGTGCGGCTCCCCGTACAGGTACCAGGGCTGCAGGTCGACCTCGAACGACACCTCGCCCGCCCGTCTGCGTGCCCTCGCCAGGGCCTGTTCGACGACCTCGACCATGTCCATGTGCTCGTGTGTCAGCGTCGGCGCGTCCTCGCGGGCCAGCTCGACGAGGTCGCCGATCAGCTGGGTCAGCTCGTCGAGCTGCGCACGCAGGTCGTCGTGGATCTCCGCCTTGTCGACGTCGGAGAGCTGCGGTGTGTCCGGCTTCTCCGCCGCCAGCAGCAGCTCCAGGTTGGTGCGCAGGGAGGTCAGCGGCGTCCGCAGCTCGTGCCCGGCGTCGGCGACGAGCTGGCGTTGCCCGTTCTGTGCCTCGGCGACGGCGCCCAGCATGAGGTTGAAGCTGTGCGACAGTCGCGCCAGCTCGTCGTCGCCCTCCACCTGGATCGGCCGCAGGTCACCCGTTCGGGCGACACGTTCGGTCGCCATGGTCAGCCGCTGCACCGGTCTCAGACCCGTCCGCGCCACGGCCGTGCCCGCGATCGCCGCGACCACCACCCCGGCGCCGCCGATCAGGAACAGCACCAGCGACAGGTCACCGAGCTGCTTCTTCGTCTGGCTCCACGACTGCGCCAGCACCAGCACGCCGCCCTGGTAGGACACGGCGACGACCCTGGTGTCGGTCTTCTGGTCGGTCCGGATGTGGTCGTCCGCGCCGCTCGCGACGGCCAGCTCGGCCGAGCTGATCGGCGGCAGCCGTCGCGGGTCGCCGAACATCAGGGTCCCGTCGGACTTGACCCACGCGACCTGCACGTCGTTCAGCGCGAGCAGCCCGATGGGGAACTGCTCACCGGTCGGGGTCGTCCCGATCCACTCGTTCTGGACGGTGCTCCGCGCCTTCTGCCACAGCGCGTCGTCGAGCTGGGTGTACAGGTTCTCCCGAACCGTGAAGTAGGCGCCGAGCGACACGAGCGCGACGGCTCCTGCGACGCAGCTGGCCGCGAGCAACGAGACCCGCGCACGCAGCGACGCCCGCTTCCTGCTCGTGAACGGCGCGCCGAGCAACATCACGGGGGCGTCTCCCGCAGGACGTAGCCGATGCCCCGCACCGTGTGGATCAGCCGTGGCTCGCCGTCGGCCTCGGTCTTGCGGCGCAGGTAGCCGATGTAGACCTCCAGCGCGTTGCCGGAGGTCGGGAAGTCGTAGCCCCAGACCTCCTCCAGGATGCGGCTGCGGGTCAGCACCTGCTTGGGGTGCGCGAGCAGCAGCTCCAGCAGCGCGAACTCGGTGCGGGTCAGGCTCATGGACCGCTCGCCGCGCTTGACCTCGCGGGTGCCGGGGTCGAGCTCCAGACCGGCGAACCCGAGAGCCTGCGGCGCCGGGCCGTTCGCGGTGTCGAACGTGCGGCGGCGAAGGAGCGCACGCAGCCGGGCGAGCAGCTCCTCCAGCGCGAAGGGCTTCGGGAGGTAGTCGTCGGCGCCCGCGTCGAGGCCCGCGACCCGGTCGGACACGGTGTCACGGGCGGTCAGCACGAGAATGGGCAGGTCGTCGCCGGTGCCGCGCAGCCTGCGGCACACCTCGAGCCCGTCGACACGCGGCATCATCACGTCGAGGACCATGGCGTCCGGCCGGGCCGTCGACACCGACTCGAGTGCCTGCTGGCCGTCCGTGGCCAGGTCGACCTGGTAGCCGTTGAACTGCAGCGAACGCCGCAGCGAGTCGCGAACGGCCCGGTCGTCGTCGACAACGAGGATACGCATGGCGTCAGTGTCACCCAGCGTGCTGAGACCTGCCTGAGAGGCTCAGAACGAATCGGCCATTCTTGGTAATCGGGGCGCACCGGTCAGCTGGTCGAGTAGTCGCGCGGCGGCCGCATCACCGTCGAGGAGACCGCCCCTGCGCAGCATCGCCGTGTCGGCCGAGCCCGCGAACCAGGGGCCGAGCGCGCGGGCACGCAGCCGCACCGTGCCGTCGCCTCCCGGCTCGCAGCTGACCCTGCCGCCGTCCACTGTCAGCCGGTGGCGGCCTGCGTGCCACGGCGCGTGCTCGTCGACGACCTCGATGTCCACGCTGGTCGGCGCCAGACAAGCGGCGTTGGGCCAGCCCCGCGCGCCGACCGCGGCCGGCAGGTCGACCACGCGCAGCATCCACCCGTGGTTGCGCACGTCGTGCACCACCGGCAGCGTCATGAGCAGCTGCCACCAGGCGGGGTCGTTGATGCGCAGCGAGACCTCGGTGAGGATGCCGGTCCAGCGGCCGAGGTTCGCGAACAGCCCGAGCGCGGTCTCCCGGTCGTCGGCGACGAGGTCGTGGACGACGAGCGTGTCACCTTCCGGACGTTCACCGGTGAGATAACCGAGGACCGTGCCGTCCTCGGCGGTGGCGACCTCGACGATGTCCAGCTCCAACATGCGTTCCGGCTCGAACGCGGCGGTCGACCGGTCGAGCGTGCCGTCGACGGTTCGCGCGAACCGCAGGTAGCACTCGTGGATCGCGGCCGTGTCCGCCTCGGTGGCGTGGCGCATGACCACGCGCTCGGTCGGCTTGGGCAGCATCGCGAACAGCTCGGGTCGCAGCGTGACCCGCTCGTAGTTGCCGGTCTGCTCCCAGCCGCGGCCTCGGTAGAGCGCGGGCACGGACGGGTAGAGCGCGGAGATCGCCTGTCCCCTGTCACGCATCTCCGGCAGGACCGCGTCGATCAGGGCGGTCGCGACGCCGCGACCGCGACCGGCGGGCGCCACGGCCACACTCGCGAGGCCACCCATCGGCACCGCGGCGCCGCCGAAGAACTGCGCGTACTCGCGGACCTTCAGTACCCCGACCAGCCTGCCGTCCAGCTCGGCGACCAGCCCGTGCCAGCCCTTCTGCTTCGACCACAGCGACGCCGGACGCGGCTCTCTCGGCCCCCCGAACGCCAGTCGGGCGATCTCGTAGATCTGCTCGTCATCGGCGTCGCGCGGCGGCCGAACGATCACGTCTGCTCCCTACGACCAGTCGAAGAACCCCCGGCCAGTCTTGCGGCCGAGCTCACCGCGCGCCACCTTGTTTCGCAGCAGCTCCGGCGCCGCGAAACGCGGGCCGAGCTCGGTCGTGAGGTGTTCGGCGATGGAAAGCCGCACGTCGAGGCCGACCAGGTCGGTGAGCCGCAGCGGGCCCATCGGCCAGCCGTAGCCGAGCCGCATGCCGGTGTCGATGTCCTCAGCGGACGCGACACCTTCCTCCAGCATCCGGATGGCCTCCAGGCCGACGGCCACGCCGAGCCGCGAGGTCGCGAAGCCGGGCGAGTCGCGGACCTCGATGACGGTCTTGCCGAGCGACTCTGCCCAGTCACGGGCCTTGACGACCTGCGCGGGGTCGAGGTCGTCGTGCACGACCAGCTCGAGGAGGACCTGCACCGGCACGGGGTTGAAGAAGTGCATGCCGATCACGTCGTCGCCGAGCCTGCGGATCGACAGGGACGACGTGTTGGAGGCGAGGAGCGCGTCCGGGCAGGCCTTCCGCACCTGGGCAAGGATGCCCCGCTTGAGTTCGACGTCCTCGGGCACGGCCTCGATGACCAGCTCCGCCGTGCCGGGCAGCTGGTCGATGGCAGGCACCACGTCGAGGCGCGTGAGCAGGTCGTCGGCTGGCGCGTCGAGCTTGCCCCGGTCCTGCGCCTTTCCGAGCGAGGCGGCGACGGCCTGTCTGGCGGCGTCCGCCCGCTCCTCACCCGCCTCGGCGACGGTGACGCGGTCACCGGCGGCGAGGAGTACGTGGGCGATGCCCGCTCCCATGGTGCCGCCGCCGACGACCGCGGCAGTGCGGGTCACTCGACGACCTCGGCGGAGAACATGGCGACGAGGTCCATGCCGCCGATCTCGGTGAGGTTGGCCCCGGCGACCTGCCACTCCGGTGAGGCGAAGGCGGCCTTCATGGCGTCCTTGGACTCGAAGTACAGCTCGGCGACGAGGTAGGGCTCGCTGTCCTGGAGGAACCCGGGCACGAACGTGCGGGTGACCTTCGCGATCTCCTGGCGGATGAGGCCGGGGACCTTGTCGATCAGTGGCTTGTGCGACTCGAAGTACGCCTTGTCGAACGCCTCGCCGTCGACGGGGTGCTTGTACAGCGCGACATACTTGATCATGTGACACTCCTCGCGTCTGACGCCGGTCGAACTGCAAGAGCTGGCGAAGAGGCACGATAGCGCCGTGCGGATCATCCTGCTGCGGCACGCGGAGAGCCTTGGCAACATCGACGAGCTCGCCTACACGAGGACACCCGACCACGCGCTGCCGCTGACAGTGCGTGGGGAAACGCAGGCGATGGCGGCGCGGCCGCTGGTGCACGGGCTGGTGGACGGGCCGCTGGCCGCGTACGTCAGCCCGTACGTGCGCGCCCAGCGGACGTACGGGCTGCTCGACCTGTCTGCCGAACGGGTGGTGCCGGAGCCGCGGCTACGCGAGCAGGACTGGGGCAACCTGCAGGATCCCGTCGAACAGGAACTGGAGAAGCAGCGCCGCAACGACTACGGCCACTTCTTCTACCGCCTGCCCCACGGCGAGTCCGGCGCCGACGTCGACGACCGTGTCGCGTCGTTCCTCAGCGAGCTGGAGCTCCGCATCGCGAAGGACCCCGCACACCCGGACACCGTGCTGGTGGTGTCCCACGGCCTGACGATGCGTCTGCTGTGCAGGCGGGTGTTCGCGTGGAGCATCGACCTGTTCGAGTCGCTGTCGAACCCGGAGCACTGCGCGATCCGGGTACTGGACAACGACGGGACGGGCTGGCGTCTGAACGAGCCGTTCGCCCAGTGGCGCGACTCCCCGGACGGCACGAAGCAGCTGTGAGTCCTCAGGTCAGCAGCAGCGTCTTGCCAACGGTCTGCCGTGCCTCGATGGCCTCGTGTGCGGCCTTGGCCTGGTCCAGCGGGAAGGTCTGCCCCACCAGCGGCGTGACCTCGCCTCGCGCGGCCTTCGCGAGCATCTCCGTCAGGGCCCCGCGTTTGTCCACGCCCTTGCCCATCTCGAGGATCCCGACGACCGTCACCCCCGGCCGCGGCGGCTCGGTCTTCGGGAACTCACCCGCCGACGACCCGTACGCGAGGAACCGGCCGCCGGGGCGCAACAGCCCGTACGCGGCGGTACCGATGTCGCCGCCCGTGCCGTCGAACACGACGTCCACCGTGCCGACCCGGTCGGTCCAGTCCTGGGTCGAGTAGTCCACGGCGTCGTCCGCGCCCCACTCGCGGACGAAGTCCAGCTTGCGCGCACCCCGCGCCGCGCCGACGACCTCCGCGCCGGCGGCCTTGAGGATCGGCACGAACAGGGTGCCGAGACTGCCGCTCGCCGCGTTGACCAGCACGCGCTCACCCGGCCGCACGTTCGCCGAGCTCAGCGCGAGCACGACCGTCGGGCCGTCGTGCAGCAACGTCAACGCCTCCGGCAGACCGAGCGCGTCGGGCACGGGCTCCACATCGGACACCTCGGCGACCGCCTGCTCGGCGTACCCACCGACGGGCGTCATCCCGTTGTTCTTCCCGGTGTGCGCCAGGACCCGCCGCCCGACCCACGAGCCGTCCACATCGGACCCGACCGACCGCACCGTGCCAGCCACACCGTTGCCGGGCACGTACGGCGGCTCGACACTGAACCACTCACGCCCCCAGCCGGCACGCAGCCGTGCGTCCATGAACAGCACGTCCACCGCCGCGACGTCGACGACCAGCTGACCGGGACCGGCCACCGGGTCGGGCGACTCACGAAGCGTCAGTACCTCGGGCCCACCGAACCTCGTCACTTCCACAGCACGCATGAGGCAAGTCTCGAACCTCGAGCATGGTGGAGGTCAAGCGATCAGGCCGCCCCGGTAGGCCACCAGCGCCGCCTGCACCCGGTTGACCGCCCCGATCTTGCCGAGGACCGCGGACACGTAACCCTTGACCGTGGCCTCCGACAGGTGCAGGGCGCTGCCGATCTCGGCGTTCGACAGCCCCTGCCCGATGAGCGCGACGACCTCACGTTCCCGATCGGACAGTGACGCGAGCAGTCGACGCGCAGGCTCCGCCGCCCGCTCACCGTCCGCGACCGCCGACAGGACCCGTGCCGCGACCTTCGGGTCGAGCACGGCACCGCCGCGGGCCAGGTCACGCACCGCCTTGATCAGCACCTCCGGCTCGGTGTCCTTGAGCAGGAACCCGCTGGCGCCGATGCGCAACGCCTCCTGGACGTACTCGTCGACGTCGAAGGTCGTCAGCATCGCCACCACCGGCGGCTCCGGCAGGGCGCGCAGCTTACGCAGCGCGACGATCCCGTCCGCGGACCGCATCCTGATGTCGAGCAGCACGACATGCGGTCGGTGCTGTCGCGCCGCGTCGGCGACGTGCACGCCGTCATCACACTCGGCGACGACCTCGATGTCGCCGGCGCTGGTCAGTATTGTGCGAAGTCCTGAGCGGACGAGGTCCTCGTCATCCGCGAGCAGCACCTTGATCACGAACGCCTCCCCGACAGTGGGCGCCATGGCGGGTCTACTTGACGGTGAGATCCTACCCCGTTGCCGTGAGTGACCAGCGGTTTAGGCCGGGCGCATGGCGTCCGTCAGCTTGACCCGGGCACCGCTGCGCATCACCGCGTTGGCGTAGATGCGGCCCGCGAACCACACCAGCAACGGGATGAGCACGAGCACGAGTCCAACCGAGACAACCTGCTCCCACACCGGAACCCCGCCCATGGCCAGCCGCATCGGCATCAGCGTCGGCGCGAACACCGGTATCACCGACAGGATCTCGGCGAGTGTGCTGTCCGGTTGGGACGGTAGGACCGAGATGCCGATGACGTACCCGACGATGACGAACATCAGGGCGGGCATGATCACCCCGCTGACGTCCTCCTGGCGTGACACGAGAGCCGCGAGCCCCGCGAACACCAGCGAGTACATGATGAACCCGAGCAGGTACCAGACAACCAGCCACACCACCGTGCCGACGGCCGCCGACGTCGAGATCGTCAGCACGTCCAGCCCGAGCGCCACGGCGAGGCCGACCCCGCCGATCACCACCATCTGCACGAGCCCGACGAACCCGATGCCGAGCACCTTGCCCGCCATCAGCTGCCATGGCCGGATCGCGGAGAGCAGCAGCTCGACCACCCGGCTCGACTTCTCCTCGACCACCCCCTGGGCCACCATCTGGCCGTTCAGCATCAACGACATGTAGATCAGGATCCCGGCGACGATGCCCAGGATCAGCTGCCCCGACTGGTACGGATACGGCTTCTCCAGCGGCTCGACGTCCAGCTTCGCGTTCGCCACGGCCGACTGCACCTGTGCGGGGTCGCCACCAAGGTCCGAGATCTCGTTGTTGAGCGCGACCTGCCCGGAGATCACGGTGAGCACGTTCTTGAGGTCGCCGTCGAGATCCTTCTTGACCACGACCCGCAACGTGCCGTCGGTGCCGCCCGCGGTCACCAGGGCGTCGAGCGACTCGTCGGAGACCTGCGAACGGCCGGCCTTCTCGTCGACGGTCTTCACGTCGATGGTCTTGCCGACCTGCTTCGCGGTGGTCCTGATGGCCTCGGCGAGCGAACTGGTCGACGAGGTGACCCCGATCGTCGCGTCGGACCCGCCGCTGACGGCCTTCATCACCAGGGAGAAGCCGACGAGCAGCACCAATATCGCCACCGTCGTGATGATGAACGCCTTGGACCGCATCTTCGTGACGACCTCACGCCCCGCGACGAGGCGCACCGCCTCCCACGAGCTGAGCCGAACATCCGGAGTGCTCATGCCACAACCCCCGCCCCATCGAACCCACCATGCCGGGCACAGGCGTGCCCGGTCCTGCCAACGCGGTCGTTCCCGGTCATGCCGCGTCCTCCTCGGTCTCCTGCGTCACGACCTCGCGGTACAGCTCGGTCAGCGACGGCCGCCTGCGGCTGAACTCGGTCACCGGCCCGGTCGCCAGCGCGGCCCGCAGCACCGCCTGGTCGTCGGCGCCGTCGCCGAGCTCCAGCACCGTCCGGTCGCGGACGTGCTCGCGCACGGTCACGCCGGGCAGCCCCGCGGCCCAGCCCTCGGTGGCGTTGGGCGCGACCACGACCAGTTCGGCGGCACCGCCGGACCGCAGCTCGTCGACCTCGCCGATCGCGACCATCTGTCCACTCCGGATGATCCCGACGCGGTGGCACAGCCGCTCGACGAGCTCGAGCTGGTGGCTGGAGAAGACCACCGGGATGCCCTCGGCGGCCTTGTCCAGCAGAACCTTGCTCATCACGTCGACCGCGATCGGGTCGAGCCCCGAGAACGGCTCGTCGAGGACGAGGATGGTCGGGTTGTGGATCAGGGCCGCCGCGAGCTGCACGCGCTGCTGGTTGCCAAGGCTCAGGTTCTGGACGTCGTCGCCCGTTCGGTGCGCGACCCCGAGCCGCTCCGTCCACTCTGTCATCGACTGTTTGGCGTCCCGCGTGGACAAGCCGTGCATGCGCGCCAGGTAGACGAGCTGCTCACCCACCTTCATCTTCGGGTACAGCCCACGTTCCTCGGGCATGTACCCGATGTGCCGGCGAGTCTCGAGCGTGATCCGCTCGCCGTCCCAGCGCACCTCGCCCGAGTCCGCCATCAGCACACCCAGCGCGATACGCATCGTGGTCGTCTTGCCGGCGCCGTTACTGCCGACGAACCCGAACAACTCACCAGCACGCACGTCGAACGTAGTGTCCTTCAGAGCAACAACGTCGCCGTAGCGCTTGGAGATGTGGTCGATCTCAAGCCGCCCGTCACCCACTGCGGATTCCTCCCCGTACCAGACCGTCGGGGGAACCCTAGTACCCCGATCAACCCTGACGCAGCGAACCGATGCTGAACTCCACCCCCTGATCGTCACGGCATGCCGCATGCCACCCCGCCGAGTTGGGCTGTTTGTCGCCTGCCGTGCCACCCGCCTCCCGAACAAGCCTGGTAGCGGCTTCCACGTCGCTCACCCGGAAGTACACGTCAGGGGCGCCTGCGTGGTCGACGAACACCCCACCGGGCGGCACGGAGTTCCCGATGTTCCAGCCGCCCGGGTGGGAGCCGGGCGATAACTCCCAGCCGAGCGCGGCGACGTACCGGTCTTTCGTCACCTCGTCGACAACTGGGACGACGTAGTAGAAAAGGTCACCTTCCGCGCATTTGGGGTCCTGGCCGGCATACCCGTCAGCCGGCTGCCACAACCCGAGGGTGCCGCCCTCGGCCAGACAGCTCCACCCCGACGCCGACTCCACCGGATCGGGCGCGTCCCCACCGAGCTCACGCAGCCGTGCGACGGTGGCCGCAATGTCCGACACCTCGAAGTACAGGTCGATGCCCGGCTCGCCGGCACCGAGGCCACCGGCGGGCGAGCTGCCGTCGATGTGGTCGTCGGACCGGAAGCTCCAGCCGAAGACGGTCGAGTAGAAGCTCTTGGCACGCGCCAGGTCCGGCACGTGGATCGCGTAGTACATGTTGGACTCCTTGGGTCATTCGGTCCACTGGTGGAGGGCCAGGCGCCAGTCGCCGTCCCGGTGCACGAACACGGTCGAGACCGTGACCGACCGAGGTTTCTCCTGCTGTTCGTGCATAACGGTGGCGTGGTGCGTGAACACCGCGGTCGAGTCTCCGATGTGGACGATGTGTGGGTCGGTCAGGTCGTACTTGTGGTAGACGGGATGCCCGGCCATGGCGGCGACGCACTGGGCCTTCGTGTACGTGTTGCGCTCACCCGGAAAGATCAACATCGCCTCGTCGGTCAGGTTCCGTTCGAAGAACTCGAGATCCCCGCTCGCGATCGCGTCGAGGAAGTCCCCCAGCCGGGCGAGGAGCATCCGTTCCAGTGAGTGCCGGGCGAAGCCCGCTAAAAGCCCCGCCCAGTTGGCCTTCTCCCAGCCACCGTGCCGCACGACGACCCGGGTGCCGCCGCGCACGGCCTCGAACCGCACCTCGACCTCGGTGCGCTCGGCATGGTCGACGCCGGGCGGCCCGTAGCTGAACGCCAGCCGGGGCCCCGGCTCCCACGCGGACACGCGCCCGATCTCGGCACTGCCCTGCATGAGCCGCCCGTCCTCGAAGCGCAACTCCCCTTCGATGTCGCCCCACAGCGAGCGATCCGCCCGCCACCATGCGGCGATGTCCCTGGTGAACAGGTCGAACGCGGTGGCGGGATCAACCTCCACCTCGACCGTCACGTGGGCCTCGGTCATTCCTGTTTCCTCTTGTTCGCGTAGTCGGAGAAGGCACCGAGCTGGTCGGTCCAGAACGCCTCGACCTGGTCGAGCCAGGCACGCAGCGCGAGGAACGGCTCGGCCCTCAGTTGGTAGACACGCACACGCGCGTCCTCTTCGAGTGCACGCACCTCCACGAGGTTGGAGGCACGCAGTACCCGCAGGTGGCGACTGATCGCGGGAAAACTCATCCCCGCCGCGTCAGCGAGTTCGCCGGCCCGCCTTGGCCCCAGCCGTAACTCGTCGACCACCTGCCGCCGGATGGGGTCGGCGAGAGCCACCAGCACCTCGTCCACTTGGTTTCGCACAGTGGTAAATATTAATGGAAGCGTTAACCATGTCAACCCCCGTGGCACTGTGAGACCACCGACCTGGGAAACGTCAGCCGCAGGGCCGCGGCGCCGGCCGACGCCCGGCCACGTAGGCCGCAGGCGGAACCCCCATGAGGTGCCTGAACTCGGCCGTCATGTGCGACTGGTCGTAGTACCCGACAGCCGTCGCGACATCCGCCCACCGTCCGTGCGGCGCCGTCGCGAGCACCGCCCGAACCCGCCGGATCCGCGCGAAGTGCTTGGGCGAAAGACCAACGGAGTCGGTGAACAACGTCCGCAACCGACGTTCACTGATGTGCAGCCGCCGAGCCGTGTCCGCCACGGTCACCCGGGAGAGCAGGTCAGCAGCCGACGCGACCAGGTCGTCCCCAACCGCCCGACCGGCAAGCGCCGCGACGAGGACCCCGACCGGATCGTCCAGGAGCCGACCGACGTCGACGCCGGGTAACTGCCGCAGGGGTACGACGCGATCGGCAAGATCCCGCAGCGGACGCCCGAGCACGGCCTGACCACTCCCGGGCCGAAGCCGAATCCGCAGGCAGGAGGGCCCGGTTTCGCTCAAGTGGTAGGCGGCGCGGGTCCGAGGCCCCATCACCACGACCTCAGGCCGAGGAACAGTCCGCACGACAAGCGTCGCGGCATGGTCAGGCACATCGACGACCTCCGCACCCAGCGCTGCGGCCTCGTCGATCCCAACCACCCACGGCCGAAGTTCGGACGGCACAAGAAGCGGCCCCACAAGCCCACAGTAGCCGCGGTCACCGACAACACCCTGTGCCGAAAGTTCCTATAGGACGGCGCCAGCTGGCCGCGACAGTTCACCCATGATCCTCGTAACCGGCGCGACAGGCACGATCGGCAGCCAGGTAGTGCGACTGCTCTCCCAACAAGGCGTGCCGTACCGCGCCATGTCCCGCACCCGAACCGGCCCGAACTACGTGAACGCCGACTTCACCGACCCAGCATCGTTGTCGGCCGCCACAGCAGGCGTGGACGCGATCTTCCTGGTGACAACACCCCCAACTCCAACCCCAGACCACGACCTGGCCCTGCTGGAAGCGGCCAAGGGCGTGCCCAAGGTGGTCAAACTGTCCGCCAACGGCACCGGCGAGCGATTCGGAGGCGAGGTGATGGGCGCCTGGCACCTGGTCGCCGAACAGGCGCTGGAGGCAAGCGACCTGGCGTGGACCATCCTCCGCCCGACCAGCTTCGCGTCGAACTTCCTCGCCTACTCCCTCACCGACCCGATCCCGGACATGCTGGGCCCGGCCCAACAAGCGGTGGTCGACCCCCGAGACGTGGCGGCGGTAGCCGTGGAGGCACTGCTGACCAACGCCCACGCCGGCCACCGATACGACCTGACCGGCCCGGACCTGCTCACCTTCGCGGACCAGGCCAAGACCCTCGAGCGAGTACTGAACCACCCGATCACGACGGTAGACGTCGACGCAGGCCAGACCCTCCAGGCGACGGGCATGCCCCCAGAAGCGATCCAAGCGGTGACGACGGGCGTGGCCTGGGCCCGAGCAGGCGGGGCAGCCTACGTGACCTCGCACGTCCCGACCATCCTGAACCGCCCGGCCAAGACGTTCGAACAGTGGGCCACCGACCACCAAGATGCCTTTACCACGATGCGGTGACACCCCGGTCTCGACAGCCGCTAGGCTGTCGGACAGCGCCCTCGTAGCTCAGGGGATAGAGCGTCCGCCTCCTAAGCGGCAGGTCGCAGGTTCGAATCCTGCCGGGGGCACGTACAGCATCCGCACGAGGAGCGTCTGGTAGCTGACCAGGCGTTTCTTGTGCGTTGTCCATGGTGTTGATGATCCTTTCTGCCGCTTCGGCGATGGTGTAGAAGTCGTCGGCTGGGAGCCTGATGGTGATCGTGGCGTCGTCACTGTCCGGGTGCAAGCGGATCGTCAGGTGAGTGATCTCGAACAGTCCCCGGAGTAGCTGCTCGGGCGCCTCGGTGAGGTTGAGCGTCAGGTACGGCAGAGCGTCGAGCAGGTCGACGTCATCGGCGGTCGGTCGGGGCGGACCGGCTTGCTCGGCGGCGTCCAGTTCGGCGATGGCCGCGAGGGCGGCGCGGCGTTCGGCTTCGAGGTCGTTGTAGGTCTGCCGCAGGCCTTGGCCGAACGGGTCGTCGGGTGCGCAGTCCTGGGCTTGACGCATGACGTTGTCCTGCCGGCGGGCGAGATCGGCGAGAGTGCGTTGGAGCCGCTCTCGTTCGGCCTCTCGCTGCCGAGTCTCGCGGTCATCGGTACTCGCGAGATTGGCCGCGAACAGCTCTCGGCGGTGCGGGCCGAACACTCGGGTGATGTAGACGTGCGAGACGGCGTCGAGAATCTCGTCCTCTCGGATGTAGGCGGCCTTCTCGTGCCCCGCGTGCTTGTCGGGGCGTCCGCGGTTGTTGGAGGCGGGGTTGCACATGTAGTAGGTGGAGTTGTGGCGGTGGTTGCCGTACATCCTCCGTCCGCAGTCGTGGAAGACCATGCTGCGCAGCACGTACGTACGACGGGTCTTGGGGTGGGTGTTGGGGGCGTTGCCGTCGCGGGAGCCGCGTTTGGCTTTGCGGCGGGCGGTGAGTTCGTCGTACATCCACTTCGGGATCAACGGCTCGTGCACCGGCTCTGCCGACCAGACCCAGAACGCCGGATCGTTGACCTTGCCTCGGCGAGAGCGGGTGGCACGCTTGTTGAACACCTGGTAGCCGGTGTACTTGGGGTTGACCAGGATCTCGTACACGCTGGTCTTGCCCCACGCACCCCGCGCCCGCGTCCTGCCGGGCGGTTCGGGTGGCGGGTACTTGGCCGGTTCGGCGTTGAGCCGGTCGGCGATCGTGTCGTAGCCCAGGTTCTCGTGGTAGCGCCACAACGCGATCTGAGTGACCGTCTCCCCACGCACCCCGTCCGGCTCCAGCCGAGCCTTGGTCTGGCCCTTGGCGGCCTTCATCGGGTTGGGATGCCGGAAGGTCTTGGCCCGGTACCCGTACGGTGGTTTGCCGATGTTCCAGCCGTCACGCACGTGGGTGCACAGGCCGCCCCAGGACTGTTCTCCGGTGTTGTAGGCCTCGTGTTCGGCCACCGCCTGGTTGATCCGCCGTAGCAGGATCCGCTGCGCTCGCGACCCGTCCAGGGTGATCGGCTCGTTCGCGGCAAACAAGGGCACATCGGCGCGTTCCAGATCCCGCTCGATCGACAGCCCTTCAAAGGCGCGGCGGGCGACCCGGGAGATGCTCTCGCAGATCACCACGTCGAACCGCCGCTTCGGGTGCGCCGCTTCGGCCAGCAGGTCAGTGATGCCGCCGTCGCGGGGGATGGGGATGTTGAACTTCTCGTAGCCGGTCTTGCGGCCGCGTTGGTCGAGTTCGAGGCGGCCGGACTCGACGTCGTAGAAGTGGGCCACGATCACCCAGGCTTCGGGCAGGGCGTTCTTGACGTTGTGGACCTGCCGCATCACCGACTGACGCGGGTCTTGGAGGTCCTCGGTGGAGGTGCGGCACAGCACCGCGACCCGGACTTCTCCGCCGAGCAGTTGGCCCAGCAGCGCTGAGCGCATGCCCAGCGGGGAGACCGCGTAGTCGGACAGTCCGGATGGGCCGGTCGCCGGCACCGGCGGCTTGGGTAACGAGCCTCGTCGGAGCGCGGGCGGCGGCGGGTCCGTGTGTGGGTCACGCGGGTCATGCGGGTGTGTCATCGGTATCACCATCCTCACCAGAATCAGCCGAAGAATCGGTTTCGGATTTCTTTTGCTCGTCGTGTGCCCATTGGAGCAGGTCCCGAACGATCTCAGAGAGTTTTTCGCGTAATCGGTCGCCTTCTGGTCCGCCGATCCACTCAACTTCGCTCCAGTAGCGGCGATCGGTGCCGCGTTTGCGCGGTTGATCATACCACTGCGCTGGGTCGTCTGAGCCGGTTTCTGGCTGAGGTGTCGGCAGTCCCGCGATGTCGTCATCCGGCGCTGGGCGCGGCGATGGAATTACAAAATCTGACGCGTCGCCGCTGCTCTGGCGATTGCCTGGGTCGTTTTCCGATGCGAGATCGGATCCCATTGTCCTTCCCCCCACATTCCTTGTCTCTCGGTGCGCTGTGGAGGGGAACACCCAGGAAAGCCCTCCGCGTATGCGCGTTCTCTTCGGTTGTGGCGGGGAAGCCAGCGCGAGACAGGTAGCCAACAGGGGGGAGGATTGGCTACCGCGCCGGCACCCCACGTTAGACCCACGGTAACACCAACACGGCCCCGGTTGCAGGGGCACATGCGCGGTCACGAGCCGTGACAGACTCCATGACGGGCCAATTCGGAAAGGGACAACATCGGACAAGAACCGTTGTGGTGCAACCATAGTTGTTGCTGCGATTGCTGATGTCCGGTGTGGTGCGGGCACATCACTGTGGCGCGTTGTGGGAATCTCACCCCACACCGATCGGCGCGGAGTTCAGTCGAACATGACTATTTCCTGGAAATTTCCAGCATTGTTCCGTGGTGATTTCCAGTGGCGTGGGGCGTACGACGACGATCCCGCAGTAGGCGGCGAGGATCCGGCCGTGCCCGGCACCGATGTGCTCATGGTTCGACGTAGACCCGTACCGCAGTACCGGATTACTGCTAGCTGGGGCAGGTGACAGTATCGGCGCGGCGTTCGATGAGGACGGTGTCGTGCCAGGTGCCGCCCTGTTGGGCGATGCGTTCGCGGATGCCGACGGTGCGGTAGCCGGCTTGGTGGTGCAGTGCGATGCTGGCGCGGTTCTCGGTGAAGATCGCGGTTTGCAGGGTCCACAACCCGGCGGCGTCGGCGGCGATGACTTGTTGGCGGATAAGGGCTTTGCCGATCCCCTGGCCGCGATGGTGCTCGGCGACGTAGATGGAGCTTTCCGCGACGCCTGAGTAGCACTCCCGTGTGGACACGGGTGACAAGGCGGTCCAGCCGACGACCTGGCCGTCACGTTCGGCGACCCAGCGGTGGTCGGGCAGCCAGCGGGCGTCCAGGCTGGCGCGGCTGGGCACGGCGGTCTCGAAGGTCGCGACGCCCGTGGCGATGCCCTCGGCGTAGATGCGGCGCACTGCCGGCCAGTCCTCGTCGCGCAGGGCGCGGACGGTGACGTCGGTCGGCACGTCTTCAGGGCAACACGGGCGGGGTGCGAGCAGGCCCATGACGGCGTCGGCGGCGTGTGGGAGGCCGACGCAGCAGGCTTGGTTGACGGTGACGCGGGTGCTGGTGCCTTCCTTGTGTAGCAGCAGGAACCCGACGTCGGCGAGCTTGCGGACGTGGTGGGAGCACGTGGACTGGCTGATGCCCAGCAACTCCGTGAGCGCGCCGACGCTGAGGCCTCCGGGGCTGGTGGCGACCGCGTGCAGGAGCCGGACGCGGGTGGGTTCGGACAGGCAGGCGAACCACTCGGCGTAGGTGGCGGCCTCGGCGTCCGGAAGCACAGCGGCCCGGAGCACGGGCGGGCTGGTCGTCATGCCGGCCACTATATCGGTCTCCATCGATGGTTGCCTACATCGACATTCATCGATACTCTCACCATTCAATCGAGCTGGATCGATGGAAGGGGTTGGTGATGTCGGAGTATCCCGTGGTGGTGGTTGGTGCCGGGCCGGTGGGGTTGGCGGCGGCGGCCCAGCTGGTGGAGCGAGGGGTGGAGCCGCTGGTGGTGGAGCGGACAGATCGGGCGGGGGCGGCGGTGGCCGAGTGGCATCACGTCCGGTTGTTCTCGCCGTGGTCGGAGCTGGTGGCCCCGGCGGCCGGGCGGCTGCTGGAGCCGACCGGTTGGCAGCGCCCGGACGGCGAGACGTATCCGACCGGGGCAGAGTGGGCCGACCGGTACCTGCACCCCCTCGCGGATGTCCTCGGTGAGCGGGTTCGGGTCGGTGTCGAGGTGGTGGGGGTGGCGCGGCGGGGGCGGGACCGGGTGGTGGACGCCGGGCGGGACACCGAGCCGCTGACCGTGCACGTTCGGCACCGGGACGGGCGGGAAGAGCGGATCACCGCCCAGGCGGTGGTGGACGCGTCGGGCACATGGGGTGGGCCGAACCCGCTCGGCGGCGACGGGCTACCCGCGCTCGGCGAATGGGCCGCGGCGGACCGGATCACCTACCGGGTGCCGAACCTGGCCGACCCGCAGGTGCGAGCCCGGTACGCGGGTCGGCATGTCGCGGTGGTCGGCAGCGGGCACTCGGCACTGACCGCCCTGGTCGCGCTCGCCGACCTCGCGGAGCAGGGCACCCGGATCAGCTGGGTGCTGCGGCGGGGCGTGGTCGGGGCGGTGTTCGGTGGCGGGGAGGCGGACCAGCTGCCGGCGCGGGGCGCGCTGGGCCAGCGGGCGAAGGCTGCTGCCGCCGCTGGGCACGTGACCACGGTGACCGGGTTCCGCACCGAGGCCGTCGACCGTCGCATGGACGGGCGGCTGACGCTCGTGTCCGGTGCCGATCGGGTGTCTGGTGTGGACGAGGTGGTGGTGCTGACCGGGTTCCGGCCGGACCTGTCCTGGCTCTCGGAGCTGCGGCTCGACCTCGACCCCACCCTGGAGGCACCGGTGACGCTGGCGCCGTTGATCGACCCGAACGTGCACTCCTGCGGCACCGTCTATCCCCACGGCGTCAAGGAGCTGGCGCACCCGGAGCCGGGCGTCTACCTGGCGGGGATGAAGAGCTACGGCCGCGCCCCGACGTTCCTCGCGATGACCGGCTACGAGCAGGTCCGCTCCATCGCCGCCGCGCTCGCCGGGGACCGGGAGTCGGCGGAACGGGTGGAGCTGGTGTTGCCGGAAACCGGCGTGTGCGGCGGCTCCGGCGTGTTCGACCAGCCAGCCGACACGGTGGGTGGTTGCTGTGGTCCGACCGGCGGGGTGGAGACGCTCACCCTGGCCGCGCCACCGACGCGATGACCCGCGACGCGACCACGCTGGCCGACGCCGAGAGGGTGGTGTCGCGGGGCGGGCGGCGGGTCGCGCTGGCGACCTTGTGTGCCACGCAGATCACCAGCTGGGGTGTGCTGTTCTACGCCTTCCCGGTGCTCGCCGGCGACATCACTGCGGCCACCGGGTGGCCGGCGGCGGCGATCACCGGAGCGTTGTCAGCCAGCCAACTGGTGGCCGCGCTGGTCGGGATCCCGGGGGGCGGTGGCTGGACCGGCACGGCCCGCGCGGGGTGATGACCGCCGGCTCGATCATCGCGGTACCCGCGCTGATCGTCGTCGCGACCACGCAGCACCTCGTGTGGTTCTTCGCCGGGTGGCTGGGGGTCGGGGTGGCGATGGGCGCGGTGTTGTATCCACCCGCGTTCGCCGCGCTGACCCGCTGGCACGGCCCCAACCCCGTCCGCGCGCTCACCGTCCTGACCCTGGCCGGTGGGTTGGCCAGCACGGTGTTCGCGCCGGAGACCGCCGCGCTAGCCACCCGCATGGACTGGCGGGCCACCTATCTGGTGCTCGTCGGGGTTCTGACGGTGGTCACCATCCCGGCCCACTGGTTCGGGCTGCGCCTGCCCTGGCCACCCCGCCCCCACCCCGACCCTGGCGGTGAGACGCTGGATGCCGATCCGCGTCGAACCGCCCGCAGCAGGGCGTTCCTCGCGCTCGCGGTGGCGCTCGGCCTGGCCGGGTTGGCGACGTTCGCCGCAGTGATCAACCTCGTGCCGCTCCTCGTGGAACGCGGGGTCAGCACCCAGCTGGCGGCGGTCGCGCTCGGGCTCGGCGGCGCCGGCCAAGTCGTGGCGCGGCTCGGGTACGCCGCGCTCGTCCGCCACACGTCTGTGTTGGCCCGCACTGCGGGAATCCTGCTCGCGCTCGCGGCCACCACCGCCGTGCTCGGCGTGCTCACCACCGGACTCGCGCTGGTCGCCGGAGCGGTCGCGGCGGGAATGGCGCGTGGCGTGTTCACCCTGGTACAGGCCACCGCCGTGACCGACCGGTGGGGCCACCGCCACTACGGCCACCTCACCGGACTGCTGTCAGCCCCGCTGACCATCACCATGGCCGCCGCCCCCTTCGCCGGGGCCGCGCTGGCCGCCGTGTTCGGCAGCTACGCCACCAGTTTCCTCGTCCTCGGCGCGCTCGCCGCCGTCGCCCTGTCCTTCCTCACCATCCCCACAACAGAAAGCACATCCTGATGAACGACATCGACGCACTGGTGATCGGCGGCGGACAGGCGGGTCTCGCCGCCGCCCACGCCCTGCGCCAAGCCGGCCGCGCCCCGGTGATCCTTGAAGCCGGGGAGGAGCCGGTCGGGTCCTGGCCCTCCTACTACGACAGCCTCACCCTGTTCTCCCCCGCCCGCTACAGCTCCCTGCCCGGCATGCCGTTCCCCGGCGACCCGGACTGCTACCCGCACCGCGACGAGGTCATCGACTACCTCCGCCGCTACGCCAAGCACCTCGCCGACGAGCGTGATATGGACATTCGCACCGGCCATCGGGTCACCGCTGTCCGCCACCACGACAACCAGGACAGCCCGTTCGAGGTCGACGTCCAGGACGGCCCCACCCTGACCACACCACTCGTGATCGCGGCATCGGGCGCCTTCACCGAGCCGCACCGACCCGCGTTACCCGGCCTGGACAGGTTCACCGGGACCGTGCTGCACTCCGCCAACTACCGCGAACCAGGCCCGTTCGCTGGGCAGCGGGTGATCGTGGTCGGCGCGGCGAACACCGCCGTGCAGGTCGGCTACGAGCTGGCCACGGTCGCCACCGTCACGATCGCCACCCGCAAACCCATCCGGTTCGCGCCCCAACGTCCACTGGGACGCGACGTGCACTTCTGGTCGGTGATCTCCGGGTTCGACCACCTGCCGATCGGCCCGTGGTTGCGCACCAAACCGCACATGCCGGTCAACGACGACGGCCGCTACCGCCGCGCCATCACCGCCGGACGCCCCGACCAACGCCGGATCTTCACCACGCTCGACGGCGATCAGGTCGCCTGGCCGGACGGCGCCCGCGAACACGTCGACACCATCCTGCTCGCCACCGGCTACCAACCCGCGCTCTCCTACCTCCACCCAGAAGACCGCCACCAGCAACGCGGGCTCTCCACCGTCCACCCCGGACTCGGCTTCGTCGGCCTGGAATGGCAACGCAGCTTCGCCTCGGCCACCCTGCGCGGCGTCGGCCGCGACGCCCGCTACGTCGTCCACCACCTCACCCGCCAACACCCACGGCGATAACCCGACAACGCACTTCAAGCCGGCGTCGCCACCCCGCGTCCCTTCTGTCTGGTCCGGCCGAACCTTGCGGATGTCGTGTCGCTGAGCTGCGGCACGACAAGTAGGTCCGGACAGGGGCGCGGCGTGTTGTCCGGGGCAACTTTGCGGATTCGGCGCCAAACAGGCGCAGCGGGTGCCGACGCGGATTGTCTCGGCTTCGAAGTTCCTAGGTCAGCGCGGTGGACCCGAACGGTTGAGCGCCGAGTTTCCGTCGGTGAGCGCGCCCAATTTGTGTCAGTGATGTGGCCGGCTGGCCACCGGTGTCTTCGGGGTCTGCTGCTGTTGTAACGCGTTTCGGATGTCCGCTACTGCCTCCCGCGGTATGCGGCATCAACCGCAGCCTCGTAGTCGCGATGGAACTGCGCTGCGACCTGGTGCGCGCCCGCACCATGCCATACCGCGGTCTTGGAGAGGAGGGGGTGGAATCCCTCGGGGACCTCGGGCATGACGATGCCGTCGGCGTCGACGCTGGTGTGGATGATGCCGGGGAAGGCCGCAGGGTCGAGGGGAACCCTCGCCCACGGGTTGATGAACAGATGCAGCCCCTGGGCGAACGTCTCCCGGTAGCTGGCGGGCTGCCTCCCTACTGTGTAGACGAATTGGTGGGGCTCGATCGCGTCGGGTGAGTTGTCGTATGAGGTGCCGAACCGGACGAGTGCGGTGTCGGGGTGGCCGAGGCCCTGCTCGGTGCCGATGCGGTTGAACTTGGCGATGGTGTGCTGGTTGCTGAACAGCACCCCGGAAAGGTCGGCCGCCTCGGGTTGCCGGAACAGCGCGCTGGGGATCGTCTTGCCGTTGAACTCGTGGAGTTCGATCTCTTTCTGGGTAATGACGCGGTTGTCGGTGTTGTCGCGGCTGAGGGCTTGCGCGAGCCCGTAGAGGTAGTTGCCGACCAGGGCGTCGGGTTCGAACTGGGCGTGATCGTTGTGGAACGCGCCGACTGCGACCACGAACGGCAAGCCCTTGACGTGGGGTTGTTCCCAGTAGGGGCGGCCCTGGGCATCGCGGTGTATCAGTTTGCGCCGGATGGCCTTGGCGATCTGGAAGACGAACTGGCGGTCTGCGGCCGGTAGATCCGGGGGGAGCAGGTCCGGCGGAGTGTTGGCGTCGGGTGCCGTTCCCTGCGCGGGGTTGGTGGTGGTGACCTCGATCGCGACGGAGTGCTGGCCGCGCAGCACGTAGTCAGGGGCAGCCGCGCTGCGGTCGAGGTCGAGGTCCTTCTCTTCGAGGTAGGCGAATAGCGCCAGCTCGAGCACACGGGCGGAGAACCCACCGGTCTGGAACTCCCGGACGAAGCTGCCATCGACGTCGTGGAAGTTGGCGTAGACCTCGTTGATCAGCGCGCGGGCCGCCTCGTGGCCGGGTTGAAGGGCCGCGTGCCGGAACAGGGGATTGAGCTTGTCGACCGGGACGGTCGGGGCGAACAAGTCACGGGTTTTCTGCGGCATGGAGGGTTGTCTCCTGGCACTGATCGAGGCGGTGTAAGCAGCGACATTGACGACGGTCAGGCTGATGGCTGAGCAAGGCCGGTCGGACCTAGTTTTCGGATTCGGCGGAGCCGTCGGGAGCGTTTGGACTTTCGGTTGGCTCGTGGCCGAAGAGCTGCAAGCAGCGAGTTCCGAGTCTCGTGATGCCGTGTGCGTCGGTGTTCGCCATGCCGTCCCAGGTCCCGTCGCCCAAAGTACGCAACGCGCCGTGGCGAATGAGCGCGGCCAGCACCCCGTCAAGAAAGCCGTCGTAGTCGGGCAGCGCCAGTGCGAGATGGGTCCGTTCCCAACCGCGGTGTCCGCCAGGGTTGGACCACATCGATTTCGGAGGCTCCGGTTGCTCAGCGATCAGTTTCAGCACCACGACGTGTGGTGCTTCCAGGTCGTTCACCATCGAAGCCAGCAGCCTCGCTTCGTCAAGGTGGCTGTCGCTGCGCAGGCCATCGGCGAGGATCTGGCCGAGGGCCTGGATCTTGTCCTCCATCGAGGTCCGCGCCGCTGCTTCCAAGACCTGGGCGAGCAGTTCGAGGCGAGCGTCATGACCAACTGCCCGCTCCGCCAGGATGTCGAGGCCAACGTCCAGGAGGTCGGCGGCGTGTTCGAGCGACCGCGCCGCGCGGTCCCCGCGGCGCTCTCCTGCTCGGGTCCACACCTGTTGCAGATACTTGAGCACTGGTGCGCTGCCACCCACCAGCGTCGCCCCGACGGGGTTCGCACCAAGTGCGACACTCGCCAACGTGGCGAGCGCTCCGAGCGCAGCGTCTTGACCTGCCCCCGAAGCCGCCTTGCCCGATTTGCCACGCTTCGTCATCGTCACTCCTGTCCAGATTCGGCTAAAGGTCGCGGTGGCTAGTTTGCGGATGTTGTGGAGGCTGGGTTCAGTCGTCGAGCAGGGGCTGGAGGTTCGACCCGGCAGCGGAACCACCCCGGCCCCGTGGGTGGCCTCCAGGCGCTTGACCAGCGGCGCATCAACCGCGACCGCGTCCCGGTCGAGTCGTCGGCAAGGCGGGCGAAGTAGTCCGGGGCGTGCGAACGCGGCTTGCCGTCCTCGGCGGTCCAGAACAGCCAGAACGGCTGCGAGGCGACGCCGACCACGTCCGGATCGAAGTCCAGCACGATCAGCGTGTCACGCTCCACCCCAGGACTCGTAGCCGACCAGCGTGCTGGTCGTCGCAGTCCACCACCGGCCCGAGAGGTGGCGCTGGCCCTTGTACGAGGGGAACTTCCGCACCGGCCGGCACGACTCGAACGGCACCGACCAGGCCGCCGTCCACGGCAGGCGCTGCTCACCCTCGTCATCGGCGAACGCGACCTCGAACCGCTCCGCCGGGGGCGGCGCTCCACCAGGCACAAAGATCCAGATTCGGCACCGCGGCATTCTCCCGACGACACCCGACCCGACCGCCAGCGCCCCGCAAACTACCCCCGGACTCCGAACCAGTCCCCGAAACTACCTCCGGATACCGAAGGGTTCGGGTGGACACGACACCTTCCCCACCCATTGGGTGACTTGACGCCCGACATCCACTCAATCATCATTGAGTCAATGAACGTTGAGTGGTCCTCTGAGGTGGTGGCGCGGGCGCGGCTGCACGCGGCGCTGGGCGAGCCTGCCCGGCTGGCGATCGTCGATCGCCTGCTGCTCGGGGACGCCTCGCCCAGCGAGCTTGGCCGTGCCCTGGGAATCGGGAGCAACCTGCTCGCGCACCACGTGAAGCTGCTCGAACAGGCCGGTGTGATCGAGCGGTCCCGATCGGAGGGTGACCACCGCCGCACCTACCTCCGGCTGCGCCCCGCTGCGCTGGCCGGTCTCGTGCCGGCCGGTGTAGTGCGTGCGGCGCGTGTGGTGTTCGTGTGCACGCACAACTCGGCCCGCTCGCAGCTGGCCGCAGCGTTGTGGCGGCGTCGTAGTCAGGTGCCCGCTGCCTCTGCGGGCACCCAGCCCGCGGCGCGCGTGCATCCACTGGCGGTCGCCACCGCCCGCGAGCACGGCCTGTCACTGGCCCAGGCGCGCACCGCACACGTCCACGAGGTGCTTCAACCCGACGATCTGGTGGTCGCGGTGTGCGACAACGCCCACGAACACCTCCCCGACCACACCGGTGCGGACGCTGTCCGGCTGCACTGGTCGGTGCCCGACCCGGCCCCGGTCGGCACCGAGGACGCGTTCGACCGGGCCTTTCGTGATCTCGCCGACCGGGTCGACCGGCTGGCCCCCGCCGTCCAGACCGGAGGAAAGCCATGACTGACATCCACGACCCCACCCACCGCGATCTCAGCATCGACCAGCAGCTGGCGTTGAAGACCGCCGCCACCCGACTGCACGGCGAGTTCGACGGAGTGTTCGGCACCGAGACCATCGAACGGTTCCTGCACTCCAGCTACGACCAGTTCGCCGCCCACTCCACCATCCCCCGGTTCCTGCCCCTGCTCGCGGAACGGTTCGCCCGACAACGCCTGCACGCCCTAGCCCGCGTCGAAGGCCACCACACTGACGGGAAACCGACGGTGTTGTTCCTGTGCGTGCACAACGCCGGCCGCTCCCAAATGGCCATGGGCTTCTTCCAACACCTCGCCGATGACCGTGCGGTCGCCTGGTCCGGCGGCTCCGAACCCGGCTACGAGATCAACCCCGCCGCGATCGCGGCCATGGCCGAACGCGACATCGACATCTCCGGCGAGTTCCCCAAGCCCTGGACCGACGAGATCGTCCGCGCCGCCGATGTCGTGATCACCATGGGCTGCGGCGACGCCTGCCCGGTCTTCCCCAGCAAGCGCTACCTGGACTGGACCCTCGACGACCCCGCCGGCAAGAGCGTCGAGGACGTCCGCCCGGTCCGCGACGAGATCGAACGCCGTGTGCGCGGCCTCCTCGTCGAGCTGGGCGTCCCGGTCGCATGACCCGCAAACTCCTCGCCGAGTTCCTCGGCAGCGCGCTGCTCGCCGCACTGGTGATCGGCTCGGGCATCGCCGCGCAACGCCTCTCACCCAGCGACGTCGGCCTCCAGCTGTTGGAGAACGCCGCCGCCACAGCGGTCGGGCTCTACGCGATCATCCTCATCTTCGGCCCGGTCAGCGGCGGGCACTTCAACCCCGTCGTGTCACTGGTCGACGCGGCACTGGGTGGACTGCCCTGGCGCCACGCAATGGCCTACCTGCCCGCCCAGATCCTCGGCTGCGTGACGGGCGCGGTGCTGGCCAACGTAATGTTCACCCTCGATCCGGTCAGCATCGCCGCCACCCACCGCGCGACCGCGGCACACGGCGTGTCCGAAGTCGTGGCCACCGTGGGCCTGCTGCTGGTGATCTTCTCCCTGGTGCGATCCGGTCGCGTCGAGCGTGCTCCAGCTGCGGTGGGAGCGTTCATCGGCGCGGCGTACTGGTTCACCTCCTCCACCAGCTTCGCCAACCCCGCCATCACCATCGGCCGCATGTTCAGCGACACGTTCGCCGGCATCGCCCCAGCGTCGGTGCCGCTGTTCATCGCCATGCAGTTACTCGGCGGCGTGGTCGCCGTGGTCCTGGTTCGCGGGCTCTACCCCGACACCACCCCGAATCCGACGCCTGACGTTTCACTCCACCGAGCTGATCACCGCCTCGACGGTGTTGATGATGCGGTTCTACCGCACCCGGTCGCTGACACCGCCCCAGCACACGACTGACCCCCGGTGACACCTCACCGATAGCGAGGATTCACAGGCTCGGGCCACCTCGTTCGATGTCCTGGTGGATGTCAGTGTGGAGGGTGCGCTGGTGGTATTCGACGTCGGCTTGGAGTGACGGTTCGGGCTGACGTTCGAGCGTGGCGTGGTCCAGGGTTTGTTGGCGCTGCTTGAGCGTCTCCTGGATGCGGAGCTGCCGTTCGAGGGTGCGTTGCGTGTCGGGCATCGCATCGCGGAGTTGTCGTTCAGTGAGGAGTTCCTCGCGTCGGGTGCCGGCATCGAGGGCGGCGGTGTCGTAGCTAGCGATCCGCTCCCCCAGCCGGGTCAGCTCGTGTTGGTCAGTGTCGTGGGCGCGTTGCCGATCCTGGACATAGGTGGCTTCGGCGCGCTCCAGTTGCGGGCGGGCCTGCCGCCAGGCGCCGGGTCCGCCGAGCTGCTGTTGGAGTTCGGCGGCGTAGCGGGCCAGCTCGGCGACCTCGGCGTGGGCGCGTTCTTGGAGGGCGCGGTCGGCGGCGGCCTCGGCCTGGAGCTGTTCGCGGCGGCCGGGTTGCCACCAGCGGGTGCGTTCGGCGTCGATCTCCTTGCGTGCGGCGCGTTCGGCCGCGTCGGCGGCCTGGGTGCGGGCGTGCTGCCAGCGGCGTTCGATCTCTTCGAGCGTGCCCTGGCGTTCCGCGTTGACCCGCAACCGGTGCAGCTCGCTGTCCAGCTGGGTGACACGCGGGCCACGCCCGGCCGCCACAGCCTGTTCCCTCTCGCTGAGTTGTCGGCGGGCCTGCTCGGCGGCGGCCACCTCGCGGGCCTGGCGGCGTTCCGTGTCGCGGATAGCGTGCGTGAGTTGGGTGTCGGTGAGCCGGCTGTGCGGCCGGTTCTGCCACTGCGCTTCCAGCCGCAGCCGCTCCAGCCGCTCCTGGATCTGCCGTTCCCGGCGCTGTTCCAGGGTCTGCATGGCCTTCTGGTGGGACTCCGCCCGGAGTACCTCGACCCGCTCCGGTCCGAGTTGGGCCGTGAGGTCCCGGCGCTGGGCCTGGAGGGCTCGGTAGGTATCCCGGTCGTCGGCGACGCGCGCCGCCACGGACCGGCGAACCAGGTCTTGCCACTGCTGGCGCTGCTCGTCGGTGACCGTCACCGGCTCCCGTCCGGGCCGTGACCGTGGTTGGGAGCGGTCCGGCTGGGCCGTCGGGGCCGGCTCGGTGAAGTCCGGTGGGCGGACTGGTTCCGGTACTGGTGCCGATGGCACCGGTGCCACAGTCTCGGCGGTGGTACCGGTACCACTCACCGTTCCGGTACCGGTGGGGTCGGCGGGGGCCTGGGCGAGGTCGACGAGCACGGGGCGGTCGTTGGCGTTGTCGGCGGTTGCGGCGGCGCGTTCGGCGAGGGCGGCGATGACGCGGTCGGTGAGTTCTTGTTGGTTGCGGGGTGGGCCGTAGAAGAGTTCCTCGCGTTCGCCTTCCAACTCGGCGCGGGCCCCGAACAGCATGGCTTGGCCTTTGTCCCGCGAGAGGGACACGTACAGGCCGGGGTTGTCCATGCCAGGGCCATAGACCAGAACGCTGCCGTCGTTGCGGGTGCCGTCCGGGCGCTCCCACTGCCCGCTGACAGTCAAGCCTTCGGCCTTGTGAGCGGTGAGCGCGTAGCCCAACTCGAGCCCGCCTTGGGCGATGTAGCCGGGCGAGAGCACCGCACGAGATGGCTCCGCCTCGGTGTCGGCGGCCGGGTCGCGCCACGCCACCTCCACGCCCTCACCGGTGACGGCGGTGACCACACCCCGGTAGCCGTTGAGCACCATGTCGCCGGTGACGGCTTGTTGATGGCGATCGTTGCGGCGGATCAACACCAGATCACCGACATGGAACCGAGTCTCTCGCCCGCCGGGCAGCCGGAGGTTCGCACTGTCGCCGAGTTCGCCCCGGGCCTGCCGAACCGCCTGTGTCGCCTCGTTGATCCGCGCCACTTGCTCGTTGGTCGCGGCGAGCATCAACAGCCCAGCGGTCAGGGCGTGCGGATCAGGCGCCCCCTCGCGAAGCCGCAGCCAGGTCGACACCATCGCAGCCACCGCTTCGTCGGAGGTCTCGGTGGCTACGAGTTCCCCGAGGCGTGCCCAGGTGTGCAGGGCCTCGGCGTGTCGACCGTCGCGGAACGCCGCCAGCGCGTTGCGTTCGTCCGCTTGGCGCTGCCGGCGGTTGTCGGTCAACCGCGCCCCGCCGAGGAGCTGGTGGAGGTAGCCGAACATCGACCCCACACCCACACCCCGCAATTGCTGCGGGTCGCCGACTTCCACGATCTTCGTGCCCGCCTCGGCGGCGGCGGTGTAGAGCTTCGCGCGGTCACGGTCAGAGGTGAGGTTCGCTTCGTCCAACACGAGCACGTCGATGCCGGCGAAACCGTCGCGGTTGTCGATCCGCCACAGCCACTGCGCCACCGTCCGCGACACAATCCCCGACTCGGCCGCCAGATTCTGCGCGGCCACGGCAGCGGTCGCGGCCCCAGCCACCTTGTAGCCGGCGGCTTCCCACGCCACCCGCGCCGCGCGCATGAGCGTGGTCTTGCCGGTGCCGGGCGGCCCCTCGACCGCTTCGACGGCGCGACCGTTCGTGACCACGCGGTGCAGCACGTCGCGTTGCTCGGCAGAGAGCGGGAACCCTTGCGCGGTCTCCACCACGCCGAGGGCCAGGTCCACTGTCGCGGCCGGCACGCGGGCACGGTCCTGTACGTCGGCTGTGGGGTCGCTGGCGGCTGTGGCGGCGGCCAGGATGGTGCGCTCGGCGGCGGTCACATCCTTAGTGGTGTACAGCGTGCCGCCGGACATCTGATGCGCCCCGGCGAGCTGGGTGTGTGCGCCCGGTCCGGCCAATGCCTGGTCGACACCCGCGGTGGGGAGCGCCTGGAACGCAGGGTGGGCCAGTGCCAAGTCCGTCAGCCGCTCCACGTCCTCGATCTCGGCGCCGTGCGGGAGAGCGTCGGCGACAGCGGCAACGGCATCCAGGTGGGAGAAGCGGCGGGCGTGCGCGGTCAACCCGTGCTCGGGGTCGGTGAGTTTCGCGACCAGGTCGTCCAGACTGATGCCGAACCGGGCCTCCAACTCGTGGTTCGCCTCGACCGGTCCAGTTGTCATGCCGGACCGGTAGGCGGTCAGCACGCGGTCCATGAGCGTGTCCGGGTCCAGACCGCCCCGCACCGCGTCCGCCCGCCACAGGCCACGAAGGGTGGCGTCGCTTGCGGCGGTTGTCTCCGACTTCGCCGACCGGGATTCGCGGGTGAGTATGCGGGCCTCAGCGGCCGAGACGTCGGCGTTGCTGTAACCGAGTTGCTGGAGCACCGCGGAGACTTGTTGGCCGCGTTTGGAGAAGTACCGGATCGCCTCGTCCGGGATCTGCGCCACCTCCCACACCCCAGTCCGCGCAGAGCGGGTGAAGGTGATGCCCAACTGGTTGTGCAGGAACGCCCGAACCTGGGCCTGGGTGACCTTGTCGATCGCCGGGGCATGCCGCATCAGGTCCCGGCCACCGGCGGCCACAGTCAGCCAGGTGCCGTCCGGAGCTTTGGCCATGTTCGCGATGGTGATGTGCACATGCCAGTGGGGATCCCCGACCGCCGCGTCACCGACCGGGCGAGCCGCCCGGTGGGTCATCACCCATCCCGCAAACCCGGCAGTTTGCTCCTGGCGGGCTGCGTGGCCGTCGCCGTGCTTGCCGCGCCGCACGTAGGAGGTGCGACCTTCAACCCAGCCGAACGTGCGCTCAATCGCCGCCGTGTAGCTGGCCTCGACCTGGGCAACGAGGTCGTCGGGGAGGAACGCCAGCAACAGGCTCGCCGACTTGGGCAGAGTGATACCGATGTCGAACCCGACGATGCCGACCGGCACCCGACGCGGTGTCAGCTCGATCTTCGGTTGCCCGTTCTCGTCCAGCTCGGGTTTGCCGGCCTCGTCCACGACCGCTTGGGGCTCGTAGAGGTTGCTGTAGGTCGCGAGCAGGTCGACGTCCGGCCACACCTGCTCGGCCTCCAGGCCGGCGGTCTCGGCAAGCGCCAGGGCGTCGTCTACGCGCAGTAGTGCGGCGTCGCCGCGCCGGGCGACGGCCCGGACGGCGGTGTTGAAGGCTGAGCGTTGCTTGGGCTTGGCGAACATGTCGACGGGATCGTCCAGACCACGCTCGGCAGCCAACGCTTGCGCGGCGGCCACCAGCGGGCCTAACGGCACCTTCGCGTCGGCCGGGACGGCGAGTTTCGGCGCCACCAGTTGCTCGCCGGTGACCGGGTGCTTGCCGGCCATCAGCGAGCGCGCGAGGTCGTGTTGCTCGGTGGTCAGCTCCGCCCCGGCCGTCAGACCGTCCAGACCGAACTCGGGCAGGCCCCGGCCGATCCACCGCAACGGCCGCTCCCGTCCGTCCGCGTGATAACGGAACTGGACATCCGAGTCACAGCCGTGCTGGGTCAGACCCAGCCGGTAGTCGATCTGCTCGGCAGATCCCCCGTAGATCGCCGTCACATACGCCATAGCGCGTCCCCCCGAACGCGCGGAACACATCGCTCCTTCGTCCTCCCGACGAAGATCATTTCGGGTATCCCGCTAGGGATACCTTACCGGTGTGCGTTTAATGCGTCGAGGAATTATGGAGCTTTCTCGTGGAGAGCGTGGCGTGTTTTGTCTTAGGTTCGAATCGGGGGATTCGAATTGTAGCGTGATGTATGGGGCGAAGTGGTGTCGGACCCTGGGAAGGCTTCAAGGCCGGAAACCCTGCTGTTCAGTCGGACATCGAGAGTCCAGCCGGCTCGCAGCTCGGACAACGCGACCTAATAGCACGACATGGTGAGCGTGGGCTAGACGTGCCCACGGTGAGGGTTTGGCTGTTCACTCGCGTAACGATCAACGCGTAGCGCGCAGCCGTCGTGTCGGTTTGCGTTGCTACTGCGTGTGGGGTGAAGGCGTCATCGATTGGGCTGGGGCGAATGGACATCAAGACGTTTAGCAGGCGCGCCCGTGCGGGTGTAGTAGGCGGAGATCCGACCTCGCCAAACGGTGGTCTTCGGAGGGATGTGTACGCCGTTCGTTGGCGCGGAGGGAAGCTCGGTGCTGCTGTTGGCCGATGATTTCTTCTTCGTCGCACACGACTCGATCTCGATGAAGCGCCGGCTCGCCGACCGCGTCGTGCGGCTCGGCTTGGCGGGGGCGCTACTGGGTGAGCAGGTGCTGTTCCGTCGCATCAACGTGCGCGGTGAGCGGATCCGAGTGGTGGATCCGTCGCCGCCTCGGGATGCGTTGGCGCACACGGTTCTCGACCACCTGCTGGCCGAACCGGGGGTGACGTCGATGCGGGACTGGTTGCGGTTCTTCGCTCAGGACGCGTACGAAAAGGTGTTGCAGCGGTTGATCCGTGAAGGGCACGTCTACGTCCGGGAAGAACGTCGTTTCCTGAGGGTGATCACGGTGTTCGAGCCCACGATGACGACCCGCGCTGGCTGGCCGGAATCACGGTTGGCGAGTCGGTTAAGCGCGGGCGCGGCATTGGAACCACCGGATGTCGTGTTGGCCGGTCTGGTCGCGGCGACTGGCCTCGACACGTACGTCTTGGCCGACACGCCACCGCACGCCCGGCCGTACTTGCAGCGCGTGGTGAGCAGTCTGCCGCCGTCGTTGCGTGAGGTGGTGAACCAGACCGCTACTGCTGTTGGCGATGCAGTCCTCAACGCACGAACGTAACCCTTTCGCACCAACACTTTGAGGAGCTTGCTCATGTCTGCTGCAAGACAGTCCGCGCGGCCAAGCAATGTAGCGACGGCGTTGGCCGCGGACCGGCTTGGTGTGCCGGCGGTGGTCTTCTTTGTCATGTCCGCCGCCACACCCCTCACTGTCGTCGCTGGCGTTGTCACCACGGGCTATGCGGTCACTGGCATCACCGGGTTGCCGATCGCCTTCGTAGTGATCGGTGCGGTCCTGGCGTTGTTCTGTGTCGGCTATGTGTCGATGGCCCACCGGGTGGCCAACGCGGGGGCCTTCTACGCCTACATCTCGCAAGGGATCGGTCGCCCGGTCGGCGTGGCGGGTGCGTGGGTCGCGTTGGTCGCCTATAACGCGCTCCAGGTCGGGCTCTACGGCGCGATCGGTGCCGCCACCACTCCGCTGCTGAGCGCCTGGTTCGGGCTCGATGTGGCTTGGTGGGTGGTCGCTCTGATCGCCTGGGCGATCGTGGCCGTGCTCGGCCAGCTGCATGTCGATGTCAACGGGCGTGTGCTGGCCGTGCTGCTGGTTGCCGAGGTCGCGGTCATCGTGGTCTACAGCCTCGCCAACATCGCCAACCCGGCCGGCGGAACCATCACATTCGACACGCTGGACCCCACGGCCCTGTTCGCTCCTGGCGTCGGGGCAATCCTCGCGCTCGGCGTGCTCGGGTTCGTCGGGTTCGAAGGAGCAGTCGTCTATTCCGAAGAAGCACGCGACCCGCAGCGAACCATCCGGATCGCCAGTTACGTCGCGGTGGGCGTGATCGCCGGCCTGTACACGCTTGGCTCGTGGGCGATGAGCGTAGCGACTGGACCTGACCAGATCGTGGCCCAGTCGCAGGCTTCCAGCACCGAGCTGATCTTTCAGCTCGCCGGTACCCATCTCGGCGTTCTGATCGTGGATATCGGCCGGGTGCTGTTCGTGACCAGCGTGCTCGCCGCGATGATCAGCTTCCACAACACGACCGCGCGCTACGTGTTCGCGTTGGGCCGTGAAGGTGTCCTGCCGGTGGTTCTCGGGCGCACGTCGCCCCGCACCGGTTCGCCCTGGCTCGGGTCGGTCATCCAGAGTGTTGTGGGGCTTGTGGTCATCGTGCTGTACGCGGTCGCTGGCTGGGATCCGGTCGTCCAATTGTTCTTCTGGGGCGGCACTGCCGGCGGGCTCGGCGTGCTCTTCCTCATCGTGACAACCTCCGTCGCGATCGTCGTCTACTTCCTCCGCCAGCCGGCTGGGGAAACCGTGTGGCGGCGGCTCGTGGCCCCGGTCCTTGCCGCCGTTCTGCTGCTCATCGTGGTCGTGTTGGCGCTCGTCAACTTCGCCACGCTGCTTGGCGTCGACCCCACGTCGCCATTGCGCTGGGGTATCCCGCTCGCCTACCTCGTGATCGCCGTCCTCGGGGTGGTGTGGGCGCTCGCCCTGCGATACCGACGCCGCACGGTGTACGCGGCCATCGGCCTCGGCGCCAAGAGCGCCACCGCCACCCGCGCAGCCGACGACGCGGCTGATGTGCCCGCCAAGCCCGACTTCGACTGGACGGAGGACTCTCGATGACGCACCCCACGATTCACCGTGCGACCGCGAACGACGCAGCCCAAACCGCCGAGCTGATCGCCGACGCCTTCTTCACCCTGGATGCCACGGAGTGGCTCATCCCCGACGCTGGCGAACGCGCCCGGGTGCTGCCGGCCGATTTCGAGATCTACGTTGACCACGCCCTCACTCACGGCGAGATCCACCTCATCAAGCGCGCTGACGGCGAGCTGGTCGCAGCCGCCGTCTGGTTCGCTCAACCCACCGGCCCGCTCCCCGAACCGGACAACTACGAGGAACAGCTTGTGGCCGCGTGTGGGGCCTACGTCGACCGGTTCCGCACGCTGGATCGGCTGTTCGAGGACAATCACCCAAGCACCTACCCGCACCACCATCTCGCCTACCTCGCGACGCAGCCGGACCGGCAAAGGGGCGGACTGGGATCGGCACTGCTGCGGCATCACCACCGCCAGCTCGACCACTTCGGTACCCCGGCCTTCCTTCAGGCCAGCAGCGAGCAGGCACGCAAACTGTACGAACGCCACGGCTACGAATGCCTCGGCGACCCGTTCTACCTACCCGAAGGTCCCGCGTTCTGGCCGATGTGGAGAGAACCTCAGAGGGCGGAAACGGGCAGCGGCTCACGATGACCAGCCCGTCGTACCTGACGGGTATCCGCCGGTGTACGTGACCGGGTTACTCCCCCACCCGAGATCGACGCCGGCGCTCGGTGGTGGGACGCGCTACCCCCAACCCTTGAGTGCGTCCCACCACCGGCTCCCGTTCAGGGCAGGGCCTGCCACGTGGAGGATCAGAGCTTGAGGCCGATCCAGCGTGCGAAGCCGGAGAGTGTGTCGCTTCGGCGGTGTTCATGGTGGACGAGCACGCGGATCGTTTCGTGCACCATGGGGTGATACCGGGTCTGGCTGGGTGCGATCCGGCGAGCCTTCTGCAACGCCACAAGCGCCTGGCGCCGGTCACCGTGGTAGAGCTGGCCACGAGCGAGGTCGATCCAGTGATGACCGACCCGTTCACGTGGCGTGTCTGCGGGAAGCTCGAACTGGCTCGCGCGCTTGACTGCTTCCGTGCCATCGAGCATGTCGACGGCAAGCCCCACCGATCAGATGTTGACGTTGGTGGGGCCGAAGCAGAGCCGGTAGTCGTCGCGGTCAACGCCGATACGTGCGGCGGTCTCCCGTGCCTCGGCCAGGTGTGCGTCGGCCAAGTCGCGCTGGCCGGCGTGGGCCGCGGCCAGGCCCGACTTCAAGTGCAGGTTGCCCCAGGTGGCCAGGGTCGGTGCGTCGTCGTTGCCGAGTTGGTCCTCGATGCGTGACCGGCTGCTTTCCAACAGCCGCAGGGCCGATGACCAGTCGGCCGCGCTGATCAGTTCGCCGGCTCGTCGGTAGTCGCCGACCAGTACGGCCAGCTCGTCGCCGGACTGCGCGGCTGCCCACTCGTAACGGTCCACCGCAAGCGAGGAGAGGTCGGTGTAGCCCCAATGCCACTGATTTAGGTGGTGACAGGGCCGGTAGCCTGCCGTCTTGTGGATCTTGAGGCGGGCGGTGACGCGGGTCGGAGCTTGGTCGACCGG
>NZ_SOCP01000011.1 GCF_004364325.1 Actinophytocola oryzae | reverse complement strand
GTCCCTGGGCTCGCTTCGCTCGCGCAGGGGCTTCCGTGCTCGTCAGTCCAGACGCCGGCGGCCCGCTCACGGTGACATTGGCTCGCTCCGCTCGCGGTGAGCGGGCCTTCTCCCGGCGTCTTCCCTCCTGCGCGCGGAAGTCCCTGGGCTCGTTCCTCGCGCAGGGGCTTCCGTGCTCGTCAGTCCAGACGCCGGCGGCCCGCTCACGGTGTTGGTTTGGCTCGCTCCGCTCGCTGGTGAGCCGGTGGCCCGCTCACGCGTTGCGTGGTTGCGCGGTCTCTTCGCTTTCGGAGCGGGGTTTCCTCGATGAACCGCCCTCCTATCCCGCCTGGGGTAGGAGGGCTTTCGCGACCGCCGGGGTGTCGGACAGGTCCCGCAGTGTCACGTGGGCGCCCGACTCCTCCAGTTCCGCCGCCGTGAAGCGGCCCGTCGCGACACCGACCGTCGTCGTGCCGTGGTGCAGGCCCGCTGCCACGTCGTGCGGGGTGTCGCCGATCACGACCACCGTCTCGAAGTCGCCGTGTTTCGTCGACGCCTGGGTGATGGCCGCCGCCACCAGGTCGTGGCGGTGCTCCGACAGGGAGCCGTAGCCGCCGATCTCGAAGTCGATGTGGTGGTGCAGGTCGAAGGCCTCGAGCTTGTAGTTGGCCAGCTCCGGCAGGTTGCCCGTCACGAGGGACTGGACCACGTTCGCGCGCGTGGACAGCTCGGTCAGGATCTCCGAGGCACCCACGAGTGCGCGGCCGAGTGAGGGCAGCGTCGCGCGGTCCTGTTCGGCCAGCGCGGTGAGCGCGGCGAAGAACAGCTCCACGCGCTCCTCGGAGTGTTCGATGCCGTGTGCTGTCAGGAACTCACGAGCCAGCGACCGTTCGGTGCGGCCGGGGAACGACGGCAGGTGCCGCAGCGGCACCCCGCCGACGGCGTGGAGCGCGTCGGTGTACCAGCGCCTGCCGAGGCCGGAGTAGTCGACGAGCGTCAGGTCGATGTCCCACAGCACGAGCGTCCTCACCCGGCCATCGTGGCACGCGCAGGAATTCAACACGGGTTGACCCAGTGGGCGGGACGGGCGTACCGTCGTCGCTAAATTCGACAGACGATGAATTGGGGCACAGATGCGTAACCCGAGCAGGGTCGCGGTGGGGCTCGGCCTCGCGGGGGCGGTGGTCGCCACCGTGCTCGGCTTCCTCACCTTCGGCGTGCAGGCCACGGTCGCGCCGGACCACCTACCGCTGGCGGTCGCGACGGCCGACAACCCGGTGCTGCGCCAGGCGGCGGACCAGATCGCGAGCCACGGCGGCGACGCCGTCGACTGGCAGGTCACCGACCCGGCGCACGCCCGCGACCTCCTCGACGACAAGAAGGTCTACGGCATCCTCGAACTGGGCCAGGGCCCGTCGGTCAGGATCGTCACCTCCGGCGCGGTCAACCCGCAGGGCACCCAGGTCGCCCAGCAGGTGCTGACGGGTGCGGCGCAGGGTCTGCTCGGCGCACTCGCCCAGCAACAGCCCGGTGCGCGGCTCGCGCCACCCGAGGTCGTGACCGTCCACCCGGCCAGCACGGCGGGTCGCACCGCGCCCCTGGCGGCCAGCGCGCTCATCTGGATCGGCGGCATGGTCGGCGCCATGGCGTTCGGCCTGCTCGTGACCCGCCGCGGCCTGCGGGCGACCCCCGTCGCCCGGCTCACACTGGTCGCGTCGATCAGCGTGTTCACCACCGGCGTGATCGTCGGGTTCATGAAGCTGTGGGACTCGTCGCTGGACGTCGGCTGGAACGTCGTCGGCTTCCTGTTCCTCACGGCCGTCGCGTTCGCGGCCGTCCAGGGCGCGTTGCTGCGCCTGCTCCATCTGAGGGCCGCGTCGATCCTGGGCCCGATGTACCTGCTGGCGCCCGCGGTCGCGGGCACGGTGCCGGAGATGCTGAACCCGGCCTACCGGGCGGTCCTGTGGTCGTGGACGCCGTTCCGCTTCTCCACCGAGGGGCTGCGCAGCCTGCTGCTCGGCGTGCCGGACGCGCCGGACGTGCGTAACGGCACGGTCGTCCTGGTGGCCATGGCGGTCGTCGGGCTCGTCGTGCTGCTGTGGCCGAACCGGCGGCGGCCGGCGGAGACGCCCGTGGAGACGCGTGAGCTGGTCAGCTCAGGAAGCTGAGCCGGACGGTCCGCGTCGGGTTGTCGACGTTCGTGTCGACGAGACAGACCGACTGCCACGTGCCGAGCGCGAGCCGACCACCGACGACGGGCACGGTGGTCGACGGCGGGACCAGTGCGGGGAGCACGTGGTCCCGCCCGTGGCCGGGTGAGCCGTGCCGGTGGCGCCAGCGGTCGTCGCCGGGCAGCAGGTCGCGCAGTGCGGCGAGCAGGTCGTCGTCACTGCCCGCCCCGGTCTCGATGATCGCGAGACCCGCTGTGGCGTGCGGCACCCACACGTTCAACAGCCCGTCACCCGCGTCGACGGACGACAGGAACTTCTCGCACTCGCCCGTCAGGTCGCGCACGACCTGACGGGCGCCGGTCCGCACCTGGATCTCGGTGGTCTCCATGAGGCAATTAGCTCACAGGGCACCGACAGTCTCACGCCATGGCGACGGCCTCGATCTCCAGCAGCCAGTCCGCCGAGTAGATGTCCGTGATGATGATCGTCAACGCGGGCCGGTGACCGCCGAGGACCTCCGTGCGGACGTCGATGAACTCCTGTCGGTACCGGCGGTCGGCGAGGTAGCAGGTCACCTTGGCGAGGTCGGTGACACCCATGTCGGCCTCGGCGAGCACGGCGAGGACGTTGCGCCAGGTGAGCCGGCACTGCTCGGTGAAGGTCGGCGGCACCTTGCCCTCCGCGTCCGCCCACGGCACCTGGCCGCTCACGAAGACCGTGCGGGTGGCCCCGGTCACCAGCGTGCCGTGCGTGTAGGTGTCGTTGCCCGCCGGGAGGCTCGGCGGGTCGAGCTGGGTGATCATGCCCGCATTGTGGCGTGCCGAGGACCTGCCCGCGTCCGAATTACCTGGGTGGGTTCGAGGGCATGCGCACGGCCCTCGGCGAGCGGTCAGAGGTCTTGACCGTCGAATCCGACCGGGGCGAATTGATGTCGTTCGCGCGCTCGGACAGAGAGATCGACCCGCCGGCCGGGCCACGGTATCGCCTGCTCAGAGCTGTATCACCCAGTTCAACGCCGTCCGGTCGCGTGTCTGGCTTGCATCCGGCACAGAAACTGCTTCTACACCTTTGTCGGTCGAGCCGAACGCAGATCAATCCAACTATGGAGAGGTCTGCGCGGTGGAAGGTCTTGCGTTGGGCATCCTGGGGGCCGCCGTCTGTGGGCTCGTTTGCCTGGGGTTCGTGCTGATCGACCAAGCACCGCACCACCCACGACTGGTAGCCCACCGAATGCACTCCCAACTAGGTTCGAGGGCATGCGCACGGCCTTCGGTGAGCGGTTCGACGTCCCCATCGGCTATCTCAACACGGCGAGCATCGGCATCCCTGCGGCCGGGGTGGCCGACGCGGTGGCAGGGGCCGTCGCGCAGTGGCGGGTGGGCGAGTCGCGGCCGCCGCAGTACGACGAGGACGTCGCCACCGCGAGGGCCGGTTGGGCGCGGCTCGTCGGCGTCGAGCCGGACCGGGTCGCGAGTGGTGCGAGCGTCTCGCAGCTCGTCGGGCTGATCGCGGCGAGTGTGCCGGACGGGACCCGTGTGCTGACCGTCGACAACGAGTTCACCAGCGTGACCTTCCCCTTCGCCGCGCAGGACAAGCGGGGTGTCACGGTGACCGAGGTCTCGGCCGACCGGATCCTCGACGCCGCCGAGGACCACGACCTCGTCGCCGTCAGCGTGGTCCAGTCCGCCGACGGGGCCATCGCCGACCTCGCCGCGCTCCGCCGGTGCGGCAGGCCGGTGCTGTTCGACGTGACCCAGGCCGCTGGTTGGCTGCCCATGGCCCTCGACTGGGCGGACTACGTCGTCGGCGGCAGCTACAAGTGGCTGTTCGCGCCGCGTGGCGCGGCCTGGCTCGCGGTGCGCGAGGACGCCCCGGTACCCGTCCCGCACGTCGCCAACTGGTACGGCGGCGAGGAACGCTGGGACAGCGTCTACGGCCTCCCACTGCGCCTCGCGCCCGGCATCCGGGGGCTCGACCTCTCACCCGTCTGGTTCGCACAGGTCGGCGCGGCGGTGTCCACCCCCTGGCTCGCGAACCTGGACCTGGCGGCCGTCCGCGACCACTGCGCGGGCCTGGCCGACACGGTGCGTGCCGAGATGGGACTACCCGCGACCGGCTCCGCGATCGTCTCCCTCGACCTCACTCCCGACCAGGCCGCGCGGCTCGCCTCCTCGGGCGTGGTCAGCAGCCTCCGCGCGGGCCGGACCAGGCTTTCCTTCCACCTCTACAACACCGGAGACGACGTCGACCGCGTGCTCGGCGCGCTGGCTACCAGATGATCGCGACGGCACAAGCGGGACCTCACCCTGGTCCATCGAGGTAAGTGCGGTTACGGTGCCTCCCGTGTCGGCTCCCTACCGCCCAGGCCAACAGTGGCCCAACAGCGGCCCTCAGCGGCCGGAACGGCCGCCGCCCATCCAGTTCCGCCAGGAGGCGCCAACCCCGCCGCCGAACAGGACGCTCCAGTGGGCGATGCGTGCCGCCGGCCTGGTCGTCGTCGCGGTCGTGTCCGGCCTCGTCTGGTACGCCGTCACCAACGGCGACTCGTCGACACCGCCGGACACCGGCGGGGAGAGCTCGGCCGAGGAACCCGGCGGCGTCTACCAGTTCACCGCGTACAAGGGCATGCCGGAGCCGGACCGGGTCACCGACTGCGCGGCACACGCCTACGGCAAGCCCATCCAGAACCTCCTCCAGTCGACTCCCTGTGACCACCTGACCAGGCAGTTGTTCGTCACCAAGGTCGACGACCGGACCATCTACACCTCGGTGTCCGTGGTCGTCATGCGCACGCAGGAGGACGCGCTGGCCCTGGTCGAGCTGACCGACCAGAACGAGACCGGCAACGTCAGCGACGTCGTGCGTGACGGTGTGGTCAAGATCGAGGGCATCGACCGGCTGAGCACCCGCGACGGTTACGCCTCGAAGCAGTCCGGGCGCGAGGTGATCATCGTCGAGTCCGACTTCGCGGAGAAGGACAAGACCGACGACAAGGCCGCGGACGAGAACATCCTCGACCCGGTGTCCACCGACGCCATCCGCCTCGCCGCGAGGGTCGACGGCGACTCCGGCACCGGCTGAAGCTCGGGGCGGGCAGCGTCAGCCCGGCGCGCCGGGCAGCGGGGGAGCGCTCGGCGTCTGGCCGCCTGCCACGCGCCAGCGGGTCGCCCGGACCGCCGCGTCACGCAGCCCGTCCAGCGCCGCCGTCCGCAACGCCCTGTCGTCCGTGCGCTCCAGGACCGCGCGCCACGCGACGGTCGCGTCGGACTCCGCCAGCACGATCACCGCGATCGCCGACGCCTGGTCGGTCACCGGCTGCGGCGTCACGTACGCGGGCTCGGCCGAGCGCGGGCTCTGGCCCGCGCCGGACAGCAGCAGCTCGGTCGCGTCCCTGCGGGCGCGGTGGGCGTTCCTGCACTCCTGCACCGAGGCGTCGTAGCTGCCCGGCAGGAACGCGCTCACCAGCCCGTACACCCAGAGCGCTGCGTGCTCGGCGCCCAGCGCGTCCTGGGTGGCGGTGACGGCGTCCTCCGGCAGCGAGGTGGGCCCGGCGGGCTGTGCGGACGTCATGAGAGCACCACCCGCAGGCTCGCGCAGCACGCCGCGACCGAACCGAGCATGCCCGCGCGGTAGCGCGGCGCGGACGGCACGAGGTCCGCGGCCGCCTTCTCCGCCGACGTGAGCGCGTCGACGAGCGCCGCGGCCCCGTCGGCGGGTGCCTCCGGTGCTTTCGGCGGCTTGGCGGGTGCGGACGAGGACACCGGCGGCCTGGCCCGGTCCACCTCGGCCTGGAGCACCCGCGCGTGCTCCTTCCTCGCGTTGGCGACCTCGGTCGCCGCGGCGGCGATGTCCGGCTGCGCCGCCGCGACCGCCGTCGCCAGCGCGGCGTCGGACCGCGCCTTCGCGGCGAGGGCGGCGAGGGGGTCCGGGGGCGGCGGCTTCTCCGGTTCCGGGGTGCACGCCACCACCGGTACCAGGGCTGCCAGTGCGCCAAGGCGCAGAGCCGCACGGCGGGAGACCATCACAGGCGGTCATACTGCCAGGCCGGGCAGCCACCCGGTCGGACGCACCATGCCTGCTCGGACCCAGGCCGTCCCGGCGGACGAGATACGCTTGGCAACCACCCAAGGTGAACGTCGACAACAGCAAGGAGCGCAGGTGCCCGGTCAGCGAGAACGCACAGGCGGAGGGAGCGAGCGGCTCGAACCGGTCGTCGCGGCCGCCGTCGCACGCGCCGGGTACGAGCTGGAGCAGGTGCACGTGCAGCAGGCGGGCCGCACCCAGCTCGTCAAGGTCGTCGTCGACGGCGACGACGGGATCGGCCTCGACGAGGTGGCCGACGTGTCCAGGCTCGTCTCCGAGGCGCTGGACAGTCACGACGAGTTCCTGGCAGGCGCCTACACGCTGGAGGTCACCTCACCGGGGCTCGACCGCCCGCTGACGAGGCCGAGGCACTGGCGCCGCGCGCGGCTGCGCAAGGTGTCGGTCCGCACGCCGGAGGACAAGTTCCTCGCGCGGGTCGGCGACGCTGACGAGGAAGGCGTCGAGCTGCTCGTGGACGGGCAGCTGCGACGCATGGGTTACGCCGAGATCGACCACGCGGTCATCGAGGTGGAGTTCAAGGAACCATCCGCGGCCGAGATCGCCAAGCTGGCACATGAGGAGGGATCGGGGTGAATGTCGACATCGCGGCGCTGCGTGCGATCGAGCGTGACAAGGACATCCCCTTCGACACGGTGATCGAGGCGATCGAGACGGCGCTGCTCACCGCGTACAAGCACACGGACGGCCACCAGCCGCACGCACGCATCGACATCGACCGGCGCACCGGCCTGGTGCGCGTGCTCGCGTCCGAGGTCGGGGAGGACGGCGAGCCGGGCGACGAGTGGGACGACACGCCGGAGGGCTTCGGGCGCATCGCCGCGACCACCGCGCGCCAGGTCATCCTGCAGCGCCTGCGCGACGCCGAGAACGAGAAGACCTTCGGCGAGTTCTCCGCCAAGGAGGGCGAGATCGTCGCGGGCGTCGTGCAGCGTGACGCGCGGGCCAACGCGCGCAACATGGTCGTCGTCCAGGTCGGCGACACCGAGGGCGTGCTGCCCCAGGTCGAGCAGGTGCCCGGCGAGCGCTACGAGCACGGCACGCGCATCAAGTGCTACGTGCTCGGGGTGAGCCGGGGAACAAGGGGACCCCAGATCACGTTGTCCCGCACGCACCCCAACCTCGTCCGGCGCCTGTTCGCGCTCGAGGTGCCCGAGATCGCCGACGGCACCGTCGAGATCCCGGCCGTGGCACGCGAGGCGGGCCACCGGTCCAAGATCGCGGTCCGGTCCACCGTCTCCGGGGTCAACGCCAAGGGCGCCTGCATCGGCCCGATGGGGGCGCGGGTGCGCAACGTGATGAGCGAGCTGCTCGGCGAGAAGATCGACATCATCGACTTCTCGGACGACGCGGCCACGTTCGTCGGCAACGCGCTGTCGCCCGCGAAGGTCATCGCCGTGCGGGTCGTCGACGAGCGGGCGAAGACGGCCCGGGTCGTCGTGCCCGACTTCCAGCTGTCGCTGGCGATCGGCAAGGAGGGCCAGAACGCCCGCCTCGCCGCGCGTCTGACGGGCTGGCGGATCGACATCAGGAGCGACGCCGCACCGGCCGACCCGCCCGCCGATTCGGGAGTGGGGCAGGTCGCACCGGCGTCGGGTTCGGCTGACTGAGGCGGACGGGATAGACTCATCAGTGGTTCAACGTCATGGACCGGCGTCCCAGCACGCTTCAGCACCGGCCGAAGGCCCGGTGCGTACGTGTGTCGGGTGCCGGAACAGGGCGTCGGCCGGTGAGTTGCTCCGGGTCGTGATACGGGGTGGGGAACTCGCTCTCGATCTGCGAAGATCACTTCCAGGTCGTGGAGCGTGGGTCCATCCTGATCTCGGTTGTCTGGGCAAGGCCGAGCGCAGGCGGGCGTTCGCCAAATCGTTACACGCGCCCGGTGAGCTCGACACCGCTCGCTTCCGGACCCAGCTGGAGGCGCAGGTTCACCGCACGACCGGAACGGGAATTTCCCGGGCCGGGCAAGAAGAACGGAAGCAGGTCGACCCGTCATGAGTCAGCCGTGAAGCTGAAGCCATGAACGCCAGACGATAGGACGAGGTCGCGCGGGCCAGTGCCGCCGGCCTCACTCGGACGAGGAGAGCAGTGGCAGGCAAGGCCCGAGTGCACGAGCTCGCTAAGGAGCTCGGTGTAACCAGCAAGGACGTACTCGCGAAGCTCAAGGAGCTCGGCGAGTTCGTGAAGTCGGCGAGCTCCACAGTGGAGGCGCCGGTCGCCCGCAGGTTGCGGGACTCATACCCCAAGGCGGGCGGTTCGGGAAAGTCCGACGCCCGCAGGACTTCCACACCCACCCCAGCGCAGCCGAAGCCCGCGGCGCGGCCCAGTAGTAACCCGGAGGTCACCCAACCGGTGGCACAGAGCGTCGTCCCGAAGCCGGCCGCGAAGCCGGGTCCGGCACAGCAGAAGCCGGCCGCGCCCGCCGCGGCCCAGGTGGAGACCGAGGCACCGCGCCCGGCGCCCAAGCCGGCTCCCAAGCCCGCGCCGAAGCAGATGCCGCAGCCGCCGCACCAGCAGCAGCCGGCAGCGGCGGCCGCGCAGCAGCAGCAGCCTCAGAAGCAGCAGCCGCAGAACACCCAGCCCAACTCGAACCAGGGCGGCGGCCAGGTCGTGCCGCCGAAGCAGCAGGGGCCCAAGCCCGGCCCGCGCGCGCCCCGAGTCGGCAACAACCCGTTCGGCGTCGGCGCGGGTGCGCCGCCCAGCCGTCCGGCCCCCGGTCCCCGGCCCGCTGGCCAGGGTGCGCCCGGTGGCGAGCGTGCCGCGCGGCCTGGTGAGAACCGGCCCGCTCCCGGCCCGCGTGGCGGTGGCGGCGGCAACGCGCCCGCAGGTCCCCGGCCCAACCCCGGCTCGATGCCGCCCCGGCCCAACCCCGGCATGATGCCGCCCCGCCCGGCCCGTCCGGCGGGTGGCGGTCGCGGTGGCCCCGGTGGCGGTCCCGGCGGCGGCGCGCGTGGTGGCCCGGGCGGCGGCGCGCGTGGCGGTCCCGGCGGCGGAGCCCGTGGCGGTCCCGGTGGCGGTGGCGGCGGCTTCCGTGGCGGTCCCGGTGGGGGCGGCGGCGGTGGCGGCGGTGGCGGTTTCCGTCCCGGTGGGGGCGGCGGCGCACCCGCGGGTGGTGGCGGCGGCTTCCGCGGTGGCGGCGGCGGTCGTCCCGGCTCCGGTGGCGGTCGCGGCGGTGCCGCGGGTGCCTTCGGCCGCCCAGGCGGTCCCTCCCGGCGTGGTCGCAAGTCGAAGCGGCAGAAGCGCCAGGAGTACATGGAGAACATGCAGGCGCCCAGCGTCGGCGGTGTTCGCCTGCCCAAGGGCAACGGCGAGAGCATCCGTCTCCCGCGCGGCGCCTCGCTGACCGACTTCGCCGAGAAGATCAACGCCAACCCGGCCTCGCTGGTGCAGGTGCTGTTCCACCTCGGTGAGATGGTCACCGCGACGCAGTCGGTCTCCGACGACGTCCTCGAGCTGCTCGGCACCGAGATGAACTACAAGGTGCAGGTCGTCTCCCCCGAGGAGGAGGACCGCGAGCTGCTCGACTCCTTCGACATCTCCTACGGTGAGAACGCCGGTGGCGAGGAGGAGCTGCAGGCGCGGCCGCCGGTCGTGACCGTCATGGGTCACGTCGACCACGGTAAGACCCGCCTGTTGGACACCATCCGCAAGACGACGGTGCACGAGGGCGAGGCCGGTGGCATCACCCAGCACATCGGCGCCTACCAGGTCGCGGTCGAGGTCGACGGCAACGAGCGGCTGATCACCTTCATCGACACCCCGGGCCACGAGGCGTTCACCGCCATGCGTGCCCGTGGCGCGAACTCCACGGACATCGCGGTGATCGTGGTCGCCGCCGACGACGGCGTCATGCCGCAGACGGTGGAGGCCATCAACCACGCGCAGGCCGCGGGCCTGCCGATCGTGGTGGCGGTCAACAAGATCGACAAGGAAGGCGCGAACCCGCAGAAGGTGCGCCAGCAGCTCACCGAGTACGGGCTGGTGGCCGAGGAGTACGGCGGCGACACGATGTTCGTCGACATCTCCGCGCGTCAGAACATCAACATCGGCGGGCTGCTCGAGGCGGTCGTGCTCACCGCGGACGCGGCGCTCGACCTGCGGGCCAACCCGGAGATGGAGGCGCAGGGCGTCGCCATCGAGGCGCACCTGGACCGCGGTCGCGGCCCGGTCGCCACGGTGCTGGTCCAGCGCGGCACGCTGCGCGTCGGTGACTCGATCGTGGCGGGCGACGCCTACGGTCGCGTGCGCCGCATGGTCGACGAGTTCAACGAGGACATCACCGAGGCGACCCCGTCGCGCCCGGTCCAGGTCATCGGCTTCACGTCGGTGCCAGGCGCGGGTGACACCTTCCTGGTGGTCGACGAGGACCGCACGGCACGGCAGATCGCCGAGCGCCGCGCGGCCCGCATGCGCAACGCGGCCAACGCCTCGCGCCGCAAGCGGATCAGCCTCGAGGACCTGGACTCCGCGCTCAAGGAGACCAGCCAGCTCAACCTGATCATCAAGGGCGACAACTCGGGTACCGTCGAGGCACTCGAGGACGCGCTCACGAAGATCGACGTCGGCGAAGAGGTCGAGCTGCGGGTCATCGACCGCGGCGTCGGTGGCATCACCAAGGCCAACGTGGACCTGGCGATCGCGTCCGACGCGATCATCCTCGGGTTCAACGTCCGCGCCGAGGGCAAGGTCACCGAGCAGGCCAACCGCGAGGGCATCGACGTCCGCTACTACTCGGTCATCTACCAGGCGATTGACGAGATCGAGCAGGCCCTCAAGGGCATGCTCAAACCGGTCTACGAAGAGGTCGAGCTCGGTCGCGCCGAGATTCGCGACGTGTTCAAGTCCTCGAAGGTCGGCACGATCGCGGGTTGCATGGTGCTGTCCGGCGAGATCCGGCGCAACGCCAAGGCCCGTCTCATCCGCGACGGCGTCGTCATCCAGGAGAGCCTGCCGGTCAGCTCGTTGCGGCGGTTCAAGGACGACGCGGTCGAGGTCCGGGAGGGCTTCGAGTGCGGTCTGACGCTCGGCTCGTACGGTGACCTCAAGATCGAGGACATCATCGAGACCTACGAGCTGCGCGAGAAGCCGCGCGACTGAGTGTTCCCCGGTGCCGCCCTCCCCCGAGGGCGGCACCGGGCTCTTCCCGAAGGATTTCCGTTGTACGTGGGGGCTCTCGAGCTGGATGTGCTGCTCGGTGACATCCGTTCACTGAAGGAGAAGCGGTCCGCCGTGCGGCCCGTCATCGCGGAGCTGCGCAAGCGCTTCGAGGTGACCGTGGCCGAGGCAGGGCATCTGGACAAGCACCGCCGGGCCCTGATCGGCGTCGCCGCGGTGGCCGCCGACGCGTCGCACGTGGACGATGTGCTCGAAGCGTGCGAGCGGTTGGTGGCGGGCAGGCCCGAGCTGGACCTCCTGTCGGCCCGCCGCCGGTGGTTGGGCCCAGAAGACTGACGTTCGAAGGAGTTTCGTCGTGGCTGACGCACCACGCGCCCGCAAGCTCGCGAAGCGCATCTCGCAGATCGTGGCGTCCGCGCTCGAGCACGAGGTGAAGGACCCCCGGCTCGCCAGGGTGACCATCACGGACACGAAGGTCACGGCGGACCTGCACGACGCGACCGTGTACTACACGGTGCTCGGCGACAAGCTCGACATCCCGCCGGACGCCGCGGGGGCCGCGGCCGCGCTCGAGTCGGCGAAGGGCGTGCTGCGTTCGATGGTCGGCGCGGGCACCGGCGTCAAGTTCACGCCGACGCTCACGTTCGTGGCGGACACCGTGCCGGAGGACGCCAAGCACATCACCGAGCTGCTGGCCCGCGCGGCCGCGGCCGACGCCGAGGTGGCCCGCCTGGCCAACGGCGCCAAGCCCGCCGGCGACCCGGACCCCTACCGGGCACCGCGCGAGGACGACGAGGACTGAGCCCCCTGCCGACCTGACCGAGTCGGCCCCTCTCGATCCTTCGTCAACTGGTCTCACCCGATGTGGGCCTGCCACGGCACCGGGTGAACAATGTGTCCGGCTTCCGTCGGCCGAGGTCTATGCCTCGGGCGCGGTAAGCGACATCATTCACCTGTCTCCGCCCCAGGCGCACGCGGTCACGCGCTCGACGCACGGCGAGTACTGGAACCCGATGAAGGTGGTTGTGCTTGTGGTTGCGGCATTTGTGCTGAAGACGGTGTTACTCGACGCGGCTTTCGTGGACGACGCCACCCTGGCGCCAGACCGGGCACCATGAGGGCGGCGTTGCTGGCGCTGGTCGCCCTGGCCCTCCTGACCGCCTGCGGGCCGAACCGGACCGACGACTCGCTGACCGAGTCCGACGCGTACGACCGCGTGGAGTCCTACATCCGCCGCGCCATCACCGCGCTGCCCGCCGACGCCCGCCTGCAGGCGGCGTCCGCACCGTCCTCGACCGCCTGCAAGGGCGAGCAGCAGGGCCGGGTGATCGTCACGAGCACGTACTTCGTCCGGGGCCTCGCCGACGACAACGAACACTTCGACACCCTGCTCACCTGGTGGCAGGCCCACGACTTCGAGTTGCTGGACGACCTGCGACCCAAACGGCACTACGTGTGGGTCCAGAACACCAAGGACAGCTTCCGGATGTCACTGCGTGACAACTCGTACGGCGAGCTGCTGCTGAGCGCCGAGTCCCCGTGCCTGACGGCCGGGTAGTCCTCACTCGCCACCGGCGGGCTCCAGCAGGTCGCCGAGGTCGCGCAGCACGCCGACGCACGTCCGCAGCTCCGTGTGCGGCAGGTGGGCCGCGATCGCGTTGGCCCAGGTCGACTGTTGTTCCTCCACGTACCGCAGCGCCTTCCGGCCCTCGGGCGTGAGCTTCAGGAGCCGCGCCCTGCGGTCCGCGGGGTTGGGGACCAGCTCCACCAGCCCGTCGCGGACCAGCGCGTCGGCTGTCTGCCGCACGGACTGCCTGGTCAGGCCCATCGTCCGCGCCACCTGGGCGACCGTGGTCGGCCCGTGGTCGACGACCCCCAACACCTGCCACCGCGCACTCGTCAGGCCCGCCGGGGCCGCGAGCCGGTCACCTGCCGCCAGGAGCAGGCCGTTGACGCGGAAAACCTCGACCAGCAGCTCCGAGAACGCCCATCCTGGTGGGCTCAATCCGGTCATGGGGAACAAAGTGTCAGATTGACAGGTGCCTGTCAAAATTCCGGTACTGGACGTCACCGCCCGCTTACCGGAAGGCTGGGCGCGTGCTGACCGCTGATCTTCACGCGGCCGCGGCTCTGCTCGGGAACGCGACCGACGTGACGCTGCTCGCGCATGTCAACCCCGACGCGGACGCTCTCGGCAGCGCCCTCGCGCTGGCAGGCGCGCTCCACCGGACCGGCACGACCGTGCGCGTGTCCTTCGGGCCGCCAGCGGCGGTGCCGCACTCGCTGAGGAGCCTCGACACGCTCGGCCTCGTCGTGCCGGCCAGTGAGGTCCCCGAGGCACCCGAGCTGCTGGTCGCGCTCGACGTGGCCAGTGAGGACCGGCTCGGCTGGCTCGCGAACCGGGTCGCCACCAGCGGCGACGTGCTCGTCATCGACCACCACGCGTCCAACACCCGGTTCGGCACCCACCACGTCGTCGACGAGCACGCGGAGGCGACCACCGTGCTCGTGCTGAAGCTGCTCGACGAGCTGGCCGCGCCGCTCGACGCGGACATCGCCCGCTGCCTCTACGCCGGGCTCGTCACCGACACCAGCTCCTTCCGGCGTGCCACCCCGGCGACCCACGCCATGGCCATGCGGCTCATCGAGGCCGGTGTCGACCCGGACGACCTCGGCCGCAGGCTGCTCGACACGCACTCCTTCGCGTGGCTCCCCATGCTCGCCCGCGTGCTCGCGCGGGCCCGGCTCGAACCGGACGCCGCCGGCGGACGGGGGCTCGTGTACACGTCGGTCACCCAGGGTGACATGACGGGGATCCGGCCGGAGGAGGTCGAGTCGGTCGTCGACATCCTGCGCACGACGGTCGAGGCCGAGGTCACACTCGTGATCAAGGAGGCGGCGCCCGGCGAGTGGAACGGGTCGCTGCGGGCGAAAAGTGCCGTCGACGTGCGGGCCGTTGCCGTCGGGCTCGGTGGGGGCGGCCACCGGCTGGCGGCGGGGTTCAGTGCGTCGGGCACGGCGGCCGAGGTGACCGCGCGGGTGCGTGACATGTTGCGAAACCCGGTGCCGCTCGTAACCAGTTGAGGACGAACGGCGGCGTCCTGCCGAACAAGTGGTATAAACCAATCGCCGTTCCGGGCCCCATGGGTCGGCACGGCGACCCAGCCAGGCGGAGCGGACCGGCCAGGCGGAAACGGAGGACATCTTGAGGCGCGTTTCTATGGCTGTCGCGGTGGCGACAGTGGCTGCGCTCGGGCTCGCCGGCTGCGGCAGCGACTCCGGCAGCGACGACGGCGACGGCAACGTCAGCCTTGACCTGCTGGTGCCCATCTACGGCGACAAGACCAAGCCGTACTGGGAGCAGCTGGTCAAGGACTTCGAGGCGAAGAACTCGAACATCGACGTCAAGCTCGAGACCCAGAGCTGGGACGACATCTACAACGTCATGACCACCAAGATCCAGAACAACAAGGCCCCGGACATCCTGGAGCTGGACGCGGCAGGCCCGGCGTACGCCTCGGACGACCTGCTCTACAAGGCCGACGAGATCGTCTCCCCGGACACGTACAAGGACATCGAGCCCGCCTTCATCGACAGCGCCAAGATCGACGGCCAGGCCTACGGCGTGCCGACGGTGGCCTCGACCCGCGCGCTGTTCTACAACAAGACGCTCTTCTCCCAGGCCGGTGTGACCGCGCCGCCGAAGACGTGGGACGAGCTGCTCGCGGCGGCGAAGAAGGTCGCGGCGCTCGGCGGCGGTGTCTACGGCTACGGCATGCCGCTCGGCTCCGAGGAGGCCCAGGCCGAGACGTCCATCTGGGCGTACGGCGCGGGCGCGTCCTGGGAGAAGAGCGGCAAGATGACGATCGACACGCCGCAGGCCACCGAGGCGCTCACCTTCATGAAGAAGATGATCGACGAGGGCGCCACGCAGCCTGACCCCGGCGCGACCGACCGCACGCCGCTGCTGGACGTGTTCATCCAGGGCAAGATCGGCATGATCGAGGGTCTGCCGCCGATCGTCGGCCAGATCAACGAGAAGGCCCCGGACCTCGACTGGGCCATCGCGCCGAGCCCCACCAAGGACGGCAAGCCGGTCACGCTGGGTGTCGCCGACTACTTCGTCGGCTTCAACAACGACGCGGACAAGCAGGGCTCGATCGCGAAGTTCCTGGACTTCTTCTACCAGCAGGACAACTACGTCAAGTTCAACGACAACGAGGGCTTCATCCCGGCGACCAAGTCCGGTGCGGACTCGGCGGCCAGCAAGCCCGAGCTGAAGACGTTCCTGGAGTCCCTGCCGAGCGCGAAGTTCTACCCGGCCACCAACCCGGCCTGGGCGCAGACCTCCGGCGCGTTCAAGGACCTGGTCGGCCAGATCCAGACCAAGCCGGTCGACGAGGTGCTCAAGTCGATCCAGGAGAAGGCCGACGCGAGCGGCTGACCGGTAGACAACGGATGATTCGGGTGGCGCAGGGCCCCGCGACGGGGTCCTGCGCCGATACCCAGGAGGCGCTCGGGTGGCAACCACACGTAACAAGGCGTTGAGACGGCAGGCCCGCCGTCAGACGACGCTGCAGGCACTACCGTGGCTGGCGCCCGCGCTGGTCCTCATCGGCGGGGTCGTGATCTTCCCCGTCGGCTTCATGATCTACACCTCGCTGCGCGACCTGTCGCGGTTCGGCAAGGACCGCGGCTGGGCAGGCTTCGCGAACTACAAGGCGGTCTTCGGGCTCGACCCGCTGCCGACCGTGCTCACCAACACTCTCGTGTGGACGTTCGGCGTCGTGCTGGTGACCGTGGTGCTGTCGCTGGTGCTCGCGCAGTTCCTGAACAAGAAGTTCCCCGGCCGCAAGGTCCTGCGCATGGTGATCATCGTGCCGTGGGCGGCCTCGGTCGTGATGACCTCGACGGTCTTCGTGTACGGGCTCGACCCGTTCTACGGGATCATCAACAAGTTCCTCGTCGACGTCGGGATCCTCGACGAGCCGTACGGGTTCCTCAAGAACGCTACGTCCGGATTCCTGTCGGCCATGGCGGTCGCGGTGTTCGTGTCCGTACCGTTCACGACATTCGTGGTGCTCGCCGGCCTGCAGACGATCCCGCACGACGTGCTGGAGGCGGCGCAGATCGACGGTGCGGGCAAGGTCCAGACGTACTGGCAGGTCATCTTCCCGATGCTGCGGCCCGCGCTCGCGGTCGCCGCGATCATCAACATCATCAACGTGTTCAACTCGCTGCCGATCCTCAAGACCATGACCGGCTCGATACCCGGCTACGACGCCGACACCACGACCACGCTGATGTTCAAGCTCATCCAGTCCGACCGGCAGATCGACACGGCGAGCGCCCTGTCGGTGGTCAACTTCGTCGTGATCCTCGTGGTGATCGGCATCTACCTCAAGGTCGTCAAGCCGATGCGGGAGGTGAACGCATGAGCAGAGCTTGCGGAGCGTTCCGGCGCCACGGAGCGGGCGAGGGGGCGGCATGACCCGCGGAGCGGTACTCGACCCACCGGCCACGATCGAAACGACCACCACCAACACCCCGCGCAAGCGCGAGAAGAAGCGCTGGGGTCTGACGGTCGTCGGCGTGATCGTCGCGCTGGTGTTCCTGACGCCCTACCTGATCATGCTCTCCGGCGCGTTCAAGTCACGCCAGGAGATCCTGAAAGTTCCGCCGGAGTACTTCCCGACGAACTGGCTGTTCAGCAACTTCATCCACATGTGGAGCACGCCGGAGACGCCCCTCCCGCACAACCTGCTCTCCACGGTCGTGATCTCGTTGGGCGGCACGGTGTTGGCGCTCGTCGCCGCGCTGCCCGCCGCCTACTACACGGCACGCCACAGCTTCCGGCTCAAGCTGCCGTTCATGCTGTTGGTGCTGGTCACGCAGATGCTGCAGCCGACCGTGCTCGCCTCCGGCCTGTTCCGCGAGTTCGTCTCGCTGGAGATCAACGACACCTGGCTCGCGATGATCCTCGTGAACGCGGCGTTCAACCTGTCGTTCGCGGTGTGGATCATGCACAGCTTCTTCGCCACGGTGCCGAAGGAGATCGAGGAGGCGGCCTGGCTCGACGGCTGCAGCCGGGGCCAGTCCCTTGGCAGGATCATGCTGCCGCTCGTGTGGCCCGGCATTGTCACTGCCATCATCTTCACGTTCATCGCGTGCTGGAACGAGTTCGCCGCGAGCCTCATCCTGCTGCCCACCGACGTCAACCAGCCACTCACCGTGGCGTTGACCAGGTTCATCGGTCAGTACGAGTCGGCCTGGCAGTACGTCTTCGCGGTGTCGATCATCGGGATCCTCCCGGTCGTGGCCCTGTTCGCCATGATCGAGAAGCACCTGGTGTCCGGCCTCACCGCGGGCGGGGTGAAGTAGATTTGTAATTCTGAATCGTGGTGTTCAGTTGTTTGTTCCTCTAGATTGGCATCGCGCGCCGGTTCTGGGCCGGGCCGCGACAACGAGGTGCGGTCTGAAGACCGGCGGATGAAAGGATCACCATGGCGACAGTGACCTTCGACGGTGCGAGCCGTTTCTACGCGGGAACTGACCGTCCCGCGGTCGACCAGCTCAACCTCGAGGTTGAGGACGGCGAGTTCCTGGTGCTGGTCGGGCCGTCGGGTTGCGGCAAGTCGACCACCCTGCGCATGCTTGCGGGTCTCGAGGGTGTGGACGAGGGTGCGATCCGCATCGGCGAGCGGGAGGTCACCGACCTCCCGCCGAAGGACAGGGACATCGCGATGGTGTTCCAGAACTACGCGCTGTACCCGCACATGACCGTCGCGGACAACATCGGCTTCCACTTGAAGATCAAGAAGGTGCCGAAGGCCGAGCGTGCCGAGCGCATCCTGGAGGCGGCCAAGCTCCTCGACCTCGAGCCGTACCTGGAGCGCAAGCCCGCCAAGCTGTCCGGTGGCCAGCGCCAGCGCGTCGCCATGGGCCGCGCGATCGTGCGCCGCCCGCAGGTGTTCTGCATGGACGAGCCGCTGTCCAACCTGGACGCCAAGCTGCGGGTGCAGACCCGTACGCAGATCGCGTCGCTGCAGCGCCGTCTCGGCGTCACCACGATCTACGTGACGCACGACCAGGTCGAGGCCATGACCATGGGCGACCGGGTCGCCGTGCTGAAGGACGGTCTCCTGCAGCAGTGCGACACCCCGATCGGCCTGTTCGGCAAGCCGAAGAACCTGTTCGTCGCCGGTTTCATCGGCTCGCCCGCCATGAACCTGATCCCTGCCACGGTCAACGGCGAGGGCGCGGTCATCGGCGGCCAGGCCATCGAGCTGACCCCCGAGCAGCGCACCGCGCTGACCGGCACCGGCGTGGTCGTCGGCATCCGGCCCGAGGGCTGGACGCTGAAGCCGGCCGGCGAGGGCATCTCCGCGACCGTCGAGGTCGTCGAGGAGCTCGGCTCGGACCAGTTCCTGTACTGCTCAACCTCCGCGCCGCAGCTGGCCACCGACGAGGCGGCCGACGCGGACGCCAGCGCCCCGCCGCCGATCACCGTGCGTGCTCCGGGCATGTCGGCGTTCACGCGTGGCGAGAAGGTCGGCCTCGTGCCCCAGCCGGGCGCGGTGCACCTGTTCGACGCCGAGACGGGCGAGCGCCTGCCCGACTGATCTCTCCTCGCTACGGCCCGGTACCCGACGGGGTGCCGGGCCGTAGTGCGTCGAGCTCCCGTGCCTCGCGTCGGAGGCTGGTGGCGAGCCCACCCAGGGGCGGGGCGAGCGCGGCGCACTCCTCGAGGGCCTGCCGTGCACCCGCGAGGTCGCCCGCCTCCCGGCACACGCTGGCGAGCGTGACCAGCTCGTGGCCGAGGCGCTCCCGGCCGGTGGTGATCGCGACGGCCTCACGCTGGGCCTCGACGGCCTCGGCCGCGAACCCGAGGCGACCGAGGCGGGACCGCACGGCCGCGAACGTGGCCGGGTCGTGTGGCCGCTCTCGTGCCCACGCGAGCAGCAGCTCGCGGGAAAGGTCCGGCCTGCCGAGCTCGCGGGCGTGGGTGGACCAGCCGAACAGGGACTCGGCGGCCGGGTCCGAGGGAAACCGCTCGCGCTGCTCGTCGAGCCACGCGGTCACCTCCCGTGCACGCAGCCCGGCCAGCTCGACGGCGACGCGGCCCCGGTCGGGGTGCGTGCTCTCCCGGACCAGGTCCCGGGTCCTGCGCAGCCCGGCCACCGCGAGCAGCGGGCGGTAGCCGGGGTCGAAGCTCAGCGCGTAGGCCGTCCAGTGCAGCCAGACGTCCGCCGCGTCGCCGTGGCAGGCGACCAGGAGGCCGGCACGGACCAGCTCCGGGCTGATGCCCGGGGGCACGTGGTCGCGGTGGTAGCGGACGGCGGCCGCCAGCATGCGGCGGGCGAGCGGGAGGTCGACGCCGTCGAAGTACATGGCCAGCAGCAGGCCGTAGTCGTACTCGCCGTCCCAGTCGTCCGGGTCGCGCCGGACCCTCGCCAGCGCGGCACGGGGGGCGGCCAGCAGCACATCCTTCTCGCCGGTCATTGGTCCATTGTCCACTCGCTCGAACGTGCTCGAAGTTGGTAGTTTGGAATCATCTTCGAGCAACGCGGGAGCGATGGATGACATATCTGCGGGACGAGATCGCCAGCCAGCCCGAGACGTGGGCGCGTGCACTGGACCTGTCCGTTTCCGGCCTCCCGGAGCCCGGCGAGCGGGTGGCGGTGATCGGTTGCGGGACGTCGTACTACATGGCGCGGGCGTACGCGGCCCTGCGGGAGGCGGCGGCGCTGGGGGAGACCGACGCGTTCCCGGCGTCGGAGTTCCCGCACGGCAGGCACTACGACCGTGTGGTCGCGCTGTCCCGCTCCGGCACCACGACCGAGGTGCTGTCGGTCCTCGACCAGCTCGCGACACCGTCGGTCGCCCTCACCGCCGACTCGGCCACCCCGATCAGCGACGCCGCGGACGAGCTGGTCGTGCTGGACTTCGCCGACGAGCGGTCCGTGGTGCAGACCCGCTTCGCCACCTCCGCGCTGGTCCTGCTGCGTGCCTCGCTCGGCGAGTCCCTCGACGCGCTCCCCGCCGCGGCGGCCGACGCGCTGGAGACCCCGCTGGCACCCGGGCTGACGTCGGCAGAGCAGGTCACCTTCCTCGGCACCGGGTGGACGACAGGCCTCGCCGAAGAGGGGGCCCTCAAGCTGCGTGAGGCGGCCCAGGCGTGGACGGAGTCCTACTACGCCATGGAGTACCGCCACGGCCCGATCTCCATCGCCGCGCCTGGTCGCGCGGTGTGGGTGTTCGGTGCGGCGCCGCACGGCCTGGCCGACGACGTCCGCGCCACGGGTGCCCACCTGGAGACGTTCGCGGGCGACCCGCTCGTGTCCCTGGTCCGCGCGCACCTGCTCGCGCAGGCGGTCGCGGAGTCACGCGGCCTCAACCCGGACGAGCCACGCAACCTCACGCGGTCGGTCATCCTCACGTAGTGCCCTTGCTTCGCCGACCGCGACGACAGTAACGTGGTGTATCCAGAAACACCGTGTTACTGAACGGGGTCCGGTGGCGAGGCTGACACGCGCGGAGCAGCAGCGGCAGACGCACGAGCGCCTGCTCGCGGCGGGGCGGACCGTGCTGGCCAGGCGCGGGTTCCTCGCCGCGACGATCGAGGAGATCGCGGCCGAGGCCGGCTACACGCGTGGCGCGGTCTACAAGCACTTCGGCGGCAAGGAGGGCCTGTGGCTGGCGGCCATGGCGGCTCAGGCCGAGGCTCACCTGCGCCTTCTGGACGAGGCGCTGGCGGCGGCGACCGACCGGTCCGGCCTCGTCCGCGCACTGACCCCGGTCACGTTCGCCGACGACGAGGCCGCGAGGTGGAGCGCCACGACCGCGGAGTTCCTCGCGGCGGTGGCGGGCCAAGCCGAGACCGCCGCGGCGGTCGTGGCCGCGCAGAAGGGCCACGAGGAGCAGATCGTCGCAGTGCTGGACAGGCACTGCGGGCGCCTCGGCCTGCGGCCCGCGCTGCCGCTGCCGCACGTGGTGGTCGTGCTGGGCGCCCTCGGCGGCGGCCTCGCGCTGCGCAGGGGCATGGACCCGACGGTCGACGTGGCCGCGATCGTCGCAGGTGTGCTCGCCGTCGTGCTCCAGGAGGAGACATGAGTGTCGTGTGGCCCTTCCTGCTGGTGGCGGCCGTGTGTGCGCTGGTCGGCTGGGGCCTGGTCCGCCTGACCAGGCGCGTCCAGCGCCGCCGCGTGGGCAGTGAGGCGCTCAGCGCGACGATGACCATCTTCGACGACATCTGGCACCCGGCCGCCGTCGAGCCCCAGATCGAGATCCAGCAGGCCTACGAGCGCCGCGCACCGACCCCGTCACCGGAGGACGACGAGGATCAGCCGTCGCGCTGACGGGACCTGAACGCCGCCACGTGCACCCGGTTCGCGCAGCGCGGGGAGCAGAACCGCCTGGCGCGGTTGGTGGACGTGTCGAGGTAGTAGTTGTCGCAGTCCGCCGCGCCGCAGTGGCCGAAGCGACTCGGTCCGTGGTGGACGACGCCGTGCGCGAGGCCCCACGCCGCCGCGGCCGCCACCTCGGTCGCGGGTGGCTCCGACGTGTCGGCCATGTGGATGTGCCAGTTCGGGTCGGCCGTGTGCCCCGCGGACAGGCGCGGGCGAAGCGGGTGCGCCGCCAGCAACGCGTTGACCTCGCGCAGCACGCCGTCGTGGTCCGCGGCCACGGCGCGGGCCAGTGCCCGCCGCAGGCCTGCGGCGACCGGTCTCAGGGCCTCCAGGTCCGTCTCGCCCGCCCGCGCCGACCACCACGGCTCGTCGTGCAGTGCCGCGCGCAGGGCCGCCACGTCGGAGAGTGTGGCGTTGGTCAACCTGAGCGCCACCTCGAGGTAGTCGGCGTTGTCCATCCTCGGTCCTCACGATTAATGTCAGGGGCGAAGCCGCGTTGCACACCTTACAGAGAGGCGCGTCGTGACCGTACCGCTCAGGCAGGTGCTCGGTCTCGCCGTGCCTGCGCTGGGGGTGCTGGCCGCGGAGCCGCTGTACCTGCTGGTCGACACGGCCGTCGTCGGGCACCTCGGCGCGGTGCCGCTCGGCGCGCTGTCCGTCGGGGCGATCGTGCTCGCGCAGATCTCCCAGCTGAACTTCCTGTCCTACGGCACGACCGCGCGCACCGCCCGCCTGCACGGCGCGGGCCGCCGCGCGGACGCCGTCGCCGAGGGCGTGCAGGCCACCTGGCTCGCCGTCGCGATCGGCGTCGTGCTGATCGGGGTGGGTCAGCTCGTCGCCCGTCCGGTCGCGGAAGTCCTTGCCGGACAGGGGGAAGTGGCCGACGCGGCGGTCGGCTGGCTGCGTGTCGCGTTGTTCGGCGCACCGTTCGTCCTCGTCACGATGGCGGGCAACGGGTGGCTGCGCGGTGTGCAGGACACGCGCAGGCCGCTGCGCTATGTGTTGGCGGGCAACGGGATCTCCGCCGTGCTGTGCCCGGTGCTGGTCTACCCGCTCGGCTGGGGCCTCGAGGGTTCCGCGGTCGCGAACGTGGCGGCGCAGGTGATCAGCGCGACGCTGTTCGTCCGCGCCCTGCGGGCCGAACGGGTGTCGCTGGCGCCGAAGCCCTCGGTGATGCGGGCGCAGCTGACCCTCGGGCGTGACCTGCTGGTGCGTGGCGTCGCGTTCCAGGCGTGCTTCGTCTCCGCGACGACCGTGGCCGCGCACCACTCGACCGCCGCCGTCGGCGCGCACCAGATCGTGTTGCAGCTGTGGACGTTCCTGGCGCTGGTGCTCGACTCGCTGGCCATCGCCGCGCAGTCGCTCGTCGGTGCGGCACTCGGCGCGGACGACGACGACCGCGCCCGCGGTCTCGCGCGGCAGGTCACCCGTTACGGCCTGGTCTTCGGCATCGGTCTTGGCGTGGTCTTCGCCCTGCTGGCCGGGATGCTGCCGCGAGTGTTCACTTCGGACGCCTCGGTGCTCGGCGAGATCCCGCACGCCTGGTGGTTCTTCGTCGCGTTGCAACCGATCGCGGGCGTCGTGTTCGCACTGGACGGCGTGCTGCTCGGCGCGGGCGACGCCGCTTTCCTGCGTACGGCGACGATCCTGGCCGCGGTGACCGGGTTCCTGCCGTTCGTGTGGCTGTCGTTCGCGTTCGACTGGGGCCTCGCCGGGATCTGGACCGGCCTGTCGCTGTTCATGGTCGTCCGCCTCGGCTCGGTCCTCCTGCGCACGCGTTCCGGCCGCTGGGCGGTCCTCGGCGCGGTCCGCGTCTGACTCGGATGTGGTGAAGCGCACGGTTAGCCTGGCTAACGATTCGCCGATCTGAAGCGCTTTAGCAAGTGGACCCGCCCCGACGACCCGCGAACGGAGAGCTTTGACCACGCCGCACACTCGACGGGCAATGATCATCTGGGTGACCGCGGTGGTGGTCTACCTCGCCGCGGTGTTCCACCGCACGTCGCTGGGCGTGGCCAGCCTCCAGGCAGGGGAGCGCTTCCACCTCGGCCCCGCCGCGCTCGGCACGTTCACCGTGCTGCAGATCGGTGTCTACGCATCGATGCAGGTGCCGACGGGACTGCTCGTGGACCGCTACGGCGCGCGGCGCGTGCTGACGGTCGCCGCCCTGCTCATGGGACTGGGGCAGGTGCTGTTCGCGTTCGCCACCTCCTACCCGCTCGGCCTGCTGGCCCGAGCCGTGCTCGGCGTCGGCGACGCGATGACGTTCGTCAGCGTGCTGCGCCTGGTGGCCGCGCACTTCCCGGCCCGTCGCTACGCCGCGGTCGCGTCCTTCACCGCGGCGCTGGGCGCCCTCGGCAACCTGGCGTCGACGGTTCCGCTGTCGCTGCTGCTCGACAGTGCGGGCTGGACGACGACGTTCGCCGTCACGGGGTCGGTCACGGCCCTGTACTCGGTGGTGCTGATCCTCCGAGTGCGTGACAACCCGATCGGGGCCGTCCCCGAGCCGGTGGATCGCACGGAGTCACTCCGTTCGGTCCTCACCCAGGTCAGCCACGCGTGGCGGACACCCGGTACGCGGCTCGGCTTCTGGGTCCACTTCTCGACCATGTTCGCCCCGGCGATGTTGGGCCTGCTGTGGGGTTTCCCGTACCTGGTACAGGCGCAGGGCCTGACGGAACCGGCCGCGGGCCTGCTGCTCTCGCTGCTGGTGCTCGGCGCGATCGGGGGCGGTCCGGTGGTCGGCACGATGATCAGCCGCCGACCCGAATGGCGTACCCCGATGGTGGTCGGTTACGTGGTCGCGGCACTGGGTGTGTGGGCGCTGCTGCTGGGCTGGCCGGGTGGGCACGTGCCGCTGTGGCTTCTGGTGGCCGGCTTCGCGTTCCTGTCGCTGGGCGGCCCGGCGTCGACCATCGGCTTCGCGCTGGCTCGTGACTACAACCCCATGCGCCGCGTGAGCACCGCGACCGGCGTGGTGAACGTGGGCGGCTTCGTGGCGATCACGGTGTCGGCACTGGCGGTCGGCCTGCTCCTGGACGCGGCACAGCCACTCGGCCCGGCAACCGCGTTCCGGGTGGCGTTCCTGTCGGTGGTCGCGGTGCTGGTGCTGGGCCTGTGGCGCACGTCGGTGTGGTGGCGCCGCGCCCGCGCGGCCGTGTTCGAGGCGGCCTCCCGCGGCGAGGACGTCCCGGTCCGCATCCGCCGCCGCTCGTGGGACCTGGCCGCCGCGGCCTAGTCGCACGACCCCCGTCGGCCAGGCTGGCGGGACAGTCGGGTCCGGCCATGTGTCAGGATAGTCGACCGTGCCGACAGCAGCCGCCAAACAGCGTGTGACCGTCCCGCCTGGACTCGTCGTGGTCGACAAGCCCGACGGGATGACCTCCCATGACGTCGTCGCCAAGGTGCGGCGGATCATGGGCACGAGGAAGGTCGGCCACGCGGGCACGCTCGACCCGATGGCGACCGGCGTGCTGGTCCTCGGCATCGAACGCGCCACGAAGCTCCTCGGCCACCTGGCGCTGGACACCAAGGCGTACCTCGCGACCATCCGCCTCGGCTCCTCTACGACGACCGACGACGCCCAGGGCGAGACACTGTCCACTTCGGACGTCTCGGCGGTGGCCGACGAGGCGGTCGCGGCGGGCATCGCCAAGCTCACCGGACACATCCAGCAGGTCCCGAGCGCCGTCAGCGCCGTGAAGGTCGACGGCAAGCGGGCCTACGCGCGGGTCCGCGCGGGTGAGCAGGTCGAGCTGGCCGCGCGGCCGGTCGAGGTGTCGCGCTTCGACCTGCTGTCCGCCCGCCGCGACGACGGCCTCGAGCTGGACGTGATGGTGGAGTGCAGCTCCGGCACCTACGTCCGTGCCCTCGCCAGGGACCTGGGTGTCGACCTCGGCGTCGGTGGCCACCTGGCCGCGCTGCGCCGCACCCGCGTCGGCCCGTTCGACCTGCGCGTGGTCACCACGCTGGAAAGGCTCGCCGAGAACCCCGCGCTGTCGCTGCCGCTGTCGGAGGCCGTGGCCGCCGCCTTCCCCCGCAGGGACGTCCCGTACCGCCAGGCGCAGTCCCTCCTGCAGGGGCAACGACTACCGGCCGCGGGCATCGAGGGCACCTACGGGGTGTTCGATCCCGACGGTCAGGCGATCGCGCTGGCCGTCGACGAGGGCAATGCGACACGCTCCGTCGTGGTCCTGACAACGACCTAGCGACACCCGATCAGGGTGAGGTAAACCCCACCCGAAGACTGCGGTCCACCCCAATGTGCGCGGCCTCCCCGCCCGGCACGATCAATGCCATGGACCGCAACATCACCCGCCGCAGCGTCATCGTCACCGGAGCCTCCACGGCTCTGGCAGGTCTGCTCGCCCGCCCGGCCGTCGCCACGCCACGCCCCCACGGCGGCACCGCCTTCACCAACGTCACGGTGATCGACCCCGCGACCGCCCGCGTCGTCGAGAACACGACGGTGCTCGTGCGCGGCGACACGATCGTCGACGTCGGTGGCCGCGTCCCCGCCGACGCGACGATCGTCGACCTGCGCGGCAGATACCTGATCCCGGGCCTCGCCGACATGCACGCGCACGCGCAGGCCGAGGGCATCGACACGGGCCTGTACGTGGCGAACGGTGTGACCACGGTCCGCGAGATGGCGGGTTCGCCGCTGGCACACGACTGGCGTACCCGCATCCGGGCCGGCACCCTGCTGGGTCCGCGTTTCACGATAGGCAGCCGCATCATCGACGGCTTACCGTCCATCTGGGACCCCAAGTGGCTGGACGTGGTGCAGATCGGCGACCCGACGGCCGCCCGTGCCGCGGTGCGCGAGGAACTCGGGCGGGGCGCGGACTTCATCAAGGTCTACTCACGTGTGCCGAGGGAGGCCTACCGGGCCCTGGCCGCGGAGGCCCACCGCCAGGGCGTGTCGTTCGCGGGCCACTGCCCGGACGCGGTCGCGCTGGAGGAGGCGGCCGACCTCGGTCAGTCCAGTGTGGAGCACATGTTCTGGACCCCGTTCGAGACGTCGTCGAAGGAGGCCGAGATCCGCGCGGAGATCCGGCGCATCCGCCTGGAGCTTGGCGACTACGCGGGCTGGTTCAAGGCGATCCACCCACTGGAGTGGACCGCGGCGCACAGCTACAAGCGGTCGAAGGCCAAATACCTGTACGCCAAGCTGTCGAGGCGCCGGACCCGCCAGGTCCCGACACTGGCGATGCACAGGGGCCTGGACTTCGCGCGCACGGTCTCGTTGGACGACCCGAGGAACAGGTATCTGCCGGAGTCGGCACTCGCGGGCCAACGGTTGGCACTGCAGGAGTTCTACCTGAAGGACCGCCTCCCGTCGGAGGACGCCGAATGGGCGGCGATGTTCGACTTCCGCCTTCGGACCGTGAAGGACCTGCACGAGGCGGGTGTGCCACTGATGACGGGTACGGACACGGGCACGTGCGCGGTGTGGCCGGGGTTCTCGGTGCACGACGAGCTTGCCCTGTTCGTGGAGGCGGGCATGTCCCCGATGGCGGCTTTGCATGCGTCGACGGCCGAACCCGCCGCCTTCCTGGGTACGAATACCGGCCGCATAGCCCCGGACCACAAGGCGGACCTGGCGATCCTGGATGCCAACCCGCTGCACGACATCCGCAGTACGCAGCGCCTGTCGGGTGTGGTGGTCAACGGTCGTTACGTGGATGAGGCTGCTCGTCAGCAGATCCTGAAGGAGGTCGAGCAGACGGCGGCGGCGATGCCCGCGGGTGCTGCGGTCATGACGTGCCCTTGTCACACGGGCTGATCTCGGTCTGGGCGGGCGGGGGTGGGGGCCTGGGGTGTGCCTGGGGTTTGGCACGTGGGGTTGGTTGGCAAGGGGAGGTTGTGGCGCGTTGGTGTTGGGCGGGGCTGCTGTCGGGTTACCTCGGTCGGGGCCGGTACCACCTGGATTGTGGTCTCGACTGCCTGAGGATGCGGACGGTGTAGCGGCCGCCGGTGGGGCAGTGCGGACGATGTAACGGGCGCGCGGTGTGTCAGTGGGGGCGAGTTCGCTGCGCAACGCGGGCCGGTCCTGTTCGTAGCGTGCGCGAATTACCGCCTTTCGCGTCAGCCCCGCGGCGTCACGGCCCTCAGCACGGTTGTCGCAACCGTCGTTGAAACCGTCTGAGCTACGGTTTCCGCGTCGCCGCACTGGGAAGACCGGCGCAAACGGTACTGCTGTCGGCCCCCTCGGCGTACGTCGTGTCGACATCGCCAGCTGCGCCGTTCACGGCCCACGGTTGGGTGAGCGGCACGGACGGGTCGTCGCTCCTTTCGGCAGCGGCCCCTCTTGGGGGTCAGGTCACCGCGATGCTGTAGATCACGACGTGGTGGTCGGAGTAGGCCGATGCGCCGACGGCGCACCAGCGTCTGGTTTCGGAGCTGAACACGTAGTCGATCTTGTAGCCGCCGTCGTGGGTGTCGCGGTCCGCGCCCTGGTCGCACTCGGCGTAGCCCGCTACGCCGGGGCCCGTGGAGTACAGGCCGGTCGGCCACAGCCAGCTCCGTGCGTTTCCGGCGAAGTACGGCGGCTCGACGTTGAAGTCGCCGCCGAAGGCGACGTTCGGGTAGCCCGAGACGATGTTCCTGATCTCCGCCAGCTGGTCGTCCGCGTACTCCCACGTGGGTTGGTCCGGGTTGCCGTGCGCCGGGGTCAGGTGCACGTTGCACAGCCGGATGTTCCAGTAGGTCGCCGTTGCGCAGTGGAAGGGCCGGTTCTGTCCGGTCCACGGTTGCGTGGTCGAGTAGGCCTGCGCGCCCGACATCCCTGCCTTGACCACGATCGCGGTGCCGATCCGGTCGGTGCGTCCACCACTCTCGCCGCAGGTGTTGTTCGCTCGCGACCCGTCCTGCGACCACTGATAGGGCTGGAAGCTCCTGCTCCACCCTGAGCCCAGCTGGCTCATCAGCAGCGTCAGGTCGTTCTCGCAGACCTCCTGCAGCAGCGCGGCCTGCACGAAGTTGTCGGTCACGTGGAATTTGACCACGTCGATCTTGTTCTGCGGTGTGCCGGTGCCCGCGCAGCCCCACGACGCGCGCTGCGAGCCGCACATGTTCCACGACATGAGCTGTAGGTTCTTCGGCTCCGCGGCAGCGGAGGGAATCGGCACGGCCAGGGTCAGGGCCAGTGACAGCACACCCGGCAACACCCGCAAAAGCTTCGGCTTCATGGCGCTCCTCGACCGTGTGTGAAGGGACAAGATTTACCCAGAAGTCAGCCTAAGTCGTGGAGATATTACCGTTCGGGTCCTCGCCAGGTATCTCCCCGGCTGATAACAATCGGGCATGGCACGGGAAGCTCGCTGGCAGCGGTTCTGGGATCGCAGTGCACCCAACTACGACAGACAGATGGCCTACTGGGAACGCAAGCTCTTCCGCGACTCCCGCCAGTGGGCCTGTGGGCAGGCCACCGGGGACGTGCTGGAGGTCGCCGTCGGGACCGGGCTCAACCTGCCCTTCTACCCCGAGGACGTCGCGATCACCGGGCTCGATCTCAGCGACGGCATGCTCGAGCTGGCCAGGGCCCGGGGGCGGGCCGCGGTACTCCAGCGGGGCGACGCCCACGACCTGCCCTTCCGCGACGGCTCGTTCGACACAGTCGTCTGTACGTTCGGGCTCTGTGCCATCCCCGACCCGGACCGCGCCGTCGGGGAGATGGTGCGCGTGCTCCGGCCCGACGGGCGGCTGATCCTCGTCGACCACGTCGCCGGTACGTCCTGGCCCGTGCGGACACTGCAGTGGCTGCTCGAACGCGTGACCGTCCCCCTCCAGGGTGAGCACTTCCTCCGGCGGCCGTTCCTGCGGGTCCAGGCCCTGGGCCTCCACGTCGAGCAGCGGGAGCGGTTCGCCCGCGGGGTGGTCGAGCGGCTCGTCGCACGCAAGGGTGTGTGAGCCGCGACCCGATTGGACCCGGTCGGCATGGCCGTTCTCGCCCGGCTGCGTAGGCTGAGGTCGTGCGACGCTGGCGTGGGTTGGACGACCTGCCCGGTGGCTGGGGACGATGCGTTGCCACCATCGGGGTCTTCGACGGGGTGCATCTCGGGCACCAGGAGCTCATTCACCGGGCCGTGACGCTCGCCGAGGAGCGGGACGTCCAGAGTGTGCTGCTCACCTTCGACCCCCACCCCTCCGAAGTCGTGCGGCCCGGCAGCCACCCCGCGCAGCTGACGACCCTCCACCGCAAGGCCGAGCTGGTCGAGGGCATGGGCATCGACGTCTTCTGCGTCCTCCCCTTCACCCTCGAGCTGTCCAAGGTGCCGCCGGACGAGTTCGTGCACGAGATCCTCGTCGAGAAGCTGCACATCGCGGCCGTCGTGGTCGGCGAGAACTTCCGGTTCGGGCACCGCGCCGCAGGCAGTGTGGCCACGCTCACGCAGCTCGGCTCCCGGTTCGGGTTCGCGGTCGAGGGGGCCAAGCTCGTCACCGTGCCCAACCACCGGGCCGGCGAGGAGATCACCTTCTCCTCCACCTACATCCGGGCCTGCATCAACGCGGGCGACGTCACCGCGGCCGCCGCGGCACTCGGGCGCCCCCACCGGCTCGAAGGGATCGTCGTCCGGGGTGACCGGCGGGGCCACGAGCTGGGCTTTCCCACCGCCAACCTCTCCACCCCGCGCTATGCCGCCATCCCGGCCGACGGGGTCTACGCCGCCCGGTTCTCCCTGCTGAACTCGCCCCACCGGGGATCGCTCGCCGCGGCCGTCAGCGTGGGGACCAACCCGACCTTCTCCGGGCGGGAGCGGCGCGTCGAGGCGTTCGTGCTGGACGTCGACGAGGACTTCTACGGCCAGCGGGTCGCCGTCGACTTCATCGCCAAGCTGCGTGACATGGAGAAGTTCCCCTCGACGGAGGCACTGGTCGAGGAGATGCACCGCGACGTGGCGAGGACCCGCGACCTGCTTTCGTGATCACCCCGAGACCGTGCAGATGCGAACAGCTGTCCGGATTTGCCGCGTATCCCGCGCACTACTGGCAAGATGCTCTGAGGTCGGGAGCGAACACAAAGCGTCAGGTGAGCGGGACCCAGGGGAGTAAACGACGGTGGAGGACCACAAGATCGTCCAGCGCAACCTCGCGCTGCAACGCGAGTGGTATGGCGAGCCCCTCGGCGACCGGGTGCGCAGGCTGGTCGTCGCCTTCGACATCTCCCAGGCCTACCTCGCCGAGGTGCTCGGCATCAGCGCCCCCATGCTCAGCCAGGTGATGAGCGGGAGGCGCGCCAAGATCGGCAACCCCGCGGTGCTGGCCAGGCTGATCATGCTCGAGCGCAAGGTCCTCGTGCCGGACGTCGCGGCAGGCAAGAAGGAGGCGCTCATCCGCGCCCTCGAGGAGGTCCGTGCCTCGCGACCGTCCGTGACCAGGGACAACCTTCCGGTCGACATCGGGCGCAACGACCGGGTGGCGGTCGCCGCGTTACGCCGCGTCGCCGACGCCGGTGACCTCACCGCCGCCGCCGGCCTGCTCAACGGCCGGTTCCCCGAGCTGGCCGACCTGCTTCGGCGGGCAGGTCAGCCCCAGTAGGGACATGGTCCGCCTCTTCTCCGCGATCGAGCTGCCCGGCGAGGTCCGCGACGAGCTCGCCGACCGGCTCTCCGCCGTCCGGGCCACCGCGCCCGAGCTGAGCTGGAGCCCACCGGAACGCTGGCACATCACCCTCGGCTTCTACGGCGACCGCGAGCACGCCGACCGGCGCACCACCTGGTTCCGCGAGCGGGCCGCCCCGCTGCGTGGCTTCCGCGCCAGGCTCCGGGCCGCGGGCCGCTTCCCCGGCGTCCTCTGGATCGGCGTCAACGTGCTGGACGGCGAGCACGCGACCGCCCTGCGCGAGATGGCGGGTGCCCTCGCCGACCAGCACGTCGACCAGCTGGCGTTCGTCCCGCACGTCACCGTCGCGAGGTGGCGGCGGGGGCGTCCCGGCAACGACGTCGCGGCACGGGCGGCCGCCGCGCTGGACGGGTATCGTGGACGGTGGTGGCTGACCGACGAGGTCGTGCTGTACCGCAGCGACCCGACTCCGGAGGGACCGACGTACACGGCCCTGGACCGGGTCGCACTCTCGGGTGCGCCCGGTAAACAGCACTGATTACTCGCCTGTTAACCTTGGCCTTTGGGTCCGGCTGCGGTCCGTGGCGGCTGGTACCGACAACTCGGGTTTCCGGGACCGGAATCACGGCACATCTCAACCGAGGAGAACAACGAGTGGCGCTGTCCACCGACCAGAAGAAGACCATCCTGGACGAGTACGGGGTCCACGAGAAGGACACCGGCTCGCCGGAGGCCCAGGTCGCGATGCTGACCAAGCGCATCAGCGACCTGACCGAGCACCTCAAGGTGCACAAGCACGACCACCACTCACGTCGGGGCCTGTTGCTGCTGGTCGGCCGTCGCCGCCGGTTGCTCAACTACCTGACCAAGGTGGACATCGAACGCTACCGGTCGCTCATCCAGCGACTCGGCCTGCGCCGATAGGGACCCGGAGGGGGAGTGGTCAGATCGAGACCGCTCCCCCCGAGTCTTTATCGGACTGACAGAAAGACGTAAAGGGTTAGCGCTCGCCGCGTGCGGGGATCAGATCGCCGGTCCTCGGTAGTGGTCTCCGGGTGAAGAAGAACCCCGGGGACTTCGATCGAAGACCGGCCTTGTTCGGACCTCGACCCCCGTGCCCTGTTGCCCCGTATGGGGTGTGCGCGCGCCCGTGAGGACAACGAGGAGTTTCTACATGACCGACTTCAGCCAAGCTGGAGTTCACGAGACCACCGCCGTGATCGACAACGGCAACTTCGGCAAGCGCAGCATCCGGTTCGAGACCGGTCGCCTTGCCAGGCAGGCAGCGGGCAGCGTCGTGGCCTACCTCGACGAGGAGACCATGCTGCTGTCCGCGACGACGGCCTCCAAGCACCCGAAGGAGCACTTCGACTTCTTCCCGCTGACGGTCGACGTCGAGGAGCGCATGTACGCGGCGGGCCGCATCCCGGGCTCGTTCTTCCGCCGTGAGGGACGTCCCTCCACGGACGCGATCCTGACCTGCCGCCTGATCGACCGCCCGCTGCGCCCGTCCTTCGTGGACGGTCTGCGCAACGAGATCCAGGTCGTCATCACGGTCCAGTCGCTCAACCCGCAGGACCCCTACGACGTGCTGGCCATCAACGCGGCCTCCGCGTCGACGCAGCTCGCGGGCCTGCCGTTCTCCGGTCCGGTCGGCGGTGTCCGGGTCGCGCTGATCGGTGAGCAGTGGGTCGCGTTCCCGACCTACGAGCAGCTCGAGAAGGCCGCGTTCGACATGGTCGTCGCGGGTCGGGTCACCGACACTGGCGACGTCGCGATCATGATGGTCGAGGCCGAGGCCACCGCCAACGTGCTCGACCTGATCGCCGAGGGCCAGCAGGCGCCGACCGAGGAGGTCGTCGCGTCCGGCCTCGAGGCGGCCAAGCCGTTCATCAAGGCACTGTGCGAGGCGCAGGCCCGGCTCGCCGAGGTCGCCGCCAAGGAGACCCGCGACTACCCGACGTACCCGGCCTACCAGCCGGACGCGCTGGAGGCCGTCACGGCGGCGGTGTCCGACGAGCTGGCGCAGGCGCTGACCATCGCGGGCAAGCAGGAGCGCGAGTCGACGATCGACGAGCTCAAGGCCACGACCCTGGAGAAGGTCGGTGCGGTCGAGGGCGGCGCGTTCGAGGGTCGCGAGAAGGAGATCGGCGCCGCGTTCCGGTCGCTGAACAAGAAGCTGGTCCGCCAGCGCATCCTCCGCGACAAGATCCGCATCGACGGCCGGGGCATCACCGACATCCGGCAGCTGTCCGCCGAGGTCGCGATCATCCCGCGGGCGCACGGCTCGGCGCTGTTCGAGCGCGGCGAGACCCAGATCCTGGGTGTCACCACGCTGAACATGCTGCGCATGGAGCAGCAGATCGACTCGCTGTCCCCCGAGCAGCACAAGCGCTACCTGCACCACTACAACTTCCCGCCGTTCTCCACCGGTGAGACGGGCCGCGTCGGCTCGCCGAAGCGGCGCGAGATCGGCCACGGCGCACTCGCCGAGCGGGCACTGCTCCCGGTGCTGCCCAAGCGCGACGAGTTCCCGTACGCCATCCGCCAGGTCTCCGAGGCGCTGGGCTCCAACGGCTCGACGTCCATGGGCTCGGTGTGTGCCTCGACCATGTCGCTGCTCAACGCCGGTGTGCCGCTGAAGGCGCCGGTGTCCGGCATCGCCATGGGCCTGGTGTCCGACGAGGTCGACGGTGAGACCCGCTACGTGGCGATCACCGACATCCTCGGTGCCGAGGACGCGTTCGGCGACATGGACTTCAAGGTCGCGGGCACCAAGGAGTTCGTGACCGCGCTCCAGCTGGACACGAAGCTCGACGGCATCCCGTCCGACGTGCTCGCCGGCGCGCTGGCCCAGGCCCGCGACGCCCGGTACACGATCCTGGAGGTCATGGCCGAGGCCATCGACCGCCCGGACGAGATGAGCCCGTACGCGCCGCGCGTCACCAGCGTGAAGATCCCGGTCGACAAGATCGGCGAGGTCATCGGCCCCAAGGGCAAGATGATCAACTCGATCACCGAGGAGACCGGCGCCGACATCTCCATCGAGGACGACGGCACGATCTACGTCGGTGCGGCGGACGGCCCGTCCGCGGAGGCCGCGATCAACAAGATCAACGCCATCGCCAACCCGCAGCTGCCGAAGGTGGGCGAGCGCTTCCTGGGCACCGTGGTGAAGACGGCCGCGTTCGGCGCGTTCGTCTCGCTGCTGCCCGGCAAGGACGGCCTGGTCCACATCTCGAAGCTGGGCAACGGCAAGCGCATCGGCAAGGTCGAGGACGTCGTCAAGGTCGGCGACAAGCTCCGCGTGGAGATCGCCGACATCGACCAGCGCGGCAAGATCAGCCTGGTGGTCGTCAAGGAGGACGCCGAGGGCGACAAGGCCGAGGCACCGACCGACGTACCAGCGGAGGCATAACCGCGTTGGCGAGTAGTGCGAGCACCCGGGTCCTGGAGCGGACCGACGGCGGGTGCGTGGTCAAGCGCACCGTGCTGCCGGGTGGCCTCCGGGTCATCACCGAGCACGTGCCGGGTGTCCGGTCGGCCTCGGTCGGCATCTGGGTAGGAGTGGGTTCCCGCGACGAACAGCAGTCCGTCGCGGGGGCCGCCCACTATCTGGAGCACCTGCTCTTCAAGGGCACCGCGAAGCGCACCGCGGTGCAGATCGCCGAGGAGATCGACGCGGTCGGCGGTGAGCTCAACGCGTTCACCGCGAAGGAGCACACCTGCTACTACGCGCACGTGCTCGACACCGACCTGCCGCTGGCCATGGACCTGGTGTGCGACGTCGTGTTCGACGCGGTGCTCGCCGAGCGGGACATGGAGATCGAGCGCAGCGTGGTCCTCGAGGAGATCGCCATGCGCGACGACGACCCCGAGGACCTGCTGCACGACACGTTCTGCGAGGCGTTGCTCGGCGACCACCCGCTCGGCCGCCCGGTGCTCGGCACCGAGGAGTCGATCACGGGGATGAGCCGCAACGCGCTGAACGGGTTCTACCGCCGCCGGTACGCGATGCCGAGGATGGTGCTGGCCGCGGCGGGCAACATCGACCACGGCACCGTGCTGCGGCACGCACGCAGGCTGCTGACCGACCGGCTGACCGGCGAGCCCGCCGCCGTCCCCCCGAGGACGGGCCGGGCACGTATCGCGCAGCCGCAGAAGCTGGTGCTGCACACCGACGACACCGAGCAGGCACACCTGATGCTCGGCATGCGTGCCCTCGACCGGCACGACCCGCGCCGGTGGACGCTCGGCGTGCTGAACACCGCGCTGGGCGGCGGCATGAGCTCGCGGCTGTTCCAGGAGGTCCGTGAGCGGCGTGGCCTGGCGTACCAGGTCTACTCGTCGGTCGCGTCCTATGCGGACACCGGCCATCTGTCGGTGTACGCGGGTTGCCAGCCCGACCGCCTCGGCTCCGTCGCGGGCGTCGTGCACACGGTGATCGAGGACGTCGCGAAGGACGGCTTCACCGACGACGAGGTGGCGCGTGCGAAGGGCCAGCTGCGGGGCAACCTGGTGCTGGGCCTGGAGGACACCAGCTCCCGGATGTCGCGGATCGGCAAGGGCGAGCTGAGCTACGGCCAGTACCTGACGGTCGAGCAGACGCTCGAGCACATCGACGCGGTCACCGCCGAGGAGGTGGCCGACCTGGCCGCCGTGCTGCTGGCGCGGCCCGCCGCGGCCGCCCTGGTGGGACCCTACGCGAGCCGGGACGACGTGCCCGTCGAAGTGGTGAGGTGAACGTGGTGGGGACCTCCGTGCGGGTCGGTGTGCTCGGTGCGGGTGGCCGCATGGGTGCCGAGGTCTGCGATGCCGTGGACGCGGCACCGGACCTGACGCTCGTGGCCAGGGTCGACATCGACGACTCGCTGTCCGACCTCGTGGACGCGGGCGCCGACGTGGTCGTGGACTTCACGCACCCGGACGTCGTCATGGACAACCTCCGGTTCTGCGTGGAGCACGACCTCCGCGCCGTCGTCGGCACGTCCGGCTTCGCCCCCGAGCGGCTGGAGACGGTCCGAGGGTGGCTGTCGGCGAAGCCCTCGCTCGGCGTGCTGATCGTTCCGAACTTCGCGCTCGGTGCCGTCCTGTCCATGAAGTTCGCGCAGCTCGCCGCGCGGTTCTACCCGTCGGCGGAGATCATCGAGCTGCACCACGCCGGCAAGGCCGACGCCCCGTCCGGCACGGCCGCGCACACGGCGTCCCTGATCGCGGCGGCCCGCGCGGAGGCAGGCCTCGACAAGGCGCCGGACGCGACCACGTCGGCTCTGGAAGGCGCAAGGGGAGCGTTGGTCGACGACGTCCGCGTCCACTCGGTCCGCCTGGCCGGCCTGGTGGCCCACCAGGAGGTCCTCTTCGGTGGCGAGGGCGAGACCCTGACCATCCGCCACGACTCCCTCGACCGGAAGTCGTTCATGCCGGGTGTCCTGTTGGGGGTCCGCGAGGTCATGGGCCGCCAGGGCCTGACCGTCGGCCTGGAGAACGTCCTCTCCCTCTAGCCTCTTTGGTCGCTGTGCACGTCGCTGTTCGCGCTGTTCACAGCCGTCCGACCGTGCAACTGTGACTGAATTGGTCCATTCGCGGTGTCCACCTGCTCCGGTTGGTCGACGCGCGAAACGGGTACCGGCAAGTAGCGTCGGGCCTGTCAGTAGCTAACTAACTCTTGTCTGTTCGTGCGAAAGTCCCACCCCTGCTCCGGGACCTGTGCGCGATGAGGGCCAGGCGAGAGACCAGGTGAGCCCATGTTCCCTGCACGGGCCGCACCTCTCCTCGTCATGCCCTCGTGACGCGTGGCTCCGGGCTTCCCGAAGGGAACGACCCATGACAGAACTGGATCCGAGGGCACCCACGACCAACGAGGCGTCGTGGTTCTGTTGCGGCGCGGCCTGGGGCCCCTGCGGCTCCGCGGGCGGCGGCGCCTGTGGCAACTGCAAGTCCGGCAGCAGGCACTGCGCCTGGCCCAACACGTCCGACTCGTGCTACTCGATCACCAGGCCCGACAAATGCGGTAACGACGTCTTACGCCGCACCTGCGGGCACACCTTCTACGTCAAGAACCTCTGTGGCACAACGGAAATCTCCGTGGCGATCGCCGACTGCGGGCCGCAGACCGACCTGTGGTGCGGCGAGAAGGTGTGCTGCAGCGGCAAGTGCGCGACCAACCGCCTGATCGACCTGACGCCGTCCGCCTACAGCGCGATCGGCAACCTGTCCACCGGCATCATCCCCGTGACCATCAGGAGCTGAGGAACATGGCGGACATCCTGGGACGCAGGCGTTTCCTGTCCAGTGCCGTGCTCGGCACCACCGCGACCGTCGTCGCCGCGACGACGATGGGTTCACTCGCCCCCGAGGCCATGGCCGACCCCAAGCTCGACGTCGAGGCAGGCGCGGTCGACCCGAACTTCGTCGAGGGCCGGATCACCGGCATCGTCGGCGGCCTGCTGATCACCACCAGCTCCGACCGGACGATCAACCAGATCCACCTGACCAAGGCGACCAGCGTGTGGAAGCTGCGCCCGACCACGACCGACGCGGCGCAGGTCGGTGACGGCCTCTACGCGCGGGGCGTGCGCATGCCCGACGGGACCCTCGCCGCGGACGCCGTCTGGCTCAACATCGTGAACCTGCAGGTCCACATCACCTCCATCGGGCGCAACGTGCTGCACCTCGACCACAACGGCGACCGGATCGTCGGCCACGTCGTCGCGGGCACCACTGCGGCGGTCTACAACAACACCCCCGCCGTCGTGGACCTCTCGCTGCTTGAGGTCGGCAGGCACGCCCAGGTGATCGGCGCGTGGCGGCCGGACACCAACGAGGTCGACGTCGCAACGGTCTACGCGGCCGCGTGACCCCGGACGGCCGGGCCCACCACCCCGGCCGTCCCTTCCCAAGGAAGGACCTGCCCGTGATCGAACTGTTGGCGAGCACGCAGCAGGCCGTCGTCGGCGGCGTGCTGCTGTGGGCTAGTTGGTTCAAACTCCTACACCGCAACGCTTCCGCGGCGGCGCGCCGATCAGTGCTCGCCCGGCTGGTCGGCAGGGACCGTGCCCCGGCCGCGTACCGCGTGGTCGGCGTGGTCGAGGCCGCGGTGGGCCTGCTGCTCATCGCGCCACCCGCCCATCCGGCGGAAGCCGTTGCGGCGGCGGCACTCTCGGTCGGCATGCTGGGATATCTGGCGTACGGCAAGCTCAGGGCGCCGGAGTCGTCGTGCGGGTGCCTCGGCGACAAGCAGACACCGGTGCGCGGCCGAGCCTTCGCGCGGGCGGCCCTGCTGCTCGTGCTGAGCGCTTTTGCCGCCACGGCAAGCACTCCGTGGCTCGAACGTCCACTCGCGACGATCGGGCTCGTGGTCGTGGAGGCGGCTCTCGTCGTCGCACTGTCCCCGGAGCTGGACCGGCGGTGGCTGATCCCCCTGAGGCGGTGGCGGGTCCGGCGCAGCCACCCGCTGGCGACCCGCAGCGTCGAGGTGCCGCTGGAGTCGACCGTGCAGCAGCTGACGAAGAGCGAGGCCTATCGGTCGGTCGTCACACAGCTGACGTCTGACCTGATGGACCACTGGGACGAGGGTGAGTGGCGAATTCTCACCTATTCCGCGCGTATCCCGTCCGGTCCGGTAACAGCGGTTTTCGCGGTTCCCCGCCTGGCTTACGAGCCGGACCGGGTACGCCTCGCACTGGTGCCAACAGACGAAGAAGTATTCGTGTGACAATCGTACGGGTGGCGGATCTGCGGCTCCGCCGCCCGTACGACAAACTGTGCGCCATGAGCGACCAGGTGCGCGTGAGCTTCGCATTGGTGCAGGACTCGGAGGGTTGGCCGCCCGTGTCCGCCGAGCGGATGTGGGCGACCCCGACGAGCCAGGACAACGTGGTCGTGCTGGACAACATCCCGTTCTTCGTGCGCGATGTCGCGTGTTACGACGTTGTTGCCGTCACCGAGGACGACGAGGGTGTGCTCTGGGGCGGAAAGACCCTCAAATGGTCCGGTAACTGCACTATTCGGGTTATCCCGTTCCACGACGGCCCGTTGCAGGGCAACCGGCAGGCGGTGCTCGACGCGTTCGCACCGTTCGGTGTCGACGGGGAGGGCGCCGCGTCGCTGGCTCTCGTCGCCCTCAACGTGCCCGCGGACGCGGATCTGGTCGCGGTGAAGCGTCTTTTACGTGAAGGCGAGAAGGACAGGCGCTGGACGTGGGAGGAGGCCTGCATCGGCGACGCGTGGGCGGACGCCTAGAAGAACCATCCCGCGCAGATCGCGGGTGACGCGGCGAGCACGCTGAACCGGATGAACCGTCCGACCAGGCCCGCCCCGAGGAACGCCGCGAGGCTCATCCGCACCATCCCGGCGAGCACGGACGTCGCCATGAACGGCGGCAGGCCGAGCACCGAGCTGACACCGTAGGTGCCGACCATCCACCGAGGGTGCCGGTGACACTTCTCCCGCAACGCTTCCACCCACATGCGGATCCGCTTCGTCCTGCGGTGCCAGCGGACCTGGCGGGGCGTCTCGATCTTCTGCTTGCGGTGCATGAAGTTCGGCAGGTGCAGGTCGCCCTTGGCCGCGTAGTAGTACAGCAGCTTGCCGCTGACCTGCCCGATCGCGACGACCGCGCCGAGACACAGCCACGGGATGTGCGGCTGCTGCACGACCAGCCCGATCAGGAAGATCTCGATGCTGATCAGCGGGATCAGCGCGGACCCGAAGGCGACGCCGAGCGTCAGTCCGAGCCACGCGATCACCGGCAGACCTCCAGGTCGAGAACGGCGAGCAGCGTACCCGAGCGTTCGGCCGCTCGAGGCCACTCCTGCGAACAGCGGGCGACCGGGTCACCCACACTAGGGAGACGTCGCACACCGCCATGCGGTTGTGTCTTATTTCTCGAGTTCGAGACTCAGCGTGCCGGTCATACGTACCTCACGTAGCGGCCGGCCACCGGCATCGAGGGTACGCACCGTGCCGTCGGCCGCCCATCCGGCCAGCCCCCAGAAACCCATCGACGCCTTGTCCGCCTCGGCGACCCAGCTGATGCCCCTGGCCAGGCCGTCCTTTCGCATCGCGGCCGATGCGGCGGCGAGCAGCCTGCCGCCGTGGCCGCGGCGCCCCCAGCGTGGTTCGACGAGCAGCGTGCTGACGAGCGCGACCTGGTCGGCGTCCGGCACGGGCGTCCCGTCCGCCGCGGCGGACTCGTCCTGGGGTGACATCCCGGCGGCCACGAAACCGACGTGCCACGGGCCCTCGGTCGCCACGAACACGCGGGCGGGGCCCTGCTCGATGGTGTGCCGCCAGGTCTCCTCGGCCTCGGCGCCGTCGAGGGCGTCGAGCACGTCGGCGGGCAGCAGGTCGCGGTAGGCGGCCCGCCAGGTGGTGACCTGGATGCGGGCGATCTCGACGGCGTCGGAGGGCTCGGCGAGGCGGACGGAGGCTTCGGCCATGCGGACGAAACTAGTTGCTCTCGGCGACGGGCCCACCACGAGGTTCGATACCGGGCCGATCGCGAATATTGCTCAGCTACGCTTCCGTCCGTGACCGTCTCCGTCCCCGGCTACCAGATCGCCGACGTGCTGGGACGCGGCGGTTTCGGCGTGGTGTACCGCGCCCGCCACCTCACGATCGACCGTGAGGTCGCGATCAAGGTCGACACGCGGGTGATCCTCGACGACCGCGACCAGCGCCGGTTCCTCCGCGAGGTCAGGGCCGCCGGGCGGCTCTCGGGGCACCCGCACGTGGTGGAGATCTACGACGCGGGCGTGCTGCCGGACTCGCGGCCCTACATCGTGATGGAGCTCTGCTCCGGCGGGTCGCTCGCCGATCGCGGCCCCATGGCGCCCCGCGACGTCGCCGAGATCGGCCAGAGGATCGCGGACGCGCTGGCCGCCGCGCACGACCTCGGCGTGCTGCACCGGGACATCAAGCCGGGCAACATCCTGGTCAAGCGGTACGGCACGGTGGCGCTGTCCGACTTCGGCCTCGCCGCGCTGATGGAGACCGGCCGGGACACGTCGGTCACGCTGGAGGCACTGACCCCGGCCTACGCGGCGCCCGAGCAGTTCCACCTGGTGCCGCCGACGCCGCGGTCGGACGTGTACGCGCTGGCCGCGACGCTCTACACGTTGCTCAGCGGCCACCCGCCGCGTTACCCGGCCGACCGCGAGCTGAGCCTGCCGGAGATCATCCGGCTGCACGACACGCCGCTCGACGACCTGCCGGGCGTGCCGCCGCAGTTCATGGCGGTGCTGCGGCGGGGGCTCGCCAGGGACCCGGCGCACCGGTACCAGGACGCCGCGGCCCTGCGGGCGGACCTGTCGCAGCTCAACGTGGGTGACCTCCCGAGCCCCCGGCACGCGGTGACGTCGCCGGTCATGACGGCGGCCACGCCGAGGTACCCGCCGCCGACCCCACCGGGCGGGATGCCGCCGCAGTACCCGGTGGCCCAGCACCCGACGCCGCCCCCGTCCCGCCGCGCGGGCAGGGTCGGGATCTGGGTGGGTGCCGCGCTCGCGGCCGTGCTGGTGGTGACGGGGGTCTGGTACTTCGCGTTGCGCGACACCGGTGGCGGGGGCCACGGGGCGGCCGACACGATCAACCCCACGACGACGAGCCCCACGAAGACGCCGACCGAGACCTACGGCGTCCGGACGGTGACCGAGGGGTGTCCGGCGGCCGGGATCAAGGACGCGCAGGCCGCGTGCGTGGAGAAGGCCGAGTGCTGGTCGGGCATGGTCGTGATCAACGGCGAGATCGAGAGCATCCGCAGGCTGCCCTGCGACCAGGGGCACGTCTACGAGACGTACGCGATCGCGCTGGTGCCCGGCGACGTCGCGGACCCGTACGCGGACGTGCTCGAGGCGCACCCCGTCGTGCAGAAGGTGTGCTCGATGGACACGCTGCTGGCGTCGCGGTACGGGGACGCGTTGCAGTACGGGCCGGAGCGGTGGAAGCCGGAGGTCCTGCCGCCGTCCTCGGACGACAGGTCCACGGAGCTGGGTGTCTACCGCTGCGTGGCCACGATCACCGAGATCGGGACGATCCAGGGATCGGCCTTCCGCCCCCGCTGAGTCCTTTTTGTCGGTGCTCCGTGCGATCGTGTCCGTCATGAACGTCACGACCACGCTCAGCGCCGACGCCGCGCGGCGGATCGCGCTGGGCGCGCAGGGCTTCACCGATGCCCGGCCCGGGGGAGAGGTGTCACGGCGACACCTGCGCAGGGTGCTCGACCGGGTGCGGCTGATCCAGCTCGACTCGGTGAACGTCGCGGTCCGTGCGCACTACATGCCGCTGTTCAGCAGGCTGGGTGCCTACCCGGTCGACCTGCTGGACGAGGCCGCGTGGACGCACCGGGCGCGCCGCCCTCGGTTACTGGTCGAGTACTGGGCACACGAGGCGAGCCTGCTCCCGGTCGAGGACTGGCCGCTGTTCCGGTGGCGGATGAGGCACTTCGAGGCCAAGTACGCCCACCGGTACGCCGCGCTGCTCAAGCGTGCCCCCGGCCTGTTCGCCGACGTGCTGGCCGCGGTCAAGGAGCTGGGTCCGGTCGGGGCTGGCGCGCTGGAGGACGAGCTGGGCCTGACCAGGGCACAGGCCAGGAAGGCGCCGGGCGGCTGGTGGAACCGCTCGGACGTCAAGCACGCCTGCGAGTGGCTGTTCTCGACCGGCGAGCTGACGACCGGAACACGCCGCAGCTTCCAGCGCCTGTACGACTTACCCGAGCGGGTGCTCCCGCCCGAGGTGCTGTCCGCACCGCCGGTCCCCGACGACGAGGCCGCGCGACGGCTGATGCTGGGCGCCGCGGTGGCGCACGGCGTCGGCACCGAACCGGACCTGCGGGACTACTACCGCCTGCCGCCCGAGCGCAGCAAGGCGGCCCTGTTCGACCTGGTCGAGGAGGGGCTGGTCGAGGCGGTGACGGTCGCGGGCTGGCGCCACCCCGCGTACCGGCACGTCGACGCGCGCACGCCTCGTGGCATCACGGGCCGGGCGCTGCTGTGCCCGTTCGATCCCCTGATCTGGCGCCGCGAGCGAACCGAACGGATCTTCGACTTCCACTACCGCATCGAGATCTACGTGCCGGAGCCCAAGCGCGTGTACGGCTACTACGTCTTCCCGTTCCTGCTGGACGGCGAGCTGGTGGGGAGGGTGGACCTGAAGACCGACCGCCCCGCGGGGGTGCTGCGCGCCCGCGGCGTGTTCGCGGAACCCGGCGTGGATACCAGGCGGGTGGGCGTGGAGCTGGCGGCAGAGCTGCGGTCGATGGCCGACTGGCTGGGCCTGGACGAGGTGGTCGCCGGCCCGAACGGCAACCTGGTGAAGGAGGTGGGCGCCGCTCTGGCGGCGAGCGGGTGAGCTAGGGTCGCGCACCTGAAAACGCTGTGGGGGCCACGTGAACACCGACGATCTCGACGATCACCCTGACTTACAGAACCTGAGGCTGTCCAGGAAGGACCAGCGAGCGGCCCAGGCGGAGGCACGACGAAGGCAACGCCAGGCGTTCGACATGCCGGCGGCGCCGTCGTTCCTGCGCCGAAACCGAACCGTGTTGGTGGTGGTCGGCGTCCTGGCGGCGCTGGTGGCGGCGAGTGTGGCACTGGTGGACCGCGCGCGTCCGGATGCGGCTCCGACCGTCAGGAACACGCTGGTGGCCGAGTCGCCGAGCGTGGACCTGGCGCACCCGTTCACGGGCACACCGGCCGCCGACTGGGCGGATGGCGTGGCGGGCATAGCGCCGCCGGCCGCCGCACCGGTGGGCTCGTACGGGGCCGACCAGGTGGCAGCGGGCTTCGAGCGTGTCCGGCAACTGCTGGTGACCGAGCGTCTGGATCCCGCCGTGCTGACCGGCCACGACTTCGGCCGCGTACTGACGCTCCTGGCGCCGAGGGCCCGGTCCGAGGTGGACCTGTCGACCCCGTCCCAGAACGCCTACCTGACGGCGACCCGAGTCGCGGACGGCTTCACGCTGCTGCCGGTCCCGCCGAAGGTGACGGGCACCATGTCGGCGGAGCAGGCCCCGGACGGTGCGCTCGTGGTGCACACGAACTACGTGTTCGCCTACGCCTTCGCACCCGAGGACCCGGACGAGATCACCAACCCGATGGAGATCGTGACGGTGGACCGCTTCGAGACCGACTACACGATCACCGACGAGCGCTGGACCCCCGAGGACCAGGGCGTCTGGCTGACCTCGATCCAGGGCTTCGGCTACGCGATGGCCTGCGACGCCTACGAACGAGGCGAACTCGCCCCCGGCTACAGCGAGCCACCGAAACCGGGCGCCGACACCATGGACAGCACGAGGGCCTTCGACCCCGACGTCCCGATCCCGACCACCTCGAACTGCTGACCGCCAGGTCGACCCGCCGAAGAGGCCTGGGCGGCGCCGCCGCGCTGGGAGCGGAGGCACCACCCAGGCCAGCCCCTCGGTCGGGCTCGGTGGGCGCCCTACTCGGCGGCCGTCGTGACCAGTGCGCCGCCGGAGCCGCTCCGGCCCCGGACACGCAGCGCGGGCTTGCTCACCGGCGGCGAGTTCGTCAGTTCCAGCTCACTGCGGACCTCACCCGAGCCGGACGACAGGTCGACCTCCGCCGGACTCCCCCTGCGGACACCGACGTGGATGGCACCGGACCCGGTGTGCAGCTCCAACTCCCCGGACGCGGCGTTCGCGATGGTCACCCTGCCACTCCCGGTGCGCGCGAGGACGTCACCGGTCACCGCGCCGAGCCAGACGTCGCCGCTGCCGGTCACGACCGTGCTGGCAGCTCCGATGGCGGACACCTCGATGTCGCCCGTGCCCGACTTGGCCCGCAGGCCCGCGACCATCGGCCCCAGGCGGACCGTGCCGGAGCCCGTGTCGACCTTCGCCGAGCCCTCGGCCTGGTCCGTCGTGATGCGGCCCGAGCCCGTGTGCAGCGCGAGACGCCCCGCACGGCCCGAGACGGTCACGTGCCCGGCGCCACTGGACGCCTCGACGTGCGACCCGGCCGGCGCCTGCACGGACACGGCGATCGGCACGTTGCGCAGCTGCATCTCCTTCGGGGTCCGGACCACGAGCCTGCCCGCGGCGTAGTCCACGCGGGTCTGCCGCACGGCCTCGGCCTCGGCGCTGGAGTCGGCGGGCACCGTCTCGCCGAACTGGCCGCCGAACTGCGGGAACTGTGTGTTCACCCAGCTCATGATGCTGGTCAGGCCCTGCGCCCACGGGCTGCCCGCCCCCGGGTCGTGCCTGACCTCGACGTGTACCCCCGGCTCGTCGACCAGACGAACCGTGATCGTGCCGCCCCCTGTCCCGAGGTCCAGCTCGACCGGCCCCTCGGCCTCGAAGCTCTGCCGCCGCACAACCTTGTCCTCGGTTCCCTCGGTCACCGCTACCTCACCCCTCGTACCAGCCGTGCACCCTGTTCGACCCGCGTTCGGGGCCCCCGCCCCAGCCGCCGCGGTTCCACTCGCGGCTCCAGTCCTTGCCGCCGCCGAAACCGCCGCCCTTGCGGTGCAGTGCCCCCTGGACGGCCTGCTGCACGAAGGTGTTCAGCGACACCCCCTGCGCCGACGCCGCCTGCTCGGCCTTGGCCTTGAGCTGCTCGAACAGCCGCAGCGTCATCCGGCTCATGTCGCCGGACTCGTCGACGGGTGGCACGTCCTCCGTGCGCGGGTCGTCGTGCGGCGTCCCCCTGCCGGTGACGACGACCTGCACGTCCCGTCCGGCGAGCCGGACGTCGACCACGTGGTCGTCCAGCGACGCGGTCACCTCGGCGGCCAGGTCGGACAGCGCGGTCATGATGGCGAGGCGTGCGGCAGGCTCCAGGGCCGCCGCGAGCACCTCGGCCGCGCGACGGGTGTTCTCGTCGCCGGCAGACGCGGCTGTGACGAGATCCTCCCGCAACGAGGCGATATACGGTGTGAGATCCATGGTGCCATGTTGACACCACATCTGACATCACGCAAGTGTCGGCGGTGACAGCACCATCGGCGACGAGTCGTTCACCCGGGCACCCGAGTCCGGCGGTTACGCTCTTCGGCATGACGGAGACGGTGTCGCCCAGGGTCCAGCTGATCGCGAAGACGGAGTTCTTCCCGCCGGAGGACGTGCCGTGGTCGACCGACGCGGAGGGTGGCGAGGCGCTCGCCGAGTTCGCGGGCCGGGCGTGCTACCAGTCGTGGAAGAAGCCCAACCCGGCCACCGCGACCAACGCCGGCTACCTGCGCCACATCCTCGAGGTCGGACACCTGTCCGTGCTCGAGCACGGCACCGTCAGCTTCTACATCTCCGGCATCTCCCGCTCGCTGACCCACGAGCTGATCCGCCACCGCCACTTCTCCTACTCGCAGCTCTCCCAACGGTACGTCCCCGAGCGCAACGCAGCCATGGTCGAGCCGTCCGTCATCGCGAGCGACCCCGTGCTGCACGAGAGGTTCCTCGCCGCGGCCGAGGCGAGCGTCGCCGCGTACGCCGAGCTGCTCGAGGGCCTCGAGGAGCACTTCGCCGACCTCCCGAACGCGACCCTGCGCCGCAAGCAGGCCCGCCAGGCCGCCCGCGCGGTGCTCCCGAACGCGACCGAGACCCGCATCGTCGTGACCGGCAACTACCGGGCCTGGCGCCACTTCATCGCCATGCGGGCCAGCGAGCACGCCGACGTCGAGATCCGCGAGCTGGCCGTGGAGTGCCTGCGCCAGCTGCAGAAGGCCGCGACGAACGTGTTCGACGACTTCGTGGTGTCCACGCTGCCGGACGGCACAGAGGTCGCGTCCAGCCCCTTCGTCACCGAAGGCTGACGCGGGTGAAGCGGCTCGTCGTCGACGTCGCGCCGGGGGAGTACACGATCACGCGCCTGCCGCAGGGTGAGCTGCCCGGCATCCGGACGTCCGGTCTGGTCTCGGTCACCACCACGGCCGACGGGATGTCGGTGATCTGCCCGTCGAGTGCGGCGCCGCCGAGCGAGGACAGCAGGCCGGGGTGGCGGCTGTTGACCGTCCGGGGCCCGCTCGAGTTCGACCTCACCGGCATCATGGCGGCCATGGCCGGCGAGCTGGCCGCGGCGGGCGTCACCATCCTCGCCGTCTCGACCTACGACACCGACCACGTGCTGGTGCCCGCCACCGACCTCGACCGCGCCGTCGAGGCGCTCCGCGAGGCAGGCCACGAGGTCGCCTAACCCCCGCCGGCCGTACTGAAGGACGCCTTCGTAACGCCGGCCGTACTGAAGGACGCCTTCGTAACGCTGGCCGTACTGAAGGACGCCTTCGTAACGCTGGGCGTACTGAAGGACACCTTCGTAACCCTGGACGTACTGAAGGGCGCCTTCGTAACGCCGGGCGCGCCGAACGCCGGCCGTACCGAAGGACGCCTTCATTACGTTGGGGCGTGCTCGTCCGGGAACTCCGCCCGCACACCGAGCAGCCGGATCGGCCGGTCCAGGTCGAACTTGGCCAGCACCTCCAGCGCGGCCTCCTCCAGCAGCGCCGCGTCGGAAGTGGGCGCGGGCAGCGTGATGCTGCGGGTGTGCGTGAAGAACGGCGCGAACCGCACCTTCACCGCCACCCGGCTCGCCGGCCTGCCCTCGTCGACCACGTCCTCGGCCACGCGGTGGGCCAGCGCCACGACCTCCGCGGTGATGTCCGGCGGCGACGTCAGGTCCTCCTGGAACGTCGTCTCCCGGCTCCGCGACTTCGCGACGTACGGCGTGCTCGAGACCTCCGCGCTGCCCGCACCCCGCGCCAGCCCCCGGTACCAGGGCCCCATCCTCGGCCCCAGCTCCGCGGCGAGCACCGACGGGTCCGCCCTGGCCAGCTCCGCCACGGTCGCGAACCCCAGCGTCTCCAGCTTCTTGGCCGTCTTCGACCCGATGCCCCACAGCGCGGACGTCGGCCGGTTCGCCATCACCGCGAACCAGTTGACCCGCGTGAGCTTGAAGATCCCCGCCGGCTTCGCGAAACCCGTGGCGAGCTTCGCCCTCGGCTTGTTGTCGCCGATGCCGACCGAGCAGGCCAGTCGCGTCGACGACAGCACCTCCTCCTGGACCGTCCTGGCGAACGCGAACGGGTCCTCGACGTCGACGCCGAGGAACGCCTCGTCCCAGCCGAGGATCTCCACCGGCACGTCGAACGACCGCAGCACGGCCATCACCCGCGCGGACGCCTCGTCGTAGGCGCGGGCGTCGTGCGGCAGGAACACCGCGTCAGGACAACGCCGCAGCGCGAGCCGCAGCGGGATTCCCGAGTGGACCCCGAACTCCCTGGCCTCGTAGGAGGCCGTGGCCACCACCGCACGCTCGCTCGGGTCGCCCCGACCACCCACGACGACCGGTCTCCCGGCCAGCGACGGCTGCCGCAGGACCTCGACCGCCGCGATGAACTGGTCGAGATCGACGTGCAGGACCCAGGACGGCATGACGCCATCTAACATGCTGCGGGTGACCCAGCAGCCTGAACAGGTCACCCGACAAAGGGTGATCGCCGGCCGGTACACGCTCCTGCAGGAGATCGGCCGAGGTGGGATGGGCGTCGTGTGGCTGGCCGACGACCGGACCATCGGCAGGCACGTCGCCATCAAGGAGCTGCACCTGCCCGCGGGCGTGCCCGCCGAGGAGCGGCGGGTGCTGGAGGAACGCGTGCTGCGGGAGGCCCGTGCCGCAGGCCGCCTCAACGACCCTGGCGTGGTCACGGTGTACGACGTCGTCCAGGAGAACGGCGCCACGTTCATCGTGATGGAGCTGATCCAGGCCCCCACGCTCACCGCGATCGTCGAACGGCAGGGTCCGCTCTCGCAGGACGCCGTCGCGCGCCTCGCCGGGCAGCTGCTGGACGCACTGGACTCGGCCCACGCGGCGGGCATCGTGCACCGCGACGTCAAGCCGTCGAACATCATGGTCCTGGCCAACGGGCGGGTGAAGCTCACCGACTTCGGCATCGCACAGTCCACCGACGACCCGCGCCTCACCACCAGCGGCACGCTCGTCGGCTCGCCGACCTACCTCGCCCCCGAGGTGATCCGCGGTGAGCAGGCCGACGCGGGCTCCGACCTGTGGGCGCTGGCCGCCTCCCTGTTCTACGCGGTCGAGGGGCGTGCGGCGTTCGACCGCCAGACGACGGCCGCCACCATGCACGCCATCCTCAACGAGGTCCCGTACCTGACGCGCTGCCAGGGCCCGCTCGCGTCGGTGATCATGGGCCTGCTCAACGTCACGCCGCAGGCCCGTCTGAGCACCCAGCAGGTCCGCGGCCTGCTCGCCCAGGTCACGCAGCCGAACACCGACCCGCGCGGCACCGCCATGTACACGCCGCCGCCGACCACGCTCCCCGCGACCGCCGCCCCGGTCCGGCGCGGGCCGCGGTGGCCGTGGGTCGCGGTGGCGGCCGTGCTGGTCGTGGGCGCCTTCGCGGGCGGCTGGTTCGCCGGGCGCACGGGCCTCGTCGAGCCGGTCGTCGACGAGGCGAAGGGCTCGACCTACAGCTTCGGCGGCAGCGGCGCCGACATCCCGGCGTTCGAGCTTTACCAGAGCCAGTGCGCGCCTGCCCAGCTCGAGTCCGGCCGCAGCTACACCAACAGCGCGGACTGCGCCGGTCCGCACGACTTCGAGGTGCTGTACGTGCTCGACCCGTTCAACTCCGAGGACGACATCCCCTACCCGGGGCTCGCGTCGCTGAAGGCACTGGGTGAGGCGTCGTGCGCGCTGGTGTTCGGCATGGAGGACGTGATCCCGGCCGACGACCGCGGCCGGCTGCTGCACTCGTCCATCGTGCCGACGGAGGACTCCTGGGTCGGTCCGTCGTCCGACCGCGACCGGTCCATGTACTGCGTGATCTCGCGCCGCGACGGCAAGCAGCTCACCGAGCAGGTGCTTCCGCAGAACTGACAGAGTGGTGGCATGTCTGTCAGCAGCGATGAGCGTGCCGCCCTGTGTGACCTGTTCGACCGGCTCGGTCCCCACGAGCCGACCCTGTGCAGGGGGTGGCAGACAAGGGACCTCGCCGCGCACCTCGTCGTGCGTGAGCGCAGGCCGGACGCCGCGCCCGGCATCCTGCTGAAGCCCTTCGCGGGCCACACCAGGCGGGTACAGGACTCCTACGCGCGCCGCCCGTGGCGCGAGCTGGTCGACCTCGTCCGGGGCGGTCCGCCCGCGTTCTGGCCGACGCGGCTGCCTGCCGTCGACAGCGCGGTCAACAGCGTCGAGTTCTTCGTCCACCACGAGGACGCGCGCCGGGGTCAGGACGGGTGGGAGCCACGCGAGCCGGACGCCGCGCGGGACGCGGCCGTGTGGACGGGCGTGCGTCGCACGTCGCGGATGACGCTGCGCCGGTCACCCGTCGGCCTGGTACTGCGCACACCGGGCGGCGAGGAGGTCGTGGCCAAGCGCGGCCCGGACACCGTCACGGTCACCGGTCTACCCGGTGAGCTGCTGCTCTTCGTGACCGGCCGGGACGCGATCCGGGTCGGGTACGAGGGCGGTCGCGAGGCGGTCGCCGCCGTCCAGGGCCTGCGCCGAGGTTTGTAGCGCGGTCGCGGGAACCGTTCTGCCCTTCCCCCGGTCGGATGACCGAACAGGACAGTGGGAAGGACACGACGGTGACCCAGGACCAGCTGCGGGCGACCGAGCGCGTGGTCGCGGGCCGGTACTCGCTCGTGCGGGAGATCGGCCGGGGCGGCATGGGCATCGTGTGGCTCGCGGAGGACCGGACGATCGGCAGGCGCGTCGCGATCAAGGAGCTGCACCTGCCAGACGACGTCGACCCGGCCGAGCGGACCGTCTTCGAGGAGCGGGTCCTGCGTGAGGCGCGTGCCGCGGGCCGCCTCAACGACCCGGGCGTCGTCACGGTCTTCGACGTGGTGCGCGAGTCGGGCACCACGTTCATCGTGATGGAGCTGATCCAGGCCCCGACGCTGGCGCAGCTCGTCGAGCAGCGGGGCCCGCTGCCGCAGGGCGCCGTCACACGTCTGGCGGAACAGCTGCTGTCCGCGCTGGAGGTCGCGCACGCCGCGGGCGTGGTGCACCGGGACGTCAAGCCGTCCAACATCATGGTGACGCCCAACGGGCGGGTGAAGCTGACCGACTTCGGCATCGCGCAGTCCACCGACGACCCGCGCCTCACGACCAGCGGCATCCTCGTCGGCTCGCCGGTCTACATGGCGCCGGAACGCCTGCGCGGCCACGACGCGGACGCGGGCTCCGACCTGTGGTCGCTCGGCGCCGTCCTCTTCTTCGCGGTCGAGGGCTACGACGCGTTCGAACGCTCGTCGACGGCCGCGAGCATGAACGCCATCCTCAACGAGGTCCCGTTCCTGTCCCGCTGCCACGGCCCGCTGGCCGCGGTGGTCACCGGCCTGCTGAACACCCACCCGCGGGCCCGGCCGACCGCGGCCCAGGTCAGGGGCCTGCTCGCACAGGCGACGCACACGCCGCCCGCAGGCCTCACCGCGCCGGTCCCCGGCCATCCGGGCACCGCCCGCTACCAGCCGCCGCCACGGCGGCGCCGGACGAGGCCGACGGTCGTGCTCGCGGTCGTGCTCGCCGTGGCGCTGCTGGCGGGTGGCTACCTCCTGCGCGTGGCCACCGAGCCCGCCGACACCGGCCCGGTCGCCCGGGACTCGGCGCTCACCTACGGCGAGGGCGGCTACCTCCCCGAACTGACCTGGAACCCCGACTACCCGGCGGGCGGGTGCCTCAACAGCGACCTCGGCCAGGGCAGGCGGATCACCGACAGCGCCCAGGTCGAGTGCGACGACCCGCACGGCCTCCAGGTCTTCGAGACGAGGACGTTCTGGGCCAGGCCGGACGAGTACAGCACCGGCGCCGTCGACCTCGACTACCCCGGCGAGGCGGGCCTGACCGGGTACGCCGAAAGCGTTTGCACGATGGTCTTCGGGTCGAACGAGGTGCCCGACACCCGCGGCCTTCGCTACCGGGCGCTCGTACCGACGCGGAAGGGCTGGGACAGCGGTGAGCGGGAGGTCGTCTGCGTGCTCTACCACGAGAAAGGCGACCAGCTCGACAAGTCGTACGTCGCGGGCGGCGAATAGCCGGAACGTTTCCTGCCGACGACCGCTTGACAGGCGCGCCGGGCGTCGTGGAGTAGCGTCTACGGGCATGAACACGTGTCCGACCGCCAAGCCAGGAAGGCCGTTCGGCCAGGTGCTCACCGCCATGGTCTCCCCGTTCGACGCGAACGGGAAGCTCGACCTGGGTGGTGCGCAGCGCCTCGCCGCGCACCTCGTCGACCTCGGCAACGACGGTGTGGTCGTCAGCGGGACCACCGGCGAGTCGCCGACGACCTCCGACACGGAGAAGGCCGACCTCATCCGCGCGGTCGTCGACGCGGTGGGGGACCGCGCGACCGTGGTCGCCGCCGTCGGCACCTACGACACCGCACACTCCGTGCACCTCGCCCGCGAGGCCGAGCAGGCGGGTGCGCACGGGCTGCTCGTCGTCACCCCGTACTACTCACGGCCGCCGCAGGCAGGCCTCATCGCGCACTTCACGGCCGTCGCCAACGCGTCCGGCCTGCCGAACATGCTCTACGACATCCCGCCGCGCTCGGTCGTGCCCATCGAGGTCGACACGCTGCGCAGGCTCGCGGAGCACCCCAGGATCGTCGCCGTGAAGGACGCCAAGGGCGACCTCCTCGCGGGCAGCGAGGTCATCGCCAGCACCGACCTCGCCTACTACTCCGGTGACGACGCGATGAACCTCCCGTGGCTCTCGGTCGGCGGCGTCGGCTTCGTCAGCGTCATCGGGCACGTGGTCGCCGGGCGGCTGCGCCGGATGCTGGAGACCTACGAGAACGGCGACGTCGGCACCGCGCGCACTGTCCACCGTGGCCTTCTGCCGGTCTACCGGGCGATGGGTAGGGTCGGTGGCGTGATCTTCGCCAAGGCCGCGCTGCGGCTGCGCGGGCAGGACGTGGGAGACCCGCGCCTGCCGCTGCCGCCTGCCACGCCGGAGCAGTTCAAGCTGATCGCGGGTGACCTCGGCGACGCCGGGGTGCCCCTCGCGGACGCGTCGCCGTCCGACCTGGCCGCCTCGCGGGTCGCCAGGGCCGACGCGGCCGCCGCGTACGTCTCGCCAACCACTCACACGAGCGCCGGGCAGGTTCATTAGTGATTCCACAGGCTCCACCCGGTCCACTCGCCGAAGGGGGACTGCGCGTCGTCGCGCTGGGCGGGATCGGCGAGATCGGCCGCAACATGACCGTGTTCGAGTTCGGTGGGCGGCTGCTCATCGTCGACTGCGGCGTGTTGTTCCCCGAGGACCAGCAGCCGGGCGTCGACCTGATCCTGCCCGACTTCCGCGCGATCGAGTCCAGGATGGACCAGGTCGACGCGGTGGTGCTCACGCACGGCCACGAGGACCACATCGGCGCGGTGCCCTTCCTGCTGCGCCACCGGCCCAACCTGCCGGTCGTCGGGTCGCGCTTCACGCTCGCGCTGGTCGCGGCCAAGTGCAAGGAGCACCGGCTCACCCCGAACCTCGTCGAGGTAGCCGAGGGCGGCCGCGTGTCGTTCGGCGACTTCGAGTGCGAGTTCTTCGCGGTCAACCACTCCATCCCGGACGCGCTGGCGGTCGCCATCCGCACCCCCGCCGGCGTGGTCCTGCACACCGGCGACATCAAGCTGGACCAGCTGCCGCTCGACGGCAGGCTCACCGACCTCGCCGGGTTCTCCCGTCTGGGTGACGACGGCGTCGACCTGTTCCTCGTGGACTCGACCAACGCCGAGGTGCCCGGCTTCGTCATGGCGGAGCGGGAGATCGGCCAGGTACTCGACGGGGTGATCGCGCGGGCACAGCAGCGGGTGATCGTGGCGTGCTTCGCGAGCCACGTGCACCGCGTGCAGCAGGTGCTCGACGTCGCCGTGCGGCACGGCCGCAGGATCGCGCTCGTCGGCCGGTCGATGGTGCGCAACATGGGCATCGCGGCCGACCTCGGGCTCCTGCACGTGCCGGAGGGCCTGCTGGTCGACCTGGACGAGGCACTGCACCTGCCGGAGCACGAGGTGCTGTTCGTGTCGACCGGCTCGCAGGGCGAGCCGCTGTCGGCGCTGTCCAGGATGGCGCGCGGCGACCACCGGCAGATCAAGATCTTCCCCGGAGACACGGTCGTGCTGGCCAGCTCGCTGATCCCCGGCAACGAGACCGCGGTGTTCGGCGTGGTCAACGAGCTGTCCCGGCTCGGTGCCAACGTGGTCCACCAGGGCAACGCCCGGGTGCACGTGTCCGGCCACGCCTCGGCGGGCGAGCTGCTGTTCCTCTACAACGCGGTCCGGCCGTCGAACGTCATGCCGGTGCACGGCGAGTGGCGCCACCTGCGCGCCAACGCGGCACTGGCGGTCGCGACGGGCGTGCCGCCGGACCACGTGGTGATCGCCGAGGACGGCGTGGTGGTCGACCTGGTGGACGGCCGCGCCGCGATCAGCGGGCGCGTCGAGGTGGGACACGTGTACGTCGACGGCCTGTCGGTCGGCGACGTGGGCGACTCCACCCTGTCCGACCGCCTGATCCTCGGCGAGGGCGGCTTCATCGCGATCACGGTGGCCGTCGACTCGACCACCGGCCGCGCGGTGGCGCCGCCGACGATCTCGGGCCGCGGCTTCTCCGACGACCCGAAGGCACTCGACGAGGTCGTCGCGCTGGTGGAGAAGGAGCTGTCCCACTCCGAGGCCGAGGGCATCACGGACACGCACCGCATCGCCCAGTCGGTGCGGCGGGTGGTGGGCCGCTGGGTGGCCGACACCTACCGCCGTCGCCCGATGATCGTCCCGACTGTCATTCCGGTATGAGAGCGTCGCCCGGGACGACCGGGCGACGCGACGCCAGCTGCACCACGGTCGCACCGGCCAGGAGCACCACCGCGCCGACGACCTGCGCGGCCGAGAGTTCCTGGCCGAGCACCAGCCACGCGAGCACGGTCGCCACGATCGGCTCGACCACGGCGATCACGCTGACCACGTTCGCGGGCAGGAACCGCATGGAGTTGATCGACAGCAGGTAGGCCACCGCGGTGCTCACCACCGCGCACGTCACCAGCAGCACCCACACCGGCACCTGCCACCCGCCGAACGCCGCGTCGGCGCCGAGGACCTCACCCGGCAGCGACCACGGCGGTGCGATCACGCCGATCACGACCGCGCCGATGACCATGCCCCAGGTCACGAGCCCCAGCGCGGGCAGTGCGCCGACCGCGCGGCCGCCGACGAGGAAGTACGCCGCCGCGCACAGGGCCGCGCCGACGCCGAACAGCAGCCCGAGCGCGTCGAGCCGGAGGCCCTGCCACACCTCCGCGACGAGGGCGAGCCCGACCAGGGTCAGCGCGGTGCCGACCCACATCCGTGGCGGCAGCACGACCCGTCGCACGAACCGGACCCACAACGCGACCAGCACCGGCGAGGTGAACTCCAGCAGCATCGCCACGCCGATCGGGATCCGGGACACCGCGGCGAAGTACAGCAGCTGCACCGCCGCGACACCGACCAGCCCGTAGCCGAACAGCAGGGGAAGGGCGGCACGCGGCACCTTCAGCAGCGCGGGCCTGGTGAGTCCCACGAACCCCAGCAACAGCACGGCCGCGAGCGCGATCCGGAAGCTCGCGACCTGCTGCGGCGAGAGCCCGGCGTCCATCGTCGGCTTCACGAGCGGTCCCGAGGTGCCGAAACAGACCGAAGCGAACACGATGAGCGCCGTCCCACGCGTGACGGTCGAACTGGACTCACCGGTGGTCTGCGGCGAGGGAGCCGTGATCGTCATAGAGGCCCGACCCTTTCGTCAGCGGGGACTTCGTGTCACAACGCTAAGCGAATCGCCGCGGACGGCGATTGAATTCTTTCCCGGGCTGACGCAATATTTTTGCGTGAAGCTGGACGAGATCGACCACCTGCTCCTCGACGAGCTGCAGACCGACGCGGGCCGGACGCTGCGGGAACTCGGCGAGATCGTCGGCCTGTCGCCGAGCGCGGTGCACCGGCGGATGGAGCGCTACCGCGAAAGTGGCCTCTTGGCCCGCATCGCGGCCGTCCTCGACCCCAAGGCGGGCCACGACCTGGTGATGGCGGTCGTCCTCGTCGCGGTCGAGCGTGAGTCACCGCGCCTGCACGGCTCGTTCCGGCGTCGCATGCTCGCGGCGCCGGAGGTGCAGCAGCTCTACGACTGCTACGGCGAGTGGGACTACGTCGTCGTGCTGACCACGTCCGGCATGGCGCATCTCAACGAGCTGTCCGAGCGCCTGTTCAACGCGGCCCCGAACGTCCGGCGCTTCACCACGATGCTCGTACTGAACCCCATCCGGACCGGCATGGCCATCCCGACCCGCGTGCTGGACCTATAGGGCGGGTTTCCAGGGAGACGTGCTGTCCGTTGGCCGCGTCGGGTCGTGGAACCTGGGGCGTTCCAGCTGGTCGGCACGCAGCGGGACGAGATTGTCGGTGATGGCGCGCATGATGCGACCATGAGCACGCATCGCGTCACCCCGAGTAGCCGCCGACAGGTCGGACAGGTCGACCACGGGTCCGAAGTGGACCTTGAACTTCGGCCTGCGCCAGATGGCCCGCAGCCACGACGTCAGCCCCGGCACGAGGTCCCGCCAGCCGGTCACCACCTCGGTGCCCCAGTACACGGCCTCGTGCGCACCCCACTGGCTGATCGTGAGCACGGGAATCTCGCTGGCCAGCGCCATCCGCGCCACGCCGGTCTTGCCCTTCTCCGGCCACAGTCCCGGCTCCCGGCTGACCCGGCCCTCCGGGTACACGAGCACCGGGCCGGGGGACTCCCGCAGTGCCGAGGTGGCCCGCTCGAACGCCTCGGCGATGTTGGCCTTGCCGCGGTCCACCCGGATGCTGCCGCCCTGGCGCAGCCCCCACCCGACCACCGGTGCGTCCAGCAGGCCGCCGGTGAGCATGAAGCGCGGGGTGATCCCCGCCTCCTCCAGTGCGCAGGTCAGCACGAACGGGTCGAACATCCCGATGTGGTTGGCGGCGATCAGGAGCGGCCTGTCCCGCAGCTCCGGCGGGATCGTCCCGGTGACCTCCAGCCGTCCGACGAGTCGGACGAAGCCCCGGTTGACGTACATCATGGCCTTCCACGCCGGCGACACCTTCCGGGGCCGGGACGGCGGCCACCGGCGTGTCGACTCGGAACTGCGGCGAGACAGCGCGACCATGACCGGAGCATCGCACGAACCCAACACGATCTCGTCAGCGGTACCACCCGATGGAGTGACCGCGTGCCAGGGGAATGCGGAGCGGAGTCATCGGGCACTACTCCGCTCGCGTTGTTCGTGTGGTGGGAGTGACTGATGTGGCGAGAGCCGACTACCGTGTGGGGTATGGCGAACCGGACAGCCTCTTCCAGGTCCAAGGGCCGCGGCTCGGGTAGCGGCTCCGGAAGCGGTGCTCGCAAGCGTCCGCCTGCCAAGTCCACGGCACGCACCACGCGTACGTCGACGGCACGCAAGCCCCCGATCCGCAAGACCACCAGCAAGCACTCGGTCAGCCGCGCGCTGTTCCGCGGGCTGCGCGGTGGCTGGAACCTGCTGGCCAAGGGCGTCGGCGGCATCGCCCGCACCGTCGGGCGCACCAAGGACCTCGACCAGGCCCACCGCCGTGACGGGCTCGCGTTCGCGCTGATCGCCGTCGGCGTGATCGCGGGCGCGGGCATCTGGTGGCACGCGGCCGGCCCGATCGGCCACTACCTGGAGGTCGGCGCGCGGTCCGTGGTCGGCGCCGCCGCCATGGCCCTGCCGCTGACGCTGCTGGTCATCGGCATCGCGCTGATGCGCTCGGACCCGCTGCCGGAGAAGCGGCCGAGGCTGGTGATCGGCACGCTGCTGTTCGTGCTGGCCATCCTCGGCATCCTGCACATCTTCTCCGACCTGCCCGCCGACAACTACAACCAGCGCTACGCGGGGGGCGCACTCGGCTACTTCTCCGGCGGGCTGCTGTCGAAGGGCGTCACCGCGTGGGTCGCGCTGCCGCTGCTGGTCCTGGTGCTCGGCTTCGGCGTGCTCGTGTTCACCGGCACCCGGTTCAGGGACATCCCGTCCCGGCTGCGTGAGCTGGGCATGGACCCGGAGGACCGCGAGGCGGAGGGCCTGGACCTGCCCGGCCTGGAGGAGCCTGACGTCGACGCCACGGCCGCCCAGGAGGCGTCCGAGGCACCCCGCCTGCGCCGCCCGTCGCGCCGTCGCCAGGCGACCATGGCCGACGAGACCGAGCAGCTGCCGCTGCCCGAGACCGGCGTCGGCGAGGAGATCCCGCCGCCGCCGGAGCCCCCGGCCGCATCCGTTCCGCCGCCCCGCAAGCGCCCGAAGGCCACCGAGGTCAAGGAGACCCCGCAGGCCAAGGAGCAGCAGGGCCAGCTCGCGCTCACGCCGCGCGTGGTGGACGGCGACTACACGCTGCCGGACCCGAACCTGCTGGAGGCGGGTGCCGAGCCGAAGTCCCGCAGCCGCGCCAACGACGCCATGATCGAGGCGATCACCGGCGTGCTCGACCAGTTCGGCATCGACGCGCAGGTCACCGGCTTCACCAGGGGCCCGACCGTCACGCGGTACGAGGTCGAGCTGGGCATGGGCGTGAAGGTCGAGAAGATCACCGCGCTGACGAAGAACATCGCCTACGCCGTGGCCACGGACAACGTGCGCCTGCTCGCGCCGATCCCCGGCAAGTCGGCCGTGGGCATCGAGGTGCCGAACTCCGACCGCGAGATGGTCCGGCTCGGCGACGTCCTGCGGTCCAACACCGCGGTCAAGGACACCCACCCGATGGTGATCGGCCTCGGCAAGGACATCGAGGGCCACATGGTCACCGCGAACCTGGCGAAGATGCCGCACCTGCTGTGCGCCGGTTCGACGGGTTCCGGCAAGTCGAGCTTCGTCAACTCGATGCTGGTGTCGCTGCTGGCCCGCGCGACGCCGGACGAGGTCAGGATGATCCTGATCGACCCGAAGATGGTGGAGCTGACCCCGTACGAGGGCATCCCGCACCTGATCACCCCGATCATCACGCAGCCGAAGAAGGCGGCGGCCGCGCTGACGTGGCTGGTCGAGGAGATGGAACAGCGCTACCAGGACATGCAGGTCAACCGGGTCCGGCACATCGACGACTTCAACAAGAAGGTCAAGTCGGGGGAGATCGCGGCCCCGCCGGGCTCCGAGCGCGAGTACCGGCCCTACCCGTACATCCTCGCGATCGTCGACGAGCTGGCCGACCTGATGATGACCGCGCCGCGCGACGTCGAGGACGCGATCGTCCGCATCACCCAGAAGGCCCGTGCGGCGGGCATCCACCTGGTGCTGGCGACACAGCGCCCGTCGGTGGACGTGGTGACGGGCCTGATCAAGACGAACGTCCCGTCCCGCCTGGCCTTCGCGACGTCGTCGCTGACCGACTCGCGGGTCATCCTGGACCAGCCGGGCGCGGAGAAGCTGATCGGCATGGGCGACGGCCTCTACCTGCCGATGGGCGCGTCGAAGCCGGTCCGCATCCAGGGCGCGTTCATCACCGACGAAGAGATCAACGCGATGGTCTCGTTCGTCAAGGAACAGGCGCAGCCCGAGTACACCGACGGTGTGACTGCGGCCAAGGCGGCCGAGAAGAAGGACGTGGACGAGGAGATCGGCGACGACCTCGACGTCCTGCTCCAGGCGGCCGAGCTGGTGGTGACGTCCCAGTTCGGGTCGACCTCGATGCTCCAGCGCAAGCTCCGCGTCGGCTTCGCGAAGGCGGGTCGCCTGATGGACCTGCTGGAGAGCCGGGGCGTGGTGGGCCCGTCGGAGGGCAGCAAGGCCCGCGACGTGCTGGTCAAACCCGACGAGCTGGACGCCGTCCTGTACACCATCCGCGGCGGCGGCCCACCCCCGTCGGAGGACGAGGACTTCGACGAGGACTGAGGCGTAACGCGGCCCGACCACTCCGCCGAACGGCCCTTTGCTCTGCGTCGCAGGGTGCCTACTGTGGGGTAGCTACCTTCGAGTAGCTACTTCTGCGAACCGGAACCCTGCCGATCGCAAAGGAGCGATTATGCCTGTTCGCCGCCTCTTCGCCCTGCTCTCCTGCGCCCTGCTGGCGCTCTTCGCGCTCACCGTCACCGACGCCGCCGCCGAGCCGAGGGCCGCCGCCGGCGATGTCGTCACCGCGCGGTCCGTCAACGCGCCCGGCTTCTTCTACGCCAGGACCTGGATCATCACCTACCGGTCGACCTCCACGACCGGGCAGCCCATCACGGTCAGCGGCACGGTCATCGTGCCGTTCGGCGCCAACGCCAACACCCCGGTCATCGGTTACGCGCCAGGCACGCACGGCCTCGGCGACCAGTGCGCGCCGTCGGTCCACCTCGAGGCGGGCGACGAGACCGAGGGCCTGCTGATCCACCAGTACGCGACCCGCGGCTACGCCGTCGCCGTCACCGACTACGAGGGCGTCGGCACGCCGGGCCCGCACACCTACATGGCCGGCCGCTCCGAGGGCGCGGCGACGCTCGACATCGTGCGGGCCGCGCTCAGGCTGCCGGGCACCGGGCTGTCGACGGGCGCGAAGGTCGCGATCGTCGGCTACTCCCAGGGCGGGCACGGCGCGGGCTGGGCCGCGCAGCTGGCCCCGACCTACGCGCCGGAGCTGAACATCAGGGCGTACGCGGTGGGCGCCCCGCCTGCCAACCTGAAGACCGTGGCCGACCACAACGACGGCGGCGACAACGCGGGCCTGGTCTTCGCCGCGGGTTACGGCATCGACGTGACCTACCCCGAGCTGGACATGACCCCGTACCTGAACGAGACGGGCCGCGCCGTGCTCGCGGACCTGTCCGACGACTGCACCGAGGAGCTGCAGTCGGACAAGTACGCGGGCCACAGCCTGTCCGAGTACACGACCGAGGACGTCCTGGCCCGCCCGGAGTGGCGCGCCAGGGTCGACGCCCAGAACCTCGGTGCCACGGCCCCGCGTGCTCCCGTCCTGCTCTACCACTCCAACAACGACGAGATCCTGCCCGTCGAGGTGAGCGTCAACCTGCGAGCGGCCTGGTGCGCGGGTGGCGCGAACGTGACGTTCATGCGCACGAACACCGGCCCCCACTTCGTCACGGCGGCCCTCATGAGCCCGACCGCGACCAGCTGGGTGGCCGACCGCCTGGGCGGCAACGTCCCGACCGGCAACTGCTGAGCCGGCAGGCGTGTTCCCGAGGGGCAGTGCCCGTCCTACCGTGGCGGGCGGGCACTGCCCCTCGACGGCTCAGGCGATGTTGGCCAGGGCCTGGGCGGTGGTCACCGAGCTGTTGCCGAACTGGCGGACGGCCGCGTAGTACACGTCCGCGACCCGGTTGCACGCCCAGTTGCCCGCGCAGATCTCGTACAGGTCCGACTTGAAGTGGTTGTCGATGGACAGCCGCGTGGTCTCGTTGAACCGCGCCTGCCGCTTGAAGTTGCGGTAGCCGAAGTCGTGGCGGTAGCAGGCCTTCACGAAGTTGAACCCGAACGGGTTGTCCGGTGAGCTCGAGCACCCGTCCGAGCCCCAGTCGAGCTGGTCGGCGTACGGCTGCTGCGCGCGAATGGTCTGGAAGGTGTTCAGCGCGGTCGAGAACGAGTACTGGTCGGTCACCTGACGTAACTGCGCCGGATCGAGCGCGGCGGACGCGGTGGCGGCACCGGCCAAGACGGTCACGGCGACGACGACTGTGGTGATGGTCGCCCGGGCGGCACGACGCAGGGTTGACGTGGCCACGGATGATCTCCCTCACGATCGGGGGACAGGGTCCGGACCATTACGCACGCCCGCACGTGACGTGCAAACCCCCGATCGGCCGAAGATCAGGTATCGATTCGGGTACTCGGCCGCTCACAGCTCGAGGAGCATCCGCGAGTTGCCCAGGGTGTTCGGCTTGACGTAGGGCAGGTCGAGGAACTCCGCGACCCCCTCGTCGAACGAGTGGCGCATCTGCTCGTACACCTCGGCGGTCACCGGCGTGCCCTCGATCTCGACGAAGCCGAACCTCGCGAAGAACTTCGTCTCGAAGGTGAGCACGAACACGCGTTGGAGGCCGAGCTGCCGCGCGACCGACAGCAGCCGCTCGACCAGGTAGCCGCCGATGCCGAGGCGACCCGCGTTCGGGAGTACCGCGATCGAGCGGATCTCGGCGATGTCCTCCCACAGCACGTGCAGGCCGCCGCAGCCGACCAGCTCGCCATCCACCTCGGCCACCCAGAACTCCTGGACGTCCTCGTAGAGGGTCACGAGTTCCTTGGCCAGCAACACCTTGCCGACGTACGAGTCGATGATGGACTTGATGCCGCGCACGTCACTGACCCGCGCCCTGCGCACAACAACCGGCTCACTCACGGACACCAAACCTGCCACGTCCGGGCCACGCCCCACACATCGGGCCATGTAGAGGCGCGCGTGCAAGTTACTCTGAACCCCGTGCCAACACCACCACCGTCGCGTCGTGCCGCCCTGCTCACCCTCGGGTGCGCCCGCAACGAGGTCGACTCCGAGGAACTCGCGGGCCGGCTGGCGGCTGGTGGCTGGGAGATCTCCGACGACGGTGCGGGCGCTGACGTCATCGTGGTGAACACCTGCGGCTTCGTCGAGTCGGCCAAGAAGGACTCGGTGGACGTGCTGCTCGACGCCGCGGAGAGCGGCGCGAAGGTCGTCGCCGTCGGGTGCATGGCCGAGCGGTACGGCGCCGAGCTGGCCGAGAGCCTGCCCGAGGCCGCCGCCGTGCTCGGCTTCGACCACTACCCGAACCTGGGGGAGCGGCTCGACGACGTGGTCGCGGGCCGCGCCATCGCCGCGCACACCCCCGTCGACCGGCGCACGCTGCTGCCCATCACCCCCGTCGAGCGCACGGCGAAGGACGTGAGCGTGCCCGGCCACGGCTGGGGCCCGCGCGTGCTGCGCAAACGCCTCGACGACGCCCCGTTCGCCTCGCTCAAGATCGCCTCCGGCTGCGACCGGCGGTGCTCGTTCTGCGCGATCCCGTCCTTCCGGGGCGCGTTCGTGTCCCGCACGCCGGACGAGATCGTCGCCGAGGGCGCGTGGCTCGCCGAGCAGGGCGTGCGTGAGCTGTTCCTGGTCAGCGAGAACTCCACCTCCTACGGCAAGGACCTCGGCCGCGAGCACGGCGGGCCCGACGCGCTGGCGCTGCTGCTGCCACGGCTGGCGGACCTCCCCGGCATCGCGCGGGTCCGCGTGTCCTACCTCCAGCCGGCCGAGACCCGGCCCCAGCTCCTCTCGGCCATCGCGGGCACCGAGGGCGTGGCCGACTACTTCGACATGTCCTTCCAGCACGCCAGCTCGACCGTGCTGCGCAGGATGCGCCGCTTCGGCGGCACCGAGTCGTTCCTCGCGCTGGTCGACCAGATCCGCGCGCTCGCCCCCGACGCCGGCATCCGCAGCAACGTGATCGTCGGTTTCCCCGGCGAGACCGAGGAGGAGCTGGCGGAGCTGGAGCATTTCCTCACCGAGGCACGGATGGACGTGGTTGGCGTGTTCGGGTACTCCGACGAGGACGGCACCGAGGCCGAGAGGCTGCCGGACAAACTCGATCCCGAGGAGGTCGCCGCGCGGGTCACGCGCGTGTCCGGCCTGGTCGAGCAGCTCACGGCACAGCGTGCCGAGGACCGCGTCGGCGACGAGGTGCGGGTGCTGGTCGAGCGCGACGACGAGGACGGCGTCGCAGGGCGGGCCGCGCACCAGGGCCCCGAGGTGGACGGCGAGTGCCTGCTGCTCGACGCCGACGACGTGTCGGTCGGTGACTTCGTGGTGGGGAAGGTCGTCGGGTCCGAGGGCGTGGACCTGGTGGTGCGGCCGATGGAGGTGCTTCGCGAGCTCTCGGGCGTCGCGTCGGGGCCGGGCGACCGGGAGGGGTCGTCGTGAGTGCCACGCCTGCCGACGGCACGACGCCCGCCGAGGCGTTGGGCGCTGCCGTCGCACGGGTCCCGCTGGTCAACATCGCCAACATCCTCACCGTGACCAGGCTGGTGCTGGTGCCGGTGTTCCTGATGGCGCTCTTCCAGGACGGCGCGCACGCGACCGGGTGGCGGATGGTGGCGTTCGTCGTGTTCGCCGTCGGGTCGATCACCGACTTCATCGACGGCCACCTCGCGCGCAAGTACGGCCTCGTCACCGACTTCGGCAAGGTCGTCGACCCCATCGCGGACAAGGCGCTGACCGGCGCCGCGCTGTTCGGGCTCTCGATTCTCGGCGAGCTGCCCTGGTGGGTGACCCTCACGATCGCCGGCCGCGAGCTGGCGATCACGCTGCTGCGTTTCTGGGTGATCCGCTACGGCGTGATCGCGGCGAGCTACGGCGGCAAGGTCAAGACGTTCGCGCAGATCATCGCCATCGGGCTCTACCTGCTGCCGCTGCCTGCCGCACTCGACCCGCTGCTGTGGGTGGGCATGGGCATCGCGCTGGTGCTGACCGTGGTCACCGGCCTCGACTACGTGGTGCGCGCCACCCGCCTCCGCGCCACCCGTGGCTAGGAACCCGCTGGCCGAGGCCGTCGGTGTCGACCCGGAAGGACTAACCGGGCTGATCGCCGCGTTGAAGGACAGGGGTCAGACGGTCGCCACGGCCGAGTCCCTCACCGGCGGGCTCGTGGCGGCGGTGCTGACCAGCGTGCCCGGCTCCTCGGCCGTGGTGCGCGGTGGTCTGGTCGTGTACGCGACACCGCTCAAGCACCAGCTGGCAGGCGTGGACGAGGACCTGCTCGCCGAGTACGGCCCCGTTCACCCGGACGTGGCCGCCCAGCTGGCGGACGGTGCACGCACCGTGTGCGGCGCCACCTGGGGCATCGGCCTGACCGGCGTGGCCGGTCCGGACCCACAGGATGGGATCGAGCCCGGTGTCGTGTACGTCGGCGTGTCGGGTCCGTCCGTCGTCGAAGTTCGCACGATCGGGTACGACGGAAACCGTCACCAGGTGCGCGCGGCGGCCGTCGGCACCGCGTTGGACCTGCTCAGAGGCCTGGCGAACTAGCGAGCCTAGGGCTGTCCTCCAGTGTTGGCGTCATACTGGGGGGAACACCGCGGTGTGGCCGGTCGTTCGCCCTTGGCGTACGGAAGGTGATGTCGGTGCCGATGATCGCAAGGTCTCGGTAACGTGGTCACCATGCCGGACCCACCCGATCCGGCGGATGATCTTGAAGGGAGGCGAGCGATGACCGTGCTGTTGCGCGAGGCGATCGGTGATCGGCTCCGACACGCCCGCACGAACCAGCGACGAACGCTGCGTGAGGTCTCCCGAGCCGCCAGGGTGAGCCTGGGATATCTGTCCGAGGTCGAGCGCGGGCGCAAGGAGGCGTCGAGCGAGCTGCTCGCCGCCATCTGCGACGCACTGGACCTGCCGCTGTCCGCACTCATGCACAACGTCGCTACCGACATCGGCGCGCTCGAGTCCGTCGAGCTGCCGGAGACCGCGGAGCAGGTCGAGCGGAGCGAGGTGGGGTCCGGGGACAGCTCCGGCGCCCGCGCGTCGGTCGGCGCGGTCGAGGGCGGTCGCCTGGTGCCTGCCGTGGTCGGCGACAACCTGGCCGACCTGCGTCTTCAGCCGGTGCTGAGCCACCGCATGGAGTCCTCGCTCGGCATCCGCAAGGCCGGGGCCATCTTCGCGGCGTAGTAGACACACCAGCTCGGAAAGGGCCGTTCGGACGCTCACGCGTTCCGAACGGCCCTTTCCTGTCGGATGACCGTCACCGCGGGGGAGGGGGAGCGGCCCGCGTTCGGCGCCGTGGCCGGCGGACACGTCGTCATGGAGCTGAGGATCACAGTGCGCCGCCTGGCCGGGCGCAACGACTCGTTGCCCCTGTCGGGGGACGAGCACTCGACCCTGACCGTGGCGGTCGCCCAGGCCGAGGGCACCCCGGCCTGACCCGCTCGCTCGATGCGGTGATCGCCCGGCTGGATGCCGCGTCCGGTCAGTGCGAGGCCGGGGACGCGCTGGTCGGGAGGGTGTGCGCCACGGTCACGGTGCCGGCTCGGACGAGGGACGAGCTGTCCGGGCCGATCACGGGAATGACCAGGTCGTTGACGGTGAGTGCCGAGACGATGGCGGCGCTCGCGAGTAGGCTCGACGGCCTGCGGGAGGGTCTGGTCGAGGGGCGTGGCGAGGTGCACCCCGAGATCGGCCCGCCCGGTCAGGGCCATCCCTGAACAAGTCCTGATTTCTACCGGGTCCAGTGGTGAGGAGCACCGCGTACCTGACACGATGGAACCCACAGTGATGACGGGGCGTTGCCATACCAACCGGTAGTCCGGTAGGTGCGGTAGACGGTGAACGAAGCGACCAGCGCGGAGAAGGCAGGCGGAGGAGATGGCCAACCCGTTCGTGAAGGCTTGGAAGTACCTGATGGCGGCCTTCTCGTCGAAGATCGACGAGCACGCCGACCCCAAGGTGCAGATCCAGCAGGCCATCGAGGAGTCACAGCGTCAACACCAGGCGCTCTCCCAGCAGGCCGCGGCCGTGATCGGCAACCAGCGTCAGCTGGAGATGAAGCTCAACAGGCAGCTCGGCAACGTCGAGAAGCTGCAGGCGTCGGCGCGTCAGGCGCTGGTGCTGGCCGACGAGGCCCGCTCCAAGGGTGACGAGGCCAAGGCCACGCAGTACGAGCAGGCAGCGGAGTCGTTCGCGACCCAGCTCGTGACGGCCGAGCAGGACATCGAGGACCTCAAGACGCTGCACGACCAGGCACTGCAGGCGGCGACGCAGGCCAAGTCCGCGGTCGAGCGCAACGCGATGATGCTGCAGAACAAGCTGGCCGAGCGCACGAAGCTGCTCAGCCAGCTCGAGCAGGCGAAGATGCAGGAGCAGGTGTCCAAGTCGCTCAACCAGATGAGCGAGCTGGCCGCCCCCGGCAACACGCCGTCGCTCGAGGAGATCCGCGACAAGATCGAGAAGCGGTACACGACCGCGCTCGGGTCCGCGGAGCTGGCGCAGAACTCGGTGCAGGGCCGCATGATGGAGGTCCAGGCGTCCACCACGGAGATGGCGGGCAAGTCGCGGCTGGACCAGATCCGCGCGTCGATGGCGGGTGGCGGCACACCGCAGGTCACCAGCGGCAACAGCGGGTCCACGTCGCAGAACATCCAGGCGGAGATCGCGCAGCGGGTGGCGCAGGAGCAGAAGGCGAACCCACAGGGCAACTGATCCCTGTCGTTTCGACAACCTAGGGGAGGCTGCCGATGGCGCCGCGTGGACGTGACATCTACCAGCTGACCCAGATGGTCCAGAAGTACGTGAACGCCGACGTGCGGAACTCCGTGATGACGCACGTCCAGGAGGCGATGGCCCGCAGTCAGGAGGCCATCGCCAGGAGCCGGGACGAGAACGTCCGCCTGGAGCGCCAGCGCCGCAAGCTGGAGCGCAAGCGGCTGTGGGCGTCGCGCTGGGCTCTCGCGTGGGCGATCGTGTGCGTGTTCCTGGTGGTCTACGTCGCGATGGCCTTCACCGGCATGGTCGGCGACGGCCCGGACGCGTCGATGATCGCCGGTGGCGTCGCGGGCGTGGCCGCCACGGGTGCACTGTCGATCCGCTCGACGCGCCGGATGGTGCTGCTGAAGCGGGCAGGCGAGCGTTTCGACGCGGAACACCGGCCGGCGGTGGTGGCCCCCACCCGGCCGCCGCTCCCGCCGAAGAGCTCGGCCGCCTACGAGCCGATGCAGCGGCTGGGGGAGGCCGAGGACGCGTTGGCACAGCTGGTTCGCCAGCTGTCCGGGACGCAGGGCACGCCGGCCTCGGTCCCGCTGGAGTCGGTGCTGGAGGCGGAACGCGCGGCTGCCGAGGCGGCGCAGGCGCTGCGAGCGGTCGCGGCGCAGCTGGCGGCGGTGGAGCTGGCCCGTGACCATGCCCCGCCGATGGAGCGCGCGCCACTGGTCGAGGGCGTCCGCCGTCTGCGTGAGCAGCTGGACGAAGGCCTGACGGGCTACCGAGGTCTGCTGGCGGCGGCAGGACGCGTCGTGGCGGCGAGTACGTCGGCGGGCCCGAAGCAGGAGCTGGCGGACGCGACGGACCACCTGGCCGGCCTCGCTGTGGCGCTACGGGAGCTGTCCGACCCGAGCTGAGTCCTGGCGGTTGATCGCGCGGACCAGCGCGGGCCCCCGGTAGATGAACCCGGTGTAGACCTGCACGAGCGAGGCGCCGGCGTCGAGCATGCGCATGGCGTCGTCTGCGGAGTGGATGCCGCCGACGCCGATGACGGGCAGCGAGCTCTCCTTGGCCACGAAGGTGACCACCTCGAGGGCGCGGCCGGTGAGAGGTCGCCCGCTCAGGCCGCCGGCCTCGCCCGCCGTCCCGCTGTCGGCGGCGGCGATCCCGTCGCGGGACAGCGTGGTGTTGGTGGCGACGAGCCCGGCGACGCCGTGTGCGGCGCACACCTCCAGAACGTCGCCGATGGCGTGTTCCGAGAGGTCGGGTGCGATCTTGACCAGGAGGGGCACGGCGGTGTCGAGGGCGCCGAGCAGGGCGTCGAGCGCGCCCTTGTCCTGTAGCCCGCGCAGCCCGGGGGTGTTGGGCGAGCTGACGTTGACCGCGAAGTAGTCGGCGAAGGGTTCCAGGACCGCCAGGGACGACCGGTAGTCCTCGACGGCCTCGTCGACGGGCGTGACCTTGGACTTCCCGATGCTGATCCCGAGCGGGACGGTCAACGGCCCGAGGGCCGCCAGCCGGTCGGCGAGTGCCGAGGCGCCGCCGTTGTTGAACCCCATCCGGTTGATCACGCCCTCGCTGTGGGGCAACCGGAAGAGCCGAGGTCGGGGGTTCCCAGGCTGGGCGTGCCGGGTGACGGTGCCGACCTCGACGAACCCGAACCCGAACGCGGGCCACGCCTTCAGCGCGCGCCCGTCCTTGTCCATCCCGGCGGCCAGCCCCACCGGCCCGGGAAACCGGACCCCGAAGACCGTGCGGCTCGCGGACCCGCCGAAGTACCGCCGCAGCCCGGCCACCACGGGCGCCGCGCCGGCGAGGCGAGCAGTCATCCGAAGGGTGCGCTCGTGTGCCACCTCGGCGTCCCCGCCGCCCATCCGGAACAGGGCCCGTCGCACGACCCGCTGGTAAACCACCCGAACATCGTCGCACCGCCACCGGCGGGGCAGGATGGGGGTGTGCCTGCCGACCTGGACGCCGCCGCCGACGAGCTGTACGCCGGCACCCGCGAGGACTTCACGCCGAGACGCAAGGAGCTGTCCAAGGAGGCGAAGACGGCGGGCGACACCACGCTGGCTGCGGCGATCGACAAGCTGGCCAAGCCGACCACGTCGGCGTGGATCGCGAACCAGCTGGCGAGGGACGGGTCGTCGGACGTGGACCAGGTGGCGACGCTGGGGGAGTCGCTGAGGAAGGCCCACACGGACCTGGACGGCGCGGAGCTGCGGACCCTGTCCCAGCAGCGGACGAAGCTCGTGAACACGCTGATCCGCCAGGCGGGGAAGGTGGCGCAGCTGACGGAGTCGGTGACCAGGGAGCTGGAGGACATCTTCACGACGGCGATAGCGGACCCGGAGGTCGCGCGGGTGCTGCTGGCGGGCCGGTTGACGTCGGCGAAGGACCTGGCGGCGGCAGCGGCGGCATGGCCGTCGTCAGACGCCTCGGCAGGCGTGGCGGACACACTGGCGGCGAGCGTGGCGGCCAGACCCAAGAAGCCGAAACAGGACACCGCGGAGCTGGACCGCAAGCGCGAGGCGGCGCGCAGGGAGCTGGACGAGGCGAAGGCGGCGGTGAAGGAGGCGGAGGCGGACCGCAAGGAGGAGGAACGGATCCTCGAGCAGGCCCAACACGCCGTGGACGAGGCGACGGAGCGCGTGCGGCGGGTGTACGAGGAGCTGGACGCAGCGGAGGCCGAGGAGAAGGAAGCTCGCCGGCGTGTGGGCTCGGCGAGCCGGTCGGTCAAGGACGCCGAACGGCGGGCGGGCCAGGCGTGGCGCACGGTTCAGCAGACAGAACAGAAGCTGGCGGACCTGAAGGACTGAAGGTGTTTCTTCGGGTCGGCGGGGTGGGCCCAGGGTCCGGGCGGCGTCGGGACATGGCGCTTCCCGAGGCCGGGCCAGGGCATAAAGCAGCCCCCGGGCTTCTCCTGCCGTAACAGGCTCAGGGGCGGACTAGGTCCCTGAGGGCACCGGGGGCTGGGTGACTGCCTGGTATTCGCCGACCACACCGCGCGTCTACGGCATCGGCAGAGCCGATGTCAGCCGTGTTGCGCAGCCGGCACCAATGTCCGAATGGGTGGTCCTAGCGGACAGCCACCTCACGCGTCCTATGGGAATACACCGTTGGACCACCTCCTCTCTCGTGTACAGCCGACATTACGTCGGAGTGGCGGGACTGGCAAAGGCATTTAGAGGCATTCACCCGGAGCGAAACTGGATCTTCTTGTGATCCTTTAGGTGACTCACCCGTACGGGTGAGGTAGATTGCGCCTCTAACTACCAGTGGTCGGCTGGACACACCCGAAGGACACCAACATGGGGTCCACCCTGCATCCCGGGCACGGCAGGCTGGCCGTGGGAGCCGTCGTGGGCGCGATCGTCTGCACACTGTTCGCCCTGGGCACGCTCACTGACGACGCGCCAGAGCGCGACCCGTCCGAACTGGGGGCGGTAGAGCCGATCCCGCCGGCCTCACAGTCAAGCGGCGCCGCCACGACGACAGCCAGCACCACACCCGAGCAGTCCGGCGAAAACCCCGCCACGACAACAACGACGACAACCACCACCTCGACCAGGTCCACAACAACCACGACCAACGACAAGCCGACCACGACGACCACCACGACGACCACAACCACCCGCAGACCAACCACGACGACGACCACACGGCGCACCCCCACCACGACGACCACGACGACGTGCTCGGCGCTGATCTGCATCGGCGGTTGAGTGGGGTCTGACGTTGGGATCAGGGCTCGCGCGATCACGCCTGACGGACGAGGCACCAGGGCGGCGGCTTGGTATCCGACGATGAGCTGGAGGGTGCCGGGAGTCGTTGATCCCCCGGCGTTGATCCGCGTCCGCAAGGTGGTGGCCAACGCCACGCGAGCCACTTCGACGCATCCCCCGAACCAGGGGCCCTCCCTCATCTGGAGCCTGACTCACAAGATCAACGAGGAGGAAAGCGGCCTGAGACCCCAGCCGATGCAGTTCACCCGTTGGTGAAAACGAGCACCCTTCGGGTGACAAACACTTCCGAGGGTGACGGCCTCGACCTTGTGATCGAGGTGCGGCGAGTGGCGACGGCCCGACTGTTTCGTGACGACGCCTCCGTCGATGCCGGCTCGACGGTCAGTGAGGACGCGGCGATTGGTGCCGGCTCGACAGTCAGTGACGACGCGGCAATTGGTGGTGGCTCGACCGTTGGTGGTGGCCGGCGGTTCGTGGTGGGGCAGCAGTTGGTTGCGGCGCGGCGGTTGGCGTGGTCGGCTGTTCGCGACGAGACGACGGCTGGTGACGACGCGGCAGTCGACGGTGGCGGACTGATGGTGATGGCTCAGCAGTTTGGTGGTGGGGCGTCATCCCCACGGACGCCGCCCACGCAGCGCTCGGTGACGAGGCGGTGGTTGGTGGTGGCGCGGCTGTCGTGACGGGCTCGGCGGTTGGTGATGCTCGGCTGTAGGCGGTGGCCGGCGGCTGGTTGCGGCGCGGCGGTTGGTGTGGCCGGCTGTTCGTGACCAGACGGCGGTTGGTGACGACGAGACGGCAGTTGGTGACGACGGGGCCGTTGGTGGTGGCTGGGCGGTTGGTGGGGCGGCTGTTGGTGGTGGGGCCGCGGTTAGCGGTGGCTCGGCGAGTGGTGGTGGGGCGGCTGTACGTGGCGGCTCGGCGGTTGGCGACGACGCGGCCGTCGGTGATGGCCTGCGTTGGTGGTGGCTCGGCCACTGGGGTGGCTCGGCTGTTCGTGAGGACGCAGCCGTTGGTCTTGGCCAGCCGTGGGTGGTGGCTGGGCGGTTGGTGGTGGGGCGACCGTGAGTGTGGCTCGGTTGTCGGTGAGGTCCAGCCGTGGGTGGTTCGGCGGTTGGCGACGGCTTGGCGGTGGTGGCGGGTGGGACCACGCGGTCGTCGGTGGTGGCCTGCGTTGGCGGTGGCTCGGTCTTTTGGAGGTGGCTCGGCTGTTCGTGACGACGCGGTCGTTGGCCTTGGCCAGCCGTGGGTGGCGGTTCAGCGGTGTTCGTAGTGGCGCGGCTGTCGTGGCCGGCTCGGCGGTAGATGGCGGCGCGGCTGTCGTGGCGGGCTTGGCGGTTGGTGGCGGGCTCGGCGGTTGGCCGGTGGGCGGCAGTCGGGGATGGCGGCCGTCGGGGATGGGCGGCCGTTGGTGGTGGTCCTGCCGGGGATGGTGGTCCAGCCGTGGATGGCTCGGTCGTGAGTGGTGGCCGGCGGTCGGGGCTGGGCGTGGGTGGTGCGGCCGTGGTGGCTCGGCCGTGGTGAGGGCTTGGGGTTGTGTTGGTCAGCCGTCTGTGACTACGCGCTCGTCGTCGTCCTCGTCCTCGGTTGTGCGGATTACTGGGCGTGGCCTTGGCTTGCCGGTGGTGCGCAGCACCCTTGCCAGCAGCAGGTTCAGGGCCAGTGCCACCTCGCGGGAGCCTGGGGTGCCCCACGCGTGGATCGGTAGGCACGCGCCCTGTGCCTGTTGGACGGCGAGCCTGTCCGGTAGTGCGACCGGCATGACCAGGTTGCCGAAGTGCTCGCGCAGTTCGGCGATCCGGTACTGGTGTTCGTAGGACTGCGGCCGCACTCGGTTCACCACCACACCGAGCGGCGACAGCCCTGAGTTGTGCTCCTCCGCGGCCTGCTCCACCGCCTCGAACGCGCGTTGTGCGCCGGACACCGCGAACAGCGTCGGCTCCGTCACCAGCAACGCGCCGTTTGCCGCCATCAGGGCCGACTTGGTCAGCCTGCCCAGTGATGGCGGACAGTCGAGCAGGACCAACCGGTAGGGCTGCTCCTCGTCCTCCACCAGGTGCTTCAGCTCCGTCAGCGCCACCGAGAGCTTCTGTAACCGCCGGGGATCCGGGTCCTGGTCGTTCAGCAGCTCCAACGACTCGGACCCGACCAGTACGTCGACCTCCTCGCCCCAGCCACTACGGCCGATCGCCTCCCGGATCACGGCGGGGCGCGGCGTCTCCAGCACGTCCGCGAGCGTCGCCTTGGTGTCTTCCGGGTCGAGCGTGGCCGTCGCGTTGCACTGTGGGTCGAGGTCGACCACCAGGGTGCGCGCGCCACGACGCTGCGCGGCCGACGCCAGGCCGAGCACGATGGTCGTCTTTCCGACACCACCCTTGAGGCTGAGCACCGCCACCGTTTGCACGCTATGCACCCTACGGGGCTTACCCTTTCGCATCATGCGACCGGATGCAGTTCGCCTCGCGCTCGACGCGGAGCTCGCCGCCGCGCGACGCCGTCGCGGCGGCGAACCACCACGCGTGCTCGACGTCGGCGGTGGTAGTGGCGTTCTGGCGGTCCCGTTCGCGGCCGGAGGCTGTGTCGTGACCGTCGTCGAGCCCAACCCCAACGCGCTCGCGACCCTGTCGCGACGGGCGACCGACGCGGGTGTCGGCGACCGCATCACGGTGTTCCAGGCGGACAGCGACGCCCTCGGACAGGTGGTCCCGGCGGGCTCCGCGGACCTCGTGCTGGCGCACGGGCTCCTGGAGGTCGTCGACGACCCGAAGAACACCGTCGCCGCGATGGCCGAGGCGGTCGCTCCCGGTGGCGTGGTGTCGGTGCTGGCGGCCAACCGCACGGCGGCGCTGCTCCACCGCGCGGTGACGGGCAAGCTCGACGAGGCGACGAGGCTTGCCGAGGACCCGACGGGACGACTGCCGGGGGAGACGCTGCTCCGCCGCTTTGACACCGAGGGCCTGCTCGCACTGCTGACCGACGCGGGGTTGACGGTCGAGATCCTGGTCGGGCACGGCGTGCTGAGCGAACTGGTGCCGGGATCGGTGCTGCGGCAGGACTCCTCGGCCCGGGACGCGCTGGCCGCGCTCGAGCTGAAGCTGGCGTCGACCCCGCCGCTGCGGGACATAGCGGCCCGTCTGCACGCGATGGCTCGACGGGCCGGGGGCGGAAGCAGATGACTGGCTGTGTTCGTGTCATGACTCAACGATGACACCGGGTGGCGGAGTTGTCAGCGGGGAGCCCGCGCGAATGGGACTCTCGCACGGGTTTGTGAACGGCGCGGCGCGGAACTGTCGGTCGTCTCTGCTTAGCTGCACACATGGGTCGCAGCGGGGATCTGCCGCGCGGTTTGGTGGACCGCTACAAGGCGAAGGACGGTACGTGGCCGGATGACACCGGCTGCTCGGTGCTGCACGTCGACATGGACGCCTTCTACGCGTCCGTGGAGATCCGTGAGCGCCCCGAGCTCGCGCACCGGCCGGTCGTCGTCGGCGGCACCGGTGGCCGAGGCGTGGTCAGCTCGGCCAACTACCTGGCGCGCACGTTCGGCGTCCGCTCCGCCATGCCCACCGCGCACGCCCGCCGCCTCTGCCCACAGGCGGTCTTCCTGCCGCCGACGTTCTCCCTCTACACCGAGGCGTCCGCGGGCGTGATGGCGATCTTCCGCGAGATCACCCCGCTCGTGGAGCCGCTGAGCCTCGACGAGGCCTTCCTGGACGTCGCCGGCGCACTGCGGCGGTTACGCATGACCCCCGGCCAGATCGGTGAGCAGATCCGGGCACGGGTCCTCGCCGAGTGGGGCATCACGTGCTCGGTCGGTGTCTCGGCGACCAAGTTCGTGGCCAAGCTCGCCTCCGGCCTCGCGAAGCCGGACGGCATGCTGGTCGTCCCCGGCACCGACATCCTCGACTTCCTGCACCCGCTGCCGGTGTCCGCGCTGTGGGGCGTCGGCAAGAAGACGGCCGAGCGCCTGACCGGCATCGGCCTGAACCGGGTGTCGGACGTGGCCGCCATGCCGCTGCCGAGGCTCAGGAAGGCCATCGGTGTGGCCGCCGCCGAGCACCTCCACGCCCTCGCCCTCGGCCACGACAACCGCGCGGTGGTCCCGGAGTCGGTCGACAAGTCGGTCGGCGCGGAGGAGACCTTCGAGGTCGACCGCACCGACCGGGAGGCGGTCAGGCAGGAGCTGCTGCGCCTGGCCGAGCGCACGGCGACCACCCTGCGCCGCAGGGGCCTGTGCGGCCGGACGGTGTCGATCAAGGTCCGCTTCGGCGACTTCACGACCATCACGAGGTCCCGCACCCTGCCGGTGGCCACGGACGTCACCCAGGAGATCTACCGCACCGCCTGCCGGTTGCTCGACGAGCAGACGCCGCCGGGTGCCATCCGCCTCATCGGCGTCCGGGTCGAACAGCTCGAGGAGGGCGCCGCGGGCGGCCAGCAGCTCCTCCTCGACGCCCCGGAACGCGGCTGGCGCGACGCCGACCAGGCCGCCGACCTGGCCCGCGCCAGGTTCGGCGGCACCGCCATCCGCCCGGCGTCCCTGCTGGGCGACACGAGAGGGGAGTCCCCGAACCGCCGCCGGTGACCAGGGGCGCGATTCCTCGTAAGGTGTGGTCATGGCAGGCAACCTGGTGTTGCTCGCGATCGCGGTGATCGCGCCCAGCCTGCTGTTCTGGGCGATCGTGCGCGTCCCGAGGACCGTCGACGCGGTAGGCGCGCACCTTCGGGCGCGACGCGGCCCCGTGCCCACCGCACCGCCCATCGAACGGCTCGCCGCCGACCTCCGACGCGTGCACCGGACCCTCGCCGAGTTCCCACCCGGCACGCCTGCCCTGCGGCGACGGGCCACCCGCCAGGCCTACGACGCGCTCCTGGCGCAGGCCTGTGCCGCGGTCGACGTGCCGCACCGGTTGGACGGCATGGCCGAGGGGGTCGACCGCGAGGTCGAGCGGCTGCGTGTGGCGCAGGCCCTGCGCGACGCGGGCGTACGGGTCAGCTGACCAACGCGGGCAGCACCTCGCCGAGGGGACCCCGCAGCACGACCGCCGCCATGTCGTCGTACGGCGTCTCCGACGCGTTGCAGATGACCACCGCCGCGCCGGCCCGTGCCGCGAGCCCGACGAGCCCCGCAGCCGGCTGGACCGACAGCGAGCTGCCCACCGCGAGCATCAGGTCGCACGACAGGACGGCGTCGCGCGCCGCCGTCAGCACGTCCGTGTCCAGGGGCTGGCCGAACGAGATGGTCGCGGACTTGAGAATCCCCCCGCAGACCAGGCACTCCGGGTCGGCAGCGCCTGCCGCCACCCGGTCGAGCGCCTCCCGCATGGGCCTGCGGTCGTCACACGCCAGGCACACCGTGTCGTGCATGGTGCCGTGGATCTCCAGCACCGACGCCGAGCCCGCGCGCTGGTGCAGGCCGTCGATGTTCTGCGTGACCAGCGCGACGAGCCTGCCCGCCTCCTCCAGCGACACCAGCGCCCGGTGCGCGGCGTTCGGCTCGGCCGTCCACGTCGGGTGCGTGAGCCGCGACTGCCACGACCGCCGCCGTACCTCCGGGTCGTCGCGGTAGTCCTGGAAGCTCGACATCTTCTCGGCGCTCGGGTCGCGGGTCCACAGCCCGTTGGGGCCGCGAAAGTCCGGTATGCCCGACTCCGTGGAGATGCCGGCGCCGGACAGCACTGTGATTCGCGTCGCTTCCGCCAGCACGGCCACGCCGTCCGCCAGCTCGTCCGGTTCCCTCACCAGCCGCCACCTCCGCCGCCGAACCTACCCCCGGGCCGTCCACGCCAGCAGATCCTCCGCGGACCACGTGTTGATCACCCGTCCGGGTGGCACGCCGGACTCCTCCGCCCGCTCGCAGCCGTACGGCAGCCAGTCCAGCTGGCCCGGCGCGTGCGCGTCGGTGTCGATGGAGAACACGCAGCCGATCTCCACCGCCTGGGTCAGGAGCCTGCGGGGCGGGTCGAGCCGGTCCGGCCGGCAGTTGATCTCCACGGCCTTCCCGTGGTCGCGGCAGGCGGTGAACACGGCCGCCGCGTCGAACTCCGACTCCGGGCGCCCCCGGCCGACGACCTTGCGGCCGGTGCAGTGGCCGAGGACGTCCAGGTTCGGGTTCTCGACCGCGGCCAGCATGCGTGCGGTCATCTCGGCGGCGGGCATCCGCAGCTTCGAGTGCACGCTGCCGACCACCACGTCCAGCCGTTCCAGCAGGTCAGGCTCCTGGTCGAGGGCGCCGTCGTCGAGGATGTCGACCTCGATGCCGGTCAGCAGCCGGAACGGCGCCAGGTCGCGGTTCACCTCGGCCACCACGTCCAGCTGGCTGCGCAGGCGCTCCGCGGACAGCCCGTTCGCGACCGTCAGGCGGGGGGAGTGGTCCGTCAGGACCATCCAGTCGTGCCCGAGGAGGACGGCGGTCTCGGCCATCTCGCGGATGGGGCTGCCGCCGTCGGACCAGTCGGAATGGGTGTGACAGTCGCCCCGAAGGGCCGCCCGCATGGCCTCGCCACCCGGCACGACCGGTTGCAGCCCGTTCGCGAGGAGGCGCTGGAGGTAGGCGGGGGACTCGCCCCTGGCGGCCTCGAAGATCACCGAGGCGGTCGTCTTGCCGATGCCGGGCAGCGTGGAGAGCGTCCCAGCCCGCAGCCGATCGTCGAGCTCGCCCTCCGCGAGCCCGTCGACGACGGCCGCCGCACGGCGGAACGCCTTTACCTTGTGTGTGGGCTCGCCTACACGTTCGAGTAGGAACGCGATCTGCCGAAGCGCTGTCGAGGGGTCCATCAACCCACCTGACGAGGGCGGAGCGGCCCCGTGACACACTTCGTAACGGCCGGGTTTTGCTGACGCATACGACCATGATTCCGGATCGGGTAGTCGCGGAGGCCCGGGACTCGTATCCTGGGGAGTGACGCCCCCACAGTGGGGCGCCCGCCGGGTCCGGCGGCCAAGACCCGTATCGCCCGGCGCTCGCGACCGCTGTGCCGGAGGAGGAACTGATGCCACTCTCCGAGCACGAGCAGCGACTGCTCGACCAGATTGAGCGTGCGCTTTACGCCGAGGATCCCAAGTTCGCATCCAGCGTGCGGGGTGCGCGGCTGCGCCGCCCCTCACGGCGTCGACGCCTGCAGGGCATCGCGCTGTTCGTGCTGGGTGTCGCTCTTCTGGTCCTGGGAGTCATCCTGCCGCTGAAGCCTGGCGGTGTCCCCGTAGTCAGCTTGCTCGGCTTCCTGGTCATGTTCTTAGGTGCGCTGCTCACGCTCTCCGCCATGCGACGAGGCGGGGACGGTGAGGAGAGCACCGCGGACGGTGAGGGCGGCGGCACGCCGAAGGCGCGCCGAAGCTCGTTCTCACAAAGGATGGAGGACCGCTTCCGTAAGCGGTTCGAGGACGAACCCTAGTTAGTCAGTCGACCTGGTCGGGCGTCCGTACGCGGACGCCCGATTCGACTGCGCCTAACGGGTGACATTCTTACTCGTGGGTAACTTTCGGGCGTGACTTCCGACGCAGACTCGATGACTTCTCCAACCTCCCGGGTGACGATCGCTGTGGGATCTCGTCACTGCGATGGAGGTTGGGTCGTGGCTTTGCGCATCCCCGAGCACGCACAGTGGGCACGTTTGGCGGAGCGGGTCGCCCAGGTGGCGCCCGACGGTTTCGCTGGTGATCGCCTGCGCAACCTGTACGAGGGACGGTGGCAGGACGGCGGCGAGCGGGCGCCGATGGTCTCGCCTGTCGACCAGTCCACGATCGGCCAACTGTCCAAGATCGACGAACCGACCGCGCTGAAGGCCGTCTCGGCGGCCCACCAGCAGCACCGCGACTGGGGCGAGGTCCCGCTCGCGGAGCGCAAGGACAGGGTGAGCGCCGCGGTCGACGCCATGACCGGGGCGCGGGACGACCTCGCCCTGCTGCTCGCCTGGGAAATCGGCAAGCCGTGGAAGCTGGCCTGCGCGGACGTGGACCGGGCGCTCGACGGCGTCCGCTGGTACCTCGACAACATCGAGGAGATGCTCGGGACGGACGCCCAGGGCAGGCCGTTCGAGCGGACGCCGTTGCCGGGACCGGTCAGCAACATCGCGAGCTGGAACTATCCGATGTCGGTGCTCGTCCACGCCGAGCTGGTCCAGCTGCTGGCAGGCAACGCGGTGATCGCCAAGACACCGACCCAGGGTGGCGCGGTCTGCCTCACGGTCGCCCACGCCCTCATGAACGACGCGGGCCTGCCCGTCACCCTGCTCTCCGGTGACGGGTCGAAGCTCTCCAACGCGCTGGTGCGGTCGGTGGAGATCGGCGCGCTCGCGTTCGTCGGCGGCCGCGACAACGGCGGCAAGATCGCCGCGCAGCTCGTCGACACGGGCAAGCGGCACATGCTCGAGCAGGAGGGTCTGAACTGCTGGGGAATCTGGGACTTCTCCGACTGGGACGGCCTCGCCAAGCACCTGAGGAAGGGCTTCGAGTACGCGAAGCAGCGCTGCACCGCCTACCCGAGGTTCGTGGTCCAGCGTGATCTGGTCGACTCGTTCCTCGCGACGTACCTGCCGGTCGTGCAGTCGATCCGGTTCGGGCACCCGCTCGCGGTGGACACGAACGCCGACACGCAGGAGCTGCCCGTACTCGACTTCGGGTCGATGATCTCCTCGGCCAAGGCACGCGATCTCGGCAAACGGGTCGACGAGGCCCTGCGCCACGGGGCGGTGCCGCTCTACCGGGGGTCACTCGACCAGGGCAGGTTCCTGCCGGGTCAGGACACGTCCGCGTACGTCGCGCCGACCGCGCTGCTCGCGCCGCCCGGGGCGTCGCGGCTCATGCACGAGGAGCCGTTCGGGCCGGTCGACACGATCGTCGTGGTGGACACCAAGGCCGAGCTGCTCGCGCAGATGAACGCGTCCAACGGCGCGCTCGTCGCGAGCATCGCCTGCGACGACGAGGAGCTGGCCACCGACCTGGCCCAGCACGTGCAGGCGTTCAAGGTCGGCGTCAACAAGCCCCGCTCGCGTGGCGACCGCGAGGAGCCCTTCGGCGGGCGCGGCGGTTCGTGGAAGGGCGCGTTCGTCGGCGGGGTCCACCTGGTCCACGCGGTCACGCAGGGCCCGACCGACGAGCTGCTGTACGGCAACTTCCCCGACTACAACCGCTACCCGGCCGTCTAGCGCCTGGCCAGCGCCACCAGGTACCGGCAGGGTTCGCCGGTGCGGTTGACGAACGCGCACGCCTGGGGCGGGCCGAGCTGGAGACAGTCGCCCGCCCCGAGGTCGTGCTCGACCGGACCCTCGCGGAAGGTCAGCCTGCCCGCGAGGACCCAGATCTGGTGGTGCGTCAGCACGTACGCCGCGGCCGGGAAGGCGACCTCGGCGCCCGAGGGCAGCTCGACCTCGACCAGCTCGAGCGGGCCGCCCGCGATCGGGGACACCGCGCGCCGGACGTAGCCGGTGTCCGGGTCGGTCCAGGTCGGCTGGTCGGGGTGGCGGACGAGCCGGCGCTGGTCCTGCTCGGCCTGCGCGACCAGCTCCGACAGGGTCATGCCCAGTGCCGCCGCCAGCCGCGCGAGCAGTGCCGCGGTCGGCTGGGTCTCGCCCCGCTCGATCTTGCTGATCATGGCGCGGGACACCCCGGAGCGGTCGGCCAGCACGCCGCCGGACAGGCCACGTGCCTGGCGCGCGGCATGCAGTGTCTCGGCGATCGCGGTGCTCAGGTCAGTCACGTCTTCACAATAGTGGACGTTTCTGTTTACTATCGTTGACATGTTGGTTCGGGACGCCTCAGCGGCCGGGGACGCGGCGGCATGCGCGGCGATCTACGCGCCGTACGTGCGGGACACGGCGATCACCTTCGAGTGGGACCCACCCACCGTGGCGGAGATGTCGGAGAGGATCGCGGCGTCGCGGCGCTCCCACGCCTGGCTGGTCGGCGAGGAGGACGGCCGGGTCGTCGGCTACGCGTACGGCGGCCCGTTCAAGACCCGCGCGGCCTACCGGTGGTCCTGCGAGGTGAGCGTGTACGTCGAGCTGGGCCGCCGCCGCACTGGCGCGGGCCGCGCGTTGTACGAGGAGCTGTTCACCCGCCTCGCCGACCGCGGCTACCAGACGGCGGTGGCGGGCATGACCCTGCCGAACGACGCGAGTATCGGCCTGCACAAGGCGCTCGGCTTCGAACCGGCGGGCACCTACCGCCGCATCGGGTGGAAGCACGACGCCTGGCACGACGTCACCTGGGCCCAACGTCCCCTCGGCGAGCAGGTGACCCCACCGACCGGGCCGGCCTAGTGCCGTGTCCAGGAGGGGTGGGTCGTTTATCCGTGGATCCGCCTGGGCCGCGGAGAAACGTGCCCTCCTCGCCTGGACGCGGCACTGGTCCTCACCGGCGCAGGACCGACTTCGGGAGGATCTTCCCGCGCAGGCCGAGCGGCGCGTTGCGCCGGATGCCGTCCATCAGGTCGTCGTAGGCGGGGGCCAGGGTCGGGTCGGGGGTCTCGCTGTCGCCGTACCAGGACCTTTCGACCTCGCTGACGACCGTGCGCAGGGCCCGCTTGCCACCGTCGTCGAGGGAGTGCTCGCGGGCGATCCGGCGCGCTGCCGTGCGGACCGTCTCCGTCGAGCCGACCTCGATGCCGCGGTCACGGGACTCGGCAAGCAGTTCCGACCACGCGGAGGACGCCGCCGCAGGCCCGCCCCGGTGCACGTCGTTGCGGTGGGACAACCGTCTGCGTTCCCGGATGACGCCCGGCGTCGCCGAGAAGATCAGCAGCACCACCAGCAGCGCGAGCCACCAGGACACCACGCCGGCGACGGCCACCGCGACGAGTCCCCACGCCGCCACCGCGAACGGCAGCAGGCGTGCCCGCCGCCTCGGCCTGCTCCCACTGGCGGCCGTCCCCGCGGTCAGCAGGATCGCGACGAGCACGATCGCGCCCGCCGTGATCCACAGCCACGACTTCGACGACTCCTCCTGCGTGGCGCCGTTCGCACCGGCCTGCTGCGTCGGGTCGTCGCTGCGTGCGGTCGAGGTCGGGGCGTTCGGTGTCGATGGCGCGGTCGAGGTCGCGCTCGGGTCGTTCGGGTCGTCCTCCGGACCGGACGGGCCGGAGCCGGTGGCGTAGGGCGGGTCGTAGGAGGTGCCGTCGGACAGCGGCGTCGGGTCGAACGTCACCCAGCCCGACGACGGGAAGAACACCTCGACCCACGCGTGCGCGTTCTGCGTGGTGATCGTCCGGTACTCGCCGTTCTGGTAGCCGGCGGTGTAGCCCATGGCGACGCGGGACGGGATGCCCGCCGCCCGCAGCAGGATGCCCATGGCCGACGCGAACTGCTCGCAGAACCCGGTCTTGCTCTTGAACAGGAAGTCCTCGAGCCCGCTCTCGTCGGTGCCGACGGCGGTCTGCGTGTCGTAGCGGAAGCCGTTCGCCGTGTCGAAGTAGCGCTGGATGGCCAGCACCCGGTCGAGGGTGGTGAACTGGTTCGCGGTCAGCCGTGCCGCGAGCGCGGTGACGTCGTCGCTGATGCCGTCCTTGCGCAGGTAGACGTCCGAGACCAGGCCCGTCTCGCTGAACGAGCCGTCCCCGCGCAGGTCGTCCGAGGTCGGCTCGGACAGGTCCGCGTCCTCGGTGTAGGCCGACAGCGACCGGGACTCGGAGCCGTAGACCATGCCGCTGTCCTCGTCGTAGCGCATGTCGTCCGGCAGACCGCGCAGCCGAACCGGCGTGCCTGCCACGGCCGCCCAGTAGTCGACGGAGTGGACGGGCTCGATCTGGATGTTCGTCAGCTCGCTCGACTGCGGCCGCTGACGGCCCGGCGAGCGCAGCACCTCGTCGGCAGGGACGCCGGCGGGCATCTCCTTGGTCTCCCGCTCCCAGCCGCCGTTCTTGTTGTAGGAGGGCAGCGTGATGGCACGCAGGTAGCGGGCCCGATCGTCGCCCATGCCACGCACGCGGAACAGTTCGACGTTGCCCTCCTGGTCGAGCATGCCGCGCAGTGACGTGAACGGGTTGAGCCCCAGCCCGCCGGAACCGGAGCCGTTGTTGCCGCCGGGGAGCTGGCCGACCGTGCCTATCACGGTCACCGTCGCGCCGGCGAGCAGCGCGATCGCCACCGCGCCGGACACCAGCGCCGCCGGGCCGCCGAAGCCGCCGTTCGTGCCCTGGACCGTCGGCCGGTTGCGCCACAGCTGGTGGCGGTGTGCGCCGTCGACCGCGAGCAGCGCGGCGAACGACGCCGCGCCCAGCACGAACGCCCACCAGGGCAGCATCTCGTCGGCCAGCGAGGCGGGCACCGCGTAGACGCACAGCAGCACCAGGCCGGAGGCGGCAGGCGTGCCCGCGGACACCGCGAGCGTGTCCACCAGGACCGAGACCAGCCCGATCGCGATCACCACCAGGCACAGCACGGCCTGGGTCGCGGGCACGGGCGGCACCCCGGTCCGCACCACCTCGATGCTGTTCTCCAGCACGTTGCCGAGGTCGCCCAGCGAGGCAGGCCCGGGGAGGAAGCCGAGGACCCCGCTGTCGGTGAACAGCGACACGAGCAGGCACAGGATCGCGAACATCTGCGCGAGGCCGACCAGCAGGACAGGCGTGCGCAGGGCCCGCAGCCCCAGCCCGATCGCGGTGACCACGGTGACCGCGACCCCCGCGTAGCCCCACCAGCGCAGCCCGTCGATCACACCCGACAGCGCGAGCGACGCGCAGAGCGTGGTGATGGCCGCGACCACCGGGGTGACGGTCATCGACCACTGCGCGGAGGTCAGCTCGCCGCCGCCACCGGCGGGCGGGGGCGGCGGACCGGACGGCCTGCCTGCCGGTGGTCTGGTCGGGGTTGCTGTCGACACCGTGAGAAGTCCCCTCGCTATCCCGAGCCCGTGATCACGGCGTCCGTGCGGGAGCCGTGGGTGCGGCAGAGCGTCGCCCACGTCGCCGTCATCGGGATGTTCGGCCGGGCCACCGTCACACCCCAGCCAGCGCCCCGCAGCAGTGCGGTCGCGCCGTCGATGTCCGTCCCGTCGCCGCCGTCGCCCCAGGCAGCCGTGTCCAGCAGTACCGCGAGGCTCCGGTTGCCCCTCGGCCGCTGGCTGATCAGCTGTGACAGCGCCTCGGGGGTCGTGGCGCCGAGGACGGCGATGAGCTCCTGCCCACCGCCTGGGTCGTTGCGGCTGTCCATGGCCTGCGCAGGCACGGCCTGCAGTGCGGCCAGCGCGTCGAGCACGGCGTTGTCGTTGTGCATGCCGTCGCCGGAGTCCTTGACGATCGTGGCGCCGGACTCGGTGACGAGCCGGATGCGCTGGCCGTAGCGGTGCAGGTGCAGGCACACGCTGGCGACGAAGGACACCGCCCACTCGAGGCTGGAGTTCGCGCCGACGCCGCGGTGGGCGGGCGCCCGGCGATCGAGCAATACAGTCGTACCGCCACGCCACGGGCGTTCCTCGACGCGCACCATCATCTCGTCGCGCTTGGCCGTCGAGCGCCAGTGCACCTTCCGCAGGTCGTCGCCCTGGCGGTAGGGCCGCACGATCGCGTCGTCCTCGCCCTGGCCCGCGTTGAGCCGCACCGAGCCGTCGTCGCCCGAACCCAGCCCGGACCCGCCGGGCACACCCACCAGCCGCACCACCCTGGGCACCACGATCAGCCGCGAAGTGTGCGCCAGCTCCCGCTCGAACTCGGCGAGGCCGAACGGGTCGGTGATCGTCGCCTTCAGGGGGCCGAGCTGCTGGATGCCACGCAGCATCGGCTGGACGTGGTAGCGCAGCCGCGTGCCGGTGTGCCTCGGCAGGTGCTCGATGACGAACCGGGGCTTGCCGCCGAGGGAGTAGGGCACGCCGTCGGAGACCAGCAGTCCGCCCGTCGGCAGCCTGCCCGTCGACGTGATGTGCAGGGTGACCTCCGAGCGGCCACCGACCGGCGAGCGCACGGGGTTGAGCTCGCGTTGCGCGTGCAGGCCGACCCGCGCGACGGCCGTCAGCAGGCACACGAGGATCGGCAGCGCCACCACGAACACCGACACCCGCAGCAGGTCGCGCTCGTTCAGCACCACCGAGCACAGCGCCGCCGCGAGCCCGGCGGCGAGAAGACATCGCCCGCGCGTGGTGAGACCCGACAGCGCACCCTTCAGCGGCCGCGCCACCGCCGCCTACCTGGTCCCGCGACCGGCGCCACCGTGCTGGGGCACCGGCACACGCTGTACCAGCGCACGGATGAGGTCGGCGGGTGCCCGGCGCCCGGCCTGGGCCTCCGGCGTGAGCACGAGCCGGTGGGCGAGCACCGGCACGGCCACCGCGTGCACGTCGTCGGGGACCACGAAGTCGCGTCCCGACAGTGCCGCGTGCGCACGGGCCGCGCGCACGAGGTGCAGCGTCGACCGTGGCGAGGCGCCGATGCGGATCTCGGGCAACCTGCGGGTCGCGGAGGTCAGTTCGACGGCGTAGCGGCGGATGTCGGGGGAGAGCTTGACCGCGCGCACGGTCTCGATCAGGTGCTTGACCTGCTCGCCGTGCGAGACGGGCTGCAGGTCGTTGAGCGGGTTGTGGCCCGCGTGCTCGTCGACCATGGCCAGCTCGGCGGCCGGGTCCGGGTAGCCGATCGACACGCGCGCGGTGAACCGGTCGCGCTGGGCCTCGGGCAGGGCGTAGGTGCCCTCCATCTCGATCGGGTTCTGGGTCGCGATCACCATGAACGGCATGTCCAGCTGGTAGGTGTTGCCGTCGACGGTGACCTGCTCCTCCTCCATGCACTCGAGGAGGGCCGACTGCGTCTTGGGCGACGCGCGGTTGATCTCGTCGCCGACCACGATGTTCGCGAAGACCGGACCCGGCCGGAACTCGAACTCGTTGCTCTGGCGGTTGAAGATCGACACCCCGGTCACGTCGGAGGGCAGCAGGTCGGGCGTGAACTGGATGCGGCTGACCGTGCAGTCGATCGACCTGGCGAGCGCCTTGGCCAGCGAGGTCTTCCCGACCCCCGGCACGTCCTCGACCAGCAGGTGGCCCTCGGCGAGCAGGGTGACGAGCGCGATGCGCACGACCTCGGGCTTGCCGACCAGCACCCGCTCGACGTTGGCGGCGATCCGCTGGGCGGTCTGGCCCAGCTCGTCCAGCGGCGAGACCTGGCGGTAGCCGTGGTGGTTGTTCTGCGACTGGTCGCCCGCCGGATGGGTGGCACCGGTCGAGAGCTGCTGGGCGTAGGGGTCGCCGCCGTGTACCGGGTAAGGGTTGCCGGACAGCGCCGATGGCGGGGTACTCGACGTCACGCGACCTCCTGTGAACTTCGTTCGGCCCAAAGCCTGCTACGAAGTGTGTCAAACCTGTGAGAAGTCCCCTACCCCGTCGTTACACGGGTAGGGGTATAGGTCCTTCCTATTTCTACGCCTCCGGGGCCCGGAGTGTTCCTGCTCCGGGTGGATTGCCGTCCACTTCGTCCATCCGGGAATCCCCACGACGCCCCACCCCGAACCTCCCGCCCCGCCATATGGACGTGAATGACTCCGTTTGGTTGCCCGATCGAGGACCGGGGGTTGCCCGAACGGCACCCGGTCGGGGGAGTCCCACCACCACGCCCCACCACGCCCCCCACTCGTTCACCAGGGCAAATGCCGGCGAACGGGCGCTCGTTCACAGTCATTCGCCGTTGACTGTGGTGAAAAGTGGGGTACGGTGGCCGCAAGTGGGGCGGAAGGGGGCTCCATGGCTGGTCCGCACGGACCGGTGGGGAGGTGCGGACCCTCATGTTCCTTGGTACGCACACCCCGAAACTGGACGACAAGGGGCGGCTGACGCTGCCTGCCAAGTTCCGGGACGCGCTCGCGGGTGGGTTGATGGTCACCAAGGGACAGGACCACTGCCTCTACGTCTTCCCACGTGCGGAGTTCGAGGAGATGGCACGCAAGGTGGCAGCGGCGCCCCTGACGAACGAGGCGGTACGCGCCTACCAGCGGTATCTGTTCGCCGGCACCGACGAGCAGCGACCGGACGGGCAGGGGCGGATCGCGGTCGCACCGGAGCTACGGCGCTACGCCGGGCTGACCAAGGAGTGCGTGGTCATCGGTGCGATCACCCGTCTGGAGATCTGGGACGCGCAGGCGTGGCAGACCTATCTGGACGAACACGAGGACGACTACTCCCAGGCACGGGAGGAGGTCCTGCCCGGCGTGTTCTGACGGGAGATTCCCGGGCATGGACGCGGGTGCCGCCAGGCCTCCGTTCCGCTCGCTTTCGACCCTGGCACACCTTCCCCGGCGCCAGGTGCGACGAGCGGGCGGGGACCTGGCGACACCCGCTTAGACATCTATCGGTGGGAGAGGGGGTGTCTTCGGCATGTCCACACACGTTCCGGTTCTGCTCGACCGCGTGCTCGAGCTGTTCGCACCGGTCCTCGACACGCCGGACGCCGTCCTCGTCGACACCACCCTCGGCCTCGGCGGCCACGCCGACGCCCTCCTGTCCGCGCACCCCGGCCTGACGCTGGTCGGCCTCGACCGCGACCCCGACGCCCTGGCCCGCTGCCGGGACCGCCTGTCGGTCCACGGCGACCGGGTCCACCTCGTGCACGCCGTGTACGACCAGCTGCCCGACGCGCTCTCGCGGCTGGGCATCGACCGCGTCACGGGCGTGCTCATGGACCTCGGCGTGTCCTCCATGCAGCTCGACGTGGCTTCCCGAGGTTTCGCCTACGCCCACGACGCCCCCCTCGACATGCGGATGGACCAGACCGCGCCGCTGACCGCGGCCGAGGTGCTGAACACCTACCCACCCGGCGACCTGGTCCGGATCCTGCGCGACTACGGCGAGGAGCGGTTCGCGAGGCGGATCGTCGAACGGGTCGTGCGGGAACGGTCGAAGGAGCCGTTCACGTCGAGCGGCCGCCTGGTGGAGCTGCTGTACGAGGCGGTGCCCGCGGCGTCACGGCGTACCGGGGGCCACCCGGCGAAGCGGACCTTCCAGGCGTTGCGCATCGAGGTCAACGGGGAGCTGGACGCCCTTCGGGCCGCGCTGCCCGCCGCCCTGTCCGCGCTGCGGGTGGGTGGCCGGATCGTGGTGGAGGCCTACCAGTCACTGGAGGACCGGCTGGTCAAGCAGGCGTTCGCCGCCCTCGCCAAGTCCCGCACGCCGGAAGGCGTGCCGATGGAGCTGCCAGGCCACGGTCCGCAGCTCAGGTTGCTGACTCGTGGCGCGGAACAGGCCGACGAGCAGGAGAAGGAACACAACCCGCGGGCGGCCTCGGTCCGGTTGCGTGCGGCCGAACGGATTCTGGAGGTGCATGCATGACTGTCCAGACCGAGTCGACGCGTACCCGAAAGCGCCCCGCCACCGACACTGTGACGGCACCGGAGGCTCCCGAGACCCGTCGGTCCGCACCCGCCAGGTCGCGCACGGCGGCCACCCAGCGTGCCTACGCCCGGCGGGCCACCCGCGAGGGCAGGCGCGTCGAGCACCCGGCGGTGGACGACGACCACCTCGACCAGGGTGCGGGCCGTGCCTCGTTCGTGGTGCTGATCATCGTCGTGCTGGCGGTCGGCGTCGCTGCGACGCTGTGGCTGTCCACGCAGGCCATCGAGGACTCCTACCGTCTGGAACAGGCCAAGCAGGAGGCCGACCGCCTGTCGGAACGGGCGGCCGAGCTGCAACGCGAGGTGACGAGGAACGAGTCGGCCGCGTCCCTCGCCGAGCTGGCCAAGGCCATGGGCATGGTCCCGGCAGGCGACCCGGCGCGGCTGATCGTCCAGCCGGACGGCACGGTCGTGGTGGTCGGCGAGCCGACCCCCGTCCAGCCGCCCCCGCCGCCTCCCGCGGACCAGACCCAGCAGGGCGGTCAGGACCAGCAGAACCAACAGGGTCGACAGCAGGACGGTCAGCCTCCGGCGGGGACGCAGGGAGCCGGCTGATGCACACCCCCGCGCTCCCACCTCGGACCGCGGCAGGCACACACACCAGGGCCCGGGGAGGCTGCTGATGCCCGGCCAGCCCCGGATCGACCGGCCGCACCCCGGTCGTCGCCCCGGCGCGCCCGCTCGACGTCCCGTGCAGCGGGTCGCCGCCGCGGGCGTGCCCTCGCGTGGCCGTGGTGGGCTGCCGCCCCGGGGTGCCGTCCACGGTTCGGGGCGGCCGTTACCGCCGGTCCACCGGCGGCCCGTGGGACCTCGGCGGCTGCCGAGGAAGAAGAGGAGGCAGGCCAACCACCACCTCCGGGTGATCACCGTGCGGTTCCTGCTCATCGCGGCGCTGGTCGCGGCGGGGCTCAAGCTGGTCCAGGTCCAGGGGTTCGAGGCAGAGGCTCTCGCCGCCAAGGCGCAGCGGCAGCGCACCACCGAGATCGACCTGCCGGCCAAGCGCGGCTCCATCGTCGACCGGAACGGGGTCCAGCTCGCCTTCAGCGTCGAGTCCAGGGCGCTCGCCTTCCGCCCGAACGCCATGCGCGACGACGTCGCGACGTACAACAAGAACATCAAGGACGGCAAGACCGAGGGCACGCCGCTGAACTACGACACCGAGACCGAGGCCATCGCGAAGGGCGTCTCGCGGAAGGTGCACGTCGACGAGCACGAGCTGCTCGGCAAGCTGCGCTCGGACAAGGACTTCCTGTACCTGGCGTTCAACGTCGAACCGGCCGTCGCACGGGAGCTGCAGCAGGAGTTCCCGTCGCTCATCACCGAGTACCGCGCCGACCGGGAGTACCCGGGCAAGACGACCGCCGCCAACATCATCGGTGTCGCGAACTGGCGCACGGACGACCCCGACCCGGAGAAGCACGACCTGCACGGTCTGGCCGGTCTCGAAGGACTGCGCGACAACCAGCTCGCCGGCACGCCCGGCCGCCAGACCGTCGCGACCGAGGAGGGCAACGACGGCGTCGTCATCCCGGGTCCCGAGCGTGACGTGAAGCCCGCGGTCGACGGCTCGAGCATCGAGCTGACCATCGACGCCGACCTCCAGTACTTCCTGCAGCAGTCGCTGTCCGACTACGTCGCGAAGGCGCAGGCCCGCGGCGGCAGCGCGGTGATCATGGACGCGAAGACCGGCGAGATCTACGCGCTGGCCGACGACAAGACGTTCGACCCGAGCCAGTCCGGCTGGGACCCGGCGCTGATGGGGGACCCGGCGTCGACCACCCCGTTCGAGCCCGGCTCGGTGAACAAGATCATCACCGCGCTGTGCTCCATCGACTACAACATCACCTCGCCGCTGGACGTGCACCAGGTGAAGGGCTCGATCCGGGTCGCCGACCGCACGATCGAGGACGCGTGGAGCCACCCCACCCAGCCGTTCACGACGACGGGCATCTTCGCGAAGTCGTCGAACGTCGGCACGCTGATGCTCGCCCAGGAGTGCGGTGAGGACCGGTTCTCGGACCTGGTGAAGAAGCTGGGGCTCGGCAAGCGGACGGGCGTGGGCCTGCCGGGCGAGAGTGCCGGCCGGGTGCCCCCGCGTGGCCAGTGGTCGGGTTCCACGTTCGGCAACCTGCCGATCGGCCAGGGCCTGTCGATGACCGTGCTGCAGATGGCCGGCATGTACCAGGCGGTCGCGAACGACGGCGTGCGCGTGCCGCCGAGGATCGTGGCGGCACGCGTCACGCCGGACGGCAAGCGGATCCCGGAGCCCGCGGCCAAGCCGGTCAGGGTGGTGGACGCGAAGACGGCGAAGACCGTACGGGACATGTTCCGGGCCGTGGTCCAGAAGGGCGGGGGCCTGAACAACGGCACCGGCGTGCCCGCCGCGCTCACCGGCTACCAGATCTCCGGCAAGACCGGCACCGCGCAGCAGACGAAGGACGACGGCACCGGCTACAGCCAGGAGGACTACTGGATCACGTTCGCCGGCATCTTCCCGGCCGACGCACCGAGGTTCGTGGTGGGCATCATGATCGACCGCCCGCACTACTTCGGTGGCCCCCCGGAGGGCAAGTCCGCGGCGCCGCTGTTCCACGACGTGGCTTCCCACCTGGCGCAGAAGTACAACATCCCGCTGTCGAAGGAAGAGAGCCCGGTGGTCCCGCTCATCACGTCGTAGTGTGACCGGCATGGTGCTGCGTACTGACGAGTCGAGGTTCGGGTCGCTGCCGGACTTCCCGTACGAGCCGGCGTACGAGTCGGTCGACGGCCTGCGCATGGCGTACGTGGAGAGCGGTCCCTCGGACGGTCCGGTGGCGCTGCTCCTGCACGGCGAACCGAGCTGGTCGTTCCTCTACCGCAAGGTGATGCCGGTCCTGGCCGAGGCGGGGATCCGGTCGGTGGCCCCGGACCTGGTCGGCTTCGGCCGCTCCGACAAGCCACCTGCCGCGGCGCACACCTACGCCGCCCACGTCGAATGGACCCGGGCACTGGTCTTCGACGCGCTGGACCTGACCGACGTCACGGTCGTCGGGCAGGACTGGGGCGGGCTGATCGGCCTGCGGCTCGCGGCGGAGCACCCGGAACGCGTGGCCAGGATCGTCGCTGCGAACACGGGCCTGCCGACGGGCGAGCACGGCATGCCCGCGGTGTGGTGGGAGTTCCGCAGGGCGGTGGAGAAGGCGGAGGTCCTCGACATAGGCCGCTTCGTGCAGTCGGGCTGCCGGACGAGGTTGCCGGACGAGGTCAGGGCCGCGTACGACGCCCCGTTCCCGACGGAGGAGCACAAGGCGGGCCCGAGGACGATGCCGGGCCTGGTCCCGGTGTCGCTGGAGGACCCGGCGGCGCCCGCGAACCTGGCCGCGTGGCAGGTGCTGCGGCAGTGGCAGAAGCCGTTCCTGTGCGCGTTCAGCGACAGCGACCCGATCACCGGCCCGATGGCGCCGATTCTGCGTAAACACATTCCTGGCGCGGCCGGTTCGACGCATCCCACGATCGAGAACGCGGGCCACTTCCTGCAGGAGGACGCAGGCGGTCGTCTCGGCGAGGAGATCGCGACGTTCATGCGGGCCTGAAACGCTCATTGTCGGTCCCATACGATTCAATTCCCCCATGGCCTGGTTCACCGAAGACGACCTACGCACCGCGGCGGGCGAAGCAAGCTTCGAACGTGGCCGCGACTACGTGCCGGAGGTGGGGGAACTGCGTCCGACTGCGCTCGGCGTGTGCGCGAGCGTGAGAGGCAAGGACGTCTACGAGGTGTGGCTGGGTCGGGAGAACGAGGGGCTGGTGGGGGACTGCCAGTGCCCGTACGGCCTGGAGGGCAACTTCTGCAAGCACTGCGTGGCGGTGGGCCTGGTGGTGCTGGCGGACGGGACGCAGCCGCGAGAAGCGGACCTGGAGACGTATCTGCAGACGCTCGACCAGCAGGAGCTGGTGGGTTTGCTGCTGGAACAGGCACGGCGCGACGCGACGCTGTACCGGCAGCTGATGCTGAGGGCGGGTACCACCGGCACGCCGCAGGTGGCGGTGCTGCGCCGTCACCTGGAGGAGGCGCTGAAGGTGAAGGCCTTCGTGGACGCCGACTACGTGGCACGGGCGAAGGACGTGCTGGACACGGTCCAGGCCCTGGTGGACGCCGGTCATGCGGCGGAGGCGAGGCCGCTGGCACGGCACGCGGTGGAGCTGCTGGCGTCGGCGATGGGGGCGGTGGACGACCCGGTGGGGGCGGTGTCGGGAATCTGCCGGCGGGCGGTGAAGCTGTACGCGAAGGCGTGCGCCGAAGCGAAACCGAACCCCGTCAAACTGGCGTCGTGGCTGTTCAAGCTGCGCCTGGCGTGGACGACGTGGCCGACTGTGGACATCTCCGACTTCACATCCGCGCTGGCCGAGTCGGGAATTGCGGAATACCGAAGGCTGCTGACGGAATCGGAAGCGGATCCGGCAACGCTGCGCCTGATGCGGGAACAACTGGCCAGGTGCACGGGCGACGCCGACACCATGATCGAGGCACTGGCGGAGGACCTGCCGTCCCCGAAGGCGTACCGGGCGATAGTGATCACCCTCCGTGAGGCGAACCGCATGGACGAGGCGATCGACTGGGCGGAAGAAGGCGCTGCGAAGGACCAGTCGCTGACGGGCTTGCTGGTGGAGACGTACCTGGCGGGAGGGCGTGGGGAGGACGCGGTAGAGCTGAGGAAGGCGGCGTTGAGGGAGGCGCCGACCCGGCATTGTTACGCCTGCCTGAGGGAGACGGCGACCGAGGCGGGGACGTGGTCGGGCCTGAGGTCGTGGGCGCTGGCGGTGATGGCGGCGGCACCGGCGGAGCTGGTGGGCGCGCTGCTGGATGACGACGAGGTGGAGGAGGCCTGGGAGACGGCCGTCAAGCACGACTGCGTGGGGGTGGAGGTGGCCCGGCGGCGGGGGATGACGGACCCGGCGGAGGTGGTGCCTGCTTATCGGGCGTTGGTGGAGGCGAGTTTGTCCCGTGGGGGGAGGGACGCGTACCGGGAGGCGGGGATCCTGCTGCAGGAGTTGTCCAAGGCGGCCGCGACCTCGGGTGAGTCGATCTCTGGCTTTGTGACCGAGTTGAAGGCTCGGCATGCGCGGAAGCCGGCTCTGTTGGACGAGTTGCAGCGGGCTGGGTTCTGATCGGTTGTCGTTCAGGTGGGTGGGGTGGGGCGGGGGCCGGGTGGTGGAGGCCACGGTTTGGGACGGGGTGAGTTTGGTCGGGGGGCCCGCCCCCGCGTTATGAAGGCGTCCTTCGTTGCGCTGGGCGTTATGAAGGCGTCCTTCAGTGCAATCGGGTGGTGGCGTTGAGAGGCTGGGCAACCCAGATTGGTCCGACTCGGTCTCGCCAACTCAGCCCCGCGTCGAAAACTCGCTCTCACCCACCCAGACCCGCCCCCACCTCGGCCTGCCACCTCGGCTTGCCACCTCGGCCCTCCAACCCTCCGGCCCCGGCGGTCCTCCTCACCCCGGACCCCGTCCGGAGCCTCACCGCGGACAGGCCCCACCGCAGCAAGGCCTTCGCTGCGGCCAGGCCCTCTTTGCGGCTAGTCCCTCGCCGAGGCCAGACGCTTGCTGCAGCCAGACGCTTGCCGTGGCCAGGCCTTCACTGGGACATCGCTATCCGTTCCTGTGCGTCGGCCATGTCTGCCTCTGTTGGTGCGTCGTCCTGTGTCAGGCGGGCACGCCAGTAGCCGGTGAACTCTATGGCGGTCTTCGGGAGTCCTTTTGCGACCAGCGATCTGCGTAGGGCGCGGACCATCGTTGCTTCGCCTGCCAACCACGCGAACGCCGATCCTGGCGGGATCTCCAGGTTCTCCACCGCCATTGTCAGTCGTTGGCCGTGTGGGGACTTGTTCCGGTGTAGCCACGTCACGCCCGGCAAGGGTTGTTCCTCAGCCTCGTCGGCTACCTCCACCAGTACTTTGGCTCCTGGACGGGGTAGTAGCGAACCTATGGCCGGTAGTGCGGTCTCGTCGCCCGCCAGTAGGACCCATGACGCGTCCAGGGCCAACTCCTGGCGGTACGCCTCTGCCGGGCCGTACCTTCCCAGGACGTCGCCCGGCGCGGCGGTTCTGGCCCACGTCGATGCCGGGCCGCCGTGTTCGTGTAGGACGAAGTCGATGGTCATCCGACCGTCTGCCAGGGAGCGAACCGTGAAGCTTCGCATGGTGGGGCGGTCTTCCACCGGCATGGACTGGTACGCCAGGTACCACGACATGCCGTCGCCCTCCGCCTTTGCCGCCGGCAACACCAGTGGGCGGTTCTTCGGCGGGAACAGCAGTTTCAGTTGCTGGTCTGGCCACGTCTCCAGTGTCGACAGGCCGTCGCCGGTGAAGGTTACGCGGGTCATCCTCGGGGTCAGGGGCTCTACCTGCTCCACGGTCAGTGGAGCTACCAGCGTGTTCATGGGCGCTCCAGGTACTTGCGCAGGTGTTGTGCCGTCAGTGAGTCACCGGTTTTCACCAGGGTCTCCGGCGTGCCTTCGAACACCACCTGGCCGCCGTCGTGGCCCGCGCCCGGGCCCAGGTCGATCAGCCAGTCCGCGTGGGCCATCACTGCCTGGTGGTGTTCGATGACGATCACTGTGTTTCCGTTGTCCACCAGGCGGTCCAGCAGCGCCAGCAGGTTGTCCACATCTGCCAGGTGCAGGCCTGTCGTCGGTTCGTCCAGGATGTACGTGCCTGCACCTTCCGCCATGTGGATGGCCAGCTTTACTCGTTGGCGCTCACCGCCTGACAGGGTTGTCAGTGGCTGGCCCAGCGTCAGGTAGCCCAGGCCCACCTCTGCCAGCCGGTTCAGGATCGCTCGGGCGTTGCCGCTGGGGAAGAAGTCGCGGGCCTCGGTTACCGGCATGGCCAGTACCTCGCTGATGTTCTTGCCTCGCAACAGGTAGCGCAGGACCTCCGGGGTGAAGCGCCTGCCCTCGCACTGTTCGCACACCGACGCGACGCCGGCCATCATCGCCAGGTCCGTGTACACCAGGCCAATGCCCTTGCACTTGGGGCACGCGCCCTCCGAGTTGGCGCTGAACAACGCCGCCTTCACGCCGTTGGCCTTCGCGAACGCCGCTCGGATCGGGTCGAGCAGGCCCGTGTACGTCGCCGGGTTCGAGCGCCTCGAGCCTCGGATGGGGGCCTGGTCCACCACCGTCACGTCGTCCCTCGTGGACAGTGAGCCGTGGATCAGTGAGCTCTTGCCCGAGCCTGCCACACCGGTCACCACCGTCAGCACGCCCAGTGGCACGTCCACACTCACCTTGCGCAGGTTGTGCAGGGACGCCTCCCGGATCGGGATCGAGCCTGTCGGGGTGCGGAACCGCGAACGCAGCTTCACTCGGTGGTCCAGGTGACGGCCTGTCAGGGTGTTCGACGCCCGTAGACCCGCCACGTCACCCGTGTAGCAGAGCCGGCCGCCCGCCGGGCCAGCGCCGGGGCCCAGGTCCACCACGTGGTCGGCGATCTCTATGGTTTCCGGCTTGTGCTCCACCACGAGCACCGTGTTGCCCTTGTCCCGCAGGCGGATCAGCAGCTCGTTCATCCGCTGGATGTCGTGCGGGTGCAGGCCCACGGTCGGCTCGTCGAACACGTACGTGACATCGGTGAGGGCGGAACCCAGGTGCCGCACCATCTTCACGCGCTGCGCCTCGCCGCCGGACAGCGTGCCGGACTCGCGGTCGAGCGACAGGTAACCGAGGCCGATCTCCACCAGCGAGTCGAGCGTTTCTCCCAGTGTCCTCAGCAGCGGGGCGGCGGACGGGGCGTCCACGCCGCGCAGGAACGCCGCCAGGTCGCTGATCTGCATGGCCGAGCACTCGGCGATGTTCAGGCCGCCGATCCGCGACGACAGTGCCGCCTCGTTCAGCCGCGCGCCCCGGCACACCGGGCACTGGCTGAACGTGACCGCCCGCTCGATGAACGCGCGGATGTGCGGCTGCACCGCCTCCTTCTCCTTCGACAGGTACAGCCGCTGCACCTTCACCACGAGGCCCTCGTAGTTGGTGTTCATGGTGCCGTACTTGATCTTCGTGGCCGGCTTGTGCAGGAAGTCGGCCCACTCCTGCTCGGTGTAGTCCCGCAGCTTCTTGTCCGGGTCGACGAAACCCGAGTGCGCCATCGACTGCCAGTACCACGAGTCGACCGCGAAGTTGGGCACCGTGATGGCACCCTCCTTCAGCGACAGGTCCCTGTCCACGAGCTGGTCGACGTCGATCGAGTTGACCTTGCCGATGCCCTCGCACTCCTGGCACATGCCGTCGGGCAGGTTGAAGCTGAACGCCGTGGACGGGCCGACGTACGGGTCGCCGACGCGGCTGAACACGATCCGCAACATCGTGTGTGCGTCCGTCGCCGTGCCCACGGTGGACCGCGAGTTCGCGCCCATCCGCTCCTGGTCGACCACGATCGCCGTGGACAGGTTGCGTAAGCCGTCGACGTCGGGACGGCTCGGTGCCGCCATGAACGACTGCAGGAACGCCGAGTACGTCTCGTTGATCAGTCGCTGTGACTCGGCCGCGATGGTGCCGAACACCAACGACGACTTGCCGGAGCCCGAGACCCCGGTGAACACCGTGAGCCTGCGCTTCGGCACGTCGAGCGAGATGTTGGCCAGGTTGTTCTCCCTGGCGCCGCGCACCTCGATCCGGTCGTGGCTGTCGGCCGCTGTGCTTCCCATCGCCGCCTCTCTCTTTATGGTGTAAAGTGATGCAGGCGACGATACTTTACGTGGTAAGGAGACGCAAGTTGGTGGTGTATGCCGGGCAGGGCGACCAGCGGCGGGTCATGGAGCTCCTCTGGCGCGCGGAGCGCGAGGAGTCACCGAAGCCGGGGCCGAAGCCCGCGCTGACCGTCGAGCTGATCGTCGCCGCCGCCATCGACATCGCCGACGAGCGGGGCATGTCGGCGCTGTCGATGCGTGCGGTCGGTCAGCGCGTCGGGCGCACCGGCATGGCGCTCTACACGTACGTGCCCAGCAAGATGGAGATCATCGACCTCATGTACGACACGGTGATCGCCGAGACCCACCGCGCCTACGACCTGGGCAACGGGTGGCGGGCCGCGCTGACCGAGTGGGCGGAGGACATGTGGGCGTTCTACCTGCGCCACCCCTGGGTGCTGTCCGTCTCGCAGGCCCGGCCCGTGCTGGGGCCCAACGAGTACGTGCTGCTGGACACGGTCTTCGGGATCATGTTCGAGACCGGCCTCGAACCCGTCGAGGTCCGACGACTCACCGGCGCGCTGTTCCAGCTGGTGCGCGGGGTGACGCAGGTCGTGGCGGAGGCCAAGGACGCCGCCGCGAGCACCGGCACGAGTGACGACGAGTGGTGGCACGCCCGCGCGCCCCTGCTCACCGAGATGGCCCCCGACTTCGCCGAGCGCTTCCCCATGGTCACGAAGCTGGCCGGGGCGGACGCCTTCGCGATGGACGACGAGACACAGTCGTACCTGGAGCAGTCGACGAAGGAGTCGTTCCGCTCGGGCCTGCGCACCTTCTTCGACGGGATCGAGGCGAGCGTGGCCCGCAAAACGTGATCGTCGCGAGCTTCTCGCCGCGCGCGGGCGCCGAATAGTGTCCCGGCGTGAGCACATTGCCGAGCCCGCGACCGACTCCGGCACAGGACGACGACGGGTCGCTGGCCAGCCCGCTGGGCCGGGCGGCCGCGCTCAACGTCGGGTTCCTCGCGATCCTGTGGATCGTCGAGCTGGTCAACGCGGCCACCGGGCGGGAACTCACGCAGGCCGGCGGCATCGTCGCACGTGACGCGGGCAGCCTGGTCAACATCGTGACCGCGCCGTTCGTCCACGGGAACACCGAGCACCTCATGGGCAACGCGCTGCCGCTGTTCAGCCTGGGACTCATCGCCGCGATCCCGAGCCCGAGGCGGTTCCTGCTGATGACGGTCGTGGTGATCGTGGTCGGCGGCCTCGGGATCTGGCTCACCTCACCCGTCGGCACGGTGACGATCGGCGCGAGCGGTGTCGTCTTCGGCTACTTCAGCTACCTGCTGCTGCGCGGACTCGTCGACCGGCGGCCCGCGGACGTGCTCGTCTCCGTCGGCATCGCCATCGCCTACGGGTCCTACATGTGGAGCGCGGTCGGTATCGGCGCCACCGGCGTGTCCTGGCAGGGCCACGTCTCCGGACTGATCGGCGGCGTCGTCGCCGCGATAGTCGTGCGCACACCGAGGAAGAAGACCGGGCTCGTGGCGTCCGGCGACTCGCTGCCGAGGCTGCCGCCCGCCGTCTAGCCGAACCCGACACGGCGTCCGCACCAGGGTGTCCTTGATCGCCCTGCGTGCGCAGGTAACCTTCCGCGACGTGCCCGCCAAGCTTGTTGGCAAGGCTGTCACGGCACCGCCTCGCCCCGTCAGGATCACGCCAGTCCCGCTCACCACGTTGGTGGCGCGGGCGAACGCGCGCGCCCTCCGGCCGCCGGACCACGAGCTGCCCGTCAGCGGCATCACGCTCCGTGCGCAGCACGTGCTGCCCGGCGACGTGTTCGCCGCGCTCCCCGGCGCCCACGTCCACGGCGCCGACTTCGCCGAGGGCGCCGTCCGCGCCGGTGCGGTCGCGGTGCTCACCGACGCGGCAGGCGCGGCCCGGCCCGCACTGCGGGACGTCCCCGTGCTGGTCCACGACGACCCGCGCCGCGTCCTCGGCGAGATGGCCGCCTGGATCTACGGCGAGCCGTCGCTGCGTCTCGCGGTCATGGGCGTGACCGGCACGTCCGGCAAGACCACCACCACCTACATGATCGACGCCGGCCTCCGGGCCGCCGGGATCACCACCGGCCTGGTCGGCACGGTCGAGACCCGCATCGCGGGCGAACGGCTGGCCAGTGCCTTCACCACCCCGGAGGCCCCGGACCTGCAGGCGCTGCTCGCCGTGATGGTCGAGCGCGGCGTGACGCACGCGCCCATGGAGGTGTCCAGCCACGCGCTGTCGATGGGCCGCGTCAACGGCACCCGCTACCGCGTCGGCGCGTTCACCAACCTCTCGCGCGACCACCTGGACTTCCACCCGACCATGGAGGACTACTTCCAGGCGAAGGCCCTCCTGTTCGACGGCCGCTCCAGCGCCGAGGTCGTGTGCGTCGACGGCGAGTGGGGCAGGCGGCTGGTCACCCCGAAGACGGTCACCGTCGCGACCGAGGGCGCGGGCGACTGGACCGCGAGCGGCGTGACGACCTCCGTCACCGGTGAACAGGCGTTCGTCGTCCACGGCCCAGGCGGCTTGGAGATGCCCGTGACCCTGCCGATGCCCGGCGGCTTCAACATCGCGAACGCGCTGGTCGCGGCCGCCTGCCTGCACGAGGTCGGCGTCGGCGCGGCCGACATCGCGGCAGGACTGGCCGCCGTCCAGGTGCCGGGGCGGATGGAACGCGTCGTGCTCGGGCAGGACTACACCGCGGTCGTCGACTACGCCCACAAGCCAGCCGCCGTAGCGCTCGCGCTGGACGCGATGCGGGCCCGCACCGACCGGCGCGTCATCGTCGTGCTCGGCTGCGGCGGCGACCGCGACGTCGAGAAGCGCCCGATGATGGGCGAGGCCGCCGCCCGGCGAAGCGACCTGCTGATCGTCACCGACGACAACCCCCGCACCGAGGCCCCGACCGCCATCCGCGCCGCCATGCGCGCGGGCGCCGAGGCGGTGCCGCCCGGCGAACGCGGCGACATCCTCGACATCGGCGACCGCAGGACCGCGATCACCGAGGCGGTGAACCGGGCCGGGCCGGGCGACGTCGTCGTGATCGCGGGCAAGGGCCACGAGACAGGCCAGGAGATCGACGCGGTGGTGCATCCGTTCTCCGACCTCGACGAGCTGGAGGCCGCCATCCGCACCCGGCTGGAGGCAGACAAGTGAGCGGAGCGACCCAAGGATGGCAGCCGACCTGCGGCTGGACGCACGAATGGGACTCTCACCCGGGTTCATGCAGCAACGAATGGGACTTTCGTAAGGGTCCAGGGAGCAGGATGGACGGTTTGCTCGTTGCCATGTGGATAGCGTCGGGCGGGGCAGGCGAGGGCGCGTCATGATTCCGCTGAAGCTCATCGAGATCGCCGCCGCCACCGGTGGACGGGTGCACAACGCGACCGGCGACGAGGCCGTCAGCGGGCCCGTGGAGTTCGACTCGCGGGAGATCGGGCCGGGCGGGTTGTTCGTCGCGGTGCCGGGGGAGCGGGTCGACGGGCACGACTTCGCCGCCGCGGCCGTCGCGAAGGGCGCCGCCGGAGTGCTCGCCGCGCGTGAGGTCGACGCGCCGTCGGTCATCGTGCCGTCGGTCGCCGACGCGCCCACCCGGTCGGTCGCCCTGGCAGGCGACACCGACGGGTCCGGCGCCGCGGTGCTGGCCGGTCTCGCCGCGCTCGCGCGGGCCGTCGTCGACCGGCTGCCCGCGCTGACCGTCGTCGGCGTGACCGGGTCGTCCGGCAAGACTTCCACCAAGGACCTCATCAGCCAGGTCCTCGAGCCGCTCGGCCCCACAGTCGCCCCGCCCGGCTCCTTCAACAACGAGCTGGGCCACCCCTGGACCGTCCTCCGCGCCGACGAGACCACCAGGCACCTCGTCCTGGAGCTGTCCGCCCGCGGCCCCGGCCACATCCGCGCCCTGTGCGAGGTCGCGCCGCCCAACATCGGCGTCGTGCTCAACGTCGGCTCCGCGCACCTCGGCGAGTTCGGCTCCCGTGAGGGCATCGCGCAGACCAAGGGCGAGCTGGCCGAGGCGGCGACCGACGTCGTGATCCTCAACGCGGACGACCCGCTCGTCCGCGCCATGGCCGAGCGGGCCAGGGCACGGGTCGTCCTGGTCGGCACCAGTGCGGACGCCGACATCAGGGCACACGATGTCCAGCTCGACGAGCAGGCCAGGGCCACCTTCCAGCTGGTCACGCCCAAGGGCACCGTCCCGGTCACCCTCGGGCTGCACGGGGCGCACCACGTCGGCAACGCGTTGTCCGCCGCCGCCGTGGGGCTGGAGCTGGGCGCCACACCGGAGGACATCGCGGCGACGCTGTCGGGAGCACAGCGCCGCTCGGCACGTCGCATGGAGGTCACGACCCGGGACGACGGCGTCACGGTCGTGAACGACTCCTACAACGCCAACCCGGAGTCGATGGCGGCGGCACTGCGCACGCTTGCCAGGATGGCCGGACCGAACGGGGAGCGCCGCACGTGGGCGGTGCTCGGCGTGATGGGTGAGCTCGGCGATTCGGGTGCCGAGGCGCACGAGGGGATCGGACGGCTCGCGGCCCGGCTGGGCATCGACCGTCTGGTGGTAGTCGATGAGCAGGCCGGCGCCATCCAGCACGGCGCCAGGCTCGAGGGGACAGGAACTGGAGAGGAGCCCGTGCTGGTGCCCGATGTGGAAGCGGCCGTCGCGCTGCTGGACACCGAGCTGCGTCCCGGAGACGTGGTACTGGTCAAGGCGTCGAAGGTGGCCGCCATCTGGCGGGTCGCCGACGCGCTGCTAGGGAGCCGCGCGTGAGCGGAGCCTGCGGAGCGAACCGTCAACACGAACGACGCCACCGAGCCTGCGGAGCGTTCCGGCGCCGCGGAGCGAGCGAGGGGGCGTTGTGATCGGCATCCTGGTCGCCGCCGCGATCGCACTGATCGTCTCGATCATGTTCACCCCCTACCTGATCCGGGTGTTCTCCCGGCAGGGCTTCGGACAGGAGATCCGCGAGGAGGGACCGCAGGGCCACCAGTCCAAGCGTGGCACCCCGACCATGGGTGGCGTCGCGATCCTGGTCGCCATGGTGGTCGGCTACGCCGTCGCCCACGTGATCACCTCGATGGTCTCCGACGACAGCGAGGCCCCGACCGCGTCCGGCCTGCTGGTGCTGTTCCTGGCCGTCGGCCTGGGCCTCGTCGGCTTCCTCGACGACTTCATCAAGATCCGCAAGCAGCGCAACCTCGGCCTGAACAAGACCGCCAAGCTGGTCGGCCAGCTCGTGGTCGCCATCGCGTTCGCGGTGCTGGCGGTCAACTTCGCCGACGAGTACGGCTTCACGCCCGCCTCGATCCGGCTGTCGTTCGTCCGCGACCTGACGATCATCTCGTTCGGCACCATCGGGTTCGTCGTCTTCTGCTACCTGCTGGTGTCCGGCTGGTCGAACGCGGTGAACTTCACCGACGGTCTCGACGGCCTGGCGGGCGGCTCGTCGGCGATGGTGTTCGGCACCTACGTGGTCATCACGTTCTGGCAGTTCCGCTACAACTGCGGCCTCAAGACCCCGACCGTCGGCTGCTACGACGTGCGAGATCCGCTCGACCTGGCCGTGGTCGCCGCCGCCGCCATGGGCGCGTGTATCGGCTTCCTGTGGTGGAACGCCGCTCCGGCGAAGATCTTCATGGGTGACACCGGCTCGCTCGCGCTCGGCGGCCTCGTCGCCGGACTGTCGATCACCACCCAGACCGAGCTGCTGATGGTGATCGTCGGCGGCCTGTTCGTGGTGGAGATGCTGTCGGTGGTCCTGCAGATCGCGGTCTTCCGCACGTCGAGGCGAAGACTCTTCCGCATGGCTCCGTTCCACCACCACTTCGAGCTCGCCGGGTGGGCGGAAACCACGGTGATCATCAGGTTCTGGCTGCTGGCCGGGATCTGCGCGATGTTCGGCCTCGGCCTGTTCTACTCGGAGTGGCTGACGGCGGTCGGCAGCTGACATGTTCGCAGGCAAGCACGTCCTCGTCGCGGGTGCCGGGGTCACCGGGAAGTCGGTGGCCTCGGCGCTCCTCGGCGTGGGCGCCCGCGTCACGGTCACCGACGGCGTCGCGGACCGCCTCACCGGCCTGCCCGCGGGCGCGGACACGGTCGCGGGCCTGACCGTCCCGCCGGACGGCACGGACCTCGTCGTCACGAGCCCTGGCTGGCCGCCGACCACGCCGCTGCTCGTGGCCGCCGCCGAGGGCGGTGTCGAGGTCATCGGCGAGGTCGAGCTGGCGTGGCGACTGGGAATGTCGCTGGACGCCCCGCCCGCCTGGCTCGCGGTCACCGGCACGGACGGCAAGACCACGACAGTCGGCATGCTGGAGTCGATACTGCTCGCGTCCGGCGCCAAGGCCGTGGCCTGCGGGAACATCGGCCTGCCGGTCGTGGACGCGGTGCTCGCCGGGTACGACGTGTTGGCCGTCGAGCTGTCCAGCTACCAGCTGCACTGGCAGTCCTCCATGCACGCGGACGCCGCCGCCGTGCTCAACATCGCCGAGGACCACCTCGACTGGCACGGCTCGATGGCCGCGTACGTGCGGGACAAGGGCCGCGTCTACACCGGCGCCGGTCTCGCGGTCTACAACGCGGACGACGTCGAGACCGAGCGCCTCGCCGCAGACGCGGTCGAGAAGGTCGGCTTCACGCTCGGCCCGCCCGCACCGGGTCAGTACGGGGTCGTCGACGGTGAGCTGGTGTACGGCGACCTGCGGCTCGCGCCCGTTGCCGAGGTACGGCCGGTCGGCCCGCACAACGTCGCCAACGCGCTGGCCGCGGCCGCGCTGGCCAGGGCGTACGGCGTGGCCCCCGAGGCGGTCCGCGCCGGGTTGAACGCCTACACCCCGCCGAGCCACCGCGTCGAGCTGATCGCCGAGCACGACGGCGTCCGGTACGTCAACGACTCCAAGGCCACCAACACCCACGCGGCTCAGGGCTCGCTCGGTGCGTTCGACTCGGTGGTCTGGGTCGCCGGTGGCCTGCTGCACGGCGCCGCGGTCGACGACCTCGTCGCGCAGGCGGCCACCCGCCTGCGCGGTGCCGTGCTGATCGGCGCTGATCAGGACGTGTTCGCCGCCGCACTCGCGCGACACGCGCCGGATGTGCCGGTGCATCGGGTCGGATCAGGAGACGATGACCCCATGCTCACTGCGGTGCGCGTGGCGAACGCGATGGCAACCCCCGGCGATGTGGTGCTCCTCGCGCCTGCCGCCAAGTCCCACGACCTCTTCGCCAGCTACACGCACCGCGGCACGGCTTTCGCCGAAGCCGTGCGGCACGTGCTGGCGGAGCGTGGATGACCGCGTTAGACGACTCCAGGAACACCTCGGACAAGGAAGCCGCGCAGAGCAGGCCGGGCAAGGCCCGTGAGCGCGCCGGCCGGATCTGGGCGGCACGCACCGCGCTGACCGCGTGGCTCGGCCGCCCGCTCGCCTCCTTCCACCTGCTGCTCGCGATCTGCGCACTGCTGATCGTGATCGGCCTGGTCATGGTGCTGTCCGCGTCCGCGGTCATCTCGATCAACCAGGGCAGTTCGGCGTACACGGTGTTCGGCAAGCAGGTCGTGTTCGTCGCGGTCGGCCTCGTGCTGTTCTGGATCGGCGTGCGGGTGCCGCTGCGCCAGATCCGCGCGATCAGCCCGATCGCGCTGTGGGTGTGCGTGATGATGCTGGTCCTCGTGCTCACCCCGCTCGGCTCCACGATCAACGGCACCCGCAGCTGGTTCAAGCTGGGCCCGCTGTCCGTCCAGCCGGTCGAGTTCGCCAAGCTCGCGCTCGCGCTGTGGGGCGCGCACATGCTGGTGGTCAAGCGCGGGCTGCTGCACCAGTACCGGCACCTGCTCGTGCCGGTCGTGCCCGCCGCGCTGGTGCTGTTCGCGTTGGTCATGCTGCAGCCGGACCTCGGCGGCACGGTCACCCTCGGCGTGGTGCTGATCGCGTTGCTGTGGTTCGCGGGCGCACAGTTGCGGCTCTTCGGCGCGCTCGCGCTCGGCGGCCTGGCGGGCGTGGTCCTGCTGGCCATCGGCACGGGCTACCGCCTCGCGCGTGTCGTGTCGTTCCTCAACCCGGGCGAGGACGACCTCGGCGCCGACTACCAGGCCAACCAGGCGCTGTACGCGCTCGCGGACGGCGGGTTGTTCGGCAGGGGCCTTGGGCAGGGGCCGTCGAAGTGGAAGTACCTGCCCAACGTGCACAACGACTTCATCTTCGCGTTGATCGGGGAGGAGCTCGGCTTCCTCGGCTGCGCGCTGGTGCTGGGTCTGTTCGGTTCGCTCGCGGTGGTCGGCATGCGGGTCGCGACCCGCAACATCGACCCGTGGATCCGCATGGTCGCCGCGACGCTGACCGTCTGGCTGGTCGCGCAGGCCGCGATCAACATCTGCTACGTGGTCGGGTTGCTGCCGGTCACGGGCATCACACTGCCCCTCATCTCCTCCGGTGGCACGTCCGTCGTGACCACCATGCTCGTGTTCGGGGTCCTCGCTAACTGTGCGCGCCATGAGCCCGAAGCAGTGGCCGCACTACGCTCTCAGGGGCCGGGCCGATTCGGCCGGCTGATGCGGCTCCCCGCTCCGGAGCCCTACCAGCCGCCGGTCAGGCGCAAACCGGTCCGGCGACCAGCCCCGCAGCGAGGTAGTGGTGGTAACGCGGCCGTCCGGACGCGGCAGCCCGCCCCGCGCCGCAAGCTAGGAGGACGTTCTTGAGCAACCCTGCACACCGAGGTCCGTGCGTCGTCGTCGCGGGGGGAGGGACCGCCGGGCACATCGAGCCCGCGCTCGCCCTGGCCGACGCCGTGCGCCGAATCCGGCCGGACGCGCGTGTCGTCGCGCTGGGCACCGAGCGCGGCCTCGAGAAGCAGATCATCCCGGCGCGGGGCTACCAGCTGGAGATGATCCCCCCGGTGCCGATGCCGAGGAAGCCCAACGTCGACCTGCTCAAGCTGCCGCTGAAGGTCCGCGCGGCGATCAGGCAGACCCGCGAGGTGCTCGACCGCGTCGGCGCGGACGTCGTCGTCGGCTTCGGCGGCTACGTCGCGTTACCCGCCTACCTCGCCGCCCGTGGCCGCACCCCGATCGTCGTGCACGACTCCAACGCGCGCGTCGGCCTCGCCAACAAGGTCGGCGCCCGGTTCGCCGCCAGGGTCGCCGTCGCCACCCCGGACTCCGGGCTCCCGAACGCCGAGGTGATCGGCATCCCGCTGCGCGGCTCGATCATCGGGCTGGACCGGCCGAGGCTGCGCATGCAGGCCCGCCAGTTCTTCGGGCTGCACCCGACCGCGCCGACGCTGCTGGTGACCGGCGGCTCCCAGGGCGCGCGGACGATCAACAACGCGATCTCGGCGTGTGCGCGGATCTTCGCCGACCGCGGCATCGGCGTGCTGCACGCCTACGGGCCGAAGAACTCGCTCGCCGTGCAGGAGGTGCCCGGCAGGCCGAGGTACGTGTCCGTGCCGTACCTGGAGCGGATGGACCTCGCCTACGCCGCCGCCGACGCGATCCTGTGCCGCTGCGGCGCGATGACCGTCGCCGAGGTGTCCGCGGTGGGACTGCCCGCGGTCTACGTGCCGCTGCCGATCGGCAACGGCGAGCAGGCGCTGAACGCCAAGCCCATGGTCGACGCGGGTGCCGCGCTGATGATCAAGGACGCAGAGCTGACCCCGGAGCGCGCGGCCGAGCTGGTCGTGCCCCTGCTGACCGACCCGCTGCGCCTGCGTGCGATGAGCGCCGCCGCGCAGGGTTCCGGGCACCGCGAGGCCGCCGACGTGCTGGCCCGCATGGTCCTCGAGGTGATCGGCAAGTGACGCCGGCCGACGCGACCGGCGTGGTCGAGCTCGGGGAGTCGGAGCGGGTCCACCTCGTCGGCATCGGCGGTGCCGGGATGAGCGGCATCGCGCGGATCCTGCTCGACCGGGGCATGGCGGTGTCCGGGTCCGACGCGAAGGAGTCCACGACACTGACGACGTTGCGGGCGCAGGGCGCTCGGGTCGCCGTCGGCCAGTCCGCCGCGAACCTCGACCTCCTCGACGGCGGCCCGACGGTGGTCGTCGTGTCGAGTGCGATCAAGGCCGACAACCCGGAGCTGGCCTCGGCACGCGAGCGTGGGCTGATCGTGCTGCACCGGTCCGAGGCACTCGCCGCGCTCATGGCCGACCACCGCGTCGCCTGTGTCGCGGGCACGCACGGCAAGACGTCCACGACCTCGATGCTGACCGTCGCGCTGCAGCACTGCCGGCTCGACCCGTCGTTCGCGATCGGCGGCGACCTCAACGACTCCGGCGCCAACGCACACCACGGCGCGGGCGGGATCTTCGTGGCCGAGGCCGACGAGAGCGACGGGTCGTTCCTCGCGTTCGCCCCGCTGGTCGCGGTCGTCACCAACGTGGAGGCCGACCACCTCGACCACCACGGCACGGTCGAGGCCTACAACGCCGTCTTCGCGGCCTTCGTGGACCGGCTCGAGCCGGACGGCGTCCTCGTGGCGTGCGCGGACGACCCCGGGTCGGCCGCGCTCGCGTTGCTGGCGGAGTCCAGGGGCGTGCGGGTCCGCCGGTACGGCAGGGCCGCCGCCGACGTGACGCTCACGGCCTACGAGCCGGTCGGCGAGGGTGGGGTCGCGTCCGTGCTGGTCGACGACGCGCCGGTCGAGATGCGGGTCGCGGTGCCCGGCGAGCACATGGCGTTGAACGCGATGGGCGCGCTCGTCGCCGGGCTGGAGCTGGGTGCCCCGCTCGACGGTCTGGTCGAGGGCATCGCCGGGTTCGGCGGGGTGCGGCGCCGGTTCGAGTTCCGGGGCAGGGCGGGCGGCGTTCGCGTGTACGACGACTACGCCCACCACCCGACCGAGGTGGCCGCGCAGCTGCGTGCCGCCCGGCCCGCGGCGCACGGCGGCAGGCTCGTCGTGATCTTCCAGCCGCACCTGTACTCGCGGACCCGCCTGTTCGCCAAGGAGTTCGGCGAAGCGCTCGCCCTGGCCGACGAGGTCGTGGTCCTGGACGTCTACGGCGCACGTGAGCAGCCGGAGCCCGGCGTGAACGGCAGGCTCATCGCGGGCAGTGTGCCGTTGCCGGGGGAGCGGGTCCACTTCGAGCCGTCCTTCGACAAGGTGCCCGCGCTGGTCGCGGACCTCGCCGAGGAGGGCGACCTCGTGCTGACCATGGGCGCGGGCGACGTGACCATGCTGGGCCCGGAGCTGATCGCGGAGCTGGACCGGCGGGTGCGGGTCTGACATGGCGGACGCGGAGGACGGGGACGAGCGGCGGTCCCGCCGCGCCCGGTCCACGCGCGACCGCCGAGGCCGCACCACGGAGCGCCGGTCCCAGACCCGGCGCTCCCGCACGGACCCGCCGGAGGAGCCGTCCCGCCGGGCGGAGCAGGAACGCGGCCGGGCCACGCCGGACGCGTCCCGGGCAAGGCGCAGGCGCCCGTCCGACGACGCGGCACCGAAGACGACCGGCCGTGCCTCGACCACGCGCCGGACCGACACCAGGACCCGCCGCAGGACCGAGCCCGCCCGGCCGGACTCGTCGGGCACGTCGAGGGCCCGAGGCACCGGCCGCGACGCGGGCCGCCCGTCCACGCGGCGCCTGCGCCCGGACGCGGTCCGGGTCCTCCGGGGCGAGCCGGGCAGGCGCCCGGCGCCGACCAGGGCCCGCTACCTCAGGCGCCGCTGGGTCGCCGTGCTGGTCGCGGCGTCCGTGCTGGTCCTGACCTACGCCGTCCTGTTCACCTCGCTGCTCGGCGTCCGGTCGGTCGAGGTCGTCGGGGTCAGGGAGATCCCGAAGGACGACGTGATCAGGGCGGCCGACATCGCCGACGGCACGCCCATGGTCCGCCTCGACGCCGACGAGGCCGCGGCCCGCGTCGCGAAGCTGCCGAGGGTGTTCGAGGTGCGGGTCGAGCGGTCGTGGCCCAGCACGGTCCAGATCATCGTCACCGAGCGGGCGCCGGTCGCGGTGCTGCGGGCCGGGTCCGAGATCCACCTCGTCGACGAGACCGGGCTCGACTACGCCACGGCCGCGACCGCCCCGCCGAACCTGCCGACGCTGGCCATGGCGAACGTGAAGCCGGAGAACCCGGCCACGCGGTCGGCCGTCAGCGTCCTCGGCGCGATCCCCAGGCAGCTGCGGGTCCAGGTGACCACGGTGACCGCCGAGACCCCCGGCGACGTCCGGCTCACCCTCACCGACGGCCGGGTGGTCAAGTGGGGCAACGCCGACGAGAACGCGCGTAAGGCGGCGGTGCTCGGGGCGCTGCTGACCCGCCCGGGCAGGACCTACGACGTGGCGACACCGGACTTCCCCACGGTCTCCGGATAACTCGGTCGGCCGAACGGGCGCGCTCCGGCACACTGCGCGCCATGACTTCGACCAGCACCCGCCCCGAGGCGCCGAAGACCGGCGACCTCCGTGAGCAGCTCACCGCCTACCTCGACTTCCTCCGCTCCGCGGTCGTGCTGAAGGCCACCGGACTCACCGACGAGCAGGCCAGCCGCTCGCTCCTACCGTCCGAGCTGACCACGATCGCCGGCCTCGTGTCCCACCTGACCTACGTCGAGCAGTACTGGTTCGGTGTCGTGGTCGAGAAACGGCCCGATCCCTGGACCGAACGGTTCAGGGCCGACATCGACGCCGAGTTCACCGCCGCGCGCGACGTGCCGATCGAACAGCTCGTCGCCGAGTACGCGGCCGAGTGCGACCGGAGCAGGGCCGCGACGGCACGCCACGACCTCGACGACCTGGTCTCGACCCCCAAGGGCGCACCGGTCAACCTGCGGTGGGTGCTCATCCATATGATTGCCGAGACCGGCCGCCATGCCGGGCATCTCGATCTGCTCCGCGAGCTCATCGACGGCAGCACCGGCGAGTGACCAAGAGTGAATGCGGCACACAACACCGCAACTACACGGCGTGGCGGCTGGAATCGAGAACGGTCTCTGCTTACCGTCCTGATTCGACGTCAGAGCTTGACATAACTCTAAGTCTCTCGTAGAGGTTGAGGGTTTCGGTCCGGCGATGGCGGTCGGGGACAGCACAAGGCTTCAGATCATGGAAGGCGGTCCGATGACGCCCCCGCACAACTACCTGGCGGTGATCAAAGTCGTCGGCATTGGCGGCGGCGGGGTCAACGCGGTAAACCGCATGATCGAGGTCGGCCTCAAGGGCGTCGAGTTCATCGCGGTGAACACCGACGCGCAGGCGCTGCTGATGTCCGATGCCGATGTCAAGCTCGACATCGGCCGAGAGCTCACCAGAGGTCTCGGCGCGGGTGCCAACCCGGAGGTCGGGCACAAGGCCGCGGAGGACCACCGCGAGGAGATCGAAGAGGTCATCAAGGGCGCCGACATGGTGTTCGTGACCGCGGGCGAGGGTGGTGGCACCGGTACCGGTGGCGCGCCGGTCGTCGCCTCGATCGCCCGCAAGCTCGGCGCGCTCACCATCGGCGTGGTCACCCGCCCGTTCGCCTTCGAGGGCAAGCGGCGTGCGCGACAGGCGGAGGAGGGGATCACCGAGCTCCGCAACGAGTGCGACACGTTGATCGTGATCCCCAACGACCGGCTGCTGCAGCTCGGTGATGTCGGCGTCTCGCTGATGGACGCGTTCCGCTCGGCCGACGAGGTTCTGCTCTCCGGCGTCCAGGGCATCACCGACCTGATCACCACGCCCGGTCTGATCAACCTGGACTTCGCCGACGTCAAGAGCGTCATGTCCGGCGCGGGCAGCGCGCTCATGGGCATCGGCTCGGCGCGGGGCGAGGGCCGGGCGGTGCAGGCCGCGGAGAAGGCGATCAACTCGCCGCTGCTCGAGGCGTCCATGGACGGTGCCCACGGCGTGCTGCTGGCCATCGCGGGCGGCTCGGACCTCGGCCTGTTCGAGATCAACGAGTCGGCGACGCTGGTGCAGGAGGCCGCCCACCCCGAGGCCAACATCATCTTCGGGACGGTCATCGACGACTCGCTCGGCGACGAGGTCCGGGTGACGGTGATAGCGGCGGGCTTCGACAGCGGCACGCCGACCCACAAGAAGCTCGACCCGACGATGGTCGGCTCGCGGCAGACGACGGTGGCGCCGGCGCAGTCCGGTCACCTCAGCCAGCCGGCCCGCCCGGAGCCTCCGCCGCAGGCACCCGAGCAGGCACCGGAGCAGACCGCTCCACCCGCGCAGTCGCAGGACGACTACTCGGCACCCGGCCAGGCGAACCCCTCGCCGCAGCCGGCACCGTACGTGGGGGAGAGCACCTCGACGTCGCAGTCCGCTCCGTCGCCTCGCCAGGCGGCGGTGGCCGGTTACGCCAGCCCGCTGGGTGGGGCGAGTGTGCCGCCGACGGCGTCGCCCCGACCGAGGACACCCGGCGCGGGTGGCAGCCTGCCGGGCCGCGCGGTCCCGGTGACCGACGAGCCGGATGACGAGGTCGACGTCCCGCCGTTCATGCGTCGCTGACCCAAGACCACAATGCCCTGAAGGGCGCACCCTCCCGGAGGGGCGCTGTTCAGGGCATTGCCAACTCAAGAGGAGAGCGTTGTGCGGATCAGGCGGGTCGTCACCACCCGTGCCGGCGGCAGGTCGAAGCCGCCCTACGACTCGTTCAACCTCGGCGGCGGGGTCGGCGACGACCCGGACGCCGTGGCCGCCAACCGCCACCGGCTCGCCACCGAGCTGGGCCTGGAACCCGACCGGCTGGTCTGGATGGAACAGGTCCACGGCCGCAACGCCGAGATCGTCGACGGCCCGAGGGCGTCGGCCGTCGAGGCCACCGACGCGATCGTCACCACCGAGCCGAACCTCGCCCTCGTCGCGCTGTGCGCCGACTGTGTGCCGGTCCTCCTCGCCGACCCGCGGGCCGGTGTCGTCGGCGCCGCCCACGCGGGCCGCGTCGGCGCGCGGGTCGGTGTGCTGCCCGCCGCCGTCAGGGCGATGACCGAGGCAGGCGCGAGCGTCGACCGGATCGAGGTGCTGCTCGGCCCGTCCGTGTGCGGCGAGTGCTACGAGGTGCCCGCCGCGATGCAGGCGGACGTCGAGGCGCACCTGCCAGGTAGCGCCTGCAAGACGCGGAAGGGAACTCCCGGTCTGGATCTTCGCGCCGGGCTCTGGCGTCAGCTCGCCGACGCGGGCGTCGCCAAGATCGGACTCGACCCGAGGTGCACGGTGGAGGACAAAACGCTGTTCAGTCACCGCAGAGAAGGCGCCACTGGGCGATTGGCCGCGCTGACCTGGCTCGACCCCGAGGGCGACTCCGCGGGCCCGATCTCGCACGGTGCGTCATGATCCGGGAGCGCAGCGAAGCAGCCGAGTGCCGGATCGAGGGGTTGGGGAGGCGAATAAGCGAATGAGTGATACAACTCAGTCGAACGGGCGACGAAGCGAGATCGAGACCGCACTGAGCGTAGTCCGTGACCGAATCGCGACCGCTTGTCGCACCGCCGGGCGCTCAGAGTCGGCCGTTCGGCTCATCGCGGTCACCAAGACATTCCCGGTCGAGGACGCCGCCCTCCTGACCGACCTCGGCATCACCGACCTCGGTGAGAACCGTGAGCAGGAGGCGGGCCCCAAGGCGGCCGAGCTGGCGGAGCTGCGGCCGAACGCGCAGGTCAGGTGGCACATGCTGGGTCACCTCCAGCGCAACAAGGCCCGTGCCGTGGCTCGCTGGGCCGCCGAGATCCAGTCGGTCGACTCGGACCGTCTCGTGGACGCCCTCGACAAGGCCGTGCGCACCGCCAGGGAGGCGGGCGAGCGCGTTGAACCACTCGACGTCCTTGTCCAGGCGAGCCTCGACGGGGACCCGACACGCGGCGGCGCGCCGCTCGACACGCTGATGCAAATTGCAGATCGAGTAGCCCATTCGAGTGAATTACGACTACGTGGTCTGATGGCGGTCGCGCCCCGGGAGGTGTCTGCGGACGACGCCTTCGCGCGCCTCGAGACGGCCGCCGGACGCCTGCGTGAAGATCATCCGGAGGCCACCGAGATCTCCTCGGGAATGACCGGTGATCTGGAGGCGGCCGTCATCCACGGCTCCACCTGCGTGCGTGTCGGAACCGCGCTCCTGGGCGCCCGTGGCCTAGCCTCGCCATAACACGTTTCGGTCTTCCAAATGGGCGAGGGGCAGGGGTATGGGCACGCTTCAGAAGCTGAAGGCCTACTTCGGCATGGTCCCCGCCGACGAGTACGACGGTTACGACCTCGATGACCTCGACGAATACGACGACCGAGGCGAGTACCGGGGTGCCTACCGGCGGGCAGAGTACCCCGTCGGCGAGGACGAGTACGACCCCTACGCGGAGCGTGTCGGCCGCCGAGGCCCCGCCCGCTACGAGGACGACCGCTTCGAGCCGGAGCCGGTCGCGCGTGCCGACTTCCCCGGCCGACCTGCCGCGCGGCCGCGTCCGCCCTGGTCGGCGGATGCGCCGGTGCAGGGCGCGCTCGCCATGGAGCCCCGTCGCGAGCCGCCTCGCCCCCTGCCGTCCCCAGTCCCCTCCCCGTCCCAGTCCACGGCGGCCAAGCCGAGTGCCGGAGGCTACCCGATGGGCCGGATCGTGACCCTGCACCCGGCGAGCTTCACCGACGCCCGCACCATCGGTGAGCACTACCGGGACGGCACCCCGGTGATCATGAACCTCACCGAGCTGGACGACTCGGACGCACGTCGCCTGGTCGACTTCGCGGCCGGGCTGGTGTTCGCCCTCCGGGGCTCGATGGACAAGGTCACGAACAAGGTGTTCTTGATCTCACCGCCGAACCAGGACCCCACGGCGGAGGACAAACGACGGATTGCGGAGGGCGGGTTTCTCAACCGAAGCTGACTGATGGCAGAGTTGTCACGTGGATGTCGTGTGGCTGCTCGCGGGTTGGGTACTCTTCGCCTTCATGCTGTTCCTGACCGCGCGCGTCGTGGTGGAGATGGTTCGGTCCTTCTCCAGGGAGTGGCATCCAGGTGGCGGGGTTGCGGTAATCCTTGAAACCATCTACACAGTGACCGACCCCCCGGTGCGCTTGGTTCGGCGACTGATCCCGAACGTGAACATCGGAGGCATCAGGCTAGACGTATCCGTTACCGTTCTGTTGTTGGTTGTGTTCATCGCGATGCAGATCGTCTGGTGACGGGGACGCCGGATGGAAGTAGCCATGAGAGTGCGTGAGGTGATCAGATGTCGTTGACCCCCGCTGACGTGCACAACGTCGCGTTCAGCAAGCCTCCTATTGGCAAGCGGGGCTACAACGAGGACGAGGTGGACGCTTTCCTTGACCTGGTCGAGGTTGAGCTCTCCCGCCTGATCGAGGAGAACAACGACCTGCGTGCGCAGGTCGAGCAGCTCGACGCCCAGCTCGAGTCGGCACGCGCCGACATCGAGGAGGCGCGTACACACGCACCCGTGCCACAGCCGGTGGTCCAGGAGCGACGGCTCACCCCGGTGCCGCCGCCCAGCGCACTGGAACAGACGTCGCCGGGAGCCACGGGTGGTGACCATCACGTGCAGGCCGCCAAGGTCCTGGGTCTTGCCCAGGAGATGGCGGACCGCCTGACCGGCGAGGCGAAAGCCGAGTCGGACGGCATGCTCGCGGAGGCGCGCACGAAGGCCGAGCAACTCCTGTCCGAGGCCCGTACCAAGTCGGACACGATGATCAACGAGGCGCGCACGCGTGCCGAGACGATGCTCAACGACGCGCGCACGCGTTCCGAGACGCTCGAAAGGTCCGCCCGTGACAAGGCGACGACCCTCGAGCGCGAGGCGCAACGGCAGCACGCCGAGGTGCTGGGGCAGGTGCAGGCGGAACGGACGGCGCTCGAGAAGAAGATCGACGAGCTGCGTACGTTCGAGCGGGAGTACCGCACCAGGTTGAAGACGTTCCTCGAGTCGAGTCTTCGAGAACTCGGTGACCGCGGGTCCGCGGCGCCGACCACCGGTTCGTCGGACGGCGGCAGGTCGGGACAGGGCTATGCCTTCGGTCCACGAGCCGCCGAAGCCGGCTGACGCTGCGTAGTCACACCTGATCAGTGCTGTACATAGTCCTGGCGTTGGTGCTGGCGGCCTTCGGGTTGCTCATCGGCGCGCTGACCACAGCCAACACGCTGTGGGCCTGGATCTCCGTCGTCGTGAGCGTGGTGGCGGCCACGCTTCTCGTCATGGACTGGCTCAAGGGCAGGCGCGCCAAGGCGGCCGGCACCGACGAGTCCATGCGGCCTCGGTCGGTCGTGGTGGGTGGCTCGCGGCAACGTCGCGAGGAACCCGCACCGGTCGACGACCTGGATGACCTCGACGACTTCGATGACGGCTTCGACAAGTTCGACGAGCCGCCGAAGGAGTTCCCGCCGAGGGACATCCAGCGCGAACCGATCTCGAACCTCGCCTTCGAGCCGCCGGTGAAGGCAGAGCTGCCTGGCGGCCCGATGGACGAGCGGACCGTCGTGACCGAGGCGGTCGAGAAGCCCGACGCCGGTCCCGAGAGCCTCGACCTGGCCGGCGAGCCGGGGGAGGAGCCGACCGACGCGAGCGACCTGCTGGTGGTCGCCGGCCTCAGTGCCGAGGTACGCGTCGTCGACGAACATCCCCGCTACCACCTGGCGACGTGTGTGTGGCTGGCCAACCGGCCGACGATCCCGGTAGCGGTCTCCGAGGCACGACAGCTGGGCTTCACCCCCTGCGCCCGCTGCGGTCCGGACGGGGTGCTGGCGGCCAGACACCGGGCCGCGCGTTAAGGCACTTGCCAGCTCTGGCATCCTTGAAGTACAGGCGTTGAACCGGCCATCACCGGTGAGCCTCCGGAAGAACGGGCCTCGGCCTCACTAGAACCGGACGGGTGCGGCCCGTGACAGCCGTCCAACGAGCGGTCGGTGTGCTCGCGCACCGGCAAGCGGGGTGGTACCGCGGCATTACGTCGTCCCCGTGTGGAGACGCACAGACGACGTAGGTAGGGACCACCGATGGCATACCCCAAGGCGCAGTTCGGCTCGGACAAGGGCGTGGCTTCCCAGCCGTCCTTCCCGAACCTCGAGCTGGCCGTGCTCGACTACTGGAACACCGACAACACGTTCCAGGCCTCCATCGAAGCGCGCCCCGCCGGCGAGAACGGCGCGAACGAGTTCGTCTTCTACGACGGCCCGCCCTTCGCCAACGGCCTGCCGCACTACGGCCACCTGCTGACCGGCTACGTCAAGGACGTCGTCCCGCGCTACCAGACCATGCGCGGCAAGCACGTCGAACGCCGGTTCGGCTGGGACACCCACGGCCTGCCCGCCGAGTGGGAGGCCGAGCAGCAGCTCGGCATCAAGACCAAGGCCGAGATCGAGGAGATGGGCGTCGCCGCGTTCAACGACGCCTGCCGGACCTCCGTGCTGCAGTACACGCAGCAGTGGCGCGAGTACGTGACCCGCCAGGCACGCTGGGTCGACTTCGACAACGACTACAAGACGCTCGATCTCGACTTCATGGAAAGCGTCATGTGGGCGTTCAAGTCCCTGTGGGACAAGGGCTTGGTATACGAGGGCTACCGCGTCCTCTGGTACTGCTGGCGTTGCGAGACGCCGCTGTCCAACACCGAGACCAAGATGGACGACACCTACCGCGACCGGCAGGACCCGGCCGTGACGGTCGGCCTGCGCCTCGAGACCGGCGAGCTGGCGCTGATCTGGACGACGACCCCGTGGACGCTGCCGTCGAACCTGGCGATGGCGGTCCACCCCGAGGTCGACTACGTGACGGTGGAGGCGAACGGCGAGAAGTACCTGCTCGCCGAGGCCCGCGTCGCCGCGTACGCGCGTGAGCTGGGGGAGAACCCGTCGGTCGTCGCCCGCTACAAGGGCAGCGAGCTGCTGGGCCGCAAGTACACGCCGCCGTTCGACTTCTTCGTCGGCACGGAGAACGCGCACCAGATCCTGGCCGCCGACTACGTCACCACCGAGGACGGCACGGGTGTCGTGCACATCGCGCCCGCCTACGGTGAGGAGGACAAGGTCGTCACCGACGCGGCGGGCATCACACCCGTCACGCCGGTCGACCCGCACGGCCGCTTCGACGCGACCGTCCCGCCGTACCAGGGCATGCACGTCCTCAACGAGGCCAACGGCCAGATCATCAAGGACCTCAAGGCCAACGGGAAGCTGCTGCGCCACGAGACCTACGACCACGCCTACCCGCACTGCTGGCGCTGCGGCAACCCGCTGATCCAGCGCGCGGTGACGTCGTGGTTCGTGGCCGTGACCAAGTTCCGCGACCGGATGGTCGAGCTGAACAAGCAGATCAACTGGGTGCCCGCCCACGTCCGTGACGGCCAGTTCGGCAAGTGGCTGGAGAACGCCCGCGACTGGTCGATCTCCCGCAACCGGTTCTGGGGCAGCCCGATCCCGGTGTGGGTGTCGGACAACCCCGAGTACCCGCGGGTGGACGTGTACGGCTCGCTGGACGAGCTGGAGCGCGACTTCGGCGTGCGCCCGACCGACCTGCACCGGCCGCACATCGACGAGCTGACCCGCCCGAACCCGGACGATCCGACCGGCCGGTCGACGATGCGCAGGACCCCGGAGGTGCTGGACTGCTGGTTCGAGTCCGGCTCGATGCCGTACGCGCAGGTGCACTACCCGTTCGACAACCGCGAGTGGTTCGAGCACCACTACCCCGGCGACTTCATCGTCGAGTACAACGGCCAGACGCGTGGCTGGTTCTACACCATGCACGTACTGGCGACGGCGCTGTTCGACCGCCCGGCGTTCCGCAACGTCGTCGCGCACGGCATCGTGCTCGGCGACGACGGGCAGAAGATGTCCAAGTCGCGGCGCAACTACCCGGACGTCAACGAGGTGTTCGCCCGCGACGGCTCGGATGCGATGCGCTGGTTCCTGATGTCGTCGCCGATCCTGCGGGGCGGCGACCTGGTGGTGACCGAGCGCGGCATCCGCGACGCCGTGCGCCAGGCCGTGCTGCCGCTGTGGAACACGTGGTACTTCCTGGCGCTGTACGCGAACGCGGAGGGCGTCGAGGGCACGTGGCGGACCGACTCGAAGCACGTGCTCGACCGGTACGTGCTGGCGAAGACGCAGGAGCTGGTGGTCGACACCCGCGCGGCGCTGGACGTGCTGGACCTGTCCGGTGCGTGTGCGGGTGTGCGGGAGTACCTGGAGGCGCTGACCAACTGGTACGTCCGCCGGTCGCGTGACCGTTTCTGGGCGGGTGACCAGGACGCGATCGACACGCTGCACACGGTGCTGGAGGTCGTGTCCCGGGTGGTCGCGCCGCTGCTGCCGCTGACGGCGGAGGCGGTGTGGCGTGGCATCACGGGTGAGCGGTCGGTGCACCTGGTGGACTGGCCGGGCGACGACCTGCTGCCGTCGGACGCGGCCCTGGTGAGCGGGATGGACCGGGTTCGCCAGGTCTGCTCGGCGGCGCTGGCGCTGCGGAAGTCGAACAAGCTGCGGGTCCGGCTGCCGCTGGCCTCGCTGGTGGTCGCGGCGCCGGACGCGGACCTGCTGGAGCCGTTCACGGACCTGGTCGCCGACGAGGTGAACGTCAAGGAGGTCACGCTGACCACGGATGTGGCGGCACACGGCCACTTCGAGCTGGTGGTCAACGCACGGGCCAGCGGGCCCCGGCTCGGTGCGGACACGCAGAAGGTCATCCGCGCGGTGAAGGCGGGCGAGTGGACCATGTCCGGCGAGACCGTGGTGGCGGCGGGCATCGAGCTACTGCCCGGCGAGTACCAGCGGCGACTGGTGGCCACGGACAGGGGCGCGACGGCCGAGCTGCCGTCGTCGTCCGGGCTCGTGGTGCTGGACACGGAGACCACCCCGGAGCTGGAGGCCGAGGGCGTGGCCCGCGACCTGGTCCGCGTGGTCCAACAGGCCCGCCGCGACGCTGATCTCGACGTCGCCGACCGCATCACGGTGACGGTGTCGGCGCCCGAGGAGGTAGTGGCTGCCGTGCGCCCGCACGAACAGTTCCTGGCCGGCGAGACCCTGGCGAACGAGGTCACCTACGGCCCCGCCACCGACGGCTTCGCAGGCACGGTAGGCGACGGCGTCGACGTGAAGGTCACGGTCACGAAGGCCTAGATCATCCTGGCCGGCACGCACGGAGCTGTGCTCCCATGTGTGCCGGCCAGGCGGTGTCCACGATCGGGGCGGCGAACCCGGTGGTCAGGAAGGCGTCGACGCAGGGCGGGTGACGGCCGCGAGCAGTACTGGCGCCATCTGGCGGGTCAGTTCGTGCGGTGCGAGCTTGTCCGGCTCGACGTAGGCCTGGGTCACGCCGCCCTCGTTGAGGGCGAACAGCCAGCGCGCGAGGTCGTCGGCGGACACGGTCAGCTCGAGGCCCATCTGCTCGACGACCTCGGTGACGTGCTTGGCGAAGATCGCCCGGGTCTTGTTGCGGGCCGCGGCGAAGCTCGCGCCCGCGGCCGGGTTGCGGATGGCGTGGAGGGCGAACTCGGCGTTGACGAGGAACCAGCGCCGGTCGTGGGGCACCGACGTCAGGGTCTCGGTGACCATCGTCGCGAAGTCGCCGTCCGCGGTCCTCGCCGCGGGTAGCGCGTACTTGTCCAGCGCCGCCAACACCCGTTCCGACTGGCGGTAGTACAGGGCGATCAGCAGCTCCGTCTTCGAGGAGTAGTTGCTGTAGAAAGCACCTCGGCTGAATCCCGCCCGTTCACAGACTTCTTCGACCGAAGTGCCGTGAAATCCTCGCTCCGCGAACGCGTCTAAGGCAGCATCCAGTAAGCGGGCTTGCGTCTGTCGCCGTTTGCGGGACAGTGGTCGGGTGGCGGCGCTCTCCGCTGTCTGAACTGGCTGACCCATACCCCCAAGAGTACATTGTCGTATCGGATACGGGAATGTATATTTTGGGGAGGTCGTGTGATCGAGGCGACGGGCTTGGGCCTGCGCACCCGCCGGGGCTGGGTGTACCGGGACGTCGACCTCACGCTGCCGCCGGGCTCCGTGGCCGCCGTCGCCGGACCGGCAGGCAGTGGCCGCACCATGCTCCTCCTCACCCTCGCCGGCCGCGCGCGCCCGACCGCGGGCGAGCTGCGTGTCGGCGACGCCACCAGCCGATCGGCCCTCCGCCGCGAGGTCACGGTCGCCCGTGCCACCGGCGCCGTCGAGCTGGACCCGGACCTGACCGTCGGCGACCACCGCCGCGAGGCCGGCCTGCTCCACCGCGGCGCGGATCCCGGCTGGGCGGAGGAACTCGTCGGCGTCGACCTCGACGGCACCACGGTCGTCGGCGACCTCGCGCAGGACGACGCGACGCTGTTCGCCCTCGCGCTCGCCATCTCCGCCCGCCCGGCCGCCGTCGTGCTCGACGACGTCGACACCCGCACCACCCAGGAACAGCAACGCCGCGTCTGGGCCGCGCTGGCCGCCGTCGCCGATGCCGGCATCACCGTCGTGTCGAGCACGACCGACGCGGGTCTCGCCGACGGCGTGCTCGTGTGCGACCTCGGAAGGGACCTCAGTGGCGCCGTTTAGGTTGGCCTGGTTCGAGATCAAGCGGTTCCGCACCCCACTGCAGCGTCTGGCGCTCGCGTTCGTCGTGCTGGTGCCGCTGCTGTACGGCGGGCTGTACCTGTGGTCCAACTGGGACCCGTACGGCAGGCTCGACCAGATCCCGGTCGCGGTGGTGAACGAGGACCGCGCCGTCACGGTCAACGGCCAGCAGGTCGACGCCGGGAAGCTCTTCGTGGACGAGCTGAGGAAGGACCGGATCTTCGACTGGCACTTCGTCGACCGCGCGGAGGCGGCCCGCGGCGTGCACGACACCGACTACTACTTCCAGATCTCCGTGCCCCGAGACTTCTCCCGCAAGCTCGCGAGCGGCGCGGAGGCGACACCCCAGCGTGCCCGCATGCTGATCACGCTCGACGACGCCAACGGCTACATCGTCGGCAAGATGGCGCAGACCGTGCAGGCGTCCCTGGAGAACAAGATCAGCGCGGCGGCCGTCAGCGCGTACTTCCAGTCGGTGTTCGACAACCTCGAGAGCCTGCGTGCCGGCATCCACCAGGCCGCCGACGGAGCCGGACAGCTGCGGGACGGCGCCGCGACCGCCGAGCAGGGCAGCGCGACCCTGGCGAGCGGCATCGGTGACCTGAAGGCTGGCGCGGACGAGCTCGCGCCCGGCGCACAACAGGTCTCCGACGGCGTCTCGGCGATCGCCAACGTGGTGGTGCCCGCCGCGAACACGATCGCGGACGCGCTGCCGTCCTTCACCCAGGACGCGGCTACCGCGGCGTCGGCGGCGGACTCACTGGCCGGCGCGGCCGCGCAGACGGCCGACACCGTGGCTGGCGGCGCCGACTCGGTGCAGAGCCGGGTGACCGCGGTGGGACAGGCACATCCCGAGCTGCAGGCCGACCCCGGCTACCAGGAGCTGGTGCGGGTGACCGGCCAGGCGGCGGGCTTCGCGAACCAGGTCGACGCGTCGGCGACGGCGCTGAGGACGACGACCGCGTCCGTGAACGCGCACGCGCAGCAGCTCGCGGCGGACGCGCCCCGCCTCCAGTCGGAGGTCCGCGGCGCGGCGACGCAGATCTCGCAGCTGGACTCGGGTGCCAAGCAGGTCGCGTCCGGCGCGGCACAGCTGGACGACGGCCTCGGCACGGCGGCGACCGGCGCGACCTCCCTGCACGACGGCGTGGCGAAGCTGTCCTCTGGCGCGGCGTCGCTGGCGTCGGGCCTGTCGGACGCCGAGACCAGGATCCCCGTCCTGTCCGACGACCAGAAGAAGACCAACGCCGCGACCCTGGCGTCGCCGGTGGACGTGGCGACGGAGAACCTCCACCCCGCGGTGACCTACGGGCGCGGCCTGACCCCGTTCTTCTTCGCGATCGCACTGGTGGTCTTCGGCATCACGGCATTCCTGATCCTGCGCCCGATCTCGGCGCGGGCCCTGGCGTCGCGGGCGGGTGACGTGACGGTGGCGCTCGCGGGCTGGCTCCCCGCGGCGACGTGCTGTGTCGTCGGTGGCCTGGTGCTGTTCCTGGTGCTGGACGTGTTCCTCGGCCTGGACCCGACGCTGGCGTGGGCGATGATCGGCCTCGTGGTGCTGGCCGCGGCCGCCTTCACGGCGATCGCGCACCTGTTCCGGACGTGGCTCGGCGGTGTGGCGAGCGCGGTGGTGCTGGTGTTGTTGCTGCTGCAGCTGACCGCGTGTGCCGGCACGTATCCGTACGAGACGCTGCCGGGCTTCTTCCGGGCGCTGCACTGGGTGCTGCCGATGACGTACTTCGTGGACGGCCTTCGGGTGACGACCACGGGTGGCAACACCGCCCACCTGGTGCGGGACGCGTTGGTACTGGCGGGTTTCCTGCTCGTGGCACTGGCGCTGACGACGCTCGTGGTACACCGCGAACGCGAGTGGACGATCGCGAAGCTGAAGCCGGACCTCAGCCTCTGAGCAGTTCCCGCAGCCGTTCTGGTGCGTCGGGCAGCTCGACGACCTTGTCCCGACCCCGATCACCGGCGACGATCACGACGTCCTGCCTGCGCACGCCGAACGCCGTGGCGAGGGCCCTGCGCACGGCCTCGTTGGCCTTCCCGTCGACAGGAGGCGCGGCGACCGCGACGACGAGCGCGTCCCCGTGCCTGCCGCCGACGGCCTCCCGCCTGGCGCCGGGCTTCACGCGGACCGCGAACCTCACGCCAACACCTCGTCCGCTACGTGGCGCCGGAACGCTCCGCGGGCTCCGCTGCACCGGCGCCCTCCGCGGTCGAGGTGTCGGCCTGAATATCGTTGGTTCGCTTCGCAGGCTGCGCTCACGCCGCCTCCTCGTCCGCTACGTGGCGCCGGAACGCTCCGCGGGCTCCGCTGCACCGGTCGAGGTGTCGGCCTGGATTCCGGTGGTTCGCTTCGCAGGCCGCGTTCATGTCGCCTCCCCGTAGGTCCTCGGACGCAGGGGCAGGTCCGTGCGGACGACCCCGGCGGGCGTGAACCCTTCCGGCCACGCGGTGTCGTCGTCGACCACCGCCCCGGCGAGCGTGGCACCGTCGAGCTCGGCTCCGGTGAGGAGGGCGCCGCGAAGGTCCGCCTGTTCGAGCCGGGCGCGGTCGAGGTGCGCGCCGGTGAGGTCCGCTCTGGACAGGTCGGCGGCCCGAAGATCGACATTGCTCGCGAGGACCCCGGCGAGGTCCGCGTCCCGGAGGTCGGCCTGGTGCAGGGAGGCGTCGATCAGCGTGGCCGCCCGGAGGTTGACCCCGCTCATGTCGGCACCCGCCAGGTCGGCGCCGAACAGGACGGCCGAGGAGAGGTCGGCGAAGTGCAGGTCGGTTCCCGCGAGCCGCGCGAACCGCAACCGGACGTCGGGCGCCTGGACGCGGTCGAGGACGAGCGGCGTCCGTCCGGCACGCCGCCCGAGGACGAGAAGGGCGACGTTGACGTCGGTCTCGCGCTGCCCGGTGACGGCCCGTCGCTTGACGAACAGGCACAGGACCTCGTCAACGGCCTGCCGGTCTGCCCTGGAGGTGCGGGCGATCCGTTCGAGGGCGTAGATCCCGCCGAGGCGGACGCTCTCCTCCGGATCGCCGAGGTGGGTGATGGCGCCGGCGAACGCGTCCGTGACCTGACCGGCGCGGCTGACCTGCACCTGCCGCCAGGTGAGGGCCGCGCCGATCACCACCACGAGCCCGCCGACCGCCTGCAGCACGCCGGCACGGACGTCGTTGACGGCCCGCGCGCGGTCCGGGGTGGTCGCGCCCGCGAGGTCCCAGTCGAGCAGCAGCCGGGGGAGGAACAGCGCGGCGAACACCACCACGACCGCCGCGGCGACGCCGAGCGCGACGCGGACGGTCGAGCCCCGCCAGGCCGTGGCGGACGGCTGTTCGAGGCGAGGGGGATGGCCGGGTAAGGGAGGGAACCGATCCTCGAACCGTGCCACCGGAACCTCCACGCGCCATGGTCCGGTTTGGCCTCCGGCCCCCGGTTCCATGATCTCACGGACCACCGACGGTGACGGGGGCCGTAACCGGGCGAGCGCTTGCGTCGTAACCATTCCCGCCGCGAACGGGGTGATGATGTCGACCACTCGTGTGTCGCGGGGAGGTGGATCGCGCTAGGTTTTTTCGTCGGGTATCTCCGAATCGACCATGTGCAGGAGGAAGGTGTGGCCCAGGAGTTGTCGGTCGTGCTCGGGGCCGTCGCCGCCGTCCTGTTGGTCTCGGTGCTGGCCGTGCGGGTCTCGGTGCGGCTCGGGTTCCCGTCTCTCGTGCTCTACCTCGCCATCGGTGTCCTGCTCGGCGAGGGCGGCATCGGGATCGAGTTCGAGAACGCCGCGCTGACCGAGTCGCTCGGGCTCGCGGCGCTGGTCCTCATCCTCACCGAGGGCGGGCTGACCACGCGCTGGTCGGAGGTCCGCGAGTCGTTCTGGCCCGGCGTCGTTCTGTCCACTGTGGCCGTCGCGGTGAGCATCGCCGTCACCGGTGCCGGCCTGCACCTGGTTCTCGGCCTCGACTGGCGTTTCGCGCTTCTCTGGGGCGCGGTCCTCGCCTCGACGGATGCCGCGGCCGTCTTCAGCGTCCTGCGCAACCTCTCGGTCAGCAGGCGGCTGGCGGGTGCCCTGGAGCTCGAGTCCGGCATGAACGACGCGGCGGCCTACCTGGTCGTGGTGCTCCTCGCGGCCGGCAGCACGGCAACCTGGCTGGACCCGCTCCTGGCGATCTACGAGCTGGTGGTCGGCGGACTGGTCGGCGTGGGTCTCGGCTGGTTGGGCAGCCACGCACTGCGCCGCGCGGCCCTGCCCGCCACGGGCCTCTATCCACTCGCGACGGTCTCCGTCTCCGTCCTCGCGTTCTCGGGAGGAGCGTTCATCCACGCGTCGGGCCTGCTGGCCGCCTACGTCGCCGCGCTGGTGCTGGGCAACTCCAAGCTCCCACACCGCAACGACACGCTCTCCTTCGCGGAGGGGCTCGGGTGGCTGTCCCAGATCGGCCTGTTCGTCCTGCTCGGACTCTTCATGTCACCGAACCGCCTCCTGGACGCGGTCGTCCCCGGCCTGGTCGCGGGCGTGGTGGTCACACTGCTCGCGAGACCCATCTCCGTCGCGGTCTCGCTGATGCCGTTCCGCGTGCCGTGGCGGGAACAGGCCTTCCTGTCGTGGGCGGGCCTGCGCGGTGCGGTGCCGATCGTGCTCGCGATGATCCCGATCACCGAGGGGGTGCCCGGCGCGCACCGGCTGGTCGACGCCGTGTTCGTGCTGGTCATCGTGCTGACGATCGTCCAGGGCAGCACTCTGCCACTGGTCGCGAGATGGCTGGGACTCGCGAAGACGGGCGAGACCCGCGAGGTCGACGTCGACGCCGCCCCACTGGACGAGCTGGGCGCGGTGCTGCTGACCTTCACCGTGCCCGCCGACTCCCGGATGCACGGCGTGTACCTGCGTGAGCTGCGCCTGCCGATCGGCGCGACCGTGAGCCTGCTGGTCCGCGAGGGCGTCGGCCACACGCCCGCGCCGACGATGCGCCTGCAGGAGAAGGACCAGCTGCTGGTCGTGGCCACCGAACAGGCCCGCGACGTGACGGAACAACGCATCCGCGCGGTCGACCGGGCAGGCCGCTTCGCCCGCTGGCGCGGCGAGACCGGCAAGGACTGAGCCGTCACACAAGCCCGGCCTCGTAGGCGACGATCGCCGCCTGAACCCGGTTGGCGACCTCGAGCCGCCGAAGGATGGAGGTGACGAAGACCTTCACCGTGCCCTCCACGATGTGCAGCCGCCGCGCGATCTCCGCGTTGGGCAGCCCTTCCCCGATCAGCGCGAGCACTTCGCGTTCCCGAGGTGTCAACGAGTCGACACGAGCCCGCGCCCGCGCCGAACTGGCGAGGCGGTCACCGCCGACCTGCTGGATCACCCGGTGCGCGACAGCGGGCGACAGGAACGCGGCCCCACCGGCAACCGCCCGGATGCCGGCGAAGAGCTCGAGGGGGTCACCGGTCTTGAGCAGGAATCCCCGCGCCCCACCCCCGAGCGCGGCGGCAATGTGCTCGTCGGCGGAGAACGTCGTGAGCATGAGGACGCCGGTCGCGGGCACGGTCCTGGTGATCTCCGCCGCGGCGGCCAACCCGTCGAGCACCGGCATGAGGATGTCGAGCAGCACGACATCCGGCCGATGCGCGGCCACCAACTCGACGGCCTCCCGCCCGTCCCCGGCCTCCGCGACGACCTCGAACTCGGGCTCGGCCGCCAACACGGCCCGGATCCCGGCCCTGGTGAACGCCTCGTCGTCGGCGATCAGCACACGGATCATCTCGGCACGGCCTCCCTTTCGGGTAGACAACGGCCGACGAACGGCACGCAGCCATACTGCCCGAACACCTCCACGGCCGGCCCGCCGGCATGCTGGTCGTGGGGCACAGCAGAGCTACATGTTGAAAAGGTTGGTCCCATCGCCGGGGAAGAACGGCTCGTCCACCCACACACCTTCGACGCGTTGTCCGACCGGGAAGTCGTCGGTGTCGAAGGTCAGGAAGACGTCGGCTTCCTGTTCGATGGCACCTGCCAAGTGGATGGCGTCGCAGGTGCCGCCCTTGATGACGTTGGCGAGCAGGAGCTGCCGCGCCTTCAGCGCCGTCGCGCGGTTGACTCGACGAGCAGCAGCGGCAAGATCATCAGGTCGACTGGTTGGCTTCGGCGGCACGAATCAGCCGGTCGACCAGCTCCCATCCGGGCATGCGTCGCATGTACCGGATGAAGACGTTGCTGTCGAAGTAGACCAGGTCGAAGGAGTCAGGACGCGTCACTCGCCCACGTTCCAAGCAGTTCGGTGAGCGGAGGAGGACACCGCTCGCCTCGATCCGCTTCCCGAGAGCGGCAGTGACGGAGTCGAGCAACTCGGGAGTGAACTTGATCGCCACCCCGTGCTGCGCCCCGGCCGTCCGTGTGCGGTCACGTCCTCGATGCTCTTCAACAGATCCAGGACGTGCCGAAGGCCCACGAGTACCTTCCCGGCGTCTATCTCGCCAGGCGTCCCGTGTACGTGAATCCCCAGCTCGGCCGCCATGCCCCTATCGTCTCACGCCGATGCTGGACCGCGACGTGCCTCGCATGCCCCGATCGCGTGACACATCGGGCGCCGTATCACCTTTCTGACGTCAGCGTGTCCGACGCTCATTCCGTCAGCATGCTGATCTGGCGCATCTTGTTGGTGGCGTCCAAAGCGGCGACCTTGTACGACTCGGCGAGGGTCGGATAGTTGAACACCGTGTCCACGAGGTAGTCCACGGTGCCGCCACAGCCCATCACGGCCTGTCCGATGTGGACAAGCTCCGTCGCGTTGGTGCCGAACACGTGCACGCCGAGCAGTGACCGGTCCTCCGGCGACACCAACAGCTTCAGCACGCCGTACGAGTCGCCGATGATCTGCCCGCGGGCCAGCTCCCGGTACCGCGACACACCGACCTCGAACGGGACCCGCTGCTCGGTCAGCTCGTCCTCGGTCCGACCGATGTAGCTGATCTCCGGAATCGTGTAGATCCCGATCGGCTGGAGCTTGTGCATCTCGTGCACCGGTTCGCCGCACGCGTGGTGCGCGGCCAGCCTGCCCTGCTCCATCGACGTCGCCGCCAGCGCCGGGAAGCCGATCACGTCGCCGACCGCGTAGATGTGTGCCACCTCGGTCCGGAACGACGAGTCGACCTTGATCCGCCCACGCGCGTCCGCCGCGAGGCCCGCGGCCTCCAGACCGAGCTCGTCGGTCATGCCCTGTCGCCCGGCGGAGTACATCACCGTGTCCGCCGGGATCTTCTTGCCGCTCTCCAGCGTCGTGACCGTGCCCCGCGCATAGCGCTGCACCGCGGTGACCGTCTCGCCGAACCTGAAGGTCACGGCCAGGTCCCGCAGCTGGTACTTGAGCGCCTCGACGACCTCGGTGTCACAGAAGTCGAGCATCCGCATCCGCTGCTCGATCACCGTCACCTTCGTGCCCAACGCGGCGAACATCGACGCGTACTCGATGCCGATCACACCGGCACCGACCACGATCATCGTCCTGGGGATGCGTTCCAACCCGAGGATGCTGTCCGAGTCGATGATCGTCTGGCCGTCGAAGTCCACAGTGTCCGGTCGCGCGGGCCTGGTGCCGGTGGCGATCACGATCTTCTCGGCCGTGACCTTCCGCTCCTGCCCGCTGCCGTCGGTCACCTGCACCGTGTGCGGGTCCAGGAACCGGCCCATCCCGGGCAGCAGCGCGACCCCGTTGCGCGAGAGCTGACTGCGGATCACGTCCACCTCGCGACCGACCACGTGCGACGTGCGCGCGGTCAGGTCGGCGATCGTGATGTCCTCCTTGACGCGGTAGCTCTGCCCGTACAGGTCCCGCTGGGACATCCCGGTCAGGTACATCACCGCCTCGCGCAGCGTCTTCGACGGGATCGTGCCCGTCTGGATGCACACGCCGCCGATCATGTTGCGCCGCTCGATCAGCGCCACGGACGCGCCGAGCTTCGCGGCGGCGATCGCCGCCTTCTGCCCACCCGGGCCCGAGCCGAGCACCAGTAGGTCGTAGTCAGCCATGGCGCCCAGTCTGACAAGCGTCACAACCATTGGACAGGTATTCAGCCCATCGGCTACCTTTTCTTCACGTAGGTCATGAGCGCCAGCGTCAAGCCCCGGCTCGCTGGCCGGCAACCCTCCAGCCGCGGTGGGGTGCCCCGGGTGAGGACCAGGCCTCCCGCGGGGTGCGGGTTGGCAAGCGCGGACCCTCGTGAGCACAGGGTCCCCGGACCCAGGAGACGCATCAGATGACGCTCGCGATCCCACACGCACGGGCCGCGGTCGAAGTAACCGCCTCGGTACCGTCGGTGGCAGGCAGCCGACTCACCGTCCCACTGGTCGACGGCAGGACAGTCCAGTACGCGAACCTCGACCACGCGGCGAGCGCGCCGTGTCTCGACGCGGTCCAGGACGCGGTCAACGAGCTGCTGCCCTGGTACGCGAGCGTGCACCGCGGCGCCGGGTACGCGTCGCAGGTGTCGACCAGGGTGTACGAGCGGGCACGTGAGGTGGTCCGCGAGTTCGTCAACGCGCGCCGCACCGAAGAGGTGATCTTCACCCGCAACACGACCGACGCGCTGAACCTGCTGGCCAGGGCTTTGCCGAGGTTCACGTCGGTGATCGTGTTCGACACCGACCACCACGCCGCCATGCTGCCGTGGCGCGGGCCGAACGTGTTCAGGGTCACGCCGACGGACAGCGTCGAGCGCGACCTCGACGAGGCGCTCGGCCAGACGCCGACCGGGCCCCGCCTGGTGGTGGTCACCGGCGCCGCGAACGTGACCGGCGAGCTGTGGCCGGTGGCCCGGCTCTCGGCGGTCGCCCGCAGGCACGGCGCCAGGATCGTCCTCGACGCCGCCCAGCTCGCCCCGCACCGGCCCGTCGACATGCGGGCGCTGGACGTCGACTACGTGGTCCTCTCCGGCCACAAGCTGTACGCGCCCTTCGGCGCGGGCGCGCTAGTCGGCCGCGCGGACTGGCTGCGTGCCGCCCACCCCTACCTGGCGGGCGGTGGCGCGACCCGGCAGGTCACCGAGCACGGCGTCTCCTGGCACTACGGACCCGAACGGCACGAGGCGGGCACACCGAACGTGGTCGGCGCCCACGCGCTGGCCGTGGCCTGCGAGACGCTCGGCAAGCACTGGGACGCGGTGGCCGCCCACGAGGAGGCGCTGCTGGACCGGCTGCGCACCGGGCTCGCCGCGATCCCCGGCGTCCGGCAGCTGTCGATCTTCGGCGACGACTCGCCCAGGGTCGGGGTCGTCAGCTTCACCGTCGAGGGCCAGGACCCGGGGCTGGTCGCCGCGTACCTGTCCGCCGAGCACGGCATCGGCGTGCGGGACGGCCTGTTCTGCGCGCACATCGCGACCGCGCGGCTCGCCGGTGGCCGGGCGCTGCGGGCGAGCCTCGGCCTCGGCAGCACGGCCGAGCACGTGGACCGCCTGCTCACGGCGCTGCGCCAGGGGCCTGCGGAGGAGTACGAGCTGGTCGACGGCCGGTTCGCGCCGGTCGAGGACTCCCGTCCGCTGCCCGCCTTCCTGTCCACGTCATGAGACCGTGGACAATGGGTGGGTGACCGAAGAGACCAGCGCCGATCTCCCCACGGCGACCGACACCGACCAGGCTCCACCACTGCCGACGCGGCGGGCGTGGCTGGTCGTGATCGTCGCACCGGTCGTGCTGGCCGCCGACCTGGTCAGCAAGCAGCTCGCGTTGGGCGGGCTCGAGGGCGAGCAGCCGGTCCGCGTGCTCGGCGGGCTGTTCTACCTGCAGATCGTGCGCAACCCGGGTGCCGCGTTCGGCATGGCCACCGGCATGACGTGGGTGCTGACGCTGATCGCACTCGCCGTGGTCGTCGGCATCATCTGGGTGATGCCGAAACTTCGCTCGACCGGGTGGGCCATCGGCCTGTCGCTGGTGCTCGCCGGCGCGGTCGGCAACCTCGTCGACCGGTTCTTCCGCGCCCCCGGCGCACTGCACGGCCACGTCGTGGACTTCCTGTCCCCCTTCGCGCCCAACGGCGACGTGTTCCCGGTGTTCAACCTGGCCGACTCGTCGATCGTGTGCGGTGGCGTGCTGATCGTGCTGATGGCACTCATGGGTCGCGACTACGACGGCAGCCGAACGGCGGACAAGAAGTGAACTCTCGAACCCTCCCGGTGCCCGACGGCCTCGACGGCATGCGGGTCGACGCGGGCCTCGCGAAGCTGCTCGGCCTGTCCCGCACGGTGATCGCCGCGCTGGCCGAGTCCGGCGACGTGAGCCTCGACGGCCGCGCAGCGGGCAAGTCCGACCGCCTCACCGCGGGTGCCTGGCTGGAGATCACCCTCCCCGAGCCGGAACGCGAGGGCGAGCCGGCGCCCGCCATCGAGGTCCCCGGCCTGAAGATCGTCCACGAGGACGACGACATCGTGGTCGTGGACAAGCCGGTCGGCGTGGCGGCCCACCCGAGTCCCGGCTGGACGGGCACGACGGTGATCGGCGGCCTCGCCGCGGCGGGGGTGCGCGTGTCGACGTCCGGGGCCGCGGAACGCCAGGGCGTCGTGCACCGGCTGGACGTCGGTACCACGGGTGTCATGGTGGTGGCCAAGAGCGAGCACGCGTACACGGTGCTCAAGCGCGCGTTCAAGGAACGCACCGTGGAGAAGGGCTACCACGCGCTCGTGCAGGGGCACCCGGACCCGTCGGCGGGCACGATCGACGCCCCCATCGACCGCCATCCCAAGCACGACTACAAGTTCGCCGTGGTCGCGGGCGGGCGGCCCAGCGTGACGCACTACGAGACGCTGGAGGCGTTCCGTGCCGCGTCGCTGGTGGACGTTCGCCTGGAAACCGGCCGCACACACCAGATCCGCGTCCACTTCGCCGCGCTGCGCCACCCGTGTGTCGGCGACCTGGCCTACGGCGCGGACCCGACGCTGGCCAAACGCCTCGGTATGACCAGGCAGTGGCTGCACGCGCGGCGCCTCGCGTTCCACCACCCCTCGGACGGCCAGTGGGTGGAGTTCACCAGCGAGTACCCCGACGACCTGCGCAGGGCGCTGGACCGGCTGGCCGCCGAGAGCTGAGGATCTCCCACCGCCCCGCCGTTTCGCGTACGTTGGACGGCAACCCGACGAGGGGTGAGGTGGCGCATGCCGGACGGACAAGAGCACTTCCTGGTCGACGGTGTGGCTCCGGCCGTGATCGGCGGCGGCCCACCGGAACCGGCGTCCGAGCCGAGGCGCCCACCGGCGAACACCGAGCCGCCGACCTCGCCCATCCCCGTGCTCGACCCGTACGCGACCCAGCCCCGGCAGGAGAAGCGCGGGTCCTGGGTGTCCAGGATGTTCCGGTCGGAGTGACCGTCAGTTCTCGACCGTCCAGGTCAGCGCCCTGGACTCCTCGTCGGGGCGGGGGCTCCACCGCACGGACGTGACCTCGGTGTTCTCCGGCACCACGTAGACCGTGTGCCCACCCTGCGTCTCCCCGGGCGGCACACCGATCCGGTGCGGCGGCCGAGACGACAGCGACACCGGCGCCTTCGAGATCGTCCTGCCCTCGGGCGTCACCAGCACCAGGTACAGGTCGGGCAGCGACTGGAACGCCACCGCTCCCCGGTTGGTCAGCTCCGTGTGCACGACCACCGACCGCTCACCCTCCTGCAGCCGGTAGCCGGCCGCGGTGAACAGGTAGTCGGCGGGGTCCACGACCTCCACGAGCGTGATCGACAGCCGCTCGCCCTCGAGCCCCTCGGTCTGCAGCGCCGACCCGACCTTGCCCTGCCGCACGTCAGGCTTCTCGGCCCGGACGGTGGGCTGCGTCATGTCCTGCGGCGGGGCGTCGCCCCTGGCCCACGTCGACGTCTGCGGCGGACCCCACATGCTGATCGGTGCCTCGACCTGGGGTAGCGGCTGCTGCACGGGTGCGGCGAACGGCTGGCTCGGCGGGCCGGTCTGCGCGGGGAACGGCGAGCTGGGTGGTCCCGTCCGGTGCATCATCGGCTGCTGCTGCACGACCGGCTGCTGCATCGGCTGCATCTGGTGCGGCCCGGACTGCGGCCCGACCGGCCCCTGCTGCTGGTACGGCGCCTGCATCGGGCCGGACGGCGGGTAGGGCCCGGTCGGGGTGCCCTGCACGCCGTAGGGCTGCTGCATCCCGTACTGCGGCTGTGCCGCGGCCATCGCGACCTGGCGGAGGCGGACCGGGTCGCACTCGACGCCGACGAGCAGGGGCAGACCGGTGGCCGAGAGCGCGACCAGCCGCGAGGCGACCTCGCGGGGGTCCATGCCCACTCGTGCGGCCACCTCGTGCACCGCGGCCCTGCCCATCTCGGCGACCACGCCGAGGAGCCGGACGTCTACCGGATCCGTCACGGCTCGCACGCTACCCCGTCCACTCGATCATCGCGGCGGAAGCCGCGCCCACCGGAGGCATTCTCCTCCCCGTCCAGCGGACAGGTACTGGCAGGATCTACCCATGGGCGCCCCCACGATCCACCGAGGCTTCTGGACACGCGATCTGAGAGCTGACAAGCACTGGCCTCTGCTTCCCTTCGACGTGCCGGCCGGCTGCCGGTCCATCGCCGTCGAGCTGGAGTTCGACCCGGCCTCCGGCGCGGTGATCGATCTGGGCTGCGAGGGTGCCGGCGGCTGGCGGGGCTGGTCCGGCGGCGCCCGGCGCGATTACGTCATCACCCCGGAGGCGGCGACCCCCGGCTACGTCCACGGCGACCTCGAGGCGGGGGAGTGGCACGTCGTCCTCGGCCTGCACCGGATCCCCCCGACCGGCGTCGAGGTGACGGTCACGATCCGCACCGACGTCGACGTGGAGCTGCCGCAGGCCCGCCCCAACCCGCCCGTGCCCGCCAAGCCGAGACCGAGGGGCCTCCCGTCGGCCGCGGGCATGCGCTGGGTGGCCACGGACCTGCACGCCCACACCCTCCACTCCGACGGCACGCTGACCGTCGCGGAGCTGGCCGCGGAGGCGGTGGCCGCGGGCCTGGACGCGCTGGCGGTGACCGACCACAACACGGTGAGCCACCACGCCGAGCTGGCCGAGGTGGGTCGCCGCTACGGCATCGCGTTGATCCCCGGCCAGGAGGTCACGACCGAGTTCGGCCACGCCAACGCGTTCGGCGACATCGGCTGGGTCGACTTCCGTGAACCCGCGGCCAACTGGGTGAAGACCGTCCGTGAACGCGGTGGGCTCCTGTCGGTCAACCACCCGCTCAGCGGTGACTGCGCGTGGCGTCATCCCCTGCCGGAGCACCCGCCGCTCGCGGAGGTGTGGCACTCGAGCTGGCAGGCCCGCGAGTGGGGCGGCCCGGTGGCGTGGTGGCAGGCGTGGGGGACGACGGCGACGCCGATCGGCGGCAGCGACTGGCACCGTCCCGACGTGGGCGTCCGTCTCGGCGCCCCGACGACCTGGGTGGCGGTGGACGCCCACGCCCGCAACGCCGAGGAGCTGGTCCCGGCCGTGCTGGAGGGCCTGCGCGCCGGCCGCACGGCGGTGTCCGCCGACCGCACCGGCCCGGTGCTGCTCCCGGTGGACGGCAAGATCATCGCGCTGGACGCCCCCGGCACGCTGGTCGTGGGCCCGGAGGCGACGCACAAGGTCCGCTTCGACCGGGACGCCTTCGACCCGCCCGGCCGGCACGGACACGTGCTGTGCGCCCACGACGGCTCGGTCCTGGCACTGGCCGGCACCCCACACTGAGTACTCGCGCGCAACAGATGCTCGCGTGTGGCGCGATCCGGCGCTAACCTCCGTCCCGTTCGGACCCCTGTTGGTGAAACTCCAACGAACTCGACGACGAGAGGTGCCGAGATGCGAGCACGACGCACACTGGCGCTGGTCGCGACCGCCGCCACGGCGATGACGCTGGCCGGCTGCCTGGGGCAGCAGGAGGATTCGGACTCCGCGCGCAACGCCGACGCCAAGGACGTGACCCTCACGATCACCTCCAACTCGGTGGCGGGCGGCAAGAACGACCTCGGCGCCCGCTGGGTCACCGACTGGGTGATCCCGGAGTTCACCAGGCAGCAGAAGGCCAAGGGCGTCAACGTCAAGATCGAATACGACGGCACCGGCGTGGACGACGCCGACTACAAGGCCAAGATCGCGCTCGACTTCAACACCGACATCGGCGGCGACGTCGTCGAGCTCGACGGCATCTGGCTCGGCGAGTTCGCGGAGGGCGGCCAGGTCCGGCCACTCGACGACATCGTCGGCAAGGACAAGACCGACGCGTGGGACGGCTGGGACCAGATCCCCGACGCGGTCGAGGCACTCGGCGAGTTCGACGGCAGGCGCTACGGCGTCCCCGTCGGCACCGACGGCCGCGTGATCTTCTTCAACAAGAAGCTCTTCACGCAGGCAGGACTCCCCGCCGACTGGCAACCCAGGAGCTGGGAGGACATCATCGCCGCGGCCACCTCCCTCAAGCAGCTCCCCGGCGTCACCCCGGTCCAGCTCAACGCCGGCACGGCCATGACCGAGGCGACCACCATGCAGGGCGTCCTCCCGCTCCTGGTCGGCACCGGCCAGGAGATCTACCAGGGCGACAAGTGGCAGGGCGCCACCAGGAACATGAAGGACGTCCTCGACTTCTACCAGCAGGTCTACCGGGGCGGCCTCGGCGACCCGGTGCTCGCGCAGGAGGCCAAGGGACGCGACAAGTCGTTCGAGCTGTTCTCGCAGAACAAGATCGGCATGCTGTTCGAGAGCGACTACTTCTGGCGCTCGGTCGTCGACCCGGCCACCGGCGTGGCGAGGATGGCCGACCGCGACTCGGCCGTCGGCTGGGCGAAGATCCCCGCGAAGGCACCCGGTGCGGGCGTCGGCGGCCAGGACTTCGTCAGCATGTCCGGCGGCTCGATCCGCGTGGTCAACCCCAAGTCCAAGTATCCGCAGCAGGCGTGGGAGCTGCTCCAGTTCATGAACTCGGCGGAGGCGACGAAGCAGCGGCTCGGGGACACCGCCCAGGTGACGCAGCGCGAGGACGTCAACGCCGAGGTGCTGAAGAACGACCCGATGCTCGGCTTCGTCGCCGAGGAGGTCCTGCCGATCACCCGCTACCGGCCGGGTCTCGCCGACTATCCCAAGGTCTCGAGCGCACTCCAGCAGGCGACCGCCGACATCATCGCGGGCAAGAGCGCCGACGAAGCCGCGGCCGCCTACCAGGACGCGCTGGTCAAGGCAGTCGGCGAGGACAAAGTTGCGCGCTAGGGAGCGCGGGCGGACGAGCGGAGCGGCCAGGACAGGGCAGGACTCCTCCGGGCTGGGAGTGGCGCGGGCGGTCGCGTTCGTATCGCCCGCGCTGCTGCTCATCGGTCTGTTCCTGGTCTTCCCGGCCCTGTGGACCATCTACATCGGACTCACCGACTACACGCTGACCGGGCCGTCGTCGGTCGCGCCGTCGTTCGTCGGGCTCACGAACTTCGCGAACGCCCTGGACGACGCCCTGTTCGGCAATGCGGTCTGGCTGACGCTGGTGTTCGTGATCGGGTCCGCCGTGCTGGGGCAGAACCTGCTCGGGTTCGCGCTCGCGTGGGTGCTGCGCAAGGCCCGCCCGTGGGTCCGCCGCACCACCGAGGCGTTCGTCCTGCTCGCCTGGATCCTGCCGAGCGTCGTCGTCGCCTACCTGTGGACGGCGGTGCTCGACCGGGACGGCGGCACGCTGAACACCCTGCTGGGCAACGGTTCCACGGCGTGGCTCGTCGAGTACCCGATGGCCTCGCTGATCGTGTTCAACACCTGGCGCGGCACGGCGTTCTCCATGATGCTGTACAGCTCGGCACTCGCCGCGGTGCCGCCGTCGCAGCTGGAGACCGCGAGGACCGTCGGCGCGAGCGGCTGGCAGACCGTGCGGGACGTGGTGCTGCCGCACATCCGTGGCCACGTGCTCACCAACACGCTGCTCATCTCCCTGTGGACGGCCAACGACTTCTCGCCGTTCCTGCTCACCGCGGGCGGCCCGAACCACGAGTCGGAGACGCTGCCGGTCTTCATCTACCAGCAGGCCATCGCGAACGGCGAACTCGGCTACTCGGCGGCCATCTCGTTCCTGCTGCTGATCGTGAACCTGGTGGTGGCGCTGCTGTACCTGCTCCTGCTGAGGAGGCGCGCGTGACCTTCAAACCGATGCTGCGCCGTTCCCTCTACACCGTGCTGATCGCGGTCGTGCTGGCGTTCTTCGCGATCCCCATGCTGTGGCTCGCGTCCGCGCCGTTCGACAGCGACCCGGGCGTCGGCCTGCGCTGGCCGGACTGGACGCTCGACAACTGGCGCGTCACGTTCGAGCACCCGTACGCGATCGGGTCACTGGTGAACTCGATCGTGTTGTGCGTGGTCGCCACGGTGGTGACCACGGCGCTGGGCACGCTCGCGTCCTACGCCCTGTCGCGTGTGCGCATCCCCGGCCGCGACGCGTTGCTGTACGTGCTGTTGCTGCTGTCCAGTGTGGTCACCGGCACGGCCGCGATGGTGCCGATCTTCGTGATGATGCTGCAGCTGGGCCTGATCAACTCGCAGTACGCGACCGGGCTGGTGATCGCGGGCGGCATGCTCCCCGCCGCGATCTTCATCCTCAAGGACTTCATCGACACGGTGCCACGGTCCTACGAGGAGTCGGCCCGGGTGTTCGGCGCATCACCCGGTCAGGTACTACGCCACGTGGTCCTCCCCGTCGCCAGGCCGGGCATCGCGACCATCCTGGTGTGGGCGTTCGTGCAGGCATGGGGCAACTTCCTGCTGCCGTTCCTGTTGCTCCGCGACGTCACCGAGCAGCCTGCGGCCGTGCTGCTGCGCACGCTCAGGGACGAGGGCGGCAGCGCGAACCTGACGGTCATCCCGGTGTTCTCGCTGCTCTACGCGATCCCGGTGGTGGCGCTCTACCTGTTCGTCAGCAAGCGGTACGGGTTCCGCTTCCACGGAGGGATCAAGGCATGAGCGGAGCTCGCGGAGTGAATCATCAGTACTCAGGGCGGCGCCGAGCCCGCGGAGGGCGCCGATGTGGCGGAGCCTGCGGAGCGTTCCGGCGCCACGCAGCGGGGGAGGGGGCGGCCTGATGGCGGATATCGAGCTGACTGGTCTGTCTACGGTGTACCCGAACGGGGTACGTGCCGTGGACGGCCTCGACCTGTCCATCACGGACGGTGAGTTCTTCGCGTTGCTCGGCCCGTCCGGGTGCGGCAAGACCACACTGCTGCGCACGATCGCGGGCCTCGAGCAGTCCGCCGAGGGCACCATCGTCCTCGGCGAGAAGGACGTCACCAGGGTCGACGCGGGCAAGCGTGGCGTCGCGATGGTGTTCCAGGACTACGCGCTCTTCCCGCACATGACCGTCGCGCAGAACATCTCCTACCCGCTGCGGGTCCGCCGGGCGTCCAAGCAGGCACAGCAGGACGCGGCCACGTCGACCTCCGCGGGTCTCGGCCTGTCCGAGCTGCTCGAACGCCGCCCTGCCCAGCTGTCCGGCGGCCAGCAGCAACGCGTGGCGCTGGCCCGCGCGATCACCATGTCCGCCGAGGTGCTGCTCCTGGACGAGCCACTGTCCAACCTGGACGCCCGCCTCCGCCTGGAGGCCAGGACGTTCCTCAAGCGACTCCAACGCGACCTCGGCCTGACCACCGTCTTCGTCACCCACGACCAGGCCGAGGCACTGGCGCTGGCCGACCGCATCGCGGTCATGGCGGAAGGCCGCATCCGCCAGCTGGGCACCCCGAAGGAGGTGTTCCAACGCCCGGCGGACACGTTCGTGGCCAACTTCATCGGCTCGACCCCGATGAACCTGCTGACCGGCACCTACCGTGACGGCCTCGTCGAAGTGGCGGGCACCCGCCTGGCACCACCGGGTGACCTGACCCTCACGGACGGCACCCCGGTAGTCGCCGGCATCCGCCCCGAGTACCTCCACCCCGCGTCGGACGGCATCACCGGAACGGTGTCGATCGTGGAGAACCTGGGGGTGACCTCGCTGGTCACCCTGGAGTGCCCCGGCGAGGTCCTGGTCGGACTGACTGTCCCCGAGCAGGACGAACCGGCGGTCGGCACGACGATGACCGCCGCCCCCGCCAAGGGCCGCCTGCTCGTGTACGACGGCGAGACGAACCAACTGGTCTAGTGCGTCGACCGCGTGGTCCGGAGCCCGTCCATCAGGAGGTTCAGCAGGCGGCCGGCCTTGGCCTCGTGCTCGGGCCGGGGGGCCACCGTGAAGATGCCGATGAGCGAGGCGGCGATGTCCTCGGCGGTGACGTCGGCGCGCAGGTCGCCCGCCGCCCGCCCGGCGTCGAGAATCGCGGTGACGGCCGCCAGTAGCTCGGTCCGGGTCCGCGCGTGGGCGATCTCACCCGACTCGATCATCGCCGGCAGCGTGTCGAGCATGCCGTTCTTGGTCGCGATCCACTCGCCGAACAGGTCCATCCAGCGACGCATCGCAGCGGCGGGGGGCAGCCGGCCGAGCAGCTCGCGGGCGCCGGTCGTCAGCCGCACGACCTGGTCGCTGTAGACCGCGTCGACCAGCGACTCGCGGGTCGGGAAGTGCCGGTAGAGCGTGGCGATGCCCACCCCGGCCTCGCGGGCGATCGCACGCATCGACGGCTCGCCCTCGGCCGAGGCGAACACGCGGGTCGCCACCGCGAGCAGCTGGTCGCGATTGCGGGCCGCGTCCGCCCGAGGCGCACGCGCCTCCGCGTCAGTCAAAACGGATCACGCTCCGTTTGTGTTACGGTCGAGGTAACCGGAGCATAGTCCGTTTCAGTGGCGCCAAGGAGACACAAGATGTGGCAACAGGGCGAGCAACCATCGACGGGCAGGGCAGTCCTGCTTGACTCGTTCGGCGGCCCCGAGGTCCTGGGCCTCCGCGAGATCCCCGCTCCGCAGGCCGGCCCGGGACAGCTCAGGGTGCGCGTCACCGCGGCAGGCCTGAACCCGATGGACTGGATCATGACCGCCGACGCGGACACCGCGGCCCGGTTCGGCCTGAGCCTCCCGGCCGGGTTCGGCACCGACTACGCGGGAGTGGTCGACCAGGTCGGCGACGGGGTGACCGGCTTCGCACCCGGCGACCGCGTCTTCGGTGGCGCCCTGTCCCGCGCGGTCGCCGACTTCGTGCTCATCGACCCGGCCGAGGGGATCGCGGCGAACGAGGCCCACCACACCCCCGACGGCGTCGACGACCGCACCGCCGCCACCCTCGCGATCGCAGGCCGCACGGCCTCCGCCGCCCTCGCCGCGGTCGACCCCGGCCCGGACGACACACTGCTGATCGGCGGCGCGGCGGGCGGAGTCGGCGTGTTCGCCGTCCAGCTGGCCCGGATCGCCGGAGCACGCGTGATCGGGACCGGATCGGCCACCTCGGCCGACTTCCTGCGCGACCTCGGAGCCGAGCCGGTCACCTACGGCGACGGCCTCGCCGATCGGGTCCGCGCCCTCGCACCCGGCGGTGTCACCGCCGCCATCGACCTGCACGGCGTGGACACAGTGCACGCCGCGAGGGAGCTCGGCGTCCCGGACGACCGCATCTGCACCATCGCCACCCAGGTCGACGGCGTGTCGGCGGCCAACGGCGCGAACGCCGCTCCCGGCGCCCTCGAAGAGATCGCCCGCCTGGTCGCGGCGGGCCGGCTCCGGGTGCCGGTCGCGGCGAGATTCCCCGTCGAGCAGATCCGCGACGCGACCGAGCTGCAGGCAGGCCGACACGTGCACGGCAAGGTCGTCATCGACCTCTAACGGTCGGCGACCAGCCGGACCGCGAGCCCACCGAAGATCGCCGCCGACACCCGGTTGAGCCACCGCTGGATCGCCGGACGCGACAGCAGCAGCTTCGACAGCGTGCCCGACACCAGCCCCACGGTCGCGTCGACGGAGAATCCGACCACGATCAGGACCCCGCCCATCACGAGGAACTGCACCGGCACCGGCCACCCGCCCTCGGTGACGAACTGGGGAAAGAACGCCAGGTAGAAGAACACAACCTTGGGGTTGGACAGGTTGACCAGCGTGGCCATCGCGAAGGTGCGCCGCAGCGACCGCTCCCCGAACCGCGCGGGCGCGGTCCTGGCGACGTCCTTGGCCGACCGCAACGTCGTGATCGCCATGTACACGAGGAACACCGCCCCCGCGATCCGCACGGCCTCCAGCGCGACGGGCGCCGCCTGGAGGAGTGCCCCGAGCCCGAGGGCGGCAGCGACCGTGTGCCCCAGCATCCCCGTGGACATCCCGGCGGCGGCAACCACCCCGGTCCTGCGCCCACGGGCGATCCCGTTGGCCATGATGAACATCATGTCCGGCCCGGGTACCACACTGATCACCACGCACGCCACGGCGAACGCCAGCACGATCGACAGCTCCATGACCGCATCCTCAGTCATCCGGACGTGTCATGTCGCGGGGATTTCCGGCCACGACCGCATCGTGGAACACTGCCGCACGTGTTGAAGCAGGAAGAGATTGACGAGATCGAGGAGTTCGTCCGTCCACTCGTGAACGGCGGCTTCACCGAACGTGACGACGTGGCCCAACACGTCACCGACTACTTCGAGGACCAGTTTCCCGAACAGGAACTGGAACCACTCGTCGCCCGCGTGTGGGCGGAACGACTCGCCGAACAGGCGACCTGGCCGGCGGAGACGGAGACCGAACGCGTCCTCAACGCCCTGGACTCCCTGTCCGCGAAGGGCATCGTCGCCCGAGCCAACTTCACCTGCTGCGCCACCTGCGGCGCGGCCGAGATCGGCATCGAGGCGAAGGACGGCGACCGAGGCTACGTCTTCTTTCACCAGCAGGACACCGAGTCGGCGGCCGTCGGCGGCGGCCTCTACCTGTCCTACGGCACCTTCGACGACGAGACCGACGCCGCCGCGATCGCCGAAGAGATCGTGGCAGCCCTGACGACGGCCGGCGCGACCACCGTCTGGAACGGCGACGTCGACCGGCGGATCCTCGTCAGTCCACTCAGGTGGCAGGTCCGTCTGAAGTAGGCAGTTCCGAACGCACCATCCGGTACATGATCTCGTCCCGCCAGGCCCCGTCCCGGAAGATCCGCCCCTTCAACTCGGCCTCCCTGGTGAAGCCGGCCTTCTCGAGCGACCGCTGCTCGGCGAAGTTCTCGGCGTCGGTGATGGCCTGGATGCGGTTGATCGGCGCGTGCGCGAACAGGTACCGCGCCAGGAGCCGTTGGACGGTCGTCCCGTGCCCCTTACCGCGGAAGTCCGGCCACAGGCTGATCCCGAACTCGAGGAAGTAGGAGTTGGCCGAAGTGTTTTCCCGGTTCCAGGACACGAACCCGATCGCCGCCCCGTCCAGTTCGGCGATCAACACGCTCTTGTCGGGTGCGAGGAGACGGTTCTCGGCCCACATCCGCCGCCATTTCGCCGCGCTGCCGAACCCACCCCAGTTGAACACCCCGATCATGTCGGGATCGGCGAACATCACGTCGAACGAATCAAGATCTGCCTCGGCGACCGGCCGCAGCCGCAACCCCTCACTCATGAGGCGGCACGCTACGCGGAAACCCACCCCGGGGTCGCGTGGTTATCAACACGACGATGACCTTCCAGCCGACCCACCCGCGCGGACCGGTCCGGCGAGCCGCGCCACCAGCGTCACGAAGGCGTCCTTCGTAACGCCGAGCGTTACGAAGGCGTCCTTCATCCCGCCACCGGGCCCACCCCCGGCCAGAAACCGAGGGTCAGACCAGCTCGGCGTCGAGCGTGATGGTCGTCCCCGCCAGAGCCTTCGAGACCGGGCAGTTCTTCTTGGCGTCCTCGGCCGCGGCAGCGAAGTCCTCCGCCGAGAGACCGGGGATAGACGCCCGTACGGTCAGGTGGATCCCCGTGATCCCCTCACCCGGCTGGAACGTCACGTCCGCCCTGGTGTCCACCGTCTGCGGCGGCGTCCCCGCCTGGGCGAGCCCGTGCGAGAGCGCCATCGAGTAGCAGGTCGAGTGCGCGGCCGCGATCAGCTCCTCGGGACTGGTCTTCCCGTTCGCCTCGGTCGCGCGAGACGCCCAGGACACCTCGTAGCTGCCGATGCCGGACGAGTCCAGCGAGACGGAGCCCGCGCCGTCGAGCAGCGCGCCCTCCCAGTGGGCGTTCGCGGTGCGTGTGGTTGCCATGTAGGTCCTCCTCAGTCGAGTGCGCAGACGAGTCTGCCCCACGGCACCGACAGGCGCGCGAGGACATGACCCGATCGGTCACCGCCTCGGGATGCGCTCGCTCAGACGTTCGATTAAGGTGACTCGTCAAGCACAGCGGGACGCACCGGATCGTCCACTCGAACCGCGAAGTCGGCCAGGTCGAGTGGGTGCACCGTCGCGTCGTACCGCTCGAACGCGGGGAGAGCCCACGCCTCGGTGAGGCGGCGGCGCAGGGCAGCAGGGGAGAGCCACAGGTGAACGGAACAGTCGAGAGGAAAACCACGGCCGAGCAGCAGTTCGCCGTCGAGCACGAGCACGCCGCCAGCCGGCAGCGTCACGTACTCCGCCCGCGAGGCACGGTCACGCGGCGCGTCCCAGAACGTGGGCAGGACCCGCCCCGACCCACCCGCACCCAGCGGCCCGAACACCTCACGGTTCAACGCGCCCACGTCGAGCCAGTCGTCGTACCGGGAGTCCGGATCGGTGCGCCCACGCTCGTACCGCAGCGACGCGGGCCGCAGGAAGTCGTGCGAGGACACCCGCAGCACCGCACGCCCCAGCACCCGCAGCTCCTCGGCGAGCCGGTCGGCGAACTCCCCGGTCGACGTGGGCGGCGCCCCGTCGACCGCGACACGGGTCCACGAGTCGTCCGCGCGCCGGATGATCCTCTCGGCCACTTCGGTGACCAGCAGGCCGGGCGAGATGGGCCGGAAGCGCATGCCGTCGATCATGCCTCCGCGCCGGAACTGTCGGTGCCCGGAGGTACGACGAGCCCATGCACAGGCCCGAGGAGACACGCCATGAACCGGTCGTTCAACCCCGCGTCGCCTCGTCGTAGGGTGGTGCCTCGTGGCGGCTGACTCGTTCGTTCATCTCCATGTGCACACCGAGTACTCGATGCTCGACGGCGCCGCCAAGGTCGCGCCGCTGATCACGGAGGCCGCGCGCCTCGGCATGCCCGCGGTCGGCATGACCGACCACGGCAACATGTACGGCGCCGACGAGTTCTACCAGTCCGCCAAGAAGATCGGCGTCAAGCCGATCATCGGCATCGAGGCGTACATCGCCCCCAACAGCCGCTACCACAAGAAGCCGGTCTTCTGGGGCGAGGCCCGCCAGCGCAGCTCCGACGACGAGGGCGTCGGCGGCGACGTCTCGGGCGGCGGCGCCTACACCCACATGACCATGCTCGCCGCCAACGCGACGGGCCTGCGCAACCTGTTCACGCTGTCCTCGCTCGCCTCCATACAGGGTTATTACAGGAAGCCACGCTGCCTCCTGCCTGGTCAGGAGATCATGACCAGGGGCGGCATGAAGCCGATCGAGGACGTCCGGGTCGGCGACGAGGTGCTCACCCACCGTGGTCGTTTCCGGCCCGTCGTCGAGGTGATGCGCAACGACCACGACGGCGACGTCTACGGCATCGAACTCAACAACCACTACCGCCGGGTCACCTGGATGACCGGGGAGCACCCGGTCCTGATCCGTCAGCGCGACGGCGGCAAGTCCTGGGTGGAGGCGCGGGACGTCGTCGCCGGCCGGCCGGGCACTGCCGAGTCAGTGGACGAGTGGAACAGCTGGGTCTGTCTGCCACGGGTGCGTTCGGACACCGAGCCGGTGACATCGATCCGGACGGCCGAGCATGTCGACTGGCTCCCCGTCGATGGTGAACCCGACCGGTTCTTCCGCGTCGCCGCCCGCCGCGACACAGGGCCGACCAAGCACTACGCGACCCTGCAGGGCGAGATCGAACTCGACTACGACTTCGGTTTCTTCCTCGGCTTGTATGTCGCGGAAGGTGGTGTCGACCGCGGTCACACCGTCTCGTGGTACCTCCACGAGGACGAGCATCACCTCGCTGCCCTGTGCGCGAAGATGGTCGAGAAGTACACCGGCGAGGAGGCGGTGGTCCGCGGGCGGGCAGACCGTCCCGACTATCGCGGAACCTCGGTCTCCGTCGGCTCCACACTCTTGGCGCAGCTGCTCGGCTCCCTCTGCGGCAGGGGCGCCGGGAACAAGCACATGCCCGAGTTCGTCTTCGAGGCTCCCGCGGAGTTCATGCGTGGGATGTTCGAGGGTGTGCTTGCCGGTGACGGGTCGCAGACCAGGCCCGAGGTCATCAACCTCCAGCAGGCCTCGGTTCAGCTCCACTGGCAGATGCGCACTCTGGCCGCACGCCTCAACGCCGACTTCGCCACCACGTACTGCCAACCGGACGACAACGAGAACCGTGCGCCGAGCTACCGGGCCGACTTCTCACCGACGCTCGAGCCGAGCCACCGGCGGACGCTGTCGGACGACGAGTTCGTCTACAAGCCCGTGCGAGAGGTGCTGCGCAAGACCTACACCGGCACGACGTACAACATCGAGGTCGAGGAAGACCACAGCTACGTCACCGACTTCGCGGTGCACAACTGCGACCGCGAGCTGATCGCGGAGCATCACGAGGGCATCATCGCGACCACCGGGTGCCCGTCCGGTGAGGTCCAGACCCGGCTGCGGCTGGGGCAGACGGCCGAGGCACTACAGGCCGCGGCGGACTACCGGGACATCTTCGGGCAGGAGAACTTCTTCCTCGAGCTGATGGACCACGGCCTGCCGATCGAACGCTCGGTCCGTGAGGGCCTGCTCGAGGTGGGCAGGAAGCTCGACCTGCGTCCTCTCGCCACCAACGACTCGCACTACGTCACCAAGGACCAGGCCGCCGACCACGCTGCGTTGCTGTGCGTGCAGTCCGGCAAGACGCTGTCCGACCCGAACCGCTTCAAGTTCGACGGGGACGGCTACTACCTGAAGTCCGCCGAGGACATGCGTGAGTACTGGGACAAGGAAGTCCCCGGCGCGGCCGACTCGACCCTGCTGATCGCCGAGCGGGTGGAGTCGTACGAGGAGGTCTGGGCGTACGCCGACCGGATTCCGGCGTTCGAGGTGCCCGAGGGGGAGGACCAGGCCAGCTGGCTGGCCAAGGAGGTCCAGCGCGGCCTCGACTGGCGTTTCCCGGCCGGTATCCCCGACGGGTACACCGAGCGTGCCGAGTTCGAGCTGGGCGTGATCGTCCAGAAGGGCTTCCCCGCGTACTTCCTGGTGGTCGCCGACCTCGTGGCCCACGCGCGGAAGGTGGGCATCCGGGTCGGGCCCGGCCGTGGTTCCGCAGCGGGCTCGCTCGTCGCGTACGCGCTGGGCATCACGAACCTGGACCCGATCCCGCACGGCCTGCTGTTCGAGCGGTTCCTCAACCCGGAGCGCGCGTCGATGCCCGACATCGACATCGACTTCGACGACCGCAGGCGTGGCGAGATGATCACCTACGCCACGGACAAGTACGGGCACGACAAGGTCGCCCAGGTCATCACCTTCGGCACGATCAAGACCAAGGCCGCGCTCAAGGACTCGGCCCGGGTCCTGCACGGCCAGCCGGGCTTCGCGATCGCCGACCGGATCTCCAAGGCACTGCCGCCGCCGATCATGGCGAAGGACATCCCGCTGAAGGGCATCGTCGACCCGAAGCACGAGCGCTACGCCGAGGCAGCCGAGGTCCGCACGCTGATCGAGACGGACGCCGAGGTCGGCAAGATCTTCGAGACCGCGCGTGGCCTCGAGGGCCTGATCCGCAACGCGGGTGTGCACGCCTGCGCGGTGATTCTCTCCTCGCAGCCGCTGATGCAGTCGATCCCGCTGTGGCGGCGCGACGACGGCTCGATCATCACCGGCTGGGACTACCCGTCGTGCGAGGCCATCGGCCTGCTGAAGATGGACTTCCTCGGTCTGCGGAACCTGACGGTCATCGGCGACGCGATCGACAACATCAAGGCCAACCGCGGCGAGGACATCGACCTCGACACCCTCGCGCTGGAGGACAAGGAAACCTACAAGCTGCTGTCCCGTGGTGACACGCTCGGCGTGTTCCAGCTGGACGGTGGCCCCATGCGTGACCTGCTGCGGCGCATGCAGCCGACGGGCTTCGAGGACATCGTGGCGGTCGGCGCGCTGTACCGCCCGGGTCCGATGGGCATGAACGCCCACAACGACTACGCGGACCGCAAGAACAAGCGTCAGCAGATCAAGCCGATCCACCCTGAGCTGCTGGAGCCGCTCAAGGACATCCTGAGCGAGACGTACGGTCTGATCGTCTACCAAGAGCAGATCATGTTCATCGCCCAGAAGGTCGCGGGCTACTCCATGGGACAGGCGGACGTGCTCCGCAAGGCCATGGGTAAGAAGAAGCAGGAGGTGCTGGACGCGGAGTTCGAGCGCTTCCAGGCGGGTATGAAGGCGAGCGACCTTCGCCCGGGCGGCTTCTCGGACGCGGCGATCAAGGCGTTGTGGGACACGATTCTCCCGTTCGCGGGCTACGCGTTCAACAAGTCGCACGCAGCCGCCTACGGCCTGGTGTCGTACTGGACCGCGTTCCTGAAGGCGAACTACCGCGCCGAGTACATGGCCGCGCTGCTCACCTCGGTGGGTGACAACAAGGACAAGTCGGCGGTGTACCTGTCGGAGTGTCGCAGGCTGGGCATCAAGGTGCTGCCGCCGGATGTCAACGAGTCGGGCCTGCGCTTCGCCGCGGTCGGCACCGACATCCGCTTCGGCATGGGTGCGGTCCGCAACGTGGGTGCGCACGTGGTCGAGTCGATCATCAAGACCCGTACGGAGAAGGGCGCGTACACGAGTTTCACCGACTTCCTGGACAAGGCGGAGTTGGTGGTGTGCAACAAGCGGGTGATCGAGTCGCTGGTCAAGGCGGGCGCGTTCGACTCGATGGCCCACACCAGGCTGTCGCTGGTCCAGGCGCACGAGGAGGCGGTGGAGGCGGTCGTCGGCCTGAAGCGCCAGGAGGCGATGGGCCAGTTCGACCTGTTCGGTTTCGGCGACGACGACTCGTCCACCCCGTCGAGTGACTCGAGCCCGTTGGCGCACCTCAAGTTCACCGACGAGGAGTGGCCACGCAAGCAGCTGCTCGCCTACGAGCGGGAGATGCTGGGTCTGTACGTGTCGGCGCACCCGCTGGACGGCGCGGAACGCCTGTTGCGCAAGCACGCCCCGAAGGCGATCGCGGAGATCCTGGACAACCCGCCGAAGGAGGGCGAGATCGTCCTGTCGGGAATGATCTCCGCGATGGAACGCCGGGTGAACAAGCAGGGCGAGCCGTGGTGTATCTGCACGATCGAGGACCTGGACGCCTCGATCGAGGTGCTGTTCTTCGCGAAGAGTTACTCCGTGCTGTCGCAGGACCTGATCGAGGACGCGGCCGTCGCGGTGAAGGGCCGGGTGAACTGGCGCGAGGACAAGATGTCCGTCTTCGGGTCGGGCCTGATCCCGTTGGAGTTCTCGGAGGCCGACCTGTCGGCGGCGGACGAGGAAGTCCCTTTCGTGCTGCTGTGCAACCCGGGCAAGCTGAACGACGAGGTGGTGGGGGAGCTGAAGAACACCCTGACCGCGCACCGCGGTGACACTCCCGTGCACCTGAAGTTCGCCCACAAGGAGAACGGCGTCACGCTCGCGCTGGACGACTACCCGATCAAGGTGTCGCCGGCGTTCCTGGGTGAGATCAAGGCGATCCCGGGCGTCACGGTCGACGCCTGAGCCCTGTTCCCGGATCGACCCCTGTCCGTCGGGTCGCCGCCATGTCTCCGTCGGTGACTTTGTCGGTGCCCTGTGGTTGGGTTGGCCCGACCGCGAACCAGGACGGGGTGTGTCGCATGCGGACTCGGAAGTTGGGTGTGCTCGTAGGGGCGTTGGCGCTCGCCGCTGGTCTGACCACGCCCGCCGTAGCCGATCACGGGCAGGGCCACGGCCTCCCTCTCGGCCCACGCGATCTGGTCGAGACAAGGACCTCCCAGGCCCTGCAACCAGGGGTCACGCTCACGACGATCGTGCGTGGTGAACCCGACCCCGCCGACGTCTGGACCGTGGAGGTCGCGGTGCCCGGCGGCAGCGGTTCTCCGGACCCGGACGCCCCACCGACGGCCATCTCCGCCCGAGAACCCGCCGACCAGCTGGCGGCCAGCCTCGAGGCCGATGGCTTCCAGCCGCGCGTGGAGGACGTCACCACGCCGCGTCTGGCGGACTTCGCGGGCGGCTCACTCGGCTTCCGAGTCCGGACAGGCGCCCACCCCACGAAGGCCGCCGCCGACGCACAGCTCACCCAGGTCCGCGCCGCGGGCTTCACCGCGTCGACCGTCTTCACCGGATGGGACGGCGCCCCGACAGACCGCGGGCCGTGGGTCGTCCGGGTGATCACCATCGACCCGCAGCGGTTCCGGGGGAGCCTGGTCGGCGACTTCGGCGCGGACATCGAACGCCGGGAGACCACGAGTGCCCTGGCGGCGGCACGAGGTGCGACCGCCGGTGTCAACGCGGGGTTCTTCGTACTGGACCCTGCCGCGGGCGCGCCCGGTGATCCCGCCGGCGTGGGCGTCTACAATGGACGCTTACTGAGCGAGGCCGTCAACGGCAGGCCGTCCTTCGTCTTCGCCGCCAACGGCCGGCACGCCGGGGTCACGCGCAACACGTGGACCGGCACAGTCTCGAGCGGACGCCACACGCTGCGACTCGACGGGCTCAACCGCGTGCCCGGGCTAATCCGCAACTGCGGCGGCACAGGAGACGCCCCCACCAACCGGCCGTTGCACGACACCACCTGCACCGACCCGGACGAGCTGATCGTCTTCACCGCCGACTACGGTGCGTCCACACCGGCAGGCCCGGGCGCAGAGGCGATAGTCGACGGCCACGGTCGGGTAACCCAGGTCCGCACGCCACGCGGCGGACCGCTCCCGGCAGGGACGCGGTCGATCCAGGCCACGGGCGCAAGGGCGACAGACCTGGCGACCGTGGCTCAACCAGGCCGAAAACTCACGATCACCAGTCACCTGACAGGCCTGGACGCGGACTACGTGATCAACGGCGGCCCGGAGCTGGTCCGCGACGGACGCCAGCACGCCACCCCGAACCGCGACGGCATGGTCCGCCCGGGAGACCCAAGCTTCTACTATGGCTGGGCCGCAAAACGTAACCCCCGCACCATCGCCGGTGTGGACGACCGCGGACGCGTCCTCCTGGTCACGGTCGACGGCCGCGCCACGACGAGCCTCGGCCTGTCCATCGCGGAGTCCGCGGCACTGGCGCAAGCGCTTGGCATGCACGAGGCCCTGAACCTCGACGGCGGCGGCTCCACCACCATGGTCGCCAACAACAAGCTGCTCAACACCCCGTCCGACGCCACCGGCGAACGCCCCGTCGGCGACGCGCTCCTGGTACTACCCCACCCGGCGCACTGAGGAACGCCTTCCCACGCCGGAGCAGACGGGGGCACGCCGTTGCACCCGGCCCACTCCGCGCCCCGAGCGCAACGCGCCCGGTGCCCTCCGCAGAATGCGTTGGCGTGTGGGCCATGCACTGAAGGACGCCTTCGTAACGCTGGGCGTACTGAAGGAGTCCTTCGTTACGGTGGGTTGGTGGGGGCACGCTGTTGGTGGGTGTGCCTTGCGTGCCGGGTGCGACGTGCCAGGCCGTCCGCAGGATCCGTCGGCGGGGTCGGCATGCACTGAAGGACGCCTTCGTAACGCTGGGCGTACTGAAGGACGCCTTCATAACGTTGGCCTGCGGGGTCGAGCGCGAAAGGTCAGCTCGCGCGGAACGTCCTGCGGTAGGTCATCGGCGAGGTGCCCAACGCGGCTCGAAGGTGGTGGCGCATGGCCGCGGCAGTCCCGAACCCGGCTCGACGGGCCACGGCCTCCGTCGCCAGCTCGGTCGTCTCCAGCAGGTCCCGTGCCAGCTCGACCCGCTGCCGGATGAGCCACTGCCCAGGACTCACCCCCACCTCGTCACGAAAACGCCTGGTGAACGTCCGCCTGCTCATCCCGGCCTTCGACGCCAGCTCGTCCAGTCCCACCGGCTCGTCCAGCCGCGTCAACGCCCACGCACGAGCGGCCGCCGTGCTCGCCTCGGCCGGCTCCCGCACCGCCCGCTCCACGTACTGAGCCTGCCCGCCATCCCGCCACGGCGGTACCACGCAGCGGCGCGCCACCAGGTTCGCGACCGCGCTCCCGTGGTCCCGGCGCACCATGTGCAGACACAGGTCGACCCCGGCGGCGGCACCCGCCGACGTCAGCACGTCCCCGTCGTCGACGAACAACACGTCCGGCCGCACCAGCACGCGCGGGAACTTCTCCCGCAGGTGCTCTGCGTGCATCCAGTGGGTGGTCGCGGGGCGCCCGTCGAGCAGTCCCAGGGACGCCAGCACGTACGCCCCGAGGCAGATCGACACGAGGCGAGTCCCCGGACGCACCGTCGCGAGCGCGGCGGCCACCTCGTCCGGCAGCTCACCGTGGACACCGACCGTCGTCGAGGGGATCACCACGGTGTCGGCACCGGCCAGCACCCGGGCGTCGTGTGCGACGGTGATCGCGAAGTCGGCCTGCGTGTGTACGGGCCGCCCGTCGACCGTGCAGGTGACGATCTCGTAGAACGGTGTGCCGTCCTCGTCGGTGGCTGTCCCGAAGATCCGCGCCGGGATGCCCAGCTCGAACGGGATGACCTCGTCCAGCGCCAGAACCACGATCCGATGCATGGCCCGATCTTGACACACCATGACCTCCGGGCCACTGGCAGACGCCTGCCATCGGCGTCAGGATGGGCGGCATGGCGAACACGATGCGGGCGATGAGCGTCCAGGGCCCCGGCGGCCCCGAGGTGCTGACCGAGGTGGAGCTGCCCAAGCCCGAACCGGGCGCGGTCGAGATCCTGGTGCGCGTCCACGCGGCAGGCGTGAACCCGACCGACTGGAAGGCCCGCGCCCGGGGGCGGACGATGGCGACCTCGGCCCCGTACGTCCCCGGCTACGACGTGTCCGGCGTGGTCGAGGCGGTCGGAACCGGTGTGCGGATGTTCGCCCCGGGCGACGAGGTCTTCGGCATGCCCCTGTTCCCCAACCCACCGGGCGCCTACGCCGAGTACGTGGTGGCCCCACCACGCCACTTCGCCCGCAAGCCCGCGTCCCTGGACCACGTGACCGCGGCAGGCCTCCCGCTGGCGGGCCTGACCGCGTGGCAGTCCCTTGTGGACCACGCGAACGTCCAGCCGGGCCAACGAGTGCTGATCCACGCGGCGGCGGGCGGCGTCGGTCACCTCGCGGTGCAGATCGCGAAGTCGAGGGGCGCGCACGTGATCGCCACGGCGAGCGCGGCGAAACACGACTTCGTCCGCGGCCTTGGCGCCGACGAGGTGATCGACTACCGCACGAAGGACTTCACCGAGGAGACCGGTGAGCTGGACGTGGTGCTCGACACCATCGCGGGCGACTACGCGGCGAAGTCCCGTTCGCTGCTGCGCCCGGGTGGCACCTACATCTCGCTGGCCGACCCGACGGACGAGGCCTTCCTGCTGGTGGAACCCGACCACGCCGGCATGCTGGCCCTGGTCGACCTGGTGGAGCACAAGCAGCTGACGGTCACGCTGGACTCCGTGTTCCCCCTGGCCGACGCCGCCAAGGCCCACGAGCACGGCGAGAAGGGCGGCTCGACGGGCAAGATCGTCCTGAAGGTGGCGGACTAGCTAGCCTGCCTGACGTGACCGTGGATCTCCTCGCGCTCGACCGGGCGCACGTCTGGCATCCCTACGGACCCATGCCGGGACTCGTCGACCCCCTCGTCGTCGAGTCCGCGGCAGGCGTCCGGCTGCGGCTCGACGACGGTCGTGAGCTGGTCGACGGGATGTCCTCCTGGTGGGCGGCCATCCACGGCTACCGCAACCCGGTCCTGGACAGGGCACTCGCCGACCAGGCCGGCCGGATGAGCCACGTGATGTTCGGCGGCCTCACCCACGAACCCGCCGTCACCCTGGCCGCCAAGCTGGTCGAGATCACCCCCGAACCGCTCCAGCACGTGTTCCTCTGCGACTCCGGCTCCGTCTCCGTCGAGGTCGCCGTCAAGATGGCGCTCCAGTACTGGCGCTCCCTCGACCGCCCCGAGAAACGCCGTCTCCTGACCTGGCGCGGCGGCTACCACGGCGACACCTTCCACCCGATGAGCGTCTGCGACCCCGACGGCGGCATGCACAGCCTCTGGCGCGGCGTCCTGCCCACCCAGGTCTTCGCCGACCAGCCGCCCACCGGCTTCGAACACGACTACGTGGCCCACCTCGCCGACACCGTCGAACGGCACGCCGACGAGCTCGCCGCCGTCATCGTCGAGCCCGTCGTCCAGGGTGCGGGCGGCATGACGTTCCACGACCCCCGCTACCTGCACGTCCTGCGCGAGCTGACCCTCGCCAACGACGTCCTCCTGATCTTCGACGAGATCGCCACCGGCTTCGGGCGAACCGGCACGCTCTTCGCCGCCGACCAGGCCGGGATCTCGCCGGACATCATGTGCGTCGGCAAGGCGTTGACCGGCGGCTACCTCTCGATGGGGGCGACGCTCTGCGCCACCCGGGTCGCGGACGGCATCTCCCGGGGCTCGGTCCCGGTGCTCGCCCACGGCCCGACCTTCATGGGCAACCCGCTGTCCTGCGCCGTCGCGAACGCCTCCGTCGACCTGCTGCTGTCGCAGGACTGGCAGGGCACCGTCAAGCGGATCGAGCACACCCTGGGGACCGGTCTCGAGCCTGCGCGTGGTCTGCCGGGCGTCGTGGACGTCCGGGTGCGGGGCGCCATCGGGGTCGTGCAGCTCGACCACGAGGTCGACATGGCGGCGGCGACGCGTGCGGCCGTCGACAGCGGCGTCTGGCTGCGTCCCTTCCGCGACCTGATCTACACGATGCCGCCCTACGTCACCGGACCCGAGGACCTCGAGCGGATCACCTCGGGCGTGCTCGCGGCGGCGCGAGCCGCGTGACCTAGCGGCAGCCGGACCGGCCCCGGCGGGCGCCGTGCGTGGACAGGACCGACGCCAGCTCCACGCTCGTCGGCTCCACCAGCACGGTGCCGTCGGGGGTGAGTACCACCGGGATGTTCGTCCTGCCGCCCGCCAGCTCCTCGGCCCTGGACCGCACGTCCGGGTCGGCGTCGGTGTCGTACTCGACGAACGGGACCTCGTGGCGCCGCAACCAGGACCTCGTCCGCCTGCAGTCGCCGCACCACTCGGCGCCGAACAGCTGCGTCCGGTCCGTCACAGGCCCTCTGTCGCGGACGATCACGCCGCCGACCCTACCGATCACGGGGCGGCCTGGGTTGCGACAAACGGGTGGGACTAATCTGACCGGCCGTGAGTTTCATGGTGCTCACAGGTACCGGAACGGGCGTCGGCAAGACGGTCGTCGTCGCGGCTGTCGCGGCGCTCGGCCTGCACGCACGGCGCAGTGTCGCGGTCCTCAAGCCGGCCCAGACAGGGCTCCAACCGGGTGAGCCCGGCGACGTCGACGAGGTCACCCGCCTCGCCGGCGCCGACGTCACGACCTGGGAGCTGGCGCGCTTCCCCGAGCCGCTCGCCCCGGCCACGGCTGCCAGGCGCGCGGGCATCATGCCCGTGACACCCAAGCAGGCCGCCGCGGCGGCCGTCGAGCTGTCCCGTGGCCACGACCTCGTGCTCGTCGAGGGCGCGGGCGGGCTGCTCGTGCGGATGGACGACAACGGCGGCACGCTCGCCGACGTCGCCTGGTCCGCGGGCGCGCCGGTGCTGATCGTCGCCAACGCCGGGCTCGGCACCCTCAACGAGACCGCGCTCACCGCCGAGGCGCTGCGCAGGCGCGGCATCGAGTGCGCCGGTGTGGTCGTCGGCTCCTGGCCGGACGAACCCGATCTCGCGGCTCGCTGCAACCTCGACGACCTGCCGATAGTGGCCGGCGCGCCACTGGTCGGCGCCATCCCGGCGGGGGCGGGGGAGCTGAGCAGGCCGAAGTTCCTCGACATGGCCATCCACTCGCTCGCGCCGAGCCTGGGCGGCGAGTTCGACGCCAGTGGTTTCGCCGCCGCGAACGCCGCCTAGAGCCCGGCTCGTCCGCGTGACAAACATCGCGTGTCCCTGTCGGCGTCGTGCGGCAGACTGGGCCGGAGCGACCCGATCAAGATGGAGGAGCACGTGACCGCAGCTGCCGAACGGACGACGACCGACCCCATCGCCGCCGCCCGGGAGCAGGTCCTCGAACGCGGTGTCGGACTGGGCGAGGAGCAGATCCTCGAGATCCTGCGGCTCGACGACGACCGCGTCCCGGAGCTGCTCGCGCTCGCACACGACGTGCGGATGCGCTGGTGCGGTCCCGAGGTCGAGGTCGAGGGCATCGTCAGCCTCAAGACCGGCGGCTGCCCCGAGGACTGCCACTTCTGTTCGCAATCCGGCCAGTTCCCCTCGCCGGTGCGCTCGGCGTGGCTGGACATCCCCGGCCTCGTCAGGGCGGCACGGGAGACCGCGGCCACCGGCGCGTCCGAGTTCTGCATCGTCGCCGCCGTGCGTGGCCCGGACCGGCGGCTGCTCTCCCAGGTCCGCGACGGCATCAGGGCCATCCGCGAGGACGGCAACGACATCCAGATCGCCTGCTCGCTCGGCATGCTCACCCAGGAGCAGGTCGACGAGCTCGTCGAGATGGGCGTGCACCGCTACAACCACAACCTCGAGACCGCGCGCTCGCACTTCCCCGAGGTGGTCACCACGCACTCGTGGGAGGAGCGCTGGGACACGCTGAAGATGGTGCACGCGGCGGGCATGGAGGTCTGCTGCGGCGGCATCATCGGCATGGGGGAGACGGTCGAGCAGCGCGCGGAGTTCGCCGCGCAGCTCGGCGAGCTGAACCCGCACGAGGTGCCGATGAACTTCCTCATCCCGCAGCCCGGCACGCCGTACGAGAACTACGAGATCGTCGAGGGCAAGGACGCGCTGCGCACCATCGCCGCGTTCCGGCTCGCGCTCCCACGCACGATCCTGCGTTTCGCGGGCGGCCGTGAGCTGACGCTCGGTGACCTCGGTGCCGAGCAGGGCATGCTGGGCGGCATCAACGCGATCATCGTCGGCAACTACCTGACGAACCTCGGCAGGCCCGCGCAGCAGGACCTGGACATGTTGGCGGAGCTGAAGATGCCGGTCAAGGCACTGAGTGAGCACCTGTGAGCTACTGCGTCCACTGCGGTGTCCAGGAAGGTGAGGGCGACCACGCACGGTGCACCAGCCCCCAGGCGGCACTGGACCCGCCGAGGTACTGCCCCGACTGCGCACGGCGGATGGTCGTGCAGGTGACACCGTCGGGCTGGACCGCCCGGTGCAGCCGCCACGGCGCACGTACTAGCCCGCCTCCCCGAACTTCTCTGCGTGGGTCGCGTCCCGACGAAGGCTCGCCCTCCGAGGTGGATCGTGGCTGGGCGCCGTCACGTTCCCCTGAGGTAGCTGTTGGTCAGCCGCGGACTTCGCACGAAGACCCACGGGACAGGCGCTAGGCTCTACCGTCACGGGCCGTGTTCGGCGGCCGCGGAGCAGTGGGAGGTCGGCGTGTCGGAACAACCGGTCGGGGAACAGGCTTCACCGCACCGGGAGTCCGAGTACCCGATCTTCCCGCCGCCGCAGGTCACGTGGAAACCGCCCACTCCCCGGGTGGTCGTCAAGCGTGACCTCCTGCCCGCGATCAGCATCCTGTCGACGGTCGCGCTGCTGGGGCTGGCCGTCGGCTGGCTGTGGTCGCGGCTCGCGCCGCCGCAGCGCAAGGTGATCACCCAGGACGGTCAGGCCGCGTCGCTCACCGACGAGAGCTACCACCGCTTCGACGACCTCGTGATCTTCATGCTCCTGTGCCTCGCGGCCGGGATCGTGGCAGGCGTGGCGGTCTGGTACCTGCGTGAACGCCGCGGCCCGGTGGTCATGCTCGCCGCGGTGGCGGGCGGCGCACTCGGCGGCTGGCTCGCGATGGCGGTCGGCCGCGCCTGGGCCGACGGCCGCTGGCCCATGCCGAAGAGCGTGAAGCCGCTGGACATCGTGTCGGTGTCGCCGGTGCTCGAGTCGTCGTGGGGCCTGCTGCTGTGGCCGCTGATGACCGCGCTCGCGTACGGCGTGCTGGCCGCGATGAACGGCATGGACGACCTGGGCCGCCGCCTCGGCTAGTTCTCCGTCTGCTGGTGGAGTTCCGCCGGGGGCGCGGGGACCGCGTGCAGGGTGGCCAGGATGCCTGCCTCCCGGCTGATCAGGCTCGTCACCAGCCGTAGGCGGTGCAGGGGCCGGGTCTCCTCGAGGATGTGCTGGCGGTCCTCCAGCGGGAGGATGCAGTCCGTGGCCAGGAGGTGGGCCAGGGCCGAGACCTCGACGTCCTCGGCGGGCTCGGTCCAGTCACCCTGTTTCCAGGCCGCCCGGCAGTAGCGGCGGTACGCGGCCCTGGCGACGGCGACGAGCGACCCGACCGTGTCGGAGACGGCGCGCTGGCCGGGGATCACCGCGGGGATGTCCGGGAGCCACTCGACCATGCCCATCAGGTACGGGGCCGCCGCGCAGTCCAGCTCCAGCAGCCGGAACCGCTGCTCGCCCATCGTGACGATGTCGTAGCGGCCGTCCGGGAGCCGGGCCGCCTGACGAAGTACGGCCGTACACCCGATCGGTTGTAACTGGTCGAGTGACGTGACCTCGATGTCGGCCGACGGGGTCAGAGCGACGACGCCGAAGCGTTTCTCCGGGACCGTTCCGGTCATCAGATCCACGGTGAGCTGCCGGTACCGCGGCTCGAAGATGTGCAGTGGCAGCGGCACCCCCGGCAGCAGCACCGTGCGCAACGGGAAGAGCGGCAGCGGTGATGGCACGGACCAAGGCTAGGTCGACACGCCGCCTCTCGCTTGGTTCGGCGGTCGCAATACTGCGAATGGGTCTGTCACCTCTATGCCTCGTTGGGTGAAACGGAACAGTGCGGCCGGGCGACCGCCGGCCTTGCCCGGTGGCGCTGTGTCACCAGTGGGCTCCAGCAGACCGCGCCTGGACAGCACCCGCTGCAGGTTGGTCGCCGACACCCGGTAACCCAGCGCGGCGGAGTACAGGGCACGCAGCGCGGAGATCGTGAACGTCGGCGGCGCCAGTGCGAAACCCAGGTTCGTGTACGACAGCTTCGCGCGCAGCCGGTCCCTGGCTCGACGCACGATCGACTCGTGGTCGAACGCCGTGCGGGGGAGTGCCGCCACGGCGTGCCACGCCGTGTCGGACGGCAGCTCCGGGTCGACGTCCGACGGCACGAGCCCGAGGAACGCCGAGGCGACCACCCGCTCGCCGGGCACCCGGTCCGGCGCGCTGAACACCGCGAGCTGTTCGACGTGGGACAGCTGCCTGACGTCGACCTTCTCCTCCAACTGGCGCCGGATCGAGGTCTCGACGTCCTCGGTGGCACCGAGGCGTCCGCCGGGCAGTGACCAGCGGTGTGCGTGTGGTTCCTGTGCGCGTTCCCAGAGCAGCACCTGGAGTGATCCCGCTCGCACCTGGAGCACCGCGGCCAGAACTTCGTGGTCGGCCACGGTTAACACGGTGGTAGCATTGCGCATGTTTTCGATCCTAAGGCGAAAACCTCGGGATGGGAAACCGACAGGCGGACCGTGACCCAGGGAGGGAATTGTGGCCGCAACGTTGGCGGACGACCTGACGCCGTTCTCCGGTGTGCAACCGGACGGGGCGTGGCGCGACGAGGTGCGCAGGCTCGCGAGGGAACGCGACGCCGTGCTGCTCGCGCACAACTACCAGCTGCCGGCGATCCAGGACATCGCCGACCACACGGGCGACTCGCTCGCACTGAGCCGCATCGCCGCCGCCAGTGACGCGTCCACGATCATCTTCTGCGGCGTCCACTTCATGGCCGAGACCGCGAAGATCCTCGCCCCGGACAAGACCGTCCTCATCCCGGACGCGCGGGCGGGCTGCTCGCTCGCCGACTCCATCGACGCCGCGCAGCTGCGCGCGTGGAAGGCCGAGCACCCGGGCGCGGTCGTCGTCTCCTACGTGAACACGACCGCGGAGGTGAAGGCCGAGACCGACATCTGCTGCACGTCCTCGAACGCGGTCGACGTCGTCCGCTCGATCCCCGAGGACCGGGAGGTCCTGTTCCTGCCCGACCAGTTCCTCGGCGCGCACGTCAAGCGCGAGACCGGCCGCGACAACCTGCACGTCTGGGCGGGCGAGTGCCACGTCCACGCGGGCATCAACGGCCCGGAGCTTGCCGCGCGTGCCGCCGCGAACCCGGACGCCGACCTGTTCGTCCACCCCGAGTGCGGCTGCGCGACCTCCGCGCTCTACCTCGCGGGCGAGGGCGTCGTCCCGGAGACGCAGGTCAAGATCCTTTCGACGGGCGACATGGTCACCGAGGCCCGCAACACCAGGGCCACCACGGTCCTCGTGGCGACCGAGATCGGCATGCTGCACCAGCTCCGCCTCGCCGCCCCGGAGATCGACTTCCGGGCCGTCAACGAACGCGCGTCGTGCCGCTACATGAAGATGATCACGCCCGCCGCGTTGCTGCGGTCCTTACGCGAGGGCCGCGACGAGGTCCACGTGGACGCGACGACGGCGGCCCGCGCCCGAGGCGCCGTCCAGCGCATGATCGAGATCGGCAAACCCGGAGGCGCGGAGTGACCACCCCGTGCTGGGAGGCGAACGCCGACCTGGTGGTCGTCGGGACCGGGGTCGCCGGGCTGACCGCGGCCCTGCGGGCCCGTGAGCTGGGCCTCGACGTCCTGGTCGTGACCAAGGAGGCCGCGGACGGCGGCAACACCCGCTGGGCACAGGGCGGTGTCGCGGTCGTGCTCGGCGACATCGAGGCCGACTCGGTCGCCCGCCACGTCGACGACACCCTCGTCGCGGGCGTCGGCCTGTGCGACGAGGTTGCGACGTCGCGGATCATCGGCGCCGGACCGGCCGCGGTCGACCGGCTGCGCACGCTCGGCGCGGAGTTCGACCGCGACGGCGACCGGCTGGCCCGCACCCGCGAGGGCGGCCACACGGCGTTCCGCGTCGTGCACGCGGGCGGCGACGCCACCGGAGCCGAGGTCGAACGTGCCCTCCTCGCCGCCTCCCGCGACGACCGGGTGCCGATGCTGGAACACCACACCGCCGTCGACACGCTGCGCACCCCGGCAGGCGAGGTCGCCGGGCTGCTCGTGCTCGACGCGGACGGCGTGCCGGGCATCCTCGTGGCACCCGCGGTCCTGCTCGCGACCGGTGGCCTCGGCCAGCTGTACCAGGCGACCTCGAACCCGGCGGTCGCCACCGCCGACGGGGTGGCCATCGCGTTGCGCTCGGGCGCGCCCGTCGCCGACCTGGAGTTCGTCCAGTTCCACCCGACCGTGCTGTACACCGGCTCCGGCGCGCGGGGTCGCTGCCCGCTGGTCACCGAGGCCGTGCGCGGCGAGGGCGCGGTGCTGGTCGACGCACGCGGCGACCGCGTGATGGCGGGCGTGCACCCGCAGGAGGACCTCGCGCCCCGCGACGTCGTGTCCGCGGCGATCACCCGCCGGATGGCGGCGCTGGGCGACGACCACGTGTACCTCGACGCGACGCACCTGTCCCCGGCCGAGTTCCGGCGGCGCTTCCCGACCGTGCTGGCCGCGTGCCTGCGGGTGGGTGTCGACCCGTCGGAGGCGCCGATCCCCGTCGCCCCCGCGGCACACTTCTCGTGCGGCGGCGTGGTGTCCACAGTGGATGGACGGACCGCCGTGCCCGGCCTGTACGCGGCGGGCGAGGTCGCCAGGACCGGCCTGCACGGCGCGAACCGGTTGGCCTCCAACAGTCTTCTCGAGGGCCTTGTCGTCGGGGCGCGGGCGGCGGAGTCCGTGGCGGCCGACCTCGCGCTGGGCCTGCCGCCCGAGCGACGGCTGGCCGCGTGCCAGCCGGTCCCGGTCCTGCCGGTCGCCGACCGCGACACGCTGCAGCGGGTGATGAGCCGCTATGCCGCGATCGGCCGCGACGCCGAGGGCCTCGCGGTCGTCGGCTCGGTGCTCGACGTGTCGGCCGTCGACCGCCCGCTCGAGACGCGGGCACGGGTGGAGGACGCCGCGCTGACGCTGACGGCCCGCGCGGTCATCGCCGCGGCGGCGGCCCGCGAGGAGTCCCGCGGCTGCCACGTCAGAGACGACTTCCCCGGCACGGCGAGGAGCTGGGCCAGGAGCCTGACGGTGCGCCTCACCCCGTCCGGCCAACCGATGATCGCGGAACCCGCGATGGCGAAGGGAGCAGCGTGACCAGTCTGGATCTCGAGGACCTCCACCGCGTGGTGACCACGGCCCTGGCCGAGGACCTGCGCTACGGCCCCGACGCGACGACCGCGGCCACGGTGCCAGAGGACGCCGTGGCCACCGCGACGATCGCCCCGCGCGCGTTCGGCACGGTGGCGGGCCTGCCGGCCGTGCGGGCGGTGTTCGACGAGGTCATCGGCACCTACGAGGTGCTGTCCACAATGGAGGACGGCACGAAGGTCCGGCCCGGCGACGACGTGCTCGTGGTCCGCGCGCCGGTCCGCGCCCTGCTGACGGCCGAACGCACCGCGCTGAACCTCCTGTGCCACCTGTCCGGCGTCGCCACGGCGACGGCGGCCTGGGTGGACGCGGTGGCAGGCACCGGGGTGGCCATCCGCGACTCCAGGAAGACGCTGCCCGGCCTGCGCCTGCTGGAGAAGTACGCGGTCCGCCAGGGCGGCGGCGTCAACCACCGCCTCGGCCTCGGCGACGCGATCCTCATCAAGGACAACCACGTGGCGGCGGCAGGCTCGGTCGCCGCCGCCCTGCGCGCGGCCCGCGCCCAGGCACCGGAGCTGCCGTGCGAGGTGGAGGTCGACACCCTCGACCAGCTCGACGAGGCGCTGGCGGAGAAGGCGGAACTGGTGCTGCTGGACAACTTCACGCCGGAGAACTGCGTGACCGCGGTCCGGCGCGTCGCAGACCTGGGGGCGCCGACCCGGCTCGAGGTGTCCGGCGGCCTGAGGATCGCCGAGGCCCGCGCCTACGCCGAGACGGGCGTCGACTACCTGTCCGTCGGCGCCCTGACCCACTCGGCACCCGCCCTGGACCTGGGTCTGGACCTGACGTGACGCCCGGCCCAGCGTTATGAAGGCGTCCTTCAGTGCGCCGGGCGTTACGAAGGCGTCCTTCAGTGCGGTCCCGGCACCAGGTCACGCGGTATCCACACGGCGTATAAAGCTGGCATGGCCATGGTCGAGGCAACGCCAGCTCTCCCACCCGGCTCGAACCTGCCGCCGCTCGTGCAGACCGTGCTGTTCATCGCACGGCGCAGGCAGGTCCACGCCCACTGGCGCCGCAAGTACGGGGACGTCTTCACCGCGCGCGTAGCGGCCGGCCGCACGATCGTCACGATCAGCAGGCCCGAGCACATCAGGCAGGTCTTCGCGGGCACGCCGAAGGTCTTCCACGCCGGCGAGGGCAACGGCCTGCTCGCGCCGGTGATGGGCAGGCACTCCCTGCTGACCACCGACGAGGACGAGCACCTCCGTGCCCGCAAGCTCCTCATGCCCGCCTTCAACGGCGCGGCACTGCGCGGCTACCGCGACATGATGACCGAGCTTGCCGTCGAGAACGTCGAGCGCTGGCCGAAGAACACACCGTTCGCCGTGCACCCGCGCATGAACGCCGTGACACTGGAGATCATCCTGCGTGTCGTGTTCGGCATGGCCGACGGCCCGCGACTCGCGGAGCTGCGGCCACGGCTGCGCCGCATCTCCGACATCGGCCCGTTCACCGTCCTCGGCTGGAGCTACCCGAAGCTGCGCAGGTTCGGCGTGTGGCGACGCAACTGGGAGAACCTGCACGCCGTGGACCGCCTGCTGTACGCGGAGATCACCGACCGGCGCACCGCGGGCGACCTGTCCGAGCGCGGTGACGTGCTGTCCCGCCTGCTCACCGCGGCAGGCGACGAGCTGACCGACCTCGAGCTGCGTGACCACATGGTCACGCTCCTGCTCGCGGGCCACGAGACGACCGCGACCGCCCTCGCCTGGTCCTTCCACGAGCTGGCCCGCCGCCCGGCACTTCAACGCACGGCGCAGGAAGGCGACGACGCCTACCTGGAGGCCGTCGCGAAGGAGGCCATGCGCCGTCGCCCGGTCATCCAGAACGTGGCACGCAAGCTCACCGAGCCGACCGAGCTGGCCGGCTACCTGCTGCCCGCGGGCACGGTCGTCGCGCCGAGCATCTCGCTCGTGCACCGCGACGCGTCCGCCCACCCCGACCCGAGGGACTTCCGCCCGGAGCGCTTCCTCGGCAGGTCACCGGAGACCGGCACGTGGATCCCGTTCGGCGGGGGAGTGCGCCGCTGCATCGGCGCGGGCTTCTCACTGCAGGAGGCCGTCGTGGTGCTGCGGGAGGCCCTGTCCCGCTACGACATCCACCCCGAGCACGAACGCGAGGAGCCCGCGAAGGTCCGCAACATCACGCTGATCCCGGCCAGCGGCGGCCGCATCGTCGTCACACCACGCTAGATCCGGCCCGCACTGAAGGACGCCTTCGTAACGCTGGGCGCACTGAAGGACGCCTTCGTAACGGCGGGCGTGCGTGAGGTCGGGTGTGCGTGAGGTCGGGCGTACTGAAGGGCCCCTTCGTAACGCTGGGCGCACTGAAGGACGCCTTCGTAACGGCGGGCGTGCGTGAGGTCGGGTGTGCGTGAGGTCGCGCGTACTGAAGGACGCCTTCGTAACGCTGGCCGTACTGAAGGACGCCTTCGTAACGCTGGCCGTACTGAAGGACGCCTTCGTAACGCTGGCCGTACTGAAGGACGCCTTCATTACGTCAGAGCCGCCGGACGTCAGAGCCGCCGGTTCGCGAGCACCGGGATGTTCGCGCGGGTCTTCTCGACGAGGTCGAGGTCGAGGTCCACGACCAGCAGTTCCGGGCTCGAGCCCGCCGCGGCGACCACCGACCCGTCCGGCGCGGCCACGAGGCTGTGGCCCACCCCCGTCGGCGCCTTGGTAGGCCGACCGGGGTCGGCCTGACCACACGCCACCACGAAGCACGTCGAGTCCAGCGCCCGCGCCCGCACGAGCAGCTCCCACTGCTCGACCTTGCCCGGCCCCGCACCCCAGGACGCGCCGAGCAGGACCACCGACGCCCCCTTGTCCGCCAAACCGGTGAACACGCCCGGGAACCGCACGTCGTAACAGGTGGCGATCCCGACATCGCCCAACACGACCAGCTCCTCACCGGGAGCCACCGTCCGTGACTCCTGGAAGCCGAACGCGTCGTACAGGTGGATCTTGTCGTAGCCGACGTGCCGGTCACGCCCCGTCGCCAGCAGCGTGTTGAACACCCGTCCGTCGGGTGCCGGCGTGAACATCCCGGCTACCACCAGTACGTCGTGGTCGGCCGCGATCTCACGCACCCCCGACGCCCACGGGCCGTCCAGCTGCTCCGCCAGGGGGCCCAGCGACGTGCCGAAACACGCCATCATGGCCTCGGGGAACAGGACGACCGACGCGCCGTCGGCGGCCGCGGTCTTCACCTGCTCGGCGACCGTCGACAGGTTCTCGTCCGGAGACGGGGTGGACGTGATCTGGCTCAGGGCGACACGCACGGCGACCGACCTCCGGGGGTGAGAATCGTTGATCCCTGTCCGCGAGGATATGTCGCCCGACTAGGGTCGGGCCTCGTGCCCACCTGGGAGCAGAGCGAAGGAGCCCTTCGCCGCACTGACCGAGGAGCGTGCTCGGGAGCGAGGTACGAGCGTCGAGCTCGCGACGAGGAAAGGAGGCGAGGCGGATGAGCGGAGCGACCTCATCGACTCGGGCGCGTCTTGTCGTGCCGCTGCTCGCGGTGGCGCTCGTGGGCGCCTGCACCGGCGATCCGGCTCCACCCGCCTCCGGCGACCCCGACGGGACCTCTCTGGTGATCGCCGTCGCGGACGAGCCGACGGACCTCAGCCCTATCGCGGGCTACGGCGAGCACGGCGCCGCGAAGCTCTACGACGGGCTCGTCGAGTACCAGCCCAACCTCGGGCTCCGCCCCGCGCTCGCCACCGACCCGCCGGAGGTCTCGGCCGACGGCCTGTCGTGGACCGTGCCGCTGCGCCCGAAGGTCACGTTCACCGACGGGTCGCCGTTCGAGGCGCAGGACGTCGTGGCCACCTACCGCGCGCTGCTCGACCCGGCGCGGAACTCCCCGCTGCGCCAGCGGTTCTCGATGCTCGAGAACGTGACCGCGGTCAACGTGGCGACCGTGCGTTTCGACCTGTCCGCCCCCTACGCGCCGTTCCCGGAGCTGCTGACGCTCGGCATCGTGTCCAGCGAGTCGGTCGGCACGGACAAGCCCGTCGGCACCGGCCCGTACAAGCTCGAGTCGTGGATCAAGGGCGGCAAGATGGTGTTGAAGGCCAACACCGCCTACTGGGACGACGCCCCCGCGGTCACGAAGGTCACCGTCGAGTTCATCCCGGACGACGAGACCCGCGCCGACCGGCTGCGCGAGGGCAAGCTCGACAGCGCCGCACTGCCACCCGCCATGGCCGCGAAGTTCGAGGACACCGACGGGCTGCGCGTGGTCGCCCACAGCGCGGCGGACGTCCGCGCTGTCACCCTGCCGTCGAACGACCCGGTCACCGGCGACCCGGACCTGCGGCTCGCGCTGAACTACGCCGTGAACCGGGAGGCGCTGGTCGACAAGGTGCTCGACGGCAAGGGCCTTCCCGCCTACACGCCGATGCCCGAGGTGCAGGCCGAGTTCTTCGACCCGGACGCGACGTTCCCCTACGACCTCACCCGCGCGCTCGACGCGTTGTCCACGGGCGGCTGGGAGCCCGGCGTCACGGGGGTGCGCACGAAGAACGGCACCCCCGCCGCGTTCACCCTGCGGTACCGCCAGGGCGACTCGGTCGCGCAGGGGCTGGCGGAGACGTTCGTGACCGACGCCCGCGCGATCGGGGTGGAGGTCACCCCGGAGGCGACGGCAGACCCGGCTGCGCTGGCGCAGGGCCCGGCGCTGGTGGGCTTCGGCGACCCGTTCGACCCGGACACCGCCGTGTACCCGGTGCTGCGGTCGGGGAGCGCGCTCGGTGGGTACCACAATGAGACTGTCGACGACGCGCTGGACACCGGCCGCGCCGCGACGGACCCGGCCGAGCGGGCCACCGCGTACCGCAAGCTCCAGCGCGCGTGGGTAGCCGCACCCGGCATGGTGGTGCTCGCGGCCCCCAACCACACCTACGTCATGCGCGAGAGCTGGGACGGGTACCAGCCGGTGGTCGACGCGTCGGGTGCGGACGCCACCTGGGGCGCGTGGTGGAACCTCGAGAACTGGACCCCGCGATGATCGATCTCGACGCCGTTCGTGGCGAGACCCCCGGCAGCCACCGGGGCGTGTTCCTGGACAGCGCGGGCTCGTCACTGCCGCCCGTGCGGGTCCTCGACGAGGTGGTCAACCACCTCCGCCGCGAGGCCGAGGTCGGCGGCTACCTGGCCGCGGAGGAACGCGACGAGGACCTGGCGGCCGGCTACGGGGTCCTGGCGTCGGTCCTGGGCTGCGAGCCGGACGAGGTCGCCTTCACCGACAGCGCGACCCGCTCGTGGCTCGCGGTCTTCGACGCGATCCCCCTGTCGGCCGGCGACCGCATCCTGTCCACGGAGGTGGAGTACGCGGGCAACGCGATCCCGCTCCTGCGCCGCGCGCGGGAGGTGGGCGCGTCGGTGGAACCGGTCCCGTCGGACGACACGGGCGCGGTGGACGTCGACGCGCTGACGACGATGCTCGACGAGCGGGTGCGCCTGGTGTCGCTGGTCCACGTCCCGACCAACGGCGGCCTGGTGAACCCGGTGTCCCCGGTGGTGGCGGCGGCCCACTCCGTCGGCGCCATGGTGATGCTGGACGCCTGCCAGTCGGCCGGGCAGGTCCAGCTGGTCGGCCTCGACGCGGACATCGTCACGGGCACCGGCCGCAAGTGGCTGCGCGGCCCTCGCGGCACGGGCTTCCTCGCGGTGCGCAGGCGGGTGCGCGACCGGCTGAGCCCGCGCCAGCTCGACCTGCACAGCGCGACGTGGACCGCCCCGACGGGATACGAGCCCCGGCCGGACGCCAGGGTCTACGAGCTGTGGGAGTCGAGCGTCGCGGACCGCCTCGGCCTGATCACGGCACTGCGTTACGCGCTGGAGCTGGGCCTGGACGACATCGAGGCGGCGGTGGCCGCACGCGGCGAACACCTGCGCGGGTCCCTGGCCGAGCTGCCCGGCGTGACGGTCCACGACCTCGGCACCCAGCGCTGCGGCCTGGTGACCTTCTCCGTCGACGGCGTCCCCGCAGCGGCGGTCCGGGACCGCCTGCGAGACAGCGGCGTCACGGTGACGGTCACCGGCGTGACCTCCACCCGCCACGACATGACCCGCCGCGGCCTGACCGACATCGTCCGCGCCTCGCCGCACTACTTCGTCAGCCCGGCCCAGCTGGACGAGGCCGTGGCCGTGGTGGCGGGCCTGTCCTGAAGGACCCGGTCGGGGCCCTCCAGGACGGCCGTCCCCTCCCCAGGGGTCAGGTGGCGTTGGCCAGCAGGATGTCGACCGCGCCGTCGTTGCGGGTGGTCTGCGGGACGATCTGCTCGTCGGGTGGGTAGAAGCCGTCCGAGCCGCCGCTCGTGGGATACATCTCGAAGCAGTACGTCAGCACCTTGTGGGTGCCCCACATCCAGTCGTTGATGTCACCGTCGGTGATGTACATGTCCGAGGTCTGCCCTGGCGTGTACCCGTTCGAGGTCGCCATCTCCTGGCCGATCGACTTCAGGTGGTCGTACTCCGCCTGTGTCATGCCCTCGGTGGCCGTGTCGTGGGTGTGCCCGAACGGCCACAGCACCATCTCCGAGAACGCGTGGAAGTCGATGTGCGCCCTGATCTGCTGCACGCCGCCGACCACCCGCGAGTCCACGTACGCCTGCAGCGCCCGGACCTCCGGCGCCGACGCGGCCGACGGCCCCCGGTAGGTCTCCGCCGACGGCGACGTCGAGGCGCCCTGGCAGCAGGCCCACTTGTACGAGAAGTTCCGGTTCAGGTCCGTGCCGACGCTGCCACCCGCGTTGGGCTGCCGGTTCTTGCGCCAACCCCGGTACCAGCCGCCCGAGATGTCGTACTCCGCGCCATCCGGGTTCAGCGACGGCACCACGAGGATCTCGCGGCTGTCCACGAAGCCGGTGATCTTCTCGTCCGACCCGTACCCGGCCGTGAACCGGTCCACGATGTGCAGGCACATCTCGGTCGTGAGGTGCTCGCGGGCGTGCAGGTTGCACGTGAACAGCACCTCTGGCTCGTCCTCGTCGGTCGCCGCGTTGTCGCTGATCCTGATGACCGGGATCTCGCGCCCCTCGTACGTGTCGCCGATGCTCGACAGGGACGTGATGCCCGGGTGCGCCGAGACCGCCGCACGCAGCGCGGCCCTCAGCTCGTCGTAGGTGTGGTAGCCCTCGTCACCCGAGGGGAAGTCGGCCACGCCCTGCTCGGGAGCGGTCCGCGCCTGTGCGGGTGAACCGGCGAGCGCCACGGCGGCGACCACTCCCGCGGCCACCACGAGCCCCCGACGCTTGCCAAGCATGCCGCCTCCCCGATGTCGCGACAGTGATCGCCAGAAGCCTCCGGCGGTCGCCGCGTGGCGACAACCCGTCATTGGTCGGAAACGGTACGTCAGATCCGCCGACCCGACGACCGGAGTGGGCGGCTCGGCGGCACGGAGCACCACCTAGGCTTGTGCTGGCAACCGTCGTCGCACCAGGAAGGACCATGATGCTCAGCCGCACCGACCTCCGTGGTCGTGTCCCGTCCACCGCCGAGCTGCGCGGGCTGCTCCCGCGCGCCGAGATGGACGTCGACGCGGTGCTGCATCAGGTCCGCCCGCTGGTCGACGACGTGCGTGACCGGGGGGTCGAGGCCGTCCTGGAGCTGTCCGAGCGCTTCGACGGCGTCCGCCCGGCGAAGGTCCGCGTCCCGGTCCGCGAGCTGGTCTCCGGCCTCGCCTACCTCGACGCACCCGTCCGGGTCGCGATCGAGGAGACGATCGAGCGTGCCCGCAGGGTGCACGCCGACCAGCGGCGCACCGACGTGACCACCCAGGTCGTGCCGGGTGGCACGGTCACCGAGCGCTGGGTGCCGGTCCGCCGCGTCGGCCTCTACGCGCCGGGCGGGCTCGCGGTGTACCCGTCGAGCGTCGTGATGAACGTGGTGCCCGCGCAGACCGCCGGCGTCGAGTCGCTCGTCGTGTGCAGCCCGCCGCAGGCCGAGTTCGGCGGCCTGCCGCACCCGACCGTCCTCGCCGCCGCCGAGCTGCTCGGCGTGACCGAGGTGTGGGCCGTCGGGGGAGCGCAGGCGGTCGCGCTGCTGGCGTACGGCGGCACGGACACCGACGGCTCGCCGCTGGAGCCGGTCGACATGGTCACCGGGCCGGGCAACGTGTACCTGACCGCCGCCAAACGCCTGCTGCGCGGCATGATCGGCATCGACTCGGAGGCGGGCCCGACCGAGATCGCGATCCTGGCCGACGAGACCGCCGACCCGGTGCACGTCGCCGCCGACCTGATCAGCCAGGCCGAGCACGACACGCTGGCCGCGAGCGTGCTGGTCACGTCGTCGGCCGAGCTGGCCGACGCGGTCGACGACGAGCTGGCCCGTCAGGTCAAGGCCACCAAGCACACCGACCGCATCACGACCGCGCTGCAGGGCAGGCAGTCCGGCTGCGTCCTGGTGTCCGATGTGGACGCGGGACTGTCCGTGGTGGACGCCTACGCGGCCGAGCACCTCGAGATCCAGACGGCCGACGCCTCTGCCGTGGCCGCCAGGGTCCGTGCCGCGGGCGCGGTCTTCGTCGGTCCGCACAGCCCGGTCTCGCTCGGCGACTACTGCGCGGGCTCGAACCACGTGCTGCCCACCGGCGGCTGCGCGCGGCACTCGTCCGGCCTGTCGGTGCAGACGTTCCTGCGAGGCATCCACGTCGTCGACTACTCGGCGGACGCGTTGCGCGAGGTCGCGGACAAGGTGGTCGCGCTGGCGAACGCCGAGGACCTGCCCGCACACGGTCAGGCGGTCACGGCACGTTTCGGCGGTGCCTCGTGACGGAACGAAGCTTGCGGAGTGACCATGTGCCGGAACGAAGCCTGCGGAGTGACCATGTGCCGGAACGAAGCCTGCGGAGTGACCAGGTCGTCGGTGACGAGGTGTCGCTGTCGGAGCTGCCGCTGCGCGAGGACCTGCGTGGCGCCACCCCGTACGGCGCGCCGCAGCTGGACGTCGAGTTCCGGCTCAACACCAACGAGAATCCCTACCCGCCGCCGCCCGCGCTGGTCGCGGACGTGACGCAGGCCGTGGCGGAGGCGGCGACCGCGCTGCACCGCTACCCGGACCGCGACGCGGTGGCGCTGCGGACCGACCTCGCCGCGTACCTGTCGTCGTCGACGGGGGTGCCGCTGCGCACCGAGAACCTGTGGGCGGCCAACGGGTCGAACGAGATCCTGCAGCAGCTGTTACAGGCGTTCGGCGGCCCGGGCCGCACCGCGCTTGGCTTCGAGCCGTCGTACTCGATGCACCCGATCATCGCGGCGGGCACGCGTACCGAGTGGGCGCCGACACCGCGCCGCGCGGACTTCACCCTGGACACCGACGCGGCCGCCGAGGTGCTCGCCTCCCGTGCCCCCGACATCGCGTTCGTGACCAGCCCGAACAACCCGACCGGCGGCTCGATCCCACTGGACGGGCTGCGCACGCTGATCGAGGCCGCGCCGGGCCTGATCGTGGTGGACGAGGCGTACGCGGAGTTCTCGTCGCAGACCAGTGCCGTCACCGTGCTCGCCGAGTACCCGGCGAAGCTGGTGGTGTCCCGCACCATGAGCAAGGCGTTCGCGTTCGCGGGGGGTCGCCTCGGCTATCTGGCGGCGGCACCGGCCATAGTGGACGCGCTGCAGCTGGTCCGCCTGCCCTACCACCTGTCCGTGGTGACACAGGCAGCCGCCCGCGCCGCACTCCGCCACGCCGACGAGACGCTGGCCTCGGTGCACATGCTGGCCGCGGAACGCGACCGAGTAGTGGAGTCGTTGCGGGGACTGGGTTTCTCGGTGGTCCCGAGCGACGCCAACTTCGTCCTGTTCGGACAGTTCGCGGACGCCCCGACGACGTGGCGGTCCTATCTGGACCAGGGCGTCCTCATCAGGGACGTCGGGATACCGGGACACCTGCGGGTGACCATCGGCACGCCGGCGGAGAACGACGCGTTCCTGGCCGCCAGTAAGGAGATCGTCAGGTGAACAGGATCGGCCGCGTCGAGCGGACCACCAGGGAGTCGTCGGTGGTCGTGGAGATCGACCTGGACGGCGCGGGCAAGGTGGACGTGTCCACCGGCGTCCCGTTCTACGACCACATGCTGACCGCCTTCGGCGTCCACGGCATGTTCGACCTGACCGTGGCCGCGAAGGGCGACGTCGAGATCGACGCCCACCATACGGTCGAGGACGTGGCGATCGTCCTGGGCGAGGCCATCGGCAAGGCGTTGGGCGACAAGCGGGGCATCCGCCGCTTCGGCGACGCGTGGATCCCGATGGACGAGACCCTCGCGCACGCCGCCGTGGACGTTTCCGGGCGGCCGTACTGCGTCCTGACGGGTGAACCCGAGCTGATGACGGGTTTCGTCGTCGGCAACAACTACCCGACGGTGCTCAACCAGCACGTCTTCGAGTCCCTCGCCTTCCACGCGCGGATCGCGCTGCACGTGCGGGTGATCCACGGCCGGGACCCCCACCACATCACCGAGGCGCAGTACAAGGCCGTGGCGAGGGCACTGCGGGCGGCGTCGGAGGCCGACCCACGCCAACACGGGATCCCGAGCACCAAGGGCACGCTCTAGGCTTCGCGGCATGTCCAAGGAAGTCGTCGTCATCATCCTCCTCGCGGTAGCCGGTTTCCTGATCGGCGGCGTCTACTCGACGTACCGGACCGCGAAGCTCCTGGCTGTGATCCTGGGCCTGGCCGCGGCGGTGGCGGTCGGCGGCGCGATCGTCTGGATGGCGTCCTGACTGGCGGGCGCCGCCACACGTCAACGCCTGACAATCTCAGATACCGCCCTCCGTGGCGGCCTTCAGTCTCGGGGCGCCGGGACCGTAGGCGGCCAGCAGGTCGTCCTTGTTGATCAGGTGGCAGGATTTCAGCGACAGGCACCCACAGCCGATACACGCCGTCAGCCGGTCCCGCAGGCGTTGCATCGCGTCTATCCGCGCGTCAAGCTCGCTGCGCCACACGTGGGACAGCCGCGCCCAGTCGGACTTCGTCGGCGTCCTGCCCTCCGGCAGGGTGCCCAGCGCGTCGCGGATCTCCTCCAGGCTCAGCCCGACTCGCTGCGCGGTGCGGATGAACGCCAGTCTCCTCAGCACGGCACGGGCGTATTTCCGCTGGTTGCCCGCCGTACGCTCGGACGTCAGCAGCCCCCGCTCCTCGTAGAACCGCAGCGCGGTGTGCGGCACGCCGCTGCGCCGCGACACTTCGCCGATGGTCAGGTGATCGGGCAGTTTCGACACGGTGCCGACACTACCCGGAACCTCCACCAAGGTCGAGGTCCCTGCGCTTGACCTCCAGTGCGGTCGAAGTCGCATCCTGGACGGCATGACGACCACACTCGACCTCACCGCGCTGTTCCGGCGCATGACCGGCGACGAGAAACACGAATGGGCCGCGGCGTCCACAGTGGACGTACTCTGGGTGCTCTACGACCGCGTCCTCGACATCACCCCGGCCACGGCCGACGACCCCGACCGCGACCGGTTCCTCCTCTCCAAGGGTCACGGCCCGATGGCGTACTACGCGATCCTCGCGGCGAAGGGCTTCCTCGACCCGGCCATGCTCGACGACTGGACCACCTTCGCCTCACCGCTCGGCCAGCACCCGGACCGCAACCTCGTGCCGGGCGTCGAGATCAGCAGCGGCTCCCTCGGTCACGGCATGGCGCTCGCCGTCGGCACTGCGCTCGGCCTGCGTGCGCAGAACCGTGACAAGCCAAGGGTGTTCGTCCTCATCGGCGACGGCGAGCTGGACGAAGGCAGCAACCACGAGGCGATCGCGCTCGCCGCACGGCTCGGGCTCGGGCGGCTCACGGCGATCGTCATCGACAACGGCTCGGTGAGCCACGGCTGGTCTGGCGGCATCGCGAGCCGCTTCACCGTCGAGGGCTGGCACGCGACCACCGTGGACGGTCGCGACCACGACGCCATCCACGCCGCCCTGTCCGCACACCACGACGGCCCGAACGTCGTCGTGGCAACGATCCGGAAGGACTGAGACCATGCGACAGACCTTTGTGGACACCGTGGACCGCGCGCTCGACCACGACGAGCGGCTCGCGGTCGTCACCGCCGACATCTCCCGCGACGCCTTCGAAGCCGCCCGTGCCCGCCACCCGCACCGCGTGATCAACGTCGGCATCCGCGAGCAGTCGATGATCGGCGTCGCGGGCGGTCTCGCGCTCACCGGCATGCGCCCGGTCGTGCACAGCTACACGCCGTTCCTCGTCGAGCGGCCGTTCGAGCAGATCAAGCTCGACCTCGGCCACCAGGACGTCGGCGCCGTGCTCGTCAGCATCGGCGGCTCCTACGACGACCCGGTGTGGGGTCGCACCCACCAGGGGCCCGGCGACGTCGCCCTGCTCGACACGCTGCCCGGCTGGACCGTGCACGTCCCGGGTCACCCGGACGAGGTGGCCGCGCTCCTGCCTGACGCGCTCGCCGGCGACGGCCGGGTCTACCTCCGCCTGTCCACGAGGCAGAACACGCACGCCTACCCCGCGACCGGCCGGATGACCTTGGTGCGCAAGGGATCCAAGGCCGCCGTGGTCGCCGTCGGCCCGCTGCTGGACAACGTCCTCGCCGCGACGGTCGACCTCGACGTCACCGTGCTGTACGCGTCGACCGTCCGGCCGTTCGACCACCGCGGGCTACGGGCCGCCGGTCACCCGGACATCGTGCTCGTCGAGCCGTACCTCGCGGGCACGTCCGCGCACGAGGTCGCCCGCGCGTTCGACGACGTCCCGCACCGGCTGCGCGCGATCGGCGTGCGTCGTGAGCTGGAGGTCAGGGCCTACGGCACCGCCGGGGAACACGACGCCGTGCACGGCCTGGACCCGCAGGGAATCGCGGCCGCGGTACGCACCTTCATCCGATGAACGCAGGGCGTCACGGCGGTCGTCGACCCGGACGTCGTGACCGACCGACACCTTGTCGAGTGAGGGCGTCCCGCCACGGCGAGATATCGAACGTGGTCGCGGAGCGGACCCCGTAACCTGTCGGGGTGGCACGAGTCGTCGTACTGGACTATGGATCAGGCAACCTGAGGTCGGCAGAGCGCGCCCTGCGCAGGGTGGGCGCGGACGTCGAGGTGACTGCGGACCATCGCCCCGCCCTGGACTGCGACGGACTCGTCGTGCCGGGGGTCGGCGCGTTCGCGGCGTGCATGTCCGGCCTGCGTGGTGTCGCGGGCGACCGCATCATCGGCCAGCGGCTGGCGGGCGGCCGACCCGTGCTGGGGGTGTGCGTCGGCATGCAGATCCTGTTCGAACTCGGCATCGAGCACGGCGTGCGCACCGAGGGCTGCGGCGAATGGCCGGGCACGGTCGAGCGCCTCGACGCCGAGATCGTGCCGCACATGGGGTGGAACACGGTCCGCGCGCCCGCCGACTCGGTGCTGTTCGACGGCCTCGACGCGTCGACGAGGTACTACTTCGTGCACTCGTACGCGGCCCGCCGGTGGGAGCTGGAGCCGGAGCCGCCGATGCCCGTCCCGAAGGTGACATGGGCGACGCACGGCGGTGACTTCGTCGCCGCGGCGGAGAACGGCCCGCTGTCGGCGACGCAGTTCCACCCCGAGAAGTCCGGCGACGCCGGCGCGCACCTGCTCACGAACTGGCTGAAGAACCTCTAGGTACGCTGCCCGCGTGACCTTCACCCTCCTCCCGGCAGTCGACGTCCGCGACGGCAGGGCCGTGCGCCTGTTCCAGGGCCGGTCCGGCACGGAGACCGGCTACGGCGACCCCCTGGACGCGGCGCTGGCCTGGCAGGAGGCGGGTGCGGACTGGGTGCACCTGGTGGACCTCGACGCCGCGTTCGGCACGGGCGACAACCGTGCGCGGCTCGCCGACATCGTGTCCCAACTGGACATACAGGTGGAGCTGACGGGCGGCATCCGTGACGACGCCTCGCTTTCCGCCGCGCTCGACACCGGCTGCGCACGGGTCAACCTGGGCACCGCGGCCGTCACGAACCCCGCCTGGTGCACCGAGGTGATCGCGTCGCACGGCCCGAGGGTCGCGGTGGGCCTGGACGTCCGCGCCGACGACGCTGGTGGCTGGCGCGTCGCGACGAAGGGCTGGACCGAGGACGGCGGGGACCTGTGGTCCGTGCTGGCGCGCCTCGAGGAGGACGGCTGCGCGCGGTACGTGGTCACCGACGTCGGCAAGGACGGGACGCTCGCCGGGCCGAACCTCTCGCTGCTGCGCGAGGTGTGCGAACGTGCGAAGGCACCCGTGGTGGCGTCCGGTGGTGTGTCGAGTGTGGACGACCTGCGTGCGCTGGCGGCGTTGGCGCCGCTGGGTGTCGAGGGCGCGATCATCGGCAAGGCGTTGTACGCCGGGGCGTTCACGCTGCCGGAGGCGCTTTCGGCGGTCAGTCGAGCCTGATCGCGAGGCAGACCGTCCCGTCGCGGCCGCGGAACACCTTGCTGGCGCCGATGACCACGCGCCCGGCGATGCCGTACTTCTTCCTGAGCACGCGGCGGCCGTGTTCGGTCCCCTCCGCGTCGAGGATCCGGGCGGTGCCCTTGACGATCTCCCCGCGCGGCTGTCCCCGCAGGTCGCACTCGGCGAGCTCCACCGACGCGTTGTTCCGCACCCGCTTGACCTTGCCGGCGCCGGCCTGGGTCCAGACGATCAGCTCGTCCCCGTCCCGCGCGACCCACACGGGGGTGGGTACCGGTGTGCCGTCCTTCCGGAAGGTCGTCACCAGCAGGTAGCTCCCGCGTCCGAGCCGCTCAACATCCGACATATCCGGAACAATACCGGCCGGTAACTGTGAACGCTCTCAGACGGCCGTCACGGAGTGCGCCTACGCAGCGTGGCGGCGCCCAGAACCAGGGCGAGAACGGCGCAACCTGCGACGATCACCAGATTCCTGACGAACACCCCATCGAGTTCATTCGAACGTGTGACTGATTCGAGCGCGTCCACGGCATAGGATAGCGGCATCACATCCGACAACCATTCCAACGCCGGGGTCATCGAGCTCCTCGGCGCGAACAACCCGCAGAGGAGGATCTGAGGCATCACGATCGCCGGCATGAACTGCACCGCCTGGAACTCGGTACGGGCGAACGCGCTGGCCAACAGGCCGAGCGCGGTGCCGAGGAGTGCGTCGAGCGCGGCGATCAGCATGAGCAGCCACACCGAACCGTCGATCTCCAACCCGAGCCAGGTCAGTGATATCCCGGTGGCCACCAACACCTGGACGATCGCGACCAGCCCGAAGGCGATGGTGTAGCCGAACAGCAGGTCGAGCTTGCCGATCGGCAGCGTCATCAGCCGCTCGAGTGTGGCCGTGGTGCGCTCACGCAGAGTGGTGATCGACGTGACGATGAACATGATCGCGAACGGGAAGACGGCGAGCAGGGCGGGCGCCGCCGCACTGAACGCCTGCTCCGTGTTGAACACGAACCGAAGGAGGACCAGCAGCAACGAAGGAAGCAACACCATCAACGCGACGGTGCGGGGATCGTGGCGCAGCTGGGTGAGGATGCGCCGAGCGGTGGCCAGCGCGAACGTCACGTTCATGCGAGTGTCTCCTGTTGGCGGACCAGCTTCAGGAACGCCTGCTCGAGGTCGCCGGCGGCGGTGGCCGTGCGCAGGGCGTCCGGGGTGTCGTCGGCGAGGATGCGGCCCTCACGCATGAGCAGCAGACGGTCGCACCGGGCGGCCTCGTCCATGACGTGGCTGGACACCATGAGGGTGACCCCCCGAGCGGCGAGTTTGTGGAACAGTGCCCACAACTCCTCGCGCAGCACGGGATCGAGCCCGACGGTGGGTTCGTCGAGCACGAGCAGCTCGGGCCGCCCAAGAAGCGCGACGGCAAGACTGGCGCGGTTGAGCTGCCCACCGGACAACTCACCGACAAGGTGACCGGCATGCGAGCCGAGCCCCACCTCGTCGATCACCCGCGCGACGTCGCTCGCAGGTGCGCGCAGGATCGAGGCGAAGTACCGCAACGACTCGCTGACAGTGAGGTCGGCGTAGACGGACGGGTTCTGCGTGGCATACCCGATCTTGTCGCGCAACCGGGGACTCCCCGCGGGCTCCCCAAGCACGCGAACGGTCCCACCCTCGACAACCTGCACCCCAACGACGGCGCGCATGAGGGTGGTCTTGCCGCATCCACTGGGCCCGAGCAACCCGGTAATGGACCCACGCGCAACGGAAAAGCCGACGTCGTGCAGAACGACCCGCGCTCCACGCCGCACCCGCAACCCCTCAACGACAACGGCGTCACCGACGCCGCCGGCCCTGGAATTAGCCATGCGTTTAATTCTGCGCCCACCAAGCCCCGCAGTCAACCGCGCTCTCGTCCGCGACCCCACTCGCCCCGCTCGGGTCCGCTTGGGTCCGCTTGGGTTCCGCTCGCGCCTGACCGCGTTCGCACCGAACCCAACGCGCTGGCCGTCCTGCCTCCCCGGGGTCCAGGCCAACTCCGGGCGGCGGACCGGGACGCGGGCCTCGAGAGGGCCGACCACAGGCGAGGTGCGCCGGGGCTGGGTGCGGGTGAGAGCAGGGAACGGGCCCAGTCGTGAGGAGAGCAGGAACGGGGCAAGTCCTGAGAGCAGCAACGGGACAAGCCGGAAGAAGAGCAGGAGCGGGCAGGACGGAAGCAGCACAAGAGTGGGCAGGACGTAGAAGCGCACAGCGGGACAGGACGGACGGATCGGAGGAGTGGAGCAGGGCAGGAGGAGCAGAGGAGGGGAGCAAAGGAGCGGAGGAGCGGAGCAAAAGGAGCAGAGCAAAAGGAGCAGAGGAGCGGAGCAGAGCAGAGGGAGCGCAGGAGCGGAGGCAGGACGGAAGGAGAGCAAGAGCGGGGCAAGTTGAAGGAGCGCAAGAGCAGGCAGGCCGTGCTGCGGGCGGAGCAGGTGACCGTCACGGCGAACGCATGTCCGGCGGGAGACATGGTGGTGGCTGACGAAAACGTGCGCTGCATGGCGTTGGCTCGCGAGGTGGCTGTCCCTGGCCGGATCGCCTCCAGGTCGGCCGGACCCGGCATCGGCTTTGAGGCTGGCTCCCCGATTCTGACCGTGCCGGGCTCATGGCTCGCCTCAGTGCGCCTCGATCCGGCGTGGGGCTTTGTCCGGCTCTCCATTCTGGCTCGATCTGGGAGGTCCGGCCCTCGGCCGTGTCGCCCGACGGCATGGTGTTGCGTCCCGGTTCGTTGGTGTCGGGGTCGCGCGTCCGACCCCGGGCGGTGGAGTCGCCACAAGCCGGGTTGGCGCGGGTTCCCTTGGCGGCGAGGGTTAACGTGAGGGTGTGTCAGCCAACCTGATCGACATCGACCCCGAGTCCGGGGTGCCGCCGTTCGAGCAGGTGCGGTCGCAGTTGGCCCGGCAGATCAGCGACCGCACACTCGCGGTCGGCACACGGCTTCCCACCGTCCGGGCGCTCGCCACCGACCTCGGTCTGGCGGCCAACACCGTCGCCAGGGCCTACCGGGAACTCGAGGAAGCGGGCATGGTCGAGACCCGAGGCCGGGCAGGCACCTTCGTCAGCGCCCTCGGCGACAGCAGCCGGACCGCACTGCGTCAGGCCGCGGCCGACTTCGCCGCCAAAGCCAACGCACTCGGGATCGACACCACAGAGGCGCTGGAAGCTGTTCGCGCCGCCTTCGGCGCCTGACCGGAGACCCGCTCGGCCGCCTCCGTGCAGCGGATGCGACTCGGCCGCGCCGTCACACTGCCTGTGCCCGACTCCTGGGAAGCCCGCCACCAGCCTGATCCCCGTCCGACGAGCGAGCACGCTCGGTCCGAGGCAACAAGACGGCACTGGCGCACATGCGTCTGAGTAAATCGTCGCTTCACAAGGTTGCATTTGATTCACGGCCCGTTCGGCGGTTGAGTCAAAGCATGACCAACTACCACGAGTTGTTGCCGGCCGTTGTGGACGCCGCCATGCAGGGCGGCGACCGGCTTCTCGAACTCTTCGACCCCGCCGCCCGACCCGTCGACCGTGCCGCCATGTACGAGGCCGGCATGCGGATAGAGGCCGCATCCCTCACCGCCGTCAGGAAAGCACTCGACGGCGTGCGACCCGAGGCCGGCTGGTTCGACGACGACGTCTCCGGACGCGCCGTGCCACCCGGCGAGTGGTGGATCGTCGACGGGGCCGAAGGCGGCGTCAACCACGTCCACGGGCTGCCCGAGTGGGCCGTCACCATCACCCTCGTCAAGGACCGCACACCACAGCTGGCCGTGGTCCGACAGCCGATCGGCGACCTCACCTACACCGCCGTCAAGGACGCGGGCGCCTTCCTCAACGGCACCAGGCTCCGGGTCTCCGCCAAGACCAGCCTCGACGCGGCCGTCGTCACCGCGAGCCAGGCAGGCGGCAGCACCGACGTACACGCCCGCTTCGGACGGGCGCTCGCCGCCATGTCCGACCACGCCTTGTTGGTACGCAACACGATTCCCACCACCTTCCCCCTGCTCGGGCTCGCCGCCGGACAGTTCGACGTCTTCTGGCAGTACGAGCCCGACCTGCCCGGCACCGCCGCAGGCACCCTCCTGGTCACCGAGGCGGGCGGAGTCGCCACCGAGCTGTCCGGCCAACCCTGGCGACCAGAAAGCCCGGACGTCCTGGTCGCCGCGCCAGGCCTGCACGCCAAGGCCCTCGACGTGCTCGCGGTGGTGCCGGCATGACACTCACGATCCTGGGGGTGTCCGGCGAGCTGGGACAGGAGCTGACCCGGCAGGCCCTGGACGGAGGCCACGACGTGGTCGCGATCTCACGGCATCCCGAACGCGTCGACGGCGGCCACCGCCTCACCCGTGTAGCGGCCGACGTCCTCGACCCCGACGCCATCGCGAAGGCGCTGGCCGGAGCCGAGAACGTCCTGTGCGCCCTGGGAGTCTCGAAAGGGGAGTCCGCCGGGGTGCTCACGGCCGGCGCCAACGCGATCATTGCTGCCGCGCCATCCCGGATCGTCTCGGTCGGAGCATTCGGCACCGGTGCGTCGGCTACCGCAGCCGGCCTGCTCACCCGAACCCTCCTCGGCGTGTTCCTCCGCACCGAGCTCGCCGACAAGATCGCCGCCGACACAGCGATCCTGAGCGCGGGAGGCACGGTGTTCCACGCCGGCCCCATGACCGACGGGCCCGTCAGCACCACCCGCCGCAGCGTTCCGCCCGACCGCGTGCCCCGCCGACTCTTCCCGGCAGGCGTCAGCAGAGCAACGGTCGCGGCCGCGATGATCGAGGCCGTGCACAGGGAAACGCGCGGGGAGATCCTGGTGCCGCTCGCGCGATAACGCAGGCCGACGCCATCCGACAGCGGCCCGGAGCCACCCGTTCCGCCCGGCGAGGATTGCTTCCTGCGGTGGCAGTAGGGCGACCGCCGCCGTCGCGATGGTCGAGGTCGTGTTCGGGGAACATGTGGGGTGATCCCGGTGCCGTTCGCGCGGTGACTCGGGCCGCCGTTCGGCAGTGGCCCGGAGCCACGCGATTCGCTCCATCAGCTGCCTCGTCGGCTGTCCCCGGCGCCACCAGCAGAACGACCGTCCACCGCCTCGGTGCTCGATGTTGCGCAGAACCAGCCATGTGGCGAGATCCTGCTGCCATTCGTGGTGGAGCCGGGCTGGTGGTGACCATGCGCCGGCAGTCCGCCCCGGCCGGGTGCCTCGCCGGCTTTCGGCGGGTCTCGCCGAGAGGGCCTCCCGTTCCGCTCGTGACGGCTGGGGCCACGGCTGTCCGGCAACAGCAGGCGTTTGCTCGATCGGGTGCTTCGTGAGTTGTCATGCGTGGGGCTCAGGCCAGCGCCGACCGGCAGTGGCCGCGCAGCCACGCGTGTGCGGGATCGGAGTCGTAGCGGCTCGGCCACGCGACTACCACCGGCGGGGCAGGCAGGTCGAGGTCCAGGGCATGGGTGCGTAGTCCGAGGCCCTCGCACGCCCTCGCGCAGGCCCGGCGGGCGACCACGACCACCGTGTCGCTGTGTGCGGCCGCCTGCAAGGCTACCGCGCTCGTCGGCAGCGCGGCCACCACCCGTCGCCGCAGGCCGTGCTCCGCCAGTGCCTTGTCGACCCCGTCGCGCAGTCTGCCCCTTCTGGACACGGTCACGTGGTCCGCCGCCGCGAAGTGGTCGAGGGTGAAGTCCTGCGCCAGCGGGTGGTCCGCGCGGAACACCGCGACCAGTTCGTCATGGCCCACGACCTCGTGGCTGATCTCCGACGTGGTCGGGATCGTCGAGCCCACCTCGACGTCGACGTGGCCGCGAGCCAGGTCGGGCGTGTCCACCGGTGACTCCGGCAGGAACCTCAACCCTATGCCCGGCGCCTCCACCACCGCCGTCGCCAGCAGCGCCGGGTACAGCACCCCGACCAGCGCGTCGTGGCCCTGGATCGTGAACGTGCGCCTCAGTTTCGCCAGGTCCAGGACCCGGTTCGGGGCCAGCACCTCGCCTGCCCGCTCGACCAGCGCCCTGACCTCGTCGCGGATCGCCAGTGCCCTGGGCGTCGGGGTCATCGTGCGGCCGGTTCGGACCAGGATGTCGTCACCCGTCGACTTCCTGATCCTCGTCAGTGCGCGGCTCACCGCAGGCGCCGACAGGTGCAGCCGGTCGGCCGCCGCCTGCACGCTGTTCTCCTCGAGCAGGGCGTCCAGCGTGGTCAGGAGGTTGAGGTCCACATGCGTCACGGTAAACCTCGGTCACCTGCCGTTGTTGGGTAGGCACGCAATAGGCCGGGCTACCGGAAGGTCCACACCGCCCTGGCGCCGGGGCCGACGACGAGGGTCGAGTTGCCCAGCTGTTCCACATGGCGGTGGAGGACCGGGCGGTTGAGGGAGAACTCGATCCGCTTCATGCCCGCCGACTCGCGGGGGACCGCGTCGAAGCGCATCGTGGTGCCGCCCCTGGTGGCCAGGATGCCGCCGGGGTACGTGTGGACGGCGAAGTCGCCCGCCCGCAGCAGGGGAACCGTCGCGTCCAGGTCCCGTCGGGTCATGGCTATCCGGATGCCGGTCACGTCGCGCATCAGGTGGTCTCGGTAGGCGTCCGACAGGTAGCGCTCGCGACCGACGTCACCCGGGTAGTTCTCCGGCTCGGTGTTGCCGCGCGGGTCGGCGAAGTACTCCGGGCGGTACTCCATCGCCCAGCCGCTGAACGAGTCGTACGTCTCGGCGACCAGTACCGCGTCGAACCAGGGGACTGGCACTCCGTCACCGAAGTCACGCATCTGGATGAACCCGATCGGGGTGCCGCCCTCGTCGGCCATGCGCTGGGCGACCGTGGGGAGCTGGCCTGCCCGTTCCGTCGACAGGCCCAGGCCGGTCGAGCCCAGGGTGCCGTCCTGGTCCGGCAGGTCGCCCACGCCGAACAGCTCCACGTAGGTCTCGCGGCCCATCAGGTAGCGGCCGGTCCAGCTCACGCCGCCGGTGCCCGTCGACGTGCGGACGCTGAAGTTGGCGAACTCGGGTAGGTACTCCGAGTGCTCGATGGCATCGGCGGTCTCCCGGTCGAAGACCCCGTACGAGTGGTTGTAGTACAGCAGTTGCTGCTGGGGGTCTGTCTCAGCGGCGGCTGTGCCCACGACCGGTTCGGCTGCCCCGACCAGGGCCAGGGCCAGCGTGGGGACCAGGATCATCCGCGAGGCGCGACGAAGCAGCATGTCAGCGATCGTATGGCGGCCCGCACCACGGTACGACCAGATCCGGGTAACCAGCGACTACGGGTCGAAGTAGCGCTGGATGACCGGCGCCACCAGCGCGACCACCTCGTCGTCGGTCGCCGACGCCATCGGCTCGGCCGCCAGCACGTACCGGACCATCGCGAGCCCCATCATCTGCGACGCGGCCGCGGTCAGGCGCAGCGTCGGCAGTTCCAGGGCGGCCGCGATCCTCGACAGGACCGCGGTCTCCATGAACGTCCGCATCTGGGCGGCCACCTCGGGGCTGTTCGAGACCGAGCGGAGCAGGGCCAGGAACGGCGCCCTCGTCTCCTGCCTCCGCCACAGTCCGAGGAACAGCCGCAGCACGCGTTCGCCGATCCGGTCGCGCGGTCCCTCCAGGAGGGTGTCGACCAGTACCGACGGGTTGAACGGCAGGTTCAGCGCCGCCACGAACACCTGGTCCTTCGAGCCGAAGAAGTGGTGCACGAGCGCGGGGTTCACCCCCGCCGCCGCCGCGATGCCCCGGATGGTCGCGCCGCCGTAGCCGCGCTCGGCGAACTGGTCGCGTGCCGCCGCGAGGATGTCCTCCCTGGTCTGGGTCTGCCCCGGCCGCCGCCCGGTCCGCGCCACATCCGCTCCTCTCCGCCAGACCGCAAGTATCCGCCACCTAGACTTGCGGCATGCCAGTAGCGGTCCGCGTGATCCCCTGCCTCGACGTCGACGCCGGGCGTGTCGTCAAGGGCGTCAACTTCACGAACCTCGTCGACGCGGGCGACCCGGTCGAGCTGGCCCGCGCCTACGACGCCGAGGGCGCGGACGAGCTGACCTTCCTCGACGTCACGGCGTCCTCGTCGGACCGCGAGACCACGTTCGACGTCGTGCGGCGCACGGCCGAGCAGGTGTTCATCCCGCTGACCGTCGGTGGTGGCGTCCGCGCGGTGTCCGATGTGGACAAGCTGCTGCGGGCGGGCGCGGACAAGGTGTCGATCAACACGGCCGCGATCCTGCGCCCCGAGCTGCTTTCCGAGGCGTCCCGGCGGTTCGGTGCCCAGTGCGTCGTGCTGTCGGTCGACGCGCGGCGCACACCCGGCACACCGTCGGGCTTCGAGGTGACCACGCACGGCGGCCGCGAGGGCACCGGCATCGACGCGGTCGAGTGGGCCGCGCGCGGGCAGGCGCTCGGGGTGGGGGAGATCCTGCTGAACTCGATGGACGCGGACGGCACGAAGGCGGGTTTCGACCTCGAGCTGATCCGCAAGGTCCGCGCCGAGGTGGACGTGCCGCTGATCGCGTCGGGTGGCGCCGGGGACGTGTCGCATTTCCCGCCCGCGGTCGAGGCGGGTGCCGACGCCGTGCTCGCCGCGAGCGTCTTCCACTTCGGACAGCTGCGCATCGGCGAGGTCAAGGACGCCCTGCGGGAGGCCGAGGTGGTGGTCCGGTGACCACTTTGGACCCGGAGGTCGCCGCACGGCTCAAGCGCAACGCCGACGGTCTCGTGTGCGCGGTGGCGCAGCGCCGGGGGACCGGCGAGGTGCTGATGGTCGCGTGGATGGACGACGAGGCGCTGGCGCTGACGCTGGAGACCCGGAACGCCACCTACTTCTCCCGCAGCCGGGGGAAGCTGTGGGTGAAGGGCGAGACGTCCGGGCACACGCAACGCGTCCACGAGGTGCGCCTGGACTGTGACGGCGACACCATCCTGCTGGTGGTCGACCAGGAGGGCGCCGCATGCCACACGGGCGCGGCCACGTGCTTCGACAAGGACCGCCTGCTCTAGAGGCCGCCGGTGGTCAGCCGCACTGAAGGACTCCTTCGTAACGCCCAGCGTAAGGAAGGCGTCCTTCAGTGCGTTCAGGGCTCAGTCCACCTTGCCCGAGATGTAGCGCTGGATCGTGGGGGCGATCGCGGCGGACATCGTGTCGATGTCGGTCGACGCCAGCGGTTCGAACCTCGCCACGTAGCGGATCATGCCCATGCCGACCAGCTGGGTGGCCACCAGGGTGGCGCGCAAGTCGTAGTTGTCCGGGGCCAGCTTGTGGATCACGTGCTTGAAGATGTGCTTGAAGAAGAAGTCCTTCAGCATCATCCCCGCCTCCTCGTGGCTGGTCACGCTGCGCATGAGCGCGGTGAAGACACCGCCGCCCGTGCTGTCCCACGTCGTGAGGAACCGCCGCACGACGGCCTCGCCGATGTGGTCGGGGTCGGCGGCCAGCAAGTCCTCGACCATCTCCTTCGGGTTGAACGGCAGCTTCAGCACCGCCTCGCCGAACAGGCCCTCCTTGCCGCCGAACCAGTGGTTGACCATCGCGGCGTCCACGCCGGCCTTCGCGGCGATCGCGCGCACGGTCGCGCCGTCGTAGCCCTGCTCGATGAACACCTCGCGGGCCGCGTTGACCAGCGCCTCCCGCGTGTCCGCCCCACCGGGCCGGCGCCCCCGCCGCCGTGCCCCTTGCGTCTTGTCCGTCACCACTCCATGATGCGCGAAGCAGCGAAATTTTTCAACGCTAGATGAATTCACGCCGTGGAAACCGGGAAAACGGACCACGGCACAATGGCCATATGGTCAGTGTGATCGAAGCCGCCGCACCCGCCAGAGGGCTCGGGGTGGTCAGTCCGACGCGGGGGGAGTTCCGCGCGCTCGCCGCCGACCGCCGGGTCGTCCCGGTCGTGCGGCGCGTGCTCGCCGACGCCGAGACGCCCGTCGGGGTCTACCGCAAGCTCGCCGCGGACCGGCCGGGCACGTTCCTCCTGGAGTCCGCCGAGAACGGGCGGTCCTGGTCACGCTGGTCCTTCGTCGGCGTACGCAGCGCGGCCGCGCTGACCGAGGTGGACGGCGAGGCCGTCTGGACGGGCACCCCGCCGGTCGGCCTGCCCTCGGGTGGCGACCCCATGGCGGCTCTGCGCGAGACCCTCCAGCGCCTGCACACCGACGCCTTCCCCGGCCTCCCGCCGCTCACGGGCGGCATGGTCGGCTTCATCGGCTACGACGCCGTCCGCCGCCTCGAGCGCCTGCCGGAGCTCACCGAGGACGACCTGCAGCTGCCCGAGCTGGTCATGCTGCTCGCCACCGACCTCGCGGCGCTCGACCATCACGAGGGCACCATCACCCTCATCTCCAACGCCGTGAACTGGGACGACAGCCCCGAGCGGGTGGACGCCGCCTACGACACCGCGGTCCGCCGCCTCGACGAGATGACCGCCGCGCTGCAGACCCCGACCCCGCCGACGGTCGCCGTCTACGAGCGTCCCAAGCCGGCCTACCTGCGCAGACGCTCCCAGGAGCAGCACATCGCGGCGGTCGAGACGGCCAAGGAGGCCATCCGGGCCGGCGAGGCTTTCCAGGTCGTCCTCTCGCAGCGCTTCGAGATGACCACCGGCGCCGACCCGCTCGACGTCTACCGCGTGCTGCGGGCCACCAACCCGAGCCCGTACATGTACCTGCTGCGGCTCGACGGCTTCGCCATCGTGGGCTCCAGCCCGGAGTCGCTGGTCACGGTCCGTAACGGGCAGGCCACCACTCACCCGATCGCGGGTACTCGATGGCGTGGTGCCGACCCGGACGAGGACGCGCTGCTCGAGAAGGACCTGCTGGCCGACGACAAGGAGCGCGCCGAGCACGTCATGCTCGTCGACCTGGGCCGCAACGACCTCGGGCGCGTCTGCAAGCCCGGCACGGTGCACGTGGTCGACTTCTTCCGGGTCGAGCGGTACAGCCACGTCATGCACATCGTCTCCACCGTTACGGGTGAACTTGCCGAGGGAAAAACCGCCTACGACGCCGTCGCCGCGTGCTTCCCGGCAGGCACCCTGTCGGGCGCGCCGAAGCCGAGGGCCATGGAGCTGATCGAGGAGCTGGAGCCCACCAGGCGCGGCCTGTACGGCGGCGTCGTCGGCTACCTCGACTTCGCGGGTGACGCGGACACGGCCATCGCCATCCGCACCGCCCTCATGCGGGACGGCACGGCCTACGTGCAGGCGGGCGGCGGGATCGTGGCCGACTCGAACCCCGCCGCCGAGGACGACGAGTGCGTCAACAAGGCGGGCGCGGTGCTGGCGGCGATCGCCACCGCCGAGACCATGCGTCCGGCGGCCGATGCGTAGCAGGGGTCCACTGTGGATGGTCGTGGTGTCGCTGCTCGGCACCGCGGCCGCACTCTGGGGCGCCACGAAGGTGAGCTGGGGGTCAGACCACCAGCTCGGCTCGAGCTTCGACGCCGTCGCGTTGCTGGCGCTCGCGAGTGTCGCGGGGGTGTTCGCCGTCAACGGCTGGGTGCGGCGCTGCCTCGGGGCCGTCATCGCGGTCGCGGGTGGTTTCGTGTGCTGGCAGGCGATCGCGGCGCCCGGCGGCGAGAACCTGCTCTCCGGACGGGGTCTCGCGCTGCTCGGCGGCGTGCTCTTCCTCGCAGCGGGCGTGCTGGTCGTGCGGTACGCGACCACGTTGCCCGCGATGGGTGCGCGTTACCAGCTGGTGGACGCCGAACGACGCTCCGGCGACCCGGACAAGGACATGTGGGACGACCTGTCGCACGGCGAGGATCCGACCAGGAACGAGCGGGGAACGTGAACCCGTGCAAAGCGCCGCGACGGCACGGGGTTAGCATCCCTTGAGCGGGAAGGGGCAGGGCTGGTGACGTATAGCACGAGCGATTCATCGGAGTCGGCCACTATGAAGCCGGTACCGACCAGCGAGTGTGGCCAGTGAGTGTCCTCGAGTCGATCATCGAAGGTGTCCGCGCCGACTTAGCGGTCCGTGAGGCGGAGCTGCCGTTCGAGGTCGTCAAGGAGCGAGCGACCAAGGCGCCCGCGCCGCGTGACGCCGTCTCGGCGCTGCGCGGTGCCGACATCAGCGTCATCGCGGAGATCAAGCGCAGGAGTCCGTCCAAGGGCGACCTCGCGCAGATCTCGGACCCGGCGACACTGGCCAAGGACTACGCCGCCGCCGGCGCGCGGGTCATCAGCGTGCTCACCGAGCAGCGCCGCTTCGGCGGCTCGCTCGAGGACTTCGACGCGGTGCGTGCCGTGGTCGACGTGCCGTTGCTGCGCAAGGACTTCGTCGTGTCGCCCTACCAGGTGCACGAGGCGAGGATGCACGGCGCGGACATCGTGCTGCTGATCGTCGCCGCGCTGGAGCAGAACGCGTTGATCTCGCTGCTCGACCGGGTCGAGTCGCTGGGCATGACCGCGCTGGTCGAGGTGCACAACTCCGAGGAGTGCGACCGCGCGCTGGAGGCCGGTGCCTCCGTGGTCGGCATCAACGCGCGTGACCTGCACACCCTCGAGGTCGACCGCGAGGTGTTCGGTCGCCTCGCGCCGGGTCTGCCGTTCGAGACGGTGAAGATCGCCGAGTCCGGGATTCGTGGGCCGGGTGACCTGATGACGCACGCGGGCGCCGGTGCCGACGCCGTGCTCGTCGGCGAGAGCCTGGTCGCCGCGCCCGACCCGAAGGCGGCGCTGGTCCAGCTGGTCACCGCCGGTTCGCACCCGGCGTGCCCGAGGCCCAGTCGGTGACCGAGTCCGTGACCGACAAGCAGCCCCACGACCACGACGAGCACGACCCGGACGAGCGTGGTCACTTCGGCCCGTACGGCGGCCGGTTCCTGCCCGAGGCCCTGATCGCGGCCATGGACGAGCTGGCGACGACCTACGACAAGGCGCGCCAGGACCCCGACTTCGTCGACGAGCTGAACCGCCTGCTCAAGGACTACGCGGGTCGCCCCTCGCTGCTCACCGAGGCGCCGCGCTTCGCGGAGCACGCGGGCGGCGCGCGGATCTTCCTCAAGCGCGAGGACCTCAACCACACCGGCTCCCACAAGATCAACAACGTGCTGGGCCAGGCGCTGCTCACCAAACGGATGGGCAAGAAGCGCGTCATCGCCGAGACCGGCGCGGGCCAGCACGGCGTCGCGACGGCCACCGCGTGCGCGCTCATGGGTCTCGACTGCGTGGTCTACATGGGCGAGGTCGACACCCAGCGCCAGGCACTCAACGTGGCCCGCATGCGGCTGCTCGGCGCCGAGGTCATCCCGGTGACCACCGGCTCGCGCACCCTGAAGGACGCCATCAACGAGGCGCTGCGTGACTGGGTCGCGAACGTCGACACCACGCACTACCTGCTGGGCACGGCGGCCGGTGGCCACCCGTTCCCGATGATGGTGCGCAACTTCCACAAGGTCATCGGCCAGGAGGCCCGCGAGCAGGTCCTGGAGAAGGCCGGCAGGCTACCCGACGCCGTCACCGCGTGTGTCGGCGGCGGCTCCAACGCCATCGGCATGTTCCACGGCTTCATCGACGACCCGGCCGTGCGGCTGGTCGGCTTCGAGCCCGGCGGCCACGGCATCGACTCCGGCGAGCACGGTGCCACGCTCAGCGAGGGCTCGCCCGGCATGCTGCACGGCGCCATGTCCTACCTGCTGCAGGACGAGGACGGCCAGACCGTCGAGGCGTACTCGATCTCCGCGGGCCTGGACTACCCGGGCGTCGGCCCCGAGCACGCGTGGCTCAAGGACACCGGCCGCGCCGAGTACCGCTCGGTCACCGACGCCGAGGCCATGGACGCGTTCCGGCTGCTGTCGCGCACCGAGGGCATCATCCCGGCCATCGAGTCCTCGCACGCGCTGGCCGGCACGCTCGAGCTGGGCAGGGAGCTGGGTCCGGACGGGCTGATCGTGGTGTGCCTCTCGGGGCGAGGGGACAAGGACATGGACACCGCCGCTTCCTACTTCGGGTTCGACTCATGAGCGTGGCACCGATCTTCGAGAAGACCCGTGGCGAGGGCCGTGCCGCCCTGGTGGGTTACCTCCCGGCGGGCTACCCGACCGTGGACGCCTCGGTGGAGCTGTTCAACGGCATGGTCGACGCAGGCTGTGACCTGCTCGAGGTCGGCGTGCCGTACTCCGACCCGGTGATCGACGGCCCGGTGATCCAGGCCGCCGCGAACACCGCCCTGTCGGCCGGCTTCCGGCTGCGGGACGTGTTCACCGTCGTGGAGCGGGTGTCGGCGGCCGGTGGCAGGGCCGTGGTCATGACGTACTGGAACCCGGTGTTCCACTACGGCGTCGACCGCTTCGCCCGCGACCTCGCGGCCGCCGGTGGGCTGGGGATCATCACCCCGGACCTGATCCCGGACGAGGCGGAGGACTGGATCGCGGCCTCGGACGCACACGGCCTCGACCGGATCTTCCTGGTCGCGCCCTCCTCGACCGAGGAGCGCATCGCCTCGACGACGGCCGCGACCACGGGCTTCCTGTACGCGACGGCGGTCATGGGCGTGACCGGCGCCCGCGACGCGGTCGGTGCCGACGCGGCCGGTCTCGTGGCCAGGGCGCGCACGCACACGTCGCTGCCGGTCGGGGTCGGGCTCGGGGTGCGGTCGGGGGAGCAGGCTGCCGAGGTGGCCGGCTTCGCGGACGCGGTCATCGTGGGTTCGGCCTTCGTGTCGAGGGCCGCCGAGGGCGTGACCGGAGTGCAGACGCTGGCGGCGGAACTGGCCGAAGGCGTCCGCCGCCCGCTCGTTGCCCGCTAGTACTCCTTGTTACGCAAAGTGGCTCCTCTCGGTCACGCTCAGCACCCGCAATGGAAGCACAGCGCGTGACCGGTTGCATACGGCCGATCAGGGCCGTATGCATTCAGTCGACGGCTTTCCCGGGACCTGCTTTTTCCGTGACAGGAGTCGCCCGTTACGGTGACGCGCGTGACTGCGGCGTCAAGCGTCTTCCTGGCTACCATTCCGAGCCCTGACCGTGGCGTGTGGGAGATCGGGCCCATTCCGATCCGCGCGTACGCGCTCTGCATCATCGCCGGCATCATCCTGGCGATCTGGTGGGGCGAGCGGCGGTGGGTCGCCCGCGGCGGCACCGCAGGCACGGTGATCGACATCGCGGTGTTCGCGGTGCCGTTCGGCCTGGTCGGTGGGCGCCTGTACCACGTGGCCACCGACTGGCAGCGTTACTTCGGGGAGGGCAAGCACCCCCTCGACGCGTTGCGCATCTGGGACGGTGGTCTCGGCATCTGGGGTGCCATCGCGCTGGGTGCCGTCGGTGCGTACATCGGTTGCCGCGTCAAGGGCGTGCCGCTGCCCGCGTACGCCGACGCCATCGCGCCGGGCATCGTGACCGCCCAGGCCATCGGCCGCGTCGGCAACTACTTCAACCAGGAGCTGTACGGCGCGCCGACGGACCTGCCGTGGGGCCTGGAGCTGTACCGGCGGGTGAACGAGCAGGGTGCGCAGGACAACCTCAACGGCGTCGCGATCAACCACATCCCGATCGACGGCAGCCCGGTTCATCCGACGTTCCTGTACGAGCTGATCTGGAACCTGCTGATCGCCGCGTTGGTCGTGTATCTGGACCGCAAGCTGCGGCTGGGGCATGGGCGAGCGTTCGCCGTGTACGTCATGGGTTACACACTCGGGCGGACGTGGATCGAGCTGATGCGCACCGACGAGGCCACGCACATCGCGGGCGTGCGGATCAACGTGTGGGTGTCGATCCTGGTGTTCCTCGGGGCGGCGGCGTACTTCTTCCTCGCCAGGTCGAGGGGCGAACGCGAGGACCCGGAACTGTTGCGCGGCAAGGACGCACCCCCGCCGGACACCGCAGACGACAAGCCCGAGCCGGACGATGACGACGATGACGACGTCGAGTCGAAGGCCGACAAGGACTCGGACGAAGCCGAGGACCCCGACGCCAAGCCCGACGCGAAACCCGACGCGGAGACCGACGCGAAGGACGACGCCGAGCCCGCCGAGCCCGCGAAGGCCGAGCCCGCGAAGGCCGACAAGCCCGTGACGGCCGACGGACCCACGAAGGTCGCCGAGCCGGACACCAAGCCGGAGGCGAAAGCGGCCGCGAAGCCCGCGGCCAAGGCCGCCGCGAAGGCCACACCAAAGGCCAGCGCGAAGACCACGACGAAGCCTGCCGCGAAGCCCGACGCCAAGGCCACCGCGAGCACCGATGCGAAGCCCGACGACGCGCCGGCGCCAGCGGTCGACGCCACCGACGAGAGGGCCTCGACCGACAGCAAGTGAGCCACCGCCAGTGCACTGAAGGCGTCCTTCGTAACGCTGAGCGTTACGAAGGACGCCTTCAGTGCGTTTGGGGCGGGTTCAGTGTGACTGCGCGGCTTCGGCGCGCTGGGCGCACTTGAGCGCGATCAGAATGGCCCGGTATCGAGGAGAGCGCGGCCTGCTGGGCTGGAGGGCGCTTTCGGCGCGTCCGGTGCGATCGGCGTGCGCGGCGCCGAGGAGGGTAGGCCCACTGCACTGAAGGACGCCATCGGTACGGCCAGCGTTACGAAGGACGCCTTCCTGACGGCCACCGTTACGAAGGCGTCCTTCAGTGCGGGCGGGTGGGGCGTTAGCGGGAAACCAGGCCTCGGCCGGTGATCAGGGGTAGGTCGAGGGCGGTCAGCAGGCCGGGTGCGGCCGCCACCACCGCGGGTACGGCGTTGACCAGTCGCATGGCCGTGGCCTTGAGGCCACCCGTGTTGTGGTCGCCGTCGGAACCGGTGATGCTCAGGTCCAGCCGGTAGTTCGGCTCGCCGGTCACCTCCACGCGGTAGCCGCCCTGGCCGGGCATCGTGGGCCAGTCCGGGCCGAGGTCCGGGTGCAGACGTGTGACGTGCTCCAGCACGAAAACCGGCCGCCCGCCCGCGATGCCGCGCACCTCGAACCTCAGCGCCGCTGTCATGCCCTCCTCGACGACACCCGACGGCAGCTCGATCCGGTGCGGCGCCGGCAGCCGAACCGCCTCGTCCTCCACCCGTTCCAGCGTCACGCCGAGGCCGGCGGCCAGCTGTCGCACCACGCTGCCCCACGCCAGTGACAGCACGCCCGGCTGCAGCAGGATCGGCGTGTCGTCCAGAGGGCGGCCGAAGCCCATGATGTCGAAGAGGACCTTCGCGTTGTCGTACGTCGAGTAGTCCAGGATTTCCAGGCACCGCACCTGGTCGATGCGTTGGCACACCGACGTGAGCACGAGCGGCAGCCAGTCGTTCGCGAAGCCCGGGTCGATGCCGTTGACCCACAGCGACGCGCCGCCCTCGATCGCGGCGGCGTGGATCGGTGCGACGAGGTCCGCTGGGACCACGCCGTGCGGGTACTGCAGGAACACCGGGCCGCTCGCGACGACGTTGACACCCGCTCGCAGGATGCGTGTCAGGTCGGCGATGGCCTCGGGGAGCCGGTCGTCGGCCATCGCGGTGTAGACGACGCAGGCCGGTCTCGCGGCCAGGAGTGTGTCGGCGTCGTCGGTTGCCGTCACGCCAGTTTCGTCGAGGTCGGCCAGCTCACCGGCATCTCTGCCGACCTTCTCCTTTGTGGACACCCAGACGCCCGCGAGCTCCAGTTCCGGGTGCGCGATGATGCCCGCCAGCGCGTGCCTGCCGACGTTTCCGGTGCTCCACTGTACGACCTTCATAGATCCGGTAGCCCCAGTTCGAGGTTGGGTTGCTGCAGTCCGCCGTCCACCTCCAGGATCTTGCCAGTGATGTAGGCCCCGGCGGGGGAGGCGAGGAACAACACGGTCGCGGCGATGTCCTCCGCCGCGCCGATCGTGCCGAGTGGTGTGGCCTTCGACATGCGCTGGCGCAGCTCCTCGTTGGTGAGCACGATGTCCAGCGCTGACGTGGCGACGGAACCGACCGCGATGGCGTTGACGCGGATGCGTGGCGCGAGGTCGTACGCGGCCAGCTCGGTGTAGTGCGCGAGCGCCGCCTTGGCCGTGCCGTAGGCGAGGTAGCCGCGGCCCGCGACGCGACCCATGATCGACGAGATGTTGACGACCGTGCCGTCGGTCATGAGCGGGACCGCCGCCCTGGTGAGCGCGTGCGCGGTGGAGACGTTGAAGTGGAACGCCGCCTCCAGGAAGCCCGTCTCCGTGTCCAGGAACGGGCGGGGATAGGTGCCGCCGACGTTGTTGACCACGATGTCCAGTCGCCCGAACGTGTCCTTCGCGATCGCGGCAAGCCCGGCCGCAGCGTCCACATCGGACAGGTCGGTGGCGACCACCCGTGCGCGCCGCCCTGCGTCCTCGACCCGCTTCGCGACCTTCTCGAGGTCGCCTGCCGTCCGTGCCGCGATGACCACGTCGGCACCGGCCTCGGCGAGCGCGACCGCGGTGGCGGCCCCGATCCCACGCCCCGCGCCGGTCACCACCGCTACCCGATCCGTCACCAGGAACCGATCAAGGATCATCGCAGAACTGTAACACGTTCTAGTTCTGCGTCCAGCCCGCGACCGCACTGAAGGCGTCCTTCGTATCGTCAGGCGTCAGGAAGGCGTCCTTCAGTGCGCCCAGTGTTAGGAAGGCGTCCTTCAGTGCGGTTGGGGCCTGGCCGGCGCCACGACGATGTCGCCGTGCGTGGTGTGCAGGATCTCGACGGTCGCGCTGTAGTGGCGCTCGATGTTTCCCCGGGTGAGCACCTCGGCCGGCGTGCCCTGTGCGACTACCTTCCCGTTGTCCAGCAACAGGAGCTGCGAGGCGTACTGCGCCGAGAGGGTCAGGTCGTGCAGGGTGGTGACGACCGTGGCGCCCTCCTCGCGCCGCAGGCGGTCGACGAGGTCGAGCAGTGCCTGCGCGTGCCCGATGTCCAGGCCCGTGGTCGGCTCGTCGAGCAGCAGCAGCCCGGACTCCTGGGCCAGCACCCGCGCGAGCACCGCCCGTTGACGCTCCCCGCCCGAGAGCGTCTGGAGTGCGCGGTTCGCGAGGTCGCCGAGGTCGAGCCGGTCGAGCACGGTGGACACGACGGCCAGGTCCTGTCTGCGTTCCCTGGCCAGGGGCGACAGGTGCGGGGTGCGGCCGAGCAGCGCGTAGTCGGTGACCGTGAGCCGGTCGGGCAGCTGCGGGGTCTGCGGCGCGTAGGCGACGGCCCTTGCGCGCTGGCGGTGGGTGAGCGACGACAGGGAGACGCCGTCGAGCAGGATGTCCCCGTCGTGGTCCACGACGCCGACCACGGCCTTCAGGAGCGACGACTTCCCCGCCCCGTTGGGCCCGATGACGGCGAGCCAGCCACCCGGCTCGACCGAGACCGACACGTGGTCGGCGACCACACGTGCGCCGTAGCGGGCGCGGACGTCGCGGAGGTCCAGGGCGGTCACCGCAGCTGACCCCGGTTCATCCGCAGCACCAGCAGGAAGAACGGCGCGCCGGTGAAGGCGGTGATGATCCCGATGGGCAGCTCGGCAGGCGCGAACGCGGTGCGCGCTATGTGGTCGGCGACGATCAGGAAGACGGCGCCGCCGACCAGCGACAGCGGCACCACGACCCGGTAGCTGGCGCCGGCGAGCAGGCGGACCACGTGCGGCACCACGATCCCCACGAACCCGATCAGCCCGCTGACGGCGACCGCGGCCGCGGTGGCGAGCGACGCGGCCAGCAGCACGACCATCCGCACCCGCGCCGGGTTGATCCCCAGCGACGCGGCCTCGTCGTCGCCCACGGCCAGCACGTCCAGCAGCCGCGCGCAGACACACAGGACGACCGCCGCCGTGCCGACGTAGGGGAGTGTCACGAGGACCTCGCTCCAGCCGGTCGTGTTGAGGCCGCCGAGCATCCAGCTGTAGACCTGCTTGATGGTGTCGGTGTTGAGCTGCTGGGCGAAGGTCTGCACCGCCGTGAGGAACGAGGCGACGGCCACGCCCGCGAGCAGCAGGACCGCGGTCCCGCCGCCCGCCGACCGGCCGAGCAGCCACGTGAGCGACACGCCCCCGATGGCGCCCGCGAACGCGGCGAGCGGCAGCGGCCCGACCACCCAGCCCGTCGTCTGCGGTGCGGCCACGACCACGATGGTGGCGGCCATGCCCGCACCTGCCGCTGCCCCGAGCAGGTAGGGGTCGGCGAGCGGGTTGCGGAACACGCCCTGGAACGCGGCGCCGGACACGGCGAGCGCCGCCCCGACGAGCCCGGCCAGCACGACCCGGGGGACCCGGACCTCCCAGACGATCGCCGCCTCGGTGGCCGAGAGCGGCGAGGTGCCGCCGGTGAGCTGCGCCCACACCTCCGAGACGACCCGCGTCCAGCCGAGGTTCGCGGCCCCGAGCAGGGCGGAGACCGAGGCCACGACGAGAAGCAGCAGCACCGCGAGACCCAGCACCCACGGTCGCAGCCTCGTGGGGCGCAGCCTGCCGCCCGCCGCGTCGGGGCGGCCGGCGTCGCGACCGGGTTCGGTCGCGACGCCCGCGCTCTTCCGCCCGGTCAGCTCTTGCCGGCCTTCTCCACCGCGTCCGCGATGGACTCGGCCAGGTCGACGATGCGCGGACCCCAGCGGGAGGCCAGGTCGTCGTCGAGCTCGACGACGTTGCCGTCCTTCACGGCCGTCAGCGTGCTCCACCCGGGACGGGCGGCGACCGTCGTGGCGTTCTGCGCGCAGCACTGGACGTCCGCGAGGAAGATCAGGTCCGGGTTGGCGGACAGGATCGCCTCGTTGGACAGCTGTGGGTAGCCGCCGCCGTCCTTGTCGGCCGGGTCGGCGATGTTCTCCAGTCCGAACAGGCCGTAGATCTGCCCGATGAACGTCTTGGACGTCGCGCTGTAGAGGGTCGTGTCCAGCTCGTGGTAGTAGGTCAGCGGCTTCGACGGCTTCGGGGTGTCGGCGACGACCTTGTCCAGGCCCGCCTTCGTCCGGTCCACCAGGTCCGCGGCCTCGTCGGAGTGGCCGGTGGCCCGGCCGATCAGTTCCATCCCGGCGTAGACGTCGTCGAGGGTGGCCGCGGCGGGCACGACCAGGATCGGCACCCTGACCGCGGCCATCGACTCGACGAGGTTGTCGACGTCGTCGGAGACCACCACCAGGTCCGGCTTGTAGCCCGAGATGGCCTCGACGTTCGGGGTGAGGCCGGACAGGTCGGTCTTCGGCGCGTCGGCGGGGTAGTCGGACTGGTCGTCGACGGCCGTGACCTGCTTGCCTGCGCCGACCGCGTACAGCGTCTCGGTGTTGCTCGCCGACAGCGACACGATGCGCTCGGGCTGCCGCTCGATCGTGACCGGGTCACCGGTGGCCGGTGTGATGGTGACGGGGAACGCCGGGGTCGGCGCCTCGGAGGAGGCGGGTGACTGGTCGGTGGCTGCCTGTTCGCGGTTCGCGCAGCCCGCGGCCAACAGCGCGCAGGCGACGGTCAGGGCGGCGAGGCGCCTTGAGGTGGGGGACAACGGCTTCCTCGAGTCGTCGGTCCGGCACGCGGGGCGCGGCCCGGGCCTCCCGTGCCCGAGGACGCCGCATCCCTGCACCGGGGGCGGTTGGCGTCGACGCGCGGGGAGGCGACCTGGCTATGACAGTTGCGGGACAGCGCCGGAATCGCACCGGACTTCGCTACCACCGTCGCGTCGCCGGTCAACATGCTGACCAGCGGACCGACGCTATCACCCGTGCCGGACATCCGGCGCCGACGGTACGGCGGACCGTCAGGGTGGCGGCGCGGAGTTGAGGGTGGCGAAGATGCGTGTGAGGGCCGCCAGGTCGTCGGCGCCGAGCGCGGCGAGTGCCGGTGGCGGGTCGGTGAGGATGTGCCGGGCGGTCGCGGCGGCCCGCTCTCCGGCGTCGGTGAGGTGGACGAGCCTGCGGCGCTTGTCGTCGGGGTGCGCTCGCCGCTCGACGAGACCACGTCGTTCGAGCCGGTCGACCGCGACGGTGGCCGCGGAGGAGTCGACCTCGGCGACGTGCGCGATCTCGCGCAGTGTCATCGGCGCCTGCGCGAGCTTGACCAGCAGTTCCGCCTTCCCGATGCCGAGGTCCAGCTCGAGGCGCAGCGCGCGGAGCCGGTCCTGGCCCGTGACGAAGGTCAGCATCCCCACCCAGGCATGGGTGGCTTCCGTGCGCCCGTCAGTGCGGCCACCGCGATGACCGTCGCCCCGGAGAAGGCCGGGCTGCGGAAGACTCGCGGTGGCTTCAGGCTGACTGCACTGAAGGGCGCCTTCGTGACGTCCGGTGTACTGAAGGGCGCCTTCGTGACGCCCGGCGTACTGAAGGACGCCTTCGTAACGTTCGGGGCGCGTCCAGTGAGGGTCTCGGGGTCGGCCTACCCGGAATCGCGCATCTCGCGGGTGTCGGGCGCGCAGCGCCCGGCACCCACACAGCGGGCCCTGCCTGCCGGGAACGCAGGCGGTTCCGCGCCGCCACCGTCACGTCCCTCGATCGACGCAAGACAGGGACCGCCGGCGCGGCGCTACGCGGACTCGCGTTCCACGAGGACAGTCGGGAGGACCACCGGATCCGCGACCGGGTCGCCGCCTATCTGGGTCAGGAGCAGCTCGGTCATCGTGCGGGCCTGGTCGACGATCGGCTGGTGGATCGTGGTCAGGGGTGGTTCCGTGTGGCGGGCCAGCTCGATGTCGTCGAACCCGACCACCGACACGTCCGTCGGGACCTTGCGGCCCGCGTCGCGCAGTACGCGGATCGCGCCGGCGGCCATCATGTCGTTCGCCGCGAAGACGGCGTCCACGTCGGGGTAGCGGGTCAGCAGCTCGGCCATCGCCTGCTGGCCCGACTCCCTGGTGAAGTCGCCGTGGGCCACCCGGTCGGCCTTGCGGCCCGCACCCGTCAGCGCGTTGCGGTAGCCCGCCAGGCGGTCGATGCCCGCCGTCATGTCCTGGGGCCCGGCGATCGTCGCCACCCGGCGGCGGCCGGCCGACAGGAGGCGTTCGGCCGCCAGCTGGGCACCACCCTCGTTGTCGCAGTCCACATAGGACAGGCCGGGTAGCGGGCGGGACGGTCGGCCGCCGACCACGGTCGGGATGCCCGCCTCGAGCAACAGGCGGGGCAGCGGGTCGTCGTCGTGCATGGACGCCAGCAGGACGCCGTCGACGTGTCCACTTCGGACGTAGTCGGCGAGCTGGGCGTGTTCCGCCGTGTTCTGGGCGTTCACCAGCACAAGCTGCACGCCGGTGTCGATCAGCGTCTGGCTCGTGGCGATGATGATGTTGCCGAGGTACGGGTCGTTCAGCACCGTGGCGTCCGGTTCACGCATGACCAGGGCGATCGAGTCGGTGCGGCGCATCGCGAGACTGCGGGCCGCCCGGTTCGGGACGTAGCCCAGCGCGGCGATGGCCGCCTGCACCGCGGTCTTGACCTCGGGGGACACCCTCGGTGAGCCGTTGATCACCCGGGACACCGTCGCGCGGGACACCCCCGCCTCCGCGGCGACCGTGTCCAGTGTCGGTTTCATTCCAAGCCGTTCGTTCGAATCACCTGTCGGTAGTCGTCCAAGAGCGACCACACGAAGTATCCCCGAAGGTCCACGCCTGCGGAGATCGCCTCGCGCACGACCTCCAGATGATCACGCAGACACCCGGCGGCCTCGGAGGCGGCGCCGTTCTCGGTGACCACCAGCGGGATCGGACGGTACTGGTCGTGCACCCGGTGTACCACGTTGCGCAGCCCCTGCGTGTCGATCGACCGGCCCATCGCCGTCGTGGGGTCGGGAGGAGGGACGAACCGGACGTTCTCGCACGCAGGCCACGGTGACGGGCCGCGCTCGGAGGGGCCGACGTCCACCAGGTTCGGGGAGTAGTAGTTGATGCCCAGCAGGTCGATCGGGGTCGAGATGACCGACAGGTCGTCCGGCCACACGAACGACCAGTCGGTCACCCGCGACGTGTCCTGCCGCACGTCCGCCGGGTAGTGGCCCACGAACAGCGGGTCCAGGAACAGCCGGTTGGCCAGGCCGTCGATCCGCCGGACCGCGCTGGTCGCGGCCGACGACGTCGCCGCGGGCAGCACGGCGGCCAGGTTCAGCGTGATCGAGACCTGTGCGGTGACGGGCAGGACCGAACGCAACGCCAGCGTGCCGAGCCCGTGCGCCAGCAGCAGGTGGTGCGCGGCCCGCAACGCGTGCGCCGGGGTGGACGCTTCCCCTCGGAAGGCCGCACACCACGGTTCGTTCAGCGTGGTCCAGTACGGGACCCGGTCGCCGAGACGCATCCCGACCAGCCCGGCATACTCCGCGAAACGGACGGCGGTGTCCCGCGCTGCCCAGCCGCCGGAGTCCTCCAGCTCCTGCGGCAGGTCCCCGTCGTGCAGTGTCGGCACCGGCGTCATGCCGTGTGCCAGCAGCTCGTCCACGAGGCGTTCGTAGTGGTCGAGGCCCTCGGTGTCGGCCTGCCCCCTGCCGTCCGGCTGGAGCCGCGGCCACGACACCGAGAACCGGTACTCCGGCAGGTCGAGGTCCTTCTGGTAGGCGGCCGTCGGCGAGCCCCACAGGCAACCGCGTGTCGTGTGGTTCACCCCTTCACCGCCCCCTGCATGATCCCGCCGATGATCTGACGGCCCAGCAACAGGAACACGATCAGCATCGGGAAGGTCGCGATCACCGTGCCGCCGAGCACGAGCGAGTAGTCGACCTCGATGCCGCTCGCCGTGTTCGCGATCGCCACCTGCACCGTCGGGTTCTGCGTGTTGAGCAGGATCAGCGGCCAGAACAGGTCGTTCCAGTACGTGATGAACGTCAGCAGCGCCAGCACGGCCGCCCCCGGCCTGGCGATCGGCAGCACGACGTTCCAGTAGATCCGCAACGTGGACGCGCCGTCGACGCGGCCCGCCTCGAGCAGCTCGGTCGGCATGGCCGAGGACAGGTACTGGCGCATGAAGAACACGCCGAACGCGCTCACCAGTGCGGGCACGATCACGCCACGCAGGTCGTTGGACCAGCCGAACCACTGAGTCACCATGATGTACAGCGGGATGATCGAGAGCTGTGTCGGCACCAGCATCGTCGCGACCACGGCGCCGAACAGACCGCCCCTGCCCCGGAAGGTCAGCTTGGCGAACGCGAAACCCGCGAGCGTCGAGGTGAACACGACCGCGATCGTGACCGTGCCCGCCACGACGACCGAGTTCGTCAGCGCCAGCCCGAAGTTGCCCTGTTCGAACGCCGTGGACAGGTTGTCCCACAGCGAACCGCCCGGCACGAGCGGCGGCGGGTAGCTGCCGATCGCGGACTGGTCGCGCGAGGACACCACGATCGACCAGTACAGCGGGAAGACCGAGAAGACGATGATCGCGAACAGGATCGCGTAGGTGCCCCAACGGCCCTCGTCAGGTGCCCTGCGTTGGCGCCGTGGCGTCGTGTGGGTCGCCATGTCAGTCGTCCGCCGATCGGATCCGGCGCGCCAGCAGGAAGTTCACCAGTGCGACCACCACCGTCACCACGAACAGCGTCCACGCGATCGCGGCGCCGTAGCCGTAACGGCCGTTGGTCCAGAACTGTTGGTACAGGTAGAGGACCACGGTCTGGAACTGCCGGTCCGAGCCACCGTTGTTGTTGCGGGTGGTGTCGAACAGGAACGGCTCCGCGAACAGCTGCAGCGCGCCGATCGTCGACACGATGACCGTGAAGATGATCGTGGGCCGCAGGCTCGGGATCGTGATGTGCCAGAACTGCTGCCTGCGGCTCGCGCCGTCGATCGAGGCGGACTCGTACAGCTCGTAGGGGATCGTCTGCATCGCGGCCAGATAGATGAGCGCGTTGTAGCCGGTCCAGTGCCACGTCACCATCGCGGACACCGCGAGCCAGGACGCCCACTTCTCGGCACGCCAGTCGACCGGGTTCTCCGTGAACGGCTGGAGGATCCAGTTCAGCAGCCCGAAGTCCCGCGCGAAGATCTGGTTGAAGATCAGCGCTACCGCCGCCACCGACGTGATGTACGGGACGAGCACGCCCATCCGCAGGAAGAGCCTGCCGCGCAGCTTGTAGTTCAGCAGGTGCGCGATTCCCAGTGCCAGCAACAGCTGCGGCACTGTCGACACGATCCCGATGCCGAACGTGTTGATCAGCGCGTTGTGGAAGTTCTCGTCGGCGAACAGCTTCCCGTAGTTGTCCAGCCCGACGGAGACGTCCTCGCTGCCGGGCCTGCGCGGGCTCCACGCGGTCGTCGAGATCACGGCCGTGTACACCAGCGGGAACAGGCCGAACACCGCGAACAACCCGAAGAACGGGAACACGTAGAGGTAGGGCGAGCCCTTGACGTCGAGGCGGTACAACACAGACCGCCAGGCCCGCCTGCGAGACGGTGGCGCCGGGCGCCGGCCGGAGTCGGCCGGCGCCCCGCGGTCGTCGAGCTGGACCGTCACCCTTCACCCGCGGCGGCCTCGATGTCGTTCATCGCCGAGTCCCACGCCTTGTCGGGGTCGGTGCCCTGCTCGACGCTGTTCAACGCGCCCGCGAACGTGTTGCCGATGACGCCGCTCTGCGGGCCGTACACCTGCTTCGGCGCGTTCTCCAGCGACTCGGGGAAGATCCTGCCCGCCGGTGCGTTCGAGAAGAACTCCGAGGTGAAGTCCGCGATCTCCGGCCGGCTCCAGGTCGACTCCTGGCTCGGGAAGTTGCCGATCGCCTTGAACAGCTCGATGTTCTGCTCCGGCGCGGTCAGCCACTTCGCCAGCTCGACGGCCGCGTCGATGTGCTTGCCCTGCGAGGGGACGGTCACGTACGAGCCGCCCCAGTTGCCGGACCCGCCGGGGATCTTCGCGATGTCCCACTTGCCCTTGGTGTCGGGGGCGTTGCCCTGGATGTAGCCCATCATCCAGGCGGGGCAGGTGATCGTCGCGAACTGGCCCTGCTGGAAGCCGGTGTTCCACTCGGTGCTGAACTCCGCGAGCCCGGCGGACTGACCGGCCTTGATGGCCTTGACCGTCAGGTCCCACGCGTCCTTCACGGCCGCGTTCTTCTCGACGACCAGGTCGCCCTTGGCGTTGTAGTACGTCTCCTCCTCGTTGCCGAGGATGCCGGTGAACACGTGGCCACCCGCGTCGAACCACCTGACGTTCGGCACCTTGCCGCGGAACTGGTTGCCGACCTCGACGTAGGAGTCCCACGTCGACCACAGCGCCGAGACCTCGTCCCGGTTCGTGGGCAGGCCGGCCTGTGCGAACAGGTCCGTGCGGTAGCACATGGCGAGGCCGCCGATGTCCGTCGGCAGGCCGATGAGCGTGCCACCGTCCGGAGTGGACGCCCGCTGCACGGTGGACTCGGTCCACTGCGCGGTGTCGACGTCCCTGTCCCTGAAGTTCACGAACTTGTCCGACTGGCCGACGAAGCCGGACACCTGGCCGACCTCGATCACCTCGAGGTCCGCCGCGCCGGAGCCCGCGGTCAGCCGGGCCTGCAGGTTCTGGTGGTGGTTGCCGAAGTCGCTCCTGTTCTCGACGATCTTGACGTCCTTGTGGGCCTTCTCGTACTCGTCGTACAGGGAACGGTTATCCGGCAACGAGAAGCTGTCGCCGAACACGTTGATCGTCAGCGTGGTCACGCCGTCGGAGCCCGAGTCACCGCCCGAGCCGCAGGCCGTGAGGACGAGGGCGGTCGCGGCGAGCCCCGCGACGATCCCTGAGTTACGCATTACTGGGCCTCCTGCGCGGCCTGTCGGCCACGTCGCTGTGGTCTGTGCGTGAGAGCGCTCTCATGGGTAGGCGAAAGAATCGCGGCTGAGTTGGCGCGTGTCAAGGCGTCGTGACCGGAATGTTGCGGGCGACAACAAAAGTGCCGGCCTCCCGCGCAGGGACAGGCGCGAGAGGCCGGCGATCAGCGGTCCTTGTGCTCCACGTGGCCTGTACGGGTTCGCAGGACCGCCGTTCTCGGGTGTACTACCGGCCGAAGGTCAACCAGTCGATGTTCACGAAGTCGGCTGACTGGCCGCTCGTGAACGTCACGTACACGGTGTGGGTCCCGGTGACGCCGGAGATGTTGGCGGGGATGCTCCGCCAGCTCTCCCAGCCCCCGGTGTTGCCGACCGAGAAGCTGCCGATCGGCGAGTTCGACCTGCTGTCCAGTCGCACCTCGACCAGGCCGCTGATGCCCGAGCCCGCGCCGGAGGCGACCCGTGCGGTGAACTGCCGTGCCGCGCTGGAGCCGAAGTCGATGTTGTTGAACTGGAGCCAGTCGCCGTTCGCGGCCCAGCCGACGTACTGGCCGCCGGTCGCGCTCGACGCGGCGCCGACCTGGGTACCCGACTGCGACTGGAACGCCTCCGCCTGGATCTGGTTGTAGGCGGAGCCGCCGCCCCCGCCCCCGCCGCCACCGGAGCCGCCCCGGGTCCACGCGGCCACGTAGTCCACGAGCATGGACCGGCCGGACACGGTGTCACCCGTCGGCGTGCCGAAGCCCGCGACGCCGTTGGGGAACGCGCCGCCCATCGCCACGTTCAGCAGGATGAAGTAGCCGTTCGCGGTCATCTGGCTCCACGCGTCGTTCCCGATCTGGGACTGGGTGACCGAGTGGAACTGCTGGCCGTCGACGTACCACCGCAGCTGGTTGGGCGAGACGCTCTGGTCCCACTCGAACCGGTAGGTGTGGAAGGCCGACTGGCACGACGAGCTGGGGCACGCACGGCTGGCGCCGAGCCCGTTCGTCTCGTTGCAGGGCCCGCCGGGGTTCACTCCACAGTGGAGCACGCCCCACACGGAGTTGATCCCGTTGACGTTCTCCATGATGTCGAACTCGCCGATGGCCGGCCAGTTCCAGTAGTTGCCCCGGTAGGGCGCGCCGAGGGCCCAGAACGCAGGCCAGTAGCCGAGTGCGGCGTTGCCCGTGACGTTCGGCATCTGGATGCGGCCCTCGAGCCGCAGCACGCCACCCGATGGCGGCCGGAAGTCGCTGCGCTGGGTCTCGATCCGGCCGGAGGTCCAGTTGCCGGAACCGTCCTTGATCGGGGTGATGCGCAGGTTGCCGCCGCCGTCGAGGCTGAGGTTGCTGGTGCTGTTGGTGTAGTTCTGGATCTCACCGGTGCCCCAGTTGCCGGGGCCGCCCGGGTAGGCGTGGCCGGTGTCGATGATCCAGTTGGACGACGACGGCAGCGTGTTGGCGTTGCCGGTGAAGTCGTCGGCCCAGACCTGTGTCCACCCGGAGTCGGGTGGCGGGACGGACGCCTGTGCCTGGTAGGAAAGGGGAGCGAGCGCCAGGACGACAGCCGCGCCGACGGCGAGCCTCCGTCTGTACATGCGGGTGGTTGGCATGCGTGTGACCTCCTTGTCACGCTCGGGCAGGGTTCCGAGTGCCGCACTAAGGCCGCAATAGTTTGCGCTTGCCATGGAAGCGCTCTCACGGAGCTGTTGTCAACCCGTCCGCTGTCCCATTCGTCATCGATCCGATCTGTGTGACATGGGCCGTCGGCTCTGGCGGTCCGGGGCGCCCTCGTGTGACGCTGTCCTGGCCCTGGAGCGGGACGTTTCACCGACCTCACATTCGGGCAACCGTCGACTACCGTGTCCAGGCGGTGCCTGCTCCTGTCAAGCCCCACCAGGGCGAGGGCGGCTTATCGCGCGGATCATCCAAAACGTTACATCGATCGCGGAAATCCGCCCTTTGACGCATGGCTCCTGGGTTTCGGGACTGTTAAGCTCGCGTCAACATGCGGGCCACCGGCGTCCCGCGCCCAGCTTCCAGGTTGAGCGCGAGGACGACGAGGGAGGTCGACGCGTGATCTACTCCGCCATACCCACCGCACAGGGTCTCTACGATCCCACCACCGAGCGTGACGCGTGTGGCGTGGCCATGGTCGCCGACATCCGGGGGCGCCGGTCACATGGCATCGTGACCGACGCGCTGGTGGCGCTGGCCAACCTCGAGCACCGCGGCGCGGCGGGTGCCGAGCCCACGAGCGGCGACGGTGCCGGCATCCTGCTCCAGCTCCCCGACGAGCTCTTCCGCGCCGAGGTCGACTTCGACCTCCCGGCGCCCACAGAGGACGGTGCGCACGCGTACGCGGCAGGCATGGCCTTCCTGCCCCAGGATCTCGACCGGCGTGCCACAGCCGTCACGCTGGTCGAGCGCATCGCCAAGGAGGAAGGGCTCGAGGTCCTCGGCTGGCGGGACGTGCCGGTCAACCCGGAGGCGGCGGACGTCGGACCGACAGCGTCGTCGGTCATGCCGCACTTCGCCATGCCGTTCGTCGCGGCGCCCGCCGACGGGGACGGCAGCAGGTCCGCGGGGGTGGCCCTGGACCGGCTCGTGTTCTGCCTGCGCAAGCGCGTCGAGCACGAGAGCGTGGCCTCCGGCTGCGGCGTGTACTTCCCGTCGCTGTCCGCGCGGACGTTGGTGTACAAGGGGATGCTGACCACCGCGCAGCTGCCGCAGTTCTTCTCCGACCTCACCGACGAGCGGCTCGAGAGCGCGATCGCACTGGTGCACAGCCGGTTCTCGACGAACACCTTCCCGTCGTGGCCGCTCGCGCACCCGTTCCGCTTCGTCGCGCACAACGGCGAGATCAACACGATCCGGGGCAACCGCAACCGCATGCGTGCCCGCGAGGCGCTCCTGGCGAGCGACCTCATCCCCGGCGACCTCTCCCGCCTGTACCCGATCTGCGACCCGGAGGGCTCGGACTCCGCGTCCTTCGACGAGGTGCTCGAGCTGCTGCACCTCGGCGGCCGCAGCCTCCCGCACGCCGTGCTGATGATGGTCCCGGAGGCGTGGGAGAACAACGCCACCATGGACCCGAAGCGGCGCGCCTTCTACAAGTTCCACTCCAGCCTGATGGAGCCGTGGGACGGCCCGGCGAGCGTCACCTTCTCCGACGGCACGCTCGTCGGCGCGGTGCTCGACCGCAACGGCCTGCGCCCGGCCCGCTGGTGGCGCACCGCCGACGACCGCGTGGTGCTCGCGAGCGAGACCGGCGTGCTCGACGTGCCGCCGGACCAGATCGTGGCCAAGGGCCGCCTGCAGCCGGGTCGCATGTTCCTGGTGGACACCAGGGCGGGCAAGATCGTCGACGACGACGAGATCAAGACGGCGCTCGCCGCCAAGCTGCCCTACGGGGAGTGGCTGCACGCCGGTCTGCTGAAGGTCGACAACCTGCCCGACCGCGAGCACGTGGTCCAGACCAACGAGTCCGTGCTGCGGCGCCAGCTCTCCTTCGGCTACACCGAGGAGGAGCTGAAGATCCTGCTCCAGCCGATGGCGGTGACCGGTGCCGAGCCGATCGGCTCGATGGGCACCGACACCCCGCCCGCCGCGCTGTCGAAGCGGTCCCGGCTGCTGTACGACTACTTCAAGCAGAACTTCGCACAGGTGACCAACCCGCCGCTCGACGCGATCCGCGAGGAGATCGTCACCTCGGTGCAGCGCATCATGGGCCCCGAGCAGAACCTGCTCGACCCGGGCCCCGCGTCGTGCAGGCACATCCAGCTGCCCTACCCGGTCATCGACAACGACGAGCTGGCCAAGCTCATCCACGTCAACGACGACGGCGACATGCCGGGCTACGCCTGCACGGTGATCCCCGGTCTGTACGAAGTGGAGGGTGGCGGCGAGGCACTCGCGTCGGCGATCGAGCGCGTGCGGCGCGACGCGTCCGAGGCCATCGCGGCCGGTGCCCGCACGCTGGTCCTCTCCGACCGCGACGCGGACCACCTCATGGCGCCGATCCCGTCGCTGCTGCTCGTCTCCGCCGTGCACCACCACCTGGTGCGCACCAAGGAACGCCTGCGGGTCGCGCTCGTCGTCGAGACCGGCGACGCGCGCGAGGTGCACCACGTGTCGCTGCTGCTGGGTTACGGCGCGGCAGCGGTCAACCCGTACCTGGCGTTCGAGACCATCGAGAACCTGATCCGGCGCGGCACCCTCACCGGCATCGAGCCGCGCACGGCGATCCGCAACTACGTCAACGCGCTGGTCAAGGGCGTCGTCAAGATCATGTCCAAGATGGGCATCTCGACGGTCGGCGCCTACACCGCGGCGCAGGTCTTCGAGGCGTTCGGGCTCGCCAACGACGTGCTGGGCGAGTACTTCACCGGCACCAGCAGCAAGCTCGGCGGCGTCGGCCTCGACGTGATCGCGGCCGAGGTCGCGACGAGGCACCACCACGCGCACCCGGAGAACCCGACCGACCGCGTGCACCGGCGCCTCGAGGTGGGTGGCGAGTACGCCTACCGCCGCGAGGGCGAGCTGCACCTGTTCACGCCGGAGACCGTGTTCCTGTTGCAGCACGCGACGAGGACGCGCCGCGAGGACGTCTACCGGGAGTACGTCGAGGAAGTCGAGCGGCTCAACCGGGAGGGCGGCGCGCTGCGCGGGCTGTTCCGGTTCCGCGGCGAGGAGCGCACGCCGGTCCCGCTGGACGAGGTCGAGCCGGTCGAGTCGATCCTGAAGCGCTTCAACACCGGCGCGATGTCCTACGGGTCGATCAGCGCCGAGGCACACGAGACCCTCGCCATCGCGATGAACCGCATCGGCGGCCGGTCCAACACCGGCGAGGGCGGCGAGGACACCGACCGGCTCTACGACCCCGAGCGGCGCTCGGCGATCAAGCAGATCGCGAGCGGCCGGTTCGGCGTCACCAGCGAGTACCTGGTGAACGCGTCCGACCTGCAGATCAAGATGGCGCAGGGCGCGAAGCCCGGCGAGGGCGGCCAGCTGCCGCCGAACAAGGTGTGGCCGTGGATCGCCCGCACGCGGCACTCGACCGCGGGCGTTGGGTTGATCTCCCCGCCGCCGCACCACGACATCTACTCCATCGAGGACCTCGCGCAGCTGATCCACGACCTCAAGAACGCGAACGAGCACGCACGCGTGCACGTGAAGCTGGTCAGCGAGCTGGGCGTCGGCACGGTCGCGGCTGGTGTCTCCAAGGCGCACGCGGACGTCGTGCTGATCTCCGGGCACGACGGCGGCACGGGTGCCTCGCCGCTGAACTCGCTCAAGCACGCGGGCACGCCGTGGGAGATCGGCCTCGCCGAGACCCAGCAGACGTTGCTGCTCAACGGTTTACGCGACCGGATCACCGTGCAGGTCGACGGCGCGATGAAGACCGGGCGGGACGTGGTCGTCGCGGCGCTGCTCGGCGCGGAGGAGTACGGCTTCGCGACCGCACCGCTGATCGTGGCGGGCTGCGTGATGATGCGGGTCTGTCACCTGGACACGTGTCCGGTCGGCGTCGCGACGCAGAACCCGGAGCTGCGCGAGCGGTACACCGGGCAGGCCGAGCACGTGGTCAACTTCTTCCACTTCATCGCGAACGAGGTGCGGGAACTGTTGGCGTCGCTCGGTTTCCGGACGCTCGACGAGGCGATCGGCCACGCGGAGCTGCTGGACGTCGACGACGCGGTCGAGCACTGGAAGGCGCAGGGCCTCGACCTGACGCCGATCTTCGCGGTACCGGAGGAGACGAACTACGGTGGCGCGAAGCGGCGCGTGCGCGCGCAGGACCACGGCCTGGACCAGGCACTGGACCGCACGCTGATCCAGCTGGCCGAGGCGGCGCTGGAGGACGCGCACCCGCTGCGGCTGGAGCTGCCGGTACGCAACGTGAACCGCACGGTCGGCACGCTGCTGGGTGCCGAGGTGACGCGGCGCTGGGGCGGCGAGGGCCTGCCGGACGACACGATCCACATCGAGCTGACCGGTTCCGCGGGTCAGTCGCTCGGCGCGTTCCTGCCTGCCGGCATCACGCTGGACCTCGTCGGCGACGCCAACGACTACGTCGGCAAGGGCCTGTCCGGCGGGCGGATCATCGTGCGACCGCACCCCGAGTCGCGTTTCGCGGCCGAACAGCAGGTGATCGGCGGCAACGTGATCGGCTACGGCGCGACCGGCGGGGAGATCTTCCTGCGCGGCCGCGTCGGCGAGCGGTTCTGCGTGCGGAACTCCGGCGCGGTGGCGGTGGCCGAGGGTGTCGGCGACCACGCGTTCGAGTACATGACCGGCGGCAGGGCCGTGGTGCTCGGGCCGACCGGGCGCAACCTCGCGGCGGGCATGTCCGGCGGCATCGCGTATGTGCTGGACCTGAACGAGAACACGGTCAACAAGGCGATGGTCGACCTCCAGCGACCGACCGCGGAGGACCAGCGGTGGTTGCGGGAGATCGTGACCGCGCACCACAGGAACACCGGATCGGCGGTAGCGGCGTCGCTGCTCGGCGACTGGACACGGCGCGCGGCGTCCTTCACGAAGGTCATGCCGCGCGACTACCAGCGCGTCCTCGAGGCCATGCGGCTGGCAGCCGCGGAGGGACGCGACATCGACGAGGCGGTCATGGAGGCGTCGCGTGGCTGATCCCGGTGGTTTCATGAAGTTCTCCCGTGCCGAAGCGCCGAAGCGTCCCAAACCGGACCGGCTTGCCGACTGGCACGAGGTGTACGTCGACCAGGACCCGAAGGAACGCGAGAAGCAGGTCCGTGCGCAGGCGTCCCGCTGCATGGACTGCGGGATCCCCTTCTGTCACTCGGGTTCCGCCGGCTGCCCGCTCGGGAACCTGATCCCGGAGTGGAACGACCTCGTCCGGGGCGGCGACTGGTCCGCGGCGAGCAACCGCCTGCACGCGACCAACAACTTCCCTGAGTTCACGGGGAAGCTGTGCCCGGCCCCGTGCGAGACGGCGTGCGTGCTGTCGATCAACCCGCTCTCGGGTGGACCCGTGACGATCAAGCGGGTCGAGGAGGCCATCGCGACGGCGTCCTGGGAGAAGGACCTGATCCGACCACGCCAGGCGTCGGTGTCGTCAGGCAAGCGGGTGGCGGTGGTCGGCTCCGGTCCGGCGGGCCTCGCGGCGGCACAGCAGCTGACCCGCGCGGGCCACGAGGTCACGGTGTACGAGCGGGATGATCGTCTCGGCGGGTTGCTGCGGTACGGGATTCCCGAGTTCAAGATGGAGAAGAAGGTCCTCGACCGGCGCCTCGCGCAGCTGCGTGAGGAGGGCACCCGGTTCGTGACGGGTTGCGAGGTCGGCGGGTCGTCACCCGGTGACCTGTCGGTGGAGACACTGCGCAGCTCGTTCGACGCCGTGGTCCTCGCGGTGGGCGCGTTGCGTGGCCGCGACGCGCCGGACGTGCCGGGGCGGCACCTGAACGGCGTGCACCTGGCGATGGACCACCTCGTGCCGGCGAACAAGGAGTGCGAGGGCGACGGCCCGTCCCCGATCTCGGCGGCGGGCAAGCACGTGATCGTGATCGGCGGCGGCGACACCGGTGCCGACTGCTATGGGACCGCCAGCCGCCAGGGCGCGGAGACCGTGACGCAGCTCGACCAGTACCCGCAACCGCCGTCGGTCCGTGACGACGAGCGGTCGCCGTGGCCGGTGTGGCCGTGGATCCTGCGGACGTACCCCGCGCACGAGGAGGCGGGGGAGCGGCGCTTCGCGGTGGCGGTGGAGGAGTTCGTGGACGACGGCGACGGGAACGTCAAGGCCATCCGCCTGCGCGAGGTCCGTGTCCGTCGTGACCCGGAGACCGGTGTCCGCGAGGTCGTGCCGGTGAACGACCACGTCGAGGAACTGCCCGCGGACATGGTGCTGCTGGCGATCGGCTTCGAGGGTGTCGAGCACATGCCGTTGCTCGACGGGCTGGGCCTGGAACTCTCCCGTCGAGGCAGCCTGTCGTGCGGCACCGACTGGCAGACGACGACCGAGGGCGTCTTCGTCTGCGGTGATGCCCACCGGGGTGCTTCCCTCGTGGTGTGGGCGATCGCGGAGGGCCGGTCGGTCGCACACGCCGTCGACGCGTTCCTGACAGGGCACTCCGACCTCCCCGCCCCGGTCATCCCGACGGCGTTGCCACTCGCGGTGGTGTAGGAGACTCCCCGGGGTGCGTGGCCAAGTTGCGCACCCCGGGTGTTCACCTTCGAACCGCGTCGACCACCAGCTCGGCGGCGGTGACGAGTCGGTCGCACAGCTCGGGTTTCTCGTTGTAGGTGTAGAGATGGCCCAGGATGACGATGCCCTGCCCGTTCCCCGCGCCGACCGTGGCCTCGCACTGGGAGCCGTCGTCCCGGTCTCCCCGTGTCACCGCAGGCAGACCTCGAACGGTGTGTTCCCCGAACGCGATGGTCTGCCATTTGTCCTCGGCTCGATCGGAGTTGAACTTCTGGTACGCCGCCGCGAGCGGATCTCCGGTCGTGTAGATGCTGATGGAGAGGAGAGTGAACGACGCATCTGTGTTGCTGTTGTCGCGGGACCACGCGCAGACCCGGGCACCGTCCTGCTCGTCCTCGATCTGGTCGTCGGCGGGGAACCCAAGCTCGGTCAGCTGTTGTGCGTTCAGCAGAGAACACGGCTGGTCGTAGTAGGGCCCGAGATCGACCGGCCTGCTCACCGAGGGCGCCACGGACGGCATTTCCGAGGTCGGGCTGCTCGTTGGCGGCCTGGGTGGAGGAGCAGGCGTGGCCGTGCACCCGGCCAGTGCCGCCATGACGGCCAAGCCGCAGAAAGCACGGCGGTACAACGGACTCACCCCTCCCCGTCGAGCCGTTCGCTGATGATGCCGCCAGGCTTCGGCTTCTCGTCGACGTACTTCTGGCGCTCGCGTTCGACCTCCGGGCCGTGGACCTGTGGTTCTGGCGAGTAGGAGAACTGGTCGTACCGGAAGTCAGGGCTGTCGACGTCAGTGCACGGCGGAAGCTCGTCGGGCATGGCCACGGTGAGACCGGCGAGAGCGTCACGCCTGTTCTTGATCCAGCCGCGGACTTCGTCGAGGTTGTCCTCGTAGGCGGCGAGGAGCCTGTCGCGCGCCGCCGCGTAGCCGTCCACGACCGGGATCGCCGCCGTGCCCGCGACCGGGGCAGGCTTCAGCGCAGAGCCGATCTGGCTGTAGATCTGGTCGACCGCCCAGTCCTTGATCTTCGACGGGTCCACGTTCTTGATGGCATCGACCGCCGCCTTGAACAGGCCCATCCCCGCCTCGGACCACTCCGGCGGCGGCTTCTCCAGCTCGTTGGCCACGGCGTCGCAGTGCTGTGCGGTCTTCTGCATGAGGTCGAGGCAACTGGCGCGGAACTGCCCGTTGACCGCGTACATCATGCTGACCGCGGTAGCAGCGTGCACGGTGTAGACGTACTGGCTGTCGATGCACTGGACGATCTTGTTGAGCTGCGTGGTGAACGCGTCCGACGCAGGACCGACCCACCAGCTCCCGATGTCGGATCTCGCCAACTCCACGACGCCGTTCGGGTCGCTCTCCCACTTGGTGGTCTCCGCGGCGCCGAGGATCTCCTCGTACTCGTCCTTCAGCAGCTCCAGGTTCATCGACATGTACAGCTCGGCGTCGATCTCCAGGGAGCGGGCGAACACGTCGGAGTCCGTCTGGTCCGGGTTGCCGACGATGTCGGGGTCGAGGCCGTCCGCGGCGAGCATCTGCCTCATCGCGTGGGCGAGGGCGTAGGACGCGCTCCGCAGGTCGTCGTCGCTGACCGGCACGGGTCAGCCCTGCCCGTCGACGCGCCGGTACACCTGTGCGATGTCGTGCAGTGCCAACGCTGTGGCGTCGACGAGGTCGGCGGCCCTGCTCTGGCGGTTCGCGAGGTCCTCGGTGAACGTGCCGTACTCGTGTTCCACCGCCGACACCGCCGCCACCTCCTGTGGCCTCGGCGACGCCGTGTGCTCCCGCAGGATCGACAGCGGCTTGCGCATCGCCGCCGCGACCTGTGGCAGCTCCGCCGCGTGGCGCTCCAGTTCTCCCACTTCCACGGCGAAGCCCGGTGCCGGTGTAGTCATGATCCCCCCAGGGTGACGACTCGTGCACCCGACGTTACCCAGTGACGCGATGATCGTGCGGCTGATTCCGCGAAACCGCCTCCCGCACGGCCGGTGCGATCTCCCGCGCCCACCTGCCGAGCACCGTCTCCACGGGTGTGCCGTCGTCCGCCGGGAAGAGGATGAACCCGCCCGCCCTGTGCTCCAGCACCGCGCCGGTCAGCTCCTCGACCCACTGACCGACGTCGCCCCCGGCCCAGCGTCCGTTCACGCGGGGCTCGTTCAGCGGAGTCTTCGTGATGCGGCCCGGCAGGTTGTAGATGGTGGCCACGTCCTCCGGCGTGCGTCCGGCTCCCGTCGCCGCCTCGTCGACGATCGGGCGGGACTCCCGGTAGCGGGTGCTCAGCCAGTCGGCCGCGTGGCCCGGGATCCAGCCGTCGGCCAGCTCGCCGGTCACCTTCAGCGAACGCGGGCCGACCGAGCCCGTCCAGATCGGCGGGGTCGGCGTCTCGGCAGGCGCAAGATCCGTGAGGCGGTGGAACTCGCCCTCGAAGGTCACCGGCTCGCCGCCGCCGGACAGCAGCCGCACGACGGTGATCGACTCGGCGAACGCCCGGACGGCCTCCGCAGGGCTCAGCTGCCGCGCGCCGAGCCGCGCGATGTCCTCCCACGAGCCGCCCGCGCCCATGCCCAGCACGATCCGGCCGCCCGTCATCGCCGAGAGGGTGGTCACCGTGCGGGCGAGCATGGGTGCCTGCCGGATCGCGTTGGTGACGTTGACCAGGCCGGACACCTGGCTCGTCCTGCCGAGCAGCACGCCGATCGCCGCGTAGGCGTCGAGGCGGTCGCCGAAGTAGGGGTGGTCGGACACGCTGACCAGGTCGAGCCCCTGATCGTCGGCGAGCCGTGCGTGGTGGAACAGCGTCTCGGTCAGGCCGACCGCCTGGTCGAGCCCCGCACCGAAGATCGTCATCAGTCCTCCAGTAGTCACGCCCATGTCAGATGTCGGCGAGGGTCTCCAGCAGTGCCGCGGCCTTGGTCAGGTCGTCCGAGAACGGGCGGTCGGCGGTCTCCCGGTCCAGGGTGGCGTCGGCGAGGTCGAACGCGTCGCGGACGGGGAGGTCGACCAGGTCCGCGGGACGCATGTGCAGTGCCCGGACGGCCGCGACCAGCTCGCACGCCAGCACCTGCCGGTAGGCGTCCGCTGCCGCGCGTGCCTGGCGCGCCGCCTGCGTCGAGAAGCTCGCGTGGTCCTCGACGCCACGGGACACCACCGCCGTGCCGAGGGTGACCGGGAGCGCCACCTGGCGAAGCGACGCCAGCGCGTCGTGCGCCACGTACTCCAGGATCATCACCCCGGAGCTGCCCGGCGGCCCGTCCGCCAGGAACGCGGGCAGGTCCGTGAACGACGGCTCCACGAGGTCACCCAGCCGCGCCGCCGACAGCTCCGCCACGTGGTGGACCGTCGCGCGGGCCTGGTCCAGGGCCGTCGCCAGGTAGGCCATGTGGAAGTGGGCGTGGTGGTACACGTCCCCGGCGGCCAGCGACACCATCGGGTTCTCGGCGCTCGCGTTGATCTCCACCGTCAGCACGTTGCGCAGGTACGCCAGCGCGTCCACCGCCGGACCCTGCACCTGCGGGAACGCACGCAACCCGTACGGGTCCTGGATCCGGCGCCCCGGCGGCGGGGTCGTCCCCGCCATGCCGAGCAGCCGCCGCATCTCCGCCGCGCACCACACCTGGCCGGGGTGCGGCTTCGCGGCGTGCACGGCCGTCGCGTACGCCTCCGGCGAACCACCCAGCACCACGTACGACAGCGCCGTCACGACGTGGCTCGCCCGCAGCAGCCGCTCGAGCGACAGGCACGCGAGCACCGCCTCGGCGAGCGTCGACGCGTTGCTGCTCATGAACGCCAGCGCGTCGGCCGTGTCCAGCGGGATCGGCGCGAGGTGCCCCATCGCCCACGGGCGCTCGCCCGCCAGCGTCAGTCCGGTCTCCGCGAGCACCGTCAGGTCGCCGGTGCCGATCGCGCCCGTCGCGTGCACACGGGGGAGCGCACCGCTCGTCAACGCGTCGGCCAACGCCGTCAGCAGCCTGGGGTGCGCACCGGAACCACCCGCGGCCAACTGGTTCAGGCGGATCAGCATCATGGCCCGCACGTGCGCCGAGGGCAGCAGGTCGCCCGCGCCGCCCGCGTGGCTGCGCAACAGCCTGCGCCCGTGCTCCGGGCTCGAGTCCGCGTCGATGGTCAGGTCGCGGTTCGCGCCCACCCCGGTCGTCCTGCCGTAGATCTCGCGGCGCGCCGACAGGTCCGTCACCAACCGCCACGCGTCCGCCGCGCGGCGCATCGCCGCCTCGTCCACCGTGACCGCGACGTTCTCCTCGGCCACCTGCCGCACGTCCTCGCAGCGCAGTGTCCGACCGTCCACTGAGAACATGCGACAAGCGTAGTTGTCATCCCCCCGACCGACGTGTCCGCGTCCTCGGTCCGCATACTTGTGGCCCATGGGGTTCAGCGGTTTCGGCGAGCACGCGATCGACTTCTACGACGGCCTCGAGGTGGACAACTCGAAGTCGTACTGGGAGGACAACAAGCACCTCTACGCGGCGGACGTCCGCGCGCCGATGGAGGAGCTGCTCAGTGAGCTGGCGCCGGAGTTCGCCGACGACGCCAGCCGTGTCACCGTGTTCCGTCCGTACCGCGATGTCCGGTTCGCGAAGGACAAGACCCCGTACAAGACCCACTGCGGCGGCGTGATCGAGCACGGCCGCGGCGCGGGTGCCTACTACGTGGAGGTCGGCCCGCCGGGGCTGCGCGTCGGCGGTGGCTGCTTCCACCTCCAGACCGACCAGCTCGCCCGCTTCCGTACGGCCGTCGCGGAGGACCTCCACGGCAAGGCCCTGGCGGACATCGTCGCGAAGCTGGAGAAGACCGGCTGGGAGATCAGGGGCGAGCGGCTGAGGACGAAACCGCGCGGCTACGACGTCGACCACCCGCGCATCGACCTGTTGCGGCACAAGGCCCTGTACGCCATGCGGGTCTGGCCGCCGGACGACGCGCTGCACGAGCGCGAGACCCTCAGCCGTGTGCGCAGGGCCTTCCGAGGGCTGCGTGACATCAACGAGTGGGCCCGCGACCACGTCGGCGTCTCGGAGGTACCGCGCCGCTAAGGCGTCTTCACCGGGCCTTCCGGGCTCTTCGTGGCAGGCGGCGTGGTGTTCGGCGAGGTGCGCGGTGCCGTCGTCCCCGACGGTGGCACCGCCGGTTCGACCGGACCGGGTGGTGTGGTGGCCAACGCGATGCCGAGGACGATCGCGATGATCGCCGCGACGGTCGCCGCCGCGGCGACCAGCACCGGGAAGTGCGGACCGAGCCGCTTGCGGAGCGTGGCGAGACCGCGAGCGCTCTGGCTCTTCACCGTCCCGGTCGACAGGCCGAGCTCCTCGGCGGTCTCCTCGACGCTCAGGTCGTGCAGGTACCGGAGCACCAGCACCTCCTGCTGCCTGGGCGCCATGCCGGACAGCGCCCTCAGCACGAGCGTCCGGTCCTCGAAGCCCTGGGGTTCCACACTGTTCTCGGGCACCACGTCGGTCAGCTGCTCACGGCTGCGCCACGACCGCCTGCGGTCGTCGAGGTAGACCCGCAGCAGCACCTTGCGGACGTAGGCGTCGCGGGTCTCGTCGTCGATCCTCGGCCAGACGCGGTACAGCGTGAGCAGCGCGATCTGCGTGATGTCCTCGGCGTGGTGCCAGTCGCCGCACATCGAGTACGCGGTGGCCCGCAGCGTCCGTGCCCGCACACCGACATACCGGGCGAACTCGTCGTCCCACGACGAGCCCCGCCCGGCATCTCGGTTCACGGCGTCCAGTGTCACCGAGCCGTGCTCTTGGTCGGCGACGGCGTGGTCTCGGGCTGTTCGGTGGCGGGCGGTGTCGTGTCCGGAGCCTTGGTCGCCGGCGTCGTGCCGGGAACCGTGGTCTTGGTCGGCGCCGTGTCGGGGACCTTGGTGGCCGGCGGGGTCGTCGCCGGTCCGCCCGTCGCGGGCGGGGTCGTCGCCGGTCCGCCTGTCGCGGCGATCGCCGTCCCCGTCACCGCTCCCGCCACGATCACGAAACCAGCCGCGACCAGCCCGATCCGTGCCCCTCGTCCTGGCAAGGGATCCTCCTCGTCTTCGGGGCGTGGCCCGGTGCCGTGCCCCCTTCACTGTTGATAGGGGGAACAGGGGGTGGGAGGTTGCAGCGAGTTCCCGGGCCGGACGAGGAGGCCAGTGGACCAACTCCCGGATAACTTTCTGGATCGATCCCGGGGTTACTGGCCAGTAGTTCGGGATCGTTCCAGCAAGGAGAGCTAAGCTACGGTCCCGTGAGTCGACGAGCGAAGATTGTCTGCACTCTGGGGCCAGCGACGGCCACCCCGGAGAAGGTGCGCGACCTGGTCGCGGCCGGCATGGACGTCGCGAGAATGAACTTCAGCCACGGCAGCCAGAGTGACCACAAGCAGGTCTACGACCTCGTGCGCGCCGCTGCCGACGAGTCGGGGCGGGCCGTCGGCATCATGGCCGACCTGCAGGGCCCCAAGATCCGCCTCGGCACGTTCGCGGGCGGCAAGGCCGAGTGGCGGATCGGTGACGTCGTACGCATCACCGTCGAGGACATCGAGGGCACCCACGACCGCGTCTCCACCACCTACAAGGGGCTGGCCAAGGACGCGAAGGCGGGCGACCGCCTCCTGGTGGACGACGGCAACATCGGCCTGACGGTGCGGTCCGTCGAGGGCCCCGACGTGGTCTGCGAGGTCACCGAGGGCGGCAAGGTCAGCAACAACAAGGGCATCTCACTGCCCGGCATGGACGTCTCCGTGCCCGCGATGTCCGAGAAGGACATCGAGGACCTGGAGTTCGCGCTCCAGCTCGGCGTGGACTTCGTCGCGCTGTCCTTCGTGCGCTCGCCGGCCGACATCGACCTCGTGCACCAGGTCATGGACCGGGTCGGCCGCGGCCGCCTGCCGGTGATCGCCAAGCTGGAGAAGCCGGAGGCCGTCTCGAACCTCGAGGCGATCGTCCTGGCGTTCGACGCGGTCATGGTCGCCCGTGGTGACCTGGGTGTCGAGCTGCCGCTCGAGCAGGTGCCGCTGGTGCAGAAGCGCACGATCCAGATCGCGCGCGAGAACGCCAAGCCGGTGATCGTGGCGACCCAGATGCTGGAGTCCATGATCCAGAACTCGCGCCCGACGCGCGCCGAGGTCTCCGACGTCGCCAACGCCGTGATCGACGGCGCGGACGCGGTCATGCTGTCCGGCGAGAGCAGCGTGGGCCGCTACCCGATCGAGGCGGTCCGGACCATGGGCCGCATCATCGAGGCGGTCGAGGCCGAGTCGACGGTGGCGCCGCCCCTGGCCCACGTCCCGAGGACCAAGCGCGGCGTGATCTCCTACGCGGCCCGCGACATCGGCGAACGCCTCAACGCGAAGGCCCTGGTCGCGTTCACCCAGTCCGGCGACACCGTCCGGCGGCTCGCGCGGCTGCACACGCACCTGCCGCTCCTGGCGTTCACCCCGGAGCCGTCCGTGCGTAGCCAACTGTCGCTGACGTGGGGCGTCGAGACGTTCATGGTGCCCGAGGTGGACACGACCGACCGCATGGTCCGCCAGGTCGACAACTCGATGCTGTCCATCGGCCGGTACCAGCCGGGTGATCTCGTGGTGGTCGTCGCAGGCTCCCCGCCAGGGACCGTCGGCTCGACTAACCTCATCCGAGTCCACAGGCTCGGCGAGGAAGACCACGCCTGAGAGCCCGTTTCCGGCTCGGAGGTTTCAGTTGACCGAAGCGGCACGTCAGGCAGCCGCTGATCTCGACGCGGCCATGGCGCAGCGTGGCCAGCCGGTACTGGACCGGCTGGTCGCGCTCCTGGACCTCGAGAACATCGAGGAGAACATCTTCCGAGGCGTGAGCCCGGCGCACTCGACCGTCCGCGTGTTCGGTGGGCAGGTGGCCGGTCAGGCGCTGGTGGCCGCGGGCCGGACCGTGCCGCCGGAACGCAAGGTGCACTCTCTGCACGCGTACTTCATCCGACCGGGCGATCCCAGTGTGCCGATCGTGTACGACGTCGACCGGATCCGTGACGGCCGGTCGTTCACCACCCGCCGTGTGGTCGCGATCCAGCACGGCAAGGCGATCTTCGCCCTCTCGGCGTCGTTCCAGCTGGTCGAGCAGGGTGTCGAGCACGCGGAGACCATGCCGGACGTGCCGCCGCCCGACGACCTCCCGTCGCGCCAGGACAGCATGCGCGAGTACATCGAGAAGCTCGGACCCGCGGCGACCATGCCGCGCCCGATCGACGTCCGCTACGTCACCCGGCCGCCGTGGGAGATGCGCGGGCAGGGTCCCAACGAGGCCCGCAACCAGGTGTGGATGCGTGCCGACGGCGTCCTGCCCGACGACGACCTGCTGCACGTGTGCGTGCTGACCTACGCGTCGGACATGACGCTGCTCGACTCGATCCTCGTGCGGCACGGCGTCTACTGGGGCTTCGACAACGTGCTCGGCGCGAGTCTCGACCACGCGCTGTGGTTCCACCGGCCGTTCCGCGCCGACGAGTGGTTCCTCTACGACAGCGTCTCGCCGACCGCCTCCGGCGCGCGCGGCCTGGCCACCGGCCGGTTCTTCGGCCAGGACGGCACGCTGATCGCGACCGTCGTACAGGAGGGGCTGCTGCGGGTTATACCCGACTGAGCCGACATGTGGGCGATTGTCAACACCGTCGCGGGGTAGGACGATTCTTCACGAGTAGCCCTGCGACGCTTGGAGACGCCTGTGCGTGCCCGCTTGGTCGGCCTGTTGGCCCTGATCGCATTGGTCTTCGGTGGTGCCTCTCCTGTGTCAGCACAGGACCGGGGCGCGCTCACCGCCGACCTCGACGCCATTCTCGCCTCGCCCGGCATGGACGGGTCGGACCCCGGCCTCGTCGTGCGCACCGCCGACGGCGAGCTCGTCTACAACCACGCCTCTGACCGGCGGCGACAGCCGGCGTCCAACGAGAAGCTCGTCACCTCCGCCACCGCGCTCGACGTCCTCGGCCCCGACTACCGGTTCTCCACCACCGTGCACGCCGCGGGCAGCCGTCGGGGCGCGGTCCTCCACGGCGACCTCGTCCTGCGGGGCACCGGCGACCCGACCATGCTGGCCGCCGACTACGACGCGCTCGCCGCGAAGGTCGCCGACGCCGGCCTGCGTGTCGTGACGGGCCGGCTCGTCGCCGACGACACGTGGTTCGACGACGTCCGCCAGGGCGTCTCGTGGGCGTGGGACGACGAGCCGTACTACTACAACGCGCAGGTGTCCGCCCTGACCGTGGCGCCGGACACCGACTACGACGCGGGCTCGATCATCGTCAGGGTCGCGCCGGGTCCGAACGGCAAGGCCGTCGTGACGACCGAGCCACCCACCGACTACGTGACCGTCGCGAACACCGCTGTCACCGGACCGGCTGGTTCGGCCAACACGATCAGTGTCGACCGCGTGCACGGCACGAACACCTTCACCGTGACAGGGTCCATCCCCTCGGGTGGCGCCACCACGAGCGAGTGGATGGCGGTCTGGGAGCCCACCGACTTCGCGGCCTCCCTGTTCCGTGCCGCGCTCGGCAGGCACGGCGTGCAGGTGGTCGGTCAGACCACCAGGGGAGCGGTGCCCGCGGCCGCGACCGTCGTCGCGACCAGGACGTCGATGCCGCTGCGCGAGCTGCTCGTGCCGTTCCTGAAGCTGTCCAACAACCTGCACGCCGAGATCCTCGTCAAGGCCATGGGTCGTGCCACGAGCGACCAGGGCACCTGGACCGCGGGCCTCGACGCCGTCTCGAGCAAGCTCTCCGCGTACGGCATCAACCCGGCCAGGGTGTCCCTCCGGGACGGTTCCGGCCTGTCCAGGATGGACCAGATCTCACCCGACCAGCTGGTGTCCCTGCTGGGTGCCGCGCGCAACAGGCCGTGGTTCCACGACTGGTACGAGGCGCTGCCGATCGCGGGCGAGACGGACAAGCTCGTCGGTGGCACCCTGCGCAGCCGCATGAGGGGTACCCCGGCTGAGGGAAACGTGCACGCGAAGACCGGCTCGCTCACCGGCGTGAGCAGTCTCTCGGGCTACGTGACGACGGCTGACGGGCAGCAGTGGGTGTTCTCGATGGTGACCAACAACGGCCTCGGGGTGACGCTCAAGAACCTCGAGGACGCGGTCGCCGTCCGGTTGGCGCAGGAAGGGAGCACGGCTCGGATGGTCATACCATCGACCTCGCCGTCCTCGGCAGTGTCCGAACTGGAATGCAGCTGGGTCAAGGCATGCTGAAAGCGAATCGCATATGGACAGACGTCTGACGGGTTGTCCGAGGAGCTGGGGGCGGGTCCGGGACCGGTCGGGGGGCGGTCCCAGACCCGCCGCACGCCGGGCGGCACGGGGAGAGACGGGGAAAGCGTGCCGTCCGGACCGAACCGCGGTGGCCGTCAGATGGGCACTGCCACGGTCCGGGAACTGCGGGGTCGGTCGCGTCGCTGATCCGTCGTCAGCTGCCGAGCGCGACCTGCCTCCTGACGGGCACCGGCGTGTCCTCGGCGTCCGCCGGAGAGTCCTCGTCGGTCGCCACCAGGCACAAGTGGGCGGAGAGGTAGGCGCGGCACGGTGCGGGCGCACGGCCGAGCCGGTTGGTGCGGCATCGGTTGCAGCGGCCGGACTCGTCGGGCGCGTGCTCGTCGAGCACCGCCCGCAGAGCCGTGACCAGACGGGGCAGCTCGCACCTGGCGACGGTCGCGGCGGTCCTCTGGTCGCCGAACTGCGCGCGGTACGTGATGCCCGTCAGGTAGTCGGCCAGGGATCTCTCCAACTGGCCAAAGATCGGACTACTACTCACCGTGACTCCCTGTGGTGTGCAGTGAAGAGTTACTCTCTGTCCGGTTCGGGTTGTGGCGCCTCGACCCACGCGTCAAGTTGCCACCCGGACAGGCACTCGAATGACCGGCCTTCCACGACACCGTTCGAGTTCGCAAGCAGCTTGCGCTGCGCCAGCCGCATATTGCAACTTGCACCACACGATTGGGTGAAGGACGCGTGGATGTCGTGCGGTCGCCTACGCTCTGCGTACACGCTTGGTCGGCGTTTGCGAGTACTCCTCGTGATGGGACCCGTCCAAGTGAGAACATCAGTTTCCGCATTCCATCCACTGAAGAGGTGAACCATGTCGCGAGGTCCAAGCCCGACGGTGCGCCGTCGTCGGCTGGCGGCCAGGCTGCGGGAGCTGCGCGAGAACGCGAACCTGACGATCGACGAGGTCGGCGAGAAGCTCGAGTGCTCGGCGTCGAAGATCAGTCGCATCGAGACTGGACACGTCGGCGTGACCCCGCGCGACGTTCGGGACATGCTCGAGGTGTACGGCGTGAGCGACGAGGAGCGCGACACGCTCGTGCAGCTGGCGCGTGAGGCACGCAAGAAGGGTTGGTGGCACGCCTTCAACGAGGCGTTCACCGGTGCCTTCGTCGGTCTCGAGGCAGACGCGTCGTTCCTGCACACCCACCAGGCCCTCCTGATCCCCGGGCTGCTCCAGACCGAGGCCTACACACGCGCCGTCATCCGGGCCATCAGGCCGGACATCGGTGAGGCCGATGTGGAGCTTCGCGTACGGGCCAGGCTGAGCAGGCAGAAGCTCCTCACCGAGGAGTCGAACCCGCCGGAGTACTGGGCGGTGCTCGACCAGGGCGTGCTGGAGCGGACGGTCGGCGGTCCCGAGGTCATGCGCGAACAGCTCAAGCAGCTGGTCGAACTGGCGTCGCTGCCGCACGTCACGCTGCAGGTCGTGCCGTTCTCCGCCGGGGCGCACGCCGGGATGGAGGCGCCGTTCCTCATCCTCGGGTTCCCGGAGCAGGCGGATCCCGACGTCGTCTACGTCGAGTACTCGACCTCCGGGGTCTACTTGGAACAGCCGGAGGACGTGCAGCGCTACACGTTGATCTTCGACCACCTGCGTGCGGCGGCGTTGAAACCCGACGACACCGTCGAAGTAATCGACAGGACAGCCAACCGGTTGTCCTGAAGGAGAAGGAACGAAGGGATCAGGGTATGACCGTTTCCGACCTGTCCGGTGCGCGCTGGCGCAAGAGCAGCTTCAGCGGCGCCCAGAACGACTGCGTCGAGCTCGTGGTCGCCGGAATCGGCGCAGCGGTGCGTGACTCCAAGAACCCGGAGGCCGGCGCCGTTTCGTTCGAGACGCCGGGCTGGGACTTCTTCCTCGGAGTCGTGAAGGAGGGTCGCCTCGACAGCTGAGGCTGACCGTTCGGCTGTGCCGGTCTGACTCGCAGCCAGGTGCTCTCCTGACCCCGGAGCACCGCCTCGGTGGCCGGCCCGTGCTCGTTACCCCTTACCCGGCCTCACGTGCCGGAACGACGTGAACCACCGATGCCCCGCGCTCCTCCTCAGCATCACGCTGAGGGTCCTGTCACCAGACCGGGAGCGCCGCCAGTGGACACGACGTCTCGCAATCCGAAAATCACGCGCGCCCGACCCGGTCGGGCGTGACAGGATGCAGGGCGTGGCTCGTCTGGGATCCGGAATACCCATGGTGGCGCGTGACCGCGAGCTGGAGCGCCTCCGCGCCGTGTTCGAGCGGTCGGCGAAGGGAACCGCGACCGCGGTCCTGATCTCCGGGGACGCCGGCGTCGGCAAGACGAGAGTCACCGAGGAGCTGGCCACCGTCGCCCGCGACAAGGGTGCGGTCGTACTCGTCGGCCGGTGCCTGGACGCCGGGGAGACCGGCCTTCCCTACCTGCCCTTCGCCGAAGCGCTGTCCCAGATCCCGGACCGCGAGCAGGCCGTGCTCGCCCACACCGCGCTGGCCAGGCTCTTCCCCGACGTCTCCCTGCCGACCAGGGAGCGCAGGGAGAACAACCTGTCCGCCATCACCGCCGTCGTGCCCGGCGCGGGCGGGCGGGTCGGCAACCGGCCCGAGCAGGACATCGGCCAGCTCCAGCTCTTCGACGCGGTGCACGGCGTGCTCACCGACCTCGCCGCGACCCGCCCCGTGCTCCTGATCATCGAGGACCTGCACTGGGCAGACGGCTCGACGCGGCGACTCCTGTCGTTCCTGGTCTCGCGGCTGCGCGAGCAGCGGATCATGATCGCGGGCACCTACCGCAGCGACGACCTGCACCGCCGCCACCCACTGCGCCCGCTGCTCGCCGAGCTGGTCCGCCAGCCCGCGCTGGAGCGGCTGGACCTCACCCCGTTCAGCGCGGCCGACTCGCGCCAGTTCGTCACCGCTCTCGCCGAGGACGGCCTGCCCGACGACCTCGTCCGCGAGGTCGCCGGCCGCTCGGAGGGCAACGCGTTCTTCGCAGAGGAGCTGCTCGCCGCCTACACCGAGGACGGCGAGAGCCTGCCCGCCACGCTCGTCGACGTGCTGCTCGCCAGGGTCGAACGGCTCAGCGAGACCGCACAGCACGTGGTCCGCGTGGCGTCGGTGTCCGGGCGGCGCGTGCCGCACGCCGACCTGCTCGCGGTGTCCGAGCTGCCGGAGCCGGAGCTGGAGGAGGCACTGCGCGAGGCGGTGCAGCACCACGTGTTCGTCGCGAAGCAGCACCAGTGGATGGACGTCTACGCGTTCCGGCACGCGTTGCTGCGCGAGGCCGTCTACGGCGACCTGCTGCCGGGCGAACGGGTCCGCCTGCACGCCGCGTACGCCCGCAACCTCGCGGCCAACCAGGGTCCGCGTGGTGCGGCAGGGGCGCTGGCACACCACAGCATGGAGAGCCACCAGCTGCCGCAGGCGCTGTCGGCGTCGATCGCGGCGGCACGCGAGGCGAAGGACGCCGGTGCGCCCGCCGAGTCGCTCGACTACTACGAGCTGGCGCTGAAACTGTGGGAGGCAGTCCCGCCCGCCGACCGGCCTGCGGACAAGGACGAGGTGACCCTGCTGCGCAAGGCGTCCTACATGGCGGGCCGGTCGGGCGAGCCGGAGCGCGCGGTGTCGTTCGCGCGCTCGGCCGTGAAGCTGGCCGACGAGTCCGGCGACCGGGCGACCTCGGCGATGATGCGCAGGCGGCTCGCGTCCGCGCTGTTCGTGGTCGAGGGCCGGGAGCGGGAGGCGCTGCAGGTCATCGAGCAGGCGTGGGCGATCGTCGACGGCTGGCCGCCGGACTGTGAGAAGTCGTGGATCCTCGCGGTGTACGCGTTGATCCTGCGCAGCATGCGAGAGCCGGAGGAGGCGCGGAAGTTCGCCGAGCTGGCCGTGCAGGAGGCAAGGGCGTGCGACGAGACCGGCGTGGTCGCCGACGCCCTGGTCACCCTCGCCGCACTGGACGAGCAGAACGGCCGCACCGAGGAGAGCCGCGAACGCCTGCGCGAGGCGATCCGCCTGGCACACGACGACGGCGAGCTGAGCGTGGAGCTGCGGGCCAGGTACTACCTGGGCATCAGCACCTACGAGCAGGGCGAGTTGGCCGACGCGGTGCGGATCATCGAGGAGGGTATCGACCGGGCCAGGAGCACCGGTCTGGCGTGGAGCACCTACGGCTTCGAGCTGCGGGCCATGAAGGTCATCTCCCGCTACGCGACCGGCGACTGGGACGACAGCGAGGCGGCCGCCGAGCCGCCGGGCATGCGGGTGTCGAGCACCGTGTCGGCAAGGCTGGCGGCGGTGGGCAGCTACGTGATGGTCGGCAGGGGCAGACTGGCCGAGGCCACCCGGCTGGCGGCCGAGCTGAGGTCGGAGTGGCACAGGGACTTCCAGATCGGCGCGGCGATGGGGGCCGTGGGTGCGGAGCTGGCGCTGTGGCAGGGCAGACCGGAAGAGGGCGCGAAACTGGTGCGGGAAGCGCTGGAGTGGGCGTCGCGCGTGGGCGGTCAGTGGGTGCTGGTGAACATCCGGCTGGGTGCGCTGGGTGCGGCACTGTGCGCGGACCTGGCCGAACGGGCGGCGCGCCGCAAGGACGAGGCGGAACGGCGCGCGGCGGTGGAAGAGGGCACGCGCCTGGTGGAGCTGACCCGCCAGACGGCCGAGTTCGGCAGACCCCGCACGGGGACACTGGGCCCGGAGGGCCTCGCATGGGTGGCGAGAGCCGAGGCGGAGGAAAGCAGACTGCGTGGGGCGAGCGACCCCGGGCTGTGGGCGGCGGCGGTGGCGGCGTTCGACTACGGCGCGATCTACGAGCAGGCCATCTGCCGCTGGCGTCTGGGTGAGGCACTGCTGGGCGCCGAACGCCGTGAGGAGGCGACCAGTGTCCTGCGCACCGCGGACGAGGTGGCAACGCGCCTGGACGCCCGCCCGCTGCGGGACGCCCTGCGCAAGCTGGCCCGCCGGGGCCGGGTGGCGCTGACGGACGGCGCGGTCCCGCGCGAGACCCTGGACCCGTTCACCCCACGCGAGCGCACAGTGCTGAAGCTGGTCGCGCTGGGCCGAACCAACCGCCAGGTGGGCGAGGAACTGTTCATCAGCGAGAAGACGGTAAGCGTCCACCTGTCCCGGATCATGGCGAAACTGGGCGCCACCCGCAGGGCGGAGGCAGTGGCGATCGCCTACGACAGGGGCCTACTGGTACAGCAGGAAGTGCACTGAAGGACTCCTTCCTGACGCTGGGCGTTCCGAAGGAGTCCTTCACAACGTCGGCGGCACTGTCGGTGCATGGGCTTACAGTCTGCGCGTGAACTGCGAGTGCTGGCTCTGCTCGGGTGGCGACCCGGCGGAGATGGACCACTACATGCGCGACATCGCGTGGCACGTACAGAGCCACGGGTGGAGCGTCGTCGCCCTGCCCGAGGACGGGGCGTTGCCCGGTTGGGCGTACAGCGTCGGCATGTGGCACACCTTGCGTGCGCCCGAGGTGTGCATGTTCGGCTTACGGCTGGCGGACATGCACCACTGGGTCAACCGCGTCGGGGACCGGGTGCGCGGCGGTCTCTCCCTGGCACCCGGCACGTCCGTCGACGGGATCCTCGACGGGTACGCGCTGGCGGTCCGGCCGGTGCACTCGTCCTGGCACGCCGACCTCTTCGCCTACGGGCTGGACTTCCACCGAGGGCCACTGCCCATGGTGCAGCTGGTGTGGCCGGAGTTGGGCTCGGCGAACCGCCAGCCGTCGCTGTGGTTACCCAAGGACGACCACCCACCGAGCCTGTGGACCCGGCTGGACCAGCTCGTCGACTCGCCGTTCCCCGGTGCGGCACCGGACTCGCTCGTGCTCGGCTCCCGCGCGGTGATCGACGGCTCGGCGCCGGTGGCGGGTGTGGTCCACGGCTCCGACGGATCGTGGAGCTTCCTCGACGGCTCGGGCGGACCCGAGGTCGGTGTCGTGCACCTGCGCCACGTCGTCGCCGACCACCCGTACGTCTGCGACTTCGCCGACCTGCCACCGGGTTACGCCGCCTGGCAGGAGCCCGACGGCAACTGGTCGCGGTCCAGGGTGGACTGATCAGCCGGTGAGGTGCGCGGGCACCACGGGCACGGCCACGAGGAGGAGAAGGCCGATCGACGCCAGCTCCTTCTCGTGGCGGCGGAACCAGCCCTGCGGTGCCCGTGCCGACGGCGGGCGCTCCGCCGTGACCTCCAGCGAGTAGGTGAGCTCGCCGCTGACGGTCACCGCAACGGCGTCGGCCCGGTGCGTGAAGTCGACCGCGCAGTCACCCGTCGACGTGACGGTGTTCGGCGCGCGGAAGTCGTGGTGCCGCTGGGTGAACAGATGTCCTGCGGCGGCCGACACGCTCGGTGTCGCCGAGCCGAGGTCGCGGATCATCACGCCCCGCGCCACGGCGCCGACCGCGGCCAGCGCCGCCGCCCTGCTCACCTCGGCGGGCGCCGACGCGACCAGCACCTCCAGCTCACCGGTGAGCAGCAACCCGATGGTGACGGTGACGTGGCCGATGTCGACGGCGGTGCCGGCGACCGGGCCGGCCGGCAACGTGTAGCGGTACGCGGCAGGTGGTGGTTCGGGCAGCAGTGCCGCCATCGTCATGGCTCTCCTTCGCAAACCGGCACGCCCCCCACAACAGACCGTAGGTCCTGGTTGATCACACATCCGATGGCCGAAGGGGCAGCACTTCGGGCGGAAGGTTCAGCCGCCGACCATGACCGTGCCCGCGGCGACGATCGAGCCGGTCGGCGCAGGCGCCGGGTCGTTGCACGTCATCACCGTGTCGCCGGTGCGGGCCGCGGGCTTGTTGTTGATCAGCACGGTGCCGCTGCCCTTCGTGATCGTGCCCTGGTTCGTGGGCGGCGCCTGGAACGGGCCGCCCTGGGGGACGTGCGGCGGCGCGTTCGTCGCGGTGCTGCCCACCACCGCGGCGGGCTGCCCGCCGATCATCACGTTGGTGCTGCACCCGCCGGTGATCGTGCCTGCGAACGGGTGTGGCAGCGGCGTCGGCACCGGGCCACCCGGCGACGGGACCATGATGATGTGGATGTCGGTCCCGACGACCTTGTCGCCCATCTTGGCAGCAGGCTGACTCACGACCCCTCCTCGCTCACGGCGTACGCACCCACTGTCGTGGCTGTGCCGGGGCCAGGGGCCCGCGCGGCGCGGCCTTCTTCTTCTGGTTCGCGTCCAGGCGGATCTTCTCGGCGGGCGGTGCGATGTCCGTGTCCGGCTCCGGCAGGAACGGCGCGCTGACCGTGATCGCGAACGCCGCGCGTGCCGGCATGCCCAGGTTGCTCCACAGTGGACCGGGATCGGTGTCGGCGATGCGGATGAACACCGGCGCGCCAACAGCGGCCAGCTCCTTCGGCATGCAGTCACCCGGCAGCGAGTCCGTGAACATCATCGTACGCAGCGCCACCGACAACAGCCGGTGTTCCTCGCTGATCTTGGGGGCCCGCGCGGTCACGAGGTAGGACAGCGAACAGCGCCGGTTCGGCTCCTGCCGCGCCAGCACGGTGCCGCGCTCGTTGCGCTGGTCGGCCACCCCCGACTCGCGCCCGTCGCGGTCGTCACGCAACCCGTACAGGAACAGGTCGATCGCGTTCGACGGACGTTCGGTCTCCCACGTGGGCTTGGGCGGGTCGAGCCGGACCATCGTGCCCTCCGGCAGCGAACGGCCGAGCAACACGCACAGTGCCTCGTCAACCTCGGTGATCACGGCATCGAGTGTCACCTGCGCGGACGAGCGGGAACACCGTCCGCTGCCCGTCCTTTGGGTGCCTCGGATCCGCCCCAAAGGGCAGCGCACCCGCGGCTGCCCCAATGGGCGATACCGGCCGCCCTCCGTACCGCCCCGCGACGACTGAGCCGCGCGGTGCGGAAAGAACAAACTCATCGAAGCCGCGTGTGCGGCGGACGCTTTACCACGCAACGAGGGAGAAACCCGAGATGGCCAGCAGCTACCTCGCGCCCGGTGTGTACATGGAGGAGGTTTCCTCGGGTTCGCGGCCGATCGAGGCCGTGGGCACCGCGGTTGCCGCCTTCGTGGGCTTCGCCGAGCGCGGCCCCCTGCACGAGCCCGTGCTCGTCACCAACTGGACACAGTTCAAGGCGAGCTTCGGCGACTTCGTCGAGGGCTACTACCTCGCCCACGCCGTGTACGGCTACTTCCAGAACGGCGGCGGCACCGCCTACGTCGTGCGCGTCGGCGGCGAGTCCGCCAACGTCTCCGAGAACGGCCACGTCGCGCTGCCGGTCGCCGAGCTGCCCGCCGCGGGCGGGGAGTCGCGGCCGGGCCTGACGATCTCCGCGCGCTCGCAGGACGCCGGTGACCTGACCGTCGAGGTCGCGCCCGCCAGCGAGCAGAGCGACGACACCTTCAAGCTCGTCGTCAAGCAGGGCGGCAACCCGGTCGAGACGTTCGACAACGTGACCACCAAGCGCGGCACCAACAACGTCGCGACCGTGGTGCGCCAGCAGTCCAAGCTGATCACCGTCGAGGAGACCAAGGGCAAGGCGCTGGCACTCCCGCGCCCCGGTGAGGTCGCGCTGGCAGGCGCGCCGGCGCCGGCTCCCGTCAAGGTCGAGGCAGGCGCGTACGTCGGCAACTCCGCCGACCGCACCGGTTTCGGTGGCCTGGAGGCCATCGACGAGGTCACCATGCTGTGCGTGCCGGACCTGATGGCCGCCTACCAGCGCGGCGCGCTGTCCACTGAGGACGTCAAGGCCGTACAGCTCGCGATGATCGCGCACTGCGAGCTGATGGCCGACCGCGTCGCCGTCCTGGACACCCCGCCGGGCCTGTCCGCCCAGGAGGTCAAGGACTGGCGGATGGACGTCACCGGCTACGACTCGAAGTACGCGGCGATGTACTGGCCGTGGATCAAGGTCGCCGACCCGGTGGCGGGCAAGCAGGTCTTCGTCCCGCCGTCGGGTCACATGGCAGGCATCTGGGCACGCAACGACACGACCCGGGGCGTGCACAAGGCGCCCGCGAACGAGGTCGTGCGTGGCGCGGTCACCCTCGAGCTGAACATCACCAAGGGCGAGCACGACGTGCTGAACCCCATCGCCGTGAACTGCATCCGCAGCTTCCGGGGACAGGGCATCCGGGTCTGGGGCGCGCGGACGCTGTCGAGCGACCCCGAGTGGCGCTACCTCAACGTGCGGCGCCTGTTCAACTACGTCGAGAAGTCGATCCTGCAGGGTACGAACTGGGTGGTGTTCGAGCCGAACGACCCGAAGCTGTGGGACTCCGTGAAGCGCACGGTCACGATGTTCCTCCGCCGCGTGTGGCGTGACGGCGCCCTGTTCGGCCGCCAGCCCGCGCAGGCGTTCTTCGTCAAGTGCGACGAGGAGAACAACCCTCCGGAGAACCGGGACGCGGGGATCCTGACCGTCGAGATCGGCATCGCGCCGGTGAAGCCGGCCGAGTTCGTGGTGTTCCGCATCTCGCAGTTCGCCGAGGGCGCCGGCCTCGAAGAGTGACGCTCTTTCCCACCCCCTTTCGTCCTAAGGAGCAAGAGGCATGGCAGGCACGACCGACCCGATCACAGCCTCCCGGTTCTCGATCACCATCGACGGCTACGAGATCGCCGCGTTCTCGGAGCTGCAGGGCATCACCACCGAGGTGAAGCCGGTCGAGCACCTGGAGTCCACCGACAAGGAGCTCATCCTCAAGAAGCTGCCCGGCAAGCGCGAGCCCGCGATCGTGAAGCTCAAGCGGGGCAAGACCGCGGACATGGCGCTGTGGGCGTGGCACGAGGCCGTGCTCCAGGGCGACATCATCGCGGCCCGCAAGAGCGCGTCGCTCGTCATGTACGGCGCCGACGGCAAGCCCGTCGCGCGCTACCACATGGAGAACGCCTGGCCGTCGGTCGTCGAGATCGGCGCGCTGAAGGCGGGCGCCAACGACGTGCTCATGGAGACCGTCACGATCGTGTGCGAGACCCTCCAGCGGGTGTCGGTGTGACCGCGATGGCCGAGCAGGCGACCGGGCTGCGCACCGAGTACCCGTTCACGCTGCCGCGTGGGTACGTGGACGAGCACGGCCGCATGCACCGCGAGGGGGTCATGCGGCTGGCGACGGCCCGCGACGAGCTCACGACGCAGGCCGACCAGCGGGTGCGCGCCAACCCGGCGTACCTCACGGTCCTGCTGCTCGAGCGGACCGTCACCACGCTCGGCGACCTGGCCGCCGTGGACACGTTCGTGATCGAGAGCCTGTTCGCCTCGGACATGGCGTTCCTGCAGGACCTCTACCGGCGCATCAACGCCGACGGGCACACCGAGGTCGCCGTCAGCTGCCCGAACTGCGGCAGCGACTTCGCGGTGGACGTCGCGGGTGATGCGCCGGGGGGATCGTGACGTACGCGACCGACCGGGTCTGGGAGGAAGTCGCGTACGTCGCCTACTACCTGCACTGGGACCTGGACAAGATCCTCGACCTCGAGCACCCGGTGCGCAACCGGGTGATCACGGAGATCGGGAAGATCCACTCCAGATCCTCCGACGACTGAAGGGGAAAGCCACATGCGCTGGCCATTCCGGCGGAAGGCGGCCGAGCAGGCCGTCGAGGCCACCGTGGAGCGCGACCGTCCACAGGAGAGCGTCGCCGCTCCCTCGGACAAGGCTGCCGGCCTGCGTGCGCCCGCTCGTCAGTGGGCCACGCTGCCGGTGATCCCCACCGTCATCCCCACCTCGGTGCCGCTCGTGGTCGGGCCCGCCCCGGTCGTGCCGCTGCTGCGGCTCGACCGGCGCGGCACGAGCGCCGTCGAGCCGCCGACCGGCACGGTCACGGGCCTCGCGAGGCCCGTCGTGCGGGTCACGGAAACCGTTGTGCACCAGGGGGTCGACCTGCCGGTGCCGACCGTGCGGCGGCCCGTGGTGGCCGCGCCGCGCGAGGTGGTGCCACTGGTCGACGCGGTCGACGAGTACGTCGGCGAGCCGAGGGAGCCCGCCACGCCGCACCGGGCGCCCGGCTGGCTGCGGTTCATGCCGGACTGGGCCAAGGCAGGCCAGTCCTCGCCTGCGCTGCCCGCGATCCCGGGCCTGCCCAGCCTGCCCGCGCTTCCAGCCCCGGCGCCGAGTTCCGAGCCCGCGATCGAGGAGGACATGGTGGTGGCCGAGCCACCGTCGTTCCTGCCGCCGGAGCTACGCAACCCGCCCAAGCCAGACCTTCCCCCGCGCATGGAGGAGGACGTGCGACCGGCGGATCCGGTGTCGCCACCGGCACGCAGGCGGCGGCCCAACCTCGGCCAGTCCCGGCGCCTGGGTCTCGGTGCGCCGATCAGTGGACCGCAGCTCGTGCACCCGGAGGCGCCACCGTCCGTAGTGGACGGCGCGGTGGAGCCGCCACCGGCACCGCAGCCACCACCACAGCCGTCGCAGGAGCCGCCGCCACCGCAGGCGGCCCCTGCGCGTGTGGTGACGGAACCAGCGCGGGAGCCGGTCGCGGAGACCGCACCAGAACCTGCCCCCGAGCCGGCACCGGTTCCCCTTCCGGAAGCCCCGCCGGTCGCGCGGGAGGTTCCCAAGCCGCCGAGCGAGCCGAGTCCCGGCACACCGAACGTCGAGCAGAGCCGGCCTGACGTGCCTGCCAAGCCCGTGGCCGCGACCTACCGCGCCACGGCGGAGCTGCGTCCGGCCCCGCGTCGGACGCGTCCACGTGCGACGGTCGTGGACCGAGTGCCGACCGCACTGGCCAACGAGGTTCGCAACCGGCAGCGCGCCGACGTCGCGGACGTGCCGGTGTACCGCGGCCCCAAAGTGGGTGAGGCGGCGAAGTCCCGAGGTGCCAGGGCCTTCGCGGCAGGTGGCGCGGTCTTCCTGCCGGACGAGGCCGGCCCGACCGACTCGCCCCGCACCCGCGGCCTGCTCGCCCACGAGCTGGTGCACGCCGTCCAGCAACGCACCCTCGGCGCGCACCTGCCCGCCCCCGACTCGCCGCTGGGCCGGCAGCTCGAGGCCGAGGCACAGGACGCGGAACGCTTCTACGGCGGCGAGTCCGGTGCCGTCGAGCCGCAGCCCCTCATCCACGCCCCCACGGCTGCCCCCGCGGTCTCCACCTCGGCTCCCGAGCCCGACCTCTCCATGGCCGCGCAGCTCGCCACCGAGCTGACCTCGGCCCGGGCGACGACGAGCACGGCCACCCCGCCGCAGCACCTCGACAGCCCGTTCGACGCGGCCACGACAGAAGAGGTGGGCAAGATCGCCACCGAGTCGGCGCGACACGTGGTCGCGGAGTGGACGAACCCGTTGCTGCAGCAGGAGAACGGGGAAGGCCGGCACGCTCCGGACCGCCCCGGCGCGCACACCGCCCAGGGTGGTGGCGGGTTCAACGCCGCCGCGCGCCGCGACCAGCTCGTGGCCGCCGCGATCGCCACGCACAACCGCAACCTCGCCCCCGGCGCGATGCCGGTGACGAGCCTGTCGCACGAGGAGCTGACCGCGATCGACCGCCAGGTCTCGTCGGAGTCGGGTCACGGTGGCCACCACGGCACGGGCACGCACCACGGCTCGCGCTCGCACTCCACCCCGCCGAGCCAGCCGCCCGCACAGCGGTACGAGCCGAACTCCGCCGCGTCCTGGATGCACGCCGTCACCGGCATGAACATGAACTACGGCTTCGGCGAGCACGGCCTGTCGGCCCGCGTCGGCAGCTCGGACAGCTGGTTCAGCGGTCGCACCAACGACCGGCGCCCGGTCGGGGAACGCGTGGCCGACCAGATGGGCATCACCAACGCCGCCACCGCCACCCAGTTCGACACCGACACGTGGTGGCAGCCCGAGGAGGACGAGGCCGGGCAGCGGGACGGCGGGCACGACGACGACCAGAACGCGCGACACAACGGCGGTTCCGGGCTGGACCTGGAGAACGTCGACCTCGACGAGCTCGCGACCCGCCTCTACGACCGGCTGCGCAGCCGTCTGCGCACCGAGCTGCTCGTCGACCGTGAGCGGGCCGGCCTGCTCACCGATTTCCGTTAGGAGTACGCAATGCCTCTGTCAGACACGTCGAAGGTCGGCCTGTCGAACCGGTTCGTGGTGAGCATGTCGGGCATGAAGAAGTGGGACCTCGGCAGCTGGTCCAAGGCCGAGGGGCTCGACGTCACCTGGGACGTCGCCGAGTACCGCATGGGCGACGGCGGCAACGACCGGCTCTACTTCCCCGGCAACACCAAGTACACCAACGTTCGGCTCTCCCGAGGGGTCTCCGAGGAGTTCGAGAAGACCAAGGAGTGGCTGGACGGCACGTCGTGGAAGTGGGAGCCGTTCGAGGGCTTCATCGAGCTGTACACCTCCGGCGGCGACCCGGTGCCCAAGGCCAAGTGGAAGCTGCGTGACGTCATGCCCGCCAAGTGGGCCATCAACTCCTTCGACGCAGGCGCGAGCCAGGTGGCGATCGAGACGCTCGAGCTGGTCCACAAGGGCTTCCTCGAAGACGAGAACAAGCTAGAGCCGTAGGGGCACCGACGATGACCGCCAGCTTGCAGACGATGCTCGCCCTGACCGCACGGTTCCACGTGTCGGTCCAGGGCGTCGACCTCGGTGGCTGGGCCCGCTGCCAGGGCCTCGAGGTGAAGTTCAACCCGGAGCGCCAGGCGGAGGGCGGCAACTACCAGTACGAGACGATCATGCCGGGCATGATCAAGTACTCGCCGGTCATCCTGTCCCGCGCCATCAAGAAGGACGACACCGACAAGGTCCTCGGTTGGCTGCAGGACCAGGCGGCGAACTGGGTGGACGCCAACAAGAGCGGCGGCGGGGGCACCGCGACGATCACGCTGTTCGACTCGCGGGGGATACCGGTCACGAAGTGGACGCTGCGCAACGTGTACCCGGAGAGCTGGAAGGGCCCGGACCTCGACGCGATGTCGATCGGCATCGCGATGGAGCAGCTGGTGCTCGCACATGAGGGTTTCCTGTGAGTAGAGGGGCTTGACGATGACCGTGGCCATGGTTGCCGGAGGGGCGAACATCGCCGCCGGCGTGGCGATCGGAGCCGCGGCGCTGGCAGGCGCACGCGTGCCCGCCATGCTCCGCTGCACGACGCTGCCGAACATCGGGTTGGTGTACTTCGACTTCAACCCGACGGAGATCAGCGTGGCGCGCACGGCGGTGACCTCGGACAAACCGTCGCCAGCGCGAGGTGGCAGCAGGCGGACCACCCCGAAGGTCAAGCCCATGACGATCTCGGTGAACAACGTGATCTTCGAGGGCCTCGACACGAAGCTGCGCTGCGACACGCTGCTCACGTGGACGAACCCGAGCGCGGGTTTCCTCGGTCAGGTCCTGTCCGCCGCGCTCGGCAAGAACCTCAAGACCGAGCCGCCGGAGCTGACGTTCCAGTGGGGTCCGCCGATGATCGGCTTCATGTACACGGTGAAGCTCTCGAACGTCAAGATCAGCTACACGCGGTTCACCTCGGCGGGCATTCCCATCCGCGCCAAGCTTTCCATCACCATGAACGAGCAGCCCTCGCTCCTGGGCACCCTCCCGCAGAACCCGACCTCGGGTGGGCTCACCGGCCGTCGCGCGCACACCGTCGCGCACGGCGAGTCGCTGCAGTCGATCGCGACTGCCAACTACGGCCACCCTGGCGCGTGGCGGCGCATCGCCGAGGTGAACGGCATCCAGGACCCGAACCGAGTGCGTCCCGGCGCGACGGTCTACCTGCCCAACCCGGACGAGCTGGACCAGGGGCGTGCGCGATGACACTGGGCGGACTGCTCGGCGGTAGCTCGACGGCGATCGTCTGGCCGACCGTGAAGGTCGGCAAGGTGCTCGGGATCCCGTTGCTGCCCAACGTGATGGAGAACCTGATCCGGGCCGTGGTCGACACACACCTGCACCTGCCGGACATGTTCGAGCTGACGTTCCTCGACGAGGAGGGCTCGATCGTCAAGGACGCGGGCCTGTCGATCGGCGCGACGGTGGAGGTCTTCGCCGGGGCGGCGGACAGCGACTCGACCGAGTCGCTGATCAAGGGCGAGGTCACGTCCGTCGAGGCGATCTGCCAGGAGGGCGAGATCTTCTCGATCGTGCGTGGTTACGAGAAGGCGCACCGGTTGCAACGTGCCAAGCGCACCAGGACGTTCCTGAACATGAAGGACTCGGAGATCGCGACGCGGGTCGCCGAGAGCGCGGGCCTGGAGAAGGGCGAGGTCGAGGAGACCTCGGTCGCGCACGACCACGTCGCGCAGATCGCCCAGACCGACTGGGAGTTCCTGACGCAGCGGGCCCGCGAGATCGGCTACGAGACCGGGGTGGTCGGCGGGAAGTTCTTCTTCCGCAAGGCGTCCGGCCGCAAGGACGGCGGCGGTGGTCTGCTGGGCGGGATCGTGGACGCCATCGCAGGTGCGCTCGGGCTCGGCGGCAAGCTCACGTTCAAGGACAACCTGCACACGTTCCTGCCCCGCCTGTCCGCGGCCAACCTGACGCCGGACGTCGAGGTCCGGGTGTGGGACTCGAAGGACGCCCGCGTCGCGGTGGCCAAGGTGGGCACCGCGACGGGCACCGCGACGATCGACGGCCAGGACCCGGCGAAGCTCGCCAAGTCCTTCACCGACGGGTTGATCTCCCTGCCCGCTCTGCCGCCCCTGCCGTCGATTCCCGGCATGCCGAGCCTGAACCTGGGGCAGGCGGCCAGCAACACCGCGTACCTGATGGTGGACCGGCCGCTCGGCGTGGGTCCGGCGGCCGACACCGCGGCGGAGGCGGCGGCCAAGGGGCTCGCCGACCACATCGCGAGCACGTTCGCCGAGGCGGAGGGCGACGCGGACGGGGACCCGAAGATCCAGGCGGGCGCGGAGGTCGAGATCGACGGCGTGCCCGAACAGTTCTGCGGCAAGTGGTTCGTTACGAACGCCAAGCACGTGTTCGACGCGAACGAGGGTGGCTACCACACGCGGTTCTTCGTGTCCGGCAGGCAGAACCGGTCGCTGCTCGGCCTCGCCTCCGGCGGCGCGAAGACCAGCGACGCCGGCTTCGGCGGGTTGGTGTGCGGCATCGTCACCAACGTGTCCGACAAGGACAAGCTCGGCAAGGTGAAGGTCGCGCTGCCGTGGCTGTCGCCGAACTACGAGTCCGACTGGGCACGCGTGGTGCAGTTCGGCTCCGGCGCGAAGACCGGCGCGTTCTTCGTGCCGCAGGTCGGCGACGAGGTGTTGGTCGGCTTCGAGTTCGGCGACTCGCGCCGCCCGTATGTCCTGGGTGGACTGACCAACAGCAAGACCGACTACGGCGAGCTGAAGACCGCGGTGTCCGGCTCGGGCGTGGTCACCAAGCGCGGCTTCGCGACGCCCGCTGCGAATCAGCTGATGTTCACCGACGAGCTGCCGCCCGGGCCGCCGGGAAGCCTGCCGCCGATCGCGTCGAAGATCCAGCTGGGTACCAAGGGCGACAAGATGGGTCTCGTGATCGACCAGGTCGCGGGCACTGTCACCCTGGCGTGCAGCCCGAAACCGCCGGAGTCCAAGTCGCCCAACGGCTCCCTGACGATCGAGTGCGGTGAGCTGGGTGGCATCACGATCAAGGGTGGCACGGGCGGGATCAAGATCGAGACGGACGGCCAGCTCTCCCTCAACGGCAAGATGGGCGTGAAGATCGAGAGCAGCGCCATCGTCGAGGTCAAGGGTTCTCTGATCAAGCTGAACTAGGGAAGGAGGTGGCCCGCGGATGAGCGGAACGAGCCATTCGACACAGCAGGACTTCATCGGCGCCGGGTGGGCGTTCCCACTGGGTGTCGCCTCGCAGGGGGGCATCGCCCTGGTGCGCAGGGAGGTCGAGCTGGAGCAGGCCATGCGCCTGATCCTGTCGACCTATCCCGGCGAGCGGCCGATGCGCCCGCAGTTCGGCAGCCGGATCCGCGACTTCGTGTTCCGGCCGGTGAACGTGGAGACCACCGCGGAGCTGTCGCAGGTGGTGCACGACGCGCTGCTGCGCTGGGAGCCGCGCGTGGACGTCGAGGGGGTGCTCGTCACGCCGCACCCCGAGGAGGACGGCGTGCTCTACATCGACATCCAGTACCGGCCCAAAGACACCAACGACCGGCGCAACCTGGTCTTCCCCTTCTACACCATCCCAGAGGACGGGAGTGACTACTGATGGCGCTGCCTGCCCCCAATCTCGACGACCGGCGCTTCCAGGACCTGGTCGACGACGCGAAGCGCATGGTCATGCGCCGCTGTCCGGAGTGGACGGACCACAACGTGTCCGACCCCGGCGTGACGCTGATCGAGACGTTCGCGTTCATGACCGACCAGCTGCTGTTCCGGCTCAACCAGGTCCCCGACCGGCTGTACGTGAAGTTCCTGGAGCTGATCGGGCTGCGGCTGATCCCACCGACCCCCGCGCAGGCGGGCGTCACGTTCTGGCTGTCCGCGCCCGCCATCACGCCCGTCGGCGTGGTGACGGGCACGAACGTCGCGACGCTGCGCACCGAGCACGACGAGTCGGTGGTGTTCTCCACGAGTGAGGACCTGCAGATCCTGCCGTGCTCGCTCAGTTTCGTCGCGACGCAGGCCGCCGACGCGGACGGCCAGGTCGACCACACCGACGAGCTGCGGATGGGCCAGTCGATCCCGGCCTTCTCCCCGGTGCCGCGCGTGGACGACGTGCTGCTGGTCGGCCTGTCCAACCCGGTGCCGAACTGCGTGGTGCGCCTGGACTTCGACTGCCGTGTCGAGGGCGTCGGCGTGCACCCGGACCACCCGCCGCTGCGGTGGGAGGCGTGGAACGGCACGGAGTGGCGGCGCTGCCGGGTCAGCACGGACGAGACCGGCGCGCTGAACGCGAACGGCGAGATCCACGTGCACGTGCCGGGCGACCACGAGTCGGCCGTGCTCGGTGGGAACGCGGCGGGCTGGCTGCGTGCGCGGGTCGTCGAGGTCGACGCCGACTGGCCGACCTACGAGGCGTCGCCGTTCGTCGCCGCGCTGTCGGCCAGCACCATCGGCGGCACGGTGGTGGCGAGCCACTGCGAGATCGTCGAGGAGGAGATCCTCGGCGACTCGGAAGGCGTGCCGGGACAGCAGTTCTCGGTCGCGCGGGCGCCGGTCGTGATCGGCGCGGGCGATGCGGCCCTCGAGATCATGTCCGACGACGGCTGGCAGGAGTGGACGCGGGTACACAACTTCGCGGCCAGCGGCCCTGACGACCGGCACTACATCCTGGACGGCACCTCCGGCACCGTCCACTTCGGACCCGCGATCCGCGAGCCGGACGGCGGCCTCCGCCAGTACGGCGCGGTTCCCCCGTACGGCACGACCCTCCGCCTGCGCAGGTACGCGACGGGCGGCGGCAGGGTCGGGAACGTCGGCAAGGGCGCGATCCAGACGCTGAAGTCGTCGATTCCCTTCGTCTCCAGGGTGGAGAACATCGAGGCCGCGTGGGGTGGCGTCGACGGTGAGGACATCGAGGAGGCCAAGGCGCGCGGCCCGATCCTGCTGCGCACCCGCAGCCGCGCGGTGACGGCGGAGGACTACGAGGCCATCACGCAGGAGGCGGCCCCGGACGTGGCCCGCGTCCGCTGTGTGACGGCAGGTGACGAGGACACGGACGCGGGCTCGGTGCGCATCCTGGTCGTCCCGGCCGCGGCCGAGGTCGAGGGCAAGATCGACTTCGCCGAGCTGGTGCCCAGCGAGGAGACCCTGTCCCGCATCTCCGAGCGCCTGGACGAGGTCCGCCTGATCGGCACGCGCGTGCTGGTGTCCCCGCCACGCTTCCGCGGCGTGACGGTGGTGGCCAGGGTGATCGCCAGGCCGCGCCTGGACGCGGCCAGGGTGCGTGCGGACGCGCTGGAGGCGCTGTACCGGTACCTGAACCCGATCAGCGGTGGCCGGGACGGCCGGGGCTGGGAGTTCGGGCGGCCGGTGCAGTCGGGTGACGTGTACGCGCTGCTGCAACGGGTTCGCGGCGTGGACCTGGTCGAGGATGTGCGGCTGTTCGGTGCGAACCCGGTGACGGGGGAGCGGGGCGAGGAGACGCAGCGGCTGGACGTCGACCCGCACAGCCTCATCTTCTCCTACGAGCACCACGTGAAGGTGGAGGACCACTGATGCGCGGCTTGGTGACGGGCATGGCGACGGCGTCCCCGATTATCGAGATGCTGCCCGCGGTGTACCAGGAAGACCCGTTCACGGAACGGTTCGTGGGCGGCTTCGACGACGTGATGGCACCCATCCTGTCCACTTTGGACTGCATAGTCGACTACTTCGACCCGTACCTGGCCCCGGAGGACTTTCTCGAGTGGCTGGCCGGCTGGGTGGGGATCGAGCTTGACGAGGGCTGGCCGATCGAGCGCCGCAGGGCCGTGGTGGCCACGGCGGTGGAGATGTACCGGATGCGCGGCACGGTGGCCGGCCTGCGGGCCAACCTCCAGGTGCTCACCGGCGGCCGGGTGGAGATAGCGGACAGCGGCGCGGTCGGCTGGTCGAAGAACCCCGGCGCCGCGATGCCTGGGCAGGCGTCCCCAAGACTGGCCGTGCGCATCCGGGTGCACGACCCCGCGAGCGTCCCGATGGATCTCGTCGACTCGGCGGTAGCGGCAGCCAAACCAGCACACGTTGTGCACAGAGTGGAGGTGGATCGGCCGTGATCGTCTGCAAGACATGCGGCTTCCACAACAAGGAGGCGGACGCGTTCTGCGGTTCGTGCGGCGCGTTCCTGGAATGGACGGGGGAGAAGCTGGCGCCCGCGCCGGTCCCGGCCAAGGCTGTCGAGGAAGAGGAGGAGCAGCCGAAACGGGGCTGGTTCGCCCGCCTGCAGTCGGCCCTGTACCTGGATGTCGGTGACCGGGACCCGGTGGCCGAGACGCCGAAGCCGGGTGTCCCGGGGCGTCCGGGTGCCGGGGTGCCGCCGAGGCCGGGTGTTCCCGGGGCGCCGAAGCCGCCCGGAGCGCCTGGGCCGCCGAAGCCCCCTGGCGCGCCGGGGGCGCCGCCGCCACCGCCAGGGGCACCGAAACCCCCGCCCCCGCCGGGAGCACCGAAGCCGCCTCCGCCACCGGGTGCGAAGCCTCCGCCTCCTCCGGGTGCGAAGCCTCCGCCTCCGCCGGGTGCCAAGCCACCGCCCCCACCCGGCGCGCCACCCCCGCCTCCCGGCGGGGCGGCCAAGCCGCCGCCTCCTCCGGGTGCGACACCCCCACCGCCGCCTGGCGCGGCGGCGAAGCCACCCCCGCCCCCTGGCGCGGCCACACCTCCCGGTGCGGCGCCGCCCCCTGGCGCGGTGGCCAAGCCGCCCCCGCCCCCTGGCGCGGCGCCCTCGCCGCCGGCGGGTGCGGTAGCCAAGCCCCCACCACCGCCCGGCGCGACCCCGCCTCCACCTCCAGGTGCGGTGGCCAAGCCCCCACCGCCTCTTGGTGCGGCGCCGCCACCACCCCCTGGCGCGATGCCGCCTCCTCCCGCATCACCTGCCGCTCCGCCAGGCGTCTCTGCCGGTGCGGTAGCTGCGCCCGTCGCCTCGGCGTCAACGCCAGGCACCCATGGCGGTCCGGCGGTGCCACCGCCCCCTGCCGGGGGGCCGGCGTTGCCTCCTCCGCCGGGCGGGTCGGCGTCGCCGTCGCGTGTGTCCGGTGGTTCCGCACTCCCTACTGCGGGTTCGGCCTTGCCTCCTGCCTCTGGCGGTCCAGCGCTGCCTCCTCCGCCAGGTGGGTCGCGGTCGGGCGGTCCTGCGTTGCCTCCGACGCCGGGTGGAACGGGCTCGTCCGGCGGTCCCGCACTGCCACCACCTACGGCCGGTCCAGCGCTGCCTCCGCCAGGTGGGTCGAAGTCGCCTGGCGGTTCCGGTGGTCCGGCGTTGCCGCCCCTGCCGGGGGCGGGGCCTGCACTGCCTCCTCCACCCGGTGCGGGTGCTCCCGCCGCGCTGGCTTCGCGGGCCGGCGCGGGACCCGAGCTGCCGCCGAACGCCCCGGGCGGGGTGGCGAACCCGTTCGTCCTCCCGATCTCGGGGGTGGCGCCCGCCGGCAACGGCTCGTCGCCCGCGGATCTGGTCGCGTCGACCCCACCCGCGCCCAAACCGCCACCACCGGCGTCCGGCGGTCCGGCATTACCACCCCCGCCCGAGCCCGCGAGACCAGCCGCCACCGCGGCCGAGGCCAGTGACCTGGTCGCCCCGGTCACCGGAAAGGCCACCACCCAACCGGACTCCGTCGTCCCCCAGGAGGCGACCAGGAAACCGCCTCCGGTCCGGCGTCAGCCCCCTACCCGCAAGCTCCAGCCGGGCGACCTCGTCTGCGGTGAGTGCGGTGAGGGCAACACCGTCGCGCGTAAGTTCTGTAGTCGGTGTGGCACCTCCCTCGCCGAGGCGGAGACCGTCAAGACGCCGTGGTGGCGCAAGCTCCTGCCCAGGAGCGGCGCGAAGGTCCGCAAGTCCGGCGAGCGTCCCAAGCGCGGCGGCCGGGCAGGCAAGAGCAAGCTTGGCGTGTTCGTCAGCACCACGTTCAAGACGATCCGTCGCGTGGTGGCGCTGGCACTCGTCATCGGCGGTGTCGCCTACGGGCTGTTCGCGCCCTTCCGCGGCTGGGTCAACGAGCAGGCCGCCGAGGCCAAGGGCACCTTCGAGCAGATCTTCTTCCCCCAGTACGCACCCGTCTCCGCCGCGGAGGCACCGGTCGCGTCGGTCGCGTTGCCGGACCACCCGGCCAACATGGCCGTCGACGGTCAGTCGGACAGCTACTGGGCGGCACCGGTCGGCGGCGTGGAGCCGAACATGGTGGTGAAGTTCGACCGCACTGTCGACCTCGCGAAGATCATCGTGCACAACGGGGACGGCGCGGGCTTCAAGGAGTCGCACCGGGCGCAGAAGCTGCACCTGGTGTTCTCCAACGGGAAGACGACCGACGTCAACGTCCAGGACCGGCCGGACCCGCAGACACTCGAGATCGAGAACGGCGAGGGCGTGAACAGCGTGGAGATCCACGTCGTGTCCACGTTCAAGTCGGTCAGCGGCACCAACCTCGCCATCAGCGAGATCGAGTTCTTCGAGGAGTTGTAGCGTGGCGGGGTGATCGAACTCGGCCACCGCACCACCGGCGAGCCCGACGGCGGCCCGCCGGTGGTGCTGCTCCACGCACTCGGCAGCTCGGCGCGGACCTGGGCGGACCTCGCGAAGCGCCTTCCCCGCCACTCGGTCGCGCTCGACCTTCGCGGCCACGGCACCTCCCCGCACACCGACGACTACACCTTCACCGCCATGGCCGACGACGTCCTCCACTTCATGGACCGCCACGGCCACGACACCGTCGACCTGGTCGGGCACTCACTGGGCGGCGCCGTCGCCATGCACGTCGCGATGAAGGCGCCGGACCGGGTGCGCCTCATGGTCGTCGAGGACATCGCCCCGCCGCCCCACGAGCGCACCGAGCCGATCGAGGTCCCGGCGGCGCCCCCGGAGCCGGTCGACTTCGACTGGGCGGTGGTCCACACGGTCAAACACCTGGTCCGCACGCCGGATCCGACGTGGTGGGCCGGCCTCCCCCGGATCCCCGCGGACACCCTGTGGCTCGCGGGCGGCCAGGGGAGCCACGTGGACCAGGGACGCCTGCGTGAGGCCGCACAACTGATGCCGACCGCGACCGTGGTGGAGATCCCGGTGGGGCACCGGATCCACAGCGAGGCACCGGACGACTTCGCGGCCGTCGTCGTCCCGTTCCTCAGTCGAGCAGCGTCCTGAGGTCGACGGCCGACCTCGCGATGCGGTAGCCCTCCGGGGGCATGCCGTTCGGCGAGTTGATCCAGTCGGCGCGGCCACGCATCTGGAACTTCGCGTTGTCGAGCATCAGCGACACGTAACAGCCGTAGTCGATGGCGAAACCGTCGTAGAGCGCGCCGGGGTGGTTCGGGTCCGCGATCCCGCGCCGCAGCAGGTGGAGCAGGCGTGCGTCGTGCAGGTCCTCGATCACGCCTGCCCGTTCGCGCGTCAGCTGGTCGACCACGAACGTGCGGGCGCGGCGGTGCCCGATCACCTCGTCGATCAACACCCGCAGCGCCTGGCGGGCGGGCTCGTTCGTCGCGATGGCCGTCTGCTTGTCCCGCAGGTACCAGTCCCGCGCGGCCCTGCGCACGTCCGACACGCCGATCGGCTTGTCGTGCGCGTGCTGGGCGGCCAGCGCGGCGATGTTGATCGCGTCGCGCGGCACGCCCTGCGCGGCACGCACCAGCTCCGTGAACGCGTTGCGGCGGAAGCACTCCGCCACGAACGCCGCCGCGTCCTCCGGCGGTGCCTTCACCCGCAGCCACACCGACGTGTGGTTGTGGAACAGCCGCGCGAAGAACTCCCTGGCCTGCGGCTCGCTGTTGTCGAAAGCGAGGAACGCGTCGAGGTCCACCGAGGACGCGGCGTCCGAACCGACCTCGATGCCGACGTACTCGCCGCAGCCCGAGTACGCCGCGAACTGGGACCGCCGTTCGATGGCCGCTATCTTCACGGTGAGGCCGCCGACCGGCAGCACCGCCCGGCGCAGCAGGTCCGCGAGGAACGGCTGCAGGTCGCGGGGCACGCTGCTCCACTCGTCGAGCAGCAACCACAGCCGCGCCGGCTCCAGGGCTCGCACGATCGCGCGCACGGCACGGCTCAGCGGCCCGAACATCACGTGGTGCCGCTCGACCCCGGACCTCAGTGTCCTGCTCCGCGCCGACAGCGACTGCCGTGTGCTCGCCGTGGCACGCGCACCGGGCGAGGTGCTCAGCGAGACCTCCGCGCTGCGCACCGACTCCGCCGCGCCGCCGACCGTGGTCTCCCGCTCGACCGCGCCGACGACCTGCACGGAGGTGGCCGACTCCGCGAGGCGGTCCAGCCCGCGCAGCAGCTGGTCGGGCTCGGCCACGTCCTGTTCCATCGCGACCGACAGCAGCCCGTCGTGCAGCTCCTCGATCGTGTCGATCAACAGGCGCGTGCCGCGCTCGGCCGCGGGCAGGGTGCTGTCGGAGTGGATGCCGCCCGCCGACCCGATGGTCCGCAGGTCCACGTACACGGCGACGTCACCGATGGCGCCGACCAGGTCGGAGAGGTGCAGCAGCGCGTGGGTCTTCCCGGTCCCACGCCGCCCGTACAGGATCTGGTGGTCGCTCGAGTGCAGCAGCGCGGCCAGCGAACCCGCCTCGACGTAGGTGCTCGACACCGAGTGCCGCGCGGAGTTCTCCGCGCGGCGCGGTATGCGCAGCAGCGCCTGGTTGAGGTGCTGATGCCGACCTGTGCCAACCACGAGTCCCCCGGGAGCCTGAGGGGTCCCAGCGTGCCCGTCGGACATCGGGGTGGAAACCCCCCAGCCGGGTGACGCTCGGTGCGGTGTCGACTACTCAGCCGACACCGCACCTGCTCGATCGTGTCAGCTGCGGACCACGAAGTCCGACGCCGTGACCGACGGGGTCACGATCAACAGCGGCCGTTCGGCCTTGATGGCGGTGCCGTCGATGGTGGCGATCACCGGGCGGTTGCCGATCGTCGACTTCGGCAGGATCAGCAGGCCCTGGGAGAACGCGCCCGTCGCGTCGGCGACGGCCTTCGCGGTCTCGGTCGAGCCCGTGATCGTGATCGTGACCGGCTTGTTCGGCGCGAAGCCCGTGCCGCCGACCGTCACCACGCGGCCCGGCTGCGTCACGCCGGGCACCACCTGGATCGTCGGTGTGCTTCCCTTGCCCGTCAGGCCGATCAGGTGCGCGGCGCCGCCCGGCGCGTCGTCGGTGAACCGCAGGACCGCCGCGCGGTCGCCGGAGGCGGCAGGCGAGAACGCCACCGTCACCTGGCAGGTTCCCTTGGGTGCCAACGGTTTCCCGGTGCACGTGTCGGCGGTGACCGGGAAGTCGGCCTGTGCCGTCGCGGACACGATCTCGACGGTCTTGACGGTCAGCGGCGAGCCACCGGTGTTCGTCACCGTCACGGTCTGGGTCGGGCCGTCCGAGAGCAGCAGCCGGTCACCGAAGGCGAGCGGGTCGGGCCCGGCGGCGAAGCGTGCCTCCTCCGGCGGGACGGCCTCCCTGGTTCCCCTGCCGCGCAACGGAACCGTGAACTGGCGGCCATCACGCAGCGTCAGCCGCAGCGTGCCGTCCCGGTCGCCCTCGTCGGTCGGCGCGAACGTCACCGACACCTCGCAGTTCCCGGCCTGCTGCAGGACCACGGCCTCGCCGGCACACGTCTGGGCGCCGAGCGCGAACTCGTCCGACCCCTCGACCACGACGTCCGTGATCACCATCGGCCCAGTGCCGACGTGGTCGAACCGCACCACCCTGTCGAACGTGTCGCCGAGCTCCACCTCGCCGAAGTCCAGCGGCGTCGGGTCGGCCCGCAGGTCCGGCCGGAACGTCCGCACGAACACGTCCGTGCGCCCGTTGCCGTCGGTCTCGCCGCTCGGCAGCAGGTTCGTCGCGTCCGAGTCGAACGCGACCGTGGACCCGTTGTGGGACAACGAAGGCGTCGTCCTCGTGTACGGCGGCGAGTCGTCGTCACCACCGCAGGTGGCGCCATCGGGCACCTCCTCGGCGCAGTCCGTGCCGGTGCCTGCCGACGCGAGCGTGCCGGGGAGCCGGGGCTGCTCCTCCCGCAGACGCGCCCGGTCGACGACGAGGTCCCGCACGACGACCTGGCAGACCACGCGCTCGTCGCGGGTCTCCGAGGTCGGTGGCAGGCCGGACAGGTTGAGCATCTTCCCGCGCGCCAGGTCGCCCCGGTAGGTGAGGCAGCTGTAGCCCTCGCCGACCGACACGTCGATGCCGTCGTGCGCGTTCGCGTTGTCGGTGGCGAACGCGAGGAACCGGCCGTCGCCCGACAGCGCGGGCGTGGCCCCGTTGATGATCTCGTTGTCGTTGTCGCGGGAGGCGACGATCGAGTCGACCGGCGTCGCGTCCGAGGAGATGCGCACCACGTACACCATCGGCTGCGACGCGACGGACGACCAGCAGCTGCCCTCGGAGCAGTAGTTCTCGTACTCCTCTGCCTCGAACGCGATCTCCCCGCCGTTGGCCGAGATCGAGGGCCCGGTGAGGTTGACCGACTCGTCCGCCGACAGGTACGTGACCGCCTCGGCCGTCGTGTTGACGTCCCAGTCGACCCGCAGCACCGCGTCGGACTCCATGTCCCTGCGGATCACCGCGTGGAACGGGACGTAGTCCGGGAACTCGCCGCCGCCCTCGGCACGCACGTAGTCCGCGACGAGCACGATGTACCGGCCGTCCGCCGACACGTCGCCCCAGTACTGGGACGTCGGCTGCTGCCCGTCGAGCGGGGTCGACACGAGCTGGGCGCCGCTGCCCGGCGCCGCGACCGCGCTCGCCACCCCGCCGACCTCGGCCCGCAGCCGCGCGGTGCGCACGGCGTTGACGTACCCCTCGCCGGTGTCGTAGTAGTCCTCCCACACGATCCGGCTCGCGTCGTCCGACAGCTTCGGGTAGGACGGGTAGTCCGTGCGGTAGTGGGCGCCGCTGTCGCTGTCGTACCACTGCGGCACGTTCACCCGGAAGTACCGGTAGTCGAGGTCGCCGCCGTCGCGGGCCTCGTCGAACGTCCCGTCCCCGTCCGGGTCCCGGTCGCAGACGAGGATGTCCCCGTCGGTGTCGTCGTCCTCGGGCACGATGTTGTCCGCCGACGTCACGAACGCGACGTACCGGCCGTCCCCCGAGATCGTCGGCTGGTAGCTGGCGCCGGTGGCCGCCACCTCGCCGAGGTCCAGGGTCGGCTGCGCGCCGTTCAGTGACAGCAGCGGGTCCCCGGTGAGCCTCGGCCTGCCGATGGGAGGCTCGTCGGGCGTCGGGTCGGGTGTCGGGTCCACCGGCGGCCTGGTGAACTGGCCCCGGCTGATCAGCACCGTCCTGTTGTTCCGCAGGTCGCGGACGTAGACGTTCTGCTGGTCACCGGTCTCGACGGTGTCCAGCCGCGAGGACGACGTGAACACCACCGCCGTGCCGTCCGCCGACAGCTCCTGGTCGTAGCCGCCGCTCGGGGACTCCGGCGGTGGAGTGCCGTTCCCGACCGAGGCGCGTACGGTCGAGCCGGGTGCTGCCGCCGCCTGGGCCGGCGAGCTCTGGCCGGACAGCAGCACGACGGCGGAAACGCCCGCTACCGTCGCGGCGACTGCCATCGCGACGGCGCGTTTGCTGCGGAGTATGGAAGTGGGCACGGCTCGACCTCACAGATAGGCGTGGTTCACCGCGCCTGACGGTATGGCGAACGGCCCTCACCCGGTCCCGGCGCGCGGGTGGCGTAGTGGACGCCCGGACGCGCCCGATGGGGCAGCCCGCCCCGCCCTGCCACGCTCCCTTGCGCAAGCTGCCCGCGACCGTTGTGGAGAAGACACTCCATTGCCATGGGAGCTACCACGTCGCTGGCGAGCAGGCAGCTGTCCGTGACCCCGGGCCAGTCGATCGAGGCAAAGATCCTGGTACGGAACAACGGCACGCTTGTCGACCAGTTCACTTTGGACATAGTCGGCGATTCTCGGGAGTGGACCGAGGTCGAGCCGCGCGTCATGAACCTGATGCCGGGGGCGGACGGCGAGGCCACGGTGCGGTTCACGCCGCCGCGTAACTCGTCGGTGCCTGCCGGGCAGGTGCCCTTCGGGGTGCGGGTGCTCTCGCGTGAGGACCCGCAGAACTCGTCGGTCGCCGAGGGCGTCGTCGACGTCGAGCCGTTCATGGACCTGCAGCTCGAGCTGTCGCCCAAGACCTCGAAGTGCCGCACCAGGGCGGTACACGAGATCGTCGTCGACAACTCCGGCAACTACCCGATCCCGGTCGAGGTGATCACCAACGACCCCGAGGAGCAGCTGAAGCTGACCCTCGACCACAGCTCGCTGGTCGTCCAGCCGGGCACGTCGGCGTTCCTGAAGCTCAAGGCCAAGCCGCACGACCGGTTCATGCGCGGCCAGGACAAGCGGCTGCCGTTCGGCGTGACCGCGACCTCCGGCGAGCTGCCGCCGATCAACGCCGAGGGCACGGTCGTCCAGCAGCAGCTGCTGCCGAAGTGGCTGCTGCCGGTGGCCGTCGCGGCCCTCGCGGCCGCGGTGGTGTTGACCGTCCTGTGGTTCACGCTCGTCAAGCCGACCGTGCAGACGGCCGCGCGCGAGGCGGGCAAGCAGCAGGCCCAGGCGGAGAACGCCGCGATGATGGAGCAGGTCGACCAGGCCGAGAAGAAGGCAGACACGGCCGAGGACAAGGCCGTCGCCGCGGAGAAGAAGGTCGACGACATGGCCGCGGGTGGTGGCCCCGGCGGTGCCGGCGCGGACGAGGGTGCCCGCGGCGCCACAGAGGACTCGAAGGGCGTGAACATCCGCACCGGACAGGCCGTCGACTTCCGCATCACCACCGACGCCGACGCGCGGCCAGACCCCGAGGAGTTCGACGCGTTCGACGTCCCGGAGGGCGCCATCCCCGCGGACAAGACGCTGGTGATCACCGACATCATCCTGCAGAACCCGCGCGGCGACGCGGGCACGCTGCAGATCAAGCGCGGCGACGACGTGCTGTACGAGACGGGCCTCGCGAACTTCCGGGACCTCGACTTCCACTTCCTCGAGCCGCTGGTGTTCAGCCCGGACAAGCCGCTCACGATCGACGTCAGCTGCCAGCTGCCCGGCGCACCCGAGCCCGCGACGGGGAAGTGCCGTCCGTCGGTGTCCTTCTCCGGCAGGCTCTCCGGCCCCTCGGCGGGGTAGAATTACTTGTATCTGGGGCCCCCGACGCTGCTCGGGGGCCCTTCTGCGTGACCGGCCGGCCACGTTCGGTGTCACCGGCGGGCAAACCCGGGACACTGGTCCCATGTGCCCGGGACGCACCATGGGGCAGTCTTTCTCCTGCGCGGGCTTCGACGTGCTGGGCGTCGAGTCGGGGGCGTGCTAGGGAGAGCAGAAAACAGATGTTGGAGCAAAGCCGTATCCCGGTCGTCGTGCGGGCGACCGACCCGATCCTGCAGAGCGGCGTCCAGATGGCGCTGCGCACGCGGCAGGAGGTGTGGCTGGTCGACGAGGAAGCCGCCGTGGCTCCCGACTCCGTCGCCCTCGTGGTGACCGACCGTTTCGACGACCGGGGGGCACAACTGCTGCGGACGCTTCAGGTCCGGGGCTTCACGCGCGTGGTGCTGATCGCGGGGGAACTGGAAGACACGGAGATCCTGACGGCCGTCGAGGGCGGCGTCTGCGCGGTCGCCCGCCGCGCCGACACGACCCCGGATGTCCTGGTGCGACTGGTGAAGGCCGCTGCCGCGGGCGAGGGGGCACTGCCCCCGGACCTGCTGGGCCGACTGCTGAACCGGGTTTCCCGCCTGCAGCGCCACGTACTGGAGCCGAGGGGGCTCCACCTGGCGGGCATCACGAACCGGGAGACCGAGGTGCTGCGCCTGGTCGCGTCGGGCCTGTCCACGAAGGAGATCGCGGACAAGCTGTGCTACTCGCAGCGGACGGTCAAAAGCATCCTCCACGACGTGACGAACCGTTTCCAGCTGAAGAACCGCTCCCACGCGGTGGCCTACGCCCTCCGCGAAGGGTTGATCTGAACTGATGTCCTCTGTGGGCGGTCCCGATCGGGACCGCCCACCTGCATGCACTGAAGGACGCCTTCCTAACGTTGGGCGCTCTGACTGGCCGTACTGAAGGCGTCCTTCGTAACGCTGGGCGTTCTGATGGGCGCCTTCGTAACGTTGGGCGCTCTGACTGGGCGTACTGAAGGCGTCCTTCGTAACGCTGGGCGTTCTGATGGGCGCCTTCGTAACGTTGGGCGCTCTGACTGGCCGTACTGAAGGCGTCCTTCGTAACGCTGGGCGTTCTGATGGGCGCCTTCGTAACGTTGGGCGCTCTGACTGGCCGTACTGAAGGCGTCCTTCGTAACGCTGGGCGTACTGATGGGCGCCTTCGTAACGTTGGGCGCTCTGACTGGCCGTACTGAAGGCGTCCTTCGTAACGCTGGGCGTACTGATGGACGCCTTCGTAACGCTGGGCGCTCTGACTGGGCGTACTGATGGACGCCTTCGTAACGTTGGCCGTACTGAAGGCGTCCTTCAGTACGGCCGGTCCGGCCTACTGCCCGTGTGAGCCCTCACCCATGCCTGCCTTCCGCGCCCGCACGATGGCCTGTGCGCGGTCGGCGACGTGGAGCTTCGTGAAGATGCTCGACACGTGGTTGCGGACCGTCTTGGGGGACAGGGACAGGCGCCGCGCGATCGTCGAGTTGCTCTCGCCGTCGGCGATGAGTGCCAGCACCTCCCGCTCCCGGGAGGTCAGCTCCGGGAAGATCGGGTCCGAGGTCTGCACGGGCCCCGCGTTGAAGAAACCGAGCACCCGGGTGGCGATGTCCGGCCCGAAGATCGCCTCGCCTCGGCCCACCGCGTGCACCGCGCGGACGATCTCCTCCTGCCCCGCCCCCTTCAGCAGGTACCCCCTGGCTCCGGCCCGCATGGCGGCGAAGACGGACTCCGTGTCGTTGAACATGGTCAGCACCATGATCCCGATCGTCGGCCGTTCGCTCACGATCTGGCGGGTCGCCTCGATGCCGTCGATGTCGGGCAGGTGGAGGTCCATCACCACGACGTCCGGCTCGAAGGTCCTCGCGGCCGACACCGCGTCCCGGCCGTTCGCGGCCTCGCCGACGACGTCGAGGGACGGCTCGTCCGACAGGACCGTGCACAGGCCGAACCGGAACAGCGGGTGGTCGTCGACCACCAGCACCCGCAGCCGCGGAGTCGTCTCCATCACCCGCCCTCCTTTGGCAGGGGAAGCGTAGCGAACACCCTTGTCCCACCGTCGTGATCCGCCTCGACCAGGCACTCGCCGCCCAGTTCCGTCGCCCGTTCGCGCATCGAGGACAGCCCCACGCCACCGCCCGGCACGGCGGGCAGCCCGATGCCGTCGTCCACGACCTCGATGTGCAGGTCGTCGTCGACCCACAGCCGCACCGCGCACGACTTCGCCGACGCGTGCCTGGTCACGTTCGTCAGTGCCTCGCAGATGATCCGGTACGCGGCCACGTCGACCGGCGCGGGCAGCTTCGGCATGCTGGCCGGTACCTCCAGCACTATCGTCACCCCGTCCTCCTGTTCGTCGCGGCCGCCGGTCCGGCTCGCGAGTGCCCCGGCGTACTCCCGGATTGCCGGGATCAACCCGATCCTGTCGAGCACCGGCGGGCGCAGGCCGTGCGCGAGCCTGCGGATCTCGACGATCGCCGCCTGCAGCTCGTCCCGTAATCGCCCCAGGAGTTCACCCGTCGGTGTGACGTCACCGACCGTCCGCCTGCTGACGTCCAGCCCCAGCGCGATCGCGGCGAGCGTCGGGCCCACTCCGTCGTGCAGCTCGTGCAGTATCCGCCGCCGTTCCATCTCCCGCGCCTGCACGAGCCGGTCCCTGCTGCGCCGCAGGTCCCTGGTGAGCCGCGCGGTGTACACGGCCGCGCCTGCGTGCCGGGCGACCTCGGCGAGTGCGATCCGGTCCGGTCGCGTCAGCTCGCGCTGCGCGGACCGCCGTCCCACGACCAGGTTCCCGACGCGCTCGCCGTGGTAGGTCAGCGGCATCCGGTACAGCTCCCCGGTCGGTGTGCCGACGCTCGCCGCCGTCTCGCTGCGCCCGCGGGCCTGGATCTCGATCGCCATGTGGGGTAATCGAAGCGCGGCGGCGACGGTCTCGATGATCTCCGGCAGCAGCGCGGGCACGATCGGCGTGTTCTCCAGCCTGGACGCGAGTCCGGACACCACCCGGTACGGGTCCTCCCTGTCCCCGTACAGCCGCTTGTTGACCAGCGACTGCAGACGCGCCCGAACAGGCTGGGACACCACGGCGATGGCCGCCGCCACCGCGGCCTGCCACCACACGCTCGTGATGGGCCCGAACAAAGCCGACCACAGGCTGACCACCGCGACGTACAGGCCGACGGCTCCGATCGTGAGCGCGCCGTAGACCACGGTCCTGCTGACCGCGACCTCGATGTTGAGCGCCCGGTGCCGCAGCACGGCCGCCGACATCGCGACCGGCACCGCCATGAACGGCAACGCCTGCATCTCGTAGGACACAAGGGGTTTGCCCGCCACGATCACCGGGACCACCCAGATCACGAAGTACGCCACCACACTGCCGATCAGCGCGGCCAGGAGCCACAGCGTCGGCCGCCGCGTCGGCACGCCCCCGCGCCGGAACTTGCGGACCAGCAGCGTGGTGATGACCGGCGGGTACACGAACAGCGCGGGCAGCACGGGCACGATCAGGATGTAGAGCCGTTCCAGGGGCCCCGGCAGCAGGAGCACGGTGGCCAGCCAGACAAGGCCGTAGAGCACGACCGGTCCGGCGTACCCGGCGAGCACCTGCCACCGCTGCCGTCGCGTGAGCGTCGTCGCGGGATAGGCGATCGCGAAGTGCAGCACCGCGCCCCACAGCAGCGCGAACGCGACCTGTCCGGTGTAGTGCCGCCAGAACTGGTTGCCCGCGACGAGATCCACCGCGGTCAGCGGGAAGAACCCCGCCCCGACGATCGCGACGATCCCGATCGCCGAGGTCAGCAGCGTGGCGTGCGCGGACGGATCCCTCGGTCTGGCCCAGAAGACGGTGACGGTGGTGGCCACGAGCAGCACCCCCACCAGCATCATGGGCCACCAGTCGGCGATGGCGGGCAGCAGCGGGAAGTGGTGGAGCGTGACGTCGACGACCAACTGCCTCCCGTTGCGCTCCACCCGGTAGGAGAGGACGTCACCCGCGCTGGTCGTGGCACCCCCCGGCGGCCGTTCGAGCCGCTCGGCGAGGCGCTGCCCGTCAATGGCGAGAACCTCGTCCCCCAAGCGGAGCGGGCTGTCGGTCCCGATGGCGGAGACGACGATGTGCCCCATGGACACAGCACTGTCCGCGGGGCTGATGGTGGCGCCGTCCGTTGGCGAGGCAACCCTCGACCAGACGCACCATCCGGCAGCCCCGAAGAGGGCAAGGGCGATCAGTAGGAGCGAGGCGGGTACACGCCGCGCGCCCGCCGGGTCGAACACGTCTGGATCATCTCGCAATCCCGTTCCGCAAGACAGGGCACAACGACACCGTTGCCCAATGGTGCGGCACAGTGTGACCGCTGGTCAGTGCCCTTTGGGGCCGGGCGGGTCGATCTTGCGAAAAGGGCCGCCAGGAACACGTGGTGCTCCGGGCGGCCCTTCCGTGGATCCGGCTACTTCTCGTCCTTCTCGCCGTCCTTGACCAGCTCCGGCGCGGGAGGAGCGGCAGGCAGGTCGCCGAGCCCCTTCTCCGTGTCGTCCTTCCCGGCGTCCGCCTTCTCCGCCGCCGCGTCGGAAGTCCCGTTGGTGGCGGCGTTCTCCTCCGAGGCACTCGCCGCCGCCGCGGTCGCGGCACCCGGTGCGCTCGCGGGAGCAGGCGCCTCGACCGACGCGGGCGGGGCAGGGGGAGCGGGCGGCGTGACCGGTGCCGCCTGCGCCGGGGTCTGCGTTTCCTCGGCGGACGCGGACGAGTCCTGTGCCGCGACGGTGGCCCCGCTGACCACGACCGTGGTGTCCGACGAGTTGTCGTCCTCGTCGGCTGCCTTGTCCGCCCACTCCGCGTCCGTCGCCCGCTCGGCGGACAGGTCCTTGGCGGGCGCCGCACCGACGGGCATCTGCGCACCGGGAGCCCCGGCAGGCGCGGGCCGGTACCCGTAGGGCGCCGGGAAACCCATCTTCGGCGTGTTCGGCTCCTCGCGGAACGCCCGCTGCCGCTGCCCCACGTGTGCCAGCACCACCGCGACCAAGCCGACCCCGAGTCCACACAGCGGCAGGACCAGCCCGAGTCCCACCAGGTAGTCCAGCGACTCACCCGACTCCAGCGGCCGGTTGTCGTAGGTGGACGACTCCCTCAGCACCTGCAGCGACTCGAGCAGCAGCACCCCCAGCAGCACACCGACCCCGGCGGTGATGAGCGAGCGACTGCCGGTGGTCGGGCCGGGCGACCGCGTGGACGAGGCCACGAAGGCGAACACCGCGCCGAGCACCAACAACGCCGCCACCAACAGGAGAACCAGCCAGAAGAGCAGGTTCTCCGTCTCGAACGGCGTCGAGCTGCCGTCGTCGGTGAGGCTCCACCAACTGATCTTGCTGGCGGTCACCGTGGTCTGGTCGCCACCCTCGAAGGTGTTGCGGAAGGTGGTGATCGGCGCGAACGACCCGCCGAAGGCGAGGCCGGCGGCCACCAACGCGAGGATCCCGGCCAGCATGCTGGTCAGGCCACCACCAGCAGCCTTCGGCGGCGCGGCACGCATCATCGGCGGCGGCAGGGGCTGGTAGCGGGGGTAGCTGGGTGCGGGCTGAGTCACACGGGGCATCTTGCCAGTGCCCCGAAGTGACCTGACCGTCGCCCGAACGGACACCCGGTACCCACTGGGACACCACCAGCCGACGTGACTGACTGGGTCCATGAGCGAGGACACCGTCGTGCTCGGCACGGCCATCGTCCGTGAGTCCCGGCTGTTCGTGGCGTGCCGCTCGCAGCCCCCGTCCATGGCCGGCTACTGGGAGCTGCCCGGCGCCGAGACGAGGGGCGACGAGCGCGACACTCTCGACGACTTCTTCAAGCACGAGTTCGGTGTCGGCCTGAGCTGCGTGGACCAGCTGCTCTCCGACCGCACGATCCTCGGCTGGCAGGACGCCGACGACAACCCGGTGCGGGCGGTACTGCGGGTGTGGCGCTGCCAGCTCCCCAGCGAGGCCACCTTCGACCTCGATCTCGGCGACCCCCGGCCGAGCGGCTACCGCTACGACGACGCCGGGTGGGTGCCGCTCGACGACCTCGACTCCATCGGCCCGTGGCGGGACGAGGCGCGGATGGCGGCAGCCGAGATCGCCGACTACTACTTCGCTGACGTCGTGTGGCAGAGCGCGGACTGACTGTCATTCGTTGCTAGAGCAAACGTCACGTATCGCGTCCGCGACCCTCTTCTCTGTTAGTGCGGTGAGCGGCCCGCGCGAGGGCCGGGCCGCTCACCGCCTTCCGAACTGGTCGACGACCAGCGTCTTCCACTCCGTGAGCAGTGCGGCGCGCCGCCGCTCGTCCCCGCCGATCATGGCGTCGAGGGCAAGCCCCCGGACCAGGTTCACGGTCAGCAGCACCAGCGCCCTGAGCCGCTCGTCGTCCATCGGCGCGCCGAGGAGCTCGCGGTAGAACTCCAGCGTCGCGTGCCCGAGCGCCCGGTCGACGGGCAGCAGCGTCGCCCGCAGCTCGGGGTCGGTGCGCGCCGCGACCCACAGTTCGACGGCCGCGGTCGACAGCGTCCCCGAGTACGCCCGCCACAGCAGGTCGATGCCTGCCTCGATCCGCTCCTGCCCGGCGGGCAGCTCGGTCGTCGCCGTGAGGATCTCCTCCGACAGCCGCTTGAACAGGTGCTCCAGCGCGCTCGTCATCAGCTCGGCCTTGGTCGTGAAGTGGTGCTGCTGCGCGCCACGCGACAACCCGGCCCGCTGGCAGATCTCCTGCACGGTCGTGCGTGCGTACCCCAGCTCGACCAGGCACTCGATCGTGGCGTCGAGCAGCAGCTCACGCGTGCGCTCGCTGCGTTCCGCCTGGGTGCGGTGCTTTCTCGTGGTCGGCGACGCCATGCTGGCTCCCGTTTGCTTTACGTGCAGGAGTGCACGCAGGTACATTCAAAGCAGACTTTACATGCCGTACGGATTGTTTTTGGAGGTTTCATGCCGCTCACCCAGCGTTCCTCGTGGCTCGACGCCGACCTCGACTCCTTCCGCGACCTGGCGCACTCCTTCTGCCAGAAGGAGCTGGCGCCGAACCAGGAGCGCTGGTCGGCGGCCAAGCAGGTGGACCGCGAGCTGTGGCTGAAGGCGGGCGAGGTCGGCCTGCTGTGCCTGTCGATCCCCGAGGAGTACGGCGGCGGTGGCGGCACGTTCGCGCACGAGGCCGTCCTGCTCGACGAGCAGGCCAGGGCGGGGGACGACGCGTGGGGCCACGTCGTGCACTCCGGCATCGTGGCGCACTACGTCAGCTCCTGTGGCACCGAGGACCAGAAGCGCCGCTGGCTGCCGAAGCTGGCGTCCGGGGAGCTGGTCGGCGCCATCGCGATGACCGAGCCCGGCACCGGCTCCGACCTGCAGAACGTCAAGACGAAGGCCATCCGCGACGGTGACCACTACGTCATCAACGGCGCCAAGACCTTCATCACCAACGGCCACCAGGCCGAGCTGGTCGTCGTGGTCGCGAAGACCGACCCCGGTGAGGCGGCCAAGGGCGTGTCCCTGCTCGTGCTGGAGACCGAGGGGGCGGAGGGCTTCCGGCGGGGCCGCGTGCTCGACAAGATCGGCATGCACGGCCAGGACACGTCCGAGCTGTTCTTCGACGACGTCCGCGTGCCGGCCGAGAACCTGCTCGGCGAGGTCGAGGGGCAGGGCTTCGTCCAGCTCATGCGGCAGCTCCCGCAGGAACGGCTGCTCATCGCCGTGTCCGCGGTCTCGGCCATGGAGATAGCGCTCGAGCAGACCGTGCGGTACACGAAGGAGCGCAGCGCCTTCGGCCGTGAGATCTTCAAGTTCCAGAACACCCGCTTCAAACTCGCCGAGTGCGCCACCGAGGTCGCGGTCGCCAAGGCGTTCCTCGACCAGTGCGTCGAACGGCACCTGAAGGGCGACCTCGACGTGACCGGCGCCGCGATGGTCAAGTGGTGGACCACCGACCGCCTCTCACGGGTGGCCGACGAGTGCCTGCAGCTGTTCGGCGGCTACGGCTACATGAGCGAGTACCCGATCTCGCGGGCGTGGACCTCCGCGCGGGTGCAGCGGATCTTCGGCGGCACGAACGAGATCATGAAGGAAATCATCTCTCGTTCCCTGTAACAAGGAGAAGAACTTGGGACCGCTCGCAGGTCTGAAGGTCGTCGAGCTGGTCGGGCTCGCGCCCGCGCCGTTCGCCGCGACGGTGCTCGCCGACTACGGCGCCGACGTGGTCCGCGTGGACCGCGTCAGGCCGGGCTTCGACGTGCCGGTGTTCCCGCGCGACCCGCTGTCGCGCAGCAGGCGGTGGATCGGCGTCGACACGAAGTCGCCCGAGGGCCGCGACATCGTGCTGCGGCTGGTCGAGGAGGCTGACGTTCTGGTCGAGGGATACCGACCGGGTGTCACCGAACGGCTCGGCCTCGGTCCCGACGACTGCCTGTCACGAAACCCGCGCCTGGTCTACGGCCGGATCACCGGGTGGGGCCAGGACGGCCCGCTCGCGCAGACAGCCGGGCACGACATCAACTACATCAGTGTTTCCGGCGCGCTGGAGCCGATCGGCAGGGCCGGAGAGCGGCCGGTACCGCCGCTGAACCTGCTGGGCGACTTCGGTGGCGGCGGCATGCTGCTGGCCATGGGGGTGATGGCGGCGCTGGTGGAGCGGTCGGTCTCCGGGCGGGGCCAGGTGGTCGACGCGTCGATGGTCGAGGGGTCCGCCCTGCTCACGGCGGGCATGCACGGCCTGCGCAACCTGGGCCTGTGGGGGAGGGGGCGCGGCGCGAACATGCTCGACGGGGGCGCCCCGTTCTACGACACGTACGAGACCGCCGACGGCCGGTACGTCGCGGTCGGCGCGATCGAGGAACGCTTCTGGACGGCGCTGCTGCGGGTGCTGGAGATCGATCCGGCGACGGTCGAAGGCCGCCTCGACCCCGAGCAGTGGACGCGGGTCAGGGCCGTGCTCGCCGAGGTCATCCGCACCAGGACCCGCGACGAGTGGGCGAGCAGGGCAGAGGGGACGGACGCCTGCCTCACCCCGGTCCTCGACCCGTCCGAGGCCCCCTCGCACCCGCACAACGTGGCGCGGGGGACTTTCGTGACACTCGACGGTGACCCGCAGCCGGCACCCGCGCCCCGGTTCTCGCGCACCGTGCCTGCCGAACCGACCGCGCCCGTGGAGCCGAGGTCGTCCACGAGTGAGGTGCTGACCGGGCTGGGCTACAAGCAGTCGGATATCGACCGTCTGCGTACTGACGGCGTCGTGGCGTAGTCAGGGAAGACCCCGAGGTGTTACCGGTGTGTATCCACATAGTCTCTGCCTCATGACCTCCACAGGGCCTGAGAAATCCTCGCCGGTGACGATCCTCATCGACGGCGCGTCGGGAATCAGCGTCACCGGCATCCTGGACGCCACGACCCTCCCCGAGCTCAACCGGGCGGTGCTCGAGTTCTTCGACCGTGCCGCGGGCTCCGAGATCGACGTGCTGACCCTGGACCTGAGCACCGTCTCGGCCTGCGACGGTGCCGCTTCGGCCGCGGTGCGCCACGCGCAGTCCGTGTGCGCGGACCGGGCGATGGCCCTGCGAGTCGTCCCCAGCGAGGCGGTACGCCAGGTGATGGCCCCCCGCCGCTGACCCCGCGCCTACTCGAACGACCCGTGCCGACCCGCTCCCGCTGTGAAGCGGGTCGCGCCGGCCTCTACTCCCGCCAGAGCTTTTCCGCCGTGCGCGAACTCCGTCGCGAGCGGGTCCGACGCGTCCCACTGCTCGTACACCGACGCCCGGTCGGTCCGCATGCACGTCTGCGGGAACGCGGCCAGCTCCGCCGCGAGCGTTTGCGCGGCCGTCAACGCCGTCCCCTCCGGCACGACACGGTTGGCCAACCCGATCGCCAGTGCCTCCTCCGCCGCCACCGGCCTGCCCGTCAGGATCATGTCCATCGCCCGGCTCTGGCCGATCAACCTGGGCAGCCGGACCGTCCCGCCGTCGATCAGCGGCACGCCCCAGCGTCGACAGAACACCCCGAACACAGCCGTCGTGTCCGTGACACGCAGGTCACACCACAACGCCAGCTCCAAACCGCCTGCCACCGCGTGCCCGTGGACCGCCGCGATCACAGGCTTCGACATTGTCATCCTGGTGGGACCCATCGGGCCGTCACCGTCAGCCACAGGGGTGAGCTGGTTCCCTCTATCGGTACCCACGGCCTTGAGATCCGCCCCCGCGCAGAACGCCGGGCCGATCCCACCGAGCACGGCCACGGACGAGGAGTCGTCCGACTCGAAGGCGCGGAACGCGGCGGCGAGCAGAGCGGCCGTCGGCCCGTCGACGGCGTTGCGCGCGGCGGGCCGGTTGATCAGCACCGTCGTCACGGGACCCGATTTCGTCACAAGAACCGCTTCATCCATGTGTGTCTCCCCTGGGTGATTCGAGTGACGAAGTCGTAGGCTGCTGTGCCTGGAGATGCACGCACCGTAAGCTAGGTGCAGCCATCTGCGTGAACGGAGATAGCGATGAAGGCGAAAAAGGTCCTGATGCTCGTGGCCGTTGCGTTGATCCTGTTCTACGTGATCACGCAACCCGGGCCGGCTGCGGACGCGGTGCAGGGGATCCTCGGGGCGCTCCGCGAGGGCGCGGAGGCGATCATCACCTTCGTGCAGAACCTTTTCGTATAGCACCGCTGACGTCGTGAGGCGCCGCCCGGCAGCTCGCCTGGCGGCGCTTCGCTGTGTGTCCGACCGACGCCTCACGGAGCGTCACCATCGTCCCACGATCCAGCCGCCACATTGGACCGTACGGGTGGATTCTGGCCCCTTAGCCCCAGTTGGCAGGCTTTCCGCGAGATCAGGTCTGGCGAACTGTCGGTGTCGGCCTTTACGGTTCCCGCATCGAAGTGCAGCGGCGTGGTCCGCAGTTCTCGAAGGAGGCAGGATGCTCGACGATCCCGGCGTGGATGACCTGGTGCGGCAGTGGACCGAGGACCACTCGAAGGCCGCCGAGTCGGACGAGATCAACCGCATCGCGTCTGAGTGGCTCGCGGAAGTGCCGGTTCAGCCGCAGGGGATCCCCGGTCAGCGCGCTCGCGGTGGCAACTCGCCGTGGGCCGCCGTCGAGGCGACCGACCCGCGCTTCTTCGCCGCCATGCGTGAGCGGCTCCCGGACGTCCCGGCCGAGCTGATCTCGGCGGCGGCGGGCTGGTGGCAGATGGTCGGCGGTCTCGCCGAGGCCAAGGAGTGGTGGGACGCGGGCATCAGTCCGCTCGACCAGCGCGCGCTCGACTACCGCGCCGCGGGGCTCGCACCGTCGGACCTCAAGCGCAGACTCGGGCCCCTCACCGTCCTCGACCACCTCCGCAGGGGCAGTGCGCCCGCGTGGTGCGTGAACCGGCTCCAGCGCCAGAACGAGCGCCGGTCCGCCTGATACCTACTCGATCGTAACGTCGTGGCCCGGCCGTCGTTGACCTCGTGTGACCGACGGCCAGAAGCCTGATTTACGAGGCGTTTTCCTCCGCATCGGACTTGTGCTGCTGGTCATCGCGGTAGCGGGTAGCGGAGTCTGGCTGCTGCGCTCGGCCTCCGAGCCGGAACAGAGCCCTCTCGAGGTCCCAGCGGCCTCGGTTCCCGTCGCTCACGTCACTCCCGGCGCCGTCGCCCCACCGCAGCCGCAGGCAGGCGCGGTAGGGGAGGACCCGCTGCGCACCTGGGCAGACCGGGTGGCCGGGATCGTCGACGTCCCCGCGCGAGCACTCATGGCGTACGGCAACGCCGAGCTCGTCCTGCGCGCCACCCAGCCGGGCTGCCACATCTCGTGGGCGACCATCGCGGGCATCGGCCGCGTCGAGTCCGACCACGGCCGCTTCGGCGGCGCGCAGCTGCGCGAGGACGGCCGCCCGTCGAGGCCCATCATCGGCGTCCCGCTGGACGGTTCCGAGGGCGTGCGGGCCATCGGGGACACCGACGACGGCCGCTACGACGGCGACGCGCAGGTCGACCGGGCCGTCGGTCCCATGCAGTTCATCCCGTCGACGTGGCGGAAGTGGGCGTCGGACGCCAACCTCGACGGCGTCGGCGACCCCCAGCAGATCGACGACGCGGCGCTGGCCGCCGGCCGCTACCTGTGCGCGGGCGGACGCGATCTGGCCACGCCGAAGGACTGGTGGGCCGCGGTCTTCTCGTACAACAACTCGGTGCCGTACGGGCAGAAGGTCTTCGGTCTGGCCGACGACTACGCCCGCGCCGCGGCAGGCTGACCTCCGGTGGCGCGCCCTCCGCTGTTCGCCTATGATCCGAACAGTTGTTTGATAACCCGGGCTGCCCCACTGGTCAGCCCTTCACAGTGTAGGTAGACAGACGGAGAGGCTCTCCATAATCTCGCTGTCATGGCGGGTACTCCCTCGGACGTTGTCGGCGAGCTGATGGACCGGGTCGGCGAAGGCAGGTGGACCGAGCTGGCCGGTCTCTACGCGGAGGACGCGCTCGTCGAGCACCCGTTGCGCCGCACGTGGGTGGCCGGGCGGACGGCCATCGGGCAGCGGTTCGCGGCACTGGGGAAGGCGGCGCTGAAGTCCTACGACGTCGTGCTGCACGCGACCACCGACCCGGAGGTGGTCGTCGCGGAGTACGGCACCAGGGGACCGGGTTTCACGGCGGCGACCGTGCAGGTCGTGCGGGTCCGGGATGGACTGATCACCCATTCCCGCGACTACCACGACCACCTGCGGATGGCTGTGGCACGCGGCGACGTGGACGAGCTGGCCGAGCGGATCGCCAAGGGCGTGGCCGAGGAGTCGTTCGGTGCCACGCCGGCCACGGCTCCGCCCGCCCGGCCCGTGGCGCCGGGCCCGCCCGTGTCGGAGCCACAGGAAGGCAGCCGGTGCGCGGTCCTGATCCGGCTGCTGGACAGCATCTCGGCACCGAACCCGGCAAGCCGCGCGGACCTCTACGCGGACGATGCCTACGTGACGCACCCCTTCCACCCGACGGCGCCCGCGCTCACGGGCAGGGAGGAACTGCGACAGCACTTCGCCCGTGGTGGCGGCGAAGGCCTGCGGCCGAGGAACGTCGTGTTCCACGAAGGTGTCGATCCCGAGCTGATCATCGCCGAGTTCGAGTACGTCGGCACCGCGGGTACGGGAAACCCCGTACTGGCAACGAACGTCTTCGTGACGAGGGTCCGCGCCGGCCTGATCGTCGAGTCCCGCGACTACGCGGACCACGTCGCGCTGGCGGTGGCGACGGGCCAGCTCCCGGCCCTCGTCGAGGCGACCCGCTCGGTGATGGGCCAGGCCTGACCGGGATTCCCAACCGATGTCCTCCCGGCTGCGATCATCCTCGGTGATCATCTGGGCACGGGAGGTAACCGGGGTGGCGCACACGGGCCCCACGTCCCGACGTCGGAAACTGGCACGACGGCTGCGGGAGCTGCGGGACCGAGCAGGCATGACGCTCGAAGAGGCGGCGCGCATGCTGGACAAGACCCGCAGTTCACTCGGTCGGGTGGAGATGGGCCAGTCGAGGGCGGATGTCCATCTCGTCCGATCGAGGATGGACCTCTACCACCCGGACCTGGTCGACCTGGCGAGGGAAGCGGCCTTCCCCGACTGTTCCGGCAGCGGCGCCTCACCGACGAGGAGTTCCCGCTGGCGTTGACCGCATCGTGTATGAGTCGGCCCTTCGCAAGAAGGTCGGCGATGGAGAGGTCATGGCTGCTCCAGCTCCGGCACCTCGTCGAGGTTGCCGAGTTGCCCTCCGTGACCCTGCAGGTCCTACCGGACGAAGCGAGCCCCATGTAAGCCCGAACGGCGCCTACATCATTCTCAGTTTCCTCGACGGATATCCCAGCCTGCTGTACGTCGCGTATGTGACCGGCGCGCTGCACACCGAGAAGCCGGAGGAGGTTGAGCAGGCTGAACTCTTTAGAACCGGTCCGGCACTCCTCTCGCGTTCGAGGCCACCACGTGGCGGGCGTTCGCGGATGCCCTGAAGCCAAGGCCCTGGCCTCGCTGATGTTCCCGCCACGCCCGCTCTCCTCGGCGGGCGGACCTGACAATCGAGGGCGCGCCGACCGCCGTCCTACTGATGCGGCCGCTGCCCGACCGCGTCCACGATCGCGTGCACGAAGATGGCGGTGTCCTCGGTCCCGAGGAGGACATGGGTCTCCGGGTCGAAGACCAGCGTCACCTCCTCCTGGTCGATCGGCTGTGCCCAGGTGAGACCGATCCCGTGCCGTCCGGCACCGTCGGTGGCGTCCTCGACGATCTCCAGACCGGGGAAGTCGGCCATGACCTCGAACAACGCGGCCATCGACCGGGGCGACACGTACTTCTCCTGGATCGCGAAGTGAAGCAGGACGTCGAAGTCGTTCGGCGTGCTCATCAGGTACTCACGCATCCCGGCGGTGTCGGCTGGTAGGCGGCGGTAGGCGGGGTCCGGCTCGCAGGGCTCGGTCATGCCCATGTCGTAGTCGCCTCGCAGGACCCGTCGGCGACCCTCCTTGCAGCCGGCTGTCGGGATGTCCATGCCCTCCTGCCGGATCATCCCGTCGTGCTCGCCGTCGGCCGAAAGCCAGGCTTCACGGGCCCCCTCGGTCGTCACACCGCGGCTGTAGACGAACTGCTCGGGCAGCGGAGGTGTGGCGGGGAGTTCACGAACGACGTCGGCGGCCCGGTGGAGGAACGCCACAGCCTCGGCCTCGGGCGGCGCGACCCCTATGGGCTCCAGACCACCGAACGCGACAACTCCCGTGATGGCCGCGGCGAGCCCGAGGACGGTGGCACCAGAAAGGACCAGCCTTGTGTTACTCCTCCTCGGCTGCTCGGCAGTCAAGCTGGCGACCAGGCGCTCCCGGGCAGGGGCGAGGTCGGTCGCCTGCGGCAGCGGAGCCTGGGCGACCACGTCCCCAAGGAGGGTCATCTCATCCACGGTTGACGGACTCCTTCACGACGAGCGCGGCACGGACCTGCCTGCGAGCACGACTGAGACGAGAACGAACGGTGCCGACGGGGATGTCGAGAGCCTGCGCGACCTCGTCGTAGGTGAGGTGCTCCCAGGCCACGAGGAGCAGGACGTCCCGATCTCCGCTCGACAGTTCGGCGAGCACCGCACCGAGCAGCTGGTTCATCGCCGCGGCCGTCACCTGTTCGACGACCCGATCGGCATGCCCGTCGACGTTCGGCTCTGGCACGATCGCGGCACGCAGCCGGTACTCCCGCCCATCGTCCCGCTGCCGCCGCCGCACCAGGTTCGTGGCGATGCCGTACAGCCAGGGCCGAGCGTCCGGGCGGTCGAGGTCGTACCTGCTCCTGGTGCCGAACGCCACCAGGAAGGTCTCCGCAACCAGGTCGTCGGCCACCTGCCGGCCCAACCGGTGCACCAGGTACCGCATGATGTGGGGGGCGTGCCGATCAAAGATCACCGCGAACCGCTCTGGCTCCCGCAGGGACCGCCTGATGATCACCGCGTCGTCCTCGTCGGGTGGGGACATGAGCTCCTCTTCCGCCGGCAGCAGGTTCACCCGCTATTCGCGACCCACGGGAAACGAGTTCACACGCCCGGTGAACGATCGGCACAGATCAACACTGCGGTGGGTAGTCCGGAGAACCGGTGCGGCGCTCCTCTCGCGTTCGAGGTCACCGCGTGGCGGCCGTTCGCGAGGGCTTCGGAGGCCGGGTGTTAGCGTCTCGGGTGTGAATGGCGGAGTGATGGCTCGCCGCGTGGGGATTGTCCTGCTCTGCGTGTTGTCCCTCGTCGCGTGTGTCGGGTTGGCCCTGTGGCAGTGGCAGCGCTTCGAGAACGGTGGCACCTGGCAGAACCTCGGCTACGTCCTGCAGTGGCCCCTGTTCGGCCTGTTCCCCGGCTTCATGTTCTGGCGGATGCGCAAGCTGCGGTCCGAACAGGCCAGAGCCGAGACGCGCCCGGCGCCGGTGCCCGCCACGGCCAACGCCGCCGCCGTCGAGCGAGCCGAGTCACACGCGCCACCCCCGACCACAACGGTCACACCGTCAGTCCGGCACCATGCCGTCGACGACGACCCCGAGCTGGCGGCGTACAACAGCTACCTCGCCAGGCTCAACGCACTCGACCAGCAGGAGACGCGATGACCCCCGAGTCCCCCGTCACCGACGAGGAGAACCCCGCACAGGCCGTGGGCGACGCGGGCGTCAAGGGCGCCCTCGCCCGGTTCCGCGTGATGGCCTACATCGTCGGCGTCGGGCTGCTCGCCCTGTGCGTCGCGCTCGTCCTGAACCGCTTCTTCGACCAGGGCCAGTACAGCGCGGTCATCGGGCCGGTGCACGGCTTCTTGTACATCGTCTACCTGGTCATGATCGTCGACCTCGGGCTCAAGGCACGCTGGTCCCTGAAGGGCACGATCCTCGTGATGCTGTCGGGCGTCGTCCCGGTCGGGTCGTTCTTCGCCGAGCGGATGGTCACTCGTCGGGTGCGCGAGGGCATCAAGCTCTAGGGTCACCCGGGTGACGAAGCTGACAGGACAGCAGATCGCCGACGCCGGCCTCCGCGGCTGGGCCAACCTGCTCGGCGGCCTGCAGACACGCGTGCACACGAACGACTTCGCGACCGGTCTGTCCGTGGTGACCGCCATCGGCGCGGTCGCCGAGGACATGAACCACCATCCGGACCTCGACCTGCGCTACACCCACGTCGACGTCCGGCTGACCAGCCACGACGAACACGGCGTGACCGAGCGGGACGTCCGCCTCGCCCACGCCGTCACCAGGATCGCCGAGGCGGCGAGCCTCGAGCAGGAGTCCGCGAGCGTCTCACGGCTCGAACTGGCCCTGGACACCCCGAACAAGGACGCCGTGCTCCCGTTCTGGGCAGCCGTGCTGGCGATGGAACCCCGCGAGGACGACGTCAGCGACCCGGCCGACGCCCTGCCCGTGGTGTGGTTCCAGCCTTCCGGTGACGAGGAGCCCCGTCAGCGGTGGCACCCCGACATCTGGGTGGAGCCAGCCCAGGTGCGACCCCGCATCGACGCCGCGCTCGCCGCGGGCGGCACGCTGGTCAGCGACGACGAGGCGCCCAGCTTCTGGGTGCTCGCCGACCAGGAGGGCAACCGGGTGTGCCTGTGCACCTGGCAGGAACGCGCCTAGTTTCCCGGGGATACTAGCCCTTCTCCGCCATGGGGAACGCCTTCCACGTGCGGTCCAGGCGCTCGTAGGCCTCGTCGAACCACGAGTCGGACAGCGGGACGGAGATCGTCACCGAGGTCAGGGTGCTCTCGTCGTCCCTGACGGTGACGTGCACGCGCTCGTTGTCCGGGTCGTGGGCGACGAGCACCGCGGGGATGCCGCCCTCCTCGCGCCAGGAGATGTCGTAGCCGGCGTCCAGCTCGTCGAGGGCCTCCTGCCACTCCCGCAGGTCCTCCGGGAAGAGCTTGGTCTCCAGGCGCCCGCTCACGAAGTTCGAGGTGACCACCAGCTGGGCCGTCAACAGCTCGTCGTCGGGATCGCCCGCGACCCGCACCACGAGGCTGTTGCCCTCACCCTCAAGGCGGATCAGCTCGATCCACTCGTCGGCCACCAGTGCCCTCCCCAGTCCGCGAAACGTCGACGAACAATAGCGGTCGGTCGGGAAAGCTCTGACGTCAGAGCCCGACGCGCCGCAGCGCCAACGTCACGAACCCACGCATCGACCGGTCCCATCCCGGCGGTGCTGGCGGCGGCTTCTCGTCCACCAGCAGGTCCAGTGCCTGCCCCGGCAGCTCGGCACCCAGCCGGAACGCCAGCGCGACGGCCGCGGTCATCCGCACGTCCAGCGCGGGCGCGTCCAGCAGCTCCGTCAGGTGCTTGTCGACGGACGGGAACCCGTCCAGGTAACCGAGGGTCAGGTTCGCGCTGGCAGGCGCGACAGACCCGAGGAGCGCGTCGACCGTGCGGTCGTCAGCGGGGAAGTAGGCCAGGAACTCGGCGGCCTGCGCGGCCACGAGCGGGTCGGACAGCCAGCCCGCGTAGGACGAGACGTGTGCCTCTCCCGCCCGGTACGCGTCGCCTGCCCATCTGGCGGCCGCCGCGAGGAAGTACTCGGCGGGCGCCTCGTCGAACGGGTTCTTCGACTCGGACAGCAGGCGGGCCACCTCGGCGAGGTCCTCGGTGGACAGCGCGTCCCCCGCGGAGAAGTCCGGTGTGAACGGCAGCGCCGCGTCGCCGAGCACGATCGGGTGCAGCAGGCTGACGATGGACTCGCGGTCCGGCGTGTCCGGATCGTCCACAAGGGCCACCAGGATCGGCACCACGGCGGCGCTTGCCGACCACCGCGACCCCTGCTGGTACAGCGCACCCGACAACCAGGACAGGGCGGTGCCCCGAGTGGTCGCACTGGGGGAGCGAAGCATCCGCAGGCGGTCGGGCACGTCCACAGCCACGCCATGAGCATGATGCAACTGCCGCCATGGCACGTCTGCCAGGTCCGCGAGAGGGTCACGCACACCTTGTTTCTACCCGATCCCCGCCCCGGTTCGCCTCGCAACCTCCGGTTCTCTTCGAGATTCGGCCGCCCAGCGCAACGAAGGCCGCCTTCGTGACGTCGGGCGTCACGAAGGCGGCCATCAGTGCGGACGCGCCTAGTGACCCGAGCCGATGCCGGTCAGGGCGCGCACGGCCATCTCCTTCTGGCGGGCCGGGTCGGCCTTCTCCCTGCTGAGCACCGTGCCGAGGTAACCGGCCAGGAACGACACCGGGATGGACACGATGCCCGGGTTCGTCAGCGGGAACAGGTGGAAGTCGGACCCCGAGAAGATGGACGTCGGCGCCCCGGACACCACCGGGGAGAAGGACACCAGCAGCAGGCAGGACGCCAGCCCGCCGTACATGCCCCAGAGGGTCCCGCGCGTGTTGAACCGCTTCCAGAACAGCGAGTACAGCAGCGTCGACAGGTTCGCCGACGCCGCGAAGGCGAACGCCAGCGCCACGAGGAACGCCACGTTCTGGCCGTTCGCGAGGATGCCGCCGACCATCGCGAGCACGCCGATCACCACGGCGGTCATGCGGGCCACCCTGACCTCGGTCGCGGGCTCGGCCTTGCCGTCGCGGAAGATGTTGTTGAACACGTCGTGGGCGAACGACGCCGACGCCGTCAGGGTCAGGCCGGCCACCACGGCGACGATCGTCGCGAAGGCGACCGCCGCGACGATGCCCAGCAGCAGGGTGCCGCCGATCTCGAACGCCAGGAGCGGGGCGGCCGAGTTCTCCTTGCCCGTGGACGCGAGGATCCGGTCCGACCCGACGAGCGCGGACGCGCCGTAGCCGATCACCAGCGTGGCCAGGTAGAACACGCCCATGCAGCCGATCGCCCACACCACCGAGCGGCGGGCCTGCCGCGCGTTGGGCACGGTGTAGAAGCGCATCAGCACGTGCGGGAGGCCGGCCGCGCCGAGGATCAGCGCCAGGGACAGCGAGATGAAGTCCAGCTGGCTGGTCGCGCTCTTGCCGTACTGGGCACCCGGCTCCAGCACCCGCTGCCCGTTCTTGTTGTGCGCTGCCGCCTCGTCGAGCAGCGAGGTCACGCTGAACCCGAACTTGCCGAGCAGGAACACGGTCATCAGCACGACGCACATCACGAGCAGTGCCGCCTTGATGATCTGCACCCACGTGGTGCCCTTCATGCCGCCGACCAGCACGTAGAAGATCATGATCAGGCCGACGACGCAGATCACCACCGCCTGCCCGCCCTTGCCGTGCACGTTGAGCAGCAACGCGATGAGGCCGCCCGCACCCGCCATCTGGGCGACCATGTAGAAGAACGAGATCACGAGCGTCGACGTGGCCGCCGCGGCGCGCACGGGGCGCTGGCGCATGCGGTAGGCCAGCACGTCGCCCATGGTGAACCGGCCCGTGTTGCGCACAGCCTCCGCGACCAGCAGCAGCGCCACCAGCCACGCGACGAGGAAGCCGATCGAGTACAGGAAGCCGTCGTAGCCGTGCACGGCGATCGCGCCCGCGATGCCGAGGAACGACGCGGCGGAGAGGTAGTCACCGGTGATCGCGACGCCGTTCTTGCGGCCGGTGAAGGCGCTCCCCGCGGCGTAGTAGTCGGCGGTCGAGGCGTTGCGGCTGCTCACCCGGTAGACCAGGAACAGCGTGACGGCGACGAAGCCGCCGAACACGGCGAAGTTGAGCAGCGGGCTGCCGACCTGTTCCGGCTGTGCGGTGATCATGATCATTTCTTGTCGACTCCAGCGGCTGCGCGGATCGCGGCGACCCTCGGGTCGAGCTGGCGCCTGGCGTAGCGCACGTAGCCGTAGGTGATGGCGGCGGTCGAGACGAACTGGAGCAGCCCGAGCACCAGACCGACGGTCACGAGGCCGAACAGCCGGTGGCTCATGAACTCGCGCGCGTACGCGGCGAGCAGCACGTAGGTCAGGTACCAGAGGAAGAACAGCGCGGACACCGGGAAGACGAACCGCCGGAAGCGGCGGCGCAGCGCGGTGAACTCGGGGCTGTCGTGGATCGCGACGAAGTCCGGCGCGCCCGCGTGTGCCGGGGGAGCGGCCGGTTCGCTGGTGATTCCGCCGAAACCCGCGCCCGGTCGGGCTCGTTCCGGCGGGCGGGCCGTAATCGGGGTGTGGACCACCTGGGTCATGTGTTCCTCCGCTGAAGACGGCCGGGGAAATCTGTATGCGCACACGGCCGGGGATTCATATCTGGAGACGGGGCCGGTGGGGATCCGGTGGGCGCCATAGTAACCACGACGCGGGTCAACTCCTAACGGCTCTCGATCCGGGGATCGCGCGAACAGTGGTGAACCTGGCGGCGCCGGTGCACGTTAACACGAGTGTTCCCGATAAATTGCGTGCGTCGTCCGGTGGCCGGGGTAGAGACTACCGATCCGGTAGTTGTCAAACGTTCACTCCTATCAGTGAATCTGTGCGTGACTTTGCGTTGCTTAAGTCGCTCACCGCAGGATCGCCGTCACGCACCGTGTTCGTGCCGAGTGTTCGGACGATGTGGACGGACCCGCGGAAACCCCTTCCAGGCAAGCGATCCGGCGCCCGTGTACCCCTTGGTCACGACTCGTTTCCGCAGCTGAGAGTGATCGTGGCAGGTTCGGGATCGCGCCTGGGTCACCCGTGTCGTCCTGCTCGGCGGCCGACGGGAATGGTGGCTTCGTGGTTCTTGTCGGAGCTTGACCCGATCGTGGTATCAAGTCGTTCCTATCCGGACTCACAGTAGAACATCCATGATCAAAAGGTCGGCATGCGGGGTCGTCTGACCCTCATTCGACAGTTCGCGAGGCGGTTTCCGCAGGTCAACGGCTCCGCTTCGGAATGATTTCCCGGCTTTTCCCCTGCGGTACGATCAACGCTCAGTTCTCCCCGCCGAGACACCCCCGTGCGGCGAACTCGACTGGAATTGTCGTCCCCTCATTCTGAAATGAGGCGCTGCCTTGAAAGCTGCGACGGAACCCGCGTCCCGGTCGTCGGCGCTGCTGAGCGTGCTCGCGAACTGGCGGGACTGGAACATCCCCGTCAAGCTCGCCGCCGTCACGTTCGTGCCCGTCGTCTTCGCGGTCGTGCTCGGCACCATGCAGATCTCCGACCAGGTCGACAAGGCGAGTGACTACCGGCGGGTCGACCGCCTCGTGGTTGTCAACGAGAAGCTGCGGGACCTGGTCGCCGAGCTGCAGACCGAGCGCGACGCCGCGGGCGTGCTGCTCACCACCGACGCGGGCGACGTACCCAGGCGGCTCGCCGCCGAGCAACGCGACACCGACCACGCACGCGCCGAGTTCCTCCGCGCCACGGGCCGGGTCACCCTGGACCACGAGGCGGGCGCCGCGCGCTACGCGGATGTCCTCACCTGGCTCGACGAGCTGACCGACGTGCGCAGGCAGGCCGCACAGCCGGGCTTCGACGCATCCAGTGCCGTGACCCGCTACTCGGCGGTGATCGACGCGCTGCTGCGCTTCGACAGGACCATGGCCGCCGAGGTGATGGACCCGACCCTGGCCTCGACCGCCTCCGCCCTCTACGACCTCGAGGAGATCAAGGAGGAGGTCTCGTTCCAGCAGTCGGTCATCGCGGTCGGCATCGCGCGCGGCAGCCTCGCGGGCCCCGAGGTCGACTCGGTCGCCGCGTCCGTCGGCAGGCAGGCCGACCGGCTCGCCGACTTCTTCTCCGTGGCGGGCGCGAGTCGGAGCCAGCTCTACGACGACTACGTGAGCGGCACCGGCATCGCCGGCCGCAACAACATCGCGGCGGCCGTCGCCGGGCTGCCGGGCGGCGACCCCGTCCCCGCCACCGCCCAGGCCTGGCAGGACAGCTCCGAGCTGACCGTCAACCGCATCGGCCAGGTCGCGGGCGTGCTCGGGCAGGACCTGCACGACCGCTCCACCACCCTCCAGGACGAGGCGAGCGACGGCGCGGGACTCGCGGCCGTGATCCTGCTCGTCGCGCTGGTGGTCGCCATGGCGGTCATGTTCGTCGTCGGCCGCCACCTGCTCTGGTCGCTGGCCTCTCTGCGCCGCGGCGCGCTCGACGTCGCGGAGAAGGCGCTGCCGGACGCGGTCAGCCGGATTCGCGACCGCGGCGAGGAAGCGGGCGACATCGAGCTGGCGCCCATGCCCGTGACCTCCATGGACGAGGTCGGGCAGGTGGCACGCGCGTTCGACGCCGTGCAGAGCCAGGCGCTGCGGCTCGCGACCGAGCAGGCGGGCCTGCGTGCCAAGTACTCGGGTGTCTTCGTCAACCTCTCGCGCCGCAGCCAGGGCCTCGTGCAACGCCAGCTACAGCTGCTCGAACGCCTCGAGCGCGACGAGGAGGACCCGGAGCAGCTCGCGACGCTGTTCCAGCTGGACCACCTCGCGACGCGGATGCGCCGCAACAACGAGAACCTCATGGTCCTGTCCGGCGGCGAGGTCGGCAGGCGCTCCCAGCGGCCGACCGCGCTCGCCGACCTGCTCCGCGCCTCGGTGTCGGAGATCGAGCAGTACCAGCGGGTGGTGCTCCAGCCGCCGCCCTCGGTCGACGTGGTCGGCTACGCGGTGGGCGACCTCGTCCGCCTCGTCGCGGAGCTGCTCGACAACGCGACCGCGTTCTCCGCGCCGGACACCCAGGTCACGATCGCGAGCCACGTCTTCGAGGACGGCACGCTGTGCGTGGTGGTGCACGACGACGGCATCGGCATGAACGCCGAGGAGCTGGAGGAGGCCAACGAGAAGCTGGCCGAGGCGGGCGCGGTCGACGTGTCGACCACCCGCCGGATGGGCCTGTTCGTGGTGGGCCGCCTCGCCGGCCGCCACGGCATCGAGGTCCGGCTCAGCAGCGGCGGCCACGACGGCAGGGGCGTCCAGGCGACCGTGACCGTGCCGCACGAGGTGGTCATCCCGACCAACCGGCCCGCGGAGCCGGAGCGGACACGGCCGCCCCGGAACGGGCGCGGGCCCAACGGCGGGCACCCCGGCGGCCGGTCCCAGGGCGGGACGAGCATGCTCGCGCCGTTCTCGCTGGGCAACCAGGCGAACGGCATCCGCGCCAACGGCGACACCGGCCTGTCCAACAAGCACACCAACGGTCTCATCAAGAGCGGGCTCACCCCGTCCCCTCTGCCCCGCCCCGACCGGCCGCCCGCCCCGGAGCGCGGCGAGAACGACGGCGGCCACCTGCCGCTGCCGCGTCGCTCGCCCGGCGGCAAGGTGCCCGCCGAGCGGCCGCCGGACTCGCAGCGCGGGTTGTTCACCCCGGCACGCCCCGCGGAGGGCACCGGCTTCCGGACCGACCGGGCAGCCATCGAGGAGACCACGCCGATCTTCGACGAGATGGTGTCGGCCTGGTTCCGCGCGGTCAGCGGCGCGCCCCTGATGCCGGACCGTGCCCTTCCCCCGCCACCCGGCGGACCCCGGCACAGCGTGCGGCAGGCCGGCGAGACGAGGAAACCCCCGGAACACCAGCCCCCGAGCAAGGACGAGTCCCGCAACGGCGTCGAAGCGTGGAACTTCGCCGCCGACACCGGCTTCGACGCTGCCCGTGCCGTGTCGAAGGTCGAGCCGTCCACCTACACCTCGGGAGGGCTGCCGCGCCGCAGCCCGAGGCAGCACCTCCTTCCCGGCAGTGCCGCTCCCGGCACTGTTGCCGGGCGGCCTCGGCACGAGCGCGACGCGGACGTCGTACGGAACCGGTTGAGTGACTACCGGAAGGGCGTCCGCAAGGCACGGGATCACCGGCACGGCGTCGAACCCCCTTCGACCCCTCGCGCCGCGCCGGTGACCCCGTCCCGTCTGTCCTCGGCGGACACACAGCGGCTCGACATGCCCGTGGGTGGCTGGCGGTTCGCCGCCGACCTCGGCTGGCAGGCCGCGAACCAGGCGTCCACGTCGACCCCGGTGGACTACACCTCCGGCGGGTTGCCGAGGCGCAGCCCGCGGCAGAACCTCGTGCCGGGCAGTGTCTCCCACTCCGGCAACGGAAACGGCGCAGCTCCCCCGCCCGCCCGGCGGGCGGAGGAGATGCGTGGCCGGCTTGGCAGCTTCCAGAAAGGACTTTCACGCGGGCGCAGGAACCTGGCCGACCGCGCGACGACCGGTGCACACGACTACCCGCAGCAACAGGAGAACGAATGACATCGCCGCAGGCACAACCACATCAGTTCGGTTGGTTGGTCAACGACTTCGCCGAACGCGTCCCTGGTGTGGCACACGCGGTCGTCGTGTCCGCGGACGGGCTCCTGCTCACCGCGTCCGCGCGGCTGCCCATCGACCGCGCCGACCAGCTCGCCGCGGTGGCGTCGGGGCTCATCAGCCTGACCCAGGGGGCCGCACGCTGCTTCGAGGCGGGCGGGGTCAAGGAGACGATCGTCGAGATGGACGGCGGCATCATGCTGCTGATGGCGATCAGCGACGGTTCCGCGCTGGCCGTGCTCGCCTCCCCGCTGTGTGACATCGGGCAGGTCGCCTACGAGATGACCCTGCTCGTCGACCGTGTCGGACAGATCCTCACGCCGGAGCTTCGCGCACAGCTCAAAGGTGCCGGCGGGAGGATGGTTGGGCTGCCGGCGTGAGTATCTCCGACGAAGGGTTCGCCGATGTCCTCAACGGGCTTGCCGGTGGCGGGCGGCGCAAGCGCAAGGACAGACCGGAACCGCAGCCACAGCCGCCGCAGCCTGTCGAGGAGCCGGACCATGACGTCGACCGGTCGATCTGGTCGTGGACCATCCCGTCCTCGGCGCCGGTCGTCACCCCGGCGGCCGCGCCCGTGACCGAGTACGATCTCGGCGACGCGGCTATCGTGCGCCCCTACGCGTGGACCGGGGGCCGCACGAAGTCCACAGTGGACTTCCAGATCGAGACGATGGTGTCCACCAGTGAACACGGCGAGAACATCGACGCGTTGACGCAGACCGAACACCGCTTCGTCGCGGAGCTGTGCGCCGAGCCGAGGTCGGTCGCCGAGGTCGCCACCCTCCTGTCGGTGCCACTCGGCGTCGCCAAGGTGCTGCTGGGCGACATGGCGGGTCTCGGTCTGGTCATCGTGCACAAGACGATCGCGGGTGGCGCCAACAAAGCACATCTCATGTTGATGGAAAGGGTTTTGAGTGGACTCCGTCGGCTTTGACGCGGGCAGTGCCGCTGGGCCATCGATGACGTCGGTGAAAATCGTCGTCGGTGGTGGTTTCGGGGCCGGCAAGACGACTTTCGTCGGTTCGGTCTCGGAGATCATGCCGCTGACCACCGAGGCGGTCATGACCGAGGCCAGCGTCGGCATCGACAACATCGACGCGACGCCGCGCAAACAGACCACCACGGTCGCGATGGACTTCGGCCGCGTGCACCTCGACCGCGACCTGGTGCTGTACCTGTTCGGCACCCCCGGTCAGGAACGCTTCTGGTTCATGTGGGACGACCTGGTCCGCGGGGCGATCGGCGCCGTGGTGCTGACCGACACCCGCCGCCTCGCGGACTCGTTCGCCCCGATCGACTTCTTCGAGGATCGCGGCCTGCCCTACGTCGTCGGGCTGAACTGCTTCGACGGCAAGCAGACCCACGCCGTCGACGAGGTCCGCGACGCGCTCGCGGTCCCCGAGTCGGTCCCGATCGTCGGCTGCGACGCCCGCGACCGCGACTCGGTGAAGAACACCCTGATCACGATGGTCGAGTACTCGATGGAACGGTGGGTGGCGACGCACGGCGCGGGGGTGAGGTAGCCGACGCACTGAAGGACTCCTTCCTGACGCTGGGCGTACCGAAGGACGCCTTCAGTGCGTTTACCGGGTCAGTCGAACGCGGCGAACATGCCAGCCTCGTAGGAACCGCCCTTCTGGTGCAGGACCACGGCGAGCCGGTTGGCCGCGTTGATCAGAGCGACCAGGGAGACCAGCGCGACGATCTGGTCGTCGTCGTAGTGCTTGCGCACCTGGGCCCAGGTCTCGTCGGACACGCCCTGGTAGGCGTCGGCGAGCCGGGTTCCCTCCTCGGCGAGGGCAAGCGCGGCCTGCTCCGCCTCGGTGAACACGGTCGACTCGCGCCAGGCCGCGACCAGGTTGAGCCGGACCGCGGTCTCGCCCGAGGCGGCGGCCTCCTTGGTGTGCATGTCGATGCACCAGCCGCAGCCGTTGATCTGGCTGGCACGCAGGTTCACCAGCTCCTGGGTCGCCTTCGGCAGCGACGCCTGGTCGATCACCATGGCGGCGTTGGCGAACCGCTTGGCGAACTTGGCGCCGATCTCGTTGGCGAACAGGTCGATGCGGGGTTCCATGACTTCGTCCTCCCTCGTGGTGTCACTGGACGACCACGAGATGCCGGTGACCCCGCCGGTGTGACAGCGCGGCTACGTGACGCGCGCCATAGTGACCCGATGTCACAGGAGCGCGGGGCGCGGTGTCTCGTGGGGGACACGGCCGAGCGTGCAGAGGAGTCGCCCATGGCTGCCACCAACCCCGCCACCGAGGTGTTCCTCACCCACCGCAACCTCCTGTTCACGATCGCCTACGAGATGCTCGGCTCGGCCGCCGACACCGAGGACGTCCTCCAGGAGACGTGGCTGCGCTGGGTGGGCGTCGACCTGGACACGGTGCACAACCAGCGCGCCTACCTGGTCCGGATCACCACCCGCCAGGCCCTCACCCGGCTGCGGACCCTGGGCCGCCGCAGGGAGTCCTACGTCGGATCCTGGCTGCCCGAGCCACTGCTCACCGCGCCGGACGTGGCCGAGGACGTCGAGCTGGCCGACAGCGTCTCGATGGCGATGATGCTGGTGCTGGAGACCCTCACGCCGACCGAGCGGGCGGTGTTCGTGCTGCGTGAGGTGTTCGACCTCGACTACGACGAGATCGCCGAGGCCGTCGACAAGAACCCGGCCGCGGTCCGCCAGATCGCCCACCGGGCACGGGCACACGTCGCCGCACGCAGGCCGCGAGGCGAGATCTCCCCGGCCGACACCAGGGACGCGCTCGACGCGTTCCAGCGGGCGGCCGAGACCGGTGACCTGCAACAGCTGCTCGACATCCTCGCGCCGGACGTCGTCTTCCTCGGTGACGGCGGCGGGATCAAACAGGCCGTGCCCCGGCCGGTCGTCGGCGCGGACAAGGTGGGCCGCCTGCTGGCGCTCGGGATGGGCAGGATCGGCGAAGGGTCGCTGCGGCGGGTGCAGGTCAACGGCTACCCGGCGCTGGCGCTCCGGTTCGACGACGAGCTCGACACCGTCATAGCGTTGCGTGTCGACGAGGGCCTCATCACCGGCTTCTACGCCGTGCGCAACCCCGAGAAGCTCTCGCACATGGCGCGGGAGACCGCGCTGCGCCGGTGAGTGCTCACGCCCACGTGAGCAGCCGGCGCAGGTGTGGGTCCGGTTCGCCGGTGACGATCCGGGGCGAGCCGACGACCACGTCGCCGGACGTGCCGTCGATCGCGATCAGCGTGCCTTCAGGCAGCTCCCGTCCGCCCGCGCGGATCGACGTGCCCTCGACGACCAGGTCGGCAGCCACCACCGCCGGTTTGCCCATGGCCCTGGCCACGACCGCCGCGTGGCTCGCGAGGCCGCCGGTCGCGGTCACGATGCCGGTCGCCGCCGCCAGGCCGTGCATGTCCAGGGGCGACGTGTGCGGGCGCACCAGGATCACCGGCGGCGGCATCCGCACGGCCGCGTCGGCGGTCGTCGCCACCGCGCCGACGGCGACGCCCGGTACCGCGCCGAAACCCCGGGCGAACACCTCCGCGGCGTCGATCCGCGCCACGTCGGCGACGTCGTGGTGTGCGCGCCGCACGGCCTCGGCGCGGGTGATCACGCCTGCGTCGGCCAGGTCCACCGCCACGCGGACCGCGGCCCTGCCGGTGAGGCCGCCTGCCCGCACCTGCAGCAGCCACAGCCTGCCCGACTCGAACGTGAACTCCACCGAGCACGCGTCCCGGTAGTGCTCCTCGATCCGGTCCAGGAACGCCACGAGGTCGGCCCACACAGCGGGCTCCCGGTCGGCCAGCTCGGCGAGCGGCGACGTGGCCGACTCGCCCGACACCACGTCCACGCCGTGGTGTCCGAAGAGGACGTCGCCGAACGGCGTCGGCTCGCCGGTGTTCGGGTCGCGGCTGAACGCGACGCCCGCGCCGCTGTGTTCGTCGCGGTCACCGAACACCATGGCCTGCACGGTCACCGCGGTCCCGAGGTCGTGGGGGATGCCGTGCAGCTCCCGGTAGGTCCGCGCCCTCGGGGTGTGCCACGACGAGAACACCGCCTCGACCGCCGGTGCCACGTCGGCGGGTGCGACGTCCAGGACCGTGTTCATCATGCCGGGCATCGACACCGCCGCACCGGAGCGCACCGACACCCGTTCGGCGCCGAGCGTGCGGAGCGCCGTTGCCAGCTCGGTGTCCAGGCCGTCCGGGACGTGGCCGTCACGCAGGAAGTCGCGGCACGCCGGTGAGCCGACGACGAAACCGGCCGGGACCGGCAGACGCAGGCGGCGCAACACGATCAGCCCGGCGGCCTTCGCGCCGAGGACGTCGGCGTCCTCGGCGGTGTCGGGGGAGAGTGGGCGGATCCACCTCACCGCGGGATGCCCAGTGTTGTGAGCAGATCCTCGTGGAGCTGGAACCACACCGTGTGGTAGGCCTCGAGGTCGTCGGCCACGAACCGCTCGTCGCCCGCGCGGACGCGGTCCAGTGCGGTCGCGAGCCGCGTCCGGTACCGGCCGAACTGCGGCGGCAGGGCCGCGAGCACGGAGTCGGCCCTGGCGTGGAAGTCCGTGAACAGTCGCAGCACCACCCGGCGGTCCGCTCCCGTCTGCCACGCGGTGCAGAGGTCGAGCAGCTCGGGGTTGAGCACGAGGAAGTCGTTGTAGCCCTTGGTGATCACCGCTCGCACGGCGTCGTCGGCCAGTGCCGCGCCCGCTCGTCTCGCGTCCTCGGCCCGGCCCGCCTCGGTGAGGCCCCAGCCGCCGAAGACACCCGTGGTACGGGTCACGAGCCCGGCGACCGCGAGGTCGATCAACTCGGACTCCACAGTGGACTCGTCGAGGCCGGTGGCGGCCGCGATCCGCCCCGGACCGGTGAAACCCATGCAGCGCAGGGCGTGCAGCACGTCGGTCATCGCCGGGACCGGCTCGCGCCGACCGCGTGGCCGGCGCCGTGGCCGGACGCCCTCGCGACGACGGCTCCCGCCTCGACCCGCACGGCGGCCTCGGTGTCGTCGGCCTCGCGTGCCCCGACCGCCGCCGCGACCGTGCCGTGCGTGTCCAGCACCATCCGGGGCCACGACCCCGCGCGCACGCACCCGGCGAGGTCGCGGGCCCGCAGCCGCACGAGCCGGCCCAGCTCCTCGTGGTCTCCGGTCACCACGGCGACCGTGACCCGCTCGCCCGCCCGCACGGCCTCCTCGACCGCTCCCAGCCGGTGGACGCCGAGCACCACGAGCAGCCCGTCCCCGGCGAAGTCGACCGTCTCGCCCGTGACCAGGTCCGACAGTGCCCCCGGCGGTGTCCAGTCCTCGTGCACGGCCTGCGCGGGCGACACGAACGGCAGGTGCGGCGGGTCCCACGTGTCGCCGAGGTCGAGGCTCGCCAGGTGCCGGCACGCGCGGACCACGTCGAACGGGTCGCCGAGGCCGGGGGCCTTCTCCGCGAGGTGCGTGGCGCCGGTCAGCGTCGTGAGCACCAGTTCCGCGAGCCGCACCCGCCGCCCGCCCCTGGGCACGCACGACTCGAACGCCAGCCCGAGCAGCACCGACTCCAGACGCATGACCTGCGTGAGCGCGGCGCGACCCCGCTCGTCGTCGAACACCCCGGACAGGGACCGCAGGCGCAGGTGCTTGCCCGCCGACTGGTCACCCGTCAGCGGCAGCCGTTCGAGCCACACCCTGGCGAACGCGGCGACGGCATCGTGCAGTGCGGGCGCGTCGGCCGGCACGGCGGCGGCAGGGGAGAGCGCCTCGAGCAGGACCGCCAGGTAGAGGGCGCGCTTGCTGGGGAAGTTCGAGTAGACCGCCCCACGCGTCAGCTCGGCCCGCTCCGCGATCCGGTCGACCTTGGCGTCCGCGTACCCGCGCTCGGCGAACTCGTCGCGGGCTGCGGCCAGCACGGCGTCCCGGTTTCGTTCCTGCTGCTCAGCCCGCGTCAGCCTGACCATCGACACCCCTTCCGGATGCTTCGAGCATCCAGATGACGATAACATCTGCTTCGAAGTGGAGTGGCATGCTGTGGCGCATGGAGAGCGTCTACGAAGCTGCGGGCGGTGACGCGGGCCTGCGCCGCCTCGCCGAGGCGTGGCACGAACGGGTGCTGGCCGACGAGGTGGTCAGCCACGCCTTCAGCCACGGTTACCACCCCCAGCACAGCGAGCGGCTCGCCGCGTACTGGGCGGAGGCCCTGGGCGGGCCCACCACCTACTCCGACGACTACGGCGACGAGACACTGGTCGTGCGCATGCACAGCGGCAACGGCCCGCACGACGAGATGGACCGGCGCGCCATCGAGTGCTTCGACCAGGCCCTGGACGACGTGGGGCTGGCCGACCCGACGCGGCAGGTCCTCCACGACTACTTCGCGTGGGCCACCACGACGACCATGTCGCGCTACCACGGCTCGAAGGACGACGTCCCCGCTGGAATGCACGTCCCGCACTGGTCCTGGAGTGGAGCTTGCGGAACGGCCCACGATGCGGAGCGACCGAGCGAGAGTCGGTCGTGGGAGGGCCTGCGGCCCGGGGACGCCGCCGCCCCCGGGCCGTCCGCCACTACGGGGTGAAGTAGCCGGCGAGGTCCGCGATCAGGTTGATCCCGCCCGCGTTGTTGAACAACCACACGTCGGTGTGCGTGCCGGTCGCGACCGACACCAGGTTCGGCACGGTCTGCCCCGCGACCAGGTTGAGGTTCGACGAGCCGGGGCGCGTCGGTGTGGTGCCCGTCCTCGGGTACACCGACACGAACGTGTCACTCGTGGGCGCGATACCCGTGACGTTCAGGATCACGCCGGTCGCGCTGGCAGGCACCGGGTTGAGCATCGGCAGCGCGAGTGCGTTCCCGCCGCCGCCGACCGCCGTCCAGCTCGCGCTGCCGCTGCGCGAGTCCACCAGGCGTTGCGGCGGCACGGCGATGAACCGCGAACCGGAGTCGGGGGAGTAGTAGCCGGCGAGGTCGGCCAGCAGGTGCGTCGAGCCGGCGTTGTTGAACAGGCTGACCGACCGGTTCGTGCCGAGCTTCACCGTGACGAGGTTCGGTGTCGCGTTGGCGTTGCCCAGGTTCAGGCTCGACACGTTCGGCCGGGCCTCGCCGGTCGGCCAGGCCGACACGAACGTGCCGCTGGTCGCGCCGACGCCGGTGAGGTTGATCGTCACCGCGGTGGCGTCCGACGGGACCTTCGACGACAGGTCGAGCGTGAGCGTGCCCTGCGCGCCGAGCGGGGTGCCCGCGCCGGAGCGGGTGTCGAGCACGCGCTGCGGCGACAGCGCGGTGTGCAGGCCGGTCGCGTCGGTGGCGTACCAGCCCGCGAGGTCGGCGAGCAGATGTGTGTTGCCCGCGTTGTTGAACAGGGAGATCTTGCGGTCAGGCCCGACCTGCACGGTCACCAGGTTCGACCGGACGTCGCCCGCGACCAGGTTCAGGTTGGAGGCGTTGGGCCGCGCGCGGCCGCCCGGCCAGACCGTGACGTACGTCGTCGCCGTCGCTATGCCGGTGACGTTCAGGACCGCGGCTGTCGCGGTGGCGGGTAACCGACCCGACAGGTCCACGGTGACCACACCGCCCGCGCCGAGCGGGGTGGTCGTGCCGACACCGGTGGCGTTGCGTGTGTCGAGTACCCGGGTCGGTGTCGCGGCGGTGTAGCCGGCGGCCTTGGCCGCGAGTGAGTCGAGCGCGGCCTCACCGCCGCTGACGTAGTTGCCGTCCACGTCGCCCGAGATGCCCGGCACGGCGGTGGACTTGCTGTACTGCCAGAACGTCCAGCCGCCCCAGGCGCTGGGCACGGTCGGCGCGGCGACCCCGTAGTTGGCTATCCACAGCGGGTGCGCGGCGAAGGCGGTGCTGTTGGCCGTGCAGTCGCTCCAGAAGGTGGGCGCGGTGTAGATCATCGCGGTCGCGCCCGTGCGGACCTTGACCTCGCCGACGAAGTCCTGGATCCACGTGACCAGCTCGGCGGGTGTCTTGTCGTAGCAGACGTTCGCGGTGTCGTACGGGTTGTACTCCATGTCCAGTACGGGACTCAGCGTCCTGCCGTCCGGTGTGTACCCGGCGCGGTCGACGAAGTAGTCGGCCTGCGCGACACCGCCGGAGTCGTTGGGGGTGCCGAAGTGGTAGGCGAACGCGTACATCCCCGCGGCACGCGCGGCGTCCTGGTCGTCCGCGAAGTAGGGGTTCTCGTAGTAGTCGCCCTCGGTGGCCTTGACCCCGACGAACCGGATGCCGCTACCGGCGACCTGCGACCAGTCGATGTCGCCGCCGTCGTGCTGGTAGCGCGCGACGTCGATGCCCCGCACGTAGTCCTCGGCGGGCGCCTCTGCGCGCCTGCCTGAGGAGCCGGCCTCGGTCAGCGGGCTGTGTGCCTTGTCGACGTTGTCCCGCACCACCCCGCCGACGACCGGATAGTCGTGTTCGGCTGTGTCGGCCGCCGCGGTCGCGGTGACCGTCCCCGCTGCCGTGACCGCCGCGAGCACGGCAACGAGCAGCTGTCTGTGTGATCGCAAAGTGGACTCCCCTGGAAGATCTCGGCGAGAGTCCATTATCGCGTTCAGGCGTTGGCGTGGCGCAGGCGTTCGGCGTCACGACCGGGTGGAAGACCGAACTGGCGCCGGTACTCTCGGCTGAACTGTGAGGCGCTCTCGTAGCCGACGAGGTAGCCGACCGTGGTGACGTCGTGGGTGCGGTCCACGAGCAGCAGCCGGGCCTCGTGCAGCCGGATGCTCTTCTGGTACTGCACCGGGGTCATCGCGGTGACGGCACGGAAGTGGCGGTGGAACGATGTCGTGCTCATCCGGGACAGCCGCGCCAGCTCCTCGATCCGCAGCGGTTCGGCGTGGTGTTCCCGGATCCACCTGATCGCGCGGCCGACGTGGGTGAGCGTGCTGTCGGCCAGTCCGATCTGGCGCACCATCGCGCCCTGCGGCCCGGTGATCAGCCGCCAGACGATCTCACGTTTGATCATCGGGGCCAGGACCCGCAGGTCGTCGGGCCGGTCGAGCAGCCGCAGCAGCCGGGTGAACGCGTCGATCAGCTCGGGGGAGGCGTCGCTGACCGCGATGCCGGGGTGGTTGGCGGCACGCGTGACGGACCGGTCGGTGTCGAGCAGCAGCTCCGCGATCGCCGAGGGCTCCAGCCACAGCCCGATCCCGAGGAACGGCGCCTCCGTGTACGTGCTGGTCACCGGCAGGTCGACCGACACGGCCAGGTACTGCCCGGCGCGGTAGTCGTAGGTCCGGTCGCCGAGCGCGGCCCGCTTGGCCCCCGCCGCGACGAGCCCCACGGCCGGGCCGGTCAGCAGCGGCGTCGGCTCGCCGACCTCGTCGGTCCGCGCCAGGAAAAGCCAGTCGACGTCGTCCCGTCCGTGGTTGGCGGCGATCAACGAACACAGCTCGGGGAGGCTCACGGAACCAGTATGGCAGGATCGTGCACTCCACCGACCGGATCGGACGCGCGAACCACCTGCTCAGCACGCTTGACTTGAGGACGTCACCGAAACTCGGACCTCTTGGAGTGCATCGATATGGCACTGGACTCGTACGTCACCCTCGGCCGCTCCGGCCTGCGCGTCAGCCCCTACTGCCTCGGCGCGATGAACTTCGGCGACGGCGAGGGCTTCAGCGCCGACGTCGAGGAGTCGGACCGGATCCTGCGGGCCTACCTCGATCGCGGCGGCAACTTCGTCGACACGGCGAACTTCTACACGAACGGGCGATCCGAGCACATCCTCGGCGACTTCTTCGCGGCGGAGCCGGGCAGGCGCGACCGGGTCGTCCTGGCCACGAAGTTCTACACCAACCTCCACCTCGGCGACCCGAACGGCGGCGGCGCGGGCCGCAAGGCGATCGTCTCGCAGCTGGAGGCGTCGCTGCGCAGGCTGCGCACGGACTACGTCGACCTGTACTGGCTGCACAACCACGACCGGACGACGCCGCTGGAGGAGACGCTCCGGACGCTCGACGACCTGGTGACCGCGGGCAAGATCCGTTACGTCGGCTTCTCGAACACCCCGGCGTGGTACACCGCGCAGGCACACACGACGGCACTGCTGCGGGGGTGGACACCGGTGACCGCGCTGCAGGTCGAGTACTCGCTGCTGGCCCGCACGGTCGAGGGCGAGCTGGTGCCGCTGGCACTGGACACGGGCATGGCGGTGCTGCCGTGGAGCCCGCTGCGGAGCGGGTTCCTGTCCGGCAAGTACACCCGGGCGGGCACCGGCGCCGACGTGCGTCGCGCCGAGGTGCTGGGTGCCCCGACCGACGCCGAGTACGACGTGATCGAGGCGGTCGCCCGGGTCGCGGACGAGGTCGGGTCGACGCCGGCGGCGGTGGCGTTGGCGTGGCTGCTGGGTAGGCCGTCGGTCACGTCTGTGCTGATCGGCCCGCGCCGCTTCGACCACCTGGAGGGCAACCTCGCGGGCCTGGGGATCACGCTGACCGACGCCCAGCGTGCGCGGCTCGACGAGGTGTCCGCCCCGACGCTGAACTACCCGGCCCCGCTCAACGACCAGGTCGGCGCGATGCTGATGTACGGCGGCGCCACGGTCGACGGCCGTGAGTCGCCGGTCTACCCGCCGTTGCTGGCGGGCGTCCAGCACTGAGGGGTCGTGTGGTGTGCCCGGCTTGGGTCTCCTCGGTGAGGTTTCGGTCGGGTTCGGCGTTTCGGTGGGTGCTGTCCTGGTGGAACGCGGGGGTGCGGCCCCGACCCAACGTACTGAAGGCGTCCTTCAGTACGCCCGGCGTTAGGAAGGCGTCCTTCAGTGCGCCCAGCGTTGGGAAGGCGTCCTTCGGTGCGGTCGGCCGGGCGGTCGGGGGCGGGTGCGCGACGTAGGGTGCGGTCATGGATCTTTCGCTCAGCGAGGAGCAGGCCGCGCTCCGGGAACTCGCGCGGGACTTCATCGACCGGGAGGTCGTGCCGCACACCCGCGAATGGGACCGCAACGAACAGGTGGACCGGGCCATCGTCGGCAAGCTCGCCGGCGTCGGGTTCCTCGGCATGACGGTGCCCGAGGAGTACGGCGGCTCCGGCGGCGACCACCTGTCCTACTGCCTGATGATGGAGGAGCTGGGCCGGGGCGACTCCGCCATCCGCGGCATCGTGTCCGTCTCGCTCGGGCTCGTCGGGAAGACGATCCTCGTCTACGGGACCGAGGAACAGAAGAAACACTGGCTCACCCGACTGTGCACCGGCGAGTCGCTGGCGTGCTTCGGGCTCACCGAGCCCGACACCGGCTCCGACGCGGGCAACCTCGCCACCAAGGCCGTCCGTGACGGCGACGAGTGGGTCCTCAGTGGATCGAAGATGTTCATCACCAACGGGACGTGGGCGGATCTCGCGCTCGTGTTCGCTCGGACGGGTGAGGCGGGGCCACGCGGGGTGACGGCGTTCCTCGTGCCGACGGACTCGGACGGGTTCACGCACCGGGAGATCAAGGGGAAGCTCGGCCTGCGGGGCCAGTCCACCGGCGAGCTGGTGCTCGACGGCGTACGGGTCGGCGACGACGCGGTGCTCGGCGACCTCGGCCAGGGTTTCAAGATCGCGATGGCGGCACTCGACAAGGGCCGGATGTCCGTGGCCGCGGGCTGTGTCGGTCTCGCCCGGGCGGCACTGGAGGCCTCGGTCCAGTACGCGGGGGAGCGCCACCAGTTCGGCAGGCCGATCGCCGGTTTCCAGCTGGTGCAACAGATGCTGGCCGACATGGCGGTCGGCACGGACGCCGCGCGGCTGCTCGTCTGGCGTGTCGCCGACCTCGTCGACCGTGGCGAGAAGTTCTCCGGCGAGGCCTCGATGGCCAAGCTGTACGCGAGCGAGAACGCCGTCGCCGCCGCGAACCTGGCGATCCAGGTCTACGGCGGCTACGGCTACCTCGACGAGTACCCGGTCGCGAAGATCCTCCGCGACGCCCGCGTGATGACCCTCTACGAGGGCACGAGCCAGGTCCAGAAGCTCCTCATCGGCCGCGGGCTGACCGGGATCAACGCCTTCACCTGAGCCGACGACAGTCGCGGCACCGCCGAACCCCCAGAACCGGCGGTGCCGCGACTCCCCCGACATCCTCAGGGCCGCACTCACGCACCGAGCACGACGAGCACCAGCAGATGGCTCTCCATGTCACGCCTCCCTCTTCGGTCCGACCTGCGGGAAACCCGGAGAGACGACGCGGAATCAGACTCGGACACCGAGAATGAGGCCCAACACGACACCGATCGTGAACAACCAGAATCCGAGCCGCACGACGGTGGAAACCGTCACGAAGTACCTCATGTCCGTCCCCCCGAACCTCATCCCGTTTCTCCGGGCACCATTAGGTTCGTACGGAACGGAATTCGGGACAGCGCAGGGTGACGTCCCCGCTAGGTGCCATCTGGCACATTCCCGGCGAGGCGGCGGAGCACCTCGAGCGCGGACAGCACGAACGTCCGCCTGCCGGTGACGAGGATCCCCCGCTCGCGGAACGTCTGGAGCGCACGGGCCACGGCACGCCGTGAGCCCCCAATGCTGTTCGCGATGTCCTGCTGTGTCAACGGCATCCCGACGAGCACGCCGTCGGGGGTCTCGGTGCCGTGCAGGTCGGCCAGCCGCACGAGGAACGCCGCCACCCGCTGTGCCACGTCCATGGTCGCGAAGCCGACCCTCGCCCCGTCCGCCTTGCGCAGCCGCACCGCCATCTGCCGCAGCAGCGCGACGCCGACGGCCGCCCGGTCGTGCAGGCAGGACAGGAAGGCATCGTGTGAGAACTGCGCGAACTCGGTCTCGTGCAGGGTGTCCACGGTCGCGGTGCGCGGCCAGCCGTGCAGCACCGCGAGGTCGCCGATGACCTCGCCGGGACCGCACAGCGAGAACAGCACCACCTGCCCGTCGCGGGCGTTGATGTAGACCCGAACCCAGCCGGAGAGCAGCACCAGCACGTGGTCGGTCGGGTCGCCCTCGTGCATGAGCGTCCTGCCGGTCGCCAGCTTGCGGATCGTGGCACGGCCGAGCAGGAACTCGCGGTCCGCCCGCTCCAGGTAGTACAGGAACGAGCCCTGCACCGGTGGTTCCATCACGGCGCCGACCAGCGCATGCCGTAGCTGAGGCCCTGGTGCAGCCTGGAGAACTCGAGCCCGACCTCGCCGAGGCGGTCCGGTTCGAGCAGCCCGTCGGCGGGCTCGAAGTCGTCGATGGCCCGGGGCGGGATGCCGTTCAGCCGCCAGATGCGCTTGGGCACGTCGGCGCCGAAGCGCACCCGCACGGTGAACCGCTCGCACGGCTGCAGTGGCGTCAGCACGAAGAACGGCGGCATGATCGCGCGCGGCGGCACGGCGACCCGCACACCGAGCTCGTGCCGCTCACCCGAACTGAGCGTCCTGGGCAGCCGCACGGCGTACCGCGCGTGGCTCGGGGTCACCTGCTCGGCCTCGATGATCTCCCCGCCGTACAGCATGGTCGCGCCCGCGGCCACCGGCTCGTGCTGTGCCGACCTCGTGTAGCGCAGCTCGATGCCGTCGAGGTGGTCGGCAGAGGCGGCGATCACCCGGTCCTCCACCAGGTGCGGTGGGTCGATGTCCAGCCGCAACAGCGCGCGCATCGAGCCGACGTGCCAGCCTGCGTGCAGGTTGGGGTCGGAGACCAGCTCGTCGAGCTGCTCGGCGAGGATCCGGAAGCCGATCTTCATCCGGCGCACCGCCGCCCTGGGGTGGTCGCGGTTGATCTGCCGCGCGGCCCACCCCATCCGGTCCTGCATGAACTGGTGGTTGGCCTGCGGGTGCAGTGCGAGTGCGGCGAGCACCGAGACCCGCAGGTCCTCCGGCAGCCGCTCGCACAGCTCGGCGAGACGGCCCGCGACCTTGCGCCGCACCGTGGCCGGCGAGTCGGCCGAGGTGACCCCGCACGCCGTGCGCAGCCCCGGGCCGACCCGGTCGGCGACGTCCCCGGCCTGCATGCCCCGGCCACGCGGGATATCCAGGAGCTCGTCGAAGGTACTGCGCACCACCATCCGAACATCGTTACAGATTGCCGAATGTCAAGTCCACCGGCACACTGTCCAATAATTGTCGGCGTCCCGAACAGGGGACATATCTTTGACAAATTGGCGCGGCATCCCCAGGTAAAAACGTGGACGGCTACCGTCGAAATCAACGGGTTCGGCCGAGCGTGGGGCGTGGGGATGTCGACGGAGCGCAGCGTGCGGAGCGACCACGCTCGTGGGCGCGACGACACGACGCGGTACCTCTGTGCCGCGGCGCACCTCGACGACCGGTTCGCCGACCGGGCGATCAGGGAGTTCCTCACGGAACCGACCCGCGCCGCGCCGCCCGTCGCAGGGGTGCGGGCAGGCGCCGTCCTGGCCGAGGCGGTCGCCGCCCGTGCCCGTCGGAAGGTCCGGGACACGCTGGTGGTGACGCTGTTCGCCGGTGTCCTGGTGACGTTGTCGCTGAGTCTGCTCGTCGGGTGGCTGCTCGTCGGGGTGATCGTCTTCCTCCGGCGGTCCACCCCGGGCCGGGGAGCGCTGCCCGCGGTCGGTGGTGGGCTCGTCGCGATCGCGTTGCTGATCCTGCTGTTCCGGACTTCCGAGGACGTCACGAGCTACTCCTACGGCGTGGGGCTCACCGCGGCCGCGGTGCTCGCCGTCGGGTTGCTCGTCGTGTTGCTCGCGGTCCTGGTGGTCGACGAGTACGTGGTGTGGCACCACATCGAGGTCCGGTTCCTGCGTGGGTTCCTGCTCACCGACCCGAGCCCGGACGCGCTGTCGTCCCGGTCGCGGCGGGTGTTCCTCTTCGGCGCAGAGCACTTCCTCGCGCAGCTCCGCCGCTGCCTTCGCCGGCACCAGTGGATGGCCGACCCGGCGACGCCGGACGACGCCGTCCAGGTGGTCGTCACACGTGGCCCGCGCGTGTTCGTCGGCGCTGGCGAGCCGCACGGGCCGTGGTCGCTCGCGGTGCCGCTGCGGCCCCGGTCGAGCGCGGAGGACGTGCGGCCGCTGTGCGCGGGGGCGCTGTACGAGGGCGTCGCGCGTGCCGTGCGGGCCCTGCGTGGCGAGTTCGCCGACCTGCGTGTCACCGAACGGGTGGTGGTGGCCGCGGCGGGCCTCGTCGAGAACGTCGAGCGGGCGGGGGACTTCCTCGCGGACCCGGGGGCGGCCCCGTACCCGTTGCTGAGGGGTCAACGGGTACGGGAGCTCCGGGACCGGCCGCTCGGGTGGGCCGCCTACTACCTGGTCTTCCAGTTCGAGGCGCGTGACCGCGACGTCGTCGTCTCCACGTTCCTGCACCTCGCGGTGCGTGACGCGACCCTGCACGTCGAGTGGGTGCCGTGCGTGCTGCCACCGCTGAAGAGGGAGTACAGCGCGATCGACACCACGCCGGACTCGCCGCTGCTGCCCGTCGTGCGGGCGGTGCTGCGGTTCCTCGTCCTGCCCATGACCGTGCCGGCCCGCCTGCGGACGGTCTGCTCGGTGATCCGCCCGAGGCGCAGGGCGCCGGGCACGCTCACCGCCGACATGTACGGCGTCGCGCACAGCCTGCGTGAGCTCGCCGCCGACACCGGCTCGCGGAGCCACCCCGGGCCCGGCGACCGGGTCAAGGTGCTGGAGGGCAGGCTCACCTCGGTGCTCCGCGAGTCGCTGGCCGAGGCGGGTTACGAGGCCGTCGTGCCGGGCGGCGGCGGATACCCGGGCAGACGGCCGGCGGACCCGGCGGGGACGGCTTCGTGATGTCGGGCGCCTGGGGGCCGCCGGAGGTCGCCGAGCACCGCCGGGCGAACCGGCTGGGGTTCGTGGTGGACGTGGTGAGCTACGGGCAGCGGACGGTGTCGGACCAGGAACGGATCTCCCGCCGGCTGGAGGCGTTGCTGAGGGCCGTGGTCGCCGACGTCGGCGACGACTTCGACGAGGTCGACCGGGACAGCGGCTCGGGAGACGGCCTCGTGGTGTTCCTGCCGACCGCCAGCGACCCCGTCGAGCGGCTGCCCGCCCTGTTGCGGTCGGTCGCGGCGCGGCTGGCCGAGGACAACCGGGCCGCCGCCGACCGGATCCGGCTGCGCATGACCGTCGGCGCCGGGCCGGTCGCGCGGGGCGGTCCCGTGTTCGCCGGGCCCCTGGTCGTCAACATCTCCCGGCTCGTCGACAGCGAGGCCCTGCGCCGCGCGGTGGCCGACAACCCGGACGCCGACCTGGTGGTGCTGGTGCTCGACGTGCCGCGCACCGACGTCGTGGCACCCGGCTACACCCCGCTCGCCGCGGACCGCGTCGGGCTCGTCGACGTCGCGATGAACGAGTTCGTCGACCGGGCGTGGCTGTGGGTGTCCACCCCGGGGTAGTCGGGGTGGCGCGGGCCACACGAACACGAATCGTTGTTGCAAATCCCTGGTGATAGCCGGTCTCTGGTATCTAGGGTGGTGTTCGTGTCCCAATCCGTAGCCATGCACATGAGTGACGGCCTGATCAACGCCCCGACGTCGGTCATCTTCGGCGGTGTCGCGGTGGTCGGGATGGCGGTCGCGATGGTCGGCGCACGCCGTGACCTCGACGACCGGACGGCGCCGATGGCGGGCCTGGTCGCCGCGTTCGTGTTCGCCACCCAGATGCTGAACTTCCCGATCCTGCCCGGCGTGAGCGGTCACCTGCTCGGCGGCGCACTGGCCGCGATCCTGGTCGGCCCGTTCGTCGGCGCCCTGTGCGTGGGCATCGTGCTCGTCGTGCAGGCGCTGGTCTTCGCCGACGGCGGGCTCACCGCGCTCGGCGCGAACATCACCAACATGGCGTTGATCGGCACCGCGGCCGGCTACCTCATCGCCGTGGCGCTGCGTCCGCTCGCGACCCGAGGTCGAGGCGGTCTCGCCGCGACCGCGTTCGTCGCGGCGTTCTGCAACACCGTGATCGCCTCGCTCGGCTTCGTGCTGGAGTTCGCCATCGGCGGTGACGCTGCGTTCTCGCTGGGTGGCGTGGCGGCGACGATGGTCGGCCTGCACGCGCTCATCGGCATCGGCGAGGGCGTGATCACGGCACTGACCGTCACCGCGGTCGCCGCGGCCCGTCCCGACCTCGTGCAGCTGCTGCGGGGCACGGCGAAACCCCTGGAGGTCCGGACGTGAGGCGGCAGTGGAAGTTCCTCCTCGGGTTCGCGCTCGTGGCGCTGGTGTGCGCGGGCGTGCTGTCCTACTTCGCCGACTCCGACCCGGACGGCCTGGACAGCGCCACCCTCAAGGGCTGCGAGGTGGTGGAGACCGACCAGGGCGAGGAGCTGACGGGGAGCTGCATCGCCCAGCGCGGCGGTGACCACCACCTGGCCGACAGCCCGCTCGCGGACTACGCCGTCGGCGGCGACAGCCGCTTCACCGGCGTGGCGGGCGTGGTGGGGGTCCTGGCCACGGCGGTGCTCGCGGGTGGGTTGTTCTGGCTGCTGCGCAGGCGCCCCCGTGACCGCGAGAAGACATGAGCGGAGCTTGCGGAGCAGGCGCGGGGGCGGCATGAGCGGAGGACACGCCCAACACCTGCTCTACCACCCCGGTGACTCTCCGGTACACCGGTTGCCCGCCCAGGTGAAGATCGTCGCGGCCCTGCTCACCGTGTTGTGTGTGGTGGCCACGCCGCGTACGGAATTCTGGGCGTTCGGGGCGTACCTCGTCCTGGTCGTGGCGGTCGGGCGGGTCGCACACGTGCCCGTGGGCCACTTCGCGAAGCGGGCGTTCATCGAGGTCCCGTTCGTGCTGGTGGCGATCCTCATGCCGGTCCTCGGCGGCCAGGCGGGCGCGCTCGCCGGGTGGAACATCCTCGCCAAGGGCACCCTCGGCGTGCTCACCTCGCTCACCCTCGCCGCGACCACCACCCCGCGTGACCTGATCGTCGGCCTGCAACGCCTGCGCACCCCGGCCGTGCTGACCACGATCGCGACCCTCATGCTGCGCTACCTGGAGGTCATCGCCGCCGAGGCGCGGCGGATGCGGCTCGCCAGGATCTCCCGCGGCCACGACCCGCGTTTCCTGTGGCAGGTCGGCGCGACCGCGCGGGGCGTCGGCGCGTTGTTCGTCCGCAGCTACGAGCGTGGCGAGCGGGTGCACCTGGCGATGCTGTCGCGGGGCTGGACGGGCGCCATGCCGGAACGCGGCGTCGCGGCGGGCACCAGCACGTGGCTCGCCGGCCTCACGCCGGTGCTGGCCACGGCCGCCGTGCTCGGCACGGCAGTATTGGTCCCGTGACACCCGCGCTCGTGGTCAAGGGCCTCGCCTTCGCCTATCCCGACGGCCACCAGGCGCTCTACGGCGTGGACCTGCGGATCGAGCAGGGGGAGCGGGTCGCCCTGCTCGGCCCCAACGGCGCGGGCAAGACCACGCTCGTCCTGCACCTCAACGGCGTGCACACCGCGGGTGCCGGGCACATCGAGGTCGCGGGCCTGCCGGTCACCAAGGCCAACCTGCACGAGATTCGCCGCCGCGTCGGCATCGTCTTCCAGGACCCGGACGACCAGCTGTTCATGCAGACCGTCGGCGAGGACGTCGCGTTCGGGCCCGCGAACTTCGGCCTGCGGGGTCCGGCGCTGGACGAGCGGGTCCGTCAGGCCCTCGACGCAGTCGGCATGGCCGAGCACGCCGACCGGTCGCCGCTGCACCTGTCCGGCGGGCAGCGCCGCCGCGTCGCGCTCGCGACCGTGCTGGCCTGCGACCCGGAGATCCTCGTGCTCGACGAGCCGTCCGCGAACCTGGAGCCGGTCGCGCGCCGCGAGCTGGCCGAGGTGCTGCTCTCGCTGGGGCGCACCACGCTGATGGTCACCCACGACCTGCCCTACGCGCTGCAGCTGTGCCCGCGCAGCGTCCTGATCGACGACGGCGTCGTGGTCGCGGACGGCCCGACCCGCGAGCTGCTGGCCGACACCGCGCTGCTCGCCGCCCACCGCCTCGAGCTTCCCTACGGTTTTCACCTCTAGCGAGCAACCCCACCCGGCCCGGGCCGCGTTCCAGCCCGTGTAGAGGCGATGACGTCGGGGAGGCATGGGTGAAACGGTCCGAGGAACACGCGTACCGCGAGTACGTGACCGACCGGATGGAGGTCATGCGGCGTACCGCGTACCTCCTGTGCCGTGACTGGCACACGGCCGACGACCTCGTGTCGATCACCATCGCGAAGCTGTACCGGCACTGGTCGAGGGTCGGTGGCGCCGCCAGTCTCGACGCGTACGTCCGCAAGGCGCTGCTGCGCACGTGGCTGGACGAGAAGCGCAGGCCGTCGCACCGCCGCGAGCAGGTGGCCGGCGAGTTGCCGGAGCTGCCGACGGCCGAGGAGTTCGCCGTGGTCGACCGGGCGCAGCTGCTCGACCTGCTCGACGGGCTGCCGCCGAGACGACGCGCGGCCGTCGTCCTGCGCCTCTACCTCGATCTCTCGGTGGAGGAGACCGCCGAGATCCTCGGCTGCTCGACGGGCACCGTGAAGAGCCAGACCGCGCGGGGGCTCGACACGTTGCGCGCCAAGGCGGCCGAGGCCGAATGAACGGAGAGGTGCGGGACATGCACAGGGAGCTTTTCGACGACGCGATCGGGGAGGCACCGCGCTCCACGGTCGACGTGGACGCGGTCATCACCCGCGGCCGCCGCGCGGCACGGGTCCGCCGCGTCGCCAACCCGGCGGTCGCCGCGGGGGTCGCGGTGGTGGCGCTGGTCGGCGCGATCACGTTGACCATGGGCGGGGACGACGGCGGCGGCGTGCCGGTCGGGCAACCGCCGAGTCCGACGAAGACGTCCCCGTCGTACGGCGTGCCCACCGACGTCGCGACGCCCGCGTGGTGCGTCAGCGCCGACCTGGAGTCGGTGTCGGCGATCAACCACCGGCTGACCCAGGCGGCGACCGAGGCGTTCCAGGCGAGGCTGCCCGGCGCGCGGCTCGACACCAACCCCATGAGCGAGTACCCGGACGGTGTACAGCACGGGCCGTTCGAGTTCTTCCAGGCGACACCGGGGGACACGATCAACGACGCGCCCGTCTGCGGCGGCGAGAAGGTGTACTTCCTGTCCCGCGCGTCCGTCCACACGGAGGCGGGCGACGGGAGCATGCTGGTCTACCTGCAGCCGGTCTACGTGCCGTCGAAGTCGATCGTGAACTGCGGCGACGGCCTGGTCTACTGCGCCGTGGTGGACGGGCCGCAAGGCGAGCGCATCGTGAAGTCGAGCCACGTGGCCGAGGGCGGGGTGACCGAGAACCGGGTCGACGTGACCCGGGCGGACGGCACCTACGTCACCATCACCGCCCAGAACATCGGGACCGACGTCAAGGTCGGCGGGCCGCCGACCTCCCCGGCTCCGCCGCTGGACCTCGACCAGCTGGCGACGATGGCTCTGGAGCCAGGGATGACGCTGGCCCCGTAGGTTCCCCTGATGCTCCGGTGGGGCAGGATCTGGGCCATGAGCACACTCTCGCCGCTTGACGACGTGCACACCGGGCTCGGTGCGTCGTTCACCGACTTCGCAGGGTGGTCGATGCCGCTGCGCTACGGCAGCGAGCTCGCCGAGCACAGGGCGGTGCGGGAGGCCGCCGGTCTGTTCGATCTCTCCCACATGGGTGAGATCGAACTGACCGGCCCCGAGGCCGGGCGTGCGCTGGACTACGCGCTGGTCGGCAACCTCTCCGGGGTGAAGCCGGGCCGCGCCCGCTACACGATGATCTGCGACGGCGAAGGCGGCGTGCTCGACGACCTGGTCGTCTACCGCATCGGCGAGGACCACTTCATGGTGGTCGCGAACGCCTCCAACGCGTCGCTGGTGTTCACCGAGCTGTTCTCCCGTGCCGAGGGCTTCGCGGTGGAGGTGGTGGACCGGTCGACCGCGTGCGCGTTGATCGCCGTGCAGGGCCCGCGTGCGCAGGAGATCCTCGGCGCGGTGTGCGACGCTGACCTGCCGGCGCTGCCGTACTACGGCTGTGTGCCGACGGTCATCGGCGGCCACGACATCCTCCTGGCCCGCACGGGTTACACCGGTGAGGACGGCTTCGAGATCTACGCCGAGGCACCGCACGCCGCGGACGTGTGGCGGACGGTGTCGGAGTTCGACTTCCTGGTGCCCTCGGGCCTGGCGTGCCGCGACACGCTGCGCCTGGAGGCGGGCATGCCGCTCTACGGCAACGAGCTGACCTCCGACATGACCCCGTTCGACGCGGGCCTCGGCCGGGTGGTGAAGTTCGACAAGTCGGCGGACTTCATCGGCCGCGCGGCACTGGAACGCCGCCGCGACGAGGGCAACGCCGCCCAACAGGTCCTGGTCGGCCTCGTCTCGGAGGGCCGCCGCGCCGCCCGCCACGGCTACCCGGTGCTGGACGGCGACCAGCAGGTGGGCACGGTGACGAGCGGAGCCCTGTCCCCGACCCTCGGACACCCCATCGCGATGGCGTACGTGCCGCCGGCCCTCACCACCCCCGGCACCGAGCTGACGGTGGACATCCGCGGCAAGGCCATGCCGGTGTCGGTGGTGAAGCTCCCGTTCTACAAGCGCGGCTGACCCAACGCACTGAAGGCGTCCTTCGTAACGTCGGGTGTACTGAAGGACGCCTTCGTAACGCTGTGCGTACTGAAGGCGTCCTTCAGTACCGTCAGGAGGCGGCGGCGGTCTGCTGGGCCTCGGCGACGGCCTTGGCCAGTTCGTCGCGGGTCATCTTGGAGCGGCCCTTGATCTCCAGTTCCTTCGCCAGCTTGTCCAGTTCCGCCTTGGTCAGGTCGTCCAGGGAGGGCGCGGGCGTGGCGCTGCGGCCCTTCTTGCGGCTCTCCACGCTCCGTGACAGGGCCTCGAACAGGTCGACCACCTTCGTGGGCTCCGACGGCTCGGCCTCGGCGACGATCTCCTTGCCATCGCGCTTGGTCTCGATGAGCTTCTCGACCTGTTCGGTGTAGTTGTCGTGGTAGTCCTCCGGGCGCCATTCGTCCGACATGGACTCCACGAGGCTCACCGCCATGTCCAGCTCCTTGCCGCGAGCCGTGGTGACCTCCGGCAGCGACTTCAGCTCCTTGGCCGGGTCGCGGATGTCCTCGGGGAACAGCAGCGTGTTCAGCACGAGCATGCCGTCACCCGCCCGTACCGCGGTGAGGTACTCCTTGCCGCGCATGACGAACGACGCCACGCCTGCCCGGTTGGTCTTCTCCATCGCCTGCAGCAGCAGGGAGTACGACTTGCCGTACTCCTCTTTGGCCGGTGCGAGCCAGTACGTCTTCTGGAAGTGGATCGGGTCGATCTCGTCCAGGTCCACGAACGAGTTGATGTCGATCGTCCGGGAACGGCCGGGCGCGATGGCGTCCAGCTCCTCCGGCTCGATGATCACGTACTCGCCGCCGCCGAGGTCGGCGCCCTTGACGATGTCGGAGAACGCGACCTCCTTGCCGGTGCGTTCGTTGACCCGCTTGTACCGGATGCGGTCCGAGGTGCCCCGCTCGAACTGCCGGAAGCTGATCGTGTGGTCCTCGGTCGCGCTGTACAGCTCAACGGGGATCGTCACCAGCCCGAAGTTGATGGCCCCGCTCCAGATAGGTCGCGCCACAGTACCGCCCCTCCCGTCGTCCCGGTGGTCATCATGGCCCCTTCCAGCGACAACGCACCACCCCGTGACTTGGACCACGGTGGTTTGCGCCGCGAATTCCTCGGGTACCACCACGGCAGAGAGGCCACGCACAGCGTTGATGGAGGAGCACTGCCATGGTGGACGTTTCCCGGCTGCCGGGTCCTGTAGCGGAGACCTGGGACTGGCAACGGCTGGCTTCGTGCCGCGGCCAGAACAGCGACATGTTCTTCCACCCGCGCGCCGAGCGCGGCCAGGCCCGCGAGGAGCGTGTGGCCAGGGCGAAGGAGGTCTGCCGCGGCTGCCCGGTCATCGTGCAGTGCCGCCACCACGCGCTCACGGTCTACGAGCCCTACGGCATCTGGGGCGGCCTCGACGAGGGTGAGCGGCGCGTGGCCTACGCCCACCGCAAGCAGCTCGAGGTCAGCTGACCAGGTCGACGACGGCGCCGACCACGCGAGACCCGGCGAGCAGGATCGGGTCGTTGTGGTCGGCGTCCGGTATCTCCACCACCGTCACCGGCCCCGCCGCCGCGTCGGCGACCGCCCGGCTCTGCGCGGGCGGCACGACCGCGTCGGCCGCGCCGTACACGACGAGGGTCGGCACCCGGACCCGGCGCACGTTCTCCGCCACGGGGAACCGGTCACGCAGCAGCAGGCGCACCGGCAGGAACGGGTAGTGCTCGGCGGCCGTGTCGGCCAGCTCGGTGAACGGCGAGCGCAGCACGAGCGCGGCGGGCGGGTACTCGACGGCCAGCTCGGCCACCACGCCGCCGCCGATGCTGTCGCCGAAGTAGACCAGCCGGTGCCCGGGCACCCGCAGGTCGCCGACGAGGTGGTCGCGGGCCGCCCGCACGTCCAGTGCCAGCCCGTCCTCGCTCGGGCTGCCCGCGTTGCCGCCGTAGCCCCGGTAGTCGAACAGCAGCACGTCGAAGCCCTTGGCGCGTAGCGCCGCGGCCAGGTCGGCCCGGTGCAGGCGGCTGCCGCCGTTGCCGTTCGCGACCAGGACCGTGTAACCGAGGTCGCGGCCGGTCGCCGGCACGAACCATGCCCCGAGCATGAGCCCGTCCGAGGTGGTCAGCGTGACGTCACGGGCACCGGGCAGCACCTCGGCCGCCTCCGGCACCGGCTCGTCGGATGGCAGGTAGACGAGGCGGCGCTGGCACAGGTAGGCGACCGTGACCAGCACCAACACGACCAGTACGAGGCCGACGAGCACCCTGACGATCACGGCGGCGGCTCCGGCACGGGGAAACCGTACGGCGGAGTCGGCGCGGCCATGGCGGCACGCCGCCGCCTCGCCAGCAGCGCGACCCCCGCGGCACCCGAGAACACGGCGATGCCCGCACAGGCGACGATCAACGCGACCAGGAGCCCGTTGTCACGGCCGTGACCGCCGCGCCCGGCGGCGAGGTCGCGCAGGCGCCGTGCCTGCGGGCTCGGCGCGGCGGCCAGCACTGCGTCCAGGTACTCGACCGCGGTGTCGTACTCGCCGTCGTAGTAGGCCTCGACGCCGGTCCGGTAGTCGCGGTCGGTCGGCCCGAGGCCCGGGGCGATGCCCTTGCCGCGCAGCAACCCGGTGAGCGTCGTGGCCGCGGTGGCGAGGTTGGACGACCGCGGCGTGCCCGGCAGCCGGCTGACCAACCCGACGAGCCTGCCCCGCGTGTCCACGACCGGGCCGCCGCTCATGCCGGGTGCGACGGCCGCGCTGATCTCCAGGAAGGGGGGCCCGTCCCGCGCGCCGGAGATCCGCCCGTTCCTGCCGCTCGGCTCGGCGACCTGCTCGCTGGCGGCCGGGTAGCCGATGGCGACCACGGGTGTGCCCGCGGCGACGTCGGCGTCGGTGACTTCCAGCGCCGGCAGGTTGCTGCGCGGCACCTTCAGCACCGCGACGTCCCCCTCGGCCGCCACACCGACGACCGACGCGGGCGCGACGTCGGTCCTGCCGGTGCCGGTGGCCCGCTCGACCTGGACGCGCCGCGTGACGGGGCTGCCGGTCCGTGCGCCCTCGACGACGGCGTTGTCGGCGAGCTGCTGCCGTGCGGCGGCCCTGTCCCGCACGCGGCCGAGGGAGGCCAGCTCGGCGACCGCCATGTCGATCAGGCCGTCGTCGCCGTCGACGCAGTGGCCCGCGGTGGCGACGTACCCGTCCCCGTCGACCACCGCGCCGCTGCACGACGAGGTGAACGTGTAGCCGCCGGCGCCGCCGAACACCTCGCCGGTCCGCGCGTCACGCACCCAGCCCTGCCAGGAGGCGCTGACGTGCACGACGGCGGGCTGGGCGATGGCGGCGGCCCGCACCTCGGGGCTCGCGGGCTGCCCGGCCGAGAGGAGGAGCAGGGCGACGGCGACGCGGATCATCCGTACACCCCGTAGTCGCCGGTCCGCTGCCAGGTAGCGCTGTAACCACTCTCCCGGGTGCCGCTCTCGACGACCTGGTTACCCGTGCAGCTGATGTCGTCGGTCTCCTCGATGCTCGGGTCGGGCGTCTCGGTGCCGGGGTCGAGCCTGCCGCGCCGGTCGTAGTAGTCGACGACGAGCGAGGTGGCGGCGAGCGAGTGGTAGGTGAGGGTCCTCTCGGTTGCGGACCAGGTGAGGACCCGCTCGCCGTTGCGCACGGTCCTGACCTCCTGGCCCCGGTGGTTGCCGACCATGGTGAAGTCGACGTCGCGTTCCACGACCTGCCCGTCCGGCCGGAACTCGTAGGACCGGTGGCCGCCCCCGTAGGTGAACGGCAGCGGGTCCGCGTCGATGTAGAACTTGATGACCTCCCGCTCGGCCACCACCTGCCACGACCCGACGAGACAGCTGGGCAGCCCGCCCTTCCGCCTGGCGGGCGCCACCCTTTCAGGTGACACAAGCGAAGCGGGGTCGACGACCGCGCAGCTCCGGCACGACTCCGGCCCACCCCGCTCCACCACGACGACGGTGAGAGTGGCCGCGGCGGTCCCCGCCACGACGGCGAGCGCGAACGCGAGCCGGGGCCTCATCCGTACACCCCGAAGTCGGTGGTCCGGTCCCACGTCGAGCGGTACCCGTTGTCACCGGTCTCCACGAGCCGCGTACCGGCGCACGCGTAGTGCTTGACCTCGTTGCGTCGCGGGTCGAGTGGCTCCGGTTGGCTGCTGACGAGCCCGCGCTGGTCGTAGTAGGACCACGTGAGGGCCGCGTTGGTGATGGCGACGAAGGTGAGCGTGTCCGCCGTACCCGTCCAGGTGAACTCGCGCCAGCCGTCGGCCACGAGCCGGGTCTCGTTGCCCCGGTGGCTGCCGACGAAGGTGATGTCGTCGTTGCGCTCGATCCCGGTGCCGTCCGGCCGGAACTCGTAGTAGCGCCCGCTCGTGGTGAAGAGGAACGGGTCGACGTCGGCGTAGAACTTGACCGGGACGGTCTCCTCGACCGTGCGCCACGACCCGACGAGGCAGTGGTCGACCCCTGGCTCGCGGGCCTGTTTCGGCAGGGGAGCGGGGGAGGGCAGCGCGGCGGGGTCGGCGACCGGACAGCTGCGGCACGACGCGGGCTCGGCCGAGCCGAGCAGGGGAACGGCCAGCCCTGCGCACGCCACGAGGGCTGTCGCGCACACCACGAGCAGTGCGGTGTGGATCCTGATCATCGGCACCTCAGTCCGGCGCACGCTCCAGAACCGGTATCGGGGGTCAATGTTATGGCCGGTGAGACGCCCGTGTGCAAGGGGAGATTTCCGCGATATTAGGGTTGTAGGGGTGCTGACCATGCAGGATGCGTTGCTCGCCTTGACCAGGTACTGGACCGACCGGGGTTGCATGATCGTGCAACCGTTCAACACCGAGGTCGGTGCAGGCACCCTCAACCCCGCGACCATTCTTCGTGTGCTGGGTCCCGAGCCGTGGCGGGTGGCCTACGTCGAGCCGAGCGTGCGTCCCGACGACTCCCGCTACGGCGAGAACCCGAACCGCCTGCAGACGCACACGCAGTTCCAGGTGATCCTGAAGCCGGACCCGGGCGATCCCCAGGAGCAGTACCTGGAGAGCCTGGCGGCGCTGGGCATCGACATCCACGCCCACGACATCCGGTTCGTCGAGGACAACTGGGCGAATCCCGCCACCGGCTCGTGGGGCCTCGGCTGGGAGGTGTGGCTGGACGGTCTGGAGATCACCCAGTTCACGTACTTCCAGCAGGCGGGCGGCATGAGCCTGGACCCGGTCTCGGTGGAGATCACCTACGGCGTCGAGCGCATCATCATGGCGCTGCAGGGTGTCAGTCACTTCAAGGACATCCAGTACGCGCCCGGCATCACCTACGGCGAGGCGTTCGGCCAGGCCGAGTACGAGATGAGCCGGTTCTACCTGGACGACGCGGACGTCGACACGCAGAAGCGCCTGTTCGAGGACTACGCGAACGAGGCCCGCCGCATGCTCGACGCGCGCCTGCCGGTCCCCGCGCACCTGCACGTCCTGAAGTGCTCGCACACGTTCAACATCCTGGACTCGCGCGGTGCGGTCTCCACCACCGAGCGCGCGAAGGCGTTCGCGAGGATGCGCGGCCTCGCGCGCGAGGTGTCGGCCCTGTGGGCGGAACGCCGAGCCGAGCTGGACCACCCGCTGGGGCTGGCGGAGCTGCGCCCGGCGGCGGGGATCCCCACGACGTTCGCGACGGTCGACTCGCCCGCCCCGCTGCTGTTCGAGATCGGCACGGAGGAGCTGCCACCCCACGAGGTGACCCGCAGCGCGGCAGCCGTCCGCGAGGCGGTGACCGCGAAGCTGGCGGCGACCCGCCTGTCCCACGGCGACATCGAGGTCCTGGCGACGCCGAGGCGCATAGTGGTCCTCGCCGACGACGTGGCCCCGGCGGAGCCGGACGCGGAGCGTTTCGTGAGGGGCCCGCGCGCGAGCGCCGCGTTCGACAAGGACGGCGAGCCGACGAAGGCGGCGGCGGGTTTCGCGCGTGGCCAGAAGATCGACCCGTCCGCGCTGGAACGAGTGGACGTGGACGGCGTCGAGTACGTGGGCGTGACGAGGACCGAGCACGGCAGGGGCGCGCTCGAGGTGTTGACCACGGTGCTGAGCGAGGTGGTCAACGAGCTGCGAGCCGACAAGAACATGCGCTGGAACGACCGCAAACTGTCGTTCACGAGGCCGGTCCGCTGGCTGGCCGCGCTGCTGGGCACCGAGCTGGTCCCGGTGACGGCGTCGTCCCTGACGGCGGGCCGCACCACGAGGGTCCACCGAACGGCGGAAACCCCGGTGGTGGAGATCCCGACGGCGGCGGGCTACCCGGAGTTCCTGGCAGGCCACGGGATCACGGCGTCGGTGACTCTCCGTCGCGAGGAGATAGTCACAACGGCGGGCGAACTGGCCGGCAGTGTCCACGGCACCATCGACGTGGACACGGAAAAGTCCCTGATCGACGAGATAGCAAACCTGGTGGAGCAGCCGAACGCGATTCTGGGCAGCTTCTCGGAGACCTACCTGGAACTGCCGCAGGAAATCCTGACCACCGTAATGCGCAAACACCAACGCTACCTCCCGGTGCGAACCGCGCAGGGTGCGCTGCTCCCACATTTCGTGGCGGTGGCAAACGGCAACTGCGACAGGGACGCCGTAAGGTCGGGAAACGAAGCGGTACTCCGCGCGAGGTACGAGGACGCGAGCTTCTTCTGGCGCGCCGACCTGAAAGTGGCCCCGGAAACAATGAAAGCAGGCCTGTCCCGCCTGGCTTTCGAGGAAAAACTGGGCTCAATGGCCGACAGGGCCTCGCGAATAGCGGCAGTAGCGGCAAACCTGAGCGACAGTCTGTCCACACAGGACAAGGCGACGCTGGAGCGCGCGGCGGCACTGGCCAAGTTCGACCTGGCCAGCCAGATGGTCATAGAACTGACCAGCCTCGCAGGCGTGATGGCCCGCGAGTACGCGGCCCGCTCCGGCGAACCGGAAGCGGTGGCCGAGGCCCTGTTCGACATGGAACGCCCAAGGTCGGCAGGCGACAAACCCCCGGCGACGATCCCCGGCGCGGTACTGGCACTGGCAGACCGCTTCGACATGCTGGTGGGGCTGTTCGCCGTGGGTGCCGCCCCGACAGGCAGCTCGGACCCCTTCGGCCTGAGGCGAGCGGCGGCTGGGGTGCTGACGATCCTGCGTGCGCACCCGGCGCTGGAGGGCATCACCCTGCCGAAGGGCCTGGCAGCGGCGGCGGCGCAGGTAAGGACCCAGGGCATAGAGGTCCCGGACAAGACCCTGGCGGAAGTGGCGGACTTCGTAACCCGGCGCTACGAGCAGCAACTCCTGGACGCAGGCCACGACCACAGGCATGTGGCGGCGGTCCTGCCACTGGCCGAGGCCCCGGCGGCAGCGGAAGCCACCCTGCGCGAGATCGAACAACGTGTGGGGGACAAGGACTTCGCGGCACTGGTGGCGGCACTGCAACGAGTCCGCAGGATCGTCCCGGCGGACACAGAAGCGGTCTACCACCCGGAAAAGCTGACGGAACCGAGCGAGGCGGCCCTCCATGCGGAGCTGACGAGGGTGAAGGACGAACTGCGCAACAGGTCGCTGGCGGACTTCGTGCTGGCGGTAGCGCCACTGACGGACCCGATCAACAAGTTCTTCGACGACATCCTGGTGATGGCGGAGGACAAGGAGCTGAGGGCAGCCCGCCTGGGCCTGCTGGCAACGATCCGAGACCTGGCCGCCCCGGTACTGGACTGGCAGGCCCTGGGCACAAGCTTCACCACGGACTAGCGCCCTCGGTCCCCGCACTGAAGGACTCCTTCCTGACGCTGGCCGTTACGAAGGAGTCCTTCATAACCGGGCCGCGGTATCCGCCGAGGGGCCGCGCCACGTGCACTGAAGGACTCCTTCCTGACGCTGGGCGTTACGAAGGACGCCTTCCTGACGGAGGCCGTGCGGTCCGGCGGCGGGACGCTTCGCGCGCTGCCCGCACTGAAGGACGCCTTCCTAACGCTGAGCGTTACGAAGGACGCCTTCATAACATGGACGCGGGGCCGTGATGAGGTCCCGTACCGGACTGCATCGGAGGGCGCCTTCGTGGCGCTGAGCGTCGAAGAACGCCTCACGCCAAGGGCAAGCTGCGGAAACGCGCCTCACGATGGACGCACAGAGGCCGCCTCGCAGAGCCGGCCACGAGACCGACGGCGGATGCCCTCTCACCTCCGACAACGCTGCAGGATCAGCTCATGCGCCGCCTGGGCTGCGCGGCAACAGCTGGCGCCGCCGCTCAACGGATGAAGCCGGCAGGCGCCCGCAAAGCGGGCGCCAAACCCCCAAACACGACAAAGCTACCCCACCCAACCCGCCCCCATTACCAACCCGAGCCCACACCCCACCCCTCGACCCACCCAACCCCGCCCCTAAAACCCACAAGAAGAGAATCAGAGAAGAACAACCTCCCGAGACCCCTCAGACCCCTTGACAATCAACTGCTCCCGATTCTCCCGAACCGCGCGATAAACAAAATCTCCATACCCGACAAGACGTCGCAAAGCCTCCGTAAGCGTAACGCCCTCACGCTCAATCACGTTCTCGAGAGCACGGACAGTATCCGGCGATACGGCAACGTTGATCCTCTTCGGTTCTGCCTTCGCGGACGTTGGCTGCCCATCGGACTCGGTCCGTGCGCCCTTAGCCGACATGGTCACATCCAGTGCGTGAGGTTCGGGCAATCGGGTTAAGTGTATGTGGGGTGCTGGTGCGGATGCAACACGAGAGCTACACGTAATCGACACTTACCGAGTGTTGTCATCCTGTGCTCGGAAGGTTACGCTCAGGGCGGGACAGCCTTGCTGACCTGCACGGACAGCCCGTGGCGGCCCCCGGTGTCACGAGGGAACACCGGGCGCCGGGGAGGGGCGTAAAGCATGCCTGACACCAGCTCCGCCCGCCGGCACGCGGAGCGACCACCGCTGCGCGTGAGCGGGATCGAACCCGTTGACGGGACCTGGTTCGAAACCGGCGACGAACCGCCCGCGGACCTGCCGCTCCTCGTTCTGCTGCCGGTCCCGCCGTTCACCGGTCCCGATCTCGGTCGAACCGGTTCGGGTTGACGTTCGCGCCCGAGCCGAAGAAGGCGCCGACGATCGTGGCGGCCGCACCCAGCAGGATCGGCAGCACGGTGCGGGTCAGCTCGGTCGCGAACTCGGCCGAGATCGCGCCCACCCACAGGCCGAGCACCAGCGCCAGCACGGTGAGCAGGATCAGCGCGCCCACACCGAAAAGCACCCACTTCTGCATCCGCAGGTAGTGCCTTCGCGCGGCGCTCTTGGCCTCCAGCTCGGCCTGGCGCTCGCGCAGCTCCAGCTCCCTGCCGCGCGCGATCAGCTCACGGTTGCCCGGCGGCGACCGGTCTATCCACGTGCCGTCGTCGGTCAGCTCGCCCGCGGCCGGGTAGCGCCGGTGCCGCCGTGGCCGGACGGTCATCGCTCGTCCGGCAGCGGGATCGTGGCGATCAGCGGGTCGTCGACGGGCCCGCCGGCACACTCCTCGTACCAGGTGTTCCTCGCCTCGTCGTCCGACGCGCGGCGGCGCTTCGACTCGTCGTCGCGGGGCGTCCTGGTGTCCCTCATGACGTTCCTTCGTGGGGCCGGAGCCGGGGTGTTCGCATGGCGAACAGTCACTCTCAGGAGCAGCGTAACTCCGGATTGCCACATAAACAACACTGTTTACGTGGTAGTACAATGTTGCTTATGTGTATGACCCGTGCCAAACTTGACAGACGGTCTGACAAGGCAGGGAAGTGATGTGGTCATGCTGGGTAACCGCACGGACGTTGAGGAGGCTCTCGAAGGACGCCTCGCCACTGATCCGCGACGCATCAACGTCGCCATCTCACCGGATACCGTGCGTGCGCTCGAACGGCTGATCGAGTGCGAGGACGTGACGCTCACCGAGGCGTTGCGCCGACTGGTCGGCTACGGCGACTTCGTCTACCGCGCGATGCGTGACCGCGGCGAGCAGCTCTTCCTCACCGGCCCCGACGGGCCGCGGGAAGTCGTGCTCCTCTGACCCGGGAGGGAAGGGCCCGGGGTCTCCACAAAGTCCTGGGAGGCGTCTTCGACCAGCGCCCCGAACACGCCTTCCAGGACAACCCGGCCACCGAGACCGTCCAAGCGAAACGCCGTGACCAGGCGTTTCGTGGCCTGGCGCGCTGCCCCGACGTGGGTTCCCCGGGGCGGTGGGCCCGGACGTCCTGAAGAGGTGCCCTCGGGCATCCCTTCAGGACGTCAGAACTTCGGCGTGCGCCGGTGCGGCTCGCGGCCCTTCGGCTGGCCGGGTGCCTCCCGGGGCGTGAGCTCCTCGATCGCCCGCCGCTCCGCCGCACCCTTCGTCAGCTCCACCGGCTCGCCGTGGTGCCGCACGGTCAGCGACGGCCCGTCGAGCAGCGTGTAGCTCGCGCCCGACTGGTCGATCTCCACCGCGAACCGGCTCCCGCGGTAGGACAGCCGGAACGCCAGCCGCGTCAGGGCAGAAGGCAGCCGCGGCGCGAACGCCAGCGCGCGGTCGTGGTCACGCATGCCGCCGAACCCGGCCACCGCCACCAGCCACGCCCCCGCGAGCGACGCGATGTGCAGCCCGTTGCGCACGTTCGCGTGCAGGTCGTGCAGGTCCGTGAGCGCGGCCTCCGCGAAGTAGTCGTACGCCAGGTCCAGGTAGCCGACCTCGGCCGCGAGCACCGCCTGGACGCACGCCGACAGCGACGAGTCCCGCACGGTCAGCGGCTCGTAGTAGTCGACGTTGCGGCCCTTCTGCTCCGGGGTGAACGCGTCGCCCCGCGTGTACATGGCCATCACGAGATCGGCCTGCTTCACGACCTGCTTGCGGTACAGGTCGAAGTACGGGTAGTGCAGCAGCAGCGGGTAGTTCTCCTGCGGCGTGGCGTCGAAGTCCCAGCGGGCGTGCTCGGTGAACCGCTCCGACTGCGGGTGCACGCCGAGCATCTCGTCGTAGGGCACCACCATCTTCGACGCGGCGTGCTGCCACGCCGCCGTCTCCTCGTCGGTGACCCCGAGCCTCGCCGCCACCGAGGGCTGCCGCTCACACGCGGCCGCGGCCTCCCGCAGGTTCCGCTGTGCCATCAGGTTCGTGTAGACGTTGTTGTCCACGACCGCCGTGTACTCGTCCGGCCCGGTCACCCCGTCGATGCGGAAACCGCCGTGCACGTCGTGGTGGCCGAGCGACCGCCACAGCCGCGCGGTCTCCACCAGGATCTCCACCGCGTGCTCGCGCTCGAAGTCCTCGTCGTCGGTCGCGGCGAGGTAGCGGGCGACCGCGTCGGCCACGTCCGCCGACACGTGGAACGCCCCGGTGCCCGCGGGCCAGTACGCCGAGCACTCGGCGCCGTCGATGGACCGCCACGGGAACGTGGCGCCCTCGAGCCCCAGCGCCTGCGCGCGTTCGCGTGCCTTGTCGAGCGTGCCGTGGCGCCAGCGAAGGGCGTCGCGGGCGGACTCCGGCATCGTGTACGTCAGCACCGGCAGCACGAACGTCTCGCTGTCCCAGAAGGAGTGCCCGTCGTAGCCGGGGCCGGTCAGGCCCTTGGCGGGGATGGCCCTGCTCTCGCCGCGCGCCCCGGCCTGCAGCACGTGGAACAGCCCGAACCGCACGGCCTGCTGCAACTCCGCGTCGCCCTCGATCTCGACGTCGGCGTTGGCCCAGAACTCGTCGAGGTACGCGCGCTGCTCGTCGAGCAGCCCCTGCCAGCCGGTCTGCCTGGCACCCGCGAGCGCGGCGTGGACCTGTGCGCGCAGCGCGGGAACGGACCGGCGCGCCGACCAGCCGTAGCCGATCAGCTTGGTGACCGCGAGCCGCGAGCCGCTCGGCACGTCGATGGCCGCGCTGAGCCGGGCGAGGTCGTCCTCGACGTGCATCTCGCACGCCATGCCGTCGCCGGCCTCGAAGCTGTGGTACATGCCCGCGGCGACCCGCAGCTTCGAGCGGCGGGTCTGGTGGACGAGCACCGCGTGGAGGCCGTCACCCTCGCCGTGCTCCGCGACGAGCGGTGCGTCGAGCGCGGAGCCGACGCGCGGGTCCTTGGTCGCGGACTCGACCGGTTCGTTGGCCAGCAGGTCGGACTGCAGCACGAGCTGGATGTCGCCGTCCAGCGGCTCGACCTCGTAGTGGATCGCGGCGACGGCGCGCTGCGTGAACGACACGAGCCGCTCGGAGCGCACGCGCACCCGCCGCCCGGTCGGCGACTCCCAGACGGTGTCGCGGCGCAGTGTGCCGGACCGGAAGTCGAGCACGCGGTGGTGCTCAATGGCACGGCCGTACCGCATGTCGAGCGGTTCGTCCTGCACGAGCAGTCGGATGATCTTGCCGTCCGTGACGTTGACGACCGTCTGGCCGTCCTCCGGGTAGCCGTAGCCCGCCTCGGCGTAGGGGAGTGGGTGCCGCTCGTAGAAGCCGTTGAGGTAGGTGCCGGGCAGGCCGCGTGGCTCACCCTCCTCGAGCGTGCCGCGCATGCCGATGTGACCGTTGGACAGCGCGAAGATCGACTCGGTGCGTTCGAGCGCATCGAGGTCCAGCGTGTCCCACCGCAGCTCCCAGGGAGCCACGGAAAACCCATGCGTCACGACGCCCCCTCGCCCGCCCTGCCCGACGCTACCCACATGGCAACGAGCGGGCCGTCCATTCTGCTCCCGCGACCCGTGCGAGAGTCCCACTCGTGCGACCTGAAGCCGTGCGAAAGTCCCACTCGTGCGGCCAGTCGCGGGTGAGCTGCCATCTCGGACCTCCCTGAGGATGCTCCGCAAACTCCGAAAGCTTCGCTCACGGCCTAGTCCTCCAACAGCTCGGCGAGGTCCTGGACCACGACGTTCGCGCCGTGGGCCCGCAGCTCCTCTGCCTGGCCCACCCGGTCGACGCCGACGACGTAACCGAAATGTCCCGCCTTGCCCGCCTGCACCCCGGACAGCGCATCCTCGAACACGACGGCGTTGGCGGGGGTCGTGCCGAGCGCCTCGGCGCCCGCGAGGAAGGAGTCCGGCGCAGGCTTGCCCCGCAGCTTGCGGTCGGTGATCACCACGCCGTCGATGCGTGCCTCGACGTACTTCGTCAGCTCCGCGGCGTCGAGCACCATCTTGGCGTTCGCCGACGAGGTGACCACGGCGATGCGCAGCCCGGCGGCCTTGCACGCCTCGACGTACCGCATCGAGCCCGGATAGGGCTGGACGCCGCGCTCGGCGATGATCTGCTGCACCCGCTCGTTCTTGCGGTTGCCGACACCCTGGACCGAGTCGTCGGAGGGCGGGGCGTCCGGCGGTGCCTCCGGCAGGTCGATGCCACGCGAGTGCAGGAACTCCCGCACCCCGTCGAAGCGGGGCCTGCCGTCGACGTGGTTGTTGTAGTCGGCGTCGGTGAACGGGGGTTGCCCGTGTTTCTCGAGCACCGGGTCGAACGTCTCCTTCCACGCGGCACGGTGGAGCGCGGCGGTGCCGGTGAGGACTCCGTCGAGATCGAACAGACAGGCGGTGATGTGATCAGGCAGGCCAAGCACGATGTGCACGCTACCCAAACCGGGGGTCAGGCGCTTGGCACCGTGAAGGTCAGTTGGGGAAGCTCTCGGCCGACACGGACCGCGGACGGGGACGAACCGGTCCTGATCGCCCCCATCGCGAGGTAGAACTTCTCGGCGAACGGGTCGGAGTCGATGGTGAACCTCCGCAGGCCGACGGTCCGCGCGGTCACGACGGCGTGGTCCCACAGCTCGCGCCCGATCCCCTCCCGCAGGTGGTCGGGGTCCACGAACATCAGGTCGAGCACGCCGGCGGGCGGTTCCCCCTCGAGTGCGTAGAACCCGAGGATCGTCCCGTCCCGCTCCGCCACGGTCACCCGCCGCTCGGCGACGTCCTGTGGTCGCACCGCGAGCTGGACGCGACTGCCCGCGAGGAACTTCTCGTCGTAGCCCCAGTACGCCTTCGACCGCACGGCCAGGTCGGAGATGAAGACGGCCTCGTCCGGCCGGGCGGATCGCAGTCGCATGGGGACAGCTAATCGATTTCGAGCCTGGCCCTCAAGAGCTTCTGGAACCGGTCGTCGAATTCCTCGTATCGGGTGCGCAGGCGCGGGCCCGGCCAGTCGGCCGGCAGCAGTTCGGCGGGCAGGAGCGGGTCCGCGAGGAAGTGGCGCAGGACCGCGGCGGCGAGCATGAAGCTCGACAGCAGGTCCGCCGCCTCGTCCAGCCCCGCCTCCAGCTCGCGGGCCGTGCTCGCCCAGCCCGCCAGGTCCCACAGCTCGTCCGCGAGGCCCGGTCGCTCGGGGCGCCCGGTGAGGAACGTGCACTGCTCGGTCACCAGCGCGGGGCGCTCGGTGGTGAGGTTCGCCGGGCGCAGCCACGTGCCCTCGCGCAGTTCCGCCAGGCGCAGCTCGGTCATGGCGGCGCGGAAGGCCGTGCGTTCCGTCGGGGAGCGGCGGGCGGCCGTCACCACGGCGATCTCCCACTCACCCGTCCACGGCCGCGTCGACGGCGTCCGGCTCTGGTCCTGGCGCGCCTGGCGGTCACGCAGCCGCCTCGTCAGCTGGTAGTCGCCGTTGACCTGGGTGAGGTCGCCCGCGGCGACCATCCGCGACAGTGCCACCCGGATGGTGCCCTCCGCGATGCCGAACATGTCGCCGACGCGGACCAGGCTGCGTGCGGGCAGGCGGGGCGGGTGGGCGCCGAGCAGGGTGCTCAGCACCGCCGAGCGTGCCGTCAGTGGCCGAAGCCCCGCAACCATCGCACCGCCTTACGCTCTAGCCTCACGTGTCGTAAGAATGTAACATCGGCCGCATGCCGGCTACCCACGTGGTCACCAACCAGGTCCCGCCGCTCGTCGGGCACGACGTCGCCGCCGACGCGGCCCTCCTCGACGGCCTGCACCGCCACGGTGCCGGCTGGGCCGAGCCGGAGCTGCACGAGCTGGGACAGCTCGCCGGGTCCGAACAGGCCCAGGAGTGGGGCCGCCTCGCCAACGCCTACCCGCCGGTGCTGCGTACGCACGACCGCTACGGCAACCGTAGCGACGAGGTCGAGTACCACCCCGCCTACCACGAGCTGATGACCGTCGCGGTCCGGCACGGCATGCACGCCGCGCCGTGGCGGGACGAGCGGCCCGGCGCGCACACGGCCCGCGCGGCACGCTTCTACACGTGGACCCAGGTCGAGGCGGGCCACGGCTGCCCGATCTCCATGACCTACGCGGTGGTCCCGGCGCTGCGCCACAACGCGGCCATCGCCGACCGGTACGAGCCCCTGCTGACCTCGCGGTCCTACGACCCGGGCCTGCGCGTCCCGGACACCAAGCTCGGCCTGACGGCAGGCATGTCCATGACGGAGAAACAGGGCGGCTCGGACGTCCGCGCGAACACGACCGCCGCCGTGCCACAGGCTGACGGCAGCTACCTGCTGACCGGACACAAGTGGTTCACGTCCGCGCCGATGTGCGACCTGTTCCTGGTGCTGGCGCAGGCGCCGGGCGGCCTGACGTGCTTCCTGCTCCCGCGCGTGCTCCCCGACGGCACCCGCAACCGCATGCACCTGCAGCGGCTGAAGGACAAGCTGGGCAACAGGTCGAACGCGTCGTCGGAGGTCGAGTACGACGAGGCGGTGGCGTGGCCGGTGGGGGAGGAGGGCCAGGGCGTCCGCACGATCATCCAGATGGTCAACATGACGCGCCTGGACTGTGTCATCGGGGCGGCCGCCGGCATGCGCCAGGGTGTCGTGCAGGCGGTGCACCACGCGACCCACCGCCAGGCGTTCGGCTCGTACCTGGTCGACCAGCCCCTGATGGCCAACGTCCTCGCCGACCTCGCGGTGGAGTCCGAGGCGGCGACCACGCTGGCGATGCGCCTGGCCGCGGCGACCGACAGGGCGATGGCCGGTGACGAGGCCGAGACCGCCTTCCGGCGGCTGGGGCTCGCGGTGAGCAAGTACTGGCTGTGCAAGCGTGCCGCCGTGCACGCGAACGAGGCGCTGGAATGCCTCGGCGGCAACGGTTACGTCGAGGAGTCGGGCATGCCGAGGCTGTACCGCGACGCACCGCTGAACTCGATCTGGGAAGGCTCAGGGAACGTGGCGGCGCTGGATGTGTTGCGTGCCATGGCATCCGGCGGCACGGAGGCGTTTTTCGCCGAGCTGGCCACGGGTGCAGACACGCGCCTCGACGCGGCGATCAGCGACCTGCGCAGGCGCCTGCCGGAGGCGGACCAGTCGTCGGCCCGCCGCGTGGTGGAGCGGATGGCGTTGGTACTGCAGGGATCGCTGCTGGTCCGGCATGGACACCCGGCGGTGGCGGACGCCTTCTGCGCGTCCCGTCTCGGCGGGGACTGGGGTGCCGCGTTCGGCACCCTCCCGTTCGGCGTGGACACCGCGGCGATCGTGGCGAGGGTGGGCGTCAAGTGAGCTGGACGAGGTCCCACCGGTTGCCGTAGAGGTCGCGGAAGATGGCCACGGTCCCGAAGACCTCGTGCCGGGGCTCCTCCTCGAAGCGGACGCCGTGCTGGCTCATCCGCATGTGGGTGGCCGAGAAGTCGTGCACGTTGAGGAAGAACCCGACCCGGCCGCCGTGCTGGTCGCCGACCCTGGCCTGCTGTTCGTCGCCGACGGCCCTGGCGAGCAGCAGGCCCGTCTCGCCACCGGGCGGATCCACGACCACCCAGCGTTTTCCGTTCCCCTGATCGAGGTCCTCCCTCAGCGTGAATCCCAACGCACCGGTGAAGTACTCGATCGCTTCGTCGTAGTCGCGGACGAGCAGCGCGACCAGTCCCAGGTATGCCACCCCACGAATCCTGCCCTACCGCCGGCGGGCGCCTTCGCCGGCGGGGTTCGGGGATCAGCAGCAGCCGGTGCCGCAGCAGTCGTCGGTCATGGGATCACCTCCTCTCCCGGTGCGCACCAGGACGTGCCGGGAGCCGGGTCCTGGCAGGGGCCGTCGGGGACCGAGGCCACCATGGCCGTCAGGTCGGTGCGCAGCGCGGCGAGGCGGGCCATCTCGGCGTCGATCTCCGCCAGCCGGTGGCGCAGGAGGTCCGCGGCCGGTTCGCAGGGGCACTCGCCGGTGTCGCGGACCGACAGCAGCTCGGCTATCTCCTTCAGGCGCAGCCCCAGCCGCTGACACCCCTGGATGAAGCGGAGGCGGTCCACCGCGGACGGAGGGAAGGTCCGGTAGCCGCCGGAGGTCCTCGGCGGCGGGGCCAGCAGGCCGCTGCGCTCGTAGTACCGCACCGTGTCGGGTGCCACCCCGGCCGCCGCGGCCAGTTCTGCCACACGCATGTCCCGACGGTAAACCTTGGACCGGACTCCAGGGTCAAGGCCGCCTGGCGTGCCGACTAGCCGGACGGGTACCCCATACGGCATCGTCAACCGCGCAGAACAACTCGCCGCTGGGAGTGATCGTTGATGCCGGGTACCGAGGTCGATGTCGTCGTGGTGGGTATGGGCCCCGGTGGGGAGGACGTCGGTGCCAGGCTCGCGCGTGCCGGGCTGGACGTCGTGGGCGTCGACGGGCGGCTGGTCGGCGGCGAGTGCCCGTACTACGCCTGCGTGCCGACCAAGGCGATGATCCGCGCCACCGACGCCCTCCAGGAGGCCAGGCGGGTGCCGCGGCTGGCGGGCGAGGTCAGCGTCACCCCGGACTGGGCGATCGTCGCGGCCCGCATCCGCGAGGAGATCACCGCCAACTGGGACGACCAGGCCGCCGTCGACCGGTTCGAGGACGCGGGTGGGAAGTTCGTGCGCGGCTGGGGCAGGCTCACCGCACCGCGCGAGGTCACCGTCAAGCGGCCGGACGGGTCCGAAGAGGTCTTCACCGCGCGGCGCGGCGTCGTGCTCAACACCGGCACCGATCCGGCCGTGCCGCCCGTGCAGGGCCTCGCCGAGACGCCCTACTGGACCAACCGCGACGTCGTCGCCGTCGAGGAGGTGCCCGGCTCGCTGGTGGTCCTCGGTGGCGGGCCCGTCGGGTGCGAGCTGGCGCAGGTGTTCTCCCGGTTCGGTGCCACGGTCACGATCGTCCAGCACGCCGAGCGGCTCGTGCCCGCCGACGAGCCGGAGGCCGGCGACGTGCTCGCCGAGGCGCTCCAGGCCGAGGGGATCACCGTGCGGACCGGGCTGGGTGCCGCCCTCGTCAGCTACGAGACCGGCCAGTTCAACGTCAAGCTCGACAACGGCGAGGTCGTCGTCGCCGACCGGATGCTCGTCGCCGCGGGCAGGCGCACGGACATGAAGGCACTCGGCGTCGGCACGGTCGGCCTCGACGAGACCGCCCGCGGCGTGACCGTCGACGAGCGGATGCGTGCCGCCGACGGCCTGTGGGCGATCGGCGACATCACCGGCCACGGCGCGTTCACCCACATGTCGATGTACCAGGCACGGATCGCCGCAGCCGACATCCTCGGCGAGGAGGACGCGGAGACCGCCGACTACCGCGCGACCCCGCGTGTCACGTTCACCGACCCGGAGGTCGGCTCGGTCGGGCTGTCGGAGGCCGCGGCCCGCGCCAAGGGCCTCAACGTGCGGACGGGGATCTCGCAGCTGTCCGACTCGACGCGTGGGTTCATCCACAAGGTCGGCAACGCCGGGTTCATCAAGGTGGTCGAGGACGCCGACCGCGGCGTGCTCGTCGGCGCGACGTCCGTCGGACCGAACGGTGGCGAGGTGCTCGGTGCGCTCGTGGTCGCGGTGCACGCGGAGGTGCCGACCACGCTGCTGCGGCAGATGATCTACGCCTACCCCACGTTCCACCGCGCGATCGAGTCCGCCCTGGCCGCGCTGGCCTAGTGCACTGAAGGACGCCTTCCTGACGCCCAGCGTTACGAAGGCTCCCTTCAGTACTCCCAGCGTTACGAAGGACGCCTTCAGTGCGTTCGGCGTTCGGGGTGGTCAGGCGACGGGCGCCGGGCGCTCCGCCGTGCTCGCGATGTCCTGGGTCGTGCCTTCCTCGGCGGCGCGCAGCAGCGACTCCATGACGTCGAGCACGTGGTAGGCCAGTGCGCCACTGGCCCGGTGGTCCGTGCCGTCCGCCAGGGACTCGGCCAGGTCGGCGAGGCCGATGCCCCGGCCCGCGTTGCGGTGGCCCGCTGACGGGGCGACCGCCGTCCAGCCCGCCGAGTCGGGGCGGCCCGCGGCCTCGGGGGTGAACACGTGCACCTCGCCCGAGAAGTTGTTCGGGTCGGGCACCGACAGCGAGCCGGCCGTGCCGTACACCTCGATGCGCGGCAGGTTCGCCTCCCACACGTCGAAGCTCATCATCAGTGTGGTCAGCGCGCCGCTCGCGTGTTCGAGCGTGCCCGCCACGTGCGTCGGCGTGCTCACCGGGAACGCCGTGCCCGCGCGCGGGCCCCGGCCGATCACGCGCTCGGCCCTCGGCGTCGAGGTCAGGCCCGTGACGCGCCGGACCGGGCCGAGGAGCGTGATCAGCGCGGTCAGGTAGTACGGGCCCATGTCGAACAGCGGGCCGCCGCCCGGCCGGTAGTAGAACTCCGGCGTCGGGTGCCAGCGTTCGTGGCCAGGTGTCACCATGAACGCCGTCGCGGCGACCGGGGTGCCGATCACGCCCTCGTCGACGCAGCGCCGCGCGGTCTGGATGCCGGTGCCCAGCACGGTGTCCGGCGCGCAGCCGACCCGCACGCCCGCCGCCGAAGCCGCGGCGAGCACCGACTGTCCTTCCACAGTGGACAGTGCGAGTGGTTTCTCGCCGTACACGTGCTTTCCGGCCTCGATCGCGGCCAGCGCCACCTCGGCGTGTGCCTGTGGGACGGTCAGGTTCAGCACCACGTCCACGTCGTCCGCCGCGTACAGTGCCTCCGGCGACATCATCCGCACGCCGGGCACCTCGCGTGTCGGGTCCAGGTCCGCCGCCGCGACCAGCGCGACCCCCGGCAGGCGCGGCAGTGTCTCCAGGTACTGGCCGCTGATGTTGCCGATCCCGACCAGCCCGACCCTCAGCGCGTCGCCCACAGCAGACCTCTCCTGATCATCTCGTCCACCGCGGGCAGCTCGAGGTCGGCCATGCGGTGGCCGATGGTCGTCACGAACACCCGGCCCGCGCCGTGCCTGCGCACCCACGTCACCGGCATGGTCGGCGTGCCGATCTCGGGCCGGTCGGGGTCGGGGAGGAAGTCCGTGGTCGCCAGCACCTCGATGCCGGGGTCCGCGTGCATGTAGTACTGCTCGCTGTGGACCTCGAACGTGCCGAGCCCGGCGACGACCGGGTGGTCGCCGACGGTCGTCACCGGGTAGTGCTGGAACTCCTTGTGGTGGTGGATGAACTGGCCACCGGTCAGCAGGTGGTACTCCGGCTGGTCGCGGAACGCGTCCACGATGCCGCCGTGCCAGCCCGCGAACCCGGTGCCCGCACGCACTGCCGCGCGCAGGCCGTCGAGCTGCGGTCTGGTGATGCTGCCCATCGTCCAGCACTGGACGACCAGGTCAAGCCCGGAGAGGTCGTCGAGGTAGGCATCCAGTGTGTCCGAAGTGGACACTTCGAAACTTTCGCTCGCCAGGAACCGTGCGTACCTGTCCGTCGTCGCGACCGGGTCGTGGCCTTCCCAGCCGCCACGCACCAGAAGTGCGTGCTTCGCCACGCGTTGTCACCGCCAACCGCGTTCTGGTCGGAAACCGAGCAGGTCGTAGGCCCGGTCGACCGCGAACACCGTGTCGAAGCCGGCGGGCTCACGTTCGATCATGCTGTCCGGATGGTAGCGGCGCAACAGGTTTGCGGTGTGTTCTCGCGAGGTGGTGTCCGGTGCGGCGACGGTGAGCGCGACCGGACCGGACAGCTCGGCGGTGAGCGCGGCGGCGATCGCACGCGCCGCGTCGGCCGTGTGCAGCCACGCCCACAGCCCCGAACGGTCGACGCCCGGGTCGTCGTGGATCGGCCCGAGATGGCGGGCAAGGCGCTCACCAGCGCCGATGAACGGGAACCGCAGGCTGACCACGGTCATGTCGTACCGGCGGGACGCCGTCGACGCGACCAGCTCGCCGACCTGTTTGGACAGACCGTAGACGTCGTCGCCGACGTAGGGGTGGTCGTCGGTCACCGGCACCCGCAGCGGTGACACCCCTCGGGTCGACCACGCGAAGCCGAACGCCGACGCGCTGGAGATGTTGACCACGCGGGAGATCCCGGCCTCGCCCGCGAGTGTCAGCACGTGGTAGGTCGACTCCACGTTGTTGCCGAAAGTCTCGTGCGGGGGATGGCTGACCGGCTCCGGGATCGCGGCGGCGTGCACGACCGAGTCCATCCCGTCGAGCGCCGCCGCCGCGACGGACGCGTCACGCAGGTCGCCACGCACGTCGCCACGGTCCCGGTCGTGTGCCCGCACGTCGTGGCCGAGCCCGCGCAGGTGGGCGACGACCTCGGTGCCCAGCGTGCCGTTCGCCCCGGTCACCAGGACCTTCATTCACTCAACCCTTCACCGCGCCCACGAGCCCGTTGACGAAATACCGTTGCAGCAGAACGAACAGCACGACCACCGGCAGCACGATGATCAGCGACGCGGCCATGATCACGTTGTACTCGGGGGAGGTCATCGCGGTCAGGCTCTGCAGGCCGAGCGGCAGCGTGTAGGTGTCCGGGTCGTTCAGCGACACCCGGCTCAGCACGTACTCGTTCCACGTCGGCACCGCGGTCAGCACCGCGATCGTGATCAGCGCCGGCTTGCACACCGGCAGGTAGATCGAGAAGAACGTGCGCAGCTCACCCGCGCCGTCGCAGCGCGCGGACTCCCGCAGCGACGCGGGCACCGAGCGGAACGCCCCCGTCAGCAACAGGATCGCGAGCGGCGCGGTGCCGTTGACGAACGGCGCCACGATGCCAAGGCGCGTGCCGAGCAGGCCCAGCTCGCGTTGCAGCAGCACGACCGGCAGCAGCACGGTGATGCCCGGCACGAACAGCAACGCGATGAACCCGCCGTAGATCGCCTTGCGGCCGGGGAAGGTCAGCACCGCGAACGCGTACGCGGCGAGCGAGTACACCACGAGCACCCCGAGCACGGTGGCCGCCGTGACGAGCACGCTGTTCAGGAAGTACCGGGGGAAGTCCAGCTCGGTCCACGTCGTCGAGAACGTGTCGAGCGTGGGGTGGTCCGGCACCAGGCTGGTGTCCGCGAACACGTCGCGGCGGTCCTTGAACGCGCCGGAGATCATCCACGCGAACGGGTAGAGGCTGATGACCGCGTACAGGCCGAGCAGCAGGTACGCGCCGACGCGGGCCTTCACGTCCGGCTCCGCAGCACGCGCAGGTTCACCGCGGCCAGCAGCAACGCGACCACGAACAGCACCCAGCCGAGCGCACTGGCGAGGCCGAGCGTCGGCCGGAGGTCGGAGAAGAACGCCCACTTGTAAGCCTGCAGCCCCAGCACGTTCGTCGTGCCGCCGGGGCCGCCGCCCGTCATGAGCAGGAAGATCTGGAAGCCCTGCAGGGCATCCCGCAACCCGAGCAGGACCACCGCGGCCGTGGTCGGGCGCAGCAGCGGCCAGAGGACCGAGGTCGTCACCCGCCAGTTGCTCGCACCGTCCACGGTGGCCGCGTCGATGACGTTCGGGTCGATGGCCTGCAAAGCCGCGAGGTAGAGCAGGATCGCGACCGGGATCGACGACCACGCCATGACGGCGACGAGCGTCGGCAGCGCGGTCGACGGGTTGCCGAGGAAACCCTGCGGCTGCTGGAGAGAGCCGAGGCCGAGCGCGCCCAGGACGGTGTTGAGCGAGCCCGCCGGCGCGAGGACGTAGGACCACGCGAAGAACACCGCGACCCCGGTCGTCACGTACGGCAGGAAGAACACCGTGCGCAGGGTGGTCCGCAGCAGCCGGATCCGGTTGAGCGCCAACGCGATCGGCAGCCCGACCACCACCGACAGCACCGGCATGCCGATCATCACGAGCAGCGTGCCCCGCGCCGCGTCGTGCACGATCGGGGCCAGTGCCGCGTCCCGGTAGAGGATGTCGAGGTAGTTGTCGACCCCGACCCACAGCCAGTCCCTGGTGAAGCCGTTCCACCGCGCGAAGGACAGCAGTAGACCGTAACCCACCGTGTAGGCGCCCATCAGCCCGAACAGTGCCGCCGCGGGCAGCACGAACGCGTAGCCGGTGAGCGCCTCACGGAGCCGCTGGCGCCTGACTATCCCTGCCATGAGGTGGCCACGATCGACCCCAGCTCACTGTTGGTCTTCGCGATATCCGCCTGGCCGAGCGGGGACATGCGGACCAACGTCTCGCCAGCCGTGGTGTCCACATAGGCCGGTGCGAAGAACGACACGTCCGCCGGGTCGTACGCCCCGTCGTCCGCGCTGCCGAAGACCCCTGTCATGGCACCGAGGTCCGGGCCGAGCGTGTCCGAGTCGAGTTCCACACCAGGCAGGTCGAGCGACGCCTGCGCGAACTTCGCCGCCTGGTCGGTCTTCGTCAGGAACTTCAGCCACTTCAACGCGGACTCGTTCTTGCTCGTCTGACCGGAGATCGCGAGACCGGTCAGCGCGAGCGGCGCGAGGCCCAGCTCACTGGACTCGCCGCCCTCCGCGGGCGGGACACCGAAGTACACGACCTCGTTCGGGTCCATGCCGCCCTGCTTGATCGCGGCGAGGGTGAACGTGCCGCCGAGGTCGAACGCCGCCTTGCCCTCGGCGAACGCGCGGTCGGCGTCGTCGATGGACAGCGTCTGGGTGCCCGGCATCCAGTACGGCGTCAGCTGGTTGTACAGGTCCAGCACCTTCTGGCCGTTCTGGCTGCCCCACGCCTTCGACTTGTCGTCGGAGAAAAGTGCCTGGTAGCCGTCCTTGCCGAGGTAGCCGTAGGCGAGCGGCTCCAGCAGCCAGTTGAAGCCGGTGGTCGGGGACTTCAGCCCGACGGTCAGGCCGCCGTTCTGGGCGTCCTTCGCATGGGTGGCCTGGAGCCACGAGATGAACTCGCCCCAGGTCTTCGGCGTCTTGGTCGGGTCGAGCCCGGCGGCGGTGAGCACGCTCTTGTTGGCGTAGATGACGCCGAACGTGCCGATCGTGAACGGCACCGAGAACCGCTGCCCGGTCTTGATGCCCGCGTCCGGTGCCTCCGGCTTGAGCGAGCGCTGGTAGCGGGCCTCGTCGACCTTGCCGGAGTCCGCGACACCCGCGACGAACTGGCCACGCCAGGCATCGTCCACATCGGAGTCGAAGTCGGCGAGGATGCCGGAGCCGCCGAGCACGAAGTCCTCGCCTGCCGCGTGGACCTCGAAGACGTCGGCGAGGTCGCTGCTCTGCGCGGAGGTCTGCAGCTTGCTCTTGAACACGTCGTCCGGGGTGTACGCCGTGATGTTGACGGTGATGCCGGTCTCCGCCTCGAACTCGGCGGCGGCGGCCTTGAGCGGTTCGACGTGGGCCTGCTTGAAGGTCCACATCTCCAGGGTGTTGGTGTCGCCGGCGTTGTCGTCACTGCCACAGGCCGTGGCGAGCAGGGCGGTGGCGGCAAGCGCGGCGAGAAGTCGGGTACGCACAGGGGTCCTCCAACCTCAGTGTCGGAGTGAAGGGTGGAGCAGACCATATGAGCGGGCCTTTAACATGTCAATGGTTCAATTCCGGGCCTTAACATGTTAAAGTCGTCGGCATGGGCGATGGCGCGCAACCCCTGTACGAGCAGGTCAAGCGGGCGTTGCTGGCCGACATCGCGGCGGGCCGCTTCTCACCGGGCCGCCCGTTCATCACGCAGCGGGAGATCTGCGAGCGCTTCGAGGTCAGCCACGCGACGGCCGTCCGCGCGCTGAACGACCTCGCCGCCGAGGGACACCTCGTGCGCAGACGCGGCCAGGGCACGTTCGTGGCCGAGAAGGACGCGCCGAAGCGCACCGACCGGAACATCGCGTGCGTGCTCCAGCACTACGGCCCACACGTGTCCCAGGTGCTCGCCGGCGTCGAGGCGGCCTGCGCGGAGTTCGGCGACCGCCTGTTCCTGCGCCACTGTGAAGGCGACCTGGCACGAGAAGAACAGGCGCTGCTGCAGGCACTGGACCAGGGCGTCGACGGGATCATCATCTACCCGGCCGACGGCTCGGCGTCGGGCAGGGCCTACGAGGAGGTGCGCAGGCGCGGCGTGCCGCTCGTCATGGTGGACCGCTACCGCCCGGACCTGGCGTGCGACGCGGTGCTGGCGGACAACTTCGCCGCGGGGGAGCAGCTCACCGACGAGCTGATCGCCGCGGGTCACACGGTGATCGCCACGCTGTGGGACGAGGTCGACGTGACCAGTGTCCACGACCGGCTGTCCGGACACGTACACTCCCTGCGGCAGCACGGTATTCCCGTCCGACCGGACCTGACCGTGCTGCGCAGGTACCGGGCGGCACCGCCGGAGGAGCGGCAGGCGTGGCTGGCCCGCCTGTTCGAGGGCCCGCACCCGGCGACGGTCTTCCTGTGCGCCAACGGATACGTGCTCGCCGACGCGGCACAGGACCTGATCGCGCTGGGGTACGAGATCCCCGGCGACGTGGACCTGGCCGGCATGGACGACGCGGGCCCGTTCGATGTGCTTCCCATCACCGCGGCGGCGGTCGTGCTGCCGTCACGGGAGATGGGGGACAAGGCGATGCGACTGCTGCACGACCGCATCACGGGTTCGGGTGAGGGCCCCGAACAGGTGGTGCTGCCGATCACTGTCCGAACGAGACAGTCGGCGGCCGCGCACCTCCGCGTCGTGGGCGCGCCACGCGAGCCCGCGTAGTTTCTGTTCCACCGCAAGAGATCCCCTGCACATGGTCTACAAGGGAGTAGATGATGGAAATCTCTCGGCGCTCACTGATCGGAATGGCGGCCGCCGCAGCCGTCGCGGGCACGGCCGCCACGACCGCCGTGCCGAGGCCGCTGGCGTCACCACCCGGCGACGTGGTCGGCAAGATCACGGTCGGCTACCAGGGCTGGTTCGCCGCGATCGGCGACGGCTCGCCACTCAACGGCTGGTGGCACTGGAGCAACAACTGGGGCCAGCCGCCGTCGTCGTCGAACAAGGCGATCATCTCCTGGCCCGACGTCCGCGAGTACACACGGGTGTACCGCTCGGCGTTCAACAACCTGAACAACGGCCAGCCTGCGAACCTGTACTCGAACTACGACCAGCAGACCGTGGACACGCACTTCAAGTGGATGCAGCAGTACAACTGCGACACCGCGGCACTGCAACGGTTCAACCCGACCGGCGGCGAGGGCCCGATCCGCGACGCGGTGACCGCGAAGGTACGCGCGGCGGCGGAGAAGTACTCGCGCAAGTTCTACATCATGTACGACGTCACGAACTGGACGAACATGCAGTCCGAGATCAAGGCGGACTGGACGAACAAGATGAGGGCGTACACGTCCTCGTCGGCGTACGCCAGGCAGAACGGCAAGCCGGTAGTGGGCATCTGGGGCTTCGGCTTCAACGACGGCGGCCGCCCGTTCACCCCGTCCCAGTGCCAGGACGTGATCAACTGGTTCAAGGGCCAGGGCGTCTACCTGATGGGCGGCGTGCCGACGTGGTGGCGCACGGAGACAGGTGACTCGAGGACCGGCTTCGCGAGCGTGTACCGCTCGTTCAACATGCTGTCGCCGTGGATGGTGGGCCGCATCGGCTCACCAGCCGACTCGGACAACTTCTACAACGTGGCGAACGCCCCGGACCAGGCCGAGTGCAACGCACGAGGCATCGACTACCAGCCATGCGTGCTGCCGGGTGACATGTCACAACGCCACCGCCGCCACGGCGACTTCATGTGGCGCCAGTTCTACAACATGGTCCGCGTAGGCGCACAGGGCATCTACATCTCGATGTTCGACGAGTTCAACGAGGGCAACCAGATCGCGAAGACCGCGGAGAACGCCGGCATGGTCCCGTCGGGCTCCGGCTTCTGGGCACTGGACGAGGACGGCACCCCGTGCTCGTCGGACTACTACCTGCGCCTGACCGGCGACGGTGGCCGGATGCTGAAGCGCCAGATCGCGCTGACGCCGAACCGCCCAACACCAACCGTGTAGGGACAGGGCCGCAAACGCACTGAAGGACGCCTTCCTGACGCTGGGCGTCAGGAAGGCGTCCTTCAGTGCACGGGAAGAGGCAGCCGGTTACTGCGCGGCCGAAGCAGGCGGAGTGAACATCCGGGTCACGAAGTCGACCCCGAAGTCCCAGGCCCCGGGAATCAGCAGCACACCGAGAACGACGAACAAGGGAAAGATCACCAGCCGCTCGACCCGCTTACCCGTACGCAGCCGCAAAGCCTTGGGCGGCCGCAACTCGTACCAGGTCTCACCGGCGATGGGCACGGGGAACAGGAACGGACACCCAGCCTCGGTGATCGCATCCCCGAGACAGTGCGTGAAACACCCGACCGCCACGGCGAACCCCATGATCCCGGACATGTGCCCGAGCGCGGCCAACGGATCGGGCCCAGCCTCGCGCAGCCACCACACCACCCCGGCCGCGGTCACGATCAGCATCCAGTCGCCGAGCGCGTCCTCAGCTAGCAGCAACCCCAGCACCGCGACCGCCGCGACGGCATACGGACCACCAGCCTCCGTGCCGGCACTGGCGGCGAACCCCAGCCCGACGGCGAACAGAACGGTGTGCGACAGGTGCCGGTGCGTGCCGCGCTTGCGCTCGTCGCGGGGCCCCTTCGTGACCTGGTACAACCCGGCCGACGCGTGCCGCAACAGCCACGACAACACCCGGGAGAACGGCCCGAGCAGCTTGGACGCACGGGCGTGCGGGTGGTCGAGGTCGGGCAGCAGCGCGAACCCGGACGTCGTGACGGCGAACAGCACGGTCTGCTCGATCGTCGTGATGCCAACGAACTTCGCGACCCCGAGACCCGCGCACCACCCGGTGAGCGCGTGCGTGCGGCCCATCATCGGTCGCAGACCCCCCCATTGCGTAGATCGAAGATCAATTATGGGGTGTGAACGACTGGGAACCGTGGCGGCGCGCCGGGAACTTGCCGGGTGTTCCGGGGCTCGCCAGGATGGCCGGATGAGAGCCCGCACCCTGCTCGCGGCCGCCGCGTTCGGACTGGCCGGCATGCTCGTGCCGACCGTGACCGCCTCCGCCGCCCCCACCTGCGCCGATCCCTCGGCGCCACTGACCGTCGAGGAACAGCGGCTGGCACAGCCCAAGACAGCCGAAGTGTTGCAGCGCAGTGGTTTTGACCGGTTCGCGCAGGTCTTCACCCCCGCGCTGTGCGCCTACCCCAACGCCCACGTCGCGGAGGTGGCGATCAGGGCGCAGGGCCGCGCACTGTGGGAGGCCGCGGTCGCCCGTGCGCAGGGCCGCCTGCCCGCGGGCACACTGCCGGTCACCGACGACCGCCCGCTCTACTGGGCACGCCTGCAGCTCACGAAGGCGTTGCGGCAGTGGGCTCCCCGCTTCGAGCTGACCCCGGAAGCCCGCACCGGACTGGTCGACGCGCTGGAGCGGTCCTCCCGAGGCCAGGACTCGATCGCCTACCCGGGCCGGGCGCTGCGGATCCTGGTGAGCGGCTTCGACCCCTTCCAGCTGGACCAGGACATCCGCCGCAGCAACCCGTCCGGCGCCACGGCCCTCGCACTGGACGGCACGGTCATCGACACGCCCGCCGGCCGGGCACGCATCGAGACCGCGGTGTTCCCGGTCCTGTGGGACCCGTTCGCGGCCGGGGTGGTGGAGCGGACGTTCGCGCCGGTGCTCGGCCGCGTCGACATGTTCACGACGATCAGCCAGGGCCGCGTCGGCCGGTTCGACGTCGAGCGCTACAACGGCCGCTGGCGCGGTGGCTTCCCGGACAACGACAACATCTCGCGCACGGGTGTCGCCCCGATCCCGCCGGGCGTGCCGACCGTGACACCCGCACCCGAGTTCGTCCCGACCACGTTGCCGTACGCGGCGATCGTGGCCGCCCCGACCGGCCGGTTCCCGGTCTTCGACAACACGTCCGTCACCGAGATCCCGGCGGGCCAGACGGCACCGGTGGTGTCACCGACCGGCCCGACCCCCGGCTCGGTGGCCAGGGCGGGCGGCGGCGGTGACTACCTGTCGAACGAGATCGCCTACCGGGCCACACTGTTGCGGGACGCGCTGGGCCTGCACATCCCCGGTGGCCACCTGCACACGCCGGTGCTGCAGTTCGACCCGGCCAACACGACCGAGCTGACCGACCCGACCTTCGCGACCAACCAGCTCGACATCGTCAACCAGGTGCGTGCCGTCCTCACCGTGGCCGCGGGCACGCTATAACCGCGGCCGCAGGTAGGGAATGAGGTAGCGCAACGTCTGCGCGGCGTTCCGGTCCGCGGCGTCCCCGGCGACGCCGCGGATCACCGCCCACGCAAGGGGGTTCCCGCGCCGGGTGGTGGCCCGCGAGCAGAACCGGGGCACCTCCCCGTCGCCGGTCAGCCCACGGAACACCCGGAACGCCGTGCCGCCGCCGTAGCCCGGCAGGGACGCGGGCTCGCCGGACGCGGCGAAGAACGTCCCGACGGCGCCCTCGACCGGCTCGCGCCCACTGGTGACCACGACGTCGTTCGCCGCGACGGGATGCTCGTGCCCGCCGCCGACGAGCACCACGACGGCCGGGTCGTACCGCGCGCACAGCCCGGCGAGCGCGTTGCTCACCCCGTTCGGCCCGGCGGGCGGCGACACCACGAGGTAGGTGACCCCGCCGGGCACCGCCATCCGCCCGGTGTGGAACCGGCGCTTGTCGGGGATCCTGAGCACGTCGAGCACGGTGCGTGTCTCCTGTGCGAGGACGCTGACGATGCCGACGTGCCAGCCGTCCCCGACCGCCGCCGGCATCCTCACGAGAGCTGCGACCGAACCTCCGACGCGATCAGCTCGACGTGGTCGAGGTCGGTCATGTCCATCAGCTGCAGGTACAGGCGGGTGGCGCCTGCCTCGCCGAACCGGGAGAGCTTGTCCACCACCTCGGCTGGGGAGCCCGCGGCCCCGTTGGCCTTCAGCTCCTCGACGTCACGCCCGATGGCCTTCGCGCGGCGGGCGACCTCGGCGTCGTCCCTGCCGACACACATCGTCACGGCGGCGGAGCAGGTGAGCTTCCGGGTGCCTGCCGCGGCGCGGACGCGGCCGAACTGGGCGGCCGTGTCCTCGACCGAGCGGAACGGCACGTTGAACTCGTCGGCGTAGGCGGCCGCGATGGCAGGCGTGCGTGTCGGGCCGCTGCCGCCGACGATGATCGGGACGGTCTCCTGCACGGGTTTCGGCAGTGCCGGACAGTCCTTCAGCTGGTAGTACCTGCCGTTGAAGTCGAACGTCGAGCCCGAGGGCGTGGCGAACAGGCCCGTCACGATCGCGAGCTGCTCCTCGAGCCTGCCCAGCCGCGCGGACGGGAACGGGATGCCGTACGCGCGGTGCTCCGCCTCGAACCAGCCGCCGCCGAGGCCCAGCTCGACGCGGCCGCCCGACATCTGGTCCACCTGCGCCACCTGGATCGCGAGCACACCGGGCAGCCGGAACGTCGCGGCCGTGACCATCGTGCCGAGCCGGATGGTCGAGGTCTCGCGGGCGAGGCCTGCCAGGGTGAGCCACGCGTCCGTCGGGCCGGGCATGCCGTCGCCCGACATCGCCAGGTAGTGGTCGGAGCGGAAGTAGCCGGAGAACCCGAGGGCCTCGGCCGCCCTGGCCAGGGTCAGCTGCGTGTCGTAGGACGCACCCTGCTGTGGCTCGGTCATGATGCGGAGATCCATGACCGCCATTCTGCGTGGCCTACCTGCGTGCCGCCAGGTGCAGACAGGCTCCCGCGCCGAGCACGAGGATGCCCAGCACCATGAAGGACGCGATCGCCGCGACCAGCCCGAACAGGAAGAGCAGGCCACCGGTCACGTCGACGGCCACCCGGCCGATCCTGCGGTGCTTGCGCCGTTCCGGCGCCTCGTGGTCGCGCAACATCTGGGTGAGGCGTGGGTCGGACGCCTCGAACCACTCCTGGATCGCTCTGAGCTGCCGGTCCTCGTCATGACTGAGCATTGCGGACTCCCGCGCGCGTCACGTGGTGAGCCCCACCGCCCACCTTGTTCCCCTCGGATTACCCAATAGTGGGAGGTGAAACACGGATGAGCAACGTTTCGTCACAGGCACGCTACAGGCGCTCAGCGAACAGTCAGGTATGCCGCAAGGCTTGCTCCACCGAGTCGTACATGGCGAAGAACTCCGTCGTCTTCGTGAGCTCCATCGTGCGGCGGACCCGGCGGCCCGCCACGAGCAGCAGGCGGGTACCCCGGTCCTCGGCCAGTGTCATGGCCCGCATGATCGCGGCGAGGCCGACCGACCCGAAGAAGGTCACCTCGGACAGGTCGATCACGAGGGTGGGCGCGGCCGCGACGTGCTCGGCGACGGCGGTCTCCAGACCCGTCACCGTCACCAGGTCGATCTCTCCCAGCACCGACAGCAACACGCAGTTCGGTCCCGGCCGCTCGGTCCGCAGCTGGACTGGGTTGGACACGGGGCAAAAGCCTAATTCAGCTACCGGGTCGCGCGCGCGGCGGGGACCTGGACGGCGACTATCGCGATGTCGTCGCGGTGGGGCTCGGCCGAGAAGTCCTCGACCGCCATCCGCACGGCCGTGATCAGCCCGTCGGCGGTGCGGTTGCCCGCCCTGCGCAACGCCTTCGCGAGCCTGCCCTGCCCGAACAGCTCGGCGCCGCGCCGGTGCTCGGTGACGCCGTCGGTGAAGAACACCAGCGTGTCGCCCGCGAGCAGCACGTGCCTGGTCGGGTGCACCGCGAACCTGCGCACCAGACCGACCGCGCTGCCGTGCCTGCCGAGGTAGGACACGTTGCCGTCGGCGTAGACGAGCGCCGGCTGCTCGTGCCCGGCCAGCACCAGCTCCACCTCGACGGACGGGGGGTCGGTCTGCTGCCTGGTGATCATCGCCAGCGCGACGGTCGCGAACTGCGACGGGTCGCCCGCCTCCAGCATCATCTCGTTGAGCAGCTCGAACGTCCGCTGCAGCGGCTGGCCGTCGCGCAGGAGGACACGCAGCACGTCCCGCACGAGTCCGGTGCGGGCCGCCGCGCGGGGGCCCTTGCCGCACACGTCGCCCACCACGGCGAACCAGCGGTCGGCACCGAGGGTGAGCACGTCGTAGAAGTCGCCGCCGACGTCGGCCCCCGTGCTCTCCGGCAGGTACGCCGCCGCGAACTCCACCCCGTCGGCCTTGGGCATCGCGCGGGGGAGCAGCGCGTGCTGCAGTGCCTGCGAGGTCGCCACGTGCGCGCTGTCGCGCTGGGCGTTGTCGACGGCCTGCGCGGCCCGGCGCGCCAGCTCGGTGACGATCAGCAGCTCCTCGGGCCGGTGCGACCGCTCGCCGGGCCGTCCGACGCTGATCGTGCCGATGGCGCGGCCGCCGACCCGCAGCGGCATCGCGACCCCGTCGAACGGCGTGCCGAGTGCCGCGGCGTCGGCGCCGTCGTCGAGCAGCACACACAGCGCGCCGTCCGGCTCGGCGAGCGGCGCCAGCTCGGCACGCAGGTCGGCCAGCAGGTCCTCGTCCACGTGCGTCATCGCCTCCAGCCCGAGCCGCCCGCGCGGGTCGAGCAGGTGCAGCGCGCACCAGCGGCCAAGCCGGGGCACCAGCACCTGCGGCACGATCGCGGCGGTGAGGCGCACGTCGAGGGAGTTGGAGAACATCTCCGTGGCCTCGGCGAGGTAGGTCATCCACATCCAGCGCTCGCGGTCGGCGTTGTGCTGGGTGTCCGCCTCGACGGCCAGCGCGATCCGCAGCGCGGTCAGCTCGGCCAGCTCGGCGGCGGCAGGCGTGGCGAGCGACTCGTCGCCGTGCACGACCACCCGCCCGGCCCTGGGCGGGGTGAGCGGCAGCGGCACGACGACCTCCGCGTGCTTCGTGCGGTCGCCGCAGCCCGCCAGCTCCTCGGTGCCGGTCTCCGTGTCGAGCAGGACCGCGACGCCCGCCGCGCCGAGGACGTCGCCGAGGCGGCGGGTCAGCTCGGTCAGCACGACCGGCAGCGGCGTGTCGTCGGCCAGCGGCAGGTGCGCCAGCCAGCGGGTCCGCTCCGGATCGGGCCACGACGTCGGCGCCTCGACGGTGCGGGCGGGCGGGTCGGGCTCGACGGTGCCGAGCGTGAACCACACGTGGTGGCCCCTGCGGTCGTGTCGGCTGCCCCACGCGTCGGCCACGCCGTCGACGAGGGTCAGGCCACGTCCGCCCGGCTGGACGGCCCTGCGCAGCTCCATCGGCGAGGGGCCCTGGTCGGTGACGGTGATCGTCACCGCGCCGCCGTCCAGCACGACCAGCTCGATCGTGAAGCCGGTGCCGCCGTGCAGCACGGCGTTCTCGCAGAGTTCGCTGGCCAGCAGCACCGCGTCGTCGGCGACGTCGTCGCGTCTCGCCCTGGCGAGCGTCGCACGGACGAACCGGCGAGCCGCACTGGGCGCACCGGCGTCTCCTGGGAACTGGGCTCGTCGCGAGAACACGCCCCGAGTGTGCCTGGTATCGGAGCGTGCGCGCCCGCGCACCGTGTCAACCAGCACACGCGCCTAGACTCCTCTGAGCGGAGCTTGCGGAGCGAGCATCGGCACCGTCAGCGCGAACCCACTGGAGGCGACCCATGGGAGCACCGGAAGTCACGGCCTCCGAGCACGACGAGCACGGCGACCTGGACGGCCTGCTCACCGAGCTCGTCGGAGCCATGGCCGGCGTTCGGCAGGGCTCGTTCGACGTGCGGCTCAACCGGCGGTCCGGGCTGGCCGGCCAGGTCGTGGACGGGTTCAACGCCCTGGCCGAGGCGCAGGAGCGGCGCAACCGCGACCTGCTGCGGATCAGCCGTGTCGTCGGCCGCGAGGGCAGGATGCTCGAGCGGATGGACGAGGACCAGCTCGACGGCGGGTGGCGCTCGGGTGCCGCGGCCGTGAACTCGCTGATCGACGACCTCGCCAGGCCGACCTCGGAGATCGCCCGCGTGATCGCGGCGGTCGCGGAGGGTGATCTCTCCCAGCACATGGCGCTGGAGATCGAGGGCCGTCCGCTGCGTGGCGAGTTCAACCGGATCGGGCGAACAGTCAACACGATGGTGGACCAGCTGTCGTCGTTCGCCGTCGAGGTGACCCGCGTGTCCCGCGAGGTCGGCACCGAGGGCAGGCTCGGCGGCCAGGCGGACGTGCACGGCGTGTCCGGCACCTGGCGGGCGCTGACGGACTCCGTGAACACGATGGCCTCGAACCTCACCAACCAGGTTCGGTCGATCTCCTCCGCCGCCAAGGCCATCGCGCAGGGTGACCTCTCGCGCAAGATCACCGTGAGCGCGCGGGGTGAGATCGCGGAGCTGGCCGAGACGATCAACTCGCTGACCGACACGCTGCGGGTCTTCGCGCACGAGGTCACGCGCGTGGCCCGCGAGGTGGGCACCGAGGGCCGTCTGGGTGGCCAGGCGACCGTGCCGAACGTGGCAGGTACGTGGAAGGACCTCACGGACGCGGTGAACCAGCTCGCCGCCAACCTGACCGACCAGGTCCGCAACATCGCCCAGGTCACCACGGCGGTGGCGAAGGGCGACCTCTCGCAGAAGATCACCGTGGACGCGCGTGGCGAGATCGTGGCCCTCATGGACACCGTGAACACGATGGTGGACCAGTTGTCGTCGTTCGCGGACGAGGTCACGCGTGTGGCGCGTGAGGTGGGTACGGAGGGGAAGCTGGGCGGTCAGGCGCAGGTGGAGGGCGTGTCCGGGACGTGGCGCAACCTCACCGAGAGCGTCAACCAGCTGGCCTCCAACCTCACCGGCCAGGTCCGCAACATCGCGCAGGTGACGACCGCGGTGGCGAAGGGTGACCTGTCGCAGAAGATCACGGTGGACGCGCAGGGTGAGATCCTGGAGCTGAAGTCCACGGTGAACACGATGGTGGACCAGTTGTCGTCGTTCGCGGACGAGGTCACGCGTGTGGCGCGTGAGGTGGGTACGGAAGGGAAGCTGGGCGGTCAGGCCCAGGTGCAGGGCGTGGCGGGCACCTGGCGGAACCTGACCGACAACGTGAACTACATGGCGTCGAACCTGACCAACCAGGTGCGGAACATCGCCCAGGTCTCGACGGCCGTCGCCGAAGGTGACCTCGGCCAGAAGATCACCGTCGACGCGCAGGGTGAGATCCTCGCGCTGAAGTCCACGGTGAACACGATGGTGGATCAGCTGTCGTCGTTCGCGGACGAGGTCACGCGTGTGGCGCGTGAGGTGGGTACGGAAGGAAAGCTGGGTGGTCAGGCGCAGGTTCGCGGCGTGGCGGGCACCTGGCGCGACCTCACGGACACCGTGAACTACATGGCGTCCAACCTCACCGGCCAGGTCCGCAACATCGCGCAGGTGACGACCGCGGTGGCGAAGGGTGACCTGTCGCAGAAGATCACGGTGGACGCGCAGGGTGAGATCCTGGAGCTGAAGTCCACGGTGAACACGATGGTGGATCAGCTGTCGTCGTTCGCGGACGAGGTCACGCGTGTGGCCCGAGAGGTGGGTACGGAAGGAAAGCTCGGCGGTCAGGCGCAGGTGAAGGGTGTCGCGGGCACCTGGCGGGACCTGACCGACAACGTGAACTACATGGCGTCCAACCTGACGAGCCAGGTCCGCAACATCGCCCAGGTCGCCACCGCGGTGGCCGAGGGCGACCTGTCGCAGAAGATCACCGTCGACGCGCAGGGTGAGATCCTCGCGCTGAAGTCCACGGTGAACACGATGGTGGATCAGCTGTCGTCGTTCGCGGACGAGGTCACCCGTGTGGCGCGTGAGGTGGGTACCGAAGGGAAGCTCGGTGGCCAGGCGCAGGTGAAGGGCGTGTCCGGGACGTGGCGCAACCTCACCGAGAACGTCAACCAGCTCGCGTCGACGCTGACGATCCAGCTGCGGGCGATCGCGGGCGTGTCGACGGCCGTGACGCGGGGTGACCTGACCCAGCAGATCGGTGTGCAGGCCAGCGGCGAGGTCGCGGACCTCAAGGACAACATCAACCAGATGATCGTCACGCTCCGCGAGACGACAATGCAGAACAAGAACCAGAGCTGGCTCGACTCCAACCTCGCCCGCATCGGCGGTCTCCTGCAGGGACAGCGTGACCTCACCGCCGTCTGCCAGATGATCATGAACGAGGTCGTGCCGCTGGTGAGCGGCCAGGCGGGTGCGTTCTTCCTCAACCCCGGCAGCGGTGACCCGGAAACCTCGCAGGAGTGGCGCCTCTACGGCTCCTACGGCCTGGGCTCCGACGACCTGCCGATCCGCTTCGGCCGGGGCGAGGGGCTCGTCGGCCAGTCCGCCGAGACCAAGCAGCCCGTCGTCATGCGTGACTCCAAGGCGAACTTCGCGCCCATCCGGTCGGGCATCGGCACGTTCACGCCGACCGCGCTGGTCGTGACCCCCGTGCTGTTCGAGGGCGAGACCGTCGGCGTGCTGGAGATCGGCTCGGTCACCGACTACTCCGAGCTGTCCCTGACCTTCCTGGACCGGCTCGCGCTGACGATCGGCATCGCGATCAACACGATCCGCGCGAACGTCCGCACCGAGGAGCTGCTCGCGCAGTCGCAGCGCCTCGCGGAGGAGCTGCGCGACCAGTCCGCCGAGCTGCAGCGCACCAACGCGGAGCTGGAGGACAAGGCGGCACTGCTCGGCGAGCAGAACCGCAACATCGAGATCAAGAACCTGGAGATCGAGGCCGCCCGCCGCCGCGTGGAGGAGAACGCGCAGCAGCTGGCCGTCGCGAGCCAGTACAAGTCCGAGTTCTTCGCCAACATGAGCCACGAGCTGCGCACGCCCCTCAACTCGCTGCTGCTGCTCGCGAGGCTCCTGGCCGACAACCCGGAGAAGAACCTGTCGCCCAAGCAGATCGAGTTCGCCAACACCATCCACAACGCCGGTTCCGACCTGCTCGCGCTGATCGACGACATCCTGGACCTGTCCAAGATCGAGGCGGGCCGCGTGACCATCCACCCGGGACCGGTCGACCTCGCGGAGGTCGCGGCCGTCGCGCGGCGCGCACTGGTGGCACAGGCGGAGGAGAAGGGCCTCGACCTCGAGGTGCTGGTGGCGGAGGACACCCCGACCTCGATGGTCACCGACATCCAGCGCCTGCAACAGATCCTGCGCAACCTGCTGTCCAACGCGGTCAAGTTCACCGAGCGCGGCACGGTCACGCTGACGATCTCGCCGGGCCGCACCGGTGACGAGATCGCGTTCTCCGTCAACGACACCGGCATCGGCATCTCCGACGAGAAGTTCGAGATGATCTTCGAGGCGTTCCAGCAGGCCGACGGCACCACGAGCCGCCGCTACGGCGGCACCGGCCTCGGCCTGTCGATCTCCAAGGAGCTGGCGAGGCTGCTCGGCGGCGCGATCACCGTCGAGTCCGAGCTGGGCGTCGGGTCGACGTTCACGCTGTTCGTGCCGGTCGCCGTGCCGGGCGGGGACCGCAAGCGCACCACGCCGCTCGCCGAGTCCGAGGACGGCCTGCCGCCGATCGGCACCCCGATCCTGCGCCCGACCGTCGGCGCACCGGCTGTCGCGCGCGAGCTGACCGGGGTGTCCGTGCTGATCGTGGACGACGACGTGCGCAACGCGTTCGCGCTGACCTCCGCGCTGGAGCTGCACGGCATGACCGTCCTCTACGCGGACAACGGCGCGGACGGCGTCCGGCTGCTCACCGAGCACCCCGAGATCGACATCGTGCTGATGGACGCGATGATGCCCAACATGGACGGCAACGAGACGACCCGTCAGATCCGCCAGCTCGGCACCGGCGCCGAACGGACACCGGTGGTGTTCCTCACCGCGAAGGCCATGGCGGAGGACCGTGAGGCGAGCTTCGCGGCCGGTGCCGACGACTACGTGACAAAACCGGTCGACCTCGACCAGCTGCTCGATGTCGTGTCCTCGTGGGTCCTCAGGGGCGCGGCACGGTGACGGCGAAGGCGCTGCTCGTCGACGACCGCAGGGAGAACCTCGTCGCGCTGGAGGCGATCCTGCAGGGCCTCGCGGTGGAGACCGTCGCGGTGACCAGCGGCGAGGAGGCACTGAAGCGCTTACTGGTCGACGACTACGCGGTGATCCTGCTCGACGCGTCGATGCCCACGATGGACGGCTTCGAGGTCGCCACGCACATCAAGCAACGCGAGCGGACCAGGCACATCCCGATCATCTTCCTGACCGCGCTGGACTACGACGCCCGCCTCGCCTTCCGCGGCTACCAGATCGGCGCGGTCGACTTCATCACCAAGCCGTTCGACCCGTGGGTGCTGCGGTCGAAGGTCGCGGTGTTCATCGACCTGTGGCAGAAGAGCGCCGAGCTGACCTCGCAGGCCATGGACCAGCTGGCGCTCTCCGACGCGCTGACCAGGGCCCTGTCCCTCCTGGCGGCGAACGACTCCGACGGCGCGGCCTCGGTACTGCGTGCGGCGCAGGCGAAACACGCGGTGCCACGCCTGCGCTGAGGGTGCATAGAATCTCGCCATGGCAACGGCGGAGATCCGCGTCAGCGACGAGGAGCGGGACTCGGCCGTCACGACCCTCGGCGTGCACCTGTCGACCGGCAGGCTCGAGCTGGCCGAGTACGAGGAGCGGTGCGGGAAGGCCGTCGCGGCACGGACCAGGGGTGAGCTGGAGGAGCTGTTCACCGACCTGCCCGCGCCGCACCCGGACCTCAGCTCCGCGGCGCCGCCCCAGCTGATCCAGAAGGCGGGCCAGCTCGTCAGCCCGGCCACCAGGGGCCGAAAGAACGAGCTGGTGGAGACCCCGGCGAGCAAGGCGCTGGAGGTCGTCGCGGGGGTCGCCTTCGTCTTCGGCATCCCGGGGGCCATCCTGCTGACGATCTTCGCCGGGGCGTGGTGGGTGTTCCTCCCGGTCGTGTTCGTCGTGATGGTCGCGGGCGGCACCTCGGACGCGCTCAAGAAGAAGCCCCACCCGGGCGCCTGACCGACGCCCGGGTGGAGCCTCATCCCGGTGACGGCGGCTCAGTGGGTGGCCCGGACCCTGTCGACCACCACCGGGTTGGCCACCGACGAGTAGTTCACGACCGAGCCCCGCGGGAGCCCCGACGAGTCGGTCTCGGTGATCTCCCGCATGCCGATGAACTGGCCCGTGGCCGGGTCGATGATCAGGTCGGTCCGGATGCCGTCCCGGGACAGGCCGAAGGCCGTGCCCTTCTTGCCGTCCAGGTTGGCGAACTGCTCGGTGATCCGCAGGCCCGGCATGAGGGCGAGTGCCCGGTACAGCGCGGCCCGCAGGTCGGCCGACGCGAAGCCGGAGTCCAGCGCGAGGTCGACGTTGTCGAGGAACGCCTTGTCCGGGTGGGGCAGGGTCATCAGGTTCTCCCGGCGCAGCAGGTCGTGGAGCTGCCGGGGGTCGCGGGGCAGCGCGGCCACGAACGCGGGACTCAGCCGGCCGGACAACCACCTGGCGCCGTCGGTGCAGCCGGGAGGGGCGTACTCGCTGCTCTCCCGCCGCGGCATCGGGAACCCGACCGCCCGTCCCCGTTCGTCGTCGCCGACCAACCACCTGTACCGGCCGGTGGTGGTGTTGCGCCACAGGCAGTTCTGCGTGAGGTCGGCAGGCACCCAGTGCTCGGTCGTGGTCTCCTGGAGGAGCCGTAGGTCGCCGCCGGGCAGCTTCTTGCAGGGGCGAAGCTTCGCGTCGTCATCGTCCAACCTGACCACCGGGCCCCCCTTCCCGGGCGGGAGCTGACAGTTCCCCCGCTCGTACTCCTGCATGACCTCACCCAGAGCCCAGCGGTGCGTGATGGTGTAGCGGAACTGGCCCGGCCGGATCGGCTCGTCGACGGGGTTGATCCGGTCCGCGGCGGCGTTGAGCTGCGCGGCGGCGGTCGCGACCGGGGCGGCGCCGTCCGTTCTGGCGGCCTGCACGACCGGCACCGCCGCGGCCAGCGCGACCGCGGCGGCGGCGGAGGCGACCAGCCTGCGTGGCAGGCTGCGGAGCAACCGCTTCTTCCGCAATGGTGTAACGGAAATGTACGGCTCGGTCGCGACGACCGGCACAGGGGCGTCGATGTGCGTCGCGAGCCGGGTACGGCCCGCGTCGAACGCCTCTTCGGACATCTCCGGCACGTCCGTGCGCAGACCGGCGAGCAGCTCGTCGATGGGATCGGTCATCCGTCGTCTCCTTCTCGTGAGAGGTGTGCGCGCAGCCTGGTCCGCGCGCGGTGCAGTCGAGTTCGGACGGTCCGGGCGTCCAGCTCCAGTGCGACGGCGATCTCGGCCGGGCGCAGGCCTGCCCACGCCACGAGCAACAGCACGTCGCGTTCCTCGGCACGCAGCCCGGCCAGCCCAGCAGCCAGCTCACGAGCCGCGCGCCCGGCGTCCACCCTGGACGCGCTCGTCGCGTCCGCCGCCTCGGCCACGGTCGCCCGACCCGCGGCCAAAGCCATGGCACGCAACGTGTTCGCCTCGGTTCGGGCGTGCCTGCGGGACAGGTTCGTCGCGATGCCGAACAGCCACGCGCGGGCGGGGCCGCGTGCCGGGTCGTAGCGCGCCCGCTGCTCCCACGCGACGAGGAACGTCTCCGCGACGAGGTCGTCCGCCGCGGTGGGATCCAGCCTGCGGCTCAGATAGTGGTGCAGGTCACGAGCGTGGGAGTCGTACAGCAGGGTCAGCGCGGTGCCCGCGGCGCGGCCGGAGAGGTCGGGGCGGTCGGCAGCCACGTCGGTGGTCGTCACACCCTTACTTGCCGGGGGCGTCGCTGATCGTTCCCGGGGGCCCGTTCGGCCCTTTGTGCGACCGGCGACCGCGTGGCCACTGTCCTCGTCAGAGCCCACCGTGCAAGATACGGGTCATGTCCAACGCCCCCCAGCCCCCGGGTGACCAGTTCGGCGTCACTGTCGACATCGAGCAGCACGGCAGCGCCGTGGTGCTGCGTGTCGCAGGCGAGCTCGACCTCCTGACCACCCCGACGCTGGCCGCGGCGTGCGCGCAGGAGCTGAAGAAACGTCCGCCCGTACTGGTGATCGACCTGACCGGCGTCACCTTCCTCGCCTCCGTCGGCATGTCGGCCATCGTCGCCGCGCACGAGGAGGGCGGCGACCACACGAAGGTGCGTGTCGTCGGTGGCACACGAGACACCATGCGTCCGATCCGGGTGACGGGGCTGGACAACCTGCTGTCCGTCTACCCGGCACTCCCGGCGGCCCTGGAGGGCGCCTGACCCGCGCCGCTCACATGGGGACGGGGCGGCTGTGCATCACGACGCTCGTGCCGCCGGCGCCGCCCTCGATGCTCAGGTGCTCCACGCAGGCACGCATCAGCCGGATGCCCTGGCCCCTCGTGGTGGGGCCCTCGTCGGTCGGCGGCAGCCACACGCCACTGTCCCGGACGGTGAACTCGACGTGCCGCGAACCGTCCGGGGCGCGCCTGATCGTGCCGGTGAGGGCCACGGTGTCGTCGCCCGGCGCGTCGTCGGGGCCCATCCGGTAGCCGTGTTCGATGCTGTTGCTGACCGCCTCGTTGACCGCCAGCACCAGGTCGTCGGTCTGGGCCGGTGACCAGTGGTTGGCTCTCAGCCAGGTGCGCACCTGGTCCCGCGCCACGGACGGCGAGATCCAGTCGGCGGCGAGGACCAGGTCCAAGGTCTGCGCGACGTCTGCGCGCGTGGGCTCGTTACCCAGCTGACGCTCGGAGCTTGGCGGCACGGTCGTATTGTCCCAGCTTTTGGTGCTACCGCAGATCGCCGGCGGCGATCGCGTCGTCCACCGTGTGGTGGAGCGCGAGAATCTGGTCGAGTCCGGCGATCTCGATCGGCCGGATCACCTGCCGAGCCTGGTCGACCACGACCCGCAACGGCTGAACTCCCTGGTGGCGGGCGGCTTCGCGCGCGGTGTCGCGCAACGTGCGCAGCCCGACCGAACCGATGAAACGCACTCGTGTGAGATCGAGCACCAGGCTGCGGCCGGCCAGGCCGCGGAAGGCCTCCGCGACCGCTGTGGACAGCCGTGGCGCGGTCAGCCCGTCGACGTCGCCCTCGACCGTCAGGATCAGGATGTGGTCCCGTTCCTCGGCCCGGACGGTCATGAGCTGCTCGCGGTCCGGTCTCTCGTCCGCGACCCCGTCGGGGGTGAGCTCGTCACTGGCAGGTTTCACGAGATGGCAGGGTACTCGGGGCATACTGCGGGCATGGGGATGGACGCGTTGGTGTTCGACTTCGACGGGCTCCTGATGGACACCGAGACCACGTCGCTGCTCGCGTGGCAGGACCTCTGGCGCTGGCACGGGCTGGAGCTGGACGTGGCGGGCTTCTTCGCGCGGCACGGGGGAGACGTCACGGCGGAGCGTTACGCGGCCCTGGCCGCCGCCGTGGGCCCCGCCTACGACCAGGACGCGAGCCACGCCCGTCGCCAGGCCGTCCGCACGGAGCTCTACGCCGCGCTGGAACTGTCCGCGGGCATCGGACCGTGGCTCGACGACGCCGAGGCGCTGGGGATCCGGCTCGCGGTGGCGAGCAGCTCACCCCGTGAGTGGATCGACGGCCACCTGGACCGCATCGGTCAGCGTGACCGTTTCGAGCTGCTCGCGTGCGGCGACGAGGTCCGTGCCGCGAAGCCGGCCCCGGACGTCTACCTGCTGGCGCTGTCCCGCCTCGGTGTGCCGGCCGAACGCGCGCTGGCCTTCGAGGACACCGTCCACGGGGTGGCCGCGGCACAGGCGGCCGGCCTGCGCTGTGTCGCGATCCCGCACCCGAACGCGGACCCGGCGCTGTTCACCACCGCGGACGTCCTGTTGACCAGTGCGGCCGAGATCTCTCTCGAGTCGGTCATCGCCAGGGCAGAGCGCCGACAGTGAGGAAAACCCACGTTTGTCCGGAGGCGTGCCGGGTATCTCCAGTGTCGACGACACAGGAGGTTTCAATGATCGGCTTCATCGTCGCAGGCCTCATCATCGGAGCGCTGGCGCGCCTCATCAAGCCGGGCAAGCAAAACCTGGGCATCATCGCGACGCTGCTGCTCGGGCTGGTCGGCTCCGTGATCGGCGGTACGATCGCGAACCTGCTCGGCACCGGCGACATCATGGAACTGAACGTGCTGGGCTTCATCGTCGCCGTGATCGCGTCGGTGCTGCTCATCGGTGTCGCCGAGTCCCTCTCGGGCTCGCGTCACAAGTCATACCGCTGACGGCACCACCACCGAACGTACCGAGGCCGTCCCGGTCGCGTGCCCTGCCCACGCGACCGGGACGTTCTGTGGGGTGACCGTCTCGTGGGCCACGGTCAGCGAGCCGTCCGCCACCCTGTCCGCCACCAGCGTGATCGCCGCCGCGGTCTGGTCCCGCGTCAGCTCGTTGTTCGTGTAACCCAGCAGGCGCAACGACTTGCTCCGCAGCAGCGAGGACGTCACCGGGCTCGTCTCCGACGCGGCCGAGCCCAGGTTCACCCACCGCCCGCCGGCCCGCAGCACGCGGGCCGCCGCGACGGCGGGCACCCCGAACAGCGGGTCGAGCACCAGGTCCACCGGGCCGTCCACTTCGGACTCGAAGCGTCGGGTCAGCTCGTCGCCGTCCGAGGTGTCGAGCATGACGACCGCGTCCGCCCCGACGGCTTCCGCCCTGGCGCGGCCCTGCGGGGAGTGGGCGCCCGCCACGACTCGCCGCGCACCCGCGGCCTTCGCGAGCTGGACCGCGGACTGGCCGACGACCCCGCCGCCGCCGAGCACGATCACCTGCTCGCCCGCCGTCAGCTCGCCACGCCACGTCAGCGCCAGGTGCGCGGCGACCGCCGACAACCCGAGGGCCGCCATCAGCACCGGGTCGGTGCCTTCCGGCAGTGCCACCAGGTCGTCGGACGGGATGGCGACCGTGGCGGCCATGCTGCCGTCACCCGGCCGCATCCCGGCCGTGGTCGGGAACCAGAACGTGCGCCCCTCGTGCACGCCTACTCCCTGCACGCCGGGGATGTACGGCGTGGCCGGCACCCCGAAGTACGACTTGCCGGACGCGCACAGCAGGTCCAGCGGTGTGATCGGTGCGGCCGTCACGTCGACGAGCACCTCGCCCGGTTGCAGCCCCGGCGTCTCCCACTCGATGACCTTCGGCGGTTCGCCGGGGGAGTGGACCGCGATGGCCCAGGTCATGTCGTGATGTCCGGGTAGGGCAGGGACATGTGTGCGAGCTTGCGCGCGTACTCCAGCTGGAAGCCCAGTGGTTCGGCGTGGTCGCGTTCGAACATCGCGATGAACAGCGTCAGCGTCAGGAACGGGTGCGCGCCCAGCTCGAAGAGCTTCGGGTAGTCGTGGGTGGCGAGTGCGGTGCGCTCGTCGTCCTCGAACCGCAGCCAGGACGACGACTCGCCGAGGTGACAGGCCAGGATCCTGTTGGCCTCACTGGACTCCCACCACTCGACCGTCCCCTGTGGATCCTCGCGGTACCGCTCGACGAGGTCGGGATCGCGATCGACGGTGAACAGGAACTTGTTCAACAGATACTTGCTCATGCCTCCGGAACCCCTTTCGGGTACCAGGTGAAGTAGGCCTCCATCGTGTGGAACAGGTCGTACGTGTCGACGTAGTCCGCCTTCTGGCCCTCGCCCGCGACACCCATCATCAGCATGAAGTCCATGAACCCGTGCGTGGCGTTGCCCGGCTGGTGCAGGCTTTCCAGTGTCACCTCGGCGCAGCACTCGTCGAGGTCGCCGGAGGAGATCCACTCGACGGCCCTGCGGTCGAACTCGGGGTCCGGCCCGTGCGGCCCGAACTGTCTCGGCCCGCCCAGCTCCAGCGACAGGTGCCCGGTGCCGATCACCGCGACCCGCTGGTCGGACGGCCACGACTCGACGAGCTGCCGGATCGTCTTCCCCAGCTGCACGAACCGCTTCGGCTGCGGCAGCGGCGGCGCGAAGATGTTGGTGTAGACAGGCACGATCGGCAGGTCGTTCTGCGGGCGCAGCGTGATGATCGGGCACGTGATCGAGTGGTCGATCCGCAGCTCGTTGGAGAACGCGAGGTCGAACCCGGCGTCGAGGCCCTCCCGCAGGATGTAGCTCGACAGGTCCTCCTGGCCCTTCATCACCATGCGCGGCAGGCCGAACTCGCGTTCCTCGTTGTACCAGTTGGCGTCGTACACCGGCGCCTTGCCGACGAGGAACTGCGGCATGTTGTCCAACCACAGCTGGTGGAAGTGGTCGGAGCCGACCATCACGAGCACGTCGGGTCGTGCCCTGGTGAGCGTCTCCCGGAACGCCTCCACCTTGCGCACCCACTCGTCCGCGAACGGCGGCCGTTCCTCGCCGACCGACGTGCTGGCCCGGTAGTAGAACGGGTGGTGCGTGGACGCGATGACCGCGACCAGCTCAGCCATGCGAACCTCCGTCGACGTGTGGCGTGGGGGGAACGGACGCGTTGTTGAGGTCGACCGACAGGAAGATCTCGTTGGCGACGGGGTTGCGCAGCTCCTCGGCGAGCTGCCCGATCAGCCCTGCCGTCCGTGCCAGCAGGGCGAAGCCACGGAGGAGCTCCAGTGGCAGTCCCAGGTCGGCGAGCGCGGCCCCGCACACCCCGGCCCCGTTGAGCGGCAACGTCCTGCCGAGCACCTGGGGGTGCACGCGCCCGATCGCCTCGAACAGCGAGAGGTGCGGCCCGAACAGGCCCTCCTCGCGGGTGATCTCGAAGAGCCGTCTCGTGCGGGGGTCGCCGTTCTTGTGCACGTGGTGACCGAGCCCGGGGATGCGCTTTCCCTGCTGGCCCTCGAGGATCTCCAGGGCCAGCTCGTCCCAGCCCGCCGGCTCCAGTGGCAGCTGGACCTTCCGCAGCTGCTCGTGCAGGAACCGGCCGCAGTCCTCGGTCACGCCGAGGAACCGCGACCCGCCGCCGAGCAGCCCTGCCGCGAGCGCACCCTGCACGGAGTCCGGCGCGGACAGGTAGGTCAGGCGTGTGACGATCGCGGTCGGCGTGAACCCGTGGTCGGCGAGCGCGGCCAACACCGCCTCGAACACCCGGGTCTCACCGGCGGTCGGCCGACGCTGGGTGGCGAGCCAGAACGACAGCTCGCCGAACCCGACCTTGCCCATCACGTCCTGCGCGAGGTCCGTGCCGAGCAGCGAGATCTTGTCGAGCGAGGACGCCCCGAGTGCTGTCGGATACTCATTCATCCTTGTCCCCCAACCACTTGCGGATCTCCTCACCATGTTCGTCGAGTTCCGGCGGGGGTAACGCGTAGCTCACGGGGGTCGAGGAGAAGCGGATGGGGTGGCGGGTGGTCGGCACGGCACGGTCGCCCTCGCCGACGGTCACGATCGGCTCCAGCTCGAACCGTTCCGCCATCGCGAAACCGCCGTCGATCGTGTTGATCGGTCCACACGGGACACCCGCGGCGACGAGCAGGTCGAACCACTCGACGGCACCCCGCGTGACGAGCCGTTCGACCAGCAGCGGCCGAAGCTCCTCCCGGTTGGCCGTGCGACCCGCGTTCTCGGTGAAGCGGGGGTCGTCGGCGACCTCGGGGATGCCGAGCACCACGCACAGCTTGCGGAACTGGCGGTCGTTCGCGGCCGAGATGATCAGGTCGTTGTCCTTGGTGGGCAACGGCTCGTACGGGAACACGCTCGGGTGCGCGTTGCCCATCCGGAAGGGCACGACCCCGCCCGCCGCGTACGCCGAGCTGTGGTTCACGAGCCCGGTGAGCGCGGAGGACAGCAGGTTCACCTCGACCTTCTGACCCTGACCCGACCGGTCACGGTGGCGCAGCGCGGCGAGGATGCCGATCACCGCGTGGTTCCCGGCCATCACGTCGAAGACGGAGATGCCCGCGCGGTAGGGCGGCCCGTCCGGCTCGCCGGTGAGGCTCATCAGCCCCGAGATGGCCTGGACCATGAGGTCGTAGCCGGGCACGTCCCGCCCGGCGCCCGTGCCGAACCCGGTGATCGACGCGAACACGATGCCGGGGTTCGTCTCGCGGACGTCGTCGTAGCCGAGGCCGAAGCGGTCGATGCCGCCCGGCCTGAAGTTCTCGATCAGGACGTCCGCGCGGCGGGCCAGCTCGCGGGCGGCCGTCAGGTCGGCCTCGTCCCGCAGGTCGAGCGCGATGGACCGCTTGCCCCGGTTGATGCCCAGGTAGTACGTCGAGGTCCCCTCGCGCACCGGCGGCATCCAGGTGCGGGTGTCGTCCCCGCCCGGCCCCTCCACCTTGATCACGTCGGCACCCATGTCCGCCAGGAGCATCGTGGCGTAGGGCCCGGCGAGGATCCGGGAGAAGTCGGCGACGAGTATCCCGTCGAGCGGGCCCTTCATAAGCCTCCGACCGTTCAGCGGACATCTGTCCGAAAGTCTTGGCCCGGTCGTGGCCGCTGTCAAGAGGCGGCGGTGCGCGTCACGTGCGGGACCTCGGCGAGCCTGGCGAAGTCCGCGCTGATCTCGCCCGCCGCCCGCAGCAGCAGCGGGAGGTGGTGGCCGAGCAGGTGGTCGACGGTCGTCTCGGCCGCGTGGGTGTTCACGTTCAACGCCCCGACGACCCGGCCCGCGCCGTCACGCAGGGGCACCGCCACCGAGCGGATCCCCAGCGCGAGCTGCTGGTCGGTGAGCGCCCAGCCGCGGGCCCGCACCTCGCGCAGGACCTCCTCGCGCTCCTCGCGTGCCGGGCACCAGCGGGGGACCAGCCCCGAGCGCGTCGGCTCCGCGAGCACGGCGTCCACCTCGGAGGGCTCCAGCGCGGCGAGCAGCACCTTGCCCAGCGAGGTCTGCAGGGCGGGGAACCGGGTGCCGATCTGCACGGCGAGCGCGACGATCTTCGGCACGGCCACGCGTGCGACGTAGACGATGTCCGAACCGTCGAGCTGCGCGATCGAACAGGACTCGTCGGTCGCGGCGGACAACGCCTCCATGTGCGGCCGGGCGATGTCCCAGAGCCCCTGCGAACGCACGTAGGCGACCCCGAGGTCCAGCACCCTCGGCGTCAGCGCGTAGCCGGAGCCCTCGGTCCGCACGAACCCGAGCTCGGTGAGCGTCAGCAGGATCCGCCGGACGGTCGGCCTCGCGAGCCCCGTGGCCGAGGCGATGTCGGCGAGCGACATCACCGGGCGCCCCGGGGTGAACGCGGTGATGACCTCCAGGCCTCGTGCCAACGCCTCGATGAAGTCCGGTCCGGCACCTTCCCTCGGCATTGTGTCGGCTCCTCGGCGGTTGACTTCCCGGTAGTGCTGGCTCAGAGTAACCCCCGTACCAACCGGCATGCGGACACTTGTCCGATCAAGGGGTTCAACGATGAACGAGTCAGGATCCGTGCTCTTGCGGGGCGGCACCGTGCTGCCCATGGACGACGCCCGCTCGGTGCTCGCCGACACCGACGTCCTCGTGCGCGACGACAGGATCGCCGAGATCGGCCAGAACCTCCCCGCCCCGGACGGCGCCACGGTGGTCGACGCCAGTGACGGCATCGTCATGCCGGGCATGATCGACACGCACCGGCACATGTGGCAGACGGCCATGCGAGGGTACGGCGCGGACTGGACGCTGACCCAGTACTTCGTCTGGTACTACCTGGAGCACGGCAGGCTGTTCCGGCCGGAGGACGTCCACGCGGGCAACCTGCTCGCCGCGATCGAGGCCATCGACGCGGGCGTCACCACGGTCGTCGACTGGTCGCACGGCCTGCAGACCACCGACCACGCGGACGCGGCGGTCGACGCGCTGGAGGCAGTGCCGGGCCGGTTCGTGCTGGCCTACGGCAACATCCAGCAGCCGCCCGCGGTGTGGTCGTCGGCGCCGGAGTTCCGCGACTTCGTGAACCGCCGCATCACCGGCAGCGACATGCTGGGCTTCCAGCTGGCGTTCGACGTCACCGGCGATCCCGAGTTCCCGGAGAAGGGCGCGTTCGAGGCCGCCCGCGAGCTGGGTGTGCCCGTGACGACGCACGCGGGCGTGTGGGGCGCGACGAACGACGACGGCATCCGCCTGATGCACGACCACGGCTTCATGACCCCGGAGACGGTGTACGTGCACTCGGCGTCACTGTCGGTCGACTCGTACCACCGGATCGCGGCGACGGGCGGCTCGGTCTCGGTGTCCACGGAGAGCGAGCAGAGTGCCGGGCAGGGCTACCCACCCACGTGGGCGATCCGCGCACATGGCATCCCGGTGTCGCTGTCGATGGACACGAGCGTGTGGTGGAGCGGCGACCTGTTCTCCGCCATGCGCACGACGTTGGGCGCCGACCGTTCGCGGGCGCACCTGGAGGCCCACGCGAAGAACGAGACGGTCACCAACCACGCGCTGCGGGCGGACGAGGTGGTCGCGTGGGCGACCCGAGGCGGCGCCGACGCGATCGGCCGGTCGGATCTCGGTGTCCTGGCCCCCGGCAGGAAGGCCGACGTGGTGTTGATCAAGAACGAGCACTCGCCGGTGTCGTTCCCCCTGCTCAACCCGTACGGTCACGTGGTGTTCCAGGCCCAGCGCGGCGACGTGCACACGGTGCTGGTCAACGGCCGCGTCGTGAAGCACGAACACCGGCTGGTGGACGTCGACCTGGCCGCGGCCCGCGCCGAGGTCGAGCGCACGGTCGAGTACCTGCGCTCGGAGATGGGCGAGGAGGCCTGGGTGGCAGGCATGCACCCGGAGATTCCCGAGTCGAAGGCCATCGACAACCCGTACCAGTACAGCGACTACCGCCGCTGACCCCTCCGCCCGTCCCCGGCTCGCACTGAAGGACGCCTTCGTAACGCTGGGCGTTACGAAGGCGTCCTTCAGTGCATTGGGGCCATGCCGTGCGAGCCCATCGACTTGTCCTGTTCGATGCTGCCGCCCAGCTCGTCCTGGAGCTTCACCAGCGCGTCGTCGGACGAGGTGGTCAGGATCCAGCGCTCGCCGACCAGGTAGCTGTTGCCGTAGATGATGGCGTTGTCGTACCAGTCCTTCTGGTTCTTGTCGGTGACGAAGTCGAGCATCATGTAGTTCGTCTTGTCGACCTTGCACGCGGCCTGCCGGAAGTCGGCCGTCCTGCCCTGGAACTCCGGCGTACACCCGACCGTCGCGGCGAGCTGCTCGACCGTGTACGGCTTGGTCGGCTTCGGCGGCGGTGTCGACTGCGTGGTGGCCACGGGAGCCGTCTGTGCCGGCACCCCACAGCCGGCGACCACCACCAGCGCACACAGCGCGGCGGCGAGTCCGGACAGACGTGGGCTCATACCTCTCTACACGTGCGCGAGCCCCGTCGCGTTCACCCGAAGTCGCGTTCCGGGTGCCGCGACACCGACCCGTCGCGCCGCGCGCCTCACCGGATCGCGGGGACCGCCTCGCTGTCGCGATCCACCGTCACCCGTTCGGGGCGGCCACGTCCGGGGATGAACGCCGCCACCACGAGCGCCAGCAGCGCCGCGCCGCTGCCCAGCGCCATGATCAGGCGGAACCCGTCCTGCGACGGCACGGCCACCGGCCCCAGCGCGATCGTCAGGTGCGAGAGGATCACCCCGGCCACGGCACTCGAGACCGACGTGCCGATCGCGCGCATCAACGTGTTCAGGCTGTTGGCCGCCGCCGTCTCCGACACCGGCACCGCGCCCATGATCAGCGCCGGCATCGACCCGTACGCGAACCCGATGCCCGCGCCGATCAACGCCGACACCACCACCAGCTGCCAGATGGCCGACATCAGCACCACGCCGAGCCCGTACCCGACCGCCACCACGACCGCGCCGACCATGAGCGTCACCTTCGGCCCACGCGCCCGCGACAGCCGCGCGGACACCGGCGCCGTCGCCATCATCACCAGCCCCGACGGCACCAGCACCAACCCGGTGACCAGCAGCGACTGCCCCAGGCCGTACCCGGTCAGCGTCGGCAGCTGCAGCAGCTGCGGCAGCACCAGCGACATCGCGAACATGGCGAACGCGAACACCACCGAGGCGAGGTTCGTCAGCAGCACCTGCCGCCGGGCGGTGGTCCGCAGGTCCACCAGCGGCCTGCGCACCCGCAGCTCGAACCAGCCCCACAGCAGCAGGACAACCACCGTCGCCGCGAACAGCCCGAGCGTCGCACCGGAGGTCCAGCCCCAGTCCGCGCCCTTCGAGATCGCCAGCAGCAGGCACACGAGCGCGGCAGACAACCCGAGCGCGCCGACGACGTCGAACCGGCCGCCCGTCCGCACGCTCGACTCCGGCACGAGCGTCGCCACGAGCACGGTCACCACCGCGCCGAGTGCCGCGGCGGTCCAGAACAGCACGTGCCAGTCGGTGTTCTCCACGAGCAGCGCCGACGCGGGCAGGCCGAGCGCACCGCCGACCCCGAGGGACGCGCTCATCATCGCCGTCGCCGCGCCGAGGCGTTCGGCGGGCAGCTCGTCGCGCATGATGCTGATGCCCAGCGGGATCACCCCCGCCGCGAGGCCCTGGAACACCCGTCCGACGACCATCGGCAGCAGGGTGGACGACAGCCCGGCCACGACCGAGCCCGCGACCAGCAGGCAGAGGCTGACCAGCAGCATCCGGCGCTTCCCGTACATGTCACCGAGCCGCCCGACGACCGGCGTCGCGACGGCGCTGGCCAGCAGCGTCGCGGTGATCACCCACGTGGCGTCGGCAGGCGACGCGCCGAGCAGCTCCGGCAGCCGGGGGACCAGTGGGATCACCAGCGTCTGCATGAGCGATACGACGATCCCGCCGAAGGCGAGCACCGCCACGACGACGTTCGGCCGGGGTGCGGCCTTCTGCAGGGACATTCGTGCCCTTTCGGGTGATCTGGGTAAAATTAAGTCAGCTGATTGACTTAGAGAATACTATGGTGGCACGGTGTGAGTGACTGAACACGGAACACCGAGGAGTCACCTGTGGAGCTGCCGCGCTACCCGATGTCCAGCGACGCCGCGTTGGAGCCGCCCGCGGAGTGGGCGCGGCTGCGTGAGCAGTGCCCGGTCGCGAAGGTGACGTTGCCCAGCGGTGACGAGGCCACGCTGGTCACCCGCTACGCCGACGTCAGGGCGGTCCTGGCCGACCCCCGGTTCACCCGGCCGTCGACGGGCAGGGGCGCGCGGGTCGCGGACGTCGAGTCGGGCGGGGTGTTCAACAGCGAGATGGCCGTCGTCCTGCCCCAGCACGGCGAGGAGCACCTGCGGTGGCGCCGGATGATCGGCAGGTGGTTCACGGCGAGGCGGATGAACGCGCTGCGGCCGGGTATCGAGGCCATGGCCGAGCAGCTGGTCGACGAGATGGTTGCCAAGGGCGCACCCGCGGACCTCAAGGCGGGCCTCGGGTTCCCGCTGCCCGTGTGGGTCATCTGCGACATGCTCGGCGTGCCGGACACCGACCGGGACCGCTTCGCGCACTGGTCGGACATGCTGCTGAGCATGACCCGCTTCACCCAGGACGAGATGGCCGCCGCGCAGCGGGACTTCGGCGCGTACATGGCGGGCCACATCGCCGCCAAGCGGGACGAGCCGGGCGACGACCTGCTCAGCGCGCTGATCGAGGAGAAGGACGCCGACGGCGAGCCGCTGTCCGACGTGGTCCTCATCGCGACCGGCATCGGCCTGCTCGTCGCCGGGCACGAGACCACCGCGAACATGATCGCCAAGATGGTCGGCATGCTCCTCGCCGACCGGAGCCGGTGGGAGGCGCTCGTGGCCGACCGGTCGCTCGTGCGGCCCGCGGTCGAGGAGTCGCTGCGGCTGGATGCCAACTCGGGCTTCGGGATGCTGCGCTACCTCACCGAGGACCTCGAGCTGTCCGGCGAGGTGCTGGCGAGCGGCACGACCGCGGTCTGCAGCATGGCCGCCGCCAACCGCGACGAGCGCGCGTTCACCGGGGCCGAGGAGATGGACCTGCGGCGCAGCCCCAACCCGCACCTCGCGTTCGGCGCAGGCGCGCACGCGTGCATCGGGCAGCCGCTCGCGCGCACCGAGCTGCAGGCCGTGCTCGAGGTGCTGCTGCGCAGGCTGCCGTCGCTGGAGCTGGCCGTCGACGTGGCGGACCTGCGGCGGGTCGAGGGACTCGTCGTGGGCGGGCTGAGAGAACTACCAGTGCGGTGGTGAACACGTGATGAGCAGGACGACCGGCAACGAGGCCGGCCACAGGGCGTTACGGGCACACGCGACGAGGGAGCTGATCCTGACCGCGGCGGAACGGCTGTTCGCCGAGCACGGCGTGTTCGCCGTGTCCAACCGGCAGGTCAGCGAGGCCGCCGGGCAGGGCAACAACACGGCCGTCGGCTACCACTTCGGCACCAAGGCAGACCTGGTGCGGGCCATCGCCCGCAGGCACTCCGCGCCGATCGAGGAGATCCGCCAGCGCATGGTCGCCGAGATCGGGGACAGCACGGACCTGCGCGACTGGCTGTCGTGCCTGATCCGGCCGGTCGTCGAGCACCTGGCCGAGGTCGGCAGCCCGACCTGGTTCGCGCGGTTCGGCGCGCAGATCATGACCGACCCGTCGCTGCGGACGATCATGGTCGAGGAGTCGCAGTCGTCGCCGTCGCTGGTGCGGATCGTCGAGGCGCTCCACCGGTGCCTGCCCGACCTGCCGGCCGAGGTGCGGGCCGAGCGCAGCGACATGGCCCGCCAGCTCCTCGTGCACATGACCGCCGAGCGGGAGCGCGCGCTCGCCGACGGCACACCGACACCACGCGCGAGCTGGGACGAGGCGGCGACGGGGATCGTCGACGCCCTCGTCGGGATGTGGCAGGCACCGCACACCACACGAGAAGGGGATGTCACGGCATGAAGGTCTCGGTCGACCAGGAGAAGTGCTGTGGGGCGGGCACGTGCGTGCTGCTCGCGCCGGACGTGTTCGACCAGCGGGACGAGGACGGGATCGTGGTGCTGCTGGAGCCCAGGCCCGCCGAGGACCTGCACGAGATCGTGCGTGAGGCCGCGAGCGTGTGCCCGGGGTCCGCGATCTCGGTCGGCGAGGACGGGTGACGCCGGACGGCGTACTGGTGGTCGGTGCGTCCTCGGCAGGCCTGGCCACCGCGGAAGCCTTGCGTCGCAAAGGGTACACAGGGCCGCTGACCATCCTGGGTGCCGAGGAGCACCTGCCCTACGACCGTCCGCCGATGTCCAAGCAGGTCCTTTCCGGACAGTGGGAGCCCGAGCGGTCCCGGTTGCGGCCCGCGGAGGTACTGTCCACACTGGACGCCACGTTCGTGCTCGGCGACCCCGCGGTGCGGTTCTCCTCGGCGTCGCGTGTCGTGTCGACGGCGTCGGGCCGCGAGCTGACGGCGGAGGCCGTCGTGCTGGCGACGGGTCTGCGGCCACGCACGCTGTCCGGGCAGGACGGCCTCGCGGGTGTGCACGTGCTCAGGACGCTCGACCACGCGCTGGCCCTGCGGGTGGACCTGTTGTCCGGCGGGCGGGTCGTGGTCGTCGGTGACGGCGTGCTCGGCGCCGAGATCGCGGCCACCGCGCGGGGCATGGGCTGCGCGGTCACGATGGCGGGCCCGCAGGAGGCGCCGCTCGCCTACCAGTTCGGCCCGTTGCCCGCCCGCCTGCTCGCCGAGCTGCACTCGGACAACGGGGTGGAGCTGCGGCTCGGTGCCGGCGTCACCGGACTGTCCTCATCGGACGGCCGGGTGACCGGCGTGTGCCTGTCCACCGGCGAGGTCCTGCCCGCGGACGTGGTCGTCGTGGCCTTCGGCGCCGCGCCCGCCACGGAATGGCTCTCGGGCAGCGGGCTGCTGTGCGACAACGGGATCGTGTGCGACTCCCGCTGCCGCGCGGCCGACGGGGTCTACGCGGCGGGCGACGTGGCGAGGTGGCACCACGAGACGCTCGACGTGCTGCTGCGCCTGGAGAACCGGACCAACGCCACCGAGCAGGGTGTGGCCGTGGCCGCCAACATCCTCGGCGCGGACCGGCCCTACACGCCCGTGCCGTACTTCTGGACCGACCAGTTCGACGCCAGGATCCACGTCCACGGGATCCTCCACGCGGACGCCGAGGTGTCCATCGTGGACGGTGACCTCGCCGACCGCCGCTTCGTCGCGGCCTACCGCCGCGGTGGCACGGTGATCGGCGTACTCGGCTGGAACATGCCCAAACAAGCCCGCCTGCGCCGTCAGGAAGTCGGGGGCTCGGTACCAGTGGGAGGAATGCGATGACCAGCACGTTGCCGGTGTTCCCCGGGGCCAGGGCGGAGAAGTGCCCGTTCGACCCGCCGCCCGCGATCCGCTCGCTGCAGGAGGAGGCACCGCTCACGCGGGTCCGGCTGCCCGACGGCACCACGCCGTGGCTCGTGACCCGCTTCGCCGACCAGAAGGCGCTGCTGTCCGACCCGCGCATCAGCTCGGACGTCACCCGGCCGGGCTACCCGGCGCAGGTGGCGATCGAGGACCGGGGCAAGGCACCCGTCAGCTTCATCCTCATGGACGACCCGGAGCACAAACGGCTGCGCCGCATGGTGACCGCGCCGTTCGCCATCAGGCGGATCGAGGCCATGCGCCCAGGCGTGCAGCAGATCGTCGACGACCTGATCGACGCCATGCTGGCCGGCCCGAACCCCGTGGACCTGGTGCAGGCGTTCGCGCTGCCGGTGCCGTCGCTGGTGATCTGCCGGCTGCTCGGCGTGCCCTACACCGACCACGACTTCTTCCAGGACAACAGCAAGGTCCTCATCAACCGCGACGTGAGCCCGCAGGAGCGGCAGGCGGCGGGTGGTCGTCTGTTCGACTACCTCGACGACCTGCTGGGCGAGAAGATCGCGCGCCCCGGCGACGACCTGCTGTCCGGCCTGGTCGAGCGGATCGCCGCGGGTGAGCTGACCCGCGAGGACGCGGCGCAGATGGGCGTGCTCATGCTGATCGCGGGCCACGAGACGACCGCGAACATGATCGCGCTCGGCACGCTGGCGCTGCTGGAGCACCCGGACCAGCTGGCGCTGCTGCGGTCCTCGCCCGACCCGGCCCTGGTCGCGTCGGCGGTCGAGGAGCTGTTGCGGTACCTGCACATCACCCACAACGGCCGCCGCCGCGTCGCGGTCGAGGACATCGAGCTGGCAGGCGAGACCATCCGGGCCGGTGAGGGCGTCATCCTGGCGGGCGACATCGGCAACCGCGACCCGTCCGTGTTCGCCGACCCGGACCGGCTGGACCTGACCCGCAACGCCCGCCAGCACGTGGCGTTCGGCTTCGGCGTGCACCAGTGCCTCGGGCAGCCGCTGGCGCGGATGGAGCTGCGGGTCGTCTACGGCACGCTCTACCGCCGCATCCCGACGCTCGCGCTGGCCACGACCGTCGACCAGGTCCCGTTCAAGCACGACGGATCGGTGTACGGCGTGTACGAGCTGCCGGTGACCTGGTAGGTCACTCCACGACGCTGTGCATGAAGTCGATGATGGCGCTCAGTCCGTCGCCGATCCAGCCGAGGATCGACTGGACACCGTCGCCGAGCTGGGTGGGGTGCGCGACCAGCGCGTACACGAGCACACCGATCGCGGCGAGGATGACGACCTTCTTGGGTTTCATGCGCGCCTCGCCTCGGACATGTGGTTCCTTTCCCGTTCGGTTGGGTTCGACGGTAGGGGATGGTGCCCGTAGGTGATCAATAGCCCCAACAGGTGACAATACGCACTCAGATGGTAGCTGCCACCGGACCGAAACGCCGCGCCCGCGCGAAACCGGGAGAAGTGGATCAAGCCCGTTAAGGTCACCCCCATGCGGGTCAGGCGGCGTCTTCGGCCGGAGGAGCGGCGACAGCAGTTGATCGACGTGGCGATCGGGCTGTACAGCAGGCGGCCGTTCGAACAGGTGTCCGTCGACGACATCGCCGACGCGGCGCAGGTCTCGCGGGCCCTGTTCTACCGCTACTTCAACGGGCCCGCGGACCTGTTCGCCGCCGCGTCCCGGTTCGCGGTCGACGGGCTGCTGGTCCGCCTCAGGGCACCGCGCGACGGCACCCCCGAGCGGCTACGCCTCGGCGTCGAGGAGTTCCTCGACTTCGCGACCCAGCACGAGGCCGCGTTCGTCGCCGTGGTGCGGAACTCGTCGGCGATCTCGTCGGAGACCGGCACACTCGTCGACGAGGTGCGCCACGCCATCCTCGACCTCGTCAGGGGCGGGGTGGGGATCACCGGCCCCGCCCCGCTCGTCGACCTCACGATCTGGTGCTGGGCGGCGGCCATGGAGGAGGCCATGCTCTGCTGGCTGCGTGACCCCGTCCTCGGCAAGGACGCGTTCGTGGACTGGATGTCCCGCCAGCTGACGGGAATGCTCGTGGCCACCGCCAGGCACCACTAGCCGAGCGGCGGCGTCAGCACGGCCTGCGCGTCGAGCCCCGCGAACCACAGCCCGATGGCGAACGCGGCCGTGGCCTCGAGCAACGCCGCCCGCTCCGGGCCGCCCGCGTCGAAGGGCGTGCAGCCGAGGTCGGCCGCCAGCGGCGCCACCCGGGCGACCGCGTCGGGCGGCCCGCGCATCGGCACCGCGAGCGGCCTGCCGCCGAACACCCGCGACGGCAGCCGCCACGCGCTCTCGTGGCACAGGTTGAACGCCTTCACCACCCGGAGGTCCGGCCGCGCGGCCACGGCGGCCGCGTACGGGTGCCCGACGCCGTCGGGGGTCACCAGGTTGGTGCAGTCGATCACCAGGCCGCCGGTGGGCACGTGGGCCAGCACCTCGACCACTGCCGTGGCGGGCACCGCGAGCAGCGTGACGTCCCCGAACCGCCCCGCCTCCGCGAGCGAGACCGGTCCCGACCGGCCGCCCGCCAGCACCCGGTGGCCCGCCGCCCGCCAACCGGCGCCGAGGCCGGCCGCCATGTTGCCCGTTCCGAGAATCCCTATGTTGGACACGGACGCGGACGATAGGCGGCCCGATGCCTACCGATCGGTGCCCGACGAGGGAGGACCATGGAGTACCTGGCCGACTGCAGGGCGCGCCTGGCGTTCGACCTGCTGGCGAACACGTGGAACGGCGTCGTGGTCTGGGCGCTGCGGCACGGCCCGCAGCGCCCGGTCACCCTCAGGAAGCGGATCGGCGGCATCAGCGCCAAGGTGCTCAACGAGACGCTGCGGCGTCTCGAGGACAGCGGGCTGGTCGTCCGCCAGGCCTACCGGGAGGCCCCGCCGCGCGTGGAGTACCGCCTGACCAGGCTCGGCGAGAGCCTGCTCGGTCCACTGGAGACACTCGGCACCTGGGCCGAGACCCACGGCGACGAGGTCGTCGTGCGCTAGACGGACACGAGCCGCCGCTGGGCACGTGCCGTGGCCAGCGCGCGGTCCTTGGTCTCGGCGAGGGCGCAGGTGCAGAAGAAGCTCAGCACCGCGAACGCGGAGAGGAGGACGCCGATCGCGATGCTGCCGTAGGACGCGGTCAGGGCGGGTGCCAGCAGGGGAGGAACCGCGCCGCCTGCGACGCCTGCGAGGTTGTAGGCGAGGCCCGCGCCCGTGTAGCGGTAGCGGGTCTCGAACAACTCGGGCAGGAAGGCGCCGGTCGGGGCGTAGCACACGCCGACGATGCCGAGTGTCACGACGAGCCCGAAGCCGAACGCGAGCGTGGAACCCGTGTCCAGCAGGGGGAAGAGCAGCACCCCCCAGACGACGCCGACGGCCCCGGCGGCCATGATCAGCCGACGGCGGCCGAAGCGGTCGGACATGCGGCCGGTGACGATCGTGAGCACGCCGGCGACCACGGCGGCGATGATCCCGGCGACGAGCACGGTCGGCCGGCTCTGGCCGGCGCCGTCGGGGTTCACGCCGTAGCTGGTGAGGTAGGTGGTGCCCATGTTGAAGAACGAGAACACGATCGTCAGCGAGCCCGCGGCGAGGAGCACCTCACGTGGCTGGCGGCGGACGGCCTCCCGGAACGGCTGCCGGGCGGTGACCTTCTCCTGCCGGAAGATCGGCGTCTCCTCGATCCGCAGCCGGACGTAGAGACCGACGACGACGAGCAGGGCGCTCAGCACGAAGGGGATGCGCCAGCCGTAGTCGACGAACGCGGCGTCCGTGTCGCCCATGACGAGCCCGGTGACGAGGAAGGTCACGCTGGCCATGCCGAACGCGAGGAAGGCGCCGATCTGGGGGAAGGTCGCGTACCGGCCGCGTTGGCCCGGTGGGGCGTACTCGGCCGTGAGGAGGCTGGCCCCGGCCCACTCACCGCCGACCGCGAGCCCCTGGGTGAACCGCAGTGCCACGAGAATGACGGGCGCGGCGACGCCGATGGCCGACGCACTGGGCAGGAGCCCGATCAACGTCGTGGCGATCCCCATGAGCAGCAGTGTGGAGATGAGCGTGCGCTTGCGCCCGACGCGGTCGCCGAAGTGTCCGAAGAGGACAGCCCCGACGGGCCGCGCGACGAACGCGACGGCGAAGGTGGCGAAGGAGGCGACGGCACCCGCGGCCGGGCCGAGGGCGGGGAAGAACACCGTGGGGAAGACCAGCGCCGCCGCGGTGCCGTAGATGAAGAAGTCGTAGAACTCGATGGTGGTGCCCACACAGCTCGCGACCGCGATCCGCCGCATGGGCACCGTGCGCCCGGAAACCATCCGAACCTCCACGGAAGTCGGCTTGAGAAAAGGACCTTGCCAGCCCCGAACCGAATTCCGGTCGCATCTGTCTTGCTCGTCGGGAAAGGGCCGCGCGAGCCGTGCGTCGCGGGCTCCTACAGCATTCCCGCCGCGCGGAAGAGGCGGTCGTAGATCTCGCGGATGGTGTCCTGCTTGCGGGCGTTGTAGTCCATGACGTGTCCGCCGCCCGGTATCGCCGCGCGTTTCGCGTCCTCGTAGCGGGTGCGGTCTTCCGGGTGTTCGCGCAGCCAGTCGCGGAACATGCGGTGTCGGACGAGTTCCGGGCTGTCCGGGCCGAACACGTGGAGGTTCACGCGGGGGTCGGCCAGTCGCAGACACCGGTGCTCGTGCCAGGACGGCTCCCGGATCGTGAGCGTGTAGCCGATTCGCGCCAGCTGGGGAACGTACCGGTCTTCCCGGCGGGGGTCGGCCACGGTCAGGTCGATGTCGATGACGTCCTTGGCGGCCAGCCCCTCCACGGAGGTCGACCCGACGTGCTCGACGTCGAGCACCACCTCGCCGAGCGCGGCGCGGACCTGCGTCGCCACGGCCTCGTAGCGGTGCGGCCAATCGGGGTCGTAGGCGACGATCGTGATCGTCTCCGGTGGTGGCGGGCCGTTCACCCAGGGGTTCTCGGACGGGTCGGCGTCCTCGTGGCGGGTGATCTCCTCGAAGGTGGGCACTCGTGCCAACCTAGACCGCTTCCTACCGCGTGGCCACGACACCGCCGATGCCGGTGCGGTCGGCCGGGGTGCCGACGAGTTCCACGCTCACACCGGAACGGACGCGTTCGCCGAACACGGTGACGACCGCGTCCGTGACTCCGGACACCAGTCTCGACACGATCTCCGGCGCGTCCGGGCGACTGAACGCGGCTTCCTTGATGCCGAACGTCACGCTCGGCGAGGGCGCCTCCGCCGGCCTGCCGCCGACGCCCCACCGGTTCGGTGGCAGCCCGATCAGGTGCACGACCGCGATCTCCCGTGCCCAGTCCCCGTACACGTCGACGACCGCGTCGGTCAACGCCTCGATCAGGTCGACCTCGCGGCCGACGAGGTCGTCTTCGAGGACGTGCACGGTCAGATGGGGCATGGCAGCTCCTCTATAATAGCAAAGCATCTTTGTTATTAAAGGTAATCGAGGAGGTGGGCGGGTGTCAACGCCCGACCCCGCGGACGACACCGTCCGGGAGCTGATGCTGGTGATGCCCCGGCTGGTGGGCAGGATCAAACGCCTGCCGCTGCCCGAGCAGCTGCGGACACTCGACCTGGCCCCGAGACACCTGTCCCTGCTGTCCCTGCTCCTGCTCGACGGCCCGCAGACCGTCTCGCAACTGGCCGAGAGCCTGAGCGTCGCTCCCACCACCGTCAGCCTGATCGTGAGCGAGCTGAGCCGCAAAGGCGTGCTGGAACGGCGCGAGGACGACGCCGACCGGCGCCGGCGCATCATCGACATCAGCTCGGGGAGCCGACCGGCCATCTCCCAGTGGCTCTCGCCCGGTGCACGTGCCTGGCGCCAGGCGCTCGGGCCGCTGACCCCGGCGCAACGGCGGATGTTCGTCGACACCCTGCTCGCCTACGAGTCCGCCTTCACCTCGGCGGACTGAGACGCGGCTACCGGCACCCGATCGGGGGATGAATCCCCACGTGGTGGACATGCCTCGGGATTCCTGCGAGAGATGGGTCAGTCACCTCGGGAAAGGCGGATTCCGGTGTCCACTCGAATACTTCGCTCCCTGACGCGGGCCGGGCTGGTCACCTCGGTGCTGTGCGGTTCGTTGGCGACTGGCGTGATGCCTGCCGCGGCGGTCCAGGCGTCCTCCGGTGGTGGGCCGGCGCCGGTGGTGGGCCTCGCCGCCGAGCGGGTCCTACTTGCCGACAAGGTCGCCGCCGCCAAGTTCGGTACGAGCACGCCGGTCGAGGATCCCGTGCGGGAGCAGCAGGTGCTCGACCAGGCGGCGGCACTCGCCGCGGAGGCGGGCATCGACGTGTCCGACACCGTCGAGTTCGTCGGTCAGCTGGCCGCGACGGAGGACCTGCGCAGCTCGACGACGCGATGCGCGATCTCGCTGGTCCTCGCCGAGTCGGCGATCGACCACCGCTACGGTCTCGACCGGCTGCACGAGCGTGCACTGTGGGGTGCGGTCACGCCGTTGTGCGCGTGATTCTTCGGATATCCGCCTGGATCGGAAACGAACGCGGCACCCACGGCGACATGCCGCATGGGATGACTTTGGTCGGGCCCGGGAAGAAATGCCCGCAGGCGGATCCGAGGCTGGGGTGTGTCGTGAGTGGCTGTTTGTTCGTCAACTACCGTGGCATGGACAGCCACAGTTATGGCGCCCTGCTGTACACCGACCTGATTCGCAGGTTCGGCGAGGACCTGGTGTTTTTCGACGCCGAGTCGATTTCGGCCGGCGAGGACTATGTCCGGGAGTTGTTGACGCAGGTTCGGTCGTCGCGGCTGGTGTTGGCGGTGATCGGGCCGGACTGGCTCACTGCCACCGATGGCGAGGGCAGGCGGGCGATCGACAGTCCCGGTGACTGGATTCGCCGCGAGTTGGCGGAGGCGTTCGCGGCCGGGGTGCGGGTGATCCCGGTGTTGGTCGACGACGCGATCCTGCCGACCGCCGAGGTTCTGCCCCGCGACATCGCGGAGTTGGGCAGGTGCCAGGCCCGGCACCTGCGTCGCCGGGAGTTCGTCAAGGATCTGGAGCGCCTCGCTGCCGACCTTGTCGCGATCGACCCCGAACTCGCCGGAATCGAAGCGCGTAGGCGGCCGCGGTCGGGTGCTTCGCTGATCGCCAGCACCGGTTCCGGCACGACCATCCAGGCTGCCGGGGACATCGGCGGTCGAACCAACGTGCGGTGTGAGAAGGCAGCCGGCCCGGCGCCGACGATGACGGCCAGCACGGGCTCGGGCACGACCATCCAGGCCGGCGGGGACATCAGCGGCAGGATCAGGCTCGTCACCTTCCTGAGCATCGAGATGCCCCGGATGGTGCGCAACGCGATCGTCACGGTGTTGGTGGTCGCGTTGCTGGGCGGTGCGACGGCTGCCGTGGTGACGTGGGTCCTGCCGGAGTTCGCGCCGATCTACAAGACCGAGTTCCTCGTCGACCTGTCCGCGGCGGGCGCCGATCCGTCCGAGGTCGAGGAGAGTGTCGACTCGTTGCGCAGGGCGATGGGGAACTCCGGTGACGACGACGCCGTCGCGCTGCGGACCTTCGGCGGCGAATGCGGCTCCGACGGCAACACCACCCAGCTGGTCGGGTTCGGGACCGGCAACCGCGACGAGATCGGGGACGCGGTGACCGGCGCGCGGGTCACGGGAGCGGCGACACTGCTGCGTGGTGTGATCGAGGCGGCGGCCGACTTCCACGAGCCGTTCTCGCAGGATGCCAAGCAGGTCAACAGGATCGTGGTGGTCACGCGCAACGGGATCGACGCGTGCGACGACGACGCCGACTTCGTCGAACGGGAGATGCGGGACCGGTTGGCGGCCTCGGGCCTGACGGTGGAGTTCCGCTTCGTCGGGTACCGGCTCGACGACGAGCACAGGAGCGGCCTCGACCGGTTGGCGGGAAGCGCCGACGCACCGCCACCCGTGCTCGCCGAGGACCCCGAGGAGCTCCGGGCCGCGTTGGACTGGATCGCCAACGTCGAGCCGGTCCTGCGGTCGGCGAGCGAGGTCGTCGACATCCTCAACCCCGTCTCCGAGCAGGTCAACGACGCGGCGCAGGCCGTCGTCGACGGCAGGCTGGACGTCGCCGAGCGCACGCTGTCCGCCGTCGAGCCGGTCACCGCGGACGCCGAGTTCGACAACCTCGGGAGCAGGGCGAAGACACCGGAGACCGTCGAGGTCCACGACCGCGCACTGGCGCTGCGCGACCGGCAGCGCAACGCCGTCGACGCGGTGTCCGCCCTGCTGGAGGTCGCCAGGGAAGGCAGGCCGTTCACGGCGGAGCTGGCGGCCTTCCGGCGCGAGGCCGACCTCTACAACACCGAGGTCGACGCCCTGAACACACTGCTGGCCCGGCTTCGGGCCGCCGGACCGGGAGGACGCCGGTGAACAGGCGCGTGCTCGTCCCGCTGGTCGTCGTGCTCGTCGCCGCGGCGTGCGTGGCGGGTTACGTCTTCGTCCTCGCGGCACCCGACTACCGGACCGCGGTGCTGGTGGATGCCTCGGCGCCCGGCACCGGGCTCGACGAGGTCGCGGGTGCGGTGCGGTCGGTCGCGGGCAACAGCGGCGACTCCGACGCGCTCAGCCTGCGCCGCTTCGGCGGCGAGTGCGGCAGCCCGGACAACAGCGTGGAGATCGCCGACAGTCCGGCCGAGATCGCCGAGGCGGTCGGCGCGCTCACGCCGTCCGGCAAGGCCACGATGGTCGACGGCGTCATGGCGGCCATCGACGGTTTCAGCGGCCTGCTGAAGCGCAGGGGCAGCGTCCGCAACCGGATCGTGGTCGTCTCGACCTCGGGTCTCGACGCCTGCACCGGCGACCCCTCCCGCGCACGCCGGGCCATCGACGACCGACTGGCCGAGGAAGGGCTGGACCTGGACATCAGGATCGTCGGATACCGGGTGCCGAAGGACCGGCAGGAGAGGTTGACGCAGTTCGGGGGCGCCGACGACACCGCGTTCGCCGACAGCGCCGCCGACCTGGCCATCGTCCTGGACCAACTCGTCGTCCCGGACTCGCCCGAGGCGAGTCCGATCAGCGCCCCGGCGCCCCAACCCGAGCCCGGCTATGCCTTCACCACCCTCGACCGCATGGGGATCGTCCGGGGGACGGAGGTGGTCGCCGAGGTCGCGGGTGACTTCACCACCGGCGGTCCCGACTACACCAGGGACGGGCATTTCGCGTTCGCGGTGACCCCCGCGGGCGTCGCCACCATCGACGTCCGGTCGGGCGCCGACCGGGTCGTGCCCTGCGGGGGGTGCTTCGATGCGGTGGCGACGGCGGACAGCGTGATCAGCTGGCTGGCGGGCAACGTCGTGACCACCCTCGACCTCGCCGACGCGGCCGCCCGTCCCGAGCCCGGGGTCACGGTCCTGCCCGACCGCCAGGTCGACGAGGCCAACAGGGTCCTGCCGCTGCGGATTCTGGCGAGTCAGGACGGGAAGACCCTCGTGGACGCACCCGACGGGGTGTCGGCCTACGGGGGAGGGGCGGAGAACCTGTACCTCGTGGGCTCGGGCGGTGACGTGGTCTCGGTGGGCACCGCGCAGGGCAACGTCGCGATCTCGGGTGCGACGTTCTCCCCGGACGGGCGCACGGTCGCCTATGTCGCCGCAGGTCATGCGGGGGCGTGCGAGACTCGGTCGTCGGTCGTGCTGATCGACCTCGACACGGGTGTGCACACCGAGACGCCGACAGTGGGAGACGCGACCGACGAGGGATCCGGGATCAGGGACCTCTGGTACGACCAGGACGGCGACCTGAACATGATCTACACCTCGTGGCGCTGCGACGCGAGCGGCGGCCCGATCGTGTCGGTGACGCTGCCGGAGGGTCGGTGGCGGCTCGGGAGTTCCGGGTGGACGCGGGGGGAAGGGGACTCCGACGGCAACGCCAGGGAGGTCGCACCCGGCTTCCGCGCGGTGCTGGTCAGTCCAGGCCAGGAGGCGTTGGGCAACGAGCTGTACTCCGAGGTCGACGGCGACCGCACCAAGGTCGCCGACGACGTCCTGTACATCGCGGTCCCGGACTGACGACACCGAGAACCGACTGTCGCGTGTGTCCGTCTAGAGGTGTGGAGGAGCTGTCACGGGGACCTATGTGCTCTCCGCGGGCTTCACTCGAAGCGGAGAGGAATGCCCATGGCCAGTAGGTCCGTTGCCAGTCGCCCGTATGCCAGCCGACCGATCGCGGTCGCCGTCGACGTTCTCATGTGGACGACGCAGGCGATCCTCGCGGCCTACTTCGTCTACAGCGCCTCCCTGCTGTTCGGCGACGAGCTGGTCGGCAAGTTCGCCGAGATTGGTGTCGGGCAGTGGTTGCGTTACGTCACCGGTGTGCTGGAGCTGGCCGGTGCGATCGGGCTCGTGGTCCCGTTCCTGTGCGGACTCGCGGGGCTCGGGCTCGCCGGGGTGATGGCCGGGGCCGTCGGCACGGAGCTGTTCCTCCTGGCCGAAGGCGATGCCCTCCTGCCCGCCGTGCTCGGCGGCCTCGCCGTCGTGGTCGCCATCGCCCGATGGGGGAGCGTGCGCACCGCACTCACCAGGGTCGGCCTCCGCCACGCCGACGAACCGCACTGAAGGACGCCTTCGTAACGCTGGGCGCGTCCGGTGCACTGAAGGACGCCTTCGTAACGCTCAGCGCACTGAAGGGCGCCTTCGTAACGTTGGGCGCGCCCGGTGTACTGATGGGCGCCTTCGTAACGTTGGGCACGCGCTGCGTACTGAAGGACGCCTTCGTAACGCCCGGTGTACTGATGGGCGCCTTCGTAGCGTTGGGCACGCGCTGCGTACTGATGGACGCCTTCGTAACGCCCGGTGTACTGATGGGCGCCTTCGTAACGTTGGGCGCGCGCTGCGTACTGAAGGACGCCTTCGTAACGCCCGGTGCACTGAAGGACGCCTTCGTAGCGTTTCGGCACGTCCGGTGTACTGAAGGGCGCCTTCGTTACGTTCGGCGTTGCGAAGTCAGTGCCTGGTCGTCTCGCCGAACCACTTCGTCAGTGCCTCGGCCAGGTGGTCGCCGCCTGCCCAGGCCACGATGCCGTCGGGGCGGACCAGCAGGCCCGGCAGCTCGGGGTGTTCCGGGCAGGTCGTCCTGACCGCGTCCGCCACCGTGGTCGGTAGACCGCCCAGGTCCAGCAGCAGACCCCTGCCGTCGTGGAGGTGGTCGCCGAGGCGGGTGCCGTCGCCCAGTTCCAGGTCCGGTGCGCTGCGGCCGACCCACGGGTGGTCGCCGGGCAGGTCGTAGCTCTGCCACACCCCGCTGATCTTCTTGACGAAGTACGTCGTCCCCGCCGTCGTGTCGACGAGGTCCGCGACCACTGCCCGCAGCGCCCGCGCGTGCGAGTCCGGCCGCATCAGCGCTATCTGCGCGCGGGTCCACTCGAGCACCCATGCCCCGATCGGGTGTCGCTCGGACGTGTACGTGTCCAGGACCTCCTCGGGCAGGCGCTTGTCGACCACCGCGGCGAGCTTCCAGCCCAGGTTGACCGCGTCGCCGACGCCGAGGTTGAGTCCCTGCCCGCCGAACGGCGAGTGCACGTGCGCGGCGTCGCCCGCCAGCAGCACCCGACCCAGCCGATAGGTGGTGGCCTGGCGCGCGTTGTCGGTGAACCGGGTCGCCGAGTTGACCTTCGTGATGGTCACGTCCACACCGGACACCGCCCGGATGCTCTCCTCCAGCTCCCCCGGGGTGACCGGCGTGTCCCGGTACTCGGGCGGACCGTCGAACTCGACCGTCAGGACCCGGCCGGGCATCGGGCCGTGCGCGTAGATCCCGGTCGGCGTGGTGATCCAGCCGAGACCGAGGCCCTCCGCGCCGGTCATCTCGACCATCGCCTGGTGACCGGTGATCTCCGGCGGGGTGCCGGGGAACTCGAAACCGGCGAGCTTGCGGACCGTGCCGCGCCCGCCGTCGCAGCCGACCAGCCAGCCCGCCTCCACCGTCCCCGCGCTCGTGTGGACGCTCACCTGCTCGCCCGTGTCGAAGCCGGTGACCTCGACACCCTTGCGGACCTCGGCACCCAGCTCGACGGCACGTTCCAGCAGGATCGCCTCCAGCTGCGCCTGTGTCACGAACCCGATCCGGTCGACGGGTCCGTGCCCGTTCAGCTCGGGGTCCGACTCGTCGAGGTTGTTGCCGGACAGGCTCAGCGCGGCGAAGTGGCCCGCGAAGCGGGGCGGGGGAGCGGCGTCCTTGGCGCGGTCCTTCATGAACGCGCGGAACATGCCCATGTTCTGCTCCTGTGCCGCCGCGAGGCGGGGGAGCAGGCCGCGCCGGTAGAAGGCCTCGGCGGCGGGGACGTTGACCGACCCGGCCTTGACCGTCAGGTCCGGCTCGGGGAGCCGCTCGAGGACGAGGACCGAGACGTCGTGCAGCCGCAGCTCACAGGCCAGCATCAGACCGGTCGGCCCGGCCCCGGAGATGATCACGTCGTAACTCATGCCTGAAACTTTACCCGACTCAAAATTGAGTTGGGTATAGTGATGGCCGTGACGTCCTTGCGGGAACGGAAGAAGGCCGAGACTAGGCAGCGCATCGCCGATGTCGCCACGCCCATGTTCGTGCGGCGCGGCTTCGACAACGTGACGGTCACCGAGATAGCCGAGGCGGCGGGCGTGTCGAAGGTGACGGTGTTCAACTACTTCCCGCGCAAGGAGGACATCCTCTTCGACCGCTTCCCGCAGGCCCGTGAGCTGCTGACCGGGGCGGTCGAGGGCCGTGGCCAGGACGAGACGCCGGTGTCGGCACTGCGGCGCCTGTTCGTCGGCCTGGCCGAGGAGGGCCACCCGCTCGGCGGCTTCCAGGACCGCTATGTCCCGTTCTGGCACACGGTCCTGGCGTCCCCGGCGCTGCGGGCCAGGGCCCGTGAGGCGATCGACGAGTTCGAGTCACACCTGACCACGCTGCTGACCGACATCGACCCCACCCCGAAGCTGACCGCGGCACTGGTACTGGCCACGTTCCGCGCCGTCTACAGCACGACCGCCACCCGAATGCTGTCCGGCGAGAAGTCGGCCGACGTGACCCCCGGGCACATCGCCGCGCTCGAGGCGGCGTTCGACACGCTGGCAGGAGGCCTGCGATGACACAGACCGGCACGATCCGCACCGACGGCGCGACTCTGTACTACGAGAGGAGGGGAACCGGCCCCGCGCTGCTGATGATCTCGGGCGGCGGCGGTGACGCCGGCTACTACAGCGGCGTGGCCGACAGCCTCGCCGACGAGTACACGGTCCTGACCTACGACCGGCGCGGCAACTCCCGCAGCCGGGTCGACGACCCGACCCGCCCGATGGTCATGGCGGAACAGTCCGCGGACGCCCTGGCAGTCCTGTCCCACAACGAGGCCGCGACGGCGCTCGTCTTCGGCGGCAGCGGCGGCGCACTCATAACACTGGACCTCGCGGCGAGGCACGGTGCCGTGCTGGAGGGCGCGATCGTCCACGAGCCACCGGTGTTCGCCCACCTGTCCGCCGCGACGCTCGACATCTTCGCCGAGATCAGGCGGATCGCCGACCGTGAGGGCCCGTGGCCCGCGTACGCCCGGTTCATCACGACCATCGACCACGAGGACAGCCCGGCGCTGATCCGCAACCCGGTCGGCAGGCGGATGGTCGCGACGCTGATGCGCGTCGGGTCGAAGGTGGCCGCCCACGGACCCGGCGGCCTCCGTGACGTGGCGAGGTTCATGGGCAACGGGGAGTACCTCGTCACCAACGAGCTGGATCCGTTCATGGCCTTCGAGCCGGACTACGAGGCACTGCGGTCGGCGGAGTTCCCGATCGTGCCGGCCGTCGGTGAGGAGAGCCGCCGGTACTACCCCGGCCAGGGCGCGGAAGAGGTGGCGAAACGCCTGGACGCCCGGGTCGTGGAGTTCCCCGGGCACCACGCGGGATACACCGAGCACCCCGAGGAGTTCGCCGTGACCCTGCGGCGGACCCTGGCGACGCTGCGGGAACCGGCGCACTGACGGCGAACCTCGAGCGGCAGGCCGTCCGGGACGCGTACCTGAAGAGCAGTAAGGGGTTTACCGAACGCCGGCGAGGAACTCGGCGTTGGTCTGGGTCCGCCGCAGGCCCTCGATCAGCAGGTCGACAGCGGAGTCCCGGCCGGCGAGTGACCGCCGGACCAGCTGGGTGGCGGCCAGCTCCTCGGGCGACATCAGCAGTTCTTCCTTGCGGGTGCCGGAAGCGCGGACGTCGACGGCCGGGAACACGCGCCGCTCGGCCGCCTTGCGGTCCAGCCGTAGCTCGGCGTTGCCGGTGCCCTTGAACTCCTCGAACAGCACCGAGTCGCCGAGGGAGCCGGTGTCGACGAGTGCCGAGGCGAAGATGGTGAGCGACCCGCCACCCTCGATGTTCCTCGCCGCGCCGAGGAAACGCTTGGGTGGCAGCAGGGCGGAGGAGTCGACCCCGCCGCTGAGTGTCCTGCCGTTGGTCGGCGCGGCCAGGTTGTAGGCCCGGCCGAGCCTGGTGAGCGAGTCGAGCAGCACGACGACGTCCCGGCCCTGCTCGACGAGCCGCTTGGCCCGCTCGATGGCCAGTTCGGCGACGGCGACGTGCTCGTGGGGTGGTTGGTCGAAGGTGGCGGCGACCACCTCGGCGGGCACGCCGCGGGACAGATCGGTGACCTCCTCCGGCCGTTCCCCGACGAGCACGAACATGACATGGCATTCGGGATGGTTCTTCGCGATCCCGTGCGCGATCGCACGCAGTTGGGTGGTCTTGCCCGACTTGGGCGGCGACACGATCAACGCGCGCTGTCCCTTCCCGACCGGCATCACCAGGTCGGCGACGCGGGTGGCGAGCAGGTGCGGCTCGGTCTCCAGTCGCAGTCTCTCGTTGGGGTACAGGGGAGTCAGGTCGGCGAACGAGGTGCGCCGGTGCCCGGGCCTGCGCCCGTTGACCGACTCGACCCCGACGAGTTTGCCGCCCTGGGCCTGCCCTTCGACGAGATCGCCTCGCCGCAGGTCGTGCTCGCGGACGAGTCCACTGGGGACCGACAGGTCGTCGGGTGCGGGCAGCCAACCAGCCACCCGCAGGAACGTCCTGCCACGGTTGACATCGATGATTCCATTGCTGGACATGGGAAATCCTCCACATGGGATAGGCGGAACAACCCTCGGGACGGCTGCGGACGACACACGCGGCCGGTGGGGAGAAGGTGATCCGAGAAACTTCTCTCGCGGGGCCGGATGGCCGCGCCACGAGAGGCAGACACCGCGAAGACTACCCGAAGATGGTTGGTTCGTGCAACGGGTCAGGGTTCGAGCAGCGGTGCGACCATGCGGTTCACCTGTGCCACAAGGACTTCCCGGTCCGCCGTGGACAGCGCCCTGGTCCCGACCTTGTGCCGGAGGAACCCGACGCCGACGAGTACGGCGGCGAACAGTTCGGCACGCAGCGCGGCCTCCGGCCCCTCGAGCCGGGCGGCGAGCCGGGTGGCGAACGACGTCTCGATCCGGTGCTGCAGCACCGCACGCACCGTCTGGTCGTTCGCGGCGGCGACCAGACGGGACAGTTCGCTCGCGTCCTCCGAGGTCACCACGTCGAGGATCCGCTCCAGCAGCACGCGGGGGAGGTCGGCGAGCGGCGTGGTCAGGATGATGTCCTCCGGGGTGTCGGCGTCCGAGGACGCCGCCTCGGCGAACAGCTTCTCCTTCGACCCGAAGTAGCGGTACACGAGTGCCTGGTTGACGCCTGCCGCCGACGCGACGTCACGGGTGCTGGTGCCTTCGACGCCGTGCTCGACCATCAGCGTCCGCGCCGCGGCCAGCAGCGCGGCGCGGGTCGCGGCGGCGTCCCGCCGCCGGGGTCTCGTCATCGGACCGGCGTCCATGGCAGCTCTCCCGGTAAAGAAGTAGTCAAATGACGACTTTACCCCAGACCTGCGAGAACGTCATGTGTCCGGGCTCACCGCCAATTAAGTAGTCGGTTGACGACTTCAGTCGTAGAGTCGAAGTAGTCAAGTGACTACATGAGGAGCCCGAGTGTCAGAGACAGAACAGCGGCGCGACCAGCACCCCACGGCGGTGCTGTTGGTGCTCGCCCTATCGACGTTCGTGATCGTCGTGATGCAGAGCCTGGTGCTGCCGATCCTGCCCAGCCTCGCCGACTCGCTGAACGTCTCCACCGCGGACGCCTCGTGGGTCGTGACGGTCAACCTGCTCTCCGCCGCCGTGTTCACACCGATCCTCGGCTCGCTCGGCGACGCGCTCGGCCGCAAACGGGTCCTCATCGTCACGCTCGTCCTGGTCACAGCCGGGTCCGTGCTCGCGGCCTCGTCCCACGTGCTGAACGTCGTGCTGGCGGGCCGGGTCCTGCAGGGCATGGGCTTCGCCGCGATGCCGCTCGCCATCGGGATCGTGCGGTCGATCTTCCCGCCGCACCGGGTGCCGTCGAGCCTCGCGTTGCTGAGTGCGCTGACGGGCATCGGCGCGGGCGCCGGCCTGCTGTTCTCCGGCATCCTCGTCAACGTCGGCGTCAGCGCGCAGGGCATGTTCTGGATCTCCGCCGCGGCCACCGCGGTCGGCCTGCTCGGCGTCGTGTTCCTGGTCCGCCTGCCCGAGACGGCCTCGAAGTTCACGGTCGACGTCTGGGGCGCGCTGACCCTCGCGGGTGGCCTGGTCTGCGTCGTGCTCGGCATCAACCGCGGCCCGAGCTGGGGTTGGGGTTCCGGCACCGTCCTCGGCCTGTTCGCGGGCGGCGTCGTGCTGCTGGCGGTGTGGATGTTCGTCGAGACCAGGGTCCGCGTGCCGCTCGTCGACATGACGATGATGCGCAACCCGATCGTGCTCGGCACCAACCTCACCGCGTTCCTCGCGGGCGCGGGCATGTTCGGCGCGTTCGTCCTGGTACTGCAGTACGTCCAGACGCCGAGCCAGTTCGGCTACGGCTTCGGCTCCGACGCACTCGGCGCGGGCCTGACGCTGCTGCCGCTGACCGCGGGCACGCTCACCGCGGCAGTGCTCGTCGCGAACCTGATCCGCCACGTCGGTCCCAAGTGGCCGCTCGCCATCGGCATGGTCGTCGCCGCGGGCACCTTCGCGTTCATGGCCGCCTTCCACGCCGAGCACTGGCAGTTCTACGTCGCGAGCGGCATGCTCGGCCTCGGGCTCGGCCTGGCGATGGGCTCCATGCCCGCGCTCCTGAACACCGCGGTCGCGCCGGAGAAGACCAGCGTCGCCAACAGCATCAACTCGACCCTGCGTTCGGTCGGCGGCTCGATCGGCACGGCCATCGCGACGGCGATCCTCGCCTCCCGGACACTGCCGAGGCTGCCACTGCCCACAGTGGACGCCTACGTCCTGGCCTTCTGGGTGGCGGGCGGGATCTGCGTCCTCGCGGTCGTCGCCGCGCTGCTGGTGCCCTACCGCCACGGGCGGGCGACCCCGAACACCCGCACGGTGACGGGTGCGGTGATCGGCGCCGCCCAGCCCGCACCCGCGGTCGTCACCGTGACCGCGCACGGCGCCGACGGCAGCGTCGTCGCCACCACGACCGCGGACTCCGACGGCGGCTACCGCCTCGACGGTGTGCCCGCCGAACCACTGACGCTCGTCGCCGCCGAGCACCCGGCCGTCAACCAGGAGGTGACGGTGCGGGTCGGCGTCGACGAAACCCTCGACATCAACCTCGGGAGGACCACGTCATGACGCACAGCTGGCCGGTACAGCAGGACGTCGGCACGAGCGTGACCGGCCGCGTGCACGGCGCGCTGCGCCCGCTGCCCGCCACGATCCTCACCCTGACCGACCGCACCGGTGCCCAGGTGGCCAGGGGCAGCAGCGGCCCGAACGGCGAGTTCCAGTTCGCGGGCCTCGCGCCGGGCAGCTACGTCGTGATCTTCTCCCGCACCGGCTACCAGCCGCACGCGGAGGTGGTCGTGCCCAGCGCCGTCCCGCTCGACGTCACGCTCGAGCCGGTCACCAGCGTGCACGGCACCGTGCACGACCGGGACACCGGCCGGCCCGTCGGCGCGGCGACCGTCACGGCCGTCGGACCCGGCGGCGAGGTCGTCGCCAGCACGGAGTCGGAGCCGGACGGCACCTACCGCGTCACGGGCATCGACGCCGACGCCGTCACGCTCGTCGTGGCCGCGCCCGGCGCCGACGCCCTGGCGGTCGAGGTCGACCTCGACCGCGCCACCGAGCAGCGCGTGGACCTCGCGCTCGACACGTTCAGCACGCTGACCGGCACCGTCACCGTCGACGGCCGCCCGGTCGAGCACCTGCACCTCGCGCTGTACGGGCGCGACGGGCGGCCCGCCGCGGCGACGGTCACCGACCACACGGGTGCCTACCGCTTCGAGCGGGTGAAGGCCGGTCAGTACACGCTCGCCAGCATCGCGGGCCCCGCCCACGCGGTCGCGCTGGCATCGCACGCGACGACCGCCGACGTCACCATGACCCGCGGCTAGGACCAATGCCACTGATTTAGGTGGTGACAGGGCCGGTAGCCTGCCGTCTTGTGGATCTTGAGGCGGGCGGTGACGCGGGTCGGAGCTTGGTCGACCGG
>NZ_SOCP01000010.1 GCF_004364325.1 Actinophytocola oryzae | reverse complement strand
GTCGCCGCTGGTATCACAGCCTGCGTCTTTGCCTTGTCAGCCATCGATGCACTACCCTCCACTTAGGACAGTTACACCGTTATTCTTACACCCCCTACCGGGTTTGGTGGAGACTGGATTAGCTGGTTTCCATGGTTGTGGTGACTGGTTGGGTCATCGCGTGTAGTGCTTCGTACTCGGCGGGTGGGAGGTGGCCGAGTTCGCCGTGCAGGCGTCGGTTGTTGTACCAGTCGATGTACTCGACGGTGGCGATCTCGAGGTTGTCGATGCCGCGCCACGGCCCCTTGTTGCGGACGAGTTTGAGCTTCCCCCCGGATTGTGGAGGACTCCTCTATGCGGCTCGGTTGGCCGCACTGGTCTCGTAGTCGATCGGGGATTGCATGCCACAGGAACTGTGGCGCCGCCGCCGATTGTAGAAGTCGACGACCCATTTCACAATAGTTTGTTGTGCTTCTTTCCGGGTTTTGAAGTGATGACGGGAGAGCACTTCGTGTTCCAGGGTGGAGAAGAACGATTCAGCCGCGGCGTTATCGAAACACGACCCGGTCCGACCCATCGACTGCCGAATGCCGAGCTTGTCGCAAAGCACGGTGAAATCGTGCGCGGTGTAGGTACCGGATTCAACTGGTGGTCGCAACACCAGCTTTATTGTTGTGAGAGTAGCAGTTCGTTCAGTGCTTCGGCTGGTGTCTTCCAGTTGAGTGACTTGCGTGGTCTGCTGGGGACCGAACGAGGTGGCGCTCCTCCGCGACCTCACCCCCGGACAGACACTCGACAACTTCCCGAAGCACATGCGCCCCCAGGTCGTCGTGGACTGGAAGCGGGCCGTGTCGATGGAGCGACTGGTCAGGCTGTCCGAACAACAGGCACGCACCGCGCTGACGAACACTTTCGACCCCATGGCGGAGCTCGTCGGCGCCTGAGGGCGTCGGTTGGTTGTTCATTCTCCTGTAACCGAGTACTGGTGGTAGTTGTTCTCGGCAGATTGTGTGGTTTGAGGGTCACCCGACTAGGGAGGTTCTCTTGCCTGGGTTGTCCGTTTCTCGTCGGTCTGTGCTGCTTGGCGGGGTTGCCGCCATCGGAGTAGGTGGCCTCGCCGCCTCCTCCATGCCTGCCTGGGCCACCACACCCGGTGCCGGTCACCAGCCGCTGCCCGCCAATCCCTTCACGCTCGGTGTCGCGTCCGGCGATCCCTGGGCCGACTCCGTCGTCCTCTGGACCCGTCTCGCGCTCGACCCGGTCGCCGACACCGGTCTCGGTGGGATGCCACAGCAGCGGATCCCCGTGCAGTGGCAGGTCGCGACCGACGAGCGGTTCCGGCACGTCGTCCGCGGTGGCACCGTCACCGCGAGCCAGGACAGCGCCCACTCCGTCCACGTCGAGGTCGGCGGCCTCCGGCCAGGCCGCGAGTACTACTACCGCTTCCGCACCCAGGGCCACCTCTCGCCGACCGGGCGCACGCTGACCACCCCGCCCCGGGGCTCCATGCGGGCCCTCACCATGTGCTTCGCCTCCTGCTCGCACTTCGGGGAGGGCTACTTCACCGCCTACCGGCGCATGGCGGAAGACCGGCCCGACCTCATGCTCCACCTCGGCGACTACCAGTACGAGTACGCGACCAAGGCCACCGACGTCCGCGTCGTCGCAGGCCCGGAGACCCGCACGCTCGCCAACTACCGGCAGCGCCACGCCCAGTACAAGACGGACCCCGACCTGCAGCTCGCCCACGCCACCTCGCCGTGGCTGGTGGTCTGGGACGACCACGAGACCGAGAACAACTGGGCCGACGAGGTCCCCGAGCAGCCCGATCCCGCCTTCCTCGACCGCCGGGCCGCCGCGTTCCAGGCCTACTACGAGAACATGCCGCTTCGCCGCTCCGCCAGGCCGAAGGGCATCGACATGCGGCTCTACCGGCGGTTCGCGTGGGGCGACCTCGCCACGTTCCACATGCTCGACACCCGCCAGTACCGCGACGACCAGGCCTGCGGTGACGGGACGAAGATCGACTGCGCCGAGCGGCTCGACCCGGACCGGACGATCACCGGCGTCGAGCAGGAGCGGTGGATCATGGACGGCTTCCGCCACTCCCGTGCCCGCTGGGACATCCTCGGCCAGCAGGTCTTCTTCTCCCAGCGCGACCTCACCGCAGGCCCCCAGCAGGGGTTCTCCATGGACGGCTGGGACGGCTACCGCGCCAACCGCGACCGCATCGCCGCCGCTCTCGGGCACGTGCGCAACGGCGTCGTGCTCACCGGCGACGTGCACCGGCACTGGGCAGGCGACATCAAGGCCGATGCCGACCAGCCCGACTCGGCCAGCGTGGGGGTCGAGCTGGTCGCCACGTCGGTCACCAGCACGGGGGACGGCGACGAGAGCACCAACGCCACCCAGCTCGCCGAGAATCCGCATCTCAAGTTCTACAAGAACCGGCGTGGCTATGTGCGAACGACGTTCTCCGCCCGCGAGATGCGTGCCGATTTCCAGGTGCTGCCGTACGTCACCACGCCCGACGCGCCGGTCGCCACGGCTGCCAGTTTTGTCGCGGAAGACCGGGTTTCCACATTGCATTCGGCCTAGCGGGATTTGTTAACTAACTAGGCCATCTGCTCGGCATTGACTCACATGGGCAGGCGGCACCAGACTGCTGGGGTCGCCTGCCCTGGAGGCTGCCCATGTCCAGAAACACCTTCCGTTCCGTTCTCGTCGCGAGTGCCGCGGTCGGCCTCGCCGCAGGGGTGGCCACCGTGCCCGCCGGCGCCGCGCCCCCACCCACCAGACAGGCGGCCTTCGCCGCCGCGGCCGCCGAGTTCGGGGTGCCGGAGAGCGTGCTGCTGGGGGTGTCCTATCTGGAGTCCCGCTGGAACACCAACGGCGGGACACCGAGCACCAGCGCCGGTTACGGGCCCATGCACCTCACCGATGTCGTCGCGGCCAACGCGGGCGCCGGGACGCACCACGACGACGGGCTCGAGGACGCGCGCGGGGACTCCGCCCGCCCCGCCCTGCTGCCCCACCAGGCTCAGCCCGACGACGTGTCGTCACCGTCGCTGCGGACCGTCGACGTGGCCGCTCGGCTGACCGGGGTGGACACCGCCACGCTGCGGTCCGACCCCGTGCAGAACATCCGGGGCGGCGCCGCGCTGCTCGCCGACTACCAGCGCGCCCTCGGCGTCCCCGGCTCGGCGCCCGCCGACTGGTACGGGGCCGTCGCCCGCTACAGCGGCGCGCAGGACACCGGGTCGGCGAGCGCGTTCGCCAACGAGGTGTTCGCGACCATCAACGAGGGTGTCGACCGGGTCACCGACGACGGGCAGCGGGTGCGGTTGGCGCCGACCGCCGTCTCGCCGAACACCGGACAGGTCAACCGTCTGGGGCTTCGGACCACTCGTGCGGGTGAAGCCGAGTGCCCGGCGTCGCTGGGGTGCGAGTGGCTCCCCGCGCCCTACGAGCAGTACGGCCCCGGCTCCACCGACTACGGCAACCACGACCTCGGCAACCGGCCCGGTGCGCAGAAGATCGACTACATCGTCATCCACGACACCGAGGGCAGCTACGCCACCACGCTGAACCAGATCCAGGACCCGACCTACGTGAGCTGGAACTACACGCTGCGGTCCTCGGACGGGCACATCGCCCAGCACGTCAAGGCGAAGGACGTCGCCTGGCACGCCGGCAACTGGTACATCAACGCGAAGGCCATCGGGCTCGAGCACGAGGGGTTCGCCGCACAGGGGACGTGGTTCACCGAGGCGCTGTACCGGACCTCGGCCAAGCTCGTCGGCTACCTGGCCGCGAAGTACGGGGTTCCGCTGGACCGCCAGCACATCCTCGGCCACGACAACGTGCCGGGCACCCTGCCCTCGACCGTCCGCGGCATGCACTGGGACCCGGGCCCCTACTGGGACTGGGCGCACTACTTCGACCTGCTGCACGCGCCGTTCCGCTCGACGGGGACTCCGTTGACCGGGCTCGTGACCGTGCGGCCGAACTACGAGAAGAACACGCTGCCGTTCATCGGTTGCGACGCTGCCGGCCAGCCGTGCCCCGCTCGGGGGTCCACATCCGTGGTACTGCGGACGGAACCGCGTGACGACGCGCCGCAGCTCGTCGACCTCGGACTCCACCCGGACGGGACACCGGGCACGATGGTCGTGTCCGACCACTCGTCGCGGGCCGAGACCGGTCAGACGTTCGCGATCGCCGAGCGGCGGGCCGGCTGGGTCGCCGTCTGGTACCTCGGGCAGAAGGGCTGGTTCCACTCTGCCGACGCGATCTGGTCGCTCGGATTCGTTGCCACGCCGAAGAAGGGGCGCGACAGCATCCCGGTGTACGGGCGGGCGTATCCCGAGGCCGCGGCGTACCCCGCCGGAATCCCCGTGCAGGCGGTGACCCCGCTGCAGTACTCGTTGCTCGCCGGACAGGAGTACGCCGTCGGTGCGATCACCTCGTCGGAGTACTACTGGGCGGTTACCTACGACGCGTCCAACCACACGGTGGTGCGTGGGCAGATGAAGTACCTCGAGGTCCAGTTCGGACACCGGGTCGCGTTCGTGAACCTCGACGACGTGGACGTCCGACTGTCGTTCCTGTAGGGGCGGCCTCCGGCCCCCGGTTCAACTCTACCGGGGGCCACCGACAATCCGGGCCTCTCGCCGGGGCAGCTGTGGACAACCACGTGGGCGTCCTTCATCTTTGCGGGAAAGCCTCGCGCCCATCAACGGTTACCTCAGGGGAACGCGACGGCACCGGGCCACAATCCATCTCGCCAACCGCACCTACGCCGGAACGCAACCAACACATAGAAGTGGGGGGAGGCGGGCTAGTCCGCCAGTGACACCGGCACCTCGAACGGTGGGCGGCTCGTCCCCGTGATGCGGTAGCGGCCCCAGGTGTCCGGATCGGACAGTGTGCCCCTCGCCTCGCCGTGCGGGGTTCTCAGCAGCGCTTCCGGCTTGCGGGTGCCCGCGGGGAGCGACGGGTGCGGCTGGATTCGGCCGTACCAGTGGTAGCGGCCGTCCACCGGTTCGAAGTTGCCCCTCAGCACCACGTCCACCGTCAGCGACGTGCCGTCCAGGATGAGGGTCGCCGGACCCGTGTAGCCGTCCTCGTCGCTCATGGCCACTATGTTACCGGAAGTAACACGTTTCGTAGAGCGTCCCGGAGCGTGGGGTGGACGAAGCGGAAGCCGCTGGTCAGCAGGCGGTTCGGTACCACCCTGGCGCTCGCGAGCAGGACCTCCTCCACCAGACCCGCACCGAAGAACCGGCGGAGCAGGAACGGCGGCAGCGCCAGCACACGGGGACGTCTCAACACGGATGCCAGCGTGTCGGCGTACTCCCGGTTCATCACCGGGGTCGGGGCCACGACGTTCACCGGACCCGCAATCCGCGCGTCGAGCACGTGCAGGACCGCCCTGGCCGCGTCCTGCAGGCCGACCCAGCTCACCCACTGGCTGCCCCGGCCCATCCGGAATCCCAGCCCCAGGCGGAAAGCGGGTAGCAGCACGGCCAGCGCTCCGGCCTCTGTGGACTGGAGCACGCCGAACCTCGGGTACACCACGCGCAGGCCCGCGGCCGCCGCCGGGGCCGCCGCGGCCTCCATCTCCTGGTACACCGACGCCAGGAACCCTTGTCCCGGTTGGCTTTCCTCCGTCAGCTCCACCGCACCCCGTGAGCCGTAGAAGCCCGTCGCCGACGCGCACAGCATCACGCGGGGCCCGTCGGACATGCCGGCCAGCGCGGTCGCCAGCAGCCTCGTACCCACCACTCTGGACTCGCGGATCGCCTCTCGCTGGTGGGAGGTCCACCTGCCGACCAGCGTCTCCCCCACGAGGTGGACGAGAGCGTCGACCCCGCGCAGGCGCTCGGTGTCGACCTCGGGGTACCAGAGCACCTCGTCGTAGGACTCGGGTCGTCGTCTGACCAGCCGCACGACCTGGTGTCCCTCGGCCATCAGGTGGCGGACCAGTGCGTTGCCCAGCAAGCCGCTGGTGCCGGAGACGGCGACCTTCATCCGAAGAGGGTACGGGTCAGACGGACACGATGCTGACAGGCAGGCCAGGACTCGCCGAGAGGTCCAATGCGGACGGAGAGACCCCCGCCGCCACGAGATGCGCGCCGAGTGCCGCGATCATCGCGCCGTTGTCCGTGCACAGGCGGGGTTTCGGCACCCGGAGCTCGATGCCTGCCTCGGCACAGCGCTCACGGGCCAAAGCGGACAGTCGCGAGTTCGCCGCGACCCCACCGGACACGACCATCGTGCCGATGCCCAGCTCCGTCGCCGCGCGCACGGCCTTTGCGGTGAGTACGTCCGCCACCGCCTCCTGGAACGACGCGGCCACGTCGTCCACCGGCAGGTCGTCGTGGGTCTCCACCCAGCGGGCGACCGCGGTCTTCAACCCGGAGAAGGAGAAGTCGTACGGCGCGTCCCTCGGGCCGGTCAGACCACGGGGGAAGCGGATGGCGTCCGGGTTGCCCCGGCGGGCCGCCTTGTCGATCGGCGGACCACCCGGGTAGGGCAGGCCGAGGATCCTCGCGACCTTGTCGTACGCCTCGCCTGCCGCGTCGTCGATGGTCGAGCCGACCTCGGTGATCTTCGTGGCCAGGTCGTCGACCCGCAGGAGCTGCGTGTGGCCGCCGGACACCAGCAGCGCCAGGCAGGGCGCGGGCAGCGGGCCGTGCTCCAGCGTGTCCGCGGCGACGTGACCGGGCAGGTGGTTCGCCCCGTACAGCGGTACGCCGAGCGCCGCCGAGTACGCCTTCGCCGCGGAGACACCCACCAGCAGCGCACCCGCGAGACCGGGTCCGCACGTCACCGCGATGGCGTCCACATCGGACAGTTCGAGCTCGGCCGTCGCGAACGCGCGGGTCACCGACGGCACCAGCGCCTCGAGGTGCGCCCGCGACGCGACCTCAGGCACCACACCGCCGAACCGGGCGTGCTGCTCCACACTGGACGCGACCTCGTCCGCCAGGAGTGTGAGCGAGCCGTCCGACTCCAGTCGGACGATGCCGATGCCGGTCTCGTCACAGGAGCTCTCGATACCAAGGATGATCGTCACGTCGCCTCCTCCGCGACTCTGGCGGGGCGCGCCATGGTGTACGCGTCGGCGCCGGAGGGCCAGTAGTACCGACGGCGGAAACCTATCCGGGTGAAACCGTGTGCCTCGTACAGGCCGATGGCCGCCGCGTTGTCCGTGCGGACCTCGAGATAGACGGGCGCGGCGGACTCGTCGGCGCGGGCGAGCAGCGCCTCCAGCAGTGCCCGCCCGATGCCCTTGCCCTGCCATGCGGGGTCGACACCGATCGTGTGAACACTGGCCTCGGCGTCCCCCGGACGACCACGCACCGACAGCCCCGCGTAGCCGACCAGTCCGCCATCCGTGTATGCCCCTACGTAATGGTGTCCGGCCGTCAGCTCCGCCAGAAAGGCCGACTCTCGCCACGGATCGTCACCGGGGAACAAAATTGTCTCGAGTTCGGCGCAACGGGCCAGGTCCGTTCGGCGCAGTGGTGCCAGCCGGAAGGTCATGGCGTGGTCACCCGTTTGCGCGCCCCGGGCACCTCGGCGTCCGGGCGGCGGAGGTACAGCGGCGCGAACGGGCCGGGTCTGGCGCCGCCGACGACCGCGGCACGTGCCACCCGGGCGAGGCCCAACGGGGTCGGGAACTCGCGTCCCGTGTGGGTCAGCCCCAGGTCGTACAGCGTGGCCCCGTTACCGGCAACCCGATCAAGGCCAAGATCCGGTAAACGGTCCACGACCGTCGTGGGCTTGTCCACCGACGGTCCCACGACCCTGGTCCCGGCGGCGTCGTAGGCCGCCCAGTACACCTCCTTGCGCCGGGCGTCGGAGGCGACGAGCAGGGGCCCGCCCTCGACGGCCGCGATGGCGTCGAGGGTGCACACCGGGTAGACCGGCTTCGCGAGCGCGTGACCGAGGGCCGCTGCCGTTGCCATGCCCGCACGCAGGCCGGTGAAGGGTCCCGGCCCGATCCCGCACACGATCGCGTCGACGTCGGCCAGCGTGCGGCCGGCGTCCGACAGCGCCGCCAGGATGTGCGGGGTCAGCAGCTCGCCATGGGCCTTCGCGTCCACCGTGACGCACTCGGCGAGAACCGTCATCTCCGAGGTGTCCACGACGCCGGCGGTGACCGCGGGCGTCGCGGTGTCGACCGCAAGTACCAGCACGACGGTCAAGCGTAGTTGCGCCAGCGCTCCAGCACTTCGGGGAGGTCGGTCAGGCGCTGGATCACGGCGTCCGGCTCGACGTCGACGGGCACCCGCTGGTGCGGGGGGATGTCGCTGTGCGGGACGAAGACCGCCCGCATGCCGACCGACTTGGCGCCCGAGACGTCGTCGTAGAGCCGGTCACCGACGTACACGCAGTCCGCCGGGTCGTCGACGCCGACCGCGCGCATCGCGGCCAGGAACGCCTCGGCGTGCGGTTTCGTGTACTCCAGGTCGGAGCTCCACACGAGCGCGTCGAACAGGTGCAACACGCCGTCGCGGTCCAGCACCTCCTCGTGCCACTCCTTCGGCCACGGCGTCGAGGACAGCACACCGAGGCGCAGGCCCTTCGCCTTCAGCGCCTCGGCGGTGGGCAGGACGTCGGGATCCGTCCTGGTCGACGGGTCCCAGAACGTGCGATAGGCGGCCATGCCGACGTCGTGCATCGGCGCGTTCGCCGCCGCGAGCACCTGGGCGATGGTGAATGCCTTGTGGCGGTCCCGCGCGACGCTCCAGTGCAGCTCCTCCGCGTCCACGATGGCCCTCGCGACCGTCGCGGCCATGGCGGGGTCGTTGGGGTGGAGGTGGTCGGCGTAGCTACGCCATGCGGCCAAGTAGTCGATCGGGTACCAGGGGGTGAGAGTGCCACCCCAGTCGAAGATCACCGCACGCATGCACTCCAGAGTACGTTCAAACGCCAGGCCAGCGGTTTTCCCATTTGCCTGACGGGGTGACCTCCACCAAACGCCGGTCATCGTCACAGCGAGTAATCGTGACGAGGAGGTAATCGGCCGAAAGGCGGTCTCCGGCGTCACCCCATTCGATGACGACGGCGGCCTCGATCAGCTCCGTGTCGAGATCCAGATCATCCAACTGGGCAAGATCATCACCCAGTCGGTAGGCATCGACGTGGACGAGCGGAATGCCCCTCCCGCCGGGTGCGGGCCGGTGCTCGCGGGCGATGACGAACGTGGGCGAGCTGACCCGGCCGAGCACGCCGAGCCCCTCCGCGATGCCCTTCGCCAGTACCGTCTTGCCGGCGCCGAGCGGGCCGGACAGGAGCACCAGGTCGCCGGCCTCCAGGAGCGACCCGATCTCGCGACCGAACCGCAGTGTGTCGTTCTCCGTGGGCAGTTCCACCGTCATCCTCGTCGCCACCATCGGCGCGGGCCGTTGTCGCGGCCGTACGCGCACTGCTGCAGGAGCATCACCAGGTGGTCGTTCACCAGCTGGGGTTGCTCGACCATCACCATGTGCCCCGCCCCGTGCACCCGCACCAGCTCGGCGTCCGGCAGCTCGAACGCGATGCGCTCGGCGTGCGAGAACGCCGTCATCCGGTCCTCGTCGCCGCTCAGGACCAGCACACGCGTGTGCTTGAGCCCGGCGAGCGCGGCGTACCGGTTGTGCGTGCCCAGGGTCTCGATGAAGTCTGCCAGGACGCGGACCGGGTTCGCGTCGAGCATCTCCATCGTGAAGTCGACGATCTCCGGCGGGACGTCCCGGCCGCCGAACGCGAGTGAGCGCACGGCCCGCCGCGTCAGCCCGCCGCCCGCGGCGCGGACGAACTCGACCACGCCGGGCCGCCAGTCGGCCAGCCTGCCGAGGTTGCGGGTCACGGGGTTGTAGCGGGACAGCAGCGGGCGCGGCAGGCCGCGTTTGCCGACCTCGCCCGCGGACGTGCCGATCAGCGCGACGCCCCAGATCCGGTCCTCGAACAGCTGTGGCGCCAGCTCGGCGAGGGCCATGATCGTCATGCCGCCCATGGAGTGCCCGACGAGCACGACCGGGCCGTCGACCGTGGTGAGCACCTCGGCGAGGTCGCGGCCGAGCTGGTCGATGGTGCTGGACTGCTCGTTGGCGCGGCCGGAGCGGCCGTGACTGCGCTGGTCGTAGAGGACCTGGCGCACCCGAGGTTCGGTGAGTCTGGACAGTGCCCTGCGCTGGAAGTGCCAGCTGCGGCGGTCGAGGGCGAAGCCGTGCACGAACACGACCGTGAGTTCCGGTCTGCCGCCGTCGGCCGGGTCGACCTCCTCGACCGACAGCTCGATGCCGTCCTCGGTGATCACCGTGTACTCGCGGTCGGGACGCAGCTCGCCGAGCCCGTCACCGGCCGGGGGGTGCCTGCGGTTGCGGGCCACGCCGACCGCGACGGCCGTACCGGCAATGCCGACGGCGATGGCCGTGCCGACGAGCGCACCGACCTTCTTGGACACCGTCACGCCGCTCCCTCGCAGGCTCCACTCATCGGTAGCTCCGCGCGACGCGCGGCCGGTACATGCCGGTGACGATCTCGTAGTCGATGGTGCCGAGCGTGTCGGCCCACTCCCTGGCGGTCGGCTCGCCGAGGTGGCCGTCGCCGAAGAGGACGACCTCCTCGCCCTCGCGGATCTCGTCGTCGCCGCAGTCGATGACGATCTGGTCCATGCAGACGCGGCCGACGATCGGACGCCGCCTGCCCGCCAGCCAGACGTCCATGCGGTTGGACAGTGCGCGGGGGACGCCGTCCGCGTAGCCGACCGGGACGAGCGCGAGGGTGGTGTCCCTCGTGGATGTCCAGGTGTGACCGTACGAGACGGACTCACCGGCCGGAAGCCGCTTGGTGAGGGCCACGCTCGACCGGAACGTCATGGCCGGGCGGAGGTCTTCGTTCTGTGGCAACGGGTTCAGCCCGTACATGGCGATGCCGACCCGGACCATGTCGAAATGGAGGTCGGGCCGGTCCAGCGTCGCGGCCGAGTTGGCGAGGTGGCGCATGGGGTGCAGACCCGCGTCCCGCGCGATGTCGTAGGCGTGGCGGAAGCGCTCGGCCTGGCGGTCGGTGGCGGGGTGGCCGGGCTCGTCGGCGCAGGCGAGGTGCGACCAGACGGCGATGACCTCGACGCGGCCGTCGGTCTGTGCCTTCGCGGCGCTGTCGACGAGCTCGGGCCAGTCGTGGGGCTGGCAGCCGTTGCGGGACAGGCCGGTGTCGATCTTGAGGTGGACCCTGGCCGGTTTTCCCGTCCGCTGGGCACTGCGCGCGATGTCGGCCAACTCGCGGACACTCGACGCGGAGAGGTCGATGCCGGCCTCGATACCGGCGGCGAGGTCGGTCTCCGGGACGTCGAGCCAGCTCATGATGCGGGCCTCGATACCGGCGGCGCGGAGGTCGAGGGCCTCGGCGAGGGAGCAGGAGCCGAGCCAGGTGGCGCCTGCCTCGAGGGCCGCTTGGGCGACGGGTAGGGCACCGTGGCCGTAGCCGTCGGCCTTGACCACGGCCATGGTCGCGGAGCCGGGCGCACGCGCGGCGAGCAGGGTGACGTTGTGCCGGATGGCGTCGAGTTCGACAACCACCTCGGCGCGGGGACGCTGATCAGGCATGACACGCCCATGGTCCCACAGCGGGGCGACCGCTATGCCCAGAAGGTGCCTGTCTGGATCCCTGCAAGCGCATGAGTGTCCCGTTCACTCGACCTCACCGGCGAAAGTTGTCCACAGCCCAACGCTGACCAGGGCTTTTGTCATTGCCCCCTAGTAGACTGGCGTGGCGGGGTGCCCCCGGGATCGGGTGGGGGCTGCCCGAGGTGACCATCTGCGTTGGCGTTGATCAAGAGTCGGCAGGGCTTCGTTGACCTGCGGTGACGTGACTTCACGTTGCGCGCAGCCAGTGTTACGAAGGGGCCCTTCGTAACGCTGGGCGTACCGAAGGCGCCCTTCGTAACACTGGGCGTACCGAAGGCGCCCTTCAGTACGCCGCCACCGCCGACCGGGCCGCGCGGATCGCGCCGGGGATCGCCTCCAGGATTCGGGACGCCGGGGTCGGGACGCCGGTTTCCTCGTCCGCGGTCGCGGAGGCGTCGGCGGTCGCGGCCAGTTCGCCGGCTCGGACGTGGGCCCACGCCGCGCAGCCTGCCGCCAGCCACGGGTCCAGGCCCGTGGCCAGCAGCGCGCCCACCAGGCCCGTCAGCACGTCACCGGAACCCGCGGTCGCCAGCCACGACGACGTCGCCGGGTTCACCAGCGTGCGGCCGTCCGGAGCTGCGACCACCGTCGCGTTGCCCTTCAGCAGCACCACGCTGTCCAGGCGTTTCGCCAGCTCCCGGGCCGCGGCCACGCGGTCCGCCCCCAGTTTGATCCCCAGCGGCTCGGCGATGCGGGCGAACTCCCTGTCATGCGGCGTCAGCACCACCGGGGCATCCGGGTCACGCGCGTCCCACAGCGCCGGGTTCGCGGCCAGCAGCGTGATGCCGTCCGCGTCCACGCAGGTCGGGACCGCCTCGTGCAGAACTGCGGCCAGGATCGACCGGCCCGCCTGCCCCGTGCCGAGACCCGGGCCGACGACCCACGCCTGCACACGACCCGCGTCCTCGACGTTGCCCGTCGCGACCAGTTCCGGCCACCGCCCCCGGACCACGTCGGCCGCATAGCCCGCGTACCGGACCATGCCGGACGTCGCCAGCACCGCGGCCCCGCTCGACAGGACCGCCGCGCCCGGGTAGTTGGCCGAGCCCGCGGCGATGCCCGTCACACCCTGCGTGTACTTGTCGTCCCGCGGCCCCGGCACCCGCCAGGCGTAGCCGACGTCATCGGGCTCCAGCACGATCAGGTCCGGGTCCGGCAGCTCCGGTCCGAGGCCGATGTCGACCAGGCGGACTTCGCCGCAGTGCGTGGTGTTGAGGACGTGCACCGGCTTGCGTGCGCCGAACGTCACCGTCACAGCCGCCCGTACCGCCGGGCCGTCGACCGCGCCCGTGTCCGGATCCACGCCGCTCGGCAGGTCGACGGCCACGATCGGGACCTCGACCTGCTCGACCAGCGCCGCAGCCGCCGGGCGGAGCGGGCCGTGCGCCTGCAGGCCCACGATGCCGTCGACCACCAGGTCCGGGTCGTCGAGCGTCTCCGAGACGCGACCGCCCGCCCTGCGCAGCGCGGCCAGTCCGGCGGCGTGCGCGCGGTCCGGATTCAGCAGCACGGCCGTCACCGCGACCGAGCGGCGGCGCAGGAACACACCGGCCCACAGCGCGTCGCCGCCGTTGTTGCCCGCCCCGACCAGCAGCGTCACACGCCTGCCCGCCGTGCCGCCGGTTCGTTCTCGCAGCAGGTCCAGGACCGCCGTGGCCAGGCCGAACGCGGCCTTGCGCATGAGCGCGCCGTCCGGCGTCCGTGCCAGGAGCCGGTCCTCCGCGGTCCTGATCTGCGTGGTCGTCCACACGCCGAGCACGGCCCTACTCCACTGTCACGGACTTGGCGAGGTTGCGGGGCTTGTCCACGTCGTAGCCGCGGGCCCGCGCGATCTCGGCGGACAGGACCTGCAGCGGCACGGTCGCGACCAGTGGCTGCAGCAGCGTCGGCACCGCGGGCAGCTCGATCAGCTCGTCCGCGAACGGCCGGACCGCCTCGTCGCCCTCCTCGGCCAGCACGATCGTGTGCGCGCCCCTGGCCTGGATCTCGGAGATGTTCGACACCATTTTCGCGTGCAGCACCGCCCGGCCCTTCGGCGACGGCATCACGATCACCACCGGCAGGCCCTCCTCGATCAGCGCGATCGGGCCGTGCTTCAGCTCGCCGGCCGCGAAGCCCTCCGCGTGCATGTACGCGAGCTCCTTGAGCTTCAGCGCGCCCTCCAGGGCCACCGGGTAGCCGACGTGCCTGCCGAGGAACAGCACGGCCTTGGCGTCGGCGAGCGAGCGGCCCAGGTCACGCACCCTCTCGATGGTGCCGAGGACCTTGCGGACGGCCTCCGGCATGGCGGCCAGCTCGTTGAACTCGCGGGCGATCTCGTCGGCGTACTTGGTGCCCCTGGCCTGTGCCAGCGCGAGACCGACCATGAGGTTCGCCGCGATCTGGGCGAGGAACGTCTTGGTCGACGCGACGCCGACCTCCGGTCCCGCGTGCGTGTAGAGCACCGCGTCGGACTCGCGCGGGATCTGGGCGCCGTTGGTGTTGCACACGGCCAGGACGCGGGCCTTCTGCTCGCGGGCGTGCCGGACGGCCTCCAGCGTGTCGGCGGTCTCCCCGGACTGCGACACGGCCACGACCAGCGTGTCCCGGTCGAGCACGGGGTCGCGGTAGCGGAACTCGGAGGCCAGCTCGACCTCGACGGGCAGGCGGGTCCAGTGCTCGATGGCGTACTTCGCGACCAGGCCGGAGTGGTAGGCAGTGCCGCACGCGACCACGAAGACCTTGTCGACGTCGCGGAGGTCCTGGTCGGTCATGCGTTGCTCGTCGAGGATGACGCGGCCGTCGACGAAGTGGCCGCGCAGCGTGTCGGCCAAGGCCTCCGGCTGCTCCTCGATCTCCTTGAGCATGAAGTACTCGTGGCCGCCCTTCTCGGCGGCCGAGAGGTCCCAGTCGACGTGGAACGGGCGGGTCTCGACGTCCTCGCCGTGCAGGTCGGTGACGTGGTAGCCGTCGCGGGTGATCGTGACGACCTGGTCCTGCCCCAGCTCGACGGCGTCGCGGGTGTGCTCAATGAACGCGGCGACGTCGGAGGCGAGGAAGGTCTCGCCGTCGCCGACACCGACCACGAGCGGGGACGAGCGGCGCGCGGCGACGATGAGGTCCGGCTCGTCGACGTGCGTGGCCACCAGGGTGAACGCACCGGTCAGGCGGCAGCAGACGGTCCGCATGCTGGCCGGGAGGTCGTGCGTGGCGTCGTACTCGCGGGCCAGCAGGTGCGCGACGGTCTCGGTGTCGGTGTCGCTGGACAGCTCGACGCCGTCGGCCTCCAGCTCGGCACGCAGGGCGGCGAAGTTCTCGATGATCCCGTTGTGCACGACGGCGACCCGGTTGGCGGCGTCGCGGTGCGGGTGGGCGTTGCGGTCGACGGGCGGCCCGTGGGTGGCCCAGCGGGTGTGGCCCATGCCTGCGGTGCCGGTGAACCCGTCACGGCCGACCTCGTCGAGGCGGGTCTCCAGGTTGGCGAGCCTGCCCGCCTTGCGCTCGACCGCGAGCTGCCCTGGCCCGGTCAGGACCGCGACGCCCGCCGAGTCGTACCCGCGGTACTCGAGCCGCCGCAGCCCGTCGACGACGACATCGAGGGCCTGCCGGTGGCCAACGTATCCGACGATTCCGCACATGCTGGAGACTGTAACGACTTGCCTGCGCGGCCACGGGCGCCCAGGGCCGCTAGGGTTCCAGCCATGGCGGCCAAGCCCAAGGAGTTGTACGCGGAACTGACGCACCGCGGCCCCCACCAGGTGCTGCGGGGAGACCTGGCGCTGGTGGGACTGCCGGGCCTCGTGTACACGCCGCGGTCGGGCCTCGGCCTGCCCGCGGTCGCGTTCGGGCACGGGTGGCTCCAGCCCGCCGACCGGTACCTGGGGCTGTACCGGCACCTGGCTTCGTGGGGTTTCGTGGTCGCCGCGCCGGGGACGCAGCGGGGGCCGCTCGCGTCGTCGCGGCTGTTCGCGGCCGACCTCCGTACGGCGTTGGACGTGTGCACCGGGGTGCGGCTCGGGGACGGGGCGATCAGTGTGTCGTCGTCGCGACTCGGGTTGGCCGGGCACTCGACGGGTGGTGGCGCGGCCGTGCTGGCCGCCGCCGACGACTCGCGGGTGGGCGGCGTGGCGACGATGGCCGCGTCGCAGACGAAGCCGTTCGCCTCGGACGCGGCGGCGCGGTGTTCGATGCCCGCGCTGCATCTGGCGGGTGGGCAGGACATCGTGGCGCCGCCGGTCGGCCACTCGCGGCTGATCGCGGCGAACTGGGGTGGGGTCGCGCAGTACCGGGTGCTGCCGAAGGTGGACCACATGGGGTTCGCGGAGGGGCGGCACTGGAGCAGCCTGCTGATCCCCGGGTCGGTGAACAGCGGGGCGCAGCGGGTGGCGCGCATCCTCATGACGGCGTTCTTCCTGGTCCACATCGCCGGCGAGGACCGGTTCCGGCCTTTGCTGGAGGCGGACGTCAAGGGCGCCGCGATCGCGGACACCTCGGAACTGGTCGCCTGACGCTCGCTGTCGGCTGACGCTTGAGGACCAGGCGCTCCCGACCCGGTGAGAACCGGGGGTCGGCCGGGTGAGGTTGCCCCCGCCCGGCCCTCCCGAGTCCGTCAGCGTTTCGGGGTCTTCGGCTTCTCCGCCGGGTCGCGGCCGACGATGCCGCTGAAGTTGGCTGCCGGGTCCTGTTCGTCGAACAGGGAACCCGTCGTGCGCCACTTGCTCTGGCGGGTCTGGTCGCCGCCACCGCCCTGGCCCGCGCCGCCCATGCCACCCATCGGCATGCCGCCCACCGGAGCACCGGCCTGTTGCCCGCCCGGGGCCGCGCTCGCCGCCGCGGGGACCACGCCGGCACGGTCGGCGCCCGTGTCCGGGGCCTGCGCACCCACCATCGAGCCGGGGCCCGGGGTGGTCGACTGGCCCGGGGTACCGCCGCCGACGCCACCACCGCCGATGTCACCAGCGCCGCCACCACCGCCGATACCGCCGCCACCGGCCGAGCCGCCGCTCGCGTCGGGGAGGTCACCGCCCAGGCTGGACAGGGTCGCCACGTCGGGAAGACCCGGCACGTCCGCACCGGCGTCGAAGTCGAAGTCGTACGACGCCGGGGTGCCGTCGTCGACCGTCATCTTCATCTGGGAGCTCTGGCCGGGGACCTGTTCCAGCGAGATGGCGGCGTCACCGTCCTGGATCACCGCCTTGCCGTCCGGGCCGGCCTTGATCACCCCGTCCTCGTACGTCTCGCCCGGCTCGTCCGACGTGAAGTCCACCTCGTACTCACGGGGCTCGCCCTTGCCGTCGTCGACCGTGACCTTGCTGCGGCCCCTCGCGTCGGGCTGGCCCACGGTGATCGTGCGGTCGCCGTCCTTGATGGTCGCGGTCTTGGGTGCCGAGCCGTCGGCGGTCATGCCGGGGAGCGGCAGGCCCGTCGCCGGGTCGATGCCGCTGCCACCCGGCAGGCTGCTGCCCGGCGTGCCGATGGACGGGAGCGAGCCGGGCGTGCTGCCGGACGGAGTGGTCGCGCCGGACGGGTCCGTCGACAGGCCGGGCGGGGTGAGGCCCGACGGGTCGGGCATGCCGCTCGGCGTCGTCGACGAACCGGGGGTCGAGCCCCCCGGCGGCGTGGAGCCGCCCGGCAGGTCGGTGTTCAGGGCCGGCGGCGTGTACGAGGCCGCCGGGGTGGACGACCCGGGTGGGGTCGACGAACCGGGCGGGGTCGACGAACCGGGCGGGGTCGACGAGCCAGGCGGGGTCGACGACGCGGGCGGGGTCTGCGAACCGGGCGGGGTCTGCGACCCCGGCGGGGTCTGCGAGCCGGGCGAGGCCGCCGTGAACTTGTTCTCGTACTCCTTGAGATACGTGTTCAGCGTCTCGTAGTGCGAGTTGACCGTCTCGTACGCGTCGTCGCACGCCTGCTTGAACGTGACGTACATCGTCTCGTGCAGGTCCTTGTTGAAGGAGTCACGGATCCACTTCTTGCACTCGCGGATCGTGTACTCCTTGTTCTCGTCGTTCAGCCCGCAGTCGTCCGCGCGCATCGTGGACTCGAGGTTGCTGCCGCACACCGAGTCGACCCACGCCGCCACCTCGAGCACCTCGTCCTGCGAGTCGAAGTCGCCTGCCGCGAGCTTCACCACCTTCGCCGCGATGTCGGGCGTCGCGCTGCCGACCAGACCCCGGCAGTTCTGGTACATGGTGATGACGTCGTTCGCCTTGTCCTTGCAGGCGGTGAAGATGTTGGTGACGGCCGTGTCGATCATGTCCGGCGCGGTCTGCAGGTACTCGAGCAGATCCGTCGTGTTCGGCGCGATCTTCTCCGAGTAGTGCTGGTAGGAGGCGTTCGCGGCCGGGCCGGTCCACGTCTTGTACAGGTTGTTCAGCTCGGTCTCGGTGTCGCCGTTGAGCGTGTTCAGCTCGGTGTGGGCGTCGCGGAGGCGCTTGGCGTCGTCGAGGAAGTTCCTGAACGAGATGCCGACCTGCTCGTCGAACCGCTTCTGGATGTCGTTCTCGAGGTTGATCTTCCCGTAGCGGCCGAGCGAGTCGCCAGGCACCTTGTCGTTGACGGGAAGGAAGTCCTCCCACAGCTTCAGCGCGGGCCTTGCCGCCTCGAAGATCTCGTCCGACTTCTGCACACCGGTGGACGTCGAGCCCTCGACCGGCGGCTGCATGCCCTCGATGGTGGTGCGCCCGGTCTCGACGTTCTCGTCGTTCAGGCCGTGGCTGTAGCCGTGTTCCTCCGACTCGGCCTCGGCGTCGCCGTAGACCTTGTCGAGGTTGCCCTGCTGGTAGTCGCCCTGGTCCAGCTTGTACTTGTCGTAGTAGCCCTTGACCTCGGGTGGCAGCCGGTCCTCGTCGGTGTAGTACGGCCCCTGGTTGTAGCCCTCGTTGTACCCGCCGCCGCCGTAGGAGTTGGCGTAGCCCTCCTCCCGGAGGTAGGCCGCGAACAGGTGCTCCTTGGTGTCCGCGTCCACGTACGGATCGTCGAGGAGCTTCTTGACCTCCGCCCACGACCTGCTCATCGTTCTCCCCCTGCCTGCTGCGTTCCCACTGAGCGAAGGACGACGACACCGGCGGTGCCGTCCCTGTCGACGGCGGTGGCCACGGCGAACCGCCCACGCGCCGCCGGGTCCGCGTCCGCCATGGCCAGCAGCGACGCCAGCCCGAAGGCACCGCTCGCCGCGCCCGTGTCACCGACGAGCCGACCCGGCCGCACCACGTTGCCCACCTGGCCCAACACCTCACCCGTCGCGTCGTCTTCTGTCTCGGACAGTTCCGGTGTCGCGGCCGAGAGCGCGAGCCCCCACACCTCGTCCACCGGGATCCCGGCCATCACGTGCCGCAGACTCGCGGCCAGCGCACGGCGTGGCTCGCCGTCGCTGAACCTCGTGTCCGACGCTACGACCTCGGCGAGCGCCGGTCGGTTCCCCGCCCCGGCGGTTTGCAAAAAGAACAGTACGCAGCCCTCGCCGAGCCGACCACCGGGTTCCAGCAGCTCACGGGCACCGCTGTGCTCCTCGACGGCACCGGCGAACACCCCGCTCGCACGGCCGGCACGCAGGAGCCGCGCCGCGTACCGGAACACGGTGGGGCCCGAGGTCCTGCCTGCCGCGACGGTGCTGTTCGGGCCGGTCAGACCGTGCCGGATCGCGCACTGGGCGGCGGCGGAGTTCATCAGCGCGAACGGCATCTGCGCGGGGTTGACGAGGTACGGCTTACGTCGCGTCAGCGAGTCGCGCGTGAACTCGAACTGCGTGCGCGCCGAGCCGCTCGTGGTGCCAAGGACGACGCCGGTGCGCGAGTCCGGCTCGGGTCGCAGCGCCCCGAGCGTGGCGACGGCGAGCGCGCTAGTGCGGTCCATCGAGCTGGTTCCCTTGCGCCCCAACTGCTCGACGATGTCGAAGTCGGGCACCACACGGGCGTCCGCCTGCACCCATTCGTCCTTTGTGGATGTCAGCGGGGCAGGCACGCCCGCCAGGACACCGTCCGCGAAGACCGTGGCGCCGTGGCCGTACGGGGACAGCGCCGACCACGCGGTGACCACCACCCCGGTCATGCGTGCCGTCCGAAGAGGACGACGGAGTTGTTGCCACCGAAGGCGAGCGCGTTGTTCTGCACCACACGCAGGTCCGCATCGACCGACTCGTTGGGCACGCAGTCGATGCCGCACTCGGGGTCGGTCTCGACGTGGTTGATGGTCGGTGGGATGAACCCTTCCCTGATGGCGAGCGCACAAGCGATGGCCGACAGGGCACTGGCCGCACCCATCGTGTGGCCCAGCATGGACTTCACCGAGACCGTGCGTGGCGCCTCGTCGCCGAAGACGTCGTGGATCGCGCCGCACTCCGTGCTGTCGTTGGCTTTCGTGCCGGTGCCGTGCGCGGAGATGAGGTCCACCTGGTCGGGGGTGACGCCCGCGTCGTCGAGGGCGAGCCGCATGCAGGCGGCCACGCTGTCCCGGTCCGGCGCGACGGGGTGGCCCGCGTCGCAGTTGAGGCCGTAGCCGAGGACCTCCGCGTAGATCCGCGCACCGCGTGCCACGGCCGCGTCGAGCGGCTCCAGCACGAGCACACCCGCGCCCTCGCCGGTGAGGATGCCCTGCCGGTCGACGTCGAAGGGCCTGCACCGCCGCGGGTCGACGGCACCGAGGCGATAGAAACCCGTGAACGTCATGCGGCACATGGCATCCGCGCCACCGCACAGCGCCACGTCGACCTCGCCTGCCGCGACGGCGTCGAAACCGTTGCCGATCGCGTAGTTGCCCGCGGCACAGGCCGTCGCGACCGTCGAGATGTCCACATCGGACAGACCGAGCTCGCGGGCGACGGCCACCGCGATGGACGCGGCAGGCACCCGGCGCGGCAGCTCGGCGGGGACTTCCCGCTCCCGCACGACATGCTCGGCGATCCGCTCGCCTGCGTCGCCGCCGCCGTCGGTGGTGCCGATGCACACCATCGAGCGACCGGGGTCGGTCAGGCCGGCGTCCGCCACCGCCATCCGTGCCGCCGCGACGGCGAAGCACGCGGCCCTGCCGAGGTCCTCGACCCGTTGCGCGGCAACCCATCGGGACGGCTCGAACCCGACGACCTCGCAGCCGGTGTCGTGCGCGAAACCGGTGGTGTCGAACACGCCGATCGGCCGTGCGCCATCGCGGCCGGACCGCAGCCCGGCCGCGTACTCGGCGACGCCGGTGCCGATGCTCGACACGACGCCGAGCCCGGTGACGGCAACACGCTTCACTTGTCGAGAGCCTCGCTCAGCACCGCGTAGACACCGTCGAGGCTGATCAGGCGCTCGAACTCACCAGGGTCGACCTCGACGTCGAACTCGATCTCCAGGTTGGCGAGCAGCTCGATCAGCTTCATCGAGTCGGCGCCCAGGGACTCGACGAAGTGGTCTGTCGGGCCCACCTGGTCCTCGTCCACCTCGAGCACCCGGCACACCACGGCCTTGATCTCGTCCGCCCGCTCGGCGACCTGCGCGTTCACCGGTTCTGCATCCAGCTCGACTGGTTGGAGAAGTCGTCCTCGTCGTCCAGCTCCTGGCGGGGGGCCGGGCGGCGCGGCGCGCGCGTCGGCGGCGCGGGCGGCTCCGGCGCGGGCGGGGCCTCGGGGGCCGGGGGCGGCATGGGCGCCGACCGCAGCGGCGAGTCCTCGTCGTCGAGCGTGCCGATCCCGCCGGGCGGGGTGTCCGGGGTCCGCCGGGTGGCCTGGAAGTTGTACGGGTCCTTCGACGGGTCCTCGTCCTCGAGGCCGAAGCCCATGACGAAGTCCTTGTCCCGCTCGGTCTTCTCGGTCGCCCAGCCGCCTGCCTGCTTGCGCCTGCGACCCAGCTCGCCCATGTGCTTGGCGACCTGCTCCATCACGGGACCCTGCTTCTTGAACGCGTCGACCGCCTCGGCACGCCGCTGCAGGAAGTTGCGGTCCCGCAGCGAGCGCCGCTCCGCCATCTCCCGCTGCACCTGCGCCATCTTGGCCCGCGCCGCCGCGGCCCGGTCATAAGCGCCCATCGGATCTTCCCCTCACGTCCTGGTTATCGTTCGCCGCCGAACGCGCCGCGGAACCGCTCGTTGTCCATCGGCTCGTCGAACAGGTCACCGGTGGTGCGCCACTGCGTCGCGGTACGCTCGGTGTCGCCCGAGCCGCCGCCACCCTGTGGCCCACCCATCATGGGCATGCCACCGCCCGGCATGCCAGGCTGCTGCGGCTGCGGGTGGTGGCCCTGGTCACCGGAGCCGTCCGACGCGCTGGCCAGGCTCGCCTCGCCACCGGGCCGGTCCATGTACGGCGACGACCCGTGGTCCGGCGCGCCGAACGACCCGACCTGGCCGGTCGCCGCGTGTGCTCCGGCACCGGCGCTCGGGTCGGCGGCGGACGCCGTGGTGGCGTAATCGGGCTGCTGGCCCGGCTCCACGAACCCCGGCTGGGTGTCCGACGGGTACGCAAGGCCCTGCGGTGTGGCCGCGTCGACCGGCTGCGCGAGGTTGTCGGGCATCCCGTCGTAGGCGGGCATGGTCGACGGCTGGTCGGGCATCTCCCCGTAGCCGATGGCCGGCTCGGCGGCCAGGTCGCCGCTGAGCTGGTAGGGCAGCGTGGTGACCGGGGCGTCGGGCCCGCCTGCCGGGTGTCCGTTCCCGCCGCCACCCGGCTGGACCGGGTCGCTGCCCTCCTGGCCAGAGGTCTGCGACTCCGAGTAGTCCAGGTTGTAGGTGGTGGGGTTGCCGGTGCCGTCGTCGACCGTGACCACGACCGTGTCCGGCTGGCCCTCCGGCCGCTCCGCGGTGATGGTCAGGTCCCCGTCGGTGATCGTGCACTTGCCGTCGGGACCCGGCTCGATGGGCGCGTCCTGGCCGGGGACACCAGGCGCGGACTGCCCGTCCGCGCCCTGTCCCGGCTGACCGGACTGTCCCGGCGTGCCTGGCTGACCCGGGGCGCCGGTGCCGGACGGGTCCGGGCCGCCGAAGTCCATCGTGTAGGTCTTCGGGTGGCCGGTGCCGTCGTCGACGGTCACCTTGACCATGCCCTCGCCGTCGGGGCTGGTGACCGCGATCTCCCGGTCGCCGTCCTTGATCGTGACGGTCTCCTGCTGGTCGGCGGTCGGCGAGGTCGACGGCGGCTGGCCGCCCGGGTCCTGCTGGCCGCCCGGGTCCTGCTGGCCGGGGTCGTCGGGCTTGCCGTCGCCGTCCGTGTCCTCACCGGACGGGTCGGTCTGGTCGCCGCCGCCACCGGTGTCGGTCGTCGGCGGGGTGCCGACGTCCGGCATGCCACCGCCGCCGCCACCCGAGCCACTACCGGAACCGGAACCGGCACCAGAGCCACCGCCAGAGCCACCGCCAGACCCGCCACCGGATCCGCCGCCAGACCCGCCACCCGAGCCGCCGCCTGAGCCGCCACCGTTCCCGCCGCCGCCACCTCCACCGCCTCCGCCGCCACCGTCGTTGACCGGTGCCGCCAGCGGAGCGCCGAACTCGTTCTCGTACTCCTTGAGATAGGTGTCCAGCGACTCGTAGTGGGAGTTGACCGCCTCGAGTGCGTCGTCGCAGGCCTGCTTGAAGTTGACGTACAGGTTGTCGTGCAGGTCCTTGTTGAAGGAGTCACGGATCCACTTCTTGCACTCGCGGATCGTGTACTCCTTGTTCTCGTCGTTCAGCCCGCAGTCGTCCGCGCGCATGGTCGACTCGAGGTTGCTGCCCGTCGTCGCGTCCACCCAGGCCGCGACCTCGAGCACCTCGTCCTGCGAGCTGAAATCACCACTCGCGAGCTTCACGACCTTCGCCGCGATCTCCGGGCTCGCGCTGCCCATGGTGCCGTTGAAGCTCTGGTACAGCGTGATGACGTCGTTCGCCTTGTCCTTGCAGGCGGTGAAGACGTTGGTTACGGCCGTGTCGATGGTGTCCGGCGCCGTCTGCAGGTAGTCCAGCAGGTTCTTGATGTTGGGCGCCATCTTCTCCGAGTAGTACTGGTACGAGGCGTTGGCGGCCGGGCCGGTCCAGTCCTTGTACGTCTTGTTCAGCTCGGCCTCGGTGTCCCCGTTGAGCGTGTTCAGCTGGGTGTGGGCGTCGCGGAGGCGCTTGGCGTCGTCCATGAAGTTCTGGAACGAGATGCCCATCTGCTCTTCGTAGCGCTTGGTGATGTCGTCGAGCTTGAAGCGTCCCTGCCTGCCGAGCGAGTCGTCCGGCACCTTGTCGTTGACGGGGATGAAGTCCTGGAAGAGCCTGAGCGCGGGCCGACCGGCCTCGAAGATCTCGTCCGACTTCTTCACACCGCTGTTCGAGCCCTCGGCGGGCGGCTGCATGCCCTCGATGGTGGTACGACCGGACTCCACGTTCTGGTCGTTCACCTTGTGGCTGTAGCCGGCTTCGTCCGACTCGTCCTGGGCCGTCTGGTACAGGCTGTCGGTGCCCAGGACGGCGCCGTTCCTGCCGAAGACGTCGTCGCCGTCGATGTTGTAGGACGCCTTGGTGCCGTTCGTGTACTGCTCGAGCTCAGGGGACGCGTCGTCGCCCGCCTCCATGGCATAGGCGGTGAGCAACGCCTCCTTCGTGTCCGCCGACACGTAGGGGTCGTCCAGTACGGACTTGACCTCCTGCCAGGATTTCGCCACGTTCAGCTCCCGGCGTTGGTCACGGTGGTCGACGCGGAGCTTTCCTGCTCGGTGTAGCTGGTGCTCGACCCGCCGAGCTGGCCCGCGAACGCCATCAGGTTGTCGCACATGGCGGTCGCGCCCGCGCCGAGCTGGTCGAACGCGGCGGCGTAGTCCTTCTGCCATGCCTGGTGGTCGGGGTGCGTGCCGAACTCCGCCGCCTGCGTCTTGGCAGGCTTGACCTCCTCGACCTCACCCTTGGCGTCCTCGGCCTTGGTGCTGATCGTCCGGCCTGCCGACGACATCGAATCCGTGTCGGCCTTGTAGCCGTCCGGTGCGGCTACCCCGTTGGTCGTGTTCGAGCTAGGCGGCGGCGTGTTCACGTCGGCGTTCCCCCTCACGGTCTTGCTGGCGCGGTTTGCCCTGGTCTGACGCGCGCCGGCGACGGTCGGTGCCGTCACATCTGCACACAGAATGTACCTATCCCCAGGTGGCGACGAGGGCTGCTCGTAAATTTGCTTCCGTTACCGGAGCCAGGTGCGCCCGGACATGTCGTCGTCGCCACCGGGACGGGGTTTCTTCCGGTTCGCGGCGGGCTCGTCCTGGCGGAGGCCGGGCTTGCGTGTCGCGGGTTCCCTCGGGCCGGGTGACGGCAGCTCACCGGCGGCCTGGCGGGCCTGCCGGTCGAGCTTGAACTCGTCGGCGCCGAGCGACAGGGTGGCCGGCTTCCTCGGTTGCTGCCTGGTGGCCCCGCGAGCCTGTTCCGCCTTGCGGGCCTCGCGCTCGGCGTTGCGTGCCTTGACCGCCTCGACGTCCGCGTCCTCCTTGGCCACGGCTTCGCGGGCGGCCGCGTCGAGCTGCGCCGACCGCTGCGCGTGTGCCTCGAACGACTTCCTCGCGGTGTCGGCGATCTCCTGTATCCGCCGCTGGGTCGCGGCCCGGTCGATGTCGGCGAGTGACATGGCTCAGTCCTTCGCGCCGTCGTCGTCCCCGAGGACGCCATGCATGCTGTAGACGGGTTCGCCGGTGTCGAACAGGTCGCCGTGCACACTCCATCCCGAGCCGGCGCGCCCGCCTTCCTGCGCGGGCCCGGACGACCCGCCCGCGATGGGCAGCCCGGCACCCGCCATCCCCGCCACCTCGGGCTGGTCGGCGTCGGGTGCCTTCGCGAGACCGGCCTCGCCGGGCTGGTCGGGGACGAGCACCCCGGACACGGACCCCGTCTGCTCCCCCTGCCAGGCCGCCTGGGGAGAGGTGAGCGTCGCGGGTCGAGGGGCGGGCGACGGGGGTGGCGCCGAGTCACCCTTGGCGGGCTCCGACGGCGGCGCGGGCTCGGCGGCAGGGCCTGCGCTGGTCGCGTCCGCGGGCGCGGGACCGGCCTGTGCCGGGGCGGCCGAGGGTTGCTGGTCGGGGGTGTCCTGGTCGTCGAAGTCGACGGTGTAGGTGTTCGGTTTGCCGGAGCCGTCGTCGACCACGAGCTTGAGCGAGTCCGGCGAGAACAGGGGGCGCTCGGCCGTGATGGTGAGCGGACCGTCCTCGATGACGCACTTGCCGTCGGTGCGGGCCGGGATCTGCTCCGCGCCGGGGACCGCGCCCTCCGGCCGGTCGACCGACAGACCACTGGCCGCGTCGAAGTCCAGCTCGTAGGTCTTGGTCGCGCCGGCCCCGTCCTGGACGGTGACCACCACACGGCCCGTACCGTCCGGACTGGTGACCCCGATCGTGCGGTCCCCGTCCCTGACCTTCACCGACCCGCTCTGGTCGGCCGCGTCGTCGGCGGCCGGGGTCCCGTCGGGAGGAGTCTCGACGGCCGCAGGCTCGACATCGGGCTCGGGCTGCGGTGGCTCGACCGCCACCGCCGGGCTCTGGTCGCCGCCGACGCTGACCGGCTCGCCACCGTCGGCCGGTTGACCGGCCTGGTCGACGGGAGTGTCGCCGCCCGAGGGCGCGCCACCGATCACCCGCAGCGAGGTGAAGGCCTCCGCGTTGCCGAGGGTGTACACGTTCCCCAACGCCGCGTCGTAGAGCCCGGTGACCCCGTCGACGACCGTGTCGACCGCGCCGAAGTAGTTGTCGAGCTTGCCCTTGATCCGGTCGATCGCCTCCTGGCTCTGGTCGACCAGGTTCGTGTACATGATCGAGACGCGGTCGAGGCTCTCCTCGCACCCGTCCCGCAGGCAGATGTCCCAGCGGCGCTCGGTCACCCAGTGACCGTTGATCATGTTCGACTGCTCGTCGTTGTTCTTGATGCAGTCGTAGTTGTAGTCGACGATGTCCGACACGTCGAGAACGAGGTCGTTGCCGTGGTCGGACGGACAGGCCTCGGCCAGCTTGTCGGCCGTGTAGTCGCCCTCGCCGATCCTGTGCCACTTCTCCGGCGGTGAGATCGGGTGGAAGTCGAGGTGCTTGCCCGCGCTGTCGTCGGCGAAGGTCTGGTACAGCTCGCGGATCTGCCCCATCGCGTTGACGAGGCCCTCACCGGTGGTGGTGGCGGCCTCGCCGTACTCGGCCATCGTCCGCTGGATCTTGTCGACGGCCGTCCTGAAGGCGTTGTACGAGTCGCCCTGCCAGCTCTTCCCCAGCTCGGCGACGTTCGCGGCGAGGGTCTCGGCGAAGTTGGTCATCGCGGCGCCGAGTCCGCCCAGCATGGCGCCGTCGTGCTCGACGTGGCCCCAGTGCAGGTCGAGAAGCTTGGCGCGCTCGTCGGTCGCCTTCGTGGCCGGACCGAGGTCGAGCTTCCTCAGGTAGCCGTTCGCCCGGTCGCGGACCGCCTCGTTGAGGCGCGGGCCGAGGAGAACCTCGTTGGCGTTGTCGTCCAGGGTGCCGCGCTCGGTGCGCGACGCCGTCTTGAAGTCCTGCCAGATGTCGGCGGCCGCGAAGTCCATCAGATGCCCCCGGACTCGCTCGTCGGGGACTCGGTGTCGCCGCCCGCCGCGATCTTGGTGAACGCGCCGAGATTCGTGGCCTCGCCGGCGACCTGGAGGTCCGCGCCCGCCGTCAGCTGGGTCGACACCTGGTCGAGCAGCGCGGACAGCGCGCCGAGGTCCGGGGCGATCATGCTGTAGGCGTTGACGTACTCCTCGCCGTCGCCCTTCCAGTGCCTGCCGAGGTCGTCCTCGGACGTGCTTGGCTCCGCGACGCGGGCCCTGACCTGCTCGAGCTGCGCCCTGGCGTCGGCGAGGAACGTGGCGAAGGCCTGGACGGCCGCCGGATCGACCTCCATGTCGCCTGCCATCGTCGCTCCTTCAGGACTTGCCTCAGATGTCACGCCGGTGGTCGCGAGCACACGGATCGTACGCCCGCGAACACTACAAGCAACATACCGACCGAATCCCACAACCGTGGACGTTCCGGAGGATACGTCAACGAAATGTGCTGGTCAGACGGCCGTGCTCACGACACCCACCAAACGCTGCGCCGCCGCCTCGGCCACCTCCTGTGACGGCGCCTCGACCATCACCCGTACGAGTTGTTCGGTGCCGGAGGGACGCAGTAGCACCCGGCCGGTCTCGCCGAGCTCGGCCTCCACCTCCGCGACGGCCTCGCTGACCGAGGTGGACGTGGCGACCGCGGACTTGTCGGCCACCTTGACGTTCTTGAGCACCTGCGGCAGGCGGGTCATGACCGCCGCGAGGTCACCGAGCGGACGGCCCGTCTCGGCGACGCGGGCCATCAGCCGCATCGCGGTGAGCAGGCCGTCGCCGGTGGTGGCGTGGGCGGGCATGACGACGTGGCCCGACTGCTCACCGCCCAGCGACAGGTTGTGCTCGCGCAGGGCCTCCAGGACGTAGCGGTCGCCAACGGCCGTGGTGCGCATGACCACGCCGTTGTCCCGCATGGCCAGGTGCAGGCCCAGATTGCTCATGACGGTCGCGACCAGGGTGTTGTCCGCCAGGTCGCCGGACTCCTTCATGGCCAGCGCCAGCACGGCCATGATCTGGTCGCCGTCGATCACGTTGCCCGCCGCGTCGACGGCGAGGCAGCGGTCGGCGTCGCCGTCGTGGGCGATGCCGAGGTCGGCCTGCTCCGCCAGCACGACCTCGCGAAGGGTGTCCAGGTGGGTGGACCCGCAGTCCTCGTTGATGTTCTCGCCGTCCGGCAGCGCGCTGATGGCGATCACCTCGGCACCCGCCTCGCGGTACGCCTGGGGTGCGGCGGCCCAGGCGGCACCGTTCGCGCAGTCGACGACCACGCGCAGACCGTCGAGGCGGTGGGGCGAGGACTTCAGCAGGTGGGCGACGTAGCGGTCGAGCGAGTCGGCGATGTCGTAGACGCGGCCGACACCGGCGCCGGTCGGCCGGGTGAACTCGGCGCCCATGTGCGCCTCGACCTCGTCCTCGATGGCGTCGGCCAGCTTGTGGCCGCCCGCGGCGAAGAGCTTCACGCCGTTGTCCGGCATGGGGTTGTGGGAGGCGGAGATCACCACGCCGAGGTCGGCGCCCAGCTCGCCGATCAGGTGCGCGACCGCGGGGGTCGGCACTACACCGAGCAGCATCACGTCCGCGCCGGCCGAGGTCAGGCCCGCCGCGACCGCCGCCTGCAGCATCTCGCCGCTCGCTCTCGGGTCCCGCCCGACGACCGCGACCGGCCGGTGGGAGCTGTCGTGCTCGACCAGCACGCGCGCTGCCGCCGCGGCGACGGAAAGTGCCAGCTCAGGGGTGAGCTCGGCGTTCGCGCGGCCACGAACACCATCGGTACCGAAAAGCCGTGCCATCGTCGGCGGAACCTCCCGAGAAAGAAGCCTTGGATGCAGAAAACGCCGCGCCCGGTGCATCGCACGTACCGGACGCGGCGTTCCACTGAAGCGTGAACGCGGAAATCAGCGCTTGCTGTACTGAGGCGCCTTGCGAGCCTTCTTGAGGCCGTACTTCTTCCGCTCCTTGACCCGGGGGTCACGGGTCAGGAAGCCGGCCTTCTTCAGGGGCGGGCGGTCCTCGCTGTCGAGCTCGATGAGCGCACGCGCGATCGCGAGGCGCAGCGCACCGGCCTGACCGGTGATGCCGCCGCCCTTGAGGTTGGCGCGGACGTCGAAGGCCTCGGGCTTCTCGACGGTCACGAGCGGCTCGCGGATGAGCTGCTGGTGCACCTTGTTTGGGAAGTACTCCTCGAGGGACTTGCCGTTCAGCGTGAACTTGCCGCTGCCCGGCGTGAGGCGCACGCGGACGACGGCCTCCTTGCGGCGGCCGACGGTCTGGGCGGTCTCGCCGCTCACGCGCACGGGACGGGGGGCCTCCGGTGCCTCCTCGGCGACCGGAGCCTCGACCTCAGCCTCGGTGTCGGTGGTCTCAGGGGTGCTCAATGATCCTCGCTTGTGCTCGACTTGACTGCTACCAGCAAGTTCATCTACCTGCTGACCTTGGCGATCTCGAACGGCTTCGGCTGCTGCGCGGCGTGCGGGTGCTCCGGGCCTGCGTAGACCTTCAGCTTCTTGCCCTGGGCACGGCCGAGCTTGTTCTTCGGCAGCATGCCCTTGACGACCTTCTCAAGCAGCCGGTCGGGGCGGGTGTCCAGCAGCTCGCCGAAGGACCGCTTGCGCAGACCGCCGGGGTAGCCGCTGTGCCGGTAGGCGAACGACTGCTCACGCTTGTTGCCCGTGAGCACGACCTTCTCCGCGTTGACGATGATGACGAAGTCACCAGTGTCCATGTGGGGAGCGAAGGTCGGCTTGTGCTTGCCCCGGAGCAGGGTGGCGACGTGAGAGGCGAGCCGGCCGAGGACCACGTCCTCCGCGTCGATGACATGCCAGGTGCGGGACACCTCGCCTGGCTTCGGGCTGTACGTGCGCACGGATCTACCTCGTCGTCATTTGCGTCAGGGTGCATGTGCGCTCATACGGACATACGCCCGCGGCGCGCAACAACATAGAAAGATACCTGCCGGGTTCGGCGGGGGTCAAAGCGACCCCCACGTGTGGGTCGCCGATGCCCACTATCGTGCACGTCGACGGCGTGTTCCAGGCAGCGGACAGGGGTAGCTGAGATGACTGTCACCCGATCGGCACGGCTGGCGGGCGCCGCACTCTGCGTCGCGGTGGCGGCCGGGTGCGCCCAGCCGACCGCGGGCAGACCCGTCGCCGACAGCGCGTCGGCCGAGCAGGCGACCTCGGACGCGGTCAGGCGTGGCCTCGACGCGTTCCAGTCGCACTTCGTCAACCTCGGCGACGAGCACGCGAGGGTCTACAACTACCTCAACTTCGGCGACGTCAAGATCACCACCGAGCACGAGTCCTACAAGGTCGGCGACCCGCCCGCCGTCCTGCTCAAGCGGCGGTTCGCCAAGGACGGCTCCTGGTCGGAGACGCTGACGCCCCCGTCGTCGGAGACGGACTACGTCAAGCTCGACGACGACCACAAGTTCCTCGCACCGACACCGTGGGTGTCCGTGCCGTCACTGTGGGCAGGCACCGGCTTCGACAACTGCTTCCTGCTGACCGCGTGGGTCGCCTGCCACCTGGACAAGGCCATCGGGCAGACCAAGCTCGACGCGCCGGACGAGCAGCCGAACGAGGCACGCGCCACCGAGGACGGCTTCGAGGTGACCACGGGCGCGCTGCTCGGGGTGATGCTGGACGAGGGCTTCATCTCGATCCCGGAGGAGAAGCGCGACGGCGTCACCGACCCGATGAAGAAGACGGTGGTGCCGGTGGTCCTGAAGTTCGACAAGGACATGGGCTTCACCGGGTTCGAGATCCGCGACACGGTCTCCGACGGCGACGCGCCGCAGCTGGAGTTACAGCTGGAGTACGAGGTCATCGGCAAGGCCACAAAGGACGACGTGCCGGACGCCCCGGACGCCGGGGAGACCACGGCGATCACCGACAAGGCCGCGGTGGACCAGTTCTGGGAGAAGTTCAACGACCGCACGCCGGAGAACTGACCTCTTCGGACACACGCGAACGGGGCTCGGGAGTCTTCCCGAGCCCCGTTCGCGTGTGGTCAGTGCGGTCGCGAAGACGCGCTCACTGGTCCCAACGCTTGGAGTTCCGGTCCTCCGTGTCGCGGTAGCCGTCGGTCGACTGGATGACCGCGATCTCGATCTTCTTCAGAACCTGCTTGACGTGGTCGGCGGAGCCGTTCCACTGGTTCTTCACGCTCTGGAAGCCGTCGGAAGCGGAACCCTGCCAGAGGTTCTCGAGGTCCCGGATCTTGGTCCGCAGGTCCTCGATGTGACCCTCGATGTTGCTGACTCGCCGGTTGATGTCACCGGAGAGAGCCTCCAGCGAACTGAATTGGACTTTGATGTTCTGGTCGCCGCTCATGAATCTCTCCTAAGGATGTGGAAGGCGCGGGGTGTACCTGATGACCGGGGGGCTCAGCCGTCCGACAGCGTCTGCATGATGGCCGAGATGTCCGCGGACGCCTCTTCTTCCTGCTTCGAGTAGTCGGCGGCCGAACCGGAGACCTGCTCGGCGATGTTGAACAGCGCGGTGTTCAACTTCGTGAAGTCGTCGTTGTACTGGGTCATCAGGTTGGTGAACGCCTGGGCCGCGGCACCCGACCACGCGCCCTGCACGGAGTCGACGGCCTGCGCCAGCTGGCGAGCCTCGTCCTGGAGCAGTTCGTTGGTGTGCACCATGTCGCCGGCCGCGGTGGTGAGCTCTGTTGCGCCTGTCTGGAATGAACCAGCCATAAGAGAGAACCCCCTTCATCGGGTCTTGAGTGGTCGTACACGCTTTCGCTTCGTACGCCTCCTGCGACGTAGACCCTGCCATGTCCGGTTCCACAATGTCGCCACCTCATCCGAGGTCGTTGCGAGCGTGAACGCCCGCCGCCGTCGCATGTGCGAACAAGGGAGTTCACCGAGGTCGCCCGCTGGTTGGCCCCTACCCGGGCCGCCGTCTCCGGCCTACCGCTGGAAGTTGTCCTTCACCTGCGGTTCTCCGGGTCGTCAAGATCGAACACCGACTCCGCGAAGTCGTCGGGACGGTAGGTTCCCTCCGTCGCGTCCATGAGGATTCGCTGTTGCGAAAAGTCGTCTTCCCTCGGACGAGCCGGCGCCCCCGTGTCGTCCGCTTCGGGGGAACCCGCTGGTGGCGGCGGTGGCTGCCGGGGCTCCTTGTCGACGTCGAACAGCACCTGAGGGTTGGCGAAGTCGTCGTCCCTCGGTGGCCGAGGTCGTGGTTCCCTGCCGGGCAGGCGGGCCATCAGGTCGTCGGCGGTCGGCAGCTCCGGCACCGGCAACCCGTTGTCGGCACGGAACTTCGCCGCGTCCGCGCGGGCGGCGGAGTCGGTCGGCGCCACCTCGCCCCGGCGAAGTCCACGCAGTTTCCCGGTTTTCGCCTGCGCGGTCAGCTCGTCGGTCCGGCCGCGGAACTCGGCCGACTCGGCACGTGCGTCGCGGGCGGCCCGGCGTGCCCTGGTCAACGCGTAGTCGACATCGGCGAGGAAGCGTGCCGCGGCTTGCCGGAAGCTCATGGCACACAAGCCTATTCCGTGATGATGCGGAGTGTTCGCACAATCATCTCGCAGGCGGTGGCGACCTCGCGGTCCCGTTTGCCGGTGTTCTCGTGCTGACAGCCCACGCTGACCTGGGTGTTGTGCTGGAAGACGACGTACCAGTCGACCGTGGCGTCCTTGTTGGGGAGGGCCTGCTGGTAGTGGATGACCTGGCGCCCCGCGAAGCTCGCCTTCTCGTCGAAGCCCGTGAAGGCGTCGCCTGCCCGGTTGAACTCGTCCCGCAGCTTGCCGACGGCTCTCGGCCGGTCGGCGTCGCTGTCGAAGGAGAGCCGGATCTGCTGGACGAGCACGAGGTCGTCGCCGGTCTGGGCGTCGGACGGCTTGACCTCGGTGCGGAGCTGGGTGGCGTCCCCACCCGTCTGGAGCCAGTCGGTCGGCAGGGTGAACTGGTACTCGTACTGGGCGATCAGCCGCCCCGGCGCCGGGGTGGTGGTAGTGGTCTGGGGTGTTGCCCGCGAGCGCGGCTCGTTGCCCCCGTTCAGCACGACGACCAGCACGATCGCGAGGGCTGCCGCGAGTGCCGACGCACCGACGAGCAGCAGTGCCGAGCGGCGTCTGGAGGTGCTGACCGGTGGGGTCGGCGGCAGGGCGGGCCTCGGCCTCGGCGGCGGCTCGACGGCCGCGCGTGACTGCGGCTGAACTGGCTGCGATTGAACTGGCTGCGGCTGAACTGGCAGCGGCTGAACTGGCAGCGGTTGAACTGGCTGCGGCGGTCTGGGTTGCGCCTGTCGGGGCCGCCGGTTCGCCGCGGGCGCGGCGAGGTCCCCTGTGCCGTCCCCGCTCCCCGCGACGGCACGCAACGCCCCTCTGGCGACGACGGTCTCCGGCTGGTCGAGCGAGGTCGGCACGATCCCGCAGTGCTTGTGAACCAGTTGGGAGACAAGGGGAATCCGGCTGGAGCCACCGACGAGGAAGATCCCGGCGAGGTCGGTCGGCCGAAGCCCGGCCTCCTTGATGGTGGCGGCGGTCAGCTCGGCGGCCCGCTCCAGCCTCGGCGCGATGAGCCGTTCGAGGTCGCCCCGGGTCACGTGCGCGTCGGCGAAGGGCGGCGGCATCGGGACGTCGGTGTAGTTGTGCCGGGAGAGTGTCTCCTTGGCACCGCGGACGTCCTGGTGGATGACCCTGCGCCTGCGGCGGTCGGGTAGCTCGCGCCCCTCCACCAGCTCCCGCCACGCCTGCTCGTCGGTGCCCGCGACCAGCGACCCGACGTGCTCGAGCAGCATCTGGTCGATGTCGGCGCCGCCGAAGGTGGGATCCCCACGCGTGGCGAGGGGCCGGTTGGCCCGCACGACGGAGACGTCGACGGTGCCGCCGCCGAGGTCGAGCACCGCGACGGGGCCGTCGTGCTGCCCGGGGAAGCTGGCGGAGTAGAACACGGCCGCCGCGACGGGTTCCGGCACGAGGACGATGCGTGCGCCGAGCCCGTTGCCCGCCTGCCTGAGCACCCGTGTCCTGATGGCACCCCACTCGGCGGGGTGGGTGAGCACGAGCTGGTCGACGGGCCCGCCGCCGACACGCTGGCCCTCGGCGACCGCTCTGGAGAGCACGGCCCGGATGACGTCCCTGACCTTGTGGACACTGGTCCCGAGCAGCAGCTCCGGCTCGTCGATCCGCCGCTTGGGGTGCGGCTCGTACCGCGAGGGGTCGACCGCGGCCTGCCGGTCGGCCTCCTGCCCGACGAAGAGGGTCCCGTCAGGTGCCGCGTAGACGGCCGAGGACATGAGCGGCGTCCCGTCGACGGCCACGACCTGCGGCTCCCGCCCACGGACCGAGACGGCGACACACGTGCTGGACGTGCCGAAGTCGACCGCCACCCGCACCGTCATCCACACCCCCGCTCGTGGGCCCAGCCCCGATGTTAGGGGGCGCCCGAAGCCCACCTCGGAGCCGTCCCGGCACGCCTGCCAATCGGCGGCAGGGGATCACACAATCGGCGGAACCACCCTTCTCCGGGTGCGGACTCATGCCTCCGGCTGGATCCAGGCCACCTGCATCAGCTGCTGACCCGACTTGCGGCTCACCATCGTGCCTCGGCCCGGCGGCATCGGGGAGGGGCGGACGTTGCCGATCAGCGCACCCTCGTCCCGGCTGCCGCTGCCCTGCAGGCCAGGGGTGGCGATCTCCTTCAGCTTGCCGAGCACCGGGTCGAACATGGCCCTGCCCGCGCCACCCGTGCGGCGGACGGCGACGATGTGCATGCCGACGTCCTTGGCCTGCGGGATGAACTCCGCCAGCGGCTGCAGCGGGTTGTTGCCCTGTGGGCAGACCAGGTCGTAGTCGTCGCAGATGATGAACAGCTCCGGCCCCTTCCACCAGGAGCGGGTCTTCAGCTGCTCCTGTGTCACGTCCGGGCCGGGGAGGCGCTTCACCAGGGACTTCTTGACCTCGGTGATGATGCCGCCGAGCTGGCTCGACGACACGGCGTACGCCAGCAGGTGCTTGGTCTCGATGTAGCCGAGCATCGTCCGGCGGTAGTCGATCAGGACGATCACCGCCTCCTTCGGGGTGTAGCGGTCAACGATCCCCGTGACGATCGTGCGCAGCAGGTTCGTCTTGCCGGACTCCCCGTCCATCAGCGCGTAGAAGTGCGGGTCGGCGTCGAAGTCGAGGTACATCGGCGCCAGCTCGTTCTCGTTGACGCCGATCGGGACCAGCTTCGTGCCCCGGTGGGCGTCCTGTGTGAGCAGCTCCTCGTAGGGCAGCTGCTCGGGGAGCAGCCGGACCTGCGGGGCGCGCCGCCCGCGCCAGGTGGCGTTGATCTTGGCGATGGCGTCCTGGACGCCCTGCGCGACGTCCTCGGGGTTGCTCGAGCCGTCGATCCTCGGCAGGCCGACGAGGAAGTGGAGCTTGTCGCGCGACAGACCGCGACCGGGGCGTCCCTCCGGGATGTTCACCGCGACCCTGCGGTCCACCTCGGACTCGCTCGGGTCACCGAGACGCAGCTCGAACCGGGTCCCCAGGAGGTCCTTCATCGCGGGACGGATCTCCGCCCAGCGGTTGGCGGTGACGATCACGTGCACGCCGTAGGACAGACCCTGCGCCGCGATGCTCAGCACCTGGGACTCGATCGACTCGAACTCCTGGCGGAAGTTCAGCCAGCCGTCGACGATCAGGAACACGTCGCCCCACGGGTCCTCGCGCAGCTCGCCGCGCCGCTTCCGGTTGCGGAAGTCGGTCATCGAGTCGATCGCGTTGTCGCGGAACAGCTGCTCGCGGGCGGTCACCAGCCCGGACACCTCGGCGACCATGCGGCGCACCTTGTCCGGATCGAGACGACCGGCGACGCCGCCGATGTGCGGCAGCCCCTGCAGCGGACCGAGACCACCACCACCGAGGTCGACGCAGTAGAACTGGGCCTCCTCGGCCGTGTGCGTCAGCGCCATCGACATGATCAGCGTGCGGACGAGCATCGACTTGCCCGACTGCGGACCACCCGCGATGGCCGCGTGCCCGGCGGCACCGGAGAAGTCCGCCCACAGCAGGTCGCGGCGCTGCTCGTACGGCTTGTCGATCAGGCCGAGCGGTGGCTGGAGGCGGCCGTTGCCGAAGAACCCGGCGGGCGAGAGCCCCCGATCCTCCGTCGGCTGCAGCGGCGGCAGCAGCGTGTCCAGCGAGTTCGGCGTGTCGAGCGGCGGCAGCCACACCTCGTGCGCCGGCGGTCCCTGGCCGATGAGCCTGCCGACGATGACGTCGAGCTCGCTCGGCTCGGTCGGCGCGCTCTGCTCCTGCCTCGGCGCCTCCTTCGCCTGCTCGATCGACCGCTCCGGCTCCTTCGGGATCTCGATGTAGTCCGGCACGAACAGCTTCGCGCGGCGGTCGCCGGAGATCGGCGCGGCAGGGCCGGAGGTCTGGATGCCCGCGGGCCGGTACGGGCCGGACACGTACGACGCCTTGAACCGGACCATCGTGGACGTGTCGTACTTCAGGTAGCCAGAACCCGGGATGGACGGCAGCTCGAACGCGTCCGGCACCCCGATCGCGGCACGCGACTCGGCCGCGGAGAACGTCTTCAGACCGATCCGGTAGGACAGGTGCGAGTCGAGGCCACGCAGCTTGCCCTCCTCGAGGCGCTGCGAGGCCAGCAGCATGTGCATCTGGAGCGACCGGCCGAGGCGGCCGATGGCGACGAACAGGTCGATGAAGTCCGGCTTCGCCGACAGCAGCTCGGAGAACTCGTCGACCACGATGAACAGCGCGGGCAGCGGGTCGAGGTCGGCGCCGTTCTCACGCGCCTTCTCGTACTCCCACACGTTCTTGAAGTTGCCGCCGTTCTTCAGCGCCTCCTGGCGCCGGTTCATCTCGCCTGCCAGCGCGTCCTTCATGCGGTCGACCAGGGTCAGCTGGTCCTGCAGGTTGGTGATGACCGCGGCGACGTGCGGGGACGAGTCGAGCCCGAGGAACGTCGCGCCACCCTTGAAGTCGACGAGGACGAAGTTGAGGTTCGTCGACGAGTGGGTCGCCAGCATGCCCAGCACCAGGGTCCGCAGGAACTCGGACTTGCCGGAACCGGTCGCGCCGATGCACAGGCCGTGCGGGCCCATGCCCTCCATGGCCGCTTCCTTGATGTCCAGCTCGACGGGCTGGCCGAACTCGCCGACGCCGAACGGCACGCGGTAGCGGTCGCGGACGGGCCGGGGCCGCCACGCCTGCTGAACGTCGAAGGTCATCGGGTCGCCGGGGATGCCGAGCAGCTCCAGCAGCGTCGGGTTGGACAGCAGCGGCTCCTCGCCGCCGTCGTCGGCCGCGGCCGAGCCGACCCGGTAGGGCGAGAGCTTGCGCGCGAGCGCCTCCGCCTCGGCCACCGACATCGTGTCCGGCCGGGCGAACCACTCGACGCCGGACGCGCTGCGGGCACCGAGCCGGTCCTCCTCGACCACGAGCCGCAGGCCACGGCGGGCGGTGAGGTTGCCGAGGCTGTCGGACAGGTCCATCAGCGTGACGCCGACGAGCCCCTCCTCCAGGAGGATGGCCTCCTCGCGGGTGACCTCCCCGTCGTCGATCACGATCACGACCTGCGGCTGGTCGGGCTGCGGCGGCGCGTTGCGGGTGAACCGCTGCCGGTCGCGCAGCTCCTCGTCCAGCCAGTCCTCGATCTGGGCGAGCGAGCCCGCCATCAGCCGCATCTGCCCGATGCCGTCGACCAGCGACGGGTGCTGGGCGTGTGGCAGCCACTTCGCCCACTCCCACTCGGCCTTGGCGCGGCCGGAGGTCACCACGGCGACCATCACGTCGTCGGGGGTGTGGAACGCCACGAGCTGGGCCAGCAGCGCACGGGCGAGACCCCGGGTCAGCTCCTTGTCACCCGACAGGCCGACGGCCGCGAACCCGCGGATCGCGATCTGGATGGGCAGCTCCGGCACGATCGAGTGCGCACGCACGAACCTGCGCAGCGCGAGCGTCGCGATCGGCTCCAGCTCGTCGACGGGACCGGTCTGCGGCGGCACGAGCCGGGTGGCGAGGCGCTGCGAGCCCCGGCCGGCACGCAGGTGGCAGAAGTCGGGGTCGGACTGGCGGCGCTCCCACATGCGGCGGCTCGTGGCCACCGACCACAGCGCCTGCGGGTCCGGGTGCACCCACTCCAGGGCGGCGCGCTGGTCGAGCGAGGCCTCGCGGGCACGGTCACGCATCTGGCCGAGGTACCGCAGGTAGTCCTTGCGGTCCTCGTTCATCTCGGCCTTCTTCTGGCCGCCCCCGCGGTTCTGGCCGAACATGCCGACCATCGAGAACATCATCATCATCGGGAAGAGCAGTGTCACCGGGTTGCGGCCGATGGCGCCGCCGGCGGTGAACATCAGCACCATCATGCCGAGCATGGCCACGACCATGACGACCGGCATGAGCTTCATCAGGATGTTGCCCGGGATGACGCGGGGTACCTCGGGTGGCGGCTCCAGATGAACCTCGCCGCCGGGCTGCCGCGGCGCGGCGAGCCGAGGTGAACGCTTGAACTGAAGCGTACTCACCGAATACCCCTAACCACCTGGTCCTGAAATGCCCCAACTTGCGGAACCCACGCACGCGCCGGTACCGGCAAGGCCATACTAGGGGCCGCCACCGACAGCAAGGGGTGGTTATGGAGAGACAGAGAGACAGCGCAGTGTGAGGGGGCTCGAGGGTGGCAACCGGGACGACTGTGTTCAGCCGGGTGACGGTGGTCGCGCCAAGAACACGTATCGACGTGGCGCTCCCCGCCGGTGTCGCGGTGGCCGACCTGCTGCCGATGCTGCTCGAGATGGCCAAGGAGGCCACCCCGGACGGCGGCGCGCGGCACGGCGGCTGGTGCCTCGCCAAGCTGGGTGAGTCACCGCTCGACCCGAGCAGGACGCTCGCGTCGCTCGGTGTCGTGGACGGCGAGCTCCTGCAGCTGCGCAAGCGGGCCGAGAACCCGCCGCCGCCGCTTTACGACGACGTGGTCGACGCCATCGCGGAGTCGACGCCCGACAGCTACCGGCCGTGGACCAAGCAGACGGCGAACCGGATCGGCTACATCGCGGGCACGCTCGCGCTGGTCCTCGCCGCCGTCGCGGTGCTGATGACCGGGCCGCTGTTCGGCGGGGACGCCCTGCCCGCCGCGATCGCCGCCGGTGCGGCCGCGATCGTGTGCGTCGCGGTCGGCGCCACCATCGCGCGTGGCTACCAGGCGAAGACGGCCGGTGTGCTGATCGCCGCCGCGGGCGGCTTACCCATGGCGTTCGTGGCCGGCCTCTACATCGTGCCTGGCGCGACCGGGCGGGCCGGGCTGCTGCTCGCCTGCGCGCTGGTGCTGATCGTGTCCTCTGCGTCGATCATGCTGATCGGCGCGGGGGTGACGGTGTTCGTCGCGGCCGGTTCCGCGGGCCTCATCGGCGTCATCGCGTTCGCCATCGGCACCCTGATCGCCCACCCCGCGCCGGGCATCGCCGCGGGCACGGCCGCCGTGTCGCTGGCCGCGCTGTCCATGCTGCCCAGGATCACGATCCAGCTGGCGAGGCTGCCGCTGCCGAACGTCCCCGGCAACGCGGAGGACCTCAAGGAGGACAGCGGCTTCCCGGACTACCGGTCCATCGAACGCCGCGCGGGCCTCGCACACGAGTACATGACCGGCATGATCATCGGCCTCGGCTCGGCCACCGCGATCTCGGCGATCATCACCGCGAGCAAGGCCGACATCTGGGCCGTCCTCACGGCCATCTCGGCCACGCTCGTGCTGCTGCTGCGTGCCCGCACCTACGCCAACGGCAGCCAGGCCATCGCGCTGCTCGCCACCGGCATGTTCTCCGCTGCGGGCATCATGATCGGCTGGCTGTTCGCGACGGACACGTTCGGCCGCCTGCTCTGGGTGTTCGGCTCGCTCGTGCTGATCGCCGCCGCCGCACTGGTGCTCGGCGTGATCTTCCCCGAGCAGCGGTTCTCCCCGCCGCTGCGCCGGACCGTGGAGATCCTCGAGGCCGTGTGCATCGCGGTCATGCTGCCGCTCGCGCTCGCCGTGATGAACCTGTACGGCACGCTGCGGCACGTGAACATCCTGCCTGCCAACTAAGGCGTCGAGCCCGGTCCGCCCGGGCTGGCCGCCGACTGTGGAGTCCTCACATGGCGCTAACCCGAGCGACTCGGGTCCTGTCCGTTCTCGCCGCCACCTCGCTGCTGCTGGCGCCTGCTCTGCCCGCCGCGGCGCAGCCGTCGTCCACCCCGTCGGCGCCGGGACAGGGCATGGCGGAGCCGCCGCCGCTCCCGTCGGACTTCCCGCTCCCCGACGACGACGGGGCACCGGACCGGACCTATGAGAAGAAGACGGAGTGCGTGCGCTCGGCTGGGTCGCCGACGGTGCTGCAGACCAAGCCGTGGGGCCAGGACATGCTCCGCTTCGACGAGATCGCCAAGTTCGGGGCGACCGGCGCGGGCCAGAAGGTCGCGGTCATCGACACGGGGGTGACACCCCACGAGTTCTTCGGCGGCCGGATCAGCGGCGGCGGCGACTACGTCGTCGCGGGCGGCGACGGCCTCGAGGACTGCGACGGCCACGGCACCGAGGTGGCGGGCATCATCGCCGCGAAGCCGACCGACCCGGGGATCGGTTTCCGAGGCATCGCGCCGGACGCCGAGATCATCAGCATCCGCCAGTCCAGCGGGAACTACGAGTTCAGGGACGAGGCCACCAACCAGACGTTCAAGGCCGGCAACCTGAGCACGCTGGCGAAGGCCATCGTGCGTGCCGCGAACTCGGGCGCGGGTGTGATCAACATGTCGGTGGACTCCTGCCGGCCCACCTCGGCGGGTGCGATCAGCCCGCCGGAGCAGCAGGTGCAGCGGGCGCTGGAGTACGCCGTCGACGAGAAGAACGTCGTGGTCGTGGCGTCGGCGGGCAACCTGCCCGAGGGCGACTGCAAGGAGCAGAACAGCCCCGACCCGAAGAACCCGACGTGGCTCGTGATCCCGCCGTGGTTCTCGGACTACGTGCTGTCGGTCGCGGCCGTGCAGCGGGACGGCCAGGTCGCGGAGTTCTCGATCAACGGGCCGTGGGTGAGCGTCGCCGCGCCGGGCACCGAGATCATCTCGCTGGACCCGGCGAGCACCGGTCTCGCGAACCAGTCGGTCGACGAGAAGGGCAACGCCCAGCCGATCCAGGGCACGTCGTTCGCGGCACCGTACGTGGCGGGGCTGGCCGCCCTGGTGCGGCAGAAGTACCCGGAGCTGAACGCCCGCCAGGTCATGGAGCGGATCAAGTCGACGGCCGCGCACCCGGCGGCGAACGGCGGCCACGACAACCTCGTCGGCTACGGCATGATCAACCCGATCGCGGCGTTGACCGCGTTCATCCCGGCCGAGGAGGGCATCGCCCCCGACAAGGCCATCAAGGTGCCGTTCAGGATGCCGCCCGCCTACGAGCGGGACTGGACGCCGATGCAGGTCGCCATGATCGGTACGGGCGGCGGGCTGGGTGCGCTGCTGCTGACGCTGTTCGTGGTGCACACCGTGCGCCGCAACCGCCGCGACGACGAGGAACCTGCTCCGCGCGCCAGGGGTTGATCAGCGGGTCCTCAGCGCCATCGTGCGGACCTCGGCACGCAGGTCGTCGCGGGACAGCGGGTTCACGCTCATCCACTCGGCGTCCCCCGCCAGGCGGAACCGGCCACGCTCGGTGTCGAGCCAGCGCAGCTCCTCACCCATACGTGTCCACATCTCCTCGGTCTCGTCCCGCCTGGCGAGACCGATCTGACCGCTGCCTGCCACGGGCTGCAGGTGCGACACCATCCGCCGCGTCACGCGGTCGTCGATGCCCTGGGACCGGAGCACCTCGTCGACCTCCGGCGCCGTCAGCGGCTCGCCCCGCTCGACCAGCGCGGCGAACGCCTTGTCCAACGCCTGGCGGGGCAGGCTGAACGGCGCGGTGATCGGCGCCTCGGCACGCGGCACCAGCCGCACGAGGTCGTCGAGCGCGGCGTCGAGGGTCGCCGGCTTCATCCGGAGCATCCGCTCGGGCGACGCGAGGTCCTGGGTCACGAGCAACGCCTCGTCGCGGTGCACCAGCACGGCCGCGGCCAGCGTGATGTCCTCCTTGGCCAGCACCATGTCGACCACGCCGGTGCACGACCGCAGCAGGAACACGAAGTCCTCGGCCACGCCGAGCGGGCCGCTCTCGTCGGCGAGGCCGCGTTCGGTCAGCTGCTCACGGGCGGCGCCGAACAGGGCGCGCTGCTCGACGTCGGACTGCCCGGACGCCGGGATCTCCAACGGGAACGGGGCCTCGACCTCGGCGAACACGCACAGCAGGTCCACCTCGACCGGGTGCAGCAGGGTGCCGGCGTTGACTCTGAGGTCCACCCGTCAACCGTACTTGTAGGTACTCGCGTTGTCGGCGTCCACCTGGAGGTACGAGCTGGCGGTGTGCTCGGCCGCCAGCACGAACTCCTCCATGTGCGTGACCGCCAGGTTCAGCTGGCCGCGCAGTCCCTTCTCGCTGCCGAGCCGGTCGGTGAACTTCTCCGCAAGCTCCTGGCCGACCGGGCTGGTGCCCAGCATCGGCGCGTAGTCCGGGCTGGCCAGGTCCTCGACCTCGCGGGTGATGAGGTCCAACTGCTGGCGCACGTCCGCGACCGCCTGGGCGAACGCCTGCACCTGCGAAGGATCGACGGCCCAGCCGTCAGAAGAAGAGCCGCCACTCGTGTCGTCGACGTACATCCCTACCCCCTAGAGCCCGATCACCGGTGGCGCGGCCTTCTGGTCCGACGAGAACAGGTCCTCCTCCAGCGGCACTGTCCTGCGGTGCTCGCCGTCGTCCTCGCCGTCCTCGCGCCTGCCACCGGCGGCACCGCCGCCCTGGCCGAACGCGCCCGCCTTGCTGAACCGGCCACGACCGCGGAACTCGCGGTCGCCTCGGCCACCCGCGCCGCCCATCCCCGGGTAGCCCGAGCCGCCACGTCCGCCGGCTCCCCTGCCGCCCGCGCCACGTGCGCCCGCACCGCCCCGGCCCATCGGGCCGCCGCCCATCCCGCCCGCGCCACGCGCGCCGACGCCACCGCGCCCCATGCCCGCGGGCATCCCACCCGGGAAGCCGCCAAGGCCGAGCCCGCCGGTGCCACCGCCGGTGCCGATACCCGGCGTGCCGGGAGCACCGCCGCCGGGACCGAGCCCGGTCAGCGACTGCCAGCGGTCCGTCGGCCCGAACACGAACGACGGGTCGGTCGTGTGGTTGCCCTCGCTGGGCGTCGGGCTCGGCTTGACCACGCCACCGCCGGGCGGCGGCACCACCGGCACGCCGGGGCGGTCGATCGGCTGGCCGGGGCGCGAACCCGGTCCCTCACCGGGGTCCGAACCGTCCGACGGGCCGCCGAACTGCGGGGTGACCTGGTCGATGCCGAGCAGCGCGCCCTCGTAGCGCTCCATCGTCTGCACGGCCTTGCGCTTCATCTTCTTCTTGCTGTTGCCGAAGCCGAACGCGCTCGCGATGCCGCCGATGGCCGCGCCGAACGCGGCGCCGATGGGACCGCCGACCGCGAACCCGGCCGCCGCGCCGCCACCGGCGGTCGCCAGCCAGTTGTTCTTGGGCATGCCGGGCATCGTGTCCTGGGCGGAGCGCAGTGCGCCGCTCGCGTCGCGGATCGGGCCGGACATCTGCTGGGCGGTGGTGCCGAGCTCACCGATCCAGGCGGCGTTGGTCATGACCTTGCGGGTCGCCTCGTCGGCGGCCGTGCCACCCCAGAACTGCATCAGCTTGCCCAGTGCGCGTTCCAGGTCGTCCGAGGCTCGTGACACGTTGCCGCCGTGGCGGCTCCACTCGCCCGCCAGCGCCTCGAGCTGGGCCGGGCTCGACCGGTCCGCGACCATTCTGATCAGCGACTCGAGACCGAAGCCGTTCCAGTTGACCCCGCCTGTGACCCAGAGGTCGTTCTCCTCGCGCCTGCGCCTGCGGTCGTCCTGGGCTGCCTGCGCCGCTTGCAGGGCTTTCGCCCTGGCGTCCGCGACCTGCTGGAGGAGCTGCTCGAAGCCCACGGCCCCCACCCTCCGATCATCGATTCCGACGATCACGGTAGCGGATGACACCGACACAAAGCAGGCGAACCGGCCTCAACTTTCCGCAGGCAAACACTTCACCCGCGCACCGAGAGCGCCAAACCCCGCACGGCCGCCGCGAGATCGTGTCCGTGCATGGGGTTCACGGAAAGCCAACCACCGTCCTCGGTGTCGACCAACTGGAACCTTCCCCTTTCCGTGTCGAGCCAGCGCAGCTCCGCGCCGGCACGCCGCCACTGGTTGGCGTAGCCGCCCCGGGTCGCGAGACCCATCTGGCCGTTGCCCCTCACCGGCTGCAGGTGGGTGACGAGCCGTCGCGCGAGCCGGTCGTCGATGCCGTGCGCGGCGAGCAGCTCCTCCCACTCGGTCAGGTCCAGCGGCCTGCCCTGTCTGCCGAGCAGGTACCGGTAGACGCGGTCGAGCGCCGCCCTGGGTAGCGAGAAGGGCGCCGCCATCGCCGCGGGATGCTCCGGGACGAGCCGCAGCAGCTCGTCGACGGCGTCGTCGAAGGGCAGCTCCGCCATGCACACCGACTCGGGCGCGGCCTGCTCCTGGGTCACGAGCACGGCGAGGTCCTGCCTGACCAGCAGCACCGCACCGAGTGTGTCACCACCCACCGACAGAACGAGGTCGAGCGTCAGGCGGGCGTCCTGGAGCAGGTACGCGAAGGCCTCCGCGACCCCGAGCGGGCCTCGTTCGTCCGCGAGGCCGCGGGCGGCGAGCCGCTCACCCGCGGCACGCAGCACGGCCCGGCGCTCGGTGCTCGTGACCCCGCCGGAGGGCACCCGCAGTGGGAACGGCGGCGCGGCGTCGGCGGCCGCGCACAGCAGGTCGATCTCCGCTACGCCCACGGCCACCGCGGACCTGGCGCTGATGATCATCCGCCGTGTTTCACCGACGGTCGGTGCTCGTCGTGGCGGCGGAAGGAGTCGACGGTGTCGTCCTCGCGCTCCTGGTAGGCGCGGGCGGCCTCCTCCGCGCTGGTCACGAAGTCCTCCATCCGCTTCATCGCCTCGACGAGCATGGCCCGCAGCCCGTCGGCCGAGTTGAGGCGGTCGTCGAACTTGTTCGCGAGCTGCTGTCCGACGGGGCTGGTGCCCAGCTGCGGGGTCAGCTCGGCACCCTGCATCCGGTCGACCTTCGCCTGGACCGTGTCGAGGTAGGACCTGGCGCGGACGACGGCGTCGGTGAAGGCACGCAGCTCGTAGGAGTCGACCTGCCAGCCGTCCGGCTTCCCGGCGGGTGCGGCTAGCGAGGTCGGCTGCTGCGTGCCGGCCTGGGGCTTCGGGTCGGCGGGCGCGGGCATCTCGGCAGGTGGCGGCGGGGCGTCCGCCTCCGGCATCGGTGGTGGCGGCGGCGGGGCGTCCTCCGTCGAGGCCACGGTCAGGTTCTCGGCAGGCATGTCGTTTCCCCTTCGGTTGGCTAGAGCCCGATCACCGGTTTCGACGCCTTCTCACCCGTGTCGAACGGGTCCTCGCCGTCGAAGGGAACACGTCTGCGGTGCTGCTGGCCTGCCGCGGCACCCATGGCACCCATCCCGCCGCCGGTCACGGGCGCGCCGATCGGCCCGGTCATGCCGGGGGTCGAGGGGTGGGGTGGCGTCACGACGCCACTCGCCGCCGTGGGGATCGGCACGCCGGGCCGCCCGCTCACGCCACCGAGGCGCTCCGGGGAACCCGCACCGTCGCGTCCCGCCACCGGGGCCATGACGCCGGCACCGCCGTCGCCGCCGACCGTGCCACCGCCGACGGAGAAGCCGCCGAAGTCGTCGGGCACCGCGGCACGCCGCGCGGCGGACGCGCTGGTGTCGGTCATGCCGGTGAGCAGCTGCCAGCGCGGGTCGACGCCGTTCGTGGCGTTCACCTGCCCCAGCCACTGGTCGCCGCCCGGTGTGGTCGTCGACTCGTCCTCGCGGGGCCGCAGCACGGTGCTCTGGCCCTGGAACTGCGGTGTGGCCTGGTCGATGCCGACCGCGGCCGCCTCGAAGCGCTGCATCGTCTCGACCGCGACGCGCTTCATCTCCTCCTGCTCGGCCTGCGCCTGGAAGGCACTCTCCGAGCCCGCCGCGGTGGCGCCGACCGCGGCGCCGAGCGGGCTGCCGTCGGTCGCGGAGGAGGCCGCTTCCGCGCCGAGGGGCGCCGACCCGGGTACTGCCTGGGGCGGGGTGGCGGGGAGCCTCGGCATGGCGTCCTGCGCGGACTTGAGCGCTCCCGCCGCCTCGTCGATGGGGCCGCCCATGTCCCTCGCGGTGGTGCCGAGGTCACCGACCCACTGCGCGTTGAGCGCGACCGTGTTGCGGGCCTGGTCGGCGGACTCGCCCGACCAGAAGTTCATGAGGTCGTCCAGTGCGTCGGCCAGGTAGTCGGCTGCCGCGGTCACGCCGTCACCGGTCTCGCGCCAGTCGTCGGCCAGCCGTTCGAGCTGCGGCACGCTCGCCTTGTCCGAGACCATGCCGACCAGCTCCTCGAGGGTGAACGCGCTCCAGTTCACCCCGCCGCTGACATACTGGTCACCGGTGTTCCCCATTGGGTTCCCCGCTCCCGTTGGCCCCGACCTACGTACCTGACTGTAATGGGTCGTGAGCGGCGACGGCACTAGCCTGATCAGACGTCCGCCGTAGGCTCGATGACGTGCCACGAGTCCTGACCGTCTCGGACGAGGTCGTCGAGTCGCTGTGGACGGACCGGCTGCCGGAGCGTCACGGCGACGTCGACCTCGTGCTCGCCGCCGGCGACCTGCCGTTCGACTACCTGGACTTCCTGGCGTCGGCGCTGGACCGGCCGCTGGTGTTCGTGCCGGGCAACCACGACGCGGACCTCACGGGGTACAGCCCTCGGCGCGGCATGTGGCTGCACTCCGGTTTCCCGGCGCGGTACCCGGGACCGGCGGGCGCGATGAACGCCGACGGGCTGGTCGTGGAGGCCGCAGGTCTGCGGATCGCCGGCCTCGGCGGGTCGATCCGCTACAACGACGGCCCGAACCAGTGGACGGAGCGCCAGCAGGCCCGCCGCGCGTCCCGCCTGGTCCGCGCCGCGCGCCACCGGCCCGTGGACGTGCTGCTGACCCACTCGCCGCCCAGGAACGCAGGCGACCGCGAGGACCCGCCGCACCGGGGTTTCGAGTGCCTGCACACGGTCGTCGACCAGCTGGAGCCCGCTGTCCTCGTGCACGGCCACATCCACCCGCACGGACAGCCGGTGCCGGACCGTGTGCTGGGGAGAACGAGGGTGCTGAACACGGTCGGATACCGCATCCTGGACATGCCATGAACCGAGACACCGGCTTCCCGGTAGCCGACGCGGAGAACGACTTCCTGAGGGCCCGCCGCAGGCAGGTCCTGTCCCGTCTTGCCGCGTGGCTGCGGCGGGCGCCCGACGACGTCAACATCATGCTGCCGTTCGACGAGGTGGTGGCCGCGCTGGGTCGTCTCGGCGAGCGACGCCTCGGCCTGCAGGTGATCACCCTGGACTCGATCGTCGGCAGCGTGGACCGGTCGAGGGAGTTCGACCGCCGCTTCCGGCCGACGTCCGGGCAGGTCCGCGAACGCTGGCAACGCCTGGCGCTGGCCCAGCGCAGGGGCGAGTCGATCCCGCCGATCGACGTGTACCGGGTCGGCGACATGCATTTCGTGGTGGACGGGCACCACCGCGTGTCGGTGGCCCACGCGTTGGGGCTCAAGACGATCGACGCCTATGCGACGGAAGTCGTCACCCGCCTTTCCCCCAGCGGCATCCGCTATCGCGGCGACCTGCTGGTCAAGGACTACCGCCGAATCTTTCTCGACCGGGTACCGCTGACGGACGAGGCGCGCAAAGCCGTGAACCTGACGGACCCGTGGGACTACGCGGAGCTGGCGGAGGCGGTCGAGGCGTGGGGCTTCCGCCTGATGCAGGACGAGGGCCGCTACCTCGACCGCGCGACGGTGGGCCGGCGCTGGTACGAGGAGGAGTTCGTGCCGGTGGTCCGCATGCTGCGGCAGGCCGGGATGATCGAGACCCAGACCGAGGCGCAGGCCTACATGTGGGTGGCCTGCGAACGCTACCGCCTGATCAGGACCCATCGCTGGGACGACGAGGTAATCACGGCGGTCCAGAACAACAAACGCCGCTGACCCGTTCTTCGGCCTTTGTCAACCCCACCGACCCCGTCTGTGGACAACCCCGCCCTGTGGACAACTTTTTTTGCCATTCGCACCCCCTCCACCAGGATCGATATCGCGCCGCAATTCCGCGACGCCCATCGAGGGGAGTCCACAGAAATGAAAATTCTCGCCATCCCGGTCGTCATCACCGCCTGGCTGCTCGTCGCCACCGCCACGGCGACGGCCGACCCACAACCGTGTGAACGCGGCGAGTTCTGCGTCTGGCCCGCCGAGTCCTACGAGGGCGAGGTGTTCCGCGCAGCGTTGGAGAACACCAATCCCGGCGAATGCGCCCCACTACCGGAGGGATTCGACGCACGCTCGTTCGCCAACCGGACGAAGCGACCCGTCACCGTCTACCAGGGAAGGGACTGTTCGACCGAAGGTGAGTTCGACACGTATCCCGGCGGCGGCACGTTCGTCCCGGAAGCCCCTTATGTCGTGAGGGGGTTGCAAATCTGGGACAACTGACGCGACTGAGGCCCGTCTCAGCCCCGATGCTGAAAGGTGGAGGCACGTACGTGCGTTGATCCACGCAGGGGGTGGGGGCGATGTATGGCGACCCGGCGACGCCAGGGGCCCGACGGGGCCCATCGCTGGGCGGCTTCCTCGTCCTGACCGCCATCCTCTCCGTGGTGTCCATCGTCGCGATGGTGCGGTCCCTCGCGGCGATGACGTACCTGAACCTCCACTACCGGGCGGAGGTGGACCCGTTCTCCCGCGCCGTCAGCTACTACGTCTTCTACGGCGACGGACGCACGGAGTTCGCCACCGCGGTGATCGTCATGGCGGGCGGCACCCTCACGACACTGCTCGGCCTGCACGCCGCCGGTGTCCGGCTGGGCGTGCGTGCCGGGGTGTTCTTCGGCGTGTGGTGCACGAGCCTCACGCTGTGCGCGATCTTCCCGACCGACAACAGCAAGTCGATCACCAGCGTGTCCGGGCTGATCCACCAGGTCGCGGGGGCCTCGCTGTTCGTCAGCCTGCCACTGGCAGGCCTGGCGCTCGCGAGGCGGCTCGTGGCGGACGTGCGGTGGTCGCTGGTCGGGCGGGTGGTGCGGCGGATGGCCATGGCGGCGATGGGGCTGGCCGCGGCGTACCTGGCCACGAGGCTGCCGGACATCTTCCCAGGTCTGGCGATTCCGGGCATCCTGGATGGACGGGGCGTCTCCGGGCTCGTACAGCGCGCGCTGTTCGGACTTGAGATGCTGATGTTGATGGCGCTCGCGGTCCACCTGTTGCGAGTCACGGTCAGCGCGGCTCGTGGGCGTCGTCAGGAGCCAGCGAGAGCCGAGGCCACCGGATGATCGCACTCGCCATCGTGTTCGCCGTGCTCGGCGCGTGTTGCAGCGCGGTCGGGGCGCACCTACAGCACAAGGGCGTCCGCTCGGCCACGAAGGACACCGCCCTACGCCTACGCGCCGCGACGGCGTTGGTGCACAACCGCTCGTGGCTGCTCGGGTTCGCGGTGCTGTTCGCGTGCGCGGTGCTGCAGATCCTGGCGCTGGCACTGGCCCCGGTAACGATCGTGGCCCCGATAGTCGTGCTGGCACTGCCCGCGGTGGCCGTGCTGAACGCAAGATCGTCGGGCGAACACCTGGACAAAACGGCCATAGTCGCGACAGGAGCAAGCACCCTGGGCGTGGCACTGTTCGTAGCACTGGCCTCGAGCCACGCAACGGCAGTGCACTTCCCAAGCTCGGCCGTACTGCTGGCCTGCCAACTGACGGCCGGCGCAGTCACCCTGCTCGGCGTGGCAGGCGCTCTGTCCCACGGCCTGACCCGCTGCGTCCTGCTGGCAACAGGCGCAGGCTGCGCCTACGGCCTGGTATCGATCCTGGTGAGAGACGTGACGTACACCTTCCAAACCGAAGGCCCGGGCGGCGTCGCCCCACTATCGATAACCGCCCTGGTAGCAACCTTCGCCATAGGGTCGTGGTTCATACAGCTGGCCTACGCAAGCGGCCCACCAGACATAGTGGTGGGCTGCCAAACAGTGCTGAGCCCCCTGGCAGCCACAGCCTTCGCGATCTCCCTACTGGACGAGACAACAGAAGCAGGCGGCTGGACCGGCCTGGGCCTGGCAGCCGGCGCAGCAGTAGCCATCACGGGCGTGCTCCTGCTGGCCCGCCACCACCCAGAAGCAACGTCCCGAGCAACCCCCCACGCAGCAGAACACCACCTCTTCCGCACCACCCCACACCACTAACCGCCAACAGGAACCTCCACCCACCAGCACACCAAACCCTCAAACACCACGCGCCACGCCCCACGGCACCACCACGCCACCACACGGCCGAACCGCCGAACCGCCGAGCCACCGAACCACCGAGCCACCGAACCACCGAGCCACCGAGCCACCGAGCCACCGAGCCAAGGACGCACCAACCACACCATCGAGAACGCACCAACCACCACGCCGTAGCCGCGGCGTGGAGCCGCAGCATGGTCGCCTCGCCGAGCCCGCCTGCCCCGCCGACCACGATCGCCGAGGTCGCTGCCTGAACGTGGTTCGCAATGCCTCTGACACCACCGCTCCTGGCCGCTCAGCAGCACCGGCACCACCGCGCGGCCAGCGCCACCGGGCCGCGAGAGATGACCAACGGGCAAGGAGCACACCATCGGTGACGCACCAACCAAACCACCGCACCACCACCAACCGCATCGCGGCACCACGGCACCACGGCGAGGTAGACGGCCGAGTGGCCGTTTACCTCGATCATGTCGAGCCACGCGGTGCCATGATGTTCACCACGTCGTCCGGTTCGGTATTGCCGCGGTTGTGGCGGAACCGCCGTCAGAATGCCGAGGCGGGGCGGACAGCTCCTGTCGAGACTGGCTCGCTCGTTCGGCGCCATCGACGGACTCACCTGTACGGGTGAAACGTTCCACCGGGGAGCCGCGAAATCGCCAGGCCGGGTCGCGACGTCGCGACGTGCCCACGCCCGCTTGAGCACGGAACGGCTCACTCAGGCGCCGACAACGCCCGCAGTGCGAGGGTCACCCATCGCGCGCGGGCGGCCTCGGCCACGGTCTCGTCGGGGGCGGTGGCCAGCAACAACGTCAGGTCCTCCGCCGTTACGTCGGGTCGCAGCGCGCCCTCGGCTCGGGCGCCAGCCACCAAACGGGCGAGGACCTCCGCCGCGTGGTGCTCCACGCCGGGCGGCAGGGTGCCTGCCGCGTCGCGCAGCACTCGGTCGGCGGCCATGTCGACGACTATCCGTCGCAGCAGGCCGGCTATCTCCTCGTGCGCGGTGACCGCCCCACTTTCCACACGCGAGATGGCTGCGTCGAGCATCGCGCTGATCTCCCCGCCCAGCTCGGCCATGATCGCGCCGACCAGGTCTCCTTTCGTCGGGAAGTGCCGGTAGAGGGTGCCAACGGCGACACCCGCCCGTGCGGCGATGTCGTCCATCCCGGCGTCCGCCCCGCCGGCCACGATCATCTCCCTCGCCGCCGCGACTATCGCCGCGCGGTTTCGGATCGCGTCAGCTCTCATGGCCATCCCTTGTCGCGAAGGTGAACATCGGGTTCATGATATAACCTGAACCACTAATTCACTTTACTGGAGGCCTGCGTGTGGACCGAGGCGGACATCCCTGACCAGACCGGCCGGGTCGCGCTGGTGACCGGAGCGAACACCGGCATCGGCTTCGAGACGGCTCGGGCACTGGCGGCGCGCGGCGCCACCGTTGTGCTCGCCTGCCGCGACGACGCCAAGGCTCGGGCCGCGGTCGGCCGCATGGCCGAGACGAACAGCACCACCACCTCCGCGCCGGAACCGGTGGCGGTCAGGCTGGATCTCGCCTCGTTGGCGTCCGTTCGGGCGGCGGCAGCCGAGGTGCGGAAACGGTTTCCCCAGCTGGACCTGCTTGTCAACAACGCGGGAGTGACCAACCTCCAGGGCACCACCGCCGACGGGTTCGAAGCGCAGTTCGGGATCAACCATCTCGGGCATTTCGCCCTCACGGGGTTGCTTCTGGACCGCATCCACGGGCGGATCGTGACCGTCAGCAGCATCGGACACCGGTTCGGGCGGGCACGTGACTGGGAGTCGCCGCGCAACGCCTACGCGCGGGCCAAGCTCGCCAACCTTCTCTTCACGTTCGGCCTCAACCGGCGGGCCGACGGCCGAGCTGTTGCGATGGCAGCGCATCCTGGGGGCGCCACGACTTCGATCTTCCGGTCGTCGCCTGGCTGGTTCCGGGGGCTGAACCTCGCGGCTGCGCGGGCTCTCGGCCGCACACCGGCCATGGGCGCCCTGCCCACCCTTCGCGCGGCCACCGATCCGGCCGCGCGTGCCGGCGACTACTTCGGGCCGGACGGGCTCCTCGAGATCCGTGGGTATCCCACCGTCGTGGCCGCCTCGGCTCGGGCCCACGACGTCGACGCGCAGGACCGGCTCTGGACTCTTTCCGAGCGCCTCACCGGGGTTCGGTTCTGATCGCGGACGCCAGGGGTGCCCCGCCCGCCGGGACGGGGCACCCTCGGCGAAATCACTCCGCGTACGTCAGGTTCTTGCCGTTCGACGGGTCGAAGAGCTGGATCTTGTCCGCGTCGAACCAGACCTCCAGCGAGTTGCCCTCGTGGGCACTCGACGCCGCGGACAGGCGGGTCACCAGTTGCGAGCCGCTTTCCGGCACGTCGGTGGCACCCGCGTCGGCGGCCAGCTCCTCCAGTTCCGCCGACGTCGCGGCCTCTCCCTCGACCGTGAAGTAGGCGAACTTGTCGGAACCCATGGACTCCAGGACGTCGACGGTCGCGGTGAACGTGCTGCCGCTCGCCAGCGTCGTCTCGTCGATGACGCCCGCGTCCTCGAAGTGTTCCGGGCGGATGCCCGCGATCACCTCGCGCGGGGCGTTGGCCGACTCCGCCATCCGACGGATGCGGTCGGACAGCGCGACCTGACCAAGGCCCGTCGACAGTTGGCCGTTCTCCAGCGTGCCCGGCAGGAAGTTCATGGCCGGGGAGCCGATGAAGCCCGCCACGAACAGGTTCGCCGGGTTGTCGTACAGCAGCTGCGGCGAACCGATCTGCTGCACCATCCCGCCGCGGAGCACGACCACCCGGTCGCCGAGCGTCATGGCCTCCGTCTGGTCGTGCGTCACGTACACCGTCGTCGTCGCCAGCTGCTTCTGCAGTTTGGACACCGAGGTGCGCATCTGCACGCGGAGCTTCGCGTCCAGGTTGGACAGTGGCTCGTCCATCAGGAACGCCTTGGGGCTGCGGACGATCGCACGACCCATGGCGACACGCTGGCGCTGGCCACCGGAGAGGTTGGCGGGCTTGCGGTCGAGGTGCTGTGTCAGGTCGAGGATCTTCGCCGCCTCCTCGACCTTCTGCTTCACCGTCGCGTCGTCCACCTTCGCCAGCCGCAGCGGGAACGCCATGTTCTCGCGGACGCTCATGTGCGGGTACAGCGCGTAGGACTGGAACACCATCGCGATGTCCCGGTCCTTCGGCGCCTTCTCGTTCACGCGCACGCCGTCGATGCGCAGCTCGCCCGCGGAGATGTCCTCCAGGCCGGCGATCATGTTCAGCATCGTCGACTTTCCGCAGCCGGACGGGCCGACGAGGATGATGAACTCGCCATCCGCGATCTTTATGTCCACTTCGGACACGGCAAGGGCACCGTCCGGGTACCGCTTGCTCACCTTGTCAAGGACGATCTCTGCCATTTACCTCAGCCCTTCACGGCACCCGACGTAAGCCCCGCGACGATGCGGCGCTGGAAGAACAACACGAAGAGAATGATCGGGATGGTGATCACCACGGCTGCCGCGGAGATCGTCCCGACCGGGGCCTCGAACTGGGAGGCACCCGTGAAGAACGACAGCGCCGCAGGCACGGTTCGCGACGCCTCGGTGGACGTCAGCGAGATGGCGAACAGGAAGTCGTTCCAGCAGAAGATGAACACCAGGATCGCGGTGGTGAACACCCCTGGCGCGGCCAGCGGGGCGATGACCCGCCGGAACGCCTGCGCCGGTGTCGCGCCGTCCATCTTCGCCGCCTTCTCCAGCTCCCACGGGATCTCCCGGAAGAACGCCGACAGCGTGTAGATCGCCAGCGGCAGCGCGAAGGTGATGTACGGCAGGATCAGGCCCGGCCACGTGTCGAACAGCCCGAGGTTGCGCTCCATCTCGAACAGCGGCGAGACGAGCGAGACCTGCGGGAACATCGCGATCAGCAGGGACACGCCGACCAGGACCTGCTTGCCAGGGAAGTCCAGGCGCGCGATGGCGTAGGCGGCCATCGTGCCGAGCACCACCGCGATCAGCGTCGCGATGATCGCGATGCCGATCGAGTTGATCAGTGCCCGGAGGAACTCGCTGGTCGAGAAGATGTCCTTGTAGTTCTGGAAGGTCCACGCCGTCGGCCAGAAGTACTTGTCGGTCTGTGCCTCCGGCGTCTTGAAGGACAGGGAAAGCGTCCACAGCACCGGGACCAGTGCGTAGACCACCACCACGATGTCCACGATGGTCCAGCGGAGCTTGCGGCCACCGATCGTGGGACCGGAGGACTTCGCTTGCGCGGTGGTGGCCGCGGGAACGGCGACGTCGGTCATCAGCGCTTGCCTCCCGGGTCGTTTCCAGGCGCCGAGGCGCCGAACAGCTTGATGAAGATGAACGCGATGATGGCCACCGCGATGAAGATCAGCACGGACATGGTCGACCCGATGCCGAGGTTCAACCCCTTGATCAGGTTGTTGTACGTCTGCATGGACACCGACGACGTGTCGTTGGCGCCCTTGGTGAGCACGAAGATGTTGTCGAAGATGCGGAACGCGTCGAGCGTGCGGAACAGCAGCGCCACGAGGATCGCCGGCTTCATCACCGGGACCATCACCTTGGTGAACCGCTGCCAAGCGGTCGCGCCGTCCATCGACGCGGCCTTCAGCAGGTCGTCCGGCACCAGCGCGAGACCCGCCATCAGCAGCAGCGCCATGAACGGCGTGGTCTTCCACACCTCGGCGAGGACGATGATCGCGAGCGACGCGAACCGGTTGGTCAGCGGTGCGTCGGCGTTGAACAACGCGGTCAGCCAGCCGGTGTCGGTGTTCCACGCGTAGAACCACGAGAACGCCGCCACCACGGTCACGATGCCGTACGGGATCAGGGAAACCGTGCGGACCAGGCCGCGGCCGACGAGCGTGCGGTGCATGACCAGCGCCAGCACCATGCCGAGCACCAGCTCGATCACCACCGACACGATGGTGATCCCCGCGGTCACACCGAACGCGGTCCACCAGTAGCCGTCCGACAGCACGGCGATGTAGTTGTCCAGGCCGACGAACTGGCGCTGGTCGGGGAAGCGCAGGTCGTACCGCTGCAGGGAAAGCCAGATCGAGTAGATGATCGGCCAGCCCGTGACCGCGATCATCACGATCGCGGCGGGCGCGCACAGCAGTAACCCGAGTCTGCGTTCGGCCTTCTTCCCTTCGGACAGCGCCGGCTTGCCTTTCCTGGCCGGCACCGCGGCCGGCGCCTCAACCGTCTGGCTCATGCCGTCCCCTCCCCCGCTACGGCGCGCCGGAACGCTCCGCAGGCTCCGCTACACCGGCGCCCTTCGCGGTCTCGGTGACGGCCTGAATATCGATGATTCGCTCCGCTCATGGCAGCACCCCCTTGGAGTCCAGGGCCTTCTGCAGTTGGTCACGTAGTTCGTCCGCTGTGGACGACGGATCGATGTCCTGCGGCGGCGACAGGATCTTCGCCGTGATCGTCGACAGGTTCTGGTACACCACGGTCAACGGCCGCACCGATGCGTCCTGCAGCTCGTCGAGAATCGTCTGCCACATGGGGTAGGCCTTGACGAAGTCCGCGTCACCCTTGTCGTACACCGACTGGATCGTCGGCGGCACCCCGTCGTTGATCGCCGAGTACCGCTGGTTCTCCTTGCTGCGCAGGCACAACGCGGCCTCGAACGCCTCCGGCTTGTGCTGCGAGTACGCGCTCACCGCGAGGTTGTAACCGCCGACGGTGACCTTGCCTGGACCGTCGATGCCCGGGTAGTGCGCCCACTTGAAGTTCTTGGCGCGGTCGGGGTTCCCGGTCTGCATGGCCGCGTACACGTACGGCCAGTTGAGCTCGAACGCCGCCTTGCTGCCCTCGACCTCGAACGCCTGCTGCGTCTGCTGCTCCTGGAAGTTGGTGAGCGAAGGGTCGGTGATGCCCTGGCTCGTGATCTCCTTCAGCAGCTTCAACGCGTCCACGGCGCCGGAGTCCATGACGACCTTCTTGCCGTCGTCGGACAGGATGTGGCCGCCGTAGGAGGCGACCAGCGTGTTGTAGAAGACGACGAGGCCCTCGTACTGCGCGCCGGTGAAGACGACCTGGTAGGGCTTGCCCTGGTCCTTGAGCCGCTTCGCCTCGTCGATGATCTCCTGCCACGTCTCCGGCGGGGTCGGCGTCACCGTCGAGTCGTACCAGAGCAGCTGGACGTTGGTGTTCTTCGTCGCGGCGTAGAGCTTGTCGTTCCACATGGCCGTCTTGAGCGGCCCCTCGAGCACGTCGTCCTCGGCCTGCGACCTGTTCGAGCCCGTCCACTCCTCGAGCCACTTGGCCTCGGCGAACTCGGGCACCCAGGTCACGTCGAGACCGAGCACGTCCAGATCGGTGTCACCGGCCGCGAGCCTGCGGACCATCTGCTCGCGTTGGCCGTCGGCGTCGCGGGGCAGCTTGCGGTAGACGATCTCGTAGCGCCCGTTCGCCTTCTGGTTGCACTGGTCGATGACCGACTGGAAATGTTCCTCCGGCGCGTAGTAGACGTTGATCTCCGTACCGCCGTCCGAGCCGCAGGCGGCGACCAAGGGCGCCACCGCCAGCGCGACTCCGCTGACAGCGAGCATCCGCCATCGCATGTGAACCCTGCCTCCCTTCCCGCCCGCACGGGAGGCTGGCACCTCGACGTGCCGGGGGACGCGTGTGTCACGGTTCACTGAACCTAGGCCCGATGATCACGGGCCGCAAGCCAGACGGGCAACGATACGGTCAACGTGTGTAACACATCGACCGTGCGTGACGAATTACTCGATCACCGTCGACGGCCGCATCGCCAGCTTGGCGAGGAGGTCGCGCCCCTTCTCCGCGTTGCGGGGCTGGGCGAGCACGTCGTAGCGGCCCGCGACCAGTTGACTCGACGACGCGATCTCGCGGCCCGCACTGCGCGTGGTCGCGTACCCGACCGCGGCGAACACGAGCCCGAAGATCACCCCGGCGACCAACCCGACGAGGATGGGCGCGAACGACATCGTCTGGGAGCTGAACAGGCCGAGGAGCAGCCCAACGAACAGGCCGAACCAGGCCCCGGACAGCGCACCGGTGCCGAGCACCTTGGGCCAGGAGAGTCGGCCGATGACCCGCTCCACCAGCATCAGGTCAACCCCGACGATCGTGACCTCCTGGACCGGGAACTCGTTGCCGGCCAGGTACTCGACCGCGCGATGGGCCTCCTGGTAGGTGTTGTAGGACCCGATCGGCCAGCCAGTTGGCGGCGTCGGCACCTTGGGGAGCGCCTGTCCTCCCCGTGCCGAGCCGGAGAACGCACCGGTCACCGTTGCTCACCTCTGTTCAGCAGTTGACCCCATCCTGCCAACACAGGGCGAACGGTGCTAACCCGACACCACCAGCCCACATGCGGTTCCCGACACTCAGGACTCCGGCACAGTAGTTCCCGCAGGTCACCGAGTCACGCACCAGGACCCCGCGCCTCCGCACACGGCAGGCGAACCGCGGGGAGTGCGGCCCCCTGACCAGCGCGCACGGGATCTTGACCGCCCGTTCGCCACGCCGGACCCTCACCCGATCCCAGCAGGTTCGGACCCGATCAGTTGAACGGCCACCGCAGGTCAAACCGCATCGGCCAGGGCCGGCATGGAGGTGGTCGAACCCAACAGCCGTGCGGACGCCCCGATCGAGGCCCGAAACTGCTTCCCACAGCATCAAGTGGTCTCACGCCAGCCCCCACCCGATCCCGGGGGCACCCCGCCACGCCAGTTTACCGGGTGGGGGTGACGGGGAGGGGGTTGTCGATCTTGCCTGTGGATAACCGGTACGGCTGTGGACAGCTCAGCGGGTCCTGTACTCGCGCAGCAGGCCGCGGCTGATGATGGTCTTCTGGATCTCGCTCGTGCCCTCGCCGATCAGCAGGAACGGGGCCTCGCGCATCAGGCGTTCGATCTCGTACTCCTTGGAGTAGCCGTAGCCGCCGTGGATGCGGAAGCTCTCCTGCGTCACCTCGGCGCAGTACTCGGACGCCAGCAGCTTCGCCATGCCCGCCTCGACGTCGTTGCGTGCGCCGGAGTCCTTCAGGCGGGCCGCGTTCACCATCATCAGGTGCGCCGCCTCGACCTTGGTGGCCATCTCCGCCAGCTTGAACGCGATCGCCTGGTGTTGTGCGATGGGCTTGCCGAAGGTGCTGCGCTGCTGTGCGTAGTCCACGGCCAGCTCGAACGCGCGGATCGCGATCCCGCACGCGCGGGCGGCCACGTTGACGCGGCCGACCTCCACGCCGTCCATCATCTGCGCGAACCCGCGGCCCGACGCTCCACCCAGCACCGCCGAACCGGGCACCCGGTAGTCGGAGAACACGGCCTCGGTGGTGTCGACGCCCTTGTACCCCATTTTGTCGATTTTCCCGGGAATGGTCAGGCCCGGTGCCACCTCGCCGAAACCGGACGGCTTCTCCACCAGGAACGCCGTCAGGTTCTCGTGTGGCTTCTCCGCGTCCTCGTCGGTCCTCACCAGCAGCGCGATGAGGTTCGAGCTGCCGCCGTTGGTCAGCCACATCTTCGCGCCGTTGACGACATAGTCCTCGCCGTCGCGCCTGGCGCGGGTCTTGATCGCCGCCACGTCCGAGCCCAGGTCCGGTTCCGACATGGAGAAGGAGCCGCGCACCTCACCGGTCGCCATCCGGGGCAGCAGGCTCTGCTTCTGCTCGTCGGTGCCGTGCTGGCGGACCATGTGCGCCACGATGAAATGCGTGTTGATCACACCGGACACACTCATCCAGCCCCGCGCGATCTGTTCCACCACCAACGCGTACGTGAGCAGCGACTCGCCGAGACCGCCGTACTCCTCGGGAATCGTGAGGCCGAACAGCCCCATTTCCCTCATCCCGTCGACGATGTCCTGCGGATACTCGTCGGCGTGCTCGAGCGCCTGCGCGTGCGGAATGATCTCCTTGTCCACGAAGTCGCGGACCGTGGCGAGGATTTCCTGCTGGACATCGGTCAGGCCAGCGGTCTGCGCGAGGCGCGCCATCTGCGTGCTCCCTCCGGACGGCAACCGAGCTAGTTACCGGCCAGTATCCACCGGTTAACGCTCGTTCGCGCGAAGGTTGTGCGCAGGGCCACTGGACGAAGTCGCCGTCGGCTCAGCCGACGCTGTACTCGAACCTCGAGCCGCAGTCGCGGCAGTCGTCAGCGAGGACGTACACGTCCGCGCCGCACTGGCGGCACGAACGAAAGCTGCGCTCGAAGAGGTCGTCACGGCGGGAGCGGCCGAACAGGCGCGGCCCTCTCGCGTCGTCCCTGCCAAGTCGATGCTTACCCATGCCGGACAGCTCACCCGGACCACCCGCTGGGTGCCAAGTATTCTTCGTTATCTGTGCGTTATATCACCGCAACCTTCGACAATCCGTGACGTCGGCGAGCTGCTGGGTAATGAAGATGACCGAGCGTGGTCACATCACGACTGGGGAAACAACCGGGTGAACACTTCGCCGAACCCACCCTCGACGCGCACCTCGATCCGGCCCTCGTGATCACGTCGGGTTATTTGCTGGAAGTACCCGTCGTGCCACCAGTACACGTGCGGGCTGATCGGCCCGACCTCCATGTCGTAACCCGCGACCGCGTTGCCTGCCATCGCGTTCAGCGCCTCGACGACCTGGGCGTCACGCGGCACGTGGTACAGCAGCTGGTGGCGGAAGGGCACCGCGACGAGCACCCCGTTGGGCAGGTGGGCCTCTCCGGTCGTGCGCAGCACGACGTCACGCAGCACCAGCACGGTCGACGCCATGAACATCGACCCGACGAGGACCTCGACGCCGTCGTAGGTCGCGCGCTCGTCGGCCTCCTCGCGGCGCAAGTTGGCGAGGCCCGCCTTCCGCAGCCGCATCAGGCCGTGCTTGGCTACCTGTTCGTCGTTGAACGTGGCGACCGAGTCGGGCAGGTCCAGCGCGAGCAGTTCGAGCACTCCCGGCAGCGCCTCGCGGCCGTAGGACCACCAGTCGCCGTCCGGCAGCGTGCCGGCCTCGTACAGGCGCAGGTACGTGCGCTGCAACAGGTCGTCGGTGGGGACGTCGAACTCGTCCGGCCCGTCGAGGCTCGCGAGGAGGCGTCTGATGTGGTCGTCGACGATGGACGGCCACTTCTTGGCGGGCACGCGGGGATCGCCGAGGCGGCGCGCGAGGCTGCCGAGCCCGAACTGGCGGCCGTCGGCGTCCTCGACGTGTCCCGCGTAGACGGTGACCTCGTACCCCGCGACGGCCATGCTGCCCCGGACGAGGTCACGCAGGCGCTGTGCGGCACTGACGGTGAGCTCCGGCAGGGTCTCGTCAGCCGGTTCGTCCGGTTTATGGCTTCGGTTGAACAGCCCCACCGGGCAACCCTATTCGGCGGGCTTCTCCCGGTCTCCGGCAGTGTCCTCCTCGGACTTCTGTGGCAGCACGGAGTTGGTGCTGCGCTCGAGAAACCGCAGCAGCTCGACGGGGAACGGCAGCACGAGCGTGGAGTTCTTCTCGGAGGCGACCTGCACGACCGTCTCGAGCAGACGCAGCTGGAGTGCCGCGGGGGTGTCGCTCATGACCCGCGCGGCCTCGGAAAGCTTCTGCGACGCCTGGAACTCGCCGTCCGCGGAGATGACCCGCGCGCGACGTTCCCGTTCGGCCTCCGCCTGCCGCGACATCGACCGCTTCATCGACTCGGGCAGCGCGACGTCCTTGATCTCCACGCGGTCGATGTGCACGCCCCACTCGAGTGCGGGGTTGTCGATCATCATCTCGAGGCCCTGGTTGAGCCGCTCGCGGTTGGCGAGCAGGTCGTCGAGGTCGCTCTTGCCGATGATCGAACGCAGTGAGGTCTGCGCGACCTGCCCGATGGCGAACCGGTAGTCCTCCACCTTGACGACTGCGGCGACCGGGTCGACCACCTTGAAGTACACGACCGCGTCGACCCGCACCGTGACGTTGTCGCGGGTGATCCCGTCCTGCGCGGGGACCGGCATGGTCACGATCTGCATGTTGACCTTCTGCAGCCGGTCCGCGACGGGCATCAGCATCGCCAGCCCCGGCGAGCGCACGCTCGGCTGGACCCTGCCGAACCGGAAGACCAGCCCTTGTTCGTACTGCTTGACCACCCGAATGCTGGACGACGCACCGATCACGACCACCACGAGGATCAGCAGGATGATGTAGGCAACCATTGGCGCCTCCCGCGGCCAGTACCCCTCACGGCCGATGCTACGCCCGGCTCACCGCTCGGGTGTGGTGTCGCCGACCGCCTCCGCCATGGCCAGGGTTCGCCTCGCGTCGGCGACGTGGAGGTTCTCGATCATGCGACCGTCCACTGTGGCCACACCGCGGCCTGCCGCGCTCGCCTCCTCGAAGGCGGCGATCACCCGGTGGGCGTGTTCGACCTCCTCCGGCGACGGGGCGAAGATCTCGTTGCACGGTGCCACCTGGCTCGGGTGGACGAGCGTCTTGCCGTCGAAGCCGAAGTCCCTGGCCTGACGGCACTCCTGGGCGAACCCGTCCGCGTCCCGGACGTCGTTGTACACGCCGTCGAGGATCACCCGACCCGTCGCCCTGGCTGCCAGCACACACATCGACAGCGGCCCCAGCAACGGCGCCCGGCCGGGGACCTGCGCCGCCGTCAGCTCCTTCGCCAGGTCGTTCGTGCCGAGCACCAGTACCGTCAGTCGCTCCGAGGCCGACGCGATCGACACGCAGTCCAGCACCGCCACCGGGGTCTCGATCATCGCCCAGATGCCGGTGTGGTCCGGGGCGTGTGACAGCGCCTTCTCTATCGCGTGGACCTCGGCCGCCGAGTTCACCTTGGGGACCACCACGGCCGACGGGCCCGCCGCACCCACCGCCCGCAGGTCGTCGGCGTGCCAGGGGGTTCCGGCGCCGTTCACGCGGATGGTCACCTCGCGGTCGCCGTACGAGCCGACCGCGGCGCACACCCGTTCCCTGGCCGCCACCTTCGCGTCCGGGGCGACGGCGTCCTCGAGGTCGAGGATCAGCGCGTCGGCGGGGAGCGTCTTGGCCTTCTCCAGGGCGCGTTCGTTCGCGCCGGGCATGTAGAGCACGGAACGGCGCGGCCTCATTCGCCTGCCTCCTTGTACGCGGCGGCGAGTTCGGGGTCGCGCGCCGCCAGGTCGTCGGCCAGCGCCACGACCACCTGGCACTGCTTGACCGTCGCGTCGTCCTGCATCTTGCCGTCGAGCATGACCGCGCCGGTCCCGTCGCCCATCGCGGCGATCACGCGCCGCGCCCAGGCCACCTCGGCCGCGTCCGGGGAGAACACCTTGCGGGCTATGGCGATCTGCGCCGGGTGCAGGCTCCACGCGCCGACGCATCCCAGCAGGTAGGCGTTGCGGAACTGGTCCTCGCACGCCACCGTGTCGCGGATGTCGCCGAAAGGCCCGTAGTACGGCAGGATTCCGGCCCGCACACACGCATCGACCATGCGTGCCACCGTGTAGTGCCACAGGTCCTGCTGGTAGGTCGTCCGGCCCTCGGTCAGGCTCTCGCCGGTCGGGTCGGTCCTCACCAGGTAGCCGGGATGCCCGCCGCCGACACGGGTCGTCTTCATCCGACGGCTCGCGGCCAGGTCGGCAGGACCCAGCGAGATGCCCTGCATGCGTGGGCTCGCCAACGCGATCTCCTCGACCTGGGCCACGCCGCTCGCCGTCTCCAGGAGGGCGTGCACGAGGAGCGGACGCCGCAGGCCGGCACGCGCCTCGAGCTGGGCGAGCAGCCGGTCGACGTAGTGGATGTCCTCCGGGCCCTCGACCTTCGGCACCATGATCACGTCGAGCCTGTCACCGACCTCGGTGACCAGCGTCAGCAGGTCGTCGAGCACCCACGGGGAGTCGAGGCTGTTGACGCGCGTCCAGAGCTGCGTGTCGCCGAAGTCGACCTCGCGGGCGATGCGCACCAGGCCGGCCCGGGCGACCTCCTTGCGGTCGGCGGCGATGGCGTCCTCCAGGTTGCCGCACAGGACATCCGCGGTGCCGACCATGCCGGGGACCTTGGCCGCCATCTTCTCGTTGCCCGGATCGAAGAAGTGGATCATCCGGGAGGGGCGGAAGGGGATCTGCCGCAGCGGCTCGGGCGCGCCGACGGCCAGCGGTTGGAAGAAGTCCTTCGGTGACCTCACTACGAGCCTCCCTTGGCGCTACCTGCCGGTAACTTTAGGGCCTCGGAAACTCGCTCGCCGTACACGTGTCGGCTACGCCACCCTGTCATCGTGTCCTTGACCGTGCCAGAAAGCTTCAGCGAGGGGTTCGGCGAGGACGGCGCGGACTGGCTCGCCCGGCTGCCGGCACTCACCGCGTCGTGCCTGGCAGCCTGGGACCTGACCGTCGACGGGCCGGCCATGCACGGCGCCTGCGCCATCGTGCTCCCCGTCCGCCGGGCCGGCGGGGAACCGGCCGTGCTCAAGGTCACCTGGCCACACGACGAGGCGGAGCACGAGGCCCTCGCACTGTCCATCTGGGACGGTGCGGGCGCGGTGCGCCTGCTGGCACACGACCCCGAGGCCTGGGCGCTGCTCCTCGAACGCCTCGACCCGGCCGTCACGCTGGAGAGCGAGCCACTCCACGAGGCGCTGGCGGTCCTCGCGGGCATGATCCGCAGGCTGGACCGGCCGGGCCCACCCGGTGTCCGGCACATGCGCGACGTCGCCGCCCGCTGGGTCCACGAGCTCCCCGTCGAGAACGCGACCGGCCTCGTGCCGGACGAGCTGCTCGCCCAGGCCGTCGCCTACTGCCGTGAGCTGGGTCCGAGGGCGGGAGACCACCTGGTCAACGAGGACCTGCACTTCCAGAACGTGCTGCGCGGCGAGCGCGAGCCCTGGCTGGTGATCGACCCGAAACCGATCGTCGGCGACCGTGAGTACGGGCTGACGACGCTGCTGTGGAACCGCTTCGACGCGACCTCGGTCCGCGGCCGCCTCGCCACGGTGGTCGACCTCGCCGGGCTGGACCACGACCTGGCCAGGCGGTGGACGTTCACCCGCGTGGTCGACAACTGGCTGTTCGCGGGCGAGGGGAGCTGGCTCGCCGACCGGTGCGCCAGGATCGCCGTCGAGCTGGCCTGAGTCCGATCACCGCTGACCGCCGGGTGGGCCCGGCCGGGGACGGCTAGCCTTGCCAGCGTGAGCAGGGTGTTCGTCGCGCAGCTCGTCGGCCTGCCGGTGTTCGGGCCCGACGGCGAGTCGATCGGCAGGATTCGGGACGTCGCGGTCGTGTTGCGGACAGACCGCACACCACCGCGAGTGCTCGGCGCCGTCGTGGAGCTGACGACCCGGCGACGGATCTTCGTGCCGATGCTGCGGGTCACCTCGATCGACGCGAACGCGGTCACCCTCGCGACCGGGTCGGTGAACCTGCGGCGCTTCCACCAACGCCCCAACGAGGTGCTGGTCGTCGGCCAGCTGCTCGACGCGCGGGCGCTGGTCGTCGACACCGGGCGCCACGCCGTGCTCGTCGACGCCGCGATGGAACCGACCAGGACGCGTGACTGGGTGCTGAGCCGGGTCGCCATCCGCGAGCGGGGCGGCAGGCTCAGCAGGCGCGGCCCCATCCAGGTGCGGCGCTGGGAGGAGATCGAGGCACCCGGCGTCACGGACCTTGCGTCGGCGCCGCAGGAGACGACCCACCTGCTCAGTGTCTTCGAGGGCATGCGGGCCGCCGACGTGGCCGCAGCGCTGCGGGAGCTGCCCGCCAAGCGCCGCTACGAGGTGATCGACGGCCTCGACGACGAGCGTGTCGCGGACGTGTTCGAGGAGATGCCCGAGGCCGACCAGCGCGAGCTGCTCGCACACCTCGACGAGGAACGCGCGGCCGACATCCTCGAGGCCATGGACCCCGACGACGCGGCCGACCTGCTCGGCGAGCTGTCCGAGCTGGACCGCACGCGGCTGCTGTCGCTGATGGAACGGCAGGAGTCCGACCCGGTGCGCAGGCTGCTGGCGTACTCGGCGGACACGGCGGGCGGGTTGATGACCCCGGAGCCGATCGTGCTGATGCCGGACGCGCCGATCGCCGAGGCGCTCGCGATGGTCCGCAACCCGGACATCACCCCGGCGCTGGCGAGCATGGTGTTCGTGTGCCGACCGCCGTCCGCGACGCCGACCGGCCGTTACCTCGGCTGTGTCCACCTGCAGCGCCTGCTGCGTGAGCCACCGGGCGAGCTGGTCGCGAGCGCACTGGACACGGAGCTGGCGCGGTTACAGCCATCGGCGTCGCTCGGCGAGGTGACGAGGTACTTCGCCGCGTACGACCTGGTGTGCGGCCCGGTGGTGGACGAGACGGACCACCTGCTCGGCGCGGTGACCGTCGACGACGTGCTCGACCACCTGCTGCCCTCCGGGTGGCGGGACGCAGGCAGCGAGGAGCCAGCGGATGCCTGACCTGATGTCCCGTCGCCGCCTCGACCAGCCGAAACGGCCCGGCTTCCGGTTGTCGATCGACCCGGAGACGTTCGGGCGGCTCTCCGAGCGGCTCGCCAGGTTCCTCGGGACGGGCAAGTTCCTGTTCTGGCAGACGCTGCTCGTGGTCGTGTGGATCACGCTGAACCTGGTCGCGGTGTCGTTCCGCTGGGACCCGTACCCGTTCATCCTGCTCAACCTGGCGTTCTCGACGCAGGCGGCGTACGCGGCGCCGCTGATCCTGCTGGCGCAGAACCGGCAGGACAACCGGGACCGGGTGGCGCTGGAGGAGGACCGGGCCCGCGCGGCGCGCACCAAGGAGGACACGGAGTTCCTGGCGCGGGAGCTGGCGGCCCTGAGGCTGGCGGTCGGCGAGGTCGCGACCCGCGACTACCTGCGCAGCGAGCTGGACCGCCTCCGAGGCGACCTCAACCCAAAGAAGCCCCGCAAGCCCCGCCCGTCAGCGGAGACCGTGCGCGACGACCACCGCTGGGCCGACACCCACGCCGACTAGGCCCGCACTGAAGGACGCCTTCCTAACGCTGGGCGTAGTGAAGGACGCCTTCGTAACGCTGGGCGCACCGAAGGACGCCTTCGTAACGCTGGGCGCACCGAAGGACGCCTTCGTAACGCTGGGCGCACCGAAGGGCCCCTTCGTAACGCTGGGCGCACCGAAGGACGCCTTCAGTGCGTTGGGGCCGTCAGTCCGTCAGGCGGCTGCACAGGTCGCCGAAGGAGGCCAGCTCCTCGCGGTCGAAGTGGTCGACGAAGTGGCGGACGACGCCCGCGAGGTGGGTCCTGGCCGCGGCACGCAGGGTGTCGATGCCCTTCGTCGTGATGACCGCCACCACGCCCCGGCCGTCGCCGTCGAAGCGTTCACGGGTGACCATCCCGGCCACCTCCAGGCGGTCCACGAGACGGGTGACGCCCGAGCGGGACAGCAGCACCAGGTCGGCCAGCTCGGCCATGCGGAGTCGGCGCCCCGGCGCCTCCGCCAGCTGGACGAGCACGTCGTAGGCGCCGAGGGTGATCGGATGGTCGGCGACCAGCTCGGTCTCCAGCACACGCACGAGCCGCGCGTGGGCGCGGAGGAACGACCGCCACGCCTCGATCTCGGTCGGCGTCGGCAGTCGTGTTACCCCGGGTTCAGGCACGAGACGATCGTACGGAACGTGCCCGTAGCATGGTGGGGTGACCACACCAGATGTCGAGGCTGTGCGTGCGGCACTGGCCAACGTGCAGGATCCGGAAATCCACAAACCGATCACCGACCTGGGCATGGTCAAGAACGTGTCCATCGGTGACAACGGCACCGTGCACGTCGAGATCTTCCTGACGGTCTCCGGCTGCCCCCTGCGCGACAAGATCACCCAGGACGTGACGTCGGCCGTCTCGGCGGTCGAGGGCGTCCGGCACGTGACGGTCGAGATGGACGTCATGTCCGACCAGCAGCGCACCGAGCTGCGGCAGAAGCTGCGCGGTACCGCGGAAGAGCCCAGGATCCCGTTCGCCGAGCCCGGCTCGATGACCAGGGTGTACTGCGTCGCGTCCGGCAAGGGCGGCGTCGGCAAGTCCAGCCTGACGGTCAACCTCGCGGTCGCGATGGCCGCCCGTGGCCTGTCGGTGGGCGTGGTCGACGCCGACATCTATGGCCACTCGGTGCCCCGCATGCTCGGTGCCACCGGCAAGCCGACCCGCGTGGAGAAGATGATCCTCCCGCCTGCGGCCAACGGCGTGAAGGTCATCTCCATCGCCATGTTCACGCCGGGCAACACCCCGGTCGTGTGGCGCGGGCCGATGCTGCACCGCGCGCTGCAGCAGTTCCTGGCCGACGTCTTCTGGGGCGACCTCGACATCCTGCTCCTCGACCTGCCCCCGGGCACTGGCGACATCGCGATCTCCGTCGCCCAGCTGCTGCCCAACGCCGAGTTGCTGGTCGTGACCACGCCGCAGCAGGCGGCTGCCGAGGTAGCCGAGCGGGCGGGTGCCATCGCCATGCAGACGCGCCAGCGCATCGCGGGTGTCATCGAGAACATGTCGTGGCTGGAGCTGCCGGACGGGTCACGCATGGAGCCGTTCGGCTCGGGCGGCGGCCAGACGGTCGCGGACTCGCTGTCGAGGACCATCGGCGCGAACGTGCCGCTGCTCGGTCAGGTCCCGCTCGACCCGCGCGTGGTCAAGACAGGCGACGACGGCGAGCCGATCGTGACGTCGATCCCGGACTCGCCCGCCGCGGTGGAACTGACCCGCATCGCGACGAACCTGTCGACGCGGGCCCGCGGCCTCGCGGGTCGCATGCTGTCGGTCTCCCCGGCCTGACCGGACGCGCGACGTAGCCCGGACGTCAGGTGGCGTCCGGGTCGAACTTCGCGTCACCCGTCGCCGTCGGCTTCGGCTCCTCGGGCGCCGGGACGGGTGGGGCCGCCGGGGGCGGGGTGTGGCCGTTTGGCTTGGGCTCCGCCACGTCGATGTCGTCGAACAGGTGCCTGGTCACCGCGCGGCGGGGGTCGAAGTTACGCAGCTGCTGCAGGTCCTGCAGCGGCTTGCGCAGCTCGTCGAAGTCGTCGCCCATCTCGTTGCGGAGCTGCTCACGGGCGCCGGTCGCGTACTCGCGTACCTTGCGCACGTTGCGGCCGAGCCACGCCGCCGCCGACGGGAGTCGTTCCGGGCCGAGGATGAACAGGCCCGCCACGACCAACACGAGGATCTCGGACCAGCCGATGCTCTCGAACACTGCGCCAACCTCCGCAAACACCGCCCCGGCGACGCCTTCCAGCGTAGCCCGTCAATCGGACTGCAAAGTCACCTGAACCGTGAGCTCACTGCCGTCCCTGGCCAGCACGACCGGCACGGTCTGACCGATCTGGTAGTGCCGGACCGCGACGATCAGCTCCGCCGCGTTCGCGATCACGCGGTCGCCGACCTTGCGGATCACGTCGTTCTGCTTGATCCCCGCCTTGTCGGCGGCGCCGCCCTGGCGCACGTTCTGGATCCGCGCGCCCTCGGCCGTCTCCGCGGACACCGACGACGCGTTCACGCCCATGTCGGCGTGGTTCACCTTCCCCGACCTGATCAGCGCCTCGGCCACCGGCCGAGCGTCGTCGATCGGGATGGCGTAGCCGAGGCCGATGCTGCCGCCCTCGGACGAGGTGGAGATGATCGAGGAGTTGACGCCGACCAGCGCTCCGGTCGAGTCGACGAGCGCGCCACCGGAGTTGCCCTGGTTGATCGCCGCGTCGGTCTGGATCGCGTCGTAGGCCGCCGGCTCGCCGTCCTCGCCGCCGAGCACGACCGGCCGGTTCAGCGCGCTGACGATGCCCATCGTCACGGTGTCCGCCTGGTCCAGCGGCGAGCCGATGGCGATCACGGTGTCGCCTACGGCCAGGTCTGCGGACTTGCCGAACTGGATGACGGTGCTGACGTCGACATCGACCTTCACGACCGCGAGGTCCATCTTCGGGTCGGTGCCGACGAGCTTCGCCTCGGCGCGCTTGCCGTCGTTGAACACGACGGTGATCTTCTGCCCCTGGGACGCGGAGCCCTCGAGGGTCACGACGTGCTCGTTGGTCAGGATGTAGCCGCCGCTGTCGATGACGGCACCCGAGCCGACTCCCGCGCCCTGGTCCGTGCGTACCTCGATGGTGACGACCGCGGGCCGCACGCGCCGCGCGATGTCGGCGACCGAACCCGCCGGCCGCTCCTTCGCGGGCTCGACCTGGGCGAGCGTCGCGTCGCTATAGAGCTGGTCGCTGCGGTCGGCCACGAGGTAGGCGACGATGCCGCCGCCGATCCCGATGACCAGGGCGATCACGCCGAGGATCACCAGCGCGGACACCTTCACCCGCCTGCCGAACAGCACCTCGGGCAGGCTCAGCAGCTGCCCGGCGGGCCTGGCCGCCGGTTTCTCGTCGGTGCTCTCGCTGTCCGGCCCCACCGCGGGCGGTCCGATCACCGCACCGGCGGACGGGTCGCGCCACGGGTCGTGAGCCGCGGCCGGGTCCCACGGGTCCACGCCGTTGACCCCGTACTCGTCACCGGGTGGGCGCTGCAGGATCTCCCGGCTGCCGTCCGGCCTGCCGAACGCCGACGCGAGGGACTCCGGTGCGGGCGGCGCCGTCTTCAGGTCGCCGAGCGCGGGTCGCTGCGCGGTCTGGGGGGAGAACGCCCCGTCGACCCCGGACGGCCTGCCGAACACGGCGGCGGTCTGCGGGTCGACGTCGGGGCGGTGCAGGGGGCGTGGCCCGAGCCGGGGCCGGTCGTCGCCGCCGGGAACGGCGCTGCCGTTCGACGGCGTGCCCGGCTCGGAGTTCCACTGCTCGTTCATCGTCGCCAAGGGTGCCGTAGGAGCGGTGAAGTCAGCGTTCTATTCACGGGGTACGGACTTCACACCGATTTCACACGTGCCGATCAGCGCGCGTTGGTGGTACGCAGTGTCGCGTACCCGGCCTGCTGCATACTGCCGCCGACCACCGAGGGCCGGTCCCCGTTCACGGGTGAGCGCGGCGCCTGGTCGGCACTGCCACCGGTCGTCCCGACGACCGCCAGCGCACCGAGCACGAGCCCGGACACCACGACGCCTGCACCCTGTGCGGCGCGGCGACCCGGTCGGCGGCCGAGGACCGCGCGGCCCTCACCGAGCTTGGTCGAGGTGCCCAGTGGCGCGGTGCCGCCGAGCGCGGGCACCCGGTCGGGGCGCTGCACGGCGACCAGCTGGCCGTCCTGGGTCATGGCGAGGCCGTCCGGCATGTCCGGCATGTCGACCTCGTCGGGGATGGCACGCAGGCTCGCGAGCAGGCCGGCAGGCGCGGTGAACGCGTTGCCGGACTGGACGGCCGACGCCGCCTGCCGCTGTGCCCTGATCTCTGCCGCACAGAACGTGCATCTGGCCAGGTGCGCGGACGCCCGGTCGTGGGCCGTCGGCGAGAGCTCGCCGTCGACGAACGCCACCACCACGTCCGGGAGCAGATGCTGTTCGGACAGACCCCAACCGCGCTCGTCGGTCACGACCTACCCTCCCGTACGAGTTCCCGCCGCCGCTCGAGCGACGCGCGCAGTGCCTGTCGTCCCCGGTGGATCCTGCTGCGCACAGTACCCAACTTCACTCCGAGCGTGGCGCCGATCTCCTCGTACGAAAGGCCTTCGACGTCACACAGCACGACCGCGGCGCGGAACTCCGGGGGCAGCTCGTCCAGTGCGGCCTGCAGGTCCGGGTCCAAGTGCGTCTCGACGTAGACCTGCTCGGGGCTCGGGTCGTCACCGGCGAGCCGGTCGGTGTCGTCCGGGAGCCCCTCCATGCGCAGCCGCGAACGGCGGCGCGCCATGTCCAGGAAGAGGTTCGTGGTGATGCGGTGCAGCCAGCCCTCGAAGGTGCCGGGCTTGTAGTTCGCCAGCGACCGGAACACCCGGATGAAGGTCTCCTGGGTGAGGTCCTCTGCGTCGTGCGCGTTGCCGGTCAGCCGGTAGGCGAGGCGGTACACACGGTCGGCGTGCTCCCGCACCACCTCGTCCCATGACGGCGGTGTCCAGGTGGACGCGTCGTCGAGGGCTGCTACGGGTGCGGCGTCGGCGGTCTGCGTGGACATCGGGCGGTCTGCCACCTCTTCCGGGTCGGTAAACCCACTGGCTTCGTCAACGCTCGCCGTGCTCATCGTGTTCCCCATCCCCCGACCTGCCTCGTAGTGTCACCGATGACTATTTCTGGTGTCGTTGTGAAGCTAGTGAGAGTCGTCTGAGAAGCGCCTGAGAATCCAGAGGGCCCTTATCACCCGGTTCGGGGGCCGAGAACGCTAATCTCACACTTCGTGGCATCCGATACGCCGACGATCGACTCCGACGCGGTGCACGCGTACGTCGAGGGCTACCTCCCCGAGGAGGACGCGCTGGCCGCCGCCCGCAGGCGCGCGGACCAGCTGGGCGCCGGTCCCATCTCGCCGGCGTCGGGTGCGGCGCTCCGGTTCCTGGCGACCGCGCTGCAGGCCAGGGCCGTGGTCGAGGTCGGCACCGGGGCGGGCGTCAGTGGCCTGTACCTGCTGCGTGGGATGGCCTCGGACGGCGTCCTGACCTCGATCGACGTCGACCCGGAGCCCCAGGCGTCCGCCAAGCGCGCCTTCTCGGCCGCCGGGGTGCCACCCGGTCGCACGCGCCTGATCATGGGCCGCGCACTCGACGTGCTGCCCCGCCTGACCGAGGAGGCGTACGACCTCCTGTTCGTCGACGCGGCGAAACCGGAGTACCCGGGCTACCACGAACAGGGCGTCCGCCTGCTGCGGCCGGGCGGCGTGATCGCGTTCGCCGGTGTCCTGTGGGCCGGCCGGGTGGCGAACCCCTCCCGCCGCGACGCCGAGACCGTGGCCCTGCGCGACGTGGCGAGGCTCGTCCGCGACGACGACCGCCTGGTCCCGGTGCTTCTCCCCCTTGGCGACGGCCTGCTGGTCGCCGCCAAGTCCAGGTGACTCAGTTGTCCGTCGTGGCCACGTAGCCGCCGACCGTCAGGGCCGCGCCGACGCCGATCAGGAGTGTGGCCCAGCCGGGGCCGTTCAGCTCCACGTCACCGCCCCAGAAACCCCAGAAGACCGACGTGACCAGGGCGAACGGCATTAGGCACACCAGGCCCGCGATGGTCCCGGCGAGCCAGCGAACCCGCCGACCGCTGTGCTTGCCCGCGTCGCCGACCTGGGACATCTGCCACACGGCCCGGTAGGGGTCCTTCTCCGGAGGGGGCTCCATGCGCCAAGCGTAGAGACGGGACCCGCGCCGCGAGGCCGGAATCAGTCGACTCGCTCACCTTTGCCCAAAACGACAACGCCGCCTGAACTAACGGTCCACCGCTGTCGGTCCGCGGCGAGGTCCACGCCGATCTCGGCGCCCTCCGCGACCATCACGTTCTTGTCCAGGATCGCCCGGCGCACGACCGCGCCCTTGCCGACCCGCACCCCTGGCAGCAGCACACTGCCCTCGACCAGCGCGCCGTCCTCGATCATCACGTCGGCGCTGATCACCGACTCGCGCACCGACGAGCCCGAGACGATCGTGCCCGGCCCCACGATCGACTCGACCGCGCTCCCGGAGTTCACGAACTTCGCCGGCGGCAGCGGCGGCGTCGCCGTCCGGATGGGCCAGCGGTGGTTGTAAAGGTTGAACACCGGGTGCACGGACACCAGGTCCAGGTGGGAGTCGTAGTAGGCGTCGAGCGTCCCGACGTCGCGCCAGTAGCCGCGGTCGCGCTCGGTCGCGCCCGGCACCGCGTTGTCGTCGAAGTCGTACACGCGTGCGTCGCCCCGGTTCACCAGCATCGGGATGATGTCGCCGCCCATGTCGTGCATCGACTCGGGGTTCGCGGCGTCCTCGCGCAGGGCCTCGAGCAGGGTCGACGTGCGGAACACGTAGTTGCCCATCGACGCGAAGGTGACGTCCGGGTCGTCCGGCACCGACGGCGGGTTGGCGGGCTTCTCCAGGAACCGGGTGATCTTCCCGTCGGCGTCCGAGTCGATGCAGCCGAACGCCTTGGCCTCCGGCCTCGGCACGCGGATGCCCGCCACCGTCACCCCGGCACCGGAGTCGACGTGCTGCTCGACCATCTGCGCCGGGTCCATGCGGTACACGTGGTCGGCGCCGAAGACCACGATGTGGTCCGGCTTCTCGTCGTACACCAGGTTCAGCGACTGGAAGATCGCGTCCGCGCTGCCCGTGTACCACCTCGGGCCGAGCCGCTGCTGTGCGGGCACCGGGGTGATGTACTGCCCGAGCACGCTGGACAACCGCCAGGTCGTGGAGATGTGCTTGTCCAAGGAGTGCGACTTGTACTGCGTCAGCACGCACAGGCGGTGGAAGCCGGCGTTCACGAGGTTCGACAGCACGAAGTCGATCAGCCGGTAGTTGCCCCCGAACGGGACGGCGGGCTTCGCCCGGTCGGCGGTCAACGGCCACAGCCGCTTCCCCTCGCCACCGGCGAGCACGATCGCGAGCACGTGCGGCTGCTGCCACTTCACGGGCTGACCCTAACGGCGTAGCCACTGGTACGGCTACCTTGACGCACGTGCGTATCGGTCTGTTAACCCGGGAGTGGCCGCCGGAGGTCTACGGCGGCGCGGGCGTGCACGTCGAGTTTCTCGTGCCCCGCCTGCGTGAGCTGGTCGACGTGGACGTCCACTGCTTCGGCGGGCCCCGGTCCGGCGAGGGTGTCCACGCACACAACCCCGCGCCGGGGCTGGAGCACGCCAACCAGGCTCTGCGCACGCTGTCCGCGGACCTGTCGATCACCGCGGCCCTCGACGGCGTCGACCTCGCGCACTCGCACACCTGGTACGCCAACCACGCGGGCCACCTCGCGAAGCTGCTCCACGGCATCCCGCACGTGGTCACCGCGCACTCGCTGGAGCCGCGCAGGCCGTGGAAGGCCGAGCAGCTCGGCGGCGGCTACCGGCTGTCGTCGTGGGTGGAGCGGACGGCGTACGAGTCGGCGGACGCGATCATCGCGGTGAGCGAGGGCATGCGGGCCGACGTGCTCGACTGCTACCCGTCACTGGCGCCCGAACGGGTGAAGGTCGTCCGGAACGGCATCGACTCGACCTCGTACCACCCCGTGACGGAGTCGGACGCGCTACGCCACTACGGCGTGGACCCGAACCGCCCGACCGTGGTGTTCGTCGGGCGGATCACCCGGCAGAAGGGTGTCGGCCACCTCGTCGCGGCCGCACACCGGATCGACCCCGGCGCGCAGCTCGTGCTGTGCGCGGGTGCCCCGGACACGCCGGAGATCGCCGAGGAGACCGCCAGGGCGGTGTCGGAGCTGGCCGCGGCGCGGTCCGGCGTGTTCTGGATCCAGAAGATGCTCGAGCCAACCGAGGTACGGCAGTTCCTGGGCAACGCGACGGTGTTCGTGTGCCCTTCGGTCTACGAGCCGCTCGGCATCGTGAACCTGGAGGCCATGGCCTGCGGCACGGCCGTCGTCGCCTCCGACGTCGGCGGCATCCCGGAGGTCGTCGACGACGGCACCACCGGCCTGCTGGTGCACTACGACGAGGCCGACGAGTCGGCCTTCCGGACGGGCCTCGCGGACGCCGTGAACACCCTGCTGGGCGACCCCGAACGGGCGAAGGCCATGGGGGCGGCGGGCCGGAGGCGAGCGGTCACCGAGTTCTCCTGGGAGTCGGTGGCCGAGCAGACGGTCGCGGTGTACCGATCGGTGCTTGACTAACGCCCCATGCGGGCACAACTTGGCTCGGGTGAGGTGACGCTGCGCCGCTGGCGTGAGTCGGACGCGGGGGCGCTGTACGAGGTCGTCGTGGAGTCGATCGACCACCTCCGGCCGTGGATGGCGTGGGTGGCGGACGGCTACACCCCGCAGGCCGCCGCCGACTTCGTGACCAGCACCGCCGAGGACTGGGCCCGCGGCGCCGCCTACAACTACGCGATCTTCGTCTCCGGCAGGCTCGCGGGTGCGACGAGCCTGATGGCCCGCATCGGCCCTGGCGGCCTCGAGATCGGCTACTGGCTGCACCCCGCGTACGTCGGCGTGGGCGTGGCGACACGGGCGGCGTCCCTGCTGACGGCCGAGGCGTTCCGGCAGGGTGTGCGGCGCGTGGAGATCGTGACCGACGTGGCGAACCTGCGCAGTGCCGCCGTGCCGAAGCGCCTCGGCTTCGTGGAGGTGGAGCGACGGCCGCCCCAGGAGCCCCTCACTCCCGGCGAGGACGGCCTGGACGTCGTGTGGCGGCTCACCCCTGACCGGGGTTGATAGGGGAAAGCTCAGGGTTCTTCCTGAGAGCGTGTTCAGTCCAGGGGCAATAACTTCTTCCCATGGCACCTTCACGAATCCGGCTGGCACGCTTCACGGTCGCGTCCGCGATCGCCACCGGGCTGAGCCAGGTGGTGCTGGTGGTACTGTACAGCTGGACCCCGCTCGACGCGGCGACCGCGAGCACCATCGCGTTCCTCGCGGGCTCGGGGCCGCACTTCGTGATGGTCCGCTACTGGGCGTGGCCTCCCGGCAAGCTGCGGGCCCAGCTGACCACCTACCTGACGGTCACCCTCGCAGGTGGCGTCGCTTCCATCGCCCTGACGACCGCTGCCGAGAGCCTGGTCCTGCCGCTGCTGTCGCCCGGTTGGCAGCCGGTGGCGCTGACGGTCAGCTATCTCGCGGCCAGCGGACCGGTGCTCGTCGCCAAGTTCGCCATCTTCGACCGGGTCTTCGCCGCCCGTGCCGAGCGCGGGGCGCGGCACGCCGCACTGGCGCTGGCCGGCTGACGTGGCGGTCGGGTCGGCGGGGGGAGCCGACCCGACCGCCAGGATGGTCAGCCTGTGACGAGCGACAGGCCGTTCGCGCTCAGTGCCTCGGTGATCGGTTGGAAGTAGGTCGTGCCACCGCTGGTGCAGTTGCCGGAGCCGCCGGAGGTCAGACCCACGGCACGCACCGGGCCAGAGCTCGGGTTGGTCACCAGCGAGCCACCGGAGTCACCCGGTTCGGCGCACACGTTCGTGCGAATCATCTGGTTGACGCAGCCCTGCGAGTAGCAGACCGTCTGGTTCACGGCAGTGACCGTGCCGCAGCGCCAGCCAGTGGTGGAGCCGGACCGGCACACGGCCATGCCGACCGTGGCCGTCGCCGTGCCGGTGACGGGCACATCGCTGCCGCTCGAGTACCGGTCGATCAGCCCGGTCGAGACCGCCGAGCTGGACGTGACCCGGATGACGCCGTAGTCGTTCGTCGGGAACGACGAGGCCGAGCGCGTGCCGATGGTGCCGCCGCTACCCGACCAGCTGGCGCCCGCGGCGGTGCAGTGACCGGCCGTGACGACGTACCGGGTGCTGCCGGAGGCGGCGTTGAAGCCGAGCGAGCAGCGTGAGCCGCCCGTGGTGATGGCCTGGCCACCGATGAGGTTCCAGAACGTCCTCGGCGCCTCGGCGACGTGCTCGATCTTCACGGCGCCCGCGCCGAGGCCCGCGGCCCAGCTCGTCACGCCCTTGTCGGAGCCGTGCACCGAGACCACGACCGACCGCGTCGCGTCGTCGACGTGCCAGCCCGTCACCGTGCTCGGACGGCTCTGCGCCGCCTCGTTGAGCGAGGTCAGGGCCGCGGACAGGTCGGCGGCGCTCCGCTGTGTCACGGGGGACGCCGTCGCGGGTGTGGCCATGGTGAGTGCCACGCCGACGGCCACCACAGCGCTGGCCAACCGTGCGAAGGTGATGTGTTTCATCAGGACTTCTCCCTCGTCATGCTCGCAGGGGGAGGGAATTCGTCACCCGGGTTGGGTGATGTCCGATGAAGTTACTTATCGTGTTGTTTGTCCGATATCGGCCGTTCGGGGGCAACAGTTGCCAGTCATGCGTACGACGCCGCCAGCTCCACGAGGGTCCGGGCGGCGAAACCCGTCGCGCCCGCGACGACCTCGTCGTAGCCGCGGTCGGCCCGCGCCGGGCCCGCGATGTCGAGGTGCGCCCACGGCAGGTCGCCGGTGAACTCCCGCAGGAACATCGCCGCGGAGATGCCACCGGGGCCCGGCGGGCACTGCCGCACGTCGGCGACGTCGCTGTGCACCGCGTCCGCGAACTCCTCCGCGACCGAGTCGACGTCGGAGCCGAGCGGCATCCGCCACCACCGCTCACCGGCGGCCACACCCGCCATCAGCACCTGCTGGGCGACCGCGTCCGTCGACGCGAACACGCCACCGGTGCGCACGCCGAGGGAGATCTTCATGGCGCCGGTCAGCGTCGCGACGTCCACCAGCAGGTCGGGCTGCAGCCGGTCGACCGCGTACGCGAGGGCGTCGGCCATCACCATGCGGCCCTCCGCGTCGGTGTTGGTCACCTCGGTGGTGCGACCGCCGTAGTGCCGCACGATGTCGCCGGGCCGATACGCCGTTCCGGACAGGTGGTTCTCCGCGCACGACACCAGCCCGGTGACCCGCACGTCCAGCCCGAGCCGCGCGACGGCCTCCACCGCGGCGATGACCGCGGCACCGCCTGCCATGTCGGTCCGCATCAGGTGCATGCCCTCCGCGGGCTTCACCGAGATGCCACCGGTGTCGAACGTGATGCCCTTGCCGACCAGCACGACGTGCGGACGGCGCCGCCCGGACGGCCGGTGCGACAGCTCGACGAACCTCGGCGGCCGCGTGGACCCGCCGCCCACCGCGAGCACCCCGCCGAAGCCCTCCTCGGCCAGCCACTTCTCGTCCCGCACGACGACGTCGCTGACCTTGCCCGCCGTGCGCACGGCCATCCGCGCGAGCCACGCCGGGTCCTTGACGTTCGACGGCGTGTTCGCGAGGTCCCGCGCGAGCGCCGTCGCCTGCGCGAGCACCGCGGCCCGCCGCACCGCGCTCTCGACCGCCGCGTCGGTGGTCACCAGCCGGATGGTCGCCACGACCGGCGGCGCCGCCTCCGCGGTGACCACGAACCGGTAGCCGCCGAGCCGCAACCCGCACACCAGCTCGGCGACCTCTTCCGGCCCGACCGTCGGCGGCAGCTCCACCTGCAGCGTCCGCTCGGCGGTCCGGCCGGCACCCGTGTCCTGCTCGATCCTCGCGTTCAAGGCCTTGGTCAGCGCCGCACCCGCGGTGCGCCACTGGCCGGGCGCACCGTCACCGACCCCGGCCACCCACCGCACCGAGGACCCCACCGGACCCGGCTGGACCTCCCCGGCCCGGCCGGTGAACGCGATGGCGTCCAACCACTCGCCCGTCAGCTCCTCTCCCCGAGCCGACAGTGCCGCCGGTGCCGCACCACCAGCGGCGACCACCACGGCAAGCGGGGTGGTCCGCCGTGCCGTACTGGTCACCTCCACATCGGGAAGTGCCGTCGGTATCGCGGGAACCGGTGTTTGCAACGGACCTCCATACTCGACGGATCAACGACCCTGTTCGTCCACTCCGGACCGTCAGCCAGCCGTGGCCTTCAACGCGTCACCCAGGGCGCTTGCCTCTTCTGCCGACATCTCGACGACGAGGCGTCCACCGCCTTCGAGTGGGACGCGCATCACGATGCCCCGACCCTCCTTGGTCACCTCGAGGGGACCGTCCCCGGTCCGGGGCTTCATGGCCGCCATAGCGTGCTCCCTCCGTCATAGCCTGCCACCTCGGCCGGACTCACCCGGCCAAAGACCCTGACATTCTCCCCTATGGCATCTCGCGGGTGAAATCGAACCGATCACCTGCGTGTCGATGACCGGCCAAGACGCGCTCGACCCGCACTAGACTCGGACATCGTGCGAGCCCGGTCCGCGCTGTTCGACGTCTACGGCAGCTACCTCAGAGCCAGAGGTGGCTCCGCGACGATCGCCGCGCTGGTGCGGCTGCTGGAGCCGCTCGGCTTCGAGGCGCCCGCCATCCGCACGGCGGTGTCCAGAATGGTCCGTCAGGACTGGCTGCGGCCAGTCCGCCTGCAGGATGGGCCTGGTTACGCCCTGACCAGGCGTGCCGAACGCAGGCTCGACGAGGCCGCGGGACGCATCTACCGCACCAGACCCTCCACATGGGACGGCAGGTGGCACGTCCTGGTGCTCGAGGAGCTGCCGAACCGGGGTGCCCGGGACCGCCTCGACTCTTCCCTGCGACTGGTCGGCTACGGACCGTTGGGACCGACGACGTGGGTGGCACCCCGTCCGTCGCCGGAGCTGCCGGACATCCTCGCGGCGGAGGAGGTGGCCGCACGCGTCTTCCACGGCACCCACGACGGCGACGACGCCGGTCTGGCCGCGAGGGCCTGGGACCTTGACGCGCTGGGTGCCGACTACGCCGCGTTCGTGACGACGTGGCTCCCCGTAGTGTCCACAGTGGATGGAACAAGGCCGCCGGAGGCCTTCGCGGCGTCGCAGAACCTGCTGCACGCGTGGCGGAAGTTCCTGTTCCGCGACCCGGGTCTGCCACCGGCCGTGCTCCCGCCCGCGTGGCCGGGCACCGAGGCAGCGGCGTTCTTCGACGAGCACACCGCGCGGCTCGCCCCCGCCGCGGGGGCGTTCCTGTCCGACTGCCTCAGCAGAGGCACCCGCACCAGATCCAGCGCCTGAGGAGATGCCTTGACACCACTGCTGGTCGACGACCGCGACGGCGTACGCACGTTCACGCTCAACCGGCCGGAGGCGTTCAACTCACTGACGGCGGAGCTGAAGACCGCGTTGCGCGACGCCCTGACCGACACCGCGGCGGACCCGTCGGTGCGGGCGGTGGTGCTGACGGGTGCGGGCAAGGCGTTCTGCGCCGGGCAGGACCTGAAGGAACACATCACCGCGCTGGAGTCCCCCGAGCCGTTCACGACGGTGGCGGAGCACTACAACCCGATCGTCCGCACGCTGACGTCGATGCCGAAACCGGTGATCGCGGCGGTGAACGGCATCGCGGCGGGCGCTGGGGCGTCGTTCGCGTACGCGTGCGACCTGAGGGTGGTGTCGCGGTCGGCGAAGTTCCTGATGGCGTTCGCGACGATCGGCCTCACCGCGGACTCGGGCGCGTCGTGGACCCTGCCGAGGCTCGTCGGTTACGGCAGGGCGATGGAGCTGATGCTGCTGGCGAAGCCGGTGACCGCGGAACAGGCCGTCGCCCTGGGCATGGCGACGGAACTGGTCGAGGACGGCGAGGCCCTGTCGGCGGCGCAGGAACTGGCGGCACGAATGGCGACCGGGCCGACGACCGGTTACGCCAAGATCAAGGAGGCCCTGCTGACCGCGGCGGGTGCGAACCTGGAGAAGGCCCTCGCGACGGAGGAAAAAGCCCAGTCACAACTGGGCGGCACGGCGGATCATCGAGAGGCCGTGGACGCGTTCGTGGCCAAACGCCCCCCGACTTTCACCGGCCACTAGGTTCGGAATTCGGGTCGCGGGTCCGCCTGTTCGAGCGGCCCCGGGGTGGGATCACGGATTCGGTGCGGACGGCGTTCCCCGATTGTGGCCGAGCGCCGTCTCCCCGGAGATCTCCGTTGACGGGCGGAACTATGCCCAAAGATCAGGGGTGACACAACAGCCGCACACTGCGATGAATCCGGCCCGACCAACCCCTCGTACGCCGACAGAATGGCGAGCCGAAACCGCAGCTCAACGCAATCTCCCGCGAAAACGGCCAGAAGGCAGCCCCCACCCATTCCCGGGGGCGTCCCGCCTTGCCAGTCTACCGGTAGGGGGTGACGGAACGAGGGATGTCGATCTTGCCTGTGGACAACCGGGGCGGCTGTGGACAACTCGGGGGTTTGTGAAAAAACGCCTTATCAGTTCTCGGACTCGGCGGCGGCCAGTGCGGACTCGATGCGTTCCTTCGCGCCTGCCAGGTGGCGGTCGCAGATCTTGGCCAGGTTCTCGCCGCGTTCCCACAGTGCCAGCGACTCCTCCAGCGACAGACCGCCTGCCTCGAGCCTGGCCACCACCTCCGCCAGCTCGTCGCGGGCTGCCTCGTAGTCGAGGGTCGGGTCGGCACTCACTGGGCGTGGGTCTCCAATCGGCTGTGCGCGTTCACCAGGGCGGCGGCGACGGCCTGGTCGTACCCGACGAACGCCTCCGCGAAGTCGGCGCCGTCGCGCTCGGCCACCGCTTCCTCGATGCGCTCCAGCGCACGGCTCACGCGGTGTCGGTGCTGGGAGCCCCTGCCGAGCCACCACCGCATGCCAGCGTAGTCCGAGGTGGCCTCGGACAGGGCACGCAGACGCACGGGCAGGGTTCGGCACCCCGGCGTGTCGCAACCGGCGAGCAGCGCGGTCCAGCACTCGGCCGCGGCCCGGTCGGCCTCGCGGGCCCTGCGGGACACCACGTCCGCGGGAGTACGCAACGCCGGCTCATGTTCCATCGCCCGCGCGACGGTATGAGTGGCATCGATCGTCAACGGTAGGAAAATCGGTTCACGATCCAGTCTCGGCACCGCTACCTCCGCTCGCGTCACCCCAGGCGGACGCGATCGCGTGCACCGCGCCGTCGGAGACACGGACCCGTAGGCGAGTCCCGTCCGGCGCCTCTGCCGTCGAGCGGAGCACTCGTGGGTTTTCTTCGGCGTCCACCCACTGCACAACCGCGTACCCGCGGGCAAGCGTGGCGGCTGGCCCCAGTGTCGTCAAGCGGGCTCTTGTGTGGTCCAATGCGGACCTCTCTGCGGCCACGAGCGCCGCGACCGCCCGCCTTGATCGCTCCACGAGCATGCTGACCTGCGCACTTCGCTGTTCCAGCGGCGTCAGCGGGTCCGCGAGAACGGGTCTGCTGCGCAGCGCGTCGAGCAGACGACGTTCACGATCCACCCATCCGTGCAACGCCCGGCGCGCGCGGTCGCGCAGCTGGCGAACCCTGGCGGTCTCCTCGGCGATGTCCGGGACGACGCGCTTGCCCGCGTCGGTCGGGGTCGAGCAGCGGACGTCGGCGACGTGGTCGAGCAGCGGCGTGTCCTGTTCGTGCCCGATGGCGCTCAGTACCGGCGTGCGGCAGTCGGACACCGCGCGCAGCAACGTCTCGTCGGAGAACGGCAGCAGGTCCTCGACGCTGCCACCACCCCGCGCGATCACGACGACCTGCACGTTCTTGTCCCGGTCGAGCGCGCCGAGCGCGTCGACGATCTGCGGCACGGCGAGCGCGCCCTGCACGGCGACGTTCTCCACCCGGAAGCGCACCGACGGCCAGCGGGCACGGGCGTTGACCATCACGTCGTGCTCCGCCGCCGACGCGCGACCGGTGATCAGGCCGACCGTGTGCGGCAGGAACGGCGGCCTCTTCTTGCGGCGAGGATCGAAGATCCCTTCCGCGGCGAGGAGCTTGCGCAGCCGCTCGATCCGCGCGAGTAGCTCCCCGATGCCGACCGCGCGGATCTCGTCGGCACGCAGCGACAGCGTGCCGCGGTTGATGAAGAACACCGGGCGCGCGTGCAGGATGACCCGGGCGCCGTCCGACAGCGGCGGCTGGTGCTGGCGCAGCATGCCGGTCGGGCACGTGACGGTCATCGACACGTCCGCGGCCGGGTCGCGCAGCGTGATGAACGCGGTGCCGGTGCCCGGGCGGTTCGAGATCTGGGTGACCTGGCCCTCGACCCACACGTCACCGAGGCGGTTGATCCAGTCGGCGACCTTGCGCGCGACGGTCCGCACCGGCCACGGCGTCTCCGGGCTGGTGGCTGGATCCGTCACCGCTGGTCGCGCACCGTCGCGATGCGGCGGGTGAGCATCCCGACGAAGGACGGGCGGTTGCCGTGCGCGCGTTCGTACTCGAGCAGCTCGGCCAGCTCGTCGGCGGAGAAGCGGCGAAGCCGGGCACGCAGCTGGGGCAGGGACAGCTCGTCGTAACCCGCGGCCTCGGGCAACGACCTGGGGTCGTCCGCGGGAACCGGCGGCTCGACCGGGTCCTCGTCGACGTCCTCCAGGCCACCGAGGCCGTCGTGTGCGTCGGCCTCCTCGGCGAGGGCCCGCTCCTCCTGGGTCCACGGGTCGGGTGTGGCGAACGTCTCGGGGCTGTCGGTGTGGTGACCGTTACGCCGGTCCGGCTCGTCCTCGACACGGTCGAACGCCGACTCGAACGGCGCGGGCCTGCTGACGTCGAACCCGTCGTCCTGGGCGTCCTCGTCGAAGGTCGCCCACTCGGGCGTGTCCTCGACCGGGCGGAGGCCCGCGAGCACCTCGTCACCGCGAATGGCCAGCTCGGTGACCTGCTGCTGCACGCGCATGGAGACCTGAAGAGCCTGGCTCGCCACGGTGACCGGCAGCCCGGCGAGCTTGGCGGGCAGCGTGCGGGCCTGTTCCACGGCGGTGACGGCGAGGCCGGCCGCAACCCGAATCGGGAGCGGTAGTGACTTCATGCCGCCTAGCCTGCACCAGTGCGACCGATCTGCCTACACAGGAGTCCGGTACGTACGCTGGGTGCCATGACCAAGCGAGTTCTGCTGGCCAAGCCGCGTGGTTACTGCGCAGGCGTGGACCGTGCCGTGGTGACCGTCGAGAAGGCGCTCGAGACCTACGGCGCACCGGTCTACGTGCGCAAGGAGATCGTCCACAACAAGCACGTGGTGGAGACGCTGACCGAACGCGGCGCGATCTTCGTCGACGAGGCGGACGAGGTGCCCGAGGGCGCGCTCGTGGTGTTCTCCGCGCACGGCGTGTCGCCCGCGGTCCACGACCAGGCGGCGGCACGGCAGCTGCGCACGATCGACGCGACCTGTCCGCTGGTCACGAAGGTCCACCAGGAGGCCAAGCGCTTCGCCCGCGACGACTACGACATCCTGCTCATCGGCCACGAGGGCCACGAGGAGGTGGAGGGCACCGCAGGCGAGGCGCCCGAGCACGTCCAGCTGGTCGACACGGCCGAGGACGCCGCGAACGTCACCGTCCGCGACCCGTCCAAGGTCGTCTGGCTGTCACAGACCACCCTGTCGGTGGACGAGACGATGGTCCGCGTCAACCAGCTGAAGTCCCGGTTCCCCGAGCTGCAGAACCCGCCGAGCGACGACATCTGCTACGCCACGCAGAACCGCCAGGTCGCGGTCAAGGCGATGGCCCCGGAGTGCGATCTGGTGCTCGTGGTCGGCTCGCAGAACTCGTCCAACTCGAAGCGGCTCGTCGAGGTCGCCCTGCAGGCGGGCGCCCGGGCGTCGTACCTGGTCGACTACGCCCGCGAGGTCGACGAGACCTGGCTCGACGGCGTCGTCACGGTCGGCGTCACCAGTGGCGCGTCCGTGCCGGACATCCTGGTGATGGACCTGCTGTCGTGGCTGGCCGACCGCGGTTTCGCCGACGTACAGGAAGTGACCACCGCCAACGAGAAGGTCTCCTTCGCACTCCCACGCGAGCTTCGCAAGGCGCTGAAGGACAACGACCTCCTGGGCAGCGTCCGCTAGGCAGCCGCCATCGCCACGGCGCCGACATGTCGGCGCCGTGCGTACGCCGAACGAGACAGCCATCCGGAACGGCCCGGGCGACCAGCGCCCGGCCGACCGGCGTGTCAGCGGTAGCTCTCCGGCGGCCGCCGACGCGGCCGGTCAGACTCGCCACGGCCTTCCCTGCCAGCGTCACGACCTGCGTCACGACCACCTTCGCGGCCGGCCTCGCGCCTGCCACGGTCGTCGCGCGGCCCACTGCCCTCACCCGGCTCACGCCGACGCGGCGGCGGCTCGGCACCCCGACCGCGACCCCGCGCACCGTCCACGGGCGGCTCAGCCCGGCCACGGTCACCACGGGCCGCCGCGTCGCGACGCCTCGGTTCACGCGCGCCCTCCCGGCCGGCGTCCGCCGCACCCGGCTCGCGGGACGGCCGAGGGCCACGCCCCGGCACACGGCGACCGGACCGCTCGTCCACCGGCGCACCACCCGGCTCCGGACGACCACGGCGGGCCGGCGCGGCGGGGGCCGCGGGCGGTTCCGCGACAGGCCGGTCCCGGAGACCGCGCCCACCGGTGCCCTGGCCGGGCTGTTCGGCGAGCGCGACGTCGTCCTCACGGACGGCGCGTTCCCTCGCAGGCCGGTTGGGACGCGTGTGCGGGTTCGGGTCACGCTCCCGCCACCACCGGTACACCCCGATCGCGACAACGACGGCCGTCGTGATGCCCATAGTCGGGAAGTTGCTGGTCAGCGGAAGGGCCACCGACAGGAGCAGTGACTTCAGTCCACCGGACGTCTTCGGCCCGAGCAACGTGACCGCGGCGATCGCGGTGAACGCGAACACCAACGGAGGCTGGACTACCGGACTGAACAGGCTCCTTCTGCGCGCGAGGCAGACCGCGAGGACGCAGCCCACCGCGAAGGCACCCTGATAGATCCGGCCCAGCGACTCCTGTCGCTGCATGTCGACGAACGCGGCGATCGCAGTCACCCCGAACGCGAGTACGACTGCCCCCCACCAAGGCAGTCCACGGAACTGCCCGAAGATCGGACGGTCGTCCCACGCCAGTTCGGCGTCTGTTTCAGGATCGCTCCTGCGATCGCGGGTCGCGGTCACGGGGCACACGTTAGTGGGTCGAAGAGCCCGCTCGGCCAGCGTTCTGAAAACCGCACGCGTGATGCGACACCATGATGTGAAGCAGGACACACACGTTTACTGTCCGCTGCCAGGGCCTCCACCGCAGGCTTTGTTGAGTTGTCAGTGGTCAGCGGTCCATGGACACCTCCACATCGGGTAGTTCGCCGTACGGGTCGGGCGAGGACTCATCACGCGCCGTAGGCGAAACATTGTTGATCACTTCGTCCGACCGACGCACGGCAGGCAACGGCGTCGGACTCGCCGCGGCCTCGGTCAGAGGTAAGACCGCGGACGTGAACTGGGTCAGCGCGTCCAGCTCACGTCGCCGCGCCTGCAGGAACCGCTGCAGATGCGTGCTCGACACGTTGACGGCGTCCACCGCGTTCTCCGCGGTGCGGTGCGCGGCGAGCGCCTGCCCGCGCAACGCGTCGATGTCCGCCGCCAGCACCCGCTCGCTCGCCGCGAGCATGGCCGCCGACGCGATCACCGCGAAGCCCGTCGGCCCGCACACGAAAACGCGCCGGTCCAACAGCCAGCGGAGCAGGCTGGGGTCGGTGTCCAGCGCGGCGACCACCGCCGCGTCGGAGGGGACGAACATGATCGTGCCGTAGATCGCGTCCGCCCAGCGCTGGTATCCCTTCCCGGCCAGCTCCGCCGCCCGCGACCGGATGTTGCGCACGTGCACGCGTAACGCGTCCGCGCGCTCCTCAGGGTCCTCCGTCTCGACCGCCTCGATCCAGCAGGCGATGGTCATCTTCGCGTCGACCGGCACGAGCCGTCCGTCGCCGACGGAGAGCAGCATGTCCGGCCGCACGGACCCGCCCCCCGCGACGTCGGCCTGCAGCGTGAAGTGCAGGCCCTCACGGAGGCCGAGCGACCGTGCCGTCTCGACGAGGACCTGCTCGCCGAGCTCTCCACGCCCGCTGATCGACGCGAACATCACCTCGTAGCGGCGTAAGCCGGCCGCGTGCGCCTCGGACCGGTCGCGCTCCTCGCGCACGGCGGCCACGGCGTCGTCCAGCCTGCGCTGGCTGTCGTTGTACAGCCGCCGGAACAATGCCGCACCGCCGATGAGGAGGAGCAACAACACGAATGCGACGGTCCCCAACACCGCTGCCACCGCCGTCCCCTTTCTGCTGGTCGAGTCGAGTGGAATGCATCATGAACCAGAGCACCGACAATTCCGGGGAGGCGCCGTCGTGGCGGACTGGAGCAGGGACGAGTTCGACGACCTCTACGCCTCGGTGGGGCACGACCTGGACCAGGTGCCATGGGCGAGGCTGGCGCCGAACGCGACGCTCGTGGACTGGCTGGACCGCCGGACGATCATGCCGGGCAGCCGCGCCCTGGTGGTCGCCTGCGGGCTCGGCGACGACGCCGAGGAGCTCGCCGGACGCGGCTGCGCGGTCACGGCCTTCGATCTCTCGGCGACGGCGATCGGTTGGTGCCACAGGCGTTTCCCGGCCTCCTCCGTGACATACCAGACCGCTGACCTGCTGAGACTCCCTCCCGAATGGGCTCGCCGGTACGACCTGGTCGTCGAGATCAACACGATCCAGTCGCTGCCGCTCGAGCTTCGCGATGAGGCCGTGCGCGCGATCGCGGGCACGATCGCGGAGGGTGGTGCGCTGTTCGTCCGCTGCTTCGGCCGGGCTCCCGACGAGCCCGCCGACTCGCGGCCGTGGCCGGTGAGCCGCGCGGAGCTGGCGGTGTTCGAACAGGAGGGTCTGCGGGAGGCGGAGTTCGCCGAGGACTTCCCCGAACCGAACCGCCACCGGTGTTTCCGGCTGACCTACGAAAGAATTTTCTAACGATTTTCCTGGGGCCTGTCACCCGGTCGAGTGGCGCGCCTCCCCGTTTTTGTCGGTGCCCCGGCATAACTTGTCGACCATGCGAGTGCTGCACACTTCCGACTGGCACGTGGGACGGATGTTCCACGGCCGGGACCTGCTCGCCGACCAGGAGTCCGTCCTGGCCGGCCTTGCCGACGTGGTCGCCGGCGAGCGGGTCGACGTCGTGGTGGTGTCCGGCGACATCTACGACCGCGCGGTTCCCTCCGGCGAGGCGGTTTCGGCGTGCACCCGGGTGCTCGACCGGATCCGCGAGGCCGGCGCGCGGCTGGTGATCACGCCGGGGAACCACGACTCGGCGCCGCGCCTCGGCGCGTTCGCCGGGTTCGCGGCGGCAGGCGGCCTGCACCTGCGCACGCGGGTCGCCGAGCTCGACCGTCCCGTGCTGCTCGAGGACGAACACGGACCCGTTGCGCTGTACGGGATCCCGTATCTCGAGCCGGAGCCGGCGCGGCACTCGCTGGGGATCGACGCGACCGGACACGCCGGCGTGCTCACCGAGGCGATGCGCAGGGTGCGAGCCGATCTCGCCGCACGTGGACCGGACGTGCGGTCGGTCGTGCTCGCGCACGCGTTCGTCACGGGAGGCGCGCCGAGCGCGTCCGAGCGGACGATCTCCGTCGGTGGCGTCGAACAGGTCTCCAGCAGCGTGTTCGACGGCGTCGACTACGTGGCGCTCGGCCATCTCCACGGGCCACAAAGGCTGGCCGAGCACCTGCGTTACTCCGGAAGTCCAGTGGCGTACTCGTTCTCCGAGGCACGGCACCGCAAGTCGGTGTGGCTCGTGGAACTGGACGCCGGTGGGCTCGCCGGGGTGGAGCGCCGGGAGCTGCCGGTCCCGCGCGACCTCGCCACGGTCACGGGGAACCTCGACGAACTGCTCACGTCGCCGGCACACGAGCGGTTGGTCGACTCCTACCTGTCGGTGGAGCTGACCGACAGGGTGCGGCCAACGGACGCGTTGCGCCGCCTGCAGGGGCGGTTCCCGCACGCGGTACACGTCGAGTGGCGGCCGGCGAGCGGCCCGCTGGCGGCGTCACTGCGCTACGCCACGACCGTGCGCGACCGGTCGGACCACGACGTGGCGTGCGACTTCGTGACCGACTGCCGGGGTGCGGCGCCGACCGAACGCGAGAGCGCGCTCATGCGTGAGGCACTGGCGGCCGTGGCGAACGACGAGCGGGCGGAGCTCGCGCGGCAGCGCGGGAGTAGGGAGGCCGCATGAGCGGAGCTTGGCGTCGGTGTCGAGGTCGGCAGCTCGACCACGGAGGGTGCCGGTGAAGCGGAGCCCGCGCAGCGTTCCGACGCCACGAAGCGGTCGAGTGGGCGCGTGCTTACCTTCGGAGGCCCGGCTCCTGGCGGCGCCGAGCATGCGCGGCGCCGCCGTGAGTCGAGCGCGGTGAGGCTGCACCGACTGGAGCTGACCGCGTTCGGGCCGTACGCCGGTCGCGAGGTCGTGGACTTCGACCGGCTCGGCGCCGACGGTCTGTTCCTCCTGCACGGCGACACGGGCGCCGGCAAGACGACGCTGCTGGACGCGGTGGCGTTCGCCTTGTTCGGCGCCGTGCCCGGGGTGCGCGACCAGGCGAAGCGGTTGCGGTGTGACTACGCGGAGGTCGACGTGGTCACCGAGGTTCGGCTCGAGCTGAGCGTGCGTGGGCACCGACTGTTGCTGGTACGGAGTCCTGAGTACCCACGTCCGAAGAAACGGGGTGGTGGCACGACAAAACAGCAGGCGAAGGCGTCGCTGACGTGGGTCGGCACGGCACCGAGCGGGCACGTGCCCGACGGGCTGACGCGCATCGACGAGGTCGGTCGCACGGTCGAACGGCTGCTCGGGATGAGCAAGGACCAGTTCTTCCAGGTGGTCCTGCTGCCGCAGGGCGAGTTCGCACGGTTCCTGTGTGCGGAGACCACGGAGCGGGAGAAGCTGCTCGAGAGGCTGTTCGGCACGCAGCACTTCGCGCTGGTCGAGGAATGGTTCCGGAACCGGCGAGGGGAACGCGGTCGCGCGTTGGACGCGGGACGGCTGCGGTGTGTGCGGCTGGTCGCGCGACTGACACAGGCCGTCGGCGCGAAACCTCCCGACGGCGACGCACCACCCGACGGCAACGCACCGGCCGACGACGCGCCCACTGGCAACGCGACCGCAGGCAACGCGACCGCAGGCAACACAGCCTCGGGCAACGCAGTCGCGCACAACGCGATCCCGGATGACGGCACTGCGGGCAGCATGACCGCAGGCAGCGCGACCTCGGATGATGCGACGGCGGGCAGAACAGGGGCGGCTGACACGACCTCAGCCGCGGCTGAAGGCGATATTGCCGCTGGCCGCGTGGCCGCTGGCCGCATGGCCACAGGCGGCCTGGCAGCGGACGACGTGGCGGCAAGCGCCTCCGCGGCGGCCGAGCTGGCCGCAGACCGCCTGGCGGCAGGCGACGTGGCCGCGGACCGCGTGGCGGCAGGCGGCTCGGCGGCGGGCGACGTGGCGGCGGGCGGCATGGCTGCTGGCGGATGGCCTCCTGACAGCGTGGCCGCGGGTGACGTGGTGGACGAGGTGTGGCTGTCGGCGCTCGTGGGGGTTGTTGAGGCGGCGGCTGTGGAGGCCGTGTCGCGTGAGTTGGTGGCGGCTGTTGCTCGGGACGCGGCTGAGGCTGAGTGGCTTGCGCGGCGTGGGTTGGCCGATCGGGTTCGGCGGGTGGCTGCGGCGCATGCCGAGTTGGCCTTGTTGTCGGCGGAGGCGGAGTCGCGGGTGGGGTGGGCTGAGGAGTTGGCGGCGGCTCGGCGTGCGGCGCCGGTCGTGGCGGCTTGTCGGGAGCTCACTCGGGTCGAGGCGTTGATGGCCGCGGCAGAGGACGCGGTCGCTCGGTTGTCCGGGGGTACGCCCTCGGCCAAGGAGCTTCGCGTGTTGGTTGCCGGGTTCGGTGATGGCGGTATGACGCTTGGGGGTGATCGGCCTGGTCTGGGCGCTGGTGCGGTCGACGGGCCTGTCGTGGATGCGGATGCCGCTCGTGCCTGGGCCGGGTCGCTCCGGGAGGTTGCCGGGGCACTGGCCGGCCTCGTCGACGAGGCCGCCGTGCAGGTGACCGACCAGAAGCGGGTTGACGAGCTTCAGCGGCTCGAGGAACACGCAGACGCCACTGTGGTGTCCTGCGCGGAGCGGCTTTCGACTCTGCCACGTGAGCTTGACGGCACTCGGGAGACGCTCGCCGAGGCGGCTCGCGCGGTCGCGGAGCTGCCCGCTCTCGTGGCCTCGCGGGACGAGTTGACGGCCTTGACCCGTGATGCCGCCCAGGTGCCGGTGGCGCGGCAGGTCGTGCGTGAGCGGAGGGCCGCCGCGCAGGATGCCGTCGACGCGCACCAGGGTGCTCGGGAGTCCTTGCTGGACCTTCGGGAGCGGCGGTTCCTCGGGATGGCGGCCGAGCTTGCCGGTGGGCTCGTCGACGGTGACCACTGTCCGGTGTGCGGGTCGTCGGAGCATCCGGCGCCTGCGGCTGGCGTCGTCGCGCCCGTGACGGCTGCCGATGAGCGGGCGGCCGTGCGGGTCGAGCAGGACGCCGACCTGGTGCGGCAGGAGGCGACTCTTCAGCTGGAGCGTGCTGAGCACGGTCTCGCCACCGTGCTTGACCGGCTTCGTGGGCGGGAGGCTGACGAGCTCGAGCACGCACTTCGGGCGGCCGTCGAGGCTCATGAGCACGCTGTTCGGCTTGCCGGTGCGCATCGGCGGTTGCGCGAGCGGGTACGGGAGCTGGAGCGCGAGTCGGACGACGTCATCGCGCGGCTTCGGGACGCGGAGAAGGACGTGTCCGGGTACGCGCAGGAACGGGCCATGCTGGTCGAGCGGATGGCCGACCGGGCCGGGCGGTTGGCCGTCGCCCGGGGTGGGCATCGTGACGTTGCTGCTCGGCGGGCGGCCGCGCTTTCCGTTGCCGGGCGGTTGGATGGCTTTGCCTCGGCGCTGGCCGAGCGGGACGTGGCACGTGGGCGCGTCGAGGAACAGCGTCTCGTCGTGCGGGAGGCCGTCGCCGCTGCCGGGTTTTCCGATGTCGCGGCGGCGCTCGCCGCCGCGCGGCCCGATCATGCCGCGCTTGAACAGCGGCTACAGGACGCCGCGGCGCGGGAGGCCGGGTTGCGGCAGGTGTTGGCCGACCCCGAGCTTGCCGGGATCGATCCCGACACACGCGTCGAGGTCGGGGCTGCTGCCGACGCCTACTCCGTCGCCCGGGTCGAGATGGACGCGGCGGTGGCCGCTGCGCGGTTGGCTCGGCAGCGGGTTGTGGAGGTCACCGAGCTGGCTCGGCAACTGCGTGCCGAGTGGGCGGAGCTGGGGCCCGCCCTTGCCGAGTACGCGGAGCTGTCGGAGCTCACCGACGTCGTCAACGGGCGGGGACAGAACGCGCGGAAGATGTCCCTGCGGGCCTACGTGCTGGCCGCGCGGCTCGAGGAGGTCTCGGTCGCGGCCTCCGTTCGGCTGCGGAAGATGAGCGACGGGCGCTTCTCGTTCGTGCACACCGACGTCGCCGGGCCTCGGGGCAGGCGGGGTGGGTTGGGGCTCGACGTGCTCGACGCGTACTCCGGTGCCGTTCGGTCGGCCAAGACGCTGTCCGGTGGGGAGACGTTCCTGGCCTCACTCGCGTTGGCGCTCGGGTTGGCCGACGTGGTCGCCGCGGAGACCGGCGGTGCGCTGCTCGACACCCTGTTCGTGGACGAGGGCTTCGGGATGTTGGACGCCAACACGCTCGACGAGGTCATGGACACCCTGGACGAGCTTCGCGCGGGTGGACGTGTGGTGGGGTTGGTTTCCCACGTCGAGGAGCTGCGTGACCGCATTCCCACGCGGCTGCGGGTGCACAAGTCCCGCACCGGGTCGCGGGTGGAGCTCATCGCCTGATCGTCGCGGTCAGTCCAGGACCGCGGTCAGTAGCAGGTCGGCCGCCGGGCGGGTGGCGTTGATCAGTACCGCGTTGTGTTCGTCTGAGCCCAGGGTTCGTTCGCGGGCCTCCTCGAGTGTTCTGCCGAACGCCCTGTGGCGGGCTGTCAGACGTTCCCTTCTGACCGACTCGGCCGGGGACAGGAACCACGTTTCCGTCAGGTGGGTCCGCACCTCGTGCCACGGACTGGTTCCCAGCAGCAGGTAGTTTCCTTCCGTTACCACTATTCGGTGTTCGGGCTTGACCGGGACCGCACCTGCTATTGGTTCCTCTATTTCCCGGCGGAACTCCGGGGCGTAGACCGTCACCGTCGGCTCGGTTCTCAAGCGGTGCAGGAGATTCACGTAGCCTGCCGCGTCGAAGGTGTCCGGGGCGCCCTTTCTCGCCGTTCTGCCCAGCCTTTCCAGCTCGACCTGCGCCAGGTGGAAACCGTCCATTCCCACGTACACCGCCTCGTCGCCCAGAGCGGTCACCAGGCGTCCGGCCAGCGTCGACTTTCCCGCCCCGGGAGCACCGCAGATGCCCAGCAACACCCTTCCCGGGCCCAGGTTTCTGGCGCGCTCCACCAGAGCCGCCAGGTTCACGGCATCTGGCTCAGCATCGGCTTCACCCATGCTCTTGCTCCCTCGTGCTGGATTCGCACCGCCGCCGCCTGGTTCGCGTACCTGATCAGCGCCGGTACTTCGGCCGCGGTCGGGACCGCGCCCAGCCGCCCCACCGCCAGAGCCAGCGCACCGTGCCAGACGTCGCCCGCGCCCGTCGTGTCCCTGGCCCGCACCCGTCGTGCCGCCACCCTGCCCTGCGCCTCGCCCGTCGACCAGGTGACCGGGTCCGGACCGTTCGTCCTGATCACCACCGGGTTGGTCAGCAGGCTCGGCGACCTGAACGTCGACGAACAGGCGCAGACGTCGACGTACTGCAGAAGCTCCGCCAGGACGGGCTTCCAGCTGCCGGCATCCAGCACCACCGGGACTCCCCGTTCCCTCGCCGACCTGGCCGCGTGCAGCGCCAGCGCGGGGTGGTGTCCGTCCAGCAGCAGGGCGTTCGCGGACGTCAGGTCCACCAGCGGGGGTGCCGCCACGCCCGCCGCGTTGTGGGAGACCACCGTGCGTTCGCCGTCCGACGCTCGCACCGACACCGCGCTCACCGCGGGCGGGTCGGCCCGGTCCGGGAGCGCGTCCGTCAGCTCCACACCGCAGGACGACAGGTCCTCGGCGGCCAGCCGGGCCAGAGGATGGTTGCCCAGCACGGTGGACAGCCGGGCGCGGCCGCCCAGCGCGGCGACCGCCACCGCCGCGTTGGCGGCCGGGCCGCCCGCCGCCACCTCGACCGACAGCGACTGCACCTTCTCGCCCGGTGCGGGCAACGCCGTCACGCGCTGCACCAGGTCGACCGTGCACAGGCCGACCGCCACCACCAGTGTCACCGACTCAGTCCGGTGGTGAGGTCGACCTCCTCGATCGAGCCGTCGTCCGCCATGCGCAGCGCGCCCGTCAGCAGACCGACGACCGCGTTCATCGAGTGCGTCTTCGGGGACACGACCGCCACCCGCCGCCCGAGGCGGTGGACGTGCACGCGGTCCGCGATCTCGAAGACGTGCGGCATGTTGTGGCTGATCAGGACCACCGGCAGGCCGCGGTCGCGGATCCGGCCGATGAGCTCCAGCACCTTGCCGGACTCCTGGACACCCAGCGCGGCCGTCGGCTCGTCCATGATCACCACCCGGGAGCCGAACGCCGCCGCCCTGGCCACCGCGACCGCCTGGCGCTGGCCGCCGGACAGCGTCTCCACCAGCTGCGACATGGACTTCACGTCGATGCCCAGCTCGTCGAGCACCCGCCGCGCCTCGCGGCGCATGCCCTTCGTGTCCAGGCGGCGGAAGACCGTCCCCAGTGGATCGCGGCGCCTTCTCTCCCTGCCAAGGAACAGGTTCGTGGCGATGTCCAGCGCGGGCGCGAGCGCCAGGTCCTGGTAGACGGTCTCGATCCCGTGCTTGCGGGAGTCGAGCGGGCCGTGGAAGCGCACCCTCTCGCCGTCCACGAGGATCTCGCCCTCGTCCGGGATCACCGCGCCGGACAACGCCTTGATCAGCGTCGACTTGCCGGCGCCGTTGTCGCCGACCACCGCCAGCACCTCGCCGGACTCCAGCTCGAAGTCGGCGCCGTCCATCGCGGTCACCCGGCCGTAGCGCTTGACCAGGCCGCGCGCCTCCAGCACCGGGGTCATCGCTGCCTCCCTCGGGAGAACCGGTCGACCGCCACCGCGGCGATCACCAGCACGCCGGTCGCCACGTCCTGGTACAGGTTGTCGATCCCCGCCTGCGTCAGCCCGGACCGCAGCACCGCGACGATCAGCGCGCCGACCAACGTGCCCAGCACGCTGCCCCGCCCGCCGAACAGGCTGGTACCGCCGATCACCACCGCGGTGATCGAGTCCAGGTTGCCCAGCTGGAACGCGTTCGGGTCGGCGTTCGGCACCCGGCCCAGTGCCTGCCAGGCCGCGATGCCGTAGATCAGGCCGGCCACCAGGTAGACCGACAGGACCGTCCGGCGCACGTGGATACCCGACAGCCGCGCGGACTCCGGGTCGTTGCCGACGGCGTAGACGTGCTTGCCCCACGCCGTGCGCGACAGCGCGTACCAGAGGCCGAGGAACATCGCGAGCATGACCGCCATGCCGTAGGTGACCTCGATCTGCCCGAACAGGTACTGCGTCGTGCCGAGCCAGCCGAGCGTCCCGTCCGTGACCGGGAAGCTCTGGCCCTGCGCGTAGATCCGGCTGACCGCGGTCACGATCGTCAGCATGCCGAGGGTCACGATGAACGGCGGCAGCCGCAGACCCGTGACCAGGCCGCCGGTGACACAGCCGATCGCGCCGGCCGCGAGGATGCCGACGAGCAGCGCGACCACGCCGTCGGTGCCGGTCATCGCGAGCTTCGCGATCAGCAGCGTCGAGAACACCGCGATCGACGCGTTCGCGAGGTCGATGCCCGCCGTGAGGATGACGAGGGTCTGACCGAGCGCGAGCGTGCCGATCACCAGCGACTGCTGCACGACCAGCGACAGGTTGTCGACGTTGAGGAACGTGTCCGTCGTCAGGCCGAAGACGACGACCGCGACCACGAGCGCGATCGCCGGACCGATCGCCGGGGTGCGGAGGATGTACTCGCTCGGTGAAACGCGGGTCGTCATCCACTCAGCCCCAGCAGTTCTCGAGGCCCCAGGCGGTGTCCTTGCTGTCGATGCCCGCGATCGGCTTGTCGGTGACCACGGCGGTGTCGGTCTTGACGAACCCGCTGGGCTTCTTGCCCGACTTCGCGAACTCGACGGCGAAGTCCACGCCCTGCTCGGCCATCTTCTTCGGGAACTGCATGACCGTCACGGCGATCTCGCCGTTCTTCACCGCGGTGACGCCGTCGCACGAGCCGTCGATCGAGCCGATGACGACCTTGTCCGCCAGGTTCTTCGCCTTCAGCGCGACGTACGCGCCACGGGCCGCGGGCTCGTTGATCGTGTAGACGGAGTTCACCGTCGTCGCGCGCTGCAGCAGGTTCTCGGTCGCCTGCTGTGCCTTGTTCTGCTCGCCGTTGGTCGCCTCGGTGCCGAGGTCCTCCGGCTGCGCCGACTCGACGTAGCCCGCGTGGCGCTGCTCGGACACGGTCGAACCCGGGGTGCCGTCCAGGAGGATCGACCTGGCGGGCTGGCCGTTCAGCGCGGCCTTCACGTACTGGCCCTGCAGGCGGCCCGCCTCGGTGTTGTCGGTGGCGATGGTCGCGTCGACCGCGTCCTGCGGGTCGGTCTCGGTGTCGAGCGCGATCACCAGGACACCCTTGTCGCGGGCCTTCTTGATCGCCCCGAGGATGCCGGTCGAGTTGTTCGGCGTCACCAGGATCGTCTTCGCGCCCTGCTGGACGAGGTTCTCGATGGCGGCGACCTGGCCGTCGTTGTCGCCGTCGAACTTGCCCGCGAGCGCGACCAGTTCCGCGCCGTTCTTGTCGGCCTGTGCCTTGGCCGCCTCCCGCAACGCGACGAAGTAGGGATTGCTGTCGGTCTTGGTGACCAGGCCGATCTTCGTTTTGCCGTCCCCGGCGGCGTCGTCAGACCCGGACTTGGTACTGGTACAGCCGACCGCGAGCGCGGCGACCGCGACAAGCGCGACGAGGGCAGGACCTCGGCGTCCCATGGCTACCTCCAGAACAGGGCTGGTTTGCGGGGAAGTTATTGCGATCAGTACGGTGACGCAACCGTTTGCGCAAACGCTTGCGCCTTCCTCGATCAAGGAGCTGACCGTGGTCACGATGAAGGAGGTCGCCGAGCTCGCCGGCGTGTCCATCACCACCGTGTCGCACGTGGTCAACTCGACCAGATCCGTCGCGCCGGAGACGAAGGCACGCGTGCTGGCCGCGGTCGAGCAGACCGGGTACACCGGAGACGCTATCGCGCGGTCTCTCGTCACCGGCGGCACCCGAACCCTCGGCGTGGCGATTTCCCTGGTCGCGAACCCGTACTTCGCCGAGTTGCTGCGTTCCATGGAGCACGAGATCACCCGATCCGGTTACACGCTGGTGCTCGCGGACACGCACGACGAGCCGTCCGTCGAGCAGGCGGCGGTGCGGACCCTGCGGTCGCGGCGGGTGGACGGGTTGATCCTCACGCCGTCGCCGGGTGCCGTGGTGCTGAAGGAGCTGCGGCAGCTGCAGATCCCGCTCGTGCTCGTGGACCGCTTGACCACGGCGCAGGACCTCGACCAGGTCGGCCCGGAGAACATCTACGCGACGTCCGGGCTGGTGCAGCACCTCGCGTCGGTCGGCCACCGGCGGATCGGGATGATCAGCGGGATGGACGGGCTCGCGACCACGACCGAGCGGGTGCTGGGCTACCGGCTGGGGTTGGGGCGGTCGAAGCTGACGTGGGACCCCGCGCTGGTGGTGTCCGGCTCGTCGGCCGCGGAGCCGGCGGCCGAGGCGTTGCGGCAGATGCTGGCGCTGCCGTCGCCGCCGACGGCGGTGGTGGCGGGGAACAACGTGATGCTGTCGGGAGCACTGCACGAGTGCCGGGCGCAGGGGTTGAAGGTGGGACGCGACCTGGCGGTGGTGGGGTACGACGACGTCGACTGGGCGGACCTGGTGGACCCGCCGCTGACCACCGTGGCCCAACCGATCGCGGAGATGGGCCGCACCGCGGTGCGCATGCTGCTGGAACGGGTCGCGGACCCGTCGCGGCCCCCGACGACCGCCCGCCTGGCGACGACCTTCATGCACCGGAACTCGTGTGGCTGCGGCCTGTAGGCGGACCCCGCTGAAGGCGCCGCGCAAGCAAACCGTGCAACCCCGCGACGCCGTGAGTGGGACGCCGGATGAAGGCCCACTCACCGCGAGCGGAGCGAGCCGATGTCACAGCTCAGCTCGCCGACCACAGGTGCATGCCCGCATAGCTGCGCCACGGACGCCACCGGCTCGCGTAGGCCTCCAGCTCCGCCGGCGCCGACGGGATACCCAGGTTCGCCGCGCCCTTGCGCATGGCCACGTCACCGGTCAGCAGGATGTCCGGGGCGCCGAGGACACGCATCAGCACGTAACCCGCCGTCCACGGCCCCACGCCGGAGAACTTCTGCAGCGTTTCCGACAGCTCCTGGGGGTCCGCGCCCACGTGGACCTCCAGTTCACCCGACGCCAGCGCCTCGTTGACCGTGCCGATCGTGGCGATCCGTCGAGCCGGTCCTCTGAGGATCTCTCCCGCTCGTGTCGCGATCGCTTCGGGAGTGGGGAAAACCATCGTCAGCGGGCCGTCCGGGGTCGGGAGCCGGGTGCCCAGGCACCCGGTCAGGTTCGTCAGGGCTCTGCGGGCCGCAGCGACCGTGATCTGTTGGCCGATCAGGGCTCTGGTCACGATCTCCGCGCCGTCCACCGCGCCGGGCAGGCGCAGGCCGGGGGTCTTCCGCGCGTGCGCCTCGAGTCGCGGGTCCGCGCCGAGGACCTCGTTGACCGCACCCGGGTCGGCGTCGAGGTCCAGCAGGCGGCGCACCCGGGTCACCGCGCTGCCGAGGTCCCTCATGTCCGTCAGGGACAGCGTGCAGCTCAGGTGACCTGCCGAAGGCGTCAGCCACGCCGTTCCCACGCCGTGGGCCAGACGCATCGTCCTGCCGTACGCGCCGTCCACCACGGCTTCCACGCCCTGGACGGCCCTGGCCGCGAGGAAGCTCAGCAGCCCGTCGTAGTCGAACGGCTCCCGGTACGGCAGGCGCAGCGTCACCTTGCCGGGGGCGGTCGGGGTCGCGTGGCGCTTGGCCGCGACCCGCAGTCCCGTCGGCGTCGTCGCGAAGACCGCCTTGATCGTGTCGTTGAACTGCCGCACGCTCGCGAAACCCGCAGCGAAGGCGATGTCCGCCAGTGAGAGGGTCGTCGTCTCGATCAGCAGGCGGGCCGAGTGGGCGCGATGCGCACGGGCCAGGGCCAGCGGGCCCGCACCCAGCTCCGCGGTCAGGACCCGCGTCACGTGGCGGTCCGAGTAGCCCAGGCGGCGCGCCAGCCCCGGCACACCCTCCCGTTCGACCGTTCCGTCCGTGATGAGGCGCATCGCCCGACCCGCGAGGTCCGCCCGCAGGTTCCACTCCGGGGAGCCCGGCACCGAGTCCGGCAGGCAGCGGCGGCACGCCCGGAAGCCGGACTGCTGGGCCGCGGCGGCCGTCGAGAAGAACACCACGTTCGTGCGTTTCGGCATGATCGCCGGACAGGACGGGCGGCAGTAGATGCCGGTGGTCCGCACCGCCAGGATGAACTGGCCGTCGAAGCGGGCGTCCCTCGACATCGACGCCCGGTAACCCTGTTCCTCGTCTATCAGCACGTCGTCCATGCTGCCAGCGCCCACGGGGCAGGGCTCGCAGTATTCGGACATGACGACGGCCGCCCCCCGGATGGGCATCCGGGGGGCGGCCGTCTCGTATCAGGACCTACGCGACCGACTGGACGATCACGTCGCCGCTGCCCACGAGGATGTCCTCGTCGGTGCGGACCTCGACGTTGCCCAGCAGGACACGACCGGCCGCCGGGGCGGCCTTGGCGGTCACGACGCCCGACACCGTCCACGACGAACCCGCCGCGCGCTCCGCGTTCGCGTCCGTGATGGCCACGTTGCCGAACGCCGGGTTGGTGAACACGTCGAGGTAGTCGTACTCCGTGGTGCCGTCCGGCACCGCGAAGCCGTCGACCAGCGCGAGCCACTGACCCGCGGGCGGGTTGTTGATCGTCACTGCCTCTTCCGCGTCACCGTCGGCGCTCTGCCCCGCCAGCACACACGTGCCGGAGCCGCAGAAGTACAGGAACAGGTCGAGGTCGGAACCCTTGTCGGACGGGTTGCCGATCTTGGCCGTCACCTGTGTGGCGCCTGCCGTGACGTTGAAGGCGAACTGGGCCTGCGCGCCGTCCGCGATGGTCGGGCGGGCCACCTTCGCACTACCGAGGGTGGTGCCGACCGCGCGGCCGGTGAACGGACCGAACTCGTTTTTCAGCGTGTACTGGCGCGCCACCGGCTGGTTCAGCGGCGCGGACGCGATGACGTCGGGGTTCGGGGACACCGTCGCACCGAGCACCGCGATGGACACCGTGTACGGCGTCTTCACGGCGTCGGACGTGCGACGAGCCTCGACCACGATCTCCCACACACCCGCGGTCGGGTTGGCGTAGGTACGCGTCCTCGGGCTCTCCCCGCCGTTGCAGTCGTTCCCCGGCGGGACCGGCGGGTTGTAGCACTCCGGCGTCTGGGTGTCGTCCACCGGCACGCCGTACGGGTGGAACCGCAGGAAGCGGACCTGGCCGGCACCCGGCGTGTCGCCGCCGCCCTGCAGGTCGACCTTCAGTGCCGGCGTGTTGGCCGGGACCCGGACGAAGTAGCTGTCGAAGTCGTTCCTGCCGACCTGACCGCTGTGCTTGATCGTGTAGCCGTTCCCCGCCGTGAAGTCCTCCGCGGCGACGACCGTGTTCATCGTCTGGTACTCGATGCCCGTGGTGAGCGGACTGTCGAGCTCCAGGATCGCCGAGTGGATGCCCGCGGTGCGCGGGGTCACCGAGACGCGGTACTTCACGGCGCTGTTCAGCGGCAGCAGGATCGTGCCCGCCGACGTGAACGTGCCGTCGTTGCCCATCCACTGGAGGTTGTAGGTCGTGGGGCTCGACGGACCGGAGGTGCGCTTGAACGTGTACTCGCGCGTGTACCGGTCGCCTGCCTTCACGCCCTCGCGGTCGTAGATGCCGATGCCGATGCCCGGGGTGGGCCGGATGAAGCTCGACAGGACCGTGTTCACCGGGACGGACGAGGTGATCGTGGTCGTCTTGATGTCGTTCTTCAGCAGGTTCCACGCCTTGGGCACGTCGATCAGGCCGTTGCCCTGCTCGTAGGCCTGGTAGTTCGTCAGGAACCGCGCCGAGGACTTCATCGCCGTCCGCAGCTGGTCAGGACGGTGCGAGACGCCCTTCAGCTTGGCCGCGCCGACGAGCAGCGCCGCGGCACCCGCTGCCTGCGGGGACGCCATCGAGGTGCCCTGCAGCATCGCGTAGCCGGGCGGCAGGTTGTAGGTGCCGACGACCGGGCCACCCGGCATCCAGGTCGGGATCGTCGAGATCGCCGAGCCCGGCGCGACGATGTCCGGCTTGAAGCCACCGGCCTCGGTCGGACCCCGGCCGGAGAACGGGTGCAGGTTCTCGTCCTGGATCGTGTTCGAGCCGTAGTTGGCCTGCCAGGAGGCCTTCGTGATGTACGAGCCGACGCTCATGATCTTGCTGCCGAGCGACGGCTGGCTCGCGGTGTTGGCACCGGGGCCGTCGTTGCCCGCCGAGATGAAGATCTGGACGTTGTACTCGTCGATCAGCTCGTTGAAGAAGAGCTCGTCGTCGTCCTCGCCGTCGTTGATGAGGCCGAGGCCGCCGACCGACATGTTGATCACGTCGACGCCGTTCTGCGCTGCGTAGCGCATGCCCTCCATCATCGCGTGCGCGGTGCAGCCGGTGACGAACAGGCAGATGCGGACCGACACCAGCTTCGCGCCGGGGGCCGCGCCGTTCATCTTGCCGCCGAACAGGCTGTTGCCCGCCACGATGCCCGCGACGTGCGAGCCGTGCTCGCCGGAGACGATGCCGATGTTGACCGTGTTGTGCGCCGGGTCCGTCTGGACCACGAACGGCATCGACTCGCGGATCGGCGTCGCCGGGTTGTCGTGGCCGAACTCACCCTGGTCGTTCGCGACCTTGTAGTCGGTCATCGGCTTGTCGTCGGCGAAGCTCTTGTTCTGGTTCGTGTCCACCCACACCGTGTTGGTGGAGGTGTCCCACAGGACGCCGAACGTGCCGATGCTGCCCGCCGGGTTGCCGTCGCGGTTGACGTCGTTGCCCAGCTCGCCGCCCAGGCGCGGGTCGCGCTCGTTGAACACGCCGTACCGGAACTGCGCGGGCTGGCCCGGCGCCGGGTTGGACATGTCGATCCACGTCGGGTCGTCGTCGTTGTTGACGCCGTCGGTGAAGCCGGGGTCGGTGGCGGTGACCCAGTCGACGATCTTCTTCTCACCGGTGCTCGTCGTGTTGAGCGACGGGTGGCCGAGGTCCACGCCGGAGTCGATGATGCCGACGGTCACGCCGCGTCCGTCGAACTTGTTGTTCTGCTGCTGGGCGAACTCCGCGGCACTGGTGTCGCCGGTCGGCATGTACGGGTTGACCCGGGGCGTGTTCTTGCCCGGCGCGGGCTGCGGGTCGGGGTCGTCGATGCCCTGCGGACGCGGGTTGTCGAGCGCGACCACCTTGTCGAGGTCGAACGCACGCAGACCCGAGGCCTTCGCCGCCGTCTCGACCTTGTCGACGGGGATCTCCGCACGGACGTAGTTGATCTCGTCCGCGCGGTACTCGATCTTGGCGCCCGCGTTCTCCAGCTGGTCGACGGTCTGGTTGGTCTGGCCGTCCTTGGCGAGCACCATCACGGTGACGGTGCTCTTGCCGTCTTCCTTGGCCTGGATGAGCAGATCGCGGTCCTGTTTCCCGAGCAGGTCCTGAGCGTCTGGTGGTCTCGACGGGTCGGCGCTGGCGATCGTCGACGGCAGTGCGGCCGTCAACGAGATACCGAGCGCCGCCGCCGTGAGCACCGCGCCGATTCCCCGCCGACGCGATTCACGTTGGGTCATCCCAAAGTCCCTCTTCGTAGTACCGGGTCTCCTGATCGAGTCCACAGGTGCTCACGGAGTGTTGTTGAGCTGATTCGCCCTGACTAGGGCCCAAACGGCGCAATATTTCCGAGGTGCCACGGACGGCGTCCGCGTGGAGCACGTACAGTTACGCCAGTGAGCTTGACCCTCGGGATCGTGGGGCTGCCAAATGTTGGCAAGTCTACCCTCTTCAACGCCCTGACCAGCAACAACGTGCTCGCCGCGAACTACCCGTTCGCGACCATCGAGCCGAACGTCGGCGTCGTGCCGCTGCCGGAGCCGCGCCTCGACGTGCTGGCCCGCATGTTCGACAGCGCCAGGACCGTGTCCGCCACGGTGTCGTTCGTGGACATCGCGGGGCTCGTGCGCGGCGCCTCCGTCGGGCAGGGCCGCGGCAACCAGTTCCTCGCCAACATCCGTGAGGCAGATGCCATCTGCCAGGTCATCCGGGTTTTCGACGACCCCAACGTGGTGCATGTGGACGGCAAGGTCGACCCGTCAGCCGACATCGAGACGATCAACACCGAGCTGATCCTCGCCGACCTCCAGACCGTGGACAAGGCGTTGCCACGCCTGGAGAAGGAGGCACGCACCCGCAAGGAGGCCCGCCCCGCGCTCGATGCGGTGAACGCGGCACGGGCCATCCTCGACGACGGCCGGACGCTCTTCTCCGCCCAGTCCGAAGTAGACGTCTCCCTGTTCAGGGAGCTCTCGCTGCTGACGGTGAAACCCTTCCTCTACGTCTTCAACGCCGACGAGGGCGTGCTGTCGTCCGAGTCACACCGTGCGGAGCTGACCGAGCTCGTCGCGCCCGCGGCAGCCGTGTTCCTCGACGCGAAGGTCGAGGCGGAGCTGCTGGAGCTGGACGACGAGGAGGCCACGCGGGAGCTGCTCGAGTCCATCGGCCAGACCGAGCCGGGGCTGTACTCGTTGGCACGGGCAGGTTTCTCGACCCTCGGGCTCCAGACCTACCTCACGGCGGGGCCGAAGGAGTCCCGGGCGTGGACCATCCACAGGGGATGGACCGCGCCGCAGGCCGCCGGTGTCATCCACACGGACTTCGAGCGTGGCTTCATCAAGGCCGAGATCGTCTCCTACGACGACCTCGTCGAAGCCGGCTCCATAGCCGCGGCCAAGTCCGCGGGCAAGGTCCGCATGGAGGGCAAGGACTACGTCATGGCCGACGGCGACGTGGTCGAGTTCCGCTTCAACGTGTGAGCCTCAGACAGCGGCACGGCCGTTCGTCGCCTTGGTGGCGATGATCGCCGCGGCACGGATGGCCTCGTGCAGCTGCCAGACGGACTGGGCAGGGAGGTAGAAGCCCTCCCCGGGCGGCGGGACGACCGCCACCCGCCCGTCCGACACGGTGACCACGAGGGTGCGTTCGCGCTCCAGCGCGTCGACCACCGGCACTTCCCAAACTTCCTGCGCACTCATGGCCTCTCCTCAAAAAGGCTCCGGCGGTCGCTGTGCTCCGAGCAAGCTCCGCTCATTGCGACCTCTTGTCGCCTTACCGTTCGGAGGGTCGCGCGAGTGCTTATTCGCGTTACCAGACCGCCCTAACGGAGTAGCGATCGCGCGGTGGGCGCCAACTGGAGCTGCTCCGGCGGCTGCGCGAGCCGCTTGGTGAGGTCCGGGAGCACGCCGTGGGTCCAGCGGCCCTCGCGGCCGAGCAGGTGGACGTGTTCGACCAGCTCGTCGCGGCCCGCGAACGAGGCGATCCACACCACGACGTTCTCGTTCTCGCGAACCGGCAGTGCCGGGAAGTTGTTCTCCGCCCGCAGTGTGCGCAGGATCGCCAGCGGCTCGGCGCCGGTGTCGGTCAGGAGGGGCACGGCGTCGGTCCTGAAGACGTCCACGAACGCGTCCTCGCCGCCGGGCGGCAGGTGGTAGATGGTGACCGTCACCAGCGTGGTGGGGCCGCCGCGGGTGCGACCGGTCAGGTCGAGGTCCTTCTCCGGGCGGAGCAGCAGGACGTCGTCCGAGTCGATCATCGTGTCGTTGGCCGCAGCGCTGTGCGCACGCCAGACCGGACCGCCGTAGAACGCGGGCAGCGCCCGGCCCCTGGTGTCCATGTCGGAGTAGCCACGCAGCCAGACGAACCGGTCCTGGTCGTCGAGGTCGCGGAACTGGCCGAGCACCTGCGCCCCGACCGCCTCCTGCGGCTCGACGAACTCACGGTCGAACAGCTCCACCAGATCGTCGCGCCGGCCCGGGTGCAGGGTGTACTGCCGGAGCTCGAGAACCTCAGTCATCGCCGCCCTCTCGCGGTAGCCACCTGGGTGGGTGACACCTTATTGGGACACCCCGACATCGGTCAGACCGGTGGCGGCAACCGTGTGCTCCCGCCCGGAGACGTGTTTGATGAGGCAATGCCCGGTCTCCTTCTCGGTCCCCTGCTGCGACACGTCGACTCCCGGTCCGCCACCGTCTGGGTGGAGACCGACGCCCCCTGCACGGTGGCGGTCGCCGGGGCGCGGACCCGCACGTTCACCGCGGGCGGCCACCACTACGCGCTGGTCGTCGTCACCGGGCTGGAGCCGGGGACGTCCACGCCGTACGAGGTGGAACTCGACGGGGAGACCGTCTGGCCGCCGCCGGACTTCCCGCCCAGCCGGATCAGGACCTTTCCGGAGGAAGGGGACCCCGAGTTCGTCATGCTGTTCGGGTCCTGCCGCAAGCCGATCGACCCGGGACTCGGCTTCGACGCGCTCGCCGCGTACGCCAAGCGGATGCGCGACCAGGACGAGAAGGACTGGCCGGACGCCCTGATGCTGCTCGGTGACCAGGTCTACGCGGACGAGACCACCGACGCGACCAAGAAGTGGATCTCCGAACGCCGGTCGCTGGACAAGCCGCCCGGCGGGGAGGTCATCGACTTCGAGGAGTACACGCACCTCTACCACGAGTCATGGGACGAGCCCCTCGCCCGCTGGCTCATGTCGACCGTGCCCACCTCGATGATCTTCGACGACCACGACGTGCGGGACGACTGGAACACCTCCCAGACCTGGCGCGACGAGATGGCCCGCACCGACTGGTGGGACGAGCGGGAACGCGGCGCGCTCGTCAGCTACTGGATCTACCAGCACATCGGCAACCTCAGCCCGGCCGACCTCGACCAGGACGAGGTGTACCAGCGGGTCGTCAAGGCCGAGGGGGACGTCGGCGAGCTGCTGCACGAGTTCGCCGAGCGGGCCCGCCAGGAGGTCAACGGGAGCAAGGGCACCCGCTGGAGCTACCGGCGGGACTTCGGCAACGTGCGGCTCCTCGTGATCGACACCAGGTCCGGGCGCATCCTCTCCGGCGGTGCCCGGTCGATGGTCGGCGACGGCGAGTTCGAGTGGATCGAGGAGAACGCCACCGGTGACTTCGACCACCTGCTCATCGGGTCGTCGCTGCCGTGGCTCATGCCGCACGCGATCAGCTACCTCCAGACCCTGAACGAGGTGGCCTGCAGGCAACCGGGCTGGCGCGGGCGCCTCGGCGAGAAGCTGCGGCAGTCCGGTGACCTCGAGCACTGGCCGTCGTTCCGCGCCTCCTCCGACCGGCTCGCGAAGCTGGTCAGGCGGATCGCGGACACCGACACGGCGACCGTCAGCGTGCTCTCCGGGGACGTCCACCACGGCTACGCGGCGAAGGTGACCTTCCCGACGCCCGTGCGGGCGGCCGTCTACCAGCTGGTCTGCTCGCCGGTGCACAACATGCTGCCCTGGTACGTCAAGCCGTTCTTCTTCCTGTCCTGGCGCCGGTCGCTCGCGGCCGTGCTGCGCAGGCGGATGCTCAGGAAGGTCGACCCGCTGCCCGTCGACTGGGAGAAGGTCGGTGGACCGTGGCTCGGCAACATGGTCGCCACACTGCGTGCCTCGGGCCGCGACGCCGAGATGCTGATGGAGCGGGTGGAGGGCGAGGAGCTGAAGCGGATCGCGACGGTCCCGCTGAAGTGACGCCGTGAACAATGCCCGCATGACGACGCCGCACGGCCACCGACCGGGACCGCCGCAAGCGATGGGGCGGTTGCTGCTGCACACCGCGTACAACCCGATGGCGTTCCTGCTCGCGCTGACCGGTCCCCGGGTGACGATCAACGGGCAGCCCGCGAACGTGAGGTGGGGCGAGGTGGCGTTCAACCTGCCTGCCGGGAACCACCACCTCCGCGTCACGACCCGGTACCTCGGCGACTTCGGGCCCGCGGAGCTGCCGGTGGCGATCTACCCGGGGCAGGTCACCACGGTCTACTACCGGCCGCCCGCGACCAAGGGCATGAAGGGCGCGATCGGGTTCACGCCGCAGCCGACCCGCATGGCCTCGGTCATCGCGATCAACGTGGTGATCGTCCTCGCCGCGATCGCCGTCATCGTGTTCACCCGGCTGAACTGACCGCCGCCAGCACGCCGTCGATCTCCTCGGCGAGGGACACGTCCTGCGCGGTGATGCCACGCTCGGAGTGCGTGCTGCAGCTGAACGTGAGCGTGCGCCAGCGAATGTCGATGTCCGGGTGGTGGTTGTCGTTCTCGGCGATCTCCGCCACCCGGTTCACGACCTGGATGGCCTCGGGGAAACTCGCCAGCTCCACCTCGCGGACAAGCGCGCCCTCGTAGCGTCGCCACGCCTTGAGGCGACCGAGGGCCTTGCCGACTTCTTCGTCACTGAGCAGCTGGGGCATGCGTCCATGGTGACTGGTCGGCCCCCCCGTTGCACGGGGTACCCTGGCGGATCACACGGGAGTCCGGAGTGCCGGGCTGAGAGGAGGGCGGCCGCCCTCGACCGTTCGAACCTGATCCGGGTCATGCCGGCGCAGGGAGGGAGACGACGTTGCGGTTTCGCGCACTCATGGTGGCACTCGGCCTGTTGCTGGCCGGCTGTTCGCTCGGCAACGGGGACGACGGCGGTGGCGAGCGGAAGGTCGTGCTCGTCACACACGACTCGTTCGCGATGAGCGAGGACGTGCTCAGGGCCTTCACCAAGGAGACGGGGATCACGGTCGACGTCCGCAAGGTGGGCGACGCGGGCGCACTGACCAACCAGCTCGTGCTCACGAAGGGCAGCCCCATCGGTGACGTGGCGTTCGGTGTGGACACCACGTTCGCGTCGCGGGCTCTCGACGAGGGCGTGTTCGCGCCGTACGAGGTGAACGTGGACGGGCCGGGCGAGTACGCGCTCGACGACAGCGACCGGCTCACCGCGGTGGACCTCGGGGACGTGTGCCTGAACGTCGACCCGGCCGCGCTCGCCGCGAAGAACGTGCCCGTGCCCGCGAGCTACGCGGACCTGGCGAAGCCCGAGTACAAGGACATGCTGGTGGTCGAGGACCCGGCGACGTCCTCGCCGGGCCTCGCGTACCTGCTCGGCACCATCGCGAAGCTGGGTGGCGGCTGGCAGGACTACTGGAAGGCGCTGAAGGCCAACGGCGTCAAGGTGGTCAGTGGCTGGGAGGAGGCCTACACGCAGGACTTCTCCGGCTCGGCGGGCAAGGGGCCGAGGCCGATCGTCGTGTCGTACGCGTCGTCGCCCGCCGCGGAGCTGGACGAACAGGGCAACCCGCGCACGAAGGCCCTGCTGGACACGTGTTTCCGGCAGGTCGAGTACGCGGGCGTGCTCAGCAACGCCAAGCACGCCGCCGACGCGAAGAAGGTCGTGGACTTCCTGCTGTCCGAGGAGTTCCAGGCGCAGGTGCCCGACCAGATGTACGTCTACCCGACGCGAAAGGGTGTCGAACTGCCGGCGGCGTGGCAGAAGGCGGCGCCGCTGCCGACCGCGCCCGCCGAGCTGTCGCCCAAGGACATCCAGCGGAACCGGGAGCAGTGGATCGACGAGTGGCGCGGGCTAGTCGAGGGCTGAGGCCCGCGCGAGCGAACGGCCGGAGCGTCCGCCGTCTGGACTGACGAGCAGCGCAGGCCCCCGCGAGGAACGAGCCGGGGCCGAGCAGCACAGGAGGGAAGACGGCGGGTTAGCGGAGGGAAAGTGGAGCGAGCCATCAGACCCGGCACAACGCTCTTGGCGTTGGTGCCCCTGGGTTTCCTCGCCGTCTTCTTCGTGTGGCCGGTCGTCGCGATCATGCGGCTCGGCTTCGACGAAGGGGGCGTCCTGGCCACGCTCGGGACCGCCCGGGTGTGGCGGCTCGTCGGGTTCACCGTCGCACAGGCGGCGGGTGCGACCGTGGTGGCCGTGGTCGCCGGGCTGCCCGTCGCGTTCCTGCTGGCCCGCACGAACCTGCCGGGGCTCGGCATCATCAGGGTGATCATCCTGGTGCCGTTCGTGCTGCCGAGTGTGGTGGTGGGACTGGCGTTCCGGGCCATGCTGCCCGACGGCGGCGTGTGGGCGATCGTGCTGGCCAACGCGTTCTTCAACGTCGCGGTCGTGGCGCGGACGGTCGCCGGGCTGTGGACACACCTCGACCGGCGCGCCGAGGACGCGGCCCGTGCGCTCGGCGCGTCACGCCTGCGCACGTTCACGTCCGTGACACTGCCCGCGCTCGCGCCTGCCATCGGGTCCGCGGCGGCTGTCGTGTTCCTGTTCTGCGCCACCAGTTTCGGCGTGGTGCTGATCCTCGGCGGCGCCCGGCTGCGGACGCTGGAGACCGAGATCTACCTGCGGACAGTGGAACTCCTCGACCTCCCCGGCGCCGCCGCGCTGTCGTTGCTGCAGGTGGGCGCGGTCGTTGCGGTGCTGTCCGTCGGCGCGGTCGCCAGGCGCCGCAGGGAGACGGCGTTGCGGCTGCGTGGTCAGGCCGAGTCGGCACGCAGGCCGGCAGGCGGTGAGTGGGCGGTCGTTGCGGCGGCGTTGGGAGTGGTCGTGCTGCTGTGCGTGCCGATCGCGTCGCTCGTACTCCGCTCTCTGTCCACACCGGACGGTTGGGGGCTCGACGGCTACCGCGCGCTGACGGGCGTCGGCTACGAGGGCTCGCTGCAGATCTCCGGGCTGGACGCGGCGAGGAACTCCCTGGCGGCGGCCACGGACGCGACGCTGCTCGCCGTCACGCTCGGCACGATGGCGAGCGTGGTGCTGGTGACGCTGGCCCGCGACGGGCGCGGAACGACGGAGCGGGCGCCGTCTGGACTGACGAGCAGCGCAGGCCCCTGCGCGAGGAACGGGCCCAGGGGCCGAGCAGCGCAGGAGGGTAGACGGCGTCTGAGCGGAGGAGTGAAGCAACGCATCCGACACCGGGTGCGGTACGTCGAGGTCGTCGACACCGCGTTCATGCTGCCGCTCGGCGTGTCCGCGGTGACCGTCGGGTTCGGCTACCTGATCACGCTCGACCTGCTGCCGGGCGACCTGCGCACGTCACCGGTGCTCGTGCCGCTCGCGCAGGCGCTCGTGGTGACACCGCTGGTCATCCGCGTCATGCTGCCGGTGCTGCGGTCGATCGACGAACGCCTGCGGCAGGCCGCCGGGTCGCTCGGGGCGAGTCCGTGGCGGGTGTGGTGGGAGGTGGACGTGCCGATGGCCGGCCGGTCCCTGCTGACCGCCGCCGCGTTCGGGTACGTGGTGGCACTCGGCGAGTTCGGCGCGACGAGCTTCCTCGCCAGGCCGGACACGGCCACCCTGCCCGTCGCGGTGGCACGGCTGATTTCGCGGCCGGGGGAGCTGAACAACCAGATGGCGTACGCGGCGTGCACGTTGCTGGTGCTCGTCACGGTCGCGGTGGTCGCGGTCGTGGAACGGGTACGCGTACCGGTGGGAGAGTTCTGATGCTGTCCGTCACCGAGGTGACCGTGCGGTACGGGAGCCTGACCGCGGTGTCCGACATCGACCTCGCGGTCGCCGACGGCGAGGTCGTGGCGTTGCTCGGCCCGTCGGGCTGCGGCAAGTCGACGCTGCTGCGTGCCATCGCGGGCCTGGAGCCGCCTGCGCGGGGCGTGGTCCGGTGGGACGACACGGACCTCGCGGCCGTGCCGGTGCACCGCAGGGGCTTCGGGCTGGTGTTCCAGGACGGGCAGCTCTTCCCGCACCGGGACGTGGCCGGCAACGTGGCGTTCGGCCTGCGGATGCGGCACATGCCGACCGCCGACCGGCGCACCAGGGTCGCGGAGCTGCTCGAACTGGTGGGGCTCGGCGGCTACGAGCACCGCAGGGTGACCGAGCTGTCCGGCGGCGAGCAACAGCGGGTGGCGCTGGCCAGGGCACTCGCGCCGCGGCCGAGGCTGCTGCTGCTGGACGAGCCGCTGTCCGCGCTGGACAGGGCACTGCGTGAGCAGCTGGCCATGGACCTGGCAGGTGTGCTGCGGGTGGCGGACGCGACGGCGCTGGTGGTGACCCACGACCACGACGAGGCGTTCACACTCGCCGACCGGGTCGCGGTCATGCGTGCCGGGGCCGTCGTGCAGACCGGGCCGCCGGACGAGGTGTGGCGCCGCCCCGCCGACGAGGACACCGCCCGGTTCCTCGGCTGCGGCACGTTCCTGCCGGCCGAGGTGCGGGACGGCGTCGCGACGTGCGAACTGGGGTCGGTGGCGGTCCCCTGGGCGGCGGCAGGCCGCGTCACGCTGGGCCTGCGCCCGACCGCGCTGCGGCTCGACGAGGACGGGACCGTCACGGGCAAGCTGATCCGGTCCGTGCACCGCCGCGACCACGTCCGCCTCCAGGTGCGCCTGGACGACACGGACCGGCTCGTGGACGCGGTCGCCGGCATCGCGGAGACACCGGGCGACCGCGTGCGCCTACGACTCGACCCGGACGGCCTCGCGGTCGTCGGGGCGGCACCCTAGCCGTCCTTCGTGGACATCCGGCCGAGTGCGATCGAGTAGCCGATCACGATGTAGCAGACGGCCCGCAGCAGGCCCTCCATGATGCCGTCGGTCGGCATCGGGTCGCGGAGCACGTCCGCGAGGCTGTTCCAGCCGTCGGTCAGCAGGAACGGGTGCAGCCAGTCCAGCGCCGGGATGTTGTTGACGATGGTGAACACGATGATGCCGCCGAGCGCTGCGGCCATCACGACCAGCGGGTGCTCGGTGGCGGCCGAGATCGCGAGCGCGACCGCCGCGACCGCCCACACCTGGACGATCACCAGCACGGCCATCAGCCCGATGCGGCCGAGCGACTGGCCGAACGCCAACGTGTTGCCGGACATGGTGAGCAGCCCGTCGCCACCGAGGATCGCCATCCCCGCGAGGATCCCGACGACCGTGATGGTCAGGACCGCCGTGGCCGTCAGCACCGCGACACCGAAGGCCTTCACGGCCAGCAGCCGCACCCGGCTCACCGGGGCGAGGAGCAGCCCGCGCAACGCGCCCGTCGAGGTCTCACCGGCGATGGCGTCCGCCGACCACATGGCGCCGAGCATCGGCAGCAGCATCACCATGCACAGCAGCAGCACGAAGACCGGCAGGATCAGGCCGTTGTTCGCGACGAGCGCGGCGACGCCCTCGATCACCTGCGTGCCTGGCTTGTTCGTGTCCGGCACCGACGTGGCGACGGCCATCGCGATGCCCGCGAGGATCGGCCCGATCACCAACAGGCCGAACGCGACGAGCGTACGTGGCCTGCGGAACATGAACCGCAGCTCGGACAGCATGAGCCGCCCAAGCGGCGCCTTGGTGCGCTGCTCGGTGACGATGGGCGCGTCCAGCGCGAGCGTCATGACGGCTCCTCGAAAGTGTCCACGTCGGACAGGCCGTTGCCCTTCTCGGCGGACTCGGTGAGCCGCGTGAACAGCTCCTCCAGCCCGGTCCGCTGCCTGCGCACCTCGTGCACGGCGACTCCCGCGCCGACCAGCGTGGCGACCACCTCGGGGGCGGTCGTCGCGGCCAGGTCCACGTGCACGCCGTTCGGCACCTCGCGGGCCGGGATCCGGTTGTCCCGCAACGCGTTCACCGCGACCGTGACGTCCGGGGTGGACACCATGAGCTTCGCGTCGCCCGCTTCGAGCAGCTCGGTCAGGCCGCCCTGCGCGACCACCGCGCCCTTGTGCAGCACGGCGACGTGCGTGCAGGTGGCCTCGACCTCGGCCAGCAGGTGCGAGGAGACGAGCACGGTCGTGCCTGCCGCGTGCAGGTCGGCGATGACCGCCCGGACCTCACGGGTGCCTGCCGGGTCGAGGCCGTTCGTCGGCTCGTCGAGCACCACGAACCTGCGCGGGAGGAGCAGCGCCGACGCGAGGCCGAGTCGCTGCTTCATGCCGAGCGAGTAGCCGCGGTAGCGCCGGTTGGCGGCACCGGACAGGCCGACCCGCTCGATCGCCTGGCCGACCGCACGCGGGATGTCCTTGGAAGCGAGGCGCGGCTCGGCCGCCGCGACCCGCAGGAGGTTCTCCCGCCCCGACAGGAACGGGTGGAACCCGGGGCCCTCGACCAGCGCGCCGACCTCGGGGAGCGCCCAGCTCGCGCCGTCGGGCATCTTGTGGCCGAGCAGCTCGACCGTGCCCGCCGTCGGCAGTACGAGCCCGAGCAGCATCCGGATGGTCGTGGTCTTGCCCGAGCCGTTCGGTCCGAGCATGCCGAGCACCGCGCCCACCGGCACGTCGAGGTCGACGTGGTCGACCGCGACGGTCCTGCCGTAGACCTTCCGCAGGTTGCGGGTCCGCGCGGCCAGGCGGGGGAGAGCCCCCGCGGCGTGCACCGCGGGGGCCTCCTCGGTTTCCGTCATGTCGGTGACCGTACTCATTTGACGGTCTTGACGGCCTCGGTGACCACCTGCTCCGGCACCGCGCCGACCGCGACCTTGCCGTCCTCGGTGATCATGGCCGCGCCGACGCTGGTGGAGATCACGTAGCCGGTGCCGTAGGACCCGGTGACCTTCTTGCCGAACGTCCCGAGCAGCGCGAACAGGTCCTGGTCGGACGCACCCGCCATGTCCTCGGCACCCTTCAGCGCCTCGGCGGGCACCTTGCCGGTGGCCACGATGTCCCAGCCCCTGCCGACGGTCTTGAAGTCGACCTGCGACAGCCACTCCTCGATGCCCTGACCGTGGAAGTCCCGGTCGACCTTCTCCTCGGTCACGGTCGCGCCCTCGGGCGGTGTGAAGCTGAAGAGCTTCGGATCCTGTGCCGCCTCGCCGAACTTGGTGAAGCCGACCTTGATGGCCGGGTCGGCCTGCCCGTTGGCGAGCACCTCGACCGACATCGGGATCCGCAGCTTCGAGTCGACCGAGACGCGGATCTCGCGCAGCAGCGTCCGCTCGGTCGGCTTCGGCGTGAGGACCAGCTGGTAGACCGGCCGGTCGGCCACGCGTGCGGTGCCGTCGACGCTGACCGTCGAGTCCGCCTGCATCGCGGTGACCAGGTCGGCGGCGGCCTTGGCCGGGTCGGCGAACCTGCCCTCGAGCGGCTTCTGGGCCGCGTCCTCGGCGTGCGGCACCTTCGTGACCGTGCGGTTGTCGGAGTTCCACACCCAGACGGTCGAGCCGTCGTCGACGATCGTGGTCTCGCTCTGCATCCTCGGCACGGACATGCGTGCCTTGCCGCTGCCGTCGGACCAGACCTCGGCGGCGTCGCCGTTGCCGGGGTTGGCCGGTATCCCCGGGATGGGCAGCCCGAGGTGGTTCTGCACCTCGACGGAGCCGGCGAACGCGGGCAGCTTCATGTCGAGCACCGAAGCCACCAGTGCGTCGGCGCTGACGGGCGGCAACGCGGGCGGCGCCTCCCCAGCGCCTGCCGGCGTCGCCAGGACCACCAACCCGATGACCCCCGCCGCGGTACCGGCCGCCGCGAACGACAACGCGGTCTTTCTCGAGTTCATGTGCACCCCTCGCATCTGTCCCTGTTCGAGCCTGTGACGTCGAGGTTGCTCCCCTGTTACTGAGATGGGCCTGAGAGCGGACCGGAACCTGAGATTACGCTGAGACGAGGCACCGTGCCGGGGTCCGCACCAGGCATGCTGTGCGCATGAAGCCGCGGGTTCTGGTGGTCGACGACGAGTTGGGGGTCCGGCGCGCGCTGACACGCGGGCTCGGCGCGGAGGGCATGGACGTCGTGGCCGCCGCCGACGGGCCGTCCGCGCTGGACATCGCCAGGACCGGCGCGTTCGACGTGATCCTCCTGGACATCATGCTGCCGGGGCTGTCCGGCTACCGGGTGCTGCAGGCACTGCGTGCCGAGGGCGTGACCACCCCGGTGCTGCTGGTCTCCGCCAAGGACGGCGAGATCGACCAGGCCGACGGGCTGGACCTCGGGGCGGACGGGTACGTCGTCAAGCCGTTCTCGTTCGTGGTGCTGGTCGCGCAGGTCAGGGCCGTGCTGCGGCGCGGGGCGGCCGAGGGTGCCGAGCGGCGGCTGAAGGTCGGCGAGCTGATCGTCGACCGGGCCGTGCGGGAGGTGCGGTTCGCCGGCGAGCTGGTGCCGCTGTCGCCGAGGGAGTTCGCGGTGCTGGAGGTGCTGATCAGCCGGGCCGGTGCCGTGGTCACCAAGGACGAGCTGCTGAGGACCGTGTGGGGCGACGAGCTGGCCGCGACCCGCAACGCGGTCGAGGTGTACGTCGGCTACCTGCGGCGCAAGCTGGACGCGGTCGGCGCCGGGGGCATCGTGCGTACCGTGCGTGGTCACGGCTACCTGGCCTCGTCGTCCGAGCTGGACGCCGTGCTCGAGCCGAAGTCGCGGTGAGCGGAGCTTGCTGAGCGGCGTACTCGGCCGGATCGTCGGCAGGCTGTGGCTGCGGCGTTCGCTGCGGTTCCGGATCACCACCGTCGGCACGGCGGTCACCCTCGTCGTGTTCCTGACCCTCGCGTTCGTCACGAGCAAGCTCATCGGACCGCTGCTGGTGAGCGCGGCCGACGCCCAGCTCCAGCCGATCCTCACCACCGCGCTGACCGAGGTACGGGCGGGCCGACCGGTCAAGGCGGGCCCGGTCGGCATGGAGGCCCGCGTGCTCGACACGGCGGGCACGCCGGTCGACGGCGGCCCGCCGCCACCGCTGTCACGTGACGAGCTGCGCGAGCTCAAGGCCGCCACGCCGGTGCTGCGGCTGTCGGAGAACCCGCCACGACGGTGGATCGGCACGGTCACCAGCGCGCCGGACGGCTCGCAGCGGCTGGTCATCGTCGGCACGATCCTCACCGGCTACTACCCCGCCCAGCACCGGGCGCTGAACTGGCTGGTCGTCGCGGCCCTGCTCGGGTCGGCGGCGGGCGGGATCGCGACGTGGCTCGGGGTGCGGTCGTCGCTGCGGCCGGTGGAGCGGATCCGGGCGGCGGCGTCCCAGCTGCCCGCCGGGCGCAGGCTGCCGCTGCCGAGCGCGCACGACGAGCTGCGGTCGCTGGCGGCGGCGTTGAACAGCCTGCTGGCCCGCCGCGACGAGGCGACGGCCCGGCTGCGGCGGTTCACCGGCGACGCCGCGCACGAGCTGCGGTCGCCGGTCGCCTCGATCCGGGTGCAGGCCGAGGTCGCGGTGGCCAACCCCGACCCCGAGCTGTCGCAGGAGGTGCTCGCGGACGTGGTGTCGGAGTCGGAACGGCTGTCGTCGCTGGTCGAAGGGCTCCTGGCGCTGGCACGGTCGGACGCGGGCGAGTGGCCGGAGGCGTTGCCGGTGGACGTCGTGGCGGCGGCCCGCGCGGCGGTCGGCCGGCTCCCCGCAGGCGGGCCGGTGGTGGCGACGCACCTCGCACCGGGAGCCTGCTGGGTGGCGGCCGCACCCGCGGAGGTGGACCTGGTGCTGGACAACCTGCTGCGCAACGCGGCACGGCACGCGCGGGCGCGGATCGTGGTGACGGTCCTGTCCCGAGGCTCGGCGGTGACGCTGGTCGTGGACGACGACGGGCACGGCATCGCGCCGGAGCACCGGGAGCGGGTGTTCGACCGGTTCTACCGCGTGCAGGACCACCGCTCCCGCGACTCCGGCGGCTCTGGGCTCGGGTTGGCGCTGGTGGCGGAGGTCGTGGGGCGGCGGGGCGGCACGGTGAAGGTGACGGAGTCCCCGGAGGGCGGGGCCAGGTTCCAGGTCAGGTGGCGGGTGCTGACGTGATCACCGTGATCGTGGGGGCGGCCATCGTCCGCGGTCGTGCCCTCCTCGCACAGCAACGGTCCTACCCGCCGGAGGCGGCCGGTCTGTGGGAGCTGCCCGGCGGCCGGGTGGAGCGCGGCGAGTCCGACGTGGAGGCCGTCGTGCGCGAGTGCCGCGAGGAGCTGGGCGTCGAGGTCACCGCCCACGAGCCGATCGGGTCGGACGTGGCCCTGTCCGAGGCGAAGCTGCTGCGGGTCTACCGCGCCTCGCTGGTCGACCCGCTCGCCGAGCCCCAACCACACGACCACGCCGCACTGAGGTGGCTGGAGGTCGGACAGCTGGGCTCGGTCGAGTGGCTCCCAGCGGACCGCGTCCTGCTACCCGCGCTCCGACAGACCCTCCGCTGGGTGCACTGAAGGACGCCTTCCTGACGCCCAGCGTTACGAAGGCGTCCTTCAGTGCGTGCGGGCTAGGCGACGCCCGCCAGGCGTAGGACCGTCTTCAGGCGGTGGGCACCGCGTTCGGTGGCCCGTTCGCCGCCGACCGCGCGGATGCGGTCCAGCTCGGCCGGGTCGGCGAGCAGCTCACGGGTCCGTTCCCGCACCGGTCGCAGCTCCTCGACGACGGCCTCCGCGACCGCGTCCTTCACCTCGCCGTAGGACGTGAACCCGGCCACCACCTCGCGGGGTGGCTTGCCCTGGCAGGCGGCCAGGATGTCCAGCAGGTTCGCCAGTCCCGGCTGCTCCTCCGGCCGGTACTCCAGCCGCCCGAGGCTGTCGGTCACGGCACGTTTCACCTTGCGGCGCAACAGGTCCGGCTCGTCGAGCACGAACAGGACCCCGGCGGAGTCGCGGGCGGACTTGTCCATCTTCCTGCTCGGGTCGGCCAGGTCCCTGATCCGCGCGCCCGCTGGCGGGGTGACCGCCCTCGGGACCACGAACGCCTCGCCGTAGGTGCCGTTGAACCGCCTGGCCAGGACGCGCGCCAGCTCGACGTGCTGGGCCTGGTCGTCGCCGACGGGTACCTCGTCGACCCCCTGCAGGAGGATGTCGGCGGCCATCAGGACCGGGTAGGTGAACAGACCGACGCGGACCGGGGTGCCCTCGTGGGTGCGGTCGGTGCTCTTCTCCTTGAACTGGGTCATCCTGGCGGCCTCGCCGAACGCGCAGCCGCACTCGAGCACCCACGTGAGCGGCCCGAGCTGGGCCAGCAGGTCGGACTGCACGAAGAGGGTGCCCGGCTCGATCCCCGCCGCGACGAGGATGGCCATCAGCTCGCGCGTGCGGCCTCTGAGCTTCTGCGGGTGGTACGGCGAGGTCATCGCGTGCAGGTCGCTGACGAAGTACAGGTCGTCGGGACTCCCCTCGCGGGCCCAGCGGCGGATCGCGCCGAGGTAGTTGCCGACGTGGCCGGGACCGGACGGCGTGATGCCGGAGAGGCGGGTCATTCGAGGCTCCTCGGGGTTCGGGGCCACCCGCCGGAGCCCCTGACACACAGAAAGGCCGCCCGGTCGGGCGGCCTGTGTTCAACGCAACAGGAAATCGGCCGCCGTCAGGCGGCCCACCACATGGCTGTGATGTTGCGCATGCCCCACATCATACGGAACGTCGCAAGTATCAGGCCGCCTGCTTGGCCGCGACCTTGATCTTCGCTCGTTTCAGCGCCAGTACCGGACACTTCCTGCACCTGGACTTCGACCTGCAGCACTTCTTCTTGACCTTGCCCGCCTTGGTCCATTTGCGCACGTAGTCCGCGGCTGTCTTCTTACCCAAGCGTCGTCTCCAACCGTGCTGGGATTCGACTAAGGTTAGACTTACCTTTCTGCGGGGCGCCACCTCGGGCGGCTATCCTCGTCAGTGGCGCGTGATCTCGCGCCGAGCCAATGCCGCCAGACCACGAAGTACAGGAGCACGCGCGTGCCCACCGACACGATCACGCCCGCGATCGCCAGGACCGACCTCCGCAACGTCGCGATCGTCGCGCACGTCGACCACGGCAAGACAACCCTGGTCGACGCGATGCTCCGGCAGACCGGCGCCTTCTCGGCCCGTGCGGCCCTCGTCGACCGGGTCATGGACTCCGGCGACCTGGAACGTGAGAAGGGCATCACGATCCTCGCCAAGAACACCGCGGTGCACCGCGAGACGCCCGACGGGCCGGTCACGATCAACGTGGTCGACACCCCGGGCCACGCGGACTTCGGTGGCGAGGTCGAGCGTGGACTGTCGATGGTGGACGGGGTGGTCCTGCTCGTCGACGCGAGCGAGGGGCCGCTGCCGCAGACCCGGTTCGTGCTCCGCAAGACCCTGGCCGCGGGCCTGCCGGTCCTGCTGGTCGTCAACAAGGTCGACCGTCCGGACGCCCGCATCAGCGAGGTCGTCGACGAGACCCACGACCTGCTGCTCGACCTGGCCGGCGAGCTGGACTCGTCCAACGCCAACATCCTGGACCTGCCGGTCGTCTACGCGTCCGCGCGGGCGGGCCGGGCCAGCCTGAACCAGCCCGCCGACGGCGGAATGCCCGACAGCGAGAACCTCGACCCGCTGTTCGACGTGCTCCTCCAGCACGTGCCCGCGCCGTCCGGCGACCCGAAGGCACCGCTGCGCGCACTGGTCACGAACCTCGACGCGTCGAGCTTCCTCGGCCGCATCGCGCTGTGCCGGGTCCACTCCGGCACCATCCGCAAGGGCGAGCAGGTGGCCTGGTGCCGGGCGGACGGCACCATCACGAACGTCAAGATCACCGAGCTGCTGCTCACGCAGGCCCTCGACCGCGTCCCGGCCGCCAGTGCCGAGGCGGGCGACATCGTGGCCATCGCGGGCATCCCGGAGATCACCATCGGCGACACACTCGCCGACCCGGCCAACCCCGAGCCGCTCGAGCGCATCCACGTCGACGAGCCGGCCATCTCCGTCACCATCGGCGTCAACACCTCGCCGCTCGCGGGCCGTGGCGGCGGCTCGAAGGTCACCGCGCGGCTGGTCAAGAACCGCCTGGACACCGAGCTGGTCGGCAACGTCTCCATCCGCGTCCTGCCGACGGAGCGGCCCGACACCTGGGAGGTCCAGGGCCGAGGCGAGCTGGCGCTGGCGATCCTCGTGGAGACCATGCGCCGCGAGGGCTTCGAGCTGACCGTGGGCCGCCCGGAGGTCGTCACGCGGACCGTCGACGGGACGCTGTGCGAGCCGTTCGAGCGACTCACCGTGGACGCCCCCGAGGAGCACCTCGGCGCCATCACCCAGCTGCTCGCGAGCCGCAAGGGCCGTCTGGAGCACATGAGCGGGCACGGCACCGGCCGCGTCAAGGTCGAGTACGTCGTCCCGTCGCGTGGCCTCATCGGCTTCCGCACGGACTTCCTCACCGAGACGCGCGGCACCGGCATCGCGAACGCCATCTTCGAGGGCTACTTCCCCTGGGCGGGGTCGATCCGCGGCAGGCACTCCGGTTCGCTCGTCGCGGACCGGACCGGCTCGGTCACCGGCTACGCGATGATCCAGCTGGCCGACCGGGGCACGTTCTTCGTCGAGCCGGGCGCCGACGTGTACGAGGGCATGGTCGTCGGCGAGAACCCCCGTGCCGAGGACCTCGACGTCAACGTCACCCGCGAGAAGAAGCTCACCAACATGCGCTCCTCGACCGGTGACGAGCTGGAGCGGCTGGCGAGGCCACGCAAGCTGGTCCTGGAGGAGGCCCTCGAGTTCTGCGCTACCGACGAGTGCGTCGAGGTGGCGCCGGACGTCGTGCGAATCCGCAAGCTGATCCTCGACAGCACCCAGCGCGGCCGCGCCCGTGCCCGCGAGAAGTCACGCGACAACTGAGGGCTGCCAACACCAGGAACCTCGTAGCCGCCGAACGCGTCATTCCCACAGAGGTCTAGATTTCTGGCAAGGGGGGTGATGCTGTTGCGGAAGGCGCTACTCGCGATCGTCGCTCTGGTCGCTCTGGCGGCATGTACGCCTGCACCCCGGCGCGTCGACACCCCGTTCGTGTCCCCGTCCAACGCCCCGGTGGACGCGGGTGAGGTCGTGGTCGGCGTCGACTCCATCGCGGGCGGCTACAACCCGCACAACTTCGCCGACCAGTCGGCCATCACGACCGGCCTGTCGCAGATGCTGCTGCCGTCGGTGTTCCGGCCCGGCCCGGACGGCACCCCCCAGCTGGACCGCAACCTGATGGTGTCGGCGGCGGTCACCAAGGCCAAGCCGTACACGGTCACCTACCAGATCCGGGCCGACGCCTCCTGGTCCGACGCGGCCCCGGTGGCGGCGGAGGACTTCGTCTACCTGCGTGAGCAGCTCACCAGCCAGCCGGGCGTGGTCGACTCCGCGGGCTACCGGCTGATCACCGACATCAACGCCCGCGACGCAGGCAGGACCGTCGAGGTCGTCTTCTCGAAGCCCTACCCCGGCTGGCGGTCCCTGTTCACGAACCTCCTGCCCGCGCACCTGCTCAAGGACGCCCCCGGCGGCTGGTCCGGGGCGCTGCAGAACAACTTCCCCGCCACCGCGGGCCCGTACACGGTGAAGACGCTCGACGACGACCGGGGCGAGGTCGTCCTGGAGCGCAACGACCGGTACTGGGAGGACCCGGCCACGCTCGACCGGATCGTGCTGCGCCGTGCCGACGAGGCCGCGCTGGTCGAGGCGCTCGACCAGGGTCACGACCAGCTGGCGCTGGTGGACACCGACTCGGTCGGCGCCACGCGGATCGGCGACCTCGCACCGGCCGTGACCAGCTCGACCGTGGCCCGCCCGCAGGTGACGACCGTGTACCTGCGGCCGGTCCGCCAGCTCGCCGACCTGCCGGTGCGCCAGGCCGTCATGGCCATGCTCGACCGGACGAAGCTGATCACCGTCGGCACCGGCAACGGCCCGGCCGCCCAGCTGCGGGCCGACGCCCAGGTGCTGGCGCCGAGCATGCCCGGCTACGCGTCGACCATGCCGTCGGACATCGTCTACAACCCGGTCGCGGCGGATCCGCTGCTCACCGGCGCCGGCTACACGAGGACCAGCGCGGGCTGGACCCGTGACGGGCGGCCGCTCGAGCTGGTCATCGGCGCGGCGACCGAGCAGCCCGCCGACGTGCGGATCGCCAACGACATCCAGGGTCAGCTCGCCGCGGGCGGGGTGAGCGCGACGGTCGCCGAGCTGCCCGGCGCGGAGCTGTACCAGCGGCTCTACGCGACCAGCGGGTCGAACGTGGTGGACATCGCGGTGACCTCCCGGGCCACGGGCGGGGACCCGGCGACCATGCTCGCCAGTGACTACGGGTGCGTCACCGGCTCGGCAGGCCTGGTGCCGGCCAACCCGCTCGGCTACTGCGACGGCGGCCTCCAGCCGACCCTCGACGCGGCCCTCACCGGTTCACTCTCCGTGACCGACGCGCTGACGGCCGTCGAGCCCGCTCTCTGGCGTGCCGCGGTCGCGCTGCCGCTGTACCAGGAGGCCGACGTCCTCGCCGTGCGTGACGAGGTCACGGGCGTCACGGACGGTGCGGGGTTCGCGGGCCCGTTTGCCGGCGCCGCATTCTGGAATCGTTCCGCGCGTTAGGAAACCGCCCCGGTTACAGGGCAGTCACATTTGCCGCACACGCTATTCCCGGATTTACCACTTTCACGTTGCCGGTTCACGCCCATCCGGCCGACCTTCTGACCAAGACGCGTCGGCGCGCGGGTTGACGGGTCCATTAACGACACAAGCCCCATTAGTCTGCGGTCCGCGACGACTATTCAGCGCGCCGTAACCGCGGGATCGCTCCATGAGTCCGGCGTGTCACCCTTTGGTCACGATCAAGCGCATCCCCGTGACGGGAGTAGGGGAAGTTCCTACCGTCCTGCAACGGCATGTCGGCGTCTGGGCGCCGGCGCGTCACAAGATCGACATGACACTCGTCGCGCACCAGGAAAGAGACGACCGCTCGGTGGTATTAGGCTCCCCCGACCAGCCCCCGCCGCGCGGTACCCACCGGCTCCGTGCACGATGTGTCACGACAACACCGGGCGCACGCTCGTCGAGTGCGTGCTCGCTCATGGAGGAACTATCTTGATGCGGAAACAAGCGTGGCTCCGGGCCGCGGCCGGTCTGACGGCTGCCGCGCTGGTGCTCACCGCCTGCTCTCAGAAATCGAACGAGGGCACCAGCGACGACAACAACGACAGCGCGGCGCAGTCTGCCGGCTGGCCGGAAACCCCCCTCCCGGACATCAAGGAGGGCAAGAAGGGCGGCACGTTCCGGTTCGGTCTCACCGAGCCGACGGCGATCGACCCCTACAACGCCCAGGAGTCCGAGGGCCTGCTGGTCACCAAGTACCTCTTCACGGGTCTCATCCAGGTCGACCCGCTCGGCGAGGTCAAGCCCGGTGTCGCGACCAAGTGGGAAGCCAACGACGACTGCACCGAGTGGACCTTCGACCTGAAGACGGGCACGAAGTTCCACAACGGTGAGGAGGTCACCTCCGCGTCGTTCAAGCGTGGCTGGGAGCGCGTCGCCGCCAAGGACTCGGCCTCCGAGGTGGCCTACCACCTGGCGGGCATCGAGGGCTTCGACGAGATGCAGGCCGGCACGGCGACCTCGCTGTCCGGTGTGGACGCGACCGACCCGGCCAAGCTGGTCGTGAAGCTCGCCGACCCGAACTGCGAGTTCTACCTCCGCACCTTCCACCCGGTGTTCTCCCCGGTGCCGTCCACCGCGGGCAGCCCGACCAGCAACCCCGCCTATGTGGAGCAGCCCATCGGCAACGGCCCGTTCATGATGGACGGCCCGTGGCAGCACAACGTGGGCATCAAGCTCAAGCGCTTCGACGACTACAACATCGGCCACGCGGCCTACCTCGACTCGGTCGAGATCACGATCACCGCGAACGGCTCCCAGGACGAGTACGCCGGTTACCAGAACGGCACGTTCGACTGGGCCCGCATGCCGACGCCGGTGCTGCCGCAGGCGCGCTCGACCTACGAGCCGCAGAACCAGTGGATCACCCGTAACACCAACGGCATGAACTACCTGCTGGTCATGGTCACGCAGAAGCCGCTCGACTCGGCGAAGGCCCGCAAGGCCCTCTCGATGGCGATCGACCGCGACGCGATCATCAACGGTGTGTTCAAGGGCTCGCAGTCGCCCGCGGACTCGCTCGTGCCGCCCGCGTTCAAGGACGCTTACCAGAAGGGCGTCTGCGACGCCTGCGAGTTCAACCTCGACGAGGCCAAGAAGCTGGCCAAGGAGGCAGGGCTCACCGAGGGCACCGAGCTGAACTTCCAGTTCAACGTCGACGCCGGCCACGAGGAGTGGACCGCCGCGGTGAAGGACCAGCTCGAGACCAACCTCGGCCTGAAGGTCAACCTGGGCGGCGTCCAGTTCACCGACCTGCTGAACAACGAGCAGCAGCCGAACTCCACCGGCATCTACCGTGCCGCGTGGGGCGCCGACTACCCGACCCCGGGCAACTTCCTGGAGCCGCTGCTGTCGACCGGTGCCATCGGCGCCCCGGCCGACCAGCCGACCACCGGTGACAACCGCGGTCGCTACAGCAACAAGAAGTTCGACGACCTGCTCGACGAGGCCAAGGGCGAGAAGGACGACGCGAAGCGCGTCACTCTCTACCAGCAGGCCGAGAAGATCGCCATCGGCGACGACCTGGCGCTGATCCCGCTGTGGAACCGTACTCAGCACCGTCTGGCCAACACCTCGAAGTTCATCAACCTTCGCATGGACTTCAGTGAGAACCCGGACCTGTACGAGATCAGCACCAAGTAACTGAAAGACCTGGTTGGCCGTGGCCCGGCGTACTGTCGGGCCACGGCCACCGTCAGGTTGGACACCGTCGATCCGAGAAAGCCGGCGCTAACCAATGGGGAAGTTCGTCATCCGCAGGCTCGCCCAGGCCATCATGGTCGTGATAGCGGCGACGATCCTGCTGTTCATCGGCCTGTTCGTGCTCGGTGACCCGTTCGCCTCGAGTGGCGACAAGGTGGTTCCGCCTGCCACGCAGGAGATCCTCCGCGCGAAGTTCGGCATGGACCACTCCGTGCCGGTGCAGTACCTCACCTACCTCGGGAACCTGTTCACCGGTGACCTCGGGGTCGACTTCGACCAGCGCCGCCCCGTCGCGGACATGCTCGCGCAGGCGGTGCCCGCGACCGCGCGTCTCGCACTGGTCGCAATCATCCTAGACGTGATCATCGGCGTCGTCGCGGGAATTATCGCCGCGGTCTGGCGCTACTCCTTCTGGGACGTCCTGGTCACCATCCTCACCACGCTCGCCATCGGTGTCCCGGTCTTCGTGATCGGCATCTGGCTGCGACAGACCGTCTCCGGCGTGTGGGTGTTCCCGCAGGTGCCGAGAACGTTCACGGAACTGGCGCCGTGGTACACGGAAGTGCTCCTACCCGCGATAACACTCGCGATCGTCGACGCGGCGTTCATCGCCAGGCTCATGCGCGGGTCCATGCTGGAGGTCCTCCGCATGGACTACATCAGAACGGCGCGGGCCAAGGGTCTGTCCGAGCGCACCGTGATCATGAAGCACGCTTTCCGGAACTCGATCATCCCGGTGGTCACCTACGTCGGCATCAGCATCGGCGTGCTGCTCGGCGGCGCGATCATCACCGAGACGCTGTTCCAGTACAACGGTGTCGGCTTCCTGTTGTACAAGTCGATCCTGCAGAACAACAACCCGGTGATCATGGCGATCACGACGTTCGCCGTACTGGTATACGTGGGCCTCAGCATGATCGTCGACATCTTGTACGCGTATCTCGATCCACGGATCCGGTTGAGTTGAGCGGGGCTGCGAAATGACTTCTCCTGACACCCCGACCGACATGGCCACCGCCGCACAGGCGGTGGTCGTCGAGTCGGCTCACGAGGCCAAGGGCGAGCCGCCGGAGCCTGGCAAGAAAGAGCCGTCGCGCGGCCAGTTCGCCGACATGTGGCGCCGGTTCAAGCGCAACAAGCTCGCCATGACCGGGCTCGTCGTCGTGGCGATCCTGGTGATCCTCGCGCTGGTCCAGCCGTTCATCTCGCCGTACGACCCGTACGACCAGAACCTGATGAACACGATCGCCCCACCCGGTGGCGACCACCTGTTCGGCACGGACGCGCTCGGCCGCGACCTGTACTCGGAGCTGCTCTACGGCCTGCGCCTGGCACTCCTGGTCGGCATCGCGACCATGCTCGGCTCGATGATCGTCGGCGTCGCGCTCGGCGCGCTCGCCGGCTTCCGCGGCCGGATCTCCGACGCCGTGATCATGCGCACGACGGACATCTTCCTCGCGTTCCCGTACCTGATCGGCGCGATCCTGGTGGTCCGCACGTTCGGTTCCGGCGTCACGCAGGTGATCATCGCGCTGGTGGTGCTCGGCTGGCCGACGGCCGCACGGCTCATGCGTGGCCAGATGCTGGCGCTGCGCGAGGCGGAGTACGTGGAGGCGGCGCGCTCGATCGGCGCGTCCGACTGGCGGATCGTGGTCCGCCACATCCTGCCCAACGCCATCCAGCCGGTGTTCATCTACTCGTTCACCAGCATCGGCGTCGCGGTCGTCGCGATGGCCTCGCTCGCCTACCTCGGCGTCGGCGTGCCGCCGGACACCCCGGAGTGGGGTCGCCTGATCAACCAGGGCATCGAGCAGGTGCAGGTCGCGGGCAAGGACTACCTGTGGATCTTCCCGAGTGCCGCGATCTGCATCACGACCCTCGCCTTCGCGTTCGTCGCCGACGGCCTGCGTGACTCGCTGGACCCGAAGCTCCGGTAGTGCCGGAACGCTCCCACCACTAGGAGAAGTACCCAGATGACCGGCGCAGCCGACATCGACCTCGACGGGGCCCCCGCGCCCCTGCTGGAGGTACGCGACCTACGGGTCCACTTCAAGACCGACTTCGGCGTGGTCAAGGCCGTCGACGGCGTCTCGTGGCACGTCAACGAGGGCGAGACCCTCGCGATCGTCGGCGAGTCCGGCTCCGGCAAGTCGGTGTCGGCCATGACGATCCTGGGCCTCGTGCCGTCGCCGCCCGCGACCTTCCCGTCCGGCGACGTGTTCCTGCGCGGCCGGTCGCTGCTGAAGATGCCCGAGAAGCAGCAGCGCAAGCTGCGCGGCAGCCAGATCTCGATGATCTTCCAGGACCCGCTGACCGCGCTGAACCCCGTGTTCAAGGTCGGCGACCAGATCGCCGAGATGGTCCGCGTGCACCAGGACGTGTCCAAGGCCGTCGCGAAGAAGCGTGCGCTCGACCTGCTCGGCGAGGTCGGCATCCCGAACCCGGCGGTGCGGCTCAACCAGTACCCGCACGAGTTCTCCGGTGGTATGCGCCAGCGCGCGATGATCGCGATGGCGCTGGCCAACGACCCGCACGTGCTGCTGGCCGACGAGCCGACCACCGCGCTGGACGTGACCGTGCAGGCGCAGATCATGGCCCTGCTGCAGAAGCTCCAGGAGGACCGCAACACCGCGATCGTGCTGATCACGCACGATCTCGGCGTGGTCGCGTCCTACGCGAACCGGATCAACGTGATGTACGCGGGTCGGATCGTCGAGTCCGGCACCGCGGACGAGATCTTCTACTCGCCACGGCACGCCTACACCTACGGCCTGCTGGCCAGCCTGCCCAGGATGGACCAGAAACGGCAGGCGAGACTCCAGCCGATCAAGGGCATCCCGCCGTCACTGGCGCGGGTGCCGGAGGGCTGCCCGTTCCACCCCCGCTGCGTCTTCGCGACGGAGGCGTGTCTGCCGCAGGTGCCGGCGCTGGTGCCGGTGAACGGCTCAGCGCACCGCGCGGCGTGCGTGCACAGTGACCGGGTGGCGATGGCTTTCGAGGAGAGGGCGAGCTCGTGACGCAGGCAGACGGACAGGGCGGGGTCGGCACGGTGGAGCCCGCCGGCGAGCCGATGCTCCAGATCAACAACCTCGTCAAGCACTTCCCCATCCGCTCCGGCGTGTTCCTCAAGCGCACGATCGGCCAGGTCAAGGCGGTCGACGGGGTCAGCATCGACATCCACCGGGGACAGACGGTCGCGCTCGTCGGCGAGTCGGGCTGCGGCAAGTCGACGACCGCGCGGGCGATCCTGCGCCTGCTGGAGCCGACGAGCGGGCGGGTGGTGCTGGACGGCGTCGACGTCACCGCGCTCGGCAAGCAGGAGCTGCGCAGGGCCCGGCGGGACATGCAGATCGTCTTCCAGGACCCGTACGCGTCGCTGAACCCGCGCATGACGATCCGCCAGACCCTGGCCGAGAAGTTCCAGCTGCTCGGCCAGGAGTCGAGCCGCAAGACCATCAACACCCTGCTGGACACGGTCGGCCTGGCCGAGGAGTACGCGGACCGCTACCCGCACGAGTTCTCCGGCGGCCAGCGCCAGCGCATCGGCATCGCCCGCGCCATCGCGATGAACCCCAAGTTCATCGTGCTGGACGAGCCGGTGTCCGCGCTGGACGTGTCCATCCAGGCCCAGATCGTGAACCTGCTGGAGGACCTGCAGGACGAGCTGGGGCTGACGTACCTGTTCATCGCGCACGACCTGTCCGTGGTGCGGCACATCGCCGACCGCGTCGCGGTCATGTACCTGGGCAGCGTGGTGGAGATCGCCGAGCGCGACGAGCTGTTCGACCGGCCCCACCACCCGTACACGCAGGCGCTGATCTCGGCCGTGCCGATCCCGGACCCGAGGCTGGAGCGTCAGCGGGAGCGCATCGTGCTCCGCGGTGACGTGCCGAACCCGGCCAACCCGCCGTCGGGGTGCCGGTTCCGCACGCGGTGCTGGAAGTTCGAGCAGCTGTCCGAGTCCGAGCAGCGCAAGTGCGTCGAGGAGCCACCGCCCCTGTACGACGTGCCGGGTGCGCAGGGCCACCAGGCGGCCTGCCACTACGCCTCGCTCCGCGAGGTGGTGCGCGCCTGACCGCGTAGCCCGCCGCGGCCGGGAGGTCCCATGGGGAAGTTCCTGGCCAGGCGGGTGGCGCGGGCGGTCCTCGTCATCCTCGTGACCTCCTTCGGCGCGCTCGTCGCGGCGACGGAGTGGGGCGACCCGTTCCGGATGATCGGGCCGCGCATGCAGGACCCGAAGACGCGGGCGCTGCTGAACGAGACGTTCGGCCTGGACCAGCCGCTGGTCGTCCGGTACTTCCACTTCGTGGTGAACCTGGCGACCGGCGACCTCGGCATCGACTTCAGGAACCGCCGCCCGATCATCGACATGCTCGCGGAGACGGCGCCGAACACGCTGCGGCTCGCGCTCGCCGCGATGGCGATCCAGGTCGTCTTCGGTGTCACGCTCGGCATCCTCGCGGCCTGGTTCCGCCACTCGTTCGCGGACATCGTGATCACGGCCGTGGCGGTCGTGGTCACCTCGGTGCCGCTGTTCGTGATCGGCGTGTCGCTGCGGAACGCCCTGTCAGGGGTGTCGGTGTTCGGCTGGGAGGCCTTCCCGCTGATTCCCCGCTCCGTCGGCATCGAGACGACGTGGCTGCAGAACCTGGTCCTGCCCGCGATCACGCTCGGGTTCGGCGCGCTGGCGTTCACCGTGACGCTGACCCGGGGGCTCCAACAACCACCCGGTGATGGTCGCGGTCGCGGTGTACTCGGTCGCGTTGTTCGTGGTCGCCCTGATGGTGGTCGACATCCTCACGGCCTGGCTGGACCCGAGAATACGTACTACGGACTAGCCCCAATGCCGGTTGTTTAGATCGCCAAGGGTCTGCTTGTGGATCTTGGTCGCGCCTGTTTCCGCTGGTCGCCGATCGTCGAGTTGATCTTGCACTGGCTTAAACGACCGGCATTGGGACTAGCCCGGCCGCCGGGTTGCCCTGATCGGGCTAACGAGCGCGGATATCCTTGACCGCCTGGCTGGACCCACGGATACGGACCACTGATGACGCTTACCGCCGCGCCGCGCCTGTTACTCGTGCACGCGCATCCCGACGACGAGAGCCTCTGGACCGGCGGCACGATCGCGCGGTACGCGGCCGCCGGCGTGCAGGTCACGCTGGTCACGTGCACGTTGGGCGAGGAGGGCGAGGTCATCCCGCCCAGCCTGCGGTCGCTGGCCTCGGACGCGGCCGACCAGCTCGGCGGGTACCGCATCGGCGAGCTGCGGGCCGCCTGCTCGGCGCTCGGTGTGTCCGACCACCGCTGGCTCGGCGGCGTCGGCCGCTGGCGGGACTCCGGGATGGCCGGGACCGAGGCCAACCGGCACCCCAGGGCGTTCGCCTCGGGTGACCTGGACGAGCAGGCCGCCGCGCTCGCCGAGGTCGTCGAGCGGGTCAGACCCCAGGTCGTGATCACCTACGGGCCGGACGGCGGCTACGGCCACCCCGACCACGTCCGCGCGCACGAGGTCACCATGGCCGCCTGCGACGGCGTCGACCGGGTGTTCTTCGCCGTCACGTCCCGCGGGGCCACCGAGGCCGGTGTCGCGGCGCTGGCCGGGTACGCGGACCTGCCGTTCCGCCTGCCGGAGCCGGACGAGCTGCCCGTCACCGATGACGACGTGATCACCACGGTCGTCGACACGGCCGAGGCGCTCTCGGTCAAGATGCGGGCCATGGCGGCACACCCGACGCAGATCACCGTCTGGCACGGCGGCGAGGGCGAGCGCGCCTACGCCCTGTCCAACGGGATCGCGCAGCCCATCCCGCCCGCCGAGTTCTACCTGTTGGGACGCGGCCCCGCGGAGGGTGCCGCGACGGACCTGTTCGGCGGGCTCACGTGAGGGTCAGGGACTGGCTCGTCCTGACCGTCCTGGTGGTCGACGCGGTCGTCCTCGCGGTACTGGAGCTGATGTTCCTGCCGCTGGGCTTCGACGGCTACCTGCTGCCCCACACGCTGGGCGGCGCGCCTCTGCCGGTGAGCGCGCTGGTGGCCGCCTTGACGACTCCTTGGCTGGTCGGCGTCGCCGGGAGGGTGTCGCCGAGGATGCTCGTCGCGGCCGCTCCACTGATCGGGTGGTTCCTGGCCGTGGTCGTCTTCGGCATGTTCGGCCCTGGTGGGGACCTCGTCCTGGTCTCGGACTGGCGGTCGCTGCTGCTCTTCGCCTGTGGCGCCTTACCGTCGGCACTGGTGCTTGGCAAGGTGCTGGCCACCACACTGGGTCCGTCGCGGTGAGGTGGTGGCTGAGAGGGATACTAGCGGCGGTCGGTAACCTCATGACTTGCCGGACACGCTGTTAACAGGGAGAAGCAGTGACCTATGTGATCGCCGAGCCGTGTATTGACCTGCTCGACAAGGCCTGCATCGAGGAATGCCCGGTCGACTGCATCTACGAAGGGGACCGGATGCTCTACATCCACCCCGACGAGTGCGTCGACTGCGGTGCCTGTGAGCCGGTGTGCCCGGTGGAGGCCATCTACTACGAGGACGACGTCCCCGACCAGTGGAAGGAATACACCAAGGCGAACGTCGACTTCTTCGACGAGCTCGGCTCGCCTGGTGGTGCCGCCAAGGTCGGCAAGACGGCCCACGACCCCCAGTGGATCAAGGACCTCCCTCCCGTTCAGCACGACGAGTGACCCTCCCCGACTTTCCCTGGGACACGCTGGCCGACGCCGGTGCGCGCGCCCGTGCGCACCCCGACGGCGTCGTTGACCTGTCCATCGGCACGCCGGTCGACCCGGTGCCCCCGGTCATCCAGGAGGCGCTGACCGGCGCCGCGTGGATCCCCGGCTACCCGGCGACCCACGGCACGCCCGCGTTGCGTGAGGCCGCGCGCGACGCGCTGGCCAGGCGGTTCGGCGTGCGGGTCGACAGGGAGGCGATCCTGCCGACGATCGGGTCCAAGGAGTTGGTCGCCTGGCTGCCGACGCTGCTCGGCGTCGGTGCCGGCGACCTCGTCGTGATCCCGCCGCTCGCCTACCCGACCTACGAGGTGGGTGCGCGGCTCGCCGGTGCGGACGTCCTGCGGTCGGACAGCACGGTCGCCGTCGGCCCGGCGCGACCCAAGCTGGTGTGGCTGAACTCGCCGTCCAACCCGACCGGCCGCGTGCTGCCTGCCGACCACCTGCGGAAGGTGGTCGACTGGGCGCGTGAGCGCGGCGCGGTCGTGGCCTCCGACGAGTGCTATCTCTCCCTGGACTGGGACGCGTCGCCGGTCTCGATACTTCACCCGTCGGTGTCAGGAGGATCACTCGAAGGCCTCCTGGCCGTGCACTCGCTGTCGAAGTCGTCCTGTCTGGCCGGCTACCGGGCGGGTTACGTCACGGGTGACCCCGACCTGGTGGCCAGGCTGCTGGCGATCCGCAAGCACGCCGGCCTGATCGTGCCCGCCCCGGTCCAGGCCGCGATGACCGCCGCGCTGTCCGACGACACGCACGTGGCCGAGCAGAAGGCCAGGTACGCGGCCCGCCGGATCGTGCTGCGCAAGGCGCTCGAGCACACCGGCTTCACCGTCGAGCACTCCGAGGCAGGCCTGTACCTGTGGTGCACGAGGGGCGAGGAGGCGTGGGCGACGGTCGACTGGCTGGCCGCCCGGGGCATCCTGGTCGCGCCCGGCACGTTCTACGGGCCGACCGGCGACCGGCACGTCCGCGTCGCCCTCACCGCTTCCGACGAGCGGATCGAGGCGGCGGCGGCGCGGCTGGCGGAGTGAGCAGTTCCTCCGCGGTGCGGACGACCTCCTCGTAGGCGGCGTACCACTCGCCACGAGCCTGCGCCTGCCTGACACGTTCCCGCTCGACGAGCCTGCCCGCGACGAACGCCTCGTCGGGGTCCTCGCCGACCAGCCCGCGCACCCGGTCCTCGGCGACGCACGCGTCCTGGTGTTCGCCGAGCACGTCCTGCAGCCGCTTGGTCGCCTTGACCAGCCTGCGCACCAGCCTGCCTCCGTCGGTGGCCATCAGCTCAGCCGCGTACCGCAGCTTCTTGCCCCGGATGCGCAGCTCGTGCAGCACCTCGTCGGCGGGGTCCTGCCCCGCGGCCAGGACCGCCTTGCGCAGCTTGCGGAACGGGCGCGCGACCTCACGCGTGCCGACGGCCCCGGTCGGCGCGATGTCCGTGGCGGACAGGTCCGCGAGCAGCCGCTCGTACCGCTGGCCGCGCAGCGCCCGCGTCACCTTCCTGCGTGCCACCCCGCGTTCGGCCCGCAATCCTTTGAGGAGCCTGCCGAACGCGGCGAGCTCGTCCGGGGTGAAGCCGTCCGTCTCGTCCCGCAGGCGGCCGAGCAGCACGTCGAGGTCACGCAGCGGGCCGAGCTCGCCGAAGAACCAGCGCAGCTCGGCCTGGAGCGCGCCGCCGCCGTCGTGACCGGACACCCGCAGCGCGGCGCGGATCCGCCGTACCCCGACCCTCAGCTGGTGCACGCCCTCCGGGTCGGCACCCTCCAGCGCCACCTCGGCCTGCGCACGCAGCTCGTGCACCTGCTCGTCGATCCAGGTCTGCTCGGGTGGTGAAGAGGCGGTCATCCATCGATGTTAGTTCGCGTGCAGGGCCGCGTTCAGCTCCACGACTGCTCCGGTTCGCGCGACAGCCTCCACGACACCGGTCGCGGAGTTGCGCCGGAACAGGAGATTGTCCTGTCCGGACAGTTCCAGCGCCTTCACCAGATGACCATCCGGAAGGGTGATCTTCGTGCCTGCCGTGACGTACAGCCCCGCCTCGACGACGCAGTTGTCGCCGAGCGAGATGCCGATGCCCGCGTTGGCACCGATGAGGCAGCCCTCGCCGAGCGAGATCGTCTCCTTGCCGCCGCCGGACAGCGTGCCCATGATCGACGCGCCACCGCCGACATCCGACCCGTCGCCGACCACGACACCCGCGGAGATGCGGCCCTCGATCATCGAGGCGCCGAGCGTGCCGGCGTTGTAGTTGACGAAGCCCTCGTGCATGACGGTCGTGCCGGTGGCGAGGTGCGCGCCGAGCCGCACCCGGTCCGCGTCGCCGATGCGGACACCGGTCGGGACCACGTAGTCGACCATTCGGGGGAACTTGTCGATGCCGTAGACGGTGACCGCCCCACGCGAACGCAGCCGCATCCGGGTGGCCGCGAAGCCCTCGACGCGGCAGGGGCCGTGGTTGGTCCACACGACGTTGGTGAGCAGGCCGAACAGGCCGTCGAGGTTGCAGCCGTGCGGCTGGATCAGCCGGGTGGAGAGCAGGTGCAGGCGCAGGTAGACGTCGTAGGCGTCGGCGGGCGGCTCGGTCAGGTCGGTGATCCCGGTCCGCACGGCGACGACCTCGACCGCCCGGTGGTCGTCGGGACCGAGGAGTGCGGACACACCCGCGCCGAGCTCGTCGGTCGCCTGTTGCTCGGAGAGCAGCTGCGTGCCGGGCACGGCGTTGTCGTCCAGCTTGGGGTGCGGGAACCAGGTGTCGAGCACGGTGCCGTCGTCGGTGACGGTCGCCAGGCCGACGCCCAGCGCCCCGGAGGTGTCTGCACTAGTCACGGGGCAACGGTAGCTTCCTGTACGTGCCCGTGAACCTGGACCTTGCCGGTGACCCTGTCGAACTGACCGCCGCCCTGGTGGACATCCCGAGCGTGTCCGGTGACGAGGCGGCCATCGCCGCCGCCATCGAGACCGCGCTCCGTGCCCAGGCCCCGGCGCTGGAGGTGGTGCGTTCCGGCAACGCCGTGCTGGCGCGGTCGAACCTCGGCCGTCCGTCCCGGGTGGTCATGGCAGGCCACATCGACACCGTGCCGGTCAACGACAACCTCCCGGTCCGCCGCACCGAGGGCGTGCTGCACGGCCTCGGCACGGTCGACATGAAGAGCGGCGACGCCGTGATGCTGCACCTGGCGGCCACGCTGCCGTCGCCCCGCCACGACGTGACGTACGTGTTCTACGACTGCGAGGAGATCGAGGCGTCCCGCAACGGCCTGGGCAGGATCGAGCGCGACCTGCCGTCCTGGCTGGAGGGCGACCTGGCGATCGTGTGCGAGCCGTCGAACGGGACGGTGGAGGCGGGCTGCCAGGGCACGATGCGGGTGGAGCTGCGCACGTCGGGCCGTCGCGCCCACACGGCCCGCGCGTGGATGGGCGAGAACGCGATCCACGCCCTCGGTGACGCACTGGCCGTCCTGGCGTCGTACGAGGCACGAACCGTCGAGATCGACGGCTGCGTCTACCGCGAGGGTCTGCAGGCGGTGCGCGTCGAGGGTGGCGTGAGCGGCAACGTGGTGCCTGACCAGGCCGTGCTGACGGTCAACCACCGCTTCGCCCCGGACCGCACGCCCGCCGATGCCGAGGCCCACCTGCGCGAGGTGTTCGCGGGCTACGACCTGACGGTGACGGACTCGGCCGCGGGTGCCCTCCCGGGCCTGACCGCCCCGGCGGCGGCCGAGCTGGTGTCGGCCGCGGGCGGCACCCCGGTCGGCAAGCTGGGTTGGACGGACGTGGCCCGCTTCGCGGCGCTCGGCCTGCCCGCGGTCAACTTCGGCCCTGGCGACCCGGTCATGTGCCACACCCAGGAGGAGAACGTCCCGACCGAGCAGATCACCCGGTGCGCGAAGGTCCTGACCGACTTCCTGAGCTAGCCGCAGTCCGGCGACGGCCGCGGTGTCGCGGTCGTCGCCGAGTCGTCACCTGACCGCTCCGGGAAGCCGAGGTGCGACGCGTCGGCACCCACGGTGAGGTGGACGTACGCCGAGTTGCCCTGGCCGACCCGGTCACCGGCCGGCTCGACGGTGCCGGTCAGCTCCGCGGTACCGGCCTTGGTCGCGACGACCACGCCGGTCAGGGCCACCGGTGTCATGGCGGCGAGGTCCCACCGCCGGGTGGCGGTGGCCCGGCAGCCGCCGTAGGGCGCGGGCTCGGTGGTCACGCTGGTGCCGTCGGGCGGCGTCCGCCACTCGACGCCGTCGGCCAGCCGGACGGAGATGATCACGTCTCCCGGCTCCTTCGCGCAGGCCCCCACGGTCAGCGTCGCCGTCTCCCCGACGACGGGCGGGTGGGAGAGCGTGGCGACCACGGCGTAGTCGGACCCGAACTCACCACGGCCGAACTCCGCCGCACACGGCGAGGCCGGCTCGGTGTCGGCGGCAGGCCGCCCACAGGCCGACACCAACAGGCACAGCAGGACGACGAGCCACGGCATACCACCTACACGGACCGGACGCCGACACCGGTTGCACGGAAACGGTCGGTGGATCCAGAGGAGCGCCAGAAACTCGTCCGCCTTGAGCCCGGCCTGCCGAATGATCGATGCGAGAGTTCCCCGCTTCACGGTGCCGTGTTGCGGGACGATGACGGTACGACCGTCGGGATGCCGATAGACGGCGTGGCTGTCCTTGGCGCGAGCGTGGCCGAACCCGATCGATTCGAGCGCCCGCGTGACCTTCCGGACAGCGCCTCCCCTGGCCGGCCGAGCATCGTCGGGCGGGAATTGTCGGTGGTCTGCGGCACCCTGTCGGGCATGGAGTCACCGCGCAGCAAAGCCGCCCTGCTGACCGCCGTCGGGCAGGGTGCGACCTTCACCTACCTGCCGTTCTACGGGCACGCGCCCGAGCCCGACGGGTCGGTCGGCCCTGGCTGCCTCAGCCAGTGGTGGCCCGCGCCCTTCTCCGTCGACGGCAACACCTTCGCCACGGCCGAGCACTACATGATGTGGCGCAAGGCCACCCTGTTCAACGACCCCGAGACCGCGGGGAGGATCCTCGCCGCCGCCACGCCGAAGGAGGCGAAGGCCCTCGGCAGGCAGGCGCGGAACTTCGACCAGGCGGTCTGGGAGGCCACCCGCTACGAGATCGTCGTCGCGGCGGGCACGCACAAGTTCGGCCAGCACGACGACTTACGCGAGTTCCTGCTGAGCACCGGCGACCAGGTGCTCGTCGAGGCCAGCCCGCGCGACCGGGTCTGGGGCATCGGCCTCGGCAGGAACAACCCCGCCGCGCACGACCCCACGCTGTGGCGCGGCCTCAACCTGCTCGGATTCGCCCTCGGGGAGGTCAGGAGCGCGGCCACCCGTTCGTGAACAGCTTTCCTGTTCGGTGGCTGTCGGCCACGTTCCGGTTCGCGTGACCCAATAGACTCGCGCCAATGACGATCCAGCAGGAGGACAACGAGCACCCAGCCGAGAAGCAGCGCGGTCCGGTCGTGCTGCGCAGGTCAAGGCTTGTGGAACCCTCCACCACCGACCAGCGGCTGCTCGACTCCCGCGGCCCCGCCGACTGGGTGCACACCGACCCGTGGCGCGTGCTGCGCATCCAGGCCGAGTTCGTCGAGGGGTTCGGCGCGCTCGCCGAGGTGCCGCGCGCGGTCACCGTGTTCGGCTCGGCCCGCACGGAGCGCGAGCATCCCGAGTACAAGCTCGGCATGGACATCGGCGCGGCGCTGGCCAGGGCGGGCTACGCGGCCATCACCGGCGGCGGCCCCGGCATGATGGAGGCCGTCAACCGGGGCTGCTCCGAGGCGGGCGGCCTGTCGATCGGCCTCGGCATCGAGCTGCCGTTCGAGCAGGGCATCAACAAGTGGGTGGACCTCGGCGTCAACTTCCGGTACTTCTTCGCCCGCAAGACGATGTTCATCAAGTACGCGCAGGCGTTCATCTGCCTGCCGGGCGGCTTCGGCACTCTCGACGAGCTGTTCGAGGCGCTCACTTTAGTGCAGACGAAGAAGGTCACGAAGTTCCCGGTGGTCCTCTTCGGACGGTCCTACTGGGACGGCTTGTACAACTGGCTGCGCGACACCGTGTACGCCGAGGGCAAGGTCGGCGACAAGGACATGGCGCTGCTCCACCTGACCGACGACGTCGACGACGCCGTCCGCGTGGTCGAGGAGGCCTACCAGGCCTGGGAGGACACTCACTAGAGCACGTTTCCGCGACATCACCTTTTGTGACCTCGGTGTATCAGGCCGCGTTTTCGCCGGTACCCCGTGGCACGCTTGGTCGGTGAGCACACTTCGCTTCGGCAGCCGTACGGTCCCCCAGGACCGCGCACTGGTGATGGCGATCGTCAACCGGACCAGGGACTCCTTCTACGACCGAGGGGCCACCTTCGGCGAGAGGGAAGCCCTGGCGGCGGTGGACCGCGTGGTCGCGGAGGGCGCCGACATAGTGGACATCGGCGGCGTCCGGGCAGGCGCGCACGGCGAACACGTCGACACGGTCGAGGAGATCCGGCGAATCGTCCCTTTTGTGGAGAAAGTCCGGGAACGTCATCCCGACCTGGTGATCAGCGTGGACACCTGGCGCCACGACGTGGGCCGGGAGGCGTGCCTCGCGGGCGCCGACCTCATCAACGACACCTGGGCGGGCGCCGACCCGCGCCTCGCCGAGGTCGCCGCCGAGTTCGGCGTCGGCATGGTCTGCTCGCACACCGGGGGCGTCGCGCCGAGGACCGACCCGCACCGCGTCCGCTACCTGGACGTGGTCGCCGAGGTCACGGCCGAACTGGCGGCCCGCGCGGAGCGGCTCGTGTCGCTCGGCGTGCCTGCCGAGGGCGTCCTGATCGACCCGACGCACGACTTCGGCAAGAACACCTGGCACGGTCTCGAGCTGCTGCGGCGGCTCGACGAGCTCGTCGGCACCGGCTGGCCGGTGCTGATGGCGTTGTCCAACAAGGACTTCATCGGCGAGACACTCGGTGCGGCAGTGGCCGACCGGGTGGACGGCACCCTCGCGGCGACCTCGGTCGCGGCGATGGCAGGTGCGCGGGTCTTCCGCGCGCATGAAGTGGACAGAACCAGGAAGGTGGTCGAGATGGTGGCGAGTATCCGGGGCACCCGCCCGCCAGCCCGATGCCTGCGGGCGCTGGCGTGATGGACGTCGACGCGCGCACGTGGTTCGCGGAGCGAACCTGGCAGAGTCCCAAATGGACAGTAGGCGACCTGTTGCGGGCCAAGGGTTCCCGCACGGTGAGCGTCGTGATGCCCGCTCTGAACGAGGAGGCGACGGTCGCCGACGTGATCGCGTCGGTCCTGCCGCTGCACGGCAGCCTCGTCGACGAGATCGTCGTACTCGACTCCGGTTCGACGGACCGCACGGTCGAGGTGGCGCTCGCGGCAGGCGCGAAGGTGGTGCGGCGCGACGAGGTGCTGCCCGAGCTGGAACCCGTGCCCGGCAAGGGCGAGGTCCTCTGGCGGTCGCTGGCGGCGACGCACGGCGACCTGTTGGTGTTCCTCGACTCCGACCTCATCGACCCGGACCCGTTGTTCGTGCCCCGACTGCTGGGCCCGATGCTGCTGGAGCCGGACGTGCACCTGGTCAAGGGCTTCTACCGGCGCCCGCTGACGTCCGAGGGCGCCTCGGGAGCGGGCGGCGGCCGGGTGACCGAGCTGATGGCACGACCGCTGCTCTCGACGCTGCGGCCGGAGCTGACCGGGGTGATCCAGCCACTGGGTGGCGAGTACGCGGGCACGCGTGAGCTGCTCGAGGCGGTCCCGTTCGCGTCCGGGTACGGCGTGGAGATCGGCCTGCTGCTCGACGCGCACGCCATCGTGGGGCTGAGCGGGATAGCGCAGGTCAACCTGGGCGTGCGGCGGCACCGCAACCAGCCGCTGCAGGCGCTGGGGCTGATGGCGCGCCAGATCCTGGGCACCGCGCTGGCGCGGTGCGGGATGCTGCCGTCACACGCAGGCGAGCTGACGCAGTTCGTGCAGGTCGCCGACGAGTGGCTGCCCGACACCGCGGGAGTGGTCGTCGCGGACCGTCCTCCCATGCGTGACCTGCTGGTCCGTTGACTGTCAGTGCGGTATGCAATCCTGCTGACGTGACCACAGCACTGATCTATCTGGTCGTCATGATGCTCGTGGCGGCCGTGGTCTTCCTGCTTGCCTCGGTCGTGTTCGGACGGGGCGAGGAGCTGCCGGCGTTGCCGCCGGGCGCCTCGCCCACCCGTCTGCCCTCGGCCGGTGTCACGGGGGAAGACGTCAGGAGCCTCCGGTTCCAGCTCGTACTGCGCGGCTACAAGATGTCCGAGGTCGACTGGGTGCTGCGCAGGCTCGGCACCGAGCTGGAGGACCTGCGGACCGAGGTGGACGAGTTACGCGAACGCCTCGCGACGTCCGAGGCCGAGCAGAAGTGACGGCCGCGCTGCCCGGCGCGGACGGCGTGCCGCGCTGCCCGTGGGGCAACTCCACCGAGGACTACGCCGCCTACCACGACGAGGAGTGGGGCGTGCCGCTCCACGGTGAGTCGCAGCTCTACGAGCGGCTGTCGCTGGAGGCGTTCCAGTCCGGCCTGTCGTGGCTGACGATCCTGCGCAAGCGGGAGGGCTTCCGGCGTGCCTTCGCGGGCTTCGAGCCCAAGCGGGTGGCGGAGTTCGGGGACTCCGACGTCGAGCGGCTGATGAACGACGTCGCGATCGTCCGCAACAGGGCCAAGATCGAGGCGACGATCCGCAACGCGCACGCCATCGCCGACCTCGACGTGCCGCTCGACGACCTGCTGTGGTCGTTCGCGCCGGCAGCCAAGGGCCGCAGACGCCCGAAGCTGACCTCGGAGATCCCCGCGATCACCCCGGAGAGCAAGGCGATGGCCAAGGAGCTGAAGAAGCGCGGCTTCGCGTTCGTCGGCCCGACCACGGCCTACGCGATGATGCAGGCGATCGGCATGGTGGACGACCACCTGACCACCTGCTGGCGGGCGAGGCCCTAGGCGGCCAGCGGAGTCGCCTTCACGGTCGCGGTGGCCAGCTGGCGGAACTCCGCCTCGTCGGCGCTGCCGGTGATCAGCAGGACCGTGCCGTCCAGCTCGGTCACCCACGCAGCCTCGTCGCGGCGACCCGGGTAGCTGGTCCACGTCACGCCGCCGACGTCGACAGAACCGTTCGCCGCGGGTGCCTCGGTCTGCCCCGTCTCGGTCGTCAGCACGTCCGCCGGGTCACCGCCGGACTGGCTGAGCTGCAGGAACGCACCGGAGGGAGTCACCCAGCCGACCCGCACGACCACGTTCCCCGACGCGCCGGACCCGACCGGCCCGGTGGACGTCGAGTTGGCCCGCCACTTCCCTGGCACGCTGGGCGAACGGACCCCGAACTCGACGGACCCCGCGGTCCTGGACAGCTCACCCGAGGCGTCGGCCGACGGGATGCTCGCCGAGTCGACCGACGGTCCGCCGGGGCTGAACGAGCAGCCGCCGAAGAACCACAGCACCACGCCGATGATGGCCACGAGCAGGAGCACCGCGCCGAGCATGTCGCGCATGCGCAGCCCGGCACGTCCCGGATGTCTGTCCGTCACGCACGCCATCGTCGCAAACGGGCCGAGACGGTTCTCACCACCACCCACGTCGTGTGATCTGGGAAGATCGAGGGGTTCGTGCCAGGCGCGTCAGCCAGGGAGGCGACATGACCTCGACCCAGACCGTCAGCCAGGACCGCAGACCGGAGGAGCCGGACCGCAACCTCGCGCTGGAGCTGGTCCGGGTCACCGAGGCCGCCGCGATGGCCGCGGGACGCTGGGTCGGCCGAGGCGACAAGAACGGCGGCGACGGCGCGGCCGTCGACGCGATGCGCAAGCTCATCGGCACGGTCTCGATGCGTGGCGTCGTCGTCATCGGCGAGGGCGAGAAGGACCAGGCGCCGATGCTGTACAACGGCGAGAACGTCGGCAACGGCGAAGGCCCCGAGTGCGACGTCGCCGTGGACCCGATCGACGGCACGACACTGATGGCCAAGGGCATGCCCAACGCCATCGCCGTGCTGGCGGCCACCGAGCGGGGCGCCATGTTCGACCCGTCCGCCGTGTTCTACATGGAGAAGCTGGCCGTCGGGCCGGAGGCGGCGGACGTGGTCGACATCACCGCCCCGGTCACCGAGAACATCCGCCGGGTGGCGAAGGCCAAGCACACCGACGTGTCCGACGTGACGGTCTGCATCCTCGACCGGGCCCGGCACGCCGACCTGGTGAAGGAGGTCCGCGAGGCGGGTGCCCGCATCCACTTCATCAGCGACGGCGACGTCGCGGGCGCCATCTCCGCGGCACGGCCGAACACCGGCGTGGACATGCTGGTCGGCATCGGCGGCACCCCGGAGGGCATCATCGCGGCGTGCGCGCTCAAGTGCATGGGCGGGGAGATCCAGGGCAGGCTGTGGCCGCGCGACGAGGAGGAGCGGGAGAAGGCGCTGGCCGCGGGGCACGACCTCGATCGGGTGCTGGGCACGAACGACCTCGTGAGCGGCGACAACGCGTTCTTCTGCGCCACGGGCATCACCGACGGCGACCTGCTGCGTGGTGTGCACTACCGCAGCGGCGGGTGCACCACCCAGTCCATCGTGATGCGCTCGAAGTCCGGCACGGTGCGCATGATCGACGGCTTCCACCGCCTGGAGAAGCTGCGCCAGTACTCGACCGTCGACTTCGACCGGTTGACGGAGGCGGCGGCGCAGGAGACGCTTCCCCCGCTCCCGTAACGGTTGGATCACCGAGACAACGTCACCGCGTGTCGCGGCGTCTTCACCACATGCGCCGCACACTCCTGCTGGGATTTGCCGCGATAGCCGTCCTGTCGGTGTCCGCCTGTGGCGGCACCGACACCGCTGCCCCGGGCCCCGACCGGCCGACGGCGCCGACCACCACGACCTCGACGACGCAGAACGCGGCGCCGCAACCGGCCGAGGACGTGAAGCTGCCGCCCCTGCCCGAGGTGAAGGCCGCCAACGAGACGATCACGAAGACGACGCCGCCACCGCCGCCACCCCCGACCGGTGTCCCGTGCGGTGCGGGCGTCGACGCGTGTGTGGACCTGTCGTCGAAGCAGACGTGGCTGATCAAGGACGGTGCGGTCGTCTACGGCCCGGCGCCGATCACGTCCGGCCGTGCCGGCTACCGGACCCCGCCGGGCACCTTCTCGGTCGGCTGGAAGGACATCGACCACAAGTCGAGCGAGTTCAACGACGCGCCGATGCCGTTCTCGGTGTTCTTCAACGGCGGCATCGCGTTCCACCAGGGCAGCCTGAGCGCGGAGTCACACGGCTGCATCCACCTGTCCCGGGCCGCGGCAGAGGCCTACTACAACGCGCTGGCGGTGGGCGACAAGGTGCAGGTGGTCGCGTAGGTTTGCAACCCACGGCGCCCCCGCGTCGTGGGTAACGGGCATGAAACGCGAACTGGCCGGGCTGGCGCTGCTGGCCGCGGCGGTACTCTCGGGCTGCGCCGCACAGGCCTCGGCAGGCCCGGCACCGCACGAGAGTCCCACTCATGCAGTTGGGGGTCCCCCGGTTTCAACACTACCGGCAGGCACCGACAGTTCCGTTCCGGCGACGACCACGACGCCTCCGCCGCCCCCACCACCGTGCGGCCCGCAGATCCAGGCGTGCGTGAGCCTGTCGACCAAACAGGCGTGGCTGATGACGAACGGCGTCGTCAACCTCGGCCCGGTGCCCATCACCCACGGCGGCACCACCAACCCCACGCCGACGGGCACCTGGCCGGTCGCGTGGAAGGACCAGGAGCACACCAGCAGCATCTACGGCGACCCCATGCCGTACTCGGTCTTCTTCGCGCCGGGCGGCATCGCCTTCCACGAGGGCAGGCTCGACGAGGACTCACACGGCTGCGTACGCCTGAACATGGCCGACGCGCAGACGTTCTTCAACTCCCTGCCCGTCGGCGCCCTGGTCCAGGTGGTCGCCTAATGCACTGAAGGACCCCTTCGTAACGCTGGGCGTCAGGAAGGGGCCCTTCAGTGCACCCAGCGTTACGAAGGACGCCTTCAGTGCGCGGGCCGGTTCACACGTCGCTGGAGTGGCCCGGGAACAGGTGTGCTTCCGGGTTCAGTGCCACCGCGATGTTGTTCACGGCCGTCGCCGCCTCGCCGAAGCCCGTGGCGATCAGTTTGACCTTGCCGGGGTAGGCGGCGATGTCACCAGCCGCGTAGATCCGGTCCCGTGCGGTCTTCATCGTCGTGTCCACGGCGACCGCGCGCTTCGTGATCTCCAGACCCCACGACTCGATCGGCCCGAGGTCGGCGGTGAAGCCGAGCGCGGCGACCACCGTGTGCGCGGGCAGGACGACCGGTGACGGGTCCGACGCGACGGACAGCTCCACCTCGCCGAGCACGCCGTCGACCTCACGCAGCTCGGTCACCTGCGCGTCGGTGATGATCGGCACCCCCAGCTCACGCACCTGCCGCACGGTCGCCGCGAATGCCCGGAACTTGTTGCGGCGGTGGACGATCGTGATCGACCGCGCGATCCCGTGCAGCGAAAGCGCCCAGTCGAACGCCGAGTCGCCACCACCGACCACCACCACGTGCTGGTCGCGGTGCTCCTCGAGCGACGGGACGAAGTGCACCATGCCCCGCCCCAGCCAGCCGTCACCCGCGGGCAGCGGACGCGGGGTGAACTCACCCATACCGGCCGTGATCAGGATCGAACCGGTCCTGATGGGCGCACCCACGTCGAAACCGACCTCGTAGCCGCCGTCTGGCAGCTCGGTCACGGTCCGCGCACGCCTGCCGAGCAGGTATGCGGGCTTGAACTGGTCGGTCTGCTCGACGAGCGCCGCGACGAGGTCACGCCCGATGATCGACGGGAAGCCGGCCACGTCGAAGATCTTCTTCTCCGGGTACATGGCCGTCACCTGCCCCCCGGCCTCCGGCAGCGAGTCGACGATGGCCGTGGACAGCTCGCGGAAGCCCGCGTAGTACGCCGCGTACAGCCCGGTCGGCCCGGCGCCGACGATCAGGAGGTCGACTTCGGACGGGGTCTCGGTCATGCGCACCTACCGTGGTGGGGAACGTGTCCGGCAACACCACAAACTACCCGGGCGGCGTCCTTTCCGGGCGATCAGACTGATTGCATGACCGAGAATCAGTTCCGAGTCGAGCACGACACCATGGGCGAGGTGAAGGTGCCTGCCAGCGCGCTCTGGCGGGCCCAGACCCAGCGCGCCGTCGAGAACTTCCCGATCTCCGGGCGCGGCCTCGAACGAGCCCAGATCCGTGCCCTCGGCCTGCTCAAGGCCGCCGCCGCCCGCGTGAACGAGCGTCTGGGGGTGCTGGACGCCGACCTCGCGCGGGCCATCGCGACGGCAGCGGACGAGGTCGCCGAGGGCAGGCACGACGAGCACTTCCCCATCGACGTGTTCCAGACCGGCTCCGGCACCTCGTCGAACATGAACGCGAACGAGGTCATCGCCACGCTCGCCACCCGCGCGCTCGGTCGCGACGTGCACCCGAACGACCACGTCAACGCCTCGCAGTCGTCGAACGACACGTTCCCGACGACCATCCACGTCGCCGCCACCGAGGCCGTCGTCCGTGACGTCGTCCCCGCGCTCGAGCACCTCGCCGCCACCGTCGAGCGCCGTGCGGGCGAGTGGGCCGACCTCGTGAAGTCCGGCCGCACGCACCTGATGGACGCGGTCCCGGTGACACTCGGCCAGGAGGCGGGCGCGTGGGCCGCGCAGGTCCGCTACGGCATCGAGCGGCTGACGTCCACACTGCCGAGGCTCGGTGAGCTGCCCATCGGCGGCACCGCGGTCGGCAGCGGTCTCAACGCGCCGGACGGGTTCGGCACGGCCGTGTCCGAGGAACTCGCGACGCTGACCGGGCTCCCGCTCACCGAGGCACGCGACCACTTCGAGGCGCAGGCGTCCCAGGACAGCGTCGTGGAGCTGTCCGGCCAGCTCAGGGCCGTCGCGGTCGCGTTGTTCAAGATCGCCAACGACGTTCGCTGGCTGGGTTCCGGGCCGCGTACCGGGCTCGGCGAGCTGTCTCTGCCGGACCTCCAGCCGGGGTCGTCGATCATGCCGGGCAAGGTCAACCCGGTGATCTCCGAGGCCACGATGATGGTGGTCGCGCAGGTCATGGGCAACGACGCGGCCGTGGCGTTCGCGGGCTCGCAGGGCAACTTCCAGCTGAACGTGATGCTGCCGGTGATCGCCCGCAACGTGCTGGAGTCCGCACGGCTGCTGACCGCGGTCGCGAAGCTGTTGGCGGACAAGGTGTTCGACGGCGTCGTGGCCAACGAGGACCGGATGCGTGAACTGGCCGAGTCGTCGCCGTCGATCGTCACGCCCCTCAACCGCTACCTCGGCTACGAGGAGGCGGCGTCGATCGCGAAGCAGTCGCTCAAGGAGCGCAGGACGATCCGCGAGGTGGTGCTGGAGCGCGGCCACGTCGAGAACGGCAAGCTCACCGAGGCTCAGCTCGACGAGGCCCTCGACGTCCTGCGCATGGCCCGGGGCGGCTGACCCCACTCGACCTCGAGCGTGCGGCCGGTCCAGCGGGCCGCCAGCTCCTCCAGCGTGTCCGCGGCAGCCGTGAGGGCGTGCGCGGGGAACGGGAACGGCTCCTCGTGCAGCACGCCCCACGCGCCGCACGCACGCTGGTACAGCTCGCGCCGGTCCCGATGCTCGACGGCGTCGTGCACCACCCCGGCGAGCACCTCGGCGATGGCCAGCGACCTGCTGTTCGCCTTGAGCACCCGTTCGGAGCGCTGCCTGGCGTCGTGCCGCTTCCTGCCTGCCACCACCTGCATGTTGGCGAACACGCCGCCTGCCGCGATGCTGCCCCACACACCGTCGGTCAGGCGCAGCTCCCGTTCGGTCGCGAAGTGTGCGAGGTCGTGTGGCACCCGCCACTTGCGGTCGTACCCGGGCAGGACCAGCACCACGCCGTCGTCCCGGTACACCAGCGACCGGTAGCGACGCGGCTCGTACCGTTCGAACACCACGCGCATGGGTCAAGGGTCACACAGTCGGCGACCGATCTCCCCTGCCCAGACCCATTCCACAGCCGAGCGCGACGATCGCGGTGCCGCAGGCGGCGACGAGGGTGAGCGGCTGGCGACCGAGCAGCACGGCGGTGACGAGACCGGCGACCGGCATGAGGCCGGTCAGCACACCCGCCCGGTCCGCGCCCAGAACCGATACACCGGTGTACCAGAACGCGAAGCCGACGGTCGTGACGAGGACACCGAGCACGAGGATGGCCATCCCCTCGCCGGGCGTGGGCACCGGCCAGGCCGCGGTGCCGTCCTTCACGGTCGCCAGCACGGCCCCGCCGACCGCGGCGAACACACAGGACCACATGGACGCGCCCACCGCACCGAGCCGCCGCACGACCGCCACCCCACCGAGCGTGAAGGCCGCCTCGCACACCACGACCAGCAGTCCGAATGCCAGTCCGGGCCCGTGCCACGAGCCGCCGCCGCTGAGCACGACGACGCCCAGCCCGACGGTGACCGCGCCCAGGATCGCCGCCGGGTTGGGTCGGTGGCCACGCAGTGCCGGCGCGACGATGGCGAGGACCAGCGGCGACGCGCCGAGCATCGCGGCGATGAACCCGGGCGTGGCGTAGCGCTGGCCGACGAGGATGGCCGCGTTGAAGCCGAGCATGCCGAAGCCGACCATGAGACCGAGACCGACCAGGTCCCTCCCGGCGGGCACCGGCACCCGGCGGTCCTGGGCGACGAGCCAGCAGAGCAGGCAGGCGGCGCCGATGGCGTAGCGGATGGACTGGCCCGCGAGCAGCGGATAGCCGTCGAGCAGGCCGGTCACCGGGACGGACAGCCCGACCAGGGAGGTCGCGGTGGCGGCCATCGCGACGGCGTGGGACCGCGAGGTCGTGACGAGTTGCACCACCACACCTTCGCCGGTCGAGTGGTCCAGTCGTAAGCTCCACTTCGATGACTGACAACTGGACCACTCTGCGGGAGCTGCTCCTCCCCGCCGCAGGCGGTGGCCGGGGCCGGTCCGTTGAGGCGGCGTTGCGCGCGGCCATCCGCGACGGCCAGCTAGCGCCCGGCCTGCGGCTGCCGTCGAGCCGGGACCTGGCCGCGCAGCTCGGTGTGGCACGCGGGACGGTGACGGCCGCGTACGGCCAGCTCACCGCCGAGGGCTACCTGACGGCTCGGCGCGGCTCCGGCACGTCGGTGGCGTCGTCGCTCGGCGGCCCGGTGGCCTCGGCCGCTCCTGCTGCGCAGGCCACGCCATGGCGGTTCGACCTGCGGCCCGGTGTGCCGGCGCTGGGTGAGTTCCCTCGGGCCGAGTGGGTCGCGGCGACACGGTCCGCACTGGCCGAGCTGCCGGACGAGGCGTTGGGGTACCCGGACCCGGCGGGCCTCGCGGAGCTGCGGTCGGAGCTTTCCGCCTACCTGGGACGGGTTCGCGCGGTCTCGGCGACGGACCTCGTGATCACACACGGCGGCGCGGAGGGCCTTTCGCTGCTGGCGGCCGTCCTGCGCGCACACGGCCACACGACGATCGGCGTGGAGGACCCCGGCCATCCGGGTCAGCTGGAACTGTTGGGGGAACACGGTTTGCGACCCGCACCGGTGCCGGTGGACGGCGACGGGCTCGTGGTGTCGGCGATCCCTCCCGAGGTCCGAGCCGTGGTGGTGACGGCCGCACACCAGTTCCCGCTGGGCGTCGCGCTGCATCCGGCGCGACGCCACGCGTTGCTCGAGTGGGCGCGGGCGTGCGACGGCGTGGTGATCGAGGACGACTACGACGCCGAGCACCGCTACGACCGGCCCGCACTGCGTGCCATGCAGGCGATGGACCCCACAAGGGTGGTGTACCTGGGGAGCGTGAGCAAGACGCTCGCACCCGCGCTGCGGTTGGGCTGGCTGGCGCTCCCGCCCGCGTTGTACCAGAACACGGTGCGGCGCAAGCACTTGACGGACCTGGGGTGCTCGCCACTGCCGCAGGCGGCGTTCGCGCGGCTACTGCGGGGCGGCGGGTACGACCGTCACCTCCGCCGCGCCCGCGCCTCGTACCGCCGTCGCAGGGACGCGCTCCTGACGGCGGTTTCCTCGTTCCTGCCCGAGTGGCGACCGATCGGGGTGGCGGCGGGCCTGCACGTGGTGCTGCGCCTGCCGGACGGCGTGTCCGACTCCGTTGTCTCCCAACGGTTGGCGGACGCGGGCATCAACGCACCCGCCCTCTCCGGGTACACCAGACTCGGCACGCACCCCGGCCTCGTGCTCGGCTACGCGGCCACCACCCCCGACCGGTTGCGGGACGCGGTGGGGGAGATCGCCGCTATCGCGCGATGACGTGCGCGACGACGCAGCTGACGTTGTCCGGCCCGCCCTCGGCGTTCGCGAGCGCGACGAGCCGGTCGACGGCCTGCTGCGGCTCCTCGTTCGCCAGCACGTCCTTGATGGTGTCGACGTCGACGACGCGGTGCAGCCCGTCGGAGGACAGGAGGTACCGGTCACCCGCGCGCCCGTCCCTGACCTCGACCCCGGGGGTCTCGTCCGCGCCGGTCAGTGCCCTGGAGAGCAGCATGGTGTCGGGATGGGAGGCGACCTCGGCCTCGGTGAGCTTCCCTTCGTCCACCATGGCCTGGACCAGCGTGTCGTCGTGGGTGATCTGGAACAGCTCGCCGTCCCTGAGCAGGTAGGCCCGCGAGTCCCCGATGTGCACGAGACCGAGCCGCGACCCGGACCACAGGAGGGCGGTCAGCGTGGTGCCGCTGCCGTCCATGTCGCGGACGGCCTCCCCGGCGAGCCGGGCGGCGTCGTCCATGGCGTTGAGCAGATCCCCCACCCCGACCTGCCCGAGCGCCGCGATCGCGGCCTGGCTGGCGGCGTATCCCTTGTCCCCGAACCCGTCGGCGACGGCGAGGAGCTGTTCGCCCGCGTAGACGTGGTCCTGGTTGGCGGGCCTGACGAGCCCTCGGTCGGTGCGAACGGCGTACTCGACGGCGAGTGCTGCGGACATGGCGGAGTCCTTTCCGGACAGATACTCGACGAGGTCGGCCGCGAGCTGCCGCTTGGCGTCCGTGTCGGCCTCGACACGCTCCCAGTAGCGCCGGACCGCCTCGGCGGCCTCACCCGCGGGCAGCCCGACCACCGTGGTGATCTCGGCGAGCGGCATGCCGACCCGCCGCAACCAGGCCACGAGCCGGGCCTGGTCGAGCTGCTCGGGTGCGTACCGCCGGTACCCGTTGCCGGGATCGACGACGGCGGGCCTGAGCAGACCCAGCTCGTCGTAGAGCCGCAACGCCTTGGCCGACAACCGGGACGCCCTGGCGAACTCGCCGATGGTGAGCAGTGCCACGGTCCCTCCCTCGTTCTGGACTCCGTCAGCCTGTGCCTTCCCCTTCGGTCAAGGTCAACGCTTCACTCTCGCCCGGACGGTCGGCACCGCGAGTGCCGGCAGATCGTCTCCTGAAATTGTCGGTGGTCGGGTGCATGATGGCTGACGTGCTGATGAACGACGTGGTTGCCACCTCCTCGGTGGTTTCCGCGACCCGATCCCGGTTGGCCAAGGTGGACGCCCTGGCCGACCTGATCCGCCGTGCCGGCGGTCAGGTGCGGGCCGTCGTGGCGTTCCTCGCCGGCACGACGCTCCAGGGCCGCATCGGGGCCGGCTGGCGCACGCTGCTCAGCCTGCGGACCGCGCCGGCCGACGAGCCGTCCCTCACCGTCGCCGAGGTGGACCGGACCTTCGACGAGGTGGCCGTGACCAGCGGAAAGGGCTCGGCCACGCGGCGAACGGAGTTACTCGGCGCCCTGTTCGGCAAGGCCACGAAGCCCGAACAGGACTTCCTCCTACGCCTGGTCGCCGGCGAGCTGCGGCAGGGCGCGCTCGAGGGCGTCATGCTCGACGCCATCGCCAAGGCGGCCGAGGTCGACAAGGAGACCGTCCGCCGCGCGTTCATGCTCTCCGGGCAGTTACCCGACACCGCCGAGGCCGCCATGACCGGCGGCGCGGCGGCCCTGAACACGTTCGGGCTCCAGCTCGGCCGTCCCATCCGGCCGATGCTGGCCTCCCCGGCCGAGAACCTCGAGGAGGCGCTGGCCGGCGGCCCGAGCGTGGTCGAGTACAAGCTCGACGGCGCCCGCATCCAGGTGCACAAGGACGGCGACGACGTCCACGTGTACACGCGCACCCTGCGGGAGATCACCGCCGCGGTACCGGAGCTGGTGGCGCTGGTCCGGAACCTGCCCGCCCGTCAGGCGGTTCTGGACGGCGAGACCCTTGCCCTGACCGACGACGGCAGACCACGGCCGTTCCAGGAGACGATGAGCCGCTTCGGCGCGACGAGCGAGCGGGAGCTGCTGCTGCGGCCGTACTTCTTCGACTGCGTGCACCTGGACGGCACCGACCTGATCGACGCACCGCTGCGGGAGCGCAACGCCGCCCTCCACGAGGCGGTGGGCGACCTGGTGATCCCGGGCGCGCTGGAGCCGACGCAGGAGGAGGCCGACCAGTTGCTGGCCGACGCCCTGCGCCACGGGCACGAGGGGGTCGTGGTCAAGACCCTCGACTCGACCTACCAGGCGGGGCGGCGGGGCAAGTCGTGGCGCAAGGTCAAGCCGGTGCACACGCTCGACCTGGTGGTGCTGGCCGCCGAGTGGGGCCACGGCAGGCGCACGGGCAGCCTGTCGAACCTCCACCTGGGCGCCCGCGACCCGGACGGCGGCCCGCCGGTCATGGTGGGCAAGACGTTCAAGGGCCTGACCGACGAGCTGCTGGCCTGGCAGACCAGTGAGTTCCCCAAGTACGAGGACCATCGAGACGACTGGACGGTGTACCTGAAACCACACCTGGTGGTGGAGATCGCACTCGACGGGGTGCAGGTCAGCACCCGGTACGCGGGTGGTGTCGCGCTGCGGTTCGCACGCGTGGTCCGCTACCGGCCGGACAAGGAGCCCCCCGACGCGGACACGATCGACACCGTGCGGGCCATGCTTCCCGGCCGGAGCTAGGTACGCTGTGCAGACGTGCGCTTCCACACCGACACGCCTCCCGTGTACGACCTGACCTACGACGACGTCTTCCTGATGCCCAACCGCTCGGCGGTGGCGTCCCGGTTCGACGTCGACCTGGCCACCTCGGACGGGACCGGTGCCACCATTCCCGTCGTCGTGGCCAACATGACGGCCGTCGCGGGGCGGCGGATGGCCGAGACCATGGCACGCCGTGGCGGGCTGGTCGTGCTGCCCCAGGACGTCGACCCGGCCGCGGTGCGGGAGATCGTCGCGTGGGTCAAGTCACGGCACGTCGTGTGGGACACCCCACTGGTCCTGACCGCGGGCGACGCCGTGGCCGACGCGCTGAACCTGCTGCCGAAGCGGGCCCACGACGCGGTCGTCATCGTCGACGCCGACGGGCACCCCGTCGGGGTCGTCAACGAGGCGGCCTGTGTGGGTGTCGACCGGTTCACGCGGCTCGGCGAGGTGGCGGACCCGGCCATCCTGACCATGCCGCTCACGGCCGCTCCCCGGGACGTGTTCGACCGGCTCCACGGCGGTCGCACCGCCCGCGTGGCACTCGGCGTCGACGAGGAGGGCCGCCTGGCCGGCGTGCTCACCGAGGTCGGCGCGCTGCGGGCCGAGCTGTACCGCCCGGCCCTCGACGACAAGGGCCGCCTGCGGGTGGCCGCCGCGGTGGGCGTGAACGGCGATGTCGCGGCCAAGACCACCGCCCTGCTCGAGGCCGAGGTGGACACGCTCGTCGTGGACACCGCCCACGGCCACCAGGAGAAGATGATCACCGGGCTGAGGGCCATCCGCGCCGCGGCCGACGCGGTGAGCGAGCGGCACGTCACGATCGCGGCGGGCAACGTCGTCACCGCCGAGGGCACGCGTGACCTGGTCGAGGCGGGCGCGGACGTGGTGAAGGTCGGCGTCGGCCCCGGCGCCATGTGCACGACCCGCATGATGACCGGCGTGGGCAGGCCGCAGTTCTCGGCCGTGCTCGAGTGCGCCACCGCGGCCCGCGAGCTGGGCGCCCGCGTGTGGGCCGACGGCGGTGTCCGCCACCCCCGCGACGTCGCGCTGGCCCTGGCCGCGGGCGCGTCGAGCGTGATGGTCGGCTCCTGGTTCGCTGGCACGTACGAGTCACCGGGCGACCTGCTGCGCGACGAGCAGGGCCGGGCGTACAAGGAGTCCTTCGGCATGGCGTCGAAGCGGGCCGTCACCGCGCGGACCCGTGGCGAGGGCGCCTTCGACCGCGCCCGCAAGGCCCTGTTCGAGGAGGGCATCTCCACGTCCCGCATGCGCCTGGACCCGGCCGCCCCGAGCGTCGAGGACCTGCTGGACGCCATCTGCTCCGGTGTCCGCTCGGCCGCCACCTACACCGGCGCGTCCACACTGGAGGAGTTCCACGCGAAGGCGGTCGTCGGTATCCAGTCGGCGTCGGGGTTCGCGGAAGGCGCCCCCCGACCCCACGGCTGGTGACCTACGCGGCGAGCGCGTACTCGTAGGACGGTCGGTTGATCACCCGCACCAGCTGGCCGAGCACCACCAGCTCCGCGGCGAACAGCATCCGCTGCAGCAGTCCACTCAGGTCACCGAGCACGTCGGGCATCGGCCCGAGGTGGCAGGTCAGGAACACCACGAGCAGCACCGACGAGACCACGACGCCGACGTACAGCGACCGCCGGGCGGCGACCCGCCGTGCCACGAGGAAAGCCGTGATGGGCACGCAGAAGAACACGACACCCGCCGCGTACCGGTGGATCTGCGCGGACATCGACACCGACGCGTCGCCGGGGTCGGTCCGGAAGGCGGCGGCGAGCAGGAGTCCGAGGATCGCAAGCGAAAGCGACAGCTTCGGCAGCACGCCGGTCAGCAAACCCCTGGCCCACAGGCCAACGCCGACACCGGCGCCTGCCACGCACATCGCGAGCAGCGACGCGGGGAACATCCAGCCGGCGCCCGGCACGAAGACGTAGTCGGACATGGTGGTGTCGAGCGGGTTCATCCGGCCCGCGGCGACGATGTTCAACCCGCCCATGAGCAACGCGGCGAACACCAGACCCACCGCACCGAGGAAGACCCCGATCGGCGCCGGCCGCGGCGTGGGAAGAACCATGCCGCGGACCGGCGCCGAGCGTGCTGTGAGGACCAGGTTTGCCATGGCTCAACGGTCTCGTCCGCGAGACCGTCAAACCATCAGGGAAGCTCCCGAAACCAACCGGGGGTTTTCCCTACCCCGTCCCTTGGTCCGTCCCGCTCACCGTTGAGCGGAAGGGGTCAGGCGCCGTGGTCTTCGAGCATCTCCGTCACGAGTGCGGCGATCGGCGACCGCTCGGACCTGGTCAGCGTCACGTGCGCGAAGAGCGGGTGGCCCTTCAGCTTCTCGATGACCGCCGCCACGCCGTCGTAGCGGCCGACGCGGAGGTTGTCCCGCTGCGCGACGTCGTGGGTGAGCACGACCCGCGACCCGGCGCCGAGCCGCGAGAGCACCGTCAGGAGCACGTTGCGCTCCAGCGACTGTGCCTCGTCCACGATCACGAACGAGTCGTGGAGCGACCGGCCTCGGATGTGGGTCAGCGGCAGCACCTCGAGCATCCCTCGATCGAGGACCTCGTCGATCACCGGCTGGCTGACGAGCGCACCGAGAGTGTCGAAGACGGCCTGCGCCCACGGCGCCATCTTCTCGCTCTCGGACCCCGGCAGGTAGCCGAGGTCCTGACCGCCCACCGCGTACACCGGCCGGAACACGACGACCTTGCGGTGGAGGTTGCGCTCCATCACGGCCTCGAGCCCCGCGCACAGCGCGAGCGCCGACTTGCCGGTGCCTGCCCGCCCACCGAGCGAGACGATCCCGACGTCGGGGTCGAGCAGGAGGTCGAGCGCGACCCGCTGCTCCGCGGAACGCCCGTGGAGGCCGAACGCCTCACGGTCGCCACGCACGAGCCGCACCTGCTTGTCACTCGTCACCCTGCCGAGCGCGCTCGCGGACGACGACAGCAGCCGCAGGCCGGTGTTGGTCGGGAAGTCGCCTGGCGACTGGACCCCGAACTCGGCCAGCTCGGCCACGCCGTCCCGGTAGAGCGAGTCGAGCACCTCGGTGCTGACCTCGAGGTCGACCATGCCGGTCCAGCCGGACGGGGTGACCTCGTGGGCGCGGTACTCGTCGACCTCGAGGCCAACCGACGCGGCCTTGATCCGCAGCGGCATATCCTTGGTGATCAACGTCACATTGGCCGTGTGCGCGGCCATGTTCAACGCGCACGCCAGGATCCTGGCGTCGTTCGTGTCGGTGCGGAAACCCGACGGCAGGACCGCCGGGTCGGAGTGGTTCAACTCGACGTGCAACGTGCCGCCGGAGATGCCCAACGGGACCGGCGAGTCGAGCCGCCCGTGACGTTTCCGCAGGTCATCCAGTAACCGAAGCGCCTCCCTGGCGAACCAGCCAAGCTCGGGGTGATGCCGCTTGCCCTCCAACTCGTTGATGACGACGAGCGGCAGCACCACCGCGTGCTCGTCGAACCGGGACATGGCCCACGGGTCGGAGAGCAGCACTGAGGTGTCCAGGACATATGTCCGGCGCTGGTCGCCAGGGTCAGCGGAAGAGGATTGCGAAGCAGTCACGGCAACTCCTCGGCGAACGCGCACCCACGTCCGCGTGTTCCTCGAAGGGCCGGGCACCTCCCTGACCAGGTGAGACGACTGGGTCGTCACCACCCACGAGGGCCGGGTGCCGACCCCCGCGCGATCGTTGCCGTCACGACCAGGGCCTCCCGGGACGGAACGCGTGGGCGCGACCCGTCACTTTGGACGCTACCCGCGAATGCGCCCTTCTGACAGCCAGCCGCGCAGGTGATTTTCGTTTCGTGACCCGGCCTCGAGAACCGATCGAATGCAGCTTGCGCGCAGCAAGTCGACTACGCGGCGTGTCCGGTACCCCCGTTTGGATCATCCTCCGAACGAAGCGACACCTGGTGTTTACAAGCCCGCCACCTGGGGCGGAGCCTGCACCGGTGATCACTCTGCGCTTCACGAGGGATCGATGACGAACCCGTAAATGGCGAACATAAGGCATCCGGCAAGCACAACCGGCTATTTACCGAAGTGCACCCGAAAAGCGACGGAAATTGACGTCGACAAGACGCGATAACATCCGGGTTAATTTTCCGGACACCCCAGGACCTGTCGCCGACGCCGCGCCCTACACCACTTCGTGACCAGCGACAGCACCCCGGGCTGATCCCCACCCGCTCGTGGAGTGATTTCACACGCAATTAGCCAACGAGGCCCCGTAACAGGGACCCCGTCGGTAGCGCGGCGAGACCGTTGTGCTAAGAGCCGAATCTCCGATGACGGATGGCGTAGTCACGCAATGCACGCAGGAAGTCGGTCCGCCGAAAGTCGGGCCAGTACGCCTCACAGAACCAGAACTCCGAGTGGGCGGACTGCCAGAGCATGAACCCGGACAGCCGCTGCTCCCCGGAGGTCCTGATCAGCAGGTCGGGATCGGGCTGGCCGGACGTGTACAGGTGCTCGGCGATGTGGTCGACGTCGAGGACCTCGACCAGCTCCTCGATGGTCTTACCGGCCTCGGCCTGCGACTGGAGCAACTTGCGCACGGCGTCGGCGATCTCCCGTCGGCCGCCGTAGCCGACCGCGATGTTGACCTCCATGCCGGTGCGCCCGGTGGTGCGCTTCGCGGCGGCGACCAGCCGGTCCGCGGTCTCCCGGGGGAGGACGTCCAGCGCCCCGATGATCCGCAGGCGCCAGGGCCGGTCCGGCTCGGCCAGCTCGTCGACGACGCCCTCGATGACCTGTAACAACGGCTTCAGCTCGGAGTCGGGCCGCAGGACGTTGTCGGTGGAGAGCAGCCAGAGGGTGACCAGCTCGACCTCGGCCTCACGGCACCAGCTGAGCAGCTCCGCGATGCGCTCGGCACCGGCGATGTGGCCGTGCTTGGGGTCGGTGAAGCCGGCTTCGCGGGCCCACCGTCTGTTGCCGTCGAGGATGACACCGACGTGTCGGGGATGGCGGCCTGCGGCCTGCTGGACGAGCCGCCTGTCATAGGCGCCGTAGACGAGCTTCGCGGCTTTCTTGCGGAATCTCCGCCAGGCTGGTGTCACGTCCCTGCAGGGTACGCCGCTCCGGGGAGTGAGGGGCACACTGGAACCATGCAGCGAACCGAGACGGATCCGAGGTGGCAGGACCTCGCGGTGATCGAGAGGCTGGTCCGGGAGTCACGGACCGTAGCCGTCGTGGGCCTCAGCCCGGACCCGTCGCGCCCGAGCCACGGGGTGGCGAGGTACCTGGTGCGCGCGGGCCTGACGGTGTACCCGGTGAACCCGGCACTCACGTCGTGGGAGGGCCTGACCGCGTACAGGACCCTCGCCGAGGTGCCGAACCCGGTGGACATTGTGGACGTCTTCCGCCGTCCGCAGTACGCCGTGGACGTCGCCGCACAGGCGGTAGCCGCAGGAGCAGGTGCCCTGTGGCTGCAACTTGGCGTGATCTCCGCTGCGGCCGCGGACCTCGCCGCGAAGGGCGGCCTGGACGTGGTGATGGACCGCTGCCTGGCGGTCGAACACCGCGAAGTAGTGGGCTGGTCGTGACCCGATTCACACGCGAAGCAGGCCCAACCTACGGTCCCGTAGCCTCGGCACCATGACTGCCGAGACACTGGACCCGCAGCCAGGACCATCGATCAAGCCCCGCATGCGCGGGGTCATTCACTACTGGTCGTTCTGGGTGTCGCTGGTACTCGGCGGGGTGCTGATCTCACTCGCGGCGTCCACAGTGTCCGCGACCGCGGCGGTTGCGACGTCGATCTACGGCGCGACGGTGCTGGGGCTGTTCGGTGTGAGTGCGCTGTACCACCGCAGGTGGTGGGTGAGCCTGCGGGTTCGGGCGTGGATGAAGCGCCTGGACCACTCGATGATCTTCCTGTTCATCGCGGGGACGTACACGCCGTTCTCACTGCTGGCCATGCCCCGGTCGACGGGCATGGTGGTACTGACCATCGTGTGGGCGGGCGCGATCGCGGGGGTGGCGCTGAAGCTGCTGTGGCCGAACGCGCCTCGGTGGCTCGGGACGCCGATCTACATCGCGCTGGGCTGGGTGGCGATCTTCGTGCTGCCGGAGTTGTTGCACCATGCCGGTGTGGCCGCTCTGGTGCTTCTGTTGGTGGGCGGCGGCTTCTACACACTGGGCGCCGTCTTCTACGCGACCCGCTGGCCCAACCCGTGGCCCACGATCTTCGGCCACCACGAGTTCTTCCACGCCGCAACCGTCCTGGCCGCGATCTCCCACTACATCGCGATCTGGCTGGCCATGTATCCGTAGCCTGCGGTCGGATCGTGGCTCGACTACGACTCAAACAGCTCGCGTGTGTCAACGAGCTTATCGACCAGCCGACGAAAGCTGGCGCTCCGTCCCGCGGCCAAGGATATGTCCAGCCTGCTCGTCAGGCGAGGCTGCCAGACGGGCTTGACATACTTACTGCCTGTTTTGGCTACAGCTGAACTTATGACAGTGGCGCCACGTTTGTTCTGCTTGTATTCATTCAGCCCGATTTCGAGCGTCTCACAGGAAGCATAGATCCAGTCTTCGAAGGACCGCTCAGCAAGAACCACGACAACGGCCGCAGAAGTTATCGCCTTGGCCCTCTTGAGCATGTTCGGACCAAGAACGCAGGATTGGTCGTCGTCTGCATCCGCGATCACGAAGACCAACTTGCACCCGGGTCGGGCGGCAGCGACAGCCACGTATCCCTCGATCCCTCCAGGTGCGGTCATCGCTCCTCGACCATGAGTAACCACGGGCCGGCCTACTATGTCGGCGTAAACGCCGCACTCATTCAGTATTCGCCGCATCAACAGCGGCACGGCACCCATGTCACCCTTTCCTTCAACAACGAGGCCAATATGGCTGTCGTTGATATGCGCGTTCACGCGGAAGGATCCAGCGCGTCTGCCCGCAGCAGTGCACCTGGCGTAATCAAGCCACGCTTGACCGGCTCCCGCGTATGTTCTGCTACAGACGCTATTCTGGACGAGCCCTGTTCGGTCCACACCACTCGCAGGTCATCCATATCGAGATTGTCGACAATGTCAGCACTGTGCGTCGTTATCACTATCTGAGAGCCCTCTGAGTGTGAAGTCAGAACCTCCACGAGCGTCTGAAGGGCGCCGAGATGGATCGCTATCTCGGGCTCCTCAATCGCCAGCATCGCCGGCCGCCGCTGCTGAAGCATGGCGACCAGGATTCCGAACACACGAAGCGTCCCATCCGACATTTGCTTCGCAAAGAACTCCCTGGGTCCTTGCCCTAAATCCTGCACGAAGAGCATCGTGAGTCGATCTGCGACATGCCGAGGCTCGATTCTGACGATCCCTGGAACTATGACTGACAGTAACTCGGCCAGCTCTGAGCGATTGTGGGCAGACATCTCCTCGAAGACGCTCGCAATATTTGCGCCATCGGGTTCGAACTCTCTGACTGATGCCGGCTCCTGAAGATCGCTGATGCGCGACGGGTTGATCTCAAGAGTTTGCGCGGATTGCAGTACTATTCCCGTCAGATAAGCAGCAAACCCGCCACTCAATGTCACGGCGCTTTGTCCGGGCGGAACTCTTGCATGCGCCTCACGCATACTTAACAGCTTGTCGTCGCCACCAATGACTTCTGTATACGTGAGTGTTCCGCCTTCATGATCGAAATAAGACTGATCGCCAGACACATAGACCGCACCGCGCTCGCGCTTGACAGCGTACCGTTTTCCCTTGACCGAGCCGAGCCGTAGCTCGTAGAACGACGGCGGATTATCACCGACCTGATAGTCGATTCGGATCGCTGGATCGTACGGCCGCCCAGAACTCCGGTGTCGTAGCTGATCGAAACCACCACGCCGGGCGATGGCGGCGGGAAGGCCATGCAGCGGGATATCCCGCAGCAGCTTTAAGGCTGAGACAGCATTCGACTTCCCGCTACCATTGGGTCCAACGAGTGCCGTGAAGTCACCGAAATCTAGCTTGGCGGACCTATAGGAAAGATAGTTCGTTAAGCTCAGTGACAAGAATCGGACACTGGACAGCCAATCCGCTGCCACAGCGTCGTCAACATCCTCAACGTCGGTCACAGGTAGTAACATACTCGACTGCACGTCGTCCTCGCCGGGTCTACCTCCACGAACAGGCGCTCGGTGTCGGCTCAGTCAAGTGACATCCTGGCGTGTGTGGACGCACTCCAACCGCTGATTCGGGCGGCCAGTAACGAGTTGCTCGGGTACACCGTCGGCTCTGACCAGCTGATTCGGATGGCGCTCGATGCGCTCATCTCCGGTGTCGACACCCCTCCCCTTCGGTTGCTCGCCGGGCTCCGCCGTAGTGAGGAGCCCGACGCCCCCACGACTCTTCGCCCAGACCATGCGGAAGCTTGGGCTTGCCCTCGCCCTGCCGAGTGATCCAGTCCTGGACCGTTGGGCGGCTAGACAGGCCTGCCCTCGCGAACGCCGCGTCCACGATTATTCGGTTTCCGTAGCCTTCTGTGCCGTCTATCCAGTCCTCTCCTGCCAGCAGTTCGAGGGACAGCTTTGACTCGGCCAGCGGGTGGTTCGGTGGCAGCAGCACCAACGGGTCTCTCGTGATCAGCGTTAGCTTCAGTGCCGGGGACACCGCACCCGTCGTCGACACGAACGCCACGTCGGGTGCGCCCGTCGTCAGCGCGTCCGCCAAGCCGCGCGGCATAGCACGAAGCCTGAGGAGGACTGCAAATGTTCCGCCCGGTAACGCGCCAACAGTCCTGGCAGGTCCACCGGGACCGTTGTCAGCACCCGTTCTCGCAGCTCTTCCACCAGCTCCGTGCGGGCGGCCTCCCTCGTCGTCGCCGCCAACTCCATCATTTGGCGTGCCGCCGGGAGCAGGGTCCGGCTCTCATCCGTCAGCACCGGGCGGCCCGGGGCCCCTCGTGAACAGGCTCACCCCCAGCGAGCGCTCCAGCGTCTTCACCGTGGGCGTCGCCGGGTTGGGTGGGGGTGTCGCCGTACCGCTCATTAGCGGGGTTGGCGGGTCGCTCGTGCTTCGTCGTCGCCGGGGCTGGTGCCGGGCTGCTCTTCAAGGGCACCATGGGCCTTGCCGCCCGGCTGGCCGACCCCGCCGCGAAGGGCGAGGCGGCTGCCGGGATCTTCCTCGCCAGCTATCTCGGGCTGACCGTGCCGATCATGGGGCTCGGCGCGGCCGCCCGGTTCGTCTCCCTCACCACAGGACTGACGGTTCTGCCTGGTCATCCTCGTCCTGCTGGGGGTCGACCTACAGCTCTGGGCCCTTTGCGCGGAGGTCGTCGACTTTTGACATGGCCTCGCGCAACTCTGTCAGCCACTCTTCCGCGTGTTCGCCGACCATTCGGACGGCCCAGGCCAGTGCCTCTGAACGTGACCTCGCCACGCCTGCGTCCACCAGTGTGTCCAGGATCAGGCGTTCCTCCTGCCTCAGCCTGGTCATTACCGGCACCGACAGGGTGGTGAACAGCTCCTCCGTACCGCCCAGCCGCGCGCCCCACGCGACCTTTCGGCCATAGCGGTGCTCCGCCTGCCGCGCGATCTCTATGCGGTCGTCGCGCGTTTCCTCTCGGAAGCGGCTGATGCGTCCTGACTCAGCCGCCGACCTGGCCGCCTCGTCCGCGAACTCTCCCTCCAGCCCCGGCAGGGTGCCCACGACCGTGATCTCCTCGCGGTCCACGACCACGATCGGCGACTCCGTGAACCAGCCGTCCGGCAGCCGGCCCTCGAACCAGGCTGATGCGTCGCCCGCGTCCGGTAGGTCTGCCTGTTGCCAGCCGCCTCGGCCCCGGCCCTTGCCCGGGCCTGTCCAGCCTCGTCCTGGTCCCCAGCGGTGTCCTCTCGGTCCCATTTCGCACCTCCTGCTTACATGATTACATCGCTACCGAGGTTATGCGAGTAACCACGAAAGTGGAGTGGAGTTCGCGGTCAGCGAAGCGCGGCCACCAGGTCGGCCACCTCGGTCACCGGGCGGTCGCACACGTAACCCCGGCAGACGTACGCCGCCGGCCTGCCGTCTACCAGCGGGCGGTCGGTCAGTAGCGGTAGCGCGTTCGGCTCGCCTGCCAGTACCACCGCACCTCCTGGGGCATGTTCCACCGCCGCTCGCAGGAGTTCCGGTGACGTGCCCACTATCGCCACCTGCAGCGGGCCCGCCGCCATCGCCTCCGCCACGCTCAGCCAATGGCCTGCGAACCTCGGGGCCCTCGCGGCCAGTTGGCCGGCCCTGGCCACTGCCTCCTCCGCCGCCGTCCGGTAGCGGGATGCGTCTTCCGGGCCCACCAGCGCTGACGCCGCCAGCAACGCACCCGCCAGCGCCGACGCGCCCGACGGGCTCGCGTTGTCGCCCGGGTCCGACGGGCGCAGCACCAACACGTCCGCGTCGTCCGCGGTGTCGTGGTACACCCCTGGTGCCGACTGGTCTCCGAAACGGGACAGTGCCGTGTCCAGCAGCCCGGTCGCCTCCGTCAGCCAGCGTGGGTCCGCCGTCGCCTGGTGCAGGGTCAGCAACCCGTCCGCCAGGCAGCCGTAGTCCTCCAGCACCCCGGCCGCCGCGCCTGCCACGCCGTCGCGGGAGGCCCGGCGTAGGCGGTCCTCCACCAGGTGGGTCGACGTCACGAACTCCGCCGCCGCCACCGCCGCGGACAACCAGCGTGCGCCGAACGCCACTCCCGCCTGCGCCAGGGCGCCTATCGCCAGGCCGTTCCACGCGGTGATCACCTTGTCGTCGCGGGCCGGCTGTGGGCGGGTCAGGCGGGAATCCAGCAGCTTCCTGCGAACGTCGTCGAAGCGTTCGTCCACTTCGGACTTTCGTTGCAGGGTCGACGCGCCTTCCTCGAACGTGCCGGATGCCGTTACGCCGAACCACCTCGCTGCCGCTGCGCCGTCCTCCTCGCCCAGTACCTCGGTCAGCTGCTCGGGTGTCCACGCGTACGTCAGGCCCTCCACACCCTCTGTGTCCGCGTCCAGCGATGCCGCGAAGCCTCCCGCCTCGGTGCGCAGCCTGTTCAGCAGGAAGTCGGCCGTCTCCTCCGCCACCGCGCGGAAGCGGGGCTCACCCGTTCGCAGCGCCAGCCTCGTGTACAGGCGGAGCAGCAAGGCGTTGTCGTACAACATCTTCTCGAAATGTGGCACCACCCAGCCCGCATCGACGCTGTAGCGCGCGAAACCACCGTCCAGCTGGTCGTAGATGCCGCCGTTCGCCATCGCGTGCGCTGTCTCCGTCACTATCGACAGCGACTCGACCGAGCCGGTGCGTTCGTGGTGGCGCAGCAGGAACTCCAGCACCATCGACGGTGGGAACTTCGGTGCGCCACCGAAACCGCCGTTGCGTCGGTCGTAGTCACCCAGCACCGACGCCGCCGACGACGACAGCACCTGCTCGTCCACAGTGGACTGTGGTAGCGCGGCCGTTTGTTTGCGTAGTTCCTCCACTATGCGGCCACCCGCGTCGCGGACCTCGGCGTCGCGGGTCTGCCACGCGTCGTCGACCGCTGCCAGCAGCTGCGGGAACGACGGCATGCCCGGCCTCGGCGTCGGCGGATAGTAGGTACCGCACTGGAACGGTTCGCCCGCCGGGGTCAGGAAGCACGTCATCGGCCAGCCGCCCTGGCCGGTCATCGCCTGGGTGGCGGTCATGTAGACGGCGTCCACGTCCGGGCGCTCCTCGCGGTCCACCTTGATGTTCACGAACTTCTCGTTCATGACCGCGGCGATCTCGGGGTTCTCGAACGACTCGTGCGCCATCACGTGGCACCAGTGGCACGCCGCGTAGCCGACCGACAGCAGGATCGGCACGTCCCTGCGCCGCGCCTCCTCGAACGCCTCCGGTGACCACTGCCACCAGTCGACCGGGTTGTCCGCGTGCTGCAGCAGGTACGGACTCGTCGCGTTCGCCAGCCGGTTCGCCATGTACCAACCCTCTCAAACGAACCCGCGTGCTGCCGATGTCGCCCCATGGGGCAGTCATCACTCGCGTTGGAGCGGCTCTCCCGCCATCGTCTTGTCGAGGCGCCCGGCGATGTCACAGCCTCAGCCCATGGCCCCTGTCAAGCGACGTGCCGTCCTGCTGACCGCCGCCGCGGTCGCGATCGCCGCCGTCGGCGTTGCCGTGCCCGCCCCGGTCGCCGTCGCAGCAGCCGCCGCCGGGGTCGTCCCTGGGAAGGCCGAGCTGACGCTGGCACCCGGCGAGAGCGGCACGGTCGCCGCCGCCGTCACCACCCCCGCCGTCGCGCCCGACCCGGACATCGTGTTCCTCGCCGACACCACCGGCAGCATGGATCCCGCGCTCGCCAACGTCCGCAACGCCCTGCCGTCGATCATCGACGAGGTCCGGGCCACGCAGCCGTCCGCGCGGTTCGGGGTCGCCGAGTACAAGTCGCAGGCCGACGGCAGCCGGGCCTTCCGTGTCGACGCCGCCCTCACCGACGACCGGAACGCGGCCGTCAACGGTGCGCAGCAGTGGCTCTACAACGTGGGCGGTGGCGGCGGGCCGCAGAGTGACTTCCTCAACGCGCACTACCAACTCGCTACCGGCGCCGTCGAGTTCCGGCCGGTCGGCTCGCGGGTGGTCGTGTGGTTCGGTGACGCCCGGTCCGCCGACCCGAGCCTCGGCCACACGCTCTCCGACACGGTGAACGCCCTGCGCGCAGGCGGGATCCGGGTGATCGCCGTGCCTGTCGTCGGCACGTCCGCGCCGGGGCTCGACGAGCGGGGGCAGGCCACGAGCCTCACCAACCGCACGTTCGGGGTGCTCATGCCCAGCCAGAGCGCCGGCGGTGTCGCGACCGCGATCCTCGGCGGCCTCAGCACCCTGACCGTCCCGGTCGCGCCCGTGCCGGCCTGCGACCAGCAGCTCACGCTCACCCCGGACCGGCCGACTCGCATGGTCCGCAGCGGCGGCACCGCGTCGTTCACCGAGACGGTGGCCGTCGCGCCGAACACCGACCCCGGTACCTACCGGTGCACGGTCGACTTCCAGGTCAGCGGCACACCCGTGGGCATCACCCAGACCGTCACCGTGCGCGTGCCCGGCACCCTGCCGGTCCTGCGGATCAGTGACGTCACCGTCGACGAGGGTGACTACGGCACCTCGCCCGCGACGCTCACCGTCACCATGGACCGGCCGTCTACCGGGCGGGTGACCATCGACTGGGCGACCGTGGCGGGCACCGCTGGCATCTACGACTTCTCCGGGGGCAGCGGCACGCTGACGTTCGAGCCCGGTGAGACCAGCAAGCAGGTCACCGTCGACGTGATCGGTGACGAAGGCGACGAGCAGGACGAGTGGTTCACCGTCCACCTGTCCGACCCCGAGGGCGCCACGATCGAGAACGCCGACGGCGTGGTCACCATCCGCGACGACGACGAGACCCCGGTGGAGATCCGCATCAGCGACACGTCCGTGCCGGAGGCCGACGAGGACACGACCGGTGCCCTGACCGTGAGCCTCAACCGCCCCTCCGACCAGACGGTGACCGTCTACTGGCAGATGGCCCCGGGCACCGCGAGTGGCACCGACTACGACAACAGGAGCGGCTCGGTGGTGTTCGGACCGGGCTCGACCAGCGCGCAGCTCCCCGTGACGATCCGGGGCGACGACATCGAGGAGCCGGACGAGACGTTCAGCGTGCACCTGTTCAACCCGACCGGCGCGCTCATCGCGGACGCGGACGGCGTGGTCACGATCGTCGACGACGACGGTGCCGGACCGGCCGTGCGCATCGGTCGGGCGTCGGTGGCGGAGGGCTACGCGGGCACGACGCCGGTGACGCTGACGGTCGTGCTGGACCGGCCGAGCACGACGCCGGTGCCCGTGCAGTGGACGACCGAGGCCTACACCGCGAACGCCGACGACTTCGTGGCCGCCTCCGGCACGGTAACGTTCGAGCCGGGCCAGGTCAGCGCACAGATCACCGTCCAGGTGCGCGGCGACGCCGTGCAGGAGGGCGACGAGTGGTTCCTCGTCCACCTGAGTGGCGCGAACGTCGTCGACCTCGTCGGGTTCGTCACGATCACCGACGACGACGCCGACACGGGGCCACACCCGACGGTGCCGCCACCGGCGCTGCGGATCGGTGACGTGACCGTGCCGGAGGGCAACTCGGGCGACACGCCCGCGACGGTGACGGTGGCGCTGGAGCCCAACTCCCACCAGGTGAGCGTGCACTGGACGACCGACAACGGCACCGCGACCGCTCCCGGCGACTTCACGGCCGGCGCGGGCACGCTGGTGTTCGCGCCGGGTGAGACCAGCAAGCAGATCACCGTGCCCGTCACCGGCGAGTCGTCCTTCGAGGACACGGAGACCTTCGCGGTCCACCTGTCCGCGCCGGACAACGCGGAGATCGCGGACGGGATCGGCGTCGTGACCATCGCGAACGACGACGACGAGGACAGCGCGGCCGAGATCGGCGTCGACGACGCGACGGTCACCGAGAGCGCGGGCCAGGCGGTGGTGAACGTCCGGCTGACCTCGGCCAGGGACGAGGCCGTGACGGTGCGGCTGGCCACCGAGCCGGGCAGCGCGACCGACGGCTGCGACTACCACGGCGTCGACACCACGGTGACGTTCGAGCCGGGCGAGACGCTCGTGTCCGTGCCGGTGGAGATCGTCGGTGACACCGACCCGGAGCCTGCCGAGACGTTCACGGCCGAGCTGTCGGCCCCGGTCGGCGCGACCATCGCGGACCCGACCGCGATCGTGACGATCGAGGACGACGACGAGGCGGGCGACCTGCCGGTGGTCAGCGTGGCCGACGGGTTCGCGCCGGAGAACGCGGGCCAGGTGCTGTTCGAGGTGCACCTGACCAAGCCGGCGTCCGGCGACGTCACCGTGCACTGGACGACGGAGCCCGGGACCGCGACCGGGGCCGACTTCGACCAGGTCGCCGGCGACGTGACGTTCGCGCCGGGTGAGACGGTGCTGCAGGTCGGGGTGCCGCTGTACGACGACGACTCCTACGAGAACGACGAGACGTTCACCCTGACGCTGTCCTCGCCGGTCGGCGCGACCCTGGGTGACGCCGAGGCGGCCGGCGTGATCGTCGACGATGACGACTACGTGGGCACGCCGGTGGTGAGCGTGTCGGACGCGGCGGGACCGGAGTCCGGCGGACCGCTCGGCTTCGAGGTCCGGCTGTCGGAGGCCGTGCCGTCCGAGGTGACGGTCGACTGGACGACCACGGGCGGCACGGCGGTCGCGCCGTACGACTACGAGGCGTCCTCCGGCACGGTCGTGTTCGCCCCCGGCCAGTCCACTGCGACGGTGTGGGTGCCGCTGGAGGACGACTCCTCGACCGAGCCGGACGAGACGTTCACGCTGAGCCTGTCCGGCGCGTCGGGTGCCATGGTCGGCGACGGCGAGGCGGTGGGCACGATCGTGAACGACGACTACGAGACGGTCACCGGGTTCACGTGCTCGGCGAGCGCCGCGGACGTGCTGGGCAGCAGCACGGCGACCGCGGGCCGCGATCGCTGCGCCGACGACAGGAAGGTGGCAGGCCACGTGCGGCTGGGCGGCGGCCTGCTGACCGTCCGGGTGGACGGCCTGACGGCGACCACCGACGCGGCGCAGGGCGGCATGAGCGCGACGGCGGCGCTGCGGACCACGCGGATCAGCACGGTCGGCCTGCTGATCGAGATCGGCGAGACGACCTCGACGGCGATGGTGACGTGCGTGGCCGGCCCGAAGGGCGTGTCGCCGGCACTGTCGGGCAGCTCGACGATGGCGTGGCTGAAGGTCAACGGCAGGCGCATGCCGATCGGCACCGGCCCGGTGCGGATCCCGCTTGAGGTGGGGTCGCTGTCGCTGAACAGCACGGTGTCCGGTCCGGACGGCCTCACGCAACGGGCGTTCGACCTGCGGACGCCGCTCGGTGACGTGGTCGTCGGCTCGTCGTCGGTGGGGATGACCGGCAACCCCTGCCGTTAGTCGGGGGTGGTTGTGGCCGGTCGACAGATCCGCCGCCGACCTGCGGGTTCGTAGCGTTCCGGCCCATGAGGACACTGGTGTTGGGCCTGGTGCTGGCGGTCGTCCCGCCCGCTCCGGCCACTGTGGACGAGTATCTGTCGTCGGCTCTCGACTCGACGGGCCTGCCTGGCGTGTCGGTGGTGGTCACGCACGGGGACCACGTGGTGCGTGCCGCCGGCGCCGGGCACGACTCGCTCGGTCACCCCGTCACCGCGGACACCCCGATGCGGGTGGCGTCGGTGAGCAAGTCGTTCACGGCCGCCGCGGTGATGACGCTGGTCGAGGCGGACCGGCTGTCGCTGGACGACGAGGTGTCGTCGTGGCTCCCGTACCCGCGCGGGGTGACCGTGCGGCACCTGCTGAACCAGACGTCCGGGATCAGGGACAGCTCGGTGGACATAGGCCGCCTGACCTCGGCGAGGACGCTGGCGGAGTACGTGTCGCTGCTGTCGCCGATCGAACCGGCCGCGGCGCCCGGCACGTCGTTCTCGTACTCGAACGTGAACTACGACGTGGCGGCGCGGATCGTGGAGCTGGCGTCGGGCGAGCCGTTCGACGAGTACGTGGGCTCGGCGGTGTTCGGGCCGTTGGGCATGCGGCACAGCGAGGTCGGTGGCTGGGCGGCGGACGGTTACAACTCCCTGTTCGGCCAGTGGTTCTCCCGCCCGGAGCTGGCCGACGGCCCGAGGGTGAACGGCTCCGGCGCGGTGGTGACCACGGCGGCGGACATGGGTCGCTGGCTGATCGCCCAGACCGGCAACGGCGTGTTCCCCGAGTCCATGCTGGCGCCGATGCACGAGCCGTCCGAGGTGGACGACTACGGCATGGGGTGGGCGCCGGACGACAACGGACTGCTGGTCCACAGCGGCAACCTGTGGACCTACAACGCCGTCGAGGCGATCGACCCGAGGACGGGCTACGGCTACGCGGTGATGACGAACGGCGCAGGCATGCTCGACGACACCGGCGACATCCTCGCCGGCCTGGTGGCCTTGACGAGAGGCGAGACGCCGGAGACGCCGGGCGGCTCCCGCCAGCTGACGGAGTGGCTACTGGCCGCGGTGACCCTCGCCGCGGCGGTGCTGGGCGTGCTGGGCGTGGTCCGGTCGAAGCGCTGGGCGGGCCGGCGACGAAGCGCCGACCAGCGAGTCCGCTGGGTATCCGTGGCGGTCCGGCTGGTGCCACCGTTGCTGCCGGTCCTGTTGTTCGGGTTCTATCCACAGGTGGTCTCCTTCGTCAGTTCCGGGCGGACCGTCCTGTGGGCACAGCTCTTCTACTTCGCGCTGCCGCTGACTGTCGCACTCGCCGTCGCGGCGGTCGCCGGGCTGGCGATCCTCTGCGCACGGGTGGTGAGGTTGTGTTTCCCACGGTGAGCCTCGGGCTGCTCGCCGGCCTCGGCCTGGTCAGTGGGCTGGGCGTCGACAGCCTCCCCCTCTGGCGGGCTGCGCTCTACCTGGTCCTGGCCGTGCTCGCCTACCTCCACGGCCGGCGCCTCGACGGGCGGTTCGGGTGGCAGATCCTCCTCGGGGTCGGCGTGGCCGGGGCGGGAGTCGCGTTCGTCGACATCGGCGAGGCGACGTCCGCCCTGCTCAGCATGGCCGTCATGATCGGCCTGCCCTGGCTCGCCGGGCGTTACCGGCGCCAGCAGGCGCTGCTCATCGAGACCGAGCGGGAGCGGGTGCGGCAGCTGGAACGCGAGCAGGAGCACGTCGCCGAGCGGGCCAGGCTGAACGAACGCGGGCGGGTCGCAGCGGAGCTGCACGACTCCCTCGGGCACGAACTCGCCCTCATCGCGCTGCGGGCCGGGTCGCTCGAGCTGTCCCCGCAGCTCACGGCCGAGCACCGGCAGACCGCCGGGGAGATGCGGGCCTCTGCCGTCGCGGCCACCGACCGGCTGCGGCAGGTGCTCGAGATGCTGCGGGACCGCGACGAGGTCCCGCCGGTGGCGGAGATCGTCGGCCGCGCCAGGGACGCCGGGATGGTCGTGCACGTCGACGGGCTCGCGGTCATGCCGACCCTGGTCGACCAGGCCGTGCGCCGGGTCGTCAGGGAGGCACTCACCAACGCCGCACGTCACGCGCCGGGCGCCCCGGTCGACGTGCGGCTCGCGGTGACCGAACGCCGCGTCGCGCTCGTGGTGTCCAACCCGGCGGCGGAGGCCCGGCCCGGCGGCGGCAGCGGGCTGGTCGGATTGCGTGAACGGGTCCGGCTCCTCGGCGGCCGGCTCGAGACCACCCACGACCAGGGCCGTTTCGAGCTGACCGCGGAGGTACCCGTCGCATGATCCGGGTGTTGGTCGCCGACGACGAGGCGATGATCCGGGCGGGCATCCGGGCCGTCCTCGCGTCCGATCCGGGGATCGCCGTGGTCGCCGAGGCCGAGGACGGGCGGGCGGCCGTCGAGCTGACGCACGCCCACCGGCCGGACGTCGTGCTCATGGACATCCGCATGCCGGGGCTCGACGGGCTCGCCGCGGCAGCCGAGCTGCGGGACGTCGCGCCGGTCGTCATGCTCACGACCTTCGACGAGGACGAGTACGTCGCGAAGGCCCTCGCCGACGGCGCGAGCGGGTTCCTGCTCAAGGCGGCCGACCCGCGTGAGCTGATCATCGCCGTGCGGGCCGTCGCGGACGGGGCGGCCTACCTGTCGCCGCGTGTCGCGCACCGGGTGATCGCCGGGTTGCGGACCGGCGAGCTGACCAGGCCGGCCGCCGCGAAACGCAAGGTCGAGGCGTTGACGCCGCGTGAACGGGACGTCCTCGCGCTCGTCGGGCGCGGGCTGTCCAACCAGGCGATCGCACGCGAGCTGCACCTCGCCGAGGGGACGGTCAAGGCGCACCTGTCGTCGATCCTGCGGGGCCTGGACGTGCAGAACCGCGTCCAGGCCGCGATCACCGCCTACGAGGCCGGGATGACCGGGTAGTTCACTTCTTGTCGGCGTCGGCCGACGGTGCCTCTTCTGTGGGCTGGTCGGCCTTCTCGTCCGGGTCGTCGAACGACGCGGGCACCCGCTTGAGGTGCTTGGTCATCGAGCGGACCAGGAACGCGACCGCGATGAAGAACAGCAGCAGCACGAGCAGACCGACCGGCGACGACTTGCCGAAGTCCTCGCCCTGACCGCCCTTGTCGTCGTTCGACGGCGTGGGGGTGGGCTGGGCGACCTCGGCAACCGTCTGCCAGCCGGCCACGTCCGGCCCGACGAACAGGGGGCCGGAACCTGAGCTCATGCGCTTACCTTCTCCGTTATCCCCGAGAACAGGTCGTCCTCGGGCAGCGTCGTGTCGACGAGGGACCGCACCAGCTCGTACTCCTCGTACGGCCAGACCTCACGCTGGATCTCCAACGGCACGAAGAACCAGCGGCTGTTGGGGTCGATCTGCGTCGCGTGCGCGAGCAGGGCGGCATCCCTCTTCTCGAAGTATTCCCCACACTCGACGCGTGTCGTCACCCGGTCCGCGACGTCGCCCCGGTTCTCGTCCCACTTCTCGAGCCACTCGGTGTAGGGCGACTCCATGCCCCTGGCGAGCAGCGCCTCGTGCATGGCGACCAGGCGCTTACGCGAGAACCCGTGCCCGTAGTACAGCTTCAGCGGCGTCCACGGGTCGCCCGCCTCCGGGTGGAGGTCGGGGTCGCCCGCCGCGTCGAAGGCGGCGACGGACACCTCGTGGCACCGGATGTGGTCGGGGTGCGGGTAGCCGCCGTTCTCGTCGTAGGTGATGACGACGTGCGGCTTGAACTCGCGCATGAGCCGCACGAGCGGCGGGACCGACTCCTCGAGCGGCACCAGGGCGAAGCAGCCGTCCGGCAGCGGCGGCAGCGGGTCGCCCTCGGGCAGGCCGGAGTCGACGAAGCCGAGCCAGCGGTGCTCGACGCCGAGGATCTCGACCGCGCGGGCCATCTCCTTGCGGCGGTACTCGGGGATGTTCTCGGTCACCTCCGGGCGTTCCATGGCCGGGTTCAGGATGTCGCCGCGCTCGCCCCCCGTGCAGGTCACGACCATGACCTCGTGCCCTTCGGCGACGTACTTGACCATCGTCGCGGCGCCCTTGCTGGACTCGTCGTCCGGATGTGCGTGCACCGTCATCAGACGCAGCTTCTCCGCCATGACCTTCGCGTTCCTCCCATGGACGTCCCCCGGAGACATCCGCTCGTCGTGGTGAGCGGATACTCGGCTCGGACATACGAACCATTCCCGCCGGGTCCATTGTTCCCGCCGGGTACGACATTTTTCGTGGAGGCCCCGAGGATGACCGCCCCAGGTAGCACTCTGCTGGAGGATCGCTACGGCACGAGACCGAAGCGGGCCGGCAGGCGTACCTACTGGGTGGTCGGCGTCGTCGCGCTCGTCGTGAGCGGGGTGGTGGCGTGGGTCGGGTACGAGAACTTCGGCACCGCGCCCATCGAGACCCAGACCACGACGTTCGCCAACCTGCCAGGCAACCAGCTGAAGATGACGTTCGAGGTCACCAGGGACACGCCGGAGCGGCCCGCGGTGTGCATCGTCCGGGCACGCGTGCTGGCAGGCAACGAAGGGGGTCGCAAGGAGGTGTACATCCCACCTGCCGAGGGCGCCGTCACGATGACCACGGTCATCACGAGCAGCGGCGAACCGGTCACCGCCGATGTTTTCGGGTGCTCTTATCAGGTACCGGCATATCTTCTCAAGCACATGCCGCCAACAGGGTGAACTAGACCGCCGCCCGCTGGTCAATCGGTCAAAACGGACAAGCCTCGACTTGCGTCCGTGGTATTCTGACGTACCTGCACGGCCCCTTGCGGGCCGTGTTTTTCCGTTCCGGGTGTCCGCCGCCCGCCCGGAAACTACCGCCCCGAATCCCCGGGATCCGGAAGTATTGACGAGGAGTTGGTGACCGTGAGCGACACCCAGGTGACCTGGCTGACCCAGGAGGCCTACGGTCGGCTCAAGCAGGAGCTCGACGAGCTGATCGCGAATCGCCCGGTACTCGCCGAGAAGATCAACACGAGTCGCGAGGAGGGGGACCTCAAGGAGAACGGGGGCTACCACGCGGCACGTGAGGAGCAGGGGCAGAAAGAGGCGCGGATCCGCCACCTGCAGGAGCTCCTGCGCAGCGCGAAGGTGGGGGAGGCCCCGGAGAACGACGGCCTCGCCGAGCCGGGCAAGGTCCTCACGATCCGCTACGAGGGGGACGACGCGGACGAGAAGTTCCTGCTTGCCACGCGGGAAGAGGGAGCAGAGGGGGAGCTCGAGGTCTACTCCCCCGGGTCGCCACTCGGAAAGGCTTTGCTGGGGGCCAAGGAGGGGGAGACTCGGTCCTACGAGCTGCCCAACGGGTCCATGCAGAAGGTCACGCTGGTCAAGGCTGTTCCTTACGCTGGTTGATCGTTGCGCCGGTTCCGGGCTGGGGTGTGGGCGCCCGGTACCTGGTGAGAAGAAGCGCGAGTCGTCGAGGGCCTGGGTTGGCTTAGCCAGTTCGGGCCCTCGACGGGTTCTGGCTATCCGCCTTCCGCCACCCGCCGCAGCAGTGGGCGAACCCGGGGAGGCACCGGGGTCGACAGCGCTATCGACGTCGACGTCCGCCTGACCCACTGGACGTCCACCACCTCGTCGATGACGCGTTGCAGGTCGGCGTTCGACCTCGCGACCATGCGCACCAGCAGGTCGCCCTCGCCGGTCGTGGCGTGGACCTCGCAGACCTCGTCGATCGCGGCGAGGCGGTCCGCCACCTCCCCCCTGCGGCCCTGCGCTATCTCCAGGACCGCGAACGCCGTCAGGCCGTAGCCCATCGCGGCCAGGTCCAGGTCCGGCGGGAAGCCCTTCAGCAGCCCTCTCTGTTCCAGGCGGTCCATGCGTGCCTGCACGGTGCCCCTGGCCACGCCCAGACGGCGGGAGCACTCGAGCACGCCCAGCCTCGGCTCGTCGGTCAGCAGGAGCAGGAGTCTCGCGTCGAGCCGGTCGATCTCCACGGGCCCTCCCTACACAGACTGCTCATTCTGTTGAGCCAACCTGCCGGTGCAATGGGCACCTTGCCCAGTCGAATCCCTGAGTGTTGCGCATCCTGACCTGTCGAGCGGATCCTCGCAGGTACCGCGCTCGAACGAAAGGGGAGGCGTCATGACAGGCACTCTCGGCCAGGACCGACAGCTCGACGACGTCAGCTTCGACCAGCTGCGTCAGCTCGTGGGGCTCGTCGACTACGACTCGTCGAAGGACCCCTTCCCCGTCAGGGCCATGGACGCCGTCGTCTTCGTGGCCGGGAACGCCACCCAGACCGCGTGGTTCTACCAGGTCGCCTTCGGGATGCGGCTCGTCGCCTACTCGGGCCCCGAGACCGGGAACCGCGGCTACAAGTCGTTCGTGCTGACGTCCGGGTCGGCCCGGTTCGTGATCAACGGCGGGGTCGCGCCGGACAGCCCGCTCCACGACCACCACCGGGCGCACGGCGACGGGGTCGTCGACCTCGCGCTCGAGGTCGCGGACGTCGACCAGTGCGTCGCACACGCCAGGGCCCAGGGCGCGACCGTTCTCGAGGAGCCGCACGACGTGTCCGACGAGCACGGCACCGTGCGCATGGCCGCCATCGCGGCCTACGGGGAGACCCGGCACTCGCTCATCGACCGGTCGCGCTACGACGGCCCCTACCTGCCCGGGTACGTCGCGAAGGAGTCCGCGATCCCGGCACGCAAGCGGCTCTTCCAGGCCGTCGACCACTGCGTCGGCAACGTCGAGCTCGGCAGGATGGACTACTGGGTCGAGTTCTACAACCGGGTCATGGGCTTCGTGAACATGGCCGAGTTCATCGGCGACGACATCGCCACCGACTACTCGGCACTCATGTCCAAGGTGGTCTCCAACGGCAACCACCGGGTGAAGTTCCCGCTCAACGAGCCGGCCATCGCCAAGAAGAAGTCGCAGATCGACGAGTACCTGGAGTTCTACGACGGCGCCGGGTGCCAGCACATCGCCCTGGCCACGAACGACATCATCGCCACCGTGACGGCCATGCGGGAGTCCGGCGTCGAGTTCCTGGACACCCCCGACTCCTACTACGACGACCCCGAGCTGCGTGCGCGGATCGGCGAGGTCCGGGTGCCGATCGAGACGCTCAAGGAGCACCGGATCCTCGTCGACCGGGACGAGGACGGGTACCTGCTGCAGATCTTCACCGCTCCCATCGGGGACCGGCCGACCGTGTTCTACGAGCTGATCGAGCGGCACGGGTCGCTCGGGTTCGGCAAGGGGAACTTCAAGGCGCTGTTCGAGGCCATCGAGCGGGAGCAGGAGCGGCGCGGGAACCTCTGACCAGCTGGGACGGCCGTGCGGGTCACCGACCCGCGCGGTCTTTCGCGTCTACGGGGACTGGTCGGTCTTCGCCAGGTCGTTGAACGCGGGCGCGACCTGGTTGTCCGTCGGCTCGGGTGCGGGTGGCAGGTGGTCCGGGTCGACGCAGCTGCCCACGAGCTCGACCTGGCCGTCGTCGTGCTGGACGTAACGGCCGGGATCCGCGCAGCCCACCTGCTGGACGCTGAACACGGCGACCCCACCCAGCGCCAGGGCGGCCAGTGTCGCACCCGCCAACGGCAGCGCGCCCGCGATCCGTGCCCCGACCGCCATGCTCGTCTCCTGCGTCCATGTCAAATCCTTGTTGCAATCGAGAATACCCGGGTTCCGGACGAAGATGTCGGGGATGTGTCGATCCCGTGGTCCCTCGAACACGCCGAAGGGGCGCCCTCGGCGAGGGCGCCCCTTCGGGTCAGGTTCAGCCGAGGGCCTGGAGCAGGTCCTGTACCAGGTCGGTGGCGTCCTCGATGCCGACGGACAGGCGCACGACGTCCCCGGAGATCTGCAGCGGCGAACCGGTGGCACTGGCGTGTGTCATCCGACCGGGGTGCTCGATCAGCGACTCGACACCGCCGAGGGACTCGCCGAGGATGAACAGCTTCGTGCGTGCCACGACGTCCAGCGCGGCCTGCTCGCCGCCCGCCACCGCGAACGACACCATGCCGCCGAAGCGGCGCATCTGCTTGGCCGCGGTCTCGTGGCCGGGGTGCTCGGGCAGGCCCGGGTAGTACACCTTGGTGACCTTCGGGTGCCCGACCAGCGCCTCGACGATCCGCTCGGCGTTGTCGCTGTGCTTCTCCATCCGCAGCGCGAGGGTCTTCGCGCCACGCAGCGTCAGCCACGCGTCGAACGGGCCGGGCACGGCGCCCACGGCGTTGCGCAGGAACGCGAAGTTCTCGTTCAGCTCGTCGTCCGAGGTGATCAGCGCGCCGCCGACGACGTCGGAGTGGCCGCCGATGTACTTGGTGGTCGAGTGCAGCACCACGTCGGCGCCGAGACCGAGCGGCGACTGGAGGTACGGGGTGGCGAACGTGTTGTCGACGACCAGCTTGGCGCCCGCGCCTGCCGCGACCCGCGCGAGACCGGGGATGTCGGCGATGCCGAGCAGCGGGTTGGTCGGCGTCTCGGTCCAGACGACCTTCGTGTTGGGTCGGACCGCGGCGCGGGCGGCGTCGAGGTCGGCGAGGTCGACGGACGTGTAGTCGACGCCCCAGGCCGTCATGACCTTGTCCATCAGGCGGAAGGTGCCGCCGTAGGCGTCACCGCCGAGGATCACGTGGTCGCCGGGCCTGGTGATGGCACGCAGCGCGATGTCGGACGCCGCCATGCCGGACGCGAACGCGAGCGCGTGGCGACCGCCTTCGAGCGAGGCGAGCGCCTCCTCGAGCGCGGTGCGGGTGGGGTTCGCCGTGCGTGAGTACTCGTACCCACCCTCACGCAGGCCGCCGACGCCGTCCTGGGCGAAGGTGGCGGTGGCGTAGATCGGGACGATGACCGAGCCGGTCCGCGGGTCAGGCTGCTGACCTGCGTGAATCGCGCGTGTCTCGAATCCCCAACGACTCGTGTCCTCTTCCATGGTCACAGGCTACGGCGTTGCGGTGGAGCGTCCACCATGTGGGACTGGGGTCCAGAAGGGGAATAGCTACCGTCAGACTCGCCGCTCGCTGTAGCCGTACCTGAACGGGCCAAAAAGAGACGCCGGCGGGCTGATACCCGCCGGCGTCTCCTCACATCACGTCATCCCCACGGCTGCTGCGGCGGGCCACCCTGCTGGGGCGGCTGACCGTAGCCCTGCTGCGGGGGCTGACCGTAACCCGGCTGGGGCGGCTGGCCGAACCCCTGCTGCGGGGGCTGGCCGAAGCCCTGCTGCGGCGGGCCGCCGAAGCCGCCACCGGGAGGAGGTCCGCCGAAGCCGCCGCCGGGGCCACCGGGACCGCCGTGGCCGCCCGCGACGCCGAGCGCGGAACCCGCGCCGAGGAACTGCCTGGTCTGCGGGAAGAACCCGAGCGCGCCCGCCGCACCGATCACGATGCCGAACAGCAGCGTGAACACGATGCGGGTCGGCGTGTCGCCGTCCTCGGCCATGAACAGGATCGAGCCGAGCAGCAGCAGGACGCCGCCACCCACGACCACGTAGTGCGCGAAGCTCTTCTTCAGGTAGATCAGCGCGGCACCCGCGACGCCCGCGAGGCCGCCGAGCAGCAACACGACGATGTAGAAGTAGAACTTGCCGGGCACCGCGTCGGAGACCTGGCTCTCACACTGGTCCCTGACCTGCTCCGGCACGCCGGCACACGCGTCGGACGCCGCCGAGGACAGCTCGGAGAACAGGGTGATCGCGATGATCGCGCCGATGAGGCCGAGCACGCCGATGACGCCCATGACGATCAGCGAGATCATCTGGGTGTTCTGGCCCTGCCCGCCGAAGGTCGGGCCCTTGCCGAGGCCGGGCTGCTGGGCGAACCCACCACCCTGCGGCGGGTACCCGGGCGGCGGCTGCTGACCGTAGGGCTGCTGACCGAAGCCCTGGGGCGGCTGCTGGCCGTACCCGGGCGGGGGCTGCTGGCCGTAGGGCTGCTGCTGGCCGTAGCCCGGCTGGGCGGGGAAACCACCGGGGTCGGAACCGGGCGGCGGGGCGTAGGGCGGTGCCTGCGGCGGCATCGAGCCGGGGGGCACCATCTGCGTGGCACCGGAGTCCTGGCCGTGCTGACCGTACGAGCCCGGCGACACGACCTGCGTCGCGCCGGAGTCGTCACCGGGGCGTTGGCCCGGCTGGATCGCCTGTGTGCGCTCCACCCCGTCGGCGCCGGTCTGGCCGCCGGGCGGTGGCAGCGGCTGTCCCGGTTGGATGGCCTGTGTCGGGCCCGCGTTCGTCAGGGCGGGGTTCTCGTCCTCCCCCTGCTGCGGTGGCTGGCCGCCCTGCCACGGTTGGTTCGGCGGCTGCGGAGCGCTCATCGGACTACACCCTCTTCGAAACCGATTCGTCTACCTACGTGCGGGACAACGCTAGCCCATACAGGCATGTGCTGCCTGTAACAACCATCAGAACCCGATCGGGTCAACGTCCGGCGAGGAACCCGAGGAGGTCCTGCCTCGTCACGACGCCCGCAGGCTTGCCGTCCAGCAGGACGAGCGCGCCGTCCGCCGACGACAGGGCCGACATGGCCGCCGTGACCTGCTCACCTGCGCCGATGGTGGGAAGCGGGGGTGACATGTGGCTCTCCAGCCGGTCCGCGAGCGCCGCCTTGCCGGTGAACAACGCCTCGAGCAGGTCCCGCTCGTTGACCGCGCCGACGACCTCCGCGGCCATGACCGGCGGTTCGGCGTTCACGACCGGCATCTGGCTCACGCCGAACTCGCGCAGGATGGCCACGGCGTCCGCGACCGTCTCGTTGGGGTGCGCGTGCACGAGGTCGGGCATGGCGCCGCCGGTGCCCTTGCGGCGCAGCACGTCGCCGACGTTCGCCCCGGAGTGCTCAGGCGGCAGGAAGCCGTAGGAGGCCATCCAGTCGTCGTTGAAGACCTTCGACAGGTAGCCGCGGCCGCCGTCCGGCAGCAGCACGACCACGACGTCGTCCGGGCCGAGGCGCCTGGCCAGCCGGATCGCGGCCGCCGCCGCCATGCCGCACGAGCCGCCGACCAGCAGGCCCTCCTCGCGGGCGAGCCGCCTGGTGACGTCGAACGACTCCGCGTCGGAGATCGCGATGATCTCGTCGGCGACGTTCCGGTCGTACGCGTCGGGCCAGAAGTCCTCGCCGACGCCCTCGACCAGGTACGGCCGCCCGCTGCCGCCGGAGTACACCGAGCCCTCCGGGTCCGCGCCGACGATCCTGACCCGGCCCCCGGAGATCTCCTTGAGGTAGCGGCCGGTGCCGGAGATCGTGCCGCCGGTGCCGACACCCGCGACGAAGTGCGTCACCCTGCCCTCGGTCTGTCGCCAGACCTCGGGGCCGGTGGTCAGGTAGTGGCTCTCCGGGTTCTCCGGGTTGGAGTACTGGTCCGGCTTCCACGCCCCCTCGATCTCGCGGACGAGCCGGTCGGAGACGTTGTAGTAGGAGTTCGGGTGCTCCGGCGCGACCGCGGTCGGGCACACCACGACCTCGGCGCCGTAGGCCTTGAGCGCGTTCCGCTTGTCCTCGGACACCTTGTCCGGGCACACGAACACGCACCGGTAGCCCCTGCGCTGCGCGACCATGGCCAGGCCGACGCCCGTGTTGCCCGAGGTCGGCTCGACGATCGTGCCGCCCGGCTTGAGCTCGCCGGACGACTCGGCGGCCTCGATCATCCGCAGCGCGATGCGGTCCTTCACGCTGCCGCCGGGGTTGAAGTACTCGACCTTCGCGAGCACGGTCGCCGACACCCCCTCCGCCAGCGAGTTCAGCTTGACCAGCGGGGTGTTGCCCACCAGGTCGGTCACATGCTCGACGTACTCCACCTGCACTCCTCTCGGCTCCCTGGGCGCGAGCCTAACGAGGGGCCAATACCACTGTTCGCGCAGTTCACCTAACAGATTCAAGTTCAGTTTGAGCGCACGGCGAGTGACACACCACACACTCGATAACAACTCGGTGATCTACACCGGGACGTAACTACCGGCTGCGACACTCGGTCTGGGAGGACGGCGATGACTGGAGCCCGCGCACTCAAAGCGCTGATCTTCGCCGCCGGCTCGGTCGGCGGGTTGTCCGGAGCGGCATACGGCCTGCTCACGGGCCAGTCCCGGCGCGCGAGATCGATCATCGGCGTGCCGTGCGAGCTGCCGCTGAACGCCGACGGACGCTACCTGCCGGACGGTTCTGGGCCCTACCCGGCGAGCCGAGACGATGACTCTCTGTCATTCGCGATGCTCGGTGACTCGCTGGCGGCCGGGTTGGGCGCCGAGTTACCGGACCAGTTACCGGCGGCACGCCTCGCCAGGGGGCTCGCCGAGGAGCTGGACCGGCCGGTCCGGCTGGTCACGCACGCGATCAGCGGGTCACGCACCACCGACCTGGAGCAGCAGGTCGACCGCGCGCTGATCGCACCGCCGGACCTGGCGATGGTGATCATCGGCGGCAACGACGTGACGACCAGGACGAGCATCGGCACGTCCGCGGCCCTGCTCGGCAGCCAGGTGACGCGACTGCTGGAGGCCGGCACGACGGTCGTCGTCGGCACCTGTCCCGACCTGGGCATCATCCTGCCGATCCCGCAGCCGCTGCGGACGATCGCGAGCCGCTACTCGCTGTCGCTCGCGCGGGCGCAGCGCCGCGTGCTCGACGGGCTCGGCGTGCCCGCGGTGTCGATCGCGGCGCTGCTGACGCCCGAGTTCCTGACGCGTCCCGAGGAGCTGTTCTCCGCCGACCGCTTCCACCCCAACGGGAAGGGGTACGAGTTCGCGGCGAATGTGTTGCTCGCTCCATTGTGTGCTGCGATGCGCGTCGGCCGCGTAATCTCCTGGTCAGGTACCTGACGAAGGAGTTGGCATGCCAGAGGCGGTCATCGTGTCCGCGGTTCGCTCACCGATCGGGCGGGCAGGCAAGGGTTCCCTGGTCGACATCCGGCCGGACGATCTGGCCGCCCAGATGGTGCGCGCCGCGTTGGACAAGGTCCCTTCCCTGGATCCCACCGAGATCGACGACCTGATGCTCGGCTGCGGTCTGCCCGGCGGCGAGTCCGGTTTCAACATGGGCCGGGTGGTCGCGGTCCTGCTCGGCTACGACCACCTGCCCGGCTGCACGGTGACGCGGTACTGCGCGTCGAGCCTGCAGACCACGCGGATGGCCTTCCACGCGATCAAGGCGGGCGAGGGTGACGTGTTCGTCAGCGCCGGGGTCGAGACGGTGTCCCGGTACGTGAAGGGCAGCTCCGACAGCTGGCCCGACACGCACAACTCGCTGTTCGCCGACGCGGAGGCCCGCACGGTGTCGACGGCGGAGTCGAGCGGCGGCGAGTGGCACGACCCGCGCACGGACGGCGCGGTCCCGGACGTGTACATCGCGATGGGCCAGACCGCCGAGAACCTGGCGCTGTCCAAGGGCGTGACGCGCCAGGACATGGACGAGTTCGGCGTGCGGTCGCAGAACCGGGCGGAGCAGGCCATCAAGGACGGTTTCTGGGCGCGGGAGATCACGCCGGTGAAGCTGCCGGACGGCAGGACGGTCGACGCGGACGACGGGCCCCGTGCCGGGGTGACGTACGAGAAGACGGCGACGCTGAAGCCGGTCTTCCGGCCGGACGGCCGGGTGACGGCGGGCAACTGCTGCCCGCTCAACGACGGCGCGGCGGCTCTCGTGATCATGTCCGACACGAAGGCCGCGGCTCTCGGGCTGACGCCGCTGGCCCGGATCGTCTCGACGGGTGTTTCCGGTCTGTCGCCGGAGATCATGGGCCTCGGGCCGGTGGAGGCGTCGAAGCGCGCGCTGGCCAAGGCCGGCATGACGATCGACGACATCGACCTCGTGGAGATCAACGAGGCGTTCGCGGCTCAGGTCATCCCGTCGTACCGGGACCTCGGCATCGACATCGACAAGCTGAACGTCAACGGTGGGGCGATCGCGGTCGGCCACCCGTTCGGCATGACCGGCGCCCGCATCGCGACGACGCTCATCAACTCGCTCCAGTTCCACGACAAGCAGTTCGGGCTGGAGACGATGTGCGTCGGCGGCGGCCAGGGCATGGCGATGGTGCTGGAGCGCCTCAGCTGAATAATGCGCTCCCATGCGTCTTGCCATCCCCGCCATCGCGGTGCTCCTGTTGCTCAGCGCATGTGACACGGGCGAAGACGACGGCGCGGTCGACCTGCCACTGGGCGAGTCGACCGGCGCCGTCGAACAGATCTCCACGCCACCTTCCACGACGTCCGGGGACCTCGGGCCGGGCACCGGCACGGCCGGGTTGACCGTCACCGAGTCGGGCCTCGCCGACACGCTGGACTGCGGCACGGGCAACTACGTCGTGGTCGACGGCTCGAACAACGGCCTGACCATCACCGGCACGTGCACGACGGTCACGGTGAACGGGCACGACAACACGCTCCGCCTCGCCGAGGCGAGCGAGATCACGGTCGCCGGCGTGTTCAACACGATCGCCTGGGCTTCGGGCAACCCGACGGTCTCGGACACCGGGACCCAGAACAAGGTCGGCCAGGGCTGAGTCTCACCAGGCGGCGCGGCGTTCGTCCGGGAAGCCGGTCCACCGAAGCGAGGGCGGCAGGTGGGCCTGGTCGTTGAACATCACGACCGAGGGCGGCCAGCCCGGCCGGTACTGGATCACCGTGAGCGCCGCGTTGGCCGCGTTGATGCCCAGCCACCGGGCAGGCGGCGCACCGAGCGCGGCCCGCACGAACCAGCACACGATCTGGCTGTGCGTGATGATCAGGTCCGCCCTCGACACCGGCGCGGTGAACTCCGCGAGCGCGCGGTCCGCGAGCCCCGGGCCGATCTCGTGCTGCTGCGTCGTGTAGTCCGCGACGTGTGCGAGCGCGATCGGCGCGAACTCCGGTGCCAGCTCGGCCGCGGACGGCGCGTACGGCAGGTAGTCGCCGACCAGCGGGGACACCGAGACCGGCACTTCCTTCAGCGACGAGGACACGAGTGCCGCCGTCTCGGCGGCACGCCGGACCGGGCTGTGGAACACCTCGGTGAGCGGGACCGCCGACAGTCGTTCGCCGAGCAGCAGGGCCTGCGCGCGGCCCGCGTCCGTCAACGAGCCGGACGCCTCGCCGTGCCGTGCGAGGTAGAGGGTTCGCATACCGCTCAAACGCTCGGCGCCATCCGTGTGGCGGCCATGATCATGCGGTCGAACGCGTCCCCGTCCTTGGGGTCGTAGAGGCCGGCGAGCAGCTTCAGCACGAGCTTCATCAGGGTGGCCCTCGGTAGTCCGTACTTCGTGGCGGTGCGCATGACGACCGGGTTGCCGATGAGCCTGCTGAAGATGTTGCCGAGGCGGTAGTAACTGCCGAGCGACTGCTTGAGCGCGACCGGGTAGCCGTGCAACGCCTTCTCGCGTGCCGGTCCCTCCGCGCGGGCAAGCGCCTGCACGACAACCTCGGCAGCGAGCTTCGCCGACTCCATCGCGTACCCGATGCCCTCTCCGTTGAACGGGTTCACCATGCCGCCGGAGTCGCCGACGAGGAGCAGCCCACGCGCGTAGTGCGGCGTGCGGTTGAAGCCCATCGGCAGGGCGGCCCCGCCGATCTTGCCAATCGCGTTGTGCTCGCGGAACCCCCATTCCTCGGGTGTTCCGTCGAGCCACGAGCGCAGCAGCGCCCGGTAGTCGGTCTTGCCGAACGCCTTGGACGTGGAGAGGATTCCGAGCCCGACGTTGACGGTGCCGTCGCCCATGCCGAAGATCCAGCCGTACCCGGGCAGCAGCTTGGGCTCGGCCGGGTTCGACCGGTCCCACAGCTCCAGGTGCGACTCGAGGAAGTCGTCCTTGCTGCGCGGCGACGCGTAGTACCGGCGAACGGCCACGCCCATCGGCCGGTTCTCGATCTTGTCGATGCCGACGGACAGCGCGAGGCGCGCGGACACCCCGTCGCAGCCGAGGACGATCGGCGCCCGGTAGGTGACCTGCTCGCGTCCCGGCCCGGCCTTGGCGGTCACACCGGTGACCCGCCCGGTCCGCTCGTCGGTGACCGCGCCGGTGACGGTGGTCTGCTCCTGCAGCCTGGCTCCTGCGGCCTGGGCGGTGCGGGCGAGCATCTCGTCGAAGTCCTGCCTGGGGCGGACGACGCCGTAGGGCGGGAAGGTGGCGAGGTCGGGCCAGTCCAGTTCGAGGGTGACACCCCCGCCGACGACCCGAAGGCCCTTGTTGTGCAGCCAGCCGGCCTCCTCGCGGGTGTCCACCCCGAGGTCGATGAGCTGTTTCACGCCGCGCGGGGTGAGGCCGTCCCCGCAGACCTTCTCGCGCGGGAACGTGCTCTTCTCGAGGAGGAGCACGTCGAGCCCGGCACGGGCGAGGTAGGTGGCGGCGGTGGACCCGGCCGGGCCCGCGCCGACCACGATGACCTCGGCGTCCTCGGCCGGCTTCCGTCGGCTGGGCGTTCCCATCACGGCTCCTCGCGCTTGTGAAAACGTTCACGAACTGACCGCATTTTATCCCCACACGGGCGAACTCGGCGCACAGCCGAAACGGACATGGCCCGGAGAGCGATTTCAGGTTGTCACGACTCGCATCGCCTGGGGACCGATATGCCGAGCACTGTCGCGACCGCGCCCGTGGGCCAGGTCGCCGTCGTCACGAGCGCCATGATGGGTGTGACGTGCACGGCAGGCGCGCTGGGCACCTGGGCGGCGTGGCACCGGTACGGCGTGGCGGTGGCGTACGTGGCGGGTGAACCGGGCACGGGCGTGGCGGACTACGTCGGCGCGGCCAACACGGCGGCGAACGTGAACGTGTTGTGGCTCATGGCGTACGCGGTGACGTGTGTGACATTCCTGACCTGGTCGTGGCGGGCCAGGCTCAACGCGGAGCAGTTGACCCCCGTCCCGCACCGCCTGGCGCGCGGCTGGGTGGTCGCGGGCTGGGTGGTCCCCGCCTTCCCGCTCATCGCGATGGAGGACGTGTGGCGGACGTCGCGGCCGGACGTCCCCTCGGGAGTCGAGCACGCCAGAAGCCTGCCGAGGGCGCCGCTGGTCCGTTACTGGTGGTGCGCGGCGATGGCGTGCGTACTGGCGGGCGTGTGGCTGGTCGCGACCGTCGAGGGCGAGGCCACTCTGGACGCCCTGCTGAACACGGCATCGGCGATGACGGTGCTGGCGGTACTGCAGACAGTGGCGGCGGGCTTGGCGGTGCCGATGATCCGCCAGATCACACGGTGGCAGTCCCCGAACACTCCGCCCGAACTGCACTGAAGGACGCCTTCGTAACACCCAGCGCAACGAAGGACGCCTTCAGTGCGTTGGGGGCGCGGCGGGACCCACTCAGCCGGCCGGTTTCACCGCTCGGTGCAGTGCCACCACGCCCATCGTGAGGTTGAGCCACTCGACCTCGTCCCAGCCCGCCTCCGCGATCAGGACGGCCAGCGCGTGCTGGTCGTGCCAGTCGCGCATCGACTCGGCCAGGTACGCGTACGCGGCCTTGTTCGACGAGAACGGGCGCGTGATCCTGGGCAGCAGCGCCAGCACGACGTGGTGGTGCAACCACCGGATCGGCCGGAACACCGGCTGCGACACCTCGCAGATCACCAGCCGACCGCCCGGCCGCACGACCCGGCACATCTCCCGCAGCGCGGCAACCGTGTCGTCCATGTTGCGCAGCCCGAACGACACCGTCACGGCGTCGAACGAGTTCGAGGCGAACGGCAGGTGGAAGGCGTCCGCGGCGACCTTCGGCACGTCGCGGTGCAGACCGCTGCGCAGCATGCCCAGCGAGAAGTCCGCGGCGACGCACCACGCGCCCGACCTCGCGTACTCGGCCGTCGACACCGCGGTCCCCGCGGCCAGGTCCAACACGCGCTCGCCTGCCGCGGTGTCCAGCACCCGCCTGGTCAGCCAGCGCCACCGACGGTCGAACCCGAGCGTCATCACCGAGTTCGTGCGGTCGTAGCCCTTCGCGACGCCGTCGAACATCTCGGCCACGTCGCGTCGGTTCTTGTCCAGCCCGGCACGTGACATGCCCGAACCCTACGACACCCCCTAAGCCGCCAGCACGCTGGCGCTCACCTGCGCATAGTGCCCGAGCAGCTCGTCGCACACCGCGGGCCACGTCCGCCCGAGCACCGACTCCCGCGCCGCCGCGCCGAGCCGCCACCGCACCCCTCGCTCACGCAGCACGTCGACGTACCCGCGCAGCTCGGCGGTGAACCTGTCGTCGTCGTAGGGCTCCAGCAGGTAGCCGGTTCGCCCGTGTGCCACGAGGTCACGCGGCCCGCCCGCGTCCGGCGCCAGCACCGGCAGCCCGGACGACAACGCCTCCTGTGCCGCCTGGCAGAACGTCTCGAAGGGACCGGGGTGGACGAACACGTCGAGCGACGCGTACGCGGTCGCCAGCTCGGTGCCCGTGCGGAAGCCGAGGAAAGCCGCGTCCGGCAGCGCCGTGCGCAGGCTCTCCTCCGCGGGCCCCTCGCCGACGACCACCACGCGTACGCCCGGCATGCCGTTCAACGCGGCGAGCCGGTGCACGCTCTTCTCCGGCGCCAGCCTGCCGACGTAGCCGACGAGCAACTCGCCACGCGGCGCCAGCACCGACCGCAGTACCGGATCGACGCGCTGCGGCGTGAACAGCGACGTGTCCACACCGCGTGCCCAGCGGTGCACCCGCGGCACGCCGTGGTCGGTGAGCGCGCGGACGGAGTCGGACGACGGCGCGAGCGTGCGGTCGGCGTTGCTGTGCAGCTTGCGGATCCACCGCCACGCGGCACGCGCGCCGTGCCGGAGCCCGTACGCGGCGGCGAACCCCGCGACGTCCGTCTGGTACACGGCCACGGTCGGCACGCCGAGCCTGCGCGCGGATCTGAGCCCGGACGCGCCGAGCACGAACGGCGACGCGAGGTGCACGACGTCCGGCGCGAACTCGGACAGCGCGGCGTGCACCTTCGGCGACGGCACGCCGATGGGGAGTGAGCTGATGACCGGCAGGTCGACCGCGCGGACGCGGCGGACCTCCGCGTGCCGGTACCGGTCCTGACCTGGTCCCGGCGCCACGACGAGTGCGTCGTGACCCCGCCGCTCCAGGTGTTCCACGACGCGGAGAACCGAGTTCGTCACGCCGTTGACCTGTGGCAGAAAGCTCTCGGTGACGATGGCGACTCGCACGGACCGACCGTCGCAACCCGCTCTGTTGCCGGGAGAACGCTGACGTGACGTCCCGGCGAACGTTGCGCCAAGAGTTATGCGTCGTAGTCCACGGTGACCTCGGCGGAGATCGGCAGCGCCTGGCAGGTGAGCACGAACCCGGCGGCGACCTCGTCCTCCTCGAGGGCGTAGTTGCGGCGCATCTCGACCTGACCCTCGGTGACCTTCGCACGGCACGTGCCGCAGACACCGCCCTTGCACGCGAACGGCAGGTCGGCGCGAACGCGTTGCGCGGCATCGAGGATCGGCGTGTCGGCCGACAGGTCGAGGGTGGTCTCGCGTCCGTCGAGCAGCACGGTGACCCGCGCGACCGGACCCTCTACTGTGGACTCCTCGGACCGCTTGGGCTCGGGTGGCGGCTCGTCGACGTAGAACAGCTCGCGGTGGATGTTCCCGCGTGGCACGCCATGCGTGGCGAGCACGCGGTCGGCGTCCTGCAACATGCCGTAGGGGCCGCACAACCACCAGTGGTCCACATCGGACGTCGGCACGATCCCGTCGAGCAGTGCGGCGATCCGCTCCGCGTCGAGCCGCCCGGAGAACAGCTCGACGTCCCTCGGTTCGCGGGACAGGACGTGGACGAGCTGGAACCGTTGCGGGAAGCGGTCCTTGAGGTCGGCCAGCTCGTCGGCGAACATGACGGTGTCGCTGCGCCGGTTGCCGTAGAGGAGGGTGACGCTGGTGTCCTCTTCGGACAGAACAGCGGACATGATCGACAACGCCGGCGTGATCCCGGAGCCCGCGACGATGAAGGCGTGGTGGCGTCCGGTGCCGTCGGGGGTGAACTTCCCTTGCGGCGGAAGGACTTCGAGCGTGTCGCCCGGCTCGAGCGCGTCGACGATCCGAGCGGAGAAGAGCCCCTGCTCGACCCGCCGCACGCCGATGCGCGGCGCCGTGCCCGCAGGCGCGCAGATCGAGTAGGACCGCCGCTCCTCGACGCCGTCGACCTCCTGCCGGAGCGTGAGGTACTGGCCCGGCGAGAAGGCGAAGGCGTCCGCGAGGTCCTCGGGCACGTCGAAGGTGACGGCGACGGCGTCCGCGCAGAGCCGGTCGACCCTGGCGACGGGCAGCGTGTGGAAGGCCGGCCGCATCAGATCTCCTTGACGTGCTCGAACGGCTCGCGGCAGGCCTCGCAGCGCCGCAACGCCTTGCAGGCGGTGGAGGAGAAGCGCGAGAGCTCGGTGGTGTCGCGCGACCCGCAGCGGGGGCAGCGCACGGCGGCGCTGGGCGGCACGAGGTTGAGCGTGACGGGTCCGGCGCCGCGCTGCGGCGGGGCGATGCCGTGCTCCTCGAGCTTGCGCCGGCCCTCGGCGCTGATCCAGTCGGTGGTCCACGCCGGCGCGAGCACGATGCGGATCTCGACGCGCTCGTAGCCGGCGTCGAGGAGTCGCTCTTTCAGGTCAACCCGCATCTCGTGGAGCGCGGGACAACCGGAGTAGGTGGGCGTGATGGTGACCGTGACGACCCCGTCCCGCTCACTGACCTCCCGGAGAACGCCCAGGTCAGCGAGGGTGAGCATGGGCATTTCGGGGTCGAGCACCGTGGCGGCGATTTCCCGGGCTCCAAGTTGTCCACAGCCGTGGTGGTTGTCCACAGGCAAGATCGACAACGCCCCCTCCGTCACCCCCTGCCGGTAGACTGGCACGGCGGGACGCCCCCGGGATCGGGTGGGGGTTGGGTATGTGACTGGGCGATGATCTTGGTTGTTCGCGACGTCGTTCACCACGTCGCTCCGGGCAGTGAGCGGGCCAGGTGCTGCATCTCCGCCAGCAGGTAGCCCATCGCCTCGGTGTGGACGCCGTCCCGGCCCGCGCGGCCCGAGATCGCCGACAGCGGCTGCGCCTCCGGGCGAGGCAACGCCGCCGCCGTCAGGACCTGCGTCAGCACCTCGTCCACCTCGGACTCCACCGTCGCCGGGTCCACCGCGACGCCCGGCAGCCTGCGCTCCACCTCGTGCGGCGTGAACAGCTCCGCCACCAGCGGCCACACCCGCTCCAGCCCCGCGACCATCCGCTCCCGCGAGTACGCCGTGCCCCCCGCCAGCCGCAACGTCCACTGCGCCGCGTGGTCCCGGTGGTACGCCAGCTCCTTCACGGTCTTCGCCGCCACCGCGGCCAGCACCGGGTCCGCCGACGACGCCAGCCTCGTGAACACCGCCAGCCGCCACGTCGAGAAGACCAGCAACCGCGCGATCGTCGTCGCGAAGTCGCCGCCGGGGCCGGGGCCGCAGTCGATCTCCGTCAGGCGGACGTTGCGGAACTCGTGCTCGTCACGCAGGTACGCCAGCGCGTCCTCGTCACGGCCGCGACCCTCCACCTCGCCCGCCCGCGTCAGCAGCAGCCGCGCCTGGCCGAGCAGGTCCAGCGCGATGTTCGCCAGCGCGACGTCCTCCTCCAGCTCCGGCGCGCGTGAGCACCACTCCGTCAGCCGCTGCGACAGGACCAGCGCATCGTCCGCCAGCATCAGGCAGTACACCGACAGGTCCGACGCGGACACCTCCGGCACGGTCCGGTCCACACCGGACAACGGGTCGTCGAACCCAGTGCCGAACGCCCAGTGCTGCTCGTCACCCTCCGCGTTGATGGCGTCGTACGCATTGTCGAAACTCATAGGTGCGGCACGTCCTCCGGGATCGCGTAGAACGTCGGGTGCCGGTACACCTTGTCGCCTGCCGGGGCGAAGAACGGGTCCTTCTCGTCCGGTGACGACGCGGTGATCGACGCCGCGGGCACGACCCAGATGCTCACGCCCTCGTTGCGCCGCGTGTACAGGTCACGGGCGTTGCGCAGCGCCATCTCCGCGTCCGGGGCGTGCAGCGAGCCGACGTGCACGTGGTTCAGCCCGCGCTTGCCGCGCACGAAGACCTCCCACAGCGGCCAGGACGACCTGGTCACGCGACGACCTCCGCTCGCTTCGAGGCATACGCGGCGGCTGCGTCGCGAACCCACTGGCCATCCTCGTGCGCCTTGCGCCGGTGCGCGACCCGCTGTTCGTTGCACGGGCCGTTGCCGCCGACCACGCTCCAGAACTCGTCCCAGTCGATCTCGCCGAAGTCGTGGTGCCCGCGCTCGGCGTTCCAGCGCAGCTCCGGGTCGGGGAACGTGACACCCAGCGCCTCGGCCTGCGGCACGGACATGTCCACGAACTTCTGCCGCAGCTCGTCGTTGGTGTGCCGCTTGATCCGCCACGCCATCGACTGCTCGGTGTTCGACGACTCCGTGTCCGACGGCCCGAACATCATCAGCGACGGCCACCACCAGCGGTTCACCGCGTCCTGGACCATGCGCCGCTGCGCTTGCGTGCCACGCATCATGGTCATCAGCAGCTCGTAGCCCTGCCGCTGGTGGAAGGACTCCTCCTTGCAGATGCGGATCATGGCGCGGGCGTAGGGCCCATAGGACGTGCGGCAGAGCGGCACCTGGTTGCAGATCGCGGCGCCGTCGACCAGCCAGCCGACCACGCCGACGTCGGCGAAGGTCAGCGTCGGGTAGTTGAAGATCGACGAGTACTTCTGCCTGCCCTCGACGAGCTTGGTCGTGAGGTCCTCGCGGTCGGCGCCGAGCGTCTCGGTCGCCGCGTACAGGTACAGACCGTGGCCCGCCTCGTCCTGCACCTTGGCCAGGAGGATCGCCTTGCGGCGCAGCGAGGGCGCGCGGCTGATCCAGTTGGCCTCCGGCTGCATGCCGATGATCTCGGAGTGCGCGTGCTGGGCGATCTGGCGGATGAGCGTCCGGCGGTAACCGTCGGGCATCCAGTCCCTCGGCTCGACCCGCTGCTCGGCCTCGACCAGGCGCGTGAAGTCTTCCTCGCTCACGACCCGATGTTACATCTGAACGTGGATTTCGAGCAGAAGTGTTACATCCGGCGTCGGAGCCACCACACTGTGGGCACGGTCACAGCCCAGACCCCCAGCAGTGTCAACCCGACGGGGAGCAGCGTGACGATGGCGCCCCGGCCCGCCACCCGCACCAGCTCGGGGTTGTCCTGGCGGTACTCGACCTGCACGACGTCGCCGACCCTGAGCCCGGCGGGGTAGAGCACGCCGGTCTGCGGGATGTGTTCGGCACCGTCCGAGGTGTAGAAGCGCACGAGCGTTCGCGTGAAGTCGTCCGCCACGACCTGGGCGTTCGCGTAGCCGGTGTTGCTGTCGATGGAGATGTCCTCGGTCCACGCGGCGACGACGAGGACGACTCCGAGGAACGTGATGACCGAGGCGAGGGCCAGCACGCCACGCCTCACCCACCGCCGGGCGAGCGGCCTGCGAGTGTCGGTCACCTGCTGCACCACACCGTTGAGCGTAGCCACCCGTTCGGCGGCACGGGACAACCCTCCGCACACAGCCGAACGGCCCCGCTCACCCGACCGAGCGGCTCGGCTCGACACCCGGCTTCGATGCCACGGACCTGGGGCGACACTTCCGGCGCGGGAGTTTCACAGAATCCCGTCGGTCCGTACGAAAGGGCCGTGTATACCGCCCCATGGGGCCGACGTTCTCCGCGAGTCTCCGAAGAGCGCGAACACCGATTTCGGGGGCGCCACGCGGGTGAACGGATGACCCGTAACTCATCCGACTGGACCAACACGGACGGATTACTCCTTTTGGATTACGCCGTTCGTCGGGTCCGAAATTTATTCGCCGTCCGTAATATCCCGCAGCGTGCCTGGTCAGCCCTTCGAGTGACTGGGTGCTTAGCCATCGTGGAGGACGTGTGCAACGAAGAATTCTCGTCGGCCTTACCAGTGCCGCCCTGGTGGCGGCAGGGCTGGCGACAATGGGTCCGGCCGCACAGGCGGCACCACCTTCGGGTGACGCGGCGCGAACCGCCGCCCCGCTCGTCGACGATCTGCCCAACCCCGCTGAGGAGAAGCGTCGCGCCCTGCGCCAGGAGGCCCTCGCCGACGTACTGAGCGGTGACAGGAAGGCCGAGAAGCGCGGCGGCAGCACCGTCGTCAAGATGGGGACGAAGCCGGGTCCCAAGAGCAAGGCCAAGGCGAAGAACAAGGCAGGCAAGGTCGACCAGTACGTCGAGCTGTCGCGTGAGAAGACCGACAACATCTTCGTCGTGCTCGTCGAGTTCGGGAACGAGCGGCACCCGAACTACCCCGACCAGGACACCGATCCCAACACGGCGGGCCCGACGAAGTTCGACGGTCCGCTCCACAACGAGATCCCGGAGCCGGACCGCTCGAAGGACAACTCCACCATCTGGCAGGCCGACTACAACCGGCAGCACTTCCAGGACCTGTACTTCTCGACCGACCCCGGTGTGGACTCGGTCGCGAACTACTACGCGAAGCAGTCCTCCGGCCGTTACTCCGTGCAGGGATATGTCACCGACTGGGTGAAGGTCCGCTACAACGAGGCCCGGTACGGCCGCTCGAACGGCTACCCGTGCCCGGACAACATCTGCAGCAACTCCTACAGCCTCGTCGCCGACGGCGTGAACCAGTGGTACAACGACCAGATCGCCTCGGGCAAGACGGTCGAGCAGGTCAAGGCGCAGCTGGCCCAGTACGACGTCTGGGACCGCAACGACCACGACGGTGACGGCAACTTCGACGAGCCCGACGGCTACATCGACCACTTCCAGATCGTGCACGCGGGCGGCGACCAGGCCGACGGCGACCCGATCCAGGGTGAGGACGCCGTCTGGAGCCACCGGAGCTTCGCCTTCTCCAACACCACCTCGGGCCCCGAGGGCAACCTCGAGGGCGGCTCCCAGATCGGCACCACCGGCATCTGGGTCGGCGACTACACCATGCAGCCCGAGAACGGCGGCATCGGCGTGTTCGCACACGAGTACGGCCACGACCTCGGCCTGCCGGACCTGTACGACTTCTCCGGCAGCGGCGGCCAGAACCACCTCAACTGGTGGTCGCTGATGGCGCAGCAGCGTGTGTCCGGCCCCGGCGAGGTGCTCGGCTCCCGTGTCAACGACATGGACCCGTGGTCGAAGCTGCAGCTCGGCTGGCTGGACTACGAGGTCACCGTGGCGGGCCAGACGAAGACGCTCGAGCTCGGCCCGCACGAGTACAACTCGAACAAGCCGCAGGGTGTCGTGGTCGTGCTGCCCGACAAACCGGTGCAGTTCCAGTACGGCGCACCCGCCGCGGGCGCGAACCAGTGGTGGAGCACCAAGGGCGACGACATCGACACGTCGATGACCCGCACGGTCGACCTGACCGGCAAGACGAGCGCCGCGCTCGACCTGCAGGCCAGGTACGACATCGAGACGGACTTCGACTACCTGTACGTGCAGGCGTCCGTCGACGGCGGCGCCACCTGGCAGACGCTCGACGGCACCGTGGACGGCACGCCGTTCTCGCGGGACGCGGACGACCAGCCGGCGCTGACCGGCTCGTCCGAGGGCGCGTGGCAGGACATGCACGTGTCGCTGGACTCGCTCGCGGGCAAGACCGCCCAGCTGCGGTTCCGGTACAAGACCGACGGCGCGGTCGCGGAGAACGGCTTCTTCGCGGACGAGATCTCGATCACCGCCGACGGCCAGCAGATCTTCGCCGACGGCGCGGAGAACGGCGCGAACGGTTGGACGCTCGACGGTTTCCGCACCACGCAGCAGACCGAGACCGTCATGTTCGACAACTTCTACATCGCGTCGCACCGCACGTACGAGTCCTACGACCAGTACATGAAGACCGGCCCGTACAACGTGGGCGACCCGGCGAAGCCGGACTGGGTCGAGCACTTCCCGTACGAGACCGGCCTCGGCGTCTGGTACTGGGACACGTCGTACGACGACAACAACACCAGCCAGCACCAGGGCAGCGGACTCGTGCTGCCGGTCGACGCCCACCCTGCGCCGATCTACAACCTGGAGGGGCAGCCGTGGCGTGAGCGGATCGCGGGTTACGACGCGCCGTTCTCGCTGGAGAAGGCGGACTCGTTCACGCTGCACGTGAACGGCAAGCCGAGCTACATCCGCGGCCAGAACGCCGTGCCGCTGTTCGACGACACCAAGAAGTTCTGGTACGCCGAGCAGCCGAACGCGGGCGTGAAGCTCCCGGCCACCGGGACGACGATCCGCGTGGTCTCGGAGAACGGCACGTCCATGAAGATCAAGGTCGGCACGAAGTAACGGTCGACAGCAGGAGGGCCCCGCACTCGTGCGGGGCCCTTCGTCGTCAGTACCCGCCGTCCCCGCCGCCGTCGTGGCCACCGCCGAAGTCGCCACCGTCGTGGCCGCCGCTGTGGCCGCCGCTCCCCGCGTCGACGGCGAAACTGCTCTTCGGATAGCCGAAGTCCGCGAGCCAGCTGCCGAGGAACCAGCCGGACGAGGAAACACCGGCCGGCTCCGCCGACGCGCCTCGCAGAACTCTGACACCGGCACGGCGGCGGGGCGTGGCCGCGAGGGTGCGGGCGCCCCTGACCGTGATGCCGCGCAGCGCGAGGAGCCAGGCGGCGCCCAGCACCGCGACCACGCTCACGGCGATGCCCATGGCCACGTCAACGCCGCGGAGCACACCGTCCAGCGCGACCACGGGCGCGGCCACCGCGGTGATCGACCCGAGCGTCCGGCGCACCCGACCAGCCCGGAGTCCCGCGCCGACGACCCGTCTGCGCACGGCGGGCAGCTTCTCGTCGACGTGTTTCGACTTCCGCAACCCGGCCGGTCGGCTGTGGGTACCGAGCGCGCTGTAGACGGAACGTGAAAGCGGCTCGAGGTCGCGCGGCAGCCGCTGGCCCGTCCGCACGATGCCGCGTCGTCGTGACTGCCGCGCCGCGCCCCTGTCGACCAGCTCGCGGAGTGCCCCCGACACCGCGCCACGTGGGCCGCGCCAGGCGTAGCCCAGCTCGACGGTCGAGAAGTCGGCCGGGTCACGACGCGATCACGGCAGGGTCAGGATGGCCACCGCTACCCCCTGTAGCGCACCGGCGATGAGATCCAGCATGTGGCCAGTGTGCGTTCTACGCTCACCCACATGGAGGACTTCATCGCAACGATGCCCAAGTGTGAGATGCATCTGCACATCGAGGGCACGCTGGAGCCGGAGCTGAGGCGGCTGCTGGATGAGGGCGTGCGGGTCACCGTCAACTCCGACGACCCTGCCTACTTCACCGCGTACGTGCTGGAGAACCTGGTCACGGTGCAGCAGGAGCTGGGGCTCACCCGTGAGGAGATGATCACGTTGCAGCGCAACGCGATCGAGGCTTCGTGGGCGCCGCCGGCCGTGCGGCAGGAGGTGCTCGACCGCCTGGCGGCGCTGTGACCGGTGCTACCGGCTGACGAAGTCCACCCATGAGGCCATGGGGAAGGCGAGGACGGGCCCGGAGGGCTGCTTGGAGTCCCGCACCGCGGTAACCTGGCCGTTGGTGGCCACCTCAACACAGTTGGGGGCACCGGTGCTGCGACTACTCTTGCGCCATTCGGCTCGGGAAAGGTCCAGGGCGTTCATGGGCACTCCTAGCATGTGGGCATCTCGCCGGCGATCTCGGCAATAAGCCGGAGCGAGTCTTCCGGCGACAGGGCCATCGAACCAAGCATTCGCCACTCCAGCTTAGCGCGCGCCACATGCCGACCCTCCTCCAAGAACCCTCCAGTTCCTCGATTGTTTTGATGCACCAAGGGAGGTTGGGCGTCGAACTCCAACAACAGGAACGCCCCTTCAAGCCCAGGATGCGCACCCACCTCGAACGGCAACACACGGATATTGATCCGGGGGCGGTTGGCCATGTTCAGAAGATGCCGCAGTTGGCGATGCATCACTCCCGGCTCGCCTATCGGTCGCCTGAGCGCCATCTCATCGATGATCACATCGAGACTGGGCCCGTTGTACCGGCTGAGTAGCGCCTGCCTACCCATTCGAGTTCGCACCAGCTGGCTAGCCGCTCCCTCGGCATGCTGGAGGGAGCAGGCCCTGATCACCGCGGTCGCATAGTCGCCAGTCTGGAGCAGGCCCGGCACCACCTGCGACTCGTAGTTGTAGAGGGCAATCGCTTCGTTCTCGATGCGGACGAGGTCCTTCCAGTCGGAAGGGATGCCGCGCCCGATCTGGATCCAGTTCAGCTTGTCGCCCTCACGAACCAGGGTGAGTAGCTGTTCTCTCAGTTTGGAAGGGGCCTCCAGGTAGCCGAGCAGGGCAGCGACGTCGTCCGGGAAGAGCCCTCTGATCCCGGTCTCCATCCGGCTCACCTTGCTGACCGACCAGTCCAGCGCGTCGGCCACCTGCTGGCACGTCAGATCCTTCGCCTGGCGCAAAATCCTCAGTTCCGCGGAAACTCGCCGCTGACGCACGGATGCGCCCCTGTCATTGACCATGTGTCCACAATGGCCTGTTGCTCGCCTGGCAATAAACCTCGTTCACCCATTCGGAACCTCGAGGCCGAATGTGGCGATATTCCATCTCGCTAGCGCAGTGCGGCCTCCGCGACCGTGGCACGTAGCCGCCCGTGCAGATCCCGCAGCAACGCCCGGTTCGACCGGACCTCGACCACCCGCAGGCCACGCCCTGGTTTCAGCGCCGCCCGCAGGTCTCCGCCGCTCATGGCGCGTACGTAGTCCACGTGGTATCCGCGGCACAGGGACTCGATGTCCGCACCATGTGGCGTGCCGAAAATGCGCTCGAAACTGTTCTTGTACTCAGCCGCGCCTTGTTCTAGCAGAGTAAATATTCCGCCGCCATCGTCATTGTGAACTATCAGTGTCAAATTCGGGCGGTTTTCTGACGGTCCTATCAACAAACCATTCAGATCGTGCAGCAGGGTCAGGTCGCCGATCAACGCATAGGCCGGGCGGTCGGCGGCCAGTGCCATTCCGACCGCCGACGACACGTTCCCGTCGATGCCTGCCACGCCACGGTTGGCGTAGACCCGCACGTCCGAGCGCGGCTCGGCCACCAGGTCGATGTCCCGCACCGGGTTCGACGAGCCGAGGAACAGGGCCGCGTCCGTCGGCAGGGCGTCCATCACCTCGATGGCCAGCCTCAGGCCGGTGGGCCACTCCTGCTCGTCCAGCAGCTTCTCGATGGCGTTCGTCGCCACGGCGTCCGCGTGTCGCCAGGTGGTCAGCCAGTCCGCGTCCACGCCGTCGACCTGGGACATGTCGTCGAGGTCGAGCCAGCCGCGCACGTGTGACGCCACGTACTGCGGGTCCGTCCACTGCGGGTGGTCGCCGATGCCGTAGACCGGAGCACGGCCCATCAGGCCACGCACGCCCCTTGACAGCGTGGGGCGGCCTACGACTACGACAGCTTCTGGACGCATGGGTTCCGGCAGCTCACCCGCCGCAAGCAGCAGCGCACCACAACGCAACACGTTCGCGCCGCCGGACAGGGCGGCTGCCTGGCTCGTCGGCTCGGCGACGGCGGGCCAGCCCGCGCTGGCCGCGACCGCGGCCGCGGCCTGGGCACGGTCCTCGCGGCCACTGCCGAAGACCATCAGCGTCCGCGCGGGCAGCCGGAAGTCGACGCGGCTGCCTGCCATGGTCACCGGGGCCGAGGACGTGGTCCAGCGGAGGCCGCCCGCGCGGCCGTCCAGTGGCTCTGGCCAGCGGGGCTCGAACGTCGGGACCAGCGGCTCGCGGAACGGGACGTTGACCTGCACCGGCCGTCCGGTCTCCGCCTGCGCGACCGCGCGGCACACCAGGCCGCGCCACACCTGGTTCTGGCCCTCGCGACGCTCGGCGACGGGGAACTCGACGGCCACCGCCGCCGAGCCGAACAGCCCGCGCTGGTCGATGGTCTGGTTCGCGCCGGAGCCGTGCAGCTCGGGGGGCCGGTCGGCGGTGATCATCAGGAGGCCGATGCCGGAGTGGTGGGCCTCGAGGACCGCGGGGTGCAGGTTCGCGGCGGCCGTACCCGACGTGCACGCGACGGCGGTGGGACGGCCGCTGGCCCTGGACAGTCCCAGCGCCAGGAAGCCCGCCGAGCGCTCGTCGATACGCACGTGCATCGTGAGGCGGCCGTCGGCGTCGGCCTGGTGGATGGCCATGGCGAGTGCGGCGTTGCGGGAGCCCGGGCAGACGACCACGTGCCGCACGTCGTTGCGCACCAGCTCGTCAACGATGACCGTGGCCTGCGCGGTCGAGGGGTTCACGATCTCGCCTCGCCGGCTCCGCGGCACCGGAACGCTCCGTTCACGAAATCCCCTCGCCCTTTCCTCGGTGCCGGGTCGGTTCGCGGGTTGCGCTCACGTCGCCACCTCCCTCCGAGGTCAGTCGTCCCTGGCCTGCATCGCCCGGGTCCGGATGCCGGTCAGGGCGACCCGCCTGCCGAAGTCCGTCAGGCGGTCCTCGGCCACGATGCCGACGGTGCGCATGTCGGCCAGCAGCTCGTACACGGCACTGCGCACGCTATCGCTCGGCCACGGGGCATCGCCGCGACCTGTCTCGAAGAACACGATGGCGACGCGGTCGAGCAGCATGTCGACGTCGATGGTGTCGGCCAGGATCAGCATGCAGAGCAGCGGGAGGGCGGCCTGTGCGGCGACGCGGTCGGCGGGGGTCGCGAAGCCGCCGACCACCGCCTCGAACAGCAGGACGGGGTGGGCGAGTGCTCGTTCGCCCTCGTCGGTGCGGTCGAGGTCCTCGTCGAGCAGGCCGAGCTTCTGTGCCATCGCGCACAGTGGGCCGGAGCCGTCGCGGTCGTGGACCACCTGGCCGAGCGGGCGCGTGCCTGCGAGCAGCAGCTCCGGGGTGAGGTCGAGCGGCTTGGCGACGTCCGGCTCGACGCGAACCAGCAGCTCACGGGCGGTCTGGCTGCCGAAGGTGGCGCCGAGCGTGGTCATCCGCTCGGCGAGCATGAGGTCCTGCATGGTCTCGGTGTGGCCGTCGGGCAGCTGGTCGAGGACGGTCGCGGCGACCGCGAGGCGCTTGGCGTCGTCGGCGGGGTCCAGCTCGCCCGCGGCGATCGCACGTTCGAGTGCGCGGGTGATGGCGTCGTAGAGCGCCTGTTCACGGGGGCCGGGGTGGTCGAGCCAGCTGATGCGCAGGCCGGGTGGGGGCATGATGCCGGACTCGTGCGTGGCCTGGGCGTACAGCTCGAAGCTGCGGATGGCGTCCTGGGCCGAGGCGAGGATCTCGTGGGTGCGCGGACCTCGGCAGATCGCGGCGTAGCGGGGCTGGTCGAGGCGTTCGAAGAACCAGGCCGCCTCGTCGACGACCTCCCGCCAGGTGGGCATCGGGTCGAGGTCGACAGGCGGGTCGCGGAGCAGCTGGGGCAGGGTGAGCCAGAGGAAGTTCTGCACGTCGAACTGGGACATCAGGTAGTTCGGCCGGTCGTTGGACACGTCGTACCAGCACGCGGCGACCACCAGCCCGGCATCGTCGCGGTCGGCGAGCTCCTCGACCACGGCCTCGACATCCTGCATGACCTTCAGCTTCGCACGGCGATCCGTCCCGCCGCGATTTCTGGACGGCTCATATGCTCGGGCGCGTGTCCTCTGACGTGTCCGAGCTGTTCGACCCCGCCGCGTGGCGCGTGGTCGAGGGTTTCTCCTTCACCGACATCACCTACCACCGCGCCGTGTCGACGGGTGCCGTGCGGATCGCCTTCCACCGGCCCGAGGTCCGCAACGCGTTCCGACCACACACGGTCGACGAGCTGTACCAGGCCCTCGACCACGCCAGGATGACACCCGATGTCGGGTGTGTCCTGCTGACCGGCAACGGTCCGTCACCCCGCGACGGCGGCTGGGCCTTCTGCTCCGGCGGTGACCAGCGTATTCGTGGCCGGACGGGCTACCAGTACGCGTCGGGCGAGTCCGCCGAGACGGTCGACCCGGCCCGGGCGGGGCGCCTGCACATCCTGGAGTGCCAGCGCCTGATCCGCTTCATGCCGAAGGTGGTCATCGCGGTGGTGCCGGGTTGGGCCGCCGGCGGTGGGCACAGCCTGCACGTGACGTGCGACCTGACGCTGGCGAGTGAGGAGCACGCCAGGTTCAAGCAGACCGACGCCGACGTGGGCAGCTTCGACGGCGGGTTCGGGTCGGCGTACCTCGCGCGGCAGGTTGGCCAGAAGTTCGCCAGGGAGATCTTCTTCCTCGGCAGGACGTACTCGGCGGCCGACATGCACCGCATGGGTGCGGTGAACGCCGTCGTGCCGCACGCCGAGCTGGAGGCGACCGCCCTGGAGTGGGCGACCGAGATCAACGGCAAGTCGCCGACGGCTCAGCGCATGCTGAAGTACGCGTTCAACCTGATCGACGACGGTCTCGTCGGCCAGCAGCTGTTCGCGGGCGAGACGACCCGTCTGGCGTACATGACCGACGAGGCTGTCGAGGGTCGCGACGCCTTCCTGGAGAAGCGCCCGCCGGACTGGTCGCAGTTCCCGTACTACTACTGAGCCACGGCCGCCCCCGCCCTGGTGACCGCCGCCTGCCATGCCTCGTGGGCGGCGGTCACCTTGTGCCACAACGCATCCCTCCGTTCGGCGTCCACATCGGACAACGGGAGGCCGAAGACGTCCGCGAGGCAGGCGTACCAGTCGGTGCTCGTGTCCAGCTCCGTCGTGTTCTCCTCGTCGCCGAGGCGGCTGAGCACGCGGCCACGCAGGAAGTCCACGCCGGTCGTGTCTCGCCGGAAGACCGCCAGTGTCCTGACGAAGCTGGAGTCGCGGCTCGACTGCAGGTGTTCGTGCTGCTCCCGCAGATCGTCCGGGGTCGCGTTTCCTGGCGTGAAGTCCATGCCGTGCAGGGACATGCTCGGGTCGGCGTCGAAACGCCAGCCGCCAGGGGCGATCTCGGACGGGCGTAAGCGGTAGGTGTGCGGGCCCTGCGCGTAGGTGCCCTCGCGCAACGGCATCGGTTCGTGTGGACCGTCGCCAAGGCCCGTGTCGAGGTACCAGGCTCCGCTCGAGTTGGTGTCGGACGGCAGGTCCGTGACCGTCAGCGCCAGGTGGTTGCCGCCCACGTTCGGCGCGGCGTCGACGTGGCCCTGTACGCCGCCGCTGTGCCAGTGCACGGTGAAACCCAGCCAGCCCAGCAAGGTGGCCAGCGCGCCGTTCAGGTGGTAGCAGTAGCCGCCTCGGCCACTCACGAGGTAGCGCACCGAGTCGAGGGGCGCGATCGTCCTGCGCTCGCCGAGCCAGATCCACGCCGACTCGTACGGGATGCGTTCGACCTGCGCCCTGTGCAGCGCGTAGAGCGTCTCCACGGTGGCGGGCAGCGGGGTCGCGAAACCCAGTCTGCGCAGGTAGGCGTCCCGCAGCGGGGCGTCGACGGGTGGTGTGGTGACGGTCATGGGGCGAGCGTAGGCGGGGTGGCCGACAATTTCGATCGTGTTGCTGACGCCTGTGGACAACTCGGCGATCGTGGCCGCGCTGGCCGCCGCGCTCGATGGCGGGCCCGCGGTTCTGCCGCTGTCGGCCGACGACCCGCGGGCCGGGGAGCTGCGGTCCGCCATGGCGCCCGGCGAGCCGACCCTGCCAGGAACCGCCGTGGTGGTCGCCACTTCCGGGTCCACCGGGGCGCCCAAGGGGGTCGAGCTGTCGGCCACCGCGCTGCGTGCGTCCGCGGCCGCCACCCACGAGCGGCTCGGCGGGCCAGGGCAGTGGTTGCTCACGCTGCCCGCCAACCACATTGCCGGGGTGCAGGTCGTCGTGCGGTCGCTGCTCGCCGGGTTCGGGCCCGTTCTCCGTGGCACGCGACCGTTCGCGGACGCGGTCCGCTCGATGACCGGCCCGAGGCGGTACACCTCCCTCGTGCCGACGCAGCTGGTGCGGCTGCTCGACGATCCGGTCGGGCTGGAGGCGTTGTGCTCGTTCGACGCGGTGTTGCTCGGCGGTGCGGCAGCGCCCGCGTCGTTGGTCGACCGGGCGCGGGCGGCCGGGGTGCGGGTGTCGACCACCTACGGAATGTCGGAGACCGCCGGGGGGTGTGTGTACGACGGGCAGCCGTTGGACGGGGTGCGGGTGCGGCTGTCGGACGGGGTGATCTCGCTGGCCGGGCCGACGTTGGCGAGTGGCTATCGGCGGGATCCTGTCGGTACCTCGGCGGCCTTCGTCGACGGGTGGTTCCGGACCACCGACATCGGGGAGCTGTCGGCCGACGGGACGCTGTCCGTGTCGGGCCGAGCCGACTTCGTGATCAACACGGGTGGGGTGAAGGTCGCGCCCGCGGCTGTGGAGGCCGTGCTGGCGGAGCAGGCCGGGGTCGCCGAGGTGTGTGTGGTGGACCTGCCGGACGCGGAGTGGGGGCAGTTGGTGGCGGCCGCGGTGGTGCCGGTGGATGGTTCGTCGCCGCCGCTGGTCGACGACCTGCGTGCGGCGGTGCGTGCGCGCCTCGGTGGGCCTGCCGCGCCGAGGCTCGTCCGGTTCGTGACCGCGCTTCCGTTGCGGGGGCCGGGCAAGGTCGACCGGAGCGGGGTCAGGGACGTGCTGCGCGGGTCCTGAACCGCGGGCCGCTCTGCGTGGTCGGGGGCGGGCCACGCTCCCGGGCTCGTGTGGTCCTAGTTAGATGACCTCATGGCCACAACCGCACAGTGGGTAGCCGGGGCCCGGGTCCGCACACTGCCCAACTCGATCGCGCCGGTGATCGTCGGGGCCGGTGCCGCCGCGGCTGTCGACGGGTTCAGCTGGTGGGCGTCGCTGTTGGCGTTGGTCGTCTCGTTGGCGCTGCAGGTCGGGGTCAACTACGCCAACGACTACTCCGACGGCATCCGGGGCACCGACGACAAGCGGGTCGGACCGTTGCGGCTGGTCGCGTCCGGGGTGGCACCCGCGCGGGCGGTGCTCACGGCCGCGTTCCTGTGCTTCGGGGTGGCCGCGGTCGCCGGGCTCGTGCTGGTCGCGCTCACCGGGCACTGGTGGCTGCTCTCGGTCGGCGCGGTTTCCGTTGCCGCCGCGTGGTTCTACACCGGGGGGCCCCGGCCGTACGGGTACGCGGGGTGGGGGGAGGTGGCCGTCTTCGTGTTCTTCGGACCGGTCGCCGTACTCGGCACGCTGTACGTGCAGGCCGGTGCGCTCACCTGGCTCGGGGTGGGCGGGGCGGTGGCGCTCGGGTGTATCTCGGCGAGTGTGCTCGTCACGAACAACCTGCGGGACCTGCCGACGGACTCGGCCAGCGGGAAGATCACCATGGCGGTGCGGCTCGGGGACCGGCGGACGCGGACGTTGTTCGTCGTGCTCGTGGCCGTGCCGTTCGTCGTGTCGCTCGTCGCGGCGATCTGGGCGCCGTGGGTGTTGCTCGGGTTGCTCGCCGCCGCGCTCGTGGTGCCCGCCGTCCGCAAGGTGGTCGGCGGCGCGACCGGGATGGCGCTCATCCCCGCGCTGCGGGACACCTCGTTCGCGATGCTCGCCTGGGCCGTCCTCACCAGTGTGGGGTTGGCTTTCACCTAAGCGAGATACCAGCTTTTCACTTGTAACGGACAACCCGACATCGCCGACTGACTTCCCGACTGGGAGGTGCTGTTGTGGTTCGCAGAATATTTGTCTCGTTGTTCGTCGTGGCATTCCTGACGAGTTGTTCCAGCAAAGCTGCCGAGGAACAACCCACGAACCGCCCCAAGGCAAGTTCGGTAGAGCTGGCCGATGCGGAGACGACAACAACGACCCCGCCGCCGAACAAGGGTCCGATAGCGAAACGGCTGGGCGACCTCGCCGGAGCCGACTGCGCGGACACCAGCTTCGACAACTGTGCCATGACGTTCACCATCACGAAGGTCACCGACTGCACCGGCGGTTATCCAGGTGACGCACCGCCCACTGGTACAACCAGGAAACTGGTCTGGGTCGAGATCCAAACCGGACCCTCGTACACATTGACGGATCTCCCGTCCTACCTCGTCACGCGGTTCGCGGCAATCAACGCGGCAGGCGTTACTGGTGGAGACCTCAACCCGTCATCGCGGTGGGAATGTGCGCCGACACAGTCGAGTATCGGTTTTGGTGACGAGAACTGGCTGCCCAACAAAAAGTATGCGGGCGCCGTCGAAATCTATCTTCCGGATGATGCTGTGAAGATCACGAATGGCGACGGCTTCTGGGAGTGGGCCCTACAGTGATGATCACCACTCGCCGGTGGTCAGAAAGTGGTCGACCGTCTCGAGGTGGGGGTTCAGGTCCAGGCCCTGGGCCGCCAGCCAGGCGTCGTCGTAGTAGGTGTTGGCGTAGCGTTCGCCGCCGTCGCACAGGAGCGTGACCACGCTGCCGGAGCGGTCCGCTGCCCGCATCTCCGCGACGATCTGGAACGCGCCCCACAGGTTGGTGCCCGTCGAGCCGCCGACGCGGCGGCCCAGTAGTGGCTCCACCGCGCGGATCGTGGCCAGGGAGGCCGCGTCGGGGACCTTGATCATGCGGTCGATCACCTGGCCCACGAACGACGGCTCCACGCGGGGTCTGCCGATGCCCTCGATGCGGGAGCCCTGGCTCGCCGTCAGGTCCGGCACGGTGTCGCGCCACGCCTCGAAGAACACCGAGTTCTCCGGGTCCACCACCGCCAGGTTCGTCCTGAGGCGTTGGTAGCGGATGTAGCGGCCGATCGTCGCGCTCGTGCCGCCGGTGCCCGCGCCCACCACGACCCAGGTCGGCTCCGGGTGTGGCTCCAGGGCCATCTGCTCGAAGATCGACTCGGCGATGTTGTTGTTGCCGCGCCAGTCCGTGGCTCGCTCGGCGTGCGTGAACTGGTCCATGAAGTGACCGTCCAGCTCCTCGGCGAGGCGGTGGGACTCGGCGTACAGCCGGCTCGGCTCGTCGACGAAGTGACATCGGCCACCCTGCCGCTCGATCAGGGCCACCTTGCCCGCACTCGTGGTGCGTGGCATGACCGCGATGAACGGCAGCCCCAGCAGACGCGCGAAGTACGCCTCCGACACCGCCGTCGAGCCCGACGACGCCTCGATCACCGGCGTGCCACCGATGATCCAGCCGTTGCACAGCGCGTACAGGAACAGCGACCTCGCCAGGCGGTGCTTCAGCGAGCCGGTCGGGTGGGTCGACTCGTCCTTCAGGTAAAGGCGGACATTCCATTCGGGCGGCAGCGGGAACGGGAGCAGGTGCGTGTCGGCGCTGCGGTTGGCGTCCGCCTCGATCACCCGGACCGCCTCGCAGATCCAGTCGCGGGCCTTTCCGCTGCAGCGGTCGACCGCGGTCATTCTTCGCCGCGCAGCTCGCGGCGCAGGCGGTCCCTGGTCTCGGCTCGGGACGCCCCGCGTTCGGCCAGGCCCGCTGTCACGCGGCTGTTCAGGCCGCGGAACACCAGCAGCCCCAACGGGAAGCCGACCACCACGGCCACCGCGAGCGACACCAGCAGCGGCACGTCGAACAGCACCAGCGCGACCGTCACCACGGCGACGAGCGCGAGCCTGCCCAGCGTGTACAGGGTCAGGTCGCGTGCCAGCGTGCTCACGACAGAGACGTTACTCGTCAAGGTCATCCACCTGCGAGGTGTTCGGCCTGCCCTCGAACCGCGTGGACAGCACGAGGGTCGTGCGGGTGCGCGCCACGCCGTCGATGCGGCGCAGGCGCCCCAGTGTGCGCTCCAGGTCGTCCACAGTCGCGACGCGTACCTTGACTATGAAGGACTCGTCACCTGCGACGCGGTAGCAGGACTCGACCTCGTCGAGGGCGGCGAGCGCCTCGGCCACGTCCTCGTCGTCGGCGGTGTCCGTCGAGTAGATGCCGATCAGGGAGGTGACGCCGAGACCGACCATGCCGGGGTTCACCACGGCGTGGTAGCCGGTGATGACGCCGCTGGTCTCGAGCTTGCCGACCCGCTCGTGCACGGCGGAGGCGGACAGGCCGACCTGCCTGCCGAGCTCGGCGTAGGTCGCCCGGCCGTGCTCCCGGAGCGCGGCGATGATGCGGCGGTCGACGTCGTCCACGGCCGCACTCTAGCGGTGCGAACGCCGCGACCAGCACAGTCGGGCGGTGTCCGAAGCGGCCGTTTTGTCCCTTACTACCTCTTTACCATCAGACAACCGTTCGAGTACCCGATGGTCGAGATGCAACGATTGGGCTGTCCAGGTCAGATCAACTGAGGAGGACACGTGACTGCGGCACATGTCGGTGAGCGGCTCCTTACCCCCGGCGAGGTCGCGGCGTTGTTCCGCGTCGACCCGAAGACCGTCACCCGGTGGGCAACCGCCGGGCGCATCGGATCCATCCGTACCCCCGGCGGCCACCGCCGGTTCCGTGAGTCGGAGGTGAAGACCCTGCTCGCCGAGCTGACGACAGAGGCCAACCTCGCCAACGGCCACGCGTAAGTGCACGGATGGCCACCCGAGGCCCCGAAATCGGTCCAAACGGTCTAATCTCGATAGCAGGACCTCGGGAGGTGGCAGATGCTCTACTTGCTCGCCGCGATCGGCGCCGTCTGCGTCGTGGTGCTGCTGTGGCGGGCGTTCGTGGCGAACCCCACCACGGTCGGCACTGAACAACGTCGTGTGAGCCGGCCGACTCGTCGTCCTGGGCCGATGGCCCCCGATGACGATCCGGAGTTCCTTCGGAGCCTCAACGAGCGGAAGAACCCGCCTGATGCGGACGGCAAGCAACCGCCCGCATGACTGCGTGACTGTCCTGAAAGGCGCGTTCAACGAGTGAACGCGGCTTTCAGGGCAGTTGCTCAGCGCATGTAGTAGAACTCGCTCGGGAAGGCGTCCGCGACCGTGGCCGCCAGGTCCAGCAGCGAGAGCCTCGTCGCGGCACTCAGCCGGTCCAGCTCGATCTCCGCGCCCTCTTCCAGGTGCGGGTCGAACGGGATGCGGACCACCGCGCGGCAGCGGGCGCCGAAGTGCTGGGCCAGCTTGTCCAGGTCGACCGAGCCGGAGCCGGGGCGCACCGAGTTGATCACCGCGACCGAACGTGCGACCAGGTCGCCGTAGCCGTGGACGTCCAGCCAGTCCAGCGTCGCCGACGCCGAGCGGGCGCCGTCGACCGAGCCGGACGACACGACCACGAGTGAGTCCGCGAGGTCGAGCACGCCCTTCATGGCCGAGTGCATCAGACCGGTGCCGCAGTCGGTGAGCACGATGTTGTAGAAGTGCTCGAGCAGCGAGATCGTGCGCCGGTAGTCGTCCTCGCTGAATGCCTCCGACACGGCCGGGTCCTGCTCGCTGGCCAGCACCTCGAGGCGGCTCGGGCCCTGCGAGGTGTACGCGCGGATGTCGCTGTAGCGCTTGATCCGGTCGGCGTCACGCAGCAGGTGGCGGACCGTCGCGGTGGTCTCCAGCGGGATCTTCTGGCTCAGCGTGCCCCGGTCGGGGTTCGCGTCGACCGCGATCACCCGGTCGCCACGCAGTGAGGCGTACGTCGAGCCGAGCGTGGTGGTCGTGGTCGTCTTGCCGACGCCGCCCTTGAGGCTCAGCATCGCGATCTTGTAACAACCGCGCAGCGGCTGGTTGACCCGCGTGATCAGCTCGCGCCGGTGCGTCTCGTTCGGGCTCTCGCCGACGTTGATCAGCCGGCCGCTGGCGACGAACACGGCCTTGCGCCAGCCGGACTGCGGTGGGCGCTTGGTCTGCTTGATCAGCTTCTGCGACGACAGCTCACCGCCGTGACCGGTCGGCTGTGCCGGCTTGCCGGGTGGCTGCTGCTGGTACATCGGCTGCTGGTAGGGCCTGCCGGGCTGCTGCTGTTCCAGGTACTGGCGCGGCACCGGCTGCGAGCCAGACGGGGTCTGGTCCACGTTGTACGGGCCGGAGGAACCGGGTGGCACCTGGTACGGCCCCGAGCCCTGGGGCACCTGGTAGGGCCCCGAGGGGACCTGGTGCGGGCCGGACACCGCGGGCTGGGCCCCCGAGGGGGTCTGGTCGACGAAGTGCGGGCCGGACGAGCCCGGCGGCACCTGGTACGACCCCGAGACGGCCGGCTGCGAACCGGACGGCGTCTGGTCCACATAGGGCGCCTGGTAGCGACCGCTGCCCTGCGACTGCGACGGGTCGGTGTACTGCGGCTCCACGTGTCGCGGATACGACTGGGAGCCGGTCTGTTCCTCGTCCCCGAGCTGGGACACGAGCGGCCGGGGGCCGAAGTCTTGGGTAGGGGGTTCCTCACCTACGCCGCTGCGGGGTACGCCCCCTTCCGGCTCGCCGTGCGCACTCACCGCTGGGTTCCTCCCTAGAGAAACAACTGACCGGGACCGCCTCCGAACGCGACGGTAGTCGCAGGCGGTCGTGACAGTCGACACCGGGGGCTGTCGGTCTTCGCACTGGCAACCGATGGCTCGGTCCCGAGTCGGCGCAGGTCACGGACAGGTTTCGGTAGGCATACGGACGTCGTCGGCCAAGTGCGGGAACGGCCTGCCGCCGAACGGCGTCGGTCAGCCGACGGCGAGGAGGTCGCCGAGCGGGTCGATCATCGTCAGTGCCGGACCGGACGGGGTGGACCTGGTGGCCGAGGCGTCGTTGTTCGTCGACTTCGGCGAGAGGATGCCGTCGAGCGTGCCGGTCACGGGCGAGAGGACGTCGCCGACGGTGTCGACCAGGCCGCCGACGGGACCCTGCTGCTGCTCCTGCGCGGGCGGGGCCGGCTGCTCGGACTGCGACGACGAGGGAGGCGGGGTCTGCGTGTTGCTGCCGTTGGGGGTCGTCGTGCGGTGGTTGCCGCCGCTGGCGCTGCCGCCACCCTGGGCGGTGCCGGTGCTGCCGGTGCTGCCGGTACCGCCGGTGACGGGGGTGTCGGCCTGCCTGCCGCCCGCCGACGCGGGCGTGGTGGGCTGGACCTGCTGGTCGGGGGCCTGCTGGTGCTTCGGCTGCTGCCTGTCGTCGTGCGTCGAGGCGGGCGCGCCGATCACGGGGCCACTGCCCGGCGCGTGGCCGGGCGCGGCGGGAGCGTGTTCGGGGGCGGAGCCTGCCGTCGGCGCGGCGCCACCGGTGATGCCGAGTGCACCCGCGGCGAACGTGCCCGCCATGAGCAGGGCGCCCGCGGCTACGCCGAGGGTCCAGCGCTTGTGGCCCGCGGAGTCGACGTGCTCCTCGGTCGCGGCCTTGGTGGCCTCGGCGCGGCGGATCCCGAGCGGGTGACCTTCGCGTCCCAACATGCGATCGACCGCAATGCGTTCGTTACCCCCGAATGCCCCTGCGTACGTCACGAGACCCTCCAGACCCTGTTGGCATCACCCATATGGGCGAACCAAAGCGAACCCCGCAGCGGAGAGTACTGATAACGATGCGTGTTGTCCAACAAACGAGGTCAGCCGCCCGCGTAAGAATGCAACCCTGTCGTTACCAGGTTGATGAAGAACAGGTTGAAGATCATCGCCGCGAAGCCGACGATGTTGATCGCCGCGGCGCGCCCGCCCCGCCAGCCCGCGGTGGCCCGCGAGTGCAGGTACGCGGCGTAGACGACCCACGCGACGAACGCGACGGTCTCCTTGGGGTCCCAGCCCCAGAACCGGCCCCACGACTGCTCGGCCCAGATCGCGCCGAAGATCACTCCGGCCGTGTAGATGGGGAACGCGAACACGGTCGTGCGGTAGGCGACCTGGTCGAGGACCTCCGCGGCGGGCAGCCGCGTCGCCCAGTCCGGCTTGCGGACCTTGATCAGGTACAGCACGCTCACCACGCCCGGCACGAGGACCATGCCGCTGCCGAGCGCGATCGAGAACACGTGGATCACGAGCCAGTACGACTGCAGCGCGGGCTGGACCGGGGCGGCCGTGGTGTAGAGGACGACCCCGCCGAGGAACATCAGCGCGATCACCGGCAACAGCACCCACACACCGAGGTGGCGGACCGGGTACTTGCGCATCACGACGAGCCAGGTGACCACGGCGACCAGGCAGAGCGTCGCGCCGAACTCGTACATGTTGCCCCAGGGGGCACGCTGGGTGGCGAGACCACGCAGCGCGAGCGCGGCGAAGTGCAGCACGACGCCGAAGACGGTGAGCGAGACGGCCAGCTTGCCGATCCGCTCGGCACGCCCGGCGCGGGCGGGCTCGTCGGCCACGGCCTCGGTGTCGTCCGTCTCGACCTCGGACGGACCCCCGGCGCCGACCAGCTCCCGCTGCTTGACCTCGGCGCGCTGCTTGTGGCCGAACGCCTGCTCGTACAGGTAGAAGAGCATCGCGACCACGTACGAGCCGACGGCGATGCCGTAGCACCAGTCGCTGTAGTTCGACATCGTCTGGTTGATGTCCATCAGGGTTCCCTCCCGGCTACCGCGCCTTCACGTTCTTCCAGCGGTGTCAGCTCCGCCAGCAGGTCGTCGGTGACGCGACCGAACTCCTCGCCGTAGCCCGCCTGGTCGGTGCGGGCGAGGCCGCCGAGCCGCAACACCGTACCGCCGTCACCCGGTACGGCGCGGACCCACAACCTGCGCCTCTTGATCACGAGCGACGTGCCGAGGCCGAACACGATCAGCACCGCGAACACGAGCACGAAACCCTGCGCGGGGTCGTGCGAGACCTGCAGGTACACCCAGCGCTGCACGCCGTCGAAGCTGATCTTCGTGCCGTCGTCGAGGGTGATCTGGTCGCCGGGGCGCAGGTTCTCCCGCGCGACCCGCTTGAGCCTGCCGGAGTCGACCATGTCCTGGTTGACCTCGTAGATCGACTGGCCCCGGCCGGACTCGTTGCCGAGGTCGCCCTTCATGACGTCGACGGCGACGGCCGGGTCACGCAGGTCGGGGAAGCCCGAGTCCATGAGGTCGCCGGAGAAGACCGCGGTCGGCGCGAAGAGGCCGGTGATCGCGAGCTGCTCGGTGCGCCGCTTGGCCGGGTCGCTCACGCCGGGCGGGTCGAACTTGGTCGCGCCCTCCGACAGGTAGGTCAGCTGGTTGACCGGCCGCCACTGGGTGGTGTGGGTGCGGGTCTGGCCGTCGGGGAAGGTGACGGTGAAGGTCGGGGCGTAGCCGTGGCTCAGCAGGTAGACGCGGTCGCCCGCGGTGCGCAGCGGCGAGTTGACCTCGAGCGGGTACGGGCGCCAGGTGTTGGTCGTGAGGTCGTCGCCGGACTGGTAGTCGATGTCGGCGCGGAAGTAGTCGGCCTGCCCGCTCGGCAGGTAGTTCGCGGTGAAGTCGTTGACCCTGACGCAGAACGGGTCGAGGTCGGTGCCGTCGACACGCAGGCCGGGGTGGAAGGTGTCGTAGTTCAGCGTGCCCGAGTTGCAGAACTGCGAGCCGTTGGCCAGCACGATGACCTGGCCCTCGTACTGGAACATCTTGCCGATCGCGAGCGCGACGATGAGGCCGAGCATGGCGAAGTGGAAGACGAGGTTGCCGGTCTCGCGCAGGTAGCCGCGCTCGGCGGAGACACTGCGCGCGCCGTCGTCCTCCTCCCGTTCGACCAGGCGCCAGCCCCGCAGCCGCTGTTTCGCCGCGGCCATGACCTCCTGCGGCGTCTCCGTGACGGTCGCGGTGTGGTGGTGGGGCAGCCGAGACAGGTTGCGCGGGGTGATGACCGGCCTGCCGCGCAGGGCCTTGGCGTACTCGAGGGTGCGCGGGAGCAGGCACCCGACGAGCGAGATGAACAGGAGCAGGTAGACGGCGGAGAACCAGACGCTGCCGTAGACGTTGAAGAACTCGAGCCGGTCGAGCAGCCGTCCCCACCAGCCGTGGCTCGCGACGTACTCGTCGACCTTCTGGAAGTTGAGGGAGCGCTGCGGGAGCAGGGCGCCGGGCAGGGCCGCGAGCGCGAGGAGGAACAGCAGCACGAGCGCCGTGCGCATCGAGGTGAGGCCGCGCCAGGTGTTGCGCAGGAAGGCGGTCACAGCGGCAGCTCCGTGTCGGTGATCACGGCGTACTTGAGCCAGGAGGTCAGCTCACCCCACAGGCCGGTGACGAGCAGGACGCCGACGACCATGAGCATGCCGCCGCCGACCAGCTGGATGGTGCGGGCGTTGCGCCGCAGCCAGCCGTTGGTGCGGACCGTCCACCGCGCGCCGAGCGCGATGAGGAGGAAGGGGACGCCGAGCCCGACGCAGTAGACGAGGACCAGGAGGAAGCCGCGGACCGCGGTGCCGCCGGTGCTGGCGGCGACGACCATCACGCCGGAGAGGGTCGGGCCGATGCACGGCGTCCAGCCCAGGCCGAAGACCGCGCCGAGCAGGGGGGCGCCGACGAGGCCCATGCGTGGCACCCGGTGGATGCGGATGTCCCGCTGGAGACCCGGGACGAGGCCGACGAACACCAGCGCCATCGCGATGATGACCACGCCGCCGACGCGCTGGATGACGTCCTGGTTGGCGAGCATCGCGTCACCGAGCCACCAGACGACCCCGCCGATCCCCGCGGCGAACACCACCGTGAACCCGAGGACGAACAACGCGACCGCGCCGAGGACCCTGGCCTTCTTGCCCTTCTCGTCCGGGGTGTCCGCGCCGACGAGGGCAGCCAGGTAGGCGAGGTAGCCGGGGACCAGGGGGACCACGCAGGGGGACGCGAACGACAGCATTCCCGCGAGCAGCGCCACGCAGGCGGCCAGCAAGAGCGGCCCGCTGGTGGCGAGAGCGGTCGGGTCCACGCGGATCAGGGTAGGCATGGGACCTAGGTCCTGGAGGGACCGGGTCACCCCCACCCGGCACACCAGGTGCCCGGCGGGAGTCGTTTGGGGAGTTCCTGCTCGCATGCAACGGATCGGGCCACGACCCCGTTGAGGATCCGACCACGAAGTCGACTAGCCGATCTGGGGAGTGGCCGATGGAGTTCGCCGAGTATGTGGAAAGGCAGCGGCCCGCGCTGATGAGGTTCGCCACGGTCCTGACCTGCCGGACGTGGCTCGCCGAGGACGTGGTGGGTGACGTGCTCGGCCGGGCGTTCGAACAGTGGGACCGGATCTCGGCGATGGACCGGCCGAACGCCTACGTGCGGCGCATGATCGTCAACGAGTACCTGTCCTGGCACCGGCGGCTGGCCCGCACGATGCCGAGGGCCGAGGTCGTGCCGGACCGGACGGAGTACGGCGACGGATCCGACGAGCGGGCCGAACGGGACGCGATGATCCGCCGCCTGGCGGGCCTGCCGCGCAAGCAGCGGGCGGCGGTGGTCCTGCGTTACTACGCGGGCCTTCCCGACGCCGAGATCGCCGTGCAGCTCGGCTGCAAGGAGGCGACGGTGCGCAGCCAGATCCACCGGGCACTCGCCGCGCTGCGCATCGACATGACGTCCGATTCCCCCGCTTTCCAGGAGACACCATGAGCGACCTGCATACCCTGCACGACGCCTTCGCCGAGCTGGAGCGGCGGGCCGACGCCGCGTCGGCCGACATGCGGGCCACGCGGCCACGCCGCGCCCTCGGCCTGCGACTGGTACCGGTTGCCGCCACGGTCGTCGTGGTCGCCGGGCTCGCCGCCGGGGCCGTGTGGATCACGGGCGGTGGGTCCGCTCCGCAGGCCGGCGGACCGCCATCGACCACGGCGACGACCACCTCCGAGACGCGAAGCCCGATGCCCCGAGACCCGGACGAGCTGCTCACCCGCTTCAGGGCGGCACTCGGCGACGCGGCCACGGTCGAGGTCACCGAGGGCGTGACCGACTCGAGGGGGCCGGTGATCACCGGTTTGCTGACCTCGGCCGCGGGCACCGGCGGATTCGACCTCCGGATGTTCGTCGACGAGTACCCGTCCGACCCGGAAGAGACGAAACGGAACTGCGACGAGACGCCGGGCTGTGAGACGAGCACCCTGCCCGACGGTTCGGAACTGATGGCCAGTCCATCACCCCTCGAAGGGACCGCGGTCGGCTACGGGGTCGGCCGCACCTGGCCGGACGGGCGAGTGCTCCAACTGGCCGTCAGCAACCAGGAGAGTCCCAAGGGAATGGGGCAGGTCTTCGGCCCGCAGCCCCCGCTGACCAGAGACCAGGCGAAGGCGATCGTCACGTCCGACCAGTGGTGAACGGGTGTCGGCCGGGCCTGGGGCCGGCCGACACTCACTTCTCGTCCACGAGCCGGTCCAGCAGCGGGGTCAGGTCGGTGGCCAGGAGGTCCCGCAGGTACACCGCCGCCACGCGGTGCTCCTTGTCCAGGACGATCGTGGAGGGGACGGCCGCGCGGGGGTAGCCCTGCAGTGCCAGCAGTGAGCGCATGCCCGGGTCGTAGATCGACGGGTAGGTCAGGCCGGTGTCGCGCACGAAGTCCTGCGGGAAGCTGCGGTCGTCGTCCCGCACGTCGATGCCGAGGACCTGTACGTCCTTGTCCCTGTACTCGCTCCACACCTTCTGCAGCTGCGGCGCCTCGACCCGGCACGGCGGGCACCACGCGCCCCAGAGGTTCAGGACCACGACCTTGCCCTTGTAGTCCGACACCTTCAGCTGTCTGCCCTCCTCCAGCAGGCTCTCGCCTTCGAGGGGGGCGATCTTCTGGCGGTCGCCGCCGTCGTAGGTGATGTCGGTCTTGCCGCCGGGGCTCACGAAGTTGAACTCCGTGCCGGTCTCGACCGCGTCCTTGCCGGTCGAGCAGCCCGCGACGAACACCAGAGCCAGGAGGAGCGCCAGCTTCCTCATGCGCCCGTCACCTTGGGGCTGCTCGCGCCTGCCGGCTCGGTGTAGCGGATCGCCACCAGGGTCTCGTCGTCGAACAGGAGGCTGGTCAGGGACGCCAGGGAGCACTCCCTGCGCCTCGGGTCGTGCCACAGCCGCCTGCCCTCCAGGAACCTGCGGATCGTCCAGATCGGCAGCTGGTGGGACACGCACACCGCCTCGTGGCCCTCGGCCTCGGCCCTGGCGCGGTAGACCGCGCCCAGCATGCGCCGCGCGACGTGCAGGTACGGCTCACCCCACGACGGCAGGAACGGGTTGCGCAGGCGGGGCCAGTGCTTCGGGGAGCGCAGCGCACCGTCGCCGATGGACACCCGCTCGCCCTCGAAGGTGTTGTCCGCCTCGATCAGCTGCTCGTCGGTGGCCAGGGTCAACTGGTGGGAGTCCACGATCGGCGCCGCGGTCTCCTGGGCGCGCTGGAGCGGGGAGGCCACCACGTGCGTGATGTCCTCGCCCGCCAGCTGTTCCGCCACGACGAGTGCCTGGCGCTGGCCCGCCTCCGACAACCTGAAGCCCGGCAGGCGCCCGTACAGGATCCCGGTCGGGTTGTGGACCTCCCCGTGGCGCAGCAGGTGCACGACAGTCCGGACGCTCACTTCTCCCCCTCGGCCGCCGCGGTGGCCGCCGCCGGGAGGGCGGCGGCGATCACGTCGAACGTCTCGTCCGTCATGGCCACGTTGACGAACCACGCCTCGAACGCGCTCGGCGGGGCGTAGACGCCACGCTCCAGCAGTGCGTGGAAGAAGGCCGGGAAGCGGCCGGTCGCCGACACCTTGGCCGACGCGAAGTCGCGGACCGGCGACTCCGTGAAGAACACGCTGAGCAGGTTGCCCGCGAACTGGACCCGGTGCGGCACACCGGCCTTCGTCAGCGCGGACCCCAGCAGCGCACCCAGCCGCGTGGCGTTCGCGTTCAGCTTCGTGTACGTCTCGGGCACCGCCTCGCGCAGCGACGCCAGGCCCGCGGCGACCGCCACCGGGTTACCCGAGAGCGTGCCCGCCTGGTAGACGGGGCCCTCGGGGGCCAGGAACGCCATGACGTCAGTACGGCCGCCGAACGCCGCCGCGGGCAGCCCCCCGGACATGACCTTGCCGAACGTGTAGAGGTCGCCGGGCACCGTGTCGAGGCCGTACCAGCCGCTCCCCGTCACGCGGAAGCCCGTCATGACCTCGTCCATGACCAGCAGGGCGTCGTGCTCGCGGGTGATCTCCCGCAGGCCCTCGTTGAAGCCGGGCTCCGGCGGGACCGCACCCATGTTGCCCGCCGCCGCCTCGGTGATCACGGCGGCGATCTGGTCGCCGTGCTCGGCGAAGGCGGCACGGACCGCGGCCAGGTCGTTGTACGGCAGGACGATCGTGTCGCCCGCCTGCGCGCCCGTGACGCCAGGCGAGTTCGGCAGGGCGAACGTCGCGACGCCGGAGCCCGCCTCGGCGAGCAGCGCGTCGACGTGGCCGTGGTAGCAGCCCGCGAACTTCACGATCTTGGGCCGGCTGGTGAAGCCACGCGCCAGCCGGATCGCGCTCATGGTGGCCTCGGTGCCGGAGTTGACCAGCCGCACCCGCTGGACGGGATCCACGCGGCGGATGATCTCCTCGGCGAGGTCGATCTCGGCCTCGGTCGGGGTGCCGAAGGACAGGCCGCCGACGGCCGCGTTCCGCACCGCCTCGACGACCGGCGGGTGCGCGTGCCCGTGGATCATCGGACCCCAGGAGCTGACGAGGTCGACGTAGCGGTTGCCGTCGGCGTCCCACAGGTACGGTCCCTCACCCCGGACCATGAACCTCGGGACGCCGCCGACCGCCTGGAAGGCACGGACCGGGGAGTTCACGCCGCCAGGGGTCACCGACTGGGCGCGCTTGAAGAGTGCCGCGGACTGTTCGGTCGTCACCCGATCAGTCTTACACCGCTATTTTCCGCGCTTCGGCCGGGCACGGACGGCGAGGATGACCTGCCGCACGGCGTCCAGCACGAGGAGCGCGGCGACCGTGCCGAGCAGGATCGCGAGCGACATCCAGCTGCCGACCCAGCGGGTGGACTCCAGCACGATGTCGTCCGGGTAGCGCTCGACGACGTTGGCGATGCCGCGTGGCCACACGTCGAAGGAGAACCAGACGGCGACCGCGGCGAGGACCAGCTCACCGAGCGCGACGAACAACCGCCTCGGCTCGTGCAGCGGACCCGTCTCCGTCGGCGGCGGGACGAAGGGCTCCTCGGTGGCCACGGTCACGTGTCTACCTTCTCACGGCCGCCGGCGGGCGTGCTGCCGGCGCTCCTTGTACTCGGCGAAGTACTTCGTCGACTCCGGGCGGAACATGTAGATGACCGCGGTCACGCCGAACGCGACCTCGGCGAGGCTCCACATGAGCGACAGCTCCGCGCCGCTCGAGGCGACCGCGGTGAGGAAGCTCCACACACCCATCGCCGTGTAGATGGTCAGCACGACACGTGCCCAGTTGCGTCCGGTGCGCATCTTCACCGCGAACAGGACGAACAGGCCCGCGAAGAGCGCGATGCTGACGCCCAGCATGACCTGCATCGCACCGACCATCGCGGGCACGGACATCCGCTGGTCGGGCGGCAGGCTGTCGAGCGTGTCGGTGACCCAGCCGGTCAGCAGCGCACGGTCGAACAGCACCGTGGCGACCGTGCCCGCCGCGCTGACGACCACGCTCGCGAGCACCGCCTGGAATGCCGACTCGATGGCCTTGGGCCGGGTGATGGGCTTGGGCGCGTCCACGACGTTCATTCTTCCTCCACCAACCGGACCAGTGCCGCCCGCAGTGCCTCGCCGTCCTGCGCCCACGCGATGACCACGGTGCCGTCGTCGAGGCGGAGCGGCACCTCGGTGGTTTTGCGTGGAGAGGTCCAGCCGCCGCCGAGCACCCGGGCGCCCGCCGCCGCGCCGACGTCGGTGACCTTCGTGATGGTCTTCGCGTCCAGCTCCTCACGACCCTGCCACAGCGTCGTCGGGGTCAGCTCGACGCGGTAGACCTTGCGGCGTGCGTTCACCCACAGCGCGGCGACGCCGAACAGGACGATGCCGACGATCAGCCACTCGACGCCGTGGACGGGCCCGGTCGTCGCCTCGAGCCCGGCGCCGATGGCCGCGAACGCGGGTCCCCAGAGCAGCGGCCACCGGGACGACCCGGGTTCGGTGTAGAGGACCGGCTGATCCGTCACGGCCGCTCCGGTCCGCTCACAGCACCTGGCGCGGTGGGAAGTACCTGCGCGCGGACGGCGACCACAGCAGTGCGAGCCCGACGAGCGCGAACATGGCGCTGAGGATGCCGAGCTGCGTGCCGTTGAGCAGCAGGTGGAACAGGACGAGCACCACGCTGAAGATCGTGACGAGCGTGCGTGCGCGCCTGGTGCCCTCGGTCGCCTTGTAGCCGAACAACGCCAGCAGCACCGTGAACGCGAGCGCCGCGATGGTCACGATCCACAGGATCTGGTTGACCGCCGTGGCGATCTGGTCCGGCGAGATCTTGGCGTTGGTGTTGCGCTTGATCTCGTTGTCGATGATGTCCTGCTTGTAGATCAGCGACGCGACCATGCTGATCAGCCAGATCAGCCCGGCGGCCACGAAGAAGTAGAAGGAGATGCGGAGCGTGCGCGGCGGGGGCTCCTCGAAGCGGCGTTTGGCCTGTGCGCGAAGGGCCTGCTCCCTGGGCGGCGGCGGGGCCTTCTCCAGGTCTGCCATGAGCGGCTCGGCGTCGGCTCGCCGCACCTTGGCCCTGGCCTCCGCGACATCAGCCGCACCGCCTTTGTCGGTGCCCGCCGGTAGCGTGGAACTCGGGGGGTCCCCGGCCGCACCAGTGGGACTCTCGTGCGATGGATCGGCTGTCGAGCCAGGGTTCTCGGTCGCGTCGTCCGCGCCGGTCGGGGCCTGGTCTGCCTGCGTCGGCTCCTCGGAGCCCGAATTGCCTGGCTTCGTCACGGGCGGCAGGTTACCTGTGCCTTTCCGTCCTATCGCAGCCAGGCCGCCGCCTCGGCGGCCCAGTACGTCAGCACGATGTCCGCCCCGGCGCGGCGGATGGATGTCAGCGACTCCAGGATCGCGGTCCTGCGGTCACACCAGCCCGCGGCGGCGGCCGACGAGATCATCGCGTACTCGCCGGAGATCTGGTAGGCCGCCACGGGCACGTCCGAGGTCTCCGCCACGGCACGCACCACGTCCAGGTACAGCATGGCCGGCTTCACCATGACCATGTCCGCGCCCTCGTCGAGGTCCAGCCGGACCTCGCGCATCGCCTCACGCAGGTTGGCCGGGTCCTGCTGGTAGGTCCGCCGGTCGCCCTCCAGCGAGGACTCCACGGCGTCGCGGAACGGGCCGAAGAACACCGACGCGTACTTCACCGCATACGCGAGGATGCCCGTGTCCGTGTGTCCCTCGGCCTCCAGCGCGTCGCGGATCGCCCCGACCTGGCCGTCCATCATGCCGCTCGGGCCGAGCACGTGGGCGCCCGCCTCGGCCTGGGCGACGGCCATGCGGCCGTAGGCCTCCAGCGTCGCGTCGTTGTCGACGCGGCCGTCGGGGGTCAGCACGCCGCAGTGGCCGTGGTCGGTGAACTCGTCCAGGCACAGGTCCGACATGAGCACCGTCTCGTCGCCCAGCTCGGACCGCAGGTCCCGCAGTGCGACGTTCAGCACCCCGTCGGGGTCGACACCGCCGGAGCCGACCGCGTCCTTGTGCTCCGGCACGCCGAACAGCATCAGCCCGCCGACACCCGCCTGGACCGCCTCGACGGCGGCCTTCCGCAGGCTGTCACGGCTGTGCTGGACGACACCGGGCATGGTCGCGATCGGGACCGGCTCGGTCGCGCCCTCCTTGACGAACATCGGCAGCACCAGCTGGCTGGGGCGCACCGTCGTCTCGGCCACCATGCGGCGCATCGCGGCGGAAGTCCGCAGGCGCCGTGGTCGCTGGGCAGGGAACATCTCGGACTCCTAGCGGCGGGCCCGCTTCGTCTTGCGGGGCGGCGGGAGGGCGCCCTCGGCACGCAGCCGTGCCGCGTGCTCGGCGAGCGCGTCGACCAGCGACGACACCTGCGCGATCTCGGGCTGCACGTCGACCCGCAGACCGAACTCCCGCGCGGTCTCCGCGGTCTTCGGGCCGATGCAGGCGACGAGCGTGCGGGTGTGGGGCTTCCCCGCGATGCCGACGAGGTTGCGCACGGTGGAGGACGACGTGAAGCACACGGCGTCGAAGCCACCCGTCTTGATCATCTCGCGGGTCTCGGCGGGCGGCGGCGCGGCACGCACCGTGCGGTACGCGGTGACGTCGTCGATCTCCCAGCCCCGGTCGCGAAGACCGGCCGCGAGGGTCTCGGTGGCGATGTCGGCACGCGGCAGCAGCACCCGGTCGACCGGGTCGAGGATGTCGTCGTAGGGCGGGAACTCGTCGAGGAGCCCCTCTGACGACTGCTCGCCGGAGGGCACCAGCTCGGGGATGATGCCGAAGCTGCGCACCTTCTCGGCCGTGGCCTCGCCGACGCAGGCGATCTTCACACCGGAGAACGCACGCGCGTCGAGGCCGAACTCCTCGAACTTCTCCCACACGGCACGCACGGCGTTGGTCGAGGTGAAGATCAGCCACTGGTAGCGGCCGTCCACCAGGCCCTTGACCGAGCGCTCCATCTGCGCGGGGCTGCGCGGCGGCTCGACGGAGATCGTCGGGACCTCGGACGGGACGGCGCCGTGCAGCCGCAGCCGCTCGCTCATCTCGCCGGCCTGGTCCTTGGTGCGTGGCACGAGCACACGCCACCCGTAGAGCGCCCGCGACTCCCACCACGACAGCTTGGTGCGTGCCGCGACGGCCTGGCCGACCGTGACGACGAGGTTGCCGCCGATCTCGCCGGCGTCCTGCGCGAGGGTGGCGAGCGTGGAGTCGAGCGTGCGCTGACCGGCACCGGTGCCGTCCGCGGTCACCGCGACCGGGGTCTGCGGCGCCAGGCCGTGCTCGACCAGGGCCGACGCGGCCTCGGCGAGGTGGCTCGACGACGCGAGCAGCACGAGCGGCCCCGGCGTCTTGGCGAGGCCCGCCCAGTCGACGTCGCCCCGGACGTCGACCTCGGTGTGGGTGCCGCCGAGCGCGATGCCCGCGTAGGCGGGCACGGCGGTCGCGGTCGGCACGCCGGGCACGACGTCGAACACCGCCGCCGTCCGCGCCACGGCCTGCGCCTCGGCGACCAGACCGGAGTGCGTCAGCGGGTCGCCGGACACTAACCGGACGACGACGCGTCCGGCCCTCGACTCGTTGACGAGGTCCTTGGCGACGTCCGCCGGCTCACCGACGGCCGGGCGCACCTCGGCCTCGGCATCGGCCAGGGCCAGCACGCCGGAGGGTACGTCCGGGTCGATCACCAGGAGCTCAGCACGCTCGATGAGCTCCTGGGCCCGGACGGTGAGAAGCCCGGCGTCGCCGGGCCCCGAGCCAACGAACGCGATGCGTCCGGAGGACTTTCGGGTACGGGTGGTCATTATCTCGGCCACTTCCTCTTATTACCTGTTGTGCTCGTCGCTGAACAACACGCCCGCTCCGAGCTCGAGCAGCTCGGCGGCCAACGCACGCCCGAGTCGCTCACCTTCTGTCAGGTCACCGGTGGCCGACGCCCGGATCAGGTCGACAGCGGGCCCTTCGGCCTGGCTGCCGGGCGTCCAGTTGGCGGCCGCGACCCCACGCAGCGACAGGCGGTACACGATCCTGTCTGCGGCGTCGAAGTCCTCGACCACGTCGGCCAGTGCGCCGACCGGGGCCTGGCAGCCGGCCTCGAGCGCGGCCAGCATGGCCCGCTCCGCGCCGACCGCTGCCCTGGTGGCCGCGTCGTCCACAATGGACTGGAGTAGGTGCTCGGTGTCCACGTCGTCGACCCGGCACTCCACGGCCAGCGCCCCCTGCGCCGGCGCGGGCAGCACCTGGATCGGGTCGAGGACCTCGGTGATCACGTCGAGCCTGCCGAGCCTGGCGAGGCCTGCTCTCGCGAGCACCACCGCGTCGAGCTCGCCGTCGGTCACCTTGCGGATCCTGGTGTCGACGTTGCCCCTGATGGGCACGATCTCGAGTCCCAGGCCGAGCGCCTGGATCTGGGCCGCCCTGCGGGGCGACCCCGTGCCGACCCGCGAGCCCTGCGGCAACTCGCCGAGGGTGAGCCCGTCACGCGCGATGAGCGCGTCCCTGGGGTCCTGCCGAGGTGGTACGGCGGCGAGGGACAACCGGGGGTCGGGTGCGGTCGGCAGGTCCTTGTACGAGTGCACGGCCACGTCGACCGTGCCGTCGGCGAGCGCGTCGCGCAGCGCGGAGGTGAACACGCCGATCCCGATCTCCGCGATGGGGGCGGACGACCTGTCGCCCGGCGTCACGACGGTGATCAGCTCGGTCCGCGCGCCCTCGGCCTCCAGCTGGGCCGCGACGGTGCCGGACTGGGCGAGCGCGAGCGCGCTGCCCCTGGTCCCGATCCGGATGACACGGCTCATGCGCGCTCACCCGACTGTCGGCTCGGCGGGGCGGCGATCGTCGCGGGCGTGGCGGGGTCGAGCAGGAACAGCTCGCGCAGTGCCTCGGCGTACTCGACGCCGTTCGGGCCGGACGCCAGCTCCTTCACGCGGACGGTCGGGGTGTGCAGCAGCTTGTCGACCACGCGGCGGACGGTCTGCGCGACCTCGGCGCGGACCGTCGGCTCCAGGTCGACGCGGGAGTTCAGGCGCAGCAGCTCGCCGTCGACCACCTCGGCCGCGCGGCGGCGCAGGGCGGTCACCGTCGGGGTGACCTCGGCCGAGCGCTGCGTGGCGAGGTAGGCGGCGACCTCGTCGGCGACGATGCGCAGGGCGCGGTTGGTGTCCAGGCCGCTCGGCGACTCGGCGAGCCTGCGCTGGAGGCTCTCCAGGTCGACGATCGTCACGCCACGCACGGCGGCGGCGTCCTCGGCGACGTCGCGTGGCAACCCCAGGTCGCACACCACGAGCGGGCGCGTCCTGGCGTCGATCATGCTCGCGTCGAGCACGGTGGCGGTCGCGCCGGTGCACGACACGACGACGTCGGCAGCCGCGATCTGGGCAGGCAGGTCGTCGAGGCCGACGGCGTGCGCCGGCGTGCCCTGTTCGACCTGCAGCTCGGCGAGCCGTGCGCCGGAGCTCCGGGTGCGGTTGGCGACGACGATCTCGCCGATGCCCGCGCGGCGCAGTGCGGCGGCGGACAGGCCGCCCATGGAGCCGGCGCCGACGATCAGCGCGCGGCGGCCGTTCAGGCCACCCAGGACGGCGGACGCGTCGGCCAGCGCCTCGGAGACGACGGAGCCACCCGCCGCGTCCAGCTCGGTCTCGGTGTGGACGCGCTTGCCGACCCGCAGTGCGCGCTGGAACAGCTCGTGCAGCGTGCGGCCTGCCGTACCGGCGGCACGTGCCGTGTTGTAGGCCGTGCGAACCTGGCCCAGGATCTGGGCCTCGCCGATGACCATGGAGTCGAGACCGGAGCCGACCTTGAACAGGTGCTCGACGGCCGCGACCGCGTAGTGGACGTACAGGTGCTCGTACAGCTCGGCCACGTCGAGGCCCGAGTGCCTGCTGAGCACCCCGACGACGTCCGACAGACCCGCGTGGAAGGCCTGCACGACCGTGTAGACCTCGACCCGGTTGCACGTGGTGACCATCGTGGCCTCGACGACGTTCTCACAACGCATGAGCTCGTCGAGGAACTTGTCCACCTCGCCCGCCGGCACCGTGGCGCGCTCCAGCACCCGCAGGTCCGCGGACCGATGCGAGATGCCAACCGCCAGGACACTCATCTTCTGACCACCGCCCCGTTGTCAACACTGTGGCGCGGCGTACCGTTTACCCGGCCACTGATCCGTGGCTGCGGCGCGGTCTCCCCGGTCGGCGCACTGTCGGCGCGCCTGGCCTGGTGGAACGACAGGATCTGCAGTTCCACCGCGAGATCGACCTTGCGGACCTCGACCGTCTCCGGCACCTGGAGCACGACAGGGGCGAAGTTCAGAATGCACTCCACCCCCGCGGCGACCAGCCGGTCGCACACCGTCTGCGCTGCGGCAGGCGGTGTGGCGATGACACCGATGGTGATCTCCTTGGCCCTGCACACCGGCGGGATGTCGTCGATGTGGTTGACCGGGATCCCCCCGACGGGCACGCCCATCAGGTCGGGGTCGACGTCGAAGAGTGCGGTCACCGGGAAACCTCTGCCAGGGAACCCGCCGTAGTTGGCGAGCGCATGTCCGAGGTTACCGATCCCCACCACTGCCACGCTCTGTTCACGCGTGAGCCCGAGTACTCGTTCAATCTGGTCGATGAGTACCTCGACCTCGTACCCGACACCACGCGTGCCGTACGTGCCGATGTAGGACAGGTCCTTGCGGAGCTTCGCGGAGTTGACGCCGGCCGCCACCGACAGCTCCTCGCTGGACACCGTGCCGATGCCCTGCTCCTTCATCCCGGAGAGAACCCGCAGGTAGACCGCGAGGCGCGCGACAGCGGCCTCGGGGATGGCCCGGGGGGAGAGCGCGCCCTGACCGTTGGTCAGCGGCGGCATGGGGGCGGTGACTTCCGCGGCGTTCTCTGCGGGCGGTACTGGCCTTCTACCGTTCGAGCCGGACTGGCCGCGCTGCGCCACGCTGATACTCCTCGAAAGACTCGCCCCTGGGATTGTTCATACGGTAGCCGCTTGTGAACGCAGGCACAAAGTCGCCGGTTAGAGCCGGTTTTTCACACCCGACCCCAGGTGTAGCAAAGACGGGTGGCCGGGGCCTGGTGACGCTCTAGTGGGCCCCTCTAGTCCACCGACACGTCCACGGTGTGCCAGCCGGTCGCGCCGTCCGGCGCGGGCTCGGCCTCGGCGTCGGTCTGGGTGTAGCCGGAGTTGTCGGTCGCCCGGACCTGCAGGCGGTGGCTGCCCGGCTTCAGGTCCACCCTCACCCGCCACATGCGCCACGTGTTGACGTCGACCTCGGTGCTCAGCTGCGCGTCGTGCCAGTCGTCGTCGACCCGGACCTCGACCCGGCGGACGCCGACGGTCTGCGCCCACGCCGTGCCCGCGATGGTGTTGGTGCCCGCCTTCAGGGTCGTGCCGTCCTGGGGGTTGTCGATGCGCGACTCGGTCTTGATCGGCCCCTTGACCGACCAGCCGCGCGGGATCCAGTAGCCCTGCTTGTCCGCGAAGGTCGTCAGCTCCATGTCCACCACCCACTTGGTGGCGGAGACGTAGCCGTACAGGCCGGGCACGACCATGCGTGCCGGGAAGCCGTGCTCCTGCGGCAGCGGCTCGCCGTTCATGCCGATGGCGAGCATGGCGCCGCGGTTGGCGTCCAGGAGCGCGTCGATCGGGGTGCCCGCGGTGAAGCCGTCGATGCTGGTGGAGAACAGCTGGTCGGCGCCCGGTTTGACGCCTGCCTCCATGAGCAGGTCACGCAGCGGGACGCCGATCCAGTCGGCGTTGGAGATCAGGCCGCCGCCGACCTCGTTGGACACGCACGACAGCGTCACCGGGCGTTCGATGAGCGCGCGTTCGCGGATGTCGTCGAAGGTGAACTCGACGGGCTTGTCCACGAGGCCGTGGATGCGCAGGCGCCAGTCCTGTGCGGCGACGCGCGGCAGGGTGAGCGCGGTGTCGATGCGGTAGAAGTCACGGTTGGCCGTGATGAACCTGGCGCTGCCGCTGCTCGCGAAGTCCGCGTTGGGCGGCAGCTTCGGCGCGGGGCTCGCCGGCACGAGGCGGCCGACCTCGGCCCGCGACTCCTCGACGTCGACGTGGTTGCCCGCCAGCTGCCCGATGACCCCGCCCGCCCCGGCGCCGATCACGACGCCCGCGCTCGCGCGGAGGAAGGCCCGCCTGCCTTCCCGGTCCTGCTCCGCGGGCCAGGCCTTGGCGTGCAGCCAGTTGAAGACGACGAGGCCGACACCCATACTCGCGGCGGGGGCGAGGATGCCGAGCTGCCCGAGGTCGGGACGGCTGAGCACGGCGACGAAGCCGATGATCCCCTGCACGCCCGCGACGACCAGCCCCGGCCCGGGGCGGGTGCGTGACAGCAGGCCCGCGGCCACGGTCAGTGCGATGACGACGATCGTGACGCCGATGAACAGGACCGTCTTGTCCGCGGTCCCGAAGGTGTTCTTGGCCCACTCGACGACCGGTTGCGGCGAGATGTCGCGCACCCAGTTCCCGACGGCGACGTACGGCGAGGAGGACGGCCCCACGAACGCGGCGACGAGGTGACCGACGCCGAGCGCCGCGAGGAGTGAGATGACCGCGACGCCGATCGCGCGGCCGCGAGACAGCCGGTTGACGGGCGCGGGCGTGGCGGACGCACGCGTGTCGAGTTGCACACCTCTACGTTCGGCGCGGAACCCCGTTCGGTTCAACCGAATCCGGATTACGTGTTTCTTATCCGCCCGACCGGTGGGCTCCCGGTTACGCTCAGTACCCGGCGAGTGCGGCGCGTAGCCGCGGCTCCTCCACTCGCCAGTACCCGTGTTCCTCGCCGTCGACCAGGATCACCGGGACCCTGTCGCCGTACTCGGCACGCAGCGACGGGTCCGCGTCCACGTCCTCGAGGGTCCACGAGACGCCCATGTCGTCACAGATCCGTCGCACGTCGGCCTCCGCCACCTCGCACAGGTGGCAGCCCTGCCTCGTCACCACTGTTACCACTCAGGTGACGCTACCGCGCAGGGTCGACCTGCGGACCTTGCCGGTCGGCGAGTGGGGCAGCTCGTCCGCGAACTGGACGGTGCTCGGCACCTTGAAGCGGGCCAGCCGCGAGGCGCAGTGGTCGCGGACCTCGTCCTCGGTCAGGGTCGCACCCGGGGCGAGGACCAGCACGGCCATCACCTGCTCGCCCGTCCGGTCGTCCGGGACGCCGACCGCGGCCGCCTCGGCCACCTCCGGCAGCTCGGCGAGGACCCTCTCGACCTCGTTCGGGTAGACGTTGAACCCGTTGACGATGATCAGGTCGCCCGCCCGGTCCACGAGGCGGAGGTCGCCGTCGGAGTCCAGGTAGCCGACGTCGCCCGTGCGGAACCAGCCCTCCTCGTCAGGGCCGCCCGTGCCATCGGGCCAGTAGCCGCTGAACAGGTTGGGGCCCTTCGCCGCGATGCGGCCCGTCTCCGGCTCGTCCTCGTCGAACCAGCCCTCCTCGTCCGGGTCGGCCGCGGTACCCGCCGGGTCGCCGTCGGTGTCCACCAGGCGCAGCTCGACGCCGGGCAGGGGCCGGCCGACCGAGCCGGGCTTGGCCACCCCGCCGACGAGGGTCGACGTCAGCACGGGGCCCGTCTCCGTCAGGCCGTAGCCCTCGAAGACGTGCAGGCCCGTCGCGTCCTTCATGGCTGACAGGACCGAGGGCGACAGCGGGGCGGCACCCGAGGTCATCAGCCGGACCGAGGCCAGCCCCCGCGCCAGGTGCTCGGGATCGGCGGCCGTCAGGGCCTGGTACATCGCCGGGACACCGACCAGCGCGGTCACCTCGTTGTCCGCGCAGACCTTCAGGGTCCGGTCCGTGCCGAAGCTGTCCAGTAGCACTGCCGTGGCCGCCGCCGATGTGACCTGCAGGAGGCCCGGTCCGAGGCCGTAGAGGTGGAACAGCGGGACCACCAGCAGGACGCGGTCGGACGCGGTTACCGGGGCGGGCCTCAGCTGGGCGCACTGGCGGACGTTGGAGAGCAGGGCTCGGTGGGACAGCATCACGCCTCGGGGCACACCCGCGGTACCGGACGTGTAACACAACACGGCCGTGTCCTCGCCGCTGTTCCGCGCCTCGACCGGCTCGGCCGACGCGTCCGGGTCGGGGACCGGGACGGTGTCGCCGACCACCAGGGTGGCGCCACTGTCCTCGACCAGGTTCGGCAGCTCGGGGGACGTCGCGGCGGCCGGGACCGCCACGCCGCCCGCGCGCAGGATGCCGAACAGGGCGACGCAGAACTCCGGACCGTTGGGGAGGGGGACCACGACCCGGTCACCGGGCCGAAGCCCTGCCGCGTCGAGCGTCCCGACGTAGGCGTCGACCGCGGCGTTGGTCCGGGCCCAGTCCATCGTCCGGCCGGAGGCGGCATCGACGAGGGCGGCACGGCGCGGTGCCCGCTCGGCCGCTTCCGCCACCAGTTCGGCAACGTTGCCGGTCAGGGCGTCGACCATGAAAACCCCTTCGCTAGACGCAACTTTCCGGCAGTGTGGCACGACTCACTTACGTCATGGTTGTCCGGCTCGTGAGTCTCTCAGGAGAAGGTCCCTACCTACTACCCAGTAACTACACGTATGCTGCCAAGGTCGCCGGTCGTGCCGCGCTCACCACCGGAGGGCCAGCCGAGGGAGTCGTGCATGCAGACCGTAAGCCCAGCTCAGCGGGCCTCGGTCACGGTTGCCCGGATCCCGCGACAGGAGTCTGCCGTGGAGGCCTTCGAGCCCGGTGGATCGTGGGAGCTGGTGCGCGCTGCCCAGGATGGCGACCGGGGCGCGTTCGCACTGCTCTACGACAAGTACGTCGACGTCGTCTTCCGCTATGTCCTCTTCCGGGTCAACGACCGGGAGCTGGCCGAGGACGTCACCAGCGAGACCTTCCTGCGCGCGCTGCGCCGGATCTCCTCGGTGACCTACCAGGGCAGGGACGTCGGCGCCTGGTTCGTCACCATCGCACGCAACCTCGTGCTGGACCACGTCAAGTCCAGCAGGTTCCGGCTGGAGGTGACGACGGCCGAGGTCGACGAGTCCGGCCGCGTCGAGTCCGGCCCCGAGCAACAGGTACTGGCGGGCGCGACCCGTGCCGTGTTGCTGGAGTGTGTGCGTCAGCTGGGGGCTGACCAGCGGGAATGCATCGTGCTCCGGTTCCTGCAAGGGCTGTCGGTCGCGGAGACGGCGGTCGTCATGGCACGCAACGAGGGGGCGGTGAAGGCGTTGCAGCACAGGGCCGTGCGCCGACTGGCCCAGTTGCTGCCGCCGGAGGTTCGCTGAGGCCGTAACTTCGGCGGCGGCGGACTCGTTTTCCCTGTTGTGGACGGCGAGAACAGAGGCACGTACGACCGGACGGTCGTGCATGCCCTCCGGTCGCTGGCGCCGCTGACGGGTCCCACTCCCGGGGAGCGCCGGCGGATGCGCGACCGCATCCTGCTCGCCCTGGACGGGGAAGCCGACGAACCAGACGCGGTGGCTCTCACCGAACCCGCCGCAGGCCCGCCCGGAGAGACCGAGGCGGAGGCAGAGCCAGCCGTCAGAACCGAACCCGCACCGCGAACCAGGCCGTCACGGCCTGCGAACCGGGAGCAGGCGGGAGCCACACGTCCGGGTGAACGAAGGGGCAGACGGAAGGGCGCACTCGCCGGCGCCCGGGGGCGGCTCGCCGTGGCGTCGGTGGCCCTGCTCGCGCTCGTCGGATCGCTGACGGGCATGAGCGTGCTCCTCTCCAGGGACGCGCTGCCCGGCGACGCCCTCTACGGCGTCAAGCGCACGGCCGAGGCCGCCTCGCTCGGCCTGACCTTCGGCGAGGAACCCAAGGCACTCAAGCACCTCGAGTTCGCCGCCGCGCGGATCACCGAGATCGAGACGCTCGCACGCCGCTACCCCGACCCCGCCGACGCGCCGGTCGGCGGCTACCTCACCGCGCTGACCGACTTCGACAACGACGCCATCACCGGCACGCGCCAGCTGATCGTCCTCGCCACCAGCACCGACGGCCGCCTGCTCGACTCGCTGCGCGACTGGTCGACGCAGCAGGCGGCACGGCTGCGGGGTGTGGCCACCCACCTGCCGGAGGACGTGCGCAACCGCTCGACCGCCACGCGCGCCCTGCTCGACCGCATCACGGCGCGAGCGCAGGCCCTGCGGCCCCGTATGGAATGCGTCCAGGTCACCTCCGGTTCGTCCGACGACATCGGCCCGCTGCCCGCGACCAGCGCGTGCCGGGAGGACCCCGCGGCCGCGACGGGCCTGCCCAGTGTGCCGGTGACCCCCGACAACTCCGTGCCGCCGACGTCCGGTGCCGCGGAGACACCCAGCGCGCCGCTGCCGCCTGCCCAGCCGACCCCGGACGTGCCGCTGGTGCCGGTGCCCGGCGCGACGGTCTCCGTGCCAGGTCCGACGGAACGGCCGACGACCCCGGACACCTCGACGCCGCCGTCCACGCCGCCGCTGATCGAACTGCCGCCGCTGCTCCCGGGCCTGCCGCCGCTGCGGATCGGCTGAGTGACCCGCAACGTCGTCAGGGCTGCTCGCTACGCTGTGGGACGACGTGACCGCTGAAACAACCCGACCGCGGAGGCGATGCCGTGTCCCTGTGGCGTGGCCGTGCGAAGGAGCCCGAGCTGGTCGCGGCGATCGCCGGTGAGGCGTCGGCCGAAGCCGCGTACACCCTCGAGCGGGCCGAGCAGCCCATCGCACCGGTCGACCTCACCGCCGCGGCGTTCTTCGACGTCGACAACACGATGATGATGGGCGCGTCGATCTTCCACTTCGCGAGGGGCATGGCCTCGCGGAAGTTCTTCACGACCTCCGACCTGGCGAAGTTCGCGCTCCAGCAGGTCATGTTCCGGGTCGGCGGTCGCGAGAGCCAGGACGGCATCCGCACCGCCCGCGAGTCCGGGCTGTCCTTCGTCGCCGGGCACTCCGTCGCCGAGCTCACCACGCTCGGCGAGGAGATCTACGACGAGCTGATGGCCGACCGGATCTGGCCCGGCACGCGCTCGCTCGCGCAGATGCACCTCGACGCGGGCCAGCGTGTCTGGCTGGTCACCGCGACGCCCGTCGACCTCGCGGCCATCATCGCGCGCAGGCTGGGCCTCACCGGCGCCCTCGGCACGGTCCTGGAGAGCGAGAAAGGCGTGTACACCGGACGGCTCGTCGGCGAGATGCTGCACGGGCCGGCCAAGGCGCACGCCGTGCGCGCGCTGGCCGCCAGGGAGGGCCTCGACCTGCGGCGCTGCACCGCCTACTCCGACTCGGCCAACGACGTGCCCATGCTGTCCGTGGTCGGCACGGCCGTCGCGATCAACCCGGACGGCACGCTGCGGGAGACCGCCCGCAGGCGTGGCTGGGAGATCCGCGACTTCCGCACCGGGCGGAAGGCGGCGAAGATCGGGGTGCCCTCGGTGCTCGGCGCGGGGGCCGTCGCGGGCGCCGTCGTGGCAGGCCTCGCCTACCGGAAGAGGGTTTCATGACCGGGATCGTCGTGCTGCTGGTCGCGGTCATCTGCCTTGGCGTGGGGTTCGTGATGGGGCGGCGCAACGGGATCGAGTCCGAGATGCGCCGCCAGCTCCGCGAGAAGGACAAGGACTGGCCCTACTAGCCCCGGAAGACCGACCGCCGTTCGGCCACCATGCTGTCCAGCGTCTTCTGGATGGTGTCCCGGACGTACTCCGCCAGCTCCAGGCCGACGCCGTGGTCGTCGGCCTCGGCCTGGTCGACCAGGCCGGTGTGGATGGGCTCGCCGAAGTCGATGCGCCACTTGGTCGGCAGCGGGATCGCGCCCAGGGGGCCCAGTAGCGGGAAGAACGGCGTGACCGGCAGGTACGGCAGACCGAGCAGCTTCGCGAGCGGCTTCAGGTCGGCCACCTTCGGGTAGATCTCCTCAGCGCCGACGATCGAGCACGGGACGATCGGCACGCCCGCCTTCATGGCCGTGCGGGCGAACCCGCCCCTGCCGAACCGCTGCAGCCGGTAGCGCTCGCTGAACGGCTTGCCGATGCCCTTGAAGCCCTCCGGCCACACGCCGACCAGCTCACCCGAGCGCAACAGGCGCTGCGCGTCGGCACCGCACGCCAGGGTCTGGCCGGTGCGGCGGGCCAGCGCGGACAGCCCCGGCACCTTGAACACCAGGTCGGCACCCAGCATGCGCAGGTGCTTGCCACGCGGATGGTTGTCGTGCACGGCGATGGCGGTCATCACCGCGTCCCATGGCAACGTGCCGGAATGGTTGGCCACGATCAACGCCCCGCCGTCGACGGGCAGGTTCGCGGCGCCGGTGACCTCGACGCGGAACCAGCGCTCGTAGATCATTCGCAGCGGTGGCATGACCACCGCGTCGGTGAGCTGGGGGTCGAAGCCGAACTCGTCGACCGGGTAGTCGCCGCGCAGGCGGTTGCGGACGAAGCCCGCGAGCCTGTCGGCCACGGACTCGGGTCGGGGCCGCAGCTCGGTCACGGACGCGAGCGGGCGCGGCGGTCTGACGGTGGGCTCGGGCGCCCGAGGGCGCAGCGGGATGACGTCGGCTTCCTGAACAGGCACTCTTCTACTCCCTGGGGAGCCCGAAAGCTCTAGCGGCCGCGGACGTAGTCGTCGAACGCGGCGGCGGTGGTCCACTTCGGCGTGAACCCGAACGTGGTCTTCAGCCGGGTCGTGTCGATGACGCGGCCGTAGTCGAGCAGCCGCGCCTGGCCGGGTGAGAGGTCCACCCGGCCACCGGCCAGCCGGGCGGCGGCGCCGATGGCGGCCCGGGGCATCGGCAGCGGCACGCGACCCGCACGGCGGATCGCCTGGGAGAGCATCAGCACCCCGTCGCCGCCCGCGTTGAACACGCCGGGCAGGTCGTGGGTGATCGCGCGGTCGAGCACCGCGAGCGCGTCAGCGAGGTGGAGCAGCTGCACGCGTGCGTCGAAACCGAGCACGGTCGGCACGACGGGCAGGGAGAAGTACCTGGTCAGGGCGTTGTCCACGCCGGGGCCGATGACGTCGGCCAACCGCAGCACGGTCAGCGTGACGTCGGGGCGGCGCCGGGCGAAGCCGCGGACGTAGCCCTCGACCTCGACCGTCTCGGGCGCGTCCTGCTCGGTGAACACGGCAGGTGAGCTCGCGCTCGCGCCGTACACCTCCGCGGTGGACTTCAGGACCAGCTTGCGCACGCTGCGTGCCCGCTGGCAGGCGGACAGGAGGCGCATCGTGCCGATGACGTTGAGCTCCTTGATGGCGGCCCGCCTCGACCCGACACTGGGTCGGGGCGCGGCGTGCACCACCGTGTCGACCCCGGCGGAGTCGATCAGCTTCGCGATGCGCGGGCCACGGATGTCCGCGCTCACGAACTCGACCCGCGTCGAACCGGTCGCCACGGGTGGCGCGGTGTCGACGCCCAACACCCGCTCGATGACCGGGTCGGCCGCCAACCGTGCGGCCAGCCGGCCGCCGAGCTGGTCGGCGACTCCGGTGACGAGGACAACCCTGGGCGCCATGCGACTCCGATGAATCATCACGATTGGGCGAAACGCGCTTAGCACGCGTCGGGACCGCTCGCGACTCTACATCCGAATCGTGATCGATTCGTCATCGGCAACGAGGAGTTAACGCAGGTCACACACCATGTTGGTGGATGTCACTCGTTTGGCGGACACCCACCCACAGGCGTTACTTCTTCAGTTTGCGACGCTGCACGCGGGTCTTGCGAAGGAGCTTGCGGTGCTTCTTCTTGGACATGCGCTTGCGTCGCTTCTTGATGACCGAGCCCATACGGAACCTCTGCTTCAGTCTTGTGGTCGGGTCAACCTGGAACGGCAACGACCACTCGACCAACATCCGGCGACGGACGCGCCCCATGACACCAGGCAACGGGCATCAAGATTACCTGGGGGTCACGGGGCGCTCGGCACCGGCTACCTAGCCGGCGTCGAAATAGGCGCTGCGCAGGTAGTCGTGGACCGCCTGCTCGGGCACCCGGAACGACTTGCCGACCCGCACCGCGGGCAGCTCGCCGTTGTGCACCAGCCGGTACACGGTCATCTTCGAAACTCGCATCATGGTGGCCACCTCGGCCACGGTCAGGAACTGCACCTGTGCGAGACCAGGTGGCTCCGGTTCTTTCCTGTTCGCCGGCATGCTCACCGCGTCCTTCGACACGTGTCGCGCCGCCGGCTTCCCCACCGACGGTATCGACACGCACGTGCTTCTCCCGAGACTAGCGGGACTGGTGTGACTGATGCGATGCCCGCGCCGAATTTCCTGCGCAAGATCAGGACGGGTCGTGGGCCTTCCCCAGCTCCTGCGACCGGTCGCGGGCGGCCTCGATGGCGTCCAGCAGCGCGGCGCGCACCCCGTGTTTCTCCAGCTCACGGATGGCCATGATCGTCGTGCCCGCCGGGGACGTGACGGCCTCGCGGAGTATCACCGGGTGCTCCCCGGTCTTCGCGAGCATCGTGGCGGCGCCCACGGCCGACTGGATGATCAGCTTCTCGGACACCGCACGCGGCAGGCCGAGCAGGATCCCGGCGTCGATCATGGCCTCGACCAGGTAGAAGAAGTACGCGGGCCCGGAGCCGGACAGCGCCGTGACGGCGTCCTGCTGCGACTCGGGCACCCGAACGACCATGCCGACGACCGACAGCAGCTCCTCGACGACCGCCAGGTGGTCGTTGGTGGCGTGCCTGCCGGGCGAGATGGCCGACATGGCCTCGCCGACGACCATCGGCGTGTTCGGCATGACCCGCACGACCGGCACACCGTCGTCGAGGCTGCGCTCGTAGAGGCTCGTCGGCAGCCCCGCGCACAGCGAGACGACCAGCGTGTCGGCGGTCGCGTGCGGGGCCAGCTCGTCGAGGAGCGGTTCGATGTCCTGGGGCTTGACGGCGACGATCAGGACGGCCGCCTCCTTCGCCGCGGTGGCGACGTCCACGGCGGCCACGCCGTAGCGGGCGGTCAGCTCGGCGGCGCGCTCCGGATGCCGTTCGGTGAACATCAGCTCTTCGACCCGGCGACCGCCGGTGAGCAGCCCGGACAGGAGCGCCTCACCGATCTTGCCTGCCCCGAGCACCGCGATGGAATCTGTCATGCGGGACAGCGTGCCACGCTAGCGTTCCCGGGCATGTCCTCCGGTTCCGCCTTCCCACTCGGGCTCGTCGTCGGCATCGCGCTGACGGTCCTGGCGTTCGTGCTCTCACGTTCGCGCCGCCGCCCGCCACCGCCGCCGTTGGACGAACTGGTCGCCCTGGTCAGCGAGGAGACCCTCGTGCGGGCACGTCAGCTCGTCGCAGAGGGCCGCATCGTGCACGCGGTCAAGGCGGTACGGGACGAGACCGGAATGGACCTCAGGAGCGCCAAGGCGGTCGTGGACACCCTTCCCCGACCGGGCCGGGGCGACGACGGCCTCGGTCGCGCCAGGAACGACTAGGGCTTCGCGGACAGCGCCAGCTGGCGGGCCTGGCAGACGAGGCGGCCGGTCGCGTCGACGACCGTGGCGTCGGCGTCGAACCACGGGCCGTGGACGGCCTTGCAGTCGACCTGGATGCGTAGCCAGCCGGGGGCGGGGCGGGAGCGGAGCAGTGCGGTGAGCTGGACGGTCGGGGACCAGCCGAAGCGGCCGAGGTTGAACGTCACCGGCGGCGAGATGTCGCCGACCAGCAGAGCGAAGTAGGGGTCCACCTGCTCGTTGCGCGGCCTGGCCCATAACCGCAGGCGCGGCGGGTCGCTCGTCTGGCCGTGCAGGAACCCCGCGCCGTTCGGGTCGAGGCGCACGTCGCAGCCCTCGATGAGGCGGAACACCGACGCCAGGGGCAGCGATGCCATGTCCAGTGCGTTGCCGGGTGGCTCGGCGGGCAGGTTCGGCAGGTCCGACCACGCCGCCCGCTCGCGGGGCAGGCGCCCGGTGGTCACCACGCCCTCGACGCACGACTGGCCGCGCTGCTCGAGCTGCACGCTCACGACCGTCGTCTGGCGGCCGTTCTTGCGGATCTCGGTGCGCAGCAGCACCGGCCCCAGCTCGGGGGCACGCAGGAAGTGGGCGGTGACCGTCAACGGGTCGGCGCCGGGCGAACCGGCGCCTGCCGCCGCCACGCCGACCCGCGCCAGCATCGCCAGGAGGAACCCGCCGTGTGGTTTGCCGCCGATGGTCCACGGGGCGGGGAGGGTGGCGGCGAACGTGCCGTCTCCCAGGGGACGGACCCGTGAGGCGGTCGTGAACGGCCCGGCCGAACCCTGCCCGGCGCGCGCGTCGCCGTGGCCCGCAAGACTGCTCATGATTATTACCCTGCCACGTCCGGGGGCCCTTGATCAGACCGTGGTACCAGATTCTTGATCACTTACGGGATACCAAGGCGCGCAAGAAGAACGCGGTGTTCGCCGGACGCTCCGCCAGCCTGCGCATGAGGTAGCCGTACCACTGCACGCCGTAAGGGACGTACACGCGGACCGTGTGGCCGCTGTCTGCCAGCCGGGTCTGCTCGTCGGGTCTGATCCCGTACAGCATCTGGAACTCGAAGCTGCCCGGCTTGCGGCCGAGCGAGTCCGCGCGGGTGCCGATGATCTCGACGAGGCGCGGGTCGTGCGTCGCGAACATGGGGAAGCCGTCACCGCGCAACAGGACGTTCGCGCAGCGGACGTAGCTCAGGTCGACCTGGTGGGGGTCGGGGTAGGCGACCTCGGGGGGTTCGGCGTAGGCGCCCTTGCACAGCCGCACGCGCGAGCCCGTGCCCGCGAGGCGAGCCGAGTCCAGCTCGGTGCGGTGCAGGTAGGACTGCAGGACCGCGCCGACCCACGGCCACGTCGCCCGCAGCTCGGCGAGCACGCGGAGGGTGGAGTCGGTGGTGGTGTGGTCCTCCATGTCGAGGGTGACCGTGGTGCCCGCCTGCTCGGCCCTGGCGCAGATGCGGGCGGCGTTCTCGACGGCGAGCCGGTCGTCGAGTGCCTGCCCGACCGCGGAGAGCTTGACGCTGACCTCGGCGTGCTTGGCCAGGCCGTCCGCCTGGAGGCCGTCGAGGAGGTCGAGGTAGGCCTGGACGGTCTGCTCGGCGAGCGCCTTGTCGGTGGTGTCCTCGCCGAGGTAGTCCAGGGTGACGTTCAGTCCTCTGGCGACGAGCTCACGGGTGACGTCGATCGCGTCGGCGGTGGTCTCACCGGCCACGAACCGCCGGACGACGTCGCGGCTCACCGGCGCGGTCGCGACCTGACGACGGATCACGTCGTTGCCGGCCGCGGCCAGGATCAGGCTGCGTAGGGGGTGCACGAACCGGACTCTACGGCCCGTCACCCGACCGTGGGTCGCGAGCGACTCGGATCACCCCGGTGGATCACCGGCCGGGCCGGGACGCGTTGTCGGCCAGGTCGCGAAGCATCCGGGCGACAGTGCCGCCACGAGGCGCCGTCGAAGAATTCCTTGCCTGCCCAGATGGTTGCGCAGGCAGCCCCCACCCATTCCCGGGGGCACCCCGCCACGCCAGTCTATCGGCAGGGGGTGACGGGGAGGGGAAAGTCGATCTTGGCTGTGGACAACCCGGGCGGCTGTGGACAAACCGCTACTGGCCCAGGTGCAGGCGGGCGAACAGCAGTGACTCCGCCAGGTCCTTGGTCCGGTCGGCAGGGGTGTGGGCCCTGCGGGTGTTGATCTCGACGATCACCTGTCCGTCGAAGTCGGCGACCGACTCGCAGACCTCCGCGCACGGCTGGTTGCCCCGCCCAGGGACCAGGTGCTCGTCGGTGGGCAGACCCGTGCCGTCTGCCAGGTGGACGTGGCGGAGCGCGCCGCCCATGCGGCGGCGCAGCGCCACGGCGTCCGTCCCCGCCGTGGCCGTGTGGGACAGGTCCAGCGTGTAGTTGCGGTAACCCACGTCCGTCGGGTCGATGGAGGGGGCGAACGCCGACACCTCGCGCCCGAACCGCCGCACCGGGAACATGTTCTCCACCGCGATGGCGATGCCCGACCGGTCCTCCAGCTCCGCCACCAGGTCGGCGAAGCCCTCCGCGTAGCGGCGTTGCCAGCGGAACGGCGGGTGGATCACGACCGTCGGCGCGCCCAGCTCCTCCGCGGCCGCCACCGAGCGGCGCAGGCGCTCCTCCGGCAGCGGCGACCACACCCGCTGCGTGATCAGCAGGCAGGGCGCGTGCACGGCCATCACGGGCACGCCGAACTGTGTCGACCGACGCCTGAGCCCCGCCGGGTCCTGGCTGAGCGGGTCGGCCCACACCATCACCTCGACGCCGTCGTAGCCGAGCGTCGCCGCCGACTCGAAGGCCGAGGACGCCGAACGCGGCCACACCGAGGCCGTCGAGAGGCCGACGCGGACGGCCACGTCAGCGGTTCAGCAGCAGCAACGCAGCGGGTGACACCGTCACCACGAGGCCGACCAGCACCGCGAGGACCGTGGTCTGCAGGTCCTCCGCCCGGCGGATCTTCCTGACGATCAGCACGAGACCCGTGGTCACGACCAGCGCCACCACCAGTGCGGCAGCGGGCAGGAAGCCCCAGAGCCAGTTGAACCCCAGCCACACCGCGGCGCCGCCGATGACGCCGAGTGCGAGCTGGCCGATCATCACCACCCACTCGCCGACCGCCGAGCGCTCACGCGGCTCGTCGTCGAGGTCGTCGTCCTCGAGGTCCTCCAGCTCGTCGAGGTCGTCGTCGTCGAGGCGGCGGCGGTCGTCCTCGACGACCAGGTCGTCGTACTCGCCGGTCTCGTAGCGGCGCTCGGCCGAGTCGTACCGGTCGGCGGGGTAGCGCTCGCCGGTGTCGTACCGGTCGTCGGGGTCCGCGGCCGGGTACGGGGCGCGGTAGTCGTCCTCGTCCGGCGGCATGTCCGCGTACGGGTCGTGCTGCGGCGGGTAGACCGGCGAGATCTGCGTGCGGCTGTCCCCACCGGGAGCAGGCCTGCGACCGGTCATCGAACCGTCGACCGGGACGCGGCCCGGCACCCTCGGCAGCTCCTCGGTGGTCTCCGCCGACGCGCCCGAGGACATGGGCGGCATCGACGGCGGCGGCGGGGCGTCCGAGTCGAGCCTCGGCCGGATGCCGGAGCGGTCCCGCGTGCCACCCGCCGGGGGCGGCAGCGGCACCCGCTGGGACTGCTGGGGGCGGGGCAGCTGCTGCGACGGCTGCGGCAAGTAGCCGCGCGCGGTCGGCTCGGCGGGTGCGCGGCCGGGCTGGGGCATGCGGCTCGACGACTGCTGACCCGGTCCCGGCCCGGGGTTGGGGCGGGGCTGCTGGGACGGTTGTGGCGGCAGGGGTCTCGGGATGTGCTGCGAGGACTGCTGACCCGGCTGCGGCGGCAGGGGCTGACGGCGTCGCGGCTCCGGCTGGCGCTGGTAGTCGGGCGGCGGGGCGCCCCTGCGGTGCGAGGTGCGCTCCGGCGGCGGCATGTCGTCGCGGATGGCCTGCATCTCGCCCGACTCCGAGAGGACGCGCTCGATGATCTGCTGCGCGCCGGTGTCGTTCATGTCGTCCGCACGACGACGACGGCGACGGGGTTGGTTGCCCGACTCCGCGCCGTACTTGGCGAGCAGCTCAGCGACAGTGCGCTGCGGCTGCTCGGGTCCGCCTTCGTGACTCATCGACTCCACCGTGCCCGGTGCCGGCCAGTTCGTCCAGCGACGGCATCCTCCAGGCCCTCATCCTCGCAACGTGCAGACCACATTATGAATGGCCTCCGGTGACGTACTCGCCGCGCATCACGGCTCCTCCCCATCAGCCTGGTCGAGCCGTCGCAGGATGACTCCCTCACGCAGCGCCCACGGACAGATCTCCAACTCCTGAAGTGACAGGGCACGCATCGTGGCCTGCGCCACCAACGCGCCCGCGACGAGCTGGTGCGCGCGGCTCGCACTCACCCCGTCGAGCTCGGCGAGGTCGGCGGCGCTCATCCGCGTGATGAACGCGCTGAGCTGCCGCAACCCCGACTCCGTGAGCACCCGGCGGACCCGCAGGCCCGCCGAGGACGGCGCCGCGCCGGTCAGCCGCGCGAGCGTGCGGAACGTCTTCGACGTCGCCACCGCGCGGTCCGGCCTGCCCTGTTTCGCCATCTTCCTCGCCACCGGCGCGAGCTGGTCGGCGAGCCACTCGACGGTCGACGCGACGTCCGCCCGCGTCGGCGGGTCGGTGGTGAAGCGCTCCCGGGTGGTCCGACCGGCACCGAGCGGCACGGACTTGGCGTACTCGGGCGCCTCGTCCATGCCGATGGCAAGTTCCAGCGAACCGCCGCCGATGTCCACGACCAGCAGGCGCCCGGCCGACCAGCCGAGCCACCGGCGTGCGGCCAGGAACGTCAGCTTCGCCTCGTCCTTGCCGGTGAGGACCCGCAGCTCGACGCCGGTCTCGTCGCCGACCCTGGCCAGCACGTCGGCGACGTTCCCGCATTCGCGCACCGCCGAGGTCGCGAAGGCCATCAGGTCCGCGCAGCCCAGCTTCGCGGAGGAACGCTTGGCGTCGGCGACCGTGCGGACCAGGTCGTCGACGCCCTCGTCGGACAGGTCGCCGCCGTCAGTGAGCCGTTCGGCCAGACGCAGGACCGTCCGCTGCGAGCTGGCGGGCATCGGGTGCGCGCCACGATGCGCGTCCACGACAAGAAGGTGGACGGTGTTGGACCCCACGTCCAAGACCCCTAGGCGCACGGGGCGAAAGGTTACCTGTAGGTCGCGACTTGGGAAGGGTTTCCGTCACGATTCGAACTTGTACCCCAGGCCACGCACGGTGACGAGGTGCCTCGGCGAGGCGGGGTCCGGCTCGATCTTGGAACGCAGCCGCTTGACGTGGACGTCGAGGGTCTTCGTGTCGCCGACGTAGTCCGCGCCCCACACCCGGTCGATCAGCTGGCCGCGTGTGAGCACCCGCCCGACGTTGCGCAGCAGGTACTCCAGCAGGTCGAACTCCTTCAGCGGCAGCGGGATCTCGGTGCCGTCGACGGTCACGACGTGCCGCTCCACGTCCATCCGGACCGGGCCCGCGGCGAGCACCTGCGGCAGCAGTTCGCCGTCGCCGGACTCGCCGCCTCGGCGCAGCACGGCGCGTACCCGGGCGATGAGCTCACGGGCCGAGTACGGCTTGGTCACATAGTCGTCGGCGCCGATCTCCAGCCCGACGACCTTGTCGATCTCGCTGTCGCGTGCCGTGACCATGATCACGGGCACCGTCGAGCGCTGCCGCAGCGCCTTGCACACGTCGGTGCCGCTCATCCCCGGCAGCATCAGGTCCAGCAGCACGATGTCCGCGCCGTTGCGGTCGAACTCCTCCAGCGCCTGCTGGCCGGTGCTCGCGACCGCGGCCGTGAAGCCCTCTTTGCGCAGCAGGAAGGCCAGCGGGTCGGCGAACGACTCCTCGTCCTCGACGATCAGCACCCTGGTCACTGCTTTCCTCCGTTGTTGGAGTTGGGATGCGCGGGTATGCGCAGCGTGAACGTGGACCCGGTGCCCGGCCGGCTCCACAGCTTGACCTCGCCACCGTGGTTGGCGGCGACGTGCTTGACGATGGCGAGGCCGAGGCCGGTGCCGCCGGTGGCGCGGGAGCGGGCCTTGTCGAGCCGGTAGAACCGCTCGAAGACGCGCTGCTGCTCCTCCTCGGGAATGCCCATGCCCCGGTCGGTCACGGACAGCTCGACGAAGTCGCCGACCTGGCGGCGGCTGATCGAGACCGGGCTGCCCGGGCTGGAGTAGGCCACGGCGTTCTCCAGGAGGTTCGCGAGCGCGGTGACCAGCAGCGTGCGGTCGCCCTCGACGAGCAGGCAGGAGTCCGTGTCGGTGGCGATGTCGATGCCGGTGTTCTCGGCCGAGAGCTTGGCCCGGCCCAGCGCGTCGCGCACCACGGCGTCGATGTCGACCGCGTTCAGCTCGGGGAGGCGTTCCGCGCCCTGCAGGCGGGACAACGCGATGAGCTCGGTGACCAGGGTGCCGAGGCGGGTGCCCTCGTGGAGGATCTTGGTGGTGAAGCGGCGGACGGCCTCCGGGTCGTCCGCCGCGTCCAGCACCGCCTCGGCGAGCAGCGCCATGGCACCGACGGGGGTCTTCAGCTCGTGGCTGACGTTGGCCACGAAGTCGCGGCGGGTGGCCTCGAGGCGGACCGCCTCGGACTCGTCCGAGGCGTCGACGGCGAGGAAGCCGTCGCCGAGCGGCCGGATCTCGCCACGCACCGCCTCCGGGCCCCGCCCGAAGCTGCGTTCCTGGGGCCGCAGCTCGATCTCGACCGTCTCACCGGTCTCCTTGACCAGCTCGGCGGCCTTCTTGGTGTGGTTGTCCACGCGGCGGTTGCGGACGACCCCCAGTTCTTCGGCGCGCGGGTTGTGCTGCACGACGTCGCCGAACTCGTTGAGGATGACGACCGCGTTGTGCGACGACTGGACCAGGCGTTGCAACAGGACCGAGATGGTCGGTCCGGCGGGAGGCGCCGCCGCCGCCCGGTGTCGTGCCCTGGCGATCCCCGCACCGGCCAGAAGGCCGACGACCAGTGCACCGGCTGTCAGGAAAGTCCAGACCAAGTCGGTCACGAACGAATCGTAAGCAGGTCAGGGGTGGTGTGGACCAGTGCGCCACGGGCATAGGTGATTGTTCCGACACCCAACAGAGCTGTTGTTCTTCCTGGCGTCAGCCGCAGTTCACCCGATCGTGTCCAACCGGGACAGGTCCTCGTCGGTCAGTCGCAACCCGGCGGCCGCGACGTTCTCCTCCAGATGCGCCGGATCGCCGGTGCCGGGGATGGCGAGGACGTTCGGGCCCCTGTGGAGGGTCCACGCGAGCCGGACCTGGGCCGGGGTGGCGTCGTGTGCCCTCGCGACCTCGGCGACCACGTCCGTGCCGGTCTCGTCGGCGGGTGCGAAGGGCGACGCGCCGGGCACGCTCGCCCCGATGGCGAAGAACGGGACGAACGCGACACCGTGCTCCGCGCACAGCTCGATGAGCGCGTCGTCCTCGCGGCGCGTGGTCAGTCCGTACTGGTTTTGGACGCACACGACCGGTGCGACGGCCATGGCCTCCTTCAGGTGGTCCGCGCCGATGTTGGAGATACCGAGATGCCGAATGAGACCCTCCTGCTGGAGCTCGGCGAGGGCCTCGAACCGGTCCCTGAGCGAGTCCGTGCCCCGGTCCAGCCCCTGGCCGATGCGGAGGTTGACGACCTCGAGGCGGTCGAGGCCGAGCTGGCGGAGGTTCTCCTCGACCTGGCCTCGGAGTCCGTCCTTCGTCGTCACCTGGTGGAAGGCGCCACTGGAGTCGCGCCCCGGCCCGACCTTGGTGGTGATCACGAGGTCCTCCGGGTAGGGGCGCAGGGCGGTGTTGATCAGCTCGTTGGCCGAGCGGGGACCCGCGAAGTAGAAGGCCGCGGTGTCGATGTGGTTGACACCAAGCTCGACGGCCCTCCTGAGCACCCCGATCACCTGGTCGCGGTCGCTGGGCGTGCCGTCGGACCTGCTCATGGTGCGCATGGCCCCGTAGCCGAGGCGGTTGACGGTGCGGTCCCCGAGCTGCCAGGTCCCGGCGGCGTTGGCGTTCGTTGTCATGGTTCCCACCATGGCCGCGCGGCGTTGACCCTGCTCGAATTGGCAACTTCTTGCCGACTTCGACGCGGGGACCACCTGGCGAGGAGACTCGGGGGTATGAGCACTTCTGTCGTCCACGGCGAGGAGGAGCTGTTCGCCCGCACGGGACACCTGTTCGCGACGGCTTCGGAGATCGTCTGCGCGGCACGCGACCTGAGCACGTGGGCGTGGACCCGACGTGCGCCCACGCCGCCGTCCACACCCAGCCGGGTGCGCAAGCTCCACCAGCCGGGGGCGCTGCTGAACCCGTCGACGGCGCAGCACCTGCGTGCGGTGGCGGCGCTGGGGGCGTCGATCCGCATCACCCAGGCCGACCTGAACGAGACGATCATCATCGACGGGCGGTTCGCGATCCTCGCGGGTGACCTGCGGGACGGTCTGCGCAGCTACGGGGTGGTGTCGGAGCCCGCGGTGGTGCAGAACGTGCAGTCGCTGTTCGACGCGGCGTGGCGGTCGGCCACCGAGCTGGACGTCTACGACGCGCAGAACGCGGAGCTGTGCGCGATGGCGCCCCGGGTAATGGAGCTGCTGGCGACCGGGTGCAAGGACGAGACCGCCGCGCGGACGCTCGGCCTCGGGGTTCGGACCTACCGGCGGCGGGTCGCCGAGGTGATGGCGGCACTCGGTGCGGAGTCGCGCTTCCAGGCAGGAGTGCGAGCCCGCGAGCTGGGCCTGATCTAGCCCCCCACCCCCACCCCGCAGACTGCACTGAAGGACGCCTTCGTAACGCTGGGCGTAACGAAGGACGCCTTCAGTGCAGTTGTCGGTGCGGGGTCAGCGGCCCTGGTTGGCGACCGCGGCGGCGGCCTTCTCCGCCTCCTCCGGGTCCAGGTAGGTGCCGCCCGGGTTCAGGGGTTCCAGCTGCTCGGAGAGGTCGTACCGCAGCGGGATGCCGGTCGGGATGTTGAGACCGGCGATCGCCTCCTCGGAGACCTTGTCCAGGTACTTCACCAACGCGCGCAGCGAGTTGCCGTGGGCCGCCAGCAGGACCGTCCTGCCCGAGCGCAGGTCCGGGACCACCGAGGACTCCCAGTACGGGAGCATGCGCGCGACCACGTCCTTCAGGCACTCCGTGCGCGGGCTGTCGATGCCCGCGTAGCGCGGGTCCGCGTCCTGGGAGAACTCGGAGCCGAGCTCGATCTCCGGAGGCGGGGTGTCGTAGGAGCGACGCCACTGCATGAACTGGTCCTCGCCGAACTCCGCGAGGGTCTGCTTCTTGTTCTTGCCCTGCAACGCGCCGTAGTGGCGTTCGTTCAGGCGCCAGTCCCGCCGGACGGGGATCCAGTGGCGGTCCGCGACGTCGAGGGCGAGGTTGGCCGTGGCGATGGCCCTCCGCAGCACCGAGGTATGGACCACGTCGGGCAGCAGCCCCGCCTCGCGGAGCAGCTCGCCGCCCCGCCGGGCCTCCTTCTCGCCCTTCTCCGACAGCGGCACGTCGACCCAGCCGGTGAACAGGTTCTCCGCATTCCAGACGCTCTCACCGTGACGGAGAAGAACCAGCGTTCCCACCGAGGAGCCGTACATCGATCCAGACATGTCCCGCAGCCTGCCAGACCAATGCAAACAATGAGTGAGGACCCACGGCCGGGTCCACCCGTTCGGGGCAAGCTGAGTGCTCCGAACAACCCTTGGTGGATCAAGGTCGTAAGGGTCGTGATCAGATCGTTACCTACGGAGCGCGATTACCCCTTCGCGTATCGAACAGTGGCCTTGTGTAACCGCCCGACTTCTGACAGGTTGACGAAGCCCTTGCGGATCAGCTCCCACGCACTCCCTGATCCGTCGGGGCAGCAGTACGGCTCGTCTCCCCTGCCGAGCCGTACCCCGCCCGGATACCCAGGGTGCCCCCCGCTCAGGGCTCCGACGCGGCGGGAACCTAAACGCGGGGCGGCTTGGGATCGCGACTCCCCCCTCGCCCAAGCCGCTCCGCGAACCCACCGTGCATACAAAATCAAACGTCCCGCGACGGCGTCAGCATGTGCTCGAACGCCTTCAGGTTCGCGAGCGACTCCCCGCGTGACAGCCGCCAGTCGTACTCCCGGCGGATCGACGTGGCGAAACCCAGCTCCAGCAACGTGTTGAAGTCGCCGTCGGCCGCCTCCAGCACCTGGCCGAGCAGCCGGTCCAGCTCGTCGGGTGTCACCGCTTCGTGGGACACCCGGCCGACGAGGTAGATGTCACCCAGCTGGTCGACGGTGTAGGCCACTCCGTAGAGCTTCGCGTTGCGCCGCAGCATGAACCGGTACACGTCCTCGTGCGCCTCGTCCGGCCGCCTGCACACGAACGCCTCGACCACCAGCGCGTGCGGGTTTTCCCGCAACCACACGTTGGTCTGGAGCTTCTTCGTCCCGGGCAGCGTCACGAAGTACCGGCCGGTGCCCGGCGTCGTGAACTTCAGCTCACGCTCGCCGAGAAACTCCTCGATGACCTCGGACACGCTCACACCGCCACCTCACCCGCTCCGCGGCGCCGGAACGCTCCGCAGACTCCGCTCACGACCCCACCTCACCCGCTCCGCGGCGCCGGAACGCTCCGCAGGCTCCGCTACACCGCCGCCCTCCGCAAGCTCGGCAGCGCCGTGAACAACGACGGTTCGCTCCGCAAGCTCCGCTCACACCGCCACCTCCGCAGCGAACAACGCACGCCGGAACGCGGACGCCGCGTCGGCATAGCCCGCGACGAGCGCGTCGGTCGTACGGTCCCACGAGAACCCGGTGGCGTGCTCGACGGCGCCCGCGGCCAGCTTCGCGCGTGACTCCAGCGCCGCGACCAGCGCGGACGCCCACGTGTCCGCCCGGTGCCCGGCGACCAGCAGGCCCGACCGCCCGTCCGCCACGGCAACGGGCAGCCCACCGACCGCGGCGGCGACCACCGGCGTGCCACACGCCTGTGCCTCCAGCGCGACCAGCCCGAACGACTCGTTGTGGCTCGGCACCGCGACGACGTCGGCGGCCACGAACACGTCCCGCAGCGCCGCGCCCCTTCGCGGCGGCATGAAGCGCACGACGTCGGCGATCCCCAGCGACTCGGCCAGCTCCTGCAGTGCGGTCGGCGCCTCGAGCCCCGTGCCGGACGGGCCGCCGACGACGGGCACGACCAGCCGCGACCGTGGCACGGCACCCCGCGCCAGCAGCTCGGCGGCCGCGCGGAGCAGCACGTCGGGCGCCTTCAACGGCTGGATCCGCCCGACGAAGGTCAGCACGATCGCGTCCGCCGGGATGCCGAGCACCTGCCTGGCCTCCTGCTGGGACCCCGGCCTGAACAGGTCGAGGTCCACGCCCGGCGCGACCGTGTGCACCTTGTCCGCCGGGGCCCCGTACAGGTCGACGAGCTGACCCGCCTCGACGTCGGTGTTCGCGATCAGCTGGTCCGCCTCGTCGACGACCTGCTGCTCGCCGATCTCCCGCAACCTCGGCTCCGGGGTGTCACCCTCCGCGAGCGCCGCGTTCTTGACCTTCGCGAGCGTGTGCGCCGAGTGCACGAGCGGCACGCCCCAGCGGTCCCGCGCGAGGAAGCCGACCTGGCCGGACAGCCAGTAGTGCGAGTGGACGAGGTCGTAGTAGCCGGGCTCGTGCCGTGCCTCCGCCCGCAGCACACCCGCGGTGAACTGGCACAGCTGCGCGGGTAACTCCTCGCGGGCGAGCACCTCGTACGGACCGGCGGTGACGTGGCGCACCAGCACCCCGGGCGCCAGCTCGGCGACGGGCGGCAGGTCCGAGGACGTCGCGCGGGTGAACACCTCGACCGCGACACCCTGTCTGGCCAGCCGCGTGGCGGTCTGCGTGATGTAGACGTTCATGCCACCCGCGTCGCCGGTGCCAGGTTGCTCCAGCGGCGAGGTGTGCAACGACAGCACGGCGACCCGTCGGGGCAGCCTGCGCAGCCTGACGACGGACCCATCTCGGACCGACACATCCACCCCCGACTCAGTGGTTGGTGACCGACCCCGCGAACTCGAGCAGGGCCGCGTTGAACTCCTCACGACGTTCCGTGAACGGCAGATGTCCTACCGAAGAGATCCAACGCATTTCGGCGCCCGGAATCTTCCCCACGGCGTACTCCGCGCTGCTCGGTGCCACCACCGCGTCCTCGGTGCCGTGCACGACGAGGGTGGGCACGTCGACCGAGGCGAGCACGTCCGCGCTGCCGACATCCCGTCTGAACAGCGCTTTTCGCACGGCGGGCGGCACGGACAGCATCTCGCCGACGTGCCGCTGGACCTCGGGTCCCGGCCGGGGAGCCGCCGTCATCCGCTTCGCGAGGGTCGTCAGCGCGGGGACGGCCTCGTCGGGGTCGTCGGACAGGCTGGGCCGCATGGTCCCGTCCCACGCGGCGCCGATCGCGCCACCGGGCCGGTCACGGCCCATTTCCGTCAGCGCACCGACCAGCACCAGGCCCGCCACGCCCGCGGTGCCGCGTTCGCGCAGGTAGTCGGTGACGACGAGACCGCCGTAGGACCAGCCGACGAGCAGCGCGGGGCCGCCGGCACGGGCCAGCACCGCGGCGATGTCGTCCGCCCAGGTCGAGGCCCGGTCGTAGCCGCTGACGGGGATGTCGGAGGAGCCGTGTCCACGCAGGTCGAGAGCGATCAGCCGGTGCCGGGCGGCCAGCTCGAGGTCGTCGAGCTGGCCGTCCCATGCCCGGTTCGAGGACGCCCAACCGTGTACGAACACGATCGGGAATCCCAGCGGGTCACCGACGGAACGCACCGCGAGGCGCACCCCCTCGGCACCGCGAAGGTGGTCGTGCACTAGCTGAGCGCCGACATGGACTTCCACTGGTCCCACGAGATGAGCCAGTCGAACACGTCCGAGGTGGTCGGGAAGTTGGCCACCGAGCCGGAGATCTCCACCGGGTCGCCGATCAGCGCGCTGTCGAAGTAGGCCTTGGCGTCCGGCTCCAGCAGGTTGACGCAGCCGTGCGAGCTGTTCTTCTTGCCGATGTTGGCGTGGTTCTCCTCGTTCTCGTGGATGAACTCGCCGTGGTTGGAGATGCGGACGGCCCACTTCTTCTTGACGTTCGTGTAGCCGTACTTCGGGTTGGAGAAGTCGCCGATCGGCTCCTTCGACATGACGATCACGGTGCCGTTCGGCGTGGTGCGGTCCGGGTCGCCGTCGAGGCCGTTGCTGGACGGGTAGCTCGCGACCAGCCCACCGTCGCGGTACACGTTCATCACGTGGTCCGGCGTGTTGATCTTCACGACCTGGTTGCGGCCGATGGTGAAGTTCGTCGACAGGTCGGACTTGCCGTACGCGCCGCCGCCGTAGGCGACGCCGTACAGCTTCGCGTTGACGGTGACCTGCGTGTTCGCCGGCCAGTACTCCTTGGGCCGCCAGTCGACCTGGCTCTTGCTGACCCACGCCCACGAGCCCTCGACGGGCTGGGAAGTCTGCACCTGGAGCGCCTTCTCGACGGCGGCCTTGTCCTGCGGGCCACCCTCGGGGAACTTGATGCTGATCGGCATGCCGACGCCGACACTCGCGTTGTCACCGGGGTTGATCGTCGCGCGTGGCGTCGACGCCGGGGTCAGCGTGGTGAACGAGCCCTTCGAGGTGGTCACCTTGCCCTGGGCGTTCTTGGCCGTCGCCGTGTAGCTGTAGGTCTTGCCGTAGCCGAGCACCTCGCCGGACGCCCAGCTCTTCTTGTCCTCCGCGATGGCCCCGTTGACCGGCTGTCCCTCGGCGTTGGTGACAGTCGCCTCGGTCAGCTCACCCCCGGCCACACTGATCTTGACGGGTTCGGTCACCGCGACGTCCTTCGCACCGTCCTGCGGCGCGAAGGCGATCTTGGCGGCCGCCGCGTTCTTCTGCATCGGCCCGCCGCCGCTGGGGCTCCCGCCCTCGTCGGACGTGCAGGACGCGAGCAACGTGATCGTGGCGACCAACGTCGCGGCCATGCCGAGCAGCCGCCGTCCGGATCTCACCGTTAAAACCTCCGCCTGACTCAGTCCCTCTGTGGTAGGACGCCTTACTGCCGTCGAGGGTGTGTACCAGAGAGTGTGACGGTCGTCACTAAGTGTCTCTCCGTAAAGTCGGTTACCCCCAGAGGGAGGATCCTCAACGTGAACAACCTCGGCACAGCGATTGTTACCGGTGCGAGTTCGGGCATTGGCGCCGCCACGGCCAGACAGCTCGCGAAGGCGGGATTCCGCGTCGTTTTGGGCGCCAGACGACTCGATCGTCTGAATTCGGTGGCGGCCGAGACCGGTGGTGTGGCCCTGCCACTCGATGTGACGGATCCCTCGTCAGTGGCCGAGTTCGTCGAGGCGGCCGGCCCGTGCCGCGTGCTGGTGAACAACGCGGGTGGCGCGATGGGCCTGGCGAAGGTCGCCGACGCGGACGAGGACCACTGGCGCTGGATGTGGGAGACGAACGTGCTCGGCACGCTGCGGCTCACCAGGGCGTTGCTGCCGGCACTGGTCGCCTCGGGCGACGGGCACGTGGTGACGATCACGTCGGTGGCGGCCTACGAGGTGTACGACAACGGCGCTGGTTACACGAGCGCCAAGCACGCCCAGTCGGCGCTGCACCGGACGCTGCGGGGCGAGCTGCTCGGCGATCCGGTCCGGTTCACCGAGGTGCTGCCCGGGCTGGTGGAGACGGAGTTCTCCCTGGTCCGCTTCGAGGGCGACGAGGAGCGGGCGGCAGGCGTGTACTCCGGGATCACGCCGCTGACGGCCGACGACGTCGCCGACGTGGTGACGTTCGCGGTCACCAGGCCCCCACACGTGAACCTAGACCAGATCGTCATGAAGCCGAGGGCGCAGGCCTCGGCGACCCGCGTGCACCGGGACTAGAGCGCGCAGCCGACCAGCACGGGCTCGGGCACCAGGGTGACGCCGAACTTCGCCACGACACCGTCGCGCACCTCGCGCGCCAGGGCGAGGACGTCCTCGGTCGTCGCGCCGCCTCGGTTCGACAGCGCCAGCGTGTGCTTGCCGGACAGGGTGACCGGGGCATCGGGGCCCGGGTAGCCCTTCGCGAAGCCGGCGCGCTCGATCAGCCACGCCGCGGACAGCTTCGCCGTGCCGACGCCCGCCGGGTAGCTCGGCACCGGGGTGTCCGCGCCGACGACCGACTCGATCCTCGACAGGACCTCGGGCAGCTCGACGTCCGTCACGACCGGGTTGGTGAAGAACGAGCCGACGCTCCACGTGTCGTGGTCGTCCGGGTCGAGGACCATGCCCTTGCCACGCCGCAGCTCCAGGACCGCGGCGCGGGCGTCCGAGGCCGGGACCTGCCTGCCCTGCCGCACGCCCAGCACACGCGCGAGCTCGGTGTAGCGGATCGGCGCCGACTGGCCGCCGTCGGCCAGCTCGAAGCGGACGCGGAGCACCACGGCACGATCGGTGTTCTTGAGCATGCTCGTGCGGTACCCGAGGGCCAGTTCGTCGGCCGCGAGCGTGCGCACCTCGCCGGACGCGCGGTCGAGCAGGTCGACCGAGATCAGCAGCTGCGCGATCTCCACGCCGTACGCGCCGACGTTCTGGACCGGCGTCGCACCGACCGAGCCGGGGATGCCGGAAAGGCACTCCAGTCCGCCGAGACCGGCCTCGACGGTCTGGCGCACCACGGCGTCCCAGTCCTCGCCCGCCTCGACGGTCAGTGCCACGCGGCCGTCGCCGAGGGAGTCGATCTTGCTGCCGAGGTTGGCGACCCGCACGACCGTGCCCTCGTAGCCCTCGTCGGCGATCACCAGGTTCGAGCCGCCGCCCAGGACCAGCAGACCGTCCTTGGCCGCGCGAACCGCCTCGACCACGTCCTCCGAGGACTCCGCGGACACGAACCGGGTGGCGGGGCCGCCAACGCGGAGCGTCGTGTAGCCGGAGAGCGGTACCGCGGCGAGTGGGAGGCTGGTCATGGGCGCCAACGGTAACCTCCCGTTCATGCCCAGCCGCTTCGAGCACCGTGCGAGCTTCGCCGCGCCCGTCGACACCGTGTACGCCACCCTCGTCGACAAGGCCTTCCTGACCGCCCGCCTGAACGACCTCGGTGGCAAGGGTGCGGCACTGCTCGACCACCGGACCAGCGACAACGGCGCCGAGCTGCGGCTGCGGCAGGGGGTGGACGCCCAGCGGCTGCCCAGCGCGGTCCGGTCCATCCTCAGCGGCGACCTGATCGTCGAGCGGGAGGAGCGCTGGCGCGGCCACGAGGCAGACGGGCGGGCCACGATCAACGGCGTGCCCGCCGAGATCCGCTTCCGCGACAGGCTGGCGCCGAAGGGCGACGGGACCGAGCTGACGGTGGCCGCCGAGGTCAGGGTCAGCATCCCGCTGATCGGCGGGAAGATCGAGAAGGTGGTCGCCGAGCAGGTCACCAGGCTGCTCGAGGCCGAGGCGGAGTACGCCGAGAAGTGGCTGGCCGAGCACGCCTGAGGCCGCTCGGCAACCCGACCCGCGGCACCACCAACCCCAACCGCCTGCGGCGAAGTGACCGCTGGATCACGGGCACGCCGTGGGTCCGCGACGTCCTCGCCGCCGACGCGCTGGTCGTGGACCTCGGGTACGGGGCGTCGCCGGTCACGACCGTCGGGCTGGCGCGGCGGCTGTCGTCGGTGGCGGCCGTGCGGGTCCTCGGGCTGGAGATCGACACCGAACGGGTGACGGCCGCGCTGCCCGCGGCCGACCCGCCCCGCCTGGACTTCCGGCGCGGCGGGTTCGAGCTGGCCGGGACACGGCCCGCGCTGGTGCGGGCGTTCAACGTGCTGCGCCAGTACGAGGAGGCCGAGGTCGCGGCGGCGTGGGCGACCATGACCGACAAGCTCGCGCCCGGCGGTCTCCTGGTCGAGGGCACCTGCGACGAGCTGGGCAGACGCTGCTGCTGGGTCACGCTCGACGCGGCGGGCCCGCGCACCCTCACGCTGGCGTGCCTGCCCTCCGACCTCGAGAGCCCCGCCGACCTGGCCGAACGGCTGCCGAAGGTGCTGATCCACCGGAACGTGCCCGGCGAGCGCGTGCACGCCCTGTTCACCGCGCTGGACCGCTGCTGGGCCCACGCGGCGCCGTTCGCGAACTTCGGACCGCGTGCCCGCTGGACCGAGGCGGTGGCGCTCCTGGCGGCGGACTGGCCCGTGCTGGACCGGCGGCGGCGTTGGCGCCTCGGCGAGGTCACGCTGGACTGGGACGCCGTCAGACCCAGCTAGGCAGCGGTTCGGTGGCTCGCAGCCAGCCGTGCGGGATGCCGTCGACACCGACGCGGCCCGCGATGACGCCGCCGACGATCGCGCACAGCGTGTCGACGTCGTGGGCGAGCGGAGCGACCGTTCGGATCGCCGCCTCGTAATCGTCCGGGTGACGGGCGACCACCCACAGTGCCAGCGGCACGGTGTCCGGGGCGCTCAGCCTGCGGCCGATGCCCAGCGCCTTGGCGGCATCCTCGGGTGCCGCGTCGGGCAGGTCCGCGGCCCGGCGGACGCCGTCACGCACCTCGCCCGGCGGGGTGTGCGCGAGGACCGCGTCGAACAGCTCGGCTGGTGGCACGGCGGCGGCCACCGCGACGGCGACCGCACCGGCCACGCCCTCCGGATGGGTGTGGGTGACACGGGCGGCGGCGTCGGCCTCGGTGGCCGCGCGGGCCGGGTCGCCGGTGAACCACGCACCGAGCGGCGCGGCGCGCATGGCGCCACCGTTGCCCCAGGAGCCGGTGCCGTCGAACGAGCGTGCCGCCAGCTCGCGGAGGCTCGCGCCCTCCTCGACCCGGCGCATCATCGCGTCGACACCGGGGCCGTAGCCGCGGCCGATGTCGTAGTGCGCGACGAAGCTCGCGGCCAGGGCGTCCGGGTCGAGGTGGCCGTGGGTGTCCAGGACGTGGAAGACCGAGCACGCCATCTCGGTGTCGTCGGTCCACCGCCACGGGTCGGACAGCTCCCGGCGCCTGCGCTCGAGGTGGAGCCGCTCGCCGTACGCGTCCCCGACGGCGGTGCCCACCAGGCTCGCCAACGACCGCTCCCGCATGGACGAAGTCTGCGGTTGACATTGACGCTGCGTCAACTTCTACCGTGGGCACATGGCCTGGTCGATCGCGCAGGTGGCGCGGATGTCGAAGGTGACGTCCCGCACGCTGCGGCACTACGACGAGATCGGGTTGCTGCCGCCCGCGTGGGTCGGCGGCAACGGCTACCGCTACTACGAGCAGGAGCAGCTGCTGCGGCTGCAGCAGATCCTGGTCATGCGGGAGCTGGGGCTCGGGCTGGACGCGATCAAGGAGATCGTCCGGCACGGCCGCGACCAGGCCGAGGTGCTGAGGATGCACCGGGGGTGGCTCCTGGCCGAGCGCGACCGCTTCGCGCGGCTCGCGAGGACCGTCACCCGCACCATCGAGGAGCTGGAAGGAGGTGAGAACGTGACATCGATGGACCACTGGTTCGAGGGTTTCGACTCCGCGAAGCAGGCGGAGCTGACCGAGGAGGCGCGACAGCGCTGGGGTGCCGAGCAGGTCGACGCCGCCAACGCGCACGTCAGGGGCAAGTCGAAGGAGTGGTGGCAGTCGCAGGGCCGGCAGTGGGCCGAGCAGGTCGGCACACTCGTCGCCCTGATCGACGCCGGCCACCAGCCGGGGGACGCCGAGGTGCTCGACGCGCTCGACGGCCACTACCGCTGGCTCTGTGGCTACTGGACGCCCAACCGCGAGTCCTACACGGGCCTCGGCGACCTGTACGCCGACGACCCGAGGTTCCGCGCGAACTTCGACCGGACGGACCCGCGCCTCGCGGAGTTCATGCGCGCGGCCATGGCCGCCTACGCGCAGGCCCGGCTCTAGCGGTGGGGGGAGCTGCAGATCCCCTCACCGGTCGTAGGTGATGACCAGCGCGTCGCCCGCCCGGTCGTACGCGGTGAGCCGCCAGTCGACCTGCGCGAACCCGTGCCGGAGGAACGGCATGCCGGTGCCGATGGTGAGCGGCCCGAGCTTGACGACCAGCCGGTCGATCTCGTCGTAGAGCGCTCCGGCGAGCGTGGCACCGCCGACCAGCCAGATGTCCTTGCCCCTCTCCTGCTTCAGCTCCCGGACCCGCGCCCCCGGATCGGTGGACACGACCTCGACGTGCTCGCTCGTCAGCGTCCGCGAGAACACGAGGTGGCGCAGGTGCGGGTAGGCGTCCTGGAGGCCCGCCGCGAGGCCGACCTCGAAGCTGCCGCGTCCCTCGACGACCGTGTCGAAGTGGGTGCCCTCCGCCGTGATGCCCATGGCCTCGCGCGCGGGCCCCGGCAGCGTCTCGGGGAACTCCTCGACGAGGTAGGAGATGTACTCGGGCGGCATGGGCCAGATCCCGGTCGGGTCGCCACCGCCCGGCGCGGCGATGTGACCGTCGATGGTGGACGCGACGAGGTAGACGAGCTTGCGCATGATCATCCAATCTACCCTCGCCACCACTAGGGTCTTGGCACGTGGAGTTCAGTGCTTACCTCGAGCAGATACGGGAGCAGGCGGACGCGTTCCGTGCCGCGGCGGTCACGGCCGGCCCCGACACGGCGGTGCCGACCACTCCAGGGTGGGACGTACGACGACTCGTCGCGCATCTCGCGCGGGTCTACAGCTGGGTCATCGGCGCACTCGACACCGACCCGGGCGCCGAACGGCCGACCCGGGAGCGACCGCCGGAGGAGTGGGACGCCGTGGTCCCGTTCTTCGACGACAGGCTGGACACCATGCTCACCGGGCTGCGTGAGCGCGGCCCGGACGCGGCGGTGTGGGCGTTCGGGAATGACAAGACGGTCCGGTTCTGGGCTCGCAGGCAGGCACACGAGACCGCCATCCACCGGCTCGACGCCGAGCACGCCGCGTACGGGGACACCGTCGACCACCTGACCTACGCACCCGACTTCGCCGCGGACGGCGCCGACGAGGCACTCACGCTCATGATCCGCGACCGGATCGAGGTCGGCGGGACCGTGCTGTTCCACGCCGCCGACGCGGGCAGGGCGTGGCTCGCCACGCTGACGCCGGGCGCGGCACCCGAGATCGGCCCGGCGACCGTGGTCGACGCCGACGCGTCGGTCGTCGGCACCGCGGACGCCGTCTACCGGGCCGTGTGGGGGCGGCCGAGCTCCGCCGTCGTCGGGGGAGACCCAACGCTCGTCGCCGCTCTGCGCACTCCGTGAAAGGTTCCTCATGCCCCGTCGTTACGTGATCACCTTCGGCTGCCCCGACCGCATCGGCATCGTGGCGACCATCGCGTCGTTCCTCGCCGAGGTCGGCGGCACGATCGTCGAGGCCGCCTACCACACCGACCAGGACACGGGCTGGTTCTTCACCCGCCAGGAGGTGGCCGCCGACTCCCTGCCGTTCGACGCGGACGAGCTGCGGTCGAGGTTCGCCGCCGCGGTGGCGGGCCTGGACGGCACGTGGCAGGTCCTCGACACGGGTGTGCGCCGCCGCGTGGTGATCATGGTGTCGAAGGAGGGCCACTGCCTGTACGACATCCTGGGCCGGGTCGCGTCCGGTGAGCTGGAGGTGGACGTCGCCGCGGTGATCGCCAACCACCCCGACCTGGCGACCATCACCGAGGCACACGGGATTCCCTTCCACCACATCCCGTTCCCCGCCGAGGGCAAGGAGGCGGCGTTCGCGGAGGTGGCGAAGCTGGTGGCGGAGACGGACCCGCACGCGATCGTGCTGGCGCGGTTCATGCAGATCCTCCCGGCCCACCTGTGTTCGGAGTGGGCGGGCAGGGCACTGAACATCCACCACAGCTTCCTGCCGTCCTTCGTCGGCGCGAAGCCGTACCACCAGGCCCACCGGCGCGGCGTGAAGCTGATCGGCGCGACGTGCCACTACGTCACCGCTGAGCTGGACGCGGGCCCGATCATCGACCAGGACGTGATCCGGGTGGGTCACGGCGACTCGATCCCGGACATGGTCCGCAAGGGCCGCGACATCGAGAAGGTGGTGCTGGCACGCGGTCTGCGCTGGCACCTGGAGAACCGGATCCTGGTACACGGCAACAAGACCGTGGTGTTCTAGGTGCTTCCGGTGATCGACCTGCGGTCGCCGGACGTGCCGGGACGGATCGCGGACGCGTGCACGTCCACCGGCTTCTTCTACCTGTCGGGCCACGGAGTCCCGCCCGCGCTGAGGTCCGGACTGGACCGCGCGGCGCGCGAGTTCTTCGCCCTGCCGGAAACCGGGAAGCGGGAGATCGCCATGGCCCGTGGCGGACCGGCGTGGCGCGGCTGGTTCCCGGTGGGCGGCGAGCTGACCTCGGGCGAGCCGGACCTCAAGGAGGGCCTGTACTTCGGTGCCGAACTGCCCGAGGGCCACCCGCTTCCCCTGCACGGCCCCAACCTGTTCCCCCGGCAGGTCCCGGAGCTGCGCGGACTGGTCCTGACCTACCTCGACGAGCTGACCCGTGTCGCCCAGGAGGTGATGCGTGGTGTGGCGCTGAGCCTGGACCTGCCTGCCGACTACTTCTCCGCCGGCTACACGGCGGACCCGACCGTGCTCTTCCGGATCTTCCACTACCCGCCGGGTGGCGACGGGGGTTGGGGCGTCGGCGAACACACGGACTACGGCCTGCTCACGCTGCTGCTGCAGGACGACAACGGCGGTTTGCAGGTCCACACCCCGCGCGGTTGGCTGGACGCACCCCCGCTGCCTGACACCTTCGTGTGCAACATCGGCGACATGCTGGAACGGCTGACGAACGGCTGGTATAGGTCGACACCACACCGTGTCCGCAACACCTCAGGCAGGGACCGATTGTCCTTCCCGTTCTTCTTCGACCCCGACTTCACCGCCGAGGTCCCGCCACTGCCGTCGAGAGCCGCGACAGCTCCCGACGGGAGACGACGCTGGGACGGGGAGTCGCCACTGGCGTTCACGGGCACCTACGGCGAGTACCTGACGGCGAAGGTGGCCAAGGTCTTCCCCGAGCTGTTCGCCGAAGTGGGGCAACCCCGCAGGCCGTAGCGACGTCTTCCACACGGGGCACGTACCGAGCAACCTATCGAGGGCGGAGGGTCCCGACCGGGACTCTCCGCCCGTCCATTCGCTCAGAGCAGGCGGAAGACCGTGCACACCCACCGGACGTCCTCCAGGTCGAACCGGGTCGCCGCCGCGAAGGTGCGCCGCAGGCCCGGGCGTGCCAGGTAGTCGATGACGACGCTCGCCTCCACGGCCGTCGGTGACGGGTAGCAGTGGAGCACCCGCCGCAGCTCGTGCCTGCCGTTCGCGGTGCGCTGCCGGCCGACCAGGTCGTCGATGGCGTCGGCGGGCAGCACCGGCGCGAGCTGGGCGGCGGGCCGGTGGCCGTTGAGAGCCTCGAGAACCAGCCGCAACATCCGCCGCAGTGCCGGGGGCGGAGGCTGTCTCGGCTCGGGTGGCGGCTCCGGGACGGGTGGTGGGACCAGCCGCAGCCTCGGCGCCTGCCTGCGGGGGCCGCGGGGCCTGCGTACCGTGGCGGGGTCGCAGCCGGGCAGCGCACGCAGACGACCGTCGTCGTCACCGTCGTCATCGGGGATGGCCGTGAGGATCACGACGAACAGAGCGTTCGTCCCGACGACGACGGGATCACGTTCACTCGATGGCGTCGGCGGTCACCGAGCGCGACGACCTACCGGCCCAGGCCCTCGACCACTTCGGCGTTGGGCAGTGACGCGAGGACCGAGCCGGGGATGAGGATCTTGCCGGCGCGGATGCCGCTGCCGATGACCAGCTCTGGTGCGGCGGCCACGGCGGCGTCGACGAGGATCGGCCAGTCGGCGGGCAGCCCGAGCGGGGTGATCCCGCCGTAGGCCATGCCCGTCAGCTCGACCGCCGTGTCCATCGGCGCGAACGACGCCTTCCGGACGTCGAGCCGCTTGCGGACGACCCCGTTCACGTCCGCACGGGTGGTGGCCAGGACCAGACAGGCGGCGAACCGCTCCTCACCGGCCCGCTTGCCCGCCACGACCACGCAGTTGGCCGAGGCGTCCAGCGGCGACCCGTAGGTCTCGCAGAACGCGGCGGTGTCGGCGAGGTCGGGGTCGATGGCCGTGACGCCGACCAGTTCGGGATCGTGCAGCGCGGCCAGGGCCTTCGCGACCGGGTCGGCGAGCAACTCCGGGTGTTCCGCTGCGGGCACGACGGTGAGCGAGCCCGCGATGGTCCAGCTCACCATCGGTTGCCGCGCTGGACTTCGATGAGACGGGGCCGGACATCCACGATGTAGACGAGGGTGGCGACGAGGCCGGCGATCCAGAGGATCCAGCCGATCCCGGTGAGCCCGAAGAGGATGAGCGCCACGGTGCCGCCCGCGGTAATGCCCAGCCAGGCGGGCTTGGTCATCCGGTCGATGGCCGTGTAGGCGTCCGGCCGCTGCATCAAGGCATGGATGAACGCGTAGACCCCGACGGGGACTCCGCACCATTTGATGACCACGAGGATCGCGAACGCTTCGACCGGCACGCTTCAAGACTACGTGTGGGGCGGCGGCTGTGACCAGCGGGACCGGGCATAACACGCACTCCGCCCCCGCCGCGCTGTGCGGCGGCGGGGGCGGTGACCTGCGACGTTACTTGGTGTTCGGCTTCGTCGCGCCGTTGGTCCTGCGGGCGTTCGCCGCGCTCTTCGGCGCGGCCTTGGCCTGCGCCGTGCGGTTGGCGGCCTTCCGGGTCGTGCTGCGCACCTCGTGCGCGGCGTCGTCACCCAGCTGCTCGACGGCCACGGCGGTGTCCATGGCGGCCTCGGAGACGCGGCGGGCGGTCTTCTCGCCGACGGAACGGGTCCGGCGGGTCACCTTCGCGAGGACCTCCTCGGCCAGCTCGCGGGCGTCCCCCGCGGCGTCGCCGACGCGCTCCTGCATCGCGGCGATGGCCTCCTCCAGCTGGTCGATGGTCCTGCTGACCTGCGGCTGGGCCTTGACCTTGCCCCACGCGTCCTCGCCCTGGTCGGCGAGCTTGTGGTACAGCTTCTGCGCGGCGTCGGTGTACTCATCGACGAGCTTGCGCAGCTCGGCCGGGTCCACCCGCTCGCGCAGCCCCGCGAGGTCCCTCGGCAGCGTGTCGACCGCGCCCTTCGCGGACGTGGTGCCCTCGTTGACCCTGGTGCGGGCCTTGTTCACGGCGTCGACCACGGCCTGGGTGGCCAGGTCACCGGCGCCGAGAGCGGCGAGCAGCGGCGTGCGGATGCCTTCCGCGGCCGTGCTGAGCACGGCGACGGCCTGCTCACGGGCCTTCTTGACGTCCTCGGTCTTCGGCAGCAGTGCGGGCATGTCGTTCACTCCTTGTTCTCGGGCTCCTGTGTGGCGTTCTCGCGGCGGAAGGACTCGTACACGTCGAGCAGGATCTGCTTCTGACGTTCGGTGAGCGTCGTGTCGACACGCACCGCGTCCACCACCGGTCCGCCCTGCGGCAGGTCGAGAATTCCCGCCTGTACGTAGAGCGCCTCGGCCGAGATCCGCAGACCCCTGGCGATCTGCTGCAGGATCTCCGCGCTCGGCTTGCGCAGTCCCCGCTCGATCTGGCTGAGGTAGGGGTTGGACACCCCGGCGAGCTTCGAGAGCTGGCGCAACGAGATCTTCGCGTTGTTGCGCTGCTGCTTGATGTACTCGCCGATGTCCCGTCCGAGGTCGGCGACCTTGTCGATCGGGTTCTCGTTCACCGGGTGCCACCTCCTCGTGACAACTTCGACCGTACGCGCGAGTGCTAGCAGTTGCAAGCGGACTGCTTGCACTCGTGAGGCAGGTCGCAAGTAGGACATGATCCGACCTAGATGGGCTTTACCGTGGTCGGCATGAGCGAGGTAGACGAACCCCAGCCGACAGGAACGCCCACGTGGTTGGACCTGCACGTACCGAACCTGACCGAGGCAATGGAGTTCTACGGCACGGTGTTCGGCTGGTCCTACGACGAGAACGAGCTGGGCACGACGTGCTTGCTGCGTGGCCGCCCGGTGGCAGGCATGCGGGTCGGCACGGGTGGCTGGCGGGTGCACCTGGCCACCGACGACTGCGACACGACGGCCAAGGCCGTGGTCGCCTCGGGCGGGTCCGTCGTCGAGGAGCCGCACGACGTCGGCGACCTGGGACGGGCGGCGCTGGTGGTCGACCGCGTCGGCGCGACCGTCGGGCTGTGGCAGGCGGGTACGTTCCCCGGCTGCGGGCTGGTGAACGAGCCGGACACGCTGGTGCGCAACGACCTCGTCACCGGATCGCCCGGTCCGGCGCGGGAGTTCTACGTCACCGTCTTCGGCTTCACCCTCGACGGCAACCCGGACGTCGACTTCGACTTCACGTTCCTGCGACGGCCGGACGGGCACGAGGTCGGCGGCATCATGGGCCTGCCGGGCGCCCCGTCGGCGTGGCACACGGTGTTCGAGGTCGCGGACACGGACGCGACACTCGCCAGCGCGGGTGCGTCCGTGGTCCCGGAGGACACGCCCTACGGCAGGTCAGCGACGTTCGTCGACCCGTTCGGGGTCGACCTGTCGGTCATCACGCGGCCCTAGCCGTTCGCGGACCCACGCCTCGACCACGTCGGCCGTTGCGTCGACCGAGCTGGTCGTCGTGTCGAGGAGGGTCATCGGCGGGTCGGTGCGTGCGGTGCGGACCCACTCGGCGAACCGGAGCATCTCGTCGATGCGTGCGTCGTCCCAGCCACGCCAGGCCGGCCGGTCTCGCAAACGTTTGCGAAGTACGGCGTCGTCGCAGGTCAGGGCCAGGTAGTGGATCGGGTCGAACAGGACGCGCTCCGGCCAGTTCTCGAACTGCGGCGGCGCTACCGTCCCGCACAGCACGACGGGTCTGCCCGACTGCTGGATGCTCGCCGCGAGCCGCAGCCAGGTCCTGCGGAACGCCGCCGAGTCGCCACTCGGGTCACGCAGCGCGCCGACCCACAGCAGGTCCTGCTCGACCACGACACACCGGTCGGCGAGGCGGTCCACCAGGACGCGCCCGACCGTCGACTTGCCCGTCCCGCTCGGCCCGGTCACCGCGAACAGCGGAAGGCGCCGGAACGGTTCCCGGTGGCCGCACGCGGCACACACCAGGACCGTGCCGGCGCCGTCGGCCGTGACGGCCGGTTCGTCGGTCCAGCGCCCGCAACCCGCGCAGATCATCGGGTTCACGGGCGCGAAGCTATCGTCGTCCCGCTCAGTCGAACAGTCCCTCGAGGAAGCTCTTGCGCCGGTGGCCGTGGTGCCCACCGTGGCCGTAGCCGCGGGGCGAGTCGCGGTAGCCGCCGCCCTGGTAACCGCGGGGCGAGTCCCGGTAGCCGCGGGGCGAGTCGCCGTAGTGGCCGACCTGTGGCGGCGGGGCACCCCGGTACGCGTCGCCCTGGTACGGCGGCGGCGCCGAGGAGGCGTACCGCTGCTCCGCCTGCAGGATGGACTCCAGCTCGCCGCGGTCGAGGAAGATCCCGCGGCAGCCTTCGCACTGGTCGATGTGGATGCCTTGGCGATCCACCGTGCGCAACGTGTTCTGACACTTCGGGCAAATCACACATACAACACTAGCCAGAACTCGCGGGACGTGACCACCAGTGGCCGGCGCTCACACTGCGCGCCACCGTGATATGTCCGGTTCACACATGGTTCGGACCGTGTTCGCTACCTAACGTCTAGTGACATGCACAGTGGCCCTGCTCACAGTTCCCCGACCCGCGTCGTGTCCGCGAGCCTCATCGGCACGACCGTCGAGTGGTACGACTTCTTCCTCTACTCCTCCGCCGCCGCACTGGTGTTCAACAAGCTGTTCTTCCCGACGGCGGACCCGCTGACCGGCACGCTGCTCGCGTTCACGACGTACGCCATCGGCTTCCTGGCCCGGCCCGTCGGCGGTTTGGTGTTCGGCCACTTCGGCGACCGGATCGGCCGCAAGAAGCTGCTGGTCGTCAGCCTGCTGATGATGGGAGGGGCCACGTTCGCGATGGGCCTGCTGCCCACGTACGCGACCGTCGGCGTCGCCGCACCGCTGCTGCTCACGCTGCTGCGCCTGGTCCAGGGCTTCGCGCTCGGCGGCGAGTGGGGCGGCGCGGTGCTCATCGTGTCCGAGCACGGGTCGGCGGACCGGCGGGGGTTCTGGGCCTCGTGGCCGCAGTGCGGCGCGCCTGGGGGGAACCTGCTGGCCACGGCGGTGCTGGCGGTGCTCGCGGCCGTGCAGTCCGACGAGGCGTTCCTGTCGTGGGGCTGGCGGATCCCGTTCCTGCTGTCCGCGGTGCTGGTCGTGGTCGGCCTGTGGATCCGGCTCGCGGTGGCGGAGTCGCCGGTGTTCCTGGCCGCGCGGCGGAAGGCGCCCGCCGTCGAGAAGGCGCCGATCGTGGACGTGTTCCGGCGCAGCCGGCGCCAGGTCCTGATCGCGATAGGCGCGCGGATGGGCGAGAACGTGTCGTACTACGTGATCACCGCGTTCATCCTGGTGTACGTGACCGAGTCGCTCGGGCTGTCGAAGTCCGTCGGCCTGAACGCGGTGCTGATCGGCTCGGCCGTCCACTTCCTGACGATCCCGCTGTGGGGCCTGCTGTCCGACCACGTGGGCCGCCGGGCGGTGTACCTGTTCGGCGCGGTCGGCATGGCCGTGTGGTCGTTCGTGTTCTTCGCGCTCCTCGACACGCGGTCGTTCGGCGTGATCGCGCTGGCCACAACCATCGGCCTGGTGCTCCACGGCGCGATGTACGGGCCGCAGGCGGCGTTCTTCTCCGAGCTGTTCGGCACGCGGGTGCGGTACTCGGGCGCGTCGGTGGGCTACCAGCTGGCGTCGATCCTGGCCGGGGCGGTGGCCCCGCTGATCGCGGTGGCGCTGCTCGACGCGTGGGACTCGACGGTGCCGGTCTCGCTGTACGTGGTCGCCATGTGCGCCCTGACGGTGATCGCGTTGCTCGCGGCACGGGAGACGAGGGGCACGTCACTGGAGCAGGCCGAGCCCGCTCCCGCCGAGGTCCTCCAAGTGACACCATGACCAGCGTGGACGTGGCCGTGACCAACGCCGTGCGCAGGCTGCTTGACCTGCTCGCCGCGGACGCGAGCAGCGAGCAGCTGGCGCACGTGCCGGTGGCGGACCTGTCCGACGCGGAACGCGCCGAGCTGGCGCGGGCGACCGAGGTCGCGCTGCGGATCCGCCACACACTGACCGAACACCGCCGCAGGGAGGCGGAGCTGCGGGCGCTGTTCGACACGGCCAGCGACCTGTCGAAACTGCGTGACCTGGACGCGGTCCTGCGCTCGATCGTCCACCGGGCACGCATGCTGCTGCGTGCCGACCTGTCCTACCTGAGCCTGAACGACGAGGCGGCGGGCACGACGTACATGCGGGTGACGGACGGTTCGGTGTCGTCGCTGCTCCCGAGGCTGCGGATCGGCCACGGCGAGGGTCTCGGCGGTCTGGTGGCACAGACCGCCCACCCGTACGCCAGTGCGGACTACCTGACCGACCCGCGCTTCGCCCACACGGCGGGCATCGACGACGCGGTGTCGGCGGAACGCATGGTGGGCATCCTCGGCGTGCCGCTCATGTTGGGCAGCAAGGTGATCGGTGTCCTGTTCGCGGCGGACCGGCAGCGCAGGGAGTTCACCGCGGAAGAGGTGGCCCTGCTGTCGTCCATGGCCGACCACGCGGCGGTGGCGATCGACAACGCGCAGCTGTTGGAGGAAACCCGCCGCGCCAACGAGACCATCACGGCGAACAACGCCGCGATGTACCGCGCGGAGGACGCGCACGACCGGCTGATGGACCTGGTCCTGCGCGGCGGCGAGGTGGCGGAGGTCGCCGCCGAGGTGGCCGCGGTCCTGGCGGGCGGCATCGTCTTCTTCGACGCCACGGGCGAGGAACTGGCCCAGGTACGGCAGTTCCCCGACGCGCCTGCCGACACGGACCCGGCGACCGGTCCGCTGCGGGCCGGTCGACGTGGTGCCACCGACCTCGCGGCAGCCGGCGTCGTGGTGGGAACCAGCAGTGCGGCAACGCGTTCCGGGTTCGCCGGGGCGCTGGGGACGGCCGTGGCGTGGCCGGAGGAGGCCGTCGCGGCGTCGCGGGCGGCCGGCCGGGCGGTGCGGGTCGGCGACCACTGGGTGTGCGCGGTGCTCGCCGGGCCAGAGGTGCTCGGCAGCCTCGTCCTGACCGGCCGACCCTCCCTCGACGAGGGCGACCGCAGGCTGTTCGAGCGGGCCAGCGTGGTCGCGGCACTGTTGCTGCTGCTCCGCCGTTCCGTGGCGAAGGCGGAGGACGAGGTCAGAGGCGAGCTGCTCACCGACCTCCTCACCGATCCCCAACGCAACCCGGCGGCCCTGCTCGCCCGGGGCAGGCGTCTGGGCATCGACCTCGCCGCACCGCATGCCGTGCTCATCGCGCACGTCGACGGCGTCCCTCGCAGGCGGTTGGCCATGGCCTGCGGGCGGCACGCCACCCTCGTGGGCCTGCACGCCGAACAGGTGGTGCTGCTGGCCCTGGACAGTGATCCGGTCGAGCTGGCCCCACGGCTGGCGGCTGTGCTGACGTCGGCGGTCGATGCCCCGGTGACGGTCGGCGCGTCCGGTCCCGCGGCCGGTCCCGACGCACTGGCCGCCGCGTTCGACGAGGCCCGCCGCTGTGTCCGGTCGCTGCTGGCCCTGGGGCGAACGGGCCACGGCGCGGCGCTGTCCGAGCTGGGTTTCGTCGGCCAGCTGATCGGCGACCGCACCGACCTGCCCGGCTACGTACACGCGACGCTCGGGCCGGTCCTCGACTACGACGACCGCCGCGGTACCGACCTGGTGGCCACCCTCCGCGCGTACTTCGAGTGCGGCACGAACCTGACCCGCGCGAAGGACGTGCTGCACGTCCACGTCAACACGGTCGTCCAACGCCTGGACCGCATCGCCTCCCTGCTCGGCGACGACTGGCAGTCCCCGGCCCGCGCGCTCGAGATCCAGATCGCCCTGCGCCTGCACCAGCTCCGCTGAGTGGCCGGTCAGGCCCGGGGTGCCGCGACAACCATCGGGGACGCGAGCAGCGCCGGCGGCCTCCCCCGGTCGGCGCCGACGCCGAGCACCGTCCAGACCGGCGAGGCGGTGCGTGTCGTGTCCATCGTGCCCTCGGGGGGTTCGACGATCCGGGGCAACGCCACGAACATGGCGTCCCCCGGCAGGTCAGCCGCCAGCGGACGATTCGGGTAGCTCGCACGCGGAACGGCGACCGATGACACAGTCGCGACATGGTCTTCCTGTTGGTGGCGCTCGGCATCGACAACGTCGGGTCCGGGTTGTTCCTGCCCATGACCATCGTCTATGCGACGCGGGTCGTCGGGCTGCCGCTCGCGGCGGCCGGGGTGACCGTCACCGTGGGGACGCTGGTCGGGCTGCTCGTGCCGCCACTCGCCGGGCGGCTCGTCGACCGGGTCGGTCCCCGGCCGGTGGTGATCGCCTCGCAGGTCCTGCAGGCCTGCGGGGCGCTCGGGTTCGTCGGTGCTGGCGGCGCGGGTGGGCTCGCCCTCACCGTGTGCCTGCTCGCCGCCGGGCAGCAGCTCTTCTACAGTTCCTTGTTCGCACTGCTTTCCGACGTCGTCGGGGACCGGCCCAAGGACCGTCCGTTCGCCGTGGTCGCCATGGTGCGGTCGGCCTGTTTCGGGCTCGGCGGGTTGCTCGCCGCGTGGTTGCTGTCCGTGGGGGCACTGCGTGTCGCGCCCCTTGTCAACGTGGTCAGTTTCGTGGTCTGCGCCGTGATCCTGGCGGTGTTCGTGCGTGCTCCGCACGCGGTCGTCGAGGCCGACCGCGGCGGTCGGGTGTCCGGGCAGTTCCTGAGGCTCGTCCTTCTCACCGGGCTGGTCGCGGTCGGGCTCGACTTCTTTCTCGTCGGCATCCCGGTCTTCGTGTTGGGACTCGGCGCACCCTCGTGGCTGCCTGGGGTGATCCTCGCGCTGAACACGGTCGTCACGAGCACATGTGGGACGCTGGCCGTGCGGCTCACGCAACGGTTCGCACGCACCACCGCCCTTGCCGTCGCGGCGGTGTTCCTCGTTGCGTGGTGCGGGTTGTGCCTTGCCGCGACCGCCGTGCCCCTCGGGTGGCGGCCTGCCTGGCTGCTCGGATCCGCTCTCGTGGTGGCGGTCAGCGGGGTGTTGTTCGGTTCTCGGGTCAACGCGTTGGCCGTCGCGCTCGCGCCTGCCGCGACGCGGGGCAGGCACCTCGCCGCGTTCCAGTACGCGTTCACCGTGGCAGGCGTGCTCGCGCCGGCCGTGGTCGCGTTGTTCGATCTCGGGGTCTGGGCGCCGTGGGTGGTCGTCGCCCTGTGCGCTTCCGTTGGGGCGTTCGGGCTTCAGGCCTTCGGGAGAGGACTGCCGGACGAGGTGGTCAGGCCGTCCACCGTGCCAGCTCGGTGACCGCCTTCTGGAACTCCGGCGCGAGCGGCACCAGGCGGTCCGGGTAGACGTCCACCAGGCCGTCCGTGTGGTTGCCGTTCACGATGCGGTGGTAGCGGTGCAGGTACGACCTGCCGCTCGCGTCGACCATCGCCGCGTACGCGTCACCACTGCGGCTGATGGGGAGCAATGTGTCCAGGGTGCCCTGCAACGTGATCAGCGGTCTGCCGATGCGGCCCGTCAGTCCGATCCCGCTCACCGCCCGTTTCACCTCCCGGGGGCGGGTGCCGTAGTCGTAGTCGGCGTCGCAGTTCGGTGTTCCGCTTGCGCAGTAGGGGATTCCCGCGTCGAGGTCGCCGTCGTACCCCGGGTCGAACTCCTCCCGGTACGTACGCTGGGTCGCGTCCCAGTACACCTGGTCGTGGTAGGGCCACAGGAACTCCGAGCCCGGCGCGAAGCCGGCGGCCAGCATGCGTTGGTGTGCCTGCTCGTCGCCCGCGGCGTAGGCGGGGTAGTCACGCAGCGCTGTCGGGAGGAACGTGAACAGGTTGGGGCCGTTCGTGCGCCACAGCGTGCCTTCCCAGTCCACACCGCCGTCGTACAGCCACGGACGGTTCTCCAGCTGCCAGCGCACCAGATAGCCGCCGTTCGAGATGCCTGCCGCGACCGTGTGCATCGGAAGGCGGCCGTAGCGTTGTGCCACCACGGTTTTCGCCGCGACGGTCAGCTGGGTCAGCCGGTGGTTCCACTCCGCGACGGCGTCACCGGGGTGGCGGCCGTCCCGGTAGAAGGTGGGGCCGGCGTTGCCTTTGTCGGTGGCCGCGAAGGCATAGCCCTGTGACAGCACGAAGTCCGCGACGGCTCGGTCGTTCGCGTACTGGCGCCGGTTGCCGGGGGAACCGGACACGACGAGGCCGCCGTTCCAGTGGTCGGGAAGGCGCAGGACGAACTGGGCGTCGTGGTTCCAGCCGTGGTTCGTGTTCGTGGTCGACGTGTCCGGGAAGTAGCCGTCGATCTGGATGCCAGGCACACCACTGGGTTGCGGCAGGCTCGCCTGGGTGAGCCCGGTCCAGTCGGCGGTGACCGTGTGTCCCGATGCGACCGTGCCCGCGGTGGTCAGCTCGGTCAGGCAGGACACCTCCTGATGTGCCGCCAACGGCACCAGAAGGTGTGCGCAGGCGGGGGTCGCCCCGGCCACGGCAGGAGTGAGCGCGGCGGCGAGCGCGAGAATGGTTGCCCTGACGAACATGCGTCGACGTTAGGAGTCGCGGCCCGTCGCTGGCCATGCGTTCCGCCGACACAATCCGGTCGGCGAATGTGGTGGCCCGCACCCTCCTGTGCGGTGTGCGGCGGTGTTTACCGTCGAAGGAAACAGCGAGCACGATGAGGTGCGGCATGTTTCGACTGGCCATGGCAATTGTGTTGACGCTCGTGGGTCCCGTTGCGGACAACCCGGGGAACCTCGGGATGGTGCGGTATGTGCCGTCCGGACTGCCTTCGGGCCGCCCGGTGGTGCTGGCGCTCCATGGCTGCACGCAGACGTCGGCGTACGGCACCGCGGCAGGGTGGCGTGAGTTGGCGGACCGCATGCGGTTCACGGTGTTGATGCCGGAACAGAAGACGGCGAACAACATCAACCGGTGCTTCAACTGGTTCGAACGCGGCGACACGACACGCGGCCAGGGTGAGGCCGAGTCGGTGGCGCAGATGGTGCGCCAGACGGTCGCGGACACGGGCGCGGACCCGAAACGGGTGTACGTGACCGGTCTGTCGGCCGGCGGCGCGATGACAGCCGTCATGCTGGCGACGTACCCGGAGCTGTTCGCGGGCGGCGGTGTCGTCGCGGGCCTCGCCTACCGTTGCGCGGCAAGCATGATCGACGCGTTCTCCTGTATGTACCCCGGGAAGAACCTGTCACCCGCCGCGCTGGGTGACGCCGTCCGGTCGGCGAACTCGTACACGGGCCCGTGGCCGACGGTGAGCGTGTGGCAGGGCAGCGCGGACTACACGGTGGCACCGGCGAACGCGACCGAACTGGTCGAACAGTGGACGAACGTGCACGGCATCCCGGCGACCCCCACGCGAACGGACACGGTCGCCGGCTATCCGCACGCGGTGTACGAGACGGGAGGCCGAGTGGCGGTCGAGCGGTACACGATCACCGGGATGGGACACGGGCAACCGGTCGACCCCGGCGCGGGCCCCTCCCAGTGCGGGCAGGCCGGCGCGTTCGTGCTCGATGTGAACGTCTGCGCCGCGTGGTACATGGCCACGGCCTGGCACCTGTCCGACTGACACGGACCTCGGCCCGGCGACTCGGAACACGTCGCCGGGCCGACCGCTGTCCTATTCCGTGCGGATCGTCGTCAGGCGGGTGGCGCTGTTCAGGAACGGCAGGGTCATCGCGCTCACCAGCAGACTCAGCGCGAGGGCGCCGCCGCAGAGCACGGTCACGCCCGGCCAGTCGATGGTCAGCGTCTCGTCCGTCAGGCGCATCATCATCGCCGCCAGACCGATGCCCGTCGCCAGGGCCATCACCACCCCCAGACCTATCGGCAGAGCCACCTGCCACAGCAGTGACCGGGCCAGCACGGCCCTGGGCACGCCACTCGCCGCCAGAATCGCCAGTGGGCGGCGGCGCTCCCTGATGTGTTCCAACGCCAGCACCAGCAGGCTCACCCCGGCCAGCAGCAACGTGAACACCGAGCCCGCGTAGAGGCCCGTGCGAATTGCCACGAAGGTCTTCTGGTCCGCGTTCAGCTCCGGAGTCGTGTTGTACGAGAACACCCGGCTCTGCCAGCGGTAGTCGGCCGCCGCGTTGCGGACCTCCTCCAGCTGGGTCGCTGTCACCTTCTTGCCCACCAGGGCTACCACGGTGCTCGTGCCGTCTACTTCCGCGTCCTTCATCGCTCCCGGGGTCGCGTAGGTCGCGGCGTACAGTCCGGCGGTGTACTCGGCCGCGTCCATGGCTTTCACCGTGGCCGGGACGGTCCAGCGGGACGTCACCTCGTAGCTGGCTGGATCGTGTTCCGCACCTGTGTCGCCGAAATCGCGGAACTCCAGCTCGGTTCCGGGGGCCGGCACCGGCTGGTACTGCCTCTCCGTCTGGAAGACGTCGCCGTCCGTGCACGTCTCCACATGCGCCAGTTGTCTCAGTGCTGTGCAGTCCAGTACGGCCAGGCTGAAGGCGGTGTACTCGTCGCCCACCTTGTACGCCGCCGTGTTGCGCACCACCGGAGCCGCTTCCACACCGTCGACGTTCCTCAGGTTCTCCTGGAGCTTCGGGGCCACGTCAGGCGACACCGTCATCTCCACCACGCCCGGGTCGGCGTTCGTCTGGCCGGGCAGGTCCAGTGCGCCGTCCACAGACAACAGGATCGTCTGCAGCGCGATCATGCCTGCCAGCACCACCGCGACCCCACCGATGACCCTCGCCGACGTGCCGCTGTCCAGCTGCAGCCGGCGGATGGCCAGCACCCACGACGGCGGGCCGCCCGAGATGCGGTTTGCCACCCGTTCCACGAGCCACGGCAACAGAACGAGCATGCCGACCAGCAGCAGCGTCGCGCCCGCCGAGATCGCGACCGCCCACGTGTCGGTGCCCTCCTGCGCGCCGAGCTGGGTGGTCATCATGACCACGCCCAGCGCCACAAGGGCCAGGCGCCACCAGCCCCTACGGCGGATCGGCCTGCTCTGGCGGACCACGCCCAGCGGTTCGATGATGGTGCGGCGTAGCGCGAACAACGCGGTCAGCACGGACAGCACGGGTACCAGAATCAACACCAGTACCGCGAGGACCGGGTCCGGCACCACGTCGGACGGGTACACACCAACGCCGAACAGGGGGAAGCTGTCCGCGTACTGCCGGCCCACCACGAAGAGCGCCGCGCCTGCCGCCAGGCCCACCACGGCACTCACCAGGGACTCGGCCGCGGCGATCCTGCGCACCTGCCATGAGCCGGCGCCCACCAGCCGCAACGCCGACAGCCTGCGGTCCCGTTCCGCGCCGGCTATCCGGCTCGCCGTGGTGATGAACGTGAAGATCGGCAGCAGCAGCACCACCGAGCCGACCAGTATCAGTGTGAGCAGGCGGTCGTCCATGGCGCCCGTGTCGGTCGGCTCGTCGAAGCCGTAGACCGGCGCCCCGTACTTCGAGTCCGCCAGCGAGCTGTCCGCGCCAACCCATGCTGTCAGGTCACCCGGGGTGATCACCAGGTCCTGGTCCAGGGTGGCAACGATCTTCTCCGGCAGGCGTGGGCGCAGGAGCCTGCCCTCGTCGGAGCGCAGCAGGTCGGCCAGCGCGGGTGACACGTACATCTCGCCGGTCTTCGGCAATGACGGCAGTGCGTTCGGCTTCACGGAGTCCGGCTGGTCCGACCACAGGTAGGTCACCATCACGTCGTCGTTGCCGAACTCGGTCGACGCGCGGTAGAAGTAGGTCGGAGTCACTCCCGCGATCGGCTCCGTGTGGGCCATGCTCGCGGCCAGACGGTGCGTGCGGTGGTCGGACATGGTGCCGACGCACGCGGCGATCAGCAGCACCGCCGACGCGATCGCGATCCCCAGTGCGCTGAGCGCGAGCCTCGCCATGGAGGTCCGGCCACCCCCGACGGCCAGCCGGACCCCCACGGAGAGATCACTCGCCCACCCCCGGACGTTCACGCGAACTCCACCTGCCTCGTGTGCCCGTCGCGCACGACCACCTCGCGGTCGGAGTACGCCGCGACCCTGGGCTCGTGCGTCACCAGGATCACCGCGGCGCCCGTGTCCTTCGCGGCGCTCGTGAGCAGGCGCATCACGTGCTCGCCGTTGAGCGAGTCGAGTGCGCCGGTCGGCTCGTCGGCGAACACCACGCTCGGGCCCGTCACCAGCGCACGGGCGACCGCGACGCGCTGGCCCTGCCCGCCGGACACCTCGCCGGGACGCTTGTCCGCGACGTCGCCGACCTCCAGACGGTCCAGCCACTCGCGTGCCTTGGCGTCGGCGACCTTCCTGCGGGTACCGCCGAGCCGCATGGGCAGCGCGACGTTCTCCAGGCACGTCAGCTCGGGCACCAGCTGCCCGAACTGGAACACGAAACCGAAGTCGGTGCGGCGCAGCGCGCTGCGCGGACCGTCCGGCATGGCGGACAGCTCCTGGCCCGCGTAGGTCACCGTGCCGGAGTCCGGCTGGATGATGCCCGCGATGCAGTGCAGCAGGGTCGACTTGCCGGACCCGGACGGCCCCATCACGGCCACGACCTCGCCACGACGGACGGACATGGAGGCGCCGTCCAGCGCCTTGGTCGGGCCGAACGACTTCACGACGTCGGTGGCGACGAGCAGGGGCTCGGTCATGCCGCCACCCCGCGGGCTCCGTGGCGCCGCTGCCCTCGACGGTTCGCTTCGCAAGCTCCGCTCACGGCCCCGCAGGCTCCGAGGCGGCCTGGACATCGATTGTTCACTCCGGAAGCTCCGCTCATCGGGAGCCGTCCGGTGGATCGAGTGGTGGTCATGGTCGTCGTCCTCGCGTCAGGGATGGTCAGGGCGTCACGCGTGTGCGCAGGTCGGCGAGCCGGGCCGCGGTCAGCTCGAGCCAGCGCAGGTCGGCCTCGAGGTGGAACAGCGCGTGGTCGCAGATCAGCTGGTCGGCCAGGTCGCCTGCCGTCTTGCGCGTGGTCAGCTCACGCATGGCGCGCAGGTGCGCGTGCCGTTGGGTGTCGAGCACGTCCTCGGCGTCACGCGCGGACATGAGCGCGATGATGACCTTCGTGTAGAGCGTGCTCTGCATGTACAGCTCGGGCTTCTCCGGCGTGGCGAGCCACTTCTCGACGTCGGTGACGCCCTCCGCGGTGACCGCGTAGCGCTTGCGGTCCGGCCCGCCGCCCTGCTCGACGCCCGTCTCCTCGATGAGGCCGTGCTTCAGCAGGCGCGACAGCGTCGCGTAGACCTGGCCGTACGCCAGCGGCCGGTCGTGCCCGAAGTGCTCGTCGTACGCCCGCTTGAGGTCGTAGCCGTGTCTCGGCCCGCGCTCAAGCAGGCCCAGGAGGGTGTGCCCGATTGACATGCCGACGACTGTACACGGGGTGTATAGAACGAGTCTATACATCCCGAGAATAGGCGCCTGAGCTGCACCGACTGGCCCGTAGAAGGATCTCGGGTCAGAAGAGCAGCTGGGCGACCGTGTAGATGAGCAGGCCGGCGAGCGAGCCGACGACCGTGCCGTTGATCCGGATGAACTGGAGGTCGCGGCCGACCTGGAGCTCGATCTTGCGGGAGGTCTCCTCCGCGTCCCAGCGCTGCACGGTGTCGGTGATCAGCGTGGTGATCTCGTCGCGGTAGTTGAGCACGACGTAGGCGGCCGCGCCCTCGACCCAGCTGTCCACCTTCTCACGCAGGCTGTCGTCCTCGGCCAGCTTGCGGCCGAGCGACGTCAGGCCGTCGTGGACACGCCTGCGCAGCTCGGAGGACGGGTCCTCGGCAGCGTCGAGCAGCAGCCGCTTGGCCGTCGTCCAGGTCGCGCCGATCACGTTCTGGACCTCGGGGTGCTCCAGGACCTGCTGCTTCACGGCCTCGGCACGCGCCATCGTGGCCGGGTCGGTCTGCATGTCGGAGGCGAACTCGGCGAGGAACTTGTCGACGGCGAGCCGCATCGGGTGGTTCGGGTCGGTCTTCACCAGCCACGCGAACGAGAGCACCTCGCCGTACACCTTGTCGGCGACCATCGAGTCGACGAACTTCGGCGACCAGGTCGGCGAACGGTCCGACACCACGCGCAGCACGGTCGTGTGGTTGTCCTTCACCCACTCGTAGGCGCGGTCGCACATGAGGTCGACGAGCTTGTGGTGCGAGCCGTCCGCGAACACGCCTGCCATCAGCTTGCCGAGCGGCGGCCCCCACGGCACCGCGAGCACACGCTTGACCACGGCCTGCTCCATGACCGCCTGGACGTCCTCGTCCCGGAGCACCGCCACCAGGCCGCGTACGACGGTCGCCAGTTCGGCGGTCACCCGATCGGCGTTCGCGGGCTCGGCCAGCCAGCCGCCGAGCCTGGACGCGACGCCGACCCGGCGTAACCGGTCCCGGACGACCTGCTCGGACAGGAAGTTGGCGCCGACGAACTCGCCGAGGCTGTCCCCGAGCGCGTCCTTGCGGGTCGGGATGATCGCCGTGTGCGGGATCGGGAGGCCCAGCGGATGGCGGAACAGGGCCGTCACCGCGAACCAGTCGGCCAGCGCGCCGACCATCCCCGCCTCGGCGGCGGCCTTCACGTAACCCGTCCAGGCGGGTGTGCCCGGCCACAGTGACATCACCAGGAAGACCACCGCAGCGCCCACCAGGAACGACAGGGCTACCAGCTTCATCTTGCGCAGAGCGCGCTTCTTCTCCGCTTCACCCGGGATGGGCGAGCTCATGGCCTTGCTCTCGGTCAGTTGCCGCACCCCACCATTGTCCGCGAGGATCGCTTCCCGTGCGCCGTCCTCCGCTCGTGTCCCGCCTGACCCCGTTCACCTCGACGATCTTCGCGGAGATGACCGCGCTCGCGACCAGGACCGGGGCGGTGAACCTCGGGCAGGGCTTCCCCGACACGGACGGCCCGGCAGACATGCTCGAGGCGGCCCAGCGGGCCATCGCGGAGGGCGTCAACCAGTACCCGCCGGGTCCCGGCCGCCAGGAGCTGCGGGAGGCCGTGGCCACGCAGCGTGCCCGTTACGGGGTGACGTTCGACCCGGACACCGAGGTCCTGGTGACGGTCGGGGCGACCGAGGCGATCGCGGCCACCCTGCTCGCGCTGGTCGAGCCGGGCGACGAGGTGATCCTGCTCGAGCCGTACTACGACTCCTACGCGGCGTCGGTCGCGCTCGCGGGCGCCACCCGGCGGGTCGTCCCGCTGGTGGACGGAGAACGTTTCAGTGTCGACCTCGACGCCGTGAAAGCAGCTGTCACACCCAAAACGCGAGCAATTCTCGTAAATTCGCCGCACAATCCGACCGGCACGGTATTCACGCACGACGAGCTGGCCGGAATTGCCGCGATCTGCGTCGAGCACGACCTGATCGCCATCACCGACGAGGTGTACGAGGCGATGACCTACGACGGCGTGGCGCACACGCCGCTGTGCACGTTCCCCGGCATGGCCGAGCGGACCGTCACGATCTCCAGCGCGGGCAAGATGTTCAACTGCACCGGCTGGAAGATCGGCTGGGTGTGCGCGCAGGCGCCGCTGGTCTCGGCAGTGCGCGCGGCCAAGCAGTTCCTCACCTTCGTCGGCGGCGCGCCGTTCCAGCCCGCGGTGGCGTACGCGCTGGACAACGAGGCGGCGTGGGTCTCCCGGCTGCGGGAGGACCTCGCGGCGAAGCGGGACCGGTTGTCCGCCGGGCTGGCCGCGGCCGGCTTCGGGGTGCGGCCCAGCGCCGGGACCTACTTCGTGTGCGCGGACGTGCGTCCGCTCGGCTTCGCGGACGGGGCCGAGCTGTGCTGGGCGCTGCCGGAGCGGATCGGCGTCGCGGCCGTGCCGGTGCAGGTGTTCACGGACAACCCGGACCGGTGGCGGCACATCGTCCGGTTCGCGTTCTGCAAGAAGGACGAGGTCATCGACGAGGCCGTGGAACGGCTGCACAAGCTCTCCCGAGACTAGTGCCGCGTCCAGGCGAGGAGGGCACGTTTCTCCGCGGCCCAGGCGGCCGCTGGACACGGCACTAGACGGGCACGAGCCACGCCGCGTCGAGCGCGTCGGCCAGGCGTGGCTCGCCCCGGGTCAGCCGGAGTCCCGCGGCCGCGGCGTCGGCGAGCACCTCGGGTGGCACCGGGTCGGCCCTGCCGAGGAGGTTCGCGAGTTCGCCGAGCAGGCGCAGGTCGGCGGCGGTGTGGGTCACCTCGGGTCGCCTCCCATGACGGCCAGCTTGTGGCGCAGCTGGTCCAGGCAGCGGCCCCGCGTCCGGCGGATGCTGTCGACCTTGATGCCGAGTGCCCTGGCGACCTGCACGTAGGTCAGGTCAGGGGCGTGGACGAACAGGCTGAGCAGCTCGCGGCACCGTTGCGGCAGCTGCCTGAGCGCCTCCCACAGCAGGGGCTCGCCGCAGGCGTGGAACTCGGGTGGGTCCTCGGTGATCTCGACGGTGTCGGCGAGGACCTCGCGGCGGGAGCCCCGCAGGACACGCAGGCACTCGCGGCGTGCGGTCGTGGCGAGCCACGCGGGAAGGCGGTCCGGCCTTCGCAGTCCGGCGATGTGCTGGGCCAGGGCGATCCAGGTGTTCTGCACGACGTCGTCGGCGTCGGCCTCGCGGAGGCGGTGCGCCCTGACCACGGCCCACACGACGGCGTTGTGCCGGTCGACGAGCTCGCGCCACGCGTCGCCGTCGCCCGCGCGGGCGCGGGTGACAAGTTGGGAGATCGGCATGCCGGTGTGACGGAGCGCGGACACGGCCGGACCCGGTGAACGCTCGAATTGAGTAGGACTACCGACAACCGGCGCAAAGAATCACCTGAAGTGATCAACATTGGCCCATCCGGCCGACACAGTGCGCCTTTCCAGTCTTTCCGGGTGGAATCGCCGCCATTGGGGTGCCATTGTCGGTGTCGTGCTAGATAGTGTGCACGTGCATGTCGGCACGGGAGGAACGTGTCGACGCCTACTGCGTTGACGAACGGTGGTGGTCGCGGTGGAGTCTTCCCGCCTGCTGCGCCGCGGGCTGCTCGTCGCCGCCGTCGCTTCCGCCGGTTGGCTACTGAGCGTGGTCTTCGCCGGGGTGGCAAGCGCGGAGGAGGCGCAGGCCGACCAGACGGTGGACGAGCCTCAGGCGCAGACGCTGAGGGATCCGTCCGGCGGGCTGCTCGGCGACCTCCTCGGTGGGCTGACCGACACGCTCGGCGGCGTCGCGGACAAGGTCGGGGACTTCACGGGGTCACTGGTCGACACTTCCGCGGACTTCCTGTCCCCGAGCCTGACCGCACCACAGGGACACGCACCCATCCTGGACGTGCCTTCGCTGCCGTCCTCCGGGTCGGCGGCCGACGGCTCGACCACCGACGAGAGCGACGGTTCGCTGCCGCGCGTCGACGTCGTCACCACGACCGCGCCGGCCGCACCGCCCGAACTGCCGCCTCCGCCGCTCCTGGTGATCCCGGACGCCCAACCGTTCCCGGTGACGCAGCCTGCCGTCGCGCAGGCCGCGGCACCCGGCCCGGCCGCCCAGCACACCGCTTCCGAACAGGCAGGCTCCGGCGACCACGAGCCCGCGCCGGTCAAGACACCCGCCGCGCCCTGTGGGACGGGCACGGCCGTGTCCGCTTCGCACGACAACCCGGGCAACGCCCGCGGCACGCACGGCGTGCTGCCGACGCAGGACACGCTCCACCCGGCCGACGCGGGCTTCACCACGCGGGGTCTCGCGGGTGGCGCCGCCGGACGGGTCGCCGGACTACCGGCGTCCTCGCCCGACTGAACGACCACCTTCCCGGCGGACACGTGTGTCCGCACCCGGTCCGACGTGGCCCGACCGGTTGAGACCGTTGGTCTGATCGACCGCCCTGGCATCCCCCGAACACCTCAACAGCTACCCGACCTGCCGACCGCGCCCGGTCAGGTCGGGACCTGGCCCCGGCGCCGCGATGCCCCCGCGGCGCCGGGGCTCCTCCTCTGGCAGCTCGTCCGGTCGGCACAACGAGGGGCTGTGCCGGCAGGCCCCTGCCGAGCGTCCAGAGGCGAACAGTGCGCTGGATGGCTTCGTCCCGACCAATCGGCCGACAGTGGACTAGGCCATCCAGCGCACTGCTTTTTACCTCGTGGACCGTCGACCGGTCCAGTCACGTGACCGGAATGAGGCCGTTGTCCGCGATCGGGGCGCCACATTCAGCCACTGACGCAGCCGCAGCCGCCAACCTGCGGGTCGCCTCCCGCAAAATGTCGCCTGGATGGGTGAACGGGACGCGCAGCCACCGTTCCATTCCCCCGTGTGGGGTAAAAAACGAGCCTGGCGCCACCCGAACACCGTAGTTCTGCGCGACGGCGGCGATGCGGCTGCTGACCGGTTGCGGCAGCAGGCACCACAGGCTCGTCCCGCCGTCCGGCACCGTGAACGTCCAGTCCGGGCAGCGGGCCCGCAGCTCCGTGACCAGCACGTCCCGCTGCCCGGCGAACAACGCGCGGCGTTCGAGCAGTGGCTCGGGCGGCCCGTCGAGCAGCTGGGCGAGGACGAGCTGCTCGAACACCGGCGAGCCGAGATCCATGCCGCGGCGGCCGACCACCAGTCGGGTGATGATGTCGGAAGGGGCGCGGATCCAGCCGAGACGCAGGCCGCCCCAGTGCGACTTGCTGGCCGAGCCCGCGGCGAGCACGACATCGCCGTGGAAGGCGCCGAACGGCAGCGGCGCGTTCGCGGCGTCGAAGTCCAGCTCGACGTGCGTCTCGTCCACCACCACCGGGGTGCGGGCGCGCCGGAACGCGGCGGCGAGCCGCTGTCGGCCGGGTTCGTCGAGTCGGTGGCCGGTGGGGTTCTGGAAGTCGACGATGAGGTACGCGAGCCGGGGCGCGGACTGGCGCAGCGCGGCCTCGACGCCCTCGACGTCCCACCCGTCGTCGACCATGGCGACCGGCACCGGGATGGTGTGTGCGGCACGGATGGCCTCGAGCGCGTTCGGGTACGTCGGCTGCTCGATCAGCACCCGGTCGCCGGGGCCGGTGAACAGCCGCAGCGCCATGGCGAAGGCGGCGTGTCCGCCGCTGGTGACGAGGATCTGGTCGGGCGTGGTGGCCAGGCCGCGCTCGGTGTAGCGGCGCGCGAGACGTTCACGCAGCTCAGGGTGGCCCTGTTCGTAGTAGCCGTGCGTGCCCAGCTCGGCCGCGAGGCGGGGCAGCGCGGCCTCCGCGGCGGCGGTGAGGCCGGGGAGCGCGTGGGACGCGGCGCGCGCGAGGTCGATCGTGGCCGCGTCCTCGGGCGGTTCCCTCGGCGTGACCCCGGCGGGGATGGCTGCCCACGAGCCCGCCCCGCGACGGCTGACCACCAGGCCGTCGGCCCTGAGCCGTTCCCAGGCCGCGGCGACCATGGTGCGGCTGACGTCGAGGGCGGCGGCCAGCTCGCGTTCGGGCGGGAGCGCGTCGCCAGCGGGGATGCGGCCGTCGAGGATCAGTAGACGAATGCCCGCGGCGAGGTCGACCGCGCCTTGACGGGCGCCATGACGACGCCAGTTTCCCAGCAGTTGTGTCACACGTCGCGCGTTCATGAAGCCAATTCTTGCAGATTGGCTCTTGATGCCAGGCCAATGTGGCCCGGAGCATGGACACATGGCCGTTCTCGATCTCCGTCCGGTGCCCGTCACGACGTCCCCCGTGCGCAGGCTGCCGCAGTTGCTCGGCGGGCTGGCGCTGTACGGCGTGAGCATGGGGCTGATGATCAGGTCCGGGCTCGGGCTGGACCCGTGGGACGTGCTGCACGACGCGCTGTCGAGGCGGACTGGCCTGTCGTTCGGCACGATCACGGCGATCGTCGGCGCACTGGTGCTGCTGTGCTGGATCCCCATCCGGCAGCGGCCCGGCGTGGGGACCGTGGCGAACATCGTGGTGATCGCGGTGGCCGTGGACGCGACACTGGCGCTGGTGACGCAGCCGTCCGCCCTGGCGCTGCGGATCCTGTCGCTGGTGGCCGGGGTGGTGCTGAACGGGCTCGCGACCGCGGCCTACATCGGGGTACGGCTGGGTCCCGGGCCGAGGGACGGGCTGATGACGGGTTTCACCACGCGGACCGGGTGGTCGATCCGGTTGGTGCGGACCGGGATCGAGATCACCGTGCTGGCCACGGGGTGGCTGCTCGGCGGGACGGTCGGGCTCGGCACGGTCGTGTACGCGCTGGCGATCGGACCGCTGACGCAGGCGTTCCTGCCGCTCGTGGTGTGGAAGATGAGGGCATGACGTGGACGTGTCCCCACTGCGCGCGCCGGTTCGGGCGGCGTAACCAGTCGCACGAGTGCGCGCCCGCGCTGACCGTCGAGGAGTACTTCTCGACCGGACCCGCCTTCGAGCGGCCGATCTTCGAGGTGGTGCGGGAGCACCTGGAGTCGCTCGGTCCGGTGGTGGTGGAGCCGGTGCAGGTGGGGGTGTTCTTCAAGCGCTCGCGGATGTTCGCCGAGCTGCGGCCGAGGACGCGGTGGGTGGTGCTGTCGTTCGTCGTGCCGGGGGTCGTGTCGTCCGACCGGGTCACCAGGCGGATGGCGGTGTCGTCGAACCGGACCTACCACCTGACGAGGCTGCGCTCGCCGTCCGATGTGGACGAGGAAGTGCGGTCGTGGCTGACCGAGGCCTACCTGTCCTCGCCGGTGTAGTCGACGCTGTAGTCGATCACCACGAGAGCCTGGTCGTCGTGGGGTTTGGGGCGGGGCCAGCGGGTGCCTGCCGGGTCGTCCAGCTCGGCGGCGCGGACCTGGTCGAGGACGGACTCCGGTCCGGAGGTGGTGGCGAGGTCGCGGAGGGCCTGCCAGTCGGCGAAGACGCCGTAGGGATCGATACCGCAGGTGACGCCGTCGGTGGCCATGAGGACGGTGGTCACGGTGTCGCGGGGCCATGTCGTGCGTTCTGCCTGGTGGGCGGCGTCGGGGTCGGCCTCCGCGACCCAGAAGCCGCCCTCGACGTTGCGACGTCTCGCCGTGGTCTGTCCCGCCTGTCTCAGCGCGATGACGTGGCGCTCGCCGTAGCCGCCGCCGGATCTCAGCTGGTCGCGGTAGCCGGAGCCGCGGGGTAACCGTTCGATGCGGGTGTCCGCGAGGAGCGACGGGCCTTCGCGGGTGAACGCCACGATCGGGCTGTCGGCGAGGACGAGTCCCTCGACGACGGTGTCGGTCCAGCGCAGGAGCGCGACCGTGCTCGACGGCGACCTGCCGGGCACGAGCCCGTTGTCCCGTGCGACGGACTTGATCGCACCGGCGAGCAGGTCGGCGAGGTCGGTGTCGGGGTAGCCGGCGAGGCGACCGGCCAGCTCGCCCGCGAGACGGGAGGCGTACCAGCCCCCGCTCGGCAGGCTGGGGTCCAAAGAGGTCGCGCCGTCGAGAAGCACGACCGCGTTCGGCAGTACGACGACGACGTCTTCGCTGGGCCGGATGGCCCCGTCCAGGCCCACTCCGGCCCGTTCGGCCACCTCGATGCGCGGCGTCATGATCGAGGATCATAGACCGTCAACCAAGGTTGACAAGCCCTTCGCGTCAACCTATGTTGACACCATGACGGAAGCGACGCAGCTCGCGGCGGCTGCCGGGGATCGGGACCCACGTGTCGGTCTGCAGGCGGTGGCCGCGTTACGGAAGCTCCTGGAGCGGCTGGAGGCCGTTCAGGTGCGCAACGCGAGGGCCAGGGGTTGGTCCTGGCAGGACATAGCGGCCGAGCTGGGGATCTCCCGGCAGGCGGTGCACAAGAAGCATGGGAGAGCGTGATGTTCGAGCGGTTCACGCCCGGTGCGCGGGCGGTGGTGGTGACGGCGGCGCGGTCGGCGTCACCGGTGACGGACGAGCACCTGTTGCTGGCGTTGGCCGGTCATGGGTCCTCGACGGCCGCCTGGCTGCGGTCGGCCGGAGTGAACGCCGAGGTGGTCTCGTCGGCGTTCCGCGCGGCGGAGCGGCGGGCAGGGTTGTCGGACGCGGAGGCCGCGGTGCTGTCACAGTCGTTCGGGATCGACCTCGACGACGTGGTGGCGCGGGTGGAGTCGGCGCTCGGGGAGAACGCGCTCGTGTCCCGCGGTTCCTCGCGTGGGTCGTTCTCGGTGGTGGCGAAGGAGATCCTGCGGGGAGCGCTCGACCAGGCTCGCGCGCTGCGACACCGGGAGCTTCGGGAGGAGCACCTGTTGTTGGCGTTGGCCGCCCACGAGGGAGTGGCCGGACAGTTGCTCGCCGCACACGGGATGGGATACCTGGAAGTCCGCGCGTCACTGGCCAAGGCGAGTTGAGTCGCGTTGGGACGGTCCGGTCCGGAGCGGTCGCGAGTCGACTGTCCGGACCGGACACGGGAAACGTCAGCGGCGGCCCAGGCCTGCCCAGGTGAAGCCGGCGCGGCGGAGGACGTCCGGGTCGAGGAGGTTGCGGGTGTCCACCACGACAGGGTTGGCCACCACGCCGGCGAGCTTCGACCAGTCGAGGCCCCTGAACTCGGGCCACTCGGTCAGCACCACCAGCGCCTCGGCGCCCTCGGCGGCACGGTACGGGTCGTCGACCACCGTGATGCCGTCCAGGTCCGGGCGGGTGTCGCCGGAGCGCAGGGCCGGGTCGTAGGCCACCAGCTTCGCGCCCGCCTGACGCAGCAGCGCCGACACCGCGAGAGCGGGCGAGTCACGCAGGTCGTCCGTGCCCGCCTTGAACGTCAGGCCGAGCACGCCCAAGCGCACCTTCGACAGCGAGCCGCCCCGCTTGCCGGTCACCGCGAGGCGCACCTTCTCCACCATGCGCTGGCGCTGGCGGTAGTTCGTGTCGATCGTGGCGCGGATCAGCCTGAACTCGAAGTCGGCCGCGTCGGCCAACTGCAGCATCGCCGAGGTGTCCTTCGGCAGGCACGAGCCGCCCCAGCCTGGGCCCGGCTGCAGGAAGGCCTGACCGATTCGCTTGTCGTAGCCCATTCCCTCCGTGACGTCCGAGATGTCGGCGCCGAGGCGGTCGCACAGCTCGGCGACGGCGTTCACGTACGAGAGCTTCATCGCCAGGAAGCAGTTCGCCGCGTACTTCACGAGTTCCGCGGACGCCGCGTCGGTCAGCACGGTAGGCGCGCCCAGGCGCGCGTACAGCGCCGCCACCCGTTCGGCCGCATCTTGCTTGTCGCAACCCACGACGATCCGGTCCGGGTTCAGGAAGTCGTGCACGGCCGAGCCCTCGCGCAGGAACTCGGGGTTGCTCACCACCGCCACGTCGTCGCGCTCCAGTAGCTCGGCCGTGCGCTGGGCGGTGCCGACGGGCACCGTCGACTTGTTGACCACCACGGAGCCGGCCGGCAGCAGTTCGCGGACCTCCTCCACCACCGACTCCACGACCGAGAGGTCCGCCACGCCGCCGACACCCATCGGCGTCGGGACGCACAGGAACACGACCTCGCTGCCCTCGACCGCCGCGGCCGCGCCGAGGACGAAGTGCAGCCGTCCCGCCGCGAGACCGCCTGCCACCAGGTCCGCGAGGCCCGGCTCCAGGATGTCCACCTCGCCGGCGGTGAGCCGTTTCACCTTCTCCGCGTCGACGTCGGCGCACACCACGTGGTGGCCGAGTGACGCGAGACACGCTCCCGTGGTGAGGCCGACATATCCGGTCCCCACTACCGCAATCCGCCGTACGAACACCGGTCGGACTCCCCTCCGCAGACAAGACAGGTCCAGCTTGAACCTACATGCGTCGTAACGGGAAGCACCCGACGGCCGACTGTCTCATCGGACAAGGTGCGGATTCCAGGGTTCCGCGCGGCAAAAAATCCAGGTTAGGAAAGGCGTGGTAATGACACGCTTCTTTTGTGCTGCCCTCAGGCGGGCCCCCAGATGAGGATCAGCGTCTTCGGCCTCGGCTACGTCGGCTGTGTCTCCGCCGCCTGCCTCGCCTCCCGCGGCAACGACGTCATCGGCGTCGACGTCAACCCCACCAAGGTCGACCTGATCATGGGTGGCAACGCGCCCGTCGTCGAGGAGCGCATCGGTGACCTCACGAAGGAGGTCGTGACCAGCGGAAAGCTGCGGGCGACCACCGACGTGCGCCACGCCGTGGACAACTCCGACGTGTCGCTGGTCTGTGTCGGCACGCCCTCGGCGCCCAACGGCAGCCTGTCCACCGCCTACCTGGAGCGCGTCGCCGAGGAGATCGGCGAGGCCATCGCCGCGCGCGACACGCGTCACACGATCGTCTTCCGCAGCACCATGCTGCCGGGCACCTGCCTGAACCTGCTGGTCCCGATCCTGGAGAAGGCGTCGGGGAAGACCGCGGGCGTGGACTTCGGCGTCGCGGTCAACCCGGAGTTCCTGCGCGAGGGCACCAGCGTCCGCGACTTCTTCGACCCGCCCAAGACCGTCATCGGCGAGCTGGACGAGGCGAGCGGCGACGTCGTCGCGGCGTTGTACGAGGACCTGCCGGGCGACGTGTTCCGCGTGCCGATCCCGGTGGCCGAGATCACCAAGTACGCCGACAACTCCTTCCACGCCTTGAAGATCGGCTTCGCGAACGAGCTCGGCGCGATCTGCGGCGCACTCGGTCTCGACTCGCACCGCGTGATGGACGTGTTCCTCGCCGACCGCAAGCTCAACATCAGCCCCGCCTACCTCAGGCCCGGCTTCGCGTTCGGCGGGTCGTGCCTGCCGAAGGACCTGCGCGGGCTGGTGCACGCCGCCCACCGCGCCGACGTCACCGTGCCGATCCTCAGCCACGTCCTGCCCTCCAACGAGGAGCACCTGAAGCGTGCGTTCGAGCTGGTCGTGCGCACGGGCAGGCGCAGGGTCGGGCTGTTCGGGCTGTCGTTCAAGCCCGGCACGGACGACCTGCGCGAGAGCCCGATGGTCGAGCTGGCGGAGCGGCTGCTCGGCAAGGGCTACGACCTGCGGATCTACGACGCGAACGTGAGCATGTCGCGGCTGCTCGGCGCGAACCGCGAGTACATCGAGCAGCGGCTGCCGCACCTCGGTCAGCTCCTCGCGGGCTCGGTCGCCGAGGTGCTCGACCACGCCGAGGTGTGCCTGGTGGCGTCGGCGGACCCGGACGTGCTCGCGGCGATCCCCCCGGGCGCCGACCGGACGCTCATCGACCTGATCCGCCTCCCCGACGCCGAGATCCGCCGGAACGACAGGGGGTACGTCGGCCTTGCCTGGTAAAGCGCTCATCCTCGTCGAGAACCTGTCCGTGCCGTTCGACCGTCGTGTCTGGCAGGAGAGCACGACGCTGCGGGACGCGGGCTGGGACGTGCACGTGATCTGTCCACAGGGGACGAAACGGGACCGCGAGTCCTACGTGGAGCTCGACGGTGTGAAGATCCACCGCTACCCGCTGACCGCGGCGACCGGTGGCCCGCGCGGCTACGTCAAGGAGTACGGCACCGCGCTGTGGCACACCTACCGGCTCGCGCGCAGGATCGGGCCGGTCGACGTCGTGCACGCCTGCAACCCGCCCGACCTGCTGTACCTGGTGGCCAAGCGGCTGAAGCGCCAGGGCGCGAAGTTCGTCTTCGACCAGCACGACCTGTGCCCGGAGCTGTACCTGTCGCGCTTCGCCGGCCGGGGCGAGGACTTCCTGTACCGGCAGGTGTGCAGGCTGGAGCGGGCCACCTACCGGGCCGCGGACGTGGTGATCGCCACCAACGAGAGCTACCGCAACGCCGCGGTCACCCGGGGGAACATGCCTGCGGACAAGGTGTTCGTGGTCCGCAGCGCGCCGGTGATCGAGCGGTTCAGGCAGGTGCCCGCCGAGCCGGAGCTGAAGAAGGGCAAGCCCCACCTGCTCTGCTACCTGGGCGTGATGGGCCCGCAGGACGGCGTGGACTACGCGTTGCGGTCGCTGGCCCTGCTGCGTGAGGAACGCGAGGACTGGCACGCGGTGTTCGTCGGCTCCGGCGACACGTTCGACGACATGGTGGCGCTCTCGAAGAAGCTCGGCCTCGACGACCTCGTCGAGTTCACCGGCCGCATCCCGGACGAGGACCTGGTCAGGTATCTGTCCACTGCGGACGTCTGCCTCTCGCCGGACCCGTACAACCCGCTGAACGACGTGTCGACGATGAACAAGGTCATGGAGTACATGGCCATGAGCCGTCCGATCGTGTCGTTCGAGCTGCGGGAGGCACGCGTGTCCGCGGGCGACGCCGCGGTGTACGCGTCGGACAACGACGAGGCCGAGTTCGCGCGGCTCACATCGCGCCTGCTCGACGACCCGGAGGAGCGGGCGCGGATGGGCAAGCTCGGCAAGGAGCGCGTCGAGGGTCCGCTCGCGTGGGGGAACTCACAGAAGGCGTTGCTCGCAGCCTATGCGGCGGCCAAAGAAACGTAAAACGACGAGTACCAGTTCGACTAAGAGTCACCGTCGGGGTGTAACCAAAAGCAGGCCGGCCGCGACGGGACTCGTGAGGTACGGCCCCATCGAGGTGCCGAAACGCCTCGAAAGGGGGTCCGACGCGGTGAACGATGACACGGCAAGACTGGCCGTCGTCTGGCATGTACTGCGCCAGCGGTGGCGGCTACTCATCGTGATCGCCGTGTTGGGTGGGTTGGTCGGTGTCGGCGCCTCGCTGGTGTTCTCGCCCGGCTACAAGACGTCGGCGAGCGTGCTCCTGCAGGGCGCCCGCGACCCGGACCAGTTGCTGACCGAGGCGCAGGTGGCCAAGAGCTCCGTGGTGCTCGACCACGCCGCCGCCGCGCTGAAGTGGGGCGTGTCCGGCGCTGACCTGACGCCGCAGGTGTCGGCAGCGGTGGCCGAGGGCAACATCATCGCGATCACGGCGACGGCGGACACGCCGGAGCGCGCGCAGCAGCTCGCGGACCGGGTGGCGCAGGAGTACGTGACGTACTCCACACAGCTCCTGGCGACGACGGCGGACGCGTCCGCGCAGGTGTCGCAGGAACAGCAGCAGACGCTGCGCCAGCAGATCATCGAGACGAACCAGAAGATCTCCGACCTGCACAACTCGGCAGGCCAGGGCCAGACGATCGACAGCGTCGGCGTGCGCACGGAGCTGGAGCAGCTGCGGACGGCCCTGTCGCAGGCGACGTCGAAGCTCGACGAGCTGGACACGGCCACCGGGCAGGCGAAGATGGTCGTGATGGGCCCGTCGGAGCGCCCGACCTCGCCCGCCGCGCCGACGATGACGGACTTCGTCGCGGGCGGGGCGGCGGTGTTCTTCCTGCTCGGGCTGTTCGGGCACCTGTTCGCGGCGCGGTCGGACAAGCGCCTGCGTGACGAGGCGAGCATCGTGTCCGCCCTCGGCTCCGGGGTGCTCGGCGGGCTGGACGTGCCGCTGGTCGCCTCCCCGGTCGCCAGGACGGGTCTGACCGGGCGGGTGCGGACGTTCTTCCTCGGGGACCGGCCGTGGCACGTGGCCACGCTGGCGCCGCCCGCCGACGAGGCGGGGCTGGAGATCCGGTACCGGCGGGTGCTGTCGAAGCTGCGGGACCACCTGCCACCAGGCCCGGGACGGGTCCTGGTGGTGGTCGCCGCGGACGACCCGGAGGCCGCACGCGTCGCGGCCCGCCTCGGTGAGTTCTCGAAGGAGGACCGTCTCGAGCTGACGGTCTGGGAGACCGACCCCGCGCGGCCGACGGTGCCGGACGAGCCGGTGCCCGGCGTGCTCGCGGTGGTGACGGCGGGCACCAGGACGGGCTGGGAGCTGGTCGGGATCGCCGAGGCCTGCGCGGACGCCGGCCACGAGATCCTCGGCGTGGTGGTCGCGCACCTGACGCAGCCGGTCGAGGAGGAGGAGCAACACGACGAGGAGCCCGCGCTGGTAGGTGCCGGATGACCATGAAGCCGGAAACCTCGCAACCCCAACACCTTCTCGACTTCACCCGCCTGTGGACCGCGATCCGTCGCGGCAGGCGGCTGTGGGTCGCCTTCGCACTGCTCGGGTTCCTCGGCGGCGGCGTGCTCACCGTGCTGGTGCCGCCCGCGCCGACCGCCGTCGTGCAGATCCTCGTCGTGCACGAGGAGGACAGCCCCGCCGACGGCGGCAGTCTCATCCGGACGGACGTCTCGCTGCTGATGACGAGCCGGATCGCCGGGCTGGCCGCGAAACGGCTGAAGATCGACGAGCAGCCGGAGGACTTCCTCAAGGACTACGAGGGTGTCGCGGTCACCAACAGCATCCTCCAGATCACCGTCAAGGCACCGAGCGGCGCCGAGGCCGCGCGGCGGGCCAAGGGGCTCGCCGAGGCGTTCATCGCCGACCACGTCGGGCGGGTCCAGGCCGGGGCGACGGCCGAGGCCAAGGCTTACACCGACCAGCAGGCGCAGGTCCAGAAGGACCTCGACGGGGTCAACGCGCAGATCTCCGGTGCGGAGGCCGCGCAGAACAACAGGAACAACAACGACGACGACGAGGACAACGCGGACGCCCCGCAGCCCAACGCGGCCAACCTCGACACCCTCTACGCGCGTCGCGCCGAGCTGTCCAACCAGATCACGCAGCTGACCCAGCAGGCACAGCAGGCGGGTCTCGGCGCGCCGAGGGTCGCCGCGGGGACGCAGATCGTGGACGAGCCGCGGCCGGTACGGGTATCGCTCAAGACCACCGGGGCCACCAACGGCGGCATCGGCCTGGTGCTGGGGCTCGTGGTCGGCGTCGCGATCGCCGCGGTCGGCGGGGTGGTGCGGGACAAGCCCGTGCTGCGCAGGGACATCGCCGAGAACCTCGGTGCGTCGGTCATCGCCGAGCTGCCTCGCAGGCAGCGCAGGTTCCTGCCCGGCAAGAAGCTCACGCAGACACGCAAGCGCGTGGCGGCGACGCTGGTTCGGCTCGCGAAGGACGGGTCCGCGCCGGTGTCCGTGCTCGAGCTGGGAGCCGCGCCGCTCGCCACGGCACTCGCCTCGGACATCGCGGCCGAGCTTGCCGCGGAGAAGCCGGTCGCGCTCGTCGCCGACCTGGAGATCACGAACCCGCCCACCGAGACCGCGCACCCCGTACGGGTCATCGGCGGCGACGACACCAGCGCGCCGCAGTCGGGTGAGGCACGCATCGGGGTCGGGTCCGTCGCGCCGGGGACGGCGTGGACCGACCTGCCGCACCTCGGGTCGGAGACGGTGCTGGTCGTCAAGGCCGGGTACGCGAACACGGCCTGGCTGCACACGGTCGGGCGCCAGCTCGCCGACGCGGGCATTCCCATCGTCGGTGTCGTGCTCGCCGACCCGGACCGGCGGGACAAGTCGGACGGCACGTTGTGGGACGGGCTGCACACCGCGCTGCGGGGTCGGCAGAAGCACAAGAGCGCCAACAACGGCCACACCACCAACGGCACGAACGTGCACGACCTCCCCACGAAACGGTTCGCACCGGTGCGTCCCGCCGAGAAGAAAGGCTGAGACATGTGCGGCATCGCAGGCGCGTACCTGTGGCCCGACGGCGGGCCGGTCACCGACCGGCTCACCAAGACGCTCGCGCACCGCGGGCCGGACGGGTCCGGCCGCTACAGCCACGCCGCGGGCACCGGTGACGTCCACCTCGGCCACCGCAGGCTGTCGATCATCGACCTGAGCGAGACCGGCGCCCAGCCCATGGTCGCCGAGGGCCTCTCGCTGACCTACAACGGCGAGCTGTACAACGCGCCGGAGCTGCGCCGCGAGCTGGAGGCCGCGGGTGAGCGCTTCCGTGGCACGTCGGACACCGAGGTGCTGCTGCGGGCGTGGCGGGTCTGGGGCGTGGACTGCCTGCCGAAGCTGCGCGGGATGTTCGCGTTCGGCGTGTTCGACGAGCGCACCGGAGAGCTGACGCTCGCGCGTGACCAGCTCGGCATCAAGCCGCTGTTCTACGTGCGGCGCGGCGGCGGGCTCGTGTTCGCCTCCGAGCTGAAGGCGCTCGCGAACGAGCTGGGCGACCTGACCGTCAACGACGCCGCCCTCGTCGCGTCGCTGCTGTACTACTGGGTGCCGGACAGCCGCTGCGCCTACCGGGAGGCCGCGAAGCTGCCGCCGGGGAGCTGGCTGTCGATCAAGCCGAACGGCGAGGTCGAGCAGGGCACGTACTGGTCGCTGCGTGACGTGGCGGCGCAGGCCCAGCACGCGCCGGAGCCGGACCTCGCCGCGGTCGTCGAGGAGTCCACGCGGGCGCACATGCTCGCGGACGTGCCGGTCGCGACGTTCCTGTCCGGCGGGCTCGACTCCAGCTACCTCACCGCGCTCGCCGCGAAGCACAGCCCGGGGATCTCCGCGTACACCATCGGTTTCCGTGCCGAGGACGCGAAGTTCGAGGCGATGCCGGACGACCTGAAGTACGCGCGGATCGTGGCGCAGAAGTTCGGCGTCGACCTCAAGGAGATCGAGATCGCGCCGCAGGTGCTCGACCTGCTGCCGAAGATGACCTATCACCTCGACGAGCCGATCGGCGACCCCGCGGCCATCAACACGTTCCTCATCTGCACCGCCGCGCGCGAGGCGGGGGTGAAGGTGATGCTGTCCGGGATGGGTGCCGACGAGCTGTTCGCCGGCTACCGCAAGCACCTCGCGAACACCCTCGCGGTGCGCTACCAGAAGGTGCCCGGGGCGTTGCGCACCCCGGTGAAGTCCGTTGTGGACAGACTGCCGGTCGCGACGTCCAAGCGCGGCTACCGGTCCGTGCGGTTCGCCAAGCGGTTCCTGTCGTTCGCGGAGATGCCGGAGGAGACCGCCTTCCGGCGCAGCTACACGATGTACGACCACGCGGAGCTGACCGGGCTGCTGAGCCCCGACCTGCGTGCCACGGTCGACGACGTGCTGACCGAGCACGCGGACACCTACCACGACAACACGCTGTCGGACTTCGTGAACCGCATGTGCCTCGCGGACTCCAGGATGTTCCTGCCCGGCCTGAACCTCGCGTACACGGACCGGTCGTCGATGGCCGCGTCCACCGAGGTGCGGGTGCCGTTCGTGGACGTCGAGGTCGTGAAGGCGGCGTTCGCGCTGCCCGGCTCGGCGAAGATCGCGGGCAGGCAGGGAAAGGTCGCGCTGAAGAAGGCCGCGACCTCGATCCTGCCCGACGAGATCGTCTACCGCCCCAAGGGCCTCTTCTCCGCGCCGCTGCGTGCGTGGATGAGCCGCGACCTCGCACCGCTGGTCCGCGAGGTCGTCAATGACGGCCTGCTGGTGCGCAGCGGCTTCCTGCGACGTGAGGCGCTGCAGCGGCTGGTCGCCGAGGACGCGAGCGGGCAACAGGACCGGTCGAAGCACCTCTGGCACGTACTGACCCTCGAGCACTGGTACCGCGCGGCTACCGACAAGTAGAAGGAAATCGCCTTGAAGCAGGTTGTGCAGAACTACAAGAGCGGTGAGCTCGCGCTCCTGGACGTGCCGGAGCCGGCGTGCAAGCCGGGTGGTGTCCTGGTGCGGACCCTGTACTCGCTGATCTCGACCGGTACCGAGCTGATGAAGGTCAGCGAGGCGAGCAAGTCGTTGCTGGGCAAGGCGAAGGCGCGCCCGGACCAGGTCGCGAAGGTCATGCAGAGCGTCGCGACGAACGGCCTGTCGGCGACCTACCGCAAGGTGACCAGCAAGCTCGACTCGTACACGCCGCTCGGGTACTCGCTGTGCGGCGTGGTGACGGCGGTCGGCGCGGGGACCGACGACGTGGCGGTCGGCGACCTGGTGTCGTGCGCCGGCAACGAGCACGCACTGCACGCCGAGGTGAACTGGGTACCGAAGAACCTGTACGTGCGGGTCCCCGCGACGCTCGACCCCAGGCACGCCGCGTTCGGCACGGTCGGCTCGATCGCCATGCAGGGTGTGCGACGCGGTGAGCCCGCGCTCGGCGACGTCGCGCTGGTGATCGGCCTCGGGCTCATCGGCCAGCTCGTGGTGCAGCTGCTGGTGGCGTCCGGCGTGAAGGTGATCGGCGCGGACCCGGACCCGTCGCGCTGCGCGCTGGCGGAGTCGGTGGGTGCGGCGGTGTGCGCGGCACCGGGTTCGTCCGTGGTCGAGACGGCGGTGGCGGAGCTGACCGGCGGGTTCGGCGTGGACCAGGTGTACCTGGCTGCGGGCGGCAGCACGAACCAGCCGGTCGAGCTGGCGGCGAAGCTGGCCCGTGACCGGGGGACGGTCGTGGACATCGGCAAGTGCAGCCTGGACCTGCCGTGGAACGCCTACTACGAGAAGGAGCTGGACGTCCGGTTCTCGCGCTCCTACGGACCGGGCCGGTACGACCCGTCCTACGAGCTGGAGGGCCGCGACTACCCGATCGGGTACGTCCGGTGGACCGAGCGCCGCAACATCGAGTGCTTCCTCGACCTGGCGGCCCGCGACAAGATCGACGTGTCGCCGCTGATCACCCACGTGGCCGGGTTCGACGACGCCGTGGAGACCTACCGCGCCCTGAACGAGGGCGAGCTGAAGGCGGTCGCGGTCCTCTTCGACTACCCGCAACCGGAAGACACGGAACTGTCGGTCCCCACTGATAGCGTGGAAATCGGGGGACCCCCTGCCGCACGAGTGGGACTCTCGCTCGGGGATCAGTCGGTCAGGGTACGGAAGTCCACTCTTCGGGTGGGGTTCGTCGGCGCGGGCAACTACGCCTCGTCGATGCTGCTGCCGCATCTGGTGGAGGACGAGTCCGTCGACCTCTACCGGGTGGTCACCACGTCGGCGCTGTCCGCCACCAACGCGAAGCGCAAGTTCGGCTTCGGCGACGCGTCCACCGATCTCGACGAGCTGATCGAGGACGACTCCGTCGACGCGATCTTCGTCGTCACCCGGCACAGCACCCACGCCGACCTCACCATCCGCGCGCTGGAGGCAGGCAAGGCCGTCTTCGTCGAGAAGCCGCTCGCGCTCGGCACCGACGAGCTGACCCGCATCCTCGAGACCGTCGAGAAGACCGGCAACGACCGGCTCCAGGTCGGGTTCAACCGGCGGTTCGCGCCGCTGCTGAACGAGGCACGCCAGCGGTTCGGCAGGCGCATCGGGCCCGCCTCCGTGCGGTACCTCGTCAACGCGGGCAGGCTCGACGGTGGCTCCTGGTACAACCAGGACTCCGAGGGCACCCGGTTCGTCGGCGAGGGCGGCCACTTCATCGACACCGTCTCCTGGTTGCTCGGGGACGACCCGGTCTCCGTCTACGCCGCGGCCACGCCCGGCCAGAAGGACCTCCAGGCCGTCCTGCGCTACCCCGACGGGTCGACCGCCACGATCACCTACGCCACCAACGGCTCGTCGCAGTTCCAGAAGGAGACCATCGACCTCACAGCCGACGGCAAGGTCCTCCGGTTCGACGACTTCGCCCGCGCCTCGGTGTTCGGGCAGAAGAAGTGGGCCAGCACGCGGCTGCCCAAGGGCCGCGACAAGGGGCAGGCCCGCCAGGTCGCCTCCTTCGTCGAGGCCGTCAAGACCGGCGCGCCCATGCCCGTCCCGCTCGAGTCCCTCGCCGCGACCACCCTAGCTACGCTGGCCGTCGAGACCAGCCTGAACACCGGTGGGCCGGTGCGGGTCGAAACCGAGCCGACGACATGAGACCGACCTGGTACCTGCGCCGCCTCTCCAGGATGGGGCCGCGCGAGATGGCCACCCGGGCGGTCGTCGCGGCCCGCATACACCGATGGCGGCGCGTGCTCGAGGAGGCGAACACCGCCGGGGCGATGACCGCCGTGTGGCTGCCCAACCGGCGGTTCCGGCCCGTGCTGCCCGACCAGGCCCTCGCGGCCGTCTCTCCCACCGCGAAGGACCGGCTCGTCCGCACCGCCGACGAGCTGATGGCCGGGCACGCCACCTACTTCGGCGTCACCCGCGACGACATGGTCGACCCCGACTGGTCGTGGGACCCCAGGACGGACCGGCGCGCACCGGCCGACCGCTACGCCTTCGACATCCCCTACCGCGACGAGAACGCCGTCGGGGACATCAAGCAGCTGTGGGAGCCCTCGCGCCACCAGCACCTCACGGTCCTCGCGGCCGCGTACGCGCTCACCGGTGAGGAGCGGTACGCCGAACGCGTCGCCGAGCACCTCCGCTCCTGGTGGGCGACCAACCAGCCGCTGCGCGGGGTGCACTGGGTCAGCGGCATCGAGCTGGGCATCCGGCTCATCTCGTGGGTGTGGGTCCGGCGGCTGCTCGACCGGTGGTCGGGTGCGAAGGCGTTGTTCGAGGACAACCCCGACGCGCTGCACCAGATCTGGCACCACCAGCGCTGGCTCGCCTCGCTCGGCAGCCACGGGTCCTCCGCCAACAACCACGTCATCGCCGAGGCCGCGGGACAGCTCGCCGCCGCGTGCGCGTTCGACTGGTTCCCGGAGACGCCGACCTGGCGCGGCAGCGCACTGCGGCTGCTCGACGAGCAGCTGCACCGCAACACGTTCGCGTCGGGCCTCAACCGGGAGCTCGCGACCGAGTACCACGGGCTCGTGCTGGAGCTGGGTCTCGCGGCGGCCGTCGAGGCGGACGCGGCGGGGGTCACCGTGCCGGACACGACGTGGCTCGTGCTCATGCGGATGTGCGACGCGCTCGCCGCGATCGTCGACGTCCACGTCAATCCGCCCCGGCAGGGCGACGCGGACGACGGACACGGCCTGATCGTCGACGGCGCGGGCGCCCACCGCTGGTCGAGCCTGCTGCACACCGGCGACGCGCTGTTCGGCAGGCAGCGCTGGTGGCCGCTGGTGGCCGTCGACGACGTGCGGACGCCGCTGCTCACCTCGCTGTCCAACGGCGCACGCTCCGACGCCGTCCGCCCGTCGGAACGGCCGACCCACCTCTCGGACGCGGGCATGACGATCCTGCGCACCGCCAACACGCTCGGCGAGATCTGGTGCCGCTGCGACGGCGGGCCGCACGGGTTCCTGTCCATCGCGGCGCACGCGCACGCGGACGCGCTGTCGGTCGAGGTCCGCCACGACGGCGTCGACATCCTCGCCGACCCGGGAACCTACTGCTACCACGGGCAACCGGAGTGGCGCGGCTACTTCCGGGGCACGCTCGGCCACAACACCCTCCAGCTGGACGGGCGCGACCAGTCGCAGTCCGGCGGCCCGTTCATGTGGACGCGGCACGCCCGCACGAACGTCCTCGTCGCCAACGGTGCCAAGTGGACGGCCGAGCACGACGGTTACTCGCGTGGCCGCGAACCCGCCGCCCACCGCAGGACCGTGCACCTCGACCGGGATCGGCGCGAGGTGACCGTGCACGACGAGGTCCGTGCGCCGACCCCCCGTGACTGCCGGCTCGCGTTCCACCTCGGCCCCGAGGTCGACGTCGTCCTCGAAGGGCACTCGGCGGTGCTGTCGTGGCGGGACCAGACGGCGTCACTGCGACTGGCGGAGGGTCTGACATGGACGTCACACCGCGGCGAGGAGAACCCGCCACTGGGCTGGTACTCCACCGAGTTCGGCCACCGCACGCCCACGACAACGCTCGTCGGCACCGGCCGGGCAGGTGGGCCGGGGCAGGAACCGTTCGTCACCCGACTCCAGTTCGACTCATGATGTCGCGAACCCTGAGGGCACTGGCGCTGTTCGGGGTGCTGGTCGTCGCCGGGTGCACGGCAAGCCCGGCGGCGGAACAACAGAGCGGCACCACTCCGGCCCCGGCGACCGGTTCCAGTAGCGGGACGGCGGTGTGCGGCCACACCAAGCCCGGCCCCTCGGAGGCTCCCGCGGGTGCCGTCAAGATCGACCCGTCCGTCGACGGCGACCTGACGAGGAAGTCCGAGGAAAACCCGCCCGGCACGACGTTCTGGCTCGCGCCTGGCACGCACACGCTCGGCAACGACCAGTACGGCTCGGTCACCCCGAAGGACGGCGACGTCTATCTCGGGGCCCCCGGCGCGATCCTCGACGGCAAGCGGGTCAACAAGTACGCGTTCGTGTTCGACGCCAAGAACGTGACGATCCGGGGACTCACCGTCCGGGGGTTCGTGCCGCCGCCCGACGAGGGCGTGGTCAACCACGACTCCGGCGACGGCTGGACCATCGAGGACAGCACGATCGAGAACAACGACGGCGCCGGGCTGATGGCGGGCTCGAACCAGACGGTGCGCGGGAACTGCCTGAAGGACAACGGGCAGTACGGCATGAACGCGTACAAGAACGGCACCCTCACCAACCTCGTGCTGGAGGGCAACGAGATCACCGGCAACAACACCGGTGACTGGGAGAACAAGATCGACGGCTGCGGCTGCACCGGCGGCGTGAAGTTCTGGGCCGTCAACAAGGCCGACATCCGGAACAACTGGGTGCACGACAACCGCGGCACCGGGCTGTGGGCGGACACCAACAACAACGACTTCCTCATCGAGCACAACGTCATCGAGGACAACGACGGCTCGGCGATCATCTACGAGATCAGCTACAACGCGGTGATCCGGGACAACACGTTCCGGCGCAACAACATCGTGGAGGGGCGCAAGTTCGCCGACCGTGGCGAGACCTTCCCGTCCGCGTCGATCTACCTCTCCGAGTCCGGTGGCGAGCCGAGGATCCCGGCCCGTACCGGCAAGCTCGAGTTCTACGGCAACGTGATGGAGAACAACTGGTCGGGCGTCACCCTGTGGGAGAACGCGGACCGGTTCTGCAACAGCGCGGCCAACACCTCGGGTGGCTGCACACTGCTGGTCAAGGACATCAACCGCTGCGTGCAGCCCGACATCGCGAAGAAACCGCTCTACGACGACTGTCGGTGGAAGACCCAGAACGTCGACATCCACGACAACCAGTTCACCGTCGACCCCAAGGCGATCGGCTGCAACGCGCTGTGCGCGCGGATGGCGGTCATCTCCAACTACGGCACGTATCCCGACTGGTCACCGTACCGGGGAGACGTCGTGCAGCAGGCGATCACGTTCGCCCAGCACAACTCGTGGCACGACAACCACTACTCCGGGCCGTGGACCTTCATGACACAGGACACCGAGCGGGTCGTGCACTCGTCGCAGTGGCAGTCGGCGCCCTTCTCGCAGGACCAGCGCAGCACCTTCGTCCAGTCCGGCGGCTGAGGAGCGCACGGCGCGGACATCGACACAGCAGTGGAGTTTTGCATGAACGAGACCGAGGTCCAGACGTTCTGGAACGCACACCCGTGCGGCGACCACATCGTCGGCGGGCTGCGCCAGGAGTTCGCCGACGACTACGAGCGGTTCTTCACCGCCTACGACAAGTGGCGCTACCAGCAGGAGGGCCACATCCCCGCCTGCCTCGACCGGTTCGACTGGCGGCACAAGAAGGTCCTCGAGATCGGCCTCGGCCAGGGTGCGGAGTCCGAGCAGCTGATCCGGCGGGGCGCGCACTGGTCGGGCCTGGACCTGACGGCCGAGTCGGTCGCGCGGGTCGGCGCACGCCTCTCCCTGCGGGACCTGCCCCACGACGACCTCAAGCAGGGTTCCGCGCTGGAGATCCCGTACCCGACCGGCAGCTTCGACCACGTGTTCAGCCACGGCGTGCTGCACCACATCCCGGACATCCTGACCGCGCAGAAGGAGATCAGGCGCGTGCTCAAGCCGGGTGGCACGCTGGTCGCGATGCTGTACGCGCGGAACTCGCTGAACTTCCAGCTGAGCATCAGGGTCGTGCGCCGCGCGGTGCTCGCGGGTGCCTACCCGCTGCGGAACGTGGTGCCGTTCAAGGGCATGCTGCGCCAGCACCTCGACAACGCCGAGGTGGTCGGGTTGCGGTCCTATCTGGACATCGACACCTTCACCCACCGCAACACCGACGGGCCGCTCAACCCGTTCGCACGCGTGTACTCGCCGCAGGAGGTGGCGCGCGACTTCCCGGACTTCGAGCTGGTGGACACCTTCCAGCGGTACATGCACGCGCCGCCGCTGCCCGTGCACGGCATGCCGGGTGGTGACCGGCTCGGCTGGCACCTCTGGGTCACGCTGCGGGCGCGCGCGTGACCGTCGCGGCGCAGCGTCCTCTCGCGACGGTCGAGGCGCCTACCGCGCCTCGGCTGCTGTGGCTGGTGTGGGCCCTGCTCGTGACCAACACCCTGGGTTCCCAGGGTGCGGTCACGCTCGTGCCGATCCCGCGGCCGGTGGCGCAGATGGTCACCATGGGGGCGGTCGTCGCCGCGTTCGTGTTCGCGTTGATGCTCAACCCGCGGGTGCGGCTGCGGCCGAGCGCGTACCTGCTGATCCTGTCGTTCCTCGTCGTCGTCAGCATCGTGTCGAGCATGCGGCTGGAATCCGGTTACGGGGCGCTGTTCCGCTGCTTCCGGTACACGATGTTCGTCGGCACGCTGTGGTTGCTGACCGCGTTCTGGGACGACTGGCTCGCGTTCGTGAAGACCCACGTGCGCACGATGGCCGCCGTGCTCGGCACGGTCGCGCTCGGGCTCGTGGTGTCGCCGGGCACGGCGATGCCGGGTCTCTACGGCGGCAGGCTGGTCGGCGCGATCTGGCCGCTGACCCCGCCGCAGGTCGGCTTCTACTCGGCGACCGTGGCGGGGCTGGTGATCCTGCTGTGGCTCGGCCGCAAGACGACCGGCATCAGCGTGTTCGTGATCGCGTTGCCCGCCATCGCGTTGCTGTTGCTGAGCCACACCCGCACCGCCCTGCTCGGGCTGGTCGGCGGGCTCGTCCTCGCGATCGTGTCCCTGTTGACGACGTCGACGAGAGCCCGCAGGGCGATCACCACGACCGTCATCGTCGGTGGCGCCACCGCGCTGCTCGCCGGCGCGGCGATCCAGACGTGGTTCGCGCGTGGGCAGACCGACCTGTCCGAGCTGACCGGGCGGCAGAAGGTGTGGGACGCGCTGCTGGCCGCGCCCCGCACGCTCAGCGAACAGCTCTTCGGCGTCGGTCTGACGAACAAGTCGTTCGACGGCCTGCCCATCGACTCGAGCTGGCTCGCGGTCTACCAGGAGCAGGGCCTGATCGGGCTGGCGCTCGTCGCCGCGTTCCTGCTGACGCTGTTCGGCGTCGCCGCGCTGCGGCCGCCATCGCTGACCAGGGCCCTCGCGTTGTTCCTGATCGTGTACTCGGTGATCGCGTCGTACACGGAGGCCGGTCTCGGCGACGCGTCGCCGTACCTGCTCAACCTCGCCATCGCCGCGGTGCTGCTGACCGTGGTGCGACCTGGAGCGTCCGAATGACCGAAACCCTGCGGATTCTCGTGGTGCACAACCGGTACCGCAGCGAGCAGCCGAGCGGCGAGGACAACGTCGTCGACCAGGAGGTCGCGCTGCTGCGCGAGGCGGGTCACCAGGTGGACCTGTTCGAGCGCCGCAGTGACGACATCGCGGACATGTCCCTGCCACGCAAGGCACTCGTTCCCCTCGGCGTGCCGTACAACGCGGCCGCCCGCGCGGCGATGGCCACCCGGCTGCGGCGGGACCGGCCGGACGTCGTCCACGTGCACAACACCTTCCCGCTGCTGTCGGCGTCCGTCGTGGACGCCTGCCGGTCCGCGCGGGTGCCGGTCGTCGCCACGCTGCACAACTACACGCAGGTCTGTCCATCCGGGACGCTCTACCGCGACGGAACCGCGTGCACCTCGTGTGTGGGCAGGCTGCCGATCCCGGCCGTGCGGCACGGGTGCTACCGCGGGTCGTCGGCGGCGACCGTGCCGCTGGCGTTGAGCTTCATGGCCAACCGGCGGCGCTGGTGGTCGTCGGTGTCCCGGTTCCTGTGCATCTCGGAGGCGCAGCGGCAGACGCTGATCGCGAACGGCATGCCCGCGGACCAGCTCGCGGTGAAGTACAACTTCGTGTCCGACACCGACGTCCGGCGCACCGCCCCCGGCGAGCACCTGCTCTACCTCGGGCGGCTGACCGAGGAGAAGGGCGTGCGACTGCTGATGGCCGCGTGGGACGAGGTCGCGGCCTCCGGCGGACTCGGCGTGCCACTGGTGATCGCGGGTGCGGGCCCGCTCGCCGACGAGGTGTCGCGGTGGGCCTCGGGCAGGCACGACACCCGGTTCGTCGGCCGCCTCGACGCGACCGGGAGCCGCGCGGCGATCGCGCGCTCGGTCGCGGTCGTGGTGCCGTCGCAGTGGATGGAGACGTTCGGCCTCGTGGTGGTGGAGGCCATGGCGGCCGGGGTGCCCGCGGTGGCGGCCGGGCACGGCTCGCTGGCCGAGCTGGTCACCGACGGTGTCACCGGTCTCCTGCACACACCGGGAGATGCGTCGTCGCTGGCGGACGCGCTCGGCAGGGTCGTGCGGGCACCCAGTTCCATCGGCAACGCCGCACGCGAACGGTACGAACACGAGTTCACCCGCTCGGTCGGCCTCACGAACCTCGTCGCCCACTACAGAAGCGTCATCGAGAGGGCTCGCCGTGCGCAGACTGTGCCATGAGTCGTCCTACCCGTCGGCGCTGCTGGCGGTGGCCGGACACCGGTTGGACGGGGCGATCCGCCCGTTCCCGGACACGCCGCTCGTGCCGGAGGCCTGGTCCGGGCTGGTGGCGGCCGCGGCGAGCCACCGCCTCACCGGTCTCCTGAGGTCCAGTGTGGACGGTGGACGGCTGCCCGCTACCGACGCGCAGCGCGCCGAGGTGCGGAACACGCACCGGATGACGTTGCTGCGCGTCCTGTCGCTGGAGCAGCACCTCGTGTCGATGGTGTCACGGCTCGCGGCGGCGGATGTCGAGACCCGCGTGCTGAAGGGCAGCGCGTACGCGCACCTCGACTACCCGGATCCCGCGCTGCGGTCGTTCATCGACCTGGACCTGCTGTTCCGGCCGGACGACATCGCGAAGGCCGTGGCGGTGCTGGAGTCGGCAGGCCTCACCAGGATCCTCGCCGAGCCGCGCCCCGGCTTCGACCGGCGGTTCGACAAGGGCACCACGCTGCGCGGCCCGGACTTCGAGATCGACCTGCACCGCACGTTCGTGCTGGGGCCGTGGGGCCTGCGGCTCGACCTCGACGCGCTGTGGTCGGACGCCGAGCCGTTCACCATCGGCGGCCACCCGCTGTACGCACTGTCGGCACAGAACCGGTTCCTGCACGCCTGCTACCACGCGGCGCTCGGCGACTGGCCACTGCGGCTTGGCTCGCTGCGTGACGTGGCGGAGCTGCACCCGGCGGACGAGCGCGGCGCGATCACGCAGGCGACCGAGTGGGGCGTGCAGGCCGTGGTCGCCGCCGCGGTGGCCGACTCGACGCGCCTGCTCGGCCTGCCGGTGTCCGGCGAGCTGCGGACGTGGGCGGCGGCGTACGTCCCCACGCGCCGCGAGGAGAGCTGGCTGGGCCTGCACACGCAGGAGAACAAGACCTTTGCCGCGCAGGCGATCGCGACGCTGCCCGCGCTGCCCGGCCTGCGCGACAAGGCCGCGTACCTTCGTGCGCTGCTGCTGCCGGACGCCGGCTACACCGCCGACCGCCACACGTCCACGCTGTCGCGCATCCGCTTCGGCGTCCGCGAGGCGCTCAAGGGCCGGGGTAGGTGAGGAGCAGCTCGAAGGCCACCCCCGGCCCATCGTGTGCGCCCGCCGTTACGAAGGCGTCCTTCAGTGCGCCCAGCGTTACGAAGGCGTCCTTCAGTGCATCCGGTGGGCCGCGAGCCAGGCCTGTTGCAGCAGCGACATCGACGGGGCGTGCGGGTCCTGCGAGAGCCACGTCTCACGCAGGGCACCCGCGTCGACGAGGTCACCGTCCACTCCGGACCCGTGCCACGTGCGCGCGAACTCCCGCGTGTAGCGCGTGAAGATGGCGTTGGCGAACAACGCCTTGGTACGACGCTCGAGGACCTCACGCGGGAGCAGGTCGCCGAACAGGTCACGCATGGTGGCCGTGCGGCCCGTCCAGCCGAGGAAACCGCCCTGCGCGGCGACCGACGCCACGAGTGCCGGTTCGGCGAACGCCTGCACGTAGGTCACGTCCATCTCGTCGCCGAGCACACGCATCGTCTCGTAGGCGATGCGCGCGGTACGGCGGGTGGCGAACTGCCAGGTGTTGCGGGCGGCGCTCAACGCGAACGCGGCCAGGTCCGCCGCGTCCCGGCGCGCCAGCTCGTGCTCGACGTCCGGGCGCAGCCACGGGCGCCGGTAGCGGCCACGCAGCGCGGCGTGGCGGCGCATGAACGCGGGCCGCAGCGCGCCGAGCACGTCGCCGTACACGCCGGGTGACGCGAGTCCCCTGCGGGACAACAGGTTCTTCAACGGCGTGACACGTTTCAAGCCGAACGACTCGTCGCCGCCCTCGCCCGTCAGCAGGGTGCCACCCCTGGCCATGGTCATCATGCGGATCGTCGGTGCGAAGTTGGGCGGCCAGACCAGTCCGTGCCGTCGCAGCACGGGCGTGGCCACCGGGCCGAGGGGGTCGTGCTCGTCGTGGACGGTGAGCACGATCCGGTCCCGGATGCCGAGGTGGTCCAGGACCGCGGTCTGCCAACGGGACTCGTCGGCGTCCGGGGCGTCCGGATAGGACAGGGTGATCGGTACGGGCAGCGGAAGCCGTTCACGGCGCGCGACGGCTACCGCTGCCGACAGGAGGACCGAGGAGTCCCTACCACCGGAGAACGCCACCAGGCATGGCGATCGCCGAAGGTGGGCCGGCAACATCCGGTCGAGTACAACGCGCGGCGAGTCGTGTGGTCCCGGGGGCAGCGGAACCGGGTCGAAGCCGTTGACCCATCCGCCGGCTATCTCCAGCGGATCCGGTGTGTACAGTCCCATACGGACTCCTTGTGGGTTGGTGACGGAGTTACTCCGCCACCGCCCGCACAGCTCACGAGTAGCGGTTGTTGTCGCCGAGGATCGGGATGATCCAGGTCAGGTTGTCGCTCGACTTCCCGAACAGGTTCGCCTGGGTCAGATCCGTGAGCGAACCGAGCTCGATGATCTCCGGGGCTTCGTATGGCTGGCGCAATGTGTCACCTCCTCCCATTTTCATGGGGTACGTCGCCCGATCGGAGGATTCATTACCAGATCGCTGTAACAAAGACTGTGCGTAGCTGGACGTATTACACATGCGACGGTTGGCGAGGACACCGAGGCTGATCATGGCCGCGGCAGGGGAAGTCTGGCGTGCCGACCGGGGCGGCACCGTACTCGCGGCGATGTACCAGTTGCTCGGCGCGGTGGCGGCACTCGGTGTCGTGGCGGCGGGCAAGTTCACGTTCGACGCACTGCTGACACCGGACAACTCGGCATTCGGTCTGACGACGGCACTTCTGCTGCTCGCGCTCGCGACCGCGGTGTCCGGCTCGACCGGTCCACTTCAGACACAGCAGCACCGTCTGCTCGGCGAGCGGGTGTCACAGCGCGTGTGGGACCGGTTGCTGGACACGACCGCACGCGCCGATCTCGTTACCTACGAGTCGACCGGCTTCGGGACGGAACTGGAACGGATACGGCAGCACGCGCTGGAGCACCCGTTCGCCGTGACCGCCGCTTTGCTCGGTATGTCGGGAAGTCTGGTCGGCGTTGGCACGATGTCGGTGGTGCTGATAGCGGTCGAGCCACTGCTGCTGCCACTGCTGCTGGCCGCGGGCATCCCGGCGGTGTTGCTGTCGAGGTGGGCGAGCCGCACGGAGTTCGCGTTCGCGCACCGGCTGACCGGTCTGTTCCGCCGCAGGCACTATCTGCGCGAGCTGCTGACGCAACGCCCGTACGCGGCGGAGGTGAGAGCGTTCGACGCGTTCGCCCCGCTGCGGTCCCGCCACGAGGAGCTGAACAGGGCCGCGAACGTCGCGCTGCGCCAACAGGTCCGCCGCCGCCAGGTGATCGCCGGTCTGACCACCATAGGTGTGGCAGGCGCGCTGACGGGTGCGTTGCTGGCCATCGTCGCGCTGGTGCGCAACGGCCGGATCGACCTGGCGGAGGCCGGCGCGGCGGCGATAGCGGTGCGGTTGCTGAGCGGACAGCTGGGCGTGCTGTTCGGCTCGATCGGCGGCCTGCTGGAGTCGGCCCCGTTCCTGGCCGACCTGGCACGGTTCGTCTCGAGTGGACCGCCGCCGTCGCCACGCGGCCACAAACGCGCGCTGGTCGACGGCGTCGCGCTGCGGGACGTGCGGTTCAGCTACCCCGGCCAGGACCGCGCGGCGGTGGACGGCGTGGACCTGGAGATCCGCGCGGGCGAGGTCGTGGCGCTGGTCGGCGAGAACGGCTCGGGCAAGACGACACTGGCGAAACTCGTGGCGGGACTGTACGACCCGGCGGCAGGCTCCCGTTGGTGGGACGGCACGTCGTTGCCTGCCGCGGACATCCGCGCGTCGGTGACGGTGATCTTCCAGGACTTCGTGCGGTACCAGATGACGTTGCGGGAGAACATCACGATCAGCGCGCCGACAGGCGACGCGGTGGCGGCTGCTTCGTCGGCGGGCCTGACGAGGACGCTGGGTGCGTTGCCGGAGGGCATGGACACGATGCTGGGCCGGGACCTCGACGAGGGCGTGGACCTGTCTGGTGGGCAGTGGCAGCGGGTCGCGCTGGCGAGGGCGCTGTACCGGGACACGCCACTGATCGTGCTGGACGAGCCTGCGGCGGCGCTGGACCCGCGGGCGGAGCACGAGCTGTTCACGAACGTGCGCGCGACACTGGGCGGCCGCGCGGCACTGCTGATCTCCCACCGCTTCTCGAGCACGAGGATGGCCGACCGGATCTACGTGATGGACGCCGGCCGGGTGGTCGAATGCGGTACCCACGACGAACTGATGGCGGCGGCGGGCCAGTACGCCGAGCTGTACCGCCTCCAGTCGGCGGCCTACCGCTGACGAGTTGTCCACAGGCGGCCCGGCGTTTCAGCACGGTTATCCACAGCTGGAACGACGTTGTCCACATGTTGATCCACAGCACTGCACGGACTACCTATGCGGTTCGCGCGCCGCATTCCTCGGCGACTGCCGACACCAGGGAGTCGAGCGAGTCCGGTGCGAACGGCGGCCCCCAGGGCACGTCGGCCTCCAGGACAGGAACACGCTCCACCAGGTCGGCCAGCGACTGGAACGCCGACGCCTTGGTCGTCGGGTCCGTCCAGCCCAGCACCCTCGGGTAGCCGCTCAGCCGCAGCAACGCCTCCACGGGACCAAGGCGGCGCGTCCGCACCTCGGTCACGTCCCGGCTCGGTCTGGGGATCACGCACGCCGCCAGTGGCAGCGGTCCGGCCACCAGGTCGGCCGGACGCGTGGCCAGCCGCCCGTCCGCCGTCTCGTAGCCGTCCTCGCCCGCCAGGGCACGCGCGTTCGGCCGTAGCCGGGTCTCCGTCGCCCCCGGGTAGACCATCAGCGACTTGTCCACGCGCAGCAGGTCATCCGAGACCAGTGCGTGCCCCAGTGCACACAGCGCCGTCGCCAGCGTCGACTTCCCCATGCCCGACTTGCCGACGAACGCCACCGCCGCATCCCCGGTCTGGACGGCACTCGCGTGCAGCACCAGCTCGTTCCGCAGCATCAGGTGCATCGCCATCAGCGCGCCGGCGATCAGCACCGGCAGCAGACCCTCGTCCGCGCCGGGGTGCAGATGTATGGCGATCTCCGCGAAACCGGCGTCGCCCACGAAGTCGCACAGGCCGGGGTACCGCAGCACCACGTCCTCGTGCCTGGCCAGCGTGTAGAAGATCGTGTGGTCCGGGCGGCCCACCTCGGCCAGCCGCTCGCCCCGGGGGCGTTCGTGCGGCACCTCGCGGTTCTCGGCCCGGAACAGCACCAGGTCGGGCGGACCCGCCGGCGCCAGTGGCAGCGGCAACCGCACGTCGCTCGCGATCAGGAGGCCGTGGGCGCGGTAGTGCATCACAGGTTCCCCAGGGTCGCGTACTGCGCCGACGTCGTGTCCAGCGTGCGGCCGCCGATCTCCAGCCAGGAGTGGACGACCAGCTCGCCCTCCCTGCGGACACCTATGCGCAGCACCGGGTCCAGCGTGCGCAGACGGCGCCCCATGACCAGGCAGCGGCGCAGGCACGTGCCCCCCATCGGCCAGCGGGCGACCGCGTACGCACACGCAAGCACCGCCGTCCTGGTGCGGCGTGGCAGCACCACCTGGTCGGTGGCGGGCGGGTCGGCGCTGCGGAGGTCGCACTCGATGCCCAGCTTCGCGCACACGTCCGGCAGGGTCCTGCGGCGCAGGGCCAGCTCGATACGGGTCAGCCACCACACGGCGCGGGTCAGCTCGAAGGTGAAGCGGACACGGCGTCTGAACGTCATCGGCGGGGCCACGGCGGTCACGCCAGCAGCTGCGCCTGGCGCAGCCTCTCCACGAACGCCTCGACGTCGGCGCGGGCGGTCGGCGCGTCGACGGCGTACTCGTCGACGATCGTCGCCACCAGGTCGTCGAGCGTGTGTTCCTCGGCAAGCAGCTGGACCACGCGGCTGCCGACGCCGGTGATCGCGAAGTACTGCGAGCTCGGCAGGTCCAAGACGATGGTCTCGCCACCGATCGTGCGGGCGGAGATGTCCGCGGTGCGAAGGCGCATGGGTTGTCCCTTCCTCCATTGTGGATTCGGGGGTACGCACCCGGCCGTTACCATGATCATGGACCGCGAAACAATTGTGACCTCGCAAGCGACTGTCTTGTTATGGGGATCGATACAGAGATGAGACGCGACGTGCGTGCGTTGCCCGGTCGGTTGGGCATGCCGCTCGGCGCCGTGTCCCTTCTGGCCGCTGTCGTCCTCGTGGTGCTGGGGTTCGTCTTCGCCGGACAGGACGTCGGCGCCCCGGTCGACATCGGGATCCGGGCCTACCTGCGGTCACTCGACCAGCCGTGGCACTCGATCGCGCTCGTCATCGACTGGACGGGGGAACCCGTCGGCGCGGTGGTCGTGCTCGCCATCCTCGTCATCGTGTTCCTGCGCAAGGGGAATCGGCGCGCGGCCCTGTTCGCCGTCGCCGGGCCCGCCGCGGCCGTCGTCGTCACGTCCGGCATGAAACCCCTGGTGGGCCGGACGATCAACGACGGCTTCCTGTCGTTTCCCAGTGGTCACACCGCGTCCGCGACCGCCTACGCACTCGTCGTGATGCTGGTGGTCTGCCGCAGGCTCTGGCTGACGCTGCTCGTCGCGCTCGTGGCCGCGGCCGTCATGGCGTGGGCCCAGGTGTTGCTGAACGCCCACTACCCGACCGACACGTTCGGCGGCTTCTGCGCCGCACTGGCGATCGTGCCGGTCGTGGCGTGGGCGATCGACTACCTCTGGGATCGCTTGCTCACCAGGAGCTAGGCGAAGCGGCGGAACACCGGCTTCACGGGACGCCCACCCAACCACGCGGTCGGGTCGCCCGCGTCGAGCGCCTGCCGGTACACGACACACGCCTCCCGCACCGCGTCGAGCGTCTGCTCGAGGTCCTCGTCCGTCAGCGCGCTGCTGACCACGAACGACGGGCCGATCACGCCGTGGGTGATGAGCTGACGCAGGAACAACGTCCGGTATTCCTGGGACGGTTTGCCGTCGCCGTCGAGCGTCGCGAACACCAGGTTGCTCGGCCTGCCACGGACCACGACGTGCTCGCCGACACCCGCCTCCGCCGCCACCTCGCGAACACCCGCCGCAAGGCGTGAGCCCAGCTCGTACAGCCGCGCCGCGATGCCTTCCTCGACGTACGTGTCCATCACGGCCATCGCCGCCGCCAGGGAGTGTGTCTCCGCGCCATGTGTGGTCGACAGCAGGAACACCCGCTCCCGCGAGTCCCGCAGGCCGCCCAGCTCCATCAGCTCGCGGCGGCCTGCCAGCGCCGACACCGCGAAGCCGTTGCCCAGTGCCTTGCCGAACGTCGACAGGTCCGGCGTCACGCCGTAGAGACCCTGCGCGCCGGCCTCCGACCAGCGGAAGCCGGTGATCATCTCGTCGAAGACGAGCACCACACCGTGGGTCGTGCACAGGTCACGCAGACCCTGCAGGTACCCGGGCGGCGGATCGGTCTGGGTGGCCGCCTCCAGCACGACGCACGCCACGTCACGTGAGCTGAACAGCTCCTCGACGGCCGCGAGGTCGCCGTACGGGAACGTGACCACCAGGTCCTGGTCCGGAATGCCCGCGTTCATCGCGGTCGTGCCGATGAACCAGTCGTCGGTGGAGAAGAACGGCTGGTCCCGGCACAGCGCGATGGTCTGCCTGCCGGTGGCCGCGCGGGCCAGCCGCACGGCCGCGGTCGTCACGTCCGAGCCGTTCTTGGCGAACTTGACCATCTCGGCGGTCGGCACGGTGGCGAGGAACCTGGCCGCCGCCTCCAGCTCCAGCGAGCTCGGCCGCACGAAGTTGCTGCCGAGGCCAAGCTGCTGCCGCACGGCCTCGACGACACGCGGGTGCGCGTGCCCGAGGCTCACCGACCGCAGGCCCGACCCGTACTCGACGTAGGAGTTGCCGTCCACGTCCCACACGCGCGCGCCGAGGCCGCGTGCGATCACCGGCGCCATGCCTGCCGGGTACTGGTCCTCGCCCTTGGCGTACGTGTGCGCGCCGCCGGGCACCATGTCGTGGAGTCGCTTGTTCGCCTCGTTCGAGGCGGTGAAGTCCATGTGGGTCTAGGTCCTTCCCAACGCCACCGCGAGCGACGGCGCCACTCTGTCCCTTTCGGACATACGCTCCGGCGGGAACGGCCACGGGATGGCCAGTTCCGGGTCGTCGAACGCGATCGTCACGTCCTCGGCCGGGTCGTGGGCCCGGTCGATCCGGTACGACACGTCGGCCGGGTCGGTCAGCGACTGGAAGCCGTGCGCGCAACCTGCCGGCACGTACAGGGTCACCTGAGAATCGCCGGAAAGCTCGAGGTGTTTCTGGTTGCGGTAGGTGGGCGAGCCTGCCCGGAGGTCGACGATGACGTCGAACACGCGACCGTAGGAGCAGCGGACCAGCTTGGCCTCGCCACGACCGGATCGCAGGTGCATGCCGCGCAGGACCCCGAACGCCGACCGCGACACGCTGTCCTGCAGGAAGGCGTCGGGGTCGATACCGACCGAGGCCACGACGTCCTTGTCGAACGTGCGGCAGAAGAAGCCTCGGTCGTCGACGTGCGGCACCGGCTCGAACAGGTAGGCGCCCTCGATCTCGGGCACCGGTATGGCCTTCATCCACGTTCCCCTCGAAGAATCGCCGACAGCTCGAACAGCTGCCGCTCGACCCGTCCCGTCATCTCCGCGTTGCGCCTGGCGAGCACGGCACGCAGCTCCGCGTCCCGCTCGACCGCCAGCGTGAACTGCTTCACCAGCCGGTCGACGTCGAGGTCGCGGATGGACTGGCAGAACTCGCCGAGCCCCATCTCCGCCATGAGCGCGTCGCTCTTGGCCGCGTAGCCGACCGCGACCGTCGGCTTGCCGAGCTTCAGCGCGGCGAGCACGTTGTGGTAGCGGGACGCGACGACCGCGTCCACCCTGGCCATCTCACGCAACAGCTCGTCCAGAGAGGACGTGTGGACGACCGACACCGCCGGGGAGCCGACGGCCGCGATGATCCGCTCCGCCACGCCCTCGTCGACGTGGTCGCCGACGAAGAGCCGCACCACGCGGCCGTCCTCGACGAGCCACCGCACGAACTCGGTCATGCGCGACACGTAGTCGCGGTGGATGCGGCCCGCACGCGCCCGGTCGGTGTTGCTGCCGTGGTAGTCCATCACGCCGACGCCCACGACCCCCGCGTCCACCGGAGGCGTCGGGTTCGGCAGCGCGAACGCGAGATCGGTGTGCACCGGGTCGTGGGACGTGTCGAGACCCATGGCGGACAGGGCGTCCCGCGACACCTCGTCGCGGTAGGAGCGGTAGTAGGCGAGGCGCGCGGCACCGACGAGCAGCGTGCGGTTGGCCCGGTCGGCCACCGTGCCCGCGCCGACCGCGAGGAACACCACCTTGGTGCGTACCAGCTTCCCGGTGAACGACAGCAGGAACAGCGAGTACGGCCAGCCCCACGGGCGCAGCGGCAGCGTGGTCTCCAGCACGCCCATGCCAGGCACGACGACCACGTCCTGCCTGCGGACCCAGTCGGCTGTGCGGACGATGTCGACGAGCTTGCCGAGTCCTTTTCGGACGATCGAGGAGAGCCGGGACGCCGTGGCGTACTCGTCGCGGTACCAGTTCATCCGGACGGCGGGCACACCGTGTCGTGCCATCACGTCCTCGGGGCCCGAGCAGAACACCTCGATGCGCGCCTGGGGATGCCGCTCACGCAGATGGGCGAGCACCGCGGCGAGCGACCCGTCGTTGCCGAGGTTGCCGGTGCCGAGCAGCCCGAAGAGTCCCACCTTCATGAAATCACGCGCCTGCGTGGGACGATCCCGTCGATCGACAACACCTGTTCCTTCGGCGCCACCGCGGGCCTGCTGTCGGCGCTGACGACCCGGCGGGTCGCGCGGCTCGACAGGTACTCGGTGAGGTAGCGGAAGCACCTGCGCTTCTCCGCGCCGCTGATGGGCGCGCGGTTGATGAGGTCGACGTAGCCCCAGGCGTACTCGGCGAGCAGTCGCGCGGTCGGGTTGAAGCCCTTGGCACGCTTGGGGTCCAGGTTCGCGCACCGGCTGCGCACGCTCGGGTTCGCCCGCTCGGCACGGGTCTCGTGGTCGCGGCGGAAGTACAGCAGCTCCGGCACCTGGTGGAAGCGGCCCTGCATGGCCAGGTCCATCACGAACGTGCGGTCGGCGTGGTGGTAGCTGTCATGTGGCTTCACGTTGCGCAGCGAGGCCGACCGGATGACACCGTAGAAGTCGTCGCCGCCCGGTGCGTGCAGCAGGCCGCGGAAGCGTTCCGCCGCGGACGGCGAGTCGGTGGGGATGCGGTAGTCGTACGGCTCGATGATCTTGCCGCTGCTGTCGATCGTCGCGTTGTAGGAGTGCGCGAGGACGAAGTCCGGACGCTCGTCCAGCGCCTCGACGCAACGTTCGAGCAGGGTGCGGCCGTAGAGGTCGTCGTGCGACGCCCACTTGAACAGCTCGCCGCTCGCCAGCGTGAACACGTGGTTGTGGTTGCCCGCCGCGCCGATGTTCTTCGGCAGGCGGTGGTAGGCGATGCGGGAGTCCGCTGCCGCGTAGCGCTTGCAGATGCTCGCGGTGCCGTCGGTCGACGCGTTGTCCGTGATGATCAGCTCGAAGTCCTCGTAGGACTGGCCGAGCAACGCGTCGAGCGACTCCGCGAGGTACTCCTCACCGTTGTAGACCGGCAGCCCGATGGTGAGTCGAGGGGTCATGGCGTGCTCACTTCCTCGATGGTCGACGCGTCGTCGACGCCGGCCATGACATGTTCCGGAACGGAGGGGACGTGGTCGCGCAACGCTGCGCGCAGTTGCAGCCACCAGAGGACCGCGCAGCACCACATGGCCGCGGTGGAGCCCCAGCTCATGCCCGCCGCACCACCGAGTGCGGCACCAGCGAGGCCGAACCCGAGGTACCCGGCGGACTGGACCAGCTGTGAACGCAGGCTCCTGCGGGCCGCGCCGAGGGCACGCAGGCCCGCGGCGGCACCCGTGATGACACCGGCGGCCGTGACCGACAGCGAGACGGGCAGGATCAGGTGGCTCGCCGGGGCCCACACGTCCGCGATCAGGAGCCGGCCGAGCGAGTCCGGCACCAGCAACAGCAGGAACAGACCCCACAGGGCCGCCGCTGCCGCCTGCGCGCCACCGATGACGAGGCAGAACCGGATCAGCTTCTCCGGTGCCCTGCGCAGCACCCGCGCGGCCTCCGGCACCGCGAACAGGCTGACACCCATGAGCAGCGCGAGGAACGGGCCGAGGAGCAGTTCCGCGCCGCGGACCGACCCGACGTCGGCGAGACCGGCGATCGCGCCGAGGCCGTACATGCGCAGCTGTGCCGCGCCGCTGTTGGTGACGTTCTCGATCATGTAGCGCGAGCCGAGGTCCCGGTGCCTGTGCAGCCAGTCCCGCACCCCGTTGAAGTGCGGCACGACGCGGCTCTGCTGCCACCCGTAGCCCGCCGCGACCAGTGCCGCCCCACCCCACGCGAGCATGAAGCCCCAGACCGTGCTGTGGATCGCGGCCAGTGCCAGCAACGGGATGCTGGCGAGTGCCCACACGGTGTCGTTGAGGAACGCCTTGTGCCCCTGACCCGCGGCGAAGAACGCGAACCGCCAGGCGTCCTGCAGCAGCAGCGCGGGCGTCACGACCGCGAGCGCGAGGAAGGCGTCGCCGATCATGCCGCCCATGAACAACCCGACCAGTGCGGACACCCCACCGAACGCGACGCCGACGACCAGGGAGGTGCCCGTGGCACGGGACGTCGCCGCCCGCCAGTCCTCAGTGGACGCACCGGAGTAGCGCACCACCAGCGGATCGGTGGAAAGGCCTCGGGAGATGTTGAGGATCACGCCGTAGGTGACCCACGCCAGGCTGAACACGCCGAAGGCGGCCACCCCGAGCTCGCGGGCGACCACCAGGCCGACCACGAAGTTGGACATGCTCGACACCGCCTGGTCGCCGAGTCCCCAGGACAGGCGCCGCGCGATCCCCCGAATCCCGACCATGTGCTAGTCCTTCAGCAGTCCCGCGGCGTGCAGCGCGTCCGCGGCGGCGGCGACCGCCGCGAAGGGCAGGCGCGCCCGATCGGCGATGGTGAGCAGGTCGTTGGTCCCGTCGGACAGGTTCAGCACCCACAGCATGGCGAGCTGCGCGTCCTTCGCGTCACTGCGGCCCCCGAGCGACTCGTAGAGGCCACGCTTGCCCAGCTGCGGCTCACCGTACGGGCTGAGGTTGACGTACGTGCGGTTGCGGTCGAGGACCTCGACCGCCTCCCGGCACACCGCCAGCGTGTCCACAAGGGACTCCGGGGTGACGAAGTCCGGGTTGTCGCCGGAGGTGTGGTACTCAGGGTAGCCCGCGTACGGGGTGCGGGTGAGCGAGCCGACGCCGAGGTTGAAGCCGGGCGAGCAGTACTGGCGCTCGTCGTAGCCGTACGGGGAGAACTCGCGGATCTCGTGTGGACGGTCACGCAGCACGTGCGCCATGACCCGGTCGATGTCCGCGTCGCCCCGGCGGCTCTGCTTGTAGGTCAACGAACCCCGGTCGCCCGCGCAGGCCAGGACGATGCCGTGCTTCACCCGGTCGACCCGGTCACGGTTGCGGGCGAGCCACGTGATCGCGCCGATCGTGCCTGGCGCGAAGATGAACCGGTAGGTGTAGTACGGGTTCACCAGTGACTTCGCCAGCTCGACCGCGACGGCGACACCCGCCATGTTGTCGTTGGCGAGCGACGGGTGGCAGACGTGGCAGGAGACGATGACCTCGTCGTCGACCTGGCCCCGCACGACGTGTTCCGCGTAGGTCAGCGAGCCGTTCGCGAGCGTGGCGTCGATCCGGACCTCGTAGTCGCCTTCGGGCATCTCGTCCAAAGTGGACTGGGCGAGGCAGAAGCCCCAGGTCGGTGCGTAGTAGGACGTCCGGTACGGCACGAGGTCCGGCTGGTCGGGCAGCGTGTGCAGGTGGCCGCGCAGCTCCTCCAGCGGCATCGTGCGCTCCACCGGCACGCTGTAGCCGACGACGTGCAGGTTCAGCCGCTGGAAGTCCACGACCCGCTCGCCGTCGCGGGCGATGTAGGCGTCGCGGATGTTCCACTCCTGCGGCACCGTCCAGTCGAGCACCTGCGCACCGGTCGGCACCTCGTGCACGTGCAGGTCGAGGTGCTCGCCGATGATCCGCAGGGTGTCCCGCACGCCGTTGCCGGTGATGCTCCGGCACAGCGGGTAGAGACGCCGCACCAGAGCGTGCATCCCGTCGCCGAGAGCCGACATCAGGTGTGCCGCAACGTCTCGTCGACCGTGCCTGCCTTCGACCGGTCCTGGAGCCACGCCAGCCTGGTGAACCGGCGCTCGAACGTCTCGCGGGTCAGACCGTGCCGCTGGTACGCGTCGGCCAGCTCCAGCGCGCCGTCCTTGATCGACCACTCGCAGTCGAAGCCGGGGACGGCGGCGCGGAAGCGGGAGAAGTCGACGCGGTAGGAGCGCGGGTCGGACCCGGCCTCACCGGTGATCCGCAGTGTCGAGCCGGGCACGGCCTCGACGACCTCGTTCGCGATCTCGGCCACCGTCACGTTGTTCCGCTCGGTGCCGATGTTGAACGCCTTGTCGTGCACGGCGCCCTTCGGCGCGACCAGTGCGGCGGCGAAGGCCCGCGCGATGTCGCCTGCGTGCACGAGCGGCCGCCACGGTGTGCCGTCGGACAGCACCAGCACCTCGCCGGACAGATAGGCGTGGCCGACCAGGTTGTTCAGCACGATGTCCGCGCGAAGTCGCGGCGAGAAGCCGAACGCCGTGGCGTTGCGCAGGTAGACGGGCGTGAAGTCGTCGTCTGCCAGGCGGTTCAGGTCGTCCTCGACGCGGACCTTCGACTCGGCGTACGGGGTGACCGGGCGCAGCGGCGCGTTCTCGTCGACCAGGCCGTCGCCGCCGGAAGCGCCGTAGACCGAGCACGTGGAGGCGTACAGGAAACGCTTGACGCCCGCGTCGCGTGCCAGCCGGGCGAGCCGCGTCGACGCCCGGTGGTTGATGTCGTAGGTGAGCTGCGGCGCCAGCGCGCCGAGCGGGTCGTTCGACAACGCGGCGAGGTGGATGACCGCGTCGAAACCCTCCAGGTGCGACAGCTGCACGTCGCGGAGGTCGACGTGCACGCCGGGCGGGTCGTTCGGCTCCGGACCGAGCAGGCACTGGTCGAACAGCCCGGAGTCGAGCCCGGCCACCTCGTGTCCTGCCGCCGTGAGCACGGGCGCCATGACCGTGCCCAGGTATCCTTTGTGGCCAGTGAGCAGCACCTTCATGGCTTCAGACCTCCAGACCGAGCGTCATCTTGGTCACGTGGAACGCCTCCGCGTAGCGGCTCTGGCACTCGATGCCACGGATCCGCGCCAACCCGAGGAACGCTTCCTTGTCGTACCAAGGACGGTGTCGCTGCGAAGGGTAGTGCTGTTGCAGCAGTGCGACCTTTTTCTCGGCCCGTTCCGAGGACAACGGCTGGTAGGTGTTGGGGCTCCCGAGGTCGCCGTCCCACTTGACGATCTCGTAGCCAAGCGTGAGATGGCCCCGGAACACCGTCGGCACCAGCTTCGCGAGGCCCCGGTGGTCCTGGTGCGCGTCCCCCCTGTGCGGCGCGATGACCAGGTCGGGATCGGTTCGGGACCGCAGGTCCTCGAGGGCGTTCTTGGCCTCGTCCCAGTGCGCGGGCAGACGGCCGTCCGGTAGCTTGTGGACGGTCACGTCCAGCTCGGCGGCCGGGCAGAACGCCCGCAGCGCCGCACGTTCCTCGTCCTCCCGGTCGGTGCCACCGCCGGACAGCACGAGTGCGTCGACCCGCAGGCCGATGTTCGCCTCGCACAGGGCCAGCAGCGTGCCGCCCGCGCCGATCGCGATGTCGTCGCAGTGCGCGCCGAGAACCACGACAGAGCGAACATTCCCCCCTAGCGAGATCACGCCGGGACCCTCTCCCACAGCGCCCAGGGCCGCACGCCGCGCGTGTAGCCGTCGTCCAGCATGGTCCGCTCCTTGACCGTGTCGGTCGGCTGCCAGAACCCCCGGTACGGGTAGGCGAGCAGGCGCCCGCGCTTGGCCAGCTCGGTGCACCCGTCGGCGACGAGGTCACCGCCCTCGGGGATGTGGTCGAAGACCTCCTGCCGCAGCACGAAGTAACCGCCGTTCTCCCACATCGGCATCTCGCTGACCGCGGTGATCGAGCCGACCCTGTTGTCCTCGCCCATCTCCACGCAGTGGAACGACGACTGCGGCGGCACGACCATCATCGAGGCACCCGCCTCGGTGTTCTCGAACCGCTCGATCATCGTCTGCAGCGGCGCGTCGGTCAGCACGTCCGCGTAGTTGGCGAGGAACATCTCGTCACCGTCGAGGTACGGGCGGACCCGGCGCAGTCGCTCGCCGATGGCCGACTCGATGCCGGTCTGCACGAACGTGATCTTCCAGTCGGCGATGTCCGTGGTCAGGAGCTGCGGGACGCCGTTCTGGAGCACGAAGTCGTTCGACGTGGTCTCCTCGTACTCGAGGAAGAACCGCTTGATGTGGTGTGCGCCGTAGCCCAGGCACAGTATGAACTCCGTGTGTCCGAAGTGGGCGTAGTAACGCATGACGTGCCAGATGAGCGGTCTGGGGCCGACCATGGCCATGGGCTTGGGGACGTCGTCCGCTGTGCCGTTGCGCATGCGCATGCCGTAGCCGCCGCAGAACAGTACGACCTTCATGATGCCTCCTCGCAGGCTCCGAGGCATCTCTGCGTCGATGATTCGCTCGCAAGCTCGCTCATGATTTCTTGACCTCGACGATCTCGAGATGCGGGATGGGGAAAACGAGCTTTCCGCCCCATTCGCCCACATAGGACAGTTGCGCGGTCAGCTCCGCGCGCAGGTTCCACGGCAGCACCAGCACGTAGTCCGGCCTGTCGACGGCGATCTGCTCCGGCGGCAGGATCGGGATCCTGGTGCCAGGCGTGAACCGGCCGTGCTTGTACGGGTTCCGGTCCACTGTGTACGCCATCAGGTCCGACCGGATGCCACAGTGGTTGAGCAGCGTGTTGCCCTTGCCCGGCGCGCCGTAGCCGACGACCGAGCGACCACGTGCGGCCGCGTCGACGAGGAAGCGCAGCAGGTCGCGGCGCACGCCTGCGACACGACGCGCGAACTCCGCGTAGCCGGCCAGCTCGTGCAGACCCGCGGCCTTCTCCCTGGCCAGCACGTCGGCGACCCGCTGTGTCGGCTCGCCCGCGTTCTCGGTCGGCTGGGCGAGCAGGCGGATCGAGCCGCCGTGCGTCGGCACCAGCTCGACGTCCACAAGGGACAAACCGCCGCTCGCGAGCGCCTTCTGCGCCGAAGCGACCGTGTAGTACTGGAAGTGCTCGTGGTAGATCGTGTCGTACTGGTTCTGCTCGATCAGGGTGAGCAGGTGCTGCACCTCGATCGACACCCAGCCGTCGTCGGCGACGAGCGCCCGCAGGCCCCGGGTGAAGCCGACCACGTCCGGGATGTGGGCGTAGACGTTGTTGGCCACGACCAGGTCGGCGGGGCCGTGCTCCTCGCGGACGGCCTGACCGGTGCGCGGCGAGAGGAACTCGGTGAGCGTCGGCACACCCTTGTCGCGTGCCGCGGCGCCGACGTTGACCGACGGCTCGATGCCGAGGCAGCGGATGCCGCGCTCGACGACGTGCTGCAGCAGGTAGCCGTCGTTCGACGCCACCTCGACGACGAACTTCGGGTCGATCCGTTCGACCTGCGCGTCGACGAAGTCCTTCGCGTGCCGCACCCAGGAGTCGGAGTACGAGGAGAAGTACGCGTACTCGGTGAACGTCTCCTCGGGGGTGATCAGGGGCGGCAGCTGGGCCAGCAGGCAGTCCGTGCACAGGCGCAGGTGCAGCGGGTATGTCATCTCGGGCTGGTCGACCTGCTCGGCCGACAGGAAGAGCTCACACGGTGGTGTGGCGCCGAGATCGACAACGCTGGCGAGGTTCGTCGAGCCACAGAGTCGGCAGTTCATCTAGTAAGCCCCCTGACCACCGAGCACCGCCCGGAAGGTCTTCCACAGGATCATCGCGTCCATCGCGAGTGACCAGTCCTCCACGTATCGCAGGTCCAGCCGGACCGCTTCCTCCCACGACAGGTCGCTCCGTCCGCTGACCTGCCACAACCCGGTCAGACCGGGCCGCACGAGCAGCCGCCGCCGCACGTCCTCCTCGTAGCGCGCGCTCTCCTCCGGCAGCGGCGGCCGCGGCCCGACGAGTGACATCGAGCCGGTGAGCACGTTGAACAGCTGCGGCAGCTCGTCGATCGAGTAGCGCCGCAGCACCGAGCCGACCCGGGTGATCCTCGGGTCCTTGCGCATCTTGAACAGCACGCCCGCGCCCTCGTTGGCGGCGGCGAGCTGCTGTTTCAGCCGGTCGGCGTCCCGCACCATGGTGCGGAACTTGAGGATCGTGAACTCCCCGCCGTCCTTGCCGACGCGACGCTGCGTGTAGAACACACCGCCCCGGCTGTCGACGGCGATGGCGACGGCCGCGAGCACCAGGAGCGGCAGGCTCAGGGTGATCAGCACGAGCGCGCCGACCCGGTCCATGACGCCCTTGACCACGCGGCGCATGCCGGTGAACACGGGTGCGCTGACCCGCAGCAGCGGCATGCCGAGCACGCCGCTGACGTGCAGCCGCGGCCCGGCGACCTCCATGAGCATCGGCGCGACGACCATCTCGGCGCCGCTGCCCTCCAGCTGCCAGGCGAGGCGCTGCAGGCGGCGGGGGGACCAGTAGGAGTCGGCGGTGACCGCGACGATGCGGTAGCCGCCGCGCCGGACGTGGTCGGCCAGGTCGTCGAGGGTGCCGACGACCGACACGCCCTCGACCTCCATGCCGGCCTCACCCTCGCCGTCCACGGTGCAGATGGCGTCGACGCGCCACCCGACGTGTGGCGCGTCCTTGGTGCGTTTGATGAGGTCACGGACGGTGTCGACGTTGCCGGCGGCCATCACCGGCAGCAGGCACTCGCCTTCGTACCGTGCCCGGTGCAGCACCTGGCGCAGCAAGTAGCGGAAAGCGAGCGCGAGGACGGCGGCCGACGGTATGACAATGAACACCCATGGGCGTGCCGTCACCACACCGGTGGCGAGGCCGGCGAGGCCGAGCGCGACGGACGCGGAGAACATGCCGCGTCCGAGACGCACGTACTCGTCGGCGCCCTGGCCGAGCACGGTGGGGTGCCAGGCGCGGTTCATGGCGAGCGAGCAGATGACGGTGATCACAGTCAGGAAGCCGAGGGTGAGGTCCTTGAAGAGGGCTGCCCCGCCGACGCTGATCAGTCCGCCGACGCCGACACACGTGAGCAGCGTGACCAGCACATCGCTCGTGATGACGTAGTGGCGATAACGCGATTCCCAGCCGTTGACCGGCGGATTCGCCGGCGGCTGCGGGAGTCGTCGGTTAAGGCCCCGCCGTATAACCGATCTTCGCCGCGGAGCGCGTAGCTGTTGGTCACGCATCGTGGTCCCCCCACGCTGTGCGCGCAGGCGCGTACAGCGGGTTGTTGGGCGTCCCCCACTGCCCAAGAAATGGACGAATTCGTTGCGACCCAACGAATCGGATTGCCCCTGCCGTTCCGTGGCCGCGTGAAGGGATTCGCTTCGGGATGGGTCGCCGTTACACGGACAGTGAGTCATCCCGTTGTGTGACATCCGAGGTCACAGGGGGTCATCGGACCGGTAACGGCTGTTACCAGCTCAGTCCTACAATTGGTCCGAGATCACCCGTTGATCGAATAGTCCGTTTGCGCCATCGCGTACCACTCTTCTGCCGCAACGCCCGATCTTTCCGCATACGGAAGGTTATGTTCGGCATGTTGCGAGCGGCAATGTCCGCACATACGTCGGCCCGGCTGTACACAGAGGACAGCCGGGCCGATCCGACGGACATACTCTCAGTAGTCGCCGCCGTAGTCCCCTCGGAATGGCCGCTGCCGAGGAGCCGCCGCCCGCCGCGACCGAGCGGCCGTGAGCCGTCGGGACTCCGCCGACGCGATGAACGCCCCGGCGACGACCGCGACCCCACCGACCGCGCACACGATCCAGGCGATGGTCATGACCTGGTTGGAGAGCGCGTCGTAGAAGGACCCGGCGAGCTCGGGCTGCGAGCTGCGCGCGGTGACGTCGCTCCGCGCGAGGAACAGGGCCAGCACGAGCAGCAGCATCATCACGACGAGCCCGATACCGCCGACGACCATGGCCCGCCCGTGCCGCGCCGAGATGATGACCCCGCCGACGAGCAGGATGACGACGACGATGGGCAGGATGACGGAGAGGTTCTCCAGCTGGTGGAAGACGGGCACGATCTGGCGGACCGCAGGCCGGGAGATCAGCTGGACCTTGGCGTCGATGGCCGGGATCTGATCGGCGAGGGGCACGCCCTCGCTGATCATCCGCTGCTTGAGCCGCTCGGCGACGTCACCGAGATCGAGGACGATGGAGTCGCCCTGGACGCTGAGGCTGCCGGAGTCCTCACCACGCAGCATGGAGACCAGCTGCGGTTGGGCCTCCTTGTTGACGGAGACCCACAGCTCCTTGAAGTCCGGACTGGTGACGAACGAGTCGACGCTCTTCCGGACCAGCGGCTGCGCCGACTCGGGCAGCCCCTTGTCCGAGAGCGCCGAGGTGACCTGACTGGCGACGGACTGCTGGACCCCCGGGTCGTCGGCGAGCGGGGTCACGGCGTCGAGGTAGGCCTGTTGGTCGGTGACCTCCCCCACGAGCGCGAACGCGGCGACAGCAGGCGCGGCGAGCAGAAACCCGAGAACGACGAGGATGGTGCCAATCGCGGTACGCACGGGCCGCACCCTAGGGCATCCGACCCACCCCATGGGGATTGTCCGACGAGATATCGTTCCGGACGCGGTGGTGACCAACGAAAAAGACCCCGATCGATACCGACCGGGGCCAAAAGGAGTGGCCAGGGGCGGGATCGAACCGCCGACCTACCGCTTTTCAGGCGGTCGCTCATACCAACTGAGCTACCTGGCCGGACCACGTTGAGTCGGAAACACACCGTGGGGATCGGGGGTGTCAAACCCCAAAAGAAACGCGACCCTGACGGGACTCGAACCCGCGACCTTCGCCGTGACAGGGCGACGCGCTAACCAACTGCGCCACAGGGCCATGCTGTTGTCCGTCCTGGAACAACATGGGGAACTCTAGCAGACCCCCACCCCATGATTTTCGGGGCCTCCACCGGGGCAGCCCGCTTCAGGTGAGCAGCTCGTACGCGCGCTGTCCGAGGCCACTGCTGACCCGGTACCGGCGGGTGCCCAGCGCGACCACCGCGGTCCCGGTGGACGGGCGGAAGCCCAGGAACGCCTCCTGTCCCGGCGTGGCACCCGCGTGGAAGAAGATCGAGCCGTCGGCGTACGGGTGCTCGAACCAGGCGAGGGTGTGGGTGTGCTGGTGGCGGAACCCCCGCCGCACCGCGGTTCTGCGCACTGTTCGCAGTGCCTCGCTCAGCGGCAGGACCCTGTTCGGGTTCAGGTGTGCCTCGAGGTAGGTGAGCAGGTCGCCGGGGGTCGCCCGGACGGCACCCGCCGCAGCGAAGGCGCCCGCGTCGAACGGGGGGACCGTCCGGTGGGTGCGGTAGCCGTGGCCGACGGCGTCGTACGCGGGTCCCCACGGTGACAGGGCCGTGCCGGCCAGGCCCAGCGGCCCCAGGATCTCCCTGGACAGCAGCTGGTCGAACGGGGTGGCGGTGGTGTAGGCGAGAGCGGCCCCCAGCAGTGCGACACCGAAGTTCGAGTAGTGCCAGCGTCTTCCCGGCTCGCCGCTCGGACGCGTGCCTGCGAACGCGGTGATCAACTGCTCGGTCGTGTAGCCCGCGTAGGGGTTCGTGAACCAGCGCGGCAGGCCGTGCCGGTAGAGGTCACGCGGCAGCCTCGGCAGACCGGAGGTGTGCGTGATCAGGTGGAACAGTGTGATGGCGTCGCGGTGGGCGTGTCCTTGCCGGAGTCGCAGATGCCACGTGAGCGGGTCGGCGAGCCCCAGCACACCCAGGTGGGTGAGGCGGGCCAGCAGCAGCCCGGTGAAGGTCTTGGAGGCCGAGCCGATCTCGTAGTGCAGGTTCGCCAGCATGACCGGGTCCCGCCTGGCTGTGCCGCCGATGGCGATCATTCGCTCCCCGCGCCGTGAGCAGGCGATCACGACGTCCGGGGCGTTGATCTGGCCCAGGACGCCCGCCAGCCGGTGCTGGTCGAGCCGTGCCGCGGTCATGTGCTCAGCTCGGCGAGTGCGCGCGAGGTGGCCATCGTCGCGGCAAAGGCTGCCACGATGGTGGGGTGGTGCACGAGGTCGAAGACCTCGTGCGGTGCTCCGGTCGGCATCGCGCCCCGTGCCGGCATGGCGCCCTCCGGGGTCTGCGCCTCGGCGAAGCGCCGCCAGACGTCCTCGTCCAGTGCGGGTTCCGGCAGGCACGCGTCGACGACGAGCAGCTCGCCGAGCAGGTCCCAGTCGCCTTCCGCCGCCCACTCGTCGATCCACGCGGGCAGCCACAGTGCCAGGTACTCGGCCACCTCGTCTGGCAGGTTGTCCGGGTGCCGACCCCAGTCGGTGAGGTGGAACACGGTGTGGGTGACCGCGTAGGCGAGGTTGTAGTCCACCGTCCACGGTTCCGGTGTCTGCCCCAGCCACGTGTTCCGTGCCGCATCGCCGACGTCGGCGCAGACCGGCAGGTCCGCCCTGGCGGAGAAGCGGCTCAGGCCCAACCGCCGGTGCGGGATGGCCTCCAGTGCCCGCCAGCTCCCGGTGCGGCTCACCAGCCGCAGGTGGTTCTCGATGCCCGGGTGACTCCTGCCCATCTCCCGGAACGGCACGTACACCTCCATCGGGATCGGGCTGAGCGGCTCCTCACGCTGCATCCAGAACAGCAGGTCCCCTCCGTCGAGCACCTCCTGCCAGACGAAGTCGAGCAGCCGGGACACCTGCTTGGCCTGCCGCGAACCCGCGACGCCCTCGCGCAGCAGGACCCCGCTGATGAGCACCAGCTCGCCGACGGGCTTCAGGCGCTCCTTGACCTCGAAGTCGGAGACGCCGGCACCCCGCGCCCGGAACTGCTCGCGGTTGGCGGTGAGCCAGTCCAGCGCGGCGACGCCGACCTGGTGCGACACCTTCGGCGACACCCTCCTCCCGGTCATGACCGGTCCTGCTCGTCGAGTGACCGCCGCGCGGTCAGTGCGGCGCTGAACGCCATCACCAGCGTGGAGTGGTAGCGGTGGTGGAAGTCCGCGTCGTCGTGGTTCCACTCGGCGGTCTCGGCCACGGCGCCGTCGGCGCACTGGGCCGAGGCCAACGCCGTCCACGCCAGCACCACGTCGACGGGTTCCGGCAGGACTGCGGCCACCGCCAGCAGCTCGCCGGTCAGGTCCCAGTGGCCCGCCTCGACCGAGCAGGCCAGCCACGCCGGCAGCCACAACCGCAGGTGCTCACGCAGCGCGGCGGACAGCCCGCCAGGGTCGGTGCACCAGTCGGTGAGGTGGAAGACGGTGTGCGTCGCCGCGTAGCCGGCCGCCGCGGTGAACGACCACGGCTCGGCGCCGCCGCCGAGCCAGGTGTCCGGCAGCACCGCCAGCGGCTCGCGGTGCTGTGTCAGCCCGGCGTCCCGCTCGGCCGCCAACACGGCCAGGGTCCGGGTCGCGTCGCGCTCCGCTGTCCGCCACATCCTCGTCCCGGTGATGTGCCGGAGCTGTGCGTCGAGGCCGTGGTGGCGCAGTCCCGCCCGCGCGAACACCGCGTAGAGCTCAAGGGGGTAGGTGGCGAAGGGCTCGCGGTGGGCGATCGTGGCCAGCACCTCGCCGCGTCCGGTCTCCCGCCAGGCGAAGTCGAACAGCTCGGCGGTGAGCCGTCGGCCCTCCTCGCCCAGCGCGTCCTGTCGCGCCACGACGTGGGTCAGTCGCGCCAGCTCTCCCAGCGGACGCAGTGTCCGGTCCCGGTCGTGCCTGGACTCCAGCGACGCGTCGGGCAGCCGGAACTCCGCCCGGTGTTCGCCGAGCCAACGCAGCGCCGCCAGCGCCACGTCGGTGACCTCTCCGCACCACACCTTCGTGCCGGTCACCGGAACCGCCTCCGCCGCAGTGCCTGCGCGACTCGCACGTGCAGTGCGACCTGCGCATCACCGGCACCCATCAGCTCCACGAACTCCAGTCCGGCGTCCAGCCCGAGCGACGGCGGAACCCCGTTCACCGCAGCGAGCCATCGACCGGTCCCCGCGGCCTGCGGCCAGTCGCCGCGGCGCACGGCGCGGACGAACCCCCGCGAAAGGTCCTCGACCCGGCGCTGGGCGACCGTGGTCAGCGCCGAGGGTGGGAGTGCGGCCAACATCGCCAGCCCGGCGAGCTGGTGGGTGAGCCGGGGCCAGTGCTCGTCGGCCAACCAGCACGTGTCCGGTTCGCTCATCCCCGGGATCGCCTCGCCCAGCGCGACCCGTGCTCCCCAGTGCGTCCACAGGCTGGCCGGCGAGTCCGACCGGGGCGGAAAGGCACGCACCGCACCGGTCAGCAACGCCAGCTCCGATTCCGTCGAGGCACGCCCCGACAGGGTGCTCGGGGCGAGTACGTCCGCCCCGAGCACCCGTGCGGCTGCCAACAACACCGGATCGTCCGTGCCCGTCACCACGTCAAGAGGTGCCTCGCTGTCGAGGGCACAGACCACCGCACGTGCCAGCACCTGCACGCCCTCGGCCACTGCGCGGGCCGGCGTGTCCAGCCGCTCGGACATGGTCAGCGCTTGCGTCGCGGCGTCGGCGGCGACAGCAGCAGCTGCCCCTGCGCGAGCAGAAGCGCGGCGCACTTCTCCGTCTCGCGGTAGACGCCCTCGAGCTCGGGCTGGGCCAGCAGCGCCTCGACGTCTTCGGTCAGTTCCGGAGTACGTGTCGTCCCGCGGGTCGACATTTCAACGACAGACATACGATCAGCTCCCTTGCTGGTGTTTGCCTTGCGCTAACAGGAGTTCACGCGACGCAGCCCCCAAAACCCGATCTCTTTCGCATTGTCACGAGTTCCCACTGAGGAGTGACGAGCACCCACCGGACGGAACGCTGCGTGATCACTTGCGACACCGCTGACCTGGAGTGGAGGTGACCTGACCTGCGAATGCCAGCTGGACCTGGCGCGCGGATGAAGAAGTTCCGAATCACTTTCGTGGCGCGACGAAACTGTGCGCTACCAATTCGCCTGCGAATGCATTTCGCAATGCGCGCGAGGGCGACGTGAGCACCTTTTTGACATAACGGCGACGGCCGGCTGGATCGGACAGGCCGCGACTCGGTGGTGAGTCCGGGCCGGATGCAGGGATGCGCCGCCGTACGAGAAGGGGAGCACGAGAAGGGGAGCACGAGATGCGGGCCGGTCGCCGCCAGCCGAGCCGTACCGACGCGCTCGTCGCGGGTCCGCGTCGTGTCGATGTCCACTCGGGATGCCGGTGACGGGTTGCCGCTGGTGGGGTTGTGCTCCCAACGGGATTCGAACCCGCGCTGCCGCCTTGAAAGGGCGGAGTCCTAGGCCGCTAGACGATGGGAGCCCCGGGTTGCCCGCTCTGGAGCACCGGAAGCATAAAGCACGTTCCCCCGACCCCGGCAAGCGGGTATCGGGGGAGCTGCGTCCACGTCGGCGGACCCGGGGTCACCGCTCGGCGACCCGAAGCCTCCTCTGTCAGCGGCGGACTGGCGGTACGCCGTCGTCGCCGGGCACCAGGCCCAGCATGTCCAGGAGCTCTCGACAGTCCTCGACGCTGTTCGCGGAGCGGGCGACGGCCAGCTGGGCCCGTCGTACCTGCTCCTCGGACACACGTGAGGACTCGCCGGTTCGTTGGGCCGGTACACCGCCGTTACCGAAGTTGAGTGCGGTGTCCCGGGTGTCGTGCTGCAAGAGGAAGTCCCGAACTTCGACTGGGCCGCTCATGTCGCCTCCCCGACCATCAGGTTTCGGGGAAGGCTATGAGACGGGAGGGGCCTACCACAGCCCCCCGAGGAGTGAATCCGGTGCCCACTCATAGTAGTCGCGGTCGGGTGTGCGAACCGTCGTACCGGCGGGTTCCCCCAGGTGACACCGTGATCCGGCCACTCGAATGGCCGCATTCGGCCACGATGGACAGCTGGCGATCTCCTCTGAGTAGTGGCTCTCGTCGAGTGGCACCCGCCCGGAGCCTGACCACGGCCTGACGTGACGGGTCTCGCGGACGTCGATAGCAATCGCCTAACGGTTGTCCACAAAGGCGCCCGGGAGGCGGGGCGACGGCGGAACCGTTGATCGCCCCATCAGACGTCCGCGCTGGTCGGCGGCCTCCAGGGTGGAGAGTTCATCGTGATCTCGGACACTCGGTGAATAGTTCTCTAGATTTTTTCACCTTTGCCCTCTCGCACGAGGCGCGTGCGCGTGCAACAATCGACTCGCTGACACACCCCCGGTCAGCGCCTGTGGAGATCCCCTCCGGCCCCCGCGTTCCTCCCCCTGGCGCGGGGGCCTCTCCATACTCCCCCGAACTGTGTTCGCGGGATGCGCTCACCTTGTCGTATGGCGATTCTTTGGGGGTGCAACCCCCACGCCCCGCCCGGCGGGGCTTCGCCCCCCGGACCCCCTCCCACTGGTCTGCCGTTCTGCCAGGCTCGGCTTCGTCGTTGGTTGCTTGGGTTCCTTGCTCGTGGCTTTGCCACTTGCTCCTCGGGGGGTTCGGCTGACGCCTCACCGCTCTGCTTTCGGCCTTCGCAACCTTGCGGGTTGTTGCTGGGCCTCGTGGCTCCGCCACTTCGTCATTGGCGGTTCCACGCTCACTGGGTGGGTTGCGCACCGTTTGCTTCACTGCCGGTGCTGACTCGCGCTGGTGGTCGAGTCGGCTTCGGGTCGCTTCGTCCTCCGTGTTCCTACTGCGCCACCCCGTTGCTCCTCGGCGGTCTCGGGGACCGGGGCTTGGTTGGTGGTTGTTGGACTGGTTGTCTGGTGGGTCGCCGGTGAAGGTTCGGCGCTCTGCTGTTGGGTGCTGGCGCGCTGTTACCGGGGGTTGGCGTGTCGGGGTGTGGTTGTGGGCACACCTACCCTTTCCCAGCTGGGACTTTACGGAGTGTGACGCGACACTTAGGGGTGAAGTTGGTTGCCTTGCTGGTCACACCGCAACCCGTTCGTTATCCTCCTATGGTGCTTTTCACCGGACGTAGTCGACCTAGCGCCAAACCGGCGGCGGATGCCGCCGACGCTGGCCGCCATCGCACCGAGGCGGAGCCTGTGGAGCAGGATCGTCCTGACCACGAGCTCGAGTCCTACCTGGCCGCCCTCTCTCCCGAGGGTGACCCGGAGAGCACCGGCTCCGGCCGGCGCTTCGGTGGGTCGCAGGTCTACCAGCTGCGCCTCTCGCTGATGGCGAACGAGCAGCTGCGTGAGATCGCGGCGCACAACCAGACCTCGCCGCTCGCGCTCGCCCAGGAGTGGGTCATGCAGCGCCTGGAGTGGGAGGCTCAGCAGCTCCCGCGCCGCTGACGCGGACGAGGACAACCACCACCGACAAACGCGAATGGCCCCGGTCGCACCCGACCGGGGCCATTCTGCGTGAGCTACCTACAGTGCGCGCACGTTCGTGGCCTGGGGGCCCTTCGTGCCCTGCCCTACCTCGAACTCGACGCGCTGGTTCTCCTCCAGGGTTCGGAAGCCCTTGCCCTGGATCTCCGAGTAGTGCACGAAGACGTCGTCGCCGCCTTCGTCTACGGCAATGAAGCCGAAGCCCTTCTCGGAGTTGAACCACTTCACAGTGCCCTGTGCCATCCGCCTGCCTCCATACGCCGGATCAGCATGGGTTGCACCGTGCAACCCTGGCAGCCCCTCGGGCGAACCTCCGCCGATCTCAGCGGAACAGCGGCACGCCCGCGTTTTCGTTCCGCGAGCGTGTAAAGCACGAACACAGAAACTACGGCCTGCGCGGCAGAGCGTAGCGCGACAACCACTCCCAGCACTACTACTTGCACACGGTTGATTACACGACTGGTTCGATCTCCGCTGGCTGAGGCCGGGTGACCTACTGTGATCTGCCTCACAGGCCATGGAGCCAACGCGGATCGACCCAAAGGCGTCGAATCACATGTGAGCATCGCGCGGCGGGTCTGTAGGGGGCAGTAATGGGTGAAAAGCGGTCACGGCGGGTGCCGATGGCCCTGCTGGCGGCGGGGATCGTTGCGGTTCTCGGCCTTACGGCGTGCACCTCGAGTGGGGACGAGGACGCCGCCACCAACGGAAAGCCGGACTCCACGCAGAGCCCGTCCGGTCAGGCGGCACCGAAGCCGCCTGCCAAGATCACGGTCGAGCCGGCCTCCGGCGCCGCCGACGTCTCGCCGTCCGCGCCGATCAGGGTCACGGTCGCCGACGGCACGATCCAGCAGCTGACGCTGACCAACCAGACCGGCAAGCAGGTGGCGGGCAACCTGTCGCCGGACGGCACCACCTGGACCCTCGGCGAGCCGCTGGGGTACAGCAAGACCTACACGTGGGCGGGCACCGCGAAGGGCACCGACGGCAAGACGGCGCCCATCTCCGGCTCCTTCACCACCGTGACGCCCACCCGCACCGTCGACGCCTCGCTGAACGTGGGGGACGGCAAGACCTACGGCGTCGCGATGCCCATCGCCATCACGTTCGACCGCGACGTCACCGACAAGGCCGGCGTCCAGAAGATGCTCACCGTCAACACGTCCGTCCCCGTCGAGGGCTCGTGGGCGTGGCTGTCCGATCGCCAGGTGCACTGGCGGCCCAAGGACTACTGGCCGCCGAACACGCAGGTCAGCCTGGTGGCGAAGCTGTACGGCACCTCGCTCGGCGACGGCAGGTACGGCGCCGAGGACCGGACCGCGAACTTCACGATCGGGCGATCGCAGGTCGTGCGGGCGAACACGCAGACGCACCGCCTGCAGGTGTTCGTCAACAACCAGATGACGGCGGACTTCCCGGCGAGCTTCGGGCTGGAGTCCGACCCGGGCCGCGTCACGAACAGCGGCACGCACGTGGTCATGTCCAAGCACGACACGTACTCGATGTCCAACCCGAAGTACCACTACGAGAACGTGGTCGTGCCGTGGGCCGTGCGGATCTCGAACAACGGCGAGTTCATCCACGGGTACGCGCCGTCGATCCCCGACCAGGGCAAGCGGAACGTCTCGCACGGCTGCGCGAACCTGTCGCCCGCCAACGCCAAGATCTACTTCGACAGCGCGATGACCGGCGACCCGGTGGAGATCGCGGGCAGCACGAACCAGCTCGGCCCCGAGGACGGCGACTACTACGACTGGGCCGTGCCGTGGGACCAGTGGCTGGCGAAGTCCGCCTGACGTAGAAGCATGTGACATGGGTCCCCCGGCGGTGTCGGGGGACCCGGTCTTTTCCGGCAGTCACCCGGTCAGGCTCTACGCTGATCGAGTGAGTCGCGTACCCGTGAGATGGCCGCCGGTCGAGGTCGTCATGCCGCCGCCGCACCCCGACGCCCCCGAGCCGGGCACCCGGCTCGGCCCGCACTACCACCAGTGCTTCGGCTGCGGTGACGAGGTGGAGGGCGGCCTGCGCCTGCACGCCGAGGTCGGCAAGGACTCGACGATCCTCGCCGAGTTCACCGTCACCGAGGCGCACCAGGGCGCGCCGGGCCTCGCGCACGGCGGGCTGCTGGCCGTCGCGTTCGACGAGGCGCTCGGCAACACCGTCGGCCAGATGCTCCGCGAGCCCGCGGTGACCGGCAGGCTGGAGACCGACTTCCTGCGCCCCGTGCCGGTCGGCTCGACACTGCACATCGTCGGCAAGCTCGACGGTGTCGCCGGGCGCAAGGTGTACGCGAGCGCGGACGGCCGCCTCAACGACCCGGACGGGCCGCTCGCGCTGCGGGCCAGGGCACTGTTCGTCCTCGTCGACTTCAGCCACTTCACCACCCACGGCACCGCCGACCCTCGGGACGTGCACCCGGACATCAACCCGTAAGGACCCGCATGGTGTTCGGCCTGCTGCTCAGCCTGCTCCTCGGGTTGCTGCACTTCTACCTGTGGAAACGCCTGGTCAAGGACACGACACGGCCCGGCGTCGTGCGTCGCGTGCTCACGTGGGCGCTCGTGCTGCTGACGTTGCTGCTCGTGGCGACGCTGGTGCTGCCCCGGGTGATCGGGCCCGCGGCGTCCGAGTGGTTCGCGTGGCCGGGGTACGTCTGGTTCGCGCTGGTCGTCTACCTGTTCCTGATCCTCGCCGTGCTCGAGCTGCCCCGGCTCGCCCTGCGGGGCTGGGTCCGGCGCAAGCCACTGGAGGCGACCGCGGCCGCCCCGGCGACGGTCGTCGAGCCGCCGCCCACTCCCGAGGTGAACCGGCGGCTGTTCCTGGCGCGGGCGAGTGCCGTGGTGGCCGGGGCCGCCTCGGCAGGCGTGGTCGGCGTGGGCATGGCGAACGCGCTCGGGCCGCCGGACCTGCTGCGCGTACCGATCACGCTGCGTGGGCTCGACCCGTCGATGAACGGCTTCCGGATCGCGGTGGTGTCGGACATCCACCTCGGTCCGCTGTCGGGCCGCGCGCACACCGAGCGCATCGTCCGCATGATCAACGAGACGTCGCCGGACCTGGTCGCGATCGTGGGCGACCTCGTCGACGGGACGGTCGAGGAGCTCGGTCCGGCCGCGGAACCGTTGCGGGACCTGGTATCCCGCGAGGGTGCGTTCTTCGTCACCGGCAACCACGAGTACTTCGTCGAGGACCCGCTGGCGTGGCTACGTGAGCTGGAGAAGCTGGGCGTGCAGCCGCTGCGCAACGAGAGCACGGTGATCCGCCGTGGCCTCGGCGCCTTCGACCTGGCCGGTGTCAACGACATCTCGGGCAGCTCCATCCACGACGGACCCGACTTCGACCGCGCGCTGTCCGGGGTGAACTCGTCGCGGCCGACGATACTCATGGCGCACCAACCGGTTCAGGTGTCGGAGGCGGCGTTCCGCGGGGTGGCGTTGCAGCTGTCCGGGCACACGCACGGCGGCCAGCTGTGGCCGTTCCACTACGTCGTCGGGTTGCAGCAGGGCGCTGTGTCCGGACTGTCTACTGTGAACAACACGCAGCTGTACGTGACGCGGGGCGCGGGTTTCTGGGGACCGCCGGTGCGGGTCGGCGCGCCGCCGGACATCACCGTGCTGTCACTGCGAAGCGAGGACTGACGTCACGTCAGAGTTCGTGGGCGGATGGCGTTCGCCTTGTCCACCAGCTCGTGTCGTCGTTCCTGTGTGCTCGCCAGGCGCGCCAGCACGCGGTAGCAGCGCTCCAGGCCGAAGCGCAGGTCGCGTTCCGTCAGCCGGCAGCCGAGGACGACCTGGTTGGCCGAGTCCTGGCTGCCCGACGGGCGGCCGGCACGCACCCACTCGTGTGCCGCCTCGAGGACCTCCGCCGACAGGATCGTGCGGCGTTCCGCGTCGAGGGCCGCAAGCCGCTCCAGCTTGCGGGACGCGTCCTGCAGGTCCTGTTCAGTCGCCTTGGCCGCGTCGTCGGCCCTGGCCTTGATCCTGATGGCGGCCACCTGCGCGGCGAGGTGATGGCTCGACGTGTCCGGAACGGCCTCCAGGACCTCGATGGCCCCGGCCCTCGCGCCCTGGGCCAGGTAGACACGTGCCAGGCCGAACGCGGCGCTCACCCACGCGCGGTCCGTCCGCCACACCAGCTCGTAGTACCTGGCGGCCTGGAAGTGGTTGCCCGCGTACTCCGCCGCGACCGCCAGCGCCAGCTTCGGCGGGATCTCGCCGGGGACCGCGTCGTAGACACGTTCGAACGCGGCCGTCGCGTCGGCCGGTTCGCGGGTCGCGATGGCGATCAGGCCCTGGTACCAGTCCGGGCGCCAGTCGGCCGGGTCCATCGCCACGCGGCGGGCCGCCTCCAGCTCGCCTTTCGCGGCACGGAGCTCGCCAAGCTCCAGCCGCGCGCGGACCATGCGCAGGCGAACCTCGATCGAGTCCTGCGGAGCGGACTGCAGGGCGGTCACCAACTCGGCGGGCTCCGTCGCGGTGATGCTCGCGAGGGTGCTGGCCGCGTGGTCGTGGGTGTCGACCATGGGCAGCGGGAGGACCGACGCGACCTCCAGCGGGTCGGGGTTCGGCAGTGAGCCGCGCTCGCCGATCACCATGCCGGAGCCGAACGTCCTCGTCTCCAGCGCGAAGACGTTCGACGTGCCGGGCCGAGGGCGGTTCGTGCCGAGCGCCATGACCTCGCGGAGCACGCCGGTCAGCTGGTCGGCCATGTCCTCGGCCGACGCGAAGCGCTGCAGCGGGTCCGTGTGCGTCGCGCGCTTCAGGACCCGGTGGTAGGAACCGAAGAGCGCGAACAGCGGCTCCTCGTCCGGGCCGGGCAGCGTGTACTTGTGGCGCGTCGTGTAGCCGGCGAACTCGATCGACAGGACGGCCAGCGTGCGACCCACCGTGTAGATGTCGCTCGCCACGGACGCGCCTTCGGTGGGCAGTTCCGGCGCGGAGTAGCCGAGGGTGAAGAACAGCGGCGAGTCCCAGTCGTCGATCTTGCGGACCGCGCCGAGGTCGATGAGCTTGAGCTGCTCGCCGGACTGGATCACGTTGTCGGGCTTGAGGTCGCAGTACAGCATGTCGATGCTGTGCAGGTAGCCGATGGCGGGCAGGATCTCCAGGCCGTACGCGATGACCTGGCCGATCGGCAGCGGCTCGGCCTTGCCCGTCTCGCGGTGGTGCTCGAGGGCCAGCTGCCGCAACGACTGGCCGCCGACGTACTCCATCACGATGTAGCCGACGAGGTTGCCGGTCTTGGGGTCCGGGTGCTGCACGAAGTTGTAGATCCGGACGACGTTCGGGTGCTCGACCTCGGCGAGGAACCGGCGCTCGGCGACCGCGGACGCCATGGATGTCGGGTCGCCGGTGTCGATCATGCCCTTGAGCACGACCCAGCGGTCGCTGACGTTGTGGTCCTTGGCGAGGTAGATCCAGCCGAGGCCGCCGTACGCGAGGCAGCCGAGGACCTCGTACTGCCCGGCGACGAGGTCGCCGCGGAACAGGCGGGGGCGGAAGTTGAAGTAGGTGCCGCAGGCCGCGCACTCGCCCTCGGTCTCGCCGGGACGTCCGTCGCGGGCGCGGCCGACCTCGGCGCCGCAGTTGCCGCAGAACCGTTTGTTCTCGCTGACGACCGGGTCCTCGAGCACCGCGGACGCCGGGTCCTTGACCGGCACGACGGGCACGTCGACGAGGCCCGCGCCCAACCGCCCACGCCCGGACGTTCGCGAGCCGGTGCGTCGGCCCGTGTGGGGGAACGAGCTGGAGCCGGTGGTGTGCGGGCTGTCCGGCTTGTCGCCGCCGGGTTGGGTGGACGGCAGCGAGTCGAGCGGGCGGGCCGGTGTGGCGGGCGCGTCGACGCTGAGGGTGATGGGCGTCTCGTCGAGGACGCTGGTGGGCAGCGGTTCGTCGGGGGCGAGGGCCGTGGGGGGCATGACACCCGGCTGGCGCGGGGCGACGTTCGGGACGGGAACGCCTGGGGCCCACTGCATGCCGGGCTGGGGTGCTGGGCGGGCGCCGGTGGTCGGCCGTGGTGGGGCGTAGCCGAGCTGCGCCTCGCGGAGGGGTGAGCCCTGGGGTGGGGTCGCCGGCCGGGACTGTGCTGGTGGTGCCCATGGTGAGGGCGGCGCGTTGTGGGAGGCGGTCGGTCGTCCCGGCTGGTTCGGCCACGCCTGGCCCGGTTGCTGCGGACCCGACTGCCACTGGCCAGGTTGCGCCTGCCCTGGGTGCGGCTGGTTCGGCTGAGGTTGGCCCGGCTGCTGCCCCGAACCCGACTCCTGCCACCCTGCCTGCGACTGGCTCGGCTGCCGGTGGCCTGATTGCTCGCCCGACTGCCGAGTACTCGGCTCCTGAGCATTCGGCTGCTGCCATCCCGGCGGCTGGTCCGGCTGCCGGTGTCCGGGTTGCTCGACTGATTGCCGCGAACCCTGCTCTTGCGCATTCGGTTGCTGCCAGCCCGGCAGGGGTTGGGGGTGACCCGATTGAGGCGCAGCCGTTTGGTGCCCCGAAGGCCACGAACCCGGCTGCGAGTGCGGCTCCTGACCGGGCTGCGGCCGGCTCGGCTGCCGCTGACCGGGTTGCGGCGAACCCGGCTGCTGCCCTGGCTGCGGCTGGGGTTGGCCCGGTTGAGGCGCGGCTGTTTGCTGTGCCGACCGCCGCGAATCCGGCTCCTGCGACCCCGGCTCCCGGCCTAACTGTGGCTGGCTCGGTTGCCGCTGAGCCAGTGGCGACTGGCCCGAGTGCGGCTCTGCCGGCTGCTGACCCGAGGGCGGCGAACTCGGCTCCTGCCGGCCCGACTGCGGCTGAGGTGGTTGCGGCTGGCCCTGATACGCGTGCCAGGGCTGAGCGGCCTGACCTTGGGGACCGGGATAACCGCCCGTCGAGACGGGCTGAGGACCGCCGTAGCCACCGGCCTGGTTGGACGGCCTCGGATAACCGCCGGTCTGGTTCGGCTGCCCCTGAGGATTGGGGTTGCCGCCGGACTGGCCTTGCCAGGACGGCGGTCCGGACTGGCCCTGATGAGCACCGGACGCCTGACCGGCCCATGCCTGGGCTGGCTGCGCGGACTCTGTCGGCCTGGGTGGCGCAGCCGGGCCGCCCGTCCGAGGAACACCCGGGTGGCCCGGCTGGGAGCCTGCGGCCTGCTCCGGCGGCTGCGCCGACGTGCTCGGCTGGGACTGGCTCGGCTGGGCCGTGAACGCCTGCGCGTCAGGCGCCTCAGCGGCACCCGAGCCGTGCGGCCGGCCCGGGTGGGCAGGGTGCGGCGGCGGGGCCTCGCGTTGGCTTGGCTGGGACCGGGTTGGCTCGGCGCTCACCGGTTGGGCTCCTGGCTGCTCGGTGGCTGGTTGGCCGGCACCTGACTGTCCGTTCCACGTCGGGTGGGACGGTGAGCCCGGCTGGGCCTTGGGCTCTGCCGGTTTGCGGTGGGCGCCGCCGCTCTTCGGGGCGTCCTCGCCGTTCAGGGTCTCCGGGGAGGCGAACCAACCCGTGCCTTCCTCCTCGCCCGGCGGCGGGGTCAGGTTGGCGGCCCTGTCCTCGGCCTCCCTGCGCAGGCGTTCGGCTGCCTGCTCGGCCGTCTCCGCCACCGCGATGCCGCAGGCCTGGCAGTTCCCGTTGACGACCTCGCCCGGGCAGCCAGGGCGGGGACACGACAGCGCCATCACCAGCCCCCTAGTCCAGGTACGCCGGGGTCGGGGGCGTCCCGGGCTCGCCGGTGCGGCCCAGCCATCTGTTGTAGCTGTCCTGCCAGGCGCCGTCCGCTATCGACTTCGCCAGGACGGCGTTCACGAAGCGGACCATGTCGACGTTGTTCTTCGGGATGCCGATGCCGTACGGCTCCTCGGTGAACCTGGGGCCGACCATCTTGACGTTCGGGTCCTGGGCGACCATGCCCGACAGGATGGTGTCGTCGGTCGACACCGCGGAGACCTGGCCCTGCTGCAGCATGATCAGGCAGTCCGACCAGTTGTCGACCTGGACCGGGACCAGCTTCGCCGGGTGCTGCTTGATCGTCGAGATCGACGTCGAGCCCTTGGCCGCGCAGACCTTCTTGCCGCCGAGCTGGTCGAGGGTCGTCACGTCCGACGTGCGGTCGACCAGGAGGCGCTGGCCCGCCGTGTAGTAGGTCACCGAGAAGTTGATCTGCTGCCAGCGCTCGCAGTTCGCGGTCATCGTGCGCACGACCACGTCCACGTCGCCGTCCTGCAGCGCCTTGACACGGTCGTTGGACGTCACGACCTTGAACTGCACCTTGTTCGGGTCGCCGAAGATGGCCGCCGCGAGCTCGTGCACGCGGTCGATGTCGAAGCCCTCCAGCGCGCCGGTCGTCGGGTTGCGGAAGCCGAAGAGGAACGTGTTCTGGTCGACGCCCGCGATCAGCTTGCCCCGGTCCTGGATGGCCTTCATGGTCCCGCCCGGCATCTGGCCCGGCTGCGGCAGCGAGCCGTTCGGGCGGTAGCTCGCGCGCGGGTCACACGGCGGGGCCTGGGTCGTCGAGGTCGTCGACGTCTCCGGGTTCTCCTCGGCACCGACCGGCGTCGGCTGGGCGACAGAGGTCACGTTGGCGAGGTCGACCGGTCGCCCGCCGCCCGCGCACGCGGTCACGGCGAGCACCAACACCACGAACACGAGGCTCGCTCGGACAGCCCTCACCGGTACTCCTGCAGTCGGTCCCTTATCCCCATTGTCACCCCTGCGGCCGCGACCAGTGCCAGTACGCCGACCCCCGGCGTCAGCCCCGTCATCGTCCTGCTCGCGCCGCTGGTCCTGTCCGCGAACCGCTCCCTCGCGTCCCGCAGCGACTTCAGCAGGTTGTCGTCGAGGCTGGTGAACATGTTCGCGGCGCTCGTCTTCGCGTCGGGACTGATCGCGAGCGACACCGCCTCCTGGTAGGAGCCGTCGTCGTCGAGCCGGCGGATCTTCTCGTGCGCGGCGAGCCAGTCGCCGACGTTCTTCTGCGCGGCCGCGAGCAGGTCCCGCGCCTCGTCGGTGTCGGCCAGCCCCCTGGCCTGGTTGAGCAGGTTGCCCTGCCCGTCGCCGGTGAGCTGCTCCGAGAGCTTCTTGAACTCGTCCTCGTACTCGCCGCCGTCGCCGCGGGCGACCAGGGTCAGCGTCTCGTTGGCCCGCATCTTCAGCGCCACGATCCGCGCCTGGACGATCACCTCGCTCTGCCCGCTGCCGTGCTCACGCCCGGCGGACACCTGTGACGACTCGATCAGCAACGCCACCGTGCCCCAGATCAGCGCGACGACCACGGCACCCGTCGCGACCACGAGACCCACGTTGAGCAGGCGGTTCGTCCGCCGCGTCAGGTACAGCTGTGCGGCGACCAACGCGCCGAGCAGCACCACCGCGAGTCCCAGCGAGAACCACGGCACCGAGGTGGCCGCGACCTGCGAGTCGGCGAGGCGGGCGGAGTCGATCTCGTACAGCTCGTTCGCGGCGGGCAGCAGCTTCGCGCGCATGAGGCCGGACGCCTCGCGCAGGTACGCGGCGCCGGACGGGTAACCCTGCCGGTTGTACGCGCGGGCGACCTCGACCAGCCCGGTGTAGACGGGCAGCTGCTGTGCCAGCTCGTTGACCTGCTTCTCCGCCTCCGGCACGCCGCTGACGTCGGCGGATGCCTTCGCGAGGTTCGCCCCGGCCGTCGCGATGTCCAGGTCGTAGCGGTCACGCAGCTCGGTGGGCGTGGTGCCGCCCGCGAGGAACGCGCTGGCGGCGGTCGCGTCGGCGTCGGACAGGGACCGGTAGATCTGCTGCGAGGCGGCGGCCACCGGCTCGCGGTGGGCGACGAGGTTGTCGATCGTGCTCTGCTTCTGCTGCATCGCGAGTGCGCCGACGACGCCGGTGAGCAGCGCGAGCACCACGAGACCGACGCCGACGAGGAACAGCCGGCCCGGCGTGCTGGCCGCCGACTTGCGCACACTGCGTACGGCGGTCGCGGGCAGGCTGAGGACACGGCGGGCCCCGGGTACCGCGTGCTCCTCCGCCACGGGAGTGGTCACCATCGGTGATCCGTGCGACCACTCATGACGTCAGTTCCCCCCTCGCGGTTACCTGGCCGTGGTTCGGAACTTAGCCCAGCGGCGACGTGGACTGCCACCGAATCGATGACGAATGGGTGACGTCCGGTACGGACGTGTGACAGCAGCAAGGGAGTGCGCACGGAACGTGATTTCGATCTCGTGTCGCGGCTAGGCGAACCTCTCGGCCACCTCGCGGATCCACGCCGCGGACCACGTCAGCTCACCCGAACGCAGCGCCGCCAGCACGCCCTCCACCCACGCCAGCTCCGCCTCGCGGACGGCGATCGAGTACTCCTCGTCCAGCAGGAACAGGCGCGGCAGGTCGGGCACCACGGTCATGGCCTCGCGGTCCGCCGCCATGGCGGTGCGCAGGTCGGCGGCTCTTCTCTCCAGCCGGGCCGTGACGTCCTCCGGGGCCAGGACCATGACCGAGGCCAGCGCCGCGGGGAACTCCGGGTACTCCCGCGCGGGGGCCGAGAGCATGTCGGCCGTCCACTCACGCAGGGCGGCCCAGCCGGTGTCGGTGATCTCGTAGACCGTGCGTTCCGGGCGGCGCTCGTCGCGGGCGGTCTCCCGCACGGCGATCAGCTCGGCACGCACCAGGCGGTCGATCGTCTGGTAGACGCTGTTGCGCGCGCCTACGTTCGCGATCTTGTCCTTGCCGCGTTCCTTGATCATCTCGTGCATCCGGTACGGGTGCATCGGCTCCTCGGCCAGCAACGACAGGAGCACGAGCGCCAGCACTGACCGCCGATGGGTACTTCTCGCCACGGCACCGACCTTAGTGCCCCTTGCCGATGGAGTCATATTATGTATAGTCATAGTATGACTTCAGCAATCATCGTCGGCGGCGGCGTGGCCGGTCCGGTCACCGCGATCGCACTCCAGAAGGCCGGCATCGACGCGACCGTCCACGAGGCCTACGACCGAGGGGCGGACGGCGTCGGGGCGTTCCTGACCCTCGCCGTCAACGGGATCGCCGCGCTCGGCACCCTCGACCTGCACCACCTGGTGCGGGACAAGGGGTTCGCGACGCGGAAGATGTCGATCGGCATGGGCGCCGGGCACAAGCCCATGGCGGAGTTCGGCTTCGGCGCCGCCCTGCCGGACGGGACCGGCACCCTGTCCATCCGGCGGGCCGACCTGTACGGCGCGCTCCGCGACGAGGCCGCGCGCCGGGGCATCCGCGTCGAGTACGGCAAGCGCCTGGTGTCCGCGACACCGGACCGGCAGGGCGTGACCGCGACCTTCGCCGACGGCACTACCGCACGAGCCGACCTGATCGTCGGCGCCGACGGGCTGCGCTCGGCCGTACGCACGATCATCGACCCGAACGCGCCGGCACCGAGGTACGTGCCGCTGCTCAACGTGGGCGGCTACGCGAAGGGGCTGCGGCTCGACAGCGCGCCCGGCCACATGCACATGATCTTCGGGCGGGAGGTCTTCTACTCCTACGTCGTGCACCCGGACGGCGACGTGTGGTGGTTCGCGAACCCCCGCCAGCCCAGGGAGCTGAGCCGCGAGGAGCTGGCGGCGGTGTCGTGGCGCGACCGGATGCGCGAGCTGTTCGCGAAGGAGGACGACCTGGCCGGCGCGTTGGTCGACGCCTCCCCGGAGTTCTTCGCGGGCTGGAACACCTACGACTTCCCGAAGGTGCCGGTCTGGCACCGCGACCGGATGGTCGTCATCGGCGACGCGGCGCACGCCACGTCACCGGCGTCCGGCCAGGGCGCGTCGATGGCGATCGAGGACGCGGTGACCCTCGCGCGGTGCCTGCGCGACGGGGCCGATGTGCCCGACGCGTTCGCCAGGTACGAGTCGCTGCGGCGGACCCGGGTCGAACGTGTTGTGGCGCAGGGAAAGCGCAACGGCGACGGCAAGTCGCTCGGACCGGTCATGCGGCGCGTGCTGCCGCTGTTCTTCAAGCTGTACCGGCCGAGCGAGAAGAGCATGGACTGGCTGTACGGCCACCGCATCGACTGGGACGCGCCGGTTCCGGCGGTGGGATGAGGCCAGGATCGACGGACTGCAACCGTTCTGCAGACGAGAGGTGCCAGTCTTCGCCGCGTTCGAAGTTGTCGGCGGTCGCGCTCCCGCGGCGCCGACGTGATCGCGACGAGAGGTGAACGATGACAAGCCATCGATGGTCGCGCCGGTGGAAAGTCCTGGTCGTGCCGGTGTTGATGGTGGGGCTCGCGGTCGTGCCGGCGCAGGCCTCGGCCACCACGGCGCGGACCACCGGCTCCACGGCGTCGCAACAGTCCGAGCCGAGACCCTCGACACCGCAGAACCTGCGAGGTGACTACCGCGACGGCGTCCTCGAGAGCATCAGCTGGGACGCGTCGACGATGCCGGACCTGGAGTACAGCATCTGGTACGACATCCACCTGCACGAGAGCAACGGCGCCTCCCACCTCACCATGAGCTTCCCCACCACAGTCACGATCCGCGAGCTGCTCGACTCGCTGTACCTCGAGCCAGGGCACACCTACACCATCTGGATCGTCGCGTGGGGGCACAGCGCGGGGAAGAACCGTTCCTCCGACGCCAGTGCTCCCCTGTCCGTGACCTTCCCCGACGCCTGAGGGGTCGTCGAGTAGGCAGCCGTCACGCGACCGGGGGGTTCGTACGTGAAGGCTGCCTATTCTGTACGGCCTGCACGTGGTGGCACCTCAGCACGGTTTGGCTCGTCGGACGGCTGGTTAGGCTTCGGTCATGGATCTCGAGAACCCGGTCGTGAAGCTGTGTGCGCAGGGCATGCAGGCGGAGTCGGAAGGCCGAGGTGACGACGCACGGGCGTTGTTCAGCGAGGCCTGGGACGCGGCGACCGACGACTACGAGGCGTGCGTCGCGGCGCACTACCTCGCCCGGCACCAGAACACGCCCGAGGACACGTTGCGGTGGAACCAGGAGTGCCTGGAGCGCGCCGACCGCGTCGGGGACGAGCGTGTGCGCGGGTTCTACCCGTCACTGCACCTGAACATCGCGCGTGCGCACGAGGAGCTGGGCAGTCCCGAGAAGGCCCGCACACACTTCCAGCACGCGGCCGAGTGCCTCGACGACGCGCCGGCCGGGCCCTACCGGGAAGGGATCCGTTTCGCCGTCGCCGCAGGCCTGCGCACGTCCGGCCTCCTGCGTTCGAAGGCCCTGCCCGAGCTGCTGGACCGCCTGTGTGCCAGAGCGGACCTCACCGCGCTCGGCCTGCTGCTGCCGCCCTACCTCGGCGACCTCGGCACCCCGCAGGACCGCATCGTGTTGCTGACGGCTTTGCAGATGGTGCACGCCAACCGGTCGCTGCCGGAGGAGGAGCAGACCGTGCTCCGACGTGCGATCGACGACCTGACGTGACCGTGCCGGGGTGCGCGGACCTAGGCGGCGGACCGGCGTAACTCGGCCAACCGCGCGACCGCGCGTTCCTCGAGGAGATCCAGCTTCTCGCGACGGCGGTTCAGCTCGAGGGTGAGCTCAAGAGCCTCCTCCTCGGTGAGGCTTTCGATGAAGGTGGAGAGCATTTCGACCATGCGTTCGACTCTACATGGGAGGGAGAGGGGTCGCCAGTGGGCGGCGGCGTAGGGTTTTCGCATGGCTCCATTCGTGAAGATCTGCGGCGTGCGGACCGCCGGGGACGTCGCCGCCGCGGTGTCGGCCGGGGCAGACGCCGTGGGCTTCGTGTTCGCGGCCAGCCCTCGGCGAGTGGACGTCAAGACCGCCCTCGAGCTGGGCGAACTCGCCGGAGACCTGCTCACCGTCGGGGTCTTCCTCGGCATGCCGGCCGGCGAGGTCAGGGCCATCGCCACCGCGGCGAAGCTGCGGGCCGTGCAGCTCCACGGCGACTACGACAAGGATACCTTCACCGCTCTGGCCGACCCCGCCTGGCAGCTCGTCCGGGCCGTGCCCTCCTCGGCCCCCGACCTGCGCGTCGGCGCCTACGGCGAGGACCTCCTGCTCGTGGACGCGCCGAAGGCCGGTTCGGGTGAGTCATGGGACTACCACTCGGTCGCGGGTCTGCCCGGGCAGTGGATCCTCGCGGGCGGGCTGACGCCGGAGAACGCCGCCGCCGCCCGCGACACCGCCGGGGCCTGGGGTGTCGACGTCTCCAGTGGCGTCGAGTCGAGCCGGGGAGTCAAGGACGCCACCCTCATCGCCAGGTTCGTCGAGGCCGTCAAGGGATAGCCGAGATCGGCTCGGTGTCACTCGGCCCAGCCGGGGCGGACCAGACCCGACTCGTACGCCAGCACCACGAGCTGCGCGCGGTCCCGGGCGTTCAGCTTGATCATCGCGCGGGACACGTGGGTCTTCGCCGTCGCCGGGCTCACCACCAGGCGCGCGGCGATCTCGTCGTTGGTCAGGCCCTCCCCGACCAGGCCGACCACCTCGCGTTCCCGTTCGGTCAGCACGTCCAGGGTGGTGGGGGCGAAGACCTTCTTGGCCTTGGTCGCGAACTCGGCGATCAGGCGGCGTGTGACGCCCGGCGACAGCAGCGCGTCGCCCCGGGCCACGACCCTGACCGCGTGCAGCAGCTCCTCCGGCTCGGTGTCCTTCACGAGGAAACCGCTTGCCCCCACCCGGATCGCCTCGAAGACGTACTCGTCCTCCTCGAACGTCGTCAGGATGAGGATGTGCACGCCGGCGAGCGCCGTGTCGGCCGAGATCGTGCGGGTGGCGACCAGACCGTCCGTGCCGGGCATCCGGATGTCCATGAGGATCACGTCCGGCCGGTGCTCACGCGCGACCCTGACCGCCTCCTCGCCGTCCGCCGCCTCAGCGACCACCTCGACGTCGGCCTGCGCGTTCAGCAACGCGCGGAAACCCGCCCGTACCAACGCCTGGTCGTCGGCCAGCGCCACTCGAATCGTCATTCGTCCCCACCTGTCGGAAATGTCGCCATCACGCGGAACCCGCCCCCCGGCCGGGGACCCGCCTCGAACGTGCCCGCCAGCGCCTCGGCGCGTTGGCGCATGCCGGTCAGGCCGCTGCCCGTGCCGACGCTCGCGCCGCCGGGCTCGGCGCGGCCCTCGTCGTCGACCTGGACGGTGAGCGAGCCGGGGAGGTAGCTGAGCGTGACCGTCGCGGACGTCGGCCCCGCGTGCCGGTAGGTGTTCGTGAGCGCTTCCTGCACGATCCGCAACGCCGCCGCGTCCACGCCCTTCGGCACGGGACGCTGCTCGCCCTCGACCGTCAGCTCGACCGGCAGGCCCGCGGTGCGCATGCGCTCGAGCAGGCGGTCGAGCTGGTCGAGGCTCGCCACCGGGTGCCGGGGCGCGGCGCGGTCCACGTCCCGCAGGACGCCGAGGATGTTCCGCAGCTCGACCAGCACCTCCTTCGACGACTGCTTGATCGCGGTCAGTGCCTCACGGACCTGCTCCGGCTGCGTGTCGATCAGGTGCAGCGCCACCCCGGACTGGACGTTGATCAGCGAGACGTGGTGCGCGAGCACGTCGTGCACCTCGCGGGCGATGCGCAGCCGCTCCTCGCTCGCCTGCCTCCGGTCCAGCTCGGCCTGGGTGGCGGCGGCCTGCGCGACCCGTTCGCGGCGGGACCTGGCCAGCTCGCCGAGGCCCATGACCAGCGAGACCCACGCGAACACGGCGCCGGCGGCCGCCCAGTTGCCGGGGAAGTCGCCGTGGGTCATGGCCATGACCACGTACATCACGACGCCGCCCCCGTACCCGGTCGCCCATGCGGGCACGCGGGGTCCGTTGGCCACGGCGTTGAACAGCGCGACAGCGACGCTGATGAGGATCGGGCCGTACGGGAAGCTCAGTGCGAAGTAGGTGATGACCAGCGCGTACACCGCGCCGAGCGTCACGAGCGGATGGCTGCGCCGCCACGTCAGCGCGCCTGCCGCCGCCAGCGCGATGAGGACCGTGAACGCGTTGAGGCGGTCGAGCTGGTGCTGGCCCGCCGCGGCGCCGAAGGTGAAGACGACCTGTACGAACGCGACGGGCACGACGAGGACGAGCGGGTGCAGCTGTCCGAACCAGAACGCGCGTTGTGTCGACATCACACCCCCTCTCACCTGTCACGAAGCGTACTTGTGCACGCCGTGTACTACCGGGGGCGCAGACGGAGGCGCTTCGGCGTCTCCACCCGCGGTACCCGAAGTGCCGTCCCGAGCCCGACGATTTCGCGGACCGAGGAGACGACATTGGTCACCATGAACGAGCGACAGGACTTCGAGAAGGCGGTGCGTGCCTCGGACACCGAACGGGAACGCGTCGCGAAGCTGGTCAGTGCGGCGGCCGGCGAGGGCCGCCTCTCCATCGCCGAGGCGGACGAGCGCCTCGAACGTATCTATACCACCAGGTTTCGCCACGAGCTAGCGGAGTTCGTCGACGACCTGCCGGACGACACGCGTCGAACGGCCCCCGCGCGGTTCCCCGTCAGGCTGCGGGTGCACGCGGCCGTCGCCATGGTCGTGTCGGTGATGCTGATCCTCCGGTGGGTCGCGATGGACGTCCCGTTCTTCTGGCCGGCCGGGCCGATGTTCGTGCTGTGGGGCAGTTTCCTGCTGCACGCCCTCTTCGTCCGCGCGGGCGGCGTGCCGCCGTGGGCCCGTCGGGAGTCGTCATGACCACCGTCGCCTCAGCCACCGTCACCGGTCTCGCGGCCCGGGCGGTCGGCGTGTCCAGGAGGTACGGCACGGGTGCCACGGCCGTCACCGCACTCGACGACATCTCCGTGGACATCCGCCGCGGCCGGTTCACGGCCATCATGGGTCCGTCCGGCTCCGGCAAGTCCACCCTCATGCACGCGCTCGCCGGACTGGACACAGTGGACTCCGGTGAGGTGTGGATCGGCGAGACGCGGCTGACGACACTGTCCGACCGGGGGCTCGCGGACCTGCGGCGCGACCGGGTCGGGTTCGTCTTCCAGCAGTTCAACCTGCTGCCGACGCTGTCGGCCGAGGAGAACATCACCCTGCCGCTGGCCATCGCGAAGCGCAGGCCGGACGCGGCGTGGTTCGACCGGGTCGTGTCGGCCGTCGGGCTGGCGGACCGGCTGACGCACCGGCCAAGCGAGCTGTCCGGTGGGCAGCAGCAGCGGGTCGCGTGTGCGCGTGCCCTGCTGCCGAAGCCGGACGTCATCTTCGCGGACGAGCCGACCGGCAACCTCGACTCCCGTTCCAGCGGCGAGATCCTGCGTTTCCTGCGCCAGTCCGTCGACGAGTTCGGCCAGACGATCGTCATGGTCACGCACGACGCCAATGCCGCCGCGTACGCGGACCGGGTGGTGTTCCTGTTGGACGGCAAGCTGGTGCACGAGGTGCTGGAGCCGGACGCCGACGAGGTGCTGGACACGATGAAGCGGCTGGACTCCTTCGAGGGCGGCGGTTCGTGATGTTGAGGGCGACGTTGCGCGGGCTGCTCGCCCGCAAGCTGCGGTTGGCGCTGGCCGGTCTCGCCGTCGTCCTCGGCGTGATGGCGGTCTCGGCGGCCATGGTCACCACCACGACGGTCGGCGCGGGGTTCGACTCGATCTTCGCCACGGCCACGTCCGGGATCGACGTGTCAGTGACCGGCAGGTCCGATGTGGACGCCGAGATGGGCGGGAAGGCTTTCACGCCACCGGTTCCGTCCTCGGTGGTGCCCGAGGTCGCGGCCGTCGACGGGGTGCGCTCGGCGGTCGGCACGGTGTCGGCGGACGGCGCCCGCCCGGTGGGCAAGGACGGCAAGGTGATCGCCGTGCAGGGCCCGCCACGCAGTGGTGTGGCGTGGCGCGGGGAGACCGGGATGGTGCGGCTGTGGTCGGGTCGCGGGCCGAAGGCCGACGACGAGGTCGCGATCAACGCGGGCCTCGCCGACCGAGGGCAGTTCCACGTCGGGGACTCCATCGACGTGCTGACGCTGGCGCCGAGGCAGACGTTCAGGATCGTGGGCATCTACGGCTTCAGCAACGGGCGCGGCACGCTCGGCGGCGACACCCAGGTGGCGTTCGTCGAGCCGGTGGCGCAGAAGTTGATGCTGGGCCAGGTCGGGACGTACAGCTCGGTCACGGTGACCGCCGACCCGGGCGTGTCGCGGGCCGAGCTGAAGGAGCGGATCGCGTCGGCGCTCGGTTCCGGGTACACCGTGCGGACCGGCGACGAGCTGGCCGCGTCGACGGCAGCCGCTGGCAAGGCGTTCGGCGACATCGTGCGGATGATCCTGCTCGGGTTCTCCGGGCTGTCGCTGCTGGTCGGGATCTTCCTGATCCTCAACACTTTCTCGATCCTGGTGGCGCAGCGGACCGGTGAGCTGGCCCTGATGGCCGCACTCGGCGCGCGGCGACGACAGCTCGTCGGGGCCGTGCTGGTGGAGGCGTCGCTCGTCGGGGTGGTCGCCTCCGCCGTCGGGATCGGGCTCGGCATCGGGATCTCGAAGCTGCTGACGCTGGTGATGGAGTCGCAGAGCGGGACAGCGCTGCCGGTCGGGTTGATGGTGCCGGTGTGGGACATGGTGTGGGCGTTCCTGATCGGGGTCGGGGTGACGCTGGTGGCGGCACTGGCTCCCGCGGTGCGGGCGTCGCGGGTGCCACCGGTGGCCGCGATGGTGGCGTCGGCGGCCGAACAGCGGTCGCTGACGAGGATCACGCTGTTCGGCGCGGTGCCTGCCACGGTCGGTGTCGCGGGTGTGCTCGCGGCGGTGCTGTTCGACCTGGGGTCGTTCCGGTGGGTCGCGCTGGCGGGCGGGATCGTGTTGGGGCTGCTGGGGTTGGCGTTGCTGACGCCGATCGCGTCGCGGACGCTGCTGCCCGTGCTCGGGCGGGTGACGGGGTGGTCGATGCCGTCGAAGCTGGGGCGCCGCAACGCGGCCCGCAATCCTCGTCGCACGGCCATCACGGTGGCGACCCTGGTGGTCACGCTCGGGCTCGTCGGCGGGGTCGGTGTGGTCGCGCAGTCGTTGCGGGCGGATCTCAGCAGGAGTGCGACGCAGGGGCTCGGCGCCGACCTCGTGATCAGCGGGGACGGGGTGAGCGCACGGGCCGGTGGTCAGGGCGGTGGTCCGCCCACGGCGGCCGACGGGCGGATCATGCCGACGTTCTCGGCGTCCGTGCTCGACAGGGCCGGTGAGGTGGCCGGGGTGTCCCGCGCCGTTGGGCAGTACGTGGACTCCGTGCAGCTGCGGGGTGCGCACGGGACGGTGCCGTCGTCCGCGGCTGCCGGGGACGTGCGGGCACTGGCGTCGGTGCTCGACATCGGGCCGGTGCGGGCGCCGGGTGACGGTGAGGTCGTGGTGGACACCGCGACGTTGTCGGCGCAGGGGCTGCGCGTCGGTGGCACGGTCGGCATCGCGACGCAGCGGGCCGGGTGGCGGGACTACCGGATCGTCGGGTCGTACGAGCCGAGCTACCTGTTGCGTGGACCGGTGTTCGCCACGTCCGCGGCGGCGTCGCTGTTCGTGACGCGGTCGCCCGCGATCGGGTACGTGACGCTGGCCGCCGGTGCGGACGCCACGGCCGTGACCCGGTCGGTCGCCGGGCTGCTCGCGGACAACCCCGAGGTGTCGGTGCAGGACCAGACGCAGCTCGGCGACGACGCGGCGAGCCAGGTCGACATCGCGGAGACCATGCTGTACGTGCTGCTGGGACTGTCCGTGGTGATCGGCATCCTGGGGATCGTGAACACGATGGCACTGTCCATTCTGGAGCGGACCCGGGAGCTGGGCCTGCTGCGGGCGATCGGGCTGCGGCGGTCGCACCTGGTACGGATGGTAGTGTCGGAGTCGCTGGTGATGGCGGTGTTCGGCGCCCTGCTCGGTCTCCTGGCAGGCGGGGCGGCGGGTGCGGCAGCGGCCCGCGTGATGGGGTTGTCGTCGCTGGAGATCCCCTGGACGTCCATGGCGTTGTTCCTGGGACTCGCGGTGGTCGCCGGACTGCTCGCCGCCCTGATGCCATCGACCAGGGCGGCGAAGGTGAACGTCCTCTCGGCGATCGCCTACGAGTAGCAGTCGGAAGTGCTGACCTCGGGGTAGCTCGCGGCCGGTCGCGCCAGGGGCGGTTGCGGCCGGTCGCGCAGGTGCAGGTCGAGGAACGCGGCGACGTACGCGCGGACTATCTCCACCGAGCGCGTGCCGGCCAGGCTGCTGCCGAGGTCGACGCCGATCTGCCTGCCCAGCATGTCGTAGTCCGTGAAGGACGCGTGCACCGAACCGCTGATGCGCAGCCACTGCTTCGGGCCGGTCAGGTGCGCCCAGTCCCGGACCCACGTGGGGTCGCACAGGTCCTCGCTGAAGAACAGGAACGGTCGGGACAGCCCGCTTTCCGGCAGCGGCTTGAACATCGTGCCGTCGAGGTTGACACCGGCGCGGATCCTCGGGTCCGTGAGCGCGGTCTCGGCGACGCTCGCCCCGCCGAGCGAACTGCCCGCCATCGCGATCCGGGACGGGTCGATCAACGTGCCGCCGCGCCACTTCGGATGTGGCCCGGTCAGCTCGTCGAGCACGAAGGAGACGTCCTTCGCCCGGCTCTCCACCGCGGCCGTGCCGAAGTCGTCCACGTCCAGCTCGCACGCAGCGCAGGTGACGAACCGTCCGCCCGGGAAGGTCATGCCGAAGTTCTCGTAGGTGTGGTCGATCCCCGCCACCACGTAACCGCGGCTCGCCAGCTCCTCGGCGAGTGCGGTGAGCGAGCTGCGCGGCCACGTGAACCCCGGCGAGAGCACCACGAGCGGCAACGAGTGGCGGCCACCGGACGGTGTCGTGTCGAGGTAGGCGTTGGTGCGCGTGCGGCTCAGCGCGTCGTAGGGCACGCCGGTGACGCCCGTGCCACGCAGGACGGCCTCCGACTCGGCGGGGCTCATGTACGGCGCCCGCCGCGCACCTCGTGACGTCGCCGGGTACCACAGGGAGACCATCAGCTCCCGCGCTCCCGCCTCGGGCACCCAGGGGTCCTGGCGGGACTCGTCCTCCAGGTACAGGGAGGTGGTGCCGACGGGGTGGTGCCCGGTCGGCGCCGGGAGGTGGGGCGGGTCGACGGCGTGGGCCGGAGCGGCGGTGAGCAGTCCGGCGAGGACCGCGAGACCGAGTGCCTTGTTCAGCATGGACCCACGTTCGGGGGTCCCGGCGGCGCCGGGTACCGGTCCGAAGAACCGTTTCGGCGCGCACAACAGTACTTTCGGCCGATTCGGCGGACGGGTGACACTTTCGTAGCCTCACCACGTGGACATTCGGGAGGTGTCGGCCGCCGCCGGGTTCGCCGGGGCGCTGGCGCTCCAGGCGGTCGCGGTCGCGGGCAGCTGGGGAGGCCACTACTGGGTGTTCGGCTGTGCGGCAGGCGCGGTGGTGTGCGGGCTCGCGCTCCTGCGTCGGCGGGGGTGGGCCGCGGGCGCGGGGCTCGCGGTCGCGGCAGGCGCGGTGCTGGTCACTCGGTTCGCCCACCTGCCGGTCGAACCGAGTCCCGCCATGGCACTCGGGCTGGCTGTGCTGGTCGCCGCCGAGGTGCGGGTACGTCCGTTGCCACGCGCCGGTGCCGTCGTCGCGGGCGGGTTCGCCGTGCTGCTGGCGGGCTGGCTCGCCGCGCCTGGCGTTCTGCCGGCCGTGCCGACGCTGAACGTCCTCGGCTGGGTCGGCGCCGTCGCGTGTGGACTCGGCCTGCGGCTGCTCGACGCCCGCGGCGAGGCGGCCGCCGAGGCGGTCCGCCACGACGAACGGCTGGCGCTCGCACGGGAGCTGCACGACGTCGTCGCCCACCACGTCACCGGGATCGTGCTCCACGCACAGGCCGCCAGGCGGCGGAGCCCGCCCGACCTGGCCGAGTCGCTCGCCGGCATCGAGACCGCGAGCACGGACGCGCTGACCGCGATGCGCCGGGTCGTCGGCGTGCTGCGGGACACCCGCGACGCGCCGGTCGCCGCGAGGTTCGAGCCGTTGACAGAGCTGGTCGCCCGCTTCGACGGCCCCTCGGTGCGGCTGCGGCTCCCCGACGGCGAGGACGGGTGGTCGAACGAGGTGCGCGGCACCGTGTACCGGATCGTCCAGGAGTCGCTCACCAACGTCGCCAGGCACGCGCCGCGGGCCCGTTCGGTCACGGTCGACGTCACACAGGACGGGCAGGCCGTCACCGTGGACGTCGTGGACGACGGTCCGCCCGGCCGGCCCCACCGTGGCGGGTACGGCCTGGTCGGCATGCGTGAACGTGTCGAGGCACTCGGCGGAGCGCTGGTCGCGGGCCCGCGACCGGGCCACGGCTGGGCGGTACGCGCGACGCTGCCGCTGCGCGAGTCGCGATGACCATCCGCGTCCTGCTGGCCGACGACCAGGCCATGGTCCGCAGCGGCCTGCGGCTGCTCCTGTCCGGTGAACCCGACATCGAGGTGGTCGCCGAGGCCGAGGACGGGGTCACGGCGGTCGAGCTGGCGCGGCGGCTGCGGCCGGACGTGTGCCTGGTGGACATCCGGATGCCGGGGCTCGACGGCGTCGAGGTCACCCGCGCGCTGGCGGGCCCGGCCGTCACCGACCCGCTGCGCGTGGTCGTGGTGACCACCTTCGACGACGACGAGTACGTGTACGGCGCGCTGCGTGGCGGCGCGGTCGGCTTCGTCCTGAAGGACGCGGGCCCGGCACTGCTGGTCGAGGCGGTCCGCGCCGCGCACACGGGCGGCACGCTCGTCTCGCCGTCCATCACCCCGCGCCTGCTGCGCCGCGTGCGGCGGGGATCGTCGACGCGGCCACTGTCCGAACGGGAGCTGGAGGTCGTGCTGGCCATCTCGAGGGGCAGGACGAACCAGGAGATCGCCGCCGCGCTGTTCATCTCGCTGAGCACGGTCAAGGGTCACGTGGCTGGTGTGCAACGCAAGCTGGGTCTGCGCAACCGCGTCGAGATCGCGGCGTGGGCCTGGGAGAACGACGTCGTGCCGTGAGGCTCAGCTCAGCATCGTCGTGGTGATCGTCGTGATCACCCAGGTCCGGTACCGCTCGACCGACCAGCCCTGGCGCCGCCGCAGTAGGTGGTGGACGTGTGGCGAGCTGAGTGCGTACATGGCGGCGCCTGCCTCGTCCGCGGTGAGGTCGTCGCGGAGGAAGCCGGCGTCCTTCCACGCCTGGGCGACCGCGTTGATGTTCTTCGAGGTCTCGTCCGACGCGCGGGTGGACCACTCGCGCATGTCCGGATCCGCACCGGACGACTCGATGGCCGCCATGATCAGGTCGCCGACCCGTTCGAGCAACGCGCAGCCGAAGTCCACGAACTGCCGCACGGCCTCGTGCGGGTCGGGCTCGGACTGGGACGCGGTGAACTCGGCGCGGTCGGACACCGGGACGGGCAGCTCGTCCCCGACCGTCCTGATGTCCATGACCTCGTGGAAGAGCGCGATCTTCGACGGGAAGGCCGTGTAGACGGTGCGTTCGGCGACGCCGGCCTCGGCGGCGATCTGGCGCATGGTGGTCACGGTGATGCCCTGCTCGACGAACAGCCGGAACGCCGCGTCACGGATCAGCTGACGGGTCTGGCGAGCCGCCTCCGCACGTCGGGGCGACCGGTAGGCGCGGTTGACATCACTGCTCATGCGATGCATTCTAGCATCGTTCATTGCAGTGTTACTGCATTCAAGGGAGTCGCCATGACAGACGCCGTGATCACCGGCATCCACCACGTCAAGTTCCCGGTGCGCGACATCGCCACCAGCATCGACTGGTACGAGCGGGTCTTCGGGTTCACGTTCGAGCTCGAGTTCCCGGACGAGGACGGCGTCGTGCGCGGCGTCGCGGGAACGATCCCCGGCCTCGGCGACGCGGGCATCGCGTTGCGGGAGAACCCGCGGGCGGCCGAGGGCTTCGCGGGTTTCGACCCGGTCAGCTTCGGCATCGCGGACCGGGAGGCCGCGGAGGCCTGGGTCATCCGCCTCGACGAGCTGGGCGTCGAGCACTCACCGGTGATCAACGCGAGCATCGGCTGGATCGTCAGCTTCCACGACCCGGACGGCACGGAGATCCGGCTCTACAGCTTCGCCGCGCACGGCCTCGACACCAGCGGGCTGGCGGGACACGCACGCCCACGTGCGTGAGCCATGCCGGACCCCACCGACGCGGAACGCTGGCTGACCGGCGTAGTCGGCCGAGCCGCGTTGCTCGCCACCGAGATCGCACAGCTCACCGACTACCTCGAACTGCACAGAACCGCCGAGCCTGCGTCTGTCATCGACGCACACGCGAGGATTCTCGAGGAACAGCTCCGCCGACTAGACAGTGCCGCGAACGAATGACGTCGTGCCTGGCTCGATCGCGGCGAGGAGGTCGCACATCGACGAGGAGGGATTGTCTCGCGGGAACGACGTGGCGTTCTTTTCGTGAAGCTGGGTGAGCCGCAGGGCCCGCTTCGCGGCGACGGCACGGAGTGGCATGTACGTGTCGCCGTCGATCCGCTTGCCAGTCCGCCCGTCCAGCTTGCGACTCCTGCGCTCGGCTTCGTCCGTGTTCAGGAAGGCGGTCTGGTCCTCGAAGTGAAGAATCAGCCACACCTCGAAGCACGGGTTCGAGATCGCGAGCCTGATGCCGTGCTCTTCGGCCAGACGGACGGCCTCCTTCAGGTTGGGGTGATGCCGTGGCCACTCGACGTCGAAGACGCACCAGCATTCGTCGACCTCGTCGTCACGCGCCCGGTCGACAGCCCGGCGCACCAGTGTCAACGGCACACCTCGCTCCGTGGCAACCTCGATGTTGATCGAGGCACTGCCACGGACGCCTGACAACCGTTTCAACGCGTTGACGTAGTCCGGTTCCGATGCCTCGCCCTCACAGAACACGACGACCGTCTTGCGCTCCGGGCGGTTCGCGGTCTTTCGCCTGAGGTCTTTCGCGCGAGTCCTTCGTGGTGCCATCAGGGTCAGCCGATCAGACCAAGCGCACGGAGTATCTCCGTTCTGTCCACGTCCGGCAGCGCACCGAACCGACCGTGCAGGTATGCCTTTTCGAGGTTCTGCGATCTGCGTACCCGTTCTCCGGCGAACTCGGCCAACGCACCGAGCCGCGTCGCACCGTCCTCCAGTTTCTCGGTGAACCAGACCTCGTCGCGGTTGAGGTGGTTGAGCAGGCTCGTATCGTGCGAGGTGAAGATCAGCTGAGCACCCCTTGGGTTGGTCGCCGGGTCGTGGAACAGGCGAATCAGGTGCATCGACAGCGTGGGGTGCAGGCTCGCGTCGAGCTCGTCGAACAGGAACAACGAGCCTTCCCTGAGTGCACTGAGAACCGGACCGATCAGATCGAACCACGTACGAGTGCCTTCGGACTCGGCCGAAAAGTCGAGCGGCCTTGTCCCATCTTCGGTCCGGTGCACGAGGCGAACTCGTTGCGTCCGTCGATCCCGCTCGACCAGAACGTCGACGATGCCGAGATCAGCCATTCGCAGCAGGGCCAGGACCTGCCTCCGATCCTTCTCCAGGGGATCATCCACACCAAGAAGTGTCTCCTGGCCGTTGTCGTCGAGCCTCTCGAACAGCTGACGGGTCGAGGTGACATGGGAACGTCGTGCCCACCGGTCTCCGCGCGGGTACTCAGGCACGGAAGCTCGAGGTCCGAGTGCTTGTGTGTCGATCAGGTAGTTCGCGAAGTCCGCGACCAACGGCTCGTCGAACCGCCGCGCGATGGACAGCGCCAAGGCACGACTCGTCAGCAGCTCGCGGGTGCCGGACAGGCTTCCGAGTCCGCGCTGCAGGGTGAACTCGGTTCCCTCGCGTTCGAAGATTCGTCGGCGCTTCTTCTCCGGGTAGTGGAACAGGCCCTCGTAGTGAACGGCCTCACGATCCAGTTCGACCACGTACTCGAACCGCACGCCGGAGACGACGGCCTCGACCGTGAACTGCGACGGTCCAGGACTGTCCACAAAGGCGAACAGCTCGACGGGGATCTCGTCGTCCCAGAATCGAAGGGAGTCACGAATCCCCGTTCGAAGCCAGTTCAGCGCTGCGAGGATGTTGGACTTCCCGGAGGCGTTGGGACCGAAGACGGCCGCGACCGTGAGCAGATGCTCGCCGAGGTTGGGCGCGGGCCGTGACTCGACCCGATCCCGGTCGACAGCGACCATCGACAGCTCGACGGGTTGACGTATCGAACGGAAATTCGATACCTCGAATCGAACCAGCATGGTCACCTCCCGACCGTCATCGCGTGCACACAGCGCCTCTTTCGTCGAAAACCTACGACAATCTATCCTTTTCGACGCTCTGGATGCCAACTCGGACTGCCACTCGTCACCTTCTGAGCTCCAGGCAGCACTGCACGAAGTCCTGGATGACGAGGTTGTCATCGTCGGCCGGGGCCCACGCGACCGCTACCTGGCTGGGACTGATGCCGGTCACCGGGCGGTAGGTGATGCCCGGGCGGTTGTAGAAGCGGGCGGCGGACTCGGGGGCGAGCGCCACGCCGTAACCGTTGGCTATCGCGGTGAGCCAGGCGTCCGGCTGGTCTGTCACGGCGCCTATCAGGGGCTCTCTGCCCTGCCGGGCGTCGGTGGCAAGCCAGTAGTCGCGCCACGCGCCGGTTTCCGGTGGTGCCGCCACGAACGGCTCCTCCCACAGGGCCCCGAAGGCGATCTCGGGGGCGGACGCCAGCGGGTGGGCACTCGACAGGGCGACCCAGCGGGGTTCCGTCAGGAGCGGCTCCACCCGCAGGTTTTCCTGACCCGGGAAGGGGAGGCGCAGCAGTCCGGCGTCCACGTCACCCGCCGACAGACCCGCGGTCGGGTTCCCCCACGAGCCCTGACGCATCTCCACCCGCCAGCCGGGGCGGCTGGCCGTGAACGCGGCGATGATGTCCTGCGTCGCCTCGTTCACGGCGCTGCCCAGAAAACCGATTCGCAGCACCCGTGACGCCCGGCTCGCGGCGCCCCTCGTCTCCCGCAGGACGCTGTCCCACGACGCCAGCAGCGTCGGCACGCGGGCCGCCAACGCCGCACCCGGTTCCGTCAGCGTCATGCCGGTGTGGGAGCGGGTGAACAACCGGACACCCAGCTGCGACTCCAGCTGCCTCACCTGTTTGGTCAGCGCAGGCTGCGACACGAACAGCCGCTCGGCCGCCCGGGTCAGGTTGCCCTCCTCGGCGACCGCGGCGAAGTACCGCAGCAGGCGGGTGTCGACGTCCATGCCGCCAGGTTATCGACGCAGGTATTGGCCATGGCGCCGGAACGCGGGTCGACTGGGCGCATGTCCCTCTACCTCGTCGTCGCGGGTGTGACGATCGTGTTCAACCTGGCCGCGGCCGTTGCCGACCTCACCCGCGCGCGGTTCGTGCTCGACAACTCGGCCGAGCTCGGCATCCCACCGCGCTGGGTCGTGCCGCTCGGGTTGCTCAAGGCGGCCGGTGCGGTAGGACTCGTCGTCGGTCTGGCCATGGACGTGGTCGGTTTGGCCGCCGCGGTCGGGCTCGTGCTGTTCTTCGCGGGCGCGCTGGCCGTGCACGCCCGCGCCCGCGTCTTCCACAACATCGCCTACCCCGGGGTGTTCTTCGCGCTGGCCGTCGCCACGCTCGTGCTCGGGATGGGCCGGACGTAGGCTCGGCTCGGAGACGATCAGGAGGAGGTCCACATGCGATTCGACACACTCGCGGTGCACGGGGGCGAGCGGGTGCCGGGGCCGGAGGGCTCTGTCGTGTTCCCGATCTTCCAGGGCACGGTGTTCACGAGTGAGCCCGGCGAGGGCTACCACGACATCAAGTACCACCGGCTGAACTCGACGCCGTCGCAGACCTACCTGCACGACAAGCTCGCCGCGCTCGAGGGTGCGGAGGCGGCCGTGGCCACGTCGTCGGGCATGGCCGCGGTCACGACGATCCTGCACACGCTCCTCGGCGCGGGTGACCACCTCCTGGTCAGCGACGTCCTCTACGGGGGCACCTACGACTTCGTCACCGCCCACGCCGCACGGTTGGGCTGGGAGTACACGGCGATCGACCCGCAGGACCCCTCGTCCTGGGCCGTGCGGGACAACACGAAGGCAGTGCTGGTCGAGACCATCACCAACCCCCTGATGCGCGTTGCCCGGCTGCGTGAGGTCGTGGCCTTCGCCAGGGAGCACGGGATCGTCAGCGTGGTGGACAACACCTTCGCCTCACCGGTCAACTTCCGGCCCGTCGTCGCGGGCTTCGACCTCGTGTTCAACAGTGCCACCAAGTACCTGAACGGCCACTCCGACCTGGTCGCCGGCTCCGTCGCGGGATCGGGCGAGCTGGTCGAGCGGGTTCGCCACACGCTCAACCTCTACGGCGGCAGCCTCGACCCGCACGCCGGCTACCTCCTTGCCCGCAGCCTCAAGACGCTGGGGGTGCGGGTCCGTCAGCAGAACGCGAACGCCCTGGCGCTCGCGTCGTTCCTGTCGTCGTCCCCGAAGGTGGTGGCCGTGAACTACGCGGGGCTGCCCGACCATCCCGACCACGCCCACGCGGGCGAGTTGCTGAACGGCTTCGGCGGGATGCTGAGCTTCCGGCTGGCGGGCGGGGTCGAGGCCACCGAGGAGTTCTTCGCCGCACTGACCCTGCCTGCCGTGGCACCCAGCCTCGGCGGGGTGGAGACGTTGATCACGAGGCCTGCCGCGACGTCGCACGCCGGCATGACGCCGGAGGACCGTGCCGCGACCGGCATCACGGACGACCTGGTCCGCCTGTCCGTGGGCATCGAGGACGCGGAGGACCTGCTGGCGGACTTCGGCCAGGCGTTGGACAAGGTGTAGTCGTTATGGCAGGAGGTGAACCGCCCGCAGCCATTCCTTGATCTCCGCCTCCGAGGAGACGACCGCACGGTCGCTGTACAGCTCGGAAGTTTCGGTGAAGGGACTGAAGATGACGACCGGCGCCTGGCGGCTCGCCCGCTCCAGCTCACGCAGAACCGTGTCGCCGTCCTCGATGCGGCTCATGTCCGAGACGATGATCGCGTAGGTGTGCTCGCGGAGGCGGTCGACCGCCTCCGCGGTGCTGCACGCCACGTCGAGCCGAACTCCCTGGCCACGCAGGCTGTTGAGCAGCCGCGCGTTGTGGTCCGGCCGGTCGTCCACCCACAGCGCGCCGGACGACGGCGGCCCGTCCTCGCAAGGTGCTCGCAGTAGGCGGTCGAGCAGCCGTTCGATCGGTTGCTGGAACAACACGGCCACGGCGACCAGAGCGAGCGCGACCACGATCAGCAGTGCGGTGATCACCGGATGGCTGTCGGCGAAGTCCTTCGCCAGCATGACTCACCTGTCTCGGTTTTGCGACTCCCCTTCACATACTTTATCGGCCGACAGGTTACGCGTGTCGAGCACGTCCACCGGAATATCTACGGATTGCCGCACAGTCGGGCACGGTGTCAACCAATTCGTTGACTTGCCCTGGTAATCGCCGATTCCACCGCGGCCACCCGGTCCGCGAGCAGGCCGACCGCACCGACCGCACGCACCATCGGATCGTCCTCCGCGCCGCCCAACGCCTTGTCCCGCAGGTAAGCCGCCTTGACGTCCGTCCAGCGCGCGGCCATCTCGGGGGTCAGGCTGCCACGCAGCTCGGCCAGCTTCAGCAGGTTGGCTTCCGCGCCTGATGTCAACGTCTGCGCCTCGCCCGCGTAGTGGTCGTCGATCGCCGCTTCCAATTCCTGATCATTCATCGCGGGCACAATGCGCTCGGCCAGCTTGTTCATGTTTCGGTACGAACCCTGCAGCAGGAACGGCGGCTCGGTGCGTGACGAGTCCGCCTGCGCCGCCGAGGCGATGTAGGCCTTGTTGTTGGCCAGCACGACCTCCTGCACCCGCAGCAGCTTGCGCAGCACGGAGGTGAGCTGGTCCAGCTCCACCGCCGAGTACGGGTGCGACAGCCGGTCGGACCGGACCTCCTCGCCACGCGCGAGCCTGAGGAGCAGCTCCAGATCTCCTCTGTCGCGTGTGGACAGTGGGGACAGCACCTGGTTGGACGTCAGCGAGTTCTCCAGGTAGCTCAACGCGAACTCGTCCTCGCGGCCGGACAGCACGTCACCGAGGTTCCACACGTCCGCGCGGTTGGCCAGCATGTCGGGAATGCGGAACCGTTTGCCTGCCTCGGTGTACGGGTTGCCCGCCATGCACACCGCGAACCGCTTGCCGCGCAGGTCGTAGGTCCTGGTGCGGCCCTCCCACACACCCTCCATCCTGCGCTGCGCGTCACACAGCGAGATGAACTTCTGCAGCAGCTCCGGTGACGTGTGCTGGATGTCGTCCAGGTACAACAACACGTTGTTGCCCAGCTCCAGCGCGAACGAGATCTTCTCGACCTCCTGGCGCGCGGTCGCGTTGGGTGCGTCGGCCGGGTCGAGCGACGTGACGTCGTGGCCGAGCGCGGGGCCGTTGACCTTGACGAACACCAGCCCGAGCCGGTTCGCGACGTACTCCATGAGCGTCGTCTTGCCGTAGCCGGGCGGGGAGATGAGCAGCAGCAGGCCCATCTGATCGGTGCGCTTCGCCTCACCGACCGCGCCGAGCTGCTTGGCGAGGTTGTCGCCGATCAGCGGCAGGTAGACCTCGTCGAGCAGCTTGTTGCGCACGAACGCGCTCATGACCTTCGGCGCGAACTCCTCCAGCCGCAGCCTGGCGCGCTCCCTGGTCAGCAGCTCGTTGCGGTGCTTCTGGTACGCCCGGAACGCAGGCACCCGGTCGAGCCGGAACGTCCTGGTCCTGGCCAGGATCTCGTCGAGCCGCACGGTCATGCGGCCACCCACCACACGGGGATGTGCGCCGAGCAGCCCCTCGACCGTGGCGGTCACGGCCGCGGACGAGTCGTGCCTCGGCAGGTCGCACAGCAGCAGCGCCACGGCCTCCGGCAGCTCGTCGGCAGGCAGCTCGTCCTGTGTGGACACGAAGGCGGACAGCCACGCGGTGGCGAGCTGGTACCTCGCCTCGAGGTCGTCGAGGGCACGCAGGTCGTCGTCGAACTCGCGGCGGCCGCCCAACGCGCGGCGGAACCGCTCGACGAGGGTCCGCGCACCCGCGCTGGTCACGAAACCGAGCGGGGTGGCACCCAGCTCCTCGAACAGGTACTCGGCGGCCAGTGCGGAATTCCCGGTCGCCAGAGGGAACCGGTCGATCGCGACGGCCAGCTCCGCGCACAGCGAGGCGATCGCCGGGACCGGGCCGAACGCCTTCCGTGCTCGCGCCAGCGAACCCGCACGGGTCGACCACACCTTGCGGACATCGTCGGAGACGCCGTGCGCCCAGAACAGCTGCGCCAGCGCGCGTTCCGCGGCCGGGTAACGCAGCAGACCGGCGCCCGCAAGCAACCGCTGGAGCACCTCGAGGATTGCCGCGGCATCGTGGTCGTGCACGCCGCGCTCGTAGCCCTCGTCGTAGCGGGACTCGGCCGCGCGGCGGACCACGTCGAGCACGTCCGCGTCGTCCGCGACACCCTCGGCCAGCACCGAGGTCGCGAGGTACTCGGCCCGGTACACGTCAGCCGTCTCCGACACCAGGAACTGGTCCCAGAAATCCTTCGTCGAGCCGAACTCGGCATCCCGCACCACCGTGCGGAAGTCGGTACCGGTGACGGCCAGCGCCATCTCGCCGTCCTTCGGCACCAGCGTCAGGTCGACGGCCTGCGTGTTCACGGCGAACCGGTGCCGACCGAGACGAACCGTCTCGCCGCCGTCACCGAACAGGTCCGCACGGTCCCGCAGCGAGCGGGCCGCCTCCTGGCGGGCCGCCTTGAGCCTGCCGTCCAGTTCCTCCGCGCGCACGGTGTCGTCGAGGGCACGCAGGTCGTCGGCGACCGACCGCACCTTCGCGACCATGGGGTCGGACGCGAAGTACGTGTTGATATCGTCCACTGTGGACAATGTGGCCACGCGGCGGGTGATGCTGGTCAGGATCCGGGAGGCCGAGTCGACCAGCCGGTCGGCACGCCGGGCCTGTTCGTCGACCAGTGCCTGCTTGCGTGACGAGAACGCCTCGTAGACGTCGGTGCGCTTCGCGGTCAGCTCGACGAGGAAGTCGTCGAACTCGCTGAACCGCGATTCGAGGTTCTCCAGCTGGAGCAGCAGCCTGCCGAGCTGCTCGTCGCACTTGCGTGGCGTGTCCGCGACCGCGAGCGCGCCCGTGATCGACTGTCCGAGCAACGCGAACTCGGCCGCGAACGCCGCCCGACCCTCCGTCGCGAGCAGCTCGCGGCGCCGACCGTCCACGGTGGCCCGCGCACGGTTGACCCCGCCGAGCACCTCGCCGACGCGTTCCAGGATCTTCGTGCGCACGGTCGCGTCGCCGATGTCCAGCGAGCCGACGACCTCGGTGACGATCTCCAGCCCGGCGGCCTGCTCGGCGAGCCGCGAGGTGACCGGTCCGGCCTCGGCGACGGTCCTGATGGCCGACGCCTCGGTGACGAGCGCCTCGACCTTCTCGTGGTAGCCGGTGAACGCGTCCTCGCCCTGCAGGAACTCGACGGCCCGCTGCGCGGCACTGTCCAGTTCGGAACTCAGAGTCTCCGCGTGTGCGTCGATCCGAGCCGTGTCCACGTAACGCAGCTCGCGCAGGGTCTCCAAGCGTCCCTGCGCACGCCGCAGCTCCGCCAACTGGCCGACCCACTCGTCCGCGGACCTCGGCGACTCGCCCCGCACCCGCCGCACGAGCGATGCGACGTCCTCCCCGGTCTTCGCCAGCTCCGCCGCCGCGGTGTCGGTGAGTGCCTTGACGTTCTCGAACTCGGCGAGCACCTGCTCGGCAGTCGCGCGGACGTCGGTGAGCGCACCACGCAGGTCACCAAGCTCCTGCTCACCCAGCCAGTGATAGCTGTCGAACGCCCTGGCACAGGCGGCGATCAGCCCTTCGAACACAGGCGTCGACGGCGCCATCTCCTCGACCATCCGCGTCACGGAGAGGCAGTCGGAGATGCCGCGCACGAGGTCCGCGTTGCCGATCCGTGCCAGCGGCCCGGTGCCGACCGGCTGGGCGGCGGCGAAGGAGTCCGTCACGTACGGCGTCTGCCACACCTGCATCGGGTGCACCCGCGTCGGTTCCTCCGACGTGGCGCGGAACGCGACCAGCGTGCCGTCCTCGAACAGCGAGTACCCGTGACAGGGCAGCGGGTTCGCGACCTCCTTGCGGATCACGTTGTACGGCAGGAGAAGCGACCGGCCTTCGCGACGCGCGTGGAAGACGTACAGCACGTCCTCGCCGTTGGGCGACCGGATGACCCGCTCGAACTCGAGGTCGTCGGTCTCCGTGTCGAACGTGCGGGACACGCCGGTGGCAAGGTAGTAGCCGCCGGGGAAGATGATGCCCTGGTCCTCGGGCAGCCGCTGGCACGCCTGGCCGATGCCGTCGAGCCGCACGACCGTCTTCGTCCTGGTGTTGAACACCAGGTACCGGTAGGTCTTCTCGTTGTACGGCAGGATCTTCAGCAGGATCAACGGTCCGACCCGCGCGTACCGAACGTCCGCGTCCGCGAGGCTCTGCAGCGGCTCGTCCACCGGCTCGCGGTAGATGCCCTCGCCGACCTCGGTGTTGTTCTCGATCTTGACGGTCAGGTCGCCGCCGACCGTCTCGATGAACAGCTCGTCCTCGACGGAGATGTGCGGGTGGCGGCCGAGCACGTGGTGGTCACGCGTGGTCTCGGTCCACTCGAAGTCGTGCGCGGCCGGGAACACGTGGTCACGCTCACCCACGTTGTCCAGATAGGACAGTGTGCCGTCCGCGCCGACCGCCCAGCGCAGCACCTTGATGTCCTCGGTGCGCGGACCGGTCTGGAACACCGCCAGCAGCTTGCCCTCCACCGGCCGCAGCTGCATGAGCCGCGTCTCCCGGTAGTACCGGTACAGCTCGGTGAACTCGCACCGGAACCGCTCGTCGGCGAGCAGCTCCGGACGCTCGCCACCGGCGTCCTCGAACCGGAACGCCTCGCCGTCGCGGGTGAAGCGGTGCAGCGAGAAGACGTCGTCGACGGTAGTCTCCGGCCGAAGCCCGATGAAGACGTTGTAGCCGAACAACATCAGCCCACTGGCGTCGCCGTCACCGTCCGGGATGGACACGATGTCACGCGGCACGCAGTTGTGCTCGGTACGGATCCGCTCGTTGCCGACGAGCCGCAGCACGGTGGCGCCGAACGCCTCGAGCCGCCGGGTGTTGAGGGTCTCGGCACGCCGGGCCAGCTCCTTGGCCTGGTCGGCGAGCCGAGCCCGCAGCACCTCGTACGTACGTGCGTCGAGCCCGTCCTGGACCGTCGCGGGCGCGGTGACCGTGGCGGTCACGGCTTGGTGGAGATGACGCCGGCAGGAGAGTCAGGCACCCGCTCCACCACGGGCAGGCCGCCCGCGAGCAGCTCCTGGATCCGTGACGCCTGCGGACCGCCGTCCTTCATCATCTTCATCAGCATCGCCGACATGGACAGGTTCTTCACGTCGTCGGTCCCCAGCGAGGACAGGATCTGCTTGATGTCCTCGGCCAGGTTCGCGTCCCCGTTGAGGTACGGGCCCGCGACCGCCCTCGCCACGTCGGAGTTCTGCACGAACCCGTCGACGCTCTTGCCGAGCGCGATCGACCCCATGAGCTTGTCGAAGAACATGCTCTCGCCGCCGACGATGTCGATGTCGGCCTTCTCCAGCCCGGCCGCCAGCACCATGGCCTGCGACTCGGCGACCTCGCGCTGCGCCTGGATGCCCGCGAGCCGCAGCTCCTTCTCCGACTCCAGCCGCAGCCGGAACTCCTCGTGGCCACGGGACGCGTCGTCGAGTGCGGCCATCGCGGCGGCCTTCTCGGTGAGGCCCTCCGCCTCGCCCTTCAGCCTTTCGCGCAGCGCGTCGGCGCCGGCGAGCGCCTTCTCACGGTCCGCGACGGCCTCGGCGCGACCGACCTTCTCGATGCCCTCCGCGTTGGCGAGCGCCTTCTCCCTGACCACGACGGCTTCCGCGCGGCCGACCTTCTCGACGGCCTCGGCGTCACGCTCCCTGACCAGCACGTCGGCGAGACCCGCCGCTGCCGCTTCGGCCTGGATGCCTTCCGCCAGGCGGATCTTGGCGCGGGCGTCGAGGTCCGCGGTCTGCTGCCGCGCCTCGGCGAGGGTCAGCTCCTCGCGTGCCTTGTGCTTGGCCGCGGCCTCCGCCGCCTCGGCCGCCTTGATGTCCTTGACGAGGTTCTCCTGCGCCTCCGCCTCCGCGGCGATGATGACCGCCTGACGAGTGCGCTCTGCCTCCTCGACCGCGCGGAGGCGCTTGATGTTCTCCTCCTGCTCGGCGACGGTCTTGTCGACGGCGATGCGCTCCCGGACGACCTCGGCGACCGAGCGCTTCTCGACCTCGACCTCCTTGTCCTTGGCGGCGTTGGCGAGCGCGATCTCCCGGTCGCGCGCCACGACCTCCAGCAGGCGGTCCTTCTCGATGCGCTCGGACTCGATCGCGATGACCCGCTCGCGGTTCTTCTCCGCGACGGCGACCTCGCGGGCCCGGTTCTGGTCCTGGATGCCGAGCTGCTCGTCGGTGCGCAGCTGCGCGGACTGCGACTTGAGCCGCTCCTCCGCCTGCACCTTCTGGGTCTCGGCCTCCTCGCGGGCCTTCATCGTCTCGATCTCCCGGCGCTGCCGGTTCTCCGCGTCGGCCTGCCTGCGTTCCAGCTCGAGGATCGCCTCGCGGGCGTCCACGTTCTGCTTGGTGATCTCCTTCTCCTCGTTGCGCTGGAACTCGTTGGTCCGCACGTGCTCGATCGCCGTCAGCTCGGTGATCTTGCGGATGCCCTGCGCGTCGAGGATGTTGCTGGCGTCGAGCTGCGCCATCGGGGTCTGCTCGAGGTAGTCGATGGCCGCGTCCTCGAGGCTGTAGCCGTTGAGGTCGGTGCCGATCACCGAGAGGATGCGATCGCGGAACTCGTTGCGCTTGGTGTAGAGGTCGACGAAGTCGAGGTGCTTGCCGACAGTCTTGAGCGCCTCGGAGAACTTGGCGTCGAACAGCTCCTGGAGCGTGCGCTGGTCGCTGGCGCGGGCCGTGCCGATCGCCTGCGCGACCTTGATGACGTCCTCGCTGGTCTTGTTGACCCGCACGAAGAACGTGATGCGGATGTCGGCGCGGATGTTGTCCTGGCAGATCAGGCCGTCCTGGCCGGTGCGCTGGATGTGGATGGTCTTGACGGAGATGTCCATCATCTCGGCCTTGTGCAGCACCGGGAGCACGACTCCGCCGGTGAACGTGACGTAGGCGCTGCGCACCTTGTTGACGATCAACGCCTGGCCCTGCTCCACCTTGCGGTACAGGCGGCTGATGGCGATCAGCACGAGCAGCAGCACGACGACGACCACGCCGCCCGCTATCAGGATTGCTTCCATTGTTTTCCCCTTCAGGCGGGCGCGACCCAGAAGAACTCGCCGTCGATGTCGTAGTCGAAGATCAGTGCGCGGTGTCCGTTGGCCAGCTCGTGCTCGCCGGTCTGCCGCACCTGGACGATCGCGGACGAGCCGTCGGCGGCGGCCACCTCGGCCTGCCCGAAGTCACCGGTGACCCGGCCGGTGCGGATCACGCACACGCGGCCGACGAAGTCGCCCCGGGAGGCCTCCCCACCGGGGACGTAGAGCCTGCGCAGCGGCGGGGCGGCGAGCCGGGCCGCGACGAGCCCGGCGGCGACCGCGACCAGGAGCACGAACATGCCCATGATCACGTCGAGTGGCGAACCGAGGCCGTCGATCAGCACGGTGCCGGTGAGCCCGACGAACCAGGCGACGACGGTCAGTATCGACACGGTGACCGTGACCGGCACACCGCCGAGTCCGAACCCGAGGTCGACGTCGGCGTCACCGAGCTCGACGTCGAGCGTGCCGACCAGGACGAGCAGCCAGTAGAGAACGACCACCACGAGCAGGGCGGTGAGGATGACGGCGGGATAGGAGAGCGCGGCACCAACGAAGTCGCCCATGCGCGTATGCCCCTCCCACCTCGGCATTTCCCCCGGTTGCGGGGACTATACCCAGGTAGAAGGGGCACTTACGGGCGAAACTGACCAAATTGCGTGCTTACTTCGCGTTGGTGCGCTGTCGCACGCCACTCAGCAACGAGACGGCCCCGCCCGCGAAGATCACTTGGAGCGCCAGCTCGGTCCAGTCGATGCCACTGGTGTCCGCGACGCCGATCAGCTCGGCAACCCCCGTGCCTGCCACCGCCGCCACTATGCCGACCAGAATGGTCACCAGCAGTGACATCTCGTGCCGCCCCGGCACGATCGCTCGCCCCAAACCCCCGATGATCGCGCCGAACACTATGGCCGTGACGAGCCCGGTGATCTCCATGTACCCGCTCCTTTTCTCCCTGCCACGGAGTCTGCTGGCCGGCACGCGGTTCGGAATCCGGCGATCTCCCTGGTTCGACCCTGAGACGTGTCTCAGGGTGTGGTCCCGGTGCGGGGTCAGTGGAGGACCTTGAGTCCCGCCACGCCCGCGACGATCAGCACGAGGCACGTGATCCGGCCCGCGGTGGCCGGATCACCCAGTACCGCCATGCCGTAGGCGGCCGTGCCGACCGCACCGACGCCGACCCACACGGCATATCCCGTGCCGACCGGCACACTCCGCAGCGCGTAGCCGAGTCCGGCCATGCTGATCACGAGTGCGACCCCGAAGATGACGCTGGGCAGGGGTTTCGACAACCCGCGCGACACCCCGAGCGCCGCAGCCCATACCGTCTCGAACAGACCGGACACGACAAGCGCGAGCCACGCCATGACGAACCTCCGCAGCAATGTGACCACACCACTGCGTCGTCTTCGCATGACCGGGTACGACGCGCTCGTCCGGGGCTTTCGCCGCCACCAACGGTAGCACTAGTCCACGGAACGGATCCGGAACACCAGGACGGAGCCAACGACACCGACGACCGCGGACAGTACGTAGAGGACCGGATAGCCGCCCAGGTACGTGACGATCGGCGCGGCCAGTGCCGGGGCGATCACCTGCGGCAGCGAGTTCGCGACGTTGATCACGCCGAGGTCCTTGCCCCGGTCGCCCGCCGCGGGCAGGACCTCGGTCATCAACGCGAAGTCCACCGACAGGTACACGCCGAAACCCAGTCCCAGCACGGCCGCGGCCGTGATCGCACCGGTCCACGTCGGCCAGAACCCCAGCAGCAGCGAGGCCAGCGACATCACGATCCCGGCCCAGCACACGAAGACGCGCCTGCGTGACGTGCGGTCCGACCACACACCGCCCGCGACCACGGTCAACAACAGCGTCACCGCGTACACGGCGGTCAGGATGAACACGCCGCTGTCGGGCTCGGGGTAACCCACGACGTCCTGCAGGTAGTACAGCAGGTACACGATCGCGATCGCGTTGCTCAGGTTCAGCAGGGCCCGCGTCAGCCACGCCCACCCGAAGTCGGGGTGCTGCCTCGGGCTGATCCAGAAGTCCTTGACGGACAGACGCGGCCGCTCGACGATCTCGGTCACGGTGTTCCTGCGCAGCAGCAGGTGCGGGATCGTCGCGACGACCAGGAACCCCGCGCACACGAGGTATCCGGCCGCGATACCGCCGGTCTCGGCGGCGAGCAGCGAGCCGACCACGATGCCGAGCGTCTGACCGACGCCGAGCCAGCCGCCGACCATGCCGCGCTGCCGGTGCGGCACCTCGTCCGGCACCGCCGCGAACATGGCGGCCTGCATGGCGTTGAGCGTGAACTGCGCCGCGCACCAGCCGATGATCATGACCAGCACGGTCGGCGCCCCGGACAGGAGCGCGAGGCTCGCGACGGCGCCGAGCATGCCGATGACCGTCCACGGCTTCCGCCTGCCCGCACGCCACGTCGTGCGGTCGGAGATCGCGCCGAACAACGGGTTCGCCACCACGGAGAACGCGGCGCCGAGACCGGAGACGAGCCCGAGCACGATCTCCTTGTCGTCCGGTGCCAGCGCCTTCGCCTGCTCGGCCAGCAGTACCTGGATGGGTCCGTAGAACGCCGTGAACAACCCGAGGGTCGCGAGCGCGAGGAAACCGGTCCAGCGCGCGGGTACCGGCGTGGTCGGCTCGGTGACGACCTGGGTCACCGCTGCGCCCTGATCATGTCGCGGTACCAGTAGAACGAGTCCTTCGGGGTGCGGTCGAGCGTGTCGTAGTCGACGTGCACCAGGCCGAAGCGCTGCGAGTAGCCCGCCGCCCACTCGAAGTTGTCCACAATGGACCACACGAAGTAGCCGCGCACGTCGATGTCGTCCTCGACGGCCCTGTGCAGTGCCCGCAGGTGACCGTCGAGGTACTCGACGCGCCGGTCGTCGTGCCGCTCGTCGTCGTAGGAGCAGCCGCCCTCGGTGATGTAGATCGGCGGCATGTCCGGGTACCGGTCGACGAGCATGCGCAGCACTTCGTGCAGGCCCTCCGGGACGACCGGCCAGCCGAAGTCGGTCATGGGGTAGCCCTCGACCACGGGGAAGTCGAACGGCAGCCCGGCAGGCATCTCGAGGCGGTCGATCATCGTCGGCGCCGACGACGCGCTGGGCGCGGCGACCAGGCTGGGCATGTAGTAGTTGACGCCGTACCAGTCGAGTGGCGTCGAGATGATCTTCAGGTCCTCGGCGACGGGACCCGGCATGGCGGCGGCCAGCTCACCCGTCGGGTACCGGCCCGCGAGGATCGGCGCGGCGAACAGCTCGTTGACGAGCCCGTCGTAGAGGGTCGCGGCACTGCGGTCACCCGGTTTGTCCGACGCGGGCCAGACGGGCACGTGGTGGTTGGCGATGCCGATGTTGGACGCGCCCACCGCCCGCAGCGCGGTGGTCGCGAGACCGTGGGCGAGCAGCTGGTGGTGGGCCACCGGAAGCGCCTCGAACAGCAGTTCGAGGCCCGGCGCGTGCACCCCGACCGCGTGCCCGAAGATCGTCACGACCATGGGCTCGTTGAGCGGCATCCACATCGCCACCCGGTCCGCGAGCCGCTCGCCGACGATCGCCGCGTAGTCTGCGAACCGGTAGGCGGTGTCGCGTTCGAGCCAGCCGCCCGCGTCCTCGATCCGCTGCGGCGTGTCCCAGTGGAAGAGCGTCACGGCCGGCGCGATGCCGTTCGCGCACAGCTCGTCGACGAGCCGGTCGTAGAAGTCGAGCCCCGCCTTGTTGACCTCGCCGTGCCCCTCCGGCAGGACCCGGGGCCACGCGACGGAGAATCGGTAGGAGTCGACACCCAGCTCCCGCATGAGCCCGACGTCCTCGCGATAGCGGTGGTAGTGGTCGGTGGCCGTCTTCCCGGTGTCCCCGCCGAGCACCTTGCCGGAGCCGGCCGCGAAAGTGTCCCAGGTGGACGGTCCGCGTCCGTCCTCGTCCGCCGCCCCCTCCACCTGGTAGGCCGAGCTCGACACACCCCAGAGAAATCCTTCGGGAAACTTGGGCAGCGCCATAAGTCTTTATCGTCCTTCACCTGGAACAGGGACCCCGAGCGCGAGACAGCTTGAACGTAATTCACCACCTGGTCAAGTCCCGGGGATCGACGCGCTCTCACGATCGATAATTGATGAGCGACCTGCTCCCGCGCAACACCAACGCGGTGGTGACCGCCGCGCCTGCCACGAGTGCCCCCGCCAGGGCGAAGGCCTGTGCATAGCCGGTCGTCACCGCGACCAGCACCGCGAGACCCAGCGCGCCACCGAGCTGCTGGCTGGTGTTGAGGACACCGGAGAGCAGTCCGGCGTCCGCCTCCGTCGCGGTGGACATGCCGAGCGCCATCAGCGCAGGCATCGCCGCCCCGAAGCCGACACCGAGCACGACCGTGGCCGGGACGACCCATGCGGGCGGCGCGGCGGCGATCACCACCAGCGCTGACACGATCAGACCCAGCCCGGCCAGCAGGACAGGGCGTTCGCCGAACCTCGTGTTGAGGCGGGCGGACAGCAGCAGTGACACGGCGCCGATCGAGACCGCGGTCGGCACCATCGCCAGGCCCGTCTCCAGCGGGGAGTACCCGACGGACACCAGGTACAGCACCACGAAGAAAAGGAACGCGAACATGGCCGCGGCCAGCAGTGCCAGCACGGCGTTCACCCCGGCCACGCGGCGGACCACCGGCAGGGGCAGCAGTGGTGCGGTCGTCCGCGACTCCCGCAGGACGAACGCGCCCAGCAGCGCCACCGCGGCCACGCCCGCGGGCCACTCCTCGGTCGGCCGTCAGGCGCAGCGCGAAGAACAGGGCCACGACGCCGATGGGCAGGTTCAGGTAGAAGATCCACGGCCACGACACCGTCTGGGTGATCACCCCACCGAGCAGCGAGCCGATCGAGCCGCCGGACGCCTGCACGAAGCTGTGCCCGCCGAGTGCCTTCGCGCGCTCGGCGGGCACGGGGAACAGCGCGACGACCATGCCCAGTGCGACGCCGGACACCATCGCGCCGCTGACGCCCTGCAGGAAGCGCGCGGCCACCAGGAGACCGGCCGTCGGCGCGAGCCCGCACAGCAGTGACGCCACCGTGAACACGGCCATGCCCGCGACGAACATCCTCCTGCGGCCCAACAGATCACCGAGGCGGCCCGCCGGCAACAGCAGGCCCCCGAAGGGGATCACGTACGCGTTCACCACCCAGGCCAGGCCCGTCCCGGAAAAGCCCAGGTCAGCGCGTATCGCAGGCAGGGCGACGCTGACGACGGTCTGGTCGACGACGATCATCAGTGTGCCGGCGCTCAACACGGCCAACGCATACCACCGAGACATTCCCCTGCGCCTCCAAAGGTGCACCACTTGTAACAGGAGAAATGATCTGTGACTATTGCTGTCGACGGAAGGAGGCACTTCTATGTCCCGGAGTAACACCGATGTGTCCGCCGAGGTAGAGGCAGAGGCGTGTCCGGTGCAGGAGGTGCTCGACCGGGTGGCCGGCAAGTGGAGCATCCTCGTGATGGTCGCCGCCACGCGTGGGCCGATCCGCTTCACCGAGCTGGAACGCGCGATTCCCAGTGTCAGCAGGCGCATGCTGACACTGACGCTGCGCAACCTCGAGCGCGACGGGCTGATGACCCGAACGGTGTTCCCGACGGTGCCGCCGCGTGTCGAGTACGAGCTGACCCCGATGGCCCGCGAGCTGCGCACGGCGTTCCTGACGCTGACCGAGTGGGCCGAGCACCACCGCGGCGCGATCGTGGACGCGCGCCACGCCTACGACGAGCGCGTCACCGCGTCGTAGGCCATTCCGTCGCGAGGACCGACCACACCTCGACGTCGTGCCGCTTGTCGTTGAGGCAGAACGCCTGCCGCAGGGTCCCCTCCAGCGTCATGCCGAGGCGCTGGGCGGCCCGTCGGCTCGGCTCGTTGGCCGAGGAGCAGCGCCACTCGACGCGGTGCATGCCACGCACGTGGATCGCCCAGTCGAGCATCTCGGTGACCGCCCTGGTGATGAGGCCGCGGCCGGTGACCTCCGGCGCGAGCCACACGCCGACCTCGCACAGGTCGTTGACCTTGTCCCAGACGCGGAACAGGGTGCCGCCGGAGAGCTTGCCGTCGACCCAGATGCCGAAGATGCGGCCCTCGCCCCGCGCCTGCTGGTCGGCGTAGCGCTGGAGCAGCGCCGCCGCACCGATGGGGGTGTTCGCGGTGCGGCCCCAGGGCAGCCACTCGCCGAGGTGCTCCTCGGCGGCCGCCACGTGCCTGGCGAACTCGTCCGCGTGCCACGGTTCCAGCGCGCGAAGCTCCGCGTCGTCGGTGAGCCGCAGTGACAGCATGGGTCGACCTCCGTACAAAACGTTTGTTATGTACCCTACCAGCATGCCTGCGAAGGGTGACCACGAGGCACGGCGCGCGGACGTCGCGGCGGCCGTGTGGCGCGTGCTGGCTGCCGAGGGCTTCGGCGGCCTCACGATGCGCGCGGTGGCGGCAGAGCTCGACGCGTCCACCGGCATGCTGACGCACTACTTCACCGGCAAGGACGAGCTGGTCAGGTACGCGCACTCGGTCGCGGCGGACCGGACGGACTCGCGGCCCATGCTGCGTGCGGAGGCGCCGGGCCTCGCGGCGTTGCGGGTCGCGCTGGTGAACGTCCTGCCGACGACGCCGGAGAACGTGGCGATGAGCCGCGTGTGGGTGAGCTTCTGGGACGCGGCACTCGGCGACGCGTCGCTGTCGAGTGCGCAGCGGGAGCGGTACGTGCGCTGGCGGGAGCGGCTGCGGGTGTGCGTGGTGGACGCGCAGGAGCGCGGGGAGCTGGCCGCGTCGGACGACGCGGAGGACGTCGCGGTGTCGGCGGCCGCGTTCGCGCACGGCCTGGTGGTGCAGGCGCTCTTCGACCCGCAGCGCCTGCCGCCCGCACGACAGCTCAGCCTCGTCGACGACTTCCTCGCTGGGCTTCGAGGTCGCTGACGATCGCGTCGCGGAGGTCGGCCCAGGTCGGCGTGTGGTGCACCCAGTCGGGCGCGGGGCCCTTCTGTCGGCCGAACAGGTAGCGGTACGGCACGGTGTCCAGCAGGGCGCGGTGCACGTCGATGCGGTCGTCGACCATGTGGGTGATCCCCAGCCTGGCGCAATGGCCCGCCTTCTCCTCCCGCCTGCGGCAGAAGCGGACGTTGCCGAGGGGGATGCCGGTGCGGCCGTGGAAGTCGTGGTGGTCCAGCCACGCGAGGGTGCGCCGCTGGATGCGGGGTCCGCACTTGGAGATCACCCAGACGCGGCCGTCGAAGCGGGACACGAGGTCGGGCAGCACCTCGAAGGCGCCTGCCGTCGCCGGGGAGACGAGGGCCTCCTCGTCGGTGCCGCGGAGGAAGACCGTGTCCTCCGGCCCGTCCGGGGCCGCCGCGCCGTGGATCACCCGGCCGAAGTCGACCCCCAGTCCTGGTCGTCTGTTCACGTCCTCCACGGTGATCGATCCTGGACTCGAAGAGAACTATTGACCGGCGGCCGAGCTATAGTCTCTGGCTATGATCCAGACGGACGCGCTGGCGGCGTTCGCCGTGTTCGCGGACCATCTCAACTTCACGCGTGCCGCGGCCGCGCTGCACCTCTCCCAACCCGCGCTGCACGTGAAGGTCGCCAAGCTGGCGGCCACCGTCGGTCGCCCGCTCTACCAGCGCAGCGGCAGGACCCTGACCCTCACCCCGGAGGGCGAAGCCGTCGCACGCTTCGCACGCGACCTCGACGCGCGGATGGCCGCGTTCCTCACCGAGGTCCGCGACGCCGAGGCGGTGCGACCCCTCACGCTGGCCGCGGGCGAAGGCGCCTACCTGTACCTGCTCGGCGAGGTCGTCCGCACGTTCCGCCCGCTCAGGCTGGTCAACCGCGACAGTGCCCGCATGCTCGCCTCGGTGCGGGCCGGGCGGGTGGACCTCGGCATCGGCGTCCTGGAGGTCCTGCCGGACGACGTCACCACCGTGCTGCTCGCCTCCTACCCGCAGACGCTCGTGCTGCCCGTCGACCACCCGCTCGCCGGCCACGCCGAGCTGACCCTGCGCGACCTGGCCGGGGTCTCCCTGGTGCTGCCGCCCGCCAACCGTCCCCACCGGCGGACCGTCGAGCGGGCGCTGCGGGCGGCCGAGGTCGACTGGGCGCTCGCCATCGAGGCCGAGGGCTGGCCACTGACGCTGCACTTCGTCACGCTGGGCGTCGGACTGTCCATTGTGAACGGTTGTGTCCGGCCGCCTGCCGGCTTCACCGCGCGGGAGATCACCGACCTGCCCCGGGTGCCCTACTACGCCGTCCATCTCCCGTCCCGCGCCGACGACGCGCGGCTGGCCGAGTTGCTGAGCGCGGTCCGCCTGGCGATCTAGTCCATGCCACGCTTCCCCGGTGTCCAGAAGGGTTTCACGACCGCCGACCGGCGTGGCCAGCCGCGGTCCTGGACGAGGTGGCGACGCGCGGCCTGGCACGCCTTCGCCTCGCCCGCGAGGTAGGCGACGCCCGGCTCGTCGGGCAGGTCGAGTGCCGCGAGCGTGCCGAGCAGGTCGTCCGTCCAGGTCAGCTCGCGCGGCAGGGTGAGACGATCCGCCGCCTCGACGACCCCGTACACGCGGGCGTCGGTTGGCAGTGCGCGCAGCATGGCACCGAACGCGACCGACGCGGTCGCGTCACCGACGAACAGGTGGTAGGGCGCGTCGTCACGGACCACGAACCGCCCGTCCGGCCTGGTGAACGAGACGCGCCCGCCGACCTCCACCTCGCGCGCCCAGCGGGCGCCGGGGCCTGCGCCGGGGTGGTCGAGGACGCACAGGTCGAGGTGGCCCGCGTAGTCCCAGATCGAGTACGTGCGCAGGGTGAGGGTGCCGACCCGCACGCGGACGTGCTGGCCGGGCGTCCAGCGCAGGTCCCGCAGCGAGTCCCCGGCGATGCGGATGCGGCGGATGCGGGGCGTGACATCCTCGACCTCGGCGACCGTGCCGGACAGGAAGAAGCTCATGGGACAACCGTGGGGGTTCAGGTACACATGATGTCAAGCATCGGCGAGGTGGCCGAGCGGTTCGGGGTGGCGCCGCACGTGCTGCGGCACTGGGAGAGCATGGGCGTGCTCAGCCCGGCCAGGGACGAGACCGGCAGGCGCCGCTACGACGACGCGGACCTGTCGCGTGTCGCGTTGATCCTGATGAGCAGGGAGGCGGGCCTCGGCCTGCGGCAGCTGCGTGAGTTCCTGTCGGGCGGCGACCAGAACGGCGTCCTGCGCAGGCACCTGGCCGTGCTGCGACGCCGCATAGCGCAGGCCGAGGCCGCGAAGGAACTGGTCGAGCACGCCCTGTCCTGCCCGGCGAGCTTCGAGGAGTGCCCGCACGCCCGCGAGCAGATCGCCGCGAGGATCCCGCCCGGCTCACCCGTGCGACGGAGTCGGGAGATCGCTCTCACCGGCGATCCCTCGTAGCCGCCGGGAAACCAGGCTTGTGCGGCATGAACGCACGCACAGTCTTCGTCGCGGCACCGCTGCTGACCTTCACCTACGGGGTGATCCGCATCCTCGACGGCCTGGACGGGGTCCGGGGACCCGGCCTGGCGTGGACCACCGGGCACCTGATCTTCATGGCCGCACTGGTGGCGTTCCAGCTCGTGTTCGTCCACCTGTGGCGGCTGGCGGGCCGGGACACGCTGGCCACGGCGACCGTCGTGATCGCGACGGTCGGCACGCTGTGCCTGTTCGTCCAGTTCGGCATCGACATCGTGAACGGGTTGCTGGCCGAGGACCACGCGGCCATGAGTGAGTTCGGCCGGGGCCTGAAGAGCAACACGTTCGTCTCGCTGGCCGTGTACGACGTCGGCCCGTACCTGTTCTACTTCGGACAGTTCGTACTGGTGGCCAGGCTCGCCCTCCTGCGCCGCATCCCGGCGTGGACGGCGGCGCTGCTGGTAGTCGACCTGGTGATGCCGCTGGTCAGCAAGGACCTGATCCCGGTCGGCGCGGCGGCCCTGATGGTGTCGTTCGTGTCGATCGCGAAGCGGATCCAGCGCGAGCCCGCACGCGTGTGAGCGAGGATGGACGGCGTGTCTCTTCGTGGCCGGATCCGCCCGCTGTGGCTCGACGTGGGCCTGACCGTGCTGGTGGTCGCGGTGCAGCTGTGGCCGTTCCTGGTTTCGGAGAGGACGTGGGACTGGCGGGGTTACGTGGTCGTGGTGGTGTCGGCGGTGCCGGTGCTGTGGCGTAGGCAGGCGCCGGTGACCGCGCTGCTGACGAGCCTGCTGGCGACGTCGCTGTACGACTTCACGGGCACGGTCCCCGACCAGCCGATCTGGTACGGCGGCCTGATCGCGGCGTACAGCGTCGCGGTGCGGTCGCCACGCTGGTTGCGCCTGTCGATGCTGGTGGCGACGGTAGGCGGGAGCCTGATCCTCAACTCGTCGCAGACGGCGCTGCGGGTGGCGGTCCTGTTCGTGGCGGTCTACGCGACGGGCCGAGCGGCAGCGACGTCCCGAGCGCACGCCGAACGCCTGGAGCACGAACGCGAGGTGGAGTCGGAGCGGGCGGCCGAGCGGGAGCGGGCGAGGATAGCCCGGGACATGCACGACATCCTGTCGCACGCGGTGAGCCTGATGGTGGTCCAGGCGGAGGCGGGCCCGGTGATGCTGAAGAGGGACCCGGCGAAGGCGGAGGCGGCGTTCGAGGCGATCGCGTCGGCAGGGCGGGACGCGATGGTCCAGCTGAGACGGATCCTGCAGGTGCTGCACACGGACGAGCAGCCACAAGCTGCCCCGCAACCCAGACTGGCGGACCTACCGACACTGGTGGCGGCCAGTGACATGCGGTTCGAGACGACCGGCCGACCGTTCCCGGTGGCGCCGGACGTGGAGCTGGCGGTGTACCGGATCACCCAGGAGGCCATCACGAACGTGATCAGACACGCGGCGGCAACCCGAGCCGAGATCCACCTGGGCTGGGAGACGGATGCGGTCACGATCGAGATCACCGACGACGGCACCGCACCGGACGTGGTCCGGAAGGGAAACGGCCTGATAGGCATACAGGAACGAGCCACGGCGTGCGGCGGGGTGGCGACGGCGGGCCCACGCACGGACGGCCCGGGTTTCCGCGTGACAGCGAGGTTCCCGACACGATGACGGTGCGCGTGGTGGTAGTCGACGACCAGGAGTTGGTGAGGGCGGGGTTCAGCATGATCCTGGACGCGCAGCCGGACATCGAGGTGGTGGCGGAGGCGGCCGACGGCGAGTCGGCGATCGAGGCCGTTCGTGTGCACGCGCCGGACGTGGTGTTGCTGGACATTCGCATGCCGGGGATGGACGGCATAGCGGCGGCGAAGGTGATCTGCGCGGAGACCAGTTGTCTGGCGATCATGCTGACCACGTTCGACCTCGATGAGTACGTGTACCAGGCGTTGAGGGTGGGGGCGAGCGGGTTCCTGTTGAAGGATGTCCGCAGGGATGACCTGGTGCACGCGGTGCGGGTGGTGGCGGCCGGGGAGGCGTTGCTGGCGCCGTCGATCACGAGGAAGCTGATCGCCCAGTTCAGTGGTCGGGCGGTGTCGGTGCCGTCGGCGGATCGCCTGGCGGTGTTGACGGCGAGGGAACAGGAGACGCTGCGCCTACTGTCCAGGGGCCTGACGAACGCGGAGATAGCCGAGGCGATGGTGGTGAGCGAGCACACGGTGAAGACGCATGTCAGCAACGTGCTGAGCAAGCTCGGGCTGAGGGATCGGGTGCAGGCGGTGATAGTGGCGTACGAGACCGGCTTGACGGTCCCGGGCTCGTGACGCGGCCCATGATCGGTAACGGCATTCGCCGGTAAATGCGACAGTTCGGTATCTGCAGCCAACACAAGAAATCTGTTACGTGCACCGGGCGCCCGTCGACACTAATCGTGTGACCAAGTCGACATTGGGCCAATTGAGCCCAATCGAGCTGTCGATCATCAATGCCGCACAACGCGGATCGAGGGCCGAGCCAGAAATCTCGGTTGGAGTAGAGGCGCTCGCGGTCACGAATGATCCACGACTCCTGGTGCGGGCAGAGCTGGTCCGAGACCTGTTGATGGGCAGGCAAGGCGAGCTGGACCCCCATGGTCTACGTATTCGCGGTGTTCGGGTGGTCGGCCAGCTAGATCTGGCCCATGTCAACGCCGTCGCGGGACTGCAGCTGCACGACTGCGTGCTGTCGGAGGGCGTCGTCTGTCATCACGCACGTCTGCGGGAGATGGACCTGGGTGGCAGTGTGACGTCGCGCCTTTCAGCCGAGGGTTTGCGTACCGAAAACAACCTGCTCCTGCGCGACATAACCGTCCGCGGCGAGGTTCGGCTTGGTAACGCTCACATCGGTGGCCGACTCGATCTCGGAGCCGGCAGAATCACCAACGACACGGGTCTTGCACTGCACGCCGACGGTCTGCGGACGGCCGGCGACGCGTCCTTCGGCGACGCGGTTGTCCGCGGCGCGTGCGAGGAAGGGACCATTCGGTTGGTCGGCGCCGATATCGGCGGCCAACTCGGGTTCGAAGGCTGCGTGGTGACCAACGAGGCCGGTCCAGCACTGGTCGCCCACAGCCTTCATGTCAAGGGCCGTGCGTCCCTGCGGAAGGCGATCATGCACGGAACGGGCGAAATGGGAACGGTGAGGCTGATCAGCGCCGACTTCGACGGTCAGCTCAGTTTCGAAGACGGCGTGATCACCAACGACGCCGGCCCCGCCATGGTCGCCGACGGTCTTCACACAGGTGGCCGGGTGTCACTGCGAAAGGTGACCGTGTGCGGCACCGGCGAGACCGGAGCGGTACGACTGACCAGCGCCAACATCGGCAGCCAGCTCAGCTTCGACGACGGCGTGGTCACCAACAGGTCCGGCCCGGCCCTGTACGCGGACAGGTTGCGCACCAGCGGCCGGCTGTCCCTGCGGAAGGTGAGCATGCATGGCACGGACGAGGACGGAACGATACGGCTGCGGGGTGCGCACATCGGTGGCCAGCTCGATCTGGAGTCCAGTGAGGTCACCAACGGCTCCGGCCCCGCACTGGGTGCTGACGGCCTGCGCGTCGACAGCGACGCGTTCCTACACAACGCCGTGTTCGGCGGGTCGGGCAAGCACGACACCATCCGTCTGGTCGGCGCACACATCGGTGGATGTGCGGACCTGACACTGAAGGAGCTGAGGCACAGCTCGGGCCGCTTGCTGGACCTCAGTCTGACCAATGTCGGAGAGGAGTTGGTTCTACCCGCACGAGTGATGTGCCCGGCGCGAAGTACACGGGTGACGCGGGAGCCTTGCACGGACCACGAGCGACAGCTGAACGCCAGGGGCCTGGTGTTCTCCGGCCTGGAGTCCGCGCCATGGCGAGAATGGTTGCATCTCCTCGTGCACCACACACCCGCGTACTCACCGCAGCCCTACCAGCAGTTGGCTGCGGTAGAGCGGGGGGCGGGGCACGACAACAACGCGCGCCAGATTCTCATCACCCAACAGGAAGACCTTCGGCGCCGTACGCCCGAGGCTCTCGGCGGCAGGGGTGGGCGTGCGCGGCACCGGCTGTGGGGTTGGCTGGGTCGGTACGGCTACCGCGCCCACCGCCTCGTCGCGGCCCTGGCGTTCGTCCTCGCCGTCGTCGGCGGACTGGGGTACGTAGCTGGCCAGGTCCCCACCCGCCCGGGCCACCATGCCGCCGAACACGTGCAGCCAGCCTCCGCCACGAATTCCGATACACGCTGCTCTACCGCCGAACTCATCGGTCTCGCGTTCGACCGCGGGCTCCCTCTCGGGACGACCGGCGTCCGCGCCAGGTGCGATCTCGACACCGGTACGCGGTGGGGGCAGACCTTCACGTACGCGATCTGGGCACTTCAGGCGTTGGTATGGGCACTGGCGACGCTCGCGGTGGCCGCATACACCGGGTTGGTCCGTAAGCCAAGCTGACGTTACCGGTGAGTTTTCGATAATTCGCACGCCAAGTGATCAATATCCGCGACGGCGCCACCGGGAAGCGGCGATAACCAGTGACTTTCTGGCGCGCTAACCCCGACACCAAGTCGAGGTGTTACTCAATAGTTATATAACGTTCGATATGAGATATACATCACAATGGAGCGCGGGAACTCCCCGGGAACATCAACATCGTCGCTGATCAACGCCGTCGACACGGATACGATCCAAAGGTGTCACGGGAGGCATAGTCCATGTCGAGTGGATGACTTGGCACGCCTCACTCTAGGCTGCTCCGCACTGCCTCTTCTCACACGGCGCCCCTCGCCCTGTCGGCCGGATAGGTATACCTCCGGCAGTTCGAGCATGGCGTCGGAGGTGACCCCAACAGAAGGTCAAAGAAGTGGCAGTATCCGAGATGGCTGGTACGGACGGCGATCCAGAAGACGGCGACAGCGCGAAGAAGCGCCCGAACCGTCGGATAGTTGGCCCGAGCGCTTCCAGTCGCTACGGTCGGATCGCCCTGCGAGTCTTCTAGGTGTTGACTGGCAGCAGGGTTGTCCACCCTAGGTAAGCCGGATCGGGAGAGTGGCCACTCTCCTGGTCCGGCCCCTAGTGGGTATCTCCACCCGGAACCGAACCGTTTCATCCGACCTATGTCGCTGATCCACAACCCACTACTACTTGTAGTCGGCCATTGCTAATCGTGAACCCGATGCGACGGCGGCAATTTCACCGCAGTACGTCAGCAAAGTCAACGCGTCGGACTTTCAGCAGGCCTCAACGTCGTCGCCTCAGGCTTTCAGCGCGCCTCGTATGGCCCGTGTAATTCACTCTTTTGGCTGGTCAAGGAGCGCTGCAGCGCCGTACGAGTACGTGACCAACATCACAGCGAGATGTTGGTCCGCAATTCGCCCAGCGCAGCCTTGAAGGCACCGACACCGGTTACGGAACGTACGTGATTCGCCACACGTATTTTTTGATTCATACTGGTAGAACCGCCGATGTTCACTTGATAGCAAGTCGCGGACACAAGATCGTCACTCTGTCAAGCGATACGGAGGAGCATAGGAGGGCATCGGCGCGGTCAGTACTACACAGAGTAGCTCTCCTTACAGCCGACTGATCGTCCTCACCCGATAGTTCAGCGCACCTACAGTTCCACGCGAACGGGTGACTCACGATTGATTAGAAGTCCGGATCGCGAATGTTCAGGCCACCTTGGCTCGAGACGCATGTCGAGCGTGGCCCTCGCAATACGCAGTCAGCTATATATTTCACGTTCAACATCCGACCACCAGTTCGAACCGGCGACCAGTGTCCACGAGATTCGACCAGAGCCCTTCGCATGGCGTGCCCTGGAACGCGGCACGCCGGGCTGAGAGGGCAACGGCTAGTACTACAGGGCTAGATCTCTTGTGTGTCGGTTCGTGATATCGGCTGGCGGTTGTGCCAGGGTTGGCGCGTGACCATTTCTTCTGCTGGCCA
>NZ_SOCP01000009.1 GCF_004364325.1 Actinophytocola oryzae | reverse complement strand
GTCGCCCGGGGCCTGCGGTCGTCGGGAATTCGGTGTCCGGTGCGGGTCGGATTGGCGGGAAAACAAGCCGTTACCCGTCCGTTATCCCCGCGCCCTGGACCAATCCGCAGTGGGCACGGCCACGAACCATGGTGGATGACCGGCATTCACCTCTGGCTGAGCGGAGAGAACGTGACCATCAAGGACGTCACCACCGAGACCTTCACCGTCGAGGTGCTCCAGGCCGACAGGCCCGTACTCGTCGACTTCTGGGCGCCCTGGTGCGGTCCGTGCAAGGCGCTCGCCCCGCTCCTAGCCCAGATCGCGGAGGAGCACGCCGGCACGATCTCCGTCGTGAAGGTCGACATCGACGACAACCCGGAGATCGCCGCCGACCACCACGTCATGTCCATTCCGACCATGACGCTGTTCGTCGACGGAAGGGCGGCCACCACCATCAACGGCGCCAAGTCCAGGAAGGCCATCCTCGGCAGCCTCGCGAACTGGCTGTGAGAGCACACCGGCGCCTGCGGGAAAGCCTTGGCGTGTACGTACTCGGCCGCCTCGACGGCGACGAGCTGCTGACCGTCCAGGCCCACGTGGCACGGTGCCGTCGATGCCGGGAGGAGGTGGCCGAGCTGGCCGTCGTGGTCGAGCTGCTCGAGAGAACCCGTCCGACAGCACGGATGGCGCGGCGGTCGTGAGACCGTCGCGCCATCCGGGTCGAACGATCAGCCGGGTGCCACGGCACGGCCGGTCGACGGGGAGATCATGCCCGCGCACAGGTTGCGGCTCGCGAGCCCCTGCGCGATCCTCGGGATCGCGGCGAGGGTGTTGGCCGGCCACTCGTGCATGAGGATGATCTGACCGTTGGTGAGCCGGTTGTTGGCCGCCACGATCGCGTCGACGCTCGCGTTGTTCCAGTCGCCGGAGTCGACGTCCCAGATGATCTGTCGCAGCCCGTACTTGGCCGCGACCTGCGCCACCGTCCCGTTGGTCTCGCCGTAGGGCGGGCGGAACAGCCTCGGCGTGCCGCCGCCGGCGTTGGCGATCGCCTGCTGGGTGCGGGAGATCTCCGAGTCGACCTGCGCCGAGGACATCTGGGTCAGGTGCGGGTGGGTGTAGCTGTGGTTGCCCACCCACATGCCCGCACTGACCTGGGCCCTGACCTGGCTCGGCGCGGCGGCCGCGAACTGGCCCTCGTTGAACATCGTCGCCCGCAGACCGTTCTGCCGCAACGCGTTCAGGATCGCCGGGGTCTTGTCGTTGGACGGCCCGTCGTCGAAGGTGAGCCCGACGTACCCGTTGCAGGCGGCGACGTGGACCGGGGCCGCGGCGGCGGTCGGTGCGATCGTGCACACCAGGGCCGCGGCCATTCCGACGACTACTGTGGACAGACGGGTGATACGCATGCGCGTGTGTTCCTTTCCCACGCCGTCAGCTCACCGAGATGTTCGAGTTGCCGCTGCTCTGGTATCCCTCGGTCGCCATGATCATGTAGTAGTTGAAGCTGCCGAGGTTCATCCCGACCCGTGACCACGCGTCGAAGTGGTTCCCCGACGTGATGGTGCCGCCGGTCTTCTTCGACTGGCGCACACTCCAGTACTGCGGGAACGTCTTCGTGCCCTCGACGGACGGGGCGTTGTACCGCATCGTCTGGTAGATGTCGTACGTGCCGCCGTCGGTGGTCACCGTGCCCTTGTACGTGCCGGTCGGGCGGTAGTTGCCCCAGTTGTCGACGATGTAGTACTCGACGAGCGGGTTCGACGTCCAGCCGTAGAGCGTGAGATAGGCGTTGCCGGAGGGGTTGAAGCTGCCGGAGTACCGCACGGTCCGCCGCGAGCCGTTGCTCCATCCCTTGCCACCGACGAAGTTCCCGACGTTGCTCCACGACATGCTGTAGTTCCCGCCGGAGCCCATCGTCATGCAGGCCGAGCCGCCGCCGTCGGTCCAGAACGAGTAGTAGTAGCCGTTGTTGGTGCCGGTCTGGCTCGAACACGTGGCGGCGATACCGACATCCGCGCTCGCGGTCGTCGGCGCCAGCACGGCCGCGACCAGTGCGGCGCAGACGCCGCCGACGAGCAGCCTGATCCGGCCGCGTCTCCTCGTGCTAACAGGGACGTTGTTCATTCGCGTCCTTCCTCCTCGTTGAGGTAAGGCGATGACCCCTCGACAGCTATCGCGTCACAAACACACGACAAACAACCCGGAAGCGTTGGAAATACCCTCGGCACCGACGGTATCGACGCCATTCCGGAGAGTCAATTATTTTCGGCGAAGTTTCGGAATCCGGCGACGGCGATACTTTCGAAATAGCCTTCTTCCGAAGATCGCCGGGCGATTGCGGTGACGCCGATAATTTCGGTCACCGTGGGATATGTTCCGGAGAAATCGATTCAGGTCGTCGCCCTGACGAAGCGGGCACCCCACTCGCGGAGGTCGTCGACCAGCTCCGGCGGGCCGACGACGCGGAACTCGGCGCCCGTCACGCCGAGCGCGAGTATCGGCCACGACAGGGTGTCGACGGTCATGCGGACGCGGGAGTGCGTCTCGTCGATCGCCTCGACCGTGCTCCACTGCCCGACGCGCTCACGCACCACGGTGGCGGGCGCGTCGACCACGGCCTCCACCTCGTACGGTCGCGGTGCGTTGACCACCTGGGTGCGGACGAACTCGGCGGCGTCGGCGGCGGGCAGGTCGCGGGACCGGAACCGCGCGCCGGTCGGGTGCGGTGCGGTGAGCCGGTCGATGCGGAAGCTGCGCCAGTCGTGCCGGACGAGGTCGTAGGCGACGAGGTACCAGCGGCGCCCGACGCTCACCAGCCGGTGCGGCTCGACGTGCCGGTCGGTGCGGTTGCGGTCGGCCGCGGTGTAGGCGAAGCGCAGGCGCTCGGTGTCGCGGCAGGCGAGGGCGACGGTGGTGAGCACGTCCGCGTCCACGCGCGACCGGTCCCCGCCGCCACCCCACTCGACGGGCACGGTCATCGCCCGCAACGCCTCGGCGCGGCGGCGCAGGCGGGCGGGCATCACCTGTGTGACCTTCGCGAGGGCCCGTACCGAGGACTCGGCGAGCCCCGCGACCGCGCTCTGCGCCGCGTTCTGCAGCCCGATCGTGAGCGCGACGGCCTCCTCGTCGTCGATCAGCAGCGGCGGCAGCGCAGCACCCGCGGCGAGCTGGTACCCGCCGTCGACGCCCCGGTTGGCCTCGACGGGGTAGCCCAGCTCGCGGAGGCGGTCGACGTCGCGGCGCAGGGTGCGGACCGACACGCCGAGCCGCTCGGCCAGCTCGGTACCCGGCCAGTAGCGGTGGGTCTGCAGCAGGGACAGCAGCCGCAGGGTCCGTGAGCTGGTGTTCGCCATGGCTCCGATTCTGCCCGACATTGAGGTCAGGAAGTGGCCGCAATGATGTCTAGCGTTGCCCCCGAACCCGATGACCAGCGACAACAGGGAGAGCAGACGATGACGACGACCGAGCAGTCCAGCACGGCGGCCGCGACCGACGACCCGGAGCGCGCCGACCTGCTGGCGATGCTGGGCAAGGGCCGCCACTTCCTCCGCTTCACCGTCCGCGAGCTGACCGACGACCAGGCCCGCCAGCGGACGACGGCGAGCGAGCTGACGCTCGGCGGCCTGGTCAAGCACGTGGCCGCGGTGGAGGCGACCTGGGCGGACTTCGTCGTCAACGGCCCCGCCGAGCGCGGCGACCCGTCGACCATGACCGAGGAGGACTTCGCCGACTGGAACAACGGCTTCCGCCTGCTGCCGGAGGAGACGCTGGACGGGGTGCTGGCGGACTACGCCGAGGTGGCGAAGCGAACCGACGAGCTGGTCGCGAGCTTCCCCGACCTCGACGCGAGCCACCCGCTGCCGCCCGCGCCGTGGTTCGAGCCGGGCGCTCGCTGGACCGCCCGCCGCGTGTTCATGCACATCATCGCGGAGACGGCCCAGCACTCCGGCCACGCCGACATCATCCGGGAGTCCCTGGACGGCCAGAAATCCATGGGCTGAGCCACTAGCCTCGTGGGTCGTTCGCGGGTACACGCCACGGGAGGTCCGACATGGCCGAGGTCGTCCTGTTCCACCACGCTCTGGGTCTCACCGAGGGCGTGGTGGCCTTCGCCGACGACCTCAGGGCGGCGGGCCACACCGTGCACACGCCCGACCTCCTCGACGGCCGCACGTTCGGGTCGATCGAGGAGGGGGTCGCCCACGTCCGGGAGATCGGTTTCGGCACGGTCGTGCGGCGTGGCGCCGAGGCGGTGGCCGACCTGTCGGAGGAGCTGGTCTACGCGGGCTTCTCCCTGGGCGTGCTACCCGCGCAGATGCTCGCCCAGACGCGTGCGGGCGCACGCGGCGCACTCCTGTACTACTCGTGCGTCCCCGTCGCCGAGTTCTCCCCCGTCTGGCCGGCCGGTGTCCCGGTGCAGGTCCACGGCAAGTCCGAGGACCCGGTCTTCGCGGGCGAGGGAGACCTCGACGCGGCGAGGGCGCTCGTCGCGTCCACCAAGGACGCCGAGCTGTTCCTCTACCCCGGCGAGCAGCACTACTTCGCGGACCGCACGCTGCCCACCTACGACGAGGACGCCGCGAAGCTCCTCATGGAACGCACGCTGACGTTCCTGTCATGAGGACAGCTGCGCGCGGAATTCCGCGGCGGTCATGGGCTGGGAGAACATCGGGTAGTCGTACCTGAGCGCGTTCTCGTGCTCCTCGACCGAGGTCCCCGCGACACAGTCGGACAGCGTGATGACCTGGTAGCCGTTCTCGTAGCCGGTGCGCATGGTGGCCTCCACGCAGCAGTTCGCGAGGAAGCCGCCGAGCCCCACTCCCCCGTGACGAACGCGTTCCCGTCCACGACTCCCTTGAGGATGCCGTACGGGTGCGCGCTGATCCCGTTGTGCCCTTGGCGAACGTGATGGGCGCGTGCATGACCGTGGCACCCGCCGCCCGCGCGCTCACCTCGGACGGCTGCGGCCCGCAGTACCTCCAGCATCGGCTCGGTCACCCGCGCGAAACCACGCACGCCACACTCGTCGACTAGTCACACTGAGACTAGCAAGGTGTCAGGCCGGGTAGGTGGTGATCTCCGTTGCCTTGACCGTCGCGTGCAGGGAGGCGCCCGGTGCGAGGTGCAGTTCGGCGACGCTCGCGGGTGTCACGTCGGCGAGCACGGGCGGGGTGCCGTCGAGGCGGACGCGGACGGTGTGCGCGTGCTGCTCGACCTGGCCGACGGTGACCGGCCAGCTGTTGCGCGGACTGCCGGCGGGCGGCCGAGGGTGGAGGCTGACCGCGGTCGGGGGGAACGCCACGTGGACGGGCCCGGTCGCCGGCTCCGCGACGGTGAACCGCCCGCCGGGGTCGAGCACCACCGCGGTGCCCTCGGCGGTGCCCCGGTACAGGTTGAGGCCGACGAGCCTGGCCACGTACTCGGTGCGCGGCCTGCGCGCGACCTCGGCGGGCGCCCCCTGCTGGACCACGGTGCCGTCCTCGATGATCACGAGGTGGTCGGCGAGCACCATCGCGTCGAGCGGGTCGTGGGTGACGAACAGCGTGTGGCCCGGATACGCCGACAGGTGCCGGTCCAGCTCGGAGCGGATGTGCACGCGGGTGCTCGCGTCCAGCGCGGCGAGCGGTTCGTCGAGCAGCAGCAGCCCGGGATCGGTCGCCAGGGCACGCGCGAGCGCCACGCGCTGGGCCTGCCCCCCGGACAACGCACGCGGCCTCGCGTTGCGGTACCCGTCGAGGCCGACCCGCTCCAGCCACTCCGCTGCCCGCCTGCGGGCCGCGGCCTTGGGGGTGCCGCGCGCACGGAGTCCGAAGGCGACGTTCTCCAGCGCGGTCAGGTGGTCGAACAGCAGGTAGTCCTGGAACACCACGCCGATCGGCCGCCGTTCGGTCGGGACGAACACCCCGGGCGGCTGGTCCCAGACCTGGTCGTCCAGGCGCACGTACCCCTCGGTGAGGGTCAGCAGCCCGGCGAGCGCACGCAGGGCGGTGGTCTTGCCCGCGCCGTTGGGGCCGAGCAGGGCGACGACCTGACCCGGCTGGATCGCGAGGTCCAGCTCGAGGCGGAAGCCCTCGCCCCGGGTGATGACCAGTTCGGCGTCGAGGGTCATGAGGGCGTGCTGATCCAGCGGTCGCGCAGGCTCACGAGGACGGTCACCGACAGGACGAGCAGGACGACGGACAGGACGATCGCCGCGCCGGGGTCGGTCTCCAGCGCCAGGTAGACGGCCAGCGGCATCGTGGTGGTCCTGCCCGGGAAGTTGCCCGCGAAGGTGATCGTGGCGCCGAACTCGCCGAGCGCGCGGGCCCAGCACAGGACCGTGCCCGCCACGACCCCCGGCGCGACGGCCGGGAGCGTCACCCGGCGGAAGGTCAGCCAGCGGGACGCCCCCAGTGTGGCCGCGGCCTCCTCGTAGCGGGGGTCGGCGGCCCGCAGCGCGCCCTCGACCGAGATGACCAGGAACGGCATGGCCACGAACGCCTCGGCGAGCACGACACCGGCGGTCGTGAACGGCAGCGAGACGCCGAACCACTCGTCGAGGTACTGGCCGACGATCCCGCGTCTGCCCAGCACCAGCAGCAACGCGACGCCGCCGACCACGGGCGGCAGCACCAGCGGCACGGTGACGAGTGCGCGGAGCACACCGCGGCCGGGCAGGCCGCTGCGCGCGAGCAGCCACGCCAGCGGCACGCCGAGCACGAGGCAGATGACGGTGGCCAGACTGGCGCAGACCAGCGACAGGCTCAGCGCCTGCCCGACCGACTCGCTGAACAGCTGGTCGGCGAGCGTGGTCCACGGCGCGCGGACCAGCAGGCCGACCAGTGGGAAGACGAGGAACAGCAGACCGACCAGCGCGGGCAGCGCGAGGACGACCGGCAGCCGTCCCCGTCGCCTGCCCGGGACACGGCTGCTCACGGCGTGTTGAAACCGGCCTTGGTGAGCACCGCGATGCCCTTGTCGGAGAGCACGTAGTCGACGAACGCCTTGGCACCGTCGGGGTTAGGCGCCTTCGCGCACGCCGCCATCGGGTACTCGTTGACCGCCTTGTCCGACTCGGGGAACTCGATGCCCTCGACCTTGTCACCCGCGGCCTGCACGTCGGTCTTGTAGACGAGTGCCGCGTCGACCTCGCCGAGGGACACCTTGGTCAGCACGGCCTTGACGTCCTGCTCGAGGGTGTCGGGCGCGGCCGTGATGCCCGCGGTGTCGAAGACCTTCTTGGCCGCGGCGCCACACGGCACCTGCTCGGCGCACAGCGCGATCTTCAGGTCCTGCTTGGCGAAGTCGGACAGGCCGGTGATCTTGGCCGGGTTGCCCGCCGGGACGGCGATCTCCAGCGTGTTCGTCACGAACGTGACCGGCTTGTCGGTGATCGCGCCGGTGGCGGTCACGTCGGTCATGTTCTTGGGCGCGGCCGAGGCGAACACGTCGGCCGGGGCACCCTGGTTGATCTGGGTCGCCAGCGCCGAACTGCCCGCGAAGTTGAACGTGACCTTCACCCCGGAGTGCTCGGCCTCGAAGTCCTTGCCGATCCGGGTGAACGACTCGGTCAGCGACGCGGCGGCGAACACGGTGACGTCACCGGTGATCTCCGGCGCGGCCGACGTGGTGTCGGCCGAGCCGGTGTCTTCCGTCGAGGCACCGGGGTCGCTCGAACCGCAGCCGGCCAGCGCCAGGGCCGCGGCCGCCATCACGGCGACAACACATAGCGAGCGGGTCATTCACGCCTCCATCTCGACGACGACATGTGTTGACTTGATCGAGGCGACAGCGACGCTGCCGACCTCGAGGCCGAGCTCCTCGGCGGCCTCCGCGCTCATCAGGGAGACGATCCGGAACGGGCCCGCCTGCATCTCGACCTGCGCCATCACCGTGTCCTTGACGACCTTGGTGACGATCCCCTTCATCCGGTTGCGTGCCGAGGCCGCCACCGTGACACCGCGCTCCGGCGAGTCGGCGAGCCGCTGCGCGAAGGCGGCGAGCTCGCCCCCGTCGACCGCCATGCGGTTGTTCTCCCCGGCCACCACCGGCAGGCGTCCCTGGTCCACCCAGCGGCGGACCGTGTCGTCGCTGACGCCCAGCAGGTCGGCCGCCTCACTGATCCGCAGCTTCGGCATGCGGGCGAGTCTAGCCCCGCAAACGCGGACATCAACAACGCGGCACGGCTCCCGTGCGGAATCGTGACCATGCACACCGGACATCCCGTCCGACCGTTCCCGAACCGGACTGGTCGCACTGGAACTAGCCGCCCTGTGGATACCGCTTTCCACCACCGATCGATATCGCTTATGAGCCGTTCGAAAGAATGAGCGACGAAAGCCTTGCATGATTACTCCCACCCGAGAAACGTGACTACAGCAACGATGCGACGAAATACGGAGGCGTGTGATGGCGAAGGTTCTCTGCGTGCTCTACCCCGACCCGGTGAACGGCTATCCGAAGGAATACGCACGCTCGAGCGTGCCGAGGATCAGCGGCTACGCGGACGGGCAGACCGCACCCACTCCGTCCGGTGTGGACTTCACGCCCGGCGAGCTGCTCGGCAGCGTCTCCGGCGAACTGGGGTTGCGGAAGTACCTGGAGGGCCTCGGTCACGAACTGGTGGTGACCTCGGACAAGGAGGGCCAGGACTCGGAGTTCGACCGCCACCTCCCGGACGCCGAGATCGTCATTTCCCAGCCATTCTGGCCCGCTTACCTGACGGCCGAGAGAATCGCGAAGGCACCGAACCTGAAATTGGCGGTAACCGCCGGAATCGGGTCGGACCACGTCGATCTGGACGCGGCGATCAAGCACGGCGTGACCGTTGCGGAGGTGACCTTCAGCAACAGCGTCAGCGTCGCCGAGCACGTCGTGATGATGATCCTCTCGCTGGTGCGCAACTACCTGCCGTCCCACCAGTGGGTGCTCGACGGCGGCTGGAACATCGCCGACTGCGTGTCCCGCTCCTACGACCTGGAGGGCATGGACGTCGGCACGGTCGCCGCGGGCCGCATCGGCACCGCCGTGCTGCGCAGGCTCGCCCCGTTCGGCGTGCGGCTGCACTACACCGACCGCCACCGCCTACCCGCCGAGGTCGAGGAGGAGCTGAACCTCACCTTCCACGAGTCGGCGCAGGCCATGGTGCCGAACTGCGACGTGGTCACCGTCAACGCACCACTGCACCCGCAGACCCAGGGCCTGTTCGACGACAGGCTGCTCTCGACCATGCGGCACGGCACGTACCTGATCAACACCGCGCGTGGCCTCATCTGCGACCGGGACGCGATCGTGCGCGCGCTGGAGAGCGGGCAGCTCGCCGGGTACGCGGGTGACGTCTGGTACCCGCAGCCCGCGCCCGCCGACCACCGGTGGCGGACCATGCCCCACCACGGCATGACCCCGCACATCTCCGGCTCGTCGCTGTCCGCGCAGGCGCGCTACGCCGCAGGCACCCGCGAGATCCTGGAGAGCCACTTCACCGGCACCCCGGTGCGCCCCGAGTACCTGATCGTGGACGGCGGCGCCCTCGCCGGCGCGGGTGCCCACTCGTACAGCACCAAGTCCTGACCCGACCCGATGCCGCATCCGCACTCGCGGACCCGGGAGCGGTCGACGAGCGCGGATGCGGGTTGAACCGGCGGGAAACATCCGCAGTTACCGTATTTCAACCCTCAGGTGGTTTCGGACGTGCACCGGCGGTTCTACAGTGCGTGATGTGGACCCGGTGCAGATCCCCAGCCAGCGGGTCCCGGTGCGTGCCGACCAGGCGACATCGGCAAGGCCTACCGCACCGCCAAGAAGCTCCGCGCGGGCACCGTCTGGGTGAACACCTGGAACGTGTTCGACGCGGCGCTCCCGTTCGGCGGCTACAAGGAGTCGGGCTGGGGCCGCGAGATGGGCCAGGCCGTGTTCGACAACTACATGGAGACCAAGACCGTCATCACCGACCTGACCTGAGCCGCCCGGCCGGGTGGCCGGCGCTTCCCCCTGGCGCCGATCACCGGCTAGTCTCATTGAGACTAGTCAGGGGAGGTGGCCATGACGGCTCCCGATCTCGAACCCGCGCCGGTCGCACTGCCTCGGCGGCGGTCACGCACGGTCCGCGCCGTGGCCGCCGTCCTGCCGGACGGCACCCCGAGCTACGGCCCGATCGGACGGGTCGTGCGGGACGGCGACCGGGTGCTGTGCCACCTGTGCGGCCGGTGGTTCCGCTCGGTCGTCGCGCACCTGCGGTCCCACGGCTGGCACCACCTCGCCTACCGCGAGGCGTTCGGCCTGCTGCGCAGCGAGCCGCTCGAGGGGTCGAACACCAGGAGCCTGCGCGCGAAGGCGATGACGGAGCGCCGCGTGCACGACCCGGCCGTACGCGCGGGCTGCGAGCTGGGCAGGGAGCTGGTCCGCTCCGGCGCGCTGACCAGGGCCGCCGCCAGGGCAGCCGCGGGGCGGCGACAGCCGGAGCAGCGCCGGAGGAAGACACTGGCGGCGCTGGCCGCGATCAGCCCGCAGGCACGGGCCGAGGGCAGCCGCCGCCGCGCCGACTCGCAGCTGCGGGAGACGGCGAGGGCCGCGGCCGAGAGCCTGGGGTTCGCCGACATCGGCGCGCTGGTGGTCGCGCGCACCGAGGCGGGCGCGAGCCTTGCCGCGATCAGCCGTGAGGCGGGCCTGCACAAGGACTGGCTGTGCCGGCACCTGTCGACCGTCGCCCCGGAGACGGCCGCGGACCTCGCCGCGACCTCGTTGGCACGGCGTCACGAGCAGTGGGACTCCCGCTGGCTGCCGCTGGTGCGTGAGCTGGGCTTTCCGGACGTGGCGGCGTACCTGAGGGACCGGCACGTCGTCGGCAACCACACCGTGCGGGCCATCGCGACCGAGACCGGGTTCTCCCGGGCAGCCGTCGAGTCGGCACTGCGCCGCCACGGCGTGGCCCGGCACCCGCACGCGACCACCCGCGCCCGGCGGGACGAACGCGCACAGGCCGTCACCGCCCGGTTCGGGTTCGCCTGTCTGGAGGACTACTTCGCCGACCGACGCGCGGCGGGCATGAGCTGGCGGGCCATCGCCGCGGAGTGCGGCCAACCGCCGACGTGGGTCCGCCGACGGGCCGGGCTCACCTAGACCCGCTCGCCGAGCTGGTCGAGGAAGCCCAGTGCGGCGACGACGTTGCCGTGCCGCCACGACAACAGGACCGCCTCGAAGCCGACCGCTCGCTCCCGCTCCTCCGCCACGGCGGCCAGCACGGGTTCCAGCGCCCTGCGCTGCGCCGCCACGAGTGCCCCGACGGGCAGCTCCCGCCGGGTGAGGAGCGCGAGCTTCATCAGCAGATGGGACCGCAGCTCCCGGACGTGGGGCACGGGCCGGGCCAGCCACTCGTCGACCGCGGTCCGGCCGGCTTCGGTGATCGCGTAGACCGTCCGGGGCGGGCCGCCGCCCGACTCGATCTCCTTCGGCACGACCAGGCCCGCGTCGGCCAGCCGGGACAGCGCCCGGTAGATGACGGGCCTCGGCATCTGCCACACCCGGCCCAGCTCACCGCCCCGCGCGGTCAGCGCGGCCACGGCGAACCCGTGCGCGGGTCGTTCCCGCACCACCGCCAGCACCGTCCACTCCGGCAACGCCCACTCCACCCGCCGAGCCTACGGCTTCTCGCCGGTCGGTGATCACTCGGACAGGGCGGTCAGGAGCCCGTCGACGGTCACGTTCGGGTCGTCCTTGTGCCGGTGCCAGTGTTCGAGGAAGGCCGCCGCCGCGTCCAGCAGGTCGGCGGGCAGGCCTGCGTCGCGGTTGGCCTCGGCGATCTCACGCATCTCGGGAGACCAGCGCCAGGCGCGCTGGGCGGCACCCGTCAGGCGTTCCGGGGCGGCCAGCGCCGTCCCCGGCGTCATGACCGACGCCAGCTCGGTCAGCTGCGCGTCGACGCCGTGGGCGCGGGCCAGCACGTGCGCCTGCGCGGCCAGCACGAGGCCCACCTTGTTGTACGTGGCGAAGGCCAGCTTGAGCGCGGACGCGGCGCCGACCGGGCCGGACACGACGACCGGGGTCAGGAAGGTGTCGGCGAACAACGCGCGCACCCGGGACACCGCCTCGTCCGGGCCGGACAGGTACAGCCTGGTTGTGCCGGGGCGGCGGGGTGGACCGCCGACGATGCCGCCGTCGACGACCGTCGCCGCGGTGAGCACGCCCGCGATCTCCCGGCTGTGTCGCGGGCTGATCGCGTTCGCGTCGACGTAGCAGCCGGAGAACCCGGTCCGCGCCACCTGCCTCGCGACGTCCAGCGCCGCCGCGGGTGGGCAGACGCTCATGATCACCTCGCAGGCGGCCAGCTCGTCGAGGCCGGCGACCGCCACCAGGCCGGCCTCCTCGGCGCGCTGCCGCGTCGCGGGTCCTCGGCCCTCCGGCACCCACACACAGCGCTGCCCCGCCGCGACGAGCTGCGCGCCGACCGCCGCGCCCATGGCACCTGGATGAAGCAGTCCGATCGTCACGTGCCGCATCGTAGTTCCACCGGGGACGGTCGAGCCGCGTTACCGGGCCGGTCGCGGTCGGGTGTCGGTGCCGCCACAGTTCAGCTCGCTCACGGTCGCGGGTGCGTCGTCCACTGTGGAGCGGACCTCCAGGCGGAGGTGGCGGATCCTCCCGGCGCGGAAACGGGCTCGTTTCAGCGTGTTGTCGCCCGGCCAGGTGCCTCGGGCCAGCTCGTGGAAGTGGACACCGTCGGTGCTCGCGGACACCCGGTAGCCGGTGATGTTGCCCTCGGTGCGGAAGTCGTACGCGTACGGGGTGACGGCGTCCTGGCGCGGCAGGTAGGTGAGGGTGTCGATGCCGCTGTAGGGGCGGCCGAGGTCCAGGGTGAGCGTCTGCGGTCGCGGGCCCTCCGCCTGCCACAGGGTCTGGTCGGCCAGGCCGTTCCAGCCGAAGTCGCTGTGGCCGTCGATCGCCAGGGCCGCCGAACCGCTCGACGCGGTGGCCGCCACCGGCGTGACCGGGTGGACCAGCTGGTCGGGCTGGGGCGGCAAGGGCGGGCGGCTGCGGTCGGGCGACCACCGCTCCCCCACCTCGTGCAGGGTCGCGACCACGCTCGGGTCCAGCAGACCCCGAGGGTTCGGCGGGCAGTTCAGGATGAACGTGCAGTACCTCGGCTCCAGCACCGCGAGGTGCTCGTCGACGATCTGTTCGGTGGTCAGCAGCGCGGTCGGCGTGGACGGGTGCCAGAACCAGCCGGACGGCGAGATCGTCTGTCCCTGGCTCGCCGCGTACTCGTTGTCCGACGGGCAGAACACGCCGCCCTTCGGCTCCTCGACGAACAGCAGGTCCGCGTCCCACGGCTCCGTCAGGCCGTTCAGGTCGAGGACCAGGCAGTCCGGCTGCAGGGCCGCCACGTGGGCGCGGATCTCGCCGAACGGGACGCGGTGGTGGCCGAGGCTCGGGTGCCACGCCCAGCCGTCGAAGATCAGGACCGGCACCCGGCCGTAGCCGGTCAGCAGCTCGGTCAGCTGGCCCTTCACCAGGTCCAGGTCGATGTCGGCAGGCTCGTCCCACACCGCGGGGCCGACGCCGTTGGTCCGGTCCCAGATCGAGAAGTACAGGCACGGGGTCACGCCGCGTGCCCGGAACGCGGCCATGTACGCGCGCACCACGTCGTGGCGGTGGCCGCTGTTCATCACGTTGTAGTCGGTGTACCTCGTCGGCCACAGGCAGAAGCCGTCGTGGTGCTTGGCGGTCAGCACCGCGAAACGCATGCCCGCGGCCGCCGCGGCGTCGGCCCACTGCCCGCAGTCCAGGTCGGTCGGGTCGAACGACATCGGGTCCTGGTTCGGGTCGACCCACTCGGCGTCGTGGAAGGTGCCCATGTTGAAGTGCAGGAACATGCCGAAACGCCAGTCGACGAAACGCCTCTGCAGGTCGTAGCGGTTGCCTCTCGACGGCCCGTGTCCCTCCGCCAGGACCGGGGTGGTCGCCGCCGTGGTGGCGGCCAGCGCACCCGCCGCGGCCAGGAAACCGCGCCTGCCGAATCGTTGACTGGTCATTTGGGCACGCTCCATTGCGGCTCGGTCGAATTCGCCGTCGATATCGTCGAAGCGCTTCGACGATATCGTTCGCCAAAACGGTACCGCCCTGCGGGGGCGTCCAACAACCGTCAGGAACCGGGCGGGTAGTGGCGCGGGGTGAAGACCACGTCGGGGTGTCCGTCGGCCGTCCTGGTCCAGCGGGTGGTCGACGAGCCGACCAGCAGCAGGCACCGCATGTCCACGTCGGCCGGGTCGAGGTCGGCCAGCCGGACCACCGTGACGGTCTCGGCCGGACCGCCCACGTCGCGGCCGATCACCACCGGGGTGTCCGGGGACCGGTGGCGCAGCAACAGGTCGCGGGCACTGGCCACCTGCCAGGTGCGGGCCCGGGAGGCCGGGTTGTAGATCGCGATCGCCAGGTCGGCCTCGGCCGCCGCGTTCAGGCGGCGTTCGATCACGTCCCAGGGTTTGAGGCGGTCCGACAGGGACAGCACGCAGTAGTCGTGGCCCAGTGGGGCACCCACGCGGCTCGCCACCGCCTGCGCGGCGGTCAGGCCGGGCAGGACGCGGACCGGGACCGTCGCGTAGCCGGGTTCCGAGGCGACCTCCAGCACCGCGGCGGCCATCGCGAAGACGCCGGGGTCACCGGACGACACCACCGCGACCCTGGCGCCGCTCTTCGCCAGGTCGAGGGCGAACGTCGCGCGTTCGGCCTCCACGCGGTTGTCCGAGGCGTGCCGGCGCTGCCTCGGGTTCGGCGGCACCCGGTCGACGTAGGCCCGGTACCCCACCAGGTGCTCGGCCTCGGCCAGCGCGGCCTGTGCTTCGGGGGTCAGCCACGGCCTGCCCGCCGGTCCCAGGCCGACCACGACCACCTCACCGCCACGCGCGTCCGTGGACCGGGCGGGTGGCTCGAGGGGCTCGGCATCGGCGTTGAGCGGGCCCGGCAGCAACGCCAGCGAGAAGTACGGCACCGACTCGGGGTCCACGTCGGACAGTGGGGTCGTGCGTTCCGCCGCGGTGGTGGCCCGTTCGACGTACCAGGTGGCCGACAGCCGGCCCGACCGCTCGAACGCGTCACGCACGGCGGGGAACGTCCTGCCCAGCTTGAGGACCGCGGCCGCGTCCGTGTCGGCCAGCCTGCGGGCCAGCTCGTCGGGGTCCAGTGTGCCGGGCAGGACCGTGAGGACCTCGTCGCGTTCGACCAGTGGCCTGCCCAGTGCCGCGGCGGCGGCCGACACCGACGTCACGCCGGGCACGACCTCCGCCCGGTACCGGTGGGCGAGCCGTTTGTGCAGGTGCATGTAGGAGCCGTAGAAGAAGGGGTCGCCCTCGGCGAGGACCACGACGTCGCGGCCCGCGTCCAGGTGTGCGGCGAGCCGGGTGGCGCAGTCGGCGTAGAAGTCGTCGAGGGCACCTCGGTAGCCGCCGGGGTGGTCGGTCGTCTCCACCGTGACCGGGTACATCAGCGGTTCCTCGATCTGACCGTCCCGCAGGTAGGGCGCGGCGACCGAACGCGCGATGCTGCGACCGTGCCTCGCACAGTGGTAGGCCACGACCCCTGCCGAGGTGATCAGGCGAGCCGCCCTGACCGTCACGAGTTCCGGGTCGCCGGGGCCGAGACCGACGCCGTAGAGCGTGCCGCTCATTCGACCTCGCTCGCGATCGCGTTGACGGCGGCCGCGGTGATCGCGCTGCCCCCTCGGCGGCCGTGCACGACGAGGTACTCCAGGCCGTTCGGGTCCTCGGCCAGGGCGGCCTTCGACTCCGCGGCACCGACGAAGCCGACGGGGATGCCCAGCACGGCGGCGGGCCGGGCGGCCCCGGCCGCCACGAGTTCCAGTAGCCGGAACAACGCCGTCGGCGCGTTGCCGACGGCGACCACGGCGCCGTCGAGCCGGTCACGCCACAGCTCCAGCGCGGCGGCCGTCCTCGTCGTGCCGAGTGACGCCGCGAGTTCGGGGACGGCCGGGTCGTGGAGGGTGCACACGACCTCGTTGTCCGCGGGCAGGCGTCGGCGGGTGATGCCGCTCGCGACCATCGTGCTGTCGCACAGGACCGGCGCCCCGGCACGCAACGCGGCCCTGGCGTCGGCGACCACACGCGGCGAGTACGCGACGTCGTCGGTGAGGTCGGTCATGCCGCACGCGTGGATCATCCGGACCACGACCCCGGCGACGTCCTCGGGGAAGTGCGCGAGGTCCGTCTCGGCCCGGATCGTGGCGAACGACTGCCGGTAGATCTCGGCGCCGTCCCTGACGTAGCTGTGTGTCATGCCCTCGCCTCCCTCGCGGTGGACACCGTGGCGGCGAGCCGCGCCGACGGGCAGTGCCGCCTGGTGTCCCCGTCCCGCACCTCGTAGCCGTTCCGCGTGGCGACGACCTCGACCGCGCCCGCGGGTTTCCCGCACTGCCGGTCGCACCCGGCCCAGTGCACGGGCCGGGACCCGCGGCCGGACTGCCGCACGACCTCGGCGGCGTCGGCGCGGACGTCGGCGAGGGCCTTGGCGCACCTCGGTTCACCCGCGCACGCGAACACTCCCGCCCAGGGCGACTCCGGCGACGCGGGCAGACCGGCGTCGCCGAGCTGCCGCGTCCACGCGGTCGCGGTCTCCTCGTCGAGGCCACCGACGAGCACCGTGCGCCACGGCGTCACGACTACCTCACCCCGGCCCAGCTCACCCAGCCGGGCCAGCAGGTGCGCCTGCTCGCCCGACAGCCGCCCCAGCGGCACCAACGCACCGACGGCGTACCGGCCACCGGACTCCGCGAGCACGCCGACCGGCGGCTCCGGCTCCCCGGCCGGCACCGACATCACGTCGCTCACCCGGCGCAGCGACGACCCGACCATCCGCTCCGACACCCGTGAGGGGCCGACGGCCAGGTCGGCGAGACGCCATGCCGGTGACTCCTGGGCGGCCCGTTCCGCCAGGAACGCCGACGCGGCCTCGACCAGCACCGACGCCGCGTCCCGCGGCGCGAGCCGCAGGCCCCTGTCGACGCCGGCGAGCAGGAGGGCGATCTCCCTGCCGGACACCGGATACAGGGCCAGGTCGGCGCCGAACCCGAGGACGTCCCCGCCACCGTCGTCGACCGCGAACAGGAAGCGGCCGGACAGGGCCGCGAGGGTGGGCTCGTCGAGCAGCCGCCGGTCCAGCTCGGCGACGACCGGGCGGACCGGCAGGCGACCGCCCGGCCCCCGGCCGTCCATGGGCGACGCCAGGATGTTGCGCACCCGCTCGTGGGACGCCGACGGCAGCAGTCCGCACGCGGCGAGCCGCCGTGCTACCTCGTCGACCGAGTCCGCCGGGAGGGCACGCAGCTGGACGTTGGCGCGGGAGGTCAGCTCCAGGTGACCGTCGGAGAACTCACGCGCCAGCCCGGCCAGCGCCGCGAGCTGGGCGGGGGTCGTCAGCCCGCCCGGCAACCGGACGCGGACGAGCAGTCCGTCTGCCGCCGGGTGGGGACGAAGTGCGCCCGGACAGGCGTCCTGCCGCGCGAGCTCGGGGCGTTGAGCAGGCACTTCACGGACACTACCCGTCGACCACATGGAAGACTCCGCCTCATGAGGAAGATCTCCGTCATCGGGATCGGCGCGGGGGACCCGGAGCAGGTCACCATCCAGGCCGTCCGGGCGCTCAACGAGGTGGACGTGTTCTTCCTCCTCGACAAGGGCGAGGCGGCCGAGGAGCTGGTCCTGCTGCGGCGGGAGATCCTCGACCGCTACGTCGGCGAGTCGACCTACCGGATCGTGGTCGCCGCCGACCCGCCACGTGACCGCACGGCGAGCGACTACGTCGGCGCGGTCGCGGACTGGCACCAGCGCCGGGCCGACGTGTACGAGCGGCTCATCCGCGACGAGGTCCCGGAGGACGGCACGGGCGCGGTGCTCGCGTGGGGCGACCCCACCCTCTACGACAACACCATCGCGATGCTGAACACCGTCCTGTCGCGAGGAGACGTCGAGTTCGACTTCGAGGTGATCCCCGGCGTCAGCAGTGTGGCGACGCTCACCGCGCGCCACCGCACGAGCCTCAACCAGATCGGGCGGCCGGTGCAGATCACCACCGGCCGCAGGCTCGCGCGGGGCTTCCCGGACGGTGTCGACGACGTCGTCGTGATGCTGGACGCGCACAACGCGTTCGCCGGCCTCGAGGAGTCCGATGTGGACATCTACTGGGGCGCCTACCTCGGCACGCCGGACGAGATCCTGATCTCCGGGCAGGTGTCCGAGGTCGCGGAGGAGATCAGGGCACGCCGTGCGCAGGCCCGTGCCCGCAAGGGCTGGATCATGGACACCTACCTGCTGCGCAGGCGCACCACCGAGTGACCGCTCAGCCGCGCGGCGCCCACGGGACCTCGGGCGCCCCCGCCTCGTGGTTGACGTAGCGGGCCAGCACGAACAGCAGGTCCGCGAGCCGGTTCAGGTACGCCGACACCTCGGGGCTGGCCTCCTCGTCACGCCGCAGCGCCGCGACGGTCCGCTCGGCACGGCGGCACACCCCGCGCGCCAGGTGCAGCTGCGCGGCGGCGAGCGTGCCGCCGGGCAGGACGAAGTTCCTCAGCTCGGGCAGCTCCAGCTCGAGCCTGTCGATCACCTCCTCCATCTCCGGCACCTCCTCGCCGGTGAGGCGGGGCACGGACGCCCCCGACCCGGTGCGTTCGGGCGCCATCAGCTCGCACCCCACGACGAACAGGGCGTTCTGCACGGAACCGAGGATCGCCGCGGCCTGCTCCGGGAGCCCCTGGGCGACGGCGACGCCGATGGCCGCGTTGGTCTCGTCGACCGAGCCGATGGCCTCCATCCTGGCCTCGTCCTTGCCGAGGCGTCTGCCGCCCCAGATGCCGGTCTCCCCCGTGTCGCCCTTGCGGGTGTAGATCTTCACCGACCACCTTCTCCGTCGAGGTTCCCTCGTCGCGATGCTAGCCGGGGCCGCGTCGCGGGGCGGCGGCTAGCCTCGGAGGTGATCGGTCGTCACGAGCGGGGGGAACGCATGGTCGTGCACTTCATCGGCGCCGGGCCGGGTGCCGCCGACCTGATCACCGTGCGTGGCCAGTCGCTCATCGCGTCGTCGCCGGTCTGCCTGTACGCGGGCAGCCTGGTCCCGCCCGAGCTGCTCGCACACTGCCCGGACGGGGCACGCAGGGTGGACACGGCGAGGATGACGCTCGACGAGATCACCGCCGAGCTGGTCGCGGCGCACCGCGACGGGCTGGACGTCGCACGTCTGTCGTCGGGCGACCCGTCGCTGCTCAGCGCGGTCGCCGAGCAGATGCGCAGGCTCGACGCCGAGGGTGTGCCCTACGACGTGACGCCGGGCGTGCCCGCCTTCGCCGCGGCGGCCGCGTCACTGCGGCGTGAGCTGACGGTGCCGGGGGTCGCGCAGTCGGTCGTGCTCACCAGGATCGCCGCCAGGGCCACGCCGATGCCCGAGCACGAGGACCTGGCCACCCTCGCCGCGAGCGGCGCGACGATGGTGCTGCACCTCGCGGTCCAGCGGATCGCCGAGGTGGTCGGGCAGCTGCTGCCCCGCTACGGCGCGGACTGCCCGGCCGCGGTGGTGGCACGGGCGAGCCGCGCGGACGAGGTGGTGCTGCGCGGCACGCTGGCCGACATCGCGGGACAGGTCGAGCGTGCGGGCATCGTGCGCACGGCCGTGATCGTCGTCGGCCCGGCGCTCGCGGCCGACCAGTTCTCCGACAGCCACCTCTACTCGGCCGACCGCGTCCGCACCTGACCTCGACGCCGGGGTGGGTGCTGATGCGCGGCGCCCCCGAGCCGGCCGGGCACCCCTGCCCGAGGGTGGTCCTCGCTCGCGGGCCGCACCGACCAACGGGCTGCGAAGGCGTGCGAGGTCGCGGCCGGGGTGCGCGACACGCCGACACAACATATGGGTACCTGACTTCGTCGGGGCACCATGTATTGTGATCAACGAGCTGGTTCGGACGTCCAAGCCATGGGCGTCCGTCGCAAGAGGGAACCCGGTGCGAGTCCGGGACTGCCCCGCAGCGGTGAACGGGAACGACCGCCGTCAACGAAGCACTGGGCCCGAGGGCCCGGGAAGCGACGGCCAGTAGACCACCGAACCGGCGCGTCGACGCGCCGTGGTTCGGCGTGTCCGTGAGTCCGAAGACCTGCCCGCTCGCCCGTCCGCGCCGCGGACGGGCGTCTCCAGGCCCCGAGGGAGGGCGTGCGGACACTCGATGCGGTGACCCCGAGAGGGGGGCACCGCCGGGTCTCCTCGCGTTTCGCGTCCGGGTCTGGGGCAGTCAGCCGAGCTCGCGAGGAGAAGAGCCGTGACGGCAAGCCCCGTCGACACACGGGACGTAGACGACGAGACAGCGCAGCCGACGATGCGGGTGCGCAAACGCAGTGGCGAGTTCGAGAACGTCGACGTGGACAAGATCGTCCGCGCCGTGGCCCGCAGCGCCACCGGACTGTCCACAGTGGACCCGTCACGGGTCGCGACGAAGACGATCAGTGGCCTCTACGACGGCGCGACGACCGTGGAGCTGGACCGCCTGTCGATCAGGACGGCCGCCGAGCTGGTCGCGGAGGAGCCGGAGTACTCCAGGCTGGCGGCCCGGCTGCTCGCGACCCTGATCGACAAGGAGGTGCGCGGCCAGGGCATCCACTCGTTCAGCCAGTCCATCGCGCTCGGCCACGCGCACGGGCTGATCGGCGACGGGACCGCGGCCTTCGTCGCCACGCACGCCCGCAAGCTCGACGACGCCGTCGACCACGACGGCGACCACCGGTTCGAGTACTTCGGCCTGCGCACGGTGTACGACCGCTACCTGCTGCGGCACCCCGACAGCAGGGCCGTCACCGAGCGGCCGCAGTACTGGCTGCTGCGTGTCGCGTGTGGACTCTCCCACACCCCGGCCGAGGCGATCCGCTTCTACCGCCTCATGTCCTCGCTCGCCTACCTGCCCAGCTCGCCGACCCTGTTCAACTCCGGCACCAGCCACACGCAGATGTCCTCCTGCTATCTGCTGGACTCGCCGCGCGACGAGCTGGAGTCCATCTACGAGCGGTACGGGCAGGTCGCGCGGCTGTCGAAGTTCGCGGGCGGCATCGGCGTGCAGTGGTCCCGGGTGCGCTCGCGGGGTGCGCTGATCCGCGGCACCAACGGTCACTCGAACGGCATCGTGCCGTGGCTGCGCACGCTCGACGCCTCGGTCGCCGCGGTGAACCAGGGCGGGCGGCGCAAGGGCGCGGCCTGCGTGTACCTGGAGACGTGGCACCCCGACATCGAGGAGTTCCTGGAGCTGCGCGACAACACCGGTGAGGACGCGCGCCGCACCCACAACCTCAACATCGCCAACTGGATCCCCGACGAGTTCATGCGCCGCGTCGAGGACGACGCCGACTGGTCGCTGTTCGACCCCGACGAGATCCCCGAGCTGCCCGACCTGTGGGGCACCGCCTTCGACGAGGCCTACCGCGCCGCGGAGCAGGCGGGCCGGGCCGTGCGCACGGTCAGGGCCCGTGACCTGTACGCGAAGATGATGCGCACGCTCGCCCAGACCGGCAACGGCTGGATGACGTTCAAGGACACCGCCAACCGCACGTCCAACCAGACCGCCGACGCGAGCAACGTCATCCACCTTTCCAACCTCTGCACGGAGATCCTCGAGGTCACCAACGACCACGAGACCGCCGTCTGCAACCTCGGCTCGGTCAACCTCGGTGCCCACGTCGTGGACGGCGCCGTCGACTGGGACCGGCTTCGGGAGACCGTCCGCGTCGCGGTGACCTTCCTGGACCGCGTGATCGACATCAACTACTACCCCACCGAACAGGCGGGTCGCAGCAACCCGCGCTGGCGGCCGGTCGGTCTCGGGGTCATGGGGCTGCAGGACGTGTTCTTCACGCTGCGCCTGGCGTTCGACTCCGCCGAGGCACGCGAGCTGTCCACGCGCCTGTCCGAGGACGTGTACCTGACCGCGCTGGAGACCTCCGCCGACCTGGCCGCCGCCGCGGGTGCGCACCCGGCCTACGCGGAGACCCGTGCGGCACGGGGAAGTCTGCAGCCCGACCTGTGGGGCGTGACGCCGACGCAGACGACGCGGTGGACCGCGCTGCGCGAGAAGGTCGCCGAGTCGGGGCTGCGGAACTCGCTGCTCGTGGCGATCGCGCCGACGGCCACGATCGCGTCGATCGCGGGCTGCTTCGAGTGCATCGAGCCGCAGGTGTCGAACGTCTTCAAGCGTGAGACGCTGTCCGGCGAGTTCCTCCAGGTCAACGCGTACCTGGTGGCGGAGCTGAAGGCGCTCGGCCTGTGGACGGCCGCGACCCGCGACCGCCTCAAGCGCGACGACGGCTCGGTGGCCGGGCTCGACCTGCCCGCCGCGACGAAGGAGCTGTTCCGCACGGCGTGGGAGCTGCCGCAGCGCGCGCTCGTCGACCTGGCCGCCGCGCGCGGCCCCTACGTCGACCAGAGCCAGTCGCTGAACCTGTTCGTGGCCTCGCCGACGATCGGGAAGCTGTCGTCGATGTACCGCTACGCCTGGCAGTCCGGCCTCAAGACCACCTACTACCTGCGGTCCCGCCCGGCCACCCGCATCCAGCAGGCCACTGTCGCCGCCGTGGAGTCCACAGTGGACCCTGCCGCCTGCTCCCTGGAGAACCCCGAGTCATGTGAGGCATGCCAGTGACCACCCCGAACTCCACGCTGGGAAACACCGCACGCAGGCAGGCCCTGCTCGACCCCGGCATGGACCTGACCCTGCGGCCGATGCGCTACCCCCTGTTCTACGAACGCTTCCGGGACGCGATCAGGAACACCTGGACCGTCGAGGAGGTGGACCTGCACTCCGACCTCGCGGACCTGGACAAGCTCACCGACGCGGAGCGCCACCTGGTCAACCGCCTGGTCGCGTTCTTCGCCACCGGTGACACGATCGTGGCGAACAACCTGGTGCTGAACCTGTACGAGCACGTCAACGCGCCGGAGGCCCGCCTCTACCTGTCGCGGCAGCTGTTCGAGGAGGCCGTGCACGTCCAGTTCTACCTGACGCTGCTCGACACCTACCTGCCCGACGAGCAAGAGCGGGTCGCCGCGTTCGCCGCGGTGGAGAACATCCCGTCGATCCGGCAGAAGGCCGAGTTCTGCTACCGGTGGATCGACTCGATCGAGCACCTGAACCGCCTGGAGACGCGCGCGGACCGGCGTGCCTTCCTGCTCAACCTGATCTGCTTCGCCGCGTGCATCGAGGGTCTGTTCTTCTACGGCGCCTTCGCGTACGTGTACTTCCTGCGCTCACGGGGGCTGCTGAACGGGTTGGCGTCGGGCACCAACTGGGTGTTCCGCGACGAGTCCATGCACATGACGTTCGCGTTCGACGTCGTCGACACCGTCCGCCGCGAGGAACCCGACCTGTTCGACGACGAGCTGCACGCCCAGGTACGCCGGATGCTCCGGGAAGCGGTGGAGGCCGAGGTACGGTTCGCGGAGGACCTGCTCACCGGAGGTGTGGCCGGTCTCACCCTCGGGGACATGCGCGAGTACCTCCAGCACGTCGCCGACCGGCGCCTCGCCGCGCTGGGCCTCGAGCCGGAGTACGGGTCGAGGAACCCGTTCGCGTTCATGGAACTGCAGGACGTGCAGGAGCTGTCCAACTTCTTCGAACGCCGCGTTTCCGCCTACCAGGTGGCGGTCAGCGGCACGGTCAGCTTCGACGAGGACTTCTGATCCCGGTGGCGCCGGGGGATTTACCAGCCCCGGCGCCACTGTCGAATGAACCTCCGGCAGCCCGTCCAGGCGAACTCGTCGACTCGTCCAGCGAAAAGTCAGGCATTCCGCCATCCTTGCCCATAGGTTTCCTGTGGCGCCGACGGACGGCGCGACCCGCCGTCGTAGGATCGTGACGCGATCACGTCAAGGAGCGGCGGGTATCGACCTGTTGCCGAGCCCGGGAGTGACGTGGCCACGAAATCGACACCGCGCGACAAGGAGTCCGCCAGAGTCGCGGTCCTCGACGTCGGCTGCTTCAGCGCACACCTGCTCGTCGTGGACCACACCCCCGACCGCCAGGTCGTGTCCCACAAGGTGAGACTCCGTCTCGACCAGGCCATCGACGCGGACGGCCGCATCACCCGACGCGGCATCGAGCACATCGTGGACGCCGTCCAGACAACCGAACAGCGACTGCACGGCCTGGGTGCCGGCAGGTTCCTGCCCTTCGCCACGTCGTCGGTCCGCGACGCGACCAACGCGGACACCGTCGTCGAGACCGTCGCCGAACGAACCGGCGTCACCCTGCGGTTCCTCACCGGCAAACAGGAGGCCCGCCTCGCCTACCAGGCGGCACGCCACTGGCACGGCCCGGCCGACGCCCTCACCGTGCTCGACGTCGGCGGCGGCACCGTCGAGATCGCCTACGGTGCCACCCGCCGACCGGCCTTCACGTGTTCGCTCCCCCTCGGCGCCAGGACCCTCACCATGGCCGGGCTCACCGACACCACCGACCTCGACGACACCCGCACGATGCTGCGCGGGGAGATCCGCGACGCGATACCACCCGAGCTGCGCGGCGCCCTGGCCGAGGCACCGGCCACCGGCTGTTCCAAGGTCTTCGAGTCACTCGCGAAGCTGGCCGGCACCAACCACCTCCGCGCCGACGACATCGCCGCGTGGATTCCCCTGCTCGCGCGGCTGTCGCCGCGGCACCGCGCCCGGCTCCCCGGCATCTCCTCCCACCGAGCCCGGCAGGTGTTCGCGGGCGCGGTCGTCGCCGAGGCGCTCATGACCGCCACCGGCCACGCCTCCATCGACATCTGCCCGTGGTCCACCCGCGAAGGCGTCCTGCTGGGCCTGCTCGAGCTCAACTAGGGCTCGATGGCCGGGGCACGGGTGCTCGCTGCTGAACACCCGTGGCTGCACACCGCCGGCCATCTGGCGAGCGGCAGCCTGGGCAGCCTCGCCGCGCCGATCGCTGATGCCCGGGTTACCCGCTGATCACACCTCGACACGGGTACCCGAGTCCTCACTTCAGGAGTGGCGCCACCTCCTCGCGCCAGAACCGGAAGAACTCGTCCTGGTCGGGTCCGATCTGCGCCACGTGCACCTCGTCGAAGCCCGCGTCCGCGAACGCCCTGACCCGCTCGACGTACGGCTCGGGGTCGGGGCCGGTCGGCAGGCTCAGCATGTCCTCGGTCACGAGCTCGCTCGCCTGCTCGAAGTGCTTCGGCTGCGGCAGCACCTGCGCCAGCTCGCCGGGCAGCCCCTCGTTGGGCCAGATCCGGTGTGCCGTCGTCAGGCCCTCCGCCGCGGTCCTGGCGTGGCAGACCTTGAAACCACCCTGCGCGGGGCCCTTCCCGCCCGCCTCGCGGTAGGCGTTCACCATGTCGGCGTCGGGCTGCACGCTGACGAAACCGTCGCCGATGCGGCCGGCGACCTCGGCGGCCTTCGGGCCGAACGCGGACACGTAGATCGGCACCGGCTCGGGCGGCAGCGTGTACACGCGCGCGTTCTCCACCGTGTAGTGCTTGCCGGAGTAGCTGTTGGTACCGCCGCCGTGCAGGGTCCTGATGATCTCGACGGCCTCCTCCAGCATCTCCAGCCGCACGTCGGCCGACGGCCACGGGTCGCCGAGGATGTGCTCGTTGAGCGCCTCGCCCGACCCGACGCCGAGGACGAACCTGCCGTCCAGCTGCACGGCCGCGGTGGCGGTCGCCTGCGCGAGCACCGCGGGGTGGATGCGGACCGTCGGGCAGGTCACGGCCGTGGCGACGGGCAGGTCGACGGCCTCGGACAGCGCGCCGATCACCGACCACACGAACGGGCTCTGGCCCTGGGTGTCGTTCCACGGGTGGTAGTGGTCGGAGATCCACAGCCGCTCGAAGCCCGCGTCGGCCGCCTGCCGGGCCTGCCGCACGAGCTCCTTCGGGCCGAACTCTTCACAGGACAGGAAGTATCCGATGCTCACCATGCCCCGCGTGTACCCGCGCGCCTGCCGCCGAACCACGGGCGGGGCGCGGTTTGGGCCGGGCGCGTGGCGGGTACCCGTTGTTCAGCGTCAAACAGCTGGCGCGGCCCGATTTGTTCGTCCCTTGTGGAGCGGACGGGGCCGGCGCCGGCGCGCATGTGCCCGGGTGTCCGACCCTGCCCGGGAAGGTGGCTCACATGCTGAGGATCGCCATGATCGCCGGAACCGACCAGCTGCGGGGGTCGGTGTCCCGGAAGGCGCACGTGGCGGCTCTGGCGGAGGCCCTCACCCGCGCGGGCCACGAGGTCACGGTGCACACCCGGCACGACGACCTGACCGCCCGGCTGCGGTCGGGCGCCCCGGACCTGGTGCACGCGCACTGCCCGGTCGACGGCGCGGCTGCCGCGGCCCACGCGATCGACGTCCCGTTCGTGTTCAGCCCGCACGAGGTCACCGGCCAGGACGACCGGGCCCTGCGGAGTGCCGACCACGTCGTCGCGACGTTCTCCGCGCAGCGGGCGCGGCTCGTCGCCGCCGGTGTGGCCCGCGAGAACATCTCCCTGGTGCCCTATGGCGTGGACCTCGACCTCTTCGACCCGGACGGCGACCAGGCCGAGAGGACCCGGCCCCAGCGGGTCGTCGCGCTCGGGGAGATGACGCCCTCCTCCGGCTTCGGCACCGCGGTCGCCGCGCTGCCCGCGCTGCCGGAGGCCGAGCTCGTGATCGCCAGCGAGCCGTACGAGGGGGCGCACGCGCACGAGCTGCGTGACTACGCGTCCTCCCTCGGGGTGGCGGACCGGGTGCGGCTGCTGGGTGCCGTCCCCCACGCCGAGATGCCCGCGCTGCTTCGGTCCGCCGACCTGATGGTGTGCACGCAGTGGGAGTCGACGTTCGGGATCGCCGCGCTCGAGGCGATGGCGTGCGGACTCGCCGTGGTCGCCAACAAGGTGGGCGGGCTGGTGGACACCGTGGTCGACCGGGTCACCGGCATCCACGTCACGCCGAGGAAACCACGCGAGCTCGCGGCCACGCTGCAGCGGGTGCTGTCGCACCGGTCGACGTGCGAGCAGTTCGGTGCCGCGGGCCGGGACCGGGCGACGGCCCGCTACTCCTGGGACCGCGTGGCCGAGGAGACGGTGTACGTCTACCGGAAGGCGGGGGCCGCCGACCCCGAGGTACTGGCGCAGGAAGCCATGGTCGCGGAGCGCAAGCGGGCCTCCCGCCTCGCTGCTCAAGGCTGATTGTTCAATGTTGACTGTTCACGACACACTGCAGGTGAGGGCCCGGTCGCGGCTCTCCTCGTAGACGTCCGCGGTGTCCCGTGCGATCCGGTCCCACCTGTGGTGGACCTCGACCCGCTCACGCCCCGTCGCGCCGAGGAAGTCCCGGCGCGCCGGGTCGGCGAGCAGCGCCCGCATCGCCGCCGCGAGCTTCTCGGGCCTGCGTGGTGGCACGAGCACCCCGGTCGCGCCGTCGACGACGGTGTCGGCGAGGTCGCCGACCGAGGTCGCCAGCACGGGCACGCCGCACGCCATCGCCTCGAGCGCCTCGTTGCCGGACGGCTCGTACCACGGCACGCACGCCGCCACGTCGGCGGAACGCAACAGCTCCGGCATCCGCTCGGTCGGCACCTGCCCCACGAGCCGCACGCGGTCGGCCACGCCGACCCGTTCCGCCAGCTCACGCAGCCGGCACGCCACGGGGTCCTGCGGCAGCCGCTCCCGGTCGGGTCCGCCCGCGATCACCAGCTCCGTGTCCGGCAGGTGGGTCATGGCCTCGACGACGTCGGCGAACCCGGTGCGCGGCGCGAGTTGGCCGGCGCTGACCACCCGGCACCGCAGCCGCCTGGTCAGGCGGGGGCCGTCGGGGCGGAAGCGGTCGCAGTCCATGCCACGCGGGACGACGGAGACGTGCCTGCCGGTCACCCGCATCCCGCGCAGCTCCCGCACCTCGTCCTCGGAGGTGGCGATGACCCTGGTGACCGACTGGCCGACCATCCGTTCGAGGCGGATCCGCTCCACCGGACTCGGGTCGTTCTCGTCGTTGCGGCGCCTCGTCGTGCCGAGCGAGTGGAAGGTGTGCACGATCGGCATCGGGGCGGCCATGCTCACGAACACGGCGGCGAGCCCGGACAGCCAGAAGTGCGAGTGCACGACGTCCGGCAGGTCCTCGGCGAACCTGGTGCGCAGCCGCCTGGTGAACTCACCCAGGTAGGGCAGCAGCTCGTCGCGGGGGACGTGCTTCGCGGGTCCGGCGGGCAGGTGCACCACGCGGTAGCCCTGGGCGGAGCACACCTCGGCGGCCTGCCGACCGGACGCCTTCCTGGTGTAGACCGTGACCTCGTGGCCTGCCCGCACGAGCGCGGCGGACAGCTCCCCGACGTGACGGCCGTGCTCGTCGGGCTCCACCTCCCCCGTCAGCGGGCTCGCGTGCGCGGAGATCATCGCTATGTGCATGGGGGGTGTCCCGTCGTCGGACCGATACGCACAACTTCCCGGGGGTTACCCCGCGTCCGTCGGACCCGAACCTCGTGCCACCTGCTTTTTGCACATCGCATCTCCCTTCCCGGGCGGACGACCGTGTACGGCGGCCGGCAGCGGGTACCCGCGTCACCATGACCACCCCATCTGACCCGGACTTCACCACCAGCGAGCAGCTCGACGAGGACGAGCTGGCCACCGACCCCCTGGAGGGTGGGGTCGAACCCCCGGAAGGTTGGTCGGGAGCCAACCGCTTCGGCACGACGGAACGCGAGCAGCGCGAGGGCGAGTCGCTCGACCAGCGCCTTGACGAGGAGGAGCCGGACATGGCCAACCAGTCGCCGGCGACATCGCTGGCCCAGTCGTTGCGCGGGCGCAGGATCGCGATCCTCGCCACCGACGGCGTCGAACAGGTCGAGCTGGAGGAACCGAGGGCCGCGGTCGAGCAGTCCGGCGGACACGCCGACCTGATCGCGCTGTCCGAGGAGCCGATCCAGGCGATGAACGCCGACGTCGAGAAGGCCGACACGTTCGCGGTGGACCTGACCGTCGAGTCGGCCTCGGCCGAGAACTACGACGCGCTCATCCTGCCCGGCGGCACGACCAACCCCGACAAGCTCCGCCAGAACGAGCGGGCCGTCGGCCTGGTCGCCGACTTCGTCGAGGCGGGCAAGCCGATCGCGGCCATCTGCCACGGCCCGTGGCTGCTCGTGGAGGCCGACGTCGTGCGCGGCAGGACACTCACCTCCTACCCCAGCGTGCGGACCGACATCCGCAACGCGGGCGGCACGGTCGTGGACAAGGAGGTCGTCATCGACGGCGGCCTGATCACCAGCCGCAACCCCGACGACCTGCCCGCGTTCTGCGAGGCGCTGGTCCGCGAGTTCGCCGCGTCGCAGACCTGACCGGCCTCAGGCCATGACGCCCCGGGCCGCGGTGAGGTCGGCGACGAGCCCCTCGTAGGCCTCGTCGCGATCCGGGGCACGCAGCACGGCCGACGGATGCACGGTCGCGGTCACCTTCGCGGTCGACCCGGGCAGGTCCATGACCTCACCGCGGTGCCGCGTCAGCCGGAACGACGATCCCAGCAGCGACTGGGCCGCGACCGCACCGAGGCACACCACCAGCTCGGGTGCCACCCGCGCGAGCTCCCCGAGCAGCCACGGCCTGCACGCCACGGCCTCGGTCCGGTTCGGCTTCTGGTGGATCCTGCGCTTGCCGCGTTCGGTGAACCTGAAGTGCTTCACCGCGTTCGTCACGTACACCTGCGCCCGGTCGATGCCCGCGTCGGCCAGCGCGCGGTCCAGCAGCCGACCCGCCGGGCCGACGAACGGCTCGCCGGCCCGGTCCTCCTGGTCGCCCGGCTGTTCGCCGACCATCATCAGCCGCGCGGGCGCCGGGCCCTTCCCGAAGACGGTCTGGGTCGCGTCCCGGTACAGGTCGCAGCGCTCGCAGCCGGCCGCCGCCCTGCGCAGCTCGGGCAGGCTCAGGTCCTGGATCTCGGGGTCTCCGCCACGGTCCGGCATGGTGGGCCGCCCGCTCAGGCGAGCTTCTTCCTGACCGACCTTGCCGTGCCCTGGACCGACTTGGTCGCGTCCTCCACGCTTCCCCTGGCCGACTTCGCCACGCCTTCCACGCTCCCCCGGGCGGACTTCGCCACCCCCTGGACGCTTCCCCGGGCGGACTTCGCGGCTCCTTCGACGCTGCCCACGGCCGACCTGGCGGCCTCCTCCAGACTGCCCACGGCCGACCTGGCCGTGCCCTGCACGGAGGCCGCGGCGCCGTGGACCGTGCCCTGGACGGAGCCGGCGAGTGCGTCGGTCGCGTGCCTCGCCCGCCAGGTCAGCGACGGCTTGCCGTGGGTGTCGGCCGCCGCGATGATCAACCCGCCGAGCAGGCCGAGGTTCTTGAGGAAGTGCGTGCGCTGCGCCGCGCGGCTCGCCGGGTCCTCCTGCTCCCAGAACCGGTGGCCCGCCACCGTCGTGGGCGCGAGGCTCGCGGCGAGGACGAACGCCGAGAGCCGGGGGAACTTCCCGAGGCCGAAGAGGACTCCCGCGCCGACCTGCGCGGCCGCGTTGATCTTCACCAGCATCTCGGGGTCGGTCGGCACCTGCGCCGGAAGCTTGTCCCCGACCTGTTCGACGGCCTTGTCGATGGCCGGCGCCGCCGCGGCGACCCTCGGCTTCGGGTTACGCAACGTGTCAATACCGCCGGACACGAACACGGCCGCCAACATCGGGCGAGCGATCCTACGCAGGATCATGGGTTGACCTCCTCTACGGTGGACCTTCGAGGTACCCCGGGAGCGGCGGTGTCAAGCATGCGGACGGCGGATTCGGTACGGGTGTGGTGCCTGCGCCACGGCGAGTCCCACAACGTCACCGGACGCCTCGCCGGCGCGGTGCCCAATGCGCCACTGACGGAACTGGGCCGCCGCCAGGCGGTCACCGCGGCCGGGACGCTCGCGGGCGAACCGATCACCAGGGTCTACGCCAGCACGGCGCTTCGGGCCCGCCAGACGGCCGCGCACCTCGGCGCCGCGATCACGGCGATGCCGGAGCTGGTGGAGGTCGGCATCGGCGCACACGAAGGGGCGAACGACCCGGCGGTCCACGCACGTACGGCGGAGGTGCTCCACGCCTGGGTCGTGGCGGGGGACCTGACGCAGCGGGTCGGCGACGGCGAGACCGGGCACGAGGTGGTGGCCAGGATGAGCTCGGCGTTGGGGAGGATCGCCGACACCCATCGCGGGGAGACGGTGGCCGTGGTCGGCCACGTCGCGAGTCTCACCGTGGCTCTCGGCAGGCTGTGCGGGCTGGGCGGGCGGGTCTGGGGTACTCCCCTGCCCCATGCCCGGCCGTTCCTCGTCGAGTGGGACGGCCGGGCATGGGGGTGTCCGGCGTGGCCGTGACCGGCCGTCAGTCGAACACGAGGCAGAACGGGTGTCCGGCGGGGTCGCGGTAGACCCGGAAGGTCCGGTCCTCGTTCGCGTTGGGCACGCGTGTCGCGCCCAGTTCGAGCACCTTGCGCTCGGCCTCGTCCACGTCCTCGACATGCACGTCGAGGTGGAACTGCTGGCTGCCTGCCGGGTCGGGGAACCGGGGCGCCTCGTGGCCCGGCGCGGTCTGGAACGACAGCTTCCGCCCCTGACGGTCCGCTATCGTCACCCAGTCACGCCGTTCCACGACGATCTCCGCGCCGATCACCTCCCGGTAGAACGCGGCAAGGCGGTGGGGGTCACGGGTGTCCAGCACGACGGCTTCGAGCTCACCGATCACGATTTCTCCTCCACTCACTGGCGGCGACGTCCGCTCGGTGGTGAGGTGCCCACGGCCACCGCGGCCAAACACGCCAGTGATGGTCCTGACCGGGCGGGCGTGTCGGTCAGCGCGGCGAGGCCGTCACGCCGGGACCCACCGGCCGGTCGCCCCGGATGGTGATCCGGTGCATGACGCGCTGCTGGTCGCCGTAGTCGTCGACGGCGTAGTGCGCGGTGCTGCGGTTGTCCCACACGACGACGTCGCCCGGCGTCCACCGGTGGCGCACGCTGTGTTCGGGCCTGCCGATGGCCGCGAAGAAGACGCCGAGCAGGGCGCGGCTCTCGGTCTCCGTCAGGTCCACGAGGCGGGTGGTGAAGCCGGGGTTGACGAACAGGCTCCGTCTGCCGGTCTCCGGGTGCACCCGCACCACGGGGTGCACGACCGGGTCGAGTGAGCGGACCAGCTCGCCCTCCCAGACGTTTCCCTCGCCGGACCGGCGCACCCGCAGGTACTCCTCGAAGTCGTCGCGGCCGTCGTGGAGGGCCTCCAGCTCGTCGGCCAGGCGCCGCAGCTGCGGGGAGAGCGAGAGGTAGGCGGCCTCGAGGTCGGTCCAGCACGTGTCGCCGCCCGCGGGCGGCAGGGACACCGCCCGCAGCACCGAACCGAGCGGCGGGGTGCGGGTGAACGTGACGTCGGTGTGCCACACGGGGGCCTTGCCGCCGTCACCGCTGTCGAGCACGTAGATCTCGGGGTGCTCGGCGTCCAGGCCGGGCACCACCGGGTGCGCGGGCGTCAGCTCGCCGAGTGCCGCGGCGAACGCGCGGTGCGACGACGGCGTCAGCCGCTGCCCCGGGAAGACCAGCATCTTGCGTTCCAGCAGGGCGGAGCGGATCGCGGCCACCAGCTCCGGTGCGGGCTGCGCCGTCAGGTCGACACCCGCCACCCGGGCCCCGATCGTGACGGTCAACGGTTCCAGCGCCAACGTGGTCGTGGTCATGCGGTGTCCTCTCGAACGGTCATGACAGCGAGGGCAGACCCAGGTGGTCGCGCAGGGTGGTGCCGGTGTACTCGGTGCGGAACACGCCCCGCTCCTGCAGCAATGGGACCACCGTGTCGGCGAACGTGTCCAGACCGCCCGGGGTGATGTGCGGGACGAGGATGAAGCCGTCGCCGGCATCGCGCTGCACCAGGTCGTTGATCGAGTCGGCGACGGTCCGGGGCGAGCCGACGAAGGTCTGCCGCGCGGACACCTCGATCATGAGGTCGCGGATCGACAGGTTCTTCTCCGCCGCGAGCTGCCGCCACTTCCTCGCCTGGTCAAGGGGATCGCGGGTCATGCGGACACTCGCCCTGCCCTTGGCGACCGTGTTCTCCCCCGCGACCGGGTCGACGTCGGGCAGCGGGCCGTCCGGGTCGTGGGCGGACAGGTCGCGGTTCCACACCTGCTCCAGCAGCTTGATCGCGGTCTGGCCGCTCACCTGCCGGCGGCGCACGTGCGCGGCGTGCTCACGGGCCTCGGCGTCGGTGTCGCCGAGCACGAACGTGGCCGCGGGCAACACCTTCAGCGAGTCGCGGCCGCGGCCGTACTTCGCCAGCCTGCCCTTGACGTCGGCGTAGAACGCCTGCCCCGCCTCCAGGGTGCCGTGGCGGGAGAAGATCGCGTCGGCCGTGGCGGCGGCGAACTCGCGGCCCTCGTCGGAGTCACCCGCCTGGAAGATCACCGGCCGGCCCTGGGGACCGCGTGGGACGTTGAAGTGGCCCTCGATGTCGAAGTGGTCGTCCCGGTGGGGTGGTCGAGGGTCGCGAAGTGCCTGGCCACCTCGTAGGGCTCGTTGAACGTCGAGTTGATCGTGCCGGCGAGGCCGAGGCGTTCGGTCGCCGCGGAGGGCGCGGCGAGCACCGAGCGACCGGATCAACCTGGCCATCACCACTCCTCTCGCACTCCCATCCAGGCACAGGCGGTGCAGGCCCCGCCACAATTTCCATAGTGTGGAACAGGCTTCCACGAGAGGTTGGGTGCCAGGCGGTGGTGACGTATGTCAGCGGGACCGCGCCACCGGGCGCGACCGCGTTGATGTGCGAAAATTTCGCCGTGACCGTCCCGCAACCCAGCCAGCAGAGGTCCGGCGCCCAGGCCGTCGAGCGTGCGCTCGCGGTGCTGCACTGCGTCGAGGCCACCGACGACAGCGTGGGCGTCACGGAGCTGGCCCAGCGGACGGGCCTGACGGTGAGCACCGCCCACCGCCTCGCGCGCACGCTGACCGAGGCCGGGCTGCTCCGCCAGGACGCACGCAGCGAGCGCTACGGACTGGGTCCGGCGCTGGTCGTGCTCGGGCGCAAGGCGGAGCGGCGGCTCGGCTACCAGCAGGCGCTGCCGCTGCTGGAGGAGCTGGCCGAGGAGACGGGCGAGTCGATCAACCTGGGCATCCGCGCGGGCAACGAGGTCAACGTGGTGCTGGACGTGATGTCGAGCCAGCCGCTGCGGTTCAACCAGGAGTCGGGCACCCGGATCCCGCTGCACGTCTCGGCGATGGGCAAGTGCCTGCTCGCGTGCGGCGACATCGACGCCGAGATCGAGGGGCTCGGCGACCTGGACCGCGCCACCCACCGCACCATCACCGACCGCGACCAGCTGCGGGCGGAGCTGGAGCTGGTCCGTGAGCGGGGCTGGGCACTCAACGACGAGGAACGCAACCCTGGCGTGCGTGCCGTGGCGGCGCCGGTGCTGCGGCCGGGCGGGGGTGTGGTGGGTGCCATCGCCATCCAGGGCCCGACGATCCGCATCACCGACGAGCGCCTGCCCGAGCTGGCGGCGCTGCTGGGCAGGACCACGAAGCTGGTCGCCGAGCTGCTCTCCGCCCCGAGGGACTAACTCGGGGCTACTCCACGCGCACCTCGGACCAGTCGAGGCCGTCGAGGTTGACCACGATCGCCTCCTGGGTGGTGCGTGCGATCACCACGACGGCCTCGGTGTCCGGGTCGGGGTTCTCCTCGCGGTGCGGGACGTACGGGGGCACGAAGACGTAGTCGCCCGGCCCGGTCTCGACGCGGGTCTCGGTCGGCTCGTCCCCGTCGACGTCCAGGAAGACGAAGGTCGGGTGGCCGGAGACGACGTAGATGGCGGTCTCCGACGCCCCGTGGTGGTGGTTGGCGGACGCCGTCGACGCGGGCACGTGGGTCTGGCCCATCCACAGTGCGCTCGCGCCGACGGTCTTGCCGCTGATCGCCTCCAGCCGCCGCATGCCGGCGGTCTGTGTGGTGTCCCCGACGAGGCCCGAGGGTGCCACGTGCCGCAGCGCCCGGTGGAAGGGGTCGATCTCGGCGGGCACGAGCGCGCCGCTGGGGCTGCGCACGAACTCACCGCCGGCCGGGACGTGCGGGTTGGGCATCTCGCGCTCCTCTGGCAGTAGGTCCCACCGCCCGATCATCCCCGATGCGTCAGACCAGCGCCTGGACCGCGGACCTCAGCTCGGCCAGCGCCGCGCGGTAGATCCGGGGACCGTAGGACACGCGTGCCACCCCCAGCTCCCGGAGCGTGGCCAGGTCCAGACCTTCGCCGGTGTTGCCGTTGACCGGGCCGGGCAGCTCCTCGACGAGGGTCGCGAGGTCGTGCCGGTCACGCACGCCGATCGGGTAGACGCAGTCGGCGCCCGCGTCCCGGTAGAGCCTGCCCCGCCCGACCGTCTCCGCGAGGCGCTCCGGTGCGGGGATGCCGCCGGTGGGCAGGAACGTGTCGATGCGGGCGTTGACGACGATCGGGACACCGGCGTCCGGCCGGTGGCACACAGGTAACGGGCGGATCGGTGAAATCGCCAGTCTTGTGCCGCAACGGTTCCTGCCCGCGGCGGCAGGTGCTGACATGGAGGCCATGACGCCAGCAGCAGATGCTCCCCGCTCGTCTGCCATCAGCCGTCGTGGTCTGCTCACGACCACCTCACTCGTCGGTGCCGCCGGGTTGCTCGACGCGCACCTCGCCGCCGCGACCCCGTCCGTGACCCCGACCCGCGGCGGGGTCGAGCTGGTCGAGACGGCGTCGGGCTGGGTCCGGGGCAGGCGCACGGCCGGGGTGAGCGCGTTCCTCGGCATTCCCTACGGCGGCCCGACCGGGGGCGCCAACCGGTTCCGGCCGCCCACGGCACCCGCGCCGTGGCGTGGCGTGCGGGACGCCAACCGCTTCGGTCACATCGCCCCGCAGCCGATCCCGGGCGCCCGCCTCGACTACACGCGGCTGATCAGCTGGCTCGACCAGCCCGGCGGCCAGGACGAGGACTGCCTCGTGCTCAACGTGTGGACGCCGCGACCGGGCGCCGCCCGCAGGCCGGTGCTGGTCTCCTTCCACGGCGGCGGGTTCTCCACCGGCTCGGGCAACCACCAGGGTTTCGACGGCGACCCGCTCGCGCGGTTCGGCGACGTCGTCGTGGTCACCGTCAACCACCGCCTGGGCCTGCTCGGGTTCCTCCATCTCGCCGACCTCGGCGCGCCGGCGGAATGGGCGAGTGCCGGCGTCAACGGCATGCTCGACGCGGTCGCCGCGCTGCGGTGGGTGCGGGAGAACATCGCCAACTTCGGCGGCGATCCCGGCAACGTCACCGTTTTCGGCCAGTCCGGTGGCGGCTCGAAGACCTCGGTGCTGCTCGCCATGCCCTCGGCGGCGGGACTGGTGCACCGCGCGGCCGTCCAGAGTGGATCGACGCTCACGCTCGCGAACCGCGAGTCCGGCACCCGCAACGCGAGCCGTCTGCTCGCGCGGCTCGGCCTGTCCACGAGGCGGATCACCGAGCTGCGTGACGTGCCCGTCGAGATGCTGGTCGCCGCACAGGCGGGGCTGGAGGCGAGCACCCCGCCCGCACAGTTCACCCCGGTCGTCGACGGTGTCGCCATCCCACGCGACCCGTTCTCGCCGACCGCGCCCGAGGTGTCGCGGGACGTGCCCATGATCATCAGCTTGACCCGGGACGAGGCGACGGCCTTCGCGGCCGACCCCGAGCTGACCGAGGCCGGGCTGCTCACGGCCGCGGGCGCGCTCGCGGGCGCGGACAACGCGGCACGCGTGGTCGCCGAGTACCGGGACGCATACCCGCAGGCCTCCCCCGCGCTGCTGGCGGCCAGGATCAGCACCGACAGCGGCGTCTTCGTGGCGGCCAGGGCACAGGCCGAACGCAAGGCCGCGCTCGGCGGTGCGCCCGCCTACCTGTACCTGTTCACCTGGCCCTCGCCCGCCGACCCCGCCCGCTGGGCGGCCACCCACGGCATCGACGTCGCACTCGTCTTCCACAACGCCGACGCGCCCATCACCGGCGACAACGCGCCACGAGCGCGGCAGCTCGCCGACGACCTCGCCGGGGCGTGGGTGCGGTTCGCCCGCACCGGCGACCCCAACGGCGCCGGCCTGCCCCACTGGTCCCCCTATGCCCCCGACACGCGCCGGACACTCGTGCTCGGCGACACGACCACCGTCGAGAGCGACCCGCTGCGGCGTTTCCGACTGTTGTGGGAGGAACTGGCCGGCTGACGCGCCCAGTCCGGCACCCAGAGGTCGTCGGTGGCCGTCTCCCGGTACCTCGCGTGGAGGTGGTCGAGGAAGCTCGCGAGGACCGGGTGCGGGTTGTCCGCCCGCCACACCACCGAGAGCGGGTAGACCGGCGTCGGGTCGACGACCGGGATCCGGCGCAGGTCGTAGCTCTCCGGCCAGAGGTAACGCGAGCCCCTGCCGACCAGGTTGGCCAGCCGGGTCGAGTCCGCCAGCTCGGCGAGGAGCGCCTCGATGCCGAACATCGGCCCGATCGTGTCGATGGTGAGCCCGAACGCCTTCGCCAGGTCCTCGTAGTAGCCGATCGGCTCGGCGTCGGTCATGCCGGGCATCCAGATGGGGTGACCGACGAGATCGGCCGGTGTCACGGACCTGGCGTCCGCCAGCGGGTGCCGAGGGCCGACCAGCAGCTCGTGCCGGTCGTCGACGACCCGCGCCGACCGCAGCTCGGGCGGGAGGTCGCGGGCGGTGTCCCGAAGGGACCTGAAGGTCGCGTCGAGGGTGCCCGCGCCGACCTCGGCCAGTGCCGCCGGGGCGTCGGCGTTGACCAGGGCGACGACGTCCAGCTCGATGTCGGGGTGCTGCTGGTAGAAGGCGTGCAGGATGGCGGCCGGTGCGATCCTGCGGCTGACGACGTCGATCCGCAGTGGCCGGCGCCCCGGCGTCACGGCCGCCGTGACGCGTTCGGCGGCGCGGAGTAGCTCGCGGGCGTGGGGCAGCAACGCCTGCCCGTCGACGGTGAGCCGGACGCCCCGCGCCTCCCGCGCGAACAGCCGAACCCCCAGCTCCCGTTCCAGGGCCCCGACACGCTTCGAGGCGCCCTGCTGGGTGATGCCCAGCTCGTCGGCGGCGGCCTGGAACTGGCCGGTGCCGGCGACGGCGACGAAGGTGCGAACGGCGTCCAGCTCCACGAGCCGGAACCTACTCCCACAACGACGGGTTGTGACACGCCGATCGAACCGTTGTTGGTGCCCAGGCCCCGGGATCGGCTTCCCTCTCCGTGGCAACAGGGCGTTGTCCACGAGCCGGGGGTATCGGACATGTGGCGGAGAACGAGCCTGGGCGGGACGTTCGGGTGGCTGTGGGCGGCCTACGCGGTCAGCGCCTACGGGACGGGGCTCGGCTTCGGCGCGCTCTCGGTGGTCGCCATCACGGTCCTGCACGCCGGTTCGGCCGAGGTGGCGGTCCTGTCGTCGTCGGGGCTCGCGATCGGGGCGCTGCTCGCGGTCCCGCTCGGGCCGTGGACGGAGTTCCGTGCCAAGCGACCCGTCATGATCGCCACGGACGTGGCCCGCTTCGCGGTGTTGGCGTCCGTGCCGCTCGTCTACTGGCTCGGCGCGTTGTCGTTCGCGCAGCTGCTGGTGGTCGCGATCGTCACGGCGGCGGCGAAGATCGCGTTCGCCGCCGCGAGCGGCGCCTACCTCAGGACGGTCGTCCCCGCGGACCGGCTCCTGGTGGCCACCAGCCGTTTCGAGTCGACCACCTGGTCGGCGACGATCGTGGGGCCGCCGCTGGGAGGTGCGGCGATCGGGTTGCTGGGGCCGGTGACCACGGTCGTCCTCGACGCGGTGAGCTACCTCCTCTCGGCGCTCGGCATCACCGCGATCAGGGAGCCGGAGCGGCCCCCGCCGGCGCGGACGGCCCCGGCACGCCGATGGGGCGACGTCGTCGAGGGGTGGCGCTACCTCCTCGCCCACCGCACGCTGCGCCGGTTCTTCGTGAACGTCATGCTGGTCAACGGGTTGATCATGGCGACGGAGCCGCTGCTGTCGGTGCTGATGCTCTCGGAGCTGGGGTTCCCGGTCTGGCAGTACGGGCTGGCGTTCGCGGTGCCGTGCGTCGGCGGGCTGGTCGGGTCCCGGCTCGCGCGCCGCGTCGTCCGCCGGCTCGGGGAGCGGGCGGTGCTGCGGGTGTTCGGCACGGTGCGTGCCTGCTGGCCCGTCGGGCTCGTGTTCATCCAGCCGGGCGTGGCGGGACTCGTGGTCGTGATCGTCACCGAGCTGGGGCTGATCGCCTGTATCAGCCTGTTCAACCCCGTCCTGGTCGCCTACCGGCTGAGGAACACCGACGAGGACCGCCAGGCGCGGGTGCTCACCGCCTGGTCGATCACGAGCAGCGTCAGCATCGCGTCGATCACCGTGCTGTGGGGGCTTCTCGCGCAGGTCACCGGCCCACGTGCGGCCCTCGCCCTCGCGGGGGTGGCGCTCCTCGCCACGCCACTCCTGCTGCTGCGTCGTGGCCAGGGGTGAGCACCGGCCGTCCGCTCACGTCAGGGACTCCACGAACGCGCGGAGCTGGCGCAGCGAGCGGCACTCCACCACGCGCTCGCAGTGCGGCGCGTACCGGCCGATCACCGAGTCGCCGCTGTCCCACGCCGACATCGGCTCCGGGTTGAGCCAGTACACGTGCCCGGCGCGGGCGGCGATGCCCGCGAGCGCCTCGGTACGCGGTTCGAGGTAGTTCGAGCGGGCGTCGCCCAGCACCAGGACCGTCGTGCGCGGGGTGAGGCTGTCCACGAACGACCCGTCGAAGGTCCTCAACACGTGCCCGTAGTCCGAGCGCCCGTCGTAGCGGACGCCGCAGCCGCGTGCGTTGATGGACCTGATGGCCGCGCCGAGGTGCCCCGCGTCGGAGAAGATGTCGGTCACCTCGTCGAGCCCGTCGACGAACACGAACGAGCGCACCGCGGTGAACTCGCCCCGCAGCGCGTGCACGAGCTGCAGTGCGAAGCCCGCGAAGGTGGAGACCGAGCCGGAGATGTCGGCCAGCACGACCAGCCTCGGCTTGGCGGGCCGCCGCGGCCGGAACACCGGCTCGACCGGCACCCCGCCGGTGGACAACGCGTTGCGGACCGTGCGGCGGAAGTCCAGGATGCCCCGCGCCGCGCGCTTGCGGGTGACGGCCAGCCGCGCGGCCAGCTTGCGGGCCAGCGGCTGGATCACCAGCCGCAGCGCGTCGGCGTCACGTTGCGCGGCCTGCAGGAAGTCCACGTCCTCCGGCAGCGGGGTGCGCAGTGTCCGCGCGACCGCGTCGGCACCGCGGTCCTCGATCAGCCTGCGCCGGATCTCGGCGCCGACCTCGTCCTGCACGCGCTGCAGGGCGTCCTCGACGCGTTCGGTCGCGAGCCTGCGGGCCCAGCCGGGTCCCGGCGGGCTCGGGTCGGACAGAGCGGTGCCGAGCTGCTCCAGGTCGATCGCCCGGACGGTGCGCATCTGGTAGAGCACGCCCGCGACCGCGCGGCCCGGCTCGAACCCCGCGTGGCGGCCGACGAGCACGCCGACGACCTGGCGCAGCAGTGTGTCGTCCTCCCGGCGCACTGCCGCGGCGAGCAGGTCACGCAGCTCCGCGTCGGACAGCTCGGCCAGGTGCTCGGCGACGTCCACCGGCTGTCCGGTGAAGTACAGGTCGAACACCAGGTCGAAGGTCGCGAAGTGACCGGCGTCCTTGACCAGCGTGGTCCGCAGCGCCGCCCGCAGCTCGTCCCGGTCGAACAGGTCGGTCTCGGCCAGGGCCCTGGTCGCGTCGAGGTGCTCGGACAGCCCGACGGGGACGCCGGTGGCGCGAAGCTCCCGCACCAGCCCGGCCACGCCGTAGTCTCGCGACATGTCAGAGGTCCTTCTGGTGCACGGGCTCGGGTCCACCTTCGACCAGAACTGGCGGCGGCCCGGCTGGGTCGACGTCCTGGTGTCGGAGGGCGTGATCCCCCGGCCGGTCCGGCTGCCCGGTCACGGCGGCGCCCCGGTGGACGGTTCGGCCGCCGACGCGGTCCTCGCCGCCGCCGGGGACGAGCCGACCGCCGCGGCGGGCTTCTCGGCGGGGGCCGTCGCGGTGCTGGCCGCGGCGGCGCGGGAGCCACACCGGTTCACGCGTCTGGCCGTGCTCGGCGTCGGCGACCGGGTGCTCGACCCCGCCCCCGGCCGGGCCACCGCGCTGGCGGCCGCGCTGCGGGGACCGGCGGAACCGGAGGACATCGGGCACCGCACGTTCTGGCGGATGATCGCGGGCAACGGCAACGACCGGCACGAGGTCGCGTCGTACCTGGAGTCGGCGCCGCGCGGTGTGCCCGAGGACGGGCTGCGGCAGATCACGTGCCCGGTGCTGGTGGTGATCGGCGACCGCGACACGGCGATGCCGGCGCAGGGGCTCGTCGACGCGCTGCCCGACGCGCGGTTGGTCGTACTGCGGGGTGTCGACCACTTCGCCACCGTGTCGGCTCTCGCCGCGATGGACGCGGTCACGCGGTTCCTAGCTTCTCGCTGACCAGCTCGATGTCGGACTGGTTCTTCAGCAGCACGGAGAGGCTCTGCGCCACGACGTCGTCGTCCACTTCGGACACCCGCAGGTCCAGCAGGATCCTCGCCCAGTCCAGGGTTTCCGAGACCGACGGCCGCTTGCGCAGCTCCAGCCTCCGCATGGACCCGACCGTGTCGGCGACCTGCGTGGCGATCGCGGTGGAGAGCCCCGGCACGCGGGCCTGGATGATCTCCCGCTCACGTTCCGGGGTGGGATAGCCCAGGTGCAGGTAGAGGCAGCGTCGTTTGAGCGCCTCCGACAGCTCGCGGCTGCTGTTCGACGTCAGGAACACGCGCGGGTGGGTGCGGGCCCGGACGGTACCCAGCTCCGGCACCGAGACCTGGTACTCCGACAGCACCTCCAGCAGCAGCGCCTCGGTCTCCACGTCGAGCCGGTCGACCTCGTCGATCAGCAGGACGACCCGGCGCTCGCTGCGGATGGCGGCCAGGAGCGGCCGTTCGAGCAGGAACGGCTCGGAGAAGATGTCCTGCTCGACGGCGGCCCAGTCGCTGGTGTCAGCCGTGGCCTGCAGGCGGAGCAGCTGCTTGCGGTAGTCCCACTCGTAGAGTGCCTTGGACTCGTCGATGCCCTCGTGGCACTGCAACCGGATCAGCGGCGACCCGTCGATCCTGGCCACCGCCTTCGCCAGCTCGGTCTTGCCGGTACCAGCGGGCCCCTCCACCAGCACCGGCTTGTCGAGCCGCTCGGCGAGGTGGAGCGTGGTGACCGTCTGGGTGTCCGCCAGGTAGTCGACCGCACGCAGCGCGGCGTCGATCCCGGCAGGACCGGTCGGTGATGGCGGCTCGTCCATGCCCGTTACCCCTCCCTCGCCGTTCGCTGATCTCAAGCTATCAGCGGATCGGCCAGGGAAAAGGCGGCTGTGACGCGCGTCAGCCCACGGTCGCCGACTCGTCGAGCGCGGACGTGACGTCGTCGGCGTCCCGGTAGGTGCGGGCGGGCAGGCGGTACAACGCACGCCTGGTGCTCGCGTCGACGCCGTAGATGTCGGCGCACGCGGTGATCCGCCACTTCTCGGCCGGGTACGTGAGATCGCCCAGGATCACCGAGAGCCTGGGCGTTTCATCCGTGGAGTCCATACTTGTGGCTGCCCACAGGAGACCGAACGAAACGTTCGTGTAACACGCCGGCGGTGTCCTGTCCGGACCGGCGTTTCCCCGAACGACCCCCTGGGTAGCCATTTTCGGTGACTACTGAGCAGACCGACGACACCGTGATCTTCGACGTGGACGGCACGCTGGTCGACACCAACTACCACCACGCGATCGCCTGGTTCCAGGCGTTCCAGCGCCACGACGTGACGGTCCCGGTGTGGCGCCTGCACCGCGCGATCGGCATGGGTGGCGACCGCCTCGTCGCGCACGTCGCGGGTGACGACGTGGAGCGTGAGCTGGGCGACACCCTGCGCGACGAGTGGAAGCGTGTCTTCGAGCCGATGATCCCGCAGATCCGGGGCCTCGCGGGGGCGCGGGACCTCGTCGCGGCGGCGGGCGGACACGGTTGGACCGTGGCGTTGGCCAGTTCGGGTGATCCCGCACACGTCAAGCACTATCTCGACCTGCTCGACCTGCACGACCTCGCCGACGACTGGACCAGCGCGGAGGACGTCTCGGACACCAAACCGGCGCCGGACCTGCTGGACACGGCGCTGAAGCGCGTCGGGGGCGACCGTGCGTGCCTGGTCGGCGACTCCACCTGGGACTGTGCGGCCGCCGAGCGCGCCGGGCTGCCGTGTGTGGCGCTGCTGACCGGTGGCTTCGGCGAGGCGGAGCTGCGGGACGCGGGTGCCGCGGCGGTGTTCGCGGACCTGCCGAGCCTGCGCGACGCACTCGGCGAGCTGCCGTTCTCCGCGTCCTGAGGTCGGTATGGCAGAGAAGAACCAGAGCGTTGTCACAGTCCTCGTCGCACTCGGCGCCAACCTCGCCGTGGCGGTGCTCAAGCTGATCGCGGGCCTGCTGAGCGGTTCGGGTGCCCTGCTCTCGGAGGCGGCGCACTCGGTGGGCGACACGTCCACCCAGATCCTGCTCCTGACCGCGGTGCGGCGGTCGGAGCGCCCCGCGGACCGGCAACACCCCTTCGGGTACGGCAAGGAGCGGTACTTCTGGTCGCTGCTCGCCGCGTTCGGGATCCTGGTGTCCGGCGCGGCTTTCTCGGTGTACCAGGGGGTGCACACGATCGTCGAGGACTCGGAGCCCAGCACCTACGCCTGGGTGAACTACGTCGTGCTCGGCATCGCGCTCGTGCTCGAGGGCACCTCGTTCCTCCAGGCCACTCGGCAGGTGCGCACCGAGGCCGACGAACACGACCAGTCCGTGTCGACGCAGCTGCGCGGCAGTGACGACCCGGCGCCACGCGCGGTGTTCACCGAGGACCTGTCCGCAGTGATCGGCATCGTGCTGGCCGGGGCCGGTGTCGCGCTGCACCAGCTCACCGGGTCGGCGGTGTGGGACGGCGTCGCGTCGATCGCGATCGGCGTGCTGCTCACGGTCGTCGCGTTCCTGCTCGGCCAGACCTGCAAGACCCTGCTGATCGGACGGCAGGCCGACCCCCGGCTCGTGCGGTCGGTGTGGGAGCTGTTGGAGCGCCAGCCCGAGGTCGACGACCTCGTCGACGTCCAGACCATGCTCACCGGCACGGACCGGGTGCTGCTGTGCGCACGGGTCGACTTCGTGGACACCTACACCGCCGGTGACCTCGAACAGGCGTGCATGCGCATCGACGGCGAGCTGCGGGAGCGGTTCCCCGACCTCGACGAGGTGTTCATCCAGCCGGTACCCCGCTCGGACCCCGACCTGAGGGAACGGGTGCTGCGGCGCTACGGCCGGGTCCTCGCCGACTGAGCCGCTGGGCGTTATCGGAGGTTCTCACCAGTGTGTCCACTCCACGGCGGACCCGACTCGGTCCATTTTCGCCGGTGACGTTTGCGGCGCGTGAACGAGGTAAGCCCGCCTTCTGGAGCGGCGGAGGGAAGACGACCATGGGGATGGTGCACGTGTCGGTGGTCACCAGGGCGAGGGTCGGGTCCAGGCGGGCGATCCGCCGCGGCTCGCGGGCGCGGGCGGCTTGCCCCGACGGCCTGCTCGGTGGCGTCGCGGCGGGCGCGGGCCGGTGAGCACCGTCGACCTGCCCGACCCGGTCGTCGTCGCGCGTGCGGCCGAGGTGGACACCGCCGCGCTCGAGGCCGCGCTCGCCGACGCCGTCGACGGCGAGGTGCGGTTCGACGCGGGCAGCCTGGCGGCGTACTCGACGGACGCGTCGAACTTCCGGCAGGTGCCGATCGGCGTCGTCGTGCCACGCACCCCCGAGGCCGCGGCGGCCGCGGTCGCGGTGGCGCACGCGCACGGCGCGCCGGTGCTGTCCCGAGGCGGCGGCACCAGCCTGGCCGGGCAGTGCACGAACACCGCCGTGGTGATCGACTGGTCGAAGTACTGCAACCGGCTGCTGTCCGTCGACACCGACGAGCGGACCTGCGTCGTGGAGCCGGGCATCGTGCTCGACGACCTGAACCGCGAGTTGGCCCCCACCGGCCTGCGGTTCGGCCCGGAACCGGCGACGCACATGAACTGCACGCTCGGCGGCATGATCGGCAACAACTCCTGCGGCGCCACCGCGCAGCGCACGGGCAAGGTCGTGGACAACATCGCCGAGCTGGAGGTGCTCTGCCACGACGGCACGCGGTTCTGGTGCGGGCCGACCGACGACGACGCCTACGCCGCGATCGAACGTCGCGGCGACCCGAAGGCGGCGATCTACCGGCAGCTGCGTGCGCTGCGGGACACCTACGCCGACCGGATCCGCGCCGGCTTCCCCGACATCCCGCGCCGGGTGTCGGGCTACAACCTCGACTCGCTGCTCCCCGAGCACGGCTTCGACGTCGCCGGCCTCCTGGTGGGCAGCGAGTCCACCCTGGTCACGGTGCTGCGTGCGAAGCTGAAGCTCGTTCCGGTGGTGCGGGAACGCACCCTGGTCGTGCTCGGCTATCCCAGTGTCGACAAGGCGGCCGACGCGGTGCCCGCGATCCTGCCGCACGAGCCGATCGCGCTGGAGGGCCTCGACGCGAAGCTGATCCGCGACGAGCAGCTCAAGCACCTCAACCCCGACGCGTTGTCCGAGCTGCCGGCGGGGCACGCGTTCCTCATGGTGCAGTTCGGCGGCGAGACGACCGACGAGGCGGACCGGCGGGCCCACGACATGCTCGACGCCATCCACGACACCGAGCACGCCGCGAACGTGGAGGTGCTGGACGACCCGGCACACGAGACGCAGCTGTGGCAGGTGCGTGAGGCGGGGCTGGGCGCCACCGCACACGTCCCCCACCGCCCCGACACCTTCGAGGGCTGGGAGGACTCCGCGGTCGCACCGGAGAAGCTCGGCGACTACCTGCGCAGGCTGCGGGAGCTGTACGCGGAGTTCGGCTACGCGAGCGACACCGGCCCCAGCCTGTACGGCCACTTCGGACAGGGCTGCGTGCACACCCGCATCCCGTTCGACCTCTACACCGCGCAGGGCGTCGCGACCTACCGCCGGTTCCTGGAACGCGCCGCCGACCTCGTGGCCGAGCTGGGCGGGTCGCTGTCCGGCGAGCACGGCGACGGCCAGACCAGGGGTGAGCTGCTCCCCCGCATGTTCGGCCCGGACCTCATGCGGGCGTTCGGCCAGCTGAAGACGATCTTCGACCCGCACAACAGGATGAACCCCGGCAAGGTCGTCGCGCCCGCGCCTCTGGACTCGCACCTGCGGCTCGGCGGCGACTGGGCGCCGGCGACCCCCCAGGACGTGTACTTCCGGTACCCGGACGACGGCGGCTCGTTCGCCGACGCGGCCAACCGGTGCGTCGGCGTCGGCCGCTGCCGTCAGCACAGCACGGACGGCGGCGAGGTGATGTGCCCGTCCTACCAGGTGACGGGCGAGGAGGAGCACTCCACGCGCGGGCGTGCCCGCCTGCTGTTCGAGATGCTGAACGGACACGGCGACAGCCCCATCACCGACGGCTGGCGCTCCACCGAGGTACGTGACGCACTCGACCTCTGCCTGGCGTGCAAGGGATGCAAGACCGACTGTCCGGCCGGTGTGGACATGGCCACGTACAAGGCCGAGTTCCTCGCCCACCACTACAAGGGCCGCCAGTGGCGCAGGCCGAGGGCGCACCTGGCGTTGGGCTGGCTGCCCGTGCTGGCCAGGTCGGTGGGCAGGGCCCGCCTCACCCGCGTGGTCAACGCGCTCGCGAAGGTCCCCGCGCTGCGGCGGCTCGCGACCAGGGCCGCCGGGTTGGCGGACCGGGAGATCCCCGCGTTCGCGAACGAGACCCTGCAGCAGTGGTTCGGCCGGCGGCGCCCCCGCGGCGACGGCTCGCGGGGCACGGTGCTGCTGTGGCCGGACACGTTCACCAACCGCTTCCACCCGAGGGTCGGTCGCGCGGCGGTCGAGCTGGTCGAGGACGCCGGCTGGCGGGTGATCATGCCGTCGGAGCCCGTCTGCTGCGGCCTGACGTGGATCTCGACCGGACAGCTCGCCACGGCGAAACGGGTCCTGACCCGCACGGTAGGAACCCTGGCGCCGCACCTGCGGACCGGTGGTCTGGTGCTCGGGCTGGAACCCAGCTGTACCGCGGTGTTCCGGTCCGACGCGGCCGAGCTGTTCCCGGAGGACCGGGACGTGCGCAGGCTGCGTGAGCAGACCGTGACACTGGCCGAGCTGCTCACCGAGCACTCCCCCGGCTACCAGCCGCCTCGGCTGCCCACCGGCACCAGGGCGATCACCCAGGTGCACTGCCACCAGCACGCCGTGCTCGGCTGGGACGCCGACCAGGAGCTGTTGCGCAGGGCCGGCGTCGACGCGGAACGGCTGGACTCCGGCTGCTGCGGGCTGGCAGGCAACTTCGGTTTCGAACCCGACCACCACGAGGTGAGCGTGGCGTGCGCGGAACGGGTACTCCTCCCCCGGGTGCGTGCGGCCGACCCCGGGACGGTCGTGCTGGCCGACGGGTTCAGCTGCCGCACACAGGTCCACGAACTCGACAGCGGGGGTCGCGAGGCAATGCATCTCGCCGAGCTGCTGACCAGGCACCCGCACGATGAGGAGTGAGAACATGGCACAGACCGTCGGCGACTACATCCTGCAACGACTGCGGGAGTGGGACGTCCAGCAGGTGTTCGCCTATCCGGGTGACGGGATCAACGGGATCGTCGCCGCGTTCGGCAAGGCGGACAACGAGCCCCGGTTCGTCCAGGCGCGGCACGAGGAGATGGCCGCGTTCGCCGCCGTCGGCTACGCGAAGTTCTCCGGGCACGTCGGGGTCTGCATGGCCACGTCGGGGCCGGGTGCGATCCACCTGCTCAACGGCCTGTACGACGCGAAGCTCGACCACGTGCCGGTCGTGGCGATCGTCGGGCAGACCGCGCGCAGCGCCATGGGCGGCAGCTACCAGCAGGAGATCGACCTCCAGGCGCTGTACAAGGACGTCGCGTCGGACTACCTGGTCGAGGTGAACGTCGCCGAGCAGCTGCCCAACGCGCTGGACCGGGCCATCCGCACCGCGCAGGCCAACCGGGCGCCGACGGCGTTGATCATCCCCGCCGACCTGCAGGAAGAGGAGTACACGCCGCCCAAGCACGTGTTCAAGCAGGTGCCGTCGAGCCCGCCGGGGACGGCGTACTCGGTGACGGTCGCGCCGGAGCACGAGGTGGCGCGGGCGGCCGAGGTGCTCAACGCGGGCGAGAAGGTCGCGATCCTCGTGGGGCAGGGCGCCCGGGGTGCGGCCCCGCAGGTGCGGGAGATCGCCGAGCTGACCGGTGCCGGGGTGGCGAAGGCGTTGCTGGGCAAGGACGTCCTGTCCGACGAGCTGTCCTATGTGACCGGCTCGATCGGACTGCTCGGCACACGGGCGAGCTACGAGCTGATGCGGGACTGCGACACGTTGCTGATCGTGGGCTCGAACTTCCCCTACTCGCAGTTCCTCCCCGAGTTCGGGCAGGCGCGTGCGGTCCAGATCGACATCGACGGCCGGTTCGTCGGCATGCGGTACCCGACGGAGGTCAACCTCGTCGGCGACGCCGCGGCCACCCTGACCGCGTTGCTCCCCAAGCTGGACCGCAAGGACGACCGGTCGTGGCGGGAGACGGTCGAGAAGAACGTCGCGTCCTGGTGGGACACCGTGGCCCGCGAGGCGGCCGTCGACGCGCGCCCGATCAACCCGATGCGGATCGTGGCCGAGCTGTCCGAACGCATCCCGGACAACGCCATCGTGACGGCCGACTCCGGCTCGTCCACCAACTGGTACGCCCGCAACCTGCGGATGCGTGGCCAGATGCGGGGCTCGCTGTCCGGCACGCTCGCCACGATGGGGCCGGGGGTGCCGTACGCGATCGGCGCGAAGTTCGCCCACCCCGACCGCCCGGTGATCGCACTCGTCGGCGACGGCGCCATGCAGATGAACGGCATGGCCGAGCTGATCACCATCGCGCGGTACCAGGAGCTGTGGACCGACCGCCGGTGCGTGATCTGCGTGTTCCACAACAACGACCTCAACCAGGTCACGTGGGAGCTGCGTGCCATGGGCGGCGCGCCGAAGTTCGAGGAGTCGCAGGCACTGCCGGACATCGACTACGCGGCCTTCGCCCGCGGCATCGGCCTCGAGGCCCACAACGTCGACGAACCCGACCAGCTCGGCCCGGCGTGGGACGCGGCGCTGTCCGCGTCGGGGGCCACCGTGCTCGACGTGCGGTGCGACCCCGAGGTGCCGCCGATCCCGCCGCACGCCACCTTCGAGCAGTTCAAGTCGCTCACCGAGGCCGTGCTCAAGGGCGACCCCGACGCGTTCCACATCGTCACCCAGGGGGTGCGGACGAAGGCGCAGGAACTGCTGTCCGGCCTCAAGAAATGACCGAACCGCTCATCGACGGGGTCGACGCGCGTGCCTACCGCGTGCCGACCCGGAGTCCGGAGGCCGACGGGACCCTCGCGTGGGACGCGACGACGATCGCCGTCGTCCGGGTACGCGCGGGCGGCACCGTCGGCCTCGGCTGGACCTACGCCGATGCCGCCTGTGTGCCGCTGGTGCGGGACACGCTCGCGCCGCTCGTCGTGGGCAGGCCGGTCGTGCACGTGCCGGCGCGATGGCAGGCGATGCAACGCGGGATCCGCAACCTCGGCCGCCCCGGGCTCGTCTCGTGCGCGTTGTCCGCGGTGGACATCGCGCTGTGGGACGCGGCGGCCCGGGTCATGGGTACGCCGGTGAGCACGCTGCTCGGCCGCGTGCACGACACCGCGGCGCTCTACGGCAGCGGCGGGTTCACCACCTACGGCGACGCGGAGCTGACCGACCAGCTGGACACGTGGGCGCACAAGCAGGAAATCCCCCGCGTGAAGATCAAGATCGGTGAGTCGTGGGGCCGCGAGGTCGAACGGGACCTCGCCCGCGTCCGGACGGCGCGGGCCGCGGTCGGCGAGCACGTGGAGCTGTACGTCGACGCCAACGGCGGCTACTCCGTCGGGCAGGCGCGACGGGTGGCGCAGCGGCTCGAGGACCTCGACGTCCGCTGGTTCGAGGAGCCGGTGTCCAGTGACGACCTCGCCGGTCTCGCCGAGGTGCGTGCCGCCACCGGCATCGACGTGACGGCCGGCGAGTACGGCTACGACCTGCCGTACTTCGCCCGGATGGTCGCGGCGGGCGCGGTCGACTGCCTGCAGGTCGACGTCACCCGGTGTGGCGGGTTCACCGAATGGCGACGGGTGGCCGCCGTGGCCGCGGCTGCGAACCTCGAGGTCTCGGCGCACTGCGCGCAGAACGCGGCGGCGCACGTCGCCGTCGCCACGCAGAACATGCGGCACCTGGAGTGGTTCGCCGACCACGACCGCATCGAGTCCGCGTTCTTCGACGGGGTGCTCGACCCGGCGGGCGGCGTCGTCACGCCCGACCCGGGTGCGCCGGGCCTCGGCCTGACGCTCAAGGAGCAGGACGTCGAGCGGTACGCGACCACCGGAACACCCGCATGGCGTTGATCGAGGACTACGCGATGCTCGGCGACCTCCAGACCGCCGCGCTCGTGTCCAGGACCGGCGGCATCGACTGGCTCTGTCTGCCGCGCTTCGACTCACCGGCCTGCTTCGCCGCCCTGTTGGACGACGAGGAGGCCGGGACCTGGCAGCTGGCGCCACGCGGCGGCGGTCCGGCGACCCGACGGGCCTACCGAGGTGACTCGCTGGTCCTGGACAGCGAGTGGGACACGCCGGAGGGCACGGTCCGGGTGACCGACCTGATGCCGCCACGCGGCGCGAACGCCGACGTGGTCCGGGTGGTCGAAGGCGTCTCCGGGCGGGTCCCCATGCGGATGACGCTGCGGGTCCGCTTCGGCTACGGCGCGGTGCGACCGTGGCTGCGCCGTGAGGACGGGCGGCTGGTCGCCGTGGCCGGGCCGGACGCGGTCTGGCTGCGTACCCCGGTCGACCTCGACGCGCGGCACGACGAGCGGCACACGGCGGCGCACGCAGAGTTCACCGTCGCCGAGGGCGACCGGGTGCCGTTCGTCCTGACCTACCGCCCGTCACACCTCGGCGCCCCCGAGCCCGTCGAGGCAGAGGACGCGTTGCGGGACACCGAGAAGTACTGGGCGGACTGGATCTCCCGGTGCCGGTACGACGGCCGCTGGGGAGAAGCGGTGCGGCGTGCGCTCGTCACGCTCAAGGCACTCACCTACGCGCCGACCGGCGGCATCCTCGCGGCGCCGACGACGTCGCTGCCCGAACAGCTCGGCGGTTCACGCAACTGGGACTACCGCTACTGCTGGCTGCGGGACGCGACGTTCACCCTGCAGGCACTGCTGGAGACCGGCTACGTCGACGAGGCTCGCGCGTGGCGCGAATGGCTGGTGCGTGCGGTCGCCGGCGACCCCGGCGACCTCCAGGTCGTCTACGGTCTCGACGGGACGAGGCACCTGCCGGAGCGCACCCTCGACCACCTCACCGGGTACGAGAAGTCGACACCGGTGCGGGTCGGCAACGGCGCCGTCGACCAGCTGCAGCTCGACGTGCTCGGCGAGGTCCTCACCGGGCTGCACCTGTGCCGGGAGTCCGGTGTCACGGCGACGGACACGGCGTGGCAGGTCCAGCGGGAGCTGATGGACCACCTGGAGGGCAACTGGCAGCTGCCGGACAACAGCCTGTGGGAGTTCCGGGGGCGGCGGCAGCACTTCGTGCACTCGAAGGTGACGATGTGGTCGGGTGTCGACCGGGCCGTCCGGGCGGTCGAGACCCATGGCCTGCCCGGGCCCGTCGACCGGTGGCGACGCCTGCGCGACACCATCCACGCCGAGGTGTGCGAGCGCGGGTACGACGCGGAACGCGGCACGTTCACGCAGTTCTACGGTTCGACCGAGCTGGACGCGGCGCTGCTGCTGGTTCCCCGGGTGGGTTTCCTGCCCTGGCGGGACGAACGGGTCCTCGGCACCGTCGACGCCATCCGCGCCGACCTCGTCCGTGACGGGTTGATCGAGCGGTACGAGGGCGACGGGCTGCCTGGGTGAGGAGGGCAGCTTCCTGGCGTGCGGCTTCTGGCTCGCCGACGCACTGCACGGCACCGGCAGGAGCGCGGAGGCCGAGCGGCTGTTCGCCTCGCTCCTGGACTTCCGCAACGACGTCGGCCTGCTGAGCGAGGAGTACGACACGACGAGGGGACGGCTGGTCGGTAACTTCCCGCAGGCGTTCAGCATGGTCGGCCTGGTGAACACCGCCCGGCACCTGGAGGGTTCCGCCGTCGTCGCGGACCGACCGACCCGGCCCGACTAGCGCGCAGGCGTGACGCCGGGTCACCCGGATGGCGCCGCTCGATGGTGTGACCTGCCGCGTCACGCCGGCCGGTCACACCATCTCGACCGTGTCGAGACGACTGTCCGCAAGGAGAATCCGTGGGCGTCGATGGGGACCGGCGCCGGAGGACGGCAGGGCCGCTCTCGACGCACCGGGGTCCGGCTGATTCCGGACGATCTCATCGGTCGGGACGTGATCGTCACCGGTTCGGGTAACCCTCCCCCATGCTCTGGCACATCGTGCTCGTGGTCGCCAGCTTTCCCCTCCTGCTCGGTGGCGCCGTCCTGTTCACGAACTCCGTCGAGTGGCTGGGCTCCCGGCTCGGGCTCGGCCACGGACCGATCGGCAGCGTGCTCGCCGCGGTGGCCACGGCCCTGCCGGAGTCGGTCATCCCGGTGGTCGCGATCCTCGCCGGTGAGACGAGCGGGCAGATCGCCATCGGCGCCGTCATCGGCGCCCCGTTCCTGCTCGGCACGCTCGGCATGGCCGTCGTCGGCCTGTCCGCCGCAGGGTTCCGCAAGCGCCGTGAGCAGGGCACCGACCTGAGCCTGGACCGGGCGGCGACCCGCAGGGACCTCACCGTCTTCCTGCCGCTGATGAGCATCGCGCTGGTCCTCGGCCTGGTCTGCGACAGTGCCGTGCGGATCACCGCGGCGGTCCTGTTCGTGCTCTGCTACGCCGCGTACGCGTGGCGGACCATCGCACGTGGCAAGGGTGCCGAACAGGACGACGACCTGAGCCGCCTGTACTTCGACCGCGGCCGGGAGGAGCCCCGGACGGCGCTGGTGTGGCTACAGACGCTGGCCGGGGTCGGGCTGGTCGTCGGCGGTGCCGAGCTGTTCGTCGTCGAGATCGAGGGGCTCGCGACCGACCTCGGGGTGCCGGCGCTCGCCCTCGCGCTCGTGCTCGCGCCGCTGGCCAGTGAGCTGCCCGAGAAGCTGAACAGCGTCCTGTGGGTGCGGCGGGACAAGGACACCCTGGCGCTGGGCAACATCACGGGTGCGATGGTGTTCCAGGCCAGCATCCCGATCGCCGTCGGCCTGGCCTTCGTGGACTGGCGGCTGTCCGCGCCCTCGGTCGCCGCGGCGGGCTGCGCGATCGTCGGAGCGGCGCTCTGCCTGCTCGTCACCCGCCGCAGGCCACCCCACTTCTCGGCCGTCCCCCTCACGGTGTGGCTGGCGCTCTACCTCGGCGCGGTCGCCTACGTGATCATCGGTACCACCTGACGGAGGTGGTTGAGCCGCGCGCCACGGGGAACAACCCCCGGCATGGACACCGCGATCACCTTCGGCGTGGACGGTGCGACGCGCCGTCTCACCGTGGACACCCGGACGACACTGCTCGACGCGTTGCGCGACCGGCTCGGCGTCACCAGTCCGAAGAAGGGGTGTGACCACGGCCAGTGCGGTGCCTGCACGGTGCTGCTCGACGGGCGGCGCGTGCTCTCCTGCCTGACGCTGGCGGCCACCGTGACCGGCGAGGTCACCACTGCCGACGGGCTCGCGAGCGGCGACGAGCCGCACCCGGTGCAGGCGGCGTTCATCGAACGCGACGCCTTCCAGTGCGGCTACTGCACGCCCGGCCAGATCTGCTCCGCGGTCGGCGTGCTCGCCGAGCTGGACGCCGGCTGGCCGAGCCACGCGACCGCCGACCTCGGCACGCGACCGGAGCCGACCGAGGAGGAGATCCGCGAACGGATGGCCGGGAACCTCTGCCGATGCGGGGCCTACCGCAACATCGTGCCGGCGGTCGAGCAGGCGGCGAGGGCGGCGCGATGAGGCCGTTCACGCTCACGGCGCCGACGGACCCGGCGGAGGCCGTCCGGCTCGTCGCCTCGGCGCAGGACGCGGTGTTCCTCGGTGGTGGCACCAACCTCGTCGACCACCTCAAGCTCGGTGTCACGGCCCCTGGCGCGCTCGTCGACGTCACCCACGCCACCTCGGCCGAGATCACCGACCTGCCGGACGGCGGGCTGCGGATCGGCGCCGCCGTGCGCAACAGCGACCTCGCCGCCGACCAGAGGGCCCGCGAACGCTATCCGGTGCTGGTGGCCGCGATCCTGGCCGGTGCGTCCGGTCAGCTGCGGAACATGGCCACGGTCGGCGGCAACCCCCTGCAACGCACCCGCTGCGTCTACTTCCAGGACGTGACGACCCCGTGCAACAAGCGCGAGCCGGGCTCCGGGTGCGGCGCGCTGGGCGGGTACACGCGCCACCACGCCATCCTCGGCGCGTCCGAACACTGCGTGGCCACCCACCCTTCGGACCTGGCCGTCGCACTCGCCGCTCTCGACGCGACCGTGCACGTGCTCGGCCCGGACGGCGAACGCACGCTCCCGTTCACCGAGCTGCACCGCCTGCCCGGCGACGCGCCGGAAGGGGACACGACGCTCGCGCACGGCGAGCTGATCACCGCGATCGACGTGCCGGCGTTGCCGATGGCGCGGCGGTCGGTGTACCGGAAGGTGCGTGACCGCGCGTCGTTCGCGTTCGCCCTGGTCAGTGTGGCCGCCGCGGTCGAGGTCGCGGACGGGCGGGTGCGGGACGTCCGCATCGCGCTCGGCGGGGTGGCGCACAAGCCGTGGCGGGCACGCCGCGCCGAGGCCGCACTGCGCGGTGCGCGGCCGACCGCGGAGGCGTTCGAGGCGGCGGCCGTCGAGGAGCTGGCCGACGCCCGCCCGGTCGAGGGGCTCGAGGGCGGCAACGCCTTCAAGGTCCGGCTCGCCACCAGGACGCTGGTCGCCGCGCTGCGGGACCTGACAGACCGGGGAGAAGCGCGATGACGACCACCGACCCCCGGCTCCGGCCCGTCGCGATCGGCCGGGCACTCCACCGCAGGGACGGCCTCGACAAGGTCACCGGCCGCGCCCGCTACGCCTACGAGACCGAGGCCGACACGGTGTCGTACGCCTGCCTGGTGCAGGCGACCATCGCGCTCGGCCGCGTCGAGGCCGTGGACACCACCACGGCCACCGACCTGCCGGGCGTGCGCATGGTCCTCACCCCGTTCGACGCCGAGACCCTGACCGACACGACCGGCGAGCTGGCCGTCCTGCAGCGGCCCGACGTCGCCTTCCGCGGCCAGGTCGTCGGCCTCGCCGTGGCCGACACCGCGGAGACCGCGACACGGGCCGCCGACCTCGTGCGGGTCACCTACGCGACCGAACCGCACGACGTGACGCTGTCCGCCGACCGCACGGACCTGTACGCGCCCGAGAAGGTGAACCCGGCCTTCGAGACCGACACCTCCACCGGTGACATGGCGGCGGCGATGGCGAACGCGGACGTCACGGTCGAGCAGACCTACACCACCGCGATGTACCACAACAACCCGCTCGAACCACACGCCACGACCGCGCACTGGGACGGCGAACGGCTCACGCTGTGGGACTCGACGCAGGGCGTGCACCCGACCCGGTCCGCGATCGCCGAGCTGTTCGGGCTCGACCCCGAGAACGTGCGGGTGATCTGCCCGTACGTCGGCGGTGGGTTCGGGTCGAAGGGCCAGCCGCACGTGCACGTCGTCCTCGCCGCCATGGCCGCCCGCGCCAACCCCGGCCGCCACGTCAGGCTCGCGCTGACCCGCCAGCAGATGTTCGCCCTCGCGGGCTACCGGACCCCGACGATCCAGCGGATGCGCCTGGCGGCCGACCGGTCGGGCCGGCTGTCCGGCATCGCGATCGACGTGGTGGAGCAGACCTCGAAGGTCGAGGAGTTCGCCGAGCAGACCGGCGTGCCCACCCGCATGATGTACGCGTCGCCCAACCGGGTCACCACCCACCGGCTCGCCGCGCTCGACGTCCCCGTGCCGTCCTGGATGCGTGCGCCGGGCGAGTGTCCCGGCATGTTCGGGCCCGAGGTGGCGTTGGACGAGCTGGCCGAGGCCCTCGGCATGGACCCGGTCGAGCTGCGGATCCGCAACGAGCCCGAGACCGATCCGGAGAGCGGCAAACCCTTCTCCAGCCGCGACCTCGTCGGCTGCCTGCGTGAGGGTGCCGCGCGGTTCGGCTGGGCCGACCGGGACCCGCGTCCCCGCGTCCGGGAGCGGGACGGCTGGCTCGTCGGCACCGGCGTCGCGTCGTCGGTGTACCCGGTCAACCGGATGCCCGAGTCCACCGCGACCATCCGGGTCGACGGGGACCGCTACGTCGTCGAGATCGGCGCGGCGGACCTGGGCACCGGCACGTGGACCACGCTCGCGCAGATCGCCGCGGACGCGCTCGGGGTGGGTGTCGAGGACGTGACGATGGACATCGGCGACACCCGCCTGCCGAACGCGTCGGTGGCCGGCGGGTCCTCCGGGATGACGACGTGGGGCTCGGCCGTGGTGTCGGCGGCGGAGGCGTTCCGCGAGAAGTACGGCCCCGAGCCACCCGACGGCGCGACGGCCGACGGCCACGTCGAGGAGAACCCGGCGGAGGACCGCTTCGCCATGTACGCGTTCGGCGCCCAGTTCGTTGAGGCGCACGTGCACCGCGACACCGGCGAGATCCGGGTGCCGCGCCTGCTCGGCGTGTTCGCGGCCGGCCGGATCATCAACCCGCGCACCGCGCGGTCGCAGTTCGTCGGCGGCATGACCATGGGCCTGTCCATGGCGCTGCACGAACAGAGCGTGCTCGACCCGCGGTTCGGCCACGTCGTGAACCACGACCTTGCCGAGTACCACATCGCCACCTGCGCCGACGTCGCCGACATCGACGCCGTCTGGCTCGACGAGGACGACCCGCACGTGAACCCCGTCGGCAGCAAGGGAATCGGCGAGATCGGCATCGTGGGCACCGCCGCCGCGGTCGCGAACGCGGTGTACCACGCGACCGGCGTGCGGGTTCGCAACCTGCCGGTCACGCTCGACAAGGTGCTCTCAGCGCTGTGAGATCCACGGAGGCACGACGGATGGCGACCGGCCGATGAGCACGGACGTGGTGACGAAGAAGATCGAGACGCGGATACCGGCACGGCTCGACCGCCTGCCGTGGTCACGTTTCCACTGGCGTGTCCTCATCGGACTCGGGACGGTGTGGATACTCGACGGGCTCGAGGTGACCATCGTCGGATCGGTGTCGGCCCGGCTGTCCGAACAGGGCAGCGGCATCGCGATCACCACGGGCGACATCGGTGTGGCGGCGGCGTTCTACGTGCTCGGCGCGTGCCTCGGCGCCCTGTTCTTCGGGCAGCTCACCGACCGCTTCGGCCGCAAGAAGCTCTTCATCATCACGCTCGCGGTCTACATCGCCGCCACCGTGGCGACCGCGTTCTCCTTCTCCCCCGTCTACTTCTTCATCGCGCGGCTGGCGACCGGCGCCGGCATCGGTGGTGAGTACGCGGCCATCAACTCGGCGATCGACGAGCTCATCCCGGCCCGGCTGCGGGGCCGGGTCGACCTGGTGATCAACGGGACGTACTGGGCGGGCGCGGCGGCCGGCGCCGGACTGGCCATCCTCTTGCTGGACACCAGCATCTTCCCCGCGGACATCGGCTGGCGGCTCGCGTTCGCGATCGGCGCGCTGCTCGGGCTCGTGATCCTCGTCGTGCGCCGGCACGTGCCGGAGAGCCCGAGGTGGTTGTTCATCCACGGCCAGGAGGACGAGGCCGAGAGGATCGTCACCGGCATCGAGGACGACATCTCGGCGCGCTCGGGCACGAAGCTACCGGAACCCGACTCCGCGATCACCGTCCGCCAACGCCGCACGATCCCCTTCAGGACGATCGCCCACACCGCGTTCACCCGCTACCCCAAGCGAACCGCCCTCGGGCTCGCACTGTTCGTCGGGCAGGCGTTCGTCTACAACGGGATCACGTTCAACCTCGGCACCTTGTTCAGCGACTTCTACGGTGTCGGGTCGGGAATGGTGCCGCTGTTCATCGTCTGCTACGCCCTGGGCAACTTCCTCGGCCCGGTCCTGCTCGGCAGGCTGTTCGACACCGTGGGCCGTCGTCCGATGATCTCGACGACCTACCTCGGCTCCGCGGTGCTGGTGGTTCCCCTGACGTGGTTGTTCGTCACCGGGACCGGTGGTGTGTGGGTGTTCCTCGGCGTGCTCATGGCGACGTTCTTCCTCGCGTCGGCAGGCGCCAGCTCGGCGTACCTGACGGTCAGCGAGATCTTCCCGATGGAGACGAGGGCGTTGGCGATCGCGTTCTTCTACGCGATCGGCACCGGCGCGGGCGGCATCGTGGGCCCGTTGCTGTTCGGGCAGCTCGCCGCCAGCGGCGACCGGGGCACGGTCGGGCTCGGCTTCGCGATCGCCGCGGTCGTGATGGCCGTCGGCGGCGTCGCGGAGCTGCTGTTCGGGATCAAGGCCGAACAGGCACCGCTGGAGGACATCGCGAAACCGCTCACCGCGGAGGACGGCTGACCGCGCGGAGCGTGGCGGCGGTGGCCGGGCAGGCGGCTGCGCTCGTCCGCAACAGGGCGAAGACACGACGGGTCGGCATCCGGATGAGCGGTACGAAGCGGACAGAGGCCGGTATCGGGGTCGGCCCCATGGGGCCGGTCGTGGAGCCGTGGCCGGAACATTCACGTTGCCCACGGAGAGTGAGGCAGCCGTCACGTTGACGGCAGGGGCCGGAGTGGGATTCTTGTTGCCGTGCAGGGCACCACCCGATCCCGGCAGGCCGACCCTTTCCGGTTGCTCCTGGTCGAGGACGACAGTGAGCTCGTGGAGCTGCTTTGCGCCGCGTTGCGCGACGAGGGCTACACCGTGGACGTCGCCCTGGACGGTCAGCGGGGCCTGCACCTCGGGCTCACCCGCCCCTACGACGTCGTGGTCATCGACCGTGGGCTGCCCGCCCTCGACGGGCTCGACCTGTTGGTACGGCTGCGGTCGAGGGCCGTGCGGGCACGGGCGTTGATCCTCACCGCGCTGGGTACCGTGCACGACCGGATCGACGGCCTCGACGCGGGCGCGGACGACTACCTGGTGAAGCCGTTCGACCTCGACGAGCTGAGCGCGCGGCTGCGTGCGTTGTGCAGGCGCGCCCTCGAACTGACCGATGTGCTGAGGATCGGCGCGGGCCAACTCGATGTGGGGCAGCGCGAGGCAGTGCTGCCCGACGGTGCCAGGGTGCCGCTCTCGTCCAGGGAGTTCGCGCTGCTGCGGGTGCTCGCGACCCACCCGGACACGGTGCACACGCGGACGTCGTTGCGGCGGACGGTGTTCCGCGACGCGGCCGCGCCATCGATCGTGGACACCTACGTGTACTACCTGCGTGCCAAGCTCGGCCGCACGGTGGTGCGCACGGTGAAGGGACTCGGTTACCGGTTGGGGGAGTTGTGAACCGTTCGTGGGCCGAGGCGGAGCGGGTGGTGATCCGGCGGGCACGCCTGCGGGTCAGCGTGTTGGTCGGGCTGGCGATCACGCTCCTGGTGGTGGTCGTCGGCGGGATCGCGTATGCGGTGATGGTGCACGCGCAGGACACGCAGGTCGCCCGTGAGCTGGAGTACAACGCCGAGCACGGGACCCCCGCCACCCCGCCGGGGTGCACCTGGCTGTTCGCGCTGGACAACGGTGTGGTCGACGGCGGCGTGCTGCCGGCGCCCCAGGGGTTTCCACTGCGTTCCGACCTCGACGCCGTGCGGGCCACGGGCAGAACGGTGGAGCGGACCGTCGAGCGCAACGGCACGGAGTACCTGGTGCTCACCCGGGCCGGCCCCGGTGACAGCACCGTGCAGGCGGTGTTCGACACCCGCTACCAGATCGCGGACCGGCAACACCTCCTGCTGGCACTGGTGATCGCGGAGGTCGGTGGTCTGCTGGCGGCGGCCATCACCGGGCTCCTGGTCGGCAGGCGGGCGGTCGCGCCGCTGGCGGAAGCACTGGCCAGGCAGCGGCGGTTCGTCACCGACGCGAGCCACGAGCTGCGGACACCGATCGCGCGAGCGCACACGAGGGCCCAGCTGCTCGCGCGGCGAGCCGCGGCGGCTCACCTGCCCGAGGACCACCGGCAGGGGCTCGACAAGCTCGCCGGCTCGATCGGCGGGCTCGCGGACGTGGTCGAGGACCTGCTGCTGTCGGCGCGGCTGTCCGAGGAGGCCGGGCGTCTCGACGGACGCGCCGTCGACCTGGCCGGTGTGGCGGAGGCCGCGGTGGCGACGGAGGCCGACCGGGCGGGTGAACGGCACGTGACGCTGTCCGTCGACCCCTCGGCCGGGCCGATGGTCGTCACAGGCGTCGAGACGGCGTTGCGGCGTGCGGTGGACGAGCTGCTGGCGAACGCGGTGCGCCACACCCCGCACGGCCGGATCGACGTGCGCATCGGGCGCACGGCGGACGGGTTCGTGGAGCTCACCGTGGTGGACACCGGCGAGGGCTTCGACCCGGTGGACGCGGAACGGCTGTTCGACCGGTTCCACCGGGGGCCCGGCGAGCCGGAGCGCCGGTTCGGGCTGGGGCTCGCACTGCTGCGCGAGGTCGTGACGAGCCACGGCGGCACGGTCGAGGCGAGCGGACGGCCGGGCGGCGGCGCCCGGTTCACGATGAGGTTGCCGGCGTCGGCGTCCCGCGCCGAGGCCGTGCCGGAGGTCGGCACCCGGGTCAGGACCGCGTCCCCGTGACCAGGTCGGCCGCGAGGCGCACGTCGGCGTCGAGCGGTCGGTCCGGGTCGACCGGCGCGATGGCGTCGGCGAGCGTGTCGAACAGTGCGGCACACGCCGCCGCGGTCGGCTGGCGCCCGCCCACGTGGACGGCCTGGCGCAGCCCGAGTGCGAGGGAGCCACACAGCAGCCGCAGCAGCTCGGCGCTGTCGTACGCGCGCAGTGCGGCCTGGGTGCCGAACGGCACGACGTCCTGGTTGTGCAGGTTGGTCGGCAGGCTCTGGGTGCTCGCGGGCAGCACGGCACGCCGGATCTCGGCCACCAACGCGGTCGTCGCGAGCTGCACGCCCTGCAGCCCGTGCTGCCGGCCGGGGCCCGCGGCGAGCATGGGCGGCAGCCCGGTGTTGCGCGTCGGGTCGACGAGCAGGTCGAGCTGGCGCTCGGCGAGGTTGCCGAGCGACGCGGTCACCATCGCGAGCACGTCGGCCGCGTAGGCCGCCGGCTGGCCGAAGAAGTTGCCGCCGTGTGCGACGAGGTCCTCGCCCGGGAAGAACAGCGGGTTGTCGCTGACGCCACCGAGGTCCGCGGCCACCACGCCGTCCACGTACCGCAGTGCGTCCTCCGCGGCGCCGAGCAGCTGCGGGGCACACCGGATGCTGTAGGGCTCCTGCAACGGACGCGCGCCGCTCGGCACGGTGCCCGCGATCACCGCACGCATCCGCTCGGCGACGTCGGTCGCGCCCGCGTGGCCGTACGCGGTGATCAGGCGGGCGTCGAGGAACCCCGGATCGCTGCCGAGGATGTCGGCGAGCAGGCAGGTGAGGTCGCCGAGTGCGCGGTGTGCGGCCCGGACGCTGTCGAGTGCGAGCCCCGTGGCCGCCGTCGTCAGCGACGTGCCGTTGACCAGCGCCAGCGCGTCGCGGCCGTCGAGGATGAGCGGGACGAGGCCTGCGCGGTCGAGTGCCTGCGCGGCCGGGAGCCGCTCGCCGTCGACGTAGGCGTGGCCGCGGCCGCGCAGTGCCTGTGCGGCGTAGGCGAGCGGGATGAGGTCACCGCTCGCACCGACGGAACCGTAACGCGGGACCGCGGGGACGAACGTCGTCGCGAACATCGCCGCCAGACCGTCCACCACGTGCCACGAGACACCGGAGACGCCCCGCGCGAGCGACCACGTGCGGACCAGCAGCGCCGCGCGGGTGATGTCGGCGGGCAGGTCCGGGCCCTGGCCCGCGCCGAGGTGCGCGAGCGTGTTGTCGCACTGGTCGGCCTCCTGCGCACGGCCCGCGAAGCCGACCAGCGCGCCGAAACCGGTCTTCGCGCCGTACACCGGCCGGTCGTTGTCGGCCAGCACGGACCGCAGGTACTCACGGCCGCGATCCACCCGCGCGCGTACCTCCTCGCCTGCCAGGACGGGTAGCGGGGTGGCCGCGCGGCGCAGGTCGTCGCGGCGCAACGCGGCCGCGAGGTCGACTGGAGCGGCGGTCGATACGGTTGTGGGCACGGCACTGACCGTAGGCGGCCGATCTCAGAGTGTTCTGAGATCGGGTGGGTAGCTTCCGACCACATGGCGCACGACTACCTGATCATCGGGGCCGGGCCCGCGGGGCTGCAGCTCGCCGCGCTGGCCGAACGCGACGGTCGCGACTACGCCGTGCTCGAACGCGGCGCCGGGCCGGGAACCTTCTTCTCCCGCTACCCGCGACACCGCACCCTCATCTCGATCAACAAGGTGCACACCGGGTACGCCGACCCGGAGCAGCGGATGCGCATGGACTGGAACTCCCTGCTGTCCGACGATCCCGAGCTGCTCTTCACCCGCTACAGCCCCCGGTACTTCCCCCACGCCGACGACATGGTGCGCTACCTCGCCGACTTCGCCTCGGCCACCGGGGTCCGGGTGCACTACGACACCGAGGTCACGCGGATCTCCCGCGACGACGACGGGTTCGCCGTCACCGACCACGGTGGACGGACCCGACGGGCGGCCCGTGTCGTCGTGGCCACCGGCGTCTCCCGGTTGCACGTACCGCCGATCCCCGGCATCGAGCACGCCGAACGCTACGACACCTTCGACACCGACCCCGCGACCTACACCGACCAGCGGGTACTGGTCATCGGCAAGGGCAACTCCGGCTTCGAGACCGCCGACGCGCTCGTCGAGCACGCCGCGGTGATCCACCTCGCGGGCCCGCACTCGGTGAAGCTCGCCTGGCAGACCCACTACGTCGGACACCTGCGCGCGGTGAACAACAACTTCCTCGACACCTACCAGCTCAAGTCGGAGAACGCCGTGCTGGACGGCACGGTCGAGCGCATCGAACCCCGCGCGGGCGGCGGATTCCGGGTCCTGTTCCGCTACGCCCGCACGGTGGAGAAGCTGCGGGAGCTGGAGTACGACCGGATCATCGCGTGCACCGGGTTCCGGTTCGACGCCTCGGTGTTCGACGACAGCGCCCGCCCCGCACTGGTGATCGACGACCGGTTCCCCGAGCAGACCCCGGCCTACGAGTCGACCACGGTGCCCGGCCTCTACTTCGCGGGCACCCTCACCCAGCAGCGCGACTTCAAGAAGTCCACCAACGGGTTCATCCACGGCTTCCGCTACGGAGCCCGCGCGCTGCACCGGATCCTCGCGGCCCGCCACCACGACACCCCGTGGCCGTCGACCGTGCTGGACCCGGCGCCGGACGCGATCGCCGACGCGATCGTGGCCAGGGTGAACCGGTCCTCCGCGCTGTGGCAGCAGTTCGCGGTCATCGGCGACGTCGTGACCGTCTCCGGCGGGTCCGCCCACTACGAGGAGGAGGTGCCGGTGGCCTACGTCGCCGACGGCGGCCTCGGGCCCGCCGAGCACCGGTTCGTCGCGACGCTGGAGTACGGGCCCGACCACGACACCGTGGACCCGTTCGACATCTCCATCCCGCGCGTCGCGGAGAACGACGCGGCGAACGCGCACGACGCGAGCTACCTGCACCCGGTGGTGCGCCACTACCGGGACGGCACGCTCGCCGCGACCCACCACCTCGCCGAGAACCTCGAGAACCACTGGGACCTGCCTACCGTGCACCAGCAGCCGCTGGCCGTGTTCGTGAAGGAATGCCTTGCCGGGGCCTGAGACCGGCCCGTTCCCGGGGGCGGTGCTCGACGCGCTCGGGAACGGGGGCGACCGGCCGGTGTTCGAACACGGCGACCGCGTGGTCACCGGCGCGGAGCTGCTGGACCTCGTCGACCGGATCGCGGCCGGGCTCCGGGCACACGAGGTCGGCCCCGGCGACGGGGTCGCGCTCCTGCTGGGGGTCCACCCGGAGGCGTTCGCCGCCATCCTCGCCGCGCACGCCGTGGGGGCCAGGGTGGTCGGCGTGCGGCCGGGCCTGCCGGACGCGCAGGTGCGCCACCTCCTCGGGCTCGACATCACCGCGGTCGTCAGCGACCGTGACAGCGGGGGCGCCCTCACCGTCGGCGCCCTGTGCGCGACGGCGGCCGGTCCGACGCGGCTCGACGGCCGGGCGCAGGACGTGGCGCGGCTGATCCACACCAGCGGCAGCACCGGTGTCCCCAAGGCGTGTGCGCAGACCTACGGCGCGATGGCGGCGGCGTGGACCGCGCGCCCGGACGCGTGGCCGCACGCGATCCGGGAGCTGGCGTCCCGGCTGGACCGCTACCTCGTGTTCGGGTCGCTGTCGAGCCAGGTGATGTTCGAGTACGCCGTGCTCACCGTCGTCTCGGGCGGGACCGTGGTCGTCGCCGACCGGCCCGCGCTGCCGGACGCGATCACCCGCCACCGCGCGTCGGCGAGCGTGGTCACCGTGCCACGCCTGGCGAAGCTCGTCGCCGCGCAGCGCCGTACTCCCGCGGACCTCTCGACGTTGCGTGCGCTGATGGTGTCCGGGTCGCCGCTCTCGGCCGACCGCCACCGCGAGGCCCTCGACGTGCTGGGGCCGGTCGTGTTCCACGGCTACGGCCAGACCGAGACCGGCACGATCGCCATGGCCACCCCGCACGACCCGCCCGGGTCGGTCGGCGTCCCGCCCACCTCGGTCGACGTGGAGGTGCGTGACGCCCGAGGACGTCCCGTCCCGGTGGGGACCGACGGCGAGCTGTTCGTCCGCACCCCCGCCCAGGCGGCCCGCTACTGGGACGACCCGGCGAGGTCGGCCGAGGTGTTCGCGGACGGCTGGGTGCGCACCCGCGACCTCGGCCACCTCGACGGCGCCGGCCGCCTGTACCTGACGGGCCGCACCCGTGACGTCGTGATCGTGAACGCCAACCTCCACTACGCCGGGCCGATCGAGCGGGTCATCGCGGAGCACCCGGACGTGGCCGAGGCGTACGTGGTCGCCGCGCCGGACGAGGACACCGGCGAGGCCGTGCACGCGTTCGTGGTGCCCGCCCCCGGCCGGACCCCCGACCCGGCGGCGCTGCGTGCCCTCGTCACCGCCCGGCTCGGTCCGGCGTGCGCGCCGGTGCGGGTGACCGCCATCGCGGAGGCGCCGGTCGCGCCGAGCGGCAAGCCCGACAAGCGGCTGCTGCCGTCCCTTCCAAGACGTGAGGAGCTAGTGGTGTCCAGCGAGGTTTCGACGGAGTGTCTCGTCATCGGCGCGGGCCCGGCCGGTCTGCAGGCGTCCTACCTGCTCTCCCGGGCGGGCCGGGACCACCTGGTGCTCGAGGCGGGCGACGTGCCCGGCGCGTTCTTCACCCGCTTCCCCCGCCACCGCACGCTGATCTCCATCAACAAGCCCAACACCGGCTGGACGGACCCGGAGCTGAACCTGCGGACCGACTGGAACTCGCTGCTCTGCGACGACCCGTCGCTGCTGTTCACCGCCTACACCCCGCGCTACTTCCCGGCGGCGGAGGACATGGTGCGCTACCTGTCCGACTTCGCCACCAAGCACGACCTGCCGATCCGGTACGGCACGCGCGTCGAGTCGGTCGCGAGGCCGGACGACTTCGTGGTGCGCGACCAGCGCGGCGACACCTACCGGGCACGAAGGATCATCGTGGCGACCGGCGTGTCGAAGCCGTACGTGCCCGACATCGAGGGGGTCGAGCACGCCGAGCGGTACGACGAGGTCTCGGTCGACCCCGCCGACTTCACCGGGCAGCGGGTGCTGATCATCGGGCGCGGCAACTCCGCGTTCGAGACCGCGGACAACCTCGTCGAGACCGCCGCCGTCATCCACGTCGCCGGGCCCGGCTCGCTGAAGTTCGCGTGGCAGACCCATTTCGTCGGGCACCTGCGCGCGGTGAACAACAACTTCCTCGACACCTACCAGCTCAAGTCCCAGAACGCGTTGCTGGACGGCAGGATCGTGAGCATCCGGCGCGACGGCGACTCCTACCTCGTGCCGGTCAGCTTCGCGCGGGTCGCCGAACGGGTCAAGGAGATCCGCTACGACCGCGTGATCCTCGCGACCGGGTTCCGTTTCGACGCCTCGATCTTCGCGCCCGACTGCCGGCCCGCGCTGACGATCAGGGACCGGTTCCCCGACCAGACCCCGGCCTGGGAGTCGGTGAACGTGCCCGACCTGTTCTTCGCGGGCACCATCACGCAGGGAAGGGACTTCAAGAAGTCCACGAGCGGTTTCATCCACGGCTTCCGCTACGGAGTGCGTGCACTGCACCGGATTCTCGAACACCGCTACCACGACGTGCCGTGGCCGCACCGGCAGCTCGACCCCACCCCCGACGGGGTGGCCGACGCCGTCGTCGAGCGTGTCAACCGTACTTCCGCGCTGTGGCAGCTCTTCGCGTTCATGGCCGACGCGGTGCTCGTCTCGCGGGACGGGACCATCCGCTACGCCGAGGAGGTGCCGGTGGCGCACCTGCACGAGGCGGTCGGGCGCGGCGACTTCGGCGACGTCGACTCGTACCTGGCGGTGACGCTGGAGTACGGCGCCGACCACGACCGCGTCGACCCGTTCGACATCAGCGGCGGCCGGATGTCCCAGGAGGACACCAGCGGGCTGGACGGCCGCTACCTCCACCCCGTGGTGCGCCACTTCCGCGACGGGGAACTTCTCGGCGAGCACCACCTCACCGAGAACCTGGAGAACGAGTGGGACAGCGAGGACGTGCACCGCACGCCGCTGCTGGCGTTCCTGCGCACCCAGCTCGCGCGGACCACCGTGGGCACCCCGTGAACACCGTTCTCGCCGAGCTGCACGACAAGGCCCGCGCCGCGCTCGACCCCGTGCACTACGACTACTACGCGGGCGGTGCGGGCGAGGAGGTCGTGCTCGGCGAGAACGAGGCCGCGTTCCGGCGGCTCGCCCTGCTGCCGAGGGTGTTGCGGGGTGCCGCGACCCGCGACCTCGGCGTCGACCTGCCCGGCGGACACCTCGGCATGCCGCTCCTCGTCGCGCCGACCGCGTTCCACCGCCTCGCCCACCCCGACGGTGAGCTGGCCACGGCACGTGCCGTGGCGGCGGCGGGCACGGTCCTCGTGTCCGGCATGGCGGCCACGGTGGCGATCGGCGAGGTGGTGGCCGCCGCCCGCGCCGTCGACCCGGCCGCGTCGGTCTGGTTCCAGCTCTACCCGCAGACCGACGACGACGTGACGGCGTGCCTGGTGCGGCGGGCCGAGGACGCGGGCTGCGCGGCCGTCGTGGTGACCGCCGACTCACCCGTCTTCGGCAGGCACCGCCGCGACGCCGAGCACGGCTTCCACGACCTGCCACCGGGTCTCGCGGCGGAGAACATGCGCGACCTGCCCGGCGGGCCGCTCGGCGGCACGCTCGACATCGGGATGTCACCGACGGTTTCCTGGCGCCACCTCGACCTGCTGCGTGAGCTGACGTCACTTCCCCTGTGGCTCAAGGGAGTGCTCCACCCCGAGGACGCGGTGCTCGCGGTCGACCACAGGGTGGCGGGGATCGTGGTGTCCAACCACGGCGGCCGGCAGTCCGACCTCGCGCCCGCGGCGGTCGAGGCACTGCCGGCCGTGGTGGACGCGGTCGAGGGGCGGGTGCCGGTGGTGCTCGACGGCGGGGTGCGCGGGGGCGGCGACGTGGCCGTGGCGCTGGCACTCGGCGCCGCGGCGGTCGGGGTCGGCAGACCGGTGCTGTGGGGGCTCGCCGCGGACGGCGAGGCCGGTGTGGCGCGGGTGCTCGACGCCCTGCGCGACGAGTTCGACCACGTCCTGGCGTTGTGCGGCGGCCGGGGCCTCGCCGACCTGACCCGCGACCTGGTCGTCACCCGTGGGACGGGGGTGACGGGCCGGTGCGGGTGATCCCGCTGCTCACCGCCGCCGCGGTGCTGACCGCGCCGCGCTGGCTGCCCGCGCGGGTGGTCGCGCTGCGTGCCAGGGTGTTCCAGAAGGTCAACGGGGACGACGCGATCACGTTCCCCAACGAGGCCGTCGGCCCGGAACGCTTCCGCGAGGTCTACGGCCACCCGGCCGCGAACGGCCGCAGCAGGGGCGCCGGGCTCTCCGACCTGTTCTGGTACTGGCTCTCCCCCGGCCCGGAGGTGCACCAGGAGCACCTGGAGCCGGGCCCGCGCTACGACGACGTGGCACACACGACCCTCGCGCTGCTGTCCGGCACGAGCGAGGCACTGTCGGCCGCCGCGGCCCGCTGCGCCGGGCGGGTGCTCGACGAGCTGGTCACCGGGCGCGTGACGCTGGTGCGGCTGCGTGACCTGATGATGCCGGTGTGGGCGGAGTACTTCCACGAGCTGGTGTTCGGTGAGCCCTGCCCCCGCGGCGCGCGGGACCTGATCGTCGGCCACGCCGACGACGTCGTGACCTCGTTGAAGTGCACCGGGCTCCGCCACCCGGCGCGGCGGGCCCGGCTGACCCGCTACCTCGCCCGCCGGGTCGCCGCAGGCGACGTGCGCCGGCCGCTGCCCGCGAGCCTGTCCCCCACCGAGCAGGTGCACTACCTGCAGGGCACGTTCTTCAACACCGCCGTCGTGCAGATGTCCGAGGCGATGGCGCACCTGCTGCTCGTGCTCGCCCAGCACCCCGACGTGGCCGGGCGAGCGCTGCGTGACGACCGGTACTTCGCGCACGTCCTCGACGAGACGATGCGGCTCTACCCGCTGTTCGGCATCGCGCACCGGATCACGACCGGCGACATCGCACTGGACGAGCGGACCACGATCCCGCCCGGCACGGTGCTGTGCTTCAGCTATCCCGTCTACCACAGCAGCGGTCACACCCATCCCGACGTGTTCGACCCGGACCGCTGGACACGCGTGTCGGCCAGGAACGCGCACCACATCCCGTTCGGCGTCGCCGCCAACCGGCCCTGTCCCGCGTGGCGGCTGTCCCCGCTCGCGCTGCGGGCGGCGACCCGTGAGGTGCTGGCCCGCGTCACCCTCCACTCCACGGTCGCGCACACGCGCTCGCTGCCAAGCAGGGGGCCGTGCCTGCTCGTCCGGGCCGGTGCGCCGCTGCCCGCGTGGCGGCTGGCCGTGTTCGGCGCGGCACTGCGCGTGCGGGACCGGTGGGAGGACGTGTGGCTCAGCCTCGTCCAGCTCGTCCTCGGCACCTGGATGGTCATCGACGCCCGCAGGCTGCGCATGGCGGGCCGCTACTTCGACGCCCACGACACGCAGGGCTGCCCTGTGCGCCGCGAGACCCTGGAGGTCGCCAAGTGAACCAGATCGAGTTCGCGTTGAAGGTGTTCGGCGCGCTGGCGGTGGTCCTCGCCGCGACCACGCTGTGCGGGCGCCTGATCATGCTCGTCGGACAGCCGAGGGTGGTCGGCGAGATGGTCGCCGGCGTGCTGCTCGGCCCCGCGCTGCTGGGTGCGGTGGCGCCCGACGTGCAGGCACAGCTGTTCCCCGCCGACGTCAAGGGCGTGCTCTACGTGCTGAGCACGATCGGGCTCACGTTCTACATGTTCCTGGTCGGTGCGTCGCTCGACCACGGGCTCACCGGCGGGCGGAACATGCGGCGGGCGTCGGTGCTCGCGGTGTCGGGCATCGTGCCGACCTTCCTGTTGGGCGCGGCCGTGGCGGCGCCCTTCTTCGGCAGCCTCAGCCCGAAAGGGACGAGCATCTGGGTGTACATGCTGTTCGTCGGCGGCGCGCTGTCGATCACGGCGTTCCCGATGCTGGCCAGGATCCTGCAGGAGCGCGGCATAGCGAACACCCCGATCGGCGGCCTGACCCTGGTCGCGGCGGCCATCGACGACGCGGTGGCGTGGGGCATCCTCGCGGTGATCATCGCGGTCGGGTCGGCGGGCAGCCCGCTGGACGCGCTGGACACGGTGGCGGGGGCCGCGGTGTTCGCGGTGCTGATGCTCACCGTCGGGCGCAGGCTGCTGGGCAGGCTGGGCGAGCGGGTGGAGCGCCAGGGCGTGATGACCAGGGACGTGATGGCGCTGATCCTGTTCCTGGTGCTGGTGGCGGGGTGGTTCACCGACTACATCGGCGTGTTCTCGGTGTTCGGCGGGTTCATCATGGGCCTCGCGATGCCGCAGTCGCCGACGGTGCGCCGAGAGCTGGAGACCCGGCTGACGGACCTGAACTCGATCCTGCTGCTGCCGGTCTTCTTCGCCTTCACCGGTCTCAACACCCAGGTGTCCGGTTTCGGCGCGGGTGGTGCGCTGTGGGTGCCCCTCGCGGCGATCATGCTGGCGGCCTTCGCGGGCAAGTACCTCGGGTGCGCGTCCGTGGTGCGCCTGCAGGGTTTCTCGTGGCGTTACGCGTCGGCGGTGGGCGGCCTGATGAACGCGCGGGGGCTGATGATCCTGATCTTCATCAACATCGGGCTCGCCCACGACATGGTGACCCCGGAGCTGTTCGCGATCCTCGTCCTCGTGGCGATCGTGACCACCGCCGCGGCAATGCCGATCTACCGGAAGTCCCTGCCGGACGGCCTCGACCGCGAGGCGTTGGACACCCCGGCCGCGCCCCCACCGGTTCCGACAGGCGTGCCGAACACCCGTTGACGCCGGTCTCCGGCGTGGTTCGGTTTGTTCCTCGTGGCGGCGGTTACCCCTGCGTGCGCACCCCACCGCACGCACGGAGGACCGATGAGAAACCGATCACCCAGGCCGCCCAAGGGACCGACCGACCTCGACCGCGGCTCGTGGTGGCAGGTGGTCAAGCGGACCGTGCGGGAGTTCAACGAGGACAACCTCACCGACTGGGCCGCCGCGCTCACCTACTACAGCGTGTTGTCGATCTTCCCCGGCCTGCTGGTCGTGGTCTCCTTACTCGGCCTCTTCGGACAGTCCACGATCGACAAGGTGGTCAGTGACATCGGCGGTGCCGCACCGGACGCCGTGCGTGACCTCCTCGTCAACGCGACGCACAACCTGCAGCACTCGCAGAACACGGCAGGCGTGCTCGCCATCGTCGGCCTGGCGGGCGGTCTGTGGTCGGCGTCCAACTACGTCGGCGCGTTCATGCGTGCCTCCAACGCGATCTACGACGTGCCGGAGGGGCGGCCCGTCTGGAAGACGGTCCCGATCCGGCTCGGGGTCACGATCGTCGTCGCGATCCTGCTCACCGCGAGCGTGCTCATCGTCGTGCTCACCGGCGGCGTCGCCGAGTACGTCGGCGACCTCGTCGGGATGGGGTCGACGGCGGTCACCGTGTGGAACATCGTCAAGTGGCCGGTGCTGGTGATCATCATCAGCCAGATCCTCGCCCTGCTGTACTGGGCGACGCCCAACGCGAAACAGGCCGGTGTCCGCTGGGTCAGCCCCGGCGGCATCCTTGCCGTCGTCCTGTGGGGCGCGGCCTCGGCGGGTTTCGCCTTCTACGTGGCCAACTTCTCGTCGTACAACAAGACCTACGGCAGCCTCGCCGGGGTCGTGATCTTCCTGGTGTGGCTGTGGATCTCCAACATCGCCGTGCTGCTGGGTGCCGAGTTCGACGCGGAGCTGCACCGCGGCCGCGCCATCGAGGCCGGTCACCCCGAGGACGACGAGCCCTTCGTCGGCCTGCGCGACGACCGCGCCCTGGACGACGACGAGCGGGACGCCGCGACCCGCGAGCGATGAGCTGGGGTTCTCCCCAGTCCCGTGCGCCTACGGTTTCCGTCATGGCCACACAGGTTTCGATCACCGACGCGCTGAGCGGGTACGTGCGGGAGATGTCCCTCCGCGAGGACGCCGTGCTCGCCGAGCTTCGCGAGCTGACCGCCGAGCTGCCCGCCGGGGCGGCACAGCAGGTCTCTCCCGAGGAAGGGCAGCTGCTGGGCCTGCTGGCGGGGCTGGTGCGGGCCAGGACGGTGGTCGAGATCGGCACCTACACCGGGTACGCCACGCTGTGCCTCGCGCGGGCCGTGGGCGCCGGTGGCCGGGTGATCACCTGCGACATCACCTCGCGGTGGCTCGACCTCGGCAGGCCGTTCTGGGCGAGAGCCGGTGTGGCGGAACGGATCGACGTGCGGATCGCACCCGCCGCGCGCACCCTCGCGGACATCGCACCTGGCTCGGTCGACCTCGTGTTCGTCGACGCCGACAAGACGGGCTACCCGCTCTACTACGAGGCCGCGCTCGAGCTGATCCACGACGACGGGCTCGTGGTGGTGGACAACACTCTGTACTTCGGGCGGGTCGCGGACCCCGGCGCGCTGGACCCGGACACCGTGGCGGTGCGGGCGTTCAACGAGGCGCTGCTCGCCGACGAGCGGGTGGACATCTCCCTGCTGCCGGTGGCCGACGGCGTCACGCTGGTCCGCAAGGCCGGTTAGCACCGCTGCCCGCCCGGCGCGTCGCACGCGACCGGACGGGCAGGGAGTCGTCGGCGGACAACGTCATGCGGGGAACCGGGTCACTCGGCGAACGACGTGCGGTCGGTCCACGAGTAGACCGGGAGCGTCTCCCCGTCCACCACGCGGGTCTCGCCGTTGGCGGTGTAGTGCTCGTGGCCCGCGGCGTAGGCGATCTTCACCTTCTCGCCCGAGGGTGGGGTGTCGTGGACGTACTCGGTGTCGGACAGGGCCTCGGGGCCACCGGTCAGCACCACTCTGAGGAATCGGGTCACGGTGATCACCTTTCCCATCGCCGTTCTCACACCATCTACTTCGCCACCCGGCCTACTTCAGGAACTCCGGCAGGACCCGGGGAGGCCAGGAGCCGACCCCGAAGATCCCCATGGAGTAGGCCTTCGACACCAGCGCCGGGCGGTTCTTCACCTTCAGCTTCCGCAGCAGCGCGGAGACGTGGTACTCGACGCCGCCCCTGCTGAGGTAGAGCATCGACGCGAGCTGCACGGTCGACACCCCCGCCGCGACACCCTCGAGGATGCGCGCGTCCATGTCGGTCAGCAGCTTCGTGTGCCTGGCGGCCAGGCAGCTGTCCCGGCTCGCCGCGTCCGGCCGGACCAGCACCACGAGGCTCTCCACCGGGCCGGACTCCGGGTGGACCGCGAAGCCGGTCAGCTCCCCGGTCATCGCGGTGTCGCCGGGGCGCAGCGCCACCACCTGCTCGGCGAACCGCCGCCGCTGGTTGTCGGCGAGGCGGACCAGCTGCTGGTCGACCTTCTCCCGCACGCTCGGGTGCAGCAGCCCGCAGAAGTCACGGCCGTACACCTCGGCGGGCGAACGGCCGAACTGTCGCAGGAAGTCGGCGTTGGCCGCCACGACGCGCAGCGTCCGGTCGAGGTGGGCGACGCACATCCCGGAGCGTTCGAAGAACGAGCGGAACACGTCGCGGTCGCTCGCCGAGCGGGCGGGATCGAAGGTTTCCTCGAGATCGTCGATCGTCAGGTCCGCCATGTCGATGCTCATGGGACGACCACCTCCTATCCACGGTGATAGTTGTTCCGAAAAGGAAACCGGCGCTTTGGCCGAACTTTCGACCTGCGAAACCCTTGGTTTGGATGCTATTTCACGAAGACCACCCAAAGCAACAGAACAACAACCAATCGGACTTAAGGCTGTGGTCGCGGGTTCGGGTGGTTCGGACATACCGGGTCCGGCCCGCCGGGCGGTACGGTACCGGCGTGACCAGTTCGGTACACCGACTACCAGGCAGTACCGAACCCCAGGGACGGCTCGTTGCCCGCCGGCCTCGTGGTGCGCCACCCCGCGAGGCGCCGATGTGGGTTTGTGTGGGCCAGATGGCCTAAACGTGCTCGTCGGCGCCCGGGTCGAGGTCCGGCAACAATGACCGCCACTGCGCGAGTACCGCGGCCCGGCCGGATACCCCGAGTTTGCGGTAGGAGCCGGTGAGGCTTTTCTCCACAGCCCGCCGGGTAATCCCGAGAATATCCGCGATCCGCTGGTTGGTGAGCCCCCGGACGACCAGGGCGAGCACCGTCAGCTCCGCCTTCGACAGCTCGGTCACGCCACCGCCCGGGGCGAGCGACAGCACCGGCCCCGACCAGTCGACCTCCGGGTTCACGGCCGCCCACACTCCCCCGCACGCCGAGGCGATGCGGTCGGCCTCGGCGAGTGCGGCGCCCGCACCGGGATCGCCGAGCGTGGCGAGCCCGCGGCCGAGCAGCACCAGGGCGCGGGACAGCTCGACCGCGTCCTGCGCGTCACGCAGCCGTGCCACGGCCGCGCGCAGCGCGGTGAGCCCTTCCTCGCCGCCGAGCACGGTGCCACGCAACCGCAGCGCGCGGCCGACGGTGCCCGGCTCGCCCCACGCCACGGCGGCGGCATGCTCGCGCTCGGCCAGTGCGACCGCGGCGTCCACGTCGCCGAGCCGCTGGTACAGCGCGGCGGCGTAGGTCCGCCACGGGAACAGCGCCGGGTTGGTCCAGCCGTAGCGGGCGGCCCGGTCGCCGTACTCGAGCATCTTGTCCAGCGCGGCCACGTGGTCACCGCGCACCGCGTCGACGAGGCCGCGCGCCATCAGGCTGGTCAGCACCGCCCCGGGATCGGCGGCGTCGTCGCCGTCGTCGAGCACCCGCCTCGCCAGCTCGACATCGTTGGTGGCCATGGCGACCCCGGTCAGCGTGACCCTCGCCAGGGCGGTGGCACCCGGCCACGCCGTGCCCGCGGTCTCCAGCGCGGTGCCCGCGAGCGACCGGGCCTCGGCGACCGAGCCGGTCGCGAGCAGCACCGCCGCGCGCTCGGCCAGTACCGCCGCCCGGGGGCCCGCGGGCTCCTTAGGTCGCGCCCGCCGCCAGACCCGGTCCAGCCACGCGCCCGCCGCACCGGCCTCGCCCGCCGCGACGAGCGCGGTGACCAGCACCGGGAACGCCGTGTGCACGTGGGCGAACCCGGGGTCCTCGCGGTCGAGCAGCGCGACGCCGAGCGCGCCGACCTCGGTGGCCGTGGTCGAGGCACCCACCGAGGCGGCGTTGGCGAGCACCGCGAGCAGCTCACGCCCGCCTGGCGTGTCGAGCGGCCGGGGGTCCAGCCCGCGGAGCCGGGCGACGGCGTCGGCGAGCCGCACCGGGTCGTGGTCGTCGATGGCACGCCCGCGTGCCTCCAACCGCAGCGCGAGGTCGGGGTAGGCGGCGGCGAGCCCGGGGTCGGGGGCCTCGGCGCCGGCACGCAGCGGGGTCGACACCGAGGGGCTGCGTGCCGCGAGCGCGAACGGCACGGACAGCACGGCGGCGGCGTGTTCCGGCCCGGCCGGCAGGTCCGGTAACGCCTGCACGATGTGCCCGACGGCCGCGACCGGGTCGACGCCGCGCTCGGCGGCGGCGAGGTCGACCAGCAGGCGCGCCCGCTCCGGGCCGCCCGAGGAACCGGCCAGCAGGGCGTGGCGCAGGTAGCGCACGGCCTCGTCGGCGGCGCCCCGGTCCAGCGCGGTCGCGGCGGCCGAGCGCAGCAGGTCGGTCTCCCACGGCTGGTGGTCGTGCACCCTGGAGAGCTGCGTGGCGACGTCCTCGGCCGAGCGGCCCGCGTCGTGCAGTGCCATGGCGGCCACGCGGTGCAGGCGGTCCCGCTCGGCCACCGGGATGGCCGCCTCGGTCGCGGTCCGCACCCCGAGGTCCGCGAGCCGGGGCGGCCCCACACCGGCGAGCAGGCCCAACCGGTCCAGCGCCTGCAGCGCGTCCTTGTAGGCGGGGCCGTCGAGGCCGGCCACCTCGCCGATGAGGTCGTGGTCGGCCTGGTCGCCGAGGACCGCCAGCGCGCGGGCGACCGTGCGCACCGGCGGGGGCTGTGTGTCCAGGTAGTACAGCCGCCTGGCACGCAGCAGCGCGTGGCTCTCCCGCCGCACGGTCTCCGCGGCGGCGGCGACCGGACGGACTCCCTTGGCCTGCAGGCCGTGCAGCACCGCGAGCAGGGCCGCCGGGTTGCCGCCGGTCGCGTGGTGGCAAGCGCGGGCGAACGCCGGGTCGACGGGCTCGGTCACGCTCCGCGCGGCGTACTCGGCGGCCACCACGGCACCCACCCCGGCGGCGGTGAGCGGCGAGACCTGCACCGTCCGGGTCGCCGAGGTGCAGATGTCCTCCACGAGCGCGGGTTCGGCGACCGCGTACCCGTCGGCGGCGGTGGCCACCACGAGCACGCGGGTGCCGGACAGCCTGCGCACGAGGTAGGCGAGCCAGCGCAGTGAGGAGCGGTCGGTCCACTGGAGGTCGTCCACGGCGAGCAGCACCGGCCGGTCGGCGCTGAGGTTGACCACCAGCGCGTGCAGGCCGGGCAGCTCGCCGCCCCGGGCCGTGCCGGCGTCGGGGCCGTCGGTGAGCAGCGGGCGGGCCAGGGCCGCCGCCCCGGAGAACCAGCGGTCCAGCTCGGCGGCCGGCGCCGTGTCCACGAGTGGCCGGACCAGCTGCTGCACGACGCCGAGGTCGAAGTCGCGCTCGGCCAGGGTGGCGTCGGCACGCAGCACGCGGGGCGGCTCCCCCGCGAGGTCGACCACCGAGGAGAGCAGCGCGGACCGGCCGGTGCCCGGTGACCCGGTGATCACCAGCAGCCCGCCGTCGCCTGCCGCGGCGGCCGCCAGCGCCCGGCCTGCCACGGCCAGGGCACCCTCGCGCTCGGCGAGCATGGTCAGCCGCCCCGGCCGGGGTCCCCACCGCCCAGGGTCTCGGCCAGCGCGCCGCGGATGGCGGCGAGCCTGCGTCGCACGGTGGTCGCGGGCACGACCAGCAGGCCGGCGATCTCGGCCGCGGTGCGGCCCGCGGCGGCGAGTGCGGCGATGCGCTGGTCGGCGATCGACAGCGCGTGGCCCGCGCCGGTGACCGACCCCCTGCGCCCGACGCGCCCCGCGAGCAGCGAGGTCTGCACGATGACGCTGGGCGCACCCCAGCGCGCGGCGCGGCGACCCGCCTCGAGGGTCAGCTCCCGCGCGGTCTCGGTGTCCCCGAGGGCGGCGGTGGCGACGGCGGCGAGTGACTGCCACGGCGCCAGCGCCGGGTTCGTCCAGCCGCGGACCCGCAGCACCCGGCCCGCGCGCCCGGACCAGCGCAGCGCGGCGTCGTGGTCGCCGAGCACCAGTGCGACCTCGCCACGCACGCACAGCAGCAGCCCCCACGCCGCGCCCTGGTCGGCGCCCGGGGGCTGCTCCCCCGCCGCGATCCGCTCGGCGTCGGTCACGTCGTTGGCGGCGAGCCGCAGCCGAGCGGTCAGCGCGGTCACCGCGGGGAGGGTCCTGGGGTGCCAGGAGGTGGGTGGCAGGTGGTCGAGCGCGGTACGCAGGTCGTCCTCGGCCTGCGCCAGGTTGCCGCGCCGGTGCTCGCACGACGCCCGGTGCAGCAGCGCGAGTGCCGCGGCGGCGGGCACGCCGCGCCTGCGGGCGTCGGCGATCACGGCGTCAAGCCCCAGCACCGCGGCGGTGACGTCGTCGGCGTGCAGGAGTGCGCGGCAGGCGTGGACGCGGGGACCGAAAGGCACGGGGTCGCCCGCGGCGGCGAGCGTCGCCCTGGCGAGGGCACGCGCGGCGGCCCGGTGTTCGCCGCGCAGGGTCAGCGCCCACGCGGCCACCCCGGCGCGAACGGGTCCGCCGGGGTCGGCCGGGTCGGTCACCGGCTCGGGGAAGGCACGCACCGGCTGCAGGTCGTCGGAGAGGCAGTCGTTCTCGGCGAGCCAGCCGAGCGCGGCCATCTCGGTGGTGTCCGCGCCTGCCGCCTTGCCCCTGGCGCAGGCGGTGGCCATCACGCGACGGGCCGCGGCGGTGTCGCCCCTGGTCTGCAGGAGGTCCGCGGCCAGGACCGCGGTGTCGGAGTCGGGTGCCGCGCACAGCAGGACCTGGCGCAGCCTGCGGTCGGCGGCGTGCGGGTTGGTCACGACCTCGACGGCACCGAGGTCGACCAGCAGGCGGTGGCGTCCGGCGGGGGGAAGCGGCTCGCGCAGCGCTCGCCCGAGCAGCTCCGCCGCACCGCGGTGGTCGCCGTGGGCCTGTCGCCGTCTGGCCACGCGGACCAGCACGTCCACCGCCCACCCCTCGTCCACGACGGGCGCGGCGGACAGCAGGGTGGCGAGCCGGTCGTCCGGGATGGCCACCCGTCTGCCCAGCTCGACGGCCCGGCGCAGCAGGGTCGCGCGGTCGGCGGCGGGCATCCCGGCCAGGACGTCCTCGCGCACGCGGGTGCTCGCCGGGCGCGGGTCCTCCGGCGCGACGACCAGCCCGAGGTCGGCCAGCCGCGCGAGCGTGCCGGGGGTGTCGGCGCCTGCCAGCGTGCGGGCGAGGTCGGGGCCGAGTGCGTCCCCGCACAGGACCAGGGCACGCAGGAGGGCGGTGGCGTCGGCGGGCAGCGTGGTCAGCGCGGCGGCGGCGCGGTCGCCGACCACGGCCGCCGCCCTGGCCGCCGCGACGGAGACGTGCTCGGCGAGCGGGGGCAGCTCGGCCTCGGCGAAGTGTCTGAGGACCGCGCCGAGCACCGCGGGGCTGCCGCCGGTGGCCGCGGTCGTGCCGGTGACGAAACCACGGTCGACCGGGCCGAGGTAGCGGGCGGTGATGACCTCGCGCACGGCGGTCTCGTCGAGGGGCCGCAGGCGCAGCACGCGCGCGGCGGTCAGGTGTTCCGGGCCGGGATCGGTGTGCGTGGTGGCCTGCACCAGCAGCAGCGGTGCCTGGCCGATCCGTCTGGCCAGCGCACGCAGCCACGCGCGGGACTCGCGGTCGGCCCACTGCGCGTCGTCGACGGCGACGACCAGCGGTCTGGTCCGCGCGGCGGCGAGGAACTCGGCGCACAGCACCGGGATGGTGACGGTGGCCGGGCGTCTGGTCCACAGCGTCGAGCCGGTCAGGTGCAGGCAGGAGGCGAGGTGGTGTGCGAGGCCGAACGGCAGGTCCGTCTCGCGGGGGGCGCAGCGGGCGAACGCGACACGCAGGCCGGTGGCGTGCGCGCCGTCGACGAGGGCGTCGACCACCGCGGAGAGTCCGCTGCCCCGCGTCCCGGTGACGGTGACCATGCCGGGGCGGCGGCCCCGGCGCAGGTCGTCCACCGCGCGGGCGAGCAGTTCCAGCTCCTCGTCACGGTCGACGAGCGCGGGTGCCGAGGGGGTCAGCCAGCGTTGGTCGCCTGCGGCGGGCGCGTCTACGGGCACGGCTCGTCCGCTCCGGCCAGGCGGTGGCGGACCGGCACCCGGCGCGCCTCCCGACCTCTCACCGCCTTGTCCATGACCATCTCCGGATCAGTCCGCGTGACCTGCGCCACAAGCGAGCATAGTGGTGTGGATGTTGGTTCGCAATTCTTTCGGTTTGGTTTTCCCTTTGTCTATCTTTGTAAACGTTGGTTCTACCTGCGATAAAAGGGGTCGGCCCGCCACCCTGCCGAATGCGGAACTGGGGAAAACACTCGACTTTCCGGGGTTATGACCGGTCCCGTTCCATGATCGCCACGTGCAGCGCGGACCTGCCGGCGACACCGAGCTTGCGGTAGAGGCTCGTGAGGTGGGTCTCCACGGTCCGCACGGTGATGAGCAGCCGGTCGGCGATCTCCCGGTTGGTCGCACCAGCCGTGGCCAGCTCCGCGACCCGCCGCTCGGCATGGGTGAGCGTGTCCGTGCCGCCGGGCACGCGGTGCACGCGACCGCCCGCGGCGACCAGGCGTGCCCTGGCCTGCACGGCCACCCCCCGGTAACCGCAGCGCACCGCCCCGTCCGCCGCGGCGCGGAACACCTTGCGCGCACCCACCCGGTCGCCCGTGCGCAGCGCCGCCTCCCCGAGCGCCAGCTCGGCCAGCGCCAGGTACCAGGCCGCCGCGCCGGTCTCCAGCAACTCCACGGCCTCGGCGAGGACGTCCCTGCCCGCCTTCGGGTCCTGGGCCAGCTCCACCGTCCCCGCCGCGAACAGGGCCAGGCCGCGACCGTTCCCGGTCCCCCAGCGTGCGGCGGCGTCGGCACCCTCGGCGGCGAGGTCGGCGGCGGCGGTGGACCTGCCGGTGGCGGCGAGGAGCCGCGCGGCGGCCACCCACCACGGGGCGACCAGCGGGTTCTCCACGCCCAGCTCGGTCAGCACGGCGCCGCAGCGGTTCAGGTGGGTCAACGCGCCGTCGAGGTCGCCCGCGTCCTCGGCCGCGGCCGCCCGCACGACCAGGGACAGCGGGTGGCCGAGCACCGGCACGTCCGGGTCGGTCTCCGGCAGCACCCGCACCGCGGCGGCCAGGTCGCCCTGCCGCACGTGGGCGGTGGCCAGCGCGACCCTCGCCGTGTCCACCGAGTCCATCGCCGTCACCGCACGCTCGGCGTCGGCCACCGCGGCGGGGGCGTCGCCCGCGTCGGCGAGCACCAGTGCCCGCAGCATCCCGGCCAGCGTCCTGGTCCAGCCGGTGGGGCCCGCCGAGGCCAGCACCCGGTCGAGCCCGGTGAGCGCGGCGGGCACGTCCCCGGCGACCGCGAGCGCGTAGGCCGCGGCGGCGTGCGGCCAGCGCAGCGTGCCAGGCTCGGCGAGGGCGGCCGTGGCCCGGGCGGCGGCCACGTCGGCGGCGCGGGCGGTGAGCATGTCGGTGAAGGCCCGCAACGCCAGCAGGTCCCGCTCGGCGGGGGTGTCCCCGGCGGGCACGGGGCCGCCCGCGGTGACGGGTGGGCGCGTCCAGCCCGCCGCCAGCCGGGCCGCCTCGCCACGCACCCGCAGCTCGCGGTCCGGCCCCGTCGGCCGCACCCCGAGCGTGGCGTCGAGGTCGGCCAGCGCGGCGGCGAGGGTGGGCACCACCGACGGCGCACCGGCGGCGGCAGGGGTGAGCCAGGCCAGCTCGATGGCCAGCTCGGCCCGTTCCCGCACGCCGGTCGTGCGCTCCAGCCCGGCACGCAGGAGCCGGTGCGCGGTGTGGGGGTCGGCCTCGCCCGCGGTGCGCACGTAGTCGACGAGGGTCGGCACGTCGACCGGATCCGCGGCCAGCGCGTGGTCGAGGTAGCAGGCCGCGGTGTCCCGGTCCGGCGCGGTGGCCGCTGCCTCACGCAGGATCGCGCGCATCCACGGCTCACCCACCTCGGGCAGCGCGAGCAGGTGCGCGGCGATCTCCCCCGCCGGGCGGCCCGCGTCAGCCAGCAGCCGGGCGGCGCGGGCGTGCCACCAGCGCAGCCGGGCAGGCGGCAGGTCGGCGAGCAGCGCGGCGCGCAGGGTGTCCAGGTCGGCGACGCCGAGCACGCCGTCGGCACACAGCGCGGCGAACGCCGAGGCCACGACCGTCTCCGACACGCCGGCGAGCATCGCGATCGACTCGGCGTCGGTCCGGCCGAGCACGGCGACCGCCTCGCTCACCGCGCGGGTCTCCTCGGTGTGCTGGGCGAGCCGCCCGGGCAGCAGCTCCGCCAGCACCGCGCAGCCCGCGGCCAGCACGGCGGTGGCGCGCCCGGCGACCGGCGGCCCGTTGCCGACCCGGTCGAGGATCATGCGCAGCGCCAACGGGTTCCCCCCGGCGCCCCGCAGGCACGCCGCGACGAACGCCTCGTCCCCCGGTCGCTGCCAGCGGCGGCGGACCAGCTCGGCCACGTCGGGCAGGTCGAGCGGCGGCAGGTCGAGCGGCTGGCAGCGGGGCGCGACGACACCCCAGCCGGGCGGTCGCGCGCCGATCCCGCCGACCGCGGCGACGGCGGCCACCACGAGCAGTCCGCTGCCCCTGCGCACCAGCAGGTCCAGCACCTCGACCGAGCCGGGGTCGCAGCGGTGGGCGTCGTCGAGCAGCAGCACGAGAGGGCCGGTGGCGGTGAGCGTCCTGACGTGGTCGGGGTAGCGGCACGACGGCGGCGTGCCCGGCCGGTCGGGTGCGTCGGCCAGCAGCGTGGCGATGGCGGACACCACGTCCGGCCCGCAGGTGACCCGGCGCACGGACGCCTCGACGGCGACCGCGCACGCGTCGAGCAGGGCGGTCTTACCGCTGCCGGGGCCGCCGTGGACGAGCAGCAGCGCGGTGTCCCCGGCCCTGGCCCTGACGAGCCCCGCCCGCACCGCGGCGAGCTGGCGGTCGCGGCCGACGAGTCCCGGTTCAGCGGGCCGTACCGGCATTACCCCTCCACAGACAGCACTGTCCGGACTACCCAGCGCGAGCGGGCCTGGTCGGGTCACCGTACCGCTCACCGGTACCTATCGGCCCTACCTCACAAACAGGACTAATGATTCCCCGGTTCGGGAGACGCTTGACTCTGAACATCCGGCGTCGGCCGGTGGCCGCCGTGCGACGAAGGGACCAGTCAGCCGTGAGCGCCCAGAGCACCGCCACCGACACCGGGTCGACCACGTGGCTGCGCCGGTACCACCCCGGCGGCCGGAGCCGGGCCCGGCTGGTGTGCTTCCCGCACGCGGGCGGCTCGGCGAGCTTCTTCCACCCCGTCTCGGCACGCTTCGCGCCGGGCACGGACGTGGTCGCGGTGCAGTACCCGGGCCGCCAGGACCGCCGCCGCGAGCCGTGCCTCGACGACATCTCGGTGCTGGCCGACCGGATCGCCGCGGCGCTCGCCCCGCTGCCGCCCGGACCCACGGTGTTCTTCGGGCACAGCATGGGTGCGGTGCTGGCGTTCGAGACAGCGTGGCGGCTGGAACGGACCGGGGCAGGCCCGGACGCGGTGGTCGCCTCCGGCCGGCGGGCGCCCGCCACCCACCGCGCCGAGGCCGTGCACCGGCTCGACGACGACGGTGTGCTCGCCGAGCTGCGGCTGCTGAACGGCACCGCGAGCGCGGTGCTCGCCGACGAGGAGATCCTGCGGATGGCGCTCCCGGCGATCCGGGGCGACTATCGAGCGGTGGAGACCTACACGTGTGCGCCGGACCGGCGGATCAGCGCGCCGATCACGGTGGTGACCGGTGACAGCGACCCGAAGACCACCGAGGACGAGGCCGGGGCGTGGCAGGGACACACCACGGGTGCGTTCGCGATGCACGTGTTCGCGGGCGGGCACTTCTTCCTCATCGAGCACCAGGCCGCGGTCGACGCCGTGATCGCGGCGGAGCTGGACCGGGTCGCAGGCGACCGTACATAGGCTTCGCGGGGGCGTTGCTCGCGTGATCTTTCAGAGGTGGGGAATGTACGCCGAGGAACGGCAGCAGGTAATCCTGGAACGCGCCCGTACCGAGGGCCGCGTCGACGTCGCAGCACTGGCCGAGGAGTTCGCCGTGACAACCGAGACCGTCCGCAGGGACCTGACCGTCCTGGAGCGCCACGGGGTGCTGCGCAGGGTGCACGGCGGGGCGATCCCGGTGGAGCGGCTGGGTTTCGAGCCGGCCGTGGCCGCGAGGGAGACGGTGATGACCGACGAGAAGCGGCGCATCGCCAAGGCGGCGCTCGCGGAGCTGCCGTCGGAGGGGTCGATCCTGCTCGACGCGGGCACCACGACCGCACAGCTCGCGGAGATCATCCCGGCCGAGGCGGAGCTGACCGTGGTCACCCACTCGGTCAACATCGCGCTGTCACTGGCGAGCAGGCCGAACCTGACCGTGATGCTGGTCGGGGGGCGGCTGCGCTGGCGCACGCTGGCGTCGGTGGACGCGTGGGCACTGCAGGCGCTGCGGGAGACCTACGTCGAGGTGGCGTTCATGGCCACCAACGGGTTGTCGGTCGAACGCGGCCTGACCACCCCCGACCTGGCCGAGGCGATGGTGAAGCAGGCGGCCATCGCGAGTGCGCGGCGGACCGTGCTGCTGGCCGACCACACCAAGGTCGGCAGCGACAACTTCGCCCGCTTCGCCGAGCTGTCCGATGTGGACACCCTGATCACCGACACCGGCATCGACGCGGCCGTCGCCGAGGAGGTCGCCGGGGCGGGCCCGACGGTCCTGACGGTCTGACGCCGCTCCGCACTGAAGGACGCCTTCCTGACGCCCAGCGTTACGAAGGCGTCCTTCAGTGCGTTGGGCGGGGCGTCACAGTGTGGACAGCCACGCCACCAGTGCCCGGGCCGTGGTCGACGCGTGGGTCTCGGTCACCGTGAAGTGGTTGCCCGGCACGTCGGCGACGGTGGCGCCGTCCCAGGTGGACCGCCACCCGGTGCCCTGCTGCTGCGGGCGCAGCGGTTCCTGTGCCCGCAGCAGCAGGGTCGGCGCCGGGGTCCGGCCGGGGCGCCAGTCCCACATCAGGTCGAAACAGTGCGCCATCGCCGACAGTCCGGCACTTCCCGGGGCGGCGAAGGCACTGTTGCGGTCGGCGAGCCCGCCGAGCAGACCGGTGCCGGACGTGGTCACGAAGTCCGCGTCCATCAGGTAGGTGTCGACCAGCGCGACCCCCGCCGCGGGCACCTCGCGCGCCGCCAGTTCCTCGGCGACGGCATGGGCGAGCAGGCCGCCGGTGGACGTCCCGAGCAGCACCGAGCGACCGGGCAGCGGCGCCAGGGCGTCGGCGAGCACACCGACCAGCGCGGACAGGCTCGCGGGCAGCGCGTCGCCCTCGGCGAAGCCCGGCACGGGCACGGCCAGCACCTCCGTGTGCCCACGCAACGCACCGGCCAGCCGGGCGTACTGCGCCACCCCCGCCAACGCCACCAGCGCGGGCACGCACACCACCCGGGGCAGTTCCCCGTCCCCGCCCGCCAACCGCACCGCGCGGACCGGCCGGGTCGGGGTGTCGGTGAAGGTGGGGCGCAGCGCGGCGACGCTGCGCAGCAACGCCATGGCCGCCGCCGGACGATCCGCCTGCGCCCGCCGGAACAACGCGGTCACCGTCTCCTCGGCCGCGGGTGCGGCGTCCGGCCGCGACGGCTCCGCGGCACGGGTCAGCTCGCGGTCCAGGTAGGCGGCCAGGTCGGTCGGGGTCGGGTGGTCGAACACCACGCCCGCGGGCAGCGTCAGGCCGGTGCCCGCGGCGAGCCGGTTGCGCAGGTCCATGGCGGTCAGCGAGTCGAACCCGAGGTCGCCGAACTCCTGGCCTGCCGCCACGCCCTCGCGGTCGGGGTGCCCGAGCACGGCCGCGACCAGGTCACGCACCAGGTTCACGAGCACACCGGGACGGTCCCGCGGTGACACGGTCGCGAGCCGGTCGCGGACCTCGGCCGCGCGGGCACCGCCGGTCGCGACCCGGCGGGCCGCGGGCAGGAGACCGCGCAGGAACGGGGGCGGCTCACCGGCGGCACGCAGGCCGGGCAGGTCGAGCCGGACCGGCACCGGCGCCGGGTCGCCGCACGCGATGGCCGCGTCGAACAACGCGAGGCCCTGTGCGGTGCCGAGCGGCACGACGCCACCCGCCGCGAGGCGCCGGAGGTCGGTGTCGGTGAGGTCGGCCATCATGGCGCTGCCCGCCGACGGCGCCCACGTGCCCCACGCCAGTGCCGTGCCGGGCAGCCCGTCGGCCCGCCTGCGTGCGGCGAGCCCGTCCAGGAAACCGTTGGCGGCGGCGTAGTTCGCCTGTCCCGGCGTGCCCGCGACCCCGGCGAAGGAGGAGAACAGCACGAACGCGGCCAGGTCGGCGTCGCGGGTCAGCTCGTCGAGGTGGGCGGCGGCGGTGGCCTTGGGGCCCCACACGGTGGCCACCCGCTCGTCGGTGAGCGAGGTCAGCACGCCGTCGTCGAGCACGCCCGCGGTGTGCACGACCCCACGCAGGGGGCGGTCCTCCGGGATGGCGGACAGCAGCCGCGCCAGTGCGTCGCGGTCGGACACGTCGCAGGCGACCACGGCCGCCCGCGTGCCCCGGTCGGCCAGTTCGGCGACCAGTTCCGCCGCGCCGGTCGCGTCCGGCCCGTGCCTGCTGACCAGCAGCAGGTGCCGGACGCCGTGCGTCGCCAGGTGCCGTGCCAGGAGCGACCCGAGACCGCCGGTGCCGCCGGTGACCAGGATGGTGCCGTCGGTCGGCCAGTCGAACGCGGCCGCGTCGGCGCTCCCGCGGGCGAGCCTGCCCGCGAACGTCTCGCCGGCACGGACCACGACCTGCGGCTCCCCCGCGAGCGCGGCGCGGGTCAGCACGCCGGGGAGGGCCGAGGCGGACTCCGGTGTGCCGTCCACGTCGACCAGCATCAGCCTGCCGGGGTGCTCCGACTGCGCCGAGCGCACGAGCCCCCACACCGCGGCGGCGGCCGGGTCGGTGGCGAGCCCGGTCGTCACGACCGCGAACCGGGTCGCCAGGAGCGCAGGCTCGGTCAGGCACACCCGCAGGTCGGCGAGCACGCGGCACACGGTCCGCTCGGCGCCGTCCGCCGCGACGGGCAGCAGCACGACCGAGGGGGCGTGCGGCAGGTCGGCCAACGCGGCGGGGTCGGCCACGGTGTCGGCGGGCACCCCTCGGGCGTGCAGTGCCGCGGTCAGGTCCAGCTCGTCGACGCCGGCGACGGCCCACTCGCCGGGGACCGACACGGCCTCGTCGGGCAGCGGCGTGGCCCACTCCCAGTGGTACAGGGACCGGCCCACCGCGGCGTCCGGAGTGGACTGTCCGGCGGCGACCGGGCGCAGGGCCAGCTCCGCCACGGTCAGCACCGGCGAGCCGGCACCGTCCACGGCGGACAGCGCGAAGGCGCGTTCGCCCACCGGGGTCAGCCGCACCCGCAGCTCGGCGGCGCCGGTCGCGTGCAGCTCGACCCCCGTCCAGGCGAACGGCAGGCACGGCACGTCGTCGGCGAGGTCGGCCAGTGAGAGCGCGTGCAGTGCCGCGTCGAGCAGCGCCGGGTGCAGCCGGTGGACCGCGGGTCGCGCCGAGTCGGGCACCCGCACCTCGGCGAACACCTCCCCGTCGCGGCGCCACGCCGCGACCAGCCCCCGAAACGCGGGCCCGTAGCCGAATCCGGCCTCGGCCAGCCGCTCGTAGTGTCCGGTCAGGTCGACCGGCTCGGCACCGGCGGGTGGCCAGTGCGTTGCCGGTTCCCCCTCACCGGCGCCGGTCCCGAGACTGCCCTCGGCGTGCCTGGTCCATGGCCCGTCCTCGGCGTCCTCGCGGCGCGAGTGGACGGTGACCGGGCAGCGGCCGTCGACCGGCTCGCCGACCACGACCCGCAGCCGGGTCCCGGTGTCCGCCGGGACGACCAGCGGGGTGTGGACGGTCAGGTCCGCGACCCTGTCGCAGCCCACCGCGTCGCCCGCCAGCACCGCGAGTTCGAGGAAACCCGTGGCGGGGAACAGGGTCGTGCCCGCGAAGGCGTGGTCGGCGAGCCAGTCGGGTGCGCCGGGCGCGAGCCGGGCGGTCAGCACCGGGCCGGTGTCGGGCACCCGGACGACCGCGCCGAGCAACGGGTGGTCCGGCCGGTCCAGTCCCGCGGCGGTGACGTCGCCCGCGCCGAACAACGCGCCGGACGGCCAGTAGGTGCCGCGCTGGAACGGATAGGTGGGCAGGTCGGTGAGTGCGGCCCCGGAGCCGGCGAACACCGTGGCCCAGTCCACCGCGACGCCGTTCGTGTACGCCTCGCCGAAGGCGGTCAGCAGCCTGCGTGGTCCGCCGTCGTCCTGGCGCAGCGTGTGGAGCACGACCCCGGACACGCCTGCCTCGTCCAACGTCTCCTGCAGGCCCAGCGACAGCACCGGCTGCGCGCCGATCTCGAGGAACACCCGGTGACCGGCATCCGCGAGCGCCCGCACCGCCCCGGCGAAGCCGACCGGCTCGGCCAGGTTCCGGTACCAGTACCGGGCGTCCAGGTCGGTGCCGTCGACGCGGCGGCCGTCGGTGGTGGAGTGGAACGGGACCTCCCCCGCCCTCGGCACGATCCCGTCCAGTGCGGCCGACAGTTCGCCGCGCAGGGCCGCGACCTGCGGGGAGTGCGCGGCGAAGTCGACGCCGGCGAGCTGCCAGCGCATGACCTTCGCGCGGGCGAGGACCCGCTCGAACCGTGCCATCGCGTCGGGTTCACCGGACACGGTCACCGTGCGCGGGCCGTTGACCGCGGCCACCGCGACCTCGTCCGGCCCGAGTCCGGCCGACGCGAGCAGCTCCTCGACCCGCTCCACGGCCGCCATGACCGTCAGCATCCGGCCGTGGCCCGACAGCAGCTCGCCGATCAGCCTGCTGCGCACCGCGACCACGCGGGCGGCGTCGTCGAGGTCGAGGACACCGGCCACGCACGCGGCGGCGATCTCGCCCTGGGAGTGCCCGACCACCGCGGCGGGTTCGACACCCGCGTCCCGCCACAGCGCGGCGAGCGCCACCATGACCGCGAACAACGCGGGCTGCACGACGTCGACCCGGTCCAGCGGCGGTGCGCCGGGCAGGCCCCGCAGCACGTCGGTCAGCGACCAGTCCAGGTGCGGGGAGAGCGCCTTGTCGCACTCGGCGATCCGGTCGGCGAACGCGGGCACGGTGTCGAGGAGCCCCTCGGCCATCCCGGCCCACTGCGTGCCCTGGCCGGGGAAGACGAACACCGGCCGCGCACCCTGGGCACGCACCGCACCGACCGCCACGCCGACCGCGACCCGCCGTTCGGCCACCGCGGCCAGCCCGGCACGCAGCTCCGCCCGGTCGGCGCCGACGACCACCGCCCGGTGCTCGAACGCGGAACGCGTGGTGGCGAGGGAAAGCGCGACGTCGAGCGGGTCGCCGTCGTGGGTGGCGAGCCGGGCGGCCTGATCACGCAGCGCGGCGGGTGTCCGGGCGGAGAGCACCCACGGCACGGCGGGCAGTCCGCGACGCCCGGCGGGAACCGCGTCCCTGTCGGGGGCCTGCTCGAGGATCACGTGTGCGTTCGTGCCGCTCATCCCGAAGGAGGACACCGCGGCCCGGCGCGGGCGGTCGACCGGCGGCCACGGGAGCGCCTCGGTCAGCAGCGACACCGCGCCCGCCGACCAGTCGACCTTGTCCGAGGGGGTGTCGACGTGCAGGGTGGCCGGCAGCCTGCCGTGCCGCATCGCCTGGACCATCTTGATCACGCCGGCCACGCCCGCGGCGGCCTGGGTGTGCCCGAGGTTCGACTTGACCGACCCGAGGCGCAGCGGCTCGTCGCGGCCCTGGCCGTAGGTCGCGAGCAGCGCCTGGGCCTCGATCGGGTCGCCGAGGACGGTCCCGGTGCCGTGTGCCTCCACCGCGTCCACCTCGGCCGGGGTGAGGCCCGCGTCGGCCAGCGCGCGGCGGATGACCCGCTGCTGCGCGGGACCGTTGGGCGCGGTCAGCCCGTTGGAGGCGCCGTCGGAGTTGACCGCGGAGCCCCGGACCACGGCCAGGACCCGGTGGCCGTTGCGGACCGCGTCGGACAGCCGCTCCAGCACCAGCATCCCGACGCCCTCCGACCAGCCGAGGCCGTCGGCGCCCTCGGCGAACGCCTTGCACCGGCCGTCGCCCGCGAGCGCGCCCTGGGCGCCGTACTCGGTGAACGCCGAGGGCAGCACCATCACCGCGACCCCGCCGGCGAGCGCGAGCGAGCACTCGTCGCGGCGCAGGGCCTGCGCGGCGAGGTGCAGGGTCACGAGCGACGACGAACAGGCGGTGTCGACGGTGACGGTCGGGCCCTCCAGGCCGAGGGTGTAGGAGACGCGGCCGGAGGCGACGCTCCCGGCGCTGCCGTTGCCCTGGTAGCCGGCGTGGTCGCCGTCGGAGGTCTGCAGCACGATCCCGTAGTCGGCGTACATGACGCCGACGTAGACGCCGGTGCGGCTGCCACGCAGCGTCGCGGGGACGATCCTGGCGTCCTCGACCGCCGACCACGCGGCCTCCAGCAGGAGCCGCTGCTGCGGGTCGGTGGCCAGTGCCTCGCGCGGGTTCATGCCGAAGAACGCCGGGTCGAAGTCGGCGGCGTCGTGCAGGAAGCCGCCCTGGCGCGGCAGGCCTGGCGCGCCACGCAGCAGCTCGACCGGCCAGCCCCGGTTGTCCGGGAAGCCGGTGATGGCGTCGCCGCCGGTGTCGACCAGCCGCCACAGCGCGTCCGGGTCGGTGACCCCGCCGGGGTAGCGGCAGCTCATGCCGACGATCGCGACCGGTTCCTGTGCGCGGGACTCGACCTCGGCCAGCCGCTGCCGGGTCCGGTGCAGGTCGGCGGTGACCTTCTTCAGGTAGTCGAGCAGCTTGTCGGCGTCCACTGGTTCGTCCATCGGCTCCTCGCCCTGTCAGTCGATGCGCAGCTCGTTGTCGATGAAGGCGAGGACCTCCTCGGCGGTGGACCCGTCGAGCCGGCCCTCCACCGGGGTCGCGGTGGCGTCGCCGGTCCACCTCAGCAGCAGTGCGCGCAGCCGGGAGGTGATCTCCGCGCGGGTGTCGTCGTCGGCGTCGGTGCCCGCGAGCAGCCGGTCGAGCCGGTCCAGCTCGGCCACCGCGTTCGGGGTGGTGCTCGCCGGGGCCAGTGCCTCGCACAGGAAGCGGGTCACCGCGTCGACCGACGGGTGGTCGAACACGAGCGTCGCGGGCAGCCGCAGCCCGGACACGGCGTCGAGCCGGTTGCGCAGCTCCACGGCGGTGAGCGAGTCGAAGCCCAGCTCGGTGAAGCCGCGGGTGGGGTCGAGGTCGGCCGGGTCGTGCCCGAGCACGGCGGCGACCTGGTCACGCACCACGGCCCGGATGGCGCCGGCCCGTTCGTCGTCGGTCAGCCCGGCGAGGCGTTCGGCGAGGTCGGCCGGGGCGGCGGCCGCGCGACGGGTCGGGCCGCCGGTGACCACCTCCAGCAGGGGCGGGACCGGCCCCGCCGCACGCAGTGCCCGCCGGTCGAGGCGCAGGGCGACCACGACCGGGTCGGTGGCGGCGGTGGCGCGGTCGAACAGGGCGAGCCCGGTCGCCTCGTCCAGTGGCGGGGTGCCCATGCGTGCCAGGCGGCGCCGCTCGGCGTCACCGAGGGTGGCGGTCATGCCGGACTCGGCCGACCACGCGCCCCACACGATCGAGCGGGCGGGCAGCCCCAGGGCGTGCCGGTGGGTGGCGATGGCGTCGAGGCAGGCGTTGGCGGCGGCGTAGTTGGCCTGGCCCGCGTTGCCGAACGTGCCCGCGACGGAGGAGAACAGGACCAGCTCGGCGTCACCGGCCAGCTCGTGGAGGTGCCACGCGGCGTCGACCTTGGGGGCCAGGACCCGGTCGAGGCGTTCGGGGGTCAGCGAGTCGAGCACGCCGTCGTCGAGCACGCCCGCGGTGTGGACGACCGTGGCGACGGGGTGCTCGGCGAGCAGTGCGGCGAGCGCGTCGCGGTCGGCGACGTCGCACGCGGCGACCGTGACCTCGGCGCCCAGTCCGGTCAGCTCCGCGCGCAGTTCCCCGGCGCCGGGGGCGTCCGGACCGCGCCTGCTGACCAGCAGCAGCCGCCGCGCGCCTCGGGTGGCGACCAGGTGGCGGGCCACGATCGAGCCGAGGCCGCCGGTGCCGCCGGTGACCAGGACCGTGCCCTCGCGGTCCGGGACGGCCTCGGTGGCGGGCGGGCAGGGCGCGAGGCGGGCGACGGCCACCTCGCCGTCGCGCACCACGACCTGCGGCTCGGCGGCACCTACCGCCAGTGCCACCGGCGGCTCGGCGGAGTCGCTGTCCACCAACAGGAACCGGCCGGGATGCTCGGACTGGGCGGCACGGACCAGGCCCCATACGGCCGCTGCCGGGAGGTCGGTGACGCCGGTGACCGCGCCGCGGGTGTGGAACAGCAGGCGGGTGTCGGCGCAGCGCGGGTCGGCGAGCCAGTCCCGCAGCAGTGTCAACGCTTCCCCGGTGGCGCGGCGGACCGCGGCGGGCAGCGGCAGGTCGGTCTCGCCGGTGACCGGGACGACGACCGTGGCTGGCAGTGCGTCCCGGTCCGCGTCGACGATGCTCGTCCACGCACCGGGGTCGGGCACGGCCGGCACCGGCCGCCATTCCAGCCGCAGCAACGGATCGGCGGAGGCCGCGGTGCCCAGCGCCGCCGGGGCGACGGCGCGCAGGGCCAGCGACCGGACGGACAGGACCGGCGCGCCCGTGGGGTCGGCCGCGGTCAGCGCGACCGAGTCCGCACCGGTCGGGGTGAGCCGCACACGCAGTGCGGTGGCCCCGGTGGCGTGCAGGGTCACGGTGTCCCAGTTGAACGGCAGCAGCGCGGTGTCGCCGTCGAGGTCCAGGAGGGCGGTGGCCTGGAGTGCGGCGTCGAGCAGCGCCGGGTGCAGGCCGAACTCGCCCGCACGCTGGTCGTCGTCGAGCGCGAGTTCGGCCAGGACGTCCGTGCCGTGGCGCCACGCGGCCCGCACGCCCCGGAACACCGGGCCGTAGGCGAAGCCGTTGTCCGCGAAATGGTCGTAGAAGCCGGCGAGGTCGACCGGTTCGGCGTCCTCGGGCGGCCAGGCCCCCGGCAGCGCCTCGGCGCGGGCCACCTCGGTGGTCAGCGTCCCGCTCGCGACCCGCACCCAGTCGGCGTCGGCACGCGAGTACAGCCGCACCGACCGCTCCCCCGCCTCGTCCGGACCGCCGACGGCGACCTGGACCCGCACGGCGCCCTCCTCGGGCAGCACGAGCGGGACCTCCATGGTCAGCTCGCGCACGGCGCCGCAGCCGACCTGGTCGCCGGCACGCACGGCCAGCTCCAGCAGTGCCGCGCCGGGCACCAGCGCGGTGCCGAACAGCGCGTGGTCGCCGAGCCAGGGGTGGGTGCGCAGGGAAAGCCTGCCGGTGAACAGGTAGCCGGCCGAGTCGGGCAGCTCCACACCGGCACCCAGCAGCGGGTGACCCGCGGTGGCGAGCCCGATGGCGGTGGCGTCCCCTGCCACGGCCGTGGCGGTCGGCCAGAACCTGCGGTGCTGGAAGGCATAGGTGGGCAGCGGCACGGGACGGCCCTCTGGCAGTGCCGCCGCCCAGTCCAGGGGCACGCCGCCGACGTGCAGCCGGGCCAGCGCGCCGAGCGCGGCGTCCACCTCGTCGCGGCCGGCACGCAGCAGCGGCACGGCGAGGGCGTCACCGACGCTGTCCGCGGCCATCGCCGTGAGGGTGCTGTCCGGGCCCAGCTCCAGGAAGCCGCCGGTGCCGTGGGTGGCGCACCAGCGGACCGCGTCACCGAAGCGCACGGCCCGGCGGGCGTGGGCGACCCAGTGGTCCGGGGTGTCGAGCGGCGCGGGCTCACCGGTCACGGTCGACACGACCGGCACCCGGGCGGCGCCGAACCGCAGCCGTTCGAGCACGGCGCGGAACTCGTCGAGCATGGGCGCCATGAGGGGCGAGTGGAAGGCGTGGGCGACCCGCAGCCTGCGGACCTTGCGGCCCTGGGCGGCGAACAACGCGGCGACGTCCTCGACCGCGTCCCGCTCCCCCGCGACGACCACCGAGGCGGGCCCGTTGACGGCGGCGAGGTCGACGGCCCCGGACAGGACCGCCGCGACCTCGTCCTCGCTCGCCTGGATCGCGGCCATCGCGCCGCCAGGCGGCAGCGCCTGCATGAGCCGGCCTCTGGCGACGACCAGGGTGGCCGCGTCGGGCAGTGACAGCACACCGGCCACGTGGGCGGCGGCGATCTCGCCGACGGAGTGCCCGACGAGCCGCTCCGGCACGATGCCGAGCGACTCGACCAGCCGGTGGAGCGCCACCTCGACGGCGAAGAGGGCGGGCTGGGTGTACTCGGTGCGGTCCAGCAGCTCGGCCTCGGGCGTGTCGGCACCGGCGGCGAGCACCACCCGCAGCGGCACGCCCGCGCCGAGTTCGGCGTCGAGCGCGGCGAGCACCTCGTCCAGAGCCCTGGCGTAGACCGGGAACCGGGCGGCGAGGTCGGTGCCCATACCGGGCCGCTGGGCGCCCTGGCCGGCGAACAGGAACGCGAGTCGCGGGGTGTTCCTGGCCTCCCCGGTGAACAGGCCGGGCACCGAGTCGCCCGCGGCGAGCGCGGCGAGGCGGGTGCGCAGCTCGGTGTCGTCGGCGCCGAGCACGACGGCCCGGTGCTCGAACGCCGTGCGCCCGGCGAGCGCCGCGGCCACGCCGGTCGGGTGGAGGTCGGGGTGGCCGGTGAGGTGTGCGAGCAGGCCGCGGGCCTGGGCCCGCAACGCGTCGGGTGTCCGGCCGGACAGCGTCCACGGCACCGGGCCGTCGACGTGGTCGACCGGGACGGCGGGCACGTGTTCGAGCAGGACGTGGGCGTTGGTGCCGCTGATGCCGAAGGAGGACACGCCCGCGCGGCGCGGCCGGTCGAGGTCGGGCCAGTCGGTGGTCTCGGTGACCAGCTCGACGCGCCCCTCGGTCCAGTCGACGCGGGTGGACGGGGTGTCGGCGTGCAGTGAGCGCGGGACTCGGCCGTGGCGCATGGCCTCGACCATCTTGATCACCCCGGCGACCCCGGCGGCGGCCTGCGTGTGGCCGAGGTTCGACTTGACCGAACCCAGCAGCAGCGGGATCTCCCGGTCCTGGCCGTAGGTGGCCAGGAGTGCCTGCGCCTCGATGGGATCACCCAGGGTCGTGCCGGTGCCGTGTGCCTCGACGACGTCCACCTCGGCCGGCCGAAGTCCCGCGGCCGCCAGGGCCTGGCGGATGACTCGTCGCTGTGCCGGGCCGTTGGGTGCCGTGAGGCCGTTCGACGCGCCGTCGGAGTTCACCGCGGAGCCGCGCACGACCGCCAGCACCTCGTGCCCGTTGCGTCGCGCGTCGGACAGCCGCTCCAGCACGAGCAGCCCGACGCCCTCGGACCAGGCCACGCCGTCCGCGCCGTCGCCGAAGGACTTGCACCGCCCGTCGGAGGACAGCCCGCGCTGCGCGGCGAACTCGGCGAAGGGGGTCGGGGTGGCCATCACGGTGACCCCGCCCGCGAGGGCGAGCGTGCTCTCCCCGGTCCGCAGCGACTGGCTCGCGAGGTGCAGGGCGACCAGCGACGACGAGCAGGCCGTGTCCACGGTGACCGCGGGGCCCTCCAGCCCGAGGGTGTAGGCGACCCGGCCGGAGGCGACGCTGCCCGCGCTGCCGTTGCCCTGGTAGCCGCCGGTGTCGGCCGAGCCCTGCAGCAGCATCCCGTAGTCGCTGTACATGACGCCGACGAACACGCCGGTGCGGCTGCCGCGCAGGGTCCTCGGCGGCACGCCCGCGCGTTCGAGTGCCTCCCAGGAGGCCTCCAGCAGCAGCCGCTGCTGGGCGTCGGTGGCGAGGGCCTCACGCGGGCTCATGCCGAAGAAGTCGGCGTCGAAGTCCGCCGCGTCGTGGAGGAAGCCGCCACGCAGGACCTCCTCGCCGATGCCCAGCTCGGCCGGGTCGCCGAGCACCCAGCCGCGGTCGGTCGGGAACTCGGTGGTGGCGTCGACGCCGTCGGCGACCAGCCGCCACAGGTCCGAGGGCGAGCCGACCCCGCCGGGGTAGCGGCAGCTCATCCCGACGATGACGACCGGGTCGTCGTCGACCGGGGTGGCGCGGACGGGCTCGGCCGGGACGTCACCGGCGCCGGTGACCTCGCCGACGATGTGCTCGGCGAGGGCCGTGGGGGTGGGGTAGTCGAACACGAGGGTGGCGGGCAGCCGCAGGCCGGTGGCGGCGGAGAGGGTGTTGCGCAGCTCCACGGCGGTCAGCGAGTCGAACCCGATGTCGCTGAAGGCCCGGTCGGGGGCGATCTCGGCGACGCCGTCGTGCCCGAGCACCTGGGCGACCTGCGTGCGGACCTGGTCGAGGATCAGCCGCAGGCGGTCGGTGGGAGAGAGCCCGGCCAGGGCGCGGAGCAGGTCACCGCCGCCTGCGGCGGCACGGCGGGGCTGGGTGCGGACGAGGCCGCGGAACAGGTGCGGCAGCTCGGGTGCGCGGCGCAGGGTGGGCAGGTCCAGCCGCATGGGCAGGGTGACCGTGGCGTCGGTGCCGGTGTCGAGGAGGGCGAGCCCCTGCTCCTCGGTGAGCGGTGGCATGCCGGCGCGCGCCATCCTGGCGAGGTCGGCGGCGGCGAGGGTGCCGGTCATGCCGCCGGTGCGGGCCCAGGCACCCCAGGCGAGGGAGCGGGCGGGGAGCCCGGCGGCGCGGCGGCGGGTGGCGATGGCGTCGAGGGCGGCGTTGGCGGCGGCGTAGTTGCCCTGGCCCGCGGCGCCGAGGGTGCCCGCGACGGAGGAGAACAGGACCAGCTCGGCGTCGCCGACGAGTTCGTGGAGGTGCCAGGCTGCGTCGACCTTGGGCGCGAGGACGCGGTCGAGCCGTTCGGGGGTGAGCGAGGCGAGGATGCCGTCGTCGAGCACACCTGCCGCGTGGATCACGGTGGTGAGGTCGGGGACGGTGCCGAGGAGAGCGGCCAGGGCGTCGCGGTCCTCGACCGCGCAGGCGGCGACGGTGACGTCGGCGCCGAGCGCGGTCAGCTCGTCGCGCAGTTCGGCCGCGCCGGGCGCGTCCGGCCCACGCCTGCCGACGAGGACGAGCCGCCGGATCCCGTGCGTGGTGACCAGGTGGCGGGCGACGAGTGAGCCGAGGCCACCGGTGCCGCCGGTGATGAGGACCGTGCCGTCGGGGTGCCACTCGGTGGGGCCCGCCGTAGGCAGCCGGGTCAGCCTGGGTGCGGTCGCGGTGCCGTCACGCACCACCAGCTGGGGTTCACCACTGGCCACGGCGGCGGGCAGCGCGGCGGCCGAGGCGGGGTCGGCGTCGAGGTCGGCGAGCACGATGCGGCCGGGGTGCTCGGACTGCGCGGACCGGACCAACCCCCAGACGGCCGCCAGTGCGGGGTCGGGGTCCTCACCCATGGCACCACGCGTGACGACGACCAGCCGCGTGTCGGTGCCGGCGAGCCCGTCCTGGAGCAGGGCGAGTGTCCGGGACGTGGCCTCGCGCACGGCGACCGGCACCGGGCCGGGCCGCGCGGCGACGGGGAGGTAGAGGGTGCCTGCCGCGCTCGCGGGTGGCGTCAGGCTGGGCGAGGCCGGATCGGTCGGGATGGCGGCCGGCGTCGGTAGGTCCACGCCTGGGAGGTCGCCGAGGAGCAGGCCGGGTTCCGGCGTTCCCGGGGTGATCGGGATCCAGTCCAGTCCGAACACGGCCGCGCCCGCGGCCGGGGCGCCGAGGCGGTCGGGGGCGCGGAGCACCAGCGACCCGACCGTGGCCACCGGGGTGCCGGTCGCGTCCGTGACGGTCAGCGACACCGCGCCCGACCCGGCCGGGGCCAGGCGCACCCGCAGGGACGCGGCGCCCGCGGCGTGCAGGGCGACGCCGCGCCACGAGAACGGCAGACGTCCGCCTGCCAGGTCGCCGCCGCCGAGGCCGACTGCCTGCAGCGCGGCGTCCAACAGCGCCGGGTGCAGTCCGAACGCGGCTGCCGCGCCCCGGTGTTCCTCCGGCAGCTCGGTCTCGGCGAACACCTCCTCCCCTCGGCACCACGCCGTCACCAAGCCCTGGAAGGCCGATCCGTAGACGAAGCCGTCGTCTGCCGCGCGGTCGTAGAAGCCGTCCAGGTCGACCGGGGCCGCACCGGGTGGCGGCCACTCCCCCAGCGGCTCGGCGGTGGGCGCGGCCGGCGCGGCCGTGCCCGTGGCTATCGCGGTCCACGGGTCGCCGCCGTCGTCGTCCGGCCGGGCGTGCACGGTCAGCGGTCGGGTGCCGTCCTCGGCCGGGGACCCCACCGCCACCTGGATGCGCACCGCACCGCGCTCGGGCAGCACCAGCGGGGTCTGCAGCGTCAGCTCCGCCACCTGCCCACAGCCGACCTCGCCCGCGGCGTGCACGGCCAGCTCCAGCAACGCCGTCCCGGGCACGACCACCGCCCCGAGCACCGCATGGTCGGCCAGCCACGCATGCGTCTCCACCGACAGGCTCCCGGTGAACACGTGCCCGCCGCTCCCGGTCAGGTCCACCGACGCGGCAAGCAGCGGGTGACCCGCGGGGGTCAGGCCGAGCGCGCCGAGGCCGCCGGACATCAGCCGCAGGCCCTGTGGCCAGTAGTGCCGGTGCTGGAACGCGTAGGTGGGCAGCTCGACCCGCCGCGCACCCGTGCCAGCGAACAGCTCGGCCATCCGCACCGGCACCCCGCGCACGGCCAACGCCGCGGCCGCACGGGTGGCGGCCACCTCCTCCGGGACGTCGCGGCGCAGCACGGGCACGACCGCGGCCCGGTCCTCCGCGACCTCACGCGAGGCGGCCGACAGCGAGCCGTCGGGGCCCAGCTCCACGAGCGTCACGGCCCCGTCGGCGACGATCCGCGCCACGGCCGCCGCGAACCGCACCGGCTCGCGGACCTGACGCACCCAGTACTCCGGGTCGTCCACGCGGGCCGGTTCGCCGGTCACGGTGGACACGATCGGGACGGCCGCGGGGTGGTAGTCCAGGCGGGCCGCCACCTCGCGGAACTCGGCGAGCATCGGGGCCATCAGCGGCGAGTGGAAGGCATGGCTGACCCGCAGCCGCCTGGTCCGGTGGCCCTTCTCGGCCAGGCATCCGGCGGCGGTGAGCACCTCGTGCTCCGGCCCGGCCAGCACGACCGCGCGCGGCCCGTTGACCGCGGCGAGGGCGACGTGCTCACCCAGCACCGGGGCCACCTCGTCCTCGGTCGCCGCGACCGAGACCATCGCCCCGCCGGACGGCAGGGCACCCATCAACCGCCCGCGTGCCACGACCAGTGCCGCGGCGTCCGGCAGGGACAGCACCCCGGCGACGTGCGCGGCGGCCAGCTCGCCGATCGAGTGGCCGACGAGCACGTCCGGGCGCACTCCCCAGGACCGCAGCAGCCGGAACGACGCGACCTCGACGGCGAACAGCGCCGGCTGCGTGAACTCCGTCTCATTGAGCGACTCACCGTCGTCGACGATCTCCCGCAGTGAGCGGCCCAGTCCGGTGTCGAGTGCCGACAGGACCTCCGCGTAGGCGTCGGCGAACACCGGGAACCGGGCGGCCAGCTCACGGCCCATCCCCGGCCGCTGGCTGCCCTGGCCCGCGAAGAGGAAGCCCACCCTGCCGCGCCGGGCGGTGTCGACCAGCAGCCCGGCCGCCGGTGCGCCGCTCGCGAGGGCGGCCAGCGCGCCGAGTGCGTCGGCACGGGTACCGGCGACGACCGCGGCCCGGTGGTCGAACGACGCCCGCGTGGTGACCAGCGAGTGGCCTGCGTCGAGCAACGTGGTCCCGGCGGCCTCGAGGTGGTCGGCGAGCCGGGCGGCCTGCTCGCGCAACGCCTCGGGGCCACGCGCGGAAAGCAGCAGCGGCACGGCGATCGGGTCGATCCCGGCCGGCTCGGGCGCGGTGTCCCGGGCGGGAGCCTGCTCGACGATGACGTGCGCGTTGGTGCCGCTGATGCCGAAGGACGACACACCCGCCCGCCGCGGCCGGTCCCCGGCCGGCCACGGCTGGGACTCCGCCAGCAGCCGCACGCTCCCCGCCGCCCAGTCCACATGGGACGACGGCGAGTCCAGGTGCAGGGTGGCGGGCACGACCCCGTGCCGCATGGCCAGCACCATCTTGATCACCCCGGCGACACCGGCGGCGGCCTGCGTGTGCCCGAGGTTCGACTTGATCGAACCCAGCAGGAGCGGCTGTTCGCGGTCCTGCCCGTAGGTGGCCAGCAGTGCCTGCGCCTCGATGGGATCACCCAGTGTCGTGCCCGTCCCGTGCGCCTCCACCACGTCCACCTCGGACCCCGACAAACCGGCCGACGCCAACGCCGCCCGGATCACCCGCTGCTGAGACGGACCGTTCGGCGCGGTCAACCCGTTCGACGCACCGTCGGAGTTCACCGCCGACCCACGAACCACCGCCAACACCTCGTGCCCCTTGCGGACCGCGTCCGACAGCCGCTCCAGCACGAGGAGACCCGCGCCCTCGGCCCAGCCGACCCCGTCCGCGCCGTCGGCGAAGGACTTGCACCGCCCGTCCGGGGAGATGGCCCGCTGCCTGCTGTAGTCGACGAACACGTTGGGCGTGGACATCACCGTGACCCCGCCCGCCAACGCGAGGTCGCACTCCCCCGACCGCAGCGCCTGCGCGGCCAGGTGCAGGGTGACCAGCGACGACGAGCACGCCGTGTCCACGGTGATCGCCGGGCCCTCCAGCCCCATGGTGTAGGCGACCCGGCCCGACGCGACACTGCCGCCGCTGCCGTTGCCCTGGTAGCCCTCGGCGTCGGACGCCCCGAACAGGGTGAACGTGTAGTCGCTGTACATCACGCCGACGAACACGCCGGTCCGGCTGCCACGCAACGTCGTCGGGTCGATCCCCGCCCGTTCGACGGCCTCCCAGCCGACCTCCAGCAACAGCCGCTGCTGGGCGTCGGTCGCGAGTGCCTCGCGCGGGCTCATGCCGAAGAACGCCGCGTCGAACTCGGGCGCCTCGTGCAGGAAGCCGCCCTCCCTGGTGTAGGAGGTGCCGGGGTTGTCGGGGTCGGGGTGGTAGAGCCGTGCCACGTCCCAGCCGCGGTCGGTCGGGAACGCGGTCACCGCGTCCACCCCGCCGGTGACGACCCGCCAGAGGTCCTCGGGTGAGCGGATGCCGCCCGGGTAGCGGCAGCCGATGCCGACGACGACGATCGGGTCGCCCGCCACGGCGGCCGGCACCTCGGTCGGTGCGTCGGGCAGCCGGCCGAGCAGCTCGTCACCGAGGTGGGCGGCCAGCGCGGCCGGGGTCGGGTAGTCGAAGATCAGGGTGGCGGGCAGCCGCAGCCCCGTGGCCGCGGTGAGCCGGTTGCGCAGGTCGACCGCGGTCAGCGAGTCGAAGCCCAGCTCGGTGAACGGCCGCTCCGGGTCGACCGCGCCCGCCGAGTCGTGCCCCAGCACGACCGCGACCTGCTCGGCGACCATCCCGGCCAGGGCGCCGGCACGCTCCTCGGCGGGCAGTGCGGCGAGCGCGCCGGACAGGGCCGCCGCCGCGTCGGAGGTGACCCTGGCCGCGCTCCGGCGGGTCGCGGGGACCAGGCCGCGCAGCAGCGCGGGCACGTCGAACTGGCCACGCAGCACGGTGAGGTCGAGGTGCAGCGGCGCGACGACCGGCGCCGAGGTGGCCACGGCGGCGTCGAACAGGGCGAGGCCGGTGTCCTCGGGCATGGCGGGCATGCCGGACCGGGCCATGCGGGCCAGGTCGGCGTCGGTGAGCGTGCCGGTGAGGCCGCCGTCCTGCGCCCACGGCCCCCACACCAGCGACTGGCCGGGCAGCCCTGCCGAGGCGCGGTGGGTCATCAGGGCGTCGACCCACGCGTTGGCGGCGGCGTAGTTGGCCTGGCCGGGGCTGCCGAGCGTGCCGGACACCGACGAGTACGCCAGGAACGCCGTGAGGTCGAGGCCCGCGGTCGCGGTGTGCAGGCTCCACGCCACGTCGGCCTTGGGGGCGAGCACGCCGTCGAGGCGCTCGGGGGTCAGCGAGGACAGCACGCCGTCGTCGAGCACACCCGCGCAGTGCACGACCGCGCCGACCGGGTGGGCCTCGACCAGCGCACGGGTGGCGGCCGGGTCGGTGAGGTCGCACGCGGCGACGTCGACCCGCGCACCGCGCCGGGTGAGGTCCTCGACCAGCTCGGCGACGCCCGCCGCGGCCGGGCCGCGCCTGCTGACCAGCAGGAGCCTCCGCGCGTCGTGGCCGTCGACGAGGTGTCCGGCCAGCATGCCGCCCAGCCCGCCGGTGCCGCCTGCGACGAGCACGGTTCGGTCGGGGTCGAGGAGTGGACCGTCGCGGCCGGGTGCCTCGGCGGGCACCCTGGCCAGGCGGGGCACGAGCACGGCGCCGTCCCGGACCGCGGCCTGCGGCTCGCCGGTGCCGACCGCGGCGGCGAGACCGTCGACGGAGTCGCCGGCGGGCAGGTCGACCAGCACGAACCGGCCGGGTTCCTCGAGCTGGGCGGAACGCACCAGGCCCCACGCGGCGGCGCAGGCGAGGTCGGTGACCGGCCCTCCCGCCGGCACGGCGCCCCGCGTGACGAAGACCAGCCGGCCCTCGCCCGTGGTGGCGGACCAGGACTGGCACAGCTCCAGCACCCGTGCGGTCAGCTCGTGCACCGACTCGACCGGCCGGTCGCCGTCGCCGGTGAGCGCCACCAGCACGGTCGCCTGGCCCGCGTCGGCGAGGTCGGTGATCGGTGTGCCGGGCAGGCCGGTGCCGAGGACGGCCGCGTCCAGCTCGGTCGGCGCCGCGGCGACCGGGGTCCAGTCGATCCGCAGCACCGGCTCGGTCCGGGTCGCGGCCACGCCGTCGACCGGGCGCAGGGTCAGTCCGGTGACGGTGGCGACCGGGTCACCCGCCGGGTCCGCGACGGCCAGGGCGAGGGTGTCCGGGCCGGTCGGCGTCAGCCGGACCCGCAGCGCCGACGCGCCCGCGGCGTGGAGGGTCACCCCGGACCAGGAGAACGGCAACCTGCCCGTGTCGCCGGGCAGGGCGAAGGCGCCGGCGTGGAGTGCGGCGTCGAGCACGGCGGGGTGCAGGCCGAAGCCCGCCGGGTCGGCCTGCGCGGGGGTGGCCGGCAGCGCCACCTCGGCGAAGACGTCCTCGCCGCGCCGCCACACCGCGGTCAGTCCCTGGAAGCCGGGGCCGTAGCCGAAGCCGCCCTCGGCGAGGCCCGCGTAGAAGCCGTCCAGGGACACCGGTTCCGCGCCGTCCGGCGGCCAGGTCTCGTCCGGCGTGGCCGCGGGGGCCGGGTCGGCGGCGAGCAGGCCGCTCGCGTGCTGGGTCCACGGCAGGTCGCCGGACTCGGGCCGCGAGTACACCGCCAGCGCACGGGTGCCGGTCCCGTCCGGGGCGCCGACCGTGACCTGGAGGTGCACGCGGCCACGCGCGGGCAGCACCAGCGGCGTGTGCAGCGTCAGCTCCTCGACCCGCCCGCACCCGACCTCGTCGGCGGCACGCACGGCCAGCTCGAGATGGGCCGTGCCCGGCACGATGACCGTGCCCATGACGGCGTGGTCGGCGAGCCACGGGTTCCCGGCCACCGACAGGGCGCTCGTGAACAGGTGGCCGCCGGAGTCGGGCAGCTCGACCGCGGCGCCGAGCAGCGGGTGGCCGGGCGCGCGGAGCCCGGCGGCGGCGACGTCACCCGCGGTAAGGTCGACGCCGTCCGGCCAGAACCGCGACCGCTGGAACGGGTAGGTGGGCAGGTCGACCCGGCGCGCGCCGGTGCCCGCGAACACCGCGGTCAGGTCGGCGGCGACACCCGCGGTGTGCAGGCGGGCCAGCGCGGCGACGAGTGCGGTCTCCTCGCTCTCGCCGCGCAGCAGCGGGATGGTCACCGCGTCGTCGCCGGTACTCCGCGCGACCGCGCCGGTCAGCGACCCGTCCGGGCCGACCTCGACGAACACGGTGGTGCCCCGGTCGGCCGCCGCCCGCACGGCGTCGGCGAAGCGCACCGGTTCGCGGACCTGGTCCACCCAGTAGTCGACGGTGTCCATGGTGGACGGTTCGCCGGTCACCGTCGACACGACCGGGACCGTGGCCTCGCCGAAGGTCAGCTCGGCCGCCACGGCACGGAAGTCGTCGAGCATCGGGTCCACCAGGGGCGAGTGGAAGGCGTGGCTGACCCGCAGCCGCCTGGTCCGCCTGCCCGCGTCGGCGAGCCGCTCGGCGGTGTCCAGCACGGCCTGCTCCGGCCCGGCGAGCACCACGGCGGCCGGCGCGTTGACCGCGGCCACCACGACCCCGTGGGCGAGCGCGTCCGCCACCTCGGCCTCGGTCGCGGCGACGGCGACCATCGCACCGCCGGTCGGCAGCGCCCCCATCAGCCGCCCGCGCGCCACCACGAGCCGGCACGCGTCGGGCAGCGTCAGGACGCCGGCCACGTGTGCCGCGGCGATCTCGCCGACGGAGTGCCCCAGCAGGACGTCGGGCCGCATCCCCCACGACGTCAGCAGCCGGTGGAGCGCCACCTCGACCGCGAACAGCGCCGGTTGGGCGTACTCGGTCCGGTCGAGGTCACCGTCGGCCAGGACCTCGGCGAGCGACCAGCCGGACTCCGCGTCCAGCAGCGCGCCGACCTCGTGCAGCGCCTGCGCGAACACCGGGTACCGCCTGGCCAGCGCCAGGCCCATCCCGCTCCGCTGCGCACCCTGCCCGGCGAACACCAGCGCCACGCGGGGCCGCCCACGTACCGGTCCGGCCGCGACGAGCCGGTCGAGTTCGACACGGGCCTCGTCGCGGTCGGTCGCGGTGAACGCGGCGCGGTGGGGGAACGTCGAGCGACCGGTGGCCAGTGAGAAGGCGAGGTCGAGCGGACGCAGGTCGGGTCGGGTGTCCAGGTGTGCCCGCAGGCGTTCGGCCTGTGCGGCCAGCGCGGCAGGGGTCCTGGCCGAGAGCACCCAGGGCAGGGTGGCGGGCTCGACCGACGCCCGGGCAGCGGCCGGGACGGTCGGCGGCTCCTCGATGATCACGTGCGCGTTGGTGCCGCTGACGCCGAACGAGGACACGCCGGCGCGGCGGGGGCGGTCGGTTCGCGGCCAGGGCGCCGCCTCGGTGAGCAGCCGCACCGACCCGGCACTCCAGTCCACATGGGACGTCGGCCGGTCGACGTGCAGGGTGGCAGGCAGCCGTTCGCGCCGCATGGCGAGGATGACCTTGATGACCCCCGCGACCCCGGCGGCGGCCTGGGCGTGGCCGAGGTTGGACTTGACCGACCCCAGCAGCAGCGGCTCGTCGCGGTCCTGGCCGTAGGTGGCCAGCAGCGCCTGTGCCTCGATGGGGTCACCGAGGATCGTGCCGGTGCCGTGCGCCTCGACGACGTCCACGTCGGACGTCGTGACGCCCGCGGCGGTCAGGGCGGCCCGGATGACCCGCTGCTGTGACGGGCCGTTGGGCGCGGTGAGGCCGTTGGAGGCGCCGTCGGAGTTCACCGCGCTGCCGCGGACCACGGCCAGCACCTCGTGCCCGTTGCGGACCGCGTCGGACAGCCGCTCCACCACGAGCATCCCGACGCCTTCGCCCCAGCCGACGCCGGCGGCCGCGTCGGCGAAGGCACGGCAGCGGCCGTCGGCGGAGACCGCGCCGTTCTCGCTGAACTCGATGAACCCGGCCGGGGTGGACATCACCATGACCCCGCCCGCGAGGGCGAGGTCGCACTCCCCCGAGCGCAGGGCGCCTGCCGCCAGGTGCAGTGCGACGAGCGAGGACGAGCACGCCGTGTCGACGGTGACGGAAGGGCCCTCCAGACCGAGCACGTAGGACAGTCGCCCGGAGATCACGCTGGCCGAGTTGCCGGTGTTGAGGTAGCCGAGGACCTCGCCCCTGGCATGGGCGACGACGCCGGCGTAGTCCTGGCCGCTGGTGCCCGCGTAGACGCCGGTCGGGCGGCCACGCAGTCCGGCGGGGTCGATGCCTGCGCGTTCGAGGGCCTCCCAGGTGACCTCCAGCAGCAGCCGCTGCTGCGGGTCCATGGCAAGTGCCTCACGCGGGGAGATCTCGAAGAAGTCCGCGTCGAAGTCCGCGACGGCGTCGAGGAAGCCGCCCTCGCGGGTGCGGGAGCTGCCGAAGTCGGCGCCGCCGAGGGTGTCGAGGTCCCAGCCGCGGTCGGTGGGGAACGGGCCGACGCCGTCGCGACCGTCGGCGAGCAGCTCCCAGAGTCCGTCCGGCGAGTTCACGCCGCCGGGGTAGCGGCAGGCCATGCCGACGATGACGACCGGGTCCGTCGCGAGGTCGGTGGCGCCGGCGGTGACCGGTGCCGACGCGGGGCCGCCGACGAGCGCGGTGAGGAGGTGTCCGGCGAGCACGGCCGGGGTCGGGTAGTCGAACACGAGGGTGGCGGGCAGGGTCAGGCCGGTCAGCGCGGCGAGGCCGTTGCGCAGTTCCACGGCGGTCAGGGAGTCGACGCCGAGGTCGCGGAAGGGGCGTTCGGGGTCGATGGCGGCGGGGTCGGGGTGGCGCAGCACGGACGCGGCCACCGCGCGGACGGCGTCCAGGACGGCGTCGCCGCGTTCGGTGTCCGGGAGGGTGGAGAGGCGCTCGCGGAGTGCGGAGGAGACCTCGTCCGCGTCGGTGCGGTCGGCCTCGGCGGCGGCGAGTGCCCGTTGTGCCTGCGGCAGCCGGGACACGAGGGGGACGGGACGGCTGAGGAGGGCGAGGTCGAGGAAGGCGGCCCAGTCGAGGTCGGCGACGAGCAGGCCGGTCTCGCCCGCGGCGAGGGCGTGACGCAGTAGGGCGTGTGCGGTGGCGGGTGGCAGCGGGGTGACGCCTCGGCCGAAGGCGCCGGTCTCCCGGTTGTCCGGCAGGTCCCACGGCCCCCAGGCGAGGGCGGTGACGGGGAGGCCTGCGGCGCGGCGGTGTTCGGCGAGGGCGGCGATCGTGGCGTGGGCGGCGGCGTGGGCCGCGCGGCCGAGCACGCCGACGGTGCCGGTGATCGAGCCGCAGATGACGAAGGCGGTGAGGTCGAGGTGGGCGGTGGCCTCGTGGAGTACGACCGCGGCGCGGGCAGGGGCGAGGGCGGCGGCGAGGTGGGTGGCGTCGGTGTTGTCGAGGACCCGGTCGTCGGTGCCGCCGACCGCGTGGACGACGCCGACGAGCGGCATGTCGGCGAGGAGCGGCACGTCGGTGAGCAGGGTGTCCACGGCGGCCCGGTCGGTGAGGTCGCACGTGGCGAGGGTGACCTGGGTGCCGAGAAGGGTCAGTTCGTCGACCAGGGCGGTGTCGGAGGGGTGTCGGTTGACGAGGAGGAGGTGTGGAACGCCGTCGTGGGCGAGCATTCTGGCGACTTCCGCGCCCGCGGTGCCGGTGCCGGCGACGAGGACGGTCCCGGCTGGTTCGACGCGTGGCTCGTCGGCGGCTTCGGCGGGGGCGGGGACCAGGCGGCGGGCGGTCACGGTGCCGGGGCGGACGCGCACCTCGTCCTCGGTGCCCGAGAGCACGGCGGGCACGGCGGCGAGGGTGGTGGCGTCGAGGTGGGTGGGAAGGTCGAGCCGGCCGCGGACGCGGTCCGGGTACTCGAGCGCGGCGACCCGGCACAGGCCGGTTACGGCGGGTTGGGCGTCGTCGCGGGTGGCGCACCAGAGGGGTGCGTCCAGGCCCAGCTCGCCGAGGACACGGGGCAGCGTGGCCGTGGCGGCGACCCCGGCGGGCACTCCACCGAGGTCGGTCCCGTCCAACGCGAGCAGGGAGAGCACGCCGACGAACGGAGTGCCCTCGAGGAGCGCGGGCCGCAGCCGCTCGACGAGTTCCGCCCGGCTCGCAACACCAGTTCCCACCTCGACGACGACCGCGTCACCAGTACCGAAACCCCCGACACCCGGGCCCACGGCCACCGAACCGCCACTCGCCGAGCCGACAGCAACCGACCTCCCGGCCGCCGCCCAGGCATCGACCGAACGACCGACAGCCAAGCCCACCCCAGCCGAATCCACCCCACCAGAGCCCACCCCGACCGAGCCCACCCCGACCGAGCCCAACGAGGCCGGACCGCCCGTGGCCAAGACGGTCGCGGCGGTGTCCGCCGCGGCCGACTCCAGCGAAGCCGAATCCACCGTGGTCGGGTCGGTGCCGAGGGCTGCGGCGAGGGTGCGGGTCCAGGTGTCGGCGGTCGGGGCGAGGACCAGCCACGGGCCGCGCCGGGCGGGGGTGGGTGGCGTGATCTCGGTCCACGTCTCGCGGTAGCGGAGGCCGTCGGTGAGGTAGCGCTCGCGGCGTCTGCGGCGCCACGCGGCCAGGGCGGGCACGACCTCCGCCAGCGCCGGGTCGGCCGCGGGCCTGTGCAGGTCCCCGGCAAGCCGCTCCAGGTCGGACGACTCGACCGCCGCCCAGAACCCCGCCTCCGCGGCGTCCCCCACCGGCCCGGCAGGCATCCGCGGCCAGTACCGCTCCCGCTGGAACGGGTAGGTCGGCAGCCCCGCGTCGTGCTCGCCCGGCAACGCCACCGCCCAGTCCGGCCGCACCCCCGCCACGTGCAGATGCCCCAGCGCGGTGGCCACCGACTCGTCCTCGCCCCGGTCGCGACGCAGCACCGGCACCGCGGCCACACCCTCCGCGCACCGCTCGACCATCCCGCACAGCGAACCGTCCGGGCCGATCTCCACGAACGTCGTCACCCCGGCACCCGCCAGCCACCCGACCGCGTCGGCGAAACGGACCGTGGCCCGCACCTGCTCGACCCAGTACTCGGCCCGGTGCACCTCCGCCGGCTCCCCGGTGACCGCGGACACGACCGGCACCCGCGCGGCCGAGTACGCTAGCCCCTCCGCGACCACGCGGAACTCCTCGAGCATCGGCTCGACCAGCGGCGAGTGGAAGGCGTGACTCACGGCCAACCGCCGCCAGTCCCGTCCGCTCGCCTCCGCGACGGCCAGCACCGCCTCCAGCGGGCCCGCCACCACGACCTGCTCCGGGCCGTTCACCGCCGCCAGCGCCGTGCCCTCGGCGAGCAGCGGCCGGACCGCCGCCTCGCGCGCACGGATCGCGACCATGCCTCCCCCGGCCGCCAGCCCGCCCATCAGGGTGGCGCGCGCGGTCACCAGGCGGCACGCGTCCGGCAGCGACAGCACCCCCGCGACATGCGCCGCCGCGATCTCCCCGATCGAGTGGCCCGCGACGTAGTCCGGCCGCAGACCCCACGACTCCAGCAGCCGGTACAGCGCCACCTCGACCGCGAACAACGCGGGCTGCGTGTGTTCGGTGACGTCGAGCAGCGCGGCCTCCGGGGTGCCCGCGTCGGCGAAGAGCACCTCCCGCAGCGGCGTGCCGGTGCCGGAATCGAGCAGCGCGAGCGCCGCGTCGAGTGCGGCGGTGAAGATCGGGTGCCGCCCGTACAGCTCGCGGCCCATCGCCGCCCGCTGCGCTCCCTGGCCCGCGAACAGCATGGCCAGCCCGCCCCGGCAGGCGACCCCGGTGCGCACCCCGGCCGCAGGCACGCCTTCCGCCACCGCCGCGAGGCCTGCCACCAGCGTGTCCCGGTCGGCGGCCACGACCGCGGCACGCCTCGCGAGCCCGGCCCGGCTCGTCGCGGTCGTGTGCGCCAGGTCGGTCAGCGAAGTGTCCGACGTGGACACGTGGTCCCGCAGTGCGGCGGCCTGCGCACGCAACGCGGCCTCGGTCCGTGCGGACAGGAGCACCGGCACCGCGCTCGTGTGCTCCACCACCCGCGCGTCGACCGCGGGTGCCTCCTCGACGATCACGTGTGCGTTGGTGCCGGACAGTCCGAACGACGACACCCCGGCCCGTCGGGGCCGCTCACCGCGCGGCCAGGGCGTCGGCTCGGTCGCCAGCCGCACCGCGCCCGCGTTCCAGTCCACCGCCGTGGTCGGCGTCTCGGCGTGCAGCGTCGGCGGGACCTGCTCGTGCGCCAGCGCCAGCACCATCTTGAGCACCCCGGCCACCCCCGCGGCGGCCTGGGTGTGCCCGAGGTTCGACTTCACCGAACCGAGCAGCAGCGGTGCCTGCCGGTCCAGTCCGTAGGTGGCGAGCAGGGCCTGCGCCTCGATCGGGTCGCCGAGCGCGGTGCCGGTGCCGTGCGCCTCCACGACGTCCACGTCGGACGGTTGCAGCTCCGCCGACGCGAGCGCCTGCCAGATCGCCCGGCGCTGGGCGGGGCCGTTCGGGGCGGTGAGGCCGTTGGACGCGCCGTCGGAGTTCACGGCCGAGCCGCGCAGGACCGCGAGCACCGGATGGTCGAGCCGCCTCGCGTCCGACAGTCGTTCCAGCACCAGCACGCCCGCGCCCTCGGACCAGCCGGTGCCGTCGGCGCCCTCGGCGAACGCCTTGCAGCGGCCGTCCGCCGCGAGGCCGCCCTGGGTGGCGAACTCGACGAACGCGCCCGGCGACGACATCACCGTGACCCCGCCCGCCAGCGCGAGCGAGCACTCGCCCTTGCGCAGGGCGTGGGCCGCCCAGTGCAGTGCCACGAGCGACGAGGAGCAGGCCGTGTCGACGGTGACCGCCGGGCCCTCCAGCCCGAGCGTGTAGGCGACGCGGCCGGACAGGACGCTGGCCGCGTTGCCGGTGCCGAGGTGGCCGCCCGCGTCCTCGCCGGACGCGTGTACGAGGTGGCCGTACTCCTGGCCGTTGGTGCCGACGAACACGCCGGTGTCGCTGCCGCGCAGGGCCGTCGGGTCGAGCCCGGCCCGCTCGACGGCCTCCCACGCGACCTCGAGCAGGATCCGCTGCTGCGGGTCCATGGCGAGCGCCTCGCGCGGGGAGATGCCGAAGAAGTCGGCGTCGAACCCGGCGACGTCGGCCAGGAACCCGCCGTGCGCGGTGATGGCGGGGCCGAGCGCGGCCAGGTCCCAGCCGCGGTCGGCGGGGAAGCCGGTGACGCCGTCGCCGCGCGTGGCCAGCAGGTCCCACAGCTCGTCCGGGGTGCGCACGCCGCCGGGGAAGCGGCAGCCGAGGCCGACGACCGCGATCGGCTCACGGTCGCGGGCGCGGACCTCCTCGAGGGTGCGGCGGGTGTCGCGCAGGTCGGCGGTCGCGCGCTTGAGGTAGTCGAGCAGCTTGTCCTCGCTGGCCACGTGCGTCACTTCCCGAGTTCGTCGTCGAGCAGGTCGAACAGCTCCTCGGCGGTGGCCGAGTCCAGCGGCTCCCCCGGGCCGGCGGTGCCGCCGTGCCAGGCACGCACGAGCGCGGTGAGCCGGGCACCGATCGCGGCGTGCGCGTCGTCGGTGTCGGCGACCCCGGCCAGCAGCGCCTCCAGCCGGCCCAGCTCGGCGTAGACGGCGCCGCCGTCGGTAGCGCCGCCACCGAGCGCGGTGTCGAGGTACTCGGCGACGCCCTGCGGGGTGGGGTGGTCGAACACGAGCGTCGGCGGCAGCGCGGTCCCGGTGCGGGCGGCGAGCAGGTTGCGGAACTCGACCGCGATGAGGGAGTCGAAGCCGAGGTCCTTGAAGGCCACGCCCGGTGCCGGTCCGTCGTCCCCGGCCGGCGCGCCGACGACCTGGGCGGTGGCGGCGAGGACGGTGTCGAGCAGGAGCCGGGCGCGGGTGGCGGGGTCGGCGCCGGCCAGGCGGGCGTGCCAGTCGCCGGTGCTGTCGGCGGCCTCGCGGGCGGCGGCGAGCAGGGGCCGGGCGGCCGGGATCCCGTCGAGCAGCGGGCTCGGCCGGGCGGCGGTGAAGCCGGGGACGAAGCGGGCCCAGTCGACGTCCGCGACGGTGACCGTGGTGTCGCGGTGGCCGAGTGCCTGCCGGAGGGCGGCGAGCGCGCGGGTCGGTGGGAGGGGGGCGAGGCCGCCGCGGGAGAGGCGTCGCTCGGTGGCCTCGTCCTGGGTGCCCATGCCCGCGTCGGCCCAGGGGCTCCAGGCGATCGAGGTGGTGGGGAGGCCGTCGGCGCGGCGCTGTTCGGCGAGTGCGTCGAGGACGGCGTTGGCGGCGGCGTAGTTGGCCTGGCCGGGTGCCCCGACGACACCCGCGAAGGAGGAGAACAGGATCAGCTCGGCATCGCACAGGTCGTGGAGGGCGAGGGCGCCGCCGACCTTGGCCCGGAGGACCCCTGCGCAGCGTTCGGGGGTGAGGGACTCGACCACGCCGTCGTCGAGCACGCCTGCGGTGTGGACGACGGCGGTCAGGTCGTCGGTGCGGGCGAGTACTGCCGCGAGGGCGTCGCGGTCGGCGACGTCGCAGGCGACGACGGTGACCCGGGCGCCCAGGTCGCTCAGGGTGGCACGGAGGTCGTCGACGCCGGGTGCCCGGTCACCGCTTCGGCTCAGGAGCACCAGGTGGGACGCGCCCGTTCGGGCCAGTTCGGTGGCGACGGCCCGGCCGAGGGCGCCGGTGCCACCGGTGACGAGGACGGTTCCGGCCGGTGCCCATGGCGTGGCGGGTGCCCCTGCCGGGGCCGGTTCGAGCCGGCGGGCGAGCGTGCCGGACGGGCGGATCGCCACCTGGTCCTCGTCGCCCGCCCGGGCCAGCAGCCCGGCGAGGCGCGTGGTGATCCGCTCGTCCAGGGTGGGCGGCAGGTCGACGAGCCCGGCGACGAGGTCGGGGTGTTCGAGGGCGGCGACCCGACCGAGACCCCAGACGGCCGCCTGGGCGGGATCGAGGAGCCGCTCGGTGGCGGCGACCGCGCCCCTGGTCACCAACCACAACGGCACACCGAGCCCGGCATCGACGACGGCCTGCACGAGGGTCGCGGCGGCCGAGGTCACGCCGGCCGCGTCGGCGGGCGCGGTCAGGCCGAGGACACCCGCGATCCGCAGGTCGGCGGCCGATTCACGGAGGCGGGCGGAGAGCGTGTCCCGGTCGGTGGCGGCGGCCACGGAACGCACGTCCGCACCCTGCAGGCGTAGTGCGGCCACGACGTCCTGCTGGGCGTCGCCGACGGCGAGCCACGTGCCGGCCGGGGGCACTGTCCCTGTCGTGACCGGATGCCAGGACACCCGGTAGCGCCAGCCGTCGAGTTCGCCGGTCTCCCGGTGGCGCCTTCGCCACGCCGCCAGGGCGGGGAGCGCCGGAGCGAGGGCGTCGGCCTCCGCGCCGAGTACCGCACCCAGCGCGGTGCTGTCGGCACTCTCGACCGCCGCCCAGAACTCGCCGTCCGCGGCCGGTTCCCCGACCGGGGCGGCGGTGTCCGGCCAGAAGCGGCTGCGCTGGAAGGCATACGTGGGCAGGTCGACGCGCCGGGCACCCGGGCACGCGGCGGCCCAGTCGACCGGGGTGCCGGTGACGTGCAGACGAGCCAGCCCCGCCGTGAACGCGTCCCGCTCGTCGCGGTCCCGGCGGGCCATGGCGACCACGGTGGCCTCCCGCCCGGCCAGGCACTCCCCGGTCGACGCACTCAGCGCACCGTCCGGACCCACCTCGACGAACGCGGTCACTCGGCCGGCCAGTGCGGTGATCGCGCCCGCGAACCGCACCGGTTCCCGCACCTGGTCCAGCCAGTAGGCGGGTTCGGTCATGGGGTGCGGCGACGCGGCGGCCGGCTCGACCGAAAGCCGCGGCCTGCCGAACGTGATACCGGCGAGGACCTGCGCGAACTCGGCGAGCATCGGCTCCATGCGGTGGGAGTGGAAGGCATGCGAGACCTCGAGGCGCCGGGTCCGCCCGAAGCCGGCGACGGCCGCGAGCACCGCGTCCTCGTCGCCGGCGAGCACCACCGAGTCCGGGCCGTTCACCGCGGCGAGCGACACCCGGTCACCCAGCAGCGGCGCGACGTCGTCCTCGGTGGCCCGCACGGCCACCATGGCACCGCCCGCCGGCAACGCCTGCATGAGCCTGCCGCGCGCGGCGACCAGCCGGCAGGCGTCCTCGAGCGTGAGCACCCCGGCCAGGTGCGCCGCGGCGATCTCCCCCACCGAGTGCCCGACCAGCACGTCCGGCCGGACACCCCGGTGCGCGAGCAACCGGGCGCACGCGACCTCGAACGCGAACAGTGCGGGCTGGGCGTACTCGGTGCGGTGCACCGCGTCGGTGTCCAGCACCTCGTCGAGCGGGCGTGGCAGCTCGGCGTCCAGCAGCGCGGCCACCTCGTCCCACGCCTCGGCGAACACGGGATGCGCGGCACGCAGCTCGCGGCCCATCCCCGGACGCTGCGCCCCCTGCCCGGTGCACAGGAACGCCACCCGACCGGGTTCGCCCGCGGTGCCGGTGACCACCGACGGCGCCGGTTCACCCGCGGCCACCGCGCGGAGCCCGTCGAGCAGCCGCTCCCGGCCCGCACCCAGGACCACCGCGCGGTGGGTGAACGCGGTGCGGGTGGTGGCCAGCGAGAACCCCACGCCCGCGAGGTCCGCGTCGGCGGCCAGGGTTGCGAGCAGCCGGGCGGCCTGGCCACGCAGCGCGGCCGGGGTGCTGCCGGACAGCGGCCACGCGTGCCGGTCGGTCTCCGGGGAAGGCGCGTCGGCCGGTTCCTCCGGCGCCTGTTCGAGGACGACGTGTGCGTTGGTGCCGCTGATCCCGAAGGACGACACCCCGGCTCGCCTCGGTCGGCCCGCGTCGGGCCACGGACACGTCTCGGTGGCCAGCTCCACCGCGCCGGACGACCAGTCCACGTGCGGTGACGGCTCGTCGACGTGCAGGGTGGCAGGCAGGGTGCCGTGCCGCAGCGCCAGGACGGCCTTGATCACGCCGGCCGCCCCGGCGGCGGCCTGCGTGTGGCCGAGGTTGGACTTGACCGACCCGACGAGCAACGGGCGTTCCCGGTCCTGGCCGTAGGTCGCGAGCAGCGCCTGCGCCTCGATCGGGTCACCGAGCGCGGTGCCGGTGCCGTGCGCCTCCACCACGTCCACCTCGGACGGTGACAGGCCCGCGTCCGACAGCGCGGCGCGGATGACTCGTTGCTGTGCCGGGCCGTTGGGTGCCGTCAGGCCGTTGGACGCGCCGTCCGAGTTCACGGCGCTGCCTCGCACGACGGCCAGGACCCGGTGCCCGTTGCGGCGTGCGTCCGACAGGCGTTCCAGCACCAGCAGTCCGGCGCCGTCGGAGAAGGTGGCGCCGTCGGCACCCGCCGCGAACGCCTTGCACCTGCCGTCCGGCGCGAGGCCGCCCTGCCGCGCGAACTCGCCGAACACGCCCGGCGTGGCCATCACCGTCACGCCGCCCGCCAGGGCCAGGGTGCTCTCCCCCGACCTCAGCGACCGGACCGCCATGTGCAGGGCGACCAGCGCCGACGAGCACGCCGTGTCGACCGTGAGTGCCGGGCCTTCCAGCCCGAACGTGTAGGCGACGCGGCCCGACAGCACGCTGGCGTTGTTGCCGACCCCCGCGTGCCCACCGACCTCGGCGCCCGCGTCACGCAGCAGCGTCGCGTAGTCCTGGCCGTTGGTGCCCGCGAACACCCCGGTGCGGCTGCCCCGCAGCGTGCCGGGCACGATCCCGGCGTCCTCCAGTGCCTCCCAGGTGATCTCCAGCAGGAGCCGCTGCTGGGGGTCCATGGCCAGCGCCTCGCGGGGTGAGATGCCGAAGAACGCGGGGTCGAACTCCGCGGCGTCGTGCACGAAACCACCGGCCAGCGCGTACATTCGCCCAGTCTCATCCAGGGTGGAGTGCGCATTTCCCCCGACTTTCCAGCCCCGGTCGACCGGGGGCGGGCCGATCGCGTCGCGGCCGTCGGCGAGCAGCGCCCACAGGTCGGCGGGCGCGGCGACCCCGCCGGGGAAGCGGCAGGCCATGCCGACCACGGCGATCGGCTCGTCGCCGGCGCCGGTGTGCTCGTCGGTCACCGACGGGGCCGTGTCGCCGACCAGCGACACGCGGACGTGGTCGGCCAGGCGGCGCGGGGTGGCGTGGTCGAACACGACCGTGGCGGGCAGCGTCAGGCCGGTGGCGGCGTTGACCAGGTTGCGTAGTTCCAGCGCGGTGACCGAGTCGGTGCCCAGCTCCCGGAACGGGGTGTGCGTGCCGACCTCGCCCGCCTGCCCGAACCCGAGCACCGCGGCGACCTGCGCACGCACCATGGCCAGCACGGCGGCGTCCTGGTCGGCGCGGGAGAGCCCGGCGAGGGTGGCGGCGAACCCGCCCGGCGCGTCGGCCTCGACCGGCGGCACCGCACGCTCGGCCGGCCTGCGCACCTCGGGCAGGTCGGCGATGAAGGCGCTGGCGCGGCCCGCGGTGAAGGCGGTGCCGAAGCGGTCCCACAGCACGTGGGCGACGGCGACGGTCGGCAGGCTGTCGGTCATCGCCGTGCGCAGCTGGTCGACCGCGCGTTCCGGTGCCATGGCGGCGAACCCGTGCCTGCGGGCGGTGCGGCCGACGTCGCCGTCGGCCATGCCGCCCTCGCCCCACGGCCCCCAGGCCACCGACAGCGCGGGCAGTCCGAGCGCGGCGCGGTGTTCGGCGAGTGCGTCGAGGTAGGCGTTGCCGGGCGCGTAGTTCCCCTGGCCCGGCACGCCGAACACGCCCGCGATGGAGCCGAAGACGACGAACGAGGCGAGGTCGGTGGTCAGCTCGTGCAGGTGCCAGGCACCGCGTGCCTTCACCGCGAGGACGTCCGCGACCCGTTGCGGGGTGAGGGCGTCGATGGGGGCGTCGTCGAGGGCGGCCGCGGTGTGCACGACGTCGGTGAGCGGCCGGTCGGCCGGGACGGTGTCGAGGAGCGCGGCGACGGCGTCGCGGTCGGCGATGTCACAGGCGGCGATCGTGACCCGCGCACCCAGTGCCGTCAGCTCGGCGCACAGTTCGGTGGCACCGGGGGCGTCCGGGCCGCGCCGGCTGGTCAGCAGCAGGTGCGGGGCGCCTTCGGCGGCGAGCCAGCGGGCCACGTGGGCGCCCAGGGCGCCGGTGCCGCCGGTGACCAGGACGGTGCCCATGGGGGTGGTGCGTTCGGTCGGGCGCGGTGCCGGGGCGTGGGCGAGCCGCCGCCCGTAGGCCGTCGCGCCGCGGATCGCGACCTGGTCCTCGCCACCCGCGTCGGCCAGCACGGCGGCCAGGGTCGCGGCGGCGTGGTCGTCGAGGTCGGCGGGCAGGTCGAGCAGACCGCCCCAGCGTTCGGGGTGTTCCAGTGCGACGACCCGGCCGAGGCCCCAGACGGTGGCCTGGTCGGGGGTGGGCACGGGGTCGCCGGGGGCGACGGCGTGGGCGCCTCGGGTGGCGCACCACAGCGACGCGGTGTCGCCGAGCGCCTGGACGAGGGCGAGGGTGGCGGTGAGGCCGCGTGGGGCGGCGCCGTCGGGTCGGTCGTCGGCGCCGAGCAGGGACAGGACGCCGGTGACGTCGGCGGGCAGTGCCGCGGCGTAGGCGTCGCGGTCGGGGGTGCCCAGCCGCAGGACGGTGCCGTGGACGGCGGCGGCGACCCGGTCGGTCCACTCCGGGGCGGGGTCGTCGGTCGGGGCGACGACGAGCCAGCCGTCGGTCGTGCCCCGGCCGACGGTGACGGGGCGCCAGGTGACGCGGTAGCGCCAGTCGTCGGTGGCGGGTTCGGGCAGTGGCGGCCAGAAACGCTGGTGCTGGAAGGCGTAGGTGGGCAGCTCGACGTCGCCCGTGGCGGGCAGCAGCGCGGGCCACCGCACGTCGACGCCCCGGGTGTGGGCCTCGGCGAGTGAGCGGGCGAACCGGGCCGCGCCGCCCTGGTCGCGGCGCAGGGTTGCGGTGACCACGGCGGTCTCGCCCGCGATCTCCTGGACGCTCATCGTGAGCGCGGGATGCGGGCTGACCTCGACGAACACCGTGTGCCCTTCGGCGACCGCCGCGGTGATCGCGGCCTGGAAGTCGACCCGCCCGCGGAGGTTGCGGAACCAGTAGGCGGCGTCCAGCCCGTCGGTGTCGACGCGGGTGCCGTCGACGGCGGAGTAGAACGCGACCGGCGCCTCGACGGGCGTCACGTCGGCGAGGTCCTCGGCGATCCGCTCGGCCAGCAGGTCCACCCCCGACCAGTGGGAGGCGTAGCTGACGGGGATCCGCCGCGCGCGGACGTCCCGCTCGACCAGCTCGGCGACCAGGTCGTCCAACGCGGCGGCGTCACCGGAGAGCACGACAGCGGACGGCCCGTTGACCGCCGCGACGCCGATCCGATCGTCGAGGCAGGTCTCCACTTCGGACAGCGGCAGGGCGACGGATGCCATGCCGCCCCTGCCTTCCAGTGCCTCTGCGATGGCGCGGCTGCGCAGGCACACGACCTTCGCGCCGTCCGCGAGGGACAGCGCACCCGCGACACAGGCCGCCGCGATCTCCCCCTGCGAGTGGCCGACGACCGCGGCCGGCTCGACCCCGCACGCCTGCCAGGTCCGTGCGAGCGACACCATCACCGCCCACAGCGCGGGCTGCACCACGTCGACGCGGCCCAGCGCGTCCGCGTCGCCGAGGACGTCGGTCAGCGACCACGGGACATACGCCGACAGCGCTTCCTGGCAGGACGCCATGGCCGCCGCGAACACGGGTGACTCGTCGACGAGGTCACGGGCCATGCCGACCCACTGGACGCCCTGTCCCGGGAACACGAACACGACAGGCCCGGGGGTGGCGTGCCCTCGAACGACGCACGGGTCGGCGGTGCCGTCGGCGAGCGCGGCGAGGGCGCGGTCGCGGTCGTCGCCGAGGACCACCGCGCGGTGGTCGAAGGTGGTGCGTGCGGCCAGTGCCGCGCCGACCGAGGCCGGGTCCTCGTCGGCGAGGGCGAGAAGACGGGCGGCCTGGTCACGCAGGGCCGCCTCGGACTTCGCCGACAGCACCCACGGCACGGCCGCGACCGCGGGCTGGGCGGGCACGACGCGTGCCGGGTCCTCGCCCTGCTCGATGATCACGTGCGCGTTGGTGCCGCTGATGCCGAAGGACGACACGGCGGCGCGGCGGGGCCGGTTCGCGTCCGGCCAGTCGGTGGTCTCGGTGACCAGCGACACCGCGCCGCCCGTCCAGTCGACCTGCGGTGTGGGCTCGTCGACGTGGAGCGTGGGCGGCACGGCGCCGTGCCGCATGGCCTGCACCATCTTGATCACCCCCGCCATGCCCGCCGCGGCCTGGGTGTGGCCGAGGTTCGACTTGACGGACCCGAGCAGCAGCGGCCGTTCCCGGTCCTGCCCATAGGTGGCGAGGAGGGCCTGCGCCTCGATCGGGTCGCCGAGCGCGGTCCCCGTGCCGTGCGCCTCCACGGCGTCCACTTCGGACGGACGAAGGCCCGCAGACGCCAGCGCCGCGCGGATGACCCGTTGCTGCGACGGGCCGTTGGGGGCGGTGAGGCCGTTGGACGCGCCGTCGGAGTTGACCGCCGACCCGCGCAGCACCGCCAGCACGCGGTGCCCGTTGCGGCGCGCGTCGGACAGCCGTTCCAGCACCAGGACACCGGCGCCCTCCGACCAGGCCGTGCCGTCGGCACCCGAGGCGAACGCCTTGCACCGGCCGTCGGGTGCGAGGCCGCCCTGCCTGCTGAACGTGATGAACTCCAGCGGCGTGGACATCACCGAGACGCCACCGGCCAGCGCGAGCGAGCACTCCCCCGAACGCAGTGCCTGTGCGGCGAGGTGCATGGCGACCAGCGACGACGAGCACGCCGTGTCCACGGTGACCGACGGGCCCTCCAGCCCGAGGGCGTAGGACACGCGCCCGGACAGGACGCTGGCGGAGTTGCCGGTGTTGAGGTGGGCCTCGACGTCGACCCCCGAGTGCAGCAGCACGCCCGCGTAGTCCTGCGCGCCGGCGCCGACGAACACGCCTGTGGGTCCGCCGCGCAGTCCGTGCGGGTCGAGCCCGGCCCGTTCGAGGGACTCCCACGCGACCTCGAGGAGCAGCCGCTGCTGCGGGTCCATGGCGAGGGCCTCACGCGGGGAGATCCCGAAGAAGCCCGCGTCGAAGTCGGCGACGCCGTCGAGGAAGCCGCCCGCACGCACGTACGCGTCGGCGGCCAGCTCGGGGGTGTCCCAGCCGCGGTCGGCCGGGAAGCCGGAGATCGCGTCGCCACCGCCCACGACCAGCCGCCACAGGTCGTCGGGGTCGGCTACGCCGCCCGGGAACCGGCACGCCATGCCGACGACCGCGATCGGGTCGCCGGTGACCGCGGCCGGCGCGGTGGCCGCGGGCCGGGTGGCCGCCGCGCCGTCCAGCTCGGCGAGCAGGTGGTCGGCGAGCGCACGCGGGTTCGGGTGGTCGAACACGAGCGCGGTCGGCAGGGTGAGGCCGGTGGCCGCGCCGAGCCGGTTGCGCAGCTCGACGCCGGTCAGCGAGTCGAACCCCATGTCGTTGAACGCCTGGTCCGGGCCGACGCGCTCGGCGCCGGTGTGGTCGAGGACGGCCGCGACCTGGGTGCGGACGACGTCGAGGAGGACGCGTGCCCGCTCGGCGGGTAGTCGTCCGGCCAGGCGGTCAGCGAGGGCGGACCGGTCGGCCGTGCCCGCCGCGACCCGCCGGTGGGTCACCGGGACCAGACCGCGGAGCAGCGGCGCCACCTCGGGGGCGGTCCGCAGGGCGCGGACGTCGATCTCCTGGGCGACCAGCGCGGGGTGTTCGGCGGCCAGCGCGGCGTCGAGCCAGGACAGGCCGCGTTCGACGCTCATCGGCGGGAGTCCCGCGCGGGCGAGTCGTTGCCGGTTCGCCTCGGGCAGGCGGCCCGCCATGCCGTCGGGCAGGTCCCAGGCGCCCCAGGCAACCGACACCGCGGGGAGGCCGAGGTCATGGCGGTGTTCGGCGAGCGCGTCGAGGAAGGCGTTGGCGGCGGCGTAGGCGGCCTGCCCTGCCGAGCCGAGCGTGCCGGCGAGGGAGGAGAACAGGACCAGGCGGGCGGGTCCGGCCAGCTCGTGCAGGTGCCAGGCGCCGTCGACCTTGGGGCCGAGCACGCCAGCGAGGCGTTCGGGGGTCAGCGCGGTGAGGACGCCGTCGTCGAGCACGCCCGCGACGTGGACGACGGTCGTGGGCCGGTGTTCGGCGAGCACGGAGGCGAGGGCGGCGCGGTCGGCGACGTCACAGGCGGTCACGGTGACCTCGGCGCCCGCCTCGGTCAACGCGGCGACCAGGTCGGGCACTCCGGGGGTGTCCGCGCCTCGGCGCCCGGCCAGCACCAGCTCCTGCACGCCGTGTGTGGTGACCAGGTGGCGGGCGACGACGCCGCCCAGTCCGCCGGTGCCGCCGGTGACCAGTACCGGGCCGGCGGCCCACGGCGACTCGGCCGGCGTGGGCAGCGGGACGCGGGCGAGACGCGCGGCCAGGATCTCCCCACCGCGCAGCCGAAGCCGGGGTTCGCCGGTGGCCACGGCGGCGAGCAGCAGCGCGGCGTCGGGGGTGTCCAGCTCGACGGTGGTGAAGCGGCCGGGGTGCTCGGTCTGCGCGGAGGACACCAGCCCGCGCACGGCTGCCGTCGCGGGCCCCGGGAGATCGGTGGCGACCACGAGGCGGGTGGGTGCCAGTTCGTCGTGTTCGACCCAGTGCCGCAACACCGTCAGGACGTGCGCGGTGGCGGTGTGCGTGGCGGTGGGCTCGTCGCCGCTCGGGCGGACCGGCAGCACGACCACGTCGGGTGGCTCGCCGGTCAGCAGCGCGTCCACGTCCGGGTACCGGCGTGCGCCTGCCAGACCGAAGGGGTCGTCGCCGAGCACGCCGAGCGTGCCTGCCGCGGTCCCGGCGGGCACCGGCCGCCACTCCACCCGCAGCGCGGTGTCCTGTGTGGACAGGCGATCGGGCAGCGCGCGGACGGTCAGCGCGTCGACCGACAGCACGGGTGCGCCGGCCGGGTCGACCGCGGTGACCGTCACGGTGTCCGGGCCGGTCGGGGTGATCCTGGCACGCAGTTCCGTGGCGCCGGAGGCGTGCAGGCGCAGACCGGACCACAGGAACGGCAGCCGTCCCGTCCCGCCGCCGGCCCCGGACAGCGCGATGGACTGCACCACCGCGTCGAGCAGCGCCGGGTGCAGGCCGAAACCGGCGCGGTCCAGCCCGTCGGGCAGCGTGACCGCCGCGAACACCTCGTCGCCGAGTCGCCACGCGGCACGCAGGCCGCGGAAGGCGGGCCCGTACTCGCCGAAGGTCCCGGCGTGGAAGTCCCTCAGCGCCAGCGGTTCCGCGTCGGCGGGCGGCCACTCCGGGTGCCACGGCGTTGGGTCCGCGGCGGTGGGTGAGAGCGAGCCGGTGGCGTGCAGGGTCCAGTCGCCTGCCGCGTCCGCGCGGGCGTGCACGGTCACCGGACGCCTGCCGCGGTCGTCGGCGGCCTCGACCCGCACCTGCACGGCGACACCACCCCGGGTGGGCAGCACGAGTGGGGCGGTGAGCACGAGTTCGTCCAGCGCCGGGCAGCCGGCCTCGTCGCCTGCCCGCACGGCCAGCTCCACGAACACCGCGCCGGGCACGACGGTGGTCCCGGCCAGCACGTGGTCGGCCAGCCAGCGGTGGCTCGTCGTGGACAGGCGGGTGGTGAAGAGCCTGCTGTCGGCGTCGGCGAGGTCGACGGACGCACCGAGCATCGGGTGGCCGGGCCGGTCGATGCCGACCGAGGCCAGGTCGTAGGCCGAACCGGTGACCGTAGGCCAGAACCGGCGGCGGCTAAACGCCGAGGTGGGCAGCGGAACGCGTCGGGCCTGCGGTCCGGCGACGGCGGCGAGGTCGACCGGTACCCCACGCACGTACAGGCCGGCGAGCGCGGCGACCGCGGCGGTCGGTTCGTCGTCGCCACGCAGCAGTGGCACCGAGGGCAGGGTTTCGGCGATGGCACCGGACAGTGAGCCGTCCGGGCCGACCTCCAGGACGGTGGTGACGCCGTCGGCGGCGAGGCGGGTGACCGCGTCGGCGAAGCGGACGGTGGCCCGGACCTGGTCGACCCAGTAGTCGGCGGTGTCCATCGTGGACTTCCCGCCGGTGGCCGTCGACACGATCGGGATCGCGGCCTCGCCGAACGCGAGAGTCGAGACCACGGCGCGGAACTCGTCGAGCATCGGGGCCATCAGGTGCGAGTGGAACGCGTGGCTGACACGCAGCCGTCGGGTCCGCCTGCCGGCCGCGGCCAGCTGTTCGGCGGTGGCGAGCACGGCGGCCTCCGGCCCGGACAGCACGACCGACCGGGCGCCGTTGACCGCGGCGACCGACACGTCGTCCGGCAGCGCGGGCCGCACCTCGTCCTCGGCCGCGGCGACCGCGACCATCGCGCCACCGGAGGGCAGCGCACCCATCAACCGGCCGCGCGCCACCACCAACCGACACGCGTCCACCAGCGACAACACACCAGCCACATGCGCCGCGGCGACCTCTCCCACCGAGTGCCCCACCACCACATCCGGCCGCACCCCCCACGACTCCAGCAGCCGGAACAACCCCACCTCGACCGCGAACAACGCGGGCTGGGCGTACTCGGTCCGGTCGAGGTCACCGCCTGCCGACACCTCGGCCAGCGACCACCCGGACTCGGCGTCGAGCACCGCCGCGACCTCGGCCAGCGTCTCGGCGAACACCGGGTACCGCGCGGCGAGCCCGGCACCCATGCCGGTGCGCTGGGCGCCCTGCCCGGCGAAGGCGAACGCGACCCTGCCCCGGCCGGCGACACCGGTGATGGCGGTGGCGAACCGGTCGGCGGCCTCCTCGGCGGTGCTCGCCACGACCACCGCCCGGTGCGGGAACGCCGCACGGGTGGTGGCCAGCGAGAACGCCACGTCGTCCACCCGGTCGCCGGTGCGGTACAGGTGGTCGGCGAGCCGGTCGACCTGCGCGGCAAGGCTTGCCTCGTCCCGCGCGGCGACGGCAAGGGCGACCGGGCCTGCCGGTTCGGGACGTGCGGGGGCCTCGGTCGCGGCAGGCGCCTGTTCGATGACGACGTGTGCGTTGGTGCCGCTGATCCCGAAGGACGAGACGCCCGCGCGGCGGACGTGACCGGAGTCGGGCCACGGAGTGCTCGCCGTCGCCAGCCTTAGGGCGCCGGCGGTCCAGTCCACGTGCCTGCTGGGTTCGTCGACGTGCAGGGTCGCGGGCACGGTGCCGTGGCGCATCGCCTGCACCACCTTGATGATCCCGGCGACACCCGCGGCGGCCTGGGTGTGCCCGAGGTTGGACTTGACCGAGCCCAACCACAGCGGCTCGTCGCGGTCCTGGCCGTAGGTGGACAGGAGTGCCTGCGCCTCGATGGGGTCACCGAGCGTCGTGCCCGTGCCGTGTGCCTCCACGACGTCCACGTCGGACGCTGACAGACCGGCGGCGGCCAGCGCCGCGCGGATGACCCGTTGCTGCGACGGACCGTTCGGCGCGGTGAGGCCGTTGGACGCCCCGTCGGAGTTGACCGCGCTTCCCCTGACGACCGCGAGGATCTCGTGGCCGTTGCGGCGCGCGTCCGACAGCCGCTCCACGACCAGCATGCCCACGCCCTCGGACCAGCCGGTGCCGTCGGCCGCGTCGGCGAACGGCTTGCACCGCCCGTCCGGCGCGAGGCCGCCCTGCCGGCTGAACTCGACGAACGGCGTCGGCGTGGCCATCACGGTCACCCCGCCGGCGAGCGCGAGGTCGCACTCCCCCGACCGCAACGCCTGCGCGGCCCAGTGCAACGCGACGAGCGACGACGAGCACGCCGTGTCGACGGTGACCGCCGGGCCCTCCAGGCCGAGCACGTAGGCGACACGGCCGGTGGCGACCGAGCCGGAGCTGCCGTTGCCCTGGGTGTCGGAGTCCACGGCGGCGGCCTGGGCCAGCAGCCCGTAGTCGCTGTACATGACACCCGCGAACACACCGGTCCTGCTGCCCCGCAACGACAGCGGATCGATCCCGGCGCTCTCGACCGCCTCCCAGCTCACCTCCAGCAGCAGACGTTGCTGCGCGTCGGTCGCGAGCGCCTCACGCGGGCTCATCCCGAAGAACGCCGCGTCGAACTCCGCCGCCCCGTGGAGGAAGCCGCCCTCGCGGGTGGTCGAGGTGCCGGGACGGGCGCGGTCCGGGTCGTACAGCGCGTCGAGGTCCCAGCCGCGGTCGGTGGGGAACCCGCCGATGCCGTCGCCGCCCGACGCGACCAGGTCCCACAGCTCGTCCGGGGTGGTGACCCCGCCCGGGTAGCGGCAGCCCATGCCGACGATCACGATCGGGTCGCCCGCCACGGCACGGCCCGTCTCGGCGGGCTCGTCGGTCGCCGGTTCGCCCAGCTCGTCGAGCAGCCGCGTCACCAGGGCCTGCGGGGTGGGGTGGTCGAAGGTGAGGGTGGGCGGCAGGGACAGCCCGGTGGTCGCGTCGAGCCGGTTGCGCAGCTCGATGGCGGTCAGCGAGTCGAAGCCGAGTTCGCCGAAGGTGCGGTCGGGGGTGACCGCGGTGGCGTCGCCGTGGCCGAGGACCGTGGCCGCGGCCCGGCAGACCAGCTCGGTCAGCTCGCGTTCGCGGTCGGCGGCGGGCTTGCGTGCCAGGTCGCGGCGCAGCGACTCGGCCTGCCGGGAGACCGCGCGACGGGTGGTGGTGCGCGTGGGCGCGGTCGGGACGAGGGTGCGGAGCACCGGCGGGACCGGGCCCGCGGCACGAAGTGCGACCGGGTCGACCCGCAGCGGCACCAGCGTGGCCTCGTCGGCGCCGAGTGCGGCGTCGAGCAGCGCGAGGGCCTGGTCGGTCGGCAGTGCGGGCAGGCCGGAGCCCGCGACCCTGGCTCGTGCGGCGGTGTCGAGGCCGGCGGCCATGCCGTCCTCCCACGCACCCCACGCCAGCGCGACGCCCGGGAGCCCGAGGGCGCGGCGGTGTTCGGCGAGCGCGTCCAGGAACGTGTTGGCCGCGGCGTAGTTCGCCTGGCCGGCCGCGCCGAGGGTGCCCGCCGCGGAGGAGAACAGCACCAGGGGCACCGAGGTCAGTTCGTGCAGGTGCCACGCGGTGTCGACCTTGGGGGCCAGGACGGTGTCGAGGCGCTCGGCGGTGAGGGAGCCGAGGACGCCGTCGTCGAGGACACCGGCCGCGTGCACGACCGCCGCGAGGTCCGGGATGTCGGCGAGCAGGGCGGTGAGCTGGTCGCGGTCGGCGGCGTCGCAGGCGGCGACGGTGACGTGCCCGGCCAGGTCGTCGAGCCCCTCGGCGGTGCCGCGCCTGCCGGCCAGCACGAGGCGCCGCACACCGTGGGTGGCGACCAGGTGCCGGGCCACCGCCTGGCCGAGGGCGCCCGTGCCGCCGGTGATCAGGACGGTGCCCTCCGGCCACGGGGTCGTGCGGGGTGCCGAGGCACGGGTGAGGCGGGGCACCAGCACCTCGCCGTTCGCGACACGGGTCTCCGGCTCGCCGGTGGCCGCGCCGCCGAGTGCCTCGACGGCCCGGCGGTCGGTGTGGACGAGCTGGACGCGGCCGGGGTTCTCGGTCTGGGCGGCGCGGACGAGGCCGGTGACGGCGGCGTGTGCCTGCTCGCCGGAGCGGGTGGCGACGACGAGCGTGGTCGCGGCCAGCGCGGGGTCGGCCAGCCAGTCGTTCAGGAGCGTCAGGACGGCCGCGGTGACTCGGCGGACGGCCGTCGGCGGGTCGGTGTCGTCGAGGGGGACCGGGGCGACGACGAGGCCGGGTGGTGCGGTCCGGAGGCTGTCCAGGTCGGTGTGCAGGGTGGTGGCGAGGGCGAGGTCGGGGTGGTCGTCGGGGTCGCCGAGCGCGGCCCAGTCGGTGGTGACGGCGGCGGGTGCCTCGACCGGCTCCCAGGAGAGGTGCAGCAGGTCACCCGAGGTGCGGGGGGCCCGCAGGACCAGGCCCTCGACGGTGAGGACGGGCTCGTCGTCGACGTCGGTCAGGTGTATTGCCACCTCGTCGGGGCCGGTGGGCACGAGCCGGGCGCGGGCCGCGGCCGCGCCGGTGGCGTGGAGGGTGACGCCCCGCCACGAGAACGGCAGCGCGCCGGTCAGCTCGGGACGTGCCAGCAGGGACACCGCGTGCAGGACGCTGTCCAGGAGCACCGGGTGCACGCCGAAGCCGTCGGCGTCGCCGGTCCTGACCTCGACACACACCGTCGCGCCGGCACGCCAGGCCGCGGTCAGTCCCCGGCACGCGGGGCCGTAGGCGAAACCTCCCGCGGCCAGCGACTCGTACAGCTCGTCGACCGGCACGGTGTCCGCGGGCTCGCCGACCGGGGCGACCGGCTCCGCGTCACCCGCGGTGGCGACATAGCCGGACGCGACGGACGTCCACGGCTCGTCGCCGGTGCGGGCGTGGACCGCGACCGGACGGCGGTCCGCGTCCGCGCCGACGGTGACCCGCACGCTGACCGCCGTGTCCGGCACGGGCAGCGCCGTGTGGAGGGTCAGCTCGTCGACCCGGTCGCAGCCGACCTCGGCCGCGGCGGCCAACACCAGCTCGAGCAGGGCGGCGCCGGGGACGAGCGTGGTGCCGGCGATGACGTGGTCGGTCAGCCAGGGGTGGGTGTGGCGGGCGAGCCTGCCGGTGGCCACGATCCCGTCGCCGTCCGGTAGCTCGACCACGGCGCCGAGCAGCGGGTGCCCCGGCGCGCGGAGGCCGGCGGCCGCCACGTCGGTGGCCCGGCCCGGGGACGGGGTCGGCCAGTACCGCTCGTGGGCGAAGGCGTAGGTGGGCAGCCGCACGGCGCGGGCGCCCGGGAACAGCGCGGTCCAGTCCGGTTCCACGCCGAGCACGTGCAGGCGGGCGAGGGCGGTGGCGCAGGCGTCGGGCTCCGGCCGGTCGCGGCGCAGCAGCGGCACGGCGTGGGCGGTGCCTCCCGCGGTGGCCTGGGCCGCGGCGGACAGCGAGCCGTCGGGACCCAGCTCCACCAGGGTGGTGGCGCCCGTGGCGACCGCGGCACGCACGGCGTCGGCGAAGCGGACCGTGGCGCGGACCTGACGCACCCAGTACTCGGGTGTGGCGAGGTCGGCGCGGTCGCCGGTGACCGTGGAGATCACCGGGACGGCCGGCTCGTGGTAGGTCAGCCCGGCCGCGGCGGCGGCGAACTCGTCGAGCATGGGCTCCATCAGGGCAGAGTGGAACGCGTGGCTGACCGCGAGCCTGCGGGTGCGGTGCCCGGCGGCGGCGAGCGCGTCCGCGGCGGCGAGCACGGGTGCCTCCGCGCCGGACAGCACGAGCGCGGCGGGGCCGTTGACCGCGGCGAGCGAGACGTCGGCGCCGAGGTGGTCGCGGACCTGCTCCTCGGTGGCGGCGACGGCGACCATGGCGCCGCCCGCGGGCAGTGCGGCCATCAGGCGGGCGCGGGCGACCACGAGCCGGGCGGCGTCGGCGAGGGAGAGCACGCCGGCGAGGTGGGCCGCGGCGATCTCGCCGACCGAGTGGCCGACCAGCACGGCGGGGTGGAGGCCCCAGTGCGCCAGGAGCCGGCCGAGCGCGACCTCGATGGCGAACAGGGCGGGCTGGGTGTGTTCGGTGTCGTCGAGCCGGTCGTGGTCGATCGGCACGCCGAGCGCGGCGGTCGCCTCGGCCAGCGCTTGCGCGAACACCGGGTGCGCGGCGGCCAGCTCGCGACCCATCCCGGACCGTTGGCTGCCCTGTCCGGCGAGCAGGAACGCGAGTGGCGGCGTGGTCCTGGCCGATCCGGTGACGAGGGTGGGCGCGGACTCCCCCGCGGCGAGCGCGGCGAGACCGGCCCGGTCGAGTGCCACGGCCCGGTGTTCGAACCTGGCGCGGGTGGTGGCCAGTGACCAGCCGAGGTCGGCCGGGTGGGCGTCGATGTCGAGGAGGCGGGCGGCCTGGCCACGCAGTGCCTGCTCGGTCTTCGCGGAGAGCGGCCAGAACCGCGGCCAGGTCTCCTCCGCGTGGGCCGGTACGTCGCTCGCGGCGGGTTGTTCGAGGATGACGTGGGCGTTGGTGCCGCTGATGCCGAACGAGGACACGGCGGCCCGCCGCGGCCGGTCGGTCCCGGGCCACGGGCGCGGCTCGGTGAGCAGCTCCACCGAACCGGCGGTCCAGTCGACGTGGGCGGACGGGGTGGCGGCGTGCAGAGTCGCCGGGACGGTGCCGTGCCGCATGGCCCGCACCATCTTGATCACACCAGCCACACCCGCCGCGGCCTGGGTGTGCCCGAGGTTGGACTTGACCGAGCCCAACCACAGCGGCTCGTCGCGGTCCTGGCCGTAGGTGGACAGGAGCGCCTGCGCCTCGATGGGGTCACCGAGCGTCGTGCCCGTGCCGTGCGCCTCCACGACGTCCACGTCGGACGCTGACAGACCGGCGGCGGCCAGCGCCGCGCGGATGACCCGTTGCTGCGACGGACCGTTCGGCGCGGTGAGGCCGTTGGACGCCCCGTCGGAGTTGACCGCGCTTCCCCTGACGACCGCGAGGATCTCGTGGCCGTTCGCGACCGCGTCGGACCTCCGTTCCAGCAGGACCAGGCCGATGCCCTCCGACCAGCCGACGCCGTCCGCGCTGTCGGAGAACGCCTTGCAGCGGCCGTCGGGCGCGAGGCCCTGCTGGCGCGAGAACTCCACGAACGTGCCGGGGGTCGACATGACGGTGACGCCGCCCGCGATGGCGAGGTCGCACTCCCCCGACCGCAGTGCCTGCGCGGCGAGGTGCATGGCCACGAGCGACGACGAGCACGCGGTGTCGACGGTGACGGCCGGGCCGACCAGGCCGAGGGTGTAGGCGACGCGGCCGGTGGCGATGCTGCCCGCGCTGCCGTTGCCCGCGAAGCCCTCGAACTCGCCGCCGGTGCCGAGCGCGGCGAGGTAGTCGTTGTACATGACGCCGCCGAACACCCCGGTTCTGCTGCCCCGCAACGACACCGGGTCGATGCCCGCGCTCTCGACCGCCTCCCAGCTCACCTCCAGCAGCAGGCGTTGCTGCGCGTCGGTCGCGAGCGCCTCACGCGGGCTCATCCCGAAGAACGCCGCGTCGAAGTCGGCCGCCTGATGCAGGAAGCCGCCGCGCCGGGTGGTGGAGGTGCCGGGTCCGTCCGGGCGGGACAACGCGTCGAGGTCCCAGCCCCGGTCGGTGGGGAACCCGCCGGTCGCGTCGACGCCGTCGGCGACGAGCCGCCACAGGTCGTCCGGATTCGCCACGCCGCCCGGGTAGCGGCAGGCCATGCCGACGATCACGATCGGGTCGTCGTCGGTCGCCGCGCGCACGGGGGCCTCGGTGACCGGGCCGCCTGCCCCGTACAGCTCGGTGAGCAGGAACTCGGCGAGCGCCGTGACCGTCGGGTGGTCGAACACGAGCGTGGTCGGCAGCCGCAGTCCCGTGGCGGTGCCCAGACGGTTGCGCAGGTCGACGGCGGTCAGCGAGTCGAAGCCGAGGTCGGAGAACGGGCGTCCGGGGTCGACCAGCTCGGGACCGGCGTGGCCGAGGACGAGTGCGACCTGGCCTCGGACGAGGTCCTCGACGACCTCGCGGCGTTCGGTGCCCGTGAGGCGGTCGAGCCCGGCGGGCCGGGACGCGGGCCGGGCACGGACCAGCCCGGACAGCAGCGGCGGGAGGTCGCCGAGCGCACGCAGCGCGGGCAGGTCGAGCCGGGCTGGGACGGTCGTGGCGCGGCCCGCGGCGATGGCGGCGTCGAAGAGCGCGAGGCCCTGGTCCGTGGTGAGGGCGGGCAGGCCGAGGCGGGCCATCCGGTCCCTGGCACCGGCCATGCCCTCGGTCCACGCGCCCCACGCGAGCGAGACGGTCGGCAGGCCGAGTGCGTGGCGGTGCTGGGCGAGCGCGTCGAGGAAGGCGTTGGCGGCGGCGTAGTTGGCCTGTCCCGCGGCGCCGAACACCCCGCCCGCGGAGGAGAAGAGCACCAGCGGGACGTCCGGGGCGGCGGTGTGCAGGTGCCAGGCGGCGTCGACCTTGGGTGCCAGCACGCCGGAGATGCGCTCGGGGGTGAGGGTGGGCAGGGTGGCGTCGTCGAGCACCCCGGCCGCGTGGACGATCGTGCCGGGCGCGTGCGCGGCGACCAGCCCGGCCGCGACACCGGGCGTGGTCACGTCCTCGGCGACCACGGTGACCTCGGCACCGGCCTCGGTCAGCTCGGTGACCAGCTCGGCGATGCCGGGGGTGTCGGGGCCGCGTCGCCCGACCAGCACCAGCTCGCGAACCCCTTGTGTGGCAACGAGGTGACGGGCGAGCACGGCACCCAACCCGCCGGTGCCGCCGGTGACCAGCACGGGTCCGGCGAGCGGGATGGGTGACGTGCCGGGTTCCTGTCGGCGCAGCCGGGGCACCAGGACCCGGCCGTCACGGACGGCGGCCTGCGGGTCGGCGGGCAGGTCGGGCCCGGCGGAGCCGTCGTCGTCGAGGAGCAGGAAGCGGTCGGGGTACTCGGTCTGGGCGGTGCGGACCAGGCCCCACACCGCGGCGGCGGCGAGGTCGGTGACCGGGTCGACGGCGCCACGCGTGACGACGGCGAGGCGTGCGTCCGGTTCGGCGGTGTCCAGCCAGTCGCACAGCCGCCGCCAGGTCTCGGTCACCAGGCGGTGGGTCTCGACCACGACGTCGGTGTCCTCGCCCGTCACACGCAGAACGGTGACCTCGCCGGCACTGGTCGCGGTCGGGGCCGGTACCCAGTCCACGGCGTACAGCGGCAGTGTCGGGCGGCCCAGGTCCGCGGGCACGGGACGCAGCGCGATCGATCCGACCGTGGCGACGAGGGTGCCGTCGGGCGCGGTGAGGGTCAGCCGGAAGCCGGAGCCGGTCGGGGTCAACCGGGCGCGGACCGCCGTGGCGCCCGGGGTGTGCAGGGTGACGTCGGTCCACGCGAACGGCAGGGACGGCTCCGGGGCGGCCAGCGCGGTGGCGTGCAGGCAGGCGTCGAGCAGCGCCGGGTGCAGGCCGAAGCCCGCCGCGTCCTGGCCGTCCGGCAACGCCACCTCGGCAAGGACTTCCTCGCCGTGGCGCCACACCCGCCGCAGGCCCTGGAACAGGGGCCCGTAGTCGAACCCGTCGGCCGCGAAGCGCTCGTAGGCGCCGTCGGTGCCGATCTCCTCGGCTCCCGACGGCCAGGCGCCGGTGGGTTCGACCGGCGGCGGGTCGCGGTGGAGCAGGCCGGTGGCGTGCCGGGTCCACGGGTCGTCGAGGGCGTCGGCGGGACGGGTGTGCACGGACAGTTCTTCGGCGCCGACCGTGACGCGGAGCTGCAGCGTGGTGTCGGCGGGCACGACCAGAGGGGTGTGCAGGGTCAGCTCGGCGACGGCCGCCGCACCGACGTGGGCCGCGGTGTGCAGGGCCAGGTCGAGAATGGCGGTGCCGGGCACCAGGACCGTGCCCGCGACGCGGTGTCCCGCGAGCCACGCCTGCTGGTCGAGGGACAGGCTGCCGGTGAACAGGTGACCGTCCCGGTCGGGCAGCTCGGTGCTCGCGGTGAGCAGCGGATGGCCGCCCGCGGCCAGTCCGAGCGCGGCCGGGGAGCCGGTCGCGCGGGCCGGGAGGGGCCAGAACCACTGGTGCTGGAACGCGTACGTGGGCAGGTCGACGCGCCGGGCCGGACCGGAGGGCGCGGCCGGGTCGAGGTCGACGCCCGACGCGTACAGGGTGGCGGCGGCCCGCAGCAGCGCGTCCTCCTCGCCGCGGTCCTTGCGCAGGCACGCCACGGCGGTGCCGTCGAAGCACGCCTGGGCCAACGCGGTCAGCGAGCCGTCCGGGCCGAGCTCCAGCAGGGTGGTCACCCCGTGCTCGCCGAGCCACCGGACACCGTCGGCGAAGCGGACCGTGGCCCGGACCTGGTCGACCCAGTAGTCCACCGAGTCCAGTGCCGCCGGCTCGCCGGTCACCGTCGACACGACCGGGATCGTCGCCTCGCCGAACTCCACCCCGGCCAGCACCGAGCGGAACTCGTCGAGCATCGGGTCCATCAGGGTCGAGTGGAACGCGTGGCTGACCCGCAGCCAGGTGGCCTGCCTGCCGAGCCGGTCGACGACCACCCCCAGCACGTCGGCGTCACCGGAGAGCACCACCGACTCCGGCCCGTTGACCGCGGCGACCGACACCCCGACCGGCAGCGGCAGCACGTCGGCCTCGGCGGCACGCACGGCGACCATCGCGCCCCCGGCCGGCAGCGCCCCCATCAGCCGGCCACGCGCGGCGACCAGCCGGCACGCGTCGGGCAGCGACAGCACGCCTGCCACGTGCGCGGCCGCGATCTCGCCGACCGAGTGCCCGAGCAGGTAGTCCGGCCGCAGACCCCACGACGCCACCAGCCGGTAGAGCGCGACCTCGACCGCGAACAACGCGGGCTGGGCGCCCTCGGTCGCGGTCAGGTCGCCCGACAGGAGTGACGGCATGCCCAGCTCGGCGCCGACCTCGGCCAGCGCGTCGGCGAACACCGGGAACCGCTCGGCAAGCGCCAGGCCCATCCCCGACCGCTGGGCGCCCTGCCCGGCGAACAGGAACGCGGTCACCCGGTCCGGCTCGGCGACCGCCCGCACCAGGTCGGGGTGCTCGGCGCCCGCGGTGAGTGCGGCCAGCGCGTCCGCCGCGGTGTCGTGGTCGCGTGCCACCACGACGGCCCGGTGGTCGAACGCGGCGCGGGTCGTGGCCAGCGAGTGGCCGACCGCCGCCGGGTCCGCTGGCGGCATCGCGAGCAGGCGGGCGGCCTGGTCACGCAGCGCGGCGGCCGACCGTGCGGACAGCGGCCACAGCGCGGCCCGCGCCTGGTCGGCGAGCGGCTCGGGGTCCGGCTCGCCCTGCTCGATCACGAGGTGGGCGTTGGTGCCGCTGATGCCGAACGACGACACCCCGGCCCGGCGCGGACGCCCCACCGACGGCCAGGACACGGACTCGGTCAGCAGCGCGACCGCGCCCTCGGTCCAGTCGACGTGGGTGGACGGCTCGGTGACGTGCAGCGTGGCCGGGAGCCGGCCGTGCCGCATGGCGTAGACCATCTTGATCACCCCGGCGACCCCGGCGGCGGCCTGGGTGTGGCCGAGGTTCGACTTGACCGAGCCGAGCAGCAGCGGCTGGTCCCGGTCCTGGCCGTAGGTGGCCAGCAGTGCCTGCGCCTCGATGGGATCACCCAGCGTGGTGCCGGTGCCGTGCGCCTCCACGACGTCCACGTCGGACGGTGCGAGGCCCGCGTCGGCCAGCGCCGCCCGGATGACCCGCTGCTGCGACGGCCCGTTCGGTGCGGTGAGGCCGTTCGACGCGCCGTCGGAGTTGACCGACGAGCCGCGGACCACGGCCCACACCCGGTGCCCGTTGCGGCGCGCGTCGGACAGCCGCTCCAGCACGAGCACGCCGACACCCTCGGACCAGCCGACCCCGTCGGCGCTGTCGGAGAAGGACTTGCACCGCCCGTCCCCGGCCAGCCCGCGCTGCCGGGAGAACTCCACGAACGTGCCCGGCGTCGACATCACGGTCACCCCGCCGGCCAGCGCGAGCGTGCACTCCCCCGCCCGCAGTGCCCGCACGGCGAGGTGGGTTGCGACCAGGGACGACGAGCACGCGGTGTCCACGGTGAGCGCGGGGCCGACCAGGCCCATGGTGTAGGCGAGACGGCCCGACAGCACGCTGCCCGCGGTGCCGGTGCCGAGGTAGCCCTCGACGTCCGGCGGGAACTCCTTGCCCGCCGCGTAGTCGTAGTACATCAGGCCCGCGAACACGCCGGTTCGGCTGCCACGCAACGAGAGCGGGTCGATGCCCGCGCGTTCGACGGCCTCCCACGCGGTCTCCAGCAGCAGCCGCTGCTGGGCGTCCATGGCCAGTGCCTCACGCGGGGAGATGCCGAAGAAGTCGGGGTCGAACGCGCCCGCGTCGTGCAGGAACCCGCCCGCGCGGGTGTAGCTGGTGCCGAGGTGGTCGGGGTCGGGGTGGTAGAGCCCGGCGCGGTCCCAGCCCCGGTTGTCCGGCCACTCGGTCACCCCGTCGCCGCCCGCGGCCACGAGGTCCCACAGCTCGTCCGGCGAGGTGACGCCGCCCGGGTAGCGGCAGCCCATGCCGACGATCACGACCGGGTCGTCGTGCTCGGCGACCGTCGCCGGGCCGGCGGGGATGGGGGTGTCCCCGCCGGCCGGCTCGCCGGTGAGCTGGGAGGCCAGGTGCGTCGCGAGGTCCTCGACGGTCGGGTAGTCGAAGATCAGCGTCGCGGGCAGGCGCAGGCCGGTGCCCGAGGTCAGCGCGTTGCGCAGCTCGACCGCGGTCAGCGAGTCGAAGCCCAGCTCGGTGAACGCCTGGTCGGCGTCGACCGTGGCGCCCGTCGGGTAGCCGAGCACGGTGGTGACGTGGCCGCGCACCAGGTCGAGCAGTGCGCGGCGGCGTTGTGCCGGTGTGCGGCCCGCGAGGGTGTCGGCCAGGGTCGTGGCGGAGCGGTCGGCGTGCACGACGCGCCGGGCGGGGCGGACCAGCCTGCGCAGGATCGGCGGGACCGGGTCGACACCGGCGAGGGTGTCGAGGTCCAGCCGCACGGCGGCGGTCACGGCCCGGCCCGCGGTGAGGGCGGCGTCGAACAGCTCGAGACCGAGGGCCGCGGTCAGCGGCGGGAGGCCGGTTCGGGTGAGCCGCTCCACGGCGGCCTCGTCGAGGGTGCCGGTCATGCCGCCTGCCTCCGCCCAGGTGCCCCAGGCGATGGACACCGCGGGCATGCCGGCGGCCACGCGGTGCTCGGCGATGGCGTCGAGGGCGCTGTTGGCGGCGGCGTAGTTGGCCTGGCCGGTGGCGCCGAACATGCCCGCGATGGACGAGAACAGCACCAGTGGGACGTCGGGCAGCAGCTCGTGCAGGACCCAGGCGGCGTCGGACTTGGCCGCCAGCACGGCGTCGAACCGGTCCGGGGTCAGCGACTCGACCGTGGCGTCGTCGAGCACACCGGCCGCGTGGACGACCGCGGCGAGGTCGCGGCCTTCGAGCAGTGCGGCGACGGCGTCGCGGTCGGCCACGTCGGCGGCGGCCACCTCGACGTCGGCGCCCGCGTCGGTCAGCTCGGCGACCAGTGCGGCCACGCCGGGGGTCTCCCGGCCGCGGCGGGACACCAGGAGCAGGTCGCGTGCGCCGTGCTCGGCGACCAGGTGCCCGGCGACGAGCGCACCCAGCCCCGAGGTGCCGCCGGTGACGACCACGGTGCCGTCGTCCCAGGCCACCGACGGATCGACCGCAGGCACGCGACCCAGCCGGGGCACGTGCGCGACCCCCGCGCGGACGGCGACGTGGGGTTCGCCGACACCGACCGCGACGCCGAGGGCGGTGGCGTCGAGGTCGTCGAGGTCGACCAGCAGGAACCGGTCCGCGTGCTCGGCCTGCGCGGCCCGCACGAGCCCGCCGACCGCGCCGGCGACCGGGTCGGCTCCCGTGGTGACCACCACGAGCCGGGAGCCGGCGAACCGGTCGTCGGCGAGCCAGTCGTGCAGCAGCGACAGGACGTGCGTGAGCGCGGCCCGGCAGGCGGCCGGGAACGCCCCCTCGGCGCCCGCGTGCGTGAACACCAGCGGCGGGACGTCGGTCAGGGCGGCGAGAGCGACGGGCTCGACGCCGAGTGCCGCGGCGAGTGGATTGCCGGCCGTGCCGAGGACCGCGCCGGTCGGTGCGACGGCGGCGGGCGCGGGGACGGCGACCCAGTCCAGGCCGTGGAGCGACGGGTGGCCGGCGCGTGCGGCACGCAGCCCCGCGGCACTCGCCGGCCGCAACGCCAGTGCGGACACCGAGGCGACGGGTGCCCCGGTGTCGTCGGCCACGACCAGCGACACCGCGCCGGGGCCTGCCGGGTCCAGCCGGACACGCAACGCGGTGGCGCCGGTGGCGTGCAGTGCGACCCCGGACCAGGCGAACGGCAGCCTGCCCTCGCCGGTGCCGGCGCCGACCGCGCCGAGGACGTGCAGTGCGGCGTCCAGCAACGCGGGGTGCAACCCGTAGCCGGCCGGGTCCTGCCCGCCGGGCAGCGCGACCTCGGCGTAGACCCGTTCGCCGGACCGCCACGCCGCGCGCAGGCCCTGGAACGACGGGCCGTAGTCGAACCCGGCGCCTGCCAGGGCCGCGTAGTGGCCGGACAGGTCGACCGGTTCGGCGCCTGCCGGTGGCCACGCGGTCAGCGACTCGCGGGCCAGCGGGTCGGCCGGGACGAGCACACCCGCGGCGTGCCGGGTCCAGCCCTCGACGCCGTCGGGCTGGGAGTACACGCCGACCTGGCGGCGGCCGGCGGTGTCCGCGCCGCCGACCACGACCTGCACCCGCACGGACGCGTCGGCGGGCAGCACCAGCGGGGTCTCGACGGTCAGTTCGTCAACCAGCCCGCAGCCCACGTCGTCGCCCGCCCGCACGGCCAGGTCGACGAACGCGGTGCCGGGCAGCAGGACCGCACCCATGATCACGTGGTCGGCGAGCCACGGCGCGGTGCGGGTGGACAGGGTGCCGGTGTGGACGCGGCCGTCGCCGTCGGCCAGCGCGACCGAGGCGCCGAGCAGCGGGTGGCCCGCGGTACCCAGGCCGAGCGCGGCCGGGTCGCCCGCGGCGGGTCCGAGCGGCACGTCGATCCAGTAGTGCCGGGTGCGGAAGGCGTAGGTGGGGAGCGGGACGGTGCGGGCGCCGCTGTCGGCGAAGACCGAGGTCCAGTCCGGGGACCAGCCCCGCACGTGCACGTCGGCGAGTGCGGTGAGCAGCGTGACCGGCTCGGGGCGGTCGCGGCGCTGGGTGGCGACGGCGGTGCCGTGGTCCGCGGCGAACGCGGTCAACGCGGCGTCCGGGCCCAGCTCGACGAACCGGGAGACGTCCCGCTCGGCGAGCCAGCCCAACGCGTCGGCGAAGCGGACCGTGCCTAGGACCTGGCCGCTCCAGTAGGCGGGGTCGGCCAGCTCCGCGGCGGTGGCGACGCGGCCGGTGACCGTGGAGACGATCGGGACGCGCGGCGGCGCGAACGTGAGGCCTGCGGCCACCCGCTCGAACTCGGCGAGCACGGGTGCCATCAGCGGTGAGTGGAAGGCGTGGCTGACCCGCAGGCGGGAGACCCGCACCCCGCGCTCACGCAACCCGGCCTCGGCGGCGGCCACGGCCTGCTCGATGCCGGAGAGCACGGCGGCGGTGGGTCCGTTGACGGCGGCGAGCGCGAGGTCGGCGGACAGCAGCGGGGCGAGGTCGTCCTCGGCCGCCTCGACCGCGAGCATGGCGCCGCCGCCGGGCAGTGCCTGCATGAGCGTGCCGCGGGCGGCGACCAGTGTGCACGCGTCCGGCAGTGACAGCACCCCGGCCACGTGTGCGGCGGCCAGCTCGCCGATGGAGTGGCCGACGAGGTAGTCCGGTCGCAGGCCCCACGACTCCAGCAGCCGGTGGAGCGCGACCTCGACGGCGAAGAGGCCGGCCTGGGCGAAGACGGTGTCGTCGACCCGCTCGGCGGGCACCTCGTCGAGGGGCGTCGGCAGCAGCGGGTCCAGCTCCGCGCACACCTCGTCCCACGCACGGGAGAAGACCGGGAACGCGGCCCGCAGCTCGCGCCCCATGCCGTGGCGCTGGGTGCCCTGGCCGGTGAACACGAACGCGGAGTGACCCGCCTTCGCGACGCCCACTCTGGCGACGGTCGGTTCGCCGTCGCGCAACGCGGTGAGCGCGGCGCGGAGCCCGTCGTGGTCGCTCGCGACGACCGCGGCCCGGTGCGGCAGGGCGGCACGGGTGGTGGCGAGTGAGAAACCGAGGTCCTTCAGGGGAAGCTCGTCGGTCGCGGCGGTCAGGAGCGCGGCTGCCTGTGCGCGCAGGGCGTCCTCGGTGCGGCCGGCCAACACGATCGGCACCGCGGGTGCCTGCCATGCGCCCGTCGGGTCTTCGTCGTCCGGTGCCGGGGCCTGTTCGACGACCACGTGCGCGTTGGTGCCGGACAGGCCGAACGAGGACACGCCGGCGCGGCGGGGCCGGTCGTGCTCCGGCCACGGGCGGGCCTCGGTGAGCAGCTCGACGGACCCGGCGGTCCAGTCGACGGCGTCGGTGGGGCGGTCCACGTGCAGGGTCCGTGGCAGGAGGCCGTGGTTGAGCGCCAGCACCATCTTGATCACGCCCGCCACGCCGGCGGCGGCCTGGGTGTGGCCGATGTTGGACTTCACCGAACCCAGCCAGAGCGGCTCGTCGCGGTCCTGGCCGTAGGTGGCGAGCAGGGCGGCGGCCTCGATCGGGTCGCCGAGCACGGTCGCGGTGCCGTGCGCCTCGACGGCGTCCACCTCGGACGGACGCAGACCCGCGTCGGCCAGGGCGGCCCGGATGACCCGCTCCTGGGATGGTCCGTTGGGTGCGGTGAGGCCGTTGGAGGCGCCGTCGGAGTTGACCGCGGATCCCCGCAGCACGGCGAGCACGGGGTGGCCGTTGCGCCGGGCGTCGGAGAGCCGTTCGAGCACGAGCACCGCGGCGCCCTCGCCCCAGCCGGTGCCCTCGGCGGCGGCCGCGAACGACCGGCAGCGTCCGTCTGCGGCCAGCCCGCGCTGGCGGCTGAACCCGATGAACAGGCCGGGGGTGGCCATGACGGTGACGCCACCGGCCAGCGCCAGCTCGCACTCGTCGCGACGCAACGCCTGCGCGGCCAGGTGCATGGCGACGAGCGACGCGGAGCAGGCGGTGTCGACGGTGACCGCGGGGCCCTCGAGCCCGAGCGCGTAGGCCACCCGCCCGGACAGGACGCTGCCCGAGGTGCCGGTGGCCAGGTAGTCCTCGGCGCCGGTGGGCATCCTGGCGACGAACTCGGCGTAGTCCTGGTAGTTGGCGCCGGTGAACACGCCGGTGCGGGTGCCGTGCAGTGCGGTGGGGTCGACGGTGGCGCGTTCGAGGGCCTCCCAGCTGATCTGGAGCATGAGCCGCTGCTGCGGGTCCATGACCAGGGCCTCACGCGGCGAGATGCCGAAGAGCGCGGGGTCGAACTCGCCCGCGCCGTGCAGGAACCCGCCCTCGGCGACGTAGGAGGTGCCTCGGTGTTCGGGGTCGGGGTCGTAGACCGCGCCGAGGTCCCAGCCGCGGTCGGTCGGGAAGCCGGTGACGGCGTCGCGGCCTTCCTCGAGCAGCGCCCAGAACCGCTCGGGGGTGTCGGCGCCGCCGGGCAGGCGCAGGCCCATGCCGACGATCGCGACCGGCTCGCCGCGCCCCTCTTCCAGGTCGTGCAGCCGCTGCCGCGTCTGATGGAGGTCCGCCGTCACCCGCTTCAGGAAGTAGCGGAGCTTTTCCTCGTTCTCCATCGAACTTCTCCCGTCGAGGGCGTGCTGGGCCGGTCAGGAGATGCCGAACTCCTTGCCGATGAACTCGAACACCTCGTCGTCGGAGGCGACGAGCAGGTCCGGGCCGCCGGGTTCGGGGTCGGGGTCCCACCGGGCGGCCAGTGCGCGCAGCCGTTCGGCGACCCGGCTCCGGTCGCCCGGTTCGTGCTCGGCGAGCGCCTTCTCCAGCCGGTCGAGACCGGCCTGCACCGGGTCGGTGTCGTCGGTGAGCAGCCCACGCAGGCGGCGCGCGAGAGCCGCGGGCGTGGGGTAGTCGAAGACGACCGTGCGAGCCAGGTCGAGCCCGGTGGCGGCGGCGAGCCGGTTGCGGAACTCGACCGAGGTGAGCGAGTCGAACCCGAGGTCGGCGAACGCCTGCTCCGGGGCGATCTCGTCGCGGTCGCCGTAACCGAGGACGGCCGAGGAGGTGACGAGCACCAACCGGGTGAGGGTGGCGACACGTTCCGGCTCGGACATGTCGACGAGCCGCCCGGCGAGGTCGACTGTGTCCTGCGTGGTTTCGGGCGCCGGGCGTGCGGCGGGGATGAGGTCGAGGAGGCGGGTGGGTCGGACGGCGGCGAGGCCGGGCGCGTACCGGGTCCAGTCGATGTCGGCGACGGTGAGGGTGGTGTCGCCGTTCCGGTTGGCGCGGTGCGCCGCGTCGACGGCCCGGCCCGGGTCGAGCGAGGTGACCCCGGCACGCCGCATCCACGCCTCGACGGCGGCGTCGACCCCCATGCCGGCGCCTGCCCAGGGGGACCAGGACACCGAGAGTGCGGGGAGTCCGAGGTCGGCGCGGTGCTGGGCGAGGGCATCGAGGAGGGAGTTCGCGGCGGCGTATGGCCCTTGGGCGGCGGCACCGATGCTGCCTGCGATGGACGCGCAGAGGATGAAGGTGGTGAGTGGCCGGTCGAGGGTCAGCTCGTGGAGGTGCCAGGCGGCCACGGACTTGGCGGCGAGGCCTGTGTGGAGGCGTTCGGGGGTGAGGTCGGTGAGCATGCCGTCGTCGAGGACCCCGGCGGCGTGGACGACCCCGGTGAGGTCGGTGATCGGGGCGAGCATGGCGGCGGTGGCGTCCCGGTCGGCGGTGTCACAGGCGACGACCCGGACCTCGGCACCGAGTCGGGTCAGCTCGGCGACCAGTGCCCTCGCCCCGGGCGCGTCGACACCCCGACGACTGGCGAGCACGAGCCGAGGAACCCCGCGCCGCACCAGATCCCGTGCGAAGTGCGCCCCGACCGCGCCGGTTCCCCCGGTGACGAGGAAGGTCCCGTCAGTGCGCATGCCGGGGGCTGCCTCGATCGTGGCACGGGAGTCGGGCGTGGAACGAGGAGCGGAGCCGGTGCGGGTTCCCGCTTTCGCCGGGCTGGCGGGGGCGGACGTGAGGCGGCGGCCGTAGGTGGTCCCGCGGAGGGCCACCTGGTCCTCCCCGTCGGGGTTGCCGAGCAGCGCGGCCAGCCGGGCGGCGGTCTCGGTGTCCACTGTGGCCGGTAGGTCGACCAGCCCACCCCAGCGGTCGGGGTGTTCCAGCGCCACACCCCTGCCCAGGCCCCAGATCGCCGCCTGCGCCGGCGCGCGTAACCGCTCCCCGCGCTCGGCCGTCACCGCGCCGCTGGTCACGCACCACAGCGGCGCGGTCACGCCCGCATCACCCAGAGCCTGGACCAGTGCCACCGTGCGGGTCAGCGACTCCGGCATGGCCGGCGGACCCGTCTCCGCCAGTGCCAGCAACGACACCACACCCGTGACATCCCCGTGGACGGCCAGTCGGGTGGCCAATGCCGGGCGGGTGTCCTCACCCTCCCTCACCACCAGCGTGGTGACGTCCGCGAAACCCGACAGCACCCTCGGGTCGTGGCCCTCCGGCACCACCGCCAACCAGCCCGACACGCGCCCGGGCCGGGGCGAACTCACCGGGGTCCAGCCGACCCGGTAGCGGATGCTGTCGGCCGCGGCACTGGTCTGCCTGCCCACGCGGTACGCCGACAGCGCGGGCAGCACTTCCTTCAGCGCCGCCGGGTCCACGTCGAGAGTGGCCGCCGTGTCCGGGCCCGCGGTCAGCTCCGTCCACCAGTCGTCGGAGCCGGCGTCGGGTTCCGGCGCCTCCTGCGGCCAGAACCTGCGGCCCTGGAACGGATACGTCGGCAGGTCCGCCAGCCGGGCGCCCGCCGTGAGCCCCGCCCAGTCCAGCGCCACGCCCGCCACGTGCAACCGTGCCAACGCCGTCGCCGCTGCCGCCGGTTCGGGCCTGTCCCTGCGCAGCACCGGCACCCCGTCGACCAGACCGGCGAGAGTGCTGTCCGGGCCCAGCTCCAGGAACAGGTCGGCACCCAGGTCCCTCGCGGTGCGCACGGCGTCGGCGAAGCGGACGGTCGCGCGGGCCTGACGACCCCAGTACGCCGGGTCCGTGAGGTCCGCATCGGTCGTGGCCGTCACCGTGGACACGACCGGCAGCGCGGGCGGCGTCGCGGCCACCCCGCGTGCGGTGCGCGTCAGCTGATCGGTCATGGCGTCCATATGGGACGAGTGAAACGCGTGCGCGACCGGCAAACGCCTAGTCTTTCCGCCCATTCGGGCCGCCGCCGCGAGTACCGCGTCCTCGTCACCGGACAGGACCACCGCCGACGGGCCGTTCACCGCCGCGAGGTCGACGCCCTCGCCGAGCGCCACCTCGGCCTCGGCAGCCTCCACCGCCACCATCACCCCGCCCGGTATGGCCTGCATCAGCCTGCCTCTCGCGACGACCAGCTCGGCCGCGCCCGCGAGGGTGAGCACCCCCGCCACGTGCGCCGCCGCCACCTCGCCGACCGAGTGCCCGATCACCAGGCCCGGCCGCACGCCCCACGACTCGACCAGCCGGTACAGCGCCACCTCGACGGCGAACAGCGCCGGTTGGGCGTACTCGGTGCGGCCCAACAGTTCCGCGTCGCACAGGACCTGCCGCAGCGGGCGGTCCAGGTGGCGGTCCAGCGCGGCGACGGCCTCCTCCAGCGCCTGGGCGAACACCGGGTGCGCGGCGGCCAGCCCATTGCCCATGCCGGGCCGCTGCGTGCCCTGTCCCGCGAACAGCACCGCCACCCTCGGCACGCCTCCGGTGCCGGTCACCAGCTCGGGGTGCGGTTCGCCGTTGGCGAGCGCGGTCAGGGCGGCGGCACGGCCCTGACGGTCCAGTGCGGTGACGGCCGCGCGGTGGGTGAAGGCGGTGCGGCCCGTGGCGAGGCTGCGTGCGACCGCGGCCGGGTCCAGTTCGCCCCGACCGGCGAGCCGTGCGGCCTGTTCCCGCAGCGCCTCGGGCGTGCGGGCGGAGAGCACCCAGGGCACCGCGGGGCCATCGGCAACGGCCTCCGGCTCCGGCGCCTGTTCCAGCACGACGTGGGCGTTGGTGCCACTCACCCCGAACGACGAGACCCCCGCCCGCCGCACCCGACCCGTCTCCGGCCACGCCACCGGCTCGGTCACCAGCGACACCGCTCCCGCCGACCAGTCCACGTGGGACGTCGGCGTCCCGGCGTGCAGCGTCGGCGGGACCACGCCGTGCCGCATGGCCTGCACCATCTTGATCACCCCGGCGACACCGGCGGCGGCCTGCGTGTGCCCGAGGTTCGACTTGATCGAACCCAGCAGGAGCGGCTGTTCGCGGTCCTGCCCGTAGGTGGCCAGCAGTGCCTGCGCCTCGATGGGATCACCCAGTGTCGTGCCCGTCCCGTGCGCCTCCACCACGTCCACCTCGGACCCCGACAAACCGGCCGACGCCAACGCCGCCCGGATCACCCGCTGCTGAGACGGACCGTTCGGCGCGGTCAACCCGTTCGACGCACCGTCGGAGTTCACCGCCGACCCACGAACCACCGCCAACACCTCGTGCCCCTTGCGGACCGCGTCCGACAGCCGCTCCAGCACCAGCACCCCGACGCCCTCCGACCAGCCGGTGCCGTCCGCGCCCTCGCCGAACGCCTTGCACCGGCCGTCCGGGGAAAGACCCCCCTGCGTGGTGAAGTCGACGAACGCCGCCGGTGTGGTCATCACCAGCACCCCGCTCGCCAGCGCCAGGTTCGACTCCCCCGCCCGCAGCGACCGCGCGGCGAGGTGCAGGGCGACCAGGGACGACGAGCACGCCGTGTCGACCGTGAGCGCCGGGCCCTCCAGCCCGAGCAGGTAGGCGACCCGGCCGGACAGCACGCTCGCGGCGTTGCCGAGCCCGACGTGGGCGAGCACGTCGGCGTCGGAGCGGCGCAGCAACTCCGGGTAGTCGTTGATGTTGCTGCCCGCGAAGACACCGGTGGCGGTGCCCGCCAGCGACGACGGGTCGATGCCCGCCTGTTCGACGGCCTCCCACGTGACCTCGAGGAGCAGCCGCTGCTGCGGGTCCATGGCCAGCGCCTCACGCGGCGAGATGCCGAAGAAAGCCGCGTCGAACCGGTCGGCGCCGGTGAGGAAGCCGCCCTCCCCGGTGGCGCTGCTCGTGGCCAGTGCCGCGAGGTCCCAGCCGCGGTCGGTGGGGAAGCCGGTGACCGCGTCCCGGCCCTCGGCGACCAGCCGCCACAGGTCGTCCGCGTTCGCGACCCCGCCCGGGTAGCGGCAGGCCATGCCCACGATCGCGATGGGGTCGCCGTCGTCCGCGCGAACGGTGACCGGTGCCTCGGGCCGGCCGCCGTCGAGGTGTGCGGCGAGCGCGGCCGGGGTGGGGTGGTCGAACACGAGCGTGGCGGGCAGCTCGCGGCCCAGGTCGGCGGCCAGCGCGTTGCGCAGCTCGACCGCGGTCAGCGAGTCGAACCCGAGCGACTGGAAGCTGCGGGCCGGGTCGACCGCGGACGCCGAACCGTGGCCGAGCACCGCGGCGGCCAGGCCCCGGACCAGTGCCAGCAGGTCGTCGTGCTGTGCCGGGGTGGGGACCGGCGTGGACCGGGCGCCCGGCATGGCACGCAGCAACGCACTCGGCCGGGGCAGGACCTCCGTGTAGCGGGCCCAGTCGACCTCGGCGACGGCGAGGGTGCGGTCGCCCGCGGCGGCGAGGGCGGCGAGGGCGGTGTCCTCGTCCATGGGGGTGATGCCTGCGCGGCGCATCCTGGCGACGACCGTCTCGTCGACGCCCGCCCACCTCGGCCAGGCGACGAGGGTGGCGGGCAGGCCGCGTTCACGGCGGTCTGCGACCCACGCGGCGGCGATGGCGTGTGCGGCGGCGTCGGCGCCCTGCCCCGGTCCGGCGAGCACGCCGGCCAGTGAGGCGAGGACGACGAACCGGGTGAGCGGCCTGCCCTCGGTCGCGGCCTCGGCGGCGGCGAGGCTCGCCCGCACGTCCTCGAGTGACCGCGCGACCTCGGCGGGGTCCATCGTGTCGATGACGCCGGAGCCGGTGGCGCGGACCGCGTGGTAGACGGCGGTCACGTCGTGTGTGGTGACCAGCTCGGCGAGCGCGGCGGCGTCCCGTGCGTCGGCGACGACGACCTCGGCGCCGGCCAGGTCCGCCTCGGTCTCCCGCCGCCCCACCAGCACGAGCCGTGGGACACCGGAGCGCGCCAGCCACGCGGCGACACGCCTGCCCGCGGCTCCGGTGCCGCCGAGCACCATGGCGGTCCCGGTCGGCGGTGCTTCGGCGGGTCGTTCGGCGGCGTGGACCAGTCGACGGGCGGTGAGCCCGGTGGCGGACAGGCGTACCTCGTCCTCGGTGCCCGCGGCGAGCACCGGCAGCACGGCGGCCGGGTCGGTTCCGGGGGCCAGCTCGACCAGACCACCCCAACGCCGCGGGTACTCGACGGCGGCGACCGTCCCGAGACCCCACAGGGCGGCGTGTTCGGGGCCGCTGGTCACGCACCACAGCACGGCGGAGCTGCCCGCGTCGCCGAGTGCCTGGAGCAGCGCGACCAGGCCGGCCGGGCCGATGTCGCCGACCGCGAGCACGCCGCCGGTGGCGGGCAGGCGGGTGGCCAGTTCGGCCCGGTCGGTGGTGTCGAGCACCGCCACCTCACCGCCGACCGCCGCCGCCAGCTCGCCGGCCAGGGCACTCGCGGGTGCGCCGACGACCAGCCACGGTCCCGTCACGACCCCCGGCGGCAGGTCGTGGACCGGCACCCACTCGACCTCGTGCGCTCGCACGCCCGTGGGTTCCGAGGGGCGCGGCCAGAACCGCTCCCGCTGGAAGGCGTAGGTGGGCAGCTCGACGCGGCGGGCGCCCGTGCCCGCGAACAGGGCGCGCCACTCGACCGGGACGCCACGCAGGTGCAGGGCGGCCAGTGCGGCGACGGCGGTGTCCTCCTCGGGCCGGTCCCGGCGCAGCAGCGCAACCGCGCCGGGCACGACGGCGCCGAGTGACCCGTCCGGTCCGATCTCGACCGCCACGTCGGCCGAGGCGGCGGTGACGGCGTCGGCGAACCGGACCGGCCTGCGCACCTGCTGGACCCAGTAGTCCACCGAGTCCATCCGGGCGGGCTCACCCGTCACCGTCGAGATCAGCGGGATCGTCGGCTCCCCGAAGACGACGCCGTCCAGCGCGCGGCGGAAGTCGTCGAGCATGGGATCCATGAGCGGGCTGTGGAACGCGTGGCTCACCCGCAGCCGCCGGCATCGGTAACCGGCGGCCGACAGCAGGCGCTCGGTCTCGGCGACCGCCTCGGCCGGGCCCGACACCGTCGTGGCGGCCGGGCCGTTCACCGCGGCCACCACCGCGCCCTCGGCGAGCAGGGGGACGACCTCGTCGGCGCCTGCCCGCACCGACAGCATCGCCCCGCCCCCGGGCAGCGCCCCCATCAGCCGGCCGCGCGCCACCACCAACCGACACGCGTCCACCAGCGACAACACACCAGCCACATGCGCCGCGGCGACCTCCCCCACCGAGTGCCCCACCACCACATCCGGCCGCACCCCCCACGACTCCAGCAGCCGGAACAACCCCACCTCGACCGCGAACAACGCGGGCTGGGCGTCCCGTGTCGTTTCCAAGTCAACTGTATGGGAAAGGGGATCCCGGCCCAGCTCGCCGGTGATCCCGGCGAGTGCGTCGGCGAACACCGGGAACCGCGCGGCCAGCTCACGGCCCATGCCGGCGCGTTGGGAGCCCTGTCCGGCGAACAGGAACGCGGTCACCGGCTCGACGGCGGGCGTGGCGGTGCCGGTCCGGACGCCGGGTGCCGCACCCGACGCGAGCCACTCGCGCAGCGCCGCCGCCGGGTCGGGGCCGGTCGCGGCGAGCCGGTGCGCGAACGCCGTGCGGCCGGTGGCCAGCGAGAACGCCACGTCGGCCGGGTCGGCCGGGACGGCGGCAAGGCGACCGACCTGGGCACGCAGCCCGGCCGCCGTCCTGGCGGAGACCAGCCACGGCAGCACCGCGACGGACCTGGCCTCGGGCACGTCGTCGGTCGCGGGTGCCTCCTCGAGCACCACGTGGGCGTTGGTGCCGCTGAAGCCGAACGACGACACGCCCGCCCGGCGCGGCCGCTCACCACGAGGCCAGTCCGTCGCCTCGGTCAGCAGGGCGAGCCCGCTCGCGGGCCAGTCGACGTGCGGTGACGGCACGTCGACGTGCAGGGTCGCGGGCAGCCGGGCGTGGCCGAGCGCGAGGACCATCTTGATCATCCCGGCCACACCCGCGGCGGCCTGCGTGTGGCCGAGGTTGGACTTCAGCGAGCCGAGCAGCACGGGCTCGTCGCGGTCCCGGCCGTAGGTGGCGGCCAGGGCGGCGGCCTCGATCGGGTCGCCGAGGCTGGTGCCGGTGCCGTGCGCCTCGACGACGTCGACGCCGTCGGCGGTGAGACCGGCGTCGGCGAGCGCGTCGCGGATCACCCGCTCCTGCGCGGGGCCGTTCGGCACGGTGAGACCACTGGTGGCGCCGTCGGAGTTCACCGCGCTGCCCCGCACCAGCGCGAGCACCGGATAGCCGAGCGCGCGGGCCGTCGACAGCCTGGCCAGCACGAGCACGCCGACGCCCTCGGCCCAGCTGGTGCCGTCCGCGGCGGCGGCGAACGCCTTGCACCGGCCGTCCGCCGCGATACCGCCCTGCCGGTCGAACTCGGCGAACACCTCCGGCACCGACACGACCGCGACCCCGGCGGCCAGCGCGAGGCTCGACTCCCCCGCCCGCAGCGACCGCACCGCCAGATGAACGGCGACCAGCGACGACGAGCACGCGGTGTCCACGGTGATCGACGGGCCGTGCAGCCCGAGTGCGTAGGACAGGCGCCCGGACAGCACGCTGGCGGTGTTGCCGGTGCTGATGTGGCCCTCGTCGCGTTCGGCCGAGGCCATCAGCAGCTCGGAGTAGGTCTGGCCGCTGGTGCCGACGAACACCCCGACGCGCTCGCCGGACAGCGAGCCCGGGGCGATGCCCGCCCGCTCGACGGCCTCCCAGCCGGTCTCCAGCAGCAGCCGCTGCTGGGGATCCATGGTGACGGCCTCGCGTGGCGCGATGCCGAAGAAGTCGGCGTCGAAGCGGTCGACGCCGGCCACGAAACCGCCGCGCCAGTGGCGGTCCCCCGCAGGCCAGCCCCGGTCGGCAGGCACGGTGGTGATCGCGTCGCGGCCCTGTGACAGCAGCTCCCACAGCCCGTCCGGGCCGGTCACCCCGCCGGGCAGCCTGCAGCCGATGCCGACGACCGCGACGGGCTCCTCCGCGCGGGCACGCAGCTCGTCGAGCCTGCGCCTGGTGTGGTGCAGGTCGGTGGTGACCCGCTTCAGGTAGTCGCGAAGCCTGTTCTCGCCTGCCATCGGGTCCCTCTCGCGTTCGGTCACGAGCCGCGCAGCTCGCGGTCGATGAACTCGAAGATGTCGTCGTCGCTCGCGTCGGCGATGCCGTCGACGAAGCCGTCGGCGAACCCGTCCTCGGCGCTGTCCGAGCCGGCAGGCTCCGGTGGCTCCAGCCGGTCGAGCAGCACGCGCAGCCGGACGGCGAACTCGGCGCGGGTGTCGGCGGCGAGGTCCTCGGCGACCACGGTCTCCAGCTCGGCGAGCACCGCGGCGGTGTCGGCGGCCGGGGTGAGGACCGGGCCGAGGCGGTCGAGCAGGTGCCCGGTCAGACGGGTCGCCGTGGGGTGGTCGAACACGACGGTGGGTGCCAGCCGCAGCCCCGTGCCCGCGGCGAGCCGGTTGCGCAGCTCGACCACGGTCAGCGAGTCGAAGCCGAGGTCGGTGAAGCCGCGGCCGGGGTCGACGGCGTCGGCCGAGCCGTGTCCGAGCACGGCGGCGACCTGCTCGCGGACGTAGCCGAGCAGGGTGCGCCGACGCTCGCCCGGTCCCTGCGCGCAGAGCCGGTCCACGAGGCTCGGGCCGCTGCCGTTCGCCCCGGCCGCGACCCGCCGGGCAGGGCCGGCGACCACCGACCGCAGCAGCGGGGGCAGGTCGGCGTCGGCACGCAGGGTGGGCAGGTCGAACCGGACCGGGACGGGCGCGGGGTCGGCGCGGGCGAGGGCGGCGTCGAACAGGGCGAGACCCTCGGCGGTGGTGAGGGCGATCGTGCCCGCGCGGGCGGCCCGGCGGGTGTCGGTGCCGGTCAGGGCGGCGGTCATGCCGGTGTCGCCGGTCCACGGTCCCCACCGCAGGGCGGTCGCGGGCGACCCGAGGCGGGCGCGGTGGGCGAGCAGGGCGTCGAGGCCTGCGTTGGCGGCGGCGTAGGCGGCCTGGCCGGGACCGCCGACCGTGCCGACCACCGAGGAGTAGCCGACGAACGCGGCGAGGTCCGCGTCCCTGGTCAGCTCGTGCAGCACGAGGGCGGCGTCGGACTTGGGGGCGGCGACCGCGGCGAGGCGTTCTGGGGTGAGCGTGGCCAGCACGCCGTCGTCGACCACGCCCGCGGCGTGCACCACGGCGGTGAGGGGGTGCTCGGCGGGCACCGCGGCCAGTACGTCGGCGACCTGGTCGGCACGGGAGACGTCGCAGGCGGCGATGGTGACGTGCGCGCCGAGTTCGCGGAGGTCGGCAGCCAGCTCGTCGGCGCCGGGGGCATCCGGGCCGCGGCGGCCGAGCAGCAGCAGCCTGGTGGCGCCGTGCTCGGTGACGAGGTGGCGGGCCAGTGCCGCGCCGAGGCCGCCGGTGCCGCCCGTGATCAGGACGGTGCCGTCGCGGCGCCACGGGGCGGGGATGGTGAGCACGACCTTGCCGACGTGCCTGGCCTCGCGCAGGTGGCGGAAGGCCGATGGTGCGTGGCGGACGTCCCAGGTGGTGACCGGCAGGGGCAGGACGACGCCGAGAGCGGCGAGGTCGACCAGTGCGGCGAGCATCTCCGCGATGCGGTCGGCACCGGCCTCGACGAGGTCGAAGGCGCGGTAGGAGATGTCGGGCAGGGCGGCGGGGTCGCGGAGGTCGGACTTACCCAGCTCGGCGAAGCGCCCGCCGGGGGCCAGCAGGTCGAGGGAGGCGTCGGTCAGCTCCCCGGCGAGCGAGTTGAGGACGACGTCGACGCCACGGCCGCCGGTCGCGGCGCGGAAGCGGTCGGCGAACTCGGGGGTGCGGGAGGAGGCGATCCGCTCGGGTGGGAGGCCGAGTGCCCGCAGGGCGCCCCACTTGGCGGGGCTGGCCGTGGCGTAGACGGTGGCGCCGAGGTGGTGGGCGAGCCGGATCGCGGCCATGCCGACACCGCCGGCGCCCGCGTGGACGAGCACCGACTCGCCGGGGGTGAGCCGGGTGAGGTCGACGAGGGCGTAGTAGGCGGTGAGGTAGGCCATGGGCACGGTCGCGGCGTCGGCGAGGGACCAGCCCGCCGGTACGCGGGTGACCACGCGCCGGTCGACGGTGAGGGTGGGCGCGAACGCACCGGCGGGCAGGCCCATCACCCGGTCGCCGGGGACGAGGTCGGTGACCCCGGGACCGGTCGCGAGGACCACGCCGGCGCCTTCGACGCCCAGCGGGCCGGGTTCGGCGCCGGCGGCCATGCCGAGGGTGGACAGGACGTCACGGAAGTTGACGCCGGCGGCACGCATCCCCAGCAGCACTTCGCCGGGACCTGGCTGCCCTGCCGGGGCGGGCACGGCGACGAGCCCGTCGACCGTGCCGCTGCCGGTGGCCGCGAGTCGCCAGCCGTCACCGGCGCCCAGGGTCACCTCGACGGCCGCCGCCGACCGCACGGTTGCGGGCTCGAGCGTGTCGCCGACGCCACAGGCGGGTACCTCGACGATCTCCCCCGCCTGCCGCGTGAGCCTGGGCACGAGCACACCGCCACGACGCACCGCGACCTGCGGTTCTCCCACCGCGAGGGCGGCCGTCAGAGCTGTAGGGCTCGGTTCGTCGAGGTCGACCAGTACCAGCCGCTCGGGCTCCTCCCACTGGAGTGCCCGGACCAGGCCCCACACCGGCGCCGCCGCGAGGCCGGGTAGCGCGTCGCCCGGCGCGGCGGCCACGGCTCCGGACGTGACCACGACCAGCCGCGCGTGGGCCGCCGTGTCCCGGCCCACCCAGTCGCGCACCGCGTCGAGGACCCGGGGGGTGGCGTCGTCGGTGGCGGGCACCGCCAGGACGGTGTACGGGGCCACCGGGTCGGTGACCTGTGGCAGGCCGAGTGCGAACACGTCCTCGCCCACGAGTGCCAGCTCGGCGGGAGCCGCCCCCGTGGTCTCCGGAACCACCCACGCCACGGTGAACAACGCCTCGGCCGGGTCGGGGCCTGCCGTGAGGTCCGCGGTCGCCGCGGGGCGCAGTACCAGGGAGTCGACGGACGCGACCGGCGCGCCTGCCACGTCGGTCAGCACCATCCTCACCGCCTCCGGACCCGCGGAACGCAGCCGCACCCGCAGCGTCGTCGCGCCCCCGGCCTGCAGGGTCACGCCCTCCCACGCGAACGGCAGCCTCGCCGGGTCGCCGCCGGGGTGGGTGAACGCGGCGGCGTGGAGTGCCGCGTCGAGCAGCGCGGGATGCAGGCCGAAGCCGGTGGCCGACTCGCCTTCGGGCAGTGCGACCTCGGCCAGCACGTCGTCGCCCTGTCGCCACACCGCGCTGAGCGCCCGGAACGCGGGGCCGTAGCGGAACCCGGCGGCGGCCAGTCGCTCGTAGAAACCGTCGAGCGGCACGGGTTCCGCGTCGCGCGGCGGCCACACCGTGTCCCCGGCGGGCGTGTCGGCGGGGTCGGCCGTGGTCAGCACGCCACCCGCGTGTCGGACCCACGCCCGCGCCTCGGTGGCGGCGCTGAACACCGCCACGGTCCGGTCGCCGTCGGCATCCGGCTCGCCCAGCACGACCTGCAGCCGCACCCCGCCGGACTCCGGCAGCACGAGTGGGCGCTCGATGGTCAGCTCCCGGACACGACCGAGGCCGACCTCGTCGCCCGCCCGGACGGCGAGGTCGAGGAACGCGGTGCCGGGGAGCAGGATCGTGTCGCCGACGCGGTGGTCGGCCAGCCACGGATGGGTGTGCGTGGCCAGCCGGCCGGTGAGCAGCAGCCCGCCGGTCGCCGGCAGCGGCACGGCGGCCCCGACCAGTGGGTGCCCGGTGTCGCCGATGCCGACCGCGTCCACCTCGACGTCGGCGAACCGGGACGGCCAGAACCGCTGTCGCCGGAAGGGGTAGGTGGGCAGGTCGATCCGGCGGGCCCCGGTGCCCGCCAGCACCTCGCGCCAGTCGACCGGCGACCCGAGGGTGTGGAGCCGGGCGAGCGCGGTGACGACCTCGGTCTCCTCGTCGGTGGCCGTGTCGCGGCGTGTGCGGCACAGGGGCACGGCGTCCACGTCCCCCGCCGAGGACAGCGACCCGTCCGGGCCGACCTCGACGACCACGGTGGCGCCTCGGGCCACGGCCGTGGCCACGGCGTCGGCGAACCGCACCGGCCTGCGCACCTGCTCGACCCAGTACTCCGCCGAGTCCATCCGGGCCTGCTCGCCCGTCACCGTCGAGATCAGCGGGATCGTCGGCTCCCCGAAGGCGATCCCGGCGAGCACCTGCCGGAACTCGTCGAGCATCGGCTCCATCAGCGGGCTGTGGAACGCGTGGCTCACCCGCAGCGGCCTGGTCCGGTGTCCCGCGTCGACGAGCCTGCGCTCGGTCGCGTCCACGCCCGCCTCCGGGCCGGCCACCACCACGGCGGCCGGGCCGTTCACCGCGGCGACCACGACACCGTCGGCCAGGAACGGCACCACGTCGCTCTCGGCGGCCCGCACCGACAGCATCGCGCCACCGACCGGCAGCGCACCCATCAGGCGTGCCCGCGCGGTGACCAGTGTGCAGGCGTCGGCGAGGGTGAGGACGCCGGCCACGTGCGCGGCCGCGACCTCCCCCACCGAGTGCCCGACGAGGAACTCCGGCCGCACGCCCCACGACGCCAGGAGCCCGAACAACGCGACCTCGAACGCGAACAACGCGGGCTGCGTGAACTCCGTCTCGTCGAGCAACTCGCCGCCGTCGATCACGGCACGCAGCGAGCGGCCCAGCTCCGCGTCGAGTGCCGCGAGGACCTCGGTGTAGGCGGCGGCGAAGACCGGGAACCGGGCGGCGAGGTCGCGGCCCATGCCGGCACGCTGCGCGCCCTGGCCCGCGAACACGAACACCGGCACGCCGTCTCCGGCGTGGCCCGTCACCACGCCCGGCGCGGCCCTGCCCTCGGCGAGCGCGGCCAGCCCGGCGGCGAGCCCGTCGCGGTCCGCGGCCACCACGACCGCCCGGTGCGGCAGGTGGGCGCGGGTGGTGGCCGTCGACAGCGCCAGGTCGCCCAGCCCACCCGGTGTGGCGGCAAGGCTCGCGGCCTGGGCACGCAGCGCGTCCGGGTCGGGGGCCGACAGCAGCACCGGCAACGCGGTGGCGACGTAGGGCGCCGCGGGCTCGGCCGCGGGCACCTCGGGGGCCTGCTCGACGATGACGTGCACGTTGGTGCCGCTGGCGCCGAACGAGGACACCCCGGCCCGTCGCGCACGCCCGGTCTCCGGCCAGGACACCGGCTCGGTCACGAGTGACACCGCGCCCGCCGACCAGTCCACACGGGTCGACGGGACCTCGGCGTGCAGGCTCGCGGGCACGGTGCCGTGCCGCATCGCCTGCACCACCTTGATGATCCCGGCGACCCCGGCGGCGGCCTGGGCGTGGCCGAGGTTGGACTTGACCGACCCGAGCAGCAGCGGCACGGACCGGTCCTGGCCGTAGGTGGCCAGCAGTGCCTCCGCCTCGATCGGGTCGCCGAGCACGGTGCCGGTGCCGTGGGCCTCCACGACGTCCACGTCGGCAGGCGTCAGGCCGGCGGACGCCAGCGCCGACCGGATCACCCGCTGCTGTGACGGGCCGTTCGGCGCGGTGAGCCCGTTGGAGGCGCCGTCGGAGTTCACCGCCGAACCACGGACCACCGCCAGCACCTCGTGGCCGTTGCGGCGCGCGTCCGACAGCCGCTCCAGCACCAGCACCCCGACGCCCTCCGACCAACCGGTGCCCTCGGCCGAGTCGGCGAACGAGCGGCACCGGCCGCCTGCCGCGAGCCCGCCCTGTGCGGTGAACCCGGTGAACGCGTCCGGGCTCGACATCACCATCACGCCGCCCGCCAACGCGAGCGAGCACTCTCCCGACCGCAGCGCCTGCCCCGCCCAGTGCAGCGCGACCAGCGACGACGAGCACGCCGTGTCCACGGTGACCGACGGGCCCTCCAGCCCGAGCGCGTAGGAGACGCGGCCCGACAGCACGCTGGCGACCGTGCCCGCCAGGTGGTGGCCGCGCACGTCCGCGGGCGGCCGGTAGTCGGTGCCGACCGCGCCGACGAACACCCCGGTGTCGCCGCCGCGCAGGGCGACCGCGTCGATTCCCGCCCGTTCCAGTGACTCCCACGCGACCTCGAGGAGCAGCCGCTGCTGCGGGTCCATCGCCAGTGCCTCACGCGGCGAGATCCCGAAGAAGTCCGCGTCGAAGCTCGCGACGTCGGCCAGGAACCCGCCCTCTGCCGTGGCGCTGGTCGTGCGTAGCGCGTCGAGGTCCCAGCCGCGGTCGGTGGGGAACCCGGCGATGGCGTCCCGGCCCTGGGCGACGAGGCGCCACAGGTCGTCGGGGTCCGCGACGCCGCCCGGGTAGCGGCACGCCATGCCGACGATCGCGATCGGCTCGCCCGGCTCGACGGTGGCGGTCGTGGCGCCCTCGGGCGTGGCGGCCGGGTCGAGCAGCAGGTCCGCGAGGTGGCCCGCGAGCCGTGCCGGGGTCGGGTGGTCGAACACGGTGGCGGTCGGCAGCGCGGCACCCGTGGCACCACGCAGCCGGTTGCGCAGCTCGACGCCGGTCAGCGAGTCGAACCCGAGGTCGGCGAAGCCCTGGTCCGGCCCGACCCGGCTGGTGTCGCCGTGTCCGAGCACGGCGGCGGCGGTCTCCCTGACCAGCGTCAGCAACGCGCGTTCCGCCTCGGGGCGGGGCAGCGCCGCCAGCGGGTCGGCGGGTGTGGCGGGCGTCGCCGGTCGCTCGGCACGCACCGGACCGGTCTCGGGCCAGTACCGCCTGCGCTGGAAGGGATAGGTGGGCAGCTCGACCCGGCGGGCGCCCGTGCCCGCGAAGACGGTGGTCCAGTCGACCGGGACGCCGACGGTGAACGCCTCGCCGAGCGCGAGCCGGAACCGGTCGAGGCCGCCGTCGTCGCGGCGCAGCGTGCCGACCGCGGCGGCGTCCTCGCCGAGCGTGTCCACCACGGCGGCGGTGAGCACGGGATGGGTGGAGACCTCGACGAACACCCGGTGGCCCCGCGCGGCCAGCGCCCGCACGGCCTCGTCGAAACGCACGGTGGAGCGCAGGTTGGCGAACCAGTAGTCGGCACCCAGGTCACCGTCGCCGGTGCCCGCCGGTTCGCCGGTGACCGTGGAGTGGAACGGGATCAGCGCAGGCGTGGGCGTGACGCCGGCCAGCTCGGCCGACAGCTCCGCACGCACGGCGTCGACGTGCGCGGAGTGCGAGGCGTAGTCGACGGGCAGCCTGCGCACCCGCACGCCCTCACCGGCCAGCTCCGCGGCCAGCGCGTCGAGGGCGGCCGGCTCGCCGGACAGCACGACCGACGCGGGCCCGTTGACCGCGGCCACCGACACCCCGGCGCCGAGCCGATCCGTCACCTCGCCGGCGGGCAGCGCGACCGACAGCATCCCGCCCCGGCCCGACAGCGACCGGCCGATCACCCGCGCGCGGCGGGCGACGACCCGGGCCGCGTCGGCGAGGGTGAGCGCACCCGCGACGCACGCGGCGGCCACCTCGCCCTGGGAGTGGCCGACGACCGCGGCGGGCTCGACGCCGTGTGCCCGCCACAGCGCCGCCAGCGCGACCATGACCGCGAACGAGGCGGGCTGCACCACGTCGATCCGGTCCAGCCCCGGCGCGCCGGGGGTCTGGCGCAGCACGTCGGTCAGCGACCAGTCGACGTGCCCGGCGAGCGCGGCGGCGCACTCGTCGATCGCCGCGGCGAACACCGGGGACGCGTCGAGCAGTCGCGCCCCCATGCCTGCCCACTGCGCGCCCTGGCCGGGGAAGACGAACACGGGCCGGTCCGCGCCCTCGGTGCCTGCCGTGCCGGTGACCAGGCCGGGCGCGGGACGGCCCGCGGCCAGCGCCGCCAAGGCGTCGTGGTCGAGCGCGACCGCCCGCTCTCCGAGCCTGGCCCGCCCGGTGACCAGGGAGAACGCCACGTCGGCCGACCAGTCGCCGACGAGTGCCCCGGCCTGCGCGGAGAGCGCGGCCCGGTCGTGCGCGGTGAGGACGTAGGGCACCGGCTCCGCGACCGGCGCGGCTTGCGGCACCGGCTCCGGTTCGGGTGCCTGTTCCAGGACGACGTGGGCGTTGGTGCCGCTGACCCCGAACGAGGACACCGCGGCCCGCCTCGGCCGGTCGACCTCGGGCCACGGGCGCGGGGCGGTCACCGGTTCGACCGCGCCCGCGGACCAGTCGACCCGGCTGGTGGTCCGCTCGGCGTGGAGCGTGGCGGGCACGTGGCCGTGCCGCAGCGCCTCGACCACCTTGATCACGCCTGCCACGCCGGCCGCGGCCTGGGGGTGGCCGAGGTTGGACTTGACCGAGCCGATCAGCAGCGGCACCTCCCGGCCCTGGCCGTAGGTGGCGAGCACGGCCTGCGCCTCGATGGGGTCGCCGAGCGAGGTGCCGGTGCCGTGGGCCTCCAGCACGTCCACCTCGCCGGGTTCGAGCCGGGCGTCCGCGAGGGCCTGCCGGATGACCTTGCGTTGCGCGGGCCCGCTCGGCGCGGTGATGCCGTTGGACGCGCCGTCGGAGTTCACCGCGCTGCCCCGCACGACCGCGAGCACGGGGTGGCCCTCGCGGCGGGCGTCGGACAGCCGCTCCAGCAGCAGCACCCCGGCGCCCTCGGCCCAGCCGACACCGTCCGCGCCCTCGGCGAACGCCTTGCAGCGGCCGTCGGCGGCGACCGCGCCCTGCCTGCCGTAGAGCACGAACGCCGTCGGCCGCGACATCACGGTCACCCCGCCGGCGACCGCCAGCGCGCACTCGCCCGCCCGCAGCGCCTTCACCGCGAGGTGCACGGCCACGAGCGACGACGAGCACGCCGTGTCGACGGTGACCGCGGGGCCCTCCAGGCCGAAGGTGTAGGCGAGGCGGCCGGAGACGACGCTGGCGGCGTTGCCGGTGCCCGCGTGCGCGCTGTCGCCCTCGCCGGCGGCGGTGAGCAGGTCGAGGTACTCCTGGCCGTTGGTGCCGACGAACACCCCGGTTCGGCTGCCGCGCAGGGAGTGCGGGTCGATGCCGGCACGTTCGACGGCCTCCCAGGTGGTCTCCAGGAGCAGCCGCTGCTGGGGGTCCATCGCGAGCGCCTCGCGGGGGGACAGCCCGAAGAAGTCCGCGTCGAAGTCGGCGACGCCGGTGACGAACCCGCCCTCGCGGGTGGGGCCGACCGCCAGCTCCTCCGGGTCCCAGCCCCGGTCCTCCGGGTAGGGGCCGACCGCGTCGCGGCCCGCGCTCACCAGGTCCCACAGCTCCTCGGGCGAGGTGACCCCGCCGGGCAGCCTGCAGCCCATGCCGACCACGGCGACCGGCTCGGCCATGCTCGCGGCCAGCCGCCGGTTCTGCCTGCGCAGCACCGAGATCTCCTTCAGCGCGGCGCGGAACGCCTCGACGAGCTTGTCCGTGGGGGCGGTGGACATCAGTCGGCTCCGTGGGGTCGGCGGTCCCGCTCGTCGAGGGTGGCGCGCACCAGCTCGTCGAGGGGCAGCGCGGCGAAGGGGTCCTCGAACTCGTCGTCGGCCCCGAACTCGTAGCGGTCGCCGGGGTCGATGGCGAGCAGCTGGTCGAGCAGGCCGAGCGTGCGCAGCCGCTCGATCGGCACGGCGGCGAGCACCGCCCGCACCCTGGCCTCCTCGCCGTCCGGTCCGGTCGGCTCGGTGTCGGTGCCGGACAGGCCGGCGTGCAGGTGCCCGGCGAGGGCGAGCGGTGTGGGGTGGTCGAACACGACGGTCGCGGGCAGCGACAGGCCGGTGGCCGCGGCGAGCCGGTCACGCAGCTCCACCGCGGTCAGCGAGTCGAAGCCCAGCTCCTGGAAGGTGCGCTCGGGCGGCACCCGGTCGGTGCCGGTGTGGCGGAGCACCGACGCGATCTCGCCGCGCACCAGGGTGAGCACCACGTGTGGCCGGTCGGCCGCGGGGACCGAGGCCAGCTCGGCACGCAGCCGGGTGTGGGGTTCGGTGTCGGCCGCCCGCGGGTCGGTGAGGGCGGCGGTGAGCGCACCGCCCCGGACGCGGCCGAACCTGGTCCAGTCGATGTCGGCGACGAGCGTGGTCGGCGACGGGTCGGCGAGCAGGCCCGGCAGCAGCGCGGCGGCCCGCTCCGGTGGCATCGGCACCGACCCCGCGCGCAGGGCGGCCTGTCTGGCGGCCGGGTCGGCGGCCATGCCCGCCCCGGCCCAGGCGCCCCAGGCGATGGCGGTCGCCGGGTGGCCGTCGGCGCCTCGGCGCTCGGCGACGGCGTCGAGCACGGCGTTCGCCGCGGCGTAGTTGGCCTGCCCGACGCTGCCCATCGACCCGGACGCGGAGGAGAACAGCACGAACGCGTCGAGTCCTCGGTCCCGGGTCAGCTCGTCGAGATGTCGTGCGGCGGTGGCCTTGGCGGCGAACACCGCGGCGAACCGGTCCGGGGTCAGGCGGTCGACGAGGCCGTCGTCGAGGACCCCGGCGGCGTGCACGACCGCGGTCAGGTCGCGGATGGCGGCGAGCACGGCGGCCAGTGCGTCGCGGTCGGCGGCGTCGCAGGCGACCACCGACACGTGCGCACCCGCGGCCTCGACCTCGGCCACGGCGTGTTCGGCGCCCGGCGCGTCCTTGCCCCGACGGGACAGCAGCACCAGGTGGTCGGCGCCTGCCTCGGCGAGGGCGCGGGCGACGCGGGTGCCGAGCGCGCCGGTCCCGCCGGTGACGAGCACCGTACCGCGCGGCACCCAACCGTCCGTTCCCGTCGGCTCGACCCGGACCAGCCTGCGCCCGTGGGCGACTCCGCCCCGCAGCGCCACCCGGTTCTCGGTGCGCTGGGCCAGCACCGCGGCCAGGGTGGTGTCGTCGAGGTCGTGCTCGGGCAGGTCGACCAGTCCGCCCCAGCGGCCGGGGTGTTCCAGCGCGAGCACGCCGCCGAGGCCCCACACGGCGGCGCGGTGCGGGTCGGCGGGTGCCCGGCCGTCGACCGCGACGGCGTCCCGGGTGAGGCACCACAGCGGCGCGTCGACCCCGGCGTCGCCGAGTGCCTGGGCGAGCACGGTGGTGGCGGTGACCGCGACCGGCACGCCGTCCGCGTCGACCCGGTCGTCGGCCGCCAGCAGGGAGACCACCTCGGTCACCCCGGCAGGCAGGTCACGAAGGCGGGCCGCGAGCGCCGACCGGTCGTGCCCACCCGCCTCGACGGTGACCACGGGGCCGAGCGCGGCCACGACCGCGTGCGGCCACGGGTCGGCGACGGCCGGGACCACGACCAGCCGGGTGCCGGTCCGCGCCGGGGCCGGGAGGGTCAGCGGGGTCCAGTCGAGCCGGTAGCGCCAGCGGTCGGTGTCGATCTCGGTGTCGGTGTCCGGCCAGAACCGCTCGTGCTGGAAGGCGTAGGTGGGCAGCGTGACCGGGCGGGTGCGGCCGTGCACCGCGGCCCAGTCGACGGCGACACCCCGGGTGTGGACCTCGACGAGCGCGGCGGTCAGCGCCGTGACCTCGTCGCGGTCGGCCCGCAGTGCGGGTACTCCCGTGACGGACTCGCCCGCGGTGGCCCTGGCAGCGGACGCGAGCGAGCCGTCCGGACCCAGCTCCAGGAAGGTGCGCACGCCCCGCTCGGTGGCGGCGACGACCGCGTCGGCGAAGCGCACGGTGTCGCGCACCTGGTCGACCCAGTAGTCGGGCGTGGGCACCAGGTCGGTGCCGGTGCGGGTGGAGATCACCGGGATGGTGGGGGCGGTCATGGCCAGCCCGGTGATCTCGGCGCGGAACGCCGCCAGCATCGGGTCCATGAGAGCCGAGTGGAACGCGTGGCTGACCCGCAGCCCCCGGGTCCGGTGCCCGAGGCGCGTGAGGCGGTCGGCGATCTCGGCCACCGCGTCGGCCGCGCCGGAGAGCACCACCGCGCCGGGGGCGTTGACCGCGGCGAGGGCGACCCGCTCGTCCAGCAGCGGCGTCACCTCGTCCTCGGTGGCCCGCACGGCGACCATCGCGCCACCCGGCGGCAGCGCCTGCATGAGCCTGGCCCGGGCGGCGACCAGCCGGGCCGCGTCGGGCAGGGTCAGCACGCCTGCCACGTGCGCGGCGGCGAGCTCGCCGACCGAGTGGCCGATCAGCACGTCCGGCCGGAGCCCCCACGACTCGACCAGCCGGTAGAGCGCGACCTCGACGGCGAACACGGCGGGCTGCGTGTACCCGGTCAGGTGCAGGAGACCGGCCTCCGGCGTGCCGTCCTCGGCGGTGAGCACGGTCCGCAGCGGCACGTCGAGCGTCCCGTCGAGCACCGCGCACACCTCGTCGAGCGCGGCGGCGAACACGGGGTGGCGGGCGGCCAGCGCACGGCCCATGCCCGCGCGCTGCGCGCCCTGCCCGGCGAACAGCACGGCGAGCCTCGGTGACGGGTCGGCGGTGCCGGTGACGACCTCGGCGGCGGTCCGGCCGTCGGCGACGGCCGTGAGTCCCCTGGCGAGACCGTCTGCGTCGCCGCACACCACGGCGGCCCGGTGGCGCAGGTGCGCGCGGGTGGTGGCGGTCGCGGCGGCGAGGCCGGACAGGTCGGTCGCGGGGAGGGCGAGCAGGCGGCGGGCCTGGTCACGCAGCGCGGCGGGCGTCGCGGCCGACAGCAGCACCGGCACCGGCCCGGACCGCTCCTCGACGGGCTCGGCCGCGACCGGTGGCGCCTGTTCGACGATCACGTGCGCGTTGGTGCCGCTCGCGCCGAACGACGAGACGCCCGCGCGCCGGGGCCGTCCGGTGTCCGGCCAGGCGACCGGCTCGGTGACCAGTGTGGCCGCGCCCGCCGACCAGTCGACCTTGCCCGACGGGGTGTCCGCGTGGAGGGTGGCCGGGACGACGCCGTGGCGCATCGCGGCCACCACCTTGATGATCCCGGCGACCCCGGCGGCGGCCTGGGTGTGGCCGAGGTTCGACTTCACCGAACCCAGCAGCACGGGGGTGTCCCGGTCCTGTCCGTAGGTCGCGAGCACGGCCTGTGCCTCGATCGGGTCACCGAGCGTGGTGCCGGTCCCGTGGGCCTCGACGACGTCCACCTCGGACGGACGCAGCCCCGCGGCGGCGAGCGCGGCACGGATCACCCGCTGCTGCGACGGGCCGTTGGGCGCGGTCAGGCCGTTGGAGGCGCCGTCGGAGTTGACCGCCGACCCGCGGACGACGGCCAGCACCTCGTGGCCGTTGCGGCGCGCGTCGGACAGGCGCTCCAGCACGAGCACCCCGACGCCTTCCGACCAGCCGGTGCCGTCGGCGCCGTCGCCGAAGGCCTTGCAGCGGCCGTCCGGGGCGAGACCGCCCTGGTGGGTGAACTCCTCGAACGCGACGGGGCTGGACATGACCGTGACGCCACCCGCGAGCGCCAGCCCGCACTCGCCCGCGCGGAGTGCCTGGCTCGCCAGGTGCAGTGCGACGAGGGACGTGGAGCAGGCGGTGTCGACGCTGACCGCGGGGCCCTCCAGGCCGAACACGTAGGACAGGCGGCCGGCGAGCACGCTGGCCGCGGTGCCCATGAGCAGGTGCCCGCGCAGGTCGGTGGGCGGGCGGTAGTCGACGCCGGTGGCGCCGACGAACACGCCGGTGGCGCCGCCGCGCAATGCGTGGGGGTCGATGCCCGCCTGTTCGAACGCCTCCCAGGTGGTCTCCAGCAGCAGCCGCTGCTGGGGGTCCATGGCGAGCGCCTCGCGTGGCGAGATGCCGAAGAACTCGGCGTCGAACCGGGTCGCGCCGGGCAGGAAGCCGCCTTCGGTGGTGGCGCTGCGCTCACGCAGGCCGGTGAGGTCCCAGCCTCGGTCGGCGGGGAAGGCGCCGACCGCGTCCCGGCCGTCGGCGACGAGCTGCCACAGGTCGTCGGGGCCGGTCACGCCGCCGGGGTAGCGGCAGGCCATGCCGACGATGACGACCGGGTCGTCGGCGGTGGGGCCGGCAGGCTCGGTGGTCGTCGCGGGGGTGTGGTGGCCGAGGAGTTCGGCGCAGACCCGGTCGCGCAGGGCTTCGGGGGTGGGGTGGTCGAACACGGCCGTGGCGGGCAGGGACAGGCCGGTGGCGGCGACGAGCCGGTCACGCAGTTCGACCGCGGTCAGCGAGTCGAAGCCCAGCTCGCGGAACGCGGCGCCGGGGGCGATGGCCGTCGGGTCGGTGTGCGCGAGGACGGCGGCGGCGGCGCCGAGGACCAGGTCGAGCACGATCCTCTCGGCGTTCGCGCGGGGTTGGTCGCGGAGTCGTGCGGCCAGGTCGGGTTGGTCGGTCGCGGGTGCCAGCTCGGCGGCGATGGTGGTGGCGCCGAGCAGGGGTGCCTGGCGTGTCCAGTCGACGTCGGCGACCACGACGTCCTCGGCGCTGGTCAGCGCGGCGGCGGCGAGGTCGGCGGGCAGCGGGGTGAGGCCGGCGCGCCGCAGCCGGTCCGCGGCGGCGGGGGTGGCCACGGAGACCGGGGACCAGGACACCTGGGTGGCGGCGTGGCCGGCGGCACGTCGGCGGGCGACGAGGGCGCGGACGGCCCCGTCCTCGGCGGCGTCGGCGGTGTGGCCTGCCACTCCCCACACCCCGGCGACGGTGCCGGGCACGACGAACAGGTCCAGGTCGCCGGCCAGCTCGTCGAGCAGGAGCGCACCGTCCGCGCGGGGGGTCGCGGCGTGCACGACGCCACCGGGCCGGTGCTCGGCGAGCACGGCGGCCATGGCGACGCGGTCGGTGACGTCCGCGGTGACGACGGTGGCGCGGGTGCCGAGCGCGGTCACCTCGGCGGCGAGACCGGTCATGGCCGGGTCGTCGTCGCCCCGGCGGGACAGCAGCACGAGGTGCCCGGTGTGCGGGGCGAGCCTGCGGGTGGCAGCGGCGCCGAGGGTGCCGGTCGCGCCGGTGACCAGGACCGTCTCGGGCACCGCGAGTGGCGCCGGCGCGGGCGCCGGGACGAGACGGGATGCCGTGAGGCCGTTCGGCGTGAGGGTGAGGTGGTTCTCGCCGGTGGTGAGGGCGGTGGCGAGACCGGCCGGGTCGGCGCCCGCCGCGAGGTCGAGCAGCCCGCCGAAACGGTCCGGGTGTTCGAGGGCGGCGACCCTGGCCGTGCCGGCGACCGCGCCCTCCGCGGGGTCGCCTGCCGCGTTCCGGGTGACGCACCACAGGGGCGCGGTGACCCCGGCGGCGTCGAGCCGCTCGAGCAGTGCCGCCGGGTCGGTCGAGGCGGCCAGGACACCGGTGTAGTCACCGGCCGGGATCTCGTCGTCTGCGACGGTGACGGGAACACCGAGGTGGGTGGCGAGGTCGTCGTCGCCGAGGACCAGCCAGTGGCCGGTCACCGGCGGGCCGGGCGGGACCGGGCGGTCGACCACGCGGTAGCGCAGGCCACGCAGGGCGGTGTCGTCGTCGTGGCGGCGGCGCCAGGTGTCCAGTGCGGTGGCGAGGGTGTCGGGGTCGACGGCGAGGTCCTCCGCCAGTGTGGCCAGGTCCTCGCGGCCGGGCATCGCGCTGCGCGCCGGCGGTTGCGGCCAGTGGACGTCCGGCTCGAACGGGTAGGTCGGCAGGTCGACGCGGCGGGCGCCGGTGCCGGCGAACCACGCGGCCCAGTCGACCGGCACGCCACGCACGTCGGCGCGGGCCACGGCGGTCAGCAGCGTGGTGTCCTCGTCGCGGTCCTCACGCAGGGTGGGCACCACCTCGGCGTCGGTGTTCTGCCTGGTGACGGCGGTGAGCGAGCCGTCAGGGCCGATCTCCAGGACCGTGGCGACGCCGAGGGCGGCGACCGCGTCGGCGAAGCGGACCGTGCCGCACACCTGGGCCACCCAGTGCTCGGCGTCCAGGGTGTTGGTCTCCGCGCCGGTCACCGTGGAGATCAGGCGGACCGAGGGGACGCCGGGTGTGATGGTCTCGGCGACCGCCCGGAGGTCGTCGAGCACGGGCGCCATGAGCGGTGAGTGGAAGGCGTGGCCGACCGGCAGTCGCCTGGTGCGCCTGCCACGGGCCGCCCAGTCGCGGGCGAGCGCGTCGACCGAGGTGGCGGCGCCGGACACGACCACCGAGGTGGGGCCGTTGACGGCGGCGACCGTCACGTCGTCGGGCAGTGTCGGCAGGACCTCGGCCTCGCTCGCCTCGATCGCCGCCATGGCACCGGCCGTCGGCAGCGCACCCATCAGCGCTCCTCTGGCGACCACGAGCCGGACGGCGTCGTCGAGGGTGAGTGCGCCCGCGACGTGCGCGGCGGCGAGCTCGCCGAGGGAGTGGCCGACCACCACGTCGGGCCGCACGCCCCAGGACGCCAGCAGCCGCGCCGATGCCACCTCGACGGCGAACAGGGCGGGCTGGGCGTACTCGGTGCGGTCGAGCAGCTCGGCGCTGCCCAGCACGGTGTGCAGTGGCTGGTCGAGCAGCGGACCGCCGAGCGCGGCGACGTCGTCGAGCGCGGCGGCGAACACCGGGTACCGGGCGGCGAGCCCGAGGCCCATGCCGACCCGGTGGCTGCCCTGCCCGGCGAACACGAACGCCAGCCCGCCGTCGCCTGCCTCCCCGGCCGCCACCTCGGTCCCGTTCAGCAGCACGGCCCGGTGCGCGAACCGGGTGCGCCCCGCGAGGGTGCGCCCGACGTCCACCGGTCTGGCATCCGCTGTGGCGACCCGCTCGACCTGGCGACGCAGGGCCGCCCCGGTGCGTGCGGAGACCACCCACGGCACGACCGCGGGCTCGGCGACCGGCTCCGGCGGCGCCGAGGGCAGCTGGTCGAGGACGACGTGGGCGTTGGTGCCGCTGACCCCGAAGGACGACACGCCCGCGCGCCGCGCACGCCCGGTCTCCGGCCACGTCACCGGCTCGGTCACCAGCGACACCGCACCGGCCGACCAGTCCACGTGTGACGACGGCGTGCCCGCGTGCAGCGTCGGCGGCACGACCCCGTGCCGCATGGCGAGCACCATCTTGATCACGCCGGCCATGCCCGCCGCGGCCTGGGTGTGCCCGAGGTTGGACTTCACCGACCCGACGAGCAGCGGCTCGGCCCGGTCCTGCCCGTAGGTCGCGAGGAGCGCCTGCGCCTCGATGGGGTCACCGAGCGTCGTCCCGGTCCCGTGGGCCTCGACGACGTCCACCTCGGACGGGCGAAGACCCGCGTTCGCCAGCGCCTGCAGGATGACCCGCTGCTGCGACGGCCCGTTCGGCGCGGTCAGGCCGTTCGACGCGCCGTCGGAGTTCACGGCCGAACCGCGGACCACGGCCAGCACCTCGTGGCCGTTGCGCCGCGCGTCCGACAGCCGCTCCACCACGACGACTCCGACACCCTCGGCCCACGCCGTGCCGTCCGCGCCGTCGCCGAACGCCCGGCACCGCCCGTCCGCGCTGAGCAGCCCCTGCCTGCTGAACTCGGTGAACACCCACGGGGTCGACAGCACCGACACGCCACCGACCACCGCGAGCGACGACTCGCCCGAGCGCACCGACTGCGCGGCGAGGTGGAGTGCGACGAGCGACGACGAGCACGCCGTGTCCACGGTGACCGCGGGCCCTTCCAGGCCCAGCGTGTAGGCGACGCGGCCGGACACGACGCTGCTCGCGCTGCCGGTGCCGACGTGCCCGTCCGCCTCGACGGCCGAGCCGAGCAGCAGGCGGCTGTAGTCCTCGCCGTTCGTGCCGACGAACACCCCGGTCGGCCCGCCACGCAGCGCGTACGGGTCGATCCCGGCGTGTTCGAGCGCCTCCCAGGTGGTCTCGAGCAGCAGCCGCTGCTGCGGGTCCATGGCCAGCGCCTCGCGGGGTGAGATGCCGAAGAACGCCGCGTCGAACTCGCCCGCGCCGGTGAGGAAGCCGCCGGCCCGGGTGGCGCTGTCGCGCAGGTCCGCCGCCGACCAGCCGCGGTCGGTGGGGAACGGGGTGATCGCGTCGCGGCCCTCCGCCAGGAGCGTCCAGTACTGCTCCGGGGTGCGCACGCCGCCGGGGAGCCGGCAGGCGAGGCCGACGATGACCACCGGGTCGTCCGCGACGTCGACGGCACGCACCGGGGTCGCGGTGTCCGTTCCCCCGGCGAGGTGGGTGGCGAGGGCGGCCGGGGTGGGGTGGTCGAAGACGGCGGTGGCGGACACGGCGAGACCGAGTGCGGCGGCGAGGGCGTTGCGGAACTCGAGCGCGGTGACCGAGTCGAACCCGAGGTCGCGGAAGCGGGTGTCGGGGCCGACGGCGGCCGGGTCGTCGTGGCCGAGCACGGCCGCCGCCCGCTCGCGCACGGTGGCGAGCAGCACGCGGCGGTACTCGGCGGGGTCGCGCCGGTCCACCTGCTCGACCGCGGCCGGCGCGGCGGGGAGCAGGTCGCCGACGAGCTGGGCCGAACTCGGTCGGGTGGCCGCGTCGCGCCAGCGGGTCCAGTCGATGTCGGCGACGGCGACCGCGGTGTCATCGGACTCGATCGCGGTCCACAGGGCGGCGACGGCCCGGTCCGCGGCCATGGGCCGGAACCCGTCGCGGCGTGCGCCTTGCGTGACCGCGGCGAGGTCGGTGGCCATGCCGATCTCGGCCCACCGGCCCCAGGCGACGGCGGTGGCGGGCAGGCCCGCGGACCGGCGTGCCTGGGCGAGGGCGTCCAGTGCGGCGTTGGCGGCGGCGTAGTTGCCCTGACCCGGGTTGCCGACCACGCCTGCCATCGAGGTGAACAGGACGAACGCGGCGAGGTCGTGGTCGCGGGTCAGCTCGTCGAGGTGCCGGGCCGCCTCGACCTTGGCGGCCCACACGTCGGCGAACCGGTCGGGGGTGAGGCTGTCGACGAGACCGTCGTCGAGGACCCCGGCGGCGTGGACGACGACGGTCGGCGGGTGCGCGGCGAGCAGCGCGGCGAGGGCGGCGCGGTCGGTGACGTCGCAGGCGGCGAACACCACGTCGGTGCCCGACAGCTCGTCCCGCAGTGCGGTGGCGCCGGGTGCGTCCTCGCCCCGGCGGCCGGCCAGCACGATCCGCTCGGCACCCGCGGCGGCGAACCGGCGGGCCACGTGCGTGCCGAGCGCCCCGGTGCCGCCGGTGACCAGCACGGTACCCACGCCGACGTCACGCACCGTCGGTCCGGCCGGGGCGCGGACCAGCCTGCGGGCGAGCACGTGGTCACCACGCAGGGCGACCTCGTTTTCCGTTCCGGTGAGGACCCGCGGGAGCCGGTGGGGGTCGGCGCCGACGTCCACGAGGCCGCCCCAGCGGTCGGGGTGTTCCAGTGCGACGACCCGGCCCAGTCCCCAGACGGCGGCGCGGTCGGGATCCGGGGCGCGATCGTCGGGTCCGGTGGCGACGGCGCCCCGGGTGACGCACCACAGCGGTGCGCTGATGCCGGTGTCGCCGAGCGCCTGGACCAGTGCGGCGGTCGTCGCGGCGGTCGGCAGCGTGGACAGCACGCCGTCCGGGACTCGGCCCGCGAGTGCGGCGGCCAGCTCGGCGCGGTCGGTGCCCTCGACCCGGTCCGGGTCACCGAGCGCGGCGACGAGGTCGTCGGCCGGGTCGCCCGGGGCGGTGACCAGCAGCCAGCGACCCCGTGCCGGTGCGGCCGGGAGCCGGACCCGGGTCCAGGAAACCCGGTAGCGCCAGGCGTCCACGCCGTCGGCGAGGTCGGGCACCGGCCAGAAACGCCGGTGCTGGAAGGCATACGTGGGCAGCTCGACGCGGTCCGTCGCCGTGCACACGGCTTCCCAGCGCACGGGCACGCCCCTGGTGTGCAGCTCGGCGGCCGAGCGGGCGAACCGCACGGCACCGCCCTCGTCGCGGCGCAGGGTCCCGGTCGCCACGGCCGTGTCGCCCGCGGTCTCCTGCACGCTCAACGCCAGCACGGGATGCGGGCTCACCTCGACGAACACCGAGTGACCTTCGGCGACCGCGGCCGCGACGGCGCCCTGGAAGTCCACGCGCCCGCGCAGGTTCCGGAACCAGTAGGCGGCGTCGAGCCCGGTGGTGTCGATCCGGCCGCCCTCGACGGCGGAGTAGAACGCGACCGGCGCCGCGGCGGGGGCGAGACCGGCGAGGTCGTCGGCGAGCCGTTCCTCGACGGCGTCCACGCCCGGCCAGTGCGACGCGTAGCTGACCGGGATGCGCCTGGCCCGCACACCTTCGGCGACCAGCTCGGCGACGAGAGCGTCGAGCGCGTCGACGTCCCCGGACAGCACGACCGCCGAAGGTCCGTTGACCGCGGCGACCGCGACCCGCTCCCCCAGCCTCCCCTCGATCCCGGACAGCGGCAGCGCCACCGACGCCATGCCGCCCCGGCCGTCGAGCACCTCGGCGATGGCCCTGCTGCGCAGGCACACCACCCGCGCGCCGTCCACAAGCGACAGTGCGCCGGACACGCAGGCCGCCGCGATCTCACCCTGCGAGTGCCCGATCACCGCGGCGGGCGTCACGCCCAGCGCGACCCACGTCCGCGCGAGGGACACCATCACCGCCCACAGCACGGGCTGCACGATGTCCACGCGGGCCAACGCGTCCGCGTCGTCGAGCACGTCGAACACCGACCACGGCACGAAACCCGCCAACGCCTCCCGGCACTCCGCCATGGCCGCCGCGAACACCGGCGACTCGCCGAGAAGATCCCGAGCCATGCCCACCCACTGCGCGCCCTGTCCGGGGAACACGAACACGACGTCACCCGGCGTGCCGGCGACAGCACCCGTGACGGCGGCCGGGTCGACGCCACCCGCCGCGAGCGCGTCCAGCGCCCGGACCCGTTCGGCACGGTCGCCGACCACCACCGCGCGACGCTCGAAACGACCGCGTGTCAACAAAGTGGCCGCCACCGACGCGGGATCCCCTGCCACGCCACGCAACCGGGCGGCCTGGTCACGCAGGGCGTCCTCGGTCCTGCCGGACAGCACCCACGGCGTGACCGCCAGCACCGGTTCGGCGGGCGGCACCGGCCCGGCAGCGGGGACCTGTTCCAGGATCACGTGTGCGTTGGTGCCGCTGATCCCGAACGACGAGACCCCGACCCGGCGCGGCCGGTCCACCGACGGCCACGGGCGCTCGCCGGTGAGCAGCGCCACCGCGCCGGAGGACCAGTCGACGTGCGAGGAGGGCGCGTCGACGTGCAGGGTCGCGGGCAGCACGCCGTGACGCATCGCCAGCGCCGCCTTCACGATGCCCGCGACACCCGCGGCGTGCTGGGTGTGCCCGATGTTGGACTTCACCGAGCCGAGCCACAGCGGCTCGTCGCGGCCCTGCCCGTAGGTGGCGAGCAGCGCCGACGCCTCGATGGGGTCACCGAGTGCCGTGCCGGTCCCGTGCGCCTCCACGGCGTCCACCTCGGACGGTGCCAGGCCCGCGTCGGCGAGCGCGGCACGCAGGACCCGTCGCTGCGCCTGGCCGTTGGGGGCGGTCATGCCGTTGGACGCGCCGTCGGAGTTCGTCGCCGTGCCACGCACCACGGCCAGCACGGGGTGGCCGTGGCGACGGGCGTCGGACAGCCGCTCCACGACCATGAGGCCGACACCCTCGGACATGCCGAACCCGTCGGCGGACTCGGCGAACGCCTTGCACCGCCCGTCCACCGACAGCGCCCGCTGCCTGCTGAACCCGGTCAGGGTCTCCAAGGAGGTCATGACGGTCGCCCCGCCGGCGAGCGCGCGGTCGCAGTCGCCGGACCGCACGGCCCGCACGGCGAGGTGCAGCGCGACCAAAGCCGACGAGCAGCCGGTGTCGAGGGTGAGCGCGGGGCCCTCGGTGCCGAGCAGGTAGGCGAGCCTGCCGGACAGGATGCTCGTGGCCCGGCCGGTGAGCAGGTGTGCCTCGTAGCCGTCCTCGTTGGTGAGCACGCCGGTCGCGTAGTGCTGGTAGGCGGCGCCGACGAACACGCCGAGCGTGGTGCCGCGCAGGGTGGCCGGGTCGATGCCGGCACGTTCGAGTGCCTCCCACGCCACCTCCAGCAGCAGCCGCTGCTGCGGGTCCATGGCGAGGGCCTCGCGTGGGGAGATGCCGAAGAAGCCCGCGTCGAAGTCGCCCGCGGCGTCGAGGAACCCGCCGCGCAGCGTATAGGTGCTGCCGGGCCAGTCCGGGTCGGGGTCGTAGGCACCGGCGATGTCCCAGCCGCGGTCGGTGGGCAGGTCGCCGATCACGTCGGCACCCGAGGCGACGAGGTCCCACAGGTCGTCCGGGGAACCGACCCCGCCGGGGAAGCGGCAGCCGATGCCGGTGATCACGATCGGGTCGTCGGTGCGGTCCGCCGTCGTGGCCGGGCGGGCGGGGTTCCGCTCCTCGCCGGTCAGCTGGACCCGGAGGTGCTCGGCCAGTTCCGCCGGGCTGGGGAAGTCGAAGACGACGGTGCTCGGCAGGGTGACACCCGTGCGGGCGACGAGCCGGTTGCGCAGGTCGACGGCGGTGACCGAGTCGATGCCGGTCTCGCGGAACGCCCGTCCCGCGTCCACCGCGTCGCTCCCCCGGTGGCCGAGTGCCGCGGCGGCCTCGGTGCGCACGAGTTCCAGGAGGACCCGGTTCCGGTCGGCCGTGGTGGCCGCGCGTAGTTCGGCGGCGAACCCGGACTCGGTCGGTGTGGGTGCCGTCGTGGCGAGGTCGGGGATCTCGGCGAAGAGCCTGCTCTCGCGGCCCGTGGTGAACACGGCGTGGAACGTGGGCCAGTCGACGTCGGCGACCACGGGGGCGGGGTCGTCGGCCTCCAGTGCGCGGCGCAGCGCGGCCAGCGCCAGGTCCACGTCCAGGAACGGCAGGCCGCTGCGGCGGACCTGCTCCGGGTCGACGTCCGCGCGGGCCATGGTGCGTTCGTCGGCCCAGATGCCCCACCGGATCGAGGTCGCCGTGCGGCCTGCCGCGTGACGCTTCTCGGCGAGGGCGTCCAGTGCGGCGTTGGCGGCGGCGTAGGCGGCGTGGTCGCCGCTGCCCCAGGTGCCCGCGATGGAGGAGAACAGGACGAACGCGTCCAGCTCGCGGTCGCCGAGCAGCGCGTCGAGGTTGACCGCGCCCGCGACCTTCGCCGCGACGACGGCCGCGAGGTCTTCGAGTTCCGACCCGTCGATCGAGCCGAGTTCGGTGCGGGCGGCGGCGTGGAAGACCGACCGGATGTCGTGTGCGGCAAGCACGTCGGCGAGCGCGTCCCGGTCGGCGACGTCGCAGGCGGCGTGGGTGAGCGTGGTGCCCTGTCGGGCGAGTTCGGCGGCGAGTTCCGGGATGCCGGTGCCGCTTCGGCTGGTGACCACGACGTGTTCGGCGCCCTGCGCGGCGAGCCAGCGGCACAGGTGCGGGCCGAGCGCGCCGGTGCCGCCGGTGACGAGCACCGTGCCGCGCGGCGACCACGTCCGAGTCCTGGCCGGGGTGGCGCGGACGAGCCTGCGGGCGTGCAGGCCGCCGCCGCGGATGGTGACCTGGTCCTCGTCCCCGGTCAGTGCGGCGGCGAGCAGCGTCGGGTCGGCGTCGGCGGGCAGGTCGACGAGGCCGCCGAACCGGCGCGGGTGCTCCAGCGCGGCGACGCGGCCGAGGCCGACCACCTGCGCCTGCGCCGGATCGGCGACCGCGCCGGTGGTCAGGCACCACAGCGGCGCGTCCACCCCGGCGAGTGCCTGGACCAGCAGGACGGTCAGCGCCAGGCCGGTGGGCAGCGTCGGCTCGGCGGGGTACGGGTGGGCCGCCGACGCGAGGGTGGAGACCACGCCGGCGGGCGCGCGGCCGGCGAGCCGTGCGGTGACGGTGGCGCGGTCGTCGTCGGCGGTGAGGACCTCGATCTCGACGTCGGCACCCGCGGCACGCAGGGTGGCGGCGACGGGATCGGTCGGGTCGGCGGTGACGAGCAGCCAGGTGCCGGAGAGCGCGGCGGCCCGGGCGGGCACGGGACGCCAGACCTCGCGGTACCACCAGGAGTCCAGGGTCGCCGTCTCGGTGCGCCCCCGTCGCCACGCCGACAGCGCAGGCAGCAGCCCTTCGACCCGGTCGGCCGGGAGGTCGAGCAGCTCGGCCAGCGCGGCGGAGTCGGCGCGGTCCACCGCCGCCCACAGCGGCTCGTCGGCCGGGTCGCCGGACACGCCCGGGGCGACCCAGTAGTGCTCGTGGTCGAAGGCGTAGGTCGGCGGGTGCGCCCGGCCCGCGCCCACCACCAGCGGGGCCCAGTCGACGGCGAGACCGAGGACGGCGAGCTCGGCGGCCGAGTGCAGCAGCCGGTCCATGCCGCCGTCGTCGCGGCGCAGCGTCCCGGCGACGGCGACCTCGACGCCCACGTCCTCGGCGATGTCACGGAGCCCGGCGGTGAGCACGGGATGCGGGCTCAGCTCGACGAACACACCGTGCCCGTCGGCGAGCGCGGCCCGCACGGCGTCGTCGAAGGCGACCGGCTCACGCAGGTTGCGGTACCAGTAGGCGGCGTCCAGCCCGGTGGCGTCGAGGCGGCCACCGGCGAGCGCGGAGTAGAACGCGACCGGCGCGGACACGGGCTCGACCGGCGCCAGCACGTCGGCCAGCCGCGCCTCGACGGCCTCGACCCCGCGCCAGTGCGAGGCGTAGCTGACCGGGATGCGCCTGGCCCGCACCCCCCGCGCGGTCAGGTCGGCGACCAGTTCGTCGAGTGCGTCGACCTCGCCGGAGACGGCGACCTGCGCCGGTCCGTTGACCGCGGCGACGCAGAGCCGGCCGGGCCAGCGCCGCTCGACCAGCTCGGCGACCTCGGCGGCAGGGAGCGCCACCGAACCCATGCCGCCGTGGCCTTCCAGCTCCTCGGCGATGGCCAGCGCCCGCAACGCGACCACTCGCGCACCGTCCTCGAGAGACAGTCCACCCGCGACACACGCGGCGGCGATCTCCCCCTGGGAGTGGCCGATGACCGCGTCCGGCTCGACGCCGAGCGACCGCCACACCGCGGCGAGGGAGACCATCACGGCCCACAGCACCGGTTGCACGACCTCGACACGCGCCAACGCGTCCGCGTCGCCCAGCACGTCGAACACCGACCACGACACGTAGTAGGAGAGGGCCTCGTCGCAGGCGGTCAGGGACTCGGCGAAGACCGGCGACTCGGACAGCAGGTCGAGGGCCATGCCCACCCACTGCGCGCCCTGCCCCGGGAAGACGAACACCACCGGCCGCGGCGCACCGGCACGGCCCTCGACGAGCGCCGGATCGGACCGTCCTGCGGCGAGCGCGGCAAGACCGGGCCTCGGGTCGTCGCCGACCACCACGGCACGGTGTTCGAACGCGGACCGGGACAGCAGGGCACGGCCGGCGGCAGGCACGTCGGGATGTTCGTCGAGCCAGGTCAGGAGTCGGGCGGCCTGCGCACGCAACGCGGTGTCGGTGCGGGCCGAGAGCACCAGCGGCACCGGCCCGGTCGCCGTGTCCGGCGCCTGCTCGGCCGGCGGCTCCTCGATGACCACGTGTGCGTTGGTGCCACTGATCCCGAACGACGACACCCCCGCCCGCCTCGGCCGGTCGACGTCGGGCCACGGCACCGGCTCGGTGAGCAGCCGCACCGCACCCGCCGACCAGTCGACCCTGGTGGTCGGGTTGTCGGCGTGCAGGGTGGCGGGCAGCAGGCGGTGGTGCAGCGCCATGACCATCTTGATGACACCGGCGACCCCGGCCGCCCACTGGGCGTGCCCGATGTTCGACTTGACCGAACCCAACCACAACGGCTCGTCCCGGTCCTGCCCGTAGGTCGCGAGCAGTGCCTGCAGCTCGATCGGGTCCCCGAGGGTGGTGCCGGTGCCGTGGGCCTCCACGGCGTCCACCTCGGACGGTGACAGGCCCGCGTCGGCGAGCGCGGCACGGATGACCCGTTGCTGAGACGGACCGTTGGGGGCCGTCATGCCGTTGGAGGCGCCGTCGGAGTTCACGGCCGAGCCACGCAGCACCGCCCACACGCGGTGGCCGTTCGCGCGGGCGGCGGAGAGCCGCTCGACCACGAGCATGCCGACGCCCTCGGCCCAGCCGGTGCCCTCGGCGTCGTCGGCGAACGCGCGGCAGCGGCCGTCCGGGGACAGGGCGCCCTGCCTGCTGAACTCCACGAACAGCCCGGGGTCGGTGAGGACGGTGACGCCACCGACCAGCGCCATCCCGCACTCCCCCGCACGCAGCGCGCCCGCGGCGGTGTGGAGGGCCACGAGCGAGGAGGAGCACGAGGTGTCGATGGTGACGGCCGGGCCCTCCAGCCCGAGGAAGTACGCGACGCGACCGGACATGACACTGGGGGCGGTGCCGGTGACCCGCAGGCCCTCCAGCCGGGCGCGTTCCTCCGCGGTGGCCGGGTCGTAGGCGGGGCCCGTGGCGCCGACGTACACGCCGGTCCGCGTGCCACGCAACGCCCGCGGGTCCAGGCCGGCGTGCTCGATCGCCTCCCAGGCCGCCTCCAGCAGCAGGCGCTGCTGCGGGTGCATGGCGAGTGCCTCGCGGGGCGGGATGTCGAAGAACGCGGCGTCGAACTCCGCGGCGCCGGGCAGGAAGCCGCCGGAGCGCGTGTAGGAGGTGCCCTGGTGGGTGCGGTCGGGGTGGTAGAGCCGGTCGAGGTCCCAGCCGCGGTCGGTGGGGAACCCGGTCACCGCGTCCACGCCGCAGGACACCATCCGCCACAGCCCGTCCGGGCCGTCGGCGCCGCCGGGGTACCGGCAGGCCATGCCGACGATCACCACCGGGTCGTCGTCGGTGTCGGCTTCGGACACCGCGGCGGTGCTGGGCTCGGCGGCACCGAACAGCTCGGTGCGCAGCAGACCGGCCAGCGCGGTGGCGGTCGGGTAGTCGAACACCGCGGTCGCGGGCAGCCGCAGCCCGGTCGCGGCGGCGAGCCGGTTGCGCAGGTCGACCGCGGTCAGCGAGTCGAAGCCCAGCTCACGGAACGCGCGGGTGGCGGGCACGTGTTCGGGGCCGTCGTAGCCGAGCACGGCGGCGGCGTGCGTGGCGACGAGGGCGACGAGCGCCCGCTCGCGTTCGGCCGCGCCGAGCCCGGCGAGCCGCCGCGCGAAGCCGTCGCCTGCCGGGGCGGCCTGTCCGGCGGCGGCGCGGCGGACCGCGCCACGGCCGAGGTGGCGCAGCACGGGGTGGTCCGTGGCGGTGGTGTCGAGGCCCGCCGGGACGAGGATCGGTTCGCCGACGCCCAGTGCGGTGTCGAACAGGGCCAGTGCTTCCTCGGTGGGCAGCGGACGCAGGCCGGTCGCGGCGAGGCGGTCGACGGCACGCTCGTCGAGGTGGCCGGTCATGGCGCCGCGCTCGGCCCACAGGCCCCACGCCAGCGACTGGGCGGGCAGGCCGTGGCCGCGGCGCTGGAAGGCGAGTGAGTCCAGGAAGGTGTTGGCGGCGGCGTAGTTGGCCTGCCCGGCCGAGCCGAGCACGCCCGCGATCGAGGAGAACAGCACGAACGCGGCGAGGTCGGTGTCCTGGGTCAGCTCGTGCAGGTGCCAGGCGCCGTCGACCTTGGGCCGCAGCGCGGTCGCGAGCTGCTCGTGGGTCAGGTCGGTGACCAGCGCGTCGTCCAGCGCGCCCGCGGCGTGCACGACGGCGCTCAGGTCGTCGACCCCGGCCAGCAGGTCGGCCACGGCGGCACGGTCGGCGACGTCGCAGGCGACCACCCGCACCCGCGCGCCTGCGGCGGTGAGGTCGTCGACGAGGTCGTCCACGCCGGTGCCCCGCCTGCCGACGAGGACCAGGCTCCGCACGCCGTGGGCGGCGACGAGGTGGCGGGTCAGTGCCGCGCCGAGCGCGCCCGTGCCGCCGGTGACGAGGACGGTGCCCGTGCCCCAGCCCACCGGCTCCGGGTCGGCGGCGAGGACCCTGGTCAGGCGGGCGGCCAGCGGCCTGCCCTGGCGCACGACGAGTTGCGGCTCGCCCGTGTCGACCAGCGTGGGCAGGGCGGCGGTCGAGGTGTCCTCGCCGTCGAGGTCGACCAGCGTGAACCGGCCGGGGTGCTCGGACTGGGCGGCCCGCACGAGGCCCCACACCGCCGCGGCGGCCACGTCGGCGGTGATGTCGTCGGGGCCGGCGGGGATCGCGTCCTGGGTGACCACGACCAGCCGGGTGTCCGCCAAGCGGTCCCCGACCGGCCACGCACGCAGCAGGTCGAGCACGCGTGCGGTGAGGAGGTGTGCCTCCGCGGCGGTGTCGGCGGTGGCCGCGCGGACCGGCAGCACCACCGCCCCCGGCGGCTCGGCGAGCAGGGCGTCGAGGTCCGGCACGGTGTCGAGGCCGAGGTCGAGCAGGTCGTCGCCGAGCACGACGCAGTGGGTGTGGCGGCCGGGTTCGGCGGGGAGCCAGTCGAGCCGCAGCAGCGACTCCCGCGCCCTGGCCTCGGCGAGGCCCGACACGGGTCGCAGCGCCAGCCCGGTCACGGTGACCACCGGGGCGCCGGTGGGGTCGGCGGCGGTGACGGTGAAGTCGTCGGCGGTCGGCGTCAGCCGCACCCGCAGCGTGGTGGCGCCGGTGGCGTGCAGGGTCACGCCGGTCCAGGCGAACGGCAGACCGGGCAGGCCGACCGTGTCTCCGGTCAGCGCGACGGGGTGCAGGACGGCGTCGAGGAGGGCGGGGTGGATGCCGTAGCCGTCGGCGTCGGTCGGGTCGGGCAGTGCGACCTCGGCGAACACGGTCGCGCCGGCGCGCCAGGCGGCGGTGAGCCCCCGGAAGGCCGGGCCGTAGTCGTATCCGGTCGCGGCGAGGGTGTCGTAGAGGTCGGCGACCGGGACCGGCTCGGCGCCGGGTGGCGGCCAGGCGACGACGTCGTCTCCCGGCAACGGGTCCGGCGACGCGTCGAGCGTGCCCGTGGCGTGGCGGGTCCAGGGTGCGTCCGTGGCGGCGGGACGGGAGTGGATCTCCACCGAGCCCTCGTCCGCGACGACCACCTGCACCTCGACCGCCCCGGTGAGCACCAGCGGCGTGTCCAGCGTCAGCTCGGCCAGGTGCGGGAGGCCGACGCGGTCACCCGCGTGCAGTGCCAGCTCCACCACGGCTGCGCCGGGCACCAGGACGGCGCCGGTCACGGTGTGGTCGGCGAGCCACGGGTGGGTCTCGGTGGACAGGGTGCCGGTGAGCACGGTGGCCCGCGACCCGGCGAGGTCGACCGCGGTGGGCAGCAGCGGGTGGCCGCCGGTGGCGGCGTGTCGGCGCGGCGCGGGCCAGAAACGGCGGCGCTGGAAGGCATAGGTGGGCAGCTCGGCGGGCTCCCCCGCAGGCACGGCGGCTCGCCAGTCCACGGTGGCGCCGCCCGTGTGCAGCTCGGCCAGTGAGGTGAGCAGCCTGGCCTGGCCGCCGTCGTCGCGTCGCAGCGTGCCGACCGTGGTGCCGCGGCCCTCGGCCTCGATGGCGGCGGCGATCCCCGGCCGCAGCACGGGATGGGGGCTGGTCTCGACGAGGAACCCGAAGCCCCGGCCGAGCAGCGTCGCCACGGCCGGTCCGAAGTGGACGGTCTGGCGCAGGTTCCGGTACCAGTAGGCGGCGTCGAGGTTCGTGGTGTCCAGCCAGTCACCGGTGACCGTGGACAGGAACGGGACGGTGCCGGACAGCGGTGTGACCGGGGCGAGGTCGGACAGGAGCCGTTCCTCGAGCTCGGCCACGTGCGGGGAGTGCGACGCGTAGTCGACCTCGACCCACCTGGCCCGCACGTCCCGCGCGGCCAGCTCGGTGTGGACCGCGGCGAGCGCGTCCCGGTCACCGGAGACCACCACCGACGCGGGCCCGTTGATCGCGGCGACCGACACCGCCGGATGCGCGTCCAGGAGCACACGCACCCGCCCGAGGGGCCACGGCACCGACAGCATGCCGCCACGACCGGCGAGGCCGTCGCGAATCGCCCTGGCACGCAGGGCGACCACCCGCGCACCGTCCACGAGCGACAGTCCACCCGCGACGACCGCGGCGGCGATCTCCCCCTGGCTGTGCCCGACCACGGCGGCCGGGACGACACCGAGGGAACGCCACACCTCGGCCAGTGACACCATCATCGCCCACAGCGCGGGCTGCACGACGTCGACCCGGTCGAGGTCGCCGGTGTCACCGAGGACGGCGTCGAGCACCGGCGTGTCCGTGAACGGTCCGAGCGCCTCGGCGCACTCGGTCAGCCGGGCCCGGAACACCGGCGAGGCGTCCCACAGCCCACGGCCCATGCCGGGCCACTGCGAACCCTGGCCGGGAAAGACGAGCGCGACCTTGCCCGCGCCGTCGGCCGCCCCGGTGACGAGCCCCGCGGCGGCCTCGCCTGCCGCGAGGGCACCCAGTGCCGCGAGGTCGAGCGCGACCGCCCGGTGCGCGAGCCGGGGTCGGGTCAGCAACGCGCGGGCCACCGCGGCGGCGTCGGTGAGGTCGGTGTCGAGCAGCCGACGTGCCTGGGCGGCGAGTGCGGCGGGCGTGTGCCCGGAGACGAGCCACGGCACGGTGTCCCCGACGAGGGCCGGCGCCGGGTCCTCGGGCCGCTCGGCCGGTTCGGGTGCCTGTTCGAGCACGACGTGGGCGTTGGTGCCGCTGATCCCGAACGACGACACCCCGGCCCGGCGCGGACGATCCACCGGCGGCCACGACACGGACTCGGTCAGCAGCGACACCGCGCCCTCGGACCAGTCGACGTTCGTGGACGGGCGGTCGACGTGCAGGGTCGCGGGCAGCACGCCGTGCCGCATCGCCTCGACCATCTTGATGATCCCTGCGACGCCCGCGGCGGCCTGGGTGTGGCCGATGTTGGACTTGACCGAGCCCAACCACAGCGGCTGCTCGCGGTCCTGGCCGTAGGTGGCCAGCAGTGCCTGTGCCTCGATGGGATCGCCCAGCGTGGTGCCGGTGCCGTGCGCCTCCACGACGTCCACGTCGGACGGTGCGAGGCCCGCGTCGGCCAGCGCCGCCCGGATGACCCGCTGCTGCGACGGCCCGTTCGGTGCGGTGAGGCCGTTGGACGCGCCGTCGGAGTTGACCGCGGTACCGCGCACGACGGCGAGCACCCGGTGGCCGTCCCGCAGGGCGTCGGCGAGCCGCATCAGGACCAGGACCCCGACGCCCTCCGCCCAGCCGGTGCCGGCCGCGGCGTCGGCGAACGCCTTGCACCGCCCGTCCGGGGACAGGCCGCCCTGACGGGTGAAGTCGACGAACATGGTCGGCGTCGACATCACGGTCACCCCGCCGACGAGCGCGTGGTCGCACTCCCGGGTGCGCAGCGCGCGCACCGCCCAGTGCAGGGCCACCAGCGACGACGAGCACGCCGTGTCCACGGTCGCCGCGGGTCCCTCGGTGCCGAGCACGTAGGCGAGCCGCCCGGACAACACGCTGGTGGTGTTGCCGGTCAACCGGAAGTCCTCCGCGTCGCGCGGCAGGCCCGACGCGTACTCCTGGGCGAAACCACCGACGAACACGCCGGTCCTGCTGCCACGCAACGCCGTCGGGTCCAGCCCGGCCCGCTCCACCGCCTCCCAGGTGACCTCCAGCAGCAGCCGCTGCTGGGGGTCCATGGCGAGTGCCTCACGCGGGGAGATGCCGAACAGTTCGGCGTCGAAGTCGGCGACGCCGTCGAGGAAGCCGCCGTGCGCGGTGGCCGCCTCGGTCCGCAGTGCCGCCAGGTCCCAGCCCCGATCGGTGGGGAACGGGGAGATCCCCTCACGGCCGGTAGCCACGAGGTCCCACAGCCCGGCAGGGTCGGCGACCCCGCCGGGGTAGCGGCAGGCCATCGCCACGACCGCGACCGGCTGGCGGTTCGCCTCCTCCAGCTCCCGAACCCGCTGCCGCGACCGCACCAGGTCGGCGCTCGCCCGCCGCAGGTAGTCGCGGAGTTTGTCCTCGGTGCCCATTCAACCCCACCCATCTGGACTGTCGACGGCGGCAGGCCACGCGTCCGTACAGTCTCGATCGGCGGGAGCCGGGAAATCCCTAGTGCTCAACGGCGTTTGGCCGGCGGGACCACGTAACGGGTGTAGAGGAGGTCACGCATCACGTCGTCACCGCCCTCGACCAGGCTCGTCCAGCGCAGCTCGCGGGTGAGCTTGCCGATCACGTGCTCGTGGGTGTAGCCGAGGCCACCGAACAGCTCGGAGCCGATGCCCGCGACCGCCCACCCGGACTGGCCGCAGATCATCTTCGCGGCCAGCGCGGACCGGGTGCTGCCGGCACGCAGGAACTCCCCGGCCGGGTCCGGACCGGCCATCATCCGGTCGAACTCGGCCGCCGCCGCGAGGCACTGGTTGCGCATGACCTCGACGTGCATCTCGATCTGGCCGAGCTTGGCGGCGAAGACGGCGTTCTCGGTCAGCGGGGCGCCCTTGACGACCTTGTGCTCGGCGTAGGCCATCGCCTCGTCCCGCACGCGTCTCGCCAGGCCGACCGACGTCGTGGCGATGAGGATCCGGCTCGCGTTGAGCCCGGCCTCCAGTACGCGGATCCCGTTGCCGCGCAACACGTTCTCGGCGGGCACCCGGCAGTTGCGCAGCCGCACCTCGTAGGTCGCCGAGCCACGCATGCCGATCACGTCCCAGCGGCGGACCACCCTGATACCCGGGGTGTCGCGCGGGATCACGACGGTGCGGTAGTCGAGGTCGTCCTCCGCGGCGCGGGTCACCACGACGAGGAACTCCGCGAGGTCGGTGTTGGTGGCGAAGTACTTGTCCCCGTTGACGATCACGGCGCCGCCGCGGCGGGTGCTGGTGGTCCCGGTGCGGCCCAGCTCGCTGCCCGCCGCCTCCTCGCTGGCGAGCGTCGCACACACCCCGCCGCCGCGCGCCAGCTCGGTGAGCAGGCGCGTGCGCAGCTCGTCGGTCCCGTAGAGGTGCAGCATCGTGGCGCCGAGGATCGACAGGTAGGACGTGAACGCGAACCCGGCGTCCCCGTAGGACAGCTCGGACACGATGTCCACACCGGACACCAGGCTCACGCCCGCGCCGCCGTACTCGGTGGGCACCCACCAGTTGGCGAGCCCGGCCTGCGCCAGTGCCTTCGACTGCGGCATCGGCACGTCCGGCAGCCCGTCGAAGTAGCGGTGGTCGGTCAGCTCGGCGGCGGCGAACTCGCGTGCCGCTGCGGCCAGGTCGCCGGTCGTCATGCCAGGCCCAGTTCGTTGTCCAGCAGGTCGAAGACCTCGTTGTCGCTCGCGAGGTCGAAGTCGAGACTCTCCGCGCCCGCCTCGGCGGGGCGGCCCCAGCGGGTGCGCAGCAGCTCGAGGCGCAGCGCGACCTGTTCGTGCAGCTCAGGATCGGGGGCGCCCGGCGAGCACAGTGCGTCGAGCCGGTCGAGCTGGACCAGGATCTCCGCGCGCTCGGCGACCGGGGTCAGGCCGAGCCCGGCCAGCAGCTGTCCGGCGAGTGCGGCGGGGGTCGGGTGGTCGAACACCGCGGTCGGCGAGAGCCGGGTGCCGGTGGCCGAGGTGAGCCGGTTGCGCAGCTCGACCCCGGTCAGGGAGTCGAATCCCGTGTCGCGGAAGGATCTCTCGGCAGGCACCCGGTCCGGGCCGGGCAGCCCGAGCACGGCGGCGGCCTCCCGGCGGACCAGCTCCAGCGTGGCGTCGGCTCGTTCGTCGGGTCCGAGGTCCCGCAGCCGCTCGGCGAACCCGACGCCCCTGGCGCGGGTGGCGGTCGCGGCGGGGCGGACGGTGCGGCCGAGTGCGCGGACGGCGGGCGGGTCGGTCGCGGTCACCGCGGCCGGGTCGAGGCGGGTGGGCACGGGCGCGGGGTCGGCTCCGGCGATGGCGGCGTCGAACAACGCGAGCGCGTGCTCGGGCGACATCGGCGGGGTGTAGCGGGTGAGGCGGGCGAGGTCGGTGTCGGACAGGCCCTCGGTCATCCCGCCGGTGCGTTCCCACGGGCCCCAGGCGAGGGTCTGCGCGGGGACGCCGGTGGCCCGCCACTGCCGGATCACGGCGTCGAGATGGGCGTTGGCCGCCGCGTAACCGGCCTGACCCGCGGCACCCAGGGTGCCGACGAGGGAGGAGAACGCGACCACCGCGGCGAGGTCGAGCCCACGGGTGGCGGTCCACAGCGAGTGCGCGCCCGCCACCTTCGGCCGCAGCGCTCGGGCGAGCCGGTCCGGGGTGAGTGCCGGGATCACGCCGTCGTCGAGGACTCCGGCGGCGTGCACGACGGCGGTGAGCGGGTGCGCGGCTGGGAGGTCGGCCACCAGGTCGGCGACCGCGCCGGGGTCCCCGGCGTCGCAGGCGGCCACGGTCACCTCCACCCCGAGGTCACGCAGCCGCGCCAGCGCGTCCGGGTCGGCGACGCCGCGCCGACCGGTCAGCAGCAGGTGGCGGACGGCGTGCCGCTCGGCCAGGTGCCCGGCGAGCAGCAGGCCCAGGCCGCCGGTGCCACCCGTGATCAGGACCGTGCCGTCGGGGTGCCACGCGGGCGGCACGGTCAGCACCACCTTGCCGACGTGGCGGCCCTGGCTGACGAACCGGAACGCCTCCGGCGCGCGCCGCACGTCCCAGGTGGTCGTCGGCGGTGGGATGGCGACGCGTGCGGCGACCAGCTCGTCGAGTATCGCGAGCAGCGCCGCCATCCGGTCGGGGGGCAGGTCGAGCAGGTCGAAGGCGGTGTACTCGAGCCCGACCGGCACGGTGGTGCGCAGGTCGGCCTTGCCCAGCTCGACGAACCGCCCGCCGGGGGCGAGCAGGCGGAGGGAGGCGTCGACGAACTCGCCTGCCAGCGAGTTGAGCACGACGTCGACCCTGGGGAAGACCTCGGCGAAGTCCAGGGTGCGGGAGGAGGCGATCCGCTCGTCGGGCACGCCGAGGCGGCGCACCGCGTCACGCTTGCCCTCGCTCGCGGTGGCGTAGACGTGGGCGCCGAGGTGCTGGGCGATGCGCACGGCGGCCGTACCGACCCCGCCCGCGGCGGCGTGGATCAGCACCTTCTCCCCCGGCCGGAGCCGGGCCAGGCCGGCGAGCGCGTGGTAGGCGGTGAGGTTCGCGATCGGTGTGGCCGCGGCCTGGACCCACGTCCAGTCGCGCGGGACCCGGGTGAGCAGCCGCCGGTCGGTGGTGACGGCGGTGCCGAAGCCGCCCGCGACCACGCCGACGACCCGGTCGCCCGGCGCCAGGTCGGTCACCTCGGCGCCGACGTCGAGCACGGTGCCCGCGGCCTCGATGCCCAGCGGGCCGGGCTCGCCGGGATACATGTCCAGCGCGGTCAGCACGTCGCGGAAGTTCAGCCCGGCGGCCCGCACCGCGACCCGCACCTCGCGCGGACCCGGCGCGGGTGCGTCGGCGGGCACCAGCGCCAGCGCGGCGAGGGTGCCCGGCGCGGTGGTGGCCAGCCGCCAGCTCCCGGCGGGCGGGGTGAGCACGTCGTCCCCGTTCGTCCTGGCCAGCCGGGGCGCGCGGGCGACACCGCGCCGCACGGCCAGCTGCGGCTCGTCGGAGACCAGCAGCCGGTCCGGGTCGTCGAGGTCGATGAGCAGGTAGCGGTCGGGGTCCTCCAGCTGCGCGGCCCGCACCAGCCCCCAGGCGGCGGCCGCCGCGGCGTCCTCGACGGTGTCCCCGGGGTCCGCGGCCACGGCACCGCTGGTGACCACCGCGAGCCGCACCCCGCTCGGCGGGTCGAGTCGCTGCCATTCCTGCAGCTCCGCGAGCACGCGGTCGACGTCGGCGCCGAGCACGGGCAGCACGGCGAGCCCGGTGGCGCACTCGCCGGTGGCCATGGCCTTGCCGAGCGCCTCGACGTCCGGGTACTGGGCGGTCACCGGCAGCCCGAACGGGTCGTCGCCGACGAGCACCGCGTCCACGGGCGCAGGCCGGGCCGCCACCTCGGTCCACTCCAGCCGGAACAGGGCCGCGGGATCGGGCCCGGGTGCCCGCGCGGGCCGCAGGGCGAGGCTGTCGACGGTGACGACCGGGGTCCCGGCCGGGTCGGTGGCGCTCAGCGCGACCGTGCCGCCGCCCAGGTCCCGCACCCGCACCCGCAGCGCGCCGGCCCCGGCGGCGTGGAGCCGGACGCCGGTGAACGCGAACGGGAGCCCGGCCAGGCGTGGTGGGTCGGACAGGAGCGCGGTGGCGTGCAGGGCGGCGTCGAGCAGCGCCGGGTGCAGGCCGAACCGGTCGGCGTCGCCGGGCAGCTCGACCTCGGCGAACACCTCGCCCGCCCGCCGCCAGGCCGCGCGCAGACCGAGGAACGCCGGGCCGTAGCCGAAGCCGTCGGCGCCGAGTGCGGGGTAGAAACCGTCCAGTGGCACGGGTTCCGCGTCGCGTGGCGGCCACTCCCCCGGTGCCGCGGGGGGTTCGCCTGTCGTGGTGACGAGACCGCGGGCGTGGCACACCCAGTCGCCGGACTGTCGCGAGTGGACGGTCACGGCGCGGGTGCCGTCGTCGTCCGCCGCCACCGCGACCCGCAGCGGCACGGTGTCGTGCCCGGTGAGCACGAGCGGGGTCTCGATCGTCAGTTCCACGAGGCTTGGTGCGCCGACCTGGTCACCGGCTCGCAGCGCCAGGTCGACGAGCACGGTCCCGGGGACGAGCACGGCGCCGTCGATCACGTGGTCGGCCAGCCACGGGTGGGTCGCGGTCGAAAGCCGGCCGGTGAGCACGGCGCCACCGTCGTCGGGGAGGTCGACCGCGGCGCCGAGCAGCGGGTGGTCGGGGGTGTCCATGCCCGCGGCGGCGACGTCCGCGGCCGGGGCGGCGGTCCAGTACCGCTGTCCGCGGAAGGCGGTGGTCGGCAGGTCGACGCGGTGGGCTCCGGTGCCCGCGAAGAACGCGGCCCAGTCGACCGTGACACCGTGGGCGTGGAGTCGGGAGACGGCCTCGGCCAGCGCGGGGTCCTCGCCTCGACCGGACCGCAGCGCAGGCACGACCACGAGGGTGTCGTCGTCGACCACCGACGACAGCGAGCCGTCCGGGCCGACCTCGACCACGGCGGTGGCGTGTGCCGCCCGCAGCGCGTCGGCGAACCGGACCGGCTCGCGTACCTGCCGGACCCAGTACTCGGGGTCGGTGACGGTCGCGGCGTCGACCGGGGCGCCGGTGAGCGTGGAGACGAGCGGCAGGCGTGGTGCGGTCGGGGCCAGTCCGGCGACGACCTCGCGGAAGGGCGCCAGCATCGGTTCCATCAGCGGGGAGTGGAAGGCGTGGGTGACGCGCAGGCGTTTCGTGCGGTGGCCGCGTCGGGCCAGGTGCGCCGCCGCGGCGAGCACGTCGTGCTCGACGCCCGAGAGCACCACCGAGCGGGCGCCGTTGACCGAGGCCACCACGACCCGGCCGGGCACGAGCACCGGCGCCACCTCGTCCTCGCCCGCCTGCGCGGCGACCATCGCGCCGCCGGACGGGAGCGCCCCCATCAGGGCGCCGCGGGCCACGACGAGCGTGCACGCGTCCGCGAGCGACAGCACCCCGGCCAGGTGCGCGGCGGCGACCTCGCCGACGGAGTGGCCGAGCAGCACGTCCGGCCGCACCCCCCAGGAGTCCAGCAGCCGGGCCAGAGCCACCTCCACGGCGAACAGCGCGGGCTGCGCGTTCCGGGTGGCGGCGAGCCGGTCGGGGTCCGTCCCGAACACGACGTCCAGCAGCGGCGGCTGGTCGAGGTGGGTGTCGAGGCGGGCGCAGACCTCGGCGAGCGCGTCGGCGAACACCGGGTGGGCGGCGGCCAGTTCGCGGCCCATGCCGGGTCGCTGGGCACCCTGGCCCGCGAACACGAACGCGGTGCGGGGCGCGCCGACGGCGGTGTCCCGCACGAGCCCGTCGGCCGGTTCTCCGTCGGCCAGCGCGGCCAGTGCCGCGTCGGTCAGCACGACGGCCCGGTGGTCGTGGTGGGCGCGGGTGGTGGCGAGCGACAGGCCGATCCCGGCCCGGGAGCCGGGGGTGGCCGTGAGCCGGGCGGCCTGCTCGGCGAGCGCCTCGGGGGTGCGGGCGGACAGCACCCACGGCAACACCCGGCCGGTGTCCGTCTCGGGCTCGGGTTCCGGTTCCGGCACGTGTTCCAGCACGACGTGGGCGTTGGTGCCGCTGATGCCGAAGGACGACACGCCTGCCCGGCGCGGCCGGTCCGCGTCCGGCCACGGCACCGGCTCGGTGACCAGCTCCACCGCACCGGCCGACCAGTCCACCTCGGCGGACGGGGCGTCGACGTGCAGGGTCGCGGGGACCACGCCGTGGCGCATCGCGTGCACCATCTTGATCACCCCGGCCACCCCGGCGGCGGCCTGGGTGTGCCCGAGGTTCGACTTGACCGAACCCAGCAGCAGCGGCACGTCCCGGTCCTGGCCGTAGGTCGCCAGCAACGCGTTCGCCTCGACGGGGTCGCCGAGGCGGGTGCCCGTGCCGTGTGCCTCGACGACGTCCACGTCGGACGGTGCGAGACCCGCGCGGACGAGCGCCTGGCCGATGACCGCGCGCTGGGCGGTGCCGCTCGGCGCGGTGAGGCCGTTGGACGCGCCGTCGGAGTTCACGGCGGTGCCCCGCACGACGGCGAGGACGGGGTGCCCGTTGCGCAGGGCGTCGGCGAGCCGCTCGACGACCAGGACCCCGGCGCCTTCGGCCCAGCCGGTGCCGTCGGCCGCGCGGGCGAACGGCCTGCACCGACCGTCCCGCGAGAGCCCGCCCTGCTTGGCGAACTCCACGAACAGCCCAGGCTCGGACATCACGGTGACGCCGCCTGCCAGTGCGAGGTCGCAGTCGCCGGACCGGAGTGCCTGCCCGGCGAGGTGCAGGGCGACGAGGGAGGAGGAGCAGGCGGTGTCGACGGTGACCGCGGGGCCGGCGAGGCCGAGGGTGTAGGCGACGCGGCCGGAGAGCACGCTGGGGGTGGTGCCGGTCAGCGCGAGGCCTTCCACCTCACCGGACGTGCGGTGCAGTGGGGGGCCGTAGTCCTGGGCCATGGCGCCGAGGTAGACGCCGGTCCGGGTGCCGCGCAGGTCCGGTGGGGCGACGCCGGCCCGTTCGACGGCCTCCCAGCACACCTCCAGCGCGAGGCGCTGCTGCGGGTCCATCGCGGCGGCCTCGCGTGGGGAGATGCCGAAGAACTCCGCGTCGAAGCGGGCCGCGTCCGGCAGGAAGCCGCCGAGCCGCCCGGTGCCGGTGACCGCCGCGCTCCAGCCGCGGTCGGCGGGCATGGGGCCGGTCGCGTCGACGCCCTCGGACACGAGCCGCCACAGGTCCTCGGGGGTGCCGGCGCCGCCGGGGTAGCGGCAGGCCATGCCGACGATCGCGAGCGGTTCGTCGGGAGCAGCCGTGAGTGCCGGGGTGTCGTCGGGGGCCGTGCCGGTCAGGTGGGCGGCGAGCCGCGCGGGGGTCGGGTGGTCGAACAGCTCCGCGGTGGTGAGGGGGCGGCCGGTGGAGCGGGCCAGCCGGGCGGTCAGCTCGACGAGCATCTGGGAGTCGAAACCCTGGCCGCGCAACGGAACGTCGGGCTCGACCCGGTCGATGTCGCGGTAGCCGAGGACGGCGGCGCACTCGGCGAGCACCAGGCGGAGCGGGTCGGTCGGCACGTCGGTGGCCGCGGGCGCCGACACCGGGGCGTCGTCGAGCCAGTAACGCTCACGCTGGAAGGCGTAGGTGGGCAGCGAAACCCTTGTCGCGCCGGGAAAGCAGGCCGACCAGTCGGGATCGAGGCCGGTGGTGGCCAGCTCGGCCGCGGAGCCGAGCACCCTGGCGAGGCCGCCGTCGCCGCGCTTGGTGGTGCCGACCGCGACCACCCGGCCGCCCGCGGCGTCACGCACGCTGCCGGTGAGCACGGGATGCGGGCTCACCTCGACGAAGTGGCGGTGTCCGGCGGCGAGGAGGCGTTCGACGGCGTGGTGGAACTCCACGGTGCCGCGCAGGTTGCGGTACCAGTACCCGGCGTCCAGTACCGGGGTGTGGCCGTTCGTGCCGGCGACCGTTGAGAAGAAGGGGACGTCGGGTCGGTGCGGGGTGATCGGGTCGAGCAGCTCACCGAGCCGGTCGCGCAGCCGTTCGACCATGGGCGAGTGCGAGGCGTAGTCGACGTCGACCCGCCGCACGCGCCCGGTGTTCCGCCAGGACTCGACCAGCTCGCCGACGGCGGCGGCGTCCCCGGTGACGACGACCGACGCAGGCCCGTTGACGGCCCCGACGACGAGCCGCCCGCACCAGGGCGCGAGCCGCTCGCGGACCTGCGCCTCGGGCAGGGCGACGGACACCATGCCGCCGTCCCCGGCGAGGGTCCGCGCGATCAGCCCGCTGCGGAGCGCGACCACCCGCGCGCCGTCCACGAGCGACAGTCCACCGGAGACGACGGCGGCGGCGATCTCCCCCTGGCTGTGCCCGACCACGGCGGCAGGCACCACGCCGAAGGACCGCCAGACCTCGGCGAGCGACACCATGACCGCCCAGAGCGCGGGCTGGACCACGTCGACCCGCTCGAACGTGCCACCACGCAACACGTCGACGAGCGACCACGCCACGAAGGGCGCGAGTGCCTCGGCACACTCCGTGAGCCGGGCACGGAACTGGGGCGAGGTGTCGAGCAGCTCGACGGCCATCCCGGCCCACTGCGCGCCCTGCCCGGGAAAGACGAACACCGGCCCGGGCCCGGGATCCTGCGCGACGCCGGTGGTCACGCCGGGTGCGGGCAACCCGGCGGCGACGGCCCGGAGCCCGGCGAGCAGGTCGGCGTTGTCGGCGCCGACCACGACCGCGCGGTGGGGCAGCGCGGAGCGCGAGGCCAGGGAGTGGGCCACGTCGGCGGGCGAGGCGGGATGGTCGGAGAGGTGCCCGGCGACGCGTTCTGCCTGTGCCCGCAACGCGGTCGGCGTCCGCGCGGTGACCACCCACGGCACCGGCCCGGTGACCGACGTCGCCACGTCGGCGGCCGACACGGGATGGTCGGCCCGCCCCGTCGACGCGGGCGGCGCGGCGACCACCTCCGGCACCGGGTCGCCTGCCGAGAGGACGACGTGGCAGTTGGTGCCGGTGACCCCGAAGGCGGAGACCCCGGCGAGCAGCCTGCCGTCGGCGGCGGGGGGCCACGGGGTCGCCGTGGTGGCGACCCTCAGGTTCCACTCGTCGAAGCGGATGGCCGGGTTCGGGTTCGTGAAGTTCAGGCTCGGGGGGACGATCCCGTGCCGTAGCCCGAGGACCGCACGCAGCAGGCCCGTGATCCCGGCCGCGCCCTCCAGGTGTCCCACGTTCGTCTTCGCCGAGCCCACCAGCAGCGGCACCGGCCGGTCGGCACCGTAGACCGCACCGAGTGCGGCGGCCTCCACCGGGTCGCCGACCTTCGTGCCGGTGCCGTGCAGCTCGACGTAGCCGACGTCGGCAGGCGCGACCCCCGCCCGTGCACACGCCACGCGAGCCAGCGCGGCCTGCGCGCGGGCGCTCGGTACCGTCAGCCCCTCCGCGGGCCCGTCGTTGTTCACCGCGCTGCCCTCGAGCACCGCCAGGACCCGGTCGCCGTCGGCTCGTGCCAGCGCCAGCGTCTTGAGCACCACGACGCCGCCGCCCTCGCCCCGCACGTACCCGTTGGCACGGGCGTCGAAGGTGAAGCAGCGCGCATCCGGCGACAGCGCCCCGAAACGGGCCACCACCCGGGTTCCGTCGTCGGTCAGGTTGAGCTGCACCCCACCGGCCAGCGCCACCCCGCACTCCCCCGCGCGCAGGCTCGCCGCCGCCAGGTGCACCGCGACCAGCGACGACGACTGCCCGGTGTCGACCGCCAGGGACGGGCCCGTGAGCCCGAGGAAGTGCGACAGCCGGTTCGCCGCGGCGGCCCGGCTCACGCCCGTGAGCGTGTGCGCGCCGAACACTCCCCCGCGACGGGTCAGCACCGCGTAGTCGTCGGCCATCGCACCCAGGAACACGCCGACCTCGGTGCCGCGCAACCGTGCCGCGGCCAGCCCGGCGTCCTCCAGTGCCTCCCAGCCCAGCTCCAGCGCCAGGCGCTGCTGCGGGTCCATGGCCGCCGCCTCGCGTGGCGAGATGCCGAAGAAGTGCGCGTCGAAGTCGGCGACGCTGTCGAGGAACCCGCCGACACCCCGGTCGGGGTGCTCGCCGATCGCGTCGCCGCCGGCGCGGAGCAGCCGCCAGTACGCCTCCGGGTCCGGCGCGGACGGCAACCGGCACGCCATCCCCACTACGGCGACGGCGTTCTGGGATGGGACCTCGGATGCGGTCACGGCGCGGCTCCCGGCGTTCGCGGGCGGTGGGCGCGCTCCAGTCTCACCCAGCCGGGCCGCCGCGCAGGCACGGCTTCCTAGGGCTTTCCCCAGACCTGCCCTCCTACCGTCTGGGCCGTACCCCCGTGCTCCCGGGAAGGTGGCCATGAGACTCACGATGCTGACCTTCGGCACCAGAGGCGACGTGCAGCCGCTGGTGGCGCTCGGCGTGACGTTGCGTGCGCGGGGACACGACGTCGCCATCGGCACCGCGCCGTCCTTCGCGGGCCTGGTCGCCGGTGCCGGGCTCGACTTCCGCCCGGTGGAGCCGCCGTCGGGGATGCGCGAGGACCTGTTCACGCAGCCGGGCATGAACGCGGCGATCCGCAAGGGACCGTCGTTCGTGCGGACCGTGCGGTCGGTCACGCCGCCGACCGACGACGAGATCGTCACCATGTTCACCGGCATGGCACAGGCCACCGCCGACGCCGACCTCGTCGTCACCGCGCCGGTCACGCACATCGCCGGGTTCGTCGGCGACAAGCCGTGGTGCTCGGTGTCGTGGATCCCCGCCAACCGCACCAGGGAGTTTCCCGCCTACCAGGCGAAGCCGAGGTTCGGCGGCGCCTACAACGGGCTCACCCACTGGTTCTTCGACACCTTCCAGTGGACCTCGCAGGCCTGGATGGCCAACAAGTACCTCAAGGCGACCGGCCGGCCCGCGCTGCGCGGGAGGTCCCGGCTCGCCGAGCTTGGCCGGGACCGACCGGTCCTGTATCCGTTCAGCCGGGCGGTCGTCCCGAAGCCGGCGGACTGGCCCGACCTCGCGCACATCACCGGGTACTGGTTCTACGACCGTCCCGAGTGGACACCCGACCCGGAGTTGGCGGCCTTCCTCGACCGGGGGGCGCCGCTGCTGCTCACCCTCGGCAGCACCTGGCCGGTGCACGACGGCGACCGGACCGTCGACCTCGCGCTGGGTGCCGCCCGCGCGGCCGGGCTGCCGCTGCTGGTGGTCGGCGGGCCGGAACGGGGCCTGCCGTCCGACGCGTTCCGCACCACCGAGGTCGACTACGGCGCGTTGATGCCGCTCTGCGCCGCGGTCGTGCACCACGGCGGCTGCGGCACGGCGGGTGCCGCGCTGCGGGCGGGCATCCCGCAGGTGGCGATCCCCGCCGTGTTCGACAACCCGTTCTGGGCGGCCAGGATGCACGCGCTCGGGGTGAGCGGGCCGCCGGTGCCGCTGACCGCGCTCACCGAGGAGTCGCTGACCGCGTCGGTCGCCATCGCGCTGGGCGACCACCGGCTGCGCGACCGCGCCGTCGAGCTCGGCGTCCTCATGGCCGAGGAGACCGGCCTGGCCACCGCCGCCGACCTGGTCGAGCGCTGGCACGCACGCACGGAGGCCGTGGCGTGAGTGGGCTCGTCCTGGTCGGTGCGGGCACCATGGGCGTGAACATCGCCGCGTTGGCCCTCGGCCACGGGCTGCCCGTGACCCTGGTCGACCTCGACACCGCGATCCTCGACCGTGCCGCGACGGGCATCCGCACCGCCCTGCGCCACGGTCAGCTCATGGGTGCCCTTCCCGCCGACACGCCCGTCGCCACCGCACGCACGACCACCGACCTCACGTCGGTCGCGGGTGCCGAGGTCGTCATCGAGGCCGTCACCGAGAACGCCGAGTGCAAGGCGAAGCTCCTCGCCGAGGTCGCCGGCCTGGTCTCGCCCGGCACCCCGCTGGTGTCCAACACCTCCGGCATCCCGATCGACGAGCTGGCCGGCGCGGTCCCCCGCCCGGAGGACGTGATCGGCACCCACTTCATGAACCCGACCTACCTGATCGGCACCACCGAGGTGGTCCGCGGCCCGCGCACGAGCGAGCCGACACTGCGGGCGGTGACCGTCCTGCTGGCGAGGATGGGCAGGCGGTCGGTCGTGGTCAACGACTCCCCCGGCTTCGTCACCAGCAGGCTGCTCCACCCCATGATCAACGACGCGGCCCGGCTCGTGCAGGCGGGCACGGCGACCGTCGAGCAGGTGGACGAGCTGATGCGCGGCTGCCTGGGCCACCCGACCGGTCCCCTGCGCACCGCCGACCTCATCGGCCTCGACAACCTCGCCGACGCGCTGCGGGTGCTCGCCGACCGCACCGGCGAGACCAGGTACGCACCCTGTGAGCTGCTGCTGGCCAAGGTCGCCGACGGCCACCACGGCCGCAAGTCCGGCCGGGGCTTCTACGACTACGGAAAGGTGCTGTCGTGACCGACACCGTGAACGGGATCGGCGTCAGCGGCCCGATCGCCGAGTTCCTCAGGACACGGCTCGGCCAGGACGTCCCGCCGGACAAGGACCTGTTCGCCGACGGGCTCGTGTCGTCCATGTTCGCGATGGAGCTGGTCGTGCACCTGGAGAGCACCTTCGACATCGCGATCACCGGGTCGGACCTGAAGATGCGGAACTTCCGCACGATCGAGTCGATGACCGCCCTGGTGATCAGGCTGCGCGAGGAACCAGGGCATGACTGAGCAGCTGGTCGAGGACCTCGTCGCCGGGCAGGCCGACGACTGGGACCTGGCGGGCGCGGTGCCCGAGAAGGTGCTGCGCGAGCTGGGTGCCGCCGGTCTGCTCTGCCCCGAGGTGCCCGCCGGGTACGGCGGCCGGGGCGCCACCAGCCGGTGGGCAGGCGAGTTCACCGCGGCCCTCGGCGCACACTGCGGGTCCACGCGCAGTGTGCTGACCTCGCAGTCGATGGCCGCGGGCATGATCACCCGGCTCGGCGACCGCGCACAACGCGCCGAGCACCTGCCGCGCCTGTGCGCCGGGACGCTGGCGGCGGTCGCGTTCAGCGAGCCCGGCGCGGGCAGCGACCTGTCCGCGATCACCACCGAGGTCCGCCGCGACGGTGACCACGTGGTCGTCACCGGGCACAAGACGTGGACCACGGCCGCCCGGTACGCCGACCTGGTCGTGGTGGTCGGTGTCGAGGACGATGGCGGCGCGGCCGTCGTGGTGCCGGCCGACGCCCCCGGCGTGTCGATCCGCCCCGTGGAGAACCCGAGCGGCTGCCGCGCGGCCGGACACGCCGACGTCCACCTCGACCACGTGCGCCTGCCCGCCACGGCCGTGCTCGGTGGCGGCGGACAACCGTCGCGGCTGCTCGTCACCGCCGCCCTCGGGTACGGGCGGCTGTCGGTGGCCTGGGGCTGTGTCGGCATCCTGCGTGCCTGCCTGGCCGCCGCCTCGGCACACGCCGCGAGCCGTGGTCAGTTCGGCGTGCCGCTCGCCGAGCACCAGCTCGTCGCCCGGCACCTCGCCGAGCTGCTCGTGGCCGAACGGACCGCGACCCTGGCGTGCGAGCACGCGAGCGAGCGCCTGGACGCGGGCTCCCCCGACCACGTCGTGGCCGCGGTGCTCGCCAAGAACGTCGCCGCCACCGCCGCCACCCGGGGCGCGAGCAGTGCCGTGCAGGTCCTCGGCTCGGCCGCCGCCAGGGACGGGCACGTCGTGGCCAGGGCCTACCGGGACGCGAAGCTCATGGAGATCATCGAGGGCAGCACCGAGATCTGCCAGCTCCTCCTGGCCAGGCACGCCCTCTCGGGAGGGGGAACGGGATGACGGACGCGGTCGGTGTCGGCACGGTCAAGTGCCTGGTCTGGGACCTGGACAACACACTGTGGCAGGGCACGCTCCTCGAGGACGGCGAAGTCCTGCTCCCCCGACGGATCCGGGACACGATCGTCGCGCTGGACGAGCGGGGCATCCTGCAGTCGGTGGCCAGCAAGAACGACCCCGAGCACGCGTGGTCCCGGCTGGTGGCCCTCGGCGTGGCCGAGTACTTCGTGCTGCCGCGCATCGGCTGGCAGCCCAAGTCGGCGTCGGTGCGCGAGATCGCCGACGAGCTGGGGTTCGCCCACCACACCATCGCCTTCGTCGACGACCAGCCCGCCGAGCGTGCCGAGGTCGCCTACCACCTGCCGGACGTGCGCTGCTATCCGGCGGAGATGCTGCCGGACCTCCTGACCCTGCCGGAGTTCACGCCGGACACGGTCACCGAGGACTCCCGGCAGCGGCGCCGGATGTACCAGGCGGGTGTGCGGCGCGTGGCCGCCCGCGACGAGTTCGCCGGACCGGACGAGGACTTCCTGCGGTCACTGCGGATGCGCATGGAGATCCGCGTGGCGTCCGAGGCGGACCTGGCCCGCGTGGCCGAGCTGACCCAGCGCACCAGCCAGATGAACGCCACCGGCGTGCACTACTCCGGCGCGGACCTGCGCGAGCGGCTCGCCGACCCGGACCAGGAGGTCCTCGTCACCACGATGGCCGACCGGTTCGGCCCGCACGGTGCGGTCGGCGTGGTGCTGCTCGGCCGTCATCCCGGGCTGTGGCACCTGCGGCTGCTCGCGACCTCGTGCCGCGTCACGTCCTTCGGCGCCGGGTCGGTGATCCTCGGCTGGCTCATCGACCAGGCCGCCAGGGCCGGGACGCACCTCGTCGCCGACTTCCGGCGCACCGACCGCAACCGGGTCATGGAGATCGCCTACCGCTTCAGCGGGTTCGCCGAGGACGTGTGCCCGTGCGAGACCGCGCTCGCCGACGCGCCGGACGTCGAGCGCCTGCACCTGGTCCCCGACCGCAGGCCCGAGCCGTCGACCATGCTGCTGTCCGCGCCGGAGCTGTGCGTCCACGACTCCGCCTGATCGGAAGCGAGATCCCATGGCCATCCAGGCATCGCGCCCCGAGGTGGGCCCTGCCGAGCTGCGTTACCTCACCGAGGTCATCGAGAGCGGCTGGATCTCCTCGGCGGGGCCGTTCGTGCGCCGCTTCGAGGGCGCGTTCGCCGAGTACTGCGGCCGTGCCCACGGCGTCAGCTGCTCGTCCGGCACCGCGGCGCTCGTGCTGGCGTTGCGGGCGATGGGCATCGGGCCGGGTGACGAGGTGATCGTGCCGGAGTGCACGTTCGTCGCCTCGGCGTGGGCGGTCACCTACACCGGCGCGACTCCGGTGTTCGTCGACGTCCGCGACGACCTGACGATCGACCCGTCGCTGGCCGAGGCCGCGATCACCGTGCGCACCAAGGCGATCATGCCCGTCCACGTGCACGGCAGGCGTGCCGACATGGCCGCGGTCATGCGGTTGGCGTTCGACTACAACCTGCGGGTCGTCGAGGACGCGGCCGAGGCGCACGGCGTGCCGGTGGTCGGCGACGTCGCGTGTTTCTCGTTGTACGCCAACAAGATCATCACCGCGGGCGAGGGCGGGGTGTGCGTCACCGACGACCCGAGGCTCGCCGAGCAGATGCGGCACCTGCGTGGCATGGCGATCGGGCCGGAACACGACTTCCTGCACAGGAAGCTCGCCTACAACTACCGGATGACCGGGCTGCAGGCGGCGGTGGCGCTGGCGCAGCTGGAACGCATCGACGATTTCCTGGCCAGGCGCGAGGAGATCGCCGGCTACTACGACAAGGGACTCGCCGACCTCACCGGGCTGACGCCGATGCCGCCTCGCGAGGTGCTGTGGATGTACGACGTCCGGTCGGCGCGGCGCGACGAGCTGCGTGCGTTCCTGGCGGAGAACGGGGTGGAGACGCGCCCGTTCTTCCCGCCGATGAGCCGCCAGCCGATGTACCTCGACCAGGGGTGGCCGTCGCTCAACGCCGCGCGTCTCGCGGCGGAGGGGCTGTGCCTGCCCACCTACAACGGCATGACCCGCGCCGAGCAGGACCGCGTGATCGACCGGGTCCGCGCCTTCCACGGGAGGAACTCGTGAACAGCAACGTCCCCGGCCCGATCGTGTTCGCGGGCGCGCCCTACAGCGGGATGACCCCGATGATCGTCACCGCCGCGGAGGTGGCCAGGCGTGGCGCGGAGGTGTACTTCGTCGGCACCGAGAGCTACCGACCGGAGTTCGACGAGCGCACCGCGGGCACCGGGGCGAAGTACCTGTCGCTGGGGGCGGGTGACTCGCCCGCCGATCCGTCCACGTGGGACGACGAGACGTTCCGGTCGTTCACGCAGCCGTCGCGGTGGCGCAGTGCCAAGGCGTTCGTCAGGCACAACCTGGACATCGACATCCAGATCGACTGGTACAGGCGGCTCGAGGCCGAGGTGGAGCGGCTGCGGCCGTCGCTGCTCGTGGTCGACTGCCTGTCCCAGTACGCGATCGACCTGGCCATGACGCGTGGGATCCCGTTCGTCGTCGAGGCGTGCCTGATGCCGAGCTTCGTGCTCCAGCCGTGGCTGCCGAAGGACTACCCGTGGCCGTACTCGGGGCTGCCGAGGGAGATGAGCCGCGGGCAGCGGATCACCAACGCGTGGTTCAGGTTCCGGATGCGGACCGTGATGTTCCGGCCAGGCGTGTTCGGCAAGGCGATCGCCTACGCCAAACAGGCCAGGGCGATGGGCATCAACGCGAAGGCCATGCACCCGCGTGCGCGGATCGAGGCGGCGTCGCTGGTCATGTTCCACACGCCGCTTGACCTGGAGTACCCGTTCCCGGCGCCGGAGAACGTGGTCTCGGTCGGCTCGATCACGCCGAAGTTGCCGGAGGCGCCGGAAGAGCGGTCGGTGAGGTCGTGGCTGGACGACCACGAGTCGGTGGTGTACCTGGCCTTCGGCACGATCAACCGGCTGTCGCCGCAGAGCATCGGCGCCATGCTGGCGGCGGCGGCACGGCTCGCTCCGCACGCGATGCTGTGGAAGATCCCGAAGGACCAGTGGGAGCAGCGGCCGGGTGACGTCGCGGTGCCGGACAACGTCCGTGTGGAGCACTGGGTGCCGTCGCAGTTCGACGTGCTGGCCCACCCGAACGTGAAGGTGTTCTTCACCCACGCGGGCAGCAACGGCATGCACGAGTGCCTCAACTTCGGCAAGCCGATGGTGTCCCGGCCGGGCTGGATCGACTGCCACGACATCGCCCACCGCATCGACGACGCGGGCATGGGCCTCACCCTGGACGACGTCGACACCGTGCACGCCGACGACGTGGTGGACAAGCTGACCCGCGTCCTGTCCGACCCGTCGTTCACCGAGCGCGCCCGGTACTGGTCGGCCCGTCAGCGGGAACTGGGTGGTGTCGCCAGGGCAGCGGACCTGATCCTCGCCCACGCCACCCCCGTCTGAACGCACTGAAGGACGCCTTCAGTGCACCCGGCGTACTGAAGGCGTCCTTCAGTGCAGTGGGGCCGAGCCGGGGGTCAGGCTGTGCCGGGGTTGGCGCGCCACACGTCGCGGTACCACTCGAAGGTGCGCTGCACGCCGTCCTCCAGGGAGACCCGAGGCCGGAAACCCGTGCGGGAGCGTAGTTTCGTGATGTCCGGGCAGCGGCGGGCGACCGAGCCGGCCGGGGCGGGCAGGGGGACCAGCTCCGGCTGGAAGTCGGCGATCTTCAGGATCAGGTCGGCCAGGTCGCCGATGTTGGTGTGGTCCGTGTCGTTGCCGATGTGGACGATCTCACCCGTCAGCGAGTCCGTGGTCATGGCCCGGTAGATGCCGTCCACCGCGTCGTCGACGTAACAGAACGCACGCCGCTGGTCCACCCCGTACACGGTGAACGGGTTCTCCCCCCGGATGGCGCGCAGCGACAGTTCCGGGATCACGTGGGCGGCACCCATGCGCGGCCCGTACACGTTGTGGAAGCGCGCCACCACGTGCCGCACCCGCTTGGCCGCACAGAGATGGATCACCGCCGCCTCGCCGAGGAGCTTCGACGCCCCGTACGCCCAGCGCGGCGCGGTGATGTCCTCGATCATCAGCGGCACGGTCTCCGGCGTCGGCACCGGCACCACACCGGCCGACACCCCGCCCGCGTACGCCTCGCTCGTCGACGCGAAGAACACCTTCGCCGACGACCCCTCCTCCAGCCAGTCCAGCATGTGCAGCACGGACAACGTGTTCACCCGCAGCGTCCGCGCGGGCTCGTTCTCGAAGTACCGCACGCCCACCACGGCCACCAGCTGGTAGATGTGGTCCCACCCGTGGGGGATCGTGGCGTAGGCGGCCGCGTCGGTCAGGTCGGCGTTGATCACCGGCACGTCGAGCGCGTCCAGCTCCGGGTCGTGACGGCCACGGGAGAAGTTGTCCACGATGGTCACCGAGTGTCCCTCGGCGAGCAGCCTGCGGCACAGGTGCACCCCGATGAAACCGGCGCCTCCCAACACGAGCGACCTCATGCCGACACCTCCGCCGCGTAGCCGAGCCCGTGGTACCGCACACCGAGACCGGTGACCTCGGCGCCGTCCAGCACCCGCCAGGAGTCGTAGACCAGCCGCACCTCCGAGTCCGCCAGCAGCGCCTTCATGTCCAGCTCCCGGTAGGCCGGGTGGTCGGTGATCACCAGCACCGCGTCCGCCTGCGCGAAACCCTCCGCCAGCTCCACCGGCTCGCCACCCAGCGCACGCACGGTCTCCGGACGCACCAACGGGTCGTGCCCGAGCACCCGCAGACCGGCCGACGAGAACGTGGTCGTCATCGCCGCGATCGGGGTGCCGCGGATGTCGTCGGTCGGCGGCGTGCCCTTGTACGCCCAGCCGAGCACCAGCAGCGTCTTCACCTCCGCACGGCGCATCAGCTCGACCACCCGGTCGGCCACGTGCAGCGGCAGCTCCTCGTTCACCGCGCGGGCCGCGCCGATCAACCCCAGCTTGCGGCCTGCCCCGCGGGCACTGGACATCATGATGTACGGGTCCTTCGACAGGCACCCGCCGCCGACGTAGCCAGGCTTCGCGATGTCCTGCCTCGGGTAGTCGAGGTTGGTCGCCCGCAACACCTCCAGCGGGTCGAGCCCGAGCCGGTCGGTGAGCAGCGCGACCTCGTTGCCGAACGAGTACATGACGTCCATGTGGCAGTTGTTGGTGAGCTTCACGAACTCGGCGGTCTCCAACCCGGATACGGGGATCAGCCGCGTGCCCAGCACCGAGAACAACGCGCACCCCAGCCGCGTCGACTCCTCGTCCACACCGCCGACGACCTGTGGCAGCGACGCCAGCTCGGCCATCGCCCGGCCCTGGATGGTCCGCTCGGGAGCCATCACCAGCCGCGCCCTGCCCCACGCCCTCGTCAGCACCGGCAGCACCACCGAACGGCACGCGCCGACCGGCACCGTGCTGCGCACGACGACCAGGGTGTCCGGGCCGCAGGTGCGGGCCACGTGCTCGGCCGCGGCACGCAGGCTGCCGAGCACCGGCTCGCGGGAGCCGGAGTCGATCGGGGTGGACACGCAGATCACGGCCGCGTCCAGACCGTCGGTCGGCAGCTCGTCGGCGACGAACAGGCGGGTGCCGACCTCCTCGGCGAGCGCCTCCCCGACGCCGGGCTCGAACAGGTGCGAGCGGCCCTCCGCCAGGGTGGCGACCACGTCCGGGGCGGTGTCGGCGCCGTGGACCGTACATCCCTTGCGGGCCAGGGCCGCGGCGAGGGACAGCCCGACGTAGCCAAGGCCGACGATCCCGATCCGGCGGAGCGCGGGTGCTTCCGAGGACATGGCGAACCTCACTGGGACTCGGGTGCCTCACGCCGGGTTTTCCCGGTGCTGGAACGGCATGACAACACGACCGGTGTCGGGAGAACGCCCAGAAGTCCGGGGTTTTCCCGGTTTCCGGCGACCTAGCGTCGGGCCGGGAGTCCGACCGAGAGGAGCCGGCGTGATCACTGCCAGGGGGCTGCGGCGCGGCTTCACCGTGCGCGGCCGGCCGGTGGACGCCGTGCGCGGCGTGGACCTCGACGTCGAGCCCGGTGAGATCGCCGCCTTCCTCGGCCCCAACGGCGCCGGGAAGACGACCACCGTGCGGATGCTGACCACACTGCTGCGCCCCGGCGGCGGCCACGCCGTCGTCGCGGGCCGCGACCTGATGACCGACCCGCTCGGCGTGCGCGCCAGGATCGGCTCGGTCGCCCAGGGCCACGGCTCCGCACCGGACCACCGCGTCGGCGAACAGGTCGAGCTGCAGGCCAGGCTGTACGGGCTCGGCAGGGCCGAGGCCCGCGCCCGCACCGGACGGCTGCTGTCGGACCTGGAGCTGGCCGGGCTGGAACGCAGGCCCGGCAGGACGCTCTCCGGCGGTCAGCGCCGCAGGCTCGACCTCGCGCTCGGTCTCGTGCACGCGCCCCCGCTCGTGTTCCTCGACGAGCCGACCGCCGGGCTGGACTCGCAGAGCAGGACCAACCTGTGGAAACACATCGCCGCGCTGCGCGGCGACCTCGGCATGACGGTCTTCCTCACCACGCACTACCTGGAGGAGGCCGACACGCTGGCCGACCGGGTGTTCGTCATGGACCGCGGCACGGTGGTCGCCGCGGGCACCCCGGCCGAGCTGAAGGCACGCGTGTCCGCCGACCTGCTCACCGTCGGCGTGCCGCGCACCGAGCGGCGCGCGGCCCTGCGGGTGGTGTCCGGGCTCGCCGGTGCCACGGAGGTCACCGAGACCGGGGACGGCGTGCGGTTCCGCGTCCCCGACGGCGACACCGTGGTGCCGCCGCTGCTCCGGGCACTGGACGCCGCCGGGGTCACCGCGACGTCGGTCGAGGTGCGCCACCCGACCCTCGACGACGTGCTCCTCACCCTGACCGGCCAGGCGTCGCCCGTGGAGGTCGACAGTGTGGCGTGACATCGGGCTGCTGTACCGGATGGAGCTGCTGCCGTCGCTGCGGACGCCTGCCTGGATCGCGATCGGGCTCACGCAGCCCGCCCTGTACCTGCTGCTGTTCGGCCCGCTCACCGAGCGGATCGCCGCCACCATCCCCGGCTACCCGCCGGGCGGGGCGTGGGTGGTGTTCACCCCGGCGCTGATCGTGCAGCTGGCCCTGTTCAGCAGCTCCTTCACCGGGTTCGGGCTGCTCGCCGACCTCGAGGGCGGCGTGCTGGAACGGCTGCGCACCACCCCGGCGAGCCGGATCGCGCTGCTGCTCGGCAAGGTGCTGACCAACGCGACCCACACGCTCGTCCAGGCCGTGCTGATCATCCTGCTGGCCGTGCTGGTGTTCGACCTGCGGGCGCCGTTCGCCGGGGTGCTGCTCGTGCTGGCCGTCGCCGCGTTGCTGGCGGTCACCCTCTCGTCGGTGTCGCAGGCACTGGCGTTGCGGCTGCGCGACGAGGACGCGTTCCTCGGGTTGCTCAACACCGTGCTGCTGCCGCTGTTGCTGCTCTCCGGCATCCTCATCCCGATCACGAGCGGACTCGCGCCGGACTGGCTCGTCACCGCGTCGTCGGTCAACCCGCTCACGCACGTCGTGGACACCGGGCGCGCCGGGTTCCGGGGCGACTTCGCCCTCGCCGAGACGGCCACGGGCGGCCTGCTGCTGCTCGGCCTCGCCGCCGCCGCGCTGTGGTGGGGCACCAGGACCTTCCACCGCGAGAACGTCTGATGCGCGCGGCCGTGCTCGGCGGCACCGGGTTCCTCGGTTCGCAGGTGGTGGCCGCGCTGCACACGGCCGGGCACGCCGTCACCGCGCTCACCCGCAGGCCGCACCTGGTGCCTGCCGAGGTGGCGATCGCCGACCTCGGCCGGTCCTGGCCACTGCGTGCCCGGCTCACCGAGGTGCTCGCGGAGTTGGCGCCGGACGTGGTGGTGAACGCGGCGGGCCACATCTGGACACCGTCCGCCACCGCGCACGCGGTGTCCAATGTAGAGCTGACCGACCAGCTCGTCGCGGCGATCCCGGACCGGCCCGCACGGCTGGTGCACCTCGGCTCGTCGCTGGAATACGGGCCGGTCGAACCGCCCGCGGCACTGCGTGAGGACGCCCCGACGGCGACCGGACAGCTCGACTCCTACACCCGCTCGAAGCTCGCGAGCACCCGCCTGGTGCTGCGGGCCGCCGACCGGGGGCTGGACGTGGTGGTGCTGCGGGTGTTCAACGCGATCGGGCCCGGCGTGGACACCGCCAGCGTCCTCGGCCGTACCGCGGCGGAACTCCTGCGGGCACACCGCGAGCGGGACACCGCGCGGATCGGGCTGCTGGCCGTGGAGCAGTACCGGGACTACGTGGACGTCCGCGACGTGGCCGCCGCCGTGGTGGCCGCCGCCGTCGCGCTCCTGCCCGCGCCGGGCCCGCACGTGGTCAACATCGGCTCGGGCCACGCGAGGGCCACGGCCGAGGTGGTGTGTGCGCTGGCCGAGCACACGGGCGTCCCCTACCGGGTCGACCGCCACGCCGGAGCCCGGCGCGCGACCGGCGCCGGGTGGCAGCTCGCCGACCTCCGCCGGGCCGGGCGCCTGCTCGGGTGGGCGCCCCGCACCCCGCTGCCGAAGACCCTCGCCGCCATCTGGGCGTCGGCCGCACATCCCCTCAACACCGCAGGGAAGGCGAACCTCGATGACTGACCGGACCAAGTCCCGGATCCTCGACCTCGTGCGCGAGCTGGACACCGAGCGCACCGGCGGCGCGCCGTTCGTCCCCGGCACCACGCCGATCCTGTCCTCGGGCGCCGTGCTCGACGCGGAGGACCGGGTGGCGCTGGTGGAGGCGGCGCTGGAGATGCGGATCGCGTCAGGAACGTACTCGATCCGCTTCGAGCGCCGGTTCGCGCGTTACCTCGGGCTGCGCAAGGCGCACCTGACGAACTCCGGCTCGTCGGCGAACCTGCTCGCCCTGTCGTGTCTGCGGGCCCGCGAGCTGGGTGACCGGCGGCTGCGCCCCGGCGACGAGGTGATCACCGTGGCGGCCGGGTTCCCCACGACCGTGAACCCGGTCGTGCAGAACGGGATGGTGCCGGTGTTCGTCGACATCGACCTCGGCACCTACAACACCACCGCGGACCGCGTCGCCGCCGCGATCGGGCCGAAGACGAGGGCGATCATCATCGCGCACGCACTCGGCAACCCGTTCGAGGTCGCGGAGATCGCCGCGCTCGCGCAGGAGCACGGCCTGTGGTTCGTCGAGGACAACTGCGACGCGGTTGGCTCGCTGTACCAGGGCCGGCTCACCGGCACGTTCGGCCACCTGAGCACGGTGAGCTTCTACCCGGCCCACCACATCACCATGGGCGAGGGCGGCTGCGTGCTCACCGACAACCTCGAGCTGGCCCACCTGGTGGAGTCCTACCGGGACTGGGGCCGCGACTGCTGGTGCGAGCCCGGCGAGGACGACCGCTGCCACAAGCGGTTCGGCTGGCAGCTGGGCTCACTGCCGGAGGGCTACGACCACAAGTACACGTTCTCCCACGTCGGCTACAACCTGAAGTCGACCGACCTGCAGGCCGCCCTCGGCCTGCGACAGCTGGCCAAGCTGACCGAGTTCGGCGACGCGCGGCGCAAGAACTGGGAACGGCTGCGTGCGGAGCTGACCGGTGCGAAGGGGCTGGTCCTGCCGGAGGCGACCCCCGGCAGCGACCCGAGCTGGTTCGGCTTCGTGCTCTCCGTCGACCCCGCCGCCCCCTACACCCGCCGCGACCTCCAGCTCTTCCTGGAGGACAGACAGATCCGCACCCGGCTCCTGTTCAGCGGCAACCTGACCCGCCACCCCGCCTACCAGGACGTGGACTTCCGGGTCGCCGGGGACCTGTCCAACAGCGACGCGGTGGTCGACCGCACGTTCTGGATCGGCTGCTACCCGGGCGTCACCGACGAGATGATCGACTACATGGGACGGACGATCCGGGAGTTCACCTCGGCGCGGGGGTGAGCCCCGCGCCGCGCACGGCGTCGAGCAGTTCGGTGGTGCGCACCGACCGGGCGAGCCGACCCCGCTCGCGCCGCGCGTTCGGTGCCGCACAGGCGGACGCGAACGCGGCCACGGCGGCAAGCACCTGGTCCTGGGCCGGGGCCACGAGCCGTTCGCCGTCGGACAGCCGCAGCTCGGGTTCGAAGTCGGCGGGTGGGGTGAACGCGCGGGCGACGTGCACCGACCGGCGGTCCCCGGCGACGGTGTACTCGTTGGTGTAGGCGCCCCCGAGGTGGAAGCGCAGGTCCGCGGTGACCCCGTCACCCGCGAGCGTGACCACCCCGCGCAGGTCGACGCCCCTGTCGGGATCGGTGGTCAGCTCGGCACCGAGAACCGTCAGCCCGTCACCGAGCAGGTACTGGGCCAGCCGGATCGGGTAGCCGCCGAGGTCCACGAGCGCACCGCCGGCGAGCGCGGGGTCGTACCGGATGTCGCCGTCGGGCCTCGGCGGGATCGAGAACTCCGCGGACAGGGACCGCACCGCGCCGAGTACGCCGTCGCGCACTGCCTGGCGGACCACGTGGTGCTGGCGGTGGTGCAGGAACATGAAGTTCTCGCGCAGCACCAGGCCACGCGCCAGCGCGAGGTCGGCCAGCTCCCGCGCCTCGGCGGAGGTCGGCGTCAGCGGTTTCTCCACCAGCACGTGCTTGCCCGCCAGCAACGCCGCCCTGGTCCACGTGAAGTGCAGGCCGGGCGGCAGCGGGAGGTACACCGCGTCGACGTCGTCGCGGGCGAGCAGTCCGCTGTAGTCGGTCGCCGCGCAGTCGAACGCCCGCGCGAACTCCGCGGCCCGCCCGGGACTCCGGCCGGCCACGGCCGCGACGGTGGTCTCGGGCAGTGCGGCGAGCGCGGGCCCGATCCGGCGCAGGGCGATGTCGGCGCAGCCCAGCACCCCCACCCGCAGGCTCATCGCAGGCCCAGCAGACAGGCCACGAGCGTCCTGGCCTGCACGTTGACGTAGTGGCTGTGCTGGAGCAGGCCGGCGAGCTGGTGGAGCGTGAGCCACCGGTAGTCGGGCGGCTCCGTGTCGGCCACGCCCGTGCCGACCTCGACGATGCCGTAGCGGGTGCGGGCGTGGTGGAACCGGCCGCCCTCCTCGGACAGCTCGGCGTCGAACCGGACCTGGTCGGCGCGTGCCGCCCGCGCGATGTCCAGGAACGGCGGCAGGCTCCCGGGTGGCAGGTCGACGTAGTTGCCCGGCGTGCACTGCACGGTCGGCGCCAGCTCGACGACGTCGAGGTACCCGGCCTCCACCCTGGCGTTGAGCAACGCGTGCAGCACGCCGCCGAAACGGCGGACGAGCAGCGTGGCCACCCCGGTCCCGTGTGGACGGATGAGCGGCTGCTGCCACGCGGCCACCTCCCGGCCCGCCGCCTCGACGTCGACGCCGATCACGCTGAAGAACCGGCCCTTGTCGTGGCTGATCGACCAGTCGCCGCGGGTCCAGCCGTCGACCTCGTCGAGCGGCACCCGGCGCGCGTCCATCTCCCGGCGGGCCTGCATGTCGGTGATCCAGCTGAGCACCTCGGTGGTCGTGTGCAGCCCGCCCGCGGCGGGGTCGCCGGACAGCGCGAGGGCCGAGGCGAAGTCGTCGCCGACCCGGTCGGGTTCCCCGGAGCCGAGCGGCACGCAGGACAGCACGGTGCGGGCGTCCATGCTGACGAGGTTGTCCACCCGCAGCAGGTCGAGCACCTGGCCGAGGGTCAGCCAGCAGAAGCCGTCGACGGCCTCGACCTCCGGCCCGACCTCGACGACCATGTTCCGGTTTCGCTTGCGGTAGAACCAGGAGCCCTGTTCGGACTGGAGCACGTCGGCGATCACCGCACTCGGCTCCGCGTCACGGAAGTGCTCGAGGTAGGGCACCGGGGCGCCGCCGTGCACGCCGGTGTAGTTGCTCTTGGTCGCCTGCACCGTCGGCGAGAGCTGCACGCCGTTGACGTTGCCCGGCTCCACCTTGGCCTGCATCAGACAGTGCAGCACGCCGTCGATCTCACGCACGGCGATGCCGAGCACGCCGATCTCGGGCTGGTTCACGATCGGCTGGCGCCACCGCCGCACCGGGCCGGTGTCGGTGCGCACCGCGAGGCCCTCCACGGCGAAGAAGCGGCCGCTGGCGTGCACGAGGTTGCCGGTGTCGGACTCGAAGTCCCAACCGCGCAGCGCGGTGAGCGGCACCCGGCGGACCTCCTGCCACTGCGCGCGCCGCCGCTCGGTGAGCCAGTCGCCGAACCGGTCGGTCGGCAGGACGACGCTGTCGCGTGCGCAGGCCGATTCCTCGATCCGCTTGGCGAGCAACGGGTCGGGCAGCCGCAGTCCCGGCATCATGGGCGGTTCCTCCTCGGTGCGGGTGGCTCAGCCGCCGGCGTGGACGGCCGACCTGGCCTCGACGAGCGCGGCGGCCGCCGTGGCGCCACCCGCCGCGCGGGTGTGCTCCCGCATCGCGGCGACCCGGCGCGCGGTGTCCCCGTCGGCGAGCAGCGCGGCCACGGCGTCACGCAGCCGCGGCCCGGTGGCCTCGCCGGGCGGGACGACCGTGCCGAGCCCGAGTGCGGCGACCCGGCGCGCGATGACCCGACACTCGGGGATCCGGGGCACGACCACCATCGGCACGCCCTCGTGCAACGCCATGGCGACGCTGCCGAGCCCGCCGGAGGTGACGAACACGGCGGCGTGCCCGAGCACGGCGAGCTGCGGGATCCAGGCGCGGACCTCGATGTTCGTCGGGATGGCGCCGAGAGCGGCCGGATCGGTGCCGCCCAGCGTCATCACCACGTGCCACGGCTGGTCGGCGAAGGCGTCCCGGCACTGCCGGAACAGCTCGACCCCGCCGTTGACGGTGGTGCCCATGGACACGACCACGACGGGCCGCCCGTCCGGCGGCGGCGCCCAGTCCCCCGCACGGTCCTCCGTGCCGAGACAGGGTCCGACGAACCCCACGCCGTCACCGAAGCCGGCCGAGGCGACCTGGAACTGCCTCGGCAGGTAGACGATCGCGTGGTCGGCGGCCCAGCTGACGAGGTCGTCGGGCGCGTCGGCCAGGTCGTACCGCGCGGCGAACTCGCCTGCCATGCGGCGCAGCTCGGCGAGGGCTGGATGTCCCGGCCCCACCCCTGCCGACGCGAGCACGACGTCGACCTGCGAGTACCGCGCGTTGGAGCCGAACGAGGGCGTGGACTGGATGGTCGGCCGGTGCCACAGCTGCCCGAGCGCGCGGCCGGCGTGGGCCACCGCCATGTCGTACACGACGACGTCCGGCGGGTCGTCGTCGAACCGTTCCCGCGCCTTCTCGACGAGGTGGGCGCCCTCGATGAAGAACAGGACCCGCGACCAGGCCAGCGAGTCGGCGTCGGGGTCGGCGTTGCCCGCCCGTCCCGGCCCGAGCCACTGCGACATCTGCGTCGTGTAGGGCACGACGTCGGCGCCCGCGGCGGTGACCATGCCGGCGAACTCGTCGGTGGCCAGCACGCTGACCCGCCATCCCCGCGAGACCAGCTCCCCGGCGACGGCCAGCGCCGGGCGCATGTGCCCATGCGCCGGAATGGCCAGGAACAAGGCATGACGGCCCACGAGCCACCTCCGGTCGTGCGTCCACCGACCGTAGGTCCGTTGGCACCAGGGAAAACCCTAGTGCTGGCTCGTCTCCTGGAGGCCGATCACCGACAGCGGGGGCGGCGCCTCGTGGGCCGGGTGCCCGCTCCCGTGTCACGCGGAACGGGCCCGACAACAGTCGGCGGATTTGCGGTAACAGGTGAGGAATTCGACGAAGAAAGGTCCACCGCGGATTCAGGGCCGCCCCGGGTAACCATGCGGAACACACGAACGAGTGAATTCCAGCCGAGCAGTAACGGATTCACCACAAGGCACGACATAGGATCCAACTCACCACACAGAGAGGGTTCCTATGACCGACTATGTCCCGCCCCAGGCCCAGACCCACCCCGCGCCAGTGTATGTTGCACAGCCGACGAACGGACTGGGCACCGCCGCCCTCGTCCTGGGAATTCTCGGTCTGGTGTTCTCCCTCATCCCGGTGATCGGCGTGATCGCCTGGCCGCTGGTCATTCTCGGCGTCATTTTCGGTGGCGCGGGAATCAGCAAGGCGGGCAAGGTTCCCGGTATGCCGAAAGGCCCCGCCATCGCCGGGCTGTCGTGCTCCCTGGTCGGCCTTCTGCTCTGCATTCTCTGGATGGCCAGCTTCGCGTCGGCGTGACCTCGCGTGCTATCGCCCGCCACGCAGCGTGCGGGAGATACCGAGGGCCGCGGTCCGCACGGCCGGCGCGAACCGGGCGGGTTCGAGGCGGTTCACCCAGCCGGTGATGGAGACCGCGGCGAGGGCGAAGCCGTCGGTGTCCAGCACCGGCGCCGCCACGCACGTGATGCCCACGGTCGACTCCTCGTGCTCCATCGCGACGCCGCGGTCGTGGATCTCGGCCAGCTCCTGACGCAGCAGGCCGGGCGCCACGACCGTGCGCGGCGCGCGGCGGCGCAGCCCGGTCGCGAGGACGGCGTCCACCCTGGCCTGCGGGGCGAACGCCAGCAACGCCTTGCCGACCCCCGTGCAGTGGGCAGGCAGCCGCCCACCCACGCGTGAGGGCAGCTTCGGACCTCTGCGGCTGTCCAGCTTCTGCACGTACACGACCTCGACCCCATCGAGGATCGCCAGGTGCACGGTCTCGTGCGTGGCCTCGAACAGGTCCGCCAGGAACGGCGCGGCGGCCTCCCGGAGGCCTCGCTGGCGAGGCACCAGTGAGCCCAGCTCGAACAGCCGCATGCCGAGCCGAACCCCGCCGGGAGTGCGTTCGACCAGGTCCCACGCCGTCAGCTCCCGCAGCAGCCGGTGCGCGGTTGTCTTCGCGAGCCCCGTGCGCCGCGCCAGCTCGGCGAGGCTCAGCTCGACCTCCTCCGGCCGGAACGCGGTCAGCAGGCTCATGGCGCGACCGAGCACCGAGTTCGGCCCGTCGTTCCATTCAGCGGTACGCACGCCTTCATCGTGACGCGACCCCGGTGCGAGAGTCCAGCTCATGGGCACAATCACCGCCGCGATCGTCGGGCCGGGCAACATCGGCACCGACCTGTTCGAGAAGCTGCGCCGCAGCACCGTCGTCGACGTCGCCTACGTCGTGGGCGTGGTCGAGTCCGACGGGCTCGCCCGCGCACGCGACAACGGGGTGGCGGCCAGCTCCGACGGGGTCGAGTGGCTGCTGCGCCAGGACCCGCTGCCGCAGCTGGTGTTCGAGGCGACCTCGGCCAAGGCGCACGTGGCCAACGCGCCACGCTACGAGGAGGCGGGCATCCAGGCGGTCGACCTCACGCCCGCGCACCTCGGACCGATGGTGTGCCCGCCGGTCAACGGGGCCGCGCACCTCGGTTCGCCCAACGTCTCGATGATCACCTGCGGCGGGCAGGCGACGATCCCGATCGTGCACGCCGTCTCGCGGGTGACCCCGGTCCCCTACGCCGAGATCGTCGCGTCGGTGTCCTCACGCAGCGCAGGCCCGGGCACGCGGGCCAACATCGACGAGTTCACCGAGACCACCGCCAGGGCGGTCGAGGAGGTCGGCGGCGCGGAGCGCGGCAAGGCGATCATCATCCTGAACCCGGTCGACCCGCCGATGATCATGCGCGACACGGTGTTCTGCATGATCTCACCCGACGCCGACCGCGACGCGATCACGGGCTCGATCCACGACATGATCGCGGACGTCCAGCAGTACGTGCCCGGCTACACCCTGCGCGCGGAGCCCCAGTTCGACGACCCGCGCCCCGACTGGCGCGACAACGGTCGGGTGGCCGTGTTCCTGGAGGTCAAGGGCAACGGCGACTACCTCCCGCCCTACGCGGGCAACCTGGACATCATGACCGCCGCCGCCGCGCAGGTCGGCGAGCTGATCGCGAAGGCGAGGGTGACGGCATGAGCAGGCCGGAGCTGACCCACGACGTCCGCATCACGGACACGACGCTGCGTGACGGCAGCCACGCGATGGCCCACCAGTTCACCGAGGAGCACGTGCGGGACACGGTCCGCGCGCTGGACCAGGCAGGCGTGGACACCATCGAGGTGTCCCACGGCGACGGCGTCGGCGGCTCGTCGTTCAACTACGGCTTCTCCCACACCGACGAGATGACGCTGATCGCCGCCGCCCGCGAGGAGGCGAAACAGGCGAGGATCGCGGTGCTGCTGGTGCCCGGCATCGGCACGGTGGAGCACCTGCGGCAGGCCAGGGACGCGGGCGCGGACATGGTGCGGGTGGCCACCCACTGCACCGAGGCCGACGTGTCGCCGCAGCACTTCGCGGCGGCCCGCGACCTGGGCATGGAGACCGTCGGTTTCCTCATGATGGCGCACCGGACGTCGCCGGAGGACCTGGCGAAGCAGGCCAGGATCATGGTCGACGCGGGTTGCCAGTGCCCGTACGTGACGGACTCTGCGGGGGCGCTGCTCATGCACGAGGCCAAGGCCAGGTTCGAGGCGCTGGTCGCGGAGGTCGGCGACGAGGCGTGGGTCGGCTACCACGGGCACCAGAACCTCAGCCTCGGCGTGGCGAACTCGGTGCTCGCGTACGAGGCGGGGGTCCGCTACATCGACGGGTCGGTGTGCGCGCTGGGCGCGGGCGCGGGGAACTCGCCGACCGAGGTGCTGGCGGCGGTGTTCGACCGGCTGGGCGTGTCCACGGGCCTGGACGTGCTGGGCCTGCTGGACGCGGCGGAGAACGTGGTGCGCCCGTACCTGCACCGGTGGCCGAAGATGGACCGCAACGCGATCGTGCAGGGCTGGGCGGGTGTGTACTCGTCGTTCCTGCTGCACGCGGAACGGGCGGCGGAGCGGTACAAGGTGCCCGCCCACGACATCCTGCGCCGGTGTGGTGAGCTGGGGTACGTCGGCGGCCAGGAGGACATGATCATCGACGTAGCCATCCAACTAGCCGCGCAACGCTGAGGGGATCACCCCATGCCGCTCACCGACGCCCCGGGCAAGGCGAAGGCCCTCTACGAGGCCAGGCGCACCCGGACCCCGATCGCCCCGTTCACCGACACCGACCCCAGCCTCGGCATGGCCGACGGCTACGCCGTGCAGCAGGAGCTGGTGCGGCTCCTGCTGGCCGACGGCGACCGGGTCATCGGCTACAAGGTAGGCCTGACGTCGGTGGCGATGCAGAAGATGATCGGCGTCGACTCGCCGGACTACGGCCCGGTCCTGGCGTCGACGGTCTACGCCGACGGCGCCACGGTGTCCTTGGGCGACTTCATCGCCCCGAGGGTGGAGGCGGAGATCGTCTTCACGCTCGGGACGCGGCTGCGGGGCCCCGGGGTCACGGTCGACCAGGCCCGCGCGGCGATCTCCGGTGCGCGGGCGGGGATGGAGATCGTGGACTCCCGCATCGCGGACTGGCGGATCAAGCTGGCGGACACGGTCGCCGACCTCGCGTCCAACGGCGCCATGGCCACCGCCGAGCGCGAGCTGCCCATCGACGACCTCGACCCCCGCCTCATCGGCATGGTGATGACCCGCAACGGCGAGCTGCTCGACACCGCGGCGGGCGCGGCGGCACTGGGCGACCCGGTCGCCGTGGTCGCCTGGCTGGCCAACACCCTCGGCGAACACGGCGTCGCCCTCGAACCCGGCCACATGGTCATGACCGGCGCCCTGCACGCCGCCGTCCCACTGTCGGCGGGCGACGTCTTCACCGCCGAGTTCGACCGCCTGGGCACCGTCACCATCCGGGTGGCCGACCAGCACCGTACGTAGGATGCCTCCCGTGCGGCAGCCCTCCGACCTCGAGACGGTCCGCGAGTCCTAGGACCGCGTCGCCGACGCCTATGTGGACCTCGCCGTGGGCAGGTTGGAGGCGCAACCGTGGCTGCGGGCGGTGCTCGCCGCGTTCGCCGAGTCCGTCCGCGGGCTGGGCCCGGTCCTGGACGTCGGCTGCGGGCAGGGCACTGTCACAGCGCACCTCGCCGATCTCGGTCTTGACGCCTCGGGCGTCGACCTGTCGCCCCGGATGGTCGAGCACGCCCGGCGGCAGTACCCCGACCTGCGGTTCTCCGTCGCGTCGGCCTGTTTCCTGGACCACCCACCTGTACCGCCCCGAGGAACTGGCCGGGATGCTGGTCGACGCCGGCCTCGAGACGGTCGCCGAGCTGCGGCTGCCGCCGCAGCCGCCGTCGCTGCGTCCTCAGGTGCTGCTCACCGCGCGGCGCCCCGCCTGACCAACCGGCCGGGTGGTCGACAGCCACGTCGCGATGTCGGTGACGACCTGGGGGTCGACGTGCTGTGGTTGGTCGTACTCGGCGGGGGTCGAGGGGCCTTCGCCGGGGAAGAACAGGTGGTTGTCGCCGGCGTAGACGCGGAACGTGACGTTCGGGCGGTGGGCAAGGCCCGCCTGCCAGCGGGTCAGGTCGTCGGTCACGGTCACCTGGTAGTCGCGGGCGCCCTGGAGGATCAGCATCGGCACGCCGACGGCCGCCGCGGCGGCGACCGGGTCGTAGGCGCGCATGGCCAGCCACCACGACGCCGGGAAGCCGAACGGCAGTTCCGCCGCCGGTGTCGACGGCGTCAGGTCGGGACCGTCGACCAGCGCCGCCTGCCGGGTGAACACCGCCACCGCCTCCCCGTCGACCACGTCGGGCGCGACCGACGCCAGGTAGCGGGCCACGCGCACCGCCGCGTGGTGCATCGGCTGCGCGTCACCGGCCAGCAGCACCATGCCATCCACCTGGACACTCGACGCGACCAGCGGTGCGGCCTTGCCACCCATGCTGTGCCCGACGAGAACCACCCTCTCGACGTGCGCCCGCAGCAGCTCGACGGCGGCCACGGCGTGTGGCACGTACTCGTCGGTCATCGTCGCGCCGGGGGCAAGCCCGCCGTGGACGTGGGTCACCTTGTCGAACCGGAGGACCGCCACTCCCCTGCTCGCCAGCCCCCACGCCACGTCCTTCAGCGGCTTGTTGGCCCCGCTCGTCCCGTCGCGGTCGAACGGGCCGCCGCCGCTGAGCAGCACCACGCCGACTCGCGCCCGGCGGGGCAGGGTCAGCGTGCCCGGCACGGCACGGGGACCGCCGCCCAGCACCATCTCGCGTTCCGTGAACCGCCTGCGGCGCACGTAGTCCGGCGGCGTCCACACCGGACCCGTCGCGGGTGCGAGCCGCAGCCCGTGCACGATTCCCCTGTCGTCGAAGGAAACCAGCACCGTGAAGCCGCCGCGTTCGCACGTGACGGGGACACTCGCGCGGACCAGGCCCGCCTCCCCCGGCCCGGTCGCCGGGATCCCGATCGCCGTGACGGCACCAATCCTCCCCAGCTCGGCCACCCACGCCGACCGCACCGTCCCCTCCGACGCGAGCGCCCGCAACGGCGCCGAGAACAGCTCCGCCACCTCCCCGAACCGGCCGTCACGCGCCAGGCCGACCAACGCCAGCGCGGCAGCAGCGCCGTCCACCATCCAACCACCTTTCTCATACTTTGCGAAAGGTAGCACAGGATGAGATCGTTCGGACGTGGACACCATGACCCTCGTCGCGCACCCCGTCCGGCTGCGGATCGTGCACGCGATGCACGGCGACCGCGTACTCAGCACGGCCGACCTCTGCGCCCGCCTCCCGGACGTCTCCAAGGCCATGGTGTACCGGCACGTCGACCTCCTCGCGACCGGCGGAATCCTCGAGGTGGCCGAGGAACGGCGCGTCCGAGGCGCGGTGGAACGCCACTACCGGCTGCGCCGCGACCGGGCGGTCATCGACGGCGCGGCAGCCGCCGCACTGTCCACCGAGGACCACCGAGGCGCGTTCGCCACGGCACTCGCCGTCCTGGCCGCCGAGTTCGGCGCCTACCTCGACCGCGAGCACGTCGACCCGGCCGAGGACCTCGTCGGCTACCGCCAGCACGCCGTCTGGCTCAGCCGCGACGAGCTGACGGCCCTGATCCTCGACCTGCGCGCGGCGATCCTGCCGAGGCTCGCCAACGAGCCCGCCCCCGGCCGCGCCCGCTACCTGCTCAGCCCGATCCTGTTCCCGACCGAGGACGACTGACCGCGCTCGGGGGTGACGCCCGCCGTCCCGGTGTCGCGGGCCGACACCGGGACGAGGCCGCGGCGACACCCCTCACCCGCATCCGCCTTCCCGGACGTGGCCGACCGGGCCACGACGGACTGGGAGGAGGGGCATGACCAGCGCGCCATCACGATCGGCGATCGCGGTGACGGGCTGCGCACGTCGTTCGGCGACAAGGTGTTGCTCGACGGCATCGACCTGGGCGTCCGCGAGGGGACCACGTTCCCACTGCTCGGCCCGAACGGCGCCGGCAAGACGACCGTGGTGCGGATCCTCTTCACGCTGATCGGCTTCGACGGCGGAGACGCACGCGTCGCCGGGGACGACGTCGCGAGCGAGGCCGACGCCGTGCGGTTGCGTAACTGTGAGGTGTCACGCCAGGGTCCCGCCGTTTGGTGGCCCTGCCCCCGGGTAGTCGTCCCCCGAATGGGTGATCAACCGAAAGGGACGGTCGTCATGCAGCCCGACAACAGCCACCGCGAGGCACGTGCACTGCGCCACTACGTCGAGGAGGTGGCCCACGCGGTCGGCGTCGAGCCCGCGGCCGCCTGGTGCGAGTACGGGCCGCCGTCCGCCGCGTACGTGGCGCTCTCCCACCCGGCGCCCGCCGACGCGAGACGCTTCCTGATGCTCGAGTGGACCAGCACGGACGGCTGGTCGCTGGCGATCGAGCCTGCCAGTGACGAGCCGCCGGTCGTGCTGGCCGCCTGGCCGGAGGAGCTCCGGCCGCGACCCGAGGAGCTGGCACGACGGGTGCGCCGGGCGCTGATCCCCCAGGTGCGGCTGCCCATTCGGACCAACGGCATCACGAGCCTGGCGGGCAACGACCTGACCGGTCTGAGCCAGTGCGGCTGAGCTGTCGGCTCGATGGCCAGACCAGCGGTGGTTTCCGGATCGTCCTGACGGGGCATTACCCGCACAGGGCCGACGTGATCGGGGCAGGGGCAGGGCGGCGGAGGAGGACACGTGACGAACCGGCTGAGTTGTCCGGTGGGTAGCCACAGTCTGGACCTGCGCGGGAGTGACGCCAGAGGGCTGCGGCGGTTGCGGCAGTGGCTTTCGGCCGTGCTCGCCGACCTCGGCGAGCGGCACGTGACCGAGGTCATGCAGGTGGCGGACGAGCTGGCGTCCAACGCCTACGAGCACGGCGACGGTCCGCAGATGGTCCGTCTCCACCACTGCGTCGTCGACGGCAGGACGACCATCGAGGTCGAGGACTCCAACCTCGAGACGGTCACCGTCGGGCAGTCCCGTTTCGGCGAGGCGGCGCACCGCGGGCGTGGCCTCGTGCTCGTGCAGAACATCGCGCGCGCCTGGGGCGTGCGCCGCAGGGCAGGCACCGGCCGCAAGACCGTGTGGGCCGTGCTCGCCTGCCAGGCAGAACCCCGTGCCGACGGACAGGTCGGCGCGATGGCGGTGTCGTAGGTACGCGTTTGGGTAGGACTTTTCGGGTAATTCACCCGTTATGGTGACAAAGCCTCTCGATGGGGACGCCGAGAGCCGCGACGAACAGCTGGCGCGCAATGTCAGTGAGCTTCTCCAGGAACTGCGGGTCGCGCAGACGGGGGTGCAGTTCCTCTTCGGCTTCCTGCTCTCGGTGGCGTTCACCGAGCACTACGCCCGCGCGTCGGGCTTCGAGCAGGTCGTGCACCTGGTGGCGGTCGTGTTCGCCACGGCGTCGGTAGCCCTGTTCACGGCGCCGGCCGCGTGGCACCGGCTGCTGTTCCGGCGGGGCAGGCGCCCGGAGATCGTCGCGGTGGCCAACAGGCTCACCGTCGCCGGCCTCGCCTCACTGGCCGTCGCCATGACCGCGACCGTGCTGCTGTTGTTCAAGGTCGTCGCGGGTACCGCCGTCGCGTCCGTCGCCGCGGTGGTGGTCGCCGCGTTGTTCGCGGTGTTGTGGTTCGTCCTCCCGCTGCGCGTCCGGGCCGACTAGGTCCCAGCGCATGCGCACGGTGGTCCCGAACTCGTCGTGGGTGATCTCGGCGTGGTCGGCGAGCCCTTCGATCAACGGCAGGCCGCGGCCACGCAGCATGCTGGGGTGGGGTGCGCGCCAGTTGCCGTGGTCGCTGACGGTGATGGCGATCCCGTCCGGCGTGCGGTAGGCGTGGAGGTCGATGACGCCGCCGTGTCCCCCGTAGGCGTGTTCGGTGGAGTTGGCCATCGCCTCGTAGGTGGCGAGCAGGAGGTCGTCGCGCTGCTCGGCGACGACTCCGGCCGCCGAGGCCCACTCGCCGAGCAGGTCCCGCGTGCGGCCGATCGTGTCGGGGTTGGCGTCGACACTGTGCCGCAACTCGCGCACGACGCCGTGGGGATGGTCTCCCGGATCACTCATCCCGCGTCCCTTCCCCGGCGGTGGACGCGGATCAACGCGACGCCGTCGCACTGATCGGTCTCGACGAGATCGTCCGTGTATAGCATCCGCCGGGTACCCACCGGGACCGACGTCGGCGGCCACGACCGCTCTGTACCGATCCCGAACGGTCGCGCACCGCCGTCATGCCGAGGTCCTCGGCCCGGCCAGTAGCGTTCCGGTGTGGACGAGGACCAGGTGGTGGCCGCGGCGCGGGCGGGGGACGAGGGCGCGTTCGGGGTGCTGTTCGAACGGTACCGGGGTGAGCTGCGGGTGCACTGCTACCGGATGCTCGGCTCGTTCGACGAGGCCGAGGACCTCGTCCAGGAGACGTTCCTGCGGGCGTGGAAGAACCTCGACGGGTTCCAGGCCCGCTCCACGTTCCGCGCGTGGGCCTACCGCATCGCCACCAACGCCTGCCTCGACTTCCTCGACAGCCGGGCCCGACGGGTCCTCCCCTACGACCTCAGCGCGCCGACCCCACCGGGACCCGCGCTGCCGCCGCGTACCGACATCCCGTGGCTCCAGCCGTTCCCGGACCGCCTGGCCGAACCGGCCGCGCCGAGCGAGTCCCGACCGGACTCCGTCGCCGTCGCCAGGGAGACCATCGAGCTGGCCTTCCTCGCCGCGCTCCAGCACCTCCCGCCGCGGCAACGCGCCGCCCTGATCCTGCAGGACGTGCTCGGCTGGCCGGCCAGACAGACGGCCGCCCTCCTGGAGTCCCCTGTGGCCTCGGTCAACAGCGCACTCCAACGCGCGAGGACCACCCTGCGCGAGCACCTGCCCGAACGCCGCGCCGACTGGGCGAACCGGCCGTCCGGGCAGGAACGCACGGTCCTGCGCCGGTACGTCGACGCCATGCAACGCGCCGACCTCGACGCGCTCGCGAGACTGCTCGCCGAGGAGGTCCGGACCGCGATGCCGCCGTGGCCCATGTGGCTGCACGGCCGCGACTCGGTCGTCGCCGCACTCACGGCGAGCTGGGACTCCGGCTACGTCGGCCGCCTCCGGATGGTGCCCACCGGCGCCAACCGGCAGCCCGCGGTGGCGACCTACGTCCAGCGCACCGACGCCTACCACCCCTTCGCCATCTCCGTGCTGGAGATCGAGGACGACCGGGTCACGGAGATCACCGCCTTCCACGACCTCGGCCTGTTCCCCGCGTTCGGGCTGCCCGCCACACTCACCGATGACTTTCCGGACGATCCACCGTCTCAACACGAGTCGACCCGTGATGGAGGTAGATCGTGAGCAAGCTGCTGTTCTCCGCGACCATGTCCCTCGACGGCTTCATGGCAGGCCCGGGCGGTGACATGTCCTGGCTGACCGAGCACATCGGACCCAACCCGACCGTCGACCGGCTGATCGACGAGATCGGCGCCATCCTCGTCGGCAACCGCAGCTTCCGGGGCGACGACCCGCACCGCGACGACCCGGAGAAGGCAGGCAAGGCGTTCGGCAGCTGGGACGGTCCGCACTTCGTGCTGACACACCACGCCCCGGCCACCCCGATGCCCGGCGTCACGTTCGTCCCCGACCTGGACACGGCCGTCACCGCCGCGAAGGCCGCCGCGGGCGGGAAGTACGTCAACGTCATCGGCGCCGACGTCGCCCGCCAGTGCCTCGAGGCGGGACTGCTCGACGAGGTCTTCGTGTGTGTGGCACCCGTCCTCCTCGGCGACGGCGTCCGCCTCTTCGACCACCCCGGCGGCACCAACGTCAAGCTCGAACGCATCGCCCAGACCGAGGCACCCCGGGCCACGAACCTCCGGTTCCGCGTCGTGTGACGGCGGCCGACACGGCACGAGCCTGCCGCGGACGGCGGCGAGTCACTCGGCCGGTGAGCGGCGGCGGAGCCGGACGGTCAGGACCAGCACGACGAGCATGATCCCGACACAGGTCGCGCCCGCGGCGTGGAACCCGGACGTGAACGCGTGGCGGACGTGGTCGAGCAGCGTGGGGTCGCCGGTCGCCTTCGCGAAGCCGTCGACCCAGGAGCCGCCTGCCTGGCCGAGGCGGTCGCGGTAGGTCACCGTGCCGACGCTGCCGAGCACGACGAGGCCCATGGCGATGCCGATCTCGTTCGCGGTCTGGGTGAACGAGGCGGCCGAGCCCGCGCGGTCGGGCGGCGCGTGCGCGATCACGTCGTTCATCAGGAACGGGAGCGCCGCGCCGATCCCCCCGGTGGTCAGGACGGTGGCGCAGGTCAGGACGGCGAGCCCGGCCGGACCGTCAGGGACCAGCGCGAACAACGCGAACCCGACGGTCATCATCCCCATGCACACCGCGACGAGCCGGGACTGCGCCACGCGGCGGCCGAGCCACGGCCCGAGGTTGGACGCGACGATCATGGCGGCCATCTGGGGCAGCAACCACATGGCCGACACGAGCGGTGTGAGGCCCTGGACCGACTGCAGGTAGAACGTGACGAACAGCGACGTCCCGCCCATCACCACGGCGGTCAGCAGGAGCACCCACATCGTCCGCGCCACGCCGGGCCGCGCCAGCAGCCCGAGGTCCACCAGCGGGTGCGCCAGCCGCTTCTGGCGGCGCACGAACACCACGCCGAGCACCACCCCGACGCAGGCCGCGGCCACCACGAGCCAGGAGAAGCCGCTGTTGACCGACGACTTGAGCGCGTAGACCACCAGCAGGATCGACGCGAGGCACAGGACGGCGCTGCGCACGTCGAGCCGGCCGGGGTCGCTCGCGCGGAACTCGGGCAGCACGCGGGGCGCCGCGACCACGGTCAGCAGCATCACCGGCACGCCCATCAGGAACACCGAGCCCCAGCCCCAGTGCTCGACCAGCACGCCGCCGACCAGCGGGCCCACGGCCATCCCGGTCAGGAAGCAGGTCATGTAGGCACCCATGGCGGCGACGGACGCCTTCGGGTCCGGGTAGATCCGGCCGATCAACGCCATCGAGGCGGGCATGATCGCCGCACCCGCGACACCCATCACGGCCCGGGTCGCGATGATCATCCACGGCTCGGTGGCGAACGCCGCGAACGCCGACGCCACCGCGAACACCATGGCACACAGGATGATCAGCTTCCGGCGGCCGATCCGGTCGCCGACCGTGCCCATCGTGATCATGGTGCCGCCGACCATGAACCCGTAGATGTCGTTCATCCACAGCAGCTCGGTCGGGCTCGGGTGCAGGTCGGCGGCCATCCTCGGCAGCGCGACGTTGAGCACGCTGATGTCGATCGCGAGGAGCAGCGACGGCAGCGCCAGCAGCGCGAGCGCGACGCGGGGGCCGCGGGTCCACCCCGGCGCCCCGGTGCGCCCGGAGGTGGTCAACCCTGATGCGGTCATGAGTGGACGATCCTTTCTGGAGGCTCACCATGGAGTCGAACCAGAACGGCGGTCCTCGACAGTTCCGGCGCACCGATTTCGCGGTCATCTACGATGACGGTCGGTCGGGTGCGGCTCGGAGGGGGTGGTCCCGTGGCGCGTGACACGGCACGTCCGCCGCGCATCCCCGTGCCGATGTCGGCCTACGTGATCGACTGCGGCGTGTACGTCGACGGCAGACGGCTGCCGGGGCGCTGGACCCACACCCGCGCGGTGGCGGAGGTCCGCAGGCGCGGCGAGGGTTTTGTCTGGATCGGACTGTTCGAGCCGAAGGCCGAGCAGATCGGCGGCCTGGCCGCGACGTTCGGGCTGCACGAGCTGGCCGTCGAGGACGCGGTGCACGCCCACCAGCGGCCGAAGCTGGAGACCTACTCCGGGACGCTGTTCATGGTGCTCAAGACCGTCAGCTACGTCGAGCACGCCGCGCCGACCACCACGAACGAGATCGTCGAGAGCGGCGAGATCATGGCGTTCCTCGGCAGGGACTTCATCGTCACCGTCCGCCACGGCGAGCACTCGGCGCTGAAGTCGCTGCGTGCCGACCTGGAGGCCACCCCGGAACGGCTGGCGCAGGGCCCCGCCGTGGTGCTGCACGCGATCGCCGACCACGTCGTCGACAGCTACCTCGAGGTGACCGAGGCGTTCGAACGCGACGTCGACCAGGTCGAGTCGATGGTCTTCGCGCCGAACTCGCAGGTCGGTGCCGAGCAGATGTACCTGATGAAGCGGGAGATCCTGGAGCTGCGCCGCGCGGTCGTGCCGCTCACGACGCCGATGCGCAAGCTCACCGAGCGCTACACGCCGCTGGTCCCCGACCACGTCCGCTCCTACTTCCGCGACGTGGACGACCACCTGTCGGTCGTCGCGGAGCGGGTCGCGAGCTTCGACGACCTGCTGACCACCCTCGTCGACGCGACGCTCGCCAAGATCACGCTGCAGCAGAACGGCGACATGCGCAAGATCACCGGGTGGGCGGCGATCATCACGGTCCCCACCATGGTCGTCGGTGTGTACGGGATGAACTTCGACTTCATGCCCGAGCTGCACTGGGCGTTCGGCTACCCGGCGGTCATCCTCGCGATCCTCGCCGTGTGCGTGATCCTGCACCGCGTCTTCACCCGCCGCGGTTGGCTCTGACCGATCTCGAAGGCCTGTTCCCATGCGCCGCGATCACCGTCGTGCTGTTCGGCCTACGCCGCCAACGAAGTTCTTCCCGGACGCGTGTCGAACGCCGCGGGTACCGTGCGTCGCCATAGTGACGAGCAGGACCACGGCACACGGAGGACACCATGACGACGACACCGCAGGACTCGACCCCCGCACAGCCGGGCCGCCCGCCCGTGGTCGACCTGGCCACCTGGCAGGCCGCCCGCGACGAGCTGCTGGTCCGCGAGAAGGCCCACACCCGCGAGGGTGACGCCATCGCCGCGGCCCGCCGCAGGCTGCCGATGGTCGAGTTCGACGGGAAGGTCGAGGTCGTCGGGGCCGACGGGCCGGTGCCGTTCCTAAACCTATTCCAGGGCCGCGACGAGCTCGTGGTCTACAAGCACATGTGGTACGACGGGGCGCCGCACCAGGGGCAGTGCGAGGGCTGCACCACCACGGCGTGGCACCTCGGGGACTCCGTCTACCTCAACGCCCGCGGTGTCTCCTACGCCGTCGTGACCACGGGGCGGTGGGACGAGGTCGCCGCCTTCGTCGAGTTCATGGGCTACACCGAGCCCTGGTACTCGGTGCGCGACCTGCCGGCACCGGTCGGCGAGGACATGGGGCACCTCACCACCTACCTGCGTGACGGCGACCGCACCTTCCTCACCTACTCGACGACGGGCCGGGGCAACGAGGTGGCCAACCCGTCGCTGGCCCTGCTCGACATGACGCCCTACGGCAGGGGCGAGGCGTGGGAGGACAACCCCGAAGGCCGGCCGGTGCTCGGCAGCGTCCGCGACGGACACCCGGCCGAGGGCGGCGGCCAGGCCTGCTGGTACTGGCGCTCGGACGCCGACGGTGTGGCCACCTGGGGCCCGACCAGCAGACCCACGGCACAGTGGACTCGCCCCGGCGCGGCCCCCGTGGAGACCCTCGGCAGGCAGGGCGACCCCCACAGGTAGGCCCGGAACGCAGGACGGGTCGGGCGGACTGCCGATGGCCCTGGTCGAGCACGAGGGGTCCGGTCCGGGCGAGTCGCGGGCGGAGAGGAGCAGGTGGTGGGCGAGGTGCCGTGAGATCGCCGGTCGGCCGAGAGGCGCCGGTGGGCGGGGTGGAGGTCCTGGAAACCGAGTGGCCCGGCGAGCGTGCGCCCGGCGTCGAGCTGGGTCGGTGGACGCACCGGATATTCCGGGTGGTTATTCTCCCGTCTTATTCCCACCCTCGATCTTCACCCTATTGAGTGAAGAATTATTTCCTGCCCGGTCGGACACGTATTCTCCCCGAATGGCGCCCGAGCAGGACCTCGCGGATTCGACGCGAACGGACAGACACGTCGGACTCGTCGTCGACTCACAACGCGAGTTCGACGAGCTGGTTCGCCCTTTGTTCTTCGACGGACAACGCTCCGGTGAGAAACTGGTCGTCTTCGGCAGCGGGCAGCAGTTCCACGCGGGCGAGATCTCGCACAACGAGCGCTGGCCCGCGAACGGGGTGGAGACCGAGCTGCGGCGCGAGGTCGAAGCCGCGCGGCGCCAGGGTTATCGCGGGGTCCGCGTGCTCGCGGACATGTGCGACATCGGCATGACCCCGCTCAGCACCCGGGACCTGATCGCGTTCGAGCTGGCGCTGGACCGCACGGTCAACGACCTCGACGCCACCATGCTCTGCTTCTACCGCAACCACATGTTCGCCCCGGACGCCGTCGCCGCCGCGATGTCCGCGCACGCACAGGGCTACGGCGCCAACAGCGGCGACCTCGGCTTCCGGATGTGGAGCGACGCCGCCGGCGGATGGCACGTGTGCGGCGCGGTCGACCTGACGAACGTCACGAGTTTCCGCGCGGCCCTGCAGAGCGCGGCGAGCGAGTCCTCGGTGCTGCGGCTGAGTTTCGCCGAGCTGCGTTTCCTCGACCTGACCGGCTTACAGGTGATCGCCGACCTCGTCGAGTCGGCACCGGGAATGTCGTTGCAGGTGGAGTCGTCGTCGCACTCGTTCCGCCGCTGCTGGGAGATGCTCGGCTACGACGAGACCTGCCCCAGAGCGGAGATCGTGGCTTGAGTGTCCGACACGAGGCGTATCTCTACCGGGACCTCGCCGGTTTCGTCGACGCCGCGGTGTCGTTCGTCGAGGAGGGTGTGGCGGCGGGCGAGACCGTGCTCGTCGCGGTCGGCGCGCGGCAGATCGACGCACTGCGCGAGGCCCTGGGCACCACGGGGGACGTCGTGTTCGCGAACATGGCCGACCTCGGCCGCAACCCGACGCGGATCATCTCGATCTGGCGTGAGCTCGTCAGGGACAGTGTCCGGTCGGGCCGGGGGTGCCGGGGCATCGGCGAGCCGATCTGGGCAGGCCGGAGCAGTGCCGAGCTGCTCGAGTGCCAGCGGCACGAGGCGTTGCTGAACGTCGCGTTCGAGCACGGCCCGACGTGGCGGCTGATGTGCCCGTACGACGTCACCACCCTCTCCCCCGCCGTGATCGACGAGGCACTCGCGAGCCACCCCGTGGTCGGTGAGGACGGCGTGCGCTCCCCGAGCGACCGCTTCGTCGCGAACCTCGACCGGCTCGACCACGCCCTGCCCGCCCCGCCACCCGAGGCTGCCGAGGTGGCCTTCACCGTGACCGACCTCCCGGCGCTCCGCGACGTCGTCGCCGCACTCGCCTCGGCGGCGCGACTGTGCCCGGACCGGGCCGCGGAACTGGTGCTCGCCGTGCACGAGGTGGCCGTCAACAGCATCCGGCACGGCGGCGGCCGGGGCAGGCTCGTCGCGTGGATCGAGCAGGGCACCGTGGTGTGCGAGATCAGCGACAGCGGCTGGGCACCCGACCCGCTGACCGGCCGCGAACGCCCACCGGCCAGCGCGAGGGGCGGACGCGGGCTCTGGCTGGCCAACGAGTGGTGCGACCTGGTCCAGTGGCGGTCGTCGTTCGCGGGCACGCAGGTGCGCATGCACATGAACGGCTGTTGACGGTACTGCGCTTTCCTTGGAACTTCGGGAAGTTCACCGGTGTGGGGTTGCACGACGGCCGTGGCACAGGATGATGGGGTGTGCCTGGGCCGTGGTTGCCGGCGTGGTGGGGGTGCGCCGCCGGCGAGGAGGTGAGCTGCATGGACGTGCCGTCCAGTGCGCTCTACCCGGTCGGGTTCTCCCGGCCGGACCTGCCCGTGCCCGGCGCACCGGGACCCGTCTGGCCGCGACGGCTGGTCGGGCTGCGTGAACCGGGGTTCAGCGCCGCGAGCCGGCGTGCCGCACGGCTCGTCGTGGTCGCCGCACTGGTCGTGCTCGCGGGCGAGTTCCTGGTCGACGACGGGCTGCGGCCGTTCGTCGTGGCCGTCGCCGCCGGTGTCGCGGCGTACGCGGGCCTGGCCGCGGTGAGCCTCGCGGTGCTGCGGCGGCGGCAGGCGCGGTTCGAACGGACCTGGCTGGTGGCGCAGTCGGACGTGCTGCGGGCGCGGCGGTTCGACGTGCTCCGGTTCACCACCAGCGAGCCCGTCGAGACCGGGCAGGGCAGGTGGGCGGTGCGCCGCGTCTACGACCTCACCCGGCGCGACGAGGTGGAGCGGCTGCTCGGCGTGCGCAGGCGGGCGGACGCCGACGGCGTGGTCGTTCCCGTGACCGTGGAGTTCAGCTACCCCACCGACGACGGGGTCGGCCTCGAGCAGATCCGCGGTGAGCTCGGCTCCATCCACCTGGAGGACAACTCGGCGGCCGGGCGGTCCGCGCGGGTCCGCTTCCCCACCGCGCACTACGGAGTGCGCCCGTCGGCTGAGCGGCCCACGACCTACTGGGTCCTCGGCAGACCGACCCTCACGGTGACGCGGCTCGCACGGGACCAGGCGCCTGCGCGCTAGCCAGGGCGGCGAGCCGGTCCTGCAGGCTCGCGTGGCGGAACTGGTAGTAGGCGCCGACCTGGCGCAGCACCCCGACGCGGTGCGCCTCCTCGAGGAAGGACATCAGCCGCACCGTCGTACGGCCGTGCAGCGCCAGCCAGAGCTGCACGGTGATGAACCGGCCGGAGGCACTGTTCGCCTGCACGATCATGCCGAGCACCGCACCGACGACCACCGCGCCCATCCCGGCGCCGAGCAGCCCTTCCTGCACGGGTCCGCCCACGTCGACGACGAGCCCGGCCTCGTCGCCACCGACCACCCCGCCGAGGAACCCGCCGACGAGCGCGCCGGTACCGACACCGGCGAGTGCCGCGTACAGGACCGCGGCCCGGTCGCTGACCAGCAGACCACGTGGGCTCAGCGCCTCCTTCGGCTCGGTCGGCTGCACGAACCGGCGCACCATCGCGAACACCAGCCCGAACACCAGACCGGCGAGGATGCCGTAGAACGGCCCGTAGAGCAGCCCGGCCATCAGCCCGCCGCCGATCCCGCCGAGCAGCACGAACTCGAGGTCGGTCAGCACCGCCCGCACGGCGAACCGCCTGCTGTGGCTGTCCCAGAGCACGAGCCGCCGTGGCCGGTCGGTCGTGATGGCCTCCAGCGCCAGTGCCACGACCGCACCCGCCCCGAGCCCGAAGTAGGCACCGAACCAGGGGCGCCGAAGAGTCCGAAGAGGACGGCCGACAGCACCGAGGTGCCCACGGACCCGATGACCACCCGCACGAGGACGTACACCCACCTCGGCACCAGGTCGGTCAGCTCCCACCAGCCGAGGTTGCGGGTCCTGCGGTCACGCAGGAGCGCCGCGAGGAACGTCAGGGTCCGCATGCCCGTCTCCGGGTCCCACCGCCTGGGCCGCGCGGGCCTGCCGGGGCCGGGCGGCGCTGGACGGCCGTCGTCGAACGCCGCGTAGGTGAACGAGTCGAGCAGGCGTCGCTCGACGTCCTCCGGTGCCGGGAACCGCCGCTCGTCGAGCAGCTCCGACGGGTCGGTGTCCGCGCGCTGGTAGACGGCCTGCGCGAGGAACAGGGTGAGCGGTCTGGTCAGCGCGGTCCCCACCGTGCTCGTCGGCTCGTCGGTGATCCGGCTGATCACCGCGTCCCACCAGGCCAGTCCGGTGCCGGTGACGGAGTCGAGCAGATAGCTCGCCGCGGCCCCGCCGTCCAGTGGCAGCAACGAGACGACGAGCGCGTCCTTCAGCAGCCGGTCGCCCTGCGCCGCCGCGAACTCGTCGGCGCGGCAGGTGAGCACGAACGGCCGGCCCGCGAAGTCGCGCTGCAGCGCGTCGAGCGCCGCGGTCCGCCGTCCCTCCGGCAACTCGTCGAGACCGTCGAGGATCGGCAGCAACCGTTGCTGCGCCAGGAGTTCCGCACAGGCGGACGCACCGTAGGTCGAGGGCTCCGCCAGCCACGAGTAGTCCTCGACCAGCCTGCGGACCAGCCAGTTGCCGAAGTTCGTGTCCGGGTCCCACGACGACATCTGGAACAGCACCGGCACCCGCCGCTCCGGCAGACTGCTCTTGAGCAGCTCCAACGTGAGCAGCACGCAGAGCCCGGTCTTGCCGGAGCCGGGGTCGCCGGTCACGACCAGTCGGCGCGGTCGCGCGACGAAGTCGTCGATCACGCTCGCGAGGTCACCGGCGACCGGGGTGCCGCCACGCACGGACTGGCGCGAGTACCTGTCGTCGACCGACCACCGGATGGCCATCGAGTGCGCGTCCTCGAGGTTCCTGCGTCCGCGTTCGGCCATCCACTGCTGCGACGCCGACCGGGCGAGCGCCTCGGCCGCCGCGTCGACCTGCTCCGGCGTGCTCGGTCTCGGGTCGAGCAGCCACCGCCACGGCCACGACGGCAGGAAGCGGAGCACGGAGACGCCCAGCGCCATGATCGCGACCAGAATCGTGACCTTCGTGTCGCCGTAACGCACCCACACGACGGCGACGGCGGCGACCGCGAGCAGTAGGACCAGGTAACGAAGTAACACAGCACGCGACCTTATATCTCACTGTAAACAGGCATAGACTGTGCGTCCACGCCTGCTTCGGATTGGGGGAACCGTGGACGCCGCTATCGGGAGTGAACTGTGCGCACTCCTCGGGGTGATACCGATGGCCGTTGCGGCACCACGAATCGTGCGTACGGCGAGCCGCCAGGCCGCCTTGTTCACGCGTGAGTTCGAAAATTCCGTACTGCCTCTGCTCGAATCCACGATCACGGAAGCGGAGCCACGCGCGCGGCTCGCGGAATCACTGCTCTCCTACGCCACCAAATCCGGTTTCGTCATTTCCGGATACGCGACGATGGCCGACATTCCCCTCGCCGTCGATATCGCGGTGCTCGGTCTGGCGTTCACCAGGCTCTACGACGACCTGCTCGACGAGGTCGGCGGACCGGACCTGGAACGCAGGCTCGGCGAGCTGGTCGAGCACGGCCGGTTCACCCCGGTCTCGGACGCCGAACGCCTGCTCGACCGGATGTACCGGGAGCTGGAGGGCCGGCTGGGACGCCGCCGCGACGACCCGCTCTACGCCGCGGCCGCCGCCGCGCACCGGTTCCAGGTCCGGTCACGTGACCAACGCGATCCCGCCACCCCGCACGCGACCCTCGCGGCGATCTCGGCGGGCAAGGGGCGCTACGGCACGTTGACGGTCTTCGCCCTCGTGCGGCCCGACCTCTCCGCGCGGGAACGCACCCTCGTCATGGACATCGGCGAGACGCTGCAGATGCTCGACGACTACGCCGACCGCGACTCCGACCGGCGCGCGGGCATCCGCACCCTGGCCACCGAGGGCAGGCTGGGCCTCGCCGACGTCGCCAGGCGCCTCCGGCACCTGCGGCCCCGGCTCGCCGCCCACTACGGCCGCGGTTCGGTCCGCGAGTTCACCGGTGTCTGCTTCCTCGCGATGTGCGTCTGCTTCCTCGACCGCCGCCTGCCCGGGCTCGGCGCGCGACTGCCCGTGAAGTCGAGCCACCCCGACCCCGGCCCCGTCCTGGCGGGCGAGGCAGGCGAGGCGACCCCCGTCGGCGACGACCGGGGGCACGCGACCACCTCGGCGTAGCGGCGACGGGCACCACGCGGCCGGAGGTCCTAGTTGGGGCTGACGGTGTTCGGCTCGAACCAGCCCGCCGTGCCGTCCCGGGTGGTGCCGCTCGGGGCAGCGGGCACGTCGCGGTCCTCGGTCCAGGTCAGACCGTGCTCCACGAGCAGCGACTCGAAGATCGGCGTCGCCGTCGACGCGTCATCGACGTCTCGCGTTACCCCATCCATGTTCTTCCCGTCGTACTCACCGAACCCGAGGTACCGGTTACGCCCTGTATCCCGAAGCGGGACGCTACCTGACAGGACATACGCGACCACAAACCCGCTGATTCGGCAAAACGCACGCGACTAACCCCCCTTGTGGGTGAGCCCGCGGCGTGCCGGCCGGGCAGGCGGTTTGCGCTCCGCTGATCTTTACGGCATGTTGACCCGTAGGTGTGCCGGGAAGTCTGGTCGGCGGAACGTGTCGTCGACCGGTCTGGAGTGGGATGGACAACGATGCACACCCGTCGGGTCAGGACGCCCGGGTTCGCCTGTTCGGGCGCGGGTCGTGGCCCGAGGCACGACGGATCGGCGACATCCTCCGCCTGGAGACCGTCGGTGGGGTGCTGCTCGCCGTGGCCGCGGCGGCCGCGCTCGTGTGGGTCAACTCGCCGTGGCGGTCGGGCTACGAGTGGCTCTCCGAGCTGCGGATCGGGCCCTCGGCGCTGCACCTGGACCTGACCCTCGCGCAGTGGGCCGCCGACGGGCTCCTCGCGATCTTCTTCTTCGTCGCGGGGCTCGAGCTGAAACGGGAGTTCGTCGCGGGCGACCTGCGGGACGTCCGGCGGGCGGTCCTGCCGGTGGCCGCCGCGGTGGGTGGCATGGCGGTCCCGGCCCTGCTCTACACCGCCGTGAACGCCGGCTCGCCGGACGGGTCGGCGGGCTGGGCGATCCCGACGGCCACCGACATCGCGTTCGCGCTCGCGGTCCTCGCCCTGATCGGCACGCACCTGCCCTCGGCACTGCGCACGTTCCTGCTCACGCTGGCGGTCGTCGACGACCTGATCGCGATCGTGCTCATCGCCGTCGTCTACACCGACACCCTCTCCCCGCTCCCCCTGCTGCTGGCCCTCGCGCCGATCGCGGTGTTCGCCGTGCTCGTTCAGCGCAGGGTCCGGTCCTGGTGGCTGCTGCTGCCGCTGGCGGTCCTGGCCTGGGTGCTGGTGCACGCGTCCGGCGTGCACGCGACCGTCGCGGGCGTGCTGCTCGGCTTCACCGTGCCGGTCCGGCGACGCGCGGCGGGCCCGGGTCCCGGGCTGGCCGAACACTTCGAACACCGCTGGCGGCCGCTGTCCGCCGGGGTCGCCGTGCCGGTGTTCGCGTTCTTCGCCGCGGGCGTGTCGGTCTCCGACGCCGGCGGCGCGCTGGGCAGGCCGGTGACGCTCGGCATCATCGCGGGCCTGGTCGCGGGCAAGGCCATCGGCGTGTTCGGGGCGACGTTCCTGGTACAGCGGTTCACCAGGGCGAGCCTCGCGGAGAGCATCGGCTGGTGGGACGTGCTCGGGCTCGCCCTGCTCGGCGGCATCGGCTTCACCGTCTCCCTCCTGATCGGCGAGCTGGCCTTCGGCGCGGGCTCGGCCCAGGACGCCGATGTCCGCATCGGCGTCCTCGCCGCGTCCGTCACCGCCGCGGTGCTCGCCACGCTGGTGCTGCGGATCCGCAACGGGGTCTACCGGCGCCTGTGCGACGACGAGCGGCGCGACACCGACGAGGACGGCATCCCGGACGTCTACCAGCACGAGAGGTGACCACACGATGTTCGGCGACTCCACCGCGTTGCACGTGATGACCTTCAACCTGCGCTACGCCGCCGCGCGGGGCGCCGACGCGTGGCCGAGGCGGCGGCCGGTCATGGCGGAGCTGCTCCGCCGCGAGCAGCCCGCCGTGGTCGGCACCCAGGAGGGTCTGCGCGACCAGCTCACCGACCTCGACCACGACCTGCCCGACCACTACGACCGGATCGGGCAGGGCCGCGAGGGCGGCGACCGGGGCGAGTTCACGGCCGTCCTCTACGACACCCGCCGCGTCACCCCGTCGACACACGGCGACTTCTGGCTCTCCGACACCCCGGACGTGCCCGGCTCGGCGTCGTGGGGCAACGTCACCACGAGGATGGTCACCTGGGTCCGCTTCACCGACCGGCCCACCGGTCGAGAGTTCGCGGTGGTCAACACCCACCTCGACAACCTGTCCGAGCACGCGAGGGTGCGCGGCGCCGAGCTGCTCCGCGACCGCGTCGCCGCGTTCGAGCCGGACCTGCCGGTCATCGTCACCGGCGACTTCAACGCCCCGGCCGGGCGGTCGGCGGCGTACGGGACGCTGACCGCGGCGGGCCTGGCGGACACCTGGACCGCGGCGGCCACCCACGCGACCCCGCGGTACGCGACCTTCCACGGCTACGGCGGACCGGTCCCCGACGGCGACCGGATCGACTGGATCCTCACGAGGGGCACGGCCGGGGTGCCGGCGGCCGGCATCAACACCTTCGCCGTCGACGGGCAGTTCCCGTCGGACCACTTCCCGGTCCAGGCACTCGTGTCCCTCGCCTAACGCGCCGCCATCGCGATCTCCCTGGCTCGCGGGTACCGGGCCTTTCCGGTGGCGCTGCGCGGGATCTCGGGCACGAGCGCGAGCACGCGCGGGAGCTTGTAGCCCGACAGCGAAGCGCGCAGGAAGTCCCGCAGCTCCTCCAGGGCGACCGTCCGGTCCACGCGGGGCTGGACGACCGCGGCGACGGCCTGGCCGTACCGCTCGTCCGGCACGCCGACCACGAGCACGTCGTACACGGCGGGATGGGCCTTGATCGCGCCCTCCACCTCCTCCGGGTACACCTTCTCACCGCCCGTGTTCACGCAGTTCGAGCCGCGGCCGAGCAGGGTGACCCGGCCGCCCTCCTCGATCCGCGCGTAGTCGCCGGGGACCGAGTACCGCCTGCCGCCGATCTCCAGGAACGTCGCCGCCGAGCGCACCGGGTCGTTGTAGTAGCCGACCGGCACCGAGCCGCCGCGGCCGAGACGTCCCACGGCGCCGACGTCGCCCGCGAGGTCGAGGATCGCGCCGTCGTCGTCGATCACCACGCCGTCCGGGCCGAGGGTCACGACCGGCCCCTCGCCGCCGACCCGGTCCCTGTCCTGCAGGCCCATGCCCTGGAAGCCGGTCTCCGACGCGCCGACGGAGTCGGTGAACAGGGTGTCCGGGAACGCGGCCAGCCACCGCTTCTTGACGGCCGGGCTGAAGATCGCGGCGCTGCTGGCGACCGCCACCAGCGCCCCGGCGTCACGCGGGGCCCGCTCGTACTCCTCGATGAGCGGCCTGGCCATCGCGTCGCCGGTCATGAAGATCAGCTGCACCCGGTCACGCTCGATGATCTCCCAGGTCCGCCTCGGGTCGAACGTCGGCTCGAGGATCGTCAGGTGACCGGCGAACAGGTGCATCAGCAGGCCGGCCTGCGCGCCGCCGTGCATGAGCGGGCTGAGCGGGAACGTGACCAGCCGACCGTCCATTGTGGCCTGTGTCGACTGGTCGTACTCGGACAGCCGCGCGCCGCTGTAGAAGTCGATGCCGCCGCAGAGCACCCGCCAGAAGTCCTCGTGGCGCCACATCACGCCCTTGGGGAACCCGGTCGTGCCGCCGGTGTAGATGACGTGGAGGTCGTCGGGGCTGCGCGGGCCGAAGTCGCGTGCGGCGCTCTGGCCCGCGATGGCGTCGGCGTATCGCACGCCCGCGTGCTCGGTGTCGGCCTCCGGCGGACACGCGTCCGGGATGACGACGACGGTCCCGAGCCTGTCGTGCTTCGGCGCGCACCGCGCCACGAGCGGGGTGTAGCAGCTCTCGTGGATGAGCGCGACGATGTCGGCGTCGTCGAACAGGTAGTCCAGCTCGCCCTCGACGTAGCGGTAGTTCACGTTGATCGTGACCGCGCGGATCTTCACCACGGCCAGGATCGCGACCACGTGCTCGACGCTGTTCTTCGCGTAGATCCCGACGTGGTCGCCGACGCCGACGCCCCGCGACGACAGGTAGTGCGCCAGGCGGTTGGCGTCGCGTTCCAGCTCGGCGAAGGTCACCACGCGGTCGCCGAGCTTCACCGCGGGCTTGTCGGGAACGGCATCGACGGCATGCTCGACGAGGTCTGCGATGTGGAGGACCATGACGGGCGATTCTATCGACTGATTGAATCAGTTGATAGTCTCGTGGGGTGTCCACCCGAGCCGCACTGGTCGCCGCCGCGGAGCGCCTGTTCGCCGAACAGGGCGTCGGCGCGGTGTCGCTGCGCACCGTGATGCAGGCGGCCGAGACGAACGTGGCGGCGATCCACTACCACTTCGGCTCGAAGGAGGGGCTGCTCGACGCCGTGCTGCGTGGCCGTCTCGACCAGATCGTCGGCGAGCGGGACGCCGTGCTGCGGGACCTGGCGGACGGCGAGGTCACCACGCACGACCTTGCCCGCGCGTTCGTACAGCCGGTCGTCGCCGTCCTCGACGCGGGCGGCGAGCACTGGGTGCGCCTGGTCGGCCAACTGCTGGCCAGGGGCGACGGCGCGGGGCTCGGCACGCTCGCCGGGTCGTTCCTCCGGCGCAACGCCGCGTTCGTCGAGCTGCTGGAGCGGTGCCGCCCCGGCGTCCCCGCCAGGGTCCTCAACTTCCGCCTGACCCAGGCGATGAACGTCACGCTGACCGTCCTCGGCGACGTGGAGCGCACCAGACTGCTCCAGGGACCGGACGCGGGGACCCCCGAGGAGGTCGTCGCCGACCTGGTCGAGGTCGTGACATCGATACTGGCCGGTCCGCCGCCGGACCGTCGCGGGAGGAGAGGTTCCGTTGGGCGCCAACCAGCGAGCACAGGTTGAGATGACGGCCGAGGAGGTCGAGGCGTTCGTCGCAGGCCGCCGCACGGCGACGCTGGTGACCGTCGGCGCGACCGGCCACCCCCACGCGGTCGCGATGTGGTTCGCCGTGCTCGACGGCGTGCTGTGGTTCGAGACCAAGGCCAAGGCGCAGAAGGCGGTGAACATCCGGCGTGACCCGAGGGTCACCGTCCTGCTGGAGGACGGGGAGACCTACGACGCCCTGCGCGGCGTGTCGCTGGAGGGCCGCGCCGAGGTCGTCGACGACGCGGCGGCGCTGTGGGCGGTCGGCGTCAACGTGTGGGAGCGCTACCACGGGCCCTACGGCGAGGAGACGAAACCGATGGTGGCGGCCATGCTCCACAAGCGGGTCGCGGTCCGGGTGGACGTGACGCGGGTCCGCTCGTGGGACCACCGCAAGCTCGGCCTCCCCCCGATGCCACTCGGCGGCTCGACAGTCGGCCGATAGATCCACAGTGGACTGACCACAGTGGACTCCACGTCGCTGCGCGGGTACGCTGCGTCCTCGTGCGGGCTCTGATCGGCGAAACCCTTCCCTGTCTGGCCGGACGGGCCCATAATCGAACGTGTGAGCGATGAGGTGCGGGACGTCGCGCGGGGGGTCTACGGCGCCGCGCGCCCGGTCCGGCCGGCTCGCGACGAACGGATCCCCCTTGACTGCCTGCGTGGGCACCGGCTGGCCATCGCCGGGGCGCGGTCCAGCTACCACCACCGGTACGCGCTCACCGAGATCACCTGCGGGGTCTGCTACGCCCTGCACGACCCGCTCGCCAGCTGGTGTCTCGTCAACCCCGCCCGGCAGCACACCGTCGACGGCGCACCACGTACGGGTCTCGTCCTCGTCCGCGTCCCGCCGGACACCCGCGCGGGCGTCGGCCAGCTGCGGCTCCACGTCGACGGCGTGGCACTCGCCGACATCGACGTAGCCGTCTGCGGGCCGTGCAGGCGTGGCGTCATCGAGCACGTGCGCACCGACGAGCCGCACCGGCGGCGCGGCTACGGCCGGGTGCTCGTCGCCGCCGCACTCACCCTCGCCCCGCCGGACACCTACCAGTGGTCCACCACCGAGGTCGCCGACGACCCGGTCGCCCGCGCGTTCTGGGCGGGCATCGACTGGCCCGGCGACCTCGCCGGGCCCGTGTACTGCACCGACATGGAACGGGCCGCGGGCAGGCTGCCGGACTGGTAGCCCCGGCCGGTCAGCCGCCGGAGCCCGCCCGGTTGGCCGTGGCGAGCAGCCACAGCAGGTACGGGGCGCCGACCGCGCCGGTCACCACGCCCGTGGGCAGCTCGGTCGGCAGCACGTGCCGCGCCACCAGGTCCGCCACCAGCAGCAGGCTCGCGCCGGTGAAGCCCGCGGCCGGCACGCTGCCCGTGGCCGGATTGACGCCGACTCGTGTGCTTTTGTCCGGAACGCAGGGGGTCAGGTGCCGGGCTCACCCGCGTCCAGCTCGGCCTGGTTGCGTTTCAACAGGTCCATGTCGACGCCGGTGGTGGCGAGCTGGGCCACGGCCCGTTCGACGTCGCTGACCAGCGGCTCCATGTCCGCGACACCCGAGGAGTTGCCTGGCACGCTCGCGACGGCCACCAACTGCTCGTCGAGCTGCTGGATCTGCTGCTCGATGGTGACCCGCTGCTCGATCGTCACCGCGTCACCCATCGGCTGGGCGTCGAGCGACCGCGCCGCGGCGGCCAGGCGGCGGTGCAGCCTCGCCTCCGGGGTGTGCGCCCCCGCCCACTCGCGTGGGGCGTTCGGCGCGAGCCCTGGGCCGCCGGTACGCGCCTCGTACTTGCGCTTTCCCTTGCGCGCCAACGCGACGGCGAACAGCACCGCCGCGACGACGACCACGAGTACCACGACAAGGAGCACGGTTCCCACGTCAGCCTCCGCGTGACTGGTAGAGGACCACGACGGCGACGATGACCACGAGCGCGACCAGCACCGCCAGGGTGACCTTGATCTTGCTGATCGGGCGGCGGCCTTGCACCTCGCCGGTCACGCCGTTGATGCACACCTGGAACGGCGTGCCCTCGTAGATCACCGTGAGCAGCCAGATGGGCATCAGCAGGTACTTGAACCGCATGTCGTACCAGTGGCTGTCCCTGCTGTGGACGCGCTGCTGGCTGCCGCCGATGTCGCGGCGGATCGTGCGTTCGATCTCCTGGTCCATCTGCTCGCGGGCAGGTTCGAAGCACTGCTCCGCGGTCAGGTCGTAGGTCCGGCTCAGGTGCCCGGCGACGTACTCCGCCGAGTACGGCCGCGCCTGCTCGGTGGGCCACGGCTCGAGCTTGGCGACCTTGCCCTCGTCGAGCCCGGTGTTGGCGAGGATGGGCAGGTCGTCGAACTCGTTGTGCACCCGGCCACGCACGTGCGTCCACCGGATGCGGGTCTCGGTGCGCTGGTTCTCACCTGAGCCGACGGTGACGGTGTAGGTGGTGCCACGCTCACCGGTGTAGTCGGTGTCGGCGGAGGCGTCGAAGGTGAAGTAGGAGGCGTAGACGCTGGTGAACGACCCGACCTCGCTGTATTTCTTGAACTCGTTCGGCGCGAACCAGCGACTCTTGATCCACTTCTCCACGACCTCGCGGGCGACCGGCTCGGCGACCTGGAACGGCAGCACGGCGTCGACCGGGAGGCGGTTGGGCGAGTCGTGGATGTCGTCACGTTGGATCGGGGTGGCGCAGTAGGGGCAGCGGGTGGCGGTGAGGGTGCCGCTGAAGGTGGTGTGGCCACCGCAGTTCTGGCAGACGATCTCCTTCTCGGCACCTGCCTGGACGACCATCCGCGCCTGCTGGGTGCGCATCAGCCCGAGATCGTGCTCGACGACCGACCGGCCGGCGTCCTCGATGATCGGCTGCTCGTTGCCGCAGCTGGGGCACTTGAGCAACTGAGCGGCGATGTCGAACACCAGCTGCGCGCCGCACTGGTGACAGGGGTAGGTGCGGGTCTGCTCGGTGGTGTGCAGGGTCGCCCGCAGCGCCGGGTCCTGGCTGGTCGACGACCCCTGGTAGGGCCCTTGGTTCGGCCCGGCGGGAGGCGGTGGCGGCCCCTGGTACTGCCCGGGCCCGCCGGGCAGGGGCGGCGGCCCGTGCCCCGGACCGGCGGGAAGCGGCGGTGGCCCGGGCTGCCCGGGACCACCCGGCAGCGGCGGTGGCCCTTGGTCCGAACCGTTGGAGAACTGCGGTGGCCCCGGGTGGCGCGAACCGTTCGGGAGGGGCGGTGGGCCCTGGCGGTGCTCGTGGCCGTCCGGTAACGGAGGGGGGCCGCCGGGCAGCGGGGGCGGACCGCTCGGCCCGGTCACGCGTTGCCACCCCGTTGCGACGCACCCGGCAGCGGCGGCGGCCCGGCCGGGGCGAACAGACCCGCGAGGGCGGGCACGGTCTGCGCGGCAGCCCACCCGGCCATCCCGTTCGCCCACACGAGCGTCGCGGGCGTCAGCTGCCCGCCCGCCACGAACGGGCGCAGCTGGTCCGGCGTGTACGGCCCCGCCGCGGCACCGTTGATCTCCACGTGGAACTGCTGGGCACCGGGCAGCGGCGGCGGACCCGCCTGTGGCGCGGCCTGCGGCGCCCCCGCGGCCATCATGCTGCCCATCTGCTGCCCCAGCGCCATCCCGAGACCGGCACCCATCATCGACCCCGCACCACCACCCTCGTTGCGGGCCGCCGCGACCATCGCCTCGGCCGCGGCACCCTGCTGGAGGCGGTCCATCGGGCCGACGTTGTCCAGGTAGCGGGCCTGCTCCACACCGCGGGCCACGCCGCGGGTCATCGCCTCGGTGACCTCTTCCGGCAGCGTGATCGTCATGACGATGTCGTCGATCTTCAGGCCGAACTCGTCGTCCACCCGCTCCTGGACGTAGTCCTTGAGCTTGCCCGCCAGCTCGGTCTGGCGGCCCTGCAGGTCGATCACGCCCAGCCGCGTCTCGAGCACCATGTCCGAGAACGCCTGCGTGATCACCCGGCGCAGCAGCTCGGAGATCTCGTCCGTGGACACCGACGAGTCGGTGCCGATGACCTCGCGCAGGAAGATCTCGGGGTCGGCGATGCGCAGCACGCACAGGCCGTTCGCCCGGACCTGCACCATCGTGAAGTCGGGGTCACGCACGGTCACCGGCGACGGGGTGCCCCACCGCAGGTCGGTGACCGGGCGGGTGCTGATGAAGTAGACCTCGCTGCGGAACGGGCTGCGGAACCCGTGCGACCAGCCCTGCAACGTGGACAGGATCGGCAGGTTCTCGGTCACCAGCTCGTAGTGGCCCGGCCCGAACTGGTCGGCGAGCTGTCCACGGTAGACGAACACCGCCCGCTGTCCCTCTCGGACGATCAGCTCCGCGCCGTTCTTGATCTCGTTCTCGTAGCGCGGGAAGCGCCAGGCGAGCGTCGACCGACTGTCGTCGAGCCACTCGATGATGTCGACGAGCTCACCCTTGAGCTTCGCGATGATGCCCATCCCGGTCCCTCCCACGAACGCCTACGTCGCGCCGAAGTCTAGGCCGACGCGGCCCCCTCGGTCGGGGAGATCACCGTGTTCGCGCGGGTCGTGCCCTTCCGTTCGGACCTACGGGTGGCCGTTCGCCTACAGCGGGTCAGCCCTCGAGCCAGGTCACCTGTTCGGGGGTCAGTGTCACGTCCAGTGCACGCAGCGAGCCGTGGGTCTCGGCCAGGGTGCGGGGGCCGATCAACGCGAACGTCGGGAACGGTTGGTGCAGCACGTAGGCGAGCGCCACCGCCGTCGTCGGCACGCCCAGTGACGTCGCCAGCTCCGCCGCCCTCGCCAGACGCGCGAAGTTCGCGTCGCTGTAGTAGCAGCGCACCAGTTCCTCGTCGGAACGGTCGTCCGGGTGCGCCCTGCCCGTGAAGAAGCCGCGTGCCTGGCTCGACCACGGCAGCAGCGGCAGGTCGTGCGACCGCAGCCACTCCCGCGACACCGCGTCGGTCACGTGCACGCAGCCCTGCCACGGCACCGCGTACGCCTCGGCGAGGCTGAAGTGGTTGCTCAGCGCGGCGAACCCCGCCACGCCGTGCGCGGCCGCGTACTCCGACGCCTCCGTCACGCGCGGCAGGGTCCAGTTCGACACGCCGTACGCACGCACCCGCCCGGCGGCGCGCTCCTGCTCCATCGCGTCGACGAACTCGCCGACCGGGATCTCCGGGTTGTCGCGGTGCATGAGGTACAGGTCGAGGTGGTCGGTGCCGAGGCGCTCCAGCGACTCGCCCAGCTGGCGGTGCAGTGACTCCGGGTCGCAGTGCGGGGTGTGGCAGCCCTTGCCGATGATCACGACGTCGTCGCGGACACCCCGGTTCGCCACCCACCGGCCCAGCAGGCGCTCGTGGTGGCCGTGGCCGTACAGCCAGGCGGTGTCGAACGTGTTGCCGCCCTGCTCCACGTAGTCGTCGAACATCACCGACGCGTGCGGGAGGTCGCGCTGGTTGTCCACGCCCATCACCAGGCGCGACACCGGTTTGTCGATGCCGGGCAGCCTGCCGTACGGCAGGCGGTCGCCCCGCCGCAGCGGTCCGCCGTGGACGGTCGGGGTGTTCCGCTCGACCGGGTACTCGAGCCCGATCGCGGCCCGCCACGCGTCCAGCGCCGCCGCGTTGCCGAGGCTGTCCGCCCACGACATCTGCGGTGCCTGGCGGTCGGCGAGGTGGTCGGCGACCGCGTCGGCCTCGGCCGCGTACTGCGGGATCGCCTCGGTCGTCACCTCGCGGGGCTCCTCGCCGACCCGGTGCACGGCGACGCGACCGGGTACGTCCGGCGCGGGCACCCACGGGTCGGCGACCTCCAGGAAGCCCTCGCTGCCGACGACCCGGATCGTGTTGTCCGCGGTGAGGCGCACTCCGGTGGCGACGTGCGCGGTGAGCCCGTCGCCGAAGTCCAGGGTGGCGATCGCCCACTCGTCCACGCCGGTCTCGCCGAGGTGGCCCGCTCCGGTCACGGCCACGGGGTCGACGAACGGCAGCCCACGCGCCGCGCCCGCGACGAGCCGGGCCGCCGACACGGGATAGCCGCCCACGTCGAGGATTCCGCCCCCACCCAGCTCGGGCGCGAAGAGCCTGCCGGTCGGGTTCGACGCCGTGGCGAAGGCGAACGACGCCTGGACGTGGCGGACCTCGCCGACCACACCGTCGCGGACCAGGTCGGCCAGCGCCCGGATCTGCGGGTGGCACCGGTACATGAACGCCTCCATCAGGAAGACGTCATGCCTGCGTGCTGCCTCGACCGCGGCCATCGCGTGCGCCGAGGTGATCGCGAGGGGCTTCTCGCACAGGATGTGCTTGCCTGCCCGTGCCGCCCGCACCACCCACTCGGGATGCCCGGAGTGCGGGGTGGCGACGTACACCGCGTCCACCTCGGGGTCGTCGAGAACCGCCTGGTAGGAGCCGTGCGCGCGAGCCCCGCCGAACTCGGCGGCGAACGCGGCCGCCCGCTGTTGGTCCCTGCTGCCGACGGCGACGAGCCGTCCGGTGCGGGAGTTCGGCAGCTGCCCGGCGAACGCGCGGGCGATCCTTCCGGGGCCGACGACGCCCCACCTCAGCTGATCAGCCACACGACATGACACTACGGGCTGGCATGATCCCGTGTCATGCCTGACCTGGAGACGCAGCGCCGCGACGTGCTCACCGCCCGCGACCTGTCCCGGCTCGCGGCGTTGCTCGCCGACCACCCCTACCTGGCCACCACCCGCATGGCGCCGACGGACCACCACCCCCTCGGCGCCGACGTGCTCGGGTACCTGGCCATGCTGCGGTTCGACAGCGCGCGGCTCGGGCTCACGGGCGACCTGCCCGGCACCGGCGCGGTGGCGAAGGCGCTGATCGACGCGGGCGCCCCGGTGGACGGGCATCCCGGCGACCGTGAGACCCCGCTGATCACCGCGGCCAGCTACGGCGACGCCGAGGTGGCCGCCGTCCTCGTCGCGGCGGGCGCCGACGTCGACGCCGTGTCGGCGGCGGACTCCGGTGGTGTGCCGGGAGGTTCGGTCGTGCAGCACGCGGCGGTGTTCGGCATGACCGGGGTGCTGGACCTGCTCGTGGCCGCCGGCGCGCGGATCGAGAGCCTGGAGATGGCTGCGGCGGCAGGCGACCTCACGGGGTTCTCCCTCGAGCAGTTCACGCCGCAGGAACGGTTGCGGGCACTGGTGTTCGCGGCCGACCACGAGCGGCTCGACGTCATCGACGCGCTCGTGGCCGCGGGCACGCCCGTCAACGAGGCTGACGCGCGGTGGCGGCGACTGCCCCTGCACGTGGCCGCCGGGAACGGCAGGGTCGCGTCGGTCCGGCGCCTGCTCGGGCACGGCGCGGACCCGTCGGTCGTGGACCCGGCGACGCACAGGACCGCGCGGGAGTGGTGCGCGAACGCCGAGGTCGCCGCCCTCCTCGCCGGGTGAGCCGGGTGCAGAATGGGTCGAGAGGGAGGCTCTGATGACGCGTTTCTCCTACACCCCGCTGCCCGTCCGGGTCGTGTTCGGCACCGGGACCGCCGGACAGGTGCGCGCCGAGGTCGAACGGCTCGGCCGGTCGCGCGTGCTGCTGCTGCGCAGGCCCGGCCGTGCCGAGGTGGTCGAGGAGGCGTTGGGGCCGCTGGTCGTCGGCCGGTTCGAGGACGCGGCGATGCACACGCCGGTCGAGGTGACCGAGCGGGCGCTGGCGGTGTTGCGTGGCGCCGAGGCCGACTGCGTGGTCGCGGTAGGCGGCGGCTCGACCACGGGGCTCGCGAAGGCACTCGCCGACCGCACGGGCGTCGACCAGGTCGTGCTGCCGACGACGTACGCCGGGTCGGAGGTCACGGCCGTGCTCGGCGAGACGCGGGACGGGGTCAAGACCACGCGCTCGTCGCCGGAGGTGCTGCCGGAGACCGTGATCTACGACGCCGAGTTGTCCCGCGACCTGCCGGTGCCGGTCGTGGTGACGAGTGCGGTCAACGCGCTGGCCCACGCCGTGGAGGCGCTCTACTCCCCCGACGCGAACCCGGTCGTCGACGGGCTCGCCGTGGACGCGGTCGGCAGGCTCGCCCGCGGGCTGCGCGGCCTCGCGACCGCCGACACCCGGGAGGAGCTGCTGCACGGCGCGTGGCTCGCGGCGACGTGCCTCGGCGCGGTCAGGACGGGGTTGCACCACAAGCTGTGCCACACGCTCGGGGGCAGCTTCGGGCTCCCGCACGCGCCGACGCACACGGTCGTGCTGCCGCATGCCATGGCGTACAACGCGGCGGCGGCACCCGAGGCGATGCGCCGGGTGGCGGACGCACTGGGCGCGACGGACGCGCCGTCGGCGGTGTACGACCTGATCGTCACGGCGGGCGGCCCGACGTCACTGCGTGAGCTGGGGCTGGCGGAGGCAGACCTGGACCGGGCGGCGGAGCTGGCTGTCGAGCACCCGTACCCGAACCCGGCGGCGCTGACGCGGGAGGGCATCCTCGGGCTGCTGCGCCACGCGTGGGCAGGCGAGCGTCCGGCAGGGGTGTCCCCGAGCCTGGACGGGCTGACCGCGCAGGTCGTGTCGACGTTCGCGGGCCCGCCCCGGCTGCGTGCGCTGCTGACCGACCTGGTGCCGAGGCTGCACGCGTTCGCCGTGGACAACGACCTGACGCAGGAGGAGTGGCAGCACGGGATCGAGTTCCTGACCCGAGCCGGGCAGATCAGCGACGACAAGCGGCAGGAGTTCGTGCTGCTGTCGGACACGCTGGGGGTGTCGAGCGTGGTGGACGTGCTGACGAACTCGCGGACGCCGGAGACGACGCCGTCGGCGGTGCTGGGGCCGTTCTACGTGGAGGGGCCGCCGGAGCTGGCGCAGGGGACGGACATCGCGCGGGGGCTGCCGGGGGTGCCGCTGTGGGTGGACGTGCGGATCACGTCCACGTCGGGTGCGCCGGTCACCGGGGCGGTGGTGGACGTGTGGCAGTCGAACTCGGACGGTTTCTACGACGTGCAGCTGCCGGACCTGGACGGGCCGGTGCTGCGTGGGCGGCTGCTGTCCGGTGAGGACGGTCGGGTCAGGTTCTGGTCGATCCTGCCGTCGGAGTACCCGATCCCGGCGGACGGTCCGGTCGGCGAGATGCTCCGTGCGACGGGGCGCCACCCGTACCGGGCGCCGCACCTGCACTTCATGATCCAGGCGGCCGGGCACCAGAAGCTGATCACCCAGCTCTTCGTGTCCGGTGGCAGGTACCTGGACTCGGACGCGGTCTTCGGCGTGAAGGAGGACCTGATCGTCGACTTCGAGCCCCGCACGGGCCCGGCCCCCGACGGCCGCGAACCGGCCGGCGACTGGCGCGAGCTGACCTTCACGTTCCGCGTCGCACCGCTGGCTTCGCCGCACTGAAGGACGCCTTCCTTACGTTGGGCGCGGGTCCGCACGGTGGGAGCGGCACCTTGGGTGGCGCCCCCGGGCGTTAGGAAGGCCCAGCCAGAGGCCACCCGGCACACCACACCCGGAACGCACTGAAGGACGCCTTCAGTAGCCCCAGCGTTACGAAGGCGTCCTTCAGTGCGTTGGGCCGTCAGTCCGTGCCCGACTCCATCGCCGCGCTGTCCAGGGCGTCCGGTTCGACGACGGCGTCGTCACGGGCGGCGATGGCTGCCGCGCCGCCCGGGGACAGTTCGCCGATCAGGCCGATCATGCCGTCCCACGGGGTCAGCTGGCCGTGGGACGTGTACTGCTCCAGCTTCGAGCGCGAGTCGGCGATGTCCAGGTTGCGCATGGTCAGCTGACCGATCCGGTCCCCCGGCCCGAACGCCGGATCCTGGCTGCGTTCCATGGACAGCTTCTCGGGGTGGTAGCTCAGCGCGGGCCCGGTCGTGTCGAGGACCGTGTAGTCCTGGCCCCGCCGCAGGCGCAGCGTGACGCTCCCGCTCACCGGGTAGCCCACCCACCGCTGCAGGCTCTCGCGCAGCATCAGTGCCTGCGGGTCGAACCACCGGCCCTCGTACAGCAGCCGACCGAGGCGGCGGCCTTCCATGTGGTACATCGCCACGGTGTCCTCGTTGTGGATGGCGTTCAGCAGGCGCTCGTAGGCCACGTGCAGCAGCGCCATGCCCGGCGCCTCGTAGATCCCCCGGCTCTTGGCCTCGATGATGCGGTTCTCGATCTGGTCGGACATGCCAAGGCCGTGCCTGCCGCCGACCTCGTTGGCCCGCCGGACCAGCTCGACGGCCGACTCGAAGGAATCGCCGTCGATCGACACCGGGCGACCGTGCTGGAACGTCACGGTGACGTCCTCGGCCGGGATGTCGACGTCCGCCGACCAGAACGGGACGCCCATGATCGGGGACACGATCTCGATCGACGTGTCCAGGTGCTCCAGCCGCTTGGCCTCGTGGGTGGCGCCCCAGATGTTCGCGTCCGTCGAGTACGCCTTCTCCGCCGAGTCGCGGTAGGGCAGGCCGCGTTCGACGAGCCACTGCGACATCTCGTGCCTGCCGCCGAGCTCGGTGACGAACTCCCTGTCCAGCCACGGCTTGTAGATGCGCAGGTTCGGGTTGGCGAGCAGCCCGTAGCGGTAGAACCGCTCGATGTCGTTGCCCTTGAAGGTGGAGCCGTCGCCCCAGATGTCGACCTCGTCGGCGTGCATGGCACGCACGAGCAGCGTGCCGACCACCGCGCGGCCCAGCGGCGTGGTGTTGAAGTACGTGTGACCCGCCGACCGGATGTGGAAGGCACCGCACGCCAGCGCGGCCAGGCCCTCCTCGACCAGCGCCGCACGGCAGTCCACCAGTCGCGCCCGCTCCGCGCCGTAGGCGAGTCCCCGGTCCGGCACCGCGTCCAGGTCGGGCTCGTCGTACTGGCCGACGTCAGCGGTGTAGGCGTAGGGCACGGCGCCGCGTTCACGCATCCACGCCACGGCGACAGAGGTGTCCAGACCGCCGGAGAACGCGATACCCACGCGCTCGCCGACCGGAAGCTCGCTCAGGACCTTCGACATTGATCCATTATGGACGCGGCACGACTACCGCCCGTGGCCGCCCCCACTGTCGGTACAGTGGTCCCGTCGCCAGGTCGGGGGACGACATCCTGGGGGATACCGTGACTGCTGGCCATGAGGAGACTCCTGTCTCCCGACCGAGAAAAGGGCTGGTCATCGCGGCCGGCGCGCTGGCGGTGGCCGCCATCGTCGTCGTCGGCGTGCTCCAGCTCGCGCCGGACGGGCCGACCGAACCGGTCGCCGCGACCGAGGCACCACCGGTGCAGCTCACCGCCGCCGACGTGGCCAACCAGTTCCTGTCCGCGTTCGCCGCGGGTCAGGCCGCCGACGCCGCGCGGCTGACCGACGACGAGGCCGCCGCGACCACGCAGCTCGCCGAGGTGTGGCGCACGCTTTCGCCGACAGCGGTCACCACGGTCCCGGCGACGGCCGAGGTCCCGCCACCGGACGCGACCGTCGTGGACGAGAAGTTCACCCTGTCGTGGCACTGGGGCGTCCGGGAGTGGACGTACGACAGCGGGCTGCACCTGGTGAAGAAGGAGGCGGGCTGGCGGGTGAACTGGCGGCCCACGCTCGTGCACCCGAAGCTGGCGGCCGGACAGAGCCTGGCGCTGCGGGACGGGAACGGCCAGCCTGCGGTCGTCGACCGCGACGGCACGCCGCTGGTCAACCGGGTCGGCGAGGACACGGCCCCGGCCGACCCGACGCTCGCGCCCCGGCTCGTCGGGGCCATGGGCCGGGTCGCGGCGGGGCAGGGCACTGCGGGCGGCTGGTACGTCGCGCTGGTCGACGCGGCCGGCAAGGACCTCGAGGTCGTGTACGGCAGCCCGACGGCGTCGCTGGTGTCGACGCTGAGCGTGCCGGTGCAGAAGGCGGCGCAGGCGGCCGTGGACTCGCAGCCGCTGCCGACGATGCTGGTCGCGATCCAGCCGTCGACCGGCGACATCCTGGCCGTGGCGCAGAACGCCGCGGCGGGCAGCGAGCCGACGGCGTTGAACGGCCTGTACCCGCCGGGGTCGACGTTCAAGATCGCCACCGCGACGGCGCTGGTGGAGGGCGGGGTCGCGGACGTCGGCACGGTCGTGCCGTGTCCGGGCTCGACGACCGTCGGGCAGCGAACCGTGACGAACGCCGGTTTCGAGCTGGGTGACGTGCCGCTGCGGACGGCGTTCGCGAAGTCGTGCAACACGACGTTCGCCGAACAGGCCGCGAAGCTCGCGCCCCCGGCGCTGGGTGACGCGGCGGACCAGCTGGGGCTCGGCGCGGACTTCGACATCCCGGGCATCACCACCGAGGCGGGCAGCGTCCCCGACCCGGCGAACGCGACCGAGCAGGTGGAGGACAGCATCGGGCAGGGGCGGGTGCAGGCGAGCTGCTTCGGCATGGCGCTCGTGTCGGCGACGGTCGCCTCGGGCGGTGCGGTGACCCCGAAGCTGTGGCGGGACCTGCCGACCACGGTGACGACCCCGTACTCGGCGCCACCCGCGCGGGTGGTGGGCTCGCTGCGGACGATGATGCGTGACGTGGTGACGGCGGGCCGGGCCGGCGCCCTGGCGCGGTACGGCCCCGTGGCAGGCAAGACGGGCACGGCCGAGATCGACGGCGGCGCCGCGCACGGCTGGTTTACCGGCTACCGCGACGACCTCGCGTTCGCGACACTCGTGGTGAACGGCAACACGTCCGACACGGCGGTCGCGGTGACCGGCACGTTCCTGACGGCACTCGGCTGACCCAACGCACTGAAGGCGTCCTTCAGTACGTTCCCGGCCGCGGCCCGGGTGCACTGAAGGACGCCTTCGTAACGCTGGGCGTACCGAAGGGAGCCTTCATCACGCTGAGCGCACTGAAGGACGGGTTGCAACGCTCCGTGGACCGTGGCGCGGCTTTGGTCGCGGCTGTCCGATCCCGTGTTTCCCGGTGAGGGGGCGCAGGTCTCGCCCGCCCGGGTTTCGGCCTGACAGAACGCGCCTCGCGCCCGCTGCACGGGCGGGGTGCACTGCGTACTTCAGTGCGGTGTTACAGAGGGCGGTATGCCTGGTAGACGACGCCGTTGTCGTAGGGGACGCAGGCCGACAGGGACATCTTCACCGGCTTGCCCTCGTTCGGGAACAGGTGCGGGCCCTCGCCCAGGGTCAGCGGGAAGACGAACAGGTGCAGCTCGTCGACGAGGCCGTCGGCCAGCATGGCGCGGACCAGGGTGCCGCTCCCGCTGACGTACAGGTCGCCGACCTCGTCCTTCAGCGCCCGGATGGCGTCGGGGTCGTACGCGCCGAGGACCTTCGTGTTGCGCCAGCTCGCGTTCGTCAGCGTGCCCGACACCACGTACTTCGTCGTGTCGTTGAAGAACGGGGCGCCGGGGTCGTCGTCGACGGTCCGCTTCGACCACGCGGGCTCGAACATCTCGTAGGTCGTCCGGCCGAGGAGGATGCCCCGCGCCCGGCCCGTCAGCACAGCGAGCGCCTCGCCCATGTTCGGGTCGAAGCCGTAGTCGAACGTCCACACTGGCGCGTCGATCACGCCGTCCAGGCTCATGAACTCGTGAACGTGAACTTCTCCCACGTGGCACCTCCGACTCGACTGTCACGGTTCGGAGCAGCATAGGGCCACGAATCCTCGGTCAGCGTCTCGAACACGCCGGTCAGGGCCGCCCACACCACCCGGGCCGAGGTCTGCGCCGACACCATCGGCACGTGCCGGTCACCCACCGCCGCGGACACCTCGCGCACCAGCCGATCGGTGTCGCCGCCGTGGCTCGCGCCCCGCGCGATCCACTCCCCCATCGCCTTGGCCACGGCGTGCCGCGCCGGGTCGCGGGTCGCCCACGCGAACATCGGCAGCTCGACGGTCAACGTCCGGATGCCCAGCTCCTCCTCTATGTACTTTCCCGCGCACTCGGACTGGACCACCCCGATCCGCGACGCCGGGAAGAACGCGTAGGTGAACGTGTCCAGCACGTGCGTCCACGTCGCGCCGAGCACCGGCGGCGGGCAGAACGCACGCAGGCGCGCGGTCACCTCCGGCCACACCCGGTTCGCGTACAGGTACGGCGACACCGCGCCGACGTCGTTGTGCAGCAACACGAACGCGTCGGGCCGCAGCTCCTCCAGCTGGTCACGCAGCCGGGCGGCACGCATCTGCGCGAGCGTCATCGGCACCCGGCAGTGCGCGAACTCGGCCTGGTCGGCCAGCGGCTGCAGGTACCCGGCCGCCGCGTAGCCGACCGGGTCCACCGGGAAGCCGAAGCGCCGCGCCGCCGGGGGCGGGTCGATGGGTCCGATGAGCGCGATCCGCCCGTGCGGACCGCCGTAGCTCGGCAGCGTCGAGGTGAACGCCGAGCCGAGAGGTTCGTTGGCGTGCGGCAGGACCCCGACCGCGACGAGAGGTCCGTTCTGGCCGTGGATCTCGGTCAGCTCCGCGGGCGGCCACGAGTACCGGGCCTCACCAAACGCCGTACCCACCGTCCACCACCAAGACGTGCCCAGTAACGTGCCGGACGCGGGGAAAAGGCAGCGGCCCGTCGAGCGCGGTCTCCCGCCCGAACCGGTTGACGAACTGCCGCCCGACCGGGGAGTCGAGGTACTCCTGGTTCCCGGGGCCGGCCGGGTAGCCCGGCGCGAGGACGTCGCACCGCACGCCCCGGCCCGCGTACTCCAGCGCGATCACCTTGCGGCGCCTGCGTTCGGCCATGCCGGGCGCGTAGGCGCGGCACAGCCGCACAGCGGTGCCGGTGTCGAGCGGCTCCGCCGGCGGTTCCGCGTCGCGGTCCACGCCGACCTTCGCGCCGGCCCCGGTGAACGCGGTGGCCGCCGACTTCCCGGCCGCGCCCGTGAGCGGGACGATCGGTCCCTCGAGCGACCATGGGGTAGTGGTCATGCCGTCTCCAGTTGTTTCGCCGTGCGGCCGGACAGGAGGTCGACCGGAAGTCCCGGTGTGCCGGGACTTCACGTGCCGGCCCACGCAGCCGGGCCCGCAGCGAGATTCTGTCCACATCGGACGGAGAGCGAGCGTCGTCGCGTCCGGTGAGGGGAACGCACTTCCGTGAATCCCTCATCCACTGACGGTGACAACGTTAGGACCCCGGTCTCGCACAATTCACCAATCGATTTTGAAAATCACTGGTATCGCAGGTCAGGAGGTCGGAATTCCCCGCGGACAAGGCAAAGCGGGCGTGCCCTCTCGTGGAGGGCACGCCCGCTTCCGGTTTCTTCGCTATGCCGCACGGACCCAGTCGCCGAACGCGTCGAGGTCCGGCAGGACGATCGAGGCGAAGGCGCGGACGAGGAAGTCGTCGTTCTCGCCGGTGATGGCCACGACGGTGGCACCGCCGCGGTGGGCGGCCTGCAGCTCGGCCGCCGCGTCGGTGACCGCGTCGCGGTCGGGCAGCCAGGCGATGCACACCTCACTGCCCGAAGCGAGGCCCGTCAGCCGGTGGAACTCGTCCAACCGGTCGGCCCCTTCCGGGGCGGAGGTGCGGTGCCAGGTCTCCACCGGGTCGTGGACCACGGCGTGCGGGTCCACCGCACGGATCGCGCCGCTCAGGTGCCTGCGCAGGTCCAGGTCGACCGTGCCGCGCCGAACGCCGTGCGTCAGGCCCACCAGGTAGTAGGAACGCTGCCTCGACGGCACACCGGCACGCATCCGCATGCGGTAGTCGGCAAAGTCCACCACGCTCATGCTGCCGCCTTGTGCACAGCGGCTGGGGGGTAGTCGTAGAAGCCGCGGCCGGACTTCTTGCCGAGCAGCCCCGCCGACACCATCCGCGCGAGCAGTGGCGGCGGCGAGTAGTGGGGCTCGCGGTACTCCCCGTACAGGGACTCGCTGATGGCCTGCACGATGTCCAGCCCGATGAGGTCGCTCAGCTCGAACGGGCCCATGGGGTGGGCGCAGCCGAGCTTCATCGCCTTGTCGATGTCGGTCATGGTCGCCACGCCCGACTCGTACACGCGGATCGCCGAGAGCAGGTACGGGATCAGCAGTGCGTTCACCACGAACCCGCTGCGGTCCTTGGTGCGGACGACCTGCTTGCCGAGGACGTCGGTCACGAACGTCTCGGCCGTGGCCACCGTCTCCTCCTCCGTCAGCACCGAACCGACCAGCTCGACGAGCGGCAGCACGGTGACCGGGTTGAAGAAGTGGGTGCCGACGACCTTGCCGGGCCGGTTCGTCACGCGGCCGAGCTGGATGATCGGGAACGACGACGTGTTGGAGCCGAGGATCGCGTCGGGGTCCTCGACCACCTTGTCCAGCGTGGTGAACACGTCGAGCTTCACCGACTCGCGCTCCGGCCCCGCCTCGATCACGAACTGCCGGTCGGCGAAGTCGGTGAGGTCGGCGGTGAACGACACGCGGGAGAGCGCGGCGTCGCAGTCGGCCTCGGTGATCTTCCCCTTGCGCAGAGCGTGGTCGAGCGAGCCGACGAGCTTGCGGCGGCCGTCGGCGATCCGGGCGGGCCGGGAGACCGCGACGAGCACGTCGAGCCCGGCACGGGCGCAGACCTCGGCGAGCCCGGCGCCCATCACGCCGCACCCGACGACGCCGACGCGTCGAATCCTGTTCATATGAGAGATCACTTCCCTGACGGGGCGGCCCAGCGCAGCAGGCTCGCTCCCATGGACATGCCGCCCCCGAAACCGAGCAGCAGGACGAGTTCACCGTCGGCCAGCAGGCCGGCGCGGTTGGCCTCGTCGAGCGTCACCGGGATCGCGGCGCTGCCGACGTTGCCGTACTTCTCGACGGTGCGGTGGGTGGTCGCACCCGTCAGCCCGCACCGCTCGACGAGCCGCTCCAGCAGCACGCCGTTCGCCTGGTGCGGCACGACGTGGCGGACCTCGTCGGCCGCGACGCCCGCCCGCGCGAGCAGCTTGTCCACGAACGGCGGCACCTCGTGCAGGACGATGTCGGTGACCTCCCGCCCGTTCATGCGGAAGAAGTGCCCGCCGCCCGACAGCGTCGCCTGTGACGCCGGTTGACGGCTGCCTCCCGCCTCGACGCGGATGACGCCGTGCGCGTCGCCCCGGCTCGCCAGGTCGAAGTCGATCATCCCGCGCGAGGGCGGCACCGCACCCACCACCGCCGCGCCCGCGCCGTCGCCGAACAGGACGGCCGTTCGCCGGTCGTCGAAGTCCAGGATGCGCGAGTAGAGGTCGGCGCCGATGACCAGCACGTGCGCGCCTGGCCGGGTGGCCACGAGCGAGCGTGCCAGCACGATGGCGTGCACGAAGCCCGCGCACACGGCGTTGACGTCGAAGCACGCGGCCCCGAAGGCGCCGAGCAGGTCCTGCACGACGCACGCCGTCGGTGGTTGGGGGAAGTCACCGGTCGACGTCGACACGATGAGGTAGTCGACGCGGTCGACCGAGAGCCCCGCGTGCTCGAGCGCACGGGCGCCCGCCCTTGCCGCGAGGTCGGAGGTCGCCTCGCCCGCGGCAGCGAAGCGGCGGGACCGGATCGCGGTCTTGCGTTCTATCCACTCGTCGGTGGCACCGGGGACGCGGCTCGCGATCTCGGAGTTCGTCACCACCCACTCGGGCACATAGGAACCGGTACCGAGAATGCCGATGGACACCGAACCCTCCTGGCTCGTTTTCCTGATCGAGACGACTTACCACGTGGTTACCGGTCGCTGGAGGGTTATCCGCGGCTGGCTTGTGTAGTCATCTCATGGTGCAACGCGCGTGGAGGTATGGCAACGGCCCCAAAAAGGGTTTCACCGCGATTCCAGCGCGCATTACCCGAAAAAGACCGAAATACTGACCGGGTGATGGGCGCGGAGTTGCGGACTCGCGGGAACCGAAGTGGACAGTGTGCGTTCAGGCGTAGACGGGAACCTGGATCGACGAGTGGTGGTCCAGGATCCGGTGCTGCAGCGCCTGCAGCTCGGGGCCCGGCTCGATGCCGAGACCGTCGACGAGCGCGGCCCTGGTCCTGCGGTACACGTTGAGCGCGTCGACCTGCCTGCCGGACCGGTAGAGCGCCAGCATGAACTGCACGCACAGCCGCTCGCGCAGCGGCTCCGCCGCGGTGAGCACCTCCAGCTCGGGGGTGATCTCGCGGTGCCTGCCGCACTGCAGCTCGGCCTCGAAGCAGTCCTCGAGGGCGGTCAGCCGCTCGTCCTCCACGGCGGACAGCTCCGACCAGACGGTGCCCGACTCGACGAGGTCCGCGAGCGCACGGCCGCGCCACAGGCGAAGCGCCTCACGCAGCAGGTGCGCGCCGCGGACCGGCGCGCCGGAGTCGGCGGCGTCCCGTCCCTTGTGGACGAGCGCGCGGAACCGGTACATGTCCACGTCGTCCTCGGCGACCCGCAACTGGTAGCCGGGCGCGTGGGTGACCAGCTCCGCCGAGCAGCCCGGCTCGGCGGCGGCCAGCATCCTGCGGATCGCGGACACGGCGTTCTGGACCATCTTGCGCGCGGTGGAGGGCGGCTGGCCGTCCCAGAGCGCGTTCAGCATGCGGCTGTTCGGCACCACCTGGTTCGCGTGCAGGAGCAGGTAGCCGAGAACAGCGCGTTGTTTGACGCCACCGAGGTCGGTCGGCGCGGCGCCGTCGGCGACTTCCAACGATCCGAGCACGAAGAATTTCATGGCTGTTCTCTCCGAACCAGTGGGCTGAGAATTCATGGTCACACGACCGGTCACTGACAGGGAACCCCCAACGCCCGCGCACACCCAAGTCGGACATACCCGCCGAAGATCACATCCACGGCGCGAAACAGCAGGTCAGGACGGCAGCAACGGCAACCCACATGAAAAACACATGTATGCGATGTGAGCCACTAAGGGGGAAGTCAGGCGATTTCCCATGCCGGTGAATGACTGCCGCACTGGCCGGTCCCCAGCCCGCGCCGGAGAATTCTCCGTGTCAGCAGGCGACCATGGTCCCGGAGATGACCTCCAGCATGGCCGCCGCGTGGTGTTCCAGGTAGAAGTGTCCACCCGGATAGGTGTGCGTCGCGAACCCGCCCCGGGTCAGCTCGGCCCACGCACGCAGCGCGGCGGGGTCCGCCCGGTGGTCGTCGGCGCCGCCGAACACGGTGACCGGGATGGCGAGTGGTTCCTGCCTGCGGTGCCGGTAGGACTCGCTCAGCGCGAAGTCGGCGCGCAGCGGCGGGAGGAACAACTCCAGCAGGCCCGGGTCGTCGAGGACGATGTCCGGGGTGCCGCCGAGCCTTCGCAGGTGTGGCACCAGTTCCTCGGTCGGCAGGCCGGCGAACAACGGCCGGGGTGACGGCCGGTGCGGCGGTGTACAACCCGAGACGAACAGGTGCACCGGCGCGGGCCTGCCCTCCGCACGCAGGCGGCACGCCAGCCGGTAGGCGACGAGCGCGCCGACACTGTGGCCGAACAACGCGTAGTGGCCGGCGAACTGCTCGCCCGCGTCGGCGAGCAGGGCATCCACATAGGACTCCACGCTGCGGTGGGCCGGGTGGTGGAAGCGTTCGGCCCGGCCGGGTGGCTGGACCGGGCACACCGTCAGCTCGACGCCCGCGATCGTGCGCCACGCGGTGAAGCTCGCGGCTCCCCCGCCCGCGTGCGGGAAGCAGTACAGGCGGGGACACGCCAGGTCCGGCTCGCCGAGCGGGAGCCAGTACTTCGCGGTCGGCCGGGCCCTGGTCACGTCCGCACCCGATCGGACTGTCCACACCGGACGGCGCGTCGGATCACGAGCTGGGAGGCGGCGAACCGTCCGACGGCAGTGAACATGATCACCTGTGCCCTGACACAACAGCCTGGTATACGTCACGCACCACACGGAAAACCCCCGAACAACACTGGTATGACCGTATTGTTCGGGGGTTCTCGCGGAATTTCTCAGCTTTCGGTCTGGGAGGCAAGCTCCTTGTCGGCGGGGGCCTCGGCCGCCTTGCGGTGGCGGTGCGCGCCGGTGTACTCGTCGAGGCGGAACAGCATCGCCACGGCCATCGCGGGCACCATCAGCGAGTGGCCGACGATCATGACGGTCATCTCGCCGACCAGGCCTGCCCAGTAGAACGGGTACATCGCGACGAACGGGATGTACATGGCCAGCGACATCTCGAAGATGGCGGGCCAGCCACAGCCTCGGATGCGCATCCAGATCGCCATGCCGATCGACATGTTCGTCGCCATCACGAGCGTCATCGGCACCGTGGCGTCGTTCAGCACCGACCAGCCGAGCGCGTCGAACAGCGCCCCGACCGGGATGTCCAGCACGAGCATGCCGACGAACATCGCGATGGTCATCTCGATCAGGTGCTGGACGAAGTTCCAGACTGGACCTTTCACCACGATTTTCACGCCGGCTACCTCCGGTTCTCGACAATGCGTTCATTGTGGCAGCAACGCGCGATCGGTGGGTAACTGCCGGGAAACAACGGGTCAACGATACTGCCGGTGCGGTAATCGGCGGGTAACCGCACAGGTGAGCGGCACGTGAATCAGACGAGCGGCCGTGCCGAAACGTACGGGGTGCGCGGGGGCCGCGTCCCGCGCACCACCAGGACCGGTAGTCCTAGATGGACTTCGCGTGCGCCCTGATCCTGTCGAGGATGTCCGGGACGTGTTCGTTCAGGTAGAAGTGACCGCCCGGGTAGACGACCAGCTCGAACTCGCCGCTGGTGTGCTCACGCCAGGCCTGCGCCTCCTCCAGCGTCACCTTGGGGTCCACGTCTCCCGTCATCGCGACGATGGGGCAGTTGAGCCGCGGGCCCTGGGTGTAGGTGTAGGTCTCCGCGGCGGTGTAGTCCGCGCGGATCGCGGGCAGGACCATGCTCAGCACGTCCTCGTCGTCAAGCAGCGACGTGTCCGTGCCGCCGAGGGCCCTGACGTTCGCGAGCAACTCCCTGTCGTCGCCGAGGTAGGTCGTGTCCCGCCGGGTCCTGGCCGGGGAGGGCCTGCCGGACGCGAACAGCCCGGTCGGTGCCACGCCCGCCTTCTCCAGGCGCAGCGCGACCTCGAAGCCGAGTGTGGCACCCATGCTGTGGCCGAAGATGGTGATGGGCCTGGACGTCAGCGGCCAGAGCGCCTCGGTCAACGCGTCGGCCAGGTCCGTCACGGACGTCAGGCCAGGCTCCCTGAGGCGGTCCTGACGGCCGGGGTACTGCACGGCCAGCACGTCGATGTCCGGGGACAGGGACCGGGACACGGGGAAGAAGTAGCTCGCCGAGCCGCCGGCGTGCGTGAGGCACAGCAGCTGGGTTCTGGCGCCGGCCGCGGGGTGGAAGCGGCGTACCCACAGGTCGGTGGCTGTCATCTCTACAATCTCTCCGAGGTCGGCGGATCAGGCAAGGGCATTCGCTCATCCCTGCCCGGGTGGTTTACTCCCGTGCGTGGCGTGAGTTGTTCACGACTACTTGCCCACGCCACGAGTTCCGGTGGCGTGTGTCCAGGTGAGACGATGGCGGGGCGTTCTCCGACCCGTGGAGAGAAAACCCATGAAGTTCGCCGTCCTTGGGAGTGTCGAGGTCACCGCGGAAGATCGTCAGGTCGAGCTGGGCGGCGTCCGGCAGCGGGCGATTCTCGGCTACCTCGTGCTCCACGCCAACTCCGTCGTGCCGACCAGCCGGATCCTGCATGCCCTCTGGCACGGGGCACCGCCCGCCACCGCGAGGAAAATGGTACAGAACGCCGTCTCCGCGCTCCGGCGGGTCCTCGCGAAGGGGACCCTGCGCACACAGCCGCCGGGCTACGTCCTGCACGTCGAGACCGGCGCCGTCGACCTCGCCGAGTTCCGGCGCCTGGCGCGCGAGGGGCGCCGGGCCATCGCCTGCGGCGACACGGCCGCCGGGGCGGCGCTGCTCAACGCGGGACTGGAGCTGTGGCGCGGGCCCGCGCTCGCCGACCTCGTCGAGAACGGGCTGCAGTGGCCCGAGGCGACCGCACTGGACGACGAGCGGCTGTCCGCCCTCGAGGACCGCCTCGACGCCGAGCTGGCCAGGGGGCGTCACCGGGAGATCACCTCCGAGCTGGAGGTGCTGACGGCGACCGACCCGCCGAGGGAACGGCTCTGCCGCCAGTTCATGATCGCGCTCTACCGGTCCGGCCGCCAGGCCGACGCGCTGCGGGTCTACCGCCGCACCCGCAGCGCCCTCGTCGACGGGCTCGGGATCGAGCCGGGACGTGAGCTCCAGGAGCTGCAACGGCGCATCCTCGCACACGACCTCTGACCGTCCCCCGGGGTTACCCGGCGGCGCACCCCCAGGCGGGTCGAGGACGATGCCGCGTACCGAGCCGGGCCGCTACCCGACCTGACCTCGGGGTGTGGTCGGCCGCGGCACCGTCCTGTGGTCCACGGGCAACGGGAAAGGCCCACCGGCGGGAGTCGGTGGGCCTTCGTGGACGGAGCGCGGGTATCAGCTCACCCGGCGCTCGTGTCCTTCCCAGAAGCGTTCCCGCAGCTCGCGGCGCAGGATCTTGCCGCTCGGGTTGCGCGGGACCTTCTCGACGAACTCGTAGCGCAGTGGCTGCTTGAACGTGGCCAGCTTGCCCTTCAGGAACAGCGCGAGCTCCCGCTCGGTCAGGGTCTCCCCCTCCACGGGCGCGACGAACGCGTACACGACCTCGCCCCAGCGCTCGTCCGGGACGCCGACCACCGCCGACTCGGCCACCTTCGGGTGCCTGCCGATGACGTGCTCGACCTCCGCCGGGTACACGTTCTCCCCCGCGACGATGATCATGTCCTTGATGCGGTCGCGGATGAACAGGTAGCCGTCCTCGTCCAGCACACCGGCGTCGCCCGTCACGACCCAGCCGTCGACCAGCGTCTTCGCCGTCGCGTCCGGGAGGTTCCAGTACTCCAGCATCGCCGCCGGGGTCTTCAGCCACACCTCGCCGATCTCGCCCGTCGGCAGCGGGTTGCCCTCGCTGTCGGCGACCTTCACCTCGAAGCCGGGGTACGGGCGGCCGGCGGCCTGCATCTTGCCGCCCTCCGGCGTGTGGTCCGCAGGCGGCAGGCACATCGCCGTGTTGCCGGTCTCCGTCAGGCCGTAGATCTGCGCGAACTCGCAGCCGAAGCCCTCGACGCACCGCGCCAGCAGCGCCGCCGAGATCGGGGCGCCTCCGTAGATGACCTTGCGCAGCGTCGTGAAGTCGGCCGACGTGACACCGGGCTCGGCCAGCAGCAGCCGCAGCATCGCGGGCACCATGCACGCGGTGGTCACGCCGAGTGTCCTGATCAGCTCGACCGCGCCCGCCGGGGTGAACTCGCGCACCACGACGTTGGTCACGCCCGCGGCGAATCCCTGTGTGGCCCACCAGATCCCGCCGATGTGGAACCCCGCCATGCCGATGAGGCTGCGGTCGCCCTCACGCCAGTCGATCCAGTCGAGACCGGCCGTCGACAGCGCGTTGCGGACCGCGAAGAAGCTGCGGTGCGCGAGGACCACACCCTTGGGCAGGCCCGTGGTGCCGCTGGTGTACATCTGCACGAGCGGCGTGTCCGGCGTGACCCTGGCGAGCAGGTTCACGTCCGGATGGGTCGCGAGCCACGCCGTGAACCCCGACTCCAGCGGTATCACGTTGGTCAGCTTCGGCAGCTCCGGGCGCAGTCGCTGTGCCACCGCCATCGCCTCGGTGTCGGCGAACAGCAGTACCGAGCCGGAGTCGCGCAGGATGTGCTCGACCTCGTCGGCCGCGAGGCGCCAGTTGATGGGGACCAGCACGGCGCCGGTCTTCGCCGCGGCGAAGAGCAGCTCGTAGAACTGTTCGGTCTCCTTGCCGAGGTAGGCGATCCGGTCGCCGGCGCGGACACCGGCGGCCTGGATGCCGTGCGCGACCTGGTTCGTCACGCGGTGCAGGGTGGCGTAGTCGATCCGCCTGCCCTCGCAGATGATCGCGGCCGTGTCGGGACGTCGCGCCGCGTGTGAGCGGACGACGTCCACGAGCGTGCGCAGCTGGGGACTCACCGTCTTCCTCCCGGCGTCACGCCGCCGCGTCCGTACGGACGGACATGCCGGGCGGGTCGACGAGTGCCATCCGCACCTGGCCCTGCGCGAAGCCGCCGTTCTCGTCCCAGAAGCGCCACGGCATCTCGACGATCTGCACCGGGCGGCTGCGGTTGGTGCGGCGGAACTCGGCGAAGGACACCTCGCCGAGGAAGTCGCTCGAGTCGATCGGGCGCTTGAAGTCGCTCTGGAACCGGGCGATGAGGATGTCGGGCAGCTGCTTGGCCCAGTAGTCCTCCATCGTCCAGTCGTCGAACTCGGGTATGGCGCGTTCCTGGACGACCTTCGCGATCAGGTAGTACATCAGCTGGTTGAAGCAGATGTTGACCTCGACCGAGTTCAGGTGCCCGGTGTCGTCGATGTAGCACGGGAAGGGGATGGAGAACCTTCCCTCCGCGCTCGCGAGCTCACCGGACACGTCGACCGTCGCCGACTTCAGGTACTGCGTGCGAGGGCGCTCGTAGGGAGCCAGCACCCTGGACAGCAGCTCCGGGTCGTTGACATAGGTCGCTTTTTCCGTATCGAAGTTCTTCGGCGATGTCATCCTTTTCCTCCTGAAGCGCAACCCGGAATCGACCTGAACATAATCGCCGGGAGGTCACCCACCGGTAACAGTGGACGAACTGTCGTGGCGGCGCTGGCCCACCGGCCGCACCAGGCGGTCGAGCAGCATCTCCGAGGTGAGCGAGCGGTCCGCGAGCACCGGGTCGGCCGACAGCAACGCCATGTGCAGTGCGCGAATGCGTTCCGACGGCTCGATGCCCAGCTCGTGCAGCATCCGCTGGCGGAACCGCATGTACAGCTCCAGCGCGGCGGAGGCGCGGCCCGACCGGTACAGCGCGACCATCAGCATCGCGTGCGCGGACTCGTGCAGCGGGTGCTCGACGACCAGCGACGCGAGCTCGCTGATCATCTCGCGGTGGCGGCCGAGGCACAGGTCGGCGTCGATTCGCGAGGTGTGGGCGTAGAAACGGCGCTCCTCGAGCCGCGCGACCTGTGCACGCAGCAGGGTGCCCCACTGTCCGTGGTGGACGACCTGGCCACGCCACAGCGCGAGCGAGCGGCGCAGGTCGGTGGCGGCCTTCTCGTAGTCACCGGCGTGCATGGCGGCCGAACCGACGGTGACGAGGTGGTCGAACTCGGTGATGTCGAGCTGGCTCGGGTCCACGCACAACACGTAGCCGCCGGAGCAGGTCTGCAACACCTCGCGGGTGACGTGGTCGACCGAGAGGCCGAGCACGGCGTGGAACAGGCGGCGCAGCTTGAACATGTAGGTCTGCAGGGTGGAGTGGGCGGTGCGTGGCGCGCCGTCGTTCCACAGCTCCCGTGCCAGCACGGACGCGCCGACGGGCTTGTTGGCGTTGAACAGCAGTGTGGCGAGGATGAGGCGCAGCTTCGGCGCGCTCGGCGCGACGTCCTCACCGCCGTGCCGGATGACCAGCGGACCGAGCAGCTCGAAACGCAGGTCCGCCACCGGGTTCGGGCCAGTGACCGTGATGGTGCGCTGGGGTTCCTCCGGTTCCGTGCGTTCCTGGCGCGAGGTCGACTCGAGCAGTGTCGCGAGGAGGGCCAGCTTCTCCTCGTGCGTCATCATGCCAAGTTCATCTAATTTCGTGACCATTTCGGGACCTCGCTATCAGCCAGACCCACCGCACTTTGTACCGCCCGAGCTGCACTCCGACGGATAGCCCCGGAAGGATGCGACGATCTTTCAACCACGATTGAAGGACACATCACGGTATTCCGGCGAGTGGCCCGCCCGACAGTGAGAATGTCATGAAATACGAGGTGAGTAACGCCATGACCTGCCATGACCTGCGCAGGACCCCGAGTCCGTGCGAGCACCGGACGGCGCGACCCCTGCGGCGCGCCGTCCGGTGTCCCGCGTTTCACAGGTGGTGTTCGGTCACCTCGCCGCCGTGGATGGTGACCACGGCGTGCCGGGCACCCTCGGGCGCCCACACGGTGTAGTCACCGGCCTCGACGCTCGGGAAGACGGCCGTGTAGGCCGTGCGGTCGTGGTCACGCCGCGCGTGGACCACGTTGTGCTCTCTCGGGGAGTCCCGGTCCGCGGGGCTGATCTCGATCTCCCGCTCGGCCAGCGCCGGCCCGGCGTGGATGACGAGCGCGCCGACCGTGCCGCCGATGTCCAGTACCAGGCTGTCCATGGTGTCCCTCATTCCGACGGGGTGGCGAAGCCGCTGTTCGGCACGCCGAGGTACGGGAAGCGGTGCAGGTAGGGGATGTCCAGGCTGTCGGGCGTCACCCCGTCGTCGACCTGCGCCGCGGCAGGGTCCGGGACGTAGTTCTTGTCCACCAGCGGGTAGGTCGCACCCGCGATGGCCCGCAGCTCGATCGCGACGACGTCGTCGAACACGCGCCGCCCGTTGGGGAAGCCCGCCAGGTCCCCGCCCAGCAGGCCGTGGATGCTCGGCTCGTCCGACGGCGGGATGGCCGTGTTCAGCCGCACCAGGTCGGCCTGCGTCCGACCCGTGAAGTTCTGGAACCCCGGGATCAGCCCCGGGGGAATACCGGTCAGCAGGATCGCCAGCAGGTCCGCACGCGGCGCGCCGGACTTGTTGAGCACGTCCAGGTTCGGGAACACGCCGGGGAAGAGCACCGGCAGCAGTTGCGCGACCTCCGGCTTGGACACGAACTTCGCGAAGCGGCTGTCGCCCGACGGCGGCTGGGTGTTCCAGAAGTCCTTCTGCCCCATGGGGATGACGACCTCGTTGAACAGGGGGTTCGCGAGCCGGGACACCTGGCGGTACGGGCCGGTCGCCCACGTGTTGTTCAGCTCGGTGTCCAGCATCCGCACGCGCTGGCGGCTCGCCGTGGTCCACACGCCGATCACCGCACGCGGGTCGGCGGGGTCCTTGACCCGGTGGCCGTCGCGGGTCAGGTCGCTCCTGGGCACCTGCAGGGCGATGGTGTGCACGTTGAAGTTCTTCGTCGCGTTGACACCGGGCCCCGCCTGCGGGAACTTCTTCAGTCCGAAGTGCTCGTGGGCGTCGGCGAACGGGCGCGGGTCGAGCAGGTCGAAGACCGCGCCGAGGTCGACGTAGAAGCCCTCGGCGCGCTGCCCCGCGAACACGCGCCGCCCGCCGCCGAGGTCGCGGACCGCCGCGTCGGCGAGCTTCGGATAGTTCGGAGTGGACAGTGGACCGATGTTGCAGGGCGGGCAGGGCACGCGGTGGGCGAGCTGCTGTTCCCGGCCGCGCGCGTCCCTGCGGAGGACCGTGTAGAACTGCCTGCGGTTCCAGTTCGGCGAGTCCAGTGACGGGATCGGGCCGGTGTTGTACAGGAAAGTGTTGGGGTTGCGTACTTCCGTGGTGAACCGGAACTCGTAGGTGACGTCCGGTTCGCCGTCGCCGTCGTTGTCGACGTGCAGCTCGTACCGGACGTCGTCGCCGAACTCGTAGAAGTTCGGGCCACCCGCCGGTGCCTGTAAGGGCACGTAGTTCGCGATCAGGGTGACGGTGTCCGGCCTGTCGGGACTGACGAAGGCGTACACGTCGGTCGAGTCGGCGACGGGGTCCTTCGAGATCTCGGGAGCCTCGCGGTGGGAGGACATGCTCGCACTCCCCCTCAGGCCCGGACGGCGTCGGTCAGGCGGGCCGCGAACGCGCGGTCCTCGACCACGACGCGTTCGGTGCCGTGGAAGACGTCGAACGTGCCGTCCTTCGCACTGCGCAGGTGCACCATCACGGGCACCTGCGGGGTGTCGCCGGGGACGCCCTCGGCGCTTTCCGCGGCGCTGAGGGGAATCGCCGCCGCGGCACCGGCGGCGACGCCCGCGGCGGCCAGCGTGGCGCCGGTGACGATCAGCCTGCGCCGGGAGACCGTGCCCGGCTCACCCGCCGCGGGGTCGGAATGCTGGACCATGGTGGGAACTCCTTGCCGGTAGGGGCGCGCCTCGCCCGCCACCACGCATTCGGTTCACCATGCGGCCAGGATTGCCGGTTTTCGAAGATTTCTCTTCACAGCAGGCGAAGTTGGAAATCCCTGGTTTTCCGTTTCGCGGTCCCGCCGACCTGCCGCCACGCCTCCTCGTCCATTGTGGACAGGAAGGGTGAGCGCTCGCCCGCGTGGCTGAGGTACAGGTGGCGCTGGGCGCGGGTCATGCCGACGAACAGCAGCCGCCGCTCCTCGCTCAGCTCCTCGTCGCTCGGCGTCGTGCCGGGCCAGCGCAGCGGGAGCAGCCCGTCCGCGCAGCCGACCACGAACACCACGGGGAACTCGAGGCCCTTCGAGGCGTGCAGTGTCAGCAGGGAGATCCGGTCGGCGCGCGGGTCCCAGGTGTCGACCTCGACGCCGAGTGACAGCTCGGTGAGGAACGCGGGCAGGTCGTCACCGCAGCGGTCCGCGAGCGGGGTGAGCAGGTCGAGCGCCCCGTACAGCTCGCCTGCCGAGGTGTCGCGCTCGGCGGCGGGCGCCCTGGCGAGCACGGTCCGCACCGCGGCACGCAGCCGTTCCCTGACGAGCTCGCCGGGTACGTGCGGCAGCTCCGCGACGAGCCCCGCCACGCCGGGACGGTCGGAAAGCCGGTCGTGCGAACGTTTCTGGCACGGCCAGCCGGCCTGGGTCAGCGCGTCCACGACCGCGCGGGCCTGGCGGTCGGTGCGGTAGAGCACGGCGAAGTCGGAGAAGCCGAGGTGGTGGGTGTCGTCGGCGCCGTCGACGCGGCCGCTGTCGAACGAGTGGAACGCCGCGCCGCCGAGGAGGCGGTCGATGGTGCGGGCGACGAACTCCGCCTCGGCGCGGTCGGAGTCGGCCTGGTGCACCCCGACCCGCGCGTCGCCGTGGTCGCCCATGGGGGTCAGCGCGCGGTCGGGCACGAGGGTGGTCGGCGCGACGACGCTCACCGCCGCGGCGACGACATGCGCGTTCGACCGGTAGTTCCTGGTCAGGCTGACGGTGCCGGCCGTCGGGAAGTCCTTGGTGAAGCGGAGGAAGAAGCCCACGTCCGCGCCGCGGAAGCGGTAGATGGCCTGGTCCGGGTCGCCGATGGCGGTGAGGTTGCCGTCGGGCGGGGCAAGCAGGCGCAGGAGCCGGTACTGGCGCTCGTCGACGTCCTGGTACTCGTCGACCGACACCCACCGGTAGCGCTCGCGGTACGCGGCGGCGAGGTCCGGCTCGGTCTCGAGGAGCATGAGCGGGAGCGCGACGAGGTCCTCGAAGTCGACGAGGTCGCGCTGCCGCAGGGCCTTGAGGTACCGCTCGCGGAGGTCGGCCGCGTCGGGCTCCGGTGCGTCGCGCGTGGCGAGGAACCGGCGTGCCCGGGCGTCGTCCCCGGTGACCTCGGCGGCGATGGCGAGCTGGACGGTCTGGTCGGCGATGCCGAAGTCGGCGGACAGGCCGACGCGGGCGTGGTGCTCGCGCAGGATGCGGACGCCGAGCGAGTGGAAGGTGGCGACGGTGAGCCGCGGGGCGTGGTCGGGGGCGAGGTCGGCGAGGCGTTCGGCCATCTCCTCGGCCGCGCGGCGGGTGAACGTGATCGCGAGGCACTGCTCGGGCGGCACGCCGCGCTCGAGGACGAGGTGCGCGATGCGGTGGGTGAGAGTGCGGGTCTTGCCGGTGCCCGGGCCCGCGATGACGAGCAACGGCCCGGCGCCGACGGCCGCGGCGGCCCGCTGGTCGGGGTCGAGCGCCTCGAGCACGGTCAGCGGGCCGAGGTCGTCGAACAGGCCCGGCTCACCCGCCATGGGGTCGGGCAGTTCCTCGGGCTCCGGTTCCGGTTCGGGCTCCGGTTCCGGTGGCGGCGGTGCCGACCGGGGCAACCCCTCGAAGAGCGACGGCTCCTCGTCCTGCTCCTCGGGGACGGGGTCGTCGAACAGGCCCGGCGCCTCGGGGCGGCGTTCCTGTGCTCTCGGCTCCTGGGCCCTGGGCTCCGGGGCCGGCCTGCGGGCGGGCTCCTCGACCGCGGGCACGTCCTCGAACAGGGCGGGCGCCGCCACGAGCTTCCTGCCGGCCAGCTCCCCCGGTTCGAACAGGTGGATCTCGCCGTACTCGCCGTCGTAGCCCGCGTCCCGGATCACCCTGCCCTGACGCAGGCGGGTCAGGGCCTCGCCGAGCAGCGGCCAGCCGCGTTCGAACTCCTCGGGCGGGACCTCCCGCAGGATCGACAGCTCCGGGCCGAACTGGGCCGTCAGCCTGTCGATCTCGCTCAGCACCTTCTTGCTCTTCGGGCCGGTGCCGACGATCTCGCTCATGATCTCGGGCAGTGGCACGAGGTTGTCGAAGTCGGGCGCGCCTTCCGGGCGGTGGCCGTCGGGACGGTCGGCCAGTTCCTCCACCCGCGCCAGCACCCCGACCGTCACCGGCTTGCCGCACTCGGGGCACAGGCCGCCGTGGGCACGGGTCTCGACGGGGTCCAGGCGCACGCCGCACTTGCGGTGCCCGTCGACGTGGTACTTGCCCTCCTCGGGGAAGAACTCGACCGTCCCCGCCAGGCCGTCGCCCGTCTCGAGTGCCGACCGCACGGCGAAGTAGTCGAGGTCGGTCTCGAACACCGTGCTCTCGCGGCCGAGGATCGGCGGGGAGTGCGCGTCGGAGTTGCTGACCAGCCGGTACCTGTCGAGGCTCGACACCCGCCAGTTCATCGCGGGGTCGCTGGACAGGCCCGTCTCCACGGCGAAGATGTGGTCGGCGAGGTCGGCATAGCAGTCGGCGACCGCGTCGAAACCGGACTTGGAGCCCAGCACGGCGAACCACGGCGTCCACAGGTGCGCGGGCACGAGGTAGCCGTGCTCGCTCGACTCCAGGGTGATCTCCAGCAGGTCCCGCGAGTCCAGTCCGAGGATGGGGCGGCCGTCCGAGCCGAGGTTGCCGATCCGGCCGAGCTTCGCGTTGAACGTGGCCACCGAGTCGAGGTCGGGCAGGTAGACGAGGTGGTGGACCTTGCGGGTCCTGTCGCCGCGCTTGTAGATCGTGGAGATCTCCACCGACAGCATGAACCGCACGACGCGGTCGGCGAGGCTGGGCGGCAGGCGGCGCGCGATGTCGGCGTCGAGGTCCTCACGCAGCCGGTAGAGCCCCGGCTCGGCGGGGACCAGGTTCTCCCGCAGGTGCTCGTACCACGCCGGGTGCGTGAAGTCCCCGGTGCCGACCAGCGTCACGCCCTTGCGTCGCGCCCACCACGTCAGGTGCTCCAGGTCGCAGTCCTTGCTGCAGGCTCGCGAGTACTTGGAGTGGATGTGCAGGTCGGCATGGAAACGCACCGCGTGATCTTGCCACAGCCCGCCCGCGCGGCCCCGCCGCCTCCTAGTTCGGCTTGCGACCCCATGCGGTGATCATCGGTGCGAGCATGAGGTCCAGGTCGCCGCCCGCGAGGTTCCCGAGGTGGGTCGCGATCTCCTCCCGCGTCGCCAGTCCCTCGGCCAGCAGCTGGTCGCGGACGTGCTGGACGGTCGCCGCCTCCAGGACCGCGCACGCGCGTGACGCGATCGGGAAGTAGGCCTCGGCCCTGACGTCCGCCAGGGCCGACTCACGCAGCAGCCTGGGCAGCGTGCGACCGTACGCGAGGTCCGCGCCGCGGTCGGCCATCAACGCGCGCATCCGGGTACGCAGCCGGTTCGCCAACTCCTCGGCGGGGCCGCGTTCGTCCGGGCAGGCCAGCGGCTGCAGCGCGGGGTCCCCGTCCTCGATCACCAGCCAGCCGCCCGGCCGGAGCGCGTCGATCATGACCCGCAGCGCGGCCGCGCGGTCCTTCAGGTGGACCAGCACCAGCCGGGCGTGGACCAGGTCGAACTTCTCCTCGGGCGGCGGGTCGCGCAGCACGTCGTGCCTGCGTACCTCCAGTACTCCGCCCGCCGCGGGCTCGGTCCACGACACGTCGATGTCGGTGGCCAGCACCCGCCCGCTCGTCCCGACGCGCTCGGCCAGGCCGCGGGGCACCGAGACCCCGCCCGCGCCCACCTCCCAGCACCGCCAACCGTCGCCGAGCCCCAGGTCGTCGAGATGACGGAACGTCCACGGGTCGAACAGCGTGGCGAGTGCCTCGAAGCGGTCTCCCGCCTCCGGGCGGCGGTTGTCGAGCAGGTAGCGGTTCACGGCATCAGCATGGTCCGTTCGCCGCCGTGCGGTACCGGACCATGGCGAACGTCACGGTCGGCGGCGCTACAGAATGAGGATGACCTTCAGACGGCCCGCCGACGGGCGCATCGCCGTCAGGAACGCCTCCTCGACGTCGGCCAGCGGATAGGTGTCGGTGACGTAGGCCCGAGCCAGGTCGCGGCGGTCGACGAGGAACCGCTCCGCCGCCGCGAGGTGGACGGGCCAGTCGGTCGTGACGCCGCCGCGCAGGGTGAGCGTCTTGCGGAAGAACCGGCGGATCGGCAGCACGTACTGGTCCTCCGGCAGCCCGAACACGTAGACCTCGCCGAACGGCCGCGCCGCGTCGACGCAGTCGGCGAGCACCTCCTGGCTGTGGCCGACGGCGTCGATCACGAGGTCCGCGCGGTCGGCGTCGGCGAGGCCTGCCGCCCACTCGCCGGACTGGCCGGTCACCACCTCGTCGATGCCGAACATCGCCGCCTCCGCCGTGCGGTCGACCCGGTCCACGCCGGTGACGTGCGCGCCACGGGCCTTGAGCACGACACAGAAGAGCATCCCGATGGGCCCGAGCCCGACGACCGCGGCACGTCTGCCCGCCGGGTCGCCCATCCTGCTCAGCGCGCACAGGACGGTCGCGAGTGGCTGGACGCCGATCGCCTCGTGGTCGGGCAGCGTCGGGGACAGGGCGTGCAGCTGGTCGGCTGGTACGGCGAGGTACTCCCGCAGCCCGGCGGGCAGGACCGTGCCGACCACGCGGTCGCCCACCGTCAGCCGGTCCACGGTGGACGCCACGACGTCGGCGACCAGCTCGTGCAGTGGGGCGCCGACGATGCCCGTGTGCTGGTGCCCCTCGTTGCGGACACCGGCGAACGGCGGCAGGTCACTGCCGCAGACACCGCCCAGCCGGTAGCGCAGCAGGACCTCGCCGGGGGTCAGCGCGTCCGCCGTCGGGGCAGGCACGTCGATCCGCTCGAACTCGTACGGCGCCGGTTGCCGAAGTGCCCACACCGGCCTCCACCTCCCCCTGTCACCGGTCGGCGCGGTGGGTCCACTCCGTCCGGAGTCGATCCTCCCTCCCCCGGCTCGCCGCCGCCAGCGTCAGTCTTCCGTTCGGACGGTAACCGGTTACCCTGAACGTAAGTTTCACTCGATCTTCGGAGGTGAGCCGGGGTGTCGGCCACGATGCGCGACGTCGCGCGGCTCGCCGGGGTGTCGGTCAAGACGGTGTCCAACGTGGTCAACGACTTCCCGCACGTGAGCGTGGCCACCAGGACCCGCGTGCTCGCCGCGATCACCGAGCTGGGCTACCAGATGAACTTCTCGGCACGCAACCTCAGTCGCGGGCGGACGGGGATGATCGCGCTGGCCGTGCCTCGGCTGCGGCTGCCCTACTTCGCCGAGCTGACCGACGAGGTGATCGTCGCCGCCGAGGCGCGGGGCTACACCGTGCTGGTGGAGCAGACCGGCGGCGTGCACGAGCGCGAACTGGAGGTGCTCGGCAGCGACCGGCGGCGGATGACCGACGGCCTGATCTTCTCCCCGCTGGGCCTGCGCCCCGGCGACGCGCCGCGCCTGGAGGTCGGCTACCCGCTGGTGCTGCTCGGCGAGCGGGCGCTGCACGGCGAGGTGCACCACGTGTCGATGGCGAACGTGGCGGGCGCGCGGTCGGTCGCCGAGCACCTGATCGCCCGAGGCCGTCGGCGGATCGCGCTCGTCGGGTCCTACGACGAGCGCGGTGCGGGCGCGGGTTCGCTGCGCACGCAGGGGTTTCTGTCCGCGCTGCACGCGGCGGGCCTCGAGCACGACCCGGCACGCACCGGGGAGACGCTGGAATGGACCCGCGCGACCGGCGCCGAGGCGATGCGGGCGCTGCTCGACCGGGGTGTGGAGATCGACGCGGTGTTCGGGCTCAACGACGCGCTCGCGCTGGGCGCCATGCGGGTCCTGTTCGAGCGCGGTCTCCGGGTGCCGGACGACGTGGCGGTCGCGGGGTTCGACGACATCGAGGACGGCCGGTTCGCCCGTCCCAGCCTCACCACCGTGCATCCCGGCCGCGCGGAGATCGCGGGTGCCGCCGTGGCCCTGCTGATGGACCGGCTCTCCGGTGCGCCGCAGCGGCCGGCGGGTGAGGAGGTCGTGGTGCCCCATCGCCTGATCGTGCGGGAGTCCTCCGGCCAGGGCCACTAGGAGTAGCGCTAGGGTCATTGACCGCGACCGGTGGTCATGCTCCAATTACACCGGTGTAAATGCGGGTCGCACCGCTCTCGACGGACCTCGACGACGTGGCGAGAGGGAGTAGCAAGCTCATGCGCATCACTGTCGGCCTCGCGGCCATCCTGCTGCTCGGGCTGAGCACGGCCTGCGGAAGCGACAACGCGGACGACGGCGGCCCGGTGACCATCCGGTTCTCCTGGTGGGGCAACGAGGACCGGGCGAAGATCACCAACCAGGCCGTCGACGCCTTCGAGAAGGCGCACCCCAACATCACGGTCAAGACCGAGTCGGTCGACTTCAACTCCTACTTCGACCGCCTGTCCACCTCCGTCGCGGCGGGCGACGAGCCGGACGTGATCACCATGGGTGGCGCGTACCCGCGCGAGTACGCCGACCGGGGCGTGCTGCTCGACATGACGAAGGTGTCCGGCGACCTGGACCTGTCGAAGCTCGACGAGCCCGCCCTGTCGAACGGGAACTTCGACGGCAGGCAATACGGCGTGCCGACCGGCGTCAACACCTACGGCGTGATCGTGAACCCGGACATCTTCCGGCAGGCGGGCGTGAAGCTGCCCAACGACAACAAGTGGAGCTGGGACGACTACGCCCGCCTCGCGACGGACCTGTCGAAGAAGGCCCCCGAGGGCGTGTACGGCTCGGACGACCCGACCGCGCCGGAGACCCTCGACCTGTTCGCGAACCAGAAGACCGGCGAGGGCCTGTACAGCGGCAAGGGCGGTCTCGCGATCGACAGGAAGACGGTCAGGAACTGGTTCACGATGACCACCAAGCTCATGAAGGACGGCGCGACTCCCCCCGCGCAGGTGAGTGCCGAGCAGGACACGCTGTCCGCACCGGAGCAGACGCTGATGGCCCAGGGCAAGGCGGCGATGATGTTCGGCTGGTCGAACCTCCTCACCGCCTACCGGGAGGCGTCCGGCGCGGAGCTGGTCATGTTGCGCGCACCGGGTGAGACCACGGACAAGGGCACCGGCATGTGGTTGCAGGCCTCGCAGCTCTACACGATCAGCAAGCGCAGCGAGCACCCCGAGGCGGCGGCCAAGCTGATCGACTACCTGGTGTCCGACGAGCACGCGGCCGACCTCGTCAAGTCCGACCGCGGCATCCCGGCCAACCCGACGATCCGCGAGCACCTCCAGGCCAACCTCGACGCGAACGCCAAGGTGGAGTTCGACTTCGTGAACCGGATGAGCAAGCTCGTCGACGGCCAGTTCGTGATCGGCCCGACCGGCTCCACGGAGTCGGTCGACATCCTCACGCGCGTCAACCAGTCCGTCCTCTTCGGACAGAAGTCACCCGACGACGGCGCCGACCAGTTCGTCACCGAGCTCACCAATGCGGTCTCCTGAGGGCGGTGTGGACCGGCGTGCCGTGGTGACGCGGCACGCCGTCGAGGTGACCGGCATCGACGCGGGCTCGGCGTTGTCTGTCGGCAACGGCGAGCTGTGCATGACCGTCGACGTGACCGGACTCCAGACCTTCCCCTCGCTCTACCCCGTCGGCGACGGGACGCTGCTGGCCACGCAGTCGCAGTGGGGCTGGCACAGCACTCCCGCGCCGCCCGGCGCGGAGCTGACGACGCGGCCGTACCGGACCTCGCGCGGTGACGTGCCGTACGTGGACTCGCCGTCGATGACCGGCGCCGACGACTCCGCCATGGACGAGGCGACCCGGTGGTTACGGGCCAACCCGCACCGCCTCGACCTGGCGCGGATCGGCCTGGTGTGGCTGGCAGATCTCCGCACGCCCACCCCGGACGAGCTGGGCGCGAGCCGGCAGGTGCTCGACCTGTGGACCGGGGTCGTCACGAGCGAGCTGACGCTGCGGGGACAGCGGCTGCGGGTGACCACCGCGTGCCACCCGTCGGTGGACGCGGTCGCGGTGCGGCTCGACGCGCCACCCGGCGTGTTCGGGATTCGGCTGGCTTTTCCCTGTGGCTCGACGGTGTGGCACGACGCGGCGGACTGGTCGCGGCCGGACGAACACGAGACCGACGTCGAACCCGCGCCGGGCGGCGTGCTGGTGCGGCGGCGGTTCGACGGGAACGCCGAGCCGGTGTACCGGTTGCGGGTACGGGGTGACCCGGTCCGGCGGACCGGCCCGCACGAGCTGGTGGTGGCGGGCTCGGTGGCAGTGTCCTTCGCGACGGGCGAGCCGTCCGAGGTGGACGTCGGGACAGTGGTGACCGCGAGCAGGGAGCACTGGCCGCGGTTCTGGGCCGGTGGTGCGGCACTGGACCTGGCCGGGAGCACCGACCCTCGTGCCGGGGAGCTGGAACGGCGGGCGGTGCTGTCGCAGTACCTGACCGCGATCCAGTGCGCGGGTTCGTTGCCACCACAGGAGACCGGGCTCACGACCAACAGCTGGCGCGGCCGTTTCCACCTGGAGATGCACTGGTGGCACGCGGCACACTTCGCTCTGTGGGGCCGTCCGGAGCTGCTGGCGCGGAGCATGTCCTTCTACCACAGGATTCTACCGAAGGCGCGGGCCACGGCCGCGACCCAGGGGTACGCGGGTGCGCGGTGGCCCAAGCAGGTCGGGCCCGACGGGCGGGAGAGCCCCAGCCACATCGGGCCGTTCCTGCTGTGGCAGCAACCGCATCCGATCCACCTCGCCGAGCTGCTGCGCCGCGCGGGCGACCGCGAGGACCACCTCGAGCTGGTCGAGGAGACGGCACACTTCATGGCCGCCGTGGCCGAACCCACGAGCGACGGCTACGCGCTCGGGCCGCCGCTGGTGCCGGCACAGGAGTCCTACGCCGACCTCCGGGACCGGGTGCGGAACCCGCCCTTCGAGCTGGCGTACTGGGCGTGGGCGCTGGACGTGGCACGGGAATGGCGTGCGCGGGCCGGGAAACCACCCGATCCGGGATGGGACGAGGTGCGGCGGGGCCTCGTGAGGCCACTGATCCGCGACGGCACCTATGCCGCCGTCGCGGTGGCGCCGTTCACCGTGCGGACCGACCACCCCTCGATGGTGTACGCGCTGGGCCCCGTGCCCGTGACCGACCTCGTCGACCCGGAGGTGGCGCGGGCGACGCTGCACGACGTGCTCGCCGACTGGGACTGGCCGGGCACCTGGGGCTGGGACTACCCGGCCATGGCCATGACGGCCACCCGCCTCGGTGAACCGGCCACCGCCGTGGACATCCTGTTGCGGGACACCGACAAGAACACCTACCTCCACAACGGGCACAACTTCCAGACCGCCACGCTGCCGCTGTACCTGCCGGGCAACGGCGGCCTGCTCGCCGCGCTGGCGCTGATGGTCGCGGGCTGGGACGGCGGCCCACCGCTGCCCGGCTTCCCCCGGGAGGGCTGGTCGGTGCGGCACGAGGGTTTTGTCCGCTCACCATGAATCGGAGAGGGAATGACTGACAGTTCGGTTCGTCGGTACGGGGTGGTGGGCACGGGTGCCCGCGCGCAGATGTTCGTCAGGGCCCTCGCGGGGGACTTCACCGACGTGGCCGAGCTGGTCGCGTGGTGCGAGCCCAACCCGGCGCGGATGGACCACGCGGACCGGCTGGTCACGGAGCGCCGCCCGGGTCCGCCGCCGGTCCGGTACGCGCCGGACGACCTCGAACGGATGATCGCCGAGCAGCGGCTCGACGCGGTCGTGGTGACGAGTCCTGACTGGACACACGCGGAGATGGCGAGCCGCGCGCTGCGGGCGGGCGCGGACGTGGTGCTGGAGAAGCCGCTGACCACCTCGCTCGACGGCTGCCGCACGATCGTGTCGGCGATCGAGGACTCCGGCCGGTCGCTCGTGCTGACGTTCAACTACCGCTACTCGCCCCGCAACGCCGCGCTGAAGGAGGTGCTGGCGGCGGGCGAGATCGGCGAGGTCACGTCCGTGCACTTCGAGTGGGTGCTGGACACCATGCACGGCGCGGACTACTTCCGCCGCTGGCACCGGGACAAGAAGCGGTCGGCGGGGCTGGCGGTGCACAAGGCGTCACACCACTTCGACCTCATGAACTGGTGGCTCGCGGACGTGCCCGAGTGGGTGTTCGCGAAGGGCGGGCTGCGGTTCTACGGCGACGCGAACGCCCGTGCCCGCGGCCTCGGCGACCGGCCGTCGCGCGGCACGGTCGACCCGCCCAGCATCGACCCGTTCGCACTCGACCTGCGGGTGGACCCGGTGCTGCGGTCGCTGTACTGGGAGGCGGAGAAGCACGACGGCTACCTGCGGGACCGCGACGTGTTCTCGCCGGGCATCACGATCGAGGACAACCTGTCGGTGATGGTCGGCTACGGCAGGGGCGCGGTGCTGACGTACTCGCTCAACGCCCACAGCCCGTGGGAGGGCTACCGGGTCACCGTCAACGGCACCGAGGGCCGCGCGGAGCTGGAGGTCGTGGAGCGGGCGGCGGTCCTGCCCGGCCCGGACGGCCGCATCATCCTCGACGCCAGCTCGGTCGTCGACAGCGGCGAGGACGGCAGGCGGGGCGGCACCCGCCTGCTCGTGCAACGCCACTGGGAGACGGCTCGGAAGGTCCGCATCGCGGAGAACGAGGGCGGCCACGGCGGTGGCGACGCACTGCTCCTCTCGGACGTGTTCCGCGGCGTGACCGCGGCCGACCGCCTCGGCAGGCAGGCCGGCTACCGCGACGGCCTCGCCTCGGTGGCCGTCGGGCTCGCGGTCAACACGTCGATGACGACCGGCCGCCCGGTCCAGATCGAGGAGCTGGGCCTGCCCGGACTGACCGGCACCGCCGCGCAGCCCGCGTGGGAGACGTCGTGATCGCCATCCAGGAGCTGGCCAAGGCGAGGCCGAAGGAGCCACCGAAGGTCCGGACCAAGCCCAAGCCCGCCGAGGCGGGTGACAACAGGGCCGCCATGCTGTTCCTGGCGCCGTGGTTCGCCGGGTTGTTCCTCATCACCGTCGGCCCTATGGTGGCCTCGCTCTACCTGTCGTTCACCGACTTCAGCCTGCTCGAGCCACCGACGTGGATCGGTGTCGACAACTACGTCGAGATGTTCACCGACCAGCGCCTGCACACGGCGTTGCGGGTCACGTTCGTCTACGTCTTCGTGTCGGTGCCCGTCCAGCTCGCGTTCGCGCTCGGGCTGGCGCTGTTCCTCGACCGGGGGCTGCGTGGGCTCGCGGTCTACCGGTCGGTCTTCTACCTGCCGTCGCTGCTCGGCGGGAGCGTCGCGGTCGCCATCCTGTGGCGGCGGATCTTCGGCAACGACGGCCTGATCAACCAGGTCCTGTCCTGGTTCGACATCCAGGGCGCGGGCTGGATCGCCGACCCGCGCTTCGCGCTCGGCACGCTGATCGTGCTCAACGTGTGGACCTTCGGGTCGCCGATGATCATCTTCCTGGCGGGGCTGCGGCAGATCCCCGTCACCTACTACGAGGCGGCGTCGATCGACGGCGCGGGGAGGCTGCGCCAGTTCCGCAGCATCACGCTCCCGCTGCTCACGCCGATCATCTTCTTCAACCTGGTGCTCCAGGTCATCTACGCGTTCCAGTCGTTCACGCAGGCGTTCGTCGTCAGCGGGGGCACCGGCGGCCCGGTCGACTCGACGCTGTTCTACACGCTCTACCTGTACAAGGAGGGCTTCGCGAACCTGAACATGGGTTACGCCTCGGCCATGGCGTGGCTGCTGCTCCTGATCGTCGGCGCACTGACGGCGGTCAACTTCCTGCTGTCGAGGTTCTGGGTCTTCTACGATGACTGAACCCCTGCGCCGCCTGGCGAAACACGTGGTCCTGGTGCTCACCGGGTTCCTGATGCTGTACCCGCTGCTCTGGATGATCGCGAGCTCGGTGAAGCCGAACGCGTTGATCTTCCGCGACCCGTCGCTGATCCCCGGCGAGCTGGACCTGTCGAACTACACGATCGGCTGGAACGCACTCGCGCACCCGTTCACGCACTACCTGCTGAACTCGTTCGCGGTGGTGGGCGGCGCGGTGCTCGGCAACCTCGTGTCGTGCTCGTTCGCCGCCTACGCGTTCGCACGCCTGAACTTCCGCGGCAGGCGGATCTGGTTCGCGATCATGCTGATGTCGATCATGCTGCCGATCCACGTGGTGATCGTGCCCCAGTACGTGCTGTTCGCGCAGCTGGACTGGATCAACACCTACCTGCCGCTGGTCGTGCCGAAGATGCTGGCCACCGACGCGTTCTTCATCTTCCTGATGGTGCAGTTCTTCCGCGGCATCCCCAGGGAGCTGACCGAGGCGGCCAACATCGACGGCGCCGGGCACGGCCGGATCTTCTTCCGGATCATGCTGCCACTGTCGATGCCCGCGCTGGCCACCACGGCCATCTTCACGTTCATCTGGACCTGGAACGACTTCTTCAGCCAGCTGATCTTCCTCACCGACCCGGACATGTACACCGTGCCGGTCGCGCTGCGCACCTTCGTCGACTCGACCGCCGACAGCTCGTGGGGGGCGTTGTTCGCCGACTCCGTCGTCTCCCTGATCCCCATCTTCGTGATCTTCCTGTTCGGCCAGAAGTACCTCATGCGCGGAATCGCGACCACCGGTCTGAAATAGCGTCGCTGATCGACCCACCGCGGGTCGATCCGGACAGTCCGGGACAACAGGGCCACATCGTGTAACACGGACCCCCGCCGGGCCGATACGGTCTTGGGAGCGCTCCCAGAAGGCGGAGGTCCTCGTGGCAACGGCGCCAGGACAGCAGAACAACCTCCGCGTGGTCATCCGGTCGGAACGCCGGATGTTCCGCGACGCACTGACCGCGTGGCTGCGTGCACAGCCGGAGTACGCGGTCGTCGGGCACGTCGGCAGGCTCGACGACCTGGTGTCGCTGTGCAGGCTGCGACAACCCGACGTCGCGCTCGTGGACGTCGGGTCCGGCCACAGCGGCACCGACGAGCTGCGTGACTGCGCGGCGCTCACCACCGTCGTCGTGGTGTACGAAAGCCTGTCCTGCGCCGACCTCGGGGAGCTGTGCCGGGTCGGCGTCGACACGCTGCTCCCCTGCTCGCACGGCCTCGACGCACTGCTGGTGGTGCTGCGCCGCTACCTCGACGGCGAGCGCGACGGCCCCGTCCGGCCCGCGGCGGGCGACGGCTTCACCGAGCTGGAGCGGCAGATCATCACGCTGGTCGGCGCGGGGCACACGGTCCACCAGATCGCCCAGCTGCTCGAGGCGAGCACCTCGTCGGTGGCCAACACGAAACGGCGGATCTACCGCAAGCTCGAGGTCGGCAGCCAGGGGCAGGCGATGGCACGGGCGACGGCGCTGGGCATCGTCGCCCGCCCGGCAGGCAGGCTGCTGTCCTCGGACCCGTGGCGAGCAGACGTGCGGGACGACGTGCCGGGCGACATGCTGCCCGTGGTCGTGCGCGGCACCCCTGGCGCGGCGATGCAGCGCACGACCACCGCGCTGCTGGCGGGCGGTCTCGCCGTCAGCAGCGGTGTGACGCTGGCCGGGGCGCTCGTCGTCCTGGTCGACCCGGCCCCGTCGGACTGGCCGGAGGAGGGTGTGCCGGTGGTGCTGGTCCACAGCGGGCAGCCGTCCCGCGCGGAGATCCTCACCGCGTTGCTGCGCGGTGTCCACGCGGTGATGACCGCCGACCGCGTACCCGCCGACCTGGTGTCGGCGTGCACGCTCGCCGTCCACGGCTACGTGACGATCGAGGCGGAGGCGGTCCGCGGCGTGCTGGAGGCGATACGCGCGCCATCGCCCGACCCCGGGCTGCCGGAGCTGACCTCACGCGAGCTGGACATCCTGCGGCTCATCGCCGACGGGCACACGGTCCGCCAGACCGCCCGTGCGCTGGGCATCGCGGCGAAGACCGTGGAGAACACGCAGTCGCGGCTGTACCGGAAGTTGGGTGCCCGCAACCGATCCGGCGCGCTGGTCGCCGCGCACGCGCTGGGTCTGCTGGAGCTGCGGGAGCCGGTGCTCGGCTCGTGGGGTGGATTCGCACCACAATCGTGACAATTCCCCGGTATTCGTAACCCGTTCGTGCGAAATTTCCCACTAACAGTGACCGTGGTGGGAACGCGGGCGATGGTGAAGGTCCTGTCACCAGTACCATCACCGCGCCCGAACAGGTTCCGCGACCACGGGAAGAACACGATGAGCCACGATCCCGGCGCCGGTAACGCCCCGACAGGCGTGCCCGACGACAGACTCATGAACGACGTGCATCGGACGATCTTCGCCGTCGACATGCGCGGATTCGGCGGGATGAATCGCACGAGAGCGAACTTCGTGGCCATTCGGGAAGGCATGTACGACTGCGTGCGGGCGTCGTTCGAACGCGCGGGAGTGTGCTGGTCGGACTGTTACCACGAGACGGTCGGCGACGGCATGCTCGTGCTCGTCCCGCCGTCGGTGGCCAAGAAGGTCGTCGCCAGCTCGGTCATCCACGCACTCACCGAGACCGTGCACGCCCACAACGAGACCCACGAGGCGAAGGAACAGCTGGCGTTCCGCGTCGGCCTGCACGCGGGTGAGGTGACCTACGACCGCCGTGGCGTCACGGGCCCCGCGATCATCCACGTGCACCGCCTGCTGGCCGCCGAACCGCTGAAGGAGGCGCACGCCGACTCCCCGAGCACGCTCGCGGTGATCACGTCCGACTGGTTCTACCAGGACGTCGTCTACCACCACCCCGACTGCGCGCCGGAGGCCTACCGGAGGATCGAGGTCAACGTCAAGGAGACCAGCGGCACCGGCTGGATCAGGCTGCCGGGCGACGACCGGCCCGCGCAGGTGGTGCCTACCGAGGACGGCGACCCGCTCGTGGTGCTCCCCCGCACCTCCCCGGTGTTCTTCCAGGTGGTCGACGCGCTGGAGCAGATCCCGTGCATGCGCGACGAACACCTGCGCCAGCTCGTGTTCGACCAGCTCTCCTACGCCGGGATGATCCGCTACGCCCCGACGAGACGGGCGCACCTGACGAGCATGCTCCGCACGTGCACGGCGGTGGAGAACGGCCTCGTGGAGCTGGTCACCACGATCTCGAACCTGGAGCCGCCGGACTCGCTCCCCATGCGGGGCCTGCTGAACCTGCTCACCTAGTCCGCGCCGAAGTGAAACCCGTTCGCCTTGAGGAACTTCGCTGCCCATCGAGGGGTAACCCCGCTCTCGCATCCCGCGAGACACTGTGTCCCAAGGGTTTCCGCGACGCGCGACACGGGTGATGATCCAGAGGGGTCATCCGACCCTCAGCTCTGGGGAAGATCGCTACGAATATCGGGGACTGGGGTGGCACTGGTGCTACGGCTTCTCGGTCCGATCGAGCTCGTGGCCGGCGGCCGGTCGATGGACATCGGCGGGCCGAGGCAGCGGACGGTGCTCGCGACGCTGGGGCTCAACGTCGAACGGGTCACCTCCATGGACGGGCTGATCGCGGCCGTGTGGGGTGAAGAACCACCGGAGACCGCACGGGGACAGATCCAGGTCTGCATCTCCGGGCTGCGCAAACAGCTCGCCGAGGCCGGGCACGCCGACGCGATCAGGACCGTCCCGCCCGGCTACCGGCTCGAGCTGCACGCCGACGACGTCGACACCCTGGCGTTCGCCCGGCTGGTGACCACCGCCACGGAGGCGGCCGACACCGGCAGGACCGCCGACGCGGTCGACGCCCTGCGCACCGCGCTCGCCCTGTGGCGCGGGCCCGCCCTCGACGGGGTGGACAGCGAGGTCGTCCGCCGAGGCGCGACCGCACTGGACGAACAGCGCCTCACCGCCATCGAGGAGCGCGTCCGGCTCGACCTCGCGCTCGGCCAGCACCAGCAGCTGGTCTCGGAGCTGCACGCCCTGGTCAACGACCACCCGCTGCGGGAACGGCTCCACGAGCTGCTCATGATCGCGCTGTACCGGTCCGGCCGCTCCGCCGAGGCGCTCAACGCCTACCGGCACGCCCGCGACGTGCTGATCGAGGAGATCGGCGTCGAGCCGGGGCAGGCACTGCGCGAGCTGGAACTGGCCATCCTCAACCGCGACCCGGCACTGAACCTCGACAGCCCGCCCGCCGAGCCGGCACCCGAGCCCGTCGTCGTCACCGTGCCGAAGCAGATGCCCGCGAGCGTCGCCGACTTCACCGGGCGGCAGGCCGAGGTCGACGACATCGTGGCCCTCCTGACCGAGCGGGCACGCGGCTACGGCATGCCGGTCGTCGCGATCTCCGGGCGCGGCGGGGTCGGCAAGTCGAGCCTCGCGGTCCGCGTCGCACACGAGCTGGCCGAGCACTTCCCCGACGGCCAGCTGTACGCGGACCTGCGGGACACCAGCCCACCCGGCCAGGTGGCACGGTTCCTGCGCGCGCTGGGCATCGCGGGCCGCGCGGTGCCCGAGACACTCGACGAGCGGGCGGCCCTCTACCGCAGCACGCTGTCCGGCAAGCGCGTGCTCGTGGTGCTGGACGACGTGGGCACCGAGGACCAGGCGCTGCCGCTGCTCCCCGGCTCTCCCGGCTGCGCGGTGATCATGACCAGCCGGGTCCGGCTCGGCAGCCTGCCCGGCGCGTACCACGTCGACCTCGACCCACTCGACACGCAGACGGCTCTCGCGCTGCTGAACCGGATCGTCGGCGACCGGCGCGTACGTGCGGAGGTCGACGACGCGCAGGAGCTGGTGCGGCTGTGCGAGGGGCTGCCGCTCGCGTTGCGCATCGGCGGCGCACGGCTGGCGTCGCGGCCGAACTGGCGGATCGGCGGGCTCGTCCACCGCCTGCGCGACGAGGGCCGCAGGCTCGACGAGCTGTCGCACCGGAGCTGGACCCTCCGGTCGAGCATCGCGCTGACCTTCGAGAACCTGAGCCCCGAGGCACGCAGGCTCTTCCGGCTGCTGGCGCTGGTGGAAACACCGGAGCTGCACGCGTGGACCGCGGCCGCCCTGCTCGACGCGACCCTCGGCGACGCGGAGGACGTGCTGGAGAGCCTCGTCGACGCCCGCCTGCTCGACGCCGTCGAGTACCCGGAGGCGCGGCACCTGCGCTACCGGCTGCACGACCTCGTCCGCGTGTACGCCAAAGAGCTGCTGGCCGACTCGATCACACCGTACGAGAGCGAGGCGGCACTGCGCCGGGTGCTGGGCGGCTGGCTGTCGCTCGTCGACGCCGCGCACCGCGAGGAGTACGGCGGCGACTACACGGTCGTCCACAGCACCGCGCCGAGGTGGCAGCCGCCGGACGCGTCGCCGTCGTCCTACATCGGCGCGGGCGCGGCACTGGGCTGGTGGGACTCCGAACGCGCCGCTCTGGTGGCGGCGGTGCGGCAGGCCGCGCGGACGGGGTTCGTGGCGCAGTGCTGGGACCTCGCGCTGACCTGCGTCACGCTGTTCGAGGTGAAGGGCTACTTCGACGACTGGAAGTCCGTCACCGAGCTGGCCCACGAGGCGTCGGTGCTGGCAGGCGACCACAACGGCGTCGGCGCGATGCGGTACTCGATGGGGACGTGGTGCATGTTCCAGTCCCGCCTCGCCGAGGCCGACCAGTGCTTCGCCGACGCCGTGGACGCGTTCGCCGAGGCGGGCAACGAGCACGGCGGCGCGCTGGCACTGCGCAACGCCGCCCACATCGACGGCCTCTGCGGCAGGCACGACCGCATGCTGACGAAGTACGACATCGCGCTGGCGACGATGCGCGCGGTGGGCGACCGGATCGGCGAGGCCCACATCCTGCGCAACCAGGCCAGGTACTGGCTGGACAACGACGACCTGGGGCGGGCACGGGTCCTGCTGACCGACGCCCTGTCGATCTGCCGCGCGGAGGGCTGCAGGCGGGCGGAGGCCCAGGCCGTGCACACGCTGGCCGAGCTGTACCTGACCTCGGGCGAATTCGACCGGGCCAGGGAGTCGCTGCACACCGTGCTGCGGATCGTCCGGGACGCCAGCGACAAGATCGGCGAGACACACGCCCTGTACGCACTCGGCGTCCTGCGCCACCGGGAAGGCCGCGTGGACAACGCGATGACGACGCTGGCACACGCGCTGGACCTCGCGACCCGGGTGCGGGAACGCGTCGTCGAGGCGAAGGCGAACCACGTCCTCGGCGAGATCGCCCTGCTGCGCACGGACTTCGCGGCCGCGATCGACCACCTGGAGGCCGCGCGGGGCCTGTTCGCGGACCTGAGGTCGTCGGCCTGGGAGGCCGGGGCGACGGCTCTGCTGGCGCAGGCCCGCGACGGCCGGGCGGACTCGTCCGCGGCCGGCACGGTCGCGGTGCCGAACGAGCCCGGCAGGCGCGGTTCGGACCACAGGGCAGCCTGACGGGCGCCTGGACGCACTGAAGGACGCCTTCGTAACGCTGGGCGTTACGAAGGCGTCCTTCAGTGCGGTAGGCCGGCGCGGTGGGCCGCGGCTAGCGCCAGTGGGTGTCGTCCTGTGTGTGCATGGGACAAGTGCACACCGCGGTCCTTCTCGACGGCTTCCCGCCCGCTTCCCTTTCCGCTGCCGGGTTCCAGAACCCGTTGAGAAGCCGATCAGAAGCGCGGCGCGCGACCGTTGGTCCCGTCGATGGCACCCACGAACCCGAGGAACCCGAGATGAGCACCGTGTTACGACTGCGCGCCCACGAGCTGCCCGAGGCACTCACCGGGGCCGACGCGCCGCGCGCCGTCGTCGACGAGCTGCTCTGGCAGGAGGTCGCCGACAACGACGCGGCGCTCAGCCGACGGGCCATCGGCGGCTGGCGCCTGCACGGGAACATCGGGGACGACCTCACCCTGCTCTACGGCGAGCACAGCGGCGGAGGGATGCTCGTCCCCACGACGGGGCTTCGGGCCGTGCGCGGGGCGGCGCTCACCGCGGCGGCGGCGAGGATGTTCGTCGGCCCGCAGGTGGTCACCGTCAGCGTTCTCGGCTCGGGACTCGCCGCGCGGCTGCAGATCCTCGCGCTCGCCACGCACGTCCCGGGCGTCAGCCACGTCGCGGTGCACGCGCCGGACGGCAGGAGCCGGGTGCCCTCGTCCCTCGTCGAGTGGCTCGACGGCGCGGGCATCGGGCTCACGGTCGCGAAGTGCGGGGCCGACGCGGTGTTCGGCGCCAACCTCGTGGTGCTCGCCGGCCCACAGCCCAGGGCGAGCTGGCAGCTGCCGCAGGGCGCGGTGATCGTCAACGCCACCGGGCACGAGGTCCCGCTGGACGCGCGGGTCGACCAGGTCTTCGTCGACGACCGGCGGCTGTTACCCGGCAGCGCGCCGGGGACCGCCGACCTCGGGCAGGTGCTCGCGGGCACCCACCCGGGCCGCGACGCGCTCGACGGCGTGCTGTTCGTCGACCTGCTCGGCACCGACGCGGGCGGGCTGTGGCTCACCCACCAGCTCTACCAGGCAGCACTGCGCAACGGACTCGGCGTGCCTGCGGGCGCGCTCCCCGGAACGGACGGCTACCAAGGAGGCATGTGGCCATGACGAACACCATCGCGGGCGCGGTCGACCGCCACGCGGGCACCAGTCCGGACGCTCCGGCGCTCATCTGGCGGGAGACCGTGGTCACCTACGGCGAGCTGGCCGCGGGCATGCGTGCCGCCGCGGCCGGGCTCGCCTCGCTGCCTGCCGGCCCGGTCGGGGTGCGGGCCAGGAAGTCGGCGCAGGCGGTCACGTTCGTGCTCGGCTGCCTCGCGGCGGGCCGCACGGTCGTGCTGCCCTCCCCCACCCTGCCCGCCGAGACCCTGACGGCGCTGTTCGAGCGGGCGGGCGCCCGCGCCGTGGTCGACGAGGCCGACCTGGCACGGTTCACCACCGGCGACACCGCGCCGTCCACAGTGGACACCGCGTTCATGCTCACGACGTCCGGCTCGACCGGGGTGCCCAAGCTGGTGCCGATCGACTCGGACAGCGTCGAGCGGTTCGCGCGGTGGACGCACGACGTGTTCGACGTCGGCCCTGGCCGCCGCGTGCTCAACTACGCGCCGCTGAACTTCGACCTGTGCCTGTTCGAGATCTGGGCGACACTGCGCCACGGCGGCTGCGTCGTGCTGGTCAACCCCGAGATCGCGGCCGACTGCGACGCGCTGCTCGCACTCGTCGAGACGACGCGCCCCCATGTCGTGCAGGCGGTGCCGCTGTTCTACCAGCTCCTCACGGAAGCGGCCGGCGGCACGCACACGCTGCCGTCGGTCGCACACGTGATCTTCACCGGCGACGCGACGAGCCCCGAGCGGCTCGGCAGGCTCCACGCGCTGTTCCCCGCCGCCCGCCTGCACAACATCTACGGCTGCACCGAGACCAACGACAGCTTCCGCCACGAGGTCCGCGTGGGAGACGAGCGCCGCAGCGCGCTCCCCCTCGGCGAACCGCTCCCCGGCGTGCACGCGGACCTGGTGGCGGACAACGAGATCCTCACGGGTCCCGGTGTCGGCGAGCTGGTCGTGCGGACCCCGTTCCAGTCGGCCGGCTACCACGACTCGGCGACGGGCGCGTTCGGACCGCATCCCGTGCGGGCCGACGGAAACCAGTACTTCCGCAGCGGCGACCTCGTCCGCCGCGACGAGAACGGCGAGTACTTCCTCGAGGGCCGGGCCGACTTCCGGGTGAAGGTCCGCGGCCAGCAGGTGTACCTGCAGCACGTGGAGGAGGTGCTGCTCGCCGCGGAGGACGTGATCGAGGCGGCCGCGGTGGCGGTGCCCGACGAACACGCGGGCAAGCGGCTGCACGTGGTGGTGCGCCGCCGCGACGGCAGCAGGCTCAACAGCCTGGCGCTGCGCAGGTACCTGTCCGAGCGGCTGCCTCCCGCCGCGATCCCCTCGACCCTCCACATCGGATCGGAGCCACTGCCGAGAACCTCGACCGGCAAGGTCGACCGACAGACCCTCGTCGCCAACTCCCAGAAGAGGTAACGGAATGTCCAACGCGCAGACGATCACCAGGTACATCGTCACGGAGTTCCTTCCGGACGTCCACGAGAGCGAGCTCGAGTCCGACTACGACCTGCTGAAGAACGGCGTCATCGACAGCCTGGCGCTGCTGCGGGTCGTGGACTGGATCGCGGCCGAGTTCGAGGTGTCCGTCGAGGACCTCGACCTGTCCCCGGACAACTTCCGGACGGTCGAGAACATCGACGCGATGGTCGCGTCGGCGAAGTCGTAACACCCGCCACACAAGGGATCACCACAGGATAAAGGAGTACCGAGATGATTATCCGCAGCATCTCCGAGGTCAAGACGGTCGAGTGGGGCAACGGTCTGTCGCGACGGTTCCTGACCGCGTCGGACGGCATGGGGTACACGCTGACCGACACCACCGTGAACGCGGGCACCAAGTCGCGGCTGGAGTACCGCAACCACCTCGAGGCGTGCTACTGCGTCGAGGGCGAGGGCGAGGTCGTCGACATGGACGGCAACTCCCACCCGATCACGCCGGGCACGATGTACGCGCTCGACCAGCACGACGCCCACTACCTCGTCGCGGCGCCGCACACCGACCTGCGGCTGATCTGCATGTTCACCCCGGCGCTTCGCGGCGACGAGGTGCATTCGCTCGACGCCGCCGTCTCGTCGGCCTACTGAACGGAACGAGGTCTCCGACCATGGTGTTCACCTGCACCGAGGAGCAGCGGGAGCTGCGTGACGGACTCGCGCCCTTCTGCGAGACGATCAACGAGGGCCACATCGAGCGTGACGCCCGGGCCGAGTTCTCCCACGACGCGTGGAAGACGCTGCGTGGCTCGGGCATTCTGGGCCTCCCGTTCGGGGAGGAGTGGGGCGGGCTCGGGCAGGACCTGGTCACGACCATGTTCGTGCTGGAGGGACTCGGTCAGGGCTGCCGTGACGGCGGCCTGCTCTTCTCCACGACGACCCACATCGTCAGTACCGGGGTGCCGCTCGCGCGCTTCGGTTCCAGGGAGCTGAAGGACCGGTACCTACCGGCCGTCTGCGACGGCTCGCTGATCGGCGCCCACGCGATCAGCGAGCCGGGCAGCGGCTCCGACGCCCTGGCGATGCGGACCACCGCGAAGAAGGTCGACGGTGGCTGGGTCCTCTCCGGCAGCAAGACGTTCATCTCCAACGCACCCATCGCGGACGTGGTCGTCGTCTACGCCCGCACCGACCCCGCGGGCGGACCGCTCGGCATCACCACGTTCCTCGTCGACACGTCCTCGCTCGGGTTCTCGGTCGGGCAGCCGATCGCGAAGATGGGGCTGAAGACCTCGCCGATGGCCGAAATCTACCTCGACGACTGCTTCGTGCCGGACGGCAACGTGATCGGCAGGCGCGGCATGGGGTTCCTGATCCTCGACCACGTGATGAAGTGGGAGATCCTCCTCTCCTTCGTCATCAACACCGGCGAGATGCAGCACCGGGTGGAGCGCTGTGTCGAGTACGCCAACGAACGGCACCAGTTCGGGCGGCCGATCGGCGCGAACCAGTCCGTGCAGAACCGGATCGTGGACATGAAGATCGCGACCGAGTCGGCGCGGAAGTGGTTGTACGACACCGCGGAGAAGCTCCAGCGCGGTGAGACGATCACCACCGACCTCGCGATCGCGAAGCTGGTCGCGAGCGAGGCCAACCTGTCCACCTCGATCGCCGCCGTGAACGTGTTCGGCGGCAACGGCTACATGGCCGAATACGGCCTCGAGAAGGACGTCAGGAACGCGGTCGGCGGCACCATCTACTCGGGCACGTCCGACATCCAGCGCAGCCGCATCGCCGCGATGCTCAAGCTGCCGACGAGCTGACCGAAAGGGACATCAACGTGTCCGAGAACCTGCAGGAACTACTACGACCGACACCGTTCATGGACTACGAGTCCGACACCGTCCGCGCGTTCGTCGCCAAGACCCTCGACGGCTCGGGCGGCGACCCGGTGCAGGACGCGGTGAAGCTGTACTACGCGGTGCGTGATGGGCTGCGGTACGAGGTGTACGGCAACGACCTCTCCCACGACGGCATGAAGGCCAGCTCGATCATCGAGCGCGGCTTCGGCTTCTGCATCCACAAGGCGCTCGTGTACGCGGCGACGCTGCGTGCGGTCGGCATCCCGAGTCGGGTCACCTACGGCGACGTCCGCAACCACCTCGCCTCGCCCCGGCTGCGCGAGCTGGTCGGCGGCGACCTGTTCCGGTTCCACAGCCTCACCCAGGTGTACCTGGACGGGAAGTGGCTCAAGGCGACGCCGGTGTTCACCAAGACGCTGTGCAGGCTGTACAAGATCAAGCCGCTCGACTTCGACGGCACCTCGGACGCGGTCTACCACCCGTACGACGAGAAGGGCCGCGAGCACATGGAGTTCGTCCGCTGGCACGGCGAGTTCGACGACTTCCCCTACGACCTCGTCATCGGCGGTTTCCAGACCCACCACCCGAAGCTGTTCGCCGGCAACACGAAGACCGCGACCGGCTCGCTCGTCGACGAGTCCGCCGACCAGCGTGCCCTGCTCGCCACCGGCGGTGCCAAGTGAGCGGGGCCTGCGGAGCGTTCCGGCGGCCTGAAGCCAGCAAGGAGAAGTCATGACCGAACAGGTTCGTTTCCAGCTGCCGCAGGAAGAGCTGCCGACCCACTGGTACAACATCGCCGCGGACCTGCCGCCGATGGCACCCGCGATCAACGCGAAGACCGGCATTCCCATCACGCCCGAGGACATGATGCGCACGACCGCGCCGGCGCTGGTGGAGCAGGAGTTCAGCAAGGAGCGGGAGATCGCGATCCCCGAGGAGGTCCGGCAGATCTACGCGCAGTGGCGGCCGACCCCCATGTTCCGGGCGCGGCGCCTGGAGCGGGAGCTGAACACGCCGGCCAGGATCTACTACAAGTACGAGGGTGACGCCCCGACCGGCAGCTTCAAGCCGAACAGCTCGGTGCCGCAGGTGTTCTACAACAAGCAGGCCGGGCGGAGCATGGTCGTCGCGGACACCGGCGCGGGCCAGTGGGGTGCCGCGATCGCGTTCGCCGCGTCGCTGTTCGACATGAAGGCCAAGGTCTTCCAGGTCCGGGTGTCGGCGGAGCAGAAGCCGCACCGCAAGACGATGATGGAGACGTTCGGGTCGGAGTGCATCCCCAGCCCCAGCACGGAGACCGCGCCGGGGCGGGCGACGCTGGCCGAGTTCCCCGACCACCCCGGCAGCCTCGCGGTGGCCAAGTCCGAGGCACTGCAGATCGTGTTCGACGACCCGGACGCCGGCTACACGCGCGGCAGCGCGGCCAACCACGTCTGCCTGCACCAGACCGTCATCGGCCAGGAGGCCAAGCGGCAGCTGGAGCTGCTCGGCGACTACCCGGACATCGTGATCGGCTGTGCGGGCGGCGGCAGCAACCTCGCCGGTCTCGCCTTCCCGTTCCTCGGTGAGAAGTTGGCAGGCGGCAGGGACGTCCAACTGCTCGCCGTCGAGCCGTCCGCGTGCCCGACGCTGACCCGGGGCAGGATCGCCTACGACCACTCCGACTCGGGTGGGATGACCCCGCTGCAGCGGATGCACACGCTGGGCAACGGCTTCGTGCCGCCGCCCGTGCACGCCGGTGGCCTACGGGCACACAGCATCGCGCCGCTGATCAGCTGGGTCGTCGAGCTGGGTTACATGCAGGCCGTGGCCGAGTCGCAGAAGCGTGCCTTCGAGGCCGGTGTGCTCTTCCTGCGCGCCGAGGGCGTGCTCGCCGCGCCGGAGGCCACGCACGCCATCCGTGCCGCCGTCGACGAGGCCGTCCGCTGCCGGGAGACCGGCGAGGAGAAGACAATTCTCTTCGGATTGACGGGCCACGGTAACTTCGACCTCGGGGCCTACCAGCGGTTCGCCGCAGGCACCCTGCCGGACGACTCGGTGAGCGAGGAGTCCCTCGCGGTCGGCCTGGCCAGCATTCCCGAAACCCCCGGAGTTCAGTCATGACGTCGATGAGTCGCACCAACCTGCTGCAGTTCCTGCTGCTCGGCACGATCTGGGGCACCAGCTACACCTTCATCAAGGCCGCGCTGGGAGGGCTCACGCCCACACAGCTCGTGCTCGCCCGGCTCGGGCTGGGGCTCGTGTTCCTGGTCGCGATCCTGCTGCTGTGGAGCATCGGCCTGCCCAAGGCCGGCAAGGTCTGGGCCCACATGGCGGTCTCGTCCGCGCTGGGCATGGTGATCCCGTTCCTGCTGCTCGGCTACGGCGAGCAGCACACCAGTGCCGCCATGGCAGGCATGCTGATCGCCGTGTTGCCGCTGGCCACCCTCGCGGCGGTCACGGTGTTCCTGCCGTCGGAGAAGGTGAGCAGGCGCAAGCTGTACGGGTTCCTGCTCGGGTTCGCCGGTGTGGTGCTGATCGTCGCGCCGTGGGAGGGCGCGCCCGGTGAGCTGACCGGGCAGCTGGCCGTGATCGCGGCGGCGTGCAGCTACGCGGCGCAGACCGTGTACATCCGCAAGTTCCTGGTGCCGCACGGGTTGTCGCCGGTCGCGCAGGCAGGCGGCCAGGTGATCATGGCGCTCGTGCTGCAGACCGTCACTCTGCCCGCCTTCGGCTGGGAGACGCCGACGTTCACGTGGCCCGTGGTCGTGAGCGTGGTACTGCTGGGCGTCTTCGGCACGGGTGCCGCCTACGTGCTGTACTTCCGGCTGATCACCGACCTCGGCGCGGCGACCGCGTCCTCGGTGAACTACCTCGTGCCCGTCGTCGGCGCGGTGGCCAGCACGACGCTGCTCGGCGACTCCCTCACCTGGAACATGGTGGCGGGCGTGCTGACGGTGATGGTCGGCCTCGCGATCGCGGAGAACCGGCTGTCCCGCAGGCGCAGGACCGTCACCGCTGCCCCAAAAGTGGTTGAGAAGGTGGCGTGATGACCGAGGTGTGGCGGCCGGCCGTCGGCTGGCGGGCGCGGATCGGGATCCTCGTGATCGACAAGGACACGGTGCCCGAGGTCGAGTTCCAGGCCATGGCGCCGGCGGGGGTGACCGTGCACGCGGCACGGTTCGCGAGCCCCCGCCAGCACGGCTCGGGCAGCTACGGCGACGACCCGGCCGCCACGGTCGCCGACTCCCCGGACATCGCCCAGGGCCTCGACTACCTCGGCCGGATCGGACTGGACGCGATCACGCTGTGCTTCGTGACCGGCAGCTTCTTCGGTGGCGTCGCCTTCGACGACGCGTTCGCGGCCAAGGCGAGCGAGAAGGCACACGGCTGCGCGGTCGGCACCGCGGCGGGCGCGGTCCGGGCGGCGTTGACGGCGACGAGCGTGCGGCGGCCGTTCTTCATCACGCCGCCGTGGTTCAACGACCTGATCGCCAAGCACGCGGGAGCGTACTTCGAGCAGGGCGGCTTCGCGCCGGCCGGGATGGTCCGCTACGACCTCGGCCCGGCCTGGCACGACAAGGAGCCGTGGCAGGTGTGGGACGCCAACGGGCAGCAGGAGGTGCGCCAGGACCAGCTGTACCGCCAGGTCCGGGCGCTCCTGCCCGCCGACGCGGACGGGGTCGCGGTGCTCGGCAACGGCCTGCTGGCGGCGGACGCGGTGGCGCCGCTCGAGGCGGACCTCGGTGTGCCGGTGGTGACGTCGAACCAGGCGGCGCTGTGGCACTCCCTGCGCCTGGCGGGCATTCCGGCGGTGTCCCCCGGCTACGGGAGCCTGTTCGGCCTGCCACTGCCGCATGAGAAGGTGGCCGCGTGAGCGCAGTGTGCCCGCGCCGCGTGTCTCCCACCCGCACCTGAGGGGAACGGGACGCAACCCAGCCACCGGCACGTACCGAACCGGAAGGCAACAGCACAAGGTGACCACAAGGATTGATTCCGGGGAGGCGGAACCGCGCGTGAGTCAGTACACGGTCACCGTGTTCGGTGCCACCGGCAAGACCGGCCGCCACGTCGCCCGCTACGCCGCCCAGCGCGGCTGGCGGGTGCGGGCGGCCGGTCGTTCCGTTCCCGCGCACGGCGAGCTGGAACCGTTCGACTGGGACGACGAGCGGACCTGGCGGACCGCCGCCGAGGGCAGCGACGCGGCCTACGTGCTGATCCCGTTCAACCATCCCGGAGCCCCGGAGAACACGCCGGCACTGCTGCGGGCCGTCGCGGCGGCCGGTGTCGGCCGGGTCGTCCTGCTGTCCAGCCTGGACGTCACGGAGGCGGAGCCGGACAGCCCGCTGCGACAGGCGGAGGACACGCTGTTCGGGCTGCCGTCGGCCACCGCGTCGCTGCGGCCGACGTGGTTCCTGGACAACTTCACGCTCGGCTCGTTCGCGGGCATGGTCGACTCGGGTGTCATGCGCCTGCCCGCGGGCGAGGGCCGCATCCCGTTCGTGGACGCCCGCGACGTGGCGGCGGTCGGGGTGGCGGCGATGGCGGCCGACGGGCCGACCGGGCCGCTGCCGATCACCGGCCCCGCGTCGCTGACCCACCACGAGGTGGCCGCCGCGCTGACCGAGGGGCTGGGCAGACCGGTGACGTACACGCCGGTGCCCGCCGAGGAGTTCGTCGAGCTGATGGTGGCGCGTGGCTTCACCGCCGACTACGGCACGTTCCTGGCCGAGGCGCTGGCGCGGGTGGCGACCGGGGAGCTGGTCATCCCGGTGCACGACACCGTGTCCAGGCTCGCGGGCAGGCCCGCGCACAGCGCGGTGGACTTCGCCGTCCGCGCCGTCAGCGGAGGTTCCCGACGATGATCCGGTGAGCCATCTCGTTCATCGCGCGGACGTCGTCGGCTTCCTTGCGCAGGACCTGGGTCGCGTGCTCGATGGCGGCGTTCCAGGAGTCGGCGCCGTCCCTGGTGAGCGCGCCGACCCTGTCGGCCGCCTGCCCCCACACCGCCGCGACACCCATGAGGTCGTTGCGTTCCACCACAGTGATCTCCAGGCTGTCTCGACGACCGGAACCAGCATCAGCCTGACATATCGCCCATAGAGAACAGAAGTACCGTCGGCCGCCACGCGAGCGGAACTCCAGTGGCGACACGAGTCCGGCTCCCGGTCGCGGGAGCTAGGAGCCGACCTCGATGAAGGCGCGGATGCCTGCCACGATCCCGTCGAGGGGCACGGGCATCGTGGTGCGGACGGCGATCTCGCCGAGCACCTTCGCGGGCAGCTCCGGCGAACCGGTCAGGTCGGCCGCGACCCAGGCCACCGAGCGGCTCGGCACCTTCGGCAGGCGGGTCAGGCCCTCGGCGACGGCGGCCAGCTCCGCGTTCGCGACGGCCGTGTCCGACCGCGGCTCGTCGGCGGCCACGGGCCTGCTGATCCGGTCCTCCGCGTTCTTGCGGTAGACCACGAGCTTCGCCGACGGCAGGGCCATCACGGGGTCGGCACAGACGGTGCACGCCTCGCTGTGCCTGCCGAACGGACCCCTGACCAGGCAGCTCATCCGGTCGGGCGCGGTGCTCAGGAACCAGAACGCCCAGCAGGACTGGCAGCAGAACACGTCGCTCGTCGCGCCGTCCCACTGGCGGGTCGCCGCGGCCTCCTGCTCACGGGTGAGCAGCTGCGCGAACTCCTGGCGCCTGGTCTGCTCCCGCTGCGCGGCCTGTTCCAGGTCGGCGACCTGGTCCCGCAGCGACACCGTGGACTCCCGCAGGTCGGTGGTGGTGGCGGTCAGCTCGTCGACCTGCGCCCGCAGCTCGGCCGCCTCCTGCTGCGCCTTGGCCAACGCGGTCCGGTGCCGCTGACGCAGCCGGGAGTGCGCGTCCTCGGTCTCGTCCATGACGAGGTCGACCGCGACCTTCACCTCGCGCCGCATCGCCTCGCGCGCAGGCGCGAACTCGAGAAACCACGACAACACCCGCCCAGCCATACGCGCAACCGTATCCAGCCGGACGCGTGATCGACACCCACGCCACGCCGACTCGTCCTCGCCGACCAGTTGGTCAGACCACTGGCCCCGGGTCGCCGACCCGCCTCGGGCGAGACGCGTCCGTGCCACCGCGCCGACGACTGAACGCACACGCGCGGTGACTGTTCAGTCCGCTCTTCCACCTTCGGTGGACCCCATACCGGACAGATCAAGGACAATCCTGCCCGCTAATCAAACTCCGACGACCCCTTTGCCGATGCGCATCTCGATTGGGTTAATCTCCGGCTAACGGGGGATGCGCATGACGCGAGATAAGACATCGTCGGGGGATTCGCACCATGGCAGCGACGAACGAAATTAATTCCGTGACAACCGGGGAGGGGACACGGACCAGGGTGTTCGTGTCCTATGCGCACGACTCGTCGCAGCACCGCCGCCTGGTGCTCCGGCTCTGTACCGTCCTCGCACGACAGGGGGTCGACGTCCACGTCGACGAGTGGCACACCGACCTGCGGCGGGACTGGTTCCTGTGGATGATCGAACAGCTCGAGCGGGCCGACCACGTCATCGCCGTGGCGTCCCCTCAGTACCGGGCGGCCGGTGACGGCAACGTGCCGGCCGACATACACCGCGGCGTGCAAACCGAGTCGGCCGTGCTGCGCAATCACCTCTATCGGGACCGGGAAACCTGGACGCGCAAGCTGCTCCCGGTAATCCTGCCCGGCCGGTCGGTCGACGAGATTCCGCTGTACCTCCAACCGCACTGTGCGAGTCATTACCGCGTTCACAAGCTCAGCGCCACCGGTGTCCAGGAGCTCGCGCGGGTGCTCACCCGGCGTAGCGACCCGCCCGTCCTCGCCCCCGCGCCCGCACCGACACGGCACCGGCCGACGGCTGCCGTGATGTCGACGCTGCCGCGTGGTGTGGCGTCGTTCACCGGACGCAGGCAGGAGGCCGAGCAGCTGATCGCCAGGGTCACCGAGCAGGACGCGGGCATCCACGTCGTGACCGGCATGCCCGGGGTCGGCAAGACCGAGTTCGCCGTGCACGTCGCGCGGCGGGTGGCCGACCGGTTCCCCGACGGCCACCTGTTCCTGGAGCTGCGCGGGCACACCCCCGGCCAGGGGCCGCTCGCGCCCGCCGACGCGCTGCGCTCGCTCCTGGTCGCGATCGGCGTGCCGACGCGGCTGATCCCGCCCACCCTCGACGACCGCGCGCGGATGTGGCGGGACCGGCTGGCGGGCAAGAGGATGCTGCTGGTGCTGGACGACGCCGCCGACCACGAGCAGGTCCGGCCGCTGCTGCCCGGCACGCCCGGCTGCCAGGTCGTGATCACCAGCCGCCGCAGGGTTCCCGCGCTCGAGGACGCGAGGCCGCTGCCGCTCACGGTCCTGCCGCCGGACGCCGCCGTCGCGATGTTCGTGCGGCTGTCCCACCGGCCCGCCGACGACCAGGCGAGCCAGCGGATCCGGGAGCTGGTGCGGGTGTGCGGTCACCTGCCGCTCGCGATCGCGCTCGTGGCCGGACGGCTGCGGAGCCACCCGTGCTGGGACGTGCGGTACCTGACCGAGCAGCTGGTCTCCTCGACCAACCGGCTCGCGGAGATGCGGGCCGACGACCGCGCGGTCAGCACGGCGTTCGAGCTGTCCCACCGCGACCTGCCCGCCGACGTGGCGCGCCTGTTCCGCCTGCTGTCGTGCCACCCGGGGCCCGACTTCGACCTGTACGCGGCCGCGGCGGTCGGCGGCGGCGACCTGGACACGACCCGGCGCCTCGTCGAGCGGCTCTACCTCGACCACCTCGTCGAGGAGACCGCACCCGGCCGCTACCGGCTGCACGACCTCGTCCGCCACTACGCCGCGACCCTGCTCGCGGCCAAGCGGGACGAGGACCCGGTCGAGCGCGTGCTCGACTACTACGTGCACGTCGCGACGGAGGCGGCGCGGCTGCTCCCCCACCCCGACGCGCCCGCCGACCCGGTCGGCCACCCGCCCGCGCACGTCCCGCCGCTCACCACCGAGGCGCAGGCCACCGCGTGGTTCACGCGGGAACGGGGCAACCTCACCGGGTGCGTGGACCTCGCGGGCCCGCGCCACCGGGTCCGGCTCGCGGCCGTCCTGCACCCGTACCTCACGCAGCGCGGGCACTGGGACGACGCGCTCGCCATCCACAACGTCGCGGTGCTCGCCGCGGAGCGGTCCGGCGACGTGGCCGGGCTCGCCGCGTCGCTGCGCGACCTCGGCGCGGTGCAGCTGCTCGCCGACGACTACTCCTCCGCGATGGTCAACGTCTCCCGCGCGCAGCGGCTCTACATCCAGCTCGGCGACGCCAGGGGCGAGGCGGCCGCGATCGAGCACATCGGCGCCGTGCAGTACGCGCTCGGCGAGTACGCGGCCGCCGCGAGGAACCTGATGCGTGCGCTCGCCCTGTCCGGCGAGGTCGGCGACCGCTACCGCGAGGCGAGCAGCCACCTGCGCCTCGGGATCGTCCGCCACCTCACGGAGAGCTACTCGCGTTCCTCGCTGAGCCTGGTGCGTGCGTACACGCTCTACCGCGAGCTCGACTGCGGGCAGGGTCAGGCCGAGGCGTTGAGCTACCTCGGGCTCCTGCAGGGGATGGCGGGCGACGGCTCGCCCGCGCTGCGGTGCCTGACCAAGGCCGTCGCGTTGTTCGCCGAGATCGGCGACCGCCGGGGCGAGGCCACCGCCCTGTGCCGGATGGGCACGCTGCTGCGCGCCATCGGCGAGCACACCGAGGCACTCGCCACCCTGCACCGCGCGCACCTGCTGTTCATGGACCTGGACAGCTACCAGGGCGAGGCGAACACGTTGCGCGGCATCGCGATGACCCGCTACCTCGCGAGCGACCGCACGGCGGCCGACTACACCGTCGCGGTCGACGCGCTCGAGCGGGCGCTGACGCTCGCGGGCAAGATCGGCGACCGGCTGTGCGAGGCGGGCGTCTACCACGACCTCGGCGTGCTCGCGCACCTGGCAGGCCACTGCCAGGAGGCCACCGCGAGCCTCGTGCGCGCGCTGAACCTGCGCACCGAGATCGGCGACCCGACCGGCACCGTCGACTCGCTCAACGACCTCGGCAGGCTCGCAGCGGACTGGCCGGAGGCCGGCGACGCCTTCAGCTACCACGAACGGGCGCTGCGGATGGCGCGCGACATCGGCGCGTTCGTGGCGCAGGCGCGTGCGCTGGAGGGGATGGGCCGCTGCCTGATCAGCGACAGCTACTCCGGCAGCGGGCGCGCGTACCTGCGGGAGGCGCTGGACCTCTACGAACGGCTCGGCCTGCCCGAGGCACAGGGCGTCCAGGCGGCGCTCGAGGCGTTGGGGAGGCAGTGAGGAGTTCACCGCTGTCGGCCACCGGTCGCGTCGCTGCGCCGGGCGGTCCCGTTCGCTACGCGCCCGCGTCGCGTGCCGGCCGTACGACGCCGCGCGCGTGTGCCCGCGTGCGCGCACGCGCTAGCGTGTGCCCCGATGGAAGCGGGTGAGCTGGTCGCCGAGCGGTACCGACTCGCGTCGGTCATCGGGCGTGGCGCCATGGGTGTGGTGTGGCTGGCCACCGACGAGCGGCTGGACCGCGAGGTCGCCGTCAAGCAGCTGCTGGTCGAGGACTCGCCGGACAGGGCCATGGCCGAGGCGACGCCCGAGCAGGCGACGGCGCTCGGGGTGCGGGAGGCACGCATCGCCGCGCGGCTGCGCCATCCGAACGCGATCACCGTGCACGACGTGGTGGCGCACGACGGCAGACCGTGCCTGGTCATGGAGTACCTGCGTTCCCAGCCGCTCGACGCGGTGATGGTCGCGCGTGGCGGGGCGCTGCCACCCACCGAGGCCGCCAGGATCGGCACGCAGATCGCCTCGGCGCTGGCGGCGGCGCACGCGGCGGGCATCGTGCACCGGGACGTCAAACCGGAGAACGTGCTCATCACCGAGGACGGCACGGCGAAGATCACCGACTTCGGCGTGTCCCGCGCGGTGGGCGTCGGCACCGTGACGACGACCGGGATCCTGGCGGGCACGCCCGCCTACCTGGCGCCGGAGGTCGCGGGCGGCGGGAAGGCGACGCCACGCTCGGACGTCTTCTCGTTGGGCGCCATGCTGTACGCGGCGATGGAGGGCCTGCCGCCGTTCGGCGTGGACGACAACCCGATCGCGCTGCTGCACCGGGTCGCGACGAGCCACGTCACGCCGCCGCAGCGGTCGGGCCACGTCACCGAGCTGGTGTTGTGGCTGCTGCGCAGGGATCCGACGCAGCGGCCGACGATGCGGGTGGCACACGAGGCACTCGCGACGGTCGCGGAGGGCAGGCCGTTCGACGTGCCCCGCGCGAGGGCCTCGACGACGATGCTGCCCGCACCCGCGCGCGGGAGGTCGCGGCGGGCGGCGGTGATCGGCGGCGCGGCCGTGGCACTGGTGGCGGTGGGTGCCGTGCTGGGCGCGCTGCTCACGAGCGGGGACTCGACCGCGGCCGCACCGCCGCCGACGACGTCACCGCCGACGACGACGATACCCACGCGGTCCACACAGCAGCCGCCGCCCGGCAGCCCGACCTGTGTGGCGAGCTACGACGTGGTCAACTCCTGGCCGAACGGCTACGAGGCGAGGGTGACCATCCGCAACGACGGGGATCGCGCCCTCGACGGCTGGACGGTCCGGTGGACGCTGCCCAGCGGGCACGACATCGACGGCCTGTGGGCAGGCGCCCTGACCCGCGACGGCACCGACGTGACCGTCCGCAACCTCGACTGGAACGTCACGATCCAGGCGGGCGCCGAGACCACGTTCGGCTTCACGGCCCGCGCGAACGGGGACGACCGGCCGAGGCCGGAGGTCAGCTGCGCACAGCGGTGACCCCCGGCCCACCGTCCACTCAGGACGTCGGCGGCTCGGTCGGCGGCGGGCCGCCCGGGCCTGTGCCGGGTGGGCCTCCTGGCCCGCCGCCAGGTGGTGGACCGCCGCCGAACCCGTCGTCGGCGCCGACGGCCGTGTCCGACAGGTCCAGCCCGATCGCGAAGTCCGCGACGTAGCCCCGGCCTCGACGCCTCGGGTGCAGGAGCATCTGGTCGCCCGCCCCGCCCGCCTGGTAGATGCCGTCCTCGGCGTTGGTCGTGTCCGGCGTCCCCTTGTCCGCGTACGGCTGCGCCGTCAGGTATTCGGCCTTGAACTCCTCGGTGAAGTAGAGCTGCGAGGTGAACTCGTACGGGTTGCCGTCGGTGCCGGTCGTCTGGACCTTGATGTGGAGGTGCACGGTCCGCCCCCGGTACCAGCCGGGGAGGACCGTGGTGAACCGGACGCGTCCCGCGCGGTCACCGGTCTGGTAGCCCCGCAGGAACTTGCGGCCGCTGGTGCCCTCCGACGCGATGTCGGAGTAGGCGCCGAGCGCGTCGCAGTGCCAGATGTCCACGACCGCGCCACGCAGCGGCGCGCACCGGCGGCCGTCGACCCGCAGCACCCGCAGACCGAGCGCGAGCGTCGTGCCTGCCGAGACCGACCCGTCCGAGGGGTCGGTGCGGATGTCGGAGCGGTTCAGCCCCTCGTCCACGAAGTACGGCCCCTCGGTCATCTCCGGCCTGACGACACAGTCGACGCAGTCGGCGGCCCTCGGCTCTGCCGAGGCGGCGCCTGCCGAGCCGGCGGCGGTCAGCGCCATTCCCGAGAGACCGAGAATCGCGATGGCCTGCCGCCGGCCCAGCACACGCCCGACGGGTTCGTCGTCGTTGTCCATGGTTGCCCTCACTGTCCGGGAACAGGTGAGCGCGGACCGTAACACCCGACCTTGTGTGGAACCTGTGCGTCAGCTGTGCGCTAACCCCTCAGGCGCACGACCTTCAGGCCCGGTGCGGCCATGATGTCCTTCTCGCAGAAGCGGGAGCGCACCCACCGGCTGTCGGAGAACAACGCGGTCTGGTCGGCGAAGTGCGCCGAACTCGGGTTCGCCGACTGCGAGTAGGTCAGCAGCGTCGCCGCGTCCGGGCACTGGCCGCCGGTGAAGGAGACCGCCTGGATGTGGCTGGAGCCGTGGACCACCTCCACGTCGCCCGCCGCCGGGTCCCACGTCGCCTGGATCGCGTTCAGCACACCCTGTGCGCCGTTCCCACCGTGGACGGGGATGCGGGTGCCGTTGCGGACGACGTAGTGGTTCTCGCCGAGCGGGGCGGCCGGGTCGACACCGGCGGCACGAAGCTCGGCGATGGCGTCGCCCAGTGCCTGTGCCACGGCCGGGTTGGCCGTGTCGAGCGTGTTCGGCGTGGCGACCGGGTCCGCCGGGTCGAACGGCACGAGCCACAGGCCCTGCGTGCCGCCTGCCTTCAGCCAGAACTGCTCGAACAGCAGGCCGCCACGGCTGTCGACCGTCATCGTCCTGTCCCAGCCGGACAGTGCGGTGCACGCGTTGCCGACCGGGACCGTGCCGCCCGACGACGTCGGCGCCTGGCCGTTCGGGAACGACGCGCACAGCTGTGCCGCCGCCGCGGCCGCCTGCTCACCCGACCAGCTGCGGTCGGCGAAGAGCAGGTTCTGCATGGCCTGCCGGGTGAACGAGCCGAGCCCTTCCTCGATCGCGGTGATGCCCATGCGGGTGCGCGGGCCGCGCTGCGTGCCGATGTCGCCGACGATGCGCGGGTAGTTCGTGATCGGCTGGTGCGGGTTGGACAACCACGCGCTGTCGTTGGAGTTCTCGACGTAGTCCGCGCGGTTCAGCAGCGGGAGCCGCTTCGGGCCGAAGATGCCGGGTACCGCAGCGTCCCGGTCGGTGCCCCACGCGCACTCCGCGCGGGTGCCGTCCAGGACCGGGATGCCCTCCGCCGGGAAGATCTGCTGCCCCAGCGGGGTGCTGCACGTCGCGGCCAGCTCGTCGGTCACGTGCGGGACGACCTGGATGTCGCTGAACAACGCGTGACCGGACCGGTCGGTCGCGATCGTGTTGACCCACGGCACGCCCTGGGTGCCGCGCAGCACGTCGGTGATCCCCTTGGTGTCGCGGGCCTGACCGAACCCGAACCAGGTGTTGAGGCCACGCAGGTTGTCCCGGTTGGCGTCGCGGATCGCGAACGCGGTCGTGGTCGTCCAGCCGGTGCCCGGGATGCCGAAGAGGTCCGCCAGCACCGGGCCGTAACGCGTGGAGTAGAGCGTGCGCTCGACGGTCCCGTCCTGGACCCGCACCCGCACCGTCCGGCTGGTCATCTTCTCGGCCTTCCCGTCGACGAGGTAGCTCGTCGGGTCACCGGGAACCAGGTTCACCTGGTAGAAGCCGAAGGTGGCCGCGGTGGACACGGTGTGGCTCCACGCCACGTCCTTGTTGAAGCCGATCTGCACCAGCGGCAGGCCGAGCAGGCTGCCGCCGCTCACGTCGAGCCTGCCGGGCACGGTCAGCTGCGACTGCCAGAACCGGCGCCCGCCCTGCCACGGGAAGTGCGGGTTGCCGAGCAGCAGGCCGCGTCCGTTGGCCGTGCCGTCCGAGCCGACGGCGATGGCGTTGCTGCCCATGTCCCGGCCCTCGAGCGCCTCGCGGACCTTCGCGACCGCGTCGGCGGGCGCGGCGGCCGCCGCCGGGGTCGCCGCCGTCGCCGGGGCGGCCGTGGCGATCGAGTCCATGGCCTGCGCGGCACCCGCGTAGGTGAACACGGCGTAGAAGTGGCGGTAGACGTCCTTCTCGGAGATCGGCCTCACCCACTCCGCGCCGCGGCAGGCCGGGTCGGTGATCCGTCCCTCGCGGACGAAACGGTTGTAGCCCGCCGCGTACCCCCGGATGATGTCGCGCACCTCGCGCCTCGGCCCGACCGGTGCCTGCTGCGCGACCAGGTGGTCGACGATCCTCGAGTCGTTGACCTGCTGGAAGTACAGGTCGCTGTCCAGGTTGGTCCTGGCGGGACCGTAGTCGAAGTCCGACGGTGTGTCCGCGCCGAAGTACCTCGACCGCTGCGCGTTCACCGTGACGTACATCTTCGCCAGCAGGCAGACGTTGTCGGTGGCGGCGGCGTAGCCGTACCCGTAGCCGAGACCGCCGAAGTCCTTCGCCGTGATGTGCGGGATCCCGTACTCGGTGTACCGGATGTCGGCCGCGTACCCGTGACGCGGCTCGGCCGCCCCCGGTACCGCGGAAACAGTGGTGAATATCGTGGCGACGGCGACGAGCGCCGCGCCCCAGTGGATGCCCCTTCGCATGAGGACTCTTCTTACCCGATCATGACCGGGACCGGCTCAGGGACAAACCCTGAACCGGTGTGCGGGTGTCAGGGCTGGTAGGCGGGCGTGAAGGACACCGGGAGACGGGTCAGACCTCTGGTCCAGACCGACGACCGCCACTCGAGGTCGCCCGCGAGGACCAGGTCCGGCAGGCGGTCGACGAGGACCTCGATGCTGGTCTTCGCGATGATCTCCGCGATCTCGGGCGCGGGGTAGGGACAGCCGTGCTCGCCGTGGCCGAAGGACATCATCGCCCGGTTGCCCGACGCACCCTCGGCGGGACGCACGTGCGGGTCGGCGTTCGCGGCGGCCAGGCCGAGCACCAGCAGGTCGCCCGCGCGGATGCGCTGGCCGCCCAGGCGGGTGTCGCGGGTGGCTATGCGCCCGAGGTAGTTCTGGGTCGGCGTGTCGTGCCACAGGACCTCGCTCAGCGCGTCGCCGACGCTGGCCCTGCCGCCGGACAGCGTGATCGCGAAGCGCTCGTCGGTCAGCATCAGCGCGACCGTGTTGCCGATCCAGTTGGTCGTCTGCCCGTGTGCCTGCAGCATCACCAGCAGCAGGTCGGCCAGGATCTCCTCGTCGCCGAGGTTCGCCGGGTTGGTCAGCAGGTGCGACGGCACGTCCGAGCCGGGAGTCACGCGCTTGCGTTCGAGCAGCGCGAGCATCTCCTCCTCCATCCGGCCGTACGCGGTCATCTGGTCGGCCAGCGACGAGTTCATCGCGGCCATCACGTCGTCGACCAGCATGCGTGTCTGCGCCTGGGGCACCCCGCACATCAGCGCGGCGGCACTCAGCGGGATCCGCGACGCGTACTGGCTCATCAGCTCGGCCTCGCCCGCGCCCGCGAAGCGGTCGATCATCTGGTCGGCGATGCGCTCGCACTGGCTCGCCAGCTCGAACTGGTCGACCGACTCCAGTGCCTCGGACAGCGCCCCGGCCCGCCGCTGGTGCTCCGGCCCCTCGGTGAACATGACCGACGGGTTGTGCACCAGGTGCGGCAGCAGCGGCCAGTCGTCCGGCACCGTCTCCCACGCGTTCCACCGCCGGGTGTCCCGCGCGAACAGCGTCGAGTCCGTCGTGACCTGGTGCAGCTCCCGGTACCCGCACACGAACCACGCCGGGATGTCGCCCTCCAGCAGCACCGGCGCCACGGGCCCGTGCTTGTCGCGCAGCTGCGCGTACACCTCGGCCGGGTCCGTGCGGTACCGGTCCCCGTACAGGGGAACGGCGTCGGTACGGCGCGCGACCTCGGTCATGACGGGACGGCCTCTCTGGCGGTGCTGAGGGCGTGAAGATGGTCGACCAGTGCGATCAGCACCTTCTTCGCCGAGTCGCGGTCCCGGGCGTCGCAGTCGACGAGCGGCACCTCCGAGGGCAGCGACAGCGCGTCGCGCACGGCCTCGATGCTGTGCTCGGTGCCGGGGAAGTTGTTGCGTGCCACGATGAACGGCGTCCCGTGGTGTTCGAGGCGGTCGATGGCGTACCACGAGTCGGCCAGGCGCCTGGTGTCCACGAGGACGACCGCGCCGAGCGTGCCGGAGAACAGCCGGTCCCACAGGAACCAGAAACGCTCCTGGCCCGGCGCGCCGAACAGGTACAGCACCATCTCCTCGTCGAGGCTGATGCGCCCGAAGTCGAACGCGACGGTCGTGGTCGTCTTGCCCTCGACCGCGCCCGTGTTGTCGATGCCGAGGCCCGCCTGGGTCATCGTCTCCTCGGTGGACAGCGGCCGGATCTCGCTGACCGAGCGGACCATGGTCGTCTTGCCGACCCCGAAGCCGCCGACGATCACGATCTTCAGTCCCTCACGGGCCGTCTCGGCCAGTGGCGTGCGGGACTCAGAGGTTGTGGAGTCCAACGAGCACCTTCCTCAGGATCGCGGCGTCCGGCAGCGACGTACGAGCGCGCGTCGACGACGACGGGTGGCGGGCGGTGACCTTGTTGGCACGCAGGAGGTCGGACAGCAAGATCTTCACGACGCCGACGGGCATGCCCAGTTCGGCGGAGATCTCCACCACCGCGATCGGGGTCCGGCACATGCGCAGGATCCTGACGTGCTCGGACTGCATGCCCGTCCCCGGCTCCGCGGTGCCGATGATCAGCGTGACGAGGTCGAGGTCCGGTTCGTCGGCCTGGCTTCGCCCGCCCGTGACGGTGTAGAGCCGGTCTGGCCCCTCGTTGTCGAGCCCTCTGCGGATCATGCTCACCTGGTCCGTTCCGGCCGCCGGGGCGGCGCGATCAGGAACGCGCCGATCTGCTCGACCAGTTCGTTCATCCGGTGACCGATCAGGCCGACGTCGGCCTCCTCGTTCGCGAGCACGGCCAGGTGGGCGCCCTCACCGGCCTCGACGATGAACAGGATGCCGCCGTGGAACTCGGTCATCGAGTGCCGCACCCCGCCGGTGCCGTCGCCGAACTCGACGGAGGCGCCCTGCGAGAGCGCCTGCACGCCGGCGGCGATGGCGGAGAGCTGGTCGGCCTTGTCGACGGACAGCCCCGCGGTGTGGCAGAGCTTCAGCCCGTCCCTGGACAGCACCAGCGCATGCGTGGCGCCCGCGGTCTGCTCCACCAGGCTCTCCAGCATCCAGGTGAGGTTGGCGTCGGTCGCCATCGTCATAAGGTGTCGTCCTCTCCAGCAGTCTCGTCGGGCGTTGTGGATCGGCGGCCCTGCTGGAAAGCGCTGAAGCGCGCGCCGATGTCGGTCCGTTTCTCGGTGCGTTTCCTCGGTGTGCGGCCCGCCTCCGTGGCGCGCACCGCGGCGGCGAGTGTCTCACCGCGCGGGCGCTTGGGCAGTTCGGTGATCTCCGCGGTGTCGTCGTCGGCCGCGGCGGGGGCGGCGTCGAGCACGGCCGTGGTCGTCGCGTTCGTCGTGGCCGTCTCCCCCGCCGCCGACCGGACGGTGTCCGCGGTCCGTGGCGCGGCCGGGGGCGGCTCCTCCTCCCGGGGGTGGATCACCAGCTGCTGCGGGATCCGCAGGACGACGCCGGTGCCGCCGCGCGAGGACGGCCGGAAGTACACCTGGAGCCTGTGCTTGCGTGCCAACGAACCCACGACCACGAGGCCGAGCCGGGTGCCCGGCACCTTCGCGAGGTCGAGCGGCTCCCTGGTCGACACGGCCGCCTCGGCGCGGGCGAGTGCCTGGGGCTTCATGCCGAGCCCGCCGTCCTCGATGGTGACCACGACGCCGGTGTTCAGCTCCTCGACGTAGACGTGCACCTCCTCGGACGGGGCCGAGAAGCGGGTCGCGTTGTCCATCAGCTCGGCGAGGGCGTGCATCACGTCCTCCGCTGCGTACCCGACGACCGCCGCCCCGCTGCTCGAGTGGACCTGGACCCGTTGGTAGGCCTGGATCCTGCCCATGGCGCCGCGCAGGACGCTCTCCATCACGATCGGCCTCGTCCAGCGGCGGCCGGAGCGTGCGCCGGTGAGGACGGCGATGCTGTCGGCGAGGCGGCCGGTCTGCGCGGTGGCGTGGTCGAGCTTGAGCAGGTCGCCGAGGACGTTCTCGGCGTGGCGGCCCTCCATCTCGCGCAGGTCGGCCAACATGCTCGTGGCCATGGCCTGCACCCGGCCCGCGGCGTTCGCGCACGCCGCCATCGCCGCCGACCGCTGCCGCTCGCTGACGCCCACCTCCCGCACCGCCGCGTTGAGCACGCCCCTCGGCACGTCGGCGGCCTCCGGGCCCAATTCGGCGAGCACCGTGTCCGCGGAGGCGCCGTCGCGGATGCGGCGCGCGGCACCGGGGAGGACCTCGTCGACCAGCCGCGCGAGCCCGGTCTCCAGCCTGCGCAGCCGGGCGGTGGTCCGACCTGCCCGGATGGCGCGGTGGGTCGAGAAGGCGAGCGCGATGCACAGCCCGAGCGCCAGCGCGCCAGCGGACGACGCCACGACGAGGCGGTCCTCGGTGTCGACCTGGAAGGTCACCCACAGCGTCACCCCGGCGGTGACCGCCATGGCGACGAGGAGGTAGAGCAGCACGTCGGTCATCGACCGGTGCTCTGGGGGGACGGGCTCTCGAGGTGGCATATCAGTCCTCACGCTGGGCGGCGCACCGGAACGCAAGTAGGCAAGATACTGGAACGTCCGAACGCCGGAGCCAGTTCGACCAAACGGACCTCGAATCCACGCCGTGCTCTGGCAGGATCGAAACCCGTGCCGCTTCCCTCTCCGCCAGGACCGACGAACCTGGTCAGGACGATGCTGACCTACCCGAAGGCGCCGCTGGCGTACCTCACCAACGTGGTGGACACCTACGGCGACGTCTCGTCGTTCCGCCTCGCCACCACCAGGGTCACGCTGCTGCGCCACCCGCACCACATCCGGCGGGTGCTGCAACAGAAGTCGGCGACCTACACGCGCGACTCCATGGCGTACAAGATGACCCGCAACTTCTTCGGCCGAGGTCTCGCGACCGTCGAGGGCGGTGAGGAGTGGCGGTCCATGCGGCGGATGATGCAGCCGTCCTTCCACTACCAGCGCGTCGCGTCGATGACCGAGCACATGCTCGCCGTGATCCGCGCCCGCATCGAACGCTGGGCGCAGCCTGCCGCCAACGGCGAGGTCATCGACGCCGCCGAGGAGATGCGCAGCCTGACGCTGCGGGTCGTGGCACGTGCGTTGTTCGCGCTGGAGGAAGGCGAGGTGTGCGACCGGTTCGCCGCCGCCATCGAGACCGTCGACCACCAGCTCGGCGAGTGGGTGCGGTTCCCGCTGCTGCCGCTGTCCGTGCCGACCGCGGGCCACCGGCGGTACTGGGCGAGCCGCGAGATCGCCGAGGAGATCATCGACTACGTGATCATGCAGCACCTGACCGACCAGGTGGACCGCGGTGACCTCCTGTCGATGCTGATCATGACGCAGGACGAGGAGACCGGCGCCCGCCTGACCGACGAGCAGCTGCGCGACCAGGTCATGATCATGCTGTGGGCCGGGCACGAGACGAGCGCCAACGTGCTCACGTGGGCGTGGTACCGGCTCGGCCGCCACCCCGAGATCCAGCAGCGGGTGCTGCGCGAGGTCGACGACCAGCTGGAGGGCAGGGCGCCGACCCTCGCCGACTGCGCCAAGCTGACCTACACCCGCTCGGTGCTCGACGAGACGATGCGGATGTACCCGCAGGCGTGGCTGGGTTCCCGGCGTGCGCAGGAGGACGACGAGATCGGCGGCTTCCGCGTCCCGGCGGGCACGGAGATCTTCTTCAGCGCCTACCACGCGCACCGGCACCCGGAGTTCTGGGACGAGCCCGACGAGTTCCGCCCGGAGCGGTTCACGGCCGAGGAGGCCGCGAAACGCGACCGCGCCGCGTTCTTCCCGTTCGGGTCGGGCCCACACCTGTGCATCGGCAACCAGTTCGCGCTGACCGAGATGCTGCTCGTCGTCGCGAGCACCATGCAGCGGTACCGCATCGAGCTGGAGTCCCGGGAGCCGGTCGAACCGAGACCGCTGCTGACGCTCGGTCCGGACAAGCCGGTCCGCGTCCGCCTGACCCCACGCGGCCGCCCGCTCTAGTCCACCGCACTGAAGGACGCCTTCCTTGCGCCCAGCGTCACGAAGGCGTCCTTCAGTGCGTTCCGGTCGGGCCGCGCAGCGCGCCGCCGAGTGCCGAGGCCACCATCTTCCGCACGGCCTCCGGTGTCGGCGGCGTGCCGGTGCGGTCGGCGAAGAGCAGGTGCGCGGACCCGACGAGCATGGGCCCCAGGAACTGGGGGTCCGCGTTCTCCCTGACCCGCCCCAGCTCGCGCTCGGCGCCGAGGTAGTCGGTGATCATCTCCGCGGCGTCGGTCAGCACCGGGACACCCGCGGGCCACGCGTCACGCAGGCGTGCCCGCAGCCCGTCCCGGAAGGTCACGAGCGGCACGATCGCCACCGCGACCGACCCGAACACGGCCACGACCGCCTCGGCGATGTTGTCCACGACCGAGCCGGTGCCCGCCGACTCCCGCAGCGCGCCCGCGTCCAACCGGTTCACGCGGTCGAGCACGAACTCCGCGAGGAAGGCGTCGAAGTCGGCGAAGTGCCGGTGCAGCACGCCTTTCGCGACGTCCGCCTCCTCGGTGACCGCGCGGCTGGTCAGACCGCTCGGGCCGTCCCGGAGCAGCACCCGCTCGGCCGCGTCGAACAGCTGCCTGCGCACGTCACGAAGGGCCACACCGGTTGGCACGCGCTCTCTCCTTGCGTAATGGGCGCTTGCCCACTTAAGGTGGGCGCATGCCCACTCTAGAACCACACCAGTACCGACGCATAGCCGAGTCCTTCGGCACCGACGCACAACGCTACGACCGCGCCCGTCCCGCCTACCCGGCGGAGCTGATCGACCGCATCGTGGCCACCAGTCCCGGCGGTGACGTCCTCGACGTCGGCTGCGGCACCGGCATCGCGGCACGCCAGCTCCAGGCGGCGGGCGCCACGGTGCTGGGCCTGGAACCGGACCCGCGGATGGCCGGGGTCGCACGCGAGACGGGCGTGGCGGTCGAGGTGTCGACTTTCGAGGACTGGGACCCGGCGGGTCGCACGTTCGACGCGGTGGTGGCCGCGCAGGCATGGCACTGGGTGGACCCGGTGGCCGGCGCGGCGAAGGTGTTGTCGACCCTGCGTCCCGGCGGCCTGTTCGCGGCGTTCTGGCACGTGTTCATGCCACCCGCGGAGATCCAGAGCGCCACCGCGACGGCGCTTCGCCGCGCCGTGCCCGACTCCCCCTTCAACCTCGACGGCGTGAAGCAGGACGCGAACCCCTACCAGCCGCTGATCACCTCGACCGGCGAGAGGCTCGCCGCCACGGGCGCCTTCGGCGAGCCGCGGACGTGGCGGTTCGAGGTGGAGCGGACCTCCACCCGCGACCAGTGGTTGGACCTCATGCCCACCCTGGGCCCCCTCACCCGCGTCCCGCCGGAGCGGCTCGACCCGATCCTCACCGACGTCGGCGCCGCGATCGACGCGATGGGCGGCTCGTTCACCACACGCTTCACCACCGTGGGCGTCGCGATCACCCGCGCCTGACCCAGGACACGCCTCGTCGCCCGCCCGGTCAGTGGATCTCCGATTGGGAGCGCTCCCAGAATCCAGACCTTTCGCCCGGCTGTCAAGCCGTGTCCAACACCCTCCGCGATCACTGCCGGTAGACCCGTCAATTACCGAAAGTTCCAACCAACCGGCCAGGTGAGAGATCGGATGACCCAAGATCGCCAGTGCGAACTTAACTGTTCATCGTGGGTGAGAGGCTGTACACACGGCGTTAACACACGTTAGACTCCGATTCTGGGAGCGCTCCCAGAGCGCCCGCTCAACGTTGAGCGAGAGGAACTGCGATGAGGCTCAGAATCAAACCGACATTCAGAAGGGTGCGCAGCGGTCGCCGTATCACGGCCGCGGCCGTGTCGTTCGTCGTGATGGCCACGACGTTCGTCATGACCTTGGGCGCCTCCCCGGCCAGTGCGGCGACCGCCTGCCGGATCGACTACTCGGCCAGCAACTGGGGTGGCGGCGGCTTCAGCGCCAACGTCACCGTCAACAACCTCGGTGACGCCCTCTCCAACTGGACGCTCACCTTCGCCTTCCCCAGCACGAGCCAGCGAGTCAGCCAGGGCTGGAACGCGAACTGGACCCAGTCCAGCGCGAACGTGACCGCGACGAGCATGTCCTACAACGGCTCGCTCGCCACCGGCGCGTCCGTCCAGATCGGCTTCAACGGCACCTACACGGGCAGCAGCAACCCGGCGCCGACGAGCTTCTCGCTCAACGGCGTCGCGTGCACCGGCCAGCCCCCCGGCGAGGACCCCGAGGACCCGGGCGAGAACCCGGAGACACCGGCCGACCGGGTCAACAACCCGTACGCGGGCGCGGGCGTCTACGTGAACCCGGACTGGGCCGCGAAGGCACGTGCAGAGTCCGGCGGCAGCCGCATCGCCAACCAGCCCACCGGGGTGTGGATGGACCGGATCGCCGCGATCGCGGGCACGACCGGTGCCCGCGGCCTCGCCTCGCACCTCGACGGTGCGGTGCAGCAGGACGCCGCGAACGGCTCGACGCCGATGGTGTTCCAGGTCGTCATCTACAACCTGCCCGGTCGCGACTGTGCCGCGCTGGCCTCCAACGGCGAGCTCGGCCCCGGTGACCTCTCCAGGTACAAGTCCGAGTACATCGACGCGATCGCCGCGATCCTCGCCAGGCCGGCCTACGCCAACCTGCGGATCGTCACGGTCATCGAGATCGACTCGCTGCCGAACCTGATCACCAACGTCGCGCCGCGCGAGACGGCGACGGCCCAGTGCGACACGATGAAGTCGAACGGCAACTACGTCAACGGTGTCGGCTACGCGCTGAACAAGCTCGGCGACGTGCCGAACGTCTACAACTACATCGACGCGGGCCACCACGGCTGGATCGGCTGGGACGACAACCTCCAGCCGACGATCGACATCACCTGCCAGGCCGCGCGGGCACAGGGCGCGACCCCGGCCGACGTGTGGGGCTTCATCACCAACACCGCCAACTACAGCGCGCTGCGCGAGCCGTTCTTCACCGCGAACACCACGGTGGGCGGCAGGGTGCTGCGTGAGGTGTCCGGTGGCTGGGTCGACTGGAACCGCTACGTCGACGAGCTCTCCTTCGCGCAGGACTTCCGCACGAAGGCGGCCTCGTGCTTCGGCTCGAACATCGGCATGCTGATCGACACCTCGCGCAACGGCTGGGGCGGCTCCGCCCGGCCCACCGCCGCGAGCACGTCGACCGACCCGATCACCTTCATGAACCAGTCGCGGATCGACCGCCGCATCCACCTCGGCAACTGGTGCAACCAGTCCGGGGCAGGCCTCGGCGAGCGCCCGAGGTCGGCGCCCGCGACCGGGATCGACGCGTACGTGTGGATCAAGCCGCCGGGCGAGTCCGACGGCTCCAGCTCGCAGATCCCGAACGACGAGGGCAAGGGCTTCGACCGGATGTGCGACCCGACGTACACCGGCAACCCGCGCAACCAGAACAACATGTCCGGCGCGCTGCCCAACGCACCGCTGTCCGGTCACTGGTTCTCCGCCCAGTTCCAGCAGCTCATGCAGAACGCCTACCCGGCGCTGTGAGCGACAGCTGAGAGAGACCGCCCGCCTTCGCACGGCCCCGCGCCGCGCGAAGGCGGGCGGCGCTCCCCCCGCATCAATCCGATCGATCATCGGAGTTAGGTCATGAGACTCAGACGTCGTCTGGGAGCGCTCCCAGCGTGTCTCGCACTCGTCGTGCCACTGGCCATCCCGGCCAGCGCCGACGTCCTCTCCATTCAGGCCGTGAGCTGCTCGGTGGACTACAGCGCGAGCAACTGGGGTGGTGGCGGCTTCTCGGCCAACCTCACCCTGCACAACCTCGGCGACCCCATCACGAGCTGGTCCCTCACCTTCACCTTCCCCGGCACCCAGCGGATCTCCCAGGGCTGGAACGCGAACTGGACCCAGGCGTCCGGCAGCGCGACCGTGACCGCGACGAACATGTCCTACAACGGCACCCTGGCGACCAACGGGTCGACGGGGATCGGCTTCAACGGCACCTACACGGGCAGCACCAACGCGAGCCCGACCAACTTCGCCGTCAACGGCACCCTGTGCACCGGCGCGAACACCGGCCCGACGGTGAGCCTGACCTCGCCGGCGAACGGCGCGACCTACACGGCCGGCGCGAACGTGCCACTCGCCGCGACGGCCGCCGACTCCGACGGCTCGGTCGCACGGGTGGAGTTCTACGCGGGCAGCACGCTGCTCGGGACCGACACCTCCAGCCCGTACACGGGCACGTGGAGCAACGTGGCAGCGGGCAACTACGTGGTGGTGGCCCGCGCCTACGACAACTCGGGAGCCTTCACCAACTCGGCACCCGCCGACGTGACGGTGGGCGCCAACACGGGTCCGTCGGTCGTCGCGACCCCGACCGCGGTCACCGTGGCCGAGGGCGGCAGCGCGACGGTGTCACTGCGCCTGTCCGCGCAACCGTCCTCAAGCGTGACGGTGACGACGGCACGCACGAGCGGCGACACCGACCTGACCGTCGGCACGGGCGCGACGCGCACGTTCACCACGTCGAACTGGAACACCGCGCAGACCGTGACGCTGAACGCGGCGGAGGACACCGACAGTGCCGCGGGCACCGCCACGTTCACCGCGAGCGCGACCGGCCAGACCTCGGCGACGATCACCGCCACCGAGGGCGACAACGACCTGTCGAGCTACGCGCAACGGTTCATGGACCTGTACAACAAGATCAAGAATCCGGCGAACGGCTACTTCTCCAGCCACAACCCGCCGATTCCCTACCACTCCGTGGAAACGCTGATCGTCGAGGCACCGGACTACGGGCACGTGACGACGTCCGAGGCGTTCAGCTACTGGCTCTGGCTCGAGGCGCAGTACGGGCAGGCGACCCAGGACTGGTCCAGGTTCAACACCGCCTGGACGTCCATGGAGACCAACATCATCCCGACGCACGCCGACCAGCCGACCAACTCCGCGTACAACCCGAACGACACGGCGACGTACGCGCCGGAGCAGGACACCCCGAACCAGTACCCGGTTCCGTTGGACGCCAACGTGTCCACCGGCAACGACCCGCTGGCGAGCGAGCTGTCCAGCGCCTACGGCACGAGTGACATCTACGGCATGCACTGGTTGCTCGACGTGGACAACCGCTACGGCTACGGTCGCCGCGGCGACCGCACCGGCAGCCCCTCCTACATCAACACCTTCCAGCGCGGCCCGCAGGAGTCGGTGTGGGAGACGGTGCCGCAGCCGTCGTGGGAGCCGTTCAACTCCGGGCAGGGTGGCCCGAACGGGTTCCTGCCGCTGTACATCCAGGACTCCCAGTACGCACGGCAGTGGCGCTACACGAACGCGCCCGACGCCGACGCGCGTGCCGTGCAGGCGGCCTACTGGGCCAACGTCTGGGCGACACAGCAGGGCAAGCAGGCCGACGTCGCGTCCACCATGGCCAAGGCGGCCAAGATGGGTGACTACCTGCGGTACGCGTTCTACGACAAGTACTTCAAGCAGGTCGGCAACTGCGTCGGTCCGACCACCTGCCCGGCGGGCAGCGGGAAGAACAGTTCGACCGGCCTGCTCACGTGGTACTACGCGTGGGGTGGTGCGACCGAGGGCGGCTGGGCGTGGCGCATCGGCTCCGGTCAGGCGCACTTCGGCTACCAGAACCCGCTCGCCGCGTACGCGCTGGCGAACGTGCCCGCACTGAAGCCGCAGTCGCCGAGCGCGCAGGCCGACTGGTCCGCGAGCCTGACCAGGCAGCTGGAGTTCTACCGGTGGCTGCAGTCCGCCGAGGGCGGCATCGCCGGTGGCGCGACCAACAGCTGGGCGGGCCGCTACGCGACCCCGCCGTCCGGGTCGTCGACGTTCTACGGCATGTACTACGACGTCCAGCCCGTCTACCACGACCCGCCGAGCAACCAGTGGTTCGGCATGCAGGTGTGGTCGATGGAGCGCGTCGCCGAGTTGTACAACCAGACCGGCAACGCCGCGGCCAAGGCCGTGCTGGACAAGTGGGTGCCGTGGGCGCTCGCGAACACGACGGCGAACCCGTCGGCGGGCACCTGGGCCGTCCCGAGCGACCTGTCGTGGTCGGGCGCACCGGCCACGTGGAACCCGTCGAACCCGGCCGCCAACACCAACCTGCACGTCACGGTCACCAGCCGTGGGCAGGATGTCGGCGTCACCGCGGCGCTGGTGAAGACCCTGGCGCACTACGCGTCCGAGTCCGGCAACACGGCCGCTCGCGACATGGCGAAGAACCTCCTCGACGCCATGTGGGCCACGCCGAACCAGGACACGCGCGGCATCTCGACCGTCGAGTCCCGGGCCGACTACAACCGGTTCGACGACCCCGTCTACGTGCCGAGCAACTTCACCGGCACCATGTCGAACGGCGACCCGATCAACTCGTCGTCGACGTTCGTCGGCCTCCGGTCCTGGTACAAGCAGGACCCGGCGTGGTCCTCGGTCCAGTCCTATCTCAACGGTGGCTCCGCACCCACGTTCCGGTACCACCGGTTCTGGGCGCAGGCCGACGTCGCGATGGCCATGGCCGAGTACGGCAGGCTCTTTCCCTGATGAGTGAACGGAACAACAATCCATGATCAAGCGACTCATGGCGTTGTTGTTGGCTCTTGTGGTCGTTCCCGTGGTGGGCCTTGCCTCGGCAGGGCCCGCCTCGGCGGCCGGCACCGGCTACTGGCACACCAGTGGCCGGCAGCTGCTCGACGCCAGCAACCAACCCGTACGCATGACCGGGATCAACTGGTTCGGCCTGGAGACGGCGAACTACGCGCCACACGGCCTGTGGTCCCGGGGCTACAAGGACATGCTCGACCAGATGAAGAGCCTGAAGTACAACACGTTGCGGTTGCCCTTCTCCAGCCAGCTCTTCGACTCCGGCAGCACCCCCAACAGCATCCGCTACGACCTCAGCCCGGATCTGGAGGGCCTGAACGGCATCCAGATCATGGACAAGATCATCGCCTATGCCGGCCAGATCGGCATGAAGGTGCTGCTCGACCGGCACCGGCCGGACTCCGGGGCGCAGTCCGCGCTCTGGTACACGGCCCAGTACCCGGAGAGCAGGTGGCTGTCCGACTGGCGGATGCTCGCGACCCGCTATCTCGGCAACACCACGGTGATCGGCGCGGACCTCCACAACGAGCCGCACGGCGTCCAGGGTGGCGGCGGCTCCGACTGGGGCAGTGGCAGCGCCACGACCGACTGGCGGCTCGCCGCCGAGCGGGCGGGCAACGCCATCCTCGCGATCAACCCCGACTGGCTGATCGTCGTCGAGGGCGTCGACTCCTACAACGGCAGCGGCTACTGGTGGGGCGGCAACCTCCAGGGCGCGGCGACCGCACCGGTGCGGCTGAACGTGGCCAACCGGCTCGTGTACTCCGCGCACGACTACGCGACGTCCGTGTTCGCGCAGCCGTGGTTCTCCGACCCCGCGTTCCCCAGCAACCTCCCGGCGATCTGGGACAAGAACTGGGGCTACCTGTACAAGAACAACGTGGCCCCGGTGCTGCTCGGCGAGTTCGGCACCACGCTCGCCGACCCGCGTGACCGGCAGTGGCTCTCGGCGCTCATGGCCTACACGGGCAAGGGCACCGACGCGATCAGCTTCACCTACTGGTCGTGGAACCCCAACTCCGGTGACACGGGCGGGATCCTGAACGACGACTGGACCACGGTCAACACGACCAAGCAGGCGTACCTGGATCCCTACCTCATCGCACCGTCCGGCGGCACCGGGCCGACCGACCCGCCGCCCACACCGACCGTGTCCTGCCGCGTCACCTACGCGGTGAACGACTGGGGCACCGGCTTCAGCGCGTCGGTGTCGATCGCCAACACGGGCACGTCGGCGATCAACGGCTGGTCGCTGGGGTTCACCTTCCCCGGCAACCAGCGCATCACCAACGGCTGGAGCGCGAACTGGACGCAGGCGTCCGGTAGCGCAGGCGTCACGGCGACCAACGCGGACCACAACCGCCTGATCGCCGCGGGCCAGTCGGTCACCGGGCTGGGCTTCAACGCCGCCTACACGGGCACGAACGCACGACCGTCGGCCTTCACGGTCAACGGCCAGGCCTGTTCGGTGGCCTGACGCTGCACCTTCCCGGGGGTGCCCGCCGCCCCTTCGCAGGCACCCCCGCACGGGCACCCCCGGGAACCTCACAGAAAGCCAGGAACAGGCCATGTTCGTGAGAAGAGCACTCGCCGCCACGCTCGTCGTCCTGTCGGGGCTCGCCGGGGTGGTCGTGCTGGCCGCACCCGCCTCCGCGGACCCGCTGAAGGTGCACGCCGCCGCGCGCGGCAAGTACTTCGGCGACGCGGTGGACAACAACGAGATCACCGACGCGCAGTACCGGCCGCTCATCGCGAGCGAGTTCAGCCAGCTGACGCCCGGCAACGCGATGAAGTGGGACTCGACCGAGCCGACGCAGGGCCAGTTCAGCTACACCAGGGGCGACGAGATCGTGAGCCTGGCCCGCGCCAACGGCCAGACCGTCCGCGGCCACACGCTGGTGTGGCACCAGCAGACACCGAACTGGGTGCAGAACCTCGACGCGACCGCGCTGCGTTCGGCCCTGCAGAACCACATCACCAACGTGGTGAACCACTACGAGGGCCAGCTGTACGCGTGGGACGTCGTGAACGAGGCGCTCAACGACGACGGCACGATGCGGAACTCGTTCTGGTACGCCAAGCTCGGGTCCAGCTACATCGCCGACGCGTTCCGCGCGGCCAGGGCGGCCGACCCGGACGTGAAGCTGTACATCAACGACTACAACACCGACGGCATGGGCGCGAAGAGCAACGCCATGTACACGCTGGTGCAGTCGCTGCTGTCGCAGGGCGTGCCGATCGACGGCGTCGGCTTCCAGGCGCACCTGGCGATCCAGTACGGGTTCCCGTCGCAGATGCAGCAGAACCTGCAGCGGTTCGCCGACCTCGGACTCGACGTGGCGATCACCGAGCTGGACGTGCGCATGCAGCTGCCGTCGGACTCGACGAAGCTCGCGACCCAGGCGACGTACTTCAAGAACGTGATCGACGCGTGTCTCGCGGTCACCCGTTGCGTCGGCATCACCACCTGGGGCTACACGGACAAGTACTCGTGGGTGCCGAACACCTTCCCCGGCGAGGGCGCCGCACTGCTGGTCGACGAGAGCTTCCGGCAGAAGCCCGCGTACACGGCCGTGCACGACGCGCTGGCGGGCGGGTCCACTCCGGACACCACCGCGCCGACCACACCCGGTACGCCGACCGCGTCCGGCGTGACGTCGAGCACCGCGGCACTGTCGTGGTCGGCGTCGACGGACTCGGGCGGCAGTGGTCTGTCCGGCTACAACGTCTACCGGGAGCAGGGCACGACCGACCCGCTGCTCGGTCAGTCCACTTCGGCCTCGACGACGTTGACCGGGTTGACCCCGAGCACCCAGTACCAGGTGTACGTGCGGGCGAGGGACGGCGCGGGGAACCTGTCGACCCCGTCGGCGACGGTGACGTTCACGACCGCGTCCGGCCCTGCCGCGGGCCCCTGCCGGGTCGCGTACACGGCGTCGAACTGGGGTGACGGCGGTGGCTTCAGCGGGAGCGTGACGATCACCAACACCGGCACGGCGACGGTCAACGGCTGGACGCTGGCGTTCGCGTTCCCGTCCGGGCAGCGGGTGAGTCAGGGCTGGAACGCGACGTGGACGCAGGCCTCCGGCAGCGCGAACGTGACCGCGACCAACATGTCCTACAACGGCACCCTCTCCGCGAACGCGTCGGTGCAGATCGGCTTCAACGGCACCTACAGCGGCACCAACACGGCGCCGACGACGTTCACGCTGAACGGCGCGGCCTGCACGACGGCGTAACGCCCTCAGAGCGGGTGGGTCACCTCGTCGGAGAAGCGGAAGTAACACACGACCGTGTGGGACTTCCGCTTCTCCCACGTCTCGGGGCTGGGCGTCATGACCTGCACACGCCCGTCCGCGGGCATCCCGGCGACCTCGCTCTGGCACCGCGCGATGCTCTCGTCGAACAGCTCGACGCTGCCGGGATAGGTGCCGTCCGGCACGGTGAAGACCGTGAACGCCTCACCGGTGTGCGGCTCGGTGCAGTCCGTCCGGACCACGGAGACCTCACCGGACATGCCCGGTGCCTGGAAGCACTCCCCCGCCTTCAGGTCCACCCCGTTCACCGGCTGGGGTCCGGCCGGTGAGGTGGCGAGGACCGTGAGGTAGACCACCCACGCCACGAACGCGGCGAACCCCGCGACCACGAAGCCCGTGCCGCGCCGCTGCCCGTCGCGGATCTGCGAGATCGCGAAGAACCCGAAGACCAGTGCGAGGACACCACCGAGGATCCCGAACACCAGTGTGGCGACCGCGAGCCCGCTGACCGGCGCCCTGTTCCGGTCGTTCTCGATGCGCATCAGCTCGTCGAACGCGGCCTGTCTCCGCTCGGCCGTTGTCGGCCCGTCTGGCTCGGACATGTCTCTCCCCCAGTGTTCGAACGAAGGAGCGGAGTGTACGGCATCGCCCGATACCCCTCGTGCGTCATGCGCGGCGGGTATCACCCGATGCGAAACAAGCGTTGGACAGCGATCACACGCCGTTCCTACGTTGGGCGCATGAGCAACGCCGCCGTTCTCGACCGGATCGCCTCGGTCACGCTGTCCTCGGTGACCCTCCCGCTGCCGACCGGCATCAGCGACGCCAAGGTGTTCACCGGGCGGCAGCGACCCATGACCGAGGTCGCGTTCCTGTTCGCGGAGATCACGACCGAGTCGGGGCACGAGGGTGTCGGCTTCGGCTACGCCAAGCGCGCGGGCGGCCCCGCCCAGTTCGCGCACGCCCGGGAGGTCGCGCCGGACCTCCTCGGCGAGGACCCGAGCGACATCGGCCGCCTGTGGACCAAGCTCGTGTGGGCGGGTGCGTCGGTGGGCCGCAGCGGCGCCGCGACCCAGGCGCTGGCCGCGATCGACGTGGCGCTGTGGGACCTGAAGGCGAAGCGCGCGGGCCTGCCGCTGGCGAAGCTCCTCGGCGCGCACCGGGACTCGGTGCGGTGCTACGACACCTCCGGTGGGTTCCTGCACGAGTCGGTGGAGCAGGTCAAGGACAACGCGACCGCGACACTGGCGTCCGGCATCGGCGGCATCAAGGTCAAGGTGGGCCAGCCGGACTGGCGCGAGGACCTGCGGCGGGTCGCGGCCGTGCGCGAGCACCTCGGCGACGCGGTGCCGCTGATGGTGGACGCCAACCAGCAGTGGGACCGGCCGACGGCCATGCGGATGGGCAGGGCGCTGGAGGAGTTCGGCCTGGTGTGGATCGAGGAGCCGCTGGACGCCTACGACGCGGAGGGCCACGCGGACCTCACCCGGGCGCTGACCACGGCGGTCGCGTCGGGCGAGATGCTGACGAGCGTCGGTGAGCACCACGAGCTGATCCGCCACCGCGCGGTCGACATCCTGCAGCCGGACGCGCCGAGGATCGGTGGCATCACGCAGTTCCTGAAGCTCGCGACGCTCGCCGAGCACGCGAACCTCGGGCTGGCACCGCACTACGCGATGGAGATCCACGTCCACCTCGCCGCCGCGTACCCGGCCGAGCCGTGGGTCGAGCACTTCGACTGGCTGTACCCGTTGTTCAACGAGCGCCTGGAATGTGTGGACGGGCGCATGCACCTGTCCGCTCGGCCCGGTCTCGGCATCACGCTGAGCGACCGGGCGCGGGAATGGACCGTGGAGAAGAGCACGGTGGGTGGTTGACCGGGGCCGCCCCGGACCGCCACGCTCGTGATCATGGGTAGCGCCGTCGACCTCGAGGTCGCGTCCGTCCGGCAGCTGGCGACGCTGCTCGACGCCGGGACGATCACCAGCGTGGACCTCGTCCAGGCGTACCTGGGCCGCATCGAGGTGTTCAACTCGCGGGGGCCTGCGCTCAACGCGGTGCGCGCGCTCAACCCGGACGCGCTCGCCGATGCGGCCGAGGCCGACCGGCTGCGCGGCGGTCCGCACGGTCGGCTGCTCGGGATACCCGTGCTGGTCAAGGACAACATCGACGTGCGGGGCATGCCGACGACCGCGGGGTCGGTCGCGCTGGAGCACGCCTACCCCGCGGCAGATGCCGCACTGGTCACGAACCTGCGCCGCGCCGGGGCGGTGATCATCGGCAAGACGAACCTGACGGAGTTCGCGAACTTCCTGGCCGAGGGCATGCCCGGTGGGTACAGCTCGCTCGGCGGCCAGGTCCGCAACCCCTACGACGCCTCCCGGTCGCCGAGCGGCTCGAGCGCGGGCTCGGCGTCGGCGGTGGCCGCGGGTCTGGCCGCGCTCGCCGTGGGCACGGAGACCAACGGCTCGATCCTGAGCCCCGCGGCGGCGAACTCGGTGGTGGGCGTCAAACCGACGCTGGGCCTGGCCAGCCGGGGCGGCATCCTCCCGATCGCGGCGAGCCAGGACACCGCGGGCCCGATGACGAGAACCGTCACCGACGCGGCCGTCCTGCTGAGCGCCATGGCAGGCATCGACCCCGACGACCCGGCGACGGCCGGAAACCCGTTGGCGGACCGCGATCTCACCCGCTCACTGCACCCGGATGCCCTGCGGGGCGCGAGGATCGGCGTGGTCGCGGACCAGGTCCCGGACGGTGACGGGCGACCGCTGTGGGACGCGGCGTGCACCGTGCTCCGGGAACAGGGCGCGACCCTGGTGGACGTCGACCTGGACAGCGGCTGCGGCGACGACTCGACGGTCCTGCACTACGAGTTCAAACGGGACCTGAACGAGTACCTGGCGCGTCTCCCGGCGGGCGCCCCGGTCCGCACGCTGGCCGAGGTGATCTCCCACAACGAGGCCAACGCCGCGGCGACGCTCAAGTACGGCCAGGCCCGCGCGCTGACGGCACAGGCCATGGACCTCTCCCCCGACAGCGCCGACACCGCCCGCCACGCCGCGGACCGGGCGAAGGACCTGGTGGACAGCCGCGACCGCGTCGACGCCGTCCTGGACCGCCACGACCTGACCGCGCTGCTGTTCACCGGCTCCGGCAGCGCGTCACTCGGCGCCCTGGCCGGCTACCCCTCGATCACCGTGCCCGCCGGCTACCGCACGACGAACCGCCACCCGTTCGGCATCACCCTGCTGGGCCAGGCGTGGACCGAACCGACACTGATCGGTTACGCGTACGCGTACGAGCAGGCCAGCGGCCTGCGCCAACCCCCGACCCGGGTCAACCCGGCGCTGTTCCGCTACGTCGACCCCGGCTCGGGCTCGTGCCCGCCGTGACCGTCAGGTCAGACCCACTCGGGAGTCGGATCGCGAGTCGCGCGGCTTCAACGCCATGATCAGCCGCTCCCGGTCGGCACCGAGGTCGATCCGTCCGCCGAGAGGTCCGACCGGTCCTCGACGGTAGTGTCCACCACCTCGTGGACAGCGGGAAACCCGAGCCCGGGGTCGACCCGGCGCTGTTCCGCCGCGTCGACCCCGGGCTCGGGTTCGTGCCCGCCGTGACCGTCAGGTCAGCGGCTCGATCCAGATGTTGCGGTAGCGGGGGTTCGCGCCGGCGTCGCCGTGGTCCTGGAGCCGGATCGACTGCGGTGTGGCGTCCTCGGGGAGGTTGTCGCCGGTGCCGCCGTTGATCTCCACGTTGTCGTGCACGGTCACGCCGTTCCACACCACCGTCACGCGGGCGTTCGCGGTCTTGTTGCCCGCGCTGTCGAACCTCGCCGCGCGGAAGGTGATGTCGTAGGTCTGCCACGTGCCCGACGGGGTGGCCACGTTCGCGTCCGGCGCGCGCTTCGAGTAGATGCTGCCCGCCTCGTTGTCGGCCGCCGGCTTGCCGTAGGACTCCAGCACCTGCACCTCGTACCGTTCCTGCAGGAACACGCCGCTGTTGCCGCGGGCCTGACCGGTCACCTCCGGCGGGTACTCCGGCTCGTACCACTCGACGTGCAGCCGGAAGTCGCCGAACTTCTGCTTCGTGCGGATGTCACCGCCGAGCGACTCGACCGAACCACCCGAGATCGGCCAGTTCGCCGCGCCACCCGAGCGGGCCTCCCACGCACCGAGCCCGGTGCCGTCGAACAGCACGATCCGCGAGCCGGCCCCGACCGTGAGCTTGTCGAGGTTCACGTTGCCGTCGTCACCCGCGTCGTACCGGTAGGACACGGTGTTGGCGCCCGCGTTCAGCGTCACCACGTCGGTCTGGATCGCCCACGTGTCCCAGTTGCCGGTGCTGGCCAGGGAGATCTGCCGCACCTTCGCGTTGTTGACGTACAGGCTCACCCTCTTGTTGCCCGCGAACGGGTTCGGGCCGTTGGAGTACCGCAGCCGCGACTGGTACGTGCCCGCGGTCGGCACGGTCACGGTGAACGTCGTGGACGCGCCCTGGTTCCAGTACCCGGCCACGAAACCACTGCCCGAGTAGCCTGCGTGATCGGTCGCGACCTCGGCACCACCGCCGAGACCCGACGACTCCGCCTCGAGGTCGGTGTCGAGGATCTGCGTCGTCGCGCCGACGGTGAGCCGGTCGAGGTTGACGTTGCCACCGTCGCCCGCGTCGTAGCGGTAGGAGATCGAGTTCGTGCCCGCGGCGAGGGTCACCGCGTCGGTCTTCGTGGCCCACGTGTCCCAGTTCCCGGTGCTGGCCAACGAGACCTGCCGCACCTTCGTCCCGTTCACGTAGAGGCTGACCGTCTTGGCGCCCGCGACCGGGTCAGGGCCGTTCGCGTACCGCAGCCGCGCCTGGTAGGAGCCCGCGGTGGGCACGCTCACGGTGAACGTCGTCGACGCGCCCTGGTTCCAGTACCCGGCGACGAAACCGGTGCCCGAGTATCCCGTGTGGTCGGTCGCCGTCACCGCGCCGCCGCCGAGCGCCGAGGCCTCCGCCTCGAGGTCGGTGTCCTGGAAGCCGCCGACCAACGCGTTCAGCGTGTACCACGCCTCGGTGCTCCACAGCTGCTCACCGCTCTCCGAGGTGAACGAGCGGGGCGAGCGGACGTACACCACGCGGCCTGCCTTCAGGTTGGACATCTTCAGCGTCACCTTGCGGCGGTCCGCAGACACCGTCGCCGAGGTCACGGGCACGGTCTCCGCGTCGACCTTCGGGCCGCCGTAGGCGGAGGTCGGGACGTAGCGCCACTGCTGTGCCTGGTACTTCGACGCCACCTCCTGCGCGGTCGCGGTGGACAGCGGCTGCGTGTACTCCAGCTCGAAGCCACCCGCGACCGCCCGCATGGCCTTGATGTCGAACGCGTTGTTGCCGTTGAACGCGACCTTCTGCAGGCCGTAGGTCAGTTTGCCCTCCTGGCCCCAGTTGCCGCCCGCACCGATGCCGCCGGTGTACAGCGCGCCGTCCGGACCGAGCGTCATGCGGCTCACGCCGGACTCGAGGCCCTGCGTCATGCGGAAGACCGCGCCCTGGTACTCGCCGTTGACCTTCTCGACGAAACCGCGCTGGATGCCGCCGTAGGTGACGTCACCGAAGACGAACTGGCCGGCGAACGGCCCCTGCGACAACAGGATCGGGTTGCTCGGCGAGTTCGCGATCTCGTTCTGCGGCAGCCACAGCACCGGCTGGGTCACCGGCTGCGACTCGAACGGCCCCGGCGGGTTCATGTAGTGGTTGAAGAAGCGGTTCTGCTTGATGTGCACGAGCTTCGACGACGGCAGCCAGCCACCCTGGTTGTCGGTGACGAAGATGTCGCCGTCCGGGCCCCAGCCGATGCCGTGCGGCGTGCGCAGCCCACCGGCCACATAGGACACCGCGCCCGTGGTCTTGTTGATCTTCAGCGTCGAGCCGCGGTTCGGCGCGGGCTGCGGGTTCGTGGTGTTGCCGCCCTCGTCGATCGCCACGGACAGGTTGAGGTAGAAGAACCCGTCCTTGTAGAGCAGTCCGAACGCGAACTCGTGGAAGTTGTTGCCGAACGGCCAGGTCGCGACGGTGCGGTAGTTGTCGGTGACCCAGTCGCCGTTGGTGTCGTTCAGCTCGGTGAGCCCGGTCTTCTGCGACACGTAGAGCTTGCCGTCGACGTACTTGATGCCCATCGGCTCCTTGAGCCCACTGGCGATCCGCTGCGTGGTGACCCGCGACGGGCTGGTGGTGCCGGTGACGTTGCTCAGCAGGTAGACCTCACCGAGCACGTTGTTGGAACCGCCCCAGGTGGTGATGGCCAGGCGGCCGTCCGGCAGCCAGTCCATGCCGGTCACCTGCGGCTGGAAACCGTTGGGGCGCAGGTTGGTCAGCGTCAGGTCCGGGTGCACGCCGGTGAGCGGCAGGCCGTCGCCGGGGGTGTCGGCGCCGCCCTCGCACTCCTTGCGGCCCGGCGCGGTCACCCGCACGACCCCGGCGTCGGTGCTCAGCACCGAGTTCGGCACGACGCTGAAACCACTCGCACCCGGTGGCCGCCACTCGAGCGTGACCTGCTGGCCGCCCGCCCGGTCGAAGTGCTCGATCTTGAACCCGTGGTAGCCGGTGGTCAGCGAGACGGTGGCCTCGACCGGCGTCGACCCGTGCAGGCCGTCGTTGTTGATCAGGAGGTTGTTGTCGAGCCGCATGCGCGACCCGTCGTCACTGGTGAGGCGGAACGTGTAGCTGCCCGCGGTGGCGATGTTGATGTTGCCGATCGCCTCCGACATGAAGAAGTCCTCGATGCCGAACGCGCTGCCGCTCCAGTCGATCGTCGGCATCAGCTTGTCGATGTTGGGGGTCTGGCCGGGTTTGAGGGTGCACAGCCGGTCAAGCTCGACCTGGACGTCGTAGACCCGTAATGTCACCCCCGGCTCTTGGGGCGGCACGGCCGCCTGGGCCGGCACGCTCGTGACTCCGGACAGGACCAGCGCAGCGCACAGCGCTGCGAGGGATGACAGACGCATGTCTTCTCCCGGGGAAGCGGTTGGAAGCAGGGGGATCACAGCCGCGTTGCCGAAAGTAGGACCACTTTCGCTGGCGGTCAACGAAAGTTTGTCGAGAATATGCAAAGTTACGTCGAATGGACGCAATAGTTCGACGGGCGTCCGAAGTCAGCCGACAAGCCGCAGGTAGAGCGCACCTCACGACGACCGGACCGCACGCTTGTTCGACTCGAATCGGCGACCAGCGCGACGTCCGGCGAGCTTGACGATCGCAACATGCACCGTGAGCTGGGCGCGACCCCTTGCCACAGCCCAGCTCAACCGCACCTCCGCGTGGCGCGAAACGTGTTCTACGCCGGTTGCGGCGCCCACCGGTTGGCGGTCAGCCGGAAGCTCGGCAGGTCCTCGAGCTTGAGCGTCGCCTCGTAGGTGCGCTCGTAGCCCGTGTGCGCGATGCGCCAGGCGTCGTCCTCGCGGCGGTAGCGGTCCTCGTAGAACGCGGCGCCGATGATCACCACGCCGTACTCGACCGCGATGACCGTGTCCTGGAACGCCCAGGTCCCCGTCGCGGTGTCGCCGTCGATCTCGATCTCCGGCTGGGTCGCGAAGTGCGTGGTGATCAACCCGGGACCGAGCTGTTCACGCATGAAGCCGACGATCGCGGCCCTCCCCTCGAGCTTGAGCGGTCTGCCGTAGGTCGGGGTGCCGTAGTCGGCGACCGCGTCGGCCGTGAGGACGTCCGCGAGGCCGTCCCAGTCCTTCGTGTCGACGCAGCGGAGGTAGCGGTGCTTGAGGCGCTTGATCTCTTCGAGTGCGACGAGGTCCATGCGTCAAGCCAACGCCACATCGACCCGATAGACAAGAACGTGTTCTCATTTGATCTTCATGCGCCCTCGAGGACCGGGAGGAGCCACCCATCCCCCACTAGTACCAACTTTTGTCATTGGTCGACAAAAGTATGTCGTTCTTGAGTAAAAGCATGTAATACTCCGCGCGGAAGTCTTCATACGGCTGTCACAAGCGGCTAACCCGACCGTCCCCACAGACCCCCCACGCCAGGACCCGCCTCGCTGGACCGTTCGCGGCGTGCGCCAGTGCTCAACCCCGAAAGGTGCGAACCTCTCATGGACGAGAAGACCCCCTCCCGCGTCACCCGGCGCGACGTGTTCAGGGCCTCCGCAGGCGCGGCGGCCGTGCTCGCGGCCGCCGGTGCGCCGATCATCGCGACAGCCGCTCCCGCGCTCGCCGACAAGGGCCAGGGACTGCCCGGCAGCACGCTGCACGCCGAGCCGCTGATCCCCGCGCGCAACCGGGGCATGATCCTCTACAGCGTGCGTGACCGGATCACCGCCGCGCCGGACAACACCGGTGTGCCGTACGGGTTCGCGCAGGTCCTCGAGGCAGTGGCCAAGTGCGGCTACAAGGAGGTCGAGTTCGCGGGCTACACCCAGCACGAGTCGATCCTGGGCCGCCAGATCACCCCCACCGAGATCCGCGCGCTCCTCGACGCCAACGGCCTGGTCGCGAACGGCACCCACACGACCATCAACCCGACGACGTTCGAGCAGGAGATGGACATCGCCCAGACGTTGGGCATGAAGAACATCGGTACCGGTGGCGACCCGTCCGGCAGCCGGTACAAGGCCGACTGGGACGCCGCGGCCGACGTGTGGAACGACCTGGGCCGCAAGGCCAAGAAGCGTGGTCTGCGCCTCTACACGCACAACCACCACGACGCCTACGACTTCCTGCTCGACGCGGGCCCCCTCGACGCGAACGGCAGGCCGACCCGCAGCACCGGCCTGCGCAAGCTCGAGTACTTCTTCGGCATCACCGACCCCCGGTACGTGTTCTTCGAGATGGACATCTACTGGGCCTACGTCGCGCGTTTCCGCCACCAGACCTACACCGACAAGCGCGGCAACACCCAGACCGACCTGTTCGACCCGATCCTCACGGTCGCCCCGCAGACGACCCGGTTCCCGCTGTTCCACGCCAAGGACGGCGTCAGGAACCCGGCCGCGGGCGACGGCTACGACATGACCGCGCTGGGCGTGGGTGACATCAACTTCCAGCAGTTCTTCGAGGTCATCGGCGAGCAGAACTTCCACCACGCCAACTGGGAGAACGACAACGCACCCGGCGGCGCGGCCAACCCCGGCCAGTCGCTGCAGCAGGCGCAGATCAGCTACACCAACATGTCCGAGCTGACGATCTACCGCAAGTAACCATCTCCCGCGTTCACCGTCGCACCTGGAGAGACCATGGCAACTTCGGCACAACGCGCAGCACACAGATGGATCGCCGCGGCCACCGGCCTGGTGGCCGCGGCAGCGATGACCCTCACCGGCGGCGCGTCCAGCGCCGCCGCCCCGGGCGAGCAGGGCGACCGCGACCTCTCCGTACAGGAGAACGGTCCGGCCGCCCTGCGGTCCGAGAACCGCCAACCCGACACATTCCGCGTGCTCGTGTTCACCAAGACCGACGGCGAGCGCAGGCCGTCGATCAAGGACGGCGTCCAGACCATCAGGGACCTGGCCGCCGCCAACGGCTTCGGTGTCACCGCCACCCAGGACGCCAACGCCTTCACCACCGACAACCTCGCGAACTTCCGCGCGGTCGTCTTCCTCAACACCGTCGGCAACGTCCTCAACGACGCCCAGCAGGGTGCCTTCGAGGGCTACATCCGGGCCGGCGGCGGCTACGTCGGCGTGCACGCGGCCGCCGAGACCGAGCCGGACTGGCCGTTCTACCAGGAGCTGGTCGGCGCGAAGGTCGCGAGCGTGGCCGGCGTCGGCAGGGGCACCGTGTCCGTCGCCGACCGCGTCCACCCGTCGACCGAGACCGTGCCACGCACCCTCACGCTGACCGAGGAGTGGTACAACTTCGCGGCCAACGTGCGCGGCCAGGAGCACGTGCTGGCCACCGCCGAGGAGAGTTCGTTCAGCGGCGGAACGATGGGTTACGACCACCCCGTGGCCTGGTGCCAGGACCACGTCGGCGGCCGGAGCTGGTACACCGGTCTCGGCCACTCGATCGAGTCCTACCGCAACAGCAATGTCCGCGAGCACCTGCTCGGTGGCATCGAGTGGGCGGCGGGCGTGGTCGAGGGTGACTGCGGCGCGACCGTGCTCGGCAACTACGAGAAGGTCACCCTCAACGACGAGCCCGGCGAGCCGATGTCGCTCGCGGTCCTGCCGGACGGCCGGGTGCTGCACAACACCCGAGGCGGCGAGGTCAGGCTCTACGACCCTGCCACCGGCGCCAGCCCGGTCATCACCACGGTCCCCGTCTACAGCCACGACGAGGAGGGCCTGCAGACACTGTCCATCGACCCGGACTTCGCCACGAACAAGTGGGTCTACATCTACTACGCACCCGTGCTGAACACCCCGGTCGACGACCCGTCGACGCCGGGGGTCAACGAGGGTGACGCGCCGCTGTCGTCCACCGACCCGACGGTGTGGGACAAGTTCGAGGGCTACAACCAGCTCTCGCGCGTGAAGATGGTGGAAACCCCGACACCGCACCTCGACCTGTCCACCGAGCAGCAGATCATCCGGGTCGGCACCGACCGGGGCATCTGCTGCCACGTGGCGGGCAAGGTGAAGTTCGACGGCAAGGGCAACCTGTTCCTGATCACCGGCGACGACACCAACGCCGGCGGCTCGGACGGGTTCACGCCGATCAACGACTCGGCGAACGCCGCGCCGGGCCTGGACGCGCGGCGGTCCGCGGCCAACACCAACGACCTGCGGGGCAAGCTGCTGCGGATCAAGGTGAAGGCCAACGGCACCTACACGAGCCCGAAGGGGAACCTGTTCCCGGAGGCGCAGGACACGGACGGCAAGACCCGTCCGGAGATCTTCCTGATGGGCCTGCGCAACCCGTTCCGGTACGACGTGGACGCGTCGGGCCGGGTGTACGTCGGGGACTACTCCCCCGACTCACGCACGCCGAGCCCCACCCGGGGTCCGGAGGGCACGGGCCGGTGGTTCAGCACCAACAAGGCGGGCAACTACGGCTGGCCGCTGTGCGTGTCGCCGAGCCTCGCGTACGTCGACTACGACTTCGGCACGCTGACGCCGGGCTCGCGGTTCAACTGCGGTGCGCCGGTGAACGACTCGCGCCACAACACGGGCCTGCGCGTGCTCCCGGCGGTGCAGCAGCCGCAGTTCTGGTACACGTACGAGGCACGGACCCCGTGCGCGAGCGCGTACCTGGAGAACCCGCCGATCCCGTGCGACTTCACGTGGCCGGTGATCGGCACGGGTGGCGTCGGCCCCCACGGCGGACCCATCTACGACTACGACAGCGAGTCCACGTCGGAGACCAAGTTCCCCGAGTACTACCAGGACTCGGTGGTGTTCGGCGAGTTCACCCGGGACAAGCTGTTCATGATGCGCACCGACGGCAAGGGCAACCTCGTCGGCGTGGAGCAGTTCCTGCCGGGCTTCGTCTTCGACAACCCCATGGAGATGGAGTTCGGACCGGACGGCAGCCTGTACATGCTGGAGTACGGCGACGGGTTCTTCCGCCCGAACCCGGACGCCCAGCTGTCGGTGATCCGGTACGTGAAGGGCACCCGCTCGCCGGTGGCCGTCCTGAACGCGACACCGACGTCCGGCACGGCGCCGCTCACGGTGCAGTTCTCGAGCGCGGGCACGTACGACCCCGACCCCGGCGAGTCGATCTCCTACGCGTGGGACTTCGACAACGACGGCACGGTGGACTCGGCGGACCCGAACCCGTCGCACACCTACACCGTGAACGGCCAGTACACGGCGAAGCTGACGGTGACCGACTCCAGCGGCAGGACGGCGGTGCTCACGCGTGTGATCACCGTCGGGAACACCGCGCCGACGGTCACGGTCACCTCGCCGGTCGGCGGCTCGTTCTTCGACTGGGGCGAGAACGTCCCGTTCGAGGTGACGGTCACCGACCCGGAGGACGGCGCCATCGACTGCTCGCGGGTCACGGTGACGTTCGTGCTCGGTCACGACGGCCATGGCCACGGCCAGGGCTCGACGACCGGGTGCACGGGTGTGCTGCCGACCCCGGCTGACGGCGCCGACCATGCTGGCGGGTACCTGTACGGCGGGATCTCCGCGCAGTACACCGACCTCGGCGGCGGCGGTCAGCCCGCGCTGACCACGATCGGCCAGACGGTGATCCAGACACCGCGTCAGCAGGCCGAGAACGCCCAGGTCAAGCAGGGTGTGGAGATCACGGTCAGCAACGACACCGGCGGCGGCAACGCACTGTCGGGTGTGGACGCCGGGGACTACGTCGCGTTCGACCCGATCAACCTGGGTGACGCGTCCGCGGTGACGTTCCGGTACGCCGGTGGCTCGGCGGGCACGGTCGGCCAGCCGAGGGCCGCGGTCGAGCTGCGGCTCGACTCGCCGACGGGACCGGTCGTCACGACGGCCACCCTGGCGGCGACGGCAGGGACGAGTGCGTGGGCGAGCCAGAGCGTGCCGGTGTCCCAACCGGCCGGGGCGCACGCGCTGTACCTGGTGTTCCGGCCGGTGGCCGGTGGCCCGACGACGGGCCTGTTCAACCTGAACTGGGTGGAGTTCACCCGGTCATAGTGGGTGACCGGTGGGGCACCGCGAGGTGTCCCACCGGCCTACACCAGCGTCGCGCTGACGCGGACGAGGCCGCCGCCACCCGTCCTGCGTGCCTGCACGACGACCTCGCTCAGTTCCTCCCCGACGGTGATGTCGACGACGTGCCACTCCCCCACGGCGAACCCCGCGCCGACCGGTGTCCCGTTCACCAGCACCCGTGCCTCCCCCGACGCCCCGGTGTCCGCGACGGCGTCGACCACGACCCGGAACTCGCCCGGCTGTGCGAGGGTGAGGACGAGGTCCGTCCACTCGGGAGAGTCGGTACCCGGCCAGTCCCTGGGCCGTGCGGGTGTGAGCGGCACGGGCCTCGGTGGCGGGGGCGAGACCGAGGCCATGGTCATCGCGGGTCCGCGGCCTTCGAGCAGCCGAAGGCGACGCTCGATCTCCCGCAGCCGGGTCAGGAGCGTGTCCGGCCGGTTGACCCTCGTCATGACTGCTCCAGGAACGGCGCGACGGTGAGCGTGACCTGTTCCTGACCGGCGTCGTCGCCCGGGGTGACCTCGAGGCCGAGTATCCGCACGGTGACGTCGAGCTGCTCGCCGGCGAAGAACGGGTCGTCGATGACGATCCGCGCGTCGTCGCCGACGGAGTAGCTGCCCACCACCGGGTCCAGGTCCGCACGCACGGTCAGCTCGGGCAGCACGACCGGTCTGCGACGTGCGGCCAGCTCACCCTTCACCTGTGCGTCGAGCATCGCGGCGTCGGTGGTGTCCGACGGCGACACCTGTGCGTCCAGCAGCGGCCAGCCCGCGGTGAGGGCGGTCGGGTCGGTCACGACGGGTGCGCCGCCCGGCGCCAGCACGCGGGTGGCCATGCTCGCGGCGTCGCTCGGCCAGACGTAGTCGACGAGGTTCGCGCCGTACTCCCAGACGTACGGTGCGCCCGGCTGCCCGAGGCGCGGGAAGCCGAACCGCAGGAACCGTTGCGGCTCCCCACTTTCGCCGTACCGGACGTCGACGGTGAAGTCGAAGCCGTCGTCGGCGTTGGCGAGGTCCCGCAGCGCGTCGGCGACCGGCTTGAGGTCGCCCGGCGAGTAGGTGACCGTGCGGGTGACGCCGGAGGACTCGGCGCCGGTGAACACGATCCCGAGGTCGCCGCCGGGATGGGACTGCGCACCCGTGACGAGGCTCCTGGCGACCGCGAGCTGGTCGCCTGCCAGCGGCACGCCTGCGGTGGGGTCCTCCGGGTCGAGCACGAGCCGGTGCTCGAAGTACGACAGCAGGTCGGCGGCACCCAGCTCCAGCACGTTGGAGGCGCCGGAGTACCGGCTGGTCCAGACGATCCCGCCCCACAGCAGCTCACCGTCGCGGTCGACGTAGACAGCCGTGCGGCCCGGCTCGGTGAGCAGCCGTGGTTCCCTCACCCGGATCTCCGGGTCGCCGACGTAGAGCTGCGCGCGCAAGGACCCGGTGTCGTTGAGCTTCTTGTCGAACGTGACGCCGGAGAGCGGCAGCTCGTCGAGGATGTCGCCGCCGCGCAGGTCCGCGATCAGGTACGTGTAGGTGGCCCCCATGGTCAGTACGTGGCGAACGAGATGCCGTCGAGTGACAGGTAGCCGTTGGTGCCGTGGACGGCGACGACCTTGCCGTCCGGCCAGACGTCGATCCGGCCGGTCGGCGGGTTGCCCGCGGGCGGCACGGCCGCCGGGAACAGGTGGTGGGTCACCGGCCGGTAGTTGATCGGCGTGTTCGGGAGCGTGAAGATCTGTTTGGTGGCGGTCGTGTCGAAGACCCCGCTCTTGATCAGCCCCCGCAGGTGGACCCAGCCGTCCTCGGTGATGGTGTAGCCGAACTGCGGGTAGCCGGCGTTGTAGTTGACCCACCCGTTGGACAGTGCGCTCGGGGTGTGCCAGGTGTCGACGCTGCCGCGCGGCGGGCGGTAGGTCGTCCAGCCCTCGCTCGTGCGCACCTCGAGCTTGCGCGTGTCCAACCGGAAGATGATCATGCTGCCGTGCGGGTTGGGTGGCCGGTCCGCCTCGCCGAGCACCGGGATGATCGCGTTGAGCGCGGCCGTGAACCACCGGGTGTCCTTCGCCGACGGCGCACCGGTCGTGGCGGGCGGCACCGTGACCTCGCCGAGCACCAACGACAGCGGGTTGGTCACCGCGGGCCTGGGCGGCGTCGCACTCGCGCTGTTGTCGCCGGGGTAGACGCTGACGAGCAACCCCGGGTCGGTGTCGAGGACCTCGGCCACGACGAGGTCCATCCGGTACAGCGACTGGTGCGCGGCGCCGAGGGTCAGCTCCTTCTGCGTGTCCATGGTGACGAGGTAGGCGCCACCCGCCGGGCGGGCGTCGTCCGCGATCACCGCCTGGAACGCGTTGACCGTCGCCTTCGTGCCGCTCACGGCGACCCGGCCGGGATAACCCGGTGCGTCCCGGATGCCCGACCGGACCCGCATCGGGCCGAGCGCGTCGGCGACACCGTTCGCCGCCACGAGCAGGCCGGTGGCCAGACGTGCCTCGGCCGCGTCGATGCCGTCGACCCAGCCGGGATGGCGTTCGGCCATGGTGGTCCCCTCTCCGTTCAGATCCAGGAATCCCGCCACGACACCGCGAGCGTGCCCGCGGCGGTGGTGTCGGTCGCGTCGAAGCCGACGGCGGTGGTGCCGGGCGGCAGGCCGAACCACGTCGAGCCCGGCAGCAGCATCGAGCGCCGTGACGCGCCGCCGAGGGTGACCGTGCGGGCGGCCACGTCGACGGTGAGCGTGTCGCCCTCGGCCAGCCGCAGGCTGAACGCGAGCCGCTGCCCGGTGGAGTCGTTGCGGATCACCGGCTGGTTGACCGGTCCGGTGATCGTCCACACCGGCCACGCGACGGCGGTTCCCGCGTTGGTCATCGACAGCGACCCGTCCACCGGCTCACCGAACGCCAGGGGGAACCCCAGCGGGAACGTCACGCCGGGGCCTGGTCGCGGCAGGCCGCAGCGGGCCGTGCGTGGTTCGACGGCCTGCCGGAGCGGGTCCGGCGCGGTGACCTGCAGCGAGAACTCGAAGCCGTGCGGGCCCCTGTCGACGATCTTGGTGCCTGCCGACAGCCTGACCATCGCGCGGCGGACCACCGTGCGTTCCCGGACGGTCAGCTCCGACAGCGTCGAGCCGTCCGCCAGGACGGCACCCATGCGGTTCTTGGCGCGTTCCTTGGCGTCCCGGTCCGGGGCGATCGCCAGGCCTTCGAGGGTGATCACGCGGACCGAACGGAACGACTCCGCGTCGAACCCGCCGTCGCGTTGCGGCCGGCTGGCGAGCGACAGGCGGACGTCCGGGCCGCTCGCCCAGCCATCCTCCCTGGTCACCCACCACTCGACGCCCTCGTCGTCGACCACGTTCCCCGACCAGCCGTCCACGGTGAACACCGGAAGCACCAGATCCGAGGTCATGACGCCACCTCCGCCGCTCCGCGGACTCGACGACGACCTGAACCTCGATGACTCGCTTCGCAAGCTCCGCTCATGACGTCTTCGCCGCCCACGCCACCTCGCGGGCGGCGACGCGCCCGATCTCGTACTCCGACTGCCCTTCGCGTGGGTGGACGTTGACCGTCACCTGCGACGTCGCGGCGGCCCGGCGGGCGGCCTGGACGAGGGTCGATCCCCCGACGGACGCGGCCAGGGCCGCGAACGCGGGCGCGACCGTGGCGGCCTTGGGCACCGGGACCAGCTTCTTCATGGCGCCGGCCACCTCGTCGCCGGAGGCGTCGATGCCGACCGCCAGCCCGGCGCCGATCTCGCGGCCGATGCCGGCCATCACCCGTGACGGCGAGAAGATGCCCAGCGCGCTCTTGATCGGCCCCGGGATCCGGTCGATGATCGAGTTCTTGATGGTCGACACGACGTTGTCCGCCATGTCGCGGATCCCGTTGACGAAGCCCCGGATGAGGTCCTTGCCCTTCTCGTAGAGCGTCCTGCCGATGTTGGTGAGCGCGCCCACCGCGCGGCCCGGCAGGCCGCGCACGAACTCGACCATGCCGGAGATCGCGCCGCTGACGGCATTCCTGGCCTGGTTGAACGCGTCCCTGACGATCCCGACGACCCGGCTGATGCCGCGGATCACGCTCACCACCGCGTTGACCGCGCCGGTGATGATCGCGCGGATCGCGTTCCACACCGCCAGCACCACCGCGCGGACCGCGTTGAACACGGTGGTGATCACGGTGCGGACGATCGTGAAGTAGGTGGTGACGTAGGTCCTGATGGCCGTGACCGCGACCTGGACGACCCGCGCGATGTAGGGCCACACCACGGCGATGACGTTGCGCACCGCGTTCACCGCGGCCACGACGACGTTCTTCACCGCCGTGAACACCGCGTTGACGATGGTGCGGAACGTCGTGCTCCGGTTGTACGCCAACACGATCGCCGCGACGAGCAGCCCGATGGCGATGACGACGAGAGCGATGGGGTTGAGCGACATCACCGCGTTCAGCACGGCCTGCACGATCGCCCACGCGCGGGTCGCGATCGCGACCACGCGTTGTGCCACCGCCACCGCCACGGTTCTCGCCGCGGCGAGAGCCGCCTGGATCGCCGCTCTGGCGTAGCTCGCGGCGAGCTGCACCAGGCTCCGCACGGCGGTGGCCGCGTTGGTGGCCATGGTCCTGGCGCTGGTCGCGAACGTGCCGACGGCGCCTGCCGCTTTGGTGGCGCTCTCGCGTGCGGTGTCGAACGCGCTCTTCAGGTTGCCGCTCACCGAGGACGCGAGGTCGCGGACCGCACCGGGTGCCTTGGCCGCGAGGTCCTTGACCTCGCGGCCGAGCTCGGCGGCCTCGGTGGCCGTGTCACGCAGGCCGGTGCGGATGTCGCCGATCGCGCCCGGCAGCTCCTGCATGGCCGTGGCCGCGTCCCTGACGTGGCCGACGGTGCCCTGCACGGCGGTCGCGGCCGTGTTCACCGCGTCCGCGTAGCCGACGACGTCGGTGACGGCACCGGTGACGGCGGGGTGGGTCTCCTTGAACTTCTCCGTCATCTCGCCGAGCTGGGCGTTGACGTGCTCGGTGAAGTTCTGCGAGATCTGGTTGGCGGCGCCCGTCACCGCACCCGTCACCGCCTGCGTGACGCCGGTGATCATCCCGCTGACGGCGGTCCGCGCATCGGTCACCACGCCGACAGCCGAGGTCCTGACGCTCGTGACCAGCTCGGTGGCGGCGTTGCGTGCCTCCGCGACGACGCTCTCCATCGCGGCGCGGGCGTCGGCGGCGATGTCGCCGAAGGCGCCGGTCACGGTCCGCCTCCCACGAAGAACGCCGCGATCTCCGCGGGGGTCGCCGCCGGTGTCTCGGTCTCGATCCCCGGCCGGGGCACGGGTTTGGGCCGCTCGGGCGGGTCGGCGTGTTCGTCGCGGTTGGCCGTGGCGAACAGCCAGTTACCCGCGGCCAGCTCGTCGACGACGGCCGCGAGGAGGTGTTCGGACAGCCCCCAGTCGGCGGTCTCGCCGTGCAGCTCACGCACGAGCGCCGCGTCGCGGGGCAGGTGCTCGACGAGGACGCGGACCCGGCGGGCGGACAGCGTGCCGCGGTGGTAGTCCAGCAGATCCACGCCGTAGTAGCGGAGCAGGTCGGCTTCCACGGCCTCGCCGTGCTCGGTCAGGAGCGCGTCGAGGCCGAGGATTCCCCCAGGGTCATGCCGGTGTCGCGGCCGTAGGCCTCCAGCAGCCCCTGGATGTCCTGCACGCTCACGACGTGCTGGTCGAGACGCTTGACCTGCTCCTCGCCCAGCAGCAGGGTCAGCAGACCGTCCAGGTCGGACTGGTCCAGCTCGGCGAGCTTGCCCACGACGTGCCTCGGCAGCTCGGTCGGCAGCCAGAACAGCTCGCCGTCGACCTCGAAGTCCCAGCGCTCGCCGTGGGCCTCCAGGCGCTGGGCCCTGGCCGCGTTGACGTTGTACCGCCCCATGTGTTCGCTCTTCCCCTCGTCGCTAGGCCGGTTGCTCCGCGTCCTCGGACGCGGTGGCGGGCGGTTTCATCGACCAGACGGCGAGCGGCTCGAACTCGCCGTTGATCGGGGTGAGCGCGGTGAAGGTGACGCCGAGCTTGATCGCGGAGGTGCGGGTCACCGCCGTCTCGTCGGTCTCGGTCACCGCGCCCCTCGGGATGTGGAGGCGGTGCGTGACGTCCGGGCCGTCGTGGAACTCGATGCCGAGCGCCCGCTCCTCGACGGTCGGCGCCGCGGCGAGGGCGAACGAGGTGGCGCCCGCGTCCAGTGCCCTGCCGCTGAAGAAGAACGGCAGCGTGTCGGCGTTGATCTGCAGCAGCGCGAACTTCACGGAGAAGTCGCGGTCGCTGAACACGAACCGGATCGGCGCCACCGACTGCCACGTGTCGACCGGATCCAGCTTGTCCTTCCTGATGAATTTGACGCCGTCGGACGTGGTGTACCCGAGATTCACCCACGGCGCGTCCCAGGCGCCCGCCGAGAAATCGGCCGGGGCGGCCGTGTGCACCGGCGCGACATAGATCGTCCCGGTACCGGCCACCCGAATTTCACTGGCATTGAGTCCAGCCACGGAATCCTCCTGACTCAGGCCGAAACGGGACGAACGGGGACGACGAACCGGTATCGCATGACATAGCGGCTGGCGCCACCGTTGCGCCGGTCCGGCGACCAGCACGGCCCCTGGCTTTCTTCCACTTCGCTCACGACCACGCCGCCCGCGTGGCCTGCCACCGTGATCAGGGGCAGTACGCCCCGCACGGCGTTGGCCACCGCGTGTGCCGAGGTCTTGTCACCGCCGTACGCGTCCACCAGCGCGATGACGTCGTCGAGAAAATCATCCGACCGAAACCCGCCGCCGAGCCTGTTGACGACAACGGCCCGAGAACCGCCGTCGAAACCCGTCGGGAGTGCGACGCCGACATAAACCCCGTCGAGCTCGCCCCGCGTGCCGAGAAAGGCGGCGACAAGATTTTCGACATCGGGAAAGAACAACGCACCATCAGCTGAGGACTGTCCCATTTGCCTCCCCAGGTCGGGACCCAGGAAGGACGCTAACGCAGTGATCTTCGTTCGTCCAGGACGAATTCACGGTGGTGAAAACACCACACGCAACGTATGCGCACCGGCGGGATCAGCCCAGGAGTTCGTTCAACGCGTGGAAGTACGGCGGTGCGGCTGCGGTCCCGCCGAACGCGCCGTGGCCGCAGTTGCCGAGGTGGACCGGCGGCCCCGGGCACAGCTCACCCGGCTCGGACCCGTCGGCGAAGACCAGCGACGACACCGCGTACGGCCCGCTGCCGCCGACGAAGGCCACCGACTCGCTCGTCTGTGTCGTACCCGTCTTGCCGATGCCCGGCCGGGTCCACCGCGCGTTGCGCGCGGCCTGCGCGGACGTGCCGATCGTCGTGTCCTTGCCGAGCCCCGCCACGATCGTCCTCGCCACGTCCGGTGTCACCGCCTGCGAGCAGGCCTCCCGGTGCAGGGCCACGTCGTGGCCGAAGCGGTCCGTCAGGGACTGGACCGGGTCCGGCGGGCACCACGTGCCGTCCGACATCAGCGTCGCCGACACGTTCGCCAGCTCCAGCGGGCTCACCGGGCTGTTGCCGAGCGTGAACGACGGCTTGTCCAGGAAGTACTGCGACTGCGGCTGGTTGAGCTGGGTGTCGTCCGATGAGGTGTCCGGTGCCTTGCCCTCGTCGTTGGACTTCATCGTCGTCCGCAGGCCCAGCCTGCTCGCCATGTCGAGCACCGCGGGCATGCCCACCCTGGTCTCCAGGCCGACGAACGCGGTGTTCGGCGACGTGGCCAGGCCGTCCGCGAGGGTGATCGGATCGGGATAGTCGCCGTCGTTGTGCACGGTGTAGCACTTCCGGCCGGACAGCGCGAAGCATCCCGTCGACGGGTTGGGCAGCTGCGTGTCCAGTTCGGCCTTGCCCGACTCGACCGCCGCGGCCGAGGTGAAGATCTTGAACACCGAGCCCGCGCCGAACGGGTCGGACACCTCGGACACGATGTTGCTCGACGTCTGCCCCTGCCCCGCGTCCGTGCCGAGGTTCCGGTTCGCGACCATGGCGAGGACCTCGTGCCTGTCCGACCCCGGCGAGACGATCGCCATCGTGTTGGCCACACCGTCCTGTGTGGTCGGCACGTTCGCGTTCACCGCGTCCTTCGCGGCCTGGCTCACGGTCGGGTCCAGTGTCGTGCGGACCGTGTACCCGCCGGTCGCGAGCTGGTCCGACGACAGCCCGGCCGCCGAGGTCAGGTAGGTGAGGGCGTACTGGCACAGGAAACCCGCGTCCGGCGCGGCGCCCGCACACGTGCTCGCCGGCACGTTCGGGCCGCCGGGCACCACCCCGAGCGGCGTCTGCTTGGTCTCGTCCGCGGTGTGCCGGTCGACGGACCCGGTGCCCGCCATGGCGTCGAGCACCTGGTTGCGCCGTTTCAGCGCGGCTTCGGGGTGGTTGTAGGGGTCGAAGAGCGTCGGGTTGTTGACCATGCCGGCCAGCAGCGCGGCCTGCTGCAGGTTCAGCTTGTCGACTGACACCCCGAAGTACGCCTGCGCTGCTGCCGCCGCCCCGTAGACGCGGCCGGTGAACTCCACGACGTTCAGGTAGTCGGTGAGGATGTCGTCCTTGTCCGTCGACTGGTCCAGCTCGATCGCCGAGCGTGCCTCGCGGATCTTGCGGGTCAGCGTGTCGGCGCGGTCGGCCTGCTGGGCCGCGGGGTCGTTCCGGTCGACCACATTGATCAGGTAGTTCTTCACGAGCTGCTGGGTGATCGTCGAGCCGCCCTGGGTCGGACCGCCGTCGATGTCGTTCACCAGCGCACGCAGCACGGCCGTGGGGTCGACGCCGTGCTCGGTGTAGAAGTGCCGGTCCTCGATGGAGATGATCGCGGCCTTCAGGGTGTCCGGCACCTGTTTCGCCGACAGCGGCAGCCGGTACTGGTCGAACACCGTGGCGATCGGGGCGCCGTTGCGGTCCGTGACCGTGGTCACCAACGGCGTCTCACCGTCGAGCGAGGTCGGCGAGATGCTGGCGGCGGTGGCGGCGACCCGCCCCGCCGCCAGCCCGCTCCCGACCACGAACGGCGCCATCAGTGCGGCGACCAGGACCCCGGCCAGCAGGCACCCCCCGACCAACCGCACGATTCCACGCATGTGCCACCCCTCGTCGCCCCGCGCTCCCGTCGGCCACGATTCACCGCGAACCTGAGGGCAGCCTGAGACGGCGCTGAGGGAACCCGGGGAAAGTCAGAGCACGCGGCCGAGCGCCGCGTAACCGAGCAGACGCGCGGGTGAGGACTCGTGCTGCGTCCACATCGGGTCGCCGTCCGAGGACCGCTCCGGGCGCCACCTGTGCAGCGGCACCAGCCCCGGCTCGACCAACTCGGTGCCCGCGAACCAGGCCGCGATCTCCTCCTTGGTGCGCGGGTAGACGCGCTCGTCGGCCATCTCGTAGAGCTTCAGCAGTCCGGCGAGCTGCTCGGCGGTCCTCGGGTCGGCCTCGTCCCGGCTCATGGTCGAGATCGCGAGGTAGCTGCCCGGCGCGCAGGCGTCGCGGTAGGCGGCGACCAGCCCGGCGGGGTCGTACTCGTCGCCGATGAACAGCAACAGCCCCGCGCACAGCAGGCCGACCGGCTGGCTGAAGTCGATGAGCCGCCGGGTCTCCTCGTGCTCGAGGACGGCCTTCGCGTCGCGGACGTCGGCCCACACGACCGCCGCGTTGTCGTTGTCGCGCAACAGCTCGAAGCTGTGGTGCACGGCGACGGCCTCGTAGTCGACGTAGACGACTCGGGTGTCGGGGTGGCGGCGCTGCGCGATCTCGTGCACGTTGCCGACGGTCGGGATGCCGGAGCCGAGGTCGAGGTACTGGCGGATGCCCTGTGCCATGAGGAAGTCCACCGCACGGCGCAGCCAGGCCCGGTTGATCCCGGCGACGTGCTTCACCCAGGGGGCTACCTGCTCGACCTGCCCGGCGAGTGCCCGGTCCGACTCGAAGTTGTGCGAGCCGCCCAGGTAGTAGTCGTACATGCGGGCGGCGTTGGGCTTCTCGAGGTCCAGGTCGCGGACGTTGGTCGGCGGCTGCGGTCTCATGACGGGAGAGCTCCGTTTCGGCGGGGGTTCGGGCGGCCCAGAGCTTACGGTCGCGACGTCACCCGCCTGTGTTACACCCCGTGGTGGAGACGACACGTATCGGCGGAGGGTAGACACCCGCGCCCGTGTTCGACAGGGTGGATCTTGTCATGGAGTGACGGGGCGACTGCGCCCCGTGTTCTGGGGAGGTCCCATGGTGGAGCTGACTCGGCGGGACGTACTGCGGAGTGCCGGTGTGCTGGCCGGCGCCACGGCCCTGACCGGCACGGCCGCGGCAGCCGAGGCCACCGCCGACGGCGGGGTGGCGGTCAGCCAGGGCACCAACATCGCCGCGCACCTCTCCCCCGACGGCCGGACGGTGGCGTTCGACCTGGTCACGGCGATCTGGACGGTGGCGGTCACCGGCGGCCGGGCACGCAGGCTGACCGGCGACGACACCGACGCGACGCAGCCCTCGTGGTCGCCGGACGGCCGCAGGCTCGTCTTCCAGGCGTACCGGGACGGCAACTACCACCTGTACACGATCCGCCCCGACGGCTCATCGCTCGAACAGCTGACGACCGGCCCCTACGACCACCGTGAGCCACGCTTCTCGCCCGACGGCACGATGATCGCGTTCGCGTCGGACCGAGGCGGCAGCTACGGCGTCCACACCCTGTCCGCGGCGACGGGTGCGATCACGACGCGCGTCGACACGGCGGCCGACGAGGCGATGCCCGCGTGGTCACCGGATGGCCGCCGCCTCGCCTACACGGTCGACGCCACGGCGGTGGACGTGCTGGACCTGTCCACCGGCGTGATCACGCGTGCGGTGACCGCCCCCGCGGGTGCGTCACTGTTCGGCCCGTCCTTCGCGCCGGACGGCACGCTCGCGTACGTGCGTGTCGCGGGTGCGACGGCGGAGCTGGTGGTGGGCGACCGCGTGGTCAGTGACCGGGGCGAGGACGTGTTCGGCTTCGCGGCGTCGTGGCCGTCCCCCACGACGCTCGTGTACACGGCGGACGGCGTGCCGAAGCGCAGGACCCTGGGCGGGGCGGCGACGGCGGTGGCGTTCACCGCCGAGGTGCCGGTGGTGCCCCGGCAGCACTACCGGCACTCGGTCCGCGACCTCGACTCGACGAAGGAGCAGCGGGCACTGGGCATCGCGTCCCCGGTGGCGTCCCGCGACGGCACGAAGGTGGCGTTCCGGGCACTGAACGCGTTGTGGCTGCTGAAGATCGGCGACCCACGTCCCGTGCGGCTGGTGGCGGACGGCTACTTCAACTCCGACCCGGACTTCACCCCGGACGGCCGCGCGATCGTGTACGCGTCCGACCGCGCGGGCGACGCGGACCTGTGGCAGCACGATCTGGCGTCGGGGCGCGAGCGGCGCCTGTCCGGCCTGCCGGGCGCGCAGGTGGCGCCACGCCTGTCCCCCGACGGGGGCCGGGTGGCCTACAACGACCAGGACGGCGTGACGTGGGTGCTGGACCTGGCGAGCGGCACGCCGACGCAGGTGACGCCGTCGCTGTTCATGCCGGGGCGGCCGACGTGGTCGCCGGACGGCCGGACGGTGGCGCTGGCGGCGGTGAAGCCGTACTCGAGGCGCTTCCGCGAGGGGACGAGCCAGATCCTGTCGGTGGACCTGGCGTCCGGCGCCCTGACCTACACCGAACCGATGCCGCACGCGTCGCTGGCCACCCGCGGTGACGACGGCCCGGCGTGGTCCCCGGACGGGAAGTACCTGGCGTTCGTGGTGGAGTCGTGCGCGTGGGTGGTCCCGGTGAGCCCGACGGGCGCGTTCACCGGCCCGGCCCGCCAGGTGACGACCGAGGTGACGGACTCGCTGTCGTGGCTGGGCGCGGACCGGTTGCTGTACCTGCACAACGGCACCCTGCGCTCGGTGAGCGTCGACGGAGGCAGGCCGAAGGACATCCCGCTGACGCTGCACTGGCGCCCGACAGAGGTCCACGAGCACGAGGTGATCCGGGCGGGCGCCCTGTGGGACGGCCGGGCCCAACGTCTACGCGAGTCGGTGGACATCGTGGTGGACAAGGGAAAGATCGTCGACGTGCTGAGGGCGGGCGGCAGGCGGTACACGGTGGACGCCCGAACGTCGACGGTGATGCCGGGCCTGGTCGACGCCCACGTGCACTGGCACCTGAGGGGGCGTCAGTGGGGCGACCGGCAGGGCAGGCTGTGGTTGACGTACGGCATCACGACGACCCGTTCGCCCGGTGACCCGGCGTACCAGTTCGTGGAGACGAGGGAGGCGCTGGAGTCGGGTGCGCGGGTGGGCCCACGGTACTTCGGCACAGGCGAGGCGATCGACGGTTCGCGCGTGTACTACAACTTCATGCGCCCGACCAGGTCGGTGGCGCAGCTGGGGTTGGAGCTGGCACGGGCGAAGGCGCTGGGCTACGACATGGTGAAGACGTACGTGCGCCTGCCGGTGGCGTACCAGAGGCGAGTGGTGGCGGCGGCGCACCGGGCGGGCATGCCGCTGTCGTCGCACTACCTGTACCCGGCAGAGCACATCGGCATGGACGGCATGGAGCACACGGGCGCGACGAACCGCCTGGGCTACTCGCACACGGTGTCGAGGCTGGGCCGGGCGTACGAGGACGCGGTGACGCTGTTCGTGAGGTCGGGCATGTCGCTGACCCCGACACTGTTCAACTCGGCGGCGATGTACGCGTTCGACCGCGCGCTGGTGGAGGACGAGCGAACGAGAACCCTGTATCCCGCGTGGGAGTACGCGGCACTGGTGACAAAGGCGGACGCCGCCCAGACCCCGGCGAACGAGCCGGCGCTGGCCATGCTGGCGGCGAACGTGGACATGGTGCTGAGGATCCACCGAGCGGGCGGCTACGTGATCTCCGGGACGGACGCCCCACTGGACAACCCCGCGGTGTCCCTGCACACGAACCTCCGCGCGAAGGTCCACTTCGGCTTCACCCCGTACGAGGCCCTGACGACGGCGACCACGAACCCGGCCCGGTGGCTGGGCCAGTCGGGCAACCTGGGCGAGGTGCGCCGGGGCGCGCAGGCCGATCTGTCGTTCGTGACCGGCAACCCACTGGCGGACATCAACGCGGCGGCGGCGGTGGACCGCGTGATGGTGAAGGGCAGACTGCACACGGTCGACGACCTGCTGACCCCGTTCAGAACGCCGGTGGCGGCGGCAACGCCCGCACTGGCGACGACATCAGTCCCGGCGACGCACGAACACGACCCCGAGTACTGGTGGCACGAACCGGAGCGGGCACACCGTTACTGCTGCTGACGACAGGTAGTCACCTGCCTCCTTTCCCCCGGAACATCGCTCGGGGAAATCACGCCTGTCGTATGCTCAGCTACCGAGCGTTCCGAACCCCTTCGGAACCCCGGGGGAGCCGACATGACCAACCGCGACGACATCGAGGCCCGACTGGGCGACATGTTCACCGGCCACACCACCGAGCCGACGTCAACCGGTGGTGGCAGCTTCACCTACTTCGAGCCGGACCTGCGCACCATCATCAAGAACTGGCTCGAGCTGGCGGACAGCTATCACGATTCGCTGTACAACTCGGGTTACATGTCACGGATCCGGCCACCGGCTGAGGACTTCGCCAGCCGTGCACACACCTCCTCGGCCAACCGGTCAGGCGAGTCGTACGGGCGATATCTGGAACACAATCGTGACTATTGCCGACAGCAGGCGCAGTTGTTTCAGAACGCGCTCGACGACTATCTGGGCGTCGAGCACACCAACGTCACTGACATCACCAAGGCCACGGCCCCCCAGGGCCCACAACCCGGGGTTTGAGCCATGCAAATCCGGCCTTTGGTAGCCGTGGCGAGCTTGCTCGCGCTCGCAGTCGTTGCCGGATGCACGACGACGAGCAAGGGCGATCCCCTGCCGATCCCGTCCACCGAGAAAACGGCTTCGGATTCGGCGCCCCCCTCGTCTGACAACGGGGATGAGGAACTCCCGTTCGCCGGGGCACCGAAGGTTGAGAATCCGCTGGACACCTCCCGATACGAGCGGGACCCCTGCCGATCACTGACCGCCGACCAGGCAGAGTCGCTCAACCTGCCCCGAGTGGGAACGATCGATGACAAAATTCCTCTCAGCATTGGCTGCGTCTGGCTCAACGAGGAAACTCGCGGCAAGGTCAGAATCGTCTTCATTGTCGACGATCCGCGAGGACTGAGCCCGGAGTACGACGCCAACAACCGAGGTGAGTACGAACTCTTCGAGGAGCTACCTGACATCGAGGGATACCCGGCGATAGTCCGCGGAATCGACGACCGGGCCAAGGGCAATTGCGTCGTTATCGTAGGGGTGGCCGACGACATGGCATTCGCGACCGAGCTGTCCCTGTCGACGGCGAATGTCGGACAGAAAGATCCATGCAAGACCGCCTCCGACATCGCGGGGATGGCGTTGCAGACGATGAAGGGGGCGTGACCGTGGGCGAGTTCACCAAGCACGGAATATCGCCTCACGAGATCTACGAGTACATGACGAACGGGCGCGGCACCGGGATGCTCGACGACGCGCAGTACGCCACCCGGTCCGAGTGGGAGCTGGAAAAAGATCGAGCGGCGATGATCCGCAAGCAGGGAGAGCTGATCCGAGATGGATGGCAGGGAGCGGCCAGCGAGAGCGCGTTCGGCGCGGCGCAGCCACTCGCCGAGTCCGCGATCCACGGTGCCGACCTGCTGAGCCGAGCCGAGGATCTGCTCGACCGGCAGAGCGGGTCATTCCACCGAGCGGCCAACAGCGTGGTCCCAGTCCCACCCGAACCGCCCAAGATGGACATCTTCGACCGAATGGCGCCGTTCGCCGACTACGAGGAGCAGGTCAGCGCCTACCAGGCCGACGCCCACCACAACCTCGAGGTCTACCGCGGCTACGACCACGCCAGCCAGTACAACGAGACCGAGATGCCCGCCGAGTACAGGACCGTCAACCACTCCGGCGACACGGTAGCCGTGACCGGCGAGGACACCGACGACTACATCCACGTCCCGGATGGGCAGCCCCGCAACGGCGACGACCCGCCCCCACGAAGCGGCGGACCCGGCCCCCGAGGCGGCGGCGAACCCCGACCGTTCGGGACCCCCGACCTCGGGAACGAACCCCCCGTACAGCCGACACCATGGCACCAACCCGGCCTGACCAGCCCAAACGACTTCTCCCCCTCGGGCAGGACCCCGGGACCGTTGGTACCCGCGCCGGATGCCCCAAGGGTCGGCGGAGGCGGTCCCGAACTACCCGTCGCACGTTTCGGCACCCTGGGAAGCACCCCTGATCCGGGGGCTCGCGGTGGCGCCTACCGCGGCCCCGGCGAAGGTGGACCAGGCCCCGGTGGACGCGATACCGGACCGGGACCAGCCGGGCGCAACCCCCTCGCGCCCGGCGCTGGCGCACTGGCCGCCGAGGAAGCGGCCCTCAGGCGAGGCGCTGCGGCAGCCATGGCGCGAGGAACCGGCCCCGGCATGATGGGTGGCGCACCCGTAGGCGGCCGAGGCCGCGACGACAAGGACGAAGAACACCAGCGGAAGGTCCTCATCGAGGAGGACTCCGAGGGAATGTTCGGCAGTGATGTGCTCACCGCACCCCAGGTGATCGGTGACGACGAGTACGAGGACGACTGATGACCCACCCCGACGACGTCATCGCCGGTTTCGAGGAACGCCTGGCCGAGACCACCCGCACAGCCGAACAGGTCAGGACCGGCCTCGCCGCGCTCAGGGCCACCGCCCGTTCGGCCGACGGGAAGGTCGCCGTCACCGTCGACTCGGGTGGGAACCTCGTCGACCTGCGGCTGCCCGACCCCGAACTGGCCGCGCTCATCGTCAACACCGTGCGGCAGGCGCAGAGCCAACTGGCCGACGCCGCCCGTGCCACGATGCCCGCGCTCGCCGGTAGCGACATCATGGCCGAGCTCGACGCCCAGTACCGCGCCGCCTACCCGGCACCGCCCCCGGTCCAGCAGCACCTGCGGCGATCGATGCGGCTCGGCGCCCAGGAGGAACGGCAGGCACCGAAACGAACCCGGCCCCCGCGCCCCGACGACGACACCGAGTTCGGCGACCGCACCCTGCTGCGCTGAGGAGGCACCCATGACCGTGGAGATCGACGTCCGCGAGCTGCGGGCGCACCAGGGCCGCGTCGCCGACGTCGCCGACCGGATCGACGCCGCACACCGGGCGGCCGGCGCGCCCGTCGGCCGGGACGCCTTCGGCATCTTCGGTTACTTCCTCGCCATCGAGTGCGCCGACGCGGCCGCCGAAGGGCTCGACATGCTCGGCGCCGCCCACGAGGCCGCCGACGACCACCGCGTCAGGGTCGGCGTGTGGGCCGGCGACGTGGACGCCAACGAAAGCGACATCACCGACATGTTCTCCACCTCGCCGGAGCTGCGCGATGCCGGACGGTAACCCGGTCGCCGACGCCGCCGCGGCACGCGCCGAACGCTCGTCGCTCGAGGGGTTCGGCCTGGCCAAGGACGCCTACGACCTGTGCGCGAAGGTCTCCAGCGGCGACTGGACCGCGGGCCTCGTCTCGGCCGGTTCCCTCGCCTTCGAGGTCAGGGACCTCCTCGCCGACCCGCTCGCGAAGCTCGTCAGCCTCGGGCTCGGCTGGGTCATCGAGCTGTTCGGGCCCCTGCGCTGGGTGCTCGACCAGCTGACCGGCGACCAGCAGCAGCTCAACCTGGTCGTCGAGACCTGGTCCGGCGTCGCCGCCGAGATGACCAAGTCCGCCGACGACCTGCACGACCACTACACGAGGGACTCCGCGAGCTGGTCGGGGCCGGCGGTGACCCAGTACCGGCTGTTCTGCGCCAACCAGGTCGAGCTGTACCGGGCAGGGGCCGCCGCGGCCCAGTCCGTGTCCGTCAACGCCCGGATGTCCGGTCTCCTGCTGACCATGGTGCGCGAGATCGTCCGCGGGCTGATCACCGACGCCGTCGGCAAGGCCGTCAGCATCCTCTGCCGCAACCCGCCACCCGTGACGCCCGCCGCCGTGCCGGAGATCACGCAGACGATCACCGCGACCGGCAACAAGATCGTCCAGTGGCTGCGCAAACTGAAGGCCGCCTTCGAGAACGCCCAGCGACTGCTGCGGCGGAGCGTGGGCATCTTCCGCGCGGTGAAGACCACGGTGGGGATGGCCGGCACCTATGGAGACCGGGCGTTCAGCACCGGGATGTTGACCGCCCTCGGCGAAGAGATCGGGATCCTCGCCAAGGGCGCGCTGAAACAGGCCGTGAAGGAGATACCGGGAGAACTGGGACAGACCGTCGGCCTCGAGAGCGGCAAGGCCGCGGCGGGTGCCGCCACCCCACCAGGACCGCCCGAACCGGTCGACCAGGACAAACTGTAGGGGGCGCTGTGTGGGGATTCCCACGACCGAAGCCGAGACCGAGACCTCCCGTGCTCGTCGGTGGCACTCTGGAGGGTGTCTCTGAACTTCTGTTGGGCTGGTTGACGCGCATGCAAGATCTCATCACCACTCGGCGGGCGGCGAGCCCCGAGGAATTCGCGGCCATCGACGAGCAGATGGATCGTCTGTGCGAGGAAGCGGCCGCGAACATCGCAGGCGAGCGGCCCGGAGAGCTCAGCAAACCCCTGCGGCGGATGAAGCAACTGACGTTCGACGAGATGATCGAAATGCGGGACAAGGCCAAGCGTGTCGACCGCTGAGGAGTACCGGCGCTTCGGTGTGCTCGAGACCCGCGCCACCTCACCGTGCTACGAGGAGTGGTCGCTGGGCGTCGCGGACGACGTCGAGCTGATCGCCCTGCTCGACGAGCTGCCCGAGCCCAAACGCCAGCCCAACCTCCTGTTCGCCGCCGCCCGCTACCTCGGTGTCCCGGCCGGCCCCTTCGCAGGCTTCCGGCGGGCGGTCCTCGAACGGTGGCCCGAGGTCGCGGCCGTCATGCTCGCCAAGCGGACGCAGACCAACGAGCCCGGCCGGTGCGCGGTCCTGCTCCCCCTGCTCGCCGCGCTCCCCCAGCCGCTGGCACTCCTCGAGGTCGGCGCCTCCGCGGGCCTGTGCCTGTTCCCGGACCGCTACAGCTACCGCTACCCCGGCCGCGACCAGCTCGACCCCGCCGACGGCCCCAGCCCGGCGGTCCTCGAATGCGAGACCACCGGCCCGGTGCCGTTCCCGACGAAGGTCCCCGAGATCGCCTGGCGTGCCGGCATCGACCTCAACCCGCTCGACGTCGGCGACCCCGACACCGTCCGTTGGCTCGAGACGCTGATCTGGCCAGAGCACGACTACCGCCGCACGCGTCTCGCCGCCGCCATCGGGATCGTCAGGGAGCACCCGCCGCTCATCGTCGCCGGTGACCTCAACGAGCAGCTCACGGCCGTCGCCGCCACCGCGCCCGAGGACGCGACGCTGGTCGTCTTCCACAGCGCGGTCCTCCCCTACCTCAGCGCCGACGAGCGCGAGAGGTTCATCGCCACCGTCAAGGGCCTCGACGCGCACTGGATCGCCAACGAGGGCATGGGCGTGGTCCTCGCCGACGCGCCGCCGTCGCCGGAACCGGACAAGGCGCTGTTCCTGGTCACGCACAACGGCGAGCCCGTCGCGTACGCGGCCGGTCACGGTCAGTCCCTGCACTGGCTGGCGCGCTAGACCCTCACCTACTTGACCACGCGGGACCACCGCCCTATGGTTCTGCCATTCATAGGACATCCCATGTCCTATGTCGTCCGATGACGTACGCGTGTTCAGGAGGTGCGGGTGTCGAAAACTCCGCCCGGGTCCGGTCCGTCCTTCAGCCGTCGGGACATGTTGCGCTTCACCGGTTTCGCCGGGGTCGCGGCCGCCTTCTCGTCCAGTCTCGCCGCTTGTGGCGGTCCGGCGTCCACAAACGCCACAGGCAGCACGGTCGACTCGATCACCGCGGTGATCGGGTACGGCAACAACCAGACCTGGGACCCGCTGCAGACCGCGTCGGCCTTCTCGATGGCCGCGATCCTGCACAGCTACGAGTCCCTTGTGGAGGGTGACGCCATCACCCGCGAGTCCTACGCGGGCCTCGCCAAGGAGCTGCCGAAGGACGTGACCGGCACGTCCTTCGAGATCGAGCTGCGTGCCGGCGCCACGTGGCACGACGGAGAGCCCGTCACCGCGGACGACGTCGTGTTCACGTTCACCCGCGCGCTCGACCCCAAGGAGAACGTCCTGGTCCGTACCTTCCTGGTGCCGTGGCTGACGGAGGTCAGGAAGGTCGACGACGCGAAGGTCGAGTTCGTGCTCAGCAAGCCGTTCCCGTATGTCCTGGAACGGCTCCAGACCGTCAAGATCTGCCCCAGGCACGTCTTCGACGGCAGGTGGGCCGACGCGATCGCGGGCAAGGCCGTCGGCTCCGGCCCGTACAAGGTGGTCGAGCAGGCGCCGTTGTCGTTCACCCGCTTCGAGAAGTTCGACGACTACAACGGCCCGCGTCCCGCCGTGTACAAGAAGATGCTGTGGAACTCGATCGTCGAGGCCGCGCCGCGCGTCGCGAAGATCTCCGGTGCCAGGCCTGCCGCGCAGATCGCCGAGAACATCCCGCCTGCCAACGCGGAGCAGCTGCAGAAGGACGGTCGCACGGTCCAGTTCGCGGACGGCGGCAACAACCTGTGGCTGATGTTCAACACCACGCACGCGCCGTTCGACAACAAGCTGGTGCGCCAGGCACTCCACCTCGCGGTCGACCGCGAGAAGATGCTCAAGGTGGGCCTGAAGGGCAAGGGCTCGGTCGGCACGTCGTTCATCAACCCGAAGCTGCCGGAGTCCCAGCCGGCGGCCAACGCCCTGGCCTACGACCCCGACAAGGCGAAGGACCTGCTGGCGCAGGCCGGTGTCACGAACCTCTCGGTGACGCTGTCCACGACGAACACCACGCTGGTGGCCGACTGCGTGAACGTCATCAAGGAGGGTTGGGACGCGATCGGCGTCACGACCACTCTGGACAGCCAGGACACCAAGGCGTTGTTCTCCAAGCTCGACAGCGGTTTCGACTTCCAGGCCGTCGCCACGACGCAGAACGCGCAGCAGTTCGGCAACGACCCCGACCTGCAGGTGCGTTACTACTACACGGGTGCCGGCGTGGCCACCAAGTACGCCAGGTGGTCCGGCCCCGACCAGCAGAAGCTGACGTCACTGCTGGACGAGGCTGCCTCGGAGACCGACGCAGGCAAGCGGGACAAGACCACCAAGAAGGTGCTCGACCTGCTCGCCGACCAGGCCGTCGTGTACCCGCTGGTGTTCACGCAGCTGGGCACGGCCTGGGACCCGAAGACCATCGGCGGGGTCCGGGCGCAGGGCTACCCGGGTCTCAACGTCAACCAGGCGAAGCCGGGGAGCGGGGCGTGATCGGAGCGCACCGCGGGCAGCACGCCGGCGAGCACCGTCACCGAGCGGGTGAGGGGACGGTGCCCGCCGGTGTGAGCGAAGCTCGCGGAGCGAACCAGAGACACCCGGGATGGCGCGCCACCTGCGGCTCGATGCACGAGTGGGACTCTCACACCGGTTCATGCGGCCACGAGTGGGACTCTCGTAAGGGTCCGGGGAGCAGAACGGACGCTCCGCTCGTTGCCATGTTGATAGCGTCGGGCAGGGCGGGCGAGGGGGCCTCGTGATCATCCTGCGGATGCTGCTCGGGCGTGTGCTCTCGCTGGTGCCGCTGCTGCTCGGCGTGACGCTGTTCGTGTTCGTCGTGATGCGGTTCTCGCCGGTGGACCCGGCGATCGCCGCACTCGGGGACAGCAACCCCACGGAGGCACAGCTCGACCAGTTCCGCAGCGAGAACGGGCTGCTCGACCCGTGGCCGGTCCAGTACGGACGATTCGTGTGGCAGCTGCTGCACGGTGACTTCGGGACCAGCGTCATCACCAAGCAGTCGGTGGGCGCCACCATCTCGACGGCACTGCCGCTGACCATCCAGCTCACGCTGATGGGCCTCGTCATCGCGGTCGTGTTCGGGCTGCTGTTCGGCGTCGTGTCGGCGATCTTCCGGGACCGGTGGCCCGACCAGGTGATCCGGATCGTGTCGCTCGCGGGGGTGGCGGCTCCGGCGTTCTGGATCGCGCTGCTGCTCGTGCAGTGGCTGGCCGTCGGGCAGGGGCTCTTCCCCACCAGCGGCTATATCAGCCCGCAGGACTCGTTCGGCGGCTGGCTGAACTCGATGACACTGCCTGCGATCGCGCTCGCGGCACCGGTCGCCGCGCAGCTGACCCGGATCATCCGCACGTCCATGGTGGAGGAGCTGGACAAGGACTACGTGCGCACGGCGAGGGGCGGCGGCCTGCCGCCCGTCGTGGTGGTCGGCCGCAACGTGCTGCGGAACGCCCTGGTCAACCCGCTCACCGTGCTCGGCCTGCGGGTCGGCTTCCTCCTCGGCGGCGCGGTGGTCATCGAGACGATGTTCGCCCTGCCCGGCATGGGGCAGAACATGATCCAGGCCGTCAAGGACGGTGACACGGCGAAGGTGCAGGGCTTCGTGATCACGATCGCCGCGATCTTCGTGCTGGTCAACCTAGTTGTCGACATCCTCTACGTGATCGCGAACCCACGGCTGAGGAGCCGCTCGTGATGCGCCCCGGACTGACCGGGCGGCTGAGCAGGGGCGCCCGGTTCCAGAGGCTGCGCCTGCCGTCCTGGGTGGCGCTTGGCGTGCTCGTGCTGCTGGTCCTCGCTGCCGCACTCGCGCCGCTGGTCACCAACCACGACCCGTACCTCACCGGCGACAGCGTCGCGGGGCCGGGCGGGAGCTTCTGGTTCGGCACCGACTCCTCCGGCCGCGACATCTACACCCGCCTGATCTACGGCGCCCGCTGGTCGCTCGCCGTCGGCCTCGGCGCGGTCGCGATCGCCCTGGTGGCGGGTGCGGTGGTCGGCGCCGTCGCGGCCACCTCGAACCGCCGGGTCGGCGAGGCGATCATGCGGGTCCTCGACGTCGTCATGGCGTTCCCCGGCATCGCGCTCGCGGCCGTGCTGGTCGCGGTGTTCGGGCGGGGTCTCCCGGTGCTGATCCTCGCGATCGGCTTCCTCTACACACCACCGATCGCTCGTGTCGTGCGCGCCAACGTCCTTGCCCAGTACGGCGAGGACTACGTCGACGCCGAGCGGATCATCGGCGCCAAGCGGCGTTACATCCTGACCAGGCACGTCGCGGTCAACTGCGCCGCGCCGATCCTGGTGTTCTGCACGGTGATGGTGGCGGACGCGATCGTGTTCGAGGCGTCGCTGTCGTTCGTGGGCGCCGGTATCCAGCCACCCGACCCGTCCTGGGGCGCGGTGTTGTCCGACGGCAAGGACCTGGTGCTCACCGGCGGCTGGTGGGCGACGCTGTTCCCCGGCCTGTTGATCCTGATCACGGTGCTGGCACTGAACATCCTGTCCGAGGGCATCTCCGACGCGTGGGCCACACCGTCGGCACGCCGCGCGAAGGCGGGCAGGGAGGCGAGGAAGGCCGCCGCGGCACCCGCCGAGAAGCCGGCCGAGCCGGTGCTGCCGATCGCGGGCCTGCGTGAGACGGGTGAGCGGCTCGCGGCCAACGCACGCGATCTCGACGACAGGCCGAGTGTGCTGGACGTCGAGCACCTGGCGATCTCCTTCAGGGACCGGCACAACGGTGTCCGGGTGGTCGACGACGTGTCGTTCTCGGTGCGGGCTGGCGAGGTGCTCGGTCTGATCGGCGAGTCCGGCTGCGGCAAGACGATCACCGCGCTGTCGATCATGGGTCTGCTGCCGGAGACGGCCCGGGTCTCGGGTCAGATCCGCTTCGCGCAACGGGATCTGCTCGCCCTGAGGACCCGCGAGCGGCGACGCTACCTGGGCAACGACCTGGCGATGGTCTACCAGGACGCGCTCAGCTCGCTCAACCCGGCGATGACGATCCGCGCGCAGCTCAGGCAGTTCACGAGGCGCGGCGGCACCCGCACCCCGGCCGAGCTGCTCGAACTGGTGAACCTCGACCCGCAGCGGACGCTGCGGTCCTACCCGCACGAGCTGTCCGGCGGGCAGCGGCAGCGGGTGCTGATCGCGATGGCGTTGTCCCGCAGCCCCAGGCTGATCGTCGCCGACGAGCCGACCACCGCGCTCGACGTGACGGTGCAGGCGCAGATCATGACGTTGCTGCTGCGCCTGCAGGAGGAGCTGGGGTTCGCGTTGGTCCTGGTGTCGCACGACCTCGCGCTCGTGTCCGAAGTGGCCGATCGTGTCGTGGTCATGTATGGCGGGCAGGTCGCGGAGACGGGTGCGATCGCCCGGGTGGTCGGCGAGCCACGCCACCACTACACGCGTGGGCTGCTGTCGGCCGTGTTGTCGTTGGAGGAGAACCAGGCGCGGCTCACCCAGATCAAGGGTGTCGTGCCTTCCCCCGCCGATTTCTCGCCCGGCTGCCGGTTCTCCGACCGCTGCCCGGCCGCTCAGGCGATCTGCCACGAGAAGGCGCCCGCACACACCGGCGATCCCGACCATGCCTTCGCCTGCCACTTTCCCGCGGAACAGCCGGTGGTGAGTCATGAGTCTGCTTGAGCTGGACGGTGTGCATGTCGTGCACCAGGTGAGGGCGCGTCGGATCTTCGGGCATGACGACGTGTACGCGCTCACCGACGCGCACCTGAGGCTGGACCCGGGTGAGACTGTCGGCGTTGTCGGCGAGTCCGGGTGCGGAAAGTCCACTTTGGCCAGGGTGATCGTCGGCTTGCAGCAACCCACGCAGGGCACCGTGCGGTACGGCGGCGAGTCGTTGTGGGGCATGAGCACGACGCAGCGGGCCGAGCGGTTCGGCCGTGACGTCGGCATGATCTTCCAGGACCCGACGACCGCGCTGAACCGGCGCCTCTCGATCGCGAAGATCATCCGCGATCCACTCGACGTGCACCGGGTGGGCACGTCCGACGAGCGTGACGAGCGGGTCCGTGAGCTGATGTCGTTGGTGGGCCTGCCGGACAGCGTCGCCGACGCGGTGCCCGGCCAGCTTTCGGGCGGCCAGCGGCAACGCGTCGCGATCGCCCGCGCGCTGGCGTTGCGCCCGAAGCTCCTCGTCGCCGACGAGCCGACCTCCGCACTGGACGTCTCGGTGCGTGCCCAGATCCTCAACCTGCTCATCGACCTGCGGGAGCGGCTCGGTCTCGCGATGGTGTTCGTGTCGCACGACATCCAGACCGTCCGCAGGATGAGCGACCGGATCATCACGATGTACCTCGGCAGGATCGTCGAGGCGGCGCCGGCATCGGCTGTGCCGGCGAGCACGCACCACCCCTACATGCGTGCGTTGTTCTCAGCCACCCCGAGCCTCCGGCACGCCGTGGCGCCGATCGTCCTGTCCGGACCGGTGCCGTCGGCGACGAACCCGCCGAGTGGCTGCAACTTCCGTACCAGGTGCTGGAAGGCGACCGAGGAGTGTGCGGCAGAGCTGCCGCCGCTCACCACGGCAGGCGCGGGCCACACCTATCGCTGCATTCACCCCGAGTCGTAGAGGACGTGGTCGTGAAAGCGTTACTGGCAGGACTGTTGTCCGTTGTGGTGGCGGCCGGGCTCACCCAGTCCGCCGCCGCCGAGCCGGCACCGGCCCCACCGCCCACCCTTGACCAGCAGGTGCTGTTCAAGGCCGCGAATGAGCAGGGCTACGCCTGCTTCCGCATCCCGGCGATCGTCAGGAGCAAGAAGGGCACCCTGCTGGCGTTCGCCGAGGGCCGCGTGAACGACTGCGGCGACACCGGGGACATCGACCTCGTGGTCAAGCGCTCCACGGACGGTGGCCGCACGTGGTCGCCGCTGCGGCTGGTCAACGAGGGCGGCGGCGACACGCACGGCAACCCCGTGCCGATCGTCGACCAGACGACCGGTCGCATCATCCTGGTCAGCACCTACAACAAGGGTCGCACCGACGACAAGGCGTGTGACACGCCGTGCCCACGCTTCCCGCACGTGCAGTACAGCGACGACGACGGCGTCACCTGGTCCGCGCCGGTCGACACGAGTACGCAGATGAAGCTGCCCGAGTGGGACTGGTGGGTCGCCACCGGTCCCGTGCACGGCATCCAGCTGACCAGGGGGCGTCACGCGGGTCGGCTCGTGTTCGGCATCAGCGGTGAGGTCAGCGACGGCACCGCGTCCTACCGCAACGACGGCGCGCTCGTGTACAGCGACGACCACGGCCGCAGCTGGCACGTCGGCGCGAACGGGAGGACGAGGTTCCCGCAGGGTGGCACGTTCACCCAGAAGCCGCAGGAGATCACGGTCACCGAGCTGGCGGACGGTTCGGTGTACGCGAACGCCCGCGAGCAGGGCGGCACGTCGGTCGGCAACCGCACGTACGCGATCAGCAGGGACGGCGGGAACACCTTCAGTACACAGTGGACGTCGATTCCCGACCTGGTGACGCCGACCGTGCAGGGTGCGGTGTTGCGCCTCGACCGCCCCGGCCCCGACCGGATGCTGTTCTCGTCCCCGTCCGACACCGACCGCAGGCGCTGGATGATGATCCGCTCGTCCTACGACGGCGGCCGCGGCTTCGAGGCGGCCGAGCAGGGCACGCGGATCACCTCGGACTGGTCCGGTTACTCGGATCTCGTGCAGATCAGCTCGTCACGCGTGCGCGACGCCGAGATCGGCCTGCTGTACGAGGGTGGTCCGGTCGACGCACGCGACGAGATCCGGTTCGCCCGCTTCACCGAGGACTACCTGGGCGGCAGGAAGCCGGTCGGCCCGACCACGCCGGACACGTCGAAGTCGCACGCCGACGCGTACGTGCTGGGTGGTCCGCAGCAGGTCGCAGGGAAGTTCGGGACCGCGCTCGACCTCGACGGAGCCGACGACTACCTGCGGGTGCCGTACGACTCGGCGCAGCTGCCCGGCGACGGCGACCTCACCTACACGGCGTGGTTCCGTTACGGCGCCCAGACGGGCCAGCAGGCGTTGCTGTGGGTGGGTGGCATGAACACCGCGCCACAGCTGTGGTTGCGTGGTGAACCCGCCGGCAACCGCCTGGTGGCGCTGATGACGACCGCGCAGGGCACGTCGCAGATCACCACCACCTCGGCGTACGCGGACAACCAGTGGCACCACGTGGCGTTGCAGCGGGCGGATGGCCGGCTGACGCTGTGGGTCGACGGCGTGCAGGCGGCGTCCGGGCCCGCGGTGGCCGGGTCGATCAGCGAGCGCGTGGCGTGGCAGGTCCATCTCGGTGAGCGTCAGGACTACCTGCAGCGGTGGGACGGCTCGCTCGACGAGGTGCGCCTGTACCGCCGGGCTCTGTCCACTTCGGAGCTTGACCGGATTCGACAGTCCAATGTGGACATTCGTGACGGGGAGGTACTTCGGTTGCCGCTCGACTCCGTGCGGTCGTTGCCGGGCCAGGGCTGCACCTCGGTGCCGTTCGTGTCCGGCACGCAGGGTTACAACACCTTCCGTATCCCGGCCGTGGTTCGTGCGAAGGACGGCACGGTGCTGGCGTTCGCGGAAGGCCGGGTCGAGTCCGCCGGTGACACCGGCGCGATCCGGGTCGTGCAACGCCGTTCTTCCGACGGCGGCTGCACGTGGGGTCCGATGACCGTGGTGTCGGACAACGGCGACGCGACGGCCGGTAACCCCGCGCCCGTCGTGTCGCCGGACGGCACCGTCGTGTTGCTGACCACGCGCAACGGGCGGGTCACCGAGAAGGAGATCATGTCCGGCACGGCGTCCGCGCAGGACAGCCGCCGGGTGTACGTGCAGCGCAGCACCGACGGGGGCCGTTCGTGGTCGAGGGAGAAGGAGATCACGAACGTCGCGAAGAAGGCCGACTGGCGCTGGTACGCCACGGGGCCGGGTCACGCGATCGTGTTGCGGAGCGGGCGGATCGTCGTGCCTGCGAACCATTCCTCGGCGCCGCCCGCCGGTTCGACGGACGTGGGCACGGAGGCGAAGTACTACGGCGGCCACGACCTGATCAGTGACGACGGTGGCCGTACGTGGCGGATCGGCTTCACCGAGGACCGGACGGCCACGGTCGTGGCGGCGAACGAGACGACCGCGGCGCAGCTGCCCGACGGGCGGGTGTACTTCAACAGCCGCAACCAGGGCACGGGCGCCAACCGGGTGGACGCGTACAGCACGGACGGCGGCCGGTCGCTGGCCGCGCCGTACGCGCCGCAGGCGGGGCTGTCGGTCCCGAAGGTGGAGGGCAGCCTGCTGCAGACGGTGCGGCCGGATCTGTTGTTGTTCGCCGGCCCGTCGGACCCGGCGGCCCGTAGGGCTTTGGCGATCCGGGCGAGCGGGGACGGCGGCCGGACGTGGCGGCAGACCCTGCTGGTGTCCGACGCGCCCGCGGCCTACTCCGACCTGGTGCAGCTGTCCGGGTCCACTGTCGGCCTGCTGTACGAGACCGGGGTGAGCGGCTCGTCCGAGACGATCACGTTCCGCCAGCTGCCGATGCGGGACGTGGACTGACTCGGATGGGCAACCACCACGCCTCTGCCGGCGAGCCGCTCCTGCTCCGTGAGCGGCTCGCCGGTGAGGGCGTCGGTCGCCCCGACCGGGACGGGTACCACTACCTCGGTCTCGTTGTGGTTCGGCAGGAACAGCCACTGTCCACGTTGGACGCGCTCGACGCAGGCCGGTACGGCCGGCACCTCGACTCCCGCGTCGGCGAGGGCTCGGGCCATGACCTGCGCGAGTGCCGCGTCGTTCGGGCGGGTGCCCAGGTAGGTGGCCACGCCGTCGCCGAACGTGTGTCTCGTGATTGCCGGTCGGCCGTCCAGGGCGCCGTCGGTGAACGTGTCCAGGACCGCGGCGCCCTCGGTGGTGATCCACTCGGACCACAGCGCGCCGACCGCGCCGGAGCCGAGTGCGACCGTGCCGTCGGCAGGCAGTGGCCAGAACTCCTCCACCAGCAGGCCCAGCATCTCACGGAACGGTCCGGGATAGCCGCCGAGGTGCACTCGCTCACTGCTGTCCACGATCCCCGAGAAGTACGACATGACCAGGTGCCCACCGCCACGCACGTACTCGACCAGCCGGGCGGCCACGTCGACGTCCACCGCGTACAGGTTCGGTACCACGACCAGCTTGTAACGCGTCAGGTCCGCGGTCGGCGCCACCACGTCCACCGCCACGTTCGCGTTCCACAGTGGACGGTAGTGCGCGAGGTTGGTCTCCTCCAGCGAGAGGTCCGACGCCGGCAGTGCGGCACCCTGCAGCGCCCAACGGCTCGACCAGTCCGTCACCAGCGCGACATGAGCGTCCACATCGGTCCCCAGCAACGGTTCCAGCTTCGCCAGCTCCGCGCCGAGCGCCGCGGTCTCCCTGAACGTCCTGGTGTCGGCCCCTCCGTGCGGCACGATCGCCGAGTGGAAGCGTTCCGCACCACCCCGGGACTGGCGCCACTGGAAGTACATCACCGCGTCCGCGCCACGTGCCACGGCCTGGTAGCTCCACAGCCGCATCTCACCCGGCGCCTTGGGCGCGTTGCATTCCCGCCAGTTCACCGCGCTCGGCGCCTGCTCCAGCAGCAGCCAGGGCCTGCCGTGCAGCGAACGCGACCAGTCGTACGAGAACGCCGCCTGGATTACGGTATCGCGGTCGTGCGGGTCCGGGTAGGAGTCGTAGGACACGACGTCCAGGTGCCGTGCCCAGTCGGCCACGTCGACGCGGTGCCAGGCGCCGACGAAGTTCGTCGTGACCGGTACGTCCGGTGTGACCCGGCGCAGGATCTCCTTCTCCACGAGGTAGCAGTCGAGCAGTGCGCGGGAGGAGAACCGTCTGAAGTCCGGCACCTGCGCGGGGTTGCGGAAGGTCGGCGCGCTCCGGGGCGGCAGCACCTCGGCGAGGTCGCCGTAGCGTTGGGACCAGAACGTGGTGGACCACGCGTCGTTCAGCGCGGTCACCTCCCCGTACCGGTCGGTGAGCCAGTCGCGGAACGCCGCCGCCGACACGTCGCAGAAGCACTCGGGCACGTGGCAGCCGTACTCGTTGTTGACGTGCCACATGGCGAGCGCCGGATGGTCTGCGTAACGGACCGCGAGTGCCTCGACCAGGCGGGCGGCGTGCTCGCGGTAGACGGGGCTGGACGGGCAGTAGTGCTGGCGGGCCCCCGGCCACAGCACGGTCCCGTCCGCGAGACGCGGCAGGGTCTCGGGGTGCGCGTGGGCGAGCCACGGCGGCGGGGACGCGGTCATGGTGGCGAGACAGGCGCCGATCCCGTTCGCGGACAGCAGGTCCATGACCCGGTCGAGCCACGAGAAGTCGTACGAGCCCGGCGTGGGCTCGGTGGCCGCCCAGCCGAAGATGCCGACCGAGACCATGGTGACGCCCGCGGTCCTCATCAGCGTGACGTCCTCGTCCCACACCGCCTCCGGCCACTGCTCGGGGTTGTAGTCGGCCCCGGCCCCGAACCCCCCGAGGCGGTGCCGCACTACTGACTCCACGACGATTCCCACTCTCGCAACCGAAGACATAGGACATAGGACGTAGGATGTCGGGCGCGACCGTATGACGAACCGCCTCTCATCCGCAAGGGAGATGCCTTGACACAGCTCGACGGCGGCGTGGTGCCACCCGTGTGCACACCCCTGACCCCGGAACGTGAGCTCGACGTGCCGTCCCTGGAACGGCTCTCGGCGTTCCTGATCGAGAACGGCATGCACGGGTTGTTCGTCACCGGCTCGACCGGTGAGGTCGCCTACCTGCCGGACGAGACCCGCTACCGGGCCCTCGAGGTCGTGGCAGGCGTCGCGGCCGGACAGGTGCCGGTGCTCGCCGGGATCATCGACACGACCACCCCGCGCGTCGTCGAGCACGCGAAGGCCGCCAAGGCCGCGGGCGCGGACGCGCTCGTGGCGACCGCCCCCTTCTACGCCCCGACGCACCCGGTGGAGTTCCCCGGCCACTTCCGCGCCATCCGCGCCGCGGTGGACCTGCCGCTCATCGCCTACGACATCCCGGTGTCGGTCGGCCAGAAGCTGCCGACCGACGTCGTGCTGGCGCTCGCCGAGGACGGCACGATCGACGCGGTCAAGGACTCCAGCGGCGACCTCGACGGCCTGCGCGCGCTGATCGAGGACCCGGTGCCGGTGCGGGTGTTCTCCGGCTCGGAAGTGCTGGCCGACGTGGGCCTGTTCCTCGGGGCGCACGGCCTGGTGCCCGGCCTCGGCAACGTCGACCCGGCAGGCTACCGGCGCCTCTACGACGCGGCGAAACGCGGCGACTGGGCGACGGCCGCGACCGAACAGACGCGGCTGCGCACGCTGTTCAGGCTGATCAACGTGGGCGACGGCCGGATGGGCCGCTACTCCTCCGCGATCGGCGCGTTCAAGGAGGGACTCGTGGCACGCGGTGTCATCGCGAACGGCACGACCAGCACGCCGATGATCCCGTTGGACGACACGGAACGCGGCGCCGTGCGAAGCCGTCTGGCCGAGGCCGGCCTCCTCTAAGGTTGGCCCGTTGGGAGGTCCCCCGTGACAGAGCAGCAGACACCCGCGCCGATGAACCGCGTGGCCACGAGGATGAGCAGGGCGATCCGGGACGAGATCACCGGGCTGATCCTCAACCGAGGGCTGCGTTCCGGTGATCCGCTGCCGACGGAGACCGAGCTGGTCGAGGCGCTCGGCGTCAGCAGGAACTCGATCCGCGAGGCGCTGAAGGCGTTGCAGGCGCTGGACATCGTGGAGATCCGGCACGGCTACGGCACCTACGTCGGCAGGCTGTCGCTCGACCCGCTCGCCGACGGCCTGACCTTCCGCGCACTGCACGACATCGGCCGCGACCTCCGCTCGATGGAGGAGATCCTCGAGGTCCGCGAGGCGCTGGAGGCCGCGCTGATCCGCCGGGTGGCCGCGACCGTGCCGGAGGAGGACCTCGCGGCCCTCGACGAGGTCACCAGGCGGATGGCCGAGCGGGCCAGGGCGGGCGCCACCTTCGCCGACGAGGACCGCGAGTTCCACGAGATCCTCTACCGGTCGCTCAACAACGCCCTGGTCACACAGCTGCTGAGGGCCTTCTGGGACGTCTTCCACCGGGTCAACCACCGCCTCGGCGTCACCGACCCCAACCCCGCCCAGACGGTCCGCAGGCACCGGGCCATCGTGACCGCGCTGCGCAAGCACGACGTGGCCAAGGCCGAACACGCGATGGTCGAGCACTTCCGCAACCTGGACGCCCGAATCGAGCAGATCCGGGCGACCTGACCGGCGCGGCCGTGACCACGCGGTCAGGACCGGCCTCACCGGGGGCAGGGACCGAGGTCGATGCCGGTGATGGTCTGCCCGGCGGTCACGTCGGGCGACCCCGCGGAGGCGAGGTCCGTGCCGCCGCCGCTCAGCTGGGTATCGCCGCTCGCCGGTGTCGCGTCAGCCCGTGGCCCCGGCTGTGGACGAGCGAGGGCCGCCTCCCGGCGCGGGGAGACGGCCCTCGGTCCGGTCGACTACAGGCTGATCTTCCAGCTGTCGATGTAGCCGGTGTCCTGTGTGGCCGCGTCGCGGACGCGGAGGTTCCACGTGCCGTTGGCGGTCTCGCTGGACAGGTTCTTCGTGAAGGTCTGGTCCACGTTGTCGGCGCTGCCGCCGCTGCGGTTGAGCAGGTTGTAGACCGTGCCGTCCGGGGCGACGAGGTCGACGACCAGGTCACCTCGGTAGGTGTGGACGATGTGCACCTCGACGGCGGCGCTGGCCGAGGCGGCACCCGACGCGCCGGACACCGTGATCGGGCTCGAGACCGTCGAGTTGTCGGGAATCGTCACGTCGGTGGTGCTCTCGAAGGTGCGGCCGGGTGGCGGCGGCGTGGTGCCGCCGAGGTTCGCCGCCGCGGCGGCGATGGCCGACGCGAACGCGCTCACCTGCGAGTACACGCCCGGGTTCTGCGGGCGGGCACAGCCGATGCCCCAGCTGACGATGCCGACCTGGATCCAGGCGTTGTTGTTGTCGCGGCGGAACATGGGGCCACCGGAGTCGCCCTGGCAGGTGTCGACGCCGCCGCTGCTCCAGTTGCCCGCGCAGATCTCCTCGCTCGGCACCAGGTCGCTGTAGGCCTGCTGGCACTGCGAGTCGGTGACGAACGGGACGGTCGCCTTGAGCAGGTAACGCTGCTGACCGCCGCCCTCGGTGGCCGCGCCCCAGCCGGCGACGGTGAACGTGCCGGTGTCGAAGGCGGTGCTCGTGGCGATCGGCAGGGTGGCCTGGTTCGTGATCGGCGAGTTCAGCTTGATCAGCGCCCAGTCGTCACCGCTCGGGTTGTTGTAGCCCGGTGCGCGGTAGACGTAGGTGGACGTGCGGGTGATGCGGTTCGCGTCCTGCAGGTCCACGGCCCCGGCGGTCACGCCGATGCTCGTGTTGTTGCCGGTCGCGCCGACGCAGTGGGCCGCGGTGAGCACGATGTCCTGGGTGTACAGGGCGCCGCCGCAGCCCATGGACAGGCGGACCATGAACGGGAACTCGCCCTGAGCGGCGCGGGTGCCGCCGACGACCTGAGGTTGCACGTCGTCGCCTGGCGCCGGTGGCGGGGCGGCCAGCGCCTGGCCGGCCGCCGCGCCGAGCACAGCGACCGCGCCGATGGTGACCAGCGCGGCTCTGCGCAGGGCGGATCTGAGTGGTGTTGTCACGAGTAGGTCCTTTCGACGTCCGGGTCTCGGACAGCAGGGGTCGAGAAAGGCGGAAACACGCGTTGACCACTGGCTGTGGCCGGTCAGCGATCTTCCGTGTCTGATTCCACCCGGTCGGGGTGCTGACCACAAGACTGCAATCTGGCCAACTACCGTTCCTCCGACCGGGACAACGAGCCGTGGAGGCACCGATGGCACGCGTGGTGGTAACGGGCGGGAGCGGCAAGCTGGGCCGTGCGGTGGTCGCCGACCTGCTGGCACACGGCTGGGAGGTGCACAACCTGGACCTGGTGGCGCCCGCGGCGCCGGTGTGCCCGCACCTTCGCGTCGACCTGACCGACTACGGCCAGGTCGTGGAGGCCCTGACGGGTGTCGACGACCGCTACCGGGGCGTGGACGCGGTCGTGCACCTGGCCGCGATCCCGGCCCCCGGCCTGACGGCGAACGCGGCGACGTTCGCGAACAACGTGCCCTCGACCTACAACGTGTTCGCCGCCGCGCGGCTCGCCGGCATCACGAACGTGGTGTGGGCGTCGAGCGAGACGGTGCTGGGGCTCCCGTTCGGGACCCCGCCGCCCTACGTGCCGGTCGACGAGGAGTACGCGGGCCGCCCGGAGTCGACGTACTCGCTCGGCAAGCTCCTCGACGAGACGATGGCCGCCCAGTTCTGCCGCTGGGACCCGACGCTGAAGATCATCGGCCTGCGGTTCTCGAACGTGATGGACCCGCAGGACTACGAGAGGTTCCCGGACTACGACGCGGACGCGCGGTCGCGGAGCTGGAACCTGTGGTCCTACATCGACGCCCGCGACGGCTCCCAGGCCGTGCGCCTCGCGCTGGCCTACGACGAGCCGGGCTTCGAGGTGTTCGTCATCGCGAACGCCGACACGGTCATGACGCGCCCCAACCACGAGCTGCTGGCCGAGGTCTACCCGGACGTCCCGCACAAACGGGAGTTCGGCCCGAACGAAACCCTCCTGTCGATCGACAAGGCGCGCCGCCTGCTCGGCTACGACCCGGCCCACTCCTGGCGTTAGGCCCGCTCAGCCCCCGGCAGCGTCGTGAGCCCGCAGCGGCAACCGGACCTGGAAGTGGGTGTCGCCCGGCTCGGAGACCACCCGCAGGTCGCCGCCGTGGCGGTTGACCACCACGCGGTAGGAGACGTCCAGGCCCAGACCGGTCCCCTGGCCGACACCCTTGGTGGTGAAGAACGGCTCGAACACGCGGCGGCGCAGCTCCTCCGGGACGCCGGGGCCGGTGTCGATCACCTCGACGAGGGCCGAGTCGCCGTCGCGGGCGGTGCGGACCGTGATCGTCCCGTCTCCGGCGACGGCGTCGATCGCGTTCTCGATCAGGTTCGTCCACACCTGGTTCAGCTCGGCCGCGTAGGCGGGCACGCGGGGCAGCGACTTGTCGAACTCCTTCACGATCCGCACGCCCTCGGGCTTCTTGCCCGCCAGCATGACCAGGGTCGCGACCAGGCCCTCGTGGAGGTCCACCTCCTGGTGGGGTGTGCGGTCCAGCTGGGAGTACTGCTTGGCCGCGCCGACGAGGGCCGAGATCCGCTTCGTGCTCTCCTTGACCTCGATGAGCAGGTTCTCCGTCTCGACCGTGTAGGCGAGCCAGCGCAGCGCGGGCTCCAGGAACCCGGAGTCGACCACGTTGGACAGCTCGTCGAGGTCCGAGGTCGTGATCCCGGCGGCGACGAACACCGGCGCGAGGTCCCAGCCGCCGCTGACCTTCCGGTCGTCGAACCACTCGCCCAGCTCGTCCTCGCGGTCGGCCACCTGCATCGGCGTCAGGTCCTCGGCCTCGGCCATCCGCTGGACGAACTTGTCCTGGATCTTGGTCAGCTGGTGCAGCTGGAGCCCGTCGAAGTGGCCGTCGGCCAGCATCGCCAGCTTGTGGCGCATCCCGGAGAACCGCTCCCGCAGCGTCTCGGTCGCGCGCACGGCCGCGGCGGCGGGATTGTTCAGCTCGTGGGTGAGCCCGGCGGTCAGCTTGCCGAGCGCGAGCAGCCGCTCCCGCTGCGCCACCAGGACGTTGGCGTTCTGCAGGCCGACGAACATGCCCTGCAGCAGGTGCACTGCCATCGGGAACCACTGGTTGAACCTGGCCGCGAACTCCGCCGCGGGCAGCGCCAGGAACGTCGCGTCGGTGACGGCGCGGATCGTCGCCGCGTACACCTGGTCGACCTGGTCACCGAGGTAGAACTGGGTCGCGCCCGAGTACGCGCCGCGACTGTCGCTGCGGGTTATCTCGACCTCGTCGCCCCGGACCAGACGCACCATGACCAGCTCGCCGGACAGCAGCACGTAGAAGCACTCCGCTGGCTCGCCCTCCACCGAGACGGTCTCACCCGCCTTGTACGAGACGACGTCGCCGTTCTCGGCCACCCACCCGAGCTGGTCGTCGGTCAGGTTCTCGAACAGGAACAGCTCGCGAAGCTGTGCTGGGGTGGTCACTGTTCCTCCAGGTAGCGGTGCACGAGCGTGACCGCCATGGCGCCCTCCCCGACCGCCGACGCGACCCGCTTCACCGACTGGGCCCGCACATCGCCGGCGACGAAGACGCCAGGCACGCTCGATTCAAGGTAGAACGGATCGCGGTCCAGCTGCCACCCCGCGGGCCGCTCGCCGTCGACCAGCAGGTCCGGCCCGGTCCAGATGAACCCGCGCTCGTCCCGTTCCACCACGCCGTCGAGCCAGTCGGTCTGGGGCTGGGCGCCGATGAAGATGAACAGATGGCTCGTCTCGACGAGCTCCGTCGCGCCGTCGACGTGGTCGAGCCGGATCTTCTCGAGGTGCTCGTCGCCGCTCGCCTCGCCGACGGTCGTGCAGGTGCGCACGTGCACGTTCTCGATGGCCTCGAGCTGCTGGATGAGGTAGTGCGACATCGACGAGTGCAGCGACTCGCCCCGCACCACCAGCGTGACCGACCGGGCGTGCCTCGAGAAGAACACCGCCGCCTGACCGGCGGAGTTCGCGCCGCCCACGATGTAGACGTCGCGCCCGACGCACTCGGGGGCCTCGGTGTTGGCCGACCCGTAGAACACGCCACGGCCGGTCAGGTCGTCGCAGCCGGGTGCCATGAGGCTGCGGTAGTCCACGCCGGTCGCGAGGATCACCGCGTGCGCCGAGATGGTGCTGCCGTCGCCGAAGCGGACCACCCGCGCCGAGCCCTGCACCTCCAGCGCGACGACGTCACGGGCGGTGAGCATCTCCGCGCCGAACTTCACCGCCTGGCGGCGGGCCCGGTCGGTGAGCTGGGCACCGGACACGCCGTCCGGGAAGCCGAGGTAGTTCTCGATGCGTGAGCTGGTCCCGGCCTGACCGCCCGCGGCCTGCCGTTCCACCAGGACGGTCCGTAAGCCCTCGGACGCGCCGTACACGGCCGAACCGAGGCCTGCCGGGCCGCCGCCGACCACGATCAGGTCGTAGAAGTCGGTGGCCGGGTCCACGGTCAGCCCCACGGCCGAGGCGATCCGTGCGTCGCTCGGGGCCAGCAGTGCCTGCCCGTCGGTCGTGATCACCACCGGGATCTCGGTCGGGTCGGCTCCCGCCGCCTCCAGCAGCCTGCGGCCCTCGGGCTCGTCGATCGTGTAGTACCGGTACGGGACGGCGTTGCGGGCGAGGAAGTCCCGCGCCGCGTACGTCGGCGCCGACCACCGGTGCCCGACGATCTTGATCTCCTCGACCGCGGTCGCGCCCGAGCCGCGCCACGTCTCGATCAGCGCGTCGACCACCGGGTACAGCTTCTCCTCCGGCGGGTCCCACGGCTTGAGCAGGTAGTGGTCGACGTCGACCAGGTTGATGGCCTGGATCGCGGCGTCGGTGTCGGCGTAGGCGGTGAGCAGCGCGCGGCGGGCCCGCGGGAACAGGTCCATCGCCTGCTCGAGGAACTCGATGCCGTTCATCTCGGGCATGCGGTAGTCGGCGAGCATGGCCGCGACCTGCTCGCCACGCAGCTTGAGCTCCCGCAGCGCCTCGAGCGCCTCCTGGCCGGAGGACGCACGCACCACGCGGTGGCCCTCGCCGTAGCGGCGGCGCAGGTCGCGGGCCACGGCCCGGGACACCCCCGGGTCGTCGTCGACGGTCAGCAGTACCGGTTTGTTCACGGCGCTATTCACTCACACGATCTCTTGGTCGACGTAGCACCAGCGCCAGTCCTCGCCCGGCTCGAACGACCGGATCACCGGGTGCCGAGTGGCGTTGTGGTGGGCGGTGGCGTGCTTGGCGGGCGACGAGTCGCAGCAGCCGACGTGGCCGCAGGTCAGGCACTCGCGGAGGTGGACCCAGTGTCCCCCCACCGCGAGGCAGTCCGTGCAGCCCTCGGTGTCACTCGGCGTGACGTCACCCAGCTCGGCGACGTGCGTGCATTCAGCCATGGCCCTATCTTGCACGGGTCGCCCGACAAGCGCCGCCACCCGAGATGCCATTCACTCTCGGCGAACCCCTAGTCGGCGACCGCGCCGCAGGTGATGTTGAGTGACGTGGCCGTCATCGAAGCGGCGAGGTCGGAGGCGGCGAACACGGCCACGTTGCCGACGTCGGCGAAGGTCGCCGCTCGCCCGAGCATGGTCTTCCCGACGATCATGTCCGTGACCTCCTGGCGGGCGCCGAAGTCGTCCGGCAGCCCCTCGACGACGCCGCCGGTGTGCAGCCCGAGCACCCTGATGCCGTACGAGCCCAGCTCGGCCGCGAGCTGGCGGCGGAGGAAGTCGACCGCGTTGAGCGCGACCTGCAGCCCGCCGATCGAGTAATCGCGCATCGGCTCGCCGCCACCGTCACCGCCGAAGGTCAGGATGACGCCCGACCGCCGACGCACCATGTGCCGTGCCGCCGCGCGGGCGGTGAGGAACGTGGACCGCGTCGCGATGCGGACCGGACGTTCGAAGTCCTCCAGGGACATCTCGGCCAGCGGCGTGCCCTGGGCGTCGGCGATGTCGATGACACTGACGCAGATGTCCACACTCCCCCACGTCGCCGCGACCGCGTCGGTGTGCGCGTCCACCGCCGTCTCGTCCAGTGCGTCCACGACGGACGGCTCGGCCTGGCCGCCGTCACCGCGGAGGCGCTCGGCGAGGTCCTCGAGCGTCCTCGCCGTGCGGCCCGCGAGGTGGACCCGCGCCCCCGCACGGGCGAACGCGGTGGACAGTGCGGTGCCGACCTGACCGGCGGCGCCGTAGACGATGGCGTTCTTGCCTGCCAGCAACATGTTCTCGCTCCTTCACTGTGTGGTGAGGCGGGTGAGCCAGTCCTGCCAGCGCGGGCGTTCCCGCGTGGCCACCGCCTCGGCGTCGGCGCCGTACAGGCGTCCGGTCACGTTGACCGAGAGCGTGACGGCGTCCATGGGGAAGCTGGAGATCGCGAACAGCGCGGGGCACGGGCGTGTCGCGCGCAGCAGCGTGAAGTAGGGGCCGAGGTGCTCGACCGTGCCGTCGGCGAGCGCGTTGTGGAACTCCTCGCCCGCCGTGAGACCACCTACGCCCAGCGACGTCGCGACGACCGCGCCGACCTCGGCGCGTGCCGACACCGGTGCGTCCACGGGCGCCGTCAGGTCCAGCCTGGCCGAGCGCAGGCCGGCGAAGTGGGTGACGTAGGCACGCAGGACGAGCAGCGACATCCGCCAGCCGTTGCCCGCCTCCTCGGCGAGGTCGTCCCATTCGGTGCCGCCGGGGAAGGTGCTCACGACCCGCACCACGCAGCTGCCCCGGTCACGCGCCTCCACGAGGTACTCCGTCGCGCTCGGGGGCTCCTCGTAGGCGAACCGGCGCGGCGGCTCCCAGGCGGTCACCGTGGCGGCGGCGTCCGGGGCGAACGGTCCCCTGTGGAGCCGCACCGCGCCGCCCTCGTTCGGTTCCACGTCGGCGCGGAAGGACCAGGCCTCGCTGCCCGACGCCGTCGTGATCGCCGCCCAGACCTCCTCGGGACCGGCCGCGATCGCCTCGGCGCTCGTCACGTGTTCCTCGGTCATGCGACGTCCTTCGGTCGGGGGTGGACGGCGACCAGCAGCCGCTGCCACCGGCCGCCCGGGGCCTTCTCGTCGTGGTACTTCGCCGCCAGGGTGGACACGGCGGCGGCCAGCTCGTCGGCGAACGCGGCACGGTCGTCCGGGGTGGCGAAGCGGATCTCGGCGTCCAGCGCGAGCACGGGCAGGGTCCGGTCGGCACGGGCCGCTCGTCTGGCGAGCGCGCCGACCTCGCGGACCGCCCTGGCCGCGACCGCGATGAGGTACGCGGCCGAGAGCCGGTCGGGACCGCCGACCGGCTCGCCGAGGGGTTCCGGCGCCACGACGTACCCGCCGGCGGTGGCCACGAGCAGCCGCTCGGTGAGACCACCCCAGACGCGGGTGCCCGCCGCCTCGACGAGACCGTGCGCCTCCAGCTGACGCAGGTGGTAGTTCACCTTCTGCCTGGTCAGACCCACCTTCGTGGCGAGCGTCGCGGCGGAGGCCGGCTCCCGGAGCGCACCGAGCAGCCGGGCTCGCACGGGGTCCAGCACCACCACGGCCGCGGCGGGGTCGGCGATCACCTCGATGTCCTGCACGACCGCAAGGGAACCCTTGACAACTTAATTTGTCAAGGCGCCGGTCGATCGTCCACTTGTGACGCGGGCGTTATCGGACCCGGGTTGCGGAGGTCGGCGAGCGGACGTAGGGTCCGGCTGTAAACGTTCTCGTAAACGTTTACAGACTCTTCCGAGGACGCGAGGAACCCATGGCCGACCCCAGGAAGTCGACGCTCGTGCTGGTCGCCGAGCGTGCCGGGGTGTCCATCGCGTCCGTGTCACGGGTGATGAACGGGTTGCCGGCGTCGGAGCGGGTCACCGAGCGCGTGCGTGCCGCGGCGGCCGAGCTGGGCTACGTCCCGGACGCGACCGCGCGCTCGCTCAAGGTCGGGAGGACCGAACAGATCGCGCTCGCGGTCGCGGACGTCGGCAACCCGGTGTACGTCGGCATGATGCGGGAGATCTCGCGCGTCGTGACGAAGGCGGGCTACCGGCTCGTCCTGTCCTCGACCGGCATCGACCCGAAGGACCAGATCGACCTGCTGGTCAGCCTCAACCGCGGCTACGCGGACGGGCTGATCATGAGCCCGCTGCGGGTGCCGGAGGAGCTGGGCACGCAGCTGCGGTCGAGCAGGCTCCCGATCGTGATCATCGGGTCGCTGCCGCCCGGTGCGGAGCTGGACAACGTCCGGGCGGACTCCGTGGCGGGCATGGCGCTCGCCGTCGACCACCTCGCCGCGCAGGGCCGCACGCGCATCGCGTTCGTCAACGGACCGGTCGACACCGTGCCGGGCGCGGCCCGGCGCGACGGTTACCTGAAGGCGCTCGCGGCCAGGGGCATCGAGGACAGGACCCAGGTCGACGCCAGGGACTTCACCTACCAGGCCGGCCTCAAGGCCGCGGCGACGCTGCTTGAGAAGGGAACTCCGGACGCGATCGTCTGCGCCAACGACCTCCTCGCCATCGCCGCGCTGAACGTGGCCACCCGCCGCGGCCTCAAGATCCCGGACGACGTCGCGATCGTCGGCATGGACGACACGGACATCGCCGACCTCGCGAACCCCGCGATCACCAGCGTGGACCTCGGCGCGACACGGCGTGCCAGGACGGCGGCCCGGCTCCTGTTGCGGCGCCTGGAGAAGCCGGACGCGCCGGTGCGCCAGGTCGTCATCGAGCCGACGCTGACCGTCCGCGGTTCGTCCACGAAGGAAGAGAACCTGTGACCGCCATCGCCGTGCGGGCCCCGCGCCGCAGGCAGCGCGGACGCGGCGACGGCCGCGACGCGTGGCTGCTCGTGCTGCCCGCGCTGATCCCGGTCGTGCTGATCAGCGTCTACCCGCTGGTGCAGGGCATCCTGCTCGGTTTCACCGACGCCAAGGCGGGCCTCAACCAGCCGGTGAACTTCAACGGCGTCGACAACTACACGAAACTGCTTCACAACGAGCTGTTCTGGAGCAGCTTCCGCATCGGCCTGCTGTGGGCGTTCGGCGTCACGATCCTGCAGTTCCTCGCCTCGCTGGGACTCGCGCTGCTGCTCGACCTGAACCTGCGGATGCGGTGGCTCGCCCGCACGCTCGCGCTCGTGCCGTGGGCCATGCCGCCGGTCGTCATCGCGATCATGTGGCGGCTCATGCTCAATCCCACGTACGGCCCGGTGAACGAGACCATGCGGACGCTCGGGCTCTCCGGCGACATCAACTGGCTCGGCGACTTCTCGACCGCGCTCCCGGCGGTGATCGTGGTCGGCGTGTGGGCGGGCATGCCGCAGACGACCGTGACCCTGTTGGCGGGCCTGCAGAACGTGTCGGCCGACCTGCACGAGGCGGCGGCCATCGACGGTGCGGGCACGTGGCAGCGGTTCTGGCACGTCACGCTGCCCGCGTTGCGGCCGGTGATCCTCGCGATCACCTCGCTGGACCTGATCTGGAACTTCAACTCGTTCGCGCTGGTTTTCGTGCTCACGGCGGGCGGCCCGGGCGGAAAGACCATGCTGCCGATGCTGTTCGCCTACAACGAGGCGTTCCGCTACGGCAACTTCGGCTACGCGGCGGCGATGGGCAACGTCATGGTCGTCGTCATCACCGCGTTCCTGTTCTTCTACCTGCGTGGCCAGGCGAGGAGCCGTGAATCGTGACACGGAGCGACCAGATGACCCGGACCCTGGCCCCGCCACCCCGGCAGACCATCCGCAAGGTCGCCGAGCCGCCGGTGCGGCGCGGCGCGACGTTCGCGAGGCCGTTGCAGTACCTCGCTCTGCTGGCGTACGTGGTGTTCCTGGGCTTCCCGCTGCTGTTCCTGCTGTCCACGTCGCTCAAGACGCCGCAGGAGCTGCAGTCGCCGAACCCGTCGTTCTTCCCGAAGTCGTTGACCTGGGACAACTTCGGCAACGCGGTCACGAAGGCGAACCTGTTGCAGGCGGCCGGGAACAGCCTGCTGGTCGCGGCGCTGACGACCGTGATCGTCACGGTCGTCTCGCTGCCTGCCGCCTACGCGCTGGCACGGTTCCGGACCAGGCTGCGGGGCATCGCGACCGGCTGGATCCTGCTCAGCCAGGTGTTCCCGTTCATCCTGATCGTGATCCCGGTGTTCCTCGTCCTCAAGCAGGTCGGGCTCGTGAACAACCCGGTCGGACTCGTTCTCGTGTACACGGTATGGTGCCTGCCGTTCGCGTTGTGGATGTTGCGCGGTTACGTCGCCGCCATCCCCGTGGACCTGGAGGAGGCAGGTGCCATTGACGGGGCGGGGAAACTGCGGGTGCTGCGCTCGATCGTGCTGCCCCTGCTGGCCCCCGGGCTCGTGGCGACGAGCATGTTCACGTTCATCTCGTCGTGGAACGAGTTCTTCTTCGCTCTGGTGCTGATGAAGGACCCGGAGAAGCAGACCCTTCCCCTGACCCTCGCGCGGTTCGTCGGCGCGGAGGGGCAGGTCCAGCTCGGACAGCTCGCGGCGGCCTCGCTGCTCGCGACGATCCCGAGCCTGTTGTTCTTCCTGATCATCCAACGCCGGCTCACCTCCGGGCTCATGAGCGGCGCCGTCAAAGGCTGACGAGTTAAGGAGAATCTCCATGAACCGAAAGGCGTTGCTCGGCATCGGCGCCGCGGCCGCCCTGCTGCTGTCGGGCTGTGCGCTCAACAGCGGTGACAGCGGCGACGACGGCGGGTCCGCCGACGGCCCGGTGACACTGACGTTCCAGAGCCTGGCCTACCAGGACTCCACCGTGGCCGCGACGAAGAACATCGTGGACAGCTGGAACAAGGACAACCCCGACATCCAGATCAAGCTCACGCAGGGTACCTGGGACAACGTGCACGACCAGCTCGTCACGCAGTTCCAGGGCGACACGGCGCCGGACATCATCCACGACGAGTCCAGCGACATCATGGGCTTCGCGCAGCAGGGCTACCTCGCCGACATCGGCAAGTACCTGAGCAAGGACGTCACGAGCGCGGTCAGCGACGACGTGTGGAAGACCGTCACCACGGCCGACGGCAAGGTCGTGGCCGCGCCGACCCTGCTGCAGACCTACGTCGTGTTCGCCAACACCGACGCGCTCGCCCAGGCGGGTGTCGAGGTCCCGTCCGGTGAGACCCTCACGTGGGACGACCTGCAGTCGATGGCCAAGAAGCTGACCGGCAACGGCAGGTTCGGCATCGGCTGGGGCCTCAAGCAGCCGACCGCCGCGGTCATGAACACCGCGTTGGGCTTCGACGGCACGTTCTTCGACACCAAGGACGACGGCTCGGCCACGATCCACGTCGGCGAGAGCGAGCTCGCGGTGCCGGAACGCATCCACGCCATGGCGTTCGACGACAAGTCGCTCGACCCGGTGTCGCTCACGCAGTCCGGCACCGACGTCCTGCCCGGCTTCCTCGGCGGCAAGTACGCGATGTACGTCGGCGGCAACTTCCTGGCCCAGCAGATCACCGAGTCCGCGCCGCAGGGTTTCCAGTGGACGGTGCTGCCCCCGCTCGCCGGCTCGGCGGGACCGACGCAGGCGGCCAACCCGCAGACCATGTCGGTGTCCGCGCAGAGCAAGGCACCCGAGCAGGCCGCGAAGTTCATCGACTACTTCATGAACGCGGAGAACCAGTCGAAGCTCGCGCAGGGCGACTGGCTGATCCCGTCGTCGAAGACCGCGCGTGGCGCGGTGGCGACGGAGACGCAGAACATCCCGGTGTGGGGGCCGATGCTGCGTACCGGTGAGGACCTGGCCGGCGCCCCCTTCCAGCAGGCGAAGAACTATCCACAGTGGAAGGATCAGTACGCGACTCCCGCGCTGCAGCAGTACTTCGCCAACTCGATCAGTGTCGACGACCTGAAGAAGCAGCTGACCGACGGCTGGTCGTCCATCGGCTGACCGGAACGGCCACCGGCGCCACGCACGTTCACAAAGGGGAGTGTTTCCATGGATCTGCTCGAGGACAGGGCGACGGGGGCGTTGGCCGGTGCCGCGGTGGCCGACGCGCTGGGCGGCGCCGCGGAGGGCAACACCCCCGAAGCCATCCGCGAGCGGTACGACGGGTTCATCGAGGGGATCGTGCCGCCGTTCCTGCCGGACTGGCGGCATGCCCGCCCGATCGCGCCGTACCACAAGGGCGACGGGCACGTCACCGACGACACGTTGATGACGAGGGCACTCGTCGAGGTCTACGACCGGGTGCGCGACCACCTCGACGCGTACGCGGTCGCCGACCACCTGGTACCCCTGCTGATCGGTGAGCGCCGGTGGATCCCGGAGCTGGAGACCGAGACGATCCTGCTCCAGCGGATCTTCCTGGCCGAGAAGTGGCTGGTCGCGCGCCTGCACTACGGGCACGTGGACCCGCGTGAGGCAGGCGTCGGGAACATCGTCAACTGTGGTGCGGCCATGTACGCGGCACCCGTCGGGATCGCGAACGCCGGCTCGCCGAGGGGGGCGTACGCGGAGGCCGTCGACGTCGCGGGCGCGCACCAGTCCAGCTACGGCCGGGAGGCGGCCGGGGTCTACGCGGCGTGTGTCGCGGAGGCGATGCGGCCGGGCGCGTCGGTGTCGTCGGTGGTGGAGGTCGCGCTGGCGCTGGCGAAGGACGGCACCCGCGACGCGATCGAGGCGGTGACCGCGGCCGCGTCGGGCCTGGACGACTGGCGCACGTCGCTGCGGGCGATCCGGGCGGCGGTGGAGCCGTTCGACACGGTCGGCCCGAACTACCGGGCGCCCGCCCGTGACGCGCGGATTCCCAGTCGTACCAAGTCGATCGAGGAGCTGCCGGTCGCGCTGGGCATGCTCGTGGTGGCCGGGGGCGACTACCGGGAGACGGTGCTCGGCGCGGTGAACTACGGCCGCGACTCGGACTCGATCGCGGTCATGGGTGGCTCGATCGCCGGCGCGCTCGGCGGCCGGGCGGTCGTGCCGGACGAGTGGGTCACCGCGATCAGCGAGGCCAGCAGGATGGACATCACGGCGACGGGCCCGACGATGGCGTCGGTGGCGAAGGACGTCTGGGCGAAGGACCAGGAGCGGTTCGCCGCGCGGGCCACGCTGTTCGGGTCGCTGGACGAGGCGGCATGAGCCTTCGTCTCACGTGGACCCAGCCGGAGGACCTGGTGCCGCACGCACTCCGGGCGGCTCACCTGGACGGCATCGAGGTCGACGACCTGGCGCGGGAGTGGGTGGCGGCGGGCGGTTCGCTCGTGCCACCGGTCACCGGCGCCACCCCGACGGCGGCTCCGGCCGTGCTGCGGGCGTTCGGCCGGGAGATACTGTCCCGTGTGGACGACCGCGAGCCGCCCCCCGAACTGCTGGCGGCCGAGCCCGACGACCTGGCCGCGATCCTGGCGCTGGCCGGGCCGGTCCCGTCGCTGCCCGGGGTCGTCGACGAGGACCGGCTCCACGGCGCGTGGCTGGGACGTGCGGCGGGCTGCCTGCTCGGCAAACCGGTCGAGAAGATCCCCCGCGAGGGCATCCGGGCCATCGCGAAGGACACGGGCAACTGGCCGATCTCCACCTATTTCACGGAGATCGGCCTGGACCCCGCGCTCGCCGCGCAGTACCCGTGGAACCGCCGCAGCCGCCCGACGAGCCTTCACGAGAACATCGACGGGATGCCGGAGGACGACGACCTCAACTTCCCGCTCATCGCCCTCGACCTGCTGGAACGGCACGGCGACGCGTTCACCACCGAGGACGTGGCACAGTCCTGGCTTTCGAACCTGCCGGGTGGGCGGGTGTTCACGGCCGAGCGGATCGCCTACCGCAACCTCCTCGACGGCTACGAGCCCGACGTGGCGGGCGCGGTCGGCAACCCGTTCCGGGACTGGATCGGCGCGCAGATCCGCGCGGACGTCTACGGCTGGACCCACCCCGGCGACCCGGTGGCCGCGGCGCGGCTCGCGTGGACCGACGCCCGGCTCACCCACGGCCGCAACGGCCTGTACGGCGCGATGTTCGCCGCCGCGGCCTGCTCGGCGGCCGTGGTCGGCACGGACGTGGCGGCGGTCGTCGAGGCCGGGCTGTCGGTGGTGCCGCCGCAGTCCCGCTTCGCGACGGCCGTGCGGCGCGGGACGGGGCTCGGGGACAGTGCTCGGTCCACCGAGGACGCACTCGACGCGATCCACGCCGACTACGGCGACCTGCACTGGGTGCACGTGCTCAACAACGCGGCGGTCCTCGCGTTCGCGCTCACCCGTGGTGCCGGGCACTACGCCACCACCATCACGACGGCCGTCACGGGCGGCTGGGACACCGACTCCACCGGTGCGACCGCCGGTTCGCTGGCCGGCGCGCTCACGGGCGCGAAGGCCCTGCCCGCCCAGTGGGTCGACCCGCTGCGCAACCGGCTCGCCACGAGCATCCCGGGTTTCGACGGCGTCGGCTTCGACACGCTCGCCACCCGCACCGCCGCGTTGGCGACGAGAGCACTGTGAGCGTTCTCGTCGTGGGGAGCGGCAACGTCGACCTGGTCAGCCGGGTCGAGCGGATCCCAGCACCCGGCGAGACCGTGCTCTCCACCGGGTTCGCCACGCACGCGGGCGGCAAGGGCAACAACCAGGCCACCGCCGCCGCCCGCGCGAACGCCCACACGACGTTCCTCGGCTCCTTCGGCGACGACGACAACGGCAGGCGCCTCCTGACGAGCCTCACCGACAGCGGGGTGCGCCCTCTCGTCCGCACGTCGACCGAGCCGACGGGCACCGCGCTCATCACGGTGGCGGCGGGCGGCGAGAACGCGATCGTGGTCAACGCGGGCGCCAACGCCACCCTCACGGACCTGACCGACGCCGAACGGACCGCCGTCGCCGAGGCGGATGTCGTCCTTCTGCAGCTGGAGATCCCCCTCGCCACGGTCACCGAGGCGGCGAAGGCGGCCACCGGCACGGTCGTCCTCAACGCCGCCCCAGCCCGGCCACTCCCCCGCGACCTCCTCGAGTCCGTCGACCTGCTGATCGTCAACGAGCACGAGGCCGCCCAACTCGGCGGCGCCGAGGCACTCCTCGACGTCGTCCCCCGGCTGGTCGTCACGCTCGGCGCGCAGGGCGCGGTCATCCACACCGGGGACACCCGCACCGAGGTCCCCGGCATCCCGGTCCAGGTCGTCGACACCACCGGGGCGGGCGACACCTTCTGCGGCGCGCTCGTCGCGCGGCTCGACGAGGGCGCCGCGCTCGAACCCTCGGTCCGGTTCGCCACGACCGCCGCCGCCGTCTCGGTGGGCCGCGCAGGCGCGGTCCCCGCCATCCCGACCAGGGAGGAGATCGACGATTTCCACCGCTGAGGCAGACCCGGACGAGGCCGCCACCAACCGGTTCGACCCCCTGGTGCCGCGCCCGATCGACCGGCCGACCACGCTCCCCCTCGACGGCCCGCTCGACCCGGAGGTCGGCGACGTCGCCAAGATCTTCGCCGCCCCACAGGACCCGGCGGACTGGCCGGCGTGGCGGGGGGCACTGACCCGGTGGCGTGCCGAGGCCCACGAGCGCCTCGCGTACGACGGGAAACAATACGACCGACCTGAAACGGCGTGGACCGCGTCCTGCCACAGCGTCGCGCTCGTCTGGCTGTGGGACGAGCGGCTGTTCGACCGGGCCGGACAGCGGTTCGACGTCGCGGGCTTCCTCGACCGGACACGGGACCACGGCGGGTTCGACGGTGTCGTCCTGTGGCACGCCTACCCGGTCATCGGCATCGACGACCGCAACCAGTTCGACTTCTACCGCGACGTCCCCGGCCTGCGGGACGTGGTCGCCGAGTTCCGGTCCCGGGGCATCCGGGTCTTCCTCGACTACAACCCGTGGGACACCGGCACCCGACGCGCCGCGCACGACGACGCGACCGAGCTTGCGCTGCTCGCGACCGAGCTGGGCACCGACGGGATGTTCCTCGACACCATGAAGGAGGCCGACTCGCGCCTGGTCACCGCGCTGCTCACCAACGAGCCGCCGCAGGTCCTGGAGGGCGAGTCGCGGCTGCCGAACGCCCGCGTCGAGGACCACCAGCTGAGCTGGGCGCAGTGGTTCGCCGACAGCGCGGCACCCGGGGTGCAGCGGGCGCGGTGGTTCGAGCGCCGCCACATGACCCACGCGACGCGCCGCTGGAACCGCGACCACAGCGCCGAGCTGCAGTCCGCGTTCATGAACGGCACCGGCATGCTCGTGTGGGACGCGGTGTTCGGCGTGTGGGTCGGCTGGCACGAACGCGACAAGGCCACGCTGCGCCGGATGCTGCGCGTGCAGCGGGCGCTCACCCCGCTGCTCACCTCCGGCGAGTGGACCCCGCTCGCGGACACGGCCTCGGACGCCGTCGAGGCAGGCGTGTACGCGTCGCGGTTCGCCGGGCCGGAGCTGACACTGTGGACGCTGGTCAACCGCGGCGAGACGGACTTCGCCGGGCCCGCGCTGACCGCGGTGAACGCGCACGCGCAGTGGTTCGACCTCACCGACGGGCGCAGGCTCGGCCTCGGCGCCGACCGGATCACGGTGCCCGCACGCGGAGTTGCCGCCGTCCTCGCGGTGCGGGGCACCGAACCCGACTGGCTCGCCGGACTGCTCGCGGCAGCCGCCGAGGACCGCGGCGCCACGAGCACGACCTTCCCCGCACGCACCGCGCGGCGCGTCCACCCCAGCCCGGCCACCGGCAGGCCCACGGTCGCGACTGTCCACGTCGACGGCGGCCCGCGCGAGCTGACGATGACCTACCGGCGCCGCGAGACGGGCACCTATCAGGGCGCGCCGTACGTCGAGGAGTGGAAGCCGTTGCCGCCACGCCTGCACGACCCCAGGTCCGAGGTGTTGACGCTCACCCTCGCCGACGTCGAGGTCGCGGCCCACGAGGTGACGGCCGCCGAGTTCGCGGCGTTCGTGGCCGCCACCGGCTACCGCCCGTCCTGCGAGAACCGCTGGGTGGCACCGGAGGGCGACGGCCCGGCCACGATGGTGAGCCTCGACGACGCCCGCGCCTATGCCGCGTGGGCGGGTGCCCGGCTGCCGACCGAGTTCGAATGGCAGGTCGCGGCCGGGCAGCCCGGGTTCCGGCGCGCCACTCCCCTGGTCTGGAACTGGACCGAGAGCGAGCACACCGACGGCGTGACCCGGTTCGTGATGCTCAAGGGCGGCAGCGACCACCGCGGCGAGGGCTCGGACTGGTACGTCGACGGTGGCCCCCGCGAGCCGTCGTTCAGCCTGAAGTTCCTGCTGCCGGGGCTCGGGGTCGACCGTTCGCCGTCGATCGGGTTCCGCCTCGCCTGGGAGGGCCGATGACCACAAGCCCCCTCGGAGGGCCCGCACGGAAGAGGGTGCACTAGTGACCGAACCGCCACTCGCCGGGATCCGCGTGCTGGACGTGTCCACGCTGTTCGCGGGCCCGCTCGCCGCGACCTTCCTCGGCGACTTCGGCGCGGACGTGATCAAGGTCGAGCACCCCCGCAAACCGGACGCCGCCCGCGCACACGGGCCGGCGAAGGACGGGGTCAACCTGTGGTGGAAGACGCTTGGGCGCAACAAGCGCACGGTCACGATCGACCTCGGCGAGCAGGCGGGCGCGGAGCTCCTGCTGGCGCTCGCCGAGGACGCCGACGTGCTGATCGAGAACTTCCGCCCGGGCACACTCGAGCGCTGGGGTCTCGGGCCCGCCGAGCTGCACGCGGCCAACCCGGGGCTGGTGATCGCGCGGGTCACGGCGTTCGGCCAGGTCGGCCCGTACGCCACCCGCCCCGGCTTCGGCACGATCGCCGAGGCCATGAGCGGTTTCGCGGCCCTCACCGGTGAGCCGGACGGGCCGCCGACGCTGCCACCCTTCGGCCTCGCCGACGGCATCGCCGCGCTGGCCACGGCCTACGCGGTCATGGTCGGTCTGCGCGCGGGCGTCGGCCAGGTGATCGACACCGCGATCATCGAGCCGATCCTGATGCTGCTCGGCGGCCAGATCACCGCCTACGACCAGCTGGGCGCCGTGCAGCCGAGGACGGGCAACCGGTCGGTGAACAACGCGCCCCGCAACGTGTACCGGACGAGCGACGGGACGTGGCTCGCCGTCTCGACCAGCTCGCAGTCGATCGCGGAACGCGTGATGCGCCTCGTCGGCAGGCCGGACGTGGTCGACGAGCCGTGGTTCGCGTCCGGGCACGAGCGGGCACAGCACGCGGACGAGCTGGACGCGGCGGTCTCGGCGTGGATCGCGGCCCGTCCCGCCGACGAGGTGGTCGCGGAGTTCGAGCGGGCCCACGCCGCGGTCGGCCGCGTGCACGACGTGCGCGGGGTGCTGTCGGACCCGCAGTACGCGGCGCTGGGCACGGTCCAGGCCGTCGACGACCCGGAGCTGGGCGAGCTGAGGATGCAGAACGTCCTGTTCCGCCTGTCGGCCACACCCGGTCGGATCCGCTGGACCGGCCGTCCCCACGGCGCCGACACCGACGAGGTCCTGGCGAAGGTCGGCGTGACACCCGAGCAGCTGGCGGCGCTGCGGGAGAGCGGGATCGTGTGAACGTGCTCATCACGGGCCTCTACGTGCCGGGCGACCGCCCGGAACGCTTCGACAAGGCGGTCGCGACGGGCGCGGACCTGGTGATCCTCGACCTCGAGGACGCGGTGGCGCCGGACCGCAAGGCGTTCGCCAGGGAAGCGGTCGTCGCCTGGCTGGCGAAGGCCGACGTCGACGCCGTGCTGCAGGTCCGGGTCAACGCGAACGACGCGGAAGACCTTGCCGCACTGAGTGGTCTGACCGGTTACGAGGTGCGGCTGCCGAAGGTCGAGTCCACTGCCGACATCGACCGCGTGGCGACCGCGTTGCCGGGCGTGCCGGTGACCGCGCTGGTGGAGAGCGCGTACGGCGTCGAGAACGCGACCCGGCTGGCGTCGCACCCGGCGGTGACACAGCTGGGGCTCGGCGAGTCGGACCTGGCGAGCGAGCTGGGCACACGCACGGACGCCGTCCTCGACCACGCCAGGGTCCGGCTGCTGTACGCGGCGAGGGCGGCGGGTCTCCCCGCTCCGATGCTGTCCGCGTACCCGGCCATCAGGGACCTGGCGGGGCTGCGTGCCGACACGGAACGGGGTCGCGCGCTGGGCTGGGTCGGCCGCGTGGCCGTCCACCCGAGCCAGCTCCCGGTGATCGCGGAGGTGTTCCGGCCGTCCGACGAGGAACGCCGCTGGGCCGAGGAAGTGCTGGCAGCGGGCGCGAAGGGCGTGACGACCCTGCCGTCTGGCGAGATGGTGGACCCGGCGATGCTGGGCCGGGCGCGTGCCGTTCTTTCCCGCTCGGCGCCGAAAATTGCACACCGCACGTGATTGTCCACGCCGCCCATGACAAAGTGCCCGTATGCGCGGTGAGGTACGCGAGGTCTTGACGCAGTGGCTGGGGGGCGACGTGCGCGCGGTGGAGGGCTTGTCGGAGGAGTCGCTGGGCGAGCTGGCCGACGCGCTGGTGTCGGCGCGAAAGCGTCAGGCCTCGGCTCTGCGGTCGGCGTCGGACGAGGCGCTGCGGCAGATGCCGCCGGTGCTGCGGGTCACCGTCAGCAGAATCCTGGGGCGCTGATGGCATCCGACCTTGCCACACGAGTCGAGCTGGTGAAGCTGGCCCGGGTCCTGGGCACCACGCCGGAGGAGGTCGAGTTCGCCGCGGCGCTCCCGCCCGCGACCATCCGGTTGGTCCGCGAGCACGCGGTGGCCGCCCTCTACGACGAACACCGCGCCGCGTTCGAACGGGTCGCGATGATCACGCGCGTACTGCCGACCGGTGTGAACGTCCGGATAGCACTACGCGCCTTCTCGCCGATGCTCTCCGCGCGCATCGCGAGCGTGATGCCGCCGGAGAAGGCGGCGGAACTGGCCAACCGCATGCCGGTCGAGTACCTGACCGAGGCGTGCGTGCACCTGGACCCCCGCAGCGCCGGCCCGCTGATCCACCGGATCGAGCAGGCACGAGTCCTGGCGGTGGTGGCGGCACTGATCGAACGGGGGGACTTCATCACCCTCGGCCGTCTCCTGGACACCGCGACGCTGCCGATCGTCCGCGAGGTCTCGGCCACCGCCCCGACAGAGGCCTTGCTGCGCATAGGTTTCTACGCCGAGTCGGACGACCACCTCACGCGGGCGGTGGCGTTGCTCCCCGAAGAACGCCTGCACCGCATCGTGCGCGACGCGCTCACGGGTCCGAGGGAGCTGAGGTCGGCGGGCCTGTCCCTCATGGGTCGGCTGACCGACGAGGCGCTCCGGGGTCGGCTCGCCGAGTTCGTGGTGCAGGCCGAGGACGAACACCTGACCGCGTTGCTGCGCACCGCGGTGGAGGACGGCGCCGTGCGGGAACTGCTGCTCGCGGTGTCGGCAATGGGCGAGAACGCCCAGAGGAGAGTGCTGACGCTGCCCGCGTTGTCGGAACCCCACACTCTGGGCCAGCTGGTAAGAGCAGTGGAAAAGCACGGTCTCTGGCGGCGCATGGCCCCGATAGCGGCTCTGATGGACGCCGACCTGCGCCGCAGGATTACGGTGGAAACAGAACGCCGGACCAACCTCAGGTAACGATTTCGCGGCCGGCCCGGCACGAAAAGGTCAGACCGGAGCCTTGTCGGAAACCCGGGGGCCGGGAATAGGCGTTTTCTTCTTGTCCCCTGAGGACGTCTCCAACAGAGGTCCGACTCCGGCGAGCGCCTCCCGCGCCCCGCGCAGCTGAGTGGCCATCCGCCCCCGCAGTTCCCGCAGCCGCCCGACCTCCGCCTCCGCGGCGGACACGCGCGCGGCGGCGTCCTCGGTCGCCTCGTCGATCCGCCGCTGCGCGTCCTCGGTCGCCTCGTCGACGCGCCGCGACGCCTCGGAGGTGCCCTCCTCCACCAGCCGTGAAGCCTCCTCGCTGGCGTCCCCGACCAATCGGTCGGCCTCCGACGTGGCGTCTCCCACCAACCGCGACGCCTCGGCGGCGGCGGTGTCCACCAGCCGGGTGGCCTCCTGCTCCGCGGCCGACTTCCGCGCGGCCAACTCCTTCATCGCCTCCGCCCGACGACGGACCATGGCGAGCTGGAAGTCCGACTGGACCTGTTCCCTTCGCCTGGCGGCCTTCTCGTCCAGCTCGTCGCGGATCCGCTCCGCCTCGGTCGCCATCACCGACGCGTCCGCCCGAGCCTGGCGCAGGAGAGTCCGGTGCTCGATCTCCATCTCGCGACGGGCTCGTTCCACCTCGCTCAACGCGTCGGCGTACCTGGCACGCAACCGCGCCGCGGCCTCCTCGGCGGCGGCCCAGCTGTGCTCGGCGGCAGCCTGTGCCCTCCCCGTGATCTCCGCGGCCTCCTCCTTGGCGATCTCCACCATGCGCCGCAGGCGGGGCGGCACGGAGTCCGGCGTCACGGGCTTGTTCGACATCTCCTCGAGCTGCCTGGTAAGGCGTGCGTTCTGCGCACGTAAGTGCTCGACCTCGGCGGAGAGGGACTCCGCGAGTGCCGCGTTGGCGTCGCGGTCCGCGGCCAGCAGCCGCAGCTCCTCCTCGACCGCCCGCACGTAGCGACGCACCTGACCTCGACGGTAGCCACGCACGACGACATCGAAGTCGGTGCGGAGCGGCACCAGTTCCTGGACCTCACTCACCGGCCATCACTTCCTTTCGCCACAGAACAATTCTTGCATTTGTCCTTTGTGGACAGTGAGCGGCGGTACACCTACCGACTCCACCTTTACCAGTCATCACCGCAGGCAGTAAAGGCCCCGCGCGGTCAATGTCGATCACGACTCGATCAATGGCAGGATGAATACCATGGATCCATTCGCGGCGGTGCCCGACGGTGCCCGACACGACGCACTCGCGGAGCTCGCACGCACCGGCCCTCTGCACCACCTCGTGCTGCCGACCTCCGTGCCCGCGTGGGTGATCACCGGCTACGCCGAGGCGAGGGCCGCGCTCGCCGACCCACGGCTGGTCAAGGGCGGTCCGGACAACGCGCCGTTCGTCGCCGAGCTGGAACCGGAGACCTCCGCGGGGCTCAACCACCACATGCTCACGGCCGACCCGCCGACCCACACCCGCCTGCGCAGGCTCGTGTCGATGGCCTTCACCCGCCGCCAGGTGGAGCGTCTCACGCCGAAGATCGAGACTCTCACCGCGTCCCTCCTGGACGATGTCGCGAAGGAACTCGCCGAGACCGGCGAGGCGGACCTGCTGGCGTCCTACGCCTATCCCGTGCCGATGACGGTGATCTGCGACCTGCTCGGCATCCCGCCGGAGGCACGCACCGACGTCCGCACCTGGGTCGCCCCGCTCCTCAAGGGCGGCGTCGACACGTTCGACGCGTACGCGACCGCCGCGCGCCGCATGCTGGCGTTCACGAGGGACCTCGTCGAGGAGAAGCGGCGGACCCCGGCCGACGACCTGCTCACCGCGCTCATCGAGGCCCGCGACGGCGAGGACCGGCTCACCGAGGACGAGCTGACCTCGATGGTGCAGCTGCTGTTCGTCGCGGGCACCGACACCACGGTCAGCCTGGTCTCCAACGGCGCACTGGCCCTGCTGACCCACCCTGACCAGCTCGCCTACGTGCGTGCCGACCCCGCCAGGTGGCCTGCCGCCGTCGAGGAGCTGCTGCGGTTCGACAGCCCGGCACAGGTGCCGATCCCGGTCACCACGGCGGAACCGGTGGAGATCGCGGGCACGACCGTGCCTGCCGAGACGGTCGTGATCGTGTCCCTGTTGGCGGCCAACCGCGACCCCGCCCGCTTCACGAAGCCGGACGAGCTGGACCTGTCCCGTGCGGACGGTGCCCACCTCGCCTTCGGCCACGGCATCCACCACTGTGTCGGCGCCCCGCTGGCCCGTCTCGAGGGACGGATCGCACTCCAGGCACTGACCGAACGCTTCCCGGACCTCGTGCTGGCGCGCGAGCCAGGCAGCCTCGAACGCGAGCCTTCGCTGCTCTTCAACAAGCTGAGGGCACTCCCCGTCCGACTGCGCTGACCAGGCACTACCCGCCTCCGCTACGCCGAACGGCGGCATTTACATCGTTGGCACAACGTTGTAAAAAGCATGGTATGGCCACCCTGAGGGACGTCGCGGTGCTCGCCGGAGTGTCGGTGAAGACCGTGTCGAACGTGGTCAACGGGTACGCGTTCGTGAAGCCGGAGAACCGCCGCCGCGTCGAGGACGCTCTCACCGCGACCGGCTACCGGCCCAACATCGGTGCCCGCAACCTGCGCCGCGGCCGCACCGGCTTCATCGCGCTCGTGGTGCCGGAACTGTCCATCCCCTACTTCGGCGAGCTGGCGGGCGGCGTGATCGACGCCGCCGCCGAGCACGACTGGAACGTGCTCATCGAGCAGACCCAGGGTGACCGCGGCCGCGAACGGGAGACCATCGCGGCACTCGGCCCCCACATGGTCGACGGCGCGATCGTGAGCCCGCAGGCCGTGGAGACCGCCGACGTCGCGATGCCCGACGTGCCGGTGGTGCTGCTCGGCGAGCACCCGCTCGCCCTGCCGCTCGACCACGTCGGCATCGACAACGTCACCGCCGCCTACACCGCGACCCGGCACCTGGTCGAGCTGGGCCGCGCCCGCGTCGCGGTCATCGGTCAGCACCCGACGCGCGGCACCGCCACCCAGCGCCTGGCCGGCTACCGGCAGGCGCTGCGGGAGGCGGGGCTGCCGGAGATCGTCGCGTCCGCACTGCGTTACCACCACCGCGACGGTGCGGCGGCGATGACGGAGCTGCTGGCGCTCGCCGAACCGCCGGACGCGGTGTTCTGCTTCAACGACATGCTCGCGCTCGGCGCCATCCGCGCGGCCGTCGACCTGGGTCGCCGAGTCCCGGACGACCTCGCCGTCGTCGGCTTCGACAACACCGAACACAGCACCTACAGCGTTCCCTCGCTCACGACCATCGCGCCGGACAAGGCCGCGCTCGCCCGCGCCGCGGTCGACCTCGTGCGTCGCCGGGCCGCGGGCGACACCGACTTCCCGCCCCAGGACGTGCGGATCCCGTTCGCCCTGGCGGTCAGGGAGAGCACCACCCCATAACCGAATCACGCGCCAGGAACCCCCTGCACCTGGAGCAGCCATGACGGTACAAAGACGTACGTTCCTCATCGGCGGCGCGCTGGCCACCGGCGCCGCCCTCCTGCCATCGACCCCGGCGGCAGCGGCCACCGACCGGGCCGCGCTCCGGCCCGCAGCCTTCCGCCGCCTCCCACCCGGCGCCGTCCGCCCACAGGGCTGGCTCGCCACACAGCTCGACAAGCAGCTCCACGGTCTGGGCGGCCGCTACGCCGAGGTGTCCGACTACCTGCGGTTCGACCAGACCGGCTGGGTCCACCCGGACCTCGACGGCTGGGAGGAGCTGCCGTACTGGCTGCGCGGGTACGGCGACCTCGGCTACGTGACCGGGGACGCCACCGTTCTCGCGACCACCGAATGCTGGGTCGACGCGGTGCTGGCGACGTCAGCGTCCGACGGCTTCTTCGGGCCCACCCGGCTGCGCACCGCCGAACGCGGCCACGCCGACCTGTGGCCGCACATGCCGATGCTGCACGCGCTGCGGTCGTGGGCCGAGTACCACGACGACGCCCGCGTGGTGAACGTGCTCGGCAGGTTCTTCCAGTTCACGGCAGCGCAGCCGGACGCCGTGTTCGTCGACGGTTGGGGCCACACCCGCTGGGGCGACACGCTCGACGTGATCGTCTGGCTGTACGGGCGCACGAACGACCCGGCGCTGCTCGACCTCGCCCACCGCATCCACCGGCTGTCGGCGAACTGGACCGGCGGCATCGCGAGCCCGCACAACGTGAACATCGCGCAGGGCTTCCGCGAGCCGGCCCAGTACTGGCAGCTCTCCGGCGACACGACGCACCGCGACGCGACCTACCGCAACTACGACACGATCATGGCGACCTACGGCCAGTTCCCCGGCGGCGGGTTCGCCGGCGACGAGAACGCGCGCCCCGGTTTCGGTGATCCCCGCCAGGGGTTCGAGACCTGCGGCGTGGTGGAGTTCATGGCCTCCCACGAGCTGCTCACCCGGCTCACCGGCGACTCCGTGTGGGCGGATCGGACCGAGGACCTGGCGTTCAACTCGCTGCCCGCCGCACTCGACCCGGCAGGCCGGGTCACGCACTACGTGACGAGCGCGAACGTCGTACGCCTCGACAACGCGGCGAAGACCCACCGGCAGTTCCAGAACGGCTTCGCCATGCAGGCCTACAAGCCGGGCATCCGGGACTACCGCTGCTGCCCGCACAACTACGGGCAGGGCTGGCCGTACTTCGTCGAGGAGATGTGGCTCGGCACCCCGGACGGCGGTCTCGCGGCGGCGCTCTACGGGCCGTGCACGCTCACCACGACCGTCGTCGGGACACGGGTGACGATCACCGAGAGGACGAGCTACCCGTTCGCCGACACCATCTCGTTGACGTTCACCATGGCGACGCCGGCCACGTTCCCGCTGGCGCTGCGCGTGCCGGGCTGGTGTGCGAACCCGGCGCTCACGGTCAACGGCGGCGCGGTGGCGATCTCGGGCGGCCCGCGGTTCGCGACGGTCAACCGGACGTGGCGCGGCGGCGACGTCGTCGTGTTGACGCTACCGATGACCCCGCGCACCAGGCAGTGGTCGAGCGGCGCGGTGTCGGTCTCGCACGGCGCGCTGACGTTCGCGCTGCGGTTCGACGAGCAGTGGCGGCGCTATGCGGGCACCGACGCGTGGCCGGAGTGGGAGGTCACGTCCGGCACGGCCTGGAACTACGGTCTGACCACCACTCCGGCGCCGGCCGTGTCGACGGGCGGCAACGTCGACGACCCGTTCACCCCGGACAACGCGCCGGTGCGGCTCACCGTGTCGGCGCAGCGGATCCCCGACTGGACCACGGACAGCGAGAACGTGGTCGGGACGCTCCAGGGCGGCCAGGTGTCGACGAACACGCCGGTGGAGCGGGTGGCGCTCGTGCCCATGGGTGCCGCGCGGCTGCGGATCGCGACCTTCCCGCGCACCGGCGGCACCAGGACGTGGGGCACGCCGGGCCCGGCCTGCCGCCTCCAGAACAAGAACAGCGGCAAGGTCCTCGCCGTCGAGCAGCAGTCCACGGCCGACGCCGCGCACGTGGTCCAGTTCGACGACAACGGCACCGCCGACCACCTGTGGCGCCTCGTCGACCTCGGCAACGGGCGGGTGAAGGTACTCAGCGGGCTGTCCGGCAAGGTCCTCGGCATCGACGGCGTGTCGACCGCGAACTCCGCGCACGCCGTGCAGTTCACCGACAACGGCACGACCGACCACGTGTGGGAGCTGCTCGACAACGGCGACGGCTGGTTCCGGCTGCGCAACCGGCACGCGGGCAAGGTGCTCGGCGTCGACCAGATGTCGACCGCGAACTCGGCACACGTGGTGCAGTTCGACGACAACGGGACCGCCGACCACCTGTGGCGGATCATCCCGGACGGCGACGTGCGGATCCAGAACCTCAACTCCACCAAGGTGTTGGCGGTCGCCGGGGCATCGACCGCGGACTCGGCGCGGGTCGTGCAGTTCGCCGACAACGGCACGGCCGACCACCTGTGGCGCTTCCTGCCCGACGCGGACGGGTACTTCCGCATCCGCAACGCGAACTCCGGGAAGGTCCTCGGCGTCGACCAGATGTCGACGGCCGACTCGGCGGTCGTCGTGCAGTTCGGCGGCACCGGCACCCGCGACCACCTGTGGCGGCTGCGTGCCGACTGGGACGGGCTGTGGCGGCTGCAGAACGCGAACTCGGGCAAGATGCTCGGCGTCGACGTGATGTCCTACGCCGACTCCGCGCAGGTCGTCCAGTTCGCGGACAACGGCACCGCCGACCACGTGTGGCGGCTGCTGTGAAAGCCCTGCTGATCGTCCTCGTGCTCGTGGCCGGCGTGTTCGGGGTCCCGGCGGCCACCGCGGACGTGGGCGTCGACGCGACCGTCTGCTTCCTGTCCTGCGACACGCTCGACCCGTCGCGCACCGGCCAGGAGATCTTCCCCGTGCCCGAGCGGAACCTCAACGGGCGGCGGCTCGTGCTGCACGTGTCCGATGTGGACGGCATGGCGTGGGGCAGCATCGACAACGGCGTGCCTGGCGACTCGGTGTGGCTCGACCGGTCGTGGGACGGCGGCCGCACGTGGGAGGGTCTGCTCGGCAAGGCGAGCGTTCCCTCGACGTGGACGGGCACCCGAACGCTCATGTACAACATCTCCGACCCGCGCAACCACGAACGGGGTGTGCTCCGCGCGTGCGGGGACGCCGCCGGGGTGGCCTGCACGGACTGGGTGTACCCGACGGTCTGCGACGTCCGATGTGACCGCACGGACGCGGGACAGGCCAACGGCGATCTCCAGCCGGTGCCCTCGGTGTCGTTGTCCGGCCGGGTGATCCGGCTGCACGTCGACCAGAACGGCATGGCGTGGGGCAGCGTCGAGGCAGGCACGCAGGGCGACGAGATCTGGCTGGACCGCTCGTGGGACGCCGGTGCCACCTGGCCGGACGGCTCGTCGCTGGGCCGGGTGTCGACGGCCGCGGGCCAGACGTCCACGCGTACCACGATGTTCGCCACCCGCGACCCGCGCGGGCGGCACTACGGCGGCGTAGTCCGCGCCTGCGGCCGTGCGGTGACGGGCCAGAGCGGCAGCTGCACCTCCTGGGCGCGTCCGGCGCCGACACGGGACGGCGCCGCGGCGGACGCGCTCATGTACTCCTACGACCCGTATCCCGGGTGGTGGCCCAGCAGCTGGTGGAACACGGCGGCCACGCTCACCACGCTGATCGACCACGGCGACCCCGCCTACGACTGGGTCACAGCACGCACCTTCGACCAGAACAAGGGCGTCTTCGCCGCGGGCGTGCGGAGCAGTGACGCCATCGAGGGGAACTTCGTCAGCCGTGCCATCGACGACAGCGCGTGGTGGGGCCTGGCGTGGATCGCCGCCTACGACCGCACCCGGGACCAGCGCTACCTCGCCATGGCCACCACGATCGCGAACTACGTGCAACAGTACTGGGACACCGGCACGTGCGGCGGCGGCGTGTGGTGGGACCGGGAACGTACCTACAAGAACGCGGTCACGGCCGGGCTGTACCTGCGCCTGTCCGCGTCGGTGCACAACCGCACCCCGGGCGACACCGTGTGGTTGCAACGCACCCGCACGGCCGCGACCTGGTACGCCGGCTCCGGGATGATCAACTCGGCGGGCCTGGTCAACGACGGCATCACCCGCGACTGCCGCAACAACGGCCAGACCGTGTGGACCTACAACCAGGGCCTGGGAATCGGCGGCCTGGTCGAGGCGTGGCGCGCGACCGGCGACACCACGCTGCTCACCACCGCACGCAGGCTCGCCGACGCGGCACTGACGGGCCTCACCCAGAACGGCGTGCTGACCGAGTCGTGCGACACCGGCTCGAACTCGTGTGACGACAACCAGAAGCAGTTCAAGGGGATCTTCAGCCGGTACCTGGCCGACCTGGCCTCGGTGACCGGATCCACGGCGTACCAGGCGTTCGCCCGCACCCAGGCGGACTCGATCTGGTCCCGCGACCGCGACAACCTCAACCGGATCGGCCAGCGCTGGGTGGGTGGCAGCCCCAACCAGGTCGACTGGCGAACACAGGCGAGCGGCCTAGGCGCGCTCGTCGCCGCGTAAACCCCCTGCACCAGGAGAAAGCCATGTTCAGACGGATACTCGGTGCCGCAACGGGTTTCCTCGTCGCGACCACCGCGGTGCTGGCGATCACGCCCGCCGCGGAGGCGGCGACGTGGCAGCCGAAGGCACCCCCGCTCACGACCCCGTGGACGGGCCAGGTCTCCCCCACCAACGCCCTGCCCGACTACCCGCGCCCGCAGCTGGTCCGCACGGACTGGCAGAACCTCAACGGCGTGTGGGAGTTCACCGGCGCGGCCAACATCAACACCCCGCCGGTCGGGCAGACGCTGCCCGAGGGCGTGCTGGTGCCCTACCCGATCGAGTCGGGCCTGTCGGGCATCCAGCGGCACGAGGACAACATGTTCTACCGCAGGACGTTCACCGTGCCGTCCACGTGGAACGGTCGGCGCGTCCAGCTGAACTTCGGCGCGGTCACCTGGGAGACCAGGGTGTGGGTGAACGGCACCCAGGTCGGCACGCACACCGGCGGCTACGACGCGTTCTCGTTCGACATCACGAACGCGCTTCGCGCCGGCAGCAACGAGATCATCGTCGGCGCGTACTCGCCGATCGACGGCAACCGTTTCCCGATCGGCAAACAGCGCCGCAACCCGAGCGGCATCTGGTACACGGCCTCGTCGGGCATCTGGCAGACGGTGTGGCTGGAACCGGTGGCCGCCAACCACATCACCAGGCTCGACACGACCCCGGACGTCCCGGCGGGCGTGCTCGACCTGGTCGTGCAGGGCACCGCGGGACAGCAGGTCCGCGCGGAGGTGCTGACCGGCGGGACCGTGGTCGGCGCGGCGACGGGCACGTCCGGCGCGCACCTGCGGGTGCCGGTGCCGAACGCGAGGCTGTGGTCGCCGAGCGACCCGTTCCTGTACGACCTGCGCGTGACCATGGGCACGGACACGGTGACCGGGTACTTCGGCATGCGGTCGCTGGGCAAGGCGGTAGTCGGCGGCGTGATGCGCCCGCTGCTGAACGGGAAGTTCGTGTTCCAGCTGGGCACACTGGACCAGGGTTTCTGGCCGGACGGCATCTACACGGCGCCGACGGACGAGGCGCTGCGGTTCGACCTGGAGCGCCAGAAGGCGTTGGGCTTCAACATGGTCCGCAAGCACATCAAGGTGGAGCCGGCACGCTGGTTCTACTGGGCGGACCGGCTGGGCCTGATGGTGTGGCAGGACATGCCTGCGCTGGACGCGGTGGACGACACGTCGGCGGCGAGCCACACGAACTACGAGTCGGAGCTGTCGCGGATCGTCAACCAGCTCAAGGGAACCACGTCGATCGTGCAGTGGGTCCCGTTCAACGAGGGCTGGGGCGAGTACGACAACGCGCGGATCGTGGACCTGGTGCGGGGAATGGACCCGACACGGCTGATCAACCACAACTCGGGCTCGAACTGCTGCGTGTCGGATCCCAGCCCCACCAACGGTGACGTGATCGACGACCACGCCTACCAGATGTCGAGCGGCACGAGAACCCCGGACGCGACGCACATCGCCGTGCTGGGCGAGTACGGCGGCCTTGGCAGGCGAGTGACCGGCAGCGAGTGGCAGCCAGGCGCGGGTTTCGCCTACGGAGACCTGTATCCCGACGAGAACTCGCTGACGACGAGGTACGTGAACATCACGTCGGAGGTGGGCCGGTTCGTGCAGACGCGCGGCCTGTCGGCGTCGGTGTACACGGAACCGTACGACGTGGAGAACGAGGTCAACGGCTTCTACACCTACGACCGCAGGGTGCTGAAGATGACGGCGTCGCGGGTCCTGGCGGTGAACCAGAGCGTACTGGCGGCGGCGTCGGGCACGGGGTTGCCACGCAACGAACTGGTTTCGCTGCGAGTGACGTCGCCGGGCTACACGAACCGCTACCTACGCCACCAGAACGGGACGGCGAGGACGGACCCGGACAACGGCACGGAGGTGACGAAGCAGGACGCGACGTTCTGGGTGCGTCAGGGCCTGGCGAGCGCGTCGTGCGTGTCGTTCGAGTCGCGGAACTTCCCGGGACGGTTCCTGCGCAACGCCAACTGGCTCATCCGCAGCGACCCCAACGACGGCTCGGCAGGCTTCGCGGCGGACGCCACGTTCTGCCCCCGTGCCGGTTGGGGCGCGACGGCGTTGGAGTCGTACAACAACCCGGGCGCGTTCGTCCGCCACTTCAACGAGACGGTGTACCTGGCGAGATCAGGCGGCCCGAACCCGTGGGACACGGCGACGTCGTTCACACAGGACACGACGTGGGCGGCGACGATCCCACTGTGGCGAAGCGCGGCGTCGCTGCCGACGAACCAGGCGGTGTCGTTCCGGGTGACCACACCGGGTTTCACGGACCGCTACCTGCGCCACCGCGACAGCCTGGCAAGGACGGACGTGCTGACCACGTCGAGCGACACGGTGTCCAAACAGGACGCGACGTTCGTCGTGAGGCCGGGCCTGGCGGACCCGAGCTGCTACTCGCTGGAGTCCCGCAACTACCCGGGCAGCTACCTACGCCACGCCGCGTACCGCCTGAGACTGGCGGCGAACGAGAACACGGACCTGTACCGCAAGGACGCGACGTTCTGCGCCCAACCGGGCACGGGCGGCGTACGGCTGGCGTCGGTCAACGAGCTGGGCACGAACGTCCGGCACTACGCGGAGGAGGTGTGGGTGGCCTCGAACAGCGGCACCCACCCCTACGACAACCCCTCCTCGTACGCGGAGGACACGAGCTGGACGGTGGCAACCCCCCTGGGCTAACCGAATAGACCGCGGCGGCCGCCAGTGGCGGGCGGCCGCCGCGGTCCCCCGGGTTTCACCGAAGGCGTAGCGCCCGGGGATCATCACGAGCCCTCCGGGCGTTGAACCTGATGATGATGAACCTTCGTTTTCACGTGCTCGGGGACTCGCTCGCCGCCGGGGTGGGGTGTGCGCTCGTCGAGCAGAGCATCGGGTATCTCCTCGCCGAGCGGCTTCGCGGGGCGGGGCATGACGTCACGCTTCGGATACATGCCGTGCCCGGGGCGCGGTCGGCGGATCTCGCGCCGCAGGTGCGGGAGGCCACGCGTGAGGGGGTCGACCTCGCGCTGGTCGTCGTCGGGGCCAACGACCTCACCCGGTTGGTGCCGCCCCCGGTCGGGGCGCAGCTGCTGCGTGACGCCGTCGAGGCGCTCGCCGAGGCCGGGGCGCGGGTGGTCGTGGTCACCGCGCCCGACATGGGGGTGCTCACCCATGTGCCGCCCGCCTTCCGGGAGCTGGTCTCCCAGGCCAGCCGGGCCTACGGGCAGGCCCAGGCCGACGCCGCCACCACGGCCGGGGCCACCGTCGCGCAGGTCGGGGCAGACGTGTTCGCGCGGTTCGCCGCCGACGAGCGGATGTTCTCCGCCGATCGGTTCCACCCGTCCGCGGCCGGCTACGCCGTCATCGCCCAGGCGCTCGCGCCGCACGTGCTCGCGGCGGCCTGCTGAGCGCCGTCGCCAGTCTCGCCAGGTAGTCCGCCACCGGGCCCAGCGTCACCAGGCCGCTCCCCGCACCCGCCACCTCGTCGGCAGCAGGCGCCAACGCGCGGTGCAGGCGGGTCATCGTCTCGCGGTCGTCGAGTTCGATCGCCGACAGCGCGTGCAGGCACGTGCGCGCCTCGAACAGCAGGTCCCTCGGCGACGGCGGCACCTCCACCGCCCGCGCGCCCGCCACGTCACCCGCCGCCAGCAGGACCAGGGGCCGACACCACGGCTCGTACGCGCCGAAGTCCCCGCCGACGGCCTGCTCACCGCGTCGGACACGTTCACACAGCAGCGCCAGGCCGAGGATGCCCTCCGACATGCCCGGCATGCCCGCGCCCGCCAGCCGGGTCGCCGCCGCCCGGTACAGCACCGGGTCACCCGCCCGCATCGCGCGGTACCCGTCGATGAGCACGCTCACGAGTGGGATCTCGTAGTCCTCACCCAGCCGCTCGGCCGCGTCGGCGTGGTGGTCGGCGGCCGTGACGTCGGCCAGCGCGGCGTTGGCCTGCATCACGATCAGGTGGCCGAGCACCTCGAACGCCACCAGCGCGTGCCGGGTCGCCAGCGCGACCAGCTCCGTGCCGATCCGCAGCCGCGTCGGCGCACCGCCCGCAGTGGCGAACGACTGCATGAACCGCGCGTTCAGCGCGAACGCCAACACCGCCGGGTCGTCCAGCGTTCTCGCGACGGCCTCCGCCTCCTCGGCCGCCTCGTGGGCGCGCTCACCACCGGCGTTGCGTGCCTCCAACGCGATGGTGGACAGCAGTCTGCTGCGGACCGCGGGTGCGTGTGCCCCCGAAGCCAGCGTGCGCTCGGTCAGCGACACGATCCGGCGGGCCAGCGCCGGGTCGTCGGACTCCGGCCAGCTCGCCGGCACGTCGAACGCCGCGATCACCCGCGCGGTCAGCGACGGGTCGGCCACCGCCTCGGCCAGGTCCAGTGCCTCCGCCCGCAGCCTGCGCGCCGCGGCGAGGTCCCCGGACACCGCGAGGTTGCGCACCAGCCCCATGAGCAACGCCAGGCGTTCGGGCGAGTCGGCGCTCACCCTGTCGAGGGCGGCACGCCACAGCCTGGCCGCGTGGTGCGGCGCGAAGCGGCGTTCGGCCCGCTCGGCGGCGGTCCTGGCGTAGGGCACGCCCCTGGCCGCGTCCCCGGCGTGGAGGTAGTGGTGGGCGAGCGCCTCGACGTCGTCGGGCCGCGACCGTTCGAGCGCGGCGGCGACGGTCGCGTGCCACCGGGCCCGGCGCGACCGGGACAGGTCCTGGTAGAGCGTGTCCCGGACGAGAGCGTGCGCGAACCGGAACCGCCCGGCGCCCGCCTCGACGAGGAACCCCCGCTCCGTCGCGGCCTCGAGGGCGTCGAGCACGTCGCCGGGCAGCAGGTCGAGGTCGACGTCGGCCCCGAGGACGGCCGCGTGCCGCAGCACCGTCACGACGTCGGCAGGCAGGGTCGCGAGCCGGTGGCGCACCACGTCCCGCACGCCGGCGGGCACCGACGACAGGTCGCCGCCCGCGGTCAGCAGCCGGGTCAGCTCCCGCACGAAGAACGGGTTTCCGCCACTGCGCCGGTGGATCGCCGCCGCGTCGGCGCGGTCGCCGACCATCGTGGTCACGGCCTCGACGGACAGGCCGCCGAGGTAGACGCGTGTGGGCTCGGCCCGCGCGACCCGCCCGAGGAAGGCGGCGAGCCTGCCGGGGACGTCGGTGGTCCGGTATGTCGCGACGATCAGCACGGCGCCCGGCGTGTCGGGCAGGGAGGCCAGCAGTGCCAGTGTTTCCTCGCCCGCCCAGTGCAGGTCGTCGAGCACGAGCAGCAGCGGGGCGTGCCCGGCGAGGTAGGTGGCGACGGCCCGGTGCCAGTGGAACCTCGCCACGGCGGGGTCGCCACCCGCTTCGGGTGACGGCGCCGTGCGCGGAAGTCCGTCGAGAATCCGGGTCCACGGCCACGCGGCGGGCAGGCCCTCGTCGTCGGGATTGTCACCCCACGCGGTGGTCCAGCCGAGACGTGCCGAAAACGCCTCCGCCAGGGCGGTCTTCCCGGCCCCGGCCTCCCCCGCGACCAGCGCGAGCCCCATCCGCCCCCGCTCGACGACCTCGGCCGCGGCAGCGGAGAGCCCGGCGAGCTCCCCGCCACGGCCAACGAACAAGGCGCCACGAGCGAGGAGGTCGGTGCCATCCGTCTCGTGACCCGCACTGCGCGCCACGAGATCCCCAGGACCCGACCCACGACCCACGACTCGAACCACGTCGCCCGCGACGGGATCCGCACCGCCGACGACCCGATCCCCGCTGTCCGCACCGAGGTCGGCGCCATGAGCCACGCGACCACCCGCTGCGACGCGATCGGCACCACTCGCGACGACGTCAGCACGGGCCGCCACGTCCCCTGCCCTGCCCGCCGTGACACCCGCGCCGCGAATGACCTGGTCCTCGCCGTCCGCAGCGAGACCCCCGGTGCCCGCGCCGCGCGTGCCGGGCGTACCGCTGCCCGCGCCGGGATCCGCGCCACGTGCCACCACGTCCGCGTTTCGGTCAGCCCCCGCCCCGTGGGGGGCAACGGCCGGAGCCTGCGCCAGGATGTCCGCCTCCACCTGTCGCAACGCCGGTCCTGGATCCACCCCCAGCTCCTCGGCGAGCACCGCGCGGGCCCTGCGCAGCGTCTCGAGTGCGTCACCCTGCCTGCCCGCCTGGTAACGCGCCAACGCGAGCAGCCGCCACGCGTCCTCCCGCAGCGGGCTTCCGTCCACGTGCGCCTCCAGGTCGGGCACGGCGGCCGCCGCCCGGCCCACGTCCAACAACGCCGACGCCCGCCGCTCCACCGCCAGCGCCCGCAGCTCGTCCAGCCGCGCGATCTCACCGCGTGCCCACGGTTCGTCGGCGAAGTCGGCGTACGCGGGTCCGCGCCACGAGTCCAGCGCCGCGGCCACCCGCGCCAGGACCTCCTGCGGCGACCCCGTCGACCCGACCGCCGCCTCCAGGTCCCATGCGTCCACGGACTCCGCGTGCAACGCGTAGCCGGGACCCGACGTCACCAGCAGCCGCGCGGGTGTCCTCGGTGGCCTGTCCGGCTCCAGTGCCTTCCTCAGCGCCGCCACGAACGTCTGCACCGCGCCTACGGCCCCGCCCGGCGGGTCCGGCCACAGGTCGGACACCAGCTGCCCGACCGGCACGACCCGGCGGCGCGCGACCAGCAGCCGCGCCAGTACCGCGCGGTGCCGGGGTCCCCTCAGGTCGACCTGGCCGCGCTCGTCCGACGCCGCCAGCGGCCCGAGCACCCGAAACGTGATCACCGCAGCTCAGCCTAGCTCGCTGCGTCACCGCTGACCCGCCGCTGATCACCCGGTCCAACGCTCACACCATGCGGAACTTCACCAACGAACGCGTCCCCGGCCACGGCGGCGTCGAGCTGAACGTCGCCCACGGGGGCAGCGGCTCGCCCGTCGTGCTCCTCCACGGCTTCCCCCAGACCAACCTGATGTGGCGCCACGTCGCCGCCGACCTGGCCGGTGACCACACGGTCATCTGCCCCGACCTGCGGGGTTACGGCGGCAGCGACAAGCCCGAGGACAGCGGCGACACCTACTCGAAGCGCACCATGGCGGCCGACGTGGTGGCCGTCGCGGCGGCGCTCGGGCACGAGACGTTCGCGCTCGCCGGGCACGACCGGGGCGCCCTCGTCGCGATCCGAGCCGGCCTCGACCACCCCGACAGGATCACCCACCTGGCGTCGCTGGACGTGCTGCCGACGCTGGACATGTGGGACGTGCTGCGCGGCACCACCGCCGCCGTCGGGTTCCACCTCTTCCTCATGGCCCAGCCGCCCGGCCTGCCCGAGACGATGATCTCCTCGGCCCCGGACGCGTTCTTCGGCCACTTCCTCGACCTCTGGGCCCGCGACCCCGACGCCATCCCGCCGGACGTCCGCGCCGCCTACCTCGCCGCGTCCCGCGCGGCCGTGCCCTCGATCGTCGCCGACTACCGCGCGTCGGCGACGGTCGACGTGGAGCACGACGAGGTGGACCGGCGCGACGGAAACCGGCTCACCATGCCGGTCACCGTGCTGCAGCAGGACTGGGGCGCGGCGCTGGGTTACGACGCCACCGCCCTGTGGGAGGCGTGGGCGGCCGACCTCACCCACGTGACGGTCTCGTGCGGTCACTTCATGGCCGAGGAGGCGCCCGCCGAGGTGCTCAAACACCTGCGTGACCTGTTGACGCGCCAAGCCGGGAATCGGTAGTACGGTGACAGCTGGTCCGCGGCTCTCCGGGGGCGACGCACGTGCGACGGCGAGCACCTTCGTCACCGCGTGGCCTGCGGGCTCCAACCGGCCGACCGCCTCGAATGTGAGTGCCCGCCGGCGACACCAGGCCCAACCTCGTCACCGTCGCCGTCGGCGCGAACCGGCAGGTCAGCCTGTTCAACGGCGGTGGCGGGGCGCGACAAGGGGGCTTACGCGTTGCGCGGGGACGGCACGGTCTGGGCCTGGGGTGACAACGGCGCCGGGCAGCTGGGCAACGGCGAGGGGTGCGGGCAGGTGCCGGCGTGCGAGTCGCGGGTGCCGGTGCGCGTCGCCGGCCTCACGGACGTGAGCGGGGTCGAGGGCTTCGCCTTCGGCGCGTACGCATTGCGGGCCGACGGTTCGGTGTGGGGGTGGGGCTCGGACCGGACCGACGAACTGGGCAACGCCGACGTCGTCGACCACGCGCCGTCGCCGGTGCCGGTTGGAGGCTTGGCGGGTGTTCGTGCGATCGGCGCAGGCTGGCAGACCGGTTTCGCGCTCGTGCCCGACCCCTGAGGACACTCACGACGCAAGCCGCATCCGGGGCGCCACGGCCACGACCGCGTGTGCGGCGGAGGCCAGCGTGACGTGTCGGTGCCACCCGGCGAAGGACCTTCCGGCGTAGTCACGGATGCCGACCCGGTCGGCGATCTCGGCGCGGTCGTGGTCCACCCGTCCGGTGAGCCTGGCGAGCCGCAGCACGGTTGCCGGCGGTGCGGGGAGATTCGTCAGCCACAGCTCCTCCGGCCACGCACCCCTGTCCGCGACCCCGAGCAGGCGCAGCGCACCTGCTCCCGGCAGCGTGACCGGCACGACCGCGGCCAGAACAGTGCGCGGCACACCCGTCACGTCGACCCAGCCCACCCGGCGCCGGAGATCCCTGACCGCCGCCATCGGCCAGTCGGCGGGCACCGACTCGTGGCCCGGCAGCACCGGCCCGGGCACGGACAGCCGCAGCGTGGTGTCGACGCGCACCACGAACGCGACCCCGGCACGTGCCAGGCCCCGCACGGTCGCCGCGGCGGGCGTGGCGCGGGCGTCGAGCACCACCGGCCGCGCGAGCCGTCGTGGCACCTCGCGCAGGGCCGCGACCGCGCACTCGCCGACGGTCTCCGCGCCGCGGCGGTCGTCGGCGAGCCACGTCCGGGACAGGTGCAGCCGCCACGCCACGGGGCTGCTCACGCGCTCCGACGCCACCCACACCCCGACCGCCTGCTGCGCGTTGAACGTCTTCCCGAGCGCCGCGTCGAACCGCCTGCCGACACCCACGGACTCCTTGCCCGCCTTGGGAACCACCATCGTCCGCACCACCAGCGCACTCGGCTCGACCCGTGCCGCGACGAACCCGGCCAGCGCGCGACGGACCGGCACCCACGGCCACGTCGAGTCGCTGACGAAGTGGTGCAGACCCTGTTCGGGCCCACCCGAGGCCGCCGCGATGTTCCTGATCGACTTGCGGCCGGGCGCGGCCAGGAGCCCCCGCAGGTACGCCGCTCCCCTGGCGCGCTGGTCGGCGCGCGGCAGGGATGCGAACACCACCTCGCACAGCTCGTCCAGCGTCGTCCTCCCCATCCCCCTACTGTCCCGGTCGCGGTTCAAAGGTCGCTCAAGGCTGAAAGTTTCGGTGGCACAACAGCTTTCCCTGCTTGACCTAAGCCGGATCGCGTCTTAACGTTGCCTCCGCGATACCGACAAAACGCCGAAACTTTCGACCCTGTTCCCGCCACTGTCGTCGAGGAGCCCCGCAATGAAGGTGTCCCGTGTCGTCGCTGCCGCAGGCCTCCTCGCCGGCGCTCTTGTCGTCGCCTCCCTGCTCCCGGCCGCCGGCTCACCCGCTCCGGCGGCCGGGGCCTCATCCCCCGACCGGACCCTGCGCGACCTCGCCGGACGCCATCTGCTGGTCGGGACCGCCGTCGACCACGCGGCCTACACCTCGGACGCGACCTACCGCGCCCGCGTCAGCAGCGAGTTCAGCTCCATCACCGCGGAGAACGTGATGAAGTGGGAGGTCGTCGAGCCGGTCCGGGGGCAGCTCGACTTCACCGCCGCCGACCAGCTGATCGCCGCCGCGAGGAAGAACGGCCAGCAGGTCCGAGGCCACACTCTCCTGTGGCACAACCAGTTGCCCGCATGGCTGACCTCCGGCGTCGAGTCGGGCGACATCGACGCGACCGAGCTGCGCGGCATCCTGCGCAAGCACATCACCGACGAGGCACGACACTTCCGCGGCCGCATCTACCAGTGGGACGTCGTCAACGAGGTGATCGACGACGACGGCCGGCCGCGCGACACGCTGTGGCTGCGTGAGCTGGGACCCGGTTACATCGCCGACGCCTTCCGCTGGGCGCACCAGGCCGACCCGAAGGCGAAGCTGTTCCTCAACGACTACAACGTCGAGGGCGTCAGCGCGAAGAGCGACGCCTACCTCGCGCTCGTGAAAGACCTGCTGGCACAACGGGTTCCCGTGCACGGCTTCGGCGCGCAGGGACACTACGGCGTGCAGTACGGCTTACACGCCGCCTCCGACGTCGCCACCAACCTCGGCCGGTTCGAGGCACTCGGCCTGGAGACCGCGATCACCGAGGCCGACGTGCGCATGCTCATGCCGACCGACACCGTGAAGCTCCAGGCGCAGGCTCAGGGCTACAGCGTGCTCCTGCAGGGCTGCCTGCTGGCAAAGCGCTGCAACTCGTTCACGGTGTGGGGTTTCACGGACAAGTACTCGTGGGTGCCCGGCTTCTTCGACGGCGAGGGCGCGGCCAACCTGCTGGACGAGAACTTCGCCGCGAAGCCCGGCTACCGCGAGCTGCAGGCGGTGCTCGCGCTGGCAGGCAGGCGCTGAGTCACCAGCGACCGTGCACGTGGGCCCGGACCCGCTCGTCGTAGACACGCTCGATCGCCGCCAGCGTGTCCTCGGCGAGCGGGTCCAGCTGTTCGGCCGCCGCGTTCGCCCTGGCCTGGTCGGCGTTGCGGGCGCCAGGGATGACGACGCTCACGCCCGGCTGGTCGATGATCCACCGCAGCGCGAGCGCCGCCGTCGACACCCCGAGCCCCTCGGCCACCTCGGCAAGTGACCGCGCGGCCTCGACCCCCACCTCGTAGGGCACGCCGGAGAACGTCTCGCCCACGTCGAACGACTCGCCGTGGCGGTTGAAGGTGCGGTGGTCGTCGGCGGCGAAGGTCGTGTGCTCGTCGTACTTCCCGGACAGCAGGCCGCTGGCGAGCGGCACCCTCGCGATGATGCCGACGCCTGCCGCGCGTGCCGCGGGCAGGACCTGCTCGAGTGGCTTGCGGCGGAAGGCGTTGAGGATGATCTGCACGCTCGCGACGTTCGGGCGGGCGATGGCCGTGAGCGCCTCGTCGCACGTCTCGACCGACACCCCGTACGCGGCCAGGCTGCCCTCGGCGACCAGCTCGTCGAGGGCGTCGAACACCTCGTCGCCGGAGAAGACCGGCGTCGGCGGGCAGTGGAGCTGCACGAGGTCCAGCCGCTCGACGCCGAGGTTCGCCCGGCTCCGGTCGGTCCACGCACGCAGGTTCTCGGGGGTGAACGCCGCGGGCACGTGCGGGTCGGCGCGGCGGCCGCACTTCGTGGCCACCATGACGTCCGCGGCGCGTTCGGCGAGGAACCGCCTGATCAGCCGCTCGCTGCGACCGTCGCCGTAGACGTCGGCCGTGTCGAGGAAGGTGACCCCGGCGTCGACGGCGGCGTGCAGGACGGCGAGGGCGTCCGCGTCGTCGACCTGCCCCCAGTCCGCGCCGAGCTGCCAGCAGCCGAGGCCGACCACCGAGACGTTCCTACCGGTCCTGCCGAGTACTCGATCTTCCACGGGCCAAGCGTAGTCAGCCGAACCACCGCTTGCCGCCCGGCAGGTACATGCAGACGGCCGCGACCACGGTGACCGCCGCGTACCCCAGCACGAGACCGCCGGTGGCCGACACCACGAGCAGCGCGTACGCGACGGCGAGCAGCGTGAGCGCTATCAACGTGACCCGTGCCCAGCCGCGCCCGGCCCGCATCCCGACCGCGAGCACCGCGCCGACGACGCCGAGCAGGATCCCGCCCCCGATGATCACGAGGACGGAGAGGTCCACCACGCGGTCGACGGTGTCGTCGGTGGCATCCGGGTCGCTTTCGCGGGCGATACGTGCCAGCTCGTCCTGCATGGCGTCGATCCTGGTGAGCGCCAGCACCACGGTGACCACGGCGACGAGGGCGGCCACCCACCAGAGCCAGTAGGACAGCGCGACGACCCTCGGTCGGGGTGCCTCGCGCCGGGCCGCGACGGGCGGCGCCGACAACCGGGCGGTGCTGGGCCGGGGAGGCGGCGGACCCGCGGTCACGAGACCTCCCGACCCGGCACCCGGCCGGTCCCGGCCTGCGGCTGCCACCTGGCGCGGCCACTCTCGGCGACCCCTCGCGCAGCACACCTCAGGCGCGATCCTTCCCCGCCGGACCGCGCACGACCGCGGCATTCCGCCGCGAGTGCCCGTTGGACGGCTCGGCCGGCCGGGCGAGCCGCGGTGCGGCGGCGCGGACCCTCGCTCACGGCGTCTCCGAGGTCTCACCCGTCGTCTCACCGGTCGTCTCACCCGGCGGGTCCTCGGGTGGCGGCGGCGGGGGCTCGGTGGAGGAGTCCACCGGCGGGTCGTCCGGCGGCGGCACCGACGGCTCCTCGCTGACCACCGGCGGGTCGCTCTCCCCGACGGGCGGCGGGGTCTGCGACGGGGTGTCGGACGACCGCACGATGTCCCCGTCGTGGTTGCTCTCGCTGCCCGGTGCCCCGGTGGTGGGCGCCGTCTGGGTCGGCGGCGGGTTACCCGCGATCTGGTCGGCGCGGTCGCCGCCGGTCGTGGGGGCCGGTGTCAGGGACTCGGGCGTCGTCTGCGCGGGCTTGGCGCCGGGGCGCCTCGGGCCGGGGGGCGTCGTCTCCCGGTACGGCTCACCCGTCCACGGGTCGGTCTCGCCGGGCTCGCCGACCGGGGCGCGGTCCACCACCTCGCGCGGCAGGTCGGACGTGTCGGCCGAGCCGACCGGGGTGCCGCTGTCGGTCAGGTCCGACCCGACCGTGCTCGCCGTCGCCACCACCGCGACCAGGCACGCCGCGATGCCCGCGGTGATCGCGAGGCCGCGGCGCGACCAGCGGCTCGACGGGGCGGGCACGACGACCGTCCGCTCCGGCACGGGTGAGGTCACCGGCGACACCACCACCGGGGCGATCGACAGCGCGGCGCCGCTCGCCACCACGGACTTCGGGTCGGCGTCGACCGTGACCGGGCGGTCCAGCTCGGCCGACACCCGTTGTGCCACGAGCGGAATCCGCGACGACCCGCCCGCCAGCAGCACCGCGGCCAGGTCCTGGGCCCGCACGTCCGCCGACGCGCACGCCCGCCGCAACGCCTCGACCGTCTCCGCTATCGCGGGGGCGACAAGCTGTTCCAGCTCCGTGCGGACCATCCGCACCCGCATGCTGACGCCGGGCAGCATCACCGGGATCGTCACCTCGGTGTCCGCCGACAGACCCTCCTTGGCCTCCGTGCACTCGCGACGCAACGCCGCGGCGGCCGTCCGCACGAGGGGGTCGTCGAAGTCCAGCCCCGTCCACTGCGGACCGACCGCGGCACGCACGTGGGCGAACACCGCCTCGTCGAAGTCGACCCCGCCGAGGGACTCGATCCCTTCCGGACGTCCGGCGAGGACGAACCCGCCGTCCGGGAGCCGCCGCACGATCGCGGCGTCGAAGGTGCCGCCACCGAGGTCGTACACCCCGACCGCGGCACCGGGCGGCACGTCGCGCGACGCCGCGTACGCGAACGCCGCGGCGGCCGGCTCCGGCACGAGCCGGACGGTGGCGATGCCCTGCTCCACGAGAGCCGACGTCAACAACGCGCACTTGTGCCTGCCCCACGAGGCCGGGTGTGTCAACGCCAGCCCCTCGGGTCGCGCGCCCTCACGCTCGCTCACCCGGTCCACGACCCAGCGGACGAAACACGCCGCGATCGTGTGTGCCTCGATGGGGAGACCGCCAATGAGTAACGGGGTCTCGTCGCCGATGCGGCGTTTGACCTCCCGAATCACCCGATCGGGGTCGGTCACGGCGCGTCGTGCGGCCGCGTCCCCCATCACCATCCCACCGTCGGGTGCCACGAACACGACGGACGGAACCGCCGCCCTGTTGTCCCCCAACGGAACGAGCTCGGTCACCTGCTCACCGTCGCGGTGCACCGCTGCCGCGGTGAAGGTGGTGCCGAAATCGATTCCGAGCCGGTAACCCATCCTCGCCTCCAAGCGAAACGCTGCTAGTGAAGACGTAAAGCGACCGGCGAACGTTACAGAAAACCGGACAAGACGACAAATGACATGGCGGAGGGAAATCCCGTGATTATTCGCCTGCTGGTCACCGCGGCCGCAGTGCTCGTGGCGGCCGGCTGTGGCTCCGGCGAACAGCCTCCCGAGCCGACCGTACCCGCGGTCGAGACGCCGAAGGGACTCGTCGGCATCGACCCGTGCGTGCTGCTCGACGACACCGCGCGCGGCACGCTCGGACTGGCGGCCGGGGTGCCCGGCACCGACGAGCTGGGGGCGAACTGCAGCTGGCGCGGCGAGAACGCCGTCTCCGCGCAGCTGACCGCGTTCACCAGCGGAAAAGGACTGTCCGACCTGACGAGGGACCGCGACTCGAGCACCAGCAGGGTGCGGCTGCTCGGCTATCCCGCGCTGGAGACCTTCACCTCGCGCGGGGAGTTCTGCCGTTACGACGTCGGGGTGGCGCAGGACCAGGCCATCGTGGCCACCATGCGCGCGGGCGAGCCCGACTCGTGCAGCGCGCTGCAGGAGTTGCTCACCGTCGTCATCGAACGACTCCCCGCGACCGGTTAGGTGTTTCACCGGTCCGTCCGTTTGGGGGCAAATCCCCTAACGGCCGCGCCACGCCACCGTCGGCGGCCGTCCGGGGACGAGGGAGAAACCCCGATTACCGGAAGGCGAGGGGCCCATAGATTTTGTTCCATGCCGGGCGGATTCCGTCGGGGACGAACAGCTCCTCCGCCCATCTGAACAAGGAACAGGACCAACGATGGCGAACTTCAACTTCCAGCAGTACGTGGCGCCCGTCCAGGACGTCGACACCAGCACCGCGGGTGGTGCGGGCGGTGCGGGCGGCGAGGGCCGCAGCCTGGGCTTCGGGTACAGCGACGCCGACGCCGACGGCGGCACCGCGACCGGTGGCCCCGCGGCGGGTGGCGCGGGTGGCAGCGGCAGCGGCGCCGGCAACGGCGGCGCGGGCGGCGACTCGACCACGACCGGTGACGGCGGTTTCGGCGGCTTCGGCGGCTGGCCGTTCGGGTTCGGTGGGGACGGTGGCGACGGCGCCGAGGCGGACGACGCCGGTGACGGCGGCGCGGGCAGCGGCTCCGGCGTCGGCGCGGCGGGTGGCGCGGCCGCGGGCGGGTCCGGTTACGCCGGTGCGCACGCCGACAGCTCGAACGCCACCAGCTCCGGGCCGGTCGACGCGAGCGGCGGCGCCGGTGGCGCGGGTGGGGACGCCACCGTCGGCGCGTCGCAGAACATCAACGTGTCGAACTCGTTCGCGAACGTCGGCAACGAGGACAACGACTTCACGGTCGTCAAGAACTCGTTCAACCAGGACAACGACGGGCTCGACAACAGCCACGGGCACATCACCGACAGCGTGGTCGCGGGCGACGACATCTCGAACTCGCTCAACTCCGACGACGACGTGGACATCCGCGACTCCTACAACGACACGCTGACGCAGAACACCACCGACCAGTCGAACCACACGTCCTACACGGACTCGTTCAACGGCAACACGTTCGACAACGACGGCTTCGACCTGGACCTCGACATCGACGACGTCGACGTCGACATCCACTAGCGATGACGGCGACGATCTCCTCGCTCATCGAGTTCCTCATGGCCCTGCTGGGCGACGAGGACCTCCAGTCGGACTTCCGCGCCGACCCGGAGGGTGTCCTCGACCAGTACGGTCTGGACGGCACGTGCGGTGAGGACATCAGGGACGCCGGGCCGATGGTGGCCGACCAGGCCGGCGTGCACGGGTCGGGCCACCCGCACTTCGCGGGTGGCGACGACCCGGTCGGTGAGATCTCGGTGCTGACGAGGCACTACGACCTCACGATCCGGCCGACGACCAACGAGTACAACATCTACTACGTCGACGACCGCGATCTCGTGATCACGGTCGACGACCGCGACACGGTCAGCATCCACTCCGAGGGCGACCTCACGATCACGGACTCCTTCAACGAGGACAACGACATCACCGTGATCCAGGACTCGTTCAACCAGGACAACGACGGGGTGGACAACAAGGGTGGCTCGATCGACCACAGCGTCGTCACCGGCGACGACACCACGTCGTCGCTGAACTCCGACGACGACGCCACCATGACCGGTTCGCACGACACGACGGTGACCGACACCTCGACCGACCTGTCCACGGACACCGACGTCGACGGGTCGTTCTCCGGCAACGTCTCGGACGACGACCTCGTCGACACGCACGTCGACGTCGCGACCGAGGCGGACCCGATCGCCGACTCCGCGCCCAGCGCGCTGCACGAGTCCGGCGACCTGTGGCCGGTGGTGGACGCCGACGCCAGTGAGGCTCTCGACGCGGACGCGTCGGTGTCCGGCTGACCACCACGACCGCCCGGGGTGCCCCAGTAACCGCACACACACCCCGGGCGGTCGGCACACACGTTGGAGGCAAACAGATGCGAGGCGCAGAGTCCGTCGACACCGTCGACACCGCGCTCGAGGTGATCGCGCACTACCGGCGGCCCGACCTGGAGGCACGGCTGCGGCAGACGGCGGGCAGGCTGCGCACCGACCGCGTCAGGGTTCTCGTGGTCGGCGAGTTCAAGCAGGGAAAGAGCCTTCTGGTCAACGGCCTCGTGAAGGCGCCGGTGTGCCCGGTGTTCGACGACGTGGCCACGTCCGTGCCGACCGTGGTCCGGTACGCGGCCGAGCCGAGCGCCGCGCTCGTGCGGGTGGTGGAGCAGTCCGACGACGGCGACCCGGCCGCCGCGAAGGTGGCGCGGGTCGAGGTGCCCATCGAGGAGCTCGCCGGGCACCTCTGCGAGACCGGCAACCCCGGCAACCGGGAACGCTGGCGCAACGCGGACATCGGCCTCCCGCGCGCACTGCTCGCGGGTGGGCTGGAGATCGTGGACACCCCCGGCGTCGGCGGGCTCAGCTCCGTGCACGGCGCGGCGACCATGGCCGAGCTGCCGTCCGCGGACGCGGTGCTGTTCGTGTCGGACGCCTCGCAGGAGTACACCGCGCCGGAGCTGGAGTTCCTCAAGCAGGCGACGGCGATGTGCCCGAACGTCCTCTGCGTACTGTCCAAGGCGGACCTCTACCCCGAGTGGCAGCGCATCGCCGAGCTGGACAGGCGGCACCTCGCGGGGGCGGGCGTCGAGGCGGACCTGCTGGTCGTGTCCTCCGCGCTGCGGGTGCACGCGGTCAAACACAACGACGAGGAGGCCGACCGCGAGTCCGGCTTCGGCGAGCTGGTCGAGTACCTGCGGGAGCGGGTCGTCGGGCAGGCCGAGCTGCTGGCACGCCGGTCGACCGCGCACGACGTGGTGGCGGTGACCGAGCAGCTCGCGACGACGCTGCTCGCCGAGCAGGCCGGGCTCACCGACCCGGACGCGGCCGCGGAGGTGATCCGCAGGCTCACCGAGGCCAAACAGCAGGCGGTGGCGTTGAAGGAGCGGTCGGCCCGCTGGCAGCACACGCTCAGCGACGGTGTCGCCGACCTGAACGCCGACATCGACTACGACCTGCGCGACCGGATGCGTGACATCGTCCGCGAGGCCGAGGAGGAGGTGAGCAGGGGCGGCGACCCGCGCAGGACGTGGGACCAGCTCGCGGCGTGGGTCGAGCAGGAGGTGAGCGCGGCGGTCGCCGCCAACTTCCTGTGGACGGCCCAACGCGCACGCTGGCTCGCGGGCCAGGTCGCCGAGCACTTCTCCGGGGACCAGGAGCTGCTGCCCAGGATCCGGACGGACGCCGAGGACCCGCTCGAGCGGGTGAGCGCGATGGACCTGCGGATCGGCGAGCCGTTCGGCATCGGCCAGAAGGCACTGTCCGGGCTGCGCGGCGGCTATGTGGGCGTGCTCATGTTCGGCATGCTCGGCACGCTGGTGGGGATGCCGCTGATCAACCCGTTCTCGGTCGGCGCCGGCCTGCTGTTGAGCGGCAAGGGTTTCACCGACGAGCGCAGGCGTGTCTACACGAAGCGGCAGGTCGACGCGAAGGCCGCGGTCCGGCGGTACGCCGACGACGTGATCTTCCAGGCGGGCAAGGACTCCCGCGAGCTGCTCCGGCGGGTGCAGCGCGACCTGCGGGACTACTACACCGACCGCGCCGAGGAGACCAACCGGTCGCTGAAGGAGTCGCTCGCCTCCGCCGAGCGTTCCGTGCGGTCGTCCAAGGAGGAACGTGAACGCCGGCTGGCGGAGATCCCCGCCGAGCTGCGCAGGCTCGGGGACCTGCGGGACAGGGCGCTCGCGTTGACACCGGGCGGGCGGCGGGTACTGGAGGCGGCGTCGTGAGCGTTCTCACCGAGGCCGTTCGCGGCGTGCTGGGGCGGGCCGTCGACGTGTTCGCGGCGGCGCCGGAGGTCGCCGAGGCGCTGCGGGCCCAGCTCGACCGGCTGGACGAGCCGCTGCGGGTGGCGATCGCGGGCAAGGTCAAGGCGGGCAAGTCGACGCTGCTCAACGGGCTGGTCGGCGAGCTGATCGCGCCGACCGACGCAGGCGAGTGCACGAGGGTCGTCACCTGGTACCGGGACGGACCGACGCCGCGCGTGGTGTCCTATCCGGACAGTGGGCCGCCGGAACCACTGGCCGTCCACCGGTCCGCGGAGGGACTCTCGGTCCGGCTGCGTGGCGTGCCCGCCGAGCGGCTGCGCAGGCTGGTCGTGGACTGGCCGTCGCAGAGCCTGCGGGACATGACGCTGATCGACACCCCGGGCATCGCGTCGACGTCGACCGCGACCTCGCGGCGCACGCTCACACTGCTCACGCCGGAGGAGGACGGGCCCGCCGAGGCGGACGCCGTGGTGTACCTGATGCGCCACCTGCACGTCGCGGACGCGGAGTTCCTGGAGTCCTTCCGTGACCAGGGCGTCGCGCGGGCCAGCGCGGTGAACACGATCGCGGTCGTGTCGCGGGCGGACGAGGTGGGTGGCGGCCGCGTCGACGCGATGCTGTCGGCGCGGCGCATCGCCCGCCGCTACCGGACCTCCCCCGCGCTGCGTGGCCTGTGCCAGACCGTGCTGCCGGTGGCCGGGCTGCTCGCGGCGACCGGGAAGACGCTGCGGCAGCACGAGTTCGCCACGCTGGCCGCACTCGCCGGGTCGCCCCGCGAGGAGATGGACGACGTGCTGCTGTCCACGTCCCGGTTCCTGCGCTCGTCGCGCGTGCCCGCGCTGGCCGCCCTGTCCACGGAGGACCGTCACGCGCTGCTGGGGCGGTTCGGCCTCTACGGGCTGAGGCTGTCGATGATGCACGTCCGGCAGGGCTGCCACGACGCGGGCGCGCTCGCGGCGGAGCTGTTGCGGGGCAGCGGGATCGCGGAGCTGCGTGAGGTGCTGCACGCCCGGTTCACCGAGCGGCGGGACCTGCTGAAGGCGCGTACCGGGTTGCTCGCCGTGGAGCGGGTGCTGCGTGCCGACGTGCCCGGCACCGACCCGGACGCGGTGGCGCGGCTCGCCGCGGAGGTGGAGCGCATCTCCTCGGGTGCGCACGAGTTCGTCGAGCTGCGGTTGCTGTCGTCGCTGCGCAGTGGCGACGTGGCGCTGCCGGAGTCCGACGCCGGGGTGGCGGAACGACTGCTCGGCGGCGAGGGCGTCGCGGTGTCCCGCCGGTTGGCGCTCACCCCCGACACCCCGGCGGCGCAGGCCCGGCGGGTGGCGCTGGCGGAGCTGGACGGCTGGCGGCGCCGCGCGGAGAACCCGTTCGCCTCCCGGGAGGAGGTGCGGGTGTACCGGGCGGTGGCCCGCAGCTGCGAGGGGATCGTCGCGGGCCTCGCAGCAGTGTCCGTCTAGGGTGCGAGCAGCACGCGCAGCCGGTTGAACAGCTCGTCGCGGCTCTCGACGCCGAGTCTCGTCTTCATGCGTGCCACGTGGTGCTCCACGGTCTTCGCGGAGATGAACAGCCTTGCGCCGATCTGCTTGTGGGTCAGGCCCGCGAGGACCAGGCGCCCGACCTCCAGCTCCCGCTCGCTCAGCGGGGGCGTCGCGGTGTCGTCCACGGTCTCCCTCGCGGGTGCCGGGTCCACGGTGTCGCCGAGCGCCCTGGCGCAGGCCATGAGGTCGGCGGTGGCCTTGCGGTCCCCCGTCGCGCGGTTGGCCGCCGCGGCGGCGAGCCGGGCGCCGTCCCAGTCGAGGTTCGCCTGCCGCAGGCCCGTCGCCGCCGCACGCACCTGCGCCACGTCGACGTCACCGGCGGCCACCCTGCGCCAGCAGATCGCGGCCTCGGCCAGACACCGGACGTGCGGGGCACGCGCGGCCAGCGCCTCGAGCGGGGCGGACTCGGGTCGGGTGCCCGCGGCCAGCGCCGCGTGCACGAGGGACCAGTGCAGGGGCGCGGCCCACAGGGGCGGGTCGCCGAGGGCAGCGAGGAGAGCGTGCGCCCGGTCGAGGTGCGGGCCCATGGCCGGCTCGCCGAGCAGCGCCGCCGCGACCGCCAGCTCACCGAGGGGGCGCAGGAGGTAGAGGTCGACCGGGTGGCGGATCAGTGCGGTCCTGGCCCGCGCGAAGGACTCGGCGAGGGCCGGGGTGTCGTCGGTGCGGCGGGCCAGGCCGGCGGCGAGCGCGGCGGCGAGCACCTCGTCGGCGGGCTCGAGCGGCCCGTTGACCCGGTCGAGGACCTCCCGGACGGTGTCGAGGGTGCCCCGGGCGAGGGCGTTCCAGCCGTGCAGCAGCAGGAGACCGGCTTGTGCCAGCCCGCCGCCGACCTTGCCGGCAACTGCCTGCCCGAGCGTCGCGTCAGCCAACGCCGTCTCTCCGCACTGTGCCGCGACAGTTGCCGCGATCTCGGCCGGGCTGTAGGGCAGCAGCACGCACTCCCCCGCCGGTTCGAGCAGTCCCGCGGCTCTCGTCAGGTCGGACAGGGCGGTCGGCAGGTCGCCGTCGACGGTCGCGAGCAGGCCCGTGGCGAGCAGGCGCACGGCGGGTGCGGTCAGCGTCGGGGCGTCGTGCTCGCTGGCCGGGGCGTGTGCGAGGACCGCGCGGGCCCGGTCGAGCCGGCCGATCGCGAGCAGGGCGGGCACGGCGATGATGGCGTCGGCCTCGCCGAGCCTCTGGTACAGCTCGGCGGCGCGGCAGGCGAAGCCGCGCTGGGCGAGCACTGCGGCGGTGACCTCGACGGCGCGGCGGCGGTCGGCCTGCGTGGTGTCCTTGGCGGCGAGCGTCTCGTCGGCCAGCCGCAGTGCGCGGGCCGGGTCGCCCGCGAGTGCCGCGGCCTGGGCGTGCCGGGCGGTGACAGGGCTGCCACCAGCGCGGACGGCGGCGTCGAACAGTTCGCCCGCGAGCTGTGGTGAGGTGCGGAGCGCCTCGTCCGCCGCGGCGGCGAGCACCTCGGAGGCGCGGGCGCCGGTGGCGTGGGCGTCGGCGAGCCGTCGTCCCGCGGCGAGGACGGGACCGCCGTTGCCAAGCTGGATCTCCGCGAGGCGTCGTTGCATGTCGCGGGCGCGCAGCACGGGCATGAGGCGGAGCATGAGGTTGCGGACGAACACGATGAGCTCGCCCGAGTCGGTGAGCAGGCCGGTGGCGCGGGCGGCCTCGACGGTGTCGGTCAGCCCGGCCGGGTCGGTGCCGAGTAGCTCGGCCAGCACGTCGGCGTCAAGTGGCGCACCGAGGGCGAGTGCCTCGATGAGCTGGTAGATCGGCGGTTCGAGGGCTTCCAGCAGGTAGCGGAGCCGTTCGGCGAGGCCGGGTGACACGGAGATCCGGTTGGGGCGGCGGAACCGCTCGGGTTGGCGCGGGTCGAGCCTGCCGGTGTCGAGCAGTGCCTGGGTCACGAGGCCGGCGAACATCGGTGATCCGCCGGACTGCTCCAGGACGACGGCAACCAGCGCGTCAGTGGCCTGACATTTGCCGCGCCGCTCCACGAGTACTGCCACCTCGTCTTTGTCAAGGTGTCCGAGCACGATCGGGGAATGGTGGCGGGAGAGCAGGGCCCCGAGTGCCGAGAGTCCACCGGGCCGCGGCCACGGACGGTAAGTGACAATCATTCGCGTACCCGGGTCTTTTGCCCGCTGCCGGAGCGTTTCCAGGGCGGCGGAATCGAGCCGGTGGGCGTCGTCGACGAGGATTGGCGAGGCGTTGTCGATGATCGTGAGATCGGTGTCCGGCTGGATGCGAATGGGGGCGCTACCAGCCCGTTCGTAGCTCGCGGCGATGGCCCTGAGCAGGGCGGACTTGCCGGTTCCACCGGGTCCGACGACGGCGGCGGTGAGTGCGTCGGCAGGGAAGGCCGCGAGCTGGCGGAAGAGCCGGCCCGCAGCGGGGAATGCGGGTTCCGCGGGTGCGGGCCGCTCCGCCATTGGAAGTGCCACACTATTGGAGTCGGTGACGGAGCGTAGACCATTACAAGATCGCGAAACGGGCCGAGGTTGCACCTGCTCGTGCAGCTGCAACTTCGGCCCGCGTGTTCACACGTTCGGCGTAATCGATCTCCCGGCAACTGCCCTTCGCACATCCGTCACTTGACCGATGTCTCACGTCACCCCCGCCGGGCAGACTGTCTATTGTCAGAAAAGTCTGGGAACAGAATTCACGGGGTGAATGTGGTGGCCGCGGAGGACTGGCACGACGAACTGGTGCTCGTTGCTGAAATGTCGAGCGTCAACAACCAGATCGCACGGTTCGTGCTACGCATGCTCGACACGGACGCCCAACGCAACGAAGGTATAGGCGTAGCCGACGAATGCCGCCTGGGCGGCAGGCTCGTGAATCTGGGGTACGCATTGCAGGACCGGGCCGTACACAGAGCGGCAGGGCGTCACCGAGAGGCTGGCACCATCTCGGAAACGCCCTGCACCCGAGGTCACGCGACCCGGAGTCAATTGCAGACACGCTGACAATTGACTGCTACACTGTCAGTTGTAGGTCATGTTGTACGTCATGTCAGGAACGCCGCTGTTGTACGTCATACCAGGTGGATCAGCGCTTGCGGTGCCCACCACCGCAAGCGCCGCCGCCACGGTCGCCACCACGGCGATCACTATTCGCGCGACTTTCATCGTGCCTCCTGATTCCTCATCCTCCTGGGTACGGGAAAATTGGGTGCGCAGAATTGGCGTGCGCTATCGCCGCGAGGGTAGATTGATGGCCGAACTTATTTGTTGAGAAAAGGATCGCATACCAGAAGTAATGGGTAATAACTGAGTGTTAACGAACGGCTAACGGAATGAGCACGACCACGGTTGGCGTAACCTGCCCGCCGACCGTTGTTCCATGCCGCGACACGCAATACTGTCGAGGTATGCCGAGAGAGGGCCGCACCCTTGTGGGCCGCGACGCCGAGTTCTCCCGACTTACCGGGTGGCTCAGCGACCTCGCAACCGGAGCCGGCCACGCGATTCTGCTCGAAGGCGAGCCGGGCATCGGCAAGTCCTCGCTCGCACACGCCACCATCGCCACCGCCGTAGAACGCGGGTTCTCCGTGTACTGGGCCGAGTGCGACGAGCTGGGGCAGACCCTCCCCCTCCAGCCCCTGCTCGACGCGCTCGTCGGCATGGAGAGCACCCAGCCGCGGCTCGACACCGTCCAGCGCCTGCTGCGTGGTGAGCTGACCGGCGTCGCGGATCCCGCGATGGCCGCCGCGGAGCAGATGCTGGCGCTGATGAAGGAGCTGGCCGGCGCCGCCCCCACCGTTCTCGTGGTCGACGACCTGCAGTGGGCCGACCTTGCGACCATCAGCGTCTTCGAGTGGCTCGCCCGGATGGTCGGCCGCACGCCGATGCTGTTGATCGGCATCGTGCGCCCCGTCCCGCACCGCGACGAGCTGGTGGCCATCCGCCGCATGGTGGGCCAGCACGGTCTGGTCCGCCTCGAAGGTCTGACCAACAGCGCCGTCACCGAGCTCGTCGCCACGATGTCCTCCGGCGAGCCGGGAGCGCAGCTGCTACGACTCGCCGCGGAGGCGGGTGGGAACCCTCTCTACCTGACCGAGCTCATGGACGCGCTCGTCCGCGCCGAGCGCCTGACCGTCACCGAGGGCGGCGCCGTCGACGTCACCAGCGGTCCCGTCCCCGACTCGCTCGTGGCCGCCATCACCGACCGCCTCGACTTCCTGCCCAAGGACGTCAGGACCATGCTCCAGGCGGCCGCGCTCCTCGGCATCGAGTTCCTCGTGACGGACCTGGCGATAGTCCAGGGCTGCCGCGTGACGGACCTCGTCAGGGGTATCGACGTCGCGCGCACCGCGGGGGTGCTGAAGGACATCGGCGACAAGCTGTCGTTCCGGCATCCCCTCATCCGGTCGGCGCTCTACGACGACATCGCCGCGGCGGTGCGGCCCGCGTGGCACCGCGACGCCGCACGCGCGCTCGCGGAGGCGGGGGTACCGACGCCGCGGGTGGCCCGGCAGCTCCTCCACGCGATCAGTGTGCCGAGCGCCGACCCGCTCGACGAGTCGCTGCTGAACTGGACCGTGGACGCGGCGGCGTCGCTGATCGCGCAGGCACCCAAGGACGCGATCGCCCTGCTGCGTCAGGCGTCCAGCCGGTCCCCCGCGAGCACCTCGCGTGGCGCGATACTCGCGTCCCGGCTGGCCGAGGCCCTCTACCGGGCAGGCGAGTGCGCCGAGGCGGTCCGGGTCGCCAGCCGGGCCATGACCGTGGTCGAGGATCCCGACCTCCTCGTCGACCTGCACTGGACGATGTCGCAGAGCCGATCGCTGCTCGGTCAGTCCGACGAGGCCCTCGAGGCGTTGGAGCAGGCACACGACCTGGCCGCCATCTCTGCTCAGCAGCGGGCACGGCTGCTCGTGCTGACGGCGAGGGCCCACCGGGACCTCGGCGAGGTGTCGGTGGCCGGAAGCGTTGCCACGAAGGCATTGGCCACGGCGGAGGAGGCAGGCGACACCTGGGCGATGGGCTGGTCCCTACACGTCCTGATCGTCGTGTCGATCATGAAGGGTGACGTGACCGTCGCGCTCCCCCTGTTCGACCGCGCGCTCGACGTCGTCGGCGACGACCCGTCGCTGAACGACCTCAGCCTGCTGTTACAGATCAACAAGGCGGTCGCGCTCGGCAACCTCGACCGGTACGAGGAGGCGTTGGGGACCGCGACCCGGGTGCGCCAGCTCGCCGACCGCACCGGCAGCCTGGTCAGGCTGGCGCAGGCCCAGAGCGCCCTGGGACAGCTGCTCTTCCACGTGGGTCGCTGGGACGACGCGCAGTCCGAGGTCGACACCCTGCCGGACGACTTCAAGGATCCCGGCGCCACCTGCTGCGACCGAGGGATCGCCGCGGTGATCGCCTTCCACCGCGGGGATGCCGCCAAGGCCCGTCAGCACCTCGAGCTGGCCGCGCCCAGTGCGGAGCAGATCGGGAACCGGGTGGTCTCCTCGCTGATGTTGGCTCGCAGTCTCGACCACGAGGTGGCCGACCAGCCCGACGAAGCGTTGGCCGTGCTCACGGACCGGGTCACCGGGGACGCCGAGGAACTGGACGAGGTCGAGGACCTCCTCCCGGAGGCGGCCCGGCTCGCCGCCAACACGGGAACCGCCGGGGCCGCGGCCGAGGTCGCCGAGCAGGCGGCCATCCTGGCGCGGCGGTCGCAGGTGCCTCACCGGCTCGGGACCGCCGCCTACTGCCGCGGTCTGCTGGAGCGCGACCCGCTCCTGCTGCAGCACGCGGCCGACCGGTACAACGACGCCGGCCGACCCCTGCTGCGCGCCAAGGCACTCGAAGCCGCCGCCATCGGGTTCGCCACCCGTGGTGACAAGGACTCCGCGCGCGGCGCCTTCACCCGCGCCGACGAACTCTACGACCGGCTCGGCGCCAACTGGGACCTCGCCCACCTGCGTGCCCAGCTCCGCCAGCACGGCATCCGCCGCGGCCCCCGTGCCAAGCACCGGCAGGTCCAGGCCGGTTGGAACGCCCTCACCCCCACCGAGACCAAGATCGCCGGGATGGTCGCGGAAGGGATGTCCAACCCGCAGATCGCCGAGGTGCTCGTGCTCTCACCGCGAACCGTCGGGACGCACGTGTCCCACATCCTCGCCAAGCTGGGGGTGCGGTCGCGGATCGACATCGCGCGCGAGGCCGCCGAGCACGACCGCACCACCGCCTGATCAGCTCACCAGCTCGTCCTGCCGCCTCGGTGGTTCGCCGTCGTGCCACGGGAGGACCTTGCCGAAGCGGACCAGTTCGCCGTAGGTCGACGGGTCGAGCGGGTTCAGGGCCAGGTCGACGATCGGGGCCGCGGCCTGCCGCGGACTCCGCGCCTGGCTGAAGTCGGCGAACCACGGACGTGACGCGCGGGTGTCGACCAGGCCGGGGCACACCGCCGCGATCAGGCGGCCCGCCGCCAGGTCGTCGGCACGCCTGGACACGGCTACCGCGCGGACGGCGGCCACCTGCGCCACCTTCGACGGCACGTTCACCCACTTCGGCCAGCCCTTCTCCTGGGCGGTGCCGTCGTGCACGGCCCCGAGCCAGTCCGCCACCGCCGTCTCGACCGACTCCAGTGGCACGTCGTCGAACAGCGGGTGCAGGCGCGGCTCCAGGTGGCCGAGGGTGCCCAGGCTGCTGGCGACGACCAGCAGCCTGCCACCCGGCGCCAGGGTCGGGGCGAACGACCGGAGCACCGCGTGCGTCGCGGTGTTCGAGACCGCGACGAACTCGTCCGCCTGCTCGGTCTGCGGACGGTCCGGGACCAGCGGGGCCACGGCGTTGGAGACCACGATGTCCGTCCGGCCCAGCTCGGCTGCCAGTGCGATGATCGCGGACGTGTCGGCGACGTCGAGTACCCGCCCCTCCACCCGGGCGCGGCCTCGCACCCGGTCGGCCGCCGCCTTCACCCGGTCCGGGTCGCGGCCGGTCAGCAGTACCAGGTCGGCCGGGTCCATGCGGGCGGCCAACTCCTCGACCAGCGCGTACCCGAGGCCCTGGTTGGCACCCGTGACGAGAGCGATGCGTGTCATGTCACCAACCTACGAACATCCCGGTCATGCGGCCAACGAGACTTCCGCAATAGTGGTATGCGTGAACGTCATGGACATGTCGATCACCGGGCTGCGGGTGTTCCGCGAGGCGGCCGAGCGGGGCACGCTCACCGCCGCGGCCGAGGCGCTCGGCTACACGCAGTCGGCCGTCTCGCGGCAGATCGCGGCCCTCGAGCACGCCGCGGGCGCCACCCTCCTCGAACGCCGCCGCGACGGCGTCCGCCTCACCGCCGCAGGCCACGTCGTCCTGCGGCGTGCCGTCACCGTGCTCACCGAGCTCGACGCCGTGGTCCGCGAGCTGCGCGGGCAGCCCGACGAGGGCGGCACCGTGCGGCTCGGCTGGTTCGCCAGTGCCGGTGCCGTGCTGGTGCCGAGGGCACTCGCGGCCCTGCGCCGCACGCATCCCGCCATCACCGTGGTCGGCAGGGAAGGCAGCACGCCCGCCCTCGTGCGGGCGTTGCGGGCGGGCACTCTCGACCTCGCGGTCCTCGCCGCCGCACCGCCGTTCCGGCCGTTCGACACCACGTCGCCGCCCCTGCGCACGTCGACGCTCGCCGAGCGGAACCTGTGTGTCGCCGTGCCGCCGGGGCACCCACTCGCCACCGCGCCGTCCGTGTCGGTCGAGGACCTGCGGGGCAGGCAGTGGGTCGCCAGCCCGGCCGCCGGCGAGATGGGGGTGTGGCCCGGCCTCGACGAGCGACCGTTCGTCACGCACACCGCGCGCGACTGGCTCGCCAAGCTCAACCTCGTCGCGGCAGGCGCGGGCCTGACCACCGTGCCCGCCGCACTCGCGACCGTCGTGCCCCCGGGCGTGACCGTGCGGCAGGTCGACGGCGAACCGCGCCGCCTCGTGCTCGCGTGGCTCGCCGAGCCGCTCACCGAACCCGCCGCCCGCCTCGGGGACGCGCTGCGGACCGCGGCCGTCGACTGACCTCACGCCCCCGAGGGCAGGCCTGCTCTCGCCTCCCCCGCGGACAGCGGGCGCAGTGTGAGCGTGTACGAGTACGTCTGGTCCTGCTGTACCTGGTAGTGCTCACGCACCGGGTTCGGCGTGTCGCCGACACCCGTGACCGCGTGCGAGGCGTGCAGTGTCGTCCAGCCGTCGTTCGGCCTCAGCTGGAACGGGTAGGCCGCCCGGTCCAGGTCGTCGAACCTGGACACGCTCACGTCGTCGGCGCCTGCCACCAGCAGGCCACCGGTGCGGCCGTCGGTGAGCAGCGCCCACCGCGCGTCGGTGTGGTTGCCGTTGTCCTGGGGCCGGTAGTACCGCGTGTACTGGTCGGCCACAGTGGACTCGTACACGCCGACCGGCGATCCCTCGCGGCGGTCGACGTAGCTCTCCGCCTTCCTGCCGTACCAGGCGAAGTGGTCGTAGGACGACGGCACCGCCAGCCGCACCCCGATCCTCGGCAGGTAGGTCAGCATGCGCACGTCGCCCTGCGGGGTCACCGTGTGTCCCAACCGGAGGGTGCCGGTACCGTCGACGGTGTAGGTCATCGTCTGGTCGAACCACGCGTTCGCGACGTCCGGGGCCGCCACCCGCGACGTGACCGCCACCCGCACCCCGGACGGCAGCGGTTCGACGGACACGCCGGTGACCGTCGTCGCCAGGCGGTCGAGGCCCACGCGTCGCCAGTCCTCGCCCTCGGCACGGCCCCACGCGAACGTCTCGTTGCTGATCGGCGCCCGCCACACGTCGAGTGCCGGGCCGCTGGTCAGCAACTCCCTGCCCCGCACCGTGATCGACGACAGGGCACCGGTGGCCTTGTCCACTGTGTACCGGGTGTCGCCGGTCGCGGCCACCACCCTCGACTCGTCCTCGGACGTCCGCACCGGGCCGCTCGGTGGCGGGTCGAGGCCGGGCACCCCCGTGCCGTCGAGGAAGAACTGGTCGTGTGCCACCACGTGGCCTCGCGGCAGGACCGCGTCACCGGACGGCGTGACCGCCTCGACGGTCAGGAACCGTTGCCGGTCACGGGGATTGCCCGGCACGGGGATCGGCACCGTGCCGGTCTCGCCGGGCCCGACTCGCAGCGGTACCTCGCCGCCGGTCACGGTCCTGGCCCCCTCGGTCACCCGCCAGCGCAGCCGGAGGCCGTCGGTTCCGGCGAACTGGCGCTCGTTGCCGACCGTCAGCGTGCCGGCCGCGTAGGAGAACCGCAGCGGCTGTTGCACCCACGCCAGCTGCGTCGTCTCGGGCTCCAGGTAACGGTCCGGCCCGACCAGACCGTCCAGACCGGACAGTGTGGAGCCGTAGGACAGGTAGCTGCCACGCTCCTCGATCCGGTCGAAGTCCAGTGCCAGCACGGCGTTGGGCGCGGAGTTGTCCCCGGTCAGCTCGTCCGGCCGCAGTGCGCGGTCGTAGATCCGGACGTCGTCCACGACGCCGTGCGCGAGGCGGCCGATGGTGGACGGGTCGTTCCACGCCGTCTCCGAGTCGCGGCCGATGTTCACCTCGCCGGAGGTGAAGTCGACCCGGCCGCCGTACGCCAGGTTCCCGACCTCGCGGCCGTCGAGGTACAGGCGCAGCACGGCTCCGTCGTACGTGCCGCTCACCCGGTGCCAGCTGCCGTACCAGTCGCCGGGCACCCTCGCCCGCACGGACCGCGCCCTGCCGCCCTGGACGACGAACTCCACCGTGTCCCGCGTCGCCATCCGGAGCGCGTACTGGTGGTTTCCCTTGCCCAGGATGTGGAACTCGCCGGTCCACGCCTCGGGACGCACCCACGCGTCGAGCGTCAGGGTGCCGGTCAGGTCCAGCCTGCGGTCGCGGTACACCTCGACGAAGTCGTCCAGGCCGGACAGGTACAGGCCCCTGCCGCGATGTCCGTCCACGAGCGACGGCGCGCCGGACAGGTGCGCCGGTATGCCGTTGCCGGACGAGTCCGGCACGATCCGCAGCGGCGTGCGGATGCTCTGTTCCGCCCAGTCCCAGACGAACCCGCCCTGTGTCTGCGGGTGCGCGCGGATGATGTCCCAGAACTCACCGAAGTTGCCGAGGCTGTTGCCCATCGCGTGCGCGTACTCGCCGAAGATCAGCGGCTTGGTCGTCGTCGCCGCCTGCTGCGCGAACCGTTCCGGCGATGGGTACCTCGGCCCCCACACGTCCGCGTACGGGGCGTCCCCGTCCGGATCGTTGGACTGGTGGTACTTCGGCCGCGTCGGCTCGTTGGCCGCCAGCCAGTCCGCCATCGCGAAGTGCGCCGAGCCGAGCCCCGCCTCGTTGCCGGTGTCCCACATGAAGACGCTCGGGTGGTTCTTGTCCCGCTCCACCATCGCGGTGAACCGGTCCAGGAACGCGTCGCGCCACTCCGGCTGGTTCGCCTCGCACCACACCGCGCAGTTCTCGTGGTCGTGGGTCTCGATGTCGACCTCGTCGTCGATCCACAGCCCGTGCTCGTCCGCGAGGTCGTAGAAGTACGGGTCGGACGGGTAGTGCGAGGTCCGCACGGCGTTGAGGTTCAGCTGCTTCATCAGCGCGACGTCGTGTTCCTGCGCCTGCCTCGGCACGTGCCTGCCGTGCTCGGGGTCGGTCTCCGCCCGGTTGACGCCCTTGAACAGCACCCGCCTGCCGTTGACCAGCAGGACCCGGTCGCGGATCTCGATCTCGCGGAAGCCGACGGCGTCGCTCGTCGTGTGCGTGACGCGGCCGTCCGGGCCGGCGAGCGTCAGCACCACCCGGTACAGGTTCGGTGTCTCGTCACTCCACTTGGCCGGGGCGCGGACGGGCATGGACAGCCGGGCGGTGGTCGGCCCGGTCACGTCCACGGCGACACTCGCCCTCGCGACCTCGCGGCCGTGCGCGTCCCGCAGGCTCGCCGTCACCCGGTGCTCTCCCGTCGTGCCGTCCGGGTCGTGCGCGATCTCGACCGCGGCCGACAGTGTCGCGTCGGTGTAGCCGGCGTCGAGGTCGGTGCGCAGCGTCGCGTCCTCGATGCGGGTCGCGGGCGTGGAGTACAGGTTCACGTCGCGGAAGATGCCCGCGTACCGCCACTGGTCGTAGTCCTCCAGGTAGGAGCCGGCGGTCCAGCGGTGCACCTGCACGGCGAGCCGGTTGCGGCCCTGGTGCAGCGCCGAGGAGATGTCGAACTCGGCCGGCGTGTAGCCGCCCTGGTCATAGCCGACGTACCTGCCGTTGACCCACACGAGATAGCCCGAGGTCACGCCCTCGAACCGCAGGAACGTCGACCGGCCGCCCCAGCCGGGGGGCAGGTCGAAGTCCCGGGTGTAGGCGGCCGTGGGGTTGATGTCCCTCGGCACGTGTGGTGGGTCGTCCGGCTGGAGCTCGGTGGCGATGTTGCGGAAGATCGGGTGGTCGAGCCCGTCGGTCTGCCAGGTGTGCGGCACGTTCACCCGGCGCCACGCGGACGTGTCGTAGCCGGGGGCCTGGAAGCCGGCAGGCACGTGCTCCGGCAGGTCGGCCATCGCGATGCGCCACTCGCCGTCGAGCGAGCGCACGTACGGGCTCCGGTCGTCCTCGCGGGCCGCGCTCGCGGTGTCGGCGTAGGGGCGTAGGAACGCGTGGTGCGGGCGCTGCCCCTCCCCCGTCATCCCGGGGTTCTCGAGGTAGGAGTACACGTCGCCACCCCGTAGGGCGGGCACCGGGTCGGCGGCGGCGCTCGGTGCCGTCACCGCCCCCGCGGCCAGAGCCAGTGCGGTGACGACCACCCGGTTGCGCATGTCCCCGACCTCCGTGGCTGCGACGACACAGGAGTCAAAAGTCAACGCTTACCCTACACACTCCGTAGCAACGCGCTCACCGAATGACGCAAGGCGTCCGGACGGCGCGCGGTCGGCAGCGGTTCGACGATCGTCACGGCGGCTCCGGCGGACGCCGCGCCGCCGTCCGCCTCGGGGCTGTCGCCGACCATCAGCGCCCGCTCCGGCGCGATCCCGAGCCGCCGGCAGGCGATCCGGAAGATCCTGGGGTCCGGCTTGACCACGCCCTCCACATAGGACAGCACGAACTCGTCCACCAGGTCCTCGACACCGTGGCGGGCGAAGATGCCCCGGATGTCCCACGCGATGTTGCTGACGACGGCGACCGGGACACCGGCCGCCCGCAGCCCGCGGAGCACGTCCTCGGTGTCCGGGTACGGATTCCAGGCCCTGGGGTCGGTCAGGCTCGTGTACACGCCCTCGGACTCCTCTTCGGTCAGATCGACGCCGGTCGTCCCGAGCACCCCCAGGTAGACCGTGCGGTGCAGGCCCGGGTCGAGATCGCGGCGGGTCCACGCGTGGCGCAGGTCGGGCGGGAGGTGGTCGGTCGCCATGACCGGCGCGGTCAGCACGGCCACCAGGCGCTCACGCGTGGCCTCGTCGGCCGCGCCGGACGGCCAGCCGGGACCGGGTTCGAAGCGGAACAGGGTGCCGGAGAAGTCGAAGAGGACGCCGTCGATCATGCCCCAACCCTACGGAACGAGGGTGACCAGTTGCCGAACCGGCAACAAAGGTTGCCGCCCTCAGGCGGGCGGGGCATGGTGCGGGGCATGGACCAACAGTTCTGGGACGACCTCTACACCACCAAGGACAGACTCTGGAGCGGCGCGCCGAACGGTGTGCTCGTGACCGAGGCCGCCGACCTGCCCCCCGGTCAGGCACTCGACCTCGGCTGCGGCGAGGGCGGCGACGCCCTGTGGCTGGCCGGGCGAGGCTGGCTCGTGACCGCCGTGGACATCTCACGCGTCGCGCTCGAACGGGCGGCGGCCGTGGCGGGTGACGCGAAGGTGAACTGGATCCACGCCGACCTCACCGAGTTCACCCCGCCCGCCCGCGCCTTCGACCTGGTGTCCTGCATGTACGGGGCGTATCTCCACACCGCCGAGCGGGCCGTCCTCGCCATGCTGGCCGCGGTCGCACCCGGTGGGACGCTGCTCATCGGCGGCCACGACATCAACGACATGCACGGCCACGGGCACGACGGCGAGCACGACGGCGAGCACGACAACGGGCCCACCTTCGACCCGCACGACTTCTACCAGCCGACCGAGATCGCCGAACTGCTCGACGACTCGTGGACGGTGTCGGTCAACGAGACCCGGCCGAGGGTGTCGCCGGCACCGGAGGGCACCCCGCACGTCAACGACGTCGTTCTCAAGGCACAGAAGAAGACCTAGGCCGAAAGTTTCGGAATCCGTTGCGCCGTAAGCACTCTGGATTCCGGGCGGTGCTCTGGTTATCGTGGGCGGGTTACGGAAGTGTTCCGAAAATTTCGGCTCCGCCCTGCGATAGTACGGAGATCGACATGCGAAGGTCCGCCGCCCTCATCGTGGTCCCGCTCCTCGCCGCTGCCATCACCCCGGCCGTCGCCGAACCGGCGACCGCGGGAGCCGCCGAGGAGTCCTATGTGGTCACCGCGCCGAGGCCCGGCTCGTTCCCGTTGGTGGCGAAGGGAAGAGCCGCGCCGATCGTGGTGAGCGAGGCGGACTATCCCGGTGTGGTCAGGGTGGTCGGCGACCTCCGCGACGACGTGGCGCGGGTCACCGGGGTCCGGCCGGCCACCGTGCTGGACGACGTGCCGCGCGGCAGTGAGCCGGTGCTCGTCGGCACGGTCGGCAGCCCGCTCATCGACCGCCTGGTGCAGCGCGGGAAGCTCGACGTGTCCGGTATCGCCGGGAAGTGGGAGACCTCGCTGCAGCAGGTGGTGCGCGACCCGCTGCCGGGCGTGCGACAGGCACTGGTGATCGCCGGCAGCGACCAGCGCGGCACGATCTACGGCGCCTACGACGTGTCCCGGCGCATCGGCGTCTCGCCGTGGTACTGGTGGGACGACGTGCCCGCGAAGCACGCCGACGAGCTGTACGTGCTGCCCGGCAGGCACTCGCAGGGCACGCCCGCGGTGAAGTACCGGGGGTTCTTCATCAACGACGAGAACCCCGCGCTCGACCGGTGGGCGCGGACGCAGTTCGGGGAGGGGCTCGCCCCCGGTTATCCCGGCGGGCTGAACAGCAAGTTCTTCTCGCGGGTGTTCGAGGTCATGCTGCGGCTGAAGGCGAACTACCTGTGGCCCGCGGTGTGGGGCCGCGCGTTCGCGGAGGACGACCCGGCCAACCACGCGACCGCGTCGCTCTACGGCGTGGTCATGGGCACCTCGCACGAGGCGCCGATGATGCGGGGCATCGAGGAGTGGAACCGGCACGCCGTGCCCGCGGTGCGTGACGCGCAGGGCAACATCGTGACGCCGGGCCACGACCCCTACGGCGGCACGGGCGAGTGGAGCTTCCGCCGCAACGCCGACGCGATCAAGGCCTACTGGACCGACGGCATCGAACGCATGAAGCAGGAGGACTTCGAGGGCGTGGTCACGCTCGGCATGCGCGGCAACGGCGACGTCGGTCTGCCCGACGGCGACGGCATCGAGCTGATGCAGGAGATCCTCGGGAGCGAGCGGCAGATCCTGGCCGACAAGGGCATGACCGACGTGCCGCAGGTGTGGACGCTCTACAAGGAGGTACAACGCTACTGGGACAAGGGACTGCGCGCACCGGACGACGTGACCGTGGTGTTCACGGACGACAACTGGGGCAACATGCGCAAGCTGCCCGACCCGCAGCTGCCACCGCGCTCAGGTGGTTACGGGATGTACTACCACTTCGACTACGTGGGTGGCGGCCGCAACTACAAGTGGGTCGACACCATCAACATGGCCAACACGTGGGAGCAGCTCAACGCCGCGAAGAGCTACGGCGTCGACAAGCTCTGGGTGGTCAACGTCGGCGACATGAAGAACGAGGAGCTGCCGCTGCAGTTCTTCCTCGACTACGCGTGGAAACCCATCCCGCTCAGGGATGTCCCGAAGTGGGAAAAGCGTTACGCCGCCGAGAACTTCCCGGGTCCGCTGTCGGGTGAGATCGCCGAGGTCCTGCACGAGTACGGCGTGCTGCAGGCGCGCCGCAAGCCGGAGCTGCTGAACCGGCGCATCACCGGCGGTCCGGGCACGACGGTCACCTACGACGACCAGATGACCCCGTACTACCTGGAGAACTACCGCGAGATGGACCGGGTGACCGCGGACTGGCAACAGCTCGCGGCCCGCTCGGAACGGGTCGCGAGAGGACTGCCGAGGTCCTACCAGGACGCCTACTTCCAGCTCGTCGGGTACGCGACGGCGGCGACGGCGAACCTGTACTCGCTGCGGCGCGCGGAGTTCACGAACATCCTCTACGCGAGGCAGGGCCGCGCGGCCACGAACGACCTCGCCGACGAGACGGACGCCAGGTTCGCCGACGACCAGGCGCTGAACGACTACTACAACACCGGGCTCGCCGGCGGGAAGTGGAAGAACTTCCAGTCACAGCCCAAGATCGGCTACGGCGACGTGGCCCGCTACGGGCCGAACGCGCCGTGGCAGCAGCCCGAGCTGAACAACCAGGCACTGCCGGACGAGGTCTTCCCGGCCGTGCAACGGATCCAGGTGCCGGAGGCGGCCGAGCTGGGGGTGGCCGTCGACGGCTCCGACCAGTGGTGGCCGGCCGCGACCACACCGGCGGTGCTGCCGACGTTCAGCCCCTACCAGAGCCAGCCGCGACAGTACGTCGAGGTGTTCAACCGGGGTGCGACGGCGTTCGACTACCGGATCACCTCCGCGAAGCCGTACGTGTCGGTGTCGAGGTCCCGGGGCACGGTCGACAAGCAGGTGCGGGTCGAGGTGTCGGTCGACTGGAAGCACGCGCCACGCGGCACGACACGGGTGCCGCTGACGATCACCGGCGCGGGCCGCAGCGTGGCCGTCGAGGCCGTTGTGGACAATCCCGCGCACCGGCCGAAGCACGGTTTCGTCGAGGCGAACGGGTACGTGTCGATCCCGGCGGACGCCACGAGCCGGGTCGTCGGGGACTGGCAGCGCATCCCGGACATCGGCCGCGACGGCGACGGCATGGAGCCCTCGCCGGTGACCGCGCCGCGCCGGGAGCCGACCGGTCCTCGCCTGGAGTACACGGTGAACGTGTACACGACCGGGCCGGTCACGGTGTGGGTGTACGTGTCGCCACGCAACAACGTGCACCCGACCGACGGGCTGACCTACGCGGTGTCGCTGGACGGCCAGGCGCCGAGGAAGGTGAACGTGACCACGGCGACCGGTGCGGACGACACAGCCATGAACCGCCAGTGGGAACGCAACACGTCCGACAACGTCAACCGCACGGCCACCACGCACGTGATCGACCGGCCGGGTGAGCACGTGCTCAAGGTGTGGGCGGTCGATCCGACGGTGATCGTGCAGAAGATCGTGATCGACACGGGTGGGCTGGCGCCGAGCTACCTCGGACCGCCGTCGAGCACCCGCCTTCGCTAGGACACAGCACGAGGCCCCCGGGAGTTCCCCGGGGGCCTCGTGCCTGTTCGCTCTATGAGGCCACGCGCTGGCGGCGGATCAGCTCACGCCGCTCGCGCTCGGTGGTGCCACCGAAGACGCCGTGGTCCAGACCAGTTTCGACCGCGTAGTCGAGGCACTGCGTGCGCACCGGGCAACGGCCGCACACGGCCTTGGCATCCGCGATCTGTCGTGCGCCGGGACCCATGTCGGACACCGGGAAGAACAGTTCCGGGTCCGCGTCTCGGCAGGCGGCGCGGTCTCGCCAGTCGTCCATCATGTTCATGTCAGCCGCCTCCAATCGCAGCATGGTTCTCGTTCGTCATAGCGTTTGCCCTGGTCACGCGCCCTGAACGCGGGCGCGGAACAGCGCAGGAACGAAACTCGTCCCTTTTCGGCCCGTACAGCACCCGCGCGCGAGTGCTGGTCACAAGCCGGACAGCCGTGGTGGTGTACCCATGGGGCACAGAAGTCAACCCCTGTGGACACGGTGGTGACACCGTCCCTATAACAGCGTACTTGCTAACACGCGGAAACGCTCGGGTTATTCCACCGTCAGCTACATCACGCCGCGTTCAGCAGGTCAGTGGCGCTCTGCTGGCGCGCGGCGTCGAGCTGGTCGACGGGCCCCGCCCAGCGTAGTCCGTACTGGTCGAGTGCGGTGCGGTCGGTGGCGTAGGCGGAGTCGGCCTGGCGGCGCAGGTAGGCCGTGTACGGGTGGTCGGCGAGCGCGGCGTTCAGCGAACCGAGGCCGCGGACGTACGCGCCCTTGAAGGACGGCCCGTCGCCGCCGCAGTTCGACGGCTCGCACGGTTCCCGCAGGATGCCGCCGGGGTTGAGGCCCGTGTTGGTCGTCGAGGCGTTCGCGAGCTGGCGGGCCCGGGTGAGCAGCGCCGCGTTCCCCGTGGCCCGGTTCAGCTCGACGAGCGCGTCGAGGAGGACGCCCTGGTTGTAGCTCCAGACCGGCTGGCCGTTGTTGGCGCACCCACTGGCGAGGCCGTCGTTGACCAGGTTGCCACTGTTGATCATGCCGGAGGCCGAGAACCAGCTCCAGCCGGCGTTCGCGCGCCGCAGGTACTCGGCGTCGCCACCGATCCTGTTGTGCAGCGCGGCGTTGACCTGGATGTAGAGCTCGTTGGTGATCGCGTTCTTGTAGCCGCGGGCGGTCGACCACCACACGCCGCCGCCGCACGTGCCGTCCCAGTAGGAGTTCATGTAGTCCGCGCCCGCGCGGGCGGTGTCGAGATAGCGGCCGTCGCCGGTGAGGTCGTAGGCGGCGACCCACGCGAGCGCCCACCAGCCGGTGTCGTCGACGTAGTCGTTGCGGAACTGGCCGAGGCCGGAGTTCACGTTGCGGTCGTAGGTGTTGGCGATCGCGTAGCTGTAGCTGGACATGCCGGACACGCGGATGTTGTCGATGATCGCGGTGAGCGCGTTGGCCGAGTTCCACCAGCCGGTGGTGTCGAACAGGCCGGTGTCGTTGCGGTACAGCATCATCAGCGCGGTGGCGGCCGAGGTCCGGCGGTCCCAGGCGTTCCAGTTGCTGCGTGCCCACGGCGTGCAGGCGATCTCGGGCCGGTCGGCGGCCTTCCCGCACGCGCGCAGGGCGCCGACACCTCGGTTGTTCCAGTCGTCGACGTTGAACATCGCGGTGCGCCAGCCGGTCGAGCCCGCCGGGATGCGCACGGCGCCGAGGCGGCTGCCCGATCCCCATGTGCGGCCGCCGTCGAAGGATCGGTCCAGCCACGCCTCGTCACCGGGGCTGCCCCCGGTGACGGCGGCCCACCCCATGGCGTCGTTGTCGTTGACATGCAGGGAGAACCGGCGTCCGTACAGGGTCGACGACACGGGTTCGCGGTCGCTTCCCGCGAGGGCGGGGTCGCGGGAGTCGCAGTAGCGGTTGCAGATCACGGCGAGCGGGTTCACCCCGCTCGTCGGCGACGCCTGCTGGACCGTGCTCGGTTTGGCCGGTGGGGCGGGAGGTTGGCCGGCAGGGGCCGCGGCCGCCTGGTGGGGCACGAACGTGGCGACGATCGCGACGAGGGCAGCGGCCAGCACGGATCTCGGCATCGAGACCTCCCGGGGAGCGCTCCGGCGGCCGCGCAGGGGTTACGGCCGCCAGCAGGGGTGAGAGCGCTCTCACGCACTGTTGACGTTAGGTCACGTCCCGTGGGGGCGTCAATGAACCCGCATCACTCGCAGGCGACGCCGTTGCCGTCGCGGTCCAGGTCGTAGATGTCGTTGCCGATCACGGTGACCGGGCCGTCCGCGTACGCCGGGCCGTTGCCACTGCCGCCCGCGCAGTCGACGTCGGAGGCGATCGGGACGCAGCCGCTGTAGTTCGGGTCGCACTGCGACACCGGCGGGGGCTCGACGGCAGGCGGCGGCGCGACGGGCTCCTGGGTCTGCGGCGGCGCGGGCGGCGGTGGGGGGACGACGGTCGTCGTGGTGGTCGTGGTCGTCGTCGGTGGCGGCGTGGTCGTCGTGGTGGTGGTCTCGGTCGTCGTGGGGACGGCCGCGGTCGTGGTGGTCTCGTCCGCCGCGGACGGTGAGACGTCGGCGTCCTCGTCGCCGTTGGCGATGGCCACGAAGAAGAGCACGGCGGTCACGGCACCCGCGACGACCCACGCCCTGCGGTGTCGCGCGAACGTGCCCTGCGGGTTCGGGACAGCGTGGACGGCTGTCGCCGGTTCGGTCGCGGCGGTGGCCACGGCAGGCAGGTTGTCGAGGTCACGCGGCAGGCGCAGCGTCAGCTGCAGTCCCCGCTCCCCACCCTCGACGACCGCCTCGCAGCCCGCGCGCCCACCCTGTCCGCGTGCCCACGTCACCAGCGGCGCGTACCGCTGCGACATCGGGTAGGTCAGCTCCCCCACCCGTCGCCCGTCGAGCCGCACCTCGATCGCGTGCTCTCCCCTGTACTTCCCGGCACCGACCACGCACCACGCCAGCTCGACGGCGACACGCCGCCGGCCTCCCGGCGCGGGTGCGTAGCCGGCGAGCGCGTCCTGGTGCTGTTCCTCGCGGGTGACGGTGACGACGACCTCGGCGGCAACCATCGCCAGACCCGAGGTGGAGTTCTCGACCATGGCCGTTGCATCGGTGCACCAAGCGTCCTGTTACGTGCATTCTGCGACTTGTGCGTTCGATGCGTGTCGCGCTAGCCTTTCACCTGTCAGAGAATTATGACAGGTGTAGGAGAGAGATGACCGGCGACGACCTGGTGGAGCTGTTGGCCGCGCTGGCCAACCCGATCCGGCTGCGGATCGTCGCCAGGCTGGCCGGGGGCCGGCAGTACGTCAGCCAGCTGGCACGCGAGATCGGCGTCAGCCGCCCACTGCTCCACATGCACCTGCAGAAGCTGGAGGCCGCGGGCCTCGTGTCCGGCAGCCTCGAGCTGTCGGCGGACGGCAAGGCCATGAAGTACTTCGAGGTCACCGACTTCGACGTGCGCCTCACCGCGGCGGCGCTGGCCGACGCCGCCGACTCCCTCACCCCACCGGCACGCAAGGAGCAGACGTGACCTGGCCCAACGCAGCCATCATCCTCGGCGCCATGGTCGTCGTGATCATCATCATCGGCGGCGCGCTGTCCACCTTCCTCGACCTGCGCAAGGCGCGGATCGTCGCAGACCAGGAGGACGGCCTTCGCCAGCTCGTGCACCGCTACGAGCAACTGGCCGAGAACACCCTGGACGCCCAGCAGCGAGCGGCCGCGGACCTCGCCGAGCTGCGCACGCGCACGGCCGCGGTCGAGCAGATTCTGAGAACGGTGGAATGACATGAAGGCGATGACACAGGACCGCTACGGCGAGCCGGACGTCCTCGAGCTACGCGACATCGACCTGCCGGTGCCGGGACCGAAGGAGGTCCTCGTCCGGGTTCGCGCCGCGGGCGTCGACCAGGGCACCTGGCACCAGGTCTCGGGGCTCCCCCTGTTGGGCCGCCTGGCCTTCGGCCTGCGGCGCCCCCGGTTCCCGGTCCCCGGCATGGACGTGGCGGGGGTGGTGGAGAAGGTCGGCGCGGAGGTGACGGACTTCCACCCGGGCGACGAGGTGTTCGGGGTGGGGAGGGGCACCTTCGCCGAGTACGCCACGGCACGGACGCTGGTCCCCAAGCCGCCGAACGTGACCTTCGAACAGGCGGCGGCCGTCGCGGTGTCCGGGTGCACGGCCCTCACGGCGCTGCGCGACCTCGAGGCGGGTCAGTGCGTGCTGGTGATCGGTGCCGGCGGGGGCGTCGGCTCGTACGCGGTCCAGCTCGCCGTGGCCATGGGCGCCGAGGTGACGGGCGTGTGCGGCCCGAGGAAGCTGGAGCTGGTCCGCTCTCTCGGTGCCAGGAAGGTGATCGACTACCGCGCCGAGGACGTGACCGGCGAGTACGACCTGGTGCTGGACATCGCGGGCAGCCGCCCGTTCCCGGTGCTGCGAAGCCTGCTCACCCCGCGCGGCTCTCTGGTGTTGATCGGCTCGGAGGAGGGCGGTCGCTGGATCGGCGCGCTGGACCGCCCGTTCGGCGCGTTGCTGCGCTCCCCGTTCACGAGCCAGCGCCTGCGTGCCCCGATCTCCCTGGAGAACAAGGCGTCGCTGGTGCGTCTCGCCGGGCTGTTGGCAGACGGCACGGTCACGCCGGCGGTCGACCGGACCTTCGCCCTGCCCGACGCGGCCGCCGCGATCACCTACCTGCGCGATGGCAACGTCCGGGGCAAGGTCGTGGTGGTTCCCTAGCTCGTCACACCTCCGGGGAGTCGTCGTCCGCCTCGGTGGCTCCCGGGTCGAGCTTCCACTTCAGCTGGAACTCGATCTCCTCCTCCCCGTCGCCGCGCTCGTGTTCCAGGGAGAACTCGGCGCGGGCAGGCACGCGGACGCGCTCGCCCGCGATCTGGATGCGGAACGGGGTCTCCGCCTCCAGCGCGTCCGCCAGGCGCCGGAGCTTCGCGACCACCTCGGCCGTCGAATAGAAGCGTTCGACATCCCTCGTCGCGTCGGACACGTGACCTCCTCACCAGGGCGACGCCGGATTTGGTCGCCACTGTCCGTATTGAATCACCCGATCGGGTAGGCACAGTTTTGCCCCTTGGTGTATCTCGGCCGCCTGACAGGACTCTCTTGGTCACGAGGCCGGCTGTCCGTGTCGGCGTTGCAGTGGGGGAAATTCATGTCGAGACACGCACGAAACAGCTTCTTCGTCGTGGACGAGGGAGTGCTCGAGTTCGACCGCGAGGGGCGGCCGAACAGGCGGGCGCGACACAAGGGAGAGCACCGCTTCCGGTTCTCCCGGCTCGGGCCCGAGGGGGAGCCCGTCGACGAGGCGACACGCGCCGCGCTCACCGAGGCGATCACCGCGGCGGTACCGCAGGGGGACGCGGAGGTGCCCGCGGGGTTCACCTATCTCGGCCAGTTCGTCGACCACGACCTGACGCTGGACCGCACCGACGCGGAGCTGGGCGAGGACGTGCCGGACCACGAGCTGGACCAGGGCCGCTCCCCCGCGCTCGACCTGGACTCGGTCTACGGGCGCGGTCCGGCCGACCGGCACGACCGGGCCTTCTACCAGCGCGACGGTGTGCGCCTGAAGGTCGGCACCACTTCGCGGGCCGGCTTCCCGGCCGGGGACGCGGGCGTGGACAGGGAGATCGAGGGCTACGACCTGCCGAGGGTCGGCGGCACGACCGGCACGCCGGCGGACCGCCGCCGGCCGCTCATCCCGGACCTGCGCAACGACGAGAACCTGGCGGTCGCACAGACCCACCTCGCGTTCATCCGCTTCCACAACCGGGTCGCGGACGAGCTCGCACTCCGGGGGCTGCGTGGCAACCGGCTGTTCGACGCCACCCGCGACGAGGTCGTCCGCCACTACCAGTGGATGCTGCGGACCGACTTCCTGCCGAGGGTGGTCGACCCGGCGGTCGTCGCCGACGTGTTCACCAACGGCAGGCGGTTCTTCGAGGCACCCGGCCGCAGGCACTTCGGCAGGCCGCCGACGATGCCGCTCGAGTTCGCGGTCGCGGCCTACCGGTTCGGGCACAGCATGGTGCGCGCCGCCTACCAGTGGAACCGCGTGTTCAGGACGGGTGGGCCGGTCGGCCCCGCGACGCTGTTCCAGCTGTTCACGTTCACCGGTGTGGCGGGCAACTTCGACGGGGCCGCCACCCTGCCGGACCTGGACGACCCGAACTCCGGCACCGTGATGACGCTGCCGACCAACTGGATCGTGGACTTCCGCCGTCTCTACGACTTCACCGAGTCGAACCGGCCGGACCTCGCGGTGCCCGCGGGCAGCGGGAACGTCGCGCGGCGGATCGACTCGCTGCTCGTCAACCCGCTCGCGCAGCTGCCCGCGGGCACGTTCGGCGGCCGTGGCACGGAGATCCCGCCGATCCAGCGCAACCTCGCGTTCCGGAACCTGACGCGCGCGAACATGGTGCGGTTGGCGAGCGGCCAGCAGATGGCGGCGCTGTTCGGCGTCCCGCCGCTGACCGAGGCGCAGATCCTGGACGGCAACCAGGGCGCGACGCTCGCCGGGCTCACGACCGAGCAGCGTGCCGCCGTCAGCGCCGACACGCCGTTGTGGTTCTACGTGCTGCGTGAGGCCGAGTTCGACAACGGCCGGCTCGGCGCGGTCGGCGGGCGGATCGTCGCCGAGCTGTTCCACCGCGCGATGGAGGGCAGCCGGATCTCGACTGTGCGGGACGGGTCGTGGCGGCCGACGCTCGGGCCGGACCGGCGGACGTTCCGGATGACCGACCTGCTCCTGTTCGCCTTCGAGGGCAAGGCGGACCTGCTCAACCCGCTGGGCGACTGAGCGTGGGCCGAGCCGCCGCGCCCGCGAGGGGGCCTCGGCGGCTCGGCCCGTTTCGGCGTGAACCACCTCAAAGCCGTGGTTGTGCGGTAATAACTACCTCATGAGACGACTACTCGCTGTCCTGCTGCCGCTCGTCGCGCTCGTTCTCGCTCCGGTCCCCGTGTCGGCCGCGGCGACCCACTCGGAGCGGATCCTGTTCGACGGCGGCGGCGAGTCGCTGAACGGGGTCACCTACCACTCGTTCCGCATCCCGTCGCTGATCAGGACGAACAACGACACGCTGATCGCGTTCGCCGAGGGCCGCGCGGACGACAACGGGGACTTCGGCAACATCAACCTGCTGTACAAGCGCTCGACTAACGACGGGGCCACGTGGTCGGCGCTCACCGAGGTGGTCGGGTCCGGGCAGGGCGTGTGGGGCAACCCCACGGCGGTGGTCGACCGCTCGAACAACAAGATCTGGTTGTTTATGAATTTCCAACCGGCGACCAGCGGCACGGTCGACTCGTGGGACGACCGCCAGGTGTGGGTGTCGTCGAGCACGAACGACGGCGTCAGCTTCTCCGCGCCGGTGAACCTGTCGTCGACACTGAAGCCCCGCACGCTGGCGTCGGGCGCGAGCTGGAACTGGGACGCGGTCGGCCCCGGTGTCGGCATCCAGACCACCGTCCACGACCCGGGCAGGCTCGTGATCCCGGCGCAGCACCGCAACATCTACAGCGACGACCACGGCGCGACGTGGAAGGTCGCGCTGCTGCGCACGACGGCAGGGGCGGCGATGGAGCAGACCGGCGAGTCGACGGTCCTGGAGCTGGCCGACGGCACGCTGTACCGCAACGACCGGCCGTCGAGCACGGCGTGGGAGACCGCGCGGCGCCGGTGGGTGGCACGCGGCTCGATCGAGTCGGGCTTCACGGCGTTCACGACGCCCGGCTGCCTGCTCGACCCGAAGAACGAGGGCTCGGTGATGCGGTACAACGCCGACGCACCCGCCCGACTGGCGTTCCTGAACTCCGCGAGCACCGAGACGCGGACGAAGATGCGCATCCGCGTGAGCGAGGACGAGGGCCGCACGTGGGGCTACAGCCGCCCGCTGTCGGACGCCCCGCTCCCCGGTGAGAGCGCCACGTACGAGGAAGGCGGCTACTCCAGCATCGCGAAGACCGCCGACTTCACCATCGGCGCCCTGGTCGAGGTGAACGAGAACACCGCGAGCAACTCGACCTCCCACCGGTCGATCGCGTTCCGCAAGGTCAACCTCGCCTGGGTGCAGGGCGGCGTGACCGACGCGGGCTGCGCCGGCTAGGACGGCGTGTCGCGGCCGGTCCCGGTCGGGACCGGCCGCACGCCGGCCGCTACGCCGACCGCTGGACCTCGGCCGGTGTCCCCCTCTCGACCAGTCCGGAGAGAGCGGCGGGCAGCGGCCCCTCGTGCAGGACGCCCAGGCGCTGGGTGGCACGGGTGAGCGCCACGTACAGCTCGGCCGCGCCACGCGGGCCGTCGGCGAGGATCCGGTCCGGCGCCACGACCAGGACGGCGTCGAACTCGAGCCCCTTGGTCTCCGACGCCGCCACCGCGCCGGGCACACCGGGCGGCCCGATCACGACGCTGGTGCCCTCGCGGCCCGCCTCGTCCCGGACGAACTCCTCGATCGCGGCAGGCAGCTCGTCCTCGGAGACCCGGCGCGACCACGGCGCGACACCGCACGCGCGAACCGAGTCCGGCGGCGTCACCCCCGGTGCGAACTCGGCCAGCAGCGCGGCGGCGACGGTCATGATCTCCGCGGGGGTGCGGTAGTTGACCGACAGCGACCGGTACACCCAGCGGCCGGGCACGTACGGCTCCAGCATCGTGGCCCACTCCGTCGCACCCGCCTCCGAGCGGCGCTGCGCGAGATCGCCGACGACCGTGAACGACTTGCCCGGGCAGCGCCGCATCAGCAGCCGCCAGTCCATTTCGGACAGTTCCTGTGCCTCGTCGACCACGACGTGGCGGTAGGTCCAGTCGCGGTCCGCGGCGGCACGTTCGGCAAGGCCCCTGGTGTCGTGTTCGACGAAGCGGTCCCCGAGGTCCTCGGCGTAGAGCAGGTCCGTGGCGAACAGGTGGTCCTCGTCGTCCATCGAGTCCTGGCGGCTGACGAGGCTGTCCAGGACCCTGGCCGCGTACTCGGCCTCCGCCCTGCGCCGGCGCTCCGCCGTCTGGTCGACGGGCTCGTGGCGACCCAGCAGGTCGACCAGCTCGTCGAGCAGCGGCACGTCCGACACCGTCCACGCGTCGCCGTCGGCACGCAGCAGCGCCTGGTCACCGCCCGCCGCACGCAGCCGCTCCGGGGACGTGTACAGCTGCGCCAACAGCTTCTCCGGCGGCAGGATCGGCCACAGCTCGTCGAGGGCGGCGGTGAACGTGTCGTCCTCGGCCAGCTCCTTGACCAGGTCGGCACGCATCCGCTCCCACGCGTCACGGTCCCTGCGGGACAGCCAGCCACGGCCGATCCGCCCCAGCGCCCGCTCGGTGAGCACGTACGTGACGATCTCGGTGAACACCGCGCGGGCCTCGTTGTGCGGCAACCCGCTGTCGCGTGCCTCCTCCCGGGCCCACTGCGCGGTCTCGGCGTCGATCCTCACCGCGGCGCCCGCCAGGTCGAGCTCCACCGGTCGCTCCGGCAGCCGCTGGCGGTCGGCGACCGCGGCGGCGAGCACGTCGAGGATCCGCAGCGATCCCTTGAGCCGCGCGACCTCCGGCGTGTCCTCGGCGGTGACGCGCATGCCCGGCACGAGGTCGCCGGTGGTCACGAACACCACGTCGGACTCGCCCAGCGACGGCAGGACGCGGCCGATGTGGTTCAGGAACGACGGGTTGGGCCCGACCACGAGCACGCCGTGGCGTTCCATCCGCTCCCGGTGCGTGTAGAGCAGGTACGCGACGCGGTGCAGCGCCACCACGGTCTTGCCCGTGCCGGGGCCGCCCTCGATCACCAGCACGCCGGGGTGGTCGAGCCGGATGATCTCGTCCTGCTCGGCCTGGATCGTCGCCACGATGTCGCGCATGCCCTCGCCGCGCGGCGCGTTGACCGCCGCGAGCAGGGCCGCGTCCCCCCGCTCCTCGCCGCCGGGCCTGCCGAGCACCTCGTCGGTGAAGTCGACGACCTGACGGCCCCGGGTGTGGAACTGGCGGCGCCTGCGCATGTTCTCCGGGGTCACGGCGGTGGCGACGTAGAAGGGACGCGCCGCGGGTGCCCGCCAGTCGAGCAGCACCGGCTCGTACTCGTTCTCCTCGTCGAACAGGCCGATCCGGCCGATGTAGGAATGTTCACCGGAAAGGGTGTCCAACCGGCCGAAGCACAGCCCGTTGTCCGCGACGGACAGCCGCCTCATCTCCCTGGCCGACGCACGCACGTGGTCGTCCCGCTCCATCGGTGTCCCGCCGGTCCCCAGCAGCGCCGCGTCGTACTCGCCCTTCACCCGCACGCGCTCGGCGTCGAGCCGCGTGTAGAGCCCGGCCACGTAACCCCGCTCGGACCGCAGTTCCTCTTCGTACCCCTGAGTTGACACATGCCCCTCACAGCAGTTAATCTGGCTTCAAGAACGGCGAGTTCTCCAATGGTTTCCGGAGGGCGCGCCGAATTTTTATTGTCTCCCCTTTGTCAAGTGGCTCCTGTGAAACGCCGCTGAATGACAACACCACGATCCGCGAACCTCCGGATGGCTGTGTCATCCGGTCAGGTGGACTCCGGCTGTCCCGGTGGTGGCGCCACCGAGGTGATGTTGTGCTGGGACGGGCGCGTTCGGCGACTGCCGGACGCGCCCTGTCGTTCCAGCACAACAAGAGGAGACAGAGGATGACCACTCGTCGACTGACTCGTCGGATCGTTTCCCACGCCGCGGTACTGGGCGCCGCGGTGGCAATGGCCGTGGCCGCACCGTTGTCCGCATCGGCAGCACCCGCCCCCGAGGTCCAGACCCTTCAGTGCGACTACGTGGACGACTCGAACCTGCCGGACAGCATCGACGCCCTGGGCTGTGACTCGGACGAGCAGCAGTACGCCTTCGTCGACGGTGAGGTGTTTATCTTCACGAGCTCCAGCGAGCCGGTGTACACCTGCCAGTCCAGGTTCCACCACGGACGCATCGTGACCGCGCACTCCTGCGACAAGACCGAGCCGACACCGCCTGCCGAGGAGGCACCCGCGGACGAGACGGCACCGGCCGACGAGGCCCAGCCCGTCGACGAGGCCGACGAGACGCAGCCCATCGACGAGGCCCAGTCGGGCGACGACGAGTAGTAGTCCTCGCGCGGACGCGGGCGGCGGTCCGACACGGTCACGCCGCCGCGTCCCGCGATCGGGTCCACCGAGGGCGAATCCGGCGGCTAGGCCCAATGCCGGTCGGTTAGGTGGTCCTGGCTGGTCGGCGGGTGGGTCTGGGCTTGCTGGGTGGAGTGATGGTGACAGCTGAACGTGATGGCCGG